>NZ_JASVDS010000009.1 GCF_030285365.1 Roseateles subflavus | reverse complement strand
GAAGGCTACAAGGGCGTGACGGGCACGATCAGCTTCGACGGCAAGGGCGACATCAAGAACGGCGCCCTGACGCTGTACACCTACAAGGGCGGTGCCCGCGAGCAGATCGCGGTCGTGCGCTGATGCTTTTTGCGGTTCTGCAGGCCGACAGGCCTGCCGGCCGCTGAACGTACGAACGCCCACCTCGGTGGGCGTTTTTCATGGGGCAGGCAAGACCTGCCCCTTTGCATGCCACTTGGCATGCCTGCATCCCCGGCGGCGGCGAAGGCGGCTGATGCCAGGCGCGTGCTGACGCATCTGTTGATGACGCCGCTTCAAGTCCTGAGGCCCCCGCTTTCGACCCGATTCCGACCCGACTGCGACCTTGTTGCGCCCCTATTGCGCCCCGATTTCGACCCGATTTCGACCCGATGACGCCATCCGCAGCCTGCGTCGTTCCAGACGCTGCGGGCCCGGCCCGCATGGCTGCAACTACCGATGGCAGTGGCCGGCCTCGTCCACTGGCGGTGGCTGGATCAGGCCTTTGCCTGGCGGGTCTGGCGGTGGTGCTGCGGGCCTGCTTCGGCTGGGCGATGGTCAACGCGCAAGTGAGGCGCTTCGGGGCGGCGCTCGAGGCCATGCCCGATGGGGTGGCACCGGCCCGCTGCAAGCACGCCACCCTGGCAAGGTTCATGCGGCTGTTCCTGGGGATTCCCGGGGCCACGCTGAGGGTGATCGGCTTCAGCGATGGCCAGGCCGGGGACGCCATCCGGGCCATCGAACGGGCCAGCCAGGCCATGAAGGAGCGCGGGCAAGCTGCAGCGCCGCGGCCCGTTGGCGGCTTTGCGGGCGGTGCCGGCGCGCCCTCAGAACTGATTGCGGATGAGCCCGACGGCCAGCCCCTCGATGGCGAAGGGCTCGTCGCCCGTCACGAGGATGGGTTCGAAGTCGGGGTTCTCGGGCAGCAGGCTGATGTGCTGGCGCTCTTTGCGGAAGCGCTTCACCGTGACTTCGTCTCCAATGCGGGCGACGACGATCTGCCCGTTCTTGGCCTCGGCGCATTTCTGCACGGCCAGGAGGTCGCCGTCCATGATGCCGACGTCCCGCATGCTGAGGCCGCGCACGCGCAGCAGGTAGTCGGGCTTGCGGGCGAAGAGGCTGGGCTCGACGCTGTACTGCTGCTCGATGTGCTCCTGCGCCAGGATGGGCGCACCGGCGGCCACGCGGCCGATCAGGGGCAGGGTCAGCTGGGCCAGGCCCGGCAGCGGCAATGCAAATTGCGCATCGCTTCTGAGGGCTTCGCGCACTTCGCGGGCGCGGTTGAGTGCCTTCAGCGCGGCGCCCGGCAGCCGGATGCCCCGCGACGTGCCGCCTACCAGCTCGATGACGCCCTTGCGTGCGAGCGCCTGCAGGTGTTCCTCGGCGGCATTCGCGGACTTGAAGCCGAGCTCGGCGGCGATCTCGGCACGGGTGGGCGGAGCGCCAGTTTCCTCGATACTCTGGCGCACCAGATCGAAAATCTGCTGCTGCCGGGCGGTGAGTTTGGGGCTTGCGTCCACGGGTGACCTTTCGATGTGGGCTCCGCCAGGGTGACAGGGCACGCGCCGGCGGTTGAATTGATCGCGATCTGGATATCCATCCAGTATCTGTATTTTTATCCAGGACGTCACAAATTGCAAAGCAAAGTCGCTGACTTGATCGTCATCCTCGGCACCGGCGGCACGATCGCCGGCAAGGCGGCCCAGGCGCATGACAACGTGGGCTACAAGGCGGGCGAGATCCACGTCGAGGCGCTCGTCGCCGGCGTGCCCGGCCTGTCGGCCTTCCGGCTGGAGGCGCATCAGATTGCGCAGCTGGACAGCAAGGACATGGACTTCCCCACGTGGCGCCGCCTGGCGCTGGCCGTGGCCTCGCACCTGGCGCGGGTCGAGGTGCGGGGCGTGCTCATCACCCATGGCACGGACACGCTGGAGGAGACCGCCTACTTCCTGCAGCGCGTGCTCGCGCCGCGCAAGCCGGTCGTGCTGACGGCGGCCATGCGGCCGGCGACGGCGCTGCAGCTGGACGGCCCGCAGAACATGCTGGACGCCGCCCACCTGCTGCAGGATCCCGGCTCGCAGGGGGTGATGGTCTGCGTGGCCGGGCAGGTCTATGGCGCCGAGCAGGTGCAGAAGGTCCACAGCTACCGCGTGGACGCCTTCCGAGGCCGGGACGGCACGGTGCTGGCGCAGGTGGAGGAAGGGCGGGTGCGCTGGCTGGCGCAGCCCGTGGCGGCCCGCGCGGCGCTCGGGACCGGCGTGTTGCCCCCAGAAGGCGGCGCCTGGCCGCGGGTCGAGCTGGTGCTCAACCACGCCCATGCCGACGGCCGCGTGGTGCGCCTGCTGCAGCAGGACGGCGTCGACGGTCTCGTGGTGGCCGGAACGGGCAATGGCACCCTCAGCGAGGCCCTGGAGCAGGCGCTGCTGGACGCGCAGGAGGCGGGCGTGAAGGTGCTGCGCAGCACGCGCTGCGATGGCGGGCCGGTGGCGGAGAACGGCCGCGGGCTGCTCAGCGCGGGCGCGCTGAGCCCGGTCAAGGCGCGCGTCGAGCTGCTGCTGCAGCTCCTGGCCGCCGCGCCGGGCGCCTGAAGCGCCTGCGCGCTTCGTCCGACCGTCGCCTGACGCGCGAACCCTCATGAAAAAAGCCGGTCCGCAGGGGACCGGCCTTCGGGTGGCCGAGGCGCGGACCTCGGCGTGCGCGAGCTTCAGACCAGCGTCAGGCTCACGTCGATGTTGCCGCGCGTGGCGTTGCTGTAGGGGCAGACCTGGTGCGCGGCCTCGATCAGGGCCTGGGCGGCGGCGCGCTCCATGCCGGGCAGGCTGATGCGCATGGCGACCTGGATGCCGAAGCCCTGCGGGATCGGGCCGATGGCGACGTCGCTGGTGATGGAGACGTCGTTCGGCACGGCGATCTTCTGCTTGGCGCCGACCGCCTTCATGGCGCCGATGAAGCAGGCCGAGTAGCCGGCCGCGAAGAGCTGTTCGGGGTTGGTGCCGTCGCCGCCGGCGCCGCCGAGCTCACGCGGCGTGGAGAGTTCGATCTTCAGCTTGCCGTCGCTGGATTCGGCGCTGCCTTGGCGGCCGCCCGTGGCGGTGGCGGTGGCGGTGTAGAGCACTTTGTCGAGAGCCATGATGGGTCCTTTCGGGTGATGCCTCGGGGGCGGGGTGGTCAGGGTGAGTGGGTGTGCGGGATCAGGCCGCGGCCTGCACGCTGCGCTGGAGCTGGTCCCGCAGGGCATGCAGGCGTTGCGTGAGGGCCTGCAGCTCGTCGAGCCCGCAGGCGCTGGCACAGGCCAGCGATTCCGGAATCTTGCGCGCCGCCTTCTTCAGGGCGCGGCCGTCGTGGGTCAGCGTGATCAGCACGCGGCGCTCGTCGTTCGCATCCCGCAGCCGCTGCAGCAGGCCGGACTGCTCCATGCGCTTGAGCAAGGGAGTCAGCGTCCCGGAGTCGAGGCTCAGGCGCTCGCCCAGCGCACTGACGGGCTGACCGTCCTGCTCCCACAGCACCAGCAGCACCAGGTACTGCGGGTAGGTCAATCCCAGTGGCGCCAGCAGGGGCTTGTAGAGCTTGGTCATCGCCAGTGAGCTCGAATACAGGGCGAAGCACAGCTGGTGGTCCAGCTTCAGCCAGTGATCGCGGGGATCGGCGGCGGCTTGCGGGGGGCTCTTGCGTGTCGGCATGGGGATTAATGTAGTGCGCAATTGAATTGCACACAATTTAAAAGGTCTTTCCCGTGCGGCAGCCGGGGAGGGGGCAGCGGGCCGGGGGCGGCGGGGTGAGATCGGCGGGATGAAGACGGCGGGATGAAGCGGGCGGGGACGGGATATCCCGCGTGCCGCAGGTGACACGCAGGGGGCGGTGGCTGTGACAAGATCGCGCCCATCACATCGAATGCCTCGGGAAGGAGCGAACACATGCAAGCAGCCGCCGCCGTGCTGGTGGGCCTGGTGGGCCTGATCCACGTCTACATCCTCGTGCTGGAGATGTTCTGGTGGACCACGCCGAAGGGCCGCAAGGCCTTCGGGCTGACACAGGAGTTCGCGGACGCGACCAAGGTGCTGGCGGCCAACCAGGGGCTCTACAACGGCTTCCTGGCGGCAGGCCTGTTCTGGGGGCTGGCGCGGGGTGAGGGGGCCACGCAGCTCTTCTTCCTGGGCTGTGTCTTCGTGGCGGGCGTCTATGGCGCGGCCACGGCCAGCCGCAAGATTCTCTTCATCCAGAGCGTGCCGGCGGCCCTGGCGGCCATCGCCGTCTGCCTGGCCTGAGTGCCGATCCGAACCCAGGCGCTTTCACTGAGCGGGCCTGGGGGGCGTCGCGATGACGCCGGCCCCGGGCCGTGCTGCCGGGCTCAGAGCCCGGCGGCGGTCGTCAGGGCCTCGATCTGCTCGCTGAGCTCCAGCCAGCGCATTTCGAGCTCGTCGATCTCGTCGCCCACCGCCTTGAGCCGGCGGCCGCTGTCGGCGATGGCGGCCGGCGCGAGCGTGCCGGCGGCCAGCTCGGCCTCCAGCGCTTCGCGCTCCTGCGTGAGCCGGGCCAGCTGCTTGTCGATCGTCTCGATCTCCTTGCGCATCGGCCGCGTCTGCTCGTTGAGCTTCGCCCGTGCCTGCGCCGAGGCCTTGCGGTCCTCGCGCTGATTGGCCGGTGCCGTGCTGCTCTGCGCCTTCTGGGCCTCGGCGGCGCTGCGGCTGGCCTCCTTGATGGCCTTGGCGACCTCGCGGGCGGTCTCCAGCAGCCAGCGCTGGTAGTCGTCGAGGTCGCCGTCGAAGGGCGAGACCTGACCCTTGGCGACGAGCCAGAACTCGTCGCAGACCTCGCGCAGCAGCGCGCGGTCATGGCTGACCAGCATCACGGTGCCCTCGAACTCGTTGAGCGCCATCGACAGCGCCTCGCGGGTCTGCAGGTCCAGGTGGTTGGTCGGCTCATCCAGCAGCAGCAGGTTGGGGCGCTGCCAGACCAGCATGGCCAGCACGAGCCGCGCCTTCTCCCCGCCGGAGAGGCTGCCGACCTCCTGGTTGACCATGTCCCCCGTGAAGCGGAACTGGCCGAGGAAGTCCCGCAGCTCCTGCTCGCGCGCCTGCGGGCTGACCTCCTTGGCCAGACGGATCATGTGGGCGAGCGGGCCTTCGTCCGGCCGCAGCACGTCCATCTCCTGCTGGGCGAAGTAGCCGATGGCCAGGCCCTTGCCCTCGGTCAGCGTGCCCCCGAGCGCCTTCTGCATGCGGGCCACCGTCTTGACCAGGGTGGACTTGCCCTGGCCGTTGGCGCCGAGGATGCCGATGCGCTGGCCGGCCAGCACCGTGCGGTTGATGTCCCGCACGATGGTGGTCTCGCCATAGCCGCAGGCCACGTCGCGCAGCGAGAGCATGGGATTGGGCAGCGAGACGGGCTCGCGGAACTCGAAGGCGAAATCGGCCGAGGCCAGGACCGGCGCGAGGCGCTCCATGCGCTCCAGCGCCTTGACGCGGCTCTGCGCCTGCTTCGCCTTGGTGGCCTTGGCCTTGAAGCGGTCGATGAACTTCTGCAGGTGGGCGATGCGGTCCTGCTGCTTGTCGAAGGCCTGCTGCTGCTGGACCATGCGCTCGGCGCGCATGGCCTCGAAGGCGGTGTAGTTGCCGCCGTAGCGCGTCAGCTTGGCCTCGTCCAGATGCAGCGTGACGCGGGTGATGGCGTCGAGGAACTCGCGGTCGTGGCTGATGATGAGGAGCGTGCCCTCGTAGCGCTGCAGCCAGGCTTCCAGCCAGACGAGGGCGTCGAGGTCCAGGTGGTTGGTGGGTTCGTCCAGCAGCATGAGGTCCGCCGGGCACATCAGCGCGCGGGCCAGCTGCAGGCGCATGCGCCAGCCGCCGGAGAAGCTGTTCACCGGCGCATCCACCTGCGCGCCCTTGAAGCCCAGGCCCATCAGCAGGGCCTGCGCACGCGCGCGGGCATCGAAGGCGCCGGCATCGCTCATGGCCACATGGCCCTCGGCGATGCCGTGGCCATCGCCCGCGGCCTCGGCCTTGGCGAGCAGCTCGCGCGCGGCCATCAGGCGGGTATCGCCCTCCAGCACGAAGTCGGTGGCCGAGGCCTCGGTCTCGGGCATGTGCTGCGCGACCTCGGCCATGCGCCAGTGCCGGGGCACCTCGACATCGCCGCGGTCGGCATGCAGACGCTCGGTCAGCAGGGCAAAGAGGCTGGACTTGCCCGCGCCGTTGCGGCCCACGAGACCGATCTTCTCGCCGGGCTGCAGCACGACGCTGGCGTCGTCCAGCACGACCTTGGTGCCGCGTCGCAGCACCACATTCTTCAGGGTGATCATGTCTTGTTCAGTTCAGGCCGGCGAGCAGGGCCTCGCGGGTCACCAGCAGCACCTGGTCCTCGCCGGCGCTGCATTCCATCCAGGCCACTTCGAGGCGCGGGAAGGCGGCCTCGAAGAAGTCGCGTTCGTTGCCGATCTCCAGCACCAGCACGGCGTTCGGCGCCATCTGCTGCGGGGCGGTGGCGAAGAGCCGGCGCACGAAGTCCATGCCGTCGCTGCCGCCGGCCAGGGCCAGCTCAGGCTCGGCGCGGTACTCGGCGGGGAGGGCGGCCATGGACTGGCTGTTGACGTAGGGCGGGTTGCACAGGATCAGGTCGTAGGGGCCGTCCGCCGGGGCGAGGGCATCGCCCTGCAGCAGGCGGATGCGCTCGCCGAGGCCGTGCCGATCGACGTTGATGCGCGCGACGGCCAGGGCGTCCGGCGACAGGTCGATGGCATCCACGCGCAGGTCCGGCCAGGCCATGGCGGCAAGCACCGCGAGGCTGCCGTTGCCGGTGCAGAGGTCCAGGGCCCGCGCCGTGTGCTCGGAGAGCCACGGGTCGATCGTGGCCTCGGCAATCAGCTCGGCGATGAAGCTGCGCGGCACGATGGCGCGCTCGTCCACATAGAAGGGCACGCCCTGCAGCCAGGCCTCGCGGGTGAGGTAGGCGGCGGGCTTGCGGCTCTCGATGCGCTCGCTGACGAGGGCCTCGATGCCGGCCTGCTCGGGGGCGGACAGCAGGCGCTCCTCGTGGTCGCCGAGGCTGTCCAGCGGCAGGCCGAGCTTCCACAGCACGAGCCAGGCGGCCTCGTCGAAGGCGTTGGTGGTGCCATGCCCAAATGCGACGCCCGCCTTCACGAGGCGGGCGGCTTGGGCTTCGATGCAGTCGATGAGCTTCACGGGAGCAATTGTTCCAGACAGAGGCAGTAGATGGCGGCCAGCGGGCCGACCTGGTCGACGGGGACGTATTCGTCGATCTTGTGGATGCTGGCGTTGAGCGGGCCGAACTCGGCCACCTGCGGGCAGACCTTGGCGATGAAGCGGCCGTCCGAGGTGCCGCCGGTCGTGGACAGCTCCGTCTGCACGCCCGTCACCTCGCGGATGGCCGTGCCCAGCGCGTCGCTGAGGCGGCCGACCGGCGTGAGGAAGGGCTCGCCGCTGAGATGCCAGTCGAGGGCGTACTCGAGGCCGTGGCGGTCCAGCAGGGCGTGCACCCGGGCCTTGAGACTGTCCGGGGTGGACTCGGTGGAGAAGCGGAAGTTGAAGTCCAGCACCAGCTCGCCGGGGATGACGTTGGTCGCGCCGGTGCCAGCGGCGAGGTTGGAGATCTGGAAGGTGGTGGGCGGGAAGTAGCTGTTGCCGCGGTCCCATTCGGTGGCGGCCAGCTCGGCGAGCGCCGGGGCGGCCTGGTGCACCGGGTTGCGGGCGAGTTGCGGGTAGGCCACGTGCCCCTGCACGCCGATCACGCGCAGGCGGCCGGAGAGCGAGCCGCGGCGGCCGTTCTTGACGGTGTCACCCAGCTGCTGCACGGAGGTGGGTTCGCCGACGATGCAGAAGTCCAGGCGCTGGCCGCGGGCCTTGAGACGCTCCACGCAGACCACGGTGCCGTCCTTGGCCGGGCCTTCCTCGTCGCTCGTGAGCAGGAAGGCGATGCTGCCGGCCGGGGCGGGGTGGCGCTCCAGGAAGGCCTCGCAGGCGGTGACCATCGCGGCCAGCGAGGTTTTCATGTCCGCCGCGCCGCGGCCGTAGAGCCGGCCGTCGCGGTAGCTGGGCACGAAGGGGTCGCTGGACCAGGCACCCAGCGCGCCGGTGGGCACCACGTCGGTGTGGCCGGCGAAGACCAGCACCGGGCCGTCTGCCGCGGCCCCCGGGCGCAGCGCCCAGAGATTGCTCACGCGGCCGTCCTCGGGGCCGCTGTCCATGCGTTCGAGCTGGAAGCCGAGGCGGGCCAGGCGCTCGCCGATCAGGTCCAGGCAGCCCTCGTCACGCGGCGTGACCGACGGGCGGCTGATGAGCTGCTCCAGCAGCTGCAGGGTGGGTTCGGCCAGGCGCTCGGCCAGCGTGCTTGCGGAGTTCATGCCACTCGGGATCATTCGTGACGCACGTCCAGCGTGATGGAGGTGAAGCTCGCCACGTCCTCGGCCGGCTCTTCCTTCTTCTTGGCGCCTTCGCCCTTGCCGAGGGCCGAGCCCTCGTTCTGCAGGCGCCAGAGCAGGTTGGTGGGCGAGTCGGCGAAGGCCAGGCCCTCTTCCTTGCTGATGATGCCTTCGTTGATGAGGTGGGCGAAGTGCTCCTCGAAGGTTTGAGAGCCTTCGGCAATGGACTTCTCCATGGCCTCCTTGACGCCATTGAAGTCCCCGTGCTCGATCAGCTCGGCCGTCAGCTTGGTGTTGACCAGGATCTCGGTGACCGGCACGCGGCCGCCGGCGTGGGCACGCACGAGGCGCTGCGATACGACCGCCTTGAGGCCGGCCGCGAGGTCATTCAGCAGCGCGGGGCGGCTTTCCGGCGTGTAGAAGGACAGGATCCGGTTCAGCGCGTGGTAGCTGTTGTTGCCGTGCAGCGTGGCGAGCACGAGGTGGCCCGACAGCGCATAGGAGATTGCCGCCGTCATGGTCTCGCGGTCCCGGATTTCGCCGATCAGGATGCAGTCGGGCGACTGCCGCAGGGCATTCTTCAGGGCCACGTGCAGCGAGGCGGTGTCCCGGCCGACTTCGCGCTGGTTCACCACGGAGCGCTTGTTGCTGAACAGGAACTCGACCGGGTCCTCGATGGTCAGGATGTGCCCGGCCATGTTCATGTTGCGCTGCTCCAGCATGGCGGCGAGCGTCGTGCTCTTGCCGGTGCCGGTGGCGCCCACCATCAGGATGAGGCCGCGCTTCTCCATCACCAGCTTGGAGAGGATGGGGGGCAGGTTGAGGCTGTCCAGCGAGGGAATGATGTGCGGGATGTGCCGGAACACGGCGGCGATCGTGCCGCGCTGGCGGAAGGCGGAGAGGCGGAAGCTGCCGACCTTGGAGATCGAGACGGCCATGTTGAGCTCGCCGCTCTCGTCCAGCTCGGCCAGGTTCTTCGGGTCCAGCACCTCGGCGATCAGCTGGCGCGGCTGACTGGGCGTCAGGAGCTGGTCGGAGAGCTGCAGCATCTGGCCGTTGATGCGGATCAGCACCGGCATGTTGGCCGAGAGATAGATGTCCGAGGCGCCCTTGTCCGCCATCAGGCGCAGGATGCGCTCCATGTTTCCGCTCATGCCACCGGCCTCCAACGCGTGTCAACGACGCAATTCAAAAATCAAACGGGCTCCGGCGCCTGGGGGAGGCGCGCGAAGCCCGAATCATCGCCTAGTTTTGCAGGCGGCTGCCTGCAGAACCCTCGTCAGGCGCGCAACAGTTCGTTGATGCTCGTCTTGGCGCGGGTGCCGGCATCGACCTTCTTGACGATGATGGCGGCGTAGAGGCTGTACTTGCCGTCGGCCTTGGGCAGCGAGCCGCTGATCACCACGGAGCCGGCGGGCACGCGGCCATAGCTGACCTCGTCCTTCTCGCGGTCGTAGATGGGGGTGCTCTGACCGATGTAGACGCCCATGGAGATCACCGAGTTCTCCTCGACGATCACGCCTTCCACGACCTCGGAACGGGCGCCGATGAAGCAGTTGTCCTCGATGATGGTCGGGTTGGCCTGCAGGGGCTCCAGCACCCCGCCGATGCCCACGCCGCCGCTCAGGTGGACGTTCTTGCCGATCTGCGCGCAGGAGCCGACGGTGGCCCAGGTGTCGACCATGGTGCCTTCATCGACGTAGGCGCCGATGTTGACGTAGGAGGGCATCAGCACCACGTTCCTGGCCATGAAGCTGCCGCGGCGGGCCACGGCGGGGGGCACCACGCGCACGCCGGTGGCGCGCAGCTGGTCCTCGCTCAGGCCGCCGAACTTGGTCGGGACCTTGTCGAAGAAGCCGAGGTCACCGCCGCCCATGGCGCGGTTGTCGTTGAGGCGGAAGGACAGCAGCACGGCCTTCTTGATCCACTGGTGCACCGTCCACTGGCCCACGCCCTGGCGCTCGGCCACGCGCAGACGGCCGGCGTCCAGCTCGGCCAGCACGTGGTCCACGGCCTCGCGCACGGCGGCGGGCGCGCTGCTGGGGCTGAACTGGGTGCGGTCTTCCCAGGCTTGGTCGATCAGGGTCTGCAGGTCTTGGCTCATGGTGTTCTCGAGTCAGGGAGAGGTGAGGGGGGAGGCGCCACCCGGCGGCGGCGCCGGGGCGCGAACCGGCGTCAGGGCTGGTAGGCGCGGGTGAATTCGACGATGCGGCGGGCGGCTTCCAGGCACTCGGCCTCCTCGGCCACGAGCGCCAGACGGATGCGGCCGCGGCCCGGGTTGACGCCGTGCGCCTCGCGGGCCAGCAGGCTGCCGGGCAGGACCGCCACATTGTATTGAGCGAGCAATTCGAGGGTGAAGCGGACGTCGTCCCCGCCGGGCACCCCGGCCCAGAGGTAGAAACTGGCGTCGGGCAGGGCCACGTCCAGCACTTCGGCCAGCAGGGGCGTCACCGTGGCGAACTTGGCGCGGTAGGCCTCGCGATTGGCAACGACGTGCGCCTCGTCGTTCCAGGCGGCGACGCTGGCCGCCTGCACCATGGGATTCATGGCGCTGCCATGGTAGGTGCGGTAGAGCAGGAACTTCTTCAGCAAGGCGGCGTCGCCGGCCACGAAGCCCGAGCGCAGGCCCGGCACGTTGGAGCGCTTGGAGAGGCTGGTGAAGGCCACGAGATTGCGGAAGTCCGGGCGGCCCAGCTGCACGGCGGCCTGCAGGCCGGACAGCGGGGGTTCGTCGCGGAAGTAGATCTCGGAGTAGCACTCGTCCGAGGCGATCACGAAGCCGTGGCGATCCGAGAGCTCGAAGAGCTGGCGCCATTCCTCCAGGGGCATGACGGCGCCCGTGGGGTTGCCGGGCGAGCAGACGTACAGCAGCTGCGTGCGGGCCCAGGTGGCGTCGTCGATCTGGCGCCAGTCGGCCG
Organism: Roseateles subflavus; assembly: GCF_030285365.1. Taxonomy (GTDB): domain Bacteria; phylum Pseudomonadota; class Gammaproteobacteria; order Burkholderiales; family Burkholderiaceae_C; genus Roseateles_B; species Roseateles_B subflavus. The sequence continues at coordinate 98,630 of NZ_JASVDS010000009.1, read as the reverse complement.
CGAAGTTGCGCGCCGGGTCGGAGTTGGCGAACGCGGGCTTCGCGCCGGCCAAGAGGGCCGCGCCCTCGTAGATCTGATAGAAGGGATTGGGGCAGACGACCGTGGCGCCGGGACGCGTGGGGTCGATCACCGTCTGGGCGAAGGCGAACAGAGCCTCGCGCGAGCCGTTGACGGGCAGCACCTGTGTGGCCGGGTCGAGGGTCAGGCCATAGCGGCGCTGCAGCCAGCCGCAGATGGCCTCGCGCAGCCGGGGCTCGCCGGCGGTGGCGGGGTAGACGGACAGACCCGAGAGATGCGCCATCAGCGCATCCTCGATCAGCTTCGGGGCCGGGTGCTTGGGCTCACCGATCCCCAGGCTGATGGGGCGCAGGGCCGGGTTGGGCTGCAGGTCCTTCGTCAGGGCGCGCAGGCGCTCGAAGGGGTAGGGCTGCAGCGAATCCAGCAAGGGGTTGTGAGGCGTTTGCATCCAGCGGGGCGCCGCTCGTGGCGGCTCAAAGACGACGCTGGCAATTGTCGGCCCCACAACGGCATTCCAGCCGGCCTTCATGGTGCGTCAGGCCGTAGGACACGGTTATTTCTTCGCCAATCGCGATTTCGCGCAGGGCGAAGAAGCGCACCTCGCCGTCCTCCACCTCGATGCGGGCATTGGCCGCGCAGCTGTGGTTGGTGAAGCGCATGGCGTCGTCGGAACGGCTGCAGTCGATGGCGCGTGAGGGCGACAGTTCCACCAGCATCAGCCGCTGCCGGTCCTGGGCGCGGCGCCGGGCCTCGGCCACGGTGATGGCCTCGCCCGTGAGGTCGCCGATGTGGCGGCCGGCGGCGATGACTTCATCCGCGAAGACGCCGAAGCCGTCGATGCGACTGCGCTTCACGCGCACGGCGGCGTACTGGTGCAAGGAGCTGGTGTCGAACGCCATCGGGACGTCAATGAACAAAGGGGGCCGAAGCCCCCTCGATGCTGCGATGCCCGGCTTACAGCAGGCCGGTCTCGGCGCCGTGCTGGGGCAGGTCCACGCGCGGCTGGGGCTTCCAGCCCTTCTTGCGGTGCTCGACGACGACGTTCGTGTAGATGCCGCCGCGCACGTACCACTTGGCGGAGATGCGGATGTAGCGGGGGTTCGTGACCTTCACGATGTCTTCCAGGATGGTGTTGGTCACCTTCTCGTGGAAGGCGCCCTCATCGCGGTAGGACCACATGTACATCTTCAGGCTCTTGAGCTCGACGCAGTAGTCGTCCGCGATCATGTCGATCGTGAAGTGGGCGAAGTCGGGCTGGCCGGTCAGCGGGCAGAAGCAGGTGAACTCGGGCACCTGGAACTGGATGACGTAGTCGCGCTGCGGGGCCGGGTTCGGGAAGACGTGCAGCTCCTTGCTGGGGCGCGACGGCGGGTTCACCGGCATTTCGCGCATCTTGGGCGCAGCGGCCTTCGTGGCTGCTTTGGCGACGGTCTTGGTGGCGGACTTTGCAGGCGAGGCGCTTGCCTTGGCGGCAGGCTTGGCGGCGGCGGACTTGGTGTTCTTGCTCATGTGGATTCCAGGCCGGCGCCCACCACTGACTCAGGGGTCAGCCCAGGCGCCCGGACGACGGATGTCGGGGAGGTGCGCGATGTTATCATCCGGCCCCGAGATTTGCCCCCTTTGAGGGGCATTTCTGTAAATAAATCAACGCCTTAGCTTCGCATTGAGGAAGCTGGGGCCCCTGGCTCCAGCCCCGGCCGGAGCGGACCTCGAGATTCTCTGAGCCAGCCTAGCCGTCCATGCGCCTGAACTCGATCAAGCTCTCGGGCTTCAAGTCCTTCGCCGAGCCCACCAACTTCCAGCTGCCCGGGCAGCTGGTCGGCGTGGTCGGCCCCAATGGCTGCGGCAAGTCCAACATCATGGACGCCGTGCGCTGGGTGCTGGGCGAGAGCAAGGCCAGCGAGCTGCGCGGCGAGTCCATGCAGGACGTGATCTTCAACGGCTCCGGCAACCGCCGCCCGGCCAGCCGCGCCAGCGTGGAACTCGTGTTCAGCAACGAGGACGCCCGGGCCGGCGGCCAGTGGAACCAGTTCGCGGAAATCGCCGTCAAGCGCGTGCTGACCCGTGAAGGGGGCAGCAGCTACTTCATCAACAACCAGCCGGTGCGCCGCCGCGACGTGCAGGACGTGTTCCTGGGCACCGGCCTCGGGCCCCGCGCCTACGCCATCATCGGCCAGGGCACGATCAGCCGCATCATCGAGTCCAAGCCCGAGGAGCTGCGCCTGTTCCTGGAGGAGGCCGCGGGCGTCTCCAAGTACAAGGAACGCCGCCGCGAGACGGAAAACCGCCTCAAGGACACGCGCGAGAACCTCACGCGGGTGGAAGACATCCTGCGCGAGCTGAACAACAACCTCGAGAAGCTGGAGCGCCAGGCCGAGGTCGCCGCCAGCTACCGCTCGCTGCAGGACGCCGGCACGCTGAAGCTGCACCAGCTGTGGTTCCTCAAGCACCGCGACGCCGCCACCGAGCAGGACCGCGTCAAGAAGGAGCACCTGGACGCCGTCAACGCCCTGGAGGCCCGCCTGGCCGAGCTGCGCGCCGTCGAGGCCGAGCTCGAGACCGTGCGCCAGGCCCACTACGCCGCAGGGGACGAACTGCATGCCGCGCAGGGCCGCATGGCCGAGGCGCAGCTGGAGGTGAGCCGCCTGGAGGAACGCATCCGCTATGTGGTCGAGGGCCGCCAGCGCGTCGAGAGCCGCCTGATCGAGCTGCAGGCACAGAACCAGCAGTGGGAAGAGCGCGCCGCGCAGGCCGACGCCGAGCTGGAGGACATCGCCGCGAAGATCGCCGAGGCCGAGGAGCAGAGCGAGATCCTCGCCGCCCAGGCCGAGGAGCAGGCCATGAACCTGCCCAATCACGAGGACGCGGTGCGGGCGCACCAGGCGCGGGCCAACGAGCAGCGCGTGCAGGTCAGCCAGGTCCAGCAGCAGATCCAGGTGCTGGCCGCCGAGAGCCGCAACATCGACGAGCAGAACCGCCAGCTGCGCACGCGCCGCGAGCGTCTGGCGACCGAAAGGCAAGGCCTGACCCTCCCGGACCAGGGAAGGCTGGACGAGCTGAAGGTCCAGAGCGCGGATGCCGACGAGCAGCGCGACCTGGCCGACGCCCGCCTGCACGAGCTGCAGGATCAGGTGCCGCAGCTGGACGAGTCGCGCCGCGCGGCGCAGGACGATGCCAACCGCCAGCTGGCCCGCCAGGCCGACTTGTCGGCGCGGCTCGAGGCGCTCAAGGCCCTGCAGGAAAAGGTGCAGACCGAGGGCAAGCTCAAGCCCTGGCTGGCCAGGCACGGCCTCGACGGGCTGGCCGGCCTGTGGACGCGCCTGCACATCGAGACGGGCTGGGAGAACGCCCTTGAGGCCGCGCTGCGCGAGCGCATGGGCGCGCTGGAGGTCGGCCGCCTGGAGACGGTGCGCGCCTTCGCCACCGACGCGCCGCCCGCCCGCCTGGCCTTCTTCTCGCCGCCCGCCGCGGCGATCGCCAATACGCATGAGACCCTGCCGCGCCTCACCGACCTGCTGCGCCTGGACGATGCCGGCCTGAAGGCGCTGATGAACGACTGGCTGGAAGGCGTCTACACGGCGGCTTCCATGGACGAGGCCCTGGCCGGGCGGGGCAAGCTCTCGCACGGCGAGGTCATCATGACCCGCGACGGTCACGCGGTGAGCCAGTTCGCCGTGAGCTTCTATGCGCCCGATTCCGAGGCCGCCGGCCTGCTGGCCCGTGCGCAGGAGATCGAGAACCTGGGCCGCGAGCTGCGCGCCCAGACGCTCATCGCCGACGATGCCAAGACCCACCTGATCCGCGCCGAGGCCGCCTACACCGAGGCTTCGCAGCGCCTGGCCACGGTGCGGCGCGAGGCCAGCGAAGCCCAGACGCGGGCCCATCAGCTGCACGTCGAGCTGCTGCGCCTGTCTCAGCAGGCGGAGGCCGCCAGCAGCCGCAAGGCGCAGCTGGAGGACGAGATCGCCGAGATCGACGCCCAGGCCGAGGAGCTGCAGGAGCGCCGCATGACGGGCGAGGCCCGCTTCGAGGAGCTGGACCTGCAGCTGGCCGACACCCAGGAGCGGCACGCGCAGCTGGAAGAGGGCGTGATCGCGGCCGAGCGCAAGCTGGCCGAGGCGCGCGAGCAGCTGCGGGCACTGGAGCGCCGGGCGCAGGAATCGCAGTTCGCCGCACGCGGCCTCGCCGCGCGCCGGGGCGAGCTGCAGCGAAGCATCGAGACCGCCGGCCAGCAGATCGCCCAGAACAAGACCTCCGCCGAGAACCTGCAGGCGGAGCTGGACACCCTCAACGACGCCGCCGCGCAGGCCGGCCTGCAGGACGCCCTGGCCCTCAAGATGGAGCGCGAGCAGCAGCTGGCCGCCGTGCGCAGCAGCTACGACGACCTCAGCCTGCGCCTGCGCCGCGCCGAGGAGCAGCGTCTGAGCTTCGAGCGCAGCCTGGAGCCGCTGCGCGAGCGCATCACCAAGCTGCAGCTGGACGAGCAGGCCGCGCAGCTGGGTGGCGCGCAGTACCTGGAGCAGCTGAGCGCCGCGGGCGTGGACCTGGAGCAGCTGGCCAGGACGGTGGAGGAGGGCGAGGTCAAGCTGTGGGGCCTGCAGAGCGAGATCGACCGCATCAACCGTGAGATCGCCGCCCTGGGCGCCGTCAACCTGGCCGCGCTGGACGAACTCACCGCGGCCCGCGAGCGCAAGACCTTCCTGGACTCGCAGTTCGGAGATCTCACCAGCGCCATCAACACGCTGGAAGACGCCATCCACAAGATCGACCTGGAGACGCGCGACCTGCTGTCCGCCACCTTCAACCAGGTCAATGAGCACTTTGGCCGCATGTTCCCCAGCCTCTTCGGTGGCGGCAACGCCAAGCTGGTGATGACGGGGGACGAGATCCTGGACGCCGGCGTGCAGGTCATGGCCCAGCCGCCGGGCAAGAAGAACAGCACCATCCATCTGCTCTCGGGCGGCGAGAAGGCGCTGACGGCCATCGCGCTCGTGTTCGCCATCTTCCAGCTGAACCCGGCGCCGTTCTGCCTGCTGGACGAGGTGGATGCGCCGCTGGACGACGCCAACACCGAGCGCTATGCGCGCCTCGTGGCCCAGATGAGTGCGGGCACGCAATTCCTCTTCATCTCGCACAACAAGATCGCGATGGAGATGGCGGAACAACTGATCGGGGTGACCATGCAGGAGCAGGGCGTGTCCCGTATCGTGGCGGTGGACATGGAAGCCGCCCTGACCATGGCAGAGAGCTGATGACGATGTTTGCAGTGCAAGGCAGGGAGTTCGAGATGACGGAGGTCCGGGCATGACGCTGACCGCGATGCTGGCCATTCTTGGCGGCCTGATCCTCGCCGCCGTGATCGCCCATGGCGCGTGGACGGCCCGCAAGGCCGGCCCCAAGCGCGCCGAGCCGCCGCTGGAGCCGGGCGGCGAACGCCAGGAGCCGGGCCTCGGCGTGGCGCGCGCCGCCGTCGGCGACTCCTTCGAGGACGACCCCGGCATGGGTGACACCGTGCCCATGCCCGGCCGCACGCTGCCGCGCCGACCCTCGGCCCGCATCGACGCCCTGATCGACGCCATCGCCACGGTGACGGTCGAGCTGCCCGTGAGCGGCGAGCTCGCGCTGTCCCACCTGCCGGGCAGCCGCCGGGCGGGCACCAAGCCCTTCCACATCGAGGGCCTGAATGCCGAGACCGGCGAGTGGGAGCTGCCCACGCCCGGCCAGCGCTACAGCGAGTTCCAGGCCGGCGTGCAGATGGCCAACCGCAGCGGCGCCATGAACGAGATCGAGTACTCGGAGTTCCTGCAGAAGGTGCAGGCCTTTGCCGACGGCATCACGGGCTTCCTGCAGGCGCCGGACATGCTGGACGTGGTCGCCCGTGCCCGCGAGCTGGACCAGTTCGCCAGCGAACACGATGCCCAGCTGGCCGTGGTGCTGCGCGCCAAGACCGCTGCCTGGACGCTCGGCTACGTGCAGCAGATGGCACTGCGCCACGGCTTCGTGCCGGGCGCCCTCCCGGGACGGCTCGTCCTGCCGGCTGACGAAGAGGGCGCCCCGCCCGTGCTGCTGTTGAGCTTCGAGTCGCAGGCCGCGCTGGCCGAGGATCCGACCGCCAGCAGCCTGCGCGAGCTGACGCTGTCGCTCGACGTGCCGCAGACGCCCGAGTCCCTGGAGCCCTTCGCCGCCTGGCAGGAGTGCGCCCGCCATCTGGCCCGCGATTTCGAGGCCGACGTCTGCGATGACCGGGGCCAGGTCTTGCCCCTGATGGCCTTCCAGACCATCGGCGTGGAGCTGTCGACGCTGTACAAGGCGCTGGCCTCGCGCGACCTCGCCGCCGGCAGCCCGGCTGCCCGCCGCCTCTTCAGCTGAGCTCCCGCGCCGGCAGTGCGAGGGCTACACTGGAGGCCCCACACTGCCTGAGCCGCCCTTGAGCACCAGCCTCCTGCTCATCGCCCTGCTGATCGCCGCCAGCGCCTTCTTCTCGATGGCGGAGCTGTCCCTGGCGGCCTCGCGGCGCCTGAAGCTGCGCCAGCTGGCCGAGGAGGGGGACGAGCGGGCCGAGCGCGTGCTGCAGGTGCAGGAGCAACCGGGCCACTACTTCACCGTCATCCAGATGGGCGTCAACACCGTCGCCATCCTGGGCGGCATCGTGGGTGAGGGCGCGTTCACACCGCACTTCGCGCAGGCCCTGTCCTACGTGATGACGGTCGAGCAGGCCCAGACGCTCGGCTTCGCGGCCTCCTTCGCCGTGATCACGGCGCTGTTCATCGTGCTGGCGGACCTCGTGCCCAAGCGCCTGTCCATGAACGAGCCGGAGCGCGTGGCACTGGTGCTCGTGGGCCCGATGCAGGGGCTGTGCACGCTGCTCAAGCCGCTGGCGTTCGCCTTCAGTGCCGTCACCGAAGGCCTGATCCGCCTGATGGGCCTGCCGGCCACGCGGGACAACAGCATCACCCACCACGACATCCTCGCCCTGGCCGAGGCCGGCAACGAGGCCGGCGTGGTGGCGGACGCCGAGCAGCAGGCCATCGAGAACATCTTCGAGCTCGACACCCGCACGGTCGAGAGCAGCATGACGACGCGCGAGCGCGTGGTCTTCTTCAGCCTCGACGATGACGACGCGCTGGTGCGCAACCGCATCGCCGAAGAGCCGCATTCCACCTACCTCGTCTGCGATGGCGAGATTGACCAGGTGGTGGGCTACGTGGACGCCACCGACCTCTTCCAGCGCGTGCTGCGCGGCGAGCGCATCGAGCTGCGCGGCAGCAGCGGCCTGATCAAGAAGGTGCTGATCGTGCCGGACCGCATCACGCTGTCCGAGGTCCTGGCGCAGTTCCGCCAGGCCCACGAGGACTTCGCGGTCATCGTCAACGAGTACAGTCTCGTCGTGGGCGTGATCACGCTGAACGACGTGATGAGCACGGTGATGGGCAGCCTTGTGAGCCCGCACGACGAGGAGCAGATCGTGCGCCGCGAGGACGGCTCCTTCCTCGCCGACGGCATCACGCCCATTCCCGACGTGCAGCGGGCGCTGGGCCTCGAGGCCTGGCCGCATGCGGGGCAGTACGACACGCTGGCGGGCTTCCTCATGGTCATGTTGCGCCGGATCCCGAAGCGCACGGACCACGTCGTGTGGGAGGGCTGGCGCTTCGAGGTCATGGACGTCGACAGCCACCGCGTGGACCAGGTCATGATCGCGCGGGACGAAAGCCCTTCGCCGGCGGCCGCCTGAGTCGTCCCGGGCTTGGGCACAATCGCTGCCCATGAGCCAGAACGATCTTTTTGCCACCCCCCCTGAAGACGAGGCCACGCCCGCCGAGCGCGCGGCCCGGCTGCGCGAGCAGCTGAACCACCACGCCCATCTCTATTACGTCCTCGACGCGCCGGAGCTGCCGGACGCCGAGTACGACCGCCTGTTCCAGGCCCTGCAGGCGCTGGAGGCCGCGCATCCCGAGCTGCTGACGCCGGACTCGCCCACCCAGCGCGTGATCGGCCGTGTGCTCGACAGCTTCGTGCCGGTGCAGCACGCGGTGCCCATGCTCTCCATCCGCACCGAGACCGACACCGAGGCCAGCGGCGCCGAGAACTTCGATGCCCGCGTGCGCCGCGAGCTCGGGCTGGGCGCGGAGGATGCCCCGGTGGAGTACGCCGCCGAGCTCAAGTTCGACGGCCTGGCCATGAACCTGCGCTACGAGCAGGGCGTGCTCGTCCAGGCCGCCACGCGCGGGGACGGGCAGACGGGCGAGGACGTCACCCAGAACATCCGCACCATCGGCCAGATCCCGTTGAAGCTCAAGGGCCTGGCGCCCGAGGTGCTGGAGGTGCGGGGCGAGGTCTACATGCGCCGCGACGACTTCGAGGCCCTCAACGAACGCCAGCGCGCCAAGGGCGAGAAGACCTTCGTGAACCCGCGCAATGCGGCGGCCGGTGCGGTGCGCCAGCTGGACCCGGGCATTGCCGCGCAGCGTCCCCTGAGCTTCTTCGCCTACGGTCTCGGCGAGGTGCGCGGCTGGGACGTGCCTGCCACGCACAGCGGCATGCTCGATGCCCTGGCGGCCTTCGGCCTGCCCGTGTGCCAGGACCGCGCGGTGGTGGCGGGCGCGGCGGGCCTGATCGCCTTCCATCGCGAAATGGGCGCGCGCCGCGATGCGCTGCCCTTCGACATCGACGGCATCGTCTACAAGGTCAACCGTCGCGCCCTGCAGCAGCGCCTGGGCTTCGTCAGCCGCGAGCCGCGCTGGGCCGTGGCGCACAAGTACCCGGCCCAGGAGCAGATGACGCGCCTGCTGGACATCGACATCCAGGTCGGCCGCACCGGCAAGCTCACGCCGGTGGCCAAGCTGGAGCCCGTCTTCGTGGGCGGCACCACGGTCAGCAACGCCACGCTGCACAACGAGGACGAGGCCCGGCGCAAGGACGTGCGGGTGGGGGACACGGTCATCGTGCGCCGCGCGGGCGACGTCATCCCCGAGGTCGTGGGTGTGGTGCTGGAGCGCCGTCCGGCCGATGCGGGCGAGCCCTTCGACCTCTACAAGCGCCTCGCCGGCCAGTGCCCCGTGTGTGCCAGCGCCATTGCCCGCGAGGAGGGCGAGGCCGACTGGCGCTGCACGGCGGGCCTGTTCTGCCCGGCCCAGCGCAAGCAGGCCCTGCTGCATTTCGCCAGCCGCCGCGCCATGGACATCGAGGGCTTCGGCGATGAGATCGTCGCCGCGCTGGTGGATGGCGGCCTGGTGAAGACGCCGGCCGACCTGTTCCTGCTGGGGCGCGAGCAGCTCATCGGCCTGCGCCTGGCGGGCGGCAGCACGCTGCAGGCGCTCAGCGCCGACAACCTGCTGGCTGCGCTGCAGGCGGCGCGCACGCCGGCCCTGGGCCGCTTCCTGTTCGCGCTGGGCATCCGGCATGTGGGCGAGAGCACCGCGGCGGCCCTCGCGAAGTTCTACGGCTCCTGGCAGGCCTTCGTCGCCACGGGGCGGCACACGCCGCGCCTGATCCCCGACATCGGCAAGGAGGTGGCGGACTCCATCGCCGCCTTCAATGCCGAGCCGCACAACCGCGCCGTGGTCTCCGCCATGACCGGCCCCGAGGCCCAGGTGCAGCCGTCCGTGCTGGCGCCGGCCGTGCGCGTCCCGCTGAAGCAGCTGCTGGCGCTGGTGAAGGCGGTGGATGGCGAGGAGGGGGGGCGCCGGCTCAAGGGCATCGGCGGCGGCACCATCGAGCGTCTCGCCGAGGCCTGCGGCACGCCGCAGGCGCTGGTCCAGACGCCGCAGGCGGAGGCCGCGCTGGAGTCCGCCCGGCTGTCCTTCGGCGAGCTGCTGCTGGAGGCGCCGTGGGCCGCGGTGGTGGCGGAGCTGGCCGCGCTGGGCAATGTCTGGGAGGCGGCGCCCGCGCCTGCGGCGGGCCCGGCCGGCGTGGCCGGGCTCACCTTCGTGCTCACCGGCACGCTGCCCACCCTGTCCCGCGATGCGGCCAAGGCGCTCATCGAGGCCGCGGGCGGCAAGGTCAGCGGCTCGGTGTCGAAGAAGACGCACTATGTCGTGGCCGGCGAGGAGGCCGGCTCCAAGCTCGACAAGGCCCGCGAGCTGGGCGTGCCGGTGCTGGACGAGGCGGGGCTGCAGGCGCTGCTGCAGGCCGGCTGAGCGCGGCGGCCGGCGGGCCGTTCGGGGCTGCCGGTGCGGCCCCGGGCCTGGCCCTCAGGCGAAGTCCGAGATCATCGACGGCCAGTCGTCCTCGCTGTCGCCGAAGCGCTCGCGGATGCCCAGCACCTCGTCCCAGTGCTCGAAGAAGACGGCCACGCAGGCCGGGTCGAAGTGCGAGCCCGACTGGCTCCGGATCCATTGCGACGCGTCCTCGAGGGTCCAGGCCGGCTTGTACGGCCGGGCCGAGGTCAGCGCATCGAAGACGTCAGCCACCGCGACGATGCGGCTGAAGATCGGGATCTCCTCGCCCCGCAGGCGGTTCGGGTAGCCGTTGCCGTCGAACTTCTCATGGTGGCCCAGCGCGATGCTGGCCCCCGCCTGGAGGATCTCGGACGTGCTGTCCCGCAGGATCTCGTAGCCGTAGACGGTGTGCTGCTTCATCACCTCGAACTCGTCGGGCGTGAGGCGCCCGGGTTTGAGCAGGATGGCGTCCGCCACGCCCACTTTGCCGATGTCGTGCAGCGGCGCGGCGACGAGGATGAGGTCCTGCTGCGCCTGGCTGAGCCCCAGCGCGCGGGCAATGAGGTGCGAGTAGTGCGCCATGCGCAGGATGTGCGCGCCGGTCTCGGGGTCGCGGTACTCCGCCGCGCGCGAGAGCCGGATCACCGTCTCGTGCTCGCGCTGCACGGCCTGTGCCGTGGCCTTGCGCACCTCCTCGGCCAGCCAGGTGGCGCGGTCGGCCAGCTGCCGGCGGGCATCGCCCAGCGACAGCAGATTGCTCGCGCGCGCCTCGAACTCGGCGCGGTCCACCGGCTTGGTCAGGAAGTCGGAGGCCCCGGCGCGCAGGGCCCGGTAGCGCACTTCCTTCTGGTCATTGGCCGTGACCATCAGGATGGGCACCGTCTCCAGGCCGGGCTTGGACCGCACCGACTGGATGAAGTCCAGGCCGTTGAGCAGGGGCATCATGTAGTCCACGATGATGAGGTCCACGTCGTGCGCATTCAGCCAGGACAGGGCCTGCACGGCGTCGCCGAAGCTGCTCACCTCGCAGCCCCCCAGCCGCTTCACGAGCGCTTCGAACAGGGCGAGGTTCACCGGCGCGTCGTCGACGATGAGGACCTGGCGCGAGCGGCTCATGGCGTCTCTCCGGCGGGCAGCAGGCCCAGCAAGGGCGGGATGCCGGTGATGAGCGCATCCAGGCGCTCGGCCACGCCGGTGAGGTCGCCCGACTCGGTCTGCGCCTCGATCGCGGCGGCCAGCTCGGCCAGGGGGGTGGCGCCGAACATGCGCAGGGTGGACTTCAGGGCGTGCGTGGTGTGCATGAGGGTGTCGAGATCGCCCGCCGACAGGGCCTGGCGCAGGCGCTGCTCGTCGAGGGGCCACTGCTCGTGGAAGATGGGCGCGATGATGCCGACGATGTCCTGGTCGACGCCGGCCAGGCCCTGGGCCAGGTCGAACGGCGGCTCCTGCGCCGCAGCCTCGGCCGATGGGGTGCCGGCGCTGGCGTAGCGGTGCACCAGGCGCTGGAAGGCGCGCAGGTCCAGCGGCTTGGAGAGGTAGTCGTCCATGCCGGCGGCCATGCAGCGCTCGCGGTCGCCCTGCATGGCCTTGGCGGTCATGGCCACGATGGGCGTGCGTGGTCCCTGCTCCGTGGCGCGGTAGCGCCGCGTCGCCTCGAGGCCATCGAGCACGGGCATCATCATGTCCATCAGGATGAGGTCGAAGCGCGTGTCGGCCAGCAGGGCGAGGGCGCGCTCGCCGTTGTCGGCCAGCGTGACCCGGTGCCCCCAGCGCTGCAGCAGCTGCGTCGCCAGGCGCTGGTTCACCGGGTGATCCTCCACCAGCAGCACACGCAGCGAGACGCCGCCCGGTGCCGGCTCCAGCTCGCTGCCGTCCCCGGGGGGCAGGCCCTCGGCGGGCAGCTCGTCCAGCCCCTCGGCCATCAGCGGCAGGGCGACATGGAAGCGGCTGCCCTCGCCGGGTGCGCTCTCCACCCAGATGCGGCCCTGCATGGCGTCCACGAGCCGGGCGGAGATCGTCAACCCCAGCCCTGTGCCACCGTAGCGCCGGGTGATGGAGCTGTCCTCCTGCGAGAAGGCCTCGAAGATGGTGCCGAGCTTCTCGGCCGGGATGCCGATGCCGGTGTCCGCGATGGTGAAGGTCACCTCGCCGGCGCGGCCGGGGCGCAGGCTCAGCGTCACGCTGCCCTGTTCGGTGAACTTGACGGCATTGCCCAGCAGGTTGAGGAGCACCTGGCGCAGGCGGCCCGCGTCCCCCAGCACCCGCGCCGGCAGCCCTGGGGCCGTCTCGCAGCGCAGCACGAGACCCTTGTCCGCCGCGCGCACGGCCAGCGGCTTCAGCACGTCCTGCACCAGCGGCTCCAGCGCGAAGGGGATGTGTTCGATCTGCAGCTTGCCGGCCTCGATCTTGGAGAAGTCCAGGATGTCGTTGATCACCCGCAGCAGCGCGTCCGCCGAGGAGCGCACGATGCTGAGGTACTCGCGCTGCTGGGCATCCAGCACGCCGTCGAGGGCGAGCTCGGTCATGCCGATGATCCCGTTCATGGGCGTGCGGATCTCGTGGCTCATATTGGCCAGGAAGTCGGACTTGGCGCGGTTGGCGGCCTCGGCGCCGTCCTTGGCGCGGCGCAGCTCCTCGGACACGGCGCGGGCCTCGGTGACGTCGGCCAGGTAGCCGTTCCACTCGATGCCGCCTTCGGGCGTCTGCTGCGTGCGGGCCTCGCCGTGCACCCACACGACGGCCCCGGTGTCCCGGTGCACCAGGCGGTAGTCCAGGGACCAGGCCTGCAGATGGCGCGCGGACTGCTCGAAGGACTGCACCATGCGCTGGCGGTCCTCGGGATGCACGCGGGCCATCATGGCGTCGGGGTCGGCCATGGCGACCTCGGGGCTGAGCCCGCAGATGCGCTGCAGCGCGGCGCTGCTGAACACGATGCGCGAGGCGCCCACGGCCGGCCGCAGGATCTGGAACACGGCCACCGGGATGCTCTCGGTGATGTCGCGCAGCCGGGCATGGGCCTCCTTCAGCGGCGTGACGTCCTGCCACAGGCCGGAGAAGACGATCTGCCCGTCCGGTGTGAGCTCCGGCTCGGGGCGGCTCTCGCCCCGCAGCCAGCGCACCGTGCCGTCCGGCAGGCGGATGCGGAAGTCGTCGCTCCAGGGCGTGCGCTGCTGCACGGCCCGCGCCGCGCTGAGGGCGCAGCGTTCGGCGTCCTCCGGGAAGAGCTGACGCCCGGACAGGCTGCCGTCCGCCAGCAGCTCGGCGGGTTCGAGGCCGCGCAGCTCCTTGAGCCGGTCGCTGACGAAGGTGTAGCGCGGCGTTCCCCCCTCGGCGGGTACCTGGCACTGGAACAGCACGCCGGGCACCGCATTCGTGACGTGGCGCAGCCGGGATTCGGCGGCCTGGAGCGCGGCCTCCATCAGCTTGCGCTCGGTGATTTCCGTGCGGATGGCGATGAAGCGTTCCGGCTGGCCCTGCGCGTCCAGCAGCGGCACGATGGTCGCCTGCACCCAGTACAGGCCGCCGCTCTTGGCGCGGTTGCAGATCTCGCCGTGCCACACCCGGCCGGCGCGGATCGTCGCCCACAGGTTCGCGAAGAACGCCGCCGGGTGGTGGCCGGAGTTGATGAGGCGGTGGTTGGTGCCGAGCAGTTCCTCGCGGGTATAGCCGCTGATCTCGATGAACTTGTCGTTCACATAGACGATCTCGCCCGCAAGCGTGGTGATGCTCACGATACCGTGCTGGTCGAGCGCGAACTTCTGGTGGGCCAGCTCGGTCAGCGCCGATTGCAGGCGCCGCTGGCTCTCCTCTCGCCCGCGCACGAGCTCGCCCATCAGGCGCGACAGCGACTCGAGGTTGTCGTCCCGCAGCGGCGGCAGGCCCGCGTCGATGGACTGCATCAGCTCCTGGGCGGTGTCGCGCAGCGAGTCGATGGCGCGGGTGCGGCTGGCCAGCTCGGTGCGCAGGCGCTCGTTCGTGGCGGTCAGCTCGACCGAACTCAGCTCCAGGCTGCGGGTCTTGAGGTCGATGTCGCGGTCGCTGTGCTCGTAGGCTTCGCCCACGCGCAGCAGGAAGGTGTCGAGCCCGCCCAGCAGGCGCGCGGCCGCGGGCGACACACCGCCCTGCGCGGCGAGCGTCCTGAGCTCGTCCAGCACCTGGGGCAACTGGCCTTCCTCGCAGCCCAGCAGGCGGCGGGTCTGGCGGGCCAGCAGCTTGTGCAGGGGGCGCGGCGGGGCACTCGTCATGCGGGACTCAGGCTTCGGCGATGTGGGTGATCGTCATGGTCTGGTTGTGCAGCTTGCATTCCAGATTGCCGGTGAAGGGGCTGATCTCGCCGTTGGAGTAGAAGCCGGCGATGCAGGCGCCCTGGCCGAAGACGTCGGCCACCGCCTCGATCTCCTCGTCCACACGCCCGCCCATCACCAGCTTGCGGCCCACGCAGCTGACCAGCAGCGCCAGGCCCTGGCCGTCGCCCGCGTGCATCTTGCGAGCCGCCTGCGCAGCGGCCTCGGCCCCTTCGACGAGGGCATCGGTGCCCGCATGCATCAGGCGCAGATAGCCCTCCGGGTCGATCTCGCCCGCGAGCGTGAGGCTGCCGCTGGCCTCGTCCACGCCGAGGATGGTGCGGATGAGCCCGATCTCGGTGTGATCGCTGCCCAGCATCGCGAAGGGAAAGAGCAGACCGGAGGCCGGCAGGTCCCGCGCATGCTCGCCGAGGTAGCGCTTGTAGACGTCCAGCGCGGGCTCGCCGTCGAGCTCGTACAGCACGTTGTGCTCGCAGCGGGTCACCTTGCGGGCGGGGCCGAAGGGGGACCAGCCCCCAAAGGAGCCGTGCGAGAACTGCAGGGCCTCGCCGTAAAGGCCGAGGCACACGAGTTCGTCGCGGTGCACGCCTGACTGGTTCAGCACCCAGGTCTCGGTGAAGGCGGCGGCATCGCCCGCCAGGCCGCCGGTGATGGGGACCTGCTGGCCGAGGACCTCGGCCATGCCGACGATGAGGGCGCTGCCGTTGATGGCCACGCCCTGGCCCAGCACGATGACGGCGCGCAGCCCCTCGGACGGGAGCTGGCGGGCCAGGCGGCGGCCGGCCTCGGCGGAGTCCGCCATGCCGGCCAGGCGCGTGGACACCTGCGCCAGCTGGCACCGGTCGAAGCGCACGGCGGTGATGACGCAGCTGTCGTCGGTCACGCCCTCGGCCGAGATCTCGCCTGCGGTGGTGCAGCCCATGCGCTGGGCCTCGGGAAAGGCCTCCGCCAGCGGCCCGGCCACGCGCTGCAGCCAGGCGGCGGAGCCGAAGACCAGCAGCAGGTTGGGGTGGAGGGCGCGCAGGGCGGCCAGCGCGTCAGGGGTCAGGGCGTCGGCACCGGGCCGGAGCAACAGTTGTTGGACTTGCATCTCGGGCACCTTTCAGGCCAGCCTGGCAATGCCGGAAATTCTGCATGGCTTGGCGCGGCCCCGGGGGACCGGTTCCGTTCGGAATGCACGCTTGCGCGGGCTGCATGTGCCCGCTGCGAGTCCAGGGGCGGCCAGGCTGGGGCCGGGGACGCCGGCCGGCCCGTTTCCGACCTCGCGGCCCGCTGGACGCGACCGGCGCCGGCCCCTTGCCGTCAGGCCTTGGCGCGGCCGAAGGGCGCCACGATGCCGGTGGCCAGCGCCGTGCCCAGCAGCACGATGGCGCAGCCGGCGGCCATGTGCAGGGTGAAGGCCTCGCCCAGGAAGGCCAGCCCCCACAGCACCGCGAAGACCGGGATCAGGAAGGTGACGGACAGCGCGTAGGTCGGCCCGGCGCGCTGCATCAGGCGGAAGTAGAGGATGTAGGCCAGACCGGAGCACAGCAGGGCCAGGGCGGCGGCGCTGAGCCAGGCGGTGGGGCCCGGCGGCGTCGAGGGCCACTGGGCGGCCGCCGGCACGGCCAGGGCCAGCGCCGCGAAGAGCTGGCTGCCGGTCGCCACGGCCAGCGAGCGCGTGCCGCCCAGGTACTTCTTGGTGGCGCTGGCGGCCAGGCCGTAGCAGCACGTCGCGCCCAGGCAGGCGAGGATCGCGAACCCGCTGCCGCCCGGCTTGAAGCTGGCCTGCTCCCAGGCCAGGAAGACCACGCCGCCAAAGCCCACGAGCAGGCCGAGGATGCGCCCGGCGTCCAGCCGCTGACCGAGCCACACCGAGGCCACGAGCGCGCCCCAGATCGGCGTGGTGGCGTTGAGGATGCTCGACAGACCCGCCGTGATGGACAGCGCCGCGTAGCTGAAGAAGGCGAAGGGCAGGGCGCTGTTGAGCACGGCCACGAGCAGCAGCGGGCGCCAGCCCCGGCGCAGCTCCTGCAGGCCCTCGCGCCCGCCCTGCCAGGCCAGCAGGGGCAGCAGGAAGAGGCTCGCCCCCGCCACGCGCACAAAGGCCAGCGCGAGCGGGCCGAAGGCGGGGGCGCCCAGGCGCAGGAAGAGGAAGGACGCGCCCCAGATGGCGGCGAGCAGCAGCAGTTCGGCGGCGTTCAGACGGGCGTGGTCTTGCATGGGGTCAGGTCTTGCGTGAGGCTGCGGTGGCGGGCGTGCGCTGGGCGGCATGGTGCCAGAGCTGGAGGACGGCGTAGGAGCGATAGGGGCTGAAGCCCTGGGCGCGCTCGGCCAGGGCCCGGGGCGTGGGGGCGGCCTGCCCGGGCTCGGTGAGCTGCTGGCGCAGCACCACGTCGCCGGGTGGGAACAGGTCGGGCGCGCTCCAGCCGCGCATCAGCATGTACTGCGCGGTCCAGGGGCCGATGCCGGGCAGGTCCTGCAGCTCGGACAGGGCCAGGTCTTGCCCGCCGGCCAGATGCCCGTCCTGCAGGCGGGCGTAGGCCAGCGTCGGCCAGCGTTGCGCCAGGGTGATGAGCGCCTGTGCCCGGTTGCGGATGATGCCCAGCTCGGCAATGGACTCGATCGACGCCCCGGCGATCCGCTCGGGCAGCGGAAAAAGCCGCCGCACCTCGGGCGTCTGGTGGCCCGGCGGGAGGTCCTCGCCGAAGCGCTCGACGAAGCGCGACGCCAGGGTGCGGGCCGCGGCCACCGTGACCTGCTGGCCCAGCACGGCGCGCACGGCCAGCTCGAAGCGGTCCAGGCAGCCCGGCAGTCGCAGCCCGGGCTCCAGCGAGGGCAGACCTGCCAGGTGCTGGTGAATGGCGTCGGGCGCGGCGTCCAGGTCCAGCCAGCGGCGCACCAGGGGAATCAGGCTGCCGGCCGCCGCCCACAGCGAAGAGCAGGGCGAGAGCAGCACGGTGTCGCGCTCCGGCTGGAAGCGGATGACGAGCCGCCCGGCGAGCGTGCGGCCCTGGTGCGGCAGGCGCAGGCTCCGGCTGATCAGCCGTTCGTGGGCGTCCACGTGCTCGACACCCGGCACCGCGCGGGCGGCCAGGAAGCCCAGCAGCGCGTCCACGGCCAGGGGCGGACGGTAGGCCAGGCGCAGACCGGGCTCGCCGCAGGCCGTCACGGAAGGGGGCGGCTCGCCGGCCTTGCGCAGGCTGCCGGGCTGCAGCCGGTAGTGCTGCTGGAAGAGCGCGTTGAAGCGTCGCTGGCTGCCGAAGCCCGCCGCGGCGGCCACCTCCGCCATGCCCAGCGGGCTGTCCATCAGCAGCTGCTTGGCCAGCAGCAGGCGGCGGGTGTGCAGGTAGGCGAGCGGGGGGACGCCGTGCTCCGCCTCGAAGATGCGCTGCAGGTGGCGGCTGCTGATGCCCAGCCGTGCGGCCAGCGCCGTCACGCTCTGACGCGGGTCCTCGGCCATCAGCGCGGCCGCCTGGCGCGCCAGCGTGCGGCTGGCATCGGTGACGCTCCAGCGCAGCTGCGCGCCGGGCGCGGTTTCGGGGCGGCAGCGCAGGCAGGGGCGATAGCCGGCGGACTCGGCCTGTGCGGCGCTGGCGAAGAAGCGGCAGTTCTCGCGCCGCGGCGTCTTCACCCGGCAGACCGGCCGGCAGTAGATGCCCGTGGAGCTCACCCCGACGAACCACAGCCCGTCGAACCGGGCATCGCGCGCCAGGAGCGCGGGATAGCACTGCGCCGTGCTGAGTTCGCCAGCGCCCTGAGCGCCATCAAGGGCAGGGGCCGGGGCGGCGTTGGGAGGCGTGGGCAGGCGGGGCATGACGTCATCTTAGGCGGCCATGCGGCCGAAGGATGGACGGAATCGGACATGTGCCCGAGGCCGCCTGTGCCGCGCGCCGGGCCTACATCGCCTTGAAGAGATGCACGTAGGCCCGGCTCACCGGCAGCTCGAGTGCCAGCCCCCGGAAGCGCAGAAAGAGGCGGCTGAGCTCGTCCCGCCGCGTCCCCGCGAGATGGGCGAGGTTGACCAGGGTGGAGCGGTGCACGCGCCAGAACTCCTGCGGGTCCAGCTGCAGGGCCAGGTCCGCGATCGGGGTGCGGATCAGGTACTCGCCCTGGGCGGTCCGCACACAGGTGTACTTGTCGTCGGCATGGAAGTAGATGACCTCGCCGATGGGAATCTGGTGCATCAGCTCGCCCTGGCTGGCTCGCACGTAGCGCAAGGGCGCGGTCGGCGGCACGAGCCCCCCGGCGGGCGCCTGCAGCTGCTGCAGCGCCTGGGCCAGGGCGGGGGCGTCCGCGTCGCCCGCGCCCGGGGCCCCCAGGGCGTCCTGCAGGCGCTGCACGGTCTTGTGCAGCCGCTCGCGCTTGACGGGCTTGAGCACGTAGTCCAGCGCGGCCTGCTCGAAGGCCTGGCAGGCGAACTCGTCGAAGGCCGTGACGAACACCACCCGCGTCCGTCCCTCGATGCCCTCGGCCACCTCCAGGCCGGTGAGGCCCGGCATCTGGATGTCGAGGAAGGCGAGGTCGGGCTGCAGGGCCTCGATCTGGGCAGCCGCCTCCCGGCCGGTGCGGGCCAGGGCCACGATCTCCAGCTCGGGCCACAGGCTGGCCAGCTCGGACTTCAGGTGCTCGGCCAGGTGGATTTCATCGTCGGCAATCAGGGCGCGCAGGGGCATGTCGGGGGCTGTCTTGGGAAGGTTGGAGGGAACAGGGCGGCATCAGCCCCGGGGCGAGGGCGGGGCCAGCGGCAGTCGCATCACCGCGCACGCGCCGGCCTCGTCGAGCGTCAGGGCCAGGGAGGCCTGATCGCCGTAGCGGGCGGCCAGACGCTCCCGGATGTTCTTCAGGGCCAGACCATGGCCCGGGCGAGCGCGGTGCTGGCGGGCGTTCGCGCCCAGCCCGTCGTCGCGCACCTCGATCTGCAGCCAGCGGCCGTCACCCGCGCTGACGATCCGGGCGCTGACCTGGACCTCGCCGCCATCGTCCTTGCCTTCCAGGCCGTGGACGATGGCGTTCTCCACCAGCGGCTGCAGCAGCAGCGGGGGCAGGCGCTGGGCGTCGGCCTCGGGTGTGCTGCTGAGGCTGAAGCGCAGGCGTTCGCCCATGCGGATCTGCATCAGCCCGAGGTAGCTGCGAGCGACCTGCAGCTCAGTGGCCAGGGCGCAGCTTTCCTCACGCAGGGCACCGAGGCTGGCGCGCAGGTAGTCGGTGAAGTGCTCCAGCATCTCCAGCGCGCGATCCGGGGCGGGCTTCACGAGGCTCTGCACGGCGGCGAGGCTGTTGAAGAGGAAGTGGGGCTCGATCTGGGCCTGCAGGCGCAGCAGCCGGGCCTCGGAGGCCTGCAGCTGCAGGGCCTGGCGGCGGCGGCGCTGGTGGTCCAGATACCAGCCGATCAGGGAGCCGATCAGCGAAAGGAAGAGGAACTGGCTCAGCCCCCGGGCGCTGTCAAAGGGCGTCGTCACGGTGACGTCCATCGACCAGCCCAGCGCCTGGCTGAAGAGCCACATGCCCAGCGCGATACAGCCGATGGGCATGCAGGTGAAGTACAGGCCGGCACGCCAGCCGCCCGCCTGCAGTCGGTCCAGGGCCGGCTGGGACAGCACCAGCTCCGTCAAGCGGTAGCCCCCGTGGATCAGGAAGGCCACGACGAAGCCGCAGACGTAGCTGGCCAGGAGCTGCGGGCCGCTCATCCGGACCGAGCCGAACAGCGCGCCGAAGGCCAGGAACAGCGAGGGGAAGCCGATGGCAAAGACGCTGGTGATGGCGAAGCGCGCAAGCGTGGACTCCGTACGCACCTTGCGCAAGCGGAAGTAGTGCCGGAGGGCGAAGCGGACGTCGTCGGTGAAGCGGGCAGTCGGGCTCATGTCAGGGCGAGGCAGTGGACATGGAGTCAGCGTAGGCGGCGAGTGTCTCCGGAAATGGGCCTGCGCGACGAATCGCAAGCCCGGGCGCCGGATGGCAAGGGCGCGGTCCCGGCCCGCGGCCTCACATCGCCCGGAACAGGTGCACGTAGGCGCGGCTGACCGCCAGTTCCTGCGTCAGCCCCTTCATGCGCAGCAGCAGCTTGCCGTTGGCGTCGCGCCGGGTGCACAGGAGCTGGTCCACGTTGATCAGCGTGGCGCGGTGCACCTGCCAGAAGTGCGCCGGGTCGAGCTGGGAGAGCAGCTCGCTGATCGAGGTGCGGATCAGGTACTCCGCTCTGGCCGTGCGCACGGCGGTGTACTTGTCGTCCGCCTGGCAGAAGAGGATGTCCTCCACCGGGATCAGGTGCGTGCAGGCCCCCTGGCTGGCGCGCAGATGGCGCAGGGGCGGGCCCGGGCGCGCCGCGGCGGCCGCGCTGGCGGGCAGCAGCTGGGACAGCAGGCGCGCGAGCTGGTCCTCCGGCGGCGAGGCGGCGTCCGGTGCCAGCGCCCGCTGGAGCCGCTCGACCGTGCGCTGCAGCCGCTCCGGCCGCACCGGCTTGAGCACGTAGTCCAGCGCCTCCTGCTCGAAGGCCTCCAGCGCGTGCTGGTCGTAGGCCGTGACGAACACGACCCGCGTCGCCCCCTCGATGCCCTGAGCCACCTCCAGGCCGGTGAGGCCCGGCATCTGGATGTCGAGGAAGGCGATGTCCGGCTGCAGCTGGGCGATCAGCGTCGCGGCCTCCTGCCCGTTGGACGCGATCGCCACCACCCGCAGCGCGGGCCAGAGCTCGCGCAACCGGTCCTGCAGCACGCGGTTGAGGTGCGGTTCGTCGTCCGCGAGGAGGGCGGTCGGTCCCGGGTTCGGGGCTGAGATCGGGCGGGGCGGGGTCGGCATGGCGGTGGCGTCGCGGATTGGGGGCTGTTCGGGCGGCGAGCTCAGGGTGATCGACGGGGGCAGGGCGGCGGGGGCGACTCATCCCCCGTCGGTCCGACCCAGGGGCCGCCGGCGCTGCAGGACCAGGCGGACGCACGTGCCCCGGCCACCGGCGCCGTCGGTGAGGACCAGCGAGGCGCCCGGCCCGTAGAAGGCCAGCAGGCGCTCGCGGATGTTCTGCAGGGCCATGCCGTGGCCCTGGCGGGGCCGCTGGCGGCTGCCGGCCAGGCCGATGCCGTCGTCCTCGATCTCGACCACCAGGCCGTCGTCCTGGGGGCGGGCGCGGATCTGCAGCAGCCCGCCCTGCAGCTGCGGCTCCAGGCCATGGTGCAGGGCATTCTCGACCAGCGGCTGCAGCAGCAGGGGCGGCAGACGCGCGTCCAGCAGCTCGGGCGCCACGTCGACGCGGGACTTCAGCCGCTCGCCCATGCGGCAGTGCATCACCGCGAGGTAGTTCTGCACGAGCGCCAGCTCCTGGGACAGACTGACGTCCTCGGCCCGCATCTGCCGCAGGCTGGCCCGCAGATAGTCGGTGAAGGCGTCCAGCATGTGCTTGGCCTGGGCCGGCTCGTAGTCGATCAGGCCCTGCACGTTGGCGAGGGTGTTGAAGAGGAAGTGCGGCTCGATCTGGGCCTGCAGCAGGCGCAGCTGGGCCTGGGTGAGCTGGCTGCGCGTCTTCTGCGCGCGCAGCTGGCTGCGCAGTCGCCACAGGCTGAGCCCGGCGAAGCCGGCGCCGCAGAACAGGAAGGTGATCAGCGTCCCCTTGCTGGGCACGCGCGGCGGGACCGGCAGGCCCAGGCGGAACGACATCAGCAGGGTGTCCACGATCACCAGCCCGAGCACGCTGCAGACCGTCGGGATGCCGATGAAGACGAGCAGGCTGCCGCGGGCCGTGCCCTCGTTGAGCTGCTGCAGCTGCACGGCCGGCAGCCGCCGCTCCAACAGGCGAAAGGCGCCGTGGGTGAGCAGGGCGATCGCCACGCCCAGCAGCGCCGAGGGCAGGAGGCCGGGCCGCCAGAAGGAGGCGTCCAGGATCTGCCCGGACAGCAGCGCCGCGACGAACACGATGAGGACCCCCACCACGCCCCCCACGCCGGCGCTGACCATCAGGCCGGTCCACCAGGGCACGGACCGGTGCTTGTCGAGGTGCCAGAGCGCAAGGGAGGGACCGAGGAGGCGCAGGTTCATGGCGGCAGTGTAGGCAGCGCTTGGCCCCTTCGCGACGCCCGGGTGGACCAGGCGTCGCGAAGGGGCGCGAATCGACGCCGGACGGGGCCGGACGGGCGCCGCGCGCGAGTTACAGCGCGATCACGGAGCCCGGTTCCGGCCATGCCTACAATCGCGCTGAAACAAATCTACAAGGACCGGCAGCCCCAGGCTGCAGAGGCAATACGCATGCAAGTTCACGCTTCCATCTTCAAGGCTTATGACATCCGCGGCGTCGTGGGCCAGACCCTGGACGAGACCCTGGCCGAGCACCTGGGCCGGGCCTTCGGCACCGAGGCGCTGAAGCTCGGCGAGAAGGCCGTGGCGGTGGGGCGCGACGGTCGCCTGTCGGGCCCGGGACTCGTGGCGGCGCTGGTGCGCGGCCTGCAGTCCACGGGCATCGACGTGGTGGACATCGGCGCGGTCACGACGCCCATGCTCTATTACGTGGCCGCCACGCGAGGCCGGCACGGCTGCAACTCCGGCATCCAGGTGACCGGCAGCCACAACCCGAAGGACTACAACGGCTTCAAGATGGTGCTCAAGGGCGCCGCCGTCTTCGGTGAGCAGATCCAGGACATCCGCCGCCGCATCGAGGCCGAGGACTACGCCACCGGCGCCGGCCGCGTGGGCACCATGGACATCGGCGCCGAGTACAGCCACCGCATCGTCAGCGACTGCCAGCTGGCCCGCCCGATGAAGGTCGTGGTGGACAGCGGCAACGGCATTCCCGGCGCCAGCGCCCCGGCCATCCTGCGCGCCCTGGGCTGCGAGGTGATCGACATCTACTCCAAGGTCGATGGCGACTTCCCCAACCACCACCCGGATCCCTCGCGCCCCGAGAACCTCGAGGACCTCAAGCGGATCGTGCACGCCTGCGACGCTGAGCTCGGCCTGGCCTTCGATGGCGACGGCGACCGCCTGGGCATCGTCACCAAGGACGGCCAGATGATCATGCCGGACCGCCAGATCATGCTGCTGGCCGCCGACATCCTGAAGCGCAACCCGGGTGCCGAGATCATCTTCGACGTGAAGTGCACGCAGCGCCTGGCTCCGTGGATCCGCGAGCACGGCGGCAAGCCGCTGATGTGGCTGACGGGCCACTCGCTGGCCAAGGCCAAGCTGAAGGAGACCGGTGCGCCCATGGCCGGCGAGCTGTCAGGCCACATCTTCTTCAACGAGCGCTGGTACGGCTTCGACGACGCCATGTACACGGCCGGCCGCATGCTGGAGATCCTCTCGCGCAGCGAGGACCCCAGTGCCGTGCTGAACGCACTGCCCACCAGCTTCGCCACGCCCGAGCTGAACGTGCCCTGCGCCGAGGGGGAACACCACAGCGTCGTGGCCCAACTCAAGGAAGTGGCCGAGTTCCCCGATGCGAAGGAGATCATCACGATCGACGGCCTGCGCATCGAGTACGAGGACGGCTTCGGCCTCGTGCGTGCCTCCAACACCACGCCGGTGCTGGTGCTGCGCTTCGAGGGCCACACGCCCGAGGCGCTGGCCCGCATCGAGCACGCCGTGCTGGCGCAGCTCAAGCGCGTGAAGCCGGACGCCACCTTCGCGGCCGGTCACTGAGGGCTTGGCCACGGCCTCCTCCCACGACCGCGCCCCGCCGGCGGTGCCGGCCTGGTCCGAGCGCCTGGCGCGCTGGGCCTACGGCACGGCGCTTCGCCTGGCGACGCCGCTGTACTTCCTCAAGCTCTGGCGGCGCGGTGCCGCCGAACCGCTCTACCGCATGGCCTGGGCGGAGCGCCTGGGCCTGGGGGAGCGCTCGCCGCCGGGCGCGCTGTGGCTGCATGCCGTCTCCATGGGCGAGACGCGAGCGGCGGTCCCGTTGATCGCGGCGCTGCGCGAGCGCCATCCGGGCCTGCGCCTGCTGCTGACCCACTCGACCGCAACCGGCCGTGACACCGGCCGCGAGCTGCTGCGCGAGGGGGATGTGCAGCGCTGGCTGCCCTTGGACACGCCGGGCGCCGTGCGCCGCTTCCTGCAGCGCCATCAACCGGTGGCGGGCGTGCTGATGGAAACCGAGATCTGGCCCTGCCTGATGGCGGAGGCCGCACGTCGACGCCTGCCGGTGGTGCTCGCCAACGCCCGCCTGTCGCCCAAGAGTGCCCGGCAGGGGCAACGCCTGCGCGCCCTGCTGCATCCGGCGGCGGCACGGCTGTGGCTGGCGCTGGCCCAGACCGAGGCCGACGCCCAGCGCCTGGAGGCAGCCGGGGTCGGGCGCGTTCTGGTCAGCGGCAATCTCAAGTACGACCTGCAGCCGGATGAGTCCGTGCGGGCGCGCGGAGAGGCCTGGGCGGCCGCACGCCCCCAAGCGACGCGCCCCGTGCTCCTGATGGCGGTCAGCCGCGAAGGCGAGGAGGCGGCGCTGCTGCGCGCGTGGCATGAGCGGCGCGGCACGGGGGCGCTCCGGCCGCTGCTGCTGATCGTGCCGCGTCATCCCCAGCGTTTCGACGAGGTGGCCGCGCTGGTGCGTCAGGCCGGCTTCAGCCTCGCCCGGCGCAGTGACTGGACCGGGCAAGACCTGCCCCCTGCCGAGGCCTGGTCGGCAGAGGTGTGGCTGGGCGATTCCCTTCGCGAGATGCCGCTCTACTACGGCCTGGCGGACCTCGCGCTGCTGGGAGGCAGCTTCGAGCCGCTGGGCGGGCAGAACCTCATCGAGGCCGCCGCCTGTGGCTGCCCGCTGCTGATGGGCCCGCACACCTTCAATTTCCAGGAAGCTGCCGCCCTGGCGGAGGAAGCGGGCGCCGCGGTGCGCGTGAGCAGCCTGGACGAGGCCCTGGATCGCGCCGCCGCGCTGCTGGCCGATGCGCCGGCCCTCGCGCACCAGGCCGCACAGGCCCGGGCGTTCGCCGCACGCCACCGGGGCGCCGCGCAGCGCATGGCCGATGCCATCGCGCCGCTGCTGGCGGCCGCGCCGCTGTCCCGCTGACGCTCAGGGCGCCCCGCGGGCCGTCGAAGCCCGCGTGAGCCGGCCGCCGCCGGGGTCAGGTCTTGCGCGCCATCAGCGGCGCACCCGGGCGGATCAGCCCTTGGGCACCAGCAGCCCGTCCTGGCGCAGCTTGCGGTACAGCGTGCTGCGGCCGATGCCCAGCTGCCGTGCGGCGAGCGACAGATTGCCCCCGGCGGCCCGGATGGCATCGCGGATGGCCAGCGCCTCCGTCTCGCGCAGCGGCGGCGGCTGCAGGGCCATGCCCCCGGCGCGGGAGGGCGAGAGGCTGGCAGGCGGGGGCGAGGGCGGCGTGCCGGCATAGCCGGTGCTGAGCGGCCCGCCCAGGGGCACCGTGGTGCCGTAGGGCGTCGTCACGGCCGAGGCCCCCGGCGCCGCCCAGTTCAGCAGGCGGTGCGAAGGCCAGCGCATCTTCAGGTACAGCGTGGCTGGCTCCTGCTCGCTGCGGGTGGGGATCTGAACCGGCAGCGCCTGGTCCTGCTGCGCGGCGCTGAGCAGCTGCTCCATGCTCAGGCCGAAGAGGCTCTGCACGGATTCGCGGTGCAGCGTGGCCGTGCCGCCGCCGAGCATGTCCAGCCCGCGGCGGTTGATGCCCAGCACATGGCCATCTTCGGCCAGGGCCAGCAGGCCTTCCTGCAGGGTGCTCAGCCCCTCGGGGCGTGCGTGCATCTGGAGCTGCGGGGACTGCCGGAAGCGGTCCGCAAACCACTGGGATTCGATCAGACGCGCGGCGAGGCTGGCCAGGGCCAGCGTGTGCGGATGGTAGGAGCGGCGGTCGCCGGAGACATCGAGCACGCCCAGCAGCGCGCCCTTGTGGTCGAAGATGGGGGCGGCCGAGCAGGTCAGGAAGTGCATGGCGCGCAGGTAGTGCTCGGTGCCGTGCACAAGTGTCGGAGCCTCGGTCATGAGCGCCGTGCCGATGGCGTTGGTGCCCTTGTCGGCCTCGGCCCAGCGGGAGCCGGGGCTGAGCGCGACGCGCTGCGCCCGGGCGAGGAAGCTGGGATCCCCGAGCGCGTGCAGCACAGTGCCGCTGGCATCGCACAGCACGACCATGCTCTGGGCATGGGCGAGCTGCTCGTAGAGCATCTCCATGACCGGCAGGGCCTGGGTGCACAGGCGCGCGTTGCGGTGCTGGAGCTCGGTCAGCGCGCCATCGGTCAGACGGTGGAGGTCGGGCGCCTGGCCGGGATGCAGGCCGAAGGCCTGGCTGCGCTCATGCGAATGCTGGATGGCTTGCTGGTGCAGCTGCTGAGCGGCCAGCATGGACGCGCTGGCTGCCGCCGTGGCCGCCGACGCGGGCAAGGCGCCGGCCTGGGTCTGGGACACAAATGCTGTCGACAATGTCGTTCCCCCTGACTTTCATCACCGGCCGACTATCACGGATGACCCGTGGGCTGACAAGCGGGAAACTCAGGTAGGGTGGGGCCGGCATGGCCCCGCAAGCAGGGACAGCCCCACGCCGTCGCGTGCGCAGGGCGACCACGCTCAGGGCTGGCCGACGCGGATGACCTTGCGCTGCCGGGCGTCCGTGTCTTCCAGGCGTTGGGCGCTGCGGGCGGTCTCCTGCTCCCAGTCCTGCGCGCTGCGGATGATGGTCGAGCGGATCAGCACCACGAGCTCGCGCTTGCGGCCATTGTTGGCCCGGTTGCCCAGCAGCGTGGCGGTGATGGGGTTCTGGTCCGCACCGGGCAGGCCGGAGCCGCGGCGCGTGCTCTCCTGCTGCATCAGCCCGCCGATCGCGACGATGGCGCCGTCAGGCACCCGCACGACGGTATCGGTCTCGTTGACGCTGCTGGAGGCCAGCGGCAGGCGGTAGTTGCCCGCGGCGCCGAGGTCCACCTGCTTGGTGCGCTCTGTCACGTTGGTGACGGACGGGTGCACATGCAGCGTGATGGTGTCGCCGTCGTCGATCTGCGGCGTGACGTCCAGGGCGATGCCGGAGAAGAAGGGCGTGAGGATCAGCGTGGGCATCACCACGCCGGTGGTGTTGTTGGTGTTGGTCGAGTTGGTGGTGTTGCCGCTGTTGATGCCGGTGACGAAGTAGTCGTCCGAGCCGACCTTCAGCACGGCCTTCTGGTTGTTCAGCGTCGCCACACGCGGGCTGGAGAGGATCTGCGTGTCCCCGTGGCTTTCGAGGAAGCTGATCAGCCCCTGGAAACTGCCGCGCGTCAGGGCCAGGCCGAAGGCGCCGCCGCCGGCCGAGGGCAGCGGGATGAGATCGGGCCAGAGCGGGGTCTGGTTGCCGGTGGACAGGGTGGGCAGCCCGGCGGTGTTGCCCACCAGCGGGTTGACGACGGAGGGCGTGATGAGCGGCAGCGAGGGGTTGACGCTGGTCTGGCCGGCCATGGTGCGCGAGCGCAGGATGGACCAGTCCACGCCGCTCTGGTAGCCCTCGCGCAGCTCCACCTCGACGATCTTGGCCTCGAGCATGACCTGGCGCTCGACGGCCATGCGCGTGGCTTTCAGGAAGCTCTCGACGGCGCGCAGCTCCTCCGGCATCGCCCGCACGGCGATGGTGCTGGCCTGTGGGCTGGCGATGACGCTGCGGCCCTCGCCGCCTCCGACGAGGCTGTTGAGCGCCTCCTGCAGCTCGGACCAGAAGTCCGCCTTCGTGGCGGTGCTGACGCGGCTGCTTTCGGATTGCTGCACGGTGCCGTTGCTGCCGTTGTTGCCATCCGTGCTGGTGCCCGTGCCGCTGTTCGCGACGCCGTTCGAGCTGCTGCCGTTCGAGGTGCCGGTCATGCGGGCGCCCGTGCTGACGCGCAGCTCGCTGCGGCCGATGCGCTGGCCCGGCAGGTAGTTGATGCTGAAGACCCGCGTCTGCATCGTGGCCGGGTAGACCGTCACGCGGCGGCCGTCGATGCGGAAGTCGTAGCCATAGACGTCGCGCAGGGACTCGAGCGCCTCGCGCATCGTGACGCCCTTGAGGGTCAGGGACAGCTGGCCGCTGACGCCGGGGTGCACGATCATGCTGTAGCGCGTGTCAGCCACCAGCGAGAGGTAGACGTCCTTGGCCTGGGCACCGTTCACCACGAGGTCGAAGCGGGGCTCGGCGGGCGCGCTCACCGGGGGCGTCGCGGGGGTGGCGGGCGCGCTGGCGGCACGTGCGGCGGCCTGCGCCTCGGCCTCGGTGGCGCGGGCGCGGGCGGCGTCCAGCTCGGCCCGCAGTGCGGCGACGGGCTGGGCGACCTGCAGGGGCTTCTCGGCACAGGCACTCAGCAGACCCAGGCCCAGCACGAGGGCGGCATTGCCAAGGCGCTGCGGACCCTGGCGAGCGGCGGGCCGGGAGGCGGACTGGGCGGGGCGTTTCATGGGCGATCCCTTTTCTCTTGTGACTTGTCGGGCGAACCGGATTCGGGGCTGGGCTTCTTGCTGACGCCGCTGAGCATGGGCAGCGCGTGCAGCCCGTCGCGGCTGCGCAGCCAGACGCCGTGTTCATTGACGCGCTCCACCAGCAGGGCGTCGGCGCCGCTGCCGATGCGCGTGCCGGAGGCGTAGCGGCGGCTGCCGATCAGCGCATAGGCCTTGCCGTCGACGATCAGGACCTGGGCGCTCTCCGGCAGGGCCGGCGCCGCGTTGGCACTGCCCGGCGTGGCGGCGGGGCGCAGCGCGGCGGGCGGCTGCATGGGATCGCGCTGAGGGGCCTGGGCCTCCGCGAGGACCGGCAGCAGCAGGGCGCCGGTCGCGAGGGCGAACAGGCCCGCGGCGGGGCGGCGGGAGGGGATCATGCGGCTCATGCGTCGGGCCTCAGCACATACATCTGCACGCTCATGCGGTGGGCGCCGTCCGGGCCGCCGGACTGGATCTGAAGCGGTCCCCAGCGCAGCTCGGGCAGCGCCTGCTCCAGGCTGGCGAGGTAGCGCAGGAGGTCGAGGTAGTCGCCTCGCAGCTCGAGGTCCACGGCCTGCCACTGCAGGCCCGGCGGGGCGGTCAGGCGGCCGGCCATCTCGGGGGCCGGCTTGGCGGCGCTGTCCAGCCGGGTGAGTTGCAGGCGCTCATGCTTTTGCAGCAGCTGGCTCAGCAGCTGAGGCAGCTGCGGCAGCGCGCTGCTGCCCTGGCGAATCTGCTCCAGGCGCTGCGACTGGGCCTGCAGCGCCTCGTTGAGCGCCGTCAGCTCGCGCCGGCGTCGGGCCAGTTCGGTGTCGCCCTGGTTCAGCGCGTTGAGCTGGGTGATCTGGTCGCGCAGGCGCTGCAGGTCGTCGTCCTGCCGATGGACGATGGCCTGCTGTTCGCGCTGCTCACGCATCAGCGGGTCCAGCACCAGCGTGTCGACGGCCAGCACCAGCACGACGGTCAGGCACAGGAACAGGAAGACCCGCTCGCGCAGGCTCAGGGCGTCGATGCGCTCGGCGGACCGTTCCCAGCGTGCGCGCCACGCGCTGTGGATCTCATGGGCCGTCATGGCTGACCTCCCGACTGCATCGTGGCCACCTGGACCGGGGCGGCGGCGGCCAGCGCCGCGGACGCGGCCGGCGTGAGGGGCAGGACCGGGGCGACGCCTCGCACCTGGAAGGCCCAGACCGGCTGTCCGGCGGCCGCGGCACCCGCCGGCAGCTGCAGCCGACCCGCCAGCCCGGCGTCGGCGCCTGCACTGCCGGCCGACACGAGCTCCAGCTTCACCTCCGCCAGCACGACCCGTTGGAGCAGGGCCTGCGTCTGCAGGCGGGACACCCAGCCGCGAAGCGCGGACGGATCCAGCGTGCCGCCGCTGAGCTCGAGCTGGCCGGCCTGCCAGCGCAGCCCCTGCAGCCACACGGTGGCCGGCACCGAGCTGGCCAGCAGGGCAAGGAGGTCGCTGTGGCGTTCGCCGGCCGGACGCTGGCCGTGGGTCAGGGACTGCAGCAGTGCCGACTGGCTCTGCTGCTGCTGCTTCAGGAGCGCGATCTGGGCCTCGGTGGCCTTGAGGTCACTGGCGCCTGGCAGAGCGGCCAGCGTGCGGGTCAGGGCCTCCTGCTGCGACTTCTGCGCGGCCGAGCGGCTGATGAACTCGGCGCGGCGCTGGTCGGCGCGGCTGCCGATCCAGGCGGCCAGGGCGAGGCTGCCGATCAGGATGAGCCCCAGCGCCTGCAGCATCGCCACGGCCGTGAAGTGGCGCCTGGGCTTGAGCAGGATGGGGGTGAGCAGGTTGATCTGTTGTGCCATGGCGGTCTAGGGGCTGGCGGTGTCGTCACGCAGGGCGGCACCCAGCAGGGGCAGGCAGGCGGCCAGCAGGCGGGAATCAGTGCCGAGCGACGCGCCGCTGAACAGGGACGCCGGCATCAGCGCCGTCGTGCGCAGGCCCAGCTCCTTCTGCAGGAAGCGCGCCACGGCCTCGTCGTGATCGGCGCTGAGCACGTACAGGCGGGTGAGCGGCAGGCTGGGCCAGGAGCGCTCCCAGACATCGATGGAGCGCTGCAGCTCGAGCACCAGGCCGGACTCCTCCGTCTCCATGCCGGTGAAGCCGAGCTCGTCGCCCGGCATGTACTCGAAGCCCAGCGGCACTTCCTCGCGCTCGGCTGCCTTGGCGGTGCTCGTGGCCCTCTCGAAGAGGCGGTCGTCGGCGTCCAGGCGGCGTGTGTAGTAGAGCTCGTCGCCCGTGGAGATGGTCAGCAGGCACTGGTCCGGCATCACCAGCAGCGCGGCCGTGGCCTTGCCGGACAGATCGTCCTGGGCCGCGCGGGCCGTCTGGAGGTTGCGGACCGCGGTCTCCCACACGTCCACCACCTGCGTCATGCAGCCGGCCGTGGCCGCGGTGTGGCAGACCCGCTCGATGGCGGCATTGCGGGCGGCGAACACCAGCATCTCCTTCTGGCTGCGGGAGTCGTCCCCGGCCTGGAGGACGTCGAGGGTCAGCTGGTCCAGGCGCCCCTCGACGAGCTCCTTGATCTGCCAGCGCGCAGCGGCCTTGAGCTCGCTGGACGGGACGTTGGGGGCGGGGAGCTTGTAGACGGCATAGTCGTCCATCTCCAGCAGCGCGATCACCTGCTCGCCGCCGAGGCCGAGCCCCGCAAGCTGCTGGGCCCACTGGCTTTCGTCCTGGTCGGCGCGCTCGAGATGGCCCAGGCCCAGCAGTTCACGGGGCCAGGTCTTGCCCGCGCCGAGGCGTACCCAGCTGAACTGCGTCGGCGTGGCCCGGTAGGCGAGCACGCCGGACTGGCCGAGGGCCTTGCGCCAGGGGGCGCCGAGGAGTTGCAGCAGCCGCTTCATCGGCCGCTTCCCGCGCGGACGTGGGCGCACGATGTCCGGGTCAAGTCAGTTCTCCCGCTGATAGAGGGTGGTGCCGGCCCCGCCGTAGACGCCGAAGCTGGCGCGGGCGCTGGGGTCCTTGTCGGCGGCATTGCCGCACCAGGGCCAGCGCAGGTGGGTGAGGTTGGCGCCGCTGGCGGCGGCGGGCTGGGGTGTCCAGCTGAGGCAGCTGGCATCCGTAGCGGCGCTGCCGAGGGCCAGGGCGACGTCGTAGCTGCCGTTGTGGCCCGTCAGGGGCTTGGCCAGGGTGATCAGGGCCTGCCCCTGGTTGAGGGTGACGGGGCTGCTGAGTACCGTGGCGTCCGCGCTGGTCATGGTCTTGCGGTAGTTCCCGAAGCTGATCTGGTTGCTGCTGATGCTGGTGCAGCTGTCCAGGGTGTTGGTCTGGTAGACGCTGCCGTCCCAGTAGTACGCCTGCAGCGGCAGGCTCAGGCTGCGATTCTGGGAGCCTATTGCATTTTGCAGGCGCAGGCGACCGTAGCGCAGGGCGACTGTCGCGACCAAGCCTCGGTCGTTGCCATTGGCCGGCGAATCCGTGTCGAGGTTGGCAGTGCTGATGCCGCTGGCCTCGCCGTCGGAGGGCAGGATGCCGAAGCTGGCCGTGAACGGGCCATCCGGAGCGCTGGCGCCGCCCGGACCCGTGGCCCGGCCCGCATTGAGGACCAGCTTCACGGCCGTGGCCTGGCCGTTCGCCCAGGTGCCGGTGCTGCTCACGGCCGTCAAGCGCCCGCCGCCGGTCTTGAAGAGCGTGCTGCCCGCAATGCCGGCCGGCGCGAAGTTGGACGGCGTGCCGAGCGCGAGCTTGGCGTAGGTGCCGGTGTAGTTCTGCGTCCGCGCGCCGAGTGCGTTGCGGGCCTCGAGATCGAAGCTCAGCTCGAAGTTCTCGCCGAGGTAGGTGAAGGCGGACGCCGGCGCGCAGCTGGCGGTGCTGCGATGCTTCACGCTGCCGTTGGACAGGGCAAAGCTCGCCGGGATGAAGCGGCCGACGGTCGTGTTCTGCGCGCCGGCGCTGTTGAAGACCAGGGCGTCGACATTCAGGCCGCTCACGCCGAGGTAGTCCTTCAGCGCGCCGACGGTGGCGAGCTGGAAGCTGCCGACCTCGGTGTACTGCAGCGTGGCGGCCGTGCTGGCGCCCCCGGTGACGTTCACCGCGCCGTTGTTCAAGCTGCCGAGCACGCCGGCGGACGGGGTCTGGGAGCCCGCCAGCGGCGCGAGCGTGACCGTGGCGGCGAACTTGGGGGCAAGGCCGCCGGCGGTGGCGGTGCTCAGGTTGATGTTGGCATCCGGGACGCCGTCGTCCGCGCTGTCCGCACCGCTGCTCCAGCGGTAGCCGCCGACCGTCGCGCTGAAGTTCGCCCCCGCCGCGCCGAAGACGGCATCACCCGCGGCGCTGCCATTGGGGTTGGCCGTGCCGCCCATCACGATGCCGTTCACCACGATCGTGAAGGGGCGTACCGTGAGCACGCTGCTGCTCCCGCTGATGGCGTTGGAGGCATAGAGATTGGTCTCGTCCGCCACGTTCAGCGTGTATTGGCCCACGTCCGTCGTGCCCAGGTTGACGGAGGCCTTGCCCGCAGCGAAGGTCAGAGCGAGATTGCTCGCCCCGGGCTTGGTCGTGGTGATGCTCACGGGCGACGCGGGCGAGGGCAGCGCCACGGTCGGGTCCGTCCAGCTGCCGCTGCTGTCGGTCCGCCAGATCTTGAGGTTGCGGCTGCCGGTGTAGTCCGTGGCGACGCTGCACTGGCCGGTCGAGGCGTCCTTCTTCCACAGGGCGAGCTGCAGGTCGTGCGTGCGCCCCGCGACGGCGATCCAGTTGCCGCTGATCTTGTTGTTGAGGTCCTCCGTCCACACGAAGGCGTTGTCCCGGAACTGCACGGTGGCGGAGGTGGAGGCGACGAGCGTGCTGGTGTCGGTGACGGTGACGGTGAGGTCGCGCGCGGCCTGGTGGGCCAGCGTGAACTTGGCAACGCCGAGGTCCCCGGCCACGAAGGTGTAGGTGGCCTGGCCGTCGTTGGCGCCCGCGGTCAGGGTGCCCCCGGGCGTCGGGCTGCTGCCCTTGGCCCAGGTGCCGAGGTTGCTGGAGGTCCGGAGCGTGACGGTGCCGGTGTAGCCCGTGAGGGTGTTGCCGCTGGCATCGCGCGCGGTGACGGTGATCGTCTGCGGGCTGCAGGTGGAGGCCGGGCCCGTGCCGCTGATGAGGAAGCTCCCGACGGCTGGCGCGCAGGTGGCGCTGCGGGTCGTGCCGTCCCAGTTCTTGCCGTTGCGCTGGTTGTTGTAGATGTTGCTGACGTCCGTGCTGCTGAGGGCCGAGTTGAACACCATGAACTCGTCGATCGGCGCACGGAAGGCCTGCACGTTGACGTTGTCGCAGGACGTGCCGATGTAGCGCATGCCGAGGGACGCGCTGGTGCTGTTGATGCGCAGGGGCACGGAATCGCGGAACGTGCCGTCCAGGTAGATCTGCGTCGTGCTGCCGCTCGCCACGAGGGCCACGTGGTGCCAGCCGCTCGCGAGGTTGACGGACTGGGTGCCGCTGACGATGCCGCCCGGCTGGCTGTAGACGCCCCAGCGGTACGAGTTCAGGTCATCGCTGAACATGAGGTCGCCGATGCAGCTGCTGCCGGAGACATCCAGCGAACCGAGGACGTGGTAGCGGTTGCTGGCGTCCGTGGTGAAGGGCGTCCGGTACCAGCTGGAGATGGTGTAGGCGCCCGGCAGCGGCACCTTGCTGTTGGTGAGCAGGTAGGCGTTCAGGGCCGTGGTGCTGAGGTAGCGGCCGACCACGCCGCCCGCCGCCGTGTTCGGCTTGGCCCCGCTCGACGTGGCGTGGTAGCTGCCGCGGCTGTCCTTGGCCTCGCCGGCGGTGCCGTTGTAGCTGCACTCGTCGAAGTGGTAGTCGGCGACCAGGCCGACGGCATTCGGGTCGCAGGTGCTGCTGTTGCCGATGGCGGCCTGGTCCGCCGCGCTGAGGGTGATGCTGGAGCCGGTGGTCAGGCTGACGCTGCCCGTCACGGCGATCATGCCGGTGATGGTTGCGAAATTGCTGATGTTGACGTTGTTGTTCGACGTCCCGTAGATCACGCCGCGGAAGTTGGCGCTGTTGGAGAAGCTGACGCTGGCATTGTTGGCCAGCGTGACCATCAGATTGGCCGTGGGGCCGGCCGTGTTGACGCTCACGAAGTTGCCGCCACTGAGGACACTGCCGATGTAGAGCCGCACGGCGCCGCTGGTGTTCACCGTGACGTTGTCCAGCATCTGGAACACGCTGACGAAGTAGGTGCCGCTGCCCAGCGTGATGGTCGAGCCGGCGTTCAGGACCACGTTGTTGATGTAGTAGGTTCCGCCGCTGAAGCTCTGGGTGCCCGAGAGGGTGACCTTGTTGTAGGTGCCGGCTGCCACCGGGCCGCTGTTGACGTTGGTGCTGGCGCTGAAGCTGGGAAAGGCCGAAGGCTGCGGCGAGGGGAAGGTCGTCGCGTTGCTGTTGCGCACCCCCGTGGTCGGCAGGTTGGGGCCGCTGCCGCTCGTGAGGTTGCCGTTGACGATGAAATCCGTGGCCAGGTTGAGGTTGCCGCCGCTGCCGGCGGTGATCGCATTCGTGGTGGGCAGCGGGCCGCATTGCGCGCGGGCCGGTCCGGCGGTGAGCAGCGCCCACAGGGCGACCCAGGGCAGCGCGGCAGCCAGGCAGGCCCGCAGGATACGGACGACGGGCGTCCACCGGGACCAGGCGGGCCAGGAAGCCAGGGGCAGGCAAGGGCTCATCGGCTCACCCTCCGGCTGAGGCTGCGTTCAACATAGGTGGCAGCAGGCGTCGCGCCGGCCGGGCAGACGCCGCCTGCCGGCTGGTTGCAGGCCACGGCGGTGATGTCGTAGAAGACCAGCGTCGTCGCGCCGTCGCTGACCGTGCCCGTCCCGGGCGTGCGGACGCAGGAGACCGTGACCGTGAAGTCGGCGAGCGCCGGGTCCGTAGACGACGCGAAGCTGAGATTGGTCTGGGAGAAGCAGGCGGGGGCCGCGGCGGGCGGTGCGGGATTGCGCAGGGCCTGGAAGCTGCCGAACTCCAGCCCGGCATAGGCGGCCTGGTAGGCCCGCGAGGCGGCGAGCTCGGCGGCCGAGCCCATGTGCTGGCGCTGCGTGAACAGGGCCATGGCGGCGCCGAGCGCGGCCAGCACGACCAGGATGAAGAGCAGCGAGGCCATGGTGAAGCCGGATTGGCGGTGGCGCGTCATGGCAGGTTGTCCACGTGCACGGCCCGGAAGAGGCGGACGGTTTCGGTGCCCAGCATGGTGTCCGCCTGCAGCGAGAGGCGCAGGTTCACGGTGCCGGCCCGGAAGGCGACGACGAGCCCCTCGTAGGTGAAGCTGCAGTCGGTCACACCCTTGGCGAGCAGGGCGCTGCTGCCCGCCGCGGGCGGATCCGGCTGGGCGGCCACGAAGCCGTAGCCGCTGTAGCGTGTCAGGGTGCGGGCCGTCAGATCACAGCGGTAGGTGACTGGCGTGCCGACGGCATAGACGCGGAAGGGCGGTGCCATGAGGCTCACGGGCAGGCCGGGGTTGCTGACCAGCGTGATGGCGTTGGCAGGGCCGGCGGCGTTGCTGGCGATGCGTCGGTTGCTGGTGTTGCTGACGGCGGCGTAGGCGTTGGCGTCGGGGATCAGCGGCCCGAGGTTGTACCAGACGAGGTTCTGGTTGGCGCTCATCGTGAGGCCCGCGCCGACGAGATTGAAGCTGGTGGCCGCGGTACCGAAAGCCAGGGCACCTGGGCCCTCGGTCTGGTAGCGCGCGGCACCCGTCGTGGGAATGAGCTCCATCGTCGTGCTGCTGGCAGTGGAGACGATGCGCACGCTGTTGGGCAGGGCATCCGCGAGGTCACGGGCCATGCGCCGCAGGGCGAGGTCGGCCCGGGCCGCCAGATCGGCGCGGGCGGCACTGTCCAGGTAGGCGCGCACGGCGGGCCCGATGAACACGGAGACGCCCGCAATGATCCCGCCCATCACCACGATGACGATGACGGCCTCGATCAGCGTGAAGCCACGCTGGCGGGGAGAGGAGCGGCGGTCAGGCGGCATTCGGGGCATGGCGAGTGCGGTAGCCCTGCAGCGTGACGGAGGTGCTGCCGGGGCCGGTGACGGTCACGGTGATGCGCAGGGCGTCTCCGGCGGCCACGCCGCCCAGCCCCGCGGGCGCGACCGTGACGCTCACGTTGTAGTCGGCCAGGCCCGTCACGGCAGTGCCGGTGATGTCGGCAATGCCGTTCATGCTGAAGCCGTGGTAGTCGTTCACGTTGTCGAACTGGGGCACGCCGCTGCGGGTCTCACCGGCTTCCGGGCCCATGGCGCTTTCGGCCTGCGTGGCGCAGTTCAACGTGCCTGCCCCCACGGCGGCATTCGTGGCCGTGGCCACGTTGGCATCGTCCGGGTCGCAGAAGGTGAAGGGCTGCAGCTGCACTTCCTGCAGCAGGGATTCGGCGATGGCCAGTGCCTGACGCTGGACCTGCGGATCAGCGCTCGACTTCGTGGCCAGCGCGAAGACCTGCAGCACGGCGGCCAGCGCGAGGCCGACCACCATGATGAACATCAGCAGCTCGATCAGGGTCAGCCCGGCAGCCGACCGGTGCGAACGTGGGGGGAGTCGCGGGCGCGCGTGCATGGCGGGCATGGCGGGCATGCTAGTGCATGCGGGCCGGTGCTGGCGCCTCAAGGAAGCGCGTGAAAGAGGCCCGTTTCGTTTTCAAGGCGGTAGCCCTTGCTGTAGCTGCCATGGCTGACGGTGAGGTCCTGGGCCCCGCCGGCGCTGTTGCTGCTCAGACCGTCGCTGCTGGCGAAGAAGGTCGCGGTGACGGGGCTGGCAAGACTGAGACAGGGGCTGTTGCGTGCCGGGCAGTTCACCGTGGCGATGACGGTGCCGCCACTGTAGGCAAAGCTCGCGCCGGTGCTCGAGAACGTGGCCACGATGGCGCGGCGCTGGTTCATCGCCCGGCGCTGCATGTCCTGGCAGGCCGAGCGGAGGTCGTCCCCGAAAGCCCGCAGGCGCCAGCTGTCGAGGTCGGCGAACTTGGGCACTGCCACCACCGCCAGTGCTGCGACGAGCACCAGGGTGATGATCAGTTCGATCAGCGTGAAGCCCGCCTGACGGATCGGGCGGACTCCCGCCGGGATCACAGGATGCCGGTGGCGGTGAAGGCGGCGCTGGCCGGGCCGGGGCCGGTCACCACGCAGCCCGCGTTGGTCGCGTCGGCGGCGATGGGGGCGGAGGTGATGGTGTAGCCGGACGGCAGCGCGCCTGCCTGCAGCAGGGGGCCCACGCTCGTGCAGTTCGTGACGGCGGAACCGTTCGACGAATTGAGCTTGCGCTGGGCATAGTTGATGGCCGAGGCCGAGCTCAGCGCGCCCGCCACGCCCTGGACGGCGGCGGCCTTGGCGTCACTGCCGAAATCGACGAACTTCGGCAGGGCGATGGCGGCGAGGGCGCCCAGGATCACGATGACCATCACGAGTTCGATGAGGGTGAAACCCGCTTGATTGTTCTTGCGCATGCGAATAGCTCCGTTGTTCAGGCTGTGCCTGCATCCGGCGTGACGGCCCACGCCTCCACTCCAAGACCGGATGTAGGACTACGGTAGCGGCAATCATGCCGCAGGGTGAAGGACTTCTTTCACGAACGGAGCTAAGCTGTTGCGCCAGCATCGCAATTCCTGGCGCCAGATCAAGCTCCGCTTCGATATCAGTGGCGGCCCATGGCGGCCTGGCCCAGGTTCCAGAGGGGCATGAACACGCCCAGCGCGAGCACGAAGACCATCACGCCGATGACGAACAGCAGCAGCGGCTCGATGGCGGCGGACAGGCCCTTGATGGCGTAGTCGGTCTCGCGCTCGTACATCTCGGCGATTTCCAGCAGCAGCTGGTCGAGCTCGCCGGTCTCCTCGCCCACCGCGACCATCTGCAGCACGATGGGCGTGAAGACGCCCGCGGCGGTGGCGCAGCGCGAGATGCTCTCGCCGCGCTCGACGCCCTCGCGCATCTGCTCCACGCGGCTCGCGATGAAGGCGTTCTCGACCGTCCGGGACACCACGAGCATGGCCTGGCTGATGGGAACGCCGCTCTTGGTGGCCAGCGCGAAGCTGCGGGCGAAGCGCGCCAGCGTCGCCTTGAGCACGATGGGGCCGGCGATGGGCAGGCGCAGCTTGAGCCGATCCCAGCGATAGCGGCCGTCCGGCGTGGCCAGCCAGGCCCGCACCGCCAGCAGCAGGCCCACGGCGCCGGCCAGCAGCAGCGGCCACCAGCGCACCATCCAGGCCGAGAAGCCCAGCAGCAGCCGCGTCATGAGGGGCAGCTCGGCCTTGAAGCCGGCGAAGACGTTGGCGAAGGTGGGCAGCACGAAGATGTTGAGGACGACGATGGCGATGGCGATCGCCGCCAGCACCATGACCGGGTAGCGCAGGGCCTGCTTGATGCGCGCCCGGGTGTCCAGCTCGAACTCCAGGTGCTGGGCCAGACGCAGCAGCACCTCGGGCATGCGGCCCGTCATCTCGCCGACCTGCATCATGGCGATGTAGAAGGGGCTGAAGATGTCGGGGTGGCGCGCCATGGCGGCGGACAGTTCGCGGCCCTGGTCCAGGCTGGCACGCAGGTCCTGCAGCAGCGCGATGAGGCTGGCCTGTGAGGTCGAGGCCTCGAGGCCGGCCAGCGAGCGCAGGATGGGCACGCCGGCCTTCTGGAGGGTGTAGAGCTGCCGGGTCAGGATGAGGCAGTCGTCAGTGCTCACCGGCGCCCGGCGAAGCTGGTCCCACCACGATGGCGAGGTGTCCGCGAGGCTCTTCTGCGGACTCGCCTCGATGGTCACGGGGATCACCCCGCCGGCCATCAGCTGCGCGGCGACGGCATCGCTGCTGTCGGCATCCGTGCTGCCGCGGACCCGCTCGCCCCGGCCGTTGCGGCCTTCCCAGGTGAAGCTCTTCATCGTCAGTCGCCCTGGTCGACGCCGATGCGCATGGCTTCGGCCAGCGTGGTCTTGCCCGCCTTGACGAGGGCCAGGCTGCGGTCGGCGAGCGTCTGGCCGCGCAGGGATTCCCGCGCCGCCGCCATGAAGCCGCCGGCGTCCCCGCGCTGCACGGCGAGGGACATGTCGGCGTTCATCTCGAGCATCTCGTAGATGCCCCGGCGCCCCTGGTAGCCGGTGCCGTTGCAGTGGGAGCAGCCGGGGCCGCGCACACTCTGCACGGCATCTGCCTCGGGCCCGGCCACGGCCTCCAGCCAGGCACGCTCCTGCGCATTGGGGTGGTGGGGTTCGGCACATTGCGGGCAGACGGCCCGCAACAGCCGCTGGGCGAAGACAGCCTGCAGCGAGCTGGCCACCATGAAGGGCGGGGCGCCCATGTCGAGCAGGCGGAAGGGCGTGCTGAGGCTGTCGCGGGTGTGCAGCGTGGAGAGCACCATGTGCCCGGTGATGGCCGCGCGCAGGCCGATCTCCACCGTCTGGGCGTCCCGCATTTCCCCGACGAGGATGACGTCCGGATCCTGGCGCAAGGTGGCGCGCAGCACGCGGGCGAAGTCCAGCTCGATCTTGTCGTTGACCTGCACCTGCGTCAGGCCCGGGAGGCGGTACTCCACCGGGTCCTCCACGGTGATGATCTTGCTCTTCTCGGCATCGAGCTCGGCCAGGGCCGCATAGAGCGTGGTCGTCTTGCCGGAGCCCGTGGGGCCCGTCACCAGCACCATGCCGGCCTGCTGCGTGAGGATCTCGCGGAAGCGGGCGAGCATGTCCGCGGGCATGTCGAGCTGGTGCAGGCGCCGCACGGCGGTGCCCTGGCCCAGCAGCCGCATCACCACCGATTCGCCGTACTGGCCGGGCAGGGTGGAGAGGCGCACGTCGATGGTCTTGTCGCGCAGGCGCAGCGTGAAGCGGCCGTCCTGGGGCAGGCGCTTCTCGGAGATGTCGAGCGCGGCCATCAGCTTCAGGCGCTGGGCGAGGGCCGGGGCGATGCGCTTGTCAGCCTGGGTCTGGACCTGGAGCTGGCCGTCGATGCGGGTGCGGATCAGCAGCTCGCTTTCCTGGGGCTCGATGTGGACATCGGAGGCGCCCGCCTGGCTGGCGTCCTCGAACACCGACTGCAGCAGGCGCACCACGGGCGCGCCTTCCTGGCCGACGCTCGCCTGCAGCGCGCCAAAGTCCACGGCGTCGCCGATGTCGCGCTCCAGCGCCTTGGCGAGGCCGGAGATCTCCTCGCTGCGCCGGTAGTGGCGGTCGAAGGCCGCCGGCAGCTGGCTCTCGGCCACCACGGCCATCGCGATGCGGCGCTTCAGCAGGCGGGACAGCTCGTCGTAGGCGAACAGGTCCAGCGGATCCGCCATCGCGACGAGCAGGGTGTCGTTGCGCTCTTCCAGCACGAGCGCGCGGAAACGACGGGCCGGCGTCTCAGGCAGCTGGCGGACCAGCTCCGTCTTGAGCGGGAAGGTCTTGAGGTTGACGAAGGGGATGCGCAGTTGCCGGGCCAGCACGTGCGCGAGCGCCTCCTCGGTGATCAGGCCGGCGTCGATGAGCAGGCGGCCGAGCTTCTTGCCGCTGCTGCGCTGCAGTTCGAGGGCCTGTTCCAGCTGCTGCTGGGTGATCAGTTCCTGCTGGACGAGCACATCGCCAAGCCGCAGCTTCTGCGGCCGGCCGCTGTTGCGTTCGGCGTCGGGGTTGGAGGCGGTGGCGGTGCTGTTGCTGTCCATCGGGTTCATGCGTTGCTGGTGGCGCGGACCTCGCCCAGGGTGGTGATGCCTTGCAGAACCTTGACGATGCCGTCCTGGCGCAGGGTGCGCATGCCTTCCTGGAGCGCCTGGTGCTGGATCTGCTCGGCGCGCGCGCCGGTCTGGATCAGGCGACGGACCTCGCGCGAGACGCTCAGCAGCTCGTGCAGCCCGGCCCGGCCCTTGAAACCGGTGTTGTCGCACTGGGGGCAGCCTGCGCTGTGATAGTGCATCAGCTGGCCCTGGCTGCCATGGAGCTGGCGCCATTCCGTGAGCAGCCCGTCACGGCCCGGCCGGATGTCTTGCGGGAAGGCGTGCAGAAAGTCCTCCACCAGCTCCTCGAGGTCGGCCGCCGGCAGGGGCGAGCTCTTGAGGCAGTGCGGGCACAGCCGCCGCACCAGCCGCTGGGCGAGCACGGCCAGCAGGGAGTCGGCAAAGTTGAAGGGGTCCATGCCCATGTCGAGCAGGCGGGTGACGGTCTCGGGGGCGCTGTTGGTGTGCAGCGTGGAGAGCACCAGGTGGCCCGTGAGCGAGGCCTCGACGGCGATCTGCGCCGTTTCCTCGTCGCGGATCTCGCCCACCATGATCACGTCCGGGTCGGCGCGCAGGAAGGCGCGCAGCGCCTTGGCGAAGGTCCAGTCGATCTTGGGATTCACCTGCACCTGGCGCAGTCCGGCCTGGGTGATCTCGACCGGGTCCTCCGCCGTCCAGATCTTGCGCTCGGGCGTGTTGATGTGGGAGAGCACCGAGTGCAGCGTCGTCGTCTTGCCCGAGCCCGTGGGGCCCACGCACAGCACCATGCCGTAAGGGCGCTCAATGGCGCTCGTCAGGCGGCGCATGTTGTCGGGCGTGAGGCCGAGCTTCTCCATCGGCAGCGGCCGGGCCGAGGACAGCAGCCGCATCACGACGTCTTCCAGGCCGTTGTTCGTCGGGATGGTCGCTACGCGCAGCTCCAGGCGGTGCTGCGGCGAGAAGCGGGCAAAGTTGATCTTGCCGTCCTGCGGCTTGCGGCGCTCCGAGATGTCGAGGTCACACATGATCTTGATGCGGGCGATCATGGCGTTGCGGTAGGTGTGCGGCAGCTCGAGGTAGGGCTGCATCTGCCCGTCGCGCCGGAAGCGGATCTTGAGCTTCTCGCGCCCAGGATGGGTTTCGATGTGGATGTCGGAAACGCCCTGCTGGCTGGCCTCGATGATCATCGTGTTGATCAGGCGCACCAGCGAGTTGTCCGACTGCTCGATCTGCGGCTCGTCGTCCCGGCCGCCGCGCTCGCTGACCTCGCGCTCGAGGCTCTCGATCAGCTTGTCGGTGTTGTCGAACTCGAAATCGGGCTGCAGGCTCGTCTGGGGCAGGTCGCGCGGCGTGATGGCGTCATTGCCGAAGCGGTCGTAGGTGCCGGGCAGCGCCAGCTGCAGGCTGCCGACCTTGGTCAGGGCCGGCGCCACCTTGAGCTGGGTGACGAACTCGATCTCGTCGAGCGCGTCGCGCCGCGTGGGGTCCTCCATCGCGACGATCAGCCGCCCGTCCCGCAGGACCAGCGGCAGCACTTCCAGGCGGCGGGCCACGGAATACGGCAGCTTGCGCACGGCGTCCGGCTCGACGGGGAAACGATCCACGTCCACGAGCGGGTAGCCCATCTTGCGGGCGAGGGCGGACTGCAGCTGCTGGCGCGTCACGATGCCCTTGCGCACCAGCAGCTCGCCCAGCGGGATCGAGCGGTCGCTGCGCTGCTGGGCGAGGGCGTCCTCGAGCTGGTCGTAGCTGATCAGCTCCATGGCCAGCAGGGCCTCGCCGATGCGCACCATGGGCATGCGGGCCTGCTGCTCGATGGCCAGCAGGAGCTGCTCCGGCGTCACGATCTGCCGTGCAAGCAGGATGTCGCCCACCCGCTGGCTGCGCAGCTTCTGCTGCTCCTCGGCCGCGGCCTCGATGTCTTCGGTGCGGACGAGCTGCTCCTTGACCAGCACGTCGCCCAGGCGTTCGCCGATCTCGAAGCCGGCCATGCTCTCGGTGGGCAGGAAGACGCAGCGCACCGCGTCGTCGAACTCGCTGACCGGCACGAAGAGGAAGAGCCCCATGGCGTCCTCGTGGTGGCCGATGGTCATGCCCTTGAGCTCGCCGCCGCCCGCGAAGCGCACCCGGAATTCCACCCGCGGGCGCTCGTCCAGGGCCAGCGCCGAGGCAGGGGCGTCCTGGCGCGGTGTTGCAGGGATCACCTGCTGCAGCTTCAGAGCGCGGAACTGGGTGAACTTCAGCGCGACCGGGCTGCGCGCCGGCGGCACCAGCAGCTGGGCGGCACGCTCGCGGGCCAGCATGCGCAGCAGCTGCCCCTGCGTGCGGCTGTTGTTCAGGCCCAGCACCTCGCAGGGCTGGGGGGCCTCGCTGGGGACGATCGGTGCGTAGGCGGCGAAGGGCGGGGAGGGCCAGGTGAAGACGGTGCCGGAGCCGCCACCGGGACCCGCGCCCGATCCTTGACCCGGTTCGGGCCAGTCAATCGTCGCGGAAAGGTCGTTCATCAAGGCGCTCCAGAGGCGGGGTGGT
The DNA here is from genome assembly GCF_030285365.1 of Roseateles subflavus. Lineage (GTDB taxonomy): Bacteria > Pseudomonadota > Gammaproteobacteria > Burkholderiales > Burkholderiaceae_C > Roseateles_B > Roseateles_B subflavus. The sequence continues at coordinate 54,677 of NZ_JASVDS010000009.1, read as the reverse complement.
CGTGCACACCGGCGGCGGCTGCCCCAAGCGGCGGGCCACGGCTGCATGCTAATCGCTAGGGCGGGGAGGGCATAGCCGGAACTGGCGGCCGATGGGGCGGCTGTTGTGTCGCCGCCGCCGCGCAGACGGGGCAGGCTGGCATCAGCCGAGCCCTTCGTCCTCGCTGTAGCGGCGCCAGCGCGCGCTGGCCTGCTTCATCAGCGACAGTTGTTGGCGAAAGCGCGGACAGGCAGCGCACAGGGGCATGTGGATCGCCACCAGCAGGCGCTCCCGCGTGCTGGGCGGGCGCTCCTGGGCCAGCAGGAGCATCTCGGTGACCTGGCGGCAACTGGGCAGCAGGCGGATCAGCAGGGGGCGGAGGAGTTTCATGCAGCAGCTCCCGGGCCGGTGCCCGCAAACCAGTTCAGCTCAAGACATTCGCGCAGCCTCAGCCGCGCCCGGTGAAGCATCACCCACAGATTGGTCGGGCTGATGGCCAGCGCCTTACAGATTTCCTCGGTATCGAGTTCCAGCCATTCGCGCATCATGAACAGCCGGCCCTGCTGGCCCGGCAGCTTGTCCACGCAGGCCTCGAGTACGCGCATGAAGTCCAGCTGGCGCAGGGCCTGCTCGGGGTCGTCTCCCCAGTCCGTCGGGGCTTCGCGCCAGTGACCGGTGCTGTCGAAGAGCTGGTCGTCGAGGTCGACGTCGTCGTCCCGGGTGGTGGACAGCTCCTTGCTGTTGCGCCGGATCTGGTCCACCAGCTTGTGCTTGAGGACGCCGACGAGCCAGGTCTTGAGTTGGGAGCGCCCGGCGAAGCCATCGGGACGCTCGAGGGCGGCCAGGAGCGTCTCGGACACGGCGTCCTCGGCCCAGGCGTCGTTGCGCAGCTGGAGCCGGGCGTATTTCAGGAGCTGGGGGCGCAGGCTTTCCAGCTCGGCGGGGGCGATGCTCATGAGGCGGGCGCGAAATGGTTTGCCGCGCAGTGTAAGGACTGGCGGCAGCCCCGCGACACAACGGCTCCTGCGATCAGAGGACCCGCCGGCCCGGCCAGCGCCCGAGGCGTCGCAAGAACCTTTACAGTCCCCCCACGTTCAACAAGGAGCCCTCTCATGTCGACTCACAAGACCCTCAGCACCGCTCTGGCCGCCGCGCTCGCCCTGGGCCTCGTCCAGCAGGCCCAGGCCGCCGACAGCGCCAAGGAAAAGTGCTACGGCATTGCCAAGGCCGGCCAGAACGACTGCGCCAACCTCAACGGCACCCACAGCTGCGCAGGCCAGGCCACCACCAACAACGCCCCCGAGGAATGGCGCTATGTGCCGAAGGGCTCGTGCAAGGCCGACGGTGGCATGACCACCGAGGAAGCCCGCGCCAAGCTGAAGAAGTAAGCCGTGCGCCTGCGGGGTGCGCTGCCGGAAGTGGCGTTGGATGAAGCCCCAGATGGGCCACCGACGATGGCGCTGGATATGGCGCCGGATATGGCGCTAGACAGGGCGCCGGGACCGCCGCTGCTGTGCGGCATCGGCTGGCGCCACGGCCATGAGGCGGCCTTGCTGGAGGAGCGGCCCCGCCTGCCCTTCATCGAGGTGCATTCGGAGAACTACTTCCAGCCTGGTGGTGCCGCCCGCCAGGCCCTGCTTCATGCCCGCGAGCACTACCCGGTCAGCCTGCATGGTGTCGGCCTGTCCCTGGGCTCGGCCTGCGGGCTGGACTCGCGGCATCTGGCGCAGCTGGCGCAGCTGGCCGCCCAGGTGCAGCCGGTGCGTGTCTCGGACCACGCCAGCTTCGCCCGCGTTCCGCTCGACGGCACCGTCGTGCATGGCGCGGACCTCCTGCCCGTGGCCTTCGGCGCCGCTTCGCTGGCCCTGATGGTGGCCAACGTCCAGCAGGCCCAGGACGCCCTGCGCCAGCCCTTGCTGGTCGAGAACCTCAGCGCCTACCTGGCCTGGCATCTCGATCCGGCCGAGGAGCCTCTGGCTGAAACCGAGTTCCTCGACGCCCTGTGCCAGCGAAGCGGCTGCGGCCTGCTGCTGGACCTGAACAACCTCCTCGTGAATGCCCTGAACCGGCATGCCGGTGACGCCGCCCGGGCCCTGGCCGACGCCATGAGCTGGGTGGACGCCCTGCACACGGTGCCCGGCGAGATTCACCTGGCCGGGCACAGTGCACAGCAGGGGCTGACCGTCGATGACCACGGCGACCCGGTGTCCGAGGCCGTCTGGGCGCTCTATGTCCATGCGCTCGGTCGCTTCGGCGCGGTGCCGACGCTCATCGAGTGGGACACCCGGCTGCCGCCATTTCCCGTGCTGCTGGCCGAGGCGCGCAAGGCCGACCGCCTGGCGCATGCGGTGATCGGGATTCCGCTCTCTCAGGGTGTCCGGCATGGCGGCGTCTGAAAGGCAGCGTCAGGAGGCCCTGCTGTTGGCACTGCTTGGCCGTGAGCCGGGACGATGCTCGGGAGGCGCCTCGGGGAGCGCCTCGGGAAGCGCGTCGGGAAGGGGGCCGGACGACGCCCCCATCGATCCGCTGGGCGCTGGGTCGGGCGCCGGAGCGGACGCCGTGTCAGGCGATGTGCGGAGCGTCGCGCCCGCGCAGGGCGCCGGTGGCCGTCACGAGGCCTCGCACACCGCGATCCTGCACCGGCTTGGCCTGCGAGGCGTGCTGGCGGCGGCCGTGCCCTCCGGGGGCGATCTGGGCCCGGTAGATCTGCCCCCGGCAGGCGCGCCAGGGCCTGCCCTGGCAGCCGGCCTGGAGGCCTACCGAGGCAACGCCATCGCCTTGTCGGCGCGCGCCTTGGCGGGCGCCTTTCCGCATCTTGAGTCGCTGCTGGGGCCGCAGTTCGCCAGCCTGGCCTGGGCCTTCTGGCGCCAGTGCCCGCCTGCGGGGGGCGACCTCGGCACCTGGGGGGCGACGTTGCCGGCCTTCCTGCGCGAGACGGCTGATGAGGGGCTGGCCGGCGTTGCTGCCTTCGAATGGGCGATTCACGAGGCCGAGCGGGCGGCAGGTGCCGTGCTCGACACCGACTCCCTGAACCGCCTCCATGGCGATCCTTCCACGCTGGGCCTCGCGTTCCGTCCGGGGCTCGTGCTGCTGGAGCTCCCCGGCGAAACGCTCGAGGCGCTGGAGGGGCACCGTGCATGGCGCACGCCACCCGTGGTCACCGTGCATGCGCCGTCTGGCGCGCAGGCTGGAAGCGCGCAGCCGCTGCCCGGTGCGTCGTCCACGGCGCCGTCAGCGCTGGAGGAGGGGGCGGTGCAGGGCCGTGCAGCGTTCACCGTCCTCGTCTGGCGTAAGGATTGGCGAGGCCAGGCGACTCAGTTGAAGGCGGCTCCGGCTGCCTTCATGCGCAGCGCGCTGGCCGGCCATTCCCTGGAAGCGGCCCTGGCGGCATCGACGGGTCTTCCTGACGGGGACGCCCCGGTGTCGGCCGAGGTGGCCTGGGACTTCACCGTCTTCCTGCAACAGGCGCTGCAAGAGCAATGGCTGACAGCCGTCCTGCCCCTTGACGCGGCGGGCGGTGCGAAGGAAACCCATGACGTCCACCTCGATGAATCTTCTGCGCCGCCTGGGCGCCACGGCCTGTCACGCCGGGACTGAGGCCGCCACGCCCCATGAACCCTGGCCGGCGCCCCTGTTCCGCTGGGGGCAGTCGCTGGCGCTGCTCGCGGCGCGCGTCTATGTGGCGCGGGTGTTCTTTCTCTCCGGGCTGACCAAGCTGCGGGACTGGGACACCACGCTGGCCTTGTTCCAGGAGGAGTACCAGGTGCCGCTGTTGCCGCCGGTCCTCGCGGCGTATGCCGGCACGGCGGGCGAACTGCTGCTGCCGCCGCTGCTGCTGCTGGGGCTGGCCACCCGCTTCGCTGCCGCGGGCTTGTCCGTGGTGAACGTCATGGCCGTGCTGAGCCTGGCCGAGATTGCGCCGGCTGCGCTGGCCGGGCACGAATGGTGGGGCAGCCTGCTGGTGGCGGTGCTGCTGTGGGGCGCAGGCCGGATCTCGCTGGACCAGGCACTGCAGCCCCGCTGGCAGGTGTGTCTCAGTCGTTCGGCTTGAAGCTGATCACGAGCACCGGCGGCACGCGGCCGTCGGTGTCCCGGGGCAGGCGGTCCGTGCGCTCGATGGCGCGCAGCACCGCGCGGTCCCAGTCGGCATCGCCGCTGGGCTTGGTCAGGCGGCTGCTGATGATCTTGCCGTCCGGGGCGCAGCGCACCTCGACCTCGGCCTGCGGATTGGCCGCACCACTGACGGTGTAGATGATGTTCGGGCGGATGGCCGCCTTGATGCGCCCGCCATAGGTGGCCGATGGGCCCGAGCTCTGCTGGGCCGTGCCCGTGCTGCCGGGGGAACCGGTAGCGCCCGCCATGCCCATCATGCGTTCCAGGTTCTGCTTGCGCAGCGCATCGAGCTTGGCCTGCGCCTCCTTGGCGGCCTTCTCCTGCTTCTGCTTCTCGAGCTTGTCCTGCTTGGCCTGGTCTTCCTTCTTCTGGCGTTCCAGGTCCTTGAGCTTCTCGCGCTCCTTTTCCTTCTCGAGCTCCTTCTGGCGATCGAGCTCCTTCTTGCGCTGCTGCTCGAGCTCGGCCTGGCGGCGCTCGTCTTCCTTGCGCTTCTTCTCCTTGGCGATGGCGATGTCCGCCTCGCGCTGGTCCGGCTGCGCCTCGGGCACCGGCGGCGGCGTCTTGGCCTTGGGCTGCTCGGGCTCGGGCTGGGGCTCCGGCTCCTGCAGGCGCGGTGCCGCGGCCTGGGGCACGAGGGACCACAGCTCGGCCTCGAAGGCGGGCTCCGTCTGGGTGTGCCACTGCACGCCCAGGCTCAGGCCCAGCACCAGCAGGGCGTGCGCCAGCAGGGCCAGGCCGAAGCCACGGCCCAGGGCGGGCGCCGGCGGCGGGCGCAGGCGATCGGCGCTCAGGGTGCTCGCGCTCATGATGCTCAGCGGCTGGCTTCAGCGGACGCGCCGCTCTTCACGGCCAGGCCCACGCGCTGGATGCCCGCACTCTGCAGGCTGTCCATGACCTTGACCACGGCCTCGTACTTCACGTTGCGGTCCGCCGAGATCACGACGGGCGTGCTGGCGTCGCCGGCCTGCGCGCGCTTGACCTGCATCGGCAGGTCCTTGAGTGTGGTGGGCTCGGGTTCCGACTTGTCGAGCTTGAACTTGAGCTTCTCGTCCGGGCCCACCACGACGTGGATGACGTGGTCCGGTTGCTGGCGGCTCTTGCCCACGCTGGGCAGGTCGACGAGGCCCGTCGTGATCAACGGGGCGCTGACCATGAAGATGATCAGGAGCACCAGCATCACGTCGATGAAGGGCACCATGTTGATCTCGTTGATGGTGCGGCGGCGTCCGCGGCCGCGGGAGGCGAGGGCAGCCATGGTGGATCAGCGGGTGGTGGGGGCGGCGGCCGGGGTGCCGGCGTTGCGCTGCAGGATGTTGGAGAACTCCTCGATGAAGGTCTCCAGCGTGATGGCCGAGCGGTCGATCTGGCGCGCGAAGCGGTTGTAGGCCAGCACAGCGGGGATCGCCGCGAAGAGACCGATGGCCGTGGCCACCAGGGCCTCGGCAATGCCCGGGGCCACGGTCGCCAGCGTCACCTGCTGCAGGTTCGAGAGGCCCACGAAGGCGTGCATGATCCCCCAGATGGTGCCGAACAGGCCCACATAGGGCGAGACGGAGCCCACCGAGGCCAGGAAGGACAGGTGCGACTCCATGGCGTCGAGCTCGCGCTGGAAGCTGGCCCGCATGGCGCGGCGGGCGCCGTCCAGCAGGGCGCTGGGTTCGGACACGCGGCGCTCGCGCAGCTTGAGGAACTCGCGCATGCCGGACGCGAAGATGCGCTCCAGCGGCGCGCCGTCGCTCTTGCTGGAGACGCTGTTGAAGAGGTCGTTGAGGTTCTTGCCGGACCAGAATTCCTGCTCGAAGGCCTCGTTGCTGGACTTCACGCGCCCCAGCGAGATGAACTTGGAGAAGATCACGCTCCAGCTGGCCAGGGAGACGGTCAGCAGGGCACCGATCACCAGCTTGACCACGAAGCTGGCGTTGGCGATGAGGGTGAAGATGGAAAGGTCTTGGTTCATCTCGGGTCGTTCTGGCGCGGCAGGCACACGTGAATGATGCGGGAAGGACGCGGTGATGGCCTCAGGCCGCCGGTCGGGAAAGGGGGGCGAGCCGCTGGAGCAGCGCCTCGGGCATGCGGGCCGGCCGGAAGCTGGCGGCGTCCACGGAGCCTATGCGGATTTCGCCGTCGGCGAGTAACTGTCCGTCACGCCAGGCCTGCTGGAACAAGGTCATGCTGGCCCGGCCCTGCTCGCGCAGCTCGACCGTGACGGTGATCCAGTCGTCCAGCCGGGCCGGGGCGAGGTAGTTCACGGCGGTGCGGCTGACCACGAACATGCGGCCCTGCGCCTGGCGCATGTGCTCCTGGCTGAAGCCCAGTTCGCGCAGCCACTCGGTGCGGGCTCGTTCGAAGAACTTCAGGTAGTTGGCATAGAACACGACGCCACCGGCGTCGGTGTCTTCCCAGTAGACCCGCAGGCCCAGGCTGAACGGTGCGTCCCGAGGCGTCATGGTGGTCAGGCGCGGCGCAGCGCAGGCAGCAGCGTGGCCAGGCGGCGCACGGCTTCGTCCAGGTCCTCGTCGCTGCTGGCAAAGGACAGGCGCAGGAACCGCGACGCCAGGGCGGGGCCGAAGTCACGCCCGGGTGTGAGGGCGATCTGGGCGCGCTGCATCAGCTCGAAGCTGAAGTCCCAGGCATTGTCGGTGAAGGCCGAAACATCCAGCCAGATGTAGAACGCGCCATCCGGCACGACGGGCACGCCGAAGCCCAGCGCCTGCAGGGCCGGCACGAGGCGGTCGCGGCGGGCCCGGAGCACGGCGCGGCGGCGCTCGTACTCGGCCAGCGAGGCCGCCTTGAAGCAGGCCAGTGCCGCATGCTGTGCGATGCTGGACGGACAGATGAAGAGGTTCTGCGCGAGCTTCTCGACAGGGCCCACCAGCGCGGGCGGCAGCACCAGCCAGCCCAGGCGCCAGCCGGTCATGCCGAAGTACTTCGAGAAGCTGTTGATCGAGATGACGTCATCGCCCAGCGCGAGCGCACTGTGCCCGAAGGTGGCATCGAAGGACAGCCCGAGGTAGATCTCGTCGATCAGCGTGAGCCCGCCTCGCTGCCGCACCGCCGCGACGATGCGGGCCAGCTCGCCCGGCTCGATGGAGGTCCCCGTGGGGTTGCTGGGCGAGGCCAGGAGCACGGCGCGCGTGTGCGCTGTCCAGGCCGCCTCGACCTGGGCGCAGCTGGGCTGGAAGCGCTGCTCGGCGGTCGCCGGGAGCAGCACCGCCTCGGCATCGGCCGCGGCCACGAAATGCCGGTTGCAGGGATAGCTCGGGTCGGGCATGAGCACCTGGTCGCCGCGCTCGAACAGCGCCAGGCAGGCCAGCTGCAGCGCGGCCGACGCACCCGCCGTGATCACGATGCGGGCCGCGGGGACGTCCAGTCCGAAATGGCTGCCGTACCAGCGGCTGATGGCCTCGCGAAGCGCCGGCAGACCCGCTGACGCCGTGTACTGCGTGCGCCCCTCGGCGATGCAGCGCGCGGCGGCCTCGGCCACGGCGGGGCTGGCGCCGAAGTCCGGCTCGCCGATGTTCAGGTAAATCATGCGTCGCCCGCCCCGGGCAGGATCGCACAGCGCCGTGCGGGCCAGCTCATCGGCCGCCTTGGCGCATTCCATGACGTAGAAGGGATCGATCCGATCCAGTCGTTGGGCCAGCTTCATCCGGGTGGGGGCAGAGGGGGAGCGGGCCGCGACTCAGCGGGCCGGCTTGCGCTGGGCCTGCACTTCGAGCGGACGGAGGTCCTCGGCCGCGCGGTCCAGCACGCCGTTGACGTACTTGTGGCCGTCGGTGCCGCCGAAGGACTTGGCCAGTTCCACGGCTTCGTTGATCGCCACCTTGTAGGGGATGTCGACGCAGTGCTTGAGCTCGTAGGCCCCGATCATGAGGATGCCGTGCTCGATGGGCGACAGCTCGGTCGTCTTGCGGTCCACGTGGCGGGCCAGCACGGCATCGAGGTCGGAGGCCTCATGCACGCCGCCGTTGAACAAGGCGTCGAAATGGGCCTTGTCGCACTTCTCGAAACCCTGCTGCTCGCGCATGTGAGTCTCGATGGCGGCGGGCTCGTCACCCGTCACGAGCCATTGGTACAGCGCCTGCAGCGCGAACTCACGCGAGCGGCGGCGGGCCGACTTCGCGCCGGCGCGCTTGACGCCCGGCTTGGCCGCGGGCTTGCCGGCGGTCTTGGGAGCAGTGGGGGTGTTGGTCTTGTCGTTCATGCTCACTGCAGGGCTTTCAAAAGATGGGCCATCTCGACGGCGACGCGGGCGGCGTCGGCGCCCTTCTCGGCGGCACGGGCCCAGGCCTGGGCTTCGTCCTCGACCGTGAGGATGGCATTGGCGACGGGCAGGTTGGCGTCCAGCGACACGCGGGTGACCCCGGCGCCGCTTTCGTTGGCCACCAGCTCGAAGTGGTAGGTTTCACCGCGGATGATGCAGCCCAGCGCGATCAGGGCGTCGTAGCGCTCGCTGTCGGCCATGGTCTGCAGGGCGACCGGCACCTCCAGGGCGCCCGGCACGGTGACGTGGCGGATCTGATGGCTCGGCACGCCCATGGCGGCCAGGGCGTCCAGGCAATGCTGGGCGAGGGTGTTGGTCAGGGTCTCGTTGAAGCGGGCCTGCACGATACCGATGCGCAGGTCCTGGCCGTCCAGCGCGGCCTGCTGTCCCTTGTCTGCTCCTTGCATGGGGCGCTTACTCCTTGTTGGCGCGCTCGTCGGCGCTCAGGAAACCGGTGACTTCCAGGCCGTAGCCGGTCATGCTCGGCATGCGGCGCGGGCTGCCCAGCAGCTTCATCCTGTGGACGCCGAGCTCGCGCAGGATCTGCGCGCCGACGCCGTAGGTGCGCAGGTCCATGGCCATGGCGCGAGGGGCGGGCGCGGTGCCGGCCGTCTCGAAGCGACCCAGCAGCGATTCGGCGGCCTCGCCGCAGTTCAGCAGCACGGCAACGCCGGCGGGCGACTGCTGCAGCGCAGATAGCGCGGCCGGCAGCGGCCAGGAGTGAGCGCTCGGACCGGCGTCCAGCAGGTCCAGCGCGGAGAAGGGCTCGTGCACGCGCACCAGCACTTCGTCCGTGGGCTGCCACTGGCCCCGGCTCAGAGCCAGGTGCACGGCGCCGGTGCGGTCCTTGAAGACGCTGCACTCGAAGGCGCCCTGGGCCGTCTGCATGGGCCGGCGGCCCACGAGCTGCACCAGGGATTCATGGCGGCTGCGGTGCTCGATGAGGTCGGCAATGGTGCCGATCTTGATGCCGTGCTCCGCCGCGAAGACTTCCAGGTCCGGCAGGCGGGCCATGGTGCCGTCGTCCTTCATGATCTCGCAGATCACGGAGGCGGGCGTCAGGCCGGCCATGCGGGCCAGGTCGCAGCCGGCCTCGGTATGGCCGGCGCGCATCAGCACGCCGCCGTCCTGGGCCTGCAGGGGGAAGATGTGGCCGGGCTGGACGAGGTCGCGGGCTTCGGCATTGCGGGCCACCGCGGCCTGGACGGTGCGGGCGCGGTCCGCCGCGGAGATGCCGGTCGTGACGCCCGTGGCAGCCTCGATGGACACGGTGAAGGCGGTGCCATGCTGCGTGCCGTTGCGGGTGGCCATCGGCGGCAGCTGCAGGCGCTCGCAGCGCTCGCGCGTGAGCGTCAGGCAGATCAGGCCTCGGCCGAACTTGGCCATGAAATTGATGGCCTCCGGCGTGACGTGGTCCGCCGCCAGCACGAGGTCACCCTCGTTTTCGCGGTCTTCTTCATCGACCAGGATGACCATGCGGCCGGCAGCAAGCTCGGCGACCAGCTCGGGGACAGGAGAGATAGGCATAGGCGCGGATTGTAGAGGGGCGGGACCACCATCCGGTGTTTCCCGGGGGCACAGTAGAGCAGAGTTCACTGGAGCGGTGCCTCCAGACGCGCCAAGACCGGGTGTCGGCAGGGGCAGATCGGTCCGCCTCCGAGCGCCATCCGCGCAAGCGTGGCTGACCGATCGGGCTACGGCGGCAGATGAACCCAGCCACCCGGCCGCCACGGCGCCTGCCGTGGGCACTGCAAACGGTCGCGGGTGGAAGGGGCGCCGGGTCAGAACCCGAGCTCGGGTCGTCGCAGCCGAAGGCGCACGTCGTCGCCGACGGGACTGCACTCCAGGAGCTCGAAACGCGGGGCGGCCTGCAGGTCCGGCAGCAGTCCCAGTGCAGCCATGCCGCGCCCGTCACCCAGGAGCTTGGGCGCCAGATAGACCAGCAGTTCGTCCACCAGCCCCGCTTGCAGGAGGGCGCCGTTGAGCGTGGCCCCGGCTTCGACATGGAGCTCGTTGATCCCGCGGCGCCCCAGTTCGCTCATCAACGCCACCAGATCGACCCGCGCCGGCGTAGCGCCAGAGTTCTCAGAGCTGGCTCGGCCAGCGAGGAAGAAGCGGGTGTCGGCATCTGCCCCCGAGCCTGCGACTCCACCAGCACTACCACCACCAACGCCAGCGCCGACACCAGCACCGGCGCCGACACCAGCACCAACACGAACGCCAGCGGCGGTCTGCGGCAAGGCCAGGCACTCGACGCCCGCCGGCCATGCCGTTCCGGCCGCGCGCGCGGTGTCGAGCTCGTTGGTGGGGCTGTGGGACTGGGGCGTGCTGGCCGCAGGCGGGGCGGCATCGAGGGCGGCGGGCTCTGTCGCCTCCCGCGCATGAACCAGCAGGACCTTTCCGGGCGCTTGCAGGATGCGGGCGGTCAGAGGGGTCTCCAGGCGAGAGTCGGCGATGACGCGCAGTGGCTGGAGCGGCGGCGTCTCGCCCGTCGGCAGTCGGAGGTCGAGCCGCGGGTCGTCGTCTCGGACGGTGCCGATGCCGGTCAGGATGGCGCCGGCCCGCTGCCGCCACCATTGGCCATCCTGACGGGCGGCCGGGCTGGTGATCCACTGGCTCCGACCGTCGGGCAGTGCCGTGCGCCCGTCCAGGCTGGCAGCGATCTTCAAGCGGACATAGGGGCGGCCGCGAACCATGCGGCTCAGGAAGCCGATGTTGATCTCCCGGGCCTCGTCCGCGCCTAGGCCGAGCTCGCACCGGATGCCGGCCGACTCCAGATGGCGACGCCCCTTGCCCGCGACCAGCGGGTTCGGATCGGCCAGCGCGATGTGAACGTGTCCCACCCGGGCTGCCGACAGGGCCTCGCAGCAAGGCGGCGTGCGGCCATGATGGGCGCAGGGTTCCAGCGTCACATAGACGTGCGCACCGACCAGCGCCTCTTCGCCATGCCCGCGGGCGAGGACATCACGCAGGGCCATGACCTCAGCATGCGGCCCGCCGGCTTGCTGGGTGTGACCGGCCCCGAGCAAATGCCCTTGGGCGTCGGTGATGACGCAACCGACTCGCGGATTGGGATCGCTGAGACCGATGGCCTGACGGGAGAGCGCCAGCGCCATCGCCATGGCGGCCTGAGGAGAGAGGACGGGTTCGGGCTTCAAGGTGCGGGCGGATGCGTTCGGCAGCGGGTGACGAGCCGGTGAGCGATGCGGCTCACGGGCGTTGGTGATTCGGATGCGGATGCGCCGCCCAAGCCAGCCGGGCCGCGAGGGCGCCGCGACCTGAGCGATACCGCGTCGCGTGTGCCGCTCAGGTCGGGGCGCCTTGTTCCGGGCCCGGCCTCGTACCGGATTCGGTTGAGCGCAGCCCGGAGGATAGCTTGCGGCACGCCGGTCTGTTCGCTCCCGGCCGTTTCGCTTCACGGCGCAGCCCCGGGACCGGGCTACTCGGAAGGCTGGTGAGGGAGCGTCGTGGCATCGAGCAGACGCCCCAGCCGCGAGTCTGCGGGCCTTCCGGCTGGACAGGGCAGCTCCGCTCGGATGACCAGAAAGTTCTGTTGCAGCAGCGGACTGTCCACATCCGCATAGCGGTCGGGATGCTCGAGGTTGGAGATGCGCCCATCCTGGTCATAGTCAGCGGTGTAGCGGCACACGCGATGGCGCTTCAGATCCGCCATCATGCCGGTCAGTTCGGTACGCCCGCTCCAGCGCCCGTCGCGACGGCGAGGGGGGACCAGACAGTGATAGCTGACGACGCCTCGCCCCTGGGCTGCGGCCTCCGCGGCATTGCTGGCGCAGCGAGGAGGCGTGGTGGGATTCGGGTCGTTCTGCAGGGCGATCGTCACGCCACCGGGCAGGGCCGGCGAACGCGGCGCTTCGGCGGACGGCGTGGTGCTCAGATCGAAGCGGATCTGACCACTGATCAGCCAGGCACCGCCTGCCGCCATGAGTGCCCGGCAACCGGCAACGTCAGCGTCTCGCAGGTCGTCGACGCTGCGGTCCCCCAGTTCACACAGGCCTTGCACTCTGCCTGTGCGGATATCAAGGAGCCAGGCGAGCGTCACGCCGGGCTCCGGCTGGAACACGGCCCACCCGTCGCCCAGAGCCCGCGCGCTGGTCGGCACGGCCGCATGCCGGCCGGCGCTGAGGAGCACGTCTCCCGCCGGTGGCCGACTCAGCGCGACCAGCGCGAGCAACGGCTGGCGCGGGGTCAGGCGGGCGGGCCAGTGCAGGGGCTGCCATGCGCCACTCCGGTCTTGCCAGCGCACCTGCAGGTCCAGGTCCCGAAGAGGCCCTGCGTCGTCACCTGTCAGTTGCTGATGAAAGGCATACGACGTGTTGTCGAGGGTCAGCTGCCAGTCGTCCTGGAGTGTTCTGGCCGCGCTGGCTCGTCCTGCCCGGTCGAGGGCAAAAGGAGCGCTGCGCAACGCGGTGTCCGCCGTCCGCCCCTCGGAATCCACGGGCCGCATGCCTGCCTCCGGAACATGCGCTGGCGGGGCGTCCGGTACCTGTGCGCGCAGACGCTCGACCTGAGCTTCGGCCAGCACCGCCGCCGCCGAGCGGTCTCGGGCGAAGTCGCTGTGCGCACGCAAGGCCGCCTGCCCCTTCAGCAGCAGGACCATGCCAGTACTGAGCACCAGGCTGCAGACCAGCGCTTCGACCAGCCCCCAGCCCGACTGCCGGCGGCGCTTGTCGTGGCCGGCTCGAACGGAGGGGGAAGGCGTGGCAGGGGAAGACGAGGCAGGGGAAGATGTTGCGGCGTGATGCTTCGTCATGGGTGCCATGCTCCTGGGGGGGGCCGTAGGGGACGTTCGGTGCTGCATCACGGCGTCCAGCCGCCAGGCAGCCGGATCCAGGTGCCCAGTTGGTCTGCCAGGGTTCGCAGGACGGAGGCGCTGTAGACGATCTGGACTTGCCCGGCCACTTCGCTGGACTCGGCACTGAGCAGGGCGCCGTCAATCCGCAAGGAGGCGCCCGCTGCCTGGAGGCGGCTGGGACCATGGCTGTACAGAAGCCCCGAGATTTGCACGGGGGCATCGAGGTCGAGGGCGTCATCGCAAATCAGCAGGACCGGGCGCTCCAGGCGGCCGAGGGTTACCGGCGTCCTGAGACGCAGGGGCCCCCGGATCCAGAGCCAGGGGTGACCTGCCCGCACCTGCGAGTCGAGTTGGGCGCTGCAGTCCGCCTCAGCACTGCAGTCCACGAACGTGACGCTGTGCTGCGCGCGGTACGCGGCGGGCGCCATGCCGAAGAAGCGCTGGAAGAAGGTGCCGGGTTCCTTCGCGAGCTCGGGGTCGCCCGGGCGGGCCAGCGTGGCCGTGGCGCTGCCCGGTGGGCCCTGGAGATGGCCTTCGGCGCCCCGGATGGCCCCGCCCGCCTGCACGGCCCAGGTGCCATGAGCGTCCGGTGGCATCGCCACGCCGGCTGGCGCGGCCGCGAGGCTGCGCAAGTCGATGGTGCCCCCTGCCATCAACGCGCTGCCGGGCAGACGCGGCAGCGCCGTGGCCAGCATGACGAGTTGAGACTGGGCCGACGCCGGGAGCGGGCTGGAGGCCGGCAAGTCAGCCACGGCGCAGCGGAGCTGCCCCTGAGCGCAAGACTGCACCACCAGACGCAGCGTACGGCGGTGCCAGTGCGCCGCGTCGGGGCGCTCCAACCCTTGGATCGCCAGACTGAAGCCCGGATGGAGCTCCGTGGTGGGGAGGCGGCTGGCCGGCAGCGGCGGCGTGTCGGAGCTGCCCAGCGTGGCCAGAGGCAGTGGCTCCCGAAGCGCCGCCTGACGCCGCTCCGGGACCATTGCCGGGGGCGTCGCCGGGGGCGCCGACGGCGGGGTGAGCTGGGGACGGGGCGTCGAAAGAGCCGGCACCGGGCATTGGCAGCGCCAGGCGGCGTCGTCATGGAAGCACTGAAACTGCCGCCCCTGCCACGCCGAGCGTACACGCCGGTTGCCTTTGGCGTCGGTATCGGTCAACTGCGCGGCCAGTGGGACGCCAGCGGCGGGGTGGGTGTTGCCCGCTGCGCGGCAGTCCGGGGTCAGCGCCGGACCGTTGAGCAACTGCAGCCCCCAGTCCAGGCCGCTCTCGTTGAGACTCTGGCGTTGCTGGGCCTGCACCAGGGCGTCACTGCCGAGCAGATCGGCCAGGAGCAGCCTTGCACCCAGCATTGTGGTCATCCCCATCAGGAGCAGCAGCACCATGAGGGTCGCCAGCGTGGCAGCTCCGGCGCTGTGACGGCCGGGGCGGCTGGTGTGGGGGAAAGGTCTTGGCTTCAACATGATGCAGGCGCGAGTTCGAGGTGATCGTTGCGGACGTGCACGGTGCTGTGGAGGCTGCGCACCGCTGAGGCGTCCAGGAGCGACTGGCCGGTCAGCACCACTTCGACGAGCTGCCCCTGCAGGCTGGCGATGCAGGTGGTCGCCCTGTCGGGGCAGGAGCAGGCGGGCGCGGCCTGCGCTTGCCTGTCGAGGTGCACGAGCAGACGGGTGAAGTGCACGGTGTTGCCGTCATTCCAGGGCTGCCAGCTGCGCTCCAACAAGTACTGCAGCTGCCCCTGGCGAAGGCGGAAGCCACGATCGACTCGCCGCTTGCCGGCGTCAGCCTCCACCCGGTCAAAACTGAGCACGAGACCATCGCCCGAGGTAGTGGGCGGCACCGGCGTCCCATCCAGCAGCACCTCCAGCATGGGCACCGCGTGGGGTGCCCGGGCCTCGGTGCCGGGCTCCGGGACCAGCTCATGCGCCTCGAGTTCCGCGCCAGCCCGGCGGATCTCCAGCTGCATCAAGGACATGGCGTTGCGGAGATCCTGTTGCAACAGCGTTTCGGCCAGAAGGTGCTTGTGCTCTCGCAGCTGGCTCACCATCAGGCCTCCCGCGGTGGCGCACAGGAAGAGGCCCAGGGCCATCCCCAGCAGCAGGTCCACGAGCGTCAGGCCGGCTTGCGCAGCGCGGCCGGGTCGGGGAGGGCGAGGGACGGCGTAGCACGGAGGCCGCAGCAAGGCGTGGCTGCCCCGCTGGGTGGTCCGCGGCGCGCCTTCATTGAGAACGTTCATGGCCATCCTCACTGCGGCCAGCACGCGTCAGTGGCACTGCCGGCGCGGTCGGTGGCGGTCTGGAAGACCTGCTGACCATCGAGGGTGAGACGAAGCTCGGCGCAGGGCGCGTCACGGGACTGCGTGCTACCGAGCAGGGGCGTCGCCGTGGCGACGAAGCCCTGGCGGAACGGATCGTCGTCGGCACCGCCTGCGTCGGATGCCGGAAGCCCTCGCAGCCGAAGCTCGTAGTGCCGGAGCGACGGAGCGACCGTTTTCAGTTCTGCCAGGCTGCGGGCGTAGTGGCGATGGTTGCTCCGGTAGCGCGCCTGGGCGTGGAGCAGGCTCGTGAGCGCCGTCTGGGCTTCGCTGCGACGAGCCTTGTGCAGCTGCGCCTCGAAGCGCGGCCACGCCAGCAGGCACAGCACGAGCGAGATCAGCATCACGATCAGCAGCTCGATGAGTGTGAAGCCACGCGCCCACGGCCCTTCATTGGCGCGCAGGTGTGAGGCGTGTGCCGGGCTTGCGCCGGGGATCGGGGCCGTGGTGGGCGGCGGGTGGCGATGCGGGTGGCGATGCGGGTGGAAAGGGATGGGCGGCCGGACCATGGCCGCGGCAGGGCGGGATGAAGTGGCAGCGTGCATGGGGTGCTCCGGCCGTCGTCACGCGGCGCCGCCGCTGCAGGATGGGAGCGCACGCGAGGCCCAGCCCTGGGCGCAGCTGCGGACACGCCCGACGGGACTGACCACGTACCAGATGCCTCGCCCCGACGCGGGCTCTTCGACGCGGAAGGTCCCGGCGCTGGTCACGAAGCCCTCGCCGGCATGCAGGGTGATGCCCGGGACGTTGGCCGCGATCTGCGTGTGGCTGCTGCTGGCGATCCATCGGAAGCGGATGGGGAGAGCCTCGCCATCGCACTGGGCGGTGCTGGCGGTGCAGCGACAGCGGTCATGCGCCGCGCTGTGCAGGATGTAGCAGCTGCCGCCCAAGGATCCCAGCACGCTCAGGCGCAGCGACTGCTGGCCGCCGATGGCCAGGCTGCGGGCGAGCTGCAGGTCGTGCGAGAAATCAGCGGCGAGCGCCTGCAGCCGATGCTGCCGGATCGACGCCTGGAACGAGGGCAGGGCGATGAGGCACACGATGCCCAGCACGGCTAAGCAAAGAAGGGCATTGACCAGCGTGAAGCCTTGCCCGGTGCGACGGGCAGACCTGACGCAGAGGCGGGGGCCCATGCGCACCGCATGAGGGCAGACGTTGGAGCGAGAGGGGAGGTGATCGGGACGCATGACAGGCCTTCGTGAGTGAAGGCTTGTCAGCGTAGGGACCTCGCGTCACGGACGCATCCGTCCGCCGTGTGATGGGCTCGACCTGGAATCCGCAGGACTGCGGATGAACTCCGTGCAGCTGGTGCCGCTCAGATGTCCCGGATCAGCTGACGGAATTCGTCGACGTCCTCGAAGCTGCGGTAGACCGAGGCGAAGCGGACGTAGGCCACCTTGTCGATGCGCTTGAGCTCGCGCATGACCAGCTCGCCCAGCTTGGTGGACGGAATTTCCCGGGCCCCGCTGGTCAGTAGCTTGTCCTGGATGCGCTCCAGAGCGGCGTCGATCTGCTCGATGCTCACCGGCCGCTTGCGCAGGGCCAGCTGCATGGAAGCGCGCAGCTTGGAGGGGTCGAAGTCGGCGCGGGTGCCGTCCTTCTTGACCACCGCGGGCAAGGCGATTTCGGCGCGTTCGTAGGTGGTGAAGCGCTTGTCGCAGCTCAGGCAGCGCCGCCGACGGCGCACCACGTCGCCCTCATCCGACTCGCGGGTCTCGGCGACCTGGGTTTCGTGATGGGAACAGAAGGGGCAGCGCATCGGCGGCGGACCGGCTTAGCGGTAGACGGGGAACTGGCGGGTCAGGGCGGCGACCTTCTCGCGCACCGTGGCCAGGTTGGCCTCGTCATGCGGCTTGTCCAGCACGTCGGCGATCAGGTGAGCGGTGGCGCGCACCTGTTCTTCCTTGAAGCCACGCGTGGTCATGGCCGGCGTGCCCAGACGGATGCCGCTGGTGACCATGGGCTTCTGCGGATCGTTGGGGATGCCGTTCTTGTTGCAGGTCATGTGGGCAGCGCCCAGGATGGCCTCGGCTTCCTTGCCGGTCAGGCCCTTGGGACGCAGATCCACCAGCATGACGTGGCTCTCGGTGCCACCCGAGACGATGCGCAGGCCGCGCTCGATCAGGGTCTCGGCCAGCACCTTGGCATTCTTGACGACCTGCTCCTGGTAGGCCTTGAACTCGGGGCTCAGGGCTTCCTTGAAGGCCACGGCCTTGCCGGCGATGACGTGCATCAGGGGGCCGCCCTGGATGCCCGGGAAGATGGCCGAGTTGATCTTCTTGGCGATGTCTTCGTTGTTCGTGAGGATGATGCCGCCGCGCGGACCACGCAGACTCTTGTGCGTGGTGGAGGTCACGACGTCGGCATGCGGCAGCGGATTGGGGTACACGCCGGCGGCGATCAGGCCGGCATAGTGGGCCATGTCCACCATGAAGTAGGCGCCGATCTCCTTGGCGATCTTGCCGAAGCGCTCGAAGTCGATGCGCAGGGAGTAGGCGGAGGCGCCGGCGATGATCAGCTTGGGCTTGTGCTCGCGGGCGATGCGCTCCATGGCGTCGTAGTCGATGGCTTCGTTGGCGTCGAGGCCGTAGGACACGACCTTGAACCACTTGCCGGACATGTTCAGCGGCATGCCGTGCGTCAGGTGGCCACCTTCGGCGAGGCTCATGCCCATGATGGTGTCGCCGGGCTGCAGCAGGCCGAAGAACACGCCCTGGTTGGCCTGGGAGCCGGAATTGGGCTGCACGTTGGCGAACTGGGCGCCGAAGAGCTGCTTCAGGCGGTCGATGGCCAGCTGCTCGACGACGTCAACGAATTCGCAGCCACCGTAGTAGCGCTTGCCGGGGTAGCCCTCAGCGTACTTGTTGGTCAGCTGGCTGCCCTGGGCCTGCATGACGGCCGGCGAGGTGTAGTTCTCGGAGGCGATCAGCTCGATGTGCTCTTCCTGACGCTGGTTCTCGTTCTGGATGGCGGTCCAGAGGTCGGGATCGATGGCGGCCAGGGTGGATTGGGTGCGGTCGAACATGGTGTCAGTGGGAATCTAGGGTTGTAGCCGGGCCCGGACCACAAGTCAGCTCCTTGAAGCTCCTTGCTCGGCTGCCCAGGCGAACGGCTGATCTGCCTGCCACCGAGGGTGTGCCGGCAGCCGCGCTCCCCGGTGGTCACCCACCTTGGCCCCTGAATGTGCAGAGGCATCATCGCCAGTTGCGCGGCCCGTGGAGTGTAGCGGGTCCGGCCCGGGGCCTGACGCGTCATTGCGCACCTGCAAGGTCAGACAGATGTGACCGGGATGAGCGATCCGGATCGCCCGCCGCAGGGGGATGGGGCCGCAAGTCGCCTCGCAGAGCCGCCCTCAAGCGAAAAGCCCCGGCCGGATGGGCTGGGGCTTGTGGGGCGCCGGGCTCGCGTGGCCGGCGGGCTGGGGCGATGCCTCAGTGCAGCAACGCCACTTGCTGAGGCGCCGACGAGGCCATGGGGGCCTGCGGCTCGGTCGAGGGCCGGGGCGCGGGCGAGCGGCCGGCGGCCACGGCCTTGAGCTGCTCGTGCTCGTTGAGCACGCGGCCCGCATAGCCGGCGTCATCGCTCAGGTTGGCGGCGCCCACGTAGTACTTGAGCCCGTCCTCCAGGCTTCCGCCTCGCTGGATGCACTCCTTCAGCACCTGGACCCCGACGCGCAGGTTGGTGACCGGGTCGAAGGCCGCATGGGTGCCGCCGAAGGCCTCGTACTTGTCGTCATGGACGCGCGTCATCACCTGCATCAGGCCCTGTGCGCCCACGGTGCTCTGGGCAAACGGATTGAAGCCGGACTCCACGGCCATGATGGCCAGGATGAGCGTGGGCTCGACCTTGGCCTTCTGGCCCACGACCCAGGCTTCCTGGACCAGGCGGGCGACGGGCTCCGGCGCGACCTTGTAGCGGCGGGCCAGCCATTGCGCCACGGCCGCCTGCGGACGGCTGAGCTCCTTGGGGTTGATGGCGGTCGCGCGCTGGATGGCGCTCGGGTCGCTCATCGTGTTCAGCACATCGCCGCTCGCTTCCGCGCGGGCTTCCTGACGGGCACTGAGCCAGCCGAGGGTCTGGCTCTCCAGTTGATGACGCAGGTCGGCCTGGCTGGCGAAGGTGGCCAGCACGGCGACGACGGCAAGGCCCAGCAGGGCCAGGGTGTTGTGACTGACGACCAGCAATCCCTGGCCAATGTCCTTGAGAAACACCTCGGTCGCGATGCGGGCATGGCGTCCGAGGCTCAACAGGTTAGCTTGCGCTGTCATGTGACTCCTTTCTTCTCCGCCCGACCCCCACCCTTGCTGATGCATGGGGCAAAGACCGACGGCGATAATGGGCCGCCTCAGAGGCGGGCGGGCTCTAGAGCCCGGCCGCAGGCGGCGTCCATTGGCAGCGATCGTGCGCTTGAACCCTGGAACGGCGCACGGGTTAACCCTTGCTGGTGCAAGGTTGGCGCGATTCTAAGGACGAAAAATAACCGGTCAAGCCTATAAGGGCTTGTCTTAATAACTGATAGTTATGAAATACAGAGATCTGCGGGCCTTCATGGCCGGCCTGGAAGCCCAGGGCGAGCTGCGCCGCGTGAAGGATCCCGTGAGCACGCACCTGGAGATGACGGCCCTGTGTGATCGGGTGCTCCGTGCGGAAGGCCCGGCCCTTCTTTTTGAGAATCCGGTGACCCCCCAAGGTCTTGGGGCCCCCCCGATGCCGGTGCTTGGCAACCTGTTCGGCACGCCCCGACGGGTGGCGCTTGGCATGGGCGCCGAGAGCCTGGCCGAACTGAGAGACGTCGGGCAACTCCTGGCCAACCTCAAGGAGCCCGAGCCACCTCGGGGCCTCAAGGATGCCGGCAAGCTGCTCCAGATGGGCAAGGCGTTGTGGGACATGAAGCCGAGCCTGGTCTCGCGCCCGGCCTGCCAGGCCAACATCCTCCAGGGGGATGAGATCGACCTGGGACGGCTCCCCATTCAGTACTGCTGGCCGGGGGATGCGGCGCCCCTGTTGACCTGGGGGCTGGTGATTACGCGTGGTCCGCAGGGCGGCGCGAAGCCTCGGTTGCGCCAGAACCTGGGCATCTACCGCCAGCAGCTCATCGGGCCACGCCAGCTGATCATGCGCTGGCTGGCGCATCGGGGGGGCGCACTGGACTTCCGGGACTTCGCGCTCGCCAATCCGGGTCAGCCGTTCCCGATCGCCGTGGCGCTGGGGGCCGATCCGGCCACCACGCTCGGGGCCGTCACGCCCGTGCCGGACAGTCTGTCCGAGTACCAGTTCGCCGGCCTGCTGCGCGGCTCGCGCACCGAGTTGGCTGACACGTCGGTGGGCGAGGGGGGCCGGATGCTGCAGGTGCCGGCCACGGCCGAGATCATCCTGGAAGGCCACATCCCGCCCGCCGCCCCCGGCTTCGAGGGGCGCAGCGCGCATGGCGTGCCGCTCAAGGAGATCAAGGGCTATCTCCATGCCCTTGAGGGGCCGTACGGGGACCACACGGGCTACTACAACGAGCAGGACTGGTTCCCGGTCTTCGAGGTCCAGCGTCTGACGCACCGCGATGACCCGATCTACCACAGCACCTACACCGGGAAGCCGCCTGACGAGCCCGCCGTGCTGGGCGTGGCGCTGAACGAGGTCTTCGTGCCCATCCTGCAGAAGCAGTTCACTGAGATCGTCGATTTCTACCTGCCCCCGGAAGGCTGCAGCTACCGCATGGCGGTCATTTCGATCCGCAAGAGCTACCCGGGCCATGCGAAGCGCCTGATGTTCGGCCTGTGGAGCTTCCTGCGGCAGTTCATGTACACCAAGTTCATCGTCATCGTGGACGACGACGTCGACGTGCGGGACTGGAAGGAAGTGGTCTGGGCCATCACCACCCGCATGGACCCGGTCCGGGACACGACGCTGGTCGAGGGCACGCCCATCGACTATCTGGACTTTGCCTCGCCCGTCAGCGGCTTGGGCGGCAAGATGGGTTTGGACGCCACCAACAAGTGGCCGGGGGAAACCTCGCGGGAGTGGGGCCGGACGATCACGATGCCGGAAGCGGTGCTGCAATCCAGCCAGGCACTGTTCGACAAGCTCTTTGCTGGCAAGGACTGAGGGCGCAGTCCCTGCCGCCTGTGCGCTGGCGGTCTGGACTCCAGCCGCCATGATCTGGGTGAGGCCTGGGCTTGACCTGGGGTAAACCAGGATCATGGCGGCCTCAGTTCTTTCTTGAAGATGCCGGAAGCACCGCCTAGCTTAGAGAGGCCTGACGACAGGCATCTCAACTGGCGCAGTCTCTGCGCGCCAGGGGCCCTCCGGTCGTTCACCGTTGAGCTCCATCGGTGGCGCCAGCCACCCACCCCTCCGCGCGAAAGCCCGGAGGGGTTCCTCTTTTAGGGGTATGCCGTCTCGTGCCCTGCGGTGGTGAGGTGGTTTCTGGCTCAATGCCCGGCCAGCAGTCCCAGACCCTCATAGAAGACATAGCGCATGCGGCGGTAGCCGGCCTCGCTGGGCAGCCAGTCATAGGGCGTGAGCTGGTCCAGCCCACGCCCTCCCACGGGTGCTGGCACCAGACGCAGCGAGGCGTTCTCGGCCAGCGCAGCGGCCTGGAAAGCTCTCAGGGCGCGTGGCATGTGCTCCGCATGGGTGACGATCACGACCTGCCGGACCCCCCGGGCGCGCAGCAGCGGCAGGCTCAGGCGGGCGTTCTCGCGGGTGTCCCGCGCCGCCGGCTCGACAAGGTCCAGCGAAAGACCGAGTTCCTCGCGTGCCACCTGAGCGGCCACATCCGCCTCCGGCACGTCACCGGGCTTTGCAGGGCTCGGCAGGCCGCCCGAGAAGCCCAGCGGCCAATGACAGCGACGGGCGAGGTAGGCGCCATGACGCAAGCGCGCGAGCGTTTCCAGCTTGAGGTCCGGGCCCGCGCGCTCGCTGCTCCACTGATGAATCCCGCCGCCCAGCACCAGGACCAGGGTGTGCGCCTGCGCCTGGCACGCGGCGGGCGTCGGGAGCAGGGGCGGCGGCGGGCTGAGAAGGGAGCGCTGCAGCAGGAGAGCCGGCGCCTCGCACAGGGACAGCCACATCGGCAGCAGGCTCAGCGGCAGCAGCAGACGCCAGCGCCCTGCACGCCGCCACAGCACCAGGCCGGCCAGCAGCGGCGGCAGCAGCAGGCCGGGCGGGGCCAGCAGGGCCAGGCAGGCGGCCTTGACGGGGTTGTAGAGATCCATCACGTGAGGGTGTGCTGAAGTTGATGCTCAAACCTGCGGACGACTGCGCTGTTCGTGGGCGCCAGGACGGCCGCGATTTGAGCACGCCGGTCAGGGCTGGCGGCACAATGCAGGCTGATCCTGATCTCACCCGTCTATGGAGAAACACGCGATGAGCCATGCCGGCACGGGCCGCATCACCCTGGGGGGCGGCTGCTTCTGGTGCACCGAGGCGGTATTCGCACGCGTCCGCGGCGTGCAGGCGGTCGAGCCGGGCTACTGCAACGGCGACATGCCCAACCCCAGCTACGAGCAGGTCTGCACCGGGCGGACCGGGCACGCCGAAGTGGTCCGCATCGACTACGACCCGGCCCAGGTCACGTTGCGGCAGCTGCTGGAGGTCTTCTTCTGCATCCACGACCCCACGAGCCTGAATCGCCAGGGTGCCGACGTCGGGACCCAGTACCGTTCGGGCATCTATGTTGAGCAGGCGCAGGACGAGGCCGAGGCGCGCGCCTTCGTGGCCGAGGCCAACGCAGCCCTGGGCGGCCGGGTGGTCACGGAAATCGAGCCCCTGCGGCTTTACAGCACGGCCGAGCCCTACCACCACCAGTATTTCGCCCGCAACCCGGACCAGGGCTACTGCGTCTTCGTGGTGGCCGGCAAGGTCGACAAGTTCACAAAGACGTTTGCCCACCTGATGCGAGCCGATGGGGGCGAGGCCTGAGGTGATTCAGACACCGGACTTCTCTGCCCACCGGCCCCGGCCTTGCCGCGGCATGGCCTCGCGGCGGCCCATGCCCGTCCCACCTTGGAGTGCCAGAGGAGCTTGGGCATGACCGTGCTCAGCGAGCCGATGATCGCCTGGCATGGCCTGCGCCATGCATATGCCGGCGGCGCCCTGCTGTATTTCGACGACTTCGTGCTGGCGCCCCGACATCACCTGCTGGTCCATGGCCCGTCCGGTGCCGGCAAGACGACGCTGCTGAACCTGATGGCCGGGCTGCTGCGCCCCTCCGACGGGCAACTGCGACTGGCGGGCGTGGAACTCGGGCGCATGCATGGGGCAGACGTCGATCGCTGGCGCGGGCGTGAGCTGGGCCTCGTGTCGCCGCGCCTGCACCTGAGCCCGGTGCTGAATGTGCTGGAAAACCTGCGTCTGCCCTTCCTGGCGGCCGGCCTGCGAGTCGACAAGGACCGCATCGGCCTGGTCATGACCAGTCTCGGCTTGGAGGGGCTGGCCAAACGCCGGGCGACACAGCTCAACCAGGGCCAGCTACAGCGCGTGATCCTGGCGCGGGCCTTGCTCCGCGGGCCACGTGTCCTCATTGCCGACGAACCGACCGCCAACCTGGACGAGGAGGGTGGCGAGCGCATGATCGGCCTGCTGTGCCAGGCGGCGGCGGAGCATCACGTCACCCTCGTGGTCACCACGCATGATGCTCGCGTGGTGCAGCGTTTCCAGGCCCTGCTGCCGGTCCAGCTGCACCGCTTGCGCAACCTGGGCTGGCTGGCCTCCGGCCTCACCGCGGGGCTCAGCAGCGTGCTCGGAGGGGTGCGGGAGTGAGGCGGCTGGGACTTCATCTGCCTTGGCTGGCCTGGCGTCATCTGTGGTCCCGCCCGCTGTACGCGGCCGTGAGCGTGCTGCTCATGAGCCTGGCGCTGGCGGTGGCCGGGCTCCTGCTGCAACTGGCCCAGCGCCTGCCCCAGCAACTGGACCATGAACTGCAGGGCACGGAGCTGCTGGTCGGGCCGCGCGGGGATCCCTGGCGCCAGATTCTGTCGGGGCTGCTGTTCCTGGGTGAGCCCAGCAGCAGCCTGCCGTACGAAGCGCTGCCCCTGCTGCGGGGCCTGCCCCAGGTGCAGCAGGCGGTGCCGGTGCTGATCGGACCCCGTCACCAATCCTTGCTCGTACTGGGCACCGAGCCGGCGTTCCTGACGATGCGGCAGGCGCGGCTGGCGCAGGGGCGCGTCTTCGAGCATGTGATGGAGGTCGTGCTCGGTGCGGACGCCTCGCAGCGCCTCGGCCTGGGGGTGGGGGCCCAATTCAGCGGAGCCGATGTTCAGCGGCCCTTCGTGGTGGTGGGCGTGCTGGCCCGCCAGGGCTCCACGCTCGACGGCCTGATCCTCACGGACCTGAGTTCGCTCTGGTCCCTGCGGCAGCCTTCCGGCGCGCTGCCGGCCGGGCTCTCGGAGGGGCTGGGAGGGGCAGACCCGCTCGCGGGGGCGCCGCCGCGGGCCCTGCCAGCCGCTCTGGATGGGGCGGTCGCGGGCGAGGAAAGCCTTGGCGACATCAGCTTCGTGCTGGTCAGCCCGGCCGGCCCGGAGTCGCTGAACGTGCTGCTACCGTGGCTGAACACGCAGGGCGGCCTGCTGGCAGCCGTCCCGCGGGACGAGATCGGGCGCATGAAGGCCTCCCTGGCCTGGCTGCCGACGCTGCTGACCACCCTGCTGTCCCTGCTGCTGCTGTGCGCCTGGCTGGCGGCCTTCGCGCTGATGCTGCAGGCCCAGGAACAGCGGCGGCAGGATCTCGTCCTGCTGCGCGTGCTCGGCGCGCCCGCCTGGCGCGTCGCCCTGCTGCCGGTCCTCGAATGGCTGTGGGTGAGTGCGCTGGCCCTGGGCATGGCCTGGGTGGCGACCGAATTCGCATGGATCCAGTCCCGGCGTCTGGCAGCGCCAGAGCAGCTGCATTGGCTGGGCACCCAGGGCCGAATGATGGTCTTCGGAGGGCGGCTGGCGGTGCTCGGCTTGCTGCTCGCCCTGGCCGGCGCGGCTTGGCCGGCCTGGTGCGCCTGGCGTCTGCAGGTCTCGCGCCTGCTTCAGCCGGGGGAATGAGCCCCGCGCATCCTCCAGGCTACGGGGCATGCCTGATGGCACGGGGGAGCCTGGCGTGCACAATGCCGCTGCGCCTGGCTGCCTTGGCAAGGCCGTGCACCTGACCTTCACTACCGACGCCGTGATCGTGTCTTCCGTCTGCATCCACCGCTGTGCTTCTCTGGCAGCCCTGGCACACCAGGGTTGGGCCGGCGCGCGTCGGCCGGCAGGCGGTGCTGGGTGCGGTCGAGCGCCGATGGCCTGGGGCGAGGCCCTGACCGGCGCGGTCCGGGACCGCGGCCAGGGCCCGGGCCAGGAGCGCAAGCGATGAGCGCGTCGCGCGTGCATCGCGCTGCCCGTCCCGACCGCCAGCGCTGGGGAGGCTGGCCTCTCCACGTCTGGCTGGCCTTGTGCCTGCTGCTGGCCCAGGGGCTGGGCCAGGGGCACCGCATTGCGCACCAGGGAGCCCGGCTCGCCGCGTCCGCTGTGCTGGCCGGGGCGATGCCCGCCGAGGCAACGGCCACCGATGGCTGGGGCCATGCGATCGGGTCGGCGGACTGCCAGCTGTTCGACCACCTGGCCCAGGCCGACCAGGCGGGTGCGCCTGACCACCCCCATGCCCTGCTGTCGCGCGTCGTTGAGTGCCCCGGGGCGCCTGCGGCGGCTTCTGCGGCCTTGCCCAGGCCTTGCGCCTGTGCGCGAGGCCCGCCCGTTCTGGCCTGAGATCCCGCCCCACGCCTTGGGGCTGATGACGCCTGGCCGCCGTTGAACGGCCAGGTCGGGGTGCCATCGCGTGCCACCCTCCTCTCGGATCCGGCGAGGCTTGATCAAGCCCGCCACATCAGGCGGCCGTTCACTGACGGCCCATGCACCATGCAAGAACGCTCTCTTCACGCCGCGCTGCGCGCGGCTCACTCCGCCATCGCTTCGGTGAATCTGTCCACCCTGAGCCGGCCGCTGACCCTGCGGCCCACGGTGCTCGTCCTGAGCCTGATGGCAGCCGCGCTGGCCCATGCCGAGGGCAGCACGGCGGACCGCCAGACCCTGGACACCGTGCAGGTCACCGGCAATCCGCTGGGCAACAAGGAACTGGCTCAGCCGGGGCAGTCGCTGTCCGGCGATGCGCTGCTGCTGCGTCGTGGCGCCAGCCTCGGCGAGACGGTCGAAGGCCTGCCCGGCGTGGCGGCCACCTCCTTCGGTCCCAACGCCAGCCGGCCCACCATCCGGGGGCTGGATGGCGAACGGGTGCGCATGCTCAACAACGCCGGCGCCTCGCTCGATGTGTCCAGCCTGAGCTATGACCATGCCGTGCCAGTCGATCCGCTGGTGGTCGACCGGGTCGAGGTGCTGCGCGGGGCGGCAGCCCTGCTGTATGGCGGCAATGCCATCGGCGGCGTGGTGAACACCATCGACAACCGCATCCCTCGCAGCCGCGCGCAGGGTTTGTCCGGCGCGGTGGACCTGCGTTTGGGCGGCGCGTCCGGCGAGCGCGCCGTGGCGGCGGTGCTGGATGGCGGGCAGGGGCCCTGGGCCTGGCATGCCGACGTCTCCCGCCGCCTGGCGGATGACCAGAAGACACCGGCCTTCACCTCGCCGGACGGCCTCCGGCAGGACCGCGTGCGCAACTCCGCCAGCGCGGCGCGCAGTGCCGCCCTGGGCGGAGCCTGGGTGGGCCAGGACGGCTACGCCGGCCTGAGCTTCGATGACTATCGCAACGACTACGGCGTCACCGTGGAGCCCGACGTGAAGATCGCCATGCAGCGCCAGCGCGTGGCGGGCGCCGGCGAGCAGCGCTGGCAGTCGGGCTTCCTGCGCAAGGTCCAGTGGCAGTTCAGCCGCGCCCGCTACCAGCACGACGAGATCGAGGGCGATGGTTCGCTGGGCACACGCTTCTCGCAGCACGGATCGGAGCTGCGCGTGCAGGCGGAGCATGCGCCGCTGGCCGGTGCGCGCGGGGTGCTGGGTTGGCAGCTGGAGAACAGCCGCTTCGAGGTGCAGGGCGAGGAAGCGCTGATGCCAGGCAACCGCAGCCGGGCGCAAGGTCTCTTCATCCTGGAGCAGTGGAGCGACGGGCCATGGCAGCTGGGCCTGGGTGCGCGGCGGGACCAGGTGCGCGTCCGCTCGGACGGTGACGCCGTGGATGCCGAGGAACCGCGCTTTGGCGAAGGCCTGGAACGGCGCTTCTCGCCGAAGAGCGGCTCTGCAAGCGTGACCTGGCATCCGGTGGCCGACCTCGGGCTCAGCTTGAACGTCAACCACTCCGAGCGGGCGCCGTCCGCCGGCGAGCTCTTCGCCAAGGGCGTGCACGTGGCGACGGGCGCCTTCGAGCAGGGGGACGCGACGCTCGGCCTGGAGCATGCCAGCGGCCTGGACCTCGGCCTGCACTGGAAGCACCGGGCCGGAAGCATCGAGCTCAACGCCTACCGCACGCGCTTCAAGGACTACATCGCGCTGCGGGCGACGGGGGCGACCGTGCCCGGTGAGGGCGCCGAGCGGCTGCCGGTCTACGCGTACCAGGCCGTGGGCGCCCGCCTGCAGGGGCTGGAGCTGAACGTGCAGCAGGACCTGGAGATGCGCTGGCTCCCCGGCACGCTGGGGGGCTGGCACTGGCAGGTTGGCTTGCAGATGGACTGGGTCCGCGGCGACGACCTGAGCCATGGCGAGCCGCTGCCGCGCATTGCGCCGCGGCGGACCACGCTGAGCCTCGAGGGGCAGGGCGGCCCCTGGGGATGGCGGCTGGAGATCCAGCAGGCCGCGACCCAGGCGCGTGTACCGTCGGAGGACCGCGCGACGCCGGGCTACACGGTGGCCAAGCTGGCCTTGAATCGTCAGTTCCGCTGGGAGCAGATGGACGCGCTGTGGTACCTCAAGCTCGACAACCTCGGCAACACGCTGGCCTACCGGGCCGCCAGCATGCCCACGATCCGGGACTGGGCGCCGTTGCCGGGGCGCAGTCTGTCGACGGGTGTGCAGCTGCGCTTCTGATCGAGGACGGAGCCGGGCGCCGGGGGCAGCGCGGGCGGCACTCGCCGGCTGCTCAGGGTGCCAGGCGCTCCCGCACCCAAGCACCGCCCTCGAGGCGGTAGCGGATGCGGTCGTGCAGGCGCGAGCGGCGGCCCTGCCAGAACTCCCAGCGCTCGGGCACGAGGCGGTAGCCGCCCCAGTGCGGCGGGCGCTCGGGCTTCAGGCCATGCTGGGCGGCGGCCTTGGCCGCATTGGCCACCAGCACGGCCCGGGAGCTGATCACCTGGCTTTGCGGGGACGCCCAGGCGCCCAGGCGCGAGTCAAGCGGCCGCGAGTGGAAGTAGGCATCCGACTCCTCGGCGCTGACCTTCTCGACGCGCCCCTCGATGCGCACCACCCGCTCCAGCTCCACCCAGTGGAACTGCAGGGCGGCGAAGGGATGGACCGCGAGCTCCTGACCCTTGCGGCTCTCGTAGTTGGTGAACCAGACGATGCCGCGCTCGTCGAGGCCCTTGATGAGCACGATGCGCGTGGAGGGGCGGCCGTCTTCGCCGACGGTGGCCACGGTCATCGCGTTGGGCTCGGGAACCTCGGCTTTCAGGGCCTCGTCCAGCCACTGGCGGAACTGAAGGAGCGGCTCGCCGGCGGCCCCGGATTCGTCCAGCTCGGCCAGCTCGTAGCTCTTGCGCAGATCGGAAAGCTTGTTCATACCGGGAGTATCACTCAGGCGGGAACTCCTTAAGTGAAGCCCCCTATGGGGAGCCCCCTGGCGTGCAGGCATGCTGCAGGGCAACAGCCGCTGAACAGGCGGCGACATAAAAAGGTGATTCGAATGGATGAACGACGGCCTGTTGTCGTCGTGCTGGCCGCTGGCCAGGGCAGCCGCTACAAGGGCCCCGGACACAAGCTGCACCAGGAACTGCGTGCGGGCGAGACCGTGCTTCAGCGCACGGTCGCCCAGGTCCGGGCCTCGGGCCTGCCGTGGGTGATCGTCACGACCCAGGCGATGAAGGATCAGGTCCAGTGCCTGGTCTCGCGCCTCGACCAGCTGGTGCTGCTGCCCGAGCGGGGTGTGCAGGGTCAGGTCTTGCCAGTCGGCATGGGGCACAGCATCGCGGCGGGCGTGTCTGCCACGGGGGATGCGCCTGGATGGGTGCTGATGCCGGGAGACATGCCCGGCGTCATGCCCGACACGCTGCGCGCGGTGGCCGAAGGGCTCGGCGAGCAGGCCGTGGCCTTTGCCCAGCACCGGGGTCGCAGCGGCCAGCCGCTGGCCTTCTCGGCGGAGCTGTACTCCGACCTTGTGGGCCTGCAGGGCGACGAGGGCGCGCGGCGCCTGGTGGCGCGCTACCCCGCCGTGGGCGTGGAGGTGCCGGATCCTGCCGTGCTCGAGAGCATCGACACCCTGGAGGATCTTCAGCGCCTGCGCGAGCGGGCGTCCGCGGAGTCCCCGCAAGCAATGCTGCAGGGCACCTCGGTGGCCGGCACCTGGCGCTGAGCACGTCCTGGCCAACGCCGAAGCGACACGTGCCTGTGCCCATGAAAAAGGCGCCCGGATGCTGCATCGCGGGCGCCTCGTGAGGCGGACGGCACCTGGGTTGGCGCCGGCAACCGTGATCGGCCTCAGACCGGGGCGTCGTCGCCCTTGTCGGTCTTCTTGATGCGCACCGGGCCGCGCTTGCGCTCGGCAGGCGCAGCGGCGACCTTCTTGGCGACGGCCGCGCTGGCGTCGTCGGCCGGCTTGCCGTCCTCGTCGAGGTCTTCCTGCTTGATGACGCGGGTGTAGGGCGCCAGGATCTGGACCAGCTGGCCGTAGATGCGGGGGTTGCCCGCCACGATCTCGCGCTGGTGCAGGAAGTCCGCCTCGCCCGTGAAGTTGCCCACCAGGCCACCGGCCTCGGCAATGATCAGCGAGCCTGCGGCCACGTCCCAGGGATGCAGGCCGGTCTCGAAGAAGGCGTCGTAATAGCCGGCAGCCACGTAGCAGAGGTCCAGCGCCGCGGCGCCCGGGCGGCGCAGGCCGGCACATTCCTGCATCACGGCCTCGAACATCTTCAGGTAGCGCTTGAAGTTGTCACCCCGGCGGAAGGGGAAGCCCGTGCCGATGAGCGCATCGCTCATGCGGGTGCGGCGAGACACGCGCAGGCGGCGATCGTTCAGGTAGGCACCGCGGCCCTTGGTGGCGTAGAAGAGATCGTTGCGGGTGGGGTCGTAGACCACGGCCTGCTGGACCACGCCGCGGTGGGCCAGGGCGATGGAGACCGCATACACGGGGAAGCCGTGGATGAAGTTGGTGGTGCCATCGAGCGGGTCGATGATCCACTGGAATTCGGAGGTCTTGTTGCCGTGCTCACGGCCCGATTCTTCGGCGAGGATGCCGTGATCGGGATAGGCCTGCAGCAGCGTCTCGATGATGAGCTGCTCGGCAGCCTGGTCCACCTCGGTCACGAAGTCGTTGGGCGACTTGCTGTTGATTTTGAGGATGTCGAGGTCCAGGGAGGCGCGGTTGATGATGGATCCCGCTGCACGGGCCGCCTTGATGGCGACGTTGAGCATGGGATGGAGAGAAGCTTGCGTCATGCGTGAACCTGCAAACGAAAGAGGTGGACTGGCGAAGGAAAAGAGCGGGCGCTGCGTGAGGGTCCAGGGGACCGGCGGGCTGGACGGGGTCTTTCGACGCACTCCAGACGGCCTCCACGGCGCGGATAATCGGCCATTTTAGCCGAGAACCCCATGTCCGCCAGCGTGGAATCCACACGATTTGTCCTGATTCAGACCAGCCACCCCGGCAACGTCGGGGCTGCCGCCCGGGCGATGAAGGTGATGGGCTTCACCGAGCTGGTGCTGGTGCGCCCGCGATTCCCTGATGTGCTGAGCCAGGAGGACACCATTGCCATGGCCAGCGGCGCCGCGGACATCCTCGCGCGTGCCCGCATCGTCGAGACGCTGGAGGAGGCGCTGGACGGCGTCACCTATGCCTGCGCGACCGCCATGACGCCGCGGGACTTCGGCCCGCCCACCTCCGCGCCGCGACCGCTGTTCGCCGAGCTGGCGACGTCGGGGCACAAGCTGGGCCTCGTCTTCGGTTCCGAGCGCTACGGCATGAGCAATGAGGACGTCTACCGCTGCCACGCCGTGCTCTCGATCCCCACGCATCCCGAGTACGGCTCGCTGAACCTCTCGCAGGCCGTGCAGCTGCTGGCCTACGAATGGCGGCAGGCGCTGGGCGGCTTCGAGGTCGCGTCCCGCACGGCGGATCCGCAGCTGGCCGACGGCCGGGCGGTGCAGGGGCTGCTGGCGCACCTGCAGGAAGCGCTCGAGCACATCGGCTACCTGGACCCCGCGGCCCCGAAGAAGCTGATGCCGCGGCTCAACCAGCTCTTCAACCGCGCGCAGCTCACCCAGGAGGAGGTTCACATCCTGCGCGGCATGGCCCGCAGCATGCTGCGTCTGCAGGGCCCGGGGGAGGGGGGCGCGTCTCGTCCGGAGGCCCGCGAGGACTGATGCTTTTGCCAAGCCCCCACGCCCACCCGCGCGGCACCTCGCCGCTACACTGGCGCTCCCTTGTCCCTGACACCCCGGCCCCATCACCATGTTCAAGCGCCTGCGTGAAGACATCCAGCTGATCCTCGAGCGCGACCCGGCCGCGCGCAGCAGCTGGGAGGTGCTGACCTGCTATCCCGGCCTGCATGCCCTCGTGATGCACCGCCGCGCGCACTGGTGCTGGACCCACGGGCTCAAGTGGCTCGGGCGCTTCATCTCGCACCTCTCGCGCTTCCTGACCGGCATCGAGATCCACCCCGGCGCGAAGATCTCGCGCCGCGTGTTCATCGACCACGGCATGGGCATCGTCATCGGCGAGATGGCCGAGATCGGCGAGGGCTGCACCATCTACCAGGGCGTGACGCTTGGCGGCACCTCGCTCATCAAGGGCGCCAAGCGGCACCCGACGCTGGAGCCTGGCGTGATCGTCGGGGCGAACGCCTGCGTGCTCGGTGGCTTCACCGTCGGCGCCGGCGCACGCATCGGCTCGGGCGCCGTGGTGACCAAGCCCGTGCCGGCCGGCGCGACGGCGGTCGGCAACCCGGCGCGCGTCATCGAGGCGCAGGCGGATGCCGAGCGCGAAGCCGCCGCGGCACGCATGGGGTTCTCGGCCTATGGCCTGACGCAGGGCGACGACCCGGTGGCGCAGGCCATGAAGGGGTTGATCGACAACGCCGCCGGCCACGAGCACCAGATCGCGCTGCTGTGGCAGGCCATCGCCAAGCTGTCCGAGTCGCAACGCAGCGACTGCGTGCCCCAGGATGCCCAGCAGGACGAGTGCTTCGACGCCGCCTCGCTGAGCAAGCTGGTGAAGTAGCCGGCCGCGGCAGCCAAGCACAAAGGGCGCCTCAGGCGCCCTTTGTCATGGAGGATCGCGGTGCTCAGGCCGTCGGGCGGGGGCGTATCGCGCTCTTGGGACGGAAAGCCTTGATGCGTTCGTCCCGGGTCTCCAGGTAGGGGCCGCCGATGAGGTCGATGCAGTACGGAACGGCCGCGAAGATGCCGCTGACCAGCACCTCGCCCTCGGGCGAGCGCAGGCCCTCCAGCGTTTCGGCGATGCTCTTGGGCTGGCCGGGCAGGTTCAGGATCAACGCCTTGCCGCGGATCACCGCGGTCTGGCGCGACAGGAGTGCCGTCGGCACGAATCGCAGCGAGATCTGGCGCATCTGCTCACCGAAGCCGGGCATCTCGCGGTCCGCGATGTCCCGTGTGGCATCCGGCGTGACGTCGCGCGGGGCGGGGCCCGTGCCGCCGGTGGTGAGCACGAGATCGCAGCGTGCGTCATCGACCAGCTCGCGCAGCGTGGCTGCAATCAGCGGGCGCTCGTCCGGGATGAGGCGGGCCTCGAAATGCAGCGGGTTGAGCAGGGCGGCGCCCAGCCAGTCCTTCAGCGCGGGCAGGCCCTTGTCTTCGTACACGCCGGTCGAGGCGCGATCGGAGACGGACACGATGCCGATGCGGACCGGCTCGAAGCCCGTGGCCACGGCCTCACTCATCGCCGTCGCCTTCCAGCACGTCGTCCGAGGCGTCCTGCGCCACGCGCTTGGCCTCGGCCTTGATGAACTGGAACAGCTCGCGGAAGGCGCGGCCGCTGCGCTGCTCCGGGGCGGCCGAGGCATCCTTGCGCGCGGCGCGCACGAGGCTGCGCAGCTGTTGCACGTCCACGCCCGGGTGGCGGGCCATGAAGTCCTGCAACGCGTCGTCCTGCGCCAGCAGGCGCTCGCGCCAGGCCTCGCTCTCGTGCAGGGTGAGGCTGTCCTGCGCCCGGCCCAGCTTGAAGTCGGCCACGGCCTGGCGCACCGGCTCGGCGTCGATCTTGCGCATCAGCTTGCCGAGGTACTGCATCTGCCGGCGGCGGCCCTCGAAGTTGGTGATCTTCTTGGCGGCCTTGATGGCGTCGAGCAGGATTTCGGGCAGCTGGAGCGGCTCGAGGCGGCTGGCGGGCAGCGTCAGCAGGTCCTCGCCCAGCGACTGCAGGTCGTGCATGTCGCGCTTGAGCTGGGTCTTGCTGGGGCGGCTGAAGTCGTCGTCAGCGCCGGTGTCGTCGTAGGAATGGTGCATGGGGGCTCGATACGGCAGGGGCGTCGCCCGTGTCCGCCAGGATGCGGCGGCCGGGGCGCCAAGCCTCGTATGATAGTCGCCCACCCTGGCTGCATGCCGGTTTGACCTCATCCCTGCCCATGTCCAACACCCACGCCAAGACCTCCGACTCCAGCGCCCATGCCGTGCACGGTTTCGCCTACAGCCAGGATCAGTTCCGCCAGTTGGTGGAAGACGCCTTGAACGAGGCCCGCCGCCTGGGCGCGAGCGACGCCGGCGCCGAGGTGTCCGAGGGCTGCGGCCTGTCGGTCTCGGTCCGCCAGGGCGAGCTCGAGAACGTCGAGCGCAACCGGGACAAGACGCTGGGCATCTCGGTGTACGTCGGCCAGCGCCGCGGCAACGCCAGCACCTCAGACTTCTCCCCGAAGGCGCTCAAGGACACGGTCCGCGCCGCCTTCGACATCGCCCGCTTCACCGCCGAGGACGCCTTTGCCGGGCTGCCGGACGAGGACGACCTCGCCCTGGACGCCAGCCAGCGCCCGGAGCTGGACCTGTTCCATCCCTGGGATCTCGATGCCGAGACCGCCGCCCGGCTGGCGCTGCGCTGCGAAGCCGCCACCTTCGAGACGGACCGCCGCATCACCAATTCCGAGGGCGCGGCCGTGTCCGCCCAGCAGTCGCACTTCATCGCCGGCAACACGCGCGGCTTCATGGGCGGCTATGCCAGCTCCCGCCACACGCTGTCGGTGGCGCCCATCGCCGGCCGGGGGGCGGGCATGCAGCGCGATGCCTGGTACAGCTCGATGCGTGCCGCCGAGGATCTGGCCTCGCCGGAAGCCATCGGCCGCTATGCCGCCGAGCGCGCGCTCTCGCGCCTGAAGGCTCGCCGCGTGAAGACGGCCGAGGTGCCGGTGCTGTTCGAGTCGACGGTGGCCGCGGGGCTGCTGGGCGCACTGGTGCAGGCCACCAGCGGCGGCGCGCTCTACCGCAAGGCCAGCTTCCTGCTGGACAGCCTGGGCACGCCGGTGCTGGCCTCGCACATCGATGTGCGCGAGGACCCGCACGAGCTCAAGGGCAAGGGCAGCACGCCCTTCGACGACGAAGGCGTGACCACGCGCCCGCGCAGCGTCGTGGAGGCCGGCGTGCTGCAGGGCTACTTCCTCTCGACCTACTCGGCCCGCAAGCTGGGCCTGCGCACCACCGGCCATGCCGGCGGCTCGCACAACCTGCACATGAGCAGCCGTCTCACGGCGCCGGGGGATGACCTCCCGACCATGCTGCGCCGACTGGGCACCGGCCTTTTCGTGACCGAACTGATGGGGCAGGGCGTCAACTACGTCACCGGCGACTATTCGCGCGGGGCGAGCGGCTACTGGGTCGAGAACGGCGAGATCGCGTTCCCGGTCCATGAGGTGACCATCGCCGGCAATATGCGGCAGATGTTCCAGGACATCCTGGGCATCGGCAACGACGTCTACACACTCGGCAGCAAGAGCGTGGGCTCGGTGCTCATCTCGCGCATGAAGCTCGCCGGCGCCTGAGCGGCTTGCCATACTCACCACCTGACGGCCCGCTCGACGCGGGCCGTCGGCATTTGGAGATGCCGCAGCGCGGGTTTGCGCCACATTCGCTGCGAATCTTCAGCGTCATCTCAGCTTCGTGAAAGCCTCGTTTCAGCCAGTTTTCAGACTGGGCGGGGGATGCACGATTTCGTGCGCCCTTTCACGGGTTTGTACCTGTCAGCACCCTGGAGGGGCACTCCTAGAATCATTTTCGACCTCGGTTTTTCCCCTGTGTTTGATCCCATTTCTAGGAGTCGTGTATGGAACGTCGTTCCTTCGTGAAGCAGGCTGGCCTGGCGGGTGTTCTGGCGGCCGCTTCGGCACCGGCCATCGTGCACGCGCAAGCGAATATCCGCTGGCGCCTGGCATCCAGCTTCCCCAAGTCCCTGGACACCATCTTCGGTGCGGCCGATGTCTTCGCGAAGAAGGTCTCGGAAATGACCGGCGGCAAGTTCCAGGTCTCGGTGCATGCCGGTGGCGAGCTGATGCCCCCGTTCGGCGTGGTGGACGGCGTGCAGAACGGCACCGTCGAGATGGCCCACACGGCGCCGTACTACTTCTTCGGCAAGGACGAGACCTTTGCGCTGGGCTGCGCCGTGCCCTTCGGCCTGAACAGCCGCCAGATGTCGGCGTGGATGGTGGAAGGCAACGGCCTGAAGCTGATGCGCGAGTTCTACCGCAACTACAACATCATCAATTTCCTCGGCGGCAATACCGGTGCGCAAATGGGCGGCTGGTATCGCAAGGAAATCAAGTCCGTGGCGGACATCAAGGGCATGAAGATGCGCATCGGCGGTTTTGCCGGCCGTGTGCTCGAGCGCATGGGCGGCGTGCCGCAGAACATCCCGGGCGGTGAAATCTATTCCGCGCTGGAAAAGGGCACCATCGATGCGGCGGAATGGGTCGGCCCCTATGACGACCAGAAGCTGGGCTTCAACAAGGTCGCCCCGAACTATTACTACCCCGGCTGGTGGGAAGGCGGCCCGCAGCTGGACTTCTACATCAACACCAAGGCCTACGACGGGCTGAGTTCCGAGTACAAGGCCATCGTGGAATGCGCCGCCGCGCAGGCCCACATCGACATGCAGGCCAAGTACGACGCCAAGAACCCGCAGGCGCTCAAGAGCCTGGTGGGCTCGGGCACCAAGCTGTTCAAGTTCCCGCGTGACGTGATGGACCTGGCCTTCAAGGAATCGATGGCCATCTACAGCGAGCTGTCCGCCAAGAATCCGAACTGGAAGAAGGTCTACGAAGACATGGCCGCCTTCCGCCGCGACCAGAACCTGTGGTTCCGCTTCGCCGAGGCCGGCTTCGACGACTTCATGCAGGCACAGAAGCTCTGATCGGCCATCCGGCGCCTCACGCGCCGGACGCCCGCCCGGAACCCCCACGCCGCCAGGCCTGGGGGTTTTTCATTGGGCGCACGAAAATTCCACATCGAGAAATCTCTTCGCCATCAGAGGCCACCGAATCGGCGGGAATGCGGCCGTGGACGAGCCTGGCTCTCGCACTGCGAAACGGCAGGCGATGCGCTGCCGGCCCTGGCCCTCATTTTTCACGATGCGCAATTGGCATTTCAGATCGCAAAATGCCACGCTGCTGCAATGCAGCAAGATTTCTCATCATGGCAAAAATCATTTTGCAATATGGAATTCAAACGCTAAGTCATTGATTCTTAATGAAAAGATTTTTAGTCTTATATAAGACATAAGTCCCCACAAACGCTTGGCGAAGGTCTAGATTTGAGTCCAACGAGTTCTTCGTTTCACATCCACCAGGAGCTAAGCATGACGACTCTGACCCGTGAACAGCAAATCGCCGCCCTCGAGAAGGACTGGGCCGAGAACCCCCGTTGGAAGGGCATCAAGCGCGGTTACACCGCCGCCGACGTCGTTCGCCTGCGTGGCTCGCTCAAGATCGAGCACACCCTGGCCCAGCGCGGTGCCGAGAAGCTGTGGAACCTGGTCAACACCGAGCCCTTCATCAATGCGCTGGGGGCCCTGACCGGCAACCAGGCGATGCAGCAGGTCAAGGCCGGCCTCAAGGCCATCTACCTGTCCGGCTGGCAGGTGGCCGGCGACGCCAACAGCAATGGCGAGATGTATCCCGACCAGTCGCTGTACTCCGTCGACTCCGTGCCGAAGGTCGTCAAGCGCATCAATGCCACCTTCAAGCGCGCTGACGAGATCCAGTGGAGCGAGGGCAAGGACGACACTGACTTCTTCGCCCCCATCGTGGCCGACGCGGAAGCCGGCTTCGGCGGCGTGCTGAACGCCTTCGAACTGATGAAGTCCATGATCGAGGCGGGTGCCGCCGGCGTTCACTTCGAAGACCAGCTGGCCGCTGCCAAGAAGTGCGGCCACATGGGTGGCAAGGTGCTGGTCCCGACCCGCGAGGCCGTGGCCAAGCTCGTCGCCGCCCGTCTGGCGGCGGACGTCATGGGCACCCCGACCGTGCTGCTGGCCCGTACCGACGCCGAAGCCGGTGACCTGGTCACCACCGACGTGGACGACAACGACAAGCCCTTCTGCACCGGCGAGCGCACCGTGGAAGGCTTCTTCCGCACCCGCAACGGTCTGGACCAGGCCATCAGCCGCGGTCTGGCCTACGCGCCCTATGCCGACATGATCTGGTGCGAGACCGGCAAGCCCGACCTGGCCTTCGCCAAGGCCTTCGCCGACGCCATCCATGCCAAGTTCCCCGGCAAGCTGCTGGCCTACAACTGCTCGCCGTCCTTCAACTGGAAGAAGAACCTGGACGACGCCACCATCGCCAAGTTCCAGCGCGAGCTGGGCGCCATGGGCTACAAGTTCCAGTTCATCACGCTGGCCGGCTTCCACAGCCTGAACTACTCGATGTTCGACCTAGCCTACGGCTACGCTCGCAACAACATGAGCGCCTTCGTCGAGCTGCAGGAGAAGGAATTCGCCGCTGCCGACCGTGGCTTCACGGCCGTCAAGCATCAGCGTGAGGTCGGCACCGGCTACTTCGACGCCGTGACCACGACCATCGAAGCCGATGCCTCCACCGCGGCGCTGAAGGGCTCGACGGAAGACGAGCAGTTCTTCGACAAGAAGCACGGCTGATCCGCCGAATCCGCTGGCTGCCCGGCTCGAGCCCGGGCGCCGGACGGGCCCAAAGGCAAGGCCTGACCCCGCAAGGGGTCAGGCCTTTCTACTTGCCCCGCGGTGCGATGGGGTCCCTTCGATTGGCACGAGCTCAGCAGTGGTGGAGCCGGGCGGCGGGGGGCGATGCCGCAGGCCACAGGGGAGGACCGCGAAGCGGGAGGGAGGACACGGTGCCATCGAGCTCACCCGCCTCCCGGCGGGCGCTCGGTGGTCGCTCGCCGCCTCTTGTTCGGGGCTCCTGTTGAAGTTGCTCCTCGCTGGTCCGACCACTCAAGCGCATGCCTTCAGCAGCGCCTCGTAGTCCGCTGCGCTCGCCACCCGTGGATTCGTCCCATGGCAGTGATCCTTCATCGCCCGCTCGATGATGAGGTCGGCATCGGACAGATCCAGTCCCATCTCGGACAGGCGTGTGGGGAGGGCCAGGTCTTGCGTCCGCTGGCGCAGGGCTTCTGCCAGCGCCTCAGGCGCGGCATCGGTCACACCCATCGCCTGCGCCAGGCGAGCCAGCTTGTCCTCGGCCTGCATGGACGCATGCGGGGCGTTGAATCGCAGCACCGCCGGCAGAAAGACGGCATTGAGCGTCCCGTGATGCGCCCGCGGATGCAGCCCGCCGATTGCGTGGCTCAACGAATGCACGCAGCCCAGCCCCTTCTGGAAGGCCATGGCCCCCATGCTGCTGGCGCACATCATCTGCAGGCGGGCGTCCAGGTCCTCGCCCTGATGCACCGCGCGTTCGATGGCGCCCCATCCGCGCCGCAGGCCCTCCAGCGCGATGCCGTCGGCCACCGGATTGAAGGCGGCCGACATGAAGGTCTCCAGGCAGTGGGCGAGGGCGTCCATGCCCGTCGCCGCGGTGAGCCCGGCCGGCAGCGCCTGTGTGAGCTCTGGGTCGCACAGGGCCACTCGCGGCAGCAGGTGCCAGGAGTGGAAGCCCAGCTTGCGCCCGTCGTCCGTGATCAGCAGGCTGCCCCGGGCCACCTCGCTCCCGGTGCCGGCGGTCGTGGGCACGGCAATGATCGGCAAGGCCTGCGGACCGATGCGGGCGCTACCGCCCTCGATGGTGGCGTAGTGCTGCAGCGGGCCGTCATGCGTGGCCATCAGCGCCAGGCCCTTGGCCAGGTCGATGCTGGAGCCTCCGCCGATGGCGATGAGTCCGTCGCAGCCCGCGTCCTGCCAGCATTGCCAGGCCGCCCGCACGGCAGCCTCCGTGGGATTGCCGGGCGTGCCGTCGAAGATCGCCAGCGGCCAGCCTTCCAGGCCTTCCAGCGCGCGATCCAGCACCCCCGCGGCCCGCACGCCCGCATCCGTCACGATCAGCGGCTTGCGCCAGCCCAGCGCCCGGGCTTCCTCAGCGAGGCGCAATCGCGCGCCGGCCTCGAGATACACGGGGTTGACGAAGCGGATCAATGCCATGGGATGCCCTTTCCGGTCCAGTGGTGCGGTGTCGTGGGCGGGCCGGGACGGGTCTGCGAAAATGCGCAGCCCTGGCCGGCACGCGATGCGCTGCAGCCTACGTCCTGGAGTCCCTTTTGAGTAGCACCTTGTTGACACCGCGCATGGCCGCGGTGCTGGAACGCATCCATCGCGCCAACCGCCCGGCCTTCCACAGCCTGACGCCCCGGCAGGCGCGCATCGGCTACCTGATGGGGGCGGAGATCCTGGATCTGCCGCGGGCCCCGCTCCCGCGCGTCGAGACCTTCACCGTCCCCGGCGCCGAAGGCCCGCTGCAGGCTCGGCTCTATGCCGCCAGCGACGAGCGCCTGCCCGTGCTGCTGTACTTCCATGGCGGCGGATTCACCATCGGCAGTCTGGAGACGCACGACAGCCTGTGCCGCCAGCTGGCCCTGCGCAGTGGCTGCGCCGTGATCGCGCTGGACTACCGCCTGGCCCCCGAGCACCGTTTCCCCGCCGCGGTCGATGACTGCTGGGCCGTGATGAAGTGGCTGCCGGGTGCGGCCGAGGCCCTCGGCCTCGACGGGAGCCGGCTCGCCGTCGGTGGCGACAGCGCCGGCGGCACGCTCGCCGCCGTCTGCGCGCTGCACGCGCGCGACCTTGGCCAGCCCCTGGCGCTGCAGCTCCTGATCACGCCCGGCACCACGGCCCACGCGGACACCCCCTCGCACAAGCTCTTCGCGCAGGGCTTCCTGCTCGATGCCTCGTCCATCCAGTGGTTCTTCGACCACTACATCGAGCACCACCACCGCCGGGACTGGCGCTTCGCGCCGCTGCTGGCGCCGGACCACGCGGAGGTGGCACCCGCCGCGCTGATCCTGGCCGAGTGCGATCCGCTGGTCGACGAAGGCCTGGCCTACGGCGACCTGCTGCGCAGCCAGGGTGTGCCGGTGCAGCTCGAGCTCTTCCGCGGCGTCACCCACGACTTCATCAAGATGGGGCGCACCATTCCCGAAGCCCTGCAGGCCCTGGATGCCTGCGCCGCTGCCCTCAAGGAGGCCTTGAAGCCATGAGCATGACCCGTCAGGAATTCCGCTGCCTCGAGCGCCTGCGTGTGCGCTGGGCCGAGATCGACGCCCAGCAGATCGTCTTCAACGCGCACTACCTGGGCTACTTCGACACCGCCGTCGGCGCGTACTGGCGCGCCTTGGCGCTGCCCTATGCCGACACCATGACGTCGCTGGGGGGCGACCTCTTCGTGCGCAAGTCCACCGTCGAGTACCTCGGCTCGGCCCACTACGACGACCTGCTGGACATCGGCGTGCGCTGCGCCAAGGTCGGCACCACATCCATCACCGTGCAGTGCGCCGTGTTCCGGGGCGATGAGCTGCTGGTGCACGGCGAGCTGGTCTATGTGTTCGCCGGTGCCGAGCATCAGCGCCCGCTGCCCGTGCCGCCGGCGCTGCGCCAGACGCTGCTGGGCTTCGAGGCGGCCGAGCCCATGGTCACGGTGCAGGTGGGCGACTGGGGGGCGCTGGGCGCCCATGCCGGCGCCATCCGTCAGGCTGTCTTCGTGCAGGAGCAGAAGATCCCGGCGGACATGGAGTGGGACGCGGCGGACGCCTCCTGCGTGCATGCCGTGGCCTACAACCGCCTGGGCGTGCCGCTGGCGACCGGCCGCCTGCTCGAGCATGTGCCGGGTGTCGCCAAGATCGGGCGCATGGCCGTGATGCGCAGCATGCGCGGGGCGCGCATCGGCCGCGAGGTGCTGGAGGCGCTGATGCAGGCGGCGCGCGCGCGGGGGGATCGGGAGGTGCTGCTGCACGCGCAGCTCTCGGCGGCGAGCTTCTACATGCGCGCCGGCTTCCAGCAGCGCGGCCCGGTCTTCGAGGAGGCCGGCATCCAGCACGTGGAGATGGTCCGCAGCCTGTGAGGCCGGCGGCGGGCCCGCGGGCCCGCCCGGGGTCAGACGGGCACGAACTGCTCCAGGTGCCGCGGCCCCTGGATGTAGGCCGCGAGCGCCGCGGCGAGCGCCGGCTCGGTCTGGGCCCCCGTCTCGGCGGCGTGCACTTCCATCCACGTCTGCAGCGCACCTGCGCCGGCATCCAGGCGACGCATCAGGCGCACACTGCCGGCCGGCACGGCCGCCCGGTAGGCGGCCAGGGCGGCCACGGTGTCCGACTCGTGGATGCGGTAGTAGACGAAACGCTCGATTCCAGGCGGGGTGGCGCTCATTGGGGCTCCGAGATCTCGTAGGGCAGGGCCTGCTGGCGCAGGAGGGGGCCCTGGGCCGCGCCCAGGTGCAGCGTGCCGGCGGTCAGCGCCGCCAGCTTGGTCTCGACCAGCAGCAGGCTGCCCGTGCCTTGGGCCGCCACGCTCGCCACCAGGCCGGCAGGCTGCTCAGGATCCTCGCTGTGGAAGACCTCCTGGCCGAGCTGGGCCACCGCGTCGCAGGCGAAGGCAAAGGTGCGGCGCTTGATGGTGCCGCGGTACTGGCTGCGGGCCACGATCTCCTGGCCGGGATAGCAGCCCTTCTGGAAATTGACGCCGCCCAGCAGTTCGAGGTTGAGCATCTGCGGCACGAACTGCTCGGCGGTGGCACTGCGGATCCAGGCGAGGCCCGAGGCGACATCGAGTGCGCCCCAGTCGGCGGCATCGAGCAGGGGCAGTGCAGGTGCCGCGGCATCGGCCGGGGCCAGCATCAGGTAGCGGGGCAGGGCGCCCGCGTCGGGGAGGCGGGTGATCCAGGCCAGGCGGCCGTCCGGCAGGGACTTGCCCGACGCGGCCCAGGCGGTCGCGGGCGCCTCGGCACCCAGCCATGCCTGCGCCGCGGCACCCGCGAGGCCCCACACTGCCCAGCCCTCGGGCTGGGCGCTGCCGGCGTCTGCCAGCTTGCACTTGGCGCGCAGCACGAACATCGACAGGCGCTTGAGCGTCGGCGGCAGCACATCCGACGGCAGGGCCAGCAGGACGGTGTCCGCCGCCGGCTTGAACGCCACCATCGTCGCCAACAGCCGCCCCTTGGCGGAGCAGTAGCCGGCCAGCCGCGCCTGCTGCGGCGTCTGCAGGGCCAGGTCTTGCGTCAGCTGGCCGTGGAGGAACTTGGCGGCGTCTTCACCACGGGCGGCCATCACGCCCCAGTCGTCCAGACGGACGGCCCCCTGGAGGTCGGTGGGCAGGGCGGGCACGGGAAGCGGGTTCGGGGAGAGGGAGGGCGTTGCTTGGCTCATGGGCGAATTATGATTTGCCCGGCCCGGCCCTGGGCGCAGCAAGGTTGAGACCGCGCGCACGGGCCGTGACGGGGGCGGCACGTGCCGGGTCTCCGTTCTCCTCGCGTCGTGCTCGTCCCTCCGTTCCCAGCCTGCCTCGCCCACCCCTGGTCATGTTCAAGTTCCTGCGCACCCTCGTCCTGCTGGCCCTGCTCGCCGCTCTGGCCCTGGCCGGCGCCGCCTGGTGGTGGCTCCAGCGCCCGCTCAGTCTGGCCGCACCGACGGTGGAGCTCTCCATCGAGCCGGGGGCCTCGCCCCGGGAGGTGGCCGGTGCCTGGGTGCTGGCCGGCGTGCAGGAGGATGCCCGGCTCCTGTACCACTGGTTCCGATGGTCCGGTCAGGCGCGGCAGATCCGGGCGGGCAGCTACGAGATCCACCAGGGCATCACGCCTCGCGGGCTGCTCGACAAGATGGTGCGCGGCGAAGAGGTGCTGGAGCAGGTCCGCCTCATCGAGGGCTGGACCTGGCGGCAGTTCCGCGCGGCGCTGGCGCGCGCCCCGGCGCTGAAGCAGACCCTCCAGGACGTCGACGACGCCGCCGTGATGAGCCGCCTCGGCCTGCCCGGCGCCTCGCCCGAGGGGCGCTTCTTCCCGGATACCTATGCCTACAGTCGCGGCGTGAGCGACCTCACCGTGCTGAAGCGGGCCGCCCAGGCCATGCAGCGCAAGCTCGATGCCGCCTGGGCCGCCCGGGCGCCGGGGCTGCCTCTCAAGAGCGCGGACGAGGCCCTGATCCTGGCCTCCATCGTCGAGAAGGAGACCGGTGCCGCCGCCGACCGCGCGATGGTGGCCTCGGTGTTCGTGAACCGCCTGCGCATCGGCATGCCGCTGCAGACGGACCCGACGGTCATCTACGGGCTCGGCGCGGCCTTCGACGGCAATCTGCGCAAGCGCGACCTGCTGGCGGACACCCCCTACAACACCTACACCCGCGGCGGCCTGCCGCCCACGCCGATCGCCATGCCCGGCGTGGCCTCGCTGCAGGCGGCGCTGCACCCGGCGCCGAGCAAGGCGCTGTACTTCGTGGCGCGGGGCGACGGCAGCAGCGTCTTCTCGGACGACCTGGCCGCGCATAATCGCGCCGTCAATCAATACCAGCGCGGGCGCTGAGCCCGCGCTCCTCTTTGGCACCGGCAACGGCGCGAACCCCAGGACACACACAGCGTGAGCGGTCGATTCATTTCCTTCGAGGGCATAGACGGGGCGGGCAAGTCCACGCACATCGCGGCCGTCAGTGCGCGGCTGCGCGCGGCGGGTGCCGAGGTCGTCAACACCCGCGAGCCGGGCGGCACGCCGCTGGCCGAGCGCCTGCGCGAGCTGGTCCTGCACGAGGGCATGGACGTGCTCACCGAGGCGCTGCTGGTCTTCGCCGGGCGCCGGGACCACCTGCGCCAGGTCATCGAGCCGGCCCTGGCGGCCGGGCGCACGGTGGTCAGCGACCGCTTCACGGACGCCAGC
Source organism: Roseateles subflavus (assembly GCF_030285365.1). Classification (GTDB taxonomy): domain Bacteria; phylum Pseudomonadota; class Gammaproteobacteria; order Burkholderiales; family Burkholderiaceae_C; genus Roseateles_B; species Roseateles_B subflavus. Next base: position 9,841 of record NZ_JASVDS010000009.1, on the reverse strand, counting down.
TTCGCCTACCAGGGCGGCGGCAACGGCCTGCCGCTGGCGGTGCTCGATCAGCTGGAATCCTGGGTGACGCAGGGCCGCCAGCCGGACCTCACGATCTGGTTCGACCTGCCGCCGGCCATGGCCGCCGCGCGCCGGGCCGCGGCCCGTGACGCCGACCGCTTCGAGCAGCAGGACCTCGATTTCTTTGAGCGCGTGCGCGCCGGCTACGCCGCCCGTGCCACCGCGGCGCCGCAGCGCTTCGCCCGCATCGATGCCAGCGGAGATGTCGCCAGCGTGTCCGCCCAGATCGTGGCCGTCCTGGAGCAGCGCGGATGGTGAGCATCAAGGAAGACGGCGCGCTCCCGCTGCCCTGGCTCGCCGCGCCGCTGACCCACGCGCTGCAGCAGGCGCGCTCGCATGCCTTGCTGGTGCAGGGTCCCGAAGGCGTCGGCCAGCTGGAGATGGCACTGGCGCTGGCGCAGTCCTGGCTGTGCGAGGCCCCGCTCTCCACGGGCCTGGCCTGCGGGCGCTGCGTGAGCTGCCATCTCTTCCAGTCCCGGTCGCACCCGGACTTCCTGCTGCTGGTGCCGGATGCCCTGCGCGAGTCGCTGGGACTGGATGCGGACGACGCCGGACCCGCCAAGGACGGCGAGGCCAAGGCAAGCAAGAGCAAGCCGAGCCGCGAGATCAAGGTCGATGCCGTGCGCGCCATGCTGGGCTTTGCCCAGGTCACGGCGGCACGCGGCCGGGCGAAGGTGGTGGTGCTGTTCCCCGCCGAGAGCCTCAACACGGTGGCGGCCAATGCGCTGCTCAAGACGCTCGAGGAGCCCACCGGGCTGCTGCGCTTCGTGCTGGCCAGCAGTGCGCCGGAGAGCCTTCTGCCGACCATCCGCAGCCGCTGCCAGCCGGTTCCGCTGGGTCTGCCGCCGCGCGAGCAGGCGCTCGCCTGGCTGGCGGAGCGCGGCGTGGCCTCGCCGGACGTGCTGCTCGACGCCTGTGGCGGCCGGCCGCAGCAGGCGCTGCAGTGGTCCGAAGACGGCATTGCTGCCAAGACCTGGCTGGAACTGCCGCGCCGCATCGCCCGCAACGAGACCGGCGTGCTGAGCGACTGGCCCGTGCCGCGTGCCATCGAGGCGCTGCAGCGCCTGGCGACCGATCTCATCCGCACGGCCCATGGCGCCCCCTCGGCCTACTTCCCGCGGGACGCACTGCCCGCTGCGCGCAACCCCGACGCCATGCAGGAATGGGCGCGCATCCTGCGTGACGCCGCCCGCCACGCCGAGCATCCACTCAATGCCAACCTGCTGATGGAATCGCTGGTGGGGCAGGGGCAGCGCCTGATGCGGGTGGCGGTGCGCAAGGACGCTTGAGGGGTTGGTGAAGGGCTGAGGGCGGCGCCGTTCAAGGTCGGACGACATCCGGCCAGGGCGCTCCTCGCACCGGCCGTCCCCTCGTGCACGGTCTATGCGTGACGCTGTCCCTTCAATTGCTCACAGATCCGAGGACCCGTGCCTGTCGCGGGGCCGGAGGCATTCGTTACACTTGCCCGCATGAGTGACATCCCCGCCAAGTCCCAGGCCGCAGCCCTGGCTGCCGCGCAGCCCGGTGGGGGCGCCCGCCCCAGCATGATGCAGCTGGTGTTCAAGGAGAAGGGGGCGCTCTACGCCGCCTACATCCCGGCGTTCACCGATGGCGGCCTGTTCGTGCCCACGCCGCGCGAGTACAAGCTCGGCGAAGACATCTACCTCATCCTCACCCTGCCGGAAGATCCGCAGCGCTACCCGATCGCGGGCAAGGTCGCCTGGATCACGCCGGCCAACGCCTCCGGCGGCCGCACGCAGGGCGTCGGCGTGAAGTTCCCCGGGGACGAGAAGACGCGCCTGATCCGCCTGAAGATCGAGGAGATCCTCGGCACGGCCATCTCCTCGACCAAGCCGACCCAGACGCTCTGATCCCGCCCGGCGGGCCTGCCGCACGCACAGGCCTGCTTGCCGGGGCTGCGGTCGTCGCCACTGCCATCGCCATGTTCATCGATTCCCATTGCCACCTGAGCTTTCCCGAGCTCCAGGCCCAGCTGCCCGAGATCCTCGCCGCCATGCAGGCCGCGCAGGTCGTGCAGGCGCTGACCATCTGCACCACCATGGAGGAGTTCCCCGCCGTGCGGGCGCTGGCGGAGGCCCATCCGCAGCTCTTCGCCAGCGTGGGCGTCCACCCGGACAACGAGGACGTGCACGAGCCCACCGAGGACGAGCTGGTCGAGGCCAGCCAGCACGAGAAGGTGCTGGCCATCGGCGAGACGGGGCTGGACTACTACCGCCTGAACGGACGCACGCTGGCCGACATGGAATGGCAGCGGGAACGATTCCGCACCCACATCCGTGCTGCGCGCCGCGTGAACAAGCCGATGGTCATCCACACGCGCTCCAGCGCCGCCGATACCTTGCGCCTGCTCAACGAGGAGGGCGGCGAGCAGGCCGGTGGCGTCTTCCACTGCTTCACCGAGAGCCTGGACGTGGCCAAGGCGGCGGTGGACCAGGGCTACTACATCTCCTTCTCCGGCATCCTCACCTTCAAGAACGCCGCGGACCTGCGCGAGGTGGCGGCGGCCCTGCCGCTGGACCATCTGCTGATCGAGACCGACAGCCCCTACCTGGCACCCGTGCCCTACCGCGGCAAGACCAACAGCCCGGCCTATGTGCCGCATGTCGCGGTGCAGCTTGCGGCCATCAAGGGTCTGAGCGTCGAGGCCGTGGCGGAGGCCACCACGGCCAACGTCCGGCGCCTGTTCCGCATGCCGGCATGAGACCCGCCGACCGCTCCGTCAAGAGGCTGGCCCTGGCTGTCACGCTGGCCCTGGCGGGCGGGCTGGCGCCGCAGGTGCGCGCGGCGGAGCCACCCGTCGCGCCTCGCGTCTCCTTGTTCCGACCCGCCACGCCGGATGAATTCCGCGACCTCATGCTGGCCGCCGTGCGCGATCAGCCCAGCTTCGTGATGAAGCTGCTGCTCGACGGCGTCGATCCCAACCAGGCGGACGAGCAGCGCAACACGGCGCTGCACAAGGCCCTGATGGAGGAGTCGGAGCGGGTGGTGAAGCTGCTGATCGAGCATCCGCAGATGGACGTCAACGCCATCAACCAGGCAGGTGAAACCCCGCTGATGCTGGCCGCCCTGCGCGGGCGCCTGCCCTGGGTGCAGGCCCTGGTGCAGCGCGGCGCCCTGATCAACGAGGCCGGCTTCACGGCGCTGCACTACGCCTGCAGCGGTCCGGACAATGGCGTCACGGCCTGGCTGATCGCGCAGGGGGCGGACATCGACGCCCGCTCGCCCAACGGCAGCACGCCGCTGATGATGGCGGCCGGCTACGGCTCGCCGGACAGCGTCGACGTGCTGCTGCAGGCCGGCGCCGACACCCGCCTGGTCAACGACAAGGGCCTTGGCGTGCTCGATTTCGCCCGCCGCTCCGGCCGGCCCGAGCTGGTGCAGCGCATCGAGGCCCACCGGCAGCGCGGCGGCCGCTGAGCCCTGCGGCGGGCGCCGCCGCGGGCAGGGCGGCTGACAGCCTCGTCAGGTTTTTTCCGACACGCGCTTTGTCGCCCGTCCGACTGGGCTGACGCGCGGGCAGTGCCTACAGTGGAGCCATCCCAAGACACCGCGCCGCAGGAGACCGCCATGTCCACCCGCCCGACCCCCATCGCCGCCAATCCCTTCGCCATGCTGCTGGACCCCGAGCAGTACGCCCGGGAGGCGGCGCACTCCGACCGCCTCAACCGCCTGCGCAGCCGGATCTACCGCCCGCTGGACAAGCCGCTGATCCCCAAGGCCGTGAGTCCCGAGCAGGCCGCCTTCGACCGTCTGGTGGACAAGACCCGCCTCGCGCCGGAGGACTTCCTGGACGACGAGGGCATCGACGCCGGCATGCAGCCGGCCGCGCTCGACGCCAGCCACTGAACGCCGAGGCAAGCCCGCGTCTGCTGGGGCTTGCACCGTTGCGGCCGGGGCGGCATCGCGCACAATGCGCCCGTTCCTTGCCGCACCCGGCGTCGCGCGGGTCAGGCGGCATTCCGTTCCTGCCTCTCGCTGCGCCGCATGCTCCGTCCTTCTGGTGTTCGTTCCCTCGTCCCTGGCCCCCTCGAGCCGAGGGCGGTGCTGAATGCCGTCCTGGGCCTGGTGGTGAGCGCCCTGGCGTGCCTGGCCAGCCCGGCGACGGCCGCGCCGCAGGCGTCGCCCGGCAACCCCGCCGTTGCCGCCCCCGCACCCGTCACGCCCGCCTCGGCGACCCGCATCGACGGCTCGCGGACGCTGGCCCGCATCCGCGACACCGGCGTCATCGTGATGGGCTACCGCCCCGCGTCGCTGCCGTTCTCCTACCTGGACGGCCGCCTCAAGCCGGTGGGCTATTCCGTCGAGCTGTGCGAGCGCGTGATTGATGCCATCCGCACGCAGCTGCAACTCCCCGATCTCGAGGTGAAGCAGATCGCCGTGAACTCCGCCACGCGCATGCCGCTGGTCGCCAACGGCACGCTGGACCTCGAGTGCGGCATCACCACCCACACGGCGGAACGCGCGCGCACGCAGTCGTTCTCCACCACCACCTACGTGGCGGAAAGCCGGCTGCTGTCCCGACGCAGCCAGATGATGCGCACCGTCGAGGACCTGCGCGGCCTCACCGTGGCCTCGACCATCGGCACGACCAGCCTGCAGTACATGCACCAGCTGAACCTGCAGAAGGGGCTGGGCTTTCGCATCCTTGTCGGCCAGGACGATCAGGAGTCCTTCCGGCTGCTGCAGACCGGTCGCGCCGTCGCCTATGCCATGGACGACGTCCTGCTGCGCAGCCTGATCGCCCAGGTGCGGGACCCGCAGGAGTACTTCATCTCCGAGCAGCCGCTGTCCGTCGAACCCTATGCCATCGGCCTCCCGGCCAACGACCCGCCGTTCAAGCGGCTCGTGGACAGCGTCATCATCGGCCTCTACCGCAGCGGCGACATCCAGGCCATCTACCAGCGCTGGTTCCAGAGCCCCATCCCGCCTCGCAACCTGAACCTCAACCTGCCCATGGGCGAGGCCTTCAAGCGGGTGATCGCGAAGCCGACGGATTCGCCGGAGCCGGCGGTGTATCGGTAGCGCCTCGACCCACGCTCATGCTGTTTGCCGTAGCGGGGCGGTTGAGTGTCGGACGCCTCCCAGCAGGGTCGCCGTCGCGGGACACGGGATGCGGCGATGATCCAACAGGGAGCAAGGTCATATTTCCTTGCGATTTGGCGAGCCGGCGCAAAGAGACTCGGCCGCGTCGCTACCCATGGGCAGGTCCGTGACGTGGAAGAGGCATTTCACCCGAACTTGAATTTCCCCGAAGGAAGCTACGGTCTCGATGCGGTCGGACCCAGGTGAATCCCTGGTGTGGCACGAAGCACCATTCCGGGCCGCGCATGGGATGCTCAAAGGCATAGGCGTCTCCATGCCTTGGTGGGGCGGAAATCTTGACCGAATCGACGCCGGGAAGGTTCACATTGACGTTCTTCCAGTTCTTCAGATCGGCGAATGCGTCATGGGCTGGCGAGAACCCCCTTCGTACCTGCTGTACGGCCTATCGACTGAAGTGCTGGGCCAATGGGAGCAAATGAAAAAGCCCGTCAACGTCCTCGAGGCGGCAGGGGGGACGGCACGGCCATGTCCTGCGTTCTCGATAGTGGACCGCATGTCTTCTGCCGTCGCTTGTGATTGCATTGGCGACAAGACAAGCAAAGAAGCAAGGACGAGTTTGGAAGTTGCCATCTTTTCGGGCGGGAGGCGATACCAGGAATCGCTAAGGCTCTGCCGTAGAGGCACGACGGCCTGACTGACGTGTACATCGACCGGTCTGCTGCTGGTCACCCCCCACTCCGAAACCGCTCCAGCTCGATGCCGTGACGATGCAGCTTGTCGTAGAGCGTCTTCTTCGGCGTGCCCAGCAGCTCCATCACCGCGGGGATCTTGCCGTGGCAGCGCCGCAGGGCCTGCTCGATCAGCGTCTTCTCGATCAGGTCCATCTGACGCGCCAGGGTCAGCGGGACGGGCTCGATCAGCTGGCCGTCGTCGCTGCCGGCGAGGCCCAGCACGAAGCGGTCCGCGGCATTGCGGATCTCGCGCACATTGCCCGGCCAGTCGTGGGACATGAGCTCGCGCAGGCGCTGCGGATCGAGCTCCGGCGCCGGGCGCTCGTAACGGGACGCGGCCTGGGCGATGAAGTGCTGGAAGAGCAGGGGGATGTCCTCGCGGCGCTCGCGCAGGGGCGGGAGCGTCAGCGTGGCCACGTTGAGCCGGTAGTAGAGGTCGCCCCGGAACTGCTGCGCCTCGCTCATGGCCTTGAGGTCGGCCTTGGTGGCGGCGATGACGCGCACATTGATCGGCACCTCCTCGTTGGAGCCCAGGCGCTCCAGCCGCCGCTCCTGCAGCACCCGCAGCAGCTTGATCTGCAGCGGCACGGGCATGGTCTCGATCTCGTCCAGCAGCAGCGTGCCGCCGTTGGCGAACTCCAGCTTGCCCACGCGGCGCTTGGCGGCCGAGGTGAAGGCACCGGGCTCATGGCCGAAGAGCTCGCTCTCGAACAGGTTCTCGGGCAGGCCGCCGCAGTTGATGGCGACGAAGTGGCGGTCGCGGCGCTTGCTCTGGTCGTGTAGGCAGCGAGCCACCAGCTCCTTGCCGGTGCCGGTCTCGCCGAGGATCATCACGTCGGCCGAGGTGTCGGCCAGGTTCAGGATCTGCTTGCGCACCTGCTGCATCGCCGCTGACTGCCCGAGCAGCACGGCCTCGATGCCGTTGGCGCGCTGCAGCTGGGAGCGCAGGTCGTCGACAGCATTGCGCAGCATGCGCTTGTCGAGCGCGCGCAGCGCGGTCTCGACGAAGCGCTCGGGCGCGAACGGCTTCTCGATGAAGTCGTAGGCGCCGATGCGCATGGCCTGCACGGCCATGGCGACGTCCCCGTGAGCGGTGATCAGCACGACGGGAATGCTGGGGTCCACGTTCATCACGTGTTCCAGTAGCCGCATGCCGTCCATGCCGGGCAGGCGCACGTCGCTCATCACCACGATCTGTGCACCGGGCACGATCTCCGGCAACGCCTCCTCGGCCGTGCCGCAGGCCTGCACCTCCAGGCCGGCCAGCTCCAGGGACTGCGACAGACTCAGCCGCACCGGCGGATCGTCCTCGACGAAGAGAACCTTGTAACCCTCAAACATGCTATTCCCAGGCCAGATCAAACTCGAAGCACATGCCGCCGGCCTCTGCGTGCGGCATGTCTGCGGGCGGTACAGCCCTGAGCGTACCGCCGAATTCATGGACGATCTTCGACGAGATCACCAGGCCGAGACCCAGCCCCTGGCCGGCCGGCTTGGTGGTGAAGAAGGGCTCGAAGAGGCGCGGCAGCAGCGCCGGGTCGATGCCGCGGCCGTTGTCCCGCACCTGCACGCGGACGCGCTCGCCGTCCTTGCGTGCGCTGATCAGCAGTCGACGCGGCGAGACATCGTCCATCGCGTCGATGGCGTTGCCCACCAGGTTCACCAGCACCTGCTCCAGCCGGTTGGCGTCGGCCTTCACGCGCAGGCCGTCCGGCAGGGTCAGGTCTTGCCTCACCTCGACCTGCGCGCTGCGCAGGCGGTGCTCCAGCAGCAGGAGCACGTTGGCGATCGCGGTCTGCAGCACGGCGGGCTCGGCGGCATTCTCGGCCTTGCGGGCGAAGCTCTTGAGCTGGCGTGTGATGGCGGCCATGCGCTCCACGACGCTGTCGATGGCCTTGAGGTTCTCGGCCACCGTCTGCGTGCGGCCGGCCTCCAGGAAGCGCAGGGTGTTGGCGGAAAGGGCACGCAGGGCCGTGAGCGGCTGGTTCAGCTCGTGCGAGACGCCCGCTGACATCTGCCCCAGCACGGCGAGCTTGCCGGCCTGCACCAGCTCCGTCTCGGCCTGCAGGCGCTGCGCGATCTGGCGCTTGAGCTCCTCGTTCGTGGTTCGCAGCTCGCGGGTGCGGTGATCCACGAGGCGTTCCAGATCGCCGTGGGCCTTCTGCAGCGCCGTCTGCGCCTGGAAGACCTGCCGCAGCGCACGCCGTCGGGATGCCAGATAGAGGCTCATCAGGCCCACGCTGGCCCCGAAGGCGCCGCCGCCCCAGGTCGCGTAATGGGCCTGCCGCCAGACTTCGGCCGGGTCGGACAGCGTCACCAGGCGCACGCCCAGCGGTGCGGCCACGCGCTGCTGGGCCAGGAGCAGCCCCCCCTCGCGCAGGCCCTTGGCGGCGGGGACGGCCACGAGCAGGGCGTCCTGCTTCTCCATGCCCTCGACATTGAGGCCCATGCCCTGCAGCGAGGCGCCCGGGTAACGCCCCGAGGCTTGCAACGCGGCCTGCACCTCCGGCGTCACGTGCCCGAGGATGCGGTACTTCCACTCGGGCACCGAGGACATGATCAGCACTTCGTTGTCGTCCACCACCAGCAGCTTCTCGCCGTGGGAGCGCAGGCCCAGGTCGATCCAGGTGGCCTCCAGCGGGGCCAGGTTGAGCCGCACGACGACGGCGGCCTGCACCTGACGCTGCTTGCGCACCAGGTGCAGCATGAAGTACTCGGTGCTGCCGTTGCCCTCGTTCACCGCGAAGAAGTGCTGCGCCTGCGCCTGGAGCGCGTCGCGCAGGCGGGACTGCTCGCCGGCGCTCAGCGGGTTGTTGCCGGTGTCACTGGGCTGGCTGCTCGCGAGCACCACGCCCTGGCGGTCGACCAGATAGGACGCGCTGGCCCCGGCCCGGACGGTGATCCGTGCGAGCTTCAGGTCGGCCCGGCGTCGCAGCGCGCCGTCATCGGGCTGGGCAATGAGTGCCTGCACCTCGTCGTCGATAGCGATCAGGTTGGGCAGGTAGTCGTGCCGGGCCAGTTCCGCCTCCAGAGCGGCGGTGTAGAGCTCCAGGCGCTCGCTCGCCACGGCCGCGAGCTGCGCCATGCCGGCGTTCTCGCTCAGCCGCTGGCCCAGCAGCATGCCCAGGGCGACGAGGCCCAGCGTCAGCCACACATGCGCGTTCGGCCGACGCAGGCGGGCGACCCAGCGCCGCCACCAGGGGCGGGTGTCAGGGGGCGGCAGCGCTTGCAGCAGGGCGGGGGGCGACGTCATCAGGTGGCGTAGTGTGCCCAAACGGCGAAGGGGTGTCGCGCCGGTCGCCCAGCGTCGTGCGAGCGGCCGGCCTCGTCAGCCTGGGTTGGAGTGTGGAATTCCGCACAGCCCCGGGTGGGGGTGGGCGGAATTCCGCCCAGTGATCCCGCTGTGACGAACGACACCTTTCCTCGCGGGCAAGCTTTGACCCGTCTCAACGGGAGGCTGGATGCTGATTGGTATTCGAAACAAAGGGTTATCACGGAGAACGCTGGCCGGAGGGGCTTGGTGTTTACCCGAGATTCGGCTGAGGTGGCACGGCTCGTGCAGTACTCGTGCCCAGTGGGGCGGCCGTTTCGCCCGGCGAGAAAGCAAAGGAAGACCTGTTATGGAGACTTTTCTGCAACAGATCATCAACGGTCTGGTGCTCGGGAGCATGTATGCACTCGTGGCACTGGGCTACACGATGGTCTACGGCATCATCAACCTCATCAATTTCGCCCATGGCGAGATCCTGATGGCGGGAGCGCTCACCAGCTGGACGGTCGTCACGCTGCTGGCGGACTCCGGCCTGCCGGGCTGGGCGCTGATGGTGATCGCGCTGATCTGCGCGGTGGCCGTGTGCACCTTCCTGAACTTCACGATCGAGAAGATCGCCTACCGCCCCTTGCGCAGCGCGCCGCGCCTGGCGCCGCTGATCACGGCGATGGGGATGTCGCTGCTGCTGCAGACGCTGGCGATGATCGTGTGGAAG
>NZ_JASVDS010000008.1 GCF_030285365.1 Roseateles subflavus | reverse complement strand
GAGTCCTGGCACCTGGACATCGAGGAGTTCCTCGAGCTGCGCAAGAACACCGGCGACGACCGCCGCCGCACCCACGACATGAACACGGCGAACTGGATTCCCGACCTGTTCATGAAGCGCGTGGTCGAGGGCGGTGACTGGACCCTGTTCAGCCCCTCCACCTGCCCGGACCTGCACGACCTCTTCGGCCAGGCCTTCGAGAAGGCCTACGTCGAGTACGAGGCCAAGGCGGACCGCGGCGAGATCAAGCTCTTCAAGCGCATGCCCGCCAAGGACCTGTGGCGCAAGATGCTCTCGATGCTGTTCGAGACCGGCCACCCCTGGATCACCTTCAAGGACGCCTGCAACGTCCGCTCGCCGCAGCAACACGTGGGCGTGGTGCACTCGTCCAATCTGTGCACCGAGATCACGCTGAACACCAATGACAGCGAGATCGCCGTGTGCAACCTGGGCTCGGTCAACCTGCTCCAGCACCTGAAGGACGGCCCGGATGGCAAGAAGGTCATCGACCACGACAAGCTGAAGAAGACCGTCCGCACCGCCATGCGCATGCTGGACAACGTCATCGACATCAACTACTACGCCGTCAAGAAGGCGCGCGACTCCAACCTGCGCCACCGCCCGGTGGGCCTGGGCCTGATGGGCTTCCAGGACGCGCTGTATGCGCTGCGCACGCCCTACGCCTCCGCTGAGGCCGTGGAGTTCGCCGACCGCTCGATGGAAGCCATCTGCTACTACGCCTACTGGGCCTCGACCGAGCTGGCCGAGGAGCGCGGCCGCTACAGCAGCTACCGCGGCTCGCTGTGGGACCGCGGCATCCTGCCGATCGACTCCCTGGACCTGCTGCTCAAGGAGCGCGGCGGCTACGTCGAGGTGGACCGTTCCTCGTCCATGGATTGGGACAGCCTGCGCCAGCGCATTGCCACCCACGGCATGCGCAACAGCAACTGCGTGGCCATCGCCCCGACCGCAACCATCTCCAACATCATCGGCGTGGACGCCTCCATCGAGCCCTGCTTCGGCAACCTGTCGGTGAAGTCCAACCTGTCCGGCGAGTTCACGGTGATTAACGAGTCGCTGGTGCGCGACCTGAAGCAGCTGGGCCTGTGGGATGACGTGATGGTCATGGACCTGAAGCACTTCGACGGTTCGCTGCGCCGCATCGACCGCGTGCCTGAAGAGCTCAAGGCCCTGTACGCCACCGCCTTCGAGGTCGAGCCGCAGTGGCTGGTCGAGGCCGCCTCGCGCCGCCAGAAGTGGATCGACCAGGCGCAGAGCCTGAACATCTACATGGCTGGCGCCTCCGGCAAGAAGCTGGACGAGACCTACAAGCTGGCCTGGCAGCGTGGCCTCAAGACCACCTACTACCTCCGCACGATCAGTGCGACCCAGGCCGAGAAGAGCACGGTCACGCGCTCGGGTCAGCTCAACGCGGTGGCTATCGGCGTTGCGGCAGAAGCCACGGTCGCCCCCGCAGAAACTGAGCTGCCGGCGACTGACATGAAGTTCTGCTCTATCGACAACCCCGAGTGCGAAGCCTGCCAATAGGCCGGTTGCTCGTGATCGTGAGCCGGCCCGATTCCCGTTCTTGGGTCGCCGACCCATTACATCCCTAGAGGTGAAGCAATGCGACTTCCATTCACCCTCGATCCTCAAATCATCCACCACGTTATCTACAACCAGGCTGGGTCGATCGGGAAGGCGATCATCGAGTTGATCATGAACTCGATCGACGCCGGTGCCACTGGCGTGCAGATCACGATGACCGAGAGTGGGTTCGAGTGTGTGGACGATGGCCGTGGCTTCGCAAGCCGTGAAGACGTGCTGAACTACTTCGGTCGCTTCGGCACACCACACCAGGAAGGCGACGCCACTTACGGCCGGTTCCGCCTTGGGCGTGGGCAGATCATGGCGCACGCTCGCACGATCTGGACGTCGAACGCCTGGACGATGTCGGTGGACACCAAGGTCATGGGCTACCACTATGACCTTGACGACGCGACAGAACCCCGGGCCGGATGCTCCATCACGGGTGAATGGTACGACCCGCTAACGAATACTGAGCTGCTGTCGGCTGTTCAGGAGATCCGAGATCTCGTGCGCTACACGCCGATCTGCGTCGAGATGAACGGCCGCGCCATCAGTCGCGACCCAAAGGCTGAGAAGTGGGACTTCGAGGACGAGTTTGCCTACTACCGTGCAAAGCCGGAGGGCGCGGTGTCGATCTACAACCAGGGCGTGCTGGTTCGTCATGATGCCAGTCAACTCTGGGGCGCCGGCGGACTGATCGTCAGCAAGAAGGCAATCGACCTCAATGTCTCGCGCACGGAGATCTTGCGCAAGACCTGCGCTGTCTGGAAGCCCATCGCCAAGCAGTTCGCCAAACTGGCCGAAGCTGTGGCGGCCAGACTCGGAGAACATCGCAAAACCGAGGCTCGTCGGGAGAAGTGCGCGCATTCGCTGCTCAGCGGCGACCCGAAGGCCTACGAACTCTTCGACAAGGAGGAGGTCATCACGATTCTTCCTGGCAAGCGCCACTTGAGCCTCAGGGCGTTCCTGGAGAAGGTGCGGCAGGGCGGCCCCAGCAATTGCCGGGCACGCGACACCTATACGGTTGTTCTCAACGGCTTCGACGTGCCCAAAGGTGAGGCCATCGCAGCCGCCGACGTCGTGATGGTGTTGCACCCGAATACGCTGGAGCGCTTCGGCTGCTATAGCGTTCTGGAGTTCGAGGAGAGCCTCCGCCGTGTGATGGAACACGTCGAAACCGTGGCCCCGGCTTGGTGTCAGCGCCATTGGCACCGCTACTCCCTGCCCAATGCAGTTGACTTCGAGACCATCCGCGATGCCTTCGTTCAGCGCATGAGCATCGTTTCCGAGAAGACGTTGACGGACAGGGAGACTCGTCGGGCATGGACCGCCATGCGATGGTGCCTGCAGAACTACGCGGGCTTGGCAGCGGGTGGACATGCTGCCTACAAGGATGGCCGGCTGGCCTGGAATGACCCTCAACGGGTGCAGATCTTGCTGGGTGAATCGAACACCGCTGAGGCTTGGACGGATGGTGAGAGCTATATCGCGTTTGACAGGAAGGTGGTTGAACGCCTGAAGGTCGAACCGCTGCGAACCGCCAACCGCTTGTTCTCGCTGGCCGAACACGAAGTGGCGCACCAGGGGGACAGCGTGGACAGCGGTCACGACGAGGCCTTCTACCAGCGCTACCACGACATCTCCATTTCGATGAGCGAAATGCGGGCACGCTACCTTCACATCTTCCTGTCCAAGCTGCACAGGAGCATGGAGGCCGAAGGCAAGCCCAGGGACAACTACAAGGCGTACTACGAGATGCAGTTGGCCAAGCGAGTGGGCGACGGCAGGCAAATGCGTGGACTGCCGCCGGCGATTGAAGACGTTCGGGACGATCCTGTCGTCACGTCGCAGGTGCCCGCTGAGAACCTAGCCTTCATCGACCTGGTGAACAGCCGGCTCGTGCAGGCCGGCGTGTGCCCGCCGCCTCCTGATCTCAGCGACCTCATCGAGCGGGCGCGCAAGCAGCAAGAGGTCCTCAATGCTGAGCGCGCTGAGCAAATGCTCCAAGAGCGGACGATGCTCGAAATGGAACTGGAAGAAAGCGAAGCATGGTACGAGCTCCAGCGCAGACGCCTTGCACAAGTGTTGGGCGTCCCGATCAATGAGATCTGCAGCGAGGACGTCCTCGACCTGGAAGGCCTGGCGGACGAAGCACTTGAGGCCGCTTGGGCGCAACGACCTCGGGAGGAGGACTGCGGCCCATCGAATGTTGGCTTCGGCCATCTGGGTCAAGACGAGGAAGCGCGGAGACCGATCGACACAGAGCGTCGGATTGGAACGACGGCCAGTGACGCTCAACCCGCGGTTCTGAACCGAGATGCCGAAGAGATGGCAAGCCTCAGGAGTGAAGTTGGAGAGAGCCTCTCGGCAACCATCGAGCCGCATGAGACCAAGTGGAGCCTCGAGCGCAACGCTGCGGCCGCCGGCTTCTTCGGTATCGCCGACTACCTTGCCTGGCGTAAGGAAGCCGCTTCGTAGATCGCTGCCGTCCAGCAGGGACCTGTGCGCCGCCGCTCATGTAGACGCGGCCTGGTCCAATTCACCGACATGGAGACCGCCCCATGAAACTCGACATGAAAGCCGTCACGCAGCTGCTGCAGGAGCTCGCGCAATGCGCAGGCGGCATGGTCAACGGCAACAGGCTGGCCGCCCGGGCCCAGGAGCTCCTGGACGGTCCGCCTGGCGGTGCGCGCGTATGGCACCTCTTCCATGTCGAAGGGGATGTAGGCAATGACGTCGACGGCGACCAACCCGTGTCCTTCCTCGTCAGCGCGGAAAGCGGCAGCCAGGACCTGGCTGTTGGCCTGGCACGCGCGGCAGTCGAAGATTTGCTTCCCGAAAGTTCGACGGTCGACGCGCCGCGCTTCATTTGCGCTTGCGACGCCGATGTCTTTGTGCAGGTGAGCGGTGATGCCTACTTCGAGGCTGGCGAAAGAGCCCTCGTGGGGCTGACAGATTACGGGCCGCCGGATCGAGCAGCTCCTGGCTAAAGGAGAATAAACGATATCGCCTATTCGCCATGGCTTCGTTGTTGGTCTGATTAAGCGGTATCGGATAAGTGGGCGCCTGAGTAGTCCAGTCTTGCTGTCAGCGGTGATGGCTCGAATAAGCGATACCGCATAAGCGAGAAGCGAAGGGTTGACGCAATTAAGCGATATCGCTTAATTGCGACCAATCTTCGCCTGTTTGACGGCGATCTGCTCTTCATTCAGACTTGCGTAATACCAGCTACGCAAAATGAAAAACATGAGCAAATCGGCCGCCAAAGACTTTGCCAACCCTGCTGAGGATCGCGCTGGTCGCCGGATCGATCCCGACGTGCTGAGCGTTCTTCGCAGCTGTACTGCCGACGAGGAAGGCGTGACGCTGCCGCCGACCCAGCTCGACCGCAAGCTCTACGTCCGGGTCAACGAGGTGCTGACCGCCCTGGGTGGCAAGTGGAACGGCCGGCGCAAGAAGCATGTCTTCGACGAAGACCCGCGCGAGATCCTCGCCGTCGCGCAGTCCACTGGCAGCTACATGTCGCCAAAGGATTTCGGGTTCTTTCCTACGCCTCCGGATCTCGCCCGCCAACTGATCGAGTTCGCCGACCTCGAGCCTGGCATGCTGGTGCTGGAACCCAGCGCAGGCCACGGCGCGCTCCTGGACCTCGCGGCTGCAGTCGTCGGCCGTGAGAACGTGGTTGGCGTCGAGTTGCTCGAGGCCAACCTGAAGAAGCTCGCGGAGAAGGGCTACGCCACGATGGCAGGTGACTTCCTGAGCATGGAGCCCGAGCCGATTTTCGACCGAGTGGTGATGAACCCTCCGTTCTCGGGCCTGGCCGACATCGCGCACGTCCAGCATGCGGCCCGCTTCCTGAAGCCCGACGGCAAGCTGGTGGCGATCACGTCCCCGAGCTTCACCTACCACAGCAGCAAGAAGGCGCAAGCCTTCCGCGACCTGCTGGACAGCGCTGGCGAATTGCTAGCCGAGATCGAGGCGGGCGCCTTCAAGTCCTCGGGAACGGACGTCCGCACGGTGATGTTGACTCTGGACGCGGACCGTCTGCCCTGGAACCTCGACGAGACCGACTCCCAGAGCTCCTCCGAGCGGATGGCAGCCTAGACGCAGCATGGTCGCCTCGCTATCACCCTCGTTCACTTCATCCGCCGTTGGCCTCGCCACGAGGCCGGCCGCGCCCACGCTCGAGGAGTTCGAACGCGAGGTACTGGTGCTGGCCACTGAGGAGCAGTGTGGGGATGCCGGCGGGCCGCGGGCCGCAAGAATCTGCGAGGACGCGCAGACGCGGCTGCGATACGGTGCGGACGGCGTGCTGGGACTGCTGCTGGAACTCAAGCGATGGTGCCTGGCGGCGAAATCGGGTGAGGTCGAGCTCGGCGCCGGCCAGGCCACGGAGCTGATGGACAAGCTGCTCGCCTCGGCCGCAGCGAATCTTTGCGTGTACTGGATGGCGCCGGCCGCCATCCCAACGACCAGGCCGGTGGTCGTTGTGCGGCGCTCGACCCTGGCGGCTATAGGCCGGCGCGCAGTGCTCAAGGCCATCTGGGAACACGAGCGGGCGGCCGCGGCGGGGCAGGGGGGGGATGAAGAGCGGGGATCGCTCTACGACCCGCTCCATCGGTCTTTCGACGACGAGCCCGAAGCTCCGCAGGGCTGATTGGGCCCGCAGATTGACCGAACGAGACAGCCATGTCGGAATCACCTTTCGCACGCTTGACCAACCGGGCTCGCACGCAGTCTTCTGGGCAACGTCCACATACTCAGCCGCAACCTGCGCCCGATGCTCCGGTCGCTTCGCCTGCAGCGCCAGATCGCGAAGAGCTTGAGCAGGAGCTCCAGCACCTGATCGAGGTCACGTTGGAGACCGCCAAACAGCGTGAGGAAGCTACTCATGCGCCCGCGCAGATTGCGGAGTCGTCTGCTCAAGTTGCAGAGTCGGGCACGGCGGCCACTGCGCATCGATCGAAGGCGGAATCGTTGGCGGCGCTGGCCAGCCTGCGCCGCCAAGGCGCGGCACAGGCGAGGGCGGCAAGCCAGGCAGAAGTGGTCGGCATGCTGGAGTCCGTCAAGGTCTTCAACGCCTGGGGCATTGGCCGCGTGTGGACCGAGAACTCCGAAGAGGTCAAGATCACAGGTGCAGCCGTTGCGGACCTGGTGACCGGCCGCGACTACCGGTTCATTGGTCAGTTCCGTGACCACCCCAAGCACGGTCGCAGCCTCGACGTGCAGGTGGCGGCCGAGTATGTGCGCCTGAACGAGGGCGCGATCTTGCGGTTCATCAGCCAGAACTTCAAGGGCGTCGGCCCGAAGACGGCCCAGAAGTTTGTGGACAACTGGAAGAAGACGAAGGGCGCCGACGCACTTGAATTGCTTCGTCAGACCCTGATGCGCGAGCCGTGGACGGTGGACTTCTCCGAGGTCACTGGTCGTGACACCGCCTTTGCTGAGAACCGCGATGAAACGCTGTTGAACTACGTGCAACGAGATCTCGCGCTGCGGCTGGGCAGCCTCACGGGCGTGAAGGACGGCGTCATCAAGATCCTGTCCAAGTTCCTGGCTGAGAGCGTGGCAAACGAGGCCCGGGCCAAGGTGCGCGGGAAGGGGCAGTCCAGCGGGCATGCCAAGGACGAGGAGGCCCAAGTCAGCAAGGAACTGTTCCAGCCAGGGCAGGATCCCGTACAGACCTGCTGGGCTCGCCTCGTGCAGGACCCCTACGCGCCGATCAGCTCGGTTCCGGGCTACGGGTTCCTGACGGCCGACGCCATCGGCCGTTCCGTGAACATTCCCAGGGATGCCGAGCCGCGTCTTGCCGCGTTGGTGGCCCATGCACTCTCCGACTACTGTGAGGGTTATGGCCACAGCTTCCTGACCGAGCACCAGGTGCACACGCATGTGCTGCGCTTGGATCCGACCATCGATCCCAAGAAGGCCATTGCCCTGGCGCTCCAGCGCGGCACCATCGCCGTGTCCAGCGAGCTGGATGGCGTCGTGCGCTTCTATCCCTTCGAGCTCCTCGAAGCGGAGACCGAGCTGGCGGAGCACATCGCCGAGATGCTCGGGTCACGTGGCGAGGCCTTGACCGAAGGGAAGCAGTTCGCGCGCAACGAGACCACGCTCCACGCCCACATCCAGGTCACGGCAAAGAGCACGTCATCGAAGCTGGCCGAGAAGGGGCTCAACAAGGACCAGGTCAAGTCGCTGGCTAAGATCCTGACATCGACCAGCAGGCTCCACACGTTGACAGCCGGGCCCGGCCGAGGAAAGACGGCGCTGATGGAAGTCCTGGTGCGCCTGCTTCCCGACAAACAGATCCGCTTCTGCGGGCCGACGGGCATGTCGGCCAAGGTGCTCTCACGCCGCGTGGCCCACCTTGGCTGCAAGGTCTCGACGATCCATTCCATGCTGCAGGGCGCGGACCGGAAGTCCTTTGCGGTCAATGGTGAGCGGACGCTCGAAGAGGATGTCCTGGTCGTCGACGAGGGCGGCATGCCCGACCTTGAGCTGTTCTGCTCGGTCTTCGCGGCGCGTAATCCTCGTATGCACATCATCGTGCTGGGCGACGTGAACCAGTTGCCGTCCATCCGGCCCGGGCAGGTCCTGGCAGACCTCTTGCAGATTCCTGAGATTGACCACAACCGGCTGCACAAGTCCGAGCGCAATAGTGGCGGCATCCTCGAGGTCGTTGAAGAAGTGGGCAAAGGCGATCTGAAGCCTGTGAGCCGCGATGCCGTGATGTTCTCGAACGGCCTGGGAGAGGCAAGTTGCGACTTCAGGCGCGTGATGGGCGCCTATCTCGACGCCGTGCGCCGCTACGGCATTGAGAACGTGAAGCTGATGCTGAGCCGTCGCAAGGGCGAAGTTGGTACGCCGGGCTGGAACACAACCTATGCGAACGCCGTGCTGCGAGACGTGTGTAACCCGAACGCTTCCAAGATCCCGGGCACTTCCTTCCACGTCGGCGACCGCATTTCCATCCGCGAGAACATGTCCCTCGAGCAGCCGGCGCGTCGTGAAGGCGGCGAGCCCACCACCGAGCGAGTCGTGAATGGCGACGTCGGACGCATCACTGGATTCGAAGAGGACAAGGGATCGCAGCGCAAGGCGGGAGCGCAGACTCTGCAGTTGCTTCTCGATGATGGCCGCTCGATCACCTATCCCGCGACAGCTGTGTCGGCATTGGCGCTGGCCTATGCGCAGACCGTGCATTCGGCCCAGGGCAGCGAGTACCAAGAGGTCATTGCGGTGATGACGCCTGGCCAGGCCAGCTTCATCAACCGGAACATGCTGTACACCGGCGTGAGTCGCGCGCAGCAGCAGCTGAAGATCTACGGTGACGACGCAGTACTGCGCCAGATCGCGCGGACACCCTTGCCCGCACGCAACTCCGCGCTGGTGGATCGTGTACGGGTGCTGCTCGATCGCGACGATGAACGCGACGATCACGACCTGGCGCCGGTGCACTGAGATGGCAGTCTACGTCGACGACATGTACCTCGAGCCGATGGGAGCGTTCGGTCGGATGAAGATGTCCCACCTCATTGCCGATACCGACGAGGAACTGCACGCGATGGCCGATCGCATCGGTGTTTCGCGGCGATGGCACCAGGCGCCACCGAAGTGCAGCCATAGCCACTACGACATCGCCATGAGCAAGCGTCAAGAGGCCATCAAGGCCGGCGCGATCCCGATCTCGCTGCGCCAGTGCTCCGCCATGGCCACTCGATGCCGTGTGAAGGGCCATCTCGGGAAGCCGGAGGACGCCCTCGACTGGCTTCGGAGCTGGCGCGAGGCGCGTGCCGCTGCGAGGGCAGCAGCCGTGTCGGAGGTGAGCAGTGAACCCCAACCTGGAAATTGAGATGAGCAACGCCCCCGAAGGTCCAGCCCGTGCCCACTTCAACCGTTCTGTCCAGCCGGCGGCCGCCGGTTCACGCCAGGAGGCCATCGAGTCTGCGCTGGCCGCACTGGGATTCCGGATGGAGCCCAGCCTCTCCAGCCTTGATGAACAAGGCGATGCCATCATGGTCATCGGCACCGGCGAAATGGCTGACGACGACCAGTTGACGCCCGAGGTCCTGGCCATGGCCGAAGAGTGGACAGGCCTGACTACCCCGCCGGCGCCGACGGCAACCGCGGCCCAATTCGAGATCCGTGTCGCGGGCCACAGGCTGTTGCGCGGCGATGAGGTCACCATCAGCGTCATGCTGGGCAACCTGGACGGATTGAACTTCAAGGCGCCCCATGTCGAACAGACCCATGGGCAGTGGCTCGCCTACATGGCTGAGACTACCGGCATCGAGTTGGAAGTGGGGTTGCCATTCCTGGAGCTGAATGAGCAAGGGGCCGTGATCTACCAGGGGCTAATCGGCCTGGGGCCACAGCTCCAGGGCAGATCGGCACATCCTGCATTCACGGACACCCTGCTCGCCAGCGATGTGGCAGAGCGGCTCTCCCGCGGCGAGCGGGGTGACGATCTCCCCGTGCTGATGGAGGCATTCGGCTGTGACTACGGGGATGCCTGCGACCAGCTCTTCGGCGGCCGCCATGTGGACGCATTGGTGGCGCTCGCCAACGCTGCGCTCCCCAACAGCGACGTGATTTGGGGCGCTGGTCTGCGCGACAGAGACATTCGGCCCGTGCACTACGTCGTGAAGGACGAGCACACCCTGGGCTACATGCAGGATGGAACCAATCGAATGGACGTCCTCGCTGGCAGCGTCATCAAGGGCGGGCACAACTGGAAGAATGGCTCGGTGTCCATCTTAGGCTCGAGGATCCGCCGGGCAACCGCGGCCGACTTCGAGGCCTACCGCGTGCAGCCGCCCGCGGGCTGGATCGACGGCCATGTCGATGCTGACGCTGACGCAGTACCAGCATCAGAAGTTCCGAGATATTGATAATTGACTTCGCATAGCGTATAGCGCGCAAAGCCAAACTAGGCATAATTGAGCCTCCACTCTGGAGGATCAGTCATGTCGGCAACACTTCAAGCCCTTGGCCGCACGCTGCGGCAGGTCGGCGAACTCACCAGTGAGCGCTTCGCGGCGGGCGGTATGCGACAGCGCGCCATGCTGCTGTCCGGTGCGATCGCCCTGGCCGCGGCTGCACCTGTGCACGCCCAGACGTACGGCCAGACCATCACCAGCTCGGCTTCGGCAGGCTATGGTCAAGCCCAGAACGCTTCTATCGGCCAGCCCTACGCCCAGGGCCAGGTCAACCAGACCCAGGCGGAACGTGATGCGAACACCCGGACCACGGGGCGCGTCGTCGGCGGTGTCCTTGGCTTCGTTGCCTCGGCCGCCACCACCAAGAACACCTGGGGCCGCCTGGCCTCGACGGCCGTCGGCGCCGTCATCGGGGGGAGCATCGCGGACAGCTCGGTCAAGGCCGACCAAGCCAAGCGTCAATCCGCCCAGGCTCAGCAGATGCAGCAGGCGCTCTCGACCAATGCCCTGACCCGCTTCCAGTACGAAGGCAGTGGCGCTGCGCCGGTCGGCTACGCGCCTTCCTCCGCGTCCGTGCCTGCCAACGTGAAGCCGCTTCCCGAAGCGCTGCGCGCGAGGCTGACGTCGATGGTGGTTGAGTCCGCCGCTCGCCGCGTGGTTGCCCAGCACCAGCTCGAGCGGCTCGACGAGGCCGAGCTGGCGTCGGTGACTGCACCTGGCGACCTCGAGGCGCGCGCTGCAATGGCCCAGGCCAAGGCGAATTACCAAACCCGCTTCAACGACCTCGCGCTGTCGCTCACCGAGCTCAACAACGCGCTGGTGGCCGTTTCCAACAAGGGCTACGACGTGCGTGCCTACGCCGCTTCGCTGCAGGAGATGACCGCCAAGATGGAGGGCAACTCCCCGCTGCAGCTGGACAGCCCGGCTGTCATGGCCAAAGTGACCGAGATCGAGCAGGCTCCGGGTGCGACGGTGCAGCTGACCGCGGCGCGTGACCTGCAGCAGGTCACCCGCCAGGCCACCGGTCACGCTCCCAAGATGCATTGAAGGGGACGGCTGTGCTGCAATCTGAAACCTCTGCCCAGGCGCGCCTGGGCACCGAATCCGCTGTTCTGGCGGCACCGGCCGATCTGGGCGACGTCCAGTTCGACGAGATCGAACTGCTGAAGGCCGTCCACGAGAGCGGTGTCGCAGACGAGTTCCCCAGCCTTGAAGTCGAGGACCGCCTGCGTCTGGCCAGCATGAGCATGATCATCTGCTCGCTCGCCAGCAGCGCTGACTCGATGGCGCAGTTCGAGCAGGGACTTGATGAGCTCGAATTGCCTGAGGACGCCGAAGAGCTGGCCTTCATGTTCGGCTTCAGCGAGCACGTCCGCTGCGACCTGCTCGCTTCTTTTGAGGACTCCGAGGAAGCGAATGTGCTGCGCCTGATCATGCGAGGGCGCCTGGCCCGCGCCAGGTCGGTCGCTGACGGCAGTTCCGCGGCCGCGAATCCGGCCTCCGCCGCTTCGGCCGCACTGAACGACGTCGTCTACCGGCTCTCGGCCTACTTCCAGGAAGCGTTCGGCGACCTGGGCGCGGACGAGATCCGCGCCATCATGGCATTCCAGGACGAGGCTGGGAAAGCGTTGCACGATCTGGCGAGCGCCGAGCAGGCCTCTCGGATCAAGCCCGGTGATCGACTGGCCGAGGAAGTACTCAGCGCCGCCGTCCGCAGCACGTCCGCGGTCGTGACGACGCTGGACGCCCGCTTGGCGGATCTGGCCGCCAACAACCAACGCGCGAGCTGACGTGGCCACGTCAGCTCGCAACGGACCGAGTGTCTGGGTCAAGGGCGTCGGCCATCATCGCGGCGCGCCTCGCGTCTACTTCGATGGCCTTCAAGCCATCCGTGCGGGCTTCTCGCCAGGGGATCCCTACGAGGTCGTGCTTGAAGGGGAGGGGGAACGACAGCGCGTGGCCATCATCAAGTGCCCGGAGGGCACGCGCATCGTCTCTGCGAAGCCGGCGAAAGCTGCAAGGGGGGCTCGCGGCGATGGCGCTGACCCAGCACCGCTGGTGCCTGTGGTCGACATCAACAGCAAGGACCTGCTCGCGATCTTCGAGGGAATGAACGCGATTCGTGTCGTCGTGACAGAGCAGGGGGTCTACCTGCTGCCCCTGGCCTCCGAGCGGAAGAAGCGCGAAAGGTTGTCCCGCCTCTCCAACAAGCTCACTCAAGGCCAGCCCTTGCTGATGGGCAGCTTGTCCCACGGTGGCGGTGTTCTCTCTCACGCGATCCATCAGGGGCTCACCGACGCCGGCGTCAAGTGCGATCTCGCATTCGCCAATGAAATCAGGGAGGACCTGCTGCTGCAGGCCATGGAGCACAACGACGCCTGGTCGCCGGCGACGATGGCCCTGAACCTGCCGATGCAGGAAGCTGCACAGGATGACTGGCTGCTCGGCCAGCTGCCCAAGCTCGAAATTCTGGAGCACGGCCTGCCTTGCAGTGGTGCTGGGCGTGCTGGCCGCGCCAGACGTGGGCTGACAAAAATGGAGGACCATCCAGAGGTCGGGCACCTGGTGTTTGCGGCGCTGGTCATCCTGACAAAGGTCCAGCCAGCGGTCGTCGTCCTTGAGAACGTGCCGCTCTATGCCGAGACCGGCAGCGCCATGATCCTGCGCCACCAGCTGCGCGACATGGGCTACGAGTGCCACGAGGCTGTGCTCGAAGGCAAGGACTTCGGCAGCCTTGAGGATCGGGAGCGCTGGTGCCTGGTTGCTGTCACGCAGGGCGTCGAGTTCAACTTCAAGGACCTGGTGCCATCCGTGCGCATCGTGAAGACCGTACGCACCGTGCTGGACCCGTCGATTGGTCCAGACGATCCGCGCTGGCGCGCCATGGAGTATCTGAAGATCAAGCGTGAGCGCGACGCCGCCAAGGGCTCCAACTTCAAGATGCAGATTGTCGACGCGGACGACACCAGCGTGCCCACGCTGCGCAAGGGCTATCACAAGGGTGGCTCCACCGATCCGCTGCTGCAGCATCCTGAAGATCCGAACTTGCTCCGCCTGTTCACGGCCGAAGAGCACGCGCGCATCAAGCAGGTGCCGCCCCACCTTATGGCGGGCCTGTCCGACACGATCGCCCACCAGCTGCTGGGCCAGGGCATCGTTTACGAGCCCTTCCGGGCTGTGGGCCGGCGCATCGGTGAGGTAGTCGGCGAACTGATCGCCGCGGCCGACGATGAGAGCTACCAGTTCGAGCAGACTGCCCCACGGCCTGCGGTGGGCTGAAATCAAGGAAGCACATGACCTCGCCTCGGATGCCGCGACCATCGCGTTCCCCCTTTGTATCTCCCTGCGCCATCGCGGTTCTGCGGATGGGGCTGGAACGGTTCCTCGCTGATGAAGCCGAGATTCGCGCCGAATACCCTTGGGCCGATCGGTTCGTGATGGGGATGCCGTTGGCACCGTGGCAGCGCGAGTTGAAGTGGGACGAGGCCCAAAGCCGACGCTTCATCACCAGCGCCTGGACGGGCATCCCTCTCGGGGTCTACTCGGTGACGGACATCGATTTCGAGAAGTCTGATCAGGTCCGGTACTCGCGACTGTCGAACTGCGTGCTCGACGGCCAACAGCGCCTCCACGCGCTGGAGTTGTACTTCACGAACAAGCTGGCCGTGCCAGACGCCGCCGGCGTTCTGGCGCTTTGGTCCGAGCTGGACCTCGTGGAGCAACGCTGGTTTGAGCGGCGGATTTTCGAGCGCGGCTTGGTGCCAATGTCGGACGAGCAAGACCTGCGTCAGTTCTACGACCTGATGAACTTCGGCGGCGTGCCGCACGAGGAGCACGAGCGTGCACTCGCGCATTGCGATCGGCAGCCCGTCGCCGACGACGAGCATTGCGGGGCGCCTCGTCCATGAGCCGCTCGCAAGGCCGCCAGATGGGCCTGTTGGACATGAAAAGGCTCGGTGAGCTTCTGATCGCGGCTTCCTCAATTCAGGATCCTGCCGAGGGTTCAGGGATGCTGATCAGCGCGCCTGGCGCACTCACGATCGCGGCGCGCGCCTTGAACGACATGGCTGCGCCGCTCGACCCAGCTGCTTCTGGGGAACTGCTGCGCGATGACTTCGAGCAGCGCCTTCAAGAGGTGCAACCCCGCATGGCGGGCTACACCCTCGAGACCTTTGCCAAGCACCTGGCTCTGCTCCGCTCGGCGGTTGAGGCGGGAGATTCGGCGACGGTTGGCAAGTTCTTCCGTCTCTACGCGTTCGAATAGCCCGGCAGCCAGCGCCGTGCTGGCCAGCACATCGCAAAAAAAGAAAACCCCGACTCGTCAGAGCCGGGGTCGCAAAGCCTTATCGCTGTCATTACGTTAAGGCTCCTGCCCAGGGAGGAAAAGCAGGGAGCCGAAGCCCAAGGCCAGTATAGCAAATTTTCCTATGCGTTTTGCAATCGCATATGTTGGCGAAACTTAACATTTTCCGCATCCGAGGTGATCTGAACTTGCCCACGCCAGGGTCCGGCTGCACCCTCCGATGTCGGCTTGGCCATCCTCGATCTTTCCGAGATTGCGATCTCGGAGAGGCTGAAGCTCGGGCAAGGCGTCACCGCCTGGCGCTCCCGGTGGCGCGGCCTGGTGTTCCTGACCAACGACGGCCGACCCTTCACGCTGACCACGCGCGAGATCGGCGCCGGCAACACGTCCCGGTCCTGCGAGTCGCTGAACAGCATCCGCAAGCTGCACGACCAGGCAGGCATCGAAGGGGCAGGCGCCACGTCCACGCGGCGCACGTTCGGCGTGCGCCTGCACCGCGATGGCTACGACCTGAGGCACCTCCGCGAGGTGCTGGGCCTGGCCATGCTCTCCGCGGCCAAGGCGTTGTGCGAAGGCGACCCGGTGAATCTCGGTCGAATCGTTTCCAGGGTGATCTAGCCAATACAGGATCACCGTGATACGCTAGCGTCATGACCAATGATGAATTCAGGGCCGTTGAATCGGCCGTTGCTGATGGGCACGCCGACATGGCAAGGCGACTGGGAATTTCGGAGGTGTCGGTGAAGCGTTATGCCACAGGCACGCAGCCAGTCCCGGAGCACATTGCAAAGCTGACCGTGGCCCTCCTGCTCGTCCAGCGTGAGGGGCTGCAAAAGAAGTTTGAATCCCTGCTTGACAAGTATCACAGTGATACTGATAATTGAGCTATCAACAGAGCAAGGAAGCGCTCATGTTCACCAAGAGCACCTACGCCGCAGCCATCGCCGACTTGCGCGGTCTGCTGGGCAAGATCGGCCGGCATGAGTTCCGTGCCTACGGCTATGTGCCGCAGATCCGCGAGTACCGCGCAGCTATGCGCGCCGCAGCCTGACCCAATGAACCGAGGCGTTATGAACATTGGGCAACTGATCGAGGACTTGCATTGCTACGGCTGGCCCCAAAGCCGCATGCTGACGGAGCAGGAGCGCTGCGACATCGTGGAGTTTTCGATCACGTTCGAGGAATGCAGCTACGAGCGCGGCGACTTGGAGGGTATGGACGACAAGGACTTGGTGCAGGTGAGCTACTGGATCATGGCGGAGTACGCCAGTGGTCAGATCTAACCAAACGGAAGAGAGTCGTGAGCAAGAAGGTCTGGAACCTCATGTACGTTGTCGGCAATCCGGCCATGTTCACCCGGGTGACCGCGAACGCCGACAACCCCTTGTCGCGTGCGGAAGCGCTGGCTGCGGCCGAGACGGTGGCTAGCAACGGCTGGCGCGTCTGGGTGGAACACCGTGACCGCCCGGAGCGCATCTTCGAGTCGCAGGCCGAGAAGGACCACAAGGCCGCTCATGTGGCCAAGCGCCTCATCGACTTCGCCGAGGCCAACGTTCCTGGCTACAGCGCCGCTCGCGGCTGAAGGAAAGAGAGAGCAATGAGCAACTACACGACCATCGTATTTCGTACGCCGTCTGACGCCGCCGGCAGGGCTGCGGTGCAGCAGGCGCTGAAGCTCTTGGAGCCCTACCAAACGGCGATGTCGTTGGAAGACGAGATGACCCTTCTCGAACTGATCGAACAGCATCCCGAATTCGATAACTCCATCGCAGAGGACGCACGCTGCCAGGTCGCCGAGCTCCACAAGAGAGCCGAGGCTGCGGTTTGAACACCGAGGAAACGATGCCATGCACGAACACGAACTGCCTTCCATCGGTGCTGACGCTGCAATCCGCGCGATGAAGAACGGTGCGACGCTCACGCCGTTG
This sequence comes from Roseateles subflavus, assembly GCF_030285365.1. GTDB lineage: Bacteria > Pseudomonadota > Gammaproteobacteria > Burkholderiales > Burkholderiaceae_C > Roseateles_B > Roseateles_B subflavus. The sequence goes on along the minus strand of NZ_JASVDS010000008.1, from coordinate 160,980 downwards.
GGTACCACCTTCTGCACGGCTGGCGGCACGTCGTTCACTCATTCGCTGGCCACCAAGCGTGGCACCATCTATCGCGTATCGAAGCGCGTTGCGGCGGCGCTGTTGACGGTAAGCGCACCCGCAGCGCAAACCAATCTGCAGGCCTCGGCCTGACGCAAGGAAACGACCCCATGGGCATCTATGACGAAATGCGCCGCGACTTGAACGAACTGGTTAGTCTGGTGCGCCAGAGTGAGCGCTACATGACATCCATCTCGGCAAATCCCAAGCTGGCCTCCGAGGCCACGCACACTGCCGAGCTGCAACGCGAGCACCGCATTGCCGAACTGTCGGCACGCTACGGCATCACTGCCTGACTACAGGAAAAGAGCACTCATGGCATCGACCGACAACACCCCGCAGAAGCTCGCACCAGGCGCGTACTGGTACGTGGTTCCTGGCAAGGCGCCGGCGATCTGTGAGAAGCGTGCAGGCGAAGACTTCGTGCGCTTCACCAACGGCAGCCGACAGACCTGGGCCCGCGAAGGTGAGAAACTCGTCGGACCGCTGCCGGCGCCGACCAACTGAACAGGAATCAGGCGGGCGTGGCGGAACTTGAACGCTGGTGCTATCTCTGTAGCCTGATCAAATCAACCAACAAAACAGGAGAGGAATCCCATGAACAAGATCGCTGCTAGCGCCATTGTTGCGTCCGCCATCTTCGCAATCACAGCGCATGCGCAGGGCGACGTGGTCGTCATCAAGGACACGCGTCAGTACGCACCCTTCAACAGCTCGGTCAGCGGCCCTGTGGGTTGCACCATGCCCAAGGATCTCGACCACCCCAACCTTGAAGATGAGAACGAATGCCGCGTCACCCGCGGCAAGCTGACCACATCGGGCGAACTGGTGACCCGTAGTAATTCTCGCGGCGTATGCGTTCGGACGGTGTTTTCTGGCGGCACCAGGCGAATGGGCGGCGACCCTGCCAGGGAAGTGATCCCTGACCAGAGCATGAGCGAAGAGACCTTCAAGTGCGACTCGGTTGGCGCTCGCGTCAGCTGAAAGAGGGAGCAGTCGCGCCGCCGCGACGCACCACTGAGCGAAGGAAACAGCCATGCAGCACGTCGAACATGACGACCGGGTGCAGGTCAGCGCGGATAGGCGAACTGTCTGGGTTCATGCCAACGACGGCTCCACGGTGGGCCGCTTCTCCAAGGTGTTCGGAATGGACGTTCACACGACGGTCACCGAGCAGCTGGCAGGAGCTAGTCAGTGTCTGCGCTGCACCCACGGAGCGCCTGGTCAGGCCGATTGGGTCGAGTTCTGCGACCTGATGCAGACGCACTACGGGATCACCGTCGAACGCTCTGCGTTGACGTTCTAACTAAGGAAACGACGAGTGAAGCCAATATCCCCAGCGCTTGCTGCTCTCGCCATTTCGGCAATCCTCATTTTTCCTTCGGTCGTTGTAGCCTCGCCAGGTGCTCCTGCACCGCAGAGCATCGCGGCTGCACAGGCGAAGGTCGCTCAATGGATGAAGCCCGTCGAGATCGAGCACGCAAGGATTGCAGTAGCTTTTGAGAAGCATGATGTTGTCTACCTTGAGCGTGCCGAGAAGCGAATGGCTTCTGCTCCAGGGCTTCCTGGTGGCGACTTGCTTATGCAGGACGAGTACGCCCCATTCCTGAAGTGCGATACCGCTGCGAGGGACCTCGCAATACTTGTGGGTGCCATGTCCCGATACCTCGCTCGGCCCAGCGATGCACTTCGCAAAATCGTCAGCCTGGAACAGGATGACTATGACCGAAGTTCTGCCGCTTGCAGGCGCCGGCTCTCGATGAAGCCGCAAGAAGCCTGGGCGGCCTACGATGCCGAATGACATGGAAAGAGGGAGAACACTATGGACCTACTCGACCTGGCAGACGGGGTGATCCCCGGGCACATCTTTGAATCCATCGTCAACAACGTGGCGGTCGAGTTTCGACAGGCGGCGGCCAGCCGCCGCGCTGCAGTAGCTCGAGGTGCTGAGACCCCTCAGTTCTCGGCAACGCTGCTCGATCGGTACGGCACTGCTCTCGCCAAGGCTCTCGCTCTTACCGGCATTCGATCAGACCTGCAGCAGGAGGTCGACGCGGCAGTGCGGGAGATTGATTCCGACTTTGAGGCGAATCGTCGGGCACGTTGGGCGGCCAAGCCGGCGAGCTTGTCGATCACCGTCTGACCATCGGAAAGAGCTATGGATCCGAAAGATCAAGTTCAACGTCGAGTCTGGCGCACCAACCGGATCAATGCCCTTCGTGCTGAACTGCAGACGCTGCTTGACGAGGAGGTTCAAGATCTGCGAGGCGCCGAACCTCTAGATCATGCCGCCCTCCGTGCCGAGTGTGCGCGCCTCAAGAAGCAGGGCGGCCACGGCGTCATCCAAGCCATCAAGTTCTACCGCAGCAAGACCGGACTCTCGCTCAAAGAGGCCAAGGACGCGGTGGATCTAATCCCGGTTTGAAGAGCGAAAAGGCCATGACTGCCACCGCTTCCATTCGCCTGCATGTGATCGACAAGGACGGCAACGTCCTCGGCAGCATTGCGTGTCGCGTGGGCCTTAGGACTTACGCTGGCCCGATCACCCGGCATACCGACAAGACGGTATGGACCATGAGCCGTTCTGGCATCGAACTCAAGCATCGCAAGTACGACGGCAACATGCCGAGCGTTTACAAATCCAACGCACCGGCCGCTGAAGTGGCCTGGCTGAAGTAGACAGGAAGGGCGCCATGACGACGAAGACTCAGCAAGCGATGGCGTGTGCGATTGACGCGCTGCTTCGCGCCGGCTTCGAGCCCGACGGGAGGACGCGCGAGGAGGTGGTGCGCGTGCCCACCAAGGCCTCGCCGCTCCTGGGTTTGTCAGGTGGCGAGTTGGCGAAGTTTGGCGGGCGGCAGCGCTTCGCGAAGACAGGGACCAACATCAAGGCCACGGTCGGGCCGCGCACGACGGCGATCTACCGGATTGAAGGCGCCGGCCTTGAAGGCGTGCGGGGTATCGCCTCGCACGACACCAGCGACGGCCAGGCGCTGCACGCGACCCTTGCGGGTCTTGCATAAGGCTGCCTGGTGCGATGGCAACGACAACCACAATCAAGCTGGGCCGCAAGGCCTACCGGGTTGTTCATGACGACCAGGGCGTGATCCGCATCGAATACACAAACGCCGTTCTCGGAGACTGCAATTTGTACCTGGACGGCGCCATCGCCAAGAAGGTGCTGGCCGAGTTCACCAAGTCTCGGGCCTCGGCCAACCCCACCAACTGAGAACGGAAACAGCGACATGCCCGCAGCCTCCATCTCCATGCAGCCCGCCAGGGTCTTCGTGCCTCACGGCAAGAAGCCCCCGCGCGGCGTGCTGTGGGCCAGCTGCGAAGCATTGCTCTATCACGCAACGCGCAGCTACTACAGTTGCATGCTGGGCCAGGATGTGCCCGCCGAGCCGGCTCGCCTGGAAGAGTTCCGCCAGGTCATTCGCAACTACGTTCAGGGCAAGTGTCTGACGGGTGGCTGGGACTACTACAAGGGGCGCCGGCTCGCATGCCCATATCGCTGCGCCATCGACAGCACGACGTGCCCAGTCGATGTGCTGGTCGAAGAGATCAACAAGCCCAGACCTGCTCGTCGGCATGCCGGCGACCTTGCTGCGGCATAGCCACGCAATGAGAGCCAACCCATCATGAACGACAACATTTGGCAAGACGAACAGGCGATGACCATTCTCCAAGAGGCAAAGGAGAAGTTGCAGGCACTTGGTGCAGTCTGTGAACTGACTCCAGCCGGCGTTCCTGGCGAGGGTGTTGTTGCCGCTCTCTTTTGCAGCTCCACCAAGCGAGGCCTGTCTGCCAGCCTGGTCGCCCAAGACCTCGGGGTTGAGCGGGCTGCTTCTGAGAGCCGCAAGCTCTTGGACACTCGCATCGAGCAGTGGAATCAGGACCGCGAAGTCGAAGCGTCGATGGCCAAGTCTGCCGCGGCTGACATTCCAGGCACGTCTGCACGCAACGGTTGGCGCAATGTCGGCGTGCAGGCCCAGACCTTCACCCAAGGGTCCGCGGACCTTGCGCGCCTTCAGTCGCTCTACAGCAATGGCGACGCGGAACGGATGATCGCGGGAGGTGTGATCGTGCAGACGACTTATCCGCGCGCCGAGGACTGATCCAAGGAGGTCGGGGACAGTCATGCGCACTTACACATCGGCCGAATTCGCGGCCGCTCTTGCTTCGGGGAAGCGAACGGCAACGGGCATGGTGTATTCGACGCATCTAGCCGGCAAAAAGACTGCTGGTATCGTGCTTTTCAAAGAAGCCCATCACACCAGCAAAGACACGCAGGCGGCCCGGCGCGATCTGGAGAGCAAGTTTCGCTTGGTCGAGATCGAGACAAGGGTGCCAGCGAAGGCGGCACCGTGATGCCGAGGGAACCAGCGCGATGACAATGACTCCCGAAGAGCGAGACCAGCGCCGCGCGCTCGTTCTGAAACTCAAACGCGGTGGGAAATCGTTCGCTGAGATCGGTGCCGCTATCGGCGTATCGGCCAGTAGAGCTCAGCAGCTGTACCGCGGCGCCTTTCGTTTGGAGCAGGCCTGCATCGTTGGCAGTCTTCCTCCAGGACTGAGTCTGCCTCTTTCCAGGCGAGGCCTTCACACTGCAGCGCAGATCCTCGCTGCGTGGAACGCCGGCACTATCCGCATGGGCGACGGCATTGCGGAGGGGAAGATGCGTGCCCTCGACAGCTGGGCGCTTAAGCAACCAGGTGCAGCGCGAGGCGAATCGCCCCAGCATGCGCTGCGGCTGACGAGCAAGCAGATAGCGAAGGCAGCTCGCCTGTACTCGCTCGCCCTGGCAGCACACGTCGGCGGAGCCGAAGATGATGAGGCGCAGGCAGCTGTGAAGCAGGCGGCCCGGGATGCGGCGCATGAAGCGCTCGGGCGGCTTGGATTCGAGGCGGGCCAGCTGGTGACCGTCGGAGACTGCATCAATGCCGTCTGCAACTCATAAACACCTGACCCTAGGAGAGCGCGGTGTATAGAACCCTTACCTTCGCCGCAGTGATCTACGGTATGTTCCTTATGGGCGGCGAAGCCATCGCGCTCGTCTTCCGTGTTGGGATTGCCTGGCCCGGACTTTTGGCTACCACGGTGATCATCATGGCAGCGATCGTCGGCGCACTGACCTTTCGCGTACTCAACGCGCAGCCGGACGTCGTCGCCCGCGGCGATTTGGCATCGTTCCAGTTTTCGAAGGGCCTACAGGCTTCGGCCCTTGCTACGCCAGCAGACGTATCGCGGATCAACGAGGCCTCGGCCTGATCATGCAAGGAAAGAGTTCGATGTCGGCCGACCCAGCAGACCCTCTGTTCGATGCCATGGCCAGTGAAACGCACCTGGCAACGGAGGTCATGCTCCGGGAGGTGCTGGAATACCTGCAGCGCTTGCCTGCTCACCCCATGACGACGGCGATGCTGCGCAAGGTGCAGGCGCACCTGGACTCCCCGGCGGCCGGAATAGTCCGAGACCGCGACAGGCGCAGAGTCGCTGCAGCCCGCGCCGTTGACCTGGGCCGGGGCGGGCAAGGTGGATATGTGACGGAGGGGTATCCTGAGCTATGCGTGTCGGTAGCCGAAGATGTGGTTCTCGTGGCTTCGCCCGCGGCAGAGCGCTTTGGCACTACGTCGAGGGGCCGGGCGTTCGCCCTGGTTCTTGCCGCGCAACTGGCGAAGGGCTACCGGATCGATCTGTCCCCTCTCCACGATGAGCGAAATGAAGCAGCTCGCCGCATAGCGCAGCGAGGCACATCCAATGCAAATGGAGGTAGGGGCCATGACGAAGACTGACACCGACTTCGACGACTGGTACACAAACCTGCAGGTGCACTTGCTGGACCGTACCGGCGTGGAATACCGTGACGTCGACGCGGCTCGCGTCGACTTCGACGCCGGGCGCGACGTGTTCGATGTCGTCGACCAGATTGCGGCCGAGTACGAAAGCTGAATGGAAACCACTATGAACATGGATACGCCGGACCCTGCAGGGGACGCAACCTGCCCGATCAAACAAGCCGAGACCAATCTGGCTGCTGCAAGGGCTGCCGTTTTGAGTGAGCTGGAGCAAGACGCCATGCGCTCTGAAGGGAGTGGTGCTCAGGAGCGCCGCCGAGAAGAGCACATGCAACGTCTTCGTGACGAGGAATACCGATGCGAGCGCGCCCTGGAAGCTGTCAAAAGGTCCAAGGGAGTTGATTGAACTTCGAAGAAAGAGCATGAAGAGACCATGCTTCCCGTCGAAATGGCTCAGCAAGCTTGAGTTGGAGCGCCGCGCCCTGCTCATCCAGCTCGGCGGGTACGAGAACAAGGGCGAGCTCATCTTCTATTCGGAGAGCGGCAAGCTGCATCTCGCCGCAGTGACAGCGCGCAAAGAACGCATTGCGAAGATGGCCGCTCTGAGCGCGACCGCCACCACCCATTGACCAGGAAGCCAACTATGCCGTCGTCGGTCCGTATTGGAGTCACGTATGGTGCCTTCAGGTGCAAGGCCTGCGGCGCGACGGGCGGCACTTCACGTGAGATGACTGTCGTCGGCTTTCAACGCGCGCTCCGCGCATTCGAGCGCAATCACAACGGGTGCCTATTGGCTAAGAGCGTTATGGATGCGCGTGCCGTCATTGCCAGAATGCGCAGCGGGTCAGCATAGGTCCGGGCTTCATCTCTCAAGGAAACACCATGCAACGGACCTACAGAGAATGGCGCCGATCCGCGCTCAGCAACTGGCCGCCATTCTGCTGGACAACCTGGACAGTTTGCACAGCAAGGGTCTCGAGCGCCATCACCTGATGCCTTGAAGTTAGGAATTGAACATGGAACATGGTGCAATCATCATCAAGGACGTAACTGGAGACTGGCCTGTCTACCCCGGGCATCCTCTGGTGCTGGCCACGGCGATCATGAGCGTATTCCCGAGGTTTGAGGACGCGAACAGGCCAACTGAGCACGGCTGGTGCCAAGCTTTGGCCGATAGTCGCATCCCTGGAGCTGGCGATCACGTCGGCGCGGCAATGCGAGTCCTCGGACTGGGCGCAAGCGGCGCGGGGACAGATGATATGGTCAAGGCCGCCATGGACTACTGGGACAGCGGCAACGCTGGCGGCCATCACAAGAACGTCGAGGCGGGCCGCGCTCAGGCGCAGGCAGTTGAGCACCGCTTTCGGGAGATGGCGGCGGTCTGGTTTGCACAGTGACCGCGAAAAACCGGCACCATGATGTCGCTCCATCGAGCCGGCTTGGCGAGTAGGGACGATCAAGGGTGCTGGTCAGCCACGGCCAGCGGCAAGGCCATCACGGCCAAGCTTGGGCTTTAGTCGAGGCAAGGAGCGGCATGCAGCATCAGCCTGGTCAATTCTTCGCTCGTGACGGGCGCCATAGAGAACTGGTTGCCGTGCGCGCCGGCAGCAGGCACAGCTCGACACCGTCGGTCGTCTGGCGCAAGCCGGGCGACTTGTGGCGCTCGCGTTGCTGCAGCTTTGAGGCCTGGTCCCGCTGGGCCAAGGGCGCGCAGGAGATCGACCCTGCGAATCTGGCCCTGACTCCTGCGGTTGTGCAGTTCGTCGAGGACCTCGGCTATGCCGGGGTCTGCTTGCGCACCGGGCGCGGCCTGTGCGGCGTGAAGTCCTACCTCCACACCTGTGCCGTGGTGTTCAACATCGGCTGCGAAGAGCACGGCGGACGCTACTGCTATGCCAGCCTCGCCGAGGCCTTCCATGCCCTGAACCATTGGAGCGGCGCGGGTGATCCGCCAGGCCTTTGGATCAAGCTCATGAGCCGAAGCGAAGAGCGGCCCGGTCCTGGCGGCAACGGCTGAGGAGGGGAGCAGTCGTGATCGCTCTTCAGCATTACCAGCTCCAGATGGCTGGCATCAAATCCCTGAAAGCTGTTCTCGTCGAAGAAGCGAGCCACCGGCGAGGTCGAACCTTCGAGGAGTGGTCTAAGGCGGAAGCCTCCGCGGTTTGGTTGGCCGCGCGCGACTTCGCACAGCAGCATGACCTCCGCGTGCCGCTGCTGGCAGAAGTTGTGCAGGTGGAGCGGCTGGCATGCGGGCACTGCGACTACAGCTCGAAGTGGGCGCAGTACGTCACAGATTTGATGTGGCGCGGGCAGGATCGCCGGCAGAAGCCGACGCCATCTTGAAGCGCGCAAACAGCGGCGTGGGCCGAGCGGGCCGATTCTGCAATTGACTGAGGTCGGTCCGCTTAGCTTTCCCGGCGCCCCGACTTGGCGCTGATCTTTGGCACTGCGGCCAGGATCGACCTGGCCACCAGTACTTCTACCTTCCCCAGCCCTTCGAAGGTTCCTTGCCCCCCTTGATCCAACCAGCTGAGCAGGGCCACGTAGTCGAAAGCTTGCTCTTGAATCTGCGCGATCTGCTGCTGGTGCTGCTGACGCGACGACGCGAGTTCAGCTTCGGCCTTGCCTGCACGCTCCACTGCGGTCGTCATGGCTCCCTTGGCTGATTCCAGTTCGTTGGCCAACTGATCGCGCCGAGCGATGGCTTCGGCCAAAGCCTGCTCGGCTCGTGCGCGCGCCAGATCGGCCTCCACGCGCTCGTCGACGGCCGTCTCGCGTGCCAGGCTTGCTGCGTCGCGTTCGCGCAGCAAGCGGGTTTCTGTGGCCTCGTGGGCACGGCGTGCCGCGTGGAGGCTTTCCCGGTGCTCCAGGGTTTGGCGCGCCAGCCGATCCTGCAGTTCCTGAACCTGGTCTGCGTGGCGCGCGCCGGCGGCCTCTGCTTCGGCTCGGAGGCCTTCGATGGAGGTGGTCAGGCTGGCTACCCGGTCCGTCAGCGCGCCTCGCTCAAGTGCCAGGGCCGTCACCTGGTCCCTGGCGAGCTGCAGCTGCTCATGCGCGGCCGCAGCGTCCTGTTCTGCCCGCCTGCAGGCCGCATTTGCCGCCTGCAATTCCTCATGTTGAGCCGCGAGGCTTGTTCGGAGCTCCCCCAGGGCCTGGGCATGTGCGCGGCGATCTTCCTCGAACTGGGCATGCGCTTCTCTGCGAGCCCCGGACCAAATCTGCGTGACGAGGTCCGACGCCGCGGCCGCAAACTCCTCTGGAACTTCGTCGCCCATGTCGAGCCGGAACTTGACCTTGCGGTGGAGGGCGGCCCGGAAGTCCACGATCGCGGCCTGGGCTGTGGTCTGTGAGCCGCCGCCAGCGAGCTCACGTAGCTGCTTGGCATTGAGCAGTTGCACATAGTGGCGGAAGGCGTAGTCCTGGATCGCCGCGTAGCGCTTCGGATAGTCGCCGAAGGTCTGCGTCCGGGCGTACTTCGCCAGGTCATCCCAGAGAGCCTTCGCTTGGTCGATCACCTGGTGCGCATCCACATCGGAAGCCGGCCCAACCTGCTGCTCGGCTGCCTTGGGTTCGGAGCTCATCGTGACCTCCGGCTTCAGAGCGTCGTCGCCGGCGTGCCGGTCGAGAACAGCACCGAGTCCAGGGCGGGCTGTGCCAGGGTGCGGTTCAGCGCCTTGACCAAGCTGGCCAGCGTTTCGCGGCCTTCCTCGAGGTTCAGGGCTGCGTAGAGCAGCAAGCCCTTGTGCAGGACCGGCGCGGTCGGATTCGTCTGGCCAGAAGCCTGCATCAGCGTGCGCTGCACAGCCCAAGGGTTCGTGGTGTCGAGCATTTCGCTTCTCCAACGGTGGGTTTACCGCCGATGACCGCGTTCGGCCGGGCGTGTAGAGAGCATTCTAGGCACGCCGGCATCGGCATGTAAATGCAGCACCGCTGTTTTTATTTGTGCTCGCTTGAATTCCATATGACATAACGAACATAATGTCATTTCTGAAGTGAGGCGCTGTTTGGCAACCGCTTAGTCATCAGGGCCAGATCGCCAGGCCACATTAAGCGACATCGGATATTGGAGAACGACATGAAAGCTGAATCCAAGTTCTGGCGCGAGGTCGCCCAGCAGCTGAACCCGGGCTGGGCCATCGAGCTGCCCCTCGACGGCGCCAGCCTTGCGGCCGCGCACGACTATCTCTATGTCGTCGATGCCAGCACGGGATGGCTCAAGGCCGGCGCGATCCCCGTGGCAGAAACCACTCGGGTCTGCGACCAGATGCGCAATGCGGGCCAGAAGATCCGCGACAGCGCACCTGGTGCGGCAGCGGAAGCCTTAACGGCCGTCATGTCAGTTCGAGGCACCGACACGGAGGCCGAGCGAGCCAGAGATGCGTTGTCAGCGTCGATGCTGGCGGTGACCCAGACTGAGACCTTCCGACTGGCCAGCGGCAATCGGAACAAACTCAATGGGCGCTCGCTGCACTGGATCTACATCGTCTACCGCCTGCAGCGAGGCGTCTTCGTCGGTCGGCCGGCTGCGATCGCATTGAGCACGACAGGCTTCGCCTCGCCCGAGGAGATCACTTCGCTGGTCTCGGCCGTCATGGCACGGGACTTGGACCCGACGGCAAACACCGACGTGGCCAGGCAGCTTCGCGCGGACGGGCCGCTGTTGCAAGCTGCCTAGGCAGCTTCAAATGGGCGGCACCGATCGGTGCTATCCCAGTCGCTCTCCGTCCACCAGCTGGCGCTGCCCATCGCAGGCAAATGCGAGGCCAGCTTTGCTGCGGTGGACGCTTGCAATCTGGCTACGACCTGACGCCGGCGGCCATCGTAATCACCGGCTATTGAGTCAGTTGCGCGGCGCCGGCCCACCGCCATCGTCCTCCACGATCTCGATCGCCTCGCGATCCTCGAAGGCCGACTGCACGGCCTCGACGACGCGAATCTGCATCGCCTCGTCCTGCAGGAAGGGGTACTCACCGAGCAACTTGTTCGACACCCGCCACTGGCTGTCCTTGATCGAGCGGATGATCCGCGCCGCATCGGGATTGGGCATCTCGACCAGGTTCTTCAGGCGCTGGGTCGCCTGGTCGAACCGGACGAGGATCCTCGCCTCGTTGGCCATCTCGCGGGTGATCGTCTTTTCGACAAGCTCGGCCGTGTAGATGGCGTGCTGCGTCAGGTCCGGAAAGCGCCAAGCGTGCGAAGCCTCGTCGTAGGCATCGAAGTAGAAGTTCGTCGGCGTACCGTCCTCTGCGGTGTACTGCTCCCCAAAGCGGCATGCACTGCCGTACTGGGCCATCAGTGGCTTCGAAAACACCTCTAACACCTGGTCATACTCGGCTCGCTCCCGCGTCGAGTTGGTGATTGTGGCGGACACCGGCAGAATCACATTGGCTGGAATGGCCTTGTCTCGCTGCAACGTGTCATTGATCAGGAAGCGGTGGATCCGTCCATTGCCGTCCCGCATTGGATGCACGTAGACGAAGGCGAAGGCGATCACAGCCGCGCGAACCAACGGCGACGTGCCTCGCGTGGCCACCTCAAAGGCCTGCAGGCCTGCCAGCATCGTCGGCGCGTCTTGGTAGCGCGGTGCCACGTAGTGCACGACGTTTTGGTACATCGTCTCCTGGCCAACGAAGATCGGGGAGCGCCGGATGCCCTTGCGCAACGCGTTCTCACCCAGGATGCCCTCCTGCAGCGTCTCCAGCGATGCGATGTCCAGCGGGTTGTCGATGCGGCCCGAGTGTTGGGCGATCACATGCGCGAAGCGCTTGATTCGCTCTGCCTTGTCAGCCTCCCGCTCGATCAAGAAGCTGGCCTGGGATTCCTTGAGCGTGAGCCAGCTGGCGCTGCGCATCAAGACATCGGTACCGAACTCCACATCGAGCTTCTCGATCTCGGCCTTCGTGTCGAAGGCCGCAGCCGTGGTCAGCTCTTGCGAGAGGCGAACCAGCGGGCAGAAGTCGGGTGTGCCCGGCAGGTTGTCCACGACACGCCAGCGACGGTTGCGCAGCAACTCTGCGCGCGTGATGTACTGGTCGGCGGGCAGCGCGTCGACGTAGTTGCCGGTGGCGCGATCAGGCACGCCGAGCTGCTTGGTCGTGATCCACTCGTAGAGGAAGCCAGCCCGGCGCGCATAGGATCCCGTCGGCTCCCTGTTGATCCAGGCCTCGAGCTCGGCTGGATCGATCTTGCTGAACAAGCGCGAGAGAAACTCGAGGTGGATCTCCTCGTACTTCAAGCCGAATTCGAATTGGCCCGCGAAGGAGTCCGCAGGCTCGTAGACGGGCGTGAAGACCTGCAGCACCTGGTCGCGGGTCTGCGAAGTGCTCTTTGACTTGCCGATGAATGAGATCGTCCGCAGGGGCTGCGCCAGACGGATGTCGAAATCGTCGGCTAGCTTCGCGAAGCCGACTTTGTTGCTCGGTTCCATGAATTTCAATTTGGAGAATACAAAATGGGTTCCGGACGGTGCATTCTCGTGAAATTCGAATTGGATGACAATTACCAAACCGCTTCAGCCCATCGAAAAATGCTTTGTGATCTTGTTGACACGAAAAATCAGCTTAGAGGTGCTCGCTCCGAGGCCTCAGCGCCGCCCGTGCCCACGTCTTGAGCGCCGACAAATCGGCGATTACACTGCTTTAGCAGTCACATGAGAGCGAATTGATGCCCGCCAACGACCAGCACCCTGCCGCACCCGCCGCGGCCACCATCGGCCGCGGCCTGCGCCAGGCCCGCCAGCGGCGGCGGGAGTCCCAAGAAGAAGCCGCCAGGCGCGTCGGCGTTGCCGTCTCTACCTGGCGGCGCATGGAGGCCGGAGACCCGACGGTCGCCTGGGGCGTCATGCTCAATGCGCTCACCCAGTTTGGCTTCGAGAAGCAGGTCCTCGCGCTAGGCGATCCGACCCTCGACACCGAAGGGCAGATGCTAGACAGCCAGAACCTGCCCAAGCGAGTTCGACGTCGCGCCGCGGCTGAGGGCCCAGCCTCAACGGGGCCTACTGGCCAAGCAGGAATCCCATGAGCAGCCGTCGAGATCGCGACCTCGAATGTGCTGCCCCACTCCCTGCCGTTGGCGCGGCTGACCAAGTCATCAGCGGCGCAAAGCCAGGGAACATGGTCGACGGGAGCTGGGTTGGCCAACCCAGCACGTCGACCCGCACCGACGCCGATCTGATCGAGCAGTTCCTGCGTGAGCGCTGCAGCCGCTCCGCGCACACGGAGAGCAGCTATCGCGCGCAGCTGCGCCGTCTCGGCTGGTTTTGCCGGTGGAAAGGCCTGCGCACGGTACGTGAGATGCAGCGAGAGCTCTGGAGCGACTTCCGGGACTACTTGAAGCGGCCGCCGGCGGAGCACGTCATGGTCAGGTCCGTAGGTTACGGCAACCCGGCCTGGGCGCCCTTCCGCACGCCGTTGTCTGAGCGCAGCGCGCAGCAGGCCGAGGTCATCGTGCGCGGCTTCTATGCCTGGCTTGCTGACCCGGCGATCGGAGAGATCGCGATCGACCCGGTGCGCAGCATCCGCACGCATGTCGCGCGGCGATCGGCCACCAAGGCCGGCGTGCATCGGTTCCTCGGCGAAGAGCAGCTCGCCTACGTGGAACGCGCGATCGCCCAGATGCCGGCCGACACCGATGTTCAGCTGCGCATCAAGGCGCGCGCAAGCTGGGTGGTTGAGCTCGCGCTGAAGACAGGCCTGCGCGCCTCTGAGATCGCGCGCGCCGACAGCTCGATGATCCAGCCCAGCGCGTCCGCCGGCGAAATGGTGCTGCACATCTCCCGCAAGGGCGGCATCGAATCTGAGCTGCCGTTGCTCATCGAGACCGTGCTGGCCTACGACGCCTATCTGGCAGCCTACGGCCTAGTCTTCCGCCGCTCCCCTGCCCTGCCCCTGGTCTTACCCGTCCGGATCAGCGTCGAGGCGCTGCGTAGTGCGCCCAAGGGACTCACGCGCAACCACGTCTGGAAGGTCTTCAAGGACATCATGCTGGCCAGCGCGGACCTGGCCGCCGTCGAGGGCAACGAGCATGCTGCCGACCGGCTGCGCCAGGCCTCGACGCACTGGATGCGCCACACCTTCGGCACCAGCTTGGTCGACGCCGGCGCCGACATCCGTTCGGTGCGAGACCTGATGGACCACGGTTCAATCACGACGACGAACCAGTACATGCACCGGCCGGCTGACAAGCTGCGCGCGGACCTACGGCTGCTGGTGCACAAGAAGACCTGAACGCCGAAAGGCGCACGGACTCTTGATCTGCCGGGATCGAGGCGAGGCACCGCATTGACTTCTATTAGTTTTGCTAATTATTCTTTATGCGAAAGAATTAGATAAGGTATCTGGTTCTCTTCCGCGCGGCCGCGGACGCTGCATCTGACCCGCCTAAACACGAAGTCACCCCATGAACGCGCCCCTCTCCCCCACCCTGCTGACTTCCGCGCTGCGCGCCGCCGACAGCCCTCGTCGCCCGCGCCCGCACCAGAGCGCCGCCCTGGGCGCCCTGTCGGCCGAGCTCATGCTCGCCGACCGAGCCACGGCCGTGATGGCCTGCGGCACGGGCAAGACCCTGGTGGGCCTGTGGCTCGCTGAAGCGATGGCCGAGCAGATCGGCGCGCGCCGCACGCTGGTGCTGGTGCCCTCGCTGGCGCTGATGCGCCAGACCATGCTCGAGTGGCAGGCACACACCGCGTGGAACGAGGGCACCGGTGCCGAAGGCTCCAACCGCATGCTCACCTGCAGCGTGTGCTCCGACACCTCGATCAGCGCCGGAGGCCCGGCAGCCGCCGGCGCCAAGCCGCGCGGCCGCAAGGCCTCGGCCGTTGAGCAGGAAGACGACATCTCCGTCGCCCATCTGGGTTTCCCCGCGACGACCGATCCCGAGGAGGTGAGGCGCTTCCTGGCCAGGCCGCTGTTTGCTGGAGACCACCAGGTGATCTTCGCCACCTACCAGTCCGCCGAGGTGGTGGGTCAGGCCTTGCGCTTGCTCAATGAGGCGCTGGAGAAGGAAGACGCGATCGCATTCGACCTCGCGATCTTCGACGAGGCCCACAAGACGGTGGGCCCGGCCGACGGCTTGTTCAGCTACGCGCTCTATGACGCGAACCTGCACATCAGGAAGCGCACCTTCTTCACGGCCACGCCGAAGCACTACAAGGTGGCCAAGCGCGATGCGAACGGCGACTTCCCCTTCACGTCGATGGACGACGAGAACCTGTACGGCCGCAAGGCCTTCAAGCTCTCGTTCGCGCAGGCGGCCGAGCAAAAGCTCATCGTCCCGTACAAGGTCATCATTTCGGTGATCGACAGCGCCCGGGTGGATTCTGAGATGCTGGCACGTGGTGCCGTGATCGCCGACGGCCCGGAAGGGGGCCGCATCGTCGACGCAAAGCTTGTCGCCGCCCAGATCGCCTTGCAGAACGCGATCATGCGCTACAAGACCAGCCATGTGATCACCTTCCACTCGACGGTTGCCGCGGCCCAGGAGTTCTCACGTCAGTTTGGGCACCAGGGTCTCAACCACGGGGTTGAGACGTTCCACGTATCCGGCAAGCAGCCGACGCTCGAGCGGGAGACACAGATGCAGGCCTTCGCCGAAGCGCCGCGTGCCGTGATCTCGAACGCCCGATGCCTCACCGAGGGTGTGGACGTGCCCGCGGTGGCGATGGTGGCCATCCTCGATCCCAGGTATAGCGAGATTGATGTCGCGCAGATCATCGGCCGCGCGATGAGGCTGGCCATGGGCAAGAAGTTCGGCTATGTGATGGTGCCGCTGCTCCTCGATCTGGCTCAGGGTGAGACCCTGGATCAGGCTGTGGCCCGATCCGGCTTCCAGGGCGTCATCCAGACCATCAACGCGATGCGAGAGATGGATGAGATGCTCGAGGTGCGCATCCGCGAGGCGAAGCCGGGCGGCAGATGGATGGATGGGCTCGTGGAGGTGATCGGCGACGATCGCGGCGGGAGGCATGGCAGCTCAGGTGAGTTGCTCGATCTGCATCTCCTCAAGCAGGCCGTGGGCACCCGGCTCGCGGAGAGCTTGCAGTCGAGGTTCGATCAGAGGGTGATTGAGCTCAGGGAGTTCAAGAGGGTCAATGGACATGCCAACGTGCCGAGTACTCAGCCAGGCCTGCAGACGTGGCTGATCCGCATGCGCAATGAAAGGCGCCGGGGAAGGCTGTCGGCGGATCGGATCGCCAGACTCGATGAGATCGGAGTGGTGTGGAATCCGTATGCCGACCACACGACCTTCGACAAAAGGGTCGATGAGCTACTAGCATTCAAGCAGAAGCATGGGCATGCTAACGTGCTGAGTTCCCAGCCTGGACTGGGGGTGTGGCTAAACCTGATGCGCAAGAAGAGGCGCCAAGGGAAGCTGTCAGCCGACCAGATCGCTAGACTCGATGAGATCGGAGTGAATCCGCATGGCAGCCACAGGAACTTCGACCAGTGGACCGAGGAGCTCCGATCCTTCAAGGAAGAGCACGGGCATGCTAACGTGCCAACTTCCCAGCCTGGGCTGGGGCCGTGGCTGTCATGCATGCGCATGGCAAGACGCCAAGGGAAGCTGTCAGCCGACCAGATCGCTAGACTCGATGAGCTCGAAGTGGTGTGGACTCTGAAGGGCGCCCGCAAGACCTTCGACCAGTGGGCCGAGGAGCTACGAGCCTTCAAGCAGAAGCATGGGCATGCCAAAGTGTTCAGTAAGAAGCCCGGGCTGGGGCTGTGGATTACCAGGATTCGCGATGCCAAGCGCAGGGGCGAGTTGTCAGCTGCTCAGGTCGCCAGGCTCGATGAGATCGGGTTGGTATGGGACCCGCCACTTGGCGCGTGGATACGGTCAATCGAATCGATATCGCCTGCTCCGTCAGTGAGAGAACTACCCGACGAAACAGATACGGATCGGCCCAGGTAGTTCAATCACTTTGCCAACGACGCTGGCCTCGAATCCATGACTTACCGGATCGACGCTCTTGAGGCACGCGGCGTCGCCCTGCATGCAGGCAGGCTCGATGCGCTTGAGTGGTAGGCCGTCGTTGGCGGACTCACCGCCAGCGAGCAAGGCCAGCTGGCAAGCGGCCTTGCTGGCGCCCTGGCCCGCGCTCCCGGTACGACAGCAAACACAGGGACCTGCCCAGGCCGCGCGGCACATGTAGCACGGGACCAAGCTGCGACCGGATCGGCGGCGCTCACCACGCTCTTCGCGGCTGCAGCGGGTCATCTGAGGCCGGGAGGCCGGGGCGACGGCAGCCGGAACCTGGCTGGCCTGTCGATCGGAAATGCCCCGCTATTGAAGAAAGTCGTAACCGATCGAACGCGTAGCCACTTTTTTTTTTCTCCGCCTATCCAAGAAAATTGTCCGAAAACGGCGTTCTTGGCATTTTTTTATCTTGACTGGCGGTCGCACTGCACCTCACTTCTCTAGGCCATCTCGCAAATGCCGCACAGGAGCAGCTGTCGCCAGCGGGCGGTCAGCAGTTCGACGTAGTGCCGCGGCGCTGGGCCGCCGCCGTACAAGCCCAGGGCCCAAGCGTCGTTGGCTTCCACCAGCACCGTCTGACCGGTCGACAAGACCCCGAGATCCAACGCGTAGGCGACGGGCGCGTCATCGCCGGTTCGCTGCATGGCCGCGATCGCGGCATTGAGGACGTGGATGTCAGGCGCCGGCGCGGCATCAAGACCGTCAGCGTCGTATCGCGCCGCGCCGATCACCTGGTGGTCGAGGACGTAGTAGCGCCATTCGCAGAGGAAGTTCACGGGCTCGGCAACCCAGATTTCGGTATCGAGGGGCAAGGATTGCAGCACCCGCAATTGCTCGGCGTCGTGCTCGCCATAGAGTTGCAGATCCTCGTGCGCCGTCTGGCCGCGGGAAGCGTGCCACATAAAGCCGGTGAAGAGCTTGGTCTGTATCGGCTTCACGAACCAAGTGCCCTGTACCTGGCCGACAGGCATCGACTGCAGCCAGCGGCCCAGAAAGGGCCTCAACGCCGGCGGATAGCTCATGGACTCCGGTTCCCGGATCCCCGCGACCTCCATGGCCGTTCTGAGGAACTCGACGCTGCCGACCGGGAGCGCGCCGCTGACCAGCATGCCCTTGAAAACGGCCGGCTGGTCGACCAGCTGCTCGATGCCCACCATCTGTACAGGCAGGTCGAGCATCAGACCAGCCTGCCGGACAGTTCGCGCCTCGGTGGACTGATTCGAGAGCCGCTGGCAGAGGATTGAACTGGGGAGTCGCGTGGCTTCAGTCATGTGAGGCGCCATTCATGTTTACTTGCTGACCGTGAACCATCCTCAGATGGTCGGCGTCAAATAAGCGACACCGCTTATTCGTGCACGAGACACCCTCAAGCACGCCATTGGACGGTACGCATCGGATTGCTAAAAGCGACGTCGGTTATTCAGCCTCCGACTCTCAGGATTTGGTCTTGGCTCGTCCGCGACCACCGGTACCACCGCTCCGTCGTGCCCCCCGAGCCTGCACGGCCCCGATGACTGCCAGACCCAGTGTGGCCAGCAGGGCCCCGAGGACAACCATCAGCATCTCCACCTGGCTCCGCGGAGCTGCGAAAGTCCAAAGGGCAAAGCCCATCAGCACCGTCGAGGCCAGGGCCTGCCAACAGCACAGCCGATCCAGCGGACCGCGGGCCTGCATGGCCGAGCTGGTCATGACCAGCACGCTGCTGATGGCGCTGAACGTCGCAGCGATCTCGAAAGCACTCAGCGCGTGGTGCATGGTGTCGGGGCCAGGCATGTCGCCTCCTCATCGAAGTCATGGTCGTGGTCGGCCGAATCGGACATCCCCGAGTCAGCCTCGAAGAACTGCGGCTTCAGCCGCCGTGGCAGCTGCTTGAGTTCGTATTCAGCCTTGCTGGCCAGCGAGCGGTCCGTGTAGGGGCGGGTCGCAATCACCCGCAGCGGTGGATTCGCTCTGGTGAATTTGGCCCCCATGCCACTCAGGTGCGCCTTGAAGCGCGCCTGCACGTCCTTGGCGATCCCTGCATAGAACTTGCCGCCCCGGCATTCCAGCAGATAGAGGTGCCAGTCGTCTTGGGCTGGCAGCGCCTGCCGAGCGTCATCGGCGCCCTCCTGGGGGCTCGTCGCGGACGGACTTGTGACGCATGGCATTTTCAGATGTTCGCTCACTAGATTTCACTTTGCCAGCTTAGTATCATGTAAAACAAATTCTAGCGACATGAAGCCTTTGATCTCAATGGCGATCACTCCCTATCGCTGGAAACGACAGCTGGAGCTTTTCATCGTATGCGCGTGTTGTGTTTGGACTTCGACGGGGTGCTGCACCCCGTCTCGGCCGTCAAGGACTGGGCCCGTGATGGCCGGACGTTGCGGGAGCTGCGCTACGCCCCCGACAAGCAGCTCTTTCGCTGGCTCGACCGGCTGAGCCAGATGCTCGACCAGCACCCCGAAGTGGCGATCCTCGTGCACAGCGGCTGGAGGACCATGAGCCGCGACTTCGAGCTGCGCGAGTACCTCGGCCCGCTGGCCGACCGATTCATCGGCAGCACGTCCAAGTCAATGCAGCGCTTCGCAGGAATCGCGGACGTTCTGAGCCGGATCGGCACGACGGACTACGTGATCCTCGACGACGCCACACACGAGTTCCCGGAGGGCCTGCCCGAGCTGATTGCCACCGATCCCGAGCTCGGTCTCAGCGAGCCTGGGATCCAGACGCGGCTGCAAGCCTGGCTGGACAACCCCAAGGACGAGCTCGCGACACACGACGAGTTGGTCGCCAGCTCATCGCCGACGTGCTGACCTCTCGAGCGCCACTCACCCGATGGAGAAACCCATGACCGCGAATTCCTCGTTGACAAGGCCCCGGATGAGTCCACGTTCTGCTCAGTCGCAGCCACCCGGCGTCAAGGGCTCGACCATCCACATGGCCAACGGCCACTACTTCGACTACCGACGCCCGGGCGACTCGCTCATCGACATCGAGACCATGTCGCACTCGCTGTCGCACATGACCCGCTTCACAGGTCACTGCAGCGTGCTCTACGTCGTCGCGCAGCACTGCTGGCTCATGTCGTACATCGTGCCGCGAGAAGACGCTTTCTATGCCCTGATGCACGAGGCTGCAGAGCCAGTGACAGGAGACATCAACAAGCCGCTCAAGATGCTGCTGCCGGACCTCGAGGTGATCGAGAACGAATCACAGCGCGCGATCCTGCTGCAGTTCGGCCTCGACCCGGACAAGCGCCCGGCCTCAATAAAGCCAGCTGACTGGCGCTTGCTGGCCACGGAGCAGCGCGACTTCATGCCCAAGCGCCGCGCCACGCGCTGGGATGCCCTCGGCTTCGCGATTGAGTGGGAAGACCTTCCCCCGCAGCAGTGGACGCTGACTGCAGGCATCACGCCGCTGCCCGATCGCATCGTGGCCTGGACACCCGAGCACGCCAACCGCATGTTCCTCGCCCGCTTCCGCGAGCTGGTGCTGGAAGCCATGCCTCACCTCGGCGCGCAGGACGCCCCCACCTTCAACCGGCCGCCGCGCTTTGACTTCCGGGCCGCCGTCATGCCGGTGGCTGGCGCAGCGACCAGCCACTAGGCCACCGACTCCACATCCTCCGCAGCCCTGCAGAGGCCTCTCACTGCCCCGAAGCCCTTCGGGAGAACAACAGGACCGACATGTTCAAGAACCTCATCATCTACCGCATCGCCGAGGGCTGGAACACCGATGCCGCCCAAATCGCTGAGCAGCTGGGCAAGACCCCATTCGAGCCGTGCATGCCGACCCAATCGCTGTCGGTAGGCTGGGCCCCACCCCGCGGATTCGAGCACGCGCCGTTCGTCGAAAGCATCGACGGCCACTGGCTCATCAAGCTGCAGCGGGAGCAGCGACTGCTGCCGACGTCAGTCGTCAATGAGCGTGTGGAGGAACTGGCCGAAGAGATCGAGGAGCAGACGGGTCGTAAGCCCGGCAAGAAGGCGCTGAAAGAACTCAAGGAACAGGCCACGCATGAGCTGCTCCCGCGCGCCTTCACGAAAGGCTCGACAACCCAGATCTGGGTCGCACCGAAGCAGCGCCTCCTCTTTGTGGACGCCGGCAGCAGCGGCCGCGCCGACGAAGTCATCACGTTGCTGATCCAGGCCTGCGCAGGCCTGTCCCTGCAGCTGCTGCAGACCGCCGAAAGCCCGGCTGCCGTCATGGCAGCCTGGCTGATGGACGGCGTGACGCCCGAGGGATTCCAGATCGATCGCGAATGCGAACTGAAAGGCAGCGACGAGATGAAGCCCGTCGTCCGCTACGGCCGCCACTCGCTGGACACTGATGAGATCCGCGCGCACCTGACCGCCGGCAAGATGCCGACCCGCCTCGCGCTGAGCTGGAACGAGCGCGTCTCCTTCGAGCTCACCGACGGCCTGGTCCTCAAGAAGATCAAGTTCCTCGACCTGGCGTTCGAGGGCCGCGACAAGCCGAGCAAAGACGAGGCCTTCGATTCGGACGCGGCATTGGCTACCGGCGAGCTCAGCAAGATGATCCCGGCGCTGATCGAAGGCCTGGGTGGTGAGCACGCTGGCCACAGCGCGCTTCAGGACCTCGGGGCTGCAGTCGTCGAACGTGACTCCGGGCAGCAACTGCAGGAAGGGGCCTGACATGAACACCGTCTCCATGATCCCGAAGGCTCAGGCGCGGGGTGAGCTGCAGGCTCGCATCCAAGACGCCATCGACTCGTCACACCTGTCATCCGAAACCGAGCTGTTGCTGCGCGACTGCTTGGCTGCCATGGCAGCACCTCACGGCGAAACGGTCGCCTACCTGATGACGAACATCGAGACCGGTGACGTCGTCGCCACGGTCGACACGGAAGGCTACGAGCGCTCGAAGTGGAGCAGATCTCCCCTCGTCCTGGCCGACGTGCATGCTGAGCCCGGCTTCTACAACGCGCAGCAGATCAAGGACAGCCACCGCTTCTTTGCCTACTGCCCCGAGATCGGGGCCGTCTGGCACGAAAAGCCTGACGACGCCGCCCAGGATGCCGCCATGCGCATCGCCTACTACCGCAGCGCGGCCAATGACGACGGCGAGTGGAGCGGGGACGTAGAGGAGGTGTACTGGGGCGAGCTCAGGGGCCGGGCAATTGCCAACGTCGACGCGAACGGCACCGACTACAGCCTTGAATCGATCGAAGGCGCGGGCGAAGCGCAGGCGCTCGAACAAGTGGCCTGCGACTCCTTCGAACGCCTGGGCTCCGCCGAGGTGTGGAACATCGTGCACCAAGTGGCCCGGCAACTTGCCGCCGGCACGGCGAAGCTATCCGACATGCTCACGGCCGTCGACGCCTACGGGCTTGCGTGCAAGACCGAGGCCAAGACGCCTGCGGGCTTCGTCAAGGCCGACCAGACGCTGCACGTCGAGACCATCTTTGCCGAGCTCCGCGATCTGTGGACCGAGGCCTTGGCCGTCGACAAAGCGACTGGCCGGCCCGTGGCGCTACGTGAACGGATTGCCAAGCTTCGGGACGCCGTTGGCCAGGCCGCGAACGGCTACATCCCGCTGGGCGGCAAGCTGCGCCCCATCCACATCACCGTGCTGCTCGACTGGCTGTCCGAGCGCTACCGTGCCGCCGGCGGCAAGGAAGGCATCACCGACCTGTCGGCCTGGTCAGAGGAGGTCATGCGCTGGACCGAGCGCCAGCACCGCATCAGCTTCGAGGAGGCCCAGGGATGACGGCCGCCAGCAACGAAAGGACCAAGACATGAACGACGTCACCAAGCAGCTGGTCGCGCAGCTGCAGCACAACATCCCCCGCGACGAGTGGGTGCGCCGGTTCAAGGTCCGAATCGCGCAGCAGCTGGGCACCGCGGATCACAACATCGCCGAGGCGGAGCTGGAGAGCTGGCCCGAGCTGGACGAACACCCCAGCGAGGGCATCCCGCCCGACTGGATGACCTCCACACCGGAGGACGCTGCCGACGAGAGCCCTGCCTGTGGGCTTGCTTGAAGGTCGGCACACCGCCTGTGACGCATCACTTCCGCATCGCCTGCACGGGGCGAGACCTCAGGCCCGGCGTAGGCCAGCACATCGACAGCTTCCAGCTTCACGGCTGGTCGCTTGTCTTTCACATTTTCGCTGACGAGGGGACGACACCATGAGCATCCACGACAAGCTGAGCCAGTTCGAACGGGCCATCGTCAGCAAAGAACACCTGTTCTTGTCCCACCTGGGACAGGCGATACCCGGCGACATCTACCACGCCTTCGCAATGCTGCGAGACGAAATCATCCCCACGCTGCGGCGCGAGCTTTCCGAAGCGCTGGCCGCCCACGAGACCCAGCAGCCGCCCACCCCGCAGGCGGTAGAGACAGTACAGGCGGCGTTCGTCGCATGGCTGTCCGGCACATATCCGGACGCATGGCCATTAGAAAGGGCCGAGCAAGCTTGGCGGTTCGATCACGTCGCTGCCCTTGCCTGGCAAGAACAGGAGCGCCGCAAGCGTGCAGCCATCCTCGCCGCCCACGAAGCCGAGAAGCAGGCCGGGCCGGTGGCAGTTCAAGCCTATGCGCCTGCGCCTGACGTTGCCGCCCTCCAGCGCGATCTCGCTCGGGCGCATGATTCGGCGACCGGTTTCGTGGCCGAGATCAAGCTGCTGAAGCAGCACATCCGCGAGCTGCGCGCCTTCCAGGCCATGGTCAACCGCTATGCGCCCGAGTTCCCCGTGGACCCGGATGCGCCACGCGATGTCTGGTACTGGCAGGGCGACGGACACGACCACCTGGAGAGCATGGTTCATCAGCTCCCGGTCGTCATCCGTGCGGAGCAGTTGCGCGAGCTGCTGGCCGCTGCTCAAGCCCCCGCGGCAACACCTGCCGCCCCGCCCTCCGAGCGCGCACCTGTGGAGCAAGCGGGGCCGGTGGCTGCACCTGATGGCTGGCGCATCGAGTTCGGCGTGGCTGAGGTCGCGCTGCACCAGCGTGGCACCGCACAGCCGACGTACTACCCTGAGGGAACCGTCGAATACGCGCTGCTCCGCGACATCGCGGCCGGCGCCCAGGTCGAGGCGCCCGACCTGCTGCGCATGGTGCTCGATGACATCGCCGTCTGCATCGACATGCATGGCGAGCACAGCACCGAAGTGTGGGAGTCCAAAGAGCTGAGCACCGAGACGGTCGAGACGCTGGAGGCGCTTCGCCGCAAGCTCAAGGCGGGCGCCTCTCCAGCCCCCGCAGTAAAGGCGGAGTCTGAGGATGCGTTGGCCGAACGGCTGCGCAACGCCTACCACTCGCAGACACGCATCGGCCACCCACTGTGGCAGAACCTGGACGCTGATCGCAAAGAGCCGTGGCTGGCCGTGGCCCGTGCCGTGATTTTGAAGCCCCCGGTACAGGGGAGCGAGTCGTGAGCCGCATCGTCTGCCAGTTCTCCTGCGGCGCTGCCTCGGCCGTCGCCACGAAGCTCGCCCTGGCCAAGTACGGCGACCGCTGCGTGATCCTGAATGCCTTCGTCAAGAACGAGCACCCCGACAACCGGCGCTTCCTGGCCGACTGCGAGCGCTGGTTTGGCCAGCCCATCACAGTCCTGCGCGATGAGAAATACGGCGCCGACACCATCGAGGTGTTTCGCCGCCATCGATTCATGGTGAGCTTCCGTGGCGCCAAGTGCTCGACGCTGCTGAAGCGCGAGCTGATGGACGCATGGAAGCAGCCGGGCGACGTGATGGTGCTGGGCTACACCGCCGAGGAACAGGATCGTCTTGACGACTTCCGGGAGCGCTTCCCAGACCGGCCAATCCTGGCGCCGCTGATCGACGCCGGCCTAGGCAAAGAGGACTGCAAGGCGATGGTGGAGCGTGCCGGCATCGGGCTGCCGCTGATGTACCGCCTGGGCTATGACAACGCCAACTGCATCGGATGCGTCAAGGGTGGCATGGGCTACTTCCGCGCGATCCGCGAGGACTTCCCGGCCGAGTTTGAAGAGCTGTGCCGCGTTCAGGACGAGATCGGCCCCGGGTCGTGGTTCATGCGCCACCGCAGCGGCCCACTGAAGGATCAGCGCTTCCCCCTTCGTGAGCTGCCTGCCGGCCCGGTGCGGCGCAACGAGTCCGTGCCCGCGTGCGGCTTCGTCTGCGAGACAGCCGAGGCGCTCTATGCCGCCTGATATTCCAAGCCACTCACAGGACACGGAGCCCACCCATGAGCAATGACAAGCTGTTGAGCAATATGGATCGCGCAGTTCTTTGCATGCCCCTTGAACTGGCATTTGCCGGAGACGTGGCCCAGTCGCAGTACCACGATCGAGTCCAGGCGCTCATTCGTCGAATTGATGCTGCCGAGGCCGAGAAGCAGGCCCCCTCTGACGACTTCGTTGAGGGCTTCAAGCTGGGGGCGATGCCCGCCCTTTGCGGGGCCGAGAAGCAGGCCAATCCCGGCTTTGATGAATGCATCGCATCAGGAGAATCGTGCAGCTACGGGCCGCACGGCCCGTCTGGCGAAATGCAATGCTGCAACTGCGGGAAGGCGAAGGCCGAGAAGCAGGCGGGGCCGGAGGCTGTGCACGCCTCCGTGCCTGCGGCTGGCTGGAAGCTGGTGCCGGTGGAGCCGGATGAATCGATGGTTGCCGCTGGCTATGACGCCACGCGCAAGGAAGACGGCACGCCGCAATTTTTCAAAGACGGCTTCTGCCTCGGACACGCCGCAAAAATTTACCTTGCCATGCTCGCCGCAGCTCCTGCCACCTCTTTGCAGTCCGAGGAAGGGCGCGGCTCATGAGCCAGCAACCACTACTCCTCGAAGCCTGGCACCTCTTCGCCAACTGGGGCTTCGGTGATGGCGACATGCTTTGCGAGCATCCCGTCTACCTTGAAGCCGCAATCGAAGCGGGGGTGAACGAGATTGCCCCGCTGGTCAATCACCGTGATGTCCTGGCCGACTTGATCGAACGCTTCCTGCTTCCCAAGCTGCCCAGCTCCGTTCAAACCGAACGCTACACCACTCACAACCCGGTCCGCGTCGTCGAGGAGTCCCGTGGTCGACGCGGTGAGTTCGAGGGCATCACCGTTGAAGTGAGCCGTCAGCAAGTCGTCGACGTCCTTCGTGAGCAACGTCGAGCAAACCTCGCTGACTCCGGCCGGGTCGAGTCCAGCACGCGGCCGCACCGCCTGCGAGTGGTCCCCAACGCACAAGGCACGGGGTCCAAGAAGTCGAAGGGTCGGCGCCTCACAGGGCCTGACGGCCATGGAGGGAGACAACGCCTGCTCCCGATTGCCGATGAGCTGATCATCGACAACTTCGCCGGCGGTGGTGGCACCAGCGAAGGTCTTGAGCAAGCGTTCGGGCGGCCCGTGGACATTGCGATCAACCACGATCCCGAAGCGTTGGCGATGCACGCCATCAACCACCCGCAAACGCTGCACTTGTGCGAGAGCGTGTGGGATGTTCAACCGCTGGCGGTCACCAAAGGTCAACCGGTCGCGCTGGTCTGGCTCTCGCCCGACTGCAAGCACTTCTCCAAGGCCAAGGGCGGAACTCCGGTGGAGAAGCGAATCCGCGGTCTTGCCTGGGTCGGAATGCGCTGGGTGGCAACCACCAAGCCCCGCGTCTTGATGCTGGAGAACGTCGAAGAGTTTCAGGACTGGGGCCCCCTGATGGAGGTGGAGCATTGGTGGGTTGACGACTTCGGAGAGCGGCACAAGAAGTCGGTCTGGCTACCCGACCCCAAGAAGAAGGGCGTCACCTTCCAGTCCTTCGTGAGGCAGCTCCGCGGCCATGGCTACGAGGTCGAATGGCGTGAGCTGCGGGCCTGCGACAACGGCGCTCCGACCATCCGAAAGCGCCTCTTCCTGATCGCCCGTCGCGATGGACTACCCATCGTCTGGCCCGAACAGACGCACGCCGAACCGACCCACCACGAGGTGATCGCGGGCCGCATGGCGCCGCAGCGAACTGCCGCCGACTGCATCGACTTCACCCTGCTGGCCCAGTCCATCTTCGGCCGCAAGCGCGACCTCGCTCGCAACACTTTGCGTCGCGTTGCCAAGGGCCTCTGGCGTCAGGTCCTGACCAAGGCTGAGCCGTTTCTTGTGAACACGCGCAACGGCGAGCGCGTTGGCCAAGATCCCCGGACGAGACCCATCGACGAGCCCTATTGGACCGTCACCGGCCAAGGCTCGCAGGGCGCACTGGCACGGCCAGTGCTGGCACCGTTCATGTCTGCCGCCGGCAGCCCGGCAAATGCCGGCAAGCCGGTGGATGGTGATCAGCCCTTTGGCATTCTCACAACCGAGAACCATCGGGCAGCGGTTCTGTCACATCTGCAGCCACTGGCAGCACCCTTCCTGACCGAGCACGCCAACAGCAGCAACCAGAGGACGATGCCTGCAGACGAACCGCTGCGCACGATCTGCGCGCAGGTCAAGGGTGGGCACTTCTCCTTGGTGGAGCCCTACCTGGCGCCTTTGATCATGACCAACACGAGCGGCCATCATGCGCTGGTTGCCCCAGTCATCGCCCCGTTGCGCGGCACCGAGGAAAGCCACCTTGCTGGCGACGACATCGGCCAGCCCCTGTCGACGATATCTGCCGGCGGCACGCACCATGCGCTGGCCAGCGCGTGCATGGAGGCGCTCTACCTGACGAAGTTCAATACCGGCAGCATCGGCTCCGGTCTGGACGAGCCCGTGCGCACCATCACAGCAGGCGGGACGCCGAAGCGACCCAGCACTGGCATCCAGATGGGGCTTGTCGGAACACAGATGGTGGAGGCGACCGCTCACCAGGTGCCCATCATCGCCGGCCTGGCTCATGGCTCGCACGCGGATCGGCCCGACGCCGGCGATCGCTCGCACGTCGTCGACGAGCCCCTCAGGACCGTCCATGCCGGTGGCGGCAACCAGGCCGTCGTGGCGGCCCACCTCGTGGATATGGGCCATGGCGAGTCCAGCCAAACCGGCGCGACACGCTGGAGCCACGGCGTCCGGAGTTTGGACGTGCCGCTCAACACGGTCACCGCGAGCGGCGCGACCAGCGCGCTGGCCGCGGTGCACTTGACCCATCTGACCCATCACGGCGAGCGCAGCGGCTACGGCGCCACCGAACCGATCAAGACCATCACGGGGGCTCATCGGGGCGAGCAGGCGATCGTGGCCGCCTGCCTAGAGCAGGCCTACGGCGGCTTCTCGGTGGACAACAGCGGCCGTTCGGTCGACGAGCCGGTTTCGACGATCATGTCCAAGGGAGCCAACCAGCGCTTGATCAGCGCATACCTCGAGCAAGCCAACGGCGGGTTCTATCGCGGAGAAGGCCGACCGGCCAACGAGCCGATGGCCACGATCTGCGCGTCCGGCAGCAAGAAGATGCTGGTGACCGCCTATATGGTCCAACAGCCGCAGGCCCTCAACGAGGTCAATCCTGCCGCAGCAGCCGGCCGCGGCCGTCGAGCCAAGGTCACCAAGGTCTCGCAGAAGGATGTCCAGACGGCCCAGTCGATCTGGGTACCGGAAGACTTCCTCCCCCAGGAGCAGCTGGAACGCGCCAAGCTCTGCGCCCAACTGCTGCATGACCATCTGCCGGAGCAATTCCCCGAGTCGGCCGACTTGATTCTGGTCTTCCAGAAGGGTCGCTGGTGGGTGGTCGCCGACATCACCTTGCGGATGCTCAAGCCGCGCGAGCTCTTCAACGCCCAAGGCTTCCCTCGCAGCTACATCATCCACGAGATCCCTGACCCTGCCTTGCTCTTCGTCAACGGCATTCAGGTCGCAAACCCGCTGCAGATCCCGCGCATCGCCCTCTCGGCCACCGCCCAGGTTCGCATGTGCGGCAACTCCGTGAGCCCCTACCAGTCCTATGCCCTCGCGAAGGCGAACTTCCGACACGAGGACTCCTACCGTATGCAGGTGGCAGCATGACTTCGTTTCAGCACGCCCAAGGCGACCTCTTCGAGCACATGCTCGAGGCCTACTCGGACAAGGGCGGCACACTCAGCAACGCTGAGCTCTATCGCGATCTGGGCGCGCGCGCTGGCATCCCCGCTGACGCGTGGGACGAGCAGCTCGACCTCGGCCCCGACCAGCCTGGTCACAGCGTCCTGAAGCGCAAGGTGCGCTGGTGGCAACAGAGCCTTCGCAAACTCGGACTTCTGGAGCGCGACGAAGCGAGCGGCCGCGGCTTCTGGCGCATCACGCCGGCCGGCCGAAGGAAGCTGACGCCGGCGACGCCCGGCCGCGTCCTGCTGGGCTTCTCGACCGACCTCGGTGTGGCCCTATGGGCGGACGCGAACGACGTCTTCCCGACCCTCGACGCGCCGATCGCGCTGTGTCTCAGCAGCTTGCCCTACCCGCTGTCACGTCCGCGCGCCTACGGCAACCCCACGTCACACGAGTTCGTGGACTGGACGATCCGCTTGCTCGAGCCGATCACGAAGCACCTGATGCCGGGCGGCAGCATTTGCCTCAATCTCAGCAACGACATCTTCGAACCCGGCTCGCCGGCGCGCTCCGACTACCTCGAGCGACTGGTGATCGCTCTCAAGGACCGGCTGGGCCTCTGGAAGATGGCGCTCGACCCCTGGGTCAACTTGACGAAGCCGCCGGGCCCGATCCGCTGGGCCAGCATCACCCAGCAGCAGCTGAACGTAGCTTGGGAGCCCGTCTACATCTTCTGCAACGATCCAGTGCTGTGGATGGCCAGGAACCAGCGCGTGCTCGAGCCGCACAGCGAGCGCCACCTGGCCTTTGTGCGCGGCGGTGGCGCCAAACGCGCGAAGTCCAATGGCGATGGTGCGTATCGCCTCTACCCGGGCAGCTTCGGGCGCGAGACTGCCGGCCGCATTCCGAAGAACGTGCGGATCCTTCCGCATCGGTGCGCCGACAAAGATCGCGCCCGCAAGATGGCCATCGCCCAGGGCCTGCCGGTCCACGCGGCGACCATGCCGCTCAAGCTGGCGCAGTTCTACATCGAATACCTCACCGAGCGGGGGCAGGTTGTGGTGGATCCCTGCTCTGGCTGGGGAACGACCGCCCTGGCGGCGGAGTTGGCCGGGCGCCACTGGGTCACGACCGAGTACATGGGCGAATACGTCCTTGGGTCCTCGAATCGCTTCCTCGCCGCACCCGGCTTCGAGCTCTTCGGTGGCCTTCAGCTCACGGCATAGCAGGGATCGAGCAACATGGCAGAGACCGTCATCGAATGGGTCCACACTCCCGACGGGGAGGTGGGATACACGCACAACCCCTGGATCGGCTGTGAGCACATCTCACTCGCCTGCGACAACTGCTACGCCGAGGTGGACGCGCCTGCTCGCGTGCTGCGAGCCAAGGGCATGGAGACCTGGGGGCCGCACGCCTCGCGGTACCGCACCTCAGATGCCAACTTGAAGCAGCCGGGTCGTTGGAACCGCAAGGCCGGCACATTGGGCAAACGTCTTCGCGTCTTCTGCGCCTCCCAGTCTGACTGGCTGG
The DNA here is from genome assembly GCF_030285365.1 of Roseateles subflavus. Classification (GTDB taxonomy): domain Bacteria; phylum Pseudomonadota; class Gammaproteobacteria; order Burkholderiales; family Burkholderiaceae_C; genus Roseateles_B; species Roseateles_B subflavus. The sequence continues at coordinate 130,712 of NZ_JASVDS010000008.1, read as the reverse complement.
ACAACAAGGTGCCGGTCCGATGGCTTGTCGACTTGCTGGAGGTCATTCGCCAAACCCCGAACTTGGACTGGCTGATGTTGACCAAGCGCATTGGTATCTGGCGCACCCGTTTGGAGGAAGCCTGCTCTCTGGCCAGCAGCATCGGGCTGACCGATCTCGCCACCTGGATCTCCGACTGGCTTGCTGGCAAAGCGCCTGACCACGTCTGGCTGGGGGCGACGGTGGTCAACCAGGTGGAGGTCGATCGGGACGTCAAGAAGCTGCTGCGAACGCCGGCCACCAGGCGCTTCTTGAGCATGGAGCCGCTGCTGGGCCCGGTGAGCTTTGAGGGTTTGTTCGCCAACTTCAGCAACCCGGCCGACGGCACCAACGCACTCGAGGCGCTGGACTGGGTGATCGTCGGCGGCGAGAGCGGTCCAAACGCCCGGCCCATGCACCCCGACTGGGTTCGCTCGCTGCGCGATCAGTGCGATGCGGTCGACGTGCCCTTCCTCTTCAAGCAGTGGGGCGCATGGCTCCCCATCAACCAGCAGGACGAGGCTTTCACCAACCGCCTCTACGTGTCGAACCGGAAGGCCAGGCTGCACCAGGATCAGGGCGTGCTCGATGACATCTATGGCCGTCGGTGCACCGTCCCCTTCGCGGTGGTCCATGCCGATGGCTCGGTTCACGAGCCGATGGAACCATTGGCATTCCTTGCCGGTACCGGCGCTATGACGACCTTCAAGGTCGACAAGAAGGCAGCTGGACGGCTGCTGGACGGGCGGCTGCATGACGCCTCGCCGCAGCCCCAGCTGCTCACCGCATGACTGCTATCGACCTCACCGATTCGGGCGAGCAGCGCAAAGCACTCGGCCAGTACTTCACGCCGCGATGGGTTGCGGAGGCGATCATCGACCGCCACTTCTCCGACCTGACGCCGGGCTCGACCGTGATCGAGCCGTCATGCGGCGACGGTGTCTTCCTGCACGCGCTGCCATCGCACCTGAATGCCGTGGGCGTGGAGATCGACCCGCGCTGGGCGGAGAAAGCTCGACAGGACACCGGCCGCACCGTGCTGCTCGGGGACTTCCTTACCGTGCCGCTGCCGTCCAGCGTCGCAGCTGTGGTCGGCAACCCTCCGTTCCAAGCCGAGACGGTTGCGCGCTTCCTGGGCCGCGCCCACCAGCTGCTCGAGGAAGGCGGAAGGTGCGGACTGATCCTCCCAGCCTATGTGCTGCAGACATCGAGCAAGGTACTGGCCATGTCTGAGCAGTGGTCCATTGAGCAGGAGCTCATGCCGCGGAACATCTTCCCCCGCCTCAGCGTGCCCATCGTCTTCTCGATGTTCACGAAGGAGGCCCGCCGGCGGCTCTTCGGCTTCTTCCTCTACCGGGAGGCCGCCGAGATCAGCGCGCTGAGCAAACCCGCGCGCCAGGTGCTGGAGCGATCAGGCAAGGGCGGCTCGGTATGGCGCCAGGCCGTGCACGCTGCGTTCGACCTCGTCGCCCAGGATGTCGCGCCTTTGGACGCGCTCTATCGAGCTCTGGAGGGCCGCAGGCCCACGGAAAACCAGCACTACCAGGCCAAGATCCGCCAGACCCTGCAAGTCTATCCAGAGTTCGAAAGCGTCGATCGCGGCGTGTGGCGCCGCCAGCGGGTCCGGAGCGCCGCTGCCTGAGTGAGTCTATCCACGGCATCCAGGTGCCCAACTCGGCCCCTGCGGGTGCGGCAAATGGCCCGCAATGGCCAGCATTCAGCTGGAGGCGTCTCAGTCCTTCTGCTCGATGGGAATGGCCACGTGGATGCTGGTGCCAGCCCCTGGCGCGGATTTCACATCCAGCTTTCCCGCCAGCGCGCGTGCGCGCTCGTGAAGGGAGGCTAGTCCAAGGCGCTTGCCAGGAATCGGTTTTGAGTTGTCGAAACCCTTACCGTCATCACTCACCGTCACCAGGAGGTGAGTCGAAGTTTCGCGCAAATCAACCACTACCGCGCCAGCGTCTGCGTGTTTGCTGACGTTGGTGAGCGCCTCTTGGACGAGTCGCCACACGGTCAGAGCTCGACCATTTTCCAGCCCAGATTTTCCATCCCTGGAAAGGGTTTCGAGTCCAGTGACAGAGAAACTGCATTGCGGCATCGCGGCACGATACTGATCCACCAAATCTGAAACGGCGTCGCCAAGGCCAGTTCGGTCCAGCAGCTCAGGACCGAGGGCCTTGATGGCGCGCCTTGTTTCCCGATACAGCTTATCGACGCTCTGACTGAGCAAATCAGTAGTGCGGGCAATATTTAGTCGTTGCTCTTCGGTGACTGGCCCGTCAGATACAGCATTCTTGATCATCGACAGGTATTTGCTCATCGCTGCTGTTTCTGCACCGAATGCATCATGCAGCTCAGCCCGCATTCGAGCGCGTTCATCTTCAATTTGATGATGGAGACGCTGAAGAAGCATCTGGACTTGCGAGTTAGCCTCTGCGGAGTTCTGCAGCGAAATCTTCAACTCCGCAGTTTTTTTGTCGACCTCCTTTGAAATATGGTCTCTCGCGTGTCCAAGTGTCTTCACCAGACGCCAGAAGAGTTTGCTATGCCTATAAAGCAGCCACCCAGCCCCCAGCGAACTCAGAGCAAACACCAAATAGAAACTGAGCAAAGGCGCGACCAGCCCGGGCTTGGGGCCGGAAATCATGCCGCTGGACTGGGCGATGAAGAGAAGCGTAAGTCCGATGGTGGAAATCGCACCCGTCGCCATGGCTGTTCGGCTTCCGCCTAATGTGCCGCTGATAACGACAACGGACGTCAGTGCGCCAATTCCGGAGGTCGAAAATCCCATGCCCGTCGAGAACGCCGTGCCGAAGATCATCGCTAGAAAACCGAAACAGCAGACGCGAGCCGTGGTCTCAAGTCCGTATTTTCGATAAATTATGGCAGCAATGCCAACGATCCCAAGTCCGACAGACCAAGAGATTAATCGCCCAATACGTTGCTGTTCACCACCGTGCGTGTCGAATGCGGCGGCCAAAACCGACAGGAAGCAAACTGACCCCATCAGGATGAACAAGACGATTCCAGAGTGCCTGATATCGTCATGATGAGCAATCTCCGCCTCCTCCAGCGTCATCTGGGGAGGCTCTTCGCCCGGAGGGAACGGCTCTGAGGCCCTTCCCTTTTGCATCAAATCAATGGAGCGCATTGGGATTCACCAGGCCAAGGCGAAGCGCCATAAAGGTGAACTGCAAGGGCCGATCGAATCCCAGCGTTTCCTTGAGATGGGCTGTCATCTTTGTCACTGTTCGCAAAGCCAACCCCATCTCCTCAGAGATTTCTTTGCCAGTCTTTTGAAGGGCAAGAAGGCGAAAAAGATGTTGCTGATCTGTGGAAAGCATCTCGTATTTCGAGCGCTCGCCAATCGAATCCAATCCAAGAGCAGCCAATACGTCGGGGTGGTAGTAGCGCTGTCCGGAAGCGGCTTGGATGATTGCCCCGATAAGGATGCTGTTATCAATGTCCTTTGTTAGATATGCCATCGCTCCCATGTTGTAGGCGCGGCGAACCAGGCTAGCGAGGTCATAACTACTCAGAAACACAATAGAGGCGGCTTTGTGCTTCATGAGCAGCTGTTGAGCAGCCTCGATCCCAGCGATGGTATCGCCACCAAATGCGACATCAAGCACCACCACATCAGGTTTCAGCTCTTCATACTTCGCCAGCAGTTCGCTTGCGGCACTGACCTCTCCTACAACCTTGATGCCTGACTGCGACGACAGGAGCATCGATGTGCCTTCGCGAAGAATCTGATGATCGTCGGCCAGAAGCACATTCACCATGTTTGTTCCTCCACACGCTCTGTGTTTTTAGTTGATCTTTCCGCGGGACATGTCCGTCAAGAAGCGCCAATAGCTTGGATAGCCATTGAAAACATTTTCTTGAATCACCAATCCTTCTTTTTGATAAATTTCATGGACCTTTGGCAACGCTGAGAACGGTATTCCCGGATGCCAATGATGATAGGGATGCAGGGTGAAATTGAGATTGGGGAGCAAAACGCGAGCAATGGGCCCGGGCAGAATCAACGGCGTGCTTGATTCAATAGTGTCGTTTGGCTTTCCATAGACATGCTCGCAAATAGCGCCCCAACGGACAATGGCGGACATCACCGTGAGCAGCGGCAGTACCCAAAGCACAGCAAAGTAGAACCAAGCATGCAAAAGGGTGAGTGCAATGGCGAGGGAAACCAGAAATGCGGGTCGAACCCATTTCGGAGTTGCATTCGGTCGCTTGAACTCCTGGTATTCGATAGCGGCAGCCTTCCCCTTGAATAGACTGATAACACTCAACCCAAGAAGATCTTTGAGCAACAGCGAAGCCAGGCGGCCGGCCGGCATAGGGAATGTCCAGTCACGGCCACTCTTGCGGGCAAAGTCGGGATCCGTCTTTCCAAAATAGTCACGATGGTGGGCCAGGTGGATCTGGGCATAGGTCTCCACTGTCAGACCCAGTAGTGGGTAGCCGGCGAGCAAATTCACGACGGTGTCGCCCCAGCGCCCTCTGTAGCCGCACAGGTGAGCCTGATCATGGACAAGCAGGCCCAGGATGTTCATGCGAGTGGCAACGATCACTGCCGCGACGACATAGACCACTGGGGAAGAGGAATAGATAGCCGCAGCCCATGCCAGGGCGATGACAACCCACGAACCTATCAGCTGCCATGTGAAGGCAGCAGGCGCTGCACCATTGAGTGCATTGATGTCGTCGAGCGCTGCCTTGCTCAGCGCCCGCTTGTCATAGCGCAACGCTGTGGGTAGTGCTAGGGAAGCACTTTGAGCCGCCGCCTCATCGCTCACACCATGATGGGATGCAGTCGCGGTCTGGAGGGTGGACATCGAATCGATCTCCTGAAGCCATGGTTTAAGAAAGCACGCACCGTGCGCTCTGAAGGCACGGCAGCGACACGAGTACTGCTATCGTGGCGGCGGTCTGAGCGCACCAGTTTAGCAGTGGCCTTGTCGTGGAGGCTTGCCAGTAATCCCGAAGTTCCTGCACTCCGAATGCATGCAAAGTGGACTTGTCTTGAGTCACTGCAGCGAACTACCACAAGCACGAGCGATCCGCAATACGCACAGTTTACGCACTCTAAGCGCACTTGACGTGCCATTTGAAGGCAACAATCGTGCGCACCGAACGCACGTGATTTGTATCAATTGATGGAGGGGACTGATGAACGGTGTTTGTGAGCAGGCGGCAGCCGAGAAGAACAGTTCAAGCTTCGCGCCGTCGTTGCTGGACAGAGCTCAGCATCATTTATCCGGCGCAGACACCACGGTTGCGGCTGCGCCTGCACTCCCCTTGGCAGCTTCCCAGAAGGCGGGAGCGCACCCGGGCATCGCCATGGCGCTTGCCTCCCCTTCGTGCATTGCGGAGTATCTGGGCTTCATGCGAACAGCTGAGGAGCTCTACCCCGACTTCTTCGCCCAGCTCGAAGCCTTCGGAGGCATGACCACGTGGTCCCTGGAGCAGATTGAAGCATTCGCGGCAACGGCGCCCCATCCGTTCCTGGCCGGCTGGGTCTGGGGGCGGATGTTCGAGATGCTGTCGGCAGGTCAGTTCACGCGGGCTTCGTGATCCTCAATAGAGGGAAGCCATAGGCGCCTGATTTCGGCGCCGAAACTGCCATCAGGGAGCCGGAGCCGCCTGCGCCCCCTGACAGCGAGAAGCGCCCAGGGGATCGCCCTTCTCATCGACAGCGCAGACCTGCACTACGTCGAGGCTTCCGACCTCAAAGCTCACGGTGAAGCGCACAACCTGCAGCAGACCATCGCCAGCCTGGCCATCGGCCTTTCGCGGAGCGACGAAGACGGTCCGGGTCCAGGCAGTGGCCCCGGGCCCGTCCAGGTAGTCCCATCCATTGGCCGCCTCCACACGGACGTCGTCACCGAAGTCGAAGTCGACGAAGGCCTGGTCAGCAGCCGCGCGGCGTGCTTCCTCCAGGCAAGGGCTATCTGATCGGAGATTCAAAGTCGCCATCAGTTTGAGCCCGAGCTGTGTGAGCTGATGGTTCGACTCGAGCTTCTTCAGCGCTTCGTCAATCATCGTCTCAGAGGACTTGCTCTTGGAGATCGCCAGTCGTCCGAAGCCAGGTGGCAGACCGTAGATCTGCTCTGGGAAGGTGAAGCTGTCGAAATCCTGCTTCTGGCTCCGGATTGCTCCTCTGATCCGCTCGGGACTCAGGTTTGCGCCGAGGCAATAGGCCATGACGTTGCGGCCGGCCTCCGTTGCGTCCCTTCCCCAGCCGTAGAGGTGGAGGGTCTTGGTAAGTCCCAAGGCCTGAGCGTGGACCTGCTCCTGCAGGTCGATAGTGATGAGGTGGATCATCTTCAGCCTCCAGCGGTGTGCTGGTGGTTCAGGTCACCCGACTCCTCATCAGCCACCGGATCGATGCGCTGGGCAATGTCGAGCAGCCATGCCTGTTGTGCCTGGGATAACGGGCGACAGGTGTTCAGTCGATTGCGACACGAGTTGATGAAGCTGCGCTCGTTCGCGGGGAGTTGGTCGAGGGCATTCAAGCACCTTTCGAGCGCTGCCTTCAGCTCGTGTTCCTCCTCTTCGAGCCTACGTTGCTCTTCCTGACGGGCGCGCTCTGCCGCGGCCTTGAATACCGGATCGTTCAGTGTTGAGAAGTTGATCGCTGTCGTGATATCGGTGGGAACTTGTCGAGCCTCTGCGACCGGCGCCGGCGGCACTGCTCGCGACTTCACCAGCTTGGCGAACGGGGAGTTCAGGTGTTCAAGGCTCATTGAATTCCTCTGTCTGGGTTGCTAGTATCGTTTTGCATAATATGTATTATGCATTTCATTTTCTACAGGACTGCAGGAATGCCGACCGCCTCTCCGCTCGCCTTGCCACCACAAATCGAGGATCTGATCAGCCGAGGCGCCTTGTTCGCCGTCAACCACAGCGGCGGGAAGGACAGCCAGGCGATGTACCTCTACTTGCGGCAGTTCGTCCCGGCAGACCAGATCGTCCACATCCACGCCAACCTGGGGGTGGTGGAGTGGGCAGGCGCAGTCGAGCACATCAAGGCAACCACAGCCGGTGAGCCGCTTCGCGTCTGCTCAGCCCGACGCACCCTGCTGGAGATGATCGAAGAGCGCGGCATGTTCCCGTCGCCGACGCGGCGCCAGTGCACCAGCGACCTCAAGCGAGGGCCCATCGAGCGAACGATCCGGAAGATCACACGCGAGCGCCAAGCCCTCGGGTTGGAGGCCTGGGGGCTGGTCGTCAACTGCATGGGAATGCGGGCCCAGGAGAGCCCCAAACGCGCGAAGCTGAAGCCCTTCCAGTACAGCGTTCGCAACAGCAAGGCGAACCGGGAGTGGTACGACTGGCTGCCGATCCACGACTGGACTGAGAAGCAGGTCTTCGAGGCGATTGCCCAGGCCGGCCAACAGCCCCACGTCGTCTACTCTCTGGGCATGCGGCGCTTCAGCTGCGTCTTCTGCATCCTTGCCAGCGAAGCCGATTTGAAGACGGCTGCGCGGCTGGCCACCGAACGGCCCGAGTTGCTCAACGATCCGCACCTGTATCGCAAGTATGTGCATCTGGAGCGCAGCACCGGTCAGGTCATGCTCATGCCGGACAAGAAGCGGGGGCGCCGCACCCTCGAGGACATCACGGGCGTTTACATCGACCCGGCACGCACCATCACCAAGGCCAGCTTCACGCCGGATATGCAGACATCCGCCGCCTGACCATTGGAGCAACCATGACCGAGGATTTCCCATCCAGCCGGCCTGAACATCGCAAGGTGCTCAATGCGTACACCATGGGGGACGCCGCCCAGCCCCAGCCCAGGGGACCGGATCGTGGGTAGCCGTCCGTTCAAGCTCGGCGGCACCTGGCGCGGCCTCACCACTCCGAAGTGTTCCCGTTGCCCAGCATGCCAGAAGAAGGGGCTCGGTCCATGGAAGGTCCACCAAGACCGCACCTACTGCGAGTGCCGGTATTGCCTCCATGTCGAAGCGAAGGACATCACATGAACGTTCTGCAACTTCGAGCCCTCTGGTCAGCTGGCACCGCCAAGCGCAACACGCGGCCCAGCGAGGCCCGCATGCTGCGAAGTTCTGGGAGCTCTTCGAGCGCTTCGATCTCGGCGTGACGCGTCTGATGATCACGCGCATCATTTGAGAGCCAGGCCGCGATCGCAATGGACCTTCGGCGATCGAAGGGTGTCTGCAGCTGGCTGGCCATAAGGCGCCGGCTGCCCTACCCGTGGTACCGATTGGCGAGGAAGCCTGGGTCCTCCACACCGTAGGTGTTGCGGTTGTTGATCAGCTCTAGGTGCCTTATCCACTTGTGCTGATTGCTGCACAGGCTTTCGAGATGCCCCAGCAGCTCGATATGGCCGGCCTCGTTCATCACCGCTGCGATCTTTTGGCCACGGCTCGTGCTGATGTCGATCGTGTAGATCACTGAGTAGCGCTCGTCCGGCGATTCAGGGAACCGAATCACCTGGCTGATGTCCCGGGCACTGCCAGAAGCACCGCCGAAAACGCGGACCGCGTCCTCCAGCTCACTGAACCCACTCTCAGAGATGCGAAAGGCACGGTAGCGTTTCTTGACCTCTTGGATCTTGAAGATGTTCAACCGACGCACCTCAAGCTTGCCAGTCATCTCGATCTGCTGGCCGAGCTGGCCGGCGACGTACTGCGCGGCCGCGAAATGGCGCGAACCGCCGTCGTTGGAGAGGTAGATCCGGCCATCCCAGGCGTTCACCATGAAGGTGCGCATCGGATCCGTATTGAAGTTCTTGCCTCCGTCGTGCTCCTTCAGCCGCTGCAGGCCCTCCAGCGAGACGTCGTTGAGCAAGCTCGGGAAGTCCGCCCGGACCATCTCCTCGAGGCTCGTAAAGCGACGCAGATCAGACTTCGAAGCGGCCAGGCCGAAAACATCACTGATGTCACAGGTCCAGTCCTCGATCACCTCGGTCGCCCCAACCACTGAGTTGTCGCCGTAGTCACGACAGAGGAGCTGATCCCACTGCATGCGGCCGCGCAAATCGATGCCCGCCTTGCTGTCGTCTGGCATTGGCAGAGGATCGCCGAGCGCCTGCATGGCGCCCCGAACAATCGTGGGGATGCCGACCAGGTCGCCGGCGAAATCGAGGAAGTGCTGGGAGAACGACTTGGTCATTTAGGCCGCGCAAAGATCACTATGCGCAGATTATCCTCAGCCCAAGCCTCAAATGAAAACTCGCCTGGTGCTCGACGCAACCAGGCGAGTCATAGGCTTGCGCACGGCGGTCAGATGAGGACTTTGATCTGATCCATGTAGCGCGCCTCCGCCGCCATGATGCGCGTCGGATCGGGCTTGAAGCTCGCGATCATCAGCGTGTCGCTGCGGGTTCGATCGAACTGCTGGATGACAGGATGCATGATCATGTACAGGTCCTCGCTGCGGCGCAAGAACTCCCGTACCGCCCGCGGCTCGGCCGCCAGGAACTGCTCCCAGTCGAGGCGCTCAAGCCCGATGAGATGCGGCTCCGGCCGATACTCACGGATGATGGTCATCAGCTTCTCACGCAGCTCCTGGCGGAACTTGGAAGCAATGCGCGCAAGATTGAGCATGCCCTTCGCACGCGCCTCGTCCATGCTGGAGATGAGCGCGCCCCCGGTGGCCTCATTGGTCTGGTACCAGGCCTGCAACAGCACCATCACCTTCTTGTTGGCGGTAGCAAAGTTGTTCGCGATGAACATGCCCGATTGAAGTGCATTCGAGCCGAAGATCCCCCAGGGCATGTCCACACCCGAGGGTTCGGCCTCGCTCCCCTCGTAAGGAATCAACCAATTCCGGAAAACGAGAGAGTCAGGCAGCTTGCCGTCGAGGAAGGCAAAGGTGCAGACCATCGCCCACCCCTTCTGACGGTGGTAAACAGGATGCAAAGGCTTGATCGGTTTCATCAGGTCTTCGTCTTAGGGTTGGGCGACTTGGCGACCTTCTTGACAGCAGGCGCCTTGGTCGTCTTCTTTACAGATGGGGACTTGGCGGCAGGGTTGACGCTCGCCTTTTCATCCACCCCGCCGGCCTTGCGCTTGATGATCTTCTTGATCACCGCGTCGTCCGCAGCGGCCTTGCGGCCCTTCGTTGGCCCTCTCTTGCCTGGAATGGGCGGGTTCTTGAGGTCGGGCAGCGGGAACTCGTGATCGAAGTCGAGGCCACGCAGGCCGTATATCTGGCGGGCCAGTTCCTCGGCAAGTGCCCGCGGGTTCTCCAACTCAGACAGCTTTTCCATGGCCCGCAGGGTCACCCGCTCTGCCTTGCCGTTCGACTCCACCCAGCGGCGCACAGCGTCCGCATACCGACCAAACAAGGCTCCGAACCGTGAATACAGCATGGCCTTCGCTGGCTTCTTGGAGACATCGCCGAACTCATCGGCAAGCTGACCATAGAAGCGCTCGAACATCTGCTTCGGCGTGACGACCACCCACGGCGCCGGCCTCGGGTGACGGGCGTAGATGCGGAGCAGCAGCTCGAACTCGATCTTCAATGGACCGCTCGTGCCCGCATGCTTCTTGAAATGAAACGGCGTGACGAACGCCAGCGCATCAGCGGCGGTATTGAAGGAGAGCTGGTTTCGAACGCGGAACTGCTCAACGTCGTGCCCCGTGAGCGGCCGGCGCTCGGGGTCAGGCTGTGCAATCCAGTCTACCGGCGTCGAATGATCGTTGATGACCGCCTGGAAAGCCTCAGAAGCCCTGTACTGGGCACCCCGAGGCGGTTTCACTGCAGTTTTGCCGCGCCCCTTCGACACGGTTGCATTCATCGAAACTCCTATTGCTGAATCTTGGGCGCCTCCGCGTCATCGCCAACATCCATCTGATGGATCCTGGCCAAGCGCGCAAATGGCGACGTCGAAAGACCCTTCATTTCCTCGCCAGATGGGCTTTCTTTTTGTTTTGCAGAATATACAACACCTGCTTCCGTATCACCATGGCCAACACCCTCGGCAGACCTGAACTGTTCGAGGTCCGGAAATTTGTCGACAGCCAGTTGATATTTCTCGACGGCGCCGAGCAAAACCTTGGCAGCCGTCGGCTTCTCGATACCGAAGGTCTCAGCCGCGTCGACCAGCGACTTCATGGCGACGGTGGCCATCTCGGCCTGGGCGTCCAGGAAGATCACGTTCTCGCGCATGGCCTTGAGGCTTCCTTCCTTGTCCAGCATCGACTGGACCATCGGACTCGCGAGCATTTCCTGGATCGATTCCTTGGAAGCGCCCTCACGCTCGGCCAAGTCGGAAATCATCTTGTCCAGCTCTTCGCGCTTGATCTGGGCCTCCTGCTGGTTGGCTGCCAGGATCTTGCAGAGATCATCGACCATGCGCTCGAAGTATTCGACGGCCGGCTCCTTGAAGATCACGTCGGGATCTAGGGGCATCGTGGCATCGACGTGCTCAGCCAAACTCGACGCAGCCTGCATCAGAGCGGAGTCGGCCATGGCTGGCTCGATCGGGACTGCCTTGCGTCCAGAGAGCGCCCCACTTACCTGGTCCGCAGTGGCGGCCTCAGCCGCCACATGCAAGGGCTCCTTGCCCTGCAGCTGCGCATCGGTCGGCTCGCTCGTCGCGACCACGTTGCGACCCAACGCGAATCCGATGCGACGGAGAAAGGCGCAGATCCATTCGTAGATCTTGCGGGCCAGCGCCGCGGCCTGTTCAGCGGTGAACATGGTCGCCTTGCCGCCGACGCCGCCGACCTTCTGGATGGCCCCCCAGGTCTTCGAAAGCGCCGGAGTGACATCGATGTTGCCGATGGAACGAAGGCGGGTGCCGAAGCCATGCTCGGGCGGTTTGATGGGCGAATCCCCGGCCGCATGGTCGGGCGCAAGCTCAGCCGTTGCTGCGGCGATGGGAGACAGGGCGGGAGCAGCTGCAGACATGGTCATCCTCCGTGGTTGGCAGCGGTATCAAGGTCATCGAGCAGCGCAGCCAACATGGCATGGTCGAGCTCGGTGGTTGCGGAAATGGTCGGGGTGATCTGGCGAGAGATCTGCGCTTCGATCTCGCGAGTCGCCCCCTTGGGGTCATCGTTGCCAAGTGCCGTGTGAAGGCGCTCAACGCTGGCGATGGTTTCAGCCGTGAATCCGACAACGGTTGACACGGCCGCCGTGCTCGACTCCGCCGACGTTTGGGGTTCCTGTGCAACGCCCGCGTCGACCGACTGAGCAGGCGAGGCCGCCGGCGTCGTGATGTCCTGGTTGACCACGTCGAAGGCCTGAGCCACCCAGGACTTGGCCGCCGGGCGCGGCGACGTAGATGCAGCGACCGATGACGGCGTCTCGACAAGGTCTGCAGGCGCACCGGAAGGGGCCAGCACCGCCATCGCCACAGCGTCCAGCACAGCAGTCCCGGACAGGTCACTGCTGCCTGCCGCGGCCATAGACAGAGGCAGAGGAGGCATGTTGAAGACCTTCAAGCCGGCCAGGAACGCATCCACAGGATCAGGAGACCGCGCCTCCGGCTCAGCGGCGACCGCCGGCACAGCCGCCCAGGCCGACGCCGGCGTGGCCACGGCCGACACCGGCTTGCGCTCGAAGGGAAGGAGATCTGCGAGCAGTGCCCCCTGCTCGTCGGCCAAGGCCATGATGTCGGCCTTCTGGGCACTTTGGGCATTGGCCACGACTGCCGGCCTCGCAGCATCGTCCGCTCCGAGATAGCTCGCCGCCACCTCCGCACTCACGACCGCTTGGCCTGCTTCAGCCTGCTGGGGCCGCTCGGGCGCCTCACCTTGGCTTTGTTGCTTGTTCCTGTCATCTTCAGCCAGCAGGGCGTCCTTCGCGGCCGTGTAGAGCGCGATGGCGCGCAGCGCGCCTCCGACATGAGGCGACAGCTTCGCCGAGCATTGCTGGACCGCAGCAAGAACCGAATCGCTCGGTAGCTGCGGCCGCACGAACTTGATGTCGCCGCAGATCCTTTGCTTGAGCACCTCACCTTTGCGGAACTTACTCTTGAAGACGTCCCGGTCGAGGCTGAAGTTGTCCATCTCATCCTGCTTCGGAGATGGAACCTGCAGGAAGCGCAGGACGAAGAAGTCGTCGTTCTGGTGCTTCTCGAGGTCCTTGGCCATGTACAGCGACTTCATGCGCATGGTCTGGCCCATTGAGTTCAACACGCACTCGCCACCCTTCATCGCCTGGAACTCGGGCAACGACACGACGTCCACTTCACGCACGTCGACCTCGCCGCCCTTGCGACGCCACCCACTGCCCGTCACTTCGTAGGCGCTGCGCACCGCCACCGTCACCTTCTGCAGCGCGTTCTGGATGAACTCCCAGGTCTTCTTCGCATCGTCAATGCGCATGAACACCTTGTTCACCTGGTTGCCCATCATGGCGCCGGCCTCAGCAGCGCGGTTGCCTTCGGTGAGCTTCTCCAGATCCTGCGCCGCGGCGATCATCGAGAAGCCCAGGCTCCGCGCCTGGGCGAAGATCACGGCGATGCCGTCGGCGAAGTAGTAGGCCAGCTCGTCGAGCGCGACGATGTACGGGTAAGGTGACTTCGTGACCTTGCTCTCGATCAGTTCCTGGCGCGAACCTTCGATGTCGGCGCCAAGGTTTCGGCCCATCATGACCCGAAGGCACGCGATCGCCAGCTTTCCCAGGTTCTCGGCCTCCTGGGCGCTCTTCTCGAGCGACGGGATCAGCATCGTCATAATGCGGTTGTTCAGCGTAACGTCGAGCATGTCGATCTCGCTGAACTTTGCGCGGAAGATGTGGCCGTAGGTCTTGTCCAGCAGGTTCATCACGGGGATGAGCTGCGAGGTCCGGTAGGCATGCTGGTTTGCCGTTTCCGGATCCTGGTCCGTTGTTGCTTTCGTGCCCGGGCGCGCCGGCGCGGGCATGTCAGCCAGGCCATGCTTGGCCAGCAGGCGGTCAATCTTGTAAGGGATGCCGGTTTCGAGGTAGGACTTGATGCCTGTGAAACCCAGCGACCACTCACCGTTGTTGCTCTGGGCCTCGCGGTAGCCCTCGACATAGAGCTCCTCGACACGGTGCAGCGCCAGGTAGTCGATGATGGTCGTCACCGAGACCTCGAAGCCCTGCGTGTCGCGCTTGTGGCACAGAGCGGCCACCGCGCCGCGCCACAAGTTCAGCGCCTTCTCCTGCCAGTTCTTGCCTTCGCCCTCGACCTTCGGGAGCATGTTGGCGCCCATCTGGATGATGGTGTCGGCATCGGCACTGGAGAACGGGTTCATACCGTTCGTGCGGCGTCGACGAGACTTAGCGATCTGCTGCGGCGTCTTCCCGCCCAGCAGGAAGTTCAAGCTGAGCATGTCGTCGTCTCGCCCCACGCTGCGCACCATCGTGTGCGAATCGGTGGGCAGCTTGTTGTCAGCCTTGCCGTCCGCGATGAAGTAGCCCGACGACCAACACAGGGCGTTGAAAAAGATCGCCTTCAGCATCTCGCTCTTTCCCGAACCCGTCGAGCCGATGATCAGCATGTGCTTGCGCAGATCGTCGTCGGAGCTCCATATCTCCTTGAACTTCTCGTAGGGTGATCCGGAGTCGATATTGCCGTGGAGCAGGATTCCGTCCCCCTGCTTGCCTGTCTTCGGGTCCGGCTCCTTGTTGATGACCGGATATCGAAGCGGCAATGTCGGCTTCGACGAGCGATGCAGCACGATCAGCCAGGTCAGCACCCCCAGCAATGGGAGCGCCAGGATTGGGATCGCCGCAGCAAAGAGCAGCACGGGGATGCCCAGCAACAACAGGGCGAATTTCTGCCCCATGAACTCGGCGAACTTCACATCCCAGGGACGCACATCCACGACGCGATCGCCGATCTTCAGTGCATGCCTGGACTCGATGAAACGGCTCATGAGCGGTTCTTCCTCAACAGCCGATTTGTCAGTGAACGCCGGGCCTGGAAGCCGAATCACCCAATCCGTCGGGTGCGTCCTTGCCCGCCCCCAAATCGGTGGCGTGAAGTCCGGCTCCGATGGCCCCTTCGGGCGCGCCAGCAATGAACTCAAGCGTGGTCAGCGCCGGCGCCAGCGTGGCGACGACCGCCAGCCGCAAGTCCGCGCCAGGCTGACTGGCTCTGCCCTTCTTTGGCATCGCAGCCGCATGCGCCCTCGCCTGCTCCTCCAGCAAGTCCGCGATGCGATGTGCGTCACTGGTCTCGCCAGTCGCACCGGCCGGCATCCGGCCGGTGTCCACCCACGACTTGATCGCTTCGTCGATCAAGGCCATGCTCGTATCGTGGGCCGGTCGGACAGGCAGCAGTACGGCCTGCAGGATCGCCTCCAGCGCAACGCCGGCCAGCCTTTGGCCATTGCGCGTCATCGGGTGGTCCGCCAACGCGGCTTTCCCCGGGAAAAGGGGCCCGGCAACGCCCGTGACGAACTCAGAGAGTTCCGCCGGCGTGCCCTCTTG
The DNA here is from genome assembly GCF_030285365.1 of Roseateles subflavus. Lineage (GTDB taxonomy): Bacteria > Pseudomonadota > Gammaproteobacteria > Burkholderiales > Burkholderiaceae_C > Roseateles_B > Roseateles_B subflavus. The sequence goes on along the minus strand of NZ_JASVDS010000008.1, from coordinate 115,307 downwards.
AAGAAGCCTGAGCGCCTCCCCATGGTGCTGCGTCCGCACCTTCGCCAGCAGTGATCCAGATTGCCAGACCTTGCGGGTCTCTCGGCATGCCATTGCATAGGCCCCGGAGGCCAGAGGCTGGTCGTGAGTTTTGGCTGCCACGTGGTGACCTCTTGATTCGAACTATCGGCTGTGGCCAGCCACCCAGGCCACGAGGACAGGGGTGTCGGCCGCGCCCGCCGCGAGGGTGCCGTTCGGCGCCACCAGCGTAGGCGTCGCCGTGCCACCGATCTGCTCGAAGAGCACCTTGTTGGCATCCACCAGGGCCAGGCCCTTGTCGCAAGGGCCGTTGCCAGGCCGCTTGCCGGCCTGCATGTAGTCGGCCCAGGCCTTGCCGGGATTGGTCGAGCAGAGGATCGAAGCAGCCAGGTCGCGCGACCCCTCCTTGTAGGCCACCGGGATGACCGTCAAGCCCGTGTTGCCGTCGAACCGCGACGCCTGCATGTCCAGGTCGCGGCAAGAAGGGCAATTCGGGTCGCTGAACGCTACCAGCATCTTCTTGCCCTCACGAACCAGGACGCGGCCTGCACTTGCCACCTTCTTGGCCTCCTCGTCCGACAGGACGGCCTGCTGCTGCTTCGCCCCTGCACCAGGCGCCGCGGCGGAAGTCTGGGCCTGCTGCCGCGCAAGCGCGGCGCCCGTGTCGGCCAGCGACATGCTTGCGGCCGCCGCTGCGGCGCCCTGGTTGCTGCTGGCTCCCGGCGAGAAGAAGAAGGCCAGGGCCACCACGACCGCGGCGCCGCAGGCGAACGGCCAGAGGAACGAGCGCATTCCGACCTTGGCCGTTCCAGCGGCCGAGATCACCTGGCGCCAGGACTGGATCGTCTCCAGGTAGAACTCCCGGGCCTTCACGACATCGCTCAGGTCAAAGCGATGGTCCAGCACGGGCAGGGTCATGTCCGATCCGCCCCCGCCCAGATGGGCCACTCGGACGACGAACTTGGACACTGCGTCGTCGAGCTGCAGCGAAGCCTCGAACGCCATGCCACTCGACAAGTGCAGGATGGCCTTGTCACCAGAGACCCGCAACGAGCCGACCGCGGTGACCTGAAGTGTGTCGGACGGGTCCCGATTCCCAAGAATCCGCTGGATGACGTCACGGATCCGCTTGATGATGTTCATCTGTTCCTCTCGATTGATGGATAAGTTCAGAGTCGGGACAGGACATCCATGCCCTCGCCGCCTCCACTGAGATCGGATTGCGTCATGCGTGCCATGGCGGCCGCAGCATCCGCGTCAGCCTGAGCATTGGTGGGGAGCTTCAGCTTTTGGTTCAGGTCCTCAATGCCCTGCAAGTCATTCCAGGCGTCCTTGCTGCGCCACCACTCGTCGTTGTCATCGGTGCCGTTGAACCAGTGCAGCCAGGCGGCCTTCAAGCCCTCGACGGCGCCCAGAACGAAGATGCTCGGAACCAGCTTGTCTTGCTTCTTCCCGTCCGGGCTTTCGGTGACCTCGATCTGGCACGGCACCTTGCCCAGCTCCGCGCAGCGCACCTCGAAAGCATGCTGATTGAACGCGGCGGCGGCTTCTGTATGGGGCGTCATCCGACCCACGGTGTTCAGCACGTACCAGAGCGTGCGATTCATCGGCCGAAGCCAGAGGAATTCCCAGTGCCCGCACTTGCCTTGCTTCTTCGCTTGCATCAGGAGGCTGAAGAGGTAGGTGTACTCCCAGTGGTGCATGTTGAAGAGGCGATGCGCCATCTCATGCTGCCGGTAGGTCGTGTAGATCCACTGCGCGACAGTGATGTTGGCCATGCCACTGCGCGCGCCGCGGCATGAGTTATTCAGCTGGTCACGGGCGCGGCAGTAGTCCTGCTTGCCACGCTCGCCTCCGAAGGCCTGAGCCACCAGCATGCCGAAGAGGATCTTGCTGATGTCGCTCATCCGGTCAGCAAAGACGCCCGCACCTTCCTTGCTGAAGTGCCTGGTATCCGACGCCATGTCAACGATCTGTCGGCCGAGGCTGGTCGACACCAGTCGGTTGCCGTTGCCCTTGGCTCCTTGCACGATGCCCTTCAAGTAGTTCTCGACGTTGGCGTCGTAGAACTGTCCGGTGTGCTCATTGACCAGCTTCTGCCCACCGAGCTTCTTGTTCCCTTCGAGCAGGAACTCCTCAGGAAAGGTCTGGCGACGCCACAGAGGGTCGGTGTTCTTGGCCAGGGCCTTGCGCAGGTGCAGGATGGGTGCGACGCCCGTGAAGCGGTAGGACATCATGCGCAGCAGCAGGTCCGCGTCTGTGAACCGACGGAAGACGTTGCTCGTGGGCAGCAGCAAGGACCTGATGAGCCAGACCAGGTACAGGAGGCTGAGCAGGATGGTCAGCGGCGCCATCGCCAGGTTGACAAAGGCAAGCCAGCTGAACAGGGACACGTTCGCGGGCGCTGCGAGCATCCGATGGGTGGTGATCGCCACGTTGGCACCATTTCGGATGAACAGATCGACAGGCACCCAGCTCCATGCTGCTCCGATGACCTGGAGGATCGGAGCCCAGAAGACGACGATCTTGTCAGACGCCGCCAACCAGACAAGTCCGATGATGAAGCTGATGGCGAACAGCACGAGCCCGATCTGCTCGAGCACGCCTTCAGGTTTGTCTTTGTCGCGATGTGAGGCCATGGGGTTTCGAGGAACTTGGCAGCAGGCTGGGCCCTAGCTGAAGAGGTGCATGAACAGGTCCTGGCGCCCCAGGTAGACGTGGAACTTCATCAGGCGGCGCTGCTCGAGCTGCGCCTGAAACAGGCCGAACTGGAGAGTGCGGATCAGCCCCATGATCACGAAGAGGGCCGCGGCGGGCGCAATGACGAAGAGGATCCAGACGGGGACAAGGAACATGCTGGCCATTGCCAGAACCGTGCCCGCCACGCTGCCGCAGATCGCCATCAGCTTCGTGCGGCGCACTGCGAGCAGCTGGCGCTCCAGCTCTGAAGGTGTCCAGCCGTTCATGACCACCAATGCCTCGAAGCGATCCCGGTCGCTCATCGTGGCCAGGTCTGTGCCTTCCTGCACCGAGGCTTCGTCCTGCTCGGCCCGCCGGCGCGCGCGAAGCGCACGGTAGTCGCGGACGTCGGACGAGATCCGCCGGCTGCTGGCCACGATGGTTTCCATCGGGCGAATCACCGGATAGGCAAGAAGCCGGCCGAAGCCCCGGAGTATCCGACTGACCATTCCCATTCAGATCCCCTCTCTTCTCACCTTGCTCATCTGCTGCTCCATGGCCGCGTCGCTTACTGGCCCTGGGCGCGCAGCGCCTCTTCTTCGAAAGCCTTGGTCAACGCCTGGAGATTCCCCCGCTCGAAGATGCTCGCCATGCGCTCTGCGCGCTGCAGATGCTTCTGGTGGCGTTGAAGAGAGGGGATGCTTTCAATGGCGTCCGGCGCGTTGGCCTCAATGACCTCTGCCACCCGCAGCAGCGAGTCCCCCCCCAGCAGAGGCATCACCTCGCGCTCCATGAACGTGCATAGCGCGTGAATCTCCTGCCGGTTGGCGTCTTTCAGCCGCCCGCATAAGGCGTCGGCGAGACGCCGTTCGAGCAGCTCGGCGTTGGGCTGCTCTGCCTCCGGTATGGGCGCCGCAGACGCGGCTTCACCCGAGCCGAACAGCAAGGCAGCAAGGCGGGATCCGAAGCGGGGGAATTTCATGAGCTTGCGCGGTCCGGCCGACATGCACGGCCGCTCCATTTACTTGTGCATGATGATATTTGTGCATCACGATTTCCGCCATTTCGCTGAGATTCCATGGCGGTGGTTCTGCAGGCCTAGTCGTCCTCACCTCGGCTCCGGCGTTGTGCAGCGCACCCTGCGACAGCATTCACCACCAGCGCCCTGGGTCCTTCGAAGACCTTGCGTGCCGAGGTGGACATGAGGTCCAGCACCACGGAATCAGGCGACCAGCAGACCGCGATCGCCACAACGGCAACAGCGAGCCATCCGAGCGCACGATTGAGCCATGCTCCTTCGGCAATGGGATGGAATTCAGGTTCGACGCCTGCCGTCATCAGCATCTCCTAGTTCAATGTGCCGTATTTAGTGTTGCATGATTATAGTGATGCAAAATCATCCTATTGTCACGCGAGACTGAAATCAAGCATGCATGCCCACCACAACGTCGATGAAATGGCTGCCCGCGCGGCACATGCCATCCTGTCCAGCCCCGGGTGCAGTCGCGGCCAGGTCATGGAAATGCTGGCTGAAGACGCCCGGGCCCGAGGAATCCACTTCGACTCCGCGCCCATCACCGTCCTTCGGTGGATCAACCGCGCGTTGTCGCTGGGCCTGATCCAGAAGACCGGCGAAGGCAACCGCACGCGCTACAACGCCTCGGGCCTCGCTCGGCAGGCCCACGTCGAGGCGCAGCTGAAGCTGCCCCATACATCACGTCCCAAGGCGGTCTACCAGGAATCGTTTCTCGAAAGCTACAAGCCCAACGAGACCTTCTACCTCGACGAGCGGCAGCGGGAGTGCTTGGCGGCACGCTGTCCCGTCGGCAGCGCACCGCTCAGCCGACTGGGCGAACGCGACGTGAAGTCCTTCCTGTACGACCTGACGTTCTCCAGCTCACGACTGGAGGGCAACACCTACGATCACGCCTGCACGGTGGATCTGATCGAGCACCAGGTGAGCAAGCAGGGGGCCAGCCACACCGACAAGGTGATGATCCTGAATCACCGCGATGCGATCCAGTACATCATTGACAACGCCTGCGCCAGCTCGATCGCCACCGGCCATGCGATCAGCACGCGCGAATCGGACATCCGAACCCTGCACGCACTACTCTCGTCCGACTTGCTGAAGGATCCGCGCGACTCTGGCGCCCTGCGGCTCTCGCCCGTGGAGATCGGCCGGTCGGCCTACATTCCCCCGCGTTCTCCCTCGCAGATTGCCTCTCTCTTCCAGGCCATCCTGGCCAAGGCTGGTGCGATCGAAAACCCTTTTGAGCAGGCCTTCTTCCTGAACGTGCACCTGCCCTATCTGCAGCCCTTTGTGGACTGCAACAAGCGCACCGCTCGCGTGGCCTGCAACATCCCATTGTTGCGCGCCGGCGTGACGCCTATGAGCTGGATGGACGTGGACTACCACGCCTACACCGACGGCATCCTGGCCGTCTACGAGTTCAATGAGCCGGCCCTGCTGTCAAAGGTCTTCGTCGAGGGCTACCTGCGCAGCTGCGAGCGCTTCGAGCTGATGCGCAAGGATCGCGAGCCGTCACGCATCGCTGTCGACTACAGGCAGGAAGTCCGCGCGGCCGTGAAGGCCCTGATCATCAGCGACGAGGACCTCGTGCCCGAAGGGGTCGATCAAGATCGGGTGGTCGAGTTCAAGGCCTACGTGGAGGACCAGGTGCGCGCCATCTACAGCAATCCATTTGGCGCAGCGCGCTTTGGGGTCTCGGCAGATGACGTGCACGCCCACCTGGAGCGCATGGCCTTCACCGAGCAGACCGAGCGCATGCCCTCGCGCTGAACGTAGCGGCGATCACACTTGTTGATCGTCAGGGCCACCTAGCGGAGACACAGAGACCAGTTCCTCGGGACCATCGGGCACCCAATCATCCTGCCCGTGGTCCAGGGGATGCCCCCCGTCGTCAGGCACCACCTCATCGTCGACGCCAGCGCCGCCATCGAAAGAGCCCGACGTACCTTGAGACGCGCCAGCGAGGCCGCTGGCACCATGGGACGCGGGCTTGTAGGTCAACATGAAGGTCGCACCGGCCAGGTCGACGGCCTTCCATCTCTGGTCTGGCAGCGCGGCCGTGTAGGCCCAGGCGGAGAGTCCGGCGTCCGACACCCGCTGGCGAAGGCCCGCGTCCTGCACCAGTGGGTTGTTAGGGGCCACGCGCCCCAACTCTGCCCGGAAGGCCGCACGCTGGGCTCGGTGCCGCACCGTGTCCTCGAGCAGCCCCTTGTAGCGGCCCTCCAATTGGGCATGGTTCGACTTCAGCTCTGTCACCTGCGCATTGGCTGCGACCAGCGCCTTGGCCAGCGCAGCGAAGGAAACACCACCCTCGACACCGGGCACCGCCAGACCGCCAGCCAATTGCGCCACCTGGCGCAACGTCGCGCCGGACTGAAAGGCGTCCATTCCCTTTTCGCACACCGCATCGCGCAGGCGCTCATCGTTCAGGATGGGGTGCCGCGGCTCATAGCTGCTCAGGGTCTTCTCGATCACGCTCAGCAAGGCTTGCAGTCGGCCGCACTTCAGCCCTGCGCGCCGCAAGGAAGCACGGGCAGACTCCAGTTGTTCCTCGAGCGACTGAACTTCGTTGGCGTGACGCTCACCTTGCAGATTGCGTTCGAAGTCGAACAGCATCCAGTCAAACTCTTGCTGTGCATTGAACATCTACGGCACTCCGGGAACAGGAAGGGTCAGAGGAAGTCAAGCTGATCAGGCGGGAGTATCCCTCGGCGCGCCCTTCTTGCCCCCGCCGCCGCCTTTCGACTTGTCCTTCCCGGCGGGGGGCTTACCACCACCGAAAATCCCACCCATCGCAGCACTAGCGCCACGCGAGAAGTTAACGAACATGCCGTGGATCTTGCCTTCCTGGTCGCGGCCCAGCTCGCTCGTGTGGCCCGCGCCCATGTAGCCAAGCACCTGGTCAGGCAGCAGATGGATCATGTTGAAGAGCGCCTGGATCAGTGTCCACATGGAGATCAAAAAGATGATCAGCAAAGCCACGAGGCTGACCAGGCCCGTGATCGAGTTGCCCTGCGAATTGGCAATTGCGCTGGCAAACATCTTGAACTGGAATGCGCCAACCAGCACGACCAAGGCCGAGGCCATGAAGAAGCCCAGCAGCATGAGGGCCGGACGCGCAAGTGCGTTGAGCAGGAAGATGTAGAAGCGCTCCGTACGCTGGCCCATGCCTTCACCCTCAGCCTCCATGTGAGAGAGGGCGCCAATGGCCGCCGCGACCAAGCCTTCAACCACGACTACGAAGTACTGCACCAGTGCGCCCATCCATGTCAGATAGGGCACCAGCGGGATGTAGACCGACATGACCGTGCCGATCAGCAGGAATGTGCCCGCAACCATCATCAGCACGCTCAGCAGGCCAGAAACGAGGGATGCCGCATTCGACACCTGGCTGACACCCGGGATCGATTTGGCCAATGAACTGTCACCCACGGCCTCTACGGCCTTGCCAACGCCAGAGAACTTGAAGGCCGCCACCGCTCCGTAGCACGCCTCTCCGAACACCATGAGGTAGTCGCCCATGTTTTTGAACATGATGACCGGATTGACAGCCCCGTCCGAGGCCCCCACGCCGAGTCCAAAGCTACTGTTCATGAGGATGGCCTGACCCATGGACCAGTTGCCGGTCGGGGTCTCCCAGCCAAGCTTCGTGGCGATCCACTTCTTGATTGGCGCAAAGCTGCCTCCCTCATCATTTTGCGGGGTGGAGGAAGCCGCGCTCTGATCTGCCTGCTTTCTGATCCCCTGGCGAACCGCCTTGAGTGCATCGGCTACCTGGCCGTTGCGATCAAAGGTACCCTCCTGTGGATCCAATACCTGGACGGCGAAGGCATGGACCGCGTCGTTCAGGGCCGAGTTTGCTTCAGCGAAGGTAGCAAACCACGCACCCGCCGAAGACCAGCCTTCAGCACGCATGGTCTGCATCGCGCTTTCCGTGATCGCACTGCGGGTCTGGGACGTCGCGTTCGACATATCACTCGACATCGAGGTCGCGAAGGCCGTCGACGCTGCCTCCAACTCCTCCGACGGCACCGGCGGCACGTCTTCGCCCGATTGAAGCGCTGCCTCGCGCGCCTTGATCCACGCCGTCGCCAGCTGCGATACCTTGGTCTGAAAAGCTGGGAACTTGGAGACGTAGGCCCCCCTGACTTGCTCTGTAACAGCTTCGTAGTCGACGGATGCAACTCGGAAGCCGAAGGCGCTGCTGGACGAGCGCCCCGAACCCACGGGGAGGATTGCCACCCCACCGCAACGGGCCGGGTAGTAGGCGCTCCCGAACTGGAAGTCGACCAGCGAGCCGTACACGTGCCGCTGCACCTGCCTGTCGAGCAGCGAGACCACATCGGCGTCCTGCTGCTGCTTGTCGACGGCCTGCCGGCAGACCTCGGTCTGGAAAATCCCGTAGGCTGCCTCGCGCATCGAGACGCCCTTAGGGTTGGTGGCCACGACGGGAGAAACGACTCCCTGAAATTGGCTCGCGGCGGCGATAGCTCCAGACCACATCATGTTCGCCATGCCGATGCCCATCGTCGCGCTCAGCACGACGAGGACCTGGAAACCGTTGTAGCCACCGAAAATGGGAACAGACCCGACCAGTCCGGTGACCATCCTGATTGGCATCCAGACGGCGCTCATGCGCTGGCCCAGGACCTGGCCCTCATGGGCCGATGTCAAGATGCCACGGCCGACGCCATAGGAGCCCCACAACACCGAGATGCAGAAGATGGCCCCATTGAAGATCACGAACATGGAGCCCAGCACCGTGCTCGAACCGCCGACGGTCGAGAGCGGGTTCGTGAAAAAGCTGCCCAGAGCGCCAGTGAAAATCTTGATCGATGCGTCGTTCCCGCCGTTGTTCGCGGCATGCATCAGCTGATCAGGCGTGATTGGGCTACCGCCCTGAGCGTGCGCAACACTGGTCCACAAGGCCAGGCCGACAAGGAAGCCGAGATTGCAGACCAGCCAACCGAACCAGCTCGGCCCGCTTTGAAGCGAGCGCTTTGTGATGAAGATCGGGAGGGCTTGACGTGGATGCATCATGGACAGTCTCCGGTATCTACAGCCTCAAGCAGGCCGCAGACGAGCAGGCGGTACGTGCGCGCCCAGGTCGGTGAGCACAGACGGCTCGATGGCGAAGAGCTTCAGTGGGTCGGTAGGGAGGCGCCAGGCCTCATCAATCTGCAGGCCGGCCTGCAGCGCCCGAATGACTTCAAGTACACGCACCTCATAGCCGCCCATGAAGGACTTGGGCAGTAGGTCCCCATCCTCGAGCTTCTCCGCATCGGTCGCGAACATCCACTCCAGCTGGACCAGGGCGTTGGCACCAGGATGACCAGCCACATTGGCATCTGGCTCAAGACTGAGTCCTTCCATCCCCGCCGCAACCTCGAATGCCGTGGCTGCGACTTGCGTGAACTCGTGCAGGCTGACGCTGACCAGGCCTGTCGATTCGGTCCGGCGCGACCGGACCGCGGTGATTGCAGTGGCGAGATTCAGGGCCGCGAACTCCATGTCCTGAAAACGACGACGCCCGACCAGGTCGGGCAATCCTTCGACGAAGCGAGCCAGCGGGTGCTTCAGGTGAAATTGCTGGGCAGGGGTCATGTCAACCTGCCCGCGGCTGATTGCGATGCGCCGGCGCCGCGCGGTAGAACGCCAGGGTTGCCTCCGGCACTTCCTCTCCTCGCTGCACAGCCGCTTCAACCTCCAGCCGATGCATGGCCTGCGCTACTGCAGTGCGGCCATGCGCATCGATCACGTCGATCCGCGCAATCACCATCGGCTTGCCGCCCGGCAAGCGGTTGTAGAAGGCGTCGCCAGCCATCTCACGAGACATCAGGCCCATGAACAACCGAGTTTCGATGTCCTCGACGGATGCCAACAGGCGGCCTGGGGCGCGGGTGAAGTTGCGCGCCACACGCGCCAGCTCGTCACGCAGATCACCCAGGGCCTCGGATTCCTGCGGCGGAACCACGATGCGCCTCGGCGAGGCCGGATCAGCGTTCGGCGCCACGCCCAGCACGATGGCGTAGTTGGCAAACACCTCGGGCGAGATCTGCGCCAAAGGCATGGAATCAAGCGGCGTGTCGTGGAGCATGGTGAAGCAAGGCCAGGGTGTGACAGATGGCAGATATTGAGCCATTTCGCGCCATTCTAGGCCTCTATTCGTATTGGAACAATATAACTGTGCAATGCTAATCATCCTCATCGACCTGGCATTTCTCGGCAACCACCTGCAGGACCCGGGTCAAACGCCCCGCCGGCGCAAACCGGACCACCAGCTTTTCGGGGATGAAGATCACTGCTCCCGATGATGGACTTCGGCCATGCCGGGCAGCCCTGCGCTTCACGCGCAGCGAACCCGTGCCCGGCAGGTTCAGCTTCCCCGTGACCGCCAACTCCTCGGTGAAGGCGTCGAAGATCGACTCGGCCAGTGCCGTCAGCTCAGATGGATGGCGTGCCGGGAGGTGTCGCTTCAGAACGCGCATCAGTAGCGACTTGCTCATGGATTTCAGGACTCCTCGACGCTTGAGCCCCAATCGAGATCCGGGGCACTCGCAACTCCTGGTTGCTTATTACGTTTCGCGTTGTATTATCTCTACGCAATGCTTTCAACGCCAGCCCCCCACAATCCAATGCCAGTCACGAGGCCGAATGCCGTCGCATTGGGAACGCCACAGGACATCGCTGTGGCCCTGCATGGCGCAGAGGCCGTCACGTTGCGCGGCTTCAACGCCGAGCCCTTGCCTCCGAACTGGATGCGCAACGACGTCAGCTTCGTGGCCGCATCGGTGGGTCCGACCGACCTCATGCGCGCCGAGCAAAAACGGCACCGCACCACGCTGACTCTTCTTGTCGCGAGTGCTTTGGCCGCCCAAGTCGCCCTGCTGCTGACGTGGGTCGTCCTCCGCCCGCACACGAACGACGACAGCACCAACACAGGCAAGGCCTGGCATGTCAGTGCCGTGCAAGCCCGAGGCGTCGAAGTCTCCACCGGCGGCATATCCGGCCAGCGACCGATCACCGCATTCGTTCCCGTGGGCTCGCGGCTTCCCACCGGGGAGGTCCTTCAATCGACCGTCCCAGAGAAGAATGCCTACATCACCAGCACCGCAACCGTCGTGCTCCGACCAACGCAGCGCTAGACCCCACTTACTACCAGTGTTACTCATGGATCAAGCCCGCAACCCGATGCCCCCCGCGCACGCGCCGAACGCGGGCAGCACGACCGCTCCAAGCAGTCGCGCTTCTGAGCGCGCCGCCAAGGTCGACACACTGACCCTGTCGCTGCGAGAGCACGGCGTCGGCTTCTTCGTCCCCCCCGGCGCCACCATGCAAAGTGCTCGGCTAGTGATGCCATATGGTGCACTGATCAGCGGCACTTTCATCGGCGACCTGATCTGCGAGGCGGGCAGCGTCATCATCACGAAGGGCGGCATGGTCTGTGGCAGCATCGTCGCCGACCGGGTCTATATCGAGGGCGATGTCGCCTCCAGCAAGAGCAAACGCTCCCTGGTCACCGGCCGCGCACTCGTCGCCGCTTCCTCGACGGCACGCATCAACGGTGACCTCAAGAGCGCTGCCTTTGCCATCCACAAACCACAGCTTTGGGGCCAACTCATCAGCGTCGACGAACCGGCCCCGAAGTCCAAACCGGCGGCAGAGATCGAGAGTGCAGCCGCCAAGGCGGCTCAAAGGCTCACCGCCTGACAAGCCCCGGAGCGGCCCGATGAAGAACCTGCGCCACTTCGCAAGGCAGTCTCCGCTGATCATCTTCGGCGTCTCGCTGTTCATAGCCGGGATCGCCCTCGGCGCGGCAGCGACCGCCTGGGCGTCCCTTGGCACGACAGCTCAGTTGCGCGCTGGCCTGGTCGAAGCCGCTGGCCGTGAGCAAGCCCTGACGGATCTCCTGCGTGCCGCCTTGAACAATCAGACCGAAGACAACCTCATCGCCAAGGCGAGCGGCCTCGCATCCGCCTCGGGCCAGCCACTCCAGGCTCCAGCTGCAGCCTCGACCCCTGGTGCCGAAGCCAGTCAATCCGCCCCCACTTCGACCGCTGAGGCCCCGGCGACACAAGCCCAAGCACAACGCCCCTTAGCTGCACCAAGGCAGAAGGCCGCGGCATTTCTTCCAGCAACCCCGTCGCGCCAGAAGGCTCAGCTTCACGAGGGCGCCACACCTGCTCCCAGCAAGCAGCCAGCAGCATCATCAGTTGAGCCAGCAACCACCCAGATCGCTGTCATGGCAAGCCCTGCTCCAAGCGCGCCTACGTCGACTCTCGCAGCCACCCCGCCCACCAATGGGCGCCTCGAAGCGGTAACCGCCGCCAAAGCGCAGGTCGATGCACTCGACAAGGCCTGGGTGCGAATGACCAACGGCCAGACCATCCGAGTCAACGAGAAGTTTCCCTCTGGCGAGACGCTGATCTCGGTCGATCCCGCGAAGAGCCAGATCGTCACGGATCGGCGCGTACTCCTGATTCTGTGACGGGCAGCAGCCCCACACCAGTCCAGTGACCTCAAGTGCCAACCACGGCTTCGGCCGGGTTCCCGATGCATTCCTCGACACGCTGAAGGACCGCACAGACGTTGTGGCCCTCATTGGCCGCCGGGTCGAGCTGAAGAAAGCAGGCGCCACCTACAAGGGTCTGTGCCCCTTCCATTCCGAGAAGTCGCCCAGCTTCACCGTCAGCCCGAGCCGACAGACCTATCACTGCTTTGGCTGCGGGATGCACGGCGGCGCCCTGTCGTTCCTGATGGAGTACGAAGGGACGCCGTTTCGAGAGGCCGTCGAAGCCCTGGCAGCCGAAGCCGGCATCGCCCTGCCAGCAGAGATGACAGGCAGCGGCACACATAGCGTGGACACCAAGCCGCTGTTTGCCGCGATGGAACGGGCCGCCCGCTTCTACCGCTACTCGCTCGGCCAAAGCGAGGAGGCAAAGGCCTACCTCAAGAGTCGTGGCGTCATCAAGGAAACGCTGAACCGCTTCTGCATCGGCTTCGCGCCAGCAGGGTGGCGCAACCTCAGAGAAGCCTTCAGCGACTACGAGCGCAACCAACACATCCTCGATTGCGGCCTGGTACGTGAAAAGAAGGCCGATGCCCACGAGGGCAGCGGGACACCCTCGCCAAGTGCCCGGGCCAGCCGCTATGACTGCTTTCGCCGCCGGATCACCTTCGGCGTGAGGAATTCGCGCGGCCAGCTCGTAGCGTTTGGCGGTCGGGTCATCGATCCCGAGGAGGGCCCCAAGTACCTGAACTCGGCCGAATCAGCCATCTTCGATAAGAGCAGCACTCTGTTCGGCCTTTACGAGGCCAGAGAGCACATTCGCACCAAGCGTGAAGCGCTGGTCGTCGAGGGCTACATGGACGTGGTGATGTTGAGCCAGTCCGGCGTCCGCAATGTGGTGGCCGCGATGGGCACTGCCTTCACAAGGCTCCACCTCGAGCGACTGCTTTCTACGACCAGCCGCATCATCTACGCCTTCGATGGAGATGCGGCCGGACGCCAAGCGGCATGGCGGGCGCTCGAGACCACAATGACCGTGCTGGAGGACGAGCACGATTTCCGCTTCCTGCTGCTGCCCTCAGGCCTTGATCCTGACGAACTGGTGCAACAGGAAGGGCTCAACGCCTTCGAAGCACGAGCCGGCAAGGCACTGAGCCTGTCTGAGTTCATGGTCCGCGAACTGACGGAGCGCCACAACGGCCTGGCCACGCCCGAAGACCGGGCGCGATTTGAATCCGAGGCCACCGAGATCGTCTTGAAGATCTCGTTCAAGACCAAGCTGCGCCGCATCCTGCTGAGCCACATCGCGGCCGAGGCGCGCTCACCAGGATCAACAGCTCGGGCAATCCGGTCAGCGGCAAGGCCGCGCCCAACACGCAAGACGGTCTGGGCAGCGCTCACCGAGGCTGCGCGCCGCGCACCTGCCACAGCCGCCAATCTCGCCCAGACGATCGTTCCCCTGCTCGACCTGAGCGCGCCAGACGAGGCCGCGTTCTGCCAACTGCTGACCGACCTGGCGCGCCAGGCGGGCACCCCATCCTCCGACGTAGCGGACGAGGTCATCGCACGCGACACGCTGCATGCCGCGGTGGACATGATCGTCGGCTACCGCGAAGAGCAGGCCAAGGCGGACCTGGTACGTCAGTTCAACGCTGGTGAACTGGACGAGGCCAGCTACTTGCGCAAGCGTCAGGCGATGTTCTGCTCTTGAGCGAATGCCAGGGCATGCCTGGCTGGGATTTGCGGCGACCCAGAGTGCATGACGGCACGTCTTCCAAGGCACAAAACCTCACTGAACCAAGGACTTCGCCTCTTGGGCGCGATCTCATGCCCTTGATTTATTAGTTTCGCACAATATCATGTCTGCACATTGATTTCATTCCCTGCTGCGCAGGGCCTCATCGACCTCACCGAGCACCTCAACATGGCCCAGATCACCGAATCCTCCAAGCCGATCACCAACGAGCAGCTGCGCATCACCGATGCGGACCAGATCATGACCGCGATCGACGAGGACACCGTCGTCGAAGGGTCGATTTCGACCCGCAATGGCCGCGGCCTGCTCATCCTCGGCGAGGTGCGCGACGGCGTGCACTCGGAGGGCACCGTCGTCATCGCCGAAGGCGGCCTCGTCTCCGGCCCCATCTATGCCAGCCGCATCGTGGTCGCCGGCACCATCGCCGCAACGGCCAACGACGATGCAGCGAACCCCAAGGGCATTCACGCCGCGATGGTCCTCGAGGCTCTCCCCACCGCGCAGATCAGCGCCCACCTGATCACCTACGGCGAGATCGAAGCGCATCGCGGCGCACAGATCCATGGCCGTCTGGAGGCCCTGCCGAAGCGCGCTCAAGCTGCCGCCCCGGCGACCGTTGCCAAAGTCACCTCCCTTCCGATCCCGACCACCCAACGTGCCCGCGTCGAATCCGAGACCCCCTCGGATGCCGCGGCCACCAAGGCACCCGCCGACGGCTCGCACGTCACTCCGCCTCCGGCCTCATTGACGGGCAGCCTGCCGGAAGACCTCACCCTGGACGTTCCCGAAGCCGAGCCCCAGGACCAGGAAGTGACCTACACGCTGCCGCTGGCCGCTGGCCGTTAAGCCTTCCGTCGAACGACGAGCCGACGCCCCGTCCCTTGCACCACGGAGTGCCACATGCTTGCAGCTGCTCCATCGCATCCTTCCGACGCGAAGGGCCTCCAGCCCCACGCAGCCACACGTCCTGCGGCGCTGCGATGCCACGCTTGCCGCGTGCTGCTCCGGCGCAGCGATGGCGATGACGTAGATGCTGGCTTCTGCGGCGGGTGCAAAGGTACGGAGGCCGCTGCAGAACTGGCCCAGTCGATGCTGCCGCCCGCGTCATCGACTGGAACCACCCCCTTTTCGCAGATGGTGCAAAGCGCCTCTCGGTCCGGCCTCGGCGCTACCGTTGATGGCCGGGTAGTCTCCCCGCTGTCCAGCCCGCGACAGTTCACCTCAGCGGATCTCTCGTTGATCAAGAAGGTCGGCCGCTTCATGCCGCAACCCCAGCTCCTGAAGATCCTCAACGACCGCCTCCGAATCGACGCCGGCGACAGTGCCGCATCTTTCACGCCGGAACAGCTCCAGCAAGAACTTGCCAGACAGGGCGCCGTCAACGCCGGCGGTGGCCGCGACTGGACCAGCCTGCGCAAGCGTCTGGCGATCGCCCGCCGTGAGGGCGTCCTCGCCACGATCACCGAGCAGGTCATCAATGACTTCGCCATCGTCTACCAGCTCAACGCCAAGCAGGTGCTGGAGCTCAAGGACATCGTCCTCCCCGCCAGCCGCGAGGAATGAACCCATGAGCTCAGACGCCACCTTCGGCGCGATGCACGCCGTCATCCAACGCACCGAGATGCTGAGCGCCCAGCTCACCTTTGGGAGCGTGAACATCTCCCTGGCCGAGTACGCAACCACTGGCCTTCTCTCCATGGGCGTGGGGCCGCGCGGCTGCGGAAAGACCAACGTCGGTCAGGTCATGGCGGAGCAGCTCTCCGGACAGGGCTGGGTGGCCGTGATCTTCGACCCTGAAGGCGAGATGGAGCTGATGTACGGCGAGGCCGTGACTGATCCTGAGGACCTGCGCGAGAAGCTGACCTCTCGCAATACGCCGATCATCGTCGTGCGGGCGGCCAATGCGTCCGAGTTCGTCCCTTATGGCCGAGTCGTGCTCGAGGTGGCCGACAAGCTGCGCAAGCCCATGCTGGTGGTCGTCGACGAAGGCCAGGTCTTCAGTGCACCTCGCAAGAGGTCCGAGAGCCTGGGCGAAGCCGTGGACCTCATCAATGAGTTCGCCGATCGCGGCCGCAAGCGCGCCGTCGATCTCTACATGACGGCGCTGCGGTACACCGGCAGCGTCCATCGCACGCTGTTCTCAAACACCAACCTGACCTTCATCGGCTGCCAGAACGACGCCGCCGGCTGGTCCGCACTTTCCCCGCAATTCAAGTCAGCCGGGATCACCTTCGGAGACCTGAACAGCCTGGCACCAGCTGAGTTCTTCTGCATCAGCCGCTTTGGCATCGAGAAGGTGAAGATGCAGATGGCCGAGGCGTTAAAGAAAGTTGCGCCGGCCGTCGTGCAGGTGAAGAGAAATCTGCCGGCAACATACAGCCAGTGGGATCGAGCGATGCGCGAAATACCCACAGAGCGCCTGCAGGCGCTATCGGAACCCGTCACCGCCTTGCTGGGCCAGATTGCCGGCCTGACGGCCCAACAGATGATGGCCGGCCAGGAAGCGCTGGTCGACGAGCTCGAGTGCCGGTGAGGCACTGCATGTGCGCGTGGACGACATGGCCATCCCAACGAACGATTCCGATTGGAAGACGTTCGTCCTGATCCATGGAGTAGGAGCCAAGGGGCGCGATCTCGCCGCCGTCCTTGGACGATCGTTGGACGAAATCTTGCTCATCAGGAGAACGGATTCAACGGCCAGATCATCCGGGCAACGGCACCGTGGCTTGGCATTCGACGAACTCTTCACCCGCTGGCATGGCCGCGCGCCCTCCGAAGAGGAGTGGCCGAAGCCGCGGTTCATGCCTGGCCGCGGCGCCTATGAATGGCTGCCGCCCGAGATCACCTTGCTGGCCACCCTGGTGGGCCAGCTCGGAAAGAAGGAGATCGTCCAGGTCCTCACGGAACGACTGCGCGTCATCACCGGTGACCCGGCGGCGCAGCGCGATCCGATGGGCGTGCAGAACCGAGTCACTCGCCTGGGCCTGCAGTTCCGAGATGTCCTGGGCGGCATTGCTCTGTCGGAGGCCGGTCGAGAGATTGGCTCCTACCAGCTGGTTTCGCAGGCGAAGTCCAACGGCGAACTCGAGACTTTCCGCGTTGGCTCGATCGACGTCGTGCCCCACAAGGCCTGGGAAGCGTTCAAAGCCAAGAAGCAACTGCCGCCCGAAGGCTATGTGCAACTCAGCACGCTCCGCGAACGACTCTGCATTGCCTCTGACAAATTGAGCGAGTTCGCCCGCATGGGCTATGTGCCGGGCGCCATCCGTGTGAGACCCTTCTGCACACCAGGTGCGAGGAGCACCAAGTTCGGCACCTGGTACGTGCCCGCGGCGCTGGCCGACCAGCTGCTGGAGGATCGACGCGCCGGGCGGCCCATGCCATGGCATGGCAAGCCCATCATGGACAACCTGAAGGCCACTTTCCGCACCTGGCAGGCCAGAAGGCACCCGATCCACTGCACAACCTGTACAGGCATCTGGGGCGCGCGCGGCGCGCCGGCGGACTTCAAGGCCTATATGGAGCAGTACCCGCCACTGGACCACGGCAGCAAGCGTCACCTGACGATGGCATGGAAGCCCGGGCTCACACCCGAGGAGGTCGCGGCTCAAGCGCAGGTCAACGCAGACGCTGTCCACACTGCCATCTCCAACGGGGTTCTCGAAGCGAAGGCCATCGACGGCGAGACTCGCATCACGCGAACCAGCGCCACGCTATGGATCGCCAGGAAGTGCCCCTCGGGCGAGAGCCGCAAGTCATGGGTCTCCGTGGAGATGGCCATCAAGCAGTACGGATTCACGCGTGAAGAAATCGTCAGCATGATCGAGCGCGATGAGATCCGCAGCAAGCTGGGCATGCACGGCGGCATGCGCGGCATCGTCTACCTGCTACGCCAGCAATGCCGAGACATCCGCAACCGCGTTGGCTACTCCGAAGAGCAAGCCGCGGCACTGGCCAAGGTCAGCGTGCCTGAGCTGCGCGGGCTGCTCGAGGGCGTGAACTGGCGCGGCGCCATGGGCATACCACACTCCACGCTGCAGGCAGTCATCAAGCGACGGGACAGCTACCACGGCCGCACCATCGAGGAAGCCGCAGCAGCCCTCGAAGTCTCGACGGACAAGATCCAGGCGTTGATCGATGAAGGGGTCATTCGACTCAGTCGCGCCAGCTGGAGCAGCCGCGTCTACGTCACCAACCCGATGTTTGAACGGCTCAAGGTAGCGCTGAATGCGCCTGCGAGGCCTTCCAGGCTTCCTACCGACGAGTGGGTGCGCGTATCTCAGGCATCCAACCTTGCTGGAGTCAGCATGGCCACCCTGATTCGCTGGGCCGAAAATGGCGAGGTGATCCGGGAACCCAGGCCGTCTGGGCAGTTCTACCTGGTTCGCAGCGTACAAGAGCGCGCCCGACGGTATTGGCTCAACCCGCGGCTCACCCGGGCAACTCGACCGGCCTGGCTGCTCGCAGAGCAGTCCTGCTCGACGACCGATTGAGGCTTCGCCCTCCACCGTCATCCACCCGGCGCCACAAGCTTGTCACGGCATTGCACCCAAACATCGAGTTAGGAGCGCGGAATCTGCATCGCCCTAGCCGGTGCTATTGAGTTCCAGGAATTGGATTGCGTATAGTAATTTTCATGCTCCACGCAATTCAGCGTCCACACCGAGTGCAAATCTAGCAAGGGACCAAATGAATATGAACCAGACCCACACCACTCGCCTGGCCCAGCTGGCGACGTCCGTCCTGCTGGCCGCCACCTTGGCTCTGACGGCCTGCGGCGGCGGCGGGGGTGGTGCGGCCGGACCGTCCACCCCGACGCCCGCCGCACCGACATGCCCAGCTGGCCAGACCGAAATGACGGCACCGACCTGGAATGGCTCGGCCTGGGTGGGCCAAGTCTGCGCGTCCACGCCCGTCGTGGCTTCGACCGGTACGCTGACCACCAGCGTCTCGACTGCGACCTACGCAGACAACAGCCTGCAGCAATCGGCCTTCAACGCCCTGAACCTGGTTCGCAAGAACGCCGGCGCCGGCCTCGTGTCGCAGCATGCCGCGCTGGACACCTCGGCTGGTGCCCACGCCAAGTACTTGACGACCAACATCGCCACGGCCTTCACCGTCAACGCCCACACCGAGGACCCATCGAAGCCTGACTTCTACGAAGCGACGGTCGGCATGCGCATGGCCAAAGCCGGCTTCAGCGTGGGCAGCTACTGGACCGAGGTCATCGGTGGCACCGGCGCATCGCGCCAGGGCTCGGATTGCGTCCTGGGCCTGCTGGGCACGGTCTATCACGCGGCCGCCCTGCTGAGCCAGGCCACCAACGTCGGCATCGGCTTCGGCACGGACACCGCCAACATTCCGATGTGCGTGGTCGACCTCGGCTCGCAGTCAAACGAAAGCTACCCGCAGGTAGCGCCTTCCGGGCAGATCGTTGCCTATCCCTACGATGGCCAGACGGGCCTGTTTTACTCCTTCGACATTGCCTTCGAGGTCCCCCGCCCGCCTGTGGCCCTGTTCCCGAACGCCACGTCCGGCACCCCGGTCATCGTCAACATCCGCAACGCGGATTTCGTCAACTACAAGGCCGCCGGCACGCTGAACGCCGTCGTTTCCAAGTTCGAGATGAAGGACGCCAATGGCAATCTGGTGCCCGTCGGCATCTTGGCCAGCCCCGGCATCGGCGCAGCAAATGTCAGTCTGACTTCTGACGGCAACCTCGGCGAAGGCTTCGTCGTGCTGGTGCCCATCGCTCCGCTGAACAAGGGAGGCACCTACTCGGTCACTTTTGCCGCGACTCTCAAGGCCGGTGGCAGTTCCTTGAGCAAGACCTGGCACTTTGTTGCTGACCGTGATCGTTGAGCGGCGGTCAGCAAAGCGATTTGAGGGGCTGGCATGTATGCGCCGGCCCCTTTTTATCTGCGCCAGTCCGTCAATACTTCCAGGGGCTGCGTGTCTGCAAAGTCTCGCGCCTGCAGTGGATGCCCGGTGTCCGCTGGGAACAAATCGGCCATCAGATTGGAAGCTGGCGCGAAGGGCAAATTCGAACCATCCTTCTTTGAGATGGAGCAGAGATCCTCAGATTCTTGGCCGTCGGCAGCGCTGCGCTGCTCTGCGAACGCTTGAGCTCTCATCTCATGCTCTTGGGCCTTGCGGCGCATCTGCAGGTGCAGGAGCCCCAGTTCACCGCTCAGGTGCTGTCCGCCCCCCAGTCTTTCAAGCTGGCGCAACGCATGGCTGAGGACCTGCGCGGGGATGTAGGAGAAGGGATCCACCTTGGCCAGCTTCAGCGTCTGCTCGACGATGACCAGGTGCTTCAGTGTCGACCTGGCGGCCGGATGCTCGTTCAGCAGCGCCGTCAGTGCAACGGCAGAAATGGGCACGGCCCGTTCCACAGATCGGCCCTCGGGAACATCCATCAACACGGAGTCCCGAAATACCTCAGAGCCCGCGGGAACACTTTCACGCAGCTTGCGAAGAGTGGAACTCTTTCGGCGATGCTCCTTCCACGATCCCCAGGCACACCATAGGGACGCAAGGAAGCCGCGACGCATGTCACCGGGCCTGTAGTGCTGGGGTTCACGTTGCGTCATTGGCGGCCTCCGTCAACGTCCTGATGCGGCGGACGATGCCCTCCTCTTCTTGCGACGAGAAGCAATAGGCATACAGGCTCTTTGCAGGCCATTGCCCGCCCCGTCCGCCAAGCCTGCGAATCTGCCTCTCGGCGTGCTCTAGCGACAGCTTCAGGAGCACCGCAGGAGCATTGGCGCGATCGCATTTGCGCTCGGGACCGGCCAGCTCGAATCCCAGAGAACGCACGTAGAACGGTACATGCCTGGGATTCACTTCGGCTAGCAACGTCGTTCGACCATTGAGGACTCGCGCATAGATGTAGGCGATGTGGAACAACGATGCCAGGATGTGCTTATTGAGGTCCGTCGGGTCCATCGCCAGGCTGGTGATCTCGCAGAGCCGAACATCAGGCCCGCGGAGCTGGGCTACCTCAGCTGGATAGGCCTTGTCGCACAAGAGCCCCGTCTCACTGTCCAGACCGAGCGTCACGGTGCCCAACGGCCCGTTGTGACTGTCTGCAAACAACGTGATGACATTGGGCCTTCTCTCCCTCGCCAGACCGGGCACGTCATAGCCGCGCCAGCTGTAGCGCCGTTCGATGAGCAGGCTCGCTGCTCCACGCTGATCGTAGCTGTCAGCCACACGAACCTGAAACCGTCCAACAGCTCCGGCGGGTGTCGGTGGATGTGGAATTCGCGTATGGCGCGTTCCACTTGAGGACAGCACGATGTCAATGATCTCTGAATCATCGATGGTGCTGTCAGCGTAGACCTGTTCTGCGGGCATGATGGGACCTCCTAGGGACTCGAGGGAGTCACGTTGCTTGGCTGACCTCGGCTCTGCCGATGCAGCAAGCGGATGGACTGGTACATGGCCTTGATGGCGGCACTCAGGCGATGCACTTCGTTGTTCGAGCCATGCTCGTCGTCGATGAGGTGCAATTTCCCAATGTCGCTGCCAAGCTCAGAATGAGCGGCTCGCTCGGCATACGATTTGAGTTGGCGGACCGGCCCGATGATCGAGCGCTGGACGTAGGCCAGCACGCACAGCGTCGACAGGAAGAACGCCCCCACGGCCAGCCAAGTCTTCCAGCTGAACTCGCTTACCAGCTGCTGGGGTTCATAGTTCAGCGCGATCGCGACGCTGATCACGCCGGCGACTTCACCTTCCTTGTAGCCATAGCCCTGCAAGGCTCCGTAACGCGCCCGCACGGCCTGAGGTGCCTTCTCTGCGGTGTCGTGACACTTCAGGCATGCCGAAGTCGCGATCACGCTTCTGGCGTAATGGAGTTCGTCGCCACGCACTTCAGAGTATTCGGTCTGCTTCGTGGCGCGCAACGTCTCGATCGCCGCCAGCTCGAACTTCGACGGCGCGTTGTGGGGATTCATGGGCTTGTCACTGGTCATCCGGAACTTGACCTTCGAAGTGGATGCCTGGGTGACGTCACTGAGCTCTCGCTGGACCAGGGCCGGGTTCTTTCGGTGGTAGGCCGCCAAGCCGCTTTCAAGGTCATCCAGATCCTCTTGCGAAAGCACGGGGGTCCGCGCAGGCATAGCGCGCGCGCTCGCACCTGGTGCAGATGAAGGCGCTACTGCCGGTCGCGGATACGCCAGCTCGCGCTCGAGATGGTTGCCCACCTGGAGGCCTACGTCAGACGGATCGCTCTTGACCCAAACGCCCTTGTACTGGCTGGCCCAAGTCCCCACGTGCTCCACGAAGTCCGCTTCAATGCGCGCTTGGTTTCTCGCCTCGTTGAGGTAGATGGTTTCGCCTACCTGGTAGGCACATATGACCCCCAGCACCGTTGCCAACGCCAGCAGTGCCGTCAATTGAGCCGCAATGGGCAAACGCTTCCAAAGCTTCATGTGATCCTCTCCTCTGCGGCGCTCAGGCGCCAAACTCGGCGAGGAAACGATCGCGTTCGCGCGAGTCCTCAATGGTGGCCGCTACGGCGTTGACCAGTGCAAGCAATGACGCGCCTTGCGGCTGCCGCTTGAGTAGTGAGCGAAGGGCTCGATCCACGACATCGTCAGCGGCCGGACCGACGAACTTGCGCAGTCCGAGCTTCACCCGTCCCAGACCCGCCACGCTCACCATCGCCCCACGATCGTCAGGGAATGGCGTGTTGGCCGCGGACGTCGCCGCAGCGAGCATCGGCAAGGTGCCTGATTTGAGCCCTGTGACAGCCAAGTGAAGTGCGGCTTGGGTCCTTGCCACGAGGCCGACAGCACCTTGGCGCTTCGTGTAGGTTTCGTCGTAGACCGTGACCTGCTCTGTCATCAGGAAGACTGGGGGGACGTCGGCACGCGACTTCAGAGAATTGGCAAACCGGAAGCCACTCTCAGCTGGCCCCAGTTGCCCCATGTCGCAGAAGATCGCATCGAATCTACTCCGGTCCAGATGCTCCAGGCCTTCGCGACAGGTGCGCACGACGGCGAATGCAAGCCCCTGCGGTGGAAGCCGGAACCGCTCGGGAAATGCCGTGATGATGAGAAGGGCCAACAGACGCTCTGGCTTGGGATCACGTCCGGCCACGGTCTGTGGCCCGGCCTCGTCGGCGAGCGGAGTTTCCTTGCGCAGCAATCGAATCATGGCGTGTCTCCCGAGCAGCAGGGGGATTACAGGTGGGCGAGGTTTGCTTCAACGAAGCGCCAGTCGAGCAGGTGGTCGAGCACGGCCGCCGCGTACTCGCTACGGCGGTTTTCATAGTCGACGTAGTAGGCGTGTTCCCAGACATCCAGCACCGCAAGCGGCTCGAATGCGACCGATGCGATCGGTGTCTCTGCGTTGCTGGTCTTCATCAGCGCCAGGCGCTTGGTCGCCTTGTCGGCGACGAGCCAGACCCATCCAGAGCCGAACTGCCCCGCGGATGCACTGAGAAAGGCCTTGCGGAACTCGCCTAAAGAACCGAAGGATTCGTTCACCTTCTCCAGCACCTCCAGGCCAGGCTTGCCGCCACCTTTGGGAGTCAGGCTCTGCCAGAAGAACGCATGATTCCACCCCTGTGCCGCGTTGTTGAACAGTGCGGTCTTGTCGGCCAGCCCACTGGTGCCCCGGACGATCTGTTCGAGGGTGTGGCCCTCAAACCCACTGCCTGGCATCAGCTTGTTCAGGTTGTCGAGGTAGCCGGCGTGGTGCTTCCCATAGTGGAGGCCCACTGCGCGACTCGACATCACGGGCGCGAGGTCCCCCGGCTCCCAAGGCAGCTTGGGAAGATCAAAAGGAGGAACGGCTGGCTTGGATTGCGGATCCCCAGCCCAGCTGCGCCCTGCGGCACAAGCGACGCCCGATGCAGCAAGCACCATGATGGAACGACGTGGCATTTTCATTGGGTCACTCTCCTGAGTGGTTAGCGCCAAAGCTCATTGGCCAAGCGCCGTAGAAGGAGCTGCCGCAGGTGACCGACCCCTTCACGTGTCGGGGCCGGTCGACCGGATCGGCAATGGTTCAGCGCTGAAGCCGGATGGAAATGGTCTTGGAGATTCCCGGCGGATTGCCGCTCTCGTCAGCGACATACATCCACCACCTGCTGCAGGACCAAGACGTCTTGCCGACCTTGCCGGCCCGGTATCGATAGACGCACTTGTCAGAGCTGCCTCCGCCGCCTGCCAGGGGCGCGCACTGATCGGCCCAACTCGACACAGAGAGGCTGTCACCATCACATGCGCTGGCGGCCAGCCCATAGGCTGAGCTGGCCTCGGCGTCGATGGAACCGGACACAGACTCGCAGCGCAGCCAATCGGGCGTGCCTGCAGAAGTCACCCACACGCAGTCCGTCGATCCGGATGAGGTCACTGACATGGGGCCATAGGACGACGACGCGCCGCTGGAGAAGGTGCCGCTCCAGTAGAACCATGCCCAGGAAGAGGTCGAGCTGAAGATGTAGTCGATGGATGCCGGGATCGGCGGTGCGCTAGGAGTGCAGACCTGCCCCACCCAGGTGCTGCCATTCCAGGTCGGTGCCGTCGTCTGGGTGTAGCCAGTTCCACAAACAGGCGGCGGCGGCGGCGCGACCGGGCTGCAGACCTGACCCACCCAGGTGCTGCCATTCCACGTGGGCGCAGTGGTTTGCGTATAGCCAGCTCCACAGCTGGGCGGCGGCGGAGGGGCTACGGGTGTGCAAACCAGTCCCACCCAGGTACTGCCGTTCCAGATGGGCGCAGTGGTTTGCGTGAAACCACTGCCACAGGTGGGTGCCGGCGGTACTGACGGGGGAACGCAGGTAGGAGCAGACCACGAGGTGCCGTCCCAAACGGGGGCAACCTGCATCGTGTATCCCGAAGGACATGTCGGCGCGGGGGGGGGTGTCACTACCGTGCAGGTGGGCATTCCCCAGGTGCCTGTCGAGCTGTTCCATACGGCTGCAGATGTCTCGGTGGTGCCGGGCGGACATGTCGGAGGCGGCGATGCGGGAGTGCACACTTGGCCCACCCAAACGCCACCGGCATAGGTCGGCGCCGTCGTCTCCGTGTACCCTGCGGGGCAGCTAGGCTTTGGCGAGCTCGGTGCACACGTCGGCGCAGTCCATGCGCTACCCGTCCACACCGGAGGTGAGGTTTGCACGTACCCGCTGCCGCAGGTTGGCGCGGTTGGCTGGTCACAGTCCGGTGAGGTCCACGACGCACCGGTCCAGACAGCTGGACTCGATTCGACGTAGCCGCTTGGACAGCTCGGCGCGGGGGTGTAGTGGCATGTCGGCGCCGTCCACCTGGATCCAATCCACTTGGCCGGGGACACACTCACCCAGCCATCTGTGCTGGAGCAGGTCGGCGGCGCTGCAGCAGCTCGCAGCAGCGTGGTGTTGCATGCGCTGTCCTGGTAGCCACCAGTGCATGCCACAGGCCGCCCGCCTGCTGACTTGGGCGGCGGGGCATCACTGACTTGGGCCGATACCAACTGGCTGGCCAACAACCCGGCGGCAGCGCACAGGGCAAGCACAGCCGCCTTCGCGGTTCGCATCATCGCGATCTCCTTAGAGGTAAGCACAGTAGGTCTCCACCTGTGCGGTTGCCCCGGGGACGGGGATGTTTGATCCATCACGGATGTTGATCGTCCAAGGGCCGCTGCCAGGTCCGGTGAAGGAGATGGCGGCCGTTGGGTTGATGTAGAAGGTGGCGGGCACCACGATGATCTGGGGCGTTGCCGTTGCAGGACAGCCCGGGCTCGGAACCACTGCACCGTCAGAGGCGATGTAGAACGTCTGCTTCTGTTGCCTTCCGCCTACTGGGCGCCAAACGCCCGACACGCAGCTCAGCAGCGTCCCGGATGTATCAACCGTGAGCGCACCCACGTTGCCAGTGGTCGATGAGCAGGCGGCACCCGAAGTCCCCTTGGCGTTAAGCCCGATCACTCCATTGCTGGCGACCATGAAGTCGCCCGCAGCCCCTTTGATCGTCCCATCGCTCTTCATGGCCGCAGAGACCGTTCCGCCAGCTCCCGCACCAATGTTGGAGTGGGAATAGACGTCACCGGTGCTCACGCCACCTGCCCATCCCGAGGGCATGTCCGTCGGGGCGTAGCAATTGGTACCGACACGCCCGCTGGCATCGACCTGAAAGCAGTTGCTGGAGTTCTTGAAGGTCTCCCCGACGACGGCCCCACCTGCGGTCACTGTCGTCGTTGCATTGATCGTGTTCCCAGCGAGATTCGACGGAGTTGAAATGTTGCCGGCTACGCTGAGCGCACCTTGAAGGTCAGGGTTCCGGGAATCCTGAATTCGGACAAACTGGCTGGTGGTGCCACTGGTAGTGCCGAAGTAGGCGCCAGGCACTCCGGCCGGAGAACCTCCCACGGGGTTCGGAACCGCCCACGAGCCGCCATAACCGGTGATGGTGCCCGGGCTGACGGGCAGGCTTACCCCACCCTTCACTCCGAGCTTGCTGAGAATCGCCCCGACCACAACACCATCGAACTGCCCCGAGACAGCCGAGTCCTTGACAGCACCGTTGAGGACCACAACTCCGTCGACGCCGCAATTCACGGGAACGCAACCCGTGGGGCTGCGCTTGAAGCTGACAGAGTAGCTGGCGTTGTTCAGCGTCGACTTGGTGATGGTCCAATTCGACGTGAGGTAGTTCATCGCCTTGAGGTCGGCGATCGAAACGCTCCACACAAGGTCGGGGCCTACCGATGCCGGGGTGACAG
Source organism: Roseateles subflavus (assembly GCF_030285365.1). GTDB lineage: Bacteria > Pseudomonadota > Gammaproteobacteria > Burkholderiales > Burkholderiaceae_C > Roseateles_B > Roseateles_B subflavus. The sequence goes on along the minus strand of NZ_JASVDS010000008.1, from coordinate 88,595 downwards.
TCACCCCGGCTTTGGTAATGGGATTGCCCTTCTGGATCTCGATCAGCTGTTCCAGCACCATGCTGTTGCCGGCATCCGCCAGAGCAGCCAAGACGCCGCCCTCAGCTGCGCCGGCACTGAGCTTCTGGTTCATGAGTTCCGTCTGCAGCGTCGTTGCCGCCACCAGAGCCCCGACCACCAGTGCCATCAGTGCATAGACCAGCGCATTGCCACGTTCAGCGTGCGTGCCAAGCCGGCCGCTGCCGCGGGCGCGCTCTGAGGCCCAAGACGGGTGCAAGGCGTACATCATCGTCAGCCCCTTCCTATGGGTTGCATCTCGCGGTCAGGTGCGGCCGATGATCCAGGCGATGGACGCGGTCGCTGCGGAGTTGCACTGCGTCGCCAGCGTCCCCGGAATGACCTTGCCGTCCAACGGCTTGACGTCCGTGCCGTTCACCTGCACCTGGCGGGCAAGCGACTGCGTGCCCATCACGATTTCCTTGCACTGGTCGGCATCGACGTTGGTGTAGGTCAGAACGGCGGTGCCAACGGTGCTGCTGTTGTTGTCGACGAGCGTGATCGAGCCCGAGAACTTGTTCGTGGCGGCAGTACCACTGGTCGCGCGATTCCGGGGAATGGTGCCCCCCGCGACTGCGATGGGGGTGGTGAGGCCCACATAGCCGATCTGACCGTCGTTCGATTTGGCATTGCCAATGGTGGCCGCCACTTCTGCAACCACCGAGCCAATGCTGGCGCTGCGCTCTGCATCGGTGTATTGAGAAATGCCGACGGCCACGAGGACGCCGCCAACGACCAGCGCCAGCAGCGTGAACACCAGCGCATTGCCGCCTTGCTTCGGACGGCTACGCATGGAACGGAGATGGGCTTGCTTCTTCATCATGGACTCCTTCAGTCGGATGCATTTAGGGGTTGGAAGGGAGAACTGGATCGGGTGCATCGATCGGGTGCGCAGCTTCATACTCGGCCTTTGCAGCCATCATTGCGGCCGGCTGCATGACGTTGCTGAACTTGCCGACGGCCGTCACCGAGGCGATGCCAAGGATCACGGCCGCGGTTGCGAAGACACCGGTCACCGACGAACCTGCCAGGATGGCTGCAAGGCGAACGCGGCCGACCAGGCGGTCGCCTTCAGAAGTGCCAAGCTGGACCAGCACATCGCTGAACGTTTTGTCCTTGCCAGTGCTTCGGTATAGGGTCGATGCGCGGGCCACCATGTAGGGCGAAAACACGCCACGGCTGAATGCCTCCACGGCACGATTGGGGGCGTCATCCAGCGATTGCAGGACGCGGCCAAGGTGCCAGCGCAGCACCGGGGAAGCGCGCAGGGCCAGGTCCTCGATCGATCCGCGCAGCGTGCCCCCCGCTTGAAGAAGCATCGCGATGGAGCTGCAGAGAAGGCCCGCCTGATAGTCCCGATACAGCGAATAGACCGGGAGCTGCTCGGCCCTCAGACGCCATGCCCCCTTCCAGCGCGGCAAGGAATGCACGAGCGCCATGAGCCCAATGGCCGTGACGACCATCAAGGCCGGACCGTAGTCGATGGAGATGTCAGCGATCCACTTGGCCAGGCCATTGAAGCCAGTCCAGATTGCGTCGCGGACATAGACCGGAGCATTCTGATCGACCTTGCGAAGCAGCCCAGCTACCGTCCAGATGAGCACGGAGCACAGCAGAATCACCACGATGGGAAGCGCACTTGCCACGACAACAATGCGGCGCATTTCGTCTTGCTGCTCGATCGTCCTCTTCATCGAGCGCAGCGCGGCGGGCTTGCTGTTCGCGCGCTCAACAGCCAGTAGCATCAGGGCGTCGCTACTTGGCACGATCCCGTTGAGCAGGTACTCCAGGCGTCCGCCTTCTGCGCCGGATTGATAGCGCGCCAGCATGAGGCGCAGAGCGACAGCCCGACTGCGCATTCCGGTTCGCGAGGCATTCTGAATTTCGCCCTCGAGGAAGCTGAGCATCGATTCACCACGTTCGAACATCTCAGCCAGGTCGCCATAGAACTCGGCCCGATGGAGGTTGAAATCGAAGAGGTCAAACTTGCGCTGGATGGCCTTGATCACGGTTGCGCCTCTTGAGTATTGGTCGCGCGAACGGCGGGGATGATGGCTGTGCGATTGATGCGAGATGCGCTTGCCAATACGCGCTGGACGTAGCTGCTACCGCCCGGCGAATCGGAGGCGAAGCCACGAGTGAGATTGCCGCTGTAGTAGCAACTGAAGGACTGCTGAAGAGCAACCTGGGGATCACGGGCTCCCGTGAGCGCGCGGCCATAGCATTCACTCAAGATGACGCCGCCCACGCGAAGGCTCGTGCAAGCATCCAAGGCGCTCTCGTAGGAGACACCTCGACGCTCCAGCTGATAGCGATTGATTTGCGCAGCCCCGACCGAGAAGTTCCAGCCGTTCTTGATGAGTTCGCGAATCGTTGCCAAGGCTTCGGCAGAGTTGCGTGGCTGGCGCTCCAGCCGCCCCCCCACGACACCAATCGCGTAGGGGTTCAGACCAGACTCCACGTGCACGATCGCGGCCATGGTCACGGGATGCACATTGGGGGCGCATTGCTGGGCCAGGATGAGAAAGTCGACTGGAATCATCGAATCACCCTGCCACTCTGAGGACTGGGGACGTACCACGCGCGCGCTGATGCGCCACCGTCGGCCCGGACAACTCGAAGCGGTCGAAGGTCTCGAACTCCGCGCATTCACGCGGGTCAATCTCACCTCGGATCGCCCGCAGCAGCGCGTGCTCGAACACGGTCTTGCCGGTCATGTCGTCGCTGCACAGATCACCATCCGACAGCGAGCGATAGTGGGCGAGAGCGGCATGGTCATCGCCTTGCCGGACCAACTCGAGCCAGGTTCGGTCAGGCTGGAACAATTCGGCGACCAGACGACGGCCGATGGCCCCTCGGCCCTTGCAATGGTGGCACCCCCCCACGCGTCGGAAGCGAACGCCATCGACCGGCACCTGGAACTTGGTTTGGAGCAGCTCGACAATCTCGACCAGCTCTTCCGCGCTGCTTGGCTCCTGCACAGCCTCTTCAATCGTCTGGCAGCAGTGCTTGCACAGCAGCGGCACCAGTGCCTGATAGGCCAGCAGGTTCAGGATGTGAGGGCCGGTCAGTTGTTGGCGCGACAGACCGATGTCCTTGTTCGTCAGGCGTGGCACGATGTTGGTCAGCATGTGCACGTGCACGGTACCGAGCCCCAGATGGCCAGTTTCGGCCATCTGCAGCAGGAAGTTCCCGGTCATCCCGTCACGCACCTCGCCCACCGAACAGACATCGAGGTCGCTTCGCAGCAACCCCTTGAACACCCGCCCATAGTTCTGCAGCGTCACGGCCTCGTCGATCAGGTCCCGCTGTACTTCCATCTGGTGGCAGTCGTGGATCTCATACTCGATCGGATCCTCGACCGTGTAGACGGCCTTCTCGTGCAAGCCCGGCAGCGTCTCAATGAAGTTCTTCAACTGCGTCGTCTTGCCTGAACCAGTGACGCCCGCTATCAAGACCATGCCCTTGCCGGCGGCTGCGGCATTGCGAAGAAGCCTGATGTGCGAAGGTGCATATCCGGCGGCTGCATAGATCTGCTTGTACGGCCGCGCATCGGCCAGTGATGGCCTTTGCCACGTTCCGTCCGAAGTGGCCGGAGACTGGACCCGCACTTCACCGGTTCGACCAGGCCTTTCAGCTCGCAAGATGCGAACCACGCATTTGGGGCCCAGGCGGCCGGGCATGTTCTGGAATCGCAGCTGGCCGCTCGCCGTGCTGGTGTCAAAACCGATCATGCAGTCGCAGAAGATCTTGTCCTCGTACTGGGACCCGGTGTTTCCCTTTCGCGTGGAGTTGAAACCTGCAGCAATCGCATCAGCAATGTCTCGGCGCGCATAGCGGCCACCTGCACTGCTTGCGAGCATCTCAAGCTTGCCGTCGATGCGAACCCGGACCTGAGCTGCATTGCCCCGAACTTCGAAGTGCACGTCAGACGCGCCGCTCTTCTCGGCGATGTCGATGATCTGCTCGAAGAGCTCAAGCGGGGCCCCCTTGGCATTGCTGCTTGCACGATGGCCTGGATTCGTGCGGACATGCCGAATCACGGCGTCAGTAGCCTGGAGGTCATGGGTCACCACATAGCCAGCTTGTCGCAGGTGAGCCAAGAGATTGCGATGTGTGCGAGCAAGATCGGCTGCGAATCCATTCGGGACCTCGACCGAACGCAGCACCTTCACGTCGCGTGCGGACGTGTGCATCGCAGTCAGGAACGGAGCCAACACTTCCGGGACCACATAGATGGCACCCTCGCCTTGAGTGAGGATTCGCGCAAAGTCGCTGACCTCAGAGAAGTCACGCACGACCAGTTCATTGATGGGCCGATTCGCTGCGCGGTGCGCACGAGTTGGCCGCGCAGACGTTGCCTGAGCAGGCTTTGCTGCCTTGGGAACTGCACCGCTGGCGCTGCGAAGGAAGTCGAGGATGCCCATGCTGTACTTCATCCCAATTCAGAGGGCACTCTTCTCGAATGTGAACCGGCGGACCACGGGTGCATAGGAACCCTTGAGGTCTGATGCCCGCCCCTTGGCTTGACCTGCCTTCTTGCCGCCCGCCTCTTCGGCCAGGTCATCGGCCGTTCCGGGACGGACCAGGGTTGCACCGCTCGGGTAGATGGCACTGACCGTCCACGGAGTGCCTGCAATGCGCTCGCCTGATTTCTTGAGCACTGACCCAGTCGCCATCTGCACTTCGGCGTACCACTGCCCGCCGAAGCGTGCGACGCCGGACACCGCAACGGTGGGCTCAGGAGGGCGGACAGGGCGCACAGGCGCACTCGCAGCGCCAGCATCGCTGGCCGGTGCACGTGCAGTCGATACAACGGCAATGGGTGCAGCACCGGTGGGCGCTGGAACAGCCGTTTGGCCGCCAGGCGAGACGCCGCCCGCCTTGGTGGCAAGACTCGCCTCCATGGCCTTGCGCTGCACTTCGACGAAGTCACCTATCGTCATGGGGCCAGAGGGTGCCGAAGGCGCCGAGGCCACCGGCTTGACCTCTGCAGCCAGGGCGGAAGCCCCTGAGATGGCGCCGCATGCCACGAAGCCCCAGGCGAGGCACCCCAGGATGTCCTGCAGGTCTGCAGGGCGAGGGAGGTTCTTACTTGCTTGCCACATAGTAGTTCGCAGTCATGGTGAACTTGACGAGGGATGCAGGCGCCAGCGAGTTCGATGGCAGCTCGACCTTGAGGTACTCCCAACTCATCCAGGCAGGCGCCGCTTTGATCACCTCCGCCAAGAACGGACCAGGTACAGAGCTGACGGTGACCTCGCCACGCCACACGCCATGCGGGGTGTTGAACGAGCTCGGGACGCCTGCAGCCTTGGGCCACAGGTCTGGTCCCTTGACATCGACGCTCATGCCAGCGTTCTTCCAAAGCTGAAACAGGCTGCCTCCCGAAACGAATGCTTGGTCAAACTGCGGCAGCTGCGGTGTCGATGTCAGGTTGCGCGACCAGGTCGGCGTGAACCGCATCTCGGCGATGTCAAGACTCGGGGCGGACCCATTCTTGGTCTCCAGCACCAACGACATGTTGGGCAGAGCAGCCTTGAGTTCCTCGAAGCTTCCCCCTTGCCTTTGCCATGTCGCTTTGCAGTACCTCTCCGCCGCATAGCACTGGACCATCATCAGCTGCCAGGCCGGGCTGCCAGAGCCCTTGCGCACCACTTTCGCCGGCATCGCCAGCAGCTGGCCAACGAGGCGCTGCAGATCTCCCCGATCGGAGTACATGCGAGACCGCGATGCGACAAGTGCCGCCAGGTACTTGGGCAAGGGATCGGCCTCGCGCGCTTCCTGCTCTGCTCGCTTCCGCTCCTGAGCCTTCTTGTGCTGGCTCCAGGCCTGCCATCCACCAACTGCGAGCACCACCACGGCCGTAATGACGAGCGCGGGCAAGATGTTCACAGGTGCCGCGAGCAGCCGAGCGGACTTGCCAGGCGGATGGCCCGTGAGCCAATGAAGGTCCACTGCTTCTTGCAGTGCATGACCATCAAGCTCTTCTTGGTCAGACCAAATGGGCCTCTTCTCTTCGCCGAGAGCTTCCAGCACCGAGTGGAGGTCGTTGACCATGTCCAGCGTCGGCATGCCGTCATCAAGCGTGACGAGATAGAAGCGGTCGGCATCACCCAGCCGAAGCAGAAGAGCCGCGTTCGGATGGTCAGTACCGACAATCGAGGCGAACACGGCCGCCGCGGAGGCAGCCCCCTTCGGCAGCCTCTGCCCTTCCTCCGAGGGCCTTGGAACGAAGAAGCCGTAGGCAGCAGCGTGAGCACCGCTCTGTACGACGTAGTGCGTTGCGTCCAGTTGCGCCCGGGCTTCGTCCAACCGCTTGCGCGAGTGCTTGCCGCCGGTGACGGGACGCCAGGTCAGACCGGCCACCAGCGTGCCGGTGCCCGATTGGGCGATGATGCGGTCGATGCTCATGCTTCGTGCACGGGGCCGTTACTGCGGGCTGGTAGTCGCGCGCATGAAGATCACGAAGTCCTCGCGCTGTCGACTTTGAACACGGCTGCCACCGAGCAACAGGGGCGAGTCCTCGGTCAGCGTTTGGCGCTTGTTGCTGCTGATGTAGCGAGACAGTCCAGTGATGGCCACCACCTGCCCTGCCTTCAGCACCTGCTCCTGCTGCTTGACGATCGACGTCGTATCAGGCGTTTGCACGGTCTGTTGAGACGACCCCGTGCCTGAGGTGAAGTTCGCCATGCTGACCAGGCTCGATAGGCCGATGGAGAACTTCACCAGGATGTCTCCGTTCGCCATGGGCAGTGCCTGAGCAAAGTAGCGATCGCCGGTGGTCAGTGTGGAAGTCTTCAGGCCCGGCGCTCCCGAACCCACCGTCGTAGCCGTGCCGGGTGTGGTCTCGGACACGTAGGCAACACTCTCCAGGTTTGCCGATCGATCCCACTGGCGGTTCTTGGACACCAGGGTGACCGGTCGATGTTCAGAGGCATCGCCATAGCTCGAGAGAAGGTCCAAGATCGCCGAACTGCCACCGAAATTGGCAGCCGTGGCACTGCTCGACTGATTCGGCCCCATCACGCTGAGAGAGATGCCGCCAGCACTCTTCGACACCGTCGAAGCCGGGGAAAGCAGATTCATGTTGAGTGCGCGGCTGAACGACTTCACCGCCAGCATCCAGTCGATTCCGCGTTGGTCGCCTTCGTTGCGGCGAACCGAGTAGATGTCGAATTCGATTTGCACCGTGCGCGACATCGCTGCGTTCTCGCTACGCACGAAGTGGCGCACCTGAGCCATCGCATCCTTGGATGTTGTGACAGCGATGCGTCCGGAGCCTTCGGCCCGAATCACTTCGCTTCCCGGCACATCCTTCACCATCTGCTGGATGGTCTTGATCATCGATGCCACGGGATTGAACTTCCCTGTGTCCATCACGTCGGTCACTGCAGAACTCGAGCTGGAGGTCGACCCCCCTGCACCACCGCCGGATGCGGTCGCGCTGGTGCTGGTCCCTGCGTCCGCGCCGGTCATACCCATCTGCGAGCTGGTGTCGCCCTCGAAAGCCGCCACCTCGAAGAACTCCGTCCTCAGCCGCTCAATGACGATCACGTTCTCGCGGTAATCCCACGACAGGCCGGTCTGATCGGTCAGCTGGTCGAGGAAGCCCTTCAGCGGGCCATCCCACTGCATCTTGGCGTAGACCGGGCGGGGTCGAGCTGCCCCGCCCTGCCCCGCCTCCGCCGCGTTGGCAGCAGCGCCCGTGCCGCCAATCTGGCGCAGGAGCGGTTGAGCTGCGGCACTGGGCGAGGAGGCCGAGACCTCGTTGATGGCATCGTCCTTGACGCGAACCGACACGCCGACCAGCGAGGACAGACGCTCGGCGATGACCCGCAGCGGGGCCGGCTGGTCGAAATTGAGGCGGATGTTGTCGTAGAAGAGCGTCGGCAGTTGGGCATCGGCGCCTACGGGCACGGACACCGAACCGATCCAAGGCATCGTGGCGTGCCGAAGCACAGGACCGTTGGCCTGATCGGCCGCGCGGGCCGCGGTCTCATGCTTGCCGCCCACCACATTCGGGCCGCCTTCTTCGGCCAGCGACGGCGAACCGGCGACCAGCTGGGATGCCGTCTTGCTCGTGAGGCGATCCTGCTCCAGGCGCTGGAGCATGTTGGGCGACGTGCAGGCCGCGAGCGTCGCGGTGCCGATCCCCACCCACAGGGCCAGGAAGGCGAGTCGGAAGTTCGGAGTCTTCATGTTCATTTCTCGATGCCGGTGTCAGTTCTTGGCGGAGGTCAGGCCGGCCTCTTCGGGGATCGCCACGGACGGGCAATCCCGGGCCTGCTCACCCTTGCGGGTCACGCGCATCAGCAGCGGCTTGTTGGGGTAGACGCACGCTTCGAGCGGGTAGTCGCTGTAGCGGATACCAGGCGTCATCAGCGTCTTGAAGACCGCATACTCAAAGGAGCCAGTCCAGGTGTTCGGTCCCGACACGAGGAAGTTCTTCTCGGCGTCCCAGCGCAGCGTGTAGCCGGCATCCTTCGCCCAGCGCTGGAAGGTCTTCATCAGCAGCACGTCGCTTGCCAGGACTTCCCAGGTCTTCACCGGCTCCTGCGTGGCCCCAGCCGCGGGAACGGCCTTGGCGGCCGCTGAAGCCGCCGGCGCCACAGAGGCGGCCACCTGCGGTGTCCGCTGGCCCAGCTCTGCGGCCTTTTCCTTCTCCGTCCGTTCGTCCACGAATCCGGCCCAGGCAAAGCTGGAAGCGAGAACGGAGACAAGCGCCAGCGCGAGGGTGGCAGAGTCCTTGAGCTTCATGGGATGGTCTTTCCTTGTTCGCGGGTCCGGCCGCTGTTCTCCGCTCCAGCCTGGCGCGGGGTGCTTGTTGATGGGGTGTGGCTTGGCTTCTTGGCCGGCGCCTTCACATCGGGCTCGATGCGATCGCAGGCTTGGATGTCGAGGGTTTCGTAGGACTCGATCTGTCCGCGGCGGCGCCGGTACCAGACCGGGCGAGCCGCGACGACTTCACCACGCAGCTTGGCCTTGCTGCGCCGTAGCACCCAGGAGGGCTTGCGCCCCTTCCATTGCAGGTAGCCCATGACGCCAGCAACGACCAGGACCAGAAAGAAGTTCCACCAGGACCACCAGATGAACCACATGGCCACCGGTGTCAGGGCGAAGGCGTGCACCTCGGTGCCAGGAACCACCGGCGACTTTGAAGCGAAGATCCATTCACGCGCCATGTGCTTCGCGCTCCTGGATGAAGTGAGTGGCCTCTTGCTTGGTCATGCTCGAGACCTCCATGAAGGCCTCGAAGGAGATCAGCTTCTCCCTGAACGCCCGGTACGCACTGTCTTCAAAGGTGCCGCCACGCTGCTTGGTGATCGCAGCCAGCATCGCCTCCCATTTGTGGAAGGGCTCGGCCGCCAGCGCGGCTCGCACCTCACGATCGAAGACCAGGTAGGAGCGGAACGCACTGCGCGTGCCGCGCAGGTTCGGCGTGAGCTTCTGGGCAATGATCAGCCGCAGTGCTGCGCGCAGCTTGTTTGCGGCGGCCGGCTGCCCGTCTACGGGAAAGAAGCTGACGATCCGGTCAACAGCCTGGGCCGGCGTCTCGACGTGGAGGGTCGCATAGACCGCATGGCCCGTCTCCGCCATCTCGAAGCCGGCCATGACCGACTCGAGGTCGCGGAGCTCGCCCATGACGATCACGTCCGCCTTGCGGCGCATCGCGTTCGGGCCGGCAAGGCTGAAGCTCTTCAAGTCGCTGCCGCGCCCGATCGAGACTTGGGAAATCATGGGCATGTTGCCCTTGCCCAGTTGCCCAAAGGTGTACTCGACCGGGTCCTCGTAGGTGATGATCTTGACGGGGTTGAGCCCCTCAAGGCGCTCTCGGTTTGCGGATGCCAGCAACGTCGATTTGCCCGACCCAGTCGTCCCGATGACGAGGACCAGCCCGTACTTTGGGAACAGTGAGTCGAGGATCTGCTGCTCGATGCCCAGCGTTTCGAGCTTGGGCGGCAGCCCCGGGATGCTGCGGGTCGTGATGGAAATGCCTGTGGCAAGGTCGCCGACACGGCACTTGGTCGCGTTCGCCCGATAGCCAAGCACGTTGTCGCGGTCGATCACGACCTCAAGGCGGAAGTCGATTGGCTCACCGCTGTCCAGGCGCGCCGGACCGGTCTGGCCGTACTTCATGGCCACGATTCGCTCGACTTCGTTGTGCTCAAGGGATCGCGTCGTCACCCTGCGCCAGATACCCTGGATCTGCGCCGTGATGAAGTCGCCTGACTGGATGGTCAAGTCGGAAGCCCGGTTCTCGGAGGCCCAGCGAATGAAGTGGTCGAACTCGACCTCGCTGAAGTCGTGATCGAGGTTGTAGGGTGCAATCACGCCAGCAGCCGAACCGAACACGGCATCCTGCTTGGCAGCGGCCGCAAAGGTGGAATCTGGCGCGGCGCTTGCGGACGCTTCGGGGCGGTCAAGAAGGCTGGTGTCGCTCATGGATCGTCAGCCCTTCACTTCCCCAGCGGCTGCCAGCTGCGGTCGTCATCAACGAACGTCGTGCCGGCAGTGATGCGGAAGACGGTCTCTCCCACGGCCACCGTGTTGGGATCCTCGCGATTGATCACGCTGGAGGACGCCAGGACGGTCGGCGCCGTCACCATGCCGCGCGCATAGAGCTCGTAGAAGCGGCGCATGCCGAGATACGTGCGCTCAAGACGCGCCAGGTTCAGAGCGTAGACTTGGTCGGCCTGGTCATAGCCGCGGCGGTACGACTCGCTGACCTGCTGTCGCCAGTAGGCACGCTCTGCGTCGTCGCGAGGCAGGAGCGTTGGGTCCGCGGGGAGCTGCAGCTGGCCATCGGCGGCCAAGCCAACCAGCAGCCAGTCGCGCCAGGTTGGCGCGATGGCGACCGGCCTGGCCGGTTCGTCAATGCGATAGATACTCTTCGCGATGCGCAGCACTGTCGCGTCACCCGCGATGGCATCACGAGCCTCACTGATGACGGCCGGAAGGATGCCAACGCCCATCATCAGGTCGGAAAACCGGTACCGACGATCCAGCTCGGCCGAGCTGCGGGAAATGATGGCTTGCAGCTCAGCCGAGCGATCACGCAGGCCAGCCTGCGCCCCGAGGGCACGGGCCGTGTCGCCCAGCGCAGCTTCACGAACCGGCGAGAGTCTGACAACGGCCACACCCGCCGCATTGCCGGCGTTTGCGTTGAGCAATTGGGAAAGGGAGGTCCTCCCCTCGGGGGCTGGCGCCAGTTGCGCTTCTGCCGGACGTGACCACGCGACAAGCAACGCGAAGCCGGCGATGCCACCCAGCAGTGTGACTGCGGACACGGAGGGCTTGGACAGAGACAACGACGACCGAAGCACGCGATCCCCCCTCACGGCTTACCGCGATAGCGGATCTCGAGGGTCTTGTCCGTCAGCACCAGGTCCGCACGCTGACCGAACTGGTGCCCCACGTCAGCCAGGAACTCCGAGAAGGTCACGTCAGCGAGGTCGACGTGAACTGGCAGCGGCAGGAACGGTTGAGGCCCTTGCACTTTGAAGGCCAGACCACGAGCGGCAGCGATCTTCGACAGAAGCTGATCCGCGCTCCCTTGAAAGGAGACCGTGATGCCTTGCCCTTTCAGTTTCGGGGTCGGCAGCTTTTCGTCCGCACCGCTTGTGAACTGGGGCAGGTTTGCCACGCGATCCAGGGACTTCTGCAGGGCCAGCTCAGCCGGATCCGCCGCCTTGACGGGCTCGATCTTTTGGGCCGCGCATCCAGCGATCAAGCCCATGACATAGAGCGCGCAAGCCAGGCCGACAAGTTGTCGCGGCCGGCGGCGCGAGGAGTTCGTGGTGCAGTCCTGCATGTGCTTCTGAATCAGGTTTGATTTGCAGGAATCGTAGCATGCAAAACAAAACTTTCAACAGATCACCGGCATTTACAGAAAGACCCGTGAAGTTTTTTTTGGGACAGAGTGTCTATGCGCCAGTCAACCAAGATCACACCGGCCTGCTAGGCCGGCATGCCACTCGAAGGAGTCGCCTTTGCATGCATAGCGCTCGAACTGGCGTCAGAGATGCGCTGAAGGTGCCGAGCAAGTCGAAGCCGTTGCAGCCTCGCTACGCCTTCCGGGGGCACTACGGCCGGTCAGTCCCTGCAGAGTGTCAGCACCGGATCGTCTGGGTCGACACCGTTTGCGACGGCCATCGCCCTGTAGTTCTCGTGGAGGTCACACCCGCCGTCGCTCACACCACCATTGAACCGACCCTGCATGTACCCCAATCGCACTGCGAGGTTGTGCGCGGAGCCGCGCAGCAGGAAGCCAGCACAGATCGCAGGCTTGGCCTGACCCGACTGGTGGCACGCGAAGGTACGGTCGCTCATGTCGTATGCAGTGGCAGCCGAGTGTCGAAACGCCTCGGCCGGAAACTCGCCCACGGCGTCTTTGCGCCATGGGCAGTCGCCACAAGGCCTTCGCCTGTAGGTGCCGGGCCCACCCACGACCGTGACGACCTGGTGGTCGGCACCGGCCTGGCGGACCTTGACGACCTTGGGTCGCGTGAGCGGGCCAGCCACGTTAGCTATCCGTGGGCGTCGTCCCCACCTGGTCCAGACGCCAAAGAAGCCAGGCCTCCAGGCTCTGGTCCTCCGGATTGGGCAGCAACTCCGCCCAATCCGATGGGCGGCGCTTCGCGGCCCATTCCCGGAGTTCGTTCCAAGCACTCATGCCCGCCGACTCCCAGCCCTTGGCGATGATCGCGCGGGTAGCGCTGCGGAAATCCTGGCTGCCCTCGAACTCCTTGAAGAAATTCATGCGCCTTTCCTCAGGCCATGCAAGCAACGCAGCCTTGAAGATCTTGTGGCGCCGCAAGTTGAAGTCGACCAGCGCCCTCTCCTCGCGCTGCTTGCGCAGCTTCTCGGCCTCCTCCGCCTTCGCAACCTTCTCGATCTCGGCGAACTTCTCCGCGTCAAGGACGGCCTGGTTGGCGACGTTGGTCAGGACACCGGTGAAGAAGCTCGTGGGAGAGCCGATCCGTTCCCCCTGCTTGGCCTTGCGCTCCTGGGCCTGTCGGAATCTGGCCAAGGATTCGATCACATCGTCCAGGCTGAAGCCCTGGCTCAGCGTCGCGACCTCGTCCTCGGTGAACCCGATCTGCTTGAGCGTCTCAATGATGGCCTCCGGCCAGCTCATTGGCAGCTCCAGGGACTCCTGGCGCTTGGCAACGAACTTGAATTGCAGTCGCTTGACCTTGAGTCCGGAGCGATGCTCGCGCAGCTCGATGGTGTGCCCAAGGGCGCTGATGCTGTTGATTCGTGCCAACGCCGGCAGGAGGTACCGGCGTTTGAAGTCGCTGTAGTCCACGACGGACTTCTCGCCGGTCTTGGGGTCCACCTTCACATGCCGCGAGTTGCCGATCAGCAGCTCGATCCATGTCGCGACCGGAAAGTCGGCCGTCACCTTGTTGAAAGTGCCGATGTAACGCCAAGCGTGTTGGTACAGGGTGTAGGCCGCCTCGAGCCGAAGATGCGGCGTGATCTCGAACTGCAGGGTCACCCAGAACTTCGGCTCGAGGATCAACGACAACACCCGCGGATCGATGGCAAAACAGACCATGCCCTGCTTCGCGCCTTTGCCGATCCCGTAGGTCGAAAGGAAGCGACTCTTCATGTCCCACTCGGTCGACGCATCCTCGCCAAGGATGTTCCAGCGCAATGGCATCTCGTGCAGCCGATCCAGGATTTTTTCGATCTCCTCGTAGTTCTTGGTGCCGATGCCAGCCATCTTTCGCAGTTCGCCCTTGCTCACGTAGAACATGGGGGACGCTTCGTATTCGCGCATCTTCTCGACCACGGCCTTGGGCATCCGCTTGAACTCGATCTGGACCAGCGCCACGATCGCATCCATGATCCGGCGCGAGTTCAGTGTGTGGTTCTGGTCGCGGCTCACCGGTGCCGAGTGCAGCAGCGCAATGCCCTTCCTGAACTTGGCCAGCGCCGGCGGCGTCAGCAGCTCGCCGGCCGGGAACAGCGCCTGCTGGCTTGCGCCGTCCGATGCCAGGATCTCGTAACCGGCTGCCTGAGGCTCTTGCAAAAGCCCGAACACCTCACCCGGCTTGCTTGCCTCACCCAAGGGCTCCTGCCCTTCTTCCCCAAGCTGAGGGGAAAAGAACTCGCCTGCATCCAAGGCAGGCGCTACAGTCTTCTTTGCCATGGCCCATGCTAGCAGCTGGCAGATCGTGAATTCAAGGCGCCACCATCCAACGCAACCCCGGCAGACTGTTCATGATAGCCACCAGGGTTCGCTGCGCCAGTGCGAACAAGAGTGCCTTCGCCTCAAAACCGCCAGGGTTTCGACCCGAAATCGCCATCTGCTTCCTGATTTCCGCCAGGGTCGAACTGGGTTCCGCCGTCTGCTTCCTGATTTCCGCCAGGGTTTCGACGATAAGCTGTTGTCACCAAAGGGAAAATTCAATGGAAACAACGGAACGTTGAATGAAAGTTTGAAACAATGGCCCGCGGCTTCGCCTCTGAAGGCCATAGGGCCGTCGTCGTCTTGAAGAATGAACCCCCCTCAGGGATGCTTTTGGCCCGAACCAGGGTCGGAACCCTGGCAGTTTTGAGTAAAGATGCGCGTTTCGTACTCAGAACAGCGACCTGCGAAGCGCAACCCTGGCAGTTTTGAGTACTTTCTGCGTATGCAGTGCATACTCAAGCCGTGAGTACTGATTGAGCGAGCTTGAATACGGCCTTTCATACTCTGTACACTGTCGGCGTGGAAGAAAAGCCTGACCCCCGACTTGCGCTCATCACTGGCGCGGCCATCAAGTTGATGGCCGAGGCCGGTGCGGACGCGGGCGTCATCGGCCACTTCGCTCTGCGTTACCCAAGCATCGTCGCTGCGCAATTGGCACCTCCTCCTTCGCCTCCGCCTGTTCAAGAGATCGACATCGAGGCTTTGGTGAGGACTACTGTCGAGATGGTCCTGGGCCTGTCGGGCGGCGGGCAAGATGGTGACGCCAGGCCGAGGGCTGTGAAGTCCAAGCGAGGCCGCGGCGTCGATCTGGTGAAGCGGAACGTAACCGTTGGCGGCAAGCGCACGTCGATCAGCCTGTCGGCCGAGCTGTTCCGCAAAGTCGTCGCTGTCGGCGGCAATGACCAGGCTGACAAGTTGATCCAATCTTTCGTGGACCAGACGCCGGCAAGCGAATTGAATCGATCAGCTTGGGTCGAATCCCAGATCACACAACACTTGGTCTTGAACCAAATGACCGGAGACGGCGCCAGAGCACATTGAAGACCGGCCACCGCCGAAATGAGGAACGGGCGCTAATGCGCCCGTTCCTGCTTGTGGAGCTTGGGCCCGACCTAACTACAGCCTGGACCGAGTCGCTCTCCTCGCGAGCTTTTGAACTTGATCCAGGCGCCCGGCGGGTCTCCCTGCCCTGACCAGGTTTCAATGGCCGTGATGGCCTCCGTCAGGCTGGCATAGCAATACCGGCCTTTGTGGCCGAACTGCTCGATGCCGATCACTAGACCGCCGGTGAAGAGAAAGGGTTGGACCGCGCAGATGCCAATTCCTGGAATCTGCCTGGGTTGCCGGTAGCCCAACGCCTCGACCCACGCCAGGCCTGAGTCAACGGCCTGGTCGGATTCGCAAACTGCGGTCGGCATTGGCATCAGGCCTCGTTGAGGCCGAAGCGCCGCTTGAGTTCGGTCAACAGCTCGATTCGCTGCACCGGATCCACCAGGTGGATCTCGAAGGCGACCTTGCCGCTATCCCACTCCTTCAGGAAACCCACCTGCGACTCGCCTGTCTTGATCTTGTACTGACGGCTGATCTCCTTCGGCTTCCGCGTCGTGCCAGCCTCGAACTTCGAACGTAGGGCCTCAAGCTCTCGTGTCGACATCTGACCCGCGATCACCTTGTCGACCAAGGCCGTCAGATCATCACCAGCCACATGCTTCGAGATAAGGAGGAGCTCGTAGGCTGCAGTTGCAGATAGCCGCTCCGCCCCATCGGAGTCCTTGATGTACTGAATGATGTAGGTCGGCAACTTCAGGATGCCCAGCGTCTTGGACACGACGGATTTCGACACATGCGCAATCTCCGCCACTTCGTCCTGGCTGTTGGCAACTTGGTCGTCGAGCAACTTCTGCCAGACCAGCGCGCTGTCGATGACCGTGCCATCGTTGCGTTCCTTGTTCAGGACCTCACTGAGGCAGTACAGATCCTTGTTGGTCTTCGGCCCATCGTTCTTGATCCTGATCGTGCTTCGCCCCAGATGCATCAGGGCGCGCTTGCGGCATTCGCCATCGATGATGATCCAGTCACCCTTGATGGTCGGATGCGGGCACACGATGGCTTCGTACTTCTGCCCCTCCTTGGCGATCGAGTTGGCGCGCTTCTCGATCAAAGCTGCGGGATAGACTTGACGGGCGCCATAAGGATTCATGTGGCACCGTGCGATTTCGACCTCAGCGATCCCGCCAATCGGCAAGTCGTCCGAGCTCGAAAGCAGGGTGACAGCCGCCAGTTTCGGCGCCGAAACTGGCGGCTGCCGGTCGACAACCTGAGTACTCAAAGGAGCCATCCTCACGGCGGAGGGGGCGACGGCGCTGCCTTTGCTGACCAACCCCGCGCGTGAGGTTGATCCCAGGCCAACAAGTCCGGCGGAAAGACCGGCGGGTTTCTGCTTGGTCATTTCTTGACTCGCTTGAGTTGAGACGAAACATAGTCCCAAAGATTTGAGACTTCACCTGCGCTACGCGATTCGGCATCCAATTCCTGGACAGACCTTCCGTCGGTCATTGACGAAGCAAAGTCCGTCCGCTGATGAATGATGACTGGACAAACCGCGCCGTACACGGAGAGGGCCATGACCGCCTCGGTTGTGATCTTCGCGCGCTGAGCCGCACCGTTGATCACAAATAGAGGGCGGACGCCGGCGTTCTCGCACAGCTCTACGGTCCGTCCTACCGAGCGCAGGTCATGGGGACTCGGCCGGGTAGGGATCACAACCACGTCCGCGCAATCCACGACGGCTTGGATCGTGTCGGTGGCCTGGGGCGGGGTGTCGATGAACGCCAACTTGAACCCCGCAGCCTCCAACTCCTTGAGCTGCGCCGCCAGACCTGTCACATCCTCAACTGCCGCAAAGGCAATGTCCTGTGCCTCACGGGCATTCCACCAGTCGGCAGATGAAGCCTGAGGATCCGTATCCAGAACCACGACCGGCCCACGACTCGATCTCGACGCCTCCACGGCGAGATGGCCGGTCAAGGTGGACTTGCCCACACCGCCTTTCTGGTTGGCCAACACGACCACATACATCATCTAGTGCTCCTTGGTTGAAGGCCAGTTTCGGCGCAGAAACTGGCTTGCTGGTTACTGTAAACGCGTCACCTTCTGTAAACGACTCCAAATATAACAGCGCAAAACTTGGTAATCAATTACCGGCATTTGGATCGATGCCAGTCTTCACGTCCCTGACCGCGCCCTGGAGGATTAGGGGTTGCCCCAGATCGCCGGAGTGCCAGCGATAGGCCGGCACTCCGGCCGCATACAGGCCATGGGGACGGCAGCGCCGGAGCCAATTGCCACAGCGCGGCGAAGCTCAGGATCTGGCCCGTCTCACGTATCGCATACCTCTAATCGAATGCAGTCACCAGGCTGGGAGTGCGGCAGTGGTGCGGTTTCGGCGCCGAAACTGCACCACTGCCGCACTCGTGATGCATCAGCGGCGCAGCTTCCATAGCCAGCCATACCGATGCCTTGCCCCTGGTTCACTGACTCATCACTGGTCCATCGCTGAATGGACTGGCTGTCTGGTTGCGCAACCACGGCGCCCGCCAGATAGCGAAGCGCCATCAGCGGCGCATCGCTGGTACAGCACCAGTCGGCTAGTCCGGCGCACCTTGGAATGCAATCGCTGATCGGCCGCTTATTGATTTGTGCACTATCAATGATGCACAATGAAATTGTCACAACCCATCAACCACTTCTGAGAGGAGCTTTCGATGAGCAAGAGCAAGGCCGCGGTGGCGGCTATTCCGACGGTCCGCGTGATTGACGTGGGCTTTGGCCGCGTCAAACTGAGCCGCCGAGCTGCCGGCAGGGCACCGGGGGAAGTCGAGTTCATGCACTTCCCCAGTATGGCCATTCCGTCCGACCCCAGCGCCATGCGCGCCCTGGGCCAGAGCACTCGCGACACCTTCGACGTCCCGGCCGCCGGCGCAATGTACGAGGTCGGAATGGACATCGACCTGGCACAAACCGGCGGCGATTTCGGCCGGGACATCACGGATCAGTTCTACCTCTCCCCGATCTACGAGGCCCTCACCAAGGGGGCCCTGAGGTACATGGATGAAGAGACCATCGACCTGCTGGTCCTGGGCTTGCCCGTCAACCAGTACCTCAACAGCGACCGTCGCGACTACCTGGAGAAGACCTACCAAGGCGAGATCGACATCGGCGGCGGCAAGAAGGTGCGGATCAACGAGGTCCTCGTTCGTCCCCAGCCCCTGGGCGGCTACGTCGAGCTCGGCAACCACGTCGATGACTTGAACAAGGCGATTGCGAGCACCAGCGGCGCTCTGGAGCCGCTCTCGAGGGACGAGGACCTGGCAGCGCTGACGACGCTGGTCGTGGACCCGGGTGAGCACACGACGGACTGGCTGCTGATCCGTCGTGGCCAGATCAATACCAAGGCCAGCGGTGCAGCATCTGATGCAGGGCGCCACCGCGTCGTTCGAGCCGTCCTTGAAGCGCTGCAGGCCAAGGTCGGCCGGCCTCTGG
Organism: Roseateles subflavus; assembly: GCF_030285365.1. Classification (GTDB taxonomy): domain Bacteria; phylum Pseudomonadota; class Gammaproteobacteria; order Burkholderiales; family Burkholderiaceae_C; genus Roseateles_B; species Roseateles_B subflavus. The sequence goes on along the minus strand of NZ_JASVDS010000008.1, from coordinate 69,793 downwards.
GCCCGGCAACGATGCCGTTGATCAATGATGCGCTGCGCCTGGGCAAAGCACTGAAGCTGTCCGGAACGACCTACGACCTGGGCGAGTTCGAGGAGGTGATCAAGGCCGCCGTCGACGATCCGGTGAGCCGCTTGATCGAGGGCGTGCGTGGCATGCACGAGCTGATCGACATCATCGTGATCGTTGGCGGCCACCCGGATCGATACCGCGATGCCCTGGCCAAACGGTTCCCGGCCATCCCGGTTTTCGTCATGGCCGACAGCATGTTGGCCAATGCGCGCGGCTTCCAGATCATCGGCGAGGCGGTAATGGACGCCGCGTCGGAGCAGCCGAAGGCGGCCTGAAATGGAGCCCTTGCGCATCCAGATCGAGATCGACCCGGAGATCACGCCGGATCTGTATGCCGTCCTGGCGCCGCTCAAGCGCGTGAAGCGGACAGAGAAGCTTCGCGCGCTGGCCGCTGAGTCACTCGCCCTGAAAAAGCTCCAGCAACTTGCGTCCCAAGGCCTTATCCACGTTCAAGTTTCCGGCTTACGAGAAGGGATGGGACATGGCGGCGTATCTCAGCACCTTGAATCGCCGGCTGGGTCAGATGAGGGAGGACAGACCGGGCGGGCGGCACTTGCAGTAAACACGGCACCCAGCAAACCGACAGCAGCAGAGCCGGCGCCACCGCCACCCCAGCAGCGGCCTGGGAGCCGCGGCCGGGCGGTGGCGGCAACAATGAGCCAGGCGCTTCTGCGGGGATGAGGTGCGGGCCACGACGCGCCAATTCAGCGTTGAGGCCTGCGACCGTGATCCGGTTCGACGTCGACCACCTGGCGGCCTCAAGATGAAGGCCCTGGACATTCAAGCAGATGTCCAGGGCCTTTGTGTTTTTGACCTTGGAGTTGGGACATGACGGCCAGTAGGACACTCCAGGCTCAGCAAAGTAAACGGTGTCGCAAATTCGAATGGGGCGAAATAAGCGGCACCGCAAATGTCACGGTCCAAGCACTTCAGCGGGGTCGGGTAGGTCGTGAAGGATCGACCTCTATAGCATTTTGCTTCATAATTGTTTTGCAAAGTCAATCAGGACCCGGTCAGCTGGCTTCAGTAATCGGGACAAAAGGAAAGCCGGGCTCGGAATAGCCGATACCGTCAATTCGCCGCAGCCATCGAGCACGACTCCAGCACAAGGCCACCGCAGAAGGCGGCCGCGTCCGACAAACCATGAACGACAGCCAGGCCGCGATGCCCCCAAGCTCGGAAGATGAATTCACCCCCCAGGCCAACCCGTCGGGGCTCAACGAACTGAGCGCGGCAGTCGGGCACGGGGTTCAGACCACGGCCATTGAGCCCGGCCAGCAGGCGTCGACACCTGAACCGGCAGCCGTGTCCCGAAAGCAGGTCAAGGCTCGCCGGCTCCTGTCTACCGAAGATCAATACCGGTACCGGGTCGGCCTGCTTTGGCGCCAGGCCACGGAGGCCAGGACGACGGATCCGCAACAGCCACCCTTGATCAAGCCCACCGACGTCGTCGACTACCTGATTGAGCGGTCGAGGTCGCTCAGGCCAGCGACGTGGGGGATCTATCGAAGCGCCCTGCTGTTCTGCTTCGGCGAGCTCGCTGGCAGCGACAAGAACTACGCCGAGGCTCATGATCGGCTGTCGCAGAGCAGGGACTCCACCGGCCCTCGCGGTCGACGGTCGAGCTCGGGTCACCAGGACACGCCCCCTCTGCGCGCGTTCCGCTCCGGCAAGACCGGCATCCCCAAGAACGACCTGACCATGCTGCTGGATCAACTCGGCCTGCAGAACCGCACGGCAGGGTGGGGCGCCCGTGCCCAGTACTGGCTTCTCGCCACGCTGGCCACGGGCGTCAGACCCAACGAGTGGGAGGAGGCGTCCTGGGGCGACCAGGAGAAGACTTGGCTGCTCGCACCGAACAGCAAGCGCAAGATCGATGTGCCGGCCTTCAATCGCACCGACGCCGAGCAAGGAGAGGCCGAAGCCGAACAGCAGGAGGAGGGCGCCGAGGGCGAGCCCGCGGCCAAGACCTTTCGGGCCATCCCTGTCGGTTCCGAGTCCCGGGTCTTCGTCGACCTGCATCTGAGTTCGCTGAACAGCAGTGGCGTCGCCTTCCAGGCTTACTACAACAACTGCCGGACAGCCATCTGGTCGGCCTGCAAGAAGATCTGGAAGGGCAAGAAGAGCTACTCACTCTACTCGGCCAGGCACCAATACTCGGCCAACAGCAAGGCGGCATACCCGATCGGGGACGTCGCAGAGCTCATGGGCCAGACCGACGAGAAGAGCCCAATGTTCTACGCACCGCGGCGCCTGGCCTACGAGGGCGCGGGAGGCCTGCGCCCGCAGAACGTCGAAGGCCATGGCGAGGCACACCAATCTGATCCCAGAGGGCCGAGCAATGCCGCAGACAGGCCGGAGCAAGGCCAGAACCGATCTCAGGGCTCCGGCGCGAACTAAGCCGCCCGACCTCAGGGTAGACCTGGACAGCGGCAGGATGTGGGGAGGGGGAGGGCCATCGGCGGGCGGGGAGGGCGACGCACTGTTCACTTATCGCATCACTTGTGAAGCCATGAGTGATGCAATAAGGATGACGTTTATCAGATGTCGCAGTATCTCTCCAAGACCCGTGGTCGGGCGTGATTGCGCGAAACGCGCGGCAGCATCGCACCCTCAGCTTGGCCGCCGTGCGTTGCCCGCGGGCAACGACGTAAGGCCAACTGATGGCAACTGGAAATGACAGCGGTAGGAAAGGCATCCCCGCGGGGCCCATGGATACGGGCCCCGCTTGCGTGAAGCGAGGTGGGGGGCTAGAGTCTGGGTAACCGGTTGAGGAATCGGCGGCAGACTCAGGGGCTCAGACACGACGGGAATCGTGTTTGAGCCTTCTGCCTTTCTGGGGTCTGTCAGCGGCGCTGCTACTACACCTTGCGCTCCTTTCTCTGGATCACGTGCTGATCCAGGGAATCCAGGTAGTCGACCAAGTCACTGGTGCGAGCGAAGAGACCCTGCCGGTGCGGCAGGCGGATGACCTTCAGCCCCAACTGGCCGCGCTCCACGCTGCGCTCCAGCGCTTCCGCTGTGCGGAAGCCGATTCACCAAGTACGTGCCGTCAGCCCAGATTCCAGGAGCCGCCCCTGTACTGGAACGAGCCGCCGAGCACGCCCGCGAGCCACGCCGGCACCGATGTAGCCTTCCCGCCGCCGAACATCACGGGTTGCGCACCGTTGGTGTCCAGCACGGCCACAGGCAGCTCTGGCAGCATGCCTGTTCCGATACCCCCTGCCGGCCAGGTGCTATTGAAGTCACGTTTCAACAACAATCGGGACGTGGCCTTGCCCAACGTGAGGAAGGTCTCGCGGCGAACAAGCCAATAGCACTCGACCGACGAGGCCGCGTACCTTTCCTGGCGCCGCAAGTAGTCGCGGAGATGCTGGTAGGACCGCTGCAGCTCGATCGCGATGGTGCGGCCGTTGGCAGAGAACAGGACATCAGCCTCCCATCTGTCTCCACTCGGCGATCGGCCAGGTGCCTCTTCGCGGCCCTCAATACCCATCCCAAGCAAGGCGGCCAGCACCGAGGCCTTGCCAGCCTGGTGCCAAATGGTCTCAGGCGCAGTGGCACACTCGTCCGAGAGGTGGGCAAAGAAGGGCACTCCATTGATGCTGGTCTTGAGCACGGCCGGCGCCCTGCAGCAAGGCATCACGAAATCGCCGACTGCCGCCGACTGCTTCAGCCCCTCCCAGATGTCGATGGGGATCAAGCCTGTGTCCACTGGCCGACCATCGCGTGTCCAAGCTGCATGAGTCATTCATTCGTCCTTTGGCCCGGAATTACTCCGTCAATGGGGCGCCTCCGTGGCAACGCGACAACCCACCATTGGGATGTCGAAATGGGCATTGCCTCAAGCTCATTGTGGACTGGCAAACCCAGCCTCCTGAGTTCAGGCTACAGCGCAAACCGACAGACAGGCATTGCCGAAGTGGTGGCACCACTTCAAAAAAGTGTCAACTGGAGACACCATCCATCAAATGTTCCACGGAAAATTTCTGCGGTGGCTGTTTGCAAGAAAAATCCTTATAAACCAATAACTTAAGATCAAAGTTTCTTTGCAATAGTGCCGTGAAACATTTTACCTGCGGCGCCAATCAACCTACTTCGGTATCAATGGTTGAATTTCGGTATCTTATGAGCCTTGAGTGATACCATGACGGTATGGCTACGTCGTCAGATCCTCCGGTGCCCCAGATGGGACCGATGCTGTCCCTCCTGGACTGTTCGAACCGGCTGCGAGAGGAGCTCGGAGAAATTGCCCCTGCGTACATCACTTTGAAGCGCTGGTCCGCCGCTGGGCGGCTGAAGGAGGCGAGGGATCAACTTCCAGGTCGGCGCCCGCTGTACGACTACGCGGCAGTGAGGAACTTGGTTTGCCGGGCACACTTGCCGAGCCCAGGCCTGGCTGCAACCCAAGCGTCACCCTCTGCCCAAGAGGCAGCGGCGCCCGTCGCAGGGGAGAAGCAACATGGCAACCTCGAGCAACTCCTGATCCGCTTGGTTGAGTCGCAAGAGGCCCAGGCCGCGGCCGTCATCGAGCTGCGCGAATCCATCGCTCCCTTCATGCGGCACGCAGCCAGCATGGCCCGCGCCGTCGAGCAGCTGGACGCGGTACGCAAGATGTTGATGACGAGTAAGGACGCGGAGATTACCTCGGCGCGCCAAAGGCTGGAGCTTGCCCAGAAGGAGATCGCCCGCCTGACGGATCTGGCAAATCCGGTGAGCCAGGCACGAATGCATGCGCTGCTCGTGCGCGTTGAGGATGCCCTTCGAGGCATTCAAGAGGGATGAGCAGCAGCAGGGCGCATGTGAGCGCATGAAGGGGTAGACGGAAACCAAGGACGGTTTGGCCCTAGAATAGATTTGCCGACTACTTATTAGGCAAAACATTTAAAGGGCTGAATCATGGCCAACGCGTTCGCACGGCTTGTCGAGAACATCAACGCCGCCCGGCTTGCATCGCAGGCCGCGTTGCAAGCCAAGCCTCAGGTACGCCCTGAGCCGAAGGAGGTAGCCCCTCCGGCAGTCAGCCCTTTTGCAGCGCTCTCTGCACGCCCGGGCCGACCCATGGTCTCCGCGTCTGCAGCCACCACACCCGCCGAGGTGACTCCTTCCAGGGAGGCAGTGCAGCTGGCTGCGCGGTCCAGCGCGCCAGCGTCGCAGGTGGTCGTACCGCGGGCCCTACCTGAGGACTTCGTGCCGGACGGACCGGATGTCGACGCACCCAAGGGAACTGGACGTTCACTGGGCGGGCTCAGCAAGATCTCCTCATCTGGTTCCACGCAGGCCGCACGGGATGGCGGGCTTGGCGGCGGTCTTTCCCGCGTGGGAGGGCTGAGTCGAAGCGCGGCCATCTCCTCCAGCAAGCCCGTGCCGGACGTCAGGTACACCGACGAGCAGCAGGCGATCATCGACTGTCACGACCAACTCGTTGTTGCCGACGCCTTCGCTGGCTGCGGCAAGACCACAACCGCCGTCGGCTATTCCAGGGCGCGGCCGCAGAGCCGGATCCTCTACCTCGTACTCAACACGGGCAACGCGGCGGAGGCGCGCCAGCGCTTCCCGAAGAACGTTGAGCCGATGACGACGCACTCGCTGGCCTGGGGTGCGATGAAGAAGCAGGTGGGGAACCGGGTCACCCGGAATTGGAAGCCTCACAACCTGATGCGGGACCTGAACATCAATCAGGCCCGGCAGGCATCAAACGCTCAGCGCGTGCTCAACGCCTTCTTCGGTTCGCCGGACGCCGAGATCTCGGAGAAGCATGTCGAACAGGTGGCCTTCGAGCGTGATCTGTCCCCGAGCGAGCAGATCAATGCCGTGGCCCTGGCCAGGCTTGCCTGGAAACGCATGATGGATCCAGCTGACCGGCTGGAGATGCCCGACGACGCCTACCTGAAGATGTATGCGCTGGGCAAGCCTCAACTGCCCTACGACGACATCATCTTCGACGAGGCCCAGGACGCGAACCCTGTGACCTTGCAAATCGTTCGTGCGCAGCAGCGCGCCAAGGTGCTGTGCATCGGCGATCGTCATCAGGGCATCTATCAGTTCCGGGGGGCAATCAACGCCATGGAACAGCTCTCGGTCGGTGCAACCCGCTTCCACCTGACCCGAACCCATCGGTTTGGCCCGGCCATCGCCGAGGTCGCCAACCTCCTCTTGTCCGAGCTCAAGGGCGAGACTCACCCGATCGTCGGCCTGGCCAAGGACGGCGTCTGGAACCCCGAGAAGGTCACCCACCTGTCGCGCACGAACGCGCAGCTTTTCAACCTGGCGGCCGAGCGCCGCGGCGAAGGTATCCACTGGATCGGCGGTCCGGAGAAGTATCGGCTGGAGCTCGTCCGCGACGCCTATCGGCTCTACGCCCGTGACGTCCAGTCCATCCAGGATCGGACGCTGCGGGAGATCGGCTCGTGGCACGACTACACCCGCTATGCCGAAGAAGCCTCGGATGGCGAGGCCAAGATCCTGGTGAAGTTGGTCGATCAGTTCGGTCACGACACGCCGCAACTGCTCGATGACATCGTCCGAAACGCAGTCGCATTGGAGGCGGACGCCTCGATGGTGCTGACCACGGCCCACAAGTCCAAGGGCCTCGAGTGGGATTGTGTCCAGCTCTGTGATGACTTCGAGTTCCTCAACGACATGGAGTGGGAGCTGAGCCAAAACCCCAACGCGACGCCGCCGGTGGCTGAATCCAACCTGCTCTATGTGGCGGCGACACGGGCACGCAAAGCGCTGACCCTGAACAGCGAAACGCGCGAGTGGATCAAGAACCTCCCGCGTCATCGCGAAGAGCGCCGCCAGGCAGCGCAGCGCTTCGAGATGAACCGAGTCAACGAAGAGGCCGGCATGCAGTGCGGTGCCTGACGCAATCCAGCTCAACGACAGGAGACCATCGAGATGTCCAAGAACGCTTTCGCCGCGCTGATCGCGCGGAATCGGGCCGCCGCGGCTCAGCAGACAACGCCGTCCGCTTCGGCCCCATCAAGCGCCGACGAGGTCACTGGCACCTCGACATCGATTCCACCGGACGTCGAATCGATGATCGCGCAGCTGATCGAAGATGACGACGCGCCGAGATCGACACTGATGGCGCCCCCGAACCGTGAGCGCCTTGAGGGACCCCACCCCGTCACGATCATCACTCACGAAGACCCGGTCGAGTACACCTATGGTCAGCTGGGACAGGGCAATATGCCCACGGCATCGTCTGCAGACACAGAGGCGGTGGCGGTACGCGAGGAGCCGACGGATGAGGCCGCGCATGATGGTCTCGAAGGGCACACCCGACTGTTCGTGCTCGACGACGCGGGGTCCAGTCAGATGAACCGGATCCTGAGCGGGGTAGTGGGTACCGTCGATTCCGACGGCCGGTTCGCCATTCATCCGGATTACAAGCAGCTCTCCTATCTGTTCACCTTGGCCGACACCGGGCAGCTTCCTGTCTTTGATGACCAGGTGGATCACAGTGCCCTGGTGCCTGTGAATCTTCCTGCGGCCGCAGTGCCTGCGCTGCTGGCCTCGATGGTCGCCAACGTCAGCAAGCGCTGGAGCAGCCTCTACGAGTCGGTGATGGGCGGCTCAGCAGCGTCCGCCGTCGGTCTGGGTCGTGCCATGCTGCAGCAGGAGCGCTCAAACACCGAGCGCGCGGTGGCTACCTATTTGAGCCAGTCCGGAATGAACCAGTGGATCGTTCCCATCATCTACGAGGCTTCCATCTTCGAGGAAGACCCCAGCCTTCGTCCGCAGACCCACCAGGGCCTGATGGCCAGTGCGGTCGGCCCTCACAACATCCAGGTCCGGTCCGACCCGCAACCTTGGCAGGTGCAGTACGCCAGAGCCGAGCAAGGCGTCGAACAAGTCGCCGGAGGTGGTGCGCCGGGCTGGGCTGGCCACCAGGGGGCGCTCAGTCTTGTTTTGGAAGGCGAGTTGACGGTCTATGCACCTTCGGCGGCCGTAGCGGTCCAGGTCGGGAAGGCCTTGGTCGACCTCCACGGCCGTGCACGCAACCTGTCCGAGCTCCCCGTGAGACCGGACACGGTCCTGCGCATTGAACTCGAAGCGCCTTCGTCCGATGAGGTCGATGGCTATCGCTACCACTGATCGACCACGGCGCTAGGTCTGGCACGCCAGGCGCCTTGAACGTGAAGGAGTTGATTGCCGGTAATGGTTCGCAATCAGTTCTGGTTGCGGAATCAATAATCGCGCGCCTAACAGCTCTGCTGTACGGCGCCTTCCACAAAACCAATGCGAGACATATAGGCAAAAAAAAGTCGGCTTGACACCGCAAGCCGACCGCCAATCCTTGACCCACCCATTCAAAGAGTCTGCTGCTTATCCAACCATGGAAGGCCGGACCACATGCAGAACACCCAAAGAGGCGTTCAAAGCAAATTCACAGGGTCAAGAATAAGCGGTATCGGATAACTGGGTCAAGCTGATTTTCTGCCGTCGTTGCAGAAACAATGCTCCTAGACGTCGACCTTGAGGACGGCGCGGCCGAGGCACGGCTGCTCCATCCCAGCAAGCATGGATACGTGGCCATCATGCGCAAGACGCGCGCAGGGGGCCTGATCCAGAACATGTACCCGTCCGCAATGGTGGAGGACGTTGTGCGCGCAATGCGCTCGACACCTGATGCGTACCTTTCACAGGCCGCATTCGTCGCGAAGAGCCGGCGCGTGTCCAGCTTGATGGAGATCCGCTCTGCCTATGTTGACATCGACTGCTACACCCTGGGCCTGACCCCCGATGCCGCCTTCGTCGAGCGTGTTTCTCAGCAGGCCGCCGAGATCGGGCTTCCTGAGCCGAGCTATATCGTTGGCTCAGGCCGCGGGCTCTATGCGAAGTGGGTGTTCGAGAAGCCCATGGCAGCTCAGCACCTGCCTCGCTGGCAGGCTCTTCAAAGCGCGCTGACTCAGATCTACAGGACCCTCGGTTGCGACGTCAAAGTCCGTGACGCCGCGCGAGTTCTGAGGCTGCTCGGCTCCACCAACAGCAAGGCCCTCAAATCCGAGGAGACCGTGCGGCTGCGCAAGGTCGGTGGCCAAATCCATGACTTCGACAACCTGTGCCTCCAGGTCGAGCTCGCGAGGGTGTCAGGCCTCTTGGGTGGCATCCCTGAGGCTCGGTGGGATCTCCCCTTCAAGGACATCGCGGCGGGCGAAGTCCGTAGGATCGTCGAGGCGGTCAAGACCGGGAAGCCACTGCCTCCGTCGGTGACAAACCTCGAATTGCTGGAGCAGTTTGCGGCCACGCATCAGCCTAGCGGGCTGAAGGGTGGCACCGTGCAGTCCTTGAACTGGGCGCGCTTCATTGACTTGCGCAATCTGGCGATGCAGCGTGGTGGCATCGACCGGGGAAGCCGAGATCTGTTCATGTTCTGGGCGATGAACTTCCTTGCCCATGCTGACGTGGTCAACGCGAAGAACTTCTGGCCAGAGGCCACATCACTGGCGCAGGTCATCTGCGCCGAGGACTTCAATCCTGTAGAAGACGGTTCGCTGACGACTCTCTTCTCCAGGGTTCAAGCCAAGTGCTCAGGCAAGAAGGTCTCTTTCAACGGCGGTGACAACTGGTCGCCGCTCTACACGCCCAGCAATGACCACCTCATCGAGTCCCTGCAGATCAGCGAAGGCGAGCAACGCCAGCTCTGCACCCTCATCGGTGGCCGGGAGAAGCAGCGCCGGCGCGACGACAAGGCGCCTGGACGCGCGGAGCGCCGAACCGATCGCATTACGTTCCGCGCCGAGGCCTCCAAACTGCTCGGCGCCGGTGAGAACGTGAAGGCGGTGGCGCAGAAGCTCGGGGCCAGCGAGCAGAAGGTTAGGCGGCTGCGCCGCGCCGCTGCCCTACCAGCGAGCAGGCCCGATTGGCACCAGCGCGCGCGCGACTACGCGGCCGCCGGCGTTCCGCAAGCACAGATCGCGCGGGACTTGGGCGTGCACCGTTCCAGCGTGAAACGGCTTCTTGAGAGGGAGCTGTGTAGGGTGGAGCAATCGACGCTGCCTGGCACTTCGAGTTCGCACCAGGTGCATTCAGCCAAGGTGAGGGGTGAGCCGGCGGGCAGGAACTCGGAAGGCGCGCAGCTGATCGCAACCGTGGCCGCGAGGGCAGAGCTGCTTGCTGCGGAGCGGGCCAGGGATCAGGCCGCGCAACTGGCAGAGCGAGAGCAGGCCGCGCTGGCCGCTCTCAGCAGGGTCGAACTGTTGCGCCAGGCCGCAATGAGACGATCGCGGGAGGTGGCCGGAGTGATCGCCCCTACACCATCTGCCGGGCCGCCGTCTGGTGGTGCAGAGGCCCAGCAAAGCTCGATCACGATGACGGCGACGGCCAGCGTCGCTTCATGGCCGGCGCGAGGGCCGACTGAGGTCCATGCGCGGAGTGACACATCACGACCACTTTCAGAGGAGACGAGAGATGGACACACCGGCTATCAAGTCCACCAGAACGCCCAGCAGGGCGCAGGAGATTCTGGGCAGGACCAGGTCCGCACAGGCGGGCTCGGGCCGTGCCTTGCCACCCGACCAGCCAGTTCAGCAGGAATGCGGCGCGCAGCGCCCGGCGCCTGGGGAGGCAACAGCAGCCCCGTCGTTGTCGAACTCAAGCAGCGGGCCCTCATCGCCTTCAGGGAACTCGCGGAGCGGTCAAAGCGCCTTCGCGGCTCTCGCCAGAAGAAGTAGCCAGTCCGCCGGCGCGCGGGCAGGGCGCTCGGCAGACACTCCTCGACCAACAGTCGCTCCCAGCTCCTCGCAGGCCTGCCTACCTGGCCAGCCCAAGAAGCCCAGCGGCGCGATTGACCGCGGTGTTTTGGAGCCGTTCATGCCCCCACTCACCGACCAGCCAGATCCGCCGTGGCCAGACTCGACGCGGCCGGCGGGCACCTTGTATGACGATGCAGAGTGGGCCAAAGCGCGTGCGGCAGGCCAACAGATCGTCATCGAGCTCCGCGAGGCGGACTTCGGACTTCTCTTGGTGGCGGACAGACCACCGCAACCGGTCATGCGCAAGGAGGTGCGCGGCGGCAGGGTCGAGGAGGTCTTGATCCCGGTGCCCTCCGAAGAGGCACAGCAGTTCATGGATCCCTTTCTGGCCTCCATGCTCGAAGATTGTCTGCTCCTCGGTCCGGGGGCGTCTACGTCGCATCCCGGGTCCGTATCGGGTCACCTGGTTCTCGAGCACGCCGTGCTCGGGGATCGCCTTTATCGCATTGTCCGGCCGGAGGCCCACCGCGAGTCGCGACCCTGGTTCTTCGGGATGACAGGGCGCCACAAGCCGCCGCCAGGCGAGCCGCAATCCCTCGACTTCTTCCTGGGCAAGACGCGCGAGGCCTCTGTCGATGTCGACTCCCTGGGTGAGCCGAGCGAACCTGACGCTCCGAGATGATGCGCGCGGAACTTCGTAGAGTGATCAGGGAGAGGCGCAGAGGCCTTGGCCACGCGCAATGTGGACACGAACACCGACGCGTCGTCCTCGGGTTGTTCGCGAGGAGCTTTGACCAGGACAAGGTCGCGTGGTCTAATTCTGCCAACGGCGTGATCGAGCCCTCGTCCACGCCGAGGTCGCTGTACTACCTGGGACGTCATCCCCAGGATGCGACCGGAAGCCCAGCCGTGCGCTGGGTTTTCTCTTTCAGGGCGCTATTTGGTACCTGGCGCCATAGCATCACTTGTTGCCGCAAAAGTGCAGCCATAAGTGATCCTACTTTCACTCCCCTTGCGACCCTTCAGGATCGGCGACTTGCCACCACTTCCGCCGGTCGGTGCGCAGATGCAGATCGCCACCGCAGTGTTTGCACAGCTCGCGTGCCGATGCGCATGGCAAGCAGAGCACGTCCGTCGAGGTACTCGGGTAGGTCTGATCGACGAGGCAGATCCCGCACGGCTGCTGCGTGAAGGCCTGGCCCGCGAGTCGAACGATGTAGTGACAGGGCAGGCACCGCTGAGCGGCCAGGCGCTTGTCCTTGTCGGGATCGTCGCGGAGGTTGTCCGCCAGCTTCAGTGTGGAAGTGACCTGCGATGCGCTCATCATGGTGCTCGTCACCGCCGATCGGGGCGAGACAGGGTAGGGCGGCTTGTTCATCGCGTCAGGCTCCCATCGGTGCGGCCGGGCAGTCCTCGAGGCTGCCGATGGCAGGATGTCGCCCTGCTGCCGCATAGACGTCCTGCAGGACGTCGTTGATCGCTTCGATCAGGTCCGCACCGTCCACCTCGTTGTCGTCGCCCTCAGCCCCGATCCCGACGCTCCGGTAGGCCTTCAGGAGCAACTCCAGCGCTGCGTGAGCACGGATCTCAGAATTGTCCGCCGCCCTGGTGCATCGGCAGTGTTCGACACATGCGAGGACGTCCCAGTAGGACCGGCTGACGACTTCGACGGCATCGGCTGCGCTGATGGGGTCGTCGGTGCCGAAACCGAGTTCTTCCAGCAATTCCAGCGTCGAATTCAGGCTGGCAATAGGCGCGCTATGTGCGGTCATGACGTTCTCCAATGGGTGATGGCGCGTCAGCCGACTTCGTGAGCCTCGTGGCGCGACTCAAGGTGCGGCGCGGGTGCCTCGTCGACGTCGTTGCGCAGCTGGCCAGCCGCCAGCGCCATGAACAGCTCTTCGCTGTTCGTGACGCGATGTTCGAGAACGACGCGCTGGATCCAGCGCATGCACACCTTGATGGCTTCGAGCAGTTCGTCAAAGAGGCCCCGCACCTCCAACTCGAACAGCGAGAGGCGGCCCGCGTTCCACATCTGGAAGCCGTGGGCAGCCGCTTCCTCGGCCGATTCGAGGCACTGGCGCGCCGCCGGCGAGTTGATGCCCAGCGCCTCACGCACGCGGAAGTTAAGCAGCGTGCCTGGAGCGAACTCGCGAGCGACCATGTCGCGCTCGCGCTGGGTCAGCAGCTTGTCGTGGGCGAAGTGGAAGATCTCGTGGTCGACGGCCCCAACGACGTTCTCTGCGTTGAGCGAGACCAGGATGCGATTGCTGTATTTCCCGGCGACCTGACGGCCTGTGGCGAGGTCGTAGACGGCCGAGGCGAAGAGGACATGCCGGGCGGAGCCCAACATCTCGTGCGCGTTGTGCAGGCCACGCTGCACGGCACTGTAGGTCGCGGGATCCATGCGGCGCTCGGACTGATTGCGGATCGCGCGCAGAGGGGCCCGCGAGTAGACGACCTGCGAGGCCGCGAGCTCCTGGCGCGCAGCGTCGGTCATCTCGAAGCCAGGCACCTTGACCGGCAGCGCCGGCGTGCCCAGGGACACTTCGATGATGGATGCCTTCACTCCCGACTTACCCAACGCTTTGTCGGCGAGCTTGGGGACCACCTTGAGATAGAAGTCGTTGAGCATGTCGCCGGGCACTCGCAGGCCGACCCGATGAGCATCGTGACGGGCCTCTTCGTCAATCTGCTCCTCGATCTGCTCGACTCTTTCGGGCGGGAGGGCGGCGTTGATGCGCGCGGCCCGTAGTTCGGCAACGCGGGCCGACACAAAGTCGCCGAAGGCTTTGCGCTGGAGTTCCTTCGTCTTCTCGCCTTCGAGGTCCTGCTGTCCACCGTTGCGCATGGACTCCGTGATCCAGGCGACATGCTTGATGGTGGGCATCTGCGCCGCCAGCTGGAGGTGGCGACGCAGCACCATGCCGGCCCAGGCCTCGGTGTTGGTGACCAGCGGCCCCCTCGGGACGGTTTGCCAGTTGTTCCGACGGCCTTGCTGGGCCCAGTCGGACTGGATTTCTTCGATGAAGTAGATGCCGCCATGAATCGTCACGCGGCAATGGGCCATCAGGTTGCGGCCCAGACGGCCGTTGACGACCTTGCTGAAGTGGTGCTGCGGGAAGTCGTAGGCGGTTCCCTTATGCGTCATCAGTTCTTCGCGCCGCCTCTCGAGTTGGATGACGGCCGCAGGATCCTCGGCGAGCAGCTCGGGCGAGAAGTTGAACTGCTCCATGCGGTACTCGATCTCTTCGATGAGGTCGATCACGTTGTCGCGCTCGGAGTTGGCGATGTAGAGGAACTCGAAGTAGTTGCCTCCCTTCTGGTGCCAGCCTTTGTACTGCGGACTGCTGAGCACCACCTCCTTGATCGTGAAGGTGCGGTTCTCGAGGTGCTCGATCAGCGCTTCGCGCGTGATCGCCTCATCGCCGCGGGCTTCGAGCCAGGTGCGAATGCCGGTATCCTCGAGTTCCAGCGCCTTCACGCCTTTTTGCTTGAAGGCCTCGATGGTAGAGAGCCACTGCCTGGCGGGGGCGCGTGCCTGCTTGCTTTCCTGCAGCAGCTGGACCAGCTTGCTGTGGAGGGGAGTGGGACCGGCCTCCTGTGGACCGTTGAGGTAGGTGATCTTGTCGGTGGCCAAGCTGCCCATGGGTGTCTCCAATCCTGGCGGTCGAGTTGAGCAGCGGCGCAATTAATTTGCATGACTGCTATAACGCAAAATTCTATTGGAATAGCCCAGAACTTTTCTGACATAATTTCCGGTATCGCTTAATGGATGGCGTGACCATCTGATGACGATTAGGCGATGACGATGACCGCTGGCGACGCCGAGCACCCCTGCTGGCGTTCGTGTTGACGGTTGGCCGCATAGGACGAGGGCATGGATGTAGACGACGGACAGGCGCGGGACGAGCCCGCGCCCACGCAGGTAGGCATTCCCGGGGTGGCCGACCCTGCGCCCAAGCGTTCGCGAGGCCGTCCGGCAATCGGGAAGGCCAGCCCCGTTCGGTTGAGCGACGACGAACACAACCTGGCCTGCGAGCTCGGCGCCGGGAGGCTGGCCGAGGGCGTTCGGCATGCGCTGCAACTGGTGCTGGTCATCGGGCTCGACGAGACACGCAAGCTGCTAGGGCTCAATGCGATCGCGGCAGGCTCTCCAGGGGCACAAGAGCAGCCAGGAGGTCTCGCGGCCAATGCAATGCTGCCTGGGGCTGAAGGCACGCTCTGGGACGCACCTGACGGGGATCCAGGGTCTGGGCTTCCGTTGTCCGCAGAGGTGGTGACATCTCGGCCGTGAACCCTGTGGTGAGGGGCCTCCTCAACCACTGCGACAGGCGAGTTGCTGGCTCAGCCCTCGATCGCTTTTCAGATGCTGAAGCGTATCGCGACCGGGGCCTGCTGGTCTGAGGTGTCGGGGCGTCGCAAGTCCTGTGCCCCCTGATCCCGACGGCGCGAGTCAGATTGGTCGGTTTCAAGGGCAAGTTATCCACAGAACCTGTGGGAAACCCGACCCGCTCTCCAGCTCCCAGGCCACCGAAGTGCTTGGTTTACAACAAGCGGGGCCATATGGCCTCGGGGTGCCTAAAAGTTAAGCAGCACGGAGCCACCAGCTCGCGCAATGCTCGATTCCTCTGTGGAGGGGCCGCATGAAATCTTGAAGTGGTCCGCCCGGCCAGGCCCGCCCCCGTTTCTAGCACTGGTTCCGGCTTCTCCGGTTTCCAGAGGTCTCTCCCTTAGTCAAGGGCAATCCTGATCACGACGCAACACGATACGGGTGACGCGTGCGCAGGTCGGAAGGGGCGGGTTTGGAGCTGACTTGTAGGCCATTGCCCTGAGCTCGCCAATCTCCAATGCCATTTGCCCGCTGTCCATCCATATTCGGCTGAACCCCGTCCTCGATCTGGGTTGGACGGTGCGTGTCGGCTTCCCCAGTCCGTTGGTCCACAGTTCGCCAGCCACCGTCGAGAGAGTCGTTATGATTTGTTAATGCGTCTCCTGCATCTCTCCGACATCCACTTCAAAGAGCCCGACTGCCTGGAACCGCTGACGGACCCCGAGCGCCCATATCGGACACGCCTAAGGACGGACTTGGTATCGTTGTGTGCCGAAAAGGGGGTAGACGCCATCCTGGTCAGTGGCGACATTGCCTTCAAGGGTCATTCCGCCGAATACGCCGCCGCAGACGCGTGGCTGAAGGACCTTGCGGCCGCTTCCGGTTGTCGTCCAGACCGGATCTACGTAGTCCCAGGCAACCACGATGTTGACAGGTCCGCCTGCCGCGCTTCAGCGGCAATCTCGAACGCGCAGGCTGCAATCGCCAATGCCCATCAGCAGCATCGTGAAACCGTGTTGCGGACGCAGCTCAAGGACCCTGATTCCGGCCCGGCGTTGTTCAAATCGCTGGCCGCCTACAACGCCTTCGCGTCGCCTCTGGGCTGTTTCGTCAGCCCGGCTCAGCCTTACTGGTTCTACAACCTGGACGACCTCGGCGGCGGAGTGACCTTGCGCCTGCATGGCCTCACCTCGACATTGATCTCCGGCTTGGACGGCCGCGATGACCAGCCCGGCAGGCTTTACCTCAGCCCACTGCAGACGGTGCTGGATCCTGAGCCCGACGTGCTCAATTTGGTGATGTCTCACCATCCACCGCGTTGGTTCCTTGATGAACACGCCGTCGATGATGCCGTGAATGACCGTGCGCCCCTGCAGTTCTTTGGTCATGAACATCGCCAGCGTTGCGTTTCGACCGACAGCTACATGCGCTTCAGCGCTGGTGCCGTGAACCCCGAGCGCCACGAACACGACTGGAAGCCTGGCTACAACGTCATCGACATTGAGGTCGTCGGCACAGGCAAGGACCGGGTGGTTCGGGTACGGGCGCACGTGCGCCAGCTGCAGAAGAGTCCGGAGAGGTTCATCGCGCTGACGACCAAACAAGGGCAAGATGTATGGGCCCAGGACATTCTCTTCCCCAGCCATGCGACGCACGTCATACGTCCGGCCGAAGCCCAGTCCGCCCCGGCGGCCGCTGCAGTGCCCGCCGCGCCCGGAGCACCCGTGCACGTCGCAACGCCGGCGGAGGCGACCATGAGCAGCCCTAGCACAAAGGGCTTGGTTTTTCGGTTCTGGAACCTGCCCGACAGCCAGAAGCGCGAGATCATGTTCAAGCTCAATCTCATCACCCAGGAAGACTTGGCGCTGACTGACGAGGAGCTGTATGACCGTGGGCTGCGGCTCGCTGCCAAGCTAGGGTTGCTCGAGCAGCTGGCCCGAGAAGTCGACGCTCTGCAACAACAAGGCTGACTGCCAGACAAGGGAGAGAAATGAAAGCTGAATTCCAGCGTTGGTACGAGGCGGTGCAGTTGGCCCTCGACCCACATGCCATGGAAGCGCGCTGGGCGGCCGTTCAGGCGCTGGCCAGGTCGGTCAATGACGCGGAACTGGATGCCCTCGCACGTGCCGCCTTCCGCTCCGACCAAACCACGGTCGCGACCAGCGCGGTCCGCACCAAACTGGCCGACAAGGGCGGAGCGATGCCGGATGAGGAGTTTGCGCTGCTGGCCGCGGTCACCCTCACCGTGATCCTGCAGCAGGGCGAGCCTGCGGCCGCACGAGCGGCCACGATGATCGGCACGGCTCATTTCAAGGGCCTGCGCAAGGTCAGGCAGCCCATGGACCTCGTCGGGCTTGCTGCGGACGCACGGCTGGCGCTGGCCCGGACCACGCGCCGCCGCCCGTCACTGGAGTTGGGACCGATGCCGTCGCTTGAGGTGGACACGACGCAGGCTGAAGAGACAGAGGGCAGCGACGAGCGCATCAGCCTGCTTGCAGAGGCCTTTACTGGCGTCGTGCAGCAGCTCGCTGAACGGCAGGCGGCCTTCGAGCAGCGGGCGCTGCATTACGTCAGCATGCAGGCCGAAGAGCTGGACATGCTGTGGTGGCTGCAAGGCGGCCGCACCCAGGCCGGCCAGCTATTCTCGGAGGTTTCCCGTGAACAGCAGCCATTCGTGCTGGCTCGCGATCTCGCCGAAGTCACCTTTGCCCTGCCTGGTGCGTCCGCTATTGGCTCGCTGCTTGAGCGAGCCGGCATCGAGGACAGTGAGCCCATGGAGATCGCGAATGCCATCCAGGCCTTGCCGATCGAATGGCTCAAGACCGCGCTGCCGGATGCGGACAAGCACAAGGCTTCGCCAGTCACCACGCCGCTGCATGAGGGGATCAGGCGTCGGCTGGAAGTGCGTGGCGAGAGCACGTGGATAGCAGGCTGGGCGGGTGTCTGCGACATCGACTCCGCTGCGCGTCTGACTCCGCTGCAGTTGGCGGACCTCTGTTACTGCGAGCAGCTCCTGCTTCACAAATAGCCATGGCAGATCTTGAACCGCAAGAAGGCGCTGCGTCGCCTCGCTGCGCCAACCCAGACTGCCATGTGGGGGTGGACGGCCGCTGCATCGAGGGCTTCTCCGACACGGCCGATTGTCCGCAGTTCGGCCGCATCCCGATTACGCCGGACGCATCAGTGTCAGGCGCATACCCAGAACCGAGGAATGGCGTGGCCATGCAGGCTTCGACCACGTTGTCCGTGGATGAGGCGGATGATGTGGTCAAGGAAAGGCCGTCCCGTGTCATCGCCATCGCAGGCCCCCATGCCGCAGGCAAGACCAGCCTGATCGCCGGCCTGTATGACTTGTTCCAGCTCGGCCAGGTTGGCAACGTGGCGTTCGCCCAGTCCTTCTCCTTGCAAGCCTTCGAGCAGGCCGCGCACGATTCGCGCGCAGCGTCGCGCCGCACGACGCCCAACACGGCTCGCACCGAGCGCGGCGAGGTCCGCTTCTATCACCTGGAACTCGTCGACACCGATTCCGGTGCCGTACCCAGTGTGCTGCTGGGCGACCGGGCGGGCGAGGAGTACCTGGAGACGCGGAGCAACCCGATGTCGGCGCAAGAGTTCCCAGAGCTGAGGCGGGCCGATGTGCTGACCCTGCTCGTCGACGGCCAGCGGCTGCTGGATGCTGGTCAGCGTCACAACCTGCGCTCGGAAATCCGCCAGACTCTACAGGCCTTCGTCGAGGCTGGCGTGGTCAGGCCCAGCCAGCGCCTGGCGCTCGTGCTGACGAAGCTGGACGTCATTCGCAAGGCTGTCGACGGCGGCGAGCGGGCCTTTCAGGGCTTCGACACCCTGGTGGCAGGGCTGCGCGCCGACTACGGCACGAACTTCGCGGCCGTCGAGTCCTTCCGGATCGCGGCTCAGCCCAGCACGGATGGCGCCAAGCGCGGCGAGAACCTCGATCATCTGCTTGAGTACTGGATGGCCGAGCCATTGCGATACCGGCCGGCCACGATGGTCTTTGAGGTCCCTGAGGCGGAACGTTACTTTGCCAGACTGATGCCAGTGGCGAAAGGCGTCCAATGAGCAAACGTTCCGTCGTCGTCATGGGCTTGCCGGGGTCCGGCAAGACCACCTTCCTCGCCGCGCTGTGGCACCTGGTCAGCGAGAAGGAGGTGCCCTGCAAGTTGACCTACGTGTCTTTGCAGGCCAGCAACATCGAGCACCTGCATGAGATCGCCTCCCAGTGGCGGGCGGCCAAGAAGCAGGAACGCACCGCCCAGGGCGGCGATAAGCTGGTGTCGATGATCCTCAAGGCGGAGGGAGGGGAGCCGCAGACGGTCACTTTTCCCGACGTCGCCGGCGAGGCCTTTTTGCAGATGTGGGGCCGGCGCGAGTGCGACGAGACGGTCGCTGGCTGGCTCAAGGCGCCGGGCGTGCTGCTCTTCATCCACGCGGACAAGGTCACCGTGCCCAAGTGGGTGATCGACGAAAAGCTGCTGATGGAAGACCTCGGAATCCCACCCGAAGACGGAGCTGAAGCCGAGGCATTAGTCGACTGGTCGCCGGACGTGGCGCCCACGCAGGTGCAACTGGTCGATTTGCTGCAGTCGATGCAGACCGAGCCACTGGACGTCGGGCCGCGCCGCCTCGCCATCATCCTCTCCGCGTGGGACAAGGCGGCAGGCCGTGGCCTCTCGCCCGAGGAGTACCTGGCCAGGCGGATGCCGCTGCTCGACCAGTTCCTTAAGAATGGCCTGGGCCCCAGTTGGGAAAGGCGCATTTATGGAATCAGCGCCCAGGGCGGCGACTACGACGATGCCAAGACGACGCTGGCCGATGCAGAGCGCCTGCGTGACATCGAGTTGCCTTCCCAGCGAATCTCGGTGGTCCATGCTGGTAGCCAGTCCAACGACCTTACCGAACCCCTGCAGTGGCTGCTGACGTAGTGATTTCGCTGTGATCATCAAAGTTCATCAAGCGCTGCACGGGTACTCGGACGGACATCGCCAGCTTGCCTGCTCGGCCAGACTCTCCCCACAAGACGCCAAGTTGGTCTTGGTGATGAGCGACGTGTCGGGGTCGGGTGTGGCGTCTGAAGGCAGTAGCTACCTGACCGGTTACCCACTCTCGGAAGGCGGCATGTACGCGCTGGCCAGGACCTGGTCGGCTCCGGAGATGCCGCGCCCGGGCTGCGTCTGGACACACACGCTCTTCATCGACTTCCCGGACCTGGCTGCCATTGGCGCCCCGTCTCGGCTGTCCAAGCTCTTCGCCCGTCCGAACTCGCCGTCCTGGTCCACCTACAGCATGCCCGAGACCCTTGATACGCTGGACAGCGTCGAGCCCGAGCCGCGCATGTCGACTCTGGAGGAAGTCTGGCTGGCGGCCGTGCTTGCCGGGCTCTATGAGTCGTCCAACAGCCGCGTGATCGCCAAGCGGGATCCGGGTGTGCCGGTGGACGCCTTGACGCTGCGGATATGGGACCAGCAGTGGCCGCGCCTGCGCCGCTCGTTTCGGTTCTGTACCTTCACGACCAAGGATCGCTCCACACCGGGCGCATCTTTCGACCTGCAGGTCCTGCCCGGCGCCAACATGTCGACCCGAGCGCGCCTGCCGAACACGCGCGAGGTGTCGCCGATGCTCTTTGAGTGCCTGCCAGATTGGCTCATGACCCTCATGGACGACGCACGGCAGCCCAACCACGACGGCCTTAGGGACACGCTGAAGCGGCTCGGTGCAGATATCTTGGGCGGTCGCGAGGCCATGCCGACCTTTTGCACCTTTCACCGCCTCACGAGTGGCCCGGCGTCGCCGAACCAGCTTGACGACGCGATCGAGATGGTCAACGAGCTTGGGCCGCTCTCGACTTCGGATGTGGCCCGCGCCCTGCTCGCTGATCATGTGCTGTCCAACGTCGAGAACGCTGACGCCATGGCGGTGGATTTCCTCTGGGACCAGTGGCACTACCTCGAGCCGTCGCGGCTACAGCAGCGCCTTCCACAGGTGGCTGCGCCGCTCTGGCGGGCATCAAAGCAGCGCCTGCTTGCCGCATTGTGCAATCCCGCAGAGGACGCGGCCGGCAGTGCGGCGCAGGTGCTTAGGGCCATTCCTACCGAAGAACTGTTGGCGGACTGGCCTGATCACGACGTCCCGCTGGCCGAGTTGCTTCGGGTGCGTCCTGACCTGGTGGAAGTACCGGCCTTCTGGACGAAGGTCGACATTCGCTCCCCCCACGACTTCTACGGCCTGCCGATGACGGACACGGCCGCCATTGCGCTGCTTCGAGGCATGAAGCAAGAGCCGGGCATGCGCGCGGCGGTCCAAGTGCTCAGGCGGGCGCACGTTCTGAAGCTGATTCAGTCCCTGTCTGGCTCGAACGATTCTGACGAGAGCAAGCTGCGTTGGGTTGGCTACTGCGTCGACGATGCCTCGGCGGTTGCCGAGTTCCTGAGTCAGGTGCACGCGCCGTCACCGGCGCTGCTGCTGGCAATTGCGAACGCAATGTCGCCCGATTCCGTGCCCAACCAGTTTGGCGACGATCCATGGTACATCGCGTTGTTGAAGCTCAGGAAAGTGAACGGGACATTGCCGAACCGACTGGCCGCCTATGCGTTCGCGCGGGCGCTGGGGCGAAGTTCAAGGAGCGTTGGCGAACTTCTGCAGATGACCTTTGAGCAACTGCACGTCGCAGTGTCCAACTCGGCTTTGGCTGACGGCGACTGGCAGCTCATCGAGCCGCGGTTGCATTGGGTGCCAGAGGGCAACCGCTGGAATCGTGCAGGACGGCTGAGGACCGCCGTGGCTCGCGCTTACCTTGACCGGCACCTGTGGCCGCGCGGGTTCGCGTGGATGGCTTCAGACAACGACGTGTTCGTGGCCTTAATGGAGGAGATGGTGGATCGCTTGGGGGGCAAGCGCTACCTGAAGACCGTCGAAGAGTCCCTGGAGAACGAGGCCGACGCCTCATGGCGTGGCAGGCGCGAGCTAATCCACTGGTATCTCAATCACCAATAGTTGCAGGCTGGGTGATCCTTCTGCCCAAATCCAGGGCAGTTTGTGCGCGCGGCGCCATCAAGAGCATGGCGTCGTTGGTGTCCAGAATCGGCACCGAACCGTCCAAGCTGCTCGAAGTCGAGCGCTTGGACTACGTCGCAACCTTCATTGAGGAGACCTAGAGTGCCTATGAACTCCCGGCGCCGAGCCGGCCCGTTGCCCAGTAATGGGCCATTGCCGACCATGGTGATCTGGTCTTGCGGTCCCCTGCCGACGCACTGCCGGTCTAACTGCCCAGGGCGACGGTCCGAGCGGCTGCATGCGTGACCGCTACCTCGTTCGTCTTTGGGACACGCCCGACCAGTTGACGGCCTTTGCCTTGCAGCAGAAGGATGGCGCCTACTTGTCTCCGACGGGTCGCCTCGCGGCCGGCAGCAGGGCCGTAGCCTTCCCGAAGCCGGAGGTTGCCGAGCTATGCCTGGCCCTGTGGATGCCCCGTCTGAGGGATCGCTGGGGAGATGACTTCCGGACTGAGCTCGAGCACTGGCGAAGCGAGGATGGGCACGCGGACGCCGATTTGAACAACACCGCGCTGCTCTTGGCCAAGGCACGGTCCGGTCGCTGGGCATCCAACCTGTCGGTCGCTGAAGAAGACTTGCAGGCTGCCCTGGAGGAAATCCACGGCATGGTCCACGGCAAGGTCTGACCTGCAGCCTCTTGTTCCAGGCTATGCATCAGGTCTTCCAGGTCCACAGTCCAGCCACGCCGCAGCTGGCCAGCAAAACCAAGATCACGCTACCGAAAGGATTGGCCTGAAAGGTCACAGCCAAACGGCAGGCTGCAGAGGTCAGGACGTTGATGGTTTTCATTGGACGGTGTTGCAAGAGTGGAGAGGCCCGCATGCTCGCAGCTTGGCTGAGGGGT
This sequence comes from Roseateles subflavus, assembly GCF_030285365.1. Lineage (GTDB taxonomy): Bacteria > Pseudomonadota > Gammaproteobacteria > Burkholderiales > Burkholderiaceae_C > Roseateles_B > Roseateles_B subflavus. The sequence goes on along the minus strand of NZ_JASVDS010000008.1, from coordinate 46,777 downwards.
GAGCAAGCGGAGGGCGCGTCTATGGAAACGGCCTTCGCTTGACAACGTAGTGAGCAGAGTCTGGCAAGGCGGATGTAGACTGTATAAAAATACAGCCCATGCAGTCCAACCACTTCTGGTGCCTCCTAGCCCGGCACGCCGGGGCCCCGATGCCGCGGTGGCAGCAATCCCGTGCGCCCTGGGTCCAGGGCCTGCTGAGCGTGCGAGAGCAACATGAGGCGGCATTGGGACGTTCAACGATCGTGGCCAAGATGCTGGCGGAGGATCAATCAGAACTGGTTCCCCCGCTGCTGGACGCGCGGCTGCTGCTGGTGAATCACGACAGGATGGTGCTGACGGGCCTGGAGCGGGACGTACTGACCCGGCGGGAGGTGGCGCAGACCTGGCTGCTGATTCGCAGTGCGGAGGAGCCCGGGGGCGCCGGCATCATGCACCCGGACTGAGAAACTGCATGCGCCAGGCGGGCCGGGTTCCTGTAGAGTCGTGACCCACGTCACCGTTCAAGTTCCTCCCTCCCTATTTGGTGACGCGCCGCCTTGATGGCGGCTTCTTTTTCTTTGGCCCTTGGTGGTGGGCCAGCAAGTGAGCCAGGCAGCGTGCCTTCACACCGCCTCGATTGGAGGACCTGCATGTGCTATTCCGCCCTGGTGCAAGCTGACTACCGGGCCTACGTCCGGGCCTATGGCGCCGACGTAGATCTGCAGGCGTTCGTGCGTCTGGCCGAGCGGCGGCTGCGTGAGGGGCGCGTGCCGATGCCCAAGGCCATGGTCGACGCCTTCGCGCAGGCCTCGACGCCGGCCGAGATGGAGGTGAGGGCGCTTCTAGACCAGTACGCAGCCCAGGAGGCCACGAGGCTTCAGGAAGGGCTGTTTGCTCAGAAGAAGCGCCTGGCAGATGCCGAGCGCGTGCTGGCCAGCGCCAAGCCCACCAAGAAGGCTGGCGAGGATCAGCGCATCGCCTCGAACAAGATCGAGCAGTCGCTGGCCAAACTGGCGGACCTGCAGCGCACCGAGCCCAAGGAAAGGGACTCCCGCATCTTCCCCGGCCACTTCTGCCCGGTGATGGTCTGGGAGGACGGCCGCCGTGTCGTGAAGCCCATGCGCTACCAGTGCCGACCGGCCGGCAAGCCTGCGTTCTATGACGCCAAGTACCCGGGCACCTACAACGCCAGGCGAGACAACCTGGAGGGCTTTTGGAAGGGCCAGTTCGGTCACACGCACGGTTTGCTCGTGGTGACCTCGTTCTTCGAGAACGTCGCTCGGCACCGGGTCGAGGATCGCGAGTTGGCTGAGGGAGAAGATCCAGAGAACCTCGTTCTGCGATTCGACCCTGCAGGCGGCTTACCCATGCTGGTTGCCTGCCTGTGGTCGCACTGGGCCGGGGCAGGCGGCGAGGAGTTGCTGTCCTTTGCAGCGATCACCGACGAGCCGCCACCCGAGGTGTCGTCGGCGGGGCACGACCGCTGCATCGTGCCGATCAAGGCCTCGGCCATTGACGCCTGGCTGCGCCCGGGCCGCGGCGACCTGGCCGCGCAGTACGCGATCCTGGATGACCGAGAGCGGCCGTACTACGAGCATCGACTAGCTGCTTGATCGGAGCTTGCCTTTGAATCTTCCTTACCATAAAGTAAGGAACATCAGGAGTACGCAACATGACCACCGCCACCATCACGTCAAAAGGCCAGATCACGATCCCCGCTGATGTCCGCCACGCACTCGCCGTTGATGCGGGTGATCGGGTGGAGTTCGTTCAGATCGAGCCGGGCCAGTTTCTGTTCGTCGCCGCGAATCGATCGGTCACGGAACTGAAGGGCATGTTCGGCAAGCCGGCCAAGCCGGTGTCCATCGAGGAGATGAACCGGGCCATCGCTGAACGCGGGGCGGCTGCACGATGATCGGCCTGGATACCAATGTGCTGGTCCGCTACATCATGCAGGACGATCCGAAGCAGGCGGCCAAGGCGACCAAGCTGATTGAGGGCCTGACAACGGACGCCCCGGGCTTCATCACCCTGGTTTCGGTTGTCGAGCTGGTGTGGGTGCTGACGTCGTGCTACGACCTGAGCCGGCCCCAAGTGGCGCAGGCCCTGGAGGTCATCCTGCGCTCCAAGCAACTTGTCGTGGACCAGGCAGCGCACATCCTGCGTGCTCTGCGTGCATTCAGTGCTGGGAGCGCGGACTTTGCGGACTGCCTGATCGAGCGCATTGCAGAGTCCGCAGGCTGTACTCAGACGATGACGTTCGACAAGGCCGCAGCGAAGACTGCCGGCATGACGCTGATTCAGTAAGAGACAAGCCATGAATGGCGATCTCATTCTCGCCGCCACCGCGCCCGACCGATCCAATCAACGACTGCCCTATGGTTCAACTACTACGCGCGACAGTCACAGGCGCCGCCCTCGGTGCCACGCTTTGGCTGCTCTCCTGCTTCTTCGCGCCGTTTGTGGGCGCCGGAGATTGGATGGTCGCCAACTCCAGTTCGATGTCGTCCTGGCTGATGGCCACAGGTGCCTGCGTCGGCCTCACCGTGTGGCTGACGGATCGCATTCGTTTGGATGACCGAAAGGAGTAAAGATGCTGAAGCTTCAAATTCAAGGCTTCGAATTCATCGTGGATGTCGTTCACGTCGATTCCATGGAAGAGCCTGAAGGCGAAAACACGATGTGCTTGGCCAAAGTCGGCAATGTGACATTCCAGTATCCGGTGGACGCCGAGAAGGCCTACAGCCTGTTCAAGAGCGATATGGCCAAAGCCATCATCCTCGGTGAAGTCAAGCCTCAACAACGACATGCGGTCCCGTTCTTGGTCGTTCAGTACCACCAAGCGTTCAAGATCGACTGGGAGTTCTATGAGCGACGCCTGCGAGGTCAGCTCATTGCATCCCAACTTGCAGCGGATCATGCCAAAGGCGTTGCTGAAGCTGCGATCAGCAAGGCCGCCGGCGGGCCAGCTACGGAATTGCCTCGATAGCATCAAGGGTCAGCGCACTCAGCATCGGTATGCACACCACTTCCATCTGGTGTCTGTGCCGCTACCTGTTTGTCGCTGACCACCATTCAAAGAAGGAAGGGAGCGGCACATGGGTATGTTCGACAACGTCAAATTTGATCACCCGATGCCCGATGGCTTCGGTGGCGGCAACTTCCATTGCAAGGACCTGCGCCACGGCATGGATATGGCGACTTACGAGGTCGGCGCAGATGGGAGGCTTCGCCGCATCGCGAGCGATGAGGGGCAACCTTTGGGCGACCTCAACTACAGTCACCATCTCGTTATCACGGGGGACGGCCATCCCCATTCGTATACCTTGGTTTTTAAAGCTGGGACGTTGTGTGAGATCCGCTGTTTCCAGACAGGCGTAGCAGTTCCGTTTGTCGCCGTGGACGGTGGCACCAATTGACAGCGGAAATGGCAGGCTCACGTAGAGCGCTATTCAATCGCAAGCATGGATATGTCGCTTGTGCGGCGTGGAAGGAACACTGAATGGCAGACCAACTTTTCAAGTTCGTGTCGCAGCACATTGGCGTTGCGTTAGTGGGTCTGATCGTTGGTGTGCTGGTCACCCAGGTTTCGCATGCATGGCTCAAGACTGCCGAGGGCTGGAAGCGCAAGGTAGCAACGATAGGCTTTGCCGTCGCGTCGGTGATGATGATTGCAGGAGTGCTCGCTGCGATGGTCTTCACGGCCGCTGAATTCAGGGCAACCCGCGGGAGTGACCTTGCAGTGGCCGACGTGATGGGGGCGCGGTGTCAGGCATTGAGCCAGATCGATGATCTGGCGCAAGCGAGACGCAGAGGAGTAGCGACATGACACTCAAGATCAAGATCGTTGTGGGCGCCATGCTGGGTGCAGGTGCCGTCGCCGCATTTGCGGCGTCGGACGATGGGCGCGAAGTGATCCTGGAGGCCACGATTGAGCCCTCGGCGGGGCCTGGCGATTTGGTGGCGCTCCGAGACGCTGACTGCCGATTTTTCGGTCAGCTGGAGCGGCACGCGCCCGCCAGCAACGCGGGCCGCCTAGCACAGGCCGCAGGTGCCGATGGCGGGCTGTGGAGAATCTCCGTCACTCGGCGTATCTGTCGAGATGTGAGCGCGCCTCTACGGCTTCACGTCGACTTGCCCAGAGCTCCTTCCCTGATGGGAGGCGGAGGCATACCGCCCGCTCCCATGGGCTATCAAGCTGGCACAAGGTTCTCCCTGCGGGCAGACTGAGCAGGGACGCTACCATGAGCGACAAGGCTCAATTTTTGGTCTACCAGGCGATGTTTTGGCTGGCGCGAGGCGACAGCGTGAACGGAGGTCGCCGCTCGTTCTGGGAACGTCGCTGCCGAGAATTGGGAGCCGAGTTGATCGGCGCCGGCTGCTGAAGCACGGCGACACCTGACACCGAGGAACCAGGAAGGACCCTTTCATGAGCATGCAGCGAATCGAGGACAACGCAGACCTTCGTCAAGCCTTGCCGACCTTCTCGGTCGAGGAGTTGCTGGACGAGGCGCAGTTCACCTTCGGGTACTACGGCAACGCACTGCATAACCTCCAGGTGGAGAGGCAGGACGACGCGATCGAACGGTTCTGCGTTGTCAAGGCCGAGCTGGCCCGACGCCTGAGCGCCATGAATTGAAGGGAAGTAGGTAGAAGGCGATGTCGTTCGAAGCAGAGGCAGTGGTACTTTTCGCCGTGCCAATGAGACAAACAGTTGTCGAGTCCATCCGAGCACGTGCTGGTGTCGATGAGATGTGGGAGGTCGACGACGCAGACCTGCATTGCTGGGTATCTGAATCGCGGCAGCTCGAGTATTGTGACCAGGCCCGCAGCGGCCCTTTGCTCGGTGAGGCGTCTCTCCAGGGCCGCCTTTGGCGGGTTTCGCTTGGCGGGCGGTACTGGGCCAAGGGGTTTGAGAGCTATGGAGGCATGCCTGAGAAGTACCGCCGCTCGCTGACCATCCTGCTCGCCGAGCCATGCGTGGTTGGCGTGTGGTATGGAACAGCGATGCTGTCTGACGACGGGCCTGCATTGAGCGAGCACGTCGACCTTCGCATCTTCGATACAGACTAACTTTGGAAGTGAGTATGTCCAGCCCGTTCGTCGAACGCCTGCTTGCTCAGGCAAAAGCAAATCAAGCCGATCAACTGCAAGCGTTCGATCAAGCCCTTGCATCGACCGTTGAAGACGCTTCGCTGACTGATGACGATCGCCGCAAAGCAGAGCAGCTGCTTTTCGCGCTGAATGTGGTCGCCGTGGTTGCGAACCAGATGGCTCCGTGGGTGGCCAGCGGCCCAACCTTGCAAGACAAGCATTGGGCTACCGATTACTACATGGCCATTCGAGATGGCAAGGTACGCCCCTTGCACTTCGACTCTGAAATCGAAGAAGTACTTCAACACGTGATTCCGTGAGGCTCGGGAAGAGAGTGCCAACTATGAGCGAAGACAGGCACCACCAACGGGTCGTTCTGGACACGATCCGGCGCCGCATTGACTCGCTGACCGAGATCCAAGCGCTGCTAGACACGGCAGCGGAAGCGCTGGGCCGGGCAGTGATGATTTCCGAGTCCGGCTGCAGACCGAATACGCCAGAGCCCTTGAAATCGGCCTTGGTGGATCTGAGCCAGCGTAGCGCAGCCGCACGCGTCAACTGCTTGCAGGTCACACACAAGCAGCAGCGCAGCTATGCGGACCAGCTGATCGTGGTGGCCGGCGCAACGCCCCCGGGCTCTACGATGTAATGCTCGCAGCGGTGGTGCTTTCGTGAGTTGCTGCACGTGCACTCAGCAGGGAATTGCATATGGACCGCTTCCGGTCGTTGAATGCAGCACGTGCGGTGTTAGGTCATGGGAATGTGAGCGATGAATGCCTTGAACCTTAAACGACAGGCTGTTGTCCGTTTCGCCCAGTCTGCATGGGCTGGATTAAAGGTAGTCGTGGGGGTCATGGTGCTCGTCTATGCGGCGGCATTGATGACGGGTCTGTTCACCATCTACAAGTACATGCTGTTGTAGGGCGCCGTGGCTTCGAGAGCCTGAACCTACCCCTGCACAGCGAGTGCTTGCAGATGCGCGTGTACATCTCATCAAAGGCTACCGGCTCACGTGTTTGGCTGCGCCAAGGTACCGAACCGAGGACCAACAGGAGTTGAAATAGGCCTGACCTACTCGCTGAGCTTGCAAGGCTGTTGGCCGACCGATAGAACGGTTCGACATCGCTAGCGCAGAGCCGGGCGACGAGCCCGCGCTTTGCTCGCCCTGGCGGTGCCGTACGTCGGGTTGTAGCCCATGCATCCAGATGCTCGGCGTGGGGCGCCAGCTTGAGCGGCAGCACTGTCCGCATGTTCTGAAGCGCCTCCGTCTTGCCCTGCCGCAGGTACTTGCGCTTCAGGTGCCGTGCCAGCTGTGGCCCATCACGAGCTCGTTCAGCCCAGGCCCAGTTGCATCTGGCCGTCATCGACCTCGGCTTGGCGCTCTTGCTCTGCGGCGGCACGGCGATCCGACGCGTGCTTGAACACCAGGCGTGTGCGCGCCGGCGCGGTCACGCGCTCGCCGGTTCTGGGGTTGCGGGCCGGCTTGGCGGCGAAGTGCTGCATCTTGAAGACGCCGAAGCCACGCACCGCACAGCGGCCGCGCGCGACCGTGGTCTTCTCGATCAGTTGCAGCACGTCGACGACCAGGTCGCGGGCGACGTCGACGGGCATCTCGTGCTTGGATGCCAGGGCCTTGCTCAGGTCAGCGATGCTCATGGAAGCTTTCCTTGTTCGTGGAGGCTGAGACGCCTCAGGTGTTCGATGTAGGGGTCGTAGATGTGGAGATGGAACATGGCCAGCGCGCTGGGAGACCGGGCGATCTCGGATCGCGACTCGACTCCACACCGCTCGCGGGTGATGTCGGCGGCTTCCGCGGTGGAGGATGCTCCGATCCAGAGCTGGAAGTCGATGTCGCCGCAGTGGATCCCGAGCCAGCGCGCTGGGTCCACCTTGCGTGCTCCTCGCTTGCTCAGCATGGCGAGTGCCTCGATGCCTGAGGTGCGAAGCGGCGGACGTCCCACCCGAACACCAGGTTCCCTGGGTGGCGGATGCGGCGGAAGAAGCCAGCGGCATCGATGCGTTGCAGATACGCCGCCCCGCTTTCAAGCGGTAGGCGCCGCGGCGCGCCGGCGGAGACGAGGAGCTGCGAGGCGTAGGCTGCCCCCTGGTCCTCAGTGCGGATTTTCGACAGGGCCCGCTCGGAAGCTACGCGGCCATCAGGCAGGAGCTTCAAGGTGCGCGGCGAAGAAAGGCCCAGCGAACGCGCGTTCCCCGCTCGGTAGATGGTGCCCAGGTGGCCTGGGGCAGTGACGGTGCCGTCTAGCGCCGTGCGTGCGACAGGGTCACAGTAGCTCAGCACGGCCTGTAGGCCGGCCAGGTGCTTTGCAGCCAGACGCAGGGCTCGGGCCTGGAACCATGTCTCCGCGTTGGCCTCGGCTTCGTCCAGCAGTACGAAGCGGCCCAGCTCGACACCCTGCGCTGGCTGCAGGCCTGGGAACCAGGCAGGCACCGCGGCGTTGTTCATGGGAACCGAGAAGACGGCGACGCCCTCGAGTCGCTCGGCTTGGAAGGCCCGGCGAACGAAGAGCCCGACGCGAAGCCGCGCGGCCGGATAGGAGCGCGAGTAGTGGTGCTCGAGAACGAAGTCCTTGGCCAGCGCTTCGTCGATCAGCTCGACGCTGGCCCGGCCGTGGTCGAACACCTCGCCGCTGGGGCGATACGATGCGCGGCCGCCACGCCAGCGCTGGCAAAGGGCGAAGAGGTCAGTCATGGTTGTGCGTGCCCAGTTCGCGGAAGCGCATGGTCGCGCCCTCGAAGCTCATCTTCACGGTCTTGGTTTCGCCATCCCGGTTCTTGCCGACGATCACCTCGGTGATGCCCCGGTCGGGCGTGTCCGGGTTGTAGACCTCGTCGCGATACAGGAACAGGATGACCTCGGCGTCCTGCTCGATCTGGCCGGACTCGCGCAGGTCGGACAGCATCGGACGCTTGTTGGCGCGTTGCTCGAGGCCACGGTTGAGCTGCGACAGGGCGACGATCGGGCAGCGTAGCTGGCGAGCGAGCAGCTTCAGGCCGAGGCTGACCTCGGAGATGTGCTTCTGACGATCGACGTTCTGTTTGTCCGATGCGACGAGCTGCAAGTAGTCGATCATGATGGTCGCGCCTGGATACGCAGCGACGAAGGCGCGCGCCCGTGAGCGAATCTCCGAGAGCGTTAGTCCTGGCGAGTCATCGATGTAGGCAGGGGACTGGCACAACGCGTCGATCGAGGCCGCGAACTGGCTCCACTGGTGCTCCTCCAGTTCGCCTGACTTGAGCTTGGGAATCGGGATGTAGGAGTGCCTGGCCAGGCCGCGAGTCGCTACTGCCACCCCTGTCATCTCGAGCGAAAACAGCAGGGTGGGGCGCTTCCGATCGACCGAGATGTGCTGTAGAACGGCGTCGCCCCAGGCCGTTTTGCCCATTGCCGGGCGCCCGGCCACGACAGTGAGGGTTTCGGGGAGTAGTCCGCCGATGACGGAGTCGAGCTCTGGGAAGCCTGTTGGCGTGCTGTCTTCTGGAACTTCGCCGTCCAGCTTTGCCTGGATCTTGGCCATGATCGAGTCGCAGAACGCGCTCATTGGTTGCGGCCCCGATCTTGAGGTCTTTGACGAGCGCATCAGGTTCTGCAGGTCATCCTCCACGAACGATGCGGCCTGACTGAAGCTCTGACCGGTGCGGCACAGGGCAAGTCCCTGCTGAAGCGAGGCCTGCAAGCGGCGCAATAGTGAGAACTCCTTGATGCGTCCCGCCGCAACCTCCACCGCCTGGTCGCTTGCTGCGCGCGCGATGGGCTCGTCCAGCAACTGAGAAAGGTAGATGGCGCCGCCAAGGAACTTGTCCTGCCTTCGCCCAGCGTCGTTGATGGCGGTGACATCGAAGGGCAAGCCGGCGTTGCGCAGGGTCGCGATGACGGACCAGATGGCCTGGTGCTGCTCGATGTGGAAGTCGCTGTCGCAGAGCAGTTCGAACAGCCGGTTGTGCAGCTTCTCACGGTTCGGGTTCAGCATGATCGCGATCGCCAGGCGTTCGGACTCCTCGCTGTAGACGGTTGACTCTTCAAAGTCGCCGGCGAGCGGGCTCGTCGGATCGGGATGCTGCTGGGCTGCGGTCATGGTGCGAAGGGGCTGGTGGGTCTCAGAAGGGGGTGTGGTCGGCATCGGGGTGGAAGGGGTGCAAGTCGGTCGATGGCGCGCCGTTCTCCGGCGGTGGGGACGCGGGAGTTGCGGCGGGCCCTGCCAGACGCGGAGGCGAATTGCGTGCACCCGACCGGATGCGGCTGAGTTGCGCGAAGGCGGCTCCGGATCCCGGGATGGCGGCCGGAGACCTTGGCACCTGGGCGCTCGAAGGTGAGGGTGCGGCATCCAGGTCTTCGCTGCCGGCCCTGGTGAGGACCATCACCTCATCTGCGACCCAACCCTCCGCTTCGAGGTGAGCCCGCAATTGGAGAGCAGGGCGATCTGCCAGGTCGAGATCGTGGGGTGGGGCACCCTTGGCAATAATGGTTAGGCCCGAAAAATGAATTGCGATGTAGTCATGATGCAAATCAAATGACGATGGCGAGGCTAGAAGTGACAAAGTCCCCTGGGTCTTAGTAAACATGTTCTTCATAGGGAAGAATGGCATGTGAAGAATGATAGGCTGCTGACCTATTGATTTTCAATGACTACATGCATGCAAAACTAAACCTGTTGCTTTACATGCGGGCGCATGGTAAAAATCCGACGCAGTTGGAGGCCAATCTGGGCCGAAGCGAGGGCGAGTGAGGGCTGTGCAGATGACGAGACAGGACGAGAGCGCAGAAGTGAGAGCAGCGATGGCGACGTGCGTCGGCGCGTTGCCGCTCTTCACCTTCGCGCCTGCTTGGATCGAACAGAGCGCGGCCTTCGTCCATCCTGACGCCCGGCTGGGCAAGGCCTACATGAAGCTGCTGTTGGCGGCATGGCGGAGTGCGCCGGCTGGGACGCTCCCGGCGAGTCACCAGTACCTCGCCGACGCGACAGGGCTGCCACTGGCGCTGGTTGATGAGCACTACACGACGCTGACCGATGGCTTCGAGCTCGTCGACGCGCGACTTCGACACACGAGGCTTGCTGCCCACCTGGACACAATGGTCGCCAGGTTCGGCAAGTCGTTGGAAGAGTTCGCCCTGTCCACCGCGATTGCCGCCCAAGACCCCGAGCAGTTCTCGCTGGTCACGGTGGAGGCCGCCGGGACGCGAGCGCGCGGCAAGTGCGCACTACCCAAGAGGTTCGGTTACGAGGCTCACCCAGAGCTCATCGACTGGGCGGCGAAGCATGGATTCCCGGAGCCGGTCGATCGCGTCTGGGTGATGGAACGCTTCATCAACTACTCGCTCAAGAAGGGCGACAAATGGGTCAGCTGGCCTGCAGCGTTCCGTAGCTGGGCGCTGAAGGAAATTCAGGAGTTCGGCCACCTTCCGCCTAGCCAGGTCAAGCGCCTGCCGCCGCGTCCCGAGGGAGTGGGCCCATTTGCAAAGCTCAAAGTGGGGGCATCGAAAGGAGAGGTCGCTCGCGACCACAACGTCGACGTCTTCGCCAGCTTGAACCAGAGCAAGCCCGTTTCGGCCGCATCGATGCGGAGAGGGGATGCGTGATGGCGACGAAGTCTTCTGCATCCAAGAGCCAGGACCTGTCCTCTGCGCAACGTCTGTTGACCGAGGTCTTCGGGTACTACAAGCACCAGGCCACCCCGTTTGAGGCGACCTTGTGGAACCGTCTCATCGACGAGTTTGGTGATCCACCTATCGAGCGGTTCCTCTCGCAGCATGTGCAGCGCAGCTGCTTTGCGCCGCGAGTCAACGACGCGATGGCGGTGCTGAACCCTGGGGCTGGAGATTCCATGAGCGCGATGCTCACGTTGCACCAGGCCATCGCCCGGGTCGGCCCTTACGGAGTGCCTGACTTCTCCGCAGACCCAGCCATCGCTGCCGCGGTTGCGGATTTGGGCGGCTGGGTGGTGGTGAATACCCAGATGCCCGAGGCTTCGGATCGCTTTGCCTGGGATGCCTTCTACAAACGCTTCGACGTCGCCTACAGGGGTGCATGCGGTCGGCTGGCATTCCAGTCGGCTGCGGTACCGCGACTGCGAGGGCTGCACGATGTCGGTTCGTCCGTTCTGGCTCTCCAAAGCATGTCTGGGGCCGACTCACCAGTCGATGCTTCTCTCGTGGAGGGTGCACCCCGATGACGCCTCAAACCCGAAACGAGATCCGCGATGCAGCGCCGGTCGTCAGCCGGGTCGCGTTGCGCGTCAGCTGGTACTTCGCATTCGCTCTGCTCGTGGCGGCCATTGCCGCGGCGATTGAGGCGGCCGTCGTGGTGACCAAGAAGCCGGAGATCCATGTCCAGACGGACAACGGCGACGTCTTCTTGGCCGAGCAATTGACCGGTGCCGAGCGTGACAAGGTGCTCGAGGCGCCTGGTTCCCAAGCAGCAATCCGGCAGGCGCTCGACCAGCGTTGAACTCCATCCAGATCAGGTAGTAGCCCAGTGACCACCGCCACCCCACCGACCGCAACCGAGAACGCCTCCAGCCTCGTCAGGCTATGCACGACGCTGGGGATTGCTGCCTCGATCTCGACGATTGCCGCAGTGGTCGGCATCTATGCCGCTGCCAGGGCCAGCCTGGCCGTCATTGCGGCGACCAACTCGGGCGTGGTCATCCCGGCTGTGCCTCTTGACAAGCCCTACCTGAACGAGGCGCGGGTCCGTGCCCTTGTTGAGGAGTGCCTGCGCCGCAGCTTCTCGCACGACTTCGTCAACTATCGCCAGACGATGAATGAAGCCAAGGCTTGCTACACGGACGACAGCCACTTCGTCGAGGCGATGGATCCCAAGATCGAAGAGATGAAGAAGAACCGCATGGTGATGACGAACACGATGCCCGGTCCGCCGGTGGTGGTTCGACAGCGCATCGTCGGCGGTGTCTTCACTTGGGAACTCCAGGCTGAGATTGCTCTTGGCCTCGAGGGCACGCAGACCAAGTTCACACCGACCCGTCTCAACGTCACGACGACGTTGAAGCGGGTGCCCTTGACCGCCTCGACGAAGGGGGCGCTCATCAACAGCATCGAACTCCGCCCTGTCGTGGGTGGATGACGCGACAAGCCAGACCCGAACCTGGAGATCCGATGGAAACCTCAACTGACAACGCTGCCGTCGAGCGGCAAGTGCTGGACCTGTGCCAGGCCGAACTCGCGTCGTTGCGCACAACCCACCCTGACTGGTACGTCTTCCTCGACGATGTGGATCCCGACATCTGTTCGCGCACGGACCTCGTCGAGCTCATGAATACCGCGCCGACGCCCGGTGCTCGGCAGTACCTCTTCGGCAAGTTCACGATGCGCATCGCGATCAGCCTCATCACCGGCCGCCCGTTCGATTGAGGGCCACGCGATGAACCGGATCAACATGACCTCGAGTGCGCGTCTCAATCGCGCCCTGTGCGTTGGGTTCCTGCTGGCGATTCCCGCGCTGGTTGCGGCGGACCCCGTGGGTGGCTTCGGAGCCAATGGCCGGGGCAGTCAGTCGGCCCAGCAGGACTCCACCGGCCAGGTGCCCAATGCCAAGCAGGGCAGCCAGCCGATCAAGGTCAAGGCAGACGACAAGTCCAAGGACGATGCGCTGATCGAAGAAGCGCTGGACCAGTCCGCACCGCTCACACCGGAGCAGATCGTCAAGCTGCGCAAGGAACTCGATCGGCGCGCGGCGGCGCTCAGCATGAACGTGAGCGGCAACCCGCCCCCGAAGCCGACCATGTCGGTCTTCCAACTGGACCTGTCGCCGCGTGCCGAAGCCTCTCCGCCCTTCGTGCGGGTCTCGATGTCCCAGGGATGCGTGGTGTCCTTCCTCGATGCGACGGGCAAGCCCTGGCCCATCGAGTATGCAGACAACTACTCCAAGGACTTCTCGGTCACCAAGTTCTCGGGCCATCAGCTCTCGGTGGGTCTGCTTCGTGAGGGCGGCTTGGGCAATGTATCGGTCAAGCTGGAGGGCTTGCCCACCTCGATCAGCTTCTCGATGCTGACGGGTCAGGCCGTCACCGACTACTCGTCGCAGATGATCGTGCCGCGGTACTTCGGGGCCGTGCCGAGCAATGTGATCTCCCAGGGCAGCGTTCCTCAGCTCGGCTCGGCTGACCTCTTCGACTACCTGCTCCGCACCCCGCCGCAAGGGGCTGTACCGCTGGTCGTGTCAGGTGTGCCCGGCGCTCTGGCATGGCAGACCTCCGGTTCGCGCATGGTGATCCGCACGGAGGCCCTGCTGACCTCGGCAGTTCGCTTCTTCTCTTTGGACGGCGTCACGGTCTACGAAGTCCCGCTGTCGCCGTCCGTGCTGGGCACCTTGAACGGTCGCTACGTGCAATTGAATGTCTCGGGCTTCAAGGTGGCGTCGCCAGCTGCCGGCGTACCTAGCGGCAACCCCAACCCCATGAATGTCGTGGCCGGCTCGGCATTGAACGGAGGCAACAAGTGAGCGAGCAAGTTGAACCTGGTGGCGACGATCTCATGCCTCCGCAACCTCAGGGCAAGACCCTGGACAAGGGTCTGAAGCGCAATCTGCTCATCATCGGCGGCGTCCTTGCGTTGGCGGTGTCCGCGGTCGTTTTGATGTTCCTGTCACGTTCGAGCGGATCGGCTGACGGCAAAGGCAACTCCGACGTGAATGCCTTGAGGACGACAGTCCCGTCGACTGGACAGACGAACCAGCAAGGCCTGAGTCCCGCTGCTCGCGACATGGTGCAGCGGGTGCAGCTGGAGGAAGCTGAAGCTGCACGGAAGAGGGGGCAGTCCTATGTGCCTGCCGATCAGACCGGCACGCCCATCAAGCTGGACGCCCAGGGTCGCGAGATCCAGGGTGGCAATCAGTACGGACAGCCCGGCGGCAGCCAGTATGTGCCGAATGCGCAGGCCAACACTCAGCCGATTCAGGTCACCGAGCAAGAGCGTCGTCGCGATGACATGCGCCGCAAAGGCCTGGAAATGCAGCTGGCCGGCATGCTCAAGACGATGGCCATCTCCGGCGAAGCGCCAACGCATGTGGAGTTCAAGGCGGCGGACTCAGCGCTGAATGGGGCTCGTACCGGCGCGCAGCAGGGCCAGTCGGGCAATCCGGGGGACGCCCAGGTCCCACAAGGCGCAGATGCCGGTCCGATCCTGGTGGATGCGCTGGAGATCTTCGCCGGTGTAACGGCCAGTCCGATGGACACCTACAAGACGAGCTGGGCGTCGGCACGGATCACGTCCGGCCGTCTGGCCGGTGCCTATCTCATCGGCAACAGCACGATGATCGACGAGGGCCTGCAGGTCGCCTACACGGCGATGCGTTGGAACGGCAAGACCTACAAGATCGATGCAGTGGCGCTCGATGAAAGTGAGGCCACCAATGCCGTGACGGCCGATCTGGATCGGCGCTATCTGCAGCGCTACGTCATGCCGGTCCTGATGGCCGCCGTTGGCGGCTATGCCACGGCACGAGCGCAGACAGGTAGCGAGGTCGTGATGACGGCGGGTGGCGTGAGCGTGTCCCAGCCGCCCGCGACGAAACAGCAGGCGATCAATGCCGGCATCGCCTCGGCGATGGGCATCGCTCAGCGCGCCGTAGACAAGGAAGCGCAGATGCCCATCCGAGCCACGCTGCCGGCGAATTCGTCGATCGGGATCATGTTCCGTCAGCCCCTGCATCTGGGCGATCAGGGCACGACCGCAAGCACCGGGGTGACAAAGCCGAACTCCGGCATCGCGGCTGTGCAAGGCGTCCAGCTTGGGGCAGGTGGCCGTCAGGGCGCCGCGAACCCCTACCAAGTCAATCAAACGCCGGCGACCAATCAGGGCTACTCGGTCCCGGGCTTCAACGGACAAGTCCCTGGAAGGATCAACTGAAATGGCTGACCACTGGAACGACACGGAGGCCACGGACGTGCCTCACGATCTGAACCTGCACACGGGCGAAGACGCAATGGACGGGCAACACTCGTTGCACGACGGCGAAGTTCTCGAACATGAGGAGGTGGAGGCCCCGGCCCCAGCCCCGGTCCCGAAGAAGCGCGGAAAGGGCGCCCGGGTTGCCGTGTTGGGCCTGGGCGTCGTGGTGCTCGGCTTCGTTGGCATGACGCTGATGAAGGTGGTGTCGAGCGGCCATACGCAGGTGGAAGTTGTTGATGCGTCGCCTGAGCCTCATGCTGCTGCCACGACTGGCCAGAACGGCGGCGACGCGTTGCTCGCGGGTGCTCAGCAACAGGCAGGCGGCGCGGCTGGCGTGTTGAGCGGCGCCGTCTCCGCCCCGACGGGTGCTTTCCCGATGGCGTCATCTGCTTCCGATCCGGCGCCCAGCGCCAGCTCGTCTTCGCCCGCAACCTCTGCCACCACTGTGGTTGCCCAGGCCGCTTCGTCGCAGCAACCCGCTCAGCCGCAACCCAATGCCGCTACTGCGCCGGCCAGCGATAGCCGTGTTTCGAGCCTCGAGCAGCGCATGGACAAGGTGGAGAGCCGGGTGGATGAGATGGCCCGCAAGAAGGCGGCCGGAAAGGCCAAGGACACCTCGACCGCGGCGGGAGGCAAACCTGCGACGAAGCTGGCCAAGGAACATGCGACGGGACGCCATGCGTCTGCAAAGTCGAAGGACTCCAAGGACGGCGACACCCTCGCCGCCGCCAGGGAGGGCAAGGAAGAGCTCATCGAGAGCAAAGAACTTGCCAACTACAGGCTGCAGGCCGTCTATCCGGTGCAAGGGGCCGACGCACGCGCTTGGGTCTTCGACGGCCAGATGGTCCGTGTCGTCGCCCGGGGCGACTACCTGGGTTCTTCCGGCGCCCAGGTGGTTGAGGTGCAGCGCGACAAGGTCCTGACCACGAAGGGCGTCGTGCGTTGACTTGAATGGCATTCGACAGCAAGCGGTCTCAGGACCTGGAACGGATTCCCCAATGAATCTCGATATCACCGGCATGCTGAATGCCATGGTCGCGGTCACCCGGGCCTTCTGGCCCATGCTCTCGGCGTTGGGCGTTGTTACGGGTCTGATCCTGATCGGCCAGGCGGGCAAGCTGCTTGTCGACGCGGGCGGGCCCAACTCGCAACACGAGAGTGTTCCCATCGGGTTCGTGCTGACGAAGACCTTCATCGGAGCGATGCTGCTGTCATTCATGCGCTCCGTGGACATGGCGGCTTCCGATCTTCTCGCGGGTGTCGGTTCGGACGCGCGCACCACGCTCGCCTACTACGCGCCGGCCAACTCGGGAGGTGGGATCTGGGGCCTGGTGCTCAACGTCTGCTTTCTCTGGGTTGGCGTCATGGGTGCGTGTGCCATCTTTCGCGGGCTCTATAAGTGGCATGCCGCGGGGAGCGGCAAGTCGCAGACACGAGGCGACGACTTCTGGTCCGGCCTCTGGCACATCGTCTTCGGCGGAATCGCCGTGAACATGGGCCGCTTCGTTTAGCAGTTTCTCCAAAAGACAGCGCGGTGCCGACGGCGGGCTGTCCACATCGTCAACCGTCGGAAATTTCTGCGAGGTATCACCATGAACTTCAAGACCTTCGCGGGCCGTGCCCGCGAGACCATCAGCAAGGCCAAGTGCATCCTGGCCGTCAAGCGCGAGGCGCTCGGCGCATTCATCCTGATGATGAGTGCGCGGGCCCACGCCGGAGGCCTGCTCGACCTGATCACCAACTTCACCGCTCTGTTCAACGCGGCAAAGGTCGCGGTGGTCGCGTTGTTCGGCGTCGTCGGCCTGGTCGCGATCGGCTACGGTGGCAAGAAGATGTGGGACAAGGGTGGCGAGCGTGGCGACGACGTCAAGATGACTCAGATCATCTATCCCATCCTGGGCGGCACGATCTGCTTGGCCATCACCTACTTCGGTGTGCTGACGTTGATCACCGCTGGCGGCTCTGCTGCCGACATGGGCCGCACGCAATGACCCTCAGCTGACCTCGCGAAGCACGGGGCGCCAATGCGCCCCGTGACATCGCGAACCAGCAATCTACGATCCGGGGTATATCCACTTCCATGCTCAAGCTGCTTCTCTCAGTGAAGCGCCGCGTGTTCCGGCAGAACGATGCCGAGGCCACGCTGCATGACCAGGCGTTCAAGGCCAAGCGGGCCAATGCACTGCAGCGTCATCGATTCACCTGCAGTGGGTGCGGCTATTCGAGCAAGAACACCTCCCATCTGGATGTCCATCATCTGGATGACAACCACCGCAACCAGGCCGACGAGAACCTCGTTGCCGCCTGCCACATCTGCCACAACTACCAGCATATTGGCGAGGCCGACTTCCGCTACTCCAAGGGTCCGACGCAGCCGCGCCGCACGATGATCGCAACGATCCCTGAGATCTCGCCCGCGGACCTTAACCTCCTTCAGCGAGCCATCGGTGTTGCGCTGCTCGATGCGCAAGAGGCCGACTTGGCTCGCCGCTTGGCTGATCGTCTGGCCGCCCGGGGCGAAGTGACGGAGATGCTTTTCGGCAGCAAGTCCCCTAGCAGCTGGGCCGGCGCGATGGCCAGCATGTCGGCGGGCCAGTTTGCTGCCCGGGCGGACGTGATCGTCGATGAGAGGCTCCTGCTGCACCCTGAAGAACTCAAGGAACTTGGCCGTGAGATGCTCGCTGACAACCCGACGCTGCCGCTGTCCAAGTGGGCCAACGTTGCGCGCTCGACCATGTCCAGCGCCGCAGCAGCACCCAGCAGTCCGTCGGCGGGTCTGCTCGTCGAGGAGGCCGCCTGATGGCCCTCGGCCAGCGTACACGACAGCAGGGTGCGGGGCATGATGCTGAGCCGCCTCTCGAAGAGCTGCCGCCCTTTGGCCGCAAGCTTCAGCGCTTCGGTGTAGCGATCTTCGACAATCCGCGGGACATGTCGTCGGGTTGGGCCTGCGAGGCCGAGGGGACGCCGCGCTACTTCACGTCCGTAAACGACCTGCCCACGAGCACGGTCTGGTGCACAACGCTCGACTGGGACGAGTATCAGCACCGCGGGAAGCAACTGCACCATTTGCGTCGCAACGACTACTTGCGATCCTCACTCGGGGCGATCGCCACCGACATCGGCATCCGCATCGACGGCGAGTTCGCCGAGACGGGGTGCTTGCGGCTGGCGCAGGTTGTCGGCAACGCCATGCAACTGGCGGCCACTGTTTATGGTTGGCAGGATCCTGCATCGGACATCAGAGAGGACACCCTCCATGAGGACATCCGTCGCACGATCGTGCAGGCCCCCAAGCCGCACCAGCATGTACGTGGTGCACTTCTGGGCGCATTCCAGGGGCATAGCAGCCCGGACTGGGCACCGGTCTACGAGGCGGATTGCGTGGCGATCACGCTGCGCTACAACCGGTTGGACTACGCAGCCAAGCTGATGAATTGCACCGTGCCGGACGAGGGTTGGACTCGCGTGACTGAAGAGCGTGCAGCCGATCTGTCCCTCGATCGACTGCTTGATCCAGCCTGCCCGTCGATGGTCGAGGCGACCATCGAGTTCACTGGCTCGGATCCTGACGTCGCGACGCTGATCGCATTCGGCTCGCAGCCTGGCAAACGGGCCGGGCTGCGGAAGTGGGTCTCGCAGCCGGAGCTGCTGTGGATCAGCCGATTCGCGCGGATCCACGTCAACAGTGCCCTGATCTGTCGTGCGAGCCGCACGCTGCCCGACGCAGTGAAGTTGCCCCCGCCGATGCTCAAGGACCCGACGTTCAGCCTGTCCATCTCTGCTGGCCTTGTCGCTGAGTCGCATGTCCATGCGCTGAGTACGCTGACCTACAACCGGGCGGCCAAGCATCAGGTGGCTTCGGCCTGGGCCGTCTGGCTGCGCGCACTGGATCGCTCGCTGTGCTTCTCGCTCGCGCACAAGGCCATGCAGGCCGGCTTCACGCCGCTGAACTACGGCAGCGGATCAGTGCGAGTGCGTGTGCCGCGGACGCGCTTGGGCGACTTGCTCGAGTTCGCTTCGGAGAACGGCATCGCCTATCCAGCCTTCAGTCCCATCTTCGAGGAGCATGGTGTTTCCTAAGCACTCCGCACCTGAGCTCGTGCCAGAGCCTGCATTTGATCTGGATGCTTTGCGCCGGGTCATGCTGCGCGCGCCCATGTCGCGCGGCGCCGACGGTCACCCCAAGTCCATGATGACCGACCTCGATGTCCTGGTCGGCTTGCCCCCGATCAACCGCGTGGTCCTGATCGCCCAGACCCTCAAGGCCGCGATTCTTGAAGACGATGGGTGCCGTCGCATCGTCGTCAATGGGAATGTCAACGCCGGCATCCGAGCAGAGATCGACCTCCGCATGAGCGGCAAGCTGCCGCTCCAAGCGCCGCTCATCCGCCCCCAGCAAGCGGAGGCGGCGCAGCGGCAACAGTCAGTGCCGACGGCCTGACCCACTTGTCCAGTTGCCCTCTACACGCCGCTGAAGCGCCAAATGATCGAATCCATCGAACGCACCTTCTACTGGTTCTCGTCCTTCCTGCTCGAGGGCGATGCGTTGGCCCACACGCAGCTGCGCAGCGCCGTGGACGACATGATCCTGGTCACGACGTCCGACGACCTCATCTCGTTCATCGAGATCAACGGCTCCCGAAAGCTGGTGGGTGGGTTGGAACTCGACATGCAAATCGCGGCCGTTGCAGCCAAGCTGGCCCAGGTGATGAAGAGCGGAAATGGTGCCCAGCACTCCTTCGGGATCTCCTTCCGTTCCTCTCCCGACGGCGCAGAGCGCGTGCTGCGCGAGCTCGTGGCTCCGGGTGTGGCCACCGCCGAGCGTCTAGGTGTTCCCAGTGACCGGCTGGACTACTTCGAGGACCAGGTGAAGGCCTTGATGTCGAAGTGCACTGATGAGCAGGTCTATCTCTGCGCCTTGACCCACCGGGAAGGCCTATCGCCTGCCGAGAAGAAGCGTGCGTCGGAATGGCGCTTCGAGGCCCAGGGCAAGTTCATCAAGGCGGCCAAGGGAGTCCGCCTCAACGACGATCACGCCCAGAATCCACGCGTGCCTTCTCCGATGCTGTTCCCGCGGCACCGCTCGATGGTCACCAACCTGGTGTCCGCGCTGAGGGGCGACGTCGATGCGAACGGCGCTGGACTTCAGGTGCGCGAGCTCGATTGCGGCGAGGCGTTGAATCTGATGCGCCGGCAGATCGATGCGACGCCATTCCCCACCAGCTGGCGCCCGCGGTTCATCGGTGACAGGGGAACAATTGCCAGCACTGCCGGCACCCGAAAGGGCGACAGCGCCAACATGTTGCCGCCGCCCCTTGCCCGGCAATTGGTCACCGAGAAGTACCGCGAGCTGTTCGTCGATGCGGAGATCGCGAAGAAGGGCCAATGGCACTTCGCATCGGTGGTGCTGGAGATGCCGCCAGAGTCCGGTGGCGAGCCCTTCTCTGATCTGGCTAGCATGATTGGCAGAGAAATTCCGTGGTCGGTCAGCTTTGAAGTCAGCCCGAACGGCACGTCGTTCCGCCAGGCCGACCAGATGTACGGCGGATTCGTGGGTGGCTTCGGCGACACCAACAAGAAGATCCGCGCAGCCTGGCTGGAATTGAAGAGGCTCCACAAATCCGGCGATTACGTGTGCGCCATCCGCGTTGTCTTCACGACGTGGGCGAAGACAGAGAGCGGATGCGTGGACAACCTGTCCATGTTGCGCTCGAGCATCGAGTCGTGGGGCTCGTCGATCGTCAGCAACGAAACCGGCTCGCCGGCCTTGGCGGCGCTGTGTGCAGCTGCGGGCTTCGCAAAGCGCAACCCTGCCCCGTACATCCCGGGCCCGATCAGCGAGCTTGCGACGATGTTCCCCATGTTGCGTCCGGCCTCGGTATGGAAGACGGGCCAGTTGCTCACGCACACGAAGGAAGGGCGTCCCTACCCGGTGGCATTCGGGAGCACCTTGCAGAACTTCTGGGGCACGATCGGATTCGCGCCCTCCGGCTACGGCAAGTCCTTCCTGCTGTCGATGCTGAACTACGGCATCCTCACGTCGGCTGGACTCGACGACGTGCCCTACCTGGTGGTGATCGACGTGGGCCCATCCTCGCGGCTGGTCATGGATTTGGTGCGAGACATGCTGCCCGACCGGCTGAAGCCCCAGATCGCGTCGATCCGCATCCGCAACGACAAGCGGTACACGGTCAACATCTTCGACACCCAGCACGGCTGTGACATGCCGACCCAGGTGGATCTGGACTTCCAGGTGTCGGTCGTCAGCTCCCTTGCTCCTACCCTCGGCGAGGAAGGGGATCGCTTCTGCGCCATGGTGATCCGTGAGGCCTACCGTAGGTTCGGCCGCAAGAGCCCGGACCAGCGAGTGTGGCAGCGCTCCTTTGATCCGGCGCTGCACGACCGGCTGGAGCAGAGCGGCTACACCTTCAGCGAGAAGACCCGTGTGTGGGACGTCGTCGACGTGCTATTCGACATGGGTAGGATCGACGACAGCATCCTCGCGCAGCGCTACGCGGTACCCCGGCTTGCCGACTTGGTCGGAGCTGCTCAGAGCAAGGTGCTGCGCGACCAATGGGGCGCGGCCATCACCAAGAACGGCGAGTTGTTGACCGATGTCTTCATTCGCTCGATCACGTCTGCGCAGTCCGAGTACGAGCTCATCAGCGGCTTCACGAAGTTCGACATCGGACCTGCTCGCGCCATGTCCATCGACTTGGAAGAGGTCGTTGGCTCCATGAATTCGGAAGAAGGGAAGCGGCGATCGGGGATCATGTTCATGCTGGCGCGCCGGCTGGGCGCCAAGAACTTCTTCCTGCGGTGGGACGAAATCGAAGAGATCGTTCCGAACCGCTACCGCACCTACCAGCGCGAACGCATCGAGAGAATCTCAGCAGCGATCAAGTTCCTCGAGTACGACGAGAAGCACTACACCTCGGGCGTCACCGGCGTCGACAACCAGATCAACGTCGACCTGCGTGTGGGCCGGAAGTACAAGACGGTCACGATGATGTTCTCGCAACTGCTGGCGGACTTCCCCCGCGCGGCCGTGGACAACTGCTACACCTACCTCGTCCTCGGAACCGGGTCGAGTGCCTCGACCAAGGAACTGCAGGAGACCTTCTCGCTCAGCGAGTCTGAGATCGGCGCTATCGAGAAGGAGTGCACGGGCCCGGGGCGTGTGTTTGCCCTGTTCAAGACCACCATGGGCACGACTTCGCAGGTGCTGCATACAACAGCCGGCCCCTTCATGATGTGGGCGTTCTCGACCAGCACCGACGATGCGCTGTTGCGCAAGCTCGTCACCGAGCGGCTTGGCTACCTGGAAGGCCTGCGCGCGCTCGCCAAGGCCTACCCAACAGGCTCGGCGCGCAGGGCGATGGAGCTCTATCAGAACAAGCGTGGCAACGATGACAGCGACAAGCGCACGCTGCCGGAGATCTTCGCGGATCGTCTGCTGTCTGACATCGAAGCCGTTGCGGCATGACGGCGGTGCCTCTTACTGGAGGGGCTGCCTCATGAACGCGGCCGCACTTTGCGTGCAGGACGTCGCCGCCAACGACGGCGAGGCGTCCGGCCTGGGCATCGCGATCAACTGTCACTGAGCTGCTGCGGGCCGCTTCCGGCCTGAGATCGTAGGCCGAGATCGCGCCGATGGTCGTGAGACCGGTGCCGTTGACGTTTGCTGCGGCGGCCCGCGTGCCGCACCAGGCGTCGCCCTGGTGGACGGCCAGCCGATGGGATTTGCCGTGCATCTGGCCTCGCTGGCGCAGGCGTTGAGATCTGGCGGCGGGCCATGTCGGCGAATTTGCATCTCGATAGAGCAGGGCGGTGATTTGCAGAAATGCATCTACCGCCCTGTTTGCGTTTTACACGATGTTCGTTGCGCGTCCCATTCAGAAGCACTAGAGTCTATTTAACCACTTTGCAAACGTAGTAGTACGCAAAGTGAATTGAATGGTCGCGAGGGGCAGGACACCGAGCACTCGGCCCAGCGATCTATCGGCTCCAGTGCTCGGTGTTTACCAACCCTTCAACCTCAAAAGGAATTCTCATGGCACTCGCAAAGCGTTCCAACAACGGTGGCAACAACATCTTCGTGGACATCAAGGGCAACACGGGCGAGATCGTTCGCAAGCTGGAAGGCGGCGGTGTCGAGACCTACGACTCGCTGGATGGCACCGTCACCGGTGTGGACGTCCGCAGCAACACCTACAAGGGCGAAGAGATCCACAGCCTGCGCATGAAGATCGAGGACGGCAGCGACACGAAGATCTTCGCGTCTGTGGGCCTGGGCAGCTTCTTCGCCGGCAAGATCGTCGGCCTGCTGAATGCCGCGGACCTGTCCAAGCCGATCACGCTCAACGTGGGCCAGATGAAGGCCGGCGAGACCGTGGGGGATCGCGTGGTCGAGAAGGACACGACCTGGGTCACCGCCTGGCAAGACGGCAAGCGCCTGACTCCCGACTTCGGCAACGGCGCGACCGAGCTGCCCAAGGCCAACAAGGTCGTCGTCAGCGGCAAGGAAATGAACGACATGACGCCCGTCAATGAAAAGGTCGCTGAGCTGATCGGCGGCCTGATCGACAAGCTGCACCCCGAGGCCGGCCCGAGCGACGACCACGAACAAGTCGACGTGGACGCCGCCGCCGGCGCTGCGCAGCGCATGGCGGCCTGATCCCAGCCAGGGAAGCCTCGCTGGATCGCCGCAGCGCGACTCGAGACCGAGCTGCGGCTTCTTGATCGACGACACACCAGAGGGGGCTTGTAGCCCCCTTTTTCCTTCCTGCCTCTTTTGCCTCGCAGCGGCTTGGGCATGAAGGAAAGAGCTACCTCGCAACCCATCAAGACCAGGATCGCACATGAGTAAGTGGATCGACCTCAACGACAGAACCACGGGCGGCAAGCTCAAGGTGGCCTCCATCGACGGCGGCACCTATTTGTTCATCGTCGGGATGAGCAATCAGTCGCCTCGGTGGCAGGCTGCCGTCGACAAGCTGGGCTTCGTCTCCGGCGGTAACGGCAAGTTCCTCATCCGCCGCGCGCAGCCAGGAGAGCGCACGAACGCGCGGCAGTTTCATCCGGTCTGGCCGAATGCCGCGCTGGTCGAAATGCGCCCAGAGGATTTCTATCTGGACCTCTCCAAGGCCAAGAAGCAGCGTACGCAGGCCTCTGAGGAGGAGCGCCAGCTGTCGAACGAGACGGCCGGTGCCATCCGCCTGGGGCGCAACCTGGATGGCGACGTCGTCTACGAGGGCTCGTTGGGCCGCTTTATCTGGCGCGATCGACACGGCGCCACCTACGAGAGTCCGAGCCTGCGGCCCGAGATGGTGCTGCGTGCCGACGGCGATGAGTCGCTTGACCGCTGCGCCGATGGGTTCGTCGCCTCGATGGTGATCGGTGAGGTCCAGCATAGCGAGGACTTCGACCGTTTCGTGCGCGCCGTGAATTCAATGCCTTTGGAAGGAGCCGCCAGGCCCGGCCAGGCGGCTCTCGACAAGGCGCACGCCGCGGTCGAGGCGGCTGTAGTTCGGCAGCTGGCGCGAGACTACGAGACGGCGCAGGACGCCTACGGCGAGTCTGTGCGCCTCTACGAATACCTGCCGCCCTACGCCGGCAGCCGCCGCGGCGCTGGTGTGATGCCGCAGCCGCTGTCCATCATTGCCCAGCGGCTGCTGGGCGACACGTCAGGCCAGACTGTCACCGTGCCCAATGCCTATGACGGCGCGGCCTTCGCGTTCCTGGCGCCCGACACGACCGTGCGCGCCTATCGCGGCGACAAGGACCTGTCCTCCAAGGCGGTCGGGTTTCGGCCGGCCAAGGTGGAGTGGCTCGATGCCTTCTCGCCGGCGCGCGAGATGGGCACGCAGGCCCTCTTCTTCAATGCGGATCCTGTGCGAGGCTCCGATGGCCTTCGCGTGGACTACCGGGATGCCCTCAACACGCTGCGTGCGCTGGCCGAGAACGGCCGGGCCGTTCTCGTGCTGGCGGGCGACGACCCGCAGTTCCCGGGTGAACTGAGCCGGGAGTCGCGGCGATTTGTCGAGACGCTGGCGTCGACGTACACGATCGAGGCGGCCTTTGAGACCAACTCGGCGCTCACCCAGCGCGTGGGATCGCAGAACACGTTGCGGGTCTATGCCGTGCGCAATCGCCCCCCCGCTGAGCGCTTTGAGGCTGCGCAATTGCCTGTGCTGCACAGCTGGGACGAGATCAAAGCAGCCGTTGACGAGGCCCTGGTTCAGGCCAAGGTGAAGGAGGCCGAAGCGCAGAGCGTCGACATCGAGCGCGCGGCCAAGATCAACCTGTTCCAGTCGCCCTATATCGCCTTCTCGCGCGTCAGCGAGTCGCGCACGATGGTGCCCAAGAACCTGCAGGCCCCATTGCAGGCTGCGCTGGCCGACGTGGAGGCCGTGCACGGCCCGGTCGACACTTTCGTCGAGCGCGAGATGGGTTTCGGCGAGAACACGCTGGGCTCTCGATTGAGCGCGGAGCAGGTTGACGCCCTGGCCCTGCTGATCTCGCGCATGAAGCGCGGACGCGCCGGAATCCTGGCCGACGAAACGGGCATTGGCAAGGGGCGCACGCTGGGCAGCCTGGCGACCTGGGCGTCCAAGCAAGGCCGGCCCGTCGTGTTCATCACCGACCGGGCCAACCTGTTTTCCGACCTGGCGCGCGACCTGCGCGACATCGGGGAGTGGGGCCGCTTCCGCCCGCTGATCACCAACGCCGACGGCCGCATCGTGGATTCGATCGGCGATGCCGGTGTCCTGGCCGAGGGCACCAAGCAGGAGCGCATGCGTGAGATCCTCGAGAACAACACACCGCTCGCCGAGTTGGATGCCAACATCGTCTTCTCGACCTACTCGCAGATTTCCGGCGAGGCCAGCGAGAAGTCCCAATGGATCAAGAACCAGCTGGCCGACGCACTGCTGATCGTGGACGAGGCCCACATCGCCGCCGGCTCGGATAGCACGATCGCGCGCCAGGTGGCTGAGATGACCTCCCTGGCCTGGAATGTCGTCTACTCCTCGGCGACCTGGGCGAAGTCCGCCAAGAACCTGCACATCTATGCGCGCGCATTCCCTGAGACTGTGAATGTGGGCTCGCTCACCGAGACCATGAAGCGTGGTGGTGACGGCTTCGCCGAGGTCTTCTCCAGCATGTTGGCACGCGACGGCGCCCTCGTGCGGCGTGAGCACGACCTGAGCCGCCTCGAGTTTGTGCTGGAGGCCGACGTCGGCAACATGGCACGCAATCGCGAGGTGGCCGACAAGGTGGCCACCATCATGGGCGCCATCAGCTATGCCGCTGGCGACCTCTCCAAGCTGATGATCCGGTTATCCCAGACCAGCATCGACGCGCTGAAGGCGGCTCGCGGCGTGCGCAGCCAGCACCAGCGCGCCAATATCTTCAGTTCGTCCTTTGCCGCGGGGAGCATGCTCTACCAAGTGCAGCGGCGCATGAATGTGGCCCTGAACGCCGACAACGCCGTGCGCCTGGCCCTCGCCGACCTTGAGCAGGACATCAAGCCGGTCATCGTCTTCGACGATACGGGCGAGTCGTACTTGCGCCGCGTGTTGGAAGATCATCAGGTCTACGGCCCCGATGGCAAGCTGACGCGGCCCGACTTCATCCGGATGCCGAATCTGCGCGATCTGATGCGCAAGGTCCTGGAGGACGTCGAGACGGTCAAAGTCACCGAAGTGACGCTCGAGGAAGTCGATGCGGCCGAGTCCGTGGGCATCAACCTCGCACGCCAGCACACTGGCGATGACGAAGACGAGGCGGAGGGTATTCAGGACGGCCTGGCAATGACCGAAGCCGCAGACGGCGTGGATGTCGATGCGGCGGTAGCTCTGGCCCGCCGGGCTGCCGGCGGCGCCGGCACGGGCGCTCACGGGAATGGCCGCGAGGTCGGTTCCGCGGGCGGGGATGGGGACGAAGCCGCTGACGAGGCTCCTGCAGCAGCAGCGAAGAGCCGCCGCCGCAAGCGCGTGAGGCGGGTGAAGTTCTCGTCGATGCCGGATATCCCGGCTCAGGACCGCGAGGCCTTCGACACCGGGATGACAGAGCTGCGCAAGCTCATCGAGGATCTGCCCGAGCTGCCGTTGAGCGTGGCCGACTACATCCACAACCAACTGCGCGCCGCTGGCGTGCGAACCGGCGAGATCTCCGGTCGCACCTTCATGCTGACGACCGCTGAATCGACGGTGCCTACAGAAGGGGGCGCCCCGCCCGCTCCGGGCGAGATGCTCTACCGCGTGAGCGTGCGCCCGAAGTCCAAAGGCTTCGTCAACTCGACGGTGCGCGCCTTCAACAGCGGAGAACTAGACGTCGTACTGCTGAATCGGTCCGGCGCCACCGGTCTGTCGTTGCATGCGAGTCCGCGCTTCATCGACAAGCGTCGTCGCTCGCTGATCGAGATCCAGACGCCGGAGAATCCCAACGAGCGCGTGCAGCTGTTCGGGCGTGTGAACCGGTTCGACCAGGTCTCGTTCCCGAAGATCGTCGTCGGCTCTACCTGCATCCCTGGCGAGTTGCGACAGCTCATGATGCAGAACAAGAAGCTCGCCGAGATGTCCGCCAACGTGCGTTCCTCGCGCGAGACGCACACGGTCATCAAGGATGTGGTGGATCTGCTGAACCCGCTGGGGCGAGAGGTGTGCAAGCAGTTCTTCATCGACAACCCGCAGTTCGCGACGCGGATGGGCCTGCCCATGGCCCGCATTGAGGATGGCTCGCTCGACGCCGCGAATGCCTTCAGCCAGCGTGTGTCGCTGCTTCGGGTCTCTGAGCAGGAGCACCTCTATGAGCTGGTGACGGGCATGTTCGACGAGGCCGTCATGAAGGCCGAGCTGCTGGGTGAGAATCCCTTGAAGCCGAAGGAGATGGACATTCGTGCCAAGTCCTTGAGCCGACGGGTGGTGATGGGTCTCGACCACGGTGGCCTCGGTTCCGCCTTTGACGGTCCGGTGTTCGCGCGTCAGCTTGAGTACGAGGAGACGCTGGCTCCGTTGACCTGGAGCGAGCTCGCTCAGCGCATCGCTGCAGCGCGCAAGAATCTCGTCGATACCGGCCGGGCACGGCAAATCGGCACGGTTCTGGATGAGCTCCGCACGCCCATCATCGACGTCGGTGACCTGGCGGCAAAGACGACGCTGCAGCTCGATGCGCTGGCGCGTACGGCGTTGGTGGCCACGTCGTTCACCAGCACGGCCGAGGCGATGGCCAGCGACAAGCCCAATCCCGTTCGCCGTGGAATGACCCGAAAGCTCTGGATCGAGCAGAACCTCCGCAAGCTGGTCCCTGGTGCCCGCATTGGGTTGCCGGTCAACGATGAGCGCATGCAGGGCATCCAGATCCCCGGCGTCATCGTCGACCTGATTCCGCCGCCCGAGAAGAAGGAATCTCAGCTCGCGATGTGGAAGGTGCTGGTTGCGCAGCCGGGCGATGAGCACCCTGTAGCGCACTCTCTGTCCTCGCTGATGGAAGGCGTGATTCTGGTGGAAGATTCCACAGGCCAGCGTGCGATCTCCAAGACGGTCGTCGGCCACGACATGCTGATGGCTGAACGTAGCGGCTCCGACGACATCCTGCGCCGTGCTTTTGATCAGTCGATCCGCGGCAAGAAGGTGCGACATGCCGCCATGCTGACCGGCAACATGTACATGGCCTCTGAGTTCGCCGCGCAGTCGAAGATCGGCCACGGCGTCATCTACACCGACGATCGAGGTCTTCGTCAGCGGGGCATCTTGCTGAACCGGCAGTTCAGCGCGGCCTCGCTTCGGCACATGCCGGTACGTGTGTGGACGCGCAGGGCCATCGAGGAGCTGATCCTTGAGCTGGCGGGTATGAAGCCAGACCAGATCCAGGTTCTCGATGGGCAGGAATTCCCGGGCGCTTGCGAGGTCAACAAGAACGTCGGCAGCGGCTACCTCATGCACATGAGTTTCCACGGCGCCTGGAGCTATGCGAGCAACGCTGGGACGAACTTCGACACCATCGTGGTGACGCCAGGTCAGGGCTTGGTCTTGCTGCCTGGCAAGGAGTCGGGCAAGCGGATGGCATTCCTGATCCGAGCTGCGCAGAAGCGCATCCGCGAGCGAGAGTTGGAGTCCCTGGCTGCTTCAGGCCAAGCGCCACAGGCCGGGCCTACCGTGGTTGTGGCCGACGGTGAAGAGCAGGGGGCTGATGGCGGCGTGGCGCAAGCCGCGGCGCCTGCCGTCCCCATTGCCGCAGGCCCGGTGCACCGTGGATTGCGCGGCCGCAGGCTGAAGCCGAAGCCGCCTGAGGATCCCAACCATGTCGCGATCACCCAGCCAGGTGCCAAGCGAGGCCTGGCGCCGATCCTGCTGAAGGCCACGACGCCTGGCACCATGCGGCGGGCAATCAATGTGCTGATCGAAGGCGTCGGCCTGCAGTTGTTTGTGTCCCCGCACATCCAGCTCGGTGAGCGAGCCAGGCAGATCGTTCGCGATGACCTGGTGAGCCGCATCCGGGAGGAGATCGGGGACGACCCTGCCCGTCTGCTCAAGCTTGAGGAGCAACTGCAGCGGCTCGATAGCAGCACGCATTTCGAGGAGCTGGAAGAACTGGCAGAGGACGGGGAGCAGGAGCAGCCCTTGCTGTTCAGGGAAGACGGCTCGATCTACGAGCCTGGCCAGGCCGGCGAGGCAGCGGAGCAGCCTCCGCTCGATGACGTCCTTGCTGAAGTCCATGGCACTGATGCAGCGGCCGAGGGAGGAGATGGCGCGGCTGGCGGCCAAGAGGGGCCTCGATTGGCTGCGTGAGGCGCCTCCGGCCATCGTCAAGGCCGGTTGGTCGCCAGGCGCTCTGACATCTGAATCACCACATTCTGATACCTGAACGCCGCCCGTACTCCGGCTTAGCGGGGGTGGTCAGTGTCGATGCGATAGGTCGTTGACTTGCCAGACACCGTGAGCTCGGCGTCGTCGACGGTGACCATCAGCGGATGCCTTGTCGCGCTGTGGTCCCAGAGGGAGCTGCGAGGGTCCTGATTGCCTGCGACAACGATGGTGTTGGCACCGAACTCAAGCAGCCTGGGCAGTCGATCAGGCGCCTGGGTGCTCAGGTACAAGCAGGGCCGGAACGTGCGTGTGCTCACATAGGGTGCGTAGTGCATGTCGCGGATCAGGGCTGCCAGGGTTGCAGATACCGGATCATGCGCGTCGAACAGGATGACGGTCGGCCGATGCCGCGTCTCGCTGGCCAGCAGGGTGCCGGTGCCCGGGAGCCGGTGCTCGAGGGCCTTCAGCAGCCCCTGCAGCTCAGTCATGGCTTCGGCCACTGCAGGCGAGTGCGTTTCGTGCAGAAAGCGGTCGATGACCTCGGTGCGGTCCACATAGTCCCACTCCATCTGCAGGACGGCCGCATGGTTGGTCAGGAGGTGCGCCACGTAGCCGAAGTTGTAGCTGTCGAAGCCGGACTCATGGCCATTGTTGATCGACCGCCGGCCAAGCTTGTCCAGCAGGCTCTCCAGAATGGTCAGGATGTTCCGGTCGTCCAGCTGCGCTGCGGTTGACGCCGACAGGCCGCATCGGATGGCGGACACCCATGCTCTTGCTCGCCCTTCCAGGACCAGATGCAGGGACGGAGCGCGTGTGTCGACCACTCGGAAAGACTGGAAGATCTCCGCGAGGCCCAAGGCCTTGGCTGCCTGTCCCACAGGCGATTTCTGGTAGGTGGCTGCCTGTGTGTCGATGACGATCACCCCGGGCATGCGTTGCGCGGAGATCTGCTCGGCCCACAGGCACACGGCGGGAACTGCTGCGTGCTCAGGGCTCCCGAGCATCACGACCGCGCGGCTCTCATCCAACTCGACGTCGGCGGTATAGAGCGCCTGAAGGCATTGCTCATGCAGGGGCTCGCGATGGTGAATCGTCCAGGCGGGCTGGCTTCGGTCCTGGCCGACTTGCTCGGCCAGCCGTGTGACTTCTGTCCAGGCGCGAAAGCCATTGGCCCGCGCGATCGCCTGCTGGCAGACGTCCAAGGGAACCGAATGCCCGAAGACGTCGGGCGCTGCGGCATGCAGCTTCCTGGCCTGGGACTTGAGGGCAGCAAGGTGGCTGCGCGCCGAATTGGCGAGCGCACGCAGGAGCGACATGCTCATGGGGTGATCTCCAGTCTCGCTGCGGCGTTGCGCAGCTCAAGGGTTGATACAAGCGCGCCCTCTTATCCATCCGGAGTGCCGGGCCAGCATGGGTGCATCTTAGCGGATGCAAAAGCTGGATTGGTTGCGGCAGCCCAGCCCATGAATTACCATTGCAAAATAGTAGTAATGCAAAACAAATAGTCTGCCGCCGCTGGCGCTGGACCTTCCGCAGATGGTTGCACCTAAGAAGCTCTGGGTTGTCGAGAAGCCCAATATGGCCAGCGCGCTAGTCGCGGGTTTGACGAAGGCCTTCGGCGCGAAGGTCACCAATCAAGGGACTGCCCGCGCGGACGGCTACTACGAGCTGTCCAACGGCGACGTCGTCGCCCCCTTCTTCGGTCACATGATCGAGCCGATCTTCCTCAACGAGGCGCAGAAGGCGGCCAAGAAGGAGGAGTTCTTCGCCAAGATCCTGCCTGTGCGCGTCAACGATTTCGAATATGCGCCCAAGCCCGACGTCAAGGATGGCAAGCCGAAGATGCGGGACGGCAAACCGGTGCCGCCAGCCCAGTACAAGACCCTGATCAAGCTCTTCAAGTCTGCCAAGGAAATTGTCAACGCCGGCGACATCGACCGTGAAGGTCAGCTGATCGTGGATGAAATGCTCGAGCATGTCGGCATTGATCCTCTCGGCAGCACCAAACCGGTCTGGCGTCTGCCACTCGTGTCCAACAAGGAGGACGACATCGTGAAGATCGTCGGCGCGCTCGAGCGAAACGGCGATCCGAAGTGGGTTCGTCGCCGGCTGGCAGCGCTGGCGCGACAGCACTGTGATGCAGCGACCGGCTACAACGCGTCGATGGCCTATCAGGCTGTGACCGGTTACAACCGGATGTCCCTGGGCCGGGTCCAGACGCCGGTCCTTTACCTGGTGGTCAAGCGCGACGAGGAGATCGACAGGTTCAAGCCGTCGAACTACTTCGTGCCCGTGGTGACGCTGCCCGACGGGACGGAAATGCGCTGGTTCAAGCGCGCGGGCGCCGAGGGCATGCCGGGCTTCGACGCGCAGGGCCGGATCATCGATGAGCGCATCGCACGCGAGATGGTGGACAAGATTTCGCGCGGTCTGCAGGGCACGATTTCTGTTTGCGACAGCAAGACGGGAAGGGTCGAGCCGCCGCTGCCATTCTCGGCCGCCACGCTGGCCTCTACCGTCGCGAAGCGGACGGGCATGACGCCCAAGGAAGCCGAGCGGGCCGCGCAATCGCTTTACGAGCGGCACAAAGCCATCAGCTACGTTGGCACGGACTGCCAGTTCCTGCCGCAGTCCTTGCATTCCGATGCCAACCAGACCCTGGCCGCACTGGCGCGCCTGTACCCGCAGGCGGCGGCCGGCGCCAATCCGATGCTCAAGAGCAAGGCCTGGAATGACGCCAAGGTCGACGAGCACTACGCCATCATCCCCACGGGCAAGCTGCCGACGTCTGCCACGGCCGAAGAGAAGGCGGTCTTCGACACCGTCTCGAAGCGCTTCATGGCGCAGTTCTATCCGGCGCACGAGTTCCTGCGTCACTCGCTGGCGGCCCTGTTTGGCCAGGACGAGTTCCGTGCCTCCCGCCGAGAAGTGACCCGCTTGGGCTGGAAGGAGGTCGAGGGGGATCAGGAGCTGAGCAGCCGCGATGCGGATGCCGCGGAGGAAGCAGAACACGACGGCGAGGCCGATCGCGCTGGCGGCGAGCGCATGCGCTGAAGAGGAGAGACGAAGTGTCCCAGGTTCGCAGCAGCCCGTTGTCCGGGTACACGGTTGGCCAAGTCATTCGAGCGGCAGGCGCACGTGTGGAGGCCAAGGTGACCCAGCCGCCCGATCGCTACACGCAGGACACCCTGCTCGATGACATGGTGTCCGCCTACAAGTTCGCGCGCACGCCCCAGGATCGGGAAGTGCTCAAGCAGGTCGATGGCCTCGGCACCAGCCGGACCCGGGTTCCCATGATCGAGAGCCTGATTGCCCGAGGGCTGCTGCAATCCGTCAAGAAGGGCAAGAAGCATGAGCTCCGCTCCTCCGACTTCGCGCGCCACGTGATCACGCTGGTGCCCGAGACCCTGACCGATGTTGCGATGACGGCGAAATGGGAAATCGCCTTCGGGCTCATCGAGGAAGGCAAGGTCGACTGGCGGCGGGTGGTTGATCACAACTACCAGTTCGTGGACCAGGTTGTCGCACAGGCCAAGCAGCAAGTCGGGAATTGCAAGGCGGTGGTGCCGGGCACCAAAAAGTAGGCTTCCCGCCCGAGATAAGAATTGCATAATGAGTACAATGCAAATCCAATCAGACACATCCCAACTGGAGGTGCCATCGTGAGCAGCGCCACCCAATCTGTTGAAGAGGGCCGCGGCCTGGTTCAGGCGCGCAAAGCCCTGCTGTGGATGCGCAGCGGGATCATGCCGAGCCAAGTCAACGCGCGAGAAGCGCAGATGGCCGTCGCCGAATTCATGCGCGATTTCGAGGAGGCGGTGGACGTTTCCTTCGCCAAGCGCGTGCTGGGCATGATCGCCGCGGGCATTTCGCCCAGCGCCGAGAACTGCTCGGCAGCAGCCAACGAGGTCGAGACGGCGCTTGATGTGCTGCGCAACGGCCACTCCGCCGATCTCCGCGCGCGCTTCGAACGGATGCACTAGCCTGGCCGCACTTGCGTCCAATCTCTCATACCTATGCCTTCCACCCTACCAAGTGAGAACGCCATGCCCAACCTGTCTCGGATGCTGAGCGCCAGCGAGAAGCTGCCGGCCGATCAGCGCAAACTGTTCGACGCCCTCTACAGCCGCGGCCTCTCGATTGAGAGCGCCGCAGCCGAGCTGGGCATGTCTGTCGCCGACATCGAGACCATGCGCTCGACGATCCTCCGCTCGTTGCGGGCGGCCAGCTGATCGGGAGGCAACATGCATAACGTGAATCCGTCTCCGTCCAACTTCCCGTCGCAGGACTACTTCTGCCGGGAAGGACATGTGCGACTGGCCCTGGATCTGCTGCGCGACAGCGTGGAAGTGATCGCCAAGGATCCGAAGCTGGAAAGCCGTGAAGCCCGTGAAGAGCTTGAATGGCTCCGCGGCAACTGCAAGGGCTGCCTGCTGGACGTCGGCCCGGTCTATGAGTCCTTGAGGATCACCAGCTGGGCGAGGAAGTTCGCAGAGTTCGCGGAGCAGGATCCCGTTGGCCTGTCCAAGCGGCTGCGGCTGGTGAGCCTGAACATCGTCAACTACATCGAGGGGGATGAGTTCATGTACGGTGACCTCGGCCAGCCGCCGATCGAGAAGGAAACCAAGTTGCCTCGTCTCGGCGCTGCTGCCCTGGAGAAGGCGGGCCTCGCCAGCCAGATGGATCCGCAGCTGGTCTCTCAGCACGACGACGAAATCGAGTCGTCCATGACCGAGTACGCCGACCGGGCGCGGATGTGCTGACCCAGTAGTGCGGAGGTTCCGATGGGCGTCAGGATTCAGTCGTTGTCGATGGAGCGCGTGTTGGCGGCCTACCTGCGCGCACGCCGCGTCAAGTTGCTCGCCGATGGTCAACCCCAGGCGGCCATCCTGATGCTGTCTCCGGAGGCCCTGCTTCCGGTGATTGCCATGCACGCCGAGATGGCGGCCAAGGAACTCTTTGGGAAGGACGCCACTCTGGGCGTCCAGTACCGGCGGGACGAGGCAGCGATGTTCGGTGTTTATGCCAAGGTGCCGCCAATTCAGTCCGACATGCAGGGCGTGATGCGCGCCCTGATGTTCGTCTATGCCACCAACAAGGTGTTCCAGATCAAGCCTGGCGAGCACATCGAGTGTCAGCCGATCTACGACCATTACCGCAATGGCTCATTGGCTGGAATGCTCGACAACCCAGACGCGAGGGTCGAATGGCCATTGGCGACGGCAGCAGCTTTGCAGCACTGAGCCGGGCATCGCGCCGCGGCGCTGGCGGTCCGGAACACGGTGCGGCCTCTCGCCAGGGCGCTCATCAGGGCGATGCCAGCGATGAGGCCTGCATCGCCGGCGCTGCGCTGGAGGCGCGTCGTCAGCTCGAGGATACCGTGCACGAGCTGGAATCCGCACCCAGCAAGACGGGCTCGCCATTCGACAAGCTTGCCCGGCAAAGGGCACCCGGGCGCGATGCTGGTTCCGCCCAGCAGGCCCAGGCGGGCGCGGCCGAGGTGGGCGAGAAGCTGGAGGTCGACAGCATCTTCCGCAGGCTCGCCCACCCGCCTGGTGAGGTGCAGATCGAGGATGTCGCTCCCGCCCGTTCCTACGAGAGCGCGGGGGCTTCTGGCGCCGCGCCATCGGCATTCGGGCGCCTTGTGAAGCCCGAGGCGCGGCCGATGGCAAGCTTTGCGCGCCGGGACATGAACGCTGCCAAGGTGCTGACTCGACTGGTCATGGCCATCGTGCGCAAGCCGGGCTCCGGTGTACCCGACGGCGTGAAGAGCAAGGCTCTGGCCGGGCTTCTTCACGAGACGCGTGGGGCCGCGGAGCGCCTGGTCAGCAGCATCGCCCCACTGGACGCGAACAAGGGCTGGATCATGGCGGCGGCCCAAGAGGCCGCGGCGACGATGGTGGCCTCTCGATGGGAGAGCGACCCGAGCGCGGAGCCCCAGCCGATCATCGAGCACATCGAAGTGCTGGAAAGTCTATTCCATCTGGCCGAGGAGGATGTGGGCCTGCGGGCAACGCTGGACGATCTCGGCGCTGCGCGCTATGTGGAGTCCACCGACTCCACCATCGCCTCCGCCCGCATCGAGCTGAGCGCTCGCATGGCGCTCTGGGATCTGCTGGGTTGGGTGAACCATCCCAGCCTGGGCGCTGGTATCGAGCGGTACACCTACGACCGGCCGGCGACCCAGATCGTCGAGATGCTGGCCCCTGAACTGGTGTCGATCGCCCGCGAAGGCAATATCAGGATCGACAGTCTCGACCTGCGCACCACGCACATGCAGAGCTCTCTACGGCGGCTGGCCGATCTGATGGGCGCCGAGTATGTGGCTCGCACCCGGCAGCTCATGAACTGGATTGCCGAGGAAGGCATCAGCGACGACGTCCATCAGGAACGGCGCGCCGAGGCCAATGCTCAATTCGAAACCCGTGTCCTGCCTGACCTGATCGACTGGACGCGGCGCAACTTCATGGCCGTCGAAAGCATGGCGGCCCGTTTCAGCGAGGACATCGATGATCGATCTGACCGCCAAACCCCGCGTCAGTAGTCCGGGCCAGCTCGGCAAACTGCGCCGCTTCTTCCGCCAGCTCGCCGCCGGCGCCATGCTGGCGGTGTTCGCCGCCGGTGTGGCCCCGGCCTTCGCCCAGCCCTCGCCGTCGCCCTGCGACCAGATCAAGAACGCGCTCGCCAACGGGAAGTCCTCCGCCAATGGTGTGATCGCCGGCAGCGAGGCCTCCACGAAGGAGGCGACGACGAATGCGCGGGCTTGCCTGGAGAAGATCCAGAACGCCATCAGCAAGATGATCCCCGGCATGCCCAGCATCACGCCGGCAGACTTTCAGCAGTTGCTGGACGCCATGATGACCCGGGCCTGCCAGATCGTGACGACCCAGATCGACAGTGCTGGGAACGTGATCCAGGGCACCGTGTCGGGTGCCAGCAATCGCTATATCGGAGACGTCAACTCAGCCGTCAACAACGCCACCGGCGGAATGCTGGGCGGCAACGTCATCAACACAGGCCAGAACGTGCCGATCACCGGCATTCCTGGCTCGGGATCAAATGCAAACCCCAGGGCCGCGCCTCAACCCGCCGCGCCGCGGCCGGATATCTGGGAGCGCCTCCAATGCGCCCTGTCCCCGAGCTGCAAGTAAGGGCAGTGCCATGAAGAAATTCAAGCTCAAGAAGACCTTTGTCGGCGCATCGATGGTCATGACGCTATTGATGGCTTCGAGCGCTGCCTACGCGGTGTGCGACACCTGCGTGACGGGGGCGATTTCTGCGGCCACCACGACGCTGGTCACGGCCATCACCAGCGCAGCGACCGCTGCAGCTCAGTCAATCAACTCGGTCATCACGATGACCATCAAGGGCGCGGAAGCTGCGCTCGCCACTTCGGTGAGCCGCTCGGCAGAGCTGCAGGCGGATGCCGTCAACCGCGTCGTGCACAGCAACGAGCGCGCCAAGCAGGAGGGCCGCTACCAGTACACCGACCCATGCTCAGTGCCGGCCGCTGCGCAGGGCATGACCGAGGTGATGGGGACCACCATTCTGTCCTCGGCCTCTCTCGGCTACGGTGGCAGCCGCGGCGGAGGCTCGCTTGTCGGCTCGATGAAGCGCGTCGTCGACGAGTCGACGGGCAAGGCGCCTGCGCGCGATCCGGGCAACACTGCACTCTCCGCCGCCAAGGGGGCGTGCGAGACCTTTGCGTCGAGTTCCGGCAATGCGATGCGTGCCAGCATCTGCCAGACGGCCGGGTTTTCGCCCTCGAACACCAGCGGCTACGCGGATGGCGATGTGCGCGCGGAGACCCTCGTCTACGGTCCCCAGAAGACTGGCCAGGCCATGCGCATCCGCCGCACCTTGGATCCTGATGGCAAGGACCTCGATGTCGTGAACTCCTACCTGCGCAATCTCAGCTCGCCACTGCAGATGCGCGACCTGAACAAGGGCGAGCTGGCCTCGGACGAGGGCAAGAAATACATGGCGCTCAAGGACATCTACGACGCCCGCATGTCGATGGCCACCCACCCGATGCGTCGCAACATCGGCATGATGACCGCGAGCACTTCGTCGATCCCCATGCTCAACCAGCTGATCCAAAGCCAGCAGGGCAACTTCGTCAAGGCCTACTTGAACCGAGAGGCGCCGAGCTGGGCAAGCAAGGGCATCAGCGAGGACGAATTGATGAACCTGGAGGTCACACGCCGGTACATGAACATGGACTGGCAAACCCGGATGGCCGGCGCCTCGCCCGAGGAGGTCGCGCGCGAGCAGCTGCAGCTCACGGCCGTCCAGAACGTGATCCTGCTGGGCCTGCAGCGCGAGATGCGCGAGAACGGCCTGCTGCTCGGCACGATGGCCGCTTCGCAGACGCGCGCCGAGCTCGTGCCGCAGCTGATGCAGCAGCACCGTGCTGCGGCACGCTGACGCGTATGGACACCACGCAGCAACGAATGCAGCTGGCAAGCCTGCGAATGCAGGCTGCGCTTGAGCGGCATCTGGCTTTCGCCTTGAGCTCCCTGGGCCTACCTGTTGACCAGGCAGCCGTGGAAGAAGCGGACCGACAGCTTCGCGAGGCCGGCCCCAGGTTTGTCGGGCGCCTCTCGGCCACCGGCACTGTGCCGCGCAATGCCTATGACGAGCACCCGTGCTACGCCTATTACGCGTCCGAGACGGGTGGTTGGCGCCGCCTGCCGGAGCTCACCTTGCAGGATGCTCAGCGCCAGGTCATCGAGTTGTACCAAGAGACTGTCGAGCCGGAGATGGAGCCTGCATTCTCCCTGTTCCGGCTGGAGCTGTTCGACGTGACGGGTGAGCTGCTGCAGGTCGGCCGGTTCCATCAGGGTCGCGGACTGTCACGCCCTTGGTGCGAATGGCTTTCGCTGCCGGCACCGGAGGACTGGCCTGGCATGCGAGCCCGAAGCGTGGAACTGGACGATCAGATCGCGGCCATCCATCGGGATCCTCATCGGCAGAGCTTCGACAAGCACAATGCCACGGAGCCGCTGGAGGAAGAGCGGGACCGGCTTGAGCTCTTGCTGAAGTGCGCCCAGGCCTCGGCTCGAGTCGTCGGCGGCGCAGAGACACTGGGTCGTATCGCGCCGGCGACGCTGGTGGGTGAGGCTGTCGCATCGTCAACTTGGGCCGGCAACCTGGAGCGGTATGCCGTTCCGCGCAGCTGGGAGGCTTGGGTGGCCCGGGCCAAGGCGACCGTAGCGAGGCTGACGCCATTCGACGACGCAGACCCTTTCGCGGCCAAGCTGGCTGAGTTCGTCGAGCTCCATAACCGGGAGAGTGTGTCGCCGGAAGCCTGGGCTGCGTGGGTACAAGCTGCAGCGCATCTGACGACCCATCATGCGTACGAGGATGACGAAGCAGACTTCGACGCCGACTCGCACCCGTCAGTTGCAGGCACCTGACCTTGGTGCCTTTGACGTCGGTCATCGTTGATTTCCGAAATTGCGCCCCGTAGAGTGATTTCGACCGAGCAGTTCAGCTCGGCATGAAACTTGAACTTGATGCTGACCTCTCTATCCCTCGGTGCCTGCCAATTCGTCTACGTCTCTGATCCCGGCTTTCAGTTGCTCGACTCGCGCGTTGGCGACGGCCCCGCGGCCTTTGCAGGCTTCGAGATCCGCAGCGAGTCCGGGTTCTTCATGTGGGGTGAGAAGTGGAGCTCCAACTACCGTGGGGCTGCCTTTCACGGGCCGGCGCTGGCCAGATCTGTCATGGTCGACGGCAGGCCCTACGTCGATTTCCAGCCGATGCCTGATGGCGTTGAAGAAATCGCCAAGGGACGCGTGATGGAGGGCCAGCGGCCGCTGCGCGTCCCTCTCATCGACCTGATCGCAGTTGCTCCGCAATCGATCGATGGCAACCCGACCTACGTCGAGGACCTGCTCGAGTTCGTCGCGGGCTTCCATAGGAGCCGCAGCCTGCAGTAGCACCGCTGAATCAAGGAATCCAATTGAACCCAAGGCTACATGAGAGGCACTTCATGGAAACGGATCTGTTTGCGGAGACAAGCTTCGGTCGCGCTGCGCTGAAGAAGCTGGCCCCTGTGCCGGAGAATTTCCGCCTGTATTCAGCGGAATGGCTCGGCAAGAAGCCCGAGGAGTGGAATGAGATGCGCGTGACCGGCCGCGTGTTCCGTGCGTCGAGGAGCGGCTGTCTGGACATCCCAGTCGCGGGCACCATCCAGAGCGTCATCGTCACGCGCGACGAGATGCGCGCTGTGGATCAGATCTCGTGCTGACGACCAACCAGGTTGTGCTCGCGCGGCTGCTTGCCGCCAATGCCATTTCAAAGGCCAGCCGAACGCCGGTCGAACCGCCCCAGCGCCAAGTGATGGAGGCGCTCCGAGAGGCCATTGCCGGCAAGCAGCGTGAACTCGAGGCGCTGGTCCTGGCCGGCCAGCTGGACTCGGAGGCCTATCGGGAGACGAAGCGCCAGGTCGAGCGCTGGAACCAGGCCTGGACCTCGAACAGATGACATCGAGGCCTTGCTGTGTGCTACAGCAGTGCCAGAAGAAAAATCATGATGAAGTATCTCAAGCACATCGCCAGATGGCTTTCCCACAACACCTGGTCGATCTGGGCTGCTGTCGCCATTGCCGTTGTGCCGCTCGGTCTCTCCATCGAGCCGAACACGGATGCATCGCCGCTGTTGCGCAAGATCCTGACCTACACGTTGAACCTCGGCGTGATGGTCCTCGTGCTGAGGCTCTCCGTGCGATCGATCATCGGTGATGGCCAAGCGCTCTTCCGTGCCTGCGCGCGTGGATTTGCCGCTCTGGCGATGACCTGCATGGCTCTGGTCCAGTTCGGAGATGCGGTGATTGCGTGGGCCCGAGCGGAACCTCTTGCCGCTACAGCTGCAGGTGTAGCCCTCGTTCTGGTGCGCTTTGTGGTCCACGCCGCCCAGACCTCTCGGCAAGGCGACCTGCTTTTGCACCCTCGCCTTGCCGGTGGTGCAGATGGACTTGCAAGCTTGATGCAGCGCCAGAGGCCATCGGCGCTAGACGACCGGTCCACCGCGGTCCACGAGGCCGGGCACGCGATGGTTCACGCGGCGTTGGAGGAGCTTCCTTCCGAATTCGAGATGGTGATGGGGCAGGACCTTGACACCGGCTCCCTGGGCTTTGTGACGGGGCTGGTCGATGGCGAGAACCTCCTGGTGCGGCGATCCTTCGCTGAGTGGCGAATGCTGATGCTTCTGGCCGGCATGGCGGCGGAGAAGGCTTTGCTGGGCTGCGAGACCCTGGGAGGCGTTTCGGACTATCGCATGTGGATGGCGACAGCCAGCGTCTACCTGGCGAATGGCGTCAAGGGCGTATTCTTCAGCGAACCTCGAGGTGCCGATCAGCTGATGATGAACAAGGTCGCACTCGGCCAACTTCAGCGTGATCAGGAAGCATTGCTGGCCGAGTTCTTCGAGATGAACATCGACGTGCTGACGGAGCTAGCGAACCAGCTTATGGCCCATCGCCGTCTCGACGCCGGCGCTCTGGAGCCGTTCTTGGCTCGAGTGAAGTTCCCAGATGCCTTTCCGCGGCTCAAGCTTTCTCCGCCGGCTCAATCCGCTGCTTGAGCGCCGTCTGGGACAACCAGGTACGCCAGTTCGGCGGTCGCTGCAGCTTCTGCAGGATCAGCCGCAACAAACGCGGCCGCTGGCGCGCTGCAACCCTGGCAGCTGAGGTACCGGCTGGTTTCGTGCCGACGCTTGTCGCCGGTGGCCGCTGCAAATGCATTGGCCTCCTCGACCAACTGCTCGGCGGTCTGCCGTGAAATGCCCACAGCGATGTGGCCGCAGGACGTGCAGCGGAAGTGGCCGAGGGTGTGAAGGGTGTCTGGCATGGTGAAGTGTGGTTGCCGGTATGGGAGTCGCCCGTCGACTCTTCCCCGGAGCGCCGGGACAGTGATCGGGTGGATGGGCATGGCGAACCACTTGAGGTCAGGCGCTGCCCGAATTTAGGAATTGGATGGCGCGCTGGTACTTCTTAGCCAGGCGGGCCGCGTCGCCGGCATCCAGTAAGGCGAGCCTGTCCGGGTCGCTGTTGTCGTCGAGGTCCGCCAACTTCACCGGGACGGCCCTCGGCTCCTTCAGCACCTCGCGAAGGTATGCCATGTAGTCCTGGCCGGCAGGACGCGTCAGAACCTGGGTGAGCACGATCGCCCCCTTAGGCACGCCCGCGGCCGCCAGTGATTCTGCGCTGGCCTTGCCATCCTCGATGGTGTCGTGCAAGAGTGCAGCGATCTGCTGGTCGCGATCGCCGCCGGCGTGCATGACGCGCAGGAAGACGCGGGACAGGTGCTCGATGTAGGGCCGCCCAGCCTTGTCCAGCTGACCAGAGTGCAGCTGCGCTGCGAGGCGGTAGGCGTCGAGGATCTTCATGGGGTGGTTGTGGTCGCTCATGGCCATTGTCCAGGACTCAGCCCTGGGGGCGATCTTCGATGATGTCCTCGTCTTCATCAAACGACGTGTGTATGGTGCTGAGCTGTTCGGCCTGCTCGATCTTGGTCACATCTCGCGCGCTGTCCACCAGCGCGATAGCGACGGCGGCCAGGCGCTCTCGTTCTTGAGGAGACTGGTCGCGGAAGTCGGCCGTCTCGCTGAAGAACTTGCGGAGATCTGCTGTCGAGGTGCCGAACTGGTCGTACAGGAAGGCCCACGCCTTCTGCTTGACGTCGGGCAGCGCCGCGTCGGCGTTGATCGAGGCTGACTGCTCGGCGTCCAGGGCATGCAGGCGGCGCGCTGCTCGAAGCAG
Source organism: Roseateles subflavus (assembly GCF_030285365.1). Classification (GTDB taxonomy): domain Bacteria; phylum Pseudomonadota; class Gammaproteobacteria; order Burkholderiales; family Burkholderiaceae_C; genus Roseateles_B; species Roseateles_B subflavus. Next base: position 4,203 of record NZ_JASVDS010000008.1, on the reverse strand, counting down.
GAAGGCTTCCATCACGGCAACGCGTTCGATCAGCTGGTACTGCTCGCTGGCGACGTAGGCATCGAATGCGTCGTCGTCCAACGGCGGGCGGCCCATCAGATTCGCCATCTCGTCGCTCGAGTAAGTGGCGATCCATTGAGCAGTCCGCGCAAGAGGCCAATCCCGAGCATCACGGCCGTGCACGAAGGCCCGAAGTGAGGCGCCAAAGGTGTCGCCAACCGGCAGCCCGTCGCGATCGCGGAAGTCGTTGGCGAAAATGCCGCTGCTTCGCTTGTTGAACAGGTGCTGGTGTACGGGATGTGCAGGCCCTTCAACGTGGAGGAAGGGAACCTCTTCATGCTCTCGATAGAGGCTGAAATTTCGCACGACCTCCTGACTGTGGGTGGTCAGCACAACATGCGGGCTTGCGTAGCTTTCGAGCTTGTCGTGCGTCGGGAGGTCATCGGGACTCACGTGGATGAGGCGGCCATCATCGTTGCGCTTCAGTGCCATGAAGGGCTCGGACGAATCTCCACGCCACACCACGACGGCGACGGGCTGGTTGTGCCGGCTGTAGACATCGACCGACCGAACATCGTGCCAGCTTGATTGGCGCCCTTGGCTTTGTGGGCGTGTCGCCCTTGCGGTGGCTTGGTGAGGCGCCAGGTCTTGATCGAGCAGAGTCGTCATGGAGTGATCCTTGTTGAGTTTCAGCCCCGCGGAGCATTCTGTGTCTGGTCGCCCTGTGCGTCGGTCGCTTCCTGCTGCCGCTGTTCCATGCGGGCAACCAGGCGCTGCACGAAGCTCTCCTGGGCCCGCTCGTTGAGCGGCGCCACGGCACGCAGGCTCAGCTGTGCGTCGACCTCGGAGACCCCGCACTCCTGCAGCACCCTGGGGAACTGTGTGAGCACCGCTTGCTGGATCTCGGCCATGATGGCCGCGGCCTGGTCAGTGCTCAGCCCGAACGCTCTGCACTGGCTAAGGATGTTTGCCTCGCTGATCTCGCGTCCCATCCGACCGATGTTCATGGCCAGGGCGGACTCTTTGCGGCCTTCGCCGCGGCCGACGACGCAGTCGTACATGGGAGAGAGGCGCCACTGGCCCAGCGTACTGCCGCCGCGGCCCTGGTTGGATGCGCTGTTGGGGTCTCTGATGAGCGCGTAGTTGCGCGGGTGGTCGTCACCATCGGAAAGCATGGCGCGCAGCACCATACAACGGAACAGTTGCTCCTTGTCCTTGGCTGGTTCGCTGGACCAGCGGTCGAGTTCCTGGGCCAGCAGCGGGTATGACCAGTTGGTGCGCTTGTATGCGTCGTCGTCGGCGCCCAGCACCGTCATTGCGCTGACCATCTGCAGCTTGCGCGTGCCGTCGCGGTCGAAGCGCCTGACGGACAGCAAATCGGGCTCGGCGCCATTGGGCCGGGCTCCCACGCTGGCGACGTTGATTCCGACCTGCTTGGCCATGCGAATGCTAGCGTCTTCGAGGCGTGCATTCGACGTCGTGTCCTGGCCAGGCGCGCCCATCTTGATGAGGTAGGTGCCGTTGCGGGCCACCAGGTTGACCTTCGGGCGCGCACCGCCGCTGGCGGTTAGCAGTGCGTCGAGCTCCTTCGGGTAGGCCTTGCCGAACTGGCCGACTGGATCCTTCAACACCGTCCGGACATGCTGGGCGAGCGCTTCGGCCTCGGGCAGTGCTTCCGGCTCGATGGCATGCCGGTCCCAGTCGGGTGTGCCATCCGATTTGAAGCCGGTCGCAAAGTGCAGATTGCCGCTCCGGTCACGGGGTGCTGCCAGCAGGTAGTCCACTTCGTGAAGCGGGCCCTCGATCTCCCGAGCATAGAAGTAGCGACGAATCAGTAGCCGCCCCCAGTTGTCTGGAGCGGAGTCTCGGATGGCGGAGGGTAGGCCGCCCATGCTGGCGAAGCGGAACTCACCATCGGTGAGCGGAAGCTTGATCGGATCTAGGGCAACGGCATCCGGTCGTTTCAGGTAGCTCGGCGCGTACTTGAAGCGGCCCAATGAGGTGTCGCGATCGCCCGTCATCGAGCGATCGACCTGCAGGATGCCCACGGCCACCACGCCATGCTCGGTGGCCATGCCAACGATGACCTGCTGGGTCTTGGAGGGAGCGCGTGTGGCCATCGATTCTGTTCCTCGTTAGAGCTTGTCCAGGCCATCCCAGCCGGCACTTTTCAGCTGCCGGCGGCCGCGAGCGCGGGACGGCTGCCGCAGTTCGGCCAGGCGTTGACCTTCGGCGTCCAGGTGAGCTGCGGCCACGTCGTTCAGGTGGCTCAGCAGGCCCATGTGCCACAGGGCCAGAGCCATGACCTCGATGCCAGCGCCAGGCGCGCCGCGTTCGAGGCGGGAGAGCGTGCTCGGCTGGACGCCCATGCGCTGCGCCATCTCAGCCAGGGTCACGTCGCGTGCAATGCGCGCGCGACGGAGTCGCTCGCCAAGTGCGGACAAGCTGGCGCTGACCTCAGGGTTGGTCGAGCTTGTGCGGGCGGTCGCATTCGCCGCGGCCTTGGGGTCTCTTTGGTCGTTCATGGCATGCATCGTGCAAGGCCTTCTAGGAAGGATTGTGTGTTCGGCTTCAGCAAGAGTCAATAAAAAGCTTTCAAGTGCATGTTATGAGCAATATATAGCATTTTGCAAGAACATTGCCATTTATATGTGCGTGATATTATGTACGCGAAAGAAAACAACGGGGCCGCGCGGCGGCGAAGCATGCACATCGCCCCAGCCATTTGCGAATCGGGCGCCAATCCACCACGGGGAGGTGAACTCCCATGCCGATGACCTGACCGAAACCATGACCGATGGATCGGCTCATCTTCAAGAAGGAACCCTGATCATGAACGCTGACCTGGCCGCTGCACGCGGCGTCATCAAGCGCGACGGCACCGTCGTCGTCTTCAACCCCGAGAAGATCCTCACCGCGATCAAGAAGGCTTGGCTGGATGTCTACAAGGGCGTCGGTGGCCAGCGCATGTTCGACGTGGCGCAGAGCGCTACCGAGCTCGTGACGATGGCGCTGTTGCGCGACGAGAGCCGGGGCAACTTCCACATCGAGGACATCCAAGACCAGGTGGAGCTGCAGCTCATGCGCATGGGCGAACACGAGCTGGCGCGCGGCTACATCGTGTACCGCGAGCAGCACGCTCAGGAGCGTGCTGCCCGTTCGGCCGCAAGCTCTGAGGCTCCGAGCCAGCTGATGGTGGTGGACGGCGGCGAGCACCGACCGCTGGACCTGGGCGAGCTGAAGCGCTTGATCTCCTCAGCCTGTGAGGACCTCGGCGCCGACGTCAAGCACGAGCCCATCCTGGCCGAGACCAAGCGCAATCTGTACGACGGCGTGTCCATCGACGAGGTCTACAAGGCCTCCATCCTGGCCGCCCGCACGCTGATCGAGAAGGACCCGGGCTACAGCCAGGCCACCGCCCGCCTGCTGATGCACACGATCCGCAAGGAGATCCTCGGCGAGGAGGTGACCCAGGCCGAGATGCACACGCGCTACGCCGACTACTTCCCGCAATTCATCAAGAAGGGCATCCAGGCCGAGCTGCTGGATGAGAAGCTGGGCCAGTACGACCTGGCCAGGCTGGGCGCCGCCCTGAAGGCCGAGCGCGACTTCCAGTTCGACTACCTGGGCCTGCAGACCCTGTTCGACCGCTACTTCCTGCACACCGAAGGCAAGCGCATCGAGATGCCTCAGGCCTTCTTCATGCGCGTGGCCATGGGCCTGGCGCTGAACGAGATCGACCGCGAAGCCCGCGCCATCGAGTTCTATGAAGTGCTGTCGAGCTTCGACTTCATGAGCTCCACGCCGACGCTGTTCAATGCCGGCACCCGCCGCTCGCAGCTCTCCAGCTGCTACCTGACGACCGTCGCCGACGACCTCGATGGCATCTACGAGGCCCTCAAGGAGAACGCGCTGCTGTCCAAGTTCGCCGGCGGCCTGGGCAATGACTGGACCCCCGTGCGCGCGCTGGGCTCGCACATCAAGGGTACCAACGGCAAGTCGCAAGGCGTCGTGCCTTTCCTGAAGGTGGTCAACGACACGGCGGTGGCCGTGAACCAGGGTGGCAAGCGCAAGGGCGCCGTCTGCGCCTACCTGGAGTCCTGGCACCTGGACATCGAGGAGTTCCTCGAGCTGCGCAAGAACACCGGCGACGACCGCCGCCGCACCCACGACATGAACACGGCGAACTGGATTCCCGACCTG
>NZ_JASVDS010000007.1 GCF_030285365.1 Roseateles subflavus | reverse complement strand
ACGGGCGGCTCAACGCCGCCCGTCTTGCTGTCCCCTCGGGGGACCGCCCCGACCTCGCCCGCGTTCAGCGGTGCGACCCAGAGCGTGGGCAAGGGGCGCCAGCCCCAAGGGGCCGAGCGCCGGGCCGCTCCCAAGCCGGCCCACAACGCAAGACGGGCGGCTCAACGCCGCCCGTCTTGCTGTCCCCTCGGGGGACCGCCCCGACCTCGCCCGCGTTCAGCGGTGCGACCCAGAGCGGGGGCAAGGGGCGCCAGCCCCAAGGGGCCGAGCGCCGGGCCGCTCCCAAGCCGGCCCACAACGCAAGACGGGCGGCTCAACGCCGCCCGTCTTGCTGTCCCCTCGGGGGACCGCCCAGGGTCGTCGGCGTCCAGCCCGACGACCCTGGGCGAGGGGCTCACTTCAATCCGTTGCTGATCGCCTTCAACAGCGTCGCCTGGCTGTCATCCCCGTTGAACTCCCAGAAGAAGGCGCCGCCCAGGCCCTTGTTCTTGGCGTAGCTCATCTTCTCGGTGATCTGTGCCGGGGTGTCGAAGCTCCAGAAGGTCGTGCCGTTGTAGATCCACTGGGCACGGCTCTGTGGGTCCGTGTAGCTCGGGTAGCCCAGGGCCTTGAGGATCTTGTAGTCCTCGATGCCCTTCTCGTACTTGCCCGGCGCGGCGGTGCCCTTCTGGTAGAGGCCGTTGTTGACGTTCGCGACGCCCGTCCAGCCGCGGCCGTAGAAGCCGATGCCGATCTGCAGCTTGTTGGCCGGCACGCCCTTGTTCAGGAAGGCCTGCAGCGCCGCGTCGGTGTTGTAGGACTTCACGTCACCGGTGGCCGGGTCGCTGCTGTTGGCGTACAGCGGCGAGTGGAAGCCCGTCGTGCCTTCCCAGCCGCCGTGGAAGTCATACGTCATGACGTTGATGAAGTCCACGTAGGGATGGAACTTGTCCGGCTCGATCATGCGGATCTTGTCGACCCCGGCCGGCGCCGCGATGGACAGCAGCAGGCCCGGGCGGATGGCGTCGAGCTGCTTGCGGAACTCGGCCAGCAGACCGGTGAAGTTCGCCGTGTCCTCGGGCTTGCCGCAGGCCAGGCCGCAGGCGGCGGGGTATTCCCAGTCGATGTCGATGCCATCGAACAGGCCCGCTGCCGCACCCGTGCCACCCGCGTACTCCACGGAGGGCAGGTCACCCTTGATGTAGGCGTCCACGCAGCTCTTGACGAAGGCGGCGCGGTTCTCGGGCTTCGCGGCCTCGGAGAAGCCGCGCGAATACGTCCAGCCGCCCAGCGAGATCAGCACCTTGAGCTTCGGGTACTTGGCCTTGAGCTTCTTGAGCTGGCCCCAGTTGCCGCGCAGCGGGGCATCCCAGGCGTCCGCCTTGCCGTCCACGCTGGAGGCCGCGTCGAAGGACTTGGTGTAGTCGGCGAAGGCGTCGCCGCCCACGCCGGTCTCCTCGTTCACGGGCACCGTCAGGCCGACCTCGCACTTGTTGTTGCGCACATTGCCGAAGGCGTAGTTGATGTGCGTGAGCAGGGGGGCGGAGCCGCTGGTGTCGATGTTCTTGACGAAGTACTTGCGGTCGTAGATGCCCCATTGCGCGAAGTAGCCCAGCACGTTCTTGCCGCCGACGGTGGCCTTGTCCGTGTGCACGGTCAGAGCGGGCGAGGCGGGCGAGGCGCCGGCCTCGTTCACGGCCTGGACGCTGAAGCTGTAGTCCGTGTCCGGGGTCAGGCCATTGATGCTGGCGGTGGTGGCGGCGCCTTGCGCGGCCTGGGCGGCGCCCTGCAGCACGCGGTACTGCACCGTGCAGTTCGGCGCGGCCGGCACCGAGTTCCAGCTGAGGTTCACGCCGGTGCTGGACTTGGACGGCGCGGTGAGGCCCGTGGGCGTGGCCGGTGCGGTGGCGCAGGTGCCGGCGCTGCTGGTCTTGGCGCTCAGGGCGCTGCTCTGGGCCGAGGCGTTGCCGGCCTTGTCACGGGCGCGGACGGTGTAGCTGTACGTGGTGTTGGCGGCGAGGCCGGTGTCCGCGTAGCTGGTGCCGGTGGGCGAGCCCACGAGCGTGCCGTTGCGGTAGACGTCGTAGCCGGCCACGCCGCTGCCGGCGTCGGTCGAGGCGGCCCAGGTCAGCGTGAGGCTGCTGGCCGTGATGCCGCTGGCGGCCAGGCTGCCGGGCACGGAGGGCGGCGTGGTGTCGGTGTTGCCGCCGTCGCAGGCGCCGAGCTGCTTCCAGACGTCCCACTGGCCGGACTTCAGCGCGGGGCTTTCATTCTGGGTCCACCACTTGGCCTGGTAGGCCTGCGAACTCTGCTGGACCACGGCGCCGCCGGTGTAGGCGGTGGCGGCGTTCCAGGTCTGCACGCCAGTGCAGTTGTAGGCCTGGGCACTGCCGGCGGCGAGGCCGGCAGCCAGGGCGATGAGCGTGGGAAGGTGTTTCATGTGTGAAGGAGAGGTGAGGTCGAGGGGAGGGCCTGCTGCCATGAGGGCAGGGCGGCAGGCCCGTGTTTCAGGATCCCTGGGATGCCCCGGTCAGGGCTGTTGAGCCCGACCGCGACTGCTGGCGGCCTTGAGGGCGGTGACGGAAACGTGGGTGGTGCCGCGCCGCGCTTCCTGCTGCAGGGCGTAGCTCTTGCCGCCGAAGCTCACGATCCAGTTGCTGGGCGTGGGCATGGGCAGGTAGTAGTTCAGCTTGATCGCCACGCTGGCGCCCGGGGCGAGCGTCTGCCAGGTGGGCAGCTTGAAGGCCGCACGGTGGAACTCGTTCTTCAGCCCGCCGACGTTGTGGCCCGCGGCGTTCGAGCCGTCGCTGACGACCTTGAGGCCGAAGCCGCTCTGGTCCGTCAGCGAGGCCGGGATGGCCGTCGGGATGTCGAAGCTGAAGTCCGTGCCGCCGGGCAGGGTCTGGCTGCTCTTGTTGGTGATCGTGAGCGTCGGGTTGATCGGGTAGTTGGCATCCCCCAGCGCGAAGCCGCCGATGCTGAACTGCACGTCGATCGCCTCCGCGGGCATGGCGGCCGAGGTCAGGCGGTTGCCGTAGGGCGAGGCCGTCTTGAACTTGTTGTACAGCAGCGTGGTCAGCGTGCTGCCCATGCCGTACTCGGCCTTTGCGCTGTCGTAGGCGTAGTCGCCCGCCAGCTCCCAGAACATCACGCCGCCGATGCCGCGGTCCGCCACGTACTGCGCCTTCACGCCGAGGGACTGCTCGTCCTCGATGGACAGGAAGACCTTCTTGGTGGCGTTCCACAGCCACGGCGCCACGAGCGTGCCGTCGTAGAAGCGGGTGTAGCTGCCGACGAACTGGTCCTGCGGGTTGGTGGCCGGGTTCAGGCCGTAGGCGCCGATGTAGCTGCCGCTCTTGCCGGCGGCCAGGTTCATCGTGTGCCACAGCGGGTTGGAGCCGGCCGGCACTTCCTTGCTGGAGACGTCGAGGTCATGCCAGAGGTTGTCCAGGCCGATGGCGCCGGCGCCGCACTTCTGCACCGTGCCGCCGCCCGTGCCCGGGGGGCACTTGGTCTGGTCGGTCTGGGCCGCGGAGCCCCACAGGCCGTTGGTGCCGCCCGTCACGTCCTTCCAGCCGCGGGTGTAGTAGGGCACGCCGATGTTGATGCGGCCCGCCGGCATCGCGCCGCGGAAGTAGTGGTAGGCCCAGTCGGTGTTGAGGTAGCCGATGCGGCCGTACTGCGAGGCCGTGTAGTAGCTCCAGGCGGTGAGCTCGCTGTCCTTGCCGTCGTCGAAGAGCGCGGCGTTGGGGCCGACGAACTGGTTCCAGGCGCCGTGCAGGTCATAGCTCATGATGTTGACGTAGTCCAGGTACTTGGTGACCTGGTACGTCTCCATGCCGCGCAGCAGGTAGCCGGAGGCCGGCGCCGCGACGGTGAGCATGTAGTGGCGGGCATCCGTCTGGCCGGCGGCGTCGAGCTTGGCGCGCAGCGTCTGCATCAGCGTCACGAAGTTCTTCATCAGCGCGGCCCGGCGGGCGTTGCTGATGGTGAAGTCTTCGGGGTTGCCGGCGTCCTTCATGCTCGTGGCGTACTCGTAGTCGATGTCCACGCCGTCGAAGCCGTACTGGCGCAGGAAGGCCACGGCCGAGTCCGCGAAGGTGTTGATGCCGGCGGTGTTGGCGCTGCCGTCGGCGTTGGTGGTCATCGTGTAGAAGCCGCCGCTGGCCACGCGCTTGCCGCTGTCGTCGAAGTAGCCGCCGGTCTCGGCCCAGCCGCCCACGGAGACGAGCGTCTTGACCTTGGGGTACTGCTTCTTGAACTTGCTCAGCAGGTTGAAGTGGCCCTTGTAGGACAGCGTCGTGTCCATCTCCGCGCCGGCCACGCCGGGCCAGGTCATGCCGGTGGCGGCGTTGTTCGCGTCGGCGGTGTTGCCCACCGAGAGCTTGTTGGCGCCGTCGATATGGGCGAAGGCGTAGTTGATGTGGGTCAGCTGGCCCCAGGGGATGTTGCTGGCCAGGTAGGCGGGCGTGCCGTCCTTGCCGGTGCGCCAGCTGGTGAAGTAGCCGATGATGCGGCGCGGCTTGTCGGCGCCCATCAGCTCGCGGCCCTGGTCGTCATAGACCTTGCAGTAGGCGGGCTTGGTGCCGGGCGTGGTGTAGAGGCCTTCCGGACGGCACTTCTCGTCGCCCGTGGCGCTGCCGTTCACCGTGACGCGCGCGGCGGTGCTGTCGGTCGTGGCGCCCTTGTCGTCCGTGGCGCGGGCCGTGAGGTCATGCACGCCGGCGCGGGCCGTCCAGCTGATGCTGAAGGGCGCGCTCGTGTCCTCGGCGATCAGCACGCCGTTGTCGTAGAACGCGACCTTGGCGACGCTGCCGTCCGGATCGGAGGCGGTGGCCGAGACCGTGACCACGGCCCCGTCATTGGCGCTGCTGCCGTCCGTCGGTGCGCTCAGGGCGACCACGGGCGGCTTGTTGACGGTGCCGCTGGTGACGGTCACGGACTGGCTCTTGCTGTTCGTCGCGCCCTTGTTGTCGGTGACGGTCAGCGTGACGGTGTACGTGCCGGCGGCGGCATAGGTGCGGCTGGCGGTGGCACCGGTGGCGCTGCTGCCGTCGCCGAAGGTCCAGGCGTAGCTGGCGACGTTGCCGTCGGGGTCGCTCGAGCCGCTGCCGTTGACGCTCAGCACGAGGCCGCTGGCGCTGCTCGTGAAGCTCGCCACGGGCGGCTGGTTCACCGTGCCGCTGGTGACGGTCACGGACTGGCTCTTGCTGTTCGTCGCGCCCTTGTTGTCGGTGACGGTCAGCGTGACGGTGTAGGTGCCGGCGGCGGCATAGGTGCGGCTGGCGGTGGCGCCGGTGGCGCTGCTGCCGTCGCCGAAGGTCCAGGCGTAGCTGGCGACGCTGCCGTCGGGGTCGCTCGAGCCACTGCCGTTGACGCTCAGCACGAGGCCGCTGGCGCTGCTCGTGAAGCTCGCCACGGGCGGCTGGTTGACGGTGCCATCGCAGGCGCCGAGCTGCTTCCAGACGTCCCACTGGCCCGACTTGAGCGCGGGGCTCTCGTTCTGGGTCCACCACTTGGCCTGGTAGGCCTGGCTGGATTGCTGGACGACGGCGCCGCCCGTGTAGGCGGTCGCGGCGTTCCACGTCTGCACACCGGTGCAGTTGTAGGCGAAGGCGGGGAGGACGCTGCTGCCGATCAGCAGCGCCAGGACCGTGCGTTGATGCATGGCGATTCCTTGAGGGTTCGTGAAAAGGGTGCACGAAGCCGGGACCGCAGGCGCAGGGCCTGGGTCCGGCAGTCGGGAGCAAAGGTCAGGGAGAGAGGATCCCGGGGACGGTTCTTCTTGGGGTGCTCAGGGCTTCACGATGACGTCGAAGTACTTCTCGACGCAGCGCTGGTAGTCCCCGGCCTTCAGGGAGAAGTACGCGGTCTGGTAGCCGACCAGCTTGCAGGCGAAGGCTTTGCCCTCGGGCATTTCCGCGTGGTAGGACCAGTCCTGGTCCCAGTAGATGTCCAGCGCGCCGGCACCGCCGACGGCGAAGGACTTCTGGTTGGCGCAGCCCAGTTCCTCGGTGGAGGGGATGGGGACGCCCAGGGCCGCCGCATGCTCACGGTAGTAGGCGATGCGGTTGACGGATTGCGGCTTCTCGTAGCCCTGGCCGCACTCGATGCCGCCGTTGATGATGTTGGTCGTGGCACCGAAGCCCGGCTTGATGCCGGCGGCCGTGTCGACCGCGTTGGGCTTCCAGGTGCCATCCACCACATGCAGCATGCTGGGCTTGGGCGAGGCCGGGTAGACGAAGAAGAACACGGCCGAGGCCAGGTTCAGCCAGGTGTCGGCCACCTGCTCCGGGTTGTTGAGCAGGACCTTGACGTCCCCGAACATGGCGTCGGAGAAGGGGCCGTAGTTGTAGTTGTACGAGAGCTGCTTCGCGCCACGGCCGAAGTACTGCTTGTAGCGTCCCTGGGCGTCCTTGCCGCAGGGCCAGGTCTGGCCCTGCCAGGTGGTGGGCAGGCATTCGTTGTTGTAGGGGCAGCCGTAGGTGGACTCGCTGCAGCCGGCCTCCCGCACGAAGTACAGCGCCTGGCGCCATTGCGGCGTCGGGCTGTTGGGGTCGTGCGCACCCGTCTCCTGCGTGAAGTGCGCGAACATGGTCGCGAGGCTCTTGCGGCAGATGGCGTCGGAGTCCCGCCCATCGGTGTAGGTCATGCACACGCCCGAGAACTTGGCGATGGCCTGCAGCAGCCCGGTGTAGGTGTAGGACTTGTCGCGCAGCGGGAAGAGGTACTCCCACTGGCTCGCGGGCAGGAGCTTCTCGACGCGCTTCACGTTCTCCGGATTGCCCGCCAGGCCGGGCGCGACGGCCGTCACCACGGCGTTGCTCCGCGTGGCGATGGAGGCCTTGACGGCGCGGAAGAGGGCGGTGTTCGTGAGGCTGGCCTCGGTGGCCAGCACGTCCGGCTGCTTCAGCACGTACTTGCCGGTGGCCGGATCCTTGACGACGACGGCCAGCGTGAAGGACTGCGACTTGGCGTTCGTCGCGCCCTTGTTGTCGGTGACGGTGAGACCGACAGCGTAGGTGCCCGACGCCGCGTAGGCATGGGTGACCTTGGCGCCCGTGGCGCTGCTGCCGTCCCCGAAGGTCCATTGGTAGGCGCTGATCTGCCCGTCTGGGTCGGTGGACGTGCTGCCATCCAGCGAGACGCTCAGGCGGTCCACGGTCCCGGTGAAGGCCGCGACGGGCGGCTTGTTGGCGGGGTCCGTGCCGCCGCCACCGCCGCCATCGCAGGCGCCCAGCGGCTTCCAGACGGCCCAGGCGCCGGAGTTGGCGGCGGGCGACTGGCCCTGCGTCCACCAGTTGGCGCTGTAGGCCTTGCCGGATTCCTGCGCCTGCTGGCCGGAGGTGTAGGCGGTGGCGCTGTTCCACACGGCCATGCCGGTGCAGTTGACGGCCTGCGCATGGCCTGCCGCCAGGATGAGCGGCAGCGCCGCAAGAGAGGTCCTCAAGAGGGACGTGGTGCGGACAGGGCCGCGGGAAGGGGATGCCATGGCCTGGACGCCATGAGGTACTGCGCTTGCAAACATGAACGGGTCTCCTGCGTTCAACGTGCGCTGCCGATCTTGCGCTGGGCGTCTCTCGCGCCCGAGGAAGACGGGGCGCTCAACAACACGACCCGTCCGCAGCTACCAGACCAGTACCACCAGTAGTCTCGTAGTGGTATGCACTTTAGATACCACTTTATGCAAAAACATTGATACAAACACCTAGGTCTGCCGTAACCCCGTGTAAGGTTGATGACCAATATGAGACCAGATGCGGAGACCGCACAGGGGAGCCGGCGGCGTGGTCAGCGTCCAGCCCGTCCACCGACCCGCAGGGCTAGGGGTTTGTCGGGAGGGGGCGGCAGGCCGTGAGGCGCCGGGGCCGGCCGGTGGCGGACCCGGCCCGGGCCTTCACGGGGCGCGGCCTCAGTGCAGGTTGAGGGCCGTGATGGTCGTGGTGGACGACCCGAAGTTGGTGTTGCCGACGATGTAGAGGATGCCGTGGGCGGACAGCGCGAGCTTGCCGGCCGCCGGATAGCTCCACATGGGGCGCTTCGTGCTGCGGTCGATCGCGTAGGTCGACTGGTTGGTGCTCACGATCACCGCGTTCTGCGTGAGGAGCACCTCGCTCACGAACTCGGTGTCGCTGGACGATTGCGGCGTCCACGACCATTGCAGCGCACCGTCAGCCTCCGCCCGTGCCTCCAGCCGCAGCGGCCGGTTGTTGGCGATGTAGACCACGCCGGCATCGTAGGCGGGTGTCGAGGGGTAGACGCCCCGGATCGTCCAGTCGACGCTGCGGGTCTGCAGGTTGAAGTGCACCAGGGAGTTGCCGATGCTGCCGCTGTTCAGGAAGCTGTTGCCGTAGGCCGCCCCGAAGGCGGAGTCGGGCCCCCCCAGCACGGCGGAACCGCCGATCTCGTAGATGTAGTTCGTGAACGTCGGGTCGTTGATCTCCGCCTGCAGCGCGCCGGTGAGGGGATGGAAGACGCGCAGTGCGTTGCCGGTGTAGGCGTAGACCGCGCGGGCGTCCACGGCCGGGGTCCAGGTGGACTGCTGTGCCGTGGTGCTGAAGAACAGGTTCGTGCCCTGGGCGTCGAAGGCGTACAAGCCGCCATAGCTGCCGGCGTTGGTGTAGACGCCCGATGGTCCGACGGTGGGAGCGAGATAGTTCTCCCACTGCGACGACATCCCCGTGCGGAAGCGCACCGTGCCGTCGCGTGCGTCGAAGCCAAACATCGTGGTGGACGACTGCTGCCCCGCGGCCACGTAGACGATGCCGTCCTTCACGGCGGGCGGGTTCGCCGACGGGTTCTGCAGACCGCTGAAACTGTAGGTCCAGAGCGTCGAGCCGTCATGCTCGCTGCGCGCCGTGACGGCCATGTTGCCGGCGCTGAAGAGCCGGCCGCCCTCGGTGGTGACGGTGGCCAGGTTGAAGCGGCCGTTGTAGTAGGAGAACGCCGGAACCGAGATCTTCCAGCGTGTGCTGGCCTGGTTGGGATCGAGCGTCACGGGCACATAGCCGGTGTGGGCGGCGTTGCCCTGGAAGGTCGACCATTCGGGCGCCCCGGGCACGGCGGTCAGCGGTGTCAGATGATTGCCCGGCCACGCGCTGTCGGCGGCGGCGACGTTGAAGTCGTACTTCACCAGCACCTTCGGCATCGGCTGGAGCGATGTGCAGGTGGTGTCGCGGCACAGGCTGATGGTCGCCTGGCCCGTGTGCGGCCCCACGCTGGCGGTGTCGAGCGTGGACAGTTCCAGCGCGTGGCGGCTGCCGGTCGTGGTGACCGTGACCCGCCCGCTGAACAGCCCGCCCGCATCGGTGACCTGGGCGTAGAGATTCCCGCTGAGGCCCAGGGCGTCGGCATCGAGCATCACCACGGGATGGACCGTGGTGCCCGCCGCCACGAGCCGCGAGACGGGGACCAGCGGCTGGACCACGAGATGGACATGCGTGGTCGTCGAGCCCCCGGGGCCGGTGACCGTGATGGCGTAGTCGGTGTCCCGCGAGAAGGCCGTCGGGGTGCCGGCGATGGCGCCGGTGGTGGCATCCAGCGTCAGTCCGGCGGGCAGCGCGGGCGTCACGCTGAACTGGGTCGCCGTCCCCACCAGCGCGGGTGCCAGGGCGGCGATGGCCTGGTGCTGCGTGTAGGGCTGGGGCGTCGTGTAGCTGGCCTGCGGTGCGGGCGCGCTGGGGCCGCTGCCGCCCCCTCCGCCGCATCCGATCAAGACGAGGGCGCCCAGACTGGCGGCCCAGCGGCCATGTGCATTCATGTGTTCCTCCCGATTTGCGTTGTGTATCCCGCGCCTCAAGCGCGGCGCGTGGATTCTAGGCGGGGGGGAGGTGGCCTGACGCTGCAGGTCAGCGGCCGGTATGGCGTGGCAGGAGGATTCGGGCGTCAGCCTTTGCGCGCCACCCGCGCCCACCGCCCCCGCTCCAGCAGCTCATGCGGCAGGAAGCGCGCCTTGTAGGCCATCTTGGGGCTCTCGGCGATCCAGTAGCCGAGGTAGAGGTAGGAGAGCTGCAGCTGCCGCGCCTGCTCCACCTGCCACAGCACGTTGTAGGTGCCGTAGCTGGTGTCGGGCTCGGGTTCGTAGAAGGTGTAGACCGCCGAGAGGCCGTCCGTGAGGATGTCGAGGATGGAGACCATCTTCAGCACGGCACTGCCGTCGGGCCGGGGCTCGCGGAACTCCACGAGGCGGGAGTTAATGCGGGACTGCAGCAGGAACTGCGAGTACTGGTCGACGCTGTCGTGGTCCATGCCGCCACCGCTGTGCCGGCCGGCCTGGTAGCGCAGGTAGAGCTGGTAGTGCTCCTCCGAGAAGCCGAGGCGCATCACGCGGGCCTGCAGGCCCTGGTGCTGCTGCCAGGCGCGGCGCTGGCTGCGCGAGGGCTTGAAGTCCGCCACGGGAATGCGCATGGGCACGCAGGCCTGGCAGCCTTCGCAAAAGGGCCGGTAGGTGAACATGCCGCTGCGGCGGAAGCCGGCCTCGACGAGGCCGGAGTAGGCGTCGGCGTGGATCAGGTGGCTGGGCGTCGCGACCTGCGAGCGCGCCATGCGCTGCGGCAGGTAGCTGCAGGGATAGGGTGCCGTCGCGTAGAACTGCAGCTCGGCCAGCGGAAGTTCCTTGGGATGCGTCACGGTGGCGGCAGGGGCTAAGGGGCGTCAGGCCGGTCAGGCGGGCGGTGGTCAGGGGGCGCCGCTGGCGGATCCAGCAGGTCCCAGAGGCTCGGATGATAGGCCCAATCGCGCGGGGCCTCCTCAGCAACCCTCGCCTGCAGATGGGCCTCGAAGGCCTCGCGGGGGACCTCGAAGGCCCCGAGGGAGCTCAGATGGCGCGTGTTCTGCTGGCAGTCGATCCAGGGGATGTCATGGCGGCGGCACAGGCACACCAGGGCGGCGAGCGCGATCTTGGAGGCGTCGGTGCGGCGCATGAACATGGACTCGCCGAAGAACATGCGGCCGAGGTTGACGCCATACAGGCCGCCGGCCAGTTCGCCATCGATCCAGGTCTCGACGCTGTGCACCACGCCGGCGCGCGCCAGGGCCCGGTAGGCCGCCTGCATCTCGGGGAGGATCCAGGTGCCGCTCTGCCCTTCGCGGGGGCTGCCCGCGCAGGCTGCGATGACCTCGGGCGTGGCGCTGTCCACGCGGATCTCGCAACCGGGCGTCTGGCGGAAGCGCTGCAGTGTCTTGCGCAGCGAGCGGGCGAGCTTGAAGTGCCGCGTCTGCAGCACCATGCGCGGGTCCGGGCTCCACCAGAGGATGGGCTGGCCCTGGCCGTACCAGGGGAAGATCCCCCGGGCGTAGGCGGCCCGCAGCCGCGCGGGCGAGAGGTCCCCGCCGGCGGCGAGCAGGCCCGGGGCTTCGGAATTCGCGCCGAGTGCCTGCCGGACCGGGGGAAAATCCAGGGAATCGGGGGCCAGCCAGGGAATCATGGGTGGATGGTAGCCGCTGCCCTGCGAGCGGCCCCGGCTCGGCATACGTTCAAGAGAGGATCAGATGATCAAGGTCTACGGCATTCCCAATTGCGACACGGTCAAGAAGGCCCGCAGCTGGCTGGACGCGCAGGGGCTGCCCTACGAGTTCCACGATTACAAGAAGGCGGGCGTGCCGCAGGCGTCGCTCCCGCAGTGGCAGGCCGCCCTGGGCTGGGAGCCGCTGATCAACCGCAGCGGCACGACCTGGCGCAAGCTGGACGAGGCCGTGCGTGCCGCCGTGGTGGACGCCGCGTCCGCGCAGGCGCTCATGCAGGCTCAGCCGAGCGTGATCAAGCGCCCGCTGGTGGACTGGGGCAATGGGCGCCTCAGCCTGGGCTTCAAGCCGGAGCAGTTCGAGGCCCTGCAGCGGCCGTGAACCGCTGTGCGCACTTGGTGCGCGTCCGTGTGACGTGCGCCAAGGTGGGGCGGGCGCCGCTGCGCGATGCACCGATTCGGTGCCTGCAGGGCGCATCTCCAGCGCCCCAATGTGGGCATTCTTCTTGCGTTCCTGGTGCGCGGTGGTCTGCGCTGGTGCGGGCCCGGCTTCCCGCAACGCCCCAAGGACGCTCATGGAGACCCTCAAGCAAAGTGCCGACGCGCTGTTCATCCTGCTCGGCGCCATCATGGTGCTGGCCATGCACGCCGGCTTCGCCTTCCTCGAGCTGGGCACGGTGCGCAAGAAGAACCAGGTCAACGCCCTGGTCAAGATCCTGGTGGACTTCGCCGTCTCCACCATCGCCTACTTCCTGGTGGGCTACACCGTGGCCTACGGCGTCCATTTCTTCACCGGGGCGGAGGCCCTGGCCGCGAAGAATGGCTACGAGCTGGTCAAGTTCTTCTTCCTGCTGACCTTCGCGGCGGCCATCCCCGCCATCATCTCGGGCGGGATTGCCGAGCGCGCGCGCTTCGGCCCGCAGCTGATGGCCACGGCGGTCATCGTGGGCCTGGTCTACCCCGCCTTCGAGGCCGTGGCCTGGAACCAGGCGCTGGGCTTCCAGGGCTGGCTCAAGGCGCAGTTCGGCGCCGAGTTCCATGACTTCGCCGGCTCCGTCGTCGTGCATGCCGTGGGGGGCTGGATCGCCCTCGGCGCGGTCGTCCTGCTCGGGCCGCGCATGAACCGCTACCGCAAGGACGGCGCCATCAGCGCGCACCCGCCCTCCAGCATCCCCTTTCTTGCGCTGGGTGCCTGGGTGCTGGCCGTGGGCTGGTTCGGCTTCAACGTGATGAGCGCGCAGACGCTGGACAAGATCTCCGGCCTCGTCGCCGTCAACTCGCTCATGGCCATGGTGGGCGGCACGCTGGTGGCGGTGCTGATGGGTCGCAACGACCCCGGCTTCGCCTACAACGGCCCGCTCGCCGGCCTGGTGGCCGTGTGCGCCGGCTCGGACGTCATGCACCCGCACGGCGCGCTGATCACCGGCGGCGTGGCGGGCTTCATCTTCGTCAAGATGTTCACGCTCACCCAGAACCGCTGGAAGATCGACGACGTCCTCGGCGTCTGGCCCCTGCACGGCCTGTGCGGCGCCTGGGGCGGCATCGCCTGCGGCATCTTCGGGACGCAGGCCGGCGGCGGCATCGGCGGCGTGAGCTTCTGGTCCCAGCTGATCGGCACGCTGATGGGCGTGACCTGGGCGCTCGCGGGCGGCTTCGTGGTCTACGGCCTGCTCAAGCGCTTCGTGGGCCTGCGCCTGAGCCAGGAGGAGGAGTTCGAGGGCGCCGACCTCTCCATCCACAAGATCGGCGCGACGCCGGACCGCGAGGTCAGCTGGTAAGCTCAAGGCCTCTTTGACCCCACGCACCGCCTCCGGGCGGTGCCTGCATTTCGAGCGTTCCCGATGTTCACAGGCATTGTTCAAGGCGTGGCCCAGGTGGCCGCTTTGCAGGACCGTCCCGGCCTGCGCAGCTTCACCCTGCAGTTCCCGCCGGGCTTCTGCGAGGGGCTGGAGATCGGCGCCAGCGTCGCCTCCGACGGCGTCTGCCTGACCGTCGTCGCCCTGCACGCGGGCGATCGGGCCGACTTCGACGTCATGCAGCAGAGCCTGAACCTCACCACGCTCGGGGCGCTGCAGGTGGGCAGCCGCCTCAATGTGGAGCGCGCCGCAAAGGAGAACGCCGAGATCGGCGGCCACCCGCTCTCGGGCCATGTGGACTTCATGGCGACGGTCGAGGCCATCCGCCAGCCGGAGAACAACCACGTCATCCGCATCGGCGTGCCCGCGCCCTGGATGCGCTACATCTTCCCCAAGGGCTACATCGCGGTGAACGGCGCCAGCCTCACCGTGGCCGAGGCCGGCCGCGAGCGCGACGGCTCGGGCTGGTTCGAGGTCTGGCTCATCCCCGAGACCCTGCGCATGACCACCTTCGGCGAGAAGGGCGTCGGTGCGCCGCTGCACATCGAGATCGAGCGCCAGACGCAGGTGCTGGTGGACACGGTGCGCGACGCCGTGGACGAGCGCCTGGGCCCGCTGCTGCCCTTGCTCGAGCAATGGGCGGCCGAGAAGGGTCAGGTCTTGCCTGACCTGCTCAAGGGCTGAGCGCGCGGGCCGCCGGCGGCATCAGGAACGCTGCGCCGCGCGCTGCAGCACGTCCTGCACGCCGCTGAGCGCCTGCAGCCGGCTGCGCAGGTAGTCGCCCAGCCGGGCCTGCTGGCTGAAGGCCACATTGAAGCGGATGTGCGGATCGGGCGTCTTGAGCGCCGAGAACGTCGCGCCCGGCACCAGCAGGATCTTGTTGCGCCAGGCGTCCTGCACCAGCTCGTCCACGTCCACGCCCTCGGGCACCGAGGCCCACAGGAAGAGGCCGCCCTCGCCGGGGTGGTCCAGCCGCAGGCCCGCCTCGTCCAGCAGACGGCCCGCCTGCATGCGCGCCTGCAGCAGCCGGCGCTGCAGGCGGTCCAGGTGCTTGCGCAGGCGCCCGGCCATCAGCACCTCCAGCAGCACGTACTCGTTGAGCGCCGCACTGCTGAGCACGGAGCAGATCTTGGCGCGCAGCAGCGGCTTGAGCAGCGCCGGCTCCGCGGCGATGTAGCCCATGCGCAGGGCCGGGCTCATGACCTTGCAGAAGCTGGAGTAGTAGATGACGCCTTCCAGGCCCGCGAGCGCCGCGAGGCGGCTGGGCGGGCCTGAGGTGCCCGAGGCGCCCGGGTGGAAGTGGCCGTGCACGTCGTCCTCGGCGATCAGCACGCCGTACTGCCGCGCCAGCACGAGCAGGCGGTACAGATTGGCCGGGCTGCTGCCCCAGCCCGTGGGGCTGTGCAGCACCGGCTGGAGGAAGAGCAGGCGCGGGCGGTGCTCGCGGCAGGCGGCCTCCAGCTGGTCGAGGTCCAGTCCGTCCGGGCGGCGGCGGATGGCGATGGGCGTCACGCCCTCCTGGCGCAGCCGGTCGAACATCAGGAAGTAGCCCGGGTCCTCCACCAGCACCGTGTCGCCCGCGCGCAGGAAACTGCGGCAGATGAGGTCGATCGCGTGGGTGCCGCCGTAGCAGGTCATCAGCCGGTGGGCGTCCACCGCGATGCCCTGGCCTCGCAGCAGCAGGGCGATGCGTTCGCGCAGCTCGGGCAGGCCCTGCGGCGGGCAGCGCGAGGCCATGCCGGCGCTCGAGCGCGCCAGGCCGCGCTGCACGGCCGCGGCGGGAATCGCGTCCTCCAGCCAGGCCGGGGGCAGGGCCCCGCTGCTGGCCAGCAGCACGCCGGGGCGCTGGTCGTTGGCCTGCTGCGCCAGCCACACGCCCTCCAGCGCATCGCCGGCCTCCAGCCAGGCCTCGTCGCGCTCCATCAGGGGCGCCTCGCAGACGTAGTAGCCGGCCGTCCCGCGGGACTCGATGCGCCCCGCCGAGGCCAGCCGGTCGTAGGCCAGCACCACGGTGTTGGGGCTGACGGCGAGCTGCGTGGCAAGGGCGCGGATCGAGGGCAGGCGGGCGCCCGGCGGGAGCTGGCGGCGTTCGATCAGGCCGGCCAGGCCGGACTCGATCTGGTCGGCCAGAGGCTGGGTGGCGTGGCGGTTGAGCGGGATCACGCGGCGAGCTTAGCGGAGAAAGCTGAACGCCAGCACGGCCAGCGATCCGGCCATGACGAGGTTGAAGCCGCGCATCACGGCCGGGCGCTCCAGCAGCCGGCGGATGGCCACGCCGAACAGCGCCCACATCGAGATGGCCGGAAAGCCCATCAGCGTGCTGACCAGGGCGACGAGCAGGGCGGCCGACAGCGGCGGCAGGCCGGCCGGCATGAACACCGAGGCCAGCGTCACGGCCTTGATCCAGTTCTTCGGATTCACGAACTGGAACAGCGCCCCGTGCCGGAAGCCCAGGGGCCGCGGCAGCGCGCCGGCCTGTGCCAGCGTCGAGCCGCTGAGCTTCCAGGCGAGGTACAGCAGGTACAGCGCGCCGCCGATGCGCAGCCCCTGCTGGGCCAGCGGCCAGGCCAGAAAGAGCTGCCCGAGGCCCAGGCAGCACGCCATCGTCAGCACGAAGCCGCCCATCAGGATGCCGAGAATCTGCGGGAGCGTGGCGCGGTACCCGAAGTGCGCCCCGGAGGTTGTGAGCATCACGTTGTTGGGACCGGGGGTGCCGGACATGAGCAGGCAGTAGCTCATGAGGGGGAGGAGTTCGGACATGGCGTGGCGTGCGTCTGGAGCAAGGAGGGCTTCAGCCTAGGGGCCAGCCGGCAGCGCACCAAGGGACAAGGACGGGTGTGCGGACCAGGGTGTGTATCAGTGCAGCAGCGGATACAGCGATGCGCCCGGCTACTTCTTCGGCTTTTTCAGCAAAGGCTCCATCCCGCCCGTGTCGTCGTCGCTGGGGTCGGCGAACGGCGCGGTGCCGGTAGTGGAGGTGTGGTGGGCCTGGGAGGGGGACTGCGTGGGCAGGTGAAGCAGGCCCGTCAGGCTCCCGAGTGAGAAGGGCACGCCCTGCGGGCTGAATGTCCCCGGCGAAACCTGGACGGATCCACCTCCCGTGCCGCCCTGCAGGGGCACTGCGGCGAAGCTCGGCAGATGGCTGGGGGGCACCGAACCGCCAGGCCGTCCATCACGCGGAGTTCCCTGCGAGGTCTGCAGGCTGGAGGGCGGGGACTGGCCGGAGGATGCCCCTGGAAGGGTTGGCAGCAGGGGCGGCCTCGGGCGCAGGGGGAGCGCCGTTGTCGAGCTCATGGGCATGCCTTGCTGCAACGGCAACCTGCTGGGCTGCGAGGGGGGGCGGCCAGACACATCGCCGTGTGAATCGTGCGGCGTGGTGGACGACGGGTACGGCTGGGGCTGGTGGGTGGGGTAGGGCTGTGGCTGGAACGACGAGTACAGCTGGGGCTGGTGGGTGGGGTAGGGCTGTGGCTGGAACGACGAGTACAGCTGGGGTTGGTGGGTGGGGTAGGGCTGTGGCTGGAACGACGGGTACAGCTGGGGTTGGTGGGTGGGGTAGGGCTGTGGCTGGAACGACGGGTACAGCTGGGGTTGGTGGGTGGGGTAAGGCTGCGGCTGGAACGACGGGTACGGCTGGGGCTGGTGGGTAGGGTGGGTCTGGGGCTGGTACGACGGGGTGCTCACTGGGTGGCCTGGCACGAGTGGCAGACCGATGGGCCGGCCCGGACCTTGTGTGGAGGATGTCGAACTGCTGGAGGCCTGACCCTTGCCATGGCTGCCAGATGCGCCCGGTTGCGGCAGGGACGAACCCGTGGGCAAGCGGGTGCCTGCGCCATAGGCGGTGGATGTGCCCGGCGGGGCTTTGCGCTTCTTCGAATGAGAACTCGTACCTGTGCCGGGGGGCTGGTAGTGCGTGAAGTCGGTGGAATGGAAGACGACCTTCTTGCCGGCGGTGGACGACTGACTGGACTGCTTTCCGCTGGCCAGGATCTTCTCGGTTTCCTTGCGCTTGCTGGCCATGGCCTTCTCGTAGATGTCGGCGTCGAAGGCGAGATCGCCGGTGGTGGGATCGATCAGCTCGTTGACGTTGAGCGCGGGCGTCTTGTCGATCAGGGGACCGTTGCTGATGCTGGTCCCCGACAGAATGGCCTTGAAGTCGACGACGTAGCGGCTGTGGGGGTCGGGGATATAGGTGGCCTTCTCGCCCACGTAGGACGATTCCGTGTCACCCGCGATGTCGTAGCTTTCCAGCCAGTCGGTGCCTGCGGAAGCCTTGTTCTTCCTGATGAGATCCAGGCGAGCGCGAAAGGCGCCTTCGAAGACGGAATAGGCCTTGGTGTTGACACCGGCGTCCTGGGCAAACACGTTGTCCTGGCTGCCCGTGCCGCCGAGGGACAGGGCCAGCACATGCCCGGCATGCGCGCCGCTGTATTCGTTGGGGAAGGCTTCGGACTTGACGATGATGGGCTTCTTGGCCTTGTTGCCCTCGTCGAGGATGGTGTACTGGGCCTGGTAGGCCTTCACCCCATTCCAGCCGATGGAGCCGGCAGGCTCCCCGTCCTTGAAGTCCTCGATGGGCCCCTTGGCGGTGACCAAGACGTTCGAGGCGCTCGGCGCGGCGACGACCGCCACCTTGCGCTGAATCGGGGACCACGGCGCGGGCGGCAGCGGGCGCCTGGCTTGGGCGTGGGGGCTCGCGCCGTGCATGGACGCCAGGCGGCACCCCATCACATCCGCCTCCCGCTCCAGCGCCGCATCGTCATTGATCCCGACGCCGCCCTTCCTCTGCACCGTGGCGCGCACCCGCCCCTGCGCCTGCTGCACCACATGCCAGGCCTCGTGCGGGAGATGCTGCTCCTGGCCCGGCCCGAGGTGGATGTCCAGACCCTGCGCGTAGGCATGCGCCTGCAGGGTGGCCGGCTGGCTGGAATTGCGGTGCACGCGAACGCCCGACAGGTCGAACCCCGAGAGGGCCTCGAGGCCGGCGCGCAGCGACGCCGGCAGGCCGTTCGAGGCGGGGCTCGAGGCGGGGCTCGCGGCGGGGGGCGCCATCGCGCGCAGCTGGGCGATGCGCTGCTGCTGTGCCCGCTGGCGCGGCGTGTGCGCCACGCTGAGGGCCGGCCCGTGCGAGGCCCGCGGCTGCGCGGCGGTGGCGGCCGGCCCCCAGGTCCGGGGCCCGGACGCCGAGGCGAGGGTGCGCGCGGAGTCCGGCGTTCGCATCGTCACCCGCCGGGGCACCCCGGCTCCTTCCCCGGCGGCAGCTTGCGGCTGAACTCGTAGCACGCCCGCAGCCACTGGATGTTGGAACCCAGGTCGTTCAACGGCTTGCCCGGCCCTTTCCAGTTCGCGGCCAGCGCCTGGCGCAGCGGCGCGGTGCGGTCCATGTACTCGTCGGGGAAGGCGATGATCTCGTAGACCAGCGTGAACTCGATGTAGCCCAGCTTCACGAGCGCACCGAGCTGCTCGTAGTGGTAGTGCACGGCCGCGTAGTCGGCCATCTCGTCGGAGAGGTAGAAGGCCTCGCCGCCGCCGGCGACCTCGATCTTCTGGGCGATGCGCGGCTGGATCTCGCGCCAGTGGGTGTCCAGGAAGCGGTGGGCGCGCCGGGCGATCTTGGCGTCCTCGGCGAAGAACTCCTTCACGTGGGACAGCGCGGCAAGCCGGCGCGACATGTCGCCCTTGACCGAGTTGTCCACGAACTCGCGGAACTGGCCGACCGAGATGATGGCCCCCACGATCACGCTGATGCCCGAGGCAATGCCCACGAGGCTGCGCCAGCGCATCAGCAGGGCGCCCAGCCGGGAGCCAGGGGCGGGGCTGGTCAGGTCCTCATCCATGGCGGCTCAAGGGCGGGGCCGGGGGCGGGAGGGGGCGATCCCCGCGGGGTCGAGCGTCCGCCGCAGCACCACGATCCAAGGGCGCTCGGGGTGCATGAGGAGATGGCCCTCGCCATCGATCGCCGCCTCGGTCCACACCACCCGCTCATGCACATTCCCGCCAATGGCACCGACCTTGTCCGGCGCCACCTCGACCACCAGATCGCAATGGAAGGGCCAGCTGCGTTCCCGCTCCTGGCGTGTCAGGCGCTGCAGCTGCGCAAAGCTGCCCAGGCGCTGGACGGCGGCCTCGCGCGGGGCGCAGATGAGGTCCCCGGGCTGCGGGCGGGCCAGGGCGGCGTCCAGGGCCTCGAAGCTGCTGCGGCGCGGCTGTTCCAGGCTGGCCCGGATGTAGCTCCAGTGGGCCGCGCTCGGCGGGAATTGCTGCGCGCTGAGCCCGGCGGTGCGGGCCAGGTAGGAGATGAAGGCCGCGGACCACGGCAGCATCGAGCCGTCGGGGTAGACGAGCCGCTGCTGGGTCTCGGCGGCGCCGATGGCGAACCAGTAGTGCAGCACGCGACTCGTGAAGGCCGGTTCCGCCTCCGTGGGGCTGGCCAGGCCGCGCGGACGCTCCAGCTCGTCCGTCTGCAGCTTCCAGCGCACCTGCCCCCACAGCGTCCACTCCTGCTGCGCGAGCTGCGTGATGCGCTCGTTCCAGTCCGGCAGGCTGACGGGATGCCCACCCGCGCCGTCGCCCTCGCTGCGCTCGATCGTCTCGACATCCGGCAACGTCGGCTCGACGCGCACGGGCGGTGCGGGCGGCGGCGCGAGCGTCGTGCAGCCACCCAGCAGGGCCAGCGCAGCGGCGATCGCCCCCGCCCGCGCCCGGGTGGCGTTGCACAGGCGCGTTCCGGCCGCACGCCGCGCTGAGTCAGCGACGGGAGCGCGGCAAGGACGGGGGGGCAGGGCACCTGCATGCATGGGAACTCCGCCGGACGGCGTGGAGCACGGGAGCCGCAGTGTGGCGCGCGGGGTGGGCCGGCGCCTATCCGTCAAATTCGGATTTCGGCTCGGACAAATGCCGATCAGGCAAGCGGCGGCGGCGCCCCGCCTGTGGCCTGCGG
Organism: Roseateles subflavus; assembly: GCF_030285365.1. Classification (GTDB taxonomy): domain Bacteria; phylum Pseudomonadota; class Gammaproteobacteria; order Burkholderiales; family Burkholderiaceae_C; genus Roseateles_B; species Roseateles_B subflavus. The sequence continues at coordinate 159,886 of NZ_JASVDS010000007.1, read as the reverse complement.
CGCCCGGACAACGGGGCCACGGACCTCGCTTGCGCCCCCGCCCAAAGTCGCTAGCCTTGGGGCTCGCCTCGCATGGGGACGGGGCTGGAGCAAACAATGCAGTGGACGCTCAAGAAACGCTTGACCCTTGGCTTCGGCTTGATGCTGGGCCTCCTGGCCCTGGTCGCCCTGGTCGGGCAGTACCAGCTCGGCCGGATCCAGCACTACAACAGCCGCCTGGACGCCCGTGCGTTCCGGCTCTCGCTGGCTCAGGCCTGGGAGACGCAGGTCAAGCTCGCCGTGGCGACGTCGGCGCCCATGCCGTCGCTGGACCTCGAGCCGGTCGTCAAGCTCAAGTCGCTGGTCGAGGCCCGGGAAGAGCGGACGCTGCTGGAGGCGGCCCTGGGCTCGCAGGCGGGGACACCGGCTTCGCATCAGGCGGCGGTGGGCCAGCTGGCCGGCGGGCTCGTGCAGATGCAGATCACCGACAGCGGCCAGCTCCAGGCGGCCTTGAGCCGCGGCGTCACGCTGAACTGGACGGTGCTGGCCCTGGGCGTCGTGGCGGGCCTGATCGTGGCCGCGCGGCTGCTCCAGGCCATCATCACGCCGCTGCAGAAGGCCTCGGCGCTGGCGGCGCACATCGCCGACGGCGACCTCACCGGCGTGGTGGGCGCCCATGCCAATGACGAGCTCGGCGCGCTGCTGGAGTCCCTGGAGCGCATGCAGGCCAAGCTCGCCACGCTCGTGGGGCAGGTGCGCAACGGGGCGGAGTCGGTGGCGAATGCCTCGTCGGAGATCGCCTCGGGCAACCACGATCTCTCGGCGCGCACGGAGCAGCAGGCGGCCTCGCTGGAGCAGACGGCGTCCAGCATGGAGGAGCTGGGCTCGACGGTGCGTCACAACGCCGACAGCGCCCGGCAGGCCAACCAGCTGGCGCAGCAGGCGTCCACGGTGGCCCGCGACGGGGGCATCGTGGTGGGCGAGGTCGTCCACACCATGCGAGGCATCCACGAGGCCTCGCGCAAGATCGGGGACATCATCGGCGTGATCGACGGGATCGCCTTCCAGACGAACATCCTGGCCCTGAACGCCGCCGTCGAGGCGGCCCGCGCCGGCGAGCAGGGGCGCGGCTTTGCCGTCGTGGCCGGGGAGGTGCGCAACCTCGCGCAGCGCAGCGCCGAGGCCGCCCGCGAGATCAAGGGCCTGATCGGGGCCAGCATGGAGCGGGTGGAGAAGGGCACGGCCCTGGTCGATCAGGCCGGGGGCACGATGAACGAGGTCGTCGGGGCCATCCAGCGTGTCAGCGACATCGTGGCCGAGATTTCCGCCGCCAGCGAGGAGCAGGCCAACGGCGTCACGCAGGTCGGTGATGCGGTCCACCACATGGACCAGGCCACCCAGCAGAACGCGGCACTGGTCGAGGAGATGGCCGCCGCGGCCAGCAGCCTGAAGTCCCAGGCCGACGAGCTGGTGAAGCAGGTCGGGGTGTTCCGGGTGGGGCGCACCTGAGGCGCGCCTGAGGAGCGCCTGCGCCGCGTCAGTGCACGCCATCCACGAGCAGGGCGCTGGCCCCGCTGGCGCCGCCGTCATCCCGGCGGTCGCGATGGAAGTCCTTCCGCCAGTCCTCGACGTCCTTCTCCTTGCGGGCCTTCTCCTGGCGCGCTTCCTCTTTGGCCTTCTTCGTCGCCTCCTTGGCCTCGTTCAGGGACTGCTGGGTCGCGGCGTTCTGGCCCTTGGTGTTGTTCCGGGACGCATGGCCCTTGACGCGCTTGTTGATCTCGCGCGTCGCCTTGGAGCCAATCTGCTTCTCCTGGCCCTTCACGAAGTCCGGCGAGTACTTCGCGGCGTTGTTGGCCTGCCGGTCGGCCTTGCTCTGCGCCCGCCGGCTGCGCTGTTCGGCGGCGGAGACCGTCGGCTTGCCGCCGCCCTTGCCGTCACTCTTCTTCCCGCCGCCCTTGCCACCTCCTTTGCCGCCCCCTTTGCCCCCGCCCTTGCCCCCTCGGCCGCTCAGCTGCACCGTCGGTTCGGCCGCTGCCTTGAGCTGCGCCAGGCGCTGCGACTGCTGCTGTTGCCGGGGGCTGTCGGCCAGCAGCTGGGCCGTCTGTCGGGCCGGCGGGCTCGCGCAGTCGGCCGCCGCCTGATGCTGGGGCGCTGAGGCGGTCTGGGTGTGAAGGCTCTTCATGGGGCAGCTCCTGTTCAAGGGTCGAGGCTGGGCGTCGTGGCCGTCCGCCTCAGTCTTCCCAGTCCGACTCGGGGTCGGACAGGTACTCCACGCGCGGGTCGTCCTCGTCGGACTCGTAGCCCTGCTCCTGCGGCGTGAAGCTGAAATGCGTGTTGAAGGGCTTGAGGCCCGTGTCGCGGCGCTCGCTGTCGCCTGAGCGCGTGTCGGGGTTGCCGCCCCGGACCGTGTTTCTCGGCTGCTTGGCGCGCTTGACCTTGACGCGATAGCCCGTCTGCTTGGCCAGGGCCTGCAGCTCGTCGGGGCTGACGGCCATGTAGGGGTTGGCGTTCTCGCCCGGGTACTTGGCCTTGACCTTCTCGCGCCGGGCCGTCATCTTGCGGGCCTCTTCCCCGCGCAGCTTGTCCATCGGGAGGCGGCTCAGCTTCTGGTCCCGGATCACGTTGCTGCGCCCATACATCTCGACGCTGCCGCCGGGCTTGAGCAGGGGCTTGGCGCTGCTCAGGAAGCGCGGGTCGGTGCGCCATTTGGCTTTGCCGGTGCCCCCGGGGTTCTCCTCCTTCAGGCCGTAGCTGGCACCCCCGAGGCCCTTGACGCCAAAGGGATTGGCCCCCACCACGTGGTCCAGCGATCCCGGGCTGAAGTGAGACCCCAAGGCATTCGCGTTGACCGAGAAGCGCGACTGCAGGCCCTGCTGCTTCGCGATGGAGAGGAAGCCGTTCGGCCCCGCTGTCGGTGCGATGTCCGTGGCCGCGTAGTTGTCGCCGTACTTGGCGGCGAAGGCGCTGGAGAAGCGCCCCTCGCCCGCGCCGGCCTCGACGACGCTGGGCCGGCCGGCCTGCCGGTAGTTCGTCAGGCGCTGCTCGCGCCGCTCGATGTTCTTGCGCGCGGCGCTCTTGCGGGGCTGCAGCTGATCCAACTTGTCCAGGGAGGCCGCGACCACCGGGTCCGGATGGGTGCTCGGCATGCCTTGATTGCGTCGATCAACGGCCGCCGAGCGCCGGGCTTCCTGCGCCTGGGCCTTGTGACGGGCCTTGTTCCTGCGCCGCTTGCCGTCGAGCTGGGCCACGCCGTGGGAGGTGAAGACCGCCTGGGCCGTCTCGCCCCGGGTCTGGCCGAGCGTCTGCGCCTGCGCGGCCTGCCGCGGCGATGCCGCCACCGCCTTCGGCTTCAGCTGCAGGGCACGAGCGCCCATGACGTCCGCCTCCTCCTCCAGGCGATGGTCGTCGTTGATGGCCACGCCGCCGTGCATCTGGACCGTCGGCCGCACGCGCCCCTGGGCCTGCTGTACCAGGTGCCAGGCCTCGTGCGGCAGGTGCCGCTCCTGACCGGGGCCGAGGTGGATGTCCTGGCCCTGGGCGTAGGCATGGGCCTGCAGCGCCGCGGGCTTGCTGGAGTTCACATGGACCCGCACGCCGGACATGTCCATGCCGGACAGCGACTCGATGCCGGCGCGCAGCGCGTCCGGCAGCCCGTCGGCCGCCGGTGTCGGTGGGGAGGCCGAGGCGGGCTCGGCCGCAGCGCTGCGCAGCTGGCTGATGCGCTGCCCCTGCTGCTGCTGGCGCGGGCTGTCACCGCCATTGCCGCCGTTGCCGCTGGCATGCTCCGCCGCCTGCCGAGGGCCGGCCTGCGGGCCCGCCCGGGTTCGATCTGTCGACTTCATGGCCTCTCCTTTGTCGTCCCCCACAGCGCCACAGGCGCCGCCCCGACACGCCCCGTTCGGGGACGCGCCGCGGGCTACTTCTCCAGCCGCCGGCGCTCCTCCACCATCTTCTGGCCGCGCTTGGAACGCCCGTTGTCCTTCACATAGGTCTCCCGCGTGCCGTCGATGCCGTCCCAGCGCGTGGTGATCGCACGCTCCGGGACGTTGGCACTCACCACTTCCATGTTGCGGTAGCCGCTGCGCCGCACCACCTCGTCGCGCTCCCCGGGCGAGACGGCCGGCTTGATGCCTTTCGTCGGTCCCAGGTCCTTCTCCTTGAAGCCCAGCGCCGAATGCACGCCGGGTGCCAAGGGCACCTTGTGCCCGGTGACGGGGTCGAGCTGCCACTGGGCCAGGAAGCTGCCCGGGTCCAGCTGGGACAGGTCGGTCAGGATGGCGCCGTTGTCGTGCTCGCCGAAGCTCGTGTGGCTGTTGCTGAGGATGGGGCGCTGCGTGGCCGTGTGGCTGAAGGCGAACTGGTTGCCGCCGCCACCGCCGCTTTGCTGCATGAACTCCCGGTGCGGCCAGCTGATGCCGTCCGTGCCCTGCAGGCCGGTGGTGTCCATGTTCTTGATGTCGGAGAGCCCCTGGTAGGTGCTGATGCCGGTCGGGTTCAGGTCCCCGGTCTTGGGGTCGTTGCGGTTGAGCTCGCGCCGGATGTAGCGGGGGACGAAGGTGCCGCGCGAGTCCTTCACGTACTCCTTCTTGTTGTCGCCGCGCTTGTACACCCCCGTCTCGCCGACCGGGGCGCCGTAGTAGGCATCGCCGTGGACATGGGCCTCCTCGGGCAGGTCCTTGCCAAGATCCCGGATGCCTTCCTCGTAGCGCTGGCGGATGCTGGCCATGTCCTCGTTGTAGCGCTGGTCCGTCGAGTCGTCGGGCTGCTGGAGCCAGTCCAGGGCGCGCTGGTCCTTGCTCTCCCGCTTGCTCTTCTTCAGCTGCTCGATGGCCAGGCGCACGCTTTCGCGTTTGCTCTCCGGCACTTTGTCGAGGTCGATGCGTCCCTTGCGCTGAATGGGGCCGGGGCCGCCGGCCGGGGCCTGCAGCAATGCCAGCTGCGCCCGCTGCTGGCGCTGCAGCGGCTGGCCGGACCAGGGGCCGGGGCTTGCGGTCTGCGTGGCGGCGGGCGCGGCCGGTCCGGTGTCGTGTGTCGCGGCGGCCGCCGCGCGGGGCGCCGCCCCCGCCGTGTGGTTTGCATCATGGGCCTTCATGGCTTCTCCACCTTTCGCTTGAGCAAGGCCGCCAGCGCGGCGATGACGGGCATCGCGATCAGCGTCACGAGCTGCGCGTTGCTGTTGCGGATGCCGGCCAGCGCCGGGTCGCACTGCAGCAGCGCCGCGCCGACGATCACGGGCGGAATGCCCGCCAGCAGTGCAAGGCGGCCGTACTTCGCGCGCCATTCGCAGTTCCATTGGAAGGCCACCCAGGTCAGCACGCCGGCCAGGAGCAGGAGCTCGAGCAGCAGCCGCAGCGCCCAGCGGTTGGGGCACACCACGCCGCACACGGCCTCGCTGAGCGGGGACGGCGGATCGGTCACGAACACGCGGCGCAGGGTGTGGCGCTGCTCGGCGGTGATTTGGCTGTCCATCAGCGGCGCGGGCCAGAAGCCGATGCCGTCGAAGTTGTCCTGGACGTAGACGAGGTCGTCCTCGTACTGCTGCGGGTTGCGCTGCGGCAGCACGAGCAGGGGCACGACGCTGCGCAGGAAGATGCGGCGGTCCGCGCCCTTGAGCGCCGGGCTCTCCTCGATCAGGCGGCGCAGCTGCTTCTTGCTCTCCGAGCTGGGCTCGGGCAGGAAGACCAGGAAGCGCAGCACCACGTTGCTGCCGCGCTTGTAGGCGTCGCTGCTGGTCTCGACGATGCGGCCGTTGACCTCCTGCGGCTTCTCCACGGCCTTCAGCAGCTCGAACAGCCGTGAGACCGACATCGCGCCGCCCGTCTTGATCTGCTCGAGGTTGATCAGCAGGTTGAGCGAGTAGCTGCGCTGCGGGTTCTCTCCCATCGCGCCGGCCAGGCGCTTGACGAACTGCGGGTAGAACTCGCCGAAGTTGCGGAAGGCCACGCTCTGCTCGTCCGACGGGGTGTTGTCGAAGTAGAGGGTGAGCCCGTCGCCCAGCCGCTGGACGCTGCCGAAGCCGGGCAGGTAGGCCTTCCAGCGCGCCGAGAAGCCGGGCAGCGGCGCATCGAGCCACAGGCGCGCCTGGCGTGGCACGTCGTCGAGCAGGCGCTGCACATAGCGCTCGCGTTGCTGGGGCAGGGTGTCCTCCAGGAAGCGCCAGTCCTGGTGGTAGATGCCCAGGTCGACGCGGGTGTCGTGCCGGCGCGCCGTCTCGATGAAAGCCAGGCGCTGCTTGAGGTCCGGGTCCTCGCCCGGCGGCGTGGCCTTGCGCTGCAGCAGCTGGGGCAGGCTGAAGCCGAAGGCGGTCAGGCGGTGGATGAGGCTGTAGTCGAGCGCTTCGGCGTCGATGCCGGGCTGCCACGTGGGGGCGATGGCGTAGAGCGTCTGGCGCTCGCTCACGTTCACGCAGTCGCAGCCCGCCTCGGCCTTCCAGGCGGCGGACGCGGCCGGGGCGGCCCGGGGCAGGGGGTCGAGCACGCGAGGCTGTGCGGCGGCCTTGGCCAGCCAGACGCCCAGCGGGCCGGGCAGCAGCCACTCCGGCAGGCCCTCCGTGGGCAGGGCCGTGCCGCTCTTGCCGGCGGCAGAGGCCGTGGCGGGCGGCGGTGGTGCGGCGGAGGGTGCGGCGGAGGGTGCGGCGGAGGGCGTCCGGGCCGCGGCCACGGGGCCGGTCGCTGCTGCCTTCTCCTGCGCCTCGGCCCGCTGCCGCGCCTCGGTCAGCCGCTGCTCGCAGGTCCTGGCGCCCGGCGCCGGCCGGACCCGCGGGCGACCCGTGCGCTGGGACTCGATGTTCAGCAGGGCGTCGACCTGCTCGCAGGCCAGGGCGTTCACGGCCGCGAGGAACAGCGCGCGGCTCGGGTACTCCACCCCCATCACCGGCGCCAGCCAGTGCTGGAGCTGCGTCTGCTGGGCTTCGCTCCAGTCCATGGGCGGGGCGGTCGGCGTCGGCTGCTCGGCGGGGAGGCCGGAAGGCGCGGCGGGCGGGCTGGCCGGTGCCGCCGGGGGCAGGGCTGCGCCATCGCCGGCGGGGGCGGGCTCGGGCGCGGTGTAGATCGTCTTGAGCTCGTCGAGCTGCGCCGGCTGCAGCTGGTAGACGATCATGTCCGGCCGGGGCAGCCCGGCGCCGGCCACCTGCTTCAGGTCCACCTGCTGCAGGGGCGTCGGGCTCGAGGCCGGCCGGGCGGGAGGGGCGCTCTTCTGCGGCGCCGGCAGCACCTGCAGCAGATAGGCCTGCTGCGCCTGGCGCCCGACCGCATCCCGCACCATCACGACGAAGCGGCTGCGCTGTACCTGTGAGGGCGTGCCCTGGAGCAGGCCCTGCGGCGTGAGCTCGATGCCGGCCGGTGGCTGGCCGTCCACGACGGTGTAGACATAGGGTGCCTGTCCGCCCTCGGCCTGGATGACGCGCAGGTAGGCAAGGCCCTGGCGGCCCCGGGGCAGGGTCTCCGGCAGGCGCTCCAGGCTCAGCGGATGGGGATCGATGCAGGGCGGTTTGACCGGCGCGCGGCAGGCGGGCCCGGGCGGCAGCGCGATGCTGGAGATGACACCGGCGGGCTGCACGGCCTGGGTCTCGGCCGCCGCGGGCGCGCTGGCGGCACCGGACGTCGCGAGGACCGCCGCGGGCGCCGAGGCGCTGGCGGCCCTGGCCGTCTCGCCGGCCGATGCGGGGGCGCTGGCGGAGGCCGCGGCGGGTGTGCCGGTGGCGGGGCCGGCGGGGGCGGCCGTCCAGGCCGACAGCCCGGCCATCAGCAGCCCGGCCAGGGCCGGCAGCGCCCAGAGGCGTCGGCGGGTGGGCGCGGGGCGCGCCGCCGCATGGGAGGGGCCGGGGTGGCTCATAGCGTCCTACCTTCCTTGCGGAGTTCCTTGGCCAGGCCGGTGCGCAGCTCCAGCAGGCGGATCTGCTGGCGCCCGTCGCGCAAGGCGCTCAGCGCCGCGTGGCGGATCACGTTGGCAATGGCGCCGCCGGCCAGCTCGTGGCGCTGGGCCAGCGCGATGAGGTCGACGTCCGGGGCCAGGTGTTGCGCGGCGAGCATGCCTTGCCACAGGCGCAAGCGAGCCTCCGCGTCGGGCATGGGGAAATAGATCATGGATTGAAAGCGGCGAGAGAAGGCCTCGTCCAGGTTGCTGCGCAGATTGCTGGCCAGGATGACGACGCCGGGGAAGTCCTCCACGCGCTGCAGGAGGTAGGCGATTTCCTGGTTGGCGTGGTGGTCGTTGGCATTGCTCACCGCCCCGCGCTTGCCGAAGAGGGCATCGGCCTCGTCGAAGAACAGGACCCAGCGCCGCGTGGCGGCCTGGTCGAAGACGCGGGCGAGGTTCTTCTCGGTCTCGCCGATGTACTTGGACACCACCATCGAGAGATCGATGCGGTAGACATCGGCGCCGGTGCGCTGGCCGATGAGGGTCGCGGTGAGTGTCTTGCCGGTGCCGGGCGGGCCGTGGAAGAGGGCGCGGTAGCCCGGCTTCAGGGTGCGGGCCAGGCCCCAGTCCTCCATCAGCGTGCGGCCCTGCTGCATCCAGGTGCAGACCTGCTCCACCTCGTCCATCACGTCGGGCGGCAGGATCAGGTCGTTCCAGTCCAGGGGCGATTCGATCCGCTTGGCCGGGAACTGCAGGCTGTAGTCCGGCCGGTCGGCGCGCCCGGTGCTCAGCAGCTGCAGGGCTTCGCTGCTGAGGCTCAGCGTGCCGCTCAGGCGGGGCTCGCCCGGGGGCGGCAGGTCCAGCTGCAGGAAGCCGCGCTCGACCAGCGGGTGGCGGGGATCGAAGAGTTCCAGCAGCGCCACGCGCCGCGCGAGGGACTCCCCGGCGAGCAGGAAGGCCGCCGTCTCGCCCGTCGGCAGGAAGCCGCCATGCGCCTGCGCCTTGATGCCGCCGAACTCGGTGAAGCCGCGCTCCAGGTTCTCGTTGCGCATGAAGAGCAGGTCCAGCGCCGCAGGCCGCAGGTGGGGCACGAGCGCGAGCGCCAGCAGCAGGCGCTCCTCGGTGCCGAGCCGCATCTGGTCGACCCAGCGGCCCAGCTCGCTGCCCGCGGGCGGCGGGGGCGGGGCCTCGGCCGCTTCCAGGCCTTCGCTGCGCTGCTGGAAATGCTGTTCCAGGCGCAGGTTCAGCACCCGGTCGAGCCAGTCCAGCTCGCGGGTCAGGGCCGCGCTGTGCGGGGTCTCAACGCCATTCCACATGCAGCACTCCTTCCATCCAGGGCAGGCGGATCGTCGAGAAGCCCCAGGGCAGGCGGTCCAGCAGCACGTCCAGGCCGCGCTTCTCGACGCGCAAGCGCCACGCCGGCGGGGCATCGTGGCGGGGCCGCTCCTTCAGCAGGCGGCCACGGCGCTGCAGAAAGGTCTCGCGCAGGCCCGCGATCGAGGTGCGCCCCAGCGCCTTCCAGTGCGCGATCACGGCCTGCAGCATCTGCTCCAGCAGGGCCTCGGTCTCGGGCGGCAGCGGCGGCACGTCGGGCAGGCGAGTGGCCGGTTCGGCGCCGCACAGCAGGCGCGAGAGCACGGTGTCGCACTCGTCCCGCACCTGCTCGCCGTGGCACAGGCGTTGCAGGCATTGCACGGCGCGCGCGCGGGCGGCCTCGTCCCGGAAGCGGCCCTGGTCCAGGAGGTCCAGGTGCTTGAACAGCCGTTCGGCATAGGCGGCCAGCAGCACCTGGCCCGCGTCGTCCACCCAGATGGGCTCGCGCTCGGTCGCGGCCGGCGGCGCGGGCCGGGAGGCGGGCTCCGGCGGTGGGGGCGCCGGGGCCTGCTGGTAGGCGTCGCGCAGGGCGTCCGCGGTGGCCGGGCGCCCGTCGAGGAACAGCGCGCGGGTGAGCCGGCGCCAGTGCTCGGCCAGGGCCGCCGCGGGCTCCTGCACGGTCTGCCCGAGCCAGCGCAGCAGGCGGCCGGCGCGCTGCTGCAGGGCTTGCGAGGCTGCGCCGAACTGGGCGCGAATCATCTGCCAGCGCCGGGATTCGTCGAACAGGCGCAGCCAGCGGGTGCAGGCCTGTTCGCTGCTGAGCAGCCGGGCCAGGCGCAGTCGCTGCGGCCAGTGCCAGCGGCCCTGCTCGCACTGCCGGGCCAGGCCCTGCAGCGCGCGGTCCAGCGGTGAGGCTGCCGGGCCGTCCGGCGCCTGCGGGCGCACCGGGCGGGGCGGCGCCGGGGGCAGCCAGGGCGAGGCGGCGGCGGACTCCCCGCCGGCGCGCGGCTCGGCCCCTGCCCGAGGGGGCGCGCGTTCGGGCGTGGGACCGGGCGCCTCCCAGCGCTGCCAGGCGGCGTCCCAGAAGCGTTGCCAGCCGGCGTGGTGGTCGGGCAGGCGTTCGCCGCGGGAGGCGGCGTCGAGGCAGGCTTCCATCAGCAGGGACTGCAGCCGTGACAGCCCGGGACGCAGCCCGGGCGGCGCGCGGCGCTGCAGCCGCAGGGCCGCCTGGCGCAGGGACTCCGCAAAGTGCACGGCCGGGGCCGCCGGGGCGAGCGGCAGCGCCTCACCGGCGCGGGGCGGGGCCGCCGGCGCGGGCATCAGGCAGCCGAGCAGGCCGCCGAAATGCGCCGGGCTCAGCGCGAGCGCCCAGCGGCGCCGCGCGGCGCCGGCCTGGATCCACTGCAGCAGACGCTGGCCCAGCGCCGGGCCGTGGTGGCTGCCCAGCAGGCGCAGCTGGCGCAGGAGGCGCTGCTGCTGGGACAGTGGCAGCGGACGTCCCGCATCCAGCAAGGGGCGCAGGCGCAGCAGCCCGGCCTCCCAGACACGGCCGGGGGAGCGGCCGAGCAGGGTCGCCGCGCTCCCGAGTTCGAGGGTCGCCAGGTCCGCGCTCAGGTCGGCGCTCAGGGCCGGGGTCAGGTCTTGCCTGCGGGACGGGCCGTCGCGGGCCTGCAGCAGCTCCTGCAGCAGGCCGCGCTCGCCGCGGGGCGGGGCGAGCGGCTGCAGGCGTGCCTGCCAGCCCGCACCCAGGGCCTGGCTGAGCTGCGCCTGCAGCGCCCGCCGCAGGCGCTCCCGGCGGGCCTCGCCCAGCGGGCGGCCGCGGGCCTCCCACAGCAGGTCCAGGGCCTCGGCCCGGAGCACCTGCTGGAGGCGCTGGCGTTCATAGGCGCTGAGGCGTCCGCTGGCCTGCAAGGGCAGCAGCGCCTGCTCGTCCAGCTGCTCCAGCTGCCGCCCGAGGTGGGGATCACGCTGTGCCAGCAGCGCCTGCAGCCCCTCGTGCGGGCTGATGCCGCGCAGCCGCGCGAGCAGCCGCGGACCGGCCGGATGCCGCTCCAGGGCCCGCCAGAGGGCGCCCCCCTGCTGCCGCACCAGCCAGGCGAGCCAGCGGGACAGCGAGCCCTGCGGCGTGCCCGCCAGCTGCCAGGGCAGGTGGCCACGATCGAGGTAGCCCAGGAAATGCTGCAGGGACTGCGCCGCCCCGGCGGACGCCGCCGGCCGCCCGTGGGCGCCCCCCCGTTCGTCCGGCGCCACGGCCAGCGGCAGCAGCGCTTCCTCCAGCGCCACGGCGAGGCGGCGCTGCCATTCCTGCTCGTCCTGGCCCGGCCGCAGGCAGCCGAGGTCCAGCTCCAGGCGCCGCAGCAGCGGCTCGCGCAGGCGCGGGGCCCAGTGGTCGAACTGCTGCTCGATCAGCCGCAGCCCGTCGCCGCGGAGGAAGCGCAGCAGCCGCTCGTGGAAGGCATGGCCCTGGGTGGCGGCCTGTCCGCTGCGGTGCCGCAGCTCCAGGCTGAGCGTCTCGATCACGTGCGCGTTCATGGCTGCTCCTGGCCGGCGGCCTGTGTCTGCAGCCAGGCGAGCAAGGCGGTGCCCGCCTCGTCCAGCGGATCGGCGATGCGGGGGGAGACCGAACCGGCCAGCAGGGCCAGGCAGTAGCGGCGCCGCAGCCCGAGCCAGCGGGCCCACATCGTCTCGAAGGCGCGCATCTCCCCGGCGTCCAGCCACAGCAGGCCGCAACGCAGATGGGCCGGCGCCTCCCGCAGCAGCTGCGCCTGCACGAGCTCCCGGTAGCGCTCGTCGCGCGCACGCGCCGTCCAGCCGGTGCACACCAGGTAGAGATCGACCGCTGGTCGTCCCGAGGGCTCCCCGGCGGTGCCGGTCCCCTGCACCACGTCCACGGGGCGCAGCAGCAGCGGCTCGACCAGATGCAGGCCCTCGCATTGCAGCTGGATGAGGCAGGCCAGCTCATGCAGCTCCTGCGCCAGCGCATAGGCCGACGCAGGCCCGTCGTCCCGGCCGCGCCCGCCGAGCTCGATGGACCAGGCCTGCCGGCCGGTGTCGTCCAGCAGCAGCAGCGGGCCGCGTTCGCCGGCCTGCTGGAAACGCTGCGGGTGCAGCGCCGCCTGGAGCCAGGCGAGATCGGGACCCAGCGGCCGCAGCACGTGCGCGAGCCCGGAGAGCCGCTCCGCCAGTGGCGGCCCTTCGAGCGGGCGGGCGCGGGACTGCGCTTCGAGCACGGGGCGCAGGTGGCGCTCGTCGTCCTCGCGGAGGCGGCGCATCGGCCGCTCGCCGGCGCTGTCCACGTCGTCGGTGTCGGTGTCGTCGGTGTCCATCGGCGCCGCGAGGTGCTCGAACAGGGCCTCCAGCGCGCCGCTCAGCCGGCGGCTGTGCCCGGCCAGACAGCCGAGCTGCAGGGCCAGACGCTCCTGCAGCGGGGGTGCGTGGTCCGGGTGGTCCAGCAGCGGCAGGCTGTAGTCCGCCCCCGCGTGGCGGTCCTGCGTGAGCCGTGGCAGGCGCCGCGCGAAGCGGCGCTTGAGCCGCAGCAGGTGCTGCGTCCAGGCCTGGGGCTCGAAATAGCAGGGCAGCCCCTGCAGCGTGCCGTGGTCCAGCAGCTCGCCGTGCAGGGCGAGCTGGTAGTCCAGCAGGCGATGGCGCCGGTCCAGCGCCTCGTCGTCGATCCATGCGCCGCGCGGCAGCCGCTCGCGCCGGTTCTGCAGCAGGGCATCGAGCCCGGGCAGCTGAGCCTCGCCCGGCAGGCCGGGCCAGTAGCTGCGGTGTTCGGCCTGGTCCAGCGCGTAGAGGCGCGGCAGCTGCTCGCGCTGCACCTGCACCTGCACCAGGCCCTGCTCCAGCAGCGCACGATAGCCGGTCCACTGCGCGCGAAGCCCCGGGCCGTGGCCGGCCCCGGCCTGCAGTGCCTGCTCGTAGAGCGGTGGCAGCGCGGCGGTGGCCGGCAGGTGGTCGTCCCGCCAGGCCGGCAGGGGCGGCAGCGCGGCGGGGGCGGGAAAGCCGGGCCAGGGCTGGGCCAGGGCCTGCGACACCGCCTCGCCACCGCTGCCGGCGCGACGCAGGGACATCACCCGCCGCCACTCCTGCAGCTGGCCCAGCAGGGCCCCGCGATCCAGGCGCATGGCCGCGCCGTCCTTGAACACCTGCCAGCCCGCCAGGTCCTGCGGCCGGTCCGGCCAGCGCAGGCGCAAGGCCCAGTCCATGCCCCAGCGCTGCAGGCTGCCCTGCGGCAGCGCCGCGGGGGCGGCACGCTCGGCGTCCTCGCCGGCGAGCGCGAGGTGCAGGTCCTCGACGCCCGCAATGCCGGGCAGCTCGCCCAGCTGCCGGGCGAGGTCGGCCGGGTGCAGCACCGGATGGCGGGACTCCAGCCACTGCAGCTCCTCCTCGTGGGGCGGGCGCCCGAGCGGTCCGTCGCAGAACTCGGGGCCGTGGAGGGGCAGGTCTTGCTCCGGGCTGTCCGGAATGCGGCTGGAGATGGCATCGTCGCAGCGCTGCAGCAGTTCGCCCAGCAGCTCCGCCAGCTCGCGCTCGCCGGTCACGGCGACACGCAGATGCGCCAGCGCGACCCAGCGGGGCGCCAGCGAATGCGGCGGATGGGCCAGGTCCTCGGCCAGGTTGCGGCGGCTCCAGAAGGCCTTGAGCGCCTGCTGCCGCAGCCCCGACCGCTCCAGCGCGTCATCACCCCGGTCCTGCAGGGTGAGCGACCACTGGCCCGTGAAGCGGCCGTCGGCGTCGAGCCGCGCCCGCATCTGCAGCTGGCGGGCCTGGGGCAGTTGCTGGCGGAGCCAGAGCTGCCAGTCCTGCTCGCTCAAGGGGCGGCAGGGCTCCTGCTGACCCCGGCGAGACAGACCGAAGCGCTCCCACGCCGCATCGTCGGCGAGGGGGTCGAGGCCCAGCAGGGTCGGCACCTCCTGGCGGGCGGCGAACACATCCTCGGTGAGCGCGTAGCACAGGGCCTCGATCAGGCTCACGCCCGGGTCGTGCAGGTTGTAGTCCGTCCAGATCCGGCCGGAGGCCTGCTGTGCCCACGCGATGCCCCGCTCGCGCAGGACGTCGAAGCCGAGCGGGTCCGGGCGGTCGCCGCGATGCCGGGCGATGCTGGAGGCGCTCATGGCTGGGCTCCCGGTGCGGCCTGGACCGGGGGCTGGCAGCCGGCCATGTGCGGGTCGAACCACAGCTGGGTCAGGTGGACCTGGATGCGCAGCGTGTCGCCGAAGTTGCAGGCGGTGCGGATCTGCAGCCGGTAGCTCGCCTGGCGGCCCTCGCTGCCGAACCAGCGCAGCTGCAGCCGGTCGCAGCGGCGGCCCCACCAGGCCTGCGTCGTGCGGATGCCGCGCTGGCGGCGGAACCACGTCAGCAGGCCTCGGCCGGGGTTGTAGGTGCTGAGCGCCACGGCGTGCATGAGGCCGAAGTGGCCGCTGCCCGGCTGCCCGGCACCCGCGACGATCTCGAAGCCCTGGCAGCCCTCCAGGTCGCCCGTCAGGTCCTGCCACTTGCCGTTGGCCAGGACGGGGCCGGGCAGCGGGAGGTTGCCGCGCCGCCCGTGCGAGGCCACGTGGCCGCTCACATCGAGCTTGTCGGCCGGGCTGGCGGTGCCGATGCCCACGCGCTGCTGGCGGTCCAGGGTCAGCAGCGGGTCCTTGCCGAGGCCGGGACTGTGGATCAGCAGCTGATCCCGCTGCGCGTGCAGGCCCGCCTGCCACAGCACCTGCTCCGGCATCTGGTCGCGGTAGAAGCTCAGCAGCGCGTCGTGCCCGACGGGGGCGTAGATCTGCTCGCCATGCGCCACGGTCTTGCGGAAGCCCTCGTCGGCCATGTTGAGCATGGAGTCGATGAGGTCGTGGAAGTGGTCCTGCGTGGGCAGCTGCCCGTCGCGGAAGTAGTTCTTCAGCGTTTCACGGTTTCTGCTCGTCATGCTGTGTCCTGCCCGATGATGAAGCTGCCACCCAGGGTGAGCTTGGCGATCCCGCTGGCGGGCGCGTGGGGGCTGGGGTGTTCGCTGAGTTCGAGAAGATGGCTGCGCGTGGGCAGCGCCAGGCTCCAGGGCCGGGCCGGCCGGAGCAGGCGGCCCACGAGGGCGGTGTCGCGCAGCGTGTGGCGGCCGTGGTCGTCCCGCACGATCTGCAGCACCGAGGCCTGCCCGAGCGAGGCCACGCCCGGCTGAGCGCGCAGGAAGGCCTCGACTTCGTCGACCTGCAGGCGCCAGTCGAACTGCATCGTGGGTCCGCCCTCGCGCCAGGGCGAGAGGAAGCCGCGCAGGGCGTCGTTGAGCTGGCGCAGGCGCTCGCCGCGGGGCTCGCCGGCCCTGAGGCGCAGGCTGCAGCGGACCTGCAGCCGCTCGTAGCTCGCATTGCGCACCAGCAGCGGCTGGCCCGGCGGCATGCGCGCGGCCACCCAGCGGTGGATAAGACCCAGCGTGGCGGCATCCAGCTTGGGCGCCTCGGCGCCGTCCGGGGCCATGCCGGCGGGCAGCGCGGGGACGACGACGAGCGTCAGGCGCCCGTCGCCCCGCGGGTCCGAGGCGGGGATGCACTTGATGCGCTGCACCTGCGGGAACTGCTGCAGCACCAGGCGCTCGTAGTCCCAGGGCATGGCCGCGCGGCCGCGGTGGCGCAGGCGCTCGGCGATGCGGGTGATCCAGTCGGGCTCCGCCTCGGCGGCGCGCTCGGCAAACGAGGCCCAGGGCTGGCGCACGGTGGCAAGACCTGGCACCGCGTCCTGCGCCGCCCGGATGGACAGTGGCGCCAGCGGTCGCGGCAGGGGCGCGCCCTGCAGCCGGGCCAGCAGGCCGTTGGTCCAGACGCCCTGCAGCCCGGCCAGCAGCGGTAGGCGCTCGTCGCCCAGCAGGCGCAGCCAGTAGGCGCCGGGCGGCAGGGCGGGGCAGTCCGCGCTCATGCCCACCGGCAGGTCCAGCACGACGACGCCCGTGCGCAGCAGGCCCTGCGTGCCGTCCAGCAGCACGCGGTGGGCCTCGAGATCCGCCCAGTCGTCCCCGCACCAGGCCTGCCATCGCAGCAGGGGCAGGTCACGGCCGAGCGGCTCGCGGGCCGATTCGGCCCGCAGCTGGAAGAGCAGGCTCAGCGCCCCTTGCGGCGGCTCGCCCTCGAGGCCGATCAGCAGCTGGCCGGTGGCGGGCCAGCGCTGCAGCACGTGGCGCGGGGCGGCCTGCGGGAGCGTGTGCAGCGCCTGTGAGCCGAAGGGGCCGAGGTAGCGGATCTCGGTGCCGTCGGCCAGCGGTGCGGTCCCGTGGGCGGCGATGCGCTGCGTGGCGGCGTAGTCGGCCTCGACGCTCGCCAGCGTCGGCGTGTAGGGGGCCTGGGGCAGAGGGGCCGGCTTCTTCAGACGGCTGTTGAGCGTCAGCGTCTCGGTCAGCAGGCGGGGGTAGGCGGCATGCCCGAAGGCGTGAGGCGAGCCGGCCAGGCTCAGGCGGAAATAGCCATGGCGGGTGAGCAGGTTGTAGTCCTGCCCGGTGCCGGGCACGGCGCCGGCGGGGCGGTGCAGGCGCAGCAGCGGCGTGCCGTCGAAGTCCAGTGTCTGATCGCTGGCGGGGCGGCCGCGCGTCGTGTCGCCGAACAGCGGCAGGCCGGGGCCGCCGATGTCCCGCCACTGCCCGTCGGCCAGGACCGAGGTCTGCGCGATCAGGGTGCGGGGGGTCCACGGGCAGTCGGGATAGCCGGCGTAATGCTCGTCCCAGGGCCGGCGCGGCAGACCCTGCCACTGCAGGCGCAGCTGCAGCGACTGCAGCGCCTTGCCCGCCAGTTCCGGGTGGCTGAACATCAGGTAGGCGCCCGTCTCCGGCAGCGGGCCGAAGGGCATGAAGGGCTTGCTCGGGTCCAGCCGGCCCAGCTGGTTGTGTAGCTCGAGCGCGCGCAGGCCCTGCACCCGGACCTCCAGCTGCAGGGACTCCAGCGGCAGCTGCTGCAGCAGGCTGCTCGCAAAGAGGCGCGATCGGCTCTGCAGCGTGAGCTGCAGGACCGGCAGCCCCGGCCATTCGGCGCCATGGACGGCCGCGGTGGTGGCGCCGATGGCGGGCTGGTCGGACCCGATCTGCAGCGACAGGACGAGGCCGCAGGCCCGCGCGGGGGGCGGGGGGTCCGGGCTCTCGAGGCCCGGATCGTGGAGCGGCGCCTTGCCCGCATCCGGGCTCGGCGCCGGGTCCGGCTCGCCCTGGGATCCATGCGTGGCGAACACCTCGTCGTGGGTCATCCAGCCCTCGGCGGTGCTCAGCCGCGCAGACCAGGCGCCCCGGAAGACGCGGTCGAAGATGAGCGAACGCTCCAGCGGGCGCTCGGAATAGAGCAGGGCCAGCGGATCATCGACATCCACGTGCTGGCCGGGCTCGGGCACGTAATCGACCAGCACCTGGGCCGCGTGGCGGCGCAGCAGGGCCAGCGCATCACGGCTGAGATGGCGGGTCGTGGCGCACAGCCAGACGGCGAAGAGGCGACCGAGCCAGGGCGTCAGCGTCTCGGGGCGGTTCGCGTGCAGGCAGCGCACGAGCAGGTACTGCAGCCAGGGGGCGCCGGCGAGCCCCGGGGCGTCGCTGCCCAGGCGCTGCAGCCACTGCGCCCACTCGGCCGCCGCGGGCTCGGCGCCCACCGGCAGCCAGCCCTCCTGCCGCTCGCGCTGCGCCAGGTGGGTGCAGGCCAGGGCGCTGGGCGTGGGGCCGCCGTCCTCGAAGCCGGACGGGACGCGCAGGTTCACGTGCAGCTGCAGGTGGCGACGCCCCTCGTGCAGCAGAAGCAGCGGGCTGGCGAGCGCGAGTCCCTGCCGGGCGGGCACCGCGTCCGGACCGCCGCCCAGCGGCGGACGGGCGCGGGGCGGAACGTCCGCCAGCGTGTCCGGTGCCGGCGTGCGGCCCTGCCAGGCGACGGCGCTGGTGGCGTAGCCGTAGTCCCGTTCGGGGGAGATGTCCTCGTCCTGCGGCTGGTGCAGGCTCAGCAGGTGCGTGACTTTCTGCGGGCTCAGCCAGAGCTCGTGCAGGGACTCGGCGCTGCGGCTGCTGCCGTCCTGCGTCGCCACGAAGCGCGTGCCTGCGGGCAGCTGCACCGGGCGCCGGGCATGCGGCTGCCGCTCCAGCAGCAGGTGCACGAGCGCCGGGGCATCGGGCTCGCGGCCGAGACCGAGCCGGGCGGCGTAGTAGTGGTGGGTCAGGCGCTCATTGAAGCGGTCCAGCGGCTCGCGGCTGTGCTGCAGCAGCTGCGTCACCGCGAGCAGCAGGCCGGTCGAGGGCTCGTGGTGCTGCGTGCGCAGGCTGTCGGGCAGCGCCTTGCGCGCGGCCTGCTGCAGCCCGGCGAGCACGCGGCACATCGAGAGCCACAGCAGCCGGTGGTCACGCAGCTCGCTCGGGGGCGCCTCCGCCGGATGGGCGGCATCCGGCGGCAGGCCCCAGTGCGGATGCCAGTGCAGCGGCGCCGTGCGGCCCGGGTCGTCCGCCGCGAGCAGGCGCTGCACCTGGGGCGCGAGCACGCCGGTCAGGCGGTCCTGCAGCAGGCGGGAGACGGCATGCAGCGGGTCGTCCGTCCGGATGCCGGGCTCGTCCAGGCAGGCGAGCAGCCGGGCATGCCAGCGGTTGATCGCCTGAGCCAGGGCCAGGCACTGCCGGCGCTGCTGCGTGATGGACAGACGGTCCAGCTGCAGGGCCTGGGCCTGCCACTGGGCCAGCGGCAGCGCGGACAGCTCGGCCAGCAGCAGGCTCAGGTCCTGCTCCAGGAGGTCGGACCAGCGGCCCTCGGCCTGCCCCTGCAGCGTGACGAAGTCCAGCTGCCGCGCCCATTGCAGCAGCTGGCGCAGGCGCTGGGCCAGGCTCAGCTCGTCGGGCCGGAAATGGCCGGGGCGCAGCGCGGGGCTGAGCCGGGTGTCCTGTTGCGATCCGGTGTGCATGCCTGGCGTCCTGGGTCAGGTGGCCTGCACCGGATGGCTGGCCTGCTCCAGGTAGAGCGGGTAGACCATGTTGTGCCGCGTGTTGGTGGTGCGCACGCGGTAGCCGAGCTGCACCTCGACGCGCGCCCAGTCCTCGGGCGAGACGACCGCCTCGAGGGTCTCCACCTCGATGCGCGGCTCGAAGTACATGATGGCCAGGCGCAGCATGCTGCACAGCTCGGTGAGCGTCTGTTCGTTCGTCAGCTCGAAGACGAAGTGGTGCAGCAGGCTGCCGTAGGCATGCTGCATCACCCGCTCGCCGCGGCGGGTGCGGAAGAGGATGTGCAGGCTCTCCTCGATGTCCGGCACGTCCTCGCACAGCACGGCGCGCTGGTCGGCGTCGAAGCGCGGGGGGAAGCTCCAGCCACGGCCCAGGATGCTCATCTCAGCCTCCGATGATGACGGTGAAGCAGCCCAGCACGATGCTGCCGCCGTGGGCCGTGGTGTCCCCGATGCGGGCGGCCGGCTTGCCGCCGATCAGCACCGTCGTCGAGCCCATGGCGATGCAGTCGGGCGGTCCGACGCACACCGCGTTGTCGCCGACCACCGCCGCCGGCAGCATGCCGATCAGCACCGTCGGCACGCCCGGCCCGATGACCGGGCCGCCCACATGCGGGATCGGCGGCAGGCCGGGGGTCTGCTGGGGGCAGGTGTGGAGGTCGGTAAGGCGGGCGGCGGGCGGCATGGCGGGCCTCTCAATTGATCATGACCAGACCGCCCTTGACGGTGGTCTGGCCGGCAGCGGACAGCTCGGCCGTGGCGTTGCCCTTGGCCGTGAGACCCACCTGGGCTTCCGCGGAGATGTTCAGGGCCGACGCCTTGAGGTTGGCCTGCGCGTTGAGCGTGATGCCCGCCGTGGCGTCGCCCTGGATGTTGGCCTGGGCGGTCATCTTGATGTCCTTGACGCTGTTCAGCGTGATGCCGCCGGCGTCCAGGGTGATGCTGTTGCCGTTCTGGTCCTTGAGCACGCACTGCTTGCCGTCGTCGTCGAGGATCAGCGTGTTCTTCGAGGCGGTCTCGATGGTGATGGACTTCTTGTCCTCGTCGAAGATCACGCGGTGCTTGTAGCGCGTGACGATGGCCTTGGTGTTGTTCTCCGCGGCGAGCTCGTAGGGCGGCGGGCGGCTGCTGGAGTAGAGGCTGCCCAGGACCACGGGATGCGAGGGGTCGTCGTTGAAGAAGCCCACGATCACCTCGTCGTCCACCTCGGGCAGGAAGAAGCTGCCGAAGCCGTTGGAGGCATGGAACTGCGCGAGCCGGGCCCAGACATCGGGGGTCTCGGCCATCAGGGCGGGCAGGGAGATCTGGACGCGCTGCTGGCCGTCCGGGTCGCCGTCCAGCTTGACCACCTTGCCGATGTGCAGGCCGCGCACGCCGGGCAGCAGGCCGGCGTTGGGCGGCGCCTGGACGTCGGCGCGCTGCATCTGCCAGTCGGCGGGCATGCCGAAGTCGGCGTGGCAGATCCAGTTGCCGTCCTGGATCTCGTGCTGCACGGCGCTGAGGTAGCAGTTGCCGCTGAAGCGGGCGCCGATGCCCTTGAGTTCGAGCACGGTGCCAGGTCTTGCCAGCGCCGAGCCCTGGAAGCTGAGGCTGCCCCGGTGGCGGGCGAGCGCGGCCTTGAGCTGGGCGGACTTGGCCCAGGCGTCGAGCAGCGGCTTGGCCTGCGGGGCGCAGCTCTGCAGGGCGTAGGTGGCGGGGGAGGCGACGGCCGCCAGCGTGCTGCCGTCCAGGTTGCCCTGGCCGGTGCCGGAGGCGGGCTCCTGGCTCGTGCCCTGGAGCAGGGCCTGGCTGGCGATGTCCCAGCTAGAGGCCTGGACGGCGGTCCATTGCGGACGGGCGTCGATGTCGCTGCTGAACTCGATGAGGTCCGTGCCCCACGTCACCTGCAGCGCTGCGGCGGCGTCGAAGGCGGGCGCCTTCACGGCGAGCTTGCCGTCCTCGCACTGCACCACCAGGCCGAGGAGGTCGGCGCGGGCGAGCATGAAGTCCCAGTCGCTGCAGTAGTGCTGGGCCAGGGTCTTGTGCTGGACCGTGGTGGCCTCGACATCCGCCGTCAGCCCGTGGTTCGAGATGAGCGTTTCGATGATGGCGCTGTCCGTCTGGTCCACGTGGTGGGCGCTGCGGCGGCCCAGCGTCATCTTGCAGGCCGTGTGGCGGCATTCGATCTCGAGCCGGCTGTCGTTGTCGCCGTGGATGCGGAAACCGTGGCGCACCACGATGCCGCTGAAGAGGGCCTGCTCGTCGTCCCCGTAGCCCACGCTGATGCTGATCTGGGCGCCGGGCTTGAAGAGATCGCCATCGCTCAGCGGCACCTTGCCCTCGGGCATGTCGCCGTCCTGCAGGACGAGTCGGGCCCAGGACACCGTGTTGAGCGCGTGGCGCACGTTCAGCGAGATCAGCGGCAGCCCGTCCTGGGGCGTACCGTCGCAGGTGACGGTGACCCGGACCGGGCCTTCGGTGTCGACGGCAGGGGACTGCGGCATGGCGTCAGCTCAGCGGCGGGAAATGCAGGCGCAGGCCGGGCGGCAGGCGGCGGAACTCCCGCAGGCCGTTGAAGGCAGCCACCTCGGGGTAGTAGCGGGCGTCGCCGTAGATGCGCAGGCACAGCAGGGGCAGGGTGTCCCCTTCGACGACCTCGACGGCGTGGCTGAGGTCGGGCGAGGAGCGGTTGGCCTCGAGGTTGCCCTGCGTGTTGCTCGCGAAGCCGACGAAGCTCAGCTCGCAGCGCGCGCGCAGCGGGGCGCCGCTCGGCTTGAAGAGGGTGTACTGCGTCGTGAAGGACTGCAGCCGCCCATTGAAAATCAGCGTGCCCCAACCGACCTGCACGTGGTGCGGCTCGTGGGCGCTGCTGTCGTAGTTGTAGACGATGCGGCTGAGCTGCTCGAGCTGCGTCACGACCTCCACCGGCGGGCCGTCGCCGCCCACGGCGCCGGTGCCGTCCAGCACCAGGCTGAAGGTGATCGTGCCCGGGTCGATGGCGCTGAAGCGCATCGGGTTGCTGTTCTGGCCCTGCGTGCGCTGGCGGTTGTAGCGGATCCGCCGCGTCTGGCTGAACTCCGACGGGTTGATCTGCACCTTGAAGCGCTTGCTCTTGTCGGGCTGCGGCGGGTTGCTGTTGGGCACCAGCTGCGTGATGGTGAGGGGCAGCTTGCTCATGATCAGCGCTCGCGCTGCTGGCGCAGGGCGTCCTGGAACCACTGGCGGCAGGCGGCGAGGATCTCCTGCTTGAGCTGCTCGGGGTCGAGCGCCGGCGTGGCGCGGTCGTCCGATGCCGAGCCGGACGCGCCCGGCCGGTCGTTCGCGGCCTCCTCGTCGGCGCCATCGGCCACGGTCGCCTTGAGCACCAGCTGTCGGACTTCCAGGCTCATGACGGGCTCACCAGCGTCTGGTAGACCAGCTCGACTTCCTCGATGGCCACCTCGTTGCGTTGGGACTCGAAGCCGTTGACGCTCCAGCGGACGGGGTAGGCGTTGTTGCAGGCCCAGACCATCAGCGGGCGGCGATCGGCATCGATCAGCTGCACCTGGACGTCGATGAGCTGCAGCGGGTCACCCAGGCCGCCCTGCAGATGACGCCGGCACCAGCCGACGAAGCTGCCGTCGCGCTGCACCAGGCCGCGCTTGAGCTGCAGCCGGCGCGGCTTGGGCTGCGTGGGCAGCTGGTGGACGAAGCGGTTCTCCCCGCCCTCGGGCACGTCCTCGGTGTTGAGGCTGTGCTCGAGGCCGGACACCTCCTGGAACGACGCCGTGACCGGATTGGGCTGGCCGGGCATGCGCAGGAGCGAGACGCGGAAGGCGAAGGCCACCGGCATCTCGGCCGGCGGCGTGGGCGCCGCGAAGGCGGCGACCGAACGCATCCAGGCGGGGAGCTTCTCAGCCATCGTGACCTCAGGCGTTGGCGATCGTGAGGCCCTCGTGGACGATCTCGATCGTCTCGACGGCCACTTCGTTGCCCTCGGACTTGAGGTCCGTGCCGGTGATCTTGCTGGGCCAGGCATTGGTGAGCGTCCACACCATCGTGGGCTTGCCTTCCTCGTCCAGCAGGCTGATCGTGACCGGCACGCGCTTGATGGTGTTCATCTTGATCTGGTTGAACCATTCCCAGAACTTGTTGTCCGACTTGAACACGCCCTTCTTCATGGTCACGTTGCCGTACTTCTTGAGGCCCGGCATCTTGATCGCCGAGAAGACGGGGCTGTCGCCATGCCGGTACTCGATCGGCTGGGCCTCCACGTCCAGCCCCGAGATTTCCTCGAAGGACAGCACGGCGGAATCCCACTTCACCTGGAAATAGAACTTGGGCAAGGGCCACACATTGGTGGATTGCTTGGAACCGTCATCAGCCATTTCTTTGCTCCGTTGCTTGTTGCCTTGGGGGCAGGGGGGCTAGCGCACCGCCCTGCGGCCAGTCGAATGCCGTCCCGTTCAGGACTTGGGCATCTGCTGCTGGAAGGTGATCTCGATGAACTCGGCGGGGCGCACCATGGCCACCAGCACGGTGACGCGCAGGATGCCCTCGAGCACGTCGTCGGGCGTCATGGTCTCGCCCAGGCCCACGTGGACGCTGAACGCGTCCTCGGGCACGGCCCCCATCAGGCCGCCGCGCTTCCACACGCTCGTGAGGAAGTTGCTGATCATGCTCTTGACGGTCACCCAGGTGTTCGCCACGTTCGGCTCGAAGACGAGGGCCTTGGCGGCCAGGCGGCAGGACTCCTCCAGCATGATCATCGTGCGCCGCACGTTGATGTAGCGCCAGTCCAGGCTGTTGCCGTCCAGGGTGCGGGCGCCCCAGACCAGCACGCCCTCGCCGATGAAGCTGCGGATCGCGTTGATGGACTTGCCCTGGGCCGTCACGTTCAGGTCTTCCTGCTGCTCGGCGGAGATGCTGACGGTGGGCGACGTGACGCCGGCCAGGCTCACGTTGGCCGGGGCCTTCCAGACACCGCGGGTGTTGTCCACCATGGTGTAGATGCCGGCCATCGCGCTGCTGGGCGGCATGACGTTGAGGTGGCGGCGGGACTCGGCCAGCACGGTGTTGAAGACCGAGCTGTGGCGGCTCAGGGTCTTGTTCAGCAGGGCCTTGCGGGCGAGGATGCCGGCCTCCATCTCGTCGGGCGTCAGCGGCTTGGCGTTGGGGCGCTTGGCCGCCTCGTCGGTGACCAGCTTGGCGAAGTCGCCGTTGATCTCGTCGATGGCGTCGTTCAGCGCGCGGGTCTGGGCGCTCACGCCGTCCGGCAGCGGGCTCGCAATGCGCAGCTCGGCGCGGATCAGGGACTTGAGCAGGTCGATGCTGTCCGTGGAGACGTTCTCGAAGCTCAGGTCCTTCTCGCCGACGACCGTGGTGTTCAGCCACGGGTAGTAGGCCGCCGCGAAGTCCAGGAAGTTGATGCCCAGGTTGTCGCGGAACTTGCCGACCGGGTTGTCGTCATTCAGGGCCTTGTGGCCGTTGTAGACGTCCAGGATGGCGATGCGGTTGCGCATGCGGTTGCCGCAGTGCTGCAGCATGGCCTGCTGCAGGTCCGTGCACTGCTCTTCCTTGAGCTTCACGGCCTCGGGCACCAGCAGCATGGTGGGCTCCTGCTCCTTCAGCAGCTCGTCGATGCCCAGCTTGAAGCGGTCGGGATCGAGCTCCTGCTTGTAGGTGCCCACCGAGACGATGTAGCAGGGCCCGCCGCCGTTCTGGTAGAAGTGGCGCAGCGCCTGGTAGAGCGTGTAGCTGCCGCCGTCCGGGCCGTCCAGCTGCGTCATCCGGTAGCCCTTCTTGCTGGACGGGTCGTCCACCACGGTCTGGGCCATGAAGTCCGGCTGGTCGGCGGTCTCCTCGAGCTTGAAGACGGGCTTGGGCGGTCCGCCGAAGAACTGGTGGTACTCGGCCATGGAGCTGATGCGCCAGGGCGTCAGGGCCAGCGGCTTGTTGCGGTTGTCCGCGAACTCCGTGTGGCCGACGAAGGCCGGGACCGCGGTCGCGACCTCGACCACGGAGTTGGGGAAGGCGTTCTTCTCGACGATGTAAACGCCTGGCGTCTTCATAACGGCCATAGGGCTCTCCTAGGGGTGAACAAAGATCTCGCTCACTGGCCGCGTGCGACCATGGCGCTTCTCGAGGATCAGGCCGCGCGGGGCGGCCAGGGGCAGGCGGGCCTGCAGGATGCGTTCGCGGCGTCCTGCGAGGTCCTTCAAAACCAGGTGCTGCGGGCCCAGCGCGCCCATCGGCCAGCGCCGGCGCGAGCGAAAGACCCAGGCCGTGCGGCCGTCCGGGAGCCGCTCGTCCTCGTCACGGCGGAAGGCCGCGGGCTGGCCGGCCATCTCCAGCGTGGGCGCCTCGGCATCCCAGGCGCCGAGGAACAGGTACTTCCAGGTGCACAGTCGCGGCCGTAGCTCGATGGCGAGCTCCTGCGGTGCGCGGCCGGGCAGCTCCTGCAGCGTGCCGACGGCGGCATCGATCAGCGGCGCCTCCAGCGTGCGCGGGGCGCGACGGTCGGTGTAGAGCAGGTAGTCCGGGTCCGCGGATTCCAGCTGCCACTGCAGCCGCCGCGGCCGGCCCTCGGCCTGCAGGCGTTCCGACCACAGCAGGTCCAGGCGGTCCGCGGGCGCGTGCAGCCACAGCTCGGTGCCGTCGCAGCGTTCCACGAGCTGGTGGCGGGCCACGAAGGCGGCGGTCTCGGGCGAGGCCCGCAGGCGCAGGCGCTGCGGGCGCCCCTCGGCGAAGAAGCCGTGGCGCAGGCGCAGCACCAGCAGGGCCTGCCAGCTCATCAGGCGCGGGTTCATGACAACCCCCGCAGGGACCGCGGATCGACCTGCGAGATCGGCGTCTCGCGGCCCAGGACCTGCTGCCCGCTGATGCTGACCATGCGGATGCGGTAGAGCACCGAGGGCAGGTAGCGACCGCTGTGGATGCCCCACAGGCTGTGCATCTCGGCGCTGCTGAGGTTCTCGATGTTCAGCACGAGCTTGTCCAGCCGCGCATCCAGCTCCGGGGTGTTCTGGTGGTCCAGCACGGGCCGCTCGTGGAAGAAGTGGATGGCGCCGGAGAGGAACTTCAGCGCCTCCGGATAGTTGCTGCCGCTGAAGTTGGCGGCGCACATCATGAGCAGGTTCAGGTAGACCGGCTCGGCGCCGCGCAGCTGGCCCTGGGCGTTCATGCCCATGCCGATCGCGCGATGCGCGTAGGCGTCCTGCTCGACGCCCACGAGGAAGAGCACCAGCTTGTTGGCGATGAGCGGCACGAGCGTGCCGTTCTGCTCGAGCAGGTTCGACAGCACGGCCAGGTCCTCGTTCACCTGGAAGCGATGGCGCAGGTGCACATTCAGCTGGCTGGTGATCTGGGTGAGGGCGGCGTCGATCATGGCGGAGCGCGAGGGCAGGATGCAAGACTAGGTCCCGCCCGGCGCGGCCGCCATCGGCACGGCGCGGAAATCATCTAGGTCAAATGCTGAGGGCCCTCGGCCCGGAGCGGAGAACGGCCCCACGACGCGGCGCGCTGCGTGAACGACATCGCCCCCGGCGGCGACGGGGCCGGCGGGGGCGATGCAAGCTTCCGCGAACTCTGTGGGGGTCAGGTCTTGCCTGATCGGGGCGGGGCGCGGATCAGTGGCGGCTGCGGTGGACGTCCAGACTGCTGATGCCCTCGCGCAGGGCGAAGCGCGTCAGCTCCGCGATGCCGTGGATCTGCAGCTTGGCGAAGACGTTCTCGCGGTGCGTCGCGACCGTCTTGGCGCTCAGGTGGAGCTGGTCGGCGATCTCCTGGGCGCTGTAGCCCTCGGAGAGCAGCTGCACCATCTGCCGCTCGCGCGGCGTCAGGCGATGGCTGTCACGCGGGGGCGTGAGCTGCGGCTGCAGCAGGGCGCCCATCAGCTCGCCGCTGACGAAGACCTGGCCCATCATGACGTTGCGCACGCCGCGTGCCAGCTCCTCGTAGGAGTTGTGCTTGAGCAGGTAGCCGCGCGCGCCGGCATCGAGCACCTGGCGCACCTGCGCGGCGTCGGCCTGCACGGACAGCGCGATGCAGCGCGGCCCCCAGTCCTCCTTGCGCATGTGCTGGATGGCCTCGATGCCGTTGAGACCGGGCATGCACAGGTCCACCAGGGCGACGTCGGGCGCGAGCTCGCGGCAGTGTCGCATCAGCTCCATGCCGTCCCGCGCCTCGGCGAGCACGCAGATGTCGGCCTCCCGTTCGAGCAGGGCGACCAGGCCCTCGCGGACCAGCTTGTGGTCATCGGCGATCACCAGGCGGATGGACTTCATGCGGCACTCCTGGGAGCGGGCCAGAGGATGGCGGCGTGGACGCGGTCGCTCTGGCGTTGCCAGAACAGCTGGGCGTCGATGGTGGACAGCTGCTCGCGCACGAGGCTCAGGCCGCGGCCGCCTGCGAGGCGTCGTTCGGGGGTGTCGGCAGGGAGGGCCCCTGGCGGCGCCGCATTGGTCACGCTGATGCGCAGCTGGCGGTGGCCGCCCACCAGTCGAAGCCGCGCCGACGAGGGGCGGCCATGCTGGCAGGCGTTGATCAGCAGGCCGCGGCTGGCGGCGAGCAGGGTCTGCACCGTGCCGGGCGGCAGCTGCTCCGTGTGCCCCAGGGCGCTGAAGCCCAGCTGCTGCTGGTGCTGGTCCGCGAGGTCCTGCACGCTGAGGTGCAGTCCCGCGGCCAGGTCGGCGAAGCCGGCCGTGGAGAGGGGCGATGCCGGGCTGCGCACCTGCTC
The DNA here is from genome assembly GCF_030285365.1 of Roseateles subflavus. Taxonomy (GTDB): domain Bacteria; phylum Pseudomonadota; class Gammaproteobacteria; order Burkholderiales; family Burkholderiaceae_C; genus Roseateles_B; species Roseateles_B subflavus. The sequence continues at coordinate 132,117 of NZ_JASVDS010000007.1, read as the reverse complement.
GATCAGCCGGCGGCAGGACTGCAGGGCGTCCAGCACGCGCAGCTCGGCCTTGCGCAGGGGGTCGGTGTCGGGCTGCTCGCGGCGGGCCTGGGCCAGGTGGACCAGGCCGAGGGAGAGGAGCTGGCAGAGTTCGTCGTGCAGGATGCGGGCCAGTTGCAGAGGCTGGGCGGCAGGGGATTTGAGGGCGGCAGCGCCCGGGGGAGTCGTTGTGCTGGCGGCGGGACCCTGGCGAGGGCTGTTCATGGGCGGAACCTCATTGCCTGGACGTTTCGAGAGGAGGGCCTGCGGCGCTTCTCGCGCGGCATCACCCTGCAGACGAGGACCGGTGACCGGGCAACACGGGGACCAGGCATGTCGTTTGCCGCAGCAGATTAGGTGGTCGTTTCAAAGAGGGTCAAGCTGTAAGAACTCGCAAGGTAGGGGGTTCCCGGCATCACTTTGGTGGCTGGCCTGCGCAGCCACCAGATCGCACCTGCGACTGCGCCGCGCGCGATGCCGAAGGGCCGCTAACATGCGCTGATGCGCCTGCCCACCCCTGCTTCCGTTCGCTGCCATCGCCGGTCGATCCGCGTCTTCGGCGCGTGGCCCGCGCGGGGCCTGATCGCCGCGGGCCTGATGGCCACGGCCCTGGCCGGCACGGCCGCGGAGCGTCCGGCCGCCGAGTCCGCATCAGCCCCGCGCGAGGCGGCCTCGGTGCCGGCCGGCGCGCAGCAGGCGGCGCAGCAGGGGCTCTTCGGTGTGCGCTGGCGGGTGCAGGAGCTGCTGGGTGCGCCGCTCGGGCCGGCCGCGGGCGGGCAGCGGGCGCCGCATCTGATCCTGGATCCGTCGCACATGCGCCTCAGCGGCAGCGGCGGCTGCAACCGGCTGATGGGCAGCTTCGCGGTCGACGGCGCCCGGCTGACCTTCAAGCGCGTGGTCACGACGATGATGGCCTGCCCCCAGGGGATGTCGCAGGAGCGCCGGCTGATCGAAACGCTGGGCGACGTCCAGCGCTGGCACCTGGAGGACCGCACCCTCCTGCTGATGAACTGGCAGCAGCAGGTGCTGGTCAAGCTGGTCCAGGCGTGAGCCCGGGTCCTGTTGGCGTCTTGCAAGGCATGTAAGCGCTTGTCAGCCGCTGTCCTCCGAGCGGTCTCCTCGGGCGTTGGGTCCCTACACTGGAGGCACCTATGCAGATCGCCCGTCTTTGCGCCCTTGCGCTTCTCCCTGTCACGCTGATGCTGGCGCCGTCGGCGCGTGCCGCTGACGTCGGCATCTCCCTGAGCGTCGTCCAGCCCGGTGTCTACGGCCGCATCGACATCGGCCCGCAGTACCGCCCCGATGTGGTCTACGCCGAGCCCGTGTGGATCGAGCGTCCGCGCCGGGTGTACCGTGCGACCGCGCCCATCTATCTCTACGCACCGCCGCACCATGTGCGGGACTGGGGCCGCTACTGCGGCAGCTACCGCGCCTGCGGCCAGCCGGTGCTGTTCATCGAGGACCGCTGGGTGCGGGACTGGCATGAGCATCGCGGCTGGGAGCGCCACCACGGCCACGGGCACGGGCACGGCCATGACCGGGACCGCGGCTGGGACCGCGACGATCGCGGCCGCGGCTGGGACCGCGACGGCGACCGCTACGCCCCGCGTCGGGACCGTCGCGACTGAGGCTCACCCGCTGCCGGGCGGCGGGGCGCGTTCGCGACATCGCCATGGCGCCCCCCTTCATCACCCGGCGGGCGCGGCGGTTCCCGGCTGCTGAGACAATGCAGCCATGAGTGATCTTCCGACTCCCCTGGCGGCCGACGCGCCGGCCGCCCCCTCGCATGAAGGTTTCGAGCGCGTGCGCGACGCGCTGCAGCGCCTGTCGCATGCGCATCCCCCCCGCTGGCTGGACGTCGCCGCCCGCACCGCCCAGGAAGCGGCGGACGCCCTGGGCGTGAGCCTCGGCCAGATCGCCAAGAGCGTGGTGTTCCGCCGCCGGGCCGACGACCGGGCCGTGCTCGTGATCGCCGCGGGCGACCGCCGGGTCGACGAGAAGAAGCTGCAGGCGCACACCGGCCCCCTGGGTCGCGCTGACGCCGATTTCGTCAAGTCCCGCACCGGCTTTTCCATTGGCGGCGTGTCTCCGCTGGGCTTTGCGCCCACGGAAGGTCAGCCGCTGCCTTCGCTGTTCATCGATGCCTCGCTGATGCGCTTCGACCGCATCTGGGCCGCCGCCGGCCACCCGAACGGCGTCTTCCCGATGACGCCGCAGGAGCTGCAGGCCCTCACCGGCGCACCGGTGATCGAGGTGGTGCAGGAGGTGTCGGCATGAGCACGCTGCCCCTGACCCCGCCGCCGCCGCCCCGCGTGGCTTCGCCGTGCACCAACGTCTGCCGCATCCACCAGCCGACGGGCTGGTGCGAGGGCTGCGCCCGCACGGTGCCGGAGATCACCGTCTGGTCCAAGGCCGACGATGCCACGCGCCTGGAGATCCTGGCCCGCCTGCCCGAGCGCCGCCTGGCGCTGGTGGAGCAGGGCATCTTCACGGCTGCCGAACCGAGCGTCTGACCCGCCCGGCCCGGCACGATCACGCCCGAGGAGTCCGGCATGCGTCACCTGCGCTTCTACTTCGACCCCATCTCGCCCTATGCGGCCCTGGCCTTCGCGCGCCTGCCCGAGGCGCTCGCCGGTCTGGGGGTGACTGTGGACTATGTGCCGGTGCTGTTCGCCGGCTTCCTCAAGGCACACGGGCACAAGGGTCCCGCCGAGATCCCGGCCAAGCGCGACTGGACCTACCGCCAGGTGCTGTGGGAGGCGCACCGCCTGGGTCTGCCGCTGCAGCTGCCGCGGCACCATCCCTTCAACCCGCTGCCGCTGCTGCGCCTGTGCTGGGCGACGGCGCCCGAGGGGATGACGCCCTCGCGCTGGGCGGTGGAGCAGGTGTTCCGTCATGTCTGGGAAGGCGGCGGGGATCCGCTGGACCCGCAGCGCCTGCAGGCCCTGCAGACGCACCTGGCGCCCGCGCTCGACCCGACCGCCGAGGTCGTCAAGCAGCGCTTGCGCCAGGCCACCGACGACGCGGTCGCGGCCGGGCTCTTCGGGGTGCCGACGGTAGTGGTGGACGGGCAGCTCTTCTGGGGGCTGGACGGCCTCGCGCTGCTGGCGGCCTATCTGCGGGGGGACCCGTGGTTCCAGGGGCCGGACTGGGCGGACGCCGCCCGCCTGCCCATCGGCCAGGCGCGTCCCGGCAGCTGAGCGCCGCAACGCGTCGGCGCGCGGCCGGGCAAGACCTGACCCTCGTTCCCCGGAGCGCCTGACGCGCTCCCCGGGCTTTCCCGAGCGTCCGTCGCCAATTTCTCCATGTGAAATTTCTCCTCCGGGTTCCAACGGGTTTCGTCAGCGAACGTTCAGGCTCGCGTCAGATCGAGGTCAGAGGAAGGGATCACAGTCGCCCCAAGGCTCACCGGGGTGGTGAACCTCAGACGAAAGATCCAGGAGACAAAACATGGCGACTGCTTCCGCAGTGTCGACCAGCACGCCGATGACGGCTGAAGAGAAGAAGGTCATCTTCGCCTCTTCACTCGGCACGGTGTTCGAGTGGTACGACTTCTACCTCTACGGTTCGCTGGCAGCCATCATTGCCAAGCAGTTCTTCTCGGGCCTGGACCCGTCCGCGGCCTTCATCGCCTCGCTGCTGGCCTTCGCCGCCGGCTTCATCGTGCGCCCCTTCGGCGCCCTGGTGTTCGGGCGACTGGGCGACATGATCGGCCGCAAGTACACCTTCCTGGTCACCATCCTGATCATGGGCCTGTCGACCTTCATCGTCGGCGTGCTGCCCAGCTATGCGCACATCGGCGCAGCCGCACCGGTCATCCTGATCGGCCTGCGGATGCTGCAGGGGCTGGCGCTCGGCGGTGAGTACGGTGGCGCCGCCACCTACGTGGCCGAGCACGCGCCGCAGGGCCGCCGCGGTGCCTACACCTCCTGGATCCAGACCACCGCGACGCTGGGCCTGTTCCTGTCGCTGATGGTGATCCTGGGCACCCGTACCGCCATCGGCGAGACCGCCTTCGCCGAGTGGGGCTGGCGCGTGCCGTTCATCGTGTCGATCCTGCTGCTGGCCATCAGCGTGTGGATCCGACTGTCGATGAATGAATCGCCTGCCTTCCAGAAGATGAAGGCCGAGGGCAAGACGTCCAAGGCCCCGCTGTCCGAGTCCTTCGGCCAGTGGAAGAACCTGAAGATCGTGCTGCTGGCGCTGTTCGGCCTCGTGGCCGGCCAGGGCGTGGTGTGGTACTCGGGCCAGTTCTACGCGCTGTTCTTCCTGACCAGCGTGCTGAAGGTGGACTCGGCCACGGCCAACATCCTGGTCGCCGTGTCGCTGATCATCGGCACCCCGTTCTTCGTGGTGTTCGGCACGCTGTCCGACAAGATCGGCCGCAAGCCCATCATCATGGCGGGCCTGCTGCTGGCCATCGTGACCTACTTCCCGCTGTTCAAGGCGCTGACGGAAGCCGCCAACCCGGATCTCGCCAAGGCCCAGGCCACGGCCCAGATCACGCTGACCGTCGACCCGGCCACCTGCTCCTTCCAGGGCAGCCCGGTGGCGCGTGAAGTGGACTTCACCAGCTCCTGCGACATCGCCAAGCGCGCCCTGGCCCAGTCGGCCGCCAGCTACGAGACCATTCCCGGTCCCGCCGGCACGGTCGCCCAGGTCAAGATCGGCGAGACGGTCGTGAACTCGCTAAACGCCACCAAGGCGACCGAGCACAAGTTCGACGAGGCCAGCACCAAGGGCATCGCCGCCTTCAAGAAGGAACTGGCTGACGCCCTGAAGTCCGCCGGCTACCCCGCCAAGGCCGATCCGGCCAAGGTGAACAAGCCGCTGGTCGTCGCCATCCTGACCGTGCTGGTGATCTACGTCACCATGGTCTACGGCCCGATCGCCGCCATGCTGGTGGAAATGTTCCCGACCCGCATCCGCTACACCTCGATGAGCCTGCCGTACCACATCGGCAACGGCTGGTTCGGCGGTCTGCTGCCTTCGATCACCTTCGCGATGGTGGCGCAGAACGGCAACATCTATCACGGCCTCTGGTACCCGATCGGCGTGGCCGCCATGAGCTTCGTGATCGGCATGCTGTTCGTGCGCGAGACCAAGGACGTGGACATCTACGCCCGCGACTGACCTGCATGACCCGAGGGGACTCCCCTCGATCCGCAAAGGCGGCCCCCGGGCCGCCTTTTTTCATACCTGCGCGCGGAGGCGGCGGCGGGAGAGGGGGGAGGTCGCAAGCTTGATATTGGTCAAGACTTCACGAATGGACCACTCTTCTGGATGCCGAAGCCGGCTGCGAGGCCCGTGACTGGGGGGAGTTGCGGGCTGGCGCGCCCGGGCGCAGTATGCTTGCGCCCATGAGTGAAGAGAAGCAAATCCCGCGCGCGGAACAGCGCCGCCTGCAGATGGCCGACATTGCGCGCCTCGCGGGTGTGTCCGTGTCCACCGTGTCCCGTGCGCTGAACGGCAGCACGCTGGTGAATGCCGAGACGCGGCAGCGCGTGGCCGACCTGGCCCGCTCGCTGAACTACTCGATCAACCTCAGCGCCCAGAACCTGCGCCTGCAGAAGAACCGGACCATTGCCGTGGTCGTGCCCTATGACGCGGGCTCCCGGCAGCACATTTCCGACCCGTTTTTCCTGTCCATCGTGGGTGCGATCGCCGACGCACTGACGGACCGCGGCTACGACATGCTGCTCCAGCGCGTGGACGCCGAGCACCTGGATCAGGCCTCGCATGCCGTCGATTCCGGCAAGGCCGCGGGGCTGCTGATCATCGGCCAGTGGCGCCACCACGACCAGCTCAACGAGCTCGCGGCCCGCAAGCTGCCGGTGGTGGTCTGGGGCGCGCAGCTGCCGCAGCAGCTCTACTGCAGCGTCGGCGGCGACAACGTGCTGGGCGGGCGCCTGGCCACGGAGCACATGCTGTCGCTGGGGCGCCGTCGCATCGCCTTCCTCGGAGATGCTGACCTGCCCGAGGTCATGCACCGCCGGGAAGGCTACTGGCAGGCCCTGCGGGCCGCCGGCCTGCAGCCCGAGCCCGCGCTCGAGCTGCCCGCGCCGTTCGAGGTCAGCATGGCCCGCGAGCAGATGCAGGACTTCTTCGCGACCCACCCGGAGGTCGACGCCGTGGTCGCCTGCAGCGACCTGCTGGCCCTGCAGTCCCTGCAGGTGCTGCGTGCGCAGGGGCGCCGCGTGCCCGACGAGGTGGCCGTCATCGGCTATGACGACATGGCCCTCGCGGCCTACAGCGACCCGCCGCTGTCCAGCGTTCACCAGCCCGTCTCCAAGGCCGGCGCCGAGCTGGTCGAGGCCCTGCTGAAGATGCTGGAAGGCGAGCGTCTGGCGCCCATCATGCTGCCGGTGCACCTGAGCCTGCGCGCGAGCGCGCCGGCACGCTGAGCGACCGAGGGGCCGCGCAGCGGTCCCTGCCGGGCCTGCCGGGAGGCAGGGGCGTTCGCTCGACGGGGGCGTGAGCGGGGGGGCAGACCCGCAGACTTGAGGAGATTCCGCATGCTTGCCGTTGACCGGAGTGGGCGATAGGAATGACCTCACAAGTACGCGTCTAGAGGGCGGCGCAACGCACGGTGGCACCTGATGCCAGGCGTCGTCGGCCCGTCGATCTTCCGGTGCGCCGCACCTCCGATCATCCCCATCAGGGAGCAGCCGATGTCTTGCCGTCCTTGGCGCGCCACCATGCGCCGGTCCACCGGGTCGTTCGAGAAGGCGCTGGCCGCTCCCGGAGGATCCTCCAGCCTCGCCCTGTCACTGGCGGCACTAGGGCTCTTGTGCAGGCCCTCGGCCGCGGTGGCCGCCTGCACGGTCCCCGGCCTTTGGTCCGATGCCTACGGCGGAAATGCCAACATGGCGCCCCCGCTTGCGGGCACCATGAAGCTTCCCTACTGCGCCGCCACGCACCACCTGACGGTCACGCTGGTGGGCACAAGCGGTTTCAGGATGGTTGCTCGCGATGGCGGTGACGGCGCCGACTGCCAGGGCTTCGCCGAATCCCTCACTTCCGCCACGGACTGCAGGCCGGCCGCAGGCAGCTGTGTCCACGTCGACGGCGGGCCGGGCTGCATGCGCGGGCTGCGCCAAGCCGCAGGGAGGGGCGGCGCTTGCCAGACACCGCAAGGCAGTACCTGTCCAGGGAGTGCATTGAAATGAATCGACTGCTTTCCTTGATGGCCGTGGCGCTTGTCGCCGGAGCCAGCCTCTGTGCCGGAACATTGGCGGCGTCGCCCCTGTCGGGCCTGAGGATCGCCGCAGTGCGCGGCGGCCAGGTCTGCGTGAGCCTCGACGGCGGCGCCCTGCATTGCTTCGGCATGGCCTCGTCCCGGGCCCGGCTGCCAGCCTGGTCGCGTGACGGCAGCCGGATCGCCTACATCGACGATGCGGACCCGGGCTCGGCCCTGGCCTGGCTGGTGGTGATCGACCCGCAGGGCCGGGTGCTGACCCGCCTGCCCGTCAAGCCTCTTGCTGCCGGCGAGGTGCGCAGTGGCCTGCGTTTCGTCGAGTCTCTGGAATGGCTGGGCAGCGACCGCGTGGTCGCCAGCGGGAGCCTGAATCCCTCGAGCACGGAGAGCCTGGTGTTTGATCTGGGCCGCAACGCGGTGGTCGCCGAATACGTGGATGACGGCCGTGGGGCCTCCTTCTCGCCGGATGGCAGGCACGTGCTCCTCGTCGAAGGGGCCCCGCACTTCACGAGCGGGGACACGCGCGCGCCGGTGCTGAGCCTGAATGGTCACGCCGTGCTGGCCGGCCTGCCCGTCGACCTGTCGGCGATCGGCCCGGTTCGCTGGTCCGCGGACGGAACGCGTTTCGCCTTGACGGCACGGGACGCCTCCGGGCGTCACCGCCTGGTCCTTGGGCACGCGCAGACGAAGGCCGCCCGCTGGGTCGACCTTCCGCCTGCACCGTCTGACGCGGCCCCGGCGCCTGAGCTGTTCTGGTCGGGTCATGACTTGCATGTGCAGCGCCTGGTGCCGGGCGAAACGCAGGGGGCGGCCTCGGAGGCGAAGGGGAGCGCACCCGGCGCCCGCCCGCTGCGCATGGGCGACCATGTCCTGAACACGGATCAGCGCGAGAGCCGCTGGAAGCGCGTGGCCGAACCGGCCGTCAATCCCGTCCACGCCGCCGCGACATGGCGAGCGACCACCCTGGGGCATTCCTTGCCTGCCGGGGTTCTTGATGCCGACGTGTGGTGCAAGTCTTGCGCGCTGGACCTGGTGGCACGACGGCGCGGCGACGCCGCTGACTGAGGCCCCCACGGGCTGCGCCGAAGCTTTCGCGCCTGTCCGATTCATTGTCATGAGGGCTGCCGCATGAATCTGTCATCTCTTCTTCGCGTGCTCGTGCTCGGCGCGTCTTGTCTCGTGGCCCAGCCTGCCACCGCCGTGCCCATCACCTACCGCCTTTCCGGCGTTGGCAGCGGCCACCTCGGAAGCCAGGCCTTCACTGATGCGGCTTTTGTCTTCACCGGGGTCGGCGACACCGACGCCATCGCGCCCATCGGCGGCGGGGTGTGGGTGAATCCGCTGCTGTCGCTGCAGGTGCGAGTGAGCGGGCATGGCGCAGCGCAGGGAGCTCCACGCGGTCGATTTCTTTGTCAACAAGACGTCTGGCGGCCTGGGCTTTCTGGATGAGCTCGTCGGGGACATCATCGATGTGCTGGGGCCAGGCATCAGTGATGTCGACGGCCGGCGAGTTCCTGCTGGCGCAGGGGGGGGGGCTCACTGGTGTTCACGGCCCAGTTGGCGCCAGCCACGGTGCCGGCGCCGGCCTCGTCCTGGCTGGCGGTCAGCGCCTTGCTGACCCTGGCCTGGGTCCGGCGGCGCGCACGCCAGTCCACCGCCGCGGCTCCGTACATTGCTCCTGGCCCGCAGGTCTTGTAAGGGCGAGGCGCGTACGCTGGTGCTGCAGGGGCAGGTTGGCATGGCATGGCGTGGCGGCCTCTGGTTGCTGGTGATCCGTTCGCAGCATCGGCAGTCGCTCGACCTATCGAGTGCAATGGATTGCAGCTGTGATGCGAATGTGTTGGCTTGAGAGCCTGTTTGCTTCATTGAAATGGCAAAATTGTTCTCGTTTGTCCTTAGATGCAATCGATTGCAAAACAAGGCGCATCACTCCACAATAGTGCCAGCGGTTCCCCATTGGTGCTTGACGCCTCCATATGGCGCAGGCGGGTGAACCGTCGCATGATCAGCGGCGCCACAGCCGCAGCCCCCCGGGCACTCAGGAGACAAGATGCAGCACCGTTCACTTTCGCGCGCCAGCGGCTGGCGCCATGCTTCGCAGGCGGGGTTCCGCCTCCAGATCCTTTGCGCGGCCCTCGCCGCCCTCGGCGCCGGAGCCCAGGCGCAGGAGGCCGTCCCGGCCCCCGCTGCCAGCGATGGCCTCAAGCTGGACCAGGTCGTGCTGACCGGCACCTCCACCCAGGTCTCCAAGATGAAGCAGAGCCTGTCCGTGTCCAGTGTGGATGCGGAACAGATGGGCAAGATCGGCGCGACCAACGCGGCGGAATTGCTGCGCGCGGTGCCGGGCCTGCGCTCGGAATCCTCCGGCGGCGAAGGCAACGCCAACATCACCGTGCGCGGCGTGCCGCTGTCGGCCGGCGGCTCGCGCTACGTGCAGATGCAGGAGGACGGCCTGCCGGTGCTGCTCTTCGGCGACATCTCCTTCGGCACCGCGGACCAGTTCGTGCGGGCCGACTACAACGTCGAGCGCCTGGAGGTGGTGCGCGGCGGCTCGGCCTCCACGCTGGCGAGCAACTCGCCCGGCGGCCTGATCAACTTCATCAGCAAGACCGGCAAGGAGTCGGGCGGCAGCCTCGGGCTCAGCGCCGGTCTGGGCAACCGCCTGTGGCGCGTGGATGCCGACTACGGCGGCAGCCTCGGCCGCGGCACCAGCTTCCACGTGGGCGGCTACCAGCGGGTGGGCGAGGGCGGCCGGCCGACGGGCATGAACGTCGAGAGCGGCGGCCAGATCAAGGCCAGCATCACCCAGCAGTTCGACCAGGGCTTCATCCGCCTGAGCCTCAAGGCGCTGGACGACAAGACCCCGTCCTTCATGCCCGTGCCGGTGAAGGTCAGCGGCGGCCAGATCCAGGAGATCCCCGGCATCGATCCGCGCAAGGCCTTCTTCATCACCCCGAGCCTCGCCCGCGACACCACCTTCAACAAGGACGGCGGTCTCACCACCAGCAGCACCCGCGACGGCCTGCACGTGAAGAGCAACGCCATCGGTCTGGAAGCCGGCCTGGACCTCGGGGCCGGCCTGCGCCTGGACGAGAAGTTCCGCAAGAGCAGCAACAGCGGCCGCTTCATGGCGCTGTTCCCCGCCGACAACGGCAATGGCACCGGCAACAGCGGCACCGCCGGCAGCTTCACGGGCACGCTGTTCAACACCTCGCTGGACGACATGGGCAACACGTTCAACGACGTGAAGCTCACGAAGACGATCCAGTCCGGCGCCGGCAAGTTCAATGTGGTCGGCGGCCTGTTCTATGGCTCGCAGACCGTGGCCCAGACCTGGTTCTGGAACCAGTACCGGCTGAGCATGGACGGCAACAACGCCCAGGTGCTGGACGCCAACGGCAAGCCGTCGACCGCGCCCATCGCCGAGGGCTGGACGACCTGGGGGGGCTGCTGCACGCGCACCTACCACGTCGAGTACACCCAGACCTCGCCCTACGCCGCGCTGACCTGGGAGCAGGGGCCGGTGAACCTGGACTTCAGCCTGCGCCGCGACGAGCAGAAGGCCAGCGGCTACACGCTGTCGGGTGACAACGCCAACAAGCGCTGGGACGCCGCCAGCCAGAAGACCATCAACTACAAGGTCGCCCACACCAGCTACTCCCTGGGCGGCAACTACGCGCTGGACAAGGACACCTCGCTGTTCGCACGCGCCAGCAACGGCGTCTCCTTCAGCGCCGACCGCCTGCTGTATGGCAATCCGCTGGACGGCTCCGTGCCCGTCGCGCTCAACGAGATCGACCAGCAGGAAGCCGGCGTGAAGTGGCGCGGGGCCGGTCTGAGCCTGTTCGCCACCCTCTTCAACGCCCGCACGAGCGAGAGCAACTACGAGGTCACCACCCAGAAGTTCACCGCCAACAAGTACAAGGCCAACGGCCTGGAGCTGGAGGCGGCCTACACGATGGGCGAGCTGCGCCTGAGCGGGGGCGCCACGTTCACGCATGCCACGATCTCGGCGTCCAATGACGCCAGCACCGTGGGCAAGACGCCGCGCCGCCAGGCCCGCCTGGTGTGGCAGCTGAGCCCGAGCTACGTGATGGGCCCGCTGGAGTTCGGCGCCTCGCTCGTGGGCTCCGGCAAGTCCTATGGCGATGACCAGAACACCATCACCATGCGCGGCTACACGGTCGTCAACGGCTTCCTGAGCTACCAGATCAACCCGAAGACCACCGTGTCCCTGCAGGCCAACAACCTGTTCAATGCGCTGGCCTACACGGAGATCGAGGGCGACGGCCACGCCGCCCGTGCGCTGAACGGCCGCAGCCTGCGCGCGACGCTGAAGTTCGACTTCTGATCGACGCCGCATGAACGCAGTCCTTCATCCGGGCGTGATGCTGGTCGGTGAGGCGCTCGTCGACGAGTTCGCCGAGCAGCCGGTCGCCGGCGGCGCGCCGCTCAACGTGGCGCGCTCGCTGGCGGCGCTGGGGGTGCCGGCCACGCTGGTCTCGCGCCTCGGCGTCAGTCAGCACCTGGGGCCGGGCACCGGCGCCAGCGCGGCGGACGCCGGCGCCCGCCTCGTGCTGGCCAGCCTGCGGCGCTTCGGCCTGGACGAGCGGGGGCTGCAGTTCGACACGGCGCACGCCACGGGTCGCGTGTCCGTGGTGGAGGAGGGCGGCACGCACGCCTTCCACATCCACCCGGACGCTGCCTGGGACCACCTGGACGGCGCCGCCGCCCGAGCGCTGCTGCAGGCGCGGCCTCCGGCGGTGCTCTACTTCGGCAGCCTGGCGCAGCGGGCGCCGGCCTCCCGCGCGGCCATCCAGGCGCTGCTGCAGGACGCCCGGCGGCTGCGCTGCCTGCGCTACCTCGATCTCAATCTGCGCGAGGGCTGCATGGAGCCGGCGCTCGTGGCCGGCAGCCTGGCGCAGGCCGACTGGCTCAAGCTGAACGATCCGGAGCTGTTGCAGGTGCACCAGTGGTTCGGCAGCGGCCCGCTGGACCCGCTCCAGCCCGCGCCGCAGCTGCAGCCGGCGGTCCAGGCGCTGATGCGCCGCTTCGGCGTGCAGCGCCTGATCCTCACCCGCGGCGCGGCCGGCTATGCCTGCTTCGGGGCCCGGGGCGAGGTGCTGGCAGAAGGGACGGGTCAGCAAGACCTGACCCTCGTGGACACCGTCGGGGCAGGCGATGCCTTCAGCGCGATGACCCTCGCCGCCCATCTGCGGGGCCTGGACATTGCCCACGCGCTGCACCTGGCCAATGGCTACGCCGCCGCCATCTGCGGGCAGCGCGGCCCCATCCCGGACAAGGATCCGTTCTTCCAGCCCTGGCAGCAGGCGCTGGCGCAGGCAGGAGTCGCCACCGCATGAATGCACGCCACCTCTCCGAGACCACGGCCAGCGGCAAGCCCCGCCTGAGCCTGTGGCAGATCCTGAACATGAACATCGGCTTCTTCGGGATCCAGTTCAGCTTCGGGCTCCAGCAGAGCAACATGAGCCCGATCTACAAGTACCTGGGGGCGGACGAGGCCAGCCTGCCGCTGCTGTGGCTGGCCGGGCCGCTGACCGGCCTGCTGGTGCAGCCCGTCATCGGCGCCATGAGCGACCGCACCGTCAGCCGCTGGGGCCGGCGCACGCCGTACTTCCTCATCGGCGCGCTGCTGTGCAGCCTCGGCCTGCTGCTGATGCCCATGAGCCCGACGCTGTGGTTCGCCGCGGGCCTGCTGTGGATCCTCGACGCCGCGAACAACGTGACGATGGAGCCCTATCGCGCCTACGTCAGCGACCGCCTCGACGAAAGCCAGCATGCCCAGGGCTTCCTCAGCCAGAGCGCCTTCACGGGCCTGGCCCAGACGCTGGCCTACCTGTCGCCCTCGATCATGGTGTGGTGCGGCATGAACCCGGACGCCCTCAATGCCAGCGGGATCCCACAGGTCACCGTGGTGGCCTTCGTGCTCGGGGCGGCCCTGTCCTTCACCACCGTCTGGTGGTCCGTCCGGCGCGTGCCCGAGCTGCCGATGAGCCCGGCCGAGCAGGCCGCGCTGCGCGCCCGCCCACGGGGCCTGGCCGCCACGCTCGGCGAGATCTGGCTGGCCGTGAAGGAGATGCCCGAGACCATGCGCCAGCTCTGGTGGATGAAGCTGCTGCAGTGGTACGCCATGATGTGCTACTGGATCTACATCGTGCCGTCGCTCGCACTGACGCTCTACGGCACCAGCGACGCCAGCGCCCAGGGGTTCCGCGACGCCGGCCTGGTGAACGGCCAGATCGGGGGCTTCTACAACTTCGTCGCCTTCCTCTCGGCCTTCGCCATGCTGCCCTTCACGCGCCGCTTCGGTGCGCAGAAGGTCCACGCGCTGTGCCTGACGCTCGCGGGCCTGGGCCTGATCGCGCTGCCTGCGCTGCACAGCAAGGCGCTGCTGTTCATCCCGATGCTGGGCCTCGGCCTGGCCTGGGCCAGCATCATGGGCAATCCCTATGTGCTGCTGGCGGGGAGCATCCCGCCGGAGCGGGCCGGGGTCTACATGGGCATCTTCAACATGTTCATCGTGATCCCCATGCTGATCCAGATGCTGACGCTGCCCCTGATCTACGGCCCGCTGCTGCAGGGGCGGCCCGACAACGTCATCCGGCTGGCCGGGGTGCTGCTGCTGGGCGCGGCACTGGCGGTCCTTCGCGTGCGGTCGACCCGCGGGGGCGCGGCGCCTCCAGGCAAGACCTGACCCGGCAAGACCTGACCCTTTCACCCGATCTTGAGCCATGCGGCGTCGTCCGCAGGGAATGCAGTACCCATGAAGAACCAAGTCCAACTCATCACCTACGTCGACCGGCTGGGTGGCGGCGGTCTGCCGCTGCTGCGCCGGATGCTCTCCACCCACGGGGAGGGCCCGCTGGCCGGGCTGTTCGGCGGCGTGCACCTGCTGCCCTTCTTCCACCCGATCGACGGGGCGGATGCCGGCTTCGATCCCATCGACCACACCCGCGTGGACCCGCGCCTCGGCGACTGGGAGGACGTGCGCGCCCTGGCGGCGGACGTGGACGTGATGGCGGACGTCATCGTCAACCACATCTCCGCCGATTCGCCGCAGTTCCAGGACTACTCCGCGAAAGGCGCCGACTCGCCCTATGCGGGCCTCTTCCTGACGCTGGACACCGTGTTCCCGGACGGTGTGACCGAGCAGCAGCTGCTCCAGGTCTACCGCCCCCGGCCCGGCCTGCCGCTGACGACGGCCACGCTGCGCAACGGCGAGAAGAGGATCCTGTGGACCACCTTCACGCCCAAGCAGCTGGACATCGATGTGCAGCATCCGCAGGGCGAGGCCTATCTTGACGGCATTCTGCAGCGCCTGGCGGACAGCGGCGTGCGCATGATCCGGCTGGACGCCGCCGGCTATGCCATCAAGAAGGCGGGCGCGTCCTGCTTCATGATGCCCGAGACCTTCGAGTTCATCGCGCAGTTCAGCGCCCGCGCCCGCGCGCTGGGGTTGGAGGTGCTGGTCGAGATCCATGCCTACTACCAGCGGCAGATCGAGATCGCTCGACAGGTGGACTGGGTCTATGACTTCGCGCTGCCGCCCCTGGTGCTGCATGCCTTCGCGTTCGGCACGGCGGCGCCGCTGCTGCGCTGGATCGGCATGCGCCCCACGAACGCGCTGACGGTGCTGGACACGCACGATGGCATCGGCATCATCGACATCGGTGCCGACAGCGCGGACCGTGCGGGCTCGCCCGGCCTCGTTCCCCCCGAGGAGCTGGACGCGCTCGTGGATCGCATCCACGACGCCAGCGGCGGGCAGAGCCGCCTGGCGACGGGGGCGGCCGCCTCCAATCTCGACCTCTACCAGGTCAACTGCAGCTTCTTCGACGCCATGGGGCGGGACGAGCGTCGCTACCTCCTGGCCCGTGCGCTGCAGTTCTTCCTGCCCGGCGTGCCCCAGGTCTATTACGTGGGCCTGCTCGCCGGCCTCAACGACATGGCGCTGCTGGCGCGCAGCGGCACCGGCCGGGACATCAACCGCCACCACTACACGCCGGCCGAGATCGAGGCGGCGTGCCAGCGCCCGGTGGTGCAGCAGCTGCTGCAGCTCATCCGCCTGCGCAACGACCATCCGGCCTTCGGCGGGCGCTTCGAGGCCCAGCCCCTGGGTGACACCGGCCTGCGCCTGCGCTGGGATGCGCCGGGCGCGAGCGCCACGCTGGAGCTCGACTTCGCCACGCTGGCCCACCAGCTTCGCTTCAGCCGGGACGGCGAGGCCGATGTGACCCTGCAGCTGGGTTGAGCGGGAAGGGGGCGGACGCGTGCCGGACGGCCCGTGCACGCCTCAGCCAGCTGTCAGGGAAGGTCGCCAGAATCCCCCCATCGTTTACAAACCCGGTGGATCAAAACCATGTGGAAACTCGTCGTCGGCTTCATCGCCTTTGCTGCCCTGGCCCTGTTCATCCTGTTGAAGAGCGGGGGTGACATCGACATGAGCGGCGAGAAGCACGACGTCGGCGCCGGCCATGCCGAACCGGCCGCCTCGGTGGCTTCCGCCGCCGCGCCCGCCGCCGCCTCGGCCCCCGAGGCCGCCAGCGCCCCGGCCTCCGGCGCCTCGCAGTAAGCCTGTCACCCCTTGCGCGCCGACGCCCGGATGGGCGGGCGGCGCGCCTCCGGCCCGTGTCCGCCCTGGCCTGGAGTTGACATTGGTCAAGCCGGCCGGGAGGCTTCGCTTCTATCGTGCGCCCCATGCGCACCCTGTTTCGCAGCCTGGCGGGCAAGCTCGCCCTCATCCAGACCACCTTTCTGACGGTGGCGCTGGCGGCCATCGCCTTCACGCTGTGGGTGTCCTGGCAGCTCGAGGGCGGCGCCGGTGCCATCAACGAGGCCGGGCGGATGCGCATGATGACGTACCGCCTCGCCCTGGCCCATGAGCGCGGGGACTACGGCGAGGTGGCCGGTGGCGTCGAGGTGTTCGACGACATGGTGGCCAGCCTGCGCCAGGGCGACCCGAGCCGCCCGCTCTTCATTCCCGACAACCAGGCCTGTGCCGACCGCTTCAACGAGGTGGCCGCCGCCTGGATACCGCTGCGCCAGCAGCTGCTGAAGCCCGGCGAGCGCGCCCAGCTGCGCGTGCAGTCCGACCAGTTCGTGAGCACGGTGGACGGCTTCGTCTCGGCCATCGAGCGCACCATCTCCACGCGCACGGCGCTGCTGGGTGGCATGTGCTTCGGCCTCGTGGTGCTGGTGGTGGGCGCCTCCGTCGTCTTCGTGTCCGGCACGCTGGTGTGGATCGTGCGCCCGCTGCAGCGCCTGCGTGACGGCCTGGCCACGATGGCGGCGCGGGACTTCTCGCCCCGCATCGACGAGCGCAATTCGGTGGAGGAGTTCTCCTCGCTGGCGCAGGGCTTCAACACGATGGCCGACGCGCTGCAGCGCTCCTACCAGGGCCTCGAGGCCAAGGTCGCGGAGAAGACGGCCAGCCTCGCGCAGCAGAACGAGCGCCTGGCGGCCCTGTACGACGTCGCGCTGATGGCCAGCCATGGCAGCGACGACCGTGCGCTGCTCGCCAACGACTTCGCGGCCAAGATCGCCCGCGTGGCCGGTGCGGACGCCGCGGCCGTGCGCCTCGCCAACGAGGACGGCGACCGCCTCCTGCTGCTGGGCCAGACCCGCCTGCCCCAGCGCATGAGCGAGGCGGAGCGCTGCGTGCACCTGGGCGACTGCGCCTGTGGCGAGCACCTGCAGACCCAGGTCGGCGCGCGGGTCATCCCGATCCGCCAGCTCGGACGCCAGGCCCTCGGCTTCTGCGAGCAGGCGGGCTACCAGACGGTGATCGCGCTGCCGATGCGCAGCGGGCCGCGCACGTTGGGCGAGGTGGAGCTGTTCTTCTACGGCGAGAAGCGGCCGACGGAGGCCGAATCCCAGCTGCTGGACGCGCTGGTGGGCCACTTCGGCACGCTGCTCGACAACCTGCGCCTCGCGGCCCGGGACCGGGAGATGGCCGTCAGCGAGGAGCGCAACCTGCTGGCGCAGGAGCTGCACGATTCCATCGCGCAGTCCCTGGCCTTCCTGAAGATCCAGGTCCAGCTGCTGCGAGGCGGCCTGGCGCGCCAGCGGCCGCAGGACGTCGAGGCCGCGCTGACCGAGATCGACACCGGTGTGCGGGAGAGCTACGCGGACGTGCGCGAGCTGCTGCTGCATTTCCGCACGCGCCCCGGGCACGAGGACATCGAGCACGCGCTGCGCACGACGCTGTCCAAGTTCGAGCTGCAAAGCGGTATCCAGGCGCAGCTGGTGGTGCAGGGGAGCGGCGTGCCGCTGCCACCGGACCAGCAGATCCAGGTGCTGCACGTGGTGCAGGAGGCGCTGTCCAATGTCCGCAAGCACGCCGGCGCGAAGCTGGTGGAGGTGCGGGTGCTGCAGGAGCCGACGTGGCGCTTCGAGGTGAGCGACGACGGCCGCGGCTTCGACACCGAGAACGGCCGCTTCGACGAGACCCATGTGGGCCTGCGCATCATGCGTGAGCGGGCCCAGCGCATCGGGGCGCACGTGAGCATCCGCCCGCGCGAGGCGGGGGGCACGATCGTGGCGCTGGAGCTGCCGCGCACCGGCCTGGACGCCGGCGCGCTGACCCGGGACGCCGCCCTGCAGGCGGACGAGAATGCATCCCGGGCGGCGCAGGTGCTGTTGCCTGCAGGAGGACTGGCGTGATTCGTGTGATGGTGGTCGATGACCACAAGCTCTTCCGGCGCGGGCTGATCGCCCTGCTGGCCCAGGAGGACGGCCTGGAGATCGTCGGCGAGGCCGCCGATGGCGCCGAGGCCCTGCGCCGGGCGGGGGAACTCAAGCCCGACCTCGTGCTCCTGGACAACCACATGCCTGGCGTGCGCGGCGTGGACCTGCTGCCCGGGCTGCGCGAGGTGCTGCCGCAGGCTCAGGTGCTGATGCTCACCGTCAGCGAGGACGAGCAGGACCTCACCGCGGCCCTGCGTGGCGGCGCGGCCGGCTACCTGCTCAAGACGATGGACGGCCCGGATCTTGCCGCGGCCCTGCGCCGCGCGCATGAAGGCGAGTCCGTCGTGAGCCCCGAGATGATGTCCAAGCTGGTGAGCGCACTGCGCGCCAGTGCGCTGCCCGTGGCGGTGCCGCAGGTCGCGGCGCTGGCCGAGACGGCGGTGGCGCCGGACGTCGAGGCCGGCCTGTCGCCCCGCGAGGGCGAGATCCTGCGCGAGATCGTGCAGGGCGCGAGCAACAAGGAGATCGCGCGCCGCCTGGGCATTGCGGAGACGACGGTCAAGATCCACGTCCAGCACATCCTGCGCAAGCTCGGCCTGAACTCCCGCGTGCAGGTGGCCGTGTGGGCCAGCGAACGCGGCATCGGCTAGGCTCGCAAAAAAAAATGCCGCTACCCGTGAGGGTAGCGGCCAACCGTTGTCAATCGAGGGTCAGGGCTTGAGGTCCGCCGCATTCCGATGGCGGACCCCCAGTCACTCAGGCATCAGAAGCGGTACTTCAGGCCGGCCGACACGTTGTTGGCCGTGCGGCCGAAGCCCTGGCCATCCGCCGTCGGGATGTTGTTGTAGCGGGTCACTTCACCACGCAGCGAGAGCTGCTCGCTGAGCTTGTACTCGAGACCGGCGCCGACCTTGAAACCCATGGTGTGGTCCGAGCTGCCGACGCTGAAGTCGCGGTCGTAGCGGGCGGCGCCCAGGCGGCCGTACACCGACAGTTCCGGGGTCAGGGCCGTGCCGGCCAGCAGGTCGGCGTTCAGGGCCTTGGTCTTGGCGCTCGTGTCGCCGATCTTGGCCTTGCCCAGGTCGGTGTAGCCCAGTTCCACGGCGAAGTGCTTGTCGATCTGGTAGCCGCCGTACAGGTTCAGGCTGCCCGAGTTGCGGTCGGACGTCTGCGCGCCGGCGCTCAGGTTCTGCTTGGTGCGGCCGACGTCGGCGCCCATGTAGAAGCCCTGTTCCTTGTCCGCGGCGTGGGCGGTGAAGCTGGCCAGGGCGAGCAGGCTGCCACCGGCAGCGGTCGTGATGATGCGGGTGATGTGCTTGGCGTTCATGGCGTTCTCTCCTTTGCTTGCTGCGAAACATTCGCGGCATGGAAAGAATTCTGTTCGTCAGGCCCGCTGGCGTCAGTGGCGCTTGCGTATGCGCTTTGTGACGGTTGTTGACAGCATCCGGCGGGTGACGCGGGCCCGGGCGCCTTGATCCACCGCAAAGGCGGGTCATTCTCCAGGTGGGCTACTCCTTCGGAACGAGGGTCGCGCGGCGGCGGCTAGTTCTTGTGCAGCCGGCAGCTTGGCTCCACTGAAGGATGTTCGCGAGGGCCCCCTTTGGCCACAGTAGCGACATGGAGAAAAAGGAGCCCGTCCATGTCTGATTCCACTGCGCCCCGGCCCGCTGGCGGCCGTGCGCTCTCGGTGCTGATCGTCAGCACCCTCGCGTTCACGGTCTGCTTCATGGTCTGGATGATGTTCGGCGTCATCGGCATTCCCATCAAGAAGCAGCTGGGCCTGAATGCCACCGAGTTCGGCCTGCTGACGGCCACGCCCGTGCTGACCGGTTCGCTGATCCGCGTGCCGCTGGGCATCTGGACCGACAAGTTCGGCGGCCGCATCGTCTTCTTCACCCTGATGCTGGCCTGCGTGATCCCCATCTGGCTGATGGCCTATGCCACGGCCTACTGGCACTTCCTCGTCATCGGCCTGTTCGTGGGCATGGCGGGTGGATCCTTCTCGGTGGGCACGCCCTATGTGGCCCGCTGGTTCCCCAAGCAGCGCCAGGGCTTCGCGATGGGGGTGTTCGGTGCCGGCAACTCCGGTGCGGCCGTCAACAAGTTCGTGGCCCCGGGCCTCGTGGTGGCCTTCGGCTGGGCCATGGTGCCGCACGTCTATGCCGCGGTGCTGCTGGGCACGGCCATCCTGTTCTGGTTCTTCAGCTACCACGATGACAGGCACGTGGTCGTGAGCAACGCCAGCTTCGTCTCGCAGCTCCAGGCGCTGAAGGACCCCAAGGTGCTGAAGTACTGCCAGTACTACTCCATCGTCTTTGGCGGCTATGTCGCGCTGAGCCTGTGGATGGTGCAGTACTACGTCGGCGAGTACGGCCTCGACATCCGCGTGGCCGCGCTGCTCGCGGCCTGCTTCTCGCTGCCCGGCGGCGTGCTGCGCGCCATCGGTGGCTGGCTCAGCGACAAGTACGGCGCCCACAGCGTCACCTGGTGGGTGATGTGGGTGAGCTGGATCTGCCTGTTCCTGCTGTCCTACCCGCAGACCGACTTCACCATCCAGACCGTCAACGGTGCCCGCAGCTTCCACTTCGGCCTCAACGTCTACGGCTTCACCGGCCTGATGGCCATCCTCGGCGTGGCCTGGGCCTTCGGCAAGGCCAGCGTCTTCAAGTACATCAGCGATGACTACGGCGCCAACATCGGCACCATCAGCGGCATCGTCGGCCTGGCCGGCGGCCTGGGCGGCTTCATCCTGCCCATCCTGTTCGGCCTGCTCATGGACGCCACCGGCGTGCGCTCGAGCTGCTTCATGCTGATGTATGGCGTGGTCTGGGTCTCGCTGATCTGGATGTACTGGACCGAAGTCCGCAAGACCGAGGTGATGGGCAAGAACGCCCCGCTGTCGCCCATCTCGCAGTCCTTCGCCCGCTGAGCGTGCGGACCGCCCCGATTTTCCAGGAGTTGTCATGAACACCACCACCCATCCCGGCGTGCCGGCTGCCCAGGGCGGCAGCGGTGCCGACATCCAGGACTGGCGTCCCGAGGACGAGCAGTTCTGGGCCCAGACCGGCAGCAAGATCGCCTACCGCAACCTCTGGATCTCGATTCCCGCGCTGCTGTGCGGCTTCGCGGTCTGGGGCATGTGGGGCATCATCACCGTGCAGATGCTCAACCTCGGCTTCCCCTTCAGCCAGGCCGAGCTCTTCACGCTGACGGCCATCGCCGGCATCTCCGGCGCCACCATGCGCATCCCGGCCTCCTTCCTGATCCGCATGGCCGGCGGCCGCAACACCATCTTCCTGACCACGGCCATGCTGCTGGCCCCGGCCATCGGCACGGGCATTGCGCTGCAGCACCCCGAGTGGCCGCTGTGGGTCTTCCAGCTGATGGCGCTGTGGTCGGGCGTGGGCGGCGGCAACTTCGCCTCGTCGATGTCCAACATCAGCACCTTCTTTCCCAAGCGCCTGCAGGGCACGGCCCTGGGCCTCAACGCCGGCCTGGGCAACTTCGGCGTCACGACCATGCAGATCGTGATCCCGCTGGTGATGACCATCGGTCTGTTCGGTGCCTTCGGTGGCGAGGCCAAGGCGCTCATCAAGGACAGCGGCTGGATCTTCGGCAAGATCAAGGCGGGCACGCCCACCTACATCCAGAACGCCGGCTTCGCCTGGGTGCTGTCCCTGGTGCCCCTGGCCGTGCTGTGCTGGTTCGGCATGAACAACCTGAAGACGGTGACGCCGAGCAGCGGCTCGCCCATCACCGCCTTCCTGAAGATCACCTACCTGTACTCGCTGGCCTTCGTGCCCTCGATCGGCATGCTGTACCTGTACCTGCCGGCACCGACGGGTCTGGGTCTGCTGAACATGTGGGTCGCGATCCCGCTGGACATCATTGCCGCGCTGGTGGTGATGAAGCTGGCCGCCTTCGGCACCATGAAGGAGAACGTGGCCAAGCAGTTCGAGATCTTCAAGAACAAGCACACCTGGAGCATGACGGCGCTGTACGTCGTGACCTTCGGCAGCTTCATCGGCTTCTCCATGGCCCTGCCGCTGGCCATCACCGTGATCTTCGGCTTCATCCACGCGCCGGATGCCGCCGGTGTCATGCAGCACACGCTGAAGAACCCCAATGCCCCGTCCGCACTGACCTATGCCTGGATCGGCCCCTTCGTCGGCGCTGCCGTGCGCCCCATCGGCGGCTGGATCTCGGACAAGGTGGGCGGCTCCATCGTCACGCAGGTCATCTCGGCCGTCATGGTCGTGGCCTCGGCGGCGGTGGGCTACGTGATGATGCAGGCCTACGGCTCGGCCACGCCGGAGCAGTACTTCCCCCTGTTCATGGGCCTCTTCGTGCTGCTCTTCGCCGCCAGCGGCGTGGGCAACGGCTCGACCTTCCGCAGCGTGGGCTTCATCTTCGACCGCCAGCAGGCCGGCCCCGTGCTGGGCTGGACCTCGGCCGTCGCCGCCTATGGCGCCTTCATCGCCCCGGTGCTGATCGGCCAGCAGATCAAGGCCGGCACGCCGCAGCTCGCCTTCTACGGCTTCTCCGTCTTCTACGCCGTGTGCCTGGTGCTGAACTGGTGGTTCTACCTGCGCCCCAAGGCCTACGTGAAGAACCCCTGACAGGCCGCGAACTCACCCGCATTCGACGGCCGGCCTCTGCACCAGGAGCCCGGCCGCCCCCAAGACACAGGATCAGCATATGAGCCACTTTCTCGACCGACTGAGCTACTTCGCCCAGCCCAAGGAGGACTTCGCCGACGGCCACGGCCGCGTCACCGGCGAGGATCGAACCTGGGAAGACGCCTACCGCAACCGTTGGGCCCACGACAAGATCGTGCGCTCCACCCACGGCACGAACTGCACGGGCTCCTGCTCGTGGAAGATCTACGTGAAGGGCGGCATCGTCACCTGG
Organism: Roseateles subflavus; assembly: GCF_030285365.1. GTDB lineage: Bacteria > Pseudomonadota > Gammaproteobacteria > Burkholderiales > Burkholderiaceae_C > Roseateles_B > Roseateles_B subflavus. The sequence goes on along the minus strand of NZ_JASVDS010000007.1, from coordinate 109,283 downwards.
GAAACCCAGCAGACGGACTACCCGCGCACCCGCCCGGACCTGCCCAACCACGAGCCGCGCGGCTGCGCCCGCGGCGCCTCCTACAGCTGGTACCTCTACAGCGCCAACCGCGTGAAGTACCCTATGGTGCGGGGCTCGCTGCTCAAGCACTGGCGTGCCGCGCGCGCCGTGGCCAAGAGCCCGGTGGACGCCTGGACTAACATCGTCGAGAACCAGGACGCCCGCCGTGAATGGCAGCAGGAGCGCGGCCTGGGCGGCTTCGTGCGCTCCAGCTGGGAGGAAGTCAATGACATCATCGCCAGCGCCAACATCTACACCGTCAAGAAGCACGGCCCGGACCGCGTGATCGGTTTCTCGCCGATCCCGGCGATGTCGATGATCAGCTACGCCGCGGGCAGCCGCTACCTGAGCCTGCTGGGCGGCGTGTGCATGAGCTTCTACGACTGGTACTGCGACCTGCCGCCGGCCAGCCCGCAGATCTGGGGCGAGCAGACCGACGTGCCCGAGAGCGCGGACTGGTACAACAGCAACTACATCATCGCCTGGGGCTCCAACGTGCCCCAGACCCGCACGCCGGACGCGCACTTCTTCACCGAGGTCCGCTACAAGGGCACGAAGACCGTCGCCATCACGCCGGACTACGCAGAGATCTCCAAGCTCTGCGACATCTGGATGCACCCCAAGCAGGGCACCGATGCGGCCATCGCGATGGCCATGGGCCACGTGATCTTCAAGGAGTTCTACTTCGACAAGCGGTCTGCGTACTTCGACGACTACGCGCGGCGCTACACCGACCTGCCGCTGCTGGTCCAGCTCAAGAAGACCACGACGCCCGACGGCCGCACCCTGCTGGTGCCGGACCGCTACCTGCGCGCGAGCGACTTCGGCGGCAAGCTGGGCCAGGACAACAACCCCGACTGGAAGACGCTGGCCTTCGACCAGGACGGCAAGGTCGTGGTGCCCAACGGCTCCATCGGCTTCCGCTGGGGCGCCAGCGAGCGCGATGACCTGGGCAAGTGGAACCTGGAAAACAAGGAAGCCCGTGGTGACAGCGATGTCACCCTGCGCCTGTCGCTGCTGGAGGCCAGGGAGCCGCAGCATGAGATCGCCGAGGTCGGCTTCCCCTACTTCGGCGGCATCGAGTCTCCGCAGTTCACCGCCAACAAGCAGCAGGACGTGCTGGCCCGCAAGGTGCCGGTGCAGCGCCTGAAGCTGGGCAAGCACGAGGACGCGGCCGAGGTCCTGGTGGCCACCGTCTTCGACCTGCAGGTGGCGCAGTACGGCGTCGACCGCGGCCTGGGCGATGACTGCCCCAAGAGCTACGACGACAACAAGCCCTACACCCCCGCCTGGGCCGAGCACATCACCGGCGTGAAGCGCGAGCAGATCACCACCGTGGCCCGCGAGTTCGCCGACAACGCCGACAAGACCCGCGGGCGCTCGATGGTCATCATCGGCGCCGCGATGAACCACTGGTACCACTGCGACATGAACTACCGCGGCATCATCAACATGCTGATGATGTGCGGCTGCATCGGGCAGACCGGTGGCGGCTGGGCGCATTACGTGGGCCAGGAGAAGCTCCGCCCGCAGACCGGCTGGACGGCGCTGGCCTTCGCGCTGGACTGGATCCGCCCGCCGCGCCAGATGAACTCCACGAGCTTTTTCTACGCCCACACCGACCAGTGGCGCTACGAGAAGCTGGACGTGCAGGAGGTGCTCTCGCCGCTCGCCGACAAGGCCAAGTTCGGCGGCAGCCTGATCGACTACAACGTCCGCGCCGAACGCATGGGCTGGCTGCCCAGCGCACCGCAGCTGCAGACCAATCCGATCGAGGTCGTGAAGACGGCGCAGGCGCTGGGCCTCGACGCCAAGGACTACGCCGTCAAGGCGCTGAAGGAAGGCCAGCTGCGCATGAGCTGCGAGGATCCGGACCATCCGGACAACTGGCCGCGCAACATGTTCGTGTGGCGCTCCAACATCCTCGGTTCCTCCGGCAAGGGCCACGAGTACTTCCTCAAGCACCTGCTGGGCACCACCAACGGTGTGCAGGGCAAGGACCTGGGCAAGGATGATGCGAAGCCCGAGGAAGTGGTCTGGCATGACCAGGCGCCCCAAGGCAAGCTGGACCTGCTGGTCACGCTGGACTTCCGCATGAGCACGACCTGCCTGTACTCGGACATCGTGCTGCCCACCGCCACCTGGTACGAGAAGAACGACCTCAACACCAGCGACATGCACCCCTTCATCCACCCGCTGTCCACCGCGGTGGACCCGGCCTGGCAGGCCCGCAGCGACTGGGAGATCTACAAGGGCTTCGCCAAGCGCGTGTCCGAGCTGTGCGTCGGCCACCTGGGCGTCGAGAAGGAAGTCGTGCTGACCCCGCTGATGCATGACAGCCCCGCCGAGCTGGCCCAGCCCTTCGACGTGAAGGAATGGAAGAAGGGCGAATGCGACCTCATCCCGGGCAAGACGGCGCCGCAGATCGCGGTGGTCGAGCGCGACTACCCGAACCTCTACAAGCGCTTCACCGCCCTCGGCCCCCTGATGAACAAGGCGGGCAACGGCGGCAAGGGCATCGGCTGGGACACCCAGACCGAGGTCGAGCAGCTGGGTGAACTCAACGGCCGGGTGCGCGATGAGGGCGTCACGAAGGGCATGCCGAAGATCGAGAGCGACATCGACGCCACCGAGGTGGTGCTGATGCTGGCGCCCGAGACCAACGGCCATGTGGCGGTCAAGGCCTGGGATGCGCTGTCCCGGCAGACCGGCCGCGAGCACGCGCACCTGGCGCTGCACCGCGAGGACGAGAAGATCCGCTTCCGCGACATCCAGGCGCAGCCGCGCAAGATCATCTCCTCGCCGACCTGGTCCGGTCTCGAGAGCGAGAAGGTGTCCTACAACGCCGGCTACACCAACGTGCACGAGCTGATCCCATGGCGCACCCTCACGGGCCGCCAGCAGTTCTACCAGGACCACCCCTGGATGCAGGCCTTCGGCGAGGGCTTTAGCAGCTATCGCCCGCCGGTGGATCTCAAGACCCTGTACGAGGTGCAGGGCAAGAAGCCCAACGGTCACAAGGAAATCGCGCTGAACTTCATCACGCCGCACCAGAAGTGGGGCATCCACTCGACCTACAGCGACAACCTCATGATGCTGACGCTCAACCGCGGCGGCTCGGTGGTGTGGCTCTCGGAAGAGGATGCCAAGGAAGCCGGCATCGAGGACAACGACTGGATCGAGCTCTTCAACAGCAACGGCGCCATCGCGGCGCGGGCGGTGGTCAGCCAGCGCGTGAACCAGGGCATGACGCTCATGTATCACTCGCAGGAAAAGATCATCAACACCCCGGGGGCGGAGATCACCGGCACGCGCGGCGGCATCCACAACTCGGTGACCCGCATCGTCACCAAGCCCACCCACATGATCGGCGGCTACGCGCAGCTGAGCTACGGCTTCAACTACTACGGAACGATCGGCACCAACCGCGATGAATTCGTGCTGGTGCGCAAGATGGCCAAGGTGGACTGGCTCGACGAGGAGTCGGGCCACTGACCCGGGAGGCGCAAGCCCATGGACATCCAGTTTTCGACGGCACGGGGGAGGGCGCTGCTTGCCAGCTCCTTCCTTCTGACGAAGCGTCCTCCCCCGAGGCCTTCGGAACTGACTCAGCGATCTGAAAGACAAGGAGTTCCGCGATGAAAGTTCGCGCACAAATCGGCATGGTGCTGAACCTGGACAAGTGCATCGGTTGCCACACTTGCTCCGTCACCTGCAAGAACGTCTGGACCAACCGCTCCGGCATGGAGTACGCGTGGTTCAACAACGTCGAATCGAAGCCCGGCATCGGCTATCCCAAGGAATGGGAGAACCAGGACCGCTGGCACGGCGGCTGGATGCGCAAGAGCGACGGCAACATCGTGCCGCGCCAGGGCGGCAAGTGGAAGCTGCTGATGCGCCTGTTCGCCAACCCGAACCTGCCCGAGATCGACGACTACTACGAGCCCTTCACCTTCGACTACGACCACCTGCAGTCGGCGCCGAAGTCCAATGCCGCGCCCACCGCACGCCCGCGCAGCCTGATCACGGGCCAGCGCATGGAGAAGATCCAGTGGGGCCCGAACTGGGAGGAAATCCTCGGCGGTGAATTCTCGAAGCGCAGCAAGGACGCCAACTTCGAGAACGTGCAGAAGGAGATCTACGGCCAGTTCGAGAACACCTTCATGATGTACCTGCCGCGCCTGTGCGAGCACTGCCTCAACCCGGCGTGCGTGGCCTCCTGCCCCTCGGGCTCGATCTACAAGCGCGAGGAGGACGGCATCGTCCTGATCGACCAGGACAAGTGCCGCGGCTGGCGCATGTGCGTCTCGGGCTGCCCCTACAAGAAGATCTACTACAACTGGCAGAGCGGCAAGGCCGAGAAGTGCGTGTTCTGCTACCCCCGCATCGAGTCGGGCCAGCCGACCGTCTGCTCCGAGACCTGCGTGGGCCGCATCCGCTACCTGGGCGTGCTGCTGTACGACGCCGACCGCATCGAGCAGGCCGCGTCCATCGAGGATGACAAGGCGCTGTACCAGGCGCAGCTGGACATCTTCCTGGACCCGAACGACCCGGCCGTGATCGAGCAGGCCCGCAAGGACGGCGTGCCGGAGGCCTGGCTGCTCGCCGCCCGCAAGAGCCCGGTCTACAAGATGGCCGTGGACTGGAAGGTCGCGCTGCCGCTGCACCCGGAGTACCGCACGCTGCCGATGGTCTGGTACGTGCCGCCGCTCTCGCCCATCAGCGCCGCCGCGAACGCCGGGCATGTGGGCGTCAACGGCCTGATCCCCGACGTCAAGCAGCTGCGCATCCCGGTGCAGTACCTGGCCAACATGCTCACCGCCGGCGACGTGAAGCCGGTCGAGCGCGCGCTGGAGCGCATGCTGGCCATGCGCGCCTACCAGCGCGGCAAGCACGTGGACGGCGTCGAGGACAAGACCGTGCTGGACCAGGTCGGCCTGCTGAAGAACGAGGTCGAGGACATGTACCAGGTGATGGCCATTGCCAACTACGAGGACCGCTTCGTCATCCCGACCACGCACCGCGAGTACGCCGAGAACGCCTACGACCTGCGCGGCGGCTGCGGCTTCAGCTTCGGCAACGGCTGCTCCGACGGCCAGACCGAAACGAGCCTGTTCGGTGGCGACAAGAAGCGCACCATCCCGATCAAGACGACGGTCTGAACGCCCACCCCCTACGCGCTGCGCGCGCCCCCTCGAGGGGGCGGGCCTGCAGGTCCGGCAGCGCCGGATCCTCAGGCCCCACTCGGCAGACCGCTGACTGGCGCAGCGGCAGCGCAGCAAGGAGACGATGATGAAACGAACGAAATCTGAGATGGCGTCGCGCGGCATGAGCCTCAGCTGCCGCGTCCTGGCGCGGCTGCTGGACTACCCCAGCGACGAGATGCTGACGGCCCTGCCGGAGCTGCTGGACGCCCTGCGCCAGGAGCAGGCGCTGAGCGCCGAGCGCCTGCAGGAGCTGGAGGCCCTGGTCGCCTGGATGGCGTCCAAGGACCGCTTCGCCCTGCAGTCGGAGTACGTGGAGACGTTCGACCGCGGCCGTGCCAGCAGCCTGCACCTGTTCGAGCATGTGCATGGCGACTCGCGCGAGCGCGGCCCGGCGCTGGTCGACCTGGCCAAGACCTATGAGTCCGCCGGTGTCTTCTTCGATGCCAAGGAACTCCCTGACTACCTGCCCGTGGTGCTGGAGTTCGCCTCCACGCAGCCCCCGGCGCTGGCGGCGGGCTTCCTGGCGGAGATGGCCCACATCCTCAACGCCATCCACAGCGCCCTGATCAAGCGCGGCGTGAAGCCCTGGGCGGCCGCCATCGGCGCCGTGCTGGAGCTGGCGGGCGAGACGCCGCAGGCCGTGCAGATCACCGTCGATGAACCCCTGGACGAGGCCTGGGTCGAGCCTGCCGCCTTCGAGGGCTGCAGCTCGCGCGGCCAGAGCAAGCCCGGCACGCCGCAGCCGGTGCACATCGTCCGTCGTCAAGAACCCCCCAAGCAAGGAGTGCGCGCATGAGCCCCGCATCCAGCCTGTCCAGTTCGCCGCTGGACTTCGCCCTGTTCGGCATCTATCCCTACATCGCCCTGACCGTGTTCCTCGTCGGCAGCCTGCTGCGCTTCGACCGGGACCAGTACAGCTGGAAGAGCGACTCCTCGCAGCTGCTGCGCGCCGGCAGCCTGCGCTGGGGCAGCAACCTCTTCCATGTGGGCGTGCTGTTCCTCTTCTTCGGCCACACCGTGGGCATGCTCACGCCGCACTTCCTGTACGAGCACTTCATCAGCGCCGGCAACAAGCAGCTGATGGCCATGGTCAGCGGCGGCATCGCCGGCCTGCTCGGCTTCGCGGGCGTGAGCATCCTGCTGCACCGTCGCCTCTCCGACGAGCGCATCCGCATCAACAGCAAGACCAGCGACATCCTGCTGCTGGTGCTGCTGTGGATCCAGCTGGCCCTGGGGCTGGCCACGATCCCGCTGTCGGCCCAGCACCTGGACGGCGGCATGATGATGCTGCTGGCCGAGTGGGCCCAGCGCATCGTCACCTTCCGCGGCGGCGCCGTGGAGCTGCTGGCGAGCGCGTCGTGGGTCTTCAAGCTGCACATGTTCCTGGGCATGACGGTGTTCGTGATCTTCCCCTTCACCCGCCTCGTGCACGTGTGGAGCGGCTTCGGCACGCTGGCCTATGTGTTCCGCCCCTACCAGCTCGTGCGCAGCCGCCGGATCAGCCTGCCGGCCGGCCACACGACGCCCCAGCGCTGAACGCCTGACTGAACCCGACAGGAGATCGACATGAGTGGATGTGGTGGTGGCAGCTGCGGCTGCGGTGGTGGCAAGAGTCAGGGCGCTGACGGAGCCTCGGTGGCCGAGGCGCTGGCGCCCATCGCGGTGGCCCGCGTGAACGATGTGGCCCTGCATGCGCCGGGCGAGGCGCTCGGTGACGAGGCGCTGCGGCAGCGCGCCTACGCTGAGCTGCTGCGTCAGGCCGCGCAGCGCGCCGGCCTGCTGGCCGCGACGGACCCGGGTCCGATCGACGGCGTGCACAGCGAGGCGGCCAGCGAGGCGATCGAGGCGCTGCTGGCGCGCGAGATCACGCTGCCCGAGCCCGACGAGCGGGCCTGCCGGCGCTACTTCGCCGCCCATCCGCAGCGCTTCGCCCAGGGCGAGCGCGTGCGCGCGGCCCACATCCTCCTGGCGGTGACGCCGGGCGTGGACGTGGCGGCCCTGCGTGCGCATGCGGAAGGTCTGCTGGTGCGCCTGCGCTGCGAGGACGAGGCCGCCTTCGCCAAGGCCGCGGCCGAGAACTCCAACTGCCCCAGCGGCGAGCAGGGCGGGGTGCTGGGCTGGCTCACGCGGGACGAGTGCCTGCCAGAGATCGCGAGCCTGCTGTTCGCGCAGGACGAGGCCAATCGCCACACGGGCGTGCTGCCGCGCCTGCTGAGCAGCCGGCACGGCTTCCACATCCTGCGTGTCGACGAGCGCGAGGCGGGCGCCGTCCCGGACTTTGCCCAGGTGCGCGGTTCCGTCGCGGCGCTGCTGCGCCATCAGCTGAGCGTGACGGCCATGCGGCAGTACCTCGACCTGCTGGCCGGCCAGGCGCAGCTGCAGGGCGTCTCGCTGAGCCAGGCCGATTCGCCGCTCGTCCAGTAAGCGCGGGAGGCCCGGCCATGACGGACGAACTGCTCGCCCGCCTGCGGCGCTTCAACAAGGACTACTTCCCGCAGTACGAGGCGCGCTTTCGCGATCTCGTCGAGCAGGGGCAGCATCCGAGCACGCTGTTCATCGGCTGCTCGGACTCCCGCATCGTGCCCTACATGCTGACGGGTGCCGGGCCGGGTGAGCTCTTTCTGGTGCGCAACGTCGCCGCCTTCGTGCCGCCCTACGACGGCACCCTCGAGGACCGCGGCTGTGACGCCGAGGACCACCGCGGCTGCCAGCACCTGGAGGCCGGCGGCGGCGATCGACAGTGGGTGGGCCATCACGGCACGGCCGCGGCCATCGAGTATGCGGTGCTCGCGCTGGAGGTGAAGCACATCATCGTCTGCGGCCACAGCCACTGCGGCGGCATCCGCGCGCTGTATGGCGACGTGCCGGCCGAGGCGCGCAATCTCAAGGCCTGGCTGGACATGGGCCGCGAGGCCGCGCTGCCCGTGCAGCCCACGCCCGAGGCGCTGCGCCGCACCGAGGAGCGCTCGGTCGTGCTGCAGCTCGAGCGGCTCATGGACTACCCCATGGTGCGCAGCCGCGTCGAGCAGGGCAAGCTCTCCCTGCACGGCTGGCACTACGTGATCGAGGACGGCGAGGTGCATGTCTTCGATGTGCAGCAGGGGCGCTTCGTCCCGGCCTCGACGGCCGAGCACAGCGGCACCGGCCCCTATCGCGATCTGCGGGATGCCGAGCGCGACACCGGGGCCCTGTTCAACGAGATCGACGACGCCTGGGCGCCACCGCGCTGAGATCGCCCTGCCGCGGCACCCGGTCGGCGCTCGACCTGCGGCGCGCGGTTGCAGGCAGATACACATGGCCCCTCTTCGGGGGATTCCTCAACGCGGTGCGAACACGTGAAATCCGCGCTGGAAAAACGACCGGCGCCGCATGAGGGAGCAGGGGAGCCGACGCCGATGCGCTGGCCGCCTCCTGACAGGGTGGGCGGCAATCGCCCGAGCGGACGCGGGGCTGTCCGCCGAATCATCCTTCTGCGCGTTAGGCCGGATCGGCCCCCTCGACCTCCGTCGGGTGGGCAGCCAACCCCGACACGCATCGGCATCGATGCGTGCATCCATCGCTCCAGGAGATCTCATGGCAATCAAGACGGCCTTGCAATGCACCCTCGCACTGAGTGCGAGCCTGTTCCTTCAAGGCCTTGCGCAGGCGGCCGACAACCCCGACGTCGGCGGCCTGCGCCTGGGCATGAGTGTCGAGGAGGCGATCAAGATCCTGGAGGCGGCCAAGCAGAGCAAGGTCTTCGTCCGCGACGGCAGGATGACGCTGAACCTGACCATCGACCGCATGAAGGGCCGGTTCGACAACTACGTCTATGGCGGGCAGTTCGACTCGGGCGGCACCATCATCGCCTTCGGTGTCTCGCCGCTGACCAACAAGGTGTGGTCCATCACCAAGACCGAGCAGATCAAGGACAGCCGCCCGACGGTCAAGGCCATCACCGAGGCGGCCGGCAAGTTCGGCCCGCTCGACCCCAAGGCGGTCCGGCCCCAGCAGTACGCCCAGCACTGGATGTACGACCGGTCGGGCAAGGAGATCGAGTGGGTCAACGTCTACGACAAGCCCCGCAACGGCAACTGCTTTGAAGACCTGAAGAGCTACACCGTCGGGGGCTTCTACATCGGCCTGCAGTACCCGCTGGCCCCGACGGCCGCCTGCTCGCGCATCTACAGCATCACGGCCAACTCCCGCAAGCAGGATGGACTGGTGGACGACTACGTGATCAGCGCCCTGGACGTCGGGGCCTATCTCGACTGGTACAAGGTGCTCAACACCGCCTCGGACAAGGCCCTCGAGGCCGAGGGAAAGCGCGCGGCCAAGCCGTCGCTCTGATCCCGTCCCCCTGAACCGTTCTCGGCGCCCCGGCCCTTGGCCTGAGCGCCCGTCTTCCTGCTTGATGGAGCTGGCATGAATCTCACCCGTCCCCGACACGGCCGTCCCGGCCTGGCCTGGCCCTTCCTCCTGCTGGCGATGCTGTGCCTGGTCCTGGCCTCGCGGTCCGCGCAGGCCGGCGCCAACGAGATGCGCCGCAACCTCGCGCCGCACATGAAGCAGTTCAACCCGCCCATCTGCAGCGGGGCGGTCCACAACACGCTGGTGCGCGGCCTCTACCGCTGCGACGGGCCGACGGGCTACGGACACACCTACATCAACGAGGCCGCCTCGCTGGTGATGCCGACCAACAGCCGCGACATCACGGACTTCATCGAGACGGGCGCCGGCGCGAAGCCGGTGCCCGAGGCCGAGCGCCGCGCCCTGGTGGCCGACATGATCCGCAACCTCCGCTTCGAGGAGCTCATCCACATCAAGCAGGGCAATGGCAGCGCCAAGGTGCTGCTGCTCTCGGCCTTCGACTGCCCGTTCTGCGTCCGGCTCGAGCGCACGATGGCAGCGCCGGGCAGCCGCATCGATGCGGACGTCTACATCCTGCCCTCCACGCTGGACAGCAGCAAGAATGCCAACGTCTCGACGGTGCGGAACATCTGGTGTGCGCGGGACAACGCGGCGGTGTGGCGCAACACCCTGACGAAGGCGACCGGCGGCTACTTCGATCTGCCCCACGGCAGCTGCGACCTGTCCAACCAGGACACCAAGGACGTCGAGACGCTGCTGGCCGTCCTCGGCCCGGACTTCAAGCGCCGGGCCTACCCGCGCATGATCCTGGGCAACGGGCAGATCTACACGTCGGCCACCGATCCCGCCGAGCTCCGTGAGCAGCTGGCCCAGGGCGCCGGCAATGCGTTCTGGAGCGAGGCCCAGACGGACAGCTACCTCAACTTCCGCCCGGGCAACCGGACGGCAGCGGCGAACAACGAGCCGGCCGGCAACGGCAAGAAGCGGGTCTCGGTGAGCCTGGGCGATCTGTTCAAGCGACTGGGCAGCGGCGACGACAGCAAGAAGACCGAGAAGCAGGAAGGCAGCGCAGGCGAAAGCCCCTGAACGCCCCACGGAAACGACGAAGCCCGCAGACGCCGTCTCAGGCGCTGCGGGCTTCGTTGCGTGCGGGTCCGGCGGCCGGGGCGGCCGCCTCATGGCGCCGGCATTACTGCTTGGTGGCGTCCTTGGTGGGCAGCAGGGCCGTGGGGAAGCCGTCGGCGTCCAGCGGCTTGGAGAAGTCACCGCTGAACATGTCGTTGCCCACCAGCATGATCAGGTCCTTGGTCACCAGCGCACCGGCCGTGTAGGGGCGGCCCGCGTAGGTGATGCCGTTGATGCTGACGGTCTTGGCGCTGATGCCGGGGAAGTAGGCCTCGCTGTAGAACATCGCCTTGTAGGCCGTCCGCCCAGCCACCGTGGTGCTGCCCACGATCTCCATATAGGTGCCGGAGCCGGACACGGTCAGGGTGCCCTTGGGCTGGCTGGCGCAGCTGCTGTCAGCGAAGAACTCGTACTTCAGGACGGCCATGGCCTTGGTCTCGGACGAGGGGGCCGCCGTGAAGGTCGTCGTGAAGCGGCTGTACAGCGGCTGCTTCGTCGCCGTGTCGGTCACGGTGCTGCCTTCGTTCTGGCAGGCCCAGACATAGGTGCCCAGGTATTGCGAGGCGACGCCGCCGGGCTGCGTGGAGGTGCCGCCCGTGTTGCCCGTGGTGTTGCCAGACGTGCTGCCAGACGTGCTGCCGGACGTGTTGCCGGACGTGTTGCCCGTGTTGCTGCCGTTGCCGATCGCCGACTCGGTGCCACCGCCACCACCGCCGCAGGCGCTCAGGAGGGCCAGCGTCAGGGCCAGTGGCGTCAGCGTCCAGGCGCGGGTCCAGGGGGAGGAGGTCTTGCTCACGAAATGCATAAGTCTCAATAGGCTCAGGAAGGGGCCACCTCACGGTGGCAGGATCAACAGGGGCGGGCCGGCGAAGGGCCGCGTGTCCGGCGCCGCCGGACCTCGCCGCAGGCGGTGCTGGGGCAGACAGGGGGAGGGCGGATCGACAGGCCGGCGTGCACGCCAGCCGCCACGCGCGGGGCCGCGCGGAGAGGGCCCGGCCAGGCAACCGGCCGCAGGGCGGTCGGCGGGCAGGCAGTCGGGGTGGGTTCGGCCGCGGGGCGAAGCGCCGGATTCTAGGCGAGCAAACCTAGTGAAAACCCTTAATCGAGAGCTGCCTCTAATGCGGCGCGGTCGCCGGGGGTGAGCCGCGTGACAAAGGCACGGGTCACGGTCCGGTTCGGGCGCCGCTTCGGCGACCCGATCCGGGCGACGTCCCGGCCGCTGGCGGCGAGGGCCGCAGCGGGCGGGCTCAGGGGTTGATGAGCTCCTCGGCGCTCGAGCGCAGCGGCGCCGAGCGGGGCATCAGCATGGTCATGCGCGAGCCCTTGTCGGGCGTGGACTGCACCTCGATCTGGCCGCCCAGCACATTCGTGACGATGTTGTGCACGATGTGCATGCCGAGGCCCGATCCACCCTTGCCGAGCTTGGTGGTGAAGAAGGGATCGAAGATCTTGCGCACGATGGAGGCGTCCATGCCGCGACCGTCGTCCTCCACGACCAGCTCGACCTGGTCGGTCCCGGCGGGCCGGCAGGAGACGCTCACCACGCCCGCCTCGCGGCCCTCGAAGCCATGGACCAGCGCGTTCATCAGCAGGTTCGTGAGCACCTGGCCGAGGGCGCCGGGATAGCTGCTCATCTCGAGGTCCCGCGTGAGGTCGGTGACGATGCGGAAGGGCGTGTGCTTGAAGCTGGGCTCGACCATCACCAGCACGTCCTCGATCACCTGGGAGAGGTCGAAGTCACGGCGGGAATCGGTGGTCTGGTCGATCGCGACCTGCTTGAAGTCCCGGACCAGGTCGGCAGCCTTCTGCACGTTGCGCTGCAGGATGTCCTGGCCGCGCCGCGTGTCCTTCACCAGCTCTTCCAGCTGGCTGCGGCGCATGGGGGTGTTGTCCGTGAGCATCTGGTCGAGCTTGGCCCAGCGGTCGCCCAGCGCGGACACCACGGTCATCGCATTGCCCAGCGGTGTGTTGAGCTCATGCGCCACGCCGGCCACCAGCCGGCCCAGCGAGGCCAGCTTCTCGGACTCCACCAGCTCGCGCTGCGCGGTCTTGAGGTTGGCCAGCGCGAGGGTCAGCTCGCTGTTCGCGGAGGTCAGCTCGGCCGTGCGCTGCGCGACCTGGTCCTCCAGGGTGGAGGCATGGCCGCGCAGGTCCTCGAAGGCGCGCAGCAGCGCCTGGCGCATGCGTTCCATGGCGATGCCGACGCGGGCGATCTCGTCCTCGCCGCCCAGCTCCAGCGGCTGGTCCAGCCGACCGGCGGCCAGTTCCTCGGCGGCGCGGCTGAGCTTGTCCATGGGATGCAGCACGCGGCGCTGCAGCACACCAAGGATCAGCACGAGGGACAGCGTCACGATGCCGACCGAGCGCGCGAGGGCGCGCCAGGCCTCGTTCTGCTTGGCCTCGAGCAGCGGCGCGGCGCTCATGGCCACCGTCAGCTGCGCGATCTCGCGGCCGTCCCGCGTGACGGGGCGGGTGAGGGTGAGCGTGAGGTCCGGGTCCGGATCCGGACGCTGCATCTGGATGAAGGGCTGCGCGTTGTTGGGCTCGATGACGAGCACGCGAACGAAGCGGGGATCGCTGGTCTGCGCATCGATCATGGGCTGCGCGAGCTCGGCAGACACCTGCCAGATGGGCTCGGACAGCGACAGCGCCAGCACCTCCACCGTGCGACCGAGGTCGCGGCGCAGGTCCTCCATCGCGGTGTGCCGCGAGGCCTGCCAGTCGTACATGAGCACAAGGCTCGTGGGCACGAGCAGACCAATCCCCAGTGCGAGGATCACGGCATTGCGCAACGAGCTCTGGAACAGTCTCAAGGACAGGCTCTCCCCCTGCGTCCATCGTCACCGCCTGCAACTCCCGGCGGCCTGCATGCCCGGGCGCCTGGCCCCTTCATGCTGGCTGGATTATGTAGCCGATTTGCCGGGTGCGGCTCAAGGTTTGCGCCGTGTGCACCCCCTTGAAATGCGACAGGGTTCTCGGGCTGCGCGGCCTTGTGCCGCCGGCGGCGATCCGGCGGGGCCAGGTCTTGCCTACCGGCCGCGAGGCGGTCTGTTGGCCTGCAGTCGCTTCGCATTCGCATCTTTCGCCCTCCGGGCAGCCCTGAATCCGGCGAAACATGATGTGTGTCAAGGCCGCTCCCGGGGGCTGGACCTACGCTGCGCCAGCCTTCCGCCCGCGCCGACCGTCCGGCTGGTGCAGGCGCACAACAGTCCAAAGCGAGACATCATGAGTTCTGCCCACATCGACGCCCAACTGATCCCGGCCCTGCAGTCCGGCGGCCTCAAACCTCTGCAGCTGGGCGGCCGCGAGCTGCTGCCCATCGTGCAAGGCGGCATGGGCGTGGGCGTGAGCGCCCAGAAGCTGGCCGGCACCGTGGCCGCGATGGGCGGCGTGGGCACGCTCAGCTCGGTGGATCTGCGCCGCCACCATCCGGACCTGATGGCCCGCACCGAGGGCCTGAACGCCGGCGAGGAGGCCAAGCGCCAGATCAACGCAGCCAACCTCGAGGCGCTGGACCGCGAGATCGCCGGGGCGCGCGAGCGCTCGCAGGGGCGCGGCCTCGTGGCCCTGAACGTGATGCGCGCCGTGAGCGAGTACGCCACCTCCGTCAAGCGGGCGCTGGAGGCGGGCATCGATGCCGTGGTCGTCGGCGCGGGTCTGCCGCTGGACCTGCCGGACCTGGCCCAGGACCATCCCAAGGCGCTGCTGATTCCCATCCTCAGCGATGCGCGCGGCGTGCAGCTGATCGTGAAGAAGTGGGAGCGCAAGAAGCGCCTGCCGGACGCCATCGTCATCGAGCACCCGCGTCTGGCCGGCGGCCACCTGGGCGCCGCACGCATCAGCGACCTGGACGACGAGCGCTTCAACTTCGACCGGGTGATTCCCGAGTGCCTGGAGTTCTTCCGCAAGATGGGCATCGAGCGCGAGATCCCGCTGATCGCGGCCGGCGGCATCCGCACGCACGGCGACATCCAGCGCCTGCAGGACCTCGGCGCTGCCGCGGTGCAGCTGGGCACGCCCTTCGCGGTGACGCAGGAAGGCGATGCCTCCGACGAGTTCAAGCGCGTGCTGGCCGAGGCGCGTGACGAGGACATGGTCGAGTTCACCAGCGTGGCCGGCCTGCCGGCCCGCGCCGTGGGCACGCCCTGGCTCAAGGCCTACCTGAAGATCGAGCACAAGCTGCAGGCCGTGGCCCACGTGAAGAGCCGCTGCACCAAGGCCTTCGACTGCCTGGCCCAGTGCGGCCTGCGCGACGGCCTGAAGGACTGGGGCCAGTTCTGCATCGACAACCAGCTCGCCGCCGCGCTGCGCGGGGACATCAAGAAGGGCCTGTTCTTCCGCGGCGCAGGCTCGCTGCCCTTCGGCGACCAGATCAAGAGCGTGCGCGAACTGATGGAACGTCTGCTCGCGGCGCCGGCCACGGCCCCCCAGCCGGCCGCCTGATCCGGGGCGTCGCGCGCGGCGCTTCGTCGATGGCCGCAGCTCGCCTGCCGGGGCACGAAGCCCCTGGGCGGGTGCGGCCGCCGCGGGCTTCCTAGAATGGCCGGATGCAGTCAGCCACGCCGCCTCCGGCGCCTCCTCGCCGCGCCTGGATCGGCCTGCTCATGGCCAGCCTCGGGGCCCTGGGCTTCTCGGGCAAGGCCATCATCGTCAAGCTCGGCTACCGCCATGGGGCCGACGCCATCACGCTCCTGGGCCTGCGCATGCTCTTCGCGCTGCCGCTGTTCCTCGGCCTGGCCTGGTGGGCCGGGCGCGGCAAGGCGCCCCTGGTGCGACGCGACTGGCTCGCCGTCGCGGGGCTCGGCTTCAGCGGCTACTACCTGGCCAGTTTCCTCGACTTCGCCGGGCTGGCCTACATCAGCGCCAGCTTCGAGCGCCTGATCCTCTACCTCAACCCCACGCTCGTGCTGCTGCTGGGCTGGCTGCTGCTGGGGCGCCGCGTGGGCGGGCGCCAGCTGCTGGCGCTGGGCGTGAGCTATGCCGGCGTGCTGTGGGTCTTTGCGCAGGAGCTGCACTGGCAGGGCGAGCACGTCTGGCTGGGCGCGCTGCTGGTGCTGGGCTCGGCGCTCAGCTATGCCCTCTACCTGCTCTACAGCGGCGAGGAGGTGCACCGCCTGGGGGCCATGCGCCTGACGGGCCTGGCGACGTCCGTGGCCTGCGTGCTGTGCGTGGCGCAGTACCTGCTGCTGCGCGGCCCGTCGGCCCTGCTGCAGGTGCCGGATGCCGTCGTGCAGCTCTCGCTGCTCAATGCGCTGCTGAGCACCTTCGTGCCGGTGCTGCTGGTGATGCTGGCCATCGAGCGCCTGGGCGCCGCGGTGGCCGCGCAGACGGGCATGCTCGGGCCCATGGCGACGATCGCCCTGGGCGCCTGGCTGCTGGATGAACCCCTGACGGCCGGCGTGCTCGGCGGGACGGTGCTGGTGCTCGGTGGCATCCTGCTGCTGAATCGATGGAGGTGATGACATGGATCTGGGACTGACGGGCCGCTGGGCCCTGGTGTGCGCCTCGAGCAAGGGCCTGGGCCGCGGCTGTGCCGAGGCCCTGGCGGCCGAGGGCGTGAATCTCGTGATGAATGCGCGCGGCGCCGAGGCGCTGGCGCAGGCGGCCGCGGCCATCCAGGCGGCGCATCCGGCGCTGCAGGTCCGCTGCGTGGCGGGTGACATCAGCCTGCCCGCGGTGCAGGCGGCGGCGCTGGCGGCCGCGCCGCAGCTCGACATCCTCGTCAACAACGCCGGCGGCCCGCCCCCGGGCGACTTCCGGGACTGGGAGCGCGAGCACTGGCTGGCGGCGCTGGAGGCCAATATGCTCACCCCCATCGCGCTGATGAAGGCGGTGGTGGACGGCATGGCGCAGCGCGGCTTCGGCCGCATCGTCAACATCACCTCCGGGGCCGTGAAGGCGCCGATCGACACGCTGGGCCTCTCCAACGGCGCGCGCGCCGGGCTGACGGGCTTCGTGGCGGGCCTGGCGCGGCAGTCGCGGCTGGCCGCGGCCAATGTGACGATCAACAACCTGCTGCCCGGGGCCTTCGACACCGAGCGCCTGGGCAAGACCCTGGCGGCCAGCGCCGAACGCAGCGGGCAGGCCCTCGAGCAGGTGCGGCAGCAGCGTGCGCATGGCATTCCCGCGCGGCGCTTCGGCACGGCGGCGGAGTTCGGCGCCGTCTGCGCCATGCTGTGCAGCGCGCAGGCGGGCTACCTCACGGGCCAGAACGTCCTGCTGGACGGCGGCGCCTATCCCGGCACCTTCTGAGCAAGGGCGCACGGGCCCCCGCGCTGTCACGTCGTCCCACACATTGGGGAGATCGTTACCGCCGGTAACGCCTTCACAATCGGGCCGGCAGCCAAGCACGGAGCGCTTGGCGACAATGCGGCGCCCTGGATCCTCCTGTGATCCCGGGACCATTTGCGGAGGTTAGCGAATCACATGAAGTCCAAGATCGCCCTGGCCCTGGTGGGCCTCCTGGCAGGCCTGCACACGGTGCCTGCGTTTGCCGAAGAGACGAGCTCGCAGGTCGAGCGGTGCAACCAGAAGCTGGGGGTCATCGCCGTCGTCGAGCCGCAGTCCGGCTGGGCCCACCTGTCGCAGTACGGCCTGGGCTCGCCCTCGGCGCTGCTGCGCATGATGATCCAGCAGTCCGGCTGCTTCGACGTCGTCGAGCGCGGTGTGGCCATGCAGAACCTCCAGCAGGAGCGCGCCCTGGCCCAGGGCGGTGACCTGCGCCAGGAATCCAATGTCGGCAAGGGCCAGATGCAGGCCGCGGACTTTGTCATGACGCCCAATGTGCAGGTTGGCGCCTCGACCACCGGCGGCATCGGCGGGGCCCTGCTGGGCCGCGTGGGCGGCGTGTTCGGCGCCATCGCCGGCAACCTCAAGTTCCGCGAGGCCTCGACCAGCCTGCTGATCGCCGACGTGCGTTCCAGCATCCAGGTGGCCGCGGCCGAGGGCAAGGCCACCAAGACCGACTTCGGCATCGGCGGCTGGGGCTATGCCGGCGCCGTGGTGGGCCTGGGCGGCTACACCAGCACGCCCGAGGGCAAGATGGTCGCGGCCAGCTTCCTCGACAACTACAACAACATCGTCAAGACCGTCCGCGACCAGCCCAGCCTGATCCGCACGAGCAGCGCCGCCGGCGACGCCAATGCCGCCGGCTCGACCAAGGCCGAGACGCCCCAGCCCGCCGGCCAGACGCTGTGCCCCAAGATCGGCAACGTGAAGGCCTACGCCAGTGCCGCCAAGGACGCCAAGGTCGTGGCCTCCATCCCCAAGGGTGAAGAGCTGATCGCCTCGGGCGAAGTCAAGAACGGCTTCGTCTACGTCGATGCCGCCAACTTCAGCGGCTGGGTCCAGCGCACGCTGGTCGGGGCCTGCGGGCCGCAGCAGTCGGCCTCGCCGCTGCCGGTGACCAACACGCCCGCGTCCGGCGGCATCTTCGGCAGCTTCGCCGGTTCCTTCAACGGTCCGGAGCAGGGCACCTTCAACGTGGTGATCACCCCGGGCGTGGGCGGCATGGGCGTCGTGAGCGGCGGGGGCGTGTCCAACCAGACGGGCGCCTTCAGCGTGAGCGGCACCGTCGCGGCCAACGGCCGCATGAACATGACGGCCTCCGGTTCCGCCGGCTCCGCCATCTACCAGGGCTTCCTGGACGGCAACACCGGCAATGTGAGCGGCACCTGGCACTACGCCCACCGCTCCAATGCCAGCGGCAGCTTCGGCGGCCAGCGTCAGTAAGGCGCACCGGGCGGCCTGATCCGCCCGTCATTTGCCCGTCACCCGCCCGCCACCCGCCCCCTTCCGGGCGCCTCAGCGCCGGGCTGACACCACGATCCCCGCCGCGATCAGCCCGAAGGCCGCCCCGTGGTACCACTGCGGCCACTCGCCCAGCAGCGCGGCGGACAGCAACGCCGCGAACACGGGCGTGAGATTGCCGAAGAAGGCCGCCAGCGCCGGCCCCGCCTGCGTCACGCCCAGCCCCCAGCAGCGGTAGGCCAGCAGCGAGGGCCCCAGCGCCACATAGACGAGCGCCAGGGCAAGACCTGACCCCCACACCACCGGCTGCGTGTCCAGCGCCTGCTCCACGCCGGCGGAGAGCCCGGCGAATCCCAGTCCGAACACCAGCTGTGCCATGAGCAGCGACGCCCAGTCCCACGCAGGCCGCGCCGGGCCCTGCATGTGGGCCGGCGGGCGGGCCAGCTGCCAGCTGTAGATCGCCCAGCTGAAGACGGCCAGCAGCATCAGCAGGTCGCCCTCGACGAACTGCACCTCCCGCAGCGTCTGCAGATGGCCCCGGCTCAGGACCAGCGCCACCCCCAGCAGCGACAGCAGCGCGCCGAGCACCTGGCGGCGGTCCGGCCGCACGCCATGGAAGATCGCCCCCACGCCCAGCATCCACAGCGGCAGGCTGGCGGCGATCAGGGTGACGTTGAGCGGCGTCGAGCTGTGCAGGGCCTGGTACTGCAGCGCGTTGTAGCAGCCCATGCCCAGGAAGCCCGTCCAGGCGAAGTAGCGCCAGCGCCGGCGCAGCGCCGCGCGGTCGGCCCACAGCGGGCGGGCCAGGGGCGCGAGCACCACGAAGGCCAGCAGCCAGCGCAGGAAGTTGAGCGTCAGCGGCGGGATCGCACCGGCCGCCCAGCGCCCCACGACGGCATTGCCGGCCCACAGCAGCGGCGGCAGGGTGAGCAGCAGGGCGAGCTTGGGAGGGAGCTTCATGAGGCGGCGGTGCGGGCCGCGCCACGGCAATGGCCGCAGCGCTGCGCAGGGGTGCAAAGGCTGGCACGATAGCGGAATCCGCTTGTCGCCACGCTGACGATCGTGCCCGCACGCCACGCCCGCGCCTCCGGCGGCCCCCGTGTCCTCTTGATCAGGAGAGTCCGATGTCCCAGGAACAAGTCGTTCGCATGGCCCAGCCCGGGAGTGCCGACGTGATGGAGTTGTCGCGCGTGGAAGTCGGGGCGCCCGGCCCCGGCGAGGTGCGCGTGCGCCAGGCCTTCTGCGGGCTCAACTACATCGACATCTACCACCGCAGCGGCGTCTATCCGCTGCCCACGCCCTCGGGGCTGGGCATGGAGGCCTCGGGCGTCGTCGAGGCCGTGGGCGAGGGCGTGAGCCACCTGGCCGAGGGCGACCGCGTGGCCTATGCCAGCCAGCCGGTCGGCGCCTATGCCACGGCCCGCGTGATGCCCGCCCGCTGCGTGGTGCGCCTGCCCGAGTCCATCGCCCTGGACACGGGCGCGGCCATGATGCTCAAGGGCCTGACGGTGCAGTACCTCCTGCGCAAGACGCTGCCGCAGGGCGGCCTGCAGCCGGGGGACACGGTGCTCTTCCATGCCGCGGCCGGCGGCGTGGGCCTGATCGCCTGCCAGTGGGCCCGGCATCTCGGGCTGAACCTGATCGGCACGGCCGGCAGCGACGAGAAGTGCGAGCTCGCGCGCGCGCACGGCGCGGCCCATGTCATCAACTACCGGCGTGAGGACTTCGCCGCCCGCGTGAAGGAGATCACCGGCGGGCGCGGCGTCAAGGTCGTGTACGACTCCGTGGGCGCCGACACCTGGGCCGGTTCGCTGGCCTGCCTCCGTCCCTTCGGCCTGCTGGTCAGCTTCGGCAACGCCTCGGGAGTCGTGCCGCCGGTGAGCCTCTCGAGCCTTGCCGCGGGCTCGCTCTACGTGACGCGCCCGACCCTGTTCACGCACCTGGCCACGCGCGAGAGCACGCAGGCCATGGCGGACGAGCTCTTCGAGGTGGTCGGCAGCGGCGCCGTGCGCATCCCCATCGGCCAGCGCTATGCCCTGGCCGAGGTCCGGCAGGCCCACCGGGATCTCGAGGCCCGCACGACCACGGGCTCGGGCCTGCTGATCGTCTGACCGGCTAGGCCCGGGCCGGGCTCGGGCTCGGCGCCACGTGGTCGGCGGCCGCGGCGGCCGGCAGGCGCAGCTCGAAGCTGAAGCACGAACCCGTGCCCGGCTGGCTCTCCACCTCCACCTGCCCGCCCATCAGGCTGACGAGGCGCTGCACGATGGTGAGACCGAGCCCGGTGCCGCCATAGCGCCGGGTGATGCTGCCGTCCGCCTGCGTGAAGGGGGCGAAGATGTGGCGGATCTGGTCTGCCGTCATGCCGATGCCGGTGTCATGCACCGAGAAGCGCAGGCGCACCTCCTCGGCCGGGTCCACGGGCTCGCCGTCCTCCTCTTCGGGCAGCTGGATCACCTCCAGGCGCACCTCGCCGTGCTCGGTGAACTTCAGGGCATTGCCCACGAGGTTCACGAGCACCTGGCGCAGGCGCAGGGCGTCGCCCACCAGCTGGGCCGGGACGCAGGGCTGGACCAGCGCGTGCAGCCGGATGCCCTTCTCGTGCGCCTGCAGCAGCAGCGGGTGCAGGCTCTCCTTCAGGCAGTCGTGCAGCACGAAGGGGCGGTGCTCGATCTGCACGCGGCCCGCCTCGATCTTGGCGACGTCCAGCAGATCGTTGATGATCACCAGCAGCCCCTTGGCCGAGCCATGCGCCAGCTCGATGAAGCGGCGCTGGCGCTCGTCCAGCTCGGTCTGCAGGACCAGCTCCGTGAGGCCCAGCACGCCGTTCATGGGGGTGCGGATCTCGTGGCTCATGTTGGCGAGGAAGGCGCTCTTGGCCTGGCTGGCGGCCTCGGCGGCCTGGCGTGCCGCCTCCAGCGCGGACTGCGTGGCCTTGAGGTCCCCGATGTCCCGGGCGTTGAGCTGCATGACGAGGTCCCCGGTCACCGGGTCGCGCATCGGGCGGGCGTCCAGGCTGTGCCAGCGCCGCCCCATCTGCGTGTGCAGCTCCAGGTCCGCAGCGAAGGTCTGGCCCCGCTGCACCTGGGCCAGGATGCGTCGCCCGACCTCGGGGTCGGGGAACAGGCTCACGAACTCGCCCTGGCCCTTGTGCCGCGCCAGGCCGGCGAAGCACATGGCCGCGGCCGGGTTGCGCATCAGGAAGTTGCCGTCCCGCAGCGAGACCATGCCGATGCGCACGGACGTGTGCTGCAGGGCCTCGACGCCGCGCAGCATCGCCTTGTCTGCCGCGCTGGACAGGTGGTCGACGGCGAAGAGCATCACCTGGCGGCCGTCCGGCGTGAGGATGCCGCGCGAGGCCAGCATCACCGTGACCGGCTGGTCCTTGGGGTAGAGCGTCCACTGCTCACGGACGATCTTGCCCAGGGCGTGGTCCGCGGCGGTCAGGGCGAGGCGGGCGCGCACGGTCTCGGAGCTGTCCTCGTGCTTGCGGGCCAGGAACTCCTCGGCGCTCTCCGCCTGCCAGAAGCTCAGGGCCGCGGCATTGGCCCAGAGATTGCGCTGGCGTTGCGCATCGAAGATCCACATGGGGACGTCAAGCCAGTCGTAGTGCGTCAGGCAGGCGTAGTCGAGCATGGGGTGAGGGCGCGGCAGGTCGGAAGAGCAGGTTGGCTGGCGGGGCTGCGGCCCATTGTGGCGCGCCGCGCCGGGATCGGCGGCGGGCGGGGGCCGGCGATTCGGGGCCTTGCGAGGCCGTCAGGAGTCTGCTACGGCCGCCCGGTAGGCATGCCAGCTCGCGTGCCCCAGCACCGGTCCCACCACCAGCAGGCCCAGAAAGCCCGGCAGCAGCGCCAGCACCACCAGCACCACCACGAGCGCCCCCCACCAGAGCATGACGCCCGTCTGCGTCAGCACCAGGCGCAGGCTCGTGAGGCCGGCGGTCACGGCATCCACCTGCTGGTCCAGCATCATGGGGATCGAGATGACACTGACGGCGTAGATCAGCCCGGCGAAGAGCGCGCCCACGGTCAGGTAGGTGGCGATGAAGCCCAGGTTGTCGGGCTCCAGCAGCTTGGTCAGCGAGCCGGCGAAGTCGGGCATGCCGTCGAAGCTCACCGCGAAGATGACCAGCGAGGCGCGGCCCCACAGCATCTCCAGGATCAGCAGCACACCGCCGAAGATGGCCATCTGGCCCATGTGCGTGTCCCAGGCGGTGAGCGAGTCGCCGAGGTCGGGCTGCTCGCCGCGCTCCAGGCGCATGGAGACCTGGTAGAGCCCCATGCACAGGAAGGGGCCCATCAGCAGGAAGCCGGCGGACAGCGCCAGCGTGTAGGCCGGGGCGTTCTGGTAGACCTTGAGCAGCCCCCAGCCCATCAGCACGAAGCACACGCCGTAGAACAGGCCGATGCCGGGGTGGCGGCAGAAGTCCCGCCAGCCCAGGCGCAGCCATTGCAGAGGCTGGCCCCAGCGCAGGGTGTTCAGCTGCAGGTGGAAGGGCGAGATGCCGGCGGCGGGCGCCGGCGCGGTCTCGCCGGCCTCCACGGCCTCCACGGCCTGGGGCGGCGCTTGATCGGGATCAGTCGCGCGGGCCGGCCTCGTGTCGGGCGTGGGCTCCTGCGCCAGGGGGTGGCTCATGGGTGTCTCCTTCTGCCGGCTAGGCTAGAGGGAGGCGTCCACGGCGTCAGCGGGCCTTACCCTAGGCCCTGCACCTGACATGGATCAAGCGGTGCCCGGGCCCGCGCCGGGCCTCAGCTGCGGCGCACGCGGCGCAGCTCGTCCAGGATGAGAAGTGCCGCGCCGATGGAGATGGCGGTGTCGGCCACGTTGAAGGCCGGGAAGGTCCAGGTGTTCTGGTAGTGGAACAGGAGGAAGTCCACCACATAGCCGTGCAGGAGGCGGTCGATGACATTGCCCACCGCGCCGCCGAGGATCAGCGTCAGGGCCGTCGCGAACAGCGTCTGGTGCCCGTGGCGGCGCAGCAGCCACAGGATGAAGCCCGTGGCCACGGTGCCCAGCCCCACGAAGAACCAGCGCTGCCAGCCGCTGCCCCAGGCCAGGAAGCTGAAGGCCGCGCCCGGGTTGTGCCAGCGCACGATGCTGAAGAAGGAGGTCACGGGGCGGCTGTCACCGAGCTGGAAGCTCCCCAGGATCAGCACCTTGGTGAACTGGTCGGCCAGGATGATCAGGAGGGCGATCGCCAGCCACTGGATCAGGCGCGGGGCGTTGGAGGAGGTGGCCATGGGCATGTGCGGTTCAGAAGCAGGGCGCTACTGTAGCCGGTCCTGGCGACCGACCCGCCGACGGGCGCCGCCCAAGGGCCTGTGCCGGGTGGGGTGGTGCGGCTTGATGTTTGTCATGCCGGCCGGCGCACCCTAGAGTCGCTGTGGGCGAGGCACCCCGCGAAATGCCCCGGACGGGACCGGCGCGCCTCGCGGGCAAGCCGCTCGGAGAAGCCCTTCGGCAGGGCCTCTGTTGCGCCGGGCTGACGTCATGGCGGGCGACAACGCGACTTGTGCCGCACGGAACGTCCCATCCGGCCGCAGCGGACAGCGGCCAGGCTTTCTCTTCCGGGCCGAACAGGCGTATGGTTAGCTTCCTGTTACAGATGGCCCCGGTGGCCGGTCCGCCGGGTTCCTGCGCAACATCCCCGCGATTCAACCAGGAAGGATGCAGACATGAGGCGATTCAATGCAGGCTGGGGGGCCGCCCTGGTGGGTGCCCTGATCACGAGCGCCCACGCCGCGGACGGCGGTGCCACCCCGGAACAGGCGGTGGCGATGGTCAAGAAGGGCGTCGCCTACATCAAGGCGAACGGCAAGCAGAAGGGCTACGCCGAGATCACCAGCAAGACCGGGCAGTTCCGCTACGAGGACCTCTACCTCGTGGTCTACGGGCTGGACGGCGTCGTGCATGCGCATGGCGCCAACGAGAAGATGGTCGGCCGCAACCTGATCGAGCTGAAGGACGTCGACGGCAAGGCCTTCGTGAAGGAACGCGTCGAGATGGGCAAGTCCAAGCCCAGCTTCTGGCAGGACTACAAGTTCACCAACCCGGAGAACAAGAAAGTCGAGCCGAAGTCCATGTACTGCGAGCGCCTGGAAGAGACCGTCGTCTGTGGCGGCATCTACAAGTAGTCTCGCCACGGGGCGCGCGGGCAGGCCCGGGCCGCCCGCCGTCCAGGGCAGTGCGGCAGGGAGCAATAAAAATGAGACTCGGACCCAAGTTGATGCTGGCGCCTCTGGTGGCCATCGCGGTGGTGATGGCGGCGGCGGTGAGCACCGCGTGGATGCTGCGCAGCCAGGCCGCGGAGGCCCGCGGGCAGTTCAGCCACGTGGTGCATGTCTTCAAGGGGCTCAGCGCGCAGCAGCAGCGCCTGGGCACCGTGCACGCGAGGACCTACCGGACCTTCACCCTGATCGCCTCGCTCGACGAGGCCCAGGTGAAGGCGGCGCGTGCGGACCTGGCGCAACAGATGGCCAGCATCCGCCAGGCGCTGCAGGGCCTGGCCGGCGCTGATGCCGCCCAGGACGGCGCTGCGGGCGATGCCGACGATGCCGCGCTGCGCAAGCTCATCGCCGACAGCGGGGCCGTGATCGAGGCCTACGTCAAGCAGGCTGACGCCGCGATCGACATGGCTTCCGTCGATCCGAACATGGGCGTGGCGGCCATGCAGAACGCCGATGCCAGCTACGAGAAGCTGGCGGCGCAGATCGCCAGCCTCGTCGGGCAGATCGAGACGGATTCCACCGAGCTCGCCGCGCACGCGCAGCTGGCGGAGCGCCGCACCTTCCTGTTCGCCTCGGTGGTCGGGCTGGCCGCGGCACTCGGGGCCGCGCTGGCCGTGATGCGGCTGCGCCGGCGCGTGGTGGGTGATCTGCTGCGCGCGCAGGCCCTGGCGCAGGCCGTCGCGGCCGGGGATCTGCGGCAGTCCATCACATCGGACCAGGACGACGAGGTGGGCGACCTCATGCGCAGCCTCGCGGACATGCGCAGCCGGCTGCTGACGCTGGTGGACGAGCTCAAGCACAGCGCGGATCGCATCCAGGTCAGCAGCACCGAGTTCGCCAGCGGCAACCAGGACCTGAGCAGCCGCACCGAGGTCGCGGCCAGCAACCTGCAGCAGACCGCCTCCAGCATGGAGCAGGTGAACGGCAACGTCCGCCAGACGGCCGACGCCGCCCGTCAGGCCGAGCAGCTGGCCACGAGCGCCACGGATGTCGCCCAGCGCGGCAGCGAGGTCGTGGTGCAGGTGGTCGAGACCATGAACGGCATCAACAGCGCCAGCAACCGCATCGCCGACATCATCGGCGTGATCGACGGCATCGCGTTCCAGACCAACATCCTGGCGCTCAATGCCGCGGTGGAGGCGGCGCGGGCCGGCGAGCAGGGGCGCGGCTTCGCGGTCGTCGCGGGCGAGGTGCGGGCGCTGGCTCAGCGCAGCGCACAGGCCGCGCGCGAGATCAAGACCCTCATCGGCGCGAGTGTCGAGCAGGTCGAGTCCGGCACGCGCCTGGTGGGCGATGCCGGCCGCACGATGACCGAGATCGTCACCAGCGTGCGGCAGGTCAGCGACATGATCATCCGCATCACCGCCGCCACGGCCGAGCAGAGCGATGGCATCGGCAAGATCAGCGAGTCCGTCACGCTGCTGGACCACATGACGCAGCAGAATGCCGCGCTGGTCGAGCAGAGCGCCGCGGCCGCGGAGTCGCTTCAGGACCAGGCCCAGCGGCTGGCAGGGATGGTGGGCAGTTTCCGCACGGTGGGGCAGGCCGGCGGCGCCTGAGCCCCCTTGAAAGTCACCGAGGGCCGCGGATCGTGAGATCCGGCGGCCCTCGGCGCGTCCCTCAGTGCGGTGGTGCTCAGGCGATGTGGCGCACCTCGCCGCTGCCATGCAGATTGCTGTGGCAGCGACCGCACAGGCCGGGATGCTCGGCCACGGCGCCGACGTCCTCGCGGTAGTGCCAGCAGCGCTCGCACTTGGCGTGGGCCGTGGGCGTGACGGTGACGCTCAGCTCGGCCGCGGCCTCGACGCGGGCCGCCGAGGTGATCAGCACGAACTTGAGGTCCTCGCCCAGGGACTGCAGCAGGGCCAGGTCTTGCTCGGCCGCGCCGATCACGACCTCGGCCTGCAGCGAGGCGCCCACCAGGCCCTGGCCGCGCACGTCCTCGATGGCCTTGTTGGCCAGCTCGCGGATCTCGCGCACGCGGCTCCACTTGGCCAGCAGGGCCTCATCGGCCGCCTCGAAGGTCCAGAAGGTCTCGGTGAAGATCGTCTCGCCGCCGTTGAACACCTGCCAGGCTTCCTCGGCCGTGAAGCTCAGGAAGGGCGCCATCCAGCGCAGCATGGCGTTCGTGATGTGCCACAGCGCGGTCTGGGCCGAGCGGCGGGCCAGGCTCTTCGGGGCCGTCGTGTAGAGGCGGTCCTTCAGCACGTCCAGGTAGAAGCCGCCCAGGTCCTCCGAGCAGTAGACCTGCAGCTTGGCCACGACCGGGTGGAACTCGTAGCGCTCGAAGTGCGCCAGCACCTCGGCCTGGAACTGCGAGGCGCGGGCCAGGGCGTAGCGATCGACCTCCAGCAGCTGGTCCAGCGGCAGGGCTTCGGTCCTGGCGTCGAAGTCCGAGACATTGGCCAGCAGGAAGCGCAGGGTGTTGCGGATGCGGCGGTAGCTGTCGACCACGCGGGCGAGGATCTTGTCGTCGAGGCCCAGGTCGCCGGAATAGTCGGTGGCGGCAGTCCACAGGCGCAGGATCTCGGCGCCCATCTTGTCGGACACGGCCTGCGGGGCGACCACGTTGCCGACCGACTTGCTCATCTTGCGGCCCTGGCCGTCCACGACGAAGCCGTGGGTCAGCAGGCCCTTGTACGGCGCGCGGCCGTACAGCGCGGACGCGATCAGCAGCGAGCTGTGGAACCAGCCACGGTGCTGGTCATGGCCTTCGAGGTAGAGGTCGGCCTCGGGGCCCTCCGCATGCGCCGCGCCGGCATGGCTGCCCTTGAGCACGTGCTGGAAGGTCGAGCCGGAGTCGAACCAGACGTCCAGGATGTCCTGGCCCTTGGCGTAGTGCTCGGCCTCCGCACCCAGCCACTCGGCCGGGTCCAGCTTGGCCCAGGCCTCGATGCCGGCTTGCTCGACCAGCTGCGCGGCACGCTCGATGAACTCCAGCGTGCGCGAATGCGCCTCGCCCGTCACCTTGTGCAGGAAGATGGGCAGGGGCACGCCCCAGCTGCGCTGGCGCGAGATGCACCAGTCGGGCCGGTTGGCGATCATGTCGCGCAGGCGGGCCCGGCCGTTCTCGGGGTAGAAGCTGGTGGCATCGATGGCGGCCAGCGCCGTCTGGCGCAGGGTCTGGGCCGGCTGCTCGCTCGCGAACAGGCCGGTGCCTTCGTCCATGCGCACGAACCACTGCGCGGCGGCGCGGTAGATCACGGGCGTCTTGTGGCGCCAGCAGTGCGGGTAGCTGTGGGTGATCTTGGCCTGTGCCATCAGGCGGCCGGCGTCGGCCAGGGCCTGGGTGATGACGGGGTTGGCCTTCCAGATGTGCTGACCGCCGAACAGGGGCAGCTCCGCCTCGTAGGCCCCGTTGCCCTGCACCGGGTTCTTGATGTCGGTGAAGGCCATGCCGTGGGAGACGCAGCTCTGGAAGTCGTCCAGGCCGTAGGCGGGCGCGGAGTGCACGACGCCGGTGCCGTCATCCGCCGTGGCGTAGTCGGCCAGGTAGACGGGGCTTTCCCGGTCGAAGCCCGGGTCCACATGGGCCAGCGGGTGCTTGAACTTCAGCAGCTCCAGCGCGCGGCCCTGCGTGACGGCGACCTGCTCGCCCTCCAGCTGCCAGCGCGCCAGGCACTTCTCGACCAGGGCCTCGGCCACCACGAAGTAGCCGCGCGGGGTCTTGACCAGGGCGTAGGGCAGCTCGGGGTTGAGGTTCAGCGCCTGGTTGGCGGGGATGGTCCAGGGGGTGGTGGTCCAGATCACCGTGAAGGCGTCCTGGTCCAGCGCGGGGAGGCCGAAGGCGGCGGCCAGCTTGGCGGGCTCGGCGCACAGGAAGGCGACGTCCACCGCCGGCGACTGCTTGTCGGCGTACTCGATCTCGAACTCGGCCAGCGAGGAACCGCAGTCGAAGCACCAGTAGACGGGCTTCAGGCCGCGGTAGACGAAGCCGCGCTCGAACAGGCGCTTGAGGACGCGGATCTCGCCGGCCTCGTTGGCGTAGTCCATGGTGCGGTAGGGCTTGTCCCATTCACCGAGGATGCCCAGGCGCTTGAAGTCGGCACGCTGGCCGTCGATCTGCTCGGTGGCGTAGGCGCGGCTCTTGGCCTGGACCTCGTCGCGCGGCAGGCCGCGGCCGAAGGTCTTCTCGATCTGGTTCTCGATGGGCAGGCCGTGGCAGTCCCAGCCGGGGATGTAGGCCGCGTCGAAGCCGGCCAGCTGGCGGGCCTTGACGATCATGTCCTTGAGGATCTTGTTGGCGGCGTGGCCGATGTGGATCTGGCCGTTCGCGTAGGGCGGGCCGTCATGCAGCACGAACTTGGGCGCGCCGCAGCGGGCGTCGCGCAGCTTCTTGTAGATGCCTTGCTCCTCCCAGCCCTTGACCCAGCCCGGCTCGCGCTTGGGCAGGTCGCCGCGCATGGGGAAGGGGGTGTCGGGCAGGTTCAGCGTGGCGCGGTAGTCGGGTGCAGCGGGCTTGGTGGCGTCGGTCATGGCAGCAATCAGGCAGGGCCGCTGGCGTGAGGCCAGACGGCGGGCAGGGGGAGCACCGGGGCGGCGCAGGGGCGTCAGGGCAGCAAGCCCCGAGGGCGGGCCCGCGTCAAATTCGATCGCGGGTGGTCTGGCGGCGCATCGAGGCGTGGGTGGCCAGGAAGGCGCGTGCCTGCTCGACATCGCGGGCGATGGCCTGAGTCAGGGCGTCCAGCCCGTCGAATCGGGCTTCGTCACGCAGTTTGTGCAGCAGTTCCACGCGCACGAGTTTACCGTAGGCCCCGTTGGGACCCAGGGCCGCGGGCCAGTCCAGGCAATGGACCTCCAGCAGCACACGGCCCGCATCCTCCACGGTGGGGCGCACGCCGAGGCTGGCAACGCCGTCCAGCGGCTGCGCCGCCAGGCCGTGCGTGCGGACGGCATAGATGCCCCTGGCGGCGGGCTTGGCATGGGAGAAGCGCAGGTTCAGCGTGCGGAAGCCGTCGGCCGCGCCGGACGAGCTCTCGCC
This sequence comes from Roseateles subflavus, assembly GCF_030285365.1. Taxonomy (GTDB): domain Bacteria; phylum Pseudomonadota; class Gammaproteobacteria; order Burkholderiales; family Burkholderiaceae_C; genus Roseateles_B; species Roseateles_B subflavus. The sequence goes on along the minus strand of NZ_JASVDS010000007.1, from coordinate 79,587 downwards.
GAGCTGCCGGCCGAGCTTCTGGCCGTGGATCACGTGGCCCGAGATGGCGTAGGGGCGGCCCAGCAGCCGCTCGGCGTCGTCCATGCGGCCCTCGGCGAGGGCCTCGCGCACGGCCGAGCTGCTGACGCGCAGGCCGTGCACCTCGTAGCTCATCATGCGGGCCACGTCGAAGCCCTGGCGCTGGCCGGCGGCGTCGAGCGTCGCGTAATCGCCCTGGCGCTTGGCGCCGAAGCGGAAGTCGTCGCCCACGAGCACATAGCGCGCACCGAGGCCGTCCTTCAGCACGCGCTGGATGAAGTCCTGGGCCGGCAGCGAGGCCAGGCGCTCGTCGAAGCGCAGCACCACGGCCTGGTCGACGCCGCAGCGCTCCAGCTCCTGGAGCTTGTCCCGCAGCGTGGCGATGCGGGCAGGCGCCAGCTCCGGCTTGCCGAGCTTGCGAGCGAAGAAGTCACGCGGATGCGGCTCGAAGCTGAGTACGCAGGACGGCAGCCCACGGTGCTGGGCCTCCGAGCGCAGCAGGGCCAGCATGGCCTGGTGCCCGCGATGGACGCCGTCGAAGTTGCCGATGGTGAGGGCACAGGCCGGGGCGATGCCCGGGTGATGGAAGCCGCGGAATACCTGCATGGGGGGCATTATCCGTGCCCGGGGTGGGCAGCCGGCTCGCGGGGGCGCCGGGTGTTGCGATCAGGCCCAGGCGGCGGCCTGGGCGGGCTGCGCCTGGCCGACATGGCGCATCAGCAGCTCCATCAGCTGCTCCATGCAGAAGGGCTTGAGCAGGTAGCCGTCCATGCCGGCGTCCTCGCAGCGCTCGCGATCCTGGGGGGCCGAGCTGGCGGTGAGCGCGACGATGGGCACGCGGGGACGCCCGAGGCGGCGCTCGTCCTCGCGCCAGCGCGCGGTGGTCTCGTAGCCGCTCAGCTCGGGCATGAGGCAGTCCATCAGCACCAGCTCGAAGGCCTCGCGACGCAGCAGCTCCAGCGCCTGGCGGCCGCTTTCCGCCTGCACGACCTCCACGCCGCAGTGCGCCAGCATGGACGCCGCGACCAGCAGGTTGACGGGGCTGTCGTCCACCAGCAGCACGCGGCCCTGCAGCGCGGGCAGCTGGGACTCGCGGACGTCCACCGGGTCCGCCGCCGGGGCCTCGCAGACCTGCAGCGGGAGGGTCAACTCGAACATGGAGCCGAGGCCCCGGCGCGAGCTCGCGCGCAGCTCCCCGCCCATGGCCTGGGCCAGCTCGCGGGAGATGGTGAGGCCGAGCCCGGTGCCTTCGCGGCGCTGGAGCTTGCCGCCGACCTGCTCGAAGGGCGCGAAGATGCGCTCGAGCTGGTCGGCCTCGATCCCCTCGCCGGTGTCCCGCACGGCAAAGCGCAGCAGCGCGCCCTGGCGGTCCTGCACCACCGCCACGCCGACGTCGACCGAACCCTGCTCGGTGAACTTGATCGCGTTGCCCACGAGGTTGTGCAGCACCTGCCGGATGCGGGAGGCGTCGGCCACCACGTGCGTGGGCAGGCCCTCGGCCAGGCGGACATTCAGCTGCAGGCCCTTGTCGCGGGCCGGGGTGCTCAGCAGGTGGCAGACCTCGTTCACCGCCCCGGCCAGGTCCATCGGGGCCGGGTCGATCACGAGCTTGCCCGACTCGATGCGGGCCAGGTCCAGGAGGTCGTTGACGAGATGCAGCAGGTGGCGGCCGGAGCTGTGGACGACGGCCAGCTGCTCGCGCTGGCGCTCATCCAGCTCGGAGCGCTCCAGCAGCTGCGTCATGCCGAGGATGCCGTTGAGCGGGGTGCGGATCTCGTGGCTCATCACGGCCACGAAGCGGCTCTTGCTGGTGCTCGACTGCTGGGCGGACTGCAGCGCGCGCTGGCGCTCCTCGGCCAGCTTGGCGTGCTCGAAGCGCAGGCGCAGCAGCTCCAGCCGCCGGGCCTGGACCCGGCGGGACTCGGTACAGGCCACGTACAGGAAGATGAGCAGCCCGGCGGCAGACAGCCAGCCCTCGCGCGTGCCGAGCAGGACGTTGTAGGCCAGCACCGGCAGGAAGGTGATGCCGCTGAAGAGGGCGTTGGCGCGGAACTCGGCGCCCATCGCGAAGAGCGAGACGGCCCCGAGGCCCACCATGGACGCCAGGATGAGGCCGTCAAGACCCGGCACCGCCGGCGTGTGGAAGCACCAGCCCATCGCACCCCAGGTCATGGCGTCGGCGGCCAGCAGGGTGTAGTAGCGGCGGCGCCAGCGGCGGAGCTGAGGCCCCTCGGGGCGGCTCAGGCGGAAACTGCGGGTGTCCAGCGCGCGCAGCAGCACCAAGGCCAGGCGGCAGGCCAGCCAGCCCAGCAGCAGGGCCGCGGGCAGGTGGCCCCAGAGCAGCAGGACGGGGCAGGCACTGAACGCAGCGCCCAGCAGCGTGGGCCGCAGGCTTTGCTCGTAAAGCGAGCTGAGACGTTCGCGCTCGATTTGCGCGGCGATGTCCTGATCCAAGGACGGAATCCCTCTGTGCCCCCGGCTCGGGCCGGCGGCTGTTGTACGTCAGCGGAACGGGTGCCGGCCTTCTCCGGGGCCGCCCCCGTGCTCCTCCCATGGCACCTCCTCGGTGCTGCCATGGCGGGCAGTGGTTTGTAGCCGCAGTCGGGGGGCCGGAGGCTAGGAGGAACCCTGGTCCGCAGGCCGATCGGCGCAGGGATCGGCGGGATCAGTGAAGGATCTCACGCCGCAGCGCTGGTCCCGAGGATGCGGGCCGGGCTGTCGATCCAGCACCACTGGCCCTCGGGCACCTCGGCCGGCAGCACCAGGGCGCCGAACTGCGGCCGATGCAGGCGCTCCACGCGGTTGCTCACCGCGGCCAGCATGCGCTTGACCTGGTGGTACTTGCCCTCGGCCAGCGTCAGGCGCACGCCGTGGCTGCCCATGGGCTCGGCGGCGAGGGCCTTCACCAGCTCGGGCTCGCGGTGGACCTTGAGCTCGTGCTCGTGCAGCTCGACACCGGCCAGCAGCTGCTCGATCTGCCCGGCGTCGACGGGGTGCTTGCAATGTGCCTCGTAGACCTTGGGCACATGGTGCTTGGGGCTCGTGAGCTTGTGGATGAGGGTGCCGTCGTCCGTCAGGAGCAGCAGGCCCGTGGTGTCCTCGTCGAGGCGCCCGACGGGCTGCACGCCGCGCTCACGCAGCGGCGCCGGCAGCAGGCTCATGACGCTGGGATGGTGGCGGGGCTTCTGCGAGCACTCGTAGCCTGCTGGCTTGTGCAAGAGGATGAGCGCCTTCTCGTAGTAGGGCCAGGTCTTGCCTGACACCTCGAACTGGAGGCCCTGCGGGTCGAAATCGGCATCCGGGTCGTCCACGACTTCGCCGTGGACCTGGACCTCGCCATGGTGGATCAGGCCGGCGCAGAGACGACGGCTGCCGAAGCCTTGCGAAAAGAGGATCTGGGACAAACGCATGCCGGCATTATCCAAGCTCGCCGGCCGCCGGGAGGCCGGGCAGGCCGCGGGCCGATCGCACGGCGTCCAGCACGGCCTGCGCGAGGGCCTCGACGGCCATGACGCCGAGCAGGCCCAGGTCGGCCGGGCCGCTGCCGCCGGTGGCCAGGCTGAAGACGATGTCGCCGTCGCTCGGCTGATGGACGGGGTGGATGCTGCGGGCCAGGCCGTCGTGGGCCATCTGCGCCAGCTTGGTGGCCTGCGCCTTGTCGAGGTGGGCATCCGTGGCGATGACGGCCAGCGTGGTCGCGCCGCCGGCGACGGGCCGGATCGGAGCCTCGCCCGCCAGCAGCGCGCGGGCCGTGTTCCTCAGTCGGCCATCGGCGCCACGCGCGCCCGCCACGATCGAGCCGGTGGCGGGGTCCAGCACATCGCCCACGGCGTTCACCGCAGCCAGGGCACTGAGCGCCGTCCCGCCCACGCGCAGCGAGGCCATGCCCAGGCCGCTCTTCATCGCCCACTGCGGGCCCAGCAGCTTGCCGACCGTCGCCCCCGCGCCCGCGCCGACGCTGCCGCGCTCCGCGGTCGTGCTGGCCGCTTCACAGGCCGCATGGCCGGCCGACGCATCCGGCGTGAAGGTCGGATCGCCCAGCCACAGGTCGAAGAGCACGGCCGCCGGCACGATGGGCACGCAGGCCGGTCCCACGCGCAGGCCATGGCCGCGCTCGCGCAGCCAGCGCATCACGCCGGACGCGGCATCCAGCCCGAAGGCACTGCCCCCGCTCAGCAGCAGGGCGTGCACCTGCTGGACGGTGTTCTCGGGGCGCAGGAGGTCCGTTTCGCGTGTGCCGGGCGCCGCGCCGCGCACATCGACGCCGGCCGTCACGCCCTGCGGGCACAGGATGACGCTGCAGCCCGTCGGGCGGCGGGTGTCCGTCCAGTGGCCGAGGCGCAGGCCGGCGACGTCGCACAGATGGCCCGGCATGGCGGCGCCCCGATCAATCAGCGGGCGCTGGGCTTGAGATTGCCGCAGTCGGCGCCGAGCCAGCGCCCCTCGCCGGTGGAGGAGATGGTGCGACCCTGCGTCTGGATGGTCATCTTGCTGGTGTAGTGCCCGGGGCCGTCAAAGGTGAACTCGCCGCTCCCCTCGGCGGGCGGATCGTTGCAGACGAAATGCATGCGGCCCGTGTTGCCGCTGCGGGACCCGTCGTGCTTGCAGCGGCCGGACTCGTCGATCGGCGGCTGCTGGCGCTCCGCCTGTTCCTTGCTGATGCAGACCTTGAAGCTCAGGGAGGCCGACGAACCCTGGCCGAGGTTCAGCTGCACGCCACGCTGGCGCATCATCTGCTCCATCTGCTGGCGCTGCTCGGCCGGCATGTTGGCCATCGCCTGGCGAGCCTGGTCCAGCTGGGCCTGCTGGGCCGGGTCCAGGAGCGTCTTCTGGGACAGCTCCCAGAGTCCTGCCTTCATGGTCTCGGCGCCGGCCAGCAGGGGCAGCGCCCCCATCAGGCTCAGCAGCAGGATGCGTGCAAGGGGGTGAGCCTTGGCGGTGCGGTGACGGATGCTCATGTTCTCTCCCAGGAAGGGTTGCCAAGGGCCAGTGTAGTGGCCGCCCGGAGCTCCCGAGGAGCGCGCGACTCCCTAGCTTGTCAGGCGAAGACGCCGGCCTGCTCGGTCATGCGCCCGCTGACTTCCGCCAGGTGGTGCAGGCCGTCGCCCCACTGCAGTTCCATCACGGTGAGGCGCTTGAAGAAGTGGCTGGAGATGTACTCGTCCGTCACGCCGATGCCGCCGTGCAGCTGGGTGCACTGCTGGCCCACGAAGCGCATGGACTGGCTCAGCTGCACTTTCACCTGCGCCAGCGCACGGCGGCGCTGCGGGGGCGCCTCGCCGAGCTTCAGCGTGGCGAAGTAGCTCATCGAGCGAGCCAGCTCCAACTGCATCTTGACGTCGGCCATGCGGTGGCGCAGGGCCTGGAAGCTGGCGATCGCCACGCCGAACTGCTTGCGGGTGTTGAGGTAGTCGGCCGTGAGCCGGACCAGCGCGTCCATCGCCCCCACGGCCTCGGCGGCCTGCGCGGCGATGGCGGTGTCGGCGGCGAGTTCCAGCAGCGCCTGGGCCGCCTCGGCACCCGCCAGGCGCTGGCCCGGTGTCGAGCGCAGCTGCAGCTCCGCGGCGGCGGAACCGTCCTGCAGCGCGTGGCCACGCGCCGTCAGCCCGTCGGCGCCCGCCTCGACGAGGTAGAGCGCCGGGCCCTGTTCGTCCTCGGCCGGCACGATGAAGGCGTGGGCATGGGCGCCCGCGCTGACAAGGCTCTTGCTGCCGGTGAGGCGCCCGCCCTGGGCGCGCAGGGCTCCCATGCCGAGCCGGTAGCGCAGCCCGCGTTCCTGGTGCGCCAGCACGACCAGCGCCTCGCCGCCCGCGATGCGAGGCAGCCAGGCCTCCTGCAGGGCCTGCGGTGCCTGTGACAGCAGCTGCGGTGCCAGCAGCGCGCCTTGCGCGTAGGGCTCCAGGACGAGGCCGCGACCGAGCTCCTCCATCACGACCATGGCCTCCACGGGGCCCATGCCCAGGCCGCCGTGCGCTTCGGGCACCTGCAGTCCCATCAGACCGAGTCCGGCCAGGCCCTCCCAGGCGGCCTGCGAGAAGCCGCCCGCGCGGACGATCTGCCGGCGCTGCTCGAAGCCGTAGTCCTTTTCCACGAATCGCTGCACGGCGTCGCGCAGGGCCTGCTGGTCGTCGCTGAAATCAAAATCCATGGCGGGGTCTCCTGCGCGTCAGCCCAGCAGGGTCTGGGCGACGATGTTGCGTTGCACCTCGTTCGATCCACCGTAGATCGTGGTCTTGCGGTGGTTGAGGTAGTGGCTGGTCAGCGAGGCGCAGTGGGCCGCGCCGCCGGGCCACAGCCCGCCGAGCGCCTGATCGCCCTGCCAGCCGGCCTCCATGGCCTCGTGGAGGTAGGGCGTCGAGAAGGGGCCGCCGGCGAGCATCATCAGCTCGGTGTAGCGCTGCTGGATCTCGCTGCCGCGGATCTTGAGCAGGCCGGCCACCTCCAGCGACTGCCGGCCCGAGCTCTCGGCGGAGAGCACGCGCAGCACCATCATCTCCAGGGCGATGATGTCCACCTCCAGCAGCGCGATCTGGTCGCGGAAGCGGCTGTCCTCGTACACGCCCTCGGCAACGGCGATGCGCTTGAGGCGCTCCAGCTCGCGCTTGGCACGGTTCACGTCGGCGATGTTGGTGCGTTCGTGGGCCAGGAGGTACTTGGCATAGGTCCAGCCCTTGTTCTCCTCGCCGATGAGGTTCTCGGCGGGCACGCGGACGTTGTCAAAAAAGACCTCGTTCACCTCGTGTTCGCCGTCCAGCATGATGATGGGCCGCACGGTCACCCCGGGCGACTTCATGTCGATCAGCAGGAAGGAGATGCCGGCCTGCGGCTTCACCTGCGTGTCCGTGCGCACGAGGCAGAAGATCCAGTCGCCGTACTGGCCGAGCGTGGTCCAGGTCTTCTGGCCGTTCACGAGGTAGTGGTCGCCCTGGCGCTCGGCGCGCGTCTTGACCGAGGCCAGATCCGAGCCCGAGCCGGGCTCGCTGTAGCCCTGGCTCCACCACACGTCGCCGCTCATGATGCCGGGCAGGAAGCGCTGCTGCTGGGCCGGGCTGCCAAAGGCCATGATGACCGGCGCGACCATCACCGGCCCGAAGGGCACGACGCGGGGGGCCCCGGCGAGGGCGCACTCCTCCTCGAAGAGATGGCGCTGGATGGCATCCCAACCCGGGCCGCCGAACTGCTTCGGCCAGGCCCAGCCATGCCAGCCCTGTTTGCCGAGAATGCGTGCCCAGCGCTGGAGGTCGTCCTTGTGCAGACGCTGGGCGCGGTGCACCTTGTCGCTGATGTCCTGGGGCAGGTGGTCGGCGACCCACGCGCGGATCTCCGCGCGGAAGGCTTCCTGTTCGGGGGTGAAGGCCAGTTGCATGGGCGTGTCTCCTGGGCCCGTCCGGCAGGGCGGGCATGGGGCCTGTGATGGCAGGCCGATGGAAGCAGGTTTTAGCACGGCCGTTCTTTTCCGCCCTGTCGAATGGGGGACAGTCGGTGCCTAGGGAATGCCCTGCCGGGCGCAGGGTGGCGGTGGTCCGCCCCGAGGCTCGGGCCCTTCACAATGCGGGCCATGAACACGATTCCCGCCACGCTGGCCATCCACGGAGGTGCCGGCACGATTCTTCGCGAAACGACGCTGCCGGCCGTCGAGCAGGCCTATCTCGACGCCTTGCAGGACATCCTTCGCGCAGGCGAGCAGCTGCTGGCCCGGGGCGCACCGGCGCTGGAGGTGGTCGTCGAATGCGTGCGGCTGCTGGAGGAGAACGAGCGCTTCAATGCTGGCCGCGGCGCGGTCTACACGGCGGATGCCACGCATGAGCTCGACGCCAGCGTGATGGACGGGCATACGCGTCGCGCGGGGGCGGTGGCCGGCCTGCGCAGCACGCGCAATCCGGTGCGCGCGGCCCGCGCGGTCATGGAGGCCAGCGGCCACGTGATGCTGATCGGTGCCGCCGCCGATGCCTTTGCCGCGGCGCAGGGCCTGGAGCAGGTGTCGCCGGACTGGTTCGGCACGCCGGAGCGCCTCGCCCAGCTGCGGCGTGCACAAGGCGTGGGGACGGCGGCCATCCTCGATCACGACGGGGCACAGCCGCCGCTGGATGAGCGCCACAAGTTCGGCACGGTGGGGGCGGTGGCGCTGGACGCGCACGGCCGGCTGGCGGCGGCCACCTCGACCGGCGGCATGACCAACAAGCACCCCGGGCGGGTGGGAGACTCCCCCATCCTCGGCGCCGGCTGCTATGCGGATGGCACGGTGGCGGTGTCCTGCACCGGCACCGGGGAAGCCTTCATGCGCGTCCTGGCGGCACATGAGATGTCGGCACAGATGCGCTATCTGGGCCGCAGCCTGGCCGAGGCGGGCCGTGATGTGGTGGACACCCTGCTGCCGGCGGTGGCCGGGCAGGGCGGGCTGATCGCGGTGTCGCACACGGGCGAGATCTGCCTGCCCTTCAACACCGAGGGCATGTACCGCGGCTGGGTCCGCTGCGGGCAGGCCCCCGAGGCACGCATCTTTCGCTGAGCACCGTCGCGTCGCGGCCCCTCTCAGGCCGCCAGCGGCCCCGGAAAAGCAAAAAGCAGCCCGGAGGCTGCTTTCGTGAGACGCCCCGAGGGCGCTGGCCGGCGCTTACTGCTTGCGGCGGCGGGTGTAGGCCACGGCACCGAAGGCGGCGAAGGCCAGGGCGATCGAGCCGGGTTCCGGCACATTGCTGACCTTGTCCGTCACCGACACGAAGGCCTGCGACGTCGGGCTGGACGTGCTCTTGTACACGGTGAAGTTGTAGGCGGACTTCGTCAGGCCGAGGCTGCTCGTCCAGAAGGACTCGTTCGCGTTGTTCAGGGCGTCGAGGTACTTCTCGGCCTGGGTGCGGACGGCTTCATAGGCCGAGTTCGACGAGGCGCCGATGTAGGCACCGCCGTTCTTGGTCGGATCGGCGACGTTGCTGGAGGCATCGCCCAGCAGTTCCCACAGCACGTACTGGAAGGCAGCCGACTTGGTATTGCTCGTCAGGCTGTCCTTGTAGGCGTAGTTGTAGAGCTCGACCAGGTTGTTGTACAGGGCCACGGTGCCGGACTGGTACTCGTAGTTGTCAGCGACGGCGTAGGGCCCGCTCGTGTAGAGGGTCTTGTAGCCCGACGCGGCGCCGTTGCCGCTGCTGGCGGAACCGTTGGCGCCGAGCGTGACACCCATGAAGGCATCCAGCGTGGACGTCGCGTAGGTGTTGCTCAGCTTGCTGGTGGTCAGCGGGTCGATGCAGTACACCCAGAAGGAGGTGTTCGCGGAGGAATCGTTCACCAGCGTGGCGCCCATCGACTGGCCAGGCTTGGCATAGCTGCCGATCTGGACGTCGGCCTGCGCGTACCGGTTGGTGCCGGTGCTCGACAGGGTGGTGTTGTAGGCCAGCGCCGAGCCCATGCTCAACACCGCAAGCCCGAGGCTCAGGCCCAGGGTGGCAAAGGTCTTGGTCATTGCTGAAGTGCTCATGGTCTTGTCGCTTTGTTGCTTGCCGGCGCATCTCGCCCAGCTACGGACGGGAGGCTACCAGTGATGGTCATTCTGTTCATCCCGTGAACGAGGGGCTCTGTGGCAGCCGCCGGATCTCGTCACACTTGGCGAACAATGTAAGCAATTATGAGGCCAGTGTTGGCAAGCCTATGATTTATAAAGATTTGTTGTCGAATCCGCTGGCGTTGCTGAGCCGGGTTGTAAGACTGGCCGACAAGCGAACAGGCGGCGCAGCCGTGCGGCGGTTCACAGGCCCAGCTCGGCCTTGAGCGCCTTGAAGTCGCTGCTGTCCCGGAATCGCCCCGGCATGCTCAGGGCCGCCTGAAGCTCCTCCTTGGCATCCGGCTTGCGACCGGACTTCGCCAGCGCGTAGGCCAGGTGGAAGCGCAGCACGCCCTGGTTGGGGTCACGCAGTCGCGCGTCGCGCAGCAGGCGCAGGCCGGCCTCGATCTCTCCGCGCTTCACATGGATCCACCCCTGGGCGTCGAGGGTTTCCGGGCTCTCCGGCGCCAGCTTGCGGGCGCGCTCGGCCATGGCCAGGGCGCCTGCATCGCCCAGCCGCTGCAGCAGCAGCGCATAGGTCGCCATGGCGGACACGTCCTGCGGGTCCCGGGTGATGAGCGTCGAGAAGCTGCGCTTGGCGGCGTCGTTCTTGCCCAGCTCGGCCTGGGCTTCGGCGAGGACCCGCAGCAGGCCGAGGTCCTGTGGTGACTTCTGCGACCAAGCCTCGAGCGTGGCGAGACCCTTCTGCGGATCGCCGCCGCTGGTCTGGGCCCGGGCCAGCAACAGGGCATTGCCCGACGTCGGCTCCAGGTCCAGCACCTGCTGGTAGCGCTTGGCGGCCTCGGCGAACTGCCCCCGGGCGTAGGCCAGGTGGCCGGCCGTCAGCAGGGCCGGCATCGCGTTGGGGTACTTGGCCAGCAGCGTCTTGAGTGTGGCGTCGGCGCGGGCGTTGTCCTTCTTCCGGTTGGCCACCTCGATGGACAGCACCAGCACGTTCAGGGCCTCGGCGCCGTTCTGCTGGGCCTTCTGGAGGTTGTAGCCCGCACCGTCGACATTGCCGATGGCCAGCTGCTGCCGCCCGACGATGACCTGCGCCTCGGGGTCGTAGCCTGCGATGCGCGTGGCTTCCTGCAGCAGCGTGCGGGCATTGCTCATGTCGCCGTGCATGGCGTAGGCACGGCCGAGCGTCAGGGCGACCTCCAGATTGCCCTGGTACTTGCCGTTGAGCCCCTTGCCGACCGCGATGGCCTGGTCCATCTTGCGTTGGCTCGTGTAGAGCTCCATCAGCGAGAGGCCGGGCCGGGGGTCATTGCGGGAGAGGTTCGACGCCTTCTCCAGGGCCTCGACGGCCTCGTTGAAGCGCCGCGCCCGCAGTTCCAGCACGCCCAGCTGGTAGAGCAGCTGCGGGTCCTCGGCGTCCTTCTTGAGCAGGCCGTCGATCCGCTGCCGTGCCACGTCGAACTGCTTTTCCTCGATGTCCAGCCAGCTGAGGTTGATGAGGGCCGGCTTGAAGCCCGGGCTCTTGGCCAGGGCCTGCTGGAAGGAGGCGCGGGCGCCGCCCTTGTCCCCCAGCCGCCCCTTGATGTTGCCCAGGTAGTTGATGAGCATGGGGTTCTGCGGGTCGCTCTTGAGCAGGTTCTCGGCCAGCTGCAGGGCGCGCGAGCCCTTGCCCATGCTGGCGTAGGCGGTGATGAGCTGGATGGCGGCGCGGGTGTCGCCCGGGTTGACTGCCAGCACCTTCTCCAGGTTGCTGATGCCGGCGTCACCCTGGCCCAGGGAGAGCTGGCTCAGCGCCAGCTCGCGGATGGTGTCCGGCGTCGGCTGCAGCGACGCGGCCTTGTCGAAGGTCTCCGCGGCGAGGTCGTAGCGCTTGCGGGCCAGGTGGATGCTGCCCTGCAGATAGAGGACCTGCGGGTCGTTGGGGCGCAGGCGCAGCAGGTTGCTGACCACCTGCTGGGCCTGGACGGGATCCCGCTGCTCCAGGGCGATGCTGGCCGCCATCAGCTGGCCGGCGTAGTGGTTCGCATTGAGCGCGAGGAGGTTGCGCAGGTGCTCCCGGGCCTTCTCGTTGTCGCCGAGGGCCTTGTAGGCCATGGCGCCCGCGAAGTTGAGGCTCTCGTCGCTGTTGATCACGCCCGCCGGCTGCAGGGCCAGCAGCTCGGTGGACTGGATGTAGGCATCGCGTGCCTTGGCGGCATTGCCCTTGCGGGTCTCAAGCACCCCGCGCAGGTAGGAGGCCCGCGCATCGGCCAGGCTGGCCTGCTCGAGGGCGACGAGGTCCTGCTCGGCCTCCTTCAGCTGGTTGCCCGTCACGTACAGGCCGGCGCGCGCGACACGCGCGTCGACGTTCAGCGGCTGGTGTTGCAGGGCCTTGCCGAAGGAGGCGAGCGCGCCGCTGCCGTCCTTGAGCCGCTGCTGAACCGTGCCCAGGGCATACCAGGCCGCGCTGTTGGCGGGATCGAACTCCAGCGCCTTGCTGATCTGGGCCCGGGCCTTTTCCAGGTCGCCCTGGCGCGTCAGCATGGTCGCTTCGGCCAGCAGGGGCAGCGGCGAGCGCGGCGCCAGCGCACGCGCCTCGGCGAAGGACTTGCTGGCGGCCTCCTTCTGACCCAGCGTCGCGAAGGCGGTGCCGCGCAGCGTCAGGATCTCGGCGTGGCTGCCCACCGGCACGCCGTTGGTGTTGACCCGCTCCAGCAGCTTCTTGTACTCGCCCAGGGCGATGTAGAGCTGGCCGAGGTCGACCATCACCTCGCTGCGCGAGACGCCCTGCTTGAGCGCCTCGTCGAAGGCCGCCTCGGCGGAGGCGAGATCGCCCACCTTCAGCAGCGTGCGGGCCAGCAGGAGGTGCGCGGACAGCATGCGCGGATCCGCCTGCAGCGAGTTGCGCAGCTGGATCAGCGCGCCCTCGATGTCCTTCTTCTCGAGACGCTGCTGGGCGTCATCGTAGAACTTGCTGGCCGCATCACCCGCGCCCTGGGCCTGGAGTGAGGCGCCGAGGAGCAGGGCGAGAAGCAAGCGGGAGGGCAGGCGGTTCATGGGCGATCCAGTGCGGCGGTGCCGGCCCCAGCCCGCGCGGGCGTGGGAGACCGGTGAAGAAAAGGGACCGCGGCGGCGGTCCCGGCAGGCGACGGGCGCAGGCTCAGTCGCGGAAGTTGTCGTAGCTGAGCGGCAGGTCCGCCATGTCCTTCTTCAGCTGGGCGATGGCCAGCTGGAGGTCGTCACGGTTCTTGCCGGTGATGCGCACGACGTCGCCCTGGATCGAGCTCTGGACCTTGAGCTTGCTGTTCTTGATCGCCGCGGTGATCTTCTTGGCGTTGTCGGCATCGATGCCCGAGCGGATCTTGTAGACCTGGCGGACCTTGTCGCCGCCGAGCTTCTCGATCTTGTCCTTCTTCTCGAGGAAGCTGATGACCACGCCCTGCTTGGTCAGCTTGCCGTAGAGCACGGCCTCGATCTGCTCCAGCTGGAAATCGCTGTCGCCGGTCGAGTGGATCTCCTTCTCCTTGGCCTTGAGCTCGACCTGGGCGCTGGTGCCCTTGAAGTCGAAACGCGTGTCGATCTCTTTCTTGCTGTTGTCCACGCCATGGCCGATCTTGACCATGTCGGGTTCCAGCTTGGTGTCAAAGCTAGGCATCAATTACATCCTTGAGGGCAGTGCCCGCGCCGGAAGCGGCGGGGGAATCTGGGAAAATTCTGCCATGCAACACGAGATGCCGAACACCCGGGACGAGGGTCCGCGCCTGAATGGGGGCCCCGCGACCCTCACGATCGAGGAGGGCGTGAACCTGCGGCCCTACAACAGCTTCGGCCTGCCGGCCACGGCGCAACGCCTGGTCCGCATCCGCCAGGAGGCTGATCTGCGCCGGGTGATCGACCACCCGGAGCTCGGTCTGTGCCCGAAATTCGTGCTGGGCGGCGGCAGCAACATCGTGCTCACGCGGGACGTCGAGGCGCTCGTGCTCAAGATGGAAATCATGGGCAGGCGCGTCATCGAGGAGCGCGACGACGCCTGGATCCTTGAGGTCGGCGCCGGCGAGGTCTGGCATGACGTCGTCCGCTGGAGCCTCGAGCAGGGGTGCCCGGGCTTGGAGAATCTCGCCCTGATCCCCGGGACGGCCGGCGCGGCGCCGGTGCAGAACATCGGCGCCTACGGCGTCGAGTTGAAGGACCGCCTCGAGGCGGTGGATGTCGTGGACCTCGTCACCGGCCGGCCCGTGCGGCTCCCGGCCAGCGTCTGCGCCCTCGGCTACCGGGACAGCGTGTTCAAGCAGACCGGCTTCGGCGGCCTGGCCGGCAAGAGCGTGATCACCCGTGTGCTGCTGCGCTGCCCGAAGCCCTGGGTGCCGCACCTGAGCTACCTCGACCTCGAGCGCAAGATGGGCGAGACCGGCATCTCGGCACCCTCGGCGATGCAGATCTTCGACTGGGTCTGCCAGATCCGGCAGGCCAAGCTGCCCGATCCCCGCCAGATCGGCAATGCCGGCAGCTTCTTCAAGAACCCGGTGGTCACCGAGGAGCAGTGCCGGGACATCATCGGCCGCGACCCCGGCATCGTGCACTACCCCATGCCCGACGGCACGGTGAAGCTCGCTGCCGGCTGGCTGATCGACGCCTGCGGCTGGAAAGGCAAGAGCGTGGGCGGCGCGGCCGTCTACGAGCGCCAGGCGCTGGTGCTCGTCAACCGCGGTGAGGCGCGGGGCGCCGAGGTGGTGACGCTGGCGCGGGCCATCCAGGAAAGCGTCTACGGCCGATTCGGCATCCGCCTGGAGCCGGAGCCGGTGATTGTCTGACGACGGCCGCCGGGCCGGTGCGTCCGGCCCGGGTCGGGGTCAGGTCTTGATGAAAGGGTGCTCGCACAGCGCCCGGCAACGGGCGATGGCCTGACGGATGCGTTCGGCCAGGGCCTGCAGGACCTCCTCGTGGCGCCCCGCGGCGGCGGCGGCTTCGAGCTCGGCAGCCGGCTGGCTGAGCAGGCGCAGGCCGAGGTTGGCGGCGGCGCCCTTGAGCTCGTGTGCGAGTTCCCGCAGCTGCGTATGGTCGGGGCCCGCCAGGCCATCCGCCAGCCGCTGCTCGATGGCCGGCAGGCCGGCCACGAAGCGCTCGTAGAGCTGTGCCACGGCCTTGCCGCTGAGGTGGTGTCCCAGCTCGGCGATGACCTGGGCATCGAGCTCTTCATCGTCGGCCGGTGCCGGTGCCGGCGCCGGGCTGGGGGCCGGCCGGGCCGTCCGCTCCGCGCCGCCGCACGGGGCCGAGGGCGCGTCGACGGCCTCCCACGGCTGGCGGTTCAGGGCGGCGGTCAGCTCCTGGATGCTCAGCGGCTTGGCCAGGAACTCGTCCATGCCGGCGTCCTCGGCCTGCCGGCGCGTGGCGTCGAAGGCATCGGCGGACAGCGCGATGATGCGGACGTCGCGCCGCGGGCCCGCCATGGCGCGGATGTGCCGCGTGGCCTCCAGCCCGTCCATGACCGGCGTGTGCAGATCCATCAGCACCAGGTCGAAGTCCTCCTGGCGCAGCCGCTCGACGGCATCCCGGCCGTTGTCGCAGAACACGGCCTTGTGCCCCAGGCGTTCGAGGACGGCCTCCAGGAACTGACGGTTCGTGGCGTTGTCCTCGGAGACGAGGATGCGCAGCTGCCGAAGGGCCGCCAGCGGGACGGTGGTCGTCGGCGCCAGCGGCCGGGTGGACGGCCCGGGCAGGCACTCGTTGAGCTTGAGCTCGACCGTGAAGACCGAGCCCTGGCCCAGGGCGGACTGCACCTGGATGTCGCCGCCCATGGCGCGGGCGAGGGTGCGCGAGATCTCCAGGCCCAGCCCGGTGCCGCCGAAGCGCCGCGAGCTGCTGGCGTCGCCACGGCTGAAGCGCTGGAAGAGCAGGGCCTGCGTGGCGGAGTCCATGCCGATGCCGGTGTCGCGGATTTCGAATCGCAGCAGATCGCTGCCCAGCGCGTCGGCCTGCCGGCTCACCTGCATGCTGACCTGACCGTGCTCGGTGAACTTGATGGCATTGCCCAGCAGGTTGAGCAGGATCTGGCGCAGCCGGGTCGGGTCGGCCATCACCCAGCGGGGGACGTCGGGCTGCAGCTGCAGGTCCAGCGCCAGATCCTTGGCATGAGCCTGCGGCCAGCACACGTCCTCGAGCTCGCGCAGCAGCGCCGGCAGGGCGGTGGGCTCCGGACGGATGTCCACGCCGCCGGCCTCCATGCGGGAGACATCGAGGATGTCGTTGAGCACGGCCAGCAGATGTCGGGCGGAGTCGTTGGCAGCCTGCAGCTGCTGGCGCTGGGGTGCGTCGAGCGGGCTGTCCTGGAGCAGGGACAGCATGCCCAGCAGGCCGTGCATGGGCGTGCGCAGCTCGTGGCTCATGTTGGCCAGGAACACGCTCTTGGCGCGGCTGCCGGCCTCCGCCTGCTCCTGGGCCTGGGCCAGGCGGCGAGCGTGGGCGCTCTGCTCGCGCGCGTGGGCCCGCAGCCGGCCGAACTGCCGCAGCAGCAGGGCCGAGAGCAGCAGCACGATGCTCACCTGGAAGGCATTGAGCCACAGGCCGGTGCGGTTGTGGTCCCGCACGATGGCATGGCGCTCGGAGACCTGGGCGGCCACGAAGTGCGAGGCCGTCAGGGACAGCTCGCGGATGGGCTCCGCCAGCGACTCCAGGCGGTCCAGCGCCTCGCGCAGGCGCTCCGGCTGCCGGGTCACCAGGCTGGCGTTGAGTGGCAGGGCGTCCGCCCAGCGGATGAAGGTGCGGGTGCGCTCCAGCGTGAGCCGGTAGTCGGGGTGCTGGCGCAGGATCTGCGTCGCATGCTCGGCCTCGATGAGGCTCAGGCGGCTGACGAAGATCTCGTAGCGCTGCACGACCTGCTCGGGGTCGATCGCCGGGTTGGTGCCGAGGGCCTGCTCCAGCGCCAGGCGCAGACGCAGGGACTCGGTCTCGAACTGGAAGAGGCTCCAGACGAGGTAGTCGTCCTGGTAACGCTCCGTGGCGTCGAGCAGCTTGTACTGGCGCCACTGCAGCCAGCCCATGCCGCCCAGTGCCAGCAGCAGGACCAGCACCATGGCCACCGGCAGATTGAGCCAGCGGCGAAACGTGCGCGTTCTGGGCTCCATGCCGTCAGCGGATCTCCAGGGCCTTGAGCTGCCAGGCGCAGCGGCTGTAATAGATGCTGCTGCGCAGGCGACGGTCCTCGTCGAAGGGGTAGATGATGAACAGCGGCCCCTTGTCACGCACGGACATGGGCTGGTCGTCCATCAGCCGCGCGAGGATGACCGGGTACTGCAGCACGTCCTCCATCGGGATGGTGACGCGGTAGTCGTTCAGCGCGTAGGCCTCGATGCTGCCGCCCCGCACGCCGGCCTGGGCCAGGACGTCGCGCAGCAGCGGGCCGGTGAACTTGCGGGCCTCGGGGTACCAGGGCGTGTGCACCGTGAAGCTGCGCTGCGGCAGCGCGGCGAGCATGTCCATGTCGAAGGCGGCGCGGCCGTCGACATTGGTCTTGAGTCCCGTGCCGCTGAGGGTCAGCACCACCCGGCCCTTCGGGGCGTCCAGGGCGAGCGCCCGCCGGGGCAGCGCCGCGCCCAGGGCGAGCAGGCCAAGCGCCGCCAGGCCCGCGCGGCGGCCGGGCTGCAGGGCGGGGAGGCGGCGCGGCTGCATCGTCAGTCTTCGTTCTTCAGCTGGGGCAGGGCGAGGCCCGAACCCGGCGTCAGCAGGCCGACCTGGCTGTAGGTCATGAGCTTGTCGCGGGTGTCGATGATGTCGAGGTTGCGCATGGTCAGCTGGCCGATGCGGTCGGCCGGCGAGAAGGGGGCGTCCTCGACCTTCTCCATGGACAGGCGCTCGGGCTTGTAGGTCAGGTTGGCGCTGCGGGTGTCGAGCAGCGAGTAGTCATTGCCGCGGCGAAGCTCCAGCGCCACTTCGCCCGTGACGGCGCGCGCCACCCAGCGCTGGGCGGCCTCGCGCAGCATGATGGCCTGCGGGTCGAACCAGCGGCCCTGGTACAGCAGACGGCCGAGCTTCATGCCGTTGATGCGGTACTGCTCGATCGTGTCCTCGTTGTGGATGCCGGTCACCAGACGCTCGTAGGCGATGTGCAGCAGCGCCATGCCCGGGGCTTCGTAGATGCCGCGGCTCTTGGCCTCGATGATGCGGTTCTCGATCTGGTCGCTCATGCCCAGGCCGTGGCGGCCGCCGATGCGGTTGGCCTCGAGCATCAGGGCGACGGGGTCGCTGAACTCCTGGCCGTTCAGGGCAACGGGCAGGCCTTCCTCGAAGCGCACGGTGACGGTCTCGGGCTGGATCTGCACGTCTTCGCGCCAGAAGGCCACGCCCATGATCGGGTTGACGATCTTGATGCCGGAGCTCAGCAGCTCCAGATCCTTGGCCTCGTGGGTGGCGCCCAGCAGGTTGGAGTCGGTGGAGTAGGCCTTCTCGGCGGACATCTTGTAGGCGAAGCCGGCCTTCTGCATGAAGGCGGACATCTCGGCGCGGCCGCCCAGCTCGTCGATGAAGGTCTGGTCCAGCCAGGGCTTGTAGATCTTCAGCGAGGGATTGGTCAGCAGGCCGTAGCGGTAGAAGCGCTCGATGTCGTTGCCCTTGAAGGTCGAGCCGTCACCCCAGATGTTGACGTCGTCTTCCTTCATGGCGGCCACCAGCATCGTGCCGGTCACGGCGCGGCCGATGGGCGTGGTGTTGAAGTAGGTCAGCCCGCCGGTGTGGATGTGGAAGGCGCCGCTTTGCAGCGCGGCGATCCCTTCGTGGACCAGCTGCGCGCGGCAGTCGATCAGGCGGGCCTGCTCGGCGCCATAGAGCATGGCCTTGCGAGGGATCTCGTCGTAGTCCGGCTCGTCGGGCTGGCCGAGGTTGGCGGTGTAGGCGTAGGGAATGGCACCCTTCTGGCGCATCCAGTGCAGCGCGGCGCTGGTGTCGAGGCCGCCGGAGAACGCGATACCGACCTTTTGGCCGGCGGGGATCTGCTGAAGAATCGTGGACATGGGTGCTTGCTGGAAGGGTAGGCGCAGGTGCTGCGCTCCCGCTGCGCGGTCGGGAACGCCCGGGACGCTGGTCCGGATCCGAATATTCTCTGCGAAATCGGACGGGTTTTCCGACCTGGCGACGGCCGCTCGCTTGACGCTTGGCAGATGCAGCGTTCGCGCAGCGGCCGGGCCATGTCGCCGCGGCGACAAACGCGGCCGCGCCGGCCCGGCAAGATGCGCCGCACGGGCAGGGTGCCCGAGGGAGCGGGCATGAGCGACGGCAAGCAGGCATCGGTTCCATGCGCGGGGCCGGCCGCGCAGGCACGGCCGGCGTCCCGGTACTGGCCGGCGCGACTGCCCCGGCAGCTCGTGATCCCCGAGACGTCGCTGTGGTTCAACCTGGAGGTCGCGGCACGCCGCTTCCCGGCCAAGGCCGCCACGCTCTATGGCGGCAGCGCCATGAGCTATGCCACGCTCCACGCCCGGGCCGAGGCCCTGGCCGGCTGGTGGCAGTCCCAGGGCCTGCAGCGCGGAGATCGCGTCGCCCTGTACCTGCAGAACTGCCCGCAGTTCCTGGTGGCCTTCTACGCGGCCCTGCGGGCCGACGCGGTGGTGGTGCCTGTCAACCCGATGAACAAGGCCGAGGAGCTGGCCCATCTGCTGGCGGACTCGGGGGCGCGGGGGCTGGTCTTCGCCGCGGACCTCGGCCCGGTGGTGCAGCAGGCGCTGTCCGCGCTCCCGGGGCCGGCGCCGGTGCTGCTGGGCCTGCACTACGCCGACGCCTGGCCCGCCGACGGGCCGCCGCCGGCGTCCGGCCTGACGGGCCCACTGCGGGACTGGCTCCTGGCCCGCCCGCCACTCATCCCGGGCGCCACGGCCTGGCCGGCCGCGCTGGAGGCCGGCTGCCGGCCCGGCCCGGCGCTGAACGGCCCCGACGACCTGGCCCTGCTGCCCTACACCTCCGGCACGACCGGTCTGCCCAAGGGCTGCATGCACACCCATCGCAGCCTGATGGCCAACACCTGCGGCGGCGGGCTGTGGGGCTCGGCGTCCCCCGAGGCCGTGGGGCTGGCCGTCGTGCCCATGTTCCACATCACCGGGCTGCTGTACGGCGTGCTGGCGCCGGTGTACTGGGGCATGACGATGGTGGTGCTGCCGCGCTGGGACCGCGAGCTCGCCGGGCAGTCCATCTCCCGTCACGGCGTCACGCACTGGACCTGCGTGCCGACCATGATCATCGACCTCTTCGCGAGCCCCCATTACCGCAGCTTCGACCTCTCCAGCCTGCGCTACATGAGCGGCGGCGGCACGGCCATGCCGCAGGCGGTGGCGCAGCGCCTGCTGGACGAGTTCGGCCTGCAGTTCGCCGAGGGCTACGGCCTGACCGAGACCGCCGCCCCCACGCACGCCAACCCGCCCGAGCGCGCCAAGCTGCAGTGCCTGGGCATTCCCATCTTCGGCGTCGATTCGCGCGTGGTGGATCCTGTCACGCTGGCGGCGCTGCCGCCCGGCGAGGTGGGCGAGATCCTCAGCGCGGGGCCCATGGTGTTCCAGGGCTACTGGCGCCAGCCGGAGGCCACGGCGGCGGCCTTTGTCGAGATCGACGGCCGGCGCTTCTTCCGCACGGGCGACCTCGGCCGCATGGACGAGGAGGGCTACTTC
This sequence comes from Roseateles subflavus, assembly GCF_030285365.1. Taxonomy (GTDB): domain Bacteria; phylum Pseudomonadota; class Gammaproteobacteria; order Burkholderiales; family Burkholderiaceae_C; genus Roseateles_B; species Roseateles_B subflavus. Next base: position 59,448 of record NZ_JASVDS010000007.1, on the reverse strand, counting down.
TTCCTCACCGATCGCCTGAAGCGGATGATCAATGCCAGCGGCTACAAGGTCTGGCCGTCGGAGGTGGAGCTGCTGCTGTTCCAGCATCCCGGCGTGCAGGAGGCCTGCGTCATCGCGACGCGGGATGCGTACCGCGGCGAGTCCGTCAAGGCCGTGGTGGTGCCGCGGGCCGAGGCCCGCGCCACGCTGACCGAGGAGGCGCTGATCGCCTGGGCCCGCGAGCACATGGCGGCGTACAAGGTGCCGCGCAGCGTCGAGTTCGTGGAGAGCCTGCCCAAGTCGGGGGCGGGCAAGGTGATGTGGCGGGTGCTGCAGGCGCGGGAGAACGAGGCGTCCTGAGGCGCGGGGCGCCCAGGGATCGGCGTCCGCCGGGCGGCTCAGCCGCGTCGCGCCTGCCGGTTCAGGTAGCTCGCGACGTAGCTGCAGGCGGGCACGACCCGCAGGCCCTGCTCGCCGGCCCATTGCAGGCCGGCGGCCACCAGCCGTGCCGCGAGACCCTGGCCCTGCAGGGCGGGCGGCACGCCGGTGTGCGTGAACACGACGGCATCCCCCTGGCGCTGGTAGTCCAGCACGCAGCGCTGTCCGGGCTCGGGTTCGAGCCAGAACTGCTGCGCTGCGGGGTCGTGCCGGACGTCCATGGGGTGCCTGATCGTGCCGGGCGCCTCAGCGGCCCAGCTGCTGCCAGAGGTAGCTGTACTCGAGCGCCTGCAGCGTGGCGCGCTGCTCGTTGTCGGCCGCGCCGCCGTGGCCACCCTCGGTGTTCTCGTAATAGTAGACCTCATGGCCGAGCTCGGTCATGCGGGCCACCATCTTGCGGGCATGGCCGGGGTGGACGCGGTCGTCACGCGTGGACGTCGTGAAGAAGACCTTGGGGTAGGTCTTGTCCTTGCTGACGTTGTGATAGGGGCTGTACTGGCGGATGACGTCCCAGTCCTTGGCGTCGTCCGGGTTGCCGTACTCGGCCATCCACGAGGCGCCGGCCAGCAGCTTGTGGAAGCGGCGCATGTCCAGGAGCGGCACCTGGCAGACCACGGCATTGAAGAGCTCCGGGCGCTGCGTGAAGGTGGCGCCCATCAGCAGGCCGCCGTTGCTGCCGCCCATGATGCCGAGGTGGCGAGGCGAGGTGATCTTCGCGGCGATGAGGTCCTCCGCCACGGCGATGAAGTCCTCGTAGCTGCGCTGCTTGTTGGCCTTGATGGCCGCCTGGTGCCAGGCCGGGCCGAATTCGCCGCCGCCCCGGATGTTGGCCAGCACGTAGACACCGCCACGACCCAGCCACGCACGGCCGCGGCCACCGGAGTAGCCCGGCTGCAGCGAGACCTCGAAGCCGCCGTAGCCGTACAGCAGCGTGGGATTGCTGCCATCCGCCGTGGCGCCCTTGGGCCAGATCACGAAGTAGGGCACGCGGGTGCCGTCCTTGCTGGTGGCGAAGCGCTGCTCGGCGCGCATGCCGGTGGCGTCGAACTGGGCCTGGCGGGACTTGAGCACCTGGCGTTCGTCACTGCCGGCGCGCGACAGGAAGAGCGTGTCCGGCGTGAGGAAGTCGGTGTAGTACAGGACGTAGCGATCCGCCAGCTCGTCCCGGGGCAGCTCGCTGTCGTACAGCGAGGCCAGATGCAGCGCGCCGGGGAAGGGCGCCTTCACCTCGCGGTGGCGCGGGGCCTGCGGCTTGCTGAAGTCCCACTCCTCCAGCTTGCTGGCCACCTGGTCGATCACCGACAGCAGCACGTGGCTGCGCGTCAGGTTGTAGCTGGCCAGCGAGCGCGTGGCCGTGGGCTGGAACAGCACCTTGAACTTGCGTTCGCCACGCTGGTAAGCCTTCAGGTCGGTGATCAGCAGCGTGCCGCTCTTGTAGGTGCTGCCGCCGACCTGCCAGTCATTGCGGGGCTTGAGCAGCATCCAGGGGCCCCAGAAACCGGACTCGACGTCGTCCGGGATCTCCAGCTTGACGAGCTTGCCGCCCTGCAGGAAGAAGCTGCTGCTGCTGTAGAAGTCCAGGGCGCGCTGGAAGAACACACGGTGGTGGCCGGGCGTGCGGTCCACCACGACGCTGGCGGCGACGTCCTTGGCCTCGCCCTCGAAGACCGTCATGGCCGCGCTCAGCGGCGTGCCGCGCTTCCATTGCTTGATGACGCGCGGGTAGCCGGAGTCGGTGAGGCTGCCCGGCCCGAAGTCCGTGCCGACGAAGAGGGTGTTCTCGTCCAGCCAGGTCAGCTGGCTCTTGGCCTCGGGCAGCTCGAAGCCGCCCTTGATGAATTGCTTGCTGACGGTGTCGAACTCGCGGCTCACCTGGGCATCCGAACCCCCGCGCGAGAGGTTGACCATGCAGCGGCGGTAGCTCGGGCCCAGACACTGCGCGCCATGGAAAACCCAGCTCTCTCCTTCGGCGGCGCCCAGGGCGTCCAGGTCCAGCACGGTTTCCCAGGCGGGCTCGGCCTTCCGGTACTCGGCCAGCGTGGTGCGGCGCCACAGGCCGCGCTTGTGCTGCTCGTCCTGCCAGAGGTTGTAGAGGAAGCCGCCCATGCGGCTGACGCCCGGAATGCGGTCGCGCGCATTGAGCACGCCCAGCAGGTCCTGACGCAGGGGTTCGAACTCCGGCCGGGCCTTCAGCACCTTGAAGCTGGCCTCGTTGCGCTCCTTGACCCAGGCCAGGGGCTTCTCGCCCAGGACTTCCTCGAGCCACTGATGCGGATCGGCGGGTTCCGGGGCGCTGGCCGCGTCGGCGGCGTGCAGCGTGCCCGGCAGCAGGGCGGCGGCTAGGCTCACGGCGGCTCCCAGGGTGGTCAGTTGACGGCGCTTGAGGCGCAGCAGGTCCAAGGTCTTCATCGCTTCTCCGGCATTGTTGGCATGGGCCGCCCTCCTGGCAGCCGGGCCGGAGTCTAGCGGTCAGGCCTCGGCGTGCTTAAGGGCACGGGGGTGAATCTCCAATTGACGCGAGGCCGTGGACAGGTACACGTGCCCGTCCTGGATGCTGACCTGCAGCTGCATGCTGCGCTCGGCGAAGGCGGCCAGGGCCTGCGACTCTTCCGGCGCGATCTGCCAGACGGCCAGCTTGGGCGCCCGCGTGAGCTTGCTCTCGATGCCCGCCCACCAGACGGGGGTGCTCGCGGCGTAGCAGTAGAGACTGACGCGTCCGGCGCGGCCGTGGGCCTTCATCAGGCGGCGCTCGTCGGGCTGGCCGAGGTCGATCCAGTGGACCACCTCGCCGGTGAGGTCGAGCTGCCACAGGTCCGGATCGTCAACCTCCGACAGCCCCCTGGTGAACTCGAGGCGCCCGCGCAGGTCGTCGGCGGGCACGTTCAGTGCGTAGGCCAGCACGCGCATCATCATGCGCTCGTCCGTCTCGCTGGGATGCTTGGCGATGGTGAGGTTGTGCTCGCCGTAGACATGGCGGTCCATGTCGGCGATGTTCAGCAGGGCCTTGTAGATCGTTGCCTTGAGTGCCATGAGCGTGTCTTTGTACCTGGGCCGCGGCGGAGCGCCGTGCCTGCGTGGGAGGAGTCGGCGCAGGTTCTCGGGCTGCGCCAGGACGAAGGGGCGGATTATCCCCGCCCGGCCGGCGGACCCGCTCGTGGCATCATTCCGGCTTTGCGCCATCCGGCGTGCCAACCGCTGTGCCGCAGCACCAGCCCCGCACCGTCATGAAACGAATCCTCCTCTCCGTCTGCCTGGCCGCCCTCCTGCCGGCCCTGGCTTCCGCCCAGACCGTGAACCCCAACGCCAAGGTCGACCCCAAGAACAACAAGGTCAGCCGCCCCGTGGTGGAGAAGCCCAAGCAGAAGCTGATGACGCGCGACGAGCTGCGCGCCTGCTTCAAGCAGCAGGCCGACAACGACGCCGAGGCCAAGGGCGTCCTGGCCGCCGAGGCCGAGTACAAGCAGGCCCGCGAGCGCCTCATGGCCGACAAGGAGACGCTGACCAAGGAAGGCGAGGCCATCGACGCCAATGCCGTCGCCATCAAGGCCGAGCAGGCCGAGCTGATCAAGTCCAACGAAGACCTCAAGACCAAGCTGCCCGACATGAGCCGCAGCGAGCAGAAGGCGGCCATCGACGCCTACAACGAGCGCGCCAAGGCCAACGACGCCAAGATCGAGACGCACAACAAGCGCAAGGACGAGTACATCGCCCGCGCCCGCGCATTCGACGAGTCCATCGAGAAGTTCAACAAGAGCGGCAAGGACCTGGAGAGCCGCAGCCTGGATCACCTGGACGCCGTCGACAACTGGAAGAAGGCCTGCGGCAACAAGCCCTACGACGAGGCCGACGAGATCGCCATCAAGAAGGAACAGGCGGCCGCTGCCGGCAAGTAAGCCACGCGCTGCGGGCCCCGGGCGGGGTCCGCGACGCTCGATGCCGACGATCAGGCGCTGGCCCGCGAGGGTGCAGCGCCTTTTTCATGGCGTTGCGGGTCGAGGCCCGGGCCGGAGGTGTCAGGCCGCGCCGTAGTAGGCGTCCAGCCCCGCCAGGAAGACCTTGAAGTCGATGGGCTTGGTCCAGTAGTCGGCGAAGCCGGCCTCGTTCGCCCGCCGCACGTCTTCCGGCATGGCATTGGCCGACAGGGCGACGCAGGGGATGTGGGCCGTGGCGGGATCGGCGCGCAGGGCCTGCAGCAGCTCGTGACCGTCGCCATCGGGCAGCTGCATGTCCACGAGGATCAGCCGGGGCTGCAGCGCGGCCGCCATCCGCAGGCCCTCGGCCACCGTTTCCGCGCCGCTGAGGGCGATGCCGCCGCGCTTGTGCACCAGCTCCTCGACGATCAGCATGTTGATGGCGTTGTCCTCGACATAGAGCAGGCGCGGCAGGGCCGTGTCTTCAGGGGCGGGGCTCGAGCCGGGAGCGGACATCATCGGGGCGGGCAGGGTGGCGGGTAGGGGATTGTCGCCCCACGGGGGCGGCGTCTTGACCAAGGACAAGACCTGACCCCCGGAAATCGGGGACAACGGTGATGCCTTGCAACGATGGCATGGCGGAGCCGGAGGCTGCCGTGGCAGCATCCGGGCAGCGAGGTTTCATCCATGCATATCGGGATTCTGACAGGTGGCGGCGACTGCCCGGGGCTCAATGCCGTGATCCGGGCGGTGACGCTCGCCCTGGTCGAGCGCTGCGGCGCCACGGTCACGGGCATCGAGCGCGGCTTTCTGGGGCTGCTGGACGGCCGCTGCCGGCCGCTGGAGGCCTCGGCCGTGCGCGGCCTCATCGCGGAGGGCGGCACCATCCTCGGCACGCACAACCGGGCCGATCCCTTCCACTTCTTCGGGGCGGGCGGCACCGACTGTTCGGGGCAGGCGCTGGACTTCCTGGGCCGCCACAACATCGACGCGCTGGTCGTCATCGGCGGCGACGGCACCATGACCATCGCCGAGCGCTTCGCGCGCCTCGGCGTGCCGGTGGTGGGCGTGCCCAAGACCATCGACAACGACCTCATGCTCAATGAACGCAGCTTCGGCTTCGACTCCGCGGCGACCGTCGTGAGCGACGCGCTGGGGCGCCTGCAGACGACGGCGCGCAGCCACGGCCGCGTGATGATCGTCGAGACGATGGGGCGCTATGCCGGCTGGATCGCGCTGGAGGGCGGGCTGGCGGGCGGCGCCGATGCCATCCTGATGCCCGAGCAGGGCTACCAGATCGAGCAGCTGGCCGCCTTTGCCCGGCAGCGGGCCCAGGAGCAGGGCTTCGCCCTGCTGTGCGTGGCGGAAGGCGCCAAGGCCGTCGGCGGCGAGTGGGTCATCCAGCGGCAGCTCGACGACAGCCCGGACCCCTTGCGCCTGGGCGGCATCGGTCACCGGCTCACGGCGGACCTGGAGGCGCACCTGGGCAGCCAGGTCGAGGTCCGCTGCACGCTGCTCGGGCATCTGCAGCGCGGTGGATCGCCCACGGCCTTCGACCGTGTCCTGGCGACGCGATTCGGCGTGGCCGCGGCAGGGCTGGTGATGCGCGGGCAGTTCGGCCGGATGGTCGCGCTGCAGGGCGACCGCTGCGTGGACGTCGGCCTGGCCGAGGTCGCGGGGCAGACCCGCTTCGTGCCCCTGGACCACGAGCGCCTCCAGGTGGCGCGGGCGCTGGGCATCTTCCTAGGGTAAACCCGTTCATCCGGCCGCGCTGCAGTTCGTCGCGGTCGATCGGCCGTCCGTCCCGTCCGGCTTGGTGGCCCGTCCCCGGCTTGGCACAGTGCATGTCATCCCGCCGCTGCGCGATGCCTGTTGCCCCGAGGAGGTTCCCATGAAGCCCGTGACTATTCCCTGCTATGACCGCTATGCCCCCCTTCGCCGCCTGGCGCTGGGCAGCGGCCTGGTGCTGGGGCTGACGATCGGCGCCGTGATGGCGCTGCCCACGCAAGCGGCCCTGCCCACCCGCACGGCCCCGCAGATCGAAACCCTGCCGCGCGTCGAGGTCCACGGCCAGCGCGCCCGCATCGAGCAGCTGCCGCCGGTGGTGGTTTCGGGGCACCGCGCCCGGGCTGCGGAGGTCCAGCTCGCCGGTGCCGCGTCCGAATCCCCCTGGCAGACGCCCTGAGGCGGGGCTGACTATGATGCCGCGTCGGCTGCCGCTCCGGGCAGCCCCAGCGCCTGCCTGCCATGACACCGTCCCCCGCCGCCTTGACCTCAGCACCTGATCTGTCCGACCGCATCGCGCTGGTCACCGGGGCCGGCAGCGGTATCGGCCGCGCCGCCGCGCTGGCGTTGGTCCGGGCCGGATGGCAGGTGGTGCTGGCAGGGCGCCGCGCCGAGCCGCTGGCCCAGACGCAGGCGGCCTGCATCGCCCCGGAACGCTGCTGGGTGCAGCCCTGCGACGTGGGCGATGCATCGGCGGTGAAGGGCCTGTTCGTTGCCATCGAGGCCCGCTTCGGCCGCCTTGACCTGCTGTTCAACAACGCCGGCCTGAGTGCGCCGGCGGTGCCGGTGGACGAGCTGTCGGTCGAGCAATGGCAGGCCGTGGTGGACGTCAACCTCACCGGCAGCTTCCTGTGCGCGCAGGCCGCCTTCGGCTTGATGAAGCGCCAGCGGCCCCGGGGCGGTCGCATCCTCAACAACGGTTCGATCGCCGCCCACGTGCCGCGCCCGAACTCGGCGCCCTACACCGCCACCAAGCACGCCATCACCGGCCTGACCAAGGCGCTGAGCCTGGATGGGCGCGAGCACGACATCGCCGTCGGCCAGATCGACATCGGCAATGCTGCCACCGAGATGGCCGTGCCCATGCAGCAGGGCGTGCGCCAGGCCAACGGCAGCATCGCCGTCGAGGCCACCATGGACGTGCAGCATGTGGCGGACGCCATCGTGCAGCTCGCGCAGCTGCCGCTGTCGGTCAACGTGCCCTTCATGACCCTCATGGCCAACCGCATGCCTTACATTGGGCGCGGCTGACGCCTCGGCGTCGTCTTTTCTTGAAAGGAACCGGCTTGTTCTCTGCTCTGATTTCCCTGGTGCTGCGTCTGGTCCTGGCCGTGGCCACGGCCGTCCTGGTGCTGGGCCTGATGGCGCTGGCGCTGGCAACCCTGCTGGGCCTGAGCCTGTGGAGCCTCATCCGCGGCCGCAAGCCGGTGGTGGACCTCTCCGGCTTTGCCCGTGCGCGCGCCTTCCGCGCAGGACAGGGCTTTGCGGGGGCCGCCGGACCCGGCGGACGGCGAGTGGATCCGGCGGATGTCGTGGATGTCGAGGCCCGCGAAGTGGGCGGCGACGTGGGTGGCGACGCAAACGCTGCGCCCGGCCGCCCGGCACTGCCGCCTCAGGCACCGTAAGCGCTCGGACCGGCGGCCGCCCGGCGGTCTGCCCGCCCCAGGCTGGATCGCGATGGGGCGGCACGGCAAGGCCCCGCGGCTGCCTGGCCCGGAGCCCGCATGGCCGGCTGCGCAGGCCTCACCAGCGCTTGCTGCTGAGCTCCTCGAAAATCTCGCCGTAGATGCGATAGCGCGAGGCCGCGATCTGCCCGGCCTCCAGCGCCGCCCGCACGCCGCATCCCGGCTCGTGCAGATGCGTGCAGTTGTAGAAGCGGCACCCGCCGGCGTGCTGGCGCAGGTCTGGCATCAGCTGCGGCAGCTGGGCGGGCTCGATCTGGCGCAGGCCGAACTCCTGGAAACCCGGCGAGTCGATCAGCGCGGTTCCGCGTTCGGCGTCCATCCAGTACCACTGCGTCGTGGTGGTGGTGTGGCGGCCGGAGTTGAGGGCCTGGGAGATGTCCCCCACCTGGGCCTGGGCATCGGGGATCAGGAGGTTGATCAGCGTGCTCTTGCCGGTGCCGCTGGGGCCCAGCACGAACGTGCGCTTGCCCTGCAGCCATGGCACGAGTGCGGCGGCGGAGGCCGTCGGGTCCTCGCGCAGCGCCAGCTCCATGACCGTCAGTCCCATGTCCCGGTAGGGCCGCAGGCGCTCGCGCTGGGCGGCGACACCGGGGAGGTCGGTCTTGTTGAGCGCCACCCGCGCGCTGATGCCGGCGCTCTCGGCGGCGATCAGGGCGCGCGCCAGCTGCGACTCCGAGAAGACGGGCTCGACCGCCACCAGCACCAGCAGCTGGTCCAGGTTGGCAGCGAAGCTCTTGGTCTTCCACTCGTCCTGGCGGAAGAGCAGGTTGCGGCGGGGCTCCACGGCCTCGATCACGCCCTCGTCGCTGCTCGCTTCCGCCCAACGGACCTGGTCGCCGACCACGCAGTCGCTCTTCTTGCCGCGAGGGTGGCAGACGCGCCGCCGGCCCTCGCTGTCCTCGACGATGTAGTGGCGCCCGTGGCCCCGCACGACCAGGCCGAGATCCAGCCCGCCGGCCTGGCTGGCGCGGCTGTTCGCGCCCGGGCGGCCCTTGAAGCGCGGAGCGCTCACGGCTGGGCCTCGGGCAGCGCGTTGATCTGGGCGGCGCAGATGAAGTCGTTGACGCTCAGGGCCTGCACCGAGTGCGTGCAGTAGCTCACCGTGGCCACGTTGAAGCTCAGCACCATGTCCGGGTGGTGGTCCTGCGCATGGGCGATCTCGGCCACGGCGTTGGCGAAGGCCATCACCTGGTAGTAGTTGTCGAAGGTGAAGCGGCGGGCGATGGCCTTGTGCGTGGCGTCGGGCAGCCAGCCAGGGACCTGGGCGAGCCAGTCACCGAGTTCGGACTCGGGCAGGGCGGCGGTCTGGGGCACGCATTGGGCAAGGAGGAGATTCATGCAGGGCGGGGGCTGAGGCGTTCAATGGCGGCCAGACGTTCGCTGGCCGGCGGGTGCGAGTAGTAGAAGCCGGCATAGACCGGATCCGGGGTCAGGGTGCCCGCATTGTCCTCGTGGAGCTTGAGCAGGGCGTTGGCGAGGTCCTGGCCGCTGGACTGCGCGCAGGCGTAGGCATCGGCCTGGAACTCGTCCCGGCGCGAGCGCTGGGCGGCGATCGGCGTGAGGAAGAAGCTGAACACGGGCAGCACGAGCATGAAGAGCAGCAGGGCGAGCGCGTCGTTCGGCGCCGCCATGTTGGGCTGCACGCCCAGGCCCACGTAGAAGCCGACCTGCGTCGAGAGCCAGCCCAGCAGCGCGAAGCCGAGCAGGCTCAGCGCGAAGAGGCTGACCATGCGCTTGAGCACATGGCGGTGCTTGAAATGCCCCAGCTCATGCGCGAGCACGGCCTCGACCTCCCCCGGGTGCAGGCGCTGCAGGAGGGTGTCGAAGAAGACGACCCGCTTGGCCGCGCCGATGCCGGTGAAGTAGGCATTGCCGTGGGCCGAGCGGCGGCTGCCGTCCATCACGAAAAGCCCCTTGGCCGCGAAGCCGCAGCGGGCCATCAGGGCCTCGACGCGTCCGCGCAGGAGCTCGTCCTGCAGCGGCTCGAACTTGTTGAACAGGGGGGCGATCACGGTGGGATAGAGCACCATGATCAGCAGGTTGAAGCCCATCCACGCGCCCCAGGCCCACAGCCACCACAGCGGGCCGGCGGTGCCCATGAGCCACAGGATCAGCGCCGCGATGGGCAGGCCGATCAGGGCGCCCACGAGCAGGCCCTTGAACAGGTCGGCCACGTAGAGCGGCAGCGTGGTGCGGTTGAAGCCGAAGCGCTGCTCTAGGCGGAAGGTGTGGTACAGCTCCAGAGGCAGGTCCAGGAGCCCGCCGATGAGGGCGAAGACGGTCAGCAGGCACAGCTGGTAGCCCAGCGGGCCGAAGCGCTGCAGCGTGTGGTCCAGCACCCATTCGTTCAGGCCATGGAGGCCGCCGAGCAGCGTCCAGCCCACGAGCAGGGCGCTGGAGACGGCCAGGCTCAGCATGCCGAAGCCGGTGTTGGCCGCGGTGTAGTCGGCCGCCTTCTGATGGGCGCCGAGCGGCACGCTGGCTGCGAAGGGCGCGGGCACGGCGCCCCGGTGCTGCCGCACATGGCGCACCTGGCGGCTGGCCAGCCACAGCTTGAGCACCAGGCTCAGCGCCAGGGCCGCAGCCAGCAGGGCGCTCATCACGGGGGCCGGCAGCGGGGGCAGCCACGCTTGCAGCACCGAGGTCAGGGAGGCAGTTTGCATGGCCCCGAGTGTAGGGCTGCGACAATCGCCGCCTGCCCCCGAGGCGCCATCCGATTGAATGACGACACCATGAGCGACACCACTGCCCCCCTGCTGCCCATCAGCGACCAGAACCTGATCTGGATCGACCTGGAGATGACCGGCCTCTACCCGGACCGCGACCGCATCATCGAGGTGGCCGTGGTGGTCACGGACCCGCACCTGACCGTGCGCGTCGAGGGCCCGGTCTTCGCCATCCACCAGACCGACGAGACGCTGGACAAGATGGACGCCTGGAACAAGGGCACCCACGGCAAGAGCGGCCTGATCGACCGCGTCAAGGCCTCGACCATCTCGGAGGACGAGGCCGCCGCGCAGACCATCGCCTTCCTGAAGCAGTACGTGCCGGCCGGCAAGTCGCCCATGTGCGGCAACAGCATCTGCCAGGACCGCCGCTTCCTCGCGAACTACATGCCGACGCTGGAGGACTTCTTCCACTACCGCAACCTGGACGTGTCCACGCTCAAGGAGCTGGCCCGCCGCTGGAAGCCCGGCATCATCGAGGGCTTCAAGAAGGCCCAGGCCCACACGGCGCTGGCGGACATCCATGAGTCCATCGATGAGCTGGCCTACTACCGCACGCACTTCCTGAGCCTCTGAGCCGGGTGCCGAACCGGCCTTTGCGGGCTTCCCTGACATGACGCCATCGCTTCGCCCGGCGCAGGTCCAGGCCGCCTTCGATTTCCCGCGCCATCCGCTGGCCCGGGAGGACGGCGAGCGCGTGCGCGGGGTCTGGACGACCCCGCCGGCACGCTGGCTGCGGGCGCACAGCGCCGAGTCGCTGCCCGGCGTGATCGCCGCGGCGGAGGCGGCCGCGCAGGCTGGCGCCTGGGTGCTCGGGGGGCTGCGCTACGAGGCCGCCGCCGCGCTCGACCGCCATCTGGTCCACCACGCGGCAACGGGCCCGCTCGCGGAGTTCGCCGTCTACGAGCAGGCCCCCGAGCCCTGGCCGGCCCTGGCATGCCACACCGGCGCGCTGGGCTGGACGGACACCCAGCCGGACGCCGACGAGGCCGCGCAGGTCGAGCGCATCCGCGAGTGGATCCGCGCCGGTGACTGCTACCAGGTCAACCTGACCACCCGGCTGCGGGCGCCGCACCCTGCGCCGGACCTCGCCCAGCTCTTCTTCGCGCTGCAGGCGGCCCAGCCGGGCGGCTTCGCGCTCTTTCTGCGGGAGGCGGGCGTGGCGAGCGTCTCTCCCGAGCTCTTCTTCGACTGGCGCCCCGTGCCGGACGCGCCCGACGGCACGCGCAGCTGGCTGCTCGCCGCCCAGCCGATGAAGGGCACCGCGCCGCGCGGGCGCGACGTCGTGGAGGACGAGGCCGCGCAGGCGCACCTGCGCACCAGTCCCAAGGAACGCGCCGAGAACCTCATGATCGTGGACCTGCTGCGCAACGACATCAGCCGGGTCGCCCAGGTCGGCACGGTGCGCGTGCCGCGTCTGTTCGAGCTGATTGCGCTGCCGACGGTGTGGCAGATGGTCTCCAGCGTCAGCGCAGTCACGCGCGCCAGCGTGCGCCTGCTGGATGTCTTCCGTGCCCTGTTCCCCTGCGGCTCCGTCACCGGCGCGCCCAAGGTCCGCGCCATGCAGATCATCCGGGCGCTGGAGCCCGAGGCCCGCGGCTGGTACTGCGGGGCCCTCGGGCTGATGCAGCCGGGCGGCGTGACGACCTTCAACGTGCCGATCCGCACGGCGGAGCTCGGGCCCGCAGGCCTGCAGTGCGGCATCGGCAGCGGCATCACGCTGGACTCCGAGCCCGCCGCCGAGCTCGCCGAGTGGCGGGCCAAGACGCGCTTCCTGCTGCGCGCCGAGGCGCCCGTCGAGGCCCTGGAGACGCTGCGCCTGGAGGACGGCGCCTATGCGCTGCTCGATCTCCACCTCGCGCGTCTGCAGCGCACGGCGCATCACTTCGGCCTGCGCCACCGGCCGGCCGATGTGCGCCAGGCGCTGTCCGAAGTGGCCGCGCAACACCCGAGCGGCCGCTGGCGTGTGCGACTGACGCTGCCCCGCGACGGCCTGCCGCGGCTGGGTTGCCAGCCCTTGGGCGATACTCCGACCCCAGTGCCACTGATGCTGGCCCGGCGCCCCATGCCGACGCGGGGCGCGCTGGCGGAGTATCTGCAGCACAAGACCACGCGACGCGCCCACTACGAGGCCTTCGCACAGGACAAGATCGCGGCAGCCTTCGATGTGCTGCTGTGGAACGAAGACGAGGAACTCACGGAGTGCAGCTTTGGCAATATCGCACTCCAGATCGAGGGCCGCTGGCTGACGCCGCGCCTGGCCGCCGGGCTGCTGCCGGGCGTGCTGCGCGAGTCGCTGCTGGCCCGAGGGCAGCTGCAGGAAGCGCCGCTGCACAAGTCGGACCTGGCACGTGCCCAGGGTCTGGCCTTTTTCAACAGCCTGCGGGGTTGGTGCCCCGCTGTGCTGATCACTGACCCCTGATTTCATCGGGGCGGCCGCAGGGCCTGTCCCGACTCCATGCCATGGCAACTAGCAAAACCCCGCGCCGCAAGGCCGCCCCCGACGCCGCGCCCGAGACGGCAGCGCCGGCCCCCGTGAAGAAGCCGGCAGCGAAGACGGCGCCCAAGACGGCGCCCAAGACTGCTGCCCCGACCGCCGCCAAGGTGGCGGCCAAGACGGCAACGAAGACGGCCCCGAAGACGGCCACGAAGGCGGCTACCAAGGCGCCCGCGAAGGCCGCCACCAAGGCCCCGGCCCAGGCCCCCGTGAAGGCCGCGGCCAAGGCAGCGGCCGTGGCCCCCGCGAAGACCGCGGCCAAGAAGACCGCCACCTCCGCCAAGACCGCTCCGGCCGCCAAGAAGGCGGCCGTGGCAGTGGACGCCCCTGAGGCGAGCACGCCCGCGAAGGTCGCCAAAGCTTCCGCCAGGACCTCTGCCAAGACCTCCGCCAAGAAGGCGCCGGTGAAGACCGCCGCCGCCCGCAAGGTCACGGCCAAGCCGGTGAAGCCGGAGCTGCCGGTGGTCGAACCCGAGGCATCGGCCGCACGCAAGCCGGCGAAGAAGGGGGCCGCCCAGAACGCTGGCGACGCCGTGACCCCGGTCGCAACGCCTGCCCCGCGCAGCCGCGCCGCGGCCCCGAAGGCAAAGGCCGCCGACCCGGTGGCTGCCGCGGCCAAGCCCGCTCGCAAGCGCAAGGCGGCAGACGTGACGGTGGAACCGGTGGCTGCCAAGCCCGCCCGCAAGGCAACGGCACAGCCGGTGGACACGCCGGCCGCCCCGGCCGGCAAGACCCGCAAGACCGCCACGCCCGCCGTGGCGGCCCCTGTGGCGGCGCTCGTCGCCGAGGTGGCGGCGGCCTTCGAGCAGCCCGCGCCTGAAGCCGGCAGCCGCCGTGGTCGCAAGGCGGCCGCCCCGGTCGCCGTGCCCGACGCGCCGCCCGCCCGCAAGTCCCGCGCTGCAAAGCCGGTCGCCGTCGCCGAGGCGCCGCAGGCACCGGACGCCGAGCGCCTGGCCGACGTGCCCGCACCCGTCACCCGGCCGCAAGGTCCCGACTGGCGCTGGCACAAGACCCAGCCGGGCCTGTTCGGCAGCTATGCCATCCAGTCGGCCGGCGGTGAGACGCTCGCCACGCTGGACCTGCAGGGCAGTGCCCTGGGTCGCTACCGCTGCAGCTGCGCGGAATTCCAGGACAGCGAGGCGGGGGACTGCGCGCACAGCCACTGGCTCATCGCTCAGCTCGCTGGCGCCCGCGCGGGCCAGGCCGAGCGCCTCGCCGCCGGGCCGGACACGCCCTACAGCGAGCTGACGCTGAGCGCCGGCTGGGAACGCCGCCTGGTCTGGCGTCTGGGGCAGGGCGCGAGCCCGGCGCTGCGCGCGCTGGCCGAGGACTGGGCTGACGAGGAGGGCCGCTTCATCGCGCCGCTGGAGGGTCAGGTCTTGCCTGCGCTGCTGCAGGCGGCGGCCGAGGAGGGCCACGAACTGCGCGTGGCGCCGGACGTCTGGCAGCAGCTGGCGCTGTCGGCCGATGCCGGCGACCGCGTCGAGCGCCTGGCGCAGCGTTTCGAAGAGGGCCTGGCCTCGCCGGCGCTGCACGCGCTGGTGAAAACGGCCCTGCCGGAGCTGCAATGGGAAGCCGCGCTCTTCGCCGTCTGCGCGGGGCGTGCCTTGCTGGCGGACGAGTCCCCGCTGCCGCAGCGGGCCTCGGCCGTGGTCGCGGCGCGCCTGTGGCAGACCGGTTTTGACGTCGGCACCGTGGCCATCGTGGCGCCGGCCGAGCTGCAGGCCGCATGGCGTGACGAGGCCCAGCGCCTGCTGGGCGCCTGGCCGGCCGACTGGACGCTGACGACGCCGGGCGCGCTCGACGTGGCCCGCGGCTGTGAACTGCTGATCGTCGACGCCATCGAGACCCTGGGCGAGGCACTGCCGTCGCTCCAGGCGATCGGCGCGCCGCAGCTGATCTTGCTGGCTCAGCAAGAGTTGCTGGGCACCGCGCTGCTCGCTCCGCTGGTGGCCTGGCTCGACGAGGCCCGTCGCGGTCCCTATGCGGCCCTGCGTCGCCTGGGGGCGGAGGCCGGCAAGCGCCAGCAGCGGGAGGTGCTGGAGGCTGTGATGCTGGCGCGCCGCCGTCGCGATCTGGCGCAAGGCCTGCCCGCGTCGCTGGCGGCCCAGCTCTCGACCACGCTGCTGCACATCGCGGCGCAGGACGCGCCGGGCGTGCAGCTCGACGCTGCCGATGTCCAGGCCGTGACGCGCCTGCATCAGCGCTGGTCCCGCCTGGGCAGCCTGTCCGCCGGTGAGCAGCTGCAGCTGCAGCAGGCGCTGCTGCGTCTTCGCCACGGCGAGGGTGCGCAGGCCGAGCGCCGGGGCGAGGCCCGTGCCGCAGCCCTGGTGCGGCTGCTGCCGGAACTCGTGCCCGCCCGCGCCGAGCGCGTGGTGGTCTTTGCGCAGCAGGACGCCGCCTTGCGCCCGCTGGCGCTGGCGCTGCAGGACCTCGGCCTGCCGCTGGCCAATCTGCGCCAGCACCAGAGCGCCGAGGTGCGTGCCCTGGAATTGCAGGCCTGGGCCGAGGGCGAGGCCAGCGTGCTGCTGGCCACCGACGCCGCCTGCGCGGGCCTGGAACTGCGCCAGGAGGGCAGCGTGCTGGTGCATGCCGACGTCAGCTGGAACCCCGCGCTGATGCGCGAGCGCCAGGCGCGTGTGGCGATCGACGGTGGCGAGGTGCCGGCCTGGGTGCTGGTGCTCGAGAGCGCGCTGGATGCCGCTGTGCTGGCGGCTCACGGCGAAGCGGACGCGCTGCCGTCCGCGGTGCAGGATGGCGAGGCCGGTGCCATTCCCTTCCTGGCCGGCACCGACCTGCAGGCCTTCATGGAGGCCCTGGGCCGGGCGCTGGCCGCCTTGCCCGGCGCCTGAGCAGGGCGGGGGCGCCGCCCGCGGCCGCGTGGCCCTGGTCGCCCCTACCGGCGCATGCCGGAGCCGCCGGTCCAACCGGCATGAATTCACGCCGTCTCCCGTTTCGGCCCTGAGCGCATGCGCCCAGGGCCCGCGGGTGCTGGCGCTTTCCGTGAAAACCCTGGTATACTCGCGGCTTCGCTGCAGCAAGGCGTCCATGCCCATCCCGGGTTTGACAGGGCCTCGCCAGTGAACCGTACGTCTCCTCTGACCTTGTCCGGCAGCCCCTGGCCATCACTTCGATGCGCACGCGGTGCCCGACGCCCTCGGGTTCGGTCGGCGGCGATGCCGTCGCTTTGACTGTGACCCCGACGCCGCACCGGCTCCAGAGCTCAAGCCTCTTTCTCTGCTTGGCAGACCCCTGATGGTCTCGCACGCCCGGTGTACGACGTGAATCGTCTTCCAGCGACCTGACCAAGACCGCGGCTTTTCAATTGCCTGCTGCGGTCGCATGCCTTGCGCCTGCCATTCCTGGCCGACGCCAGGCATGGCTTTGCAGAAAGAAATCATGAGTTTTGAAAATCTGGGCCTGAACGAAGTCCTGCTGCGTGCCGTGAAGGATTCCGGCTACGAGAACGCCACCGAAGTGCAGACCCTGGCCATCCCGCCCGCCATCGAAGGCGCGGACCTGATGGTCTCGTCGCGCACCGGTTCGGGCAAGACCGCCTCCTTCATCCTGCCCGCGCTGGAGAAGATCATTGCCGCCCGCGGTGACAACACCAAGCGCCGCGAGAAGGGCAAGATCTACGGCCCCAAGGTCCTGGTCCTGGCCCCCACCCGCGAGCTGGCCATGCAGGTTGCCAAGGCCGCACAGACCTACGGCCGCCATGTGCAGGGCCTGAAGGTCGCCACCGTGCTGGGCGGCATGCCCTATCCCCTGCAGATCCGTCAGCTGACGGGCCCGCTGGACCTCCTGATCGCCACCCCCGGCCGCCTGCTGGACCACCTGGCCTCGGGCAAGTGCGTGCTGGAGAACGTCGAGATGCTGGTGCTGGACGAGGCCGACCGCATGCTGGACATGGGCTTCATCGACGACATCAACACCGTCGCCGCCGCCACCCCGGCCACCCGCCAGACCGTGATGTACAGCGCGACCTTCGCCGGCCACGTCGGCCGCCTGGCCCAGGAGCTGCTGCGCGACCCGCAGCGCATCGACGTCGCCTCGCACACCGACACGCACGAGAACATCGAGCAGCGCCTGCACTGGGCGGACAACCCCATCCACAAGGACAAGCTGCTGGAGTCCATCCTGGCCCAGCCCGAGCTCGACCAGGCCGTGGTGTTCACCAGCACCCAGCGTGACGCCGACTGGCTGGCCGAGCGCCTGGCCGAGATCGGCCACGCCGTGGCCCCGCTGCACGGCGCCATGCCGCAAGGCAAGCGCAACCGCACGCTGATGGCCCTGCGCCGTCGCGAGGTGCGCGTGCTGGTGGCCACCGACGTCGCCGCCCGCGGCATCGACGTGCCGACCATCACCCACGTGATCAACTACGGCCTGCCGATGAAGGCCGAGGACTACGTGCACCGCATCGGCCGTACCGGTCGCGCCGGCCGTCAAGGCCTGGCCGTGACGCTGGCCCTGCGTGACGATGTGTCCATGATCCGTCGCATCCAGCACTTCACCACCCAGCAGATCCCGGTGACGCACATCGAGGGCCTCGAGCCCAAGACGCAGGAACCGCGCATCTTCCCGCCGCGTCCCGCCGGCGAGCGTGGCTTCGATCGTGGCGATCGTGGTGACCGTCCGGGCTGGGCGCAGAAGGGCGACAAGCGCTTCGGCAGCAAGCCCTTCCAGCGCGAGGGCTTCGCGCCGCGCGGCAACTTCCAGCCGCGTGACGGCTTCGCTCCCCGTGACGGCTTCGCGCCCCGCGACGGTGGCAAGAGCTTCGGCCGCGAGCAGGGCGCCCAAGGCCGCGACTTCGCCCCGCGTGAGGGCTTCGCGCCGCGCCGTGACGAAGGCTTCCGTCCCGATGCCCGCCGCTTCGACGACCGCAAGCCCTACGGCCAGGACCGCGGCTTCGGCGGCCAGGATCGTGGCTTCGACCGTGGCGGCGACCGTGGTGGTGATCGCCCCGGTTTCGGTGGCGACAAGCGGGGCTTCGCACCGCGTGATGACCGTGGCGGCTCCTTCGGCGAGAAGCGCGGCTTCGGCGGCAAGCCGGCCTTCGGCGACAAGCCCTTCCACGGCAACCGCGAAGGCGGCCGCGAGTTCAACCGTGACTTCGGCGACGACCGCCGTGCCGGCGGCCCGGGCAAGCGTCCGGCCCCGCAGGGTCCGCGTCGCGGCGGCTTCGGTCGCTGAGTGAACGCAGGCCGGCGCGTCGTGGACGCTGCCGGCCTTTTTTTCGTTTCTGGTCGATCAATCAGGCGAGATGGGAACGCGGCAGCACGGCACGCTCACGCAGTGGGACGATGCCAAGGGTTATGGCTTCATCGCCCCGGATGCGGGCGGCGGCAAGCTCTTCGTCCATGCCAGGGCCTTCGGCCTGCGTGCCTGGCGCCCCTACGTGGGCGAGCGCCTGAGCTTCGAGGCCGGGCATGACGCGCAGGGCAAGCCTCGCGCGCTGCGCGCCAAGGCGCTGCAGCCCCGTCGTCCGGCGGCGGCCCGCAAACCGGCACCGGCCCGGCCCGCGCCGGGCTCGCGCGACGCGGCCCGCGGGGGCGCCGTCCTCCTGCTGATCCCGGCCTTCGCCTCGCTGGTGCTGGCCGTGCACCTGTCCTGGCCGCTGCCCCACGGCGTGTGGGGCGCCTACATGGCCATGAGCCTCGCCACCTTCATCGTCTACGCCGGCGACAAGCGCGCCGCCCGCAAGGGGCAGTGGCGCGTGGCCGAATCGACGCTGCAGGGCCTGGCCCTGTGCTGCGGCTGGCCCGGCGCGCTGCTGGCCCAGCAGCTGCTGGCGCACAAGCGCAGCAAGCCCGTCTTCATGCGAATCTTCTGGGGCACCGTGGCCCTCAACATCCTCGTCTTCGTCGCGCTGTTCACGCCGGCGCTCAATCCCTGGGGCCGCCTGCTGTCCTGAGCTTGCCCGTCTGTGCCATGTCCCCTGACTTTGCCGTGAGGCCGCTGCGCGCGGCCGACCTGGACGCCGTCCTGCGTCTGCAATCCACCTGCTATGGCCCCGACTACGTCGAGCCCGCCGAGGCCTTCGCCTCCAAGCTGCGCGAGACCGCGCCGCTGCAGACCTGCTGGGGCGCCTTCGATGCTGCCGGTGAGCTCCTGGCCTATGCCATCAGCCTGCCCGTGTGCGCCGAGACCATGCCGGGCCTGCATGCCAGCGACTACCGCTGCCCGGCGCAGCCCACGCTGCTGTACCTGCACGACGTGGCCGTGAGCCCGGCAGGGCGGGGACGGGGCCTGGCCCCGCGGCTCCTGGCGCACGTGCAGCACCGCGCCGTCGTGCTCGGTCTGCCGCGCCTCGGCCTGATCGCGGTGCAGGATTCCGCGCCGTTCTGGCAGCGCCTGGGCTTTGCGCCGCTCGCAGCCAAGCCCTCTTGGCTGCAACGCAAGCTGCAGAGCTTCGGCGAGGCGGCACGCTACCTGGAACGCCAGGTCAACCCCGCGGGCTGATCACCAGCTGGAGAAGGGCCGCGCCGCCAGCGCGGAGTTGAAGTAGCGCGGGTCCTGCGTCACTTCCTCGCCGACCCAGGCCGGGCGCTCGAAGGGCTGGTCCTCGCGCGGCAGCTCGATCTCGGCGACGACGAGCGGCGCATTGGCGCCCAGGAACTCATCGATCTCCCAGACGAGCTCGCCCATGGGCACCAGATGGCGCCGCTTCTCGACCGCCGGGCCGTCCGCCAGCGCGAGCAGCGCCTGCGCGTCGGCCACTGGAATCGCGTACTCGAACTCGCTGCGCGTGGCACCCACGCTGCGCCCCTTGATCGTGAGGAAGGCCTGCTCGCCATCGATGCGCACCCGCACCGTGCGGGCCGGATCGCGGTTCAGGTAGGCCTGGCAGAGGTAGCGGCCCTCACCGTGGCGCCAGGCCTCGCCCTGCACCAGGAACTTGCGTTCGATCTCGATGCCCATGTGCTTTGCGTCCCGCCCTCAGCCCTTGAAGCCCTGCAGCGCACGGGCGCACTCGGGCACCAGGGCCGAGCCCTTGTAGATGAGGCCCGTGTAGACCTGCACCAGATCGGCCCCCGCCTGCAGCTTGGCGCGGGCGTGCTCACCGCTCATCACGCCGCCGGCGCCGATGATGGGATAGCCCGCACCGAGCTCGGCGCGCAGCAGGCGGATCACGCGGTTGCTGGGCTCGAACACGGGCTGGCCTGAGAGCCCGCCCGTCTCCTCGGCATGCGGCAGGCCCTTCACGGCCTCGCGGCCGATGGTCGTGTTGGTGGCGATGACGCCATCGATGCCGTTGGCCTTCAGCGTGCGGGCGATCACCACGACCTGGTCCTCGTCCAGGTCCGGCGCGATCTTCAGGAACATCGGCACCACGCGGCCGTGCTCGGCCTGCAGCTGCAGCTTGCGTTCCTGCAGGCGCGAGAGCAGGGCGTCCAGCGCCTCGTCGCTCTGCAGGGCGCGCAGGTTCTTGGTGTTGGGGCTGGAGATGTTGACGGTGATGTAGTCGGCATGCGGGTACACGCCGGCCAGGCCGATCAGGTAGTCGTCCACCGCGTGCTCGATGGGCGTGACGGCGTTCTTGCCGATGTTCAGGCCCAGCAGGCCGCCGGCCTGCCTGAAGCTGTGGGCCTGCTTCACGTTGGCGATGAAGCTGTCCAGGCCTTCGTTGTTGAAGCCCAGGCGGTTGATCAGCGCGTTGGCCGCAGGCAGGCGGAACATGCGCGGCTTGTCATTGCCCGGCTGGCCCTTGGGCGTGACGGTGCCGACCTCGATGAAGCCGAAGCCCATGGCGCCCAGGCCGTCGATGCAGCGGCCGTTCTTGTCCAGGCCGGCGGCCAGGCCCACGCGGTTGGGGAAGCGCAGGCCGGCCAGCTGCACGGGGTCGCTCACGCGGCTCTGCGACCACAGGCACTGCAGCGGCGTGTTCTGGAAGCGGGCGATGGAGCCCAGCGTCACTTCGTGGGCATGCTCGGGGTCCATGCCGAAGAGGAAGGGGCGGGTCAGGGCGTAGGGGATCAGGGACATGGCGGCACGGCGGCGCCCCGGCGGCGTGAGGCCAGGGGCATAGGCTTGTAGGGGTGGGGGCGATTGTCGCATCCGCCCTCGCTGATAATCGGGGCAATCCCGCCTCTGCCCAGCCCTCATGAAATCCCTCGACCATCCCCAGAATGACCGCGAGATCGGCTCGCGCGACAGCACCCGTGACACCACCCGCACCGATGACACCCGCATCGGCGCCGTGCGCCCCCTGATCTCGCCCGCCCTGCTGCTGGACGAGCTGCCCATCTCCGACGAGGCCCTCAACGTCGTCGAGCGCGCCCGCCACGAGATCAGCGACGTGCTGCACGGCCGCGACGACCGCCTGCTGGTGGTGGTGGGCCCGTGCTCCATCCACGACCACGACCAGGCCATGGACTACGCCCGCCTGCTCAAGAAGGCCCGCGACGAGATGAAGGGCGAGCTGCTGCTGGTGATGCGCGTCTACTTCGAGAAGCCGCGCACCACCGTCGGCTGGAAGGGCTACATCAACGACCCGCGCCTGGACGGCAGCTTCCACATGAACGAAGGCCTGCGCCTGGCGCGCCAGCTGCTGCTGGACGTGACGGCGCTGGGCCTGCCCGCCGGCACGGAGTTCCTGGACCTGCTCTCGCCGCAGTACATCTCCGACCTCATCGCCTGGGGCGCCATCGGGGCCCGCACGACCGAGAGCCAGAGCCACCGCCAGCTGGCGTCCGGCCTGTCCTGCCCGGTCGGCTTCAAGAACGCGACGGACGGCGGCATCAAGGTCGCGGCCGACGCCGTGCTGGCCGCCCGCGCCAGCCATGCCTTCATGGGCATGACCAAGATGGGCGCCGCCGCCATCTTCGAGACCCGCGGCAACGACGACTGCCACCTGATCCTGCGCGGCGGCAAGACGCCCAACTACGACGCCGCCTCGGTGCAGGCCGCCTGCGACGCACTGAAGTCCGCCGGCCTGCGCGAGCAGGTGATGATCGACTTCTCGCATGCCAACTCCAGCAAGAAGTTCGAGCGCCAGATCGATGTCGGCCGTGACGTCGCCGCCCAGATCTCCGGCGGGGACAGCCGCATCACCGGCGTGATGATCGAGTCCCACCTGCAGGCCGGCCGCCAGGACCTGCTGGACGGCCAGACGCGTGCCGACCTCAAGCCCGGCGTCTCCATCACCGACGCCTGCCTGGGCTGGGTGCAGACGGAGCCCCTGCTGCGCGAGCTCGCCGCCGCCGTGAAGGCCCGCCGCGCCCGCCAGGCCTGATGGCCTGATGGCCGGATCCCCGCCTGGCAAGACCTGACCCTCTTCAGAACCCCCGGAAAGACTGCAATGACCCAAGACGAACTCAAGGCCCTCGTCGGCCAGGCTGCGATGGCCTATGTGCAGGAAGGCGCCATCGTGGGCGTCGGCACCGGCTCGACGGTGGACAAGTTCATCGACGCCCTGGCCGCCAGCGGCCGGAAGATCGCCGGCGCTGTCTCCAGCTCCGTGCGTTCCACCGAGCGCATGAAGGCGCTGGGCATTCCCGTGCTCGAGGCCGCCGAGGTGAAGGGCCTGAAGGTCTACATCGACGGCGCCGACGAGATCGACCACCAGGGCCACATGGTCAAGGGCGGCGGTGCTGCGCTGACCCGCGAGAAGATCGTCGCGGACCTGGCCGAGACCTTCGTCTGCATCGCCGACGAGTCCAAGCTCGTGCCGACGCTGGGCAAGTTCCCGCTGCCGGTGGAGGTCATCCCCATGGCCGCCGCCCAGATCGCCCGCCGCTTCGCCGCCATGGGCGCCGAGGCGCAGCTGCGTGCCGGCGTGGTGACGGACAACGGCTGCCACATCCTCGACGTGCGCGGTCTGTCCATCACGGATCCGGCTGCCTTCGAGGCCGACGTGAACCAGTGGCCCGGCGTGGTCACCGTGGGCGTCTTCGCCCGCAACAAGGCCGGCGTGTGCCTGCTCGGCACGGCCGAGGGCGTCAAGACGCTCACCTTCGCCTGAGCCCGCGGCGGTGGTCCGCGACACCCTGGCCTACCTGCTGGGCCGGCGAGCCTTCGAGGAGCGCCACCACCGGCGCTACCAGTTCGCGGCCAGCCTGATCCTGCGCTTCATGGCGAGTGCCCTGGCCCTGTCCTACGTGATGGCCGGGCAGGAGGAATGGCGCTGGATCCGTGCCGCGATGGTCGGCTGGGTGCCGGCCTGGCTGTTCACGCCCGAGCTGATGGCGCTCGTGCACGGGCTCTTCTCGGGCCTTCGCGAGCAGGCGCTGTCGGACGTGCAGGGGCAGTACTACGCCTTTCGCGGCAAGCCGATCCGCGTCGTGGAATGGCTGCCGGGCGAGCGCTGGCTCGCCACGGACGACCTCGAGCGCGTGCTCGGCTTCGCCATCAGTCGCCAGTTCCTGCGACATGCCCAGCAGCAGACGCTGTGCATCCAGCGCGACGGCCGCGTCTGGCTCAGCGCGCCGGCGGTGCTGACCTATCTGGAGGGCCGCCCGGAGCCGCTGTCCCTGAAGCTGCGGCAGTGGGTGCACGGCACGGTCTGGCTGCCTTCCGCGCAGGCGAGGCGCCTCGGCAAGGACCGCTGGCAGCAGTGACCGGCGGCGCCGGGATCGTCCCAGGCTGAGTGCCCGTGGCAGGCCATGAAAAAGGGGAAGCCGGCTGGCTTCCCCTTGTCACTGGCGGCCGAGGCGCCGACGGCCGCGAGGGCCTGGGCGCCTGCTGGCCTCAAGCTCAGTTCACGTTGACGGCCGTCCAGGCCGCGGCCACGGCATTGGCCTGCGTGCTGCCAGCGCCGTACAGCTCGTTGGCCGCGGCGATGGTGGCGGCGCGGGCGCCGGCGTAGTTGGTGCTGGAGGTCATCTTGGTGGTCAGCGCGCGGTACCAGATCTTGGCGGCGGCATCGCGGCCGATGCCGGTCAGGCTGCCCGTGCCGGTGGCCACGCGGGTGTCGCCGGCCTTGCAGGTGGGGCTGCTGCCCAGGCTGCTGCTGGTGCCCTCGGCGAGCATGAAGTAGAAGTGGTTGGCCACGCCCGAGCTGTAGTGCACGTCGAGGCTGCCCACGCCGCTGTACCAGCAGTCGGCGGAGGCGCCGTCGGCGCTCGGCTTCATCATGTTGCGCAGGAAGGCCGACTTCACCATGACCTTCTCACCGATCAGGTAGTCGCCGGCGTCGCTGCCGTTGGCGGCATAGAACTCGACCATGGTGCCGAAGATGTCCGAGGTGGCTTCGTTGAGGCCGCCGGATTCGCCGGAGTAGGTCAGGTTGGCGGTGCGGCTCGTGACGCCGTGAGTCATTTCATGGCCGGCCACGTCCAGGGAGACGAGGGACTTGAGGCTGGTGCCGTCGCCGTCGCCGTAGGTCATGCAGAAGCAGGAGTCGGACCAGAAGGCGTTGGCGTAGTTGCGGCCGTAGTGCACGCGGTTGAAGGCGCCCTTGCCGTCGTTGGCGATGCCGCTGCGGCCGTGCACGTTCTTGTAGTAGTCCCAGGTGACGGCGGTGCCGTACTGGGCATCGACGGCGGCGGAGGCCAGGTCGGCCGTGGTGCCGGTGCCCCAGACGTTGTCGGTGTCCGTGAAGATCGTGCCGTTGCCGGCCGTCTTCTTGTTCATGTTGGTGGTGTAGGTGCTGCCGCGGGCCGGGTCGCGCAGCTCGTAGCCGCCGGAGATCGAGTTGGTCGTCAGGGTGACCGTGCCGCTGTACAGGCTCTTGCCGGTGCCGGTGGCCGCGGCCGTGTGGATGTCATTCCACATGTCCAGGTGGGCGCCGGTCTGGGCGTCGATGATGGCGTGCTTCTCGAAGGGCGTGCCGTCGGCTTCCTCGCCGCCGACCAGCACGTCCCAGGCCAGGCGGGGCTGCTCGCCACGGGCGTAGATCACGAGCTCGGGCTTGGCGCCCATGTCGGCGCCGCCATGCTTGGCGACGGCCAGCTGCTTGGCCTGGCCGAGCGAGACGGCCGGCTTGGTCACGACCTTGGGCTCGCGGGCCAGCGTGTGGTGCATGGCCTGCAGGCTGCCGTTGCGATCCGAGCGCACGACCAGGTCGCCGCCGATCACGCGCAGGCCATCGACGGTGCGGTCGAAGCGGACGTGCTCGGTGCCGTCGGCATCGACGATCACGTCGCGCACGCTGTAGTCATGGCCGCTGCCGTGCAGGCTGCGCCCGGAGAACTGCTTGATGTGACCCAGCGCGCGGCCTTGCGGGTCGGCTTGAGCGGTCAGGGGGGCCAGCATGAGGCCCGCCAGGGCGGCCACGGCGATGCTGATGCTGTTCAGGGACCTAGACTTCTTCATCGTGTACTCCGTCTTGCGCTGGATCCGGGGATCCTTGTGTTTTTGGGTGGCTTGCCGAGGAGGGGAACTCGGGGCACCCAGCAAATTTGCGACAAGTTGTTTCCTCGCGTGCTCCTCAGAATCCCTCTTGGTGTTGCCCCTCACTTGCGCAGACCATGACGAATGTCATAGGTGTGGCTTTCCGGTTTGCGAAGTCAGACTTCCTTGAATGTCATGGGCAAGCGGATGGTCACGGCCGTGCCCTGGCCGGGTTCGCTCTGCAGCGTGAGGGCGCCGCCCATGCGCTCGACGACGAGCCGGTGCACGCTGGTGAGGCCCAGGCCCACGCCGCTGCGGCCCAGCTGCGTGGTGTAGAAGGGCTCCAGGACGCGCGGGAGGTGCTCGGCGGGGATGCCGACGCCGTCGTCCCGCCAGTGCAGGCGGACCAGCGTCGTTTCGGGCGGCAGCTCGCGGCCCGTGAGAGTCGTGTGCTCCAGCGGCGGATCTGTGGCGTTTTCGAGATTCTCGACCGACAGGTCGATCCAGATCGTTCCCTGCCGACCCTGCCTGAAGCCGTGGATCAGGCTGTTCTCCAGCAGCTGCTGCAGCACGTGCTGCAGGTCCTGCGGGTGCGCGCGGAAGGGACAGTGGGCCGGCAGGTTGAGGCGCAGCTCCACGCCGGCCTCGGCCAGCGCCTGGCGCCAGCTGGAGGCGCTGAGCTGGACGAGTGCGCTGAGGTCCAGATCGCTGCGTTCCTGCTGCCCGTCATCGTGGCCTAGCGTCTTGAAGCGCTGCACGAGTTGCGCCACACGCACGAGACCCCGGTCGATGAGGTCGCTGCCGCCGTCCAGCTGCACCAGCAGGTCGGCCAGCTCGCCCCGGCGCAGGCTGTTTTCCTGGAGCCGCTGGCGCAGCTGCTGCGCCCGCTCGCCGATGAGCGAGGCGCCCATGCGCGCGTTGTCCAGCGGCGTGTTCATCTCGTGAGCCATGCCGGCCACCATGCGCGAGAGCGCCAGCTGCTTCTCGTGCTGCATCAGCGTGCGCATGGCCTGCTCCAGCTGGGCGCTTCGCTCGCGCACCTGGGCTTCGAGCTCATCGTGGGCCTTCTGCAGCGCCATCTCCGTGGCCTGGCGGATGGAGATCTCCGCCTGCAGCCGGGCGAGGGTGTCGGACAGCTCGGCATTGCGCTGGGCCAGCGAGCTCTCGAGGTCGGAGCCGCGCTGGGCGAGGGCCTCGCGCTCGTGGATCAGGTGGGGCCGTTCGAGCACGGCGTCCACCGTGTCGCTCAGCGTGTGAGCCAGCTGCAGGTAGGACGCCTGGCGCAGCTCGTTCAGCCGCTCTGCCGCCCACAATGCATCGCCCATCCGACCCAGCCGGCGCCCGAGGCGCTTCACGGCATGCAGGCAGGCATCCCGCACCGCGGAGCGGTTGAGCCCGTGGCCCATGTAGTCGCGAGCGGCGTCCATCAGCGCCTGCCATCCCGCCTCGCTCTGCTGGGCGTTGACCAGCACGGCGCAGTAGCGGTGCCACTCCTTCCAGCCCGGGCGGTTGGGATCGACCTCCGGCCGGCGCTCTACCGCCTCCATCAGCGAGCGGCTGAGCTCGGCGTGGCCGCGGGTGGCCTCGACGATCGCGAGATTGGTCAGGCTCACCGAGGCCAGCGCTTCCAGGCCGTGGGCCTCGGCCAGGGCCATGGCCTCCCGGTGCAGGGCGATGGATTCCTCGAGGTGACGCTCGAAGCTGGCGTCGTCGTCCGCGCGGATGGCCAGGCTGAAGGCCGCGCCGGCGGCCCCGGCGCCGCCGAGGATGCGATGGCGGAAGGCGGGCGGCAGCGGCGTGCCTTCGGCGAGCAGCTGCCGGCAGGATGCGCCCAGCTCCTCGTACATCTCGGCGTGGAAGAGCACGCTGTTGCGCTGCACCGTCATCAGCTGCGCGAGTTCGTCCTCGCCGCCCTGCAGGTAAAGGCTCGCGGCCATGCCGGCGCTGTGCAGGGAGGCCGGGAACATCTGCAGCAGGCTCTCGAGCGTGTGCATGACCCGCCACGCGGCGGCCTCGGCGAGCGGGGCCTTGAGGGTCATGCCGAGCTGCTGCAGCTCCCGCGCCCGGCGCAGGCGCTGCAGTGCGGCGGACGGGTCGCGACCGATGCCCTGGAGCAGCCGGTAGGCCTCCAGCTCCAGGGTCTGGGCCGGATCGGGACGGAAGCCGTTCGCGCGCTCCAGCTCCTCGCGAAGCTTCTCGGCGGGCCATTCAAGCTGGCTGAGCCGCATGCCGGCGAGCAGCTGCTCGAGCTCGTCCGGCCCGGCGTCGGCTGGCCGCGCGGGAGACGCGATGACGTGAGGGTCGGACCTTGCGCCGCTGATCGATGGGGGCACTTGCTGAGACTCCTGGCAGTGCGGACTGGGCGGTGCGCTGGTATCAGCTTAGCGTCTCGGGCCGGCACGTCCAGCCCCTCGGGCAAGGGCGCTCAGCCCGGTCGGGATTGGGGCCGGGTCTGGCGGCACGCAAAGCGCAACGGGTCCACCGCGTCCACCAGGCTCGCCTCGAGCGGCGCGGGCGCCCCGGTGAGCCGGCTCGCGGCCAGCTCGCCGCATAGCAGGGCCCAGGTCAAGCCGCGCGACGCCATGGCCGTGCACACCAGCAGCCCCGGGAGGCGGGGGATCATCCGCACCTGGTCGGTGCGCCCCGTCAAGGGTGGCACGGCCAGACCGCCGACCAGGGGCAGGCGGTCCGGTGCGATGAGCCGCCAGCCCACCCGGCCCTGCTCCGGCGCCGGGCGGGGCAGGGCCTGCGGGGTCAGCAGCGCGAGCTGGGCGAGGTTCTCGTGGTGGTCGCTGTCCCGGATTTGTGGGTCCAGGTCCCCTTCCTGATGTGTGGCGCCAAACACGAGACCGCCGTCCGGCAGGCCCAGCGCATAGCCCGCGCCGGCCACCGGCAGCCGAGGCGCCTGCAGGCCGGCGGCCGCCAGCGCATCGGGCCCGAGCAGGCTGATCTGGCCGCGCTGCGTCATCAGGGGCGGCAGCAGGCCGCCGAGGTCCGGGCCCGCCAGCGTGCCGAGCAGGCCCAGGCTCTCGGTGCCGGCCGCCAGCACCAGCGCGTCGGCCTCGGCCAGCAGCTGCCCGTCGGCACCGAGGCAGCGCCAGCGCGCGCCGTCCTGTGCGAGCCGCGCCACGGGACGGTCGCACATCAGGCGGATGGGGCGGGCCGCGGTCGCCAGCAGCGCCCGCACGAGCCCGCCCGGGGGCAGGGCACCGCCGCCCGGGTAGAACCAGGCCGGGGGGCCGCCGCGGGCCGCTTCGCCCAGGGGCCAGCCGGCGGCCTCCGCGGCCTCCGGGGCTTCCAGGGCCTGGACGTAGTCCCGCGGCAGGCCCAGGCGGGCGATCTGGGCCTGCAGCGTGGCCAGGTCCCGCTGAGGATCGAGGCGCAGCAGGCCGCGTTGGAGCCACGGCAGGTGGCCGCTGGCGAGCAGCGCGTCGGCGCAGCGTCGCGTGTGCAGCGCCGTGGCGCGGTTGAAGCGGGCATGCAGGCCGTCGTCGGGATTCAGCGTGCCGTGGAAGAGCCCGCCGGGATTGCCCGAGCCGGCCTGCGCGGGGGCGTCGCGGGCCTCGAGCAGGCTCACGTCCAGCCCCTGCGCGGCCAGGGCGTGCGCACAGGCGGCACCGGCGATGCCCGCCCCGATCACGAGGGCCGTGCGGGCCTGCGGGGCCAGGGCTTCGCGTCCGGCCGGCCGCTGCGGCACGTGGCGCGGCTGGTGGCGCGCCACGCTCATCTGCCCCTTGCTGGCAAAGCCCTCGGCCTTGCGGACCTCGAAGCCCGCGCTGGCCAGGCCCTCGCGCACCGTGCGCGCGACGCTCCAGGTGGCCGCGGTCGCACCCGGTGCCGCCAGCCGGCCCAGGCTGCGCAGCAGGTAGGGGTCCCAGATCTCCGGGTTGAGGGAGGGGGAGAAGCCGTCCAGGTAGAAGGCGTCGACATCGGCCACCAGCTCGGCCAGCCACTCCCGCGCCTCGCCCAGGCACAGCATCAGACGCACGCGGCCCTGCTCGAAGTCCAGCACGTGCAGGTTGTGGGTCAGCGGCGGCCACTGGGCCAGGAGCTGGCGGGCGAGCGCCGGCTCGGGGGAGCCCGCGTGGGCCTGCTGCAGGTCCGCCGTGCGCAGCGGGTGCTTCTCGACGCTGATGAAGACGAGGCGCTCGGCGCGGGCCGGATCGTCTCGCCAGGCGGCCCAGGTGGCCAGGAAGTTGTTGCCCAGCCCGAAGCCGGTCTCGAGGATCACGAACCGCGCGCGCCCCTGCCAGCGCTGCGGCAGCCCGTTGCCGCCGAGGAAGACGTGGCGGGCCTGCGCGAAGGCGCCGGCACGGGCATGGTAGACGTCGCCGAAGGCCGGCGCGCTGGGGGCGGCCGGTTCGGAGAAGTCGACCTCGGCAGGGCGGATGGGCTGGGTTCTCATGGGCGGCGCAGTATGCCGCAGCCCCGCGGCGACGAGGCTGCGCGGGCTCAGACCTCCACGGACTCGCCCTGCTGCGGCACGCGCACGGCCCAGCCTAGCTCGTCCTGGATGCGGCTGCGCAGGGCATCGGCTGCCTGGGGCTCGCCATGCACGACGAAGGTCTGCTCCGGCGGGCGGCGGAACTGGCGCAGCCAGGCCATCAGCTCCTCGCTGTCGGCGTGGCCGGAGAAGCCCTCGAGGTGGCTCACCTCCGCGTTGACCGACACGAACTCGCCCCGCAGCTTCACCTCGCGGTCACCGGCCACCAGCTTGGCGCCCCGCGTGCCGCCCACCTGGAATCCCGCGAAGCAGATGTGGTTCCGGGCCTGCGGTGCCATCACCTGGAGGTAGTTGAGCACCCGGCCGCCGGTGGCCATGCCGCTGGCGGAGATCACCACGCCGGGTCGGCGTGTCATCGCCTGGGCCATCTTGAGGGACTCCTGCGGCTTGCTCACCAGCGTCACTCCTTCGCACAGCCGGGAGAGCTCGCCGGGCGACACCTTCGCCAGGCGGCGGTACTCCAGCGTGATCTCGGTGGCTTCGCGGGCCATGGGGCTGTCCAGCACGATGGGCAGGTTGCCGGGAATCTCGCCCGCGGCCCGCAGGCGCTGCAGCACCAGGAGCAGCGCCTGGGCGCGGCCCACCGCGAAGCTGGGCAGCAGCACGCTGCCGCCGCGTTCGATCGTGGCGCGGATGATGCGGCCCAGCCGCTCCTGCACGTCCTCAGGCGGATGGCGGCGGTCGCCGTAGGTCGACTCGATGAGCAGGACGTCCGCCTCCTCCAGCGGCTGGGGCGGGGGCAGCATCAGGTCCTTGCTGCGGCCGAGGTCCCCGGAGTACACCAGACGGCGCCCCTCGCTCTGCACCGTGATGCACGACGCCCCGAGCAGGTGCCCCGCGGGCGTGAAGCGGATTTCGCTCTTGCCGAGCTTCAGGCGGCCATCGCGGGGGAGGCCCACGAAATGCGTGATCGCATGCTGGGCATCCTTGAGCGTGTAGAGCGGCAGGGCCTTCTCATGGCGGGTGCTGCCCGTGCGGTTGGCGCGGCGGGCGTCCTCCTCCATCAGGTGGGCGCTGTCGGACAGCAGGACCTCGCAGAGCTTGCGCGTGGCCGGCGTCGAGAAGATCTGGCCCTTGAAGCCTTGCCGCACCAGGGCCGGGATGTAGCCGCTGTGGTCCAGGTGGGCATGGGAGAGCAGCACGGCATCGATGCTGTGCGCCGGGACGCCCAGCGGCAGCCAGTTGCGTTCGCGCAGGGCCTTGTAGCCCTGGAACAGGCCGCAGTCCAGCAGCAGGCGCTGCCCGCCGGTGTCGATCAGGTGGCGGGAGCCGGTGACGGTGTCGGCGGCTCCCAGGAAACTCACGCGCATGGCTCACTCCCCAGGATCGGCCCCGCTGGCGGGGCGCGGTGTGCTGGCGATTGTGGCTCAGGGGGCGCCGGCGGCCCGGGACGCCGCTTGAGCCAGGTCAATGCCAGTCATCGACGCCCGCCGGCAGTGCCGTCGTCGATCAGCGGCACGAGTCAAGGGCAGGGGGCCCAGGTGCGGGTCAACGGCGCAGGTCAGAAGTGCGGGTCAAGGCGCAGGTCATGACGCAGGTCAAGGGGGCCGATCAACGATCCCGCTGCGCCAGGCTGGCAGCGCTGCACTTGGCGGCCAGCCAGCGGCCGTCGACGGCCCACTTGCTGGTGACGCGGCTGCTGGCGTCCCCCGGCTTGTGCTCGACCGTGCCGCTGATTTCGTAGCTGAACGTCCGGGCGCCGAAGCGCATCAGCGCCTGCCCCTTGGAGGTCTGGCCGCTCGGGCTGCGGCAGCTGAACTGGAGCTGGTCGTTCTGCGGGTCGGTGAACTGGCACTTCCAGCCTTCCGCGCCGCCGGTGACGAGCTGCTGGAGGGTCTGCCGGGGCTGCATCTCGCGCACGTCCTCGGCGGTGATGCAATCGCGCTCCTCCTCCACGCTGTTGGGGCTGGCGGCGGCCGGTGCCTTGCCCGGGGGCAGGCCCTGGGCGCTGGCATTGCGCAGAGCCTTCAGGCTGGCCAGCGCCTGCAGGACCTTCGGATTGCCCTCGTGGGTCTCCTGCGTCCGGACGAGCCACTCGCCCGGCTCGGGCTGGGGGGCGGCCTGGGCCTGAGCGAAGGCCAGGATGAGGCCGAGGCTGAGCAGTGAATGGGTGATGGCAATGGGGCGATGCGTCAAAGTCTCTCTCCCTTGGTGTAGGCGTCGGAGCGAGTGTAGGGGGCGGCAATGCCGCTCGCGGCGGCGCGGGCAGCGCTGCTGTAACGCACGGTGACGAGCGCCGGCTGACGTCGGGGAGCGAGCCGTGAGCCGGTCAGCCGCGTCCGGGCGCCTGCACGAAGGCAGCCGATGCGGCACTCGAGGCCTGCCACTGGCTCATCACCTCGGACGTGACGTCCCGGCCGCCGGTGAGGTTGGTGAACACGGTGCTGACCGTCCAGATGGGCCCCCACGGGATGCCCCACCAGCCCAGCAGCAGCGAAGCCAGGCTGTGAAGGGCGGCCTTGCCGGCCACGCTCTCGCCTGCGGGGATGAAGTAGATGTCGGAGCTGCGCTTGAAGGACATCACGACCACGGACAGGCAGTAGGGAAAGAGGACGAAGCGGGCTCCGCCGTCGACGGCAGCCTGGATCTGTGCTGGGCTCAGGTTCTCGATGCCTTTGATTTTCATGGGGTGACTTTCGGAACAAGGGGTGAAGGCGAAGGACCGCGCGTCAGCGGGTCTGGAAGTAGGGGCGTTCGTCGCCGAACAGCAGGGACTCGGCTCCGATGCGCCAGGCCATTGGGGCCTTGGACCCGTAGACGATGGCGGCCATGCTCATCGCCTGGCCGCGCATGAACAGGGGCATGCCCTGCATCAGCGCGGTGCATTCCGCCGTGGGGCGGCGCTGCTCGAGGGCCGCGATGAACCGTCGCAGGCGGGCCTCGTCCAGCCGACCGACCTGTGCCGCATAGGTCGGCAGCAGGGCGAGGAGCTCCTGGTGGCCTTGACGTTCCCGCAAGGCGAGGCCGAGGCTGCTCCAGTAGCTGCGGGCATCGACCCCCGCCTCGACGGGCAGTCGCAGCGCCGCCTGCAGCAGGGGGGCACTGGCCGTATCCGATGCCCCCAGCAGACGGATGAGCCGCGGATCGCGCGAGCCCTCCGGCGCGGGTGCCCGCGACAGCACCTGCTCCAGCTGGCCGCTGGACAGGGCGCCGTAGGCCCGTGCCCAGGCACCACCGTGGTCCTGGCCGCGTTCCAGGGCGAGGTGCAGTTTCAGCTCCTGTGAGGCGGGGCTGAGCGTCTGCATCAGCTTGTCCAGCTCGGCGCTGGTGAGGCCGCCCTGCCAGCGCGCCAGCCGGGCCAGATCGACGTTGACCTCCTCGGCAAGGGCGGCGCTGCGCTGGCGCACGAAGTCCCAGCCTGCCCTGGCCTGCGCCCAGTGCGCCTGCTCGGCATGGGCCATGCTCGCGGCGTAGGCCAGCCACAGGTGCCGAGGATGGGCTTGTGCGCCGTCGATGAAGGCCTGGCCCTTGGACTCGCTCTCCGGCTGGCATCGCACGGACAGGTAGCGCAGGTCGGCGTCGTCGGGCGACTGCCTGGCCTGCGCCTTGATCTGCGTGCACAAGGCCTCCCGCCGCGGCGCGTCGGCCTGGTCCATCTCCATGCGCCGCCACATGAGGTCCGCCGGGGTCTCCTTGAGGCGCTGGGCGAGGATCTCCCGGGCGGCGGGGCCGTCGCCGAGCAGCGTCCACCAGAGGGCGATGCCGGCGCTGTCCGAGGCGTCCCAGCGGGCGTGGGCCTGAATCAGGCGCTCCGGCTTTTCGTCCGGCGGCAGGGCCGACAGCTGCGTCGTGACCTGGTTCACCGGCACGGCCTCGAGGACGCGACGGGACTCGCCACCTCCCTTGGTCCGGATGCTGCGGGGCGGATCCTCGAAGACGTGGCGAGCCTCGCTGGCCCGCCAGCGCGCGGTGCCGACACGGGTGGGCGGCGGCGGCGAGCCGCCTCCGTAGACGGCGGTCCACTCGACCATGGCGGCGGCCGAGGCGACGTTGTAGATGTAATGTTCGAACGCACCGCCCACGGGGGCCTCGAAGCGCTCGATCAGCGCCCGATCCGCCGTGCGCGTCTCCACCCCCAGCACGCGGTGGGCCGGCGCCTTGGTGAGCCGGTGCTCGCCCGGGGCCAGCGACAGCGTCTCGCCGTTGGACAGCGTCACGACGACCGGTCGATCCAGGCCGTTGTAGAGACTCACGGTGGCCTGCATGGCCAGGCCGCCCAAGCCGAGCACCGACATCACGATGCCGCCGGCGACCACCAGGCGTGCCGTGGCCGGCAGCCAGCCGTCGGCCGTCTGGAATCGAACCCAGAGACTCTGGCGGAAATCACGCGGGCGCTCCTGACCTTCGAGCAGGACATCGGGTGCCGGCGGAAACTGGCTGCGGCCTGGCGCCGCGCCGGGGTTGATCTCGCTCAGCCACTGGCGCACCACGCGCTTCTCGGTGTGCAGCAGCAGCTCCAGGGCCTCGCGTCGCAGGGCGCCGCAGGCATTGGACTGCTGGTCCACCCAGCCGTCGATCACGTTCAGCCAGTCGCCCAGGTTCTGCGCGGTGGGCCAGGGCAGCTGCAGCTCGCCGATCGCCTGCCGCCATTGCTCGATGTGCAGGGCGTCGGCCAGCACGGCGTCGAGCTGCACGAGCGCCGCCTCCTGGTCCAGCTTGTGCATGGCCTGCTGGAGCGCGCTGGCCGCCTCGACGATGCGCTGACGCCCGGCATCGTTGACCCGGCCGGTGGCCGTGGTCTGTCGGATCGTGTGCTGCAGCAGCCCTTGCAGGTCACGCAGATTGGCCTCGCCGTGGCTGCCGTAATGCAGCGCGGTGATCAGGCCTCGCAGGTGCTCGGGCCAGCCTTGTCCCAGGCGGTCGGCCACGGCCAGATGGAGGCTGCGCACGCGCAGGTCCTGCAGGCGCAGCGACTCGCGCAGGGCCTGCAGCTCTGCCTGCACCTGCTGCAGCGCGACATGCAGGGACTTGCGGCTGAGCGTCTGGTCGCGGAAGCGGATCACGCCCCCCTGCGCCTCCAGATGGCCGCGCTCCAGCGCCTGCAGCTGGCCCTGCTCGGTTTCCAGCGCGCTCAGGCGCGCCATGTCCTGGCTCAGCCGGGCGGGATAGAGGTCCACGAGCTGGCTGCGCTCGAAGCCGGGGCAGTCCTGCCACAGGGCCTGCGCGTCGGCCGTGTGGCGCACCGGGGAATGTCCGAAATAGAGGCCGCGGTAACGGGCATCGAGGTGTTCGCGTTCGAACTGCTGCTGCAGTCGCTGCAGCGACTCATCCGGGTGCGCAGGGCCCGCTTCGCCGGCCTCCGCCGGGTCGTGGGCCTTGTGGTCGGAGGACACCTCGCCTGCGCGCAGGGCGAGCGCCGTGACCTGCACCCGCAGCGCCGCGGCCTCCTGGAACAGCGCCCAGGCCGGCCGGTCGTCAATCGGGGCGTGGAGGTACTGGCGCTTCGCATTGGCCTCGCGCTCGTGGCTTGGCGGATGGCTCTGCCACATGCGGGGCGGCTGCGCCAGCTGGGGCTGGAAGATGCGGTGCCCCGCCGCATCCTCGGGCAGGGGCGGTGGCTGGCCATGGTCCGGCTGCTGCAGCAGGCTGCCCAGCTGCTGCTGGATCTGAGACTGCAGGGCGAACAGGTCGCCCACCCGGCGTCCGGCCTGCTTCTCGCCCATCGCGAAGGTCATGGCGCGAGACCAGGCGTCATCGGCGGCCTGGAGGCGGTACAGGGCATGGATCAGCGCGTCGCTGCCGGTCAGTGCGACGGCCACCAGGTCGGCATTCATCTCCATCTCGCGGGAGAGCGCGCGCTGCAGCAGGTCCACGGCGCGGTAGGCGCTCTCGACCAGGCTTCGCACCGACCAGACGACGAGCCGCAGCCCCCAGCCGAGCCAGGCGATGCGCAGGTCCCACAGGGAAACGCGCTGCAGCACCTCGTCCAGCTTTCCCCGGTGCACCACGAGGTGCCGGGCGATCTGCTGAGCCACGTAGACCCAGCGTCCCACCGCCATGGCGCGCTGGCCAAAGTGGCCGAACTCATGGGCAAGCACCGCGCGGAACTCGCCCAGGTTCAGGGCCTGGACGAGCCCCAGCCCGATCAGCAGGTTCTTGCGCGAGGGGATGAGCAGGTTCAGCAGGCTCAGGTCATAGAAGACCGAGGCGTTCACGTCCGCGCTCAGGAAGACCTTGTGCGGGCGCGGCGCGCCGGCCTTGTCAGCCAGCCGGTGCAGGAAGGCGAAGAGCTCCGGCTGGTCTTGCGGACGGAGTTCGAGCAGGCGGTCCGTGCCGCCGCGCTTGACGAAGAACAGGGCCCGGAACATGAGGGCCGCGAGAAAGGCGGCACCGAGCCCGCCCAGCCAGCCCCACAGGGCGTCCTGCCCCATGCCGCCTCCGATGGTGAGCTCGAAGGCCGTCCAGGCGAACCAGGTGGCGAGTGCCAGGTACAGGGTGACGAAGCAGAGCAGGGCAAGCAGCGCGATCCAGGTCTGGCGTCGGTACGCAGAGCCAGGGCGGGCGAGCCGCTCCACCAAGGCCGTCCCGGACAACGGCGGCTCGCCGCTCAGGTCGGCAGGTGGCGCCTGCCGGGTGTCGTCGTGCGCACGGGCGACGTGCTTGTCTTGCGGCGCTGCGGGCTCGCTCATTCGATCCTCCCTGTGGCGCCCGCCGTGACATCCGGGGGTGCCTGCATTTTTCGAGGGCAGGAGTGTCTCAGGGAAAGGCATGCCCGGCCTCCTGGGAGACCCTTGCCGGTGTATGCGCCTCCACCGCCTGGGGGATTGCCTGCCGGACGCAGGATCGTCGTGGCACCAACAAAAAAGCCCGGCATGGCCGGGCTTTTCGAGGGGAGGGCCTTGTCAGGCCTGGGAGATCAGCGCTTGGGGCTGGTCAGCCGGGCGCCGCCGCCACCTTGGCGCGGCGCACCGCTGCTGGCCGGGCGCTGGCCCTGGCCGCCCCGCGGGGCGTCCGTGCGGCCCCCCGCATTGCGACCCTGGGACGGCGCGCCGTCACGCCGTGCCGGCGCCTGGCCGCGACCGGCGTCCTGGCGCGGACGGTCACCGCCGCGGTTGTCGCCACGGCCGTCACCACGCGGGGCATCGCCCCGGGGTGCTGCCGACGGGCGGCCGCCTCGGCCACCGCCGCCACCACCGCTGCGGCCCCCACGGCCGGCACCGCCGCCGCCATTGAGCACCATGCGGCCCAGCACGATGGGCTCGGGCTTGGCGTTCGGGTCCGGCACGAAACCGGGCACGACCTCGCGCGGGATCTCGCGCTTGATCAGCTTCTCGATGTCGCGCAGGAAGCCGTTCTCGTCCACGCACACCAGGCTCACGGCCTCGCCCTTGGCGCCCGCCCGGCCCGTACGGCCGATGCGGTGCACGTAGTCCTCGGGGACGTTGGGCAGCTCGTAGTTGACGACGTGGGGCAGCTGGTCGATGTCGATGCCGCGGGCGGCGATGTCCGTCGCCACCAGCACCTGCAAGGTGCCGGCCTTGAACTCGGACAGCGCCTTCGTGCGCGCGCCCTGGCTCTTGTTGCCATGGATGGCCATGGCCGAGATGTCTTCCTTGTTCAGGTACTCGGCCAGGCGGTTGGCGCCATGCTTCATGCGGGTGAAGACGAGCACCTGGTGCCAGTCGCCCTGACGGATCAGGTGGGCCAGCAGCTCCTTCTTCTTGTCGCGGTCGACCGGATGGATCTTCTGGGCGATGGACTCGTTCGTCTGGTTGCGACGGGCGACCTCGATCAGCGCCGGCTGGTTCAGCAGACGGTCGGCCAGGGCCTTGATGTCATCGCTGAAGGTGGCCGAGAAGAGCAGGCTCTGCTTCTTCTGGGGCAGCAGGGCCAGGACCTTCTTGATGTCATGGATGAAGCCCATGTCCAGCATGCGGTCGGCTTCGTCCAGCACCAGGATCTGCACGTGGGACAGGTCCAGCGTGCCCTGCTGCGCATGGTCCAGCAGGCGGCCGGGCGTGGCCACCAGGATGTCCACGCCCTTGCGAAGGCGGTCGATCTGGGGCTGCATGCCCACGCCGCCGAACATCACCATGGACGTCAGGGGCAGGTACTTGCCATAGAGGCGCACGCTTTCCTCCACCTGGGCCGCAAGCTCACGCGTGGGCGTCAGCACGAGGGCACGGATGGGGATGCGGCCGCGGGCGTCGCGGCTCGGCTTCTGGAGTGAGAGACGGTGCAGCAGCGGCAGGGTGAAGCCTGCGGTCTTGCCAGTGCCGGTCTGGGCCCCTGCCATCAGGTCGCCGCCCTGGAGCACGGCGGGGATCGCCTGGCTCTGGATGGGGGTGGGGGTGGAGTAGCCGGCGTCGGCAATGGCCTTCAGGAGGGGCTCGGCCAGGCCCAGGGAATCAAAACTCATCGACTGCAGGATTCGCACGCCAACCGCTCGAGGCCAGGCCGCGCCGCATTGTGTGCGACGCCAGTCTTCGGGCCCGGCGGGGCGGGGTGCTTGAGCTCAAAAAAAAATGACGCCACGGCAAGACTGTGAGCCGTAGCGTCGAAGGCCATTATAGGTGCGCACCTGACGCCGGGGGTCGAGTCCGCAAATGAAATGTCGTGACGGGCTGTGCAGCCGTGCGCGCCGCGTCCCGGCGCAGGCCCGGAAACTGCGACAATAGCGGTTTGGCTCGGGAGTTGCCGACCAGCGCCGCCGGTGGGATGCACCGGCAGTGGTGGTAGTGGCTGCAGCGGCGGAAGCGGCGGAAGCGGCGGAAGTAGTGGCCGGTGCAGCCTCCGGCCCAGCGAACGCTGCGGTGTCCGCCCGCCTGCTCCCGGCACCCGCCATCTGCCGCCGCACTGGCCTCGGCCCCTGGTCGAGGCCCTCCCGGCCGGGTGTCGCCCCGAATTCCTGAAGTTTCCGATCGTTCACCTGCTCTCAACCCTGAGTAAGCCATGGCCCAATATGTTTTCTCGATGAACCGTGTCAACAAGACGGTTCCCCCCAAGCGTCACATCCTGAAGGACATCTCGCTGTCCTTCTTCCCGGGCGCCAAGATCGGCGTGCTGGGCCTGAACGGTTCGGGCAAGTCCACGCTGCTGAAGATCATGGCCGGCGTCGACAAGGAGATCGAGGGCGAGGCCATCCCCATGCCGGGCATCAAGATCGGCTACCTGGAGCAGGAGCCGAAGCTGAACCCGGACCAGACCGTGCGTGAGGCGGTCGAGGAGGGCATCGGCGGCGTGCTGGCCGCCAAGAAGCGCCTGGACGAGGTCTATGCGGCCTACGCCGAGCCGGACGCCGACTTCGACGCCCTGGCCGCCGAGCAGGGCGAGCTGGAGGCCATCATCGCCGCCGCCGGCTCCGAGAACACCGACCTGCAGCTGGAGCTGGCCGCCGACGCCCTGAACCTGCCGCCCTGGGACGCCCAGATCGGCGTGCTGTCCGGCGGTGAGAAGCGCCGCGTGGCCCTGTGCCGTCTGCTGCTGTCCAAGCCCGACATGCTGCTGCTCGACGAACCCACCAACCACCTGGACGCCGAATCCGTCGAGTGGCTGGAGCAGTTCCTGCAACGCTTCCCCGGCACCGTGGTGGCCATCACCCACGATCGCTACTTCCTCGACAACGCCGCCGAGTGGATCCTGGAACTGGACCGTGGCCACGGCATTCCCTGGAAGGGCAACTACTCCGACTGGCTGGACCAGAAGGAACGCCGCCTGGAGCAGGAGCAGAAGTCGGAAGACGCCCGCGCCAAGGCCATGAAGGAGGAACTGAAGTGGGTGCGCTCCAACGCCAAGGGCCGCCAGGCCAAGAGCAAGGCGCGTCTGGCCCGCTTCGAGGAACTGAGCGACGTCGAATACCAGAAGCGCAACGAGACGAACGAGATCTTCATCCCCGTGGCCGAGCGCCTGGGCAATGAAGTGATCGAGTTCGAGAACGTCACCAAGTCCTTCGGTGACCGCGTGCTGATCGACAACCTCAGCTTCAAGGTCCCGCCGGGCGCCATCGTCGGCATCATCGGCCCCAACGGCGCCGGCAAGTCCACGCTGTTCCGCATGATCCAGGGCGTGGAGCAGCCGGATACGGGCACGGTCAAGATCGGCAAGACGGCCAAGCTGGCCTTCGTCGACCAGAGCCGCCAGAGCCTGGACGGCAGCAAGACGGTGTGGGAAGACGTCTCGGGCGGTCTGGACAACATCGTCGTCGGCAAGTTCGTGATGCCCAGCCGCGCCTACATCGGCCGCTTCAACTTCAAGGGCAATGACCAGCAGAAGATGGTCGGCCAGCTCTCCGGCGGTGAACGCGGCCGTCTGCACCTGGCCAAGACCCTGGCCCAGGGCGGCAACGTGCTGATGCTTGACGAACCGTCCAACGATCTGGACGTCGAAACCCTCCGCGCGCTGGAAGAGGCGCTGCTCGAGTTCGGCGGCTCGGCCATGGTGATCTCGCACGATCGCTGGTTCCTGGACCGCATCTGCACGCACATCCTGGCCTGCGAGGGCGACTCCCAGTGGTTCTTCTTCGACGGCAACTTCCACGAGTACGAAGCCGACAAGAAGAAGCGCCTGGGCGAGGAAGGCGCGCGCCCGAAGCGCATGCGCTTCAAGCCCATCCGCTGAGCACGGCGTGGCCGGCGGCACAGACGCCAGCCCACGCAGCGACGAGAAGAGGCCCCGCGAGGGCCTCTTTTTCATGGCCGCTTCAGGGCCGCTTCAGGGCGGGCGCCGGCCGCCGGACATGTCCCCACGGCTTTCTTTACGCTTCTTCACCGCCACGGCATGGCGGGCTTACTGGCGCTGCCGACACTGACTCCATCCCACCCAAGGAGCAGTTGTATGAAAAGCCTCAATCTCAAGCGCCTGATTCCCGCCGCCGCCATGGCCCTGGCCCTCGTGGCCGGAGGGGCCCAGGCGCAGCGCCATCCCGGCATGGGCGGCCCCGGCATGATGGGCGGCATGATGGGCGGCCACGTCGAGCACATGCTGGACCTGGTGGACGCCACCGACGCCCAGCGGACCCAGATCAAGACCATCATGGACACGGCCCGCAAGGAGCTGAAGACGCAGCAGGACGCGCTGCGCAGCCTGCACGAGCAGGGCCTGGCGCTGTTCTCCGCCACCAATGTCGATGCCGCCGCGATCGAGGCCCTGCGCGTCAAGGGCAGCGCGCTGCACGAGCAGGTCTCCAAGCGCATGAGCCAGGCCATGATCGACGTCGCCCGTGTGCTGACCCCCGAGCAGCGTGCCAAGCTGGCCGCCAAGATGAAGCAGCGCCAGGCCCGCATGGCCGAGCACATGAAGTCCCGCGGCGGCCAGTGAGCCCTCGAGCCCGGATCGTTCGCTCAGGACTGCGCTTATGCTTCAGGCCTACTTTCCTTCCGCGGCGCACGCCGACCGGGCCTCGGCCCGGGCGCGCTGTGCCAGCCATCTGCCCACCATGAATTCCAGACTGCTGCTGATCGACGACGACGCCCGCCTGACCGACATGGTGGGGGCCTACCTCCAGTCGGCCGGTTTCGACATCGACGTGGCGCCCAATCTGGCCGCGGCCCGGCAGATGCTGGAGCAGGGCGTGTACGACCTGGCCGTGCTGGACATCATGCTGCCGGACGGCGACGGCCTCGACTTCTGCCGCGAGCTGCGCCGCGACGCCCGCATGAAGCGCCTGCCGGTGCTGATGCTCTCGGCCCGCGGCGAGCCCATGGACCGCATCCTCGGGCTGGAGCTGGGCGCCGACGACTACCTGCCCAAGCCCTTCGAGCCGCGTGAGCTGCAGGCCCGCGTCAAGGCGCTGCTGCGCCGGGCCGAGCCGGACATGCAGGGCGTGGAGGTGCTGCGCTTCGGCCGTCTGGAGATCGACCTGGCCGCCCGCATGGCCCGCCTCGAGGGCAAGCCCTGCGACCTCACGAGTCACCAGTTCGACCTGCTCGTCGTGCTGGCGCAGAGCCCCGGCCGTGTGCTGTCGCGCGACCAGATCATGGACTCGCTCAAGGGCCATCCGCTGGAAGCCTTTGATCGCTCCATCGACGTGCACATCTCCCGCATCCGTGCCGTCATCGAAGACGATCCCAAGACGCCGCGCCGTGTGCTGACCGTCCGCGGTGCCGGCTACGTGTTCGCCCGCAAGCAGGACTCCGAAGGCCAGGCGTGAAGTCTCTTTACTGGCGCATCTACCTCACCGTCATCGTCGTGCTGGCCGCCTTCGCCTTGGGGGCGGCCTGGCTGTTCCAGCGCCAGATCGAGCAGGAGCGCGGCAACGCCGAGGTGGCTGCCGGCGAGCGCTGGCAGGCCATGGCCGTGCTGCTGCAGCGGGCCCTGCCGCCGCCGGATGCGCCGCGCGAGCAGCAGGCCCGCGCCATCGAGGAGTGGGGCCAGCGGCTGCGCATGGCGCTGGCGCTGGAGGATGCCCAGGGGCAGCGCATCGGGGCCTCCGAGCTGTTCGAGCGCCGCGAAGACTTCCCCGGCCAGCGTCAGCTGGAGATCACGCTGGACGATGGCCGCCACATTGCCTTCATTCGCAATATCCGGCCTCCCGGGCCGCGTGCCGAGGCCCGCCAGGGACCGGCGCACGGCTCGGAAGGCAACGCCGGCCCGCCGATGATCCGGCGCGAGGACGGCCCCTGGGGGGCGCCGATGCTGCTCGGGCCGCGGCTCTTCCACGGCCAGGGCCTGGCGATCGTGCTGGTGCTGCTGTTCGTGGGCATCGCGGCCGGCGCCTTCCCGGTGGTGCGCCGTCTCACCCGGCGGCTCGAGGCGCTCAAGTCCGGCGTGCAGACCTTCGGCGACGGCCAGCTGAGCCATCGCGTGGATGACAGCGGCCGGGACGAGGTGGCCGCCGTGGCGCGCAGCTTCAACGAGGCCGCGGGGCGCATCGAGGCGCTGCTGCGCTCGCACCAGAGTCTGCTGGCCAACGCCAGCCATGAGCTGCGCTCGCCCCTGGCGCGCCTGAAGATGGCCTTCGCCATGTTCGAGGACGCCGGTGACGCCCAGCGCCAGAAGCTCAAGGTCGAGATCCAGACCAATATCGCCGAGCTCGATGCCCTGGTCGAGGAAGTGCTGCTGGCCAGCCGCCTCGACAGCGGCAGCCAGCAGATCCAGCAGGATGCCGTGGACGTGCTCGGGCTGGCCGCCGAGGAATGCGCACGCAGCGGGGCCGAGCTGCTTTCCGATGAGCGGGACTCGCAGCTGCGGCTGCAGGGCGAGGAGCGCCTGATCCGCCGTTCGCTTCGCAATCTCCTGGAGAACGCCCGTCGCTACGGGGGCGGCAGCGTCGAGCTGAGCCTGCGGCCGATCGGCCGCCTGCTCGAGCTGCGGGTCGCGGACCGCGGGGCCGGGGTGCCTGACGGCCTGCGCGATCGCATCTTCGAGCCGTTCTACCGCCTGCCCGGCCATGCCGAGCAGGCCGGCGGCGTCGGGCTCGGGCTGAGCCTCGTCAAGCAGATCGCGGAGCGCCATGGCGGCTCGGTGCGTTGCGAGGCCCGCGAGGGCGGCGGCAGCGTGTTCGTGCTGAGCCTGCCGCTCAAGACCTGACCCCGTCCGGCTCCCCGCTCCGCTGAGCCGGGTCTTGCCGATGCGCTGTCCGACCCTCGTACGAGGCGCGGCCCTCGCGTCACCTCAGGGCGCGGCGGCCGCGGCGTCGCCGGCCTCCTGCCGCTCCCGGCCGTGGACCCAGGCCATGAGTGCCACGAGGCCCGCCGAGCACATCAGCAGCCCCAGGCTGGCGGCCAGCCAGAAGCCGCTGGCGCCCCGGCAGAAGCCCGGCAGCCAGGCCGGCGGCGCGAATGCCAGCCAGTAGCCCCCGCCCAGCCCCAGGCCCCAGATGGCCACGGCATACACGAGCATGGGCGCCAGGGCCACGTGGTGTGCGCGCAGCACCGAGGCCGCGATGGCCTGGCAGGCATCGCCCGCGTGGAACAGCCACACCCACAGCAGCAGCGGCAACGCGGCGGCCTGGATGGCGGGGTCCGGCGTGTAGAGCGACAGCACCTCCCGCCGCAGCAGGAACACCAGCCCGCCCATCAGCAGGGA
The DNA here is from genome assembly GCF_030285365.1 of Roseateles subflavus. Lineage (GTDB taxonomy): Bacteria > Pseudomonadota > Gammaproteobacteria > Burkholderiales > Burkholderiaceae_C > Roseateles_B > Roseateles_B subflavus. Next base: position 15,685 of record NZ_JASVDS010000007.1, on the reverse strand, counting down.
CAGCAGCAGCGCGATCTCCAGCCCGTGCCAGCCCAGGCGCCGGGCATCGGTGAAGTCGCGTGCGCCCAGGCGCTGGCCCACGAGCGCGCCGGTCGCATTGCCCAGTGCCATCGGCAGCATGAACATCATCGCGACCAGGTTGGCTGCCAACTGGTGCCCGGCCACCGAGGTGGCCCCCAGCCGCGAGATGAACAGCGCCATGAAGGTGAAGCCGGTCACCTCGATGAGGATGGACGCCCCCATCGGCACGCCCAGGCGCAGCAGCCGCCCGATCAGGGCCGGGCGGGGCGGATGCAGGCCGCCGCGCTGCAGGCCGAAGGCGGCGTAGTGCGGATCCCGGCGCAGCACCCAGAGGCCCAGGAGCAGCTGGGACCACACGACCAGCGCCGTGGCCATCGCACCGCCCGGGGCGCCCATCGGCCCGAGGCCCAGCGCGGGCACGCCATGGATCAGCCCGGCGCTCAGTGGCAGCTTCAGCAGCAGGCCGCCGACCTGCAGGGCCATCACGGCCTTCGGGCGGGACACCGCCGTGTTGAAGCCGCGGTAGGCCGTGAACAGCAGCGCGGCCGGCAGGGCGAGGCCCAGGAAGTGCAGGTGGCGCCGCACGATGGCCTCGACGGCCGGCTCGGGCCGTGCCAGCGCGAGCAGCGGGTCGGGGAACAGCAGGATCAGCTCGCCGATCACCGTGAGGCCCAGCGCCAGCCAGGCGGCCTGGTGCAGGCAGTCGCCCACGCCTTCATGGTCCTGCGCGCCAAAGCGCTGGGCCGCGACGGGGGACACGGCCAGCACCACACCCATCAGGCCCACGAAGACGCTGGTGTACATCGCGTTGCCCACGGCCAGCGCGGCGAGGTCCAGCGCGGCATAGCGGGCGACGAGCAGGGTGTCGATCGTCGAATAGGCCAGCACCGCCAGCTGGCCGATGAACACGGGCCAGGCCAGGGGCAGGATGCGGCTCAGGCTGCCATGGCGTCGGCGTCCGAGGGCGGCCCTCACGGCGCCTCGCCTTCGCCCGTCTGGCGTTCCCGGGCGCGCTCGGCGTAGCGGTTGAAGCGCCAGGCCGTGCCCTCGAGCGTGATGCGGCGCCAGGTGACGCGCTTCTCGGCCGGCGTCATCACCGGCCAGTTCTGCACCTCGTCGAAGGTGCGGCCACAGCCCTTGCAGAGCTCGTCGCCCTGGCTCGTGGAACAGATGGCGATGCAGGGGGCATCGGGCGTGCTGTCGTACCAGCGCAGCCAGGCCTCGCGGGCCGCGGCGGGCAGCGAATCCTCGTCGCACTCGCTCTCGCGGTGGTAGACGAGCAGGGCGTAGACCTCCGCCAGGGCCTGGACGGGCGGGCACGCGCTGAGCCCGTCGCCGGGCACGCGCTGGCGCCACCAGTTGATGGCGGCCTCGATGTCGGTGATGTGGATGCCGGCCATGGACTGCAGCGGGCGCTTCTCTTCGTGGGGCTTCAGTAGGCGAGGCCCATGGCCTGCCGCACTTCCTTGAGCGTCTTGCGGGCCACGGCGCGCGCGCGCTCGGTGCCGACCTCCACGATCCAGTGGACCTGCTTGGGGTTGGCCAGGAACTCGTCGGCCCGCTCGCGCCAGGGGGCCTGCTCCTTCTGGATGGCCTCGATCACCGGCTGCTTGCAGTCCAGACAGCCGATGCCCGCGCTGCGGCAGCCTTGCTCGGCCCAGGCGCGGGTGTCGCTGTCGGAATAGAGCTGGTGGAACGCCCAGACCGGGCAGCGCGTGGGCTCGCCCGGGTCGCCGCGGCGCACGCGTTGCGGGTCGGTGGGCATCCGGCGGATCTTGTCCTCCACCACCTCGGGCGCCTCGCGCATGGCGATGGCATTGCCGTAGCTCTTGCTCATCTTCTGGCCGTCCAGACCGGTGAGGCGGGAGGTCTCGGTCAGCAGCGCCTGGGGCTCGGGGAGGATGGGCGTTTCAGGGCAGTAGAGGTGGTTGAAGCGGCGGGCCACCTCGCGTGTCACCTCCACGTGCGCGGCCTGGTCCTCGCCCACGGGGACGAAGGCGGCCTTGTAGATGAGGATGTCGGCCGCCTGCAGCAGCGGATAGCCCAGGAAGCCGTAGGTGGCCAGCTCGCGGTTCTTCTCGACCTGGTCCTTGTAGCTGGGCATGCGTTCCAGCCAGCTGTGCGGCGTGCTCATGGCCAGCAGGGTGAAGAGCTCGGCGTGCTCGGGCATGCGGCTCTGGATGAAGAGCGTGCACTGCTCGGGGTCGAGGCCGGCGGCGAGCCAGTCCACGACCATGTCATAGACGTTGCGCTCGACGACGGACTTGTCCTGGTAGTGCGTGGTGAGCGCGTGCCAGTCCGCGACGAAGAAGAAGCAGTCGTAGGCCTGCTGCAGCCTCACCCAGTTCTTCAGCGCCCCGTGGTAGTGGCCCAGGTGCAGGGCGCCGGTGGGGCGCATGCCGGAGAGCACGCGCTGGCGGGGCAGGGTGGGGGTGTCGCTCATGGAGTGTTCTGTGCGGGGCACGTGGGCGGGATGCCGCGTGCCGGAAGGAAGCCCGTGATTGTAGGGAGTCGGCCCGGCGCATGACGTCCGTCAAGCGCAGACCCTGCGTGGCGCTGGCTACACTTGCGCCCCATGAAGCACATCGTGATCCTGATCTCCGGCCGCGGCTCCAACATGGAGGCCATCGTCAAGGCCTGCGCCGCCGAGGGCTGGCCCGCCCGCATCGCCGCCGTGATCAGCAACCGCCCGGATGCCGCCGGCCTGCAGTTCGCGGCCGCACACGGCGTGCCGACGGCGGTCGTGGACCACAAGGCCTTCCCGGATCGCGAGTCCTTCGATGCCGAACTCGCGAAGGTCATCGACGGCTTTGCGCCTGACCTCGTGGTGCTCGCCGGCTTCATGCGCATCCTCACGCCCGGCTTCACGCGCCACTACGAAGGCCGCATGCTCAACATCCACCCCTCGCTGCTGCCGGCCTTCCCGGGCCTGCACACGCACGAGCGGGCCATCGAGGCCGGCTGCCGCTTCGCGGGCGCCACGGTGCATTTCGTGACGGCCGAACTGGACCATGGCCCGATGGTGGCGCAGGCGGTGGTCCCGGTGCTGGACGGCGACGATGCCGGAGCGCTGGCCGGCCGCGTGCTGAAGCTCGAGCACCGCATGTACCCGGCCGCGGTGCGCTGGTTCGTCAGCGGCCAGATCGCCGTCGAGGGCTCGCGCGTGCGCCAGCTGGCCGGCGAGAGCCAGTCCTTCAGCTGAGCCGCGTCAGCCCACGAGGCTGGCCAGCAGATTGATCGACAGCGCCAGCACGCCCGTGTTGAACACGAAGGACAACAGGGCCTGGATCATCACCAGGCGGCGCATGCGGCGCGAGCTGATCACCACGTCGGACGTCTGCGAGGTGGCGGCCAGCGTGATCGAGAAATACAGGAAGTCCCAGTAGTCGAGGTCCTTGTCCTCGCCCGGGAACTCCAGCCCGTGCGGGGCGCTGGCGCCGCGGTGGTAGAGGCGCGAGTAGGCCAGCGCGAACTCGATCGGCAGCAGCAGCCAGGTGCCCGCCACCGTGGCCAGCGCCAGCAGCAGGTAGGGCCAGCCGGCCACGACATTGCTGCCGTGCCGGACCTGGCTCATCTCGGTGACCAGCGCCGCGAGGATGGCCAGCGCGCCCGTCACGGCCAGCATCAGCACCACCGGCACGCCATCGCCCATGCCCAGGGCCCGGCGCTGCAGCTGGCGGGCGTCGGCCCGGCCCATCATCACGAGCACGAGCAGCACATAGGTCCAGACGCCGGCGTTCCAGCCCAGCAGCAGCCGGGTCACGAGCGGCAGCGGCGTCGGCCAGAGCACGGCCAGCAGTGCACCCAGGGCCAGCGCGATCAGCACACGGGGCCGCCAGCGCGCCAACGCGTGACGGTGAGCCTGCGGGGCGCTCATGCCTCGACGAGCACGAAGCGCGGCGTCATGCGGCCGTCCACCTCGACCGGCTCGAAGAACATGGCATGGGGGCGCACCCACAGGCCGGTGTCGTTGTAGAGCGGGCGGTAAAGCACCAGCACTTCCTCGGTCTCGCTGTGGCGCACGGCGCCCAGCACTTCGTAGTCCTGGCCCTTGTAGTGGCGGTAGCGGCCGGGGGGCGTCGGGGGCAGGGGCGGCAGGGGGGCTTTGTCGGTCATGGCGGCGGGGGGGAAGTCGGGCCTCGGGCGCTGCCGGTTGGGCAGCCGCGCCGGGCCTGGGATAATCCGGCGATGCATCCTAATGCCCTTCTCGATCTCTGCGCCGAACTGCTGCGTTCGGTCCTCAAGTTCGACGCGCCGGCCGACGGCGTCGTCTCTGCCTTCTTTCGCAAGAACAAGGCCCTGGGTCAGCGCGAGCGCCACGCCCTGGCCGAAACCACCTACGCCGTGCTGCGCCAGAAGCCGCTGCTGCAGAGCCTGGCCCAGTCGGGGTCCGGCCCGCTGGAGCGCCGTCTGGCCATCCTGGCCTGGGCGGGCGGCGACGCCGGCCTCAAGGGCGCGCTGAAGCCCCAGGAACAGGAATGGCTGCAGCAGGTCCGCCAGGTGGACCTCGCCAGCCTGGCGCCCAAGCTGCGCCACAACATGCCCGAATGGCTGGCGGAGCCGCTGCTGGCGCGCCTGGGGGAGGAAGAATTCTGGGCGCTGGCGGCCTCCATGAACGAGGGCGCCCCGCTGGACCTGCGCGTCAACACGCTCAAGGCGAAGCGCGAGGACGTCCAGGCGCAGCTCAAGGCAGCCGGCATCGACGCCCAGACCATGCCCTATTCGCCCTGGGGCCTGCGCGTGCAGGGCAAGCCGGCGCTGAACAAGCTGGAGGCCTTCACCAGCGGAGCGCTGGAAGTGCAGGACGAGGGCAGCCAACTGCTGGCCCTGGCCCTCGATGCCAAGCGCAGCGAGATGGTGGTGGACTTCTGCGCGGGTGCCGGCGGCAAGACCCTCGCGCTGGGCGCCGCCATGCGCAACACCGGCCGCCTCTATGCCTTCGACGTCTCCGGCCATCGCCTGGAGTCGCTCAAGCCGCGTCTGGCGCGCAGCGGGCTCTCCAATGTCTACCCGGCCCAGATCGCCCACGAGCGGGACGATCGCATCAAGCGTCTGTCCGGCAAGATCGACCGCGTGCTGGTCGACGCCCCGTGCTCGGGCCTGGGCACCCTGCGCCGCAATCCCGACCTCAAGTGGCGCCAGTCGCCGCAGGCAGTGGCGGAGTTGCAGGTCAAGCAGCGGGCCATCCTGGACAGCGCCGCGCGCCTGCTCAAGCCGGGCGGTCGCCTGGTCTATGCGACCTGCAGCCTGCTGGAAGCCGAGAACGAGGAGATCGCGCGTGCCTTCGGCGAAGCGCACCCGGACTTCGTCCCGCTGGATGCCGCCGCCGTGCTCGAGAAGGCCCATGTGACGCAGGCGGCCGGCCTGTGCGAGCAGGGCTTCATCCGCCTGTGGCCCCATCGCCACCGGGTGGACGGCTTCTTTGCCGCCATTTGGGAGCGCAAGGCCTGAGATCGTTTGCACGCCCCCGGTCGCCATGCCGAAAAGCGCCACTTTGGCGCGCTTGCGGTGCCGGGTCGCGGTTGGCTAGACATAGATCAAGCGGCCTTTTAGGGCATCTCCCCTACAATTGAGGCGCTTTTTGACATCCCCATGACGCTTCTCAAGGAAGCAGAGGTCGGACTGAATGAATGAATTGATGATCGTGCGCGACGTGCTCGTCAACTGGCTGAGCGACGGCCTGACGGGCGCCAGCTTCTGGCAGATCGTGGTCTACACGCTGGTGGTGACGCATCTCACCATCGCTTCCGTGACCATCTTCCTGCACCGCGCGCAGGCCCACCGTGCCCTGGACCTAGGGCCCATCCCCTCCCATTTCTTCCGCTTCTGGCTTTGGCTGACGACGGGCATGGTGACCAAGGAATGGGTGGCCATCCACCGCAAGCACCACGCCAAGTGCGAGACGGTCGATGACCCGCACAGCCCGGTGACCCGCGGCATCGAGACCGTGCTGCTGCGCGGCTCCGAGCTCTACCGCGCCGAGGCCAAGAACCAGGAAACGCTGGCCAAGTACAGCCACGGCGTGCCGAACGACTGGATCGAGCGCCACCTGTACACGCCCTACAGCTGGCAGGGTGTGGCCCTGATGATGATCATCAACCTGGCCCTGTTCGGCGCCATCGGCGCCACGATCTGGGCCATCCAGATGGTCTGGATCCCCATCTGGGCCGCCGGCGTGATCAACGGCATCGGCCACTACTGGGGCTACCGCAACTTCGAGGCCCAGGATGCCTCCACCAATGTCTCGCCCTGGGGCCTGATCATTGGCGGCGAAGAGCTGCACAACAACCACCACACCTACCCGACCTCGGCCAAGTTCTCGGTCAAGCCCTTCGAGTTCGACCTCGGCTGGGCCTACATCCGTGCCATGGAGATGATCGGCTGGGCCAAGGTCCGCAAGACCGCGCCCCAGCTGAAGATGGGTGAACTCAAGGCTGAAGCCGACAAGGCCACGCTGGAGGCCATCATCGCCAACCGCTACGAGATCATGGCCAGCTACGGCCGCAACGTGAAGGCCGCCTGCGCGATCGAGCTGGCCCGCCTGAAGGCCCAGGGCGAGCAGCACAGTGCCAAGTGGCAGCAGTTCAAGCTGGCCAAGCGCTGGCTGCACCGCGATGCCGATCGCATTCCCCAGGCGGTCCAGAGCGATATCGCGGGCGTTCTCGCGGCCTCGCCGGCCCTCGACAAGCTGCTGACGATGCGCGAAGAGCTGCGCCAGCTCTGGACGCGCACGAACGTGTCCGCCGAACAGCTGGTGCGTGACCTCCAGGCCTGGTGCAAGAAGGCCGAGGAGAGCGGCATCGCCGAACTGCGCAGCTTCTCCATGAATCTGCGCGCGGCCCGCGCCTGAGGCAGTTCCCACCGGCATTGCCCGGTGTGAAGCCTTGCAAAGCCCGGTAAAGGCGCCCCTCGCGGGCGCCTTTTTTCATAGTCAAGGCTACATAATGGTTTTCCCTGGCCTGTCATCGCGACGGCAGGGGCCGCGTTGAAGCGGGATCCCTGCAGGCGGAGTGTTACGCTGCGGCAGGGTTTCAGACGAAAACCATGTGAAAGGAGAATGCCATGAAGCAATGGAAGATCGGGCTGCTGGCCCTGGTCGCGGGAGTGGGGATGGCCGGTGGCGTGCAGGCGGGCGAGGTGGAAATGCATTTCCAGCCCCTGGACAAATACCGTGACCTGGGCCGTACCACCGTGGAGCGCGAGGACATCCAGAAGTCGCTGAGCGAGCATTTCCAGAAGCTGGCTGCCGCGCGCCTGCCGGCCGGGCAGACGCTGAAGATCGATCTGCTGGAAATCAACCGTGCCGGTGAGATGGACATGCGCCGTGGCATGCCGGATGAGGTCCGTGTGCTGCGCGAGGTGACGTGGCCGCAGATGGACTTCACCTTCGCCGTGGTCGAGGGCGGCAAGGAGCTCAAGTCGGGCAAGGCGGCGCTGTCCGACATGAACTACCTGCACGGCACCAGTGCCCGCTACAACGACGGCGACCCGCTGCGCTACGAGAAGCCGATGATCGACAAGTGGTTCGACACCGAGTTCGGCAAGAAGGCCGCGTCCCGCTGAGGCCTGCCTCCTGGGGCCCGGCCCCAATGAAAAAAACCCGCCAGCTTGCGCTTGGCGGGTTTTTTCATGGGCTTGCAAGCCGGGCTGAATTACTTCAGCTTGGTTTCCTTGTACAGGACGTGCTTGCGGGCCTTGGGGTCGAACTTCATGAATTCCAGCTTTTGGGGCGTGGTCTTCTTGTTCTTGTTCGTGGTGTAGAAATGACCGGTGCCGGCAGAGGATTCCAGCTTGATCTTTTCGCGTCCGCCTTTGGATGCCATGTTGTTGCTCCTTGGTGCTTAGTGGATCAGATCAGAGCTCGCCCTTGGCGCGCAGATCAGCGACGACTTGTTCGATACCGACCTTGTCGATCAGACGCAGAGCGGCATTGCTCACGCGCAGACGCACCCAGCGGTTCTCGGTTTCCAGCCAGAAACGACGGTACTGCAGGTTGGGCAGGAAACGACGCTTGGTTTTGTTGTTGGCGTGGGAAACATTGTTGCCCACCATGGGCTTCTTGCCCGTGACTTGACAGACGCGTGCCATGACGCTTCTCCGGTTCGAATTTCTTTACCAGATGCCACTGCGCGGTTTCTCCCGCGCCGCAGCATCCCATTGACCGCTCTATGCCTGCTAAACCCAAAAGACTCACGACGTGAGCTTTCAGGGGCGATCCATCCGGCAGGCAAGCCAAAGAGTATAGCTGAAAAAGGAACAGCCGCCCAGGGGCGGCCGGTTCATGCGGAAAAATGCGCGTGGCGCGTCGATCAGCCCTGGGCCTGCTCCAGGTAGCGCTGGGCGTCCAGGGCGGCCATGCAGCCCGTGCCGGCGCTGGTGATGGCCTGGCGGTAGACGTGGTCCTGCACGTCGCCGGCCGCGAAGATGCCCGGCACGCTCGTCATCGTGGCGAAGCCGTTCAGGCCGCTGCGGGTGACGAGGTAGCCGTCCTTCATCTCCAGTTGCCCCTGGAAGATGCCGGTGTTGGGCTGGTGGCCGATGGCGATGAAGCAGCCGTGCAGCGGGATGTCCTTGGTGCTGCCGTTCTCGTGCTTCACGCGCACGCCGGTCACGCCGCTCTGGTCCCCCAGCACTTCGTCCAGCGTCTGGAAGACGTGCAGCTCGATCTTGCCGGCTGCGACCTTCTCCATCAGCTTGTCGACGAGGATGGGTTCGGCGCGGAACTTGTCGCGGCGGTGGATCAGGTGCACCTTGCTGGCGATGTTCGACAGGTACAGCGCCTCCTCGACGGCGGTGTTGCCGCCGCCCACCACGCACACCTCCTGGCCGCGGTAGAAGAAGCCATCGCAGGTGGCGCAGGCGCTGACGCCGCGGCCCGAGAAGGCCTCCTCGGACGGCAGGCCGAGGTACTTGGCCGAGGCGCCGGTGGCGATGATCAGGGCATCGCAGGTGTAGTGGCCGCTGTCACCCTTGAGCAGGAAAGGGCGCTTGGAGAAGTCGACCTCGTTGATGTGGTCGAACACGATCTCCGTCTGGAAGCGCTCGGCATGCTGCTGGAAGCGCTGCATCAGCTCCGGGCCCTGCACGCCCATGACGTCAGCGGGCCAGTTGTCGACCTCGGTGGTCGTCATCAGCTGGCCGCCCTGGGCCATGCCGGTGATCAGCAGGGGCTTGAGATTGGCACGCGCGGCGTAGATGGCGGCGGTGAAGCCGGCAGGGCCGGAGCCCAGGATCAGCAGCTGGGTGTGGCGGGTGTTTTGGGTCATGGTTTCTCAGCTGGGGTTGCAGTCAGGACACACAAGGGGACAAGGTTTTACGTTTCGGGCCAAACCCTATGAATGTGCGTGACTTAATTGGCACAATGCGTCCATTCTAGGGAAGTCAAGCGGCGCCAGCCTGACGCCACCCCAATGACCACAGCTTAGGAGCTCATTCATGGCCATGCTGTCCAATCTGGACCTGATTCGTCGCGTGCCCTTGTTTTCGTTGCTGACGACTGACCAGGCGCAGTCGATCGCCGACAGCGTGATCAAGCGCCGATTCAAGCGCGGTGAGGTGGTGGTGGAGCAGGGCACCAAGTCCAACGCGCTGTTCATTCTGCTGAACGGCCGGGCCCGCGTGTTGACGGCCGACAACCGGGGTCGTGAAGTCATCCTGGCCGTGCTCCAGGCGGGGGACTACGTCGGGGAGATGAGCCTGATCGACGGCGAGTCGCATTCCGCCACGGTGCGCGCCGAGGTCCAGACCGACATGCTCGTGCTGGGCCGCAACGAGTTCGCCCGCTGCCTGCCCGAGAGCAGCAGCCTCTCCTACGGCATCCTGCGCGGCCTTGTGGCCCGCCTGCGCAACGCCGACCGCCAGATCGAGTCGCTCGCCCTGCTGGACGTCTACGGTCGCGTGGCCCGCACCCTGCTGGACATGGCCGAGGAAGACAAGGGCATCAAGATCATCCGCGGCAAGGTGTCCCGCCAGGACATGGCCAAGGTCGTCGGCGCCTCGCGCGAGATGGTCAGCCGCGTCATGAAGGACCTGGAGGACCGCGGCGTCATCGAGACGCTGGAGAACGGCTCCGTGGTCATCAAGGAACGCCTGCACGACTGATCCTGTTGCAGATGGGGTCCGGGTGGCGGCCGGCAGGGCCGCTTTCCTGGGTCACAATCGCAGGATGAGTTTTCCCCTGGGTTCCCTCACGGGTGCGGAGGATGCCGCCCCGGCCGACAAGGTCTACAAGCGCCAGTCCAAGAAGGCCCGGCCGGCGCCCGCGCCGGCGGCGACGTCCCTGCGAACGCCGATGTGGCTGATCCTGGGCGGCCTGCTGTGGTGCCTGGTGCTCCTGGCGCTGCTGACGCATGACCGCACGGACGCGGCCTTTTCCATCGCCGGCAGCAAGGACCACGTGAGCAACCGCGTCGGCACACTCGGCGCCTGGGTCTCCGATCTCCTGCTCTTCGGTTTCGGCTATTCCGCCTGGTGGCTGATGCTGATCGCCCTGCGCCGCTGGCTGAGCGGCCTGGCCGACGTGCTGCGCACCGAGCCCGTGGTGGACGAGACCCCGGTCTGGCAGCGCCGCGCCGTGTGGGCCCTGGGCGTCCTGCTGCTGATGAGCGCCAGCTGCGCCCTGGAATGGACCCGCCTCTACGGCTGGGAGGCGCGCCTCCCGGGAGCCCACGCCGGGGGCGTGCTGGGCTATGCGCTGGGGCCCTGGAGCATGAAGCTGCTCGGGTTTGCCGGCTCCGGCCTGGTCTGGATCGTGGCCCTGCTGGCCGGCAGCTCGATGGCTCTGCAGTTCTCCTGGATGCGCCTGGCCGAGCTCGTGGGCACCCGCATCGACGAATTCCGTCAGCGCAACGTCGACCGCCGCGAGGTGGCCGAGGACAAGCGCGTCGGCAAGAAGGCCAAGCGTGAACGCGAGCAGGTGGCCGAGGTCGAGCGGCAGGTCGTCGAGGAGCATGTGCCCATCGTGATCGAGGCACCGGTCGTCGAGGTGCCGCAGTCCACCCGCGTGGCCAAGGAGCGCCAGACCACGCTGTTCAGCGAGCTGGCCGACACCAAGCTGCCCCAGGTCGATCTGCTGGACGCCGCCCCGCCGCGCGTCGAGACGGTCACGCCCGAGTCGCTGGAGATGACCAGCCGCATGATCGAGAAGAAGCTGCGCGACTTCGGCGTCGAGGTGCGCGTGGTGGCGGCCTCGCCGGGTCCGGTGATCACGCGCTACGAGATCGAGCCGGCCACCGGCGTGAAGGGCTCGCAGATCGTCAACCTCGCCAAGGACCTGGCTCGCTCGCTGAGCCTGGTCTCCATCCGCGTGGTCGAGACGATCCCGGGCAAGAACTTCATGGCGCTGGAGCTGCCCAATGCGCGGCGCCAGACCATCCGCCTGTCCGAGATCCTCGGCTCGCAGGTCTATGCCGACGCACAGTCCCAGCTCACCATGGGTCTGGGCAAGGACATCGTCGGCGCGCCCGTGGTGGCCGACCTCGCCAAGATGCCGCACTGCCTGGTGGCCGGCACGACGGGCTCCGGCAAGTCCGTGGGGATCAACGCCATGATCCTCTCGCTGCTGTACAAGGCCGAGGCCCGCGATGTCCGCCTCATCCTCATCGACCCGAAGATGCTGGAAATGAGCGTCTACGAGGGCATCCCGCATCTGCTGGCGCCCGTCGTGACCGACATGAAGCAGGCCGGCAACGCGCTGAACTGGTGCGTGGGCGAGATGGAGCGGCGCTACAAGTTCATGTCCAAGCTGGGCGTGCGCAACCTCGCCGGCTACAACAAGAAGATCGACGAGGCCAAGGAGCGCGGCGAGAAGATCGACAACCCCTTCAGCCTCACGCCCGAGCAGCCCGAGCCGCTGGAGCGCCTGCCCTTCATTGTCGTGGTGATCGACGAGCTGGCCGACCTGATGATGGTGGTGGGCAAGCAGATCGAGGAGCTGATCGCCCGTCTGGCCCAGAAGGCCCGCGCGGCCGGCATCCACCTGATCCTCGCCACGCAGCGCCCGTCGGTGGACGTGATCACGGGCCTGATCAAGGCCAACATCCCGACCCGCCTGTCCTTCCAGGTCTCCAGCAAGATCGACAGCCGCACCATCCTTGACCAGATGGGCGCCGAGGCGCTGCTGGGCATGGGGGACATGCTCTACATGGCCTCGGGCACCGGCCTGCCGATGCGCGTGCACGGTGCCTTCGTCAGCGACGACGAGGTGCACCGCGTGGTCGAGTACCTGAAGGCCCAGGGCGGTGAGCCGAACTACATCGAGGGCATTCTCGAAGGCGGCGTGCTGGAGGCCGAGGGCGGCGAAGGCGGCGGGGCCGGGGGCGGCGATGCCGAGTCCGACCCGATGTACGACCAGGCCGTCGCCGTGGTGCTGCAGCACAAGCGGGCCTCCATTTCGCTGGTGCAGCGCCATCTGCGCATCGGCTACAACCGCGCGGCGCGCCTGCTGGAGCAGATGGAGAAGTCCGGCCTTGTCGGCGCCATGGCCACCAACGGCAGCCGCGAACTGATCGTGCCCAGGCGAGACGAATGACGATGCTTCGAATGAACACCACCCGCCGCCTGCTGTGTGCGGCTGCCCTGATGCTGGGGTCAGGTCTTGCCCAGGCCGACGCCGTGCAGTCGCTCAAGGACTTCGTGCGCGAGGTGAAGAGCGGCCGCGCCAGCTTCAGCCAGACGGTCACCGCGCCGGACGGCAAGCGCAAGAAGACTTCCAGCGGGACCTTCGAGTTCCAGCGCCCCAATCTGTTCCGCTTCCAGTACCAGAAGCCTTTCGAGCAGCTGATCGTGGGCGACGGCCAGAAGGTCTGGACCTTCGATGCCGACCTGAACCAGGCCAGCTCGCGCCGCATCGGCCAGGCGCTGGCGGGCACGCCCGCGGCCCTGCTGGCCGGCGGCAACATCGAGAAGGACTTCGAGCTCAAGGCCCAGCCCGCAGAGGGCGGCCTCGAGTGGGTGCTCGCGCTGCCGCGTCAGGCGGAGGGCAACATCCAGCAGCTGCGCGTCGGCTTCAAGGGCCGCGAGCTGGCGGCGCTGGAGGTGCTGGACGCCTTCGGCCAGCGCTCGCTGATGCAGCTCAGCCAGCTGCAGACCAATGTGGCGATCGGTGCCGACCGCTTCCGCTTCGAGGTCCCCAAGGGCGTGGACCTGCTGGAGCAGTGACGCCTACGCGCTGAGCGCCCCATGTCAGAGAACGCATCCCTGTTCGGCGACGAGCCCGCCCCGGCCCCGCAGGCGCCTTCCCGTCCCGCCGGCAGCGCCAAGGCGCCGGCCTACCAGCCCCTGCCCGAGCGCCTGCGTCCGCGCCACCTGGACGAGGTCATCGGCCAGCGGCAGCTGCTGGGCGAGGGCATGCCGCTGCGCGTGGCCTTCGAGACCGGCCGCCTGCATTCCATGATCCTGTGGGGGCCGCCCGGCGTGGGCAAGACCACGCTGGCGCGGCTGCTGGCCCTGGCTTTCGATGCGCAGTTCATCAGCATCTCCGCGGTGCTGGGCGGCGTGAAGGAGATCCGCGAGGCCGTCGAACGCGCACAGGTCGCGGCGGCGCAGGGGCGGCGCACCATCGTCTTCGTGGACGAGGTGCATCGCTTCAACAAGTCCCAGCAGGACGCCTTCCTGCCGCATGTCGAGTCGGGCCTCTTCACCTTCATCGGCGCCACCACCGAGAACCCGTCCTTCGAGGTCAACTCGGCGCTGCTCTCCCGGGCCAGCGTGCATGTCCTCAAGTCCCTGGACGAGGAGGACCTGCTCGCGCTGGTGCGTCGCGGCGAGGCGGCGCTGGGCTGCCCGCCGTTCACGCAAGCCGCGGCGAAGCGCCTGGTGGCCTATGCCGACGGCGACGCGCGACGCCTGCTGAATGCCGTGGAGACGGCCGCGCAGCTGGCACCGCCCGGGCTGTCCAGCATCGACGAGACGCAGCTCGAGCGCGCCCTGGGCGAGCAGCTGCGCCGCTACGACAAGGGCGGTGAGCAGTTCTACGACGTCATCTCCGCGCTGCACAAGTCGGTGCGCGGCTCGGACCCGGACGGCGCGCTGTACTGGTTCTGCCGCATGCTCGACGGCGGTGTCGATGCCCGCTACATCTCCCGCCGCCTGATCCGCATGGCCAGCGAAGACATTGGCCTGGCCGATCCGCGCGCCCTGCGGATCTGCCTGGACGCGGCGGACACCTACGAGCGCCTCGGTTCCCCCGAAGGCGAGCTCACGCTGGCGCAGGCGGTGGTCTACCTGGCCATTGCGCCCAAGTCCAATGCGGTGTACACCGCCTACAAAGCCGCGCGGGCCCTGGTCAAGCAGGACGCCAGCCGGCCCGTGCCCCTGCATCTGCGCAACGCGCCGACCCGCTTGATGAAGGACCTGGGCTATGGGCATGAGTACCGCTACGCGCATGACTTCCCGGGCGCCTTCGTGGCCGGGGAGCAGTACCTTCCCGACGGGCTGGAAGACCAGCGCTTCTACGAGCCCGTGCCGCGCGGGCTCGAGATCCGCATCGGCGACCGCCTGGCCGAGCTGCGCCGGCTCAATGCCGAGGCCGCCGACCCCGCCGGTGATCGGACCCCTGACCGCTCGGGACGCGGCGAGACCTGACCCCCGCGCGTGGTTTTCGGGCCCGGCGCCAGCGGGTTATCCCCAGCGGGTGGCGTCGGTGGCGCACTCCTAAAATCCGCGCCCATATGCTGAGTCCCCCTGGCACCCCAGCCCGCTGCTCTGAAGGTCGCGGGCTTTTTTCTTGGCGCTGCGGTGCCGCGGGCCCGGGGGCCGTGGAAGCAGTCTTTTCCTAGTCCGGACGCTGCCTCGTCGAGGCGGCAGGGAAGTGGAGTCATTGATGGAAATCCTGGTCCAACAGATCATCAACGGCCTCGTGCTCGGGAGCATGTATGCGCTCGTGGCACTGGGCTACACCATGGTGTACGGCATCATCAACCTCATCAACTTCGCTCACGGCGAGATCCTGATGGTCGGGGCTCTGGTGAGCTGGACGGTGGCCACGGCGCTGGCCGATTCCGGCCTGCCGGGCTGGGCGCTGATGGGGATTGGCCTGATGTGCGCCATCGTCGTCTGCTCGCTGCTGAACTTCACGATCGAGAAGATCGCCTACCGCCCCTTGCGCAGCGCGCCGCGCCTGGCGCCGCTGATCACGGCGATGGGGATGTCGCTGCTGCTGCAGACGCTGGCGATGATCGTGTGGAAGCCGAACCCGAAGCCGTTCCCGCTGCTGCTGCCCACCGAGCCGTTCAATCTGGGCGGGCCGGTGATCACGGTGACGCAGGTGCTGATCCTGGTGCTGACGGTGGTGATCCTGGCGGCGCTGATGTACCTGGTGAACCACACGAAGCTGGGCCGCGCGATGCGCGCCACGGCGGAGAACCCGCGCGTGGCGGGGCTGATGGGGGTGAAGCCGGACTTCGTGATCTCGGCGACCTTCGTGATCGGTGCGGCACTGGCGGCGGTGGCCGGCCTGATGTGGGCGGCGAACTACGGCACGGTGCAGCACTCGATGGGCTTCATGCCAGGGCTGAAGGCCTTCACGGCGGCGGTGCTCGGGGGCATCGGCAACCTGGCCGGCGCCATGCTGGGCGGGATCGTGCTGGGGCTGATCGAGGCGATCGGTGCGGGCTACCTGGGGGACCTGACCGGGGGCGTGCTGGGCAGCCATTACGCGGACATC
>NZ_JASVDS010000006.1 GCF_030285365.1 Roseateles subflavus | reverse complement strand
CATCGAGCCGCCTGCCCCGCCAAGTGGGCCGGCTTCACAATTCAATTGCTTCGTGACTGCGATGACTGACGAGCCCTTTGAACCCGACCTGCGTCGCCTGCGAGAGGACGAGCGGGACGCCTTGCATGAGCTGGTGTCTTCGCGGTGGGCGTCGCTGGCGGACACCGCGGGGCAGATTCCTTATGTCCAGGGCGGTCTGTACACGGTGACGTGGGTGCTGTCCGGGCTGGACCGCGGCCGCGCCGAGCGCCTGGCCTGGCTGGCTCAGCAGATGCGCTTCACGCTGGAGGAGCTGCAGGTGGCAACGGCCCCGAGCGAGATTCCCGGGCTGGTCGATACGTTCTACCAGGTCCACGTGAGCCGCTCGGTGGCGCTGCTGCCGGATGCGCTGCTGGGCGAGGCGCAGCTGCTGGAATCGCTGGCAGTGTGCTGGGGGCTGCACCTCACGGCCCTGCACGTGCCATCCCACCATGCCGCAGACCGGGCAGCCGCGCGCAGCGGCATGGGCGCCATGGGACGAGACATCGGCTGAGGCGCGCGCCCTCAGATCACGCCGTGCCACTGCGCCGCGTGCGGCACGAATCGCGCCAGCAGCGCCTGCTGCAGCGGCGCCGGCAAGGGCCCGCGGGCCACGGCGGCGAGGTTGCGCTGGACGTTCTCAAGGCGCCGGCTGCCAGCGATGACGCTGCTCACCCCCGGCAGCCAGGCCACGAAGCGCAAGGCCATCTCATCCGGGGCCATGTCGGGGGCCAGGTCTTGCCTCAGGGCCTCCAGATCCAGGGCCCGCCAGCGGTCCCAGTACTGCCCCTCGGCAAAGTCGTCCGGCCGCTGCGCATGCCGCCAGATGGCGCCGGCCAGCGGCCGCTTGGCGATCACGCCCACGCCACGCGCCCGAGCCCGGTCCAGACGGTCCGGCACATTGGCCTGGTCGCAGACGCTCACCGAGGTCTGCACGGCGCCGAACACCGGATCGGCCAGGGCGAGGTCCAGCTCGGCGTTCTCGCCCGAGTAGGCCGCGACGCGGATCTTGCCGGCGCGGCGGCAGTCGTCCAGAGCCCGGACCACGTCGCCACGCTGCAGCGTCTCCAGCGGGCAGGAATGCAGGTGCGCGATGTCGATGACGTCCGTGCGCATCAGCCGCAGGGCGCGCTCCACGCCCTGGACGATGCAGTCGTGGGTCCAGTCCGGCACGCCGTCCACGCCATAGCCCAGCTTGGTGGACAGCAGGAACTCCTGGCGACGGTGCGCGAGATGGCGGCCGATGCGCGCCTCGGACAGGCCGTAGGAGCGCGCCGTGTCGATGAGCGTGACGCCCAGGTCCAGCACGGCGTTGAGCAGGGCGCCGGCCTCGGCATCACTGGTGCGCTCGTCGTTGAGGTGCATGGCGCCAAAGCCCAGCGCGCTGACCTGCAGGCCGGTCTGGCCGAAGTCGCGCGGAGGCGCAGGACGGGGAGAGGCAGGCGTCATTCGTTCACCAGGAGGCGCCCGCCGAGGGCGGGCAGGGGCAGGAGCAGGCGGCCCTGATCGGCCACGAAGCGTTCGCCGCTGAGGGCGTCGCGCCAGCGGACGGGCCATTCGGGGCCCAGGGGGAGGCTGGCGCGGGTGACGCCGGGCGCATTGCTGAGCACCGTCAGCGCCCGGGCGTCGCCCAGGCGGCGGGGCAGGGCGAGCAGCTGTGCCGTGGCGACAAGCGGGGCGTCCGGCAGGCCGTGGCGCAGCACGGGATGCTGCTGGCGCAGGGCCGCGAGGCGGCGCCAGTCGGCGCGCAGGGCTTCGTCGGGCGCGCCGCCCGCGTCCGCCCACGGGTAGGGGGCCCGGTTGAAGGGATCGTCGCCGCCGCTCACGCCCACCTCGTCACCGTAGTAGAGGCTCGGCGCGCCGGGCGCCGTCACCTGCAGCAGCCAGGCCAGGCGCAGGCGTTGCCGCGCCAGCCGGCGGGCGCTGGCGGGGCTGTCTTCGCGCTCGCCCAGGGCGTGCAGCGCGCGCGGCTGGTCGTGGCTGGAGAGCAGGTTCATGTTGGCCAGCAGGGCCTGCGCGGGGTAGGACTCGCGCATGAACTCGAGATGCGCGGCCAGCCGCCTCGCATCGCCGCCGGCGGCGAAGTCCAGCGCCGCGCTGCGGAAGATGTAGTTCATCGTGCCGTCGAAGGTGTCGCCCAGGAAGTACTTGCTGGCGTCGAACCAGGTCTCGGCGATCGTGATCGCATCGGGCCGATGCGCCTTGATGGCGCGGCGCCATTCGCGCCAGAAATCATCCGGCACCCAGGGCGCGACGTCCATGCGCCAACCGGCCGCGCCGCGGTCCAGCCACTGCTGCATGACGCCGCCCGGGCCGTAGGCGAAGTCGCGGAAGGCGCGGCTGCCCTTGTCGATCTCCGGCAGGTCCGTCACGCCGACCCAGCCCTTGAACTGGCGGTCCGGCGCGGCCTGGCCGGGGTCGAAGCTGAACCAGTCCGCATAGGGCGAGCCCGGCTGGATGCGGCCGCCGCGGAAGGCGCCGGGGCGCTCCGCCGGGGTGTGGCGGGCGAAGCGGTCGAAGTAGCGCGAGTCGGCGCCGACGTGGTTCAGGGAGGTGTCCGGCAGCACCCGCAGGCCGCGCTTCGCGGCTTCGGCGCAGAGCCGCTCGAAGTCGGCGTTGCTGCCGAGGGCCGGGTCGACCTCGGTGTAGTCGGCCGTGTCGTACTTGTGGTTGCTGGCCGCGCGGAAGATGGGCGTCAGATAGATCGTGTTGACCCCGAGCGCGCGGATGTCGTCGAGCTTCTCGATGATGCCGGCGAGGTCGCCGCCGAAGAAGTCGTTGTTGTAGACGGCATCGGAGCCGTCACCGCTGCCGGGCTTGTAGGGCTTGTCGATCCAGCGGGCGTGTCGCTCGACGTCGTGGCCCTGGTAGCGGTCCTGCACGCGCCCGCCGCCGGGGCGTGGGTCGTTGGACGGGTCGCCGTTCCTGAAGCGCTCCGGGAAGATGGCGTAGTAGACGGCGTCATGCGCCCAGGCTGGCACGGCGAAGTCGCGTGCATGGATGGTCTGCCGGTAGCGGCGGATGCGGCGGGCGTCCGACGGCAGGCGCTCGACCACCGCCGGGCCCAGGCTGCCCTTCTCACGCGTCCAGTGGACCGTGTCCCTGTTGTTCTGCAGGGCGTAGCGGCCTTGCTGCGTCTCCAGCTCGAACCAGTAGCCGAAGATGCCGACCTCGTCGAAGCGGACGGTGGTGTTGAAGGCGGTGCCGAGACCGTGGCCCTCGGGCGTCATGGCGATGCGCTGCAGCGGTTCGTAGCTCAGCTGCTCCTGGTTGCCGCTCAGATGGCGCCGCTCCAGCACGAGCGTGGCGCGCAGCAGGCCCGGACGGGTGCTGGCCAGCGCGAAGCGGATCTCGGTGCCTTGCGGCTGGGCACCGAAGGGCGTCTTGGACTCGGCGTGGCGAGAGTCGAAGTGGGTGCTCAGGGCAGCTTCGTCGGTGATCGGGCGAGGCGGCGTGGGCTTGAAGGACAGCGGTCCGAGCTCGAGTCGCGTCGCTCCCGAGGCCTCGAAGCGCAGGCGCAGCGTGTGGGCCCCGCGCAGATCCAGGCGGACGTTGCCGAGGGCCGCGGCGCCGCGTGCCAGGCGACCCTGGGCGTCGGCGCCCCAGGTGCGCTCGGGCGTCCAGTCCTCGTCGGCCACCTTGAACTCCTGCGGCCCTTGCGCGCGCAGGTTGAGGTAGTAGGCGTCGCAGCGGTACTCAAAGGCCTGCTCGTCCTGGGCCGCCCAGTTGTTGAGCGGGCCGCGCAGGTAGAGCACGGTGTCGCCGAAAGGGGCCGGCGCGCAGGGCCGGGCCACGGCCGGCAGCCCGAGCAGTCCGAGCAGCCCGGCGGCGAGCAGGCGGCGGGCGCGCCTCATCCCTTCACGCCGCCGGCCGTGAGGCCCGAGACGATCCAGCGCTGCGCCAGCAGGAACACGAGCGTGATCGGCAGGCCCGAGAGCACGGCGGCCGCGGCGAAGTCGCCCCACAGGAAACGCTGGTCGTGCAGGAAGTACTTCGAGCCCACGGCCAGCGTGAGGTTGCCCTCCTCGCGCAGCAGGACGGAGGCCACCGGGTACTCGATGATGGTCCCGATGAAGGCCAGCACGAAGACGACCATCAGGATGGGCACGGCCATCGGCAGCAGCACGCGGCGGAAGGCCTGCCAGTGCGAGGCACCATCGACCTTGGCGTTCTCCTCGATCTCGCTCGGGATGGTCTCGAAGTAGCCCTTGATCGTCCAGATGTGCGTGGCCACGCCGCCGAGGTAGGCCAGCACCAGGCCGGCGTGCGTCTCGAGGCCCAGCACCGGCACCTGCGTGCCGATGGTCTCGAAGATGGCATAGAGCGCCACCAGGGCCAGCACCGGCGGGAACATCTGCAGCAGCAGCATGCTGTTCAGGATGCCTGTCTTGAAGGGGAACCTCAGGCGCGCGAAGGCATAGGCCGCGGTGGTGGAGATGGCCACGATGGCGAAGGCCGAGATCGTCGCGACCTTGATCGAGTTCCACAGCCAGGTGAGCACGGGGAAGGGCGGCTGCACGAGCGCGCCGTCCGGGCCCTGGTAGGGGATGCCCAGCGCGAGCTTCCAGTGCTCCAGGCTGACCTCGGCGGGAATCAGGCTGCCGGTGGCGAAGTTGCCGGGCCGCAGCGAGATGGACACCACCGCCAGCAGCGGGAACAGCGTCAATGCCAGGAACACCCACAGCAGGGCATGGGCGGCGCCGACGCGCCAGCGGGCTTGCTTGCCTCGAACGATGGCCATGGGGTGTCCTTAGCTCTGTGCCTTGCGCATGAGACGGAGGTTCAGCAGCGACATCGCCGCCACCAGGAAGAAGATCAGCGTGGAGATCGCCGCCGCGAGGCCGAAGTCCGAGCCCGAGTCGCGGAAGGCGATGCGGTAGGTGTAGGACACGAGGATGTCCGTCTGCCCGGCCGGCAGCTTGGTCGAGAGGAAGTCCGGCCGGCCGTCGGTCAGCAGGGCGATCAGCACGAAGTTGTTGAAGTTGAAGGCGAAGGCGCTGATGAGCAGGGGCGACAGCGGCTTCACGATCAGCGGCGCGGTGATGCGCCAGAAGTTGGTCCATGGCCCCGCGCCCACGATGGCCGAGGCCTCGTACAGGTCCGCCGGGATCGCCTTCAGCAGGCCCGAGCACAGGATCATGATGTAGGGGTAGCCCAGCCAGATGTTCACGATCAGCAGCATCACCTTGGCCAGCAGCGGGTCGGCGAACCAGGCGGGCTTCACGCCGAAGAGGGCGTCGAGGATGGCGTTGATCTCGCCGAAGTTCTGGTTGAACAGGCCCTTGAAGACGAGGATGGAGATGAAGCCCGGCACCGCGTAGGGCAGGAAGAGCAGGGTGCGGTAGGCGGTGCGGCCCTTGAGGTCCTCCCAGTTCAGCAGCACGGCCAGGAACATGCCGATGAAGGTGGCGCCCGCCACGGTGGCCAGCGAGAACAGCACCGTCCAGATGAAGATGCTGACAAAGGGGCCGCGGAACTCGGCATCGAAGAGCATGCGGCTGTAGTTCTGCAGGCCCACGAGGACCTTGTAGCCGGGCTGCAGGATCTCGCCGCCGGCGCCGTCCTGGCTGCGGTAGTAACCGAGCTTGCCGTCCGGCGCGAAGCGCTGGCCGTCCGCCGCGCGCAGCAGGCTGCCGTCGGGCTGCTCCACGTAGTGCGGCGAGACGGGGCCGTACTCGCGCAGGCCCAGGTAGCGCAGCTGCGCCTCGGGGCCGCTGCGATCGGGCAGCAGCAGCTGCAGTTGTGCGAGCGCCTCGCGGTGCTGCACGAGCTCGCGCAGCGGCAGCGCGGGCTGCAGTGCGCTTTGCAGCGGCAGGTGCTCCTCCCGGGCCGCGAGCATCGTGACCTTCAGCGGCTCGCGCGTCTTCTTGAGCGCCAGCGGCGGGGATACATAGCGCGGCTGCGCCGTGCCGGCCTCGTTGAGCACGACGCGGAACTCCGGCCCGTCGGCGTGCAGGCTGAAGCCCATGGCGCCCGCCTCGATCACGTCGTGCTGGTCCAGCAGATAGGCCCGCACGCGTTCCTGGCTCAGCAGGTGAGCCGACGAGTAGTTGGTGAAGCCGATCTGCGCCGTGTAGAGCAGCGGAAAGGCGATGAACACGGCCATGCCGGCCACGCCGGGGAAGAGGTAGCGCCAGGCGAATCCCGCCCGCAGGTAGGCGTAGAAGGCGCCGCCGAACAGCGCGAGTGCGCCGGCCGCCCAGGCGGTCTGGCCCGCGGCGTAGATGGAGAAGACGAGGTACAGCGCGCCCAGCGCCAGGGCGGCCACGGCGGGCCAGCGCAGGGCGGCGAGGAGGCGGCTCCCGAGCGAGGGCGGCAGGGTGCTGTAGGCCGCGGCGAGCGGCGAGGGGGCGAGGGAGGGCGAAGCGTTCATGGGCGGCTCACTTCTTCAGGAGCATGCGGGCGGCGGCGCCGTCGAGCGCGTCCTTCGGGCTCTGCAGACCATTGCTGATGGCCTCCAGCGCGGCGTCCATGGCGGTCCAGAAGCGGCCCACCTCGGGGATGTTGGGAATGGGCTCGCCGAGGCGGGCGTTCTCCATGCTGGCCTTGATCAGCGGATTGACCGAGAGCTCGGCATAGAAGGCCTTGTTGGCGGGCACACCGATGGGCACGTCGGCATCGAGCACCTTGAGGGCCTCGGGGCGCAGCAGGTGCTGCTCCAGGAACTCGCGGGCCAGGTCCTTCTGCCGGGAGGGCGCGGCGATCATGCAGCCCAGCACGCCCACGAAGGGCTTGGAGTACTGTCCCGGCCTGACCGCGGGGATGGGCGCCACGCCGAAGTCGATGCGCGCGCGCCGGGCGTTCTCCCAGGCCCAGGGGCCGGAGATCATCATCGCCACCTCGCCGCGGGCGAAGCCGCTTTCCATCTCGGCGTAGTTGGCGCCCTTGGGCATGTGGCCCTCGCGCACCAGGCGGTCGATCATCTGCGCACCGGCCAGCGCGCCCTCGTTGTTGACGCCGACCTGCCCGGCGTCGAAGTCCCCGCGCGCATCGCGTCCGAAGATCTGCCCGCCGGCGCCGGCCAGCACGGGCCAGCTGAAGAAGCTCTTGTTGTAGTGCCACAGGATGGCGCGCTTGCCCTGGCCCTGGAGCTTGCGGTCCAGCTGGATCACCTCGTCGAAGGTCCTGGGTGGCACGGGCACCAGGCTCTTGTTGTAGATGAGGCCGGTGGTCTCGATGGCGATCGGGTAGCCCCAGGTCCGGCCCTGGTAGCTGAAGGCGCGCCAGGCGGTGTCCTCGATTTCGGCGCGCAGGGCGGGGGAGGGGCGCAGCGGTGTGAGCAGGCCGGCCTTGGCCCATTCGCCCACGCGGTCGTGGGGCCAGCAGAAGATGTCCGGGCCCTTGCCGGCGCCGGCGGCCTGCTGGAACTTGTCCGTCGCGTCGACGGGATGCTCGACGACGACCTTCACGCCCGAGAGCTTCTCGAAGGCGTGGCCGACCTTCTGCAGGCCGTTGTAGGCCTTGTCGCCGTTGATCCAGACGAGCAGCGTGGGCGTCGGCGCGGCCTGGGCGAGGGCGCTCGCGAGCAGCGCCAGGGCGGCCGCGGCGTTGCGGGCGGCCCTCATGCCCCGAGCTCCGGCGCGGCGAGGCGGCGCAAGGCCTGACCCTCGGCGTCGAACAGGTACAGCGCCTCGGGCGGGAAGTGCAGCTGGAGCTGGTCCCCGCTGCGCAGGCGGTCGCAGCCGTTGCGTCCGGCGAACTGGCAGGTCAGCGCCTCCTCGATGCCGGGGAAGGGGCAGTAGGCGAAGGTCGTGCCGCCGAGGGACTCGACGAAGGTGACCGTCGTCTGCAGCTGGTTGCCCTCGCCCTCGGTGCGGATGTGCTCGGGGCGGATGCCCAGCGTGACCTTGTCGCCCACGCGGACGCGGCCCGCATCCACGAGCGTGCGCATGAGCAGGCCGCCGGCGAGACGCACATCGGCGTGGCCGGCCTCGATCGCGGCCAGCTCGCCGGCGATGAAGTTCATCTTGGGGCTGCCGATGAAGCCGGCCACGAAGAGGTTGCGCGGGTGCTCGTACAGCTCCAGCGGCGTGCCGACCTGCTCGATGCGGCCGGCCTGCAGCACCACGATGCGGTCCGCCAGCGTCATGGCCTCCACCTGGTCGTGCGTCACGTAGACCATGGTGGTCTTGAGCTCCTCGTGCAGCTTCGCGAACTCATAGCGCATGCGCACGCGCAAGGCGGCATCGAGGTTGGAGAGCGGCTCGTCGAAGAGGAAGACCTCGGGCTTGCGCACGATGGCGCGGCCGATGGCCACGCGCTGGCGCTGGCCGCCCGAGAGGTCCTTGGGCTTGCGCTCCAGCAGGTGCTCGATGTGCAGGATGCGCGCGGCATGGCGCACGGCCGTGTCGATCTCGGCCTTGGGCACCTTGGCCAGCTGGAGGCCGAAGGCCATGTTGTCGTACAGGTTCATGTGCGGGTAGAGCGCATACGACTGGAACACCATCGCGATGCCGCGCTCGGCCGGCGGCACGTCATTGACCAGGCGGCCGCCGATGCGCAGCTCGCCGCCGGTGATGTCCTCCAGGCCGGCAATGGAGCGCAGCAGGGTGGACTTGCCGCAGCCGGAGGGCCCGACGAAGACCATGAACTCGCCGTCGCGGATCTCCAGGTCGATGCCATGCAGGATTTGGGTCTCGCCGTAGGCCTTGGCCACGGACTGCAGCAACACGCTCGCCACTTGTCTACCTCCGCCAGCCGGCTGGCGCCGGTCGGCTTGTCTCGCTCATGGGGTGGTCCGGGCGGTGCCGAGGACCTCGTTTGTAGAGAATATACAGTTCAAAATGTAGTCTTACAACGTGGGTGAACCTGATTGCTGGTCACGCAACCATTGAAAATCAAGCACTTAACTTTCAGTTCGGGTTAACCCGCTGTAGTGAAACTACACAAAATCAGCGAGCTGGGCGATACTTTCATCGTCGCGCTCACACGTCCGGTCCGTGTGGGCTGTGTGTCCGATGTGCCGAGGGGCCCGAACCGGGGTCCGGCGGCCGACTGCCGAGGGCGGGCCGCCGGGCCGCGCTCTCTCTGGATGATTGCCCATGCTGTCCACGCTTCTCAACGCGGCCCGTTCCACGGCGCGAGGTGCCATGAACTCCGAATCCGCTTCCACTCCCCTGCAGGCCGCCTTCGAGGCTGCCCTTCAACGTGAACTGCAGCAGCGCGCGCTGGTCGGCGCCGCGCCCGGTCGCGACGAGCTGATGCGCGCCGCGGCCGCAGCCAGCCGCGAGCTGCTCGCCCGCCGCTGGGCGCAGACGCAGGCGGCCGATGCGCGGCGCGGTGACGACGCCGGCTGCCGCCGCGTGCACTACCTCTCGATGGAATTCCTGATGGGCCGCGCCCTGAGCAACGCCCTGGCCGCGCTGCGCCTCGATGGCGTGCTGCAGGCGCAGCTGCAGGCGCAAGGCCAGGACCTCTCCGGCGTGCTGGAGCGCGAGCCCGATGCCGCGCTGGGCAATGGCGGGCTCGGCCGCCTCGCCGCCTGCTTCCTCGACTCCTTCGCCGAGCTGGGTCTCCCATCCTTCGGCTACGGTCTGCGCTACCAGTACGGCATGTTCGCCCAGGGCATCCAGGACGGACGCCAGGTCGAGTCCCCCGACGACTGGCTGCGCCTGGGCAATCCGTGGGAGCTGCCGCGCCCCGAGCTGCGCTACCGCGTGGGCTTCGGTGGCCGC
Source organism: Roseateles subflavus (assembly GCF_030285365.1). GTDB lineage: Bacteria > Pseudomonadota > Gammaproteobacteria > Burkholderiales > Burkholderiaceae_C > Roseateles_B > Roseateles_B subflavus. The sequence goes on along the minus strand of NZ_JASVDS010000006.1, from coordinate 283,677 downwards.
GTCGTGGTCGATGCCACCGGGTCGCGCCAGTGGGTGCCGGCCGAGGTGCTCGTGGCCCAGGCCTATGACTTCATCGTGCCCGCGCACCACAGCGAGCGGGTCTCGACCCTGCGCCAGTGGCATGCCCAGGCCGCCGAGACCATCGATTTCCAGGCCTTCTGCCGCGGCGACTACAGTCATGCCGCGAGCCGCCAGGTCGCGGCCGACGCGTTGAACTGGGTGCTGTACCCGGATGACTCCACCGAGGCCGGCCGCGAGCTGCGCCTCAAGCAGGAAGCCTTCCTCGTCAGCGCCTCGCTGCAGGACCTCATCGAGCGCCACCTGCGCGAGGGCCGCCCGCTGCAGACGCTGGGCACGCTCAACGCCATCCATCTCAACGACACGCACCCCGCGCTGGCCCCGGCCGAGCTGATGCGTCTGCTGCTGGACGAGCACGGCCTGCCCTGGGACGAGGCCTGGACCCTCACGCGCCAGGCCGTCTCGTACACCAACCACACGCTGATGCCCGAGGCCCTGGAGACGTGGCCCGTGCGCATGTTCGAGGCCCTGCTGCCGCGCCATCTCGAGATCATCTACGAGATCAACCACCGCTTCCTGCAGGAACTGCGCCAGCGCTTCCCCGGCGACGATGGGCTGACCGCGCGCGTCTCGCTGATCGACGAGGGCGGCACGAATGGTGGCAACTACGGCGGCGAGCGCCGCGTACGCATGGCCGCGCTGTCCATCGTGGCCTCGCACCGCGTCAACGGCGTGGCGGCCCTGCACTCGGACCTGATGGTGCAGACCATCTTCGCCGACTACGCCCGCATCTTCCCCGATCGCTTCCACAACGTGACCAACGGCGTCACGCCCCGCCGCTGGCTGCAGCAGGCGAACCCGGCGCTGTCCGCGGTGATCGACGGCCAGATCGGCACCGCCTGGCGCCAGGACCTGTCGCAGCTGCAGCAGCTGTCGGCCCATGCCAAGGATGCCGGTCTCATCGCCAGCTTCCGCACCGTGAAGCGCGCCAACAAGCAGCGCCTGGCGGACCGCATCCGCCGCGAACTGGGCCTCACCGTCAGTGTGGACAGCCTCTTCGATGTGCAGATCAAGCGCATCCACGAGTACAAGCGCCAGCTGCTGAACCTGCTGCACGTCATCGCCCGCTACCAGGCCATCGTCGCGAATCCGGACGGGGTGGACGGCCGCGGCTGGGTGCCTCGCACGGTCGTGATCGCCGGCAAGGCGGCCTCGGCCTATCACATGGCCAAGCTGATCATCCAGCTGGCCCACGACATCGGCCGGGTGGTCAACAGCGACCCGCGCGTGGGTGACCGGCTCAAGCTGGTCTTCCTGCCCAACTACGGCGTCTCGCTGGCCGAGACCATCATCCCGGCGGCGGACCTCTCGGAACAGATTTCCACCGCGGGCACCGAGGCCTCGGGCACCGGCAACATGAAGTTCGCCCTCAACGGTGCGCTGACGATCGGCACCTGGGACGGCGCCAACATCGAGATGGCCGAGCACATGGGCGTGGACCAGATGTTCGTCTTCGGCCTGCGCACCGAGGCCGTGGCCGGTCTCAAGAGCCTGGGCTACGACCCGCGCCTGTACGTCGAGCAGAACCGCCAGCTGCAGGCCGTGATCCGCGCCATCGCGGACGGTGACTTCTGCGGCGGTGACACGGCGCGCTACAAGCCGCTGGTCGACAAGCTGCTGGGCGCCGATCCCTACCTGTTGATGGCCGACTTCACCGACTACGTGGCCACGCAGCTGAAGGTCGATGCGGTCTACCGTGACCCGCAGGCCTGGGGCGAGCAGACCGTGCGCAACGTGGCGGGCATGGGCTGGTTCTCGTCGGACCGCACCATCGCCGAGTACGTCGAGCGGGTGTGGTCGCCCGCCTCGCTGAAGGCCTGACGCGCGGCGTGGCGAGCGGCGGCATGCTCGACGACGGCACCTGGCAGGCCCTGGCGCAAGCCCGGCATGGCGACCCCTTCGCCGTGCTGGGGCAGCACGCGGACGCCGAGGGGCGGCTGTGGCTGCGCGCCTGCCTGCCGGGCGCACAGGCCGTGCAGGTGCTGGATGCCGGCTCCGGCCGCGCGCTGTGCCGGATGGAGGTGCGCGAGCCGGGCCTGTTCTTCGAGGTCATCGTCCCGCGCCGCCGCAAGGCCTTCGCCTACCGGCTCTCGGTGCAGTGGTCGCCGGACGGTCCGTGGCAGGTGATGGACGATCCCTACGCCTTCGGCCCGCAGCTCGCTTCGGAGGACCTGGAGCCGCTCTCGGCAGGGCGTCATCTGCGGCCTTGGCGGGTGCTGGGCGCGCACCTGGCGCGCGTGGACGGTGTGGCCGGCACGCGCTTCGCCGTCTGGGCGCCGAATGCGCGCCGGGTCAGCGTGGTGGGGGGCTTCAACCAGTGGGACGGACGGCGCCATCCCATGCGGCGGCGCCACGAGGCCGGCGTGTGGGAGCTGTTCATCCCGGCGGTGCAGGCGGGAGACCTCTACCAGTTCGAGATCCTGGGCGCCGAGGGTCAGGTCTTGCGCAAGGCCGATCCCTACGCCCGCCAGGCCCAGTTCCGGCCGGACACCGCCAGCGTCGTCTGCCCCGAGCCGCCTCAGATGCGCCTGCCCGTGGACCGCCGCCCGGTGAACCGGCGTGATGCCCCGATCAGCATCTACGAGGTCCATGCGCCGTCCTGGCGCCGTCCGCCGGGCGGGGGCGCCTCGGACTTCGTGGACTGGGACACCCTGGCCGCCACGCTGCCGGGCTATGCCGCGGGGCTGGGGTTCACGCACATCGAGCTGCTGCCCATCGCCGAGCATCCCTTCGACGGCTCCTGGGGCTACCAGACCCTGGGCCTCTACGCGCCCACCGCGCGCCTGGGCGACCCGCGCGGCCTGGCGCGCTTCGTGGCCGCCTGCCATGCGCAGGGGCTGGGCGTGCTGCTGGACTGGGTGCCGGCGCATTTCCCGGCGGATGCCCACGGGCTCGTGCAGTTCGACGGCACGCACCTCTACGAGTACGCCGACCCGCGTGAGGGCTTCCACCGCGACTGGAACACGCTGATCTACCACTTCGGCCGCCTCGAGACCCAGCAGTTTCTGGTCGGCAATGCGCTGTACTGGCTGGAGCAGTGGGGCGTGGACGGCCTGCGCGTGGACGCCGTGGCCTCCATGCTCTACCGCGACTACTCCCGCCCGCCCGGCGAGTGGGTGCCCAATGTGCACGGCGGCCGCGAGAACCTCGAGGCCATCGCCTTCCTGCGCCGCATGAACGAGGTGATCGGCGCCGAGGCGCCCGGCGGCATCACCGTGGCGGAGGAATCGACCAGCTTTCCCGGCGTCAGTGCGCCCACCTCGGCCGGCGGCCTGGGCTTCCACTACAAATGGAACATGGGCTGGATGAACGACACCCTGCGCTACATGCACGAGGACCCCATCCATCGCAAGTGGCACCACGAGAAGATGAGCTTCGGCCTCGTGTATGCCTTCAGCGAGAACTTCGTGCTGCCGATCTCGCATGACGAGGTGGTGCATGGCAAGGGCTCGATGCTGGGCAAGATGCCCGGCGACCCCTGGCAGCGCTTCGCCAACCTGCGCGCCTACTACGGCTTCATGTGGGGCCACCCGGGCAAGAAGCTGCTGTTCATGGGCCAGGAGTTCGCCCAGGACACCGAGTGGAACCACGACGGCGAGCTGCCCTGGGCGCTGCTCGACGCGCCGGCCCACGCGGGCGTGCAGGTGCTCATCCGCGACCTCAACCGCCTCTACCGCGAGCGCCCGAGCCTGCACCGCCAGGACTGCGAGGCCGCGGGCTTCCAGTGGCTGGTGAGCGAGGACCGCGACCATTCCGTCTTCGCGTGGCTGCGCCAGGAGCCGGGCGGCGAGCGGACGCTGGTGGTCTGCAACTTCACGCCGGTGCCGCGTCCCGGCTACGCCATCCCGCTCCCGCCGGCGCTGCAGGGCAGCCGCTGGCGCGAGCGCCTGAACACCGATTCGACCCACTACGGCGGCAGCAACGACGGCAATGCGGCCGCGCTGCTGGCCGAGTCCGGCGGCGCGCTGCGCCTGCACCTGCCGCCGCTGGCCACCCTGTTTCTAGTGCCCGAGTCCGACGACCATGCCTGACGCCTTCCTGTCCCTGCCGGACCCGCTGCTGCCGGGCCGCACCGAGCCCCTGGGCACCCAGGCCCGCGACGGCGGCGTCAACGTCGCCGTGTTCTCCGAGCATGCCGAGGCCCTCGAGCTGTGCGTGTTCGATGCCGACGGCCAGCGCGAGTTGCGTCGCTACCGTCTGCACGGCCCGCACGACGGCGTCTTCCATGGCTTCCTGCCCGGCGTGGGGCCAGGTCTTGTCTACGGCTTGCGGGCGCACGGGCCGTATGCGCCCGAGCGGGGGCACCGCTTCAATGCGCACAAGCTGCTGCTCGACCCCTACGCCCGCGAGATCGTCGGTCGCTTCGCCTGGCGCGCCGAGCACCACGGCTACGAGCTGGGCCATCCGGACGGCGCACGCAGCCTGGATGTGCGGGACAACGCCCTGCACGCGCTGAAGGCCCGCGTGGCGGCGCCGGCGCTGCAGCCGAGCCCGCGGGCCTCCGCGCCGCGGCACGCGGCCGCCGATCTGCTGCTGTACGAGGTCCATGTGAAGGGCTTCTCGGCGCAGCACCCCGACATCCCCGAAGCCCTGCGCGGCAGCTACGCGGCGCTGGCGCATCCGGCGGCCATCGCCCATTTCCAGCGCCTGGGGGTGAGCACGCTCTCGCTGCTGCCGGTGCACTACGCCATCGACGAGCCGCACCTGGGCGACAAGGGCCTGCACAACTACTGGGGCTACAACACGCTGGGCTTCTTCGCGCCGGATCCGCGCCTGGCCAGCAGCGCGGTGCGCCATGATCCGGCCCGGGTGGCGGCGGAGTTCCGCGCCATGGTCGAAGCCCTGCATGCCGCGGGGCTGGAGGTGGTGCTGGACGTCGTCTACAACCACACGCCGGAGGGCAACGAGTTCGGTCCGACGCTCTCGTGGCGCGGGCTGGACAACCGCAGCTACTACCGCCACGTGCCCGACGACGCGAGCCGCGCCGAGAACCTCACGGGCTGCGGCAACACCCTGAATGCGCAGCATCCGCGCGTGGCGCAGTTCGTGCTCGATTCGCTGCGCTTCTGGGTGCAGGAGATGGGCGTGGACGGCTTCCGCTTCGACCTCGCGCCGGTGCTGGGGCGCGTCGCGCATGGCTTCGATCCGCACGCCGCCTTCTTCACGGCGCTTCGCCAGGACCCGGTGCTGGCGGGCGTCCACCTGATCGCCGAGCCCTGGGATGCGGGCTATGACGGCTACCAGCTGGGCCGCTTCCCCGGTCGCTTCATGGAGTGGAACGACAAGTTCCGCGACGCCGTGCGCGGCTACTGGATCGGCCCGGCGGCCACGCAGCCGCGCCTGGGGCACGCCATCAGCCGCGGCGAGTTCGCCCGCCGCTTCAGCGCGTCGAGCGATGTGTTCCACCATGCGCAGCGCCTGCCCACGGCCTCGGTCAACTTCATCGCCGTGCATGACGGCTACACCCTGCACGACCTGCTGAGCTACAGCGGCAAGCACAACCAGGCCAACGGCGAGGACAACCGCGACGGCCGCGACGGCGAGCTGGCCCACCATTTCGGCCATGAGGGCGAGGGGGCCCCTGCCGACGTGCAGGCCACGCGCGAGCGCCTGCGCCGCGCCATGCTGGCCACGCTGCTGCTGGCCCAGGGCACGCCCATGCTCAATGCGGGCGACGAGCTGGCCAACACGCAGCAGGGCAACAACAACGCCTACTGCCAGGACAACCCGCTGGGCTGGCTGGACTGGCACCACGACAGCGCCGCGCTGCAGGCCTTCGTGGCCCGCGTGAGCGCCCTGCGCCGCGCGCAGCCGCTGCTGCGGCACGAGCGCTGGTTCGTGTCGGCCGGGCAGGGCGCCTGCGCCCAGCCGGGGGATGCGCAGCTGCGCTGGTTCTCGCCGCACGGTCACGAGATGCAGGTGCAGGACTGGCACCTCGGCCACGAGCAGGCCCTGGCCTGCGTGATCTCCTCCCTGCCGGCTGGCGAGTCCCCGCCGCTGGCGCTGCTCTTCAACCCGGAGCCGCAGCCACTGCGTTTCCAGGCGCCGGCCGAGTGCCGCGGCACGCACTGGCGTCTGCTGCTCGACAGCAGCCAGGCCGACGGCCGCCCCGCGGTGCAGGCGCTGTCCCTGGATCTCGCCCTCGAGGTGCCGGCGCACAGCGTCTGGCTGCTGCAGTCACAGGCGCCCTGAGCCGGTGAGCGCCTCACCCTCCATTTCCCTCCCATTTGTACGAGACTTGCGCGCATGGACCTGAACCAACGCCTCGCCGGTGTGCTGCTGCACATCACCTCGCTGCCCGGCCCGCACGGCATGGGCGACTTCGGCCCCGATGCCTACCGCTATGTGGACTGGCTGCAGTCCGCCGGCCAGGGGCTGTGGCAATGGCTGCCCTCGACGCCCATCGGCCCGGGTGACAGCCCCTACCAGGGCGTCTCGGCCTTTGCCGGCAGCCCCTGGATGGTGGCCTTCGAGCCCTTGGTCGAGAAGGGCTGGACGAGTGCGCCGCAGCTGCCGCCCGAAGGCTTCGACGCCGCGCGCGTCGACTACGGCCGCGTGCTGCCCTGGCGTGAACAGCAACTGCGCCTCGCCGAGGCCGGCTTCCGGGCGAAGGCGACGGCGGCCGAGCGGGCCGAGTTCGCGGCCTGGTGCGCCGCACAGGCCGACTGGCTGGACGACTACGCGCTCTTCATGGCCATCCGCAGCCCGCGCGGCGGTCAGCCCTGGTGGCTGTGGCCGCAAGACCTGGCACGCCGTGAAACCGCGGCCCTCGCCGCCGCACGCCGTGAGCACGCCGCCGAGATCGCCTTCTGGTGCTTCGTGCAGTGGTGCTTCGACTGGCAGGTCGCCGGTCTGAAGCGCTACGCCAACGAGCGCGGCGTGCGCATCATGGGCGACCTGCCCATCTTCGTCGCCCACGACAGCGCCGACTGCTGGGCCCGCCCGGACCTCTACGACCTTGACGCGCAGTTCCAGACCGTCACCGTGGCCGGCGTGCCGCCCGATGCGCTCTCCGCCGAGGGCCAGCGCTGGGGCAATCCGCTGTACCGCTGGGACCGCATGGCCGCCGAAGGCTATGCCTGGTGGACGGCCCGCGTGCGTCGCGCGCTGAGCAGTGCCGACGTCTTCCGCATCGACCACTTCCGCGGCTTCGCCGGCTACTACGAGATCCCCGGCAGCAGCCCCGACGCCAAGCAGGGCGTGTGGCGCACCGGCCCCGGCCAGGCCTTGTTCGATGCCATCGAGCAGGCCCTGGGCCCGCTGCCCATCGTGGCCGAGGACCTGGGCTTCATCACCGAGGATGTGCACCAGCTGCGCGACGCCTGCGGCTTCCCCGGCATGAAGATCCTGCAGTTCGGCTTCGGCGGCGACGGCACGCACGAGTTCCTGCCGCAGATGTGGCCGCGCGCCGCCGTGGCCTACACCGGCACGCACGACAACGACACCGTGCTGGGCTGGTGGCGCAACGCCAGCGCCCGCGAGCGCGCCTTCGCCGGCGCCTACCTGGCCTGCGGCGAGCACGACGTGCACTGGGCCATGATCCGTGCCTGCTGCAACTCCGTCGCCACTATGGCCGTCTTCCCCATGCAGGATGTGCTGGGCCTGGGTGGCGAGCACCGCATGAACGTGCCGGGCATCCTTGGCGGCAACTGGGCCTGGCGCCTGCGCTGGGACCTGGTGACGGGCGAGCACACCCGCGTGCTGGGGCTTATCACCGCCGCCAGCGGGCGGGCGGACGTGGGGCTGATGCGCCTGCCCTGATTGGCCGGGGCGGCGGATCCGGCCGCGGCTTTGAGAACGGATACAGGCCCTTACAACAAGGGCCGATGGTGCTTCGCGAGTGTGCCCACAATCGGCGCGACATGGCCATCCGCAGCCATGGCTTGCCACCAGTTTGGGGTCCTCCATGCGCCATCCGTCCGCTGCTGCCGTCGTGCTTGCCTGCTTGTTTGCCGCGTCTCCGGGGCTGGCCGGGGCGCAGGCCGCGCCTCGCACGCTGGAGACCCTGGGCCTGGCAGTGGGGCAGTCCGCCGACGAGGTCGACAGCATCACCCGCGCGCTCGGCTATGTGCTGCTCAGTCGCAAGACATTGCCAGCGGCGGCGGGCATGCCGGCGCATGTCGCCGAGGTCTTCTACGTCCGGCGGAGCCCGCAGGGCGAGCGCCAGGCCGCCATCGGCATCGGCTTCGGGCCACTCACGGGCAAGGCCCTGGTGATTGCCCGCGAAGAGACGCTGGACAAGCCGAGGGCGGTGTCGGCCGCGCGGGCCGAGATGGTCCAGAAGTACGGCCCGGCCCTGCCCAGCGAGGGCGGCCTCCACGAGCTGCACTGGGCGGCGCTGAAGGACTGGAGCTCCCCCAACAGCGTCAGCAAGTGCTGGCCCGCCGCCTATCCCGTCGTCAGCTACCAGCAGGACCTGCCGGGCCACCGGCATTGCCGGTCGGGCGTGGAGGTGCTGCTGGGCAAGGGGGCGTCGACCTTCAGCGTGCTCAGGCTCAGCCTGGCGGACTTCGACCGCTACGTGTCGGAGTGGGGTGCCTACGCCCGGCAGTTGCGCGAGGCGCAGCACGCCGACCTGAAACGGACCCAGTCGCGGCCGGCGCCGAAGCCGTGACGGCCGGGCGCCTGGCGACGACGCCTGGCGCGTCAGTGGTCAAATGCGGTCTGCACGCCCCCTTTCGAACGCCTCGCGCATGCCCACCCACTACGCCAGATTCCTGATCGGGCGCCACCGCACCGTTGCCGCCAACCGCCAGCTGGGCTGGCTGCTGGCCCTGGTCGCGGGGGCCATCAACGCCGGGGGCTATCTCGCGGTGCGTCAGTACACCTCGCACGTCACGGGCATCGTGTCCGCGGTGGCGGACAACCTGGCGCTGGGGCAGCTGGACCTGGTCGTGGACGGCGTCATCGGCGTGCTGTCCTTCCTGCTGGGGGCGATGTGCAGCGGCATCCTCGTCAACTTTGCGCGGCGACGGGCCCTGGCCAGCGAATATGCCCTGCCGCTGCTGCTGGAGTCGGTGCTCATCCTGGGCTTCGGCCTCCTGGGCGCGCGCCTGGCCGCCTTTGAGGGCCTGCTGCTGCCCTTCACCGTGATCCTGCTGTGCTTCATCATGGGCCTGCAGAACGCGGTCGTGACCAAGCTGTCCGGCGCGGTCATCCGCACGACGCACATGACGGGCATCGTGACGGACCTCGGCATCGAGCTCGGCAAGCTCGTGTACTGGAATGCCGACCCCGCGCTGCCCAACCCCGTCCGTGCGGACCGCGACCGCCTCAAGGTGCTCGGCGGCCTGCTGGCGGCCTTTCTCGTGGGCGGCGTCTCGGGGGCCTACGGCTTCAAGGCCATCGGCTACGGCTTCACCATCCCCATCGCCGTGCTGCTGGCCGTGATCTCCCTGGTGCCGGCCTGGGACGACCTGCACTAGCGGACTGGCGCGCCCGGTTTCATCGGGTTTCAAGATGCATGGCCTCCGGGTGAGCCCTGCTGCGCCGGGCGGGGCGGGGCGGGCATCATGCGCCGATGAACACGACCGAAGTCTTCCTGATCGCGATGACGATCATCTTCACGGTGCCCTACCTGATCTGGCGGCTGGGGCGCACCGACTACTGGGCCCCGCTGGTCGTCGTCCAGATCCTCACGGGCATCGTGCTCGGGCCGGGCGTGCTGGGCCGCGCGTTTCCGGACTACTACCAGTTCGTGTTCAGTGCGCCGGTGGTGCAGTCCCTCAACGGCGTGGCCTGGTGGGCGGTGATGCTCTTCGTGTGGATCGCCGGCATCGAGCTGGATCTGAAGAAGGCCTGGATCCATCGCGTGGAGAGTGGCATCACGGCCGGTCTGGCGCTGGGCACGCCGCTGATCGCGGGCAGTCTCGTGGGCCTGGGCCTGCTCGGCGGTGGCTGGATGGGGGCGAAGGCCGAGACCTGGCAGTTCGTGCTGGGCGTGGGCATGTCCTGCGCGGTGACGGCGCTGCCCATCCTCATCCTGCTGATGGAGAAGCTGGAGATCCTTCGCCAGCCGCTGGGCCAGCGCATCCTGCGCTATGCCAGCCTCGACGACATCGCCATCTGGGGCGTGCTGGCGCTGATCCTCATGGACTGGACGCGCGTGGGTCGGCAGGGCCTGTTCCTGCTGGCCTTCGCGGTGGCGACCTGGGGCCTGCGCGCGCTGATGCGGCGCCTGCCCGAGCGCGACCGCTGGTTCGTGAGCCTGATCTGGCTGGCGATCGTGTCCTTCGGGGCCGACTGGTCCGGCCTGCACTTCATGGTCGGCGCCTTCCTCGCCGGGGCCGTGATGGACGCGGACTGGTTCAACCAGGACCACATGGACCTGCTGCGCCACCACGTGCTGATGGTGCTGATGCCGGTGTTCTTCCTCTCCACGGGGCTGCGCACCAACTGGCAGATGGGCGGCTATGCGGTCTTCGGCGTGGCCGCGCTGCTGCTGGCGGCCTCCGTGGCCGGCAAGCTCCTGGGCCTGCGGATCGCCGGTCGGATCCTGCGCTGGCCTCCCGGCGAGGCCAGCATCATCGGCTGGCTGCTGCAAACCAAGGCGCTGATCATGATCATCTTCGCCAACGTGTTGCTGGACAAGCAGATCATCACCGCCGAGACCTTCACCGCGCTGCTGCTGATGGCGGTGGGAAGCACGATGCTGACGGTGCCGGTGGTGGCGCCGCGGCTGCGGCCGACGCTGGCGTTGCTGAAGCGGGCGAGCTGACGGGCGATCAGGACGTCGCACGCCAGCCGGCCCCGCGCCGATCGCGCGGCCGGGATCGGGATCGGGCGAGGCGATGGGCCGGGTCAGGGATCAATCGGATTCATCGTCGCCGTCGTAGCCGGATTCATGCAGGGCCCGTGCCTCCATGCCGAGTTCGTGGTCCTGGAAGCGGTCCTCCATCAGCAGGTTCCACATGCGGTCGTTGTATTCGTCGGCATGGTCGGCCTTGGCCTGCCGGTAGGCCTGCGGCTGATTCTCGTACGCGTCGCGTGACGGGCGCGCATCGTCGGAGCGCCGGGCGAGCCTGTACAGCGCGACGGCCTGCTCGTCGTTCAGGGGCTGCATGTGCCCCAGGCTGCCTCGCGAGGTGTGCGTGATGGGCCCGTCGACGGTGCGGCTCTCGACAAGGCGCTCGCCGCGTCGATTGACCTGCCCGGCGTTCAGCGGACGGATCGCGTCCCCGCGTCCGTGCCGGTAGCTGCTTCGCTTCGACACGTGTGGGCCGCTCTTGTGCATCAGCCGGATCCGGCGGCCGTAGTTCTCCTGGTGCTCGGGATCTTGTGCATACACACTGCCGATCCGGCCGCCGGTGCGGCTGGCATAGCGGGTCTTGCCGCCGGTGAACCGGGTTCGGGTGCATTGGATGGGCGGGGCGGAGACCGGCGTCGGTGCCTGCGGGGGCGGGACGGCCTGCCCGGACTCGAGGGGCACGGCGGGGCGGCGCGCGGCCTGGATCGACTGTCGTTGCAGCGTCATGCGGGGCGATGCATGGAGGGCGGACTGCAGCGCCCCTGCGGTGTGCGGCGCGATCGCCGCCCGGGGCTGGGCCGTGGGGGCGGCGGCCGGCTCCCGCGCCGTTGCCGCCGCCTGCGCTTGACGTGTCTTCATGGGTTTCCTCCCGGTGCGGGCCGACCCGCATGGCAGCCACCGTATCGCAGCACGGGGGCGCAGGCCATCAGAAAAATGCGGATTTCGAGGGCCGCCTGACCCGAAGGAAGCGTGGGTCGAGCACCGGACCGGCCCGTTGCACCAATGACGGATCACCCCTGTCTCTCCGGATTTTTTCTCCCCTGAGACGCCCTCGCGCAGTGGTAACTTCCGTGCCACCCGCGCCAGGCAGTTGGCAGTGCGCGCCCCAAAACAACCCGCCCGGCGCGCACGAGTGAGCAGTCCCCGACTCGTGAGCCGCCGCATCAGCGAGACGACTCCGATGAGCCTCTTCCAGACCCCCGCCAGCAACGCCAACCCGGCCCAGGTGCCGAGCCTGCCGCAGCACCATGACGCCGAGGCGCAGAAGGCACGCGCCTTCCAGCTCTCCATCGCCCGCACGCAGTACAACTACATGCAGAGCTACCTGGAAGGCGTGCCGCTGTCGGCCGACCTGCCGGACAGCGAGAAGTTCAGCGTCGACTACGAGGCGCAGGTGGTGCAGGTCTTCCTGGAGCTGACGGACAACTTCAAGCGCGTCGTGATGATGCTGCTGGAGCGGGAGCTGCTGGCCGACGTGCCCACCGCCGCGCTGCGTCGCGTGGAGGAGACCTACGAGAAGCTCAGCAAGGACTTCAGCCTGCTGCACCCGCTGCGGGACCTGGAGGAGCTGAAGGCCTTCTACGAGGCGATCGCCGCGCTGCCCTCGGCACTGGAGAGCCTGCAGAACCTGCCCAAGGACCTGGCCAAGATGGCCGTCGGCCTCGAGGCGGTCTTCAAGGAGTTCCTGGAAAACGGCCCCACGGCCTTCCTGAAATCCACGCTCTTCGACATGCTCAGCGAGGAGCCCGGCCGCAACTACCTGCAGGCCCAGGGCATCGAGGACTACGAGCGCCTTTTCGTGAGCCTGCCCACGCCGTTGATGCTGTCCATCCAGGAGCAGCCCTGGATGCCCCAGGGCCAGGGCAAGCCCTGCCAGCAGGACTGGTTCTTCGGCTGGCTGCAGACGGCCGGCTACAACACGGCGATGCTGCGCGCCGTGGTGCCGGCGCCGGTCGCGCCGGACGTGGACGACCCCATGGAAGGCATCCAGAAGATGCCCCTGGCCGATCTGCTGGCCAAGATGCCGGTCACGGACGCGATGCTGCAGAAGGAGACCGGCCAGGCCGGCCTGACGCTGGCGCAGGCCGCGGAGCAGGGGCGCCTCTTCGTGTGCGACTACGCGCTGCTCAACGGCGCCTGGGCCGATCCACTGCACGGCGAGCAGCGCTACATGGCCGCGCCCATCGCGCTCTTCTTCTGGAACACCACGCCGCCGGCCGGCTACCCGGCGCTGCCCGACGGCGTGCTGCAGCCGATTGCCGTGCAGCTCGCGCAGCAGCACGATGCCGAGACCGCGCCCATCTACACCCCGCATGACGCCGGGAACGCCAACGACGCCCAGGGCTTCAAGTGGCGCATCGCGAAGTACTTCGTGAACGTGGCCGCGGCCATCCAGCACGAGGCCATCGCCCACCTGGGCGCCTGCCACCTCATCATCGAGCCCATCGTCGTCGCCGCCCACCGGCAGCTGGCCGAGGGGCACCCGATCCTGAAGCTGCTCGCGCCGCATTTCCGCTTCACCATCAACATCAACGACTCCGCCATCCACAGCCTCATCATCCCGGGCGGCGTGGTGGCGACGAATGTCGGCCCGGCCATCGAGTGCACGCTGGGCGTGCTGGCGCAGGCGCACCAGGCCTACCGCTGGGACGACAACCACCCCGAGCGCCTCTTCCGCCTGCGCGGCGTGGACGGCCTGCCCCAGTTCCCCTTCCGCGACGACACGATGCTCCTGTGGCAGGCGACGCACCGCTTCGTCGACCGCTACCTGCGCCTCTACTACACGAGCGATGCGGAGGTGGCGGGGGACTACGAGCTGCAGAACTGGATCCACGAGATGACGGCGCCGCAGTTCGCGGGCTTCAAGGGCATGCGCGGCCTCAAGGCCACCGGCGACAAGAAGCGGCCCTGGCGCATCGAGAGCCTGGCCTACCTCATCGAGGTGGTGGCGCAGATCATCTACGTGGCCGGCCCGCAGCACGCGTCCGTCAACTACGCGCAGTACCCGCTGATGTCCTACATGCCCGCGGTGGCCGGCACGCTCTACGATCCCGCGCCGGCGCGCAGCACCGTCGTGGCCAGCGAGCAGGACTGCATCCGCTGGTACCCGCCGCTGGACGTGTCGCTGTACACCTTCTCCTTCGAGTACCTGCTCTCCGGCGTGCAGTACGACACCTTCGGCCACTACGAGCACAACCCGCGCAACCCGTACTTCCAGGATCCGCGTGTGGGCCCGCTCGTGGCGGACCTCCAGACGGACCTGGCCCTGGCCGAGCGCGAGATCCGCGGGCGCAACCGCCTGCGCCCGGTGGAATACCCCTTCCAGCTGCCGTCGCAGATCCCGAATAGCATCAGCATCTGATCAACGGGCGACGGCCGGCGCGGGGCAGGGGCTCCGCACCGGCCGCCTCGGCAAGGAGCACACGATGACGAAGAAGATCCTGGTGATGAGCGGCAGCCTGCGCGCCGCCTCGCGCAACACGGCCCTGGCCCGCTACGCCCTGCGCCACGCGCCCGAGGGGCTGCAGCTGGAGATGGCGGACATCAGCCAGTTCCCGTTCTACAACGCGGACCACCCCACGCCGCCGCCCGCCGTGCAGCGCTTCTTCGAGCAGCTGCGCGCCGCCGACGGTCTGCTGCTGGCCTGCCCGGAGTACAACTACTCGATCGCCCCGGCGCTCAAGAATGCGCTGGACTGGGCCTCGCGGGAGAAGGACAACCACCTGCTCGCCGGCAAGACCGTGGGCCTGATGGGTGCGGGCGGCGGCATGGGCACGTCGCGGGCGCAGTACCACCTGCGCCAGGTGGCCGTGTGCCTGGACCTCCACGTGCTGAACAAGCCCGAGGTCTTCTGCAATGCCTTCACGGCGGGCCTGTTCGACGAGCAGAACGAGCTGGTGGATGAGCGCATCCAGGGTCTCGTGAAGCAGTTGCTCGAGGCCCTGAAGGCGGCCCTCAAGACCTGACCCTGCCGGCCACCCCGCGGCGGGCGTCACCGGACGGGGCGTTCCGCCGCTGCCGTCAGATCTGGGGGTCGAAGCGCGTCCAGCGGCGCCGTCCGCCGCGCTTGGCGCGGTATAGCGCCTGGTCGGCGTGGCTCAGCAGCATCTCCGGCGTGCTGGCCTCGCTGGCCTGCAAGGTGCTGCAGCCGAGGCTCAGGCTCACATGCGGACCGGCGGCGGACTTGGCGTGCGGGATGGCCAGCGCCTCGATGGCGTCCAGGCAGGCCTGCGCCAGGCGCTCGGCCGCGGGCGCTTCCGTGTCCGGCAGCAGCAGCGCGAACTCCTCGCCCCCGTAGCGCGCCACGAGGTCGCTGCCCCGGCTGGCCACGCCCTGCAGCAGCTGCGCCACCGTCTTGATGCAGCGGTCGCCCTCGAGGTGGCCGTAGTGGTCGTTGAACTGCTTGAAGTGGTCGATGTCCAGCATCAGCAAGGACAGCGGTGTGCCATGGCGCTGGCTGCGCCGCCATTCGATGGCAAGGCGCTCGTCGAAAGCGCGTCGGTTGGCGATGCCCGTGAGGCCGTCGCGCATGCTCATCTGGCGCAGCTCCTGCGTGCGGCGCTCGACTTTCTCCTCCAGCTGCTCGTACAGCCGCGCATTGGCCAGCGAGATGGCGGCCTGCGAGCTCAGCAACTCCAGCGTCTGCTGATGGCGCGGCGTGAAGGCGTTCTCCAGCTGCCGGCTTTCCAGGTAGATGACGGCCGCGAGCTTGCCCTGGTTGAGCACCGGCAGGCACAGCACGGACTTGGGCTGGCACTGCCGCAGGTAGCGGCTCTGCGCGAAGCGCTCGTCCTCGGCGGGCCGGTTGAGCCGCTGGGTGCGGCGGCTGAGCTTGGTGAACTCGATCAGGCTGCTCGGCAGCAGGGCCTCGCTCCCGCGGTTGACCTCGTCCAGCGGGCGCGCGATGCGGCTCGAGACCAGGCGGTGATGCTCGTCCACACCGCCCACGACCTCGACGATGAGGCGTCCTTCGTCCTCCAGCACGATGGCCCCGCGCTCGGCGCCCGCGTTCTCCAGCAGCACGCCCAGCATCTGGGGCAGCAGCGCGTCGAGCTGGATTTCCTGGGTGAGCAGCTGGTTGGCCTTGAGCAGGGAGTGCAGGTCCAGGCGGCTGATCTGGTCGAGGGAGTCGCGGTAGGTCGGGCTGCTGCGGCTCTGGCTGCCTTGCGGGCCGCGGGCACTGGAGAAGGCCAGGCCGGGCCATTGCGCCTCGAGCTGGCGGCATTTCACGACGGCGCCCCACTGGCGGTAGTGGTAGTGGGCCTCGCGGATGAAGTTGCGGGCGAGCTGCGGCTGGGCCTTGGCGGTCCAGTAGTCGGCGTAGAGCTCGTTGGCCAGTGCCGCGCAGGGCGCGAAGCCGCTGGCCTGCGCCTGCTCGACGGCCTGGCTGTAGAAGGCCATCGCCGCCTCGTCCCGGCCTTCGGCGCGGGCCAGCTCGGCGGCGATCAGCAGCTGCTTGTGCAGGAAGTTGGTCTCCCCGTGGCGTGCCCAGGTCTCGAAGCGGGTCAGCAGCTGGCGGGCCGTGTCGATCGCGGTGTCGTCGGTCGGGAAACCGCTGCGCAGATGGCCGAGCGCCGAATAGAAGCTGCTCTCCACGAGCGAGGGGCTGTCAGGCAGGCACAGGGCGACCATGGGCAGCAGGGGCAGGGCCTGGCGCCAGCCCTCGGCGTCCCGCAGCAGGTAGCTGTGGCGCAGGCGCGCCGCGACCATCAGCGCCAGCGGGATGCTCGGCTGCAGCGGCTGGGCCTCGAGCAGTGCGCTGGCGCGGCAGGCCTCGGTGTCGAAGCTCAGGGGCGACAGCGTGCGCCCGGTCAGTGCCAGCAGCGGCTGCAGCACGCCGTGGCGCAGCATGGACTCCGTCGCCGGCTGGCGCGTCCTGTTCAGGAACTTGATCCCGCGCTCGCAGTGCACCTCCAGTTCGTCCAGCGGCGTGCCCAGCGCGAAATGGTTGACGGCGCTCAGGAGCGCGCAGTAGCCGGCCGCCAGCGGGTTGGTGCCGCTCTGGCCCAGCTCCCAGCCCAGCTCGACTTGCCGGATCGCGGCGGACAGCGGTTCGCACCAGTGCTGGTAGAAGGCGCTGAAGTACTGGTAGACGGTGATGCGGAAGTAGGCCGCGCCTCGGCGCTCGGCCAGCAGGCGCGCGAGGTGGCCGAGCGCATAACACTCGGTGTAGGGGCGCTGCATGACCGAGCGGGAGGTCATGTGCGCCACGTAGGCGATGCAGCTGAGGTCGCTCTGCCCGTGCGCGAGCGTCGTGCTCATCATGCGGCAGGTGTTCAGCACGAAGGCGGCGAAGCGGCTGGTCTGGTAGCTCGCGTAGGACAGCGCCATGCACAGGCGCATCTCGAGCAGGGCTCGCGGGTCCTGCATCTCGGGGGCGCGCAGGATCGCGTCCTCGCCCTGGTCCGCGAGCTGCTGCTCGGTGGCGGCGAACTCGTCCGGGAACAGCGCCTGGGCCGCCTCCTCGGTCGCGGGGAAGGGGCGGCCGATCTCCTCCAGGGCCTTGAGCAGCACGGTGAAGGCATCGCCGAAGCGGCCCTGGATGTGGTACTGCTCGGCCTGCACCAGGCCCAGCAAGGCCCGCCCGTCGCCCGAGGGGCAGGCGGCCTGGGCCAGCGGGTAGAGGCGCTCGGCCGCGTTGAAGTTGCCAGCCAGGTATTCGGCTTCCGAGAGCTCGCGGTACAGCGCCAGCGTGCCGTCCGGGTCCTGCTCCCAGGCGTCCTCGGGCAGCAGGGCATGGGCGTGGCGAAGGAAGTCCACCGCGGTGGCGTGGGCCGAGGCGGCCTTGGCCCGCAGGCCGGCACGCAGATTGAGCCGGCGCAGCGTGGCCAGCTCCTGCGGCTCGTGCATCAGGCCGCGGCCGGCATTGAGGCAGGCCAGGATGCTGAAGAGCCGCTGCTCTCGCTGGGCCTCGTTGCTGGCGGCCAGCAGGCGGCGGCCGCAGCGCAGCTGCAGCGCTGCCAGGTCATGCAGCGGGGTCAGGTCATGCGCGGCCTGCTGCACGCGGTCGTGCAGGAAGCGGTAGCGGGCCTCGGCCAGCAGCGCCGGCGTGCCGGTGAACTTGTAGCCCTCGTCCAGCGGCAGCACGAGGCTGGCCTGCAGCGCGGGCCACAGGGCGCGCGCGCAGGCATCGGCGTCGAGGTCGCTCACGGCCATGAGCTCGCTGAGCGAGAAGCTCTCGCCGAGGTGGGCCGCATTGGCCAGCAGGCGCTGCGTGAGCGGGGCGAGGCCGCGCATGCCGTCCAGCATCAGCGTCACGACGTTGTCCGTCATGTCACGCTGGCGGATGCGGGTCATGTCCCAGGCCCAGCGGCCGCTGCGTCGCTCATAGCGCAGGTCGCCCAGGGCATGCAGGCGGCGCAGGAACTGGTTGAGGAAGAAGGGATTGCCGCGGGTCTTCTCGACGCACAGCTCCGCAAGGGCCTCGATGTCCTCCGGCTTGCTGTGCAGGCTGTCGGCGATCAGCTGCGAGACGTGCTCGGACTGCAGGTGATCCAGGTGCAGGCGCCCCGGTGCGGGCACACCCGCCTGGCGCAGGCTCAGCAGCATCTGCTGCAGCGGGTGGCCGTCATCCACCTCCTGGTCGCGGAAGGCCCCGACCACCAGCAGGCAGCAGTGGCCTTCCGGGTCCGCCAGCAGGTGCTGCAGCAGGCGCAGGCTCGGCCCGTCCACCCACTGCAGGTCATCGAGGAACAGCGCAATGGGATGGGCGCTGTCTGCCAGGGCGCGGGTGAAGGCGGCGAAGGCGAAGTGGAAGCGCTGCTCGTTCTCGGCGGCGGGCAGCGCGGGCAGGGCGGGGATCTCGCCGATGAGCAGGCTCAGCTGCGGCAGCAGCGCAGCCACCGTGCCGGCGGTGTCGCCCAGGGCCAGGCGCAGGGTGTCGCGCCAGTAGCTGCGGCGCTCCTCGCCCTCGGAGGCGAGCAGCTCGACGAAGGGCTGGAAGGCCTGGCACAGCGCGGCATAGGGCTCGTTGCGGCGGTACTGGTCGCATTTTCCGCGCAGGAAGTAGCCGCGCCGGGCCAGCACGGGCCGGTGCAGCTCGGCCACCAGGGCCGTCTTGCCGATGCCCGAGGCCCCGCTGACGAGCAGGAGCTCCGCCCGCCCGGCCGCCGCCCGCTCGAAGGCCTCCAGCATGGCGGCCGCCTCGGCTTCGCGGCCGTAGAGTTTCTGGGCGATGCAGAAGCGCTCGGGGGTGTCATGCCGGCCGAGCTCGAAGTCGTCGATGTGGCGGCGGTGCGCCCAGTCGCGGGCGCACTGCTCGAGGTCCTCCAACAGCCCGTAGCTGCTCTGGTAGCGCTCATCGGGGTACTTGGCCAGCAGCTTCTGCACGACGCGCGAGAGCGGGGCAGGGATGCTCTCATCGAGCAGGTGCAGCGGTGTCGGCATCACGGCAAGCTGCGCGTGCAGCAGGGCCATGGGGTCGCTCAGCAGGAAGGGTCGGCGGCCGGCGAAGAGCTCGTAGAGCGTGATGCCCAGCGAATAGAAGTCGCTGCGGTAGTCCACCTCGAGGCTGGTGCGGCCGGTCTGCTCGGGAGAGATGTAGTCCAGCGTGCCGCGCAGCCCCGGCCCCGGGGGCGCCTCCTCGCGGTCCAGCGGCGAGGACAGCGCGAAGTCGCAGAGCTTCAGGCGCATCTGGCGCAGGTCGACCAGCACGTTCTTGGGCGCGACGTCGCCGTGGATCAGCCGGTGAGCGTGGACGTCGCTGAGCGCGCGGCACAGCTGCAGGGCCAGGCCCAGCTTCTCCCCCAGATCGAGGTGCTGGCCCTCGATCAGCTGCGCGAGGCTGCTCGTGGCGAAGGCCTCCATGGCCAGCACCAGCTTGCGCCCGTCCTGGTGCAGGGCGCGCGCCTTGACCACCCACTCGGAGTCGATCGATTGCAGGGTGTGGAACTCATGCCGCCAGCGGGCCAGCAGCTCGGGTGCCGGCTGCTCGCTGTCGGGGTACTTGAGGACGACACGCTCGCCATCCGGCGCCACGGCCGCCGCCACCACGGTGTCGGCATTCGCGTAGATGACGTCGGTCTGGCGGTAACCGGCAATGAGCATCGGAAGAGGGGAGGAACCTGGAGCTGACCACCCGACGCTCCTCCTGGCAGAAGGCGGCGGACGCAATGAAACAGACGAGAGAGTGTCGCAAATGACTGATGACAGTCAGCAGGAAAACACCGATGGAGTTCGGGGTTTCCGACGGCCAAGCGCATTTTTCCCGCTGCGAGCGTGGAGAGGGCGGCGGAGCGGCTTCAAGGTCGCCTCTTCCGGGCTTCAAGGCAGCGTCAGTGACGCTGCAGCAGCCAAACCAGCACGGCGACCAGCAGCGCCAGCCCCCAACCGGGCTGCGAGACGCTGGTGCGCCGGACGTCGCGCCGGGCACCGGGGCTGAAGCGCCCCTGCCGCTGCGCAAAGGCCCAGCGCAGGAAGCCGGCGAGGGCCTCGGCGCTCTCCCGGCCAGGCAGGCCCGGACTCAGCCGCGTGCCCCCGTCCGCGAGCGGCGCCGAGGTGTGCAGGGCGTGGAAATCCTGGAGGCGGCCGCTTCGCCGGCGCTGGTGCGTCTCCCGGCGGGACAGGCCCTGCAGCGCGGACGCCGGCAGGGACACCCGCGTCAGCCACAGCCATGAGCGCCGCTCCAGGAGCAGGCCTTCGTCGTGCACCCACAGCGTCCAGTGCCGGGTCAGGCCGTGCATCCCCAGGGCGAGGCTGGCGGTGAGCAGCAGCAGCGACAGCCCGCCCCTGCCGCCCGGCGACGGCAGGGCCACGGCCAGGGCGCACAGCAGCGCCAGCCCGCCCACCCCGCGCCAGCCGGCCTGCGCGAAGACCAGGCGGCCCGCGGCGGGTGTCTCGTGCCACTGCACCGCCGGTGGCAGCCGCGGGGGGCGCGCATCGGGCGGCATGGGGGGGATGTCGACGGCTGGGGCGGGGCCGCTGGTGGGCGCGAAGCGGTCCGGCGGCGTGGGCGAGGCCGGCGCGCTGGCGGGGCTCAGGTGGGTCGGATCGCCGCCGGCGACCGGCACGCCGTAGTCCTGCAGGATCCGGCCGTCGGCGGTGCGCAGGCTCAGTCGCCAGGCCACCGTCTCGCGGCCGCGCGGGCTGCCGTCGGGCGGCGCGTCGGCGGGCACCACGAGACGGGCCGAGAGGTGCAGACCGGCCGCGCCCAGGTCCTGCCAGCGGGCGGGACACTCGATGCACTCGACCTCCCGCTCGGGCGAGCCGGACGTCGTCTCATCGATGCGGTGCTGGGTCAGGCACCAGCGTGGCGTCTCGCCCGGCGGCCAGGTCTCCCGAGCGCGCCGCGGCAGGTGCAGGTCGATCGACAGGGGCTGGCCGGCGCGCGGCCGTGCCGGCCGGATCTGCAGGCGCGAGCCCTGGTAGTGCCAGGCGAGCCAGGTCTGGTGGAGCGCCTCCCACAGCAGGGCCAGGCCCAGGCCGACGACGAGCAGGCTGATCGCGCAGGTCCAGAGGGAGATCGGGCGCAGGAGGGCCAGGCTTGCCATCGGGAAGGCGACGATGTTCCAGAAGAGGGCCACGAACCAGGACAGAGCCAGGCGGCGCCGGGACCGCAGCGGCGCGCCGGCGTGCCGGGCAGGGGCCGGGTCGAAAAGGGGCGCCGGGCCATCGGGTGGCGGGCGGGTGGGGCGATCAGTCGAAGGCTCGCCCAGCGGCGGCGGTGACGCCCGTGCTGATGAGGGCCGCGGGAGGTCCGGCCAGGACGGACGCGGATCGGGGCGCGTGGCGGACTCGGTCGTGAGCCCCCGCACCTTCTTGTTCTTGTTGTCAGGGTGCATGCCGGCAGCTTAGCCGTCCACGGTGCCGGCTTGATGACGGTCGCGTGACGGTCGCGCGATCGACGCGTGATCGACGCATGGCGGTCGAACGAAGCCGGCCGCAGAGGCCCCAAGAACAACACCCTGGCTGCCGCGAGGCAGGCCAGGGTGCTGGGGGGCGCGTCACGGAGACGCCGCCGGGAGGTGGTCCGCGCGCCTCACGGCGTGCGGACTCAGGCGCCTCAGACGTTCACGCTCTTGGCGGTCTCCGCGAACTCCTCGATCTGGTCGAAGTTCAGGTACTTGTAGATGCTGGCGGCGTCCTTGTTCACGATGCCGACGGCCTCGTGGTACTCGGCCACGGTCGGGATGCGGCCCAGCTTGGAGCACACGGCGGCCAGCTCGGCCGAGCCCAGGAACACATTGGTGTTCTTGCCCAGACGGTTCGGGAAGTTGCGGGTCGAGGTCGACATCACCGTGGCGCCTTCGCGCACCTGGGCCTGGTTGCCCATGCACAGCGAGCAGCCCGGCATTTCGGTGCGGGCACCGGCCGTGCCGAAGGTGGCGTAGTGGCCTTCCTTGATCAGCTCGTTCTGGTCCATCTTGGTCGGCGGGGCGACCCACAGCTTGACCGGGATGTCACGGGCGCCGCCCAGGACCTTGGCGGCCGCGCGGAAGTGGCCGATGTTGGTCATGCAGGAGCCGATGAAGGCTTCGTCGATCTTGGTGCCGGCCACTTCGGACATGAACTTGGCGTCGTCCGGATCGTTCGGGCAGCAGACGATGGGCTCCTTGATGTCGGCCAGATCGATCTCGATCACGGCGGCGTACTCGGCGTCCTTGTCGGCTTCCAGCAGGTCCGGCTTGGCCAGCCAGGCTTCCACGGCCTTGATGCGGCGCTCCAGGGTGCGCTTGTCCTCGTAGCCGTCGGCGATCATGTTCTTCATCAGGACGATGTTGGAGGTCAGGTACTCCTTGATCGGTTCCGGATTCAGCTTGATCGTGCAGCCGGCGGCGGAACGCTCGGCCGAGGCGTCGGACAGCTCGAAGGCCTGTTCCACCTTCAGCTCGGGCAGACCTTCGATCTCGAGGATGCGGCCCGAGAAGATGTTCTTCTTGCCCTTCTTCTCGACGGTCAGCAGGCCGGCCTTGATGGCGTACAGGGGGATGGCATGCACCAGGTCACGCAGCGTGACGCCGGGCTGCATCTGGCCCTTGAAGCGCACCAGCACCGATTCGGGCATGTCCAGGGGCATCACGCCCGTGGCGGCGCCGAAGGCGACAAGACCTGACCCCGCGGGGAAGGAGATGCCGATGGGGAAGCGGGTGTGGGAGTCGCCGCCGGTGCCGACGGTGTCGGGCAGCAGCAGACGGTTCAGCCAGCTGTGGATGACGCCGTCGCCCGGGCGCAGGGCCACGCCGCCGCGGTTGCTGATGAAGGCCGGCAGCTCGCGGTGCATCTTCACGTCCACGGCCTTGGGGTAGGCGGCGGTGTGGCAGAAGGACTGCATGACCAGGTCGGCCGAGAAGCCCAGGCAGGCCAGGTCCTTCAGCTCGTCGCGCGTCATCGGGCCGGTGGTGTCCTGCGAGCCCACGGTGGTCATCTTGGGTTCGCAGTAGGTGCCGGGACGCATGCCCTTGCCTTCGGGCAGGCCACAGGCGCGGCCGACCATCTTCTGCGCCAGGGTGTAGCCCTTGCCGCTGTCCACGGGAGGCTTGGGCAGGCGGAACAGGGTGGAGGTGGGCAGGCCCAGGAACTCGCGGGCCTTGCCGGTCAGGCTGCGGCCGATGATGAGGTTGATGCGGCCGCCGGCGCGCACTTCGTCCAGCAGCACTTCGCTCTTGAGCGCGAAGGTCTCGACGACCTCGCCGTTCTTCACGATCTGGCCGGCGTAGGGCAGCACGTCGATGACGTCACCCATCTCCAGCTTGCTCACGTCCACCTCGATGGGCAGCGAGCCGGAGTCTTCCTGCGTGTTGAAGAAGATGGGGGCGATCTTGCCGCCCAGGGTCACGCCGCCGAAGCGCTTGTTGGGCACGAAGGGGATGTCCTCGCCGGTGGCCCAGATCACGCTGTTGGTGGCGGACTTGCGCGAGGAGCCGGTGCCGACCACGTCGCCCACGTAGGCGACCAGGTGGCCCTTCTTCTTCAGGTCCTCGATGAACTGCATCGGGCCGCGCTTGCCGTCTTCCTCGGGCTTGAAGGCCGCGTCAGGACGCGTGTTCTTCAGCATGGCGAGGTAGTGCATCGGGATGTCCGGGCGGCTCCAGGCGTCCGGGGCGGGCGACAGGTCGTCGGTGTTGGTCTCGCCGGGCACCTTGAAGACGGTGATGGTGATCTTCTGCGCGACTTCCGGACGCGAGGTGAACCACTCGGCGTCGGCCCAGCTCTGCATCACGGCCTTGGCGTGGGCGTTGCCCGCCTTGACCTTCTCGGCGACGTCATGGAAGGCGTCGAACATCAGCAGGGTCTTCTTCAGGCCGGTGGCGGCGACTTCAGCGACGGAGGCGTCGTCCAGCAGGTCGATCAGGGGCTTGACGTTGTAGCCGCCGACCATGGTGCCCAGCAGCTCGGTGGCCTTGGCCTTGGAGATCAGGCCCACCGTCAGATCGCCGTGCGCCACGGCTGCCAGGAAGCTGGCCTTGACCTTGGCGGCGTCGTCCACGCCCGGAGGCACGCGGTGGGTCAGCAGGTCGACCAGGAAGGCGTCCTCGCCGGCCGGCGGGTTCTTGATGAGCTCGATCAGCTCGGCCACCTGCTTGGCGTCCAGGGGCAGAGGCGGGATGCCCAGCGCGGCGCGCTCGGCAGTGTGTTGGCGGTAGGCTTGTAGCATCGGGAGGACTCCTGGGCTAGGGTGGGTTCAAACGGGTCACAGGGGCTGAGGCACGATCAGCTTCAGGCCCTTGTAGTAATCGCGGAAGAAGGCTTCATCGCGGGTGATCAGCGCCTTGCACTGCAGCAGGGCATGGGCGCCGATCAGGAAGTCGGCGACGACCCGGCCACGCTGGCCGCCGCGATCGCGGAAGCGACGCTGCATGTGGCCGGCGCGGACAGCGGCCGCTTCCTGGATGGGGTCGAAACGGATGCCGAACTCGTTGAGGGCATCCATGAGGGTCTCACGGGTGTCGAGCAGGGCCTGCGCCTCGGCGACGACGGCCTCGCTGATCACGACCTCGCCCTCGCTCAGGGCCTTGGCCAGGGCCTGCGACGAGGCATCGCCATGCTCGGGA
This sequence comes from Roseateles subflavus, assembly GCF_030285365.1. Classification (GTDB taxonomy): domain Bacteria; phylum Pseudomonadota; class Gammaproteobacteria; order Burkholderiales; family Burkholderiaceae_C; genus Roseateles_B; species Roseateles_B subflavus. Next base: position 258,864 of record NZ_JASVDS010000006.1, on the reverse strand, counting down.
TCACCCGTGAGCACGTCGATCAGCACGGAGGTGTCGACAGCGATCATGCGTCTTCGCCGGGGGCGGGATAGGGGTCGCCGGGGGCGCGGCCGCGCAGGGCGCGCAGGGCGTCGTTGGTGCTGGCGTGGCCCTCGGCGAGCTTGAAGCGGCCGCGCAGCTTGGACAGCGCATCGTCCACATTCTTGCGCAGGATGATGCGCCCGCCGTCGAGTTCCACCTTCAGCGTGGTGCCTTTGGTGAGGCCCAGGGCGTCACGGACGGGCTTGGGCAGGGTGATCTGCCCACGTTCTGCCACGGTCACTTCCATGCGGAGACTCCTCTCGGGATGCACACCAAGTATGCGCTGAAAAGTATGCATTGATTGTACGTACTTCTGGCCTCACCCCAAGCCCGAGCGGGGTACTCGGACTTGGCGGCCGGCCGGCAGAGCCGGCACGCGGGCGGGGCGCATGGCTAGCGGCAGCAGGCGTGCCCGCCGGGAGAGGGCGCCGCGCCATGAAAAAAGGAGGCCGAAGCCTCCTTGCTGCGGGCGCGAGGGCGCTCAGTTGCTGGCGTTCGTGCCCGGCGTGATGCCGATGCCGCCGGCCGGTGCGGTGCCGGCGCCATTGGCCACGAAGGCGCGCTGCTCGGCGTGCTGGCAGCTGTCGGCCATGCGCTGGCCGGCCTTGGCGTTCATCAGCATCGACTTGGAGGGGATCTGCAGCCAGACGATGCCGGCCGACTTGTCTTCCAGGCGCACGGCACCGGTGGTGGTGGGCTCCGGCGTCATGTTGTAGACCATCTTGCCGAACTGCAGGCGGAAGCGGCCGGGCTTCTCCGGGTGGGGGGTGATGTGCACCTGCTGGTTGAACTCGCACTGCACCTCACCGGCATGCACGCGCGGGGCGACGGCCATCTGCTCGTCGCTGAGCAGCACTTCCTCGGGGGGCGGCAGCGGGGCCACGGCGGTCTGCGGCTTCAGCTTGGCGGCCAGGCGATTCTTGGGCGCGGGCGGCGTTTCCTTGGCGGCAGCAAAGGCCTGGCCGGCCATCAGCAGGGCGCAGGTGCCGAGGGCGGCAGTGAGGGAGCGGAGGTGATGCATGAGAAATCCTGTGCAGATGCTTGATTGTGCAAGCAAAAGAGCGCTTTGTGGTGCCTGCGCGAGGGCCATGTCGGGCCTGGGCGACGACCGACGCAAGCATGCGCCCGGGCGGCGCGACTGTCTATGCCAGAAATCCCTTCATCTGCAAGCAAAGGTGTGGGCTTCACGGCAGCGAAGGGCGCCAGGCGGGGCGCCGGGCCGGATCAGGGGTTGAAGTAGGCGGCCGTCACCTCGGCGGGCAGGGCCTGCCCGGTGCGGTGGGCGCGTTCCAGCACCTGCCAGAAGTAGCGGTAGCTGGCACGGTCGTGCAGCGTGTCCCGGTGCTGGATCGGGGCCCAGTGCGCCGCCTGGGCGGCCTGGATGATCTCGATGGCCTCGTCGATCTCCGCCATGCGCGGGGCGAAGGCCTCGACGATGGGGCGGATCTGGTTGGGATGGATGCTCCACATGCGCGTGTAGCCGAACTCGCGTGCCGCGCGCCCGGCGGCCATCTCGAGGGCGTCGGTGTCCTTGAATTCGGTCACCACACAGTGCGAGGGCGTCTTGCCGTGCGCGTGGGCGGCCGCGGCAATCTCCAGCTTGGCACGCACCACGAGCGGGTGGCTGAACTGGCCCTCGACCGTCAGGCCGACGCGCGGAATGGCGCCGCGGTGCGCGGAGACGAAGTCCATGAGCCCGAAGGAGAGGGACTCGATGCGCGGATGCGCCGCGATGCGCTGCACGTCGCGCAGCGCGCCGTGGGTCTCGATCAGCACGTGCACCGGCAGCTCGCCCGCCAGGCCCAGGCGCGCGCGGGTGGCGTCGATGAAGGCGACGGCGCGGTCCACGTCCTCGAAGGACTGCGGCTTGGGCACCATGAGGTAGGCCAGGCGCTCGCCACCGCCGGCCAGCAGGCCCTCGACATCGGCCTCGAAGGCGGGGTGGCCCAGCGGATGCACCCGGGCGCCGACGCGGCCGTGGCGGTTCAGCGGGTCGTTGAGCACCTCGTTGACCAGCAGCACATGCTCGACCTCACCGCCCACGGGCGCGCCGTCCTCGCAGTCCAGCGTGATGTCGAAGACCGGGCCCATCTCGGCCTGCAGCTCCAGGCTCTTGCGCATGCGGGCTTCGACGCCGCAGTAGTGGTCGACGACGGGCAGCAGGGCGGCGGCATCGCCTTCCTCGAAGAGGGCCAGGCGGGGATGGGGCGCGGTGCTCATGGGTATGCGGGCGATCAGGGCGGGAAATGAAAAAGGGCCGGCACGGGGCCGACCCTTCACCGTATCACGAACGGCTGTCCGTGATGCTGGCTGGCCTTGCGGCGATCACAGCAGGTGCTTGACGCCGTTCTGCTCTTCCAGCAGCTCGTTCAGGGTCTTGTTGATGCACTCTTGCGAGAAGGCATCGATCTCCAGGCCCTCGACGATCTTGTACTCGCCGTTCTCGGTGGTCACCGGGTAGCCGAACATCACTTCGGCAGGGATGCCGTACTCGCCCTTGGACGGGATGCCCATGGTGACCCACTTGCCGTTGGTGCCCAGGGCCCAGTCGCGCATGTGGTCGATGGCGGCGTTGGCGGCCGAGGCGGCGGAGGACAGGCCGCGGGCGGCGATGATGGCGGCGCCGCGCTTGCCGACGGTCGGCAGGAACACTTCACGGTTCCACTGCTCGTCGTTGATCATGGCCTTGACCGACTGGCCACCGATGGTGGCGTAGCGGTAGTCGGCGTACATCGTGGGCGAGTGGTTGCCCCACACGGCCAGCTTCTCGATGTCGGCCACGGCCTTGCCGGTCTTGGCGGCGATCTGCGAGGCGGCGCGGTTGTGGTCCAGGCGCAGCATGGCGGTGAAGTTCTTGGCCGGCAGATCCGGGGCCGACTTCATGGCGATGTAGGCGTTGGTGTTGGCGGGGTTGCCCACGACCAGCACCTTGACGTTGCGCGAGGCCACGGCGTTGAGGGCCTTGCCCTGCACCGTGAAGATCTGGGCGTTGGCGGCCAGCAGGTCCGAGCGCTCCATGCCGGGGCCGCGGGGGCGGGCGCCGACCAGCAGGGCGAAGTCGGTGTCCTTGAAGGCGGTCATCGGGTCGCTGTGGGCCTCGATGCCGGCCAGCAGCGGGAAGGCGCAGTCTTCCAGCTCCATGATCACGCCCTTCAGCGCGTTCTGGGCCTTCTCGTCGGGGATCTCCAGCAGCTGCAGGATGACGGGCTGATCCTTGCCCAGCATTTCGCCGGAGGCGATGCGGAACAGCAGGGCGTAGCCGATCTGGCCTGCGGCGCCGGTGACGGCAACGCGAACGGGTTTCTTGCTCATGGAGGTCTCCGAAAAGGATGAAAAAGCTGTTCGTGGCGCCACTGGTTGCGGTGCACGGCGGTCATCCTGGAACGAGCGAGACCGAAGAGCGGGCAGGCGGCGGCGCGGTGGCCGCAAGTGTAGGTCAGAGTCCGGGCGTTTTCCCTATTGACCATCTGAAGGCTGCCACTTGAGGCCGGGCAGGGCAGATTATGCGGCGTCCTTTGCATAAAACTGACTGTCTTATGTCTTATAGAAGACATTTTTGACAGGATTTGCCGAATCCACTCGACGGGGCGGGGTGCCCTGTGCTCGAATCCCGGCCATGCCGAATCCACCTGCAGTCCCGAGCACGCCTGGCCTTGAGCTCCAGCGTGGCGAGGCTGCGTCCGGCGGGCTGTCCTCGCCGGCGTTCTCCCCGCTGTACCGCCAGATCAAGGGGCTGATCATCCAGCGCCTGCAGGCCGGTGCATGGAAGGCCGGCGAGGCCATCCCGAGCGAGATGGAGCTCGCGGCCAGCTTCGGCGTCAGCCAGGGCACGGTCCGTAAGGCTATTGACGAACTTGCGGCAGAGAATCTGCTCGTTCGCCGCCAGGGCAAGGGCACCTTCGTCGCCACGCACGCGGAGCAGAAGCAGCAGTACCGCTTCCTGCGTCTGATGCCGGACGAGGACCAGGAGCCTGGCCTGGGGCGGCAGTTGCTGGACTGCCGGCGGCAGCGCGCGCCGGCCTGGATTGCTCGCCAGCTGCAGATGCGCGCAGGTGATGCCATGGTCGAGGTGCGCCGCCTGCTGCACAGCAAGGGCCGCCCGGTGGTGCTGGATGACATCTGGCTGCCGGGCAGCCTGTTCAAGGGTTTGACGACCGAGCTGCTGAACCAGCATCGCGGTCCTTTCTATGGCTTGTTCGAGTCGGAGTTCGGGGTGCAGATGATCCGTGCCCAGGAGAAGATCCGTGCCGTGGCGGCGGATGCCGAGACCGCCGCGCTGCTGCAGGTCGAGGTCGGTGCGCCGCTGCTGAGCGTGGAGCGCCTGTCCTTCACCTACGGCGACCGGCCGGTGGAACTGCGACGCGGGCTCTACAACACTTCCACGCACTTTTATCGCAACGATCTGAATTGACCCTCTGAAAGAAAGAGGCTTGCGGCAGCGAAAGGCAAGGCCTGACCCTGTTGCGTTGCAATAAAATCCTCAGGTTTCACATTGATTACCAAAGGTCGGGTATGACAGACACCACCGTTCAGACCAAAAAACCGCGACCGGTCTTCCGCAACATCCATGTGACGGAGATCGTGTCCTACCGCCTGCCGCCCGCCGGCATCGTCTCGATCCTGCATCGCATCAGCGGCCTGCTGATGTTCCTGCTGCTGCCGTTCGTGATCTGGATGCTGGACACCAGCCTGAGCACCGAGATCTCCTTCGACGTGTTCAAGAACGCCTTCGTCGCCGGCCTCGGCCCGATCCCGGGCGTGCTGGTCAAGCTGGTCGCACTGGCCCTGATCTGGGGCTACCTGCATCACTTCATCGCCGGTGTGCGCCATCTGTGGATGGACGCCACGCACAGCGTCAGCAAGCAGCAGGGCCACTCCAGCGCCGTGCTGACCCTCGCGCTGTCGGTGCTGCTGACCCTGGCCCTGGGCGCCAAGCTCTTCGGCCTGTACTGATCGCCTGATCTGGATTGAGGTGCAAAGAATGAGTACTTACGGAACCAAGCGCATCGTCAGCGGTGCGCACTATGGTCTGCGCGACTGGCTGGCCCAGCGCGTGACGGCCGTGCTGATGGCCCTGTTCACCATCGTGCTGCTGGCCCAGATCCTCCTCACCACGAAGCCGCTGGGCTACGAGCTGTGGGCCGGGATCTTCTCCCAGCAATGGATGAAGTTCGTGACCTTCGCGACCATCATCGCCCTGGCGTACCACGCCTGGGTCGGTGTTCGCGACATCTGGATGGACTACGTGAAGCACGTCGGCCTGCGCCTGACGCTGCACGTGTTCACCCTGGTCTGGTTGGTGGGTTGCGCGGGTTGGGCGATCCAAGTCCTCTGGAGGCTGTAAAAAATGCAAGTTGGAAGCTCGCTCGCAAAGCGCAAGTTTGACGTGGTGATCGTGGGTGCCGGTGGGTCCGGCATGCGCGCCTCGCTGCAACTCTCCCTGGCCGGCCTGAACGTCGCCGTGCTGTCCAAGGTCTTCCCGACCCGCTCGCACACCGTGGCAGCGCAGGGCGGCATCGGTGCCTCGCTGGGCAACATGTCGGAAGACAACTGGCACTACCACTTCTTCGACACCGTCAAGGGTTCGGACTGGCTGGGTGACCAGGACGCCATCGAGTTCATGTGCCGCGAGGCCCCGAAGGTCGTGTACGAACTCGAGCACTTCGGCATGCCCTTCGACCGCAACGCCGACGGCACGATCTACCAGCGTCCGTTCGGCGGTCACACGGCCAACTATGGCGAGAAGCCTGTCCAGCGCGCCTGTGCCGCCGCCGACCGCACCGGTCACGCGCTGCTGCACACGCTGTACCAGCAGAACGTCAAGGCCAAGACCCAGTTCTTCGTGGAATGGATGGCCCTGGACGTCATCCGTGACGCCGAAGGCGACGTCGTTGGCGTGACCGCACTGGAGATGGAAACCGGCGAAGTCCACATCCTGCAGGCCAAGACTGTGCTGATGGCCACCGGCGGTGCCGGCCGCATCTACGCGGCCTCCACCAACGCCTTCATCAACACCGGCGACGGCCTGGGCATGGCGGCACGCGCCGGCATCCCGCTGGAAGACATGGAGTTCTGGCAGTTCCACCCGACCGGCGTGGCCGGCGCGGGTGTGCTGCTGACCGAAGGCTGCCGCGGCGAGGGCGCCATCCTGCGCAACGCCAACGGCGAGCGCTTCATGGAACGCTACGCCCCGACCCTGAAGGATCTGGCCCCGCGTGACTTCGTGTCCCGCTCCATGGACCAGGAAATCAAGGAAGGCCGTGGCTGCGGTCCCAACAAGGACTACGTGCTGCTGGACATGACCCACCTGGGCGCCGAGACGATCATGAAGCGTCTGCCCTCGGTGTTCGAGATCGGCCACAACTTCGCCAACGTCGACATCACCAAGGAGCCGATCCCCGTGGTGCCGACCATCCACTACCAGATGGGTGGCATCCCCACCAACATCAACGGTCAGGTGGTCGTGCCCAAGAACGGCAACCCGAACGAGGTCATCAACGGCCTGTACGCGGTGGGCGAGTGCTCCTGCGTGTCGGTGCACGGCGCGAACCGCCTGGGCACCAACTCGCTGCTGGACCTCGTGGTGTTCGGCCGTGCCGCCGGCAAGCACATCGTCGAGTTCAACCTCAAGAACCGCGAGCACAAGCCGCTGCCCAAGGACGCCGCCGACCAGACCCTGGCCCGCCTGGCGCGCCTGGAGTCGGCCTCCAATGGCGAATACGCCCAGGACGTCGCCAACGACATCCGCTCGACCATGCAGAAGCACGCCGGCGTGTTCCGCACGCAGGCCGTCATGGACGAAGGCGTCAAGAAGATCCTGGAAGTCGCCGAGCGCGTGAAGTCCATCGGCCTGAAGGACAAGTCCAAGGTCTTCAACACCGCCCGTGTGGAAGCCCTGGAAGTCGAGAACCTGATCGAGGCCGCCAAGGCCACGATGACCTCGGCCGCCGCGCGTCCGGAATCCCGTGGCGCCCACGCCCACGACGACTTCCCGAACCGCGACGACGCGAACTGGATGAAGCACACCCTGTGGTACTCCGAAGGCAACCGCCTGGACTACAAGCCGGTCAAGCTGACCCCGCTGACCGTGGAATCCGTGCCGCCCAAGGTGCGTACCTTCTGAGGACTGAGACATGAGCCAAAAACGTACCTTCCAGATCTACCGCTACGACCCGGACAAGGACGCCAAGCCCTACATGCAGACCCTCGAGATCGAGCTCGAGGGCAACGAGCGCATGCTGCTGGACGCGCTGATCAAGCTCAAGGCCGTGGACCCCACGCTGAGCTTCCGCCGCTCCTGCCGCGAAGGTGTGTGCGGTTCGGATGCCATGAACATCAATGGCAAGAACGGCCTGGCCTGCCTGACCAACATGCGCTCGCTGCCGCAGGTGGTCGTGCTCAAGCCGCTGCCGGGCCTGCCTGTCGTGCGCGATCTGATCGTGGACATGACGCAGTTCTTCAAGCAGTACCACTCGATCAAGCCCTATCTGGTGAACGACACGCCGCTGCCCGACAAGGAGCGTCTGCAGTCGCCGGAAGAGCGCGAGGAGCTGGACGGCCTGTACGAGTGCATCCTGTGCGCCAGCTGCTCCACGAGCTGCCCGAGCTTCTGGTGGAACCCCGACAAGTTCGTGGGCCCCGCCGGTCTGCTGCAGGCCTACCGCTTCATCGCCGACAGCCGTGACCAGGCCACCGCGGAGCGCCTCGACAACCTCGAGGATCCGTACCGCCTGTTCCGCTGCCACACCATCATGAACTGCGTGGATGTCTGCCCGAAGGGGCTAAACCCCACGAAGGCCATCGGCAAGATCAAGGAACTGATGGTGCGTCGCGCCGTCTGATGACCCGATCCGCCCCCGGACACTTTGCAAAGGCCCCCATTCGTGACAACCTTGACCGATGCCCTCATTGACGAGAGAGCGCTCTCCAAACTGAAGTGGCGCTGCCGCCGCGGTCTGCTGGAGAATGACCTCTTCATTGAGCGGTTCTTCAAGCGTTACGAAGCCGTGCTGACGGAACGTCAGGCGGAGGGCCTGCGCCAGCTGATGGACCTGTCGGACAACGATCTGATGGACCTCCTGCTGGCGCGCAAGGAGCCCGAGGGCGAGCAGGCCACGCCCGAATTCCTGGAGGTCCTGGGCATGCTCAGGACCCCGCTCTGATCTGTCACCGCCCCTGACCTGTTTTTCCAAGAAGTCACAAGGAACGCCCCATGACACCGTCTGACGTCAAAGCCACCCTGTCGTTCTCCGACGGCAGCCCCAGCATGGACCTGCCCATCTACAAGGGCTCCGTGGGTCCCGATGTGATCGACATCCGCAAGCTCTACGGCCAGACGGGCAAGTTCACCTACGACCCGGGTTTCCTGTCGACCGCCTCCTGCAACTCGACCATCACCTACATCGATGGCGACAAGGGCGAGCTGCTGTACCGCGGCTACCCGATCGAGCAGCTGGCCGTGAACTGCGACTACCTCGAGACCTGCTACCTGCTGCTGAACGGCGAGCTGCCGAACGCCGACCAGAAGGCCGAGTTCGAGAACCGCGTGATGCACCACACGATGGTCAACGAGCAGATGCAGTTCTTCCTGCGCGGCTTCCGTCGTGACGCGCACCCGATGGCCGTGATGACCGGCCTGGTGGGCGCGATGTCGGCCTTCTATCACGACAGCACCGACATCAATAACCCCGAGCATCGCGAGATCGCGGCCATCCGCCTGATCGCCAAGATGCCGACGCTGGTGGCCATGGCCTACAAGTACACCATCGGCCAGCCCTACATCTACCCGAAGAACGACCTCTCGTACGCCGGCAACTTCATGCGCATGATGTTTGCCACGCCCTGCGAGGAGTACAAGCCCAATGACGTGCTGGTGCGCGCCATGGACCGCATCTTCACGCTGCACGCCGACCACGAGCAGAACGCCTCGACCTCGACCGTCCGCCTGTGCGGCTCGTCGGGCACGAACCCGTTCGCGGCCATCGCCGCCGGTGTGGCCTGCCTGTGGGGCCCGGCTCACGGTGGCGCCAACGAGGCCTGCCTGAACATGCTCAACGACATCCAGCAGATGGGTGGCGTGGCCAAGATCGGCGAGTTCATCAAGCAGGTCAAGGACAAGAGCAGCAACGTCAAGCTGATGGGCTTCGGTCACCGGGTCTACAAGAACTACGACCCGCGCGCCAAGCTGATGCGCGAGACCTGCCACGAAGTCCTGGGCGAGCTGGGCCTGCACAACGACCCGCTGTTCAAGCTGGCCATGGAGCTGGAGAAGATCGCGCTGGAAGACGAATACTTCGTCGCCCGCAAGCTGTACCCGAACGTGGACTTCTACTCGGGTATCGTGCAGCGCGCCATCGGCATCCCCGTGCCGCTGTTCACCGCCATCTTCGCGCTGGCCCGCACCGTCGGCTGGATCGCCCAGCTGAACGAGATGATCGCTGACCCCGAGTACAAGATCGGCCGTCCGCGTCAGCTGTTCGTGGGCGCGACGCCCCGCAATGTGAAGCCCATCGCCGAGCGTTGATCCTGTCGAGGCCGGCGTCCGTCGGCCTCGGTCAGTCACCGGAAGCCCCGCTGCAGCGATGCGCGGGGCTTTTGCCTTTCCGGACGGGCCAGCGCGCGGCCGCAGGCGGCACGCAGCCCGGCGGCAGGTCGCAGGCGCCCCGGCACGCCGACAGCGCCCGCGCATGTCCGAGCGCACGCGCAGGGCAGGGCGCTCGCGCTATGCTGAACAGATGACTCGCCCGCCCATCCTCGATCCCCGTGCCGTGCCGGTGGCTGGCCGTGACGGCAGCCTGCCGGCCGTGTCGGCCGATGCCCTGTCTGCCGAGGCCTTGCGCCTGCGCTTCCGTGCGCCGCCGGACTGGTCGGTGGAGCTGCCGGGAGACGGTGGCGTGCTGAGTCAGCGCGAGCCCGCGGCGGCGGCCGTGCTGGTGCCGTTGGTGAAGCGGCCGCAGGGCTTGCAGGTGCTCCTGACGCAGCGCACGGCGCATCTGCGGGACCACGCCGGGCAGATCAGCTTTCCCGGCGGCCGCACGGAACCGGAAGACGTCGATGCTGTCGCCACGGCCCTGCGCGAAGCCCAGGAGGAGATCGGCCTGCATCCGCGCCATGTGGAGGTGCTGGGGCAGCTGCCGATCTACCGCACCGTCACCGCCTTCATGGTGCATCCCGTGGTGGCGCTGGTCGAGCCGGGCTTCGACCTCGCGCTGGACGACTTCGAGGTGGCCGAGGCCTTCGAGGTGCCCCTGGCCTTCCTGATGGATCCGGCCAACCACCAGCGCCACGTCTTCCGCTGGGAGGAGGGCGAACGGCAGTTCCTGTCCATGCCCTGGACGGGGTCAGATCTTGCCGGGGTGTCGCGCGAGTACTTCATCTGGGGGGCGACGGCCGCCATGCTGCGCAACTTCTATCGCTTCCTCTCGGCCTGACGCCCGCCGGGCCGCTATCATGCGGGCCCATGAACTTCTTCGCCGTCCTGCTGGCCCTGATCTGTGAGCAGCTCAAGCCGCTGCCGCATGGCAATGCCGTGCACGAAGGCGTGATCAGCTGGGTGCGCTGGACGGGCCGGAATTTCGATGCCGGCAAGGAGCGCCATGCGCTGGTCGTCTGGGGCATCACGGTGCTCGGGCCGGCGCTGATGGCGGCCGTCGTCTACGGTCTGGTGCGGCACTTCACGGTGCTTGGCGCACTGGCGCTGGACGTCCTGATCCTCTACCTCACACTCGGCTTCCGGCAGTTCAGCCACTACTTCACCGACATCCGGGACGCCCTGGAGCGGGCGGACGAGCTGGAGGCCCGCCGCCTGCTCGCCGAATGGCGTCACCTCGATGCCAGCGAGCTGCCGCGCACGGAGCTGCTGCGCCACGTCGTCGAGCATTCGCTGCTGGCCGCGCACCGCCACGTCTTCGGCGTGTTCTTCTGGTTCATCGTGCTGTCCACCGTGGGCCTGGGCCCGGCGGGCGCCATTCTCTACCGCATGGCGGAATTCGCGAGCCGCTACTGGGCCTTCAAGAGCCGCACCATCGACGCCCCCACCAACGAGCGCCTGATGCAGATCTCCCGCCAGTTCTTCGGCTGGGTCGACTACGTGCCCGCCCGCCTGACGGCCACGGGCTTTGCCATCGTGGGCAACTTCGAGGAAGCCGTGAACGGCTGGCGTCGCGACGCCGGGCTGTGGATGCATCCCAACGAGGGCATCATCCTGGCGTCGGCCGCGGGTGCCCTGGGCGTTCAGCTGGGCGGCACCGCGGCCCCGGGCGTCACGCCCGATCGCAGCAAGACCTTCGAGGCGGGCGGTGACATGGACGCCACCCGCGCCGAGGGCTCCACGCCCGGGATGGCGCCGGCGCTCGGCCACCTGCAGAGCGTGGTCGGCCTGGTCTGGCGTTCGGTCGTGCTGTGGATGTTCCTGCTGGCGCTGCTGACGCTGGCCAATCTCCTGGGCTGAGGCCGCGAGCGCCGGGCGGCAGGCGCCGCCTCGCGCCCCTCGTGTGGAGGAGCCGAGGCCGCCATGGGCGGGCTCAGGCCTCGCGCACGTCTGCAATCACCTGATCGCCGAAGTCCGGCCGCGCGAGGAAGCGCAGCACGGCCGCCGCTGCCGCTTCCGGGCTGCTCAGCTGCTGCTCGGCCTTCAAGGCGGCGAAGCGGCCCTGGTCCGGGAAACCGGCGGGCGAAGCCGTGCGCAGCTGCACCTGCATGTCGGTGTCGACAACGCCGGGCGCCAGGGACACGATGCGGGCCGCCTTCAGGCCCTGGGCGGCCCGGTGGGCCTCGTCCAGGGCCATCGCCCGGGAGAGGTGGTCCATCGCCGCCTTGGCGGCGCAGTAGGCCGCCGTGCCGGCCATGGCGCGGCGTCCGAGCCCGGACGAGATGTTCAGCACGCGCAGCTCGCCCGGCACCTGCCGGCAGGCGTCGAGGAAGGCGGCACTGAGCAGCAGCGCCGCCTCGGCGCCGACGCGCAGGGCACTGGACAGCTCGGCCAGGCCGGTGTCCTGCACAGCGGCCGGGGCCGTGACGGCGCCGGCGTTGTTGATCAGCGTGAGGCTGGCGAAGCCGGCGAGCGGCTGGGCCTGCAGCCACTGCTTCAGGGTCTGGGCCGCCGGCAGCGGGTTCGAGAGATCCTGGCGCCACTGCAGCAGGCCGCTGCCTGTGGAGGCCGCCAGACCGTAGAGGGTCTCGTTGTCGCGGCGGGCGATGCCCAGGACCTGGTGCTCGGCACTGGCGAGCAGCTGTCGCGCGAGGGCCAAGCCCAGGCCGCGCGAGCTGCCGCTGATGATGTAGAGATGGCGCTTGGGGCTGTTCATGCGCGCATTCTCGCGCGGCCGGGCCGGTGCCGCGAGACTCAGAACGGGGGAGGGCTGGCCAGCGCCAGCGCGCCCTCCAGTGAGGTCGCCGGCAGTCCCAGCGCGCAGGCGTGCAGCAGCAGCCGCGGGGCGGCGGCGAGCAGCTCGGGCGGGGCGTAGAGCGCGTCGCCGAGGATGGGGTGCCCCAGGGCCAGGCAGTGCACGCGCAGCTGATGCGAGCGGCCGGTGTAGGGCGTGAGCTCGACCCGGGTCGTCCGGGCAAGCTCGTCGCGGGACAGCACGCGCAGCCGGGTCTGCGAGGGTTTGCCGCGCTCAGGGCACACCATCTGCCGCGGCCGGTTGGGCCAGTCGGTCACGAGGGGCAGGTCGATGAGCTGATCGTCCGTCGCCAGCACGCCGCCCAGCACGGCCACATAGCGCTTCTCGACCTGCCGCCCGGCAAAGGCGTCGCTGAGCTCGCGCTGCACGGCCGGGCTGCGGGCGAAGACGAGCAGGCCCGAGGTCGCCATGTCCAGGCGATGCACGACCAGGGCCTCGGGGAAGCGCGCCTGCACGCGATGGAGGGCGCAGTCCTGCTTGTCCTCGCCGCGACCGGGCACCGAGAGCAGGCCGCTGGGCTTGTCGACGACGAGGCAGCCAGGGCCCACATGCACCCAGCCCAGGGCCAGGCGCTGCGAGTCCGGGGCGGGTGGCAGCGCCGCCATGGCAGGCGAGATGTTCAGAACTGCTCCACCCAGCCGCTCTGCACGGCCGATTGCGGGTTGGAACCGGCTTGGCGCACGCGCAGCAGCGAGTCCTCGACAGGCAGCCCCAGCCCCTTGAGCACGCAGGCCGCCACGGTGCCGGTGCGCCCGATGCCGGCCGCGCAATGCAGCAGCACGCGGTCACCCACGCGCAGGCTGTGGATCAGCGTCTCGACCCCCTGGCGGAAGACCTCGGGGTTCGAACCCAGGCCGAAGTCCCGCATGGGCAGGTGCTGCCAGCGAAAGGGCAGGCGGCCCTCGCTGATGGCCTTGTGATAAAGGGGCGAGAGCTGCGCCACCTCGTCCAGCGGATTCAGGCAGCTCACCAGCGTCAGCTGCCGCGTGCGGGCTTCGTCAAGGAAGCTGCCCCAGGGTTCGAGGCGGCCGGGCATGGACTGCAGCCACAGCCGGCCGCTGATGTCGTGTGGGAGCTCGAGTGCGCGAAATGCCATGGTGCCATTGTGCCTTCGGCCGCCCGTCGGCAGGGAGGGGCGGGCCCGGAGCAGGCCATGATCCGCCTCGATGAGGTCGTGGTTAATAAACGTTTCGTTGATTATTTTCCGGCGCCCGGCCATCATGCGCGCATGCCCTCGTTCACGCCCCTGCATCGGGTCTGCGCCGCATGAGCGCCACCCTCACACCCCCCGTCCCCGAGCCCACGACGCCCGCGATCCGCCATCCCTACTGGGTGCTCGGCGCCGTCTGCGCCCTGGCGCTGATGAGCACCGTCGGCGTGGCCATGCCCTATCCCATCCTCGCGCCCATCTTCGTGGACGGCGCGCGCGACGGCTTCACGCACTTCATGGGGCTGGATCCCAAGCTGCTGATGGGCCTGGCCCTGGCCGTCAATCCGCTCGGCATCCTGCTGGGGAGCCTCTTCATCGGGCCGCTCTCGGACCGCTACGGCCGCCGCGCGGTGCTCAACGTGACGCTCACTGCCACGCTGCTGGGCTACCTGCTGACGGCCTATGCCCTGCAGCAGCGCTGGTATGTGGTCTTCGTGCTGGCGCGCTTCGTGACCGGCCTCACCGAGGGCAATGTGGCCGTCGCACGCGCGCTCGTGGCGGACCTGCACGGCCAGATCGACCGCACCCGCGGCCTGGCCTGGCTCAATGCCTGCCTCTACGCGGGCTGGCTGCTCGGGCCTCTGGTGGGCGGCCTGACGCTGAGCTGGGGCGAGCCCGTGCCCTTCGTGCTGGCGGGGCTGGCCATGCTGCCCTGTCTCGTCATCCTGGCCGCGGGCGTGCCGGCCGGGCCGCGGGCGAGCGGGCCGCTGCACCTGCTGAAGGCCATGCGTGAGCAGCAGGCGCTGGGCCTGCTGCGCACCGACGCCGTGCTCGCCCGCCTGGCCCTGCTGCAGTTTCTCTACACGCTGGGGGTCACGGCGTTGTACGAGTTCGCGCCGCTGTGGATGCTGGAGCAGGCGGGGCTCGACAGCCGCGGCATCGCCTACGTCACGGCCGCCCAGTGCGCCACGATGACGCTGGCCAGCGTGCTCGCCGGGCGCTTCGGCGGCGGGCGGCGCCACCCCCTGCGCGGGGCGGCCTGGATGGCGCTCGTGGCGGCCATCGGCCTCAGTCTGCTGGCGGTGCTGCCGGCCACGCCGGGACTGGTGATGATCGCGACGCTGGGCCTGCCGCTGGCGCTCTACAACGCGGTGATGCCCGCCTGGATGTCCGAGCGCTTCGCTGCCCACGGGCAGGGGCGGGTGATGGGCCTGCTGTCCACGATCTTCTGTCTGTCCAATGTGCTGGTGGCGCTGCTGGGCTCGGCGCTGGCACTGCTGTCCTCGCGGTGGATCATGGGCCTCGGCGGCCTGACCTGCGTGCTGGCGGCGTGGCAGCTGCTGGCGCTGGCCCGCAGCGAGCAGCCGCACGAGGCGCCAGCGCCCCGGGAGGATGCATGAGAACGGCCTCCCGCCAGCGCCTGCTGCAGCAGCTCAAGCAGGCGGGCCAGCAGCCGGCCGCGCAGGTGGCCGAAGCGCTGGGCCTCAGCCTCATGGGTGCCCACAAGCAGCTGGCCCAGCTGGCCGAGGAGGGCTTGCTGCGATGGCAGGACGAGCCCGCCGGCGTGGGGCGGCCGCGGCGTCTGTGGCAGCTCAGCGAAGCGGGGCACGCCCTGTTCCCTGACCGGCACGGCGAGCTGACGGTGCAGCTGATCCGGGAGGTCCGCGTGTTGTTCGGCGAGGCCGCCCTCGAACGCCTGGTCGATACCCGCGAGCGGGACGCCGAGCAGCGCTACCGGGCGGCGCTGGCCCGCTGCCGCGGCCTGCGTGGCGCCCTGCAGGCCCTGGCGGCCGAACGCGAGCGCGAGGGCTACATGGCACGCCTGGAGCGGGACGGCACCGACTGGCTGCTGATCGAGGACCACTGTCCCATCTGTGCCGCCGCCCAGGTCTGCCAGGGCTTCTGCCGATCGGAGCTGGCCCTGTTCCAGCGTTGCCTCGCCCCCTGGGCCGAGGTGCAGCGCACGGAGCATCAGCTGGCGGGTGCGCGCCGCTGCGCCTACCGCGTCAGTCCTCGGCGCTGAGCAGCGCCTGCATCCAGGGCTGGATGAGGTGCAGTTCCTGCGCGAGCGTCTCGCGCGCCTCGGCCGCGGCCTGGGCGTTCTGCAGCTCCCATTGGCGGCGCTGCGCTTCCAGGGCCTGCAGGCGCTGGGCGGTCTCGGGGCTGTCGACGGCGCGCAGGCAGCGCATGGCCTGCCGCAGCAGCGCGCCATGGAGCTGCACGTTGCTCTGCAACTCGGGCACGAGGAGCAGCTCCTGCAGCAGCTGCCAGGCCTCGCCCGGGCGGCCCCGCCGGTTCAGCAGCTCGGCCATGCTTTCCAGGGCTGACCAGCGCCAGTAGCGTGTCTTCTCGTCCTGCGACCACAGCGACAGCAGCTGGTTGAGCATCGTCTCCGCCTCGTCCAGCCGGTGCAGCAGCACCAGCAGGTGGGCGACAGCCAGCTTCAGCACGCCCTGGAAGCCGCCCTGCAGGCGTCCGTCCTGCGCGAGGGAGCGCGCGCCGCCCAGTTGGCGCTCGGCGCGGCGGAGCGCGAGCCGCGCCATCACGCGGCCCTCCTCGTCGTTGCGCTCCAGGGCCTGCTCATGGGCAGCCGACATCGAGACGATGAGGTTCGTGTAGGCCCGCATGCGGTCGGCGCTGTCGATGGATTCGCGCGCCAGGGAGAGGGCGCGCATGTGCAGCAGCTCGGCCTGGTCGAGCTGGCCGAGCCGCGCGTGCACATGGCCGAGGCAGCTGAGGCAGGCGGAGAGCGGCTCGTGCAGGCCCTCGCGTTCCAGGTAGCGCACGGCGGTACGGGCAAGGGGCAGCGCCTCGGCGGCAAGACCGAACTCGCACAAGGCCAGCGCGGCCTGGCGCAGCGCGTGCGGCAACTGGGGGGAGGGAGGGCCATTGCTGAGCGCGACGGCCGCGGACAGCGCCTGGCGGCAGCTGGGCAGCAGATCGCCGGTCTGCCAGGACTGGATCGCCTGCGCCAGCAGGGCCTCGCCGGCCGCCGTGGCGCTGGCGGTGGCGTCCAGCGGCGCCTGCGCTCGGGGGCTCGAAGGGGCCGGCCCGTTCGAGGTGGGGGTGGCCGACAGTGAAACGCCCCGGTCGGCGTCGGGGTACGGCGGGTACTGCATGCCCGGACTCTATGCCAATTCGCCGGCCGCCCCCTGCCAGAAATCACCGCTGCAGGCCGCGGCAAACCCTGATGGCGCGCCGCCCGAGCTCGCCCGCATTCCGGCTCAGGACACCATGTAGGCGGCGGAGCCGGTGCTGAGCAGGCGGCGCTGGGCGTCCATGAACTCCATGCGGGTGCTGGCCACACGGCTGCCCAGGCGCAGGACCTCGGCGCGGGCGATGAAGTGGTCTCCGATGGCCGGGCGCAGGTAGTCGACGCGCAGGTCGATGGTGCCGAGCTTGTTGAAGCGCTGCAGCCGGACGGAGGGCAACTCGTCGCGGTGACGGTCACCGATGGCTGCCATCACGGCCAGCCCGCCCAGCGCATCGAGCGTCGCGGAAATGACGCCGCCGTGCATGCGCTGATGCGCGAAATGGCCGATGAGCTCGGGGCGCATCACCACGGTGGCTTCGGCGGCGAGGGCCTCCAGGGCCGTGACCTGCAGACCCAGCACCTTGTTGAAGCTGATGTGCTCCTCGAAGATCTGGCACAGGGCGACGGTGAACTCGGGTTCGAAGACGGTGCGGGGCGGCGTGCTGCTCATGGCCCCACACTACCCCAGCGATCCGCCGGCCAGCCCTGGGAGCTTCCCGCGTCCGTTGACGCCCAGGCGACAGGGGCGGGGGCGCCCCCGCCGGCCGGTCGCGGCCTACTTCTGCTCAGGCAGCTTGCAGGTGCTCATGCCGAAGGGCAGGTAGGCCGGGCAGAAGCGAAGGGCCCCGGTCGCCACGAAGACGACGCCGATCCAGCCCCAGGCGCCGATGAAGCCCAGCAGGGTGCAGGCGATCAGGATGAGGCCGGCGATGATGCGCATGGCGCGGTCCAGGGTTCCGATATTGGCTTGCATGATTCACTCCTTGGTGTGTTGAGGGGAAGAAGGATCCGGGGGATCACGAAGATCCGTGTGACAGGGGCGCGGCGGGCTTGAGCAGCGCGCCTTCGGCATCGCGGACCTCGGTGCTGATGGCGATGCCCTGGCCTACGCTCTGCGTCACGGTGCAGAAGGCCTCGAACTGGCTCAGCACGCGATCGAGGTGCTGCAGCTGCGCTGCCGGCACCCCGAGCTGCAGCCGGGCCTGCATCGCCAGCACGCGCACGCGGCCCTCGGCATTGCGGCCGACCTGGGCTTCGACGCTGCAGCGCAGCGGCTCGGGCGCCTGCTTGTACTTGCGCAGCGCAAAGAGCAGCGAATCCGACAGGCAGTTGCCCACGGCCGCGCACAGCAGCTGCACGGGCGAGGGCCCCTGGCCGCTGCCCAGGGGCGGTGGTTCGTCGGTCAGCACGGCGGGGACGTCGCCGCCGAAGCGGGTGTCGAAGCGGTAGTCCGCCTGCTGGACCAGTTCAACGCGCACGAGTTCGTCGCTCATCAGCCCTGTCCTTTCTGGAGATGGGATTGGAGCCAGCGCAGCAGCTCGGCCGCGGGCATGGCGCCGCTCTGGCGCGCCACCTCGCGGCCGCCGAGGAACAGCGCCAGGGTGGGAATGCTGCGGATGCCGAGCCGCGCCGCTGTCTGCGGGCTGGCCTCGGTGTCCACCTTCACGAAGCGGATGCCCGGCGCCTGCGCCGCGGCGGTCTCGAACTGCGGCGCCATCATGCGGCAGGGGCCGCACCAGGCCGCCCAGAAGTCCACGACGACGGGGGCCTCGGTCCGCGCGATGTAGTCGGCGAAATGGGCGTCGCCCAGCGCCAGCGGGCGCGCCGGGGCGATCTCGGCGCCGCAGCGGCCGCAGACCGGCCCGTCCTGCAGGCGCTCCGTCGGCACGCGATTGGTGGCCCCGCAATGGGCACAGACCAGATGCATGGTGTCCTCCTCGAATCAGCAGCCCGGGCGCACCCCGAGCTTGCGCAGCAGCGTCTCCATCAGGCACCAGCGGGTGAAGCCGCTTTGCAGCAGGTTCAGCCCGACGAAGGCCGTGAAGGCCAGCCACCATTGTGAGAGGAACAGCGGGCTGCCGGGGAGGCCGAGGGCGAGGGACAGCAGCACGAAGCTGCCGGCGGCGATGCGGACGATCTGCCAGGAGGTCATGTCAGGCTCCTTCGGGAGAGGGGATGGGAGAGGCATCCGCCGGCTGCCGGTGAAGCAGGTGCAGGCGGTGCCGGTAGGCAACGAAGTAGAGCGTCGGGATGACGACGAGCGTCAGCAGCGTCGAGACCAGGATGCCGAAGATCAGCGAGATGGCCAGGCCGTTGAAGATGGGGTCGTCGAGGATGAAGAAGGCGCCGAGCATCGCGGCCAGGCCCGTCAGCAGGATGGGCTGGGCGCGGGTGATGGCGGAGCGCAGGATGGCCGTCTCGAAGGCCATCCCGGCGCGCACCTGCAGGTGGATGAAGTCGACGAGCAGGATCGAGTTGCGCACGATGATCCCGGCCAGCGCGATCATGCCGATCATGCTGGTGGCCGTGAACTGGGCGCCCAGCAGCGCGTGGCCGGGCATCACGCCGATGATCGTCAGCGGGATGGGCGCCATGATGATGAGCGGCGTGAGGTAGGAGCCGAACTGCGCGACCACGAGCAGGTAGATCAGCACGAGGCCCACGGCATAGGCGGCGCCCATGTCGCGGAAGGTGTCGTAGGTGATCTGCCACTCGCCGTCCCACTTGAGGGCGTAGCCGCGGAACGCGTCGTCGGGCTGGCGGATGAAGTACTCCGCGACGGGGCCGCCGTCGGGCGCCTTCAGCTGGGCGATCGCCCCACGCATCTGGAACATGCCGTAGAGCGGGCTGTCCACGCGGCCGGCCATGTCGCCCACGACGTAGGTCACGGGCAGCAGGTCCTTGTGGTGGATCGGCTGCTCGCGCTGGGTGTCGGAGATCGTCACCAGCTCACGCAGCGGCACGAGCGCGCCCTGCGCCGAGCGCACGCGCAGCGAGAGCAGGGCGTCGAGCCGGCCCTGCTGCTCGGGGGGCAGCTGCAGGCGCACAGCGCGGGGGTACTTGCTCTGGTCGTGCAGGTAGACCACGGACTCGCCGGCCTGCGCGGTGCGCAGCGTGCTGACGATGGCGGCCTGGCTCACGCCGAGCTCGGCGGCGCGGGCGCGCTGCACGAGCAGCAGCTGGCGGGGCGCCGCGGCGATGCCGCTGTCGTCCACATCGACGAGGCCCGCCTGGGCCTCGAAGACCCGGCGGATCTGGCGGGCGAGCTGCAGCCGGCCGGCATCGTCCGCGCCGTAGACCTCGGCCACGAGCGGGGCCAGCACCGGCGGGCCCGGGGGCACCTCGACGACCTTGACGTTCGCGCCGAAGCGCTGGCCGATGGCCTGCAGCGGGGGGCGCAGGCGCGTGGCGATGGCATGGCTCTGTGCCGAGCGGTGGTGCTTGTCGACCAGGGTCACCTGCAGGTCGCCCTGCTCGCTGCCGGCGCGCAGGTCGTACTGGCGCACGAGGCCGTTGAAGTTGATCGGCGAGGCCGTGCCCGCGTAGGCCTGGTAGTGCTGCACCTCGGCTTGCGTCGAGAGATAGGCGCCCAGCTCGTGCAGCACCGCGGCCGTCTGCTCCAGCGGCGTGCCGGCCGGCATGTCCACCACCACCTGCAGCTCGGACTTGTTGTCGAAGGGCAGCATCTTGAGCATCACGAGGCCGGCCGCGGGCAGGGCCAGCGACAGCGCGATCAGGCCGGCAATGCCTGCACCCAGCAGGCGGCGGCTGCGCGGGCCACGGCGCTCGTCGAGCAGCGGCGTGAACAGCCGCGTGAAGACCGGCGCCAGGCGCGCCGACAGACCGTGCAGGGCCTCGGGATCGCCGGGGTGGCCGGCCGGCAGCGCCTTCATCCACAGACGCGCCAGCCAGGGCGTGACCACGAAGGCGATGGCCAGGGACAGCAGCATGCCCATGCTCGCATTGATGGGGATGGGGCCCATGTACGGCCCCATCAGCCCGCTCACGAAGGCCATGGGCAGCAGCGCGGCGATGACCGTCAGCGTGGCGAGGATGGTGGGCCCGCCGACTTCGTCGACCGCGCCCGGGATCAGCTGCGCCAGCGTGAGCTGCGGGTGCAGCTGCTGGTGGCGGTGGATGTTCTCGACGACGACGATGGCGTCGTCCACGAGGATGCCGATGGAGAAGATCAGCGCGAAGAGCGAGACGCGGTTGAGCGTGAAGCCCCACGCCCAGGAGGCGAAGAGGGTGACCGTCAGCGTGAGGATCACGGCGGTGCCCACGATGGCGGCCTCGCGGCGGCCCAGCGCGAGGAAGACCAGCGCGACGACCGAGGCCGTGGCGAAGAGCAGCTTCTGGATGAGCTTCTGCGCCTTGTCATTGGCGGTGGCGCCGTAGTTGCGCGTCTCCTGCACCTGCACGTCCGCGGGGATGACGGTGTTGCGCAGCGCGTCCACGCGCTGCATCAGCGCATTGGCGACGTCGATGGCGTTCTCGCCGGCCTTCTTGGTGATGGCCAGGGTGATGGCGGGGAACTCGCCCCGGACCGCCGACGCCGCGCCCTCGGGCTGCGGGGCCCCGCCGGTGCCGTGCCACACATAGCGGCCGGGCGTGAGCGGGCCGTCGATGATGCGGGCCACCTCGCGCAGGAAGAGCGGCTTGCCGCCACGCACGGCCACCACCAGGTCTTCGAGGTCGCGGGCGGAGCGCAGCCAGGGGCCGGCCTCCAGCGCGACGGCCTGGCCGCCCTGGAGCAGATCGCCCAGCGGCAGGCCCATCTGCGCGGATTGCAGCGCCTGGCGCAGCTCCGCCACGCTCAGGCCCGCACGGGCGAGGCGGTCGGCGTCGATCTGCACCTGCACGGCGCGCCCGGGGCCGCCGATGCTGACGACGTCCCGCGTTCCCGGCACGCGCTTGAGCTCGGTCTCGAGGCTGTGGGCCACGCGCTCGAGGTCGGCCGCACCGGTCTCGGGCTGTGTGCTGAAGAGAGTGAGGCTGACGATGGGCACGTCATCGATGCCCTTGGGCTTGACCAGCGGCGCCTGCACGCCGAGGCCGGCGGGCAGCCAGTCGGCATGGCTGCTCACGGTCTCCTGCAGGCGCACCAGCGCCTCGGTGCGAGGCACACCGACCTTGAACTGCACGGTCAGCACGGCGAGGCCGGGCTGGGACACGGACATCACGTGCTCGACGCCGGCCATGCGCGACAGCACCTGCTCGCCGGGGCCGGCGACCATCTGCTCGACGTCCTTGGCCGAGGCGCCCGGGAAGGGCACCAGCACGTTGGCCATGGTGACGTTGATCTGCGGCTCCTCCTCGCGCGGCGTGACCATCACGGCGAAGAGACCCAGCAACAGCGCCACGAGGGCCAGCAGCGGCGTGATCTGTGCGGCCTGGAAGAAGGCGGCGATGCGGCCGGAGAGGCCGAGGGGGGCGGGGGTGCGGTCAGCCATGTCCATCCCCGATCAGCGCACGCGCGCCGCCACCTGCGGCTCCAGGGCGACGCGCTCGCCGGCGCGAAGCCCGCTCAGGATCTCGATCTGACCCCCGCGCAGCTCGCCCAGGCGCACCTGGCGCAGCAGCGGGCGGCCCTCGGCATTGAGCACGTAGAGTCCGGTCATCTCGGCACGGCGGACCACCGCCTGCGCCGGCACGGTCAGCACACCGGCCCGGCCCGGCTCCGCGGAGGGACCGACCAGCCGGACCTGGGCGAACTGCCCCGGCACGAGCGCCTGGAGCTGCCCGGTCAGCGGCGAGGGCAGATCGGCCCGCAGCTCCACGGTGCCGCTGCTGCCGTCCACGGTAGGCAGCCACTGCACGCGGCGCGGCGCCTGGCCCAGGACGCCGAGGGCCGGGAGGTCGATCACGAGCGCGATGCCCGCGTCCTTGCTGTCCAGGGCGGCCTGCACGGCCCGCACCTCCGCCTGAGGCACATGGGCGGTCACGCGCAAGGCGGTGGGGTCGTACAGGACGGCCAGGCTGCGCCCGGGCAGGGCCATGTCGCCCTGTACCACGGGCACCTCGGCGATCACGCCGGCATAAGGCGCACGCAGCTGGTACCAGGCGCTCTGGCTGCGCGCGGCGCCGGCCTGGGCCAGCTGCGCCTGCACCTGGGCCTGCGTCGCCTTGAACTGCGCCTCCGTCTGATCCAGGGCGGCCTGGCTGATGAAGTGCTGTCGGAAGAGCTGCTGCTGGCGGTCCAGCTCGCGGCGGGCAAGGTCCAGCTGGGCGCGGGCCACCCCGGCCTGGGCTTCGCTGGCCTGGGCGTTCTGGTCGGCGCTGCGGGCATCCAGGCGCATCAGCAGCTGCCCGGCCTTGACGGCGTCGCCCGGCCTGACGTCCAGCTGCACGACCGCACCGGCGACCTGCGCCGCCAGCGTGGTCTGGCGCACGGCCTCGACGCGGGCCTCGTAGCGCAGGCCCTGGGCCGCGCGGTCCGGCTGCGCGACGTAGGTCTGCAGGGCCGGCGGCGCCGCGGACTGTGCCCGTGCAGGCAGGGGCTGGCTGGCAAGTGCCGCGAGCAGCAGAGCCGCAGGGAAGAGGGGGGACGGAGTGCGCATGGTGGTGGGTCGGCGAAAGGCTGGACAGCAGGTCCTGTTGCATTTATTATTTGCGCAATCACGCAAATAGTCAAACATGAAAACAAAAGACCGCCGCATCCATGGGGCGCCGCGCCGGGTCGAGCCGGGTGGGCGCCCTCGCGGGGGTCTGTCGCAGCCTTGAGGTCCGCACGATGCCCATGGTTCCCGCCTCCGCCACCGCGGCCCCGCTCCCCGGCGCAGCCGCGCCCCTGCCCGAGCACTGCGGCATCCGCGACCTGCCCGACAGCGCATTGGCCCAGGTGGCGGGCTTCTTCCAGCTGCTGGCCGAACCCAGCCGCCTGCGCGTGCTCAACCAGTTGCGCGAGCAGCCCCGGTGCGTGGGCGAACTGGCCCGGGCCTGCGGCAGCAGCGCGGCCAACATCTCCCGCCACCTGGCCCAGCTGCAGCGGCACGGCCTGGTGGACCGCGAGGGGCGGGGCACCAGCGTCTACTACCGGATCGCCGATCCCTCGGTCTATGCGCTGTGTGACCTGGTCTGTGGCCAGCTGGCGCGCCACCATGCGCGGATGAGCGACGCCCAGGCCCCGTTCCTCAAGCCATGACGGTGTGCTCGTCCTGCGATGCTGTGTCCTTCCCGACGGAGTCCCTGCCCATGACCCTCTCCCTGCCACTGCTTCACCTCGACCCCCGTGCCGCGCTCCAGGCCATCCGCGAGGGCGCCTGGCTGGTCGATGTGCGCGAGGGGCACGAGGTGACCCGGCTGGGCTATGGCGTCGAGCGGCTGCTGCTCATGCCCCTGAGCGATTTCGAGCGGCGCCACACCGAATTGCCGGCTGATGCAGATCTGATCCTGGCCTGTGCCGCCGGCGGGCGCAGCCAGCAGGCCATGAACTACCTGCGCCATCTGGGACACCGTCGCGTCCGCAACCTCACTGGGGGCATGGCCGCGTGGCTGGCCCACGGCCTGCCCGTGCGCGGCGGCGGCTGATCTGGGCCGGCAGCGGGCCGTTTCGGCATCAAACCGCGGCATCTGTCGCGGATCGAGGCAGCGCGGCTGTGGTGCAGACCCCCACGGCCCGGCGCGCCGCCCCTTTCGTCCTCTAGGATGCCGCCATGACGTTGCCGTTGCGCATCCTGATGCCTTTGCTGTTCTGGGCCCTGGGTCTGGCGCATGCGGTCGCCGCCGAGCCCTCGGGCAAGGTGCTGCGGGTGCTGGCCTGGCCCGGTTATGCGGACCCGGAGGTGCTGCAGGGCTTCAGCCAGCGCACCGGCGCGCGGGTGGAGCTGACGGTGGTCGGTTCCGACGAGGCCATGCGCCAGCGCCTGCTGTCCGGGCGCGGGCGGGACTTCGACGTCTTTGCGCTCAACACCGCCGAGCTGCAGCAGTACATCGACCAGGGCATCGCCCGGCCCATTGAGCTGCAGCGCGTCCCGAACACGCGCCGCCAGCGGCCGCGATTCCGGGAGCTGTCCGCGATTCCCGGGCTGATCCGGCGGGTGGACGGCCTCACGCAGGTCTACGGCGTGCCCTACACCTACTCCGAGATGGGGCTGATCTACGACCGCCGCCAGCTGAGCGCGCCGCCGGACTCGCTCCAGGTCCTGTGGGATCCGCGCTGGCGGGGCAAGGTGCTGGCCTATGCCGGCGGCACCCACAACTTCTCGCTGGCGGCCCTGGCCCTCGGCTGGCAGCAGCCCTTCGAGCTGGGTGAGCGCCAATGGGCGCCGGCGGTGGACAAGCTGGTCGCGCTGCGCCGCAACGTCCTGGGCTTCTACAGCCTGCCGGAGGAATCCGTGCAGCTCTTCATGCGGCACAAGGTGGCGCTCATGTATGCCAACTACGGCCTGCAGCAGCTCCACCTGCTGAAGGCGGCTGGCGTCGACGTGGGCTATGTGATCCCGCGCGAAGGGGCGCTGGCCTGGCTCGACTGCTGGGCGATCTCCTCGAGCACGGGCGACCCCGAGCTGGCCCACGCCTGGATCAACTTCATGCTCGAGGAGCCCGCCAGCAGCCTCCTGGTGTCCCGCCAGGGCCTGGCCAACACCGTGAGCGACTCCGTGGCCAGCGCCCCGCAGGTGCCGCTGCGCTGGCTGGAACCGGTGGAAAGCGAGGAGCGTCGCGAGCACTACTGGGCGCGCATCCACTCGGGGGACTCCCCGTCGCGGGTGCTGCAGCGATGAGGCTCGGCATCGCCTGGCGGCTCGGGGTCGCCCTGGCCGTGGCCGGGGTGGTGGTGGCCGGGCTGACGGGCTACTACGCCTACAGCGCGAGCCGCCACATGATGGTCGCGGCCGCCGAGCAGCGGCTCGTGACGGCCACACGCGTGCTGGTGCGCCAGCTCGCGGTGGGCTTGGACAACACGGCGCGGGATGTCCGGCTGGTGGCCGGTCATCCCGGGGCCGGCCGCCTGCTGCTGCGCAGCGATCCCGAGCAGCTGGCGCGCAACGAGACCACCCTCGCGCTGCTGTTCCGCCAGATGCTGGAGACGCATCCCGAGTACTTCCAGATGCGGCTGCTGGATGCCGCCAACCATGGCGTCGAGCGCGTGCGTGTGGACCGCGATGACCTCGGCGTGATGCGCGTGCAGGGCGAGGACCTGCAGGAGAAGGGCCACTACCCCTATGTCTACGAGACCCTGCGGCTGCATGCCGGGCAGGTGTATGTGTCCCGGGCCGTGATCAACCACGAGCTGGGCGCCCATGCCGGGCAGGGCAAGCCCTCGCTGGAGGTGGCGGCCCCCGTCATGGACGTGCATGGCGTGGTCCTGGGGGTCATGGTCATCAACGTCGATCTCAACGGCCTCTTCGGCCAGCTGGCCGCGGACCTGCCGCCCGGGCTGCAGCTCTACCTCAGCAATGCGCAGGGCGAATACCTGATCCATCCCGACCCGCGCAAGGCCTTCGCCTTCGACCGCGGCCAGTCCGCGGTGGTGCAGGACGAGTTCCCGGCGGTGCGCGAGCTGCTGGTCGCGCCGGTCGGCGCGGATGAGAAGACGGTGGTGGCCCGTTCCGAGGCGGCCCAGGGCCCCGTTGCGGTCGCCGCCTTCGTGCGGCAGCCGGGATCGGCGCTGAAGGCGGAGGAGGACTTCCTGCTCGGCCTGTCACAGCCGCTGTCGGCCGTGCTGTCCGACAGCGACAGCCTGGGCGCGATGGTGCTGCGCATCGTGGCCGCCTTCAGCGCCCTGGCGGTGCTCCTGGCGGCGCTGCTGGCGCGGGCCCTGACCCGGCCGCTCGCGCAGATCGTGGGGGCGGTCGACGGCTTTGTCGACGGCAAGCCGGGCGATCCGCTGCCCGTGCAGCGGCGCGACGAAATCGGCACGCTGGCCCGCGCCATCGAGCACATGCAGCAGCAGATCGGCGCGCAGTTCTCCAAGCTGGCGCAGAAGCAGCGGGAGCTGGATCACCTGGCGAGCCATGACAGCCTCACCGGCCTGCAGAACCGCCGCTTCTTCATGGACCGCCTCGACCATGCGCTGGCCCATGCGCGCCGGAACCAGGGGCGTCTGGCCATGCTCTTCGTCGACCTGGACCGCTTCAAGGAAGTCAACGACGGCGAAGGCCACGGGGCGGGGGACGCCGTGCTCCGCACCCTGGCTCAGCGCCTGCGCCACCTGGTGCGGGAGTCGGACACCGTCGCCCGGATTGGCGGGGACGAGTTCGTGATCCTGCTGGACGAGGTGCACGAGGCCGAGGACGTCGAAGTGGTGGCCCGCAAGGTGCGCGACACCCTGGCCGAGCCCGTGCGCTGGGAAGGCCGCGAGCTGGTGGTGGGCGCCAGCGTCGGCGTGGCCCGTTTCCCCGATCACGGCGAGGATGCCGAGGCGCTCATCGCCGCAGCGGATGCGGCCATGTACCGGGCCAAGAGTGGCGGCGGGGGCCTCATCTGCCACGCGGCGCCGAGCCAGCGGCATCGCGCCTGACACCGACCGCGGCCGCCCCGCTGGTCTTGATGCGTTCGCCGCGGGCGCTCAGCGCCGCCCGGCCCGGCACAGCCCGGCCATCAGCAGGCCGAAGCTCAGCAGGGCGAGGGCGTGCAGCCCACCTGCCCAG
Source organism: Roseateles subflavus (assembly GCF_030285365.1). GTDB lineage: Bacteria > Pseudomonadota > Gammaproteobacteria > Burkholderiales > Burkholderiaceae_C > Roseateles_B > Roseateles_B subflavus. Next base: position 231,624 of record NZ_JASVDS010000006.1, on the reverse strand, counting down.
GGGAGCAGGGCCGGTGCAAGGCCGGCCTGGCCGGCCCCGCGCAACAGCAGGCTCACGCCCATGAGGCCCAGCGGCAGCAGCGCCCAGGGGCTGTAGCGGGGGCTGAGGCGCAGGAGCGCCGGCAGCATGATGGGCGCGTGGCCGAAGACCATGGCCATCACGAAGCCGAGCCACAGCGCATGCCAGGCGAAGGTGGGCTGGCCCAGCAGCCCTGCCAGCGCGGCGATGGCCGCCCAGGCATAGCCCGCCAGCAGGCAGCGCGCCGTGTGGCCGGCCCAGCCCCGGGCGTGCCATTGGTGGCGGGCGATGTCGAAGGCCATCAGCCACAGCGCGAGGGCCCCCAACAGCGGCCAGCACAGTCGCTCGGCGAGGGTGGGTTGCCACAGGCTCAGCACGCCGCTCGCGAGCAGGCCCAGCCACAGGGCCAGGAAGCTGTGACGGGCCAGCGGGCCCAGTGGCAGCAGCCGGCAGAGCTCGCGCCGCTCACCGGCGATGGTCAGCAGCAGGAAGAGGGACCCGTTCCAGCGCAGCGCCGTGTCGACCGCCATCGCATGAGCGGCCAGGGCCATCAGCAGGGGCAGGCACGCGCTGGCCTCGATGACCAGGGGCAGGGACCACGCGCGCGTGTCGCCGGCCCGCAGGTACAGGCTCAGCAAGCCCAGGGTGCCGGCCATCCACAGCGCGAGGGCCGGGATCGGCAGACCGGCCAGCAGCACCAGGCCCGCCAGGCCGCACAGCAGAGGCACCACGAGGCCGCGCCCGAGAGCGGCGGCCCGTTCCAGCGCGATGAGCGTGGCGAAGAAGCCGCCCAGCATCAGCGCGCCGTGGTGCTGCAGCGCCGCCTGCGCCACGGCCGACAGGCCCGTCGGCAGACTGCCCAGCCGCTGCAGGCCGCCGGCCATCGCGGCCAGCAGGTTCAGCAGGGCGAGGACCAGGGCCAGCGCCAGGCCCCACCCGGGCAGGCCAGGCCGGCGATTCAGGCCCATCCCAGGCGCAGGCGAAGCGCGGGCGACAGGCGCTGCGGCGTCCAGACGGCGTTCCAGTCCATCTCGACCGCCACCGTCCAGTCCGGCGGGCAGGCCTCGCGCAGGGCGAGCTCGGCATCCTCGATCAGCACGTCCGCCATCGGGCAGGTGGCGCTGGTGGGAATGAGGGACAGTGCCACGCGCCCCGGCGCGAGGTCCAGGCGGCCCACCAGGCCGAGGTCCACGATGCTCTCGCCGATCTCGGGGTCGGCCACCCGGCGCAGCACCGCCATGAGGTGCTCCTGTGTCGTGGCGTCGGCGTTGTCTTGCGGGTCCATGGGGTCAGGTCGTTCAGCGCGGCACGAAGAAACTGGCCTCGGCCTGGAAGACCGGGGTCTCAGGGTGGTCGAGGTCCCGGGCCAGCAGGTGCACGCGCCGTGCGCCGCTGTCCTGCACGGCGCCGGCCGGCAGGCGCAGCTGCACGGGCAGGGACACGATGGCCGCAGGGTCCACCGTCACGCGCTCGGCGCCCAGCACGCGCAGGCCGGGCAGGCCCTCGGCCTCGAACTGCAGGTGCAGGGTGCGCTCGCTGCGGTTGAGCAGCTGCAGGCGGTAGACGTTCTCGATCTGGCCGTCCTCGACCTGACGCGCCATCACGCCGCGGTCCTTGATGACATCGATCAGCAGGGCGCTGCGCTGGCTCAGCTGCCACAGCATCAGGGCGCCGAGCACCGCGAGCGCGCCGCCGTAGATCAGCACGCGGGGGCGCAGCGTGCGCCGCCACATCTGGGCGCGGCTCAGCCCCTGGGCCACGCCGTTCTCGGTGGCATAGCGGATGAGACCGTGCGGCGCGCCGATCTTGTCCATGACCTGGTCGCAGACGTCGATGCAGGCGGCACAGCCGATGCACTCGTTCTGCAGGCCCTTGCGGATGTCGATGCCGGTGGGGCAGACCTGCACGCACAGGGTGCAGTCCACGCAGTCGCCGCGGCCCTCGGCGAGCACCTCGGCGGACTTGCGCGAGCGGGCGCCGCGCGGCTCGCCGCGGCGGGCGTCATAGGTGATGATCAGCGAGTCGGCATCGATCAGTGCGCTCTGGAAGCGGGCGTAGGGACAGATGTACTTGCACATCTGCTCGCGCAGCCAGCCGGCGTTGCCGTAGGTGGCGCCCGCGTAGAACAGCACCCAGAAGGCCTCCCAGGGCGAGAGGTTCCAGGCGAACAGCGCCTCCGTCAGTGCCCGGATGGGGCTGAAGTAGCCGACGAAGCTGAAGCCCGTGAAGAGCGCCAGCGCGATCCAGCCGCCGTGCTTGGCGGTCTTGCGCCAGAGCTTCTCGACGCTCCAGGGTGCGGCATCCAGGCGCATGCGGGCCTGGCGGTCCCCTTCGGTGTGACGCTCGATCCAGAGGAAGAGCTCGGTGTAGACCGTCTGCGGGCAGGCATAGCCGCACCACAGGCGCCCGGCGAGCGCCGTGAAGAAGAAGAGCAGCAGCGCGCTGAAGACAAGCAGCGTGGCGAGGTAGATCAGGTCCTGCGGGTAGAAGACCAGGGCGCCGATGTAGAAGCGGCCGCCGACGAGGTCGAACAGCAGCGCCTGCCGACCCTCCCACTGCAGCCACGGCATCCCGTAGAAGAAGGCCTGCGTGAGGGCCACCAGCGCCCAGCGCCAGTTGGCGAAGCGGCCGCTGACGGCGCGCGGGTAGATCTTCTTCTCCGCGGCGTACAGCGAGGTGCCGGCGGGGGCGGCGTCGGCCTGGATGGGAATGACGCGGCGTGCCGCGCGCTCGGCGGCGGGAGGCTCGGGGGCTTGCATGGGCGCTCAGGCCTTCGCGGTTCGGATGGGGATGTCGGACGGGCTGCGCAGCGGCAGCTTGCGCCCCGGAGGCGGCAGGAGGTCGGCCAGCGTGTGCTGGTCCAGCTCGGACAGGAAGGCAGCCAGGGCGCCGGTGAAGATCTTGGTCAGGCGGCAGCGCTGCGTCAGGCGGCAGTCGCTGTCGTCGCCCAGGCATTCGACGAGATGGAAGTCGGGCTCCACGGCGCGCACCAGGGCGCCGAGGTTGATGTCCGCCGGGTCGTGCGCGAGACGCATGCCGCCGCCCTTGCCGCGCACGGTGTGGATCCAGCCGCCCAGACCCAGCTGGTGGGTGATCTTCGTCATGTGCGCCTCGGAGATCTGGTAGGCCGAGGCGACCTCCGCGGTGGTGCACAGGCGCTCAGGATGACTGCCGAGGTAGATCAGCAGGCGCAGCGCGTAGTCGGTCATGGTGGTGAGTCGCATGGAGGGATTGTCTTCCGTGCGGGGTCAACCCGGCTGGCCGTCCGCGCGAGGGCGCAGCAGAAATGGCGCATAGCGCCACAGATAGAGCGCGAACGCCGCACTCCACAGGACCGAGGAGGCCAGGGCGGCCTGCATCAGCAGGGCGGGAGCGAGCAGGGGCACGGCAACGCGGACCAGGGCCGCGAGGAACAGGCTCGCGTAGGCGGCGGTCTCCACCGGCCCGGCCTGCAGGCGCCGCCCGGTGTGGCCCAGCGCGGTGCGGGTGATCATGCCCAGCGTGATCATGCCGATCACGCCGACGGTCAGGGCGTGCATGGCCGGACCGCCCGGCAGCGGCCAGACCTGTGCGGCCAGACGCAAGGCCAGGTGCACGGGCAGCCACAGGTAGGCGGCATGCAGGACCCACACCAGCGGATGGCGCCAGGTCTTCCAGGGCTGCCACAGGCACCAGCGCCAGGTGTGAGCCAGCAGGGCGATGCCCAGCACGAGCTGCACCGGCAGCCCGGTCACGCCGAGGGCGTCCAGCGGAATCAGCGCGATCACGCTGCCCAGGGCCAGCTGCTCGACGCGCGGCTCGCGCCGCGCCTGCAGCCCGGGAACGCCGTTGTTGGAGAACATGGGCACCACGCGGCCGGCCATCACGGCGATCATGAGCAGCACCACGTCGAGCCCCAGCGGCACGCCGGCACCGGCGAGCGCCGGCAGGGTCAGCACGCCGAGGCTGGCGAGGTGCAGCAGCGCGCTGCCCACGCCCATCAGCCCCAGCAGGCCGACGAAGAAGTAGTTGCGGCGGTTGCCCGCCCTGTGCAGCGCCTGCCACAGGCCCCACGCTGCCGTCCAGGGCACGGCCACATTGAGCGCCAGGGAGAGCCAGCCCCAGGGGCTCAGCACCGCCAGCCGGGCCAGGACCCACAGGGCGGCGATCAGCTGCAGCGCGCGACCCGTGGGCGTCGGCTGGCCGGACCAGTTGCGTCCGGCCGTGAACAGAAAGCCGATGACCACCGCGAGGGCATAGCCGAACACCATCTCGTGGGCATGCCAGGCGGCACCGGCCAGCAGGGGGTGCGGCAGCCAGCCGCTGAACTGCAGCGCCCACAGCGGCACCATCAGCAGCGCCTGCAGCGCGGCGAGCAGGTAGAAGGGCCGGAAGCCCAGTTGCCAGAGGGCGAAGCCGTCCCGCCGGGCGGGAGGCTCCTCGAGACGGAACAGAACGGTGCTCATGGTGTCAGGGCTCCTGGTCGGCGCGGGCGACGACCCTCAGGGCAGGCGGGCGGCCGCGCAGGTGCCGCCGGCGAGGGATCAGCTGCAGCAGCCGCAGCAGCTCTTGCCCGCAGGCTTGCGGGAAATGCGGACCTTCCACAGCTCCGGGCCGGATTCCAGTGCATCCCAGGCGAACTGGTCGGGCCACAGCACCTGGAACTGGCGGCGCAGGGGCTCGGGGTTGTGGTCGTTGCTCAGCTCGAAGGAGCCACCCACCGGCAGAGCCTCGAAGGCGCTGAAGAGGGTGGGGTGGCGCTCCTGGGGCGGCAGGTCGGGCACATGGATGCGAGGGACGGAGAGGGTGGTCATCTTTAAAGCTCCATATTGGATGTAGGAATTGTGCCGGCGGATGCGACCTGAATCAATATCAAGAATGAAGCTTTTGATGCAGATCAATCCACGCCGGACCGGGTGGGGCGTCGGGGGCAGGGCGGGCGACGGCCGGAGAAGCCCGGCGACGGACCAGGCGACGGACCAGGCGACGAATCAGGCGGCGCGGACGGGCAACAGCGGGCCGATGGCGTCGAGGGTGTTCTTCAGCATCAGGCCGAACTCCGTGTCGCCCTCCATCACGAGGGCCCGGTCGAAGAAGAGGCGGTCGGCGTCCTCCTCGCCGCGCAGCAGCTTCCACAGGCCTTCGCTGCGTGCGCGGATGGTGAGCTGGATGGGCGTGCCGCGCGGCGCCGGTCGGAAGCCGTCCGCCGCCAGCTGCAGGCGCAGCCGCAGGCCGGGCTCCAGCACCTCCAGCTCGAGCGCCTTGCCCGACAGCGCGACGCGCTGGGCCTCGTCCAGCCGCGGCAGCAGCAGACGGTCCAGCAGGCGCGCGGCGACGAAGGACGGCGGTTCGACCGGCAGGCGGCGAACGAGGCGCCGCACGGCGTCCAGCAGGACCGTGGGCGGCGGAAGACGGGACGGCTGCGCTTGGGGGTGGGCCATGGCGATGGGGGGGCTGAGGACGGTGGGAAGACTCGTGAGAGGCTGGATTGACGACGAATCGACAAGGCGGACGGAAGGAGCGGGCTGGCCGGTGGCCGGCGATCAGGCCACGGCCTGCATGCCCGGCTGCCGGTGGGCGAAGCCGTGGACCAGCTCGCCGGGCAGTGCCAGGGCCCGCAGCGCGGCGAGGGCGTCGTCCGCGGGGGCCTGCCGGCGGTAGACGGCGTCAAACAGCGCCACCACCTGGCGGAACGCCCCGCTGCAGGGCGAGAGCCGCAGGGCGCGCACGCCGGCGGCTGCCACGGCCTCGCGCTCGCCGATCAGGCATTGCAGGCCGGCCGACTGCGTCTGGATGCCGTTGAGCGCGAGGAAGGGCTGGCCCTCGCTGGTGCTCAGCAGCAGGCCATCGGCATCATCCCGGCAGCGGAAGTCGCACTGGTCCTTGCTCAGACGGTGATGGCGCGCAGTGAAGCAGCGGGCCGAGAAGGCCAGCGGCAGACGGCCGAAGGCCAGCAGCTCCGTCGTGACCGGGACCCCGTCGCTCGTCACGGGGGCGGCCGGCGGATTGCATGCCGCGATGGCCGGGAGCGCGAGCTCGGCCGGCGCCACCCAGGTGCCGACGTCCAGGCCGGCCAGCTCCCTCAGGGCCGGCTGGTTGTAGACGTTGATGTGCGGGCCGAGCACCAGGCGGCTGCCCGCGGCAGATGGGGTCAGGTCTTGCCTCAGCTGCTGCCAGACATTGAGCGCGGCGGCGTCGCCCGCCTCGAAGTCCATCGGCACCGCCTCCCGCAGCGCTGCCTCCGCCACGCGGCGCAGACCGCGCAGCTCGGCTTCCGACATGAGCAGCGGCAGGCTGGCGAGGCGCACGCGTTTGCCGGCCTGCTGGAGTTCGCGGCCAATGGCGAGCCAGTCGTCCAGCGAGAAGTCATGGCGGCGCGAGCAGGTGACCTCGCCCAGCACGAGGGTGTCGGCGGGGCTGTCGGCCATGTCGGCATAGAAGTGCAGGATGGCCTGGCGTGGCCACCAGTACTGCAGCGGGCCGATGGTGAGGGAGGGGGCGTCGGTGGAGGTCGTCATGTCGCGTGTTCGATGGAGATTCAGCGCCAGGGCCGGTCGAAGGCGCCCAGCGTGCTCTGCTGGCCCTCGGCCCAGTGCGAGAGGGTGTGCTGCCAGGCCGGCGTCACGGCATAGCGCTCGCCGGAGCCGGCCCGGTCGATGGCCTCGCGCCAGACGCGGGTCACCTGGGCGACGTAGGCCGGGCTGCGCTGGCGCCCCTCGATCTTGATGGCGCGAACACCCGACTCGATCAGCTGCGGCAGCAGCGCGAGGGTGTTGAGGCTGGTGGGCTCCTCCAGCGCGTAGTCCCGTTCGCCCTGGACGTCGAAGCGGCCCTTGCACAGCGTCGGGTAGCCGCGCGGCTCGTCAGGGCCGTAGCGGTCGATCAGCACGCCCCCGAGGCGCGCCTCCACGCTGTCCCCGCGCTGTTCCCACTGCACGAAGGCGGGCGGCGAGCAGACGCCGTGGGTGTTGGGCGACTGGCCCGTGGCGTAGGAGGACAGCGCACAGCGCCCTTCGACCATCACGCACAGGCTGCCGAAGCCGAAGACCTCGATCTCCACTGGCGTGTGGCGGATGACGTGCTGCACCTGCTGGAGCGTGAGCACGCGGGGCAGCACGGCGCGCTGGATGCCGTAGCGTTCGCGGTAGAAGTTGATCGCCTCGTAGCTCGTGGCCGAGGCCTGCACCGACAGATGCAGGCGCAGCCCGGGATGGCGGCGTGCGGCATGTGCGAGCACGCCGATGTCCGCCACGATGAGCGCGTCTGCGCCGAGGTCCGCGGCGCGATCGACGGCCTCGTGCCAGGGGCTCAGGTCCTGAGCCTGCCCGTAGGTATTGAGTGCCATCAGCACCTGGCGCCCGCGCTGGTGCGCGTAGGCAATGCCGCTGCGCACCTGCTCGAGATCGAAGTTCAGGCCGCCGAAGTTGCGCGCGTTGGTGGCGTCCCTGAGGCCGAGATAGACGGCATCGGCACCGGCGTCGACGGCCATCTGCAGCGCACGCAGGCTGCCCGCCGGGCACACCAGTTCGGGAAGGGGGGAGCTCATGGCATCGGTGGGGCGCGGCCCTGATTCTTGAAGTTGCAGAATGTATGAACCTTATGCGGCCATGGATTTGCGCCTGCGCAAAGGCCGGTGCAGGGGGCTGTGAGGAGAAGCGAGCGGTGGCGCGAGACGCCGGTATTGATGCCGCTCAAACACGGAAGTTGCGCGGCGCAGCACAGTGAGGCTTGTGCACGATTCAGAGGCACGACTCCGAGGAGACCCGCATGGAATCGATCGACTTCGCATCGACGGCGGCGCCAGCACCCGAGGGCGCCCTGGAAAGAACTCACCGTCGCCGCACCGCCGCGATGGCCCAGCCGCTCATGGCCGAGCGGGTGGGGGCGCCGCTGCGCGCCGTGCTCGTCGAGGCCGGCGAATGGCGGCGTGTGCCGGCCGGTCAGGCGCTCTTCGAGCAGGGCGAGCACTGCGAGACCATGTGGCTGCTGCTGGAGGGCAGCGTCTGTCTGGGGCATCACGACAGCCAGGGCGAGTGGCGCCAGCTGAGGCTCGCCGACGCCGGGGAATGGATGGGCTGCGCGGCCTGCTGGCTGCGCGAGTCCCACAACCTTCGGGCGGTGGCCGCAGTGGACGTGCTGGCCGTCGGCATGAGCCGCAGCCAGATCGACGCCTGGGCGACGGAGGATCCCGCCGCCTGGCGTGCCGCCATGGAATCGGTGGTGGAGGCGCTGGCTGAGCTGCAGCTGCAGCAGACCCGCCAGGCCGTGCGCCGGGAGAGCCTGGATGCGCTGGGGCGCGTCTCGGAGTGGCTGCTGGACATGTCCCGGCGGCAAGGCGGGACGGTACGCTTCATCCAGCGCAAGAAGTACGTGGCCTCCCAGCTGGCGATCACGCCCGAGACCTTCTCGCGTTGCCTGCGGCAGCTGGAGGAGGAGGGCTGCATCGGCGGTTCGGGCTACGAGCTGCAGATCCTTGCCCCGGACCGGCTGCGCCAGAGGGCACGGCCGCGCCGCGGGGCGGGCGCCTGAACGCCGTCGGACGCGGGGTGGCGCCTGTGGCGACATCGGGGGCGACATCAGGGCCGCACTCAGGGGCGAGGCCGGTGGCACGCATGACACCGCCCGAGGGAGCCGTTAAGCTGCGCACCATTCAGTCGATGGAGCTTCTCATGCAGGCCCCCGTGCACCGTTTCTCCGACCTCTTTGCGCAGCTCGGCCTGGCCCACGACGCGGCCAGCATCGAGACCTTCCTCCTGTCCCACTCGCCCCTGCCGCAAGCCATGCGGCTCGAGGACGCACCCTGCTGGAATCCGGCCCAGGCCGCACTCCTGCGCGAGGAGCTCCGCGCCGATGCCGACTGGGCCGAGCTGGTCGACCAGCTCAACGCCGCCCTGCGCTGACAGGCGCCACGGCGTGACGGCCTTCATGCGTCCGCTGGCCGCTGGCCGCTGGCCCGGCGGGCTAGCACGGCGCTGGCCGAGGCGGCGAAAAGCCAAACTGCATCAAGGATTCCCGCGGCGAGCGTCCCTAGACTGGCGCCTCGATTCACCAGAGGCCGGGAGTCTCGCCATGGAGTTATTGCGTCGCCGTCAGTGCCTGCTGTGGATGCCCGCCCTGTGGTTCGCCGGGCACGTCCATGCGGAAGTCCGGGATCTGCCGGACGCCATCAACAAGGCCGGCCGGCTGCGCATGCTGAGCCAGCGCTGCGCCAAGGCCTATCTCGCCCTCGGGCAGAAGGTGCGCACCGAGCAGGCCGAGAAGGTCCTGGCGGATTCGATGGCGCTCTTCGACCGCCATCTCGTGGAGCTGCGGGCCTATGCGCACGCCGCGCCCATCGCGAAGGTCTACGAGCAGATGGACAGCAGCTGGAGCGCCTTCAAGCCCCTGCTGGTGGGCGAACGCCCCAGTGCCAAGGGCGCGGATGCCGTGATGGTGGCCGCCACGCAGGTGCTGGCGCTGGCCCAGCAGGGGACCGCGCTGCTGGAGCAGTCCTCAGGCAAGCCCGTGGGGCGGCTGGTCAATCTGGCGGGGCGGCAGCGCATGCTCAGCCAGCGCATGGCCGCCACCTACCTCGGCGCCGCCTGGGGCGTGCAGGCCGATGGCCTGGCGCGTCAGCTCAACCAGGCCCGCGAAGAGTTCACGCAGGCGCAGGCCGTGCTCAAGGCAGCACCCGAGACCAGCGCCGCCCTGCGCAGCGAGCTCGAGATGGTCGACCAGCAGTACGTGTTCTTCGATGCCGCGCTGCGGGCGCTCAAGCCGGGCAACACGGACACGCGCTCGCTCAGCGAGGTCTTCACCACCAGCGAGCGCATCCTGCAACTCATGGACGAGGTGACGGCGCAGTTCGCGCGCCTGGCCTGAGCGGCACCGGCTCGTCCCGAGGCACCGGGCGCCGGCTCAGGGTGGCCCGGGCTCGGCCTCGATCATGCAGCGCACCCAGCGATGGGCCGTGGGGTCCGGGCGATGCTGGTGCAGCCGCCGCGCCATGGCGCTGTCGAGGTCCTGCAGCGCAAGCCCTTGCAGGTCCCCGCTGTGGGACATGGTGCGGCGCCACAGCCGCCTCACCCCGATGCCGTCGGGCGCCGGGGCGGGCGGCGCGTCCATTTCCGGCGGCGACAGGGCGTCCAGCACATGCAGGCGCAGGCCGCCGCATCCCCAGTCGAGGGCCGGTCGGGTGAAGACCAGCAGTTCGCGAGCGCCAGCCCGCAGCACCAGCCCGGCGTGGGCGTGCTGCAGGTGTGCCGGCGGGAACACCCAGACCGGCACCTGTTCGCGACCGATGGGCAGGAGAAAGCAGGTGGCCCGGGCCGCGCCGGCCGGCGTGACGGGGAGGTCGGCGGGGGGGATGAGCCTCGTGGCGGGACGCGCGGGGGAGGGGGGGGTGGCAGGCGGGGCGTCTGACGGGGAGTTTGGCGGGGTGGCGAGGCCATGGGCCGAAAGCGGGGCCTCGGGCACCTGGGGCAGGGCGTTCATGTCGTGGGCGGCGGGCAGATGGAGAGCCACGCCACGGGCCGGCGAGGCCATGCCCGCATCTGAGCAGTCAGGCATGAAGGCGTGATGACGTCGCCCGCCAAGGGACCGGCCCCCATGCTAGGCTTTGACCATGAACAAGCCCGCACTCATCTACTTCGACGCCCCGGTCAGCCGCGGCGAGGAATGCCGCCTGGCGCTGCACCTGGCCGGCGTGGACTTCGAGGACCGCCGCCTCCCCATGGCGGACTGGCCGGCGCTCAAGCCCTCGACGCCCTACGGCTCGCTGCCGGTGCTCGAGCTGCCCGGCCAGCCGCCGCTTGCCCAGACGAATGCCATCCTGGTGCTGATCGGCCGCCAGCACGGCCTGCATCCGACGGACGCCCTCGAGGCCGCCCGCCACGAGTCCCTGATGGCCCATGTGGAGGACCTGCGCGCCGCGGTGGGCCCGACCATCCGGATGGAAGCTGACGAGAAGCGCCGGGTCCGCGAGGCCCTGATGGCCGGCTTCCTGCCCCAGTGGGCCGCCGCCGCCGAGCGACAGATCGTCTCGGCCCCGTTCTTCGGGGGCGAGCGGCTGCAGGTGGTGGACCTGAAGCTGCACATGGCCGTCCGCTGGTTCCTGGGCGGCAAGGTCGACCACATCCCGGCCGACATCTTTGCCGGCTTCCCGCGCCTCATGGGCATTCACGACGCCGTGCGGGACCACGCTGGCGTCCAGGCCTGGTACGCCCGGGGCTGACGCCGCGCCGGCGGGCCAGTGCGAGGGGGCTTGACCTTGCCATAGGGGCAAGCTCCACAGTGCGGCCCCATGGCAGGGGCATGATCCCCCTGGCCACCGGTCCGATCACCCCTCTTCCTTCTGTCCATGCGCCTGATCCTGCGTCTTGCACTGGCCTGCCTGCTGGTCCTGGCTCTGCCGCTCCAGGGCCTGGCGGCCTCGGTTCAGCCCGCCGGTGTCGAGACGGCGTTGGCGGGGCAGCCCCCGCGGGCAGCCCCGGTGGCGGCGCTGCCGGCGGGCACGGCGCTGCTGGATGCAGGTGATGCGTTCCGTGAGTGCCCGGACCATCCGGCAGGCAGCACCGACGCGCACCACCGCGCCCCCCTGGCCTCCACGGTCAGCGCCTGCGAGGACTGCGGCGCCTGCACGCATGGCGTCCTGGGCGCCCTGGCGCTGGTGCCGGCGCCTCTCGCCGTGCCACCGGCCCCCCACTCACCCACCCGCTGGCCGGCCCCGCTGCTGACGCCCGAGCCGCCCTGGCCCAAGGGGCTGGAGCGGCCCCCTCGGCGCGGCCGCATCTGAGGCCGCGGCGGCGCTCCCGCATGGCTGCCATGGGCGTGCGCCCATCGCCATCCTCGCTCCCCCGGTGGCCGTCCGGCCGCCCGGGCCTGCGACACGTCGCCCGCGTCCGGGTCCCGTGGGGCCCGCCCGTACCATCGAGCGGCATCGATCCGCTCCGGATGGACGACTCCTTTCCGAATTCCACCCTGCCCATGCACACTTCAGACACCGGGCTGCACCGCGAGCCCGAATCGCGGTTTCCCCGTCTTCCCATGAACGACGCCGCCGCGCCGCCCGCCGGACGCTGGCGGACCCTGCTGCTGGCCCTGGCGCCGCTGGCCTTGAGTGCCTGCGCCAGCCTGGCGCCGGACGCCGGCGTGGCCCCGGTCGAGGAGGCCGCGCGCCAGCAACTCAAGGCCGAGCTCCAGGCCGCGCGGACCCCGCAGGATCACGACCGTATCGCCGCGCGGGTGGCCGAGCTGCTGCGCCCGCCGCTCAGCGCCGATGCCGCCGTGCAGGTCGCGCTGCTCAACAACCGCGGCCTGCAGGCCAGCCTGCAGTCGCTGGGCATCGCCGAGGCCGAGCTGGTGCAGGCCAGCCGCCTGCCCAACCCGCGCTTCACGCTGGGGCGCCTGCAACGCGGCGATGAGCGCGAGATCGAGCGCAGCGTAGGCTTCGACCTCGGCAGCCTCGTCACGCTGCCGATGCGCCGCAGCGTGCAGCTGCAGCGTCAGCAGGGGGTGCAGCGTAGCGTGACGCTGGAGATGCTCCGACTCGCCGCGGACACCCGCAAGGCCTACTACACCGCCCTGGCGGCCGAGCAGACGCTGGCCTACCGGCGTGACGCCCAGTCCGCCGCCGAGGCGGGCGCCGAGCTGGCCCGACGCATGCAGAAGGCCGGCAACTGGAGCGCCCTCGATCAGGCTCGGGAGGAGGGCTTCCTGGCCGAAACGCGCCTGGGGGTGCTGCGGGCCGAACTCCAGCGCACCAGCACCCGCGAACGTCTGGCCCGCCTGCTGGGGGTGGACGACGCCCAGGCCCTGGTCCTGCCGGAGCGGCTGCCGGAGCTCCCGGCGCAGGCCGAGGCGCGCGTCGGCGTCGAGCAGCAGGCCTTGCAGACCCGGCTGGATCTCCAGGCCGCGCGCGCCCAGCTGGAGGCGAGCGCGAGCAGCCTCGGGCTCAGCAAGGTCACGCGCCTGGTGGATGGCTTCGAGCTTGCGCTGAAGCTCAACAGCGCGACGGCGGCCCCGCGCCAGACCGGGGCCGAGATCAGCTTCGAGATCCCGCTGTTCGACTGGGGCGATGCCCGCGTGGCGCATGCCGAGGCCCGCTATCTGCAGGATGCCCACCGTGCCGCGCAGATCGCCGTCGAGGCGCGCTCGGAAGTGCGCGAGGCCTACCAGACCTACCGCGCGGCCCATGAGGTCGCCCGGCACTACCGCGACGAGCTGCTGCCACTCGCCCGTCGCGTCTCCCAGGAGCAGCTGCTGCGCTACAACGGCATGTTCATCGGCGTCTTCGAGCTGCTGGCCGACGCCCGCACGCAGATCGGTGTCGTCAACGCCTCCCTCGAGGCCCTGCGCGACTTCTGGCTGGCCCAGGCGGACCTGGACATGGCCCTGGTCGGCCGTCCTGGCACCACCACCCTGGGTGCCGCCGCTGCCGACGCCGACAGCCCCCGCGCCGCCGCACACTGAAAGGAATGCCCATGTTTTCCCGTCGCAACTTCTTCCGCGGCGCGGGCGCGCTGACGGCCGCCGTGTCCGCCGCCTCCGTCAGCCGCGTCGCGCTGGCTGCCCTGCCGGAAGCCGTCCAGCAGACCCGCCCGGACACCATGCCGCCCCTGCAGCCCGCCAGCGGCCGGCCCTACCGCCCGGTGGTGACGCTTAACGGCTGGACCCTGCCGTTTCGCATGAACCAGGGCGTCAAGGAGTTCCACCTCGTGGCCGAGCCCGTGCAGCGCGAGCTGGCACCGGGCATGACCGCGCGCCTGTGGGGCTACAACGGCCAGTCGCCCGGTCCCACCATCGAGGTCGTCGAGGGCGACCGGGTGCGCGTCTTCGTGACCAACCGCCTGCCCGAGCACACCAGCATGCACTGGCACGGCCAGCGCCTGCCCAACGGCATGGACGGCGTCTCCGGCCTGACGCAGACGGCCATCCAGCCCGGCCAGACCTATGTCTACGAGTTCGAGGCACGCCGCCCCGGCAGTTTCATGTACCACCCGCATGCGGACGAGATGACGCAGATGGCGATGGGCATGATGGGCCTGTGGATCACGCATCCCAAGGGCCGACACCCGCTCATCGACGAGGTGGACCGGGACTTCTGCTTCCTGCTCAACGCCTTCGACATCGACCCGGGATCGGCCACGCCGCGCATCATGACGATGCTGGACTTCAACCTGTGGTGCTGGAACAGCCGCGTCTTCCCGGGCATCGACACCCTGAACGTCCGCAAGAACGACAAGGTGCGCATCCGCGTGGGCAACCTCACGATGACGAACCATCCCATCCACCTGCACGGGCACGAGTTCACCGTCACGGGCACCGATGGCGGCCCCATCCCCAAGACGGCCCGCTGGCCGGAGGTGACGACGGACATCGCCGTCGGGCAGATGCGGCAGGTCGAGTTCGTGGCCGACGAGGAGGGCGACTGGGCCTTCCACTGCCACAAGAGCCACCACACGATGAACGCGATGGGCCACCAGGTGCCCACGATGATCGGCGTGCCGCAACAGGACCTGGCCGACAAGATCTCGCGCCTCGTGCCGGACTACATGGCCATGGGCGAGCGCGGCATGGCCGAGATGGGCGCCATGCAGATGCCTCTGCCCGACAACACGCTGCCGATGATGACGGGCGAGGGCCCCTTCGGCGGCGTCGAGATGGGCGGCATGTTCTCCATCCTCAAGGTGCGCAAGGGCCAGAAGCCGGGGGACTACAGCGACCCGGGCTGGTTCCAGCACCCCGCCGGCACGCAGGCCCGGCTCTGGACCGGCCCGGCGCCGCAGGCGCCTCGCACCGACGCGGCCGGCGGGCAGGCGATGCCGCGGCAGGCACCGGCCGCGGGCGGCAGCGTGGACCTGCGTGTGCGCAAGTCCGGCGGCCATGGCGGCCCTGGGGGGCACGGGGAGCACTGAGCCTCGCCGCCATCGCCCCCCCGGCTCGGGCGTGCGTCCTGCAAGGCGGGCACGGCGCTCGATGGCGGTGGGTCGTTATGCACGGGTGTATATTCCGGTCCGGCCGTCAGCGCAGCGGTGCCCGCTGCCCGGCCTCGATGAGGACGCCTCCGTGAACCCGATGCCGATCTTCCGTGCCCTGCGCCCGCTGGCCTGTCTCGCCGTCCTGACCTTCGGCCTGTCAGCGCAGGCGGCCGACCTCACGGTCTCGGCCGCGGCCAGCCTCAGCAATGCCTTCAAGGAACTGGCGCCGGGCTTCGAGGCGAAGCATCCCGGGACGCGCGTGCTGCTGAACTTCGGCGCTTCCGACGCCCTGCTGGCCCAGATCAGCAAGGGGGCCCCGGTGGATGTCTTCGCCTCGGCCGACCAGGACACGATGGACCGCGCAGAGGTGCAGAAGGCGCTGCTGGCCGGAACCCGGCGCAATTTCGTGAGCAACCGCCTGGTGCTGGTGGTGCCCACGACGGGCACCGTGCCGGTCAAGGCGCTGGCGGATCTCCAGGGGGCCGCCGTGCAGCGCGTGGCGCTGGGCAAGCCTGAAGGCGTGCCAGCCGGACGCTACGCCCGAGGCGCGCTCGAGGCCGCACGCCTGTGGCCGGCGGTATCCGCCAAGGCCGTGTACGCCAGCCATGTGCGCCAGGCCCTGGACTACGTCGCCCGGGGCGAGGTGGACGCCGGCTTCGTCTACGCCACGGATGCGGCGGTGCAGCCCGACAAGGTCCGCGTGGTGAGCGTGGTGCCGACGGAATCGCCCATCCGCTACCCCGTTGCGGCGGTGGCCGGCGGCGCGCAGGCCGAGGCGGCGCGCCAGTTCATCGACTACCTGCTGACGCCCGCCGCCCAGGCCGTGCTGGCCAAGCACGGCTTCCTGGCGCCCTGAGGGCGCGAGCGTCACACGACGCTGTCCCACGGGGCGGACAGGCGCACCGCGCTGTGGATGATGCCCACCATCGAGTAGGTCTGCGGAAAGTTGCCCCAGAGCTCGCCCGTGGCAGGCGCGAGGTCCTCGCTGAGCAGCCCGAGCGGATTGCGCCGGGCGAGCATGGCCTCGAAGTACTCGCGAGCCTCGGCGCGGCGGCCGGTGCGGGCGAGGGCATCGATGTGCCAGAAGGTGCAGACATTGAACGAGGTCTCGGGCAGCCCGAAGTCGTCGCGGCCTTCGTAGCGGCGCATGAAGTAGCCGTCGCACAGCGTGCTCTCCAGCGCCTTGACCGTGCTGATGAAGCGCGCGTCCTGCGGGTTCAGGAAGCCCACCTCGCCCATCAGCAGCACGCTGGCGTCGAGGTCCTGGCCCTCGAAGCTCTCGACGAAGGCCTGCCGCTCGCCGTTCCATGAGCGCTCCAGGATCTTGATGCGGATGGTGCGGGCACGTTCGCGCCACAACGAGGCCCGCTCGGGCAGCGACAGCCGCGTGGCCACATGCGCCAGGCGGTCGCAGGCGGCCCAGCACATCAGCGCCGAGGACGTGTGGATGCGAGCCCGCGTGCGCAGCTCCCAGATGCCCGCGTCCGGCTGTTCATGCAGGCGCCAGGCCTGCTCGCCCATGCTCTCGAGGGCCTGGAAGTCGCTGGCATCGGCCTGGCGGAACAGGCGCTGGTCATGGAAGGCCTGCGCCGCGCCGAGCACCACGCTGCCGTAGACGTCGTGCTGGAAGTGCTCGTAGGCCTGGTTGCCGACGCGCACCGGCCCCATGCCCCGGTAGCCGAACACGCCATCCACCATCGACTCCGGCAGCAAGGACTCCCGCCCGATGCCGTACAGCGGCTGCACATGTCCGTCCGGGGCGCTGCGGATGACGTTGTAGAGCCAGTTGAGATAGCTCTCCATCGTGCCGACCTCCGAGAGGCTGTTGAGCGCGCGGATGACGAAGAACGCGTCGCGGATCCAGCAGTAGCGGTAGTCCCAGTTGCGGCCGCTGTTCGGGGCCTCGGGAATGCTGGTGGTCATGGCCGCGACGATGGCGCCGGTCTCCTCGAACTGGCAGAGCTTCAGCGTGATCGCCGCCCGAATCACGGCGTCCTGCCATTCGAGCGGCAGCGCCAGGCGGTGCGTCCAGTGGCGCCAGTAGAGCGCCGTCTGCTCCTCGAAGCGGCGGGCGGTCTCCTCGATGCCGTCGTCCAGCGTCTCGTCCGGACCCAGGAGCAGGCTGACGGCCTTGTGCAGCACGAACCAGCTGCCATCGGTCACGTAGGTCAGCGGTGCGTTCGTGGTGAGCCGCAGCGTGAGCTCCGGGAGCAGGTAGCGCAGGTGGTGGCTGCCACTGGTGGTGATGGGCGGCGCGCGGCCCCAGTCCCCGCGGGGGCGCACGCGGATGCGCACGCGCGGGTGGCCCGTGAGCGGGCGGATGCGCCGCACGAGCTGGGCCGGGCGGTAGGGGCGGTCGCGCGTGATGAAGCGCGGCGCGAAGTCCACCAGCTCGACCGACTGGCCCTGGGCATCGAAGAGCCGCGTCCGGACGATGGCCGTGCCGGGGTCGTAGGCCTGCTCCGAACGGACGAAGTCCTCGATCTCGACGCTGAACACCCCATCGTCCGCACGACCGTCGGGGGCATGGACGAGCGCGTCGAAAACCGGCGTACTGTCGAAGCGTGGCATGCAGCACCACACCACGCTGCCGGCGGCGTCCAGGAGGGCGCTGATCTGGCAGTTGCCGATCACGGCCAGGTTCAGGGAGGGGGCCAGAGACGGGCCCGACGGTGAAGAAGCCGGCACGTTGGACGGTGCCCGGACCGGTGAGGACGGTGGCATGCAGAGACCTCCTGTTGCGCATCGAAACCCATGAAACGACGGTGACGTGGCCAGATGGAGACAACGCCGCCAGCCCCAGGGACCTGCCGGCCTGCAAAGCCGGCTCACGCCGTGATCGAGGAATGAAGACACTCCGCCTCCAGCTCCGCTTCCTGCTGCCGCTCACGGTGGCCTTGGTGGGGGCTGCCTACATCGCGCTGCCGCTGCTGGATCAGGTTACTCTGCGCTGGTTCTCGCGGGACCTCAATAGCCGCGGCGCATTGATGGTCAATGCGATGTCCGAGGCCGTGTCGGAGGCCATGGCGGAGGCCGTGGACGGCGCGACACCTGCAGCGATGAGCGCCGGGGCGCCGCCGGGGGCAGGGCCGGGCAAGCCCGGTGCCCGCCCCCCTCATCATGCGGAGCGGCTTGCCTCGCTGCTGGACCGCGCGGTGCGTGACGAGCGCCTCTTCGCCATCGCCGCCTGCGATGCGCAGGACCACCTGCTGCACGCCACGCGCGCGTTCCCCGAGGGGCTCGGCTGCGCGCGCAGCCAGGCCATTGCCAGCCGTCAGGATCCGCGTCTTCGCCTGGCGGGCGGGGCCGTGCATGTGGGCGTCTATCCCGTGCTTCGGCCGGTGCCGGACCCTGCCTTCGCGGCGTCGCTGCCGGCGAGCGAGGCCATGGCGCCGCCGTGGCCGGCGAGCGCCGTCGCCGTGGCGGAAGAGGGCCCGCCCGCGCCAGCGCTGGCCGGGCGTCTCGTGCTCCTGCATGACATGAGCTTCATCGAGAAGCGCAGCCAGGACACGCGCCGCTACCTCGTCGGCTTCATCGCCAGCCTCGGCTTCGTGGTGGCCCTGATCACGATGATCGTGGCCCAGGTGAGCTGGCGCGGCTGGGTCAAGGGCGCGCGCGCCATCCTGCGCGGCGACGGGCTCATCACGCCCCCGGTCAATGCGCCGCAGCCGCCGCCGGAGCTGGCGCCCATCGTCGACGAGCTGCGCACCAATCTGCGCGATCTCGAGGACGAGTACCGCCGCATGCAGGGACCGGCGCTCGAGTGGACCGGTGAGCGCCTGCGCCAGCTGTTGCAGACGCAGCTCCGGGGAGACCAGGTCATCGTCGTGTCCAATCGCGAGCCCTACGTTCACGAGCAGGGGCCGGACGGCGTCCAGGTGCGACGCCCGGCCAGCGGGCTGGTGACGGCCGTGGAGCCCGTGATGCGGGCCTGCTCGGGCACCTGGATTGCCCACGGCAGCGGCAGTGCCGACCGCGCGGTGGTGGACGCGCACGACCGCGTCGGCCTGCCGCCCGGGCTGCAGGACTACCAGCTGCGCCGCATCTGGCTCACGCCCGAGGAGGAGCAGGGCTACTACTACGGCTTCGCCAACGAGGGGCTCTGGCCCCTGTGCCATGTGGCGCATGTGCGGCCGGTCTTCCGCGAGCCCGACTGGGAGACGTACCGGCTCGTGAACCAGCGCTTCGCCGATGCCGTGGTGGCCGAGGCCCGCAGCGAGGACCCCGTCGTGCTGGTGCAGGACTACCACTTCGCGCTGCTGCCGGCGATGATCCGCGCCCGCCTGCCGCAGGCCACCATCCTGACCTTCTGGCACATCCCGTGGCCGAATCCGGAGTCCTTCGGCATCTGCCCCTGGAACCGCGAGATCCTCCAGGGCCTGCTGGGCAGCACCATCCTCGGCTTCCACACGCGGTTCCATTGCCGCAACTTCATGGAGACGGTGGACCGCTACCTGGAGGCGCGCATCGAGGCCGAGGTGTCGACAATCAGCTTCCAGGACAAGGAGACGCTGGTGGAGAGCTACCCCATCTCCATCGAGTGGCCGGATGCCGAGACGCTGGCGCGGTGGCCGCCCGTGCCCGAGTGCCGCCGCCGCGTGGCCGCCCGCCTGGGGCTGCCGGCGGACGTCTGCCTGGCCGTGGGCATCGACCGCTTCGACTACACCAAGGGCATTCTGGAGCGGCTCAACGCCGTCGAGCGCCTGCTGGAGAAGGCGCCGGAGTGGGTCGGGCGCTTCGTCTTCGTGCAGGTGGCGGCGCCGACGCGCTCGTCGCTGGACGAGTACCGCAGCTTCCAGGAGCGCGTGGAGCGTGCGGCCGAGCGCATCAATGCCCGCTTCGCGCGGGAGGCCTACCAGCCCGTGCATCTGCTGGCCTGGCACCATGAGCCGGATGCCGTGAACGAGCTGTTCCGCGCGACCGACATCCTCGTGGTGACCAGCCTCCATGACGGCATGAACCTCGTGTGCAAGGAGTTCGTCGCGGCGCGGGACGACCAGCAGGGCGTGCTCGTGCTGAGTCGCTTCGCGGGCGCGGCCCGGGAGATGACGCAGGCACTGATCGTCAACCCTTACCACGTCGAGGAGACGGCCGACGCCCTGCTGCGCGCCGCCACCATGCCCTCGGCCGAGCAGCGTGAGCGGATGGTGAGCCTGCGCAGCACGGTGCGGGAGTTCAATGTGTTCCGCTGGGCGGCGCGCATGCTGGCGGACGCCGCGAGATGGCGTCTGCGGGCCCGCGTGGAGGCCCGCGTGCGGCGGCTGGGCGCCGGCTGAGCGGGAGGGCAGGAAGGGAGGACACCGGTGGGGGCGATGCATCCGATGCAGCCGGCGAGGCCGCACATCCTGGGCCCGGAGGGACAGGCCGCCCTCGCACGGACGCTCGCGTCATCGCCCCTGCTGGCCTTCGACTTCGACGGCACGCTGGCCCCCATCGTCGCGCTGCCCTCGATGGCGCGCATGCCGGCGGCGGTGAGCGAACGCCTGGGCCGCATTGCCGCGCGCGTGCCGGTGGCCATCGTCACCGGCCGTGAAGTCGCCGATGTGCGCCAGCGGCTCGACTTCGAGCCCCGCTACATCGTGGGCAGCCATGGAGCGGAGGGCCCGGTCGCGGAGCCCGCCCCGGTGTGGGTGAGCGCCATGGCCGTGGCGCGGGACTGGCTGCAGCCCCACCGCGGGACGCTGGAGGCGATCGGCGTGCAGCTCGAGGACAAGCGCAGTTCCATCGCCCTGCATTACCGCAACGCCCCGGACCGGGCCCTGGCCCGCCGCTCGCTGGAGCGGCTGCTGCGGACGGCCAGCCCGGCGCTGCATGTCTTCGGCGGCAAGATGGTCTTCAACATCGTGCCCGCGCACGCGCCGGACAAGGCGGACGCCGTGCTGGCGCTGGTGCGGCAGGAGGGCGCCGGCACGGCCCTGTTCGTGGGGGATGACCTCAACGACGAGCCCGTGTTCCAGCGAGCGCCGGCGCACTGGCTGACGATCAAGGTGGGACCCGGCACCGAGCGCTCGGCCGCCCGTTCGGCGGCCCGCTTCTTCCTGGCGGGGCCGTCGGAGGTCGCCGATCTGCTCGATGCGATGCTCGGCCACCTCGGGCCGGCGCCGTCACTCTAGGGCGTCGGCGTCGGCGCCGCCGAGCGCCTCGTAGGCCAGGCGGATGTAGTTCAGCCGCAGCAGCGCCTCGCCGGGGCGTGCCGCCGGGCCGAGGGCCGCGAAGGCCGTGAAGCCCGCCACGCCGGTCTCGGTGGCCAGCTGCTGCAGGGCGGCCCGCCAGCCATCGGGCACCTCGCTGGGCAAGCCGCGCTCGGCGAGTCGCTGCAAGGTGTGCCGCGCCCCGAGAAGCGCTCCCGGCACCGCGACCGGCGGCGGGCCGCTCTCGCGGGGCGTCTCGCTCCGGGCGGCCCAGGCCTGGCGCCAGCGGGCAAGCAGCCCCGGCGCGGCCGGCGAGGCTGGCGCGGCGTCGAAGTGCAGGGTGCTCACCGGCTGCGCCTGTCCGGGCCGGATCAGGCTCAGCGGCTCGGCCCGCAGGCGCCCCCCGAGCGAGCGGACCTGCGCGACCACGATCAGCCCGTCGGTGACGGACCCGGCGGGCAGCGCTTCCAGGTGCGCCAGGGCGGGCGCATTGAAGCGGTCGTAGGGCAGCTCGGCCACCAGCTCGCGACCGCCGGCGTCCCACAAGGGCCACAGCAGCGTCTGGCGGTGGTCATCGAAGCGGCACGGGCCGATGCGATCGGGCTGCAGGAACGCCCACTCCTCCATCGGGCCGGGCCGGTCGAGCAGGCTGCGCCCCGCCTGCCGCGAGGCGGCGAGGGCCGCCCAGTCGGTCCAGGGCTCCAGCCCTTCGGCGGACCAGGCCTCGGCCTGCGGCGGCAGCATCGTCACGTGGGTGCTCTCGCGTGCCGACAGGCGCCGCGCCTCGTTGAGCTGAGCCCCGAGCAGCGCCAGCCGCTGCCCCGTGGCCCGCTGCGGGGCGCCGAGGCCGGTCCAGGGGCCGGGGGCGTGGTAGCGGGCGACCGGGTCGAAGCCCCGCAGCGATTCGGGCCGCGCGTCCGTGCAGGACAGGAAGCCCTCCTGCGGCGACCACAGCAGCATCGTGAGTCCCACATAGCCGCTGGCCGCGCGCCAGGGCCGGGCGCCCAGCCCCAGCACCTCCAGCGTGCCCGTTTCGTCATAGCGCGTGCGGGCCCGGCCCAGGAGGCGGGCAGGGGTCAGGTCTTGCGCCGCCGCCGCGCCGAGGGCATCGACCAGCGCGTGCGCGAGCGTCAGTTCGTCCAGCAGCCGGTGCTCGTCCGCGCCGCCGGCACGCTCCAGCAGCAGTTCGACGTGGTCGGCCAGGCGGCGCAGCAGCAGTGCCAGGCTGGGGTACTCGGCGCCCTGGGCCCAGACCGCCAGCGTCGTGAAACGCTCCTGCATGCCGGCGGACAGATGCGACAGCCCCAGCTCCACGGCATCGGCGAACAGGCGCCGCGCGCTCAGGCGCAGGCGCTCGCGCGTGACGGGCAGCGAGGCGGCGCCCGTGGCGGCCAGGGCGTGGTCCATCCCGAGGTCCAGCGCCTGCGTGCGCGGAGCGGCCGCGGGCTCGGGCGGCGTCAGTGCCTGCCCATGAGCGCGCTGGAAGGCCAGCACGGCGGCGACCTGGTACTTCTCGATCCTGGCCAGCGCCACGTCCGCGATGAGCTGCTCCAGCCCGCCGCCCATGTAGCGCAAGGTCAGGCGAGGTTGCTGCAGGGTCAGCACCAGATGGCTGCTGCCGCCGATCCGCAGCCACGACGTGTCGTCGTGGTCCTGCACGCACTGCCAGGCCCAGCGATAGCCGGCCTTGCCGGCATGGCGGAGCAGTGCAGCCGGGCTGATCGCCAGCAGCGCCTCGCGCAGCGGGGCGAGCGGGTCGACGGGGGGCTCGCCCGCTTGGGGAGGCTCCGCCGAGGGGGCGGCGTCGGGCCCGGTGGCGGGCCGGTCGGCAGGCACGGAGGGCGCGGCCCCCGCGCCCGCCTCGGCCAGCTGCCGCAGGCCCAGGGCCGCGGCCAGGATGTGCTGGCAGACGCCGGAGGCCGGGCAGTCGCAGCGGGCCTTCGCCGGCCCGCGTTCGTCAAAGGTGATGTGCTGCTCGCCGACGGTCACGACGACTTGCGTGTCGGCGTCCTCGCTCACGTGGACCGTCAGGCGCTCGAGGTCCTTCTGTGCACGGCGCAGCAGGCCGCGGTTGGCCAGCGCGGCGAAGCCCTCGTCGTCGTAGCGGGCGAGCTGTTCCTGGAGGCGGGCGCGCAGGGACGTCACGAGATCACCTGCACCAGCCATTGCGCCAGTCGCTGCGGCGTCAGCGCGGCGATCTCCATGCCGCAGGCCGCGAGCCGCTCGGCCATCTGGCGGTCGTACACGGGGTGAGCGTTGCCGTCCAGCGAAGCGAGGCCCAGCATGCGCACCCGGGCCTCGGCGAGCTGCCTCACCTGGCGCACGAGCTCCGCCGGCGCGGCGCCTTCACAGAAGTCCGTGACCAGGACCAGCACGGTGCGGTGCGGCACCTCGACCTGCTGCGCGCAGTAGCGCACCGCCTTGCCGATGTCGGTGCCGCCGCCCAGCTGCGCCTGCATCAGCACCTCGACAGGGTCGTCGACATGCTCGGTGAGATCGACCACGCTCGTGTCGAACAGCACCAGCTTGACGCGGAAGGCCGGCAACGCCGCGAAGATGCCGGCCATGACGGCGCTGTGGATCACGGAGTCCACCATGCTGCCGCTCTGGTCGACGCACAGGATGATGTCCCAGGGCAGGCGCCGCTGGTTGCGCTCGAAGAACTTCAGCTGCTCGACGAGCAGGCGCTGCCGCTCGGCGTCGTAGTGGCGCAGGTTGGCCCGCACCGTGCCCAGGGCATCGAAGTTGCGGGCGACGGCCATGGGCGAGTGACGATGTGGGTTGAGGCGGCCCGCCAGCGCCTGGCGGACCTCCGCCTCGAGCTGGCGCCGCAGTGCCTCCACGACCTGGCGGATGATGCGCCGGGCCAGGTGCAGCACGTCGCCGTGCAGGTGGCCGCGCAGCGTGAGCAGCGTGCGCAGGAGCTGCTGGTTGGGCTCGAGGCGCTCCAGGGTCTGCGGGTCGGTCACGAGCTCGGTCAGGCCGTAGCGGTCCAGGGCGTGCTTCTCGATGACCTCGACCGTCTCCTGCGGGAAGAGCTCGCGGACCTCGCTCAGCCAGGTGACGAGCTGGAGCTGCGAGGCATCCAGCGAGCCCGGTCCGCGCGCGCCGTCGCCGCGCAGGCCGCGGCCCTGGTATTCGCGGCCGTAGAGGTGCTCCAGCGCGCGGTCGCGCCGGCCGGCATCGCCCTGCAGGCCTTGCGGGGTCAGCGGCTGCTCGGCGTAGCGGCCGAGCACCAGGCGCCAGCGTTCCAGGGTGCTCATGGGGTCAGCCATCCTTCCAGCCCGTCCGCCCGGAGGCGTTCGAGCAGCTGCGCCGAGGCGGCGAGGTGCCGCTGCACGGCCTCGGCACCGAGTTCATGGTGCACGAGCCGGCCGAGGTCGCGCTGGCCGTGCAGGCCGGCCACGGCTTCGGCAATGCGGTCCGTCTCCCGCGGCGTCATGCCGGCGAAGGCGAGGCGAAGCTCGGGCAGCACGGCGACGAACTCGCCGTCCGGCCAGTCGCGCAGGCGGGCGTCGAGCACCTCCAGCAGGCGCTGCTGCTGCCAGGCGGCCTCGCGCGCCGTGCCCAGCAGCCCGCGCAGGAAGGCGACGGCGTCGGCCGGTCGCAGGCCGCCGTGCAGGTGGCCGCCCACGAGCCGCTCCAGGCCGTGCTCGTCCAGATGACCGGCGCAGTAGCGCAGCCCGGCGGCCGCGCCGCGGACCAGGCTCAGCGCATGCGCCGACTGCAGATGCTCGAGCAGGGACCAGAACAGCGCCGCGTCCAGCGTCTCGCCGGCTTCGCTGAGCAGCAGCTCGCGAAGGCGGGACAGGCTGTCGAGCAGGGCGCTGCCATCGCCCTGGGCACCCTGCAGGTCCCGGCCGAGGTAGATGGCGCGCTGGTAGGCCGCCTGCAGCAGGGCGGGCAGCTCGGCGAGCTGGCGCGCCTCCAGCGGCTCGCGCGACTCCCACAGCAGCCCCAGCATGCCGCAGGCCGCGGCCACGGACTCGAAGTGCGCGTCCTCGTTCATCACCGCCGCCAGCGTGGCGGCCACGGGGCGCACGTGGTCGTGCAGGCCGAGCACGCAGGCCTGCACGAGCAGCGCCGCGGCCGCGCCGGCATGGCGCGGGTCGGTGCCGTCCGTCAGCCGCTGGAGTCGCGCCTCGAAGCGGTGGGCGACGGCCAGGGGCAGGGTCGTGCCAAGGACGCCAGCCTCCACGAGCGCGCCTTCCGTCACGGCCGACCACGCGTACTCCCAGTGCTCCTGCAGGCGTGCCAGGCCCATGCCATGGACGAAGTCGGGGCCGGACTGGCGCACGGCCATGGGCACGCCGAGCAGCGCCAGCCCGTGCAGCAGCCGGCTCGTCACGCGGTGGTCCGGGCGACGGTAGAGGTCCAGCACCAGGCGGCGCGGCTGGGCGTCGTCGATCTTCAGGCGCTGACGCCGTGCGCGGGCCTCGACGTCCCGCAGCAGCGGCGGGCGGTCCGTGCCGGGCGGCAGCTGGCCGGTGAGCGTGCCGCACAGCTGGCGCCGCGTGACGTCCAGGATCAGGGCCCCTTCGGCATCCAGCTCGCCCTTCACGAAGCAGCTCGTCACGGCGTCCAGCACGTCGGCCCGCAGCGGCGCCTCGCGACCGCGCAGGGCGGCCAGCTGCAGCGCCTGCTCGCAGGCGGCCGCCAGCGTCGGCAGGGGCAGCGGCACGCGGTGCTTCTCCCGCAGCTCGGTCGCGACGTCGAGCAGCACGCTCAGGGCCTGCTCGCGGCGCAGGGCCGCGGCGGCGTCCGGCGCCGTGCGCGCGAGCGCCTCGCGCCGCGCCAGACGCTCCCAGAGCCCCTGATGCCAGGCGGGCGAGGTCATGCCGGCGCTGTAGCCGTTCAGCCGGTCCAGGCGGTCCTGGGCATAGCGGATGAGGGCGCCGGCCTGGTCGTCGATGGCGGGGGTCCGCAGCGCGGGCCGGGCGGTGCCGGCCGCCACGAGATCCGGCAGGACCACCGCATGGAAGCCGCCCACGACGGCCAGCACCGGCCCGTCCCCGGGACCGCGCTGCGCCAGCGCTTCGGCGATGGCCGCGGCCATCTCGGCCTCGCGCGCGAGCGTGCCGTCGGCGCGCAGTTCGTCCTCCCCGTGCTCGAGCCGCGAGAGCTGGCAGTAGGCGGCGACGTCCGCGATGTGCGCCTCGACGCTGCGGCCGGGGGCCGGGGCCTCGAACAGGTGCTCCCAGAGCTCCTCATGGTCCCGGCAGCCCAGCGCGCGGGCGAGGTGGGCGAGGTACTGGCTGCGCTGCAGATGGCGCTCGTCCAGCAGCGAGCGTGCGGGCTCGTCGGCAGCGGCCTCGTCGGGACCGGCCTCGGACTCGAGCGCCGACTGCTCGGCGAGGTCCAGGTCGATGAAGCGCGCGGGCAGGCCCAGCGCCGCGGCATGGCGCAGCGCGACCAGCTCGGGCGAGTGGTCGCAGAACGGGTAGTAGGCCGCGTGGCGGCGCGCGGGTGTCTCGCCCTGGGCCTTGAACACGCAGTAGGCGTACAAGGCCAGCGGCATGCGCGCCTGCGGATGCGTCAGCTGCGGGATCAGGCGCGTGAAGCTGCGCGGTCCTTCGACGAGCACGGCGCACACGGGCATGCGCGCCAGCAGCCGCTGCAGCTGCAAGGCGCAGGCCGGGCTGTGGTGGCGCACCGGGAAGACGATCAGGGCCGGCGTGATGAGCCGCGCGCCCAGGGCGCGCAGCGCCTCGGCCTGCGGCGCCTCAGCGGTCCAGCTCGCGTCGGGCATCGAGCACACGCTTCCATTGCGAGGCGCCCACCAGCTTCTGCGAGCGCTGCTTCACGACGACGTCGAAATAGTGGCGCAGCTTCTTGCCGTCGTCCGGGTTGTCCTTGAGCACCGTGCCGATCAGCTGCCTCGCCACATGCTCGCCGCCCACGCGGCCGTCGCCGAAGTAGTGCGCATCCAGGCAGGCCGCATAGCCCACCGAGACCGCCTCGGCCGAGGACATGACCGCCGTCGGCTTCTCGACCACCACGCCCTCCTGCGTGACGCCATGGCGCAGGTCGTTGAAGGCCGTGACCAGCAGCTCGACGACGTCGGGCTGGAACTCCACCTCGACCTGCGCGTGCCGCAGCAGCGCGTCGGTGCGCTCGCGGATCAGCTGGGCCTCCATCTTGCGGTCGGCGATGGGGCGGACGGTCTCGAAGTTGAAGCGGCGCTTGAGGGCGCTCGACATCTCGTGGACGCCGCGGTCGCGGATGTTGGCCGTGGCCAGCACATTGAAGCCGCGTGCGGCAAAGACGGTGCCGTCATCGCCCTTCAGTTCGGGGATGTGCAGCAGCTTGTCGGAGAGCAGGCTGATGAGGCTGTCCTGGATCTCGGGCTGCACGCGCGTCACCTCCTCGAAGCGGCACAGCCAGCCGGCCCGCAGCGCCTCCAGCATCGGGCTCGCGACCAGTGCGCGCGGCGTCGGTCCTTCCGCCAGCAGGAGGGCGTAGTTCCAGCCGTACTTGATCTGGTCCTCCGTCGTGCCGGCCGTGCCCTGGATGCTGCAGGTCGAGCGCCCCGAGATGGCGGCTGCGAGCAGCTCCGAGAGCATGGACTTGGCGGTGCCGGGCTCGCCGACGAGCAGCAGGCCGCGGTCGCTCATCAGCGTGACGATGCAGCGGTCGATGAGCGCATCGTCCCCATAGAACTTGCGCGACACGCCCAGCCGGGCGTCACCCAGCACGAAGCTGCGCACCGCGCGGGGCGAGAGGTGCCAGCCGGCCGGCCTCGGCGCGTCGTCCTTCTCGGCCAGGCGAGCCAGTTCGTCGGCATGCACCCGCTCGGCGGGCTCGCGCAGGATGGCTTCAGTACTCACTCTTCTTCTCCCAGTCCGGATCGAAGCCCGGGCCCTCGGCCGCGATGAGCCGCAGATCGTCATAGCATTCCGACAGCAGCACCGGCGGCACCTGGCTCAGCGGCTGCGCGCTGCGGGACCAGCGGTCCCCCGCCTCCGTCGAGGCAAAGGACAGGTGACGCAGCGCCACGGTGCGGTTCTCCTCGGGCAGGCCGTTGCCGGTGAACTCGATGAGGGCCAGCAGGCCGAGCGTGGGGAAGCGCTTCTCGTAGGTGTAGAACCAGCCGCCGTCCTCGGAGGCCCCGCGCGTGTAGCCAAGCTTGGTGGCGCGGCCGCGCAGGGCGAAGGTCTCGATCAGGTGGCCCTCGAAGTCGCGCACCTCGGTCGCGCCGGTCTTGTCGGCGGGCAGGGTGTAGCTGCCCTTGCCGAACTGCTGGAACAGCGGCTTCACGGCATAGTCGGCGAGGTGCTGCTGCCAGGCGCCCACCAGCTCGGCTGACAGCAGCGAGTCGTGCGCCAGGCACACGCGCGAGCCGGGCTGCAGTGCGACGGGGTCGTCGTGGACGTCGGTGAGGCTGCCGTCGTCCAGCGGGCGGAAGACCTGACGCACGATGCGCCGATCGCCGTCCTCCACGGTCTCCAGCCAGACGAGGCGCTGGACGAGGTGCCGCAGCACGGGGTGGCGCAGCAGGTAGTCCGTCCAGTCCTCGGCCGGCCAGTCGCGGCCGGTGCACAGGGCTTCGTAGAGGCGGTCGGTCTGCAGATCGACGATGCTCTTGAGCTCCTTCTTCGCGGCGCTGAGTGTCTTCTTCGCCGCCTTGGCCTGCGCCTCGTCGTCATCCTGGCGCGGGTCCGGCAGGGCCGTGACCTTCTTGCCCTCGGGATTGAGGAGCTCGATCTTGAAGTCGGGCAGCAGGCGCGCGGTGAACTGGCGCGGGCCGTAGCTCAGCTCCAGCGTGCCGGTCTCGTCGAAGCCGGCCGAGGGGATGGTGCGGTCGGCCAGCTCCGCGAGGCTCCAGCCCTTGCGCTCGGCCAGGGCCTGCGCCTGCCGCGTCGCCTCTTCCTGGAAGCTCTTGGTGCGGAAGCGGTTGCCGATGGACAGCATCAGCTGCGTGGCGCTGGGGTGCTCGATCCACGCCAGCATCGCGATCAGCGCCTTGCCCTGGCCCGCGCGGGTGCCGTACCACGCCTTGAGGTAGCGCTGCACCGGCGGTGCCGCCCGCTCCGCGCAGCAGGCCGCCGCCACGGCGAGCAGGCCCTTGCTGCCGATGGCCGAGGCCAGCGGCTGGCGCTGCACATGCGCCACCAGGGTCACCGCGATCTCGTCGACGCTCCGGTTGAACAAGGGGTCGTTCTGGTAGAACTGGGGGTAGGCCTGCATGGCGTCCCAGTGCATCTTGGCCATCGTCCGGGCCCGGGCGACCGCCTCGTCGTGCGTCGCCGGGCGGACGTCCTCGGTCAGCCAGGCCTCCAGCACGAACTGCCCCAGCGCCTCGCGGTCGCGCGGTTCCATGAGCCCGCACAGCTTGCGCAGCACGGCGTTGGGCTCCGGGCTTTTCTGCTTGCAGGCCTGCACCAGCAGCCAGCGCAGGGAGGCCTGCGGCACTGCGGCCTGCGTGTCGTGCCAGCGCACCTCCGGCAGCGCGGCGAAGGGGAACCATTCCAGGTCCTTGGGCAGGCCCTTGTCCAGCTGCTTCGCCGCATCCCGGGCGAGCCCCTCCCGGTCGAGGTAGTGCTCCACCGGGCGACCCAGCGCCTGCAGTGCGTCCAGCAGCGCGCCCTTGGCAACGTCGTGCTTCTCCTTGCGGACGGCCTGCTCCAGCGCGCGCACGGCCGGCTCGTGCCGCAGGCGGCCGAGCCACTGCGCCGCCACCGTGCGCACCTCGGCCTTGCCGCTCTCCAGCGCGGCAATGAGGCGGGTCTCCTTGCCGGCCAGGTTCTTCAGCGCGTCCTGGGCCAGCATCCGGTCGCCCTTGGCCGAGCCCAGGGCCAGCTCGAAGAGCGTGTTGACGAGCGCCTGCGGCGGGGTGGGCAGCGTGCCGATGGCCTTGAAGAGCTTGGCCCGTGCGAAGTGCCAGTCGTTGGCGGAGGACTCCGTGAGCACGCGGATCACCAGGTCCTGATGATGGGCCACGAAGGGCCAGACGTCGGCGTCCTGCCAGTCGGCCGCCAGGGTCTGGCCCCAGCTCGAGCAGTAGGTGCGCAGCACGCCTTCGGGCGGATAGCCGTGGGCCTCCAGCAGCAGCGAGAGCTCCAGCAGGCCCGGGCGGCCGGTGGCGCGGTGCAGGGCATTCGCGCACTGGGTCAGCACATGCTCGACGGTCTGGCCCTTCGGATCGATGAAGCGCAGCGCCCGGAGCATCTTGACCAGGGCCACCGGCGTGAGGCGGCCGGCGGTGGCCAGCTGCTGCAACGGGGGCACGAGGTACTGCTGCGCGCCGTAGGGCGTGCCCGGCAGGGTGAGCGAACCCAGCGCCGGGCCCTGCGTCTCCAGCACGCGCTGCAGGGCCTTCGCGTCGGTATCGCGGTAGTGCTGGTCTTCCCGCAGTTGCCAGGCATGACCCTGGGCTTGGGCGCGGGCGTGGTACTCCCGTGCCTGCGCATTGGACTTCTCCACGGCCGCATTGGCCTGCGCCCACAGCTGCGCCAGGTCGCTGGCGGCGACGGCGTTGGCGCCAACGGACCAGTCGATGACGGGCAGCTCGTACCCATAGTCCGGCACCGCGGGCACCTGCGCCTCGCTGTCCCATTCGGCGATCAGGGCCTGCACCGCGGAGGCCTTGTCTGCGGCGGCCGTGTCGCGCGCGAAACTCGCCAGCGCCGCGTCGCTGCGATGGATGGCCAGCGTGGCGAGGCGGCGCAGGGCCTGCAGGCGCACGTCGGGCTTGCCCTTCAGCGCCAGCGCCTGCAGCGCCTCGATGACCGGCAGGCCGCAGCGAGGGAGCAGGGCGTCCGTGGCGCTGCGGATCTGCTTGCTCGTGCTGGTCGCGAGCTCCGCGATGGCGGGGGCCCAGTGGTCCAGCGCGGCCTGTGGGGCCGTCGCGATCATCTTCAGCACATGCAGCCGGCCGCCCACCGAGGAGGGCAGCAGCAGGGCCGAGAGCCGCTCGGCGTGGCGGACGAGTGCCTGCTCATACCCGGCGACGTCCGTCAGCAGCAAGGGCCGTTGCTCGGCGATGTAGGACGGTCCGCTGGGCAGCTGGAAGCCGCCCACCAGCCAGGCATCGGGGGAGAGGCCGTCCTCGACGCACAGCGCCTCCAGGCACTCGGCGAACAGGCCCTTGGACGTCGGTCGCGTGCCGCTGAAGCAGTTCAGCCCCGTGCCAGCACTGTGGACGAGCATCAGCTCCGGCCATTTCACATCCCGCTCGAACTGCAGATAGCAGCGGGCCAGCTGGCTGTGCTGGACGGCGGCCTCGAGCACGCGCGCCAGGCGCAGACCCACGGCGGCCGGCACCTGCTCGAAGCCCAGGTAGAGCGCCTGCCCGCCTGCCCGGCTCCCCCCCAACTCCACCAGCCTGAGCTTGGCGTCCACGCCCTCGCTGTCCGCCAGCGTGGAGAGCACCTCGAGCGCCTCGCCGGTCAGGACATAGGTCAGGACGTCATGGGCCAGCGCCGCGCCCAGCGGCTGGGCCCAGGTCTGCAGCCGGTCGGCCCAGGCCTCGGGAACGTCCGCGGGCGCCTTGACCGAACGTCCTCCCAGCAGCTTGCTCATCCATTCCAGCATGGGCTCCTCCTCGTGGCCTGATCTTTTGCTTGTGTCGGGGCGACGGGATTATTGGCCGAAATCCGGGCAAGGCCGGGCGGACCGGCGACGGATGTGTCCCCTGTCTGTCCCTTGTGCGAGCTGTGGACAGACCCGCGACACCGCGAGCCGCGGCCCGCCCGGTCGCGGCCGTGCGGCAGCGCCGGATGTCGCAAGGGCGATGCCTTGGGCCTCCGGCATGCAGGGCAGGCCGGCCAACAGGGCATCAGACCCGCCCGTGTGCGCCGCCCCTGCCTGGTGCATGCGCGACGTGCTGCGGTGCCGGTGCCAGGGCGTGGCTGGCGCCGTCACGCTTCCACAGGCCGCCCGTCATGGTGACAGCGCTTGAAAAGGCGCTGGCCCGTGATGACATCGATGCTTCCTGGCGTGGTGGGCGGCGTCGGGACGGGCCATGATCGTCGCGGCGTGGGTCCGGCCGTTCGGCGTCGTCGGGCCCATGCCCGCGCCGTCACGCCCTCAAACGCATGAAGCTGCCCGGGAGCAGCTTCAAGGAGCAAGGCACAGGCGTTGAGGCGCCATCGAGATCCGGTGGTGGAGAGGAGGAGGATCGAACTCCCGACCTTCGCATTGCGAACGCGACGCTCTCCCAGCTGAGCTACCCCCCCACGGTCGAGAAAAGTATAGCGAGCTGCCGGGCCGTTCCCTAGTCGGTATTTGAACTGAGCGACACTGCAGACCCCGCCGTTGCCCCGGCCACTTGCGTCCGTCGCCCGCCATGTCCGATCCCTCCGCCGATTGGTTCGAATCGCAATACAACAACCGGCTGCGGGTGCCCGAGTCCGCGCAGATCCTGCAGCGCTGGGCCGAGGCCTCGGCGCTGGTGCGCGCACAGGCGCGCTGCGAGCTGGACGTGCCCTATGGCGAGAGCCCGCGGCAGCGGCTGGACGTGTTCAGCGAGAGCGTCGGCAAGGCGCCGGTGCTGGTCTTCATCCACGGCGGCTACTGGCGGGCGCTGAGCAAGGACGATCTCTCCTTCATCGCGCCCAGCTTCACCAGCGAGGGAGCGGTGGTCGTGCTGCCCGGCTACGACCTCTGTCCCTCGGTCAGCATGGAACGCATTCCGCTGCAGCTGGCGCAGGCGCTGGCCTGGGTGTGGCGGCATGCGGCGGACTATGGCGGTGACCCGAACCACATCGTCATCGCCGGGCATTCCGCGGGCGGCCAGCTGGCAGCGCTGTTGAGCTGCTTCGACTGGAAGAGCCTCGCGCCGGAACTGCCACGGCAGCTGGTGAAGGGCGTGCTGTCCGTCTCGGGCGTGCATGACCTGACCCCCTTGGTCCAGGCGCCCTTCCTGCAGGCGGACCTGCGGCTCGACGATGACAGTGCGCGCCGCCTCAGTCCGGTGCACCTGGCCGCGCCGGACTCGCCGCTGTACGCCGTGGTCGGCGGCGCCGAGAGCGAGGAGTTTCGGCGCCAGACCCGCCTGATCCAGGAGGCCTGGGGACCGCAGGCCGTGCCGCTGGTGCAGGAGGTGCCGGGCTACAACCACTTCGATGTGCTCTACGACCTCGTGGCCCCGGACGGCATCTCCCATGCCCTGGTCCGCAAGCTGCTGGACCTGCGCTGGTACAGCCCGCTGCTGTAGGGGGTCAGGTGTTGCCGGACGCCCTTGGGAGGGCTCAGACGGCCATATAGCGGCCGGGGCGGTGGTTGATCGCCAGTGCGGCGTTCATGGCTGCCATGCCCACCAGCGAGTAGCCGATGCGCTCGGGGCTCACCACCAGCAGCGAGACGATCAGGATGCTGGCATCCAGCAGTGCCTGCATGTAGCCGGCGCGCCAGCCGCGGCTGTCCTGCAGGTAGAGCACGAGGATGTTCAGCCCGCCGAGGCTCGCGCGGTGCCGGAAGAGGATGAGCATGCCCGCGCCGATCATCAGCCCGCCGGCGATGGCCGCGAACCAGGTGTTGATCTGCGAGAACTGCACCAGCCGCGGCAGCGCCTCGGACAGCGTGGACATGAGCGTCACCGCCGCCACGGTCTTGAGCGTGAAGGCCAGACCCATGCGCCGGTAGGCGAGCCAGTAGAAGGGCAGGTTGATCCCGAAGAAGAGCAGGCCGAAGGGCCAGCCGCTGGCGTAGTGCAGCAGGAAGGCGATGCCCACGGTGCCGCCGGTCAGCATGCCCACCTGCTTGAACAGCGCCACGCCCAGCGCGACGAACAGCGTGCCCGTCAGGACGGCCTGCGCATCCTCGAACAGCGTGTGGCGGAAGCTCTTGGTGCTGATGATGCCCATCCTGCCCTCACTCGCCGACGCCAGCCAGGAAGAACTTGATCAGCCCCTTGGCGGCAAAGCCCACCAGGCCGAAGCCCAGGCCCAGCAGCAGGATGAAGGTGCCGAACTTGCCGGCCTTCGACTCCCGCGCCAGCTGCAGGATGATGAAGACCATGTACAGCATGAAGGCCGTGACGCCGACGCTGAGCCCGAACTGGGCGATCTGTTCCTCGGTGTAGCCGAACATGTCAGGTGCCCCTTCTCTTCAAGGGCACTGGGCTTGCAGTGAGCGGGCCGGGCCGAGCGGCGCCCGAGGATCCGGCTCTGCCGGTCCAAGGGGCGCGCCCCCTCGAGGGGGCTGGCGAAGCCAGTACGGGGTGGTTCATTTCTTCTAGTCGTTGCGGGTCAGGCCCGAGGTGTCGACCAGGTCGCGGTAGGCATGCCAGCTCGCGTGTCCCAGCCAGGGCAGCACGACGACGAGGCCCAGCATCAGCGTGGCCATGCCCAGCAGCGTGAGGCTCATCACGAGGACCGCCCACAGCGCGACCGGGGCGGGGTACTCCATCACCACGCGCCAGCTGGTGAAGACGGCGCCCAGCACGCCGATCTGGCGGTCCAGCAGCAGCGGCACCGCGATCACGGTGGACGCGAAGACAGGCGCGGCCAGCACGGCACCCATGCCGAGCCAGACCTCGAAGAGATGGCTTTGCTCGTTGAGCACGACATGGCGCAGGAAGTCGATCGGTCGGGCGACCGGCACGCCGGCGAAGCCGGTGATCAGCGAGGCCGAGGTCATGACCCAGCCCGTGCCGGCGAAGGCCAGCAGCAGGCCGAAGACGATGAGCCGCCCATCCCGCGGGCGCCAGACCTTGAGCACCGTGTGGAGGCCGGGATGGCGGTTCAGCTCGAGGTCGCGGCTGATGGCATAGAGCCCGGTGGCGAGGATGGGTGCCACGAGCAGGAAGCCGCTGAAGGCGCCGGCCAGCAGCCAGAAGCGATCGCGACCGACGAGAAAGATCAGCGCCCCGAGCAGGGCCAGCACCACGCCGTGGAGCAGCGAGGGGCCGGGGCAGCACGTCATGTCCGCCCAGCCGCGCGCCAGCCAGCCCAGCGGGCGCAGCGGCGGCACAGGCTTCACGCCGAAGCGTCGGGACTCCGCCAGGGCTTTCTCGGTGTACTTGTTGGGCATCAGGATGTTCATGCTGCCATGCTCGGGCCTCGCCGCCCTTGATGGGCATCAAGACTAACCCTGATGCCGCTGCGATTGGCGCGCCGCAGGGCACGCATCACGCCCGACGGTCCAGGAAAAAGAGCCGCCCTGGCAGGTGCCGGGGCGGCTCTCGTGGCGGGGCGCGGGCCCCTCAGCCTCAGATCAGCGGGACGATGCGGTTCAGATCGTCGTCCTCGCCCGGCGCCTTGCGCAGCGGCACCAGGTGGTGGTGCAGCGTGCTGTGTGCACCCGGCTGCGTGACGCCGTCACCCAGCACATTGCCCGCCGGTCCGGCCAGGACGTCGCCCAGGCTGAGCTTGTGCTCGGCGCCGGACTTGCCCTGCTCGGTCTGCGCGGCATGGCCGTCCGCAGGGCTGTCCGTGCTGCCCGTGTCCTTGGCGAACCAGACGTCCGCCATGTCATGGGTCTTGCCGTCGCTGGTCGTGTAGCCGGACACCAGACCCAGCAGGTTGCCGTTGCTCACCGCCGTGCCGGTCTGCGCATGCAGGTCCAGCGAGGTGATGCCCAGGTCGGCCAGGGACTTCAGCTCGCCCGCGTCGGTCTTGCCGTCGTGGTTGCCGTCCACCCAGATCTTGAGCTGGCCGAACTGCGCGTCGGTGCTGGTCAGCTTGCCGTCGTGGTTGCTGTCCATCGCCGACATCGCCTGGTAGCCGTTGACGGCACGGGAACCGTCCGCCATGACCGTGCCGCTGCCGAACAGCTCCTTGCCGTCGTTGATCTGGCCGTCGCCGTTCAGATCGCGCACCAGCAGACCGTCGTTGCCGCCGACCCAGCCCCACTTCTGGGCATTGCCCGTGCCGTTCAGGTCGAAGGTGACGCCCTGGGCGGCGGCCGTCGTCGAGACGCCGTTGCCGTCCAGATCCAGCACGATCGGCGAGGTGAGCCACAGCGCGTCGAGCTGCGAGCCCGTCATCGCATGGATGGCCTCGGTGGTCAGCGCGTTGAACTGGGTCATGTTCAGCTTTGCGATGTCCTCCGACTCCAGGCCCAGCACCTGTTCCGTCGACAGGCTGTGGATCTGATCGGTGGTCAGGCCCGCAATCTGCGAGGTGGTCAGCGCCTTGATGTCATCGCTGGCGAAGTGCGAGAACTGGTCCGTCGTCAGCGCATGGATCTGCGCCGAGCTGAAGGCCGCGATCTGCGTCGTGCTCAGGGCGTTGATGTCATCGCTGCTGAAAGTGCTGATCTGGTCCGTGGTCAGCGACAGCACCTGGGCCGTGCTCAGGGCGGCGATGTGCTCGGTGCCCAGCGCGGAGAACTGCTCCGTGGACAGCGCATGCAGGGCGGAGGTCGACAGCAGCTTGATGTCGTCGCTGCTGAAGGCCGCCATGTCGGCGCTGTCGATGCCCCTCACCTGCGCGGAGGTCAGCAGTCCGATCTGCGTG
Organism: Roseateles subflavus; assembly: GCF_030285365.1. Lineage (GTDB taxonomy): Bacteria > Pseudomonadota > Gammaproteobacteria > Burkholderiales > Burkholderiaceae_C > Roseateles_B > Roseateles_B subflavus. Next base: position 195,138 of record NZ_JASVDS010000006.1, on the reverse strand, counting down.
CTGGTGAAGGCGTCGATCTGATCCGAGCTGAAGGCCTGCAGATCGTCCGACTGCAGCGCGCGGAAGGCCGAGCTGGTCATCGCGCGGATGTCGTCGGTCGAGAAGGTCACGATCTGGTCCGAGCTCATGGACGTGATCTGCGCCGCCGTTAGCGCGGCCACCTGGTCGGTGCCCAGCGCCTGGATGTCCGCCGTCTCCCACTTGCTCAGCTGGGCCGTCGTGAGAGCGCCCACCTGAAGCACGCTCAGCGTCGGCACCTGGTCGCTGGTCAGGGCGTTCAGCTGGTCGCTGGACAGGGCCCGGACGGCGAACAGGTTCAGCGCGCGGAGGTCGTCCGTCTGCATCGCCGCGATCATGCCCGCGCTGATGCCCGGCACCTGGACCGAGGTCAGGGCCGCCATCTGGGCGGTGCCCATGGCGTTGAAGTCGTCCGAGCCCATCGCGTTGATCTGGGCCGAGGTCAGCGCCGCCACCTGGGTCACCGTCAGCGCCGCCACCTGGTCGGAGGTCAGCGAGACGAACTGGTCGGTGGTGAAGGCGCGCAGGGCGCCGGTGCTCAGGGCACGCAGGTCGTCGCTGGCCAGGGCCGCGATCTGGTCGGAGTGCAGGCCGGCGATCTGGCTCGAGGTCAGGCCGCTGTACTGCGCCGTCGTCAGCGCCACCAGCTGGTCGGTCGACATGGCACCCAGCTGGGCACTGCTGAGGCCGCGGATGCCGGCGCTGCTGATCGCCTGCAGGTCATCGGTGGCCAGCTTGGCGAACTGGTCGGTGCCGATGGCCGCGACCTGCGACGAGGTCATCGCCGCGTACTGGTCCGTCGTGAAGGCCACCAGGTCTTCCGTGCCCAGGCCCTTGATCTGGGCGTTGGTCAGCGCGTTCACCTGAGCCGTCGTGAGTGCGGCGAACTGGTCGGAGCTGAGCGTGCCCAGCACATCGGTGCTGAGAGCGCGCAGGGCCGAGGTGCTGATCGCACGCAGGTCCGAGGTCTCCATCTTGGCCAGCTGGTCGCTGCTGAAGCCCACGATCTGGCTGCTGGTCAGGGCGGCGGCCTGGGCGGTGCTCAGGGCCACCACCTCGTCCGTCGTCAGCGCGGCGATCTGGGCCGAGCTGAGGCTGCGCAGCGCGGCGGTGTTCAGCGCGGCGAAGTCCTCCGTCTGCAGCGTCTTGAGCTGGTCCGTCGTCAGGGCGGACACCTGGGCCGAGCTCAGCACGGCGAACTGATCGCTCGTCAGCGCGTTCAGGTCGTCGCTGGCCATGCCCTTGATCTGCGCACTGGTGAGGGCGACGACCTGGGCCGTGGTCAGGGCGGCGATCTGGTCGGAGCCGAGGGCCGCGATCTGGTCGGTGCCCAGGGCGCGCAGGGCGCCGGTGCTGATCGCGCGCAGGTCGTCCGTCTCGAGGGCCGCGATCTGGTCAGAGCTGAAGCCCTTGACCTGGGCGCTGGTGAGCGCCGCGGCCTGGGCCGTGGTCAGCGCCTTGATCTCGTCCGTCGAGAAGCCGCCGAACTGGTTGCCCGGCGTCGTGGCCAGGGCCGCGATCTGGGCGGAGGTCAGCTGCACGATCTGGTCGCTGGTCAGCGCGGCGATCTGGTCGCTCGAGAGCGCCCGGATCGTGCCCGTGCTGAGGGCGCGCAGGTCATCCGTCTCGATCTTGGCGATCTGGTCGCTGCTCAGCCCGGCGACCTGGCTGCTCGTGAGCGCCGCGGCCTGGGCCGTGGTCAGCGCCTTGATCTCGTCCGTGGTCAGGGCGCCGATCTGGGCGGAGTTCATGCCGCGCAGGGCCGCCGTGTTGAGGGCCGCGAAGTCCTCGGTCTGCAGCGTCTTGATCTGGTCGCTCGTCAGGGCGGCGACCTGGTTGCTGGTCAGCACCTTGAACTGGTCGGAGCCGAGGGCATTGAGATCGTCGCTGGCCAGGGCCTTGAGCTGCGCGCTGGTGAGGGCCGTGACCTGCGCCGTGGTGAGGGCACCCAGCTGGTCCGAGGTCAGCTGCGCGAGCTGGTCGGAGGTCATCGCCTTGATCACCGAGGTGCTCAGGGCCCGCAGGTCCTGCGTCTCGAGCTTGACGAGCTGGTCGCTGGTCAGACCGCCGATCTGCGCCGAGGTCAGCGAGGCCGCCTGGTCGGTCGACAGGCCGATGATCTGGTCGCTGGTCAGCGCGCTGAGCTGCGCCGAGGTCAGGCCCTTGAGCGCCGCGGTGTTGATGTTGCCGAAGTCATCGGTCGTCATCGTGCGGATCTGGTCCGTGCCGATGGCGGCGATCTGGGCGGACGTCAGCACCTTGATCTGATCGGACACCAGGGCGTTGAGGTCGTCGCTGCCCATGCCCTTGATCTGAGCCGTGGTCAGGGCGGTGACCTGCGCCGTGGTCAGGGCGCCGATCTGGTCGGAGCCGAGGGCGGCGATCTGGTCGGTGCCCAGGGCGCGGATGGCCGCGCTGCTGATGGCCCGCAGATCGTCCGTCTCCAGGGCGGCGATCTGGTCGGTGCTCAGACCCTTGACCTGGCTGCTGGTGAGCGCCGCGGCCTGGGCCGTCGTCAGGGCCTTGATCTCGTCCGTCGTGAAGCCGCCGAACTGGTTGCCCGGGGCGGTCGCCAGCGCGGCGATCTGCGCGGACGTCAGTGCCACGATCTGGTCGCTGGAGAGCGCGGCGATCTGGTCGCTGCTCATGGCGCGGATCGTGCCGGTGCTGAAGGCGCGCAGGTCGTCCGTCTCGATCTTGGCGATCTGGTCACTGCTCAGGCCGGCCACCTGGCTGCTGGTCAGGGCCGCGGCCTGGGCCGTGGTCAGGGCCTTGATCTCATCGGTGGTCAGCGCACCGATCTGGGCCGAGTTCAGGCCGCGCAGCGCCGCGGTGTTGATGGCGGCGAAGTCCTCGGTCTGCAGCGTCTTGACCTGGTCGCTGGTGAGGGCGGCGACCTGGTTGCTCGTGAGCACCTTGAACTGGTCGGAGCCCAGCGCATTGAGGTCGTCGCTGACCATGCCCTTGATCTGGGCGGAGGTCAGGGCGGCGACTTGCGCGGTCGTCAGCGCGCCGATCTGGTCGGAGCCGAGCGCACCGATCTGGTCGGTGCCCAGCGCCTTGATGGCGGCGGTGCTGATGGCGCGCAGGTCATCGGTCTCCAGCGCGGCGATCTGGTCGGTGCTCAGGCCCTTGACCTGGCTGCTCGTGAGCGCCGCGGCCTGGGCGGTGGTCAGCGCGCGGATGTCATCCGTCGCGAAGCCGCCGAACTGGTTGCCCGGGGCGGTCGCCAGCGCGGCGATCTGGGCCGAGGTCATGGCCACGATCTGGTCGCTGGACAGCGCTGCGATCTGGTCGCTGGACAGCGCACGGATCGTGCCGGTGCTCATCGCACGCAGGTCGTCCGTCTCGATCTTGGCGATCTGGTCGCTGGTCAGGCCGGCGACCTGGCTGCTCGTGAGCGCCGCCGCCTGGGCCGTGGTCAGGGCCTTGACCTCATCCGTGGTCAGGGCACCAATCTGCGCCGAGTTCATGCCGCGCAGGGCCGCCGTGTTGATGGCGGCGAAGTCTTCGGTCTGCAGCGTCTTGACCTGGTCGCTGGTGAGGGCCGCGACCTGGTTGCTCGTGAGCACCTTGAACTGGTCGGAGCTCAGCGCATTGAGGTCGTCGCTGGCCAGGGCCTTGAGCTGCGAGGTGGTCAGGGCCGTGACCTGCGCCGTGGTCAGCGCGGCGATCTGGTCGGAGGAGAGGGCGGCGAACTGGTCGCTCGTCAGCGCCTTGATGGTGGCGGTGCTGATGGCGCGCAGGTCGTCGGTTTCCAGCTTGAGGAGCTGGTCGCTGGTCAGGCCGCCGATCTGGCCGGTGGTCAGGGCCGCGGCCTGCGCCGTGGTCAGGGCCACCACCTCGTCGGTGGTCAGCGCGGCCAGCTGGGCGGAACTCATGCCGCGCAGCGCTGCCGTGTTGATGGCGGCGAGATCCTCGGTCTGCAGCGTCTTGACCTGGTCGCTCGTCAGGGCGGCGACCTGGTTGCTCGTGAGCACCTTGAACTGGTCGGAGCTCAGGGCGTTGAGGTCGTCGCTGCCCATGCCCTTGATCTGGGCGGAGGTCAGGGCGGCGACTTGGGCCGTGGTCAGCGCGCCGATCTGGTCGGAGCCGAGTGCACCGATCTGGTCGGTGCCCAGCGCCTTGATGGCGGCGGTGCTGATGGCGCGCAGGTCGTCGGTCTCCAGCGCGGCGATCTGGTCGGTGCTCAGACCCTTGACCTGGCTGCTCGTGAGCGCCGCGGCCTGGGCGGTGGTCAGCGCGCGGATGTCATCCGTCGCGAAGCCGCCGAACTGGTTGCCCGGGGCGGTCGCCAGCGCGGCGATCTGGGCCGAGGTCATGGCCACGATCTGGTCGCTGGACAGCGCCGCGATCTGGTCGCTGGACAGCGCACGGATCGTGCCGGTGCTCATCGCACGCAGGTCGTCCGTCTCGATCTTGGCGATCTGGTCGCTGGTCAGGCCGGCGATCTGGCCGCTTGTCAGGGCGGCGGCCTGGGCCGTGGTCAGCGCCACGACCTCGTCCGTCGTCAGGGCGGCCAGCTGGGCCGAGTTCATGCCGCGCAAGGCGGCCGTGTTGATCGAGGCGAAGTCTTCCGTCTGCAGCGTCTTGATCTGGTCGGACGTCATCGCGCCGACCTGGGCGCTGGTGAGCACCTTGAACTGGTCGGAGCCCAGGGCGTTGAGGTCGTCGCTGACCATGCCCTTGATCTGGGCGGAGGTCAGGGCGGCGACTTGCGCGGTCGTCAGCGCGCCGATCTGGTCGGAGCCGAGCGCACCGATCTGGTCGGTGCCCAGCGCCTTGATGGCGGCGGTGCTGATGGCGCGCAGGTCATCGGTCTCCAGCGCGGCGATCTGGTCGGTGCTCAGGCCCTTGACCTGGCTGCTCGTGAGCGCCGCGGCCTGGGCGGTGGTCAGCGCGCGGATGTCATCCGTCGCGAAGCCGCCGAACTGGTTGCCCGGGGCGGTCGCCAGCGCGGCGATCTGGGCCGAGGTCATGGCCACGATCTGGTCGCTGGACAGCGCCGCGATCTGGTCGCTGGACAGCGCACGGATCGTGCCGGTGCCGATGGCGCGCAGGTCGTCCGTCTCGATCTTGGCGATCTGGTCGCTGCTCAGGCCGGCGACCTGGCTGCTCGTGAGCGCCGCGGCCTGGGCCGTGGTCAGGGCCTTGACCTCATCCGTGGTCAGGGCACCGATCTGCGCCGAGTTCATGCCGCGCAGCGCTGCCGTGTTGATGGCGGCGAAGTCTTCGGTCTGCAGCGTCTTGACCTGGTCGCTGGTGAGGGCGGCGACCTGGTTGCTCGTGAGCACCTTGAACTGGTCGGAGCTCAGCGCATTGAGGTCGTCGCTGGCCAGGGCCTTGAGCTGCGAGGTGGTCAGGGCCGTGACCTGCGCCGTGGTCAGCGCGGCGATCTGGTCAGAGGAGAGGGCGGCGAACTGGTCGCTCGTCAGCGCCTTGATGGTGGCGGTGCTGATGGCGCGCAGGTCGTCGGTTTCCAGCTTGAGGAGCTGGTCGCTGGTCAGGCCGCCGATCTGGCCGGTGGTCAGGGCCGCGGCCTGCGCCGTGGTCAGGGCCACCACCTCGTCGGTGGTCAGCGCGGCCAGCTGGGCGGAACTCATGCCGCGCAGCGCCGCCGTGTTGATGGCGGCGAGATCCTCGGTCTGCAGCGTCTTGACCTGGTCGCTGGTGAGGGCGGCGACCTGGTTGCTCGTGAGCACCTTGAACTGGTCGGAGCCCAGGGCGTTGAGGTCGTCACTGACCATGCCCTTGATCTGGGCGGAGGTCAGGGCGGCGACTTGGGCCGTGGTCAGCGCGCCGATCTGGTCGGAGCCGAGCGCACCGATCTGGTCGGTGCCCAGCGCCTTGATGGCGGCGGTGCTGATGGCGCGCAGGTCATCGGTCTCCAGCGCGGCGATCTGATCGGTGCTCAGCCCCTTGATCTGGCTGCTCGTGAGCGCCGCGGCCTGGGCGGTGGTCAGGGCCTTGATCTCGTCCGTCGAGAAGCCGCCGAACTGGTTGCCCGGGGTCGTGGCCAGTGCGGCGATCTGGGCGGAGGTGAGCGCCACGATCTGGTCGCTGCTGAGGGCGGCGATCTGGTCGCTGCTCAGGGCGCGGATGGTCCCCGTGCTCATGGCCCGCAGGTCATCGGTCTCGATCTTGGCGATCTGGTCGCTGGTCAGGCCGGCGACCTGGGCGCTCGTGAGCGCCGCGGCCTGGGCCGTGGTCAGGGCCTTGACCTCATCCGTGGTCAGGGCACCGATCTGGGCCGAGTTCATGCCGCGCAGGGCGGCCGTGTTGATGGCGGCGAAATCTTCCGTCTGCAGCGTCTTGACCTGGTCGGACGTCATCGCGCCGACCTGGGCGCTGGTGAGGACCTTGAACTGGTCGGAGCCCAGCGCGTTGAGGTCGTCACTGACCATGCCCTTGATCTGGGCGGTGGTGAGCGAAGCGACCTGCGCCGTGGTCAGCGCGCCGATCTGGTCGGAGCCCAGGGCGCCGATCTGGTCGGTACCCATGGCGCGCAGCGTGGCAGTGTTCAGGGCGCGCAGATCGTCGGTCTCGAGGGCCGCGATCTGGTCGGTGCTGAAGCCGCGGATCTGGCTGCTGGTCAGGGCCGCCGCCTGGGCGGTCGTCAGGGCCTTGATCTCGTCGGTGGTCAGACCACCGAACTGGTTGCCCGGCGTCGTGGCCAGCGCGGCGATCTGGGCCGAGGTCATGGCCACGATCTGGTCGCTGGACAGCGCCGCGATCTGGTCGCTGGAGAGCGCGCGGATCGCGCCGGTGCTCATGGCGCGCAGGTCATCAGTCTCGATCTTGGCGATCTGGTCGCTGGTCAGGCCGGCCACCTGGGCGCTCGTGAGCGCCGCGGCCTGGGCCGTGGTCATCGCCACGACCTCGTCGGTCGTGAGCGCGCCCAGTTGCGCCGAGTTCATGCCGCGCAGGGCGGCCGTGTTGATCGAGGCGAAGTCCTCGGTCTGCAGCGTCTTGATCTGGTCGGACGTCAGCGCGCCGACCTGGGCGCTGGTGAGCACCTTGAATTGGTCGGTGCCCAGGGCATTGAGGTCATCGCTGGCCATGGCGCGGATCTGCGACGTCGTGAGCGCAGCCACCTGGGCCGTGGTCAGCGCGCCGATCTGGTCGGAGGAGAGCGCGGCGAACTGGTCGCTCGTCAGGGCCTTGATGGTCCCCGTGCTGATGGCGCGCAGGTCGTCCGTCTCGATCTTGGCGATCTGGTCGCTGGTCAGGCCCGGCACCTGGCCGCTGGTGAGCGCCGCCGCCTGCGCGGTGGTCAGCGCCACGATCTCGTCCGTGGTCAGGGCGCCGATCTGGGCGGAGTTCATGCCGCGCAGGGCTGCCGTGTTGATCGCGGCGAGGTCCTCGGTCTGCAGTGTCTTGATCTGGTCGCTGGTGAGCGCGGCCACCTGAGTGCTGGTGAGCACCTTGAACTGGTCAGAGCTCAGGGCATTGAGGTCGTCGCTGCCCATGCCCTTGATCTGGGCAGAGGTCAGGGCCGCGACCTGGGCCGTCGTCAGGGCGCCGATCTGGTCGGAGCCCAGGGCGGCGATCTGGTCGGTGCCGAGGGCGCGCAGGGCGCCGGTGCTGATGGCGCGCAGGTCGTCCGTCTCCAGCGCGGCGATCTGGTCGGTGCTCAGACCCTTGATCTGGCTGCTCGTCAGCGCCGCGGCCTGCGCGGTCGTCAGGGCCTTGATCTCGTCCGTGCTCAGGCCGCCGAACTGGTTGCCCGGGACGGTGGTCAGCGCGGCGATCTGGGCCGAGGTCATGGCCACGATCTGGTCGCTGGTCAGCGCGGCGATCTGGTCGCTGCTGAGCGCGCGAATGGCCCCGGTGCTCATCGCCCGCAGGTCATCGGTCTCGAGCTTGGCGATCTGGTCGCTGGTCAGGCCGGCGACCTGGGCGCTCGTGAGCGCCGCGGCCTGGGCCGTGGTCAGGGCCTTGACCTCATCCGTGGTCAGGGCACCGATCTGGGCCGAGTTCATGCCGCGCAGCGCCGAGGTGTTGAGGGCGGCGAAGTCTTCCGTCTGCAGCGTCTTGACCTGGTCGGAGGTCATCGCGCCGACCTGGGCGCTGGTGAGGACCTTGAACTGGTCGGTGCCCAGCGCGTTGAGATCGTCGCTGCCCATGCCCTTGATCTGGGCGGTGGTGAGCGAAGCGACCTGCGCCGTCGTCAGCGCGCCGATCTGGTCGGAGCCCAGGGCGGCGATCTGGTCGGTGCCCATGGCCCGCAGCGTGGCGGTGTTCAGGGCGCGCAGGTCATCGGTCTCGAGGGCCGCGATCTGGTCGGAGCTGAAGCCCTTGATCTGGCTGCTCGTCAGGGCCGCGGCCTGGGCCGTGGTGAGGGCCTTGATCTCGTCGGTGGTCAGGCCGCCAAACTGGTTGCCCGGCGTCGTGGCCAGGGCGGCGATCTGGGCGGAGGTCATCGCCACGATCTGGTCGGACGACAGCGCCGCGATCTGGTCGCTGGAGAGCGCGCGGATCGCACCGGTGCTCATGGCCCGCAGGTCGTCCGTCTCAAGCTTGGCGATCTGGTCGCTGGTCAGCCCGGCGACCTGGGCGCTGGTGAGCGCCGCGGCCTGGGCCGTGCTCATCGCCACGATCTCGTCGGTCGTGAGCGCGCCCACCTGGGCGGAATTCATGCCGCGCAGGGCGGCCGTGTTGATCGAGGCGAAGTCCTCGGTCTGCAGCGTCTTGATCTGGTCGGACGTCAGCGCGCCGACCTGGGCGCTGGTCAGCACCTTGAACTGGTCGGTGCCCAGGGCATTGAGGTCGTCGCTTGCAAGGCCCTTGATCTGCGAGGTGGTCAGCGCCGTCACCTGGGCGGTGGTCAGCGTGCCGATCTGGTCGGAGGAGAGCGCGGCGAACTGGTCGCTCGTCAGGGCCTTGATGGTGCCCGTGCTGATGGCGCGCAGATCGTCCGTCTCGATCTTGCCGATCTGGTCGCTGGTCAGGCCGGCGACCTGGGCGCTCGTGAGCGCCGCGGCCTGGGCCGTGGTCAGGGCCTTGATCTCGTCCGTGGTCAGGGCGCCGACCTGGGCGGAGTTCATGCCGCGCAGGGCTGCCGTGTTGATCGCGGCGAAGTCTTCCGTCTGCAGCGTCTTGATCTGGTCGGACGTCATCGCGCCGACCTGGGCGCTGGTCAGCACCTTGAACTGGTCGGAGCCCAGGGCATTCAGGTCATCGCTGCCCATGCCCTTGATCTGGGCGGTGGTCAGCGAGGCGACCTGCGCCGTCGTCAGGGCGCCGATCTGGTCGGAGCCCAGGGCGGCGATCTGGTCGGTGCCCATGGCCCGCAGCGTGGCGGTGTTCAGGGCGCGCAGGTCGTCGGTCTCGAGGGCCGCGATCTGGTCGGAGCTGAAGCCCTTGATCTGGCTGCTCGTCAGGGCCGCGGCCTGGGCGGTCGTCAGGGCCTTGATCTCGTCGGTGGTCAGGCCGCCGAACTGGTTGGCGGGCGTCGTGGCCAGGGCGGCGATCTGGGCGGAGGTCATCGCCACGATCTGGTCGGACGACAGCGCCGCGATCTGGTCGCTGGAGAGCGCGCGGATCGCACCGGTGCTCATGGCGCGCAGGTCATCGGTCTCGAGCTTGGCGATCTGGTCGCTGGTCAGCCCGGCGACCTGGGCGCTGGTGAGCGCCGCGGCCTGGGCCGTGCTCATCGCCACGATCTCGTCGGTCGTGAGCGCGCCCACCTGGGCGGAATTCAGGCCGCGCAGGGCGGCGGTGCTCAGGGCGGCGAAGTCTTCCGTCTGCAGCGTCTTGACCTGGTCGGAGGTCATGGCGCCGACCTGGGCGCTGGTCAGCACCTTGAACTGGTCGGTGCCCAGCGCGTTGAGGTCATCGCTGCCCATGCCCTTGATCTGGGCCGTGGTGAGCGCGGCCACCTGGGCCGTCGTCAGCGCACCGATCTGGTCGGACCCGAGGGCCGCGATCTGGTCGGTGCCGAGGGCCTTGATGGCCGCGGTGCTGATCGCCCGCAGGTCATCGGTCTCCAGGGCGGCGACCTGCTCGGTGCTCAGACCCTTGATCTGGCTGCTCGTGAGCGCCGCGGCCTGGGCCGTGGTGAGGGCCTTGATCTCGTCGGTCGAGAAGCCGCCGAACTGGTTGCCCGGAACGGTGGTCAGTGCGGCGATCTGCGCCGAGGTCAGCGCGACGATCTGATCGCTGGACAGCGCGGCGATCTGGTCGCTGCTCAGGGCCTTGATCGTGCCCGTGCTCATGGCCCGCAGGTCGTCGGTCTCGAGCTTGGCGATCTGGTCGCTGGTCAGGCCGGCGACCTGGCTGCTCGTGAGCGCCGCGGCCTGGGCCGTGGTGAGCGCCTTGATCTCGTCCGTGGTCAGTGCCCCGATCTGGGCGGAGTTCATGCCGCGCAGGGCGGCGGTGTTGAGGGCGGCAAAGTCCTCGGTCTGCAGCGTCTTGACCTGGTCGGAGGTCATGGCGCCGACCTGGGCGCTGGTCAGCACCTTGAACTGGTCGGAGCCCAGGGCATTGAGGTCATCGCTGGCCAGACCCTTGATCTGGGCCGTGGTCAGGGCAGCCACCTGCGCCGTGGTCAGCGCGCCCATCTGGTCGGAGGAGAGCGCCGCGAGCTGGTCGCTCGTCAGGGCCTTGATGGTGCCGGTGCTGATGGCGCGCAGGTCGTCCGTCTCGAGCTTGGCGAGCTGGTCGCTCGTGAAGCCCAGCACCTGGGCGCTGGTCAGGGCCGCCGCCTGCGCGCTGGTCATGGCCACGACCTCGTCGGAGGTCAGCGCACCGATCTGGGCGGAGCTCATGCCGCGCAGGGCGGCGGTGTTGATCGCGGCAAAGTCTTCCGTCTGCAGCGTCTTGACCTGGTCCGAGGTCAGGGCGCCGACCTGGGCGCTGGTCAGGACCTTGAACTGGTCGGAGGACAGGGCGTTGAGGTCATCGCTCGCCATGCCCTTGATCTGGGCCGTGGTGAGGGCGGCGACCTGCGTCGTGGTCAGCGCGCCGATCTGGTCGGACCCGAGGGCCGCAATCTGGTCCGTGCCCAGGGCCTTGATGGCGGCGGTGGTGATGGCCCGCAGGTCATCGGTCTCCAGGGCTGCGATCTGGTCGGAGCTGAAACCCTTGATCTGGCTGCTCGTCAGCACGGCGGCTTGCGCGGTGCTGAGGGCGACGACGTCCTCGGTGTTGAGCGCGCCGAGCTGGCTGCTGGTGAGCGCCGCCGTCTGGGCCGTGGTCAGCTTGGCGATCTGGTCGGAGCTGAGCCCGTGGATCTGGTCCGTGCCCATGGCGCGCAGGGCGCTGGTGCTCAGCGCCCGCAGGTCATCGGACTCCATCTTGGCCAGCTGGTCGGTCGTGAAGCCAACCACCTGGCCGCTGGTGAGGGCCGCCACCTGGGCGCTCGAGAGCGCCACGACCTCGTCCGAGGTCAGGGCGGCGATCTGTGCGGAGCTGAGGCCGCGGACCGCGGCGGAGCTCAGGGCGGCCAGGTCCTCGGTCTGCAGGGTCTTGATCTGGTCCGTGCCGATCGCCGCCACCTGGGTCGACGTCAGAACCTTGAACTGGTCGCTGGACAGCGCATTGAGGTCATCGCTGCCCATGCCCTTGATCTGCCCGGCCGTCAGGCTGCTCACCTGGGTGGTGGTCAGCGCAGCGATCTGGTCGGAGCCCAGGGACACGATCTGGTCCGAGCTCATGGCGCGCAGCGCCGTGGTGGAGATCTGGCGCAGGTCGTCCGTCTGGATCAGCGCGATCTGGTCCGAGGTGAGGGCGACCACCTGCGCGGATGTCAGGGCCTTGTACTGGTCGGTGGTCAGCGCCTGGAGGTCGTCGCTGCCCAGGCCCTTGATCTGGCTGGTGGTCAGCGCGGCGACCTGCGTGGTGGTCAGCGCACCGATCTGGTCGGAGCCCAGCGCACCGAGCTTGGTGTCGTTCATCGCCCGCAGCGCCGCGGTGCTGAGCACCCGCAGGTCCGAGGTCTCGAAGCGCGCGATCTGGTCGCTGGCCAGGGAGTTGATGGCGAAGGTGCCCAGCGAGGCCACCTGCCGGGTGGTCAGGGCAATGATCTGGTCGCTGCTGAAGGCGGCCCAGTCCTCCGTCGTGAGCTTGGCAAGCGTCTGTGTGGACAGCGCGGCAATCTGGTCTGTCGACAGGGTGGAAATCAATGACGCCATGGTGTGCTCACTCGGTTATTGCTGGACGCCCGTCCCGGGGGGAGCGGGAGCTGCGGCAGCGCTGCAGCGCCGCCTGACCCATCAATTTCAATCAATGCAATGCGCGGGACATTTCCCGCTTCCGTCGGATTTCGGCGCCCCTTGCTCAAACTTGAGCGCCAACGCACCCCCGACCTGGACGGTGGGGACGCGGGGTGGGGCGTCGTGACGGAGTTCACTCAATTCGACCTTGACCGGGCGCTGGACGGCCCGGACGCAGCTTCAGTTGTTCGTCTGGCGATGCTAGGACCGGGGCGAGGAAGGCAAAGCCAGCAAAAGCTGTTGCAATACTTGCCTGTTCCCGCCATGCAGGGCGCCGCGCCCGGCTCCAATGGCGGGGACGACGGGGCCGGGCCAGCGCCTGGACCACTCTTTTGATGGCGCCATGCAGATCACGACACTCATCCCGGCCTACAAGACCAAATACCTGGCGGAACTGCTGACGGGGCTGCTGACGCAGACGCGCCCCAGCGAGCGGGTGATCGTGTCGGATGACAGCCCGGACGGCAGCTTCGGCGCGCTGCTGCGGGACGGGCCATTGGCAAGGTTTGCATCCCGGCTGCCGCTCGAGATCCATCCCGGACCGCGCGCGGGGGCCTACGAGAACTTCAAGCACCTGGTGAAGCTCTGGGGAGGCCAGACCGAGCTCGTTCATATTCACCTGGATGACGATGTCATCTACCCCGACTTCTATGCCCAGCACCGCATGGCGCATGCCACGGGAGACTCCATCTCCTGCAGTGTCAGCGCGCGCTGGACGGCCAATGAAAAGGGGCAGCCGATCGAAGGCATGCCCATCCCGGATGGAATCTTCCACGCGCAAGCCCGGATGATGTCGGTCGGACCCATGGCCTTGATCTCCAGTACCGTGCCGTATTGCCAGAATTGGCTGGGAGAATTCTCCAACTGCGTCTTCCGCGCCGAGCATGCGGGCCTGCTGTCGGACACCCAGTTCGGCGGCGTGTCCTACGCCGGGCTGTGGGATCTGGGCTTCTTCATCGCTGCCAGCCTGCGCCAGCCGCTGGCTTACATCCAGGACCGGCTGGGCTATTTCCGGGCCGGTGGCGAGGGGCATTCGGCCCAGGTCAACGGCAAGCACATGAAGGCGGCCCACCTGGGCTACGCCGCCCTGGGCGTGGGCCTGGAGCGCCTGGGTCGCATGAACGAGGCCCAGGCGCGGCTCTGCTACGACGGCATCGCCTCCGCCTTGGCGGCCCGCTACGGCGGCCAGGAGGATATGCAACCGTTTGCTGCGCTGCTGGCCCGCATGGCGCGCGGTGACGCCGACGCCCGCGACGCGTTCGTGGACGCCTGGCAGGCCTTCCTGACCCTGCACGGATTCTGAGATGAGCCTCATGCAACGCCTCGAACGCTGGCGCGGGATGATCAGCCGCCTGCCGGCCCTGGAGCTGGAGGGCGCCGTGAGGGCGCTGCTGGTCCATTTCTTCTTCCACACGTCCGACAAGCAGCGGGTGGAGCTGGTGGGCGAGGGACCGCGCACGATCAATGTGCTGACCCCGACGGTCTTCAAGGGCGCCGGCGCCTTCCGTCTCAGCAACCGGGCCGTCTTCGGCGTGCCGCGCTCGCCGGGCAGCCTGTCGTGCAGCTACTTCGAGGCCCGCACGCCGGAGTCGCTGATCGAGATCGGCCCGGGCACCGTCTTCAACAACCGCTGCGTGCTGATCTCGGAAGGCGCCTTCATCCGCTTCGGGGCGGACTGCCTGGTCGGTCAGGAGCTGCAGATCTTCGACAGCCACCTGCACGACCTGCGTCTGGCGCACCGCCGCTCGCCGGACCCCTCGCCGCGGGGCGTGGAAATCGGCAGCCAGGTCTTCATCGGCGCCCGGGTGACGATGCTCAAGGGTGTCCGGATCGGAGATGGCTGCATCATCGCCGCGGGCGCGGTGCTGACGCCCGGCTTCGAGGCGCCGCCGATGACGATGGTGGGCGGCAATCCGGCCCGGGTGCTGGGGCCGGTGCCGCAGGACTGAGCGACCCGGAGGGGCGGCATGAAAAAGGGCGCTGTGTGCGCCCTGTTGTCATGGCTGGATGCGCGTCAAGACTCGTCGGTGAGGCGCAGCAGGTAGGTGTCCTGCGCGCGCGTGGCCCGCACGACGCGGCGGCCATGCTCGTTGACGGCGAGGTACAGGTCGATGGACCCCTTCTGGGCGATCTGGGCCTGCAGCGCTTCGGGGACGTCGTAGCCGATGGTCGAGGCCGGCTGGTCGGCCCCCTGCTTCTGGGGCGACAGGCCGGTGTACTCCCAGCTGCCGAGCATGGAGCGGCGAGCCCAGCTGTCATCGGCGGGCAGGGCGGTGCCGCGGTCCACGGCGCGGCAGACGATGGAGATGAAGCCGCACTCCTTGCCGGGCACATACAGGGCGGCATCGGACGGGTGGCGGCTGTAGAGGCAGTCGATGGGCGCGAAGTTGAAGTAGCGCAGCATGTACTCCAGCAGCGGGATCGAGGGGTACCAGAAGGTGTTGGGCTCGGTCTGGAGCTTGCCGGCGGTGTTGAAGTGCATGACATCGGACTGCTCGTTCACGACGTTGGTCGAGAGCATGAACAGGCCGTTCTTCTTCACCAGCGGGCGGGCGCAGGCCAGCGTGTGCATGGGCGAGAACACGTGGTAGAGCACGCCGGAGAGGTTGACGTAGTCGAAGGTGCCCTCGTTGGCGAGCTTCTGGTGGAGGTCGTACATCAGACCGACCTCGCGGAAGTCCCAGTCGGCCTGGTAGGCCTTCTTGAGCCAGTCCATCTTCTGGGCGCAGTGCGGCACGGCATCGGTGGCGAGGACGCGACGGGCGCCCTTGCGGTTCATCAGGACGGGGATGACGCCTTCCATGCTGCCGAGGTCGAGGCAGTCCTGGCCCTGGAGGTGGGCCTGGCGCATGAGCATGCGCGGCATGTAGGGGAAGTCGGGCGGGTAGGTGCCCTGGGCGACGAGGCCGGGGGAGAGCTCGACGGTGTAGTACCACCATTCCTTGGCGGCCTGGGCCAGTTCTTCGTTGCTGAGCATGAGGTGGGCTCCTGTCCTTGGACGACGTGGCAGCGGCGCCTGCGGGCGGGGCTGCATACCGGGAGTCTGCCCTGGGTGGTGGGGAGTGATCGGGGCAGGACAGGGGCGGGGAAGGGGCATTTCCAACGTTTGGGGAGCGGCATGCCTTGACCGGCGCGCCGCCGGGACGCGGGCGGGCACGATTGCTCCATGTCCTCCGTCCCGCTCCGCGGGCCTCCCCCTTCACTTGCGCAATCGCGCCCGCCCACGTCCCGGCTCCTTCGTCACCGAGCGGGCCAACGATCAGCGGTGCTGCCGGGGACGGTGCGGCCTCCGGAGCGTGTTGGAGGTCAGGCGGCCTGCGGCGCCGCCGCATTCAGCCCGTTCTCGAAATGCAGCCGCATGCGCTGCGCCACCTGCTCGGGGCGGCGCTCGACGAGGGCCTGCATGAGGTCCCGGTGCTCCTGCAGCGATTCGGCCAGGCGGCCCTGCTTGAAGAGGGAGTGGTGGCGGTTGAGCTTCATCACGCGGCGCAGGTCGGTGACGATCTGCTGGCGCCAGCGATTGCCCTCCAGCTCCAGCAGGCGCAGGTGGAAGGCCTCGTTGAGGGCAAAGAAGCGCTCGCGCTCGCCGATGGCCGCCTCCAGCTGGGCGTGCAGGCCCTGCAGCTCGGCCAGTTCCTGGGCGCTCGCGCGCTCGGACACGCGCGCGGCGGCGTCACTTTCCAGCAGGGCCAGCAGCTGGTAGGCCTCGCGCACATCACGCTCGGACATCTCGGTCACATAGGCGCCACGGCGGGGGCGCATGGTCACCAGGCCTTCGACAGCCAGCACTTTCAGCGCCTCGCGCATGGGCGTGCGGCTGATGCCCAGCTCGCCACAGAGCTTGAGCTCGTCGATCCAGCTGCCCGGCTCCAGCGTGCGGCCGAAGATGCGCTGGCGCAGCTGCTCGGCCACTTCTTCATAAAGCGGACGCTGGGCAAACGGAGGGGTGGCCGGCATGGTGGCGGTACGGGTGAGGTCGAAGGGGCGCCAAGGCGCTGGCGACGCTTCGAAAGCGCCGTCGCTGTCAGAGTGTAGTCAAATTTGAATTCATAATTATGAATAACGAAGGCGATATGATGCGAGGCCTTCAGGAGTCGTCAATGTCTGATTCGTCCAACGCCAAGCAAGAATTCGCCGCCGCTTCCCTGGAGCAGTGGCACAAGGCCGCTGCCAAGTCGGCCCCGGGGGGCGATGTCGCGGCCCTGAACTGGGTGACCCCCGAAGGCATCACCGTCAAGCCGCTCTACACCGCGGCGGACACGGCGCACCTGCCGCATGCCGACACGCTGCCGGGCTTCGAGCCCTTCCTGCGCGGCCCGCAGGCCACCATGTACGCGGTGCGCCCCTGGACGATCCGCCAGTACGCCGGCTTCTCCACCGCCGAGGAATCCAATGCCTTCTATCGCAAGGCGCTGGCCGCGGGTGGGCAGGGCGTCTCGGTGGCCTTCGACCTGGCCACCCACCGTGGCTATGACAGCGACCACCCCCGCGTGACGGGCGACGTCGGCAAGGCCGGCGTGGCGATCGACTCCGTGGAAGACATGAAGATCCTGTTCGACGGCATCCCGCTGGACAAGGTCTCCGTCTCCATGACCATGAACGGCGCCGTGCTGCCCGTGCTGGCGGGCTATGTGGTCGCGGCGGAGGAGCAGGGCGTCTCGCAGGACAAACTGAGCGGCACCATCCAGAACGACATCCTCAAGGAGTTCATGGTCCGCAACACCTACATCTACCCGCCCGAGCCGTCGATGAAGATCATCGGCGACATCATCGAGTACACGAGCCAGCACATGCCCCGGTTCAACTCGATCTCGATCTCGGGCTACCACATGCAGGAAGCGGGCGCCAACCAGGCGCTGGAGCTGGCCTTCACCCTGGCCGACGGCAAGGAGTACGTGAAGACGGCGCTGGCCAAGGGCCTCGACGTGGACGATTTCGCCGGCCGCCTGTCCTTCTTCTGGGCCGTGGGCATGAACTTCTATCTGGAGATCGCCAAGATGCGGGCCGCCCGCCTGCTGTGGTGCCGGATCATGAAGGGCTTCAACGCCAAGAACCCCAAGAGCCTGATGCTGCGCACCCACTCGCAGACCTCGGGCTGGTCCCTCACCGAGCAGGACCCCTACAACAACGTGGTGCGCACCACCATCGAGGCCATGGCCGCGGTCTTCGGCGGCACGCAGAGCCTGCACACCAACTCGCTGGACGAGGCCATCGCGCTGCCCACGGAGTTCAGCGCCCGCATCGCCCGCAACACGCAGCTGATCATCCAGGAAGAGACCCACATCACCAACGTCGTCGACCCCTGGGCCGGCAGCTACCTGATGGAGTCGCTCACGCAGGACATGGCCGACAAGGCCTGGTCCATCATCGAGGAAGTCGAGGCCATGGGCGGCATGACCAAGGCGGTGGACTCCGGCTGGGCCAAGCTCAAGATCGAGGCCAGCGCCGCCGAGAAGCAGGCGCGCATCGACTCCGGCAAGGACGTCATCGTGGGCGTCAACAAGTACCGCCTGGCCAAGGAAGATCCGGTCGAGATCCTGGAGGTGGACAACCTCAAGGTGCGCGACGCCCAGATCGCCCGTCTTCAGGCCATCAAGGCCAGCCGGGACAGCGCTGCGGTGCAGGCCGCGCTGGCCGCGCTGACCGAGGCCGCCCAGTCCGGCCAGGGCAATCTGCTGGACCTCTCGATCCAGGCCATCCGCCTGCGCGCCACGGTGGGCGAGGTGTCGGACGCGCTGGAGTCGGTGTATGGTCGCCACCGTGCCGACACGCAAAAGGTGACCGGGGTGTATGCCGCTGCCTACGATTCCGCCGAGGGCTGGGCCAAGCTGCAGGCCGAGATCCAGGCCTTTGCCGACGATCAGGGACGCCGTCCGCGCGTGATGATCGCCAAGCTGGGGCAGGACGGCCATGACCGCGGCGCCAAGGTCGTGGCCACGGCCTATGCCGATCTGGGCTTCGACGTGGACATGGGCCCGCTGTTCCAGACCCCCGAGGAATGCGCCCGCCAGGCCATCGAGAACGACGTGCACGCCGTGGGCGTCTCCACGCTCGCCGCCGGTCACAAGACCCTGGTGCCGGCCATCATTGCCGAGCTGAAGCGGCAGGGCGCGGACGACATCATCGTCTTCGTCGGCGGCGTGATCCCGCAGCAGGACTACGACTACCTCTACGAAGCCGGCGTCAAGGGCATCTACGGCCCCGGCACGCCCATCCCGGCCAGCGCCAAGGACGTGCTGGAGCAGATCCGCAAGGCCGCGGTGGCGGCCTGATGCTGCCCATGTCGCTGAGCCTGACGCCGGTCGCGGCCGAGGACTTCGAGGCGATGCTGGCGCTTCGCGTCGAGGCCCTGCGCGAGAGCCTGGAGCGGCTGGGCCGCTTCGATCCGCAGCGGGCGCGCGAGCGCCTGGCCTCGCAGTTCGAGCCGGCCTGCATGCAGCACATCGAGCGCGATGGCCAGCGCATCGGCTTCGTCACCGTCAAGCCCCTGGCCGACGGTGCGCTGAAGCTGGAGCACCTCTACCTCCGCCCGGGCTCGCAAGGGGAGGGCGTGGGGCGCTGGGTGCTCGACGGCGTGAAGCGCCAGGGCCGGGACATCCACCTTGCCGCACTCAAGCACAGCGATGCCAATCGCTTCTACCTGCGCGAGGGTTTCGTGCCGGTGGGTGAGAGCGACGTCGACATCGACTACCGCTGGAAGGCAGGTGCCGCATGAGCCTGGCGCCAGCCATCCTCGCAGGCCCCGGGCCGACCCAGCGCCGTGCCATGGCCAAGGCCATCACGCTGCTGGAATCGACCCGTGCCGACCACCGTGCGCAGGCCGACGCGCTGCTCGGCGAGCTGCTGCCGCATACCGGCCGCTCGCTGCGCCTCGGGATCTCCGGTGTGCCGGGTGTGGGCAAGAGCACCTTCATCGAGGCGCTCGGCCTCTTCCTCATCGAGCGCGGTCATCGCGTGGCGGTGCTGGCGGTGGACCCGTCCAGCACGGTCTCGGGGGGCTCCATCCTCGGGGACAAGACCCGCATGGAGCGCCTCTCCATGGACGAGCGCGCCTACATCCGACCCAGCCCCAGCAGCGGCACGCTGGGCGGCGTGGCCGAGAAGACGCGCGAGGCCATGCTGGTCTGCGAGGCCGCGGGCTTCGACGTGGTCATCGTCGAGACCGTGGGCGTGGGCCAGAGCGAGACCGCCGTGGCCGGCATGACGGACATGTACGTGCTGCTGCAGTTGCCCAATGCCGGCGACGAGCTCCAGGCCATCAAGAAGGGCGTGATGGAGCTGGCGGACCTGGTGGTGATCAACAAGGCCGACGTGGATCCGGCTGCGGCCACGCGCGCGCAGGCGCAGATCATGTCTTCGCTGCGACTCCTCGGCATGCACGGCAGGCCCGAGCATGCGGCGCACGACGAGACGCTGTGGCATCCCATCGCCATGCAGCTCAGCGCGTTGAAGTTCCAGGGGCTGAAGGAGTTCTGGACGGCCGTCGAGCAGTTCCGCCAGCGGCAGACCGCCGGCGGCCGCTGGGACGCCAAACGCCAGCAGCAGGCCCTGGCGTGGATGTGGGAACGCATCCAGGGCGGGCTCAGGGCCGCCTTCATGGCCGACGCGTCCGTGCGCGCCCAGTTGCCCGAGACCACCGCCCGTGTGCTGGCCGGCCAGCTGGCGCCCTCGACCGCCGCGCGCGCGCTCCTCACCGCCTTCCACGGCCAGGCCCCCGGGCCCGCGCCGTCTTCCCCGACCTCCGATTTCCCCAGTTCCAAGGTGCCAGGTCTTGCCCACGCGGCAGTCCCCGGCGCTGCCTCGTGAAAGGACCGTTATGCACGACATCCAACAAATGCTTGAAGAGAAGCGCGCCAAGGCGCGGCTGGGCGGTGGCGAGAAGCGCATCGCCGCCCAGCACGCCAAGGGCAAGCTGACGGCGCGTGAGCGCATCGAGCTCCTCTTCGACGAAGGCACCTTCGAGGAATGGGACATGTTCGTCGAGCACCGCTGCGTGGACTTCGGCATGGCCGACAACAAGATCCCCGGCGATGGCGTGGTGACCGGCTACGGCATGATCAACGGCCGCCTGGCCTTCTGCTTCAGCCAGGACTTCACCGTCTTCGGCGGCGCGCTCTCGGAGTCGCACGCCGAGAAGATCTGCAAGATCATGGACCAGGCCATGAAGGTCGGCGCTCCGGTGATCGGCCTCAATGACTCGGGCGGCGCACGCATCCAGGAGGGCGTGGCCTCGCTGGGCGGCTACGCCGACGTGTTCCAGAAGAACGTGCTGGCCTCGGGCGTGATCCCGCAGATCAGCCTGATCATGGGCCCCTGCGCGGGCGGCGCGGTGTACTCGCCGGCCATGACCGACTTCATCTTCATGGTGAAGGACAGCTCCTACATGTTCGTCACCGGCCCCGAGGTGGTGAAGACCGTGACGCACGAGGAGGTCACGGCCGAGGAGCTGGGCGGCGCCAGCACCCACAGCAGCAAGAGCGGCGTGGCCGATCTGGCCTTCGAGAACGACGTCGAGGCCATCATGATGCTGCGGCGCTTCTTCAACTACCTGCCGCTGAACAACCGCGAGAAGGCCCCCAAGCGCCCCAGCGGCGATCCGGGCAGCCGCATGGACATCTCGCTGGATACCCTGGTGCCCGACAACCCCAACAAGCCCTACGACATGAAGGAGTTGATCCTGAAGGTCGTGGACGACGGGGACTTCTTCGAGCTGCAGCCCGAGTACGCCAAGAACATCCTCACCGGTTTCGCCCGCATGGATGGCCAGACCGTGGGCATCGTGGCCAACCAGCCGCTGGTGCTGGCCGGCTGCCTGGACATCAAGAGCTCCATCAAGGCCGCGCGCTTCGTGCGCTTCTGCGACGCCTTCAACATCCCGGTGATCACCTTCGTGGACGTGCCCGGCTTCATGCCCGGCACCTCGCAGGAGTACGGCGGCATCATCAAGCATGGCGCCAAGCTGCTCTACGCCTACGCCGAGTGCACGGTGCCCAAGGTGACGGTCATCACCCGCAAGGCCTACGGCGGCGCCTACGACGTGATGGCCTCCAAGCACCTGCGCGGCGACGTCAACTTCGCCTGGCCCAATGCCGAGATCGCGGTGATGGGGGCCAAGGGGGCGGTGGAGATCATCTTCCGCGAGGACAAGGGCGATCCGGCCAAGCTCGCGGCCAAGGAGGCCGAGTACAAGGCCCGCTTCGCCAACCCCTTCGTGGCCGGCGCCCGCGGCTTCATCGACGACGTCATCCAGCCGCACGAGACGCGCAAGCGCATCTGCCGCTCGCTGGTGATGCTCAAGGACAAAAAGCTCGAGAACCCGTGGCGCAAGCACGGGAACATCCCGCTCTGACGTCCCGATGCTGCCCGCGCTCCTGCTCATGGCCGCCCTGACGCCCGCCGCTGCCCCGTCCGCATCGCCCGCGGGCGTGGCGGCCTGCGTGGCGCTGCGGGCGCTGCCGGCGCAGAGCCTGGACCTGCTGGAATCCCGCGGCACCGAGGACGGCCTCGCGGCCCTGATGGCGCTGGCGCAGACCGGCGGTGTGGCGGCCGAGGACCAGGCCTGGTGGCGCGAGCAGCTGGCGCAGGCCGCGGATGCGGACGGCGAGCAGCTGCGGCGCTGGGCGGAGCAGGGCTTCGAGCGCTGCGCGGCCCGCGTCGCGCCGCACAGCCACCCCGAGCAGCGCGCGCTGTGCGGCGCCGACCTCGATACGCTGCCCGTGATCCTGCTCTACCGCGCGGACGGCGTGGCGCTGGCCGATGCGCGCCGCGACCTGCGCGAGGGCACCGCCCTCCTGGCCGATGGGCTCGAGGTGGCGCGTGCGGAGTCCATGCTGCGCTTCAGCTACGAAGGCGCCGCGCCCCGCAAGGACGGCGCTGCGCGCTGGATGCGGGAGCGCCAGGAGGCCTGGGTGGCCCGCTGCCTGCGCACGATGCCGGCGGGAGCGCGTCCGTGAATCACTGTCTGAATTTCGAATCGAAGGCTGGCGTTCTGCCAGCTTGGAGGCACCATGTTTAAGAAGATCCTGATCGCCAACCGGGGTGAAATCGCCTGCCGCGTCATCAAGACGGCTCGCAAGATGGGCATCAAGACCGTCGCGGTCTATTCCGAGGCGGACAAGGACGCCCGCCACGTCGAGCTGGCCGACGAGTCCGTGCTGCTGGGCCCGGCGCCGAGCCGCGAGTCCTACCTTGTGGCCGACAAGATCATCGCCGCCTGTAAGGCCACCGGTGCCGAAGCGCTGCACCCCGGCTACGGCTTCCTGTCCGAGAACGAGGACTTCGCCCGCCGCTGCGAGGAAGAGGGCATCGTGTTCATCGGCCCGAAGCACTATTCGATCGCGGCCATGGGCGACAAGATCGCCTCCAAGAAGCTCGCGAACGAGGCCAAGGTCAGCACCATTCCCGGCCACAACGAGCCCATCCTCTCGCCCGAGGAGGCCGTCGAGATCGCGAAGAAGATCGGCTACCCGGTCATGATCAAGGCCAGTGCCGGCGGCGGCGGCAAGGGCCTGCGCGTGGCCTTCAACGACAAGGAATGCTTCGAAGGCTTCAGCTCCTGCCGCAACGAGGCGCGCAACAGCTTCGGCGACGACCGCGTCTTCATGGAGAAGTTCGTCGAGCAGCCGCGTCACATCGAGATCCAGGTGCTGGGTGATGCGCACGGCAACGTGGTCTATCTGCATGAGCGCGAGTGCTCCATCCAGCGCCGCCACCAGAAGGTGATCGAGGAGGCGCCGTCGCCCTTCATCAGCGACGTCACGCGCAAGGCCATGGGCGAGCAGGCGGTGGCCCTGGCCAAGGCCGTGAAGTACCAGAGTGCCGGCACGGTGGAGTTCGTGGTCGGCAAGAACCAGGACTTCTACTTCCTGGAGATGAACACCCGTCTGCAGGTGGAGCACCCGGTCACGGAATGCATCACCGGCCTCGACCTCGTCGAGCAGATGATCCGCGTGGCTGCCGGCGAGAAGCTCGGTTTCGGCCAGGCCGACATCAAGAAGGACGGCTGGGCGATCGAGTGCCGCATCAACGCCGAGGACCCGTTCCGCAACTTCCTGCCCTCGACCGGCCGCCTGGTGAAGTACCAGCCGCCCGCCGCGAACCTGGAGCAGGGCACGCCGACGCTGCAGGGCGAGGCCTATGCCGCCGGCCAGTTCGGGGGCGTGCGCGTGGACACGGGCGTGTACGAGGGCGGCGAGATCCCGATGTTCTACGACTCGATGATCGCCAAGCTCATCGTGCACGGGCGCGACCGCAACGA
The DNA here is from genome assembly GCF_030285365.1 of Roseateles subflavus. Taxonomy (GTDB): domain Bacteria; phylum Pseudomonadota; class Gammaproteobacteria; order Burkholderiales; family Burkholderiaceae_C; genus Roseateles_B; species Roseateles_B subflavus. The sequence goes on along the minus strand of NZ_JASVDS010000006.1, from coordinate 171,648 downwards.
GGCCATCGCCAAGATGCGCGAGGCGCTCAATGGCTTCGTGATCCGCGGCATCTCCAGCAACATCCCCTTCCAGGCCGCGCTGCTGGCCCATCCGGACTTCGTCACCGGCAACTTCAACACCGGCTTCATCGCCCAGCATTACGGCGGCGGCTTCCGCGCCGAGGACGTGCCGCATGCGGATCCGCGATTCCTCGTCGCCCTGGCCGCCTTCATCCGCCGCAAGACGCGCGAGCGCGCGGCCGGCATCAGCGGCCAGCTGCCAGGCCATGAGGTGCGCATCGACAGCGACTGCGTCGCGGTGGTCAGCGAGGGCGCCGGCAAGCAGACCCATCATGACGTCCACGTGGCCGAGTACACCGGCCACAAGGGCGAGGCCATCGTCGAGGTCGGCGGCCAGCGCTACCAGATCGTCTGCAACTCGCGCCTGAACGACATCCGCCTCGAGGGCACGGTCAACGGGCAGTCCTTCGTCGCGCAGGCCGAGCGCGGCCCCGGCAAGAACCCGCTGGCCTACCGCGTCAACCACAACGGCTTCGCGATGGACGTCACCGTGCTTCCGAAGCGCGCGGCCGAGCTGCTGAAGCTCATGCCCTACAAGGCCCCGCCCGACACCAGCAAGTTCCTGCTCTCGCCGATGCCGGGCCTGCTCGTGCACATCGCCGTGCAGCCGGGGCAGCTCGTGCAGGCGGGTGAGCGCCTTGCGGTGATCGAGGCCATGAAGATGGAGAACATCCTCGTGGCCGAGCGCGATGTGAAGGTCGCCGAAGTCCTGGCGAAGACGGGCGAGAGCCTGTCCGTTGACCAGCCGATCCTCCGCTTTGAATGAACCGCGCCATGAGCCCCAAGCCCTATCGAATCCTCGGCATCCAGCAGATCGCCATCGGCGGTCCCGACAAGCAGGCCCTGCGCAAGCTGTGGGTCGACGTCCTCGGCCTGACCGTGACGGGCAACTTCGTCTCCGAGCGCGAGAACGTGGACGAGGACATCTGCGCCATCGGCAGCGGTCCGCACAAGGTCGAGGTCGATCTCATGCAGCCGCTGGACCCCGAGAAGAAGCCGGCCGTGCACGCCACGCCGCTCAACCACGTCGGCCTGTGGGTGGATGACCTGCCCAAGGCCGTCGAGTGGATGAGCGCGAACGGCGTGCGCTTCGCGCCCGGTGGCATCCGCAAGGGCGCCGCCGGCTTCGACATCTGCTTCATCCATCCCAAGAGCAACGACGAGTTCCCCATCGGCGGGGAAGGGGTGCTGATCGAGCTGGTGCAGGCGCCGCCGGAGGTGGTGGCCGCGCTGGGTTCAGCCTGAAGCGGGGGCGGCGGCGTCCGCTGGCATGAGGTTCCTGTCGACGTCGCCGACGGCGCTGGCCCGGGCCGATTTGGCGACGCCTGACCTGGCCGATGACGTCTCGCAGCTGATGCGGCATGGCAGCCGGCTGGGCCTGTATGGCATGTTGGCCGGTGTGCTCCTTTGGGCCTGCCTGGTGTTTCCTGAACTGGGCCTGTCACCGATGCTGTCTCGCAGTCCCGGGGGACTCGCGATCTCGGCTCTGCTTTGGACACTCACGCCGCTCCTCGTGTGCACGCTGGGCCATGAGTGCCTTCACCTGCTGGCGCTGCCGGCCCGCCTCCGCCGTCCGGACACCCTGCTCGTGTTCTGGCGGCGCCATCCGGTCTGGATGTCCACGGTCTTCGTGAAGATCGGCGGGCCCAAGACGCGGGGACAGTTCATCTGGATCTCGGTCTTTCCCTTTCTGGTCCTGACGGTTCTGCCCTTTGGGGCGCTGATGTCCGGCATCTGGAAGCCCTCGCTTCTGGTTGGCGTTGTCGCCGCCTGCAACATTTACAGCTCTGCGGTGGACCTGCTGCAGGTGTACATCCTCGTCCGCCGGGCCCCCCGGGATCTCGTGCTGCACTGATCGCTCGACCGCAATTTTTCAAGCGCCCGCTTGTCAGGGCCGAATAGCTTGGTATTCTTCGCTTTGCGCGAAGGCTTGTTTGGGTGATTGGGTAGTAACAAAGTCTTCCGCGAAGACTAAATTACTGCCAAGGCCACTCAACATGCGACTCGACCTCACCACCCTGAACCTCGTGCTGGCGATCGAACAGACGCGTTCGATCACCCGCGGCGCGGAGCGCGAGCACCTCGCGCTGGCCGCGGCGTCCAAGCGGATCTCCGATCTCGAGACGCGCCTGGGGGTGCAGCTGTTCGAGCGCCGCGCCCGCGGCGTCGAGCCCACCGAGGCCTGCCGCGCGCTGGTGCGGCACATCCGCTCGCTGCATGCCTCGCTGCATGCGCTCGAGAGCGAGGTGATGGAATTCGCCCGCGGCATCAAGGGCCACCTGCGCATCGTGGCCAACAGCGGCGCCATCGCCGAGGCCCTGCCGCCCGATCTGGTGGCTTTCTCGCAGGCCCATCCGCAGATCCGCATCAGCCTGGAAGACCTGACCAGCGCCGAGGTGCAGGCCGCCGTGGCGGAAGGGCGCGCCGATGTCGGCGTGTTCACCGCGCCGCTGCTGGACAGCCGCATGCAGACCTTCAACTACCGATCCGGCCGCCTGGCCGTGCTGGTGCCCGAGAGCCACGCGCTGGCCGAGCGCGCGTCGATCACGTTCGACGAGCTGCTGGACTACGACCTCGTCGGCCTGCACGCCGGTGCCGCCGCCCAGGAGCTGATGCGCGAGCAGGCGCTCGCCCGCGGCCGCACCCTCAACGCGCGCCTGCAGGTGCGCGGCTTCGACGCCATCGCCCAGCTCGTGGAAGCGGGCCTGGGCGTGGCCGTGCTGCCGCAGGCGCCGGCCGAACGATTCGCCCAGGTCTTCAAGGTCCGCCAGCTGCGGCTCGAGGAGGACTGGGCCAAGCGCGACTATGTGCTGGGCGTGCTGCGCCAAGAGCGCCTGCCCACCGTGGTCCAGCGATTCGTGGACGCCCTGTGCCCGCCCGAGACCCGGACCGAGACCACGGCCTCCACCCCACCCCTGCGCGGCAAGGCCTGAGCGCCCCCGCACCACTGACAGGAACTCCGCCATGAGCGCACGCACCCTCTACGACAAGCTCTGGGACGAGCACGTCGTGCACACCGAGGAAGACGGCACCGCCGTGCTCTACATCGACCGCCATCTCGTCCACGAGGTGACCAGTCCGCAGGCCTTCGAGGGGCTGGACATGGCCGGCCGCAAGGTCTGGCGTCTGTCGGCCAATCTGGCGGTGAGCGACCACAACGTGCCCACGACGGACCGCAGCGCCGGCATCGCCGACCCCATCTCGCGGCTGCAGGTCGACACGCTGGATGCCAACTGCGACCGCCATGGCATCACGCAGTTCAAGATGAGCGACCGCCGCCAGGGCATCGTGCATGTGATCGGCCCGGAGCAGGGCGCCACGCTGCCCGGCATGACCGTGGTCTGCGGTGACAGCCACACCTCCACGCACGGCGCCTTCGGCGCCCTGGCCCATGGCATCGGCACCTCCGAGGTCGAGCACGTGCTCGCCACGCAGACGCTGCTCGCCAAGAAGGCGAAGAACATGCTGGTGAAGGTCGAGGGTCAGGTCTTGCCTGGCGTCGGCGCCAAGGACATCGTGCTGGCCATCATCGGCCGCATCGGCACGGCCGGCGGCACGGGCTACACCATCGAGTTCGCCGGCTCGGCGATCCGCGCGCTGAGCATGGAAGGCCGCATGACGGTCTGCAACATGGCCATCGAGGCGGGCGCCCGCGCCGGCCTGGTCGCCGTGGATGACATCACCATCCACTACGTCCAGGGCCGCCCCTTCTCGCCGCAGGGCGTCGAATGGGAGCAGGCCGTGCGCTACTGGCGCACGCTGCACTCGGATGCCGGCGCGCACTTCGATGCCGTCGTCGAGCTGGACGCCACGCAGATCCGCCCGCAGGTCACCTGGGGCACCTCGCCCGAGATGGTGCTGTCCATCGAGGACCGCGTGCCGGACCCCGACAAGGAAAAGGACGCCGTCAAGCGCGGCGCCATCGAGCGCGCGCTGACCTACATGGCGCTGGAGCCCAACAAGGCCATCAGCGACATCCGCATCGACAAGGTCTTCATCGGCTCCTGCACCAACAGCCGCATCGAGGACATGCGCGAAGCCGCCGCCGTGGTGAAGCGCCTCGGTGGTCGCATTGCCAGCAACGTGCGCCTGGCCCTCGTGGTGCCGGGTTCGGGCCTGGTGAAGGCGCAGGCCGAGGCCGAGGGGCTGGACCGCATCTTCACCGCCGCCGGCTTCGAGTGGCGCGAGCCGGGCTGCTCGATGTGTCTGGCCATGAATGCCGACCGCCTGGAGCCGGGCGAGCGCTGCGCCTCCACCAGCAACCGCAACTTCGAGGGCCGGCAGGGCGCCGGCGGCCGCACGCATCTGGTGAGCCCGGCGATGGCGGCCGCGGCCGCGATGCAGGGCCATTTCGTCGACGTGCGCAAGATCGCCTGAGGACCCCGTCATGGAAAAGTTCACCATCCACAAGGGCCTCGTGGCGCCCATGGACCGCGACAACGTCGACACCGACGCCATCATCCCCAAGCAGTTCCTGAAGTCCATCAAGCGCACCGGCTTCGGCCCGAACCTGTTCGACGAGTGGCGCTACCTGGACAAGGGCGAGCCTGGCCAGGACCCGGCCTCGCGCAAGCCCAATCCGGACTTCGTGCTGAACCAGGCGCGCTATGCCGGCGCCTCCGTGCTGATCGCCCGCAGCAACTTCGGCTGCGGCTCGAGCCGTGAGCATGCGCCGTGGGCCCTGGAGCAGTACGGCTTCCGCGCGCTGATCGCGCCGAGCTTCGCCGACATCTTCTTCAACAACTGCTTCAAGAACGGCGTGCTGCCCATCGTGCTGCCGGAGAGCCAGGTGGCTCGCCTGTTCGACGAGGTCCACGCCTTCCCCGGCTACCAGCTGACGGTGGACCTCGAACGCCAGGTCGTGATCAAGCCGGATGGCGCCGAGCTGCCCTTTGAGGTCCAGCCCTTCCGCAAGTACTGCCTGCTCAACGGCTTCGACGACATCGGCCTGACCCTGCGTCACGCCGAGAAGATCAAGGCCTTCGAGGCGGAGCGCCTGCTGGTCAAGCCCTGGCTGGGCCGGCGGATCTGAGGCGGGCGAGGGCGCTGCCGTGATGGCCCCGAGAGCCTGGTTCCGCCGCGTGGTGCTGGCCAGGCCCTGGCTGGCCTTCCTCGTGATGGTGCTGAGCTTCTTCGCCTTCGGCGTCGGCACGCTCAACCTCTTTCACCTGCTCTCCGCCAACGGGCGTTTCCTGCTGCAGCACGGCTGGGACGCTGTCATGGAGGGCGGCCTGCGCCAGCTGCTGGAGCTGCTGGTCAACGGATTCCTGGCCATGGCGGCCTATGTGGTGTTCAAGGCCAGCGAGCACCGCCTGAGCCACTGGCTGTCTGACGATTGACATTCATTTTCGAGACTCACCCACCATGAAGATCGCAATCCTGCCCGGCGATGGCATCGGCACCGAGATCGTCGCTGAAGCCGTCAAGGTGCTGAAGGTCCTGGACCTCCCCTTCGAGATGGAGACCGCGCCCGTGGGCGGCGCCGCCTACGAGGCCGCCGGCCATCCGCTGCCCGACAGCACGCTGGCCCTGGCCAAGGCGGCCGATGCCGTCCTGTTCGGCGCCGTGGGCGACTGGAAGTACGACACCCTGGAGCGCCGCCTGCGTCCGGAGCAGGCCATCCTCGGTCTGCGCAAGGAGCTCGGCCTGTTCGCCAACTTCCGCCCGGCCATCTGCTACCCCGAGCTGACGCATGCCTCCAGCCTCAAGCCCGAGCTGGTGGCCGGCCTGGACATCCTCATCATCCGCGAGCTGACCGGCGACATCTACTTCGGCCAGCCCCGCGGCCGCCGCACGGCGGTGGACGGCCACTTCCCCGGCAGCGAAGAGGCCTTCGACACCATGCGCTACTCGCGCCCGGAGATCGAGCGCATCGCCCATGTGGCCTTCCAGGCCGCCCGCAAGCGCAACAGGAAGGTCACGAGCGTCGACAAGGCCAACGTGCTGGAGACCTTCCAGTTCTGGAAGGACGTCGTCACCGAAGTGCATGCCCAGTACCCCGACGTCGAGCTGGAGCACATGTACGTGGACAACGCCGCGATGCAGCTCGTGAAAGCGCCCAAGAAGTTCGATGTGGTCGTAACCGGCAATATGTTCGGTGATATCCTGTCCGACGAGGCGGCGATGCTCACGGGTTCCATCGGCATGCTGCCCTCGGCCTCGCTGAATGCGGCCAATCAGGGCCTGTACGAGCCCAGCCACGGCAGCGCGCCCGACATCGCCGGCAAGGGGATTGCCAATCCTCTGGCCACCATCCTCTCCGCTGCCATGATGCTCAAGTTCTCCCTCAACCAGCCGGAAGCCGCCGCCCGTATCGAGGCCGCCGTCCAGTCCGTGCTGTCGCAGGGCCTGCGCACCGCCGACATCTATTCGGAAGGCACGCGCAAGGTGAGCACCCGCGAGATGGGTGACGCGGTGGTCGCGGCCCTCACCGGCGCCACCATGACCAAAACCATCAAGGGCTGATCCAGCTCCGGTTCGTCTCGCCTCCACAAACCCGGCGAACGAGCCGGAGAAGGAAGCGACGGGTTTGTGGTGTGAGATGACAAAGGAAGCAAGATGACGACTCTCGTAGGTTTGGTGGGCTGGCGTGGCATGGTCGGTTCGGTGCTCATGGACCGCATGACGGCCGAGCGCGATTTCGACCTGATCGAACCGCTGTTCTTCAGCACCTCCAATGCAGGCGGCGCCGCCCCGGCGCAGGCCAAGAACGAAACCAAGCTGCAGGATGCCTTCGACATCGAGCAGCTCAAGCGCTGCGAGATCATCATCACCGCGCAGGGCGGCGACTACACCTCCGAGGTCTTCCCCAAGCTGCGTGCCGCGGGCTGGAACGGCCACTGGATCGACGCCGCCTCCACGCTGCGCATGAAGGACGACGCCGTCATCATCCTGGACCCGGTCAACATGCCGGTGATCAAGGACGCCCTGGCCAAGGGTGGCCGCAACTGGGTGGGCGGCAACTGCACCGTCTCGTGCATGCTGATGGGCGTGGGCGCGCTGTACAAGGCGGGCCTCGTCGAATGGATGAGCACGCAGACCTACCAGGCCGCGTCCGGCGGCGGCGCCCAGCACATGCGTGAGCTGCTGACGCAGTTCGGCACGCTGAATGCCGAGGTCCGTGAGCTGCTGGCCGACCCGAAGAGCGCCATCCTCGAGATCGACCGCAAGATCATCGCCAAGCAGCGCGGCCTCTCGGCCGGCGAGACCGCCAACTTCGGCGTGCCGCTGGGCGGCTCGCTGATCCCCTGGATCGACAAGGACCTGGGCAACGGCACCTCCCGCGAAGAGTGGAAGGGCATGGCCGAGACGAACAAGATCCTGGGCCAGGGCGAGGGCTTCAGCGCCCCGGCCGTGCCGGTGGATGGCTTCTGCGTGCGCGTGGGCGCCATGCGCTGCCACAGCCAGGCCCTGACCTTCAAGCTCAAGAAGGACGTGCCCCTGGCGGACATCGAGGCCATGATCGCCGCCGACAACGAATGGGTGAAGGTTGTCCCCAACACGCGCGAAGCCACCATTCAGGACCTCACGCCGGTGGCCGTCACCGGCACGCTGACGATCCCCGTCGGCCGCCTGCGCAAGATGGCCATGGGCCCCGAGTACCTCGGCGCCTTCACCATCGGCGACCAGCTGCTGTGGGGCGCCGCCGAACCGCTGCGCCGGATGCTCCGCATCCTCCTGGCTCAGTAAAATCCCTGCATGACTGCCGTTACCCGTTGTCCACATGCGACAGCTGGTAACGGCTGGTGAACCAGACGCTTGTCAAGGGTGAAATTCAGCCTTTGCATGAGTTGTCAGGCGTATATGCTTGACGCTGTTGTGATTTCTGCAGCGCTGAAGCCGTGTACGACAGCATCCCGAGGGCTGTGAACCACATAACAAACATCGTCGAAACGGGCGGACACCCTGGGGTGCCCGCTTTGTTGCTTTGGGGGACGCCTTGAACAAGTACTCTCGCGCTTTCGGGCGCTTTGCCTTGACCCGCGTTGCGGTGGCCGCGTTGTCTCTGGCCAGTTTGCAGGCCTGGGGCCTCGGGCTGGGTAGCTCAAAGGTCCAGTCTGCATTGGGCGAGACGCTCAAGGCCGAGATCGATGTGAGCAGCCTTTCGGCCGAAGAGGCCGGCTCGCTGAAGGTCCGCATCGCCAATCCGGATGTCTACCGCGCCAGCGGCGTCGAGTTCAATTCGGTGCTGACGTCCACCCAGGTCCAGCTGCTGCGCCGGGCCGACGGGCGCCCCTATCTGCGCATCACCAGTGATCGCGCCGTGCAGGAACCGTTTGTCGACCTGATCCTGGAGCTGAACTGGTCGTCCGGCCGCCTGACCCGCGAGTACACGCTGCTGTTCGATCCCCCCGCGCTGAACCGCCCCACGGCACCCAGCGAGGTCACGACGGCGCCGGTCATTGCCGCAGCGCCGACGGATGCCAAGGCCCTGCCGGCCCAGCGCCCCGCGGCCCAGCGTCCGGCTGCGCCGACGCCGGCCCCGGCACCGGCCCCCCGGGCTGCGGCAGAGCCCAAGCCCGCCCCCGCGCCGGCACCGGTGTCTCCGACGGCTGCGAGCGACTACGCCGTCAAGCCGGGCGACACCCTGTCCCGCATCGCCAACAAGACCCAGGTGGATGGCATCTCGCTCGACCAGATGCTGGTCGGCCTGTATCGCGCCAATCCGGACGCCTTCGTCGACAACAACATGAACCGGCTGAAGGCCGGCGTGGTGCTGAAGGTGCCGGGCAGCGACAAGCTCGGCGAGCTCAGCGCCGCCGAGGCCCGCCAGGTCATCCAGGCCCAGAGTGCGGACTTCAACAGCTACCGTCAACGCCTGGCCACGGGCGCGCCGCTCATCCGTCAGGAAGAGAGCGACAAGTCGGCCAAGGGCCGTGTCCAGGCCGAAGTGGCCGACAAGAAGCCGGCCGCTGCCGCCGCGCCGGACAAGCTGACCCTCAGCAAGCCCAGCGCCGCCGCCAGTGCCGAGGTCAAGGCGTCCAAGGACACCGAGAAGAAGGACTCCGCGGCCCGCGTGGCGGAGCTGACCCGCAACGTGGAAGAGCTGAAGAAGCTCTCCACCCAGACCAAGCCGGCCGCGACCGCGCCTGCCGCCGCTCCTGTGCCGGCTCCCGCCCCGGCTCCGGCTCCTGCACCGGCTCCCGCCGTGGCACTGCCGGCCGTGATGCCCACGCCGGCCAGCATGCCCAGCCCGGCGGCGTCCGTGCCTGCGCCGGCGTCCGAGGCGGCGTCGGCTGCCAGTGCGCCGAAGCCGGCCGCATCGCGTCCGAAGCCCGCCCCCATGCCGGCCCCGACGCCCGAGCCGAGCTTCCTGGATTCGCTGACCGACGGCCCGATCCTGCCCATCCTGGCCGGCATCGTCGTGGTGGCGCTGGGTGGTTTCGGCCTGATGCGCCTGCGCAACCGCCGCCCTGAGTTCAAGGCCGAGACCGCCTTCACCGAAAGCCGTCTGCAGCCGGATTCGTTCTTCGGCGCCAGCGGCGGCCAGCGCATCGACACCCGCGAGTCGGGCAATTCCAGCCAGAGCTCCATGAGCTACTCGCTGAGCCAGCTTGACGCCATCGGCGATGTCGATCCGGTGGCCGAAGCCGACGTGTACCTGGCCTACGGCCGGGACCTGCAGGCCGAGGAAATCCTCAAGGAGGCGCTGCGTGCCAATCCGGAGCGTCTGGCCATCCGCCTGAAGCTGCTGGAGGTCTACGCCAAGCGCCGTGACACCAAGGCCTACGAGCAACTGGCCGCGCAGCTCTATGCCGAGACGCAAGGGCAGGGCGAGGACTGGCCGAAGGTGCAGGAGCTCGGTCGCCAGATCGATCCCGACCATCCGCTCTACCAGCCCGGCGGCATGCCCGCAGCCCTGGCCGCCGGCGATGCCGAGCAGCGTCCCGAGCCCATGAACGCGACCACGCTGCCGGCCTCGGCCGGCATGATGGGCACGCCGCTGGCCGCCACGGATCCTGGCCCTGCCAGCAGCCTCGACCTGGATCTGGACCTGGACCTGGGCGGCTCGAGCAGCTCCATGCAGGCCACGCAGGCCATGCCCGCCGCGGCGGCTCAGGCCCCGCTGCGCATGGACGTGGACCTGGGCGGCGTCAAGCTGCCGGAATCCGCCAAGGCTGCCGCGACGGACCTCGAGTTCGACCTGAACGAGCTGGGTGACTTCGATGCCGCGACCGCTGCTGCACCGCTGCCGCCTGACGCGCAGAGCCTGGACTTCGACCTCTCGTCCATCGACCTGGATCTGCCCGCCACGGACGAGCCGGCCGCCGTGTCGACCGTCGCTGACCAGCGCGGGGCCGACACCCCGGTGCGCAGCGCCGCGGACCAGCTGGCCGATGCCATCGATGCCCTGGCCGACGACGAAGGCGACCCGCTGCAGCGCCAGCTGGAGCTGGCTGAGGAGTTCCGCCAGATCGGTGACGTCGAGGGTGCCCGCGACGTGCTGCAGGAGCTGGTCCTGAAGGCGGAAGGCAATCTGCGCGTCAAGGCCCAGTCGATGCTGGACGAATTGCGCTGACCGGCGGCCAGTCGCCAGCGCGGCGCCATGTCCGCGACAATCAGAAGGCGTCCGCGAGTCGGGCGCCTTTTTTCTTGCCCGCGAGGGCAGGGCCTGTGGGGGCTTGGGCCGACGCATGAAACCGGATGAGGATGGATCGATGACGCAGCGCGTGGCCCTCGGGGTCAGTTACCGGGGGGAGGGCTATCTCGGCTGGCAGTCCCAGCCCAATGGCCGCACGGTGCAGGACGCGCTGGAGAAGGCGCTCTCGCAGTTTGCCGACGCGCCGCTGCGCACGATCTGCGCCGGCCGCACCGACACGGGCGTGCACGGCCTCAACCAGGTCGTGCACTTCGACACCGACGCCGTGCGCGAGCCGTTCTCCTGGGTGCGTGGCACCAACCGCTACCTGCCGCCGGACATCGCCATCCAATGGTGTGCCTTCCCGGGGGCGGACTTCCATGCGCGCAACCAGGCCAGGGGCCGGCGCTACGCCTATCTGCTGCTGGAGTCCGCCGTGCGTCCCGCCATCGAGAGCGGTGCCTGTGGCTGGGTCTTCCGCCCGCTGGATGGCGAGGCCATGCGGGCGGCCGTCCAGTACCTGCTCGGCGAGCATGACTTCTCCTCCTTCCGCTCGGCCGAATGCCAGGCGAACTCGCCCGTGAAGGTGCTGCGCGCCATCGACATCCATCGACGCGGCGCCTACTGGCGCTTCGAGTTCGATGCCTCTGCCTTCCTGCATCACATGGTGCGCAACCTCATGGGCTGCCTGATCACCATCGGCAGCGGCCTGAAGCCGCCCGAGTGGATGGCGGAGGTGCTGGCCGCTCGCAGCCGACAGGCGGCGGCGCCCACCTTCTCGCCGGCAGGCCTCTACTTCCTGGGGCCGTACTACGATGCTCATCTGGGACTGCCGGAGCGCACGGCCGCCATGGACTGGCTGCCCTGATCCCTCGGACACCCGGCAGCCAAGGAGCGCCGCCATGACACGAACACGCATCAAGATCTGCGGGCTGACCCGCGAGCAGGACGTCGACTTCGCCGTGCAGGCTGGCGCGGACGCCATCGGCTTCGTCCTCTACGAGAAGAGCCCGCGCTACGTCAGCCCGCTGCGCGCGGCCGAACTGGCGCGGCGCCTGCCGCCCTTCGTGACGCCCGTCGGCCTCTTCGTCAATGCCGACGATGCCCTGCTGGCCGAGGCGCTGGCGGCCCTGCCCAATCTGCTGCTGCAGTTCCATGGCGACGAGACGCCGCCGCAATGCGAACGGCATGCGCGCCCCTACATTCGCGCAGCCCGCATGAGCCCCGGCTTTGATTTGCTAGACTTCGCCCAACAATTCTCAAGCGCCCAGGCCATGCTCGTCGACGCCCACGTCGAGGGCTATGGTGGTGGTGGAAAGGTCTTCGATTGGTCACTGCTTCCTCGAAACGTGCCCTCTCCAGTCGTTTTGTCTGGTGGGTTGCATGCCGGAAATGTGATCGAAGGGATTCTTCGCGTCCGGCCCTGGGCCGTTGACGTCAGCTCCGGGGTGGAAGAGGCCAAGGGCCTCAAGAACCCGCTGCTGATGCGTCAGTTCTGCGAGGCCGTCCGGGAAGCGGACGCTCGCCTGGAAGATGCCGGCTGAGGCCCCCGTGACGGGCGGCCCGGCCTTCTGAAGAGAGAATCACCATGTCAAGCTACAACATGCCGGATGCCCGCGGGCACTTCGGGCCCGTGAACGGCCAGGTCTATGGCGGCCGCTTCGTGGCCGAGACCCTGGTCCATGCCCTGGACGAGCTGAACGAGGCCTACGCCCACTACAGCCAGGATCCGGACTTCATCGCCGAGTTCAAGAAGGAGCTGGCGCACTTCGTCGGCCGTCCGAGCCCGATCTACCATGCGGACCGCCTCAGCCGCGAGCTGGGCGGCGCACAGGTCTACCTCAAGCGCGAGGACCTCAACCACACCGGCGCCCACAAGGTGAACAACACCATCGGGCAGGCGCTGCTGGCCCGTCGCATGGGCAAGAAGCGCATCATTGCCGAGACCGGCGCCGGCCAGCACGGCGTGGCCACGGCCACCATCTGCGCCCGCTACGGCATGGAGTGCGTGGTCTACATGGGCAGCGAGGACGTCAAGCGGCAGTCGCCCAATGTCTATCGCATGAAGCTGCTGGGCGCCACGGTGGTCCCTGTGGATTCGGGCTCCAAGACCCTCAAGGACGCGCTCAACGAGGCCATGCGCGATTGGGTGACCCACGTCGAATCGACGTTCTACATCATCGGCACCGTGGCCGGCCCGCATCCCTATCCCATGATGGTGCGGGACTTCCAGCGCATCATCGGCGACGAATGCCTGGAGCAGATGCCGCCGATGATCGGCCGCCAGCCGGATGCCGTCGTCGCCTGCGTGGGCGGGGGCTCCAATGCCATCGGCATCTTCTACCCCTACATCCCGCATGAGCAGGTGCGCCTGATCGGCGTCGAGGCTGCCGGCGAAGGCCTGGACGGCCACAAGCACGCCGCCACGCTGAGCCTGGGCAGCCCCGGCGTGCTGCATGGCAACCGCACCTACCTGCTGCAGGACGAGAACGGCCAGATCATCGAGACACACTCCGTCTCGGCCGGCCTGGACTACCCCGGCGTCGGCCCGGAGCATGCCTACCTCAAGGACATCGGTCGCGCGGAGTATGTCGGCATCACCGACCAGGAGGCCCTGGATGCCTTCCATCGGCTGTGCCGCACGGAGGGCATCATCCCGGCGCTGGAATCGAGCCATGCCGTGGCCCACGCCATGAAGCTGGCCCCGACGATGCGTCCCGACCAGCACATCCTCGTCAACCTCTCCGGCCGAGGCGACAAGGACATCGGCACCGTGGCCGACCTGTCCAAGGCGGACTTCTACTGCCGGCCGTCCTGCCGCGGCCAGTCGGTGAAGGGCGCCGACACGGTCGTTGTCAGCACGACCGCGAAGGGAGGTGCGCAATGAGCCGCATCCAGGCCACGTTCGCCCGCCTCGCCGCGCAAGGTCGCAAGGCCCTGATCCCCTATGTCACCGCCGGCGACCCGTACCCGGACTGCACCGTGGAGCTGATGCATGCCATGGCAGGCGCCGGTGCGGACGTGATCGAGCTGGGCGTGCCGTTCTCCGACCCCATGGCCGACGGTCCGGTCATCCAGAAGGCCGCCGAGCGTGCCTTGACGCATGGCATCGGGCTGAAGCAGGTGCTGGCCTATGTGCGGGCCTTCCGCGAACAGGACGCCGAGACGCCCGTCGTGCTGATGGGGTATGCCAACCCGGTCGAGCGCTACGGCCAGGCAGCCTTCGTGGCCGATGCCAAGGCCGCCGGCGTGGACGGCGTGCTGGTCGTCGACTATCCGCCCGAGGAGTGCGAGGCCTTCGCCGGGCTGATGAAGTCCGCCGGGCTGGATCCCATCTTCCTGCTGGCCCCGACGTCCACGGACGAGCGCATGGCCAGCGTCGGCAAGGTGGCGAGCGGCTATGTCTACTACGTCTCGCTCAAGGGCGTGACGGGGGCCGGGCACCTCGACACCGACGCCGTGGCCCGCATGGTGCCTCGCATCCGGGCCCAGGTCCCGGTGCCGGTGGGGGTGGGATTCGGCATTCGCGACGCGGCCACCGCCCAGGCCGTGGCCCGGGTTTCCGACGCCGTGGTGATCGGTTCCCGCCTCGTGCAGCTGCTGGAGGTCGAAGCACGCGATAATGTGGCCTCCACGGGGGCGGCCTTCATCCGCGAGATCCGCGAGGCGCTCGACGCCTTGCCGCGCGGCTGACGCCCCTTGATGACCCCGGTGCCGGGCTGCCCACGAGGCGGCGCGGCACCTGACAACGAGACCTGAGACGAAGGAGTCTGCCCATGAGTTGGCTTGAGAAACTTCTGCCGCCCAAGATGCAGCAAAGCGAGGCCGCCGAGCGTCGCACCGTGCCTGAAGGGCTGTGGATCAAGTGCCCGTCCTGCGAGACGGTGCTCTACAAGACCGACCTGGAGCAGAACATCAACGTCTGCCCCAAGTGCAGCCACCACCACCGCATCGGCGCCCGCGCGCGCCTGAATGCCTTCCTGGACGGGGAAGGGCGCTATGAGGTTGGTCAGGAGATCCTCCCGGTCGACGCCCTGAAGTTCAAGGACAGCAAGAAATACCCGGACCGTCTCAAGGAAGCCCTGGAAACCACCGGCGAGACCGACGCCCTGGTGGTGATGGGTGGGGCCGTGATGAGCGTGCCCGTCGTGGCGGCCTGCTTCGAGTTCGACTTCATGGGGGGCTCCATGGGCTCCGTGGTCGGCGAGCGCTTCGCGCGCGGCGTCGAGACGGCCCTGGAGCAGAAGACGCCCTTCATCTGCTTCACCGCCACCGGCGGTGCCCGCATGCAGGAAGGCCTGCTCTCGCTGATGCAGATGGCCAAGACCAACGCGGCGCTGACCCGCCTGGCCAAGGCCAAGCTGCCCTACATCAGCGTGCTGACCGACCCGACCATGGGTGGGGTTTCGGCGTCCTTCGCCTTCGTGGGCGACATCGTCATCGCCGAGCCCAAGGCCCTGATCGGCTTTGCCGGCCCCCGCGTGATCGAGAACACCGTGCGCGAGAAGCTGCCCCCGGGCTTCCAGCGCGCCGAGTTCCTGATGGAAAAGGGCGCCGTGGACATGATCGTGGACCGCCGCCAGCTGCGCGAGACCATCGCCCGCCAGCTGGCCATGCTCCAGCGCCAGAGCTCGGACGCCGTCGCCTGAGCCGGCAGCGTCAACTCCCTTGCGGCCAGGCAGCGTGCCTGGCCGTTTGCATTCCGAACCCCTTTTGCCCATGACGACCGCACCGAGTGACGCGCAGCAGCGCCTGGATGACTGGCTGGCCCACTGCGAGCGCCTGCATCCCAAGGAAATCGACATGACCCTGGCGCGGGTCAATGCGCTGCGCGATCGCCTGGGTCTGCGCTTCGAGGCGCCGGTCGTGATGGTGGCGGGCACCAACGGCAAGGGCTCGACCTGCGCCATGCTCGAGTCCATCGCCCTGCAGGCCGGCTACCGTGTCGGGCTCTATATCAAGCCGCACCTGGTGCACTTCCAGGAACGTTGCCGCGTGGGCGGCGCTCCCGTGGACGCCGGCAGCCTCCTGCCGCACTTCGAGGCCGTCGAGGCCGCCCGAGGTGACGTCGCGCTGACCTACTTCGAGTTCACGACGCTGGCCATCCTGAGCCGTCTGGCGGCGGAGTCGCTGGACCTCGTGATCCTCGAGGTTGGCCTGGGCGGGCGACTGGATGCGGTCAATACCCTCGATGCGGACTGTGCCGTCATCACCAGCATCGACCTCGACCATGTCGAGTACCTCGGGCCGGACCGCGAGTCTGTCGGCCGCGAAAAGGCGCACATCATGCGTCCGGGCAAGCCGGTCGTGGTGAGCGATCCGATGCCGCCCGCGAGCCTGGCGGCCCATGCCGCCGCGGTGGGCGCGGACCTGCGTCAGCTCGGCCAGGACTTCAGCTACGGCGGTGATCGCCAGCAGTGGCAGTGGGCCGGGCGCAGCCGCAAGTTCAGCGGCCTTGCCTTCCCGGCGCTGCGGGGCGTGAACCAGCTGCTCAACGCAGCCGGTGTCCTGGCCGTGTTCGAGGCACTCTTCGAGCAGCTGCCCATCAGTGCTCAGGCGGTGCGCACGGGGCTGGCTCTGGTCGAGCTGCCCGGGCGCTTCCAGGTGGTGCCGGGGCAGCCGGCCCTGGTGCTGGATGTGGCGCACAACCCGCATGCCATCGCCGCATTGGCCCAGAACCTCGACCAGATGGGCTTCTTCCCGCGCACCCATGCGGTGTTCGGTGCCATGGCGGACAAGGACCTTGCCGAGATCCTGGTGCGTATCGCGCCCCTGGTGGACCACTGGCATTTCTGTGACCTCCCGCTGCCGCGTGCGGCGACGGGCGAGGCCCTGGCCGAGCGCTTCGCCGCGCTGCAGTCGCAGGGGGTGCTGAAGGCGCCCAAGGACGTGTCCGTGGCCGTGCATGCCGACCCGCGGTCGGCCCTTGCGGCGGCGGCGGCGGCATCGGACCCCGCTGATAGAATTCTGGTCTTTGGTTCCTTCTACACCGTGGGTGGTGTGCTGAAGGACGGCGTGCCCCGCCTGGTGGCCGGCCCAGCGGCTGACAAGCCCTGAGCACGGTCTGCTGAGTCCGGCGCCAACGCCCCTCTCTCGCGGCCGTGCCGCTGTCCATCTCCGGCGCTCCGAGGTGCCGCATCACACATGGGTTTGCTGTCATTCTTCAAGCGTGCCGAGGACAACAGGGCGGCAGCCAGGCCGGTGGCTGAAGGGCTCGATTCCGTTCAGCAGCTGCGGCTGCGGGCCCGGCGCCGCCTGATCGGTGCGGCCGTGCTGGTCGTGGTGGGCGTGGTCACCTTCCCGCTGGTCTTCGAGACGCAGCCGCGCCCCGTGCCGGTGGACCTTCCCATCGAGATTCCCCGCAAGGACGGCCTGCCGCCCCTGAATGTGCCCGCGACGGCCACGCCGTCCCCTGCCGAGCGGCAGGCAGCAGCGCCCGCGGAACAGCCCGGCGCGGCCATCGTGAACGAGGTGGCCACGCCCCCCCGGGCCTCGGCCGCCGAGCCCGCTCGCGCGCTTGAGGCCCCGAAGCCTGACAGCCATTCCGAATCCCGCCCGGACACCCACAGGGAGTCGGCGGGCAAGCCCGAGCCGAAGCCGGAAGCGCACAAGGTGGCCGAGAAGCCCGCGGAGAAGTTGGCAGAGAAGGGCGCTGACAAGACAGCCACCAAGCCTGCCGAGAAGCCCGCTGAGAAGCCGGCAGACAGGCCTGCCGACAAGGCCCAGGCCCGGCAGGCTGCCGAGCATGCCCGCGAGGCCGATGCCGCACGCGCGATGGCGCTGCTGGAAGGGCGTGAGCCGCCCAAGCCCGCGGCCGAGAAGAAGGCACCGGACGCTGCCGGCACCCGCTTTATCGTGCAGGTGGGCGCCTTTGCCGAGGCTCGCTCCGCCCAGGACATGCGCGGCAAGGTCGAGAAGCTCGGCCTGAAGACCTACACCCAGGCCGTCGAGACACCGGACGGCAAGCGCATCCGTGTGCGCGTCGGTCCCTTTGCCAGCCGCGAGGAGGCCGACCGCGCGGCCGCCAAGCTGCGCGGCAGCGGCCTGGCCGGCACGGTGCTGACGCTCTGATCCGATGGGGTGGGTCGACCTGTCATTCCTCGTGGTGCTGGGCCTGTCGGTGGCCGTCGGCCTGTGGCGGGGGCTCGTCTACGAAGTGCTCGCGCTGGGCGGGTGGCTCGTCGCCTATGTGCTGTCGCCTTGGCTGGCGCCGGTGGTGCAGGGATGGCTGCCCGAGGAGCGCATGGGCCCGCAACTGAGCCATGCCGCGGGCCTGGTGCTGGCCTTCATCGTGATCCTGGTGGTGTGGAGCCTGGTGGCGCGGCTGGTGCGTGCGCTGATCCAGGCCTCGCCGCTGTCCTGGCTGGACCGCCTGGGTGGCGGTGGCTTCGGCGCCCTGCGCGGCCTGTTCATCGGGCTGCTGGTGGCCCTGCTGGTGGGCATGACGCCGCTGGTGACGTCGGAGCCCTGGCGGGCTTCGGCCCTGGCGCCGTGGCTGCAGGGCGGGCTGCGGGTGCTGCAGCCGCTGCTGCCGGAATCGGTCAACAAATTCATCCCGGCCTGAGCGCCACAAGCGTTCGGGCCCTGTGTATCGTAGCGAGTGCTCCCGGGCCCCGGGAGCCGACAAGTCGAGGAAGAGAACATGTGTGGCATCGTTGGTGTGATATCCCAGGCGCCGGTCAACCAGCTGATCTATGACGCGCTGCTGCTGCTGCAGCACCGCGGCCAGGATGCCGCCGGCATCGTCACCATGCAGGGCAACAAGTGCTTCATGCACAAGGCCCGCGGCATGGTGCGTGACGTCTTCCGCACCCGCAACATGCGCGCGCTGCCGGGCAACGTGGGCCTGGGTCAGGTCCGCTACCCGACCGCCGGCAACGCCTACAACGAGGAAGAGGCCCAGCCCTTCTACGTGAATGCACCCTTCGGCATCGTGCTGGTGCACAACGGCAACCTGACCAACGCCCACGCGCTGAAGCAGGAGCTGTTCGCCGTCGACCGTCGCCACATCAACACGGAGAGCGACTCCGAAGTGCTGCTCAATGTGCTGGCCCACGAGCTGGAGCAGGTCGCCCGCGAACTGCCGCTGACGCCGCAGGCGGTGTTCAAGGCCGTGCGCGCCGTGCACAAGCGCATCAAGGGCTCCTATGGCGTGATCGCGCTGATCGCGGGTCACGGTCTGCTGGCCTTCCGCGACCCCTTCGGCATCCGCCCGCTGTGCTTCGGCCACAGCGCCAGCGGCGATGTGATGGTCGCGAGCGAGAGCGTCGCCCTCGAGGGCACGGGCGTCAAGCTGGACCGCGACGTCGCGCCCGGCGAGGCCGTCTTCATCGACACGCAGGGCCAGGTGCACACCGAGCAATGTGCCGAGAATCCCTCGCTGAATCCCTGCGTGTTCGAGTTCGTCTACCTGGCCCGCCCGGACTCGGTGATGGATGGCATCTCGGTCTACCAGGCCCGCCTGAACATGGGCGAGACGCTGGCCCAGCGCCTGATCTCCACGATGCCGCCGAGCGAGATCGACGTCGTCATTCCCATTCCCGAGTCGAGCCGCCCGTCGGCCATGCAGTTGGCCCACAAGATCGGCAAGCCCTACCGCGAGGGCTTCGTGAAGAACCGCTACGTCGGGCGCACCTTCATCATGCCGGGGCAGGGCGCGCGCAAGAAGTCGGTGCGCCAGAAGCTCAACGCCATCGGCCTTGAGTTCAAGGGGCGCAATGTGCTGCTGGTGGATGACTCCATCGTGCGCGGCACCACCTCCAAGGAAATCGTCCAGATGGCGCGCGAGGCGGGGGCAAACAAGGTCTACCTGGCCTCGGCCGCACCGCCGGTTCGCTTCCCCAATGTCTACGGCATTGACATGCCGACCAAGGAAGAGCTGATCGCTCACGGTCGCAGCATCGAGGAAGTGCGCCAGTACATCGGTGCCGACGCCCTGATCTACCAGGACGTGGATGCCATGAAGCGCGTGGTGGCCTCTTTGAAGCCCGGCCTGAAGGGCTTCGAGGCTTCGTGCTTCGATGGTCACTACATCACGGGCGATGTGTCGGCCGAGGACTTCGCCACCATCCAGGCTCAGCGCAAGAGCCAGGGTGACGAGGAAGAGGGTCCGGCCCGCACACGCCTGGCGCTGCAAAGCGGAGGCGAGGGCCAATGAGCCCGAAGAACACGAACGACCGCGCCCAGCTGCCCGACGGCCTGCGGACCGAGACGCTGGCCGTGCGCTCGGCGCTGCCGCCGAGCCAGCATGGCGAGAATTCCGAGGCGCTGTTCCTGACGAGCACCTTCGTGCAGCCGGACGCGGCCACCTCGGCCCAGCGCTTCGCGCAGTCCGAGGACTTCACCTACTCGCGCACCAGCAATCCGACCGTGCGCAGCCTCGAGGCCCGTCTGGCCGCCATGGAAGGCACGGAAGCCGCCATCGCGACGTCAAGCGGCATGAGCGCCATCCTGCTGCTGTGCATGGGCCTGCTGAAGGCGGGCGATCACGTGGTCTGCTCGCGCTCGGTGTTCGGCTCGACGATCAACCTCTTCGCCAAGGAGTTCGGCAAGTTTGGCGTGGAGACGAGCTTCGTCTCGCAGACCGACCTGCAGGAATGGCGTGACGCGATCCGCCCGACGACCCGGCTCTTCTTCGCCGAGACGCCCACGAACCCGCTGACCGAGGTCTGCGACATCCAGGCGCTGGCGGACATTGCCCATGGCGCCGGTGCGCTGCTGGTGGTCGACAACACCTACTCATCGCCGGTGCTGCAGCAGCCCGCCAAGATGGGAGCGGACGTCATCATGCACTCGGCCACCAAGTACATGGACGGGCAGGGCCGCGTGATGGCAGGCGCGCTGTGCGGTCCGAGCGCCCTGATCAAGGACGTCTTCGGCCCCGTGATGCGCACCGCCGGCATGGTCCTGGCGCCGTTCAACGCCTGGGTCGTGCTCAAGGGGCTCGAGACGCTGAGCCTGCGCATGAAGGCGCAGAGCGAGCAGGCGCTCGCGGTGGCGCGCTGGCTCGAGACGCGGCCGGAAGTGGCGCGGGTCTACTACCCGTCGCTGCCCTCGCATCCCCAGCACGAACTGGCCATGCGCCAGCAATCGGGACAGGGCGGGGCGGTGCTGTCCTTCGAGCTCAAGGGCGACACGCCGGAGGCCGCGCGTGCCGCGGCCTTCCATGTGATCGACAGCACGCGTGTGCTGAGCATCGCCACCAACCTGGGCGACACCAAGTCCATCATCACCCACCCGGCGACCACCTCCCACGGCCGCCTCAGCGAAGCGCAACGCCAGGCGGCCGGCATCGGCCAGGGGCTCATCCGGCTGTCGGTCGGCCTCGAACACGTCGATGACATCATCGACGACCTGCTGCGCGGACTTTCCACCTTGAATCACTGATGAGCACCACTGCAAACACCCCCGTGCGCACCCGCATTGCGCCGTCTCCCACCGGCTTCCTGCACCTGGGGACCGCGCGCACGGCCCTGTTCTCGTGGGCCTTTGCGCGCCACCATGGCGGCGAGTTCGTGCTTCGCATCGAGGACACCGACGTCGCCCGCTCGACGCAGGACTCGGTCGACCAGATCCTGGCCTCCATGCACTGGCTGGGCCTGGGCTACGACGAAGGCCCGATCTACCAGATGCAGCGTCTGGACCGCTACCAGGCGGTCGTCGACCAGCTGATCGCCGAAGGCAAGGCCTACCGCTGCTACACGACGCCCGAGGAGCTGGAGGCCATGAAGGCGGGCCAGGAGGCCCGGGGCGAGAAGCGCCGCTACGACGGCACCTGGCGCCCCGCTGCCGGCAAGACGCTGCCGGCCATTCCGGCAGGCGTCCAGCCCGTGATCCGCTTTGCCAACCCGACCGATGGCGAGGTGACCTGGAACGATCTGGTGAAGGGCCCCATCACCATCGCCAACAAGGAAATCGACGACCTCATCATCATGCGCGCCGACGGCGTGCCCACCTACAACTTCGCCGTGGTGGTGGATGACTGGGACATGCGCATCAGTCATGTGTTCCGTGGCGACGAGCACATCAACAACACGCCCTGGCAGATCAACATCTTCCAGGCGCTGGGCGCACCGCTGCCGCAGTTCGGCCACGTCCCTGTGATCCTGGGAGATGATGGGCAGAAGCTGTCCAAGCGCCGCGGCGCTGTCAGCGTCACCGCCTATGAAGAGAACGGCTATCTGCCCGAGGCCATGCTGAACTACCTGGCTCGTCTGGGCTGGAGCCATGGTGATGACGAGCTCTTCACCTCCGAGCAACTGGTGTCCTGGTTCGACGGCAGCCATCTCTCCAAGAGCCCGGCCCAGTGGGACGCTGCCAAGCTGGAGTGGGTGAACGGCCAGTACATCAAGCAGGCGGACGATGCCCGTCTGGCCTCGCTGGTGGCTGCGCAGATGAGCAGGCGTGGGCTGGTCGCACCTGAGGCTTCCCGCCTGGCCCAGATGTGCGCGCTGTTCAAGGACCGCTGCAGCACGACGGTGGCGCTGACGGACTGGCTGGCCATGTATGTGAGCGACGTGCAGGCTTCCGAGGAGGAGCGGGTCCAGCATCTGACGGAGGCCGTTCGTCCCGCACTGCAGGCCCTGGCTGACAAGTTCAGCACGCTGGACTGGAGCAAGGCCGCCATCCAGGCCGCCATCAAGGAAGTGATCACGGCCCACGGCTTGAAGATGCCCCAGCTGGCCATCCCGGTGCGCGTGCTGGTGTGCGGCCGCGCGCAGACGCCGTCGGTCGATGCGGTGCTGGAGCTCTTCGACAAAGAAATTGTGGTGAAACGCTTGCGCTCCTTCTAAAAAGCGTTCTATAATCTTTTTCTCGCTTGAACAGCGCAACAAACAAAGCGCAACGCAGCAGCTGCCCTGGCAGGTCCAGGAGGTGGTGGAAGTGTTGAGCAGCGTTTGCCCAAAGAAGAGATTCGATGGGGGTATAGCTCAGCTGGGAGAGCGCTTGCATGGCATGCAAGAGGTCAGCGGTTCGATCCCGCTTACCTCCACCAAATTCTCTTGAATAGGGTGGCGCGCAGTTCAAGGTAGAAGGTTTAGTCCCCTTCGTCTAGAGGCCTAGGACACGACCCTTTCACGGTTGTAACAGGGGTTCGAATCCCCTAGGGGACGCCAAGTTTGACAAGCTTGGCAGTTTGTTGAAAAACAGATTGCAAACTTGTTAGATAATGTGGTTATAATATAGCTGCAGTATCTGGAGTGGTAGTTCAGTTGGTTAGAATACCGGCCTGTCACGCCGGGGGTCGCGGGTTCGAGCCCCGTCCACTCCGCCAACAATTTGTATGCAGTATGAAAATACTGTGTATAATAAATATAGCTTGAACGGCGCGCCGTTATTGAGTAAAGCTCAATGGGGGTATAGCTCAGCTGGGAGAGCGCTTGCATGGCATGCAAGAGGTCAGCGGTTCGATCCCGCTTACCTCCACCAAAAACCTTTGACAAGGTTCAGGTGGCGCGCAGTTCAGGATTAGAAGGTTTAGTCCCCTTCGTCTAGAGGCCTAGGACACGACCCTTTCACGGTTGTAACAGGGGTTCGAATCCCCTAGGGGACGCCAAGTTTGACAAGGCTTGAGAGCGCTGCTCTGAAACTTGTTCCGTGTTCGCCGCCAAGCGGTGGGCATGAGGAGTGGTAGTTCAGTTGGTTAGAATACCGGCCTGTCACGCCGGGGGTCGCGGGTTCGAGCCCCGTCCACTCCGCCAAATTCAAAGCCCTGGTTGCATGCAGCCAGGGCTTTTTTCTTTGCCCGTCTGCCGTGTGAGGGCGATGGCTCGGCCCGAGTCTCACTCAAGCAGCCTTGGTGCGGCGCACTCTCATCCGGAGCTGCCAGAAGTGGCCGTCAGGGGAGACGATGGTCGTTGCTGTCATGGTCCTCGGCCCTTTGGTTTCAATTTGCTTCGAATTTGGGCCAAAGTAAGCACACAGGGCCTGAGAAAATCAACGGCGTCTGCCCAGGCATGTGGCTTGCCGGTTCTCTATTCCGGTCGCTTCGGAGCCGCTGACGCCCAGGTGTCCCAGTGGGGCCATTTGCTCGTCCCGGGCGTCAATATTCGTTCACGAAGCGCGGCTAGGCTTCTGCGTGACCTTTGCGCAGATATTTCTACAAACTGCTCATCGATTGCATCGAGAGGGTTTGAACATCGCATCGTGAACTACCGCACCAACTCAGGGGGCGCCCCTCCAAACAGGGGGCTTTCAGCGCTGGGTGGGGGAGGCATGATGCACCGCACTGCAAGTCCGGCGATGTCCAGATGGCGCAGGAAGCCATCGGGGCAGCCCGAATGTTCGGGAAGCGTGTTTGGGGATTGGCATGATCAGAATTTTTAACCACTACCTTCATCGGCGCACGCTGATGCAAGTTGCGCTGGACCTGGGCCTGATCTTCCTGGCCACCATGCTGGTCGTGATGTCCAAAGGCGACTCTGCCGATGCGCTCCTGCCCTTTGCTGCTTCGCAAGGGCTGTCGCTGGCGGGCTTCATGTTCGTCATCAATTCGGCTTCGGGCCTGTACCAGCACAGTCATAACCGTTCGCTGACGCAGTCCTGTGCCCGGGCGCTGCTTGCCACGCTGGTGGCACTGCCTCTGGCCTATGGCTTCTCGCGCCTGGTGCCGGCTTCCATCCCGCATCGGGACCTGCTGGTGCTGGCCGCGATGGCCGCGATTGCCGCCGTGATGGTGCATCGCGTGTATGCCGCTCACTCTTCCGTGCATGCCCGCTCGCGCACGAAGATCCTGATCTTCGGTGCGGGCCCTGTTGCCAAGTCGGTCGGCGCGACCCTGTTCTCCGCTGATCCGCACGCCGAGATCGTGGGCTACTTCGCCGGCCCCAATGAGACCGAGACCTCCGTCGCAACTTCCGAACTCATCCAGCCGCAAGGCACGCTGACCGAGACCGCCCTGCGCCTCGGCGTAGACGAGATCGTGGTCGCGCTGAGCGAACGCCGGGGCGGCAGCATGCCGCTGCGCGAGCTGCTCGACTGCAAGATTTACGGCGTGCGTGTCGTGGACATCGCCACGCACTTCGAGAAGACGCTGGCCCAGATCAAGATCAGCCACGTGAACGCAGGCTGGCTGATCTTCGGTGACGGCTTCAACCAGGGCATGGTCCGCACCTTCGTGAAGCGCACTTTCGACCTGGTGTTCTCCGGCCTGTTGCTGGTGCTGAGCAGCCCGATCATGCTGCTGGCTGCCCTGGCGGTGCGTCTGGAGTCGCGCGGCCCGGTGTTCTACAAGCAGGAGCGTGTCGGCCTGAATGGCACGACTTTCGATGTCGTGAAGTTCCGCAGCATGCGCACGGATGCCGAGAAGGATGGCAAGCCGCGCTTCGCCAGCAAGAACGACGACCGCGTGACCCGCGTCGGGCGCTTCATCCGCCGTGTCCGGATCGACGAACTGCCGCAGCTGTTCAATGTGCTGCGCGGCGAGATGAGCCTGGTCGGGCCGCGTCCGGAGCGTCCGTTCTTTGTGGACGACCTCACCACCAAGGTGCCTTATTACGCCGTCCGCCACAGCGTCAAGCCGGGCGTCACGGGCTGGGCCCAGGTGCGCTACGAGTATGGCTCCACGCTGGAAGATTCTGTCGAGAAGCTGCAGTACGACCTGTATTACGTCAAGAACCACACGCTGTTCCTGGATCTGTTGATCCTGCTGGAGACGGTGGCCGTGGTGCTGACAGGCAAGGGCGCGCGCTGAGCGACGTCGCCCGTCTCCGGGTGCCGCGCCTGCCGCGCGCGACGCTGTCCAATCAATGATGCACATCGTCGATGTCCTTTGACCTGGGCGTGGCCGGCAATCTGCTGGCCTTGCTTTTTTATGGGGCCTTCGCAGGCGCCTATGGGCTGCAGCTCCGGCACCTGCAAGGGGAGCAGCGCCGCGGTGCCTGGTTCTTCTGGGCAGGCCTGCTGTGCAGCGCCGCGTGGGCCGCCCTGGGGTTGATGCTGGAGCTCCAGGCACCGCCTGCTGATGGCGTGCTGCTGGCGCTCTCACCCTGGCTCGATGCCGGACGCTATCTCGCCTGGCTGGGGTTCATGCGCTGGTTGCTGCAGGAAGGGCGGGGCGCATCAGAGTCCCGCCTCTTCCATCGCGGTGTCCAATGGCTCGCGGTGCTCCTGCTCATCGGCAAGGCAGTGCTGGAGGGACCCAATGACTGGCTCCCTCCGCCGCGCAGCGTCCTGAATCACTGGGCCGCGTTCGACTGCCTGGCGTTGGCGGTGGTCGGGCTCATGCTGGTCGAGCAACTGCATCACAACGTGCAGGACAGCGCTCGATGGAACGCCAAGCCGGTGTGCATTGCACTGGGCGTCGTCTTCGCGTTCGACCTGTACCTGTATTCGCAGATGGCCCTGTTCCGCGAGGCCGATCTCGATGCCGTGAGCATCCGCGCGGGCGTCCATGCCATTGCCGTTCCGCTGCTCTATGTGGCGGCCCGCCGGCACAAGGACTGGATCGCGAAACTGCATGTGTCGCGGGCCGCGGTCTTTCACTCCGCCACGCTGATTCTCAGTGGTCTGTACCTGCTGGTCGTCTCGGCCGTGGGCTACTACCTCCGCTATACCGGCGGCGCCTGGGGCCGCGCGCTGCAGATCGCCCTGCTGGTGCTGTCCAGTGTTGGCCTGCTGCTTCTTTTCTTCTCGGGTGCGCTGCGCGCCAAGCTGCGCGTCTACATCAGCAAGAACTTCTTCAGCTACCGGTACGACTATCGGGAAGAGTGGCTGCGCTTCACGGCCATGCTCTCCTCGCAGGATTCCCCCGAGGCGCTGGGCCAATCCATCATCGAGGGGCTCGCCAACCTGGTGGAGAGCCCGGGCGGCTCGCTATGGCTGCCGTCGCCGACGCAAGGGGGCTTCGTGCAGGCTGTTCGGCACAATGCCGTGCACAGTGCGCTGACCATTGGCGACCAGGACGACTTCGTGCAGTTCCTGGCCAGCAGCGGCTGGATCCTGGATCTGGATCAGCTGCGTGTCGGGCAGCCCGAGGCCGGCAAACCCTGGATCCAGGCGCCCCAGGCGCTGCTTGATGAGCCTCGTCACTGGCTGATCGTTCCCCTGCTGGCGGGGCCTCGGCTGATCGCCTTCGTGGTGCTTGAGCACTCGCGGGCACGGCTGGACGTGAACTGGGAGGTGCGCGACCTCCTCAAGACGGCCAGCGCGCAGGCGGCGGGCTTTCTGGCGCAGGTGCAGGCTGCCGAGGCACTGCTCGAAGCGCGCAAGTTCGACGCTTTCCACAAGATGTCCGCCTTCGTGGTGCATGACCTCAAGAACATCGTGACCCAGCTGTCATTGATGATGAAGAACGCGCAGAAGCATCGGGACAATCCGGAGTTCCAGGACGACATGCTGGCGACGGTCGACAACTCCCTCGAGAAGATGCGCCAGCTGCTGATGCAACTGCGCGATGGCCAGCGGCCGCTCGGCGCGCAGGGGGGAGTCGAGCTGCCTGCCTTGCTGCGCCGCCTGCAGGCCTTGGCGGCCAAGAAGGGGCGCTCCCTGGAGCTCGGAGAGCTGGAGGCCATCCAGTGCCGGGGTCAGGAAGACCGCGTCGAGCGCGTGCTGGGCCATGCCGTCCAGAATGCGCTGGATGCCACGCCGCCGGAAGGGCGCGTCTGGGCCACCTTGCATCGCCTCGGCAGCAATGCTGTTGTCACGGTGTCTGATACGGGGGTGGGCATGAGCGAGGAGTTCATTCGGAGCAAACTGTTCCGGCCCTTCCAGACCACGAAGGAGACAGGCATGGGCATCGGGGCCTTCGAAAGCTTCCAGTATGTCCAGGAATTGGGGGGCAAGATCGAGGTGGATAGCGCAGTGGGGCAGGGCACACGCCTCACAATCAGCCTGCCCCTGCTTTTGACACAGGAAGGCCAAGGCCTCGGGATGGTGGATGCTGCATGAGTAACGGGAATACACGCCAGCTGCTGATCGTGGAAGACGATCTGGCCCTGCAGAAGCAGCTCAAGTGGTCACTGGACCAGTTCGATGCATTGCTGGCCAGCGACGTGGCCAGTGCGGTCCAGCAGTTCCGCCGTCATCAGCCGCCCGTCGTGACCATGGATCTCGGCCTTCCGCCGGACCAGGACTCCGTCAGCGAGGGCTTCAAGCTGCTGGAGCGGCTGCTCGAGCTCGAGCCAGCCACCAAGATCATCGTGCTGACCGGGCAGAACGACCACGCCAATGCGCTGCGCGCGATCCGGCTGGGGGCTTATGACTTCCTGTCCAAGCCGGTCGACCCCGACGTCCTGTCGCTGACCGTGGAGCGCGCCTACCGCCTGCGGGAGCTGCAGGACGAGAACCGGCGCCTGGTGCGCGAGCAGCAGCACGACGCCCTGGGGGGGTTGCTCACCCGGGACCCGCAGATGGTGAAGATCAGCCGGATGGTCGAGCGAGTGGCGCCGAGCAATGCCACCGTGCTGATTCTTGGCGAGAGCGGCACGGGCAAGGAAGTCCTGGCTCAGGGCCTGCATGCCGCGTCCCGCCGCACTGGCAAATTCGTGGCCATCAACTGCGCCGCTATTCCGGAAGCGCTGCTGGAGAGCGAGCTGTTCGGCTACGAGAAGGGCGCCTTCACCGGTGCGACGAAGACCACCCTCGGCAAGATCGAGACGGCCCATGGCGGCACCCTGATGCTTGATGAGATCGGGGATCTGCCCATGGCCCTGCAGGCCAAGCTGCTGCGATTCCTCCAGGAGCGAAGCATCGAGCGCCTGGGCGGTCGTGGCGAGATCCCGGTGGATGTGCGTGTCGTGGGGGCCACCCATCAGGACCTGCAGGCCCTGATCGCCGACGGCCGCTTCCGCGAGGATCTCTATTACCGCCTCGCCGAGATCGTGGTTGAAGTGCCGCCCCTGCGGGACCGGCTCGGCGATGCCATCTTGCTGGCGCATGCCTTCGTGAAGCGTTTTGCATCGGAGCTGCGTCGCCCGGGCCTCACGCTGGGGGAGGACGCACAGAGCGTGATCGAGCGCTGGAAGTGGCCCGGCAATGTGCGCGAACTCCAGAACGTGATCAAGCGAGCCGTGATCATGGCCGAGCACGAGCGGATCGCGGCATCGGACCTCTCCATCCGTGGACTGCAGGATGACACCACGCCCCCGGTGAATGTCGAATTGGATCTGCGCCTGGTGAGGGAGCGGGCCGAGCGCGAGGCGGTGGTGAAGGCCCTTGCAAGAACGGACGGCAACATCGTCCGGGCGGCGGAACTGCTGGGGGTCAGCCGCCCCACGCTATACGATTTGATGAACCGCCTGCAGCTCAAGTGAGCGGCAGGACAGCGGTCCAAGACAGCAGTCTAAAGGAGGCAGCTTTGGTGGCATTTTCCAGAACGATTCTTGCTGCAGGCCTGACCGCAGCGCTGTTGGGTGCCTGCGGAGGCAAGACGCCGGAGCAGCACCTGACGTCTGCCAAGGCCATGCTTGCCAAGAATGACGGCAAGAGTGCCACCATCGAGCTCAAGAGCGCGCTCCAGGCGGATCCAGCCATGGCCGAAGCTCGCTTCCTGCTGGGCACGACGCTGCTGGCCCAGGGGGATCCCGTCAGTGCCCGCATTGAATTGGAGAAAGTGCGCGAGCTGGGCTACCCGGCGGATCAGCTGGTGCCGCCGCTGGCGCGGGTGATCTTCACCTACGGCGAATACGAGAAGGTGCTGGCCGAGTTCTCCCGTACCCAGCTGGAAGTGCCGGCGGCGCAGGCTGATCTGCTGACGACCCTGGCGGAGTCCGCCCTGCTACTGCGTCGCAAGGACGATGCGGAGCGCTACATCCAAGGCGCCCTCGGCCTGGATGCCAAGCAGCCTCGGACGCTGCTCGTCGCCGCCAATGTCGCCGGCTACAGCGGCAACTACGATGTCGCGCTTCAGCACGTGTCACAGGTGCTGACAGTCGAGCCCAAGAATGCCAAGGCCTGGCTCGCGAAGGCCGAGTTCCTGCGCTTCGGGCTCGGGCGCGACGACGACTCCGTGGCCGCCTATGAGCAGGCCCTGGCGCTGGATCCCAAATCGGTGGGAGCCAACGTTGGCCTGTCCACGTTCCGCCTGACCAAGGGTGACCTGGACGGAGCCCGCAAGCAGGTCGAGCTCATGCGCAAGTCGCTGCCCAACCACCCGCAGACTCGCTTTGTCTCGGCCCTGGTCGCGCTGGAGTCCGGGGACCTCAAGAAGGCGAACGAGGAATCCCAGGCCATGCTGAAGCTGGGCCCTGAGGATGCGCGATTCCTGCACCTTGCCGGCGCCATCGCCGCCCAGTCCGGTGCGCTGCTCGTGGCCGAGAAATACCTCAGCCAATCGCTGAACCAGTCCGCGGACAACCCCTCGGCGCGCCTGCTGCTGGCGCATACCCTGCTCAAGGCGGGCGAAGCCGGCAAGGCGCTCAGCGCCCTTCAGCCGCTCATGGAGCAGCAGGGACGCAGTCAAGCCGCACTGGCACTTGCCGGGCAGGCCTACCTGACCCAGGGTGAGGTGAACAAGGCCGTGGAGGCCTTCCGCAAGGCTGTTGACCTGGACCCCAAAGACGTCCGGAGCAAGACGGCACTTGCCGTGGTGGATCTCCAGAAGGGGCGGACGGACGAGGGGCTTGGCGCGCTCAAGGGCCTGGCTGCCGCCGATGCCTCAGGCCATACGGCTGATCTGGCGTTGATCAGCGCGCTCCTGAGTCGTGGTGACTCGGCGGGTGCTCTGCAGGCCATCGCACAGTTGCAGCAGAAGCAGCCGAAACTGGCGGACGCCCCGTTCCTCCGCGGGACCATCCAGATGAGGAACAAGCAACTGGCGGAAGCCCGGGCGTCCTTCGAGCAGGCGCTCCAGCTGTCGCCCGAGTACTTCCAGGCTGCCGTGGCACTGGCCTTCCTCGATGTGGATGCCGGGCGCATCCAGGATGCCATCAAGCGTTTTGAAGGGATGGTTGCGCGGGATCCACGCAACATCCGTGCGCGGATGGCCGCCATCGAGCTGCGAGTGCGGGCAGGTGCCAGTGCCAGCGAGTACGAGCAACTGCTCCAGGATGCCATCAAGGCGTCTCCGGATGCGCCAGAGCCTCGCTTGAGTCTGATTCGTCATCGAGTCCTCCAGGGAGACCCCAAGCAAGGCCTGCAGGCCGCTCAGGAAGGACAGGCCGCCATCTCCGACAGTGCCGAGCTGCTGCTGGCGCTGGGGCAGGTGCAGGCCCTCACCGGCGACGTGAACCAGGCCGTCAGCACGTTGAACAAGCTCGTGGCCAAGATGCCCAATTCGCCCGATCCCTACCTGCGGATGGCGGAGGTTCATGCGCAGGCCAAGGACCTTCCTGCGGCAGCGGCAGATCTGCGCCGAGCCCTGGTTCTCGCGCCGCGCAATCCTGAAGTCGTGGGCAAGCTCGTCGCGGTCCAGGTGGCACTGGGCAAGTTCAGTGATGCGCGGTCTGCACTGAAGGACATGGAAGTCGCCGGAGCGCCGAAGGTGGTCATCTACACGGCGCAGGGCGATGTGGCTTTTGCCCAGAAGGGCTTCGCCGAGGCCGCACGGCAGTACCGTGCAGCGCTGGACCTCAACCGGGATGACGCAACGCTGGCAATCAAGTTGCATACTGCGCTGATGAAGGCCGGGCAGGGGGCAGAGGCCACCCGCCTGGCCCAGACCTGGATGGCGGCACACGCCAAGGATGTGCATTTCGCCAGCTATTTGGCGACGCTCGCCTTGCAGGCCGGCAAGATGGCGGACGCTGAAGCCTTGTACCGGCAGGTGCTTGCTCAGGAACCTCGCTATTCGGTGGCCCTCAACAACATGGCCTGGATCCTGATGAAGAGCGGCAAGCCCGGCGCGACGGAGTTCGCTCAGCGCGCCGTGCAGGTCCGCGAGGACGTCGACGAATACTGGGACACCCTGGCCATGACGCACCTCGCTGCCAAGGAGCCCGCCCGTGCGCTGGAGGCCTCGCGCAAGGCACTGCAACTCCGGCCGGGATCCGCTGCTGCCCGACTGCACCTGGCGCAAGCGCTGGTGGGGACCGGAGACAAGGCTGCGGCCAAGGCGGAGGTCGCCAAGATCAAGGACGGATCGCTGGGGCCAGACCTCAAGCTCACGCTGGATGAGCTGAATCGGCAGCTCTGATTGGGGACATCGGCGTGGACGCAGCCAGGTCTGTCGCCGTCGCCCACGTCTTCTTGCAGTAAGCTAGTCGGATCGTCCATCCGCATCTGGGTGGACTGGAAGGAAGCGACCATGGCCGCCATCAAGCGCTCCAGCCTACGCAAACGCGTGCACACGGCCTTGCGTTCCGTATTCGGTGCCTTGCCTCGGGATTGGCGGTTTGCGGTGTATCGCCGCATGGTGGACTGCGATCCGCAACCGGATGCCCGGTTGCAGCTCAAGATCGCGGAAACGCAGGAGGAGCTGGAGGCTTGCTTCCGCATCCTTCACGATGCCTACGTGGCTGCCGGCTTCATGAAGCCGGACCCTTCCGGCATGCGGATCACGATCTACCACGCGCTGCCGACGACCACGACGATCTGTGCCAAGTGGGACGGCCGGGTGGTCGGGACCATCTCGATGATCCGGGAGGGCGTGTTCGGCTTCCCGCTGCAAAGCGTGTTCGACCTGGCGGGTGTCCGGCGCAAGCGCGGCAATATCGTCGAGATCTCGGCCCTGGCCGTGCATCCGGATTTCCGCAAGACGGGCGGGGCAGTCCTGTTTCCCCTGATGAAGTTCATGCACCAGTACTGCACGGAGTATTTCGATACCCGTCATCTGGTCATTGCCGTCAACCCGGACAAGATCGAGCTGTATGAGGCGCTCCTGTTCTTCGAGCGACTGCAGGCCCGCACCGTTGACGCCTACGACTTCGCCAATGGTGCACCGGCCGTGGGGGCGACGCTCGACCTCACTCAGTCGGAAGCGCTGTTCCGCGCGGTGTACCAGTTCCGCCCACTTCGCAAGAACCTGCACCATTTCTTCTATCGTCAGGCTCTCGACAATATCGTTCTGCCCAGCCGGCGCTACTTCACGACGAACGACCCGGTGCTGACCCCAGCCCTGCTGGACTACTTCTTCAACCGGTGCAGCCCGGTTCTGCAGGGGCTGGACGATCGCAAGAAGGCATTGCTCTGGTCCATCTACAACACGCCGGAGTATCGGCAGGTTTTGCCCATGCTGGCGGGGCAGGCGCTGGAACACCATCCCTTGCGTCGCCACCAGCGCTATTCCATCCGATGCCCGGCGGAGATGAGGATCGTGTCATCGACGGGTGAGCGGGTCTGCGTGCTCGAGATCATCGAGATCTCGGCGGCGGGCTTCCAGGCGCGCTGCGGGAACGAGCTGCCTTTGGAGTCCACTGGGGACGTGGTGGTTGACCTGGGTGAGCACGAGCGTTCGCGCGTGCGCGCTCAGGTCGTGCGCCGGCGTGAGAGCGAGCAAGGTCGCTTCTTCGGCTTCAAGCTCGTCGACGAGCCGGATGCCCCGTGGCGAGACTGTGTGGCGGCTTTCGAAACAGGGCAGACTCACCGCGATCTTTGAGGGATCAGCCACTCCGGCCGCACCCGCCGTGGCGGCCCGCCCAACGGGCGTTGCTCGATTTGGCGGTCCGGCTTCGAGCCTTGCGGAAGCAAATGAAAAGGGGAGCCACGGGCTCCCCTTTTGTCGTGCGCACTTGCTTGTGCTCGTACTGGCGGCCGTGGGCCTGCGGTCGGTGTTCCGATGGGCACGGACAAGAAAAAGGGGTGCCGAGGCACCCCTTTCGAGCGAATCAGTGAACTGATTACTTGGCGCTGCGGCGGCGAGCCATGCCCAGGCCCAGCAGGGCCACGCCAGCCAGGGCGATGCTGGCGGGTTCGGGAATGTCACGCACCAGGTAGGCGTCGCCAGCCGACGTCACGCGGACCGTGGAGCAGGTCTTGGTGGCGTCGAACGTGCAGGCACCCGTACCCACGAAGCCGGTGGTGTTGTTGTTGGTCACGGCCTGGAACAGCACCTTGCCGTTGGTCATGTCGTTCTTCAGGCTGTTGCCGAGGTTGTCCTTGACGTCGAACGTCGGCTTCAGGAAGGCTGCAACATAGGCCAGCAGGGTGGAATCGCCGTTGAAGCCACCGATCACGGCGGTCGACGAAGCGTTGCCGCCGAGGCCGACGATCGAGCCAGCAGCGTAGGTGCCACCCAGACCGGACATCAGGAAGTTGCCCGAGGTGAACTGGTACTTGAAGCCGCCGCCCGGGTTCAGGGCGATGACCTTGCCGGCCACATTGGTGAACGAGATGGTCAGCAGCTCATTGCTGATCACGGACAGGCCGCCGTTGTCACCAGCGCCGGGGACGTTTTCCGGCGTGTAGGTGACCGAGAAGACGGAACCGCTCTCGACGAACTTGGCGCCGACGAAGGCTTGACCCAGGCCGTTCACTTCTTGTTCGACCGTGGCACCGCCACCACCCAGGCCCAGGCGACCGATGTTCGTCACGGTCGTAGTGGGCGTGTTCAGTTGCCAGCCATCCAGCACCACATAGCCAGCGGATGCCGAGGCACTGACTGCGACCAGTGCTGCAGCTGCTGCAGCGCGCACAACGTGCTTGAAGTTCATGTTTCTCTCCGTTCCTTGTTTCAGGTTGGTCAGCTTCGCAATGTCGCTGAGCCGCCTGCGGTGATATGAGCAATCACTGTGCCAGATTTGAGAACTCTTTTTAAATCAATCACTTGCGATTGATCTGGTGCGCTGTGAAATGAGGAAAGGCGGTGGGTGTAAAGACCTCCGACAGCGGTTCGCAGGGGGTTCAGGCGCGCAACTGCGCCAAGGGCTTGCGCAAGGAGCGCGCCGTTGGGGCGGTTCCATGGCCCAGGCGGCCCATGAAGACCGCGCGTTCGGCAATGTCGCGACCGATCAACAGCTCAAGCCGCTGCCGGATGTCGTGGGCCATCGGCATCGCATGGGCTGATGCAGAGAATGGGCGGGATTCGCGTGAATACCTGCTAAATACCAGTGGCGTGACTTCGGGTTGCAGCTGCATTTCCAGCGCGGTGGCCTGAAGCCAGAAACGCTGGATTGCACGTCCCGCCTCCACATAGTCCTCTGGTCGATGGGGAGGATTTGTTGAATGAATGACGAAATGCGCTGCGCAGCGCAATGAGGGGATGAAATCGAGTTCGATGCGGGGTGCCCAGGTCCCGGCCAGAAAGGTATTGAAGAACCTGACGCGTTGCCAGCTCTTCATGACCTGACGCATCAGCAGGACCGTGCCGGGGCTGGCGCCCAGCGCCTGGTCAGGAACCTTGTCCGCGCTGAATTGGGCGTGCCATTCGATGATGTCCCGATGGACCCGGTATGCCTCTTCGATGGTCAGGCGCAGCTTGGCGGAGTGGAACAGCAGTTTGGCGGTCTTCAGTCGTGCAAAACCCTCGTCCAGCCAATGCACCGCCATGCCTGCCGGAAGGCACTGAGTCAACGACTTCTTTTCTTCCTCAGTCAGTGGGGTGCGCTTCAAGGGCCGTCGCTGTACGCTGCGTTTCTCGATCTGGGCAGCAAGCCGCAGTTGGCTTTTGTCCGGCGCTGCTTGCACGCTCACGTCAAACTGCGGACGCGTCTCCGTGCTGAAATCCATGCGGTCAATGACCATCTGCCAGCCGCGGCTCGCGGCGGCAATGGCGAGGGTTTCCAAAAGCGTGCCGAAGCTGATCTGGCTGGGATGGCCGTCGAGGTCGTAGACGCAGTGATCCCGGGTGTCGAACCCATGGATGCGGAGTTGTCGCGGGCCCAAGCGTTCAAAGCGCCAGGGCTGCGTGTTGTCCCCGCTAGGCGCCCAGCGGGCCAAGTCCAGCAGTTGATCCAGAAGATCGGGCTCGGTCATTCAAGTCTCCCTGTTCGGCATGGTGACGAACGAGTGGGAATCTTGGCACAGCTTTTCAATATCAGCGGAGCGGCAGCAGGCATGGCGCAAAATGGCCACGACACCCCCTCGTGCGGGGCCAACAGGGGAGCACACATGCAGGATCAGTCTGGATTTGATTACGACAAGGCGTTTTCGCGGAATATCGGCTGGGTCACCGAGGCTGAGCAGGCGAAGCTGCGGCGCTCCACTGTCGCGATTGCGGGGCAGGGGGGGGTCGGTGGTGCCCATGCTTTGACGCTGGCGCGCCTGGGCATCGGCGCTTTCCGCCTGGCTGACTTCGACGAATTCGAGGTGCACAACTTCAACCGGCAGGTCGGCTCCTCGATGGACAGCATCGGGCGCCCCAAGGTGGAGGTCATGGCGGAGATGGTCCGGGGCATCAACCCCGAGGCCGACGTCCGCAGTTTCGGCGAGGGTGTCACCCAAGCCAATGTGGCGGCATTTCTCGAAGGCGTGGATGTCTATGTCGATGGCATCGATTTCTTTGCCGTCGATGCCCGGCGGCTGCTGTTCGCGGAGTGTGCTCGGCGCGGCATTCCCGCCCTGACGGCGGCACCGCTGGGCATGGGAGTGGCATTGCTGTATTTCAAGCCGGGTGCCATGACCTTTGAAGATTACTTCAAGGTGGAAGGTCAATCCCGGCAAGAGCAGTACGCGCGATTCATCGCCGGCCTGTCGCCTGCCATGCTGCAGCGGCCCTACCTGGTGGAGCCGCTGGCAGTCAATTTCGCCGAACGAAAAGGACCGTCGACCATGATGGCCTGCGATTTGTGTGCCGGGGTCATGGGGACGTCCGTGCTGAAGGTTCTGCTGGGGCGTGGTGACTTGAGGCCTGCACCCTGGGCCATGCAATTTGATGCGTTCCGGCAGAAATTGAGTTTCACCTGGCGGCCCGGCGGAAATGCCAATCCGCTTCAGAAACTCTTGATGATGTTCATCCGCCCGGTTCTTCGAGGCACGAATTCGTAAGTGCCTGTGACCGCATGACGGCGATGTCTTGTTCCGCACTCATACGAGGGATGGGCATGGCGCAGCGGCTGGTGTGCAATCGTGCCCCTGAGAA
This sequence comes from Roseateles subflavus, assembly GCF_030285365.1. Classification (GTDB taxonomy): domain Bacteria; phylum Pseudomonadota; class Gammaproteobacteria; order Burkholderiales; family Burkholderiaceae_C; genus Roseateles_B; species Roseateles_B subflavus. The sequence continues at coordinate 135,118 of NZ_JASVDS010000006.1, read as the reverse complement.
TCGAGGCGGCTGCTGCAGCTGTCATGAGTGTCGGCATTCGAGCCGGACCCCTATGGCATGATGCCTGGCCGGCTCTGTGTGGGGCGGGGCCAGGATCGCCCGGTGCCCGTCCCACCCCTTTTCTGTTGTTCAGCGACTAAGGACAGAGATATGTTCAAAGCCCTTGCCCTGCGTGGGTTCCTCGTTGCCGCGCTTGGCGCCGTGATGGCCGTGCTCGGCGGCTGTGCGTCCACGAGCCAGTTCCCGCAGGCTCCGGCCAAGGCTGCAGAGGGCAACTACAGCTACATCATTGGTGCCGGGGACAACCTGAACATCATCGTCTGGCGCAACCCGGAACTGTCCATGACCGTGCCCGTGCGGCCAGATGGCAAGATCGCCACGCCGCTGATTGATGAACTGGTGGCCCAGGGCAAGAACCCGGTCGAGGTGGCCCGTGACATCGAGAAGCAGCTGTCGAAATACGTCCGTGACCCGGTCGTGACGGTCATCGTGACCAGCTTCGTCGGTCCTTACAGCGAGCAGATCCGCGTGGTGGGCGAAGCGGCCAAGCCGCAGTTCCTGGCCTACAAGCAGCAGATGACGCTGCTGGACGTGATGATTGCCGTGGGGGGGCTGACGGACTTTGCAGCCGGCAACGAAGCCACGATCCTGCGTTCCTCCGAGGGCAACAAGCAGTACTCGGTCCGACTCAAGGACCTCATCAAGCGGGGTGATGTTTCCGCCAACGTCGAGATGCGTCCCGGCGACATCCTCATCATTCCTCAGAGCCTCTTCTGAGTCGCAAGGCTGGCGGCGTGCTGACGCCAGGGCCTCAACTTCTTGACGGCGGTGGTCGCTCGGGCGTCCACCGCTGATTGCTTCAGGCAAGCAGACGACATGGAACAGTTATTCGCTCAGTTGCTGACGCTCGGTCGGCGGATGTGGAAGTACCGATGGGCGGGGCTTCTGGCGGCGTGGCTTGTGGGCGCCCTGGGGGTGCTGGTGGCCTTGTTGCTGCCGAATCGCTATGAGGCCAGTGCGCGAATCTATGTGGATACTCAGTCCATCCTGAAGCCGCTGATGAACGGGCTGGCCGTCCAGCCCAATGTCGACACGCAGGTCCAGATGCTCAGCCGCACGCTGATCAGCCGCCCGAACATGGAGAAGCTGGTCCGGATGGCCGACCTGGATCTGGGCAACCAGAGCAAGGCGCAGCAGGAGGCCCTGATCGAGATGCTCACTCGCGAGCTCTCCATCCGCAGTACCGCGAAGGACAACCTCTACACGCTGTCGTACCGTGACAAGGATCCCGACACCGCCAAACGGGTGGTGCAGTCGCTGGTCTCCATCTTCGTGGAGTCGAGCCTCGGGGCCAGCCGCAAGGAAACGGCGACGGCCACCACCTTCATCAACGAGCAGATCAAGAACTACGAGGCGAAGCTCGAGGAAGCGGAGTCGCGCCTCAAGGAGTTCCGGCTGCGGAACCTGGAACTGACCGCGAGTGAAGGCAAGGACGCGGCCTCGCGCCTGGGCGAGCTGAGCAATCAGCTGGACCGTGCCCGGCTTGAGCTGCGTGAAGCCGAGAATGCCCGGAGCGCCGCGAAGCAGCAGCTGGCCGCTGAGCGCGCGCGGCTCGACAGCGCCGCCCAGACCGCTCTGCAGGATCCGTCCGCATTCGCCATGCCGGAACTCGATGCCCGCATTGATGCTCAGAAGCGCAACCTGGACGTGCTGCTGCAGCGCTTCACGGACGCGCATCCGGACGTCATCCAGACCCGCAAGCTGATCAAGGACCTGGAAGAGCAGAAGAAGCGCGAGCTCACGGAGATGCGGCGTACCAGCACCGGGGCTGGTGGCAGCGTCAGCAACAGCACCGGCACGCCCGTGCAGCAGGACCTGTCCCGCATGCTCGCGACGACCGAAGTCCAGGTGGCTCAGCTGCAGGCACGTGTTGGTGAATACGCCGCGCGTTATCAGCAGGCGCTCTCCGCACTCAAGACGGCCCCCCAGCTGGAAGCCGAGGCCGCACAGCTCAACCGTGACTACGCCGTCCACAAGAAGAACTACGAGGAGCTGGTGGCTCGTCGTGAGTCTGCCGCCATCTCCGGCGAGCTGGATGTGGCGTCCGGTGTGGCTGATTTCCGCCTGATCGACCCGCCGCGTGCGTCCAATCAACCGGTGGCACCCAATCGGCTGGTGCTGCTGGCCGCGGCCTGGGGCTTGTCCGTGGCCGCAGGCCTGGGCGTGTCCTTTGTCGCCAGCCAGCTGCGTCCGGTCTTCCATGACACCCTGGAGCTGCGTGACGCGACGGAGCTGCCCGTGCTGGGCGTCGTCGGTCGCCTGCACACGCCCGCCGAGGTCTCGCGTTCGCGGCGCAGCATGCTGAGCTTCTGGTCTGCCGGCGCCTTGTTGTTCATCTGTTTTGCCATTGGTATCGCCGCGATGGCCGTCATTGCGAATCGGGGAGGGTGATCATGGCAGGCAGTCTCATTGAACAAGCCGCAGAACGTCTGGAGCAGCTGCGCCAGGCCGGGGTGGACATCGACCAGCTGACGACGCCCGCGTCGCCACCGGCACAGGGCGCGTCGGACGCCAGCCAGCTGCCGCCGTCTCAAGGGGCCGTTGCCGCGCCGGTGCAGGCGCAAGCGCCGGCAGTCGCGCCCCGCACGGTCGAGCGTGTTGCAGCTCCTGCGCCAGCCGCGGCCGTGTCCAAGCGTGTGGAACTGGATCTGGAGGCGCTGGCTGCCATGGGGCTGGTCACGCCCAATGCGCCCCGCACGCCCATGGCGGACCAGTACCGCGTGATCAAGCGCCCGCTGATCCGCAATGCCACGGGCCGCGGTGCCGAGATGCTCAACCACGGCAACTTGATCATGGTCACGAGCGCCTTGGCCGGCGAGGGAAAGAGCTTCACCTCCCTGAACCTGGCCATGAGCATCGCTGCCGAGCTGGATCACACGGTGATGCTGGTCGATGCCGACGTCGCGCGGCCGTCGGTGCTGCGCATGCTGGGGCTGCCCCCCGGGCCTGGTTTGCTGGACGTGCTGGAGGAATCCGTCGATCTGTCGGATGCGCTGCTGCGCACCAGCATCGACAAGCTGACCGTGCTGCCCAGCGGAACCCCGCACGCCCGCGCCACCGAACTGCTGGCCAGCGACGCCATGCGCAAGCTGCTCGACGACATGGCGCAGCGCTACCCCGATCGCATCATCATCTTTGATTCCCCACCGCTGCTGCTGACCACCGAATCGGCGGTGCTGGCATCGCAGATGGGGCAGATCGTGATCGTCGTGCATGCTGAGAGCACGCCGCAGTCCGCCGTGAAGCGTGCGCTGAGCACGATCGACAGCTGCCCCGTCCGGCTGATGCTGCTGAATCAGGCACGCGTCGATGCGGATGGCAGCTACGGATATGGCTATGGCTATGGCTACGGGTACGACAGCGGCGATGCCCCCGAGGCTCAGCCGAGTCTGCAGCCCGCCGAGGTGACTGGACATGACCGCTAAGCGGGAAGCACGGCCTATTCGCTCGGTGTGGCTGGCCTGTCTGGCCGCCAGTTCGGCCGGTCTGGCCGTGGCACAGGACGCCGGAGGGGCCGCTGGCCCGCAGCGCCGGGTCACGCTGGAGCCTCGTGTCAGCGTGTCCCAGGGCTACACGAGCAACCTGAAGCTCGCCAGCGATTTTCCGGACGCTGCCTTGATCACCACGCTGACGCCGGGGGTGTCGCTGCGTGCCCGCGGGCTCGAACTCTCAGGCGATCTCGACTACGCGCTCAACGGGCTCTACTACCAGAAGTCCGCGGAGCCGGATCGCATCACCCATCACCTGAGCTCTCAACTCCGTTGGGCGCCTTCGGAGGGGGGGCTGTTCCTGCAGGCGGCGGCCAGCATGTCGCAGCAGAATGTCAGCGCGCTGGGCCCGCGTACGGTGGACCCCTCGCTCGCCAACCCGAATGCGACCCAGGTTGCCAATGTCAGCGTGACACCGGGATTCCGGGTGCGTCTCTCAGACGTCGCCGTGCTGGAGTCTCATGTGAACCTGGTGCTCAATCGCGCCAAGAACACAGACCTCGGCGACCAGAGCGGGTACGCCGTCAGCGCTGCTCTGCGGCCGGCCCGCTCCGGCGGCTTGCTGAGCTGGCGGGTGGCCGGTGACGCCCAGGTCACCACGCCGCGCGTGGGGCGGCGCTCGCTCAGTGACCGCCTCATCGGCACCTTGATCTACACGCCTGATCCTGACTGGCAGCTTGGCGTCAACATGGGCGCGGACGCCAACAACTACACGACGGTCAACCGCGAGCGCAAGGCGGCCTACGGCGTGCAGGTGGCCTGGCGACCCTCGCCGCGCACGCTGGCGGAAGCGGCGGCAGACCACCGGTCCTACGGCAACACGCACAGCCTGGCCTTCGAGTACCGCTTGCCGCGCCTCTCCCTGCGCGTCTCCGACCTCCAGCAGGTCTCGCCGCCCGGCGTGCAGGGCGGCCTCGGCCAGCGAACCAATTTCGATCTGCTCTACCAGATGCTGGCGTCTCTGGAGCCAGACCCGGACAAGCGCCGGACGCTGGTGCTGGCGGTGCTGCAGTCGAATGGGCTGTCTCCCGATGCGGTCTCGACGCCCGGCTTCCTCAGTTCGGCCGTCAGCCTGTCCCGCACCCGCCAGATCGCTGCCATGTGGCAGGGCGTGCGCACCACGGTGAGCCTGTCGCTGGGCCACACCCGCAACACGCGCATCGGCGCGGCGAGCGTGCCGGGGGACGACCTGGGCCTGTCGGATCAGATTTCCCAGCGCGGCGCGATCCTGTCGCTTTCGCACCGCCTGACGTCCATGAGCTCGCTGTCGCTCGGCTACACGGACCAGCGCACGACCGCCAGTCAGGGGGCTCTGAACGGTTCCCACCTGCGCACGCTCAGCGGCGCCTGGAGCACCCGACTGACCGAGTCCCGCATGCTGTCCGTCAGTGTGCGGCGCGCCGAGATGGACAGCCCCCTGCGGCCCTATGTGGAGAACGCCATCACCGGCACTCTGCAGCAACAGTTCTAGTCCCATGTATGAAGCTTTTTATGGGCTGACGAGCAAGCCGTTCCAGCTCAGCCCGGACCCCAATTTCTACTTTGGAAGCAAGCAGCATCGCCGCGCCAAGGCCTACCTGGACTACGGTGTGCTGCGCAACGACGGCTTCATCGTCATCACGGGCGAAGTCGGTGCCGGCAAGACGACCCTGCTGCGCGGGCTGCTGGACAGCCTGAACCGCAGCAACACGGTCATCGGCAATCTGGTGACGACCCAGCTGGATGCCGAAGACACCCTGCGCCTCGTCGGGGCGGCCTTTGGCGTCCGTGTCAAGGACATGGCCAAGTCCGAGCTGCTGATGGCCCTGGAGGCCTTCCTCGTCAGCCAGGCGGCCCAGGGCAAGCGTTGCCTGCTGGTGGTCGATGAGGCGCAGAACCTCAGCGCCCGCGCGGTGGAGGAGCTGCGCATGCTGTCGAACTTCCAGTACGGCAACCAGTCGCTGCTTCAGACGTTCCTGGTGGGGCAGCCCGAGTTCCGTGCCATCCTGCAGCGGCCCGAGATGGAGCAGTTTCGCCAGCGTGTGGCGGCAACCTGCCACATCGGCCCGCTGGACGAGGAGGAGACACAGCGCTACATCGAGCACCGCCTGAAATGCGCGGGCAGCACCGGGAATCCGAGCTTCGACCCCGCTGCCTTCGCGGCGGTCCACAAGGCGTCGCGCGGCATCCCCCGCCGGATCAACAGCCTGTGCGATCGTCTGCTGCTGCTGGGCTTCATGGCCAACCGCACGCATCTCACACAGGCGGACGTCGAGGAGGTCGTCAAGGACATCCGCGACGAATCGGCCATTCCTGATTCGGCGCATGCGGCGCTGGCGAGCGGCCCGGCCTCGGTGCCGGCCGCGCATCTCGGTCAGCACGCCGTGGGCCCGGCCGGGCTCGACATCGACGTCAGCCAGATCAGCCTGTCCGCCTCGCTGGGGCAGGGCATGTCCGAGCAGATCCTCAACCTGGCCCAGGATCACCACACGGACCGCCTGCAGCGCCTCGAGCGCAGCATGATGCGGCTGGAGCGCATCAACCTGCAGACGCTGGCGCTGCTGCAGAAGCTGGTGGAAGGCCTCACTGCCGCCGAGCGCAAGGAAGGAACGGACTCGTGAAGCCCGTCAATGCCATGACCATTGATGTGGAGGACTATTTCCAGGTCTCCGCATTCGCCCCCTACATCCGCCGCGATCGCTGGAACGAGCTGGAATGCCGCGTCGAGCGCAACGTCGATCGCATCCTAGCCCTGCTGGCCGCGCATGACACCCGTGCCACCTTCTTCACGCTGGGCTGGATCGCCGAACGCTACCCGGCGCTGGTGCGCCGCATCGTCGCGGCCGGCCATGAGGTGGCCAGCCACGGTTACGGGCACGAACGTGCCAGTGATCTGAGCCCCGACGCATTCCGCGAGGATCTGACCCGGGCCAAGCAGGTGCTGGAGGACCTCGCCGGCGCACCGGTGCTGGGATACCGGGCGCCGAGCTTCTCCATCGGCAAGGGCAATCTCTGGGCTTTTGATGTCCTGCGTGAAACCGGGCATCAGTACAGTTCCAGCGTCTATCCCATCGCCCATGATCACTACGGCATGCCGGATTCCCCGCGGACGCCCTATTTCGTCCGCGACGGCCTGCTGGAGATTCCCATCACCACGCTGCGGCTGTTTGAGCGCAATCTCCCCAGCAGTGGCGGGGGGTATTTCCGTCTGCTGCCTTACGGTGTTTCGCGCTGGATGCTCAATCGCGTCAACACGCAGGAGGCGCAACCGGCCGTGTTCTATTTCCACCCGTGGGAAATCGATCCGGATCAGCCGCGCGTTCAGGGGATTGATGCGAAATCCCGCTTTCGCCACTATGTAAATCTTTCGCGCACGGAGGGGCGGATTGCCCGTCTGTTGAAAGATTTCCAATGGGGCCGCATGGACGAGGTATTCCTCAAACCACGATTGACGGCCCAAGCAGCGGGTTCTCACTGAATGTCATTCGAGTTGGTGATCCACGGCCTGATGTCCGCGGCTCAGGTCCTGGGTGGGCATGCGCGCCGCGTGCCGGTGCACGGTCGTACGGACGGAACCCCCGTCCCGGGCCCCGGCATCCCTCGGGCAGGGGGCTGAGATGGCCAACATCCTCTACCTGGTCCATCGGCTGCCGTATCCGCCGAACAAGGGCGACAAGGTCCGGTCCTGGCATCTGCTGAAGCACCTCGCGAAGCGCCACCGCGTGTTCCTGGGGACTTTTGTCGACGACCCGGATGACTGGCAATACCTCGACAAGCTGCGTGGCGTGTGCGCCGAAGTTTGCGCGCTGCCCCTGAATCCGACGCTGGGCAAGGTCCGCAGCCTCCAGGGGCTGTTGACCGGCGAGCCGCTCGGTCTGCCGTATTACCGGGATGCCGCCATGAAGGCCTGGGTGCAGCGCTGTGTGCAGCAGCAGGACCTGGCCGCCAGCATCGTGTTCTCGTCCACGATGGCGCAGTACGCCCTGGACCTTCCGCTGCCCATGCTGGTCGATCTCATCGATGTGGACTCCCAGAAGTGGGTGGGCTATGCCAAGGCCCATCGCTGGCCGATGTCCTGGGTCTACGGACGCGAGGGACGCACGCTGCTGGACTACGAACGCCGCATCGTGGGCGCGGCCCGCATGAGCTACCTGGTCACGGAACCTGAGCGTCAGCTGTTCCTGGGCCTGGCGCCCGGGCTTGACGACAAGATCCAGCCTCTGTGCAACGGGGTGGACAGCGACTTCTTCCAACCCCAGACCGGCAGCGCCAGCCCGTTCTCCGGCCCGGGGCCGCATCTCGTCTTCACCGGGGCCATGGACTACTGGCCCAACGTCGATGCGGTGTCCTGGTTTGCCGAGGCGGTGCTGCCCGCGGTGCTCGAACGGCATCCTCAGGCCCAGTTCCATATCGTCGGACGCAGCCCGACCCCGGCGGTGCAGGCCCTCGCGGGCGCGCATGTGCGGGTCACTGGCACGGTGCCGGACGTGCGTCCCTATCTGCAACATGCGGACGCGGTCGTGGCGCCGCTGCGCCTGGCGCGTGGCGTGCAGAACAAGGTGCTTGAGGCCATGTCCATGTGCAAGGCCGTCGTGTCTGCCCGCGGCTGCGCCCAGGTGATTGGCGCGCCGCATGGCGAGGCCGTCTTCGAAGCGGAAACGGCGGATGAATACCTGACGGCCCTGGAGCAGGTGCTCTTGGACCGCGCGCGGGCTGAGCGCATCGGCGAGGCCGCGCGTCGCTACGTGCTGGACCACTACAGCTGGGACGCGCACCTGTCGGCGATCGACGGGGCGCTGAGCCTGGCGACGGGGGGCGCATGCTGAAGGACTTGTGGCAGGAGTTGATCCTCGACACGCGGCGCTTCTGGCACACGCTGCCGGACGCGCTGCGGGCCGGCTGGCGTTCGGCGCTGCTGGCCTGGGCCTTGTGCACGGTGGCGGCCATCGCGCTGCTCTGGCCGTCCTTCGAGTCGATGGTGGGCATCTGGGCGCGTTCAGACACCTTCGCCCACGGCTATCTCGTCTTCCCGGCCGTGCTGTGGCTGATCTGGCGCCGTCGCTACGACTGCCTGGTCATGCAGCCCCGGCCCTGGTGGCCGGGCCTGGTGCTGCTGGCCCTGCTGGTGCCGGGCTGGCTGGTCGTGCGCCTGGCCCACGTGAATGCGGCGGAGCATTTCGCCATCGTGGCCGTGCTCGTGCTGCTGGTGCCAGTCGTCTTCGGGCGGGCCATCGGCATGCGCTTGCTGTTCCCGCTGAGCTTCAGTTTCTTCGCCGTGCCCTTCGGCGAGTTCCTGCTGCCCACGCTGATGAACTCCACCGCGGACTTCACCGTGGCGGCGCTCCGGGCCTCGGGCATCCCGGTCTACCGCGAGGGGCTGGAGTTCGTCATCCCCAGCGGCCATTGGTCGGTGGTGGAAGCCTGCAGCGGCATTCGCTACCTCATTGCCTCCTTCATGGTGGGCACCCTGTTCGCCTACATCAACTACCGCGGCGCCGGGCGCCGGGTGGTCTTCGGCGTGGTGTCGCTCATCGTGCCGCTGGTGGCGAACTGGCTGCGGGCTTACATGATCGTGATGATCGGCCACCTGTCCGGCAACGAGCTGGCCACGGGCGTCGATCACATCATCTACGGCTGGATCTTCTTCGGCCTCGTGATGACGCTGCTCTACATGGTCGGCATCCGCTACGTGGATGCGCCGCTGGTCGAGCCTCAGCCCGCCGTGCCGGTCTCGCCGGCCGCGCCCCGGGCCCCCTGGGCGCAGGCGGCGCTCGTCGTGGCGCTGCTGGCGCTCCCGGCGGGCTGGGCCTATCACGTCGAGCACCTCGCCGGGGCCTCCGCGCCCGTGGCCCTGTCGCCCCTGTCGCTGACGGCGCAGGGCTGGACCCGGCTGGAGAGTCCGGCCAAGTCCGGCTGGAAGCCCGCCTACGGGGGCGCCAGTGCCGAGGAGCATGCCTGCTACCTGAAGGACGGCCGTTCCTTCTGCGTCTGGGTGCTGTTCTACCGTGGGCAGGACGAAGAGCGCAAGGTGATGAACTCCGAGAACCGCCTGGCCGGCTTCAAGGACGAGTGGGTCGTGGTGCCCGACAGCGCGGGCGCTGGCAGCGCCGGGCTGTCCCCGGTGTGGCAGGCCGCGGGCCTGCGCCAGCGTCTGCATGTGTCGGGCGCGCGGGAGGAGCTGCAGGTGCTGCAGACCCACTGGATCGACGGCAGCTTCACCAACTCGGCGGTGCGCGCCCGCCTGCTGACGGCCTGGTGCCGCCTGGCAGGGCGGGTCGACAACGCCGCCGCCGTGTTCATCTATGCACCCGCAGCGGAGGAGGGGGCGCCCGCACTGGCAGAACTGATGCCGGCCGTGACCCCCGCAATTCAGGGCTACCTGCAGTCACAGTCTCAACGCTGATGACTCGCCATAATTCAAGAATCTCAAGAAAGGCATGTGTATGACGACTTTGGCAGTGATCGGTCTGGGCTATGTGGGCCTGCCGCTCGTCGTGGAGTTCGGGAAGCAGATCAGGACCATTGGTTTTGACATCCACCAAGGCAAGGTCGACGCCTGCCAGCGTGGGACGGACCCTTCGCGCGAGCTGACCGACGAGCAGGTCCAGGCGGCCAAGCACGCCGTGTACACCTCCGATCCCGCGATGCTTGGCGAGGCCGACATCATCATCGTCGCCGTGCCCACGCCTGTGGACGAGGCCCACATCCCCGACTTCAAGCCCCTGGTCGGGTCCTCGACCAGCGTCGGCCGTCACATGAAGAAGGGCGCCATCGTGGTCTATGAAAGCACGGTGTATCCCGGTGCCACCGAGGAGGTCTGCATCCCCGTGCTGGAGCGCGAGTCCGGCATGAAGTGGAAGGAAGACTTCTTCGTCGGCTACAGCCCCGAGCGCATCAACCCGGGCGACCGCGAGCACACCCTCACCAAGATCCTGAAGATCGTCTCCGGGGACACGCCCGAAACCCTCGACCGCGTGGCCAAGCTCTACGAGATGATCATCGTGCCGGGCGTGCACCGCGCCTCCAGCATCAAGACGGCCGAGGCCGCCAAGGTGATCGAGAACACCCAGCGCGACCTCAACATCGCCCTGATGAACGAGCTGGCCATCATCTTCGACAAGATCGGCATCGACACCAGCGAGGTCCTCGAAGCCGCCGGCACGAAGTGGAACTTCCTGAAGTTCAAGCCGGGTCTGGTGGGCGGCCACTGCATCGGCGTGGACCCGTACTACCTGACCCACAAGGCCGACATGCTGGGCTACCACCCGCAGGTCATCCTGGCCGGCCGTCGCATCAACGACAGCATGGGCAAGTTCATCGCCGAGCAGACCATCAAGCAGATGATCGCCAGCGGCTCGCACATCAAGGGCTCCAAGGTCAACGTGCTGGGCCTGACCTTCAAGGAGAACTGCGGCGATCTGCGCAATTCCAAGGTAATCGACATCATCAATGAGCTCAAGACCTATGGCGTCGAGGTCATCGTGACGGATCCGCAGGCCGAGTCCGCCGAGGCCGAGCACGAGTACGGCGTGAGCCTCACCCCCTGGAACGAGCTGCCCAAGGCCGATGCCATCGTGGCCGCCGTGTCTCACCGCGAGTTCGCGTCCCTGAGCGTGAGCCAGCTGGGCGAGAAGCTGGTTGACGGCGGCGCCTTCATCGACGTGAAGGCCGCGTTTGACGAGGCGGCGCTGAAGGGCGCGGGCTACCGCGTCTGGCGCCTGTGATGTCTGCGGCGGCCTCCCCAAGGGGCCGCCCGGGCGCGGCGCCGGCCCCGCGAGGGGGCGCCACCCACGACAATGATGAGTTGCTTGCCGAGCTTGCTCGGCAAGCTCGTTTCCGGACCTGGGCAGATCATGTGCTGCCGGCCGGGCAGCGGCAATGCGGAATGAAGGCAGACCATGTGCGGCATCACCGGCATCTTTGACACTCGCCAGGCGCGCGCCATCGACGCCGGCGTGCTGCGGCGCATGAACGACTCGCAGCACCACCGTGGCCCGGACGAGGGCGACCTCTACCTCGAGCCCGGCCTCGGTTTCGGTCACCGCCGCCTGTCCATCATCGACATCGCGACGGGCCAGCAGCCGCTGTTCAACGCGGACCGCAGCGTCGCCATCGTCTTCAATGGCGAGATCTACAACTACCAGGCACTCATCCCCGAGCTGCAGGCCCTGGGCCACCAGTTCCACACGCGCAGCGACACCGAGGTCATCGTTCATGCCTGGGAGAGCTGGGGCGAGCGCTGCGTGGACCGCCTGCGCGGCATGTTCGCCTTCGTGATCTGGGACCGCAAGCAGCAGTGCCTGTTCATGGCCCGTGACCGCCTCGGGGTGAAGCCGCTCTACTGGACGCTGCTGGACGACGGCCTGCTGCTCTTCGGCTCCGAGCTGAAGTCCCTGCTGGCCCATCCGCAGCTGCGCCGCGAGATCGAGCCGCAGGCCGTGGAGGAGTACTTCGCCTTCGGCTACGTGCCGGAGCCGCGCACCATCTTCAAGGGCATCCACAAGCTGGACGTCGGGCACACGCTGCGCATCCAGCGCGGGGCGCCCATTCCCGCGTCCAAGTCCTACTGGGACCTGCGCTACACGCTGGACAGCCGCATCAGCCTGGCGGATGCCCAGGCCGAGCTGCTGGACCGCCTGCGCGAGTCCGTGCGCCTGCGCATGATCGCCGAGGTGCCGCTGGGCGCCTTCCTGTCCGGCGGCGTGGATTCGAGCGCCGTGGTGGCCACGATGGCCGGCCTCTCGGACCAGCCCGTGCGTACCTGCGCCATCGCCTTCGATGACCCCCGCTTCAACGAATCCGAGTTCGCCGACATGGTCGCGAAGCGCCACGGCACGGCGCATGTCTGTCACACGGTGGGCAGCAATGATTTCGACCTGGTCGACACGCTGGCCCGCCTCTACGACGAGCCCTATGCCGACAGCTCGGCCATTCCGACCTACCGCGTCTGTGAGATGGCCCGCCGCCATGTGACGGTCGCGCTGTCGGGCGATGGCGGCGACGAGGCCTTCGGTGGCTACCGCCGCTACAAGCTGCACATGCTGGAGTCGGGCCTTCGCGGCATGCTGCCAGGCCGCATGGGGCAGATGGTGTTCGGTGCGCTGGGCCGTGCCTATCCCAAGCTGGACTGGGCGCCGCGCTTCCTGCGTGCCAAGACCACCTTCCAGGGCATGGCCATGGACCCGGTCAGTGCCTACTGCCATTCCGTCTCGCAGAACAAGGCGCCGCTGCGCCAGCGGCTCTTCAGCCCGGCCATGCACCGGGCCCTGGCCGGCTACGGTGCGGACCAGGTCTTCCATCGCCACGCGAAGAACGCCCACACGGACGACCAGCTCGCCCTGATCCAGTACCTGGACACCAAGACCTACCTCGTCGGTGACATCAACACCAAGGTGGACCGAGCCAGCATGGCGCATTCGCTGGAGGTGCGCGAGCCGCTGATGGACCACGAGCTGCTCGAGTGGCTCGCCACGCTGCCGTCCTCGTTGAAGCTGCATGGCCAGGAGGGCAAGTACCTGCTGAAGAAGAGCATGGAGCCGCAGCTGCCGAACGAGGTGCTGTACCGCCCCAAGATGGGCTTCTCCGTGCCGCTGGCCCAGTGGTTCCGCGGGCCGCTAAAGGACAAGGTGCGCGAGTCCGTGCTCGGCCCGCGCCTGGCCGACACGGGCTGGTTCAACCCGGACTGCCTGCGCGATCTTGTCGAGCAGCACCAGTCCGGCCGCGCCGACCACAGCACGGCGCTGTGGTCGCTGACCATGTTCGAGGCCTTCCTTCGCGTGGTGGTGGATGGCCCGCATCCGGTGGTGCCTGAGCACGCCATTGCCAGCAAGACCCCGCCGGCCCATGCCTCCACGTCTGCCGCCCCGACCGCCCTCTGATATGACCGTCCGCGTCCTTCACATCCTCGATCACTCGCTGCCGCTGCACAGCGGCTATACCTTCCGGACGGCCTCGCTGCTGCGCGAGCAGCGCAAGCTCGGCTGGGAGACGGTGCACGTCACCAGCCCGAAGCACGAGCAGAGCGCCGGCCAGCAGGACGGCGCGCTGCAGGAACAGGTCGATGCCTGGACCTTCCACCGCACGCCCATGCCCGAAGCCAGCCGCCTGCCGGTGGTCAAGGAGATGCAGCTGATGCGCGCGCTGGAGCGTCGCCTCGACACGCTGATCCGCGAGCATCGCCCGGACATCCTGCATGCGCACTCGCCCGTGCTCAATGCCTTGCCCGCCGTGCGCGCTGCACGCCGGGCCGGCCTGCCGGTGGTCTACGAGATCCGCGCCTTCTGGGAGGATGCCGCCGTGGACCATGGCACCACCTCCGAGGGCAGCCTTCGCTACCGGGCCACGCGCGCGCTCGAGACCCGCGCGATGAATCGCGTGGATCACGTCTTCACGATCTGCGAGGGCCTGCGCAGCGACATCCTCGGCCGCGGCATCCCCGCGCAGAAGGTCAGCGTGATCCCGAATGCGGTCGACATCGCCAGCTTCGAGCCCGGCGGCCAGCCCGATCCGGCGCTGCAGGCGCAACTGGGCCTGCAGGGCGCCAAGGTGCTGGGCTTCATCGGCTCCTTCTACGCCTACGAAGGCCTGGACCTGCTGCTCGAAGCGCTGCCGCAGATGCTGCAACGTGACCCCGCCGTGCGCCTGCTGCTGGTCGGCGGCGGCCCGCAGGATGCGGCGCTCAAGGCCCAGTGCCAGGCGCTCGGCCTCGCCGACAAGGTCGTGTTCACCGGCCGCGTGCCGCATGCCCAGGTGCAGCGCTACTATGACCTGATCGACGTGCTGGTCTTCCCGCGTCATCCCATGCGCCTGACCGAGCTCGTGACGCCGCTCAAGCCGCTGGAAGCCATGGCGCAGGGCCGCCTGCTGGTGGCCTCGGACGTCGGTGGCCACAAGGAGCTGATCGAGGACGGCCAGACCGGCCACCTGTTCAAGGCGGGTGATCGGCAATCGCTGTCGGACGTCGTGCTGAAGGTGCTGGGCGCGCCGGCGGACTGGCCGCGCGTGCAGGCCAACGGCCGCCGCTTCGTCGAGGATGTGCGCAACTGGCGCAACAGCGCGGCGAACTACGTGCCGGTCTACGAGCGACTGCTCGGCCGCCCGGTCCGCTGACCCGCCGCCTTTCACCGGACCGCCCGCCCCGCATGGATCGTCCCCTCCGCACGCTGCTGTTCTCCACGCTTTACCCCAGCCCCAGCCGGCCGGGGCACGGCATCTTCGTGGAGACCCGTCTGCGCGAGCTGCTGAAGGCGGGAAAGGTCGAGGCCAAGGTGCTCGCGCCGGTGCCGTGGTTCCCTTCCTCGAACCCACGCTTCGGGGCCTGGGCGAAGATGGCCGCCACGCCCCGTCAGGCGGTGCACAACGGCATCGAGGTGCGCTACCCGCGCTACCTGCTGCCGCCCAAGGTGGGCATGAACATCGCGCCCCATGTGCTGGCCCTGCGTTCGGCCCTGGCCATCCGGCGCTGGATGCGCGAGGGGCTCGAGTTCGACGTCATCGACGCGCACTACTACTACCCGGACGGCGTCGCCGCGGCGTGGCTGGCCCGCCTGTTCGACAAGCCGCTGACCATCACCGCGCGTGGCTCCGACCTGAACCTGTTTCCGACTTTCCCGTGGCCCCGCCGGCTGATCCAGGGCGCCGCCCGGCAGGCCGACGCGTCCATCGGCGTGTGCGCCGACCTCATGGAACGCCTGCACGAGCTCGGCGAGCCGCGCGAGAAGCTGCATGTGTTCCGCAACGGCGTGGACCTGCAGCGTTTCCGGCCCCTGGACCAGGCGCAGATGCGTCGCGAGCTGGGCCTCGAGGGGGCGCCGCTGATGGTGTCCGTGGGCCATCTGGTGCCGCTGAAGGGGCACGACCTGTGCGTCGAGGCCCTGGCGCAGCTGCTGCCGCGCTTCCCTCAGGCGCGCCTCGTCATCATCGGAGAGGGCGTGGACCGTCCCCGCATCGAGGCCACCATCCGGCGGCTGGGCGTGCAGGACCATGTCCGCATGACCGGTGCGCTGCCGAACACCGAGCTGCTGCGCTGGTACAGCGCGGCCGACATGCTGCTGCTGGCCTCCAGCCGCGAGGGCTGGGCCAACGTGCTGCTCGAGGCCATGGCCTGCGGCGCGCCGGTGGCGGCCACGCCGGTGGGGGGCTCGCCCGAGCTGGTGCAGGGGGATGTCGCCGGGCGGCTGATTCCCTCGCGCGATGGCGCGGGGATTGCCGAGGCCGTCACGTCCCTGTGGCTGGCCCACCCCGGGCGGGAGGCCGTCCGACGCTATGCTGAGGACTTTTCCTGGGACGCCACCAGCGAGCAGCAGTACCAGCTGTTCCGCCGCCTGGTGGAGGCGCATGAGGCCAGGTCCCCTGCACGGAGCGCGTCATGAAGATCACGATGATTGGCACGGGCTACGTCGGCCTGGTCAGCGGCACCTGCCTGGCCGAGGTCGGCAACCATGTGCTGTGCCTGGACACCGATGCCGGCAAGATCGCCCGCTTGCAGCAGGGCGAGGTGCCCATCTTCGAGCCGGGCCTCGAGGCCATGGTCCGCCGCAACATGGCCGCCGGCCGCCTGAGCTTCACGACCGATGTGAAGGCCGCCGCCGAATTCGCCACCATGCAGTTCATCGCCGTCGGCACGCCGCCCGACGAGGACGGCTCGGCCGACCTGCAGTACGTGCTGGCGGCGGCGCGCGGCATCGCGCAGCACATGACGGGCTTCCGGGTCATCGTCGACAAGAGCACGGTGCCCGTGGGCACGGCCGACAAGGTCCAGGCGGAGATCGCCGCGACCCTGCAGCGGCGTGGCAGCGCCCATCCCTTCGCCGTGGTGTCCAACCCCGAGTTTCTGAAGGAGGGCGCCGCCGTCGAGGACTTCATGCGGCCGGACCGCATCATCGTGGGCGCCTCCAACGAGCAGGCCATCGCCCTGATGCGGGCGCTCTATGCGCCGTTCCAGCGCAACCACGAGCGTCTGGTGCTGACCGACGTGCGCAGTGCAGAGCTGATCAAGTACGCCGCCAACGCGATGCTGGCCACCCGCATCAGCTTCATGAACGAGATGGCCAACCTCGCCGAGCGCCTGGGGGCCGACATCGAGCTGGTGCGCCGCGGCATCGGCTCCGACCCGCGCATCGGCTACGACTTCCTCTATCCCGGCTGTGGCTACGGCGGCTCCTGCTTCCCCAAGGATGTGAAGGCGCTGATCCGCACGGCCGCCATCGAGGCAGGCATCGAGATGCAGGTCCTGAAGGCCGTGGAATCGGCCAATGAGGCCCAGAAGCACGTGCTGGCCGGCAAGGTGCGACGCCGCTTCGGCGAGGACCTCCACGGCCGCCGCTTCGCGCTGTGGGGCCTGGCCTTCAAACCCAACACCGATGACATGCGCGAGGCCCCGAGCCGCGTGCTGGTGGCCGACCTGCTGGCCGCGGGCGCCGAGATCGTCGCCTATGACCCCGTCGCGATGGACGAGGCCCGCCGCGTCCTCGGGGCGCCGTCGGGGCTCCAGTTCGCCGACAGCGCCATGCAGGCCGTGGAGGGCGCCGACGCGCTCCTGATCGCCACCGAGTGGAAGGAGTTCCGCAGCCCGGACTTCGACACCCTGCGCAGCACGCTGCGCCACCCCGTCATCATTGACGGCCGCAACCTCTACGACCCCGCGCTGGTGCGCACCCTGGGGCTCGAGTACTTCCCCATCGGCCGCTGAGCGGCCGAGCTGCCCCGAGGGTCCGTTCCTGGCCATGAAGACCGATTCCCGCCTGCACGTGATGCACCTGCTCTACCGCTTCTCCAGCGGCGGGCTGGAGAACGTCGTCACGCAGCTCATCAACGGCCTGCCCCGGGACCGCTTCCGCCACACGCTGGTCGCCCTGACCGAGGTGGATGCCGTCTACCGGTCGCGCATCGAGGTACCGGACGTGCAGTGCATCGCTCTGGACAAGCAGCCCGGCGGCCCGATCCCCTACTGGCCGCAGGCCTGGCGACTGTTCCGCGAGCAGGCACCCGACGTACTGCACAGCTGCAACCTGGCGGCCCTGGACTTCGCCCCGATGGCGGCGCTGGCCCGGGTGCCGCGTCGCATCCACGCGGAGCACGGCTGGGACGTCAGCGATCCGGGGGGCAGCAACCTCAGGAACCGGCGCAACCGCCGCCTGATGGCGCCTTTCGTGCAGGATTTCGTCGCGGTGTCCGACCAGGTGCATGACTACCTGCGGGACGCCATCCGGGTGCCGGCCCATCGCATCCACCTGATCACCAATGGCGTGGACACCGAGCGTTTCCGCCCGCCCCGGCCCGGTGAGGCCTGGCCGGCGGATCTGCCGTTCCGCCCGCAGGAGCACCTGCTGGTGGGCACCGTCGGCCGCATGGACCCCGTGAAGGACCAGTCCCGGCTGGTCGCGGCCTTTGCCGAACTGCAGCGCCTGGACGACGAGGCCTGCCGCCGGGCGCGCCTCGTGCTCGTGGGCGAGGGCCCCCTGCGCCAGGCCCTGGGCGAGCAGGTGGCGCAGCTCGGGCTGCAGGACCGCGTGTGCTTTGCGGGCCAGCGCCAGGACGTGCCGGCCGTGCTGCGGGCCCTCGACGTCTTCGTGCTGAATTCGGTGACCGAGGGGACCTCGTGCGCCCTGCAGGAGGCCCTGGCTACGGGCATGGGCATCGTCGCCACCACCGTCGGCGGCAATGCGGCCGTGCTGGGCGAGGGCAGTGCGGGGCTGCTCGTCCCGCCCTCGGACACCGCGGCCCTGGTCCAGGGCCTGCGGCAGGCACTGAACCGCCAGCTCGACGGCGCCGCCCGGCAGTCGCAGCAGACCGCGGCGCGCGAGCGCGCCCTGCAGGCCTATTCCCTGCAGGCGATGCTCGGGCACTACGAGCGGCTCTTCACCCGCCCGGCTGGCGCCAGCGCCCGCACGGGGCAGAAAGTGCAGGTTCAGCGATGAAGGAATACCTGGTCGTCTTTGCCCAGATGCTGGCCGTGGCGTGGCTCCTCAAGACCCTCGCCCAGGCCGGTGGCAATCCGGACAAGGAGGAGCTGGGCTGGTTCGACATCCGACTCGGCAGCAAGCCCGGCAAGAACCCACCCGCACCGAAGCCCCCCGCACCGAAGCCGCCCGCCCCGCGCACGGCGGGGCCGGGCCGTCCGCAGGGCAGGGGGCCGCATGCGTGACATCGTCACCCTGATCTTCATGGCGGGCATCGCCCCGCTGGTCATCCGCAGCGCCTTCGCGTCCCTGCTGCTGTGGTCCTGGGCCAATCTCGCGGCCCTGGGCTTCTACATGTTCGGCTTCATGGCCGGCGTGCCCTATGTGATGGTCTTCGCCATCTCGACGCTGGTGCTGATGCTCACCCAGCGCAAGCAGGTCGTGGGCAAGTGGGAGCTCGGCGGGACGCAGGTCCTCTTCCTGCTGTTCTCCCTGCATGCCCTGTTCGTGGCGAGCCTGGCCTACCCCGGCATCGAGCGGAACTGGGAGATCGCCACCAACCTGTTCAAGAACATCCTGCTGTGCCTGCTGATGCCGCTGCTCCTCGTCAACCGGGCGCGGCTGGTGGCCATGGTCATCATCATGGCGCTGGGCCTGGGGGGCCACGGCGTGGTCGAGGGGCTGAAGTTCCTGGCCTCGGGCGGCTCCCACATCGTGCTGGGCAACCCGAAGCTGGGCGACAACAACCACTTCGCGCAGTCGGTGCTGCTGTCGGTGCCGCTGGCCTTCTACCTCTGGCAGTACAGCAAGTCGCGGCTGTGGCGCCATGCCCTGCTGGGCTTCATGTTCCTCGTGGCCATGGCGGTGATCGCCACCAAGTCCCGCGGCGGGCTGATCGGCTTCGTCTGCTTCGGCGTGTGGATGGTGCTGATGGGGCGCCAGAAGTTCAAGGGCCTGATGATCTTCCTGGCCATCGGGCTGGCCATTTACGCCGCGGCGCCAGCGAGCTGGTTCGAGCGCATGGAGACGCTGCAGTCGGCCAACGAGGATGCCTCGTTCATGGGCCGGGTGACCGCGTGGAAGCGTGCCAGCGCCATCGCGGTCGAGAACCCCGTCTTCGGGGGCGGATTCCGCGCGGTGCAGGCGCCGGTGATCTTCGAGAAGTTCCGCTACAAGCAAGGGCTGCTGGGCTTCGTCGAGACACCGGACGTCAACTACCCGGCGGCGGCGCACAGCATCTACTTCGAGGTGCTGGGAGACATGGGCTTCGTGGGCCTGGCCATCTTCGTGGCCCTCATGGGGGCCGCCTTCACGGCGCGCGCCGAGGTGCAGCGACTGGTGAGGAAGTCCGGGCGGGATGATCTGGCCTGGTCCGTCGACATGGTCAACGCCGTGGCGGGGGCCATGTTCATCTTCCTGATCACCGGTGCAGCGCTGAGCGCCGCCTTCTACGACTTCCAGTACATGCTGGTGGCGCTCGCCGATTGCCTGCGCCGCTATGTCCGCCAGCAGGTCAACCCCCGGAAATCCACGGCGAACCTGCGGCCCTGAGCCGCCGCCGCCCCATGCCCATGATGCTCTCCCTCACCCGCAGGTTCGGTCGCGGCAAGCTGACCATCCTCTCCTTCCATCGCCTTCCGCTGGAGGCGCAGTGCATCGACCCGCACGAGTACAGCTTCGAGCGCTTCCAGGACCTGGTCCGGGAACTGCAGGCCTCCTTCCGCATCCTGGCGCTGACCGAGGCCGTGGACCTGCTGCGCGCCGGGCTGCTGAAGGAGCCGGCCGTGGTGCTGACCTTCGACGACGGCTACAAGAGCTGGATCGAGCATGTGGCACCCTGGCTGAAGGCGCAGGGCCTGCGCGGCACCTTCTTCATCACGACCGCCCAGCTGCGCGGCCAGCCGCTGTGGAACGAACGCATCGAGAGCGCCATCCACCACCTGCCGCCTGAGCAGAAGGAGCTCGCCGGCGTGCCGGGCGCAACGCTGGGGCTGGACGTCAGCACCCGCGAGCGCCGCGTCGATGCCGTGCGTCTCGTGACCGCGGCGCTGAAGTACCAGCCGCAGGCGCACCGCCACGAGGCGATGGCCGAGCTGGAGCGCCGGTGCGGACCGTCCTACGTCGGGCCGGCCTGCTTCGATGCGGATGACCTCCGGGCGCTGCAGGCCATGGGCATGGAGATCGGAGCTCACTCGGTCAACCACCCGATCCTGTCCTGCTGCACCGAGGAGGAGGCCGAGCGCGAGATCCGCGACAGCCGTGCCGACATCGAGGCCATCCTGGGTCCGATGCGCATGCCCTTCGCCTACCCGAACGGCGAGCCCGGCAAGGACTACACCAGCCGCCATGTCGACATGGTGCGCCAGGCCGGCTACGCCTGCGGTGTCAGTACGCAGAAGGGCTATGCCTCGCTCGACAGCTGCTTCCTGCAGCTGCGCCGTTTCACGCCCTGGGGCGCGACGCCGGGCTCGCGGGCCTTCCAGCTGCTGGGCAATCTGCTGCGGGCGCCGGCGCCGGATCCGGCCCGGCCGGCCCGGCCGCATGCGGCGCTGATGGTGGCCTTCCATTTCCCGCCCCAGGCCGGCTCGAGCGGCGTCCTGCGCAGCCTGAACTTCGCCAAGATCCTGCCCGAGGCCGGCTGGGATGTGAGCCTCCTGTCGGCCACCGCGAACGCCTACGAGCGCACCAGCGTGGACCTCATGGCCCAGGTGCCGCCGGACATTCGCCTGGACCGTGCCTTGGCGCTGGACGTGCGGCGCGACCTCTCCATCCGGGGCAAGTACCCCGAGCTGCTGGCCATGCCGGACCGCTGGTCCAGCTGGTGCCTCGGCGGGATCCGGCGTGGCGTGCGTCTCGTGCGCAGCCGCCAGGTCCAGCTCGTCTGGAGCACCTATCCGCTGCTGTCCGCCCACCTGATCGGCGGCATGGTGGCCCGCTGGACGGGCCGGCCCTGGATCGCCGAGTTCCGTGATCCCGTCTACCACGAGGACTGGGAGGCCAGCCGCCTCAAGCGCTGGCTGCTGCCCCGTCTCGAAGGCTGGGCCGTGCGGCGCGCCACCTGCTGCGTCGTGACGACCGACGGTGCCCGCCAGCTCTTCGAGCGCCGCTATCCGGAGGCCCGCGGCCGCGTCCATGTGATCGAGAACGGCTACGACGAAGGCTCCTTCGACGGCGCCCAGGCGCAGCGCCTCGACCTCGCCCCCGAGCGGCTGCTGATGCTGCACAGCGGCGCGATCTATCCCAAGGAACGCGACCCGAGCAGCCTCTTCCGTGTGATGGCCCGCCTGCGGGACAGCGGCCGTATCGACGCCAGCCGACTGTGCGTGCGCTTCCGTGCGCCCGGGGCCGACCAGGCGATCCGGGACCTGGCCCAGAAGTTCGGGGTGCAGGACATGGTCGACGTCGCCGGGCCCGTCCCCTACCGTCAGGCGCTGCAGGAGATGATGGGCGCCGAGGTGCTGCTGGTGTTCCAGGGGGCGGCCTTCAACAACCAGATCCCGGCCAAGATCTACGAGTACCTGCGCGCCTTGCGCCCGATCCTGGCCCTGGTGGATTGCGAGGGCATCACCGCGCGGCGCCTCTCGCAGTTCGAGGGCGTGCGCAACGTCGACGTGCTCGACGAGCAGGCGATCGAGGCAGCCCTGCTGCAGTCCTACGATGCCTTCCTGGCCGACCCCGCCGCCTTCCGCGCACCGGTGCGGACGGTGGAGGCGGTGTCTCACACCTCACGCCAGCATGGCGCCTGGCAGCTGGCCCAGCTGATGACGTCGGTGGACGCGCGCTCGAACGACGCACCGCTGCGGGGCTAAGGGGCTGAGGGCCGGGCAGGGCCGCTGACGACCTGCCCACCCAGGGCCCGGCCGCTCAGGGCTTGATCTTCAGCGTGCGGTCCAGCGGCGCGGCAGCGAGGCCGTCGCTGCTGACATCCTTGTTGGCGAAGGTGCGCACCGTGCCGTCACCCTGGTTGCCGATCAGCCGTGCAGCCGGGCTCGTGCCGCGGATGTTGATGCCTGCGGTGTTGACCAGCACATTGCCCTCCAGCGTGATGCTGGTGGCGTGGTTGATGTCCAGGCCCGCATCGTTGCAGTTGGCGATGATGTTGGCGCGGGCCAGACCGTTCTCGTGCTCGGTGCGGCACAGCTGGTCGCGGCAGTAGCTCGGGCCCGTCAGGCCGCCACCGAAGGAGATGCCCAGCCGCGTGCCGCGAGCCGAGACGCCCTCGGCGGCACAGATCACGAGGTTGCGCTCGATGCGTCCGCCGCTGCCGCCGCCCTTCATGAAGATGCCGTAGCTGCTGGTCCTGTCGTCCGGATGGATGAAGTGACGGACGATGTTCTCGTCGACGATCCAGTGGCTGGCCGCGACGATGTCCACCGGATTGGCCGGCCGCGTGCTGAGTCGGTCGCCCTCGTTGGTGAGGGTGTTGTGCGTCAGCCGGCCATGGTCCGGGAACAGGCCTTGGCTGCCATTGACCTTGATGTGCGAGTCGAAGTCGCGGATGACGTTGTTCTCGGCGCGGAAATGGCTGGCCTTGCCGGTGATGTGCAGCGCGTGCTCGCAGCCGGGGGGGCGGCAGCGGCCCTCGATGTCCAGATCCTCGAAATGCCAGTGCGGCTCGGTGACCTCGAACAGCGTGGCGGTCTCGCTCATCAGCACGGCGGCGCGCGGGTGCGCGGCCCGCAGCGTGATCGGCTGCTCGGCGGTGCCGGCCTGGCGCGTCCACAGGGTCCGGGTGATGAGGTAGCGGCCATCCGCCAGCTCCAGCACGTCGCCAGGGCGGGCGTCCTGCAAGGCCAGCTCCAGCGCGCCGGTGCTGTCGATGGGCCGGAGGCGGCGGCCGAGGTCCTCGTCCGTTCTCGCACGGAGGCCCTGCGCCTGCTGTCTTACACTGCGGGCGCTCTCTGCGCGTGCGCCACGGCCGTGATCGGGGTGCTGGCGCAGGTCCACCTCGGGCTCGAGCCAGGACTGCCAGCCCTGCAGCATGGGCTGGAACACCGTCTCCAGCTTGGGATGGCCCTCCAGGCGCTTGAGCAGGTAGCGGGCATAGTCGTTGCTGCGCTTGGACGTCCAGGGCGTGCCGCCCAGGCGGTCGAGGTCGGCGTAGATCAGCTTGAACGAGACGATGAGCACGAGCAGCAACAGCGCCGCGGCAAAGAGGGGCAGTCGTCGGACTTTCATGGACTTGGACGGGGCGATGATGGCGAGGCGAGCAAGGTGGGGGGCCCGTGCCCCGTCAACTGGCAGGCACAAGGAAGCGGCGGCGCCGGCCCTGGCCGCTTGCCGTTTCAAGGCCCCGATTCTCTGATGTCCTGCTTCCAAACCGAGCCCTGGTTTCGCCTCATGGCCACCCGCGGTCTGGGGGGGCAGGGCACGCCCGTGCGCTTCTCGTCGCCGGCCGGGCAGGGGGCGGGCCTGTCCCTGTGGCTGTGTCGCCATGACAGGCCCGTGGCGCCCGCCGGCGCGCGCCTCACGGCTCTCGGCAATTTCTATACCCCCCGCTTCGGCCCGGTGGTGGATGCCGAGTCGCCGCCCTGGGCCAGCCGGGAGGCACTGGCCGCCGCCGTGCAGCTCGGGACACAGCTCCGCGGCGATCCGGCCGGGGCCGTGCTGAGCCTGCAGCCGCTGCAGGCCGACAGCGATGAGCTGCGCCTGCTGCAGCAGGGGCTGCAGGCCGCCGGCTACCGAACCGACGTCTACCACTGCTTCGAGAACTGGGTCCTGCGCTGCGAGGGGCTGCGCTTCGAGACCTTCTGGGCCACGCGCAGCTCCCGGCTGCGCAACACCGAGCGGCGGGCCCGCAAGCGTCTGGCGGCCGAGCAGGCCCTGGAGATCGAGATCGTGAGATCGCCGGGCCCGGCGCTCGAGCGGGCGCTCGAGGACTTCGAGGCGGTCTACGCGGACAGCTGGAAGCAGGCCGAGGCCCGCCCCGACTTCATCCGGGCGCTGGCGCAGCAGATGGCCGAGGACGGCCGGCTGAGGCTGGGCGTGCTGCGTCTGCAGGGCGTGGCGCAGGCCGCGCAGCTGTGGTGGGTGCACGAGGGCGTGGCCAGCATCTACAAGCTGGCCTACCGCGAATCGGCCGCGAAGCTGGGCGTGGGGACGGTGCTGTCGGCCACCTTGTTCCGCGAGGCCCTGGACAGCGGCGAGGTGCGCCTGATCGACTACCTCAACGGCTCGGAACCCTACAAGCGCGACTGGGTTGACGAGCGGCGGGACTTCGTCGGCCTCGTGGCCTTCGACCTGCGGCGTCCCGCGGCCTGGGGGCCGGCGCTGCGGCATTTCGGGGCGCGCTGGCTCAAGGGCGTCCTGAAACGCCTGCGCCCGCACAAGGCGGGCGCAGCGGCGGACGACGCGGCCCAGGACGGCGCCTGAGCCCGCGTCAGGGCGGGCCTCAGACGGCCAGCAGCTCGACCTCGAACAGCAGCGTGGCGTTCGGCGGGATCACGCCACCGGCACCGTAGGCGCCATAGCCCAGCTCCGACGGGATCACCAGCATGCGCTTGCCGCCGACCTTCATGCCCTGCACGCCTTCGTCCCAGCCCTTGATGACCTGGCCGGCATCGAGGTGGAACTTGAAGGGGTCGTTGCGGTCCTTGCTGGAGTCGAACTTCTTGCCGCGCTGGCCGTTCTTGTAGAGCCAGCCGGTGTAGTGCACGGTCACGCGCTTGCCGGACACGGCATCGGCGCCGTCACCCACGGCGACGTCCTCGTACTGCAGGCCGCTGGCGGTCGTCTGCAGGGTGAGGTTCAGGGGTTCGCTGCCGCCGGACAGGCCCAGCAGCTCCACCTCGAACATCAGCGTGGCATTGGGCGGGATCACGCCGCCCGCGCCGCGGGCGCCATAGCCCAGCTGCGCGGGGATGACCAGCACGCGGGTGCCGCCGATCTTCA
Source organism: Roseateles subflavus (assembly GCF_030285365.1). Lineage (GTDB taxonomy): Bacteria > Pseudomonadota > Gammaproteobacteria > Burkholderiales > Burkholderiaceae_C > Roseateles_B > Roseateles_B subflavus. The sequence goes on along the minus strand of NZ_JASVDS010000006.1, from coordinate 109,800 downwards.
TGCCCTGCACGCCTTCGTCCCAGCCCTTGATGACCATGCCGCCGTCGAGTTCGAACTCGAAGGGCTGGCCGCGGTCCTTGCTGGAATCGAACTTGGCGCCCTTGACGCCGTCCTTGTAGAGCCAGCCGGTGTAGTGCACGCGCACGTCATGGCCCGACTTGGCCTCGGCGCCGTCGCCGACCTGGGTGTCTTCGTACTGCAGGCCGGTGGAGGTGGTGATCATGGAAATTGCCTCATGGGAAATGCGAATCCCGGGATCATGCCATCAAAGAAGGGCCCCCCGACCGCGCGGCCCAGGCCGCCACGGCAGCGGCGAGCCAGTCGCCGGGCCGCTCGCCGGGCAGCGGCGGCAGGCCGAGCACGGCGCCGGCCGAACGCAGCGCGGCCAGCGGGTCTGCCAGGTCCAGCGCCTGGGCGCCGTTCTGCTTCGAGAGCTTCTCGCCGTTGGCGCCGCGCACGAGCGGGCTGTGCAGGTAACGAGGCTGCGGCAGGTCCAGCAACTGCTGCAGGCGGATCTGCCGGGGCGTGTTGTCCGCCAGATCCTCGCCGCGCACGACGTCCGTGATGCCCTGTGCGGCGTCATCCACCACGACGCAGAGCTGGTAGGCCCACAGACCGTCGGCGCGCCGCAGCACGAAGTCGCCCACGGCCTGCGTGAGGTTCTGCCACTGCGGGCCGAGGCGACGGTCCTGCCAGTCGAGGGTCAGGTCTTGCCAGCCCGCACGATCGGCCGTGCTGAGCAGGCGCCAGGCCCGCGCCTGCGCGGCGGGCAGGTGGCGATGGCGGCAGGTGCCGGGGTAGACCAGCTCGCCATGGCGGGGACGTTCCATCTCCCGCGCGGCCAGGGCCTCGGCGATGGACTTGCGCGTGCAGTCGCAGCCATAGGCCCAGCCGCCGTCGATGAGGCGCTGCAGGGCGGCGGCATACAGCGGCTCGCGCCGCGACTGCCAGACCGGCGGCTCGTCCGGCACCAGGCTCAGCGCCTGGAGCTGGCCGAGGATGGCGGCGTCGGCACCAGGCACGCAACGGCCCTGGTCATGGTCCTCGATGCGCACGAGCCACTGGCCGCCATGGGCGCGCGCGTCGAGCCAGCTCGCCAGCGCCGCCACCAGCGAGCCCGCGTGCAGCAGGCCGGTGGGCGAGGGGGCGAAGCGGCCGCGGTAGGGGGCGGCAGCCGTCGACGTCACAGCAGCAGGCCCTCGTGCTGCTCCAGGAGGGCCAGACGGGTGACGGGGCTGCGCAGCTGCTGCAGCCACCAGGCCAGGGCCCGGGCCGGCTGGGGGCCGGCGCGCCAGGCGTAGTTGAGCGGCACGGGCGGGCGCACCTGCGCGTAAGGCTTGTGCACGAGCCGGCCGGCCTCCACATGCCGCCGGACCATGGAGTGGGGCAGGGAGCCGCAGCCCAGACCGCGCAGCAGTGCTTCGAGCTTGGCGGCCATCGACGGCATGGTCAGCACCTCCTGACCGGGCATGACGCCCACCGTCATGGGCAGGAGCTGCCGGGCCGTGTCGGCTACGGCAATGATGCGGTGATGGGCGATCGTGCCCGGGTCGAGCGGCCCTTCGTGGCTCGCCAGCGGGTGGTGGGGCGCCACGACGAAGATCATCTCCATGTCTCCCAGCGGCTCGCAGTGGAAGCTGCTGCCCGGCGGCTGGGTGGTGGTGCCGATGGCGAGGTCCGCCTGCCCGGAGCTGAGCGCCTCCCAGGTGCCGGCCAGCACCTCGGTGCGCAGCTTCAGGCGCGTGGGCGGCGGCCGGCCGTCCTCGCGCAGCTGGTAGAAGGCCTCCATCAGGTCGTACACGGCACGGCGGGCGATGGCGTCGTCGATGGCGACGGTCAGCGTGCTCTCCCAGCCGGTGGCCACGCGGCGGACGCGGTTGGCGACAGCGTCCATCTCCTGCAGCAGGCGCCGGCCTTCGGTCAGGAGCTCCAGGCCGGCGGCGGTCAGCACGGCCTGGCGGGAGCTGCGGTCGAAGAGCAGCACGTCGAGGGCGTCCTCGAGCTGCCGCACGCTGTAGGTCAGGGCCGACGGCACCTTGCCCATTTCCCGGGCCGCCGCGGCGAAGCTGCCGGTGCGGGCGATGCTGTCCATCATCGACAGCGCCTCGGGCGTCAGCACGCGCCGGCTGCCCTGGTGGGCCTCCAGTGAGAGCGTGCCCAGGGCGTAGGGGCTGGCGGGTTCTTTCTGCGGCATGGCTTCATCTTATTTGAATGCTGGCTTCAAGCGCACGCGGCCCCGGATGGGCGGGGCTTCCCTACAGTCACTGCAGGAGATTGCCCATCATGTCCCAGACCCAGCTGATCCGTTCCTGCGACCGCGGCTATGCCGACCATGGCTGGCTGAAGAGCTTCCACAGCTTTTCCTTCGCCGACTACTACGACCCCGCCCGCATGGGCTTTGGTGCCCTGCGGGTCATCAACGAGGACCGCATTGCGCCGGGCACCGGCTTCGGCACGCACGGCCACCGGGACATGGAGATCATCAGCTACGTCCTCGACGGCGAGCTCGCCCATCGCGACAGCATGGGCAATGGCGAGTCCGGCGCGGCCAATGCCGGCGTGATCCGCCCCGGCGACGTGCAGCGCATGAGCGCCGGCACCGGCGTGCTGCACAGCGAGTTCAACCATGCCAAGGACCGGGCGACCCATTTCCTGCAGATCTGGATCCAGCCCAACCAGCGCGGCGTGGCGCCTGGGTACGAGCAGAAGCACATCGAGGCGCAGCGCAAGCGCGGCCGACTGGCGCTGATTGCCGCGCCCGCTGGCGAGGCCAGCGCGGCGGATGCCGTGATGATCCACGCCAATGCACGGGTCTATGCCGGCCTGTTCGATGGCGACGAGCAGGAGACCCTGGCGCTGCCCTTGGACCGCCTGGCCTATGTGCATCTTGTGCGCGGTGCGCTGAGCGTCAACGGCCAGCGCCTGGCCGCGGGCGACGCCCTGCAGCTGCAGGGGGCGGATGCGCTGCTGCTCTCGGCGGGCGAGAACGCCGAAGTGCTGGTCTTCGACCTGGCGCCCTGACCGCCATCGAGCCGCCCCGTCGGGGCGCGGCTCGACACGAGCCTCGCCGGGCAGGCGTGCTCGCTACACTGCTGCCATGCAAAAGCTGTTCTCGCATCTGGGCCTGCTGCCCCTGGCCGACTGGCTGGCGCTGGCCGGCTTCTTTCTGGCCTGGGTGGGCTATGCCCAGTTCGCCAAGCGCCGCGCGCAGCAGAAGGGTTCGCTGCTGGCCATCACCAACCAGGTCCGGCGCCGCTGGATGATGCAGGTCACCTACCGCGAGGTGCGGGTGATCGACGGTGTGGTGGTGCAGAGCCTGGCGTCGAGCCCGTCCTTTTTCGCGTCAACCACCATCCTGATCCTTGGCGGGCTGCTGGCCGCTCTGGGCGCCAGCGACAAGGCCAGTGAGCTGGTCCAGGAGCTGCCCTTTGCCGCCACCACCACCAACCTCGTGTTCGACCTCAAGCTGGTGCTGCTGACGGCCATCTTCATCTACGCCTTCTTCCGCTTCACCTGGAGCATGCGGCAGTACACCTTCGGGGCGCTGCTGGTGGCCTCGGCGCCGGAGTCGGAACAGTACGAGCGCGATGGTCTGGACCGCGACAGCTTCGCCGACCGCGCCGGACGCGTGGTGGGCATGGCCGCGGAGACCTTCAATGACGGGCTGCGCGCCTACTACCTGGCGTTTGCCGCCATCGCCTGGTTCTTCTCGCCCTGGGCCATGGTGGCCGCCACGGTGGGGGTCATCTACATCCTCTACCAGCGCGAGTTCCACTCCGAGGTGCTGGACGTCCTGCGCGAGGCCGTCCGGCACTGAACCGGCGCACCCCGCGCCGGTGGGGGCCTGCCTTGCTCAGTGCAGCGCCTCGGCACCCCGCAGCAGGCGGGCCAGCGCGCCCGAGATGTCCTGCCCCGTGGCGTCCTCGAAGAAGCTGTAGCCGGGGCTAGGATTGGCCTCGAAGCAGTAGGTCTGGCCGTCTTCCTCGAGCATCAGATCCAGGCCCACGAAGGGCAGACCCAGCACCTGCGAGGCCCGCAGGCAGCGCTCGCGCGTGCGCGGCTCGAGCGTCGTCGGCCGCAGCTCGGCGTGGCCGCCCTGGCGTGAGGCGTAGCGGTAGTCCACCACCTCGGCGTCGATCTCGGTGGCATAGACCTCCTGGCCCACCACATGCACCCGGACATTGCTGCCGCGCAGGCGCCGCTGGAACAGCGTCGGGCAGTGGCGCAGGCGGTCCAGGCGGCCGCGGGCCTCAACGTCCAGCTCGCGCACGATGGAGCGCACGCCGCTGGCCGACTTGAAGATGAGCGGCCCGTGCTCGGCCTCGAAGGCCAGCACCTCCGCCGGGTCATTGCTCACAAGGCTGGGCGGCACCGCGAACCCGAGTGCTGCCAGCAGGCGCAGCTGATAGGGCTTCGAGGCGTTCGATCCCATGGCCGAGATGCGGTTGACCACCATCCCCGGAAACAGCTCGCCCAGGTCCGACCAGGCCTGGCACCACTGCTGCTGCCGATGCTGCGCCGCGACGCTCACCCGGGCGCCCGGGCGGCCGAAGGGGCGCAGGTAGAGGCCCTGGATCTGGTCGAAGTCCCGCTCGGCACCGTCGTGGGCAAATCCCCCCACGAGTCGCCCCTGCGCCAGCGCATGGTGCGGGAGGTGCTCGGCCTCCCGCTCCGGTTGCAGCCACAGCGGGCGCGCGCCCTGGTGTCGCAGCGCCTGCACAAGCATGTCGCAGGGGGCATCGCTGCCGATGATCAGTACGGTTTCGTCGCTCATGGATGGCACTCCCGGGCGGGGGCGGTATGGAGAGGGAAGGCGGGGCCATCGACCGGCGCCTGTGAGAGTGGCCGGGCGGGTCGGGACGGGCGCAGGGCCAGGCAGTCGAGCAGGGCCTCGTGGACGGGGGCGTCCAGCTCCCGCAGCAGCGGGCGCGGATCGGCATGGTCGAAGACCCAGGGGCCACCGCGCTCACGGCTCAGCCACACCTCCAGGAGCGCGACACCCAGCTGCCGGGCGAAGGCCGGCAGGGCGTCCAGCCAGGGCTGCAGGGTCGGGTCTTGCCGGGCCGATGGCCCCGACTCCGGCGCTGGCAGGCAACGGTCGCCGAGGACGAGCAGGCGCGTCCGTACCAGGCCCGTGGCCAAGACCGCGCCGGGTTCTGCACGCGTGGCCAGCCCGGCCTGCGCCGCCTGCAGACGCCACCAGCTCGGCGACGCCTGCGGCCCGCCCAGGCCGGTCGGATGGGCGGCGTTGAGCACCGGGCAGGGCAGGCTGGCCAGCCAGAAGGCCAGCACCGCCTGCCATTCCTGCTGCAGGTAGGCCGCATCGGCCTCTGCGCCCGCAAGCTGCACCGGCCCCAGCCGGTTCAGCACCGCCCGCAGGCGGTGGCTGGCGATGCGGTGCGGCCCGAGCTGCAGGGTGCTCTGCGTGGCCCCCTGACTGTCCATGCGAAGCGACCAGCCTCGCGCCTGCAGCAGTGCGGGTGCGGGCACGGCGAGCAGCGTGCCACCCGCCGCCTCGGCGGCCGGTGCCAGGGCGCGTCGCAGCGGCTCGGCACTGGCGTCGTCCAGCTCGTGCAGCAGGAGCCACACGGGCCGCTCGTCCCCGCCGGGGGGCACCCCGGCGTTCGCGTCAGCGGCCCTCACGTCAGCTGCCCTGGCCGTCGTCACCACCCCCGCCGACCATCGGCCGCAGCTCCGGGGGGATGAAGTGCTCCTGCGCCCCGAGACCCTGCAGCTGCAGCATCTGCGCCAGGCTCTGCACGGTGGCCTCGAGCGCCGCCAGGCGCGCCTCGCTGGCACCGCCCTCTGCCGGCGGTCGGATGACCCCGCCGCCGCCGATGCCGCCCTCGAAGACGTCCTTTTCCTTGTCCTTCTCCTTGATGGGCTTCTCGATCTCCTTGAACTCCTTGTGCTCCTTGAGTTCCTTGATCTCCTTGGTGTCCTTTTCCTTGTGCTCCTTGATGTCCTTGAGATCCTTGTCCTTGATCTCCTTGGTGTCCTTCTCCTTGATGTCCTTGATGTGGTCCTTGAGGTCCTTTTCCTTCAGGTCCTTGTCCTTGATCTCCTTCAGCGTCTCCTTGAGGATGGGCTTGGGGAAGAGCTTGCCGTGGATCTGGCGCAGGTTGGGGCGCTTGCCGATGCGCTGGCTCACCGGGCGGCCGGGTTCGTCCTGCTGCGGGGAGCCCGTGTCGCGCAGCATCTGGCGCGCGGTGGCGGGAGTCAGCAGCGGCTTGCCGGCGGCGCGCAGCCAGCCCTGCACGCAGCCCAGGGCGCCGACGACGATGGGCGAGGCGCTGGACGTGCCCGAGAAGGTGTCGGTGTACTGCGTGTTGGTGCTGGTGTTCTGCAGGTCACCGTAGCCGGTCGAGGTGACCTCGCGGCCCCAGCCCTGGCAGTCGACGGCCGAGCCGTAGTTGGAGAAGCCCAGGCGTGAGCGGTCCGCGCCGTGGTTGCGGCCGTGCGTTCCCGGGGGCGGTGCGCCGGCGCCCACCAGGATGGCGCCGCACTGCGGGTTGTTGCGATTGAAGGGATTGCGCCAGCTTTGCGGGAAGCCGTTGGGGCGGACGCTGTAGAGCGCGTCGTCCAGGTTCTCGGCCCCGTTGCCGGCAGCCTCGACCACGAGGATGCCCTTGGAAGTGGCGTACAGGATGGCGGCGAAATCATCGGGCCACCACTCGATGCCGATGTAGCCCAGCTGGTCGTCGCGGGCCTGGAAATTGTGGCGCGGCCCGGCGCGGTGGATCTCCAGCAGGATGATGTCCCCCGGGCCCAGGCGGTCCGCAGCCTTGCGGATGGCGGCGGCGGACGGGTTGGTCACGAAGGAGATGGTCGAGAGCTTGGCATTGGGTGAGATGCCCATGATGCCCAGCGAGTTGTGGTCTCCACCGATCTCGCCCAGCACGGCGGTGCCGTGGTGGTTGTTGGCCGAGTTGGTGCCGTCCAGCAGACCGCCGGAGTTCGCCAGCAGGTCCTCGTGGCTGAAGTTCCAGCCCCACTCGAGGTCGATGATGCGGCCGCCGTCGCCCCGGCCGCCCGGCTTCGTCCAGGCGAAGCGGGCGTCGATGCCGGCGGGGGCGGCGTCCAGGTAGATCTGCCGGGCGTTGAAGTCCGGCGTGGGGGCGGGGGCGCCGTCCGTGGGGGCGGGCATGCCGTCTGCCTCCCCCTGCTCGCGGAACACCGGCGGCTCGCCGCCCGGCTTCAGGTAGGCGCCCTCGATGGCTTCCTCGTTGAGCAGGTCGGCGATGACCTTCTTGGGGTTCTTCACATCGCCGCTGAGCACGTAGTAGCTGCCCGGGTCCGGCGTCTCGCCGCCGGCGTGTTTCATCATGGGTTCGCTCATGACGGCCCGCACGGCAGCCTCGTTGTCCCCGAACAGGGGTTCCAGGCTCAGCTTGGCGCTCTTGAGCAGGCTGTTGAGCCCGCTGACCTTGGCGCCGGCGCCAGCGCTGACCGAGGGCATGCCCTTGGGCGATCGCAGGGCGGCGGATGTCTTGGCCACCACGATGATCTCGGGGGCGGAGTAAAAGTCCTTCATTGAGTAAGCCTCCTTGTGGACCGGCGGTTGCCGGCTTAGGCTCAGTGTCGAAAGTGAAGCGCTGCCGCTCAAGCGACGGCGTCCTCAAGCCTGAGGACACGGTTCGCTCATCTCCCTAGATCGCAGGCCCGCCATTCGAGGGGTTGGGGCCCAAGACTAGGGGGCCCGTTGGGGGGAGAAGGCGCCGACGCTGCGCATGGACACCTTCAGGAACTTCCCATGGACACACCCGAACAAGCCGTGCTGCTGCTGATGCCCGGCGGCTCCCTGGCCTCGCTGGCGCCGCTCCTCGATCACCTGGGCCTGCGGGCCGCGCCCCAGCACCCGGGCAGCACGGATCCGACACTCCAGGGCTGGTACACCCTGCACCAGACCCGCCCCGGCGACCTCGATGCCGCCCTGGCCCGCCTGCAACAGGCGCCGGGTGTCGACGGTGCCTACCGCAAGCCCGGTGGCGAGCCCCCCGCCTAGCCGGACATGCCCGGCAGCGCGCCGCTCAGGCTCACGCTGGGTGGCGTCTCCCCCACGTTCCTTGCAGAACGGGACCCGGCGAAGGTCCCGTTTTGTTCCCCAGCGGTGCTCGACGATCCGCCGGTGCCGGTCCCCGATCTCGCCTCCGCGGCCATGCGGCGCAGCAAGCAACAGCGCGTCACTCAAGCTCGCCCCCGGTTGGCGTGCCTCCTCACGCTCACAACAAAACGGGACCCGACGAAGGTCCCGTTTTGTTCCCCAGCGGAGCTCGGAGATCCGGCGATGCCGGGCTCACGGGCTCGCCCCCTGGGCAGGCCGGCGCCGCTGGCAAGAGCGCGTCACTCAAGCTCGCCCCTCGGGCGGCGTGTCCCCTCACGCTTAAAACAAAACGGGACCCGACGAAGGTCCCGTTTTGTTCCCCAGCGGAGCTCGGAGATCCGGCGATGCCGGGCTCCCGAGCTCGCCCCCCTGGGGGGGCCGGCGCAGCCGGTAGGGGGGGGTCACTTCAATCCCCCACTGAGGAACGCCTTCAAGCGATCACACTGCGGCCGTACCAGGATCTCCTTGGGGTGGCCCTGCTCCTCCACGCGGCCCTGGTGCAGGAACAGCGTGTAGTTGGACACCTCGCGCGCGAAGCCCATCTCGTGGGTCACCACGATCATGGTGCGGCCCTCGGCGGCCAGATCGCGCATCACCTTGAGCACTTCGCCCACCAGCTCCGGGTCGAGGGCGGAGGTGGGTTCGTCGAACAGCATCACCTCGGGTTCGACCGCCAGGGCGCGGGCGATCGCCACGCGCTGCTGCTCACCGCCGGACAGCTGAGCCGGGTAGACATCCTTGCGGTGCGCCACGCCCACGCGCGCCAGCAGGGCTTCCGCCTTGTCCACGGCCTCGGCCTTGGGCACGCCCAGCACATGCACCGGGGCCTCGATGACGTTCTCGATCACGGTGCGGTGTGCCCAGAGGTTGAAGTTCTGGAACACCATCGCGAGGCGCGAGCGCCAGTGCTGCAACTGCTTCGCGTCGGCCGCCTTGAGGCTGCCGTCGCGGTCGCGCACGAGCTTCAGCTCCTCGTCATGCAGCCACAGCTGGCCCTCGAAGGGCTGCTCCAGCAGGTTCAGGCAGCGCAGGAAGGTGCTCTTGCCCGAGCCGCTGGAGCCGATCAGCGTGATGACGTCGCCCTTGTTGGCGGTCAGCGACACGCCCTTGAGCACCTCGCGGTCGCCGTAGCGCTTGTGCAGGTTCTCGACTTTCAGGCTCGCACTCATCTCTTCAGGCTCCCAGCAGCTTGCCGCTGCGCAATGCATTCAATCCGGCCACCTTGGCGACACGCGCGCCGGCGGTGACGAAGCGCAGGTTGTCCCGCGCGAACAGCAGGCCGTCCACCGGGCTGCGCAGCTCGGTCAGGCGGGCCGTGACGGGGTCGATCACGTGGGCCAGCACGTCCCCCTCGCGCACCTCCTCGCCGGGCTGGCGCAGGAAGGTCAGCACACCGGCCACGGGCGCCTTGATGGGCATGGATCCCGCCAGCGGCCGCGCACCGCCCACGGCGGCGGGCACGGGCTTGGCCTCGCCGGCCAGGGCACCGCGCCAGCGCAGGTAGTCGAGGATGTTGGCGGCGTCCTGCTCGGCGAGCGGATGCTCCACATCCTGCTGACCGCGCAGCTCGACCGTCACGGCGAGCGTCGCCTGCGGGATGGGGAAGCGGTCCCCGAAGCGCTGCTGCCACTTCCACCACACCTGCGAGCAGGCCTCGTCGAAGGGGTTGTCGCCCGAGTCGGTGGCCAGCAGCGTGACCCGCGAGCCAAGGAAGCGGGACAGCGGCTCGCACTGGTCCCAGGCGGGCGTCTCGCAGTAGAGGTGCAGCACGGCCTGGGCGTCGCAGTGCAGGTCCAGCACGACGTCGGCATCGCAGGACAGACCCATGAGCGTGCGGCGCAGGCTCTGCAGCTCGGTGTCCACGGGATGAGCCAGCACGGCGCGCTTGAGCTCGCGGCGCAGCACCGCCACGTTGCGGGCGGCGTCCGCGCCCAGCTCGGGCTCGGCGGCGCGGGCGGCGGCCTCGATCTGGTCGGGGTAGTGACGGTTGAAGTTCTCGCCCGAGAGCAGCTCGAAGCGCCCCAGGTGCCCCTGCAGCAGCCACTGGGACAGGCCGATCGGGTTGGCCATGGGGACCAGCACGATCTCGCCGGTGATCTGGCCGGCGGCGTCCAGCGCATCGAGCTGCCGGCGCAGATGCCAGGCCGTCAGCATGCCGGGCAGCTCGTCGGCATGCAGCGAGGCCTGGATGTAGATCTTGGGACCGGCGCCCGGCGTGCCGTAGTGCAGCGACACCAGCTCGCGCTGCGTGCCCGGGGCGGGTGAGAGAAGGGTATGAGTCTGGATCTGCATGGTGAGGACTCCGGCAGGGCACGCCAGGGCGGGCCCGCCCGTCAGCGCCGTCATCAGCGCGGCATCAGCGGCTTGAGCCAGCGGGCCTCGGCCTTGTGGAAGAGACCGACCAGCGTCAGCGTCATCAGGAAGTAGAAGACGGCCGCGGTGATGAAGGCCTCGAAGGGGATGTAGTAGGTCGAGTTGACCTCGCGCGCCACGCCGGTGAGGTCCATCAGCGTGACGATGCTGGCCAGCGAGGTGCCGTGCAGCATGAAGATGGCCTCATTGCTGTAGGCCGGCAGCGAGCGGCGCAGTGCGGAGGGCAGCACGATGCGCCGGAACATCACCCAGGGGCTCATGCCCAGGGCGCGCGCCGCCTCGATCTCGCCGGCCGGCAGGGCGCGGATGGAGCCCGCGATGATCTCGACCGTGTAGGCGCAGGTGTTGAGCACGAAGCTCAGGCAGGCACAGAACCAGGCCGAGCTGAAGTACTCCCAGGCCCAGCTCTGCTGCATCCACTCGAACTGGCCGAGGCCGTAGTAGATGAGGAAGAGCTGCACCAGCATGGGCGTGCCGCGGAAGACGTAGGTGTAGAACCAGATCGGGCCGGAGATCCACTTGCGCCGGCTCACGCGCAGCACGGCCAGCGGGATGGCGAGGCTCAGGCCCAGCGCGAGCGAGATGGCCAGCAGCTGCAGCGTGATCCAGGCGCCCTCGAGATAGTGGGGCCAGTTCTCTTGAATGGCTTCGAAATTCATGGACGGCCTCCGCTCAGAAGTGGCTCTGGCGCACGCCGATCGACAGGCGCTTCTGCAGCCAGTTGAACAGCAGCTCGGAGAGCGAGGTGAAGGCGAGGTAGATCACGGCCACCGCAGCATAGAAGACGAAGGGCTCGCGCGTGGTGCCGGCGGCCTGCGAGCCGCGGGTCATCAGGTCATGCAGGCCGATCACGGAGACGATGGCCGTGCTCTTGATCAGCACCAGCCAGTTGTTGGACAGCCCCGGCAGCACGTGGCGGAACATCTGCGGGAAGGTGATGCGCCAGGCGATCTGCGAGGGCGACATGCCGTAGGCGAGGCCCGCCTCGCGCTGCCCCGGCGGCACGGCCAGGAAGGCGCCGCGGAAGGCTTCCGTCAGATAGGCGCCGAAGATGAAGCCGATGGTCAGCACGCCGGCGACGTAGGGGTCGATGTCGATGTAGTCCTCGTGCCCCAGCGACTGCGCGATCTGGTTGACCGCCACCTGGCCGCCAAAGAAGATCAGCAGCATCAGCACCAGGTCGGGCACGCCGCGGATCAGCGTGGTGTAGACGTAGGCCAGGCTCTTGGCCCAGCGCCAGCGGGACAGCTTGGCCATGGCCCCGAGCAGCCCGAGCACCATGGCCAGGGCCATGGAGGCGAGCGCCACGCTGAGCGTGATCACCGAGCCCTGGAGCAGGCTGGGCAGGAAACCGTGCAGGAACATCGCGGGAGAGCCGGCAGATAGAAAAACCAAGGCGCCCCCGGGTGCCGGCGGGCGCCTCCTTGAATTCGAGGTCTGGGGGCGCATTATCAGCGCAACCGGACCTCGAGGCCGCGGCCCGCCCGGCGGGCCGGGTCCAGGCTTACTTGGCCGAGATGTCGTACTCGAAGTACTTGTCGTTCAGCTTCTTGAACGTGCCGTTGGCCTTCACGGCGGCGATGGCGTCGTTGAACTTCTTGGCCAGCACCTTCTCGTCGGCCTTGCGCATGCCCACGCCGGAACCGACGCCGAAGTACTTCACGTCGTCATAGCTCGGGCCCTGGAAGGCGAAGCCCTTGCCGGCCGGGGTCTTCAGGAAGCCCTGGTCGATGGCCACGAGGTCGGCGATGGTCAGGTCGATGCGGCCGGACTTCAGGTCCAGGAAGGCCTGGTCCTGGGTGGCGTAGCGCACGATGTTGCTTTGCTTGAAGGTCTCGGCCACGAACTTCTCGTGGATCGTGGCGCGCTGCACGCCGATCTTCTTGCCCTTCAGGCCGGCGGGGCTGAAGTCGAACTTGGCATCGGCCTTGGCGGCGAAGCGGGCCGGGGTGTTGTAGTAGGGGTTCGAGAAGCCGATGGCCTTCTTGCGGTCGTCCGTGATGGACATGGACGCGATGATGGCGTCGATCTTCTTGGCCTGCAGGGCCGGGATCAGGCCGTCGAAGTCCTGTTGCACGAGGGTGCACTCGGCCTTCATCTCGGCGCACAGAGCCATGGCCAGGTCGATCTCGAAGCCCTTGAGCTTGCCGTCAGCCCCGACTTCCGAGAAGGGGGGGTAGGCGCCTTCCACACCGATGCGGATCTTCTTCCAATCGGGGGCCTGGGCCGAGGCGGTCAGGGCGCTGAAACCCAGGGTGGCCACGGCGGCCAGGGCGATCAGATGGCGTTTCTTCATGGGGACTCCTGCTCGTCTTGCGAGACTGGTTGGTAAGACTCGATCTTGCATGCCGGCCGACGGCGGCCGCATCAGGGTTTGAGCGAGTGCAGGAAGTCCTGCACCGGTGTCAGGGTCTGCTGCGGGTCCTCCTCCTGCGGCACGTGCCCCAGGGTATCAAAGACCACCAGCCGGCTGTTTGCAAGTCTTTGTTTCAGCTGCTGGCCATAGGCCAGCGGAATCAGACGGTCGCGCCCGCCCCAGAGGATGAGCGTCGGCTGCCGGATCTGGGCCAGCATGTTCGCATAACGCCCGGGCTCCAGCTGCTCGAATCGTTGCACGAGGGCTGCACGGTTGCCTTCGCGCAAGGTCAGCTCGAAGTAGCGGTCGACGAGGGCCTCGCTCACCCGGCCGGGGTCGCCATACACATTGCGCACGCTGCGCTCGATCATCTGGCGCGGCAACAGCTGCGTGGCCACGGCACGAAACCCGGGCAGACGCGCCAGGCGGAAGCCCAGCGGCACGGACTCCGACTGGAAGGCTAGGCCCGCGGCATCCACGAGGACCAGGGCCTGGACCCGCCCGGGATGGTGGGCGGCGTATTCCCAGGCGATCTGCCCGCCCAGCGAGTTGCCCCCGAGGACGACCGGACCGAGCTGCAGGTGCTTGAGCAAGGTGTCGAGGAAGTCGAGGTAGGCGGCGTCGTGGTAGTCGCCCCCGACGCTCGGGCCGGTCAGGCCGAAGCCGGGCAGGTCGAGGGTGATGACGCGCCGCTCCTGGCTCAGCGCCTTCACCCAGGGCTCCCAGGTGTGCAGGCTCGAGGACGTGCCATGCAGCAGCACCAGCGGCGGCAGTGGCCCGTGGGGACCCTCGTCACGCAGATGGACGAGCTGACGGCGGCCTTGCCAGGGCAGCTCGATGAAGTCGGACGGCGGCGGGGCCCAGCGAGCCACCAGGGACGTCAGCGGCCGCTCCGGCGCCTTGAAGGCCGCGGCACCCAGTGCCAGCAGCAGGATCAGGAGACCCAGTCCCCGCAGCAGCCAGGCGCCCAGGGTCTTCATGGGGTCAGGCCTTGCCTGCCGGCTTGACTTCCGAGGAGGGCGCCAGCCCGGCGTCCAGGGCCTCGCGCTGGTCGAAGACGAAGCAGCTGCCGTGGTAGTGGGCGCCATCCGTCTCCTCGAAGTACTTGAGGATGCCCCCCTCCAGTTGATAGACGGGCCCGTCCAGCCCCTGCTGCTGCAGCACGATGGCCGCCTTCTCGCAGCGGATGCCGCCGGTGCAGAAGCTCACCACCGTCTTGCCCATCAGCTCGCTCTTGTGGGCCGCAAGGGCGGCGGGGAAGTCGGTGAACTTGCCGATGCGCCAGTCGATGGCGCCGTCGAAGGTGCCGTAGTCCACCTCGAAGGCGTTGCGGGTGTCCAGCGTCACGACGGGCCGGCCCTCGTCATCATGGCCCTGGTCCAGCCAGCGGCGCAGCGTGGCGGCGGGCAGGGCAGGTGCGCGCGGCAGCTGGTCCGGCCTGATCGCCGGCATGTTCATGCGGATGATCTCCGGCTTGACCTTCACGAGCAGCTTGCGGAAGGGCACCGCGGCGCTCCAGCTTTCCTTGGGCGAGAGCCCGGCGAAGCGGGCGTCGGCCTGGAGCATCGCCACCCAGCCGCGCACGGCCTCCGGCGTGCCCGCTAGGAAGAGGTTGATGCCTTCCTCGGCCAGCAGCACCGTGCCCTTGAGCTCGCGCGCCAGGGCCTCGGCGTGCAGGCGCTCGCGCAGCTCGGCCGCATCGGGCAGGGCGACGAACAGGTAGCAGGAGATGTTGAGGATGGGCGCAGGGGACGACATGGCGGCGGATTCTAGGGGCGGCCCGCCTGGGGCGTCAGCGCGCGGGAGCCGATGACGCCCGCCGGGCCCTCACGGCGCCGTGCGCACCGGCGGCAGTGCGCCGCAGAGCTCCACCTTGGAGGGCTCATGCACGAACCAGCCACCGCCCCGGAAGCGGCGGCTGTTGAGCCAGGCCTGCCAGGTGGCGGTGTCGGTACGCAGCACCTGCAGGCGCGGACGCTCCGCTTCCGGGATGTCGGCCAGCACGCGCACGCGGGTGATGGGCGTGCGCTCCTCGGCCTTCTCGTAGAAGCCCAGCGCACCGGTGCCGCGAGGCAGGCTGGAGAGCTTGTCCATGCCCTGCAGCACGCGGCCGACGGTGGTGATGTTGAGGTCCAGCGCCCGCGGGGCGTGGCCGATGATGGCGTAAAGCCCGCTGCCGTCGCTGGAGTCCGGCTCGTTGCCGCGGGCCGCGCCCACGATGCTGTTGCAATGCGTCAGCCAGGCGCGCCCCTTCTTCGGATCGATGGCGACGGGCCAGCCGTCCGCGAAGCCGACGCGCGCGGCCCAGGTGTCGCGCTCGGGCAGGGCGGTGACTTTCAGCCCCTTGAGCGGGCGGTCGAACTCGGCCGGTGCCTTGGCGAGGTCCTCAGGCTTCTTGCGGGCCTTGGCGTCGTCCTCCTCGGCATCGCCCCACTGGGTGACGTAGTTCTCCTGCGAGCGAATGATGGCCAGACCGTCGAAGTAGCCGGCGCGGGTCAGCTGGACGATGTTGGCGGCATGGGCCGGGGCGAAGGCGCTGGCCAGCTCGATGACGACCTTGCCGCCGGGCAGCTCCATCTGCACGGCCTGCTCCGGGTTCACGGCGCGCCAGTCCTCAGGCTTGGAGGCCGCGAGGATGTCCGCGCTCGACGGCTTCTTGCCTGCGGCGGGGCCGGCCGGCTTGGCCGCCGGGGCAGGCGAAGCCGCGGTGGAAGCCGCCGGGCTGGCCGGCGCCGCGGCGGCCTGGGCCTGGACCGCCCGCGGCGCGCTCAGGCCGAGCACCGCGCTCAGGGCCAGCGTCAGCGCGGGCAGGGTTTGACGGACGGAGGGCGGGGCGGGCACGAAGCGGGGCATGGGGACTCTCGGCGTCAGCAGGGATGGTCGCGAAGCATACGGCAGCGGGCATCGCCCTCGCACCGCATCATCCCTGAGAGGCGGGGTCGCCCGGGCGCTGGGCGCCCCGCCGCGCCCGATGTCCGCCACTCGGGGACGGCGCCCCGTGCCTCAGTCGCCCTCGGGATGGAACACGCGCAGGCGGTGGCCGTCCGGGTCCGTGGCGACGAAGGTGTAGCCGAAGTCCAGCGCGACAGGCGCCTGCGCCACCGGCACGCCGGCCGCCGTCCAGCGGGCGTGCAGCTGGTCCACCGCGCCGCGGTCCGGCTGGGCGAAGGCCAGCTCCGTGCCGCCCCCGCCGCTCGTGGGCGCCGGCTCGGCGGTGTGGCGAGACCACAGACCCAGGCGGGCGCTGTCCCCGAGCGCGAGCATCGCGAAGGTGGGGGACGATTCCAGCACGCGGGCGCCGACATGCTCGCGGTAGAAGGCCGCGCTGCGCGCCGGCTGGTCGACGAAAAGGATCTGGAGGCTGGGGCTGAGGTTCATGGGGGTCTCCCTGAGAGGGGGTGGATCGGACGCCTCGTCCTGAGGCGCTGAGGCCATGCTAGGCAGGCGCATTGACAGGATCTGTCAGTAGCCTTCGGCCCGCGTGCCGCAGCGGCCCGTGGGGCGAAAGTGGGGCGGCGGCTCTCTACAATCCGCCGATGGCCTTTGTTCACCTGCGCACCCACACCGAGTTCTCCGTCGTCGACGGCACCCTGCTGATCGACGATGCTGCCGCCGCCGCCGCCAAGGACGGCCAGGTGGCCCTCGCGGTCACCGACCTCGCCAACATGTTCGGCGCCGTCAAGCACTACAACGCCTGCCGCAAGAAGGGCGTCAAGCCCATTCTTGGCGCGGACTGCTGGGTCGAGGCGGAGGTGGCGGACAAGCCGCCGCACCGTCTGCTGCTGCTGGTGCAGAACAAGACGGGCTATCTGAACCTCTCGGAGCTGCTGTCCCGGGCCTGGATCCAGGGCGTGCAGCGCACGCAGGCCTGCCTCAAGCCGGAGTGGATGCAGGAGCTCAACGAGGGGCTGATCTGCATTTCGGGCGCTCAGATGGGCGCCATCGGGCAGGCGCTGCTCGTGGGCGACCAGGCGCGGGCGCGCGACTGGGCGACCAGGCTGTCCGCCATCTACCCGAACCGCTTCTATCTGGAGCTGCAGCGCGCCGGCCTGCCCGGCCAGGAGGCCGTTGTCGCCGCCACGGTGCCGCTGGCGGCCGAGCTGGGGCTGCCGGTCGTGGCCACCCACCCGGTGCAGTTCCTGACCGAGGAGGACTACGACGCCCATGAGGCCCGCGTCTGCATCGCCGACGGCGAGACGCTGGCCAACCCCAAGCGCGTCAAGCGCTTCCTGCCGGGCCAGTTCTTCCGCTCGCAGGCCGACATGGAGGCCCTGTTCGCCGACATCCCCTCGGCGCTGGCCAACACCGTCGAGATCGCCCGACGCTGCAGCCTGTCGCTCGTGCTGGGCAAGCCGCAGCTGCCGAACTTCCCGACGCCCATCCTGGATGACGGCCAGCCCATGCCCATGGACCGCTACTTCCGGGAGCTGAGCTTCGAAGGGCTGGAGTTCCGCCTGCAGCAGCTCTTCCCGGACGAGGCCCGGCGCGAGGCCGAGCGGCCGCGGTATGTGGAGCGCCTGGAGTTCGAGCTCGCCACCATCATCAAGATGGGCTTCCCGGGCTACTTCCTGATCGTGGGTGACTTCATCCGCTGGGCCAAGCAGAACGGCTGCCCGGTGGGCCCGGGCCGGGGGTCCGGTGCCGGTTCGCTCGTCGCCTACGTGCTGCTGATCACCGACCTCGACCCGCTGCGCTACAACCTGCTGTTCGAGCGTTTCCTGAATCCCGAGCGGGTCTCCATGCCCGACTTCGACATCGACTTCTGCCAGGGCAACCGCGACCGCGTCATCGACTACGTCAAGGACAAGTACGGCCGCCCCGCCGTGAGCCAGATCGCCACCTTCGGCACGATGGCGGCCAAAGCCGCGCTGCGCGACATCGGCCGCGTGCTGGGCATGGGCTTCGGGCATGTGGACTCCATCGCCAAGCTCATCCCCGCGCCGCCCGGCAAGACCGTGACGCTGGCCAAGCTGCCGCCGGATTTCGATCCGGAGAAGTCCAAGGTCATCTACGCGCGCCACGAGGCGCCGGAGATCGAGGAGCGCGAGCAGCAGGAAGAGGAGGTGGCCGAGCTGCTGAAGCTGGCGGCGCGCGTCGAGGGCATGGTGCGCAACATCGGCATGCACGCCGGGGGCGTGCTGATCGCGCCGGGGCGCATCACCGACTTCTGCCCCATGTACCAGCAGCCGGGCTCGACGAGCGCGGTGAGCATGTACGACAAGGACGACGTCGAGGCCATCGGCCTGGTGAAGTTCGACTTCCTGGGCCTGGCCACGCTGACCATCCTGGAGCTGGCCAAGAACTTCATCGTGGCCCGGCATGCGGACCGCCAGGACTTCGACTTCGTCAAGGTGCCGCTGGACGACCGCAAGACCTTCAAGCTCTTCGGCGACGGCCTCTCGGAGAGCGTGTTCCAGTTCGAATCTCCAGGCATGCAGCGTCTGCTGAAGGATGCGCGCCCCTCGCGCTTCGAGGACCTGATCGCCCTGGTGTCGCTGTACCGCCCCGGTCCCATGGACCTGATCCCGTCCTTCGTGGCCCGGAAGCACGGCAAGGAAGTCATCGAGTACCCGCACCCGCTGCTGGGCCAGGTGCTGGAGGAGACCTACGGCGTCTTCGTCTACCAGGAGCAGGTGATGCAGGCGGCCCAGGTGCTGGGCGGCTACAGCCTCGGCGGCGCCGACATGCTGCGCCGGGCGATGGGCAAGAAGAAGGCCGAAGAGATGGCCATGCACCGCGACCTGTTCCGCAAGGGCGCCGCGGAGAAGGGCATCGACCAGCCCAAGGCCGACGAAGTCTTCGACCTGATGGAGAAGTTCGCGGGCTACGGCTTCAACAAGTCGCACGCGGCGGCCTATGCCCTGTTGTCGTACCACACGGCCTGGCTCAAGACGCATTTCACGGCCGAGTTCTACGCCGCGAACATGACCATCGAAATGGACGACACGGACAAGCTCAAGGTCCTGCTGGAAGATGCCAAGCTCTTTGGCATCGAGTTCCAGCCGCCTTGCGTGAACCGGGGCGTCTATCGCTTCGAGCCCATCAGCGACAAGCTCGTCAACTACGGCCTCGGCGCCGTCAAGGGCACGGGCCAGGGCGCCATCGAGGCCATCCTGCGGGCGCGCAAGGAAGGCGGGGCCTTCAAGAGCTTCTTCGATTTCTGCGCCCGGGTGGACCGCAAGGCGGTCAACAAGCGCGTGGTGGAGGCCCTGATCAAGGCCGGCGCCTTCGACCTCATCGAGCCGGACCGCGCCCGCCTGCTGGCCAGCGTGGTCCTCGGCTACACCTACGCCGACAACCTGGCGGCCAATGCGGACCAGGGCGGGCTCTTCGATTTCGACGACACCCATGGCTCCTCGACCGCGGAGCCGGAGCTGGTGAACGCGCCCGACTGGAGCATCAAGGAGAAGCTGAGCCTGGAGAAGACCGCCATCGGCTTCTACCTCTCCGGCCATCTCTTCGATCAGTCCGGCGAGGAAGTGCGCCGCATGGTGCGCCGCCGCATCGCGGACCTGCAGGACAGCCGCGAGCCGGTGGTGGTGGCGGGCATTCTCTCGGACATGCGCATCGTCAACGGCAACCGCGGCAAGGTCGCCATCTTCAAGCTGGACGACAAGACCGACGCCATCGAGGCGGTGGCCAACGAGGAACTGATCAACAGCGCCAAGGGCCTGCTGGCCGAGGACGAGCTGCTCATCGTCTCCGGCAAGGTGCAGAACGACCGCTTCTCCGGCGGCCTGCGCATGAATGTGCAGGCGGTCTGGGACCTGGCCGGTGCCCGAGCACGCTTTGGCAAGTTCCTGCGCCTGGCGGTGAACGGCACGGTGCCGCCGGTGCAGGAGGTGGTCAAGACCTGGCCCCCGAAGGTCATCCAGACCGAGCAGGGCACGCTCACGCAAGGCCTGGGCTTGCGCCTGAGCCTCCAGCGGGAGGGCGCCGTGGCCGAGCTGGAGCTGGGTGACGCCGGCAAGTTCTGGCCCTGCGACGAGGCCCTGGCGAAATTCGCCGGGCCCAAGGGCGAGCCGGTGCAGATCAGCTACGAGTGAGGATCACGGCGGGGTGCTGACGGACGCTGCCCGGCGGGGCCGGGTGTGGCGGCTGCGGCCGGGTCCCCAGATTTAGGGGACTTCGCGACACCTTTCGCTGGCTTGCCGCAGGCGCTTGCTGCGATGATCAGTGCCACAGGGGCCCGCCATCTGGCGCCGGCTCTCTGTGCGGAGGTTCTTCTTGAGCGCCACTGCCCACTCGCCCCATGCCGTGCCCCGCACCGGCCTCATCCTCACCGGAGGCGGCGCGCGTGCGGCCTACCAGGTCGGGGTGCTGGCGGCCATCGCCCAGCTGCGGCGCGACGCGGGCGTGCAGGGGGCCAATCCCTTTCCCGTGATCGCCGGCACCTCGGCCGGCGCCATCAACGCGGCCACGCTGGCCTGCCAGGCCGACGAGTTCGATGCGGCCGTCGACGGCCTGGTCCACATCTGGCGCCACATCCATGTGGAGCAGGTCTATGCGGCAGACTCGCTGGGGGTGATCCGCACCGGTGCGCGCTGGATGACGATGATGAGTCTCGGCTGGGCCCTGGCGCGCTGGCGCCGCACCAAGCCGCGCAGCCTGCTCGACAACGACCCGCTCTCCCACCTGCTGCATCGCTGGATCAACTTCGAGCGCCTCGATGCCATGCTGGACAGCGAGCACCTGGACGCGCTCGCCATCAGCGGCTCCAGCTACACCTCCGGCCAGCACGTCACCTTCTACCAGACGCACCGTCCCTACGAGCCCTGGCTGCGTTCGCAGCGCATCGCCGTGCGGGCGAAGCTCGGCATCGAGCACCTGCTGGCCTCCTCGGCCATCCCCTTCATCTTCCCGGCCCAGCAGCTGGAACTCGATGGCCAGCTGGAATGGTTCGGGGACGGCTCCATGCGGCAGAGCGCGCCGATCTCGCCCGCCGTGCACCTGGGCGCGGATCGCGTGCTCGTGATCGGCGCCGGGCGCATGCATGAGCCGCCCGGGCGGCGCGTGACGCTGGTGGAGGGGCATCCGTCCATGGCGCAGATCGCGGGGCATGCGCTGTCCAACATCTTCCTGGACGCGCTGGCGGTGGACGTGGAACGGCTGCAGCGGATCAACAAGACCCTGGCCCTGCTGCCGCCCGCGGCGCGCGAAGGCACGCCGCTGCGGCCCATCGACGTGCTGGTGATCGCCCCCAGCCGGCGCCTGGACGACTTGGCGGCCGAGCATCAGGGCAGCCTGCCGGCGCCCATCCGCGCGATGCTGCGCAGCGTCGGTGTGGCAGGCGAAGGCAAGGGGGCGACGGGCTCGGCACTGACGAGCTACCTGCTCTTCGAGCCGTCCTTCACCATGGACCTTGTCAACCTCGGCATGGCGGACACCCTGGCGCGGCGCGGCGATGTGCTGCGCTTCTTTGGCTGGCCCGCTCAGGCGCAGCGCAACGACCCGGCGCGCCTGCGCCGCGGCGGCGACCGGCCAGCCGAGGCGGCGCGCGAGGTCAGGACCGAGGCACCGACGCCGGTGTGAGCGGGGCGTCGGGCTCACCGGGCGACACAAGGGCCCGCCCGTTCACGCGCAGGCCGGCGTCCGAGAGGCGCCGCCGCAGCCTCGGCCCCATCCCGCGCACCCGCTGTGCCAGGTCTTGCCAGTCGGCGAAGGGCGCGTCTTCGCGTGTCGCGAGCAGCTGCGCGGCCAAGGCCGGGCCGAGGCCGGGCAGGGACTCCAGCTCCGCGCGGCTGGCGCGGTTGAGCTCCAGCGTCGACGGGGTCAGGTCTTGCGCAGGGGCCATGCCGATCGGCAGCAACGCCAGCGCGGCGAGCGCTCGCAGCAGCCGTCGCCGCCTGCGCGCGGGGGGCTCAATGCTGGGCGTGCACCATGCCGGCATAGAGGCCGTCCTGGGCCAGCAAGGCCTCGTGCGTGCCGCTCTCGACCACGCGGCCCTGGCTCATCACGTGGATGCAGTCCGCATGGCGGATGGTCGAGAGGCGATGCGCGATCACGATGAGCGTCTTGCGGCCCTGCCACTGCTCGAGGGCCTGCTGCACGGCGCGCTCGCTCTCGGTGTCGAGTGCCGAGGTGGCCTCGTCGAAGACCCAGATCGGCGCTTCCTTGTACAGCGCCCGGGCGATGGCGAGGCGCTGGCGCTGGCCGCCGGAGAGCAGGCTGCCATTGGCGCCGACGGGGCAGTCCAGCCCCTGCGGCTGCTGGCAGACGAAGTCCCAGAGATGCGCGGCGCGCAGCACCTGCTCCAGGCGGGCGTCGTCACGGGCCTGGGCGTAGGCGATGTTGTCGGCAATGCTGCCGTCGAACAGCACGATGTCCTGGGAGACGACGGCGAACTGCCGGCGCAGGCTGGCGCGCGTGTGTGCGGCGATGTCCGCGCCATCCAGCAGGATGCGGCCCTCCTGCGGGCGCGCGAAGCCCAGCAGCAGCTGGATCACCGAGCTCTTGCCCGCACCTGACGATCCGACCAGTGCGATGGTCCGCCCCGCGGGGATGTCGAGGTCCAGACGGTCCAGCGCCGGCCGGTCCGCGTTCGGGTAGCGCAAGGTGACCGCCTGCAGTTGCAGCGCGCCCCGGCAGTCCTTGAACTCGGCACTGCCGCTGTCCTGCTCGCGTGGGGTGTCCAGCAGCTGCAGGCAGCCCTGGGCGATGACCAGGCCGTTGATGATGGGCTGGCTGACCTCCGTGAGGTGGCGCAGACGGGACGTCAGCAGCAGCAGGGCCGTGATGAAGGCGCTGAACTCGCCCACGCCCGTGTGAGCGCCCCGGGCCTGCAGCAGGGCCAGGCTCACGATCACCGACAGGCCGATGCTGGCGACGAACTGCGACAGCGGCTGGGCCGAGGCATTGGCCGCGGCCGTCTTGAGGGAGGCGCGCTGGGCCTCGCGGGCCAGCTGCTCGAAGCGCTGCCGCTCGTGGTCGGCGGCGTCGAAGCTGCGCACCACGCGCCAGGCGCGGCTGATGTCCTCCACCTTGGCCACGAGGCTCAACTGGGCGTCATAGGCGGCGCTGCCCATGGCGCGCACGCGCTTGCTGACGCGGCTCACGACGAAGCCCATCACCGGCGTGGTGACCATGGACAGCAGGGTCAGCTGCCAGTTCAGGTAGAAGAGGTAGCCCAGCATCGCGAGCGCGGGCAGGCCGTCGCGCAGCATCGTGATCACGCTGGTGGAGAGGCGGTCCATGATCTGCTGCGGGTCGTTCACGACCTTGGACACCGCCACGCCGGATTGCAGGCTCGTGTAGACCGAGGCATCCGCCTGCAGCAGCGCGTCCACGAGGCTGAGGCGCAGGCGCATGACGGTGCGCGAGCTCGTCCAGTTCAGCAGGTACTGCCCGAGGAAGCTGAAGATGCCGCGCAGGATGAACAGGCCGATCAGGACGACCGGCACCCACCCGATCGCGAACGCGTCCGCCCGGAAACCATCGCCGAACACGCGCTGGATCAGGGCCGGGATCAGCGGCTCGGTGGCCGCGGCCCCTAAGTAGGCGAGCATCGTCAGCGCCAACCCCCAGCGCTGGGGCCAGAAGAAGGGCAGGAGCCGCCGCGCCGTCTGGCGCAGGCCCGGCGTCGAGGCGCTGGCCGTCAGGGGCAGGCTATCCAGGGGCTGAGGATGGGGAGCGGAAGGCGGGCTTGCTTGCATGTGCTTGCATTGTCGCTGCGAATACCGATCGCCTTGGCTTGACGGCCCTGCCTATACTGTTCGCATGTCGGATGTTTCTTCCTCTTCGTCCAAGCCCTTCACCCGCTCCCTGCCCATCCAGGAGCAGGTGGTCATGCACTTCGTCACCGGGGGCTTCTCCGGCGCGACGCAGGTGGCCGTGGATCTGTGCAACGCCGCCAAGACGCCCAACAGCGGCATGCGGGCGGTGCTCGTGCTGCGTCGTAAACGCAACACTGATGCCAAGCGCCTGCTGGACCTGCAGGAGCGCGGGATCGACGTCCATGTGGTGCCGGGGTGGTCCCACACGGCGACGGTCTGGGCGCTGTACCGTCTTTGCAAGCAGATGAAACCGGACGTCCTGGTGGCACACGGCTTCAGCGACCACATCTGGGGCCGGCTGGCGGGCTGGCTGGCCGGCGTCCCGACGCTGGTGCATGTGGAGCACAACACCCGTGAGCGCTACAACCGCTGGCGGCTCATGCAGTCGCACTGGCTCG
Source organism: Roseateles subflavus (assembly GCF_030285365.1). GTDB lineage: Bacteria > Pseudomonadota > Gammaproteobacteria > Burkholderiales > Burkholderiaceae_C > Roseateles_B > Roseateles_B subflavus. The sequence goes on along the minus strand of NZ_JASVDS010000006.1, from coordinate 85,797 downwards.
CCAAGCACACGGCGCGCTTCATCGGGGTCTCCGAGGGCGTGCGCCGCCGCCTGGTCGAACTGGGCTTCCCGGAGGAGCGCAGCTACGCGATTCCCAACGGCATCGATCTCTCCAAGTTCCCCGAATCCAAGATTCGCGGCTTTGCCCAGCGCCAGGCCTGCATCGTGATGTCGGCCCGCTTCGCGCGGCAGAAGGACCAGAAGACGCTGATCCGCGCCGTGGCGATCCTCAACCAGCGCGGCCTGAAGTTGCCGCTGCTGCTGGCCGGCGCCGGCAAGGACGGCTACCGCAAGGAGTGCGAGGACGAAGTCCATCGCCTGGGCCTGGAGAAGCAGGTGCAGTTCCTGGGGCACCACTCGGAAATGCCCAAGCTCCTGATGAACTCGGCGGTCTTCGTGCTGGCGACGCACTGGGAAGGCATGCCGCTGGCGCTGGTCGAGGCCATGGCCGCCGGCTGTGCTTGCATCGCCTCGGACGTGCCGGGCGTGGAGGGCGTGATCGAGCATGGCCGCACCGGCCTGCTGGTGCCGGAGTCGGATCCGGCCTCGCTGGCCCTGGCGCTGGAGCGCGTGTTCAGCGAATCGGGCCTCGGCCCCCAGCTGTCGCAGGCTGCCCGTGCCCAGGCCGTGCAGGCCCACGGCCTCGACCTGATGCGTCTGCGCTACCAGGCGCTGCTGGCGTCGATCTGAGGCGCAGGCGAGCCGCGGCGGCGGGCCGTTTCATGGAGCTCCAGGCCCATCCAGGGCTGCGGAGCTCGTCAGCCGGGCCTTGGCGTCGCTGCGCTGCGCGACAGCCAGTGACGCAGACGCAGCGCCCGCCACCACCATCCGCGCCGCAGGTACTGGGCCATCAGGTCATCCAGGGGCATGCACAGCGCGGCGAGGAAGGCCTGGCAGTAGTGCCCCATCCGCTCGGCATCGCTCTGGCGGCTCGCAAAACGGACGGCGCCGATGAAGCTGCGTGCCGCGAAATGGGAGGCGGCGAAGCGCACGCCGGCCTCCGACTCGCTGTAAGGGTGCAGCCGCTGCGGCAGGTCATGCAGCGCCCGCATCATGTCATCGGTCTTGTTCAGCGAGGCGCCTGCCAGGATGCTGCCGGCGCGCTGCCGATAGCCGATCCAGACCTCCGGCACATGGATATGGCTGCGGGCGCGCATCGCGAGGTCCGGCGTGCTTGCCATGTCCTCGAAGGTGCGCCCGACGGGGAAGCGCAGGTCGTCGCTCCACAGTGAGCGGCGGGCGACCTTGCTCCAGCTGTGCAGATAGCCCAGCTCGAGCAGGCCGGTCAGCAGGCCAGGGGTGTCAGTGAGAGGTGCGTTCGAGGGTCCGGCGAAGGTGCGGACGTGCTGCTCGCCGCGCAGGCGGTGCTTCAGCTTGGGCTGCGCCCGCAGATAGGCGAAGTCGCACAGCACCAGATCCACCGGCTGGCGGTCGAGCGTTCGCCGGAGCGAGGCGATGGCCCCGGGGGTGAGCACGTCGTCGGAGTCCAGGAACCAGACGTAGTCGCCGCGTGCGGCCTCGAGGAGGTGGTTGCGTGCAGCGCTGAGGCCCTGGTTGCGCTCATGGCGCAGCAGACGGGCGTCCAGCTCGGGATGGCGCTGCAGCCAGTCCTGCGCCAGGGCCGGCGAGGCGTCGGTGGCGCAGTCGTCCAGCAGCAGCAGCTCGACGCCGCGCAGGTCCTGACTGCCGATGGAGTCCAGGCAGGCAGGGAGCCATTCGGCGACGTTGTAGACCGGCACCAGCAGGCTCAGCCAGGGGGCGGGGGCAGTGCTCATGTCGGGGTCAGTTCAGCTGTCGGGGCAGGGTGGGGAGGTAGCGGGCCAGCAGGCTGCCGGGGCGCAGCGGGCGCTTGCGCAGCTGGGACTCCAGCGTGCGGCGGTCATTGCCGCGCAGCTTCACGAGTGCCGGCACGCGCCGGGGCTCCCGCATCAGCGCCAGCCGGACGTACAGATGCCGCTTCTTCCAGGCCAGGGCCTGCTGGAGGGCAAAGGCACTGTCCTCGGCGCGCTGCAGTTGCAGTCGGTAGCGTTCGGCGCCGGCGTCCAGCAGCGAGGAGGCCGCCACGTGCATGATGAGGTACTCGTGCAGGCTGGGATCAATGGCCTGGATCACCCGCTCGAAGCGGCCAGTGTCGCGCAAGGCCTGCAGATAGCGGGCCTCGCCCATCTCGAGGGCGCGCACGAACTCGGCATTGAGATCGGCCATGAACCGGCTGCCTGGCACCGCGGCCAGGAACCAGTTTTCGACCATGGGCTGATCGATGCGGCGGCTCAGGCGGTCGATGTAGAAGCCGACGAACTCGGCACGGCTGCGCGCCTGCTGCTCATGGACCCAGTCCAGCGGGCCGGTGAGCACCGTGGAGGCGTCGATCCAGATCCCGCCATGCGCCTGCAGCAGCTGCAGGCGCAGCCAGTCGGCCTGGCGGAACGGGGGCAGGCGTTCCAGCAGCGCGGTGTCCGTGCCCTCGGGCAGCCAGGGGCGCAGCGTCGCGGGCGTCAGGAAACGCAGCTCGTGATCCGGGGCCTGGGTGCGCCAGTTGTCGGCGCACGCCTGAATCAGAGGCGGCAGCGTGTCGCTGTTCCAGTAGCTCCAGAGAACCCGGGGGATGGCGGAGGCCGTGGCGGACGTCGATCCCGAGGCCAGACCGGGCGCGGCATCGGGCGGTGCCTCGGCGCGCGCACCCGCGGCCGCGCCGATGGCCCGCCCGCCCAGCGGCGCGGCGCCGCCCACGAGCAGGCTGCGAACCTCCGTGGGCGCCTGGGCGCGCAGCAGGCGCAGCAGCTCCCAGCCCAGGGCCAGCAGCACGAGCGCCAGCAGGCCCAGGGGCAGGAGCAGCAGCCCGGTGGCGAGCGTCATTCGCGCCAGTGGTCGGCGATCCAGGCCGCCGGCTTGGCCTTGCGCCAGTTGCCGTTGCTGCGGCCTGCCAGGGCGTCCGGCGGATTCATCACGCCGTGGAAGATAAGGATGCGTGCGCCCTGGGGAATGTGCGGCGGCTTCCAGTAGTTGCTGGGCCAGGTCGGGATGCAGTGGTACTTGTAGCTGGCGCACCAGGCGGCGTCCCAGTACTGAAGCTTGCCCTGCTGATGGATCTCGTCGGAGAGGTAGGCCTGCTCGTTGCGGAACTTGGCGCGGATGGCCTCGTGCTCGCGGCGGAACTTCGCCAGCACGTCAGCGTGGGCGCCGAGCTGGAAGCGGTAGACCGAGGAATTGCCAGTGATGCGCCAGGGCCGCTTCCAGTCATGGATGATGAGGAACTCGCCCGGCACCTCGAAGAAGGGCGTGATGTCGTCGACGATCACGACATCAAGGTCGAGAAACAGCGCCGTGCCCTGCAGGCCATGGAGATCGGCTTCGAAGGTGGTGAGTTTGGTCCAGCCGCGCTCCGGAATGCCGGCCGGCAGCTTCAGCTCGGGGATCGGCAGGCATTGCACTTCCGGGCGGATGCCTTCGCTGCGGTCGGTGAGGCACACGAAGCGGAAGGGGCCTTGCAGATGCCGTGCCACCATGCCGTAAAGGCGATTCACGTACTCGGGGCCGTACTTGGTCCCCCACTTCATGCACAGGATGACGCGATCGCTCGCTGCTTGGGAAGGGCTCATCAGAGTTCCTCGACGTGGCGAGGCGGGTAGGTGTCCCAGTTGAGGCAACCAGGGCACTGCCAGAAATAGTGCTGCGCTTCAAAGCCGCAGGCGGCGCAGCGGTAACGCTGCAGGGGGCGGACGGCCTTGTCCAGGGCGCCGGCCACCAGCGGGGCTTCGTCCTCACTCAGCCGGGACTGCGACTGTGCCAGCAGGGCACGAGCAGCAGAGAGCGCGGGCTCAGCCTGCAGATGCTGGCGCAGGCGGCGGCGCTGGGCCTCCCCTTCCGGTTCCAGCAGCGCCAGGGCCTGCAGCAGGTGCATGCTGGGATGGCGCTGGTACTGGGCCTGCAGCGCTCCCAGGGCTTCCGCCTGCCGGCCGGTCTGGGCCGCCGCCTGGGCGTAGTCGCGGGCGACGAGGTTGAAGGACTCCGGGTTGACGGCCAGCAGCTCGGCGTAGGCGGCCATGGCCTGCTCGTGCTGCTCGCGCCGGCTCAGCAGCTGACCGGCCAGGACGTGGGCGCGCGCGGACTGCGGCGCCACCTGGCGGGCCTCGGCAAGCAGGGCGTGCGCCTCGGTGTCCTGGTTGCGCGCCTGGGCCTCGAGGGCCTGCTCGCAGAGGTAGTGGGCGATGCGTGAGGCGAAGGAGCCGGTGCCGCCCTGTTCCAGGTGGCGGGCCACATCGGCGGCCTTGCGCCATTCGCGGGAGCGTTCATAGAGCGACAACAGGGCGAGCTCGGCCTCGCTCTCGAAGCGCGTGCCCCGCAGGGCCGCGAAGGCTTCCTCGGCGCGATCGAAGAGGCCGGCCTTGTAGAAGTCCTGGGCGAGGGCGTGCTGCGCGCGGTCGCGCTCGGCCTGGGGCAGATCACCCCGCTGCAGCAGGTGCTGGTGCACGCGCACGGCCCGCTCGTACTCGCCTCGGCGGCGGAAGAGATTGCCCAGCGCAAAGTGCAGCTCGGAGGTGTCGGGGTCGGCCTGCACGGCCTCGATGAAGGCATCGATGGCCTTGTCCTGCTGTTCGTTGAGCAGCAGGTTCAGGCCCTTGAAATAGGCCTTGGGTGCGTCACGCTGCTCGCGCTTCCATTGGCGGGAGTCCAGCTTGGAGGCCAGCCAGCCAAGGGCGAAGACCAGGGGCAGGGCGACGAGGAGGGCGCTGAGTTCAAAGCCCATCATGCACGCCCGGCGTGGCCAGGGGGTCAGGGGTTGCCAGGGTGCTCTGCTGGGCCTCGATCTGGCGCGTGGCTGCGCGGCGGTGGCGCCACCAGGCCGGTACCATGGCCAGCACGCCGAAGGCACAGCCGAGGCCAAAGCTCAGCAGCACCACGATCACCAGTGGCGAGTGCCAGGCATGGCCGAAGAACCAATGCACGGCAACCTCCTGGCTGTTGTTCAGCGCGAAGGAAAACAGGGCGAAGAAGATGAAGGCCCAGAAGAGCCGGACGATGAATCGCATCGTGGCGGATTCTAAGGGGCGAGGGCGGGGGCGTCAGCCTTGGAGGCGGCGCGGCTCGCAAAGTCTGAGGAGGCGAGGGGGGACTGTGGCGTCCGCATCTCGTTTCAGGCTGTCGGGCGGGCCGGCTCGTGGGCCCACGGGCGCGCGACTCAGGCGGCGGCGTCCTCGACAGGCAGCTGGGCATCGACGGCTTCGCGCAGGGCCTTGCCCGGCTTGAAGTGAGGCACCAGCTTTTCGGGAATCAGGACCTGCTCGCCGCTGCGCGGGTTGCGACCCATGCGGGGCGGACGGCGGTTGATGGAGAAACTGCCGAAACCACGGATCTCGATGCGGTGGCCGCGGGCCAGGGCATCGGACATGGCGTCCAGCATCGTCTTGACGGCGAATTCGGTGTCACGCTGCGTGAGCTGGCCAAAGCGGTCTGCCAGGTGCGCGACGAGATCGGAACGGGTCATGACGAGGGAATTCCAGTCGGGGGAGAAAAACAGGCTCGCCCCCGTGAGAGTGGCGAGCCTGCGTTGGCAGCTGGGGCCCAGGCTACCAGAGCCCGGGCCTTCGCGGAACAGGGATTAGCTGTTCTGGTTGTCCAGCTTGGCACGCAGCAGGGCGCCCAGGCTGGTCGTGCCGGCGTTTTCACGCTCGGACGAAGCCGACAGGCGCTGCATGGCTTCCTGCTGGTCGGCGCTGTCCTTGGCCTTGATGGACAGCTGGATGTTGCGGGTCTTGCGGTCGATGTTGACGATCAGGGTCGTCACTTCGTCGCCTTCCTTCAGCACGTTGCGGGCGTCTTCCACGCGGTCGCGGGAGATTTCCGAAGCGCGCAGGTAGCCCAGCACGTCCTCAGCCAGCTCGATCTCGGCGCCACGGGCGTCGACGGTCTTCACCTTGCCGGTCACGGTCATGCCGCGATCGTTGATCGAGGTGTAGCTGGTGAACGGGTCAGCGTCCAGCTGCTTGATGCCCAGGGAGATGCGCTCGCGCTCGACATCCACAGCCAGGACCACGGCTTCGACTTCCTGGCCCTTCTTGTAGTTGCGAACGGCGGTTTCGCCCGGCTCGTTCCACGACAGGTCGGACAGGTGCACCAGGCCGTCGATGCCTTGTGCCAGACCCACGAACACGCCGAAGTCGGTGATGCTCTTGACGGGGCCCTTGACCTTGTCGCCGCGCTTGACGTTCTCAGCGAACTCTTCCCACGGATTGGCCTTGCACTGCTTCATGCCCAGGGAGATGCGACGCTTGTCTTCGTCGATTTCCAGGACCATGACTTCCACTTCGTCGCCCAGGGAGACGATCTTGGAAGGTGCCACGTTCTTGTTGGTCCAGTCCATTTCGGAGACGTGCACCAGGCCTTCGATGCCCGGCTCGATCTCGACGAACGCGCCGTAGTCAGCGATGTTGGTGACCTTGCCGAACAGGCGGGTGTTGGCCGGGTAGCGGCGCGACACGCCGAACCACGGGTCGTCGCCCAGCTGCTTCAGGCCCAGCGAGACGCGGTTCTTCTCGGCGTCGAACTTCAGGACCTTAGCGGTCAGTTCCTGGCCGACCTGAACGACTTCGCTCGGGTGGCGGACACGGCGCCATGCCATGTCGGTGATGTGCAGCAGGCCGTCGATGCCGCCCAGGTCCACGAACGCACCGTACTCGGTGATGTTCTTGACCACGCCCTGGACGATCGCGCCTTCCGACAGCGTTTCCAGCAGCTTGGCGCGCTCTTCACCCATGGAGGCTTCCACCACAGCGCGACGCGACAGCACAACGTTGTTGCGCTTGCGGTCCAGCTTGATGACCTTGAATTCCATGGTCTTGCCCTCGAACGGGCTCATGTCCTTCACCGGGCGGGTGTCCAGCAGCGAACCGGGCAGGAAGGCGCGGATGCCGTTGACCAGGACGGTCAGGCCGCCCTTGACCTTGCCGGAGACGGTGCCGGTCACGAAGTCGCCAGACTCCAGTGCGGTTTCCAGGCTCAGCCAGGAAGCCAGACGCTTGGCCTTGTCGCGCGACAGGATGGTGTCGCCGTAGCCGTTTTCGATGGCGTCGATGGCCACCGACACGAAGTCGCCGACGTTGACTTCGAGCTCGCCCTGGTCGTTCTTGAACTCTTCGATGGGCACGTAGGCTTCAGACTTGAGGCCGGCGTTCACCACCACGAAGTTGTAGTCAACACGGACGACTTCGGCCGAGATGACTTCGCCCGAGCGCATGTCAGCGCGTTGCAGCGATTCTTCGAAGAGAGCGGCGAAGGATTCGCCGCCGGTGGCGGTTTGGGTTTGGGACATGTTGATTCCTGAATCGGCGAGCACAGCGTAGGAAGAACTCTGAAGAAGCGCCGACGGTGAGTGCAAGTTGCCTTGCGGGTTAGGTTGCAGACAGGACGCACCCGATGGACTGTCGTCCGAAGGGCAGGTGCGCCCGCTCATGCGATGGCGTGCCTCTGCACATTGCTTCCGCTCGCCATCTCTTGGGCCCGTTCGCGAACTGTCATCGCCGGGGGACCCGATCCGGCCCGTCCTTGCCAGCCCGTGGGCCGCCTCAGAAGGGCTGTCGCGACTGCCACCATTCCAGCACCAGCGCCTTCGATTCCTCGATGGTCTGGCCGGAGTTGTCCAGCAGCTGCGCATCCTGCGCGGGCTTGAGCGGCGACGCTGCGCGACCTTTGTCGCGCGCATCCCGGGCCTCAAGGTCCGAACGCAAGCTTTCCATATTAGCCGAAATTCCCTTGTCAATCAATTGCTTATAGCGCCGCTCGGCGCGCGTCTGGGCGCTCGCCGTGAGGAATACCTTCAGCGGTGCGTCCGGGAAGACGGCCGTGCCCATGTCGCGGCCATCGGCCACGAGACCGGGCAGGCGGCGGAAATCGAGCTGGAGCTGGTGCAGTGCCTGGCGCACCTCCGGGTGGGCGGCCACCTGGGAGGCCATCAGGCCGGTGGCTTCCTCGCGCAGGAGGTCGGTGATGTCCTCGCCCTGCAGGATGGCCCGGCCCTTGCGGAAATGCAGGTCCAGCGTGGCGGCGATCTGCGCGACCGCCGGGCCGTCGTCCAGGCTCACCCCGGCATGGAAGGCGGCGAGGCCGGCCGTGCGGTACAGGGCGCCGGAGTCCAGGACGATGTAGCCCAGGGCATGGGCGACCTCGTCAGCCAGGGTGCCCTTGCCGGAGGCGGTGGGACCGTCGATGGTGATCACCGGGATGTCGGCGCGGCGGGCCCGCACCACCTCGAACAGCGTCTCGAAGTAGTCCGGGAAGGTCTTGGCCACGCAGGCGGGGTCTTCGATGCGCACCCGCACCGGGCGGTCCGTCACCAGCGGGTTCAGGGCGGCCAGCGAGAAGCACATGGCGACGCGGTGGTCGTCGTAGGTGTGGATGCTGGCGGGCTTCCAGTCGTGCAGCGGGTTCACGCGCAGCCAGTCCGGGCCTTCCTCGACCGTGGCGCCGAGCTTCTGCAGCTCGGTGGCCATGGCGGCGATGCGGTCCGTCTCCTTCACGCGCCAGCTTGCGATGTTGCGCAACGTGCTGGGGCCGTCGGCATAGAGTGCCATCACGGCCAGCGTCATGGCGGCGTCGGGGATGTGGTTGCAGTCGAGGTCCAGGGCCTTGAGCGGCCAGGCGCCGCGGCGCACCTCCACCCAGTTCGGCCCCTGGCTCACCGTGGCGCCCATCAGCGCGGCAGCCTCCACGAAGCGGACGTCCCCCTGCAGCGAGGCGGTGCCCACGCCTTCGATGCGCACGGGGGCCTCGATGCCGGCCAGCGCGCCGAGCGCCACGAAATAGGAGGCGGACGAAGCATCGCCCTCGACGTGCACCTCGCCGGGCGAGCGGTAGCGGCTGCCGGCAGGAATCGTGAAGCGCTCCCAGCCGTCGCGTCGGACCTCGATGCCGAAGCGCTTGAGCAGCTCCAGCGTGATGTGGATGTAGGGCTTGGAGATCAGCTCGCCGACCACCTCGATGACCACGTCCTCGGCCGACACCAGCGGCAGCGCCAGCAGCAGCGCGGTGAGGAACTGGCTGGAGACATCGCCCCGCACCCGCACGGGGGCGTTCAGCGTCAGCGGCGTCGGACCTCCCAGGCGCAGGGGCGGGAAGCCCTCCTGGCCGAGGCAGGTGATCTCACAGCCCAGCTCGCGCAGTGCATCGACGAGGTCGCCGATGGGGCGCTCGTGCATGCGCGGCACGCCGCTGAGCTCGAACGTGGCGCCTTGCGTCGCAGCCAGCAGCGCCAGCGCAGCGGCCAGCGGGCGCATCGCGGTGCCGGCGTTGCCGAGGAAGAGCTTCAGCCCCGCGGCGCGCACGCCGTCGTTCAGCTGCGCGCCGATGCCACGCACGCGCAGCACCGGGCCGTCCTGCCGCACGTCGCAGCCCAGCTGCCGCAGGGCCTCCAGCATCACGGCGGTGTCGTCGGAGGCCAGGAGGTCCTGGATGAGCGTCTCGCCCTCGGCCAGGCCGGCCAGCAGCAGGACGCGGTTGGAGATGCTCTTGGAGCCCGGCAGGCGCACGGTGCCGGCGGCGGCCTGCAGGGGCGGCAGGTCGAGGAAGGGGATCTTGTACATGGCGAAACGGCGATGGCGGGGCGGTGAAGGCGGGGCGCGGCCGGCGCAGGGCGGACGATCGTCAGCGGGCAGGGCCGGTGCCCGAGGGGATCAGCGCGGGCGCGCGCCCGGCAGCTGGCCCATCTGCCACTGCGAGCGGCCGTCCGAGGCCAGTTGCAGCATGGCTTCCAGCGCCTGGGCGTTGTCCTGCTGAAGGAGCTGCTCGAAGCGGGCGAGCATGTCCCGGAAGCGCTGGGACTGGGCCAGCACTTCCTGCTTGTTGGCGAGCAGGATGTCGCGCCAGATGGCCGGGTCACTGGCCGCGATGCGGGTGAAGTCGCGGAACCCCGGTCCCGCCAGGCTGAGGTAATCGCGCCCGGCGGCTTGGTTGGCAATGGTGCTGAAGTAGGCGTACGCCAGCAGGTGCGGCAGATGGCTGACGGCGGCGAAGGCGGCGTCATGGTTCTGCGGCGTCATCTTGAGGACCTGGCAGCCCAGGGCCGACCAGACGTCGGTGGCCTTCTGGATCAGCGTGGCGTCGGTCTGGGGCAGGGGCGTGAGGATGACCTGACGGCCCTGGTAGAGCGTGGCCTCGGCGGCCTGCACGCCGGACTGCTCCTTGCCGGCGATGGGGTGGCAGGGCACGAAGGCGCTCACCTGCTTGCCCAGCACGCGCTGCGCGGCATCGACGACGTCGCACTTCGTCGAGCCGACGTCCATGATCAGCACCTTCGGGTCGACCAGGTGCTTGACGGCGCGGAAGGTGGCTTCGGTGGCGGCCACGGGCACGGCCAGCAGCACGATGTCGGAGCTGGCGACGGCCAGGAGGGCGGATTCGGCCGCGATGTCGATCACGCCGAGACGCTTGGCGGTCTCGGTCGTCGAGGGGGACTTGCTGTAGCCGACGACCCGCTTGACCAGGCCCGCCTTCTTCAGGGCGAGCGCGAACGAGCCCCCCATCAATCCACAGCCGATCACACCCAGTTGATTGAACATTGTGTCCTTTGCTTGGCTCAACCCTTGCGGGGGTAGGCGCCGATGACCTTGTAGAACGCGCACAGGGCACGCAGCTCTTCGAGGGCCGCGGCGACGTTCGGTTCGCTCGGGTGCCCGTCGAGGTCGATGTAGAAGTAGTACTCCCACTGGCCGGTACGGGCCGGGCGGGACTCGAGTCGCGTCATCGACACGCCGTGCTTCTTCAGCGGCACCAGCATGTCGTGCATGGCGCCGGGCTTGTTGGTGACGGAGACGACCAGGCTCGTGCAGTCGCGCCCCGTGGCGGGCGGCGTGGCCATGGTCTGTGGCAGCGTGATCACGGCGAAGCGTGTGCGGTTGTAGGCCTCGTCCTGGATGGCATGCGCCACGATGTGAAGTCCGAACAGCGTGGCCGCGCGCTCGCTGGCGATGGCGCAGAACTCGGGGTTCTCGGCGGCCAGGCGGGCCCCTTCGGCATTGCTGGAGACGGCGCGACGCTCGGCGTCGGGCAGGTGCTTGCTGATCCAGTTCTGGCACTGGGCCAGCGCCTGCGGGTGCGCCAGCACGACCTTGATGCCGTTCAGGCTGTCTTCCTTGCGCAGCAGGTTGTGGCGGATCAGCAGGCTGACCTCGCCGACCACGTGCGTGGGCGTATGCAGGAAGAGGTCCAGCGAGCGCGTGACCACGCCCTCGGTCATGTTCTCGACACCGACGACGCCGTACTGCGCACTGCCGCTGGCCGTCGCATGGAAGACCTCGTCGAAGCTGCTGCAGTAGATGAGGTCCGCGGCGCCGCCGAAGTACTCGATGGCGGCCTGCTCGCAGAAGGTGCCCATCGGGCCGAGCACGGCCACGCGTTGCGGCGACTCGAGGGCCAGGCAGGCGGACATGATCTCGCGCCAGATCGCGGCGACGTGCTCGTTCTTCAGCGGGCCTTCGTTGGCCGCCTGGATCTTGTGGATGACCTGTGCGACGCGGTCGGGCCGGAAGAAGGGCGTGCCCTCGCGGCGCTTGACCTCGCCGACCTGCTCGGCCACGTGGGCGCGCTCGTTCAGCAGGCGCAGCAGCTGCTTGTCCAGCGCATCGATCTCGTCGCGCAGGGCGAGCAGCGCCGGATTGGCGACGGGGGCGGGGGGCTTGTCCTCAGCCATGACGGGTCTCGAAATCCTTCAGGAAGTCCACGAGGGCATGCACGCCGTCGAGGCTCATCGCGTTGTAGATGGACGCCCGCATGCCGCCCACCGACTTGTGGCCTTTGAGTTGCAGCAGTTGCCGGTCCCGGGCTTCGTCCAGGAAGGCTTGATGGAGCGCAGGCGTGTCGTGCGCGCCGCGCAGGAAAAAGGGCACGTTCATGCGCGAACGGCACTCGCGCGCGACCCGGTTCTCGAAGACGGCGCTGCGGTCCAGCGCGTCGTAGAGCAGGGTGGCCTTGTCGAGGTTGCGCTGCTCGATCGCTGCCAGTCCACGCTGGCCGCCGTACTCGAAGCGCTTGAGCCACTGGAACACCAGGCCGGCGACGTAGATGGAGAACGTCGGGGGCGTGTTGTACATGGACTGCGCCTCGGCCACCGTCTTGTAGTCGAAGGCGGAGGGGCAGATGGGCAGTGCACGGCCGAGCAGGTCCTCGCGGACGATGACCAGCGTCAGGCCGGCCGGGCCGATGTTCTTCTGTGCGCCGCCGAAGGCCAGCCCCACGCGGGACCAGTCCACCGGGCGCGACAGCACGTGCGAGGAGAAGTCGATGACCAGCGGCGCGTCGCAGCCCAGGGCCCGGAGGTCGGGCAGGGCGTGGAACTCGAGGCCGTCGATGGTCTCGTTGCTGCACAGGTGGACGTAGGAGGTGCCTGGGCGCAGCGTCCAGCTGGCGGGCGAGGGAATGGCGCCCGCGCCGCTCAGGGACGCGTCCGCCGCGATGTGCACGTCGGCGTAGCGGCGGGCCTCCTGGGCGCTCTTGCGGGACCAGGAGCCCGTCACCACGAAGTCCACCTGCCCGCCGCGCGAGAGGTTCAAGGGCACGATGGCGTTCTCGGCCAGGCCACCGCCCTGCATGAAGAGGATGCGGAAGTGGCTCGGCACGGCCAGCAGCTCGCGCAGGTCGGCTTCGGCCTGCTCGCAGATGGCGATGAACTCCTTGCCGCGGTGGCTCATCTCCATCACGCTCATGCCCGAGCCGTGCCAGTCCAGCATCTCGCGGGCGACTTGCTGCAGCACCTCTTCGGGCAGGGCAGCGGGTCCGGCGGAGAAATTGAACGGGCGTCGGGTCATGGCATGAGGGCGAGGCGTGGCGCGGGGCGCGGGATTACTTCTTGGGCGAGTTCTTGTTCGCCGCGGGGCTGCTGGCGGCGCCGGGCACGGACACGCCCAGGTGCTTGGCCACGCTTTGCTGCAGGGCATTGAAGCGGGTGTCCAGCAGGGCGCCGTTGTCGGCCAGCAGCTTGTCGCCCAGGGCCTTCTGCATGTCCGGGCCCAGCTGGGCGAACTTCTTGCTCACGGGCGAGTCCATCCAGGCCACGACCTGCTTGAGCTCGTCCTCGGTGAACTTCTCGTCGAGGATGGCGCCCACGGTGCTCGGGGCCAGCTTGGTGGCCTTGTCGCGCAGGAAGGGGGCGTTCTCGTCGATGAACTTCTTGACGTCGGCCTCGATGGCCTTCGCGGCCGCCTCACGCTTGTCCGCGGGCATCTGCTTGAGCATGCCGCCGGCACCCTGCATCAGCTGGGCCACGGGCGCCTGCAGCATGTTGCGGGCCAGCATGTCCACGCCCTGCTGCTGATGCTGCAGCAGCTTGGCGATCAGCTCCTTCTTGGCCGGCGAGCTGGTGGCGGGAGCGGGGGCAGGCCCCTGGGCGATCGCGACGCTCGCGCAGGCCAGGGTAGCGACGGCTGCGAGCAGCTTGATTGCGTTCATGCGGGGTGCCTTCACGTTCATTCCTTGGTGGAGTCCTGGTCGTCGGCCGCGTCTGCGCTGCCGTCGTCTGCGGCATCGCTGCCGGATTCATTGCTGGCCTCGTTGGCATCGTTCTCGACGATGCGCTGCAGGCCCGACAGCTTCGCGCCGTCATCGAGCGCGATCAGCGTGACACCCTGGGTGGCGCGGCCGAGCTCGCGGATCTCTGCGACGCGGGTGCGCACCAGCACGCCCTTGTCGGTGATCAGCATGATCTCGTCTTCCGGACGCACCAGCGTCGCCGCGACCACCCGGCCGTTGCGCTCGCTCTGCTGGATGGCGATCATGCCCTTGGTGCCGCGGCCATGGCGGGTGTACTCGATGATCGAGGTGCGCTTGCCGTAGCCGTTCTCCGTGGCGGTCAGCACGCTCTGGCTTTCGTCCTCGGCCACGAGCATCGCGATCAGGCGCTGCTCGGGCTCGAGCATCATGCCGCGCACGCCGCGGGCCTGGCGACCCATCGGACGGACGTCGTCCTCGTCGAAGCGGACGGCCTTGCCGCCGTCGCTGAACAGCATGACATCGTGCTTGCCGTCGGTGAGCGCGGCGCCGATGAGGAAGTCGCCGTCATCGAGGTCCACGGCGATGATGCCGGCCTTGCGCGGATTGCTGAAGTCCTTCAGCGAGGTCTTCTTCACCGTGCCCAGGGCCGTGGCCATGAAGATGAAGTGATCTTCCGGGAAGGTGCGGAACTCGCCGGTCAGCGGCAGCACGACGGTGATCTTCTCGTCCTGCTGCAGCGGGAACATGTTCACGATGGGCTTGCCGCGCGAATTGCGCGAGCCCTGCGGCACTTCCCAGACCTTGAGCCAGTACACGCGGCCGCGGTTCGAGAAGCACAGGATCCAGTCGTGCGTGTTGGCGATGAAGAGCTGGTCGATCCAGTCGTCGTCCTTCGTGGCGGCGGCCTGCTTGCCGCGGCCGCCGCGGCGCTGGGCGCGGTACTCGCTCAGCGCCTGGCTCTTGATGTATCCGGTGTGGGACAGCGTCACGACCATGTCGGTCGGGGTGATGAGGTCCTCGGTGCCCAGCTCCTGCGCGTTGCGCTCGATCACGCTGCGGCGGGCGCCCAGCTTGGTCTGGCCGAACTCCTGGCGCAGCTGGATCAGCTCCTCGCTGATGATGGTGGTCACGCGCGAGGGCGTGGCCAGGATGTGCAGCAGATCGGCGATCTGGGCCATCACGTCCTTGTACTCGCCGACGATCTTGTCCTGCTCGAGGCCGGTCAGGCGCTGCAGACGCATCTGCAGGATTTCGCTGGCCTGGTCGTCGGAGAGGCGGTAGAGGCCGTCGGGCTGCATGCCGTACTGCGCCGGCAGGCCTTCGGGGCGGTAGGCATTGCGGCCGCCGGTGGTCTCGTTCTCGGCGCGGGACAGCATCTCGCGCACCAGCGAGGAATCCCAGCTCTTGGCCATCAGCGCGGCCTTGGCGACGGGCGGCGTCGGCGAGGTCTTGATGGTCTCGATGAACTCGTCGATGTTGGCCAGCGCGACGGCCAGGCCTTCCAGCACGTGGCCGCGCTCGCGCGCCTTGCGCAGCTCGAACACCGTGCGGCGGGTCACCACTTCGCGGCGGTGCTCCAGGAAGACCGTCACCAGGTCCTTCAGGTTGCACAGCTTGGGCTGGCCGTCGATCAGGGCGACCATGTTGATGCCGAAGGTGTCCTGCAGCTGCGTCTGCTTGTACAGGTTGTTCAGCACCACCTCGGGCACTTCGCCGCGCTTGAGCTCGATCACCACGCGCATGCCGGACTTGTCCGACTCGTCCTGGATGTGGCTGATGCCCTCGATCTTCTTCTCGTGGACCAGCTCGGCGATGCGCTCCAGCAGGGACTTCTTGTTGACCTGGTAGGGGATCTCGTCAACGATGATCGCCTGGCGGTTGCCCTTGTCGATGTCCTCGAAATGGACCTTCGCGCGCATCACGACGCGGCCGCGGCCGGTGCGGTAGCCGTCGCGCACGCCGGACAGGCCGTAGATGATGCCGGCGGTCGGGAAGTCCGGCGCGGGGATGATCTCCATCAGCTCGTCGATCGAGCAGTCCGGATTCTTCAGCGCGTGCAGGCAGGCGTCGACGACCTCATTCAGGTTGTGCGGCGGGATATTCGTCGCCATGCCCACCGCAATACCCGCGGAACCATTCACCAGCAGATTCGGCAGGCGGGTCGGCAGTACCAGCGGCTCTTTATGGCTGCCGTCGTAGTTCGGGCCGAAATCGACAGTTTCCTTGTCGATATCCGCCAGCATTTCATGGGCGATCTTGTCCAGGCGGATTTCGGTGTATCGCATCGCCGCGGCGTTGTCGCCGTCGATGGAGCCGAAGTTGCCCTGACCGTCGATCAGCATGTGTCGCAGGCTGAAAGGCTGGGCCATCCGGACGATGGTGTCGTAGATGGCGGAGTCACCGTGCGGGTGGTATTTACCCATCGTCTCACCCACGGCCTGCGCACTCTTGCGGTACTTGGCGTTGTAGGTGTTGCCCATCTCGTTCATCGCGAACAGCACACGCCGGTGCACGGGCTTCAAGCCATCCCGGGCATCGGGGAGGGCGCGCCCCACGATCACGCTCATGGCGTAGTCGAGGTATGAGCGCCGCATCTCCTCTTCGAGGCTGATGGGCAGGGTTTCCTTGGCGAACTGAGTCATGCGCGTTGCGGCGCACGGAGCGAACCGGCGCCGAATCTGGGTCGGACGGGAAGCGTTGATTCTATGTCGGCTGGCATGTCGCTCTTGCACAACATGGATCCATGGCTTTCAGCAGGTAGGCAGCAGAATGCGAGAGGCCCTGGGCGCTATGGCACAATTGCTGAGTCCCTAGTGGAAACCCTTGGCATTGGCCTGGTGGAATCTGCTTGGCATTTCAAAGTTCCGGACATTTCGCAGGGCAACTGCGTCTTTCCTTGAGAGGATAAACATGAAGAAATTGAACCGTGTGGCGTCGCTCTTCGCAGTGGCTGCTGTCCTGTCGTCTGGCGCCTTCGCCCAGAACGTTGACAACTGGCGCTCGACCGACGGCACCGTGTGGAAGAACGGCAGCAACGAATACTGCTGGCGCAACAACTTCTGGACGCCCGCCACTGCTGCCAAGGATTGCGATGGCGCGCTGAAGCCGGAAGTCAAGAAGGCTGAAGAGCCGAAGCCCGTCGCTCCCGCTCCCGTCGTCGCGCCGGCCACCCCGCCCGCACCGGTCGTTGCCCCGGTCGTGCAAAGCGAGAAGGTCACCTTCGCCGCTGACGCCCTGTTCGACTTCGACAAGGCTGTGCTGAAGCCCGAAGGCAAGGCCAAGCTGGACGACCTGGTGTCCAAGACCTCCGGCATCAACCTGGAAGTCATCGTCGCCGTCGGCCACACCGACAGCGTCGGTTCCGACGAGTACAACCAGAAGCTGTCGGTGCGTCGCGCTGAAGCCGTGAAGGCCTATCTGGTCGGCAAGGGCATCGAGAAGAACCGCGTCTACACCGAAGGCAAGGGCGAGAAGCAGCCCGTGGCCGACAACAAGACCACCGAAGGCCGCGCCAAGAACCGTCGCGTGGAAATCGAAGTGGTCGGTACCCGCGCCAAGAAGTAATCAGACTGCCGGCCTGGTGGCTGGCGCCTGAACAGAATCCCCGCCTCGGCGGGGATTTTTTTCGTCTGTGCAGGCCGGGTTCCGGGTGGGGAGGCGATCAGGGAGTCGGGCAAAAGAAAAGGCGCCCGAAGGCGCCTTTTTGCAGTAAGCGGCTGGCCGGAGCTCAGACGCGCTTGCGGTATTCGTTGGTGCGGGTGTCGATTTCGATCTTGTCGCCGTTTTCCACGAACAGGGGCACGGGGATCTCGAAGCCGGTGCCCTTCACGCGGGCGGGCTTCATGACCTTGCCGGAGGTGTCGCCCTTGACGGCGGGTTCGGTCTCGATTTCGCGCACGACGGTGGTCGGCAGTTCGACGGAGATGGCCTTGCCGTCATAGAACACCACTTCGACGCCCATGTTGTCGTCGAGGTAGTTCAGGGAGTCGCCCATGTTCTCGGCTTCCACCTCGAACTGGTTGTACTCGGTGTCCATGAACACGTACATCGGGTCGGCGAAGTACGTGTAGGTGCATTCCTTCTTGTCCAGAATGATCTGGTCCATCTTGTCGTCGGCCTTGAAGACGACTTCGGCACCTGCGCCATTCAGCAGGTTCTTCATCTTCATGCGCACGGTGGCGGCGCCGCGGCCACCACGGCTGTATTCGGTCTTCAGAACGACCATCGGGTCCTTGCCCTGCATGATCACGTTGCCGGCGCGGATTTCCTGTGCGAGTTTCATGGTGATGTCTTGCTGATGTCTTGATGGGGAGCGTTGACTCGGGGCGATGCAGCCGCTGCGGCCACGAAGGGCCTTGCGCTGTATCGCAGCTCGCGCACCCGGGACTAAAGACAAAGCCAAAATGACAGAGCTGAAGGCAGGGGTCGACGCGGCAAAGCTCCCTATTCTAGCCGCAAGTGGCGCACATGGCCGAAAGCGGCGGCGTCAGCGTGCCAGAAAGCCCAGTAACTGCGTCACGAGATCGGGCTGCGCCCGCAGCGTGGCACGCCACTGGCGAAAGGCGGGTTCGGCGGCCTGCGGGGAGGGCACCGTGAGGGGGCGTGGGGCCGGGCTGTGCGGATGCAGGCCGTTCCAGGTGCGCCACAGCACCTGCCATTCCTGCCGCACCGAGCCGGGCATGTCGGCAAATGCCAGCGCCATGAAGGCCTCCAGCTTGGCCTCGTGCGCACCGTCGTCTTGCGGGTAGATGTGCCAGACAAAGGGCCGGCCGGCCCACTGGGCCCGCACGAAGGAGTCTTCACCCCGGACGAGATTCAGGTCGCAGGCGCAGAGCATCTGGTCGAAGTCGTCCTGCGCAAGGAAAGGCAGGTGATGGACCCGCAGGCCTGCGGGCAGGGTGCCGCGGTCTTGCAATGCACGCAGCATCCGGCTGCCCGGCCCGGGACAGGCCAGGATCAGCGCCGGTGCCAGCCCGTCGAGCAGCGCCGGCAGGGCGGAGTTCTCGTAGCAGAACAGGCTGACCAGGCGTTCTCCCGCTTGTCGCTCGATGCCCTGGCGCTGGAGCCAGGCGGTGGCGGAGGCCGGCGCGGCGGCGGCATCCAGGGCCTCGATCAGCCCGGGCTCGCGCAGCAGGCCGCCCGTCCTCCGGGTGAAGCCCGGGTAGAAGAAGAACTTCTCCAGGCCGGCGGCCGGCCCCTGCCATTGCGGCGAGCGCAGGCCGTGGCTGCGCTCCACGTAGTCTTCGGCACTGAGGTATTCCAGGTTGATCCACTGCGGTGCGGGGTGCAGTGCCGCCATCCGTGCCTTCACGGCGTCCGGCAGTTCGCAGCCGAAGGCTTCGATCACGACGCCCGCCGGCCGCGCCACGAAGTCGGCGTCGGCGCGGTCCCAGGCGTGCACCTCGATGGCCTCGAAGGCGCGCGCCGGCCCCATCCACTGCAGCGGGGCTGCGTCGTCGATCCACAGTCGCACGCGGTGGCCGCGGCTTGCCAGGTCCTTGCACAGACGCCAGCAGACGCCGGCATCGCCGTAGTTGTCGATGACGCGGCAGAACACGTCCCAGTCTCGCGAGCTCATCGGGGCATTATCGGTGGCGGCACAATCGCGGCCATGAGCAAGAAGAAGCCGGGTCCCGAGGTGGACGAGGATGTGAAGTCAGGCGCGACGCAGACGGCGGATGTCGCGCCGGACGCCGTGGCAGGCGCCGGCGCCGCTTCCCTGGGCGAGGCGCAGATCTCCGCCTGGGCTGAGGAGCGCGAGATCGTGGAGCAGGCCGAGGCGCAGCGCGTGGCCGAGGTCGAGGCTGCGGCGCTGAAGGTCCGTGAACGCGTGCTGGCGGAGGTCGCCGCGCTGCCCGGCCTGCCGGGTGTCTACCGCTACTTTGATGCGCAGGACCAGGTGCTGTATGTCGGCAAGGCCAAGAACCTGAAGAAGCGGGTCTCCAGCTACTTCCAGAAGAACCACGGCGGCACGCGCATCGGCCTGATGGTCGCTCGCATCGCAAGGCTCGAAACCACGGTGGTACGCACCGAGGCCGAGGCTCTGCTGCTTGAGAACAACCTGATCAAGGCGCTCAATCCGCGCTTCAACATCCTCTTCCGGGACGACAAGAGCTACCCCTACCTGCGCCTCAGTGCCCATGCCTACCCGCGGGTGAGCTACTACCGAGGGGCGGTCGACCGGCGGCATCGCTACTTCGGACCCTATCCGAGCGCCTGGGCGGTGAAGGAATCGATCCAGCTGATCCAGAAGGTCTTCCGCCTGCGGACCTGCGAGGACAGCGTCTTCAACAACCGCAGCCGGCCCTGTCTGCTGTTCCAGATCCGGCGCTGTTCCGGCCCCTGCGTGCCGGAGGGGCAGGGCGAGCCCTATGCGCGCGATGTGCGCAATGCCGAGCGATTCCTGCTGGGCGAGACGGATGAAGTCCTGCAGGGCCTGCAGTCCCAGATGATGGCGCATGCCGAGGCGCTGCAGTACGAGCAGGCGGCCGAGGTGCGCAACCAGATCACGGCGCTGTCGCGCGTGCTGCAGCAGCAGGCCGTTGACGAGAGCAGCGCCACGGGCCGCGACCGCGACGTCGACGTGCTGGCCGTCAAGGTCCAGGGCGGCCGGGCCTGCGTCAACATGGCGATGGTCCGCGGTGGCCGGCATCTCGGGGATCGCGCCTTCTTCCCCAAGCACGTGGAGGAGGGGACCCAGCTGTACCTCGAGGACGACGAGATCGCGCAGGCCGAGGCGCGACCCACGCCCGAACGCCAGGTGCTGGAGGCCTTCATGGCGCAGCACTACCTCGACGCGGCAGTGCCCTCGCTGATCGTGGTCAGCGACGAAGTGGATGTCGGGCTTGCGGCCGCACTCAGCGCGCAATCCGGCAGCAAGGTCACCGTGCAGGCCCAGCCGCGCGGGCAGCGCCGGATCTGGCAGGACATGTGCATCAAGGGCGCCGAGCTCGCTCTGGCGCGTCTGCTTTCCGAGGAGGGTTCGCAGCAGGCGCGGACACGGGCGCTCGTGGAGGCACTGGATCTCAACGTCGTCGACCTCGCCGCCTTCCGCGTGGAATGCTTCGACATCAGCCACACGGCGGGCGAGGCCACGCAGGCCTCCTGCGTCGTCTTCCAGGGGCACCAGATGGTCAGCAGCGAATACCGCCGCTACAACATCGAGGGCATCACCGGCGGCGACGACTACGCCGCGATGCGCCAGGTGCTCACACGCCGCTACGCCAAACTCGCCGAGGCCGTTCAGCTGGGCACGGGCCGCATGCCGGATCTGGTGCTGGTCGACGGCGGCAAGGGGCAGATCTCGATGGCGCGAGAGGTGTTCGAAGAGCTCGGGCTGGACCTCGGCCTGCTGGCCGGCGTCGAGAAGGGCGAGGGGCGGAAGGTCGGCCTCGAGGAGCTGGTGTTTGCCGATGGTCGCGAGAAGGTCTACCTGGGGCGCGATTCGGCAGCGTTGATGCTGGTCGCGCAGATCCGCGACGAAGCTCACCGCTTCGCCATCACCGGCATGCGGGCCAAGCGCGCGGCGGTCCGCACGGGCGGCTCGCGGCTGGAGGATGTGCCGGGCGTCGGGCCGAAGAAGCGGGCGCAGCTGCTGCAGCGTTTCGGCGGCGTGCGCGGCGTGGCGGCGGCCAGCATCGAGGACATCGCCACCGTGAAGGGCATCTCGCGCGAACTGGCAGAGGAGATCTATCGTGTCCTGCATTGAATCGGGCTCGCCGGCACGCCGGCCCTGGCGCTGTGTGCTGTCCGGCGGGTGGGTGCTGATGCTGGCCCTGGCGGGCTGCAGCAACTCGCCGACGTCCGGTGGCGCGGCGCCGGGCGCATCCACGCCGCCATCGACGGCCTCGCCGGCGCCAGGGCGCGCTACCGGCGCGACGCCATCCCCCTCCGGCAAGGCACCGGCCGCGACGCCTCAGACGCTGGGGCCGCCCAAGAAACCGCGCAGCCACGCGGAACTGCGGCGCCAGGCGGCACAGCGCCTCGTGGCGGCCAACCCGGATCGCACCTACATGGGCACGGTGCCGGAGGTGCTGCTGGCCATTCCCGTGCTGGAGGTCGAGCTGACGGCGGACGGCCACGTGCGCCACGTCAAGGTGCTCCGCCGCCCGGGCCAGGCGCTCGACACCGTTCAGCTGGCCATCGATGCCGTGCATCGCGCCGCCCCCTTCGGCAACGTGTCGGGGCTGCCTCGTCCCTGGGTCTTCAGCGAGACCTTTCTGTTCAACGACCAGCGACGATTCAAGCCCCGCACGCTCGATGAATGAGCGCAGCGGCGCGACAACAACGCACTCCCCGGAAGGTTGTTCCGCGTCGGGCACAATGCGCCCATGTTCCTGACCCTGCCAACCTTGCTGACCTGGGCTCGCATCGTGGCGATCCCGCTGATCGTCGGCGTGTTCTACGTGGACATCGCACCGGGGCACCAGAACCTGTTCGCGACTTCGCTGTTCGTGCTGGTGGCCCTGACGGACTGGCTCGACGGCTACCTGGCGCGCAAGCTCAACCAGACGTCCTCCTTCGGCGCCTTCCTGGATCCGGTGGCGGACAAGTTCCTCGTGTGCGCGGCGCTGCTGATCCTCCTGGAGCTCGGGCGGGTGAACGCGCTGGTGGCGCTCGTCATCATCGGCCGGGAGATCGCGATCTCGGCGCTGCGCGAATGGATGGCGCAGATCGGCGCCTCCCGCAGCGTGGCGGTGCACATGGTGGGCAAGCTCAAGACCACCGTGCAGATGGTGGCGATTCCCTTCCTGCTCTATGACGGCCAGCTCTTCGGCCTGATTCCCACGCGCACCTGGGGCACCTGGCTCATCCTGGCCGCCGTGGTGCTGACCATCTGGTCGATGGTCTACTACCTGCAGAAGGCCGTCCCGGAAATCCGGGCCAAGGCCCGCTGAACGCGCGGCCGCCGGGGCGCCGGAGGCGGTGACATCCGGGCTTGTACCCGGCCGGCGCGTGGGGTGATTCGGTCTAGAATCCGCTTCCCCGAGGGGCGCTTGACGCAGGTGCGGCGCTCGCCTCCCGAGGTCAGGGCATCCATTCCGAGTGCCTGCGCGTCCAGGCAAGTTGTTGAGGGGTAGGTTCGTGAACAAGTCTGAATTGATCGAGCACATCGCCAAGCAGGCCGACATCTCCAAGGCCGCCGCCGCTCGCGCGCTGGAGGCCGTCATCGGCGGCGTGAAGACCACGCTCAAGAAAAACGGCACGGTTTCTCTGGTAGGCTTCGGCACCTTCAGCGTGACCAAGCGCGCCGCCCGCAGTGGACGCAATCCCCGCACCGGTGACACGATCAAGATCAAGTCCGCCAAGGTGCCCAAGTTCCGTCCCGGCAAGGCGCTCAAGGACGCGGTGAACTGAATCCCGGTTTTCGGGTGCTTAGCTCAGTTGGTAGAGCGCTTCCCTTACACGGAAGATGTCAGCGGTTCGAGCCCGTTAGCACCCACCACCTCCGCGTCGCGTGACCAGGCTCCGGCCAGTCTCCGGGGCTCGGGCGGGGTGCGGGTAGAATTCCACGCAGCAAAGGCGAACTCCGGTTCGCCTTTGTCGCAATTGATGTGGCCTGAGACAGGCCTTGTGATCCGCCAGTACGGGGTGTCCGTCTTCGGCCCTTCCGAGGTTTTGAATGTTTGATTTCGTTCGCAAGCACAACCGTCTGTTCCAGCTGATCCTGCTGGTCCTGATCCTGCCGTCCTTTGTGGCGCTGGGTGTCAACGGCTACAGCAACTTCATGGGTGGCGGCAATGCCGCGGTCGCCCAGATTGACGGCCAGAAGATCACGCAGGCCGAGTGGGACAACGCCCACCGCCAGCAGTCGGAGCGTCTGCGCCAGCAGATGCCCAACCTGGATCCCAAGCTGCTGGACTCGCCCGAGGCGCGCCAGCAGTCGCTCGACGCCCTCGTGCGTGAGCGCGTGCTGCAGGCGGCCGTGCAGCGCCAGCACTGGCTGGTGTCCGACGATCAGGTCAAGCACGTCTTCCTCACGGACCCGCAGTTCGCGGCGGTCCGTCAGCCGGATGGCTCGCTCAATGCCGCGCTGCTGGCCAGCCAGGGCATGAGCCCGCAGATGTTCGAGCGCCGCCTGCGCGAGGGGATGGCGCAGGAGCAGGTGCTGCGCGGCGTGTCGGGTTCGGCCATCGCCGGCTCCACGCTGTCCGCCCAGGCCTTCGATGCCTTCTTCCAGCGCCGTGAAGTGCGCCTGCTGACCGTGAGCCCGGCGGAGTTCGCCGCCCAGGTCAAGCCGACGGATGCCGAGGTCGAGGCCTACTTCAAGGATCCGGCCAACGTCGCCAAGTTCCAGCTGCCGGAAGTGGCGCAGATCGAGTACGTCGTGCTGGATCTCGATGCCCTCAAGGGCAGCGTTTCGGTGTCCGACAAGGAGCTGCGCGACTACTACGAGCAGAACCGCGCCCGCTACACGGTGGCTGAGGAGCGCCGTGCCAGCCACATCCTGATCAAGGCCGACAAGAGCGCCTCCGACGCCGACAAGGCCAAGGCCCGCGCCCGTGCCGAGGAGCTGCTGGCCCAGGTCCAGAAGGCGCCGGCGAGCTTTGCCGATGTCGCCCGCAAGAACTCGCAGGACGAAGGCTCGGCCAGCCGCGGTGGCGATCTCGACTTCTTCCCGCGCGGCGCGATGGTCAAGCCCTTCGAGGACGCGGCCTATGCGCTCAAGCCGAACGAGATCAGCAAGGTGGTCGAGAGTGATTTCGGCTTCCATGTCATCCAGCTGACGGCCGTGCGTGGCGGCGACACCAAGCCCTTCGAGGCGGTGCGTGCCGAGATTGACGATGAAGTCCGCAAGTCGCTGGCGCAGAAGCGCTACGCCGAGCTGTCCGAGACCTTCAGCAACACGGTCTATGAGCAGTCCGACAGCCTCAAGCCCGTGGCCGAGAAGCTGAAGCTGAGCATCCGCACCGCGTCCGTCCAGCGCAAGCCGGCGGCGGACGCCCAGGGCCCGCTGGCATCGGCGAAGCTGCTGGAGTCGGTGTTCTCCACGGATTCGATCCAGAACAAGCGCAACACCGAAGCCGTCGAGTTCGGCCCGAGCCAGCTCGTCGCTGCCCACGTGACCGATTACAAGCCGCTGCGCATGCCGGCGCTCGACGACGTCAAGGCCCAGGTCACGCAGCTGCTGATCGCCCGCCAGGCCGCCGTGCTGGCCGTCAAGGCAGGCACCGAGAAGCTGGCCGCGCTCAAGGCATCGGGTGACGTGAATGCCCTCGAGGCCGCGCAGACGGTGTCGCGCATCCAGGCCGGCAAGCTGCCGCCGAAGGTGCTGAATGCCATCCTGCAGGCGGATGCCGGCAAGCTGCCGAGCTTTGTGGGTGTGGAAGCTGGCAATGGCAGCTATGTGATCGCCGCGGTGACGCAGATCCTGCCGCGCGATGCCCAGGTGGCCGACCCGGTCCGCACGGCCCAGCAGTACGCCCAGGCCTGGAGCGCCGCCGAGACGGATGCCTACTACAAGGCCCTCAAGACGCAGCTCAAGACGACGATCAAGCCCGCGGCAGCGGCGGCCTCGGCCGCTGTCGGGAACTGAATCTGAAGCTCAATAAAAAGTTTTCAGAAAACTCTTCCCAAGCGAATGAAATACTGCTTATAATCTAAGGCTTCACCGGTGGCTGTAGCTCAGTTGGTAGAGTCCCAGATTGTGATTCTGGTTGTCGTGGGTTCGAGTCCCATCAGCCACCCCACCGGATGTGAGTCAGCAGCGTCAAGCTGAGGACTCAAGCGAACGGCGACAAGATCAAGGTCTTGTCGCCGTTTTGCTTTGGGCGCGCGATATTCATCGTGGCCCGCCATGCCGGATGTGGTGTCGCGAGTTCTTCGGTGGCAGCGTTGGTGTCCGTGGTGAAGGCGGTGGTGATGTCCATGGTGTTGTCCATGGTGTTGTCCATGGGGGTGCCTTCGTGCGCAGACAGGATCCTGGACTACAAGGGCCGAGGTGTCCGCAGGGCACGGCGCTGACATGACGGCCTCTGCGCCCGTTCTGCTTGGCCAAGCGCCCAAACAAAAGGCGCCCGTGGGCGCCTTGAGAGATCAGGCCGGCCTGGCCGGCGGTGGGGCGGTCAGACCAGCCCCTGCTTGCTGGCCAGCACCGCGGCCTCCGCGCGGCTGGAGACGTTCAGCTTCTTGTAGATGGACTTGATGTGGTCGTTCACGGTGAACCACTTGATGCCCATCAGGTTCGCGATCTCCTTGATCGTGAAACCCTTGCTCAGATAGGTCAGGACTTCGTTCTCACGAGGCGTCAGGCGTTCCCATTCCGGAGCCGGGTCCAGCGCCACGCTGCGGCTGCTGGCGAAGCCGCCTGGGCTGGTGAGGGCGCCGAAGCCGGAGTTCAGGCCCATGGGGCCGCTGTCCCCGCTGCCACCGGGGCGGAAGTGAGACAGCAGGCGGCGCGCAATGGCCGGCGACAGCGGCGGCTGGCCGCGCACGATGCGCTGCAACTCCTCCACGAGCACTTCGAATCGGTCTTCCTTGAGCAGGTAGCCGTCGGCCCCGCATTGCAGGGCTGGGAAGAGGTGGTCGTCGTCGGAGTACAGCGTGGTGACGATCTTGATGGCCGGGCTGCCGGCAATCTCCGCCAGCAGTTCCATGCCATTGCCGTCCGGCAGCTCGAGGTCCACGAGGATGAGGCGGAAGCCTTGCTCCGGCGGCAGCGAGGCCACGCGGGCCAGCTGCTTGCGGGCGCCCTCCAGGTCACCTGCTTCGACGAGCTCCATGGTGTCGCTGAAGCTTTCCCGCACCACACGGCACAGGAAGCTGCGGGCAACGGGGTTGTCTTCGAGGATGAGTACTTTGACGGCCATGGTCCGGGGGGCTCAGCAGACTTGCATCCTAGCGTACTGGACCCTCGAACCAAGCCCCTGAAAGCGGGGAGTCTGCAAGCTCATGTTGCCCGATCGCGAATGGCGCGCAGCGTAGCGGGGTCAGGGCTCGTTGATCAGCAGGACCTTGCCCGTCACCTGGCGAGACTGCATGCGGGCGAAGGCAGCCGGCAGATCGCGCATGGCGAAGCGCTGATCGATCACCGGCGCGATGCGCCCGGCAAGATGCAGGCGCACGAGCTCGCCCAGCATCGCCGCATT
The DNA here is from genome assembly GCF_030285365.1 of Roseateles subflavus. GTDB lineage: Bacteria > Pseudomonadota > Gammaproteobacteria > Burkholderiales > Burkholderiaceae_C > Roseateles_B > Roseateles_B subflavus. The sequence goes on along the minus strand of NZ_JASVDS010000006.1, from coordinate 59,234 downwards.
GCGCTGTGGCTCGCGCTTGGCGAACTCGCCCCAGAAGACGCCGATGAGCGAGGCTCCCTTGAGCAGGCACAGGTTCAGGGGCAGGGCGGGGATCTGCCCCTGGGCAAAGCCCACCACGAGATGCCGGCCGCGCCAGGCGATGGAGCGGAAGGCCGCCTCGCTGAGCTCGCCGCCGACGGGGTCGTAGATGACGTTCGGCCCCTGGCCCCCTGTCAGCTCTTTCAGGGTGTTGCGCAGATCCTGCGTCGAGAGGTCGATGACATGGTCGGCGCCAATGGCCCGGCAGCGCTGGCTCTTCTCGGTGCTCGAGGCCGCTGCGATCACCGTCGCGCCCGCCGCCTTGGCCAGCTGGATCGCTGCCGTGCCGACGCCGCCGGCGGCACCGAGCACCAGCACTGTCTCGCCGGGCTGCAGTTGCGCGCGGTCCAGGAGGGCGTGCTGGCTCGTGGCATAGGTGCAGATGAAGGCCGCTGCGGCTTCAAGGTCAAAGGCGTCGGGCAGCGGGGCCAGCAGGGCGGCGCTGACGCAGGCGTGCGTGGCAAAGCCGCCGGTGCCCGTGAAGCCGGCGACGCGGGAGCCGGGCTGCAGGTGCCGCACGCCTTCTCCCACCGCTTCCACGACCCCCGCGAACTCGGCGCCGGGCACGAAGGGCAGCGGGGGGCGCATCTGGTACTTGCCCTGCACGATGAGGAGATCAGGGAAGTTCAGGCTCGCGGCATGGATGCGCACGCGCACCTCGCCGGCCGCGGGCAAGGGCAGCGGGCGGGGCTCCCAGCGCAGGGTGTCCACGCCGGCGGCGTCGGGGCTGATCCAAGCATGCATCGGGTTCTCCTTCGAGGGTTTCTTCTTCAGCGGGGCGGCGCCAGGCCGCGGCGGTAGGCGCCTGTGCGTCCCGTCTCGCAGCGCATGCTAGGGCGAAGCGACGGCGGGCGACGTCACCCGTGTGACGCAAGTCAAGCCCGTGGCAGCCCCGAGCCCGAGCGTGCCTGCGCTCAATAGAATCGCCGTCATGCGGATTCTCATTGCCAATGATGACGGCTACCTGGCTCCCGGCCTGGCGGCCCTGGTGAAGGCTTGCGAGGGCCTGGGCCAGATCGATGTCATCGCTCCCGAGCAGAACGCCTCGGGCACGTCCAACGCGCTGACACTGTCGCGCCCCTTGTCGGTCTACACGGCCGCCAACGGCTTCCGGTATGTCAACGGCACGCCCTCCGACTGTGTGCATCTCGCGCTCACCGGCGTCCTGGGCTACCGGCCGGACCTGGTGCTGTCCGGCATCAACAACGGCGCCAACATGGGCGACGACACGCTCTATTCGGGCACCGTCGCCGCTGCGACGGAAGGCTATCTCTTCGGCATTCCCTCGGTGGCCTTCTCTCAGGCCGAGAAGGGCTGGGGGCACCTGGACGCCGCGGCGGCCCTGGCGCGTGCGCTCGTGGAGCAGCTGATCGCCGGGGGGCTCGGTGAGCCCTTCCTGCTGAACGTCAATGTGCCCAACCGCCCCGATGCCCTGACCCTGCCGCGCCGGCTGACGCGCCTGGGTCGCCGCCATGCCAGCGAGCCACTGATCCATCAGCTCAATCCGCGTGGCGAATCCATCTACTGGATCGGCCCGGCCGGCGACGCCCGCGAAGCCGGCGAAGGGACGGACTTCCATGCGTGTGCGAACGGCATGGTGTCCATCACGCCACTGCAGATCGACCTCACGGATCACGCCCGGCTGCCGCTGTGGCAGCAGCGCCTGCCTGGCTTGCAGGCCGGCGGGCCGGTGGGAGGGCAGGCGTGAGCGCCGGCGGGCCCAAGCCGCGCCGCTTTCCACTCGGCCTGGATCAGGTGCAGGCCAAGCCGACGGCCTCCGCCCGTGAGGTGCTGCGACCGCAGGCCCATCTGCACATGGCGGCGGCCGATGCGGCCCGCCTGCAGACGCCGCAGGGCCTCGGCCTCGACTCGGCCGGCGTGCGCCAGCGCATGGTGCAGCGGCTGCGGCGTGAGGGCCTGGTCGACGAGCGCGTGCTGCAGGCCTTGGCCGACGTGCCGCGTCACGAGTTCGTCGACAGCGCTCTGGCCATCCAGGCCTACGAGGACACGAGCCTGCCCATCGGGCATGGGCAGACCATTTCCAAGCCCTCGGTGGTCGGGCGGATGATCGCGCTGCTGCTGGCCGGCGAGGGCGCCCGCCAGCGCGGGCAGCTGGGTCGGGTGCTGGAGATCGGCACGGGCTGCGGCTACCAGGCGGCGGTGCTGGCGCGGCTGTCGCGCCAGGTCGTGAGCATCGAGCGTCTCAAGCCCCTGCATGACAAGGCCGTGGACACGCTGGCGCGGCTGCAGGTGCCGGGGCTCAAGCTGATCCACGGGGACGGGCGGCTGGGCGATGCCGTCGCCGCGCCCTACGACGCCATCATTGCGGCAGCCGGGGGCGAGGACCTGCCACCGGCCTGGCTTGCGCAGCTCGCGCCGGGCGGCCGGCTGGTCGCGCCCATGCAGGCGCCGGGCGGCAAGGGGCAGGTGCTCGTGGTGATCGACCACGTGCGAGACGCCAGCGGGCAGCGATTTGTTCGAACCCAGCACGAGGCAGTGCTTTTCGTGCCCCTAAAATCAGGCGTGATGTAGGGCGAAGGCGTTGCCCTGCGAAGTCGTCCCGCGGGTGCGGGCTTTCAGGGTGATTGCACGAACATGCCTTTCCAACTCCGCCCCTTGTCTCCGGCACAACAAGCGCTGATGTCGAATCGAGCCTGGCTGCGCCGCGGCGCCGCCGTGGGTCTCCTGGGCCTGCTGGTCGCCTGTGCGTCGCCGTCCCACCGCGCCCCCGTCGAAGACCGCAGTGCCGGCGCCGGCAGCCGCTCTGCGGCGTCTGCGCCTGCGCAGCCCAGCTCGTCGGCCACGACCGCGGGCACCGAGATCAAGCCGCTGCCGGGTGCCGAGAACGCCGGCAAGCCGGGCTACTACACCGTCAAGCAGGGGGACACGCTCATTCGCGTCGCACTGGACAACGGTCAGAACTGGCGTGACCTCGTCAAGTGGAACAACCTTCCCAATGCCAATCTGATCGAGGTGGGTCAGGTCTTGCGTGTCGTGCCGCCCGGCGCCAGCGCGGCCGTGAGCACGAAGCCGGTGACCACCGCGAAGGTCGAGACGCGTCCGCTGGACGGCAAGGCCTCGACACCGGCGGCGGCCTCGTCGGCGGTGACGGCGGGCACTGCCGCGTCGGCGCCGGCCAGTGGTTCGGCGGCTGCCAGTGCGGTGGCCTCGTCGGCGTCGTCCACCTCGCCAGCGGCCAGCGCGGCGGTGGCCAAGGGCGGTGACGACGACGTGGCGTGGGCCTGGCCCGTGCCCGGCCCGGTGGTCCAGGCGTTCGACGACACCCGGAACAAGGGTGTGGACCTTGGCGGCAAGGCCGGCGATGCCGTGCTGGCTGCAGCCAGCGGTCGCGTGATGTACGTCGGCGCCTCGCTGCGCGGCTATGGCAACGCCATCATCGTGAAGCACGCGAATGACTACCTCAGCGTCTATGCGCATAATCAGACCATGCTCGTGAAGGAGGACCAGCTGGTCCACCGCGGTCAGAAAATCGCCGAGATGGGGTCTAGCGATGCCGATCAGGTCAAGCTTCACTTCGAAGTCCGCAAGGGTGGCAGGCCGCTGGATCCCGCCAAGTTGCTGCCGCCGCGCTGAATGCGCCTAGCTCAAGGGGCCGACCATGGAGAACTCTCTGGAACACGCCCCTGAGCTGCCGCGCCGGCCGCTCGCTGGCGCCATCGCACGGCATGACGATCCCGGCTCGGAGGAGCCGTCCGAAGACGCGCAGGATGACGCACGGGACGACGCCGGGGAGGATGCCCTGGACGATGCCCGAGAGACCGCCCGGCCAGCCGAGCTGATGGCGCAAGGCGAGGTGGAGCTGGGCAACGCGCTGCAGGCCTACCTCCGCGACATCCGCCGCACCCCGCTGCTGACGCCGCAGCAGGAATTCGACACCGCCATGCAGGCGCGCGCGGGCAGCTTCGAGGCCCGCCAGGCCATGATCGAGCACAACCTGCGGCTCGTTGTCAGCATCGCCAAGAACTACCTCGGCCGGGGCCTGCCGATGAGCGACCTCATCGAAGAAGGCAACCTCGGCCTGATGCACGCCATCGGCAAGTTCGAGCCCGAGCGCGGTTTCCGTTTCTCGACCTATGCCAGCTGGTGGATCCGCCAGGGCATCGAGCGCGCGCTCATGCACCAGGCCCGCCTGGTGCGCCTGCCCGTGCACATCGTGCGGGAGCTGAATCAGGTGCTCAAGGCACGCCGTGCCCTCGAGGCGCTGGCCAGCCAGAAGGGCGCCGAGGCGCAGGTGAGGGCGGACGAGATCGCCCATCTGCTCAACCGCCCGGTCGCCGAGATCAACGAGCTGCTGGCCTACGCCGAGCTGCCCAGCTCCCTCGATGTGCCGGTCGATCGTGGCAATGAGGGCGGCGAGGCGATGGTCGACCTCGTGGCCGACGACCAGTCCCCCGACCCGATGGGCTCACGGCTGAGCCATGAGATCGAGGACTTGCTGGCGCACGGGCTGGCGGCGCTCAGCGAGCGCGAACGCGAGGTGCTCTCCGGACGCTACGGGCTGGCTGACCGGGAGCCCGAGACGCTGGACGTGCTGGCGCAGCGCCTGGGCCTGACGCGCGAGCGTATCCGCCAGATCCAGATCGAGGCGCTCACCAAGCTCAAGCGCAACATGATGCGGCACGGCATCAACCGCGACGCGCTCTTCTGAGGCCCTGCTGGCGGTGAACCCACCAGCTTTCGCGCCCCGCACCGGCGGCTGAGCCGGGCTCGCGTCCGGCCCTGGGATAATCGCCGGCATGACGCAACAATCAGAATGGCTCAAGGTCGAGTCGCTGGACATCGAGGCGCAAGGCATTGCCCACAACAGCGAAGGCAAGGTAGTCTTCATCGAGGGCGCGCTGCCCGGTGAAGAGGTCCAGGTCACGGTCGGCCGCAAGAAGAACAACTGGGAGCAGGGCAGCCTTGTGGCCCTGCGTCGTGAGAGTTCGCAGCGCGTGCCCCCCGGCTGCCCGCATTTCGGGCTGCACGCGGGCGCCTGCGGAGGCTGCAAGATGCAGCACCTGCACGTGTCGGCGCAGGTGGCTGTCAAGCAGCGCGTGCTGGAGGACAACCTCTGGCACCTGGGCAAGGTGAAGGCCGAGCGCCTGCTGCGCCCCATCGAGGGGCCGGCCTGGGGCTATCGCTACCGCGCTCGTCTGTCGGTGCGCTACGTGCCGAAGAAGGGCGACGTGCTGGTGGGCTTCCATGAGCGCAAGAGCCGCTACATCGCTGACATGCAGCAGTGCCGCATCCTGCCTCCGAAAGTGAGCGACCTGCTGCTGCCGCTGCGCGCGTTGGTCGCCAGCATGGATGAGCGGGACCGCCTGCCGCAGATCGAGCTGGCCATGGGGGACGTGGACGGGCGTCAGATCACGGCGCTGGTGCTGCGCCACCTGGAGCCGCTGGGTGAGGCCGATCGGCAGCGCCTGCGGGACTTCGCGTCCGCGCACGACGTGCAATGGTGGCTGCAGCCCAAGGGGCCGGATACCGTGCACCTGTTGGACGAAGGCGGCACCGAGCTGGCCTACACGCTGCCCGAGTTCGGCATCCTGATGCCGTTCAAGCCGACGGACTTCACGCAGGTCAACCACCACATCAACACGGTGCTGGTGGGGCGTGCGCTGCGCCTGCTGGAGGTGCAGAAGGACGAGCGGATCATCGACTGGTTCTGCGGCCTCGGAAATTTCACGCTGCCGCTGGCCACGCAGGCGCGCGAGGTGCTGGGCATCGAGGGCAGCGAGGCGCTGGTGCAGCGCTCGCGCGAGAACGCCCGGCGCAACCAGCTGGACCACAAGACCAACTTCGTGGCCCGCAACCTGTTCGAGATGACGCCGGCCATGCTGGTCGCGGACGGCCATGCCGACCGCTGGCTGGTGGACCCGCCCCGCGAAGGCGCCTTCGCGCTGGTGAAGGCGCTGGCGGACCTCTGCGAGGACCCGAGCCTTGCACCCGGCTGGCAGCCGCCGCGCCGCATCGTCTACGTGTCCTGTGCGCCCGCCACGCTGGCGCGCGACGCCGGCCTGCTGGTGAACGTGGCCGGCTACCGCTGCACGGCGGCAAGTGCGGTGAACATGTTCCCGCACACGGCGCACGTGGAGAGCATTGCGGTCTTCGAGCGCTGAGCCGCGCGGGACTCGTCAAGCCATGAAAAAGGGCTCCGGAAACGGAGCCCTTTTGCGTTGTCTGCGGGGAACGGTGGCCTCGGCGCGCGGGGCGCCGGGGCCTTGCTGACCCGACTCAGTCGCGTTCGCCGCCGAAGATGCCGAGCATGGCCAGCAGGTTCTGGAACACGTTGTAGATGTCCAGGTAGATCGCCAGCGTGGCGCTGATGTAGTTGGTCTCTCCGCCGTCGATGATGCGCTTGACGTCATAGACCATGAAGGCAGAGAACACGGCCATCGACAGCACCATCAGCGTGAGCATCAGCGCCGACGACTGCAGGAACACGTTCACGAGGCCGGCCACCAGCATGATGATGGCGCCGATGAACAGGAATTTGCCGAAGCCGGAGAGATCGCGCTTGATCACGGAGGCGAGGCTGGCCATGGCCAGGAAGATCACGCCCGTGCCGGCGAAGGCCGTCATGATCAGCGACGGGCCGTTCTTGAAGCCCAGCACGAAGGCCAGCAGACGCGACAGCATCAGGCCCATGAAGAACGTGAAGGCGAGCAGGGAAGCCACGCCGGCGGCACTGTTCTTGGTCTTCTCGACGAGGAACATCAGGCCGAAAGCGCCCACGAAGAACAGAATCAGGCTCGGGCCGCGGCCCATGGCGGCCAGGAGGCCGGTGCTGACGCCGATCCAGGCGCCCAGGACTGTCGGCACCATGGACAGGGCCAGCAGCCAGTAGGTGTTGCGCAGCACGCGCTGGCGGTCGGCGGCCAGGCCCAGGGCAGCGCTGCCGAATTGACCTTGAACGTCGTACATGAATTCCTCCGGTTTCGATGTCTGTGCCTGCCCAGGCTGGGCAGACCCACCGATTCTATGGCCGGGCGTGGGGCAGTTTTGCCCGGGACCCGCCCAATCCATGGACGGGCAAAGGATAAAGTGCGGGCTCGTCTGCCCTTTGCAAGCCTCGTGGCGCCAAGGCGCAGCTTCTCTTCAGCACTCAAGAGCTCCCCATGAAGCAAAAGCCCTATCTCGCCCTGGATGACGTCAAGCGCATCGCCGCTGCCGCCGAGGCCGAAGCCGTGAAGAACAACTGGGCGGTCAGCATCGCCATCGTCGACGATGGCGGCCACCTGCTGTGGCTGCAGCGTCTCGACGGCGCCGCGGCCATCTCGGCGCAGATCGCACCGGCCAAGGCGCACACGGCAGCCCTGGGGCGTCGCGAATCCAAGGTCTACGAGGACATGATCAACCAGGGCCGCGTGTCCTTCCTGAGCGCTCCGGGCCTGTCGGGCCTGCTGGAAGGTGGCGTTCCGGTGATGGTGGACGGATTCTGCGTGGGCGCCGTCGGCGTCAGTGGCGTGAAGTCCAGCGAGGATGCCCAGATCGCCAAGGCCGGCATCGCCGCCCTGGGCTGACGTCGCCGACGCCCTTTGCCCCCTCGGGTGAAGGGCATCGCAGGGGCAATTCCTGAGACGAAACTGCCGCCCCGGCACTGACAATCCCCCCGCGCCCCGGCTCTCGATCAGGAAGGCCGGGCGACTAGACCATGAGATCGTGGCAGGGGGGACATCATGAAGAACGGATGGCGCCGGCGCAGCCTGGCATGGCTGCTCGCGTGCGGCATGGGCGTTGTCGGCGGGCTGGCCCTGGCCCAGTCGCCGACGCACCCGCCCGCGCCTGAGAAGGCGGCAGGGGGCGCCGCCCCGGCGAAGGCCGGTCTCATCGGCCCTCAGCCGGCCTGGGTGACACCGGTCAGCGTGCCGGTGGAGGCGCAGGGGGTGGCCCAGGAAATGCGCCAGGGCGTGCACTACCTGCTGTCGGATGCGCAGGTGCGCGTGGACGGCCAGCAGCGCCAGTTCTACCGGCACTTCGCCATGAAGGCGCTGAACGAGAAGGGCGTCGAGAGCATCGCGAACGTCGAGCTCCGCTTCGATCCGGCCTATGAGCGCCTGGTGCTGCACGCCGTCAGCGTGATCCGGGGCGGGCGGCGCATCGAGCGCCTGCCGGGCCTCGAGCTCCGGGTGATCCAGCGCGAGAAGGACCTCGACTACCTGATCTTCGACGGCAGCAAGTCCGTTCATGCCTTCCTGGACGATGTGCGGGTCGGCGATGTCGTCGAGTACGCCTACACCGTCAGCGGCAGCAATCCGGTGTTCGGCGACCGCTTCTTCGGCGCCTTTGATCTGCAGTGGGGCAGCCCCGTCGGGCGGGTCCATGCGCGTCTGCTGTGGCCCGCCGGCCGCCCGCTGCACATCAAGTCCCTGAACGGCGCCCCGGAGGTCGTGCAGCGGCGGGTGGAGGGGCAGGAGGAATACGTCTGGCACCGGCAGGGGCAGGGCGGATTGCAGCCGAGCCCGGATGCGCCCGGCTGGTATGACCCCTACGCCCAGGTGCAGTGGGGCGATTTCGGCAGCTGGGCTGACGTGGCGCGCTGGGCCGTGCCTCTGTACCGGGTGCCGGAGGGGCTCTCGCCGGCGCTGCAGGCCGAGGTGCAGCGCATCGCGGCCCTGGGCCCCGATCCCAAGCTGCGCACGGCGGAGGCGCTTCGACTCGTGCAGCGCGAGGTGCGTTACCTTGGCGTGGAGGCTGGGGCAGGGTCCCATGCGCCGAACGCGCCGAACCTCGTGTTCAAGCGGCGTTTCGGCGACTGCAAGGACAAGACGGTGCTGACGCTGGCGCTGCTCAAGGCGCTGGGGGTGAAGGCGCAGGCCGCGCTGGTTCATACGCAGCAGCGCAGGACGCTGGCGCGGCAGCTGCCGCGCCCCAGCGTCTTCAATCACGTCATCGTCCGGGCGGACATCGGCGGACGTGCCTACTGGCTTGATCCGACCCGCGCCACGCAGGCCGGCCCGCTGGACTCGCTGGGGCAGCCCGACTTCGAGCGGGCGCTGCTGGTGGACCCCGCCAGCACGGATCTCACCACGGTGGAACCCGGTGCGGCCATGCTGCACAAGCGGTGGGTCGCCATGCGCATCGACGCCAGCGCAGGGCTGTCCGAGCCCGCACGCATGACCGTGACGACGACGCTGGAGGGCGTGAGTGCCGAACAGATGCGCGCCAGCCTGGCCGCCGACACGTCTGCCGAGCTGCAGAAGCGCTACCTGAACTACTACGCCCGCTCCTATCCCGGCATCGCCGTGGCGCAGCCGATGGAGGTGCAGGATGGCGCCCCCCAGGCCGGCCGGCTGACGGTGGTGGAGCACTACCAGGTGAAGAACTTCTTCGCCCGGGCCGCCGGCCACCCGCGGGTCGAGGCCTCGCTGGAGGTGCCGGAGGTGCTCGGCCAGCTGCAGGCGCCGCGCGAGGCCATCCGCAATGCGCCCCTGGCGCTAACGCACCCCCAGGAGCTGCAGCATGAACTGGAAGTGCTGCTGCCGGAGCACTGGGACATCCGGGACGAGCAGGAGGAGATCAAGGACGTCGCCTTCTCCTTGCGCCGCACCGTGCAGGGAGCGGGCCGCCGCCTGCTGATCCGGGATGACTTCCGCTCGCTGGCCGGGCATGTGGAGCCCCAGGATGCAGCCACCTATGCGGCTGATATCGAGAAGGCCCGCAAGCTGGTGGGCTATGTGATCTACAAGGGTGACCCGACGAGCGCCAGCGCGACGGCGCCCGAGGCCGCGCAGGGGCAGCTGAATCTGCCGGTCCTGCTGCTGGCCCTCGTGATGCTCGCCGTTTTCGTGAAGCTCGCCGTGGGCTGGCACCGATGGGATCCGGCGCCGGCGCCGACCCTGAACGGCTACACGGAGCCCGGGCTCGGCGGCCCGCTGCTCCTGATGGCGCTGGGCATCCTGGTCAACGGCTTCCTCATCGTCCAGAACGGTCTGGAGGTGCTGCCGGCCTACGGCCAGGGCGTGTGGAACCAGCTGACCGTCGTCGGGGGCGCCCGTTATCACCCCGCCATGGCGCCGCTGCTGCTGGTCGAGCTGCTGGGCCTGCTGGCCCAGGCGGTCGGCTGGGTGCTGCTGGCCACGGTGTTCTTCAGGCGGCGCAGCAGTGCCGTCCGCATCTGGCTCGTGTTCATGTGGGCCTCGGCCATCTTCTCGCTGCTGGACCACCTCGCGATCACCCTCGTGCCGGTGCTCGCCGATGTGGCGGCGAAGGGGGGACTGGCGAAGGCGATTCGAGGTCTGGTCATCGTGGGGCTCTGGACCTGGTACCTGCTGACGTCGGAGCGCGTGAAGAAGACGTTCGTGTGCCGCTACCGTGAAGGCCAGGCGGCGGAGCCTGGCGAGGAGGGGGGTGCACCGGCACCGGCGGCCCCGTCGGACGGCGCGTCGAGGGCGGGCGCGGCAGAAATGGCGCCGCCGAACGCCGACGTGTCGGCTTCGCCGCTGGCCTGAATCCTTCCTTCGTGCCGGGCGAATGCCCGGCACGCGGATGACGGGACTTTTTGTGCGGAACTTCGCTCGGTAAATACCCTGGTCGGTTATACTTAGCAGGTTTACCCGCAACCACCACCGCACCCAGCGAAACTCGAACCGTTTCCCCACGAAATCAGGGATTCAAGGCCGGAAGGCGGCGTCTGTCAGGGACGCTTCCTGGGCCAGCAAGGCCGCCTCAGACCGACTGGTGTGTGGCGGCTTTTTCAGAGCAGAACTGGGCGCGCACAATAACGGAGAATCCCGTGCTGCCCGATCTGCTTTCCTCCCCTTCAGCGATCCTCGCCCTGGCAGACGGCACGGTCTTCAAAGGCACCTCGATCGGCGCTGCCGGTCATACCGTCGGCGAAGTGGTGTTCAACACCTCGCTCACCGGTTACCAGGAAATCCTCACCGACCCCAGCTATTGCCGGCAGATCGTCACGCTGACGTATCCGCACATCGGCAACTACGGTGTCAACGACGAGGATGTCGAGGCCCAGAAGATCTTTGCCGCAGGCCTGATCATCAAGGAAGTCCCCGTCCTTGATTCGAACTTCCGCAAGACCCGCAGCCTGCAGCAGTACCTGAAGGATGAAGGCACGGTGGCCATCGCCGGCCTCGACACCCGCCGCCTGACCCGCGTGCTCCGCACCCACGGTGCCCAGAACGGCTGCATCCTGGCGCTCCAGCCCGGTGAGGCCATCACCGACGCCCTCATTGCCGACGCCATCGCCCGTGCCAAGGCCGCGCCGAGCATGGCTGGCCAGGATCTGGCGAAGGTCGTCTCCCGCACCGAGCGTGAAACCTGGACCCAGACCGAGTGGACGCTCGGCAAGGGTTACGGCGAGCAGACGGCGCCCAAGTTCCATGTGGTCGCCTACGACTTCGGCGTGAAGCGCAACATCCTGCGCATGCTCGCCTCGCGCGGCTGCAAGATCACGGTCGTGCCGGCCGAGACACCCGCCAGCGCGGTCTTCGACCTCGAGCCGGACGGCGTGTTCCTGTCGAATGGCCCTGGCGATCCCGAGCCCTGCACCTACGCCATCGACGCGGCCCGCCAGCTGATCGAGGCTGGCATCCCGACCTTCGGCATCTGCCTGGGTCACCAGATCATGGCCCTGGCCAGCGGTGCCAAGACCTTCAAGATGAAGTTCGGCCACCACGGTGGCAACCATCCCGTGAAGGACCTGGACAACCAGCGCGTCTCCATCACGAGCCAGAACCACGGCTTCGCGGTGGACGCCGCCACGCTGCCGGCCAACCTGCGCCCGACGCACATCAGCCTGTTCGACGGCACGCTGCAAGGCCTGGCCCGCACGGACAAGCCCGCCTTCTGCTTCCAGGGTCACCCGGAAGCCAGCCCCGGCCCGCATGACATCGCTTATCTGTTCGACCGGTTCATCGGTCTGATGGCCAAGGCCTAAAGCCGAAGAGAAGGAGAACAAACAATGGCAAAACGCAGCGACATCCAGAGCATCCTCATCATCGGCGCCGGCCCCATCATCATCGGCCAGGCCTGCGAATTCGACTATTCCGGCGCCCAGGCCTGCAAGGCCCTGCGCGAAGAGGGTTACAAGGTCATCCTGGTCAACAGCAATCCGGCGACCATCATGACCGACCCGGACACGGCCGATGTGACCTACATCGAGCCCATCACGTGGCAGGTGGTCGAGAAGATCATCGCCAAGGAGCGGCCGGACGCGATCCTCCCGACCATGGGCGGCCAGACCGCGCTGAACTGCGCCCTGGACCTGCACAAGCACGGCGTGCTGGCCAAGTACGACGTCGAAATGATCGGCGCGAACGAGAAGGCCATCGAGAAGGCGGAGGACCGCCTGAAGTTCAAGGACGCGATGACCAAGATCGGCCTGGACTCGGCCAAGTCGGGCATCGCGCACACGATGGAAGAGGCCTGGGCGGTGCAAAAGCGCATCCAGGCCGAGATCGGCGGCCCGGGCTTCCCGATGGTGATCCGCCCCAGCTTCACGCTGGGCGGTACCGGCGGCGGCATCGCCTACAACCCCGAGGAGTTCGAGGAAATCTGCAAGCGCGGTCTCGACCTCTCGCCGACCAACGAGCTGCTCATCGAGGAATCGCTGATCGGCTGGAAGGAGTACGAGATGGAAGTGGTCCGCGACAAGGCGGACAACTGCATCATCGTGTGCTCGATCGAGAACCTGGACCCGATGGGCATCCACACCGGTGACTCCATCACCGTGGCCCCGGCCCAGACGCTGACCGACAAGGAATACCAGCTGCTGCGCAACGCCTCCATCGCCATCCTGCGCGAGATCGGCGTGGACACCGGCGGCTCGAACGTGCAGTTCTCGATCAACCCCAAGAACGGTCGCATGATCGTGATCGAGATGAACCCGCGTGTCTCGCGTTCGTCGGCCCTGGCCTCCAAGGCCACGGGTTTCCCGATCGCCAAGGTCGCGGCCAAGCTGGCCGTGGGCTACACGCTCGACGAGCTGAAGAACGACATCACCGGTGGCGCGACCCCGGCGTCCTTCGAGCCCTCGATCGACTACGTCGTCACCAAGATCCCGCGCTTCGCCTTCGAGAAGTTCCCGATGGCCGACTCGCACCTGACCACGCAGATGAAGTCGGTCGGTGAGGTGATGGCCATGGGCCGCAGCTTCCAGGAGTCGTTCCAGAAGGCCCTGCGTGGCCTCGAGACCGGCATCGACGGCCTGACCGAGCGCTCGACCGACCGCGAGGAGATCGTGCAGGAGATCGGCGAGCCCGGCCCTGAGCGCATCCTCTTCCTGGCCGACGCCTTCCGCATCGGCATGAGCCTCGAGGAAGTGTTCGACGAGACCGCCGTGGACCCGTGGTTCCTGGCGCAGATCGAGCAGCTGATCCGGATCGAGCAGAGTCTCAAGGGTCGCGCGCTGGCTTCGTTGAGCAAGGACGAGCTGCGCTTCCTGAAGCAGAAGGGCTTCTCCGACAAGCGCATCGCCAAGCTGCTCGGCACGAACCAGCACGAGGTGCGCCGCACGCGCCATGCCCAGGGCATCCGCCCGGTCTACAAGCGTGTGGACACCTGCGCGGCCGAGTTCGAGACGCAGACCGCCTACATGTATTCCACCTATGACGAGGAGTGCGAGGCCGCGCCGACGGACAAGAAGAAGATCATGGTGCTGGGCGGTGGCCCGAACCGCATCGGCCAGGGCATCGAGTTCGACTACTGCTGCGTCCACGCTGCCCTCGCCATGCGCGAGGACGGCTACGAGACCATCATGGTCAACTGCAATCCCGAAACGGTATCGACCGACTACGACACCTCGGACCGCCTCTACTTCGAGCCGGTCACGCTGGAAGACGTGCTGGAGATCGTCGACAAGGAAAAGCCCGTCGGCGTGATCGTGCAGTACGGCGGCCAGACCCCGCTGAAGCTGGCGCTGGACCTGGAAGCCAACGGCGTGCCCATCATCGGCACCTCGCCGGATTCCATCGACATCGCCGAGGACCGCGAGCGCTTCCAGAAGCTGCTGCACGAGCTGGGCCTGAAGCAGCCGCCCAACCGCACGGCACGCAGCGAGGACGAAGCCGTCGTGCTGGCCCAGGAGATCGGCTACCCGCTGGTGGTGCGCCCGAGCTATGTGCTGGGCGGCCGTGCGATGGAGATCGTGCACGGTGACAAGGACCTCGAGCGCTACATGCGCGAGGCGGTGCGCGTCTCCGACAAGTCCCCCGTGCTGCTGGACCACTTCCTGCAGGACGCCGTCGAGGTCGACGTGGACTGCATCTCCGACGGTGAAGCCGTGATGATCGGCGGGATCATGGAGCACGTGGAGGCCGCGGGCATCCACTCGGGTGACTCCGCCTGCTCGCTGCCGCCCTACACGCTGTCCGCCGATCTGCAGGACGAGCTGCGCCGCCAGACGGCCGCCATGGCTCGCGCGCTGAAGGTCGTCGGCCTGATGAACGTGCAGTTCGCCATCCAGGGTGACGTCAGCAAGGGACTGGCCGACAACCAGGTCTACGTGCTGGAAGTGAACCCCCGTGCGTCCCGCACCGTGCCCTTCGTCTCGAAGGCCACGGGGCAGCAGCTCGCCAAGGTGGCGGCCCGCTGCATGGCCGGCCAGAAGCTGGCCCAGCAGAAGGATCGCAAGGGCGAAGTGCCGCACGAGGTCGTGCCGCCGTACTTCAGCGTCAAGGAGGCCGTCTTCCCCTTCAACAAATTCCCTGGCGTGGATCCCATCCTCAGCCCGGAAATGCGTTCGACGGGTGAAGTCATGGGCGCTGGCCGCACCTTTGGTGAGGCCATGCTCAAGAGCCAGCTCGGCGCCGGCAGCCGCCTGCCGCGCCAGGGCAATGTGCTGATCACGGTGAAGAACAACGACAAGGCCCGCGCCGTTGCCGTGGCCCGCGACCTCCAGGCCCTGGGCTTCGGCGTCGTGGCCACCAAGGGCACCGCCGCCGCCATCAGCGAGGCCGGCGTGCCGGTGCAGGTGGTGAACAAGGTCAAGGACGGCCGCCCGCACATCGTGGACATGATCAAGGGTGGCGACATCCAGCTGGTCTTCACGACGGTGGACGAGACCCGCGCCGCGATTGTCGACAGCCGTCACATCCGCCAGGCCGCCCTGGCCAACCGTGTGACCTACTACACCACCATGGCCGGCTGCGAAGCCGCCGTGGAGGGTATGAAGCACAAGGACGGCCTGCTCGTGCAATCCCTGCAGGAACTGCACGCCGAACTGAACTAAACTTCAGTCCTGCCGGACAGCCCCCGATATCCCGGGGTCCGGTCCGGCCCCAAAAACCGCCGCCGCGGCTCGATTGCGAGTCTCTGCGGCGGTCTTGTTTTGTCTATCAAGGTTCTATGTATGGCCACGATCCCTCTGACCAAGCGCGGCTCTGAAAAGCTGAAGGAAGAACTGCATCGACTCAAGACGGTCGAGCGCCATGCCGTGATCAACGCCATCTCCGAAGCGCGGGCCCAGGGCGACCTGTCCGAGAACGCCGAGTACGAAGCGGCCAAGGACAAGCAAGGCTTCATCGAAGGCCGCATCCTGGAGATCGAGGGCAAGCTCGCCGCGGCCCAGGTCATCGACCCCTCCGAGGTGGATGCCGGCGGCAAGGTCGTCTTTGGCACCACGGTGGACCTGGAAGAGGAAGCCACCGGCAACGAGGTCACCTACCAGATCGTCGGTGACGACGAGGCCGACCTGAAGCTGGGCCTGATTTCGATTTCCTCGCCCATCGCCCGTGCGCTGATCGGCAAGGAAGCCGGTGACGTGGCCGAGGTGCATGCACCGGGCGGCGTGAAGCGTTACGAGATCGTCGAAGTCCGGTATGTCTGACCACCCCCTACCGGCTGCGCCGGCCCCCTCGAGGGGGCAAGGCCGAGGGCCCGGCAGAGCCGGATCCCCGGCCTTCGCTGGGGAGGCTGAGGTCGTTTAAGGGTCCTCGCTTCTAGGAACGACTGCGATGCTGATGCGTGTTCGGGCTTTGCTGGCCGCCCTGTGGGGCGGCTTTCTTCTGTGCGTGGCCGGTGTGGCTGCACCGACGGCGTTCGGCGTGCTGGCGCGGCCGGAAGCGGGGCGCTACGTCACCCGGCTGTTCGAGCTGGATGCGCGGGTCGGCCTGGCGCTGGGTCTGCTGCTGGTGATGATGGAGCGCCGGCTGCAGCGAGACGCCGAGTCGGCCCGCATCACGACGCCCGAGCTGCTGTTGCCGCTGGGCGCACTGTTCTGCGTGGTGCTGGGCTACTACGGGCTGCAGCCGCTGATGGCCGAGGCACGGGCAGGGCAGGGGGCGCTCAGTTTCGGAGCGCTGCATGGCATCTCGTCCGGCATCTTCGCGCTCAAGGCCTTGCTGGTGCTGGGCCTGGCCTGGCGGACCAGTCGGCACTGAGGCGGCCTCGGGCATGAAAAAAGGACCGGCGCCCGAAGGCGGCGGTCCCGGTCGGCCAGGGCCGGTGGCGCTCAGTCGGCGACGCGCTTCTTCACGCTGCGCTGCTTGGGCTTGGCACGCTTGATCTCGCCGCCCTGGGCCACGCGCTGGTTGCCCAGCAGCTCGACCTTCTTGATGGTGGGGCGGCTGTTCCCGTTCTTCGAGAACTTGACGATCTTCACCACCTTGGGCGCGGGCATGCCACCCTCGCGCTCGTTGCGCTCCTTCTCGGGGATGGGGCGCCACAGGATCAGCAGCTTGCCGATATGCTGGATGGGCGCGGCATCGAGCTCGTCAGCGAGTTGCTCGAGAATGGCGCCGCGCATCTCGCGGTCATCCGACATGACGCGCACCTTGATGAGGCCATGGGCCTTCAGGGCGTGGTCGGTTTCTTTCACGACGGCGGGCGTGAGTCCATCGGCGCCAATCATCACGACGGGGTCGAGATGGTGGGCGTCGGCACGTTTTTCCTTGCGCTGGGCAGGGGTCAGTTGAATCGCAGGCATGGCCGTATTATCGGGCCAGACGCTCCAAATCATGAAAATCGACAGCAAAAGCAAGAAGATCAACAAGGCGTGGCTCAATGACCACGTCAACGACCCCTATGTGCGGCTGGCCCAGAAGGAGGGCTACCGCTCCCGGGCGGCCTACAAGCTCAAGGAAATCGACGAGGAACTGCGGCTGATCAAGCCTGGGCAGGTCGTCGTGGACCTGGGGGCCTCGCCGGGCGCCTGGAGCCAGTACCTGCGCCGCAAGTTCGCCCCGAAGCTGGCCGGCACCGGCGGCGCGGCGGTGGGGGAGCTCAACGGCACCATCATCGCGCTGGACCTGCTGGAGTTCGAGCCCGTCGAGGGGGTGCACTTCATCCAGGGCGATTTCCGCGAGGAGACCGTCCTGCACCAGCTGGAGGCTGCGCTGGACGGCAAGCCGGTGGACGTGGTGGTGTCGGACATGGCGCCCAACCTGTCGGGCATCGAGATCACCGACGCCGCGCGCATCGAGCACCTGATCGAGCTGGCCATCGACTTCTCCCAGCACCATCTGAAGCCCGAAGGCGCGCTGGTGGCGAAGGTCTTCCACGGCAGCGGCTACAACCAGCTGGTGGAGCTGTTCCGGAAGTCGTTCAAGAAGGTGAAGGCGGTCAAGCCCAAGGCCTCGCGGTTCCGGTCGGCCGAGACCTTTCTGGTCGGCATGGGCTTGAAGTAGGTCAAGCCGGCGTCACGTCAAACGGCTCTGCGCGACTTTTGCCTATCGCGCGGCAAGGTTTTGACAATCAGGATGCAGCTCTTGACTGCAATAGAATCAACCCCATATGCCGTGCATCAGCCGCTCCCTGCGGCGTGTGGAATGGAATAAGGAGTCGCGGTGAACAATCAGTGGTTCTCGAAGGTAGCTGTTTGGCTGGTGATCGCCTTGGTGCTGTTCACCGTGTTCAAGCAGTTCGACAAGCAGCGCCCTGTCGACGCCGTGAGCTACACCCAGTTCATGGACGATGCCAAGGCCGGCAAGATCAAGCGGGTCGAAGTCCAGAACCGGATGTTGCGTGTCACGCCGTCCGATGGCGTGGCCTACAACCTCGTCCAGCCGCCCCACGTCTTCATGGTCGATGACCTGATGAAGTACGGCGTGCAGGTGGTCGGCAAGGCCGATGACGAGCCCTCCGTCCTGCAGACCCTGCTGATCAGCTGGGGTCCGATGATCCTGCTCATCGGCGTGTGGATCTACTTCATGCGCCAGATGCAGGGGGGTGGCAAGGGCGGTGCGTTCAGCTTTGGCAAGTCCAAGGCCCGCATGCTGGATGAAGCCAACAACACCATCACCTTTGCGGATGTCGCCGGTTGCGACGAGGCCAAGGAAGAGGTCAAGGAACTGGTGGACTTCCTCAAGGATCCCCAGAAGTTCCAGAAGCTCGGCGGCCGCATTCCCCGCGGCGTGCTGATGGTCGGCCCGCCGGGCACTGGCAAGACGCTGCTGGCCAAGTCCATTGCGGGCGAGGCGAAGGTGCCGTTCTTCACGATTTCGGGCTCCGACTTCGTCGAGATGTTCGTCGGTGTGGGGGCGGCCCGTGTGCGCGACATGTTCGAGCAGGCCAAGAAGAGCGCGCCCTGCATCATCTTCATCGATGAAATCGACGCCGTCGGCCGCCATCGCGGTGCCGGCCTGGGCGGTGGCAATGACGAGCGCGAGCAGACCCTCAACCAGATGCTGGTCGAGATGGACGGCTTCGACACCAACCTGGGTGTCATCGTGATCGCGGCCACCAACCGCCCGGACATCCTGGACCCGGCCCTGCTGCGTCCCGGCCGCTTCGACCGCCAGGTCTACGTGACCCTGCCGGACATCCGTGGCCGTGAGCAGATCCTCAACGTGCACATGCGCAAGGTGCCGATCGGGCAGGACGTCAATGCGTCGATCCTGGCCCGCGGCACGCCGGGCATGAGCGGTGCGGACCTCGCCAACCTCGTCAACGAGGCCGCGCTGTTTGCCGCCCGCCGCAATGCCCGCACCGTCGAGATGATCGACTTCGAGCGCGCCAAGGACAAGCTCTACATGGGCCCCGAGCGCAAGAGCATGGTCATGACGGAAGAGGAGAAGCGGGCGACCGCCTACCACGAGTCCGGCCATGCCATCGTGGCGGAGTGCCTGCCGGGCACGGACCCGGTGCACAAGGTCACCATCATGCCGCGCGGCCGCGCCCTGGGCGTGACCTGGCAGCTGCCGGAGCGTGACCAGTACAGCCGCTACTACAAGCAGATGCTCAACGAGATCAGCATCCTCTTCGGGGGCCGCATTGCCGAGGACCTGTTCGTCAAGGACATCTCCACCGGTGCGTCCAATGACTACGAGCGTGCCACCCGCATTGCCCGTGACATGGTCACCCGCTACGGCATGAGCGAACTGCTGGGCCCGATGGTCTACGCCGAGAACGAGGGCGAGGTCTTCCTCGGTCGCAACATGACCAAGACCGCCAACATCAGCGAGAACACGCAGCAGAAGGTCGACGGCGAGATGCGCCGTATCCTCGACCAGCAGTACGCCGTGGCGCAGAAGATCCTCGAGGACAACCGCGACAAGGTCGAGGCCATGACGGCTGCGCTGATGAAGTGGGAAACCATCGACCGCGACCAGGTGCTGGACATCATGGCCGGCAAGCCGCCTCGCGGCCCCGGCGAGGCCCCGAGCAATCCCAGCAGCGGCCCCAGCAGTGGCGGCACGCCGGCCGTCAGCACCGACGGTGCTCCCGCAGCGGCCTGAGCCCCTGCGCTGAGGTCCAAGGCCTGTCTCGTCGAGACGGGCCTTTTTCTTTGTCACCGACGCTTTCAGGGGTTACCCAAGCGTTGGCCGCTCTCAAAAGACCGCCCCATGTCCATTCGCCCGCCCGTCTGGCAGACCACCCGTTTTCGCATCGACCTGCGGCGCCCGCAGGTCATGGGCATCGTCAATCTGACGCCCGATTCCTTCTCCGATGGGGGCCAGCATGCCGGGCCTGCGGCCGGGCTGGCGCATTGCGAGCGGCTGCTCAAGGAGGGCGCGGACATCCTGGACATTGGCGGCGAGTCCAGCCGTCCCGGGGCGCCGCGCCTGAGCGCGGATGACGAATGGGCGCGCATCGAAGGCGTGCTGCGCGGGGCCCTGAGCCTCGGGGTGCCCGTGTCCATCGACACCTGCAAGGCCGCGGTCATGCAGCGGGCGGCTGATCTTGGTGCGGACATCCTCAACGACATCCAGGCCTTGCGTGACCCGGGCGCCGAGGACGTGATGCTGGCGCACCCGCAGCTCGGTGCCTGCCTCATGCACATGCGCGGGGACCCGGGCAGCATGCAGTCCCTGACGGACTATGGAGATGTCGTGCAGGAGGTCGCGCACTTCCTGGGCGAGCGGGCAGGCGTGCTGCGGGCAAGGGGAGTCGCCGCGGATCGCCTCGTGCTGGACCCGGGCTACGGTTTTGCCAAGACCGTCGAGCAGAACTTCGAGCTGCTGCGCCGCCAGGGCGAACTCGAGGCGCTGGGCTATCCCTTGCTGGCGGGTCTGTCGCGCAAATCCGCCATTGGCGCGGTGACGGGCCGCACCGTCGATCAGCGGCTGCCCGGCAGCCTGGCGGCGGCCTTGCTGGCGCTGGCTCACGGCGCGCGCATTCTGCGCGTGCATGACGTGGCGGCCACGGTCGACGCCCTGCAGGTGTGGGGGGCAGGGGGAGGCGCCGGCATCGGGGGCGACTTCATCGGCGAGAATGCCAGCGATTCAAAATTCGGAGGACGCTCGCAATGAGCCGCAGCTATTTCGGGACCGACGGCATTCGCGGAACCGTCGGCCAATCGCCGATCACGCCGGACTTCATGCTCCGCCTGGGCCATGCCGTGGGCAAGGTGCTGCGCCGCAATGGCGCGGCACGCCCCAGCGTGCTGATCGGCAAGGACACCCGCATCTCCGGCTACATGCTGGAGTCCTCCCTGGAGGCCGGCTTCGCCTCGGCCGGCGTCGATGTCTGGCTCACGGGTCCGCTGCCGACGCCCGGCGTCGCCTACCTGACCCGCGCCCTGCGCCAGGACCTGGGCGTGGTGATCTCCGCCTCGCACAACCCCTTCGCGGACAACGGCATCAAGTTCTTCTCCGCCAAGGGAGAGAAGCTGCCGGACGCCTGGGAGATCGCCGTCGAGCAGGCGCTGGAAGAACCCGCCGCCTGGGTGGACTCCGCCAGCCTGGGCCGCGCCCGCCGTCTGCAGGATGCCCGTGGTCGCTACATCGAGTTCTGCAAGGCCTCCTTCAGCCAGGACCTGAGCCTGCGCGGGCTCAAGCTCGTGGTGGATGCCGCCCACGGTGCGGCCTACCACGTCGCGCCGGACGTGCTGCACGAGCTCGGGGCCGAGGTCATCTCCATCGGCTGCAGCCCGGACGGGCTGAACATCAATGCGGGCGTTGGCGCGACCTCCCCGGAAGCGATCGTGAAGGCCGTCAAGGAGCACGGCGCGCACTACGGCATCGCCTTGGACGGTGATGCCGACCGCCTGCAGTTCGTCGACGCCGAGGGGCGCCTCTACAACGGCGACGAGCTGCTCTACGTCATGGTGGCGGACCGCCTGGCCCAGGGCCAGCGCGTGCCGGGTGCCGTGGGCACGCTGATGACCAATATGGCCGTCGAGCTGGCGCTGAAGAAACGTGATGTCGACTTCGTCCGCGCCAAGGTCGGTGACCGCTACGTGCTGGAAGAGCTGATCGCCCGCGGCTGGCAGCTGGGCGGTGAGGGCTCCGGCCACCTGCTGGCCCTGGACAAGCACACCACCGGAGACGGCATGGTCAGTGCGCTGCTGGTGCTGTCGGCCATCTGCCGCACGGGCAAGAGTCTGGCGCAGCAGCTCGAAGGCGTCACCCTGTTCCCGCAGACGCTGATCAATGTGCGCATGCAGCCCGGCCAGGACTGGAAGGGCAATGCCGAGCTGGCACGTGTCCAGGCCGAAGTCACGGCCGAGCTGGGCGATCGCGGCCGCGTGCTCATCCGCGCCTCGGGCACCGAGCCGCTGCTGCGCGTGATGGTCGAGGCCAGCGATGCCGCGCTGGCGCAGTCCTGCGCCGAGCGCATGGCCGCCACCGTCCGCGCCTGATCCGCAAGAAGGCACAAATGAAAAGGGCGCCCGCTGGGGGCGCCCTTTTGCATGGGTGCATGGTGTAGAAGCGGGCCGGCCGAGGCGCCGGCGACCGGCTTACTTCTTGGCCGGCAGCAGCACGCGGTCGATCACATGGGCCACGCCATTGGTGGCACCGATGTCGGCCCGCTGGACCACGGCATCTTCCACCGTCACGAACTCGCCGGCACGGGCGAGGGCCAGGGCGCTGCCCTGCAGGCTCTTGGGGCTGCTGTTCTTCACCTCGGCGGCAGGCAGCTTGCTCGCCAGCATGTGCAGATGCAGGACGGCCTTGAGCTGCTCCTTGTCCTGACTGAGCTTGTCCAGCGTGGCGGGCGGCAGGGCCTTGAAAGCCTCGTCAGAAGGGGCGAAGACGGTCAGGGGGCCGGCGGCGCGAAGCTCGTCCTGGAGGCCGGCCTGCACGACCAGGCGGTTGAAGGTGCTCAGCTGCGGGTCGCGGCCGAGGGTGTCGGCCAGCGGGGCGGGCGCGGGCGCCGTGGCGCAGGCCACCAGGCCGAACAGGGTGGCGCTGAGCGCGAGGATGCGGTTCAGAGGAGTCATGTCGGGGTCTCCGCGTGGCGGTTGTGAGCGATGCCGGCAGCGTAGGCAGACCGCGTGACAATCCCGTGAACGCCGCATGACAATTCGGTGGACCCGTCCAGCAGGGGCGACACCGCTTGTCATGTGTGTCACGCACCCGTCACAGACTGGTCATAGCATTCCGTTCATCGCTCAACAACCCGAAACGCGATAGGACTGACATGACGAACAAGCTGATCCGCACCGGCCTCCTGATGACTGCATTCGCCGCCGCCTGCGGCCTGGCTCAGGCACAGGATGTCACCGGCGCCGGCGCCTCCTTCCCGGCGCCCATCTACGCCAAGTGGGCCGACGCCTATCACAAGGCCAATGGCGCCCGCATCAACTACCAGTCGGTGGGTTCCGGTGCAGGCATCCGCCAGATCAAGGCCAAGACGGTCGACTTCGGTGCCTCCGATGCGCCGCTGAAGGACGACGAGCTGGCCAAGGACGGCCTGGTGCAGTTCCCCACCGTCATCGGTGGCGTGGTGCCCGTGGTCAACATCAAGGGCGTGGCCGCCGGCCAGCTGAAGCTCACCGGCGCCGTGCTGGGTGACATCTACCTCGGCAAGATCAGCAAGTGGAACGATGCCGCCATCGCCGCGCTGAACCCCGGCGTGGCCCTGCCTGACGCCACCATCGCCCCGGTGCGCCGCGCCGACGGCTCCGGCACCAGCTTCCTGTTCACCAACTACCTCTCCAAGGTCAACGCCGAGTGGAAGAGCAAGGTGGGCGAGGGCACGGCCGTGAACTGGCCGACGGGCACCGGTGGCAAGGGCAACGAGGGCGTGTCGGCCTTCGTGATGCGCCTGCCCAACTCCATCGGCTATGTGGAGTACGCCTACGCCAAGCAGAACAAGATGGCCTTCGTGCAGCTGAAGAACGCCGCCGGTGCCTATGTCTCGCCGAGCGATGACGCCTTCAAGGCCGCCGCCGCCGGTGCCGAGTGGAACAAGAGCTTCTACCAGGTGCTGACCGAGCAGGCCGGCAAGGACAGCTGGCCGATCACCGGCGCCACCTTCATCCTGATGCACAAGGTGCAGGACAAGCCCGCCGCGGCCGCCGCCAGCCTGAAGTTCTTCGACTGGGCCTACAACCAGGGCGACAAGATGGCCGACGACCTCGACTACGTGCCGCTGCCCACCTCCGTCAAGGACCTGATCCGCAAGCAGTGGGCCGACCAGATCAAGGACGCTGCCGGCAAGTCGATCAGCCTCAAGTAAGCACTCAAGAAGAGCAGCCATGCGACCCATGCCCCGACGCTGCATCCTGGCGCCGGGGCATCTGTTCATCAACTGAATGCGCCTGAGCTGCCCAAAGCACCGTATCGTGGAGGATTCCATGGCCGCCGTACTGACACCCCCTATGACCGACTCCAACGACGCGGACCGCGCGCGCAAGAAGGTGCTGCCGCAGGGCCAGCCGCCCGAGCGCCGCCGCACGCTGCCCTGGGCCGACGCGCTCTTCGCCGGCCTCGCGCAGGGCGCCGCCTGGCTGACGCTGGCGCTGCTGGCCGGCATCCTGCTGTCCCTGCTGCTGGGCGCGATGCCCGCCATCCGGGAGTTCGGCCTCGGCTTCCTGGTCAGCAAGGACTGGGACCCCGTGCAGGAGAAGTTCGGCGGTCTCGTGATGATCTACGGCACGCTGATGACCTCGTTCATCGCGCTGCTGATCGCCGTGCCGGTGAGCTTCGGCATCGCGATCTTCCTCACCGAGCTGTCCCCCAGCTGGCTGCGTGGCCCGCTGGGCATCGCGGTGGAGCTGCTGGCCGCGGTGCCGTCCATCGTGTACGGCATGTGGGGCCTGTTGGTCTTCGGCCCGATCCTCTCGACCTTCGTGCAGCAGCCGCTGCAGAAGTTGTTCGACGGCGTCCCTTACATCGGGGCGCTGTTCACCGGCCCGCCCGTGGGCATCGGCATCCTGTCGGCCGGCATCATCCTGGCCATCATGATCATTCCCTTCATCGCCTCGGTCATGCGCGACGTCTTCGAGGTCACGCCCCCGATGCTGAAGGAATCCGCCTACGGCCTCGGCGCCACGACCTGGGAAGTGGTGTGGAAGGTCGTGCTGCCCTTCACCAAGACCGGTGTCGTCGGCGGCGTCATGCTGGGCCTGGGCCGTGCCCTGGGCGAGACCATGGCCGTCACCTTCGTGATCGGCAACATGAACCAGCTGAACTCGCCCTCCATCTTTGAGGCCGCCAACAGCATCACCTCGGCCCTGGCCAACGAGTTCGCCGAAGCCGGCGAGGGCCTGCACCAGGCCTCGCTGATCTACCTGGGCCTCGTGCTGTTCTTCATCACCTTCGTGGTGCTGAGCTTCTCGAAGATCCTGCTGAGCCGCCTGAAGAAGAGCGAAGGAGCCCGCGCATGAACACCACCGTCGCCCCGTCGATGGACTCCAAGCGCCTGCGCCACCACGCGCGCCGCAAGCGCACCAATGCCATCGCCCTGACCCTGTCCCTCGCGGCCATGGCCTTTGGGGTCTTCTGGCTGATCTGGATCCTGTTCGAGACCGTGCGCCTCGGCATCGACGGCCTCAACTGGGCCACCTTCACCGAGATGACGCCGCCGCCGCAGGCGGAGGTCGGCGGCCTGGCCAACGCCATCTTCGGCTCCATCACCATGGTGGGCCTGGCCACGCTGCTGGGCACGCCCATCGGCATCATGGCGGGCGTCTACCTGGCCGAGTACGGCCAGAAGACCCGCCTGGGCTCCGCCGTGCGCTTCATCAACGACATCCTGCTGTCCGCGCCGTCCATCGTCATCGGCCTGTTCGTCTATGCGGTGGTCGTGTCGCGCATGAAGACCTTCTCGGGCCTGGCCGGCGTGCTGGCCCTGGCCCTGATCGTGATCCCGGTGGTGATCCGCACAACCGAGAACATGCTGAGCCTGGTGCCCAACGCGCTGCGTGAGGCGGCCTATGCGCTCGGCACGCCGAAGTGGAAGGTCATCCTGTCGGTGACGCTCAAGTCGGCCCGTGCCGGCGTCATCACCGGCGTGCTGCTGGCCCTGGCCCGCATTTCGGGCGAGACCGCGCCGCTGCTGTTCACGGCCCTGTCCAACCAGTTCTGGACCTCGTCCCTCGGCGAGCCGATGGCCAGCCTGCCGGTCACCATCTTCAAGTTCGCCATGAGCCCCTACGAGAACTGGCAGAAGCTGGCGTGGGCGGGCGTCTTCCTCATCACCATGGGCGTCCTCGCGCTGAACATCCTGGCGCGCGTCCTGTTCAAGAAAAAGCACTGAAGCGAGAGAGTCATGGATACCAAGGTCGAAATGCCCGTCACCGAGCGTGCCAAGCTGTCGGTGCGCAATCTGAACTTCTTCTACGGCAACTTCCACGCCCTCAAGAACATCAACCTGGACATCCCGGAGAAGAAGGTCACCGCCTTCATCGGGCCGTCGGGCTGCGGCAAGTCCACGCTGCTGCGCACGCTGAACCGCATGTTCGAGCTCTACCCCGAGCAGCGCGCGGAGGGTCAGATCTTGCTGGACGGCAATGACATCCTCTCCAGCGGCGAGGACGTCTCGCTGATCCGGGCCAAGGTCGGCATGGTCTTCCAGAAGCCCACGCCGTTCCCCATGTCCATCTACGACAACATCGCCTTTGGCGTGCGCCTCTTCGAGACGCTGCCGCGCGTGGAGATGGACGAGCGCGTGGAGTGGGCCCTGAAGAAGGCCGCGCTGTGGAACGAGGTCAAGGACAAGCTCAACCAGAGCGGTTCCGGCCTGTCCGGCGGTCAGCAGCAGCGTCTGTGCATCGCCCGCGGCATCGCCATCAAGCCCGAGGTGCTGCTGCTGGACGAGCCCTGCTCGGCGCTGGACCCCATCTCCACCGGCAAGATCGAGGAGCTGATCCACGAGCTCAAGACCGACTACACGGTGGCCATCGTGACCCACAACATGCAGCAGGCCGCCCGCTGCTCGGACTACACGGCCTACATGTACCTGGGCGACCTGATCGAGTTCGGCCCGACGGCCGAGCTGTTCATGAAGCCCAAGCGCAAGGATACGGAGGACTACATCACCGGGCGCT
Organism: Roseateles subflavus; assembly: GCF_030285365.1. Lineage (GTDB taxonomy): Bacteria > Pseudomonadota > Gammaproteobacteria > Burkholderiales > Burkholderiaceae_C > Roseateles_B > Roseateles_B subflavus. The sequence continues at coordinate 32,542 of NZ_JASVDS010000006.1, read as the reverse complement.
TCGGCTGAGGCCGCCCCGGAGGATGTGCCGGAACGGGCCGGGCCCGCGCCGGGGAAATCAATGGAGGCCGCCCGGCTGAGCGGGGGTCTCCGCAAGGAGCAAAAGAATGAGTGACAAGCATCTCTCCACCCAGTTCGATGCCGAGCTGAGCGGCATTTCGACCCGCGTGCTGGAAATGGGTGGCCTGGTCGAGGCGCAGGTGGCGCAGTCGGTCGAGGCCCTGATCAATTTCAGCGCGGAGCTCGCCGCCACGGTGCTGAAGACCGAGGAGCGCGTGAACGCGATGGAGGTCGAGATCGACCGCGACCTCTCGAGCATCATCGCGCGGCGCCAACCCACGGCACGGGACCTGCGCCTGCTGATCGCCGTCTCCAAGACCATCGCCAACCTCGAGCGCGTGGGCGACGAGGCGGCCCGTGTGGCGCGCACCGTGCAGCGCCTCATGAACGAAGGCGTGTCCAGCCGCCTGCGCCTGCCGATGTCCGACCTGAGCTTCGAGGCCGAGCTCGCCACGGCCCAGCTGCGCAAGGCGCTGGACGCATTTGCGCGTCTGGATGTGGATCGTGCCCTGGAAGTGTTGAAGCAGGATGACGCCATCGACAAGGAGTTCGACGGCCTGATGCGCAAGCTGATCACCTACATGATGGAAGACCCGCGCACCATCTCGGCCAGCATCGACCTCATCTTCGTGGCCAAGGCCATCGAGCGCGTGGGCGACCACGCCAAGAATCTCGCCGAAGTGATCATCTACGTGGTGAAGGGGACCGACGTGCGCCACAACACGCCGGATGCCGTGGCCACCATGGTCAAGCCCTGACCCCATCGACGGAGCACGAAACATGAGCCGCATTCTTGTCGTCGAGGACGAAGGCGCGATCGCCGAACTGATTTCCATCAACCTGCGTCATGCGGGCTTCGAGGTGACCCTGGCGGGCAGTGCCGATCAGGCGCAGCTCGAGGTCGACCGCGTCCTGCCCGACCTCGTCGTGCTGGACTGGATGCTGCCGGGGCAGTCCGGCCTCGGCCTCGCCCGCCAGTGGCGTTCGGCCGCCCGCACAAAGGAACTGCCGATCATCATGCTGACGGCACGCGCGGAGGAGAGCGACAAGGTCTCCGGCCTCGATGCCGGCGCCGATGACTACCTCACCAAGCCCTTCTCCACCAACGAGCTCCTGGCCCGCATCCGCGCGGTGCTGCGCCGCAAGGCGCCCGAGGCGCTGGACTCGGTGGTCGAGGTGGGCGCGCTGAGCCTTGATCCCGGCACCCGCCGCGTGAGCCGCGAGGGCGTGGAGGTGAAGCTGGGCCCGACGGAATTCCGCCTGCTGCACTTCTTCATGACGCACCCCGAGCGCGTGCACAGCCGCTCGCAGCTGCTGGACCGCGTCTGGGGCGATCACGTCTTCATCGAGGAGCGTACCGTGGACGTGCACGTCAAGCGCCTGCGCGAGGCCCTCGAGAAGGTGCAGTGCCAGCGCATGATCGAGACGGTGCGGGGCGCGGGATACCGGCTGACCCAGCAGGTGGCGGTGGCCTCTGCATCGCTGACATGACCTGGATGCTGCCCCGTGCCGTGCTGGCGGCGCTGGCCGTGCTGCTGGGCGCCGGGCTGGCCTGGTGGATCGGCGGCTGGTGGCCGCAGTGGCCGTGGCTGCCACCGCTGCTCGGGTCGCTGATCGGCGTGGCGGCCCTGTTCACGGTGGATTCGCTGCGGGCTCATCGGCTGATGCAATGGCTGCGCGGTGCGCTCGCAGGCGCCGCACCGCGCGACCGCGGGCTGTGGGGCGAGCTGGCGTATCGCGTGGAGCGCGCCGTGCGCGACCGTGACCGTGCCATCGAGCGCGAGCGGCAGGAGCTGCTGCAGTTCCTCTCCGCCATCGAGGCCTCGCCCAACGGCGTGCTGATGCTCGATGCCGACGACCACATCCGCTGGTGCAACCGCGTGGCGGCGGATCACTTCTCGCTGGACCCGCAGCGCGATCGCGACCAGCGCGTGACCAACCTCGTGCGTTTCCCCGCCTTTGTGGCGCTGCTGCAGTCGGGGGACTACCAGCAGCCGCTGGTGCTCTCGCATGTGCGGGGGCGGCTCACGCTGGCCGTCGTGGTGCGGGCCTATGGCGATGGCATGCGCCTCGTGCTGACGCAGGACATCACCGAGCGCGAGCGCGCCGAGACCATGCGCCGGGACTTCGTGGCCAATGTCTCCCATGAGATCCGCACACCGCTCACGGTGCTGGCCGGCTTCATCGAGACCATGGCCTCACTCCCGCTGACGGAGCCGGAGCGCAAGCGCGTGCTCAGCCTGATGACGCAGCAGACCCAGCGCATGCAGGCGCTGGTGAGCGACCTGCTCACGCTGGCGCAGCTGGAGGGCAGCCCGCGTCCGAATGCCGACCGCTGGGTGGGAGCGCAGTCACTGCTGCAGCGCGTGCTCAACGATGCGTCCGCGCTTTCCAACGGCCGCCACGAGCTGGTGCTGCACAGCGGGCCGGCGGCCGAGCTGGCCGGGGTGGAGGCGGAGCTGCTCAGTGCCGTCGCCAATCTTGCCAACAACGCCGTGCGCTACACACCTGACGGCGGGCGCATCGAACTCAGCTTTGCGCTGCTGCCGGACGGATCCGGTGAGATCCTGGTCAGCGACACCGGCCAGGGCATCGCCCGCGAGCATCTGCCGCGGCTCACCGAGCGCTTCTACCGAGTGGATGGCAGCCGCAGCCGCGACACCGGTGGCACGGGCCTGGGGCTGTCCATCGTCAAGCATGTGGCACAGCGCCATGGCGGCGAGCTGAAGATCGACAGCGAGGTAGGCAAGGGCTCCCGCTTCCGGCTGGCGATGCCGGCCGCGCGGGTGCGCAGCGTCGAGGCCTTGGGCGTCGAGGCCGCCCGGGTGCCCGAGAGCACCCTGTAGTCACCCCGCGGCCTCAGGGCCGGGCGCGCTGGTAGAGGCGGTAGGACTGGCTGCGGTCCGTGGGCCGCTTGACCGTGGCCAGCAGGGTCCAGCCGGTGCCGATGGACTCCTGCGTGCCGTCTTCGGCCTGTGTGATCAGCAGCGTGCAGGCGGTCTGCTGGGCGCCATGGCGGGCATCGACCGGCCAGTGCCCCTGCACCTCCAGCGCTGCCACGAGCGACAGGGCCTGACCCGGTGCCGCGATGCAGCCCGCGCCGGCGGGCATGACGCGCGCCAGGCGCTCGACGAGCGGGCGGTGGCTGCGGGCGTAGTCCAGGACGGGCAGCCACAGCGTCATGGCCAGCAGCCAGGCGAGGGCCACGCCGCCCGAGGGCAGCACCATGCTCTTCCACAGCGCATGCTGGTGACGCGCGGTGCGCCAGCGCAGCAGACCCAGCCAGGCCGCGGTGCCGAGGACGGCCAGCAGCAGGGCGATCGGGTGGAAGCTGGGCTCGAAGCCCTTGGCCAGGTTGCGCACGTTCGCCAGGGGCTGGGCGGGCCAGCCCGTCTGCATCGAGAGGTAGTAGACCCAGATGAACAGCGCGATCGTGCTGAAGAAGAACATCGAGAACCAGTCGAGCATGGCGCTGACGCTGCGGCTGAAGGTCGGCAGCGCGAAGCTGGCGAGCACGGCCAGGGCGGGCAGGCCGAGCATCAGGGCGCGGTCCGAGCCCCCCATGGCCAGCGAGCTCAGCACTGACACCAGCACGGCCAGCAGCGGCACGCTCACATGGCGTCGCTGCAGGTAGGCGCGCCAGCGCCAGAGTGTCCACAGCGCCAGCGGCCAGACCGGCCAGGCGAACCACAGGAGCAGGGTGCCCACGCGCAGCGGGAACTCGGCGCCCGGCAGGGCCTGCACCCGCCAGGCCCAGCTGCCCAGCACCCAGGCCACCAGCGCCGACAGCGCGGCCGAGGCCAGTACCCAGAGCAGGCTCGCGCGAACAGGCTCGTAGGCCGAACGCCAGCAGATCAGCGCCCCGCCCACGCCCAGCAGGAGGGCGACCGCCGGCGCCGCCGAGGCCGCCAGCACCGGCAGCGCCAGCAGGATCGCCAGCCGGGCCTTGAGCGGACGGAAGGGGGCCGCGGCCATGCCGTAGACGAACAGGGCCATGCCCAGGAGCTGCAGCAGCTCCGGCGTCGTCTCGTGCCCGAGCAGCAGCAGGCCCAGCGATGCCACGAGGCCCAGCAACGCTCCGTCCGCCAGCGCACGGGCGTAATCGACCGCCTGGGCCTCGCCTCCGAAGGCGAAAGCCACCGGCTGGGCGGCGTCCGTGCGGGCCAGGTGGAAGCTGCTGTACCAGACCAGGGCGATCACGCTCACCAGGATCAGCGCGAAGGGAATGCGGGCCGCCAGGGCGGGATCCAGCATCGGCAGCAACTTGATGAACAGGGCGCCGACCCAGTAGGGCAGCAGCCCGCCATCGGTGGTGATGCCACCGAGCTCCGGCCGATGCCAGGGGCTGAGGCCTGCCGCGATCTTGGCCATGAAGCCGTAGGCCGTGAGGTCGGCATTGCGCCAGGGATCGCGCCCGAACACGCCGGGCAGAACATACGCCGCGCAGAACAGCAGCAGGGCCAGGCGGGGCAGACGCTGGGCGCCGCGCTCGGCAACGATGGCGGGGGTGGCTTGGTTCACGCGGGCAGCAGGGGGGCTCAGGAGGGGCCGAAGGCCGCATCATGCCCCAAATCCGGGCATGCACGGCGCCTGTGGAAGCAGCGGCCGATCGGAGGCCGTCCTCAGTGAAGGCCGGAGTTTCTCGGGGGGCTCGGTGCCGGCGGATCGTCCCGTCGGCAAGAGAGGCGCCGCTGGTCGGGTCACGCCGGTCGCGGGCATGAAAAAAGGCAGCCGAGGCTGCCTTTTTCGTGGGGCTCGACGCAAGAGCGCGGCCGCGGGGCTTACTTCTTGAGGCCGACGCGAGCGAACTTGTTGCGGAACTTCTCGACGCGACCACCCAGGTTGTCGACGCTCTTCTGAGTGCCGGTGTAGAAGGGGTGCGATTCGCTGGTGGTTTCCAGCTTGACCAGCGGGAATTCCTTGCCGTCGACGGTGATGGTTTCCTTGGTCTGGACGGTCGAACGCGTCACGAACTGGAAGCCGTTGGACTGGTCCACGAACACCACGTCGCGGTAGTTGGGGTGAATGCCTTCTTTCATGGGAAACCTCTCGCCGTAGCTGTTTCAGTGCCGGGAGCCACGTCACACCATGTGACGCACTTTCTGGCGGCGGAAAAACGCTGATTATAGCCACAAATGAAAACGCCGCCTACCCATTGCGGGCGGCGGCGCTCGATTCGGGCACGGTCCAGGCGATTCCCGAGCCACGGGAGCCGCCCGTTGTCCGTCGTTGCGAGGCGCACAGGCACCTCGCTCGGTCCGGACTCAACCGCCTCTTCGCATCATGTCGAAGAAGTCGTGGTTGTTCTTGCTGGCCTTCATCTTGTCGAGGATGAACTCCATCGCCTCGATCTCGTCCATGTTGTAGAGGAGCTTGCGCAGGATCCAGCTCTTTTGCAGGATCTCGGGCTTGAGCAGCATCTCTTCGCGGCGGGTGCCGGACTTGTTGATCAGGATCGAGGGGTACACGCGCTTCTCGGCCATGCGGCGATCCAGATGGATTTCGCAGTTGCCGGTGCCCTTGAACTCTTCGTAGATCACTTCGTCCATGCGCGAACCGGTGTCGATCAGCGCGGTGCCGATGATGGTCAGCGAGCCGCCTTCCTCGACATTGCGGGCCGCGCCGAAGAAGCGCTTGGGACGCTGCAGGGCGTTGGCGTCCACGCCGCCGGTCAGCACCTTGCCGGAGGAGGGCAGGACGTTGTTGTAGGCGCGGGCCAGGCGGGTGATGGAGTCCAGCAGGATCACCACGTCCTTCTTGAGCTCCACCAGGCGCTTGGCGCGCTCGATCACCATTTCGGCGACCTGCACGTGGCGGGCAGCGGGCTCGTCGAAGGTGGAGGAGATCACCTCGCCGCGCACGGTGCGCAGCATTTCGGTCACTTCCTCGGGGCGCTCGTCCACCAGCAGCACGATGAGGTGAGCTTCCGGATGATTGGCCGTGATGGCGTGGGCCAGCTGCTGCATCATCATCGTCTTGCCGGTCTTTGGCTGGGCCACCAGCAGGGCGCGCTGGCCTTTGCCGATGGGGGCGATGAGGTCGATGATGCGGCCGGTGATGTTCTCGTCGCTCTTGATGTCGCGCTCGAGCTTGAACTGCTCCTTGGGGAACAAGGGCGTCAGGTTCTCGAACATGATCTTGTGCTTGCTCTCCTCGGGGGTGAGCCCGTTCACGCGGTCGACCTTGACCAGCGCGAAGTAGCGTTCACCGTCCTTGGGGACGCGCACTTCGCCTTCGATCATGTCGCCGGTGTGGAGGTTGAAGCGGCGGATCTGGCTCGGGGAGAGGTAGATGTCGTCCGTGGACGCCATATAGCTCGTGTCCGGCGAGCGCAGGAAGCCGAAGCCGTCCGGCAGCACTTCGAGGACGCCGTCGCCAAAGACCTGCTCGCCGGCTTTGGCGCGCTTCTTCATGATCGCGAACATCAGCTCCTGCTTGCGCATGCGGGCGACGTTGTCGATCTCCAGCTCCTCGCCCATCTTGATGAGGGCGGAAACGTGAAGCGCTTTCAGTTCAGAAAGGTGCATGGAAAAACCCGGTTGGGTCGTCCAGGGTCTGCCAAGAACCCGGGACAGGATCTTCGGTCGCCACAGCCATCAGGATTGACTTCACCATTGCCATCCACAGGGTCACGACCCGCCATGCGCAGCGCACGGGAGGCCATCACTACAAGTCAGGGACAAAAAGGGAGCTTGGGCGCCGAGTCCATGCCCCGAAGCCGGTCCGGCTGGGGCATGTTGGCCATTCAAGCCCGGCCGAGTGGGGCCGGGCATGTGAGGAGATTATAGGTTGGCGTCGAGGAAGGACGTCAACTGGGCCTTGGTCAGGGCGCCGACCTTCGTGGCGGCGAGCTGGCCATCCTTGAAGAGCATGAGGGTCGGGATGCCGCGGATGCCGAACTTGGCGGGCACTTCGCGGTTCTCGTCCACATTCATCTTGGTGACCTGCAGGCGGCTGCCGTAATCCTTGGCCACTTCGTCCAGGATGGGGGCGATCATCTTGCAGGGGCCGCACCATTCGGCCCAGTAGTCCACCAGCACGGGCGTGGAGGATTGGATGACATCGGCGTCGAACGACGCGTCGGAGATGTGTTTGATCAGTTCGCTGCTCATGGATGAGTCCTTGGACAGGCTGCATGCAGCCGGGGCCCGAGTCGCTGTCCGGGAGGACTGCCGTCATGGAGCACTTCCATGGGCGGGACTCAGGGCACAATGATTCTGACACAAGAGCCAAGGGCCCGAGACCTTCGGGGTCCAAGGCCCCATGCCTCGGCGCCCGCCGGGGCCCGACGACGGGACGGAGCCGCCAGGGCGTGACTGCAGAACAACAGATCGAGACACAACACCTGCCCCTGAGCCTGGGCGACGGCGCGCGCCCCTTCTGGGATGCCGTGGCCGCTCGTGTGGCGGCGTGGATGCAGGCAAGGGGCGTCCCCAGCCGCGACGCGATCATGCTGCTGCCGTTTGCACAGCAGCTGGCGTCCGCGCGCCGGGCCTGGCGCAGCACCAGCCTGTGGCAGCCACGAATGGAGACGACGCACAGCCTGGCTGCCGCGCTCGGGCCGACCCCGCTGTCCCAGGGCCTGCAGATCAGCTTCGATGCCGCCATCGACGCGCTCAACGCCCGCCAGCTGCTGGCCGGGCAGAGCTGGGCGGAGGCGCTGCGTCAGCGGGATCCACGCGCCTACCAGCTGGCCATCCAGCATCTGGTGGAGCTGGCCCAGGCGCTGGCACGCCATGCCGCGACCTTGGGGCCGCAGGGGCGGAGCGCCTTCTGGCCCAGCGCCCGGCTCGCGCTGCAGCAGGGCGGGCCGGCGGATCTGGAGCAGGCGCTGTCGCTGGTGGCGCTGGAATGGGCCGCGAGCGACAGCCGCGTGCCGGCCACGGATGCGCTCTTCGGCCTGCGCCCCAGTGCCTGGGTGCTGCTGCGGGCCGGTGGCGCGGACCCCCTGAGCGATGCGCTGCTCGCCCGCGCGGCCGAGGAGGGCATCCCCTGCCTGCTGCTGGATGCCGATCGCACCCTGGAGCAGCTGGCGCAGGACCCACCGCCCGCGCGCCTGCACGAGGCGCGCTGCGAGGACCGCGAGTCACTGGCCCAGTGCACGGCGGCCACGGTGCTCGAGCATCTGCGGCGCCAGGAGGTGCCCGTGGCTCTGATCGCCCAGGACCGGGTCCTCGTCCGCCGTGTGCGGGCGCTGCTGGAGCGGCAGTCCGTCCGGCTGGGAGACGAGACCGGCTGGACCCTCGCGACGACCCCGGAAGCCGCGCAGCTGATGGCCCTGCTGCGGGCGGCCCAGCCGCGTGCCAGCGTCGATGACCTGCTGCTGTGGCTCAAGAGCGACCTCGCGAGGCGCCTGCGCGAGCGGCTCGGCGCGAGTGCCGTCGATGCACTCGAGGCGCAGTGCCGGCGTGTGGGCTGGGTGCAGGCGGGGGCGGTCCGTGCGGAGCAGCTCAAGGGTGCCGCGGCGCCGCTGTGGCAGGACGCCCAGGAGCTGCTGGCCGTGCTGCGCGCCGGCGCGGCGCGGCGTCCGCTGGCCCAGTGGCTGGAGCAGCTCCGCCGTCTGCTGGAGCGGCTGGAGGCGCTGGCCCTGATCGAGCAGCTGCCCGCCGGCAAGCCCCTGCTGCAGGCCCTGTGGCTGCAACGCGAGCCCTGGCCCGGCTCTGCGCACCAGCTCGCGCTGGAGACCACGCAGCTGGGCAGCGCCGACTTTGTCCAATGGATCAACGAGACGCTGGAGGCGCAGCAGTTCACGCCCACGCTGCCCGCGGACCTGCAGGTGCTGGTCACCCCGATGGCGCGCGCCATGCTGCGACCGTTTGCCGCCGTGGTGCTGCCCGGGGCGGATGCGCAGACGCTGGGCAACGTGCCGGCCGGGCCGGCGCTGTTGCCGGACACCCTGGCGCGGCAGCTGGGCCTGCCAGACCAGAACAGCCGCCGGCTGCAGCTCGCGGCCGGCTTCGTGCAGCTGCTGCGCGCGCCGCTGCTGACGGTGCTTCGCTGCGATCGCGCCGGCAGTGAGCCGCTGGCCCGCAGCCCGCTGCTGGAGCGACTGGAGGCCGCACGTGAGCAGGCCGGGCAGGGGGCGATCCCGGTCTGGGTGGACCCCCGCCCTCAGCGCATCCTGGCCTCGCAGCCCACGCACAGGGCGCAGGCGAGCGCCGCGGGCATGCTGCCGCGCTCGCTCAGCGCCAGCGCGCTCGAGGCCCTGCGCAACTGCCCTTACCAGTTCTTCGGCCAGCAGCTGCTGGGCCTGCGTGAAGACGAGGAGCTCAGCGAAGAGCTCGACAAGCGCGACTACGGCAACTGGCTGCATGCCGTCCTGCACCGCTTCCACGAGCAGGCGCGCGAGCAGCCACCTGCCGATCCGGCCCAGGCCCTGGCCGAGGCTGCCGAGCAGGAGCGCCAGCGCATGGGACTGTCCGAGGCCGAGTTCCTGCCTTATCTCGCCAGCTTCCGGCGCCTGGTGCCGCGCTATCTCGCCTGGCTCGCCGATCACCAGGCCGCGGGATGGACGTACGAAGGCGGCGAGGAGCCCCGCGAATGCCGGCCGTGGCCCCACCCGGCGCTGCAGGCGCTCGTGCTGCAGGGACGGCTGGACCGCCGGGATGGACACGGCGATGGGGGCACGCGGCGCCTGCTGCTGGACTACAAGACCGGTTCGGCCGACGCCCTCCGGGACAAGCTCAAGCGTCCGCTGGAGGACACCCAGCTGGCGGTGTACGCGCTGCTGTGCGCCGACGAGGCGGCGCAGTCCGGCATCACGCTGGAAGCCGCCTACCTGATGCTCGATGACAGCAAGGGGCTGCCGCTGCTGCCGCACCCTGACGTGCAGGTGAGTGCCGAGCGGCTGCGCGAAGGCCTGGAGCGGGACCTGGCCGCGGTGCAGGCGGGCGAGGCGCTGCCGGCGCTGGGGGAAGGGCGGGCGTGCGCGGTGTGCGCCGTGCGCGGCCTGTGCCGCAAGGATGACTGGTGGGAAGGAAGCCTTTGATGGCGGCGCAGGACATGAATCAGCACGCGGCCGCTGCCGCCCAGGCCGCCTATACGGTCGACGGCCGGATCGTGCCGCGGGAGCAGTTCTACACCGTGGCCTGCGATCCGCGGCGCAGTGTCGTGGTCGAGGCCTGCGCGGGCGCGGGCAAGACCTGGATGCTGGTGTCCCGCATCCTGAGGGCGCTGCTGGAGGGCGTGCAGCCGCAGCAGATCGTGGCCATCACCTTCACGCGCAAAGCCGCGGGCGAGATGCGCCAGCGCCTCTCGGAATGGCTGGCCGAATTCGCCCGCACCACCCACGAGGGGCGCTGCCTGGCCCTGCGCCAGCGCGGCATGAGCGAGGCCGACGCCGAACGCGCCGCGCCGCTGCTGCAAGACCTGCAGCAGCAGCTCCTGCAGGGCGGGCGGCCGGTGGAGATCCGCACCTTCCATGCGTGGTTCTCGCAGCTGCTGCGCGCCGCGCCCATGGCGCTGCTGCAGGACCTGGGCATCGCGCCCGAGCTGCAGCTGCTGGAGGACGAGAGCGAGCTGATGCCAGACGTCTGGCGCAGCTTCCATGCGCGGGTGCTGGCCGATGCGGCGTTGCTGTCCGACTACCAGGGCCTCGTCGACGTCTGTGGCCGAAGCAAGGTGCTGCGCTGGCTCGAGGCCGGCTTTGCCAAGCGCGTGGAACTGCGCCTCGCCGATGCCGAGGGCGTGCTGATGAGCAGCGTCGAGGGGCCGGCGTCGGTCTCGGCGCGCTTTGCCGAAGCCACGCCCCTGGCGCTGGTGGACGCGATGCGCTCGCAGTGGCAAGACCTGGCCCTCGAGCTGGGGCAGGGGCGCAACGAGACCATGCGCAAGGCCGCCGTCGCCATCGAGCAGGCACTGACGGCGCAAGCGTCGGGGGCGGCGCTGTTCGAGGTGCTGCGCTCGAAGCTGCTGACCAAGGCGGGCACGCCGGTCAAGGCGCTGTCCAGCTGCGCGCTGGCGCTCACATTGGCCGAGGAGGTGGTGCTGATCCAGCGTGGCCTGGACCAGCTCGCCGCCCAGACACTGCATCAGCAGCTGTCCCGCCTCAGCCTCGTGCTGATCGACAGTTTCGACCAGCTCAAGCAGACGCGCGGCCTCGTGGACATGAACGATCTGGAGCGTGGCGCGCTGGCCGTGCTCGGCGACGCCGCGCTCGCCGGCTGGGTGCAGGAGCGCCTCGATGCGCAGCTGCGCCACCTGCTCATCGACGAGTTCCAGGACACCAGCCCCCTGCAGTGGCAGGCCCTCTATGCCTGGCTGTCGTCGTACACCGGGGCCGGCGGCGGCGGGAGCGGGCAGCGGCCGCTGTCCGTGTTCATCGTGGGGGACCCGAAGCAGAGCATCTATCGCTTCCGGCGCGCCGAGCCCCGCGTGTTTGCCGCGGCGCGCGACTTTCTGCAGCGCGGCCTCGATGCCGCCGTGCTGGCCTGCGACCACACGCGCCGCAATGCGCCCGAGGTGCTGGAGGCGGTGAATGCGGCCCTGTCGCAGGCGCAGGCGTTGGGGGAGTACCAGGGCTTCCGTCCGCACACCACGGAGTCGTCCGAGCCCGATGCGCTGGCCGGCGTGTGGTGTCTGGATGCCCCGGCCGCTGTGGACGACGACGCCGATGTTGACGACGCCGCGCCTGAGCTGGACCTCGCGGCCGAGGCGGGCGAGCTCGCCTGGCGCCCCAGTCTTGCGCAAGCCCGGCACGAGCCCGAGCTGCAGCGGCGCGCGGCCGAAGCCGAGCGCGTGGCGCGGGCCCTCGCAGAGCTGCTCGCGCAGGGCGGCCTCCAGCCGGGCGACGTCTTCGTGCTGGCCCGTCGACGCGAGGCCTTGCGGGTGCTGGCCGAGGCACTCAAGGCCCGCGGCATCGCCCACGTCGCCCCCGAGGAGATGACGCTGCTGGACGCGCCGGATGTGCGCGACCTGCTGGCCCTGCTCGATGCCCTCGCGTCACCGGCGCATGACCTGTCCCTGGCGCATGCCTTGCGCAGTCCGCTGTTCGACGTCAGCGAGGCGGGGCTGCTGCAGCTGTCGGTGGCGGCCGGCACGGTCCGTCGCCTGCAGGCCGGCGTGGAGGCGGCCGAGCCCGACGATGATCACCCGCCCCGCCAGAAGACCAGTTTCTGGCAGGCGCTGATGCAGGCGGACGACGCCTCGCTCGAGCCCGCCCTGCAACGCGCGCGTCTGCTGCTGGGCGCGTGGTCGGCCCGGCTGCAGCACAGCACGCCCCATGAGCTGCTCGACCGCGTGCTGTCGGAAGGGGATCTGCTGGCCCGCGTGGCCGCCCGCGTGCCGCCCAGCGAGCGACGCAGCCGCCTGCATGCCCTGCAATCCCTGCTCGGCCTGGCGCTGGACCTCGATGGCGGGCGCTACGCCACGGTCTACGGTTTCGTGCGGGCGCTGCGCCAGCGCGCGCTGAGCCTGCCGGCTCATGCGGAGGCCGATGCCGTGCAGCTGCTGACGGTTCACGGCGCGAAGGGGCTGGAGGCTCGCGTCGTCGTGATGATGGATTGCGATGCGGCCCCGGCCCGCGCGGACCACGCCACCTTGCTCGTCGACTGGCCGGTGGACCTGCCGGCACCGCGGCGCGTGGCCTTCATCGCGTCGGAAAGCACGCCGCCGCCCGCGCTGGAGCCCTTGATGCGATTCGAGCAAGGCGAGCGGCAGCGGGAGGAGCTCAACGCGCTGTACGTGGCCATGACGCGTGCCAAGTCGCGGCTGGTGCTGAGCCGGAGTGTGTCGGCCCGGGCGGGCAGCGCCAGCAGCTGGTGGCAGCGGCTGCGCGATGCCGCGAGGGACTGGCAGCCGGCCGAAGTGCCACTTCCGGCGGGCGGGGCGGAGACGCCCACGCTGCTGGAGCTGCCGGTGCTGCCGCCGCAGGAGACGCCCAGCGCGGCGCCCGCGGGCGGGCGGCACGAGCCCGCAGAGCTGGTGGTCCGGACGGCCGAGCTCGACGAGATGGCCGCGCTCGGCGAAGCCATGCACCGGGTGCTGGAATGGGTCAGCGGGCCGCAGGGGCAGGGCGCCTCGCTCGAGCTGCTGGTGGGCGCGGCGGCTCAGATGTACGGCCTGGACGCCCGGCGCAGCGAGCGCCTGGACCGTGCGGTGCGGGCCATCCTCGCCAGCCCCGAGTGCAGTCCCTTCTTCGACACGAGCGCGCTGCTGTGGGCGGGCAACGAAGTGCCGGTGAGCCACGAGGGGCAGGACCTGCGCCTGGACCGGCTCGTGCTGCGGGCGGCCGAGCCTGGTGGCGTGCCGCAGTGGTGGGTGCTGGACTACAAGCTGCACGAGGCGCCGCAGCGGCAGGACGACTATGTGCAGCAGCTTCAGCAGTACCGCGCGGCGGTGCAGGCGCTGCAGCCCGGCGAGCCCGTCCGCACGGCGTTCATCACGGGTCAGGGCCGGCTGGTGGAGGTCGTCGGCTGAGGCGCCAGGGCGCTCATCATCGATTTCCCGGGCGGACGCCAAATCCCGGGTTAGAATGCAAGGCTTCGTCGGGGCGTAGCGCAGCCTGGTAGCGCATCTGCTTTGGGAGCAGAGGGTCGCGAGTTCGAATCCCGCCGCCCCGACCATCTTTTTCATGCTGCACGGCAACGCCGCGCAGGTGTTTTTCGTACTGCTCGGCAACGCCGCGCGGAAGCTGTTCGTACTGCACGGCACCGCCGCGCAGTGCCTGCCGGACCTGACGGGTCCCGCCCCTGAACCGCCCTGGCCCCAGCCTCGGCGGTTTTTTGCTTTTTGAGAAGGAACGCCGGCATGTGCAGGCGGCCGCCGCGGGCAGGACGCCTGCGCTGGCCGGGCCTTTCGGGGCCGCCCCTACTGGACAACCCGCTGGTTGCCGCCAGACCGGGGCTGACACAATCCGCGCAACTTTGCGGAGCCGCGCCACAAGCGCGGCCAGCCGCCCGTCGGTCCGCCGACGATCCAACATCGAGAACAGCATGGCCATCCAACACCTCAGCGACGATCAGATTCGCAGCTGGAGCCGGGCAGAGAAAGACGCCTGGTGGTTCAACAATGTCTACCAGAAGGACATGCCGCAGCTGACGGCGCGCTCGGCAGTGACCGGCTTCCTGCTGGGCCTGATCCTGACCGCGACCGCGCTGTACATCGGCGCCAAGACGGGCGTGGGCATCGGCGTCGGCTTGACCTCCGTGATCCTGGCCTTCGCGCTCTTCAAGTCCCTGGCGAACTCCGGTCTGGCCCGCGACTTCAGCGTGCTGGAGAACAACTGCACGCAGTCCATCGCCACGGCCGCCGGCTACACGGTCATGCCGCTGATCGCCGGCCTGCCGGCCTACATGCTGCTCACCGGGCACATCATTCCCTGGTGGCAGCTGATGGTCTGGCTGATCGTCGTGTCCGTCCTGGGCGTGCTCGTGGCATTCCCGATGAAGCGCCGCTTCATCAACGAGGACCAGCTGCCCTTCCCCGAGGGCCGCGCCTGCGGCGTGGTGCTGGACTCGCTCTATTCCGGCAATGGCGACGAGGGCCTCTACAAGGCCCGCCTGCTGGGCAAGGTGGCGGGTCTTGCCGCCGTCTACCAGGCCCTCGTGAGCGATGGCTGGATGAAGCTCATCCAGTTCAAGATCCTGCGCATGGACCAGTGGGCCGGCATGAAGGAGCCCTGGCATTTCCATGAGCGCCTGGACGACTACTACTACAGCTGGGCCGTCAAGGCCGAGGCCTGGATCCCCAAGATTCTCGGCACCGAGTTGCGCACCCTGGGCCTGCGCCTGACGCTGGACATGGCCATGATTGGCGTCGGCGGCCTGATGGGCATGGCCGTGGCCACGAGCTGCCTGATCGGCGCGCTGCTGAACTTCGGCGTGCTGGCGCCGCTGATGATCCAGCTCGGCGACATCGCCCCGCGCGTGCGCCTGGACGGCACCGTCGTGCCTCTGAACCGAGCCGAGATCGTCAACCAGTGGTCCCTGTGGTGGGCCGTGACGATGATGGTGGTCGGGGCGCTGGTGGGCCTGCTGGCCAAGCCGGAGCTGTTCACCAGCCTCTTCAAGCGCAAGTCCAAGGCCGAAGCTGCGGCCTCGGGCCCGGACATCCTGCGGGACATCGAGCTGCCGCTGTGGATCTCCTACGTCGGCGTGCCCGTCCTCGGCTTCGTCAGCGTCTGGCTGACGCACACCTTCTTCGGCGTGCCCTGGCTGCTGGGCTTCATCTCGCTGCCGCTGATCGTGGTGCTGACCGTGATCTGCGCCAACGCCATGGCCCTGACATCGTGGACCCCGACGGGGGCGCTGTCCAAGATCACGCAGTTCACCGTGGGCGCTCTGGACCGCAGCAATCCCGCCTCGAACCTGCTGCCGGCCACGATGACGTCCGACATCGCGTCGAACGCCTCGAACCTGCTGTCGGACATCAAGCCCGGCTACATGCTCGGCGGCAAGCCGCGCCACCAGGCCCTCGGCCACATCATCGGCATCCTGGCGGGCACCCTGTCGGCCGTGCCGCTGTTCTTCCTGCTGTTCCTGCCGCCGGACGCAAACGGCGTGCGCAGCACGGCCACCATCGTCAGCGACAGCTTCGCCTTCCCGGCGGCGCTGCAGTGGAAGGGTGTGGCCGAGTTGATCGCCAAGGGCATCAGCCAGCTGCCGACCTCCGCGCTGATCTCCATGGCCGTGGCTGCCGTGACGGCCGTGGTCATCGAGGTCCTGCGCCTGCGCACGAAAGGCCGCTTCCCGCTGTCGTCCGTGTCCATCGGCCTGGGCGTCGTGCTGCCGCCGGATTCGGTGATCTGCATGTTCATCGGCGCGCTGCTGTTCTGGATCATGCACAAGCGCAACGAGGCCGACCCGAAGAGCGCCGGCTTCCGCCGCTGGGTCGAGGGCGCCGAGCCCATCTGTGCCGGCCTGATCTCCGGTGCGGCGCTGATGGGCATTGGCAACGCGCTCATCAACGTGCTGATCTGAAGACCGGGTCGGCGGCAGTGCCGGCCCCGCATGGCACAATTCCAGCCTGCTGATGCACGCCGAGTCGGGAGACTCGGCGTTCACGTTTCTGCCCGTAGCTCAACTGGATAGAGCAGCTGCCTTCTAAGCAGCAGGTCGGGGGTTCGAGTCCCTCCGGGCAGGCCATCGATGTCAGACGTGGGCGAGAGCCCGTCGGCACGGTGTGGCGCGTTTGCGTAGCGTGGCGCGCCCATGACTTTCCTGCGATGCGCGCGGGACGCCGGGCCGGGCATGATGCGGGGCTGCGACCGCTTCGAAAGGCCTTGCAATGAAGACGCTCTCCCAGCCCTTGCCTGCCTGTCTCGTGCTGGCCGCCGCCGCGTTGCCGGCCCTCGGGGCGCCGCCACCGCAGGCCGACGCCACGCTCTGGCAGCGGGAATGTGACTTTGCGGACACGATGGCCCGGCGCGACCTCGACGCCTTCGGACGCTTCGTGGCGGAGCAGGCGGTCTTTCACAGCGGTCCTGCGCCGCTGCGGGGCAGGGCGGCGGTGCAGGCCTACTGGCGGCGCTTCTATACCGAGGCGCAGGCGCCCTTCAGCTGGTATCCCGACGTGGCGGAGCTGCTCGAGCCGGATCGCCTGGCTCATACGAGCGGGCCGGTGTTCGGCCCCGACGGCGCCCTCGTGGCCCGCTTCCACACGGTGTGGCGCAAGGAGGCCGACGGCCAGTGGCGGGTCCTGCTGGACCATGGCGGCCCCGCGAGCCCGGGCGATCGGGATCGGCATCCTCGGCCCGATCCCGAAGCCTGCCGTTGAGCGTCTCGTCGCGGCCCGCCCACCGCACGCACCGGTGAATGGTGTCCGGCTGCGCCAGCGCAACTGTCCTCATGAATTGGGCTTCCTCGGGCTTTTCAGCGCCAGGCAAAAGCGTTACACCTGAGGGGTACGCGACCGCGATCGGGCAGGTCGCTCCAAGGAGAAGCTGATGCATGCCACGAACGAGGCCCAGGCCCCTGGCTCCGAAACGACGGCCGCCCGCATGCGGGCCCTGATGGTGAGGGCGCCGAGCGCGCTGTGTTTCATTGATCACGGCACGTTCCAGGTGGTCAGCGAGCAGTTCAACCACCTCTTCGGCCACGGGGACGAGACCGACCTGTGCGGTCAGGCCACGCGGGGCATCTTCGTCTCGGACCTGTCCCACCAGGGACTGATGGAGCGCATGGGCGCGGCCTTCAGCGCCGGGCGCCCGCTGGACGAGGAGATCGAGCATGTGCGCCGCGACGGTTCGCGCTTCTGGGGCCGCCTGCAGGCCACGCCCGTGCACTGGGACCAGCCGGCCGGCGAGGCGCTCTGGATCATCGAGGACGTCACCGCCGCCCGCCAGCTGCGCATGCAGCCGACCTGGACGGCCAAGCACGACATGCTGACCGAGCTCGCCAACCGCCGCGAGTTCGAGCGCCGTCTCTCCGAGCACGTGGGCAGCCGCCGCCACGAGCCGGTGTCGGTGCTGTGGGTCGACGTCGACAAGTTCAGTGAGGTCGTCCATGGGATGGGCACCGAGGTGGCTGACCATTTCCTCTACGGCCTTGGCCAGATGCTGGTGACCAAGGTGCGGGCATCCGACCTCGTGGCCCGTCTGGAGACCGATCATTTCGCCATCCTGCTGCCCGACTGCGACCAGCACTACGCCCAGATCGTGGCGGACAAGGTCCGCTCCTCGGTGGCGGCCTACCGGCTGCGCTGGGGCCTGCATCGCACGCGGGTGAAGGCCTCCGTCGGCGTGGTGCAGCTGCAGCCCACGCTCGAGACGGTCGATGCCGTGCTGGGCGCCGGGGCCCTGGCCTGCACCGAGGCCAAGGCGGCGGGCGGAGACAGCGTCCGCGTCTACGTCCCGGTGGGCACCTACGAAGAGCTGGCGGGCTGAGGCGTCGGCCCCAGCTTCGTCCGCAAAGCCCGCTCCGGCGGGCTTTCTTGCGTCTGGGGTGCGGTGAAATTCGGCAGCTTTCGCGGATTTGCAGGTCCGGCAGGGCCCGGCAGCCGAAATTTCTGTGTCTTTTTGAGGCCGGAGGGCTAAAGTCTCGGCGTGATCGGTCGATAAGGCGGCCATTCACAGTCCATCTTTCGGAGATTTCCATGGCCATCAGCTTGAGCACCGCGCTTTCCGGCATGTCCGCGGCGAACGAGCGCCTGCGTGCCAGCTCCGAGAATCTCGCGGCGGCGGCCAAGCGCCCCGAGTCTGTCGAGGGGCAGGACCAGAAGCAGTCCGACACCCTCACGCGCGAGGCCACCAACGCGACGACGTCCGTCCAGGTGGAGAAGGAAATCGTCGAGCAGCGTTCGGCCACCTACGCCTACGTGGCGAACCTCAAGGTGCTGCAGAGCCAGGTGCGTGCCGAGGGCGCGCTGCTGGACATCAAGGCCTGACCCTTCCCAGAGCGCGGCCCGGTCGATGCCGGGCCGGCCTCCCACGCCCGGCGCTCACGCGCAGGGCGGCCGGGCGACGACGCTAGCGCCTGGCCGGACGTGCCGTTGCGGCCGTCTGCCCGAACAGCACTTCCCGGGCCTTGTCCGAGGTGAGCGGCTGGCGCTGCTGGGCCAGGACCTCCAGCCCTCGCTGCACGGCGGGCCGCTTTGCGATCTCGTCGAACCAGCCCTTGAGGTGCGGATAGTCCGACAGTTCGATGCCCTGGTTCTTCCAGGAACGCAGCCAGGGAAAGACCGCGATGTCGGCAATGCTGTAGTCCTTGCCGCCGAGGTAGGTGCTGGCCGCCAGGCGCCGGTTGATGACGCCGTAGAGACGCTGCGCCTCGCGCGTGTAGCGCTCGATGGCATAGGGCAGCTTCTCCGGCGCATAGAGCCTGAAGTGATGCGCCTGCCCCAGCATCGGGCCCACCGAGCCCATCTGGAACATCAGCCACTGCAGGACCTCGTACTTGCCGCGGACGTCCGCAGGCAGCAGCCGCCCGGTCTTGCCGGCCAGATACAGCAGGATGGCTCCGGACTCGAACAGCGACATGGGCTGGCCGTCCGGCCCGTCCGGATCGACGATGGCCGGGATCTTGTTGTTGGGGCTGATCTGCAGGAAGTGTTGTTCAAACTGTGCACCGCTGCCGATATCCACTGGAACGACGCGATAAGGCAGGGCACACTCCTCCAGCATGATGTGGACCTTGTGGCCGTTGGGCGTCGCCCATGTGTAAACGTCGATCATCGTCGCTCTCCTGTCTGCCGCAACCGCGGTGCTCCTGGATGCACACTGCCTGCCCATGGTAATCAAACAGCTTCAACATTGGTTCGTGACTCGAGCAAGCGCCGCGCGCTGGAAGCCCATCGCCGACTGGGTCGAGTCGCTGGGCGGCCAGTTGCGCATCGTGGCGGAGGGGCACGGCTTCATCATCGACATGCCGCCCGGCCGTGCCGGTGGCGCCGTGCGGATCGAATGGGGCCGCTCGCAGCGGGCCTACATTCCCGGTCATGAGCTGCGCATCCGCTACGAGGCCCGTCTGCACGGCGATCTGCAGATGATGGTCATCGAGCAGCAGCTGATGGACCAGCTCGAGGGCGCCGTCTTCGAGGCCTACACCGACACCCTGCGCACCCGCGTCGATACCGACACCCCCGAGGAGATGCGCTGGCTGGTGATGTTCCCCAAGCTGACCCAGATGAGCTCCCGCATCGTCCGCGCCCAGTTCGGCGTGCTGGGCGTGGCCCGGGAGCTGCTCCATGTGTGGATCGAGGGACGGCTCAGCGAGGCGCTGGTGCGCATCTCCCAGGACCTCGTCACCCCGGGCCGGCCCTTCGTGCTGATGAGCATGCGGGGCAACCTCTATCTGCGGACCGCGATGGAGGAACCCCGCGTGGGCGATGTGCAGGCGCTCTTCAAGCTCTGCGAGATCGCGGTGGAAGCGGCCGAGCGGGTGAGCCAGGCACTCGGGGATTCCAGCCCCTGGCCCAGCGTGCCCTCCAGCACCACGATGCACGGCACGCTGCAGGAGCCTGATTCGCAATAGCGCGTCGGGCGCGCTGCGCGTCCGCGTCGTGCCCGGCGGCCGCTGTGGCGCGGCCACCGGGGCGGCTCAGTCCGCTTTCTGGGCGAACTGCCAGGCCAGCTCGGCCATCGGGCGGGCGCCGGCGCCGGCCTCCCGCGCGCGCTCGCTCGAGGCCGTGCCTTCTTCCACGCGCTTGGCGATGCCCTGCAAGATGGCGCCGATGCGGAAGAGGTTGTAGGCCATGTAGAAGTTCCAGTCCCGCTCGACGGCCGCGACGTCCGTGCGACCCGTGCGCTCGCAGTAGCGGCGGATGTAGTCGCCCTCGGCGGGAATGCCCAGCGCGGCGAGGTCCAGCCCGGCCAGCCCGTTGGCGGCCCCGGCCTTGCGGATGTGCCAGGACATGCAGTGGTAGCTGAAGTCGGCCAGCGGGTGGCCGAGCGTCGACAGCTCCCAGTCCAGGATGGCCAGCACGCGCGGCTCGGTCGGGTGGAAGACGAGGTTGTCCAGGCGGAAGTCGCCGTGCACGATCGACACCTCGGCATCCGAGCGGGCCGCCTCCGGCACATGGGCCGGCAGCCATTCGATCAGCGCGTCCATGGCCTCGATGGGCTGCGTGACCGTGGCGAGGTACTGCTTGCTCCAGCGGCCGATCTGGCGCTCGAAGTAGCTGCCCGGCTTGCCGTAGTCCGCCAGACCGACGGCCTCGGGGCGCACGCGGTGCAGGGCGGCGATGACGCGGTTCATCTCGTCGTAGATCGCGCCGCGCTCGGCGGGGCTCATGCCGGGCAGGCTCTGGTCCCACAGCACGCGTCCCTCGATGAACTCCATCAGGTAGAAGGCGCGCCCGATGACGGACTCGTCCTCGCACAGCGCCAGCATGCGCGGCACCGGCACGTCCGTCTGCCCCAGCGCCTGCATGACGCGGAACTCGCGCTCGATGGCGTGCGCCGAGGGCAGCAGCTTGGCCACCGGCGCCGGCTTGGACCGCATCACGTAGGTCGTGGAGGGCGTGTTCAGCTTGTAGGTGGGATTGGACTGTCCCCCCTTGAACTGCTCGATCTGCAGCGGGCCGGCGAAGCCGGGCACATGGGCCTGAGCCCAGGCGGACAGGCGCTGGGCGTCAATGGCCTGCGAGGGAGGGCGGGTGCCGGTGAATGCGTCCATGGGACTCCAGAGGGTGATGATTGAGGTGATGCGGGAGCCGTCGGCCGGCGGCTCGGGCAAGACCTGACCCTCCGTCCCCGGTCAGCGCCCCGCGATGGCGAGAAGCTTGTCCTTGTTGAGCACCACGAGCCGGGTGGGCTCCACACGCACGGCGCCGTCCCGCTCGAAGCCCTTGAGCTCCTGGTTGACGCGCTGGCGCGAGGCCCCGAGCAGCTGCGCCAGGTCTTCCTGGGCCAGCTGCAGGCCGATGCGGATCTCCTCGCCCTGCGAGATGCCGTACGAGCGGGCCAGGAGCAGGATCTGCTTGGCCAGGCGTGCGGCCAGCGGGCGGGTGTTGAGGTCCTCGACCACGTCGAACATCAGGCGCAGGCGCCGGCAGTTCAGTCGCAGCAGGGCCTCGTAGAGCTCGGTGTGGCGCTGCAGCAGCTCCTTGAAGTCGGGCTTGCGCACCACCAGCAGCGTGGTCTCGCCGTGCGCCGCCGCATCGTGCGTGCGCGGCAGGCCGTCGAAGAGGGAGATGTCGCCGAACCAGGTGCCGGGCTCCACGTAGGTGAGCGAGACCTGCTTGCCGGCGAGCGATACCGAGCTGATGCGCACGGCGCCCTTGGCCACGCCCACCCATTCCTCGGCGGGCTCGCCCCGGCACGACAGCATGGTGCCGTCCGGGACCCGCTTCACCACCGCCCTTGCGAGGATGTCGTTGCGAAGGGGCAGGGACAGCTTGGAAAACCACGAACCCGACTCGATATTGCTGCGTTCGGAAATTGTAAGAACAGTGCTACTCATGCTTTGTCACGGCTGCGACAGGGGCCGGTACGACGTGACGACGGCGTGGACCGGGCGCTGGGCGGCCCATTGTCCACGAAGCGCCCGGTGCGCGTGCGGCGTCGCAGAAACACGGTGCTAGCGCGGCAATTCAGTGTTTGGCCGGCGGGTGGCTGGTGCTAGAGTCTGTTGCAAAGTACTTACATCCCGCATGGCCCGAACACCGACGCCCGCGCTTGCTGCCCGCCCGACCGTGCTGCCACGGCCCTCGGCGCTGGCCCTCCGCCTGTCGACAGCCCTCGCGGTGGTGTGGGTCGCCGCGCTGCCTGCCCGGGCCCTGACGGTGGGCCCGCCCCAGACCCACTCCGCCCTGTTCCAGCCGCTGCGGCTGGTGTTCCCCTTGCAGCTGCAGCCGGGGGAGAGTTTCAGTCCGGATTGCGTGAAGGTGGTGGTGGTGGCCGGCGAGAACCGACTGCCGGCCGACCAGGTCCAGGTGCACCTCCAGGGGCGCACCGAAGGGGAGATCAGCGCGGTGCGGGTGTACAGCCTCTCGCCGATCGACGAGCCGCTCGTGACCATCAACCTCAGCCTGGGCTGCCCGACGCGCTTCACGCGGCAGTTCACCGCCCTGATCGATCCGCCAGCCTCGCCGGGCCGCGCGGACACGCTGCCGGCCGTGCCGGAAGGCGAGCAGCTGTATTCGCCGGCCATGCGGGCGGCGCTGGCCACCCCGGGATCGCGAGCCAGCGAGCTGCTCGCGGCGGGGCGTGCCGCGCCCGCCAGCACGCCGGCCAGCCCCTCGCCCGAGTTGCCGGTGGCCCTGCCGGGCCTGCCTGCGAGCGCGGCAGCGGCGCCCGCGCCCAGGACGACCAAGGCCGTCCGGCCGCCTCGGGCGAACAAGCCCCATGAGAACACCGGCGCCGAGTCGGCCACGCTTGCGAAGGCGGAGCGCCAAGGGGCTGCCGCGCCCCTGCCGGCGCAGCGTCCCGCCGCGCGGCTGCAGCTGGAGGCGCCGGAGGTGCTGAGCGCTGCGCCGCTCACGGCCACGGAGCCGGCCTCATCCCCGGCGTCGGCGGCGGCCACGGCCGCCCAGGAACGTGTGACGCAACTGGAGGCCGAGCTCGCCCGCGTGCGCGCCGAGAGCCGTGAGGTCAAGGAAGCGCTCCGGCAGCTGTCGTCCCAGCTTCGCCAGCCGCAGGCCGCTGACCGCAACTGGCTGCTGATGCTGGCCGGGATCAGCCTGCTGCTGGCCGTCGCCTGCGGCTGGCTCTTCCTGCAACTGCAGCGGCTGCGCCGGGCCTCGCAGGAGGCGTGGTGGGCCCAGCTGTCCGACGCCGAGGACCGTCGCCCCGGGCGCACGACGCCCAGCACCAACGCGCCGCTGGTGGTGCCGCCGGAGACGTGGCCCTCGCCTGACGAGCCAGACGAGCCGCAGACCGCACCGGCCCCGCGCGCCACGCAGGTGGACATCCACCTCGATGCCGATGCGGGCCAGGACTTCCTGAACAGCAACCTGCCCCCGACCGACGATGCCCCTGACACCGTGCCGGTGTCGGACGACGCCGTGAGCCTGCAGCTCCTCGACATGCCGCAGTCCGACACCGGGCTGCAGCCGCTCCAGGCACTGCCGGAGCGCGCTGCCGCTGAGGGTGTGAGCGTAGAGGAGCTCATCGACCTGGAACAGCAGGTGGACTTCTTCATGGTGCTGGGGCAGCACGAGGCCGCGGTCGACCTGCTGTCGCAGCGCCTGCACGAGACCGGCCGGCACACCGCCTTGCCGCACCTGAAGCTGCTGGAGATCCTGCAGCGCCATGGGGACCAGGCCGGCTTCGAGCGCGTGGCCCGCGAATTCGGCGAGCGCTTCCATGCGCAGGCCCCCGTGTGGAGCGACGACATCGCCGCCGGCGAGGGCCTGCTGGCCTATGCGCAGGCCTCGGAGCTGATCATCCAGAGCTGGCGCGATGCGGCCATGACCATGCAGCTGATCCAGACGCTGCTGGCCCACGGCGACCCGGACGGCAGGGCCTTCGACCTTGCGGCCTACCGGGACATCCTGATGCTCTATGCCGTGGCCCGCGACATCTCCGAGCACGAGGTGCGCGGGGCCGACATCGACCTGTTCCTGCCTCTGGACGGCGGCCAGTCCGGCAGCCCGACGTCCATGATGGCGACCATGCCGTGGCAGCGGCCCGGCGGCGGCCCGTCGCCGATGCCGGGGCCGGTCGACCTGGACCTGGACCTTTCCGGAGGCGCCAAGCGCTGAACGCGGCAGCCGGGCCGGCGCCCGGCGTTGTCAGGGAGGCCGGCGGCGAGGCGCGCTCAGAGGCGGCACAGCTTCTCGAGGGCTGAGCGCAGCGTCTCGTCCTGCTTGGCGAAGCAGAAGCGGATGAGGCGGTCGTCGCCGGGTTCCGCATAGAAGGCCGACAGCGGGATCGCCGCCACGCCGATCTCCCGGGTCAGCCAGCGGCAGAACTCATCGGGCGCCAGGCCCGAGGGCTCGCCCAGTGCGCTGTAGTCCACGCACTGGAAGTAGGTGCCCTCGCAGGGCAGCAGCCGC
The DNA here is from genome assembly GCF_030285365.1 of Roseateles subflavus. Classification (GTDB taxonomy): domain Bacteria; phylum Pseudomonadota; class Gammaproteobacteria; order Burkholderiales; family Burkholderiaceae_C; genus Roseateles_B; species Roseateles_B subflavus. The sequence goes on along the minus strand of NZ_JASVDS010000006.1, from coordinate 8,111 downwards.
AGCCGGGAGCCGGCCAGCCCCTCGCGGAACAGGTCGCGCTTGCGCTGATAGAAGGCGGGCAGGTCGCGGTAGGGGCGCGGGTCCTGGAGATAGGCCGCCAGCCCGTGCTGCACGGGCGTGTTCACCGTGAAGACGTTGAACTGGTGCACCTTGCGGAACTCCGCCATCAGCGCCGCCGGTGCGGCGACGTAGCCGACCTTCCAGCCGGTGACGTGGTAGGTCTTGCCAAAGCTGCTGATCACGAAGCTGCGCGCCGCGAGGCCCGGGAAGCGGGCCGCGCTCTCGTGCTGCCGGCCATCGAAGACCATGTGCTCGTAGACCTCGTCACTGATCACCAGCACGGAGGTCGGCGCCAGCAGGTCCGACAGCGCCTGCAGGTCCTCGGCCGGCCAGATGCGGCCGCTGGGGTTGTGCGGCGTGTTGATCACCAGGGCCCGGGTGCGGGGCGTGATCGCGGCGGCAATGGCGGGGAGGTCGGGGCGGTAGGTGTCGGGCAGCAGCTTCACACACACGACGGTGCCGCCCGCCAGCTCGATCTCGGGGCCGTAGGCGTCGTAGCAGGGCTCCAGCACGATGACTTCGTCGCCCGGATGCACGATGGCCAGCAGCGTGCTGAGCAGCGCCTGTGTGGCGCCCGCCGTCACCGTGATCTCGCGATCGGCATCGTAGCGCCGGCCGTAGAGCGCCTCCATCTTGGCGGCAATGCCCTGGCGCAGCGCCGGCACGCCCGTCATCAGCGGGTACTGGTTGTGGCCCGCCTTCATGGCCTGGTGAACGGCCTCGACGAGGGCCGGGTCGCAGTCGAAGTCGGGAAAGCCCTGGCCGAGGTTGACGGCGCCGTGCTGCTGCGCGAGTGCCGACATGGTGCTGAAGATGGTGGTGCCGACGTGAGGCAGGCGGGAACGGATCTCGGGCGTTGGGGTCATGGCAGGGGGGCAGGGGCAGGAGGCCGTGTCGTGAACGGCGCTGTCAGAGGTCGTAGTCGCTGGCTTCGCCGCTGAGTGCCCGCTGCAGCAGGTTGCGGTTCAGGCGGTCGGAGAGCAGCTCCGCGAAGGCGTAGACGTAGTTGCGCAGGAAGGCGCCGCGCTTGAAGGCGATGCGCGCGGTGTTGAAGCCGAAGACATGGCCGAGCGGCCGGGCGACGAGATCCCCGCCGGGCGGGTCGTCCCGCACGGCCATCTCCGCCACGATGCCCACGCCCATGCCCAGTCGCACATAGGTCTTGATGACGTCGGAGTCGATGGCCTCCAGCACGATGTCCGGCTGCAGCCGACGCGCGGCGAAAGCCTTGTCGATGCGGGTGCGGCCGGTGAAGCTCGGGTGGTAGGAGATCAGCGGTTCCTGCGCGAGCTGCTCGAGGCTCGGGCGCTCCACGGTGGCCAGCGGGTGTTGGGCCGGGACCACCAGCACGTGCTGCCATTCGTAGCAGGGCAGGGTGACGAGGTCCTCGAACTCCGCCAGCGACTCCGTCGCGAGCCCGAGGTCGGCGGTCTCGTCCAGCAGCATGCGGGCCACCTGCTCCGGATTGCCCTGGTGCAGGCTCACCTGGACCTGCGGGAACTGCCGGCGCAACTGCGCCACGGGCGCGGGCAGTACGTAGCGCGCCTGCGTGTGCGTGGTCGCGATGCTGAACTTGCCGGCATCCTGCTTGGAGTACTCCTCGCCGATGCGCTTGAGGTTGTTCACCTCGCGCATGATGATCTCGATGGACTTGAGCACCTGCAGCCCGGGCTCCGTCACGCGGCGCAGGCGCTTGCCGTGGCGCGAGAAGATGTCCACGCCCAGCTCCTCCTCGAGCTCCAGGATCGCCTTCGAGACCCCTGGCTGCGAGGTATAGAGCGCCTTGGCGGTCTCGGTGAGGTTGAGATTGCGGCGCACTGCCTCCTGGACGAACTTGAACTGGTGCAGGTTCATGCGGGGGCTCCGGGGTCAGGTCTTGCCGGATGGCGTGGCGAGCGGGGCGAGGCAGGCCTCGGCCATGGCCTCGATGATGCGGGGCTGCTCGCCGAGCGGCGCCTGCAGCGTCCATTCGACGCGGCCTTCGTGCAGCGCGCGCTGCTGCTCCACGAGCACCGGCAGGTCCCGCTGCACATGGCCGCCGCTGCCCAGGAACATGGGCACGACGTGGATGCGCAGGCAGCCCTGGGCGATCAGCCCGGCCGCGGCGGTGGCGAAGTCCGGCTGCATGAACTCGAGAAAGGCCAGGGCCACGGGCTGCCCCGGGCGCTGCTGCGCGATGCGGCGGGCCACGGCCTCGAAGGGGCCGGCCCAGCGGGGGTCGCGGGCACCGTGGGCGAAGAGAAGCAGTCCGTCCATGCGTGATCCGAATCAGCGGTAGCGCACCAGCCAGCCGAAGGCAGCCAGCGAGATGCAGAGGTAGAGCAGGCTGGGCGCGGAGGCCACGGCCCAGGGCGACCATTGCTTGAGCAGGCCCAGATGGCCGGCCAGGTTGTTGAGCAGCACGAAGCTGATCCCGCCCATGATGCCGCCGAAGACCTTCAGGCTGATGCCGCCGGCACGGCCATGCAGATAGGCGAAGGGCAGGGCGAGCGCGACCATCACGAAGCAGGCGAGCGGATACAGCGCCTTGCGCCAGAACTGGATGTCGTACTGCTGCGCCGACTGTTCCTGGGCCGAGAGATGCTGCGTGTAGCGGTACAGCTCCAGCGTCGACATCGACCAGGGCGGCAGCACGGCCGCGCTGACCACGTTGGAGCTCAGGCCGCCATGCCACTCCCATTCATCGAGGTGACTCTCCCAGACGCGGGCGCGCTGGCCGGCCTCGGCGGTCGTCCATTGGCTGCGCTCGACGTCATAGAGGCGCCACAGGCCGTCCTTGTCGACCTGCGCACGGCGGGCCTCCGTGCGGCTCAGCAGCCGCCCCTGGGCATCGAACTCGAACAGCCGCACGCCGCCGAGCTCGCCGCTCACCGAGGCCGACTTGACGTTGATCGAGAAGCTGCGCTCGCCGTCCGCCGCGGTCTGGCGGTCCTTGAGCCAGACGCCGGGTGCGCCGCTGGCGGCGACTTCGCGCGGGTCGCGGCGCAGCACCTCGGCCTGCTTCTCGGCCCATGGCGCCACGTAGTCGCCCACCACGAAGGTCAGGGCGCCGAAGACGGCGGCAAGCACGGCCAGCAGCCCCAGGGCCCGCCCCGGGCCGAGGCCGCCGGTGCGCAGGATCGTGAACTCGCTGGACTGCGCCATGCGGGCGAGCGAGAAGATGCTGCCGATCAGCACGGCGATCGGGAAGATCTCGTAGAAGTGGGACGGCATCTCCAGCAGCGCGAGCAGGCTGGCCAGCACGGCCCCGCCGCCGCGCCGGTTGGCACGGTCGAGTTCCTCGATGAAGCCGATGAAGAAGAAGAGCGAAAGGAAGGCCACGGCGACGAAGATCACCGCGGTGACGATGTCCCGGTAGAGCAGGCGTCGGACGGTCTTCATGCGCAGGCCCCCGGCTTGCCGGTGTCACCCGGGGCTCGCCGCGGCCCGCGAGCCAGGCAGAAGCGGTTGCTGTTGTCACGCCACCAGAGCAGCAGCATCGCCAGCACGAAGGCCGAGCCGTGCAGTGCGAGGAGGGCGCGCGGCAGCGTGGTGCGTTCGTTGGCCACCCAGGTCTGGGTCAGGTTGATGAGGTTGTAGTAGATGATGAAGCTCAGCAGGGCCACCAGCAGGTTCCAGTTGCTGGCGCGGCGCGGGTTGCTGGCCGAGAGGCCGATGCCCAGCAGCACGAGGTTCATCGCCCCGAGGGCCAGGCCCACACGCCAGGTGAGCTCGCCAAGGTTGCGCGGCGTGGGCTTGCGCAGCAGGTCGAGGCTGGACGTGGCCTTGGGCGGCAGCTCGGCGTCGGTGCGCTCGACCTGCGTGTCCATCAGCACCCGGTAGTGCTCGAAGCGGGAGAGGGTCTTGTCGCCGCTGTCCTTGTCGATCTCGTTGCGCTGGCCCTGCGAGAGCGTCAGGAAACGGTCGTTGCCCTGGAACTCGATCTGCCCGCGGTGCGCGGTGGTCACGGACTCCTGCGCCTTCTGCTCCGTGAGGATGAAGACGTTGCGGCCGACGCTGCCGTCCTTGCTGTCACGGTCGATGAAGAACACGCGGCTGCCGTCACGCGAGGTCTGGAACTGGCCCGGCGCGACACGGGAGAGGTCCGAGCGCTTCTCGTAGCGCTCGCGCAGCTGCTCGCTGTTCTGGTTGCCCCAGGGCCACACCACCAGCTGCAGCAGCGCCACGGCCAGCAGCACGGGCGCGGTCATGCGCAGCACGGGCTTCACGAAGCGCGACAGCCCGACGCCGCTGGCGAACCAGATCGTCATCTCCGACTCGCGGTACATGCGGCCCAGGCAGGCCACGATGGCGATGAACAGCGCCAGCGCGAAGATGATGGAGAGGTAGCCCAGGCTCGTGTAGCCGAGCAGCAGCAGCACGTCCTGCGGCGCCACGCTGCCCCCGGCCGCCTGGCCCAGGGTGCGGATCAGCAGATACGTGAGCACGACAGTCAGGATGACGATCACGGTCACGCCGAAGCTGCGCGCCAGATCCTTCCTCAGGGTGGAATCGAATAACATCCGAGCACTTTACTAATTGCACCGCATTATGGACTTCCGTACTCAGTCTGCGTCCCTGGACACCCTGGCCGGCATCAATGCCGACGCCCTGATCGTCGTGATCGCCGGCGAAGCCCTCCCGGCGAAGCTGGACAAGGCCGTGGCCGACGCGGCCAAGGACGCCATCAAGCTCGGCGACTTCGAGCTCAAGGCCGGCAAGACCCTGCTGGTGCAGCGCGCCCCCGGCGTGAAGAGCGCCCGCCTGGTGCTGGCTGCGGCCGGCCCGGCCAGCCCCAAGAGCGCCAAGGCCGCCGTGGCTGCCGCGCTGGGCCTCGTCAAGGCCCGCAACGCAGCCCACGCCGCCGTGATCTACGTGGGCTTCGACGGCCTGGATGAAGCCCTGGCCGAGCAGACCGCCCTGGCCGCTGCCGATGCCGTCTACACCTACCGCCACACCAAGCCCAGCGCCCCGGCCGCCTCGGCGCTGAGCAAGCTCACGCTGCTGGCCGACAAGGCCGCCGCCAAGGCCGTCAAGCTGGGTCTGGACCGCGGCCAGGCCATCGCCGCCGGCGTCGAGCTGGCCAAGGAGTGCGGCAATCGCCCGGGCAACTACGCCACGCCGACCTTCCTGGCCGAGCAGGCCAAGGCCCTGGCCAAGAGCCATGGCATCAAGGTCGAGATCCTGGACCGCAAGGCCGTCGAGAAGCTGGGCATGGGCTCCTTCCTGGCCGTCGCCCAGGGTTCGGACGAGCCGCTGAAGTTCATCGTCGCCAAGTACGAGGGCGCTCCCAAGACGCAGGCTCCGGTGGTGCTGGTCGGCAAGGGCCTGACCTTCGACTCGGGCGGCATCTCGCTGAAGCCGGGTGCCGAGATGGACGAGATGAAGTTCGACATGGGCGGCGCCGCCGGCGTGCTGGGCACCCTGCGTGCCGTGGCCGAGCTCAAGCCCAAGCTGAACCTCGTCGTGCTGATCCCCTCCTGCGAGAACATGCCCAGCGGCAAGGCACTGAAGCCGGGTGACGTCATCACGTCCATGGCCGGCCAGACCATCGAGGTGCTGAACACCGACGCCGAAGGCCGTCTGATCCTGTGCGATGCCCTGACCTACGCCGAGCGTTTCAAGCCGGCGGTGGTGGTGGACGTGGCCACGCTGACCGGCGCCTGCGTGATCGCCCTGGGCGGCGTGCGCAGCGGCATGTACGCGAGCGACGATGCCCTGGCCGCGGCACTGACGGCCGCCGGCGAGCAGGCCCTGGATCCCTGCTGGCGCATGCCCCTCGACGAAGAGTACGAAGAGGGCCTCAAGAGCAACTTCGCCGACGTGGCGAACGTCGGTTCGCGTGCCGGCGGTTCCATCACGGCGGCCCTGTTCCTGAAGCGCTTCACCAGCAAGTACCGCTGGGGCCACCTGGACATCGCGGGCACCGCCTGGAAGAGCGGCGCGGCCAAGGGCGGCACCGGCCGTCCCGTGGGCCTGCTGACGCACTTCGTGCTGTCCCACGCCAAGTGATCGCGCGTCGGCCGTTCGGGAATGCACACGTGCTGAGGTGTTCATGCCGGAGGCCGCATGGCGGTTGAGGTCACCTTCTACACCGGCGTCTCGGACCGCCTGCACTTCGCGACGCGGCTGCTGCGCAAGGCCTATGGCAGCGGGGCGCAGGTCCTGGTGCTGGGGCCGGCGTCGCTGCTGGCGCGGCTCGATGCCGCCCTGTGGACGCAGGACCCGACCGACTTCATCCCGCACGTGCTGGCGCGCGAGGGCGTCGACGCCGGCCTGCTGCGGGCCACGCCGCTCGTGCTGGCGGAGCGGCAGGACGCCGCCCCGCACTGCCGGACCGTCCTCAACCTGGGGGCTGACTTCATGGCGGACGTGGCCTCGCTGGACCGGGTGCTGGAGGTGCTCTCCAGCGAGCCGGAACAGGTGCAGGCCGGGCGACGCCGCTACAAGGCCTATCGCGAGATGGGCCTCGACATCAAGCATCACGAGGTCAATGCATGAGTTCGAACGGCACCCGCGTGGTGCCCACCCTGACGGAGGTGCTGGATGAGCAGCGCCTGGGTCGTCCGGTCGGCGGGCTGAACCCGCCGGGCGGGCAGGACCGCCGCCCCATGCACGACGAGCTCGTCCCCATCAGCCTCGACTGGGGCGACGAGCCCGCGCCTGCCGACGACACCGCGGGGCATGGCGAGAGCGACGTCATGACGCCGTGGCAGCTGGTGCGCCCGCGTGATCCGCTGGCGCCGCCGGATGATGCGCCCTTCATCGACCTCTCCATCGACGTCGCGCCCGTGCAGGCGCCCGACGTGTCGACGCAGGTGCTGGACGTCTACCCGACGCTGCCGTCATCGCCGGTCCTGGCGAGTGCCAGCCTGCGTCCGCTGACCGCCGACGGCGCCGCCGTGCCGCCGGACCTGTCCACTGCCGCCGGGGCCGACGATCCCGCCGCGCCGCTGCCTCCGCTGGCACCGTCGCCGGATCTGCCGGAGCTTGTCCTTGACCTGTCACCGCTGACCCCGCTCGACCTCGAGCCGCCGGCGGTGGAGCAGGTGCATGAGGAGTTCGTCGAGTCCGTCCAGCCGCCCGGCGCATTCACGGACCTCCCGGACATCCCGGCCTTCCTGCGCGCCGCGCCGCCGGCCGTGGCCGAGCCGGCATCCCTGCCGCTGCCTGAGCGATGGGCCGAGGCCGAGGAGCCCGAGGTGGGGGTGCCCGCCGAGCCCCCGCCGGCACGCATCGCCACAGACACCGCACCGGCCGTGGTCGCCACGCCTGCGCCGGACGCCATCACGCCGCCGGTGCACGTGGTCGCCGCCCCGCCGGCCGCGCCGACCGAGGCCACGCTCCCGCCGCCTTTGGACCCCGGCACGCTGGCCGTTCGCCAGACCGGCGTCCACCTGCCCGGCGTCAGCGAGGAGCGGCTGCAGGCCATCATCCAGGAAGCCCTGGACCGGCTGCTGCGCGACGAGCTGCCCAGTGCGCTGGTCGAGACGCTGATCCGCCTGTCACCGCAGCTGTCGGAGTCGCTCATCGAGTCGCTCAAGCCCAGCTTGCATCTGCATGTGATGGAGGCGCTCGGCGCGGAGTCCCTGGGCGCGTCGGACGGCCGACCCCTGGCCTGACGCGAAGGCGCCTCGCGCTCCCATGGCGAGCCCCGTGACGGGGCTGCCCGCACCCGAACAGCGCAGCGCTGCCGGGTGCTGGGGCGCGCTCGCGCGTGCCCGGTCTGTGCCCGCCGAAAGGTCTGTTGCGGGGCCCACAACGTGCATCGGGTCCTCGCGGTTTTCCACGCTTTCCCCATGGAGGCGGCCTCGGATTTGGAGTATGGTCTGCGCCGTTGAGCAATCGACAACATAAAGCTCTCCTTCTTCCAACTCGGAGGTTATTCATGCAAGTCAAGTTGAATGTGGTTGTGGGTGCTGTCGCCCTGATGCTGGGCGGTACCGCGATGGCTCAGGACCTGGTCGTGAAGATCGGCCACGTGGGTCCCACGAGCGGCGGCATTGCCCACCTGGGCAAGGACAATGAGTTGGGCGCGCGCATGGCCATCGACGAACTGAACGCCAAGGGCG
>NZ_JASVDS010000005.1 GCF_030285365.1 Roseateles subflavus | reverse complement strand
CGCTCTGGGTCGCACCGCTGAACGCGGGCGAGGTCGGGGCGGTCCCCCGAGGGGACAGCAAGACGGGCGGCGTTGAGCCGCCCGTCTTGCGTTGTGTGCCGGCTTGGGGCGGCCCGGCGCTCGGCCCCTTGAGGCTGGCGCCCCTTGCCCACGCTCTGGGTCGCACCGCTGAACGCGGGCGAGGTCGGGGCGGTCCCCCGAGGGGACAGCAAGACGGGCGGCGTTGAGCCGCCCGTCTTGCGTTGTGTGCCGGCTTGGGGCGGCCCGGCGCTCGACCCCTTGGGGCTGGCGCCCCATGCCCCCGCTCTGGGTCGCACCGCTGAACGCGGGCGAGGTCAGGGCGGTCCCCCGAGGGGACAGCAAGACGGGCGGCGTTGAGCCGCCCGTCTTGCGTTGTGGGCCGGCTTGGGGCGGCCCGGCGCTCGGCCCGGGAGGGCCGGAAACGCTTGCGACGCTGGGCCCTCAGGCGGACAGCAGCTGCAGGCACTGCACGACTTCGTCGGCCAGCGCCACGCAGCTGGTCAGGCCAGGAGACTCGATGCCCAGCAGATGCACCAGTCCGGCGTGGCCGTGGCGGGCGGGGCCGTCGAGTTGGAAGTCCAGGGCGGCATGGCCGGGGCGGTGGAGCTTGGGGCGCACGCCGCTGTAGGCGGGCTGGAGCGCATCGTCGGGCAGGTCGGGCCAGAAGCGGCGGATGGCCTCGATGAAGGCGGCGCTGCGCTGGGGATCGACGGCATAGTCCAGGCGTTCGGGGTCCTGGCCCTCGGGAAGCCACTCGACGTCCGGACCGAAACGGGCCTGGCCGCCGAGGTCGAGGGTGAGGTGCACGCCGAGTCCGTCGCCCTCGGGCAGGGGATAGATCAGCCGACCGAAGGGCGCTCGTCCCTGCAGGCCGAAATAGCTGCCCTTGCAGAAGGCGGTGGTGAGGCCCGGCGGCAGGCCGGTGGACGCCTGCGCGAGGCGCGTGGCCCACAGGCCGGCGGCATTGACCAGCACGCGGGTGCCCAGTTCGCTGACCTCGCCGTCGGAGGACTGCACGCCCAGCACGTGAAGACCGTCCGGCGCGGTATGCCAGCCCATCACCTGCGCCTGCAGCAACACCTGACCCCCAGCCGCCTCAAGGTCCGCCTGCAGGGCCAGCATGAGGGCGTGGCTGTCGACGATGCCGGTCGAGGGGGACAGCAGCGCCGCCTCGGCTCGCAGGGCCGGCTCAAGCGCCCGCGCCTCGGCGGCGCTGAGCCATTGCAGGTCCTCGACGCCATTGGCGCGAGCCTGGGCCGCCAACGACTCCAGTGCCGCACGCTGGCCGGGCGCGGTGGCCACGAGGAGCTTGCCGCAGCGCTGATGGGGCACCGCACGCGCCTCGCAGTAGGCGTACAGCAGGTCCCGCCCCCGCACGCAGCAGCGGGCCTTGAGCGATCCCGTCGGATAGTAGAGCCCGGCATGGATCACCTCGGAATTGCGGGCGCTGATGCCCTGCCCGATGGCACCTTCACGCTCCAGGACCAGCGTCTCCAGGCCCTCACGGGCCAGGGCGCGCGCCACGGCCAGGCCCACCACGCCGGCACCGATCACCAGGGCTTGCACTGTCTCCATCCGGCCATTCTGCCGCGGGTGAGAGACTCGTCCGGGCGCCGACTTTGTCACACCCGGCCGCGATTGCTGGCGCTTCCGGGTGTTTTTCCCGTCGCCGGGGCCTTGTCACCTCAAAGACACTGCTTTGCGGGACAGCGCCCGGTCTGATCTTGACAGGCCCGCCGTCCCCGCCAGCCGGACCGGCACAGGTCCGCCGGACGGCCCCCGAGGGCGCCCCGCCGATGCCGACGACCCACGTCGCACGAGACGGAGCGAAGGGCGGTCCGGCCCACGCAAGCGGATGCGAGTCCGCCGCTGGCATCAGGGAGCCCGCCGGGCCTGACTTCCGCTGCCAGGGAGTCGGCCCCCGTGACCATGTCCTTGGGCGTGGCCCCGAAGCAGACATCGGCAAGCAAGATGAACGACAAGAACATGAGTGAGGAATCCCGCCGCGTGCTGATCGTCGATGACAGCCGCGCCATCCAGGCCATCATCCGCCGCATCCTCCAGGACGGCCGCGAGCTCGGCCGCCTGCAGATCCAGACCGCGAGCGACGGTGCCGAGGCGCTGGAGCGCATGGCCGACTTCAAGCCCGACCTCGTGGTGTCGGACTGGCACATGCCCGGCGTCTCGGGCATCGAGATGCTGCAGACGCTGCGCCAGATCGGCCATGGCCACGTGCCGGTGGGCTTCGTCACGACCGAGACCAACGCCGTGTGCCTCACGCAGGCGCGCAGCAACGGCGCGGCCTTCGTCGTCCACAAGCCCTTCGATGACGCCACGCTGCGCCGCGTGGTGCATGACTCGCTCTACGGCCAGTCCGCGCTGCGCGAGCAGGCCGCGACCCGCAAGCCGGGCGGCGTCGACGCGCCGGTGCCCCCCGCGCCGATGCCCGGCGCCGTGCAGTCCCTGGGCCTCGCCCAGCAGCAGCTCCACGCCCTGCTCTGCACCCGCAGCTTCGATCTGCTGAAGTCCGACAGCCGCCACACCTTCGAGCAGTTCCCGCTGCTGGTGGGCCTCTATGGCTGCACGGGCCGCAAGACCGCCTATGCCGTGGGGCTGATGGACGCCACCGCCGTCGCGATGATCGGCGGCATGGCCCTGGCCCTGGGCAAGCAGGAGATCCTGAAGGCCATCCATGCGCGCCAGCCCAGCGCCCGCATGGTCGAGGAAGCCAGCCGCTACCTGCGCAGCATGGCCGCCGTGCTCACGAGCCCCGGCGCCGGCAGCGAGGCCCAGCTCGGCAGCGCCCGCCTCGCGCCCCAGCCGTTCGAGAAGCTCCAGCAGGTCCTGCAGCAGCACAGCGCCCGCACCGACCTGCACCTCACCCTGCCGCTGCTCGGCAAGGAGGCGGGGACGGGGCATCTGTGCTTCCTGCTGGTGTGAGGCGCCAGGCGCTCAGCCGCGCCCGAGCGAGGCCAGCCAGCTCGCACTCACCGCCGCGGCATCGGCGCTGAAGTCCTGCCCCGTGATGCGCCGGGCGACGTCCTCGGGCGCCAGGCATTCGAAGGCGCTGACCTCGCCGTCCTGGTTGACCGGCACGAAGTCCGCCGGCAGCGGCAGCTCGAACACATGCAGCCATTCGTCGTGCCAGCCCTCGGGCTCGACGCGCGCCGTGCGGATCAGCCCCTGGCGCCTCAAGGGCTCGCTCAGGGCCCTGGGCACGCCGGCCTCCTCCCACAGCTCGCGCCGGGCGCACGCGACCGGGTCTTCACCGGCGGCCAGCCCGCCGGCCGCGAGGTTGTCCAGCCGGCCGGGGTCGGTCGCCTTGTGCAGCGCGCGACGGCCGCACCACAGACCGCCCGTCAGTGACACGCCATTGATGTGCACAGCCTGGCTCGTGAGACCGAAGAAGCGGTACGCGGCGCGCTCCAGCTCGAAGAAGACGTCGCCCTCCGCGGGCCCCGCCGCCGGGTCGAGCCCGGGCCGTGGCAGGCGGCAACGGTAGCGCTCCTCACGCCAGCCGCGCACCCAGCCGGCCTCGCGCAGGCGCAGCGCCAGGGCCGCCAGCCAGGCGCTGCGGACCTCCACCCCCGCCTCGCCGTCCGACACACCGCTGCGGCAGGCCCAGCACCGGCCCTCGCCCGGCACCGCCTGCCCGACGCCCCATGCGGCCAGCAGCGCCTGATGCGCCGGCGCCAGCCAGCCGAGCGCGTGCCCGTCCAGTTGCCAGCGCCACCAGTCCGCGGGCGGACGCGGGGAGCTGCCACACCTCGCCGCCGTGTCCGCGCCGGAAGTGGAAGTGGAAGTGGAAGTGGAAGTGAGCGCGGAGGTGCCCGAGTCGTTCGCCGTCATGGGCTCGCAGCATGCCAGAGTGGGGGCGTCGAGGACGGCTGGCCTGCGCGCTGGCGTCACCACGGCGCGCCAAAAGAAAAACCCCGCAAGCCTGTCGACTTGCGGGGTGATCTTGGTGGGCGGTGCAGGGTTCGAACCTGCGACCCCTGCCGTGTGAAGGCAGTGCTCTACCGCTGAGCTAACCGCCCGGTAAGCGTGTGACGACAACAGGTACAGATCTTCCAGAATGCCTCGATTCGATCGCCGAAGCCGTTGCCACCTGAGCCCGAAGGCCCGGCCGCTTGTTCTGGTGGGCGGTGCAGGGTTCGAACCTGCGACCCCTGCCGTGTGAAGGCAGTGCTCTACCGCTGAGCTAACCGCCCGATCAATCTGTACGAAGCAGCCCGTGCTACCGGGATGCCGCCGTCTGTCTGATTTTGTTGCCGCTTTGCTTTCACGCTGCGTCAACAAAGATCGTTAACCGGGAAGCCCACGATTATGCCACGAGTTTTTCCAGCTGAACAAGAAAAAGCTGAAAAACTTGCGGGCGGGCGCCATCAGGCGGCGGGCGCGGCCTCGCCGGGAGCGGCCGTCTGCCAGACCCGCTTGCCGCCGCTCGCCTTGTCCAGATCGGCAAGCACCTGCTCGTGCGCCGCCAGCTCGTCGGGCGTGGCCGCCAGCACCGGCAGGGTGAAGCGGCTGAAGTCGATGGCGGCCACGCGCGTGTCGCCGCCCTCCTGCCCGCTGCTGCCGTGGTCGTCCATCAGCAGCGCGTCCTGCCCGCGGGTCAGGCGGATGTAGACCTCGGCCAGCAGCTCCGAGTCCAGCAGCGCGCCGTGGAAGGTCCGGTTGGAGTTGTCCACCTCCAGCCGCTTGCACAAGGCGTCCAGGGAGTTGGCCTTGCCGGGGAACATGTCCCGCGCCATCAGCAGGGTGTCCCGCACACCGCCGACGAAGTCCGTCACCAGCGGGCGGCCCAGGCGCTTGAGCTCGGCGTTCATGAAGCCGATGTCGAAGGCGGCGTTGTGGATCACCAGCTCGGCGCCGGTGAGGAAGTCCACGAGCTGGTCCACCACCTGGGCAAACTTCGGCTTGTCCGCCAGGAACTCGACGGTCAGGCCGTGGATGCGCACCGCCTCCTCGTCGATGTCCCGCTCGGGGTTGAGGTAGAGGTGCAGGTTGTTGCCGGTCAGCTGGCGGTTGACCATCTCCACGCAGCCGATCTCGATGATGCGGTCGCCGGCTTCGGCGCGCAGGCCGGTGGTTTCGGTGTCGAAGAAGATTTGACGCATGGGAGGACTTCGGCGTTCAGCGGGCGCGGCCGCGACGGGTGGACCAGACCCAGAGGGCCAGGCCGGCCAGGATCATGGGCAGGCACAGCCATTGTCCGCGACTCAGGCCGAGCGCCTGCAGGCCCAGGTAGACGTCCGGCTCCCGGAAGAACTCGATCACGAAGCGCTGCAGGCCGTACAGGAACAGGAAGACGCCGGAGATCTGCCCCGTGAGGCGCGGCTTGCGGGCATAGAGCCACAGCAGGCCGAAGAGCACGATGCCCTCGCCGAAGGCCTGGTAGAGCTGCGAGGGATGTCGCGGCTCCAGCGTGGGCGACTGCGGGAACACCATCGCCCAGGGCAGCGAGGGGTCGGCGGGGCGGCCCCACAGCTCGCCGTTGACGAAGTTGGCGATGCGCACCAGGCCGAAACTGAAGCCGACGCAGGGCGCGACGAGGTCCGTCACCTCGAAGAAGCGCCAGCCCCGGCGCCAGGCGAAGATCGCCAGCGCTGCGGCCACGCCCAGCAGGCCGCCGTGGAAGGCCATGCCGCCGGTCCAGACCTTGAAGATCTCCAGCGGATTGGCGAGGTAGTACTCGGGCTTGTAGAAGAACACGAAGCCCAGGCGGCCGCCGAGCACCACGCCCAGCACGCCGTAGAACAGCAGGTCATCGAGGTGCAGCGTCGTCCAGGGCTGGTTCACGAGCCCGGGCTGGCGGATGCGCCAGCGCGCCAGCAGCATGAACACGGCGAAGCCGGCCAGGTAGGCCAGGCCGTACCAGTGCACGGCCAGGGGGCCGAGACGGAGGGCGATGGGGTCGAACTGGGGATGCACCCACATGGCGTGGTCCTCGGAGGTCCAGGATTGATCAGGCGCGCATCATAGTGGGCCGGACCGGCCCCGGCCCGTGCCGGCTGCGGCGGCTCAGTCGGACTTGGGCGCCGACGAGGCCAGGGCGGCCAGCGAGCGCCGGACCTCCTGCTCGTTGCGCTGGTGCAGCGGGCTGCCCGCCAGGTAGCGCTCGTAGGCGGCGCGGGCCTGGGCCTTGTCGCCGAGGCCTTCGTAGGCGTTGCCCAGGCGCTGCTCCAGGGGCAGGAGCTCGGCGCCGTCCAGCCGCCGGGCCTTCTGGATCCAGTCGATGGCCTCGTCGAAGCGGCCCTGGTCCTGTGCCAGGCGGGACATCAGGTAGGGCCCGGTGGCCTGGCGGGGCTGGTCGCGCATCAGCTGCTCGTAGAGCTTGCGGGCGCGGTCCCACTGCTTGTCCTTGACGAAGTGGCGGCCGAGCTGCCCGTAGGCCACGCGCGCGTCGAAGGCCAGCCGCAGGTCGGTGCCGATGCGCAGGGCCTTGAGCTCGCGCTCGGCCTCGGACCAGTCCTCGTCTCCCACCGCCACGAAGATGCGCAGCATGCGCGCCTGCTCCGGGCTGCTGCGGCGCCAGTCCAGCTCCAGGCCGCGCGCCTTGCTGTGACTGCCGCCCGCGATCATGGGAACGGCCATGTAGTACTGCACCAGGGCGCTGCGGATCTCGTAGCTGCGCGGATCGAGCTCGAAGGCCCGCTGCAGCTGCTCGCGGATGCGCCCGTTCAGGCTCAGCGCCTTGAGCGCCCCGCCCTTCACGGCCTGCACCCCCAGCAGCGAACCGAGCGCGTAGTGGCAGGGCGCGAAGTCCGGCTGGCGCTCGACGCAGGCCTGCATCTGGCGCATCGACGGCTCCAGCTGGTCCACGCGCCCCCACTCCAGCAGCGACAGCGCCAGCGCGATCTGCCCCTGGACATCATTCGCGTCGGCGGACAGCCGGGCCTGGGCAGCGCGCTCCAGCTCCACCGACTGCCCCGCGGCGAACAGGTTCTGCAGGGCCGGATCCGAGAAGACCGCCGCGTGGCTGACCGCCGCGCCGCTCAGGCAGAGCGCGGCCAGCAGCGGGCGGAGCGAGGCGATGGCGGGCACGGATGAACGGGAGGCAAGGCGCAGCATGGGCGTGATGCTAAGGCCAGCGGCGAAGCCCTGCCCACGGCCCTGCCTTGCGCCGCGCCCGCATCCCGCCTCAACCCAGCTCGGCCAGGCGCTTGCGGGCGTCCTCCGCCAGACGCCGGCTGGGAGACTTGCCGGCCAGATAGCGTTCCAGCGCGGCCTTCGCCTGGGCCTTGTCGCCCTTGGTCTGCAGCATGAGCCCGAGGCGGTAGTCGATCGGCAGCGCCCTCGCGCCCTCCAGGCCCCGCGCCTGCTCGAAGGCCCGGGCGGATTCGTCCCAGCGCTGCTCGGCGGCGGCCACACGGGCCAGGCCGAAGAAGCCGTAGGCCGACTGCGGCTGCGTCTTCGTCAGCGGCTCCAGCCAGGCACGCGCCTTGCCCGGCTGCTTGTCCTGCAGATAGGACAGGCCCAGGGCCAGCCAGGCCTGCACCCAGGCCTTGTTCAGCGCCACATCGCGGCCCGGCGTGAAGGCATTGATCTCGCGCTCGGCGCCCGCTGTATCGCCATCGTTGTGCAGCAGCCGGGCGCGCAGCAGCTGCGCCTGCTCGGGCTGGCTCTCCCGCACCTCGTCGGCCAGGGCGCGGGCCTTGCTGGTCGAGCCCCCGGCGATGCCCGGGGCCATCAGGTAGAACTGCTGCAGGGCGTCGCGCGCCTCGTAGGACTGCGGCTCCAGGGCCAGCGCCTTCTGGAAGGACTCCTTGATGCGGCCCGTGAGCGTCATCGCCTTCATCATGCCGCCGCTCATGGCCTGCGAGCCGAGCACCTGCCCGAGCACGAAATGGCAGACGGCGGCGCGTGGGTGCCGTTCCACGCACTGCTGCAGCGACAGCGCATGGGCCTCCAGCTTCGCGGCGTCAGCGTCCTGCATCCCCACCAGCGCCGTGGCGGCCAACCCCTGGGGATCGGTCGCATCGGTCTTGAGCCGGGCGCGGGCCAGCGCCAGCAGCTCCTCGTCCTGGTCCGCCTCCAGCGCCTGCTGCATCGCGGGATCCTTGAAGACGGCGGCTTGCGCGTGCGCACTGAGCGCCAGCGCGGCCGACAGCATCAGCAGTGGCCTCAGGGGGCGGGGCGTGAATCGGGTCATGGGGTCTCCTCGCGAGGGTGGTCGGCGTTCAACGAAGCCCGGCGGCATCCGTTGACCGCCAGGTGCCGCGCGGGCGATCTGCGCCCTGGCCGCGCATTCTGCCGTGCAGTGCGGCATGACTTCCGGCAGTCCAGGCAGGCCGGGGCGATGCGCAGTCCCGGCGACGGCCTCAGCCGACCGCCGGCCCGCGCAGCGCCTGACGCACGTGCGCCACAAAGCCCTCGACCACCGGCGCCGCCGGGGCGCGCCAGATCAGGCGCGTCTCGCAGCGCGGCAAGCCCGGCATGCGCAGCGCCCGGTAGCTCACCCCCGCCCGCTGCAGCGCCATCACCGAGCGCGGCACCCAGGCGACGCCCATGCCCGAGGACACCAGGTTGACGATGGTCTGCATCTGGATGGCCTCCTGCGCGATCTGCACCCGCCGCCCCTGCGCCGCGTAGAAGCCCAGCACCGCATCGTGCAGCGAGGGGGCGATCTCCCGGGGGAAGATGATCAGCGGCGCGTCCAGCAGGGCCTTGGGCGCGGCGCCGCGCACGCCGTCTGCATGGGCCAGCACCATGGGCTCCTCGGCCAGGCCCAGGGACTCGAAGCCCGCCGGCGCGGCGCCCGGCGCGTGGATCACGAAGCCGGCGTCCAGCTCGCCCCGCTCGAAGGCCTGGAGCTGCACGTCCAGCGTCGCCTCGCGCAGCTGCAGGGCGACCTCGGGGAAGCGCTCCCGAAACTGGCGCAGCCAGGCCGGCATCTCGCCGTAGCCCACCGTCGAGACAAAGCCCAGGCGCAGCTGCCCGCGGATGCCCGCCGCCGCCGCGCGCGCCAGTTCGGGCAGCGCCTCCGCCTGCGCGAGCAGCGCCTCGGCCTGCGGCAGGAGCGCCGCGCCGGCCGCGCTCAGGCGCACCCCGCGCCGGTTGCGCTCGAACAGCACCACGCCCAGCGCCTGCTCCAGCTTCTGCATGGCCAGGCTCAGCGGCGGCTGCGTCATGTGCAGGCGCTGCGCGGCGCGCCCGTAGTGCAGCTCCTGGGCCAGCACGCTGAACTGGCGCCAGGTGCGAAGCTCGATCATGGCGGGGTCCTTCCTGTGATACATGCCATGAATCAAATCATGGCGGGATATATATTGGACACGATATCCCCTCCTGCGCATACTGCCGGCAGCTTCCGGCGCGACCGCGCCCATCCCTGACGGAGACCCCATGAGCTACAACCGCCGCTCCAAGAACATCACCGAGGGCGTGGCCCGCGCGCCCAACCGCTCCATGTACTACGGCCTGGGCTACAAGGAGGAGGACTTCGGCAAGCCCATGATCGGCGTGGCCAACGGGCACTCCACGATCACGCCGTGCAACAGCGGCCTGCAGCGCCTGGCCGACGCCGCCGTCGAGGGCCTCAAGGCCGCCGGCGCCAACCCGCAGATCTTCGGCACGCCCACCATCAGCGACGGCATGGCCATGGGCACCGAGGGCATGAAGTACAGCCTCGTCTCGCGCGAGGTCATCTCCGACTGCGTCGAGACCTGCGTGGGCGGCCAGTGGATGGACGGCGTCATCGTCATCGGTGGCTGCGACAAGAACATGCCCGGCGGCATGATGGGCATGCTGCGCGCCAACGTGCCCTCGCTGTACGTCTATGGCGGCACCATCCTGCCGGGCAAGTACAAGGGCCAGGACCTCAACATCGTCAGCGTCTTCGAGGCCGTGGGGCAGTTCTCCGCCGGCAAGATGGACGAGCGGGACTTCTGCGAGATCGAGAAGCGCGCCATCCCCGGCAGCGGCTCCTGCGGTGGCATGTACACCGCCAACACCATGAGCTCCTCCTTCGAGGCGCTGGGCATGAGCCTGCCCTACTCCTCCACCATGGCCAACGTGGAAGAGGAGGTCGTGGAGAGCGTGAAGAAGGCGGCGGCGGTGATGGTCGAGGCCGTCAAGAAGGACCTCAAGCCGCGGGACATCGTCACGAAGAAGGCCATCGAGAACGCCGTCGCCGTGATCCTGGCCACCGGCGGCTCGACCAACGCCGTGCTGCACTACCTGGCCATCGCCCACGCCGCCGAGGTGGCGTGGACGATCGACGACTTCGAGCGCATGCGCAAGAAGGTGCCCGTGCTGTGCAATCTCAAACCCAGCGGCCAGTACCTCGCCATCGACCTGCACCGCGCCGGCGGCATCCCCGCGGTGATGAAGGAGCTGCTCAAGCACGGCATGATCCACGGCGATGCCATGACCATCACCGGCAAGACCGTGGCCGAGAACCTGGCCGACGTGCCGGAGCTCTCGCCCGACCAGGACGTCATCCGCCCCGTGCGAGACCCGCTGTACGCCGAGGGCCACCTGGCCATCCTCAAGGGCAATCTCTCGCCCGAAGGGGCCGTGGCCAAGATCACCGGCCTGAAGAACCCCGTCATCACCGGCCCGGCCCGGGTGTTTGACGACGAGCAGTCCGCGTTGGCCGCCATCATGGCCGGCCAGATCAAGGCGGGCGACGTCATGGTGCTGCGCTACCTCGGCCCCAAGGGCGGCCCCGGCATGCCCGAGATGCTGGCGCCCACCGGCGCACTGATCGGCCAGGGCCTGGGCGAGAGCGTGGGCCTCATCACCGACGGCCGCTTCTCGGGCGGTACCTGGGGCATGGTGGTCGGCCATGTGGCGCCCGAGGCCTACGAAGGCGGCACGATCGCGCTCGTGCACGAAGGCGACCGCATCACCATCGACGCCCACCAGCTGCTGCTGCAGCTGCATGTGGACGACGACGAGCTGGCCCGCCGCCGCGCAGCCTGGACGCAGCCCGCACCGCGCTACACCCGTGGCGTGCTGGCCAAGTTCGCCCGCAACGCCTCCAGCGCCAGTGCCGGCGCCGTGCTCGACAAGTTCGACTGATCCCTGCGGTGCGGGGCCCGGCGGCCCCGACGTGCAAAAGCCCTGCCGGCCGACGCCGTCAGGGCTTTTTTCATGGGCATGCGCCGCGGCGGCGACTCAGTGTCGCTGGCCCGGCTTGTCGCGTCCGAGGGCTTCCATGGTGCGCTGGCGCCGCTTGCGCTGGCGGTCCTCGAGGCGGTCCATGGCGCGGCGCTGCGTGTAGCCCGAGCCGTCCGCCCAGATCCACCACACCACTGCCAAGGCGAAGGGGCTGAGCACCACGACCCAGCTCCAGCCGGCCACGAAGCCGATGTCGCCCAGCTTCAGGAGCGCCAATATCAAGCCCAGTCCCACAAGCCACATGGATGGATTCCTTTCTTTGTCTTTGACCCCACGCAAGAAGGGCTCACCTGCCGCGTGGGACCGCGGCCCGTAGAATGGGCCGCGCCGGTTCTGCCTCTCACTGTAGAGCAGTTTGAGCCCAGGACCATGCCCCCATCCCTGACGCTTGTTTCGAGAGGAACCCATGAAGTCCACGCTGATCGCCGTCGCCGCCCTGGCCGCCGTCTTCGCTGCCCCCGCCTTTGCCAACCAGGAGCTGGCGCAGAAGAAGAACTGCATGACCTGCCACGCCCTGGACAAGAAGCTCGTCGGCCCGGCCTACAAGGACGTGGCTGCCAAGTACGCCAAGGACAAGGATGCCGTGAAGAAGCTGTCCGAGAAGATCATCAAGGGCGGCTCCGGCGTGTGGGGCCCCGTGCCCATGCCCGCCAATGCCGTGACGCCCGCCGAGGCCGAGACGCTGGCGAAGTGGGTCCTGACCGTCAAGTAAGGTCCCCCCCTACGCGCTGCGCGCGCCCCCCAGGGGGCCGGCTCGGCAGCCCGGCAAAGCCGGATCTGCGAGCCGCGTGCTGAGCGAAAAGGCCCGGCTGCTGCGCAGCGGGCCTTTTCTTTTTGTGGGCGCGGGTTATGGGGATCGGTGCAGGGCCCAATGTCTTTTGCAGTCTCAGGTGCGAAGACGCGCCTGGTGGGAGACTGCCAGGTCAGAAAACGCTCTCGGAGAGGGCCCGGCTGCCGTACAGCGGGCCTTTTCTTTTCGCGGGCGCGGACGTTGTGGATCGGTACAGGGCCCAGTGTCCTTTGCAGTCTCAGGTGCGGAGGCGCGCCTGGTGGGGAACTGGCAGGCCAGAGATCGTTGTTCGAGAGGACGTGGCTGCGGTGCAGCGGGTGCATTCCTTCATCGCTGAGACGGTTCGACGCCATGCTCGCTGCCTCGCCCGGCCTCAGCCCCGCCCGCGCCCGGGCGCCTGGTGGGGTACCGAGGCGCGCAGGGGTGTGGAGCGCGCGCGCAGCGCGCTTTGTCATCTGACTGGGCGCGTAGTCCGAGCGCAATGAGCGCAGCGAATGGAGTGAGTGACGCGCCCGCGCCGCACCCCGCGCACCGCAGGGGAGCCGGTCCGCCGGGCCGGCCGCCCCACACGAAGCCCGGGCGCGGGCGGGGCTGAGGCCGGGCCGCGCCAACCTTCGCATCACTCCCCGCACCCGCCCCCCCAGCACCCAGCACCCAGCACCCCTCCATCACCTGCCCATAAAAAAGGCCCGCAATCGCGGGCCTTGAGGATGCCGCCGCGCGGCACTCAGTTGGTCTGCGCCAGCTGATCCAGGATGGCCGGGTTCTCCAGCGTGCTGGTGTCCTGCGTGACCGCCTCGCCCTTGGCGACGGAGCGCAGCAGGCGGCGCATGATCTTGCCGGAACGGGTCTTGGGCAGGTTGTCGCCGAAGCGGATGTCCTTGGGCTTGGCGATCGGGCCGATCTCCTTGGCCACCCAGTTGCGCAGCTCATTGGCGATCTTCTTGGCCTCCTCGCCGGTCGGGCGGGGACGCTTCAGGACCACGAAGGCGCAGATGGCCTCGCCGGTCGTGTCGTCCGGACGCCCCACCACCGCGGCTTCAGCCACGAGCTCGGTGCAACTCACCAGCGCGGACTCGATCTCCATCGTGCCCATGCGGTGGCCCGAGACGTTCAGCACGTCGTCGATGCGGCCGGTGATGGTGAAGTAGCCGGTCTTGGCATCGCGGATGGCGCCATCGCCCGCCAGGTAGTAGCCCTTGAGCTCCTGCGGGTAGTAGCTCTTCACGAAGCGGTCGGCGTCGCCCCAGATGGTGCGGATCATCGAAGGCCACGGCTTCTTGACGACCAGGATGCCGCCCTGGCCGTTGGGCACGTCATTGCCGAGCTCGTCGACGATGGCGGCCTGGATGCCCGGGAACGGCAAGGTGCAGGAGCCCGGCACCAGCGGCGTGACGCCCGGCAGCGGGGTGATCATGTGGCCGCCGGTCTCGGTCTGCCAGAAGGTGTCCACGATGGGGCAGCGGCCGCCGCCCACATGCTGGTGGTACCACTCCCAGGCGGCCGGGTTGATGGGCTCGCCCACCGAGCCCAGCAGGCGCAGGCTGCTGAGGTCGTACTGCTTCGGGTGCACGGCCTCGTTGGTCTCGGCCGCCTTGATGAGCGAGCGGATGGCCGTCGGCGCCGTGTAGAAGATGCTGACCTTGTGCTTCTGGATCATCTGCCAGAAGCGGCCGGCGTCCGGGAAGGTGGGCACGCCCTCGAAGACGATCTCCGTGCCGCCCAGCGCCAACGGGCCGTAGGTGATGTACGTGTGGCCGGTGACCCAGCCGATGTCGGCCGTGCACCAGAAGATGTCGTCCGGCTTGAGGTCGAAGGTCCACTTGGTGGTCAGCGCGGCATGCAGCAGGTAGCCGCCGCTGCTGTGCTGTACGCCCTTGGGCTTGCCGGTGGAGCCGGAGGTGTAGAGCAGGAAGAGCGGGTGCTCGGCGCCGACCCACTCGGGCTCGCACTGCGTGGACTGGCCGTCCAGCACCTCGTGCAGCCACTGGTCGCGCCCGGCCGTCCAGCCGATGGCGCCGCCGGTGCGCTTGTAGACGATCACGTCCTTCAGCGTGGGGCAGCTCTGATCCGCCAGGGCCTCGTCGACAATGGACTTCAGCGGCAGGTGCTTGCCGCCGCGGACCTGCTCATCGGCGGTGATCAGCAAGACGGCGCCGGCGTCCTGGACGCGGTCGCGCAGGGACTGCGCCGAGAAGCCGCCGAACACCACCGAGTGCGTGGCGCCGATGCGCGCGCAGGCCTGCATGGCGGCCACGCCCTCCACCGACATCGGCATGTAGATGACGACTCGATCGCCCTTCTTCACGCCCCGCGCCTTCAGCGCATTGGCCAGCTGCGAGACCTGGGCCAGCAGCTCGCGGTAGCTCACGCGGGTCACGGTGCCGTCGTCGGCCTCGAAGATCAGGGCGGTCTTGTCGCCCAGGCCGCGCTCGATGTTGCGGTCCAGGCAGTTGTAGGAGACGTTCAGCGTGCCGTCCTCGAACCACTTGAAGAACGGCGCCTGGCTGTCGTCCAGGGTCCGGGTGAAGGGCGTCTTCCAGGTGATCAGCTCACGGGCCAGGCGGGCCCAGTAGCCGGCGTAGTCCGTCTCGGCTTCCTTGCACAGGGCCTCGTAGGCCGCCATGCCGGCGACGTGCGCCGACTTCGCGCTCGCCTCGTTGGGGTAGTACAGCGTTGTCTCCTGCTGATTGCTCATGGCTCTGATCTCCTTGGCGGATGCAGGCGCATCCTGTTTTTTGCGCTGCACCAACTGTGCGTTTCGTCACTGACGACGCGCTGACTCTTATAGAAGTGTTCTCGGGCATTCTGCCGCCGCCCCTCCCCGGCAGCGGGTCCGGCAGGGCCGCTCGATTCACAATGCGCCCGCGATCGTCTCACTAGAATCGGCGCCGATCCCACCTGGAAGTTACCAATGAGTTCCCAAATGAATCGAAAACTGGGCCCCCTGCCCGCCCTCATGTTCGGCAGCCGCTGGCTGCAGCTGCCGCTGTACCTCGGCCTGATCCTGGCGCAGGCGGTCTACGTCTTCCAGTTCTGGACGGAGCTGGTGCACCTGATCGAGGCCGCCTTCGGCCACCAGGAGGCGCTCATCACGCTGGTGAAGAGCATCGGCTACAAGGCCGCGGCCATCAAGGATGCCGGCGGCGCCGTCATCGGCTACGAGCCCATCGCCAAGCTCAACGAGACCATCATCATGCTGGTCGTGCTGGGTCTGATCGACGTCGTGATGATCTCCAACCTGCTGATCATGGTGATCGTGGGCGGCTACGAGACCTTCGTCTCCCGCATGAATCTGGAAGGCCACCCGGACCAGCCCGAATGGCTCAGCCATGTGAATGCCTCGGTGCTCAAGGTGAAGCTGGCCACCGCCATCATCGGGATCTCGTCCATCCACCTGCTCAAGACCTTCATCAACGCCGACAACTACAGCGAGAAGACGCTGATGTGGCAGACGCTGATCCACATCGCCTTCCTGCTGTCCGCCATGGCGATCGCCTACACGGACAAGCTGCTGTCCAGTGCGCATGGGGCGCATCCGGGCGAGCGGCACTGAGCGCCGCAGACGCAGCAAGGGGCCCCGCGGGGCCCCTTTTTCATGCCGGCACCGTGGCCGCTCAGCGCGCCGGCCGCGACAGGATCCATGCGCCCAGCGCGCCGGAGAGCAGGCTGCCGCCCAGCACGCCCAGCTTCACGTGCGTCTCGTAGCTCGCGTCCAGGCCCGCGAAGGCCAGGCCGCCGATGAAGAGACTCATCGTGAAGCCGATGCCGCACAGCACGCACACGCCGAAGAACTGCCCCCAGTTCGCGCCACTGGGCCGCTCGGCCAGCCCCAGGCGGATCAGCAGCCAGCTGCTGCCGAACACGCCCGCCGCCTTGCCCAGCAGCAGCCCGAGCGCGATGCCCAGCGAGATGGGATGCGCCAGGTCCTGCAGCCCGATGCCGGCCAGGCTCACCCCGGCGTTGGCGAAGGCGAAGACCGGCAGGATCAGGAAGGCCACCCACGGATGCAGGCCATGCTCCAGCTGCTCGGCCGGCGAGCCGCCCTTGCCGTCGTCCATCGGGATGAAGAGCGCCGTGGCGACGCCGGCCAGCGTGGCATGCACGCCGGACTTGAGCACGCAGACCCACATCACCAGCCCCACCAGCACGTAGACGTCCGCCCGCTTGACCCCCCACTGGTTCAGCAGCCACAGCACGAACAGCGCCCCGCCCGCCCCGGCCAGCATGGTGAGCGAGAGCTGCTGCGTATAGAACAGCGCGATCACGACGATGGCCCCCAGGTCGTCGATGATGGCCACGGCGGTGAGGAAGACCTTCAGCGAGGCCGGCACCCGCGAGCCCAGCAGCATCACGATGCCCAGCGCGAAGGCGATGTCCGTGGCGGCCGGGATGGCCCAGCCGTTCAGGGCCTCGCGGTGGGCGTGGTTGAAGCCTGCGTAGATCAGCGCCGGCACGACCATGCCGCCCAGCGCCGCCACGGCCGGCAGCACCGCCTGCGCCCGCGTCTTGAGCTCGCCGATGACGAACTCGCGCTTGATCTCCAGCCCCACGAGGAAGAAGAAGATCGCCATCCAGAGGTCATTGACCCAGACCAGCAGCGGCTTCTTCAGCACCAGCCAGTCCCCGCCGATGCGGACCTCCCCGGGCAGCGCATTGAAGGCCTCGTAGGCACCGGCCCAGGGCGAATTGCTGATGACGAGCGCCAGCATGGCGGCGATGGCAAGCACGATGCCGCCCGCGGATTCGCTGGCGAAGAAACGGCGCAGTCCCGGTGTCACGGGGTCCTCCTGAGGGATGGGTCGATGAACGGATGATTGCTGACGAGGCGACTGCGGGTTTTCCAGGCTTCGTTACACTGACACCCCGTCAGGCGCCGCAGCCCACCCGGCTTCAGCGCCATGCAAGCCAGCCCCGGCATGATGCCGCAGTTTCTGTCGCGCATTCCCCGCCAGCTCCCCACGCACGGACTCAAACCATGAGCAGCTCCTCCACCGTCACGATCCGCTACGCCGACCTCGTCGACAGCGTCGCCGCCGCCCTGCAGTACATCAGCTACTACCACCCGGCCGACTACATCCAGCACCTGGCGCGCGCCTACGAGCGCGAGCAGAGCGCCGCGGCCAAGGACGCCATCGCGCAGATCCTGACCAACTCGCGCATGTGCGCCGAAGGCAAGCGCCCGATCTGCCAGGACACCGGCATCGTCAACGTCTTCCTGAAGATCGGCATGGACGTGCGCTGGGGCGACTTCCCGGGCTCCATCCAGGACGCCATCAACGAAGGCGTGCGCCGCGCCTACAACCACCCGGACAACAAGCTGCGCGCCTCCGTGCTGGCCGACCCCATCTTCGAGCGCAAGAACACCAAGGACAACACGCCGGCGGTGGTCTTCATGGAGGTGGTGCCGGGCAACACCGTGGACGTGATCGTCGCGGCCAAGGGTGGCGGCTCGGAGAACAAGAGCAAGGTCTACATGCTCAACCCCTCCGACAACATCGTCGACTGGGTGCTCAAGACCGTCCCGACCATGGGCGCCGGCTGGTGCCCGCCGGGCATGCTGGGCATCGGCGTCGGCGGCACGGCCGAGAAGGCCGCGCTGCTGGCCAAGGAAGCCCTGATGGACGACATCGACATGTACGAGCTCCTGCAGCGCGGCCCCCAGAACAAGCTGGAGGAACTGCGCATCGAGCTGTACGAGAAGGTCAATGCCCTGGGCATCGGCGCGCAGGGCCTGGGCGGCCTGACGACCGTGCTGGACGTCAAGATCAAGACCTTCCCCACGCACGCGGCCTCCAAGCCCATCGCGATG
Source organism: Roseateles subflavus (assembly GCF_030285365.1). Lineage (GTDB taxonomy): Bacteria > Pseudomonadota > Gammaproteobacteria > Burkholderiales > Burkholderiaceae_C > Roseateles_B > Roseateles_B subflavus. The sequence goes on along the minus strand of NZ_JASVDS010000005.1, from coordinate 336,269 downwards.
ATCCCCAACTGCGCGGCCACCCGCCACGCCCACTTCGTGCTGGACGGCTCCGGCCCGAGCTACATCGAGCCGCCGAGCCTGGACCTGTGGCCCGATGTGCACTGGGCGCCGGACTACAACAAGAGCAAGCGCGTGGACCTCAACACGCTGACGCCCGCCGAGGTCGCCAGCTGGACGCCCGGCCAGACGCTGCTGCTCAACGGCAAGATGCTCACGGGCCGCGACGCCGCCCACAAGCGCATCCAGGACATGCTGGCCAAGGGCGAGAAGCTGCCCGTGGACTTCACCAACCGCGTCATCTACTACGTCGGCCCGGTCGACCCGGTGCGTGACGAGGTCGTGGGCCCCGCCGGCCCCACCACGGCCACCCGCATGGACAAGTTCACCGAGATGATGCTGGCCCACACCGGCCTGATCGCCATGATCGGCAAGGCCGAGCGCGGCCCGGTCGCCATCGAGGCCATCAAGAAGCACAAGTCGGCCTACCTGATGGCCGTGGGCGGCTCGGCCTACCTCGTCTCCAAGGCCATCAAGGCGGCCAAGGTCGTCGGCTTCGAGGACCTGGGCATGGAAGCGATCTACGAGTTCGACGTCACCGACATGCCGGTGACGGTGGCCGTGGATGCCGGCGGCACCAGCGCGCACGAGACCGGCCCGGCGGAATGGAAGGCCCGGATCGGCAAGATCCCCGTCACCGTGGCGTAACCCAGGGAAAACCCCGAAACTTCATCGAAGTTCGGGGCCTCAAGACAGGCCGTCGCCTCGCGATGGCCTTTTTTCATGGGCCTGCGGCCCGGGAAATCTCAAGCAATTGCTACAGGAAGTCGCATTCCTGCCACCCGCATGCCACGAGCGGCCGCCAGCCTTTCTAGAATGGCGCAGCTTTTTCGAAAGGCCCCCATGATTCAACGCAGAAACCTCCTCATTGCCGGCGGCCTCGCCCCCTTCCTGGGCGCCTGCTCGCGCCTGCCGGACACGGTCAAGATCGGCGTGGCACAACCGCTGAGCGGCCCGCTGGCCGCCCTCGGCAAGGACATGCTCGCGGGTGTGCAGCTGGCCGTGAAGGAGCTCAACGACGCTCATTTCTCCGTCAAGAACCAGAACATCACGCTGGAAGTCGTCGCGCGCGATGACAAGTCCGATGCCGCCACCGGCAAGAAGGTCGCCCAGGAACTGGTCGATGCCGGCGTCGTGGCCGTGATCGGCCACCTGAACTCGGGCGTCAGCATCGAGGCCGCCCCGGTGTATGCCGCCGCGGGCATTCCGCAGCTGGCCATCTCCACCAACCCGAAGTACGGCCAGCTGGGCCTGCCGACCACCCTGCGCCTCGTCGCCAACGACGACCTGCAGGCCAAGGCCATGGCCAGCTACGCGCTCGCCAACCTCAAGGCCGAACGCTTTGCGCTGGTCGACGACGGCACGCCCTACGGCAAGTCCCTGATCGCCGGCGTCCAGTCCCTCTTCAAGAAGAAGGGCAAGGAAGCGGCGCTGATGGCCTCCCTGGACGCCAAGACCACCACCTTCGACGACCTGATCGCCAAGATGGCGGCCGCCAAGATCGACGGCGTGATCACCACGCTGGCCGACTTCCAGGTCGAGGCGCTGATCAAGGGCATGGCCAAGGCCGGTCTGCGTGATGCGGTCCTGCTGGGTGGCGACACCATCAAGACCAATCTGCTGCCCAAGATGGACATGCCCATCCGCGGCGTCTACTCCACCTCGCCGGTGATCGAGCCCTACGAGTTCAGCGCCGGCCGCAGCTTCGAGACCCGCTTCGCCGCGGCCACGAAGCAGGAAGTCGTGTACGGCGCCCACTACGCCTACGACGCCGTGCACTCCATCACCCTGGCCATGATCCGCGCCGGCAGCGCCGCGCCCGCCAAGGTGCTGGCTGCCATGAAGGAGCTGGACCTCCACGGCCCGGTGACCGCCAGCCTGCGCTACGACGCCAACGGCGAGCAGGCCTTCGGCACCATCAGCGTCTACGCCATCGAGAAGGGCCGCTGGGCCTCGGTGATGCGCACCCGCGACTGGGACTGAGCCTCCCCTGCCCCACGCAAACGCGACCTCCGGGTCGCGTTTTTCATGGGCGGTCGCCAGCGTCGGTGGCGCGGGTCCGCGCCGCTGGCCGCGCCCTCCCGGACGACAGGGGCGCCGCGGCAGTGGACGGTCGTTCGCTGACCGCCCATCGCTCCACGTCCCCGCAGGATCCGTCAACGATCCGTCGCGCCATCGCTCCTACACTGCGCCACCGTCGTCCTGAGCGACCGTCCGCCCGGAGCGGACTTTCTTTGGTCTTTTCCTACGAACCATCATGCAAATCCTGAAGCGCCGCGTTCTCCTGTCCAGCTCACTGGCCCTCGCCTCGGTCCTGGCGGCCTGCGGCGGCGGTGGCGGCAGCAGCGGTAGCAGCAACAGCGGTGCAGGCACGCCGAGCACCCCGACGCCCATCGCCGCGACCATCAACGAAGGCAACTACCTGAACGCCGTGGCGCTGACCGGCCTGGCCGCCGACCGGCTGGACGACGTCAACACGATGATTGCCTACCTCTACAGTGCCGTGATCGCGACCCAGGGCCTCACCGGCAGCTATCCCTGCCCCCTGGGCGGCAGCGTCAACGTCGGCCTGCAGGGCAGCTCCTACACCTTCACCGCGCAGGGCTGCCGCTTCGCCAGCTACACCGTGCAGAGCGGCACCATCACCGCCACCGGCGCCAGCGCCAGCCTGGTCAACGGCGTGTACTACCTGATGGGTGGCAACTTCGCCTTCACCGACGTGGACTACCTGAGCCAGGCGCAGTCGGGCAACCAGGTGATGAACGGGCAGTTCAAGCTGGTCCGCAACGGGGACCTGAGCCTGGACGCCAGCGGCCAGGCCAGCGTGCGCCGCAACGGCCGCACGGACACCTACACCCAGCTGCAGGTCCGCACCGGCACGCCGGACACCCGCACGCACGAAGTGCAGATCGACAAGCTGGCCTTCCGCCTGGAGACCCCGCGCTTCCCGCTGGCGCTGACCGTGGCCGGTGACAGCCGCACCGGCACCATCACCGCCACCGACAGCTCGAGCATCACCTTCACCCAGCAGACGACGGCCTACAAGTACGAGCTGCGCCGCACCACCGGCGCCGCCCCGTTCTACACCGCCACGCTGACCGACAGCGACGCCGCCTTCAAGGCCGCGCTGGAGGAGATGCTGAAGTAAGCCCGGCCGCCTGATGCAGCACCCGCTGCGGATAGGGGATCTCCACCCCCATCCGCCGCAGGGTGCGCAGGATGCTGAGATTGACCTCCGAGCGCACGCCGCCCTGGCCGTTCTCGGGGTCGCAGATCCAGAAGACGACGGTCAGCTCCAGGCCGTCGGCGGCGAAGTTGCTCAGCTGCACGGTGGGCACCGGCTCCTGGAGCACGCGCGGCACGCCGGAGACGGCCTCCACGAGGGCCGGCATCACGACGTCGAGGTCCGCCGCGTAGTCGACCTGCACGAGCGTGGTGATCAGCACCTTGGGGTCGGCCAGGGAGGAGTTCTCGACGCGCGTCGTGATCAGCGTCTCATTGGGCACGATGGCCTCGCGGCCGTTCAGGGCGCGGATGACGGTGTAGCGGGTCTTGATGTCGGAGATGCGGCCCTCGAAGTTGTCGACCTTGACCATGTCCCCGATGCGCAGCGAGCGCTCGGCGAGGATCACGAAGCCCGACACGTAGTTGGCCGCCAGCTTCTGCAGGCCGAAGCCGATGCCCACGCCCAGCGCGCCGCCGAGCACGCCCAGGGCCGTGAGGTCGATGCCGGCCGCACTGAGCGCCACCAGCAGGCCGATGAAGAGCAGCACGGCCCGCGTGAGGTTCACGGCGATCTTGCGCAGCGAGAGGTCCGTCGTCGCATTGCGCAGCAGCCGGCCCTCGATGACGGCCGACAGCCACAGCGCCAGCACCATCACGAAGACGGCGGTCAGGCTGCCCTCGATCATGGCGCGCAGCGTGACCTGCGTGGAGCCCATCTTCCAGGAGATGTTCTCGAGCTCCTCCATCACGGCCGGCAGGATGCCGGTGATCCACAGGATGGAGCCGCCCCAGGCCAGCCACGAGACGCTGCGCTCCAGGAAGCCGACCCAGCGGGACTCCGGCATGGCCGCGCGCAGCACGCGGGCCGTCAGGCGGATCACCACCAGGGACACGAGCACCGGAATGATCAGCTTGAACACGGCGGACTTGATGCCCAGCAGCGGCAGCGTCCGCCGGGCGGCGAAAGCCGCCACCAGGGCCAGCACGGGGAAGAGCACGCCATCGACCACGTGGTTGCCGAACAGGACCGAGGCGGGGCGCTCCGGGGCGAAGCGCTTCAGCCGCGAGACGATGAGCCAGGACAGCGCGAGGCAGCCCAGCATCAGGGTCAGCTCCAACAGGGCCGAGGGGGTGGCGAAGGAGGACAGCAGGCGCTGGACCTCTTCGAAATCAAGGGATTGGGTACTCATGCACTCTCTTCAGAAACCGAAAGGGCGGCCTGCAGCCGCCCTTGAACGCCTTGCGCCGGGAAAGATCAGACGCCTGTCAGAACCCTGAGGTGGGTTCCCACGCTGCGCGCCAGGGCCCCCAGATGGTAGCCGCCCTCCAGCACCGACACGATGCGGCCCTGGCAGTGGCGGGCCGCCATGTCCTTGATGCGCAGGGTGATCCACTCGTAGTCGGCCTCGACGAGGCCGAGCTGGCCGAGGTCGTCCTCGCGGTGGGCATCGAAGCCGGCCGAGACGAAGATCATCTGCGGGCGGAAGCGCTCCAGCGCGGGCATCCACATGGCCTCGATCATCTCGCGGATCTCCCCGCCCCGCGTGTAGGCCGGGATGGGGACGTTGACCATGTTCTCGCCCTTGGGCACCGCGCCGCTGTAGGGATAGAGCGGGTGCTGGAAGATGCCGACCATCAGCACACGGTCGTCGCCCGCGAGGATGTCCTCGGTGCCGTTGCCGTGGTGCACGTCGAAGTCCACCACCGCGACGCGGTCCAGGCCCCGCACGTCCAGCGCATGGCGGGCGGCGATGGCGACGTTGTTGAAGAAGCAGAAGCCCATGCTCTGGTCGCGCGTGGCGTGGTGGCCGGGCGGGCGCACCGCGCAGAAGGCGTTCTCGGCCTGGCGGTCCAGCACGAGGTCGGTGGCCCGCACGGCCGCGCCGGCCGCGCGCAGGGCCGCGCTCCAGGTGTAGGGATTGGCGATGGTGTCGGGGTCGATGGCCTTGCACTCGCCGCTGGCGGCCACGGCCTCCAGCACGTCGCGGATCTCGGCCACGTAGCCGTGCGTGTGGGCCAGCTCGACGTCCTTCAGCTGGGCCAGCGGCGCGTCATGGCGCGACAGCGCGATGTCCAGGCCGTTGGCGATCAGCCAGTCGTCGATGGCGTCCAGACGTTGCGGGCATTCGGGGTGGCCGGCGCCCATGTCATGGCGGCGGCAGTCGGGGTGACTGAGGAAGGCGGTGGACATCGCGGGCACGGTCTCCAGGAACTCTTGTCGGGCCGAGCGCACCCCGCGCATTTGCGCTATGGTGCGAGGCCTATGCAAGACCTTTCCCCCGCCAGCATCGCCCGACGGTTCGAGGCCCTGTCGCTCCAGATTAGCACGATCATCCGTGGCAAGGCCTTACAGATCGAGGATTGCCTGACCTGCCTCATGGCGGGGGGGCATCTGCTCATCGAGGACCTCCCCGGCGTCGGCAAGACGACGCTGGCGCACACACTGGCGGTGTCGCTCGGGCTGCGCTACTCCCGGGTGCAGTTCACGGCGGACCTCCTGCCTTCCGACCTCCTCGGCGTAAGCCTCTACGAGCGCGAGCGCGGGGGCTGGCAGTTCCATCCCGGCCCCGTCTTCGCGCAGGTGCTGCTGGCCGACGAGATCAACCGCGCCGGCCCCAAGACGCAGAGCGCGCTGCTGGAGGCCATGGAGGAGCACCAGGTCTCGGCGGACGGCCAGACCCACGCGCTGCCCCGCCCCTTCTTCGTGATCGCTACGCAGAACCCGAGCGAGCAGCTCGGCACGCACCCGCTGCCGGAGTCCCAGCTGGACCGCTTCCTCATGCGCATCAGCCTCGGCCTGCCGGACCGCGCCGCCGAGCGCGAGATGCTGCTGGGCCAGGACAGCCGCGAGGCCATCCGCCATCTTCAGGCGCTGATGCAGCCCGAGGAGCTGCTGGCCATCCAGGCGCGGATCCCGCAGGTGCACGCCTCGCCGGCCCTGCTCGACTACCTGCAGGCCCTGCTGGAAGCGACGCGCTCGGGGCAGTGGTTCAGCGACGGCCTCTCGCCGCGCGCCGGCCTGGCGCTGCTGCGCGCCGCCCGCGCGCGCGCCCTGATGCGCGGCCGCGACCACGTCACGCCGGACGACCTGCAGGGCATCCTGGCCCAGACCATCGCCCACCGCCTGCGCCCGCGCCCGGGCAGCGGCCGCGGGGCCGTCGAGCAGGTCCGGGCGATGCTGGAAGCCGTGCCCCTGCCCTGACCGCCCATGGCCTCGCCTGCAAGCCGCTGGCAGCGTTGGTGGAGCGCCCGCCACCCGCGCGCCGACACCCATGCGCTCACGCAGCGCAACCTCTACATCGTCCCCACGCGGCCCGGGCTCTTCTTCGCCGCCACGCTGCTCGTGCTGCTGGTGGCCTCGATCAACGAGCAGCTGAGCCTCGGCTTCGCGCTGAGCTTCCTGCTGGCCGGCGCCGGCCTGGCCTCGATGCACGCCACGCACGGCAATCTGCGCGGCCTGGACCTCGACCTGCGCCCGCCCGCGCCCATCGAGGCCGGCGCCGAGGCCCCGCTGCTGCTGCGCCTGCACAACCGAGGATCCGCCCGCTACGGCATCGCGCTGACGGCCGACGGCCGCGAGTGGCGGCAGTTCCTGCGTCCGTTCAAGTCCACGCCGTCCGACGCCATGCGCGGCGCGAGCTGGGCCGACGTCCCGGCGCAGGGCCATGCCCAGGTCCAGGTCGCGCTGCCGGCGCTGCCGCGCGGCCTGCACGAGATGCCCACGCTGCGCATCGAGACCCGCTTCCCCCTCGGCCTGTTCCGGGCCTGGAGCTACTGGCGGCCGGCCAGCCGTGTGCTGGTCCACCCCAAGGCGGAACCCGCGCCGCCCCCGCTGCCCACCGGCAGCGGTGAGGGCCTGCGGCTGCCCCTGCCCGCCCAGGGCGGCCGCGGGGGCGATGAGGTCCAGGGCCTGCGCCCCTACCAGCGCGGCGACCGCCCCCGGGACATCCACTGGAAGAAGGCCCTTCCTCAGGGCGACGCGGCCCCGCAGTGGTGGGTGCGCGACCGCCAGACGCCGCAGGGCCAGGAGCTGTGGCTGCGCTGGGAGGACGCCGCCGGGCTGGACGAGGAAGGCCGCCTGTCCCGGCTCTGCGCCTGGGCGCGCATCGCCGAGGCCCAGGGCCTGCGCTATGGCCTGCGCCTGCCCGGCGTCCGCCTGACGCCGGATGGGGGTGACGCCCACCTGCAGGCCTGCCTGCGCGCCCTCGCGATGCACGGCTTGCCCGACGCAGCCGCCGCGCGGGGTGACGAGGTGCAGCCATGAGCGCCGCGCCAGGCAAGACCTGGCCCTGGCAGGATCCCCGTTGGCGGCGGCCCGGGCGCGAGGCGCGGGACACCTTCTTCCTGCTCGGCCTGATCGCCGCAACGCTGCTGCCCCACGCCGACCACCTGCCGCCCTGGAGCCTGGCGCTCGGCGCCGGCCTGCTCGGCTGGCGGGCCTGGCTCGCCGCGGGCAGTCGCCCGCTGCCCGGCCGCTGGACGCTCGCGGCGGTGCTGGGCGTGGCCGTGGTGCTGATCGCCCTGCAGTTCCGGACGCTGCTGGGCCGGGAGCCCGGCATCACGCTGCTCGTGCTGCTGATGGGCTTCAAGACCCTGGAGCTGCGCGCGCGGCGGGACGCCTTCGTGGTGTTCTTCCTCGGCTTCTTCCTGGTGCTGACCCACTTCCTCTATTCGCAGTCCCTGCTGACCGCGCTGTGGACGCTCGGCTGCACCTGGGGGCTGCTGACCGCGCTCGTGCTGGCGCAGATGCCGCTCGGCCAGCCGCACCTCGCCGTGGCCGCCCGCCAGGCGGCGCGCGTCACGCTGTGGGGGCTGCCGGTGATGGTCGCGCTGTTCCTGCTGTTCCCGCGCATCGGGCCGTTGTGGGGCCTGCCGGCGGACGACGTCGGCCGCACCGGGCTGTCCGATCGCCTGGAGTTCGGCAGCATGAGCGAGATCGCCAACGACAACAGCGTGGCCCTGCGTCTGCGCGTGATCGAGGGCCAGCCCGCTCCTCGCGAGTGGTACTTCCGCGGCACCGTCCTGAGCCGTTTCGATGGCCGCCGGTGGACAGCCTCCGACGCCCTGCCCCCGGGCGAGCCGCCTCTGCCGCCGGCGCAGGCCCAGGCGCGCGCCGCCGGCCCGACGCTGCGCTACGAGCTGACCCTGGAGCCGCTGCGCATCCGCCTGCTGCCGATGCTGGAGCAGGCCCCGGGGAAGGCGGGCGATGCCCTGGACCTGGACGAGTTCCGCGTGCAGCTGGACCGTGAGCACGTCTGGCGGGCGCCGCGGCCGCTCACGGAACGGCTGCGCTTCCAGCAGGTCGCTCGGACGGGGCAGACCGCGCTGCCGCAGCAGCTCGCGCCGGTGGAACTCGCGGACTACCGGGCGCTGCCGCCCGGCCTCAATCCCCGCAGCCTGGCCTTCGCCCGCCGCCTCGCCCAGCAGCCGGGCCTCGCCGGCGAGCCCGAGGCCCGGCGCCCCGAGGCCTACTCGGCCGCCCTTCTGAAGCATCTGCACGAGCAGCCCTTCACCTACACCCTCGCCCCCGGCCGCTATGGCGAGACGAGTCCGCACCTGGTGGACGAGTTCTGGTTCGACCGCCGCCTGGGCTTCTGCGAGCACTTCGCCAGCGCCTACGTGGTGATGATGCGGGCCCTGGGCGTGCCCGCCCGCGTCGTCACCGGCTACCAGGGCGCGGACCCGGAACCCCAGGACGGCTTCTGGGTGGTGCGTCAGTCCAATGCGCACGCCTGGGCCGAGTACTGGCAGGACGGCCAGGGTTGGGTGCGCGTGGACCCCACCGCCGCCGTGGCCCCGGACCGCATCCGTCTCGGCCAGACACTGGAGGTGCCTGCCGGCCTGGTCGGCAGCGTGCTGGGCACCGTGAGCCCCGATCTCTGGCGCCGGCTGCGCAACGTCTGGGAGACGCTGGACAACCGCTGGCAGCAATGGGTGCTCGGCTATTCGAGGCAGGAGCAGTTCAACCTGCTGCAGAAGCTGGGCTTCGAGAACCCGGACTGGACAGCGCTCGGCCAGGCCGCGGCGGGGCTGATCGCGGCGGTGCTGGTGCTGGGCCTGGCCTGGAACGCCTGGCTGAGCCGTCCGCACGATGCCTGGACCCGCCAGCGCCTGCGAGTGCAGCGGGACCTGCGCCGCGTGGGCGTCGACGCGCCGATGCACTTGAGCTACACCCGCTGGGCCGCCCTGCTGGAGACCCGCCACGGGGCCCTCGCCGAGGAGCTGGCCCCCCTGCTGCGGGACTGGGACCGGCAGCGCTATGCCCCCGCGGCCCCCGCGGCCCCCGCGGCGGACGGCGCCGCCCTGCGGGCCACCCGGCGGCAGTGGCAGACGCGCCTGCGAGCGCTGCAGCGACGGCTTCGCTGACGCCACCACCACGGGGCGGCGTCCGTGCGCCGGCCCCTGCGCGCGGTCGGTGAGCGTAAGTGTTCTGTAACAGAGCGCCGGCGCCATATCGGTGCCGCGGACCCCGCTTCTAGACTGGCGCCCCCTGTGACGACCCCCGGATGCCCTGCCGCCCGCAGGCCCGCGCGCGGTCCTCGCGCACTCCAGAACGAATCCCCCCGTCGACGATGCAGTTCGCTTCCCCGCCCAGCCCCCGGTCCGTGCCGCCCCTCACCCTGTGCCTGTTGTCCTGCCTCATCCTCGCCGCCTGCGGTGGCGGCGGCAGCACGACGGGTGCGGTCCAGGCGCCGGACGCCGCGGCCTCCAGCCCCGACGCCTGGGTGGACCCGCTGCCACCGGGCGTCGAGCCCGCCACACCGCCCGGCACCAGCGCCTCGGCCGTCCTGCCGCCGGACGGCTCGACCCCGTCGGATCCGGCCCCTGATCCTGCGCCAGCGCCGGCCCCTGTGCCCGCCCCCGTGCCTGCCCCTGCCCCTGCGCCGACACCTGCACCCGCACCCGCACCCGCACCCGCACCCGCACCTGCACCTGCACCCGCACCTGCACCTGCACCTGCACCTGCACCCGCACCCGCACCCGCACCAGCACCTGCACCTGCGCCCGCACCTGCACCTGCACCTGCACCTGCGCCAGCACCAGCACCAGCTCCGGCTCCGGCACCTGCGCCAGCTCCCACACCCACACCCACACCCACACCCACGCCTGCGCCCGCACCGGCACCTACACCTGCTCCCACGCCGGTTCCCACGCCCACGCCCGCCGACCCCGTTGCGCTGGCGGCCCAGTCCGGCGATGCGCGCGCCCTCACGGCGGCAGACCAGCCGACCCTGCTGAACCGCGCCATCACGCTGGCCTCGGGCTACCGGGACACGCAGATGGCCGTGGTGCGGGACATCCTCGGCACCGAGGCCGCGAGCCTCGTGCTCAACCATACGACCAACAGCGTGACGGTCGGCATCCGCAAGAGCAGCATTGCCGTGCCGCTCCTGACCGCCGATGGCGGGCAGGGCATGGCCGCGCTGGCCATGAGCGGCAAGGGGCGTGGCCTCGTCTATGGCGCGGACGTCCTGTCCTGGATGGCGGGCACGACGCGTGAGCAGCAGCACCTGCCGGTCTTCCGCCGCGCGATGAACTGGGTGCTCACCGGCAACGCGAACACCGCGCCGCCGGCGTCCACGACGCTGCGCTTCGGCGTGGCCGGCTACAACGGCGCCACCGTCAAGCAGTACCTGCAGCGCACCGGCACCGAGAGCGTGCTGCAGACCTGCGCCGTGGCCGACCCGGCCAACACCTGCTGGCGGCAGCTGGACCTGATCGTGATGGGCAACAGCGTGGCGGACAACCCGGCGCTGGGCACCCTGGTCCGCACCTACCTCGATGCCGGCAAGGCCGTGGTGATGATGCAGCCGAACTGGAACGTGTCCGGCGGGCTGCAGCGCGCCGCGTCCGGCCTGGGCATCGGGCTGGGCGGCTATCCGGGCAACTACTTCGCGCCGGCCACGGCCGTGTCCATCGGCGCCGGCCGCAGCAGCGCCGACCTCCTGGCCAAGGCCGACCAGTTCGGCAGCCTGATCGCCTCGCTGCGCCTGCTGCCTCGCACCGACCTCACCCTCGACTTCTCGGCCAACGCCGACGCGCTCAAGCCCATCTCCGCCGTCGGCGCCATGATCGCCTCGATGGAAAGCGGGGGCAGCCCGCTGTTCAGTGACCCGGACGCCCTGCTGTACCGCTACCTCGTCCTCTGGGCGGACGTCCAGCGGCCGTCCGTGCGCTACGGCTCGCCGCTGTCCGTCAAGGGCAATGCCGGCGACTTCCTGCGCACCTACGCCTCGGATGCCTGGGTCGCCTACCAGCGCTCGACGACGACGATCCCGCCCAACGGCGCCGGCGACTACATGCCCGCCCAGGCCAAGGACATGGCCGTCAGCGGCGACTGGGAGACGATCACCGTCACCCTTGCGCAGACCGGCGGCGTCACGCTGATCGGGCGGGCCTCCGTGCCGGGCAAGCCCGTGCAGGTGGAGGTGGCCGATGCCGCCGGCGCCAGCAGCCTCTCCCTGCAGACCAGCCATCTGCGGACCTGGGGCAACCCGCTCACGGACAGCGTCTACGCCCGCCCGCTGAAGCCCAACTCCTACGCCGTGCCCCTGCGCGGCAAGGTGGACTTCGTGTCGCCCTTCGGCGGCCCGCTGATGCTGGGCTACGCCGGCGCCACGGCCAACTCCGTCGTCACGCTGCGGATCAGGGGCAGCGCCCGGTACGCCCACCTGGACTTCACCAAGTCCCCCACGCAGGCCGAGATCGACGACGCCGTCGCCGCGCTCAAGAAGGGCAACTTCGGCTGGCAGACCAACAAGTTCGTCGGCGGCGAGGTCCAGCAGATCACCAAGTACGCCGTCAGCGCGATCGGCACGAGCGACCCGCGCAAGTACGTGCTGGACAACCTCAAGGGTGGCCTGTTCGACAGCAACCACTTCGCCAACGGCTACCGCAACATGCCGATGTCGGACAAGGCCGCCGCCCTGTGCAGCAGCTTCGGCTGGGACTGCAGCGGCCCGGTCCACAACGCTCCGGGCGTCCAGCATTTCGTGGGCTGGATCGCGACCTGCGGCTTCCTGTGCTCGGGCAATCCCTCCGACGGCTCGGCCGGCCTGAACGTGGGCTGGGGCTGGGCGCATGAGCTGGGGCACAACACCGTCCAGCGCGTGATGCACATCGCGCCGGGCGGCGTGGGCTGCCTCGTGGAGTGCGACAACAACATCCTGGCCAGCGCCACGATGCTGCGCATCTACGAGACGCTGGGCATCGACACCGGGCACAACCTCGACCACCCGGGGCTCTACGCCATGCTGCTGGCCAGCCGTGGCGCCGGCCTCACCGGCGAGGCCCTGCGCGCCAACATGCAGCAGCGCCTGTGGGCCGGCAGCTCGCAGGATCCGATGCGCGCCGTGCACTTCCAGCTCGCCTTCCTCTACGCCCGTGAGCGCTACGGCCTCGCCCAGCCGACGATGCTGACCACGCTCGAGTTCTTCCAGCTCCTCACCAAGGCCGACCGGCTCGTGGCCAAGGCCTGGGACGCCGGCAACCGCGGCAAGTACGCCATGGGCCGCTACGCCAGCAACACGATCAAGAACGAGGACCTGCTCTACGTCCTGAGCTCCAAGATCATCGGCCAGGACCTGAGCAAGACCTTCGAGATGTACGGCCTGCCCCTGAGTCCGGAAGCCCTGGGTTCGGTGCAGGACCTGAAGCTGCCGCTCGCCGCACGGGCCTTCTACGCGCTGCCCGCCGGCAAGCACAACCGGCTCGCCACGGGCCGCTGGGTCGACATCGAGGCCAAGGTGCCGGCCTACCCCTTCTGAGCGTCGCCGCCGCGGGTCCCGGACGGGCCCGGCCCGCGGCCGAGGGGGTGCATGCGACAATGCAGGCCCTCCAGCCGCAGGTCGAGGCCCTGCCTTCGGGCCCCCGGCGACAGAGATTCCACCGCCTTGAATGAGAAGTTGATGAAAGGCCTGGACCTGTTCTTCCTCCAGCCGCTCTACGCGATGCTGGCCGACTGCCCCACCCTGCTGCGCCTGCTCGAACGCCGGTATGGGCTGCGCCCCGTCCTGCGTCAGGGCGAGGCCCGCCTGGGCACCTCCGAGCTGCTGAACCTGCTGGAGACCCTCCACGTCCACGGGCGTCCGCATGCCGGTGCCTGGCTGGCCCAGCGGGTCGACGTCAGCGTGGCCGGCGGCTTGACCTACTACCTGCGCAGCCATGCCCGACTCGGTGACGCGATCCGCGAACTCCTGCGGCTGCGCCGCCACCTGCTGCCGGACGGCATCGTCAGGTACGCGCACGATGCCGACGGCATCGAGCTGCAGCTGCGTCCGGCCTACCAGGAGCAGCGGCTCGGGCGCGTGCTGCGCTACGAGGCGATGACCGTGTGGCTGCACGAGCTGCTCTCCCGCTGCGTCGCGACGCCGCTGCCCCTGCTGGCCGTCGGCCTCATGAGCCCGCCGCCCGAGGGCGACAGCGCGCTGGAGGCACAGCTCGGCCGACGCATCGACTGGCTGCAGGACCACTGCACGATCCGCTATGCCCGCGAGGCGCTGGACATGCCGCTGCCCGGGCACAGTCCCGCCCTGCTCGTGGCCCTGCGCCCCATGATGGACGAGTGGCAGCTCGGGGTCGCGGCCGAGGCGTCGTCGTCCATCGCCCTGCAGGTGCAGGAGTGGCTCTCCCGGCAGGCGGACCTGTGCCAGGTGACACTGGACCAGGCCGCGCAGGCCCTCGCCCGCGGCGCGAGCACGCTGCGCCGTCACCTGCACCAGGAAGGCCATCGCTTCCAGGACCTCATGCTCGCCCAGCGCCGGGCCCGGCTCTTCCGTGCCGTGGCCTATGGCGAACAGCCGCTGGGCCAGCTGGCCGCCGAGCAGGGCTACTCGGACCGCGCCGGCCTCGAGCGCGCCTTCGTCAACGGCTTCGGCTGGCGGCCGGCCCAGCTGCGGCGCACGCTGGAGACCCTCACGCCCGAGGGCGCGCTGCGCTCGCAGGCCGCCCTGAACTGGGAGCTCGACACCCAGCTGGACGAGGACAGCGCCGCCTGGCTCTGGCAGGCCCGCCGACGGCAGGCGGCGCATGCGCTCGACTGCCGCCTGCAGCTGGCCCGCGCCCTGCGCCACGAGATGCCCGAGGACGCCGCGCCGGGGGATGCCGACCTGGTGGCGGCCCTGGCCCAGGGCGGGCGCTGGTGGATCTCGCGGCAGGAGGCACAGGGCAGTGGCACAGTGCCCGACCCGTCCCAGCTGGCCCTCGCCGCGCACCTGCTGCAGGCCGCGCGCCTGGGCACGCAGGCCGTTCTGCTGCGCCTGAGTCGCCTGCGCCTGGCCCTGGCCGACCAGCAGCCGGACCCCTGGGCCGACGCGCTGCGGCGGGCCGACGCGCTCGTCCGCCCCCTGGAAAGCGGGGACCTGGTCGACGCGGAGGCCCCACCGCCCGCGAGCGGCGACGCCGGCAGCTGGGAGGCCCTGGCCCGGGAACTCTGGGACGCGGGGCCCGCAGCACCGGCTGTCGCTGCCGCCTCCCCCGCGCTGGATGCACCGCCCGAGGCCCTCACCCGCCATGGATGAACTGCCGCAGGTGCTGGTGGAACTCCGCCAGCTGCAAGGGCTCTACGAGCTGCTCGCGTCCCGGCCCGCCCTGTTGCAGGGCCTGGAGTCTCGCGGCCTGCTGGCCCGCGTCGCGCCCAATGACACGCGGCTGCAGCCCCCGGCGCTGGCCTTCGAGCTGGGCGAGTTCCTGCATGCGCACGGGGAGCACCACATCAGCGCGCGGCTCGCTGCCCTGGCGGACCCGAGCGCGGGCGACGGGCTGCACTACTTCGCCCGCAGCTGCGCGAGCCTGCGGGAGGCGCTGGCCTCGCTGATGCAGCACCAGGCCGACTGGTTGCCCGGCGGCCAGTTCCAGCTGCGCGAGGACGCCGACACGCTCGAGCTGCGCATCCTCCCGCACGCGCCGTCGCCGCCGCTCGGGCAGCTGCTGTTCTGGGAAGGCACGCTGATCTGGCTGCATCGCGCGCTGCAGCAGTGCGTGGACCAGCCCGTCGCCGCCAGCGCCGTGGCCGTCATGACCCCGGCCACACCGCAGGCCGCCGTGCTGGAGCGGCTCCTGGGCTGCCCGGTGCAGTTCGGCGCCGGCCACTTCAGCCTGTGCTGGCCCGCGCGCTGGCTGGACCACCCCCTGCCCGGCAGCCATCCCGCCGTGCGGGCCCGCCTGGCCGGCTGCTTCGACAGCATCGCGCGGCGGCGGCAGACGCCCGTCCCGCTCTGGCACCACGTGCTCGACGCCCTCGAGACCGCCCCCAGCCCCGCCGAGCTGGGCATGGTCCCCGTGGCCGCCCGGCTCGGGCTCACGCCCATCACCCTGCGCCGGCGCCTGGCGTCCGAAGGCCGGCAGTTCACGGCCCTGCTGGCGGCCTTCCAGCGCGAACGTGCCTTCGACCTGGCCGTCGTGCAGGGCCACTGCGAGGCATCCGTCGCGGAGCGCCTGGGCTATGCGGGACGGGTGCCGCTGGGCCGGGCCTTTCGCGGCTGGTACGGCACCACGCCGGACCGCCTGCGCCAGACGCTGGTCGCCCTGCAGGGACTCGGGGCGGGCCAGGACTGGGCCTCGCCGCTGCACCTGCCCGCCTGGCCCGGCCTGCCGTCCCACGGCGCCGACACGGCGCAGGACCCGGCCCAGGATCCGGTGCTGGACCCGGTGCCATGGACCCACGCCCTGGGCGAAGCCGGCAGGGCGTGGCGGGGCGCGACGACGCTGGTGACGACGTCGGCGATGCCCCCCACCCGCTCGGCCCCGGACGCGCAGCGCCTGCAGCACCTCGCCCTGGCGCGCCGCTGGCTGCAGGGCCGCCCCCGCGCCGGCGCACCGCGCCCGCCTGCCGCGCGGGCCGCCCTGCCCGCGAACCCGCTGCCGGCCGGCTCGCTCCTGCCGGCCTCCCGCCACCTCGGCGCGCTGCTGCTGTGGCGAACCGTGGGCCTGGACGCGTCCGGCCCGCAGGGCCCGCACGGCGCCGCGCCCGTCCTGTCGCCCGACTCCTGTGCCCACGACCGGCGGCGCTTCGGCGTGGACCGGCAGGCCCTGAGCCATCTGCTCCTCGCCGCCTGGAGCCTGCCGCCGGACTGCCTGCAGGTCCTGGGGCGCTCGGCAGACGCCCCCGCGCCCTGAGCCTCGGCCGTGGCGGCCACGAGCCGCACAGCGCACGATTGCGGGTAAGTCCCGCTGATGCGGCGGCGCCCCGACCGCGAACATTCAGCCCGCCGCCACGCGACGGCGCCCCCGCGCCGCACCCCTCAGCCATGCAACGTCGTCACTTCCTCAGCACGCTCGCCGCCCTGGGCCTCTCCACCCAGGCGGGCGCCGTTCCCGGCGGCCAGCGCCCGCCCCTGCGCCTGGCCATGATCGGCACGGGCATGCGGGGTCAGGTCTTGCTCAAGGAGCTGCTGCGGCGGCCGGACGTCGAGGTCGTCGCCCTGTGCGACATCGAGCCGCTCATGCTCAGGAAGGCGCTGACCCAGTGCGAGAAGGCCGGCCGCGCCGCGCCGCAGGTCTTCGGCGAGGACGGCGACGTGCAGGCCTACCAGCGGCTGCTGGCGCTCAAGGGTCTGGACGGCGTCGTCATCGCGACGCCCTGGGAATGGCATGCGCCCATGGCCATCGCCGCGATGCAGGCCGGCGTGCCGGTCGGCTGCGAGGTGGTGGCGGGCATCAGCCTGCAGGACCACTGGGACGTGCTCGAGACGCAGCTGCGCACCCGCACGCCCTACATGCTGCTGGAGAACGTCTGCTTCCGCCGCGACGTGATGGCCGTGCTGCAGATGGTGCGCGCGGGCCTGTTCGGCGAGCTCGTGCACCTGCAGGGCGGCTACCAGCACGACCTGCGCGCCGTGAAGTTCAACAGCGGCGACCCGGCGCGGCCCTACGGCGGCGGCGTGGAATTCGGCGCCAAGGGCTGGAGCGAGGCGCGCTGGCGCACCCAGCACGCGGTGCGACGCAACGGCGAGCTCTACCCGAGCCACGGCATCGGCCCCTGCGCGATGTTCGCCAACATTCACCGCGGCAACCGCTTCACCCACCTCAACAGCTTCGCCAGCAAGGCCCGCGGCCTGCACGACTACGTGAGCCGCAAGATGAAGGCCCCGGCCGAGCACCCGAGCCGCCAGGTGCAGTTCCAGCTGGGCGACGTCGTGACCACGACGCTGGCCTGCGAGAACGGCGAGACCATCCTGCTGCAGCACGACACCTCGCTGCCGCGGCCCTACTCCCTCGGCTTCCGCGTGCAGGGCACTGAAGGGCTGTGGATGGACGTCAACCACTCGATCCATCTCGAGGGCCGCAGCCCCGCGCACCAGTGGGAGGACTTCCAGGCCTACCAGGACCGCTACGACCACCCCCTGTGGAAGCGCTACGCGGCCGAGGCCGAGGGCGCCGGCCACGGCGGCATGGACTTCTTCGTCATCCACGCCTTCGTCGAGGCCCTCAAGGCGCAGGCCCCCATGCCGATTGACATCTACGACGCGGTGGCCTGGAGCGCCATCACGCCGCTGTCCGAGATGTCCATCGCCCAGGGCTTCCGGACGCTGGAGTTCCCGGACTTCACGAAGGGCCTGTGGAAGTCCCGGCAGCCGCTCTTCGCGCTCGGCGACGCCTGAGCTGCCGCCCTCCCTCCTCAACCCCGACACGGCGCTGACCGGCGCCGCAGCGTCCCCATGAAGACCTTCGAACAGCATCCGCAGGGCTACCTGCGCCTGGCCGGGCTGGCCTATCTCGCGAACATCGCCCTGGGGCTCTTCGGCGAGGTCGTCGTGCGTGGCACGCTGGTGGTGGCCGGTGACGGACCGGCCACGGCCGCCCGCATCGCGGAGAACGCCGGGCTGTGGCGCCTGGGCCTGGGCGGCGACCTGCTGATGCAGCTGCTGGACATCCCGCTGATCGTGGTCTTCTACCTCCTGCTGCGCCCCGTGAGCCGCCCGCTGGCCCTGATGTCCACGGCCTTCAACATCGTCCAGACCGCCGTGCTGGTCGCCAACAAGCTCTCGATGCTGGCCCCGCTGCTGCTGGTCACCGCGCCGGCCGTGCCGGACCTGGGACCCCAGGTGCTGTTCTGGGTGCGACTGCATGCCCATGGCTTCGGCATCGGCCTGATCTTCTTCGGCGTGACCTGCCTGCTGCGCGGCTGGGTCATTGCGCGCTCCGGCGTGCTGCCCCGGGCGCTGGGGGTCCTGCTGATCGCGGCCGGTGCCGGCTACCTCGTCAACAGCTTCGCCCTGCTGCTGGCGCCCACGCTCGCCAGACACCTGTTCCCCTGGGTGCTGATCCCGTCCTTCGTCGGTGAGCTGGCGCTCAGCCTGTGGCTGCTGGCGCGGGGCCTGGACGTGCAGGCCTGGCACGCGACATGGGCGCCACGCCCCGGACCATGACCGATGGCGCGGCGGGGGCGGCCCTCCACAATCCGCCGGCAAGACATCCCCACCGCGCGCTCCCCCAGGTCACCGCATGCCGCTCCTCACCCGCCCCCAGCTGATCGAAACCCTCCAGGCGGCCGTGGCCGCGCACCCGGACGTCGACGCGGCCTGGGAAGGCGGCAGCGCGGCCTTCAGCTACCGCGACGAGCTCTCGGACATCGACGCCGTGCTCGTCGTGGCCGACGAGGCCATCGAGCCGGTGTTCGCCGCCGTCGAGGCGGCCCTGGCGGCGCTCTCGCCCATCGCCCTGCTGCACGAGGTCACCGGGACCAGCGGCTACCGCCAGCGCTTCTACCGCCTGCGGGACTGCAGCGAGTTCCTCGTCGTGGACCTCGTGCTGATCCGGCGCAGCGACCCGCTGCTGTTCCGGGAAGTGGAGCTGCACGGGCACGGCCGCGTCTGGCACGACCGGACCGGGGTGCTCCATGAGGTCCACCTCGACGTCGAGCAGGACCTGGCTGCGGCCCGGGCCCGCATTCCGGTGCTGGCCACGGCCTTCGAGATGTTCCAGCACATCCCCACCAAGGAGCGGCAGCGCGGCCGTGCCGTCGAGGCGCTGCACTTCTACCAGTCGATGACGGTGCGCCCGCTGATGGAGGCGCTGCGCCTGCTGCACTGCCCCGCACGCCGCGTCTTCGGTCCGCGCTACCTGGCCCGCGACCTGCCGGCGGACGTCTGCCGGCGCCTGGAGCGCCTGAGCTTCGTGCGTGACCTCGAGGATCTGGCCACGCAGCAGGCCGCGGCCGAGGCCTGGTTCCACGAATGCCTGGCCCTCCTGCGCCGCGAGGGGCCGGGCGCCCGGCAGGCGCTGTCGCCCCAGGGCCGCTGAGCCCCGTTCGATGCCCCGCATGACGGCGATGACGCTGGGTTCGGTGGCCGCCTTGTGGCGCTACCCCGTGAAGTCCATGGGCGGCGAGTCCTGCGCCGCGCTGCACTTCGAGGCCCGCGGCGTGGTGGGCGACCGGCTCTACGCCGTCCGCCATCCCGAGGGCAGGTTCGGCAGCGGCAAGACCACGCGGCGCTTCCGCCAGATGGACGGGCTGCTGGACTTCAGCGCCCGCTATGAGGACGATGCCCACGGAGCCCCCCGGCCCGTGCTGCACTTTCCCGATGGCCGCACGCTGAGCGGCGACTCGCCGGCCCTGGACGAGGCGCTGTCCGACGTGCTGGGCCAGCCCGTGACCCTGGCCCGGGAGGCGGCCGTGTCGCACTTCGACGCGGGGCCGGTGCACCTGCTGACCTCGGCCTCGCTGCGGAGCCTCGGCGCCGCGCTGCCCGGCGTGGACGTCGACGCACGGCGCTTCCGCCCCAACCTCGTGATCCAGTGCGAGGTCCCGGACCTGGCCGAACTGGGCTGGATGGGCCGCACGCTGCGCCTGGGCGATGCGGTCCGGCTGACGATCAGCGCCGCCACCGAGCGCTGCGGCATGGTGGTCGCGGCCCAGGACGGGCTGGCGAAGGAAGCCGGCGTGCTGCGTCACCTCGCCCAGGTCGCCGACATGAAGTTCGGGGTGTATGCGCAGGTGCGCGGGCCCGGTCGGGTCCGTGTCGGCGATCCGGTGTCCCTGGAGCCCTGAGCGAACGGGCGCCGGGCGTCGCCGCGGGCCCGGGGCGACGGCGGTATGAACCCGGTGCGGGCCAGGCGCTACGCAGGCACTGCGCGGGCACTGCGCGGGCACCATGCGGGCGTTCTCCGGACGCCAGCCTGGCGCCTGCGGCCCTGCCGGCCGTGGCTGGCCCCTGGTGACGCATGTTGCGGCTGGTGACCCGCGGGCGGCATGGCGGCCGGCGAATCCCTTATGCTTTGCGCCCGCCTTCCCGCAATCACTCCGCCAGCGTCCGCGCTTTCCCATCTTGCTGCAGCCTTCGATCCTCCGCCGCCCTCTTCTTGCCCTGGCCCTGCTGGCCGCCGGTCTGCTGGCCGCGCCCCTTCTGCAGGCCCAGGAGGCCGCCTCGGCGCCCGCTCCGGCGTCGGCCAGCGCCGCGGCCAAGAAGAAAGGCCAGAAGAGCCCGGCCGCCACCGCGAAGGCGGCAGCGGCCAAGGCGGCCCAACCCCACCGTCACGCCAAGGGCGGGACGGCGCCCGGCAGTGCCGACGCGCGCGCCCCCGCGCTCGGCCAGACGCCCGCCGTCCTGGCCTTCGCCGCCGAGCACGCGGCCTCGCTGAACCAGAGCCCGGAGCAGGTGGCCGCCGTGCTGGCGCAGGCCCGCATCCTGCCGAGCGTGCAGCGCCTGATCATGCCCGCGCCCGCCGGCACGGCGAAGGACTGGATGGCCTACCGCGACCGCTTCGTCGAGCCCCGCCGCCTGCAGGCCGGCCTCGCGTTCTGGGAGGCGAATGCCGAGGCCCTCGCGCGCGCCGAGGAACGCTATGGCGTGCCCGCCGAGATCGTGATGGGCATCATCGGTGTGGAAACCTTCTATGGCCGCATCATGGGCGGCTTCCGCATCCTCGACGCCCTCGCCACGCTGAGCTTCGATTTCCCCACGGGCCGCAGCGACCGCAGCCCCTTCTTCCGTGAAGAGCTGCGCCAGTTCCTCCTGCTGTGCCAGCGCGACGGCCTGGACCCGCTGACGCTCAAGGGCTCCTACGCCGGGGCCATGGGCCTGGGCCAGTTCATGCCCGGCAGCTGGATGCGCCACGCCGTGGACTTCGATGGCGACGGCCATGCCGACCTCATCAACAGCCCCACGGACGCGATCGGCTCCGTCGCCAACTTCCTGGCCCAGCACGGCTGGCAGCGCGGCATGACGACCGACTACAGCGTCGCCGCGCCCTCGGGCACCGCCGAGCGCGCGCAGCTGCTGGCCCCCGATGTGCGCCCGAGCTTCACGCCGGCCCAGATGCAGGCCCTGGGGGCGCAGCTGTCGGAGGGCGGGCAGGAGCACCCGGGCCCGCTCGCGCTGATCGAGCTGCAGATGGGTGACGCTGCGCCGGTCTACGTGGCCGGCACCGACAACTTCTATGTGCTGACCCGCTACAACCAGTCCGCCTACTACGCCATGGCCGTGATCAGCCTCGGCCGCAAGCTGGGGCAGATGCGGCGGGCCGGCACCGAGTGAGGCGGCCGCCTCAGGGTTCCTCGGCCAGGGCCTCGGCCGGCCCCGCCTCGTCCGGGACGGGCTGCGCCACCAGCCCCCGCTCCTGCCAGTAGCGCGGGTCGCGGTCCCGCTCACAGCGAGGCCAGGCCGCCCCGCTGGGCCAGGTCCACGCCCCGCAGCCCGCGCTCTGCCACACCGGGATGCCTGCCTGCGCAAAGCGTGCCAGCACGTCGGCGTGGGGATGGCCGAAGCGGTTCCGGTAGCCGGCCTGCGCCAGCGCCAGGCGCGGGGAGACGGCCGCGATGAAGGCGGCCGTCGAGGACGTGTGGCTGCCGTGGTGCGGCAGCAGCAGCACATCGCTGCGCAAGACCTGACCCCGCGCCAGCAGGGCGGCCTCGTCGGGCGCCTCGATGTCGCCCGTCAGCAGGGCGCCGTGGCCGTCGGCGTCGATGATGCGCAGCACGCAGGAGCGGTGGTTGGGGCGCGCCGCCGCCCGCGTGCGCGGCACCTCGGGCGGGCCGGGATGCAGGACTTCGAAGTGAACGCCGTCCCAGTCCCAGGCCTGGCCTCGCTCGCAGGGCACATGGGCCTGGCCCGCCAGCAGGGCATGGCCGGGCGGCAGGCTGCTGCGCAGCTGCGGCGGTGGCCGCTGGCGCAGCAGCACGGGCGCGCCGCCGACGTGATCGAGGTCCTGGTGGCTCAGCATCAGGGTGTCGAGCGGCGTCCAGCCCAGCGCGCGCATCAGGGGCAGCAGCACGCGCTGGCCGGCGTCCGCCCCGCTGCCCCAGCGCGGGCCGGCGTCGTAGAGCAGAACATGCGCGCGGGTGCGCACCAGCACGGCCGTGCCCTGCCCCACGTCGGCCGCCAGCAGCTCGAAGCGACCGGGCGGCGGATGCGCCACCACCGGCCACAGCAGCCCCAGCAGCATCGGCAGACCCGCCAGCCGCCAGGACCGCGGCAGCGGCAGCACCAGCAGCGCGGCCCCGAGCAACGCCGTCGCCTGCGCCCACCCCGGCGCCACCGGCACGCTCCATACCGCCGCCGGCCAGGCTGCCATCCAGCTCATCAGCGCCAGCCCGTGCGAGGCCAGCCAGGCGCCGAGCGTCCACAAGCCGGGCCAGGCCAGGCCCGCCAGGGCCAGCGGCGTGAGGACGAAGCTCACGAACGGGATGGCCAGCAGATTGGCCAGCAGCCCCACGAGGGACAGCTGCTGGAAGAGGATCAGCGTGAGCGGCGCCAGGCCCAGGGTCACGAGGCCCTGCTCCCGCAGGAGCCCCACGAGGCGCCCCCGCGCGCCGGAGGCCGGCGGCCGGCGCCCCTGGCTCATCAGCAGCGCCACCGCCCCGAAGCTGAGCCAGAAGCCCGCCTGGCTGATCGCCCAGGGGTCCAGCAGCCCCACGAGCCAGGCAGCGCCCAGCAGACTCATCGGCCAGGGCCAGCGCCAGGCGCCGTGCTGCAGGACGGCCAGCCCGACCAGCATCCAGACCGTGCGCTGGGCCGGCACGCCCCAGCCGGAGAACGCCGCGTAGGCCGCTGCCGTCAGCACGCCCATCCAGAGCCCCGCGCGCGGCGCCGGACAGGCCAGGCACAGGGCCTCGCTGCGGCGCCACAGCGCTGTCACCAGCCCCGCCATGCCCCAGGCGAACATCGTGATGTGCATGCCGCTGATGGCCACGAGGTGCGCCACACCGGTGTCCCGGTAGACCTGCCAGTCCGGGCCCGGGATGGCGGCCTGGTCCCCGAGGCTCAGGGCGGCCAGCAGGCCGGATGCACTGCCGGCGCCCAGGCGCGCCTGCAGCCGCTCGCGCCAGGCCTCGCGCCAGTGCGCCAGGCAGTGCCAGGGCGCCTCGGCCAGGCGCTGCGGCGGCCCCGGACGGATCTGGGCGCGGGCCTCCAGGTCCTGCTCGAGCATCCACAGCGCCTGGTCGAAGCCGTGCGGATTGGCGAGGCCCGCGGCGCGCTGCAGCCGCAGGCGCAGCTGCCAGCGCTCGCAGGCCCGCCAGGCGGACTGGCCCGCGGCCGGATAGCCCAGCGCCAGCACCTGCCGCGGCGCCCCGGGCGGCAGGGTCTGGCCCGGCAGCGCGCTCAGGCCCAGCACCAGCCGCCACCCCGGCGCCCCACCGAAGCCCTGCACCGCTTGCGGCAAGCCCAGCACCTCCGCCTGGACCGCGATCTCCCGCCCCTCCAACGCCGGCTCGAGCCGGGCCTGCAGCCGCGCCTGCGCTCGCCAAGCGCCGCTGCCGAGGCCGCCCAGGCAGCCGGCGAGCAGGCCAAGGCCCAGCAGCGCCGGCACGCACCGGCCGACGCACATCCCGACGCACCGCCCGGCCCGGCGCGACACCCGCAGCAGGGCCAGCAGCAGGACCAGCACCGCGCCGCCGGCCAGCATCAGCGCCGGGCCCGGCGAGGGCGGCAGCGCGGGCAGCTGGTGCAGGAGCGCGAGGCCCAGCAGCCAGCCGATCATGAAGGCGGCCGGCATGCGCATCGGCACCCTTTCTGTCACGGGTGTAGGATGCCGGCCAGTTTTTCACCAATCCCCTGCGAGAGCCGCCATGAGCACCCCCAACTCTGTGTATGACCGCCTGAACGCCCTGGGCATCACCCTGCCGCCGCTGGCCGTGCCGGTGGCCGCCTACGTGCCCTTCGTGCGGACCGGCAACCTGCTCTTCCTGTCGGGCCACCTGGCCAAGAAGGACGGCGCCGTGTGGGTCGGCAAGCTGGGCCAGGACCTGGACACCGCCACCGGCAAGCAGGCCGCGCGCCACGTCGCCATCGACCTGATGGGCACCCTGCACGCCGCCGTGGGCGACCTGAACAAGGTGCGCATCGTCAAGCTGATGAGCCTGGTGAACAGCGCCCCCGACTTCACCGAGCAGCACCTCGTCACCAACGGCTGCTCCGAGCTGCTGGCCGAGGTCTTCGGCGAGCAGGGCAAGCACGCCCGCAGCGCCTTCGGCGTGGCGCAGAACCCGATGGGCGCCTGCGTCGAGATCGACCTCGTCGCCGAAGTGCTGGCCTGATGTTTCTGCGCCCCTCCCCCTGGCCGGGCCGCGTGCTGGCCCTGGTCTGTCTGAGCAGCTTCGGCTCGCTGGCCATGGCCCTGGTGGCCCAGCACTACTTCGACGTGCGCCCCTGCCCGTGGTGTGTGATGCAGCGGGGCGTGTTCCTGCTGCTGGGCCTCGTCTCGGGTCTCGGCTGGCTGCTGGGCCTGCAGGGCCGGATGAAGCCGCTGCGGCTGCTGAGTCTCGTCCTCGTGGCGGGTCTGGCGCTCGCCGGGCTGGCCGCGGCCGTCTGGCAGCACGAAGTGGCCGCGCAGTCGGCCAGCTGCAACATGACCTTCGCGGACCAGCTCGTGATGGCCCTGCACCTCGATGAGAGCCTGCCCTCGGTCTTCATGGCCACGGCGGGCTGCAACGAGGCCGCCGCCTACCGCCTGCTGGGCCTGCCCTACGAGGTCTGGAGCGGCCTGCTGTACACGGTGCAGGCCCTGGCGGCCGTCTGGAGCCTGCGCACGCTGCGCAACGAGCGCTGAACCCGCGGCCGCGGCGCCAGGGGTCTCCCGACCCATCGCGCGCCCGTCCCCTGCGACGCCCCGCCCGTGCATCGGCCGGGGCGTTTTTTATGCGTCGACCGGTCCTGGCGCCACCGCAGCCATCCCGGGCACGGGCTCGGCGCCCGCCCGGGAGCACGCGCTCGCCGCCCCGCTTTGCGGCCCCCGTCTCTGCGGCCCCCCGTCTGTGCCCCCCCTCGACAGGGCCTACCCGGGTCGCGGCCCGGCGCACGCCGGGCGTCAGGACGTCCGCCTGACGCTGCCCGCCTCTCGGCCGCCTCGCTGACCAGGATCAAGCCGCCGACCGCGCCCCTGGGCTACCCTGCTCGCGCTTCCAATGCCGGCCCTCGTGCCCCCCCGCATCGTGCAGACCTCGACCCCTTCCGATTCCGTCCTGATCATCGGCGCCGGCCCCGCGGGCCTGTCCATGGCCGCGGCACTGGCCGACATCGGCATGGCCTCGACCGTGCTGGAGCAGGCGCCGCTGGCGTCCATCGCCGAGCCGCAGGAGGACGGCCGCGAGATCGCCCTCACCCACCGCGGCATGGGCGTGCTGCAGCAGCTCGGGGCCTGGGGAGACCTGCCCCCCGAGGCGATTTCCCCGCTCAAGGCCGCACAGGTCTTCAACGGCCAGGATGCGCGCTTCCTGGGGTTCACCGCCGAGGGCCAGGGCACGGACCGCCTCGGCCATCTCGTGCCCAACCACTGGCTGCGGCAGGTCGCCTACCAGGGCGTGTGCCGCCGGCAGGAGCTCGTGACCCTGCGCTGCGGCACCCGCGTGGCCAAGCTCAACCTGCTGGCCCAGGGCGGGCGGGCCGCCGAGCTGGTGCTGGAGAGCGGCGAGCGCCTCAGCGCGCCGCTGGTCATCGCCGCGGACAGCCGCTTCTCCGCCAGCCGCCGCCTGGCCGGCATCGGCGCCGACCTGCTGGACTTCGGTCGCAGCGTGATCCTGTGCCGCATGCACCACGAGCTGCCGCACCAGCACACCGCGCTGGAATGCTTCCACCACGGCCACACCATGGCCTGGCTGCCGCTTCAGGAGCACCTGGCCTCGCTGGTGCTGACCGTCAACGCGGACGAGGCCCAGGGCCTGCTGGATCTCCCGGATGAGGCCTTCCTCGACTGGGTCCAGACCCACAGCCAGGGGCGCCTCGGCACCCTGCGCCTGGCCGGGCCACGGCACTTCTATCCGCTCGTCGCGACGTATGCGCGCCGCTTCGTGGCCCGGCGCTTCGCGCTCATCGGGGACGCCGCCGTGGGCATGCACCCGGTCACGGCCCATGGCTACAACTTCGGACTCTATGGCGTCGAAACGCTGGCCCGGGAGCTGCAGATGGCCCGCCGCCACCGCCCCGGCGCCGACCTCGGCGACACCGTGCCCCTGGAGCGCTTCGAGCGCGAACACCGCCGCGCCACGCGGCCGATCTATCTGGGCACCAATGCCGTGGTGAAGCTCTTCACCGACGAGCGCCCCCTCGCCCGCGCCCTGCGCCAGGGTGTGCTGCAGGGCGCCGCGCACCTGCCGCCGCTCAAAGCCCTGATCAGCCAGCAGCTCACGGGCAAGGGCCCCTCGCTGCTGCGGCAGATCCGGGCGCTGGCGGGCTGAGGCCGCGCTGGCCGCGCCGCGCGCGGGGATCCGCGTCCGGGCGGCACCCGGCGCGCGGAGGCTGCGCGGACGGCCCGTGGACGGCCCGCAGAGCTCACACTGACGCGAACGGGTGACGACGCTGAGCCCGCCGCTCACGCGCAAGCAAAGCCGGCCCGAGCCACAGGGACACCGGGCCGAGCGTCCCGATGGACACGGCCAGGCCCAGCAGCAGGGACTGCCCCAGGTCCCCGGCCAACAGCCACCGCACCCCGACGGACATCACCAGCACCGCGATCAACTCCGCAGCCAGGCACCACGCGATCGTGCGGCCCCAGGGGCCCAAGGAATGCCACAGGCCGCGCAGGGGCCGCGCAGGGGCCGGTTCACTCATTGATCCGCCCCCCGGGCCGCGCCTTCCCGGCGCGGATCCGCGGCGCCGAACCAGCCGGCGCCCTGGCGCTGCAGGCCATGCAGGCCGCTGGTCATGTCCCGCTCAACCACCGTGTGACCGCGGGCCTTGAGCGCCTCCTTCGTGGCCGCCGGGAACTGGCCGGCCTCGAGCACCGTGGGCCCGTTGAAGCTCGCGACATTCGGCAGCGCGAAGGCCTGCTGCAGATCCAGGCCCCAGTCCTGGACGCCGATGAGGCTCTTGGCCACGTAATGGATGATGCCCTGCCCGCCCGGGCTGCCCAGGCTCATCATCAGCCGGCCGTCCTGCGGGTTGAAGACCAGGGTCGGGCTCATGCTGGAGCGCGGCCGCTTGCCCGGCTCGACGCGGTTGGCCACGGGCCGGCCCAGGGCGTCACGCGGCACCAGTGAGAAGTCCGTCAGTTCGTTGTTGAGCAGGAAGCCGCCCGGCAGGCCGGTGCCGCCGTCACTCATGACGTGGGCGCCGAAGACGGCCTCGATGGTCGTCGTCATGGCGACGGCACGGCCCTCACGGTCCACCACGCTGATGTGGCTGGTGCCGTACTCCGGCTGGGCGGCCATCGGGGCATAGGCGCTGCGCTGGGGCGCCGGCTGCCCGGGCTGAGCCTGACCCATGCTGCGCTCGCCCACAAGGCGGGCGCGCTGGCGGAGGTAGTCCGGGGCCAGGAGCGTCTCCCAGCGGCCGCCGGGCGCCTGCACGAAGTCCGGGTCGGCGATGTACTGGTTGCGGTCGGCGAAGGCGAGGCGCGCGACCTCGGTGTAGCGGTGCAGCCAGTCGGCGCCGGGCTTGCCGGCCTGCAGCGCCTCGGCGGCCGGCACCGGCGGCAGCATGCCCAGCATCTGCATGATCGTGAGATGGCCCGACGAAGGCGGCGGGAAGCCGCACAGGCGCCAGGGCTGGCGGCCCGGACCGGACCAGTCCGTGCACAGCGGCTCGCGCTCCTTCGGGCGGTAGGCCGCAAGGTCGGACAAAGCCAGCGTGCCGGGATTGACGGGATGGCTGCGCACGCGCCGCACCAGGTCCTCGGCGATGGGGCCGCGGTAGAAGGCCTCGGCGCCCTCGCGGGCGATGCGGCGGAACACCTCGGCCAGGGCCGGGTTGCGCAGCAGATGGCCGCGGGGCCAGGGCTTGCCGGCGGCGTCGAGGAAGTAGCGGGCCGCCACGGGGTCCTTCGCCAGGAACTCGTCCTCGGCCAGCAGCTTCTGGAAGCGGGCGCTGACGGGGAAGCCCTGCTCGCTCAGGCGGATGGCCGGCTCGAACAGCTGCGCCCAGGGCAGGCGCCCCTCGACCGCGTGCGCCTGCGCCAGCATGCGCAGGAGGCCGGGGGTGCCGACGCTGCGGCCGCCCACGACGGCCTGCATGAAGGGCATGGGCTTGCCGTCGGGCTGCAGGAAGAGCGACTCGTCCGCGGCGGCGGGGGCCGTCTCGCGGCCGTCGAAGGCGCGCAGACGGCGGCCGTCCCAGTGCAGCAGGAAGGCGCCGCCGCCGATGCCGCTGCTCTGGGGCTCGACCAGCGTCAGCACCATCTGCACGGCAATCGCGGCGTCCAGCGCATTGCCCCCCGCCCGCAGCATGGCCACGCCGGCATCTACCGCCAGCGGGTTCGCGGCGGCCACGCCCCCGTGCGGGAGCCGCCAGCCCGGCTTGTCTTCCCAGCCGCTCTCGCTCTCGGGCTGGGCCTGCTGGGCCGCGAGCGCGGACGCTGCCGCTGAGGAGGCCGCCGACGGCGCCGGCGATGGTGTCGGCGACAGTGACGGCGACGTCAGCGGCGCCTGCGCACAGCCGGCAAGACCTGACCCCAGGAGGGCCAGCGCGGCCATCACCGGCAGCACAGGCCGGCACGCGGCGGCGAGCGCCGGGCTGAAGGGCGACGGGCGCGGGCGGGCAGTGGCGCGACGGGACGGCGTGCGGTCAGGGGCGATCAGGCTCATGGCAGGCGATGGATCCGTGAATGGCGGCCAGTGTAGGCCGGCCGCCCGCCGCTGCCATCCTCAAACGAAATAACCCAGATCCTTCACCGAGTAGTTGCCGATCTGCGGCAGCACGCCCGGGAGGTCGGTGGCGCTCACGCCCATCCAGCTCGCGAGCGTGGCGCCGAGCTGGTCCACGGAGGTGGTCGGCAGCAGGCGGCCCTGGCCGACGTCGTCCGGCCCGTTGACGGTGACCGAGGGCAGCTGCCCCCAGAAGCGGCCGCCCTTGACGGCGCCGCCCATCACGAAGTGGTGGCTGCCCCAGCCGTGGTCGGAGCCGTCGCCATTGCTGCTGAGCGTGCGGCCGAAGTCCGAGGCGGTGAAGGTGGTCACGGCGTCGGCGATGCCCAGCTCGACGGTCGCGTCGTAGAAGGCGCCCATCGCCTCGCTCACGGCCGTCAGCAGGCCCGGGTGCTGGTTGGGCAGGAAGTCGTGCAGGTCGAAGCCGCCCATGGAGACGAAGAAGACCTGCCGCTTGACCCCGAGGCTGGCGCGCGAGCCGATCAGCTTCGCCACGATCTGCAGCTGCTGCGCCAGGCCGTTGTTGGGGTCGAAGACGGTGGTGAGCGGCGGCAGCGCATTGAGCGCGCTCGAAACGATGGTCTGGGCCGACAGCGAGCGGGACACCACCCGGTTGAGCTCCTGCTCCATCCAGTGCGAGCGCGGCGCGGTGATCAGCGTGCGCAGCGCATCGGCGCACTGCTGGGAGCCGTAGAGCGGCTTGGTGACGGCATTGACGGCCACGGCGCCGTTGGTGGCGACCTGGTACTGCACCGCCTGCTGGCCGGCCATGAAGACCGCATTGCCGGAGGCGTTGATGCAGGTGAAGGTGGTGTTGCCGTTGCCGGACAGGAAACGGTCGCCCATGCGCCCGCCCCAGCCGGTGACGGCACCTTCGGGACTCGACGCCTGCCAGACGCTCTGCTGGTCGTTGTGGGAGAAGAGCTTGGGCGGCAGGGGCACGCTCTGGGCCTTGTACTGGGCCAGCGTGGTCGGCTGGATCAGCGTGCCGACGTTGAGCTGCACGCCCAGGCGGCCGCTGTCGAAGAGCGTCTTGAGCCGGCCCATCTGCGGCGCCAGCGCCATCTGGCGGGCATCCGGCAGGGCAATGCGCGGCGTGAGCGCCGTGGCGGCCAGCTGGTCCCGCGGCGTGGCGATGGCCCCGCGGATCGTGGCATAGGACGCGTAGCTCGTGGCGTCGTAGGGCACGAGCGTGTTGCCGTAGTCGTTGCCGCCGTAGAGGAAGACGCAGACCAGCGCCTTGTAGTCATTGCCGGCCGTCTGGGCGGCAGCCTCGCCGAGCGCGGCGAGGTTGAGCGCAAAGGGCGCGGCGGTGCCGGCCAGGCCGAGGGCGGAGGCGCGGCGCAGGAACTCGCGGCGCTGCAGCTGGGGAAGCTTGCTGGGATGCATGGCGGCGCTCCTTACTTCTGGATCAGGTATTCGGGGCCGGCCATCAGCATGAGGATGGCGGCCCGGATGCGGTTGAGGCGGCCGGCGTCATTGGCCACATTGCTCGCGGCGATCGCGCCGATGGCATTGGCGATGAGCGTCTGCGTGCCCGCGCTGACGGTGTCGCCGGCCAGCAGCAGGGCCAGCTGCGCCACGAGCCGGGGCGGCTCCAGCGCCAGCGCGTCGAAGGCGGTGTAGACCGGCTTGAGCTCGCCGATGCCGTTGGCGATCACGCTCTGCATGAAGTTCAGGTAGCCCGCCACCGTGCTCTCGTTGAGCAGCTGGAACTCGGGCGCGGTGACCTTGTTGTCGCCCAGCACGGAATTGGGCGGCACGTAGCCCGGGCGGAAGAAGTTGAAGACCGAGGGGCTGCGCAGCGGGCTCTGGCCGAGGCGGTTGGCGGGGTTGCTGAGGTCCCCGATGTTCCAGAGCTCCGTCGGCGACGTGAGGCCCGCCAGGCGCGCCCACTGCACGAAGCGCTGCACGGGCTCGCGCAGCTTGCCGGTATCGAGGCCGCTGCCGGGGCTGCGCGCCTCGATGTCGAGCAGGATGGCCTTGATCACCGACTTCATGTCCCCCCGCTGGCCCTGCCCGTTGTCATTGAAGACCGTGGCCACGCGCTGGACGTAGGCCGGGCTGGGGTTGGAGCAGACCAGGCGCTGGATCAGCTGGCGCGAGAAGAAGGGCGCGGTGTTGGCGTGGTTGGCCAGCGTGTCCAGCACGATCTTCAGCGCCGCCGGGCCGTCCGCCGTGGCGGGGATGTCGACGTTCAGCACCTTCTTGGCGCCCGTGGAGAAGCGCGCCGGGTTGTGGACCATCGGCTTCTTCATGAAGCCCGGGTCGGTGGCGCTGGCGCCGTCGAAGTCCCAGCCCGTCAGCACCCGCGCCAGCTCGGTGATGTTGGACTGCTGGTAGGTCTCGACCGGCTTGCCGCCGCTGAGCACCGGCGTGCCGTCGAGCCGCAGCTGGTACAGGCCGATGCTGAAGAGCTGCATCACCTCGCGGGCGTAGTTCTCGTCCGGCACGCGGCCCGTCTTGGGATCTTCCTTCTGGTTGCCCCGCATGTTGAGGTAGGAGCCCATGGCATTGGACAGCGTCACGCCCTCCAGCAACTCGCGGTAGCTGGTGAAGGCCTTGGCCTCCAGCATGTCGAGGTAGGTGGCGACGGCCATGCCCCGCCAGGTGACCGGGATGCCGGCCATGGAGACCACGAAGATCTCGCTCAGGGCCAGCACCACGCGCTGGCGCAGGGTGTCCGGCGAGCTGATGAGCTTGCGCCAGATCGTGTTGTCCACGCCCCGGAAGTCATTGCGGAAGTCGACGGCGCCATAGCCCTTGGCGACCATCCAGTCATAGTGGCTCTGGCTCAGGGGCTTGGCGAACTCGGCGTCCAGCCAGGCGGCATAGCCCCGGGCCTTGACGGTGGCGATGTCTTCCGGGGTGGCGCTGAAGCCGGCCTGGTTCAGGAAGCGGGCCGCCGTGGCGTCCGTCGGCGGGGACGGGACGGGCATCGGGACGGGCGTCGGCGTCGGCGTCGGCGTCGGCGTCGGCGTCGGGGTGGGGGTGGGTGTTGGGGATGCCCCATCGCTGCCGCCCCCACCTCCGCAGGCCGCCAGCGGCAGCGCGGCGGCCAGGGCGATCAGGCCCGCGGGAAGCGCCGCGCCGTCGGCGGGAGGCGGAACCTCGGGGCGGACGGCGGGCTCGGCATCGAGAAGGTCGGAGGCAGACATGACGGGCTCCAGGCAGGAGGAGGGAGGCACAACCCGCGCAGCCTAGGGCATCTGTTTGTCCGCCATGCGAATCATGGGAGTCAACTCGCAAGCATTCGTTAACGATGTCCCGGCGCGCAACCGATCCGAATGCCAACGCTGACAAGCACTTGGCGGGGGACAGGCGCCGGGCGGCTTGACGCTTCTTTACCTGCTCCCTGCCGGGGCCGGCCTTCAGGCATGAAAAAACCGGCCCGAGGGCCGGCTGTCATGCAGGAGGCTGCGGGCTCAGATCAGCGGGACGCCCGTGCGGCTCTGCACGAACTCACGCGTCACGCCATCCGCCAGTTCGACGAGCTTGAGGCCGTCCGGCGTCACGTCCATCACGGCGAGGTCGGTGATGATGCGGTTCACGACGCCCTTGCCCGTCAGCGGCAGGGTGCACTGCGGCAGGATCTTGAGGTCCTCGGTGCCGTCCTTCTTCTTCGCGACGTGCTCCATCAGCACGATGACGCGCTTGACGCCGGCCACGAGGTCCATCGCGCCGCCCATGCCCTTGACCATCTTGCCGGGGATCATCCAGTTGGCCAGGTCGCCCTGGGCCGTGACCTGCATGGCGCCGAGGATGGACAGGTTGATCTTGCCGCCGCGGATCATGGCGAAGGAGTCGTGGCTGCCGAAGATCGACGAGCCCGGCAGCGTGGTGACGGTCTGCTTGCCGGCGTTGATGAGGTCGGCGTCGACCTCGTCCTCCGTCGGGAAGGGGCCGATGCCCAGCATGCCGTTCTCGCTCTGCAGCCACACGTCCATGTGCGAGGGCACATGGTTGGCCACCAGCGTCGGGATGCCGATGCCGAGGTTCACGTAGAAGCCGTCTTGCAGTTCCTGGGCAGCGCGTGCTGCCATCTGGTCTTGGGTCCAGGCCATGTCAAATCTCCAAAAAGGGCAGTGCGCTGAGCCGCGGGGTCACGCGGCGCTCCGGGTGGTGCGCTTCTCGATGCGCTTCTCGGGCGTGGGGTTGTGCACGATGCGGTGCACATAGATCCCGGGCAGGTGGATGGCGTCCGGATCGAGCTCGCCGATCTCCACGACCTGCTCCACCTCGACCACGGTCAGCTGGCCGGCCATCGCGACGGCCGGGTTGAAGTTGCGCGCGGTGCGGCGGAACACGAGGTTGCCGCTCTTGTCGGCGATGTGCGCCTTGACCAGCGACACCGCGGGCGTGAGGGCGCGCTCCATCACGTAGGTCTGCCCGTCGAACTCGCGCAGCTCCTTGCCCTCGGCCACGAGGGTGCCGACGCCGGTGCGCGTGAAGAAGGCCGGGATGCCGGCGCCGCCGGCGCGCAGCTTCTCGGCCAGCGTGCCCTGGGGCGTGAATTCCAGCTCCAGCTCGCCCGCCAGGTACTGGCGCTCGAATTCCTTGTTCTCGCCCACGTAGCTGGAGATCATCTTCTTGATCTGGCGCGTCTCCAGCAGCTGGCCGAGGCCGAAGCCGTCCACGCCGGCGTTGTTGGAGATGACGGTGAGGTCCTTGACGCCGCTGTCGCGCAGCGCGGCGATCAGGGCTTCGGGAATGCCGCACAGACCGAAACCGCCCACGGCCAGCAACTGGCCGTCCTTGACGATGCCGTCCAGGGCCGCGGCGGCGCTGGGGTAAAGCTTGTTCATCGGGATCTCCTGGTGGAAAGGCGCGCCGCAGCCCGCGGCAACAGCGCCGAAGCGTACTACGTAAGCCTTTACGTAGTCGTTACGTAAAATTGACTATCGTCAGGTCCGCTCGGGCCCGGTCATCCGGCCGCCCTGCCCCCTCCCCCTGTCCCTGCCCCTTCCCCCCGGAGACGCCATGAACGCCGAAGCCCTGCAAGCCGCCATCCCCGAGATCTTCGCGCCCTGGATCGCGGCCATGGGCCTGGAGGTCGAGCAGGCGGAGGCCGGGACCGTGCAGCTGCGCCTGCCGATCCGCCCGGCGTTCGTGCATGTGGGGGGTGTCCTGTGCGGGCAGACGGCCATGGCCGCGGCCGACACCGCGATGGTGCTGGCGATGATGAGCCAGCTCGGCGCCTTCAAGCCCATGACGACCGTGCAGCTGCAGACGAGCTTTCTGCGCCCGCTGAGCGGCTCGCATGCCACCGTGAAGGCGACGGTGCTGCGCAGTGGCCGCAGCCTGGCCTTCGGCAGCATCGACCTCCTCGACGAGCAGGGCCGCCTGGCCGTGCAGGCCACGACGACCTACGCCCTGCTCTGAGCGCCCCACGCATGGGCCTCGACTACCGCACCGCCTTCCACCAGGCGCCCGTGGGGCTGATGCTCTCGGAGCGCCGCCTCATCGTGGACTGCAACGAGCAGGCCCTGGCCATCTTCGGCGCGACGCGCGAGCAGCTCATCGGCCAGAGCTTCGCCCTGCTCTACCCGAGCCCGGACGAGTTCGAGCGCATGGGCGAGCGCATCGCCGCCAGCCTCGACGCCCGCGGCTACTACGCCGATGACCGGGTGATGAAGCGCGTGGGCGGCACCGGGATCGGCGAGCTCTTCTGGTGCCATGTGGCCGGCCGCGCGCTGCGGCCCGAGGAGCCGCATGCCCAGGGCATCTGGAGCTTCGAGGACCTCTCCGCGCGGCGCCGCATCACCGGAGACCTGACCCCGCGCGAACGCGAGATCGCCGCGCTGCTGATCGAGGGGCTCACGAGCAAGCTGATCGGCCGTCGCCTGGAGATCAGCCCGCGCACCGTGGACGTCTACCGGGCGCGGCTGATGAAGAAGTACGAGGCGGCGACGACGCCCGAGCTCGTGCACAAGCTGCTGCAGGGCTGAGCGCCGCACCTCATTCCAGCGCCTCGTCCTCATCCCCCGAGAGGTGCGCGGTGCGCAGGGCGGTGCTGAGCTGGTCCACCAATTGCGCCCAGTCGGCATTGGCGGCCAGCTCCTCGCTCAGCAGCTGGGCCTGGGAGGTCGTCCAGAACGGCGCCTCGTGGAGGCGCAGGCCGGGGTCCAGCGGCGAGTGCTGCCAGAGGAAGTGCCGGATCTCCTCGGGGTGGTCCGGCAGGCCGAGCTGGGCGAAGAGTTCCGAGAAGCGGTGGTTCATGGGGGTCATGGCGGGAAGTCCTGTGTGCCGTCGCCCGTGCCTGCGGCAGGCCGCGTGCCATGGCATGCCAGGCCCTTTGCAGGGGCTGCCGCAAGAACTGCCGCTGACCGTGCCGGTGGCGCGGCCGCGAAGTCGCGCCACCGCCGTCCGGGCGGGCGGGCACGGGCCTTGCCCCTGTGCGGTTCACGGACATTGCAGGAGGACCCATGACCCAAGCCGCCGAGATCATGACGCCGGACCCCGTCTCCATCGGCCCGCGCGAGACGCTGCAGCGGGCTGCACAGCTCATGGACGAGCTCAATGTGGGCGCCCTGCCCGTCTGCGAGCAGGGCGAGGTGCTGGGCATCATCACGGACCGGGACATCGCCGTGCGGGCCGTGGCGGCCGGTCTGGACCCGGCCGCCACGCGCGTGGGCGACATCATGAGCGGCACCGTGCGCGTGTGTGCGGGCGATGCGGATGCGCGCGACGTGCTGGCTGAAATGGCGCGCGTGCAGATCCGGCGGCTGCTGGTCGTCGATGGCGACCACCGGCTGGTGGGCGTGGTCTCGCTGGGCGACTTCGCGGCGCGCTACCCGGCCGGCGTGGAGTCCACGCTGCGCGCCATCTCGCTGCCGGCACGGCCCGAGCGGCGCAGCGCGGGGCGCCCGGGCGCCGAAGCCGTGCGGGCCCCGGCCGCCTCTCTGGGCTGAGCCGGGCGCCCGGGCCGGTCCGGGCTTCAGATGCCCGCGGTGCGGCCCTGCATCGCCTGCCACTGCGCCTCGACGTAACGCGCGTCCTCCTCGCTGCGCGGCCGCAGGCTGAGCAGGATGCCGCCGTCGCGCAGGCCCGATTCATAGGCCTTGACGCGCTCCTCCGGGATGTTCCAGCCGATGAGGGCGCCGACCAGGCCACCCGCCGTGCCCCCCAGGCCGGCACCGGCCAGGGCGGCGGCCAGCGGGCCGGCGATGACGAGGCCCAGCCCCGGGATGGCCAGCGTGGTGCCGGCCGCCGCAATCCCCGCGACGAGCGCCCCCAGCGCGCCGCCGATGCTCGCGCCCACGCCCGTGCCTTCGGCCGCCTTGGTGCCCAGCTCGGTGGGACGGGCCTCGTCGGCCGGGAAGAGCCGGTGGCGGGTGGATTCGGACATCAGCACATTGACGTCCTCCCGGCGGTAGCCCCGGTCGACGACCACCTGGTAGGCGCGCTCCGCGGCGTCGCGGTCGGGGAAGAGCGCCGTGACATGCGGCGGCGTGTGGGCGCTCGCGGAGGCGGGCGTGTGGGGCGTGGTGATGTCGGTCATGGCGAGGGTCTCCGATGGGAACGAGGGAGGAAGGCGCACGCGAGGGCCGCTGGCCCGGCGTGTGGTGGGGCCCGTGAGGCAAATGCCGTGCCGGCCCCCCGCCCGTCACGCCCATCCCGGCATGTGGATTGCCTTGCCGCCCACACCCTAGTCTTGGAGGCCCTCATGCCCACAGCCCCGTCCGGTGACACCGCCCGTGCCGGCACCAGCAGCCGCGTCAGCCGCTCCCGCAGCGGCACCAGCAGCCGCGCCCTGTCGAAGGCGCGCAACGAACTCATCTCCCAGCTCAAGGACGACCACCAGCGGGTCAAGAAGGCCTACTCCAGGTACCGGCGGCTCGACGCCGAGCAGGACGCCGACACGCGCGCGGCCCTCGTGACGCAGGTGCTGGACGAGCTGGAGCTTCACGCCCGCCTGGAGGAGACGCTGCTCTACCCGGCGGCCCGGGAGGTCCTGGAAGACACGGATCAGATCAGCGAGGCCGTGGTGGAGCACGAGATGCTGCACCTGCTGATCGGCCAGCTGCGGGGCCTGCCGCCCGGCACCGACGAGCACCAGGCGCGCTTCACCGTCCTGTGCGAGTACACCCTGCACCACGTGAAGGAAGAGGAGCGCGAGATGTTCCCTCAGCTGATGAAGGTGAAGCTCGACTGGCTGCAGATGGCCCGCGAGTTCGGGGAGCGGCGTGCGGCCTACTGCTCGGACGGCGGCGAGGAGGGCGACGCCACGCCCCAAGACCGCTCGCGCGATGACGGCGTGGGCCGCCTGGGCATCGGCACCGACGAGCCGCCCGAAGCGGCGGACGGCGGCAGCGACGACGCGGCCACGCCGCCGCCCGAGGCACAGACCGGCCGGACGGGGAAGTCCGCCCGCGCCGCCTCGGGCCAGGCCAGCCGCTCGCCCGGTGGGCACGCAGCGGGCC
Source organism: Roseateles subflavus (assembly GCF_030285365.1). Taxonomy (GTDB): domain Bacteria; phylum Pseudomonadota; class Gammaproteobacteria; order Burkholderiales; family Burkholderiaceae_C; genus Roseateles_B; species Roseateles_B subflavus. The sequence goes on along the minus strand of NZ_JASVDS010000005.1, from coordinate 298,550 downwards.
ACGGCGACGAGAAGGAAAGCGCCTGAACGGGCCTTGACGGGCGCCCCGAGGCGGGCGCCCCGGCGGGCCGGGCGTCCGCGGCGCCCGGCCCGCCTCGAGTGCCTCAGCGGCTCAGCCGCGCCAGCAGCAGCCCGAAGGCCGCGGCGACGGCAATGGCCTTCACCGGATGCTCGCGAACCGTGCAGCGCAGGCTCTCGGCCCAGGCTTCGCCGTCTTCGCGGACCATCCCGGCCTGCCGGCGCACCGTGCCACGCGTGGCCCGCAAGCCGCTTTGCAGACGCAGCAGCCGCGGCACCGCCGCATCGGCCAGATGGTCGATGCCGGCGTGCAGGCGCTCCACCCAGCGGTCCAGGCGCTCCTGGTCCGTGGGGTCGACATCGAGCTTCGACGCGTCGCCCGGATCCGTCGAGGCGGTCGAGCCGGTCGAGCCGGTCGAGCCGGTCGAGCCGGTCGATGCCCCGGAGGCTCGGGGGCGGGCCTCGCCGCCGGCGCTCAGCAGGTCGTCGCCGATCGACACGCGGGCGGGCGAGGACGAGGCAGGCGACGGAGCGGCCGACGAAGGAGCCGAAGGAGACGAACGCGTCGAAGAAGGCGAAGAAGGCGAAGAAGGCGAAGAAGCCGAAGGAGGCGGAGAGGACGGGGAGGACGGGGAGGAAGCGGGAGACGATGGCGTCATGGATCACCTCAGGGTCAGGGTGTGGACAGCGGCCACGGAGGCTGCCGCGGCGGCAATCCTCATGCCGGGTCCTGCCGGTGCCGCGGGCATGCGGCCTGCCGAAGCGCCGCATGCAGACCTACCGGCAACGCTTCTCCCCTCGCACCGGCGGCACGGCCGGCTTCGACACCCTCATCGTCGGCGCGGGCTTCGCCGGCTGCGTGATGGCCGAGCGCCTCGCCAGCCAGGCCGGCCAGCGCGTGCTGGTGGTGGAGAAGCGGTCGCACATCGGCGGCAACGCCTGGGACCACTACAACGCCGACGGGCTGCTCGTGCATCCCTACGGCCCGCACATCTTCCACACCAACTCGGCCGAGGTGTTCGACTACCTCTCGCAGTTCACGCGCTGGCGCCCCTACGAGCATCGCGTGCGGGCCAGCGTGGACGGGCAGCTGCTGCCCATCCCCATCAACCTCGACACCGTGAACCGGCTCTACGGCCTGCGTCTCAGCAGCGCCGAGGTCGAGACCTTCTTCCAGCAGCAGGCGGAGGCGGTGGACGCCGTGCGGACCTCGGAGGACGTGGTGGTCTCCCGCGTGGGACGGGACCTCTACAACAAGTTCTTCCGCGGCTACACGCGCAAGCAGTGGGGGCTGGATCCTTCGGAGCTCGATGCCGGCGTGGCGGCGCGCGTGCCGGTGCGCAGCAGCCGGGACGACCGCTACTTCACCGACACCTACCAGGCGATGCCGCTGCACGGCTATGCCCGCCTGTTCGAGAACCTGCTCGCGCACCCGGGCATCCAGGTGATGCTGAACACGGACTATCGCGACATCGTGCACTGCGTCCCGTGGCGGCACATGGTCTACACGGGCCCCATCGACGCCTTCTTCGATCACTGCTTCGGCGCCCTGCCCTATCGCAGCCTGCGCTTCGAGCACCTCACCCGGCCGCTGCCGGCCGGCCGCGAGCACCTGCAGCCCTGCGGCACCATCAACCACCCCAATGAGCAGCCCTACACCCGGGTGACGGAGTTCAAGCACCTCACCGGCCAGCTGCACCCCGCCACGGCGTTGGTCTATGAGTACCCGCAGGCCCAGGGCGACCCCTACTACCCGGTGCCGCGCCCCGAGAACACGGCGCTCTTCCGCCGCTACGAGGCCGAGGGCGCACTGCTCAAGGACGTCACCTTCATCGGTCGACTCGCCAGCTACAAGTACTACAACATGGACCAGGTGGTGGCTCAGGCCCTGAGCCAGTTCCGGCGGCTGGTCCTCGCTCCCGCCACCACCCCCTGAGGAGAGACGCCATGAACGACCCGCGATCGCCGAGGACGCCGGCACGGTCCACCCCGGTTCCCGCCGCCGACGCCGCCACGGCGGCCGACAGCACGCCCTCCGTGGCCGGCGAGGAAGACCCGGGCTCCGCGCTCGACTCCCTGGTCACGCCCCCGGCCGACGCCCCCCGCGATCCGGCCCGGCCGGCACCTTCGGGACCACCACCGCGCGGGTGATCTCCGCACCCAGCAGGAAGATCAGCGCCGCGTAGTAGACCCACAGCAGCAGCACGACCAGCGAGGCCGCGGCGCCATAGGGGGAGGTCACGCCGCTGCGGGCGATGTACAGCGCGATGAGCGACTTGCCCAGCGTGAACAGCAGCGCGCCGACCATCGCGCCCGGCAGCACGTCCCGCCAGCGCAGCGGCACCTGGGGCACCCATTTGTAGATCATGCCGAACAGCAGGCTCACCAGGCCCGCGCTGAGCAGCAGATCGGCCAGCTGCGCAAGCACGAGCAGGGACTCGAGCCCGGCCTCCCAGCGCGCACGCAGGGCCGCCAGCGCCGCGCTGAGCAGCAGCGAGACGATCAGCAGGAAGCCCAGGCTCAGCACCAGCCCCAGGGCGCGCACGCGCGAGCGCAGGATCTTCCAGACCCCGCCCCGGGCCTGCGGCGGCACGTGCCAGATGCGGTCCATCGCGTTCTGCAGCTCACCGAAGACGGAGGTCGCACCGACCAGCAGGCTCAGCACGCCCAGCCCGACGCCCGCGAGCCCCGCCGCGGGGCGGTCGAGGCTGCTGATCATGGCGTCGAGCAGCCGGGCGATGTCCGAGCCCGCGACCCCGCCGAACTGCGCGAGCACCGCCTCGCGCGCCGCGGGCACGCCCACCACCAGCCCGGCGAGCGAGATCACGATCAGCAGCAGCGGCGTGAGCGAGAACAGGGTGTAGAAGGCGATCGCCGCGCCCATGCTCGGCGCGTAGTCGTCGAGCCAGGACTCGCCCGCCTCCCGCAGCACCTGCAGGACGCGACGCAGCGGACGCCAGGGCCCGGCGCTCATGCGACCCGCCTGTCCGGGCTCAGGGCCACGCCCTCGATGGCACAGCGTTTGCCGCAAGGCCCTGCCTGGCCCCGTCGGGCCGTATAGGAGGCTTCTTCATGGTCAATCTCATCGTGCTGCTCGTCATGGGCGGCCTGATCGGCTGGGTCGCCAGCCTGTTGATGCGCACGGACGGGCAGCAGGGCCTCCTGCTGAACGTGGTCGTGGGCATCGTCGGGGCCGCGATCGCCGGCATCTTCATCACGCCCATCCTGGGCATTCCCACGATCAACCAGGGCGTCTTCAGCGTGGGCGCGCTGCTGGTGTCCCTGCTGGGCGCGGTGATCCTGCTGGCCATCGTCAACCTGTTCCGGCGCGGCCGCCCGCGCTGAGGGCTCATCCGGCCCGCGCGGCGGGCGCGCGCGCTGATGCCGGTACGCCGTCATGAGCGGCGTCACCGACACGCCGTGCAGCAGGATCGACAGGGCGATGCTCACCAGCGTCGCCCCGGCCACCCCCTCCGCCACCGCCCCCACCAGCCCCGCCTGCAGCGCATGGCACAGGTAGAACAGCGAGCCCAGCCCGCGGATGCCGAACCACGCCAGCAGGCGGCGCTGACGGCGCAGCAAGCCCGTCCCCGGCAGCACCAGCCGCACCGACAACGGCCGCACGAGCAGCAGCAGCGTCAGCGCAAAGCCCAGCATCGCCGCACTGATGCGCACGCTGTGCAGCGCCAGCCCCAGCGCCAGCACGGAGGCGGCCTCCACCAGCCGCTCCACGCGCGAGCCGAAGCCGTCGATGCGATCCGGCAGGGACAGCGACGCCAGATCCCCCTCCGTGTCCGGGCTGCGCGACGACGACGGCAGCAGCACCAGCCCCGCGCAGAAGACGAGCAGGAAGGCCGACGCCTCGGTGGCACGCGCCAGGCCGCTGGCCAGCGCCACGGTGCCGACGAACAGCAGCTCGTCTCGCGCCAGCAGTTCGCCGCGTCCCACGCACCAGCGCAGCCAGGCGCCCAGCAGGCGCCCCAGGCCGAGGCCGAGCAGCCCGCCGCCCACGATGGGCCACAGCAGGTCCTGCAGCCACCAGCGCGGACTGCCTGCCGGGCCGCCCACGCCCAGCGCATGCAGGCCCAGCCAGCCCAGGGCCAGCATCACGGCCGGGAAGGCCGTGGCGTCGTTGAGGGCGCCCTCGGCGGTGAGCACGCGCCGCACGGCATCGCCGTCCGTGTCCGAGCGCATCTGGACCTCGGAGGCCAGCACCGGGTCCGTGGGCGCGAGGATGGCGGCGAGCAGCAGGGCCGCCGGCCACGGCAGCCCCAGCCACTGGGTGGCCGCGATGCCGCCCGCGAGGATCGCGAGCACCATGCCCGGCCCCGCCATCCGCGCTGCGGCCCGCCAGCTGCCCCGGTCGAGGCGCCGCCGCAGGCGCAGGCCGATGCCGAACAGCGACATCAGCAGCGCGAACTCCGTCGCCAGGTGCAGCGCGGGCACGGCCACTTTCCAGTCCCCCACAGGCAGCGCACCGACCAGCAGGCCGGCCAGCCAGCCCGCGACGAGGTACACCACCGCCGCCGTGAGCGGCAGGCGCCGGCGCCATCGGTGAGACACCGCCAGCGCCAGCAGCACGGCGCCCGTCAGCAGAAGCAGGAGCGTCCCCACCGCGAGGCCTCGGGCACGTGGCACGCAGCGGGTCGACGGGGCGCCACCATCCCTCGTCGCCCTCTTCAGCCCGCCGGCAGCAGGCTCGCGCCGGCGGGCCGGCGGGAGGGTGCCGGGTCCGGCCGTGCGGCGTCAGGGCACGGGTTCCCGTCCTGCGCCATGCGCTCGGCCGCCTGTGCCCTGCCGGCGCCGCGCCCGATGCCGCGGTAGTCCAGCCCCGCCGCCGCGAGCAGCGGGCCGGCCAGTGCATTGCGACCGTCCAGCACCAGCGCGCCGCGCATGCGGGCGCGCAGCTGGCCGGCGTGCACTTCGGTGAACTGCGGCCACTCGGTGACCAGCAGCAGCGCATCCGCCTGATGCAGCGCCCGCAAGGCGGTGGGGGCCAGCCGGAAGCCCGGTGCGTCGCCGAGGGCCTCGCGGGCGCTGATGCCGGCGAGCGGGTCGTAGGCCTGCACCTGCGCGCCGCGCCGACACAGGGCGCGCACCAGCGCCAGCGCGGGCGCATCCCGCACGTCGTCCGTGTGCGGCTTGAACGCCAGGCCCCACACGGCCACGCAGCGCCCGCGCAGGTCCTCACCCAGCGCCTCGCACAGCCGACGCTCCAGCAGGCCCACCATGCGCTCGTTGCTGCGGGCGATGGCGTCCAGCATGGGCGTGGCCTCCCCGAGCGCCGCAGCGGCATGGCGCAGGGCCTGCAGATCCTTGGGCAGGCAGGAGCCGCCGAAGCCGCAGCCCACCCGCAGGAACTGCGCCCCGATGCGCGGGTCCAGGCCGACGGCCGCGCGCACCTGTTCGATGTCCGCGCCGAGCGGCTCCGCGAGCAGCGCCAGCTCGTTCATCAGGCTCAGCCGGGCGGCCAGCATCACGTTCGAGGCGTACTTGCACAGCTCGGCGCTGCGCAGGTCCATCGCCAGGAAGGGCCGCTGAGCGCAGGTCAAGGGCGCATGCAGCGCGCGCAGCACGTCCAGCAGGGCCGCATCCTCGCTGCCCGCGACCACGCGCGCCGGCCGCAGAAAGTCCTGCACCGCCAGCCCTTCGCGCAGGAACTCCGGGTTGGACGCCACGCTGACGGGCCAGTCCCGTTGGCGCCGCCGCAGCCCCTCGCGCAGCCGCGCCTGCACCCGCTCGCCCGTGCCGACGGGCACGGTGCTCTTGATGACGACCTGCGCCGGCCCGGCGAGGTGGCGGGCGATGTCGTCGGCGGCCGCCATCACCTGCGTCAGCGCGGCGCTGCCGTCGGCCTGCATCGGCGTGCCCACGGCCACGAAGAGCAGCGCCGGCGGCGCGAGCCCGTCGCCGGCCAGGGCCGCCAGCGTCGCCCGCGGCCCGCTCGCGATCCGCAGCCGGCCCGCCCGCAGCTGCTCGTGCAGCAGCTCGGCGAGCATCGGCTCATGAAAGGGCACCCGCCCCTGGCGCAGCTGGCGCAGGCGGCGCGGCTCGGGCTCGATGACGTCCACGCGGTGCCCCAGCCAGGCCAGGCACGTCGCGGTCACGAGGCCCACATAGCCCGCACCGAAGACGGCGAGCGGCCGCCCCGGCAGCCCGGCCGCGGGCGGGCTCGCCCTCGGGGGCAGCGGGAGTCGGACTTCAGGCAGCAGGCGTTGCATGCGCCGGCCGCGGCAGCTGGCGTTCCCGGCGCGGGCACCGGCCGCTGCGTTCCCGGGGCCGACGGTCCGCCCGGATTTGCCGCAGAACTTGCCGCCGCGCGGGCGAGGCGCTTGCCCCAGGCGCGGCTTCACGCACTGACGGACGTCCGCATGATCACTCTGGGAATCAACGCCTGCTTCCACGACCCCGCGGCGGCGCTCGTGCGCGACGGCCGCGTCGTGGCCGCCGCGGAGGAAGAACGCTTCACCCGCATCAAGCACGGCAAGCGTCCGCTGCCCTTCACGGCCTGGGAGCTGCCCTGGCATGCCATCGACTACTGCCTGGGCGAAGCGGGCCTTGGGCTGGCGGACGTCGATCACGTGGCCTACAGCTTCAACCCCCATCGCTTCATCGATGGCAGGGCACGGGAGCACGGCGGCCTGCGGCTCCCGCTGGAGCCCTCGGCCGCCGGGCGCGGGCCCTGGGAGAACCCCTGGGACCCCCTCTTCGCGAGCTATGTGAGCTGCGCGCCGCGGCTGCTGGTGGACGCCGTGCCGCATCACCTGCGGGCGCGCTTCGCCGGTGTGCGCCACGAGCAGGCGCCCTACGAATGGCACTTCGTCGCCCACCACCTGTGCCACCAGGCCAGCGCCTTTCTCGCCGCGCCCTTCGAGCGCTGCGCCGTGATGACGCTGGACGGCCGGGGCGAGCGGGCCACCACCAGCTACGGCGTCTACCGCGAGCACCGCTATGGCGCGCTGGGCGAGGTGCATGTCCCGCATTCCCTGGGCCTGCTGTACGAGCGCGTGACGGCCCACCTCGGCTTTGTGCATTCGAGCGACGAGTACAAGGTGATGGCGCTGGCGGCGCTCGGCAGCCCGCGCCATGCGGCGGTGCTGCGCGCGCACCTGCAGCTCGGCGAGCAGGGGCAGTTCGAGCTGCTGCCCCTCGACCTGGCCCAGGCGTTCGGCCCGCCGCGCGGCCCCGGCGAACGGCTTGAGGAGCGCCACCTGGACCTCGCCGCCTCGCTGCAGGACCTGCTGGAGGACGCCGTGCTGCAGCTCGCCCGCTGGCTGCGCGAGGCCAGCGGCGAGACCCGCCTCGCCCTGGCCGGCGGCGTGGCCTTGAACTGCGTGATGAACGCCCGGCTGCGGGACAGCGGTCTCTACGATGCCGTCTGGGTGCAGCCGGCGGCCGGAGACGCCGGCACCGCGCTCGGCGCCGCGCTGTGGGTCGATGCCCGCGAGCGGCTCACCGAAGGCGCTGCGGACGCCAGTCTCGACCGCAGCGACGCCCAGCCGCACGCGACCGGCCTCGTCTACCCGCTGGCGCCGCGGCGATGGGAGATGCGTGACGCCTTCCTCGGCCCGGCCTACGAGGACCAGGAGATCGAGGCCCTGCTGCAGTGGGCCCGGCTGGACTACGAGCCGCTGGACGACATCGCCGAGCGCACCGCGGAGCTGCTCGCCGCCAACCGCATCGTGGGATGGTTCCAGGGGCGCATGGAGTTCGGGCCGCGCGCGCTGGGGGCGCGCTCCATCCTGGCCTCGCCCATCGATCCGGCCATGCAGGCGCGGCTCAACGAGCTCAAGGACCGCGAGGACTTCCGGCCGGTGGCGCCCGTGCTGCCGCTGGAACGGCTGGGCGACTGGTTCGAGCCCTCGCAGGCCCGCGGCGGCGAATCGCCCTTCATGCTCTTCACCCATCGCCTGCGCCCGGGCCGGCGCGAGCGCATCCCCTCCGCCTGCCACACGGACCAGAGCGCCCGCGTGCAGACCGTCCGCCGCGAGGACCAGCCGCGGCTCCATGCGCTGCTCCTGGCCTTCGAGCGGCATGGCGGCGTGCCGGTGCTCATCAACACCTCCTTCAACGTCCGGGGCCAGCCCATCGTCTGCACGCCGCGCCACGCCCTCGAGGCGTTTGCCAGCACGCCGCTGGACGCGCTGGTGATCGGCCGCTTCCTGGTGGTGAAGCCGGACTTGCGGCAGAAGCTGCCCGCGGCGGCCTGACACCCGGGCATGGGGCTTGCCGCCCCGGGACTGTCGGCGCAGGGACCGACGCCACGCAAAGGATCCGCCATGACTCAACAGAACCGCAACGACAGCCACAGCGACAGCCCCCACGACGGCCGCAAGGACACCCGCAACGACGGCCAGGCCGAGAAGAAGCCCGGCACCGAGGCCCGCAAGGGCCAGGACGAGCCGCGCAAGTCGCAGGCCGGCGCCACCAAGCAGGAAGCCGAAGGCAAGAGCCGCCAGACACCGGCCCAACAGGACGGCGAGTAAGCGACGCTGGCATTGCCGCCATGCCTGCGGGCCTGGCGCGGCGGCCCTCGCTCGGCCCGCCGCGCCCGTCACCCCTCCCCCGGGCGCTCGTGTGCGCGCCCTCTTGGCCCGGACCGCAGGGTCCGGGCCCTTTTTATTTGATGGGTCCCCTGGCGGGCCCGGGAGTGCTGCCATGTTCGAACCATCCCGACCCCTCACCCTTTGCGCCCGCCCGGCCCGCACGGGCTGGCGGCCTGCCCTCTGGTCCACCGTGGCCGCGAGCAGCCTGCTGGGGGCCTGCGCCTCCATGGACGACACCGGCCGGCGCACCGCCACGGGCGCCGCCGTCGGGGCCGCCACCGGCGCGGTGCTGAGTTCCGCCACCGGCGGCAGCACCGGCACCGGCGCCGTCATCGGCGGCGCGCTGGGGGCCATCGCCGGGCATGCCTGGTCCCGCCGCATGGAAGACAAGCAGCGGGCGCTGGAGCAGGCCAGCGCCGGCACCGGCATCGAGGTGAGCCGCACCGCGGACAACCAGCTGCGCCTGCACGTGCCAGGCGATGTCTCCTTCGACACCGGGCGCGCCGACCTGCGGCCCGGCATGCGCCCGGTGCTCGACCGGTTCGCGCGCGAGTTCTCCGGCGGCATGCGCGTCACCATCGTCGGCCACACCGACAGCAGCGGCAACGACGCGCTGAACCAGCCGCTGTCCCTGCAACGCGCGGAGACGGTCCGGGACTACCTGGCCGCCCGTGGCGTGCCCACCTCCCAGATGGTGGTCGCCGGCCGGGGCTCCCGCGAGCCGCTGGCCAGCAATGACAGCGAACAGGGGCGCGAGCGCAACCGCCGCGTCGAGATCCTGCTGAGCGAGCAGGGCTGAGGCGGCCCTGCAAGCTGCTGGGGTCAGGTCTTGCCCGGCGGCGGGGGCACCTTCGCCCCCGCCTTGCGTGCCCGCGACAGCCCGATGGCGATGGCCTGTTTCGGGTCCGTCACCACCTTGCCACTGCGCCCGCTGTGCAGGTCGCCCTGCTTTTCCTCGTGCAGGGCCTTGGCGACCTCCTGCTGGGCCCGCGGGCCGTACGTGCGCCCGGTCGGGGAGGCGGGACTCTTGCTTGCCAGCGTGGATGCCTTGCTCATGGTTCGCTCCTGCCTGTCCTGTGCTGTGGCCTGTCAACCGCGACGGGCCTGGGCAGGAGCGGCAATCGCCATACCCTGCCCGCCCTCTTTGCAGGGCCATCCCAAAGGACTTCCATGACGCCCGCCAAGCCCCCCTCTCCTTCCAGGAAATCCCCGCGCGCCTCCTCGCGCCCGCCGCCCGCCGCCGGGGCCGCGCCGCCGGTCGGATCGGCCCTGAGCACGGTGTCCGGCCCCTCGACGGTAGCGCTCGATGCGCGCGGCCTCGAGGCCACCCGGACAGCGGCGCAGGCCCGCCTCCTGCAGCGCGCCGCCGGCGTCGAAGCGATGGCCCAGGCCATGCCCGCCAACCGGCACAAGGCGGCGGAGTACGGTGCGGCGCAGGCGCTCACCCCGCCCGCGGGCGAGCAGGTCCCGCCCGGCCATGACGACCTCACCGCCAGCACGCTGACCGAGCACCAGGCCTCGCACAAGCTCGGCGACGGCCTGCCGCGCACCGGCACGAACGCCAGCAACGAGTCGCTGGACCGCGTGCGCGTGGACAGCAGCGCGCAGGCCCTGACGAGCAACCAGGGCGTGCGCGTGGCCGACAACCAGCACTCGCTCAAGGCCGGCCCGCGCGGCCCCGCCCTGTTGGAGGACTTCCTCCTGCGCGAGAAGCTCACGCACTTCGACCACGAGCGCATCCCCGAGCGCGTGGTGCATGCGCGCGGCACCGGCGCGCATGGCTACTTCGAGTGCTACGACGGCCTGGCCGAGCTGACGATGGCGGCGCCCTTTGCCGGGGCCGGCAAGCGCACCCCCGTGTTCGTGCGCTTCTCCACCGTGGCCGGCGAGCGAGGCTCGGCAGACACCGTGCGCGACGTGCGCGGCTTCGCCGTCAAGTTCTACAGCGAGGACGGCAACTGGGACCTCGTGGGCAACAACATGCCCGTGTTCTTCATCCAGGACGCCATCAAGTTCCCGGACCTCGTGCACGCGCTCAAGCCCGAGCCGCACCACGCCATGCCGCAGGCCTCCAGCGCCCACGACACCTTCTGGGACTTCGTCTCCCTGATGCCCGAATCGACCCACATGCTGCTGTGGCTGATGTCCGACCGCGCGCTGCCCCGCAGCTACCGCATGATGCAGGGCTTCGGCGTCCACACCTTCCGCCTGGTCAACGTGCAGGGCGAGAGCCGCCTGTGCAAGTTCCACTGGTCGCCCGTGGCCGGCACGCACGCGCTGCGCTGGGATGAGGCGGTGAAGATCGCCGGCGCCGACCCGGATTTCCACCGCCGCGACCTCTGGGAAGCCATCGAGGCCGGACTGCAACCCGAATGGGAGCTGGGCCTGCAGGTCTTCTCCGAGGCCGAGGCCGGGGCCTTCGACTTCGACGTGCTCGATGCCACCAAGCTCGTGCCCGAGGAGCTCGTGCCCGTGCGGCCCGTGGGGCGCCTCGTGCTGACGCGCAACCCGGACAACTTCTTCGCGGAGACCGAGCAGGTCGCCTTCTGCACGGCCCACCTCATCCCGGGGCTGGACTTCACGAGCGACCCGCTGCTGCAGGGCCGCGTGCATTCCTATGTCGACACCCAGCTCACCCGCCTGGGCGGGCCCAACTTCCACGAGATCCCGATCAACACGCCGATCGCGCAGGTGCACAACCACCAGCGCGACGGCCTGCACCGGCAGGCCATCGCCCGCGGCCGGGTGGCCTACGAGCCCAACTCGCTGGCAGGCGGCTGCCCCTTCCAGGCCGGACGGCTGGGCTTTGTGAGCTTCCCGGAGGTCGTCGAGGGCACCAAGCTGCGCGCCCATCCCGAGCGCTTCGCCGAGCACTTCGCGCAGGCGCGGCTGTTCTGGCGCAGCCAGACGCTGGTCGAGCAGCAGCACCTGGTGGCGGCCTTCCGCTTCGAGCTGTCCCGCGTGCAGGTGCCGGCGGTGCGCGTGCGCGTGCTGTCCCTGCTCGCCGCGGTGGATAGCCGGCTGGCGAGCGCCGTCGCCGCCGGGCTGGGCCTGCCGGTGCCACCTGCCGCCCCCACCCTGGCCCACCCGGCCCATGCTGGCGCCGACACGCCGCCCCACGCCCCGGCCGACGCCCCCGTGTCCAGCGCGCTGTCGATGCTCGCCCGTCCCGGCGACGGTCAGCCGGCCGGCCGCCGTGTCGCGCTGTTCAGCCAGACCGGGATGGACGTCGAAGGCCTGCTCGCCGTGCACGCGGCCCTCCTCGCCGCGGGCGCCGTGCCGCGTTTCGTGGGGCATCGGCTCGGAGCGCTCGATCCCACGCCCGCCCTCGGGCCCCTGCAGGTCGAGGCCACGCTCGAGGCCCTGCCCTCCGTGCTGTGGGACGCCCTCGTGCTGCCCGACGCGCGATCGGCCGACGGGCGCGGTCTGCCGCTGCAGCACCAGGCCGAGCTCGTGGACTTCGTGCGGGACCAGTACCGCCATGGCAAGCCCCTGCTCATGCTGGGCGACGCCGCCGAGCTGCTGCGCGCCGCCGGCGTGCCCGAGGCGCTGCTGGACGGCGAGCCGGAGATGGGCCTGTTCCGTGGCGGACCGCCCGACGATCCCGCGCTGCGGGTGGATGCGGACGTCGTCGGGGCCTTCATCGCCAGCCTCGGCCGCCCCCGGCACCTGGCCCGCGAAGGGCTGATGGGCTAGCGGCCCGCCCCTGGGCGCACGCCTTGCCGGTGGCGCCCATGACTGCTCCCACCCCCGCCCCCCATCGGAGCGCCGCGGCCGGTCCGGCCCGCCCCCTGGCCGATGCCCTGCTGCCCGGGCAGAAGCTGCTGGCCGCCGTCATCCACGACGTCGCCCCGGAGACCTGGTCCCGCTGCCGCATCCTCGTGGCGGCGCTGGAGGGCCTGGGCATCGCGCCGCTCAGCCTGCTCGTCGTGCCGCATTACCACGGCGGGCCCCGCAACGTGGCCTTCGAGCGCTGGCTGCTGCAGCGGGCCGCCCTGGGCGACGAGCTCGTGCTGCATGGCTACGACCACCGGGACCCGCTGACGCCCCAGGGCCCCGCGCAGCGCTGGCTGCGGCGCGTCTACACCGCCGGGGAGGGCGAGTTCGCGGCGCTCGACCACGACGAGGCCCTGCGCCGGCTGCGGGCGGGTCGCGACTGGATGGGCTCGCTGGGCGTGCGGCCGGCCGGCTTTGTGGCGCCCGCCTGGCTGATGAGCCGCGGGACGTGGGAGGCGCTGCGCGAGCAGCCGCTGCGCTACACCTGCACGCTGCGCGAGGTGACGCTCCTGCCGCAGGGGCCCTCGCTGCGGTGCACGGCGCAGGTCTGGAGCAGCCGCTCGGCCTGGCGGCGGGCGGCCTCCATCGCCTGGAACGGCGCGCTGCGCCGACTGCAGTCCGACCGCCTGCTGCTGCGCCTGGAGCTGCACCCGGCCGATGCCGGCCACGCCTCGACCTGGGCGTCCTGGCGCGACGTCGCCATCGCGGCCATGGGCCAGCGGCGGCAGGCCGTCCGCCTGGAGCAGCTGGCCGATCTGCTGGCCGACACGGCCTGACAGGGCCTGACAGGCCCTGTGAGAGGGACTCAGACGGCCGGGGCCTTGAGCGCCTCGGCGGGCGCCGGGGCCTCGCGCAGGGCCAGCAGCGCCGCCTCGAAGGCCGCCAGCACGCCGGCGTGCGGATGCTTGAGGGCCGTGGCGCGTGCCTGCCGCCGCAGCGACTCGTACACGCTCGGCGGCGCGGCGAAGCGCAGCACGCCGTCGAGGAAGGCCGTGTCATCCCCCACGGTCGCCAGGAAGCCGTTGACGCGCGGCACGATGAGATCGCCCGCGGCCGCCGTGTTGAAGGCCAGCACCGGCAGGCCCGAGGCCATGGCCTCCAGCGTGACGTTGCCGAAGGTGTCCGACAGGCTCGGGAACAGGAAGGCATCGGCACTGGCATAGCAGCGCGACAGCGCCTCGCCGCGCAAGGTGCCCAGGAAGCGGACCGCCGGATAGCGCCGCTCCAGGCGCGCCCGCAGCGGCCCGTCGCCCGCGACGACCATGCGGCAGTCGGGGCGGGCCCGGCTCAGCAGCGCGTGGGCCCTCAGCGCCAGCTCCACGTTCTTCTCCGCCGCCAGGCGTCCGACGTACAGCAGCACGATGCCCCGCTGCGCCTGCCAGTCCTGCCGCAGGGCGTCCGATCGCCAGGCGGGCGAGAAGCCCTCGGTGTCGACCCCACGCCCCAGCCACTGCAGCTGCGTGAAGCCCCGCGAGGCCAGGTGGCGGTAGGTCGTCATCGAGGGCACGAAGGTGCGCTGCGTGCGCTGGTGCAGCTGCCGCAGGCCGGCCTCCACGAGCGGGCTCAGCCAGCCCAGGCCGTAGTAGCGCGTGTACTGGTGGAAGTTGGTGCGGAAGTCCGCGCTCGCGGGCAGGCCCAGGCGCCGGGCGGCCAGCAGTGCGGCCCAGGCCAGCGGGCCGGGGGTGGCGAGGTGCACCTGCTCGACCTGCATGGCCTGCATCCGCGCCGCGAGGGACGCGACGCTGGCCAGCCCGAAGCGCAGGTCGGGATAGACCGGGATCGGGCAGCCGCGAGTGAGCCACTGGTCTCCCTCGCCCCCCGCGCCCGCCTCCGCCGGCCCGGGCCGCTCGTGGGCCTGCGCGGGCCGGATGAGGTCCACCAGATGGCCGCGGGTCCGCAGGTGGCGCACCACCCGCTCGACGCTGAGGGCCACCCCATTGACTTCGGGCGGATAGGTTTCGGTGACGTAGGCGATGCGCACGGACGCTCCTTGCGTTCGGGGAGGGGCGGACAGAAGGCCTCAGGCGGCAATCCGTGCGCCTGCCCCCGCGGCCCGGGGCGTTCAGCCGCTCAGATCGCGCCGACGCTGCCGGTCACCGGCAGCACCAGGCCCGTGATGTAGGAGGCGCACACGGGCGAGGCCAGGAAGACATAGGCGGGGGACAGCTCTTCGGGCTGCGCGGGCCGCTTCATGTCGCTGTGGCGGCCGAACTCGGCGACCTGCTCGGCGCTCAGGTCCGCGGGATTGAGCGGCGTCCAGACCGGCCCCGGCGCCACGGCATTGACGCGGATGCCCTGCGGCAGCAGGTTCAGGGCCAGCGACTTGGCGAAGGCGTGGATCGCGCCCTTGCTCGTGGCGTAGTCCAGGAGCCTGGGGTTGCCGCGCAGGCCGGTGGAGGAGCCCGTGTTGATGATGCAGGCGCCGCGCTTCAGGTGCGGCAGCGCGGCCCGGGCCATCTGCAGATAGCCATCGATGTTCGTCTGGAAGGTCAGGGCCAGCTGCTCGCGGTCGATCTCCAGCAGCGAGTCGGCGTGACGCTGGTAGGCGGCGTTGTTCACCAGCACGTCGAGCCGCCCGAGCTCCGTCACGCAGCCGCGCACGGCCAGCTCGCAGAAATCGGGGTCCCGCACGTCCCCCGCCATCAGCACGCAGCGCCGGCCCTCGGCCTCCACGTGGAGGGCGGTCTCCCGGGCGTCATCGTGGGAGCGGTGGTAGACGATGCAGACGTCCGCGCCCTCGCGCGCGAACAGCACGGCCACGGCCCGGCCGATGCCCGAGTCCGCCCCGGTGATGAGCGCCACCATGCCCTCGAGCTTGCCGCTGCCGCGGTAGTGCTCGGCCCGATAGCGCGGGGGCGGCTCCAGCGCCGATTCCGCCCCCGAACCCGCCAGGTGCTGAGGCGGCAGGGCGGACGGATGAGGCGTGGGGCCCGTCTGGATCGCCTCGTCCCTGGCGCTCGACGACGTGGGGGCTGCTGTGGGGGCTGCTGTGGGGGCTGCTGTGCGGGCTGGCGTGGCGGCAGGGGTGGCGGCAGGCGCCGGCGGGTGCCGGGAGCGGGGATCGGCCATGGCGGGACTCCTCAGAGGCATCAGGCGGGTGGGGGCAAGGCGCGCGCCGGAGTCGGCGCGGGTGCGGAGATTGCAGGCCGTCGAGCCGCCCCGTCCCGGGTGGCAGGAGAAGCCGATGCCCACCACCCCCTTGCCCCTCGCCCAGCCGGTGGCCATGCCCATGGCCCTGCTCATCACCCCGCTGCTGCCCCCCCCGCCGGCGTGGGAGGCCCACATCAATCCGCCGATCCCGCCCGAGCTGCCGCCGCTGTCACCGCCGCCGCATGGGCCGCAGCGCTCGCCCGACCCGCCGCCGCCGGAGATCGACGAGCCGGAGCCCATCGAGAGGCCGCCCCCCGTGCGGGAGCCCCCGGAGATTCCGGCGCCGATGGGGCGGCGCGGCGATGCCCGGGCCCGCCGGGACGCGTCCCCCGCTCTGCCGCAGGATTTGCCGACAGGTGTGCCGCTTCGGGCATGCGGCGCCGGCCGCGCTCCGCGGCCGCCGAACGGCGCATGAGCCGGCCGGCAGGCCCGGCCCCGCTGCTGCGCCGCATCCTGCAGCGCGGCGCCTGCGCGGCGCTGGTCTCGGGCCTCCTGCTGGTGCGCCAGGGCCGGCGGGACGCCTGCAGCGGGGCAGCACCGCTCAATGCCATCAGCCACTGGCTCTGGCCCGAGAGCGCGCTGCGCCAGTGCGGGCTGAGTGCGCGCTACACGCTGGTGGGCGCGATCATCCACTGGGGCGCCTCGTGCTTCTGGAGCGCGATCTACGAGGGCCACCGCCAGGCCGGTGCACCGCCGCCGCGCGCGCGCCCGCCCAGCCGGAGGCCGCCGGCGCCGGCGAGCGAGGTGCCGAGCCACGACCTCGTCAACGCCCTCGCCCTCAGCGCCATCGCCGCCTGGGTCGACCTGGTGCTGGTGCCGCCGCGCCTCAGCCCGGGCTTCGAGCGGCACCTGAGCGACGCCAGCCTGTGCCGCGTCTACCTCGCCTTCGGGATCGGGCTGGCCTGGGGCGGGGCGCGCGGCCGGCGCGCACACCGATTGCCTCCCGGCACGCGCCAGCTTCATGTTGAAAGCTGATGACAGGAGGGATCCGATGAAGCCATCCCATCGAACGCACCGTCTGACCCCGCTGGCCCGCTGGCTCATCACCGCCGCGGTGGTGAGCCTGGTCGGCGTCACCGCCGGCCCGTGGCCGGGCGCCGTCGCCGCGCCGCTGACGGGCGCACCCGCCCTGCAGTCCACCCCCCCATCCACCCAGGGGCAGCCGCGCGCGTCCAAGCCGACGCGCGCGCCCGCGGCCTCCGGGCCGCATTCCGACGGCGCGGACGCCGTGCTGACGGACCGCCAGCGCGCCGACAACGCCTCGGGGGGCCGGCTCAAGCGCGCGGACCAGCAGTTCCTGACCCAGGCGCTGGCCTCGGGCACGGCGGAGGTCGAGCTGGCCCGTCTGGCGCAGAGCCGCGCGCAGAACGCCGAACTCCAGCGCTTCGCCGAGCACCTCGTGGAGGACCACACCCGCGTGAACGGGGAGCTGCGGGCGCTCGGCAGCCGCGCCGGCCTGGACTGGCCCGAGAACCGCGGGATGCCGTCGGGCAGCACGAGCGGGAGCGGCCCCGCGGGCGCCGCCATGGCCTCCTCGTCCGCCAGCGCCTCGCCCCTGCCGTCCGATGCCGCCTCCGGGGCGCCGCCCGGGGCTGGCCTGCGGACGACACCCGGCACGGCCGTGAACAGCGGGAGCAGCGGGAGCGCCGGCATGGGCACGCCCGCGCTGTCCGCCTCGGCGCAGCGCACGATGGAGCGGCTGCAGGGCCTGAGTGGCGCGGACTTCGACCACGCCTTCGTCCAGCAGATGGTCAGCGACCACAAGCGCGCCGTCGCCGACTTCCAGCGCGCGGCTGCCAGGGCCTCGGACAGCGACGTCCGGCGCTTTGCCCAGCAGACGCTGCCGAGCCTGCAGGCGCATCTGCAGCAGGCGCGGACCCTCGGCGCGCGTCTCGCCAGCCGTTCGCGTTGATGGCGGCGCCATCGCCCCGGGAGACTCCATGAACAAGGTATCGGATGTGATGACGCGCGGGGTACAGCCCCTGACGCCGGATGACAGCATGCTGCAGGCCGCGCAGGCGATGGAGATGCTGGAGGTGGGCGCGCTGCCCGTGTGCGAGGGCGGGCGCCTCGTCGGCATGGTGACCGACCGCGACCTCGTGCTGCGCGGTCTGGCCCAGGGCTACCCGCCCGCCACGCGCCTGGACGGTCTCATCTCCCGGCAGGTCCAGAGCTGCCACGAGGACGACGCGCTGGACGACGTGCTCCAGCGCATGGCGGACACCGGCATGCGGCGCCTGCCCGTGCTGGACGGGTCCCAGCACCTGGTCGGCATGGTCACCCTGCGCGATGTGGCGGCCAAGGCCGTGAAGCGCCTCGGCGCGGCGCGCGCCGGCGAGGCGCTGTCGGACACCGCCCGGCCTCCCGCCACGTCCCGCGCCGGCCCGCGCACCCGCGGGACCACGAGGGGCGGCACGGCGAAGGATCCGTCGCAGCAGGTCGGTTCCTGAGGGCTGCCGATCTCGTGCACGGGCGCGATGCGTCCGCGAAGAAGAACGGGGGCATGGGAATGGGACTTGCCGGAGAACGGGGACCGCCTCGCCAGCGCGCGGCGGTCAAGCCCCTCAACTTCGGAGTCCCCCATGCATGACCACTTCCATCGAGCCCCTGGCCGTGGGCGCTGCCGCTTCCTGCTGACGGCCCTGGCCCTCGGCGCTGCCTCGCTCTCGACCTCGGCCGCCCTCGCGCAGGCCGCCTCCGTTCCCGGCCATCCCGCCCCGCAGACGTCCGCCACCCCACCGGCCACACCGGCCACCGCCCGGGATGCCCGCGTCAGCCAGCTGATCGGCAAGGACGTGCGCAATCCGCAGGGCGAGAAGCTCGGGGAGATCAACGACCTCATCGTCGACGTCAACAACGAGGTGGTGCACTACGCCATCCTCTCCTTCGGCGGATTCCTGGGCGTGGGCGACAAGCTCTTCGCCTACCCGCTCAATGTGTTCCGGCATGCCTCCGACAAGGACGAGCTGGTGCTGGACATCGACAAGGAGAGGCTGCGCCGCGCGCCTGGCTTCGCCCGCAACCACTGGCCGGACTGGGGCTCGCCCGACTACAGCAACTCGGTGCGCCGCCATTTCGGCGAGGCCGACCGGATGACGCCGCGACCCAATGCGCATCTGCTCCGCGCGAGCAAGCTGATGGGCAAGAACGTCGATGACAACAACGGCCGCGGCGCGGGCGAGATCCAGGACCTGGTCGTGTCGATGTCCACCGGGCGGCTGCGCTACGCCGTGCTGGAGTTCGACCGCGCCTGGAACATGAACGACAAGCTGCTGACCCTGCCGATGAAGGCCCTGCGCTTCCCGGCGCAGGAGCGGGCCAATGTCGTGCTGCTGGTGCCGCGCGAGCAGCTCGACGCCAAGCAGGGCTTCGAGAAGCGCCAGTGGCCGGACGTCAACGACCCGACCTTCCGCCGCCAGGTGGACAGCTCGCTGGAGCGCCTGGGCGCCGCCGTGCGCTGACGACGCACGCCGAAGCTCGCCACGCCCCGGGGACGCGACGGCCCGGGGCGTGGCGTCATGAAGAAAGCCGGCCTCACGCATCGGAGTGCCGGCTTTCTTTCGAAGACAGGGCGGGAGGCGTCAGGGCGTCGCGCTCGCGCCGGAGGCCGGCACGGTCGGCTGGGGCATGGGCGACGAGGCGGGCAGGTCGGGCTGGACGCTCCGGTTGTCGGGGGCCGGCACCTCGCTGCGGCGCTGGCAGGCCGACAGCGAGGCCACGGCCAGCGCACAGACGATGAGTACGCGCGCCGGGCGCGCCGCCGTGGACGGGGGGCAGGTCTTGCCCTTCGCGGGCACGCCCGGCGGCTGACCCGGTGCAGCACCCAGCTCATTCACCTTCACTTGCATCATGTCGATCTCCTCAGGGCACGGCGCCATTGCCGTCGCCCCGACGGGAGCAAGCCGTGTGCCCTGCCCGCCCCCGGGGTCCGGCTTGCCTGGCACGGGCTGGACATGCCCCGTCCGTCACATCGAAGGACCTCCGATGACGCACCCCAGCGACCGACCGCGCAAGCCCGCCGCGCCGGACCGGCGGCCGCCGGCCGTCATGCCCCAGCCCCACCCCCAGGCCGGCCCGCCCGACCCGCCGGCACGTCTGCGCGGCCATGGCCCGGTCGCGCCCGGCTCCCCAGAGCCGGCCGATGACCACGAGCTGGCGCTGCCGCACGAGCGGGACGAGTCCACGGGTTCTGCCTCGACGGGCCAGGGTGGCCGCGGCGAGGCCGGGCGCCGGCAGCGGCGTGTGATGCAGCAGGCCGCGGACGACCTCGCCCAGGGGCAGGTCGACACCGACCTGCATGCCCCCCCCGGGCTCGACGCCGAACGGCGCGACGCGCTGCTGGCGCCCGCCACACCGGCCACACCGCCCGCCACCCCGCCCGTCACGCCCTCCAAGCGCCGCGGATGACGCGACGGCCCGGGATCAGTGGTGCTGTCGTCGCCGCTCGACCGCGTCGATCTTCAGCATCTGCCGGTACTTGGTGACGGTGCGCCGCGCGACGACGAGGCCCTGACGGGCGAGCAGCCGGGTGATGTCGGCATCCGACAGCGGCGCCGAGGGTTTCTCGGCCTCGATGATGTCCTTGATGAGCCCCCGGATGGCCGTGCCCGAGCAGGGGCTGCCGTTGCTGCTGACGATGGCGCGCGAGAAGAAGTACTTGAGCTCATAGACGCCGCTGGGCGTGGCGAGGTACTTGTTGTTCGTGACCCGGGACACGGTGGACTCGTGGATGCCCACTTCATCGGCGATCTCCTTCAGCCCGAGCGGCTTCATGGCCATGGCCCCGAACTCGAGGAAGTGCCGCTGCCGCTTCACGATGGCCTCCGCGACATCGAGGATGGTCGCGAAGCGCTGGTCGATGTTGCGCAGCGTCCAGCGCGCCTCCTGCAGGTGGCTGGCCATCTCGCCATCGCCCTGGCGCCGGTGGCGCTGGAAGAGCTCGGCGTAGATCTGGTTCATGCGCACCTTGGGGATGACCGCCGGATTGAGCTGCACGCGCCAGCGGCCGCCCACCTTGGACGTCAGCACGTCGGGCACGATGTAGCCGGCATGGCTGCTGCTGAAGCGCCATCCCGGGCGCGGGTCCAGGCGGCGCAGGCGCAGGCACACCGCCTCGGCCTCGGCCGGCGTGATGCCCAGACGCTCGGCCAGGCCGTTCATGTCCCGCGAGGCCAGCAGCGCGATGTGCTCGCGCACGATGCGCTCCGCCAGGCGGCGCGTGTGCTCGCAGGGAATGCCGGGCAGCTGCAGGCAAAGGCTCTCGGCCACGCTGCGGGCGCCGACGCCGGGCGGGTCCAGGGCCTGCACGCGACGCAGGGCGATGTTCATCTCGTCCTCGTCCGCCGCCGGGTCCAGGCCACTGAGCGGCGCCAGCTCCTCCAGCGGCGTGCGCAGGTAGCCATCGTCATCGACGGACTCCGCCACGATGCTCGCCAGCACGCGGTCGCGCACGCTCAGCTTCAGCACCCGCAGCTGGCCCAGCAGGTGCTCGTGCAGATTGATGGGCACGGGCGTGAGGTCCAGCGCGCCGAACTCGCCGTCGTCCGCACGCCCGCTGCCACCGCTCTCGGCCCGCCAGATCTCGCGGTCATCCAGCCCCTCGCCCTCGCCGTCCGGCAGATCGGAGCTCACTGGCGCCACGCTCTCGAGCCGGTCCTCGAAGGGGCGGTCCAGCCCGACCTCGGTCGGCACGTCGGCCGCCGTGTCGTGGTGTCCATCGACCGCCCGCGTCTCGGCCATCGAGGCCATCGCCGGCAGCGGCGCGCCCTCCTCCGCCCCCTCGGCCGTTTCCAGGAAGGGGTTGCGCCCGAGCAGGTCGTGCACCATGGCGCTGAAGTCGAGTGAGGACATCTGCAGCAGCCGGACGGCATGCTGGAGGCGGGGCGACAGCGCCTGCGTCTGCCGCTGCGCCGTGCGGAGTTCGTGGAAGATCATCAAGGGCATGCTCCAGTCGTGTGAGTGAGGGAGCGCCCGCCAGGGGCGCCGTGTGGCCGGTGATTTGCAAGTCCCATGCCGACCCGCTCCGCAACGGCCGATGACCGGCGCTGCGGACCGCGTGCCAGCCCGCGCCGCAGGTGCCGGATTTGCCCGCTCTGCCGGGCGCGGCGCGGGGCCACTGACGGTCGATGTCCCGTGTGTAAGCAGGCGTAGCCCGGCGTCGCGGTGAGGCCCCGCCGTTCGCTTCGTGGACAAGGGCCGCCAGCGCCAGCGCCGCCGCCGGCGACACCGGCAAGATTTGCCGCAACTTCTGCTGGCCCGCCGCCGCGCCTCGCTTCCTCTCATCCCCCGCCCGCGAAGACAGCGGCACGGGCGCGGCGTTTGCCCGAGCCGGCGGCGGGCCTGTCCCGCTCCCTCAACTTCAGGAGCACACGCATGAAGCATCTCGAGGCCCTCGGCCGGTCCACCCTGACATCTCACGCCCCCCTCCGCCGGGCCCCCCGCGCTGCCGGGGCCGTCCGCGCCGCTGCCGTGGCGACCGCCGTCCTCGCGCTCGCCCTCGGCGGGCTGCAGGGCTGCGCCGTCACCAGCGGCCAGAGCTCCGTCGGCCAGTATGTGGACGACGCCACCATCACGACGCGCGTCAAGGCCCGCATGGCCGAGGACCCGACGGTGGCCGCGATGCGCATCAAGGTGGAGACGCTCAAGGGCGAGGTCCAGCTCTCCGGCTTCGCCACCAGCCAGGCGGAGAAGGACAAGGCCGGTGCCATCGCGGCCGCGGTGCCCGATGTGAAGGGGGTGCGCAACAGCATCGTCGTGAGCAAGCCGGACCAATGACCGCCCTGCGCCTAGCCCTCGTCATGGCCGGGCCCGCCGCCCCTCGGCCGCCGCCCGTGGACGCTGCGCAGTGCCGCAGGAGCGCCTGACCGCCTGGACCGTCCTGCGTCACGCGTGGGCGGTCCGGGGGCTGTTCCTGCTGGCCCTGGTCTTTGCGCTGCGGGAGGCCCGCTCCTTGCTGGTGCCCGTCGTGATCGCCCTGCTGCTGGCCATCGTGCTGACGCCGGCGATCCGCTGGCTGCACCGGCGGGGCATCGCCCAGCCGCTGGGTGCGGCGATCTTGGTGGGGGCGCTGCTGGCGGTGGGCGGCACGGTCGTGGCGCTGCTGGCGGAACCGGCGGCGCAGTGGTGGGACCGCGCGCCGCGGACGATCGGCGCGGTGCTGTCCCGCATCGACCGCTGGCGCGGCGAACTGCCGGGGCTGGTGCCCTGGGTGAGCGGACGCCCCGGTGCGAGCCTCGAGGCCGCGGACTCGGTGAAGGCCAAGCTCGCCAGCGAAGGCGTGGCCCTGACCGGATCGCTGCTGACTCAGGGCGTGGGCTTCACCTTGTCGGCCGCATCCACGGTCATCCTGCTCTATTTCCTGCTGGCGTCGGAGCACTGGCTGCTGTCCCGCTGCATCGAGGCCCTGCCCGCGCGGCGGCGTCTGCGCGCGCTCGTGCTGGGCGGTCTGCGGGCCTTTCAGCGCGACCTCTCCCGCTATGTGCTCACGCTGACGCTCATCAACCTCGGCGTCGGCTTCGCCACGGCCCTGGTGATGAGCCTGCTGGCGCTGCCCAATCCCGGCCTCTGGGGCGTGGCCGCGGCCTTGCTCAACTTCGTGCCTTACATCGGCCCCTGGGCCACGGCTGGCGCCCTGACGCTGGCGGGGGCCATGGCGGAGTCCAGCGGCCTCGCCCTGCTGCATCCGGCACTGGGCTTCCTGGCCATCCATGCGGTGGAGAGCAATCTCGTGAGCCCCTGGCTGATCGGGAGCCGGCTGGCGATCAATCCGCTGTCGGTATTCCTGTCGGTGCTCTTCTGGGGATGGCTGTGGGGCCTGGCGGGTGCTCTGATTGCCGTCCCCTTGCTGATCAGCCTGCGCTGCATCTGTCGTCGCAACCGTAAACTGCGCATCGTGGCACTCTACCTCTCTGCCAGCAGCCGCCCCTGTGCAAGCCTGCGAAGCTTGCTGGGCCCCGGCCGATCGGCGCCCAAGGTCCCGGGTTGAAGTGGGTCACCTCCTGGCGTGTTGGATATCGGCCCATGCTTGAACGCGATGATGTCGATCGCCCGATGAGCCCCCTGCGGGTGCCGGGCTGGCGCCGGCTCGGCCAGCGGCTGAAGCATCTGCTCGGCCGCGCCGTCACGCCGGCGCTGTCGCTGCGGGCGCGCCTGGTGTGGCTGGTCCTGGCCGTCGCCCTGCCCGGCACCGTGGCCTCCCTCTGGACGGCCTGGGGCGCCAGCGAGGAACGCCAGGCCCGCCAGCTGAGGGACGACGCGCGGGCGCTCGCCATGAGCGTGGACCGCGAGCTGGCGCAGCGCGCGACCATCGCCCGTGTGCTGGCGCTGTCCGGCGAGCTGGACCATCTCCCGTCCCTCGACGCCGTGCCGCTGCAGCGCCTGCAGGAGCAGGCCGCACGGGCCATGCAGGGCCTGGAGGGCTGGGTGCAGCTGAACACGGCCGACGAGGTGCTGTTCAGCACCCGCGGCGTCGGGGGTGACACACCAGCCGCCGCGCCACCGGGCTCGCGCCAGCCGCGCGCACCGGGCGCGTCGCCGCTGGCGAACCGGCCGGTGGTGGACGGGCTCGTCGAGGGCCAGGCCCTGCCCCCCGGCGTGCCGGCGCATCTCTCGCTCCTGCAGCCGGTCGAGCGCCGGGGGCAGGTGCTGGCCAACGTCGAGGTCACGCTCCTGCCGCAGGAGATCCGGCGCCTGGTCGATCGCCAGGAGCTGCCGCCGGGCTGGCGGGCCGCCGTGCTCGACAGCCGCGGTCAGGACCTCACGCATGTCGCCGGGGCCGACTCCCCGCGCGTCGACCTCGGCACCTGGCCGGCGCTGCAGGCGCAGATGCAGGCGCACGACGAGGCGCTGTTCCGGGGGGCCGATCCCGCCGGCGCGCCCGTAACGGCCTTCTTCAGCACCTCGCCGCAGGGGTGGAGCGTGCTGCTCATCGCGCCGCCCGGCGGCCTCGGTGCACCGGCCGCGCAGCCGCTCGTGCCCATCCTCGCCACGGCCCTGGTCCTGATGGCCACGGGGATCGCGGGCGCCCTGTGGCTGAGCCGGCGCATCGCCCGGCCGCTGGACGAACTGACCTCGATGGCCCAGTCCCTGCAGTCGGGCCGGCCGCTGCGCGAGCGCCAGACCGGCATCGCGGAGTGGGACAACGTCTCGCGCGCCCTGGTCAGCGCCAGCGAGACGATGCGCCAGGCCCGCAGCGAGCTGGAGCGCCGGGTGAGCGAGGCCGTGGAGCGCACGCGCGCCAACGAGCAGCTCAGCTCGCGCAGCCAGCGCATCGCCGCGCTGGGCCGCCTCACCGGCGGTGTGGCGCACGACTTCAACAACCTGCTGGGCATCATCAGCAACAGCGCCCACCTCATCCAGCGGCATGTCCAGGCCGAGGGCGTGCAGGTGCCGCTGGGCGCGATCCGCCGCTCGGTGGAGATCGGCAGCCGGCTGACGCAGCACCTGCTGCGCTTCGCCGGCCAGCAGTCCGTGCATCCGCAGGCGCTGGACCTCGCCAGCATGTTGAACGACCTGCGGGTGCTGCTCAGCACCGTGCTGGGCAAGCGGGTCGAGCTCAGCATGGACCTGCAGCCGAGCCTGCTGCTCGTGACGGTCGACCCGTCCGAGCTGGAGCTGGCCCTCATCAACATCGCGCTGAACGCGCGGGACGCCCTGAACAGCAGCGGGCGCGTGCACTTCGCGCTGCGCTACGCCCGCCCGGAGGAGACTCAGGGGCTGGCACCGGGCGAGTACGTGCTGATCGAAGTGGCCGACAACGGTCCCGGGATTCCGGCGGACATCCTGCCGCGCGTCTTCGAGCCCTTCTTCACCAGCAAGCCGGCCGGACGCGCCACCGGCCTCGGCCTGAGCCAGGTCCTCGGCTTCTGCGTGCAGGCCGGCGGGACGGCCTGCATCGCAAGCCCGCCCGAGGGCGGCACCGTGGTGTCCCTGCTGCTGCCGGCCACGCAGAACCGCCACGGCACCGGGCCGGCCGGCGGCCCGCCGGCCAATGGCAGCCTGGCCGGCGCGCGCGTGCTGCTGGTGGAGGACAACGAGGAGCTCAGCCGCATCACGGCCTCGCTGCTGCGGTCCTTCTCCTGCCAGGTCATCTGCGTCTTCAATGCCGACGAGGCCCTGCGCCGCTTCGGCACCGGCGCCGGCATCGACGTGGTGCTGTCGGACGTCATGATGCCCGGCCGCATGGATGGCCCGACCCTCGTGCAGGCCCTGCGCGCCCTGCGCCCGGAGCTGCCCGCCGTGCTGATCAGCGGCTACAGCGACGTCCAGCGCGAGGCGCCGGGAGTCATCATCCTGCGCAAGCCCTGCTCGCCGTCCCAGCTGCTGGACGCCCTGCGCCGGGCCATGGCCAGCCACCGCCCGTCCGCCGACGCCGAGGCGCACTGAGCGAACGCCCGCCCGCCGCGGGCATGAGGCTTGCTGCCCGACAGGCGGGCGCCGGGCGCATGAAGACCCGATGCCCTTGATCCACTCTTGAATCCACTATCCGGAGGCCCAGCCATGGACAAGGACGATGTCATCGACACGCTCAACACCCTGATCGAGACCAGCAAGGACGGCGAGCACGGCTTCACCGCCTGCGCCGAGCACGTGCGCAGCGCCACGGTGCGGCAGATCTTCGCTGCCCGGGCGATGGAGTGCCGCGAAGGCGCGCTGGAGTTGCAGCGCCTGGTGCGGGAGTACGGGGGCAAGGCCGAAGATGAAGGCAGCGTCGCCGGCGCCATGCACCGCGGCTGGGTCAGCGTCAAGGGCACGCTGGCGGGCTACACCGACCTGGCCATGCTCGAGGAATGCGAGCGGGGCGAGGACGCGGCGCTGGCCCGCTATCGCAAGGCCTTGCAGCAGGAATTGCCGGCCGACGTGCTGCTGGTGGTGCAGCGCCAGATGAGCGGCGTGCAGCGCAACCACGACCAGATCCGCCGGCTGCGCGACGAAGCCCGTCAGCACGAGCACGGCGGCTGAGTCCCGCGGGCTTGGAACGCCCCGCGGCCGCTCAGTCCTTCGGCACGACGGTGATGCGGCCGTCGCTCTCCCTGCGGGCGCTGTCCACCTGGTCCAGCGCTCGCAGACCTGCCCGGTGCAGCGCGGCCATCAGCGCCTCCCGCGTGATCATCTCGCGCCGCAGATGGGCCTGCAGCACCTCCCCCCGCCGCACCAGCAGCATGGCGGGCGGCTCAACACCTCCGCCCAGGCCGGCGGCGGCGGCCAGGCGGGGGTCATGTCTTGCCTTTGGCGTCGTGCGAGGGAGCGGCTGCGCCGGGCCCCGCGCTCGACGGGGGCCGGTCGCCCTGCCCGCCGGCAGCATGGGGGCGAAGCCAGCGCTCCGCCAGGGCGGCCAGCTGGGCCTCGGCGGCGCGCTCGATCGCGGGCTGCACCATTTGCCGCAGCAGGGGCCACGCAGCGGCCACCAGGACGGCACCGAGCCCCGGCAGGGGGTGCGGCGCTTCGGCCGCCGGTTCCCGCCAGGAACGCCGCCCCCCGCTCGGCCCCTCACTCGGCCCCGGCCCCCGGCGCCGCCACAGCAGCGCCAGCAGCGCGCCGCCGGCCAGCCCGATGACCCCGGGCACGAGGGCGGACCGGGCCCATCGCAGGGGAGAGGTCTGCTGTTCGAGCGCCCCCCAGGCGTGCCGGATCTCCCGCCGTCGTCGCGCCATGCGCTGCTCCACGGCCTGGAGCTGCAGGTCCCAGGGCGCTTCGCCGAGGGCGGCGTTGCGAGGGGGGCGGCCCTGGCGGTCAGGCCCATGCCCAGGCACTGCGCTCATGGTGTCGACCTCCCCTGCCGCGCGCCCTGGCCTGCCTCCTGCCGCAGCGGTGCGTGCTCGTCCGGCGCTCCGGATTCCGGGTCCGGGACCAGCTGCCGCCGCAGCGACTCCCACGTCAGCAGCGACCGCAGCAGGCGCGCCTGCGACAGGCACAGCGCCAGCACGCCCGCATTCGCAAGCACGACGACGGCGCAGGCCAGCGGCACGCTCAGTCCCGCCTCGGTCAGCACGACGGCCAGCCCGGCCCAGAAGGAGAGCCAGGCGGTGAGCAAGGCCGCCCAGGCCAGCAGCGTGAGCCACAGAAGCCGCTCCATCACCTGCCACGCCCGCTGAAGTTCGAGCGACAGCAGCTCCAGACCGTCCCCCAGCAGCCCCAGCACGCTCAGGACCAGGGTCTGCAGCCCGCCGAGCCAACCGGACTCGCCCGGCGCCGAGTCATCGTGCGGCGCCTGCGCCTGCCCGGACGGTGGGGCCTGGGCGGCGTCCGTCTCGCCCGCCGACGGCCTCACCGGGAGAGCCTGGCGAGGAGCACGCCCAGGGCCAGCGCCGCGGCGATGGTGGTGAGCGGATGCTCGCGCACGCTGCTGCGCACGCCATCCCGCCATTCGCGGCCCAGCTGCCGCATCTGGTCGGCGCGGGCATGGAGCATCTCGCCCGTGGTGTCCAGCTGGTCCCGCAGCTTCTCGGCGGCCGGCGCGGTCTGTTCCTCCAGGCGATCGATCGTGTGGTGAGCCCCCTCGGCGGCGCGGTGCACCAGGTCGGCGGGCGATTGCGAACGGTCCTCGGACGC
Organism: Roseateles subflavus; assembly: GCF_030285365.1. Lineage (GTDB taxonomy): Bacteria > Pseudomonadota > Gammaproteobacteria > Burkholderiales > Burkholderiaceae_C > Roseateles_B > Roseateles_B subflavus. Next base: position 270,511 of record NZ_JASVDS010000005.1, on the reverse strand, counting down.
TGACTCGGCGCCCCCCTGCTTGTGGTTCATGGCCATCGTGATGTCCTTTCGGTGGTGTGCGGATTGCAGTAGCACGCGGCGGGCTCGCCGTGACGACCGGGGCATCAGCTGCCCCACCGGCGGCCCCCGCGCGGCCGGAGGCCCTGGCCACCGGCAGCCCCGATCGGCAAGGCGCATGCCGAGGCCCGGGGGCAACGCCCGCCCGGCGCCGCGGGGCCGCGTGCGAGGCGAGGGCCGGGCACGCGCCCTGCTCCCCTGCCGCCGTCCTGAACTCCACGCCTGAGCGCGCATCGCCCGATCATGAACAGCCCCCTGTCCATCACCGCCCCGGTCGACACCCACACCCCAGCGGCCCCCGACGACCTCGCCCGCGAGGCGGCGCGCCCGGCCACGCAGGACCGCCCGCTGCGCGGCCGCGTGGTCCTGATCACGGGCGCCGGACAGGGGCTCGGCGCCGCGCTCGCCCGGGAGCTGGGGGCGCAGGGCGCGCGGCTCGCGCTGGCCGACCAGCACCCGCAGCGCGCCGAGGACGAGTCCGCCGCCCTGGCCGGCGCCGGCATCGAGGCCCGCGCCTATGCGCTGGACGTGGCCGACCCCGCCCAATGCATCGACGTCGTGACCCGCGTCGACCAGCACTTCGGCCGGCTCGACGTGCTGGTCAACAACGCCGCCACGGACGTCACCGCGCCGATGGACGAGCTGACGGTGCCGGACTGGCTGCGCATCCTGCACACCAACCTCACGGGGCCTTTCGTGCTGAGCAAGTACGCCGCCGCCCGGATGGCCGACCACGGCGGCGGCCACATCGTCAACATCGCCTCGACCGCCTCCAAGCGCGCCTGGCCCAACGCCAGCGCCTACCACGCCAGCAAGTGGGGCCTGCTCGGCCTGTCCCATGCGCTGCACGCCGAGCTGCGGCCGCAAGGCATCCATGTGTGCGCCGTCGTGGCGGGCGGCATGCGCACGCCCTTCCTGCTGGACCGCTTTCCGACGCTGGACCCGGCACTGCTGCAGGAGCCGGCCGCCGTGGCGCGGGCCATCCGCCACGTCCTCTCGCAGCCGGCCGGCAGCTGCGTCGCCGAGATCACCGTGCTGCCCGAGCGGGAGACCTCCTGGCCATGAGGGCGCCGCTGGTCGAGCGCAGCGGGCGCCTGGACGGGCCACCGGCCGGCACACGCCGCGTGCTGCGCCCGGCCGTGTTCATCGACAAGGACGGCACCCTCGTCGAGAACGTGCCCTACAACGTCGACCCGGCGCGGCTGCGCTTCATGCCACAGGCGGGCCGGGTGCTGCGGCGGCTGGCCGATGCGGGCTTCGCGCTCGTGGTGGTGAGCAACCAGAGCGGCATCGCGCGCGGCCTGTTCACGGCGGCCGACCTGCTGAGGCTGGAGGCCGCGCTGCGGCTGCGCCTGCTCGAGGCGCATGGCGTCGACCTCGACGCCATGCTCAGCTGCCCGCATCTCCCCGATGCCCGCGGCGCGCCGGCCTGCGCCTGCCGCAAGCCGGCGCCCGGCCTGCTGCTGCAGGCGGCCGCACTGCTGGCGCTGGACCTGCGGCGCTCCTGGATGATCGGCGACACCCTGGACGACGTGGAGGCCGGGCATCGCGCCGGCTGCCGCGCCCTGCTGTTCGACAGCGGCGGCGAGACACTCTGGCGGGCCGGCCCGCTGCGGGAGCCCCAGCAGCGCGTGACGCACTGGAGCACGGCCGGGGCGCTGATCCTCGCAGACGCCCGGGGATGGCGCTGAGCCGGGCGCCGGCAGCACTGGGAACGGCACTTGCTGACGGCTCCCCATGCCCTTGCCTCCTCCCCCGATGCCCGCACGGGGCGCCACCGCCCCGCTGCCCTGCCCCGCCGGCCCGGTGCCGCGGGCCCTCGCCTCCCCTCACGCCGCGCCGCATGTGCTCGATGCCACGATGTTCTGGAGCAGCCAGGCGACGGGCGGTGTGCGTCGCGTGCTGTGTGCCAAGCGGCAGCACCTGATCGCCGCCGGCTGGCGGCACACGCTGCTCGTGCCGGACCTTGCCGGCGACCCGGTCCTGCTGGCCGCCAGCGCGCAGGACGCCGGGCAGGTGCTGTGCTGCGGCGGCCTGCGGCTGCCGCGCTCGGGCGGCTACCGTTTCGTGCTCGACCGTGCCGGCGCGGTCCAGCGGATGGTGCAGGCGCGTCCGGATGTGATCGAGGCCGCCGATCCCTATGTGCTCGGCTGGGGCGCCCGCGAGGCCGCCCAGCGGCTGGGCATTCCCGCCGTCGCCTTCTGCCACAGCCACCTGCCCGCGCTGCTGGAACGCTGGGGGCATGCCACCCTCGGCCGGCACGCGGCGCGCTGGGCGGCGCAGCGCGCCCGGCGCTACCTGGTGGCGCTGTACGGCGGCTTCGATGCCGTCCTGGCCCCCAGCCCTGCGCTGGTCGCCCAGCTGCAGGACTGGGGCCTGCCCCAGGCGGACTACCAGCCGCTGGGGGTGGACGGTCGCATCTTCCGCCCGGCCGCCCATCCGCAGACCTGCGCGCGCTGGCTGAAGCAGGCGCTCGGTGTTCATGCCGACACGCGTCTGCTGCTCTACTGTGGCCGCTTCGCCCCGGAGAAGCGCCTGCCGCTGCTGGCCGCCGCGGTGCGCGCCCTGGGGCCGGGCCATCTGCTGGTGTGCGTCGGTGCCGGTCCCTGCGTGCCCGAAGGCCCGCAGGTGCGCGTGCTGCCGCCCGAGCGCGAGCCGGCGCGCCTGGCGCAGCTGATGGCCAGCTGCGATGCCTTCGTCCATGCCGGCGACCAGGAGACCTTCGGCCTGGCGGCGCTGGAGGCGATGGCCTGCGGGGTGCCGGTCGTGCTGTGCGACCAGGCGGGCCTGGGCGAGCTGGGGGCGGACCTGGCCCTCACCGTCCGGGGGGACCGGCCGGGCGTGTGGGCCGAGGCCATGCGCGCGGCGCTGGACGCTCCCGACCCCGCCCGCCGCCAACGCGCACTCGCGCGGGCCCGCGCCCTGGACTGGACGGCCGTCACCGCGCTGATGCGCCAGCGCTATGCCGCCCTGCTGCAGGGCCGCCGGCCCGCCGAGGCGGCCCCCGCCCCTGCGCCGGCACCGGATCAGGATCGCCCGCCGAGCTCCGCATCACTGGACGAGGCCGCGCCGCCGTCCGCCGCCGCATACTCCTTGAGGCGGTTGTAAAGCGTCTTCAGGCTGATGCCCAGCACGGCGGCGGTGCGCTCCTTGTGCTGCTTGTAGTGCTGCAGCGTGGCCAGGATGAAGCGCCGCTCGATCTCCGCCATGGAGCAGCCGATGGGCAGCACCAGGGCGTCCGGCACGCTGGCGCCAGGGGCAGGGCCCGGCTCCGACTCCCGGCCTGCGACGCCCCGGGCCGGCAGACCGGGCACGCCCAGGCCGGCAGACTCCGCCGGGACCGCCGCGGGCTCCGTCGGGAAGGCGGCCGACACCGCCGGCGGCACCGGCACCGGTGCGAGGTCCACCGCCAGCCCTGCCTCGGCGCCCTCGGGCGGCGGCAGGTCCGCCGCCGGCAGCCATTGCTCGTTGATGATCTCGCCCCTGGCCATCACATAGGCCCGCTGCACGGCGTTGCGCAGCTCGCGCACATTGCCCGGCCAGCGGTAGCGGCACAGGCGCTCCATGGCCGCGGCATTGAACTGCTTGGCTTGCCCCTCCTTGGCCGAGATGGCCCGCAGGAAGTGGCCGGCGAGCAGGGGGACGTCGCTCAGGCGGTCGCGCAGCGGCGGCAGCTCGATCGGGAAGACGTTGAGCCGGTACAGCAGGTCCTCGCGCAGCTTCCCCGCCTCGACCGCCTGGATCAGCGGCCGGTTCGAGGCCGCGATCACGCGGACGTCGGCCTCCATCGTCTGCGTCGAGCCCACGCGCATGTAGCGGCCCGTCTCGAGCACGCGCAGCAGCTTGACCTGCAGCTCCAGCGGCATCTCCGTCAGCTCGTCAAGGAAGAGCGTGCCGCCGGAGGCGCGCTCGAAGAAGCCCTGATGCTGGTGGTCCGCGCCCGTGAAGGCGCCCTTCTCGTGGCCGAAGATCTCGCTCTCGATGAGGTTGGGCGAGATGGCGCCGCAGTTCACCGCCAGGAAGGGCTTCTTGCGGCGCCGGCTCAGGTCGTGCACCGTCTGGGCCACGAGCTCCTTGCCGGTGCCGCTCTCACCCTGGATGAAGACCGACACCCCCGTGCCCGCCACGCGCGAGATCTGCTCGTAGACCGGCAGCATGGCCGGGGCGCGGCCCCACAGGTGGCCGAAATTGCCGGCCTGCGCCAGGTGGGCATGGAGGTCCGCCACTTCGGCCTGAAGGACGGCCGGGCGCATCACGCGCGAGAGCACGCCCTGCAGATGGCGCAGGTTGATGGGCTTGACGAGGTAGTCCGCCGCCCCGAGGCGCAGCGCCTGGATGGAGGTCTCGAGCGAGGCGTGCCCGGTGATGAGCACAATCTCGGAGTTGGCGACCAGCTGGGCGTCCGTGAAGAGGTCCATGCCGTTGCCGTCCGGCAGTTCGAGGTCCAGCAGCACCAGATCCGGGGGCTGCATCGCGACATGCCGCCGGGCATCGCGCAGGCTGTAGGCGACAGACACCGTGAAGTGCTCCGCCGCGATCAGCGCCTGCAAGGATTCCGCCGCGTCGCCATCGTCATCCACGATCAGCGCATGTGCCACACCATTCCCCTTCTTGAAGTCCGAGCCGGTGCCTCGAATCAGGCCCCCGATCCCCGCCGGGGCGAGTGCATCTTGCAGCGCCAGCGCCTCAAATGCACGCCCCACCCACGGGTATTTGCATCAGCTTGTGACAAGCCCTGCGATGCATCAAGATGACAAGCCCTCGCATGGCACGGCAGGCACGCGCGTTGCCCTCCTCGGTCATTGACTGTCCACGGAGCCTTCCATGCTGATCACCGAGCGTCCTCCTTGCAAGTCCGTGCCGGCGCTGCCGTGCGATCACCGCCTGCAACGCTGCATGACCTGGGTCGGCCTGTGGGTCCTCGGACTCGGCAGCGCCTGCTGCGTCTGGCGCACACACCGACGGCGGAGCCTCGACCGCTGACGGCTGCCCGGCCCACACGGCAATCGGCGTTCCCGCCGCTGGTGCCGACGCCCACGCCGCCCTGCGCATCGCGCGCCCCATCGCGGTCTGCGGGGCGGCCTCTCCCGCCCATCCCTTGATCGGGTCCGCCCCGTGAGCCACCGTGCATTCACGGGGAGGCCCGGAGCCCCGACGCTTCCCTACACACACCCACCATCGATGTGCTTCAATAGCGCGCCAGGCGTCTCTCCCCCCCCGCAAGCATCCGGAGACCCGGAGCCTGACAAGACCACAGAGCATCCATAGGGGCACGAACCCATGCCAACCGCAGGGAGCCCGAAGCGCTGGCAAGCGCACGCCTACGCGCTGACGACAGCCCTGCTCGTCACCGCCCTTCAGCTGTACCTGGCCCGGCACGGGCCGAGCACCGACGCCGGTGGCGGTCTGCCAGGCCGCGCGCTGACCGCCGTCAGCCACTTCCTGGGCTGGGAGCTCGGCCTGGCCCTCGACGGATGGACGCCCGATCTGCCCGCCCGGCTTCTCGACGGGGCGGTGCTGCCCCTGGCGCTGGTGTTCTCGCTGTACTTCGGCGCTGCCGCCGGCCTCACGCTCCTGAGCGCCTCCTGGGCCCTGCCCTGGCTGCTGAGCCTGACCCTCTCCAGCCCCGGCCCGCCGACGCCGCCCGCCGAGCTGCTGGTGAAGGCCTTGTGCGGTGTGCTCCTGATCGGGCTGGTGGCCCGGCACACGAGGCGGCAGGACGCGGCGCGCGACCGGGCCGCGTCCACCGAGCGCCTGCACATCGAGAACGCCGGGCTGGGTCTCGTCGAGATCGACCTGCAGCGGCGCAGCGTACAGGCCTCGGCCCGCTTCGCCGAGATGCTGCAGCTGCCCTGGCAGGCGACCGCCGTGCCGCTGGACGAGTGGCTGCGCCAGCTCCCCGCGCCGAGCGCCCAGCGTCTGCACCTGCTGCTCGACGAGCTCGGGTCCCGCCGCGAGCCGGTCTTCCTCCATGAGCTGAACCTGACCGACGCCGACGGCCTGCCCTACTGGATCCTCCTGAGCGGGCAGGTCCGCGCCGACGCGCAGGATGGCGCGCGCCATGTGCAGGCCGCCGCCATCGACATCACCGCCCGCAAGCGGGCCGAGGCGGACCTGCTCGGCGTCAAGGCCTCGCTGGGCGCCCAGCTCGAGGACCTGCATCGGCTGCACGAGCTGAGCATGCGCCTGCTGGTGCCCGGCACGCTCGACACCCAGCTGCAGCAGGTGCTGGCCACGGCGCTGCAGATCCATGGCAGCCAGCACGGGATGATCACGGTGCAGGAGGCAAACCTGCCGCGGCGCTCGGTCCAGATCGGCTTCTCCGACGTGCCGGGCGAGGCGCTCGACCGCATGGCCACGGAGGGCGGCCTCTGCGGCATCGCCATGCGGGAGCGCACCCGCGTGCTGGTCAGCGACCTCCAGCGCGACCCGCGCTGCCATGCCATGCGCGAACTCATGGCCCGGCATCAGCTCCATGCCGTCCATGCCCTGCCCCTGCTCAACGACCGCGGCGAGCTGATGGGCGCCATGAGCGTCTTCCTGCCCGAGGCGCGCCTGCCGAGCGCCCGGGAGCGGGCGGCCATGGACATGTGCGCCAACAAGGCCGCGCACTTCATCGAGCGCGCCCGCTCGCGGGCGGAGCTGGAGGCCTCGGAGCTGCGCTTCGAGTCGGTGCTGGATGCGTCGGCCGTGCCCTTCGCCGTGTTCAGCCCGCTGCACGGCACGCGGGGTGAGGTCGAGGATTTCCGCCTGGACTACCTCAACACCGCCGCGACCCGGGTCCTGCGGCGCACGCGCGAGCAGGTCATCGGACGGCCGGTGCTGAGCATTCACCCGGGCTTCTGGCAACAGCGGCCGGACGTGCTGACCCATGCCCGGCGGGCGTTGCGCCAGGGCGAACCCTGCGAGTTCGAATTCACGCTCCCTGCCGACCCCGCGGGCCGCGGGCCCGGCCAGACCTTCCACTGCATCGCCTCGCCCATGGGTTCCTCCGTGGCCCTGTGGGCCGCCAACGTCAGCGATCGCATGCATCACGATCAGCTGCTGCGCGACGCCGACCGGCGCAAGGACGAGTTCATCGCCACGCTGGCGCACGAGCTGCGCAACCTGCTCGCGCCCATCCGGCAGGCCGCCCATCTCTCCAGCGCGACCGGTGCCAGCGAGGAGCAGAAGCGCTGGGGCAACGAGCTGATCGACCGGCAGGTCCGCCACATGGCACTGCTGCTCGACGATCTGCTCGACATCTCGCGCATCGCCCGCGGCGCCCTGCTGCTGCGCCTGGAGCGCGCGGAGCTCGGCAGCATCGTCTCCCATGCGGTCGAGGCCGTGCGCCCCCTGATCGATGCCAAGCAGCACCAGCTGCTGGTCGAGCTGCCACCACAGCCGCTGCGCTTCGATGCGGATGCCTTGCGACTGTCGCAGGTGATCGCCAACCTGCTGAGCAACGCCGCCAAGTACACGGACGCCGGCGGCGTGATCCGACTGCGGGCCGAGGCTGCGCACGGCTCGCTGTGCATCGAGGTGAGCGACAACGGCATCGGCATGCCGCCGCAGTCGCTGTCGGAGGTCTTCCACATGTACACGCGCCTGGGCAGCGGCGACGAGGGGAAGCCCGGCGGCGGCCTGGGCATCGGCCTGGCGCTCGCGCGCGGGCTGGTGAGCCTGCACGGCGGCCGCATCAGCGCCTTCAGCGCGGGCCCCGGCTGCGGCAGCCACTTCACGGTGCGCATTCCCTTGCTGCACATCAGCCAGCCCGCCGCGCGAGAGCCGGCGCCGCACGCCAGCGACGAGACGACGCCGCCGACACGCGCCCGCCACGTGCTGATCGCCGACGACAACGAGGAGGCGGCCCAGACCCTGTCCGCGCTGCTGCAGATGCACGGCCACCGCGTCACGTGCGCCTACAACGGCGAGCAGGCCGTGGCGGCGTTCCGCGCCGACGCCGCCGATGTCTGCCTGCTGGACATCGGCATGCCGCTGCAGGACGGCAAGGAGGTGGCCCGCGCGATCCGGGCGTTGCCGGGCGGGGAGCGGCCCGTGCTGATCGCCATCACCGGCTGGGGCCAGGAGGCGGACCGCCGGGAGGCGATCGCAGCCGGCTTCGACCACCACCTCACCAAGCCCGTGGACCCCGAGCTGGTGCTGCGCCTGATCGCGCAAGCGCCGGGGGCCGAGGCCGCCTCGATGCCCTCGCCGTGAGCCGTGAGCCGGGCTCAGCCCGGCTCGGCCAGATGGGCGATGCGCAGCAGCTCCGCCGGGTCGGCGGGCTTGCTCAGGAAGGCATCGAAGACGTCCTCGGCCAGCTGCACCTCGAGCTGGGCCCGGCTGAGGCCCGACAGCGCGGCCAGCACGATGTGCCGGCCGTGCCGAGCCCGCAGCTGCTGGGCCACCTGGACGCCCGACAGCCGGGGCATGTCGATGTCGAGGAAGGCCACCTGCGGCGCCCACGAGAGGCCCAGCTCCACCGCGTGCAGGCCGTCGTGAACGCAGGCCACGTCGAAGGACTCGCCGCGCAGCAGGGCCGCCAGGGTCTCCGCGGCATCGACGTTGTCGTCCGCCACCAGCACCCGCCGCCCGGCCAGCGAGGGCTGTCCGCCCGGCGCCTCGGGCGACGGCACCGACGCGTCGGCGGGCGCGCGGCTGAGCGGCAGTCGCAGGGTGAAGACGGCGCCGCGGCCCGGCCCCTCGCTGTGCCCCACCAGCGTGCCGCCGTGCTGCTGGGCAAAGGCCTGCGCGATGGTGAGGCCGATGCCGAGGCCCTCGTTGCTGCGCTCCCGGCCCTCGCGGAGGCGGACGAACATGCCGAACATGCGCTCGGCCTCCTGGCTCGTGAAGCCGACGCCGGTGTCCGACACGGTGATCCGCGCCGACGCCTCATGCCGGGTCACGACCATCTCGATGGTGCCGCCCGGCGGGGTGTAGTTGCAGGCGTTGTTGAGCAGGTTGGAGATGACCTGGATCAGCCGGACGCCGTCCACATCGACATGCAACGGTTCGGGCGGGCAGCGGACCGTCATCGTCTGCCGCTTCGCCTGCACGCCCGGCGCCGCCACCTCCATCGCCTGGCGGACCAGCTCGTTCAGGTCCAGCCGCTCGCGACGCAGGGCCAGCTGCCCGCGGTCGATGCGACTCACGTCGACCAGGTCCTCGATGAGGCGGGCCAGCGTGCGGATCTGGCGGTCCATCATGGCCTCGATCTCGGCCCGGCGCTGGGGCTCGGCCGTCCCCGGCAGCAGGGCCAGGCCCGTCCGCAACGGCGCCAGCGGATTGCGCAGCTCGTGCGCCAGCAGCGCGAGGAAGCGGCTCTTCTTCTGCGCCGCCTCCTGCAGGTGCTGTGCCTGGCGCCGGAGCTCCTCGTGGGTCACCCGCAGCTCCTCGTCACGCGCCTGCAGGCGCTCTCCCGCCGTCTGCAGCGCCCGGGCGAGCTGCTGCAGTTCCAGGAGATGCGTCTTGACATGCAGCGCCGGCACGGAAGCCGGCAGCGCCTCGGCCGCCGTGGCAAGGGCCGCGATCGGGCGGGAGATCAGCCGCCCGAGCCATGCCGCGATCAGCAGGGCGGCCGCCAGCGAAGCGGCCAGCCCGGCCAGGGTCAGGAAGGCGGCCCCCTGCATGCCGCCGGTCACGGCTTCGGCCGGGAGCGCATAGGCGATGGACCAGCCGGTGAGATCGGATCGCGAGAAGGCGGTGTAGGTCTCCACGCCCTCCAGCGTGGTGCCGCGGAACCAGCCCTGGCTCTTGCCGCGGGTGTGGGCGTCGTAGTCCCGGGAGGTCGGCGTGCCCGGCTGCACACGGGGCAGGCGCGCGATGAGACGCCCGTCCGTCCCCACGACGCCCGTCATCGCGCCCGGGGGCAGGCGCTGCGCCTCCAGCACATCCTGGAAGATCCGCGGATTCAGGACGGCCGTGAGCACATAGGTCACCTCGTTCTCCATCAGCACCGGCAGCCGCACGGCGATGCCCGCCTGCCCGCCCAGCTTGGGCGCCTGCGAGACATTCCCGATGGCCGGCGCGCCGGTGCTGAGCGACTTGCGGAAGGACTCCGGCTCGACGAGGTGCCGGATGAGGGTCGTCCCCCACGGCAGTCGCGCATTGACGAGCTGCACCCCGTCCGGCGCCGCCAGCGTGATGTTCTGCCAGCCCTCCTGGGTCTGCAGCACGGCCTGGGCATCCGTGTGAAAGGACTGCAGGTCGTGCTGGCTGAGACTGCGAGAGGCGCTCAGCGCCCGCAGCGCGTCGATGCTGCTCAGCAGCCGGGCATCAATGGTGCCGATGGTCGCGCTGTTTCGGGCCAGGGCGGTGTGGACGAGGCTGTCGCTCTCGCGGTCGACGAGCAGCCAGGCGGCGGTCGCGCAGAAGACGACCAGCGGCACCACCGCCGCCAGCGCGAGCAGCAGCAGGCTGGACTTCACGTGGACGACCGGCAATGCCATTCTCAAGCCCTTCTCAAGCCCTTCACAGGCGCTTCTCAAGCCGCTCTCACGACGCCGCTGCCGTCGCCAGCCGCCCGCCCCTGCGTTGCCGAAGCCAGCACTATGACCGACCCACCCGCGGATTCCTGCCCTGCAGTTGAAAGCTGGCGTAACCGGATTTGACGTGCCGCGGTGACCGCTCGGGCCGGCTGGGGCTTGCCGCAAGTTCTACCCGGCCGCCGGCGGGGCCCCGCATCTCCCGAAGGGCCAGCGGCCGGTCCATGCAGGCACGGCGCGTGCCCAGGGCCGGGATCACTCCTTCACGCAGACGGGGCATCGTGCAGCACGCCTGGGACAGCTCAAGCAAATGCCTGGAACCGGCCGCACTGGCGGTCCTGGCCTCCGCTCTGCCGCGGCCGCTGGTCTTCACCAACGGCGTCTTCGACCTGCTCCACGTGGGCCATGTGGCCTGCCTGGAGCGCGCCCGGCGGCACGGCGCCTGCCTCGTGGTGGCGCTCAATGCGGACGCCTCGGCCCGCGGCCTGGGCAAGCCGGGCGAGCGGCCGGTCCTGCCGCTGGCGCAGCGGGCGCGGCTCGTCGCGGCGCTGGGCTGCGTGCGCTGGGTGAGCTGGTTCGACGCGCCCACGCCGGCCCTGCTGATCGAGGTGCTGCGGCCCGAGGTCTACGTGAAGGGCGGCGACTACCGCGCAGAGGCGCTGCCGGAGACCCGGCAGATCGCGCGCTGGGGCGGGCGCACCCTCATCGAGCCCTATCTGGACGGCCACTCGACCACCGCGATGCTGGCGCGGCTGCGGCACCGGTCGGGCGACCCCGACCGCCGTCGGCAGGAGGTGCCATGAGGGCCGAACCGCAGGTGCTGGTCGTCGGGGACTGCATGCTGGACCTCTACCTCGAAGGCGCCGTGCAGCGCATCTCGCCCGAGGCGCCCGTGCCCGTGCTGCGCATGCAGCGGCGTTCGCCACGCGCCGGCGGGGCCTCCAATGTGGCCCTCAACCTCGCGAGCCTCGGGTGTCCCTGCAGCCTGGCCAGCTCGCTGGGCGAGGACGCCGCCGGCTTCTGCCTGGAGCAGCTGCTGGACCACCCGCACATCAAGCGCCACTGGGTGCGCAGCCCGCTCTTCCCCACGACGCAGAAGATCCGCCTGGTGAGCCAGCGCCAGCAGCTGCTGCGCATGGACATCGAGCAGCCGGTGCCCGCGCCGGTGGCGGAGGCGCTGATGTCACTCGTACGGCCGCTGCTGCCACGGCACCGCTACCTGCTGCTGTCCGACTACGGCAAGGGCACCCTGCACGAGAGTGCGCAACTGCTGCTCGACGCGCGCCGGGCCGGCTGCCGGACGCTGGTCGATCCCAAGAACCCCGACCTCGGGGCCTACCGCGGGGCCTGGCTCCTCAAGCCCAATCTGGCCGAGCTGCAGGCGGCGCTGGGCGACTGGGCCGACGAGGCGGCGCTGCGGCGCCGGGTCGATGCGCTGCTGGCGAGCCTCGAGATCGAGCACCTGCTGGTGACGCGCGGCGCCGAAGGCATGACGCTGTACTGCCGCGGCGGTGCGGTGCTGCAGGTGCCGGCCGAGACCCGCGAGGTCTACGACGTCAGCGGCGCGGGCGACACGGCGCTCGCCGCGCTGGCCTGCTTCCTGGTGCGCGGCGCAGGACTGGAGCAGGCGGTGCGCATGGCCAACCGGGCGGCCGGCATCGTGGTCGGCAAGTTCGGCACCGCGCGGCTGAGCCTGGCCGAACTGGGCATCTTCGAGGACGACCTCGCATGAACGAAGTCCCCAGCTCCCAGGCGACGGCACCGGCCAGCGCGCAGACGGACGGGCGCCCGCCCCTCTTCGACACGCTGCTGCGCGAGCACCTCGAGGTCTTCGTGGCGCTGCACCGGCAGCAGATGCTCGTCGGCCGCATGGCCTGGCAGATGAGCGCCGCCCTGCGCGCGGGTCACAAGCTGCTCTTCTTCGGCAATGGCGGCTCGGCCGCCGACTGCCAGCATCTCGCCGCGGAGTTCGCCGGCCGCTTCCGCCGCGAGCGCCGGCCGCTGGCCGCGCTCGCGCTCACGACCGACACCTCGGTCCTCACCTGCGTGGCCAACGACTATGGCTACGACGAGGTCTTCGCGCGCCAGGTCGCCGCACTGGGCCGCCCGGGCGACTGCGCCGTCGGCATCTCGACGTCGGGCAAGTCCCGCAGCGTGCTGCGCGCCCTGGCCGTCGCCCGCGCAGCCGGTCTGCACACCCTGGGACTCACGGGTCGCGACGGCGGCTACATGCCCAGCTTCTGCGACCAGTGTCTTGTCGTGCCCCACGAGGACACGGCGCGGATCCAGGAAGCCCACCTGTTCGTCGGCCACGCCCTGTGCGCGCAGATCGAGCAGCAGCTCGGCCTGGCCGGCTGAGCCTCCCGCAGCGGCCGCCGTGTTCAGCTCCTTCTGGATGGGCGGCTACGAGGGCGCGGACCACGTGAACGCGCAGGGGCAGGCGCTGGACATGGGGCGGGCGAGCGGTCACCTGGACCGCCTCGACGAGGACTACCGCCGCGCCGCACGCCTGGGCCTGCGCACGCTGCGGGAAAGCATCGGCTGGCGCCTGAGCGAGGCGCCCGGCGGCACGCTGGACCTGCGCCGGGTGCACCGCGTGGCGCAGGCCGCGCGGCGAGCCGGCGTCCAGCCGCTGTGGACACTGATGCACTACGGCGTGCCCACCGACCTCTCGCTCTTCGACGACGCCCTCATCGCGCGCTTCGCCCGTTTCGCCGCGGCGGTGGCGCGCACGCTGCGCCCGCTGATGCCCGGCCCCCGCGTGTACACGCCGATCAACGAGATCAGCTTCCTCGCCTGGGCCGCCACCAGCGGCGGCCTGCTGCGGGACCCGGGCGCGCCCGAGGCCCTGCGTGGCCTGGATGCGGCCAGCACGGCGCACAGCGGCTACGACGTCAAGCGCCGGCTCGCCCGCGCGGCGCTGGCAGCGATGGCGGCCATCCGCGCCGAGGATCCCGAGGCGCGCTTCCTGCACGTGGAGCCGCTGGTGCACGTGGCCCCGCCCCTCGACCGCCCCGATCTGGCCCCACTCGCGCAGCAGATCCGCGACTACCAGTGGCAGACCCTGGACCTGCTGTGCGGGCGCCTGGAGCCGGCACTCGGCGGGCACCCCCAGGCGCTGGACTGCCTGGGCTTCAACCACTACCACAGCAGCCAGTGGGAGGCGCCCAGCGAGGCACGACTGGCCTGGCATCTGCGCGACCCGCGCCGCCTGCCGCTGCACGCGCTCCTGCACGAGGCCTGGCGGCGCTACGGGCGGCCGCTGGCCCTCGCCGAGACCGGCCACGTGGGCATGGGCCGCGCCGCCTGGCTGCACGAGGTCGCGGGCGAGGCCCGCCAGGCCCGGGCCAAGGGCGTGCCACTGGCCGGCGTCTGCCTCTACCCGCTGCTGGACCGGCCGGACTGGCAGGACGCCACGCGCTGGCACCGCTGCGGCCTGTGGCACGTGGACGATGCGGCGGCGGGCGGCCAGCGCCATCTCGTCCAGGCCTGCGCGGGCGCGCTGCGCGACTGGCAGCGGCAGGCCTCCCCCCACGAACGCCGCCTGCTCGTGCTGCTGCCCGCCCGATGGGAGCGGCTGGAGGCGGGCCTGCAGCGGCTGTTGCGGCAGCTGGCGGCGGCGTCCTTCGAGGTGCTGGTGGCCGAGCCCCCCGGGCCGTCCCCGGGACCCGCCGAGATCCGCCGCCATGCGCTCGGTCCGGCGATGAGCCTGCTCGTGCTCCACGGCCTCGGCCCCGGGGGCTGGGCCCTGCAGGCCGGCCCGGCCCTCGCCAGTCTGCGCGCGGCGCTCGGGCCGGGCCCGTCCGGCGGCACGGCCGTCTGGCTCATGCGCCCTCCCGACGGCATCCCGATGGCGCGGCTGGCCCGGGCCGCCTTCCCGGACGCCGCGCTGATCTGGCAGCCGCGGCCGCAGGCGGCGGTGGCGCTTCCGCCGGGACTCGCCGCCCGGGACCTGCTCTTGTGCGAGTCCCCCGGCCTGCGCCGCGCCTGGGCCGCGCGCCATCCCCGGACGCTGCCGCTGCCCCGGGGCCTGCCCGCGGACCAGCTGCGGCCGCCGCCGGCGGGCAGCTACGAGGCGCAGGAGGCCGAGCGCCTGCTCGGGCCGCGCACCGGGCCGCGTCTGCTGCTCCCGGCCATGGCCGACGCCGCGCCCGACCCGGCCCTGCTGCCCTCGCTGGTGGACCTGCTGCTGACGGCACTGCCGGGCTGCCGGCTCTACCGGCTCGGGCCGCCCGGCCCGGCGCCGGAGCCCGCGCCCATCACGGCCCTGGGTGAGCTGGCGCCCGAGCTCCTGCCCGGCGTGCTGTGGGCCTGCGATGCGGCACTGCTCCCGGCCCGTGGCCGGCCCGAGCTGCTCGCGCTGGCCCGGGCCGCGGGGCTGCCGGTGCTGCGCCTGCCCGCCCTCAGCGGGCAAGACCTGACCCCGGCCCTGGCTGACGTCATCGCACAGGGGATCGGACGCCCGCGCTCGACCGAACGCCGGGTCCATGGGGCGTGGCGCCGGCGGCGTGCGGCCCACACCCGCGCCTACCGGGCCGCGCAGACCCGGCTGTTCACGGCCCTGGCGGACGTGCTGGCGCAGGCGGCAGCGGTCGCGACCCGGGAGCCGGACGCGGCCCGTCCACGCCCAGGCGGGCCCTGAAGTAGTCCACCGTGCGCCGCAGGCCCGTGTCCAGATCGACCTGCGGCGTCCAGCCCAGCCACTGGCGCGCCAGCCGGATGTCCGGCCGGCGGCGGCGGGGATCGTCCGGCGGCAGCGGCCGGCAGACCACGCCCGAGGCACTGCCCGTCACCGCCTGCACCCGCGCGGCCAGCGTCGCCATGCTGCATTCCTCGGGATTGCCGAGGTTCACCGGGCCGCGCAGCCCGGAGGCCATCAGGGCGATCAGGCCGCGCACCGTGTCGTCCACATAGCAGAAGCTGCGGGTCTGGGTGCCGTTGCCGTAGAGGGTCAGCGGTTCGCCGCGCAGGGCCTGCACGATGAAGTTGCACACCACGCGCCCGTCGCCCGGGTTCAGCCGCGGACCGTAGGTGTTGAACAGGCGGGCGATGCCCACATCGGTGCCCAGCTGCTGCGCGTAGGACAGCAGCATCGCCTCCGCGCAGCGCTTGCCTTCGTCGTAGCAGGCGCGCGGGCCGACCGGGTTCACATGGCCCCAGTCCTCCTCCTGCTGCGGATGCCGCAGCGCGTCGCCGTAGACCTCGCTCGTCGAGGCCTGCAGCAGCCGCGCCCCGCTGCGACGGGCCAGCTCCAGGAGCTGCCAGACGCCCAGCACACTGGCGAGCACCGTCTGCACCGGCTGGCGCTGGTAGAGCGCGGGGCTCGCGGGGCAGGCGAGGTTGAAGATGCGGCTCACCCCTTCGGCCTCGGGCGGGGGCGGGAGGCAGACGTCGCCGTGCACGAAGCGCAGGCGCGGATGCTCGAGCAGGGGCGCGAGGTGCTGGAGGTCGCCGCTGCTGAGATCGTCCAGCGCCATCACCTCGCAGCCGAGCGCCAGCAGCTGCTCGCACAGGTGGCTGCCCAGGAAGCCGGCGCCCCCCGTCACGAGCACGCGCTCGCCCGGTCGCAGGGGCGCCAGCGGGGGGGGGGTGCGGAGGTCGGGCTCATCGGCAGACCTCGGCCAGCAGCTGCTGCCAGTCACGAACGAAGCGCTCGATGCCGAAGCGCTCCCGCGCCAGCTGCCGGCCGGCACGCCCCCATTGCGCCGCGAGCGCGTGGTCCTCCAGCAGCGCCTGCATCGCGGCGGCGACCCGCTCGACGCGTGTGTCGATGAAGCCGTTCTCGCCGCTGCGGATCACCGTGGACAGCTCGGTCGTCGCCAGCCCCACCACCGGCATGCCCAGCATCATGGCCTCGATGAGGGCGAGGCCGAGGCTGGTGTAGCGCGCCGGGTGGAAGAAGAAGCGGTGCGCCGCCATCAGGCGCGGCAGCTGCCGGTGGCCGATCTCGCCGAGCCCGCCGGGCAGGCCCTCGCTGCCCATGCCCGCGAGGCTCAGCGGCACCGACGACTGCAGCGTGAGGTAGAGATCGGCCCCCAGGCGCCGACCGCGTCGCTGGAGATGGTTGACGACCACCAGCCCGCGCGCCCAGCGCCCCTGCCAGGGGATGTCCTCCAGCGGGGTCACGCCATGCTCGATCACGCGGACCGGGCAGCGCCCGGCGTCCCACATCAGCGCGTTGAAGGGCGTGACGTGCACCAGCATGGTCTGCGGATCGTCGGCCCAGTGGACGGTGGCGGTCGGATGGGCCTGCGGGGGATCGTGCTCCAGCACCAGGCGCGGCAGGCGCTGCTGTGCCGGGCTCAGCAGGCTCAGGCGGTCCTCCTCCCAGGCCTGGCGAGACTGGTAGAGCACGGCGTCGAAGGCCATCGCATGCAGCGCCTCGGCCGGCGCGTCGTGCACATTGGCACCGAAGGGCAGGTCTCCGCAGCGGCCGCTGCGGGACGGCAGGCCGGAGCTGTCCTTCACCAGGAAGAAGTCATGCGGGACCTGGCTGAGGTTGTAGAGGTAGTTGCCATGCACGTGCCAGGTCAGGATGCGCAGACGACGCGCCATGGGTGGCTCCCTTGAAGGTGGAGAGGGACAGGGGGACGGCCGCCGGGGCGGCCGTGATCGGCGGCAGGTCCAGCACGGACTGCAGCGCCTCGAGCACCTCGTAGACACTCAGCGCGTGCGCGCAGCCATGGCCCGTGGGGCACTCGCGGTGGGCGCAGGGGCGGCAGGGCGCGGGCTTGCTCAGCACGCGATGCAGCGCCGGGTCGGGGGGGGCCCAGCGCGACACGTCGCCGCCACTCGAGACGATCAGGCTGGGCACGGCCAGCGCCGCCGCGATGTGCGAGACGCCCGTGTCATTGGCGATGAGGCCGCGCGCCCCGGCGATCAGCGCGCCCAGGGTCCACAGGCTGGTCAGGCCGACGAGGTTGTCGCAGGGCGCCCGCATCAGGTCCTCCAGCTGCCGGGCGAGTGGCAGTTCCGCGGCGCTGCCGCTCAGCACGATGCGGTAGCCCGCGTCGTACAGCGCGTCCGCCACGGCCGCGAAGCGCTGGGCCGGCCAGCGCCGCGAAGCCAGCTGCGCGCCGGCGTGCAGGCACACATAGGGCGCGTCCGCAGCGAGGCCGGGCCACACCTGCCCCAGGGCCTCGCGGTCCCCGGGCCGCAGGGGAAAGCTCAGGCGCTCGTCCACGGCGGGCATCCCGAGGTGACGGCACAGCGCCAGCAGGCGCTGGCTCTCGTGCCCGTGCTCCGGCCAGGGCCTGAAACGAAGTTCCTGACCGGGCGGCACCCAGCCGCCCGCGCGGTGGAAGCCCGCGCACAGACGCGCCCCCAGCAGCGCCACGAGGCCATTGCTCGCCGTGCCGCTGCCGTGCAACTGCACGGCCAGGTCGAAGCGCTGGCGCTGCATGTCGGTCAGGAAGGCCGGCAGCGCCTCGGGCCGCAGGGGCTGTTCGTCGAGCCCGGGCCAGCCGGGGAGGCCGATCCAGCGGTCGACGACCTCGTGCCGCGTCACGAAGCCCTGTGCCCAGGGCAGACCCAGCAGCGCGATGTCGGCCTCGGGAAAGCCCGCCCGCAAGGCACGCAGGGCCGGCCCTGCGCACAGCAGATCGCCGAGCCCCAGGGCGCGCAGCACCACGATGCGGCGCACCTCGCCGGGCACGGCCAGGGAATGGCTCATAGGAACAACACCTTGAAATGCAGGGCGCCGCGCAGACGCCAGTACACCGAGAGAAACGGGATCAGCGCCGAGGTCAGCAGCACCTCGCCCACATGCGAGGGCGTGCGCGCCGTGTGGCGCAGGCGGCGGGCCGCGAAGGCCAGCACCAGCGCCAGGGCCGCCGCCAGCGCCGCCGCCGCGCCCCAGGCGGGCCCGGTCGACATCAGCAGCGCGCCGAGGACCGTCAGCGCCACGATCAGGTAGTAGTCCCAGGGCGGCCGCTGCCGCACCCGCACGCGGTAGAGCTGCGGATGCTTGCGGTACAGCAGCGCGTCGAAGAAGACATTGCGCTGCTGACGAAGCGACACGCCCCAGGACTCGCGCCGCACGGGATGCCACACCAACGCCTGCTCGCAGCGGCCGACCGTGCCCAGCGCCTCGAGGCGGAACTGCAGGTCGGCGTCCTCGCGCCAGGGGCGCTGGAAGCGCTCGTCGAAGCCGCCGACAAGGACTAAGGCGGCCCGCCAGACGAAGGCATTGGCGGTCACGAACTCGGCACGTTCGAGGCCCCGCGTCATCAGCTCGTGGTCCGTCGGCGGGCGCTCCCGGGCGCGTCGGCGCGGCACGCGCACGCGCCCCGCCTGCGCGAGCCACTCCGGCCGCATGCCGACGAGGCCGTGGTGCAGCCAGTGGCGGTCCGCAATGGTGTCGTCGTCGGTGAAGGCCACGAGCGGCGCCCGCGCGGCACGCCAGCCGCAGTTGCGCGCCACGGCGGGCCCACGTCCCGTCGACGGGCGCAGGCAGTGCAAGGCCGGCGCGCCCGGCCGCTGCGCCAGGCGCTCCACCAGGCGCAGCACCGCGTCCTCGTGGCCATCGTCGACGACGAGGACCTCGTAGCAGGCCGTCGCCAGCGTCTGGTCCAGCAGCGCCGCCAGACAGCGCTCCAGCAGCGCCGGCCGCCGGTAGGTGGGCACGACAACGGACACGAGCAGCGGCAGAGGCACCTGCAGCGGCGGGCCTTCCGAGCGCATGCTCATGACGGTGCCCCCGCCAGCAGCTCCAGGGCGGCCTGCGCCACCGCCGCGGGCGGCACGCCGCGCAGGCAGGGATGCTGGGGCAGCGGACAGCGGCTGCGCAGGCAGTCGCGGCAGGGCACCTCGTGGCTCAGCACGCGGGAGCGCACGCGCCAGGGCGTGTGCTGGGGATTGGTCAGGGCATACACGTCCACGACCGGCGTGCCCAGCGCCGCGGCCAGGTGCACCGGCCCGCTGTTGTTGGCGACAAGCACCCGGGCGCCTGCCACCAGGGCGGCCAGCTCCCCGATGCTCAGCGGCTCGGAGACCACGAGGGGCGCCCATCCCGGCACGGGCTCTCGCAGCGGCGCCAGCAGCGACGACTCGCCCGCCCCCGCACACACCACGAGCGCGAGGCCCGTCGGCGCGCTCGCGCGCAGCTGCGCCATCGCCGCCGCAAAGGCTTCGGAGGGATAGCGCCGCGACGGTGCGGTGGCGCCCGGATGCAGCAGGACATAGGCCTGTCCGGCGCCGAGCCCGAGTGCCTCCAGCCGCTGCCGCATCCGCTCATCGTCCGCCGGCTGGCGCGTGAACCGCAGGCGGGCGTCCCGGGCTTCGAAGCCGACACTCGCCACGAGATCGAGCTGCCGCTGCACCTCATGCCGCATGTCCGGCCCCAGCACATCCGACTCCGGCAGGCGATCGCTCAACAGCCCATAGGCCGGCTCGCGGCTGTGAGCCAGGCGCAGCGGAATGCCCGCCAGGCGGCACAGCAGCGCCGCGGGCAGCGCGCTCTGCGTGCAGGTGCTGAAGATGAGGGCGGCGTCGAATCGCGCCCGCCGCAGATGCCGCAGCAGCGCGCGCTCGGCGTGGCCGGTGACGGCCTCGACGGGCCCCCGCACCCAGGGCGCCTCGAAGGGGATCACCTGGTCCAGCTCCGGCAGGTGCGGCAGGAGGCCGGCCGCGGCGGGCGAGGTCAGCAAGGTCAGGCGCGCCCCGGGCAGCGCCGCACGGACCGCCGCCATGGCGGGCGTGCACATCAGCACGTCACCCAGGCCATCGAGCCGGACCAGCAGGACCCGCCGGGCCTGCTGCCAGCGCGGCGTCGTCGCGGTGCCGCTCATGGACGGCAGGCGCAGGGGGTGGCGGCCGGCGCGGTGGGCCCCTCGCCCTCGAACTCCGCGGGCGGATGCCCGTCGCAGCGGAGGATGAAGGCCGCCGCATCGACGAACTTCATGGGCACATGCCCGCGCAGCAGCGGCCAGCGGCGGCGCAGGGGGCGCCCCGGCTCGATCAGCCGGACGCTGCGGCAACCCGCCCGCCGGCTGGCCGCACCCAGGCCCTCCTCCCAGCTCAGGAACCAGCCCCGGCGCAGGTCCAGGCGATGGCATTGCGCCGTGTGCTGCAGCACGTCGGGCAGCTCCTTCGGGGTCACCGGTGCGAGGATGCCGGCCGGATGCACCTGGCCTTCCTCGGCCAGGCGCTGCAGCAAGGCCCGGTTCGCGCCGGCGGAGCGCATCGCCTGTGCCGCCGGGTCCTGCGCGCCGGGCTCCGCCATCTCCGCCCCGTTGACCAGCACCACGCGATAGCCCCGCAGCTCCAGCGTCTGCAGCGCGGCGAGCGCCCGGGGACGCCAGTGCACGGCCTCGACATCGGCCGCGTCGGGCAGGTGCCAGTCCAGCACGCAGGCCTCGGGCACGAAGACCGCAGCGCGCCCCGGCAGCGGCTTGCGGCGGCTCGCGCGGTGACCGTACTGGTCGGTCCGCATGCCATGCAGCGCGTCGCCGTTCATGCCTTGGCTCCCCAGGCCGCGACGGCCGATGCGGGCTCGGACCACAAGGGCGTCCGCGCGGGCAGCAGAGGCTTCATGCCCACCGCCCCCGCCGGCACCCGGCCCAGCCCCGCCGGCAGCAGCCCCAGGCCGTGGGCCGCGGTTGCGGTCACGGGCTGGCTGCGCTCGGCCATCACGCGGCGATAGACCGCCTCCAGCCGCGCGGCGACCTGGTCCCAGGTGAACATGCGGCGCACGCGCCCGAGCCCGGCGCGCCCCATGGCCTCCGCCTGCTGCGGATGCTGGCGCAGCCAGTCCAGATGGGCGGCCAACGTGTCGGCGTCCATGGGCGGCACGAGATAGCCGGTGACGCCGTCCACCACGGTGTGCTGGATGCCGCCCACGGCGCTGCCGATCACCGGGCGGGCACAGGCCATGCTCTCCAGCGGCGTGATGCCGAAGGGCTCGTACCAGGGCGTGCTGACGAACACATCGGCAGCCTGGTAGTAGCTCGCCAGCTCCGGCCGACTGCGGCGCCCGATGAACTGCACGCGGTCCTTCACGCCCAGCGACTGCGCCAGCCGGCGCAGCCGCCCGATCTCCGGCGTGAGGCGCTCGTCCGGCTGCTCCGACTCACCGCCCACGACCAGCAGACGCGCCCGGCGCGGGCACTCGTCGTTGTGGATGCCCGGCAGGCGGGACAGCGCGCGGATGACGTTGTCGATGCCCTTGCGCGGCACGAGCCGGCCCAGCTGCAGCACGATGAAGTCCCGCGGCGACAGGCCCAGACGGGCCCGCGCCGCCTGCAGGTCGCCAGGGCGGAACTCGTGCAGGTCCACACCGCAGGGCACCTCGGTGATCTGGCGCTCGGGCAGGTGGTAGTGGGTCATCAGGTCCTGCCGGTCCTGGGGGCACTCGGCGATCACGCGGTCCGCGCCGTGCGCCACCTGGCGCTCCAGGTCCACACGTTCCACCGGAAAGCTGTCGGCCCCGGCCTGATGCAGGCGGCGCACCGCGCCCAGCGCGTGGAAGGTCACGACCAGCGGCAGGCCCAGACGCCGCTGCAGCTGCAGCCCGGCTAGGCCCGACATGAAGAAGTTCGCGTGCACGAGGTCGCAGGGCGGCAGCCGCCGCAGCAGCGCGCGGGCCTGGAGCTCGAAGTCGCGCACATGCGGCAGCAGCTGCTCCTTCGGAATGAACTGCGCCGGGCCGGCGTCCAGGTGGTGCACGCGCACGCCCTCTCCCATCGGCTGCACCGCGGGCAGCTCGGGGCTGTCGCGCCGGGTGAGCACCTCCACCTCATGGCCGCGCCGGGCCAGCGCCGCCGCGACGTGGGCGACGTAGATGTTCTGCCCGCCGGCGTCCACGCTGCCGGCCTGGGCCAGGGGCGAGGCATGTTCGCTGATGAGGACGATGCGTAGGGACCGGGCTGCCATGGCGCCTCCGTGCTGTGTGTCGTGCCCAGCCAAGGCAAGTGCAGTGCCCGCCGCGCCCGACGCTCTGCGGCAAATCTTGCCGACACCGCCCTGGCGCCATGGCATGGCACTTGCCGACCGGATGGTGGCAACTGCCTTGATGGCATGCGTCCGTTTCCAACCTGAACATCGCAAAGGAACTCAAGATGTATGTACGACATGGCCTCAATTCCGGAGCACCGGCGCGCAGCGCATCTTGGCGCGGCAGCCTCTGCCTGGCCCTGATCGGCGGCCTGGCCGCGACGGGCGTCGGCGCACAGACCGGCACGGGAACCACCGCCGGAAGCACCACCGGCACCGGCATGGGCGCCTATGCCAGCGCGACCGAGCCCGGCCTCGCCCAGCAGGACCAGCATGGGGGCGGGGGCAGCTACGGCAGCGCCTATGCCGGCAGCGACTACTCCTGGATCCCCTACACCCGCCGCGGCTACGTCGGGGTCAGCCTCGGCAACTCCGACTACGACACGCCCTGCGGCCCTGCCCCCTTCAGCTGCGACAACCGCGACCGCTCCGTCGCGATCTACACCGGGGGCATGTTCAATGACTTCCTCGGCCTGGAAATCGGCGCGCGCCACTTCGGCAAGGTCAACCGCGCCGGCGGCGCGGTCCGTGCCTATGGCGCGAACATCAGCCTCGTCGGCATGCTCGACATGGAGAACGTCAACTTCTACGTGAAGGCGGGCGCAATCTACGGGCACACCAAGCTGACGGCGGATCCGCTCTCCGGCGTCCCGGTCGGTACCGCCACGGGTTGGGGGCCGTCCGCCACGATCGGCGTGGGCTTCAACTTCAACCGCAACTTCAATGTGTCGATCGAGCGCAGCCGCGACCGCTTCCGCCTCGCCGGTAGCGGCCGCACCTATGTGCAGAGCACGAGCCTGGCGCTGAAGTACCGCTTCTGACGTCCCGCGTCGGGCGTTTCGCGACTGATGTCGCCGACGCCCCAAGCAAAGAGGCCCCGCGGGGCCTCTTTGAGTTGGACCGGCGGCCCTCAGCGATAGTTCAGGCGCCCCTGCTCGTCGGAGAAGAGGATCTCCACGCGGCGGTTCTGCTGCCGGCCCGCGGCGGTGGCGTTGTCGGCAACGGGGTATTCCTCCCCGAAGGCCCGCACCTCCACGCGGTCCGGGGCGACCCCCGAGCGGACCAGTGCGCCGCGCACGGCCTCGGCACGGCGCTGCGACAGCCGCTGGTTCATGGCCGCACCGCCGGTGCTGTCCGTGAAGCCCTCGATCAGGACGCGGCGCTCGGGATGCTGGCGCAGCACCTCGGCCAGACGCTCGAGGGAGCGGCGCACGCCGGGCTGGAGCTCGGCGCGACCCGTGGCAAAGAGCATGTCCTTGAGCACCACGGTCAGCCCGCGCTGCGTGCTGCGGGCGTCGAGCTCCGCGAGATCGCGCTGCAGGCGGGCGGCCTGGTTCTGGGCGTCGGTCGCCGTGCGCCGCGCGTCCGCCTCGCCGGCACGTGCGCGGGCCAGTTCGGCGTCGCGGGCCTGCAGCTGCAGGCGGTCGCGCTCGGCGCCGGACTGCTGCACCTGCGCGTCCGCATCCCGCCGGCTGGCCTGGGCGCGCAGGGTCTGGAGGTCGACGCTGGCGAGATAGGCCAGATGGCGGGTCTGCTCGAGGTTGCGCTCGTCGCTGTAATAGCGCTGGGCACGGGTCAGCATGCCTCGCACCTGGGCCAGCTCGGCCGAGGCCTGGCGCTGGACCGTCGGGTCCGCCGCCGCTTCACGGTACTCGCGCTCCGCGGCATCCAGCGCCGGATCGCGCTCGGGCAGGGTCTGGCAGGCAGCCAGCGCGCTGACGGCGACGGCCGTCAAGAGGGTCTTGAGTTCTCGCATGGGGTCTCCTGCAATCAAGGAATGGGAGGAGCAGGCTGCAGCGGCGCGGCGCACCGGCTCCGCAGCGCGTCAGCACAGACGTTCCGCGCCGACGTGCTGCGCACACGTTCAGCGCGATGCCGCGATACCCGGCGGCCGGGCGGCGCTGCGCTGCAGCTCATCGCGCAGCGCCTGCATGGACTGCTGCACCTCCGCCAGCGCGCGCTGCGAGCGCTGCTGCGCCGAGCGCGCACGGGCGAGCTCGGCGTCGGCCGCAGCCTCCTCGGCGAGGCGATGCGCGCGCAGGCGGTCGGACGGCACGAGCTGCCGGGCCCGTTCCAGCTTGGCGCGGGCGCGCGACAGCTCGGGCCCGGACAGCGCCTCGGCGCCGTCGCTGCGAGCCGCGTCGATGGCGACCTGGGCCGCCGCCACCGAGGCCGGCGGACCGCTGGGAGTGGCGCAGGCCGCCAGGATCAGCAATCCTGCGATCAGTGATGCGGCACGCAGCCGTCTTGCAGAAGAATGTGTCATGGCCTTCCTTTGGGTTCCTGGGCCTCGACGTAGGGCAGCTTTCATGCCCGACTGGCCGGCAATGAAGGCGGTCTCACGCCCGCCAGACTCGTGCTGCGGGCGGTCTCACGCCCGCCAGACTCGTGCTGCGGGCGGTCTCACGCCCGCCCGAGGACACTGACGTCTTCCAGGCGATGCGGCTCGCGGGCCTGGCGGGCCAGGGCCTGCATCAGGCTGGCGACGCGGTCGAGGCTGGGTCGCAGGTCCAGCCGCTGCACCATGTCCCGGCGGGCCGCGGCGCCCATGGCCTGGCGCCGCGCGGGCGCCTCGAGGAGCTGGCGGATGCGGGCGGCCAGGTCCTCGATGTCGCGCGGCGCCACCAGCCAGCCGCTGACGCCGTGCTGCACGATCTCCGGCATGCCGCCGACGCGCGTGCCGACCACGGGGACGCCGCTGGCCAGGGCCTCCATCACGGCCAGGGGCATGGCCTCGGAATGCGAGCAGGACACCAGCACGTCGAGCTCGCGGTACAGCGTGGGCATGTCATCCCGCTGCCCCGCCATCCGCACGCGGTCGCCAAGGCCGAGGCGCGCCAGGTCCGCCTCCAGCGCGCCTCGCAGGGGCCCCTCGCCCACCATCACGAAGCGTGTGCCCGGCGGCAGCCCCTCGGACAGCAGCGCCGCCGCGCGCAGGAACTGCTCGGGGCCCTTCTCCGGCGAGAGGCGCCCGACAAATCCCACCAGCGGCGCCACCGTGTCCAGGCCCAGTTGCTGGCGCAGGCCGTCCAGGGGGCGCGGGCCGGGATGGAAGCAGCGGGTGTCCACGCCGTTGGGCTCGCAGCTCAGCCGGCGGCGATCCACCCCGACGCCCAGCGCATGCAGGTAGCTGTGGCGGCACACCACGCTCAGGTGGCTGCGGACGGCGCGGTGCACCTCCAGGTCCAGCAGCGTGATCTGCCGGCCATGGATGGTGCACAGCAGCGGCAGGTCCGTGAGGCGCGACACCAGCCCGCCCAGTGCGTGCGCATTGGGCAGATGCGCGTGCAGCAGGTCCACGCCGGTGCTGCGGGCCAGCGCCTGGCCCAGCTGGGCCGCACTCCAGGCCGGGTCCTCGGGCATGGGGATGCAGACCACGTCCGCCCCCAGGGCCCGCATGGCCGCGCTGAAGCGGCCTTCGTAGGGGCAGACGACGGTGATGCGGAAGCGTTCCCGTGGCAGATGCTGCAGCAATCGCTCGACCCAGCATTCCATGCCGCCGACGATGGCGTTGCCCACGAGCTCCATCACATGGATGCGCCGGGTGGCGAGCGCGCTGCCCGGCCCGGCGGTGGCGACGGTCTGACCCGGCATGGGTGGGCGTCCTCAGCAGCAACGCCCGAGCAGCGCGAGCCGCGGGCTGCCGCGGCGCAGGTGCTGGGCGAGGCCGGGCGAGGCATCCGGCGCGCTCAGCGGCGGTGCGGGCGGCCCGGGGGGAAGCGGTGGGCGCCCGGTGGCGGCCGGGGATGGCACCGGCAGATCCGCCGGGCGTCCCCTCGCCGGCAGGCGCAGCCACGCCGCCGCCGTGCCCCAGAGGATCTGCTCGCGGGCCGCCGCGTCCAGGCCCAGCTCGTCCATCAGCGTCTGCACCCAGCCGCAGCGCTCGCGCAGATGCGCCCCGCTGCAGGGGAGGAAGCAGTCGCTGCCGAACTGCAGCGATCCGGGCCCGAGCACCTCCAGCATGCGGGCCAGCACTTCGCGCCGGTAGGGGGGCGGTGGGCCGAAGGAGATGTCCAGGCGGAACTGCGCCTCCTCGACCGGCACCTGGTGGATGCGGTCGATCAGCGTGACGGCCAGGGCCTCGTCCGTCCAGGGCCAGCCCATGTGGGCCAGCGTCACGCGGGCACCGGGATGGTCGCGCAGGGCCTCGAAGTAGGCGGGGCGGCAGAAGCGCCCCGAGCGGCCGTCGATGAAGATGCCGCTGTGGAAGAGCATGGGCAGCGCCAGCGCCGATGCCACCTCGTAGACGCTGTGGGCGCGCTCCTCGAAGGGGTACCAGCCCGTGGGCACCATCTTGACGCCGTGCAGGCCCAGCTGCTCGATGGCATGGCGCAGGTCCTGTGCCGCGTGGTCATGCCGGGGATCGACGACGGCGAAGCCGGTCAGGCGGTCCTCATGACCGCGCACCAGGCGCGCGAGGTGGTCGTTGGCGCGGCGCAGCGAGCCGGCATCGCCCAGCGAGTAGCCGGGGCTCAGGAACGGCGCCAGCAGCACGGCGCGCTCGATGCCGGCCTCGTCCAGCGCATGCAGCACACCGGCGCTGTCTTCCCTGCCGCTGCAATGCAGGTGGGCATCCAGGATCCGCATGGCGGGCCCGGCTCAGCTGCGGCCGGAACGCAGCGCCCAGACCCGCGTACCGCCAGCGCCGGCGGTCGGCGGCAGCGGCACCGTCCGCCGGGACGTGGCCAGCACCGCCTCGGCGCCGGCGTCGGCGGGCTTGCCGATCCGCAGCCCAGCGCCCGCCGGGGCGGCCTTCCGCTGCGCCTCGACCTGCCGACGCTTCAGCGCCGCCTCGAGCAATGCCTGCACGACCTGCGCGCAGCCGTCCCACGAGTAGGAAGCCACGACGTCCATGGCGTGCGTCAGCCGCTGGCGGCGCTGGGCGGGCGTCTCGTGCAGGGCCTGCTCGCAGGCCTCCACAAAGGCCTCGCCCGCCCGGGCCGTGCGCACCACGGCACCGTAGAGCCGCAGGACATCGGGCACCGGCGTGCTCACCACGGGCTTCTCGCCCGCGAGGTACTCCAGCGTCTTGGTGGGACTGATGAAGCGGGTGGCATCGTTCAGCGCAAAGGGCATCAGGCAGACGTCCCAGCCCTCCATCAATGCCGGCAGCGACGGGTAGCGCTGCATGCCGATCCAGTGCAGATTGGGCCGACGAGGCAGGCTCGCCGGATCCACCTTCACGACCGGCCCGGCCATCACGATCTGCCAGTGCGGGCGCGCATCGGCCAGCTGGGCCAGCAGGGCCAGGTCCATGCGCTCGTCGATCACGCCGAAGAAGCCGAGGCGCGGATGCGGCAGGTGGCCCTGCACCTGCTCGGCATGCTGGCGGGCCTCCTCGCTGGCGGAACCGGGCTGGAAGTGCTCGACGTCCACCGCGCTGGGCATGCAGTGCACGTCCGGTCGCAGCGCGCGCTTGGCATCCGCCAGCCCGGGGCCGCCGGCCAGCACGACATCCGCCAGCGCCAGCAGCTCCCGCTCGCGCGCGGGGAGTTCGGGGGAGGCGCCCTGGAAGGCGGAGAGCTCGTCCATGCAGTCGTAGGCCCACAGCGCGGGATCGAGGTCCCGCGCCAGCGGCAGCGCCAGGGGCGTGTAGAGCCAGGCGATCGGCGAACGGAGGCCTCGCTCCCGCAGCGCCTGCCGCAGGACGGGGCGCAGCAGCTGCGCCTGGGCCAGGTCGAAACCCCGGGCCGGCAGCGGCGTGCGCGGCGTCAGGACCTCGATGGAACGGCCCTGCCAGCTGCTGTCCAGCCGGACGGGGCCGGGGTCGTGAATCGGCTCCTCGATGAAGAGCACGGGTCGGTGCAGCGCCAGCCGGGACATGAGGTGCTGGGGCCGCTGGTAGACGAAGGACCAGCGCAGATGGCTGAAGACGACAAGGGGTGACATGGAGTTCCTGATGCCCGCGCCAGGGTGAGGGACGCATGCCGATGGCGTCCTGCCGCTGGCGCAGGCGGGGGCTCGAGGCGGGCGGCCCCTGCTGTGTCAGCCCGCTCGACGGCAGGGCTGGCGGGCATCGCAGGGCGCCGCCCGGGCGTGACTTACTTGGTCTTGCCGCTGGAGGCGCTGCCGCCGGAGCCGGAGGACGAGCTGCCCGGCGTGCCGGACGAGCCCGTGCTGGCGCTGCTGCCATGGCCCTCGCTGCCCGGGTCCGTGTGATGGCCGCTCGTCTCGCTGCCGCTGCCCGAACTGCTGCCCAACTGCTGCGGGCGCTGGCTGCGCCATTGGCTGAACTCGTCGGAGAACTTGCGATAGCGGTCCTGGCGCCACGACTGGTAGTCGTTGTCCAGGTTGCGCATCTGCTCCGTGCGCCACTGGTGGTAGTCGGGATCGAAGTGCGTCTGCTGGCCGCCGTGGTCGCCGTAGCCACCGTTGCCGCCCATGCCACTGCTCATCCCGCCCATGCCGCTGTGCAGGCCACCCTGGCCGCCGTAGCCGCCATGGCTCATGCCCGCCGTCGTGCCGGAGCCGCCGTAGGAGCCGCCCTGCCCCTGCAGGGACTGCCACGGGCGTGCCATGTCCTGCTGCCCGCCCGGATAACCCCCCTGGTAGCTGCCGCCCTGGTAGCCCCCGCCGTAGGAACCGGACTGCCCCCAGGGCATGCTGCCTGGGTGGCCGCCGAACTGACCATACGGGC
Source organism: Roseateles subflavus (assembly GCF_030285365.1). Lineage (GTDB taxonomy): Bacteria > Pseudomonadota > Gammaproteobacteria > Burkholderiales > Burkholderiaceae_C > Roseateles_B > Roseateles_B subflavus. Next base: position 241,360 of record NZ_JASVDS010000005.1, on the reverse strand, counting down.
TGTGCTGGCTGGCGACGTCGCTGCCGGCGCCGGGGTAGTTCGGCCCGTAGCGGCCGCCATTGGCATCGCCATCGCCGCGGCCGAAGCCGCCTTGCTGAGCGCCGTAGCCACCGCCCAGGTGCTGCTGGCTGCCCTGATAGCCGCCCTGGTAGCCCCCTTGCGGGCCCTCCTGGTACGGCGTGTGCGGCTGGCCTTCCTGGCCTGGGGCGCGTTGGTTCGACCAGTCACCGTAGTTGCTGCCACTCTGGCTGCGATGGCCCTGGTCCTCGTGGCGTCCCTGGTTTCGACCCTGCTGGTTCATGTTGCATCCTTTCCGATGATTCAGTCGTCATGTCGTGGTCCGACGCCAGCGGGGCGGCTGGCGCTCCACGTCGGTGCGCCGGACCTGCCGGAAGGTGGCAAGCGCCATTCCCGGCAAAGTGCGCCCGGCCGCCGCCGGCGCCGGCCCAGCGCTGTCCGGCAGGTGACATCGCCGCCCTGCCTCCGGCCGTCCGGGCCGGGGCCGGAGACCCCGTGGGCATGGGACTTTCCCGCGGTCGAGGCCCTGCAGCCCCCTGCCCTTGGGACTTTTGCGCACGAGCCGGCTGGCAGGCCCCTGTTTATGGGGCACAATCCGCGCCGCCCGAGCCTGTTCGGGCTCAACCAAACAGTCACACGAATGAACAAGACCGAACTGATCGAACACCTGGCTTCCAAGCACGAGCTGACCAAGGCCGAAGCCGGCCGCATCGTCGAAACCCTGCTGGACGCCGTGGTCACCACGGTGAAGAAGGGTGGCTCCGTGTCCATCCCCGGCTTCGGCTCCTTCAAGCAGCACGCTCGCGCTGCCCGCACCGGCGTGAACCCCAGCACCGGCGAAAAGATCAAGATCGCCGCCGCCAAGCTGCCGAAGTTCACCCCGGGCGCTGGCTTCAAGGCCGCCGTGGACCCCAAGGCCGCCGCTCGCAAGGCCGCCAAGGCTGAGGCCAAGCCGGCTGCCAAGGCTGCCAAGCCCGTCGCCAAGAAGAAGAAGTAATCACCGCGCAGGCCCCGCGCCTGCCCCGTGATGCTCGAGCCCGCTGTGGCGCACGCCGTGCCACGCGGGCTTTCTCTTTGGCGTGCCAAGTTGTTCGCATGCCAGCGGTGCCGGGGCCGCGTACAGTTCACGCAGACCCGCCCTCCACTCCACTCTCGCCCGCCCCGCCACCGTGCCCGCCGTGACCGACCTGCGCGTGCTTGCGCTCATCCCCCCGATGACGCAGCTGAACACGCCCTACCCCTCGACCGCCTACCTGACCGGTTTCCTGCGCTCACGCGGGCTGCACTGCGAGCAGCGCGACCTGGCGCTGGCGCTCGTGCTGGCGCTGTTCTCGCGCGAAGGCCTGCAGGGCATGCGCACGGCGGTGGAGGCGCTCGATCGCCAGCAGCAGACGGCACAGACGCGCAGCTTCGCCGAGCAGTTCCCGGCCTACGAGGCCACGATCGAACGCGTCATCGGCTTTCTACAGGGCCGCGACCCCACGCTGGCGCACCGCATCAACACCCGGCAGTTCCTGCCCGAGGGCGCGCGCTTCGCCGCCATCGACCACTACCTGGCCGACGAGGGCGAGGACCCGCTGGCCTGGGCCTTCGGAGCGCTGGGCCTGCAGGACCGCGCCCGCCATCTGGCCACGCTGTACCTCAACGACCTCGCGGACGTGCTGCGCGACGCCGTCGATCCGCGCTTCGAGTTCGTCCGCTATGCCGAGAGCCTGGCCACGGCGCAGCCGCATTTCGACCCGCTGGCCCAGGCCCTGGCGGCCGCGCCCAACCTCATCGACCGCACCCTGCAAGACCTGACCCTCGCCGCGATGGACGAGGTGAAGCCGGACGTCGTGCTGCTCTCCGTGCCCTTCCCCGGCGCCGTCTATGCCGCACTGCGCATGGGGCAGACCATCAAGGCGCACCGGCCCGGCGTGACGCTCATCCTCGGCGGCGGCTTCGTCAACACCGAGCTGCGCGAGCTCTCCGAGCCGCGCCTGTTCGACTACGTCGACTTCGTCACCATGGACGGCGGCGAGCGCCCGCTGCTGGCGCTGCTGGAGCATCTGGCCGGCCAGCGATCGGCGCAGCGCCTGGTGCGGACCTTTGTGCGGGAGGACGGCGAGGTGCGCTGGCGCCATCTGGCCGAGCCCGACATTCCCTTCGAGGACGTCGGCACGCCCACCTGGGACGGCCTGCCCATCGACCGCTACCTGTCGCTGCTGGACATGCTCAACCCCATGAACCGGCTGTGGAGCGACGGGCGCTGGAACAAGCTCACCGTGGCCCACGGCTGCTACTGGAAGAAGTGCAGCTTCTGCGATGTCTCGCTGGACTACATCTCCCGCTACGAGGGCGCCACGGCCGCCACGCTGGTCGACCGCATCGAGGCGATCGTGAAGGAGACGGGGCAGACGGGCTTCCACTTCGTCGACGAGGCGGCGCCGCCGAAATCGCTGAAGGCGCTGGCCGCCGAGCTGCAGGCGCGCGGCACCGCCATCAGCTGGTGGGGCAATGTCCGCTTCGAGAAAACCTTCACGCCCGAGCTGTGCCAGCAGCTCGCGGACAGCGGCTGCATCGCCATCTCCGGCGGCCTCGAGGTGGCCTCGGATCGCCTGCTGAAGCTGATGAACAAGGGCGTGAGCGTCGAGCAGGTGGCGCGGGTCACCAAGGCCTTCGCGGAGGCCGGCGTGCTGGTCCACGCCTACCTGATGTACGGCTTCCCCACGCAGACGGTGCAGGACACCGTGGATGCGCTCGAATACGTCCGCCAGCTCTTCGAGAACGGCTGCATCCACAGCGGCTTCTTCCATCGCTTCGCCTGTACCGTGCACTCGCCGGTGGGCCTGAACCCCGAGCAGTTCGGCGTGCAGCTGCTGCCGCTGCCCGAGGGCCGTTTCGCGAAGAACGATGTCGGCTTCGTCGACCCCACGGGCACCGACCACGACGCCATGGGCCGCGCGCTCAAGAAGGGTCTCTACAACTTCATGCACGGCATCGGTGTGGACGAGGACGTGCGCCGCTGGTTCGACGTCCGCGTGCCCAAGCCCACCGTCAAGCGCGGGCACATCGCGCGGGCGCTGGCGCAGCGGGATTGACGGGCGTCGGCATGATGCATCTGGGCTTCGCCTGGATCTGGGTGATGAGCGGGGTCGTGATCGCGGTCGCGCGGCTCGCGGCGCCGACGGCGCTGGCCGGCTTCGCACTGCTGCTGCCGCTCGCCGTGCTGCTGTGGCTGCGCAGCCGATGGCGCGCGCTGCTGCGCCCGCGGCCGGGCGTGCGGGCGCTGTGCTGGATGGGTCATGCGCTGACGGCGGCCGCCGCCCTCTGCTTCGCGGCCCTGAGTACGCCATGGGCCGGAGACGGCAACGCCCTGGGATTCGGACTCCTCATCGGCCTGCTGCTGTCGCCCCTGCCCATGATCGGGGCGGCCGCCTGGATCCTGCAGCTGCTGCAGTGGGCACGGTCGCTGAGGCGCCCCGGCCGGGGCCGCCCCTGACGCCCCGGTTCACAAAGGGTTGCCATTGCCCCCCACGTCCGGGCCGGCCCGCCGACCGTGCCGTGGAATACTGCCGCGGCCTCGCGGCCGGCATCGCCCGGCGAGCGTCGAGGCGCCATCCAAAATGATTCGGAGGGAGGATCCCATGCTTGCATCCACAACGCCCACCCCGCCGTGCCACGCCAGCGCACGCCGCGCCGTCGTCGCCCTGAGCCTGGCCGCCGGTGCGCTGTCGATGGCCCATGCGCAGGCGCCGCAGGGCCCGGGCGCCACGCCGCTCACGCCTTTCCCGCGGGCCACCGAGTACGTCCGCCACATCAACCCGCTCGAGCAGGGCACGCTGCCGATCTCGCCGCCGGAGCGCAAGTCCGGCGGCGGCATGCAGAGCCGCTGGCGCATGAACTACGAAGGCGCCGTGAGCGTGGTCCAGTATGACCACAAGAATGACGACAGCCCGCTGCTGATCGCCCGCCATTACGCCGGGCAGCTGAAGGCCCAAGGCTACGAGCTGGTGACGATCTGCGACATGCCCTGCCAGGCGCCGGACGGCAGCTCGGACAGCTCGCAGAGCTGGCGCAACGAGTTCGACATGGTCGGCAAGAAGCTGGACCTCTACCGCTTTGGTCACCACGGCCTCTACTTCATGGCCTACAAGCCCGATGCCATTGCGGCCGTGCGCGTGGGCCAGTTTGGCGAGCGTCCCGTGTCCACGGTCAAGCGGGTGCAATCCGCCAGTCTGGATCTCGGGCCGCTGAAGGCCTGGATCGCCCAGCAGCAGGCACCGACCCCGTCCGCCGCCCTGCCCCCGCCGCCGCAACGCACGGCGCCCTCGGCATCGGCCGAGCCGCCGGCCGGCCCGCCGAAGATCACCGACATCGCCCCCAGCGATCTGGCGAAGTGGCTGACCGACCATCCGACGCGACGCGTGGTGCTGCAGCTCACCAGCTTCGACCCCAAGTGCGGCCACTGCGCCCGCGCCAACCCGGTCTATGCCGCGCTGTCCAGCCGGCCGGTCCCCGAGGGCACGGTGTTCCTGCGCATGAGCTTCCAGCCCTGGCAGAGCGTCGGGCAGAGCCCGGTGGCCCAGCAACTGGGTGTCAATGGCCTGCCGACCTACCTCGTCATCGAGGGCGGCCAGCAGACCCGCCGCCGCAATGGGGACTGGGACGAGGCGACGCTGCGCCGTGAGCTGATCGACTGAGGCCTCGGGCGCGCCCCGTGCGCCCCTCGACGCAACGCCGCCCCGGTGTCGAGACCGACACGCGGGGCGGCTTGCCATCAAGGGCGCTACCGGGCCGAGTCAGCGCCCGCCAGACCTGCTCAGGGCTGCCACGGCACCGTTACCGTCGCCGTCCCGCTGGCCGGCGTGGTGAAGGTGTGGTTGGCGCCGCCTTCCCAGGTGACGGCCGCGCCGTTCTTCTTGATGAACTTGAACTGCAGCGTGGTGCTGGCCGGCACGCTGACGTCGTAGTACCAGTTCGGGTAGCTGGTGACGACCTGGTTGAAGGCCGGGCCCACGGGCGTGCTGGTGCTCCAGCCACTGAGCTCGAACTTGTCACCGGTCAGGTAGACGTTCTCGCCCAGCGCCGTCGTGGCATTGGTGACGATGAAGCGCACGGTCACCTGCGGGCCGCTCAGCAGCTGGTAGCCGGCATAGGCGTTGCTGTCCACGGCGCTGGCGTTGCGCACCTTCACGGCGTAGCTGCCGGCGGCGATGGACGGCACGGTGACCTTGATCTGGCTGTCCTCCCAGCTCAGGATGCTCGCGCCGGTGACGGCCGTGCTGCCGAAGAAGACGGAACCCTTGGTGGCGCCGAAGCCGCGGCCGTCGATCGTCAGCACATTGCCCGGCTTGCCCATCATCGGGCCCACATGGCCGAGCGTCGGCGATGTGACGGCCGGAGCGGCCTGCCAGACGGCGACCGCGCCGGCGCCGAGCACGAAGTTGGGCACCGCGCCACTGCTGCCCACGCTCAGCGAGCCGCCGCCCAGCAGTCCGCCCAGCACATCGGGGTAGCTGCCCGCCGGCAGGGCCGTCACGAGGCCGCTGATCGTCGTCGCCGTCGTCGCGCTGCGGTTGACCGCGACCAGCACGCCCTGCGTGCCGAACCTGCGCTCGTAGATGTAGACGTCCGGGCTCAGCCAGCGTTCCTGCTGCGTGCCGTAGGCCAGCGCGGCATTGCTCTTGCGCAGGGCGGCGAGTTTCTTGATGAGCTGGTAGGCCGGCGTCGTGGTGCCGAAGCCGCTCATCATGGCGCGGTTGTTCGGATCGCCATTGCCGGTCATGTACTGCTCGCTGCCGTAGTAGATGGCCGGCACGCCGCGGGAGGTCAGCGTGATGGCCAGCGCCTGTTCGAGCTTGCGCTGCGGCGCGCCGATCTGGTGGAAGCGGTCCATGTCGTGGTTGTCCACGAAGGTGACCTGGTCGATCACCTGGCGGTACTGGCCGGCGGTGTCGACGAGGGTCTGGTGCAGGTCCTGCATCGTCTTGCTGCCGTCGCGCAGCACCTGGCGCATGCGCTGGGCGAACTGGAAGTCCAGCAGACTCATGCCGCTGCTGTTGGCGAAGCCGTGGTTGTTGCCGTCCACCTCATTGACGCCGAGGAACCACTCGCCGAAGGTGAAGACGGGCTTGTAGCCGTGGATGTGCGCCATCCAGTTCTTCTGCCATCCGAAGGGCATGTGCTTGACGGCGTCGACGCGCAGGCCGTCGACGCCCAGGTCCAGCCAGCCCTGGATGGCGGACTTGAAGTAGCCGTCCACCGTGGCGTTGTGGTGGTTCAGGTCCGCGAGATCGAAGAGGTTGCGGTAGATGCCGTCCTCCAGCGTCGCGAAGGTGGTGCCGCCGTTGTGGTGGAACAGCCCGGACGGGTCGCTGCTGTAGCTCGCCATCAGCGTGCCGTTGTTGAAGAGGCGGCCGTTCTCGGCGAAGGCAGTGTTGGCCGGATCGGCCGGCGAGCTGTGGTTGGGCGCGAAGTCGATGATGACCTTGATGCCGGCGTTGTGCGCCGCCGTGATCAGCGCCTGGAAGTCCGCGATCGAACCGAAGGCCGTGTTGGGCTTCTTGAAGTCGCGCGCCCAGTAGCCGTGGTACGAGGTGCTGGGCGTGCCCGAGTAGTTGATGACGGCGCTGATGTTCTCGACGGGCTGCGAGATCCACAGGGCCGTCACGCCCATCCCGGTGAGGTAGCCATCGCTGATCTTCTGGGTGATGCCTTTCCAGTCTCCGCCGCAGTAGAGCTTGAGCTGGGTGCAGCCGGCGCTGAAGGCCGGGCCCGTCGGGTTGTTGCTGGCGTCCCCGTCCTTGAAGCGGTCGGTGACGATCTGGTAGACGACGTCGGTCGCGAAGCTCTGCTTGTTGGACACATGGGTGTCCGGGCTGGCCAGGGCCAGGGAGGCGGCCGCGGCGAGCAGGCCGAGGGCGAGCCAGGGCCGCGCAAGGCGGCCGGCGCTGAGGGTAGGCATGTCTCTTGTCTCCGGTGTCAGGCCTGTGCCGGCCCGTCAGGGGTGGGTGATGGGTGATCCCCCCATGCCCCCGCGAGTCAAGAAGCCCGCAGGTGGCAAAAGTAGTATTGCTACATTTTTGGCAATCAGTATCGGGAGGATCACCAGGGGATTTCATGACGACACCCATACAAATAGCGTCATTCAGGCACACAAGCCTGCGTGCCGGCCGTGACAACCCGGGCGGTTGCAAATGTATTTTTGATACATCCTCGGCGAGGCGCTGAATCGCTGGGCGCACAGACTCGCAGGGCCGCCTCGCGCAGGCGCGCGAAGGCATCACACAATGGCGGCACAACGAGGGGAGCACACGCCATGTCCGAACAGGGGAAGGAGCGGCCCGACCAGCCGCTCGCCAAGAATCACGCCACGACGCTGCGGCGCCTGATGCCGGTCGCCACGCTGTGCCTGCTGCTGGGCGCCTGTGGCGGCAGCGGCGGCGGCAGCACCCCGGAGAAGCCCGTCGAGCCCGTGGAGCCGCCGGTCCTGCCCGTGACGGGCCCGGGTGAGCTCAAGTCCGCGACCGCACTGAAGCTGCTGAGCAGCAGCGACATCCAGTCCGCCCTCACCGCCGCCGGCCCCAAGGCGCCCGCGGTGACGGCACGGTACGCCGTCCAGACCTGGCGCCTGAACTACCTCACCGTGGACGCCACCGGCGCGAGCGTGGAGGCCTCGGCGCTGGTCTGCATCCCCGTCAAGCCGACCGGCAGCCGCAGCCCGGTGCTGAGCTACCAGCACGGCACCACGACCAAGGACGCCGAGGCGCCCAGCAACCATGCGACGCCCGACGAGGCGGCCGTGGTGATGGCCTCGGCCGGCTATATCGTGCTGGCCGCCGACTACGTGGGCTACGGCGCCAGCAAGGGCCGGCCGCACCCCTACCTGCTCTCGACGCCGACCGCCGCCGCGGTGAACGACCTCCTGACCGCCGCGCGCTACTGGCGCTACACCCAGGGCATCAAGGACAACCGGCAGCTCTTCCTCGGCGGCTATTCCGAGGGCGGCTACGCCAGCGTCGCGGCCTTCCGGGCACTGCAGGGCGGCAGCAGCGAGCTCAAGGCGCAGCTGCAGATGACAGTGGCCGGCGCCGGGCCCTACGAGGTCGACCGCGCGCTGGACGACCTGCTGGCCAAGGTCAAGGCCGAGAACAAGGTGCTGGGCGCCCTGCTCAACCCCGGCTTCCTCAAGCTGCTGGGCGACGGTGACCGGCGCAAGGTCCGCGACCTGCTGCTGAGCAAGGCCATCGGCGATGACGCCGACGTCGTCTTCGACCCGACCTTCCTCGATCTCTACCTCATGGATGACGTGGCCGGCATCGAGGCCCGCAGCAACGTCTACAACTGGCTGCCCGCCCTGCCGCTGCGGCTCTATCACGGGCGTGACGACGCCACCGTGAGCTACCGCGCCTCGAGCGACACGCTCACCGCCATGCAGCAGCGCGGCGCCGGCAGCCTCGTCACGCTGACGGACTGCCCCGCGCAACCGTCGGGCCACCTGGACTGCGTGCCGCCGTTCTGGAACTACATGCTGCAGCAGTTCGGCACGGCAGCGAAGGACCTCTGAGCCAGACCGGCCGGCGCGCGGTCAGGCCGTGCGCAGGGCGCCGGCCAGCGCCCAGCCGCCGAGCAGGGCCGCGGGCCACTGCCCCTTCTGCAGCAGGGCCGCCATGGCGATGACCTCGGCCTCGCAGCCCAGGCCCTGCGCCTCGCGCCAGGCCGCGTCGTGGTAGGTGTGGCGGTAGCGCTCGCCGCTGTCGCACAGCAGCGTGACCACGGAGCCCTGCTCGCCGCGCTCTCGCATCTGCTGCGTGCAGGCCAGGGCCGCCAGGAGATTCGTGCCCGTCGACGGGCCGACCGGCCGCCCGAGATGCTCGCTGAGCGCCAGTGTGGCCGCCAGCGACCACACATCCGGGAGCTTCACCATGGCGTCGATCACCGACGGCAGGAAGCTCGCCTCGACCCGCGGGCGCCCGATGCCCTCGATGCGCGAGCCCTGCTCGATGCGCAGGTCCGGATCGCGGCTGAGGTAGTGTTCGAAGAAGACCGAGCGCTCCGCATCGGCCCCGCACACCAGCGTGGCGTGCCGCGAGTAGCGCACGAAGCGCCCCATTGTCGCCAGCGTGCCGCCCGTGCCGGCGGAGCAGACAATCCAGTGCGGCACCGGATGCGCCTCCTTCTTCATCTGCTCGAAGATGGACTCGGCGATGTTGTTGTTGCTGCGCCAGTCCGTGGCCCGTTCGGCGTAGGTGAACTGGTCCATGTAGTGGCCGCCCAGCTCGCGCGCGAGGCGCTGGGACTCGACGTAGATCTGCGTCGGGTCCTGCACGAGGTGGCAGCGGCCGCCCTGGAACTCGATGGCGCGGATCTTCTCGGTGGACACCGTGGCCGGCATCACCGCCACGAAGGGCAGGCCCAGCAGACGCGCGAAGTAGGCCTCGGAGACCGCCGTGGAGCCGCTGGAGGACTCCACCACGGTGCTGCCCTCGTGCAACCAGCCGTTGCACAGGGCATAGAGGAACAGCGAGCGCGCCAGGCGGTGCTTCAGGCTGCCCGTGGGATGGCTGGACTCGTCCTTGAGGTAGAGGTCGATGCCGGGAAAGCCCGGCAGGCCCAGCGCGATCAGGTGGGTGTCGGCGGAACGCTGGAAATCGGCCTCGATGCGGGCGATGGCCTGGCGCACCCAGTCGTGCGCGGGAGCGGTGGTGGCATGCATGGCGGCACTGTAGCAGTGCCGCCCGCCGCCTCGCCCTGAGCGGGGATCAGCGAGGGCCGGAAGGGGTCATGGAACGACCGGCCTGGGACGTCTGCTTGGACAGGCTCTCGCCATTGGTCACCTGGATGCCGGAGGGCGTGTCGCGGTTCTTGCGCGGCAGACGCGAGCCGGTGAGGTACTCCGGCTCCTCGCGCTCGGCGCGGGCCTTCTGCTCCTCCGGCGTGTCCGGCGTTCCGGCGCAGGCACTCAGGCCCGAGACAGCGACAAAGGCGCCCAGCATCAGCCAGGCAGACATCTTCTTGTTCATGCGGATCCCCTTGTTGAGGCCCGCAGTGTAGGCGGCAGGCCGGCCGCTGCGGGCCGCGCACTCCTCGCGGCAGGATCGGCAATCGCACGGCGCCCGTCGGGCGCGGCCCGCCCCTCGGGCAGGCTCCGCGACGGGTGCCGACGGCGCTCAGCCCTGCAGCCCCAGCTCCGCCATCAGGCGGGCGACCTGGGCCTTGAGCGTGTCCACCTCGGCACGCAGCTGCTGCAGTTCCTCGTCGCGCGCGCCCGCAGCCCGGCCCTCCGCGGGTGCGGCCTGCAGCAGATCGGCGGACACCGCCCCGCACAGCTGGTGCGCCCAGCGCTGCTCCCGGGCGCCCGGCGCGCGGGGCAGCTTCACGGCCAGGGCGGGCTCGCGCGCCGCCAGCTCGTCCAGGAAGCCCTCCACGGACGAGATGTCGGCGAAGCGGTGCAGGCGCTCGGTGTTGAGCCGCAGCTCCGCCGCCGTCAGCGGGCCGCGCAGCATCAGCACGGTCAGCAGGGCCTCGGCCTGGCCCGGCACGCCGTAGACGCGCCGCAGGTTGTGCTCGAAGCGGACGACGCGGCTGCCGCTCACCTCGTGCACCAGGCTCATGCCCTTGAGCTCGTTGAGCGCGTCCAGCACCTCGGGCTCGCTCAGGTTCATGACCGGGTCACGCGCCGTCTTCTGGTTGCAGCCCTGGGTCAGGGCGTTGAGGGACATCGGGTAGCTGTCCGGCACGGTGTGCTGCTTCTCGACCAGCACGGCCAGCACGCGCGCCTCGGCGGCGCTCAGATCACGCAGGCTCATCGATCAGACTCCGAAGCCGTCGTCTGCCTGGATCACGGCACCGTTGATGAAGTGGCTCTCGTTGGCGCACAGCATCAGCAGCGTGGTGTCGAGGTCCTGCGGGTGCCCCACGCGCTTGCGCGGCAGCAGCTCGATGAGCTTCTTCCCCTGCTCGGTGCCCCAGTGGTGGTGGTTGATCTCGGTGTCGATGTAGCCGGGGCAGATGGCGTTGACGTTGATGCCGAACTTGCCCCACTCCAGCGCCATCGCGCGGGTCATGTGGATGACCGCCGCCTTGCTCATGGAATAGACGCCGATCTGGCTCAGCACGCGCAGGCCCGCCATGGAGGCGATATTGACGATGCGCCCGCCCGTGAAGGTGCCCGGCGCCGCACCGCGGGCTCGCGCCAGCATGCGCTTGCCCACTTCCTGGGCCACGAAGAAGGCGCCGCGCACATTGGTGTCCATCACGAAGTCGTAGTCGTCGACGGAGACGTCGGTGAGCTTCTGCGTGGTGCTCACGCCGGAGTTGTTGACGAGGATGTCGATGGTGCCCATCTCCGTCTCGGCATGGGCCACGGCCGCCTTGATGGAGTCGAGGTCCGTGACGTCCAGGGCCACGACGTGGGCGTCGCCGCCCGATCCCTCGATCTCGGCGCGCAGATCCTTGAGGCGCTCGATGCGTCGCCCCGCCAGGACCACGCCCGCACCCGCCTTCGCCAGGGTCCGCGCGAACTGCGCGCCCAGGCCGCTGCTGGCGCCCGTCACCAGGGCGACGCGCCCTGCCAGATCAATGCTGTAGCTCATGGATCACATCCTTCATGCAATGTCCGGGAGGATGTTAAGCCCTGGCGGCAGGGCCAAGGCATCCGGCTTGCCGTCCGCGATGGGCGGCCACACGCCATCGGGATCTCCACCCGGCTAGAGCCGCGGCTCTAGGGCCGGGCACCACAAAAATAGCACGATCGTTCTATTTTCTCTGCACACCAGTAGAATGCGCCGCAATTGTGCCAAGTCGGGGCCTGGCCCTGCCGCGCGGCAAACCCCATTTGCAAATCCTGAAGGACACCCGATGACCAGCGAAGAACTTCTGGCCCAGTTCGGCCCACGCGAGAACATGGAATACGACGTGGTCGTCGTGGGCGGCGGCCCCGCCGGCCTGGCCACGGCCATCCGTCTGAAGCAGCTGGCCGCCGAGAAGGGCCAGGAGCTGTCGGTCGTGGTGCTGGAGAAGGGTTCCGAGCCCGGCGCGCACATCCTCTCGGGCGCCGTGATGGACCCGCGCGCGATCACCGAGCTCTTCCCCAACTGGAAGGAGCTGGGCGCGCCGCTGAACCAGCCGGTGTCGGCCGACCAGGTGCTGTTCCTCTCGCAGGACGGCGCGCGCGACACGCCGCAGTGGCTCATCCCCGAGTGCTTCCACAACCACGGCAACTACGTGATCTCGCTGGGCGCCGTCACCAAGTGGCTGGGCGAGCAGGCCGAAGCCCTGGGCGTGGAGATCTTCCCCGGCTTCACCGCCGCCGAGATCGTCTACGGTGAGGACGGCAGCGTGCGTGGCGTGGCCACGGGCAACGTCGGCGTCGGCCGGGACGGCGAGCCGCACGACGGCTTCCAGCTGGGCATGGAGCTGCTGGGCAAGTACACCATCTTCGCCGAGGGCGCCCGCGGCCACCTGGGCAAGCAGCTGATCGCCAAGTTCCAGCTGGATGCCGGCAAGGACCCGCAGTCCTACGCCATCGGCATCAAGGAACTGTGGGAAGTGCCGGCCGGCCAGGCCAAGCCCGGCCTGGTGGTGCACACCGCCGGCTGGCCCGCGGACCACGAGACCTACGGCGGCGGCTTCCTCTACCACCTGGAAGGCAACAAGGTCACGCTGGGCTATGTGGTCGGCCTCGACTACAAGAACCCCTGGCTCTCGCCCTTCGAGGAAATGCAGCGCTGGAAGACGCACCCGAGCATCCGCCCGCACATCGAGGGCGGCAAGCGCATCGGCTACGGTGCCCGCGCCATCACGGCCGGCGGCCTGCTGTCCCTGCCCAAGCAGGTCTTCCCCGGCGGCGCGCTCGTGGGCTGCGATGCCGGCTACCTGAACGCCGCCCGCATCAAGGGCAGCCATGCCGCCATCAAGACCGGCATGCTGGCCGCCGAGGCCGCCTTCGAGGCCGTCACCGCTGGCCGTCAGCACGACGAGCTGAGCGCCTACCCCGCGGCCTTCGAGAAGAGCTGGCTGCACGAGGAGCTGGACCGCTCGCGCAACTTCAAGCAGTGGTTCAAGAAGGGCAACACCGTCGGCACGCTGATGACGGGCATCGAGCAGTGGCTGCTGCCCAAGCTCGGCTTCAAGAGCCCGCCCTGGACGATCCGCCGCGAGCTGCCGGACCACGTGTACCTGCGTCCGGCCGCGGAGTGCGCCAAGATCGACTACCCCAAGCCCGACGGCAAGCTGACCTTCGACCGCCTCTCCTCGGTGTTCATCTCCAACACCAACCACGCGGAAGACCAGCCGGTCCACCTGACCCTCAAGGACGCCAGCGTGCCGGTGACGCTCAACCTGGCCAAGTTCGCCGGTCCGGAGAGCCGCTACTGCCCGGCCGGTGTGTACGAGTTCGTGAAGAACGAGGACAACAGCGACCGCCTGCAGATCAACGCGCAGAACTGCGTGCACTGCAAGACCTGCGACATCAAGGACCCGACGCAGAACATCGTCTGGATCACGCCGGAAGGTGGCGGCGGCCCGAACTACGCGGGCATGTAAGCGCCCCCGCCTCCCCAAGGAAAGCCCGCCTCGTGCGGGCTTTTTCGTGGGCGGACGGCCGGCCCGGCAAGGTGCCGGGCGGCCGCCGGCGCGCGGCCTCAGGCCATGCCCGCGAGCCTGGCCTTCACGGCCGGCCACTCGCTGTCGATGATGGAGAAGTAGACGGTGTCGCGCACCCGGCCGGAGGCGCACACGATGTGCCGGCGGAAGATGCCCTCCTGCACGGCGCCGATGCGCGCGATGGCAGTGCGGGACTTCTCATTGAGCGCATCGGTCTTGAGCTCCACGCGATGGGCCCCCAGCGTCTCGAAGGCATGGGTCAGCAGCAGGGTCTTGGCCTCGGTGTTGACGCCCGTGCGCTGGTGCCGGGCCGCCACCCAGGTCCAGCCGATCTCCAGGCGGCGGTCCGCCGCCGAGATGTTGCCGAAGCGCGTGTTGCCCACGAGCTCGCCCGTGCCGCGGTCCCGGATCACGAAGGGCAGGGCCAGGCCGCGTGCCTGCTCGGCCAGGGCCGCCTCCACGTAGGCGCGCATCTCAGCCGCCGTGCCCACGCTGCTCGGGATCCAGCGCCACAGCTGCGGATCGAGGCCATGCACGCACAGGCCCTCGACGTGGCCCAGGCTCAGGGGCTCCAGCTGCACGAGACGGCCGGTGAGAACGACAGGGCGGATGTCCAGGGGGTCAGGTCTTGCCATGATGCTGTCAGGAAACGGTTGATGATGAAGGGACGGGCTCACAGGCCCAGCTGCCGCATCCAGCGCGCCATGGCGGGCGAGGAACCGGCCTCGAAATGCTCGATCAGCCGCTGCCGCTCGCCGGCCGCGCGGTTCTGGCTCAGCTTGGCCTTGCCCTGCACGGACTGCACCGCCACGCGCAGGCCGACGATCGCCCCCAGCAGGCTCCGCTGGAAGTCCTCCGGCAGGCCCTGCCATTGCGCGACATAGGCCGGATCCCGCGGCTCGATCAGGCGCTTGAGAAGCCGGTCCTTGGACAGCGCGTCGTCCACGCGATGCAGCGTGCCGAGCACCTCCAGCGCCAGGTAGTTCCAGGTCGGGACGTTGCGCGGGCTGTCGTAGTGGGCGGGTGACACGTAGGCATCCGGCCCGGTGAAGACGAGACGGACGGCCTGCCCCTCGGCCAGGCCCGCCAGGTGCGGATTGGCACGCGCCAGATGACCCTCGAGCCACGATTGCTCCCCGTCGTCGACCCACACCATGGGCAGGTGCAGCGCGAGAGCCGGCGCCGCGGCGTCGCGGGCATCGGCCGCCACGAGCAGCGCGAGCGGGTGGGCCTGCACCAGCTGGCGCTGCAGGGAGGGGTCGTCGAGCTGGAAGTGCGGGGGGGTGTACATGCGGCTGTAGGTAGGGGTTCGGGGCGGAGTCGGTGACGATTTCGAACGAAGCATAGGCCGCGCATTGGTACGATCAAAGAGCCAATTCAATCAATATCGGACGGACCAATACCATGAACTCGCCGCCTCTGCCCGCCCTGCCCTTCGACGTTGCCGGCATCCGGCTGGACGGGCCCGGCCCGCTGGCACGCCAGCTGGTCGAGCAGCTGCGCCAGCGCATGCTCCAGGGCCAGCTGCCGGCCGGTGCGCGCATGCCGGCCACGCGGGATCTGGCAGCGGCGCTGGGCGTCTCTCGCAACACGGTGGTCCGCGCCTTCGAGCATCTGCTGGACGAAGGCCTGATCAGCAGCCGGGTCGGCGACGGCAGCTACGTGACGCCGCCCTTGGCCCAGATGGCTTCGCCCCTGGCACGGCCGCCCTCGCGCGCGACAGCGCCGGCCCAGGCCCCCGAGCCGCAGACCCCGCGCTGGCAGGCTCTCCAGCACTTCACGCCGTCCCGCACACCGGACGGCCCGGTGCGGGCCTTCCGCTGGGGCAGCCCCGCCATGGACCTGTTCCCGGCCGCCCTGTGGTCACGACTGCAGGCACGCGCCTGGCGACGGCACAGCGTCAGCGATCTGGCCTACGGCGATCCGGCGGGCCTCCCGGCGCTGCGCGAGTGGCTGGCGGACTACCTGCGCAGCGCCCGGGGCCTGCCCTGCAGCGCCGAGCAGATCCTCATCACCGGCGGGGCGCAGCAGGGCATCGCGCTGGCGGCCCTGGCCCTGCTGGGGCCGGGCGACGAAGCGGCCACGGAATCGCCCGGCTACCGCTCCGCCGCCGCCGCGCTGGCCCTGCAGGCCACCCGGGTGCATCACGTGCCAGTCGACGCCGAGGGCCTGCGCCCCGCGGCCCTGGAGGCGCTCGGGTCGCGCTGCCGGCTGCTCTATGTCACGCCCTCCCACCAGTTCCCCACGGGCGTGGCGATGAGCCTGCAGCGCCGGCTGGATCTGCTCGCCTGGGCCCGCCGGCAGCAGGCCTGGATCCTCGAGGACGACTACGACAGCGAGTACCGCCATGTCGGCCTGCCGCTGGCACCGCTCGCGAGCCTGGACACCGCCGGACGGACGCTCTATGTGGGCAGCCTGTCCAAGCTGATGTTCCCGGGCCTGCGCCTGGGCTACCTCGTGGCCCCGCCGGCCTGGCTGCCGACACTCGCCCGCCTGCGTTCGGTGCTGGACCGGCACAGCGCCTGCATGGACCAGCAGGTGATGGCCGCCTTCATCGCCGAGGGGCACTTCCTGCGCCACGTGCGGCGCATGCGCCGTGCGGCCCGGGAGCGGCGCGACGCCCTGCTCGACGCCTGGGGCCGGCACATCGCCCCGCTGGGCCTGCCCCTGCCGGCGCCGGAGGCGGGGCTGCACGCCTACCTGCCGCTGCCCAGCGCGGCCCTCGAGCAGCGCCTGACCGAGGCGGCCGTGCGGGCACGGCTCGAGGTCGGGGCGATGCGGCGCGTCGGCGGTCTGCCGGACAGCTCGGCGCGCGCCGGGCTGGTGCTGGGTTTCGCGGCCGTGAGCGCAGCGGGCCTGGGCGACGCGGTCGCGCGCCTGGCCCAGGCCTGGCGGCCGGAGATCGGCTAGCCGGCTCAGCGGCAGGCGCGGGCGTCGCTCAGGCGCCGATGCAGCGCCTGTTGCACGAGCGGGTTGTCACGGTTCTGAATCTTGCTGATGTCGATCTCGATCTCGCGGATCTCGGCCGCCGACGCGCAGGCCCGCGGCGCGGGCGCCCAGGGTGCCGGCGCGCCCTCGTCCGCCTGCACGGCGCGGACCACGCCGCGCTCCATCACCACCACCACGCGGCTGCTCTCCCGCTGGTAGCTCCAATGGCTGTAGACGCTGGCGCCGTCCTGCACCGTTCGCGAGCGATCGGGTTGCCCGAGGACGGCCAGCACCTGCGCTTGCGTCATGCCGACGCTCACCGGGCCGACGTCGCCGACGGCCGGCAGCGGCCCGACGCTGCGCAGCCCGGCGCGCGGGCTGCCGCTGCCCGAGGGCGTCAGCGACGGTGTGGAGGGCACGGTCAGCGGCGCGGGCAGCGGCGCGAGCGTCCGTTGCTGCTGTCCGGCCGCGCAGGGCGCCTGCTGGTAGACGACGCGCCCGTCGGCATCGGTGCACTGGACCTGCGCAAAGGCCAGCGCGGGGAGGCTCAGGAACAAGGACAGCGCCATGGCACGTCGGGCACAGGCAGGCAGGGCGGGCAGCAGCATCATGGGCACTCCGGGGTCAGGACGGTCACGGACTCGCAACGGCACGGCCGTTGAGTCCCGCATCCTGCACTAACGCGCCAGCGGCGCGCCCGCTGACCGCCTCCACGCGAAATCAGCGCAGAGCCGGCGCCGTAGCAGGGACACCGGAGCCGGCCATCGCACGGCGGCCGGCACCCAGACCCGCTCAGGCGATGGGCGGATAGGCCCCCAGGCCGTCCGGCCAGGTGGTGAGGACCTCGAAACCCGTGTCCGTGACGAGCACCATGTGCTCCCACTGGGCGGACAGCGAGCGGTCCTTGGTGACGACGGTCCAGCCGTCCTTCATTTCCTTCACCTCGCGGCGCCCGGCGTTGATCATGGGCTCGATGGTGAAGATCATGCCCGGCACCAGCTTCACCCCTTCGCCAGGGCGGCCGAAGTGGTTCACGTGCGGGGCGTCATGGTAGATGTCGCCGATGCCGTGGCCGCCGTACTCGCGCACGACGCTGTAGCCGTCGCGGAAGGCGATGCTCTGGATGGCATGGCCGACATCGCCCAGCGTCGCGCCCGGCTTCACCTGGCGGATGCCGGCGCACATCGCCTCGTAGCAGGTGTTCACGAGCCGGCGGGCATGCAGCTTGGGCTCGCCCGCGAAGAACATGCGGCTGCTGTCCCCGAACCAGCCGTCCTTGATGATGGCCACGTCGATGTTGACGATGTCGCCGTTCTTCAGGATCTTGGCCGGCGTCGGGATGCCATGGCAGACGACGTCATTGACCGAGGCGCAGATGGTCTTGGGGAAGCCGTGATAGCCGACATTGGCCGGGATGACCTTCAGCTCATGGACGATGAAGTCATGGCAGATCCGGTCCAGGTCCTCCGTGCTGACGCCGGGCTTCACGTGCTCGCCGATCATGGCCAGCACCTGGGCCACCAGGCCGGCGGCCTCGCGGGCCTTGGCGATCTCTTCCGGGGTGCGGATCTTCACAACGTTGTTCATGTCACAAGACTTCCACAGCAGCAGGCACTGGGTCAATGAAGGAACAATGAAAAAACCCGCCACAAGCACGCTTGGGCGGGTTTCTCAATACTGTCTGGCGGAGACGGAGGGATTCGAACCCTCGATGCAGGTTTTGCCCACATACTCCCTTAGCAGGGGAGCACCTTCGGCCACTCGGTCACGTCTCCAGCAGAGCCTCGCAGTATAGCAGCGGTTTTTGAGCCCCTGCTACAAATTCCCGACTTTTTTCAGAAAAGCACGGGAGAGGCCAGATCAGGTGGCCGGCTGGTCCAGGTCGAAGGCCCGGTGCAGTGCGCGCACGGCGAGCTCCATGTACTTCTCGTCGATGACCACGCTGGTCTTGATCTCGCTGGTCGAGATCATCTGGATGTTGATGCCTTCCTCGCTGAGGGAGCGGAACATCTTGGACGCCACGCCCACGTGCGAGCGCATGCCGATGCCCACGATGGAGACCTTGCAGATGCGCGGGTCACCCATCACCTTGGCGGCGCCGGTGGCCGGGGCGACGGTCTTCTCCAGCAGCTCCAGCGTGCGCTGGTAGTCGTTGCGGTGCACGGTGAAGCTGAAGTCGGTCTTCCCGTCGTGCGAGACGTTCTGGATGATGACGTCGATGTCGATGTTGGCCTCTGCCACGGGGCCGAGGATCTGGAAGGCGATGCCCGGCTTGTCAGGCACGCCCAGCAGCGTCACCTTGGCCTCGTCGCGGTTGAAGGCGATGCCCGACACGACGGCTTGTTCCATGTTTTCGTCCTCTTCAAAAGTGATCAGGGTGCCGGACTTGGCTTCCTCGTTGATGTCGATGTCCCAGGCCGTGAAGCTGGACAGCACGCGCAGCGGCACGCGGTACTTGCCGGCGAACTCCACCGAGCGGATCTGCAGCACCTTGGAGCCCAGCGAGGCCATCTCGAGCATTTCCTCGAAACTGATGCTCTTGAGGCGGCGCGCCTCGGGCACCACGCGCGGGTCGGTCGTGTAGACGCCGTCGACGTCGGTGTAGATCAGGCACTCGTCCGCCTTCATGGCGGCGGCAATGGCCACGGCCGAGGTGTCGGAGCCGCCACGGCCCAGCGTGGTGATGTTGTTGTGCTCGTCGATGCCCTGGAAGCCGGTGATGACCACCACCTTGCCGGCGGCCAGGTCGGCACGGACGCGCTTGTCGTCGATGCTCTCGATGCGGGCCTTGGTGTAGGACGAGTCGGTCGCCACGGGCACCTGCCAGCCGGTGTAGCTGACGGACTCCAGCCCTTCGGCCTGCAGCGCGATGGCCAGGAGACCCACCGAGACCTGCTCGCCGGTGGCGGCGATCATGTCCAGCTCGCGCATCAGCGCGGGGCTGCTGCTGGCGGGCGAGAGCTCCTTGGCGAGGCCCAGCAGACGGTTGGTCTCGCCGCTCATGGCCGAGGGCACCACCACCATCTGATGGCCCGCACGCGCCCACTTGGCGACGCGCTTGGCCACGTTGCGGATACGGTCGGTCGAGCCCATCGAGGTGCCGCCGTACTTGTGAACGATCAATGCCATGGTTGTGAAGATGCGCGGAGTTGGAGGGGGTTTCTTGCGCCGCGGTCGCTGGGGCCGATTCTAAGGTTGGGCTTGGCGAAGCACGAAGCCCTGCCAGCGCGGCGGCGAGGGCATCAGCCCCGCGTCAGCGAGCGTCCGGCAGCCACCTCAGGCGCAGGCGCGGTCCCTCCCCCTGCCCCCGGCAACGCGCATCCAGGCCCAGGGCCGGCACCCACAGCAGACGCGGCGGGGCGCCCGTTTCCCCAGGGAAATCGGCATAAACCAGCGGCCCCCCCCGCCCCAGCGCGGGCACGCCCGCGGCCTGCCAGGCCTTCTTCAAGGCCCGCGGCGGCGTGCCCGGCGCGCGCTGGAATTGCTCGCTGCCTTCGCGTGGACGCAAGATCACATTGCGCAATAGCGATGAGCCCACCCATTCCGACGAAGGCTCAGCGACCCCTTCCACGAGCGCGACGTGCCAGCAACCGGCGAAGGCCGGGCAGGCGTGGAGGCCGGGCGTGCTGAGGTCCATGCGACAGGCCTGCGCCGGTGCCACGGCCGGCACGGGCAGCACCAGCAACTGGCCCTGATGCTTCTGGACCACCCGCCGGCCCGCCGGCCAGGAGGCGCCGGCGGGCGCCGCGGCGGCCTCGTCCAGCAGGCGGGTCACCAGGCTGGCGGGAGCGGACTGAGGCAGCGACCGCTGCAGCCAGTGCCGCAGCAGATTGCTCAGGCGCGGGCGGGACAGGGCCTCAAAGGCCGCCAGCCGCAGGGCCGGCAAGGCACCAGGCGCCGGCTCGAGCCAGCGCTGCGCGTCGTCCTGCGCCAGTTCTGCCAGCAGCTCGCCGGCCTCCTGCGCCCAGCGCGCGGACTGCGCCAGCGCGGCCTCGGCGCCCGGAAACGCCGCCTGCAAGGCGGGCCACCCCTGAAGCCGCAGCCGGTTGCGGGCGAAGCGCGGGTCGGCGTTGCTCTCGTCCTCGATGTGGACCAGGCCTCGCGCCTGGACGTAATGCTCGATGCGCGCGCGCGGCTGCTCCAGCCAGGGGCGCGCCCAGACCAGGCCCCCGCGCGCCTGCTGCCGCGGCATGGCGGCCAGCCCAGCCAGACCGGCCCCGCGCAGGGCCTGCAACAGCCAGGTCTCCGCCTGGTCCCGCCGGTGATGCGCCAGCATCAGCAGCGAAGCGCCCGCCGCACGGGCCATGGCCTGCAGCGCCGCATGCCGGCCGCTGCGGGCCCAGGCCTCGATGCTCTCGCCCGCCGCGGGCACGCCGTCGAGCCGGTGCCACTGCAGCGTCACGGGCAGCCCCTGCCCGCGCCAGGTCTCGACCTGCCGTTGCAGATGGGCCAGCCAGGCGTCCGCGTGGGGGCTCAAGCCGTGATGGACATGCAGCCCCAGCACCCGCAAAGCAAAACCCTCATGGGCCAGGGCCTGCGCGCAGCGGGCCGTGGCATGCATGAGGGCGGTGGAGTCGCGGCCGCCGCTCCAGGCGACGGCCACGCAGGCGCCGGAGGCGCCGGAGTCAGGCTCAGCGATTCTTGGTGTCGCCGAATCGGCCATAGGCCTGCAGGCGCTCGTAGCGGCGGTCCAGCAGCTCCTTGGGCTTGAGGTCCGACACCTGGCGCAGGGCATCCGAGAGCGCGCGCTTCAGGTTGGAGCACATCTGCTTGGCGTCGCGGTGAGCACCACCGACCGGCTCATTCACGATCTTGTCGATCAGGCCCAGGGCCTTCAGGCGGTGGGCGGTGATGCCCAGCGCCTCGGCAGCGTCGGGCGCACGCTCGGAGGTCTTCCACAGGATGGAAGCACAGCCTTCCGGCGAGATCACCGAGTAGGCCGAGAACTGCAGCATCAGCACCTGGTCCGCCACGCCGATGGCCAGCGCCCCGCCGGAGCCGCCTTCACCGATCACGGTCGCGATGATAGGCACTTCCAGCTGCGCCATCTCGAAGATGTTGCGGCCGATGGCCTCGGACTGGCCGCGCTCCTCCGCACCGATGCCGGGATAGGCCCCCATGGTGTCGATGAAGGTGAAGACCGGCAGGCCGAACTTCTCGGCCAGCTTCATCAGGCGCAGGGCCTTGCGGTAGCCCTCGGGACGCGGCATGCCGAAGTTGCGCAGCGTGCGCTCCTTGGCATCGGCACCACGCTGGTGGCCCACGACCACGCAAGGCTGGCCGTTGAACCGGGCGATGCCGCCCACGATGGCGGCGTCGTCGGCGAAGTGGCGGTCACCGTGGAGTTCCTGGAACTCGGTGAAGACGTCCTTGCAGTAGTCCAGCGTTTGCGGACGCTGCGGGTGGCGGGCGACCTGGTAGGTCTGCCACGGGGCCACGCTGGAGTAGATGTCCTTGGTGAGCTGCTGGCTCTTCTTGGAGAGGCGGTCGATCTCCTCGGAGATGTCGACGGCGGACTCGCTCTGCACGTAGCGCAGCTCTTCGATCTTGGTTTCGAGCTCGGCAATGGGCTGCTCGAATTCGAGGAAATGTTTCTTGCTCATCAGTCGTCCTGATTTCAAAGCGCCCGCCGCGGGGGCCCGAGGGCCGGCGGCGGAACCGGGTCGGCGGATTCACCCTTCGTGGGGGCTGGTGCAGCCGAGACGGAATGGGCTAGTACTCCACCGGTAGCGGATCGAGACTTCGCCAAATGTACCATGTGGCTACCGAGCGGTAGGGGGCCCAGGCCTCCCCCACTTCCCGCGCTTCGGCCCGCGAGACGGGTTCGCCGGAGAAGTAGTTTTCGCTGATGCCCTTGAGCAGCCCGACGTCGTCCAGCGGCATCACATTGGGGCGCATCAGGTGAAAGATGAGGAACATCTCGGCCGTCCAGCGACCGATGCCGCGGATGGCAACCAGCTCCTCGATGATGGCTTCGTCGTCCATCTGCGTCCATTGGCGCACATGTACGCGGCCGGCCTCGAAGTGCTCGGCCAGGTCGCGCAGGTATTCCACCTTGCGCACGGACAGCCCGGCGGCCCGCAGCGCCGCGATGTCCAGGGCCAGCACCGCGGTGGGCTGGATGCGGTGCACGGCCCCCCCCACCAGCGCCAGGAACTTGTCCCAGACGGACTGCGCGGACTTCACGGAGATCTGCTGCCCCACGATGGAGCGGGCCAGCGTGGTGAAGGCGTCCGCCTTGCTCTGCAGGCGGGCCTCACCGAACTGGGGGATGAGCTTCTTCATCACCCGGTCGCGCTTGACCAGGTGCCTGCAGGCCTCATCCCAATACTCCGGGGTGACCCCGGCCGCTGCCGAGCGCCCCATCAGGCCTTCATCCAGGTCGTGCCGGCGGGCGAGTCCTGCAGCACGATGCCGGCGTCCAGCAGCGCCTTGCGAATGCGGTCGGCCTCGGCGAAGTCCCGGGCGGCCTTCGCGGCGGCACGGGCCTCGATCTGGGCCTGGATGGCGGCCTCGTCCAGCGTGCTGCCAGCCTGCAGGTAGGCGCGGGGCGACTGCTGCAGCAGGCCCAGCGTGGCGGCCAGCGCCTTCAGCAGGCCGGCCTCCTCGGGCGAGCGGCTGCGGTTGACGCTGGACGCCAGGTCGAAGAGCACCGCCAGCGCCGCCGGGGCGTTGAAGTCCTCGTCCATGGCCGCACGGAAGGCGGCGGCCACCGGATGGGTCCAGTCGATCGTGACGTCAGCCGCCTCGACGCCGTCCAGCGCCGTGTACAGGCGGCGCAGCGCCTGGCGGGCATCCTCCAGGGCGGCATCGCTGTAGTTGATCGGGCTGCGGTAGTGGGTACGCAGCATGAAGAAGCGCACCGTCTCGCCGTCGTAGCTCTTGAGCACGTCCTGGATGGTGAAGAAGTTGCCCAGGGACTTGGACATCTTCTCGTTGTCGACGTTCAGGAAGCCGTTGTGCATCCAGGTGCGCACGAAGGGCTTGCCGAGGGCCCCCTCGCTCTGGGCGATCTCGTTCTCATGGTGCGGGAACTGCAGGTCCAGGCCGCCGCCGTGGATGTCGAAGGTCTCGCCCAGCACGGCGCAACTCATGGCCGAGCACTCGATGTGCCAGCCGGGACGGCCCGGGCCGTAGCGGCCGTCGTACTTGGCGTCCGCCGGCTCGTCGGCCTTGGCGGCCTTCCAGAGCACGAAATCGAGCGGGTCATGCTTGCCCTCATCCACGGCCACGCGCTCGCCGGCGCGCAGATCGTCGAGGTTGCGACGGGAGAGCTTGCCATAGCCCGGGAACTTGCGCACGGCGTAGTTCACATCCCCGTTGCTCGCCTGATAGGCCAGGCCCTTCTCCTCGAGCAGGCCGATCATGTCCAGCATCTGGCCGACGTACTCCGTGGCGCGCGGCTCGTGCGTCGGGCGCTCGACGCCCAGGGCACCGATGTCGCGGTGCATGGCGTCGATCATCTCGTCCGTCAGCTGACGGATGCTGATGCCGCGCTCCAGGGCCCGCTTGATGATCTTGTCCTCGATGTCCGTGATGTTGCGGACATAGGTCACCCGGTAGCCCGAGGCCTTGAGCCAGCGCTGGACCACATCGAACGCCATCATCATGCGGGCATGCCCCACGTGACACAGGTCGTAGATGGTCATGCCGCAGACGTACATGCGCACATGGCCAGGCTCGATGGGGGCGAAGGGCTCGACCGCGCGGGTCAGGGTGTTGTAGATGCGCAGGGACATGGACTCGCAGGGCGAAAGTAGGGGCTCGCAGGGCGAACTCAGGGCGAACCGGAACGAAAGCGTGACGCCGGGCAAGGGCATCGCCGCCAAGGCGCGGTGCCGGAGGGAGCCAGCTTATAGAATCATCCAGTATACCGATTGGGCCTTCGCGGCCCTGCCCACCTGTCCACCTGCCCATGAAGCTCCGCCTCCCCGGTTTCGCCATGTCCGCCCTCCCCGCCCTGCTGATGGCCGCCAGCCTGAGCTTCGCCGGGCCCGTCCTGGCGGCGGGTGAGCTGGAGAAGGCCCAGCAGCAGTGGCTGCAGGGCCACCAGGCCGACGCCAAGAAGACGCTGGAGCAGGCGCTGGGCGAGGACCCCAACAACGCCCGCGTGCGCTTCGCCCTGGCGCTGATGCGCATGGAATCCGGTGAGACGGCCCAGGCCGAGACGCTGCTGCGCCACCTGACCGAGGACTTCCCGGACCTGGCGGACCCCTTCAACAACCTCGCCGTGATCCTCGCCGGCCGTGGCGAGCTGGACGCCGCCCAGGACGCGCTGCAGCGCGCCGTGGCCCTGCAGCCCGACCACGTCCAGGCCCAGGAGAACCTGGGCGACGTGCTGCTGCAGATGGCCGCCCGCGCCTATGGCATCGCCGCCCGACCCGGCCCCCAGAGCTCGGTCAACGCCGGCCTGAAGCTGCGCCGCACGCAGGAACTGCTGCGCCACCTGAACGGCCCGGCCCGCTGAGCGAGAATGCGGCAGCCGCCCCGGCCGCCGCGCGCTCGCCCCGGTGAGATGCGCCCGGCACGACGGGCATCCCTCCAGAACCATTTGCCAAGGGAGTCCACGCCACATGGCCCACCACCTGCCGCCTCTCACCTGCCTCCGCGGCCTGCTGGCCGCCGCCCTGCTGCCCCTGGCGCTCAGCGTCCAGGCCCAGCAGGTCAAGCTCTCCACCACCGTGGGCGACATCTGCGTCGAGCTGAACGCCGAGAAGGCCCCGAAGACCGTGGCCAACTTCGTCCAGTACGTGAAGGCCGGCCACTACAACGGGGTGATCTTCCACCGCGTGATCGACGGCTTCATGATCCAGACTGGCGGCTTCACCGACAAGCTCGTGCAAAAGCCCACCCGTGCGCCGATCCCGCTGGAAGACAAGTCGGACCTGAAGAACCTGCGCGGCACCATCTCGATGGCCCGCACCGCCTTCCCTGACTCCGCCACCTCGCAGTTCTTCATCAACGTGGCTGACAACACCGGCCTGGATGCCGAGAACTCGAACACCGGCCGCGGCTATGCCGTCTTCGGCCAGGTCGTCGCCGGCATGGACGTCGTCGACAAGATCCGCGCCACGCCGGTGGAGGCCAAGGGCGCCTTCCAGCACCTGCCGGCCACCCCCATCTTCATCAACAAGGCCACCCTGGAGTGCAAGCCATGAGCAAATTCGTCGAACTGACCATCAACCTGAACGGCGCCGCCAAGGTCATCAAGCTGGAGCTCGATGACGCCAAGGCGCCCATCACCGTGGCCAACTTCCTGAGCTACGTGAACAAGGGCCACTACGACGGCACGATCTTCCACCGCGTGATCAAGCGCTTCATGATCCAGGGCGGCGGCTTCACGGCCGACATGAGCCAGAAGCCCACCGACGCCCCGATCCAGAACGAGGCCAACAACGGCCTGAAGAACGCCCAGTACACGATCGCGATGGCCCGTACCAACGCGCCGCACTCGGCCTCGGCCCAGTTCTTCATCAACGCCATCAACAACGACTTCCTGGACTTCAAGTCCGAGTCGCCCTCGGGCTGGGGCTATGCCGTGTTCGGCAAGGTCGTGGCCGGCGCCGACGTCGTGGGCGAGATCGAGAAGGTCCGCACCGGCAACAAGAACGGCCACGGCGACGTGCCTGTCGAGGCTGTCGTGATCGAGAAGGCTGTTGAAGTCCAGGGCTGAGCCCCTGCCCTGCCTGGATGAACTGCCAGGCGAGTGGATCGCCCCGCCTCACTGGCGGGCGATCGACTTCATCTCGGACCTGCACCTGTCCGAGCACACCCCCTGCACTCGCGCGGCCCTGGCTCACTACCTGAGCCACACGGCGGCCGACGCCGTCTTCCTGCTGGGGGACATCTTCGAGGTCTGGATCGGCGACGACGCCCGACACCAGCCCGAGGAAGCCGCACTGCTCGCCCTGCTGCGGCAGGCCAGCACGCGGACACCTCTCTTCTTCATGGCGGGCAACCGCGATTTCCTGTTCGGCAGCGCTGCCGCGCAGGACGCCGGCCTGACCCGACTGGCCGACCCCTGCGTGCTGCAGGCCTTCGGGCGGCGCCTCCTGCTGAGCCATGGCGATGCCTGGTGCCTGGAGGACCGGGACTACCAGGCCTTCCGCGCCCAGGTGCGCGCCGCCACCTGGCAGCAGACCTTCCTGGCGCAAGCGCTGGATGCGCGTCGGCGCATCGCCCGGGGCCTGCGAGAGCGCAGCATGGCGCAAAAAGCGGGGGTCGCCGATCGCCCCGAGCTGTGGGCGGACCTCGACGCGGACGCCGTGCGCCAGGCCTTGCAGGCGCGGTCCTGCGAGCGGCTGATCCATGGCCACACCCATCGCCCCGCCCGGCACGTGCTCGGCGACGGGCGGCACCGGGACGTGCTCAGCGACTGGGATCTCGACCACCCGCCCTTGCGCGCTGACGTCCTGCGGCTGAGCACCCAGGGCTTGCTGCGGCTGTCGCTGCCCGAGGCAGAAGGCCCGTTCATCGCTGGGCTGCAGGCCGCCGCCACGCCAACGGCCCTGCCAGCGTCCGCCCCGACGACCGACGCCGACGGTCCCGACACCCCCACCCAACCACCATGCTGACGCGGCTCCTGCAGTCCTGGCAGGCGCGGCGCGAGCAGCGACAGCTGGCACGCCATGCCATACCCGACGCCTTGTGGGCGCTGACGCTGGCCCGCTATCCCTTCATCGGCCGCCGCAGCGAGGCGGATCTCGCGTCGCTTCGGCGCCTGTGTTCGTTGTTCCTGGCCCGCAAGGAATTCCACGGCGCCGGCGGCTTCGAGGTCACGGACGAGGTCGCCGTGGCCGTGGCTGCCCAGGCCTGCCTGCCAGTGCTGGCGCTTGGGCTGGCGGCCTACGACGGCTTCGTGGGCATCGTGATGCACGAGTCGGAGGTCGTCGCGCCTCGCGAGGTGATGGACGAGGATGGCGTCGTGCATCACTACGAGGAAGAGCTGGCCGGCGAGGCCATGGAGGGCGGCCCCCTGATGCTGGCCTGGAGCGAGCTTCAGCCCGATCCGGCCCTGGGCGCCGGGCCGGTCTACAACGTGGTGATCCATGAGTTCGCCCATGTGCTGGACATGGCCAACGGGGCGCCCGACGGCATTCCCCCGCTGCCCTCGGCCGCCGCGACCGAGGCCTGGATCGCGGTGATCGACCCGGCCTGGGAACGGTTCTGCGAGCAGGTCGATGCCGGCATCGAGACGGTCATCGACCCCTACGGCGCGGAATCCGTCGAGGAGTTCTTTGCCGTGGCCACGGAGGCCTTCTTCGTCGAGCCGCAGCTGCTGCAGCAGAGCGACCCGGCCCTCTACGCGCTCTTTGCCAGCTTCTACCGCCAGGATCCGGCCGCCCGCTGAGCCGGGTCACGAGACCGCGCACAAGACTGCGCACAAGACCGCCCACGAGACCGCCCACGAGACGGCCCACCCGGCGGGGCAATCTGCCGGGCAGCACACCGGGCAGCACGCCGGGCGACGCCTCCCGGCACGTCGCCGCCCCCGACACGCCCGGGCGACGGCGCCACAGCAGGCGGCTAGTCGATCGCGTCCGACGTGCAGACCAGCAGGCGAGCCAGCACGTAGGCCAGATCGTCCGCCGACAACACCGCCACCACCTCGCGAGCCGTCTCGAGGGCCTGGGCGATGTTGTGGTCCCCCGCCAGCGCCGATCGCAGACGCTGGAAGACGTCGAATGGAAGGACGTCATAGGCGTAGGCGACGCGCAGGACGAGCCGGTCGATGCGCGGCGGAACGCTCGCTGCCGGCTCGGGCGGAGGCGCCGGCCCGGGGGCATCGGAGGAAGCGGGCGCCATGCTCAGGGCCCACGCTTCAGACCGAGGGCCACCGCCACGCGGTGCCCCTCCCCATACAGGCCCTTGTTCACCCCCCGCACCACCTCCGACACCGTGCGGTACTTGAAGCCGTGCTGTCGCGCGAACTCGCTCAGGGTGATGCCCTGCATCTGAAGCGTCCGTTTTGCCGCTGCGGGCGACGCCTGGTCTTGCAGAAACCGCTTACCACCTTCCGCGACCAGACCATCCGTTTGTTGATTGCTCATGATGGTTGCTGATGTCCTGTTGAACTGCAGCCACTGTAGTTTCAACAAATGGAATTCACATCATCAAAACAGTTGATTCTGTTTCCATACGTGAGACATGGGTCAGTTCATCCCCTCGATTGATGACATAGTGAGACCATGGCGCTGTCATTTGTGGGTGTCTGCTGCGGAAAAAGCGCGTACAGTCAATGCACTGTGACCCATCCCGTTGACCCCCAAGATTCCACGAACGTGGGCATTGGCGACCGCCTTCGAGCGGAGCGCCAGCGGCTCGGCTATGCCCAGGCGGACTTTGGTGCCGCCGTCGGCGTCAGCAAGACCACCCAGTTCAACTACGAAGCCGGCGACCGCAGCCCGGATGCCCGCTATCTGCGCAGGGCGGCAGCGCTGGGCATGGACCTCCTGCTCGTCATCACCGGGCGCAAGGACGACAGCGGCGCCGAACGCTACGTCCGCGTCCCCGCGCTGCCGGAGCGGCCGGCCCGCGGCCTGGCCGCCGCCAATGAAGACGCTGCCGCCTATGACACCCGTCAGGACGTCAGCGGCCTGTGCTTCGGCAAGGACTGGCTCGCCTCGCGCCAGCTGGAGGTCGGCAAACTGACCGTGGTGACGGTGCGGGGGTCGGCCATGGAAGGCACGCTGTCCGACGGGGACCAGGTGCTGATCGACCAGCAGGACATCACGCCCCGCAGCGGCTACGCCTATGCGCTGCGCCAGGGTGAGGAGCTGCTGGTGCGGTACTGCCAGATGCTTCCGGGGCGCGTGCTGCGGGTGACCAGCGCCAACCCGGCCTTCGCGGCCTACGACGTGGACCTGTCAGCCGCCCCCGACCTCGAGGTCATCGGCCGCGTGGTGGCCTCCGTCCACGAATGGTGAACAGCGGCATCCGGCGCCACGCCGGGGGGCAATGCCGGCCTGGCATCCGGCCCAACCGCTGACCCGACGTCTGGCCCGATATCCGGTCCGATATCGGGTCCGACTCCAGGGCGCACGCTGCATCGATACCCGCCTGTCCGTACGGCAGACGCCATCGAGAGCATGAAAAACGCGCCCCTCGGGGCGCGTCTGTCAGGAGCCAGGTCGCTCGCGTCGAACGTCAGCCCGCCGTGGCGGCCTCCGCCTTGGGCGGCTTGCTGTCGGACTTCTTGCCGGCCGGCTGAATGTCCAGCTGCACTTCGCCGGCGGCATCGACATCCACCTTCAGGCGCCCGCCATCGACCAGTCGGCCGAACAGCAGCTCGTCGGCCAGCGCCCGCCGGATGGTGTCCTGGATCAGGCGCTGCATCGGCCGCGCGCCCATGAGCGGGTCGAAGCCCTTCTTGGCGAGTTGCTGGCGCAGGGCGTCGGTGAAGGTGACCTCCACCTTCTTCTCGGCCAGCTGGCTTTCCAGCTGCAGCAGGAACTTGTCCACCACGCGCAGGATGATCTCCTCGTCCAGCGCACGGAAGGACACGATGGCATCCAGGCGATTGCGGAACTCGGGCGTGAACAGGCGCTTGATGTCCGCCATCTCATCACCCTGCTGGCGCTGGGTGGTGAAGCCGATGGTGGACTTGTTCATGATCTCCGCGCCCGCATTCGTCGTCATGACGATGATGACATTGCGGAAGTCGGCCTTGCGCCCGTTGTTGTCGGTCAGCGAGCCGTGGTCCATGACCTGCAGCAGCACGTTGAAGACGTCCGGGTGCGCCTTCTCGATCTCGTCCAGCAGCAGCACGCTGTGCGGCTTCTTGGTGACGGCCTCGGTCAGCAGGCCGCCCTGGTCGAAGCCCACATAGCCCGGAGGCGCGCCGATGAGGCGGCTCACGGCGTGGCGCTCCATGTACTCGGACATGTCGAAGCGGATCAGCTCGATGCCCAGGATGTAGGCCAGCTGCTTCGCCACCTCGGTCTTGCCCACGCCGGTGGGGCCCGAGAACAGGAAGCTGCCGATGGGCTTGTCCGGCTTGCCGAGCCCCGAGCGCGCCATCTTGATGGCGGCGGCCAGCGCGTCGATGGCGGGATCCTGGCCGAACACGACGCTCTTGAGGTCGCGGTCCAGGCTCTTGAGCTTGCCGCGGTCGTCGCTGGACACGCTCGCCGGCGGGATGCGGGCGATCTTGGCGACGATGTCCTCGACCTCGGCACGCGTGATGGTCTTCTTCTGCTTGCTCTTGGGCAGGATGCGCTGCGCGGCGCCGGCCTCGTCGATGACGTCGATCGCCTTGTCGGGCAGGTGGCGGTCGTTGATGTACTTGGCCGACAGCTCCGCCGCCGCCTGCAGGGCGCCCAGCGCGTACTTCACGCTGTGATGCTCCTCGAAGCGCGACTTCAGCCCCTTCAGGATCTCGATGGTCTGCTCGACGGACGGCTCCGCCACATCCACCTTCTGGAAGCGGCGGGACAGCGCGGCGTCCTTCTCAAAGATGCCGCGGTACTCGGTGAAGGTGGTCGCGCCGATGCACTTCATCGCGCCGGAGCTCAGCGCCGGCTTGAGGAGGTTGCTGGCGTCGAGCGTGCCCCCCGAGGCCGCGCCCGCGCCGATGAGCGTGTGGATCTCATCGATGAAGAGGATGGCGTTGGGCTGGTCCTTGAGCTGCTTGAGCACGGCCTTCAGGCGCTGTTCGAAGTCGCCGCGGTACTTGGTACCGGCCAGCAGAGCGCCCATGTCCAGGGAATAGACCTGGGCCTCGGCCAGGACGTCGGGGACGTCGCCCTCCGTGATGCGCCAGGCCAGACCCTCGGCGATGGCGGTCTTGCCGACACCGGCCTCGCCCACCAGCAGCGGGTTGTTCTTGCGTCGGCGGCACAGCACCTGCACCACGCGCTCCACCTCGGCCTCGCGGCCGATCAAGGGATCGATCTTGCCGTCCTTGGCCTGCTGGTTGAGGTTCTGGGTGAACTGCTCCAGCGGCGAGCCCTTGGAGCCCGAGGCCGCGCCGTCCCCCTCCTCGCGTTCCGCATCGGAGCCGCTGCCTTGCCCGTCCTGGCCCTTCGGGGGCTCGGGCGGCTCGCTCTTCTTGATGCCGTGGGCGATGTAGTTGACGACGTCCAGGCGCGTCACGCCCTGCTGGTGCAGGTAGTAGACGGCATGGGAGTCCTTCTCGCCGAAGATGGCGACCAGCACGTTCGCGCCGGTCACTTCCTTCTTGCCGCTGCCGGTGGACTGCACATGCATGATCGCGCGCTGGATCACGCGCTGGAAGCCGAGCGTGGGCTGGGTGTCCACCTCCTCGGTGCCGCCCACCGTGGGCGTGTTGTCCTTGATGAACTGCGCGAGGCTCTTACGCAGGTCATCGATGTTGGCCGAGCAGGCGCGCAGCACTTCCGCCGCGGACGGATTGTCCAGCAGCGCCTGCAGCAGATGCTCGACGGTGATGAATTCGTGGCGCTGCTGGCGCGCCTCGACGAAGGCCATGTGCAGGCTGACTTCAAGTTCTTGGGCAATCATGCGGCCTCCATAATGCACTGCAAGGGATGGCCGGCACGCCGTGAGGCGGCCAGCACCAGTTCGACCTTGGTCGCGGCCACATCCTTGGTGAAGACACCGCAGACGCCGCGCCCTTCGTGATGGATCTTGAGCATGATCTGGGTGGCCGTGTCCAGGTCATGGCGGAAGAACTCCTGCAACACCATCACGACAAACTCCATCGGGGTGAAATCGTCGTTGAGCAGCAGCACCTGGTACAGGCGCGGAGGCTCGGTTTTCTGGGGAACGCGCTCGAGGATGACGGTCCCGTCCGCATCGTCACGGCCCGGCACCGCGCCGGGCGGCTGGCCCGGCGGCACGGGGGGCTGGTTGGGAAGATCTGGCATGGACCGATTCTATAGAGAGGCACATGGCCTCACATGCCGCTGGCTTGATCATGATTCAAGGACGGGGGCTTGAATATGTGATCTGCAGGGCGCGGTGCGGCCATATTCGCGCCATATGCCACGCCAGGCTGCGTTTCGGCACGGCCGCGGCGGCCACCCCGCAAAGTCTGACAGGTTGCGGCCCCCGCCACCGGCACATCCGCACCTCGGGGGAGGCCCCGAATTGACACAAAGGCGACAGAGCTTTGAGAATCCGCCTCGGTGCGTTAGACACCGGGATGGAGAAGGAAATGCAACAAGGAACCGTGAAGTGGTTCAACGATGCCAAGGGTTTTGGCTTCATTGAACCGGAGCAAGGTGGCGAAGACGTGTTCGCCCATTTTTCGGCGATCCAGATGGAGGGCTTCCGTACCCTCAAACAGGGCAGCAAGGTCAGCTTCGAGCTGGTGGCTGGCCCCAAGGGTCAGCTGGCCCAGAACATCACGCCGATCGGCGGTGAAGCCGCCCTCAGCTGACCCGCACGTCAGCCCCTAGGCGCCTGCAGTGCGCCCCTGCCATCAGGGGTGTGTTGCAGGCGTTTGTCATTGGTGCCAGGCGGGGCGCGCCGCGAAGGCGCACCCAGCGCCCGCCTGTGCACCAGGGCCGCCCTTCCGTCCAGCGGGCGGGCAAAGAAAAAGGCACCCGAAGGTGCCTCGTCATGCGGGATGCGGCTTGCGCCGCAGCCATCACATGTGGTCAATCATGACTTGACCGAAACCGGAGCACGACACTTGCGTGGCGCCGTCCAGCAGGCGGGCGAAGTCATAGGTGACCTTCTTGCTCAGGATGGACTTTTCCATCGACGAGATGATCAGGTCGGCAGCCTCCAGCCAGCCCATGTGGCGCAGCATCATTTCGGCGGACAGGATCTCGGAACCGGGGTTCACGTAGTCCTTGCCAGCGTACTTCGGCGCGGTGCCGTGGGTGGCTTCGAACATGGCGACGGAGTCGCTCAGGTTCGCGCCGGGGGCGATGCCGATGCCGCCGACCTGGGCTGCCAGGGCGTCAGACACGTAGTCACCGTTCAGGTTCAGCGTGGCGATCACGGAGTACTCGGCCGGGCGCAGCAGGATCTGCTGCAGGAAGGCGTCGGCGATGGAGTCCTTGACCACGATGTCCTTGCCGGTCTTCGGGTTCTTGAACTTGCACCACGGGCCGCCGTCGATCAGCTCGGCGCCGAACTCGGTCTGGGCCAGGGCGTAGGCCCAGTCACGGAAGCCACCTTCGGTGAACTTCATGATGTTGCCCTTGTGCACGATGGTCACGCTGGGCTTGTCATTGTCGATGGCGTACTGGATGGCCTTGCGCACCAGGCGCTCGGTGCCTTCCTTCGACACCGGCTTGATGCCGATGCCGGAGGTTTCCGGGAAGCGGATCTTCTTGACGCCGAACTCGTTCTGCAGGAAGGCGATCAGCTTCTTGGCCTTGTCGCTCTGGGCCTCGAACTCGATGCCGGCGTAGATGTCTTCCGAGTTCTCACGGAAGATGACCATGTCGGTCTTGTGCGGTTCCTTGACGGGGGAAGGCACGCCCTTGAAGTAGCGCACCGGACGCAGGCAGACGTAAAGGTCCAGCTCCTGGCGCAGGGCCACGTTCAGCGAACGGATGCCACCGCCGACGGGCGTGGTCAGCGGGCCCTTGATGGACACCACGTAGTCCTTCAGGACCTGCAGGGTCTCTTCGGGCAGCCAGACGTCGGGGCCGTAGACCTTGGTCGACTTCTCGCCGGCGTAGATCTCCATCCAGTGGATCTTCTTCTTGCCGCCGTAGGCCTTGGCCACCGCTGCGTCGACGACCTTGATCATCACGGGCGTGATGTCAAACCCCGTGCCGTCACCCTCGATGTAGGGAATGATCGGCTGGTCGGGCACATTCAGGGAGAAGTCGGCGTTGACCGTGATCTTCTGCCCGCCTTCGGGCACCTTGATGTGTTGGTACATGTGTAGTCGTCTCCGCTAGTCGCGAGGTTGGTTGCGGCGGGGTGCCGCCATAAAGAAATCGATTCTATGCCAGCAGAGCTTTCACGGGCCTGATACGACGGCCCGTCTGGCGTTTCAATGCGGTTTCACCCGCGGTCGTCGTCCGCGGCTGACGAGCGGGGACCGGTTTCAGGGCCATGCCCGGGCGTTCAGGCGCAATAGGCCTGGATCTGCGCCCAGACGCCATGACCGAGCGCCCAGCCGGCACTGAGCACCAGGCCCAGCCCGCCCAGGCGCGTGGCCCAGCGCATGCCGCGGCCCTCCTCCACGGCGCCGAGGCCGAGGAGCTTCCACAGGAGGGCCGGCCCGACGGCCAGCCCCAGGCCGGAGGTGAGCGCGAAGGCGCCCATGACGGCGGCACCGCCCGCGGCACCGTTCGCCAGCGCCGCCAGGAGCAGAGCCGACTGCAGCAGGCCGCAGGGCCAGGCGACCCAGCCGAGGCCAGCCAGCAGCGAGCGCCAGCGCGGACGGCGCGGCACGCTCAGCGCCGGCCCGCCGGCCGCGAGCGCCGCCACGCCGATCGCGTTGTCACGGCTGCCCTCGCGCCCGAGAGCCGAGAGCCAGGCCGGCTGGCGCGCCTTCCACAGCAGGTAGAGCCCCAGGCCCAGCGCGCCCAGGTGCAGCAGCAGCCACAGCGGACGCAGCCAGGCCACCGTCTGCCCCCAGTGCGCCATCAGGGAGACGCTGGAGGCGGCCACGGCCCCAGCCGCGGCGTAGCTGAGCAGGCGCCCCGCCTGGAAACTGAGGTGGGCGACGCTGCGTGGCGACCCCTCGCTGAGCGCAGCGCAAGGCGCGCCGCACATGACGGCGCAATGCGGGGTTCCCGCCAGGCCCATCAGGAGGGCCGAGCCGACGAGCGCTGCTTCCATGGGCGGCAATGATGCGCGAAAAGTCCGTTGCCTGGCGCGTCAGATGATGCGCGAGAACTGCGCGCGGGTCCGGTCGGCCTGGAGGTAACGGTCAAAGACCATGGCCACCGCCCGCACGAAGTACCAGCCCAGCGGCGTGACCTGGATGGCTTCGGGCTCGACGACGACGAGCCCCGTGTCCTGCATGGACGTCAGCAGCTCCAGTTCGCTGCGGAAGTAGTCCCGCACGCGGATCAGGTGGGCCACCTCGATGGACTCGAACTCCACCCGCCCCTGGCACATCAGGGCCATGATCATGGCGCGACGCACCAGGTCGTCCCGGTTCAGCGCCAGGCCACGCTGGATGGGCAGCTGGCCCTGGCGGATGGCGTCGTAGTACTCGGGCAGCGTCTTGGCGTTCTGGCTGTAGGTCGCCCCGACGCGGCCGATGGCCGAGACGCCCAGGCCGATCAGGTCGCAGTCCGGCTGCGTGCTGTAGCCCTGGAAGTTGCGGTGCAGGCGGCCCTGCCGCTTGGCGACGGCCAGCGAGTCGTTGGGCAGCGCGAAATGGTCCATGCCGATGTAGGCATAGCCAAGGCCCACGAAGCCGCTCAATGCCGTCGACAGCATGGTCAGCTTGGAAGCGGCGACCGGCAGCTGCGTGGCGTCGATGCGGCGCTGCGGCTTGAAGCGCGTCGGCAGGTGCGCGTAGCCGTACAGCGCGATGCGGTCCGGGCGCAGCGTGGCGACCTGCTGGATCGTGCGCTGGAAGCTCTCCGGCGTCTGCTGCGGCAGGCCGTAGATCAGGTCGACATTGGTGGACTCGAAACCGAGCGCGCGCGCGTCCTGCATCAGCGCCTCGACCATCTCGTAGCTCTGGATGCGGTGGACCGCCTTCTGCACCTCAGGATCGAAGTCCTGCACGCCGAAGCTCAGGCGGTTGAAGCCGAGGCTGCGCAGGTGCTTCAGGCGATCCGAGGTGACGGTGCGGGGATCCACCTCGATGGAAATCTCCGCCCCCGGCGCCAGGCGGAAACGCTGCTTGATGGCGTCCATCAGCTGCGTCAGTTCCTCGTCGCTCAGGAAGGTGGGCGAGCCGCCACCGAAGTGCAGCTGCGACAGCGCCTGTGCGCGGCCGAGCTCGGCCATGGTCAGGTCCATCTCCTGGATCAGCACCTCGAGGTATTCCGCCGCACGGTCGTGGTGCTTGGTGATGACCTTGTTGCAGGCACAGTAGTAGCAGACCGACTCGCAGAACGGCACGTGGATGTACAACGACAGCGGCGCCCCGCCGCCCACCACACCGCCCTGCGCACGCTGGTTCAGTGCCTGCCTGTACTGCTCGACAGAGAACGCCTCGACGAAGCGGTCGGCCGTGGGATAGGAGGTGTAGCGCGGGCCGGACACATCGAAACGGCGCAGCACGTCTTCGGTGATGCCCGGCAGGGCGGCAGTGGTGATGGTTTCCATGTCGCCACTGTGCCAAGCCTGCACAAGCACTGATTGACCTGTATCAAGATTGATCAAAAGCCGCGGGTAAACAATGGCCCCAGCCTTGAGGAGCGTCATGTTCAACCCATCCCCTGCCCCGGCCGCGGCTATTGACAATTCGCCGCTGAACTCGCAGTCCCAGCCCATAATGCGCACCATGAATACCCAGACCCCGATCAAGATCGAGCCCTTCAAGGTCGCATGCTCCAGCTGCAACCTGCGCGAGCTTTGCCTGCCCGTGGGCCTATCGCAATCGGACCTGGACCAGCTGGACAACCTGGTGGCCACGCGCCGCAATGTGTCCCGCGGGGACACCCTGTTCCGCACCGGCGATGCCTTCCAGTCGCTGTACGCGGTGCGCACCGGTTTCTTCAAGACCTGCGTGTCCTCCGAAGACGGCCGTGACCAGGTCACCGGCTTCCAGATGGCCGGCGAGCTGCTGGGCCTCGATGGCATCAGCAATGACCGCCACTCCTGCGATGCCGTGGCGCTCGAGGACAGCCAGGTCTGCGTGATTCCCTACAGCCAGCTCGAGGAACTCTCCCGCGAGTTCACCGACCTGCAGCACCAGTTCCACAAGATCATGAGCCGCGAGATCGTGCGCGACCACGGCGTGATGCTGCTGCTGGGCTCCATGCGTGCCGAGGAGCGCCTCGCCGCCTTCCTGCTGAACCTCACCCAACGCCTGCAGGCGCGCGGCTTCTCCGCCTCCGCGCTCGTGCTGCGCATGACCCGCGAGGAGATCGGCAGCTATCTGGGCCTCAAGCTCGAGACCGTCAGCCGCACCTTCTCCAAGTTCCAGGACGAGGGCCTGCTCGAGGTGAAGCAGCGCCAGATCCGCATCATCGACCAGAACGGCCTGCAGAAGCTGGTCAACACGGCGCACTGCACCTGACGCCAGCGCCCCCGAACGAACAAAGCCCGCTCTCGAGCGGGCTTTTTGTTGGGCGATGTTCGGGCGCGATGGCGGCCGGAGGTCAGCGTACGCGGGGACGCGTCTGGGGGCGCCAGGCCACCCCGGCCGCTCACTGCGGCCAGCGGCGCGGATGCCCGGGCACGGCGTCGGCCGGCAGCCGGGCCAGCAGGAGCGTCATCGACGACGCCAGGCTGATCAGCACCCAGAAGGCCATGAAGGCCAGCGTGTAGACCGCCTCGCGGCTCAGCTGCACGGGGGCGGCGCCGAACCAGCTGAGGTCCATGGGGTCGACGAGCGTGAAGACCAGCGCTTCGGTGACGCCGGCCATCACGAAAGCCGGCCAGAGGATGTGCATGGCCCAGCGCGCCGGGCCCGGTTTCTCACCTATCAGTCCCATCCCGGTGTCCTCCAGATGGACTGCGGCGGCTTACTTGCCGCTCGCGGGACCGCCAGTGGCGGCATGGTTGCGGGCCGCGATGGCGGGCGCCAGGGCCGCGGCCTGCGGGCCGTCAGCCGCGCTGTCGGCAGAGACGCGCTGCTGCGTCTCGATCACCGGGTCCGGGTGCTTGATGGCCATGCCCAGCGTCAGGAAGCTGGCGCAGACCACCGCGGCCGGCCCGCCGACGACGAGCCACATCATGCGCTCGTGCCACCAGGCACGCGGCGGGGTCGAAGCAGTTTGCGAGTCACTCATGTTGCGCTCCTAGCGGGGAACCACGAAGGTGGATTTTTCGGCCAGCTGGCGTTGTTCCTCGCCAATGGCTGCATCACGGACGATGCGGAAATGGATCTCATGGGCACCGCTGCCCGCCGATTGTGCTGTCTGCGGCGGGACGCGAAGCGACACGGACACCCAGCGCGCCTCGGCCGGACCGACGCTCATGTGCAGCGGCTGCGTCATCGCCAGGCCCTGCAGGCCGTCGGCGGTCACGGTGTAGGACTGCGTCTGCTCGGTCGCGTTCATGACCTGCAGGCGGTAGACGTTCTCGATGAAGCCATCGTCCACCAACCGGGCCAGCGAGGCGCGGTCCCGCACCACGTCGACCTTGAACGGCGTGCGCGTGAGCATGTGCCAGAACAGCGCGATGCAGATGATGACGAGGATGCTCGAGTAGACCAGCACGCGTGGCCGGAACATGCGGCGGATCAGCTGCGTGCGGCTCAGGTGCTGGCTCAGGCCGTTCTGCGTGTCGTAGCGGACGAGGCCACGCGGGTAGCCCATCTTGTCCATCACGCCATTGCAGACGTCGATGCAGGCGGCGCAGCCGATGCATTCGTACTGCAGGCCGTTGCGGATGTCGATGCCGGTGGGGCAGACGTGCACGCACAGATTGCAGTCGATGCAGGAACCCAGGCCGGCAGCCTTGATGTCGATCTTGCGGCCGCGGGAGCCACGCGGCTCGCCGCGCTCCGCGTCGTAGCTGATGATCAGCGTGTCCTTGTCGAACATCGCGCTCTGGAAGCGCGCGTACGGGCACATGTACTTGCAGACCTGCTCGCGCATGTAGCCGGCGAACAGGTAGGTGGCAAAGCCGTAGAACAGCACCCAGAACAGCTCCCACGGCCCGAGGCCAAAGGCCGCCACCTCGGTCGCCAGGACCTGGATGGGGGTAAAGTAGCC
This sequence comes from Roseateles subflavus, assembly GCF_030285365.1. Taxonomy (GTDB): domain Bacteria; phylum Pseudomonadota; class Gammaproteobacteria; order Burkholderiales; family Burkholderiaceae_C; genus Roseateles_B; species Roseateles_B subflavus. The sequence continues at coordinate 202,088 of NZ_JASVDS010000005.1, read as the reverse complement.
GACGAAGGTGAAGCCCGTCCAGAGCGCCAGGGCGATCCACGCCGCCTGCTTGCCGCCCTTGCGGATGAACTTGTCGAGGGACCAGGGAGCGGCGTCCAGCTTCATGCGGGCGGCGCGGTCGCCTTCGAACTTGCGCTCGATCCACATGAAGATCTCGGTGTAGACCGTCTGCGGACAAGCGTAGCCGCACCACAGTCGACCGGCGACTGCGGTGAAAAGAAAGAGCGCGTAGGCTGAGATCAGCAGCAGCGCCGTGAGGTAGATGAAGTCCTGCGGATACAGGACCATGCCGAAGATGTAGAACCGGCGCGCACCGAGGTCGAACAGGACCGCCTGCCGCGCATTCCACTCCAGCCAGGGCAGCCCGTAGAACAGGAGCTGCGTGAACCAGACCAAGGCCCAGCGCCAGCGGATGAACCATCCGCTGACGGCCTTGGGGTAGATCTTCTTCTGAGCCTGGTAGAGCGACACCATCTCGCGGGCTGCATCATCGCCCGGGAGGGCTTGATTCGGGGCGCTCGAGGAGGTGTCGCTGCTACTGCTCATGGGGATCAATCCTTGCTGCGTTGGACGTTACTGGGCGGCGACGGCGGTGCCCTGCGACAGGCTCCACACATAGGCACCCAGGACGTGGATCTGCTCGGGGCTCAGGCGCGAGGCATGGGCCGGCATGACGTTGTTCTTGCCGTTGTTGATCATGGCAATGACAGCGTCCTCGCCCCAGCCGTGCAGCCAGACCTTGTCGGTCAGGTTCGGGGCACCGATGGCCTGGTTGCCCTTGCCATCAGGACCGTGGCAGGCCGCGCAGGCGCCGAACTTGGCCTTGCCCAGCTGGGCAGCGATCGAGTTGTGCGGGCTGCCCGACAGGCTCAGCACATAGTTCGCCACGTTCTTCACGTCCTCGGGACCACCGATGGCCGCGGCCATCGGGGGCATCACGCCGTTGCGACCGCCGTTGATGGTCTGCACGATGGTCTCGTGCGCGCCGCCGTACAGCCAGTCGTTGTCGGTGAGGTTCGGGAAGCCCTTGGAGCCCTTGGCGTCGGAGCCGTGGCAGCCGGCGCAGTTGTTGGCGAACAGGCGCTCGCCGATGGCCATGGCCGACGGATCCTTGGACAGGGCCGCCGCGTCCATCGCCTGGTACTTGGCATAGACGCCTTCCAGGGCCGCACGGGCCTTGGCCTGCTCTGCCTCGTACTGGCCGGCGCTGGACCACTTGAGGGTGCCCTCGCTGCTGCCCAGGCCCGGGTACATGGCCAGGTAGATGCCCGAGAACACCACCGTGATCACGAACAGGCCCATCCACCAGCGAGGCAGCGGGTTGTTCATCTCACGCAGGTCCACGTCCCAGACGTGGCCGGTGGTGTTGTCGTCGGCCATCACCCGACGACGGCTGGCGATGATCAGCAGCACCAGGCACAGGACCAGCCCTGCGATGGTGGCGGCTGCGACAAAGGTCGACCAGCCGCTGGAGAAAAAGTCACTCATTGCGGCCTCCTTGCGAGGAGAGTGCGCCGGGGGCCTGATCGTCCATCAGGGGCAGACCGCCCAGCTCGTCAAAGGATTGCTTGTTCCGCTTGGAGAACGCCCAGGACACGATGCCCAGGAAGATCACCATGGAGAACAGCGTGAAGGCGATGCGGATGTCATTGACGTCCATGAGAGGCCTCCTTACTTCTTCAGGGCGGTGCCCATCACCTGCAGGTAGGCGACGACGGCATCCAGCTCGGTCTTGCCCTTGACTTCCTCGCCAGCCTTGGCGATCTCGTCATCGGTGTAAGGCACGCCGACCACACGCAGGGCCTTCATCTTGGGCGCCATGTCCGCCGGATCGACCATGGCCTTGGTGAGCCACGGATAGGCCGGCATGTTGGACTCGGGGACCAGGTCACGCGGGTTGTTCAGGTGGATGCGATGCCATTCGTCGCTGTACTTGCCGCCCACGCGGTGCAGGTCGGGACCGGTCCGCTTGGAGCCCCACTGGAAGGGGTGGTCGTACACGAACTCGCCCGCCACGGAGTAGTGGCCGTAGCGCAGCGTCTCGGCGCGGAAGGGACGGATCATCTGCGAGTGGCAGTTGTAGCAGCCCTCGCGGATGTAGACGTCCCGGCCGGCCAGCTGCAGCGCGGTGTAGGGCTTGAGGCCTTCGACCGCCTGGGTGGTCGAGCGCTGGAAGAACAGCGGCACGATTTCCACGATGCCGCCGACGACCACCGTCAGCAGCACCAGCACGATCATCAGGAAGTTGCTGGTCTCGATCTTCTCGTGACCGGAAACGGCGTGGTTGTTGTTAGCCATGTTGAGTTCTCCCTTGCCTCAGGCGTGAGCCGCGACAGCGGGGACAGGTTGTGCCTGCACCTTGCCGACGCCGACCGTCTTCACGACGTTCCAGGCCATGATCAGCATGCCGCCGAGGTACAGCAGGCCACCGCACAGACGGATGACGTAGAAGGGATAGGTCGCCTTGACGCTTTCGACGAAGGTGTAGACCAGGGTGCCGTCAGGATTGACCGCACGCCACATCAGGCCCTGCATCACGCCGGCGATCCACATCGCGGCGATGTACAGCACGATGCCGAGCGTGGCGACCCAGAAGTGCAGCTCGATGGCGCGCTTGGAGTACATCTCGGTGCGGCCGAACATGCGCGGGATCAGGTGATACAGCGAACCCATGGAGATCAGGCCCACCCAACCCAGGGCACCGGAGTGCACGTGGCCGACGGTCCAGTCCGTGTAGTGGCTCAGGGCGTTCACCGTCTTGATCGACATCATCGGACCCTCGAAGGTCGACATGCCGTAGAACGACAGGGACACGATCAGGAACTTCAGGATCGGGTCGTCACGCAGCTTGTGCCAGGCACCCGACAGGGTCATGATGCCGTTGATCATGCCGCCCCAGGAGGGAGCCAGCAGCACCAGCGAGAACAGCATGCCCACCGACTGCGCCCAGTCGGGCAGCGCGGTGTAGTGCAGGTGGTGGGGGCCCGCCCACATGTAGGTGAAGATCAGGGCCCAGAAGTGCACGATCGACAGGCGATAGCTGTACACCGGACGGCCGGCCTGCTTCGGGATGTAGTAGTACATCATCCCCAGGAAGCCTGCGGTCAGGAAGAAGCCCACGGCATTGTGGCCGTACCACCATTGCACCATGGCGTCCTGCACACCGGCGTAGGCCGAGTAGCTCTTGAACAGGCTCACCGGGATGGCGGCGCTGTTGACCAGATGCAGCAGGGCGACGGCGATGATGAAGGCACCGAAGAACCAGTTCGCCACGTAGATGTGGCGGATCTTGCGGATGCCGACGGAGCCGAAGAACACGATGGCGAACGAGACCCAGACCAGCGTGATCAGGATGTCGACGGGCCATTCGAGCTCAGCGTATTCCTTGCCGGACGTGATACCCAGCGGCAGCGTGATCGCTGCGGCCAGGATGACCAGCTGCCAGCCCACGAAGGTGAACCAGGCCAGGCCGGGCGCGAACAGGCGTGTCTGGCCGGTGCGCTGCACCACGTGGTAGCAGGTGGCAAACAGCGTGCAACCACCGAACGCGAAGATCACCGCGTTGGTGTGCAGGGGCCGCAATCGGCCGTAGCTGAGCCAGGGAATTCCGAGATTGAGCTCGGGCCATGCCAGCTGGGCGGCGATGACCACCCCCACCAGCATGCCCACGATGCCCCACAGGACGGCCGCGAGCGCAAACGCTCTGACGACACCGTCCTCATAAACCGGCCCGGCCGGCTGAGCGACACTTGCCATTGACGTGCTCCTTCACACTTGATTGACCACTGGATTCTTAGGGGATTACTTTGTTCATGGCTTGATCGCCATCAACCCCCTGAGATTCATCGTCCAGAATGCGCTCGCCTTCGCGCTCGAGATCGTCCAGCTGGCCACTGTTGATGGCCCAGCCGAACACCCCGACGATCAGCAGCACCAGCACCACCGACATCGGAATCAGCAGATAGAGAATGTCCATGTCATGCGCCCGACCGCCTGGGGTCAGGTCTTGCTTTCCCGCGCCAGGCGCAGGGCGTTGAGGATCACCAGCAGCGAGCTGCTGGCCATGCCGATGCCCGCGGCCCAGGGCGGCAGCCAGCCCGTGAGCGCCAGCGGGATGCAGGCGGCGTTGTAGACGGCGGACCAGGCCAGGTTCTGGCGGATCACGCGGCGGGTGCGCAGGGCCAGTGCACGCATGCGGGCCAGCTCGGACAGGCGTCCGGACAGCAGCACGGCATCCGCCTGCGTCCGCGCGATCAGGGCGCCCTGCCCCATCGCGATGCTGGCGTCGGCCCGCGCCAGCACCGGCGCGTCGTTGATGCCGTCGCCCAGCATGAGCACCCGGCGGCCCTGGGCCTGCAGCGCCTCGACGCGCGCCAGCTTGCCCTCTGGCGTGGCCCCGCCCGTGGCCTGCGCGATGCCGGCGGACTGTGCCACGGCCGCCACGCGCTCGGGGCGGTCCCCTGACAGCAGCTCGACCTGCAGACCCAGCCCCTGCAACGACTGCACGGCAGTCACGGCATCAGGGCGCAGCGACTCCTCGAACTGCAGGGCGAGCCGGGCCTGCCCGTCGCAGCTCAGCAACAGCTGGGCCGAGGGCAGCTGCGGGCAGGCCGGCGCGGCCCAGCCGCCCGCACCCAGGCGCCAGCGCCGGCCCTGGGCGTCCGTGGCCTCCATGCCCTGCCCTCGATGCTCGACGACGTCGTGCAGCTCGACATCCGCTTGCGCCTCGAAGGCCGCCAGCGCCGCCTGGGCAAAGGGATGCAGCGACTGCCGCCCCAGTGCCTGCATCACCGCCAGATCCGACGCCGACGGCTCCTGGGGCCAGGTCTTGCCCAGGCGCATGCGGTCCTCGGTCAACGTGCCCGTCTTGTCCATCACCACCGTGTCCACCTGGGCCAGCGTCTCCAGCAGGTCCAGGCGCGACAGCAGCACGCCGCGGCGCGCCAGCAGGCCCGTGGCCGCGAGCCAGGCCGACGGCGCCGCCAGCGACAGGGCGCACGGGCAGGTCACGATCAGCACCGACACCGCCACCCACACGGCCCGCGAGGGATCGATCCAGCTCCAGGCGACGGCCGCACCGGCTGCGAGCACCAGCACCCCCCACAGGAAGGGCCCGGCGGCGCGATCGGCCAGCCGCAGCTGGGACGGCCGCTGCGTGAGCGCGCTGCGCATCAGCCGGACGATGGACTCATAGCGCGTGTCGGCGCCGAGGCCGCGCACCTCCATCAGCACGGGCGCCTGCAGATTGACGCTGCCGGCCACCAGCGCATCACCGGCGGCCTTGCTCACCGGCAGGGACTCGCCGCTCAGCAGGGATTCGTCCGCCGCGCTGGCACCGTCGAGCACCACGCCGTCGCCAGGGAAGGCCTGCCCCACGAGGATGCGCACGCGATCGCCGACCCGCAGGTCGGAGACGCCTACGGCGACGAACTGCCCGTCGGGCTGCTGCCGCTGCACCAGCTCGGGCAGGCGGTCCCCCGCCAGCTCCAGCGAGCGTGCGACCTTGTGCCGCGCACGCAGCTCCAGGTAGCGCCCGCCCAGCAGGAAGCTGACGAACATCGTGAGCGAATCGAAGTAGACCTCGTGGCCGAAGATGCCGGCCGGGTCGAAGACCGCGCCGGTGCTGGCGACGAAAGTCACCAGCAGACCGAGCGCCACCGGCACGTCCATGCCAAGGCTGCGGGTGCGCAACTGGCGCCAGGCCGCGCTGAAGAAGGGGCCGGCCGAGAAGAGCATCACCGGCAGGCTGAGCACCCATTCGCCCCACTGCAGCAGATTGCGCAGGTCCGGCTCCATGTCACCCGGGGCCGCGACGTAGATGGGCGTGGCCAGCATCATCACCTGCATCATCAGGAAGCTGGCAACGAAGAGACGCCACAGCGCCTGGCGGTGCTCCTTCTCGCGCAACTGGCGAGCGGGCGCGGCAAGATCCGGCACCGCCCCATAGCCTGCCCGCTCGATGGCCTGGATCAGGCGGGACACCTGCGTCTGCGCGGGATCCCACTGCACCTGGAGGCGTTCGGCGGCGCTGTTGACCCGGGCCTCGAGCACGCCGGCCTGTCCCAGCAGGGCGCGCTCGATGAGGCCGGCGCAGGCGGCGCAATGCATGCCGGAGAGCTGCAGCTGCGAGCGGCCGAGGCGGCGCCCGCCTTCCTCGCGCCAGTCGGTGTAGCGGTCCAGTTGCGCGGCATCGTCGCAGGCCGCGGACGGGCCCGCCATCGCCGGGTCGGCGGCGCCGGCCGCAGGGGCGGGCACCGTGGCGGCCGCTCCCGCAGGTGGGTTCAATGCGGCGGCGCTCAGCGTGGCACTCATGGGCTGGGGCGTCCTGCTCTCGGGGCTGAAGGGCACGGAATCCGGCGGACTCCGTCAAGCCACGAATCTAGCCAAAGCACGCCAAAGAGGCATGACTTATGTCAAGACCAGCCCCAGATTCCGCCAGAACGCCACAGTCTTGCGTCCCGCTGGTACGCCTGGCGTCCAGACCGCGGCCCGCGTCCCTCAGGCCAGCGGCAGGCGCCAGACCAGCTCCAGGCCGTCGAACTCGGGCCGGCTGCGCGCCTCCCACCGTCCGCCGAGGCGCTGGATGACGTCCCGGGCGATCGCCAGGCCCAGGCCGGTGCCATCCTGCGCCCGCACATCCGCCCGCTCGCCGCGCCAGAAGGCCTGGCCCAGCCGCGCCAGATCGGCGCTCGGCACGCCGGGGCCGTCGTCGCTGATGCGGATGCACGCCCAGCCCTCCTCGGCCTGCAGCCGGACCCTGATGTGCCGGCCGCCATAGCGCAAGGCGTTGTCCACGGCGTTGCTGATCGCCTCGCCGAGCCACAGGGGATGCGCCCGGGCCTCGATGGGCTGCTGCGGCGTCTCGTCGAGCTGCAGCTGGATCTCCCGCCCTCGCCGCACGGCCTCCAGCGCCAGCGGCTCCACGGCCTCATGGATCAGGGGCCCGAGGGCCAGGGTCTCGACGCCCTGCAGCTGCATCAGCGCCGCCTCGGCGCGGGCCAGCGTCAGCAGCTGGGCGATCAGCTTGCCCATACGCTCACTGGACTGTTGCAGACCGTCCAGCAGCGGCGCCGTCCGCCCGGCCAGGGGACCGCCGACGCCACTGAGCTCCGCCCCCAGCTCCTGGCTCAGCACCCGCAGGCCTGCCACCGGCGTTCGCAGCTGGTGCGCGGCATCCGCCACGAAGCGGCGCTGCAGGGCCACGGCGTCCTCGACGTTGGCCAGCAGGCTGTTGATCCGCTCGATCAGGGGCAGCACCTCGGCCGGCACGCCCTGGACGGACAGCGGCCGCCAGTCGCTCGGCTCGCGGCTGGCCACCTCGGCCGCCACCGCTCGCAGCGGCGCCACGCCGCGGCGGATGCCCCAGGCCAGCAGCGACAGCGTGAGAAAGCCCAGCCCCAGCGTCGGCACGGCCATCACCGTCAGCACGTCCAGCACCAGGCGCTGACGCTTGTGCAGCGTCTCGACGACCAGGATGCTGACGTGCCGGTCCAGCATGGGCGAGGCGATGGAGAACAGCGCGCCACGCACCGGCTCGTCCCCCATGCGGGCGTTGTAGAGCATGGGCCGCTCGAAGGCGCGGCGCGAGACGCGCTGCAGCGGCGGCGGCACCGCGGCGTCGCCCGCCAGCACCCGGCCCTGCTCGTCCAGCATCGCATAGTTGCTCAGCTCGGTCTGGTCCCAGGTGAGCAGCTCGAAGTACTGCCGGCTGACGTCCAGCAGCGGCCCGCGGTCCGTCCAGACGACCTTGCCGGCCAGCGCCGTGGCGGAGTCCTGCAGGCCGCGGTCGAAGGCAGCATCCCCCGCCACGACGGCCAGCTCGTAGGCGCCGAAAGCTGCCACCGCAAGCCCCAGGGACCAGATCCAGGCCAACGGTCGCAGCAGCTGGGCCCGCAGGCTGCGCGCACGCCGCGGACCGGCCGGCAGCGCGCCCTCAGCCGTCTGCACCGACGGTCTCTCCCGGCTGCGCCTGGTCGATGGCATAGCCAAAGCCCCGCACCGTGCGGATGGCCACGCCCAGCTCGACGAAGCGCTTGCGCAGCCGGCAGACGTAGACCTCGACCGAGTTCTCGCTGAAGTCGGACTCCCAGCTGGAGAGGCGCGCCACGATGGCGTCCTTGCTGACCACGCGGCCCGGGCGCTGCATCAGCATCTCCGTGAGGGCGTACTCGCGCGGGCTCAGCCGCACGATCTCGCCCTTGTGGCTCAGTTCCTTGTGCGCCAGGTCCAGGCTCAGCGCCCCCAGCACCAGGCAGTCGCTCGTGCGCCCCTCGGCGCGGCGCTTGAGGGCCCGCAGCCGGGCGATGAGCTCGCTCAGGTCGAAGGGCTTGACGAGGTAGTCGTCCGCACCGGCGTTGAGGCCGCTCACGCGGTCCGCCAGTTCATCGCGGGCCGTCAGCAGCAGCACCGGCAACTTGAGGCCCTGGGAGCGCCACTCGCGCAGCACGGTCATGCCATCGACCCCCGGCAGGCCGAGGTCCAGCACCGCCAGGTCGAATTGCCCCATCAGACCCGGCGCCAGAGCCGCGCGCCCCTCCTGGAGCAGGTCCACCTGCCAGCCTTCGCGCTCCAGCGCCCGGGCCACGCCCAGGCCCAGGGCGGCATCGTCTTCGACCAGGAGCACTCGCATCGCACACCATCTACTGCAGGGGAAGGCGTCGATTGTGCCGCCTGCGGGCAAGAAAAAAGACCGGCACGGGGCCGGTCTTTCACTGAGGCGGCACGGAGGCGACATCGCTGCCGCCCACGCGCCATAGCGCGGGGCTCAGGCGAAGTTGGCCTGAGCGAACTCCCAGTTCACCAGATTGGACAGGAAGGTCTCGACGAACTTCTGGCGCAGGTTGCGGTAGTCGATGTAGTAGGCGTGTTCCCACACGTCGACGGTCAGCAGGGCCTTGTCGGCGGTGGTCAGCGGCGTGCCGGCGGCACCGGTGTTGACGATGTCCACGCTGCCATCGGCCTTCTTGACCAGCCAGGTCCAGCCGGAACCGAAGTTGCCGACGGCGCTCTTCACGAAGGCTTCCTTGAAGGCGTCGTAGCTGCCCCACTTGGCGTTGATGGCCTCGGCCAGCGCGCCGGTGGGAGCGCCGCCGCCGTTGGGCTTCATGCAGTTCCAGAAGAAGGTGTGGTTCCAGATCTGGGCGGCGTTGTTGTAGATGCCGCCGCTGGAGGTCTTGACGATCTCTTCCAGCGTCTTGCTCTCGAACTCGGTGCCCTTCTGCAGATTGTTCAGGTTCACCACGTAGGCGTTGTGATGCTTGCCGTGGTGGAACTCCAGCGTCTCGGCGCTGTAGTGGGGAGCCAGGGCGTCCTTGGCATAGGGCAAGGCGGGCAGGGTGTGTTCCATGGTGGGTCCTCTCGTTGTCGATGGTGGAAGGGTCCGTGGCCTGACAGGGTGCCAGGGCCCGCGAGACGAAATCCAGGCGCGGCGACGGGCCGCCGCACGCGGTGCCGGGGCATTGTAGGCAGAGCCGCCAAGACCCTGGGGGATCCAGGCGCTTTGATCTGCCTCAGCCTTCGGCGGATTTGCGGGGGCGCCGGGCCGCCGTCTTGCGTGCAGGCGCGGCAGGCGCGGCAGGCGGGGCCTCGGCGCCCGCGCTTCCCAGGCTCAGGACGGCCATCGCCGCCTCCCCGTCGGCCAGCACCGCGCGCAGCGTCTGGCCGGCCTGCAGCTGGTTGACCGACGTCAGCGCCCGGCCCTGGCCATCGTCCAGCCAGGCATAGCCGCGGGCCAGCACCTGCTGGGGGTCCAGGGCCGCCAGCCGGGCCGCCAGGCCGTCCAGCCGCTGGCCACCCGCGCGCAACAGCTGCGGCGCGCTCGTGCGGTGGCGCTGGGCCAGGTGCTCCAGGCGCTGCGCCTGCAGTGCCTGCCAGCGCGGCAGGACCTGCCCCCAGCGCTGCGCCAGCAGGGCCACCTGCCGCCGCTGGCGCGCCAGGCCCTCGGCCGGCCGCGCCAGGCGCAGGGCGACACGGTCCAGGCGCTGCGCCGCGGTGTCCAGCTCCCGGTGCACGCGACGCTGCAGGAGATGCTGCAGATGCGCGAGCTGCCCCAGGCACTCCTGGCGCGAGGGTGCGGCCAGCTCAGCCGCGGCCGTGGGGGTCGGGGCGCGCAGGTCCGCGGCCAGGTCGGCCAGGGTGATGTCGGTTTCATGGCCGATGCCCGCGATGACCGGCAGCGCGCTGGCCGCCATCGCCCGGACTAGGCGCTCGTCGTTGAAGGCCCACAGGTCCTCCAGCGATCCGCCGCCCCGGCACACGATGAGCACTTCGGCGTCACGGCGCGCATTGGCCTGGGCCAGTGCGGCCATCACGCTGGCCGGTGCATCCGCACCCTGCACAAGACTCGGGTACACGAAGACCTCCACATGCGGCGCCCGGCGCTCCAAGGCGGTCAGCACATCGTGCAGGGCCGCACCGGCGGTCGAGGTGATCACCCCGATGCGGCGGGGGAAGGCCGGCAGCTCGCGCTTGCGGTCCGCATCGAAGAGACCTTCCGCCTCCAGGCGCGCCTTGAGCCGCAGGAACTGCTCGTACAGCGCCCCGGCGCCAGCGCGGCGCATGGACTCCGCCACGAACTGCAGGTCGCCCCGCGGTTCGTACAGGGCCACCCGGCCACGGATCTGCACCCGCTGGCCGTCGGCCGGCTGGAAGTCGAGCATCGCTGCGGTGCGGCGGAACAGCGCACAGCGCAGCAGCGCATTGCCGCCGTCGGCGTCCTTCAGGCTGAAGTAGCAGTGGCCGCTCGCGGCGCGGGTGAAGCCCGAGAGCTCCCCCTCCACGGTCACGCTGGCGAAGCGGCTGGCGAGGCTGTCGCCGATGGCGCGGACGAGCCCTGCGACCGACCACGTGAGCCGTGCCGATGCGGGTTTGAAGCCCTCATCCATGCGCCAGCCCAGTATCCATGCGGGTCCAGAACTCCACAGCCGCGCCAATCAAGGCTTTGCGGCCCATCCACCCCGTCATGCCTGCGTCACAGACACATAAACGCTTGTTTTTCAACACCTTTTTCCTGCTCAAAAATGCAGCAATCTGAGCCAGGCCTCGATTTGACGGGCCCTGGCGACACCGGCTGACAGCTTGCCCACAAAGTTATCCACAGGCTCGGTGGATGACTTGCCGGCCCGCGCCACGGGCGCCTGAACCGGCCGGCGCGAGCACCGCGCCTGCCGGCGGGTCGGTGCCGCTTTACGGGAGCGCGGCTCTCACGTCTACTTGCAAACCTGGGTCCGGGCGGGGTGGCTTCGCGCCATAATCCCGCGCGCAGCGTCCGTGCTGCAGACCTGCGAAACCGCCGAGGGGTAGCCTTTGTTTTCGATCATACAAGCCGCTGGCTGGCCGATCTGGCCCTTGCTTCTGTGTTCCATCGTCGCCATGGCCTTGATCATCGAGCGCCTGGCCAGCCTGCGCCCGCAGCGCATCGCCCCGCCCAAGCTCGTCGAGGAGGTGATCGCCGTCACGCAGCAGCAGATCCCGCCCGCTGACGTCGTGAACAAGCTCTCCGACAGCTCCCTGCTCGGCCAGGTCCTGGCCACCGGCCTGCGGGCCTGCGTGCTCGAGCCTCGCATTCCCGAGCCGAAGCTTCGCCTGACCTTCGAGCTGGCCGGCCGCGGCGCCATCCACCAGCTCGAGCGCTACCTCAACACGCTGGGCACCATCGCCACGGCCGCGCCGCTGCTGGGCCTGCTGGGCACCGTGGTCGGCATGATCGAGATCTTCGGCAGCCAGGGCCCGAGCGGCAACAACCCTGCCCAGCTTGCCCACGGCATCTCGATCGCGCTCTACAACACCGCCTTCGGCCTGATCATCGCCATCCCCTCGCTGATGTTCTACCGCTATTTCCGCGGCCGCATCGAAGCCTATGTGCTCGAGATGGAGGAGTCCTGCGATGCGCTGCTGGGCCACCTCATGCGCCTGACGCAGGGCGGCTCGCGATGAAATTCCGCCAGCGTCAGGGCGAGGAGCCCGAGATCAACCTGATCCCCTTCATCGATGTGCTGCTGGTGATCCTGATCTTCCTGATGCTGTCCACCAGCTACTCGAAGTTCACCGAGCTGCAGATCACCCTGCCGACCGCCAGCGCCGACCCGCTGAAGGATCGCCCGAAAGAGATCATCGTCGCCATCTCGGCCGACGGGCACTACGCCATCAACCGCCAGCTCATCGAGGGCCGCTCGGTGGACATCCTGGCCGCCGCCCTGGCGCAGGCCGCCCAGGGCAGCAACGGCGTGGACCCCGAGACCACGATCACCGTGTCCGCCGATGCCGCCGCCGCCCACCAGTCCGTCATGAATGTGATGGACGCCGCTCGCCGGGTGGGGCTCGCCCGCCTGACCTTCGCGGCCCAGGGCACGAGCGGCAATTGAGCGCCTGAGCGCGCTCGCGGAGCCTCGATTCCATGAGCTGGCAGGAGCGGCTGCAACGCGCCTGGGCGACCGACGATGCCCTCGCGCAATGCCTGCGCCCGCTGGGAGCGCTGCACGCGGCCCTGCTGAAGCTGCGCGTCTGGGCCTACCGGACCGGGCGTCGCCGCAGCACGCCGCTGCCGCGCCCCGTGATCGTCGTCGGCAACTGGATTGTCGGCGGCGCCGGCAAGACGCCCGCCACGCTGGCGCTGCTGGAACTCCTCACCCGGCACGGCTGGCGCGCGGGTGTCGTGTCCCGAGGCTACGGCCGCCGGGATGACGCACGGACCCTGCTCGTTCGCCCGGACAGCCTCGCGGCGGATGTCGGGGACGAGCCGCTGCTGATCCATCTTCGAAGCCGCTGCCCGGTCGCCGTCGGGCGTGACCGCATCGCGGCGGCCGAAGCGCTGCTGGCGGCCCACCCGGCGCTGGACCTCCTCGTCGCCGACGACGGCCTGCAGCACTGGCGCCTGCCGCGCCAGCTGAGCATCGTCGTCATCGACGACCGCGGCCTCGCCAATGGCCGCCTGCTGCCGGCCGGACCGCTGCGCCAGCCCGGCCCCCTGCCCGCCCCACCCGGCAGCCGTGATGACACGCTGGTGCTCTACAGCGCCGGACGCGTCACCACGGCGCATCCCGGCTTCGTGGGCACCCGCCGCCTCGCGGGTGCCGTACGGCTGCAGGATTGGTGGCAGGGGCAGCCCGCCCGCCTCGACGCCCTCCAGGCCCTGCGCGGCCGGCCCCTGCTCGCCTGCGCGGGCCTCGCGCGGCCGACGCCCTTCTTCGACATGCTGCGGGCCGAAGGCCTGGACATCCGCCCGCTGCCACTGCCAGACCACCACGACTTCACCCCCCTGCCCTGGCCGGCGGGCAGCCCGACGGTGGTGCTCACCGAAAAAGATGCTGTGAAGCTCTCCCCGGATCGCATCGGCACCACGGAGGTGTGGGTGGTGGCGCTAGACTTCAGGCCCGAGATTGCTTTCGAGCAGGCCCTGTGCACCCGCATCGAGGCCCTGCTCCGCTGAACATGGACACGCGACTGCTGGAAATGCTGGTCTGCCCGATCTGCAAGGGCCCCCTGGAACACGTGCGCGAGGGCGATCGCCGCGAGCTGGTCTGCCACGCCGACCGCCTGGCCTTCCCCATCCGGGACGGCATCCCCGTGATGCTGGAGAACGAGGCACGTTCGCTGGACGCCGCCAGCCCGGGCGCGCAGCCCGCCGAGCCGGCATGAGCTTCCACATCGTCATCCCGGCCCGCCTGGCCTCCACGCGCCTGCCGAACAAGCCGCTGGCCGACCTGGCCGGCCTGCCGATGATCGTGCGCGTGGCCCAGCGGGCGGCGATGGCGGGGGCCCTGCAGGTGGTCGTCGCGACCGACGCCGCCGACGTGCAGGCCGCCTGCGAGGCCCATGGCGTGCGTGCCCTGCTCACGCGCGCGGACCACCCCAGCGGCAGCGACCGCCTGGCCGAGGCCGTGGAGTTGCTGGCGCTGGCGGACGACGCCGTCGTGCTGAACGTGCAGGGCGACGAGCCCCTGATCGACCCCGCCATGATCCGCGCCTGTGCCGAGCTGCTCCTGAGCCGCCCGCACTGTGCGATGAGCACCGTGGCCCACGGCATCGACAGCGCCGAGGAGTTCGCCAACCCCAATGTCGTCAAGCTGGTCTGCGACGCGGCGGGCCATGCGCTGTACTTCTCGCGCGCACCGCTGCCCTGGTGGCGCGACGCGCCCGGCGGCGGTGCCCAGCCCTACCCCGGGGCGGTGCTGCGGCATGTGGGGCTGTATGGCTACCGCGCCGGCTTCCTGCGGCGCTTCCCGCAGCTGGCGCAAAGCCCGCTGGAGCAGATCGAGGCCCTGGAGCAGCTCCGGGTGCTGTGGCATGGCGAGCGCATTGCCGTGCACGTGAGCGACACGCGGCCGGGACCGGGCGTCGACACCCCGGAAGACCTGGCGCGGGTGCGGGCGCAGTTGGCCGCCGATGCCGCGCGCTGAGCGCGGTTGACGTCGCGGGGCCTCGGCAAAGAGGCGCGTCCCGGCCTCTGTCTAGCGCAAGCAAGCCTTGCCGGAAACCTCGGGTTACACCGCATGAACAGCCGGGAGCCCGTCAGCCAGGCGAAGGCTGGCGCGTGATATTCTCCCCGGCAGTTTGTCGGAGCACCGGGCAGGTGCGCCCCCTTGAGTATTGAGGACCCCCATGCGACTGATTCTTCTCGGCGCCCCCGGCGCTGGCAAAGGCACCCAAGCCGCCTTCATCTGCCAGAAATTCGGCATCCCCCAGATCTCCACCGGCGACATGCTGCGCGCCGCGATCAAGGCCGGCACCGAGATGGGTCTGGCCGCCAAGAAGGTCATGGACGCTGGCGGCCTCGTGAGCGATGACATCATCATCGGCCTCGTGAAGGAGCGCATCGCCCAGCCGGACTGCGCCCAGGGCTTCCTCTTCGACGGCTTCCCCCGCACCATCCCCCAGGCCGATGCCATGAAGGCTGCCGGCGTGAAGCTGGACTATGTGCTGGAAATCGACGTGCCCTTCGAGGCCATCATCGAGCGCATGAGCGGCCGCCGGGTGCACGTGGCCTCGGGCCGCACCTACCACGTCAAGTTCAATCCGCCCAAGGTGGAAGGCAAGGACGACGCCACGGGCGAAGACCTCATCCAGCGTGACGACGACAAGGAAGAGACCGTCCAGAAGCGCCTGGAGGTCTACTCGGCCCAGACGCGCCCGCTGGTGGACTACTACTCGAGCTGGGCCGCCCAGGGCGACGCCCAGGCCCCGAAGTACCGCCGCATCGAAGGCATGGGCTCCGTCGACGAGATCACCAGCCGCGCCATGGCGGCCCTGTCGGCCTGACCCGCGTCACAAAAATCCTCCCAAGCCGCTGTTCAGCGGCTTTTCTTTTGCGGGAGAATTGACGTTTACGTTAACGTCAGTTGTTCAGGAGACAACAAGCATGGACATCGCAAACAAGGTTTTCATCGTCACCGGCGGCGCATCGGGTCTGGGCGAGGGCACGGCCCGCATGCTGGCCCGTGAAGGCGGCAAGGTCGTGATCGCCGACCTGAACGTGGAAAAGGGTGAGGCCCTGGCCGCCGAGCTGGGCGGCGCCTTCGTGAAGGCCGATGTGAGCCAGGAAGCCGACGCGCAGGCCGTCGTGGCCAAGGCCGTGAGCCTGGGCAAGCTGATGGGCCTGGTGAACTGCGCCGGCATCGCCCCGGCCGCCAAGACGGTCGGCAAGGACGGCGCCCACGCCCTGTCGCTGTTCCAGAAGGTCATCAACGTGAACCTGGTCGGCAGCTTCAACATGATCCGCCTGGCCTCGGAAGCCATGTGCAAGAACGAGCCGGAGGCGACCGGCGAGCGCGGCGTGATGATCTCCACCGCCTCGGTGGCCGCCTATGACGGCCAGATCGGCCAAGCGGCGTATGCGGCATCCAAGGGCGGCATCGTGGGCATGACCCTGCCCATCGCCCGCGACCTGGCCCGCAATGGCATCCGCAACATGACCATCGCCCCCGGCATCTTCGGCACGCCCATGCTCTTCGGCATGCCCCAGGAAGTGCAGGACGCCCTGGCCGCCAGCGTGCCCTTCCCCTCGCGCCTGGGCCGCCCGGACGACTACGCCAAGCTGGTGCACCAGATCGTCACGAACGACATGCTCAATGGCGAGGTGATCCGCCTGGACGGTGCCATCCGCCTGGCCCCGCGCTGAGGACCGCCCTCCCGCCCGCACCACCCGGTGCAGGCGGGCGACGGCAGACAAGAAAAAACGGCCCCGAGGGGCCGTTTCTCATGGGACGCGAGGTCTCAATCAGCGCTTGGCGCCGCGAGCGTAGACGCTCCACAGGCGCGCCATGTCCTGGACGCCATCGGTGCCCTTGACCGAGCGCCAGGCCGCCTGGGCCTTGGTCACGTCGCCACCCTGGAAGTAGGCCAGGCCCTGGTAGAGCTTGGCGTCTTCCGGGCGCTTCAGGTTGCCCTTGGCAATACCCTGCTCGATCAGCTTGGCACCCTTGGCACCTTCGCCGCGGAAGGCGTAGGCCAGGCCCAGCGTCACCAGGGCGTTGCCGTCCTTGGCATCCTGGGCTTCCTTCTCGGCAGCGGCAGCACCGGCCTTGGCCTCGGCCACCTTCTTGACGATCAGGTCCTGCAGACGCTTGTGACGAGCGCCTTCGTTGCCCTGGCCCAGCGTGCCGGCAGCGAAGCCCTTGTCGATGATCTGCTTGCCTTCGTCAGGGAAACCGGCCTGCACGGCCAGCTGAGCCGACTCCATGTAGTCGTTGGCATCCTTGAAGTTGCCGGTGGCCAGCTTCAGGCGGTAGATGTCCAGCGAGAAGCGGTCAGAGAAGCTGGGCTTCTGCTGCACGCGGCTCAGGACGTCCGCCCACAGTTCCTTGCGGGGGTAGTAGGTCAGCAGCTTCTCGAGGGCCGAGGCCTCGGTGTTGCTGTCCTTGGCCTTCATGGCGGCGTTCAGCAGCAGGTTCAGCTTGTTCTGCGAAGGCGTGCGGCCGGCGCGCTCATCGGCGGCCACTTCTTCGCTGGTCTCCTTGATGATGGAGACCATGTCACCCGACAGATACTGCGCCTGCGACAGCACTTCCTTCATGGTGGCGCTGGTGCCGCCTTCCTTGAAGTAGCGTTGCGCCCAGGTCAGCGCCTTGGCGTGGTCACGGTTGCGCAGGTAGGTGCCGGCGATCGACTCGATCATGCGCAGCTGGTCGGCAGCGCCGAGCTTGCCGCTGGCCTTCAGGGCCTCGAAGCCCTTGACCATGGAGTCGGTGTCGGATGCGCCCGAAGCGGCGGCGACACGCATGTATTCCAGCTGGTAGTTCTCGCTGGCGGTACGGCCGGACACCGCCTCGGCGTCCCGCACCTTGCCCAGCGCTTCCTTGTACTTGCCGGCCTTGATCAGGGCGCCCGCCTCCTTCAGAGGCTTGCCGATCTCGGGGCGCACGCCTTCCGACTGCGCACTCGCCTGGGAAAAACCGATCTCTCCCTGGGGGCCGGCACCCAGAACCAGAGCCATGGCGCCGACGGCGGCCGTGGCCAGTGCCTTGATTTTCATTGTTTCATCTCCTGACGTGAAAAGACGCGCGGCCCTTGCGGACAGCGCGTCCATGAAGTCTACGCAAGTTTTACTTGACGAACTGCTCGTTGCCGACGATGCCCATCTTGGTCACACCGAGGCGTTGAGCGGCTGCCAGCACCATGGCCACGCGGCCATAGTCCACCAGCTTGTTCGGCTTGATGTGGACTTCGGGCTGATCGGGACCCGGCTTGGCGGCCTCGATCAAGCGAGCCTCCAGCTGGTTCTTGTCGATCTGCTCGTTGTTCCACAGAACGGTGCCGTCGAAGTCGATGAAGATCTCGACCACCACCGGCTCCTTCACTTCCGTCGGAGGCGGTGCGCCGTTCGGCATGTTCATGTTCACCGAGTGCAGCTGGATCGGGATGGTGATGATCAGCATCACCAGCAGCACCAACATCACGTCAATCAGAGGCGTGGTGTTGACATCCATCATCACATCGGCTTCGTCCCCGCTGGACGAACTACCAACATTCATTCCCATGCTGTGCTCCTGCCTCAACCACCGCGCGCAGGCGGCTCGGTGATGAAGCTGATCTTCATGATGCCGGCACGCTGGCAGGTGTAGATCACCTTACCAACGGATTCGTAACGAGCCTTTTCGTCGCCACGAATGTGCACCTCAGGCTGAGGATTCAGCACGGCCACCTTCTTCAGACGCTCGAAGAGAGCATCCGTGTCCGGCACGTTGGCGGTTGCCCAGTAGATGTCGCCATCCTTGGTAACCGCGATTTCGATGTTCTCCGGCTTGGTGACGCGAACCAGGTTCGTTTCCTTGGGCAAGGAAAGCGTCACCGATTGCGTGACCACCGGAACGGTGATCAGAAAGATGATCAAGAGCACCAACATCACGTCCACGAGGGGCGTGGTGTTGATGGTCGAGACCACTTCATCATCGCCGGAGGAGGATCCGACGTTCATTCCCATGATGGAACTCCGGGATGAATTGGATTAGCGCTTGACTTGACGGCTGCCCATCAGGACGCCATGCAGGTCGGAAGCGAAGGCGCGCACTTGCGACATCACGGCCTTGTTGCGGTTCACCAGCCAGTTGTAGCCCAGCACGGCAGGCACAGCGACGGCCAGACCGATGGCGGTCATGATCAGGGCGGCGCCCACGGGGCCGGCGACCTTGTCGATCGAAGCTTGGCCAGCCACGCCGATCTGGGTCAGGGCCTGCAGAATGCCCCACACGGTACCGAACAGGCCGATGAAGGGAGAGGTCGAGCCCACGGTCGCCAGGAAGCCCAGGCCGCCTTGCAGACGGGTGTTGACTTCGCCGACGGCGCGTTCGACGTTCATGGTCACCCAGGTGTTGTGATCGATGTTCTCGGTCAGGGCACCTTCGTGGTGGTCAGAGGCTTCGACGGCGCTCTGGGCGATGTAGCGCATGGCGCCGGTCTCGCTCAGGGTCTTGATGCCGTCTTGCAGGCTGGCCTTCTTGAAGAAGGTGGCGCGAGCTTCCTTGGCTTCCTTGGCCAGCTTGGAGGTGTCCCACAGCTTGGTGAAGAGGATGTACCAGGAACCCATGGACATCACAGCCAGGATGGCCAGGACCATCTGGTCGACCACGTTGCCGTGGGCGACGATGTTGCCCAGGCTGTAGGGGTTCTCGGTGGACTTTTCAGTCACGGGAGCGGCAGGAGCGGGAGCGGCGGCTTCAGCAGGAGCTGCGGTTTGCTCGGCAGGCTTCTGGTCCTGGGCATGAGCAACCATCGGCGACACGGCCAGGGTCGCAGCAACTGCGATTGCCGCGATCAAGGCGGAGATACGAGAGATCATGGAGTCAACTCCTACGCAAAGAAAACTGAAGTTCAGTTGAGAAAGTGGGGCCAGGTGCCAGCCCCTTCTTGTGTCGAGAACCGGGCGTGCGGCCCGGATTCATCAGTCGATGTTGAACACGAAGTCCTGTTCGAACACGTGATCGCCAGGGCACTCGTAGGTATCTGCCAGTGCCTGGGAAATGGCGTTCTGCATGGCGCGCTGCGCCTTGCGATCGCTCGCCGCCTTGATGACGGTCAGTTCGACGCCGACCACGCGGCCGGCCTTCACCGTGGCCGTGGCCTTGAATTCAGCACGGCCAGACCAGTTCACCGACGGCACTTCCGGCTTGCCCATCTTGGTGCAGACCATGGCAGCGGTCTTGGGACCGGTCACGGCAGGCTTCGGTGCGGGCGGTGCCGGCGTAGGCTGCGGCGTCGGGCGCACTTCGGTCGCGGGCGGGCGATCAGAGCTCTGCATCTGGATCGGGGCCGGGGGCGCCGGAGCCGTCACCTGGACTTCAGGAGGCGGAATGAACGGAGGCGGCGGAGCCTTCATGTCAGGAGGCGGCGGGACCACCTTCTCGACGGGAGGCGGCGGCTTCTTCACCTCTTCAATGACCTTGGTCTCGATCGGCGCGATGGCCTGGACCACCTTCTTCGCCAACCCGCTCGCCAGGGCGTAGGCCATCAGCACGTGGACTACCACCACGACGCCAAAGCCCGTCAGCCGCGACGAACTGTTGTTCTCCTGCGCAAAGTTCATGCGCGCTCCTTCAAAAGACTTCGAAAAACTCAGCAACACGTACCGCTCAAGGCGGCACAACAAAAAAGGACGCCCCGTGAAGCGACCCCTTCTACGCAGGTGGATGCCCAGTCTCCAAAGCAACCACCCTTCACTCGACGCAGGACCGGCAATGTAGCAGCAAGCGACACAGGTCTGACTTCAAGCGGGTTACCGACATGCCCAATAGTTCCGGGCACGCCTCGGGACGCGCGCGCAGAACTCCGCGGCCATGCAGCAGAGGCGAAATGATACGCGAGAGCCCTCTCTAGACCGGTTCGGGCTTACCCCGAGCTTTCAAGACGCCTTCTGTGCTTGGACGCAGCCGACCGGCGCCGCATCAACCGGTATTCTACTGGTCCCATCGTAATGCATCGGCGCCGGTCGCGCACCCAGCGGGGCCCCCGAGGGGCGTTTGCACTTGGACAGTACCTGCCACGACGCTTTGTTGCTCACCAATCACAAGGGTATACGCGCAGCCATTCGTCATGGAGATGCCATGCGTCATGGCCCCAGATGATCTCCGTAGCGCACAAATACTCAGCGCTGACAGAAGCTTGGCAGCACTTTGAACGGAGCTGCTTGAAGGCGCCCAGGTTTGCTGCGCTCGCACATCATGGGCTAACCCTAAGGGGCCCCCTCTCCAAAGTTCTGAAAATCGCCCACGCAGTTTCTGCTTGCCGCGCCAACCACGCGCCTCACGAAGGTCGTCACGGTGAGTCAAGTCAAGACTGAATGCAGTCTTCCTAACAAATGAGGGTTTTCCTATGACAGTTCGAGTGAATGAAGGCTCCCTGACCTTTGCACGTCGGTCAGCGGTTGCAGTTGCTGTGGGCCTCATGGTGGCGTCTAGCGCCGTCTACGCCCAGTCCACCACCAACAGCACGGTCTACGGTGTGGTCGTCGCCAAGCCCGGCACCACCATCCAGCTGGAGAACGTGGCGACCGGTGCCAAGCGCGCCGTCACGCCGGACGCCAAGGGCCAGTTCCAGGCCTCGTCCCTGCCCCCCGGCACCTACCGTGCCCAGCTGATCGTCGACGGCAAGGTCACCTCGACCGACACCATCGAGCTCGTGGCCGGCCAAGGTTTCGAACTGAAGTTCAGCGCCGCCACCACCGCCGCCCTGCAAACCGTGGAAGTGACTGGCCGCCGCCAGGTCATCGACGTGTCCCGCTCCAACAGCGGCGCCACCTTCACCTCGAAGGACATCGCCCGCCTGCCGGTGCAGGAAAACGTGGCCGCCGTGGTGCAGCTCGCCCCCGCCACGACCCGCGCCGACTTCCGCTACGGCAACAACGCCGCCAGCTTCGGCGGTTCCGGCTCGTCGGAAAACGCGATCTACATCAACGGTTTCACGGCCACGAACGGCATGTTCCAGGTCGGCTACTCGTCGCTGCCCTTCGGCGCGATCGCCTCGACCAACGTGATCACCGGCGGTTACGGTGCCGAATTCGGCCGCTCGACCGGCGGCGTGATCAACATCAACACCAAGTCGGGCTCGAACGACTGGGAAGTCGGTGTCGGCGCCTCCTGGTCGCCCAAGGCTCTGCGCGCCAAGCAGCGCGACATCCGCTACGGCAACACCGGCGCATTCCCGGCCACCGACGGCACGCTGTTCTTCTACAACGGCGATGACAGCTACGACGAGAAGCGCCTGACCGCCTCCATCGCGGGTCCGATCATCAAGGACAAGCTGATGTTCTACTTCGCCGCTGAGCGGACGGAGATGACGCATGAAGGCACCCGCCTGGCCTCCAACAGCGTGGACGCCGGCAAGACGGGTTGGCTGGAACAGACCCGCACCACCCCCCGCTCCTTCCTGAAGCTGGACTGGAACATCTCCGACAACCATCACCTGGAGTACACGGGCATCCGTGACACGGTGAAGTCGAAGGACCGCTACTTCGGTTTCGACTACAAGACCCTCAAGCGCAACGACGTGCTGGGCGGTGGCGCCGACTTCGAGAACTACGCCGCCGGCGTGCCGTTCCTGAGCGCCACGGGTGCCGCCATGTCGGCTCCGCAGGGCGCCAACCTGGACATCATCAAGTACACCGGTTACATCACCGATGACCTGACCGTCCAGGCCCTGGCCGGCAAGAGCAAGACCGTTCGCGTCCAGAGCCCGCTGAACTACATCCCGGGCCTGTATCCGGTGAACGCCGCCGTGGACGCTCGCGCCCCGGGCATCAACTACACCCCGTCGCAGGTCCAGGGCTTCACGTCCAACCTGCTGCGTGACGATGCCCACGACGAGAACACCGGCTACCGCCTCGACGTCGAGTACCGCATCAACGACCGTCACACGGTCCGCGCCGGTATCGACTCCAACCACATCAAGGCAGCCAACGGCAACTCCGCAGCGGGTGGCGGCAGCTACACCTACCTGCGTTCGGACAATCCGAACGAGGTGAGCTCCGGCATGACCGCATCCCCGGCCTCGACCGGCAGCCCCCTGGGCAAGCTCGGCTACTACGTCAGCGAGAACCACCTGCTGCAAGGCGCCACGCCTGAAGTCAAGCAGGCCGCCCAGTACATCGAAGATCGCTACCAGGCCACCAAGGACCTGCAACTGGTCTTCGGCCTGCGCAACGAGCAGTTCACCAACCTGAACTCCCTTGGCGAGACCATCATCGAGAAGAAGCGCCAGCTGGCTCCCCGCTTCTCGGCTACGTGGGACGTCAATGGCGACGCCAGCATGAAGGTGTACGGCACGGCGGGTCGCTACCACCTGCAGATCCCGGCCAACCTGGCCGTGCGTTTCGCCGGCGGTTCGCTGAACACGCAGAACTTCTACACCTACACCGGCGTGGATCCCGTCACGGGCGCTCCGCAAGGCAAGGTCTCCATCGGCAATGTCTACTCGCCCAACAACGAGTACGGCGTGCCGCCGGACGCCCGCGTGATCGCCTCGAAGGACATCCGCTCCAACACGCAGGACGAGTTCGCCATCGGCTTCGAGAAGGCCCTGGGCTCCGAGTACGTCGCCGGCATGCGCTTCAACTACCGCAAGCTGGTCAGCTCGATCGACGACGTGTCCGACACCCGTCCGTTCAAGAGCCACATGACGGCCGCCGAGTACGACTACTTCGCCGGCAACTGGGGTGGCAGCCTGTTCAACCCGGGCCAGGACAACACCTTCATCGTCCCCGTGGGCGAGACCGTGGTCAACGGCAAGACCGTCCAGACCATGAAGGAAGTGGCCATCAAGTGGAGCGAGTGGGGCTTCCCCGAAGGTCTGAAGCGCAACTACATGGCGCTGGACTTCTCGCTGGAACACCCGATGCGCAACGGCTGGTACGGCAAGGTGACCTACACCCTGGCCAAGAGCACCGGCAACACCGAAGGCCAGCAGAAGTCTGACAACGGTCAGGCTGACGTCGGCTTCACCTCGGTGTGGGACTTCCCCGAGATCATGATCAACGGCAGCGGCCCCCTGCCCAACATGCGCCGCCACCAGATCAAGGCCATGGGTGTGTATGAGCTGAGCGACCAGTTCTCGGTCTCCGGCAATGCCCTGCTCGCCTCCGGCCGTCCCCGTTCGTGCTCGGCCACGCTGCCTGTCGACCAGGATCCGGCACACCTGAGCTCGGGCTATGGCTCCATCTTCTACGTCTGCAAGGACGCTCCTGGCCGCGGTGGCCTGGGCTTCCTGCCGTGGGAGACCCGCCTCGACGTGGCTCTGATGTACAAGCCCAGCTGGCTGAAGGGCCTGACGCTGAAGGCGGAAGTCTTCAACGTGTTCGACAAGCAGACCATCACGGCCGTCAACGAAGCCTACAACTCGGCCAGCGGCGCCCGCAGCGCCCTGTACCAGATGGAACAGAACTACACGGCTCCCCGTGCTGTGACCTTCTCGGCACAGTACAACCACAAGTTCTGATCAAGGCTTGACGCCCCCTGCTCTCCCGCTTCGGTGGGAGAGCCCCAAAAAAAAGGCCCTGATGGCGACATCAGGGCCTTTGTTCTTGTGCGGGCGCCCGGACGTCGGGGCGCCATGGCCCCGCCCCGCCCCGGCCCGGGGCTCAGTGCCCCCAGGCAGCGATCACGTCGCGGCCCTGGACGACGAGGTCCACGCGATGCCCCACGGGCAGGCAGACCTTGGTCGGGACATGGCCGAAGGGCAGCCCGGTCAGGATGGGCGTCTTCGTGCGCGAGCGGACGGCCTCGACGGCACTCTTGAGCGTGTAGCCGCGGTCCAGCGGCGACTTCTTCCAAGCGCTGAAGTCGCCCAGGATGACCGCCTTCTGCTCATCCAGGAGGCCTGCCTGCTGCAGCTGCAACAGGCTGCGCTCGACCCGGTAGGGGTGCTCGTTGACGTCCTCGAGGAAGAGGATCCCGCCCTTGACGCGCGGGAAATGCGGCGTGCCGAGCAGCGAGTTCACGATGCTGAGGTTGCCGCCCCACAGCGTCCCGCGGGCCTCCAGGCCGTCGAAGCCGGCCTCGGTGCGGAAGCCGATGGCCTCCAGTTCGCCGTGCATGGCCTCCAGGAAGCAGTCCTGGGTAACGTCATCCACACCGCCGTCCTCGTCGGTGCGGCCGAAGTCCTCGCAGGCCATCGGGCCGGCCCAGGTGACGGCCTTGGCATGCTTGAGCAGACCGAGATGCAGGCTGGTGAGGTCGCTCAAGCCCACCCAGCGCGTGCCCTGCTCGACGCTGCGGGCGAGCAGGGGCCAGTCGATCTGATCCAGCAGCCGCGTCATGCCGTAGCCCCCGCGAGTGGCCATGGCCACGGACGGCGCGGCAGCCGCCACGCGGTGCAGAGCCGCCAGACGCGTGGCGTCATCACCCGCGAAGCGCTGGTGCTTCGCCAGGGCCGCCTCGTCGATGCTGACCTCGAAGCCCAGCGCGCTGAGCCGACGGGCGGCACGGCGCAGGGGTTGGGCCTGCGGCAGAACGCCGGCAGGGGTGTAGAGGATCAGGCTGGTGCTCATAGGCTGGGGAAGTCCTTGGGGAAAAAGTCCAGCGGGCTGGCGTCGCCCACCGGGATGCTGGAGTCGTCGGACCGCGCGGCGGCGGCCCGCCGCTCATCGCGGCGCTGGCGGGCGGCCGCGCGCCGCTCGGCAAAGAACTGGCGCAGGAGCTGGGCCGCCGGCTCGGCGAGCACGCCGCCCTGGATGCAGGTGTGGTGATTCAGCTGCCGCTCGCCGAAGAGGTTGAGCACCGAGCCGGCAACACCGGTCTTCGGGTCCGGCGCGGCGAACACCACGCGCTTGAGCCGGGCATGCATCATCGCCATGGCGCACATGGCGCAGGGCTCCAGCGTGACGAAGAGCTCGCACTCGGGCAGGCGGTAGTTGCCGAGCAGTTGCGCGGCATGGCGCAGGGCCACGATCTCGGCGTGCGCCGTCGGATCGTGTGTGGTGATGGGACGGTTGTAGCCGGTGGCAATCACCTGCCCCTGGCGCATCAGCACGGCACCCACGGGCACCTCGCCCACGAGCCAGGCGTTGTGGGCCTGGTCCAGCGCCAGGCGCATGGCGTAGTCGTCGGCCGGCGAGCAGGGCGGGGCGTCCGGGGCGGTGGAGGCGTGTTCGGTCATGGGGTTTCCCAGTGTAGCAAGCCCCTTTCAGCGCTCGATGGGTGCCGTCGCGAGGGACCGGGGATGCCGTCCCCGACGGTGCACCGGCGAGGGCACGGGCCTGGCCCCCTGCGCAGGACTGAACGGCCGTCCGCGAAGGCCTCATCCACGCCCGGTCTTCGCCGCCCGCATCCGGGCCGCGCTGGCGCCGGGACGTATGCTCGCTCCCCATGCAGGAGAGCCTCTTTCCCCCCGACCCGGCCGCCGCGCCCGCCCCGCCTGGGCAGCCGGGGCGGCGCGCGACCGCCTCTGCCTCCAAGCGGGCGGTGGGGCCGGCCCATGACGGGGCAGACGACGAGGCAGACGACGGCGCCGATGACGGCGCCGATGAGCGGATCGACGCCCCGGCGCCGGGCAGCCCCAGGACGCGTGGCATCCAGCCGGCGGTCCCGACGCCCGAGACGCTCGCCCTGGCGGCCGACCTGCCCTCGCTGATCCGCCTCGGCGGCTCCACCTGGAGCTATCCCGGCTGGGCCGGTCTGGTCTGGGACAAGCCCTACAGCGAGTCCCAGCTCGCCCGGCGCGGCCTGCAGGCCTACGCGCGGCACCCGCTCCTGCGCTGCGTCTGCGTGGACCGGACCTTCTATCGGGGTCTCACGGTCTCGCAGTACGAGCAGCTGGCCCAGCAGGTCGGGGACGATTTCCGCTTCCTCGTGAAAGGTCCCGCCCTGGTGTGCGATGCCCAGATGCGCGACGAGCAAGGGCGCGGCCGGCAGGTCAACCCGGCCTTCCTGGATCCGGACCTCGCGCTGCAGGACTTCGTGCGCCCCGCCATGGAGGGCCTGGGGCACAAGCTGGGTGCCCTGGTGTTCCAGCTGAGCCCCCTGCCCCCGGCGTGGCTGGATCGCATGGACGACTGCCTGGCCAGGCTGGACCGCCTGCTCAGCGCCCTGCCGGACCTGCCGGAGCTGCACCAGCGCTGCCCTCAGGGCGTCATCGCCATCGAAGTGCGGGACGCCCAGTGGCTGACGGACGGCTTCGTGCAGGTTCTTCGGCGCCATGGCGCCAGCTACTGCCTGGGCCTGCACCCCAAGCTCCCGGCGATCGACGATCAGCTGTGGGTCCTGCGCCGCCTGTGGCCCGCTCCCCTCGTCTGCCGCTGGAACCTCCATCGGCGCCACGGCCCCTTCGGCTACGAGGACGCGGAGCAACGCTACGGCGACTACTCCCGACTGGTGGATCCCGACCCCGACACGCGTCGGGTGCTCGCCCGGGTGGCCCGTGCCACCGCCGCGGCGGGCTGGCCCGTCTACATCGGCATCAGCAATCATGCCGAGGGCTGCGCGCCGCTGTCGGCGCTGGCCCTGGCGGCCGGCATCCGAGAGGCCGCCTGAGCTGCCTCAGGGTGCGGCAGCCTCCGACGCCCGCTGGGCCGCCTGATCCACCAGGCCCTGGACCTGCTCGCGCACGGCCTCGGTCTGAGCGCGCGGCTCGGCCGGGGCGCCGGCGCCGGACGCCGCCTCGGGGGAAGCAGCCTTCAGCTGCTGCGTCGAGTGCTTCGCGTTGAACATCACGATGGTCAGCACGATGAGCAGACCGACGATGCCGACGATGGCGCGCATGGAGAACTCCCCGTCAATGCGTCATTGAGTCTCACGACCCGGAGCGGGCATCTTCTCATGCCGACGGCGGGCCGGCCCCGGCACCGGCCAGCAGGTCGGCAGGCCCGGCTCAACCTTCATCGTGTCGGGGCCGGCGCCGCTGGCGTTTCATCTCGGAGTCCAGCAGCAGGCGGCTGCGCAGGGCGGCCTGCACGGCATCGAGATGGCGCTCGGTATCGACGATGTGCGCAAGCATCAGCCGCGACACGAGTGCCGCATCCTGCCGGCGCGCTGCCGCCAGGATCCGGCGGTGGTACCGTACCGCGGCCTGTCCGAGCTGCTGATAGGCCTCCGGAGAGGCATGGACGGATCCCACGACCATGGTCTGCAGCAGCGCGTTGATCAGCTTGCAGTGAAAGCGCAGGAAGGGATTGGGGCAGGCGTCCGCCAGGATGTCGTGGAAGTGCAGGTCCTCCGTCCTCTGGTGCATCAGGCAAGACGCCCCGGCGATCGGTTCGCAGCAGTCGATGGTGCGATCCATCGCCGCGAAGTCCTCGCTCGACAGATGGGGCACGGCTTCCGCGGCCAGCGCAGGCTCGACCAGGCGCCGCACCGCGTAGATGTCTCGGACATCGATGTCCTGGAAGAAGAGGTAGTTCTGGAGGAACTGAAAGGTCCGGTCCAGCGAGACCGCCTCCATCGTGGCACCGCCTCCCGGCCCGGTACTCAGGCGGATCAACCCCTGAACCTCCAGCGCCTTGAGCGCCTCGCGCATGCTGCCGCGGCTGACGCCGAAGTGTTCCAGGAGGTCCAGCTCCCGTGGGAGGCGCGCACCCGGGCGAAGGTTCCGTTCAGTGATCCAGCGCTTGATCTGCTCCACCACCAGATCGCCGCGCTTGAGCGCCCGCGGGGCCGCGCTGCCCTCGTGCCAGTCCATGGAAGACTCCTGGGAGTCTCGGGCTCGCCCAACGGACCGGCGGGCGGATGCGGGTGGCTTGGGGCTCAACGCAACGAGCCCATGTCAATGACAAAGCGGTAGCGCACATCGCCCCGGTCCAGGCGCTCGAAGGCCGCATTGATGTCCTGCATGCGAATGCGCTCGATGTCGCAGACGATGCCATGGGCGGCGCAGAACGACAGCATGTCCTGCGTCTCGGCGATGCCGCCCAGTGACGATCCAGCGAGGCGGCGTCGCTGCCCGATCAGGCTGGTGGCACGGACGGACTGCGCCTGCGGCGAGATCCCCAACAGGACCAGCGTGCCGTCGCAACGCAGCAGGCCGGACAGCGCATCCAGGTCCACCGGCGCAGAGACGGTGTTGAGGATGAGGTCGAAGGCCCCCCGCAACTGCGGCTCCGCACCGAAGTCGCTCGAGCTGTGGAAGGCGTGGGCCCCCAGCCGGAGCGCATCGGCCTGCTTGTGGGGCGAATGGCTGAGGACGGTCACCTCGGCCCCCATGGCTCTGGCAAGCCGCACGCCGACATGGCCCAGCCCGCCGAGGCCCAGGATGGCCAGCCGAGTGCCCGGCCCGACCTGCCAATGACGCAGTGGCGAATAGAGCGTGATACCCGCGCACAGCAGCGGCGCGGCGGCATCGGACGGCAAGGCATCGGGCATCGCCACCGTGAAGGCCTCGTCGACCACGATGGCCGTGGCATAGCCGCCGTAGGTGCGGGTGAGCCCGTCGCGCTCCAGCCCGTTGTAGGTGGCCGTCATCCCCTGCTGGCAGTACTGCTCGAGGCCTGCGCGGCAAGGCTGGCAATGCCGGCAGGCATCCACGAAGCAGCCGACGCCGACACGCTCGCCCGCGTGCCGGTGCTGCACGGCCGCCCCCACCGCCGTGACGGTACCGACGATCTCGTGCCCCGGCACCATCGGGAACAGCTGCCGTCCCCATTCGCCGCGAGCCTGGTGGAGGTCGGAGTGGCAGACACCGCAGAAATCGATGTCGATGAGGACGTCATGGGGTCGCAGCGCACGGCGCTCGACCTGCCAGGGCGTCAGCGGCTCGCCGCGACGCTGGGCTGCGAAGGCTTGGGCCAGATACATGGGAGGCTCCCTCCGTGAGAAGGCGGTTCAGTGCTGCCAGGGCGGCGCGGCCATGGGCTCGGTGCGGATCTCGGGCGGCCAGACGACGCGCCGCTCGCCGTCCGGGCGCCACTGGTTGACGCCGATGGCACGGAAGCCCGGGCCGAAGCGGGCGTTGTGATTGCGCTCGAACGCCCAGCGTGCCGTCACCCCGACGAGGTCCGTCGCCTCCAGGGACCGCACGAGCGCGTCCGGCGTGGCGGCCCCTTTCTCCAGGGCCTGCTTGAGGATGAAGAGCGCGTCATAGGTGTAGCCGCTGGTGTAGTCCGGTGACACCTTGAAGCGGGCGACGTAACGGTCGTACCAGGCGATGGTCCGGGGTGTCATCGCAACGCGCTGGCCGCCCGTCATGAGGTTCATGTGGCTCACCGCGCGACCGTCGGTGTCCTTCCAGAACCGCGTCGAGGCGCCGGAGGCATTGACGCCGACCATCGGCGGCCCCTGCATCTCGCCCCACTGCTTGACGTAGATGGCGCCGTCAACGTGCGAGGACAGGTCGATGATGTACTGCGGATCGGCCCGCAGGAGCTTGGTCAGCAGCGGCTTGAAGTCCTTGGTGTCGACGTCGAAGGCCTCCTCGGCGACGATCTTCACCCCGGCCGCCGCGAGCCCCTGCTTCAGCGGCGGCAGCAGGCCCTTGGCCCACACGGCGTTCTCCGACAGGATGGCCGCGCGCACGAGCCCCCGTTCCTTGAGCAGGAAGCGGACGGCGAAGTCGCTGAGCGACCCCGCCATCTCGTCGGTGGTGTGCATGACGCGGAACCAGTACTGGTGCCGCTCGCGGTCCTGCGTGACGCGGTCGGAGAGCTGCAGGGTGGCCGCCCCGGTCGAGAGGAACGGGACCTTGTAGCGCACCATCTGGTCGACAACGGCCAGCGCCGAGCCACTGGACGCGGTGCCGATCACGGCGACGACCTGGTCCGAGAGCGCCAGCTTCTTGTAGGCATTGGCGGCACCATCCGGCTTGTACTCGTCATTCGCGAGGACCAGCTCCACCGGACGGCCGCCGATCCCGCCGGCGGCGTTGATGTCGTCTGCGGCCAGCCGCGCAGCATTCAGCAGGCCGTCGCCCGGGGGAGTGTTGAACGGGGCGATCACGCCGATCCGAATGGCATCCGCCGCCCGCACGGGCAAGGCCAGGCTCAGCGCCGCGGCGGCCAGCACCAGCAGCAGTGCAGTCCCGAGCGTGCGCCGGCGCGCGCGCATGGCCAGCGCCCGCGCAGGGTCCCGCAGGAAAGTGCCGGGCACCGATCGCAGCCAGGCCAGGCCGCCAGGCGCCGCTCCCGGCTGCCGTGGACCGACGAGGCCATCGGGTGCCTGCTGCGCAATCGTCATGTGTTTCATGGCTTGAGCTCCATTGATCGAGAGGGGTTCAGAAGGCCTGCCTCGGCGGCCGCCGCGGCAGGCGGATGGGGTCGATGCCCTGACGTGAGATGCTCCCGCCGGGCGGCCATGATCTCGACCTCGAGCATCCAGCGGGCATCGACCAGGCCGGCCACCCACACCAGCGTCATCGCCGGCTTGATGCTGCCGAAGTAGCGGTGACGGATCTCGGCAAAAGTGGCCATGTCGCACTGCGGCTTGAGGTAGCCCGTGAACTTCACGACGTCGTCCCAGCCCATGCCCGCGGACTGCAGGATCTCGCTCAGGTTCACCATCACGAGCTCGACCTGACGCCCGAAGTCAGCAGGCACGCCTCCTTCCGGATCGACACCCACGGTGCCGGAGCTGATCAGCAGCCGCGCCTCCGCAGGCACGACGAAAGCATGCGAGTAGCGATGCCGATAGGGCGGCGCGATGGTCTGGGGATCGATCAGCTGGTTCATGGTGGGAACTCCTTCCGGGAACAAGAGCAGGTACGAGAGCGAGGCTGGGCGGTCGGGCGGGGTGCAAAGGCCGGGCTCACAGGCCCAGGTAGGCCTCACGGACGCCGGGATGGCTGGCGAGCTCGTCGCTGGGCCCCTCCAGCACGACCCGCCCCCCCTCCAGCACGTAGGCGCGATGGGCCAGGTCCAGCGCGGCGCGCGCGTTCTGCTCGACGACCAGCGCCGAGAGCCCCTCGGCGTTGAGCTGACGCAGGACGCTGAAGATGCGCTCGACCATCAAGGGTGCGATGCCGAAGGAAGGCTCGTCCAGCATCAGCACGACGGGGCGCGACATGAGGGCCCGGGCGACGGCCAGCATCTGCTGCTCGCCCCCGCTCATCGAGCCCGCGCGCTGGCGCCGTCGCAGTTGCAGGACCGGGAACAGCGTCCCCATGCGCTCGACGTCGGCGCCGATGGCTTCGCGGTCCCGGCGGAGGTGGGCGCCGAGCCGGAGGTTGTCTTCCACGCTGAGATCGGCGAAGAGCTGCCGGCCCTCGGGACAATGGATGAGGCCCGCCTGCACGATGAGCTGGGGCGCCCGCCCCTGCAGTTCCCGCCCCTGCAGCAGCACCCGGCCCTGGCTGGGCAGCAGGCCGGAGACCGCGCGCAGCAGCGTGGTCTTGCCCGCACCGTTGGGCCCGATCAAGGCGACGATCTCGCCGGCCGCGACGTGCAGCGACACGCCCTCGAGCACGGGCACGGAGCCATAGGCCGCGTGCAACTGGTCAACGTGCAGCGCCATGCTGCCGTCGTGCTGCGGGCTCATGCGGCGTCCCCTAGACGGCCGAGGTAGGCCTCGATCACACGCGCGTCACGGGCGATCTGCGCGGGCGGCCCTTCCGCGAGGCGCTCGCCGAAGTTCATCACGAGCACCCGGTCCATCAGCGGCATCAGCTCCCGCAGGCGGTGCTCGATGACGACGGTGGTCCCCCGGTCGGCGCGGCGCTCCTGGAGGCACCGGATGAGCGTCCGGATGGCCGGCAGGCCCAGCCCCGAGAAGGGCTCGTCCAGGAGCAGCACGGCGGGCTCCTGTGCCAGCGCCCGGCCGATATCCAGCAGGCGCAGCTCGCCCTGGTTGAGGGACTCGGCGGGGGCCTGGGCAAGGGCCCCGAGCCCCAGCGCCTCGAGCAGCGCCATGGCCCGCAGGCTGCATGCCGAAGGGGGGAGGCCCCGGCCGGGCGCGCCCAGCGGCAGCATCAGCACCTCGATGGTCCGCAGCCCCACAAAGGGCCGGACCAGCTGAAACGTGCGGGCCAGGCCGGCCCGCGCCACCTCGTGGGCGGACCGCCCCACCAGCTCCGCCCCCGCCAGGCGCACCGAGCCGCGATCGGCCCGGTGGAAGCCGGACATGAGGTTGAACAGGCTGGTCTTGCCGGCCCCGTTCGGCCCGATGATGCCGAAGAGCGTGCCCGCCTCGACCTGGAAGGACAGCGACTCCACCGCCCGCACACCACCGAAGCGCTTGCTCAGCCCCTCCACTGCCAGCAGCGTCATGAGGCCTCCCGGATGTCGTGCTCGTGGTCGTGGGGGTGGGCGCCAGCACGGCCGGCCGCGGCGCGACCCGGGCCGACCACCCGACGTACGGCAGCGGCCAGGCCGTCGGGGAACAGGCAGACCAGGGCAATCAGCAGGCCGGTGAAGAGGAGGGCCCGGTAGGGCTCGGCGGCGCGCAGGCCCTCGTTGACGAGGGTCAGGGTCGCGGCCGCGAGCGCCGGCCCGACCAGCGTGCCTCGCCCCCCGATGGTGGCCAGCAGCACGACCAGCACGCACAGGCTGCCGGCCAGCAACTCCGGATTCACCTGCATCTGCGTGTGACCATGCAGCCCGCCTCCGATGCCGGCGAGGAAACCGCTGAGCGTGAAGGCCTCGACCTTGCAGCGGGCGGTGTCCAGCCCGCAGGCCTGTGCCGCCTCCTCGTTGTGGCGTGTGGCTCGCAGGATCAGCCCCCGCCGCGAGCGCTGGAAGGCCAGCATGGCGCCCATGCTCATCGAGAAGAAGAGCAGGCAGACGAGCAGGTCGCTGCGGGCCTCCCCGGTGAAGGAGCGCAAGCCGGACAGGCCCTCCTCCCCGCCCGTCACACCGGACAGCAGATAGGCCAGCTTGAAGCCCACCGCCGCGCAGGCGAGGGTCGCCAGAGAGAAGTACGGGCCGCGCAAGCGCAGCGTCAGGCCGCCAATGGCCGCACCGAGCAGGGCCGCCGCCACGGCGCCCGCCGGCACGGACAGCCATGGTGAGAGCCCGAGGTGCCGGCCCAGCAGGGCCGAACCATAGGCGGCCATGCCGATGAACAGGGCGTGACCGAAGTTGTCGAGCTCGGTGGGGCCGCTGAACAGGTCCCAGCTGGCGGCGTACTGGGCGTGCAGCACGGCCACGATCAGGACCTCATGCAGGTAGATGCTGGTGCCGAAACACGCTGCCGCCACCGCGGCCAGCACCGCCATGACGAGCAACAGGTACCCGCCTGAGCGACCGTCGAACACGGTGGGACGTCCTGGGCGCCTCATGCGCTTCTCCGCGCGATCAACCCAGAGGGCCGCAGCACCAGCACCGACACGATGACGAGCAGCGCCACGAGGTCGGCGTACTGGTCCGAGAGCGCGAAGGTGGTCAGCACCTCGGCCAGGCTCAGCAGGAAGGCTGCCATCACAGCTCCCGGCAGGCTGCCCAGGCCGCCCAGGATGGCAACGGCGAAGGCCTTGACGAGCCAGTAGGCCCAGAGGGTCGGGACGACCGTGATGAGCGGCGCCACCACCGCGCCCGCCAGCGCCGCGAGCCCCGCGGAGAGCACCAGCGTGCCCGTGAGCACGGCCGAGGCGTCGATGCCCACCAGCGCCGCGCCCTGGCGGTTCTGGGCGACGGCGACGAGCGCGCGGCCGTGGCGGCTGAAGCGGAGAAAGGCGCCGAGGCCGGCCAGCAGGGCCAGGGACAGCGGCAGCAGGAGCACCTCCAGGCGCAGCAGCCGGACACCCAGCCAGGTGTCGCTGCCAGGCAGCAGGGACGGCACGGCCGTCGCACTCGAGCCGAAGGCCAGACGCAGTGCCTGTTCGATGAACAGCGCCACGGACAGCGTCATCACCATCGCATACGACGTGGACTGCGGCCGCCGCTGAAGCAGGGTCCGGTGCAGAAGCGCGGACAGCAGGCACACGGCCAGCACGGCCAGGGTGATGGCCAGCCCGAGCCAGCGACCGCCCAGGACGCGCTCATAGAAGAAGTGGGTGAAGTAGCCGCCGAGCATGAAGAGCGTGCCGTGGGCGAGATTGAGCACGCCGCCCACCGAGAACACCAGCACGAAGCCCACGGCCACCAGCGCATAGAGCGCGCCGCGGCTCAGCGCATAGACGGCGATCTCAAGCATGGCGGACCGCCCGCCGGCAAAGGCGCGACACGGCAGCGGCACGGGACCGCCCCACCTGGGCACCCTGGACTGTCGAAAGCGGCATGTCGGGCCTCACTCATTAATTTATGATGATAAATATAATGAATTCGGCAAATCCATGCACTGTGAATGTTGACAGGTACTTACCCGAACATCCGCGCCGACCTGCAGGATCGCGCCCATCTCGTCGGGCTGTGATGCACGGGGTCGGTCCGATCCCGGGCAGCGCCAGCCCGCCTGGTGGCGTGAGATCGGCCTGCGACTGGTCCGCGGTATTTATGCCCATTCTTGCCCCTCCCGGGCCCGGAGCGGGCGGCATCCAGGCCCGGAATCGGGCAAAAAAAAGGAGAGCCCGGGGGCTCTCCTCTGGGACCGGGCCGACGCCGCCGTGCGGCGTCAGCGCGGGCGCTGCCTCACTCCCACTCGATGGTCGCGGGCGGCTTGGACGAGACGTCATAGGTGACGCGGTTGATCCCGCGCACCTCGTTGATGATGCGGCCCGACACCTTCTTCAGCAGGCCATAAGGCAGCTCGGCCCAGTCGGCGGTCATGAAGTCGCTGGTCTGCACGGCGCGCAGGGCCACCACGTAGTCGTAGGTGCGGCCGTCGCCCATCACGCCCACGCTCTTGACCGGCAGGAAGACGGTGAAGGCCTGGCTGGTGAGGTCGTACCAGGTCTTGCCCGTGGCCTCGTCCTTCCAGTTGCGCAGCTCCTCGATGAAGATGGCATCGGCACGGCGCAGCAGGTCGGCGTAGTCCTTCTTCACCTCGCCCAGGATGCGCACACCCAGGCCCGGACCCGGGAAGGGATGCCGGTAGACCATCTCGGGCGGCAGGCCCAGGGCCACGCCCAGCTCGCGGACCTCGTCCTTGAACAGCTCGCGCAGCGGCTCCAGCAGCTTCAGGCCCAGCTGCTCCGGCAGGCCGCCCACGTTGTGGTGGCTCTTGATGGTCGTGGCCTTCTTGGTCTTGGTGCCGCCGCTCTCGACCACGTCAGGGTAGATCGTGCCCTGCGCCAGGAAGGTGGCGCCCTTGTGGCCCTGGCCGCTGGCCTTGAGCTTCTCGGCCTCCGCCTTGAACACATCGACGAACAGGCCGCCGATGATCTTGCGCTTCTTCTCCGGGTCGGTGACGCCGGTGAGCTGGCCGAGGAAGAGCTCGCTGGCATCCACGCGGATCACCTTGGCGTGCAGCTTGCCCTCGAACATGTCCATGACCATGTCGCCCTCGTTCAGGCGCAGCAGGCCGTGGTCGACGAAGACGCAGGTGAGCTGGTCACCGATGGCACGGTGGATCAGGGCCGCGGCCACGCTGGAGTCCACGCCACCGGACAGGCCGAGGATGACTTCCTCGTCACCCACCTGCTCGCGGATCTTCTGCACGGCTTCCTCGATGTAACCGCCCATGACCCAGTCGCCCTTGCAGCCGGCGATGTCCCGCACGAAGCGGGTCAGCAGCGCATGGCCCTGCACGGTGTGGGTCACTTCCGGGTGGAACTGCACGGCGTAGTAGCGCTTGGCCTCGTTGGCCATGCCGGCGATCGGGCAGCTGGGCGTGGAGGCCATCAGCGTGAAGCCCGGGGGCAGCGCGGTGACCTTGTCGCCGTGGCTCATCCAGACCTTGAGCATGCCGTGGCCTTCCGGCGTGACGAAGTCCTGCAGG
Organism: Roseateles subflavus; assembly: GCF_030285365.1. GTDB lineage: Bacteria > Pseudomonadota > Gammaproteobacteria > Burkholderiales > Burkholderiaceae_C > Roseateles_B > Roseateles_B subflavus. The sequence goes on along the minus strand of NZ_JASVDS010000005.1, from coordinate 165,939 downwards.
CCGTCCAGCAGCTTCGTGTGGCCGTGGGCCCGGACCTCGGCGTAGCCGAACTCGCGGTGGTCGCTGGCCTCCACTTGGCCGCCCAGCTGCACGGTCATCGTGAACATGCCGTAGCAGATGCCCAGCACGGGAACGCCCAGATCCCACACGGCCTGCGGCGCGCGCAGCTCGTGGTCCTCGTAAGTCGACGCATGGCTGCCGGACAGGATGATGGCCTTGGGCGCGAAGCTGCGGATGAAGTCATCCGAGACGTCGTTCGGATGGATCTCGCAGTAGACATGGGCCTCACGGACGCGGCGGGCGATCAGCTGGGTGACCTGGGAGCCGAAGTCGAGGATCAGGACTTTGTCATGCATGGTGGTGCTCACTCAGTGGCCGGCCGGCGCCGGGGCAGCGCTGGCCGAAGGGGTGGCCCGCGCGAAATGGCGCCAGGCGAAGAACAGGGACAGTGCCTGCAGCGCGGCACAGAAATAGAAGGGTGCGCCGGCCAGCCAGTCGGTCGGCGGCACGTCGGAGACGAGGTACATCAGGCCGGGGCCGATCACGGGCGCCAGCACCGCCATCACGCTGTTGAGGGACGACACCGCGCCCATGGTCTCGCCCTGGGTACGCGCATCCGCCGCGTTGGAGATGAGGCTCTGCAGCGCCGTGCCGGCGGCGAAGCCCAGCACGTTGACGACGATGGGCACGAACATCATCCAGCCCTCGGTGGCCCAGCCCCAGAAGGTGTTGGTGAGCACCGAGGACGCCAGGCCCCACATGACGAGCTTGTGCGCCGGGAAGGCCTTCAGCAGGCGGGGCATCAGGAAGCCCTGCACGATGACCGACATCACGCCCACCGCGAACAGCGACAGGCCGTTGGCCTTCGGGCCCCAGCCGAACTTGTGCGTGGTGTAGAGCACCCAGCTGCTGTGCAGGATGAGCTGTGCCAGGCCGCTCAGGCCCAGCACGAAGACCAGCCCGCCGACGCCCTTGAGCTGACCCAGCCGGCTGAGCGCGCTCACGGGATTGGCCTTGCGCCATTCGAAGGGGCGGCGGAGCTCGGGCTTGAGCGACTCCGGCAGCACGAAGAAGCCGTACAGCCAGTTCACCAGCGCCAGCGTGCCCGCCACGAAGAAGGGCAGGTGCAGGTTGATGTCACCCAGGATGCCGCCCATGGCCGGCCCGAGGATGAAGCCCATGCCGAAGGCCGCGCCCAGCATGCCGAAGCGCTTGGCGCGTTCTTCCGGCGCGCTGATGTCGGCCACGTAGGCGTTGGCGACGGCGGCATTGGCCTGCATCGCGCCGCTGACCAGGCGCACGGCCACCAGCATCCACAAGGCGGTGGCGGTCGCGGTGACGAAGAAGCTCAGCGCCAGGCCGCAGAAGCCGATGAGCATCACCGGCCGGCGGCCGTAGCGGTCGGACAGCGAGCCCAGGATGGGCGAGCCGAAGAAGTTGGCGATGCCAAAGGCGAAGGCCACCGCCAGGTAGGCCAGGTTGTGCTCGGCCGGCGTGCGGGCGAAGGTGCCCACCAGCGGCGGCAGCACCGGGATGATGAGGCCGATGCTGATCATGTCGATCAGCACGGCGATCATGATGAACAGCATCCCGGCCTGGCGCTCGGTCTTGGGAACGGGGGCGGGAGTTTCAGACACGGACATGGCTTGGGCTCTTGGCGGCGGCGGGGCCGGAATGAAAGCAGGGGCGACCTGCGTCGCCCCTGTCATCCGCTTGCCGGCTTATTCCGAACGGTAGTTCGGCGCTTCCTTGGTGATCTGCACATCGTGGACATGGCTTTCGCGAATGCCCGCGGCGGTGATCTCGACGAACTCGGCCCGCTCGTGCATCTCAGCGATGGTGGCGCAACCGCAGTAGCCCATGGAGGCACGCACGCCGCCGGCCATCTGGAAGACGATGGCGACCATGGAACCCTTGTACGGCACGCGGCCTTCGATGCCCTCGGGCACCAGCTTGTCCGCGTTCGGATTGGTGGTCTCGTCGTTTTCCTGGAAGTAGCGGTCCGCAGAGCCGGCCTTCATGGCGCCGATGGAGCCCATGCCGCGGTAGCTCTTGTACGAACGACCCTGGTAGAGGATCACTTCGCCCGGGGCTTCCTCGGTGCCGGCGAACATGCCGCCCATCATCACGGCGCTGGCGCCGGCGGCGATGGCCTTGGCGATGTCCCCGGAGTAGCGGATGCCGCCGTCGGCGATCAGCGGCACGCCCGTGCCCTTGAGCGCGGTGGCCACGTAGTCGATGGCGGTGATCTGGGGCACGCCCACGCCGGCCACGATGCGGGTGGTGCAGATGGAGCCGGGGCCGATGCCGACCTTGACGCCGTCAGCGCCCGCCTCGACGAGGGCCAGGGCCGCCGCGCCGGTGGCGATGTTGCCGCCGATGACGTCGATCTGCGGGAAGTTCTTCTTGACCCAGCGCACGCGCTCGATGACGCCGGCGCTGTGGCCGTGGGCGGTGTCCACCACGATGGCATCGACGCCGGCCTTGACCAGCAGCTCGACGCGCTCTTCCGTGCCGTCGCCCACGCCGACCGCCGCGCCGACGCGCAGCTTGCCTTGCGCGTCACGCGCGGCGTTGGGGAAGTTGGTCTGCTTGGTGATGTCCTTCACCGTCATCAGGCCGCGCAGCTCGAAGGCGTCGTTGATGACCAGCACGCGCTCCAGCTTGTGCGTGTGCATCAGCGCCTTGGCCTCGGCCAGCGAGGCGCCTTCCTTGACCGTGATCAGGCGCTCGGCCGGGGTCATGATCTCGCGCACGGCGGCGTCCATGCGGGTCTCGAAGCGCAGGTCACGGCCGGTCACGATGCCGACGACCTTGCTGCCGACCAGCACCGGGAAGCCCGAGATGCCATGGTGCTCGGACAGCGCCTTGACCTCGCGGACCGTGGTGTCGGGCGTGATCGTGATGGGATCGCGCAGCACGCCGGACTCGTAGCGCTTGACCCGCGCCACTTCGGCCGCCTGCTGCTGCGGCGTGAGGTTCTTGTGGACGATGCCCATGCCGCCTTCCTGCGCCATGGCGATGGCGAGGCGGGATTCCGTGACCGTGTCCATGGCGGCAGACACCAGGGGCAGGTTGATCCGGATATTGCGGGTCAGCTGGGTAGCAAGGCTGGTGTCGCGGGGCAACACCTGGGAGAACGCAGGCACCAACAACACATCGTCGAAGGTGAGCGCTTTTCCAAGAAGGCGCATGAGGGTGGCTCCAGACGCAAAGCGGCATTATAGGGAAGTCCCGCGAGGCCTGCCGCCCCTCATGCCCGCCGCCCCGCGAATTCGGGGCCGGAACCGGGCGCCAGCCCCGTCGGCACGGCCCTGCCCCGGCCCTCCCCGCTTCGCTGAAGCGCCCATGAACGGGGGCTCGCCGTGAACTATGGCCTTGGCACGAACACAGCCGCCCGGTAGCGTCAAGCGGGTTTCACATTCACTGACAACTGACGAGCCTTGCATCTGGGTTTGACCGGAGCCCGGCACTACACTTTGCGGGATTGACTTGGAAAAGAACTGACATGTCGTTGCGCCTCTCCCCCCTCTTTCAGCTGCTCACCCTGAGCGCGCTGGTGCTGTTCGGCCCGGCCGCCGAGGCGCAATGGAAATGGAAGGACGCCAGCGGCAAGGTTCAGTACAGCGACCTCCCGCCCCCCGCCAGCGTGCCCGAGAAGGACGTGCTGCTGCGTCCGCCCGGCGTGCGCACCACCGTCGTGCCCTACGGCTCGGCACAGGCGGCGGCCGCCAGTGCAGCGGCCGCAGCCTCTGCCAACGCCGCCGCCCAGGCCACGGCCAAGAAGGAAGGCGAGCAGCAGGGCAAGGCCAAGAAGGAGGCTGAGCAGGCACAGGCCCGCAAGGCCGAGGACGAGAAAAAGCTGGCCACCGCGCGGGCCGAGAACTGCGTCCGCGCCCGTCACAACCTGACCCTGCTGGACGCGGGCACGCGTGTCGCCACCATGAACGAGGCCGGCGAGCAGAGCTTCATGGATGACAAGCAGCGCGCCGCCGAACGCGAGCGCGTGCAGGGTGTGATCAAGAGCGACTGCCGCTGAAGCTCTGGCGGCCGCAGGGCAGCGATGCCCGCCCCCCCGCCAGCCGCCCCTTCCGGAAGACCCACGGCGCCCTTGGCGCCGTTGTCGTTTCAGGTGCCGGACTTGTTGCCCAGCGGCCGATGGCGCGAGACGATGCGCCGCCCTGTGGCCCGGTAGCGCTGGCGTCGCGCCTCCTTCGGATCCACCGTGAGCGGGCGGTAGACCTCCACGCGATCGCCCTCGCGCAGCACCGTCTCCAGCGCCTGCACGCGCCCCCAGACGCCGACCACCAATGCCCCCGCGGCCTCCAGCCCCGGGCGATCATCGGCAAAGCGCGGCGAGGCCGCCAGCGCCTGCGCCACCGAGCTGCCCGGCGTCAGCGTCAGGCGCTCGGCGCACACGCAGCCCGGTCGCGGGCTCCAGACCAGCTCGACGCGCACGGATCCAGCCTCAGCGGGGGCCATAGACCACCTCGGCGCGCTTCACGAATGAATCCACGAAGGTCGCGGCGATGCGATCGAACACCGGGCTCACCACCGCCTCGAGGGCTGTGCTGGAGAAGGCGTAGTGCAGCTCGAACTCCACCTTGCAGGCCTGCGGCGCCTGCCCCGGCGCGCTCGCCAGCGGGATGAAGGTCCAGTCGCCTTCGAGCACCGAGAACGGGCCGTCGACCAGGCGCATGGCCACGCGCTCGTGCCCATCGTGCGTGTTGCGCGTGGAGAAGGACTGCCGCACGCCGGCGATCGACAGGCCCACGCGCGCCGTCACGCCGTCCTCGTGCGTCTCCAGCACCTCGGCGCGGTCGCACCAGGGCAGGAACTCGGGGTAGCGCGGGATGGCCGTCACCAGGTCGTGCATTTCCTGGGGCGTGTACCAGAGCAGAACGGACTTCTTCACATGCTTCATACAATGACGGGATTGTATTGGCCGCCCGCGGCCCGAATGAGCCTCCATGTCCATCGCTGAAAACCGCCGCGCCCGATTCGAGTACCACATTGAAGAGCAGTACGAAGCCGGCATCGTGCTCGAGGGCTGGGAGGTCAAGGCCATCCGCGAGGGCCAGGTGCAACTGCCCGACGGCTATGTGCTGATCAAGGACGGCGAGCTCTTCCTCATCGGCTGCCGCATCAACCCGCTGCGCACGGCGTCCACCCACGTCAGCCCGCTGGCCGACCGCACCCGCAAGCTCCTGATGAAGAAGGAGCAGATCCGCCGCCTCATCGGCAAGGTGGAACAGCGCGGCTACACCATCGTCCCGCTGAACCTGCATTACAAGGACGGCCGCGTGAAGGTCGAGATCGCGCTGGCCAAGGGCAAGGCCCAGCACGACAAGCGCGAGACCGAGAAGAAGCGGGACTGGGAACGCGAGAAGGGCCGCCTGATGCGCCACAAGGTCGGCGGCCCCGCCAAGGACTGACGCCAACCGTCACACCCGGCGGCGGGCGTTGCGCCCATACTGTCCTCCTGCATCTGGGGGACCGCCATGAACGAACACCACCTCCGAGCCGACGCGCTGCTGGACCTGCTCCGGCGCGCCCCCAAGGCCGAGCTGCACCTGCACATCGAGGGCACGCTGGAGCCCGAGATGATGTTCGCGCTGGCCGCCCGCCATGGTATCCCCCTGCCCTGGCCTGACGTCGACACCCTGCGCCGAGCCTACGACTTCCAGGATCTCCAGAGCTTTCTCGACCTCTATTACGCCGGGGCCAGCGTGCTGCTGCAGGCGCGTGACTTCGAGGACCTGGCCTGGGCCTACTTCCAGCGCGCGCGGGCCGACGGCTGCGTGCGCTGCGAGATCTTCTTCGACCCGCAGACCCACACGGACCGTGGCGTGCCGCTGGCCTCCGTGATGCAGGGGCTCAACGCGGCCATCGCCCGCGCACGCCGCGAGCTGGGCCTGAGCGTCGGCCTCATCCCGTGCTTCCTGCGCCATCTCAGCGAGGAAGCCGCGCTGGACACGCTGGAGGCGCTCAAGCCCTGGCGGGACGATCTGCTCGGGGTGGGGCTGGACAGCAGCGAGCGAGACCACCCGCCCGAGCAGTTCGCCATGGCCTTCGCCGCCGCCGGCGCCCTGGGCCTGCACCGCGTGGCCCACGCGGGCGAGGAAGGGCCGCCGGCCTACATCTGGGACGCCCTGCGCAGCCTGCATGCCGAACGCGTCGACCACGGCGTGCGCTGCCTCGAGGATCCGGCGCTCGTCGCCCACCTGCGGGAGGCCGGTACGCCGCTGACCGTCTGCCCGCTCTCCAACGTGAAGCTGCGCGTGGTGCCGCGCCTGGAGGATCACGCCCTGCCGCAACTGCTCGCCGAGGGGCTCTGCGCCACGGTCAACGCGGACGATCCCGCCTATTTCGGCGGCTACCTGATGGACAACATCGAGGCCTGCACGCGCGCCCTGCCCCAGCTGGGCCTGCGCGAATGGCACCGCCTGCTGGACAACAGCCTCGCGGCCTCCTTCGCGCCGGACATCGACAGGATCGCCTGGCGCGCCCGTCTGGCCCGTGACTTCGCGGCGGCCGGCTTCGACCCGGGCGCCGCGCCGGACCTCAGCCCAGACGCCTGAGCGCCTGCGCCAGATCGGCCTGGAGGTCGTCGGCCGACTCCAGCCCGAGAGCGAAGCGCACGATGTGGCCCGCCGCATAGGGCAAGGCCAGCGAGCGGCTGCGGCTCATGTTGTAGGGCACGGCGAGGCTCATCGGGCCGGCCCAGGAGTAGCCGATGCCGAAGAGCTCGAGGGCATCGACGAAGGCATCCACCTGGGCCGCCGTGTACTGCGGCTGGAACACCGCGGAGAACAGGCAGGCCGCGCCCCCCCGGCTCAGCTCGCACCAGTGTGCATGCCCCGGCGAACCGGGCAGTGCCGGGTGCAGCACCTGCGCCACTTGCGGCTGCGCCTGCATCCAGCGGGCCAGCTGGCGCGTGCTGGCGTCCTGCGCGCGGTAGCGCAGCTCCAGCGTCGGCAGGCCGCGGAGCACGAGCTCGACATCGTTCTGCCCGAGACCGTAGCCCAGGTGCTCGTGGCAGTCATTGAGGCGATCGTGCAAGGCCTGCTCGCGGGTGTAGACCGCGCCCATCAGCACGTCGGCGCCCCCCGAGGGGTACTTGGTGAGCGCCTGCATGGAGATGTCCACGCCGAAGCCGGGCTCGCGGTCCGGCAGCAGGTCGAAGGGCTGGAAGGCCACGCCCGCGCCCCAGGTGTTGTCCAGCGCCGTGGTGATGCCGCGGGCCTTGCAGGCGCGGATCAGGCCGACGAGGTCGGGGAACTCCAGCGTGATGGAGCCCGCCGCCTCCAGCCACACCAGGCGCGTCTTCTCGCCCAGCATCGCCTCGAAGGCCGGCACGTCCAGCGGATCGTAGACGCGGTGCGAGATGCCCAGGCGCGGCAGGAAGCCCGTGCAGAGATGGCGGTTCTGGCCGTAGACGTTGTCCGGGATCAGCACCTCGTCGCCGGGCGACAGCAGGCCGAGGCTCACCAGCGTGACGGCCGAGAGGCCACTGGGCGTCAGCAGGCAGTGCTCGGCGCCCTCGAGCGTCGCCAGGCGCGCCGCGAGCGTGTAGGACGTCGGCGTGCCGTGCAGGCCGTAGCGGTAGCTCTGACCGTCGCGGGGGCGGTAGGTGTGCAGGTCCGCGGTGTCCTTGAACAGCACCGTCGAGGCCTTGAAGACCCCCACCGGCATGGCGGCCCAGCCTTCAGGCGGCTGGTAGGGATGGTGGATCTGCTCGGTGGCGATGGCGCGCTTGGGCTTCATGGGCGGGGTGCGAAGTAGCGGGCCCGCCCGGGACATGCCGGGCACCGGCCCTGGAAGACGGCGCCGGCCGGGGTGCCCCGGCGCGGCGCGGGAGCAGACCTCAGATGGGCAGGCCGATCAGGTCGTGGCCTTCGGCGGCCACGATGCGGGCGCGCGTGAACTCGCCCACCTTGAGCGTCTTGCTGGCCTTCTCGGGCGGCAGCAGGCGCACCGTGCCGTCGATCTCGGGCGCATCCGCATAGCTGCGACCCACGCCGCCCTTGCGGCCCAGGGCCGGGGCGGAATCGACCAGCACCTGCATCGTGGCGCCGATGCGGCTGCGCAGCTTGTCGATGGACACGGCCTCGGCCACCTCCATGAAGCGTGCCTGGCGCGCGTTGCGCACCTCGTCCGGCAGCGCGCCGGGCAGCTCGTTCGCCGAGGCGCCGGTCACGGGCGAATAGGCGAAGCAGCCGGCGCGGTCGATGCGCGCTTCCTTCATGAAGTCGAGCAGGTACTCGAACTCGGCCTCGGTCTCGCCGGGGAAGCCGGCGATGAAGGTCGAGCGGATGACGATGTCCGGGCAGACGGCGCGCCAGGCCTGGATGCGCTCCAGGTTCTTCTCGCCGTTGGCCGGGCGCTTCATGCGCTTGAGCACGTCCGGGTGGGCATGCTGCATGGGCACGTCGAGGTAGGGCAGGATCAGGCCTTCGGCCATCAGCGGCAGCACCTCGTCCACGTGCGGGTAGGGGTAGACGTAGTGCAGGCGCACCCAGGCGCCGTGCTGCTTCGCCAGCTCACCCAGCTGCGCGACGAGGTCGAACATGCGCGTCTTGACGGGCTTGCCGTCCCAGAAGCCGGTGCGGTACTTGACGTCCACGCCGTAGGCGCTGGTGTCCTGGCTGATGACCAGCAGCTCCTTGACGCCGGCCTCGAACAGCGCGCGGGCCTCGTTCAGCACGTCGCCGATCGGGCGCGAGACCAGGTCGCCGCGCATGCTGGGGATGATGCAGAAGGAGCAGCGGTGGTTGCAGCCCTCGCTGATCTTCAGGTAGGCGTAGTGCTTGGGCGTGAGCTTGATGCCCTGCGCCGGCACCAGGTCGATGAAGGGATCGTGGGGCTTGGGCACGTGCTGGTGCACGGCGTCCATCACTTCCTGCGTGGCGTGGGGGCCGGTGACGGCCAGCACGCTCGGGTGCACCTCGCGCACGAGGTTGTCGGTATTGGCACCGCTCTTGGCGCCCAGGCAGCCGGTGACGATCACCTTGCCGTTCTCGGCCAGGGCCTCGCCGATGGTGTCCAGGCTTTCCTTGACGGCGTCATCAATGAAGCCGCAGGTGTTGACGATCACCAGGTCCGCGCCGGCGAAGGTCTTGGAGGTGTCGTAGCCCTCGGCCCGCAGCTGGGTGAGGATGAGTTCGGAGTCGGTCAGGGCCTTGGGGCAGCCCAGGGACACAAAACCGATCTTGGGGGCGGGCGTGGCCGCGACGGCCTCTTGGCCCGTGGAGGTGGATGCGCTCATCCCGCGATTTTAGGCGGTGGCGCCCGGCGCGCGCGGTGCCGCCTGCCCGGCGGCCCGCAAAATGCCGCGAGGGCCCTACTTCTTGCCGCCAAAGCCGGGCATGCCCGGCATCCCCGGGAACATCGCCCCCGCCTGCTGCATCTGCTCCTGCATCTGGGTCAGGAGGTGCTTGCTCTGCTCCATGTAGCTGCCCATCAGGCCCTGCATGGCGGGGGACTGGCCGCTGAGGAACTGCGTCCAGAGCTCGGGGCTGAAGGGCATGCCCTTGCTCTGCTCGACGAAGCGGCCCTGCAGGTCGGTGAAGGTCTGCAGGTTCTTCTCGAGGTAGGCGCCCATGACGCCCTGCATGGCATGGCCGTAGAAGCGAATGATCTGCTCGAGGATCTGGGTCGAGAACATCGGCACGCCGCCGGTCTCCTCCTCCAGGATGATCTGCAGCAGGATGGAGCGGGTCAGCTCCTCACCGGTCTTGGCGTCCCGCACCTCGAAGCTCTGCCCCGCGAGGACCATGGCCTTGACGTCGGCCAGCGTGATGTAGCTGCTGGTCTGGGTGTCATACAGGCGACGGTTGGGGTACTTCTTGAGTACGCGCGGCCCGGCCTTGCCAGCCGGATCCTGGGTGGACGACGCCTTGCCTCGACGGGCAGTGACCATGGAGAACTCCTCGATAGCGAGCGAGGATTCTAGGAGCGCCCCCCGGCACCGTCCGGACGGGTTTTCCCCGGCGTCCGGCGACAGGGCTCAGGGGCGGGCGCCCCGCAGGAATTCCGCCACCACATCCGCGGGAATGGCATAGGTGATGCCGGTCGGCGCGCTGAGTGCCGACTCGCGCGTGCCCTTGATGAGCACCATGCTCACCACGCCCAGCACAAGGCCGCTGTCCGGGTCGAAGACCGGGCCGCCGCTGTTGCCGGGGTAGGCGGTCACGTCGAGCTGCATCACCGGGAAGTTGCCCTCCCGCAGCTGCCGGATCGCACGGGGCGTGAGCGCCTGCGCCACGGGCGGCGGGAGCACGACGTCCGTCATGGCGGCCAGCACCCCGCGATGGGTCACGGCCGTGTAGCCGACGGCGCCGGCCAGCGGAAAGCCCATCAGGGCGATGTCCATGCCCTCGCGCAGCTGCTCCACGCCCGCCAGGCGCAGCGGCCGCACGGGCGCGCCGTCGAGAGCCAGCAGCGCGAGGTCCCGGCTCGTGTCCTGCGCGAGGACCTGCGCCGTGCGCTGGCTCCACTTGCCCTTGCCCTCGGGCACCTGCACCGCGAGCCGGCGCCCCTCCACCAGCGAGGCACTGTCCGGGATCACGTGCGCGTTGGTCAGCACATGGCGCCCCTCCAGCACCCCGAAGCCCGTGCCGCGGAAGCCGAAACGCGGCGTGTCGGTCTCGGCATAGGTACCGATCATGACGACCGAGGGCTTGAGCTGCTGGACGGTCTCCGGCAAGGCCGCCTCCACCCACCCGGGCCAGCCCGAAGCACCCAACGCAAGCCCGGCACCGAGCCCGGCCAGCCACCGCCGGCGTGCGGCCGTGCCGGCGCCTGAATGTCGGTGCTGCGTCATGCGTCGTCCCTTCTGCGTTGCCCACTGATGGGGCCGCATCATCGCATCACCGGGCCCACCCCGTCCCCGTGAGCGCGGCACCCGGACACCAGGGCGTGCAGGTTCAGCTCGCAAAACGTGAAAGCGATTTCATCTTGATATGTTTTCATATATTTCGACGCCTCATCGGGTCATTACCGATCTATCAAAGAAAGCGCTTTCATTTCAGAATCCAGCCTGCAGTACAGAGCAAACACGAGCGCTGCCCAGGCGCCGGAGGGATCACCCCCCACAAGCCAAAAAGACTGGAGACAAGCCCATGATCCACCCCCTCCTCGGACTGATGCGGAGGCTGCTCTGCGCCGTCCTCGCCCTGTCCCTCGGGTTCCTGCCCACCCAAGCCGCTGCCGCCACCACGCCCTACACGGTCGGCGCGGAGCTCTCGGGCGGCATCGCCACCCTCTGGTTCAAATCCGATGCCGGCGCGAGCTGGGCCGACGCCCACTACCGCCTCGCCGGCGGCGCCCCGATGAATGTGCGCATGAGCTACAACAGCAGCGCAGCCCGCTTCGAGACGACGTTCCCGGCCAGCGCGGGCCAGTCGCTCGCGCACAGCTTCACCTACTTCACCGGGGGCGCCGCCTATGACACGGCGCCGGGCAGCCTCGTGCTGCCGGGCGGTGGAGGGGGCGGCAGGACGCCTCTCGCGCCGACCTTCTCCGTGCCGGCCGGCCCCTACGCCGCGCCGCTGAGCCTCACGATCAGCACCGGCACGAGCGGCGCCACCCTCCGCTACACCCTGGACGGCAGCACGCCCACGCCCAGCTCGACGGCCTACACCGCCCCGCTCTCGCTCACGACCAGCGCCACCGTCCAGGCCATCGCCGTGCTCAATGGCCTGAGCTCGCCCGTCAGCAGCGCCAGCTACACCCTCACCCCCGGCGGCGGCACCGGCTACACCCAGGGCGTGGACTACGCCGCGGGCGTGGCGACCTTCTGGTTCGCCCGGGACCTGGCCAGCACAGCCTGGGTCGACGTGCACTACGACGCCGGCAGCGGCCAGCAGAACGTCCGCAGCAGCTACAACAGCGGCGCGCAGCGCTTCGAGTTCAGGACCGCCCTCCCCGCCGGCGCCACGGTCAAGTACAGCTTCACCTGGTTCGCCAACGGCAGCGGCGCGGCCGACAGCCCGCTGTTCGTGCTCACCCTGGGCGGGGGCGGTGGTGGCACGGCCGCCGCGCCGACCTTCTCCATCCCCGGCGGCAGCTATGCCGGCCCGCAGCAGGTGAGCCTCGCCAGCAGCACGCCCGGCGCCGTGATCCGCTACACCCTCGACGGCAGTACCCCGACGAGCGCGTCGCCCGTGTACGCCGGCCCCATCGCCGTGAGCAGCAGCCTGACGATCAAAGCCTACGCCAGCGCCACCGGCATGACCGACTCCCCCGTTGCCAGCGCCAGCTACACCGTCAGCACCGGCAACGGCGGCTTCTCGCAGGGCGTGTCGGAGCTGGGGGCCACGGCCACGGTCTGGTTCAAGCCCGCGGCGGCCCAGCGCTTCGTGATCCTGCACTACCAGGTCGGGACCGGGGCCCAGATCAATCCGCCGATGGCCTACAACCCGACGCTCGCCCGCTACGAGACCGTGGTGAGCGGCCTCGGCACCGGCCAGCGCCTGACGTACAGCTTCACCTACGCCCCGGTGTCGACCGCCCAGACCGACACGCCGGTCTACAGCTACGTCATGGGCACCGGCAATGGCATCCCGAAACCCAGCTTCAGCCCGGCCGGCGGCAGCTTCAGCGGGCCGGTCAGCGTGAGCCTCTCGACCCTGGCCGCCGGGGGCGTGATCCGCTACACGACCGATGGCTCGGCCCCGAACGCGCTGTCGCCGCAGTACACCGGCCCGATCACCGTCACGACGGCCCAGACGCTCAACGCCCTCAGCGAACTGAGCGACGGCAGCCAGTCCGGCATCGCCAGCAGCACCTACGTGGTCGCGACGCCCGGCGGGCAGGTCGCGGCGCCCGTGTTCTCGCATGCGGCCGGCAGCTACGGCTCGCCGATTCAGCTGACCCTGGCCACCAGCACCACCGGCGCCACCGTGCGCTTCACGACGGACGGCAGCACACCCGGCGCGAGCTCCGAGGCCTACGGCGGCCCGCTCCCGCTGACCGCGGCGGCGACGGTGCGTGCCATCGCGCTCAAGCCCGGCATGACGCCCTCCAGCATCAGCCAGGCGAGCTACCGCATCGGCACCGGCACGGGCGAGACCTGGGACGGCCTGACCACCTTCCGCATGGTCAACGCCACGCGCGGCAAGTTCAGCGATGCGCAGGTCTACTGGGCCATCATCGGCAAGGACTGGCACACGGGCCAGTTCGTCCATGTGAATGCCCAGGGCCAGCTCGTGCCCATGAGCCTCGGCGACAACGGCGCGCTGATGAAGAACGGCCTGCCCTACAGCAACTACTTCTTCACCCTCGCGCAGCAGCAGTCGGTGACCATCCCGCCGATCAACTCGGCACGCATCCTCTTCAGCGTGGGCAGCCCGATGTACATCTGGGTCAACGCCGACGCCAACGGCCGCATCGCCTATGCCGGCGCCAACATCGAGAACCCGCCCGATCCGAACATCGACGTCACCTTCGACTTCGGGGAGTTCGCCATCCTGCCGCCCGGCAGCCAGCCGCAGGGCCTCTTCGTCAACACGACGCGGGTGGACCAGTTCGGCTTCCCGCTGCAGCTCACGGTGACCGGCCTGGACGGCTTCACGCAGACCGTCGGCGAGTCCCTCACCGAGACGCGCGAGGAGCTCTTCGCCAAGTTCATCAATGACATGCCGCCGGCCTTCCACGGCCTCGCCCAGGCCCCGCATGCCCCCTACCGCATCATGGCGCCGGCCCACGCCACCTTCCAGCCCGGCCAGGCCCAGGAGCACTACCTGGACGACTACATCAGCGCCGTCTGGACCCAGTACGCCCAGCAGGACCTGGTGCTCGACCTGCGCAACGGCTGGGGCACGTTCCGCGGCCGGGTGAGCGGCAACGTGATGCGCTTCACCGATGCCAGCGGCGGCGTGTACTTCATCAACGGCAAGCCCAGCACGGCGATGGTGATGCTTGGCAACGGCCTGCTCGACGACACGAGTGGCGGCCCCACGAACGCCGGCAAGCAGCTGCAGTTGCAGGCCCAGCTGTGCGCCGCGCTGAACCGGCGCGTCGCGCACCTGCCCTTCGCCAGCTGGTGGGACCCGGCCGCGCACTACCCGGCGGGTCAGGCGGCCAACCACTTCGCGCGCTTCTGGCACGAGCACAGCCTGAACGCCCTCGCCTATGGCTTTGCCTATGACGACGTCGGCGCGCGCAGCCCGTCCGTCCACACGCCGTCGCCCCGGACGGTCACGTACACGATCGGATGGTGAGCACCGCACTGCGGCGGGGGCACCCCCGCGGGCTGCCGGTGGGCCGGCGCGGACGCGCTCTCGGACGCGCTCTCGGGCGCTCGATCGGCGCGGTCCTGGGCGTGAGCCTGCTCGCGCTGGGCGCGTGGTGGCAGGGCATGGCGGCCGGGACGCCGGAGGTGCCCGCGCCCGCGCCGGCGGTGGCCCACACGGTTGCCTCGGCGCCCGCCACGGCAGCCCGGCCGGCCCCGGCGATGGCCCCGTCGATGGAAGCGCTCCCCGCGGCCGACCTCGTCCGCGTCCTCGCCTTGCAGCAGGACCGGCACGGACGTTGGCTGGCCCGACTGCAGGTGGGGAACGGCGCCCCGCGGCTGGCGCAGGTCGGCGACGGGCTCGCGCGCGGCGTGCGGGTGGAGCGCATCACCGCGGACGGCGTCACCGTTCGGCGGGGTGCGCAGCTGGAGCAGCTGCCTGCCGAGGGTCGCGTGGCGCGCCGGGAGGCGCCGCCCGAGCCGCTGCCGGCGCTGCGCACGACGGTGATCGCCCTGCCACCCGGCCAGCAGGCGCCGAGCCGCGATGCGGTCGAGCGTGCCATCGGGCGTGCCCTGGAGCGGGCCGCCCCTCGGCCCGTCGGCGAGTCCACCGGGCGCTGACGGCGCACGCGCGGCACCGGGAAGACCCCGGGGGCCCACGGCCCCCGTTCTTCATGCGCCGTCGACGCTCCGCAGGAAGTCCAGGAGCGCCGCCGCCGTCTCGTCCGGGTACTGGTCCACGAAGAAGTGCCCGCCCGGCAGCGAGGCTGTCCGCACGTCCCGGCAGCGCTTGCGCCATTCCGCCGGGATGTCGAAATGCTGGTTCATCACGCCGGCCGCGCCGAAGAAGACGAGCGTCGGGCATGTCACCCTCGTGGCGGCATCCGACTGGTCCAGCGCCAGGTCCACCGTGGCCGCCGCCCGATAGTCCGAGCAGGAGCCGTGGATCATGGCCGGATCGCGCCAGGACTGCCGGTAGTCGGCCAGCTGTACGGGATCGAAGTCGCTCAGCCGCGTCTTGCCCCAGCCCAGCAGGCAGGTCTCGTAGAAGAAGTCGGGGTCCGCCTGGATCAGCCGCTCCGGGAAGGGCTCGGGCTGCTGCAGGAAGTACCAGTGCCAGTAGGTTGCCGACAGCCGATGGTTCGTGTCCATGAACATGGTCAGCGTGGGCACGATGTCCATGACCGTGAGCGAGCGCACGGCCGTGGGATGGTCCAGCGCCAGGCGATGCGCCGTGCGCCCGCCGCGGTCGTGGCCGACCACATGGAACGACGCGAAGCCCAGCTGCTGCATCAGGCTCACCTGGTCCTGCGCGAAGGCCCGGAACGAGTAGTTCGAATGGTCCGGCAGACAGCGCGGCTTTGACGACCGCCCATAACCCCGCAGATCCGCGGCGACCACCGTGAAGTGCCGGGCCAGCTGCGGCGCGACCCGGGCCCACATGGCCCGCGTCTGCGGAAACCCGTGCAGCAGCAGCACGGGCGGCCCGGACCCGCCGACGTGATACGCGATGTCGACATCGCCCACGCGGGCCTGGGCGGACGTGAATCCGGGGAAGTCCATGGGCGGCTCCTGCTCGTCTGGCGGACCCGGCTGCCGAGGAGCAGCCGTGTGCAGCGATGGTAGCCGGGCAAGGGCGGCCTCTCATGGCAGTGCCGCAGCACAGCAGCGCGGCCTCATGGAAGCGCGGCAGCGCCGCAGCGCGGGACCTCTGCCCTGCACCCTCCGGACCCGCCAAGAAAAAAGCCCGGCAACCTATGCAGTTACCGGGCTTTTTAGGGCTCCTTGCTTTGCAGCAAGGCCTACCAAATTTGGTAGGCGCGATTGGATTCGAACCAACGACCCCCACCATGTCAAGGTGGTGCTCTAACCAACTGAGCTACGCGCCTGAAGAGCTTCGCACTATAGCATGGATTTTTCGGTGTTGTCCAGTTTCTGGAAATTTTCTTCAAAAAGATGCGAGGCGGGCGATGGGCGGCCAGGGCTCAGCGGCGGCGCGCGCTGCGCACGCCGCTCACCTGCGTCACGGCCTGCAGGACCTTGGCGAGGCGGCCGGAGTCGCTCACCTCCACGGTCAGGCTGATCCAGCTGTTGGAACCCTTGCTCTGCTTGCTGGGCTGCAGGCTCATGGCGGTGACGTTGAGCTTCTCCTTGGCGAAGACCTCCAGCACGTCGCGCAGCAGGTGCTGGCGCTCCAGGGCGTCGATGATGACGTCCACCGGATAGGCCAGGCTCTGCCCCGCCTTGCCGGACTGCTCGCCCCAGGTGACGGCGATGACACGCTCGGGCGCGCGCTGGGCCATCTCGCGGAAATTGCTGCAGTCGCAGCGGTGGATGGCCACACCCTTGCCGCGGGTGACGTAGCCGCTGATCTCGTCCGGCGGTGCCGGGCGGCAGCAGCGGGCCAGGTTGGTCAGCAGTGAATCGACCCCCACGACCAGCACACCGCCCTGCCCCGCGCCCTTGCTGCCGGCCTTGGTGCGGCGCAGGGCGAGCTGCTCGTCGCTCTCGGGCTGCTGTTCCTGAGGACGCAGCAGCAGCTCGATGTTGCGCAGGGAGTATTCGTCCTTGCCCACCACCTCGAACAGCGCATCGGCATTCTTGAAGCCCAGGCGCGAGGCCAGGTCCTCCAGCTTGATGGCGGTGCGGCCCTCGCGCTGCAGCAGCTTCTCGACCAGCTCGCGACCCTTGGCCACGGTCTGCGCCTGCGCCTGCGCATTGAACCAGGCACGGACCTTGGCACGGCTGCGCTGGCTCTGCAGATAGCCCAGCTCGGCATTGAGCCAGTCCAGCGAAGGCCCGCCGCCTTCCTTGAGCGCGCTGATCTCGATGGTCTGGCCGCTCTGCAGCGGGGTGTTCAGCGGCACCATCTGGCCATCGACCTTGGCCCCGCGGCAGCGGTGGCCGAGGTCGGTGTGCACGGCGTAGGCGAAGTCCACGGGCGTCGAGCCCGCGCTCAGCTCCACCACGGCCGACTGCGGCGTGAAGACGTAGATGCGGTCGTCGAAGACGCCCGTCGCCTCGTTGCTGACGTAGTCCCGCTCCCAGGCCAGCAGCTGGCGCAACACCGCCTTGCGGGCCTGTGCGACCTGCTCCTCGAAGTCCCCCGCGGCCGCCACGCCGGCATAGCCCTTGGTGCCGGCCTCCTTGTAGGCCCAGTGCGCCGCCACGCCATGCTCGGCGTGCTCGTGCATGGCACGGGTGCGGATCTGCACCTCCATGGCCTTGTCGTCCGCGCCGCGCACCACGGTGTGCAGCGACTGGTAGCCATTGGGCTTGGGCTTGGCGATGTAGTCGTCGAACTCGCCCGCCACGGGCTGGTACTTCTCGTGCAGGTGGCTCAGCACGGCGTAGCAGTCCGCCACGTCCTTGACGATCACGCGCAGGGCGCGCAGGTCGAAGACGCGCTCGAGGCTGAGACTCTTGCCCTGCATCTTCTTCCAGATGCTGTAGAGGTGCTTGGGACGGCCCTGCACCTCGGCCTCGATGCCCAGGGCGCGCAGCTCCTGCACCAGGCCCACGCGCGCGAACTCGACATTGACCTCGCGCTCCAGCCGCTTCTCGTCCAGGCTCCTGGCGATGGCCTTGTAGGTCTCGGGCTCGAGGAAGCGGAAGGACAGGTCTTCCAGCTCCCACTTGATCTGCCAGATGCCCAGGCGGTTGGCCAGGGGCGCGAAGACCTGCAGCGACTCCGTCGCCAGCGCCTGCGGGCACGGCTTCTTGCTGGCGGCGTAGAAGCGCAGCGTCTGCAGGCGCGAGGCCAGGCGCAGCAGCACCACGCGCAGATCGCGCGAGAAGGCCAGCAGCATCTTGCGCACGCGCTCCGTCTGCTGCTGGCGTTGCTCTTCCTCGACCAGCGCCTCGCGCGCCGCACGCTGGATCTGCACCAGCTTGCGCGTGTGCGTCACCAGGCTGGCGTAGCTCTCGCCGAAGGCCTTGGTGACGATCTCCTCGGGCTTGTTGAGGAAGTCGCCCGCATAGACGAGATAGGCCGCCGCCTGCATCGCGGGCGCGGCGCCGACGCCCGCCAGCAGGGCCGCCACGCCATCGGCATGGGCGAGCGCATCCTCGCCGGTGTCCAGGGGCTGGCCGCGCAGCAGCGGCTCGGCAAAGGCCCGGGCCCGGGCCACGGGCAGCAGCGGCGGCGCATCGGTGTGCGGATCGACGCCGGGCAGCGCGGTCGGCAGGTCGGCGTCGGCCAGCGCGACGATGGGCGCAGCGTGCTCGGCGGCGTGAGAAGTGACTCCGGTCTTCATGCGCGCTTCAGGAACTCCTCGACCACGGCGATCTGCGCCGCGTCGCTGAACATGGGGGCATGCCCCGTGCCGGGGATCTCGACCAGCTCGGCGCGCGGGCCGCGCTGCGTCATGGCCTCGGCGGTGGCGCGGGAGAGCAGGTCGGACTCGGCACCGCGGATGAGCAGCGTCGGCATGCGCAGGCTGTCATAGCCCGCCCACAGCATCTGCTCGGCCGCCCGGGCGATCTCCGGCGTCACGGCCGCCACCGCCTGCGCAATGGCCGGGTCGTAGTGCAGCTTGAGCTGATCGCCCTCGGGACGGAACATGGGGCGGCTCAGGGCGAGCCAGTCTTCGTCGCTGAAGGTGCCGAAGCCCGCCGAGATGGTGCGCAGATAGGCGGCACCCTCCTCCACCGTGCGGAAGCGCAGCGGCTGGCCGAGGTAGCTGCCGATGCGCTGCAGCGCCGCGGGCTCGATGCTCGGGCCGACGTCGTTCAGCACCAGACGGCGGATGGGGGTGCCGGGCAGCGAAGCCAGGCCCAGGCCGATCAGCCCGCCCATGGACGTGCCGACCCAGTCCACCTGCTCCACATCCAGCCGGGCAATGAGCGTGACCATGTCGGCCACATAGGTGGGGATCTGGTAGGCGGCGGGATTCCTGAGCCAGTCGCTGCGGCCGCGGCCGACGACATCCGGGCAGATCACGCGCCAGTCGCGGCTCAGGTGGCGGGCCAGGCGGTCGAAGTCACGGCCCTGGCGGGCCAGGCCGTGCGCGCAGACCAGCACGCGCGGGTTGTCCCGGGCGCCCCATTCCCAGTACGCCATGCGGTGCAGGCCGGTGGCGCTGAGGCAGCGCAGGGTATTCAGCAGCGGTTCAGACATTGTTTGTATCCTCGCGAGGAGCACGGGGCCGTCCCGCAGTCCACCAGCCCTTGTCGGGCCCTGGCAGGCATTCTGCACCGGCTTGCAGGCCCCTCCATCGAAAGCCCAAGCAGACCCAAGAAAGGAATTCACATGTTGAAAGGCAAGACCGCCCTGGTGACCGGTTCCACGAGCGGCATCGGTCTGGGCATGGCCCTGGCCCTGGCCCGCGAGGGCGTGAACATCGTGCTGAACGGCTTCGGGGACGCCGAGGGCCCGCAGGCCGAGGTGGCCGCGCTGGGCGTGAAGGCGGGCTACCACGGCGCCGACATGAGCCGGCCGGACGACATCGCCGCGCTGATGGCCTATGCCGAGCGCGAGTTCGGTGGCATCGACATCCTGGTGAACAACGCCGGCATCCAGCACGTGGCGCCGGTGCAGGACTTCCCCGCCGAGCGCTGGGACGCGATCATCGCCATCAACCTCAGCTCGGCCTTCCACACCACGCGCCTGGCGCTGCCGGGCATGCTGGCCAAGGGCTGGGGGCGGATCATCAACGTGGCCTCGGTCCACGGCCTGGTGGCCTCGGCCCAGAAGTCGGCCTATGTGGCGGCCAAGCACGGGCTGGTGGGATTCACCAAGGCCGTGGCGCTGGAGACGGCCACGAGCCCCGTGACCGTCAATGCCATCTGCCCCGGCTGGGTGCTGACGCCGCTGGTGCAGAAGCAGGTCGACGCGCGCGCCGCCGCCGACGGCGTGGACAACGCGGAGGCCAAGCGCCGCCTGCTGGCCGAGAAGCAGCCCTCGCTGCAGTTCACGACGCCCGAGCAGCTGGGCGCACTGGCGGTGTTCCTGTGCTCGGAGGCCGCGTCCAATGTGCGTGGCCAGGCCTGGAGCCTGGACGGCGGCTGGACCGCCCAGTAAGCCGGAGCGAACGCGTCCAGGGGGCCGCCAGCGGCTGCGGGCGCCCCCCGTGGCTCAGCGCTTCATCACGACGGAGCCGTTCACGTTGACGGCCACCGTCGCCTTGCCGGCCTCGACGGGCAGCGCCTCGTCCATCGGTGCGGCCGCGGCCTTCATGCGCAGCACGGGCGCCGCCATGGGCATGGGCGCGGCGTCCTGCGTGTTGACGCTGACCTCGCCGATGTCATAGGCGCTGAAGCCGAACTGCTTCGCGTACTCCGCGGCCCGGGCCTTGAACTGGGCGATGGCCTGCGCCACCACCGCGTTCTCCTGCTGCTCGCGGGCCTCCTTGGACAGGCTGTAGCCCACCCGCGCAATGCTCATGGTGCCGATGCGGCCGGTGAGCTCCGAAATGGCGCCGATGTTCTTGCCCTCGACCATCAGCTCGGCCGAGCCCTGCCAGCCGTTGATGTAGGTCTGGCCATTCTTGCTGCCGTAGCGCGGGTACATGGAGAAGTTGCCCGTCTGCACCTCGACCTGGCCCGGCTTGGCGATCTTCTTCGCCTCGGCCAGCGCCGCGTCCAGGGCCTGCTTGAGGGCCAGCTGGACCGCGGCGGCGTTGTTGCCGTCCTTGGTGGTGGAGAAGACCACGCCGAGCGTGTCGCGCGGGACCTCCACACTGGCCGTGGCGGACAGGTTCAGCCGGTCCCGGGGCAGCGGGCTCGCGGCCTGCTGGGCGGCCGCCGGCAGTGCGGCCGCGGCCAGGACGAGACCGGCCCAGCCGGCGCGTTGCAGTCGATTCTTCATGCATTCCTCCTTGCAGACAGTGCAGCCCCGACCATAGCAGCACGGGGCCCGCGACCCCACAACGGACGGCGCCGCCGGGCCGTTGGCAGCGCCAGGCCGAGGTTGTTACCAAACCGTAACGACTGTTGAATCGGTTGCGATTCATGGGGCGAACAGGCCCACAATGGCGCTGTTACATTTTCCCGGAGTCCCTCATGAGCACCAGCAACCGCGCCAACCGCATCCTCGTCGTCGATGACGATGCCCGCATCCGCGACCTGCTGCGTCGCTACCTGACGCAGGAGGGCTTCGAGGTGCTGCTCGCGGAAGACAGCAAGGCGCTGAACAAGCAGCTGACCCGCGAGACGGTGGACCTCATCGTGCTGGACCTGATGATGCCCGGCGAGGACGGCCTGTCCATCTGCCGCCGCCTGCGCGCCGCCAACGACAGCACGCCCATCATCATGCTCACCGCCAAGGTCGAGGAAGTGGACCGCATCGTGGGCCTGGAGGTGGGCGCCGACGACTACCTGGCCAAGCCCTTCAACCCGCGCGAGCTGCTCGCCCGCATCAACGCCGTGCTGCGCCGCCGCCCGGCCATGGAGGCGCCCGGCGCGCCGTCCAAGGAGCCGATGACGGTCAGCTTCGGGCCCTTCGAGTTCGACCTGGCCCTGCGCCGCCTGTCCAAGAACGGCGAGCCCCTGCCCCTGACCACGGGCGAGTTCTCCATGCTCAAGGCCCTCGTGCGCCACCCCCGTCAGCCGCTCTCGCGTGACAAGCTCGCGCAGCTGGCCCGCGGCCGCGAGTTCGAGCCCTTCGACCGCAGCCTGGACGTCCAGATCTCGCGCCTGCGCAAGCTGCTGGAGTCCGACCCGGCCCAGCCCCGCTACATCCAGACGGTCTGGGGCGTGGGCTACGTCTTCGTGCCTGACGAGAACAGCTGATCCCCTCTCCCGCCGACGCCGGCCCGCCGAGGCCGCCGTCGCCCGACGCTGCCCGCCGGACACGCCGAGCGCCCATGCCGCAACCGCCCAAGATCCTCGCCTTCAATCTGTTCTGGCGCACCTTCGCACTGCTGGCCGCGCTGCTGGCCGGCGCGGTGTTCGCCTGGCAGCTGACCTTCCGGGCGCTGGACGCCGAACCCCGCGCCCTGGAATCCGCGCACCAGCTGGCGGGCCTGGTGAACCTCTGCCGCTCGGCCATGGCCGCGACGGATGGCGTCAACCGCGTGGCGATGATCAAGTCGCTGACCTACACGCGGGACATCCAGGTCGAGGTCGCCGAGGCCACGGACCAGTGGGTGGACTACGGCAACAGCAGCTTCACCCGCCAGCTCGTCCAGGCCCTGCAGCAGCGCCTGGGCGCCGACACCGTGGTGGCCGGCAGCCTCAACGGGGACGCCGGGCTGTGGGTGCGCTTCAGCATCGAGACCGAGCACTACTGGCTGCGCACCAATCCCGAGCCCATGTCCGCGAAGCTCACCGCCAACTGGTGGTGGCTGCTGATCGCGCTGCTGGTGACCATCCTCGGCTCGGCCCTCATCGCGCGGCTGATCAACCACCCGCTGCGCGAGCTGGCCACGGCCGCCGGCCGCATCCGCGAGGGCGAGTACGACTCCCGCCTCGACGAGAGCACGCTCACCAGCGAGATCCGCGAAGTCAACATGGGCTTCAACCGCATGGCGCGGGACCTCGCCAAGATGGAAGAGGACCGCAGCGTGATGCTGGCCGGCATCTCCCATGACCTGCGCACCCCGCTGGCGCGCCTGCGGCTCGAGGCCGAGATGAGCGTCACCGACGAGCTGGCCCGCCAGTACATGGCGCAGGACATCGACCAGCTCGACGCCATCATCAACAAGTTCATGGACTACGCCCGCCCCAGCGAGCTGGCCCTGCACCCCATCAAGCTGCGCGACGTGGCCGAGCGCGAGGCCCAGGGCTTCCGCGACCCCTCGCAGATCCGCATCCAGAACAACGTGCCGGCGGACATCAAGGTCTGGGCGGACGAGGTCGAGCTGGGCCGCATCTTCCTGAACATCATGGAGAACGCCCGCCGCTACGGCCACCTGCCGGACCTGCCCACGCTGATGCTGGTGACGGCCAAGGTGCAGGGCGCGGAGGTGCTGATCACGCTGCGCGACCACGGGCCCGGCGTGCCGCAGGACAAGCTCGACAAGCTCACCACGCCCTTCTTCCGCGGCGACGCCGCCCGCACGGCGGCCACCGGCGCGGGCCTGGGCCTCGCCATCGTCGAGAAGTCGGTGCAGCGCCAGGGCGGCAAGCTCTCCATGCGCAACGCGGACGACGGCGGCCTCGTCACGCAGATCCGGCTGCGCAGGGCGCAGTAAGGCGCAGCAATGCCCCCGGGGCGCGGGCCGCGGGGCCCTGCCCGTCGGCCTCACCGCCAGGACATCAGCCGGCACGCATCAGCCGGCACGCATCAGCAGGCACACCGCCCGCGTCTCGATGGCGCGGCCTTCACCGACCGGGCCCATCTTCTCCGCCGTCTTGGCCTTCACGTTCAGGCGCTCCACGGGCAGGTCCAGCACCTGCGCGAGGCGCTCGCGCATGGGCACGATGTGCGGCGCCATCTTGGGCGCCTGCGCGACGATGGTCGTGTCGATGTTGACGAGGGCCCAGCCGGCCTCGCGCACCCGGCGGTGCGCCTCGGCCAGCAGCACCATGGAATCGGCGTTCTTGAACTCGACCGCGGTGTCGGGGAAGAGCTTGCCGATGTCGCCCAGCGCCGCGGCGCCCAGCAGCGCGTCCGTGATGGCGTGAGCCAGGGCGTCGGCGTCGGAGTGGCCGAGCAGGCCGTGGGTGTGCGGGATGGTCACGCCGCCGAGGATCAGCGGGCGTCCCGTGACGAGCTGGTGGGTGTCCCAGCCTTCGCCGATGCGCAGGTCCAGCGGTGAGAAGGCGGTCGTGGAGGGGGCGGCAGCAGTCATCAACGGGTCCTCAGCAGGCGTTCGGCCAGCTCGAAATCGGCCGGGTAGGTCACTTTGAAATTCTCCAGGGGCGCCGGCACGAGTCGCGGCTGATGGCCGAGGGCCTCGACGGCGCTGGCCTCGTCCGTGGCGGCATCGCCCACGTGGCGCAGCGCGGGCTGCAGCAGGCCCAGGCGGAACATCTGCGGCGTCTGCGCGGCCCACTTGCCACGGCGGTCCACCGTGGCGTGCACGCGGCCCTCGCGCTCGTCCTTGAGCGTGTCGGCCACCGGCAGGGCCAGGAGGCCGCCGACCTCGTCGTCCGCACAGGCGGCCATCAGCGCCAGCACCCACGCGGGGCGCAGCAGGCAGCGCGCGGCATCGTGCACCAGCACCCAGTCCTGCGGCTGCGCGCCGCGCGCCTGCAGCTCGAGCAGGCCGTTGGCGACGCTCTCGGCCCGGCTCGCACCGCCGCAGCGGGCGACCCAGGCGCGCTCGCCCGTGAAGCCAGGCACGGCCTGCTCGAACTGATCGTCTTCGGGCGAGAGCACGACGAGCGTGGCGTCCAGGCCCGGCACGGCCTGCAGGGCCGCAAGGGTGTGCGCCATCAGCGCACGGCCCGCCAGGGGCACGTACTGCTTGGGCTGAGTCGCGCCGGAGCGGCTGCCCACGCCGGCCGCAGGCACCAGGGCGAAGCAACGGGGCTGCACGCCCACGGTGAAGGAATCCATGGGTGGATTGTAGGAAGAGCCGCGACCCTTCCCACGCCGGGCACCTCGGTCACAGAATGGGTCCCACGGTGTAAACACTGAGAACAAATGGCATCAGAACGGCGGCATGACTTCAAGACAAGCCGCCGTCGCGGTTCTTCAATGGCGGCACTCGCTCCTCACCGCCCCCGACCTTCGCCATGACGACCTCCCGCCCCTTCCTGCAGCGCCTGGTGCTCGTGCGCCCCGGCGAAGGCCGCGCGCTGCTGTGGGCCGCGGCCTACTTCTTCTTCCTGCTGCTGAGCTACTACCTGCTGCGGCCGGTGCGCGAGGCCATGGGCATCGCCAAGGGCGCGGACAAGCTGCCCTGGCTGATGAGCCTCACGCTGCTCGTGATGCTGGTGGCCAACCCGCTCTACGCGCGCCTCGTCTCGCGCTGGCCGCGCCGCCGTTTCATCCCGGCCGTGTCGCATTTCTTCGCGGCGAACCTGCTCGTCTTCGTCGGCCTCATGACGGCCTGGCCCGGCGCCGTGTGGCTCGGCTATGCCTTCTATGTCTGGCTGAGCGTGTTCAACCTCTTCGTCGTCTCCGTGTTCTGGAGCCTGATGAGCGATGTGTTCCGCGAAGAGCAGGGCCGGCGCCTCTTCGGCCTCATCTCGATGGGCGGCACGCTGGGCGCCGTCGCGGGTGCCGCACTCACCGACGCCCTGAGCCGCGGCAGCTGGGGCGTGCAGCTCGGCCCGGCGGCCCTGATGGGGCTCTCAGTGCTGGCGCTGGAACTGGCCGTGGCCTGCATGGGCGCCTTGCGCCGGCACTTCGGCGTCTCCGAGCAGGCGCAGCCCGAGCGCGAGCCCGGCCCCTCGGCGCTGGAAGGCTGGCGCGCCATCGCCGGCTCGCGCTATCTGCAGGCGCTGTGCGGCTACATGCTGCTGTACGCCCTCACCTCGACCTTCCTCTACCTCAGCCAGGGCGAGATCGTGGCCCACAGCTTCGCCAGCGGCGCCGAGCGCACCGCCGCCTTTGCCCGGCTGGACCTGTGGGTGAACGTGCTGACACTGGCGACCCAGCTCTTCCTCACCGGGCGCCTGCTGCGCTGGCTCGGCGTGAGCGGCGTGCTGCTCGTGCTGCCCACCCTCACGCTGGCCGGCTTCGGCGCGCTCGCCCTGTGGCCCACCTTCGCCGTGCTGGCCGCCGTGCAGGTCCTGCGCCGCGGCCTGCACTACGCCGTCGACCGGCCGGCGCGCGAGCTGCTCTACATCCCGCTGGGCCCCGAGGAGCGCTACAAGTCCAAGCCCTTCATCGACACCTTCGTCTACCGCGTCGGCGATGTGCTGGGCGTCTGGGCGCCCACGCTCATGAGCCTGCTGGCGCTGCCGGTCAGTGCCGCCGCGCTCGGCTTCGCCGGCCTGTGGCTCTGGAACGGGCACGGCCTGGGCCGGCTCGTGAGCCGACGGGCGGCCGCACCGGAGCCGCCACCGCCGACCGCTTCATCCACGGTCTCCCACGTCCGGTCCTGAACACCTCCCCTCTCCTGACCTGCAAAGGAAGTCCCATGAGTCCCACGAAGCCCTCCCGACGTCACCTGATGCAATGGACCGCCGGCCTCGGCGCGATGAGCCTGATGCCACTGGCGCAGGCAGCCGGCGAAGCCCCGGCCAAGCCCGCGCCCAAGCGCATCCTCGTGCTGGGCGGCACGGGCTTCCTCGGCCCGGCCATCGTCGAGGCGGCCCGCGCACGCGGCCACACGCTGACGCTCTTCAACCGCGGCAAGACCCGGCCGGGCCTCTTCCCTGACGTCGAGAAGCGCCAGGGCGACCGCGACCCGCTCAAGGGCGAGGGTCTGAAGTCCCTCGAGACGGGCGAATGGGACGCCGTGATCGACGACTCCGGCTACTACCCCCGCATCGTCGGCGCCTCGGCGCAGCTGCTGGCGCCGCGCGTCAAGCAGTACCTCTACATCTCCAGCATCAGCGCCTACAAGGAGCCCGTGCCGGTGGGCGGCAACGAGGACACGCCGCTGGCCGTGCTCGCCGATCCCAAGGTGGAGACCATGGGCGCGCGCTTCGAGAACTACGGCGGGCTCAAGGCCGCCTGCGAGGCCGCCGCGGCCCAGGCCCTGCCCGGCCGCTGCACGGTGATCCGCCCCGGCTTCATCGTCGGCCCGGACGATCCCACCGGCCGCTTCACCTACTGGCCCGTGCGCTTCGACAAGGGCGGCGAGATCGCCGTGCCCGGCGCGCCCACCGACCCGCTGCAGCTCATCGACGTGCGAGACCTCGCCGCCTGGCTGGTCCACCTCGTCGAGCAGGGCACCATCGGCACCTTCAATGCCCTGGGCCCGGCCGAGCCCATGACCTGGGGCCGCGTGGTCGAGGCCTGCCGCCAGGTGGCCGGCACGCCGGGCACCGTCACCTGGATCCCGGGCGAGTTCATGGCCAAGCAGGAAGACCTCGACTTCCCCATCTGGGCGCCCTACGTGGGCGACACCAAGGGCTTCCACACCTGGAGCACCCAGCGATCGGTGAAGGCCGGGCTGAAGTTCCGCCCCGTGGAGCAGACCGTGGCCGACACGCTCGCCTGGTACAAGACCCAGCTCAAGGAAGAGAAGGGCCGCGTGAAGCTGGCCTTCAGCCCCGAGCAGGAGGCCACGGTCCTGCAGCGCTGGAAGCAGGCCAAGGGCTGATCGCCCAGGCCATGAGAAAGGGCGTGACCCTCGCGGGTTCACGCCCTTTTTTGCGCGCTCTTCACGCGCCTGTCAGGCCCTCTTGCCGGGCACCCGCGCGGGTGCCCTGGGCCATGACCGCGCTCAGTGCACGACGCGCCCGAAGCTGAACTCCCCGTCCTGGACCTGCACCGGGATCACGTCCTTGGGACCGAAGCGGCCCTGCAGGATGAGCTTCGAGAGCGGGTTCTCGATGCGCTGCTGGATCGCGCGCTTGAGCGGCCGCGCCCCGAAGACCGGATCGAAGCCCACCTTGGCCAGCTCGGCCAGGGCGTCCTCGCTGACGTCCAGCTTCATGTCCAGCTTCGCGAGGCGCTCCTCCAGCTGGCGCAGCTGGATCCTCGCGATGGACTGGATGTGCTGGGCATCCAGCGCATGGAAGATCACCGTCTCGTCGATGCGGTTCAGGAACTCCGGGCGGAAGTGCTGCTTGACCTCGCCCCACACCGCGTCGCGGATCACCTCCTCGTCCTGCCCGGCCAGCGCCATGATGTGCTGCGAGCCGAGGTTGGAGGTCATCACGATGACGCAGTTCTTGAAGTCCACGGTGCGGCCCTGGCCGTCGGTCAGGCGGCCGTCGTCCAGCACCTGCAGCAGCACGTTGAAGACGTCCGGGTGGGCCTTCTCGACCTCGTCCAGCAGCAGCACGCTGTAGGGCTTGCGGCGCACGGCCTCGGTCAGGTAGCCGCCCTCGTCGTAGCCCACGTAGCCGGGGGGCGCGCCGATGAGGCGGCTCACGGAGTGCTTCTCCATGAACTCGCTCATGTCGATGCGGACCATGTGGTCTTCGCTGTCGAACAGGAAGCCCGCCAGCGCCTTGCACAGCTCGGTCTTGCCCACGCCCGTGGGACCCAGGAAGAGGAAGGAGCCCAGCGGCCGGTTCGGATCGGACAGGCCGGCGCGCGAGCGGCGGATGGCGTCGGCCACCGCGGTGATGGCCTCGTCCTGGCCCACCACGCGCTGGTGCAGCTTGTCTTCCATCTGCAGCAGCTTGTCGCGCTCGCCCTGCATCAGCTTGGACACCGGGATGCCCGTGGCGCGCGAGACCACCTCGGCGATCTCCTCGGCGCCCACCATCGTGCGCAGCAGCTGGGGCGCAGCGCCCTGCTTCGCCTTGCCGGCCTTGTCGCTCTCCTTGGCCTGCGCCTCCTTCAGGCGCGTCTCCAGCTCCGGCAGCTTGCCGTACTGCAGCTCGGCCACCTTGTTGAAGTCGCCCTTGCGCTTGAGCTCCTCGATCTGGAACTTGATGCGGTCGATCTCCTCCTTGACCTGCGCCGAGCCCTGGGCCGTGGCCTTCTCGGACTTCCAGATCTCCTCGAGGTCCGCGTACTCGCGCTGCAGCTTCTCGATCTCGTCCTCGATCAGCTCGAAGCGCTTCTGCGAGGCCTCGTCCTTCTCCTTGCGCACGGCCTCGCGCTCGATCTTCAGCTGGATCAGGCGGCGGTCGAGCCGGTCCATGGCCTCGGGCTTGGAGTCGATCTCGATCTTGATCTTGGCGGCGGCCTCGTCGATGAGGTCGATGGCCTTGTCCGGCAGGAAGCGGTCGGTGATGTAGCGGTGCGAGAGCTCGGCCGCGGCCACGATGGCCGGGTCGGTGATCTCGACGCCATGGTGGACCTCGTACTTCTCCTGCAGGCCGCGCAGGATGGCGATGGTGGCCTCCACGGTCGGCTCGTCCACCAGCACCTTCTGGAAGCGGCGCTCCAGGGCGGCGTCCTTCTCGACGTACTTGCGGTACTCGTCCAGCGTGGTCGCGCCGATGCAGTGCAGCTCGCCGCGGGCCAGGGCCGGCTTGAGCATGTTGCCGGCGTCGATCGCGCCCTCGGCCTTGCCCGCGCCGACCATGGTGTGGATCTCGTCGATGAAGAGGATGATGCGGCCTTCGTCCGCCGCCACTTCCTTCAGCACGGACTTCAGGCGCTCCTCGAACTCGCCGCGGTACTTGGCCCCGGCCAGCAGCCCGGCCATGTCCAGCACCAGCACGCGCTTGTCCTTGAGCGACTCCGGCACCTCGCCGTTCACGATGCGCTGGGCCAGGCCCTCGACGATGGCGGTCTTGCCCACGCCGGGCTCGCCGATGAGCACGGGGTTGTTCTTGGAGCGACGCTGCAGCACCTGGATGGCGCGGCGGATCTCGTCGTCGCGGCCGATCACCGGGTCCAGCTTGCCCAGGCGGGCGCGCTCGGTGAGGTCCAGGGTGTACTTCTTCAGGGACTCCCGATTGCCCTCGGACTCCTGCGAGTCCACCTTCTGCCCGCCGCGCACCGCCTCGATGGCCGTCTCCAGGCCCTTGCGGGTGAGGCCGTGGCCGCGCACGATGCCGGCGAGGTCACTCTTGGCGTCGGCCAGGGCCAGCAGGAACATCTCGCTGGCGATGAATTGATCTCCGCGCTTGGAGGCCTCCTTCTCGGCCGCCTGCAGCAGGCTCACGAGGTCGCGGCTGGGCTGGACCTGCTGGCCCTCGCCCTGCACCTGCGGCAGGCCGTTCACGATGCTGTCCAGCGCCGTCTTCAGCGCCGGCAGACGAACGCCGGCACGCTCCAGCAGGGCGCGCGGGCCCTCCTCCTGGGCCAGCATGGCCTGCAGCAGGTGGGCGGGTTCGATGTAGGGGTTGTCGCGCGTGACGGCGCCGCTCTGGGCCTCGGCCAGGGCTTCCTGGAAACGCGTGGTGAACTTGTCGACTCGCATGGCTTGATCCTCCGTTGTCGTGCAAGTGGGCGCCGGGCGTCGCATTTCAAGGGCCTGAACCTCGACCGGCCGCCGACTCGCGCCCGTCCGGGTCAGAATGCGGCGCATGTCACAGCCGACCGCCACCCCCGTCTGCACCGTCGCCGCCGAGCCGCCGGGCGCCCTGCAGCTCAGCACCGTGCCCACGCTCCAACGCTACCTCCGCCAGCTCGACGGCCTGCTTGATCTGGCTCAATCACACTGCCGGCGTGGGCCGGCGGACGAGGCCCCGCTGCTGGCCACCCGCCTCGCGCCGGACATGCTCCCGCTGCACACGCAGGTCCTGATCTGCGGCAACTTCGTGCCGCGCCTGCACGCCGTGCTGCGTGGCACCGAGGTGCAGTACCCGGCCTGGCCGCAGGACCTGGCCGGCCTGCGATCCCAGGTGGCGGCGCTCCTGCGCCAGGTCGAGGGCTGGACGCCGCAGGACTTCGCGGCGCCGGAGCGCCCGGTCGAGGGCGACGCGGGCCAGGCCTGGCTGCGGATGCCGCTGCGCGCATGGATCCACGAGTTCGCCCTGCCGAACTTCTTCTTCCACCTGAGTGCCGTCTACCTGCTGCTGCGCCAGCAGGGCCTGCCACTGGGCAAGGCGCAGTTCGACGGCCTGCACCGCTACGGCTGAGCGCCGCGCCAGACTCAGCTGAGCGCGGCCCGCATCAGCGCCAGGCCGGCGGCCGCGGCCATCAGCGAGCCCAGCACGTGCACGCCCGTGTGCACGAGCGCGAGGCCGACGTCGCCGCGCTGCAGCAGCGCGAGCGACTCGCCGGAGAAGCTCGAGAAGGTGGTGAGCCCGCCCAGGAAGCCGGTCACGACCAGCAGGCGCGCCGTCTCGTGGGGCATGCGGCCGAACCACTCCAGCGCCAGGCCGATCATGAAGCCACCGGCCACGTTCACCAGCAGCGTGCCGAGCGGAAAGCCCGTCCAGCGGGCATTGAGCCACAGCCCCGCGCCCCAGCGGGCCAGTGCCCCGGCGCTCGCGCCCAGGGCGATCGCCGCCACCTGCAGCGGCAGGCTCATGCCGCGGCTCCGGCGTTGTCGGAGGTGATGCCCCAGCGCGCCAGCGCGGCGTCGTCCACCTCGCGGGCGTCGACCCAGCGCGCGCCATCCGGGCCGTGCTCCTTCTTCCAGAACGGCGCCTGCGTCTTGAGGTAGTCCATGAGGAACTCGCAGGCCTGGAAGCCCTGCCCGCGGTGCCGCGAGCTGACGAACACGCCGACGATCTGCGCCCGCGGCGCCAGCGGCCCCACGCGGTGGATCACGCGGGCGGCGCGGATGTCGAAGCGGCGGTGCGCCTCGTCGATCATGGCCTCGATGGCGGCTTCCGTCATGCCCGGGTAGTGTTCGAGCTCCATCAGCGAGATGGCCTCCACGCCGGGCTGGCCGTCGCCGCCGCGCACGGTGCCCACGAAGCTCACCACCGCCCCCACGCCGCCGTCGTCGGCACGCAGGGCGGCGCACTCGGCGCTGAGGTCGAAGTCCTCGGTCTGGATGCGAACGCGCGGCAGCTTAGTCATGGCCGGGATTCTGCCCCAGCGCCGCCAGGGCGGGCGCGTCCAGCAGCGCGATGCCGCCGTAGCGCAGCGCGATGAAGCCCTGCGCCTCCAGCGACTTCAGCGCCTTGTTCACCGTCTGGCGGCTCACGCCCATCATCAGCGCCAGCTGCTCCTGCGGCAGGCGCAGTTCGCGGGGCGGGGCCTCGGGCGCGGGGGTCAGGTCTTGCTCGCCATAGCCCTGTGCGACCTGCAGCAGGCGCCGGGCGAGGCGCGCCTCCAGCGGCAGACGGGCGATGTCCTCCAGCACCTCGAAGGTCTGGCGCAGCTTGGCGCAGGCCAGGCGGGCGATGCTGCGCCAGTGCGCCGGGTTCGCGCCGAGCCAGTCCAGCAGCGCCGCCTCGGGCACCAGCCACAGGCGCGAGGGGCCATCGGCCACCACGTCGTGGGTGCGGGGCAGGCCGTCCAGCAGCGAGATCTCGCCGAACCACTGCCCCGGCTCCAGCCACGCGAGCAGGCTCTGCGAGCCGTCCGGGGCCAGGCGCCCGACCTTCAGCGCGCCGTCCAGCACACAGCACAGGCCCGCCGAGGACTGCCCCCGATGAAAGAGCCGCTCGCCATCCACCAGGCTCAGCCCGTGGCCGAGCGAGCGCAGGGCCTCCTGCAGGGCGGGCTCGCAGCGGGCGAACCAGCGGCTCCCGGCCAGGGCCCGGTGATCGGCGGCGTCGAGTGGCATGGGCGTCCGGACCTTCAGGCGCGGGTGTGGGTTTTGGAAGGGGCCAAGTGTCGAATGTTTGACAGTACGAATGCTCGCCGCTGCCTAAGCTGATGGATATCAAGACAAACGTGGAGACCCGCCATGGCCAGCCCCTTCCGCCCTGCCCTGGACCTGATGGCCCAGTACGCCGCCTACCACCGGGACCGCCGCAACATCGCCACGCACTTCGTGGGCATCCCGCTGATCGTGTTCGCCATCGGGGTGCTGCTGGCGCGCATCCCGCTGGCCGTGGGCGGTCTGGAGGCGAATGGCGCCTGGCTGCTGTGCGCCGTCACGGCGCTGTGGTACCTGACGCGCGGTGCCCTCGTGCTGGGCCTGGCGACCGTGGCCGTGAACGCCCTGCTGATGGCCCTGGCCACGCCCTTCGCCCAGGAGACGACCGCCGCCTGGCTGACCGTGGGCGTGGGCAGCTTCGTGGTCGGCTGGATCATCCAGTTCGTCGGCCACTACTACGAGGGCCGCAAGCCGGCCTTCGTGGATGACCTCGTGGGCCTGCTCGTGGGGCCGATGTTCGTCGTCGGGGAAGTGCTGTTCGCGCTGGGCTGGGGCAAGGACATGCTCGCCACCATCGAGAGCCGCGTGGGCCCCACGCTCATCCGCGACGCCCAGGCCCCGCAAGCCTGAGCCCGCCGTTCAGGCGCGCCCCGGCCAGCGCTGCAGCACCGCGTCCGCTGCCGGCTTGCGCGACGCACGGCCAGGCTTGGCTGCGGTGCCCAGGGCGATCCAGCCCAGCAGCGTCTCGCCGGGCTCGCAGAAGGCCGCCACGATGTCGGTGTCCCGCACCTTGGCCCCGGAGAGCATCTTGGCGCCATAGCCCATCAGGTGGGCCGCATTGAGGAAGTTCGCCAGCGCGCCGCCCACGCAGGCCCACTGCTCGTGCGCGGGGACCTGCGGGTGGCCCATGTCGATGCGGGCCACCACGGCCACGGTCACCGGCGGGCGCAGGGCCCGCTCGGCATCGAGAGCCGCCCCCGCCTCGTCCTTGCCCGCGCGCCGCGCCGCGGCCGCGAACAGCGCCGCCATGCGCTCGCGCGCCTCGCCGCCCACCCACTTGAAGCGGAACGGCACCAGCTCGCCATGATCCGGCCCGCGCAGCGCGACCTCGACCATGCGCTGCAGCTGCGCCTCGTCCGGGCCCGGCTCGACGAGATGCTTGGGGCCGACGGAATGCCGCGCCAGCAGTGCCTGCAGAAGGTCGGGAGCGGCCGCGCTCATGGCCTCAGCTGTTCTTCGAGATGGTGATGGTCGGGAACTTTGACGAGTAGTCCTTCGCCTGGCTCGCGATGCGCGCGGCCACCTGGCGCGCGATGCCGCGGTAGCGCTGCGCGATCTCGCCATCGGGGTCCGCCACCACGCTCGGGCGGCCGGCGTCGGCCTGTTCGCGGATGGACATCGCCAGCGGCAGCCCGCCCAGATACGGCAGGCCGTACTGCGCGGCCATCTTCTGGCCGCCCTCGGCGCCGAAGATGTGCTCGGCATGGCCGCAGTTCGTGCAGATGTGCACCGCCATGTTCTCGACCAGACCGAGGATGGGCACGCCCACCTTCTCGAACATCTTGAGGCCCTTCTTGGCGTCGATCAGCGCGATGTCCTGCGGCGTGGTCACGATGACGGCGCCCGTCACGGGCACGCGCTGCGACAGCGTCAGCTGGATGTCGCCGGTGCCGGGCGGCATGTCGACGATGAGGTAGTCCAGGTCGTGCCAGTTCGTCTGGCGCAGCAGCTGCTCCAGCGCCTGCGTGGCCATGGGGCCGCGCCAGACCATGGCCTGGTCCTCGGCGACGAGGAATCCGATGGACATGAGCTGGACGCCATGCGCCATCAGGGGCTCCATGGTCTTGCCGTCCTCGGACTGCGGCTGGCCGCTGGCCCCCATCATCAGGGGCTGGCTCGGGCCGTAGATGTCGGCGTCGAGCAGGCCCACGCGGGCGCCCTCGGCCGCCAGGGCCAGGGCCAGGTTGGCCGCGGTGGTGCTCTTGCCCACGCCGCCCTTGCCCGAGGCCACGGCCACGATGTTCTTCACGCCGGGCAGCAGCTGCACGCCGCGCTGCACGGCATGGGCCACGATTCGGGTGCTGATGCGGATGTCCACGCGGGCGATGCCGGGCACGCCGAGCGCCGCGGTGGTCAGCGACTTACGCAGCGTCTCGTGCAGGCCGGCGGCCGGGTAGCCCATCTCGAGCTCGAAGCTCAGGGCGTCGCCCTCGATGCGCAGCTGCCGGATCTGCTTGCTGCTGACGAAATCCTGCTGGGTGACAGGGTCGAGGACGCGCTGCAGGGCCTGCAGCACCAGGGCTTCTTGATTCATGCTCATGGGGGACTCTCGCAAGCCGGGCAGTCTAGCCCAGGGGACCTCGGCAAACGAGCGAAGGCCTTGAAAGGCCCGCCGCGCGAGGGGTTGCGCGCGCGGGCGCCGCGCGAGGCCTCAGCGCCCGGCGCGCGCCAGGGCGAGGCCGAAGCCGATGAACACGAGCCCGCTGCCGCGCTGGAACCAGCGGCGGCCCCGGGCCGAGCCGAGGAACTGCCGCACCGACTGCGCCGCCCAGGCGTAGAGGCTGTGGATGAGAAGCACCAGCCCCGCATAGCTGAGCACCAGTAGCACGAGCTGCGGCCCCGCCGGCCGGGCCGGGTCCACGAACTGCGGCAGGATGGACAGGAAGAAGACGATGGCCTTGGGATTCGTGAACTGCAGCGTCAGGCCCTCGAGGAAACGCCGCGACGGGCTCAGGACGGGCGCCTGCCCGGCGTCCGCCCAGTCCTGGGCCGGGGCACGCCACAGCTTGATCCCCAGCCACACCAGATAGCCCGCGCCGAGCAGCTGGATGACGGTGAAGGCCAGCGCCGACTGTGCCAGCAGCAGCCCGAGGCTCGTGGCCGAGATGCCGGCTACCACGGCTGCGCCTGCCGCCACGCCGGCAATGCCCGGCAGGCTGCCGCGCCAGCCGAGCCGCAGGGCGTTGTTGAGCGAGAGCATCACGCCGGGGCCGGGGCTGGCCACCGTCGCCGCGGCCACGAGCAGGAAGAGCAGGTACAGCTTCATCGCGCCATGCTAGCCGGCCTCGGCCGGCCGCGGTTCAGTGCAGCGGGCACAGGCCGGGCTTCTCCGGCGCCACGATGGACCATTCCACCTGCAGATGCGGGCCGGTGCCACGCCGCGTCCAGGGCAGGTCGATCTGCCCCTGGGCATAGGCCTGCTCGCGCAGGTCGTCGACGGCGGGCGGCAGCTGGCCCAGGTCGCGCACGTCGACCACGATCAGGGCCCCGCACTGGCGGATCATCTCCGGCTTCACCCAGGGGGACTTCTGCGGGTCGGCGTCGAGGAACACCAGCGGGTGCGTCGGCGCATGCACCGAGACATTGCCCGCCAGCCACGTCTCGCCCACGACGATGTGCAGTGCCCCCGGCTGGTGCTTGCGCCAGACGGCATCGACCTGCGCGGCCAGGTTCTGGGCGGGGAAGTTCGCGCGGGCCGGGCGGTCCTTGAGGTCCACCAGCCAGCCGTTGACCACGACCTGGCTCAGCGCCATCAGCAGCTCGAAGACGACCGCGATGGTGAGCGCCGTGCGCACCATGCGATGGGGCTCATGGGCCGGCACGAAGCGCATCAGCCACAGGCCCAGCACCACGAAGAAGGTCGCGGCCCAGGCGGATCCCAGCTTCACGCCGGCCACGCCCAGCAGGGACGTCAGCAGCACCGGGCCGAGGGCCATGAAGGTGATGAAGCGCGCTTCCGGACGCTCGGGCGCGTCTGCCAGCGGCCACCGCGCCTTGCCGCGCAGCAGCCCTGCCATCAGCCCCGTCGCCAGCAGCAGCGGCAAGGCGCGGCCGAACTGGATCACCACGAAGTTGGCCAGCCGCCCCCAATGGCCAAGCGTGGAGGCATCGTTCTCGCCGTTGACGGCCTTGCTCACGTAGCCGAGGCTCGGCGCGCCCTCGCGCAGCAGCCACTGGATGTGCGGCGCGAACAGCACCGCAGCCACCAGCAGGGCAAGACCTGCCCCCAGCCAGGGGCGCAGGCGGCGCATGCGCACGTCCTGGAGCATCCACAGGCCCAGCACCGCCAGCCAGATGAGCGCGCTGTACTTGGTCAGCATGCACAGCGCCGCCGCGAGACCGGCCAGCAGCCAGCGGCCCCAGCCGCCCTCGCGCACGGCCAGCAGGCCCGTCCACAGCAGCAGCGCCACGGGCATGAGCTGCACCGTGTTGTGGTTGGCCATGATGCCGTGGATGCCGTGGTAGATCAGCAGGCTGCTCAGCAGCACGGCGCTGAGCGCGCGTGCCGGCGACATCACCAGCAGGCCGATGCGCCAGACCATGTAGAGCATCAGCACCACGCTCAGCTGCGCGGCGAAGAAGGTCACCCAGATCGAGTTGCCCAGCAGCGTGGTCCAGAAGCTGAGCCACCAGGTCGGGAACGGCGGATGCTTGTAGTAGCCCCACTGCAGCGACTGCTGCCAGACGAGCTGCTCGATGTTGTCCCAGGGCGGCGCACGGTGGGTCAGCGCGGAGCTGACGACCCACAGCAGCAGGTGAAAGACCAGAAAGCCGACGAGCAGGCGGCCAGCGTCGCGGCGGCTCTGCATGTCCAGCTGCCAGGGCCCCAGGCGCAGGCCGACGCCCCGGGGCGCCGCGCCCAGGCTGAGGGTGTCCTTGCTGCTGTCCATCGCCCTGTGATCCCCGGAATCCATGCCGCGCCGGGAAGAGGCGCGGACAAACCCCGAATGATACTGAAACAAATCTTCACAGGCGCGTCGGCGGTCGGGATTGGCACCTTGAAGCGGCCGGCAAGCGTGCAAAGGCGCACGAGGAGCGACCGGCACCGGGCCGAGCACACAGCGCAAAACAAAAAGGGACTCGTCTTTCGACGAGTCCCTGTCTGTTTTGGTGGGCCCTGTAGGATTCGAACCTACGACCAACGGATTAAGAGTCCGCTGCTCTACCAACTGAGCTAAGAGCCCAATCCCTCATCGCCTTCGATCACGCCTGCCAAGAAAACTTGGTGGGCCCTGTAGGATTCGAACCTACGACCAACGGATTAAGAGTCCGCTGCTCTACCAACTGAGCTAAGAGCCCGTGATCGAAACCGACCGAAACTGGTGGGTTGTGCAGGATTCGAACCTGCGACCAACGGATTAAAAGTCCGCTGCTCTACCGACTGAGCTAACAACCCGAGCCTTGTTGAGCTACGGCTGCCTCAACGACCCGGCTTGTTTAAAGCCGTTTGCTTCAGCGCTGTACTCATCAGCAGAGCCTCAGATTATAGGAGCAGTTTTTCAGTCCGCGCAAGAGGTTTGCAAAAATTCTTTCACCAGCTCCGCGGCGGCAGTCATGCCGAAGGCCGCGGTGACCATCACGCTGGAACCATAGCCCGCGCAGTTGAGGCTGCCGTCCACCGGGCCCGGCGCGCCCCCGTCCACGGCGCAGGCCGCCTCCGGTCGCTGCACCGCTTCGCGCGAGAACACGCAGCTCACGCCCATCTTGCCCTGCCGGGCCAGGCCGTGCTCCTTGCGCAGGCGCTGGCGCAGGCTCGCCAGCAGCGGGTCGTGCGTGGTGAGGGCCAGGTCTTGCACCTCCAGCAAATGCGAGGCTCGCTTGCCGCCGGCAGCGCCGACCGTCACGAAGGCATGGCCCGTCTGCCGCGCCCAGGCCGCCAGCGCCGCCTTGGCACGTACCTGGTCGCAGGCGTCGATGAGGCCGTCGATCGCCCGCCCCTGCAGCAGATCCGGCCAGTTGCCCGGCTCGACGAACTCCTCGATGCCCACCACCCGGCACTGGGGATGGATATCGCGGATGCGGTCCCGCAGCGCGTCGATCTTGGCCATCCCCACGGTACTGCCCAGCGCCTGGATCTGGCGGTTGATGTTGGACTCCGCGACCTGGTCGAGGTCGATCAGCACCAGCTCGGCCACGCCGCAGCGTGCGAGCGCCTCCACGGCCCAGGACCCCACGCCGCCCACGCCCACCACGGCAAAGCGCGCGCCGCGCAGGCGCTGGTAGTCGCGCTCGCCATACAGACGGCGCAGGCCGCCGAAGCGGCGCTCGCTGTCAGGGTCCGCAACGGCGGGGATGGGCGGGGGCTGTTCGCTCATGGCGTTCATGGTGACACATCAGAAATGCAAAACCCCGCCTGAGCAATCCGGGCGGGGTTCGGGGAATCGTGAGGATGGGGCCAGGTCTTGCCTGACCCGCCATGACTACTTGAGGGCCTTGAGTCGTTCCTTGGCGGCTTGCGCTGCCTCGGTGCCGGGATAGGCCTTCACGAGATCTTCCAGACTGCGCTTGGCGGACTTCAGGTCCTTGAGCTCGATCTGGCAGTTGGCCAGGGCCAGCAGGGCCTCGGCGGCACGCGGGTGCTCGGGGTTGGCCACGATCAGCGACTTGAAGCTGGTGATCGCGTCGCGGTAGTCGCGCTTGCCGTACTGGGCATTGCCCAGCCAGAAGCGGGCCGAGTCGGCGTAGCCGCTGGCGGGATAGCGCTTCAGGAAGGCATTGAAGCCGGACACGGCCTCGGCGAAATCACCCTTGCGCACGGCGCCGATGGCGGCTTCGTACTGACGGCGTTCCTCGGGATCGACGTTGAATTCCTTGCCGTCGAGGCTGACCTTCTGCGGCTCCAGCGGCTTGAGGCGGGCGTCCAGGTTCTGGGCCTGGTCGGTGACGCGGCGCTGGGTTTCGGCGAGGTCGCGGGCCAGCTGCTCGTTCTGACCGCGCAGCTTGGCGATCTCCACGCGCAGGGCCTCGATCTGGGCACTGAGGTCCAGCAGGCTGCGCGCTTGCGCCGACTGCTGGTCCTGGGACTGCGAGCTCAGCTGCTCCTGGCGGACGCGCTGGGCGTCCTCCATCTGCTGCAGCTTCGCCCGCAGGTCCAGGATGGCCTTGCGGGCCTCGTCATCCTCGAACAAGCCGGCACGCGCCGGCAGGCTCACGGCCAGGGTCGCGCAGACCAGGGCCAGGGCACTCAGACGGGGTCGCAAGGCCTGCATCTCACTTGTCCTTCAGTTCGACGCGACGGTTCTTGGCCCAGGCTTCCTCGTTGTGGCCTTCCACAGCAGGACGCTCCTTGCCAAAGCTCACCGGCTCAGCCTGGCCAGCGGCCACGCCCAGCAGGCTCATGGACTGAGCCACGGCCTCGGCACGCTTCTGGCCCAGGGCCAGGTTGTACTCGCGGCCGCCGCGCTCGTCAGCGTGGCCTTCCAGGCTCAGCTTGACCTTGGCGTTGTTCTTCAGACGCTTGGCGTGGGCTTCGATCAGGGGGGTGTACTCACCCTTGACCACGAAGCTGTCGAAGTCGAAGAAGACGGTGCGGCCCTTGGCGTTGGCGGCGTTCAGCAGCTCGGAGTCCAGGTCCACGGTGTTCACCTTGGTCACGGGCGGCGGCGTTTCCTTCTGGACGACCGGGGGCTGCGCGGGCGGGGTCACCACCGGTGCCGGCTCTTCCAGCTTGGTCGACGAGCAGGCGGCCAGACCGGCAGCCACGAGCACACCCAGTGCCAACTTGTGCAATTGCATCATTTCTCTCCTTGGATCCTCAATGTCCGTTTGTTCACTTCGAACGCATCCGGCGGCCGAGGCGGTCCCGGCTCGGGCCGTATTTTGACTCAAAGCCCACATGACTTCGGGCACAGGCCACGATCAGATGGAACCAAATGCTGCCGGGGGGTCATGAATGGCGGTCGCCCCCACCCCTTCAGCGGCCGAACGGCCCCCACGTCGGCTCGCGCACATCGGCCGTGCTGGCCACGAGCTTGGCCTTGATGCGGCCGTCCAGCGTCGTCGTCATCAGCACGTCGCGGCCGCCGGCCCGCGTGGCGTAGACGATCAGCTTGCCGTTGGGCGCGAAGCTGGGGCTCTCGTCGTCGGTGGACTCGGTGATCTTCTGCGACTGCCCCGTCACGAGGTCCATCACGCACAGGCGGAACGTCGAGCCGCCCTCGCGGGTGATGAAGGCCATGGTCTTGCCGTCCGGGCTGAGGGACGGGCTGATGTTGTAGCTGCCGTTGAAGGTGACGCGCTGGGCCTCGCCTCCAGTGGCCGGCATGCGGTAAATCTGGGGCGAGCCGCCGCGGTCACTGACGAAGTAGATCTGCTGGCCGTCCGGGCTGTAGACCGGCTCGGTGTCGATCGCGCGGGTCTGGCTCAGGCGGCGCGGATCCCCGCCGTTGCGGCTGATGGTGAAGAGCTGCGAGCCGCCGGCCAGCGACAGCGTGAGCGCCAGGCGCTGCCCGTCCGGCGAGAAGGCCGGTGCGCTGTTGGAGCCGCGGAAGTCGGCCAGCGCACGGCGGCGGCCGGTGGAGAGGTCCTGCAGCCAGACCACGGCCTTGCGCGTCTCGAAGGACACATAGGCGATCTCGCGCCCTTCCGGCGACCACGCCGGCGAGATGATGGGCTCGGGGCTGTTCAGCGCGATCTGGCCGCCCTCGCCGTCGGCATCGGTGATGCGCAGCTGGTAGCGCGGGCCGGTCTTGGTGACATAGGCCATGCGGGTGGCGAAGACGCCGCGGTCGCCCGTGAGCTTCTGGTAGATGCTGTCGGCGATGCGGTGGGCGGCCAGGCGCACGTCGTCGGGGTGCACGGCCTGGGCCTCACCGCCCTGGTCCTGCCCGCGGACGACGTCCCAGAGTTTGTGCCGCACGTCGAGCCGGCCGTCCGCCAGGCGGGCGATGGAGCCGGCGGCCAGGGCGTCGGCCTGCTTGCCGCGCCATT
The DNA here is from genome assembly GCF_030285365.1 of Roseateles subflavus. GTDB lineage: Bacteria > Pseudomonadota > Gammaproteobacteria > Burkholderiales > Burkholderiaceae_C > Roseateles_B > Roseateles_B subflavus. The sequence goes on along the minus strand of NZ_JASVDS010000005.1, from coordinate 124,860 downwards.
CATTGAAGTTCGGGCTGATGGCCTCCGAGAGCCCGGCCGGCGTGGCCACGGAGCGGAACTGGCCGCTGCGCTCAAGGTCGGCCCGCACGATCGCGGCGACGGACTGGCCGGCCAGCGACTCGTCCCGGAAGTCTGCGATGGCGATGGGGATCTGCGTCCCGCCCACGCCGGAGATCTCGACGCGGAACTGGGCCCGGGCCGGCAGGCTGAAGGCGGCGGCGGAGGCCGCGCAGGACACCAGCAGGCGGCGGCGCAGCGGGTTGCTCGGGGACGGGACGGGCAGGAAGGTGCGGTTCATCGGCGAGTCGGGAAGTCAGCGTTCGGACGCAGCGCACGTCGGCTGCAAGGGCCGCCAGGACGCGAGCCCGGCGGCGGTCCGCCGATTGTGCCGCAGGCGGCCTCCCCTGCCGGGAATCACAGTAACACGATGTCGTAGTGCTCGGTCTGGTTGGTCGGCTCGGCGGTCAGGGAGATGGGCCGCCCGATGAAGTCCGAGAGGCCGGCCAGGTGCTGGCTCTCCTCGTCCAGCAGCATCTCGACCACATTGGCCGCCGCCACCACGCGGAACTCCTTGGGCGCGAACTGCCGCGCCTCGCGCAGGATCTCCCGCATGATGTCGTAGCAGACCGAGCGGGCCGTCTTGACCTGGCCGCGGCCCTCGCAGGTCGGGCACGGCTCGCAGAGCATGCGCGCGAGCGACTCGCGGGTGCGCTTGCGGGTCATCTCGACGAGGCCCAGCTGCGTGAAGCCCCCCACGGTGACCTTGGTGCGGTCCTTGGCCAGCTGCTTGCGGAACTCCGACAGCACCGAGGCGCGATGCTCCTCGCGGGTCATGTCGATGAAGTCCACGATGATGATGCCGCCGAGATTGCGCAGGCGCAGCTGCCGGGCGATGGCGCCGGCCGCCTCGAGGTTGGTCTTGAAGATCGTGTCGTCGAAGTTGCGGGCGCCGACGAAGCCGCCGGTGTTGACGTCGATCGTCGTCATCGCCTCGGTCTGGTCGATGATGAGGTAGCCGCCGGACTTCAGGTCCACCCGGCGCGCCAGGGCGCGATCGATCTCGCCGTCGATGTTGTGGAGGTCGAAGATGGGCCGCTCGCCGCGGTAGTGCTCGAGCTTGGCCACGGCGGCGGGCATGTACATCTCGCCGAAACCGTGCAGCACCTCGTACTGCATGCGGGAGTCGATGCGGATGGAGCCCGTGCGCTCGCTCACCAGGTCCCGCAGCACGCGCTCGACGAGGCTCAGGTCCTGATGCAGCAGCGTGCCCGGCGGCGAGCGGAAGCTGCGCTCGCGGATCGTCGCCCAGGTCTTGCGCAGGTAGGCGATGTCGGAGCCCAGCTCCTCGTCGCTCGCGTCCTCGGCGTTGGTGCGCAGGATGAAGCCCCCGCCGCCGCCCTCGTCCGCCTTGCCCACCAGGGCCTGCATGCGCTGGCGCAGCTGCTCGCGGGTCTCGGGCGAGCCGATCTTCTGGGAGATGCCGATGTGCTCGTCCTGCGGCAGATGCACGAGCATGCGCCCGGCGATCGAGATCTGCGTGGACAGCCGCGCGCCCTTGGTGCCGATGGGGTCCTTGATGACCTGCACCGTCAAGGCCTGACCCTCGAAGACCAGGCGCTCGATGGGCGTGGGCGTGCCGCTCTCGGCATGGTGGCCGCGGCCCGTCTGGCCCGCGATATGGAGGTCGGCCACGTGCAGGAAAGCAGCGCGCTCCAGGCCGATGTCGATGAAGGCCGACTGCATGCCCGGCAGCACGCGCGCCACCCGGCCGGAGTAGACGTTGCCGACCAGGCCGCGCTCCAGGGTGCGTTCGACGTGCAGCTCCTGCACGGCGCCGTTCTCGACCACGGCGACGCGTGTCTCCTGGGGAGACCAGTTGATGAGGATATCTTCCATTGCTTGGGCTCCAGCGCTCGCGCCAGCGGTGGCATCACCGCTGGCGCCAGCGTTCGAGGCGGCGTCTTGCACGTCGGCGCAAGACCTGACCCCATCATGCCAGGGTCCGGGCGGCGGGGGCCGCGGCCGTCAGACCTTCAGGCCGAAGTCCGCCAGCAGCTGCGCGGTCTCGTGAAGGGGCAGGCCCATGATGCCTGAATAGCTGCCGGCGATGTGGGAAATCCAGGCCGCGGCCTGGCTCTGGATGGCATAGGCGCCGGCCTTGCCCATGGGCTCGCCGCTGGCGGCGTAGCGGCGCAGCGCCTCGTCGTCGACGGTCGCGAAACGCACCGTCGAGACGCTGACGCGCAGCGCCCGGCGCGCGCCCTCGCCCACGGCCACGGCCGTCAGCACGCGGTGCTCCTGGCCATTCAGGCAACGCAGCGTCGCGAGCGCATCGTCCGCATCGCGGGGCTTGCCGAGGATGCGGCTGCCCAGTGCCACCGTGGTGTCGGAGCACAGCACCGGCGCCACGGGCAGGCCGCGGCGCTGCCGTCGCGCCAGAGCCGCATCGAGCTTCGCGAGGGTCACGCGCTGCACGTAGGCATCGGGGCTTTCGCCCTCGCGCTCGGCCTCGAGGGCTTCCGCGTCCTCGTCGGCACCGGGCAGCAGCAGCTCGTGCCAAACGCCGATCTGCTCCAGCAACTGGCGGCGGCGCGGGCTCTGCGACGCCAGGTAGATGAACTCAGCCATGGGCCTCACTCGCGGTGGTAGGGATGGCCTTCCATCACGGACCAAGCCCGGTACAGGGCCTCGGCCAGCAGCACGCGCACGAAGGCGTGCGGCAGCGTGAGATCGGAAAGTCGCAGCAGCTCGTCGGCCTTGGCCTTGAGGTCGGGGTGCAGGCCGTCGGGGCCGCCGATGAAGATGGCGACGTCGCGACCATCGCCCTTCCAGCGTTCCAGACGCTCGGCCAGCTGCTTGGTCGTGACGCGGTCGCCGCGCTCATCCAGCACGATGCGCCGCACGCTCTTGGGCAGCGCCGCCTCCAGCCGCTGGCCTTCCGCGGCCATCAGCTGCTCGGGGCTCTTGCCGCCCCGGGGCTCGGCCTTGACGGCCTTGAGCTCCAGGCGCATTTCCGGGGGGAAACGCTTGGCGAAGTCCTCGTAGGCCTCGTCCGCCCAGCCGGGCTGACGCTGGCCCACGGCCATCAGCAGGAGACGCATGCCTTACTTGGCAGCCTTCTTCGCGGCGGGCTTGCGAGCCACGGGCTTGGCGGCAGGCTTGGCCGCCGACTTGACCGGCGCACGCTTGGCCGCCGGCTTGGCCGCGGCCTTCACCGGGGCCTTCTTGGCGGCCGGCTTCTTGGTGCCGACCTTCACCGTCACGGCTTCCTTGGTGCGGGGGCTCAGCTCGGTGCTGCGGCGCTTGGCCGGGGCCTTGGCGCCGGGCTTGGCGGCGGTCTTGGTCGCGGCGACCTTGGTGCCGGTGGTCTTGGTGGCGGCCTTCTTCGCGACCGGCGTCTTGGCCGCGGCCTTCTTGGCTGCCGGCTTCTTGACGGCGGCCTTCATGCCGGCGGTTTCCTCGCTGACAGCCTTGGCGGCCGGCTTCTTCGCGGCGGACTTCTTCGCGGGCTTGTCCTCGCTCGCGTCCTCCGAGGCCTTGACCAGCTTGGTCTCGCCGGTGGCGACCTTCAGCTTGACCGGCTTGCCGCCCCAGATCTCCTCGAGGTGGTAGTACTCGCGGATGGCGGGCTGCATCACGTGCACGACGGCGGCGCCGCAGTCCACGATGATCCATTCGCCGTTGTCCTCACCCTCGGTGCGCATCACCGCCATGCCGCGGCCCTTGACGGTCTCGCGAACGCTGGAAGCCAGGGCCTTGGTCTGACGGTTGCTCGTGCCAGAGGCGATGATCACGCGCTCGAACAGGGGCGAGAGGTGCTCCGTGTTGAAGACGACGATGTCTTGCGCCTTGACGTCTTCCAAACCATCGACGATGGCTCGCTGCAGTTTACGAATGTCCATTCAGTGCTCGCTGTAAAGACGGTGCTGGGCAATATAGCGCGCAACCCCGTCGCCCACCATGGGCGTGATGTCCTCGCCACGCTGGCATTGCCCGCGCACGAGGGTGGAGGAAATCTCCAGGGCCGGCATGTCCAGCCGGACCACGCGATGAGCCACCGCCGCCACCTCGGGCGCCGCGCTCACCGCCTGACCTGCCCGGGCCGCGACGGCCAGGGTGAGTCGCTTCAACAGTTCCTGCCAGCGATGCCAGCTGGCGAGGCGCGCGTACTGGTCCTGGCCGATGACCAGGAACCATTCGCGCCGCTCCGGAAAGCGCAACTGCAGCGCCTCCACGGTATCGATCATGTAGCTGGGCCCGGGACGGTCCAGCTCGGTGGTGTCGACCACGAAGCGCGGCTCGCCGGCGACCAGCGCCTGCACCATCGCCAGACGGTGCGCCGGCGATGCCAGCGTCCGGCCCTTCTTCTGCCAGGGCTGGCCCGCCGGCAGCCAGCGCAGCCCGGCCAGGCCCAGTTGCTGCAGGGCCGTGCGGGCGAGGCTCAGGTGCGCGAGATGCGGCGGGTCGAAGGAGCCACCGAACAGCCCCACGGGGCCGGCAGTGCCGGTGCCCGTGGCGGTGTCCGGGCTCAGAGCCATAGATGCGTGGCCTTCTCGCTCGCCCAGTCGCGCGGGCGAAGGAAGTCGGTATAGAGCCGCGCCTCGGGCGTGCCCGCCTCCGGGTGCCAGTCATAGCGCCACTTCACGAGCGGCGGCATGGACATCAGGATGGACTCGGTGCGCCCGCCCGACTGCAGGCCGAACAGCGTGCCGCGGTCGAAGACGAGGTTGAACTCGACGTAGCGGCCGCGCCGGTAGGCCTGGAAGTCGCGTTCGCGCTCGCCGTAGGCCAGACCCTGGCGGCGCTCGACGATGGGCACGTAGGCCGGCAGGAAGGCATCGCCCACGGACTGCATCAGGCCGAAGGCGGCATCGAAGCCGCCCTCGGCGTGGTCGTCGAAGAAGACGCCGCCGATGCCGCGCGGCTCGTTGCGGTGCTTCAGGAAGAAGTACTCGTCACACCACTGCTTGAAGCGCGGGTAGTGCTGGGCGCCATGCGGCTCCAGCGCGGCCTGGCAGGTGCGGTGGAAGTGCTGGGCGTCGCGCTCGAAGCCGTAGTAGGGCGTGAGGTCCATGCCGCCGCCGAACCAGACCACCGGCTCGGCCCCCGCCGGCAGGGCCGCGAACATGCGCACGTTCATGTGGACCGTGGGCACGAAGGGGTTGTGCGGATGCAGGACCAGGGACACGCCCATGGCCTCGAAGGGCGCGCCGGCCAGCTCGGGCCGGTGCTGCGTGGCCGACGGAGGCAAGACCCGACCCCGCACGTGCGAGAAGTTGCAGCCACCGCGCTCGAAGAGGCCGCCGTTCTCGATCAGGCGCGTCAGGCCGTCGCCCTCCAGGCGCCCGCCGGGCTCACGCTCCCAGCCGTCGCTGATGAAGGGCTGACCGTCGAGCTGCTCCAGCCCGTGGATGATGCGCTGCTGCAGTCCGAGCAGGTAGTCGCGCACCAGCTGTGTGTTCATCGCTTGGAGCCTTTCAGGGTGATCGGGCTGGCCTGGTCGGGCCGCTTGCCCTTCACGGGGGCCAGGTATTGCGCGAAGTGGGCGAAGTCCCGCTCGGGCTGGCCGCACAGCTGCACGAAATGGGTGAGGTCGACCACCCGGCGCTCGAAGTCGAAATAGGCCAGGCCCACAGGAATGCCCGCCTGCACCGCCACGTGGTAGGCGCCGGAGCGCCAGCCGTCGGTCCGCGAGCGCGTGCCCTCGGGCGCCAGCGCGAGCCAGAAGATCTGCTGACGCTGCTGGGCCGCACGCACCTGGGCGACGGTGTCCGCCACCACGCCGTTGGCGCTGGAACGTTCGACGGGAATGCCCCCGATCCAGCGCACCCAGGACCCGAAGACGGGCAGCTTGAAGAGCGAGTCCTTGCCCCAGAACTTCAGCTCCAGCCCCAGGCCCCACTTCGCCAGGACGCCGATGACGAAGTCCCAGTTGGAGGTGTGGGGGTAGACCATGATGACCCCCTGCCGTGCCGGCAGCCCGCTGTACACGAGGCGCCAGCCGAAGAGGCGCAGGAGGCCGCGTGCCAGGCGGCTGCCCGGCCGGCGCAGGCGCTCGCCGCCCTCGATCACGCGGGGCATGCCGGGCTGGCCGTCGGGCGAGCTGGGAACGAAGGACGACACGGTGGGGGTGCTGCTCATGGACCGGCCGATCAGCGCTTGATGGCGCGGTAGCCGATGTCCTGGCGGAACTGCATGCCGTCGAACTGGATGCCGTGCAGCGCCTGGTACGCGCGCTGCTGCGCGGTGCGCACCGATTCGCCCAGCGCCGTCACGCACAGCACGCGGCCGCCGTTGGAAAGCAGCTGGCCGTCCTTCAGGGCCGTGCCGGCCTGGAAGACGATGGCATCCTCGGTCTCGGCAGGCAGGCCGGAGATCACGTCCCCCTTGCGCGGGTTCAGCGGGTAGCCCTCGGCGGCCATCACCACGCCCAGCGCCACGCGGCGGTCCCATTGCAGCTCGACCTGGTCCAACGTGCCGTCCGTGGCGTGCAGGAGCACCTCGAACAGATCGCTCTTGAGGCGCATCATGATGGGCTGGGTCTCGGGATCGCCCATGCGGGTGTTGAACTCGACGGTGCGGGGCTGGCCCTGGTCGTCGATCATCAGCCCGGCATAGAGGAAGCCGGTGAAGGGGATGCCGTCGCGCGCCATGCCCTGGATCGTGGGCATGATGATCTCGTGCATGGCCTTGGCGTGGACGTTGGGCGTCACCACCGGCGCGGGCGAGTAGGCCCCCATGCCGCCGGTGTTCGGGCCCTCGTCCTTGTCGAGCAGGCGCTTGTGGTCCTGGCTGGTGGCCAGGGGCACGACGTGGCGGCCGTCGCACAGCACGATGAAGCTGGCTTCCTCGCCCTGCAGGAACTGCTCGATGACGACGCGCGCGCCGCCCTCGTTGTGGACCACCCCGAGCTTGTTGTCCTCGAGGATCCAGTCGATGGCCTCGTGCGCCTCGGGCAGCGTCATGGCGACGACCACGCCCTTGCCCGCGGCCAGGCCGTCGGCCTTGATGACGATGGGCGCGCCCTGCGCATCCACGTACGCATGGGCGGCGGCCGCGTCGCTGAAGGTCTCGTAGGCGGCCGTGGGGATGCCATGGCGCTTCATGAAGTCCTTCGCGAAGGCCTTGCTCGATTCCAGCTGTGCAGCGGCCTTGGTGGCGCCGAAGATGCGCAGGCCGCGCGAACGGAATTCATCGACCACGCCGGCCGCCAGGTAGGCCTCGGGGCCCACGACCGTCAGCGCGATCTTCTCGGCCTGCGCGAAGTCGGCCAGGGCCTTGACGTCGCTGAGAGCCACGTTCTTGAAGCGCGCATCCTGCGCCGTGCCGCCGTTGCCGGGGGCCACATAGACGTGGCTCACGCGCTCGCTCTGCGAGAGCTTCCAGGCCAGGGCGTGCTCGCGGCCGCCGTTGCCGAGGACGAGGACCTTCATTGTTCGATGCTCGCGTTGTGATAGACCTCCTGGACGTCGTCCAGGTCCTCGATCACGTCCAGCAGCTTCTGCATGCGGGCGGCGTCGTCGCCGGCGAGGTCGATGGTGTTCTCGGCACGCATCGTGACCTCCGCGATCTCGGCGGTGAGGCCGGCCGCTTCCAGCGCGTTCTTGACGGCCTCGAAGTCGCCCTGGGCGGTCAGCACCTCGATGGAGCCGTCGTCACCCGAGATCACGTCCTCGGCGCCGGCGTCCAGGGCCACTTCCATGACCTTGTCCTCCGACGTGCCGGGCGCGAAGACCAGCTGGCCGCAGTGCTTGAACTGGAAGGCCACCGAGCCTTCCGTGCCCAGGTTGCCGCCGTGCTTGCTGAAGGCGTGACGCACCTCGGCCACGGTGCGCACGCGGTTGTCCGTCATGCAGTCCACGATGATGGCCGCGCCGCCGATGCCGTAGCCCTCGTAGCGGATTTCCTCGTAGGTCACGCCGTCGAGGTTGCCGGTGGCCTTGTCGACGTTGCGCTTGATGTTGTCCGCCGGCATGTTGGCGGCCTTGGCCTTGTCGATGGCCAGCCGCAGGCGCGGGTTCATGGCGATGTCGCCGCCGCCGGAACGGGCGGCCACGATGATTTCACGGGTCAGACGGGTCCAGACCTTGCCCCGCTTCTCGTCCTGACGGCCCTTGCGGTGCTGAATATTGGCCCATTTGCTATGACCAGCCATATGTCTTGTTCTCCGGGTCGGCCGCCTGGCGCCGGACGTGATTCCCCTGTGGAATTCCGTGCGCTCCAGCCGTGATGGTGTTGGATAGACTGCGATTTTAGCTTTCGCCACCACCTCTTCCCCGGAGCCCCGCATGGCCGACCCCATCCTGCTCGCCCGACACGGCGAGATCGAGTGCCACCTGCTGCCCGCCCTGGCCAATCGCCACGGGCTCATCACGGGTGCCACCGGCACCGGCAAGACCATCAGCCTGCAGAAGCTGGCCGAGAGTTTCAGCCTGCTCGGCATCCCCGTCTTCATGGCCGACATCAAGGGCGACCTCACCGGCATCTCGCAGGCCGGCCAGCCCTCGGAGAAGCTGCAGGCGGTGCTCAAGGAGCGCGCCCTGGACGTCCCCGCTCCCGTCGCCTGCCCCACCACGCTGTGGGACGTCTTCGGCGAGCAGGGCCACCCCGTGCGCGCCACCATCTCGGACATGGGACCGCTGCTCATCGCCCGCATGCTGGCCCTGAACGAGACGCAGACGGGCGTGCTGCAGCTCGTCTTCAAGATCGCCGACGACCAGGGCCTGCTGCTGCTGGACCTGAAGGACCTGCGCGCCATGCTGCAGCACGTGGGCGAGCATGCCAGCGAGTTCACGACGCAGTACGGCAATGTCTCGGCGGCCTCCATCGGCGCCATCCAGCGCGGCCTGCTGCAGATCGAGGCCCAGGGCGGAGACAGTTTCTTCGGCGAGCCCATGCTCAACATCGCCGACTTCATGCAGACCGACGCGGGCAAGGGCGTCATCAACATCCTGGCGGCCGACAAGCTCATGGCCGCGCCCCGCCTCTACGCCACCTTCCTCCTGTGGCTGCTGTCCGAGCTGTTTGAGACGCTGCCGGAGGTGGGCGACCTGGACAAGCCCAAGCTCGTCTTCTTCTTCGACGAGGCCCACCTGCTGTTCAAGGATGCGCCGGATGCGCTGGTCGAGCGCATCGAGCTGGTGGTGCGCCTGGTGCGCTCCAAGGGCGTGGGCGTCTACTTCGTGACCCAGAACCCGCTGGACATCCCCGACACCGTGCTCGGTCAGCTGGGCAACCGCGTGCAGCACGCGCTGCGCGCCTTCACGCCCCGCGACCAGAAGGCCGTCAAGGCCGCAGCCGAGACCATGCGCGCCAAGCCGGGGCTGGACATCGCCACCGCCATCAGCGAGCTGGGCGTGGGCGAGGCCCTGGTGAGCCTGCTGGACGAGAAGGGCCGGCCAAGCATCACGGAACGCGTCTTCGTCCTGCCCCCGGGCAGCCGGATCGGCCCGATCACGCCCGAGCAGCGCCAGGCCCTGCTGCAGCACTCGCTGGTGGCCGGCGTCTACGAGACGCTGCTGGATCGCGAGTCCGCCTATGAACGCCTGAAAGGTGCCGCACCGGCCGCCGCGGGGGCGCCCTCTCGCGCTGGCACGCCAGCCCCGGCTCCCGCCGGCGAATCGATGGCCGACGAGGCCCGGCGCGCGATGCAGCGCGGTTCGGCCCCGGCCCCGGCTCCGGCGCCCGAAGCCAGCGGCGGGCTGATGGACGGTCTCAAGGACGTGCTCTTCGGCAGCACGGGCCCGCGCGGCGGTCGCCACGAGGGGCTGGCCGAGGCTGCCGCGAAGTCCGCCCTGCGCAGCATGGGCAGCTCGCTGGGCCGCGAGATCGTGCGCGGCGTGCTGGGCAGCATCCTCGGCGGGGGCGGCAGCCGGCGTCGCTGAGGGGGCGGCGCGCTGCATTTCGCGCCGCGCCACCGCCGTTCGCGACGGGTGCCGTCGCCTCGTCGCGCCCCCGCAGACGCCTGGCAGGGCCGCCGGCACAGTGCAGCCATCGACACCCCGCTTCAAGGAGCCCACGATGAGCAGCACCGCCCTCCCCCTGATCCTCGGCCAAGTCCCCGCCTGGGTCTGGTTCCTGCTGGTCGCCCTGGTCGCCCTCGGCCTCTCGCAGACCCGTGACCGCTGGGTCAGCGCCGCCCGGCTGCGCCGCATGCCGCTGGCCTTCGTCGCCTTCTCCGCCTGGAGCACCGTGGGCGCCTTCGGCTGGCAGGCCTTCACCGTGCTCGGCTTCCTGGCCGGCCTCTCGGCCACCCGCCAGCTGATCGCCGCCAGCGGCTGGCCCGGCGCCGCCCGCCACGATGCCGGCCGCAACGCCTACTTCGTGCCCGGCAGCTGGGCGCCCCTGGCCGTGATGATGGGCATCTTCGCGATCAAGTTCCTGCTCGGCATGACTCTGGCCATGAGCCCCGCGCTGGCACAGCAGGCGCCCATGGTGCTGGGCGTGAGCGCCCTGAACGGCGCCCTGGGCTCGATCTTCCTGGCCCGCTCCCGCAACCTGATGAAGCAGGCCGCGCCAGTCAGCCCGCTGGCCTGAGACGCTGCTGCACAATCGCCCGCCATGAGCGCCACGCCCTCCGCCTATCCCATGAGCCCCCCCGAGCAGCGAGGCTGGCACCACTTCCTGCGCCACGGCGCCCTGGCGGCCCTGTGGTGCGGGGTGATCGGGCTGCTGCTGGCGGCGCTGTCCGGCTGGCACCGCCCCGGGACCCAGGTGATCTACTCCTTCTGCATCGGCATGAACTGCTGGCTGCTGATTGACGGCGGCCGCCTGCTGATCGCCCGGCGTCTGCGCCGGCGCTACCCCGGCTGCGAGGGCTTCGAGCACGGCTGGCCGGGCTGGCCCTGGATGGTGGTCTGTGTGATCGGCGGCGCGCTGGGCGGCTTCACGATCGGCCAGCTCCTGGGGGACGCCCTCACCGGCCTGCGCACGCGCAGCCTGTGGTCGGCCCAGTGGAGCCAGCTGGCGACCACGCTCACGATCACCGGCCTGGCGTCCCTGGGCGGCACGGCCTTCTTCTACACGCGGGGCCGGATGACCGCCGCGCAGATGGAGGCCGAGCAGGCCCGCCGGGTCGCGGCCGAGACCCAGCTCCTGCTGCTGCAGGCGCAGCTCGAGCCGCACATGCTGTTCAACACGCTGGCCAATCTGCGCGTGCTGATCGGGCTCGATGCCACCCGCGCCCAGACGATGCTGGACCAGCTGATCGCCTTCCTGCGCGCCACGCTGGAGGCCTCACGCGTCGGCCATCACCCGCTCCAGACCGAGTTCGCGCGGCTGCAGGACTACCTCAGCCTCATGCAGGTGCGCATGGGCGAGCGCCTGCAGGCCCGCTTCGAGCTGCCGCCGGCGCTGGCCGGCCTGTCCCTGCCGGCGCTGCTGCTGCAGCCCCTCGTCGAGAACGCGATCAAGCATGGCCTCGAGCCCCAGATCGAGGGCGGCGTGCTGGAGGTCTCTGCCCGTCTGCAGGGCGAGGACTGCCTGCTGATCGTCGCGGACAGCGGCCGTGGCCAGGCGGCCTCCCCGGGCACCGCCGGCACCGGATTTGGCCTGCAGCAGGTCCGGGACCGCCTGCAGGCCCGCTACGGCGATGCCGCGGGCCTCAGCCTGAGCTACCCCGCCGAGGGCGGCTGCCGCATCGAGATCCACATCCCCCATCGCCTGATGAGCGCCCCTGCCCCTGGACCGGCGCCAGCCCCCACCGCCTCATGAACCCCATCGCCCTGATCGCCGAAGACGAGCCCCTGCTGGCCGAGCACCTGAAGTCCGAGCTGCAGCAGCTGTGGCCGGAGCTGGCGCTGCTGCCCATTGCGCCGCACGGGCAGGCCGCCGTGGACCTGGCCCTGGCCCGCCGCCCGAGCCTGTGCTTCCTCGACATCCGCATGCCCGGCCTCAGCGGGCTCGAGGCCGCCGCGGCGCTGGCCGAGGACTGGCCCGACGACACGCCCTTCCCCTTGCTGGTCTTCGTGACCGCCTTTGACCAGTACGCCCTGCAGGCCTTCGAGCACGCGGCCGTGGACTACGTGCTCAAGCCCGTGCAGCGCGAGCGACTCGCCCAGACGGTGGCGCGGCTGAAGCAGGCCCTGGCGCAGCGCCAGGCCTCGGCCAGCCCGCCGCTGGATGCCACCCTGGCGCAGCTGCGCCAGCTGCTTGCCCCGGCGAGCGGCGTTGCGCTCGCGCCGGCGCCGGCCGTGCCGCGCCTGCGCCTGCTGCAGGTCAGCCAGGGGTCGAGCATCCAGATGGTGCCCGTCGAGGACGTGCTGTTCTTCGAGGCCGCCGACAAATACGTCCGCGTGGTGACGGCGCAGAAGGAGCACCTGATGCGGCTGTCGCTGCGCGAGCTGCTGCCCCAGCTGGACACCGAACTCTTCTGGCAGGTCCATCGGGGCACGGTGGTGAAGGCGGCCGCCATCGAACGCGCGGTGCGCGACGAGCAGGGCAAGCTGACCCTGCACCTGCGCGCGCACCCCGAGAAACTGGGCGTCAGCCGCCTCTACGCGCACCTGTTTCGCGGTCTCTGAGCCGCCAGTGCCTCGCGTCGCCGCGCGGCACCGATAAAATCCGCCGCTTCCCATCTCCAACGAGGGAGCGGCGGCCCCCGCCGCACGCTCCTGACCACCCCCGATGTCCGAGCCCAAGACCGCCCCCGACGCTGAGGCCCTCAAGCCCAACAACTTCCTGCGTGCCATCATCGAGCGCGACCTGGAGCAGGGTTACGGGGGTGAGCGCCGCTTTGGCGCCGGCCCGGGCGACGCCCCGCACCATGCCGCCGGCCCGCTGGATCCGGCCCGCCTGCGCACCCGCTTCCCCCCCGAGCCCAACGGCTACCTGCACATCGGCCACGCCAAGAGCATCTGCCTGAACTTCGGCCTGGCGCGGGACTATGGCGGCGAATGCCACCTGCGCTTCGATGACACCAACCCGGAGAAGGAAGAGCAGGAGTACGTCGACGCCATCCAGGAAATGGTGGCCTGGCTGGGCTGGTCGTGGCAGGCACCGGCCGCCCACGGCGAGCGCAGCAACCTGTACTACGCCAGCAACTACTTCGACGTCATGTACCGCGCCGCCGAGTACCTGATCGAGCAGGGCCTGGCCTACGTCGACGAGCAGACGCCCGAAGAGATGCGCGCCAACCGCGGCGACTTCAGCACGCCGGGCACCAACAGCCCCTTCCGCGACCGCAGCCCGGCCGAGCACCTGGCCCGCTTCCGCGAGATGCGCGACGGCGTCCACCCGGACGGCGCCATGGTGCTGCGCGCCAAGATCGACATGGCCTCGCCCAACATCAACATGCGCGACCCGGCCCTGTACCGCATCCGCCGCGCCACCCACCACAACACGGGCGACAAGTGGTGCATCTACCCGATGTACACCTTCGCGCACCCGATCGAGGACGCGCTGGAGCGCATCACCCACTCCATCTGCACGCTGGAGTTCGAGGACCAGCGCCCCTTCTACGACTGGCTGCTGGAGCACCTCGCGCAAGGCGGCCTGGTGGCCCGCCCCCTGCCGCACCAGTATGAATTCGGCCGCCTGAACCTCAGCTATGTGGTGACCAGCAAGCGCAAGCTGCGCCAGCTGGTGGAGGAAGGCCATGTGAACGGCTGGGACGACCCCCGCATGCCGACGCTCGTGGGCATGCGCCGCCGGGGCTACACCCCGGAGAGCATCCGGGCGATGGTCGAGTCCACCGGCGTGACCAAGCAGAACGCCTGGATCGACTACAGCGTGCTGGACGGCTGCCTGCGTGCCGACCTCGAGGGCAAGGCCGCGCGCGCCATGGCCGTGATCGACCCGGTCAAGCTCAAGCTCAGCAACTTCGCCGAGATCTTCGGCAGCCTCGATCACCGCGAGCCCTGCAGTGCCCCGGCGCATCCGCACCTGCCGGAACTGGGCCAGCGCGCCTTCAGCCTCGGCCCCGAACTGTGGATCGAGCGCGAGGACTTCATGGAAGTGCCCAGCAAGGGCTACCACCGCCTGTATCCGGGCAACAAGGCACGCCTGAAGGCGGGCTACGTGATCGAATGCACCGGCTGCGAGAAGAACGAGGCCGGCGAGATCACCGCCGTGCTGGCCACGCTGGTGCCGGACACCAAGAGCGGCACCCCGGGCGCCGACGCCGTCAAGGTCAAGGGCGTGATCACCTGGGTGGCCGTGCACGAGGCGGTCCAGGCCGAGCTGCGGCTGTATGACCGCCTCTTCACCGAGGCGCAGCCGGACGCCGGCGGTCGCGACTTCCTGGAGGTCATCAACCCCGCCAGCAAGCGCGTGGTGACGGGCTATCTGGAGCCCTCGCTGGCCGCGGCCCCGGCCGATGTGAAGGTGCAGTTCGAGCGCCACGGCTACTTCGTGGCTGACCGCGTCGATCACCGCAGCGACAAGCCCGTGTTCAACAAGATCACGGGCCTGCGCGACGGCTGGGGCAAGTGAGGCCCGCGGCGCAGGCCGCCGCTTCAAGGACAAGACCGCCCGAGGGCGGTCTTTTTCATGGCGGGCGGCCGGTGCGCGGCGGCGTCCTGTCGAGCAGGGGGCCCGCGGCGGCGGCGCGCGCCGACCGAGGCGGGCTCAGCCGCGGCTCGTGACCACCGGCGCCGCGTACTCGTGGCCGACGACGGCGCGGGCGAAGAGGTAGTTCTCGCGGGCCCGCTCGCTCAGCGCATCCAGGCTCACCTCGCCTCGGGCATTGCAGGGAAAGGCCAGCGCCTTGCCCGCATGGAACAGGGACTGGAACCTCAGCTCGAAGCAGCGGTCCAGGGCCGGCTCGAGGCGCGGCTCGCTGCTCCCTGCGTCACGCAGGGCGGTGGTGCTGTCGATGATGTTCATGATCCTCTCCAACGACGCCCTCATCTTTGCTGCGGGCTTGATACAAGACTAGGCCCCGTTCACGGGGATCACCATGTGCAAAGGTCTCGACTCAACGTCGGATCTGCGCTCGCGGTGGACTAGGAAGTGCGCTGACAGCAATAAATCACACTGGGCAAGTGCGATGCCCGAGGGCGGTCCCGGAACACTCCTGCCCGGGCCCCCCGTGACAAGTGGCCGGACTCACGGGCGCAGCTGCCGCTGGAAGAAGTCCAGCTGCGTGCGCGCCAGGTGCAGCCGGGCCTTGCGGCCGGCGACGCCGTGCGCGTGGCCCGGGTAGATCACGGTCTCGAAGACCTTGCCCTCGTTCTGCAGCGCCTGGATCATGCGCAGCGAGTTGTCGAAGAGCACGTTGTCGTCCGAGGTGCCGTGGATGATCATCAGCGGCCGGCTCAGCAGCGGCGCGCGGGGGATCAGGTTGGCCTGCTGGTAGGCCGGCGCCTGGCCGCCATCGGGCAGGCCCAGGTAGCGCTCCGTGTAGGCGGTGTCGTAGAGCGTCCAGTCCGTGGGGGAGGCGCCGGCGATGGCGGCCGCGAAGGGCGTGTCGGCATCCAGCAGCGCGCGCAGCGCCAGGAAGCCGCCATAGGACCAGCCGGTGAAGCCGATGCGGCTCGCATCGACGGCCGGGTACTGCTTGGCCAGCTGGCGGACCGCCGTGAAGAGGTCGGCGACCTCGTTCTTGCCGAAGGCGTGGTCATGGGCGCGCGTGAACTCGCGGTCCCGGAAGGCCATGCCGCGGGTGTCGAGCATCAGCACGCCGAAGCCCTGCTGCTGGTAGAGGGCCAGCGTGGGCAGGTCCGCCTGCCAGCGCCAGGTGACGGTGGCCGTGCCCGGGCCGCCGTAGGCCCGCACCACGACCGGGTAGTTGCCGGACAGGCTCGGCCGCGTGGGCGGCAGGAAGACGGCGTTGAGCGGCGTCTTGCCATCGGCCGCGAGCAGCTCGGGCAGCTGGGGCTGCAGCCGCGCCGCGAGGTCGGTGACCAGCGCGTCGGGCTGGGCCTGCTCGATGAGGCGCGGGGCGGACTTGCCGTCGAGCTTCAGCAGCTCGGTGCGGGGCGGCTGCTGCCACGAGGACTGCGTGATGAGCAGCTGCGTGCAGGCGGCGTCCCCGCGGCCGTCACGCCAGCGGCGGGCGTCGCCGGGCTGCAGCATCTGCACCTGGCCCTTGAAGTCGGACTTGAACAGCTCCCGGCCGCGGCCCCGTTCGGTGGCGCCGGCAAAGACGACGTGCTGCTCGCCCAGGCACACGAGCTGGGCCACCGGCTCCGCCTGATGGGTCAGGGCCTGCGCAGCGCCGGTGACGCGATCGAGCAGCCACAACTGGCGGCGGCCGCTGCGCTCGCTGCTCCACAGCAGCGCCGGCTTGCCGGAGCGCTTGAGCGCGGGCACCTCGCGCAGGTCATCCTGCACCTCCACCCAGGCGGCGTCGCGCTCGTCCAGCACGGCATGGGGCTGTCCCTGGGCGTTGAACTCGAGCAGCTGCAGATGCTTCTGGTCCCGGGTGAGCCATTGCAGCCAGGGCGTGCCGTCCGCGAACCAGCCGGCGCGGGCGATGTACTCCGCCTCGGCGGGCAGGGGCAGGCGCAGGGGCTCGGCCTTGCCAGCAAGGTCCAGCACGAGGGCCTGCACCTTGGCGTTGGGGCTGCCCGCACCGGGGTAGCGCTGGTCGACGAGACGCGTGCCATCGCCCCCGATCTGGGCGCGGCGGCGCACGGGCACGCCGGACTCGTCCACCTCGATGGCCAGCAGGCGCGTGCCGTCCGGTGACCACCAGAAACCGCTGTGGCGATGCAGTTCCTCGGCGGCGATGAACTCGGCCAGGCCCGTCGAGCGCGTCTCGCTGCCGGTGCTCGTGAGGCGGCGCGGCGCGCTGCCGTCCAGGCCCTGGACCCACAGGTCGTTCTGCTTCACGTAGGCGATCTGCCGGCCGGCGCCATCGCATTGCGGATCGCGCTCGGGCACCTGCTCGTCTTGGGTGAGGCGCAGCACCTTCGGGGCGCTGCCGGCCGCCTGGCCGAGCTCCACGAGGTACAGGTCCCCGGCGAGGGGCAGCACCAGCTGGCGGTCGCCCTTGCCGCACCACTGGTAGCCGGTGATGCCCGCGCCGCGCTGGCGGCGGCGTTCGAGGGCCATCTTCTCGGCCTCCGTGAGCACGGCCTCGCGCTGGCCGATGAGATCGCGCGCGGCCACCAGGCGGCGCGCATCGCCTCCGGCGAGCGGCGTGCCCCACAGCTCATTGACGTCCGGATTGCTCTCGGAGGGGCGCAGATAGGTCAGCCACTGCCCGCCCGGGGAGAGCGTGCCGCCGAGGCCGGCGCGGCCCATCAGCGGGGGATCGCCATGGATGCGTTCCAGCGTGAGCGCGGGAGACGCCGGGGCGGCGGTGGCGGGAAGCAGCGGCCCGGCGGCCAGCAGGGGCAGCAAAGCCAGGAGAAGGCGCGGTTTTTGAAGCATGCGAGATGCTACGCGCACCCCGCGCCCGCGCGACTCCGGGCTTGCACCGGGGCGGCCCTCGAGCGGGCCCGCGACGTGCGTTCAGCGTGCGTTCAGCGTGCGTTCAGCGCCCGTTCGGCGCGGGCCTGACGTCAGGCCGCCAGCGCGGCGGACTCGGCCGGCGCCAGCAGTGGGCCGAAGTAGGCCTCTTCCAGCGCGGCCGGGGCGTTGATCGTGCGCACGCGCTGGTAGGCCTCGCCCGCCTCGGGGTAGTGGCGGCGCAGGTAGTGCAGCCACTGCTTGAGCCGCCCGGCCTGGTGCCTGGTCTGCACATTCGCCTGCACCTGGCGCCAGAACTGCAGCATCAGCGGCTGCAGGGCCGGCCAGTCCAGGCCCGCCCGGCCCTCGCCCGCCATCCCTCGCACGGCCAGGGCCAGGCCCGGGTTGGCGACCATGCCGCGGCCCAGCATCAGCGCGTCGCAGCCCGACTCCTGCAGGCAGCGGCGCGCGTCCTCGACGGTCCAGACCTCCCCATTGGCCACGACCGCCACCGACGGATCCAGCGCCTCGCGCACGTGGGCGATGCGGTCCCAGTAGGCGGGCGGCTTGTAGCCGTCGGCCTTGGTGCGGGCATGGATGACGAGCTCGTCGGCACCGGACTGCGTCATCGCCAGCGCGCATTCCAGCGTGCGCGAGCTGTCCATGAAGCCCAGGCGCATCTTGGCCGACAGCGGCATGTCGGCCGGCAGGGCGCGGCGCACGGCGCCGACGATCTCGGCGATCAGCTCGGGCTCGTCCAGCAGCACCGCGCCGCCCCGGTGGCGGTTGACGCATTTGGCAGGGCAGCCGAAGTTGAGGTCAATGCCCGCGGGGTTCAGCTCGGCGAGGCGGGCGGCGTTCTCCGCCATGCAGGTCGGGTCCGAGCCCAGCAGCTGCGCGCGCACCGGCACGCCGGCCGGCGTGCGGCCGCCCTCCAGCAATTCGGGCACGATGCGCGTGAAGACCCGGCGCGGCAGCAGCATGTCGGTGATGCGGATGAACTCGCTCACGCAGCGGTCGATGCCGCCGACGCGCGTCAGCACGTCGCGCAGCATGTGGTCGAGCAGGCCCTCCATGGGCGCCAGCAGGATCATGGCGTGAGCTCCCCGGCCACGGCCACCGGCGCCGCCGCGCCCGGCAGCTCGCGCCAGGTGAGGTACAGGCGCAGGTCCAGCTCCAGCTGCCCGTAGCGCGGCTCCATGTGCTGGCACAGCTGGTAGAAGGCCTTGTTGTGGTCCAGCTCCTTGAGATGGGCCAGCTCGTGCACGACGATCATCTTGAGGAAGTCGGCGGGCGCCTCGCGAAACAGGCTGGCGATGCGGATCTCGCGCCGGGTCTTGAGCTGGCTGCCCTGCACCCGCGTGCTGCGGGTGTGCGTGCCCAGCGCGTGCTGGATCACCTTGAGCTTGCTGTCGTAGCAGACCTTGTCGAGCGGCGCCGCATTGCGCAGATGGCGCTGCTTGAGCGCCTGCGTGTAGTCGAACAGCGCGCGGTCGCTCTGCACCGTGTGCGCCTCGCCGTAGTGCCCGGCCAGGTAGTCGCCCAGGCGGCCGGCATCGATCATCTGCTGCACTTGGGCCTGCAGGGTCGCCGGGTAGCCGGCCAGGTACTTGAGCATGGTCAGGGGCAGGGTCCGCCGCGCATGGCCGGCGGGCGCCTGGGGCGGGACGGGAAGTCAGGAAAGCCCGCGATTGTCCCTCAGCTTGCCGCGCAAGACCTGGCCCCCGCGCCGCCGCCCGGGCGGACCGGGCGTCAGCGCCCGCCAGGCGTCTTGCCCACGAACTCCATGGCCGCGGCGGCGGCCTCGGCCTCCAGGCGGGCCTCCTCGTTCTTCTGGGCTTCCTTGAGGTAGTGATCCTCGATGAATTCCTTCTCGACCTGGTTGCGCTTGAGGGCGTCCTGCAGGTCGTCGATCTTGCCCCGCAGCTGTTCCACCTCGCGTTCCAGTCGTTCGCGGATCTCGTCCACCGCCTGCTGGTCGACATGCTCGGGGGGGTTGGCCGCCAGCGCGGCAAGCTCGGCCCGCAGCTTCTGGATGGTGCGCTCCGCCTCGGCCAGCTGCTCGCGCAGCATCAGGGCCTCGCGCTCCAGCAGCTTCATCATCTCCGGCGCCTGCGTGTTCTGCGCCGCGGCCTTGGGGGCGAGCGCCATCTCCTCCAGCTCCTTCTGGAGCTTGTTGTTCATGCGCTCGGCCTTCTCTGCGCGTGTTTCGGCGAGGTACTGGCGGTCCTGTGCCTGCTGCAGCTGCGAGCGGACGCCGTCCAGCTGCTGTCGCAACACCTGCAGTTCCGGCGAGGCGCCGGCCGAGCCGCCACGGTGTCGCGAGGCGCTGAGCTGCTTGAGGGCATCGTCCAGGCGCTCGCGGGTGAGGCCCAGCTCCACCTGCATGCGGCGGCGCTGCGCCACCAGGCGGTCGACCTCGTTGCGATGACTGCGCCGCAGCTGCTCCATCAGCTCGGAGTTCATCTCGTGGGCCGAGTCCGGCCAGCGGGCCTCGGGCTCCGGGCTCGCGTCTTCGCCGTCGTCCTCGGAACCGTAGGCGTCCAGCAGGCCGCGAACGAGCTTCATCAGCTCGTCCAGCTGCCCCAGTTCGGCCGGTCCCAAGCCGCCACCGCCGCCGCCGCCCACGCCGCCCCGCTCGGCGATGCGGATGAGCTCATGCGCGGCGATCTTCATCTCCCGCCCGGCATCGCGCGTCTCGCGCAGGGCGTTGACGATGTGGATGTGGTTGCTCTGCTCGTAGCGCGTCATGCGCCAGTAGGTGCCGATGGTGATGACCATCACCGCGGCATTGGCCACGAAGACGGACACCACCGCCAGGCTGTCGAGCGAAAACTCCAGCGCCATGATCAGGCTGACCTCATCCTTTCCCGGCGCACCGATGGCGCCCACCCCGCTCTTATCGGCAGCATCAGAAGCGAATGAATGCCAATCTGCCCTCGCCGTAGCCCGGGACGGAGATTCGGTAGTCGCTGCGCCCCCGGTTGCGCTGCATCAGCCCCTGCAGCTTGTCGAAGGGCTTGGGCACGAGGTTCACGATGCGCAGGGCCGGCACGCTGACACCGTCCGCCCGGTGCAGGATGCCCGCCGCAGAGCGCAGGAAATGGTCCGCGAACTGCATCATCTCGACCGTGGGCTTGGCCGTCTGCATGGCCTGGCGCACCGGCGGCGGCTGCAGCCGCGCACCGCCACCGCCCAGGATGCAGCAGGCGTTGACGTCGAGGATGCCCAGCGCATAGGGCGTCTTTTGCCCCTCGAGCGCATACATCGCGAGGTCGTGCGGCAGCTGCAGGTCTTCCAGCGTCTGTCCCGGTGCCGCGATGAGCCGGAAGGGGATCTGCCCCATCTGCAGCTTCACGAGCTGGCTCAGCGCGCTCTCGGAGTCCAGCGCCGAGGGCGGGGCCGGCGGCGGCGGCGGCGCCTTCAGCTGCTCGACGCGGTCGGCCAGCGCGGCCTGCACCTCGCGCAGCAGCACCTCGTCCTTGAAGGGCTTGTTGATCACGAAGACGGCGCCGTTGCTGCGCGCCTGGTCCAGGTGGCGGTCCGCCGTCTCGGTCGTGACGAAGCCCACCTTCACGAGGTTGCCGCCCAGCTGGCGCAGCGTCTGGAGCATCTCGATGCCGCTCACCACGGGCATGTGCCAGTCGGAGATGACGAGATCGGGCGGGTGGGCCGTGACCATGCGCAGCGCCTGGTCGCCGTTGCTGGCCATCTCGATCTCCATGGGGCCGAGACCGGCGTTCTGCAGTACCCGGACGATGATCGCCTGGATGGCGCGGCTGTCGTCCACGACAAGCACGCGCAGGGAGGGTGGGCTGGAGTCAACCATGGCGCAATTCCTTGGAAGACGGGGGCGGGAGCGGATCGTCTTCGAAATAGGCCACGACAACATGCCGTGGCCCCAATGTGGCAGCCAGCGTCAGGCGCGGCGGGCAGCCGGCGCAGAGCTCCTCGACATGCCCGACCGAGGTGCGCTCGGGCAGGCCCAGTTCCAGCTCATGGCTGTCGTCCAGGGCCTTCACCACGCAGCTGCCGAAGATGTTGCAGAGCTCGGCGTTCGCATCGTCCACGTCCGCGGGCGCGAGCTCGTCCAGCGGCAGGCCGAACATGGAGGCGCCCAGGTGATGGGCGTCGTCGTCCCCCAGCACCAGCAGCACCCGGCCGGCCTCCCGCAGGTCGGCACGCAGCACCGGCAGCAGGAAGCAGGCATCGCCCGGCAGCCGCGGGGGCATGGCATCCAGGCTCGTGAAGGCACAGGGCTCCCCCGCCAGCGAAAGCCAGGCGCTGGCCAGCGTCGCAGCCAGTTCAGGAGGGAGGCGCGGGGCGTCCATGTGTGGCGGAGTGTCTGCCTTCGCCGCGGCGGGCGCTCGGGTCCCGCGGGCCCGCGCCGTCTCGCATTTCACGAAAGCGGCCACCGGGCTGGCATGATGTGCCGATGCCGCCACAGTCCGCCCCTGCCGCCGAGGCGCCCCGCACGTTCCGCATCCGCTTCAGCGCGGGGCTGCCGGATCCGGCCGTCCCGCTGGACGGGGGCTTTGATGCGCCCGCCGACACCACCGTCCTGCGCGCGAGCCTGCGCGAGGGCGGCGGCCTGCTGAGCTCCTGCCGCGCCGGCACCTGCCGGGCCTGCATGCGCCGCCTGGTATCGGGCGAGATCCGCTATGTGGTCGAGTGGCCGGGCCTCAGCGCGGAGGAAAAGGCCGAGGGCTGGTTCCTGCCCTGCGTCGCCCGCCCCCGCTCGGACCTGGTGATCGAGGCGCTCCCGGACGATCCTCCCGCCTAGTGCCCGCCGCTTGGTGCCCTCCGCATCGTGCCCTCCGCCCGGTGCCACGCGGCGCGTGCCAGCCCGCCTCCGGCATCCACAGCGCCTGTGGACAAGTCCGTGCATGGCCTCTGCAGCGCTGCCGCAAGTGCTTGTTTCTTCACGGACTTTGTTGATCTGCTGCAGAAATGGGCAGGCGTGCCCCTGCTGGCGGACGGGATAATGGCGGGCTGTCTTTCAACACCCGGCCCCGCATGCATCGCACCATCTTCACCACCCCCGTCGTCAACACCGTGCTGCGGGCGTTCTCGGTGGGTTTCTTGCGGCTGACGGGCTGGAAGCTGGATGGCGCCCTGCCCGCGGGTCAGGACAAGTGCGTGCTGATCGCCGCGCCGCACACCAGCAACTGGGACCTGCCCTACACGCTGATGGTGGCCTTCGCCCTGCGCCTGAACATCTACTGGATGGGCAAGGCGCAGATCTTCCGCTTCCCCTTCGGACCCGTCATGCGCTGGCTGGGCGGCATCGCCGTGCAGCGCGAGAAGAGCAGCAACCTCGTCGCCGCCTCCGCCGACGCCATCAAGGCGGCCGACGGCCCGCTGCAGCTGGTCGTGCCGCCCGAGGGCACGCGCAGCAAGACGCGCTACTGGAAGACCGGCTTCTACTGGATCGCCGTCACCGCCGAGGTCCCCATCGTGATGGCCTACATGGACTACGCCCGCAAGCTCAGCGGCCTGGGCCCAGTCTTCGTGCCCACGGGCGACATCGAGGCCGACATGGCCCAGATCAAGGCCTTCTACGCCCCGTTCAAGGGCAAGAACGCCTCGCAGTTCGACCACGCCTGAACACTCGCGCAGGCAGCAAAAAAGGGCCGGTCCGCGAGGACTGGCCCTTTGCATTTGAGAGGCCGGCGAAGGCTCAGCGCCCCGGCTCGGGCAGCTCGATCTTGACCTCCAGCACCTCCAGGTTGTCCTGGCGCTCCATGTGGACCTTGATGTCGTCCGGGTTGATGGAGACGTACTTGGAGATCACCGCCACCAGCTCCTTCTGCAGCTGGGGCAGGTAGTCGGGGCTGGCGCTGCGGCCGTTGCGCTCATGGGCCAGGATCAGCTGCAGGCGCTCCTTGGCGACGCTGGCCGTGCTCTTCTTTTCACCAATGAAAAACGAGAGGAATCCCATCGTGGCCGCTCCTTCACTTGCCGCCGAACAGGCGCTTGAAGAAGCCCGGCTTGACGGCCTCGATGAAGCGCATGGGCTTGTCCTCGCCCAGGAATCGGGCCACCACGTCGGCATAGGCCTCGGCCACATCCGTGCCCTTCATGTGGATGGCGGGCAGGCCCTGGTTGGAGGCCTGCAGCACGATCTCGCTCTCCGGGATCACGCCGATCAGCGGCGTGCGCAAAATCTCGTGGATGTCTTCCAGCGACAGCATCTGGCCACCCTCGACCCGGTTCGGGTTGTAGCGCGTGATCAGCAGGTGCTCCTTGACGGGCTCCTTGCCTTCGATGGCGCGCTTGGTCTTGCTGTTGAGCATGCCCAGGATGCGGTCCGAGTCGCGCACGGAGGAGACCTCGGGATTGGTCACCACCAGCGCCTCGTCGGCGTAGTGCATGGCCATCAGCGCGCCCGTCTCGATGCCGGCCGGGGAGTCGCAGATGATGTAGTCGAACTCCATGGACTTGAGCTCGTCCAGCACGCGCTCCACGCCTTCCTGCGTGAGGGCGTCCTTGTCGCGGGTCTGGGAGGCGGCCAGGATGTAGAGCTTCTCGAGCTGCTTGTCCTTGATGAGGGCCTGCGTGAGCTTGATCTCGTCGTTGATGACGTTGATCAGGTCGTAGACCACGCGGCGCTCGCAGCCCATGATCAGGTCCAGGTTGCGCAGGCCCACGTCGAAGTCGATCACCGCGGTCTTGTAGCCGCGCATGGCGAGGCCGGTTGCAAAGCTGGCACTGGTCGTGGTCTTGCCCACGCCCCCTTTGCCCGAGGTCACCACGACGATCTTGGTCATCGATTGCCTTCCTTCTTCAAAAATTCGTTGATCGGCCGCCCGGACATCAGGCGGCTCAGAGTTTCAGGGCTTCCATCACCAGCTTCTCGCCCTCGAGCCGCACCTGGGCGGGCTTGCCCAGCACCTCGGCGGGCAGCGGGTTCTCGGTGGTGCGATAGATGCCGGCGATGGCGATCAGTTCGGCTTCGAGGCTGGCCGCGAAGATGCGCGCCTCGGTGTTCCCGCGGGCCCCGGCAATTGCCTTGCCACGCAGGGGGGCGTAGACGTGGATGTTGCCGTCGGCGATGACCTCGGCACCGTGGTTGACGAGCGCCATCACGACCAGGTCCGCGCCCTTGGCGTAGACCTGCTGGCCGGAGCGCAGGGGCTTGTCCAGGATGACCGTGCGGGCCGGCTCGGCGGGCGCCGCAACCGGCACCTCGCGCTCGACGATGACCTCACGCACGACCTCCTTCACCACGGTCTCGACCCGCGGCGCTTCCGTGCGCTGGGCCGGCACATCAGCCTCGGCCAGACCGGCGGCCTGTGCGGCGGCCAGCTGCTCGGCGCTGGCGCCGCTGACGGCCACGGCCTGCATGCGGAAGCGGCGCAGGAGCGCGATCAGGGCGGGGAAATCGAGCTGGACGGCCGCGGCCTCGAGGCTCAGCTGGCCGTCGTCGGTCATGGCCGGCGCGGCGGGCAGCTGGCTCAGGTCCAGCACGACCGGGTCCTGGCTGAACACCTCCGGCGTGTCACCCAGGCGCTGCTGCAGGGCCTCCCCCAGTTGCTGGAGGTCGCTGCTGCGCAGCACCAGGCTGAAGGCGGCGATGGAGGCGCTGCGAAGCTCGAACACCTCCAGCGGGGCGGCCTTGTCCGGCGCGGCGTTGGTGGACGCCTTCTCTGACTTCTGCGAAACGGTTCCCTGCCCCATGAATCCGGCCATTGGCTGCAAATCGCGGCATTTTAGCTGCCAGAACGAGGCCGCCTCTCCGCGTTCCCCCGCATGGCCGGGGGCGGGCCCTCCCCGCCCGGCAGGCGCCGTCTTGCTGCATTCTTGAGCAGGCCAAGGTAAAGGCAATGCCATCAAGGACTTAGCGTCACTTTCTTCAGCGGACTCACAAGTTTGTCCACAGTCCCTGGGGATGCCTGCCGGACGGCAGGGGGGCGGCCCGCGGCGGCATGACCGCCCTGGGGCCGTGGCGCTGTCCCCCATTTGCACCACAGCCGGGGCTTGATTTGCCAGCGCAGCGGCCCCTCGGCGACAGACTTATCCCCATCGGCCAGACCCGGCGTTTCAGAAGGAAACAATGGCATCCAACCCTGCCGAGACGCCCTCCGCCTGCGGCAGCGAAGCGCTAAGTCATTGATTCATATAGCCGTCACGGAAGTGCAAGATTTTGAGGCAACCTACCTCCGGCGCCGATGAATCAAGCATTTAGCCCCTGCCGATCCGGCTTCTCCACAAACTTATCCACAGCATCAGTGGACAGCTTTCATTAGTCCCGATGAATCAAGCACTTGGCGATACTCCCTCCAAGCTACTTGAGCTCAATGCGCCAAGTTTGATGACGAGGCGCTCGACCGCCCTGCCATCCGGCAGGCCTCTCCATCGGCCTGGGGAGGTGGCGCCAATTGACACAGGCGAGCGCGTCCACGCGCGCCGCCGCCTCCGGCTTATCCCCAATGGGCGGCCCCCGGGCCTTGCGCGGACGGCCCCCGCGTCCGCCGGCGACGTCGTTCGCAAGCTCATGATTTAGAAGGACTTTTTGAACCACTCCCTGGAGACTCGCCGGTCACGCGTCGGCAGACGCCCCCGCCAACGCGTGGTTTTCACGGCGTTTCCCACAAACTTATCCACAGGCCAGAAGAGCGCTTTCCCTTGATGCAGCAAGCGTTTGCACGCGCAAGCTGAAGCGGGATGGCAGCAGGCGCCTGCACCCCGGCATGGCCGGCGCCCGCGGCAAGGCGCTACAGTCGGGTTGGCGGTGACTTGCCGTCGCGATACAAGGACGGGACTTTGGCCACTCCAAACTACTCCTACGAGAAACGCCAGCGCGAGCTGGCCAAGAAGCGCAAAGCCGAGGAAAAGGCCGCTGAGAAGCGGGCCCGCAAGCAGCAGGGCGGCCGCCCGGACGACGGCGCGCCGGCCGACGAGGGCGAGCCTGGCAACCCGAGTACCGCAGCGGCGCCCGGCCAGGAAGGCTGACCTCCGGCGCCGCGGCATCGGCGTCCCCCTTAAAATCCCGCCTCCTGCGTGGCCCCGTTGCGCCGCGCACTCGACCCTGCACGCCATGACTCGCAAGCTCTTCGTCACCACTGCCCTGCCCTACGCCAATGCGAACTTCCACATTGGTCACATCATGGAGTACACCCAGGCCGACATCTGGGTGCGCTTCCAGCGCATGATGGGTCAGGAGGTGCACTTCGTCTGCGCGGATGACGCCCACGGTGCGCCGATCATGATTGCCGCCGAGAAGGCGGGCAAGACGCCGCAGGCGTTCGTCGCCGGGATCGCGGCGGGCCGCAAGCAGTACCTCGACGGCTTCCACATCAGCTTCGACAACTGGCACTCGACGGACGGCGCCGAGAACCACGAGCTGTCGCAGGCCATCTACCGTTCCCTGCGTGCGAAGGACCTGATCGCCGTGAAGACGATCGAGCAGTTCTTCGACCCGCAGAAGGCGATGTTCCTGCCGGACCGCTTCATCAAGGGCGAATGCCCCAAGTGCGCGGCCAAGGACCAGTACGGCGACTCCTGCGAGGTCTGCGGCGCGGTCTACACGCCCACGGAGCTGAAGAACCCCTTCTCCGTGCTGACTGGCGCCACGCCGGTGATGAAGAGTTCCGACCACTACTTCTTCAAGCTCTCGGACCCGCGCTGCGTGGAGTTCCTGGAGCAGTGGACGCAGACGCCCGGCCGCCTGCAGACCGAGGTGCTGAACAAGATCCGCGAATGGTTCGCCAAGGACGAGAACGGCAACGGCGGCCTGGGCGACTGGGACATCAGCCGCGACGCGCCCTACTTCGGCATCGAGATCCCCGACGCCCCGGGCAAGTACTTCTACGTCTGGCTGGACGCGCCCATCGGCTACCTGGCCTCGCTGAAGAACTACTTCGGCAAGCTGGGCCGCGACTTCGACGCCTTCCTGGCTGACGACGCCGTGGAGCAGATCCATTTCATCGGCAAGGACATCACCTATTTCCACACGCTGTTCTGGCCCGCGATGCTGCACTTCAGCGGCCGCAAGACGCCCAACCACGTGCACGTGCACGGCTTCCTGACCGTCAACGGCGGCGAGAAGATGAGCAAGAGCCGGGGCACCGGCCTCGATCCGCTCAAGTACCTGAGCCTCGGCATGAACGCCGAGTGGCTGCGCTACTACCTGGCCGCCAAGCTCAACAGCAAGGTGGAGGACCTCGACTTCAATCCCGAGGACTTCGTGGCCCGCGTCAACTCGGACCTCGTCGGCAAGTACATCAACATCGCGTCGCGCGCCGCCGGCTTCCTGGCCAAGCGCTTCGACGGCCGCCTCTCCGCTGACGTGGGGGTCGAGGGCCGCGCGCTGCTG
Organism: Roseateles subflavus; assembly: GCF_030285365.1. GTDB lineage: Bacteria > Pseudomonadota > Gammaproteobacteria > Burkholderiales > Burkholderiaceae_C > Roseateles_B > Roseateles_B subflavus. The sequence continues at coordinate 97,208 of NZ_JASVDS010000005.1, read as the reverse complement.
GACGGCCTGCGCGCCCACGCCGGCACCGTGGCCGAGCTCTACGAGACCCGCGAGTTCGGCAAGGCGCTGCGCGAGGTCATGATGCTCGCCGACCGCGTCAACGAGTACGTGGACCAGAACAAGCCCTGGGAGCTGGCCAAGCTCGAGGGCCAGGATCAGGTGCTGCAGGACGTCTGCAGCGTCTGCATCGAGGCCTTCCGCCTGCTGTCCATCTACCTGAAGCCGGTGCTGCCGGCACTCGTGGCCAAGGTCGAAGCCTTCCTGAAGGTCGAGCCCATGCAGTTCGCCGACGCCCAGCGCGCCCTGGGCGCCCACCAGATCGGCGCCTACGAGCACCTGATGCAACGCGTCGACCCGAAGCTGCTGGAGGCCCTGTTCGAGCCGCCCGCCGCACCCAAGGTCGTGCCCGGCGGTGAAGACCTGGCCCCCGAGATCAAGATCGACGACTTCAGCAAGGTCGACCTGCGCATCGCCAAGATCGTCAAGGCCGAGCTGGTCGAGGGCTCCGACAAGCTGCTGCGCCTGACCCTGGACACCGGTGAAGGCCGCCTGCGCAACGTCTTCAGCGGCATCCGCAGCGCCTACAAGCCCGAGGACCTCGAAGGCAAGCTGACGGTGATGGTGGCCAATCTGGCGCCTCGCAAGATGAAGTTCGGCGTGAGCGAGGGCATGGTGCTGGCCGCGAGCCACGCCGACGAGAAGGCGAACCCCGGCATCTTCGTGCTGGAGCCCTTCCCGGGCGCCCAGCCGGGCATGCGCGTGCGCTGACCGGCACACGCCACCTCGCGACAAGGGCTGCTGCGGCAGCCCTTTTTTTCGGGCCGCCCGGTGTGAACTGCGTCGCGCCCGCGGGTCATCCTGGCCGCCCCGCCGAGCCGGGCCCCGGCCCGGACAGCGATCCGGCGGCGCACAATCGGGCCATGGACCCGAGACGCATCCGACTGCTGCGCCTCGCCGCGCCCAGCCGGCGCCGGCGCTTCATCGCCCGCGTCCATCACTGCGGCCCGCCGGCCGTCATGAACGCACGCCCCTCCCACCCTTTCCGGAGCGTTCATGTCCCTGCCTCGACTCCATGCCTTCCGGCCCCGCCTGCTCGACAGCCTGCGTGGCTATGACCGGGCGCGCTTTGCCCGCGACATCGGCGCCGGCCTCACGGTCGGCATCGTGGCCCTGCCGCTGGCCCTGGCCTTCGCCATCGCGTCCGGCGTCAAGCCCGAGCAGGGCCTCGCCACCGCCATCGTCGCGGGCTTCCTGATCTCGGCGCTGGGCGGCTCCAGCGTGCAGATCGGCGGGCCGGCCGGCGCCTTCATCGTCATCGTCTACGGCATCGTGCAGCGCTATGGCGTGCACAACCTGCTGATCGCCACCATGCTCGGCGGGCTGATGATGCTGGCGCTCGGCGCGCTGCGGCTGGGGGCGCTGGTCCGCTACATCCCCGTGTCCATCGTGATCGGCTTCACCAACGGCATCGCGGTGCTGATCGCCCTCTCCCAGCTCAAGGACTTCCTCGGCCTGCCGATCGCCCGCATGCCGGCGGACTTCTTCGCGCAGCTGGAGACGCTGTGGCAGCACCGGGCCGGACTCAATCCCATCGCCCCGCTCGTCGGTGGTGCATGCAGCCTGCTGGTGCTCGCCTGGCCCAAGAGCTACACCATGGCCCGCGACGCCCGGGGCCTGGGCGAACGCCTGCACCGTGCGGCCGCCCACCTGCCCGGCACCCTGGTGGCGCTGGCCCTGGCCACGCTGGCCACGAGCGTGCTGCACCTGCCGCTGGACACCATCGGCAGCCGCTTCGGCGGCATCCCGCAGTCGCTGCCCACGCCGGCCTGGCCCGGCCTGAGCTTCGAGGAGGCCAAGCAGCTGCTGATGCCGGCGCTGACCATCGCCCTGCTCGGCGCCATCGAGTCGCTGCTCTGCGCGCGGGTGGCGGACAACCTGGGCGAGGGCCGCCGCCACGACCCGAACCAGGAGCTGATGGCGCAGGGCATCGCCAACGTCGTGGCCCCGCTGTTCGGCGGCATCCCGGCCACCGGCACCATCGCCCGCACCGTCACCAACGTCAAGGCCGGCGCCAGCAGCCCGGTGTCAGGCATGGTGCACGCCCTCACCCTGCTCGTCGTGGTGCTGGCGGCCGCGCCGCTGGCCTCGCAGGTGCCCCTGGCCGCGCTGGCGGGGATCCTGCTCGTGGTGGCCTGGAACATGGGCGAGTGGCACGAGTTCGCCCGGCTGCGGCACTTCAAGCTGCCCTATCGCGCCACCTTGCTCGGCACCTTCGTGCTGACCGTGGTGTTCGACCTGACCGTCGCCGTCGAGGCCGGGCTGATGCTGGCCTGCGGCTTCTTCGTCTACCGCATGAGCGAGCTGTTCCGGGTGTCGGAGCCGCCGCCGGGCACGGTGCTGCCCGCCGGCGTGCTGCTGCGGCAGGTGTACGGCTCGCTCTTCTTCGGTGCCGTCGCCAAGGTCGAGGCCCTCGGGGAGCAGCTGCCCGCCGACTGCCGCGTGCTGGCACTGGATCTGCACCAGCTCGTCTCCATGGACAGCACGGGCCTGGATGCCCTCGTCCAGCTGCATCGCGCCCTGCAGCGCAGTGGCCGGCGCCTCGTGCTCGTCGGGCTCAACGAGCAGCCGGCCTCGCTGGTCGAGCGCGGCGGCCTCGCGGCTCAGCTCGGGCCGGACGGGCTGCTGGCGGATCTCGCCGCGCTGCAGTCCCTCACGCTCCCCGTCACCGAGTCCCCGCCGCAGGCCGGCCAAGCCGGCTAAAATGGCGCGCTCATGCCGGGCCGCCGGCCCCGCATCAACCTGATCCGCACGCGCCATGCCTCTGTTCTGGAAGCCCTACAAGTCCGAAGTCACGCAGTTCATCGACGAGCTGAAGGCCAAGAAGCCCACGCTGGAGCAGGAACAGCGCGACGGCCGCGCCCTGCTGTGGGACAAGCCCGTGGACCGCACCGCCCAGGCCGACTACCGCGCCTCGCGCGTGGCCCAGCAGGCCTACGTCTACCAGACCAAGTCGCACTGAGCGCATCGCCCTGAGGCCACCGCTCCTGCGCCCCGCTGACCGGCACGCCTCCCCGTGAGCGCCCCCCATGCCACGCCGGATCCCGTCGAGCTGCCCGAGCCGCTCGTGCAGGCCGAGGCGAGCCCCGTGATCGAGACGGTCGACGGCGTCGCCGTCGCGCGGCTCTACGGCGAGCCGCTCTTCACCCTGCCCCAGGACCTCTACATCCCGCCGGATGCGCTGGAGGTCTTCCTGGAGGCCTTCGAGGGTCCGCTGGACCTGCTGCTCTACCTGATCCGGCGCCAGAACTTCAACATCCTGGACATCCCGCTTGCGGATGTGACCCGGCAGTACCTGAGCTACGTCGAGCAGATCCGCAAGCAGAACCTCGAGCTGGCCAGCGAGTACCTGCTGATGGCGGCCATGCTCATCGAGATCAAGTCCCGCATGCTGCTGCCGCCCAAGAAGACGGACGACGGCGGCGAGCCCGAGGACCCGCGCGCCGAGCTGGTGCGCCGCCTGCTGGAGTACGAGCAGATGAAGCTGGCGGCCGCCCGGCTGGACATGCTCCCCGTGATCGGCCGCGACTTCCTGCGGGCCCAGGTCCACATCGAGCAGTCCCTGACGCCGCGCTTCCCGGACGTGGAGCTGGTCGATCTGCGCGAGGCCTGGCTGGGCCTGCTCAAGAAGGCGCAGCTCAAGCAGCACCACAAGATCAGCCGCGAGGAACTCTCGGTGCGCGAGCACATGAGCATGGTGCTGCGCCGCCTGCAGGGCCAGCGCTTCGTGGAATTCGAGCACCTCTTCGATCCGAGCCGGGGCTCGCAGGTGCTGGTGGTGACCTTCATCGCGATGCTGGAACTGGCCCGCGAGCGCCTGCTGGAGATCACGCAGGCGGAAGCCTTCGCCCCGATCTACGTGCGCCTGGCCTACGCGCCGAGCTGATCTCCGCCCGCCGGTCCTGCGCCGCCACAGCAAAAAGCCCGCCGGATGGCGGGCTTCGTCTTGGACGGGCGGCCTTCAGTGCGCCGGCTGCCGGAAGGTGCTGAAGCTCTGGTCCGGCTGGCGCTGCACCATCTGGCTCACGGCCAGCACGGCCTGCGTGCGGGAATTGACACCCAGCGCCTTCAGCACGGCCGCCACGTGGTCCTTGACCGTCTCGACGGACACGCCCAGCTCGCGGGCGATGATCTTGTTCGGCTTGCCCTGCAGCAGCAGCGCCAGCACATCCGTCTGGCGCGGCGTGAGGGACAGGTTCTCCAGTCCCGCCTGCATCTGGTACTCGGTGGCCGTGGCCAGCTGGGAGATCTGCTGCAGGCGCGCGGCCTGGCTGTTGACCTCGGGCGCGGCCGGCGCCGGGGCCTCGCTGCCCAGGCTCATGGGGGGCACGTAGATGCCGCCGGACATCACCAGGCGCAGCGCCTGGGAGAGCACCTCGGTGCTGCTGCGCTTGGGCACGAAGCCCATGGCGCCCATGTCGATGGAGCGAATGACGTCACTGGCGCGGTCGGAGGCCGAGATCACGACCACCGGCAGCGCCGGATAGACGGAGCGGAACTCCTCCAGCACATCGAAGCCGCTGGCGTCTCCGAGCTGGAGATCCAGCAGGACGAGGTCGAAGTCGTCCTGGTCCTTGAGGCGCTGGCGAGCCGCGGCGGCCGTCTCCACCCCCACCATCTCCACGCCCTCGTCCAGGCCGGCAATCACGGTCTGCAGCGCCGCAAGAATCAGCGGGTGGTCATCAATGAGCAGCACCTTCATGCCCGTCTCCTCAATTGTTCTGAATCAATGTGCCCCGCAGCTCGGGGCGTCGAATCATAGTGGGGGCGCCTGGGCGAGGGCATACCCCTTCCGGGTGGGCGATTGCCGAACCGGGTTCGCCACTCGTATCGTTAACTTTGAGGATATTCACCCCAGAAGCCACTTGCAAAGCGACTCCCATTGCTGCAAGTCCTTCTCCACCTGGCCGGGCGAGATGTCCCAGAGACTGAGCCCGCGAGCGGCCAGCTGCACGTAGTGCTGGGTGTCCCGCAGCTCGCCGAGCCAGGTGAGGTGCCCGCCCGCCGCCTCGATCAGGCCCTGCCGGAACCGCTGCAGCTGCTGCTGGGACAGCGTGCCCTGCCGCACCCGCATGCCCAGCAGGCCGAGCCGAGGCGGCGATTTGCGCGCCGGCGCCAGCGCGTGGAGTTCCTGCACGAAGGCATGGCAGGCCTGCATGTCGAAGAGGCTGGGCTGCAGGGGCACCACGATGCCATCGGCCAGCCCGTACAGGCGGGCCAGGCGCTTGCCGTGCAGCCCGGCCGGCGTGTCCAGCACCACGTGGCTCACGCCCTTGGGCACGCGGGCAACCTGCCCGTCGTCGACCTCCAGCGCGCGGATCGGCGGCAGCTGCGGCGGGCGCTGCGCCAGCCACTGCCGGCTGGACTGCTGCACATCGGTATCGCCCAGGGCCACCGCGTGCCCCTGCCAAGCGAGAAAGCCCGCGATGTTGGTGGCGACGGTGCTCTTGCCGACCCCGCCCTTGGGGTTGGCGACCAGGATCACGGGCATGGCATCTCCCTGGAGAACGGGTGCCGCGCGCCGGCAGCGGCGGTCCGATGCATGTTAGCGGCGACTTTCCGGGCTCCGCAATGCGGGCGGGGCCGGGGTGTGGCGCCCGCGGACACTGCTACGCTCGCTCATGGCTGAAATTCTCTGTTTGTGTGCCCACCCCGACCGGGCGCATTCGCGGGTCAGTGCGCGCCTCGCCGACGCCCTGGCCGCCACGCCCTTCCCGCCCGGCCGGCTCGAGATCCGGGACCTCTACCGCCTCTACCCCGACTACGCGATCGATGTCGAGGCCGAGCAGCAGGCCCTGGCGCAGGCGCGGCTCGTGGTGTGGCTGCACCCGATCCACTGGTACGGCATGCCGGCGCTGATGAAGCTGTGGCTGGACGAGGTCTTCAGCTACGGCTGGGCCTACGGGCCGGGCGGTCACGCGCTGCAGGGCAAAGACCTCTGGCTGCTGCTCTCGACCGGCGGTTCCGAGGCCGCGTACAGCCCCGAAGGCCACCACCGGCACCCGTTCCAGGACTTCCTCCTGCCCTACGACCAGACGGCGCGCCTGTGCGGCCTGCGCCTGCTCCCGCCGATGGTGCTGCACGGCGCCCACCGGGCCGACGACGAGACCATCGCCCAGCACGTGCAGGACGCCCGCCAGCACCTGCTGAACTACCCGCACTGGTGCGGCGCGGCCCGCGCCGAGCAGGACGAGCTGCCGGCCGGCGAGCGGCCTGCGGAGGTCCAGCCATGAGCGCACCGGCCCACGACCTCCTGCACCTGCCGCTCGTGTTCCTCGGCGCCGCCGTGCTCGCCGTGCCGCTCGCCCGCTGGGCGCGGCTCGGGTCCATCCTCGGCTATCTCGTCGCCGGGGTGCTGATCGGGCCGCAGGTGGCCGGCCTTGTGTCCGCGCCCGACACCATCCTCGAAGTGGCCGAGATCGGTGTCGTGCTGATGATGTTCCTCGTCGGCCTGGAGCTGGAGCCGCGCCGGCTGTGGCAGCTGCGCCGGCCGATCTTCGGCTGGGGCTCGGTGCAGCTGCTGGGCTCGACGGCGCTGCTGATGGCCCTGGCCCTGCTGTGCGGGCTGCCCTGGCGCCTGGCGCTGGTGGGCAGCCTGGGGCTTGCGATGTCCTCGACGGCCGTCGCGATGGCCGTGCTGGGCGAGCGCAACCTCGGCCCGACCGCCGCCGGGCAGAGCATCCTGAGCGTGGCCCTGCTGCAGGACATCGCCGCCATTCCCATCCTCGCCCTGGTGCCGGCCCTCGCGGGTGCGGACGGCAGCGGCAGCGAGGGCCACTGGCAGGCGATCAAGGCCGTGGGCGCCATCGCCGTGCTGATCCTGGGCGGCCGCCTGGCGCTGCGCCCGGCCCTGCGCTGGATCGCCGGCAGCGCGACGCCCGAGATCTTCACCGCCGCCGCCCTTCTCCTCGTGCTGGCCACCGCCGCGCTGATGCAGGCCGTCGGCCTCTCCATGGCACTGGGCGCCTTCCTGGCCGGTGTTCTGCTGGCCGAGAGCGAGTACCGGCACGAGCTGGAGACCGACCTCGAGCCCTTCAAGGGTCTGCTGCTGGGCCTGTTCTTCATCGCCGTCGGCATGGGGCTGGACCTGCAGGTGCTGCTGCACCAGCCGCTGCTCGTGGCGGGGCTGCTGGCGGCGCTGCTGGTGCTCAAGGGCGCGCTGCTGCTCTTCATGGGGCGCGCCATGGGCCTGCCGCTGCTGGAGCGCCCGGTGTTCGTGATCCTGCTCGCCCAGGGCGGCGAGTTCGGCTTCGTCGTCTTCCAGCTGGGTCAGCAGGCCGGGTTGCTGAGCGACGCCCAGGCCTCGGCGCTGGTGGCGGCGGTGGCGCTGTCCCTCGGCTGCACACCCGCGCTGCTCGCCGCCGTCGATCGCTGGCTGCAGCCCCGGCTGGCTCGCCGCGGCGGTCCGGCCCTGGAAGAGATCCGGGAGCCGCAGCAGGCGCCCGTCATCATCGCGGGCTTCGGCCGCTACGGGCAGATTGTGGGCCGCCTGCTCTACGCGAACGGCCACGAGGCGACGGTGCTGGAGCACGACGCCCACACGGTCGAGGGGCTGCGGCGCTTCGACTGGCGGGTGTTCTACGGCGATGCCACGCGCCTGGACCTGCTGCGCACCGCGGGCGCCGAGACCGCCGCCGTGCTGGTCATCGCCGTGGACGACGTCGCGCAGAGTCTGGCCATCGCCGAGCTGGCCCGCGAACATTTCCCGCAGCTGCAGGTGGTGGCGCGGGCGCGCAACGTGCAGCACTTCTACCGCCTGCAGGAGCTGGGTGTGCAGCACATCGAGCGCGAGACCTTCGAGTCCGCCCTGCTCAGCGGCCGCAGCGTGCTGGAGCTGCTGGGCGTGGAGCCGGCGATGGCGCGCCGCCAGGCCTGGCGATTCCGGCAGCACAACGGCGCGCAGCTGCGCCTCATGGCCCAGCATCGCAACGACCAGGACAAGGTCGTCGCCATGGTCAAGCAAGGGCGGCAGCAGCTGGAGACGCTGATGGCCCAGGAGCGCGAGGCCCGCGCCCAGGTGCGCCATCGCCAGGGCTGGAATCCGGCGGAGGGCGACGAGCACCGGTCGGATTGACGGGCCGGGCGCACTCGGGACGGTCGGGCGGCTTGCGGCGACAATGGCGCCATGTTTGCCCCGTCCCAGATCGAAGTCCGCCGGTTCTTCTGCAGCACCTACGCCAAGTGGCGGGACCGCCTGCCCCTGACCCCCATGGAGACGCTTGCCGCCCAGTGGATCGAGCAGCACCCGGAGTACCACGCCGAGCTGGCCGATGAGGAACAGGCCGTGCAGGCCGTCTACACCGTCGAGGAGGGGCGCACCAATCCCTTCCTGCACTTGTCGATGCACCTGAGCATCAGCGAGCAGCATTCCATCGACCAGCCGCGCGGCGTGCGCCAGGCGCTGGACCTGCTGGCCGCGCGCAAGCAGTCCCTGCACGAGGCCCAGCACGTGGCGATGGAATGCCTGGGCACCATGATCTGGGAATCCCAGCGCAGCGGCCGCCCGCCGGATGGCCACGCCTACCTCGAAGCACTGCGGCACAAGGCCACTCAGTAAGCCACGCAGTACGTCGCGCCCTGTCCAGGGCCGGAAATGCAAAAGCCACGCGGAGCGTGGCTTTCATGGCAGGCGCCGGGAAGGTCAGGCCTGGATCGACCCGCCGAGGCTGCTCTTGCGCTCGTTCTTGCCGCTGGCGCCGTAGACGCCACCCGGCTCGGGCGGGATCAGCACGTCGATGGCGCGATCCAGCGACGCATTGGCCCGGTTGAGAGACTCGCGCTGCGCCGCCACGCGGCCGCCGGCCTGGACAAGGCGGTTGCGCAGCTGGGGCGGCACCTTGCCGTTGCGCGCCGCTTCCATGAAGCTGTTCATCGCGACCTGCAGCGCCTGGTGCAGGGCGGCCGAATGGGTCTCGATGGCCGGCGTGTCACGGCGTGCGAGCGCCTCGCCCAGCAGGTTCAGGCAGTTCTCGACGTCGATCAGCGGCCGCTCCAGATCCTGGCTCAGCGCTTCGGGGGTATCAGGGGGCGGCAGGGTGGACATGGCTGGATCCGCCTGTGGGCTGTGATGTGACATGGACGTCCGGGGTTCGGGGCAGCGGGCTCAGTGAGCGCCGACGCGACCGACCATCTCCCGGGCATTGGCAATGAGCTTGTCGGCGACGGCCTCGGCATTGATGCTGAACTTGCCTTCGCTGATCGCCTGGGAAATGCGCTGCACCTTCTCGGCGTCGAAGCTGCCGTCGTCCGGCACACCTTGCAACATAGTGCTCGCGGTGCTGGACAGCGCCAGCCTCGCGCTCGCTTCCGGGGCATTTTTCACGGGACCGGCCTCGGAAGCACCCTTGCTGCGGCCGGCTTCCGCCGTCGCCGGGCGCTCGACGCCGGAGGCAAGGCCTGCGGCGGCGAGTTTGTCAGCGTTTTGACCGATTTTCATGATGTTCTCCAAGGACTGAGCTTGAAACCGCCCAGCCTGTTGGACGGTGTATCGGCCGGCCTGCGCCGGACTTGAGGCATTTCCCCGACGATACCAGTTGGACGCCCCCTGGGCACGGGGGTGAAGTGCGGACTTGGTGCATCGTTCACAACAGGACCTCCACTTCCCGCTCGCCGACGGCCCGGCCGGTAACGGTACGGCCGTTCTCAAAGCGAACACGAACGTCCTGCCCCTCGATGCCCTGCCCCAGCGCCTGCCCTTCCCCGGCGATGGCGAAGCCGTCGCCCCGGGCGACGACCTTGACCTGCGCACCCGCGACGAACCACTGGCGCTGCCGGAGGCGATCCGGCCGCAAGGCCTCGCCGGCCTGCAACGGCCGGGCCAGGGTCCGCCCGAGCAGGGCGGCGGCGTCCGTGTAGACGGCCCCCGGCTCCGCGGCCAGGTCGACATCGGCCAGGCGCAGGTGCTCGGCCAGCAGCGGCGTGCCGGCGTCCAGCGGCCCGGTGGCCACCAGCGCCGGCGCGATGACGTGCACGGTCAGGGGCAGCGTGACATTCCAGCGCGTCGGGCCCTCGACGCAGCGCAGACCGATGCGGGAGCGGCCCCACAGGCGCAGGCCCGGCAGCAGATAGGGTTCGGCGCGCTGGCAGGGGGCGAGGCGCAGGCGCGGATCGGCCTGCCCCAGCTCGACCATCACCCGGGCCGAGCTGCCCAGGCCCTGGTTCAGCTGGGTCACGGCGCTCGTCGCCGTCTGCTGGAGCATCTGGCGCCAGGCGTCCAGGCCCTGGCCCTGCGCGAGGGCCCCGAGGCCGTGCAGGCCAAGCAGCAGCGCCGCCAGCCATCGGGCAGAGCATTGCAGGAGCGTGGGCCGATTGCACATGATGGATCGGACTGTAGGCCTCGGCCGGGCCGGCCTTAGCGCCGAATTGAGCAGCAAAGCGCCGTCTTTTCCCGCTCATGTTTGGCGGACAGCCGCCCAACAATGCCCACAACCCGTGCCATGGCGTCGACAGGGCCTGCAGCCGTACCGCAGAACCCGCCCTCGAAACCCGGCCCCGGCAAGGAGCGCTCCCATGATCAACCGCCTCACCGATTCGCTGACTTTCCAGACCCAGGCCCTGGTGCTGCGGGCGGAGCGTCAGCAGCAGCTGGCCAGCAATATCGCCAATGCCGACACGCCGGGCTACCAGTCCCGCGACATCGACTTCAGTCGCGCGCTGAAGGAGGCCACCGGCGAGATCGCGACCCCGGGCGCCCTGCAGACCACGCAGAGCCGCCACCTGGCGCCGCTCGCGGGGGCGCTGAGCCCTTCGGGCCGGGAGTACGCCATGGCCGCCCAGACCAATCTGGACAGCAACACGGTGGACATGGACCGCGAGCGCGCCAGCTTCGCGGACAACGCCGTCAAGTACGAGGCCACGCTGCGCTTCATCAACAGCAGCGTGCGGACCACCCTGGATGCGATGAAGTCGCACAACGCGGCCTGACGCCCGCAGGGTCCGCTGAAGCAAGACGCCGCAGGAGAGCCCCATGTCCATGTTCCAGATCTTCAATGTGTCCGGCAGTGCGGTCAGTGCGCAGAGCCAGCGCCTGAACGTGGTCGCCAGCAATCTGGCCAACGCCGACACCGTGGCCGGCCCCGACGGCCAGGCCTACAAGGCGCGCCAGGTGATGTTCCAGACGCAGCTCATGGGCGCCGGCCAGGACCCCGGCGCGGCCGGCGTGCGCGTGGCGCAGATCACCGAGGACCAGACCCAGGGCCGCCGGGTGCACGACCCCAAGCATCCCCAGGCCGATGCCGAGGGCTACGTCACCTACAGCAACGTCAACAGCGTCGAGGAGATGGTCAACATGATCTCCGCCTCGCGCTCCTACCAGAACAACATCGAGGTCATGACCACGGCGAAGAGCCTGCTGCTCAAGACCCTGCAGCTGGGCCAGTCCTGAGCCCCACCCACGACACGAGGTAAGCCATGGACTACAGCAACGTCATCAGCAACAGCAAGGTCACGGGCAGCAGCGCGAACACCGCGCCGAGCGCCGCCCAGCAGGCCCAGGACACGCAGGACCGGTTCCTCAAGATGCTCGTCGCGCAGATGAAGAACCAGGATCCCATGAACCCCATGGACAACGCGCAGGTCACCTCGCAGATGGCGCAGATCCAGACGGTCACCGGCATCAGCAATCTCAACGACAACATCAAGGCCCTGGGTTCCCAGTTCGGCCAGATGCAGGCGCTGCAGAGCGTGAGCCTGGTCGGCCGCGAGGTGCTGGTGCCCGGCAGCAAGCTCAGCTGGAACGAGACCACGGCCAAGGCGCAAGGCTCGTTCGAGATCGCCAGCCCGGCCGACGCCGTGAAGCTGGAGGTGCTGGCGCCGTCGGGCGCGGTGGTCGACACCGTGCAGCTCGGGGCCCAGGGCGCCGGCGTGCACGACTTCGACTGGAGCTCCGACAAGGTCGACGCCCGCTCGGGTGGCTACACCTTCCGCATCACCGCGAGCAAGGGCGCCAGCGTCCTCGCCAGCACCGCCTACGCCCATGACAAGGTCATGGCCGTGAACACCGCCGGCAGCAAGCTGCAGCTGCAGCTGCAGACGGTCGGCATGGTCGATTACAGCAGCGTCAAGCGGGTCGACTGACCCCCGGGAACACATTCTTTCGAAGGACACATCATGGGCTTCCAGCAAGGTCTCTCCGGTCTCAACGCCGCCAGCAAGAACCTCGAGGTCATCGGCAACAACATCGCCAATGCCAACACCTACGGCGGCAAGTCCTCGCGGGCCGAGTTCGCCGATGTCTACGCCAGCGCCCTCAACGGCGCGGGCCAGAACCCGGTGGGCATCGGCACGAGCCTCGCCTCGGTGTCCCAGCAGTTCACGCAGGGCAACATCAGCACCACCGAGAACCCGATGGACATGGCCATCAACGGCTCGGGCTTCTTCCAGGTGAGCGACGACAAGAACCCCGTCATGTACACCCGCAACGGCCAGTTCAAGGTGAGCCGCGACGGCTTCATCGTGAACAACGCCGGGCTCAAGCTGCTGGGCTATCCGGCCGACGGCACGGGCGTGATCCAGCCGGGCCTGGCGCAGCCGCTGCAGCTGCCCACCGCGGGCATCACGCCGCAGGTCACGAAGAATGTCTCGATGGAGTTCAACCTGGACTCCCGCGCCAAGAGCACGGCGCCTGGCGGCACCGGCGTGGGCATGAAGCTCAATGACCCGGCGACGTACAACAACGCCACGTCGATGACGATCTACGATGCCAAGGGCCAGAGCGTGGCGCTGACCTTCTACTTCCAGAAGAGCGACCCGACCCCCCCTCCGCCCGATCCCAGCTCGACCACGACCTGGAACATCTACGCCACGGCCAATGGCAAGCCGCTGGAGGTCGATGCCGCCGGCACGGCGACGCCCGTCGATGTCGACGGCAACCCCACCGCGCCCTACACCACGCTGGTGTTCTCGGCCTACGACGGGTCCAAGCCCGTGAGTCCGACGGCGGACATCAACATGGATGTGCCGGTCTCCACCAACGCCGCCGGCGCGGCCACGCTGCCGATCGCCGGCATCAAGCTGAACATCCTGAAGACCACGGAAGGCGGCTCCAGCTTCGCCGTGACCGACGTGAAGCAGGACGGCTACGCGCCGGGCCAGCTGGCCGGCATCCAGATCGACAAGTCCGGGATCATCATGGCCCGCTACTCCAATGGCCAGTCCAAGCCCGCGGGGCAGGTGGAGCTCGCGACCTTCCGCAACACGCAGGGCCTGCAGCCCCTGGGCGGCAACGTCTGGGCGCGCACCTACGGGTCGGGCGACGCCGTCGTGGGCGTGCCGGGCGACGGCAACATGGGCGTGCTGCAGTCCGGCGCCCTCGAGGAATCGAACGTGGACATGACGGCCGAGCTGGTCAACATGGTCACGGCACAGCGCGTCTACCAGGCCAATGCCCAGAGCATCAAGACGCTGGACCAGGTGCTGCAGACGCTCGTGAATCTGCGTTGATGCCCTGCATCGCTGATCAAGGACTGCCATGGACCGCATGATCTACCTGTCGATGGCCGGCGCGAAGGCGGCCATGCAGCGTCAGGACGTGCTGGCCAACAACCTGGCCAACGTCTCGACGAACGGCTTCCGTGCCGAGCTGGCGGCCTTTCGCGCCGTGCCCGTGCGCGGCGACGGCGCCAGCACGCGAGCCTATGCGCTCGAGACGACGATCGGCTACAACCCCGATCCCGGCGTGATCAGCGCCACCGGCCGCAACCTGGACGTCGCCATGCGTGGCGACGCCTGGATGGCCGTGCAGGGGCTGGACGGCACCGAGGCCTACACGCGGGCAGGCTCGCTGGACGTCAGCAGCGAAGGCCTGCTCGTCCTGCGCAACGGCCTGCCGGTGCTGGGCGACGGCGGCCCCATCAACGTGCCGCCCAACAGCGAGCTGAGCATCGGCAACGACGGCACGCTGACGGCCAAGGGGGCCACGGGCCGCCCGACGGCCATCGGCCGCCTGAAGCTGGTCACGCCCACCGCAGAGACCCCGCTGACCCGGGGACCCGACGGCCTCTTCCGCGCCGCCAATGGCGACCTGCCGGCCGATCAGGCCGCACGGCTGCAGGATGGCGCGCTCGAGGGCTCCAACGTGAGCGCCGTCGAGACCATGGTCAGCATGATCGCCGCGGCCCGTCAGTTCGAGCAGCAGATGAAGCTGCTCCAGATCGCCCAGACCCAGGGACAGACCAGCGCCAAGCTGCTGTCCAGCAACAGCTGAGCCTGAGGGCACGGCTTCGAGAAGGACCCCGCCATGATTCGCTCGCTCTGGATCGCCAAGACCGGCATGGAAGCCCAGCAGACCCAGCTGGACAACATCTCGCACAACCTGGCCAACGTCGGCACCAACGGCTTCAAGCGCAGCCATGCGGTGTTCGAGGACCTGATCTACCAGAACCTCCGCCAGAGCGGCGCCAACACGACCGAGCAGACGCAGCTGCCCACCGGCCTGCAGCTGGGCCTGGGCGTGCGCACGGTCGCGACCTCGCGCAACTTCAGCCAGGGCAGTCTGCAGCAGACCACCGGCAACTTCGACCTGGCGATCAAGGGCAGCGGCTTCTTCCAGATCCAGATGCCGGACGGCACCACGGCCTACACCCGCGACGGCGGCTTCCAGCTCGACGCCAACGGCCAGATCGTGACCAACAACGGCTACACCGTCATGCCCGGCATCACCGTGCCGGCCAACGCCCAGAGCGTGACCATCGGCCAGGACGGCACGGTCAGCGTGGTGGTGCCCGGCCAGACGCAGCCGCAGACACTGGGCCAGATCCAGCTGGCCAACTTCGTGAACCCGGCCGGCCTGGAACCCAAGGGCCAGAACCTCTTCACCGAGACGGCCTCCTCGGGCACCCCGAACGCCGGAGCGCCCAACGCCAACGGCATGGGCGCGATCCAGCAGGGCTTCGTCGAGACGTCCAACGTCAACGTGGTGGAGGAGCTGGTGCAGATGATCCAGACCCAGCGCGCCTACGAGCTCAACTCCAAGGCCGTGCAGACCTCCGACCAGATGCTGCAGAAGCTGGCGCAGATCTGATCGCGCCTCACTGACCCCCTCGCCCGCCGACTGAGAGGACTCCCCATGCGCTCCCGCCTCGCTCCCCTGCCCGCCCTGTGCGCGATCGCCCTGCTGGGCGGCTGCGCCAGCACGATGAAGATGCCCCAGGTCGAGATGCAGAACACGCCCGTGGTGCAGATGCCGGCCGTGCCGCCGCAGACGGCCCTGAACGGGGCGATCTACCAGGCGGCGAGCTACCGACCGCTGTTCGAGGACCATCGCGCGCGCCTGGTGGGCGACACCTTGACCGTGCAGATCGCCGAGAAGGTGAGCGCCAGCCAGTCCTCCACCAGCGAGCTGGCCAAGAGCGGCGACCTGAGCGGCAGCCTCACCGCCCTGCCCGGCATCTCCGCCAACAGCTTCGGACGGGCCACCGTGGGTGGCACCTCGTCCAACAAGGCGGCCGGCAAGGGCGCGAACCAGAACACCAACGAGTTCACCGGCACCGTCACGGCCATCGTGACCGCCGTGCTGCCCAACGGCCACCTGCTGATCATGGCGGAGAAGCAGATCGGCGTGAACCAGAACGTCGACGTGCTGCGCTTCTCGGGCCAGGTGGACCCGCGTGCCATCCAGCAGGGCAACGCCATCCCCTCCACGGCCATCGCGAACGTGCGCATCGAGCAGCGCGGGCGCGGCGCGCCGGGCGAGGCCCATGGAATAGGCTGGCTGTCGCGCTTCTTTTTGAGTCTTTCGCCGGTCTAAAGTTTTCGCAAAATTGGTCGCAAGGCTTCCCCTGCGACCATCATGTCCACCACCACCGTTCTCCGTCTCCTGCTCGCCGCCCTGCTGTTCGCGGCAGGCACTGCCGAAGCGGTGCGTCTCAAGGAGGTCGCCGCCGTCCAGGGCGTGCGCACCAATGCGCTGACCGGCTACGGCCTGATCGTGGGCCTGGACGGCACCGGTGACCAGACCACGCAGGCCCCCTTCACCGGCCAGAGCCTGCAGGCGATGCTGCAGCAGTTCGGCGTCATCCTGCCCCAGGGCGTGACCATGCAGCCGCGCAACATCGCCGCGGTGATGGTGACGGCCCAGCTCCCGCCCTTCGCCCAGCCCGGCCAGACGCTGGACATCAACGTCTCCTCCATCGGCAATGCCAAGAGCCTGCGCGGCGGCACGCTGATCGCCACGCCCCTGCGCGGCGCCGACGGCCAGGTCTACGCCATGGCCCAGGGCAACCTCATCGTGGGCGGCGCCGGGGCTTCGGCCGGCGGAGCCAAGGTGCAGATCAACCATCTCAGCGCCGGCCGCATCCCCGCGGGTGCGACCGTCGAGCGCGCCGTGCCGACGCCGCTGGCGCTGGGCGAGGCCATCCAGCTGGACCTCAACGCCGCCGACTTCGCCACGGCCCGTGCCGTGGCCCGCGCCATCAACAAGGCCAAGGGCGCTGGCGTGGCCCAGGCCGTCGACGGGCGCGTGGTGCGCGTCAAGGCCCCGACGGACAGCGACGAGCGCGTCGCCTTCCTCGCCGACCTCGAGGAGCTGCCCATCGACATGGCCGCGCCGGCCGCCCGCGTGGTGATCAACGCACGCACCGGTTCCGTCGTGATGAACCAGGCCGTGAGCATCGGCAACTGCGCGGTGGCCCACGGCAACCTCTCGGTGACGATCACCAGCACGCCGCAGGTCAGCCAGCCCGGCGCCCTCTCCGGCGGGCAGACCGTCGTGACAGAAAAGACCGATATCGCGATCCGCCAGGAGCCCGGCCCCTTGATCCAGCTGCCCGCGAGCGCCAAGCTTGCGGATGTGGTCAAGGCGCTCAGCGCCCTCGGCGCCACCCCTCAGGATCTGCTGGCGATCCTGCAGGCGATGAAGACCGCCGGCGCCCTGAATGCAGAGCTGGAGGTGATTTGATGGCTCCCCCCCTTCTGGCTTCGCCCGCCTTGCAGGCCGCGCCAGGCCAGAGCCCTGGCCCCTCGACCGGCACAAACGGTCCCCGCTTGTGTCCTGTCTCGGCCCCCTCAGGCGGCACGCCCGAAGGCCCGGCAGCTGTCCTGCCCCGACGGTTGCGAGACACCGCATCGGAGACCTGCCATGCGATTTAACCCGCCCACCCTCAGCGGCAACAGCCTGAGCACGGACACGCGCTCGCTGGACGCCCTGCGCGCCTCCGCTGCGCGCGACCCCAAGGCGCAGATCAAGGAGACCGCGAAGCAGTTCGAGGCCCTCTTCATGCAGGAGGTGATGAAGAGCATGCGCGCCGCGACGCTCTCCTCGGGCATGCTGGACAACGCCGGCTCGCAGATGGGCACGGAGATGCTGGACCAGCAGTTCGCGACCAAGATGACGGGCCTGCCCGGCGGGCTCTCCGACGCCATCACCCGCCAGCTGCAGCGCCAGATGGGCGTGAGCCCCGACACCGACAAGACCGCCGCCACGCAGGCCCTGCCGCAGCTCGCGAAGAAGAACGTCGCGCCGCATGTGCAGGACTTCATCCTCAAGCACGACGGTGCCGCCAAGGAGGCGCAGGCCAGCACCGGCATCCCGGCGTCCTTCATGATCGCGCAGGCCGCCCATGAATCGGGCTGGGGCAAGCGGGAGATCCTCAACAAGGACGGCAGCACCTCGCACAACGTCTTCGGCATCAAGGCCACCGCCGGCTGGACCGGCAAGACGACCGAGGTCCAGACCACCGAGTACATCGACGGCCGGCTGCAGAAGGTCACCGCGAAGTTCCGCGCCTACGACAGCTACGCCGACGCCTTCAAGGACTACGCCAAGCTGCTGGGCAGCAACGAGCGCTACAAGGACGTCGTGGCCAAGGCCGGCACCGGCAGCGCCGAGACCTTCGCGCAGGGCCTGCAGAAGGCCGGCTACGCCACGGATCCGGACTACGCCGTCAAGCTGGCCAGGACCATCAACACCACGGTGCGCGTGCAGCGCGCCCTGGCCTGAGCGGCCCGTCCCGCCTGGCCGTGCACGGAAGCAAGGACTGAATCATGGGCAACTCCGCACTGATGTCCCTGGGCATGCGGGCCATGTTCGCCAACCAGGCGGCACTGCAGGTCATCGGCCAGAACATCTCCAATGCCAACACGCCGGGCTATTCGCGCCAGAGCCTCCAGCTGACGACGCCGGAAGGCCAGTACACGGGCGCCGGCTACTTTGGCAAGGGTGTGGTGATCGAGACCGTCACCCGCTCCTACAACGCCTTCCTGACCACCAACGCGTCCGCCACGAAGTCGACGGCCTACATGGACCAGACCAGCCTCGAGCAGCTGACGCAGCTGGAGAAGCTCTTCCCGCCCGGGACGCAGGGCCTGGGCTACGCCGCCAGCCAGTTCCTCAATGCCATGGTCGACGTGACCAGCCGGCCCAACGACCCCTCGGCACGCCAGGTCGTGCTCGGACGGGCGCAGGAGCTGGCAGCGCGCTTCTCCAACGCGGGTGAGCAGCTGCAGCAGCTGCAGGCGGGCGTGGTGAGCGACCTCAAGGCCAACGTGGACGTCATCAACCAGCTCGCCAAGCAGATCGCCGCGGCGAACGACCAGGTGGCGCGCTCCAATGGCAACGGCCATACCCCCAATGACCTGCTCGACAAGCGTGACCAGCTCATCTCGCAGCTCAGCCAGTACGTGCAGGTGACGACGCTGGCCCAGGACGACGGCACGGTGGGCGTGTTCATCGGCGGCGGCCAGCGCCTGGTGCTGGGCGCCGATGCGCAGGCGCTGAAGGTCACGGCCGATCCCTACGATCCGGCGCGCGCCTCGCTGAGCATCATCGACGTCAGCGGCCCGCGCAAGCTGGACGAGTCGATCCTGACCGGTGGGTCGCTCAGCGCGCTGCTGCGCTATCAGAACAAGGACATCCAGGACGCCCGCAACCTGATCGGGCAGATGGCCACCGCCCTGGCCACGCGCGTCAACGACCAGCAGGCCCTGGGCTGGACGCTCACGAATCCGCCGGGGACGGGCAATCCCATCTTCTCGCTGGCCCCGCCGCGGGCGCTGCCGGCCGAGACGAATGCGCGCAATCCGGACGGCACCTTCGCCAGCAAGGTCGACCTCTCCATCAGCGACGCCAAGCTGCTGCAGGCCAGTTCCTACAAGCTCGAGCTCGATGCCGCCTCGCCGGGGCAGTACAAGCTGACCCGGCTCTCGGACGGTCTGGAGCGCACGATCTCCGACGGCGACTCGGTGGACGGCTTCACGGTCAAGGTCGTCGGCGCCCCGCTCACCGCCACGGACAGCCTGCTGCTGGAGCCCGTCGCGCAGGCCTCGGTGGACATGCGCCGGGTCCTGGACCAGACCACGGGCATCGCGGCCGCCTCGCCGGTCAGCGCCACGACGGACGTGAACAACAAGGGCACGGTCAGCGTCGACGCCATGTACGCCGTCAACAACAAGCTGAACCTCAGCCTGACGCCGGCCCGCCTGGTCTTCGGCGATCCCAACCCGTCCATCACGAACGGCGTGGACTACACCATCACGCTGTCCGACGGCAGCACGCTCACGGGCACCTGGACGCCCGGCTCGCCCATCGGCAACGACCCCGCCGCGACGCCGCCGATCGACCTCGGCTTCGAGCTGCGCCTCGTGGGTGTGCCCAAGAAGAACGATGCCATCGACATCACCACGACCAAGTTCCCCGCCAGCAACAACGGCAACGCCAAGGCCTTCCTGAACATCCAGAAGGAGGCCTTCGTCGGTCAGCGCCTGCTGCCCGACGGCAGCCTGGCTGCCGGCTCCACCATCAACGACGCCTATGCCGCGGCCATGTCGGAGATCGGGGCCCGCGTGCAGGGGGCGCAGTACCTCAGCAATGTGTCCTCCGCCGTCGCGGCCGACGCCGAGACCAGCCGCGCCAGCCAGGCCGGCGTCAACCTCGACGAAGAGGCCGCCCGGCTGATGCAGTACCAGCAGGGCTACCAGGCCGCCGCCAAGGTCCTGCAGACCGCGCAGACCGTCTTCGCCGAGCTGCTGACCCTTGCCCAGCGATGAAACCGGCGCTATGCGCCGCTGAAGGACGTCCCTCATGAGACTCGCCACCATCACCGTCTTCGACGCCGGCATCACCGAGCTGCAGGCCCGCCAGCAGCGCATGCAGGACGCCCAGCAGCGGCTCACCTCCGGCAAGCGGGTCGAGCGGGCCAGCGACGACCCCACCGGTGCGGCCCGCGCCGAACGTGCGCTGTCCGCCATCGGCCGGGTGGACGCCAACCAGCGTGCGCTGGAGGCCAGCCGCAACGGCATGACCCTGGCCGAGGGCGCCCTCGGTGACGCCAACGAGATCCTCCAGCAGATCCGCGAGGCCCTCGTGTCGGCGGGCAACGGCACCTACAGCGACGCCGAGCGCAATGGCCTGGCCAACAAGATCGAGGGTCTGCGCGCCCAGCTGCTGTCGATTGCCAACCGGGCCGACGGCGGCGGCGGCTACCTCTTCTCGGGCCAGGGTGCGGGCAACCCGCCCTTCCTGGACACCGCGACCGGCGTGGTCTACAGCGGCTCCTCGGGCCAGATCCAGACCGGCAACCTCGACAACTTCCCCCTCACCGTGGACGGTCGCCAGACCTGGGAACAGGCCCGCAGCGGCAACGGCAGCTTCGTCACCTCGGCGTTGCCCAACAGCATCACCGCCGCCCCGGCCAAGTCGTGGATCGACTCCGGCCGCGTGATCGACCCCGCCGCGCTCACGGGAGACAGTTACAAGATTTCCATCAGTGGTACAGGTCCTACAGCCACTTACACCGTGCTCGACACGACAACGGGCGGGGTCGTGAAATCCGGCACCTATGTGCCGGGCAAGAGCCTGGACTTCGACGGGATGTCCATGACACTCACGGGCGTGGCCGCCGACGGCGACGAGTTCCAGGTCCAGCCTGCCACGAGCACGCTCAAGGTCTTCGATGTGCTCGACAACGCGGTGGCCGACCTGCGCAAGACCAACCGAACCGGCACCGAGGTCGTGCAAAGCAACGTCCTGTCACTGCGGGATCTGGACGCCTCCATGGCCAACCTGCAGAATGTGCGAAGCCAGGTCGGGGAACGCCTGAACAATCTGGACGGCACCGAGACCCGACTGGCCGCGCTGAAGCAGTACAACGAAGCCGAGAAGTCGGCCGCGGAAGACCTTGACATGACCCGGGCGATTTCCGATTTCCAGAACCAGCAGACCGGCTACGAAGCCGCCCTCAAGGCCTACGCCACGGTGCAGCGCATGTCCCTCTTCAACTACCTGAACAACTGAATCCAAGCGAAGCGCCTGCATGAGTGAACATCCCATCCTGGGCCTGGTGGCCCTCGGCTACGCACCGGTGATCGATGCCCAGCGCATGGTCACGGCCACGCGCCTGAGCATCCTGCCCCTGCGCCCCGATGCCTCGCTGGATGGAGCCGCCCTGCTGGCCGCGCTGCAGCCCGCCTTTGGTGAACCGCCCAGGCCCGTGCAGCTGAACCTCATGAGCGAGACCGGCCTCCATGGCCTGGCCACGCAACGCCTGCCCGCCCAGGCCCAGCTGGAATGGCCGGCCTTCATGGGCACGAGCCCCGAGGCCGCCGAGGCGATCCAGGCCGCCCGCCAGAACGGCACGGGTCTGCTGCTGAAGGGCCTGAGCAACAACCCGCTGCCCCAGGAGCTGCGTGGCGCCTTCGGCCGCGTGCAGCTGGACCTCGACGACGCCCGCCGCCTCGGCCTCGCCGCGTTGCAGGGCAAGAACGTGCTCGTGGGCAATGCCCGCGGCGCTGCCGAGATCGACGAGGCCTTCAAGCTCGGCGCCGCCCTCGTCACGGGCAGCCCGGCCGTGGAGGCCTACGAACCGCCGCCCGGCGCCGGCAAGCCCGAGATCGCAGCAGACCTGCAGGTCATCGTGGAGCTGATGTCGCGCCTGGACCAGGGCGATGACGTCGAGCGCCTGGAACAGACCCTCAAGCGCGACCCCAGCCTGGCCTTCAAGCTGCTGCGCTACATGAACTCGGCGGCCTTCGGGCTGCCGGTGGAGGTCAGCTCCTTCCGCCACGCCATCATGCTGCTGGGCTATGCCCGCCTGAAGCGCTGGCTGGCGCTGCTGCTGGCCACCGCCAGCAAGGACCACACCATGCGTCCCATCATGTACGCCGCCCTGCGTCGCGGCCTGCTGATGGAGGAACTCGCCAAGGGCATGAACGAGTCCGAGATGCGGGACGAGATGTTCATCTGCGGCCTCTTCTCGCTGCTGGACCACATGCTCAAGCAGCCCTTCGACAAGCTGCTGCAGTCCATCCCCGTGCCCGAGCGGGTGCGCCAGGCGCTGGTCGACCAGACCGGCCCGTGCAAGCCCTACCTGGACCTGGTGCATGCCATCGAGAACGAGTCGGTGTTCGACTTCCGGGCCAGCACCGAGGCCCTGATGCTCGGCGCCGAGGAAGTGAACCTCGCCGTGGCGCGCGCGCTCGGCAAGGCCGCCCAGCTCGAATGAGGCCCTGACGGGCGGGGGCCCGCCGCGCTTGTCCTACACTGCGCCTCGTGCCCTCCCAGCTCTCTCTGCTTGCCCAGGACCTGACCGCGTTGCGCGGGCTCATGCTCGAGCTCAGCGACCCGGTGCTCCTGCTCGACCAGCGGCTGGACATCCTCGAGGCCAACCCCGCTGCGCAGGCCCTGGACCTGCACCCCGGCTCGAGCCTGCAAGCCCTGCGCACCGCCGCGGGCACCAAGGTCTGGGACTGGCTCAAGCTGGCCACCCACGCCCTCGCGGAGGGCCGCCGCGCCCCCGTGGCGCCCACCTGGGCGCTGAGCTCGGGACAGCGCGCGCAGCTCAAGCTCATCGCCCTTTCGCCCGATCCGCAGGACACCGCCTGCTGGATGCTGCATGCCCGCATCGACACGGCATTGCCGGATGCCGCCCGCCCCACCCGCGCCGGCAGCTCGGTGCTGGGCCGGCGGCCGGCGGGCGACCCCGGTGGATCCGGCACGACGCCGGCTCCGGCCGTGCCAGGCCCCGAATCTCCCGGACCGACGCCGGCCGCCATCGGCAGTCCTGCCGGCCCGGCCGGCACCCCGCACGAGCTGATGCGGGTGTTCTGGCAATCGCCCTGGCCCGCCTTCATCGAGGACGGTCAGCATCGCCTGCAAAGCGCCAACGAGGCCCTCCTGCAGCTGCTGGGCAAGCCGCTGGAGGCGCTGGCCGGGCAGGACTTCTCCCTGTGGCTGGCCCCCGAGGATCGCGCCCAATGGCGAGAGCGGCCCCACAGCCGTGCGCTCGCACGCAGCCTGGTGCGCCCGGACAGCGCGGCGCGCCCCCTGCGCCTGCGCGATGCCGGCGGCGCGGAGCACTGGATGCGCATCAGCAGCCACCGGCTCAACGACGCGCAGGCGCCCACGCTGAGCCTCGTGCTGCTCCAGGACTGCAGCGCCGAAGTGCTGGCCCGCGAGCAGACCGACCGCCATCACCAGGAGATGCTGCAGTGGCTGGACCTCAACCCGCAGCCGCTGCTGATGTTCGACGCCCAGGGCCTGCTGCTGCGTCACAACGGCGCCTTCGCTGCCCTGTACCCCCAGGTGCCGGCCACGCTGCACGAGGCGCCGCCGGCGCTGCAGGCGCTGCTCGGTTGGTCGCCCCAGGGCCTGCATCCGGTGCTGACGGGACGCCAGGAACCCGTGCTGATCCAGGGCAGCCTGCCCGACGCACAAGGCCGCCCCCGCTGGTGGCAGGCGCGCCTGCAAGCCCTGCCGGAAGTCCCGGGCGCCACGCCCCGGGTCATGGCCGTCCTCGAGGATCGCAACCTGGAGCAGGAGCGTGACCTCGCCCACCAGCAGCTGGACGCCCTCATGGACACCGCCGGGGTCGGCCTCGCCACCTTCCAGCAAGACGCCGGCTGGCTGCGCCCCCGCGCGGGCAAGGGCGGCGCGGCGCCCGCGGGTCCGCTGGCCGCGCTGCAGGGCGTGGGGCGCGACATCGTCGAGCCCGAGTCCCTGCCCGAGTTCGAACGGCTGCAGAAGGCGCTCAAGACCGGCGAGAAGGCCGAGGTCCGCTACGCCGTCCGGCATCCCGAGCTCGGCCGGCGCTGGCTGCTGACGCGCGTCGAGCCCGGGCAGCTGGGCACGGGGCAGCGCACCACCTCCGTCGTCACGCTGGACATGACGGCCCAGCAGCAGGCCCTGGCCCGCAGCGAGCAGCTGCTGCACGAGCTGACCACCACGATGGACGGGGCGGGCCTCGGCCTTGCCTATCTGCGCGGCCAGCGTCTGGTGCGCTGCAATCCCGGCTTCGCGCGCATGCTGGGCCATCCCTCCCTGCCGGAGGCCGGTACCGGCATCGCGCGGCTGTTCCAGGCGCTGCCGGCTCTGGGCCAGGCGGTGCTCACGGCGCTCCAGGCCCTCGATCCCCAGCAGCCCTTCGAGGCCGAGTTCCAGCAGGTCGCCCCCGAGGAGGCGCCGGCCGACGCGCCGGCACGCTGGCTGTCGCTGAGTCTCAAGGCCGTGCCCGCGGGCCAGTCCGTGGAGCCCGAGGCCATCGCCGTGATCAGCGACATCAGCCGCCTCAAGAGCCAGCAGGCCCAGCTGGAGACGCTGGTGCAGGACCGCGAGCTGATGTTCAGCCTCTCCGACGTGGGCATCGCCATCCTGCGCGGCGGCCGCATCGAGCGGGCCAACGAGGCGCTGGCGCAGCTGACGGGCTACCGGATCGAGGAGCTCGTGGGCCTGCCGCTGGAGATGCTCTACGAGTCCCACCACGAGTACGAGCACATCGGCCGGCTCACCCAGGCCGCCCTGCAGGACAGCGGCCTGTGGCGGGGCGAGCGCCGCGTGCGTTGCCGCGACGGCAGCCTGCTGTGGATGCAGGTCAGCAAGCGCCTGATGCGCCAGGGGGTCGCGGACGAGGCCCTCATCGCCACCTACGTGAACGTGGACGACCGCTGGCGCGCCCAGCAGTCGCTGCTGCTGCAGGCCGAGCGCGAGCGGGCGGTGCTGGACTCCGTGCTGGTGGGCATCGTGACCGTGGGGCGCGGCGGCATCGAATGGATGAACCGCTCGGCCCGGCGCATGTTCGGTGGCGACCTCGTCGAGTTCCTCGGCCAGCCCATGAGCATCGTCGCCACGGCGGAGCCGGAGCATCCCTTCCGCCAGACGCATTACCTGGACGAGCTCACCGAGGGCCAGGCCGAGACCTTCGAGTGCCGGCTGATGGCGCGCGACGGCCGCGAGTTCTGGGTGGTGGGCAATGCCGTGGTGACAGGTCTTGCCGAGCACGGCCGCCAGCTCACCTACGCGCTGCTGGACATCGAGCGCCGCCGCCAGGCCGAGGCACAGACGCAGCAGGCGCAGGCCTCGCTGCGCCGCATCATCGAGGTGGCGCCGCTGGCCATCAGCCTGCTCGACGCCCGCAGCCTGCGCCTCGAGAAGATCAACCAGGCCGCCGCGCGGCTGGCCGGCCGTCCCGAGCAGGCGCTGCTGGGCGCGACGCCCGAGGAGCTGTTCGGCCCCGACCAGGGTGGCGCCATCCGCCGGGACATGGAGGCCGCGCTGCAGACGGACGCCGTCACGCAGCGCGAGTACCCCCTGAGCATGGGCGGCGAGACCCGCATCTGGGACACGCGCTACCTGCACCTGAGCGACGTCAGCCGCCCCGACGGTGCGAGCGAACCCGAGCAGCTGCTCATGGTGGCCACGGACGTCACCGAGCAGCGCGCCGCCGAGGCCGCGCGCCTGGAAGCCGCCATCGCCCAGCGTGAGCTGCTGGTGAAGGAGGTGCACCACCGCATCAAGAACAACCTGCAGGGCGTGGCCGGGCTGCTGCAGCAGATCGCCGCGCGCCGGCCGGAGATCAAGGGCGTGATCTCGGAGGCCGTGGGCCAGGTGCAGGCCATCGCGCAGGTCTACGGCCTGCAGGTGGGCGGCACCGGGCCGCTGCGCGTGCCCAAGGTCGTGGAGGCGATCACGGGCTCCGTACAGCGCATGTTCGGTCGCCCCATCCACTGCCATATCGAGGGCGGCATGGCGGCGCAGGCGGAGCGCTGGGCGCTGCCCGAGGCGGAGTCCATCCCCATCGCGCTGACCCTCAACGAGCTGCTCACCAACGCCATCAAGCACAGCGAGGAGGCGCCCATCCACTGCCACCTGCGCTGCGAGGCCGACCGGTTGTCCATCCGCATCGTCAACCCGGGCCAGCTGCCGCCGGGCTTCACGCTGGCGGGCGTGCCGGGCAGCGTGTCGGGCCTGGGCCTGGTGCGTGCCCTGCTGCCGCGGCGCAGCGCCAAGCTCAATCTGGAGCAGCAGGGGCTCCTGGTGTGCTGCACCATGGAGCTGCAGCCGCCGAGCATCACCTGGCTTCCCGGCGACTGAGCGGGGAAGCGTCCGGCGCCTCGATCGCTGTGCGCCCACCATCGCGTCCGACTAGGGCAATCGTGAACGCCGGGCTGCCGGCAATTCAGCGACAATGACCGCTTTTGGCCGCTCCGAACGCCCTCGAGCGGTACAGATCACGCAGCCCCGGCTTCACCGGGGCGCCAAGCGTGGCTCGGCCGGCCCCCAAGCCGGCCACCCTGGGTGGGAGTGCGTAGGCAGTGACGAGCAAAGGCAAGATTCTGGTGGTCGACGACGACAGGCTCGTCCTGGCGACGCTCACCCACGGCCTGGTCCAGGCCGGTTACGAGGTCATCGACGCCGACAACGGCGACGACGCCATCCTGCTGGCACGCGAGCACCGCCCCGAGCTGGCCCTGCTGGACATCCGCATGGAGGGCATGAGCGGCTTCGACGTCGCCGCCTACCTGCGCGAGGCCCTGCAGACGCCCTTCATGTTCCTCTCGGCCTTCACCGACGAGCAGACCGTGGCCAAGGTCAAGGAGCTGGGCGCCGTGGCCTATCTGGTCAAGCCCCTGGACATCCACCAGATCGTGCCGGCCGTGGAAGCGGCCGTCGCGAACCTGCGCGCCCGTGGGGATCGCCCCGCCGAGCCCCCCGTGCGCAGCGCGGCCGGTGACGAGGTGCTGGCGCAGACCGTGCCCATGGCCGTCGGCGTGCTGATGCACCGCTATTCGCTCTCGCGCCAGGACGCCTTCGCGCGCCTGCGCCGCATGGCGGAGCTGGAGGGCCGGTCCTGGCCCGAGCAGGCCGCCCGGCTGCTCGAGGCGGTGGAGCTGCTGGCCCTGCCCGCCACCGACCAGGCCTGACCGCACCGGCGCTCTGCGCCGGGGAGGCCGCTCGGCCGTGCGCTCAGCCCGGCAGGGTGAAGAAGAAGCGCGCGCCCTGCCCCACGGCCGCCTCGGCCCAGATCTCGCCGCCATGGCGCTGGACGATGCGTCGCACCGAGGCCAGCCCCACGCCCGTGCCCGCGAAATCGCTGGCGCTGTGCAGGCGCTGGAAGGCCGCGAAGAGACGGTCGGCGAAGCGCATGTCGAAGCCGGCGCCATCGTCGCCCACCATGAAGACACGCCCCTGGGGCCCGTCCTCGCACTGGAAGGTGATGTGGGCGAGTTCGCACTTGCTGCTGTACTTCCAGGCATTGCCCAGCAGGTTCTCCAGGACCACGCGCAGCAGCGTCGGGTCTCCGTTCGCCACCATTCCGGGCTGGATGTGCACCGCGACCTGCCGCTGGGGCGCCTCGCGGCGGAGCTCGTCCAGCACGAGACCGGCCAGCAGGCTCAGGTCCACCGGGCGGCACTCCAGAGCCTGGACCGAGAGGCGGCTGAGAGCCAGCAGCGCATCGATCATCTGGTTCATGCGCTGCGCGGCGCCGGAGATGCGGTCGAGGTGGTCATTGCCGACGCGGTCGAGCAGGCGCCCGTAGTCCTCGCGCAGGATGCGGGCGAAGCCATCGACCACGCGCAGGGGCGCGCGCAGGTCATGCGAGACGGTGTAGGCAAATGCCGCCTGCTCGGCGCGCAGGGCCTCATCGCCCGGCGGCGAGATCGATGCGACCGGCGGGCTGACGGCAGCTGCTGCCGGGACCGTGGCGGCCGCGGCGGCCACGAAGCGCGCGCTGCCCTGGAAGCCGCAGAAACGTCCGCTCCCGTCCAGCAGCGGCACGGCCTGCAGGCACCATTCGCCCGCCGAGGCCTTGGCGCCGGTGACGCTGCCGTCCAGCCGCAGTTGAAGCAGGGGCCGCTGCGCCGCGAGGCAGTCCTGGAGCTGCCGCGCCGATGCATCCGCCAGCTGCAGTCGTTCGGCCAGCGACTGCGTCGCCGCCTGGCCCACCCAGCTCGAGCCGGGCTGCCCCCACGGGGCCTGCCAGCGCACCAGGTGATGCTGGGCATCGGTCTGCCACTGCCAGTCGGACTGCACCTGCGCCTGCACGTGCAGCTGCTGGCGGAGCTCCCGCAGCGACTCGCCCAGCTGCTGGCGCGTCAGGCGAACGCCCAGATGCCAGCCCAGCGCGAGGGCCACGCACAGCAGCAGCATGGCCAGCACCGCCAGCAGCACGCCGGGCAGCGTGCCCTGCGGCGCGAGCGCATCCAGCAGCCACAGGCCGCCGGCCAGCAGGGCCACGCCGACCGCCATGAGCGCAACGGCGGCGCTGCCCCACCGGGGTCGGCGACGACCGCGCTGGGGGACCTGGCTGAGGCTGCTCATGCAACTCATTGTAAAGACGACGCTACCCAGTTCGGCGGCGTTTCGCCGAGAATGCGGCGCAGAGGGTTTCGGGCCCGCCCGCCGGGTGGCGCCGACCGCAAAGAGAGATCCATGCAGGAACGACACTGCCCGCGCACGCCAGCGCCAGCCGCCCCCCACCACGACGCCTTCCGCCCCCGCCTGCTGCCTCGGCCCGGCCCCGAGGGGTCAGGTCTTGACTTCGGCCTCCCGACGCAACGCCACCCGGTCCATCGCCCATGACGCCGGATGCCTCCCTCACCGGCGATGTGGCTCGCCAGCTGCTGCAGTCGCTGAACACGGGCGATGCCCTGGCGCTGGTGGACCTGCTGCCGCTGGGCGTGCTGCTGATGGACAGCCAGGACGGCAGCGTCCTGCACCTGAACCGCGAGGCCGAGCGCCTGCTGTCCGTCCGGGGCGCCGCGCTGATCGGCCAGGTGCTGGGATCCGCCGTGGACCCGGCCCTGGCCGAGCTGTGCACGCCCGCCCGCTGGCAGGCCCTGCGCGAGGGCCGGCGGGGCGCCCGCGAGGACCTGCGCGTGCAGACGCCCTTCGGTCCTCGCTGGCTGCAGGTGCAGCGCCTGCTGATGCCGCTGGCCGGCCAGCGTCGCTCGCTGGCGCTGCTGGTGCTGCAGGACGCCAACGCGCGGCGGCAGCTCGAGCGCGCGCTGCAGGAAAGCGACACCCGCTTCCGCGAGGTCACCGACGCCGTCAGCGAATGCCTCTTCGTCACGAATGCGGAATGGGACCGCCTGCACTTCAGCTCCCCGCTGCTGCTGGACACGCTGGGGCTGAGCCCCATGGACCTGCGGCTGGGACCGCGGGTGTTCGAGGACCGCATCCACCCGGACGACCGCGCGCTCTACCAGCGCCGGCTGCTGGCCCAGGCGGCCGGTGAGCCCACCGACATGGTCCTGCGCGTGCAGCACCCGGGCCGCGGCGTGCGCTGGGTCCGGCTGCGCACGCGCCTGCAGGCCCATGCGGGCGGCGCGCCGCTGGTCTACGGCATCCTGGCAGACGTCACGGAGGAGCAGCAGCGCCACCGCGAACTGCAGGCCGCGCGCGACAAGGCGGAGTCCGCCAGCCAGGCCAAGAGCCAGCTGATGGCGAACATGAGCCACGAGTTCCGCACGCCCATGAATGGCATCCTCGGGATGACGCAGCTGCTGCTCAACACGCCCCTGGACGAGCGCCAGCAGCACTACGCCCGACAGGTCCAGGCCAGCGGCGAGGACCTCCAGCACTTGCTCGACGACATGCTCGACCTGGCCCACCTGGACGGCGAGGCCGCCGAGCAGCGCAGCGGCGAGTGCCCGCTGCAGCCCCTGCTGGAAACTCTGGCGGCGCAGTACCGCCCGCAGGCCGAGTCCCGCGGCCTGCGCCTGAACCTGACGCTGGACGCCGCGCTGCCGGACGCGGTGCCGGTGGCGGCGGGCGCGCTGCGCCGACTGCTGGGCAAGCTGCTGGACAACGCCCTGAAGTTCACCGAGCGCGGCGAGATCGGCCTCGCGGCCCGGGCTCAGCCCTTCCCGGACGGCCGGCCCGGCGTGCTGCTGAAGGTGCAGGACACCGGCATCGGCGTCCCGGCCGACAAGCTCCACCACCTCTTCAAGCCCTTCACCCAGGGCAACGACAGCCTCGCCCGCCGCCATGGGGGGGCCGGGCTGGGCCTGGCCGTGGCCCAGCAGCTGGCCCAGCAGATGGGTGCCGTGCTGGATGCCCGTGCCCGCCCGGACGGCGGCAGCGTCTTCAGCCTGCACCTGCCGCTGCAGGACGCGGGGGCCCCCGACGGCCTGCCCCAGGCGATCGAGGCCGGGGCGGCCCGGCCCTGGCAGGTCCTGGTCGTCGAGGACAACCCCGTCAACCAGGAGGTGATTCAGCAGATGCTCCTGCAGCTGGGCTGCAGCGTGCAGCTGTGCGACGGCGGCGAGGCCGGCCTGCAGGCCCTGTCCGAGCGGGCCTTCGACCTCGTGATGATGGACATCCACATGCCCGGCATGGACGGCATCCAGGCCCTGCAGATCTTCCGCCGGGGCGGTGAGGGCCGGTATCGCTTCGTCAATCCCGGCAGCCTGCCGGTGGTGGCCGTGACCGCCAACGCGCTGTCGGGCGATCGGGGAAAGCTGCTGGCCTACGGCTTCGACGACTACCTGCCCAAGCCGCTGCGCCACCGCGAGCTGCTGGCGGTGCTGCAGCGGCGCCTGGGCCATCCGGCCCGCCCCCTGGCCGCCGGCGCCTCGGGGTCCCCGGCGGAGGCGGCATCTGCCGCATCTGCGACTTCCGCCACGTCCGCCACGTCTGCCGCCGTTTACGATGGAGCCACCATGTCATCCGCCGCAACGCCCTCCTCCCCGGACCGCAGGCCCAGCTGCCTGGACGAAGCCTCGCTGCAGCGCCTGCGCGACCTGGACCCCAGCGGCGCCAACCAGCTGCTGCCGCGGGTGATCAACGCCTTCATCAAGTCCCTGGACAAGCTGCTGCCGGACCTCCAGCGCGCCCGGGAGGCCGGCATGGACCTGGCGGCCATCCGCCATGTGGCCCACACGCTGAAGTCCTCCTCGGCGAGCCTGGGCGCCCTGCAGCTGTCCCGCCTCTGTGCCGATACCGAGGCCATGGCCCGCAACGGCCAGACCGAAGGCTTGGACAAGCTGATCGATGCCATGCATGATGAGGCGGGGCTGGTGCGCCAGGCCCTCGAAGCCTTGTTGACGGGCCCCCAATGAACTCAGCCAACCCGACCGTGGACCAGGACCTGCCCGAGCAGCCGCGCGTGCTGCTCGTCGATGACGACGAAGTCAATCTGCTGCTGACCGCCATCGCGCTGCGCGAGCGGGGGTTCGACATCACCGAGGCCAGCAGCGGCGAGGAAGCCCTGCGCACGGTGGGCAGCTGGACGCCCGACATCATCGTGCTGGACGCCATGATGCCGGAGCTGGACGGCTTCGAGACCTGCAGCCGCCTGCGCGAGACCCCCGGCTTCGAGTCCACGCCGGTGCTGATGCTCACCGGCCTGGACGACGAAGCCTCCATCAACCGCGCCTACCAGGTCGGCGCCACCGACTTCTTCGTCAAGTCCACCCAGTGGAGCCTCCTGGCCGGCCGCCTGCGCTACCTGCTGCGCAGCTCGCGCACCCGCATCGAGCTGGAACGCAGCAAGGCCCGGCTGGCCCGCGCCCAGGACCTGGCCCGCATGGGCAGCTTCGAGTGGCACCGCGGCGCAGGCGGCTTCGTGCTGGCCACCGAGGCGCTGCGGGTCTTCGGTTTCGGGCCCAACGAGCCGCTGGACTTCATCGGCGTGATGCGCATGGTGCCGCGCGAGGACCGCCAGCTCTTCCTGCGCCTGCTGCGCGAGGTGATGGTCCACAACTCGGTGCTGGTGACCGACGTGCCGGTGACCCTGGTCGACGGCCGCCAGCGCGTGCTGCACATCGAGGCCGAACCCGAGTTCAACGAGCACGGCAATGCGAGCGGCTACACGGGCGTCATCCAGGACGTCACCGACCGCCGCCTGGCCGAGGACAAGATCCGTCAGCTCGCCAATTTCGATGCCCTCACCGGCCTGCCCAACCGCCGCCAGCTCATCTGGCGGGCCGAGCGCGCCATCGAGGCCGCCCGGCGCAGTGGCCACGAGGTCGGCCTGCTGCTGATCGACCTCGACCGCTTCAAGGTCATCAACGACACCCTCGGCCACGCCGCGGGCGACGAGCTGCTGATGGAGGTCGGTCGCCGCCTGCGGGCCTGTGTGCGCCATTCCGACCAGGTCATGGAAGGCCTGCTGGAGTCCGTGGGCGGGCGCTCGCACCGCACGCTGGAGGCCGTGGGCCGACTGGGCGGCGACGAGTTCGTGGCGCTGCTGCCCGAGGTGGCCGACGAGCGTGACGCCGAGCGCGTGGCCCAGCGCGTGCTGGAGGCGCTGCGCGAGCCCATCTTCATCGCGGGGCAGGAGTGCTTCGTCACGGCCAGCGTGGGCATCGCCATCTACCCGCGGGACGGCACCACCACGGCGGATCTGCTGCGCAACTCGGACGTCGCCATGTACGCCGTCAAGAGCCAGGGGCGCAACGCTTCGGCCCTCTACACGCCGCAGCTCGCCGGCCGGGGCCGCGAGAAGCTGGAACTCGAGTCCGCGCTGCACAAGGCCATCGAGCGCAACGAGATCGTGCTGCACTACCAGCCCAAGATCGACGTCCGCGCCGCCCGCATGGTCGGGGCGGAGGCCCTCATGCGCTGGCAGCGGGGCGACAAGCTCGTGCCTCCCGGCGACTTCATCCCGCTGGCGGAAGAGACCGGCCTGATCGTGCCGCTGTCCGAGTGGGCGCTGCGCGAGGCCGCCCGCCAGGCCAAGGTCTGGCAGCTGAACTTCGGCTTCTCGGACGCCATCGCCGTCAACCTGCCCAACCGCCTGTTCGAGCGATCGGACCTGGTCGAGCACATCCACCAGTGCGTCAGTGCCTACGGCGTGCCGCACCGGGCCATCCAGCTGGAGATCACCGAGACGGGCCTGATGAAGGACCTGCAGAACGTGATCCCGGCCCTGCACCGGCTCAACGAGGTGGGCGTGGAGATCTCCATCGACGACTTCGGCACCGGCTACTCCTCGCTCGCCTACCTGACCACCCTGCCCATCTCCGAGGTCAAGATCGACCGCAGCTTCGTGCGGGATCTCGGCATCACGCCGCAGAGCTCGGCCGTCGTCACCGCCATCATCGCCCTGGCGCGCTCTCTGGGCCTGCGCGTGATCGCCGAGGGGGTGGAGACGCTCCGCCAGATGGAGGTCCTGCACCGCCTGGGCTGCAGCGTCATGCAGGGTTTCCTCTTCAGCCGCCCCCTGGCCGCGGACGATCTCGAACGCTGGCTGGCGCAGACGGTGCTGCCGCGCAAGGCGCCCTGGATCGTGCAGGCCAACGGGCTCGAGGGCGACACCGCCACGGGACGGGCCGCCAGCAGCCCGACCGGCGGCCTCCGCTGAGTCTTCTGGAGCATCATGGACGACCGTTCGCCCGCCTCCCCCGCCCCGTCTTCGCCACGCCCCGCGCCCGGTGCGCAGCCCCCGGCCACGATCGCGAAGGCTGCCCTGCGCCGCCTGGCGATGGCCAAGCTGGAGCCCACGCCCGAGAACTACGCCCGGGCCTACCTGGTCGAGTCCGGCGGCACGGAGCCCGCCAGCCCCCCTGCGGCCGGCAGCGCCGGTGCGCCGGGCCCCGCGCCCGAGGCCTTGCCGGAGCGCGCCCAGCCCGTGCTGCAGCGCATGCTCAGCCTCGGCCTGCCCGAGCTGCAGGCCCGCCAGGACGTCATGGCCATGCTGAGGGAATCCCGCTGGGATGAGGCCCAGCGCGTGCTGGAACGCTTCCAGCAGAGCGCCGGCCCCGCGGTGCTGGCCGACGGCATGGCGAGTGTCACCGAGCGCCTGGTGCGCGGCCTCGAGCGAGGCGGCCGCCAATGGACGCTGGCCCGCAAGAAGGACGGCCTGCAGCGCGTGCTGGAGTCGAGCCGCACGGATCCCCACCGCCTGCTCAACCGCCTGCGCCAGCTGCTGTCCAGCTGGGACGCCGACCCCAGCGATGTCGGCGTGGACGTCCAGGAGGCGAGCACCGAAGAGCCGGGCGGCACGCCCAGCCAGTTCTTCAACGAGGAGGAGCTGCAGCTCGACACCTCGGCCCTGGACCGCGAGGCCGGCCCGCAGGCCTGGCCTCTCGTGGGCGACAGCCTGCACGAGACCGTCCAGCACGCCCTGCTGGCCTCCGACGAGCGCGCCGAATCCCTCAAGCAGGAGATCGAGACCGCGCTGGCCAGCCTGCGCGAGCAGGGCGCCACGCCGCAGCGTGCCGAGGCCATGGAGGCGCTGTGCGTGCGGGCCCGCCGCATGCTGGATCACCGCCATCACCTCTTCGGCCAGATGGGCGAGCTGTGCCGTGCCCTGAGCGCGAGCCTGGTCGAGCTGGCCGAGGACGATTCCTGGGCCCGGGGCCAGTGCGAGCTGATGACGCAGGCGCTGGACACCGGCCTGAGCTCCCGCGGCGTGCGCATGGTCAGCGAGATGCTGGACGGCACGCGCGAGCGGCAGAAGAGCCTGCAGGCCGAGCGCGCGCGCGCGCGCGACTCCCTCAAGCTGCTGATCCACCGCATGCTCGAGGAGCTGGGCGAGCTGGGCCAGCACACCGACCGCTTCCAGAGCAATGTGAGCCGCTACGCCGACGTCATCGAGAAGGCCGACACGCTGGAGAGCCTGGCCGGCGTGGTGCGGGAGATGGTCGAGGAAAGCCGCACCGTGCAGGGCCTGGTGCACAGCACGCAGCAGCGGCTGAGCACCGAACACGAGCGGGCCTCGGAGCTGTCCCGTCGCGTCGACGAGCTGGAGGGCGAGCTGCGCCGCCTCTCGAGCGAGGTGCAGACGGACCAGCTCACCAAGATCGCCAACCGGCGCGGCCTCGAGGCGGCCTTCAACACCGAGCAGGCCAAGCTCGAGCGTGAGGGCACGGTGCTGGCGCTGGCGCTGCTGGACGTCGACAACTTCAAGAAGCTGAACGACACCCTGGGCCACGCCGCCGGCGATGAGGCGCTGAAGTCCCTCGCGGCACGCGTGACGCAGATGCTCCGCCCCGGCGATCTCGTGGCGCGCTACGGCGGCGAGGAGTTCGTGCTGATGCTGCCCCGCACGCCGCTCGACGAAGCCCAGCAGGTGCTGACGCGGCTGCAGCGCTCGCTCTCGGCAGCGCTGTTCATGCATGAGGGCAAGGATGTCTTCGTGACCTTCTCGGCCGGCATCACGATCTACCGTGCCGGCGAGACGCTGGAGGTCGCGCTGGACCGGGCGGACGAAGGCCTCTACGAAGCCAAGCGCACGGGGAAGAACCGCGCCTGCATCGTGGAGTGAGCCTGGAGCCAGCCGGACCGTCGCGGCCGGCGTGCGCTGTGCGCATTCGCTGCTCCACGGTCGCCCGAGAGACGCTGATCCAACTCGTAAGATGAGCGGACTCGCACCGCAGGGCGCGAGTGATTTCAAACATCATCAATGAGGGAATAGCAATGCAAGAACTGCATCAACTGGATTGCGAACACGTGGGCGGAGGAGAGGTTGGCGCCACCAAGATGGGTGACGACTACCACTACACCGGCACCCAGAGCCTGGGCGACTGCATGGTCTACGAGGGCACCAAGGGCAACACGTTCTGGCAGTCGGCCATCGAATGCCTGACGCGCTGATGGCATGAAGATCGACGGGCGCCTGCTGCGGGGCAGCCTGGCGGCCCTGCTGGAGTTCGCGCTCGTCGAGTTCAGTCTCTTCCAGGCCGCCGGCGTGGTCGTCACGGGGCTGCGGCCCATGGGCCTCCCCTCGCTGTACGAACAGGCCCTCCCCTGGCTCGTCCTGGCCACCGGTCTGGCCTTCGCCAAACGCCTTCTTGCGGGTCGATACGCGCCGCCTCCTGGCAGCACGCCCCGCGGCCTCGGCGTTGTCTGGACGGCAGCGCTCGCCGCCCTGGCCGCCTACTGGCTCTTCGCCCGGGAGATCCAGGCTGATGTCGTCCTGCACAGCGACGTCCCGGCCCTGCTCATGACGGTGGCCGTCACCGGGGCCTCGGCATTCATCGAGGAGTTCTGCTACCGCTGGATTCTTCTGGGGCGGCTGCTGAGGTGTGGGTGGCCGGTCGCCGCCTGCATCGCCCTGCAGGCCCTCACGTTCTGGCTTGCTCACGGCTTGGCCGCGCGGACCGACACCGGCACGCTCTCGGGCTACCTCCTGTGGGGCATGGTCCTGGGTGTGCTGAGCCTGGGGCGCGCCGGCATCTGGCTGACCGCCCTCCTGCATGCCGGCTGGAACCTCACCCTGGCCACGGCCTCGCCGTGGAGACATGCCTACGTTCCCCGCTTCGTGGGCGAGGTCAACGCGCAGTGGGCGACGCTCGCGCAGGCCCTGCTGGCTGCCAGCCTGCTGCTGATGGTCTGGCTCAATGCACGAGCCCCCTCGGCCCCGCTGCCCGAAGCGGCGCCGATGCCCAGGACCTGACGGCCGCGCTCAGGTGCGGGCCTCGCGGCGGCGCTCCGGCGAGGCGGCCAGCGCCGCTCAGAAGCTGAACGCCAGGCGCAGCCCGCCCCAGTGGCGCCCCTGCACATGGATCGGTGCCGAGGCCTCCTTGAGCAGCACGAAACGCCCGCCGCCCATGTCCCGGCGGTAGGTCTGCAGCAGGAAGGGGCGCTCGTTGCGCGCCGAGGCCAGGCCGGTGCGGTCGCTGAAGATGCGCCGGTAGCGGCTGTTGGCCGTGTTCCAGACGACATCGCCCGGACGCTGCGGCTGGCAGTACTTGCGGTTGTGCGTCGAGACATAGCCGTTGCGATCCGCGGCAATGCAGTACACGACCTTGTCGGAGAGCTGGAGCATGCGCTCCTGCACGGCCGGGAAGAGCTGGTCGGCCAGCTCGCTGAAACGCGCGAGGTGCTGGGCAGGATTGGTGCCGGGCAGCGCCTGGTACTGCTCGTCGAAAAGGTCTGCCAGCGAGATGCGCCCCTGCGCGACCGCACGCTCCAGCAGCTCGCCGACCTCCAGCGCCGCCTGCTGGGCGCCTTCGATGTAGAGCGCGTCGTCGACCCGCACGCCGGAGGAGGCGATGCGCTCGATCAGGTCCTCGGAAAGGCGCAGGAAGCGGTCGCTGCAGGCGAAGGCCGCGTCCATGTAGCGCAGGGCCAGGGCCACGTCGCCTCCGAGCGTCGCCGCCCGTACGGCCAGCGCGGCGGTGGTCTGCTGGCTCTCATCGGCGGCCGTGGCGATGCGCTGCACGTCCGCCTGCACGATGCCGAACGCCGCGTGGATGCTGCTCTCCTGGGCCTGGCGGCCTTCGCTGCTGAGCTCACGGCTGAAGCTGTCGATGCGGGCGTCCAGCGCCCCCACCGTGCCCATGATGGACTTGGAGCTCTGCTCGACCTGCGTGGCGAGGTCCTTGACGGCATCCGCCACCACGCCGAAGCCGCGACCGGCCTCGCCAGCACGCTTGGCCTCGACGGAGGCATTGAAGGCCACCAGACGGGTCTGCAACGCGATGCGGGTGATGTCGGAGGCGGCATCGGACACCTGGCGCAGCGTCTGCACGATGCCGCCGACTTCGGCGCCGATCTTGTGCAGGGCCTCGCGCGCCCGGGCGACCGCGGCGATGGACTCGGCCGTGGCCGCGGCGATGCCGGACTGCGCGCGCTGGACCTGCTGCAGCTCGAGCTCGAGCGCCTGCATGGCCTCGCGCTGGGCGACGATCACCTTCTGCGTGTCTTCCAGGGCGCCCCGCACCTCGGCGGCATCCCGGCCGAGATTGGACACCGGCTGCGCCAGCGAGCGGACGAGCGACTGCGCGTCGCTGACCTCGTTGCGCTGAGGGGGATCAGGAGCTTGAGGGGCCGGCACGCGGGCGCCGGGCTGCCACCACGACTTCATGCGAACTCTCCAGACGGCGCAGGCGGCCATCCGGTGTCGGTTTTACCAGTCGCGCAGCTTCACGCGCAAGCGGGCGATCGCCTGACTGTGCAGTTGACAGACCCGGGATTCCGTCACTTTCAGGACGGCGGCGATTTCCTTGAGGTTCATGTCGTGCTCGTAGTACATGCTCATCACGTACTGCTCGCGCTCGGGCAGGTTCTTGATGGCGGCGACCAGGGCCTCGCGCATGCGATGGTCCTGCAGCTGCGCCATGGGGTTGTTGCTCTCGTCGACCACGTGGCGGTCCAGGTAGTCGTCGCTGCCCTCGTCGCCGCTCATGTCCTCGAGGTAGACCAGCTGCGTGCCGCGCACCTTGGAGAGCATGTCCTGGTAGTCGCCGAGGCTCAGGCCCATCTCGGCGGCGATCTCGGATTCATGGGGCGCACGCCCGAGGCGCTGCTCCAGCTTGTGCACGGCGGTCTCGATCGAACGCTGCTGGCGGCGCGTGCCGCGGCTCATCCAGTCACCGCCGCGCAACTCGTCCAGCATGGCGCCGCGGATGCGCTGCGTCGCGAAGGTCTCGAACTGCACCCCCTGCGCCACATCGAAGCGCGACAGCGCGTCGGTGAGCCCGATCAGGCCGACCTGGATCAGATCGTCCAGCTCCACATTGGCCGGCAGCTTGGCGATCATCTGATGCGCCAGGCGTCGAACGAGACCGCTGTACTGCCGGATCAGCGCCGAGTTGTCGAGGCGGCCTTTGGCGGTATACATCTTCAGCTCCTGCACATCAGTTGGCGGCCACCGCGGGCCGCGCCGAACGGAGATTCACCAGGGGGCGCAAGGGGCGGGCATCGTGCGCCGCGTCCGAGGCAAATCCCTGAGGCACGACCGCCAGGAGCTCACGGGCCAGATGCCGCACTTCGGGCGACAGCGGCGCCGAGGGCGGCGTGCGAGGATCCATGCAGGCCCAGTCGCGCAGCACCGCGCCCAGGAAGCCATCGCCGCAGCTGCTGATCTGCTGGGCGATGCGCTCCGCCAGGCGCAGCTGCGGGTGACAGGCCATCAACAGGCTGTAGACCATGATGCCGGAGCGCTGGCTGAGCCACTTCATGCCGGCATAGGCGTGGGTGACGCTGCGGGCGTCGGTGTCGGCCAGCAGCACGGGGCGCATCTCGCGGGAGTTCAGCACGCGGGCCAGCTCGGCGGCGGGGGCGTGCAGGATCATCACGTCGGCCTGCGGCGCGGCCTCACCGAGCGCACGGAGAAACTCGGCCGCCGAGCCGTTGGCGTTGATGTAGCGCAGCGGCAGCCCGCGCGCGGCCAGGTAGCTCACCTGGGCGGACAGCCGCTCC
This sequence comes from Roseateles subflavus, assembly GCF_030285365.1. GTDB lineage: Bacteria > Pseudomonadota > Gammaproteobacteria > Burkholderiales > Burkholderiaceae_C > Roseateles_B > Roseateles_B subflavus. The sequence goes on along the minus strand of NZ_JASVDS010000005.1, from coordinate 57,853 downwards.
ACGCAGGCCGACAGGTCCACGGCAGCCATTTCGGAGGCCGCCGGCGACAGCTCGCCCGCATCGACCACCAGCGTCTGGAGGCCCATCTCGGAGCAGGCCGCGCACAGGCCTTCCAGCAGCACACCGGCGTCCAGCACCTCGGGGTTGCTCACCACGGGAATGATGCGGGTGCGGGAGGCGGCAAAGAGCTTGCGCAGGCCGTCGGCCTGGTCTTGCGGGGTCTTGCTGAAGGGCGGCTCGCGCATGGGGGTCTCGGTTCGGGTCGCGATGCGTTCGAGGGATCCGGGCGCGCTCAGTGCACGCCCGCGGCGGTGGCCTGCACGGCGGCCAGCGCGGGGCCTCCGGCAAAGATCAGGTTCACATCGGCGCTGTCCATGCGCCAGGCGGCGTGTGCCTGGCTGCGCAGCGCGCGCTGCACCAGAGCCTGCGCCGACAGGCGATGCCAATCTTCCGGCACCCGCTGCCCGTTGGCAACGCCAATAATGCGCAAACGATGACGGATCATGGTGTCCAGCGCCGGGGCCAGCTTCACGGCCTCGTCGATCTTGGACAGCACCACGCCCTGGCAGGTCTGGGCACGCCAGGCGCCGGCCACGTCCTCGATCGTCTCGCCCTGCTGGGCGGCGTTGATCACCAGGATGCGGCGGATGCTCGGGTGGGCGAGCATCTCCAGCAGCTCGTGGGTGCGGCTGTCGCGCTGAGCCATGCCGGCGGTGTCGATCAGCACCATCTTCTTGCCCGACAGCAGCTCCAGCAGGTCCTCCAGCGAGGCGCGGTCGTGCGCGGTGTGCACCGGCACGCCCAGGATGCGGCCGTAGGCTCGCAGCTGCTCGTGGGCGCCGACGCGATAGGCATCGAGCGTGATGAGACCCAGCTGCGAGGCGCCGTGCCGGGTGGCGAAGGCGGCGGCGATCTTGGCGGTGGTGGTGGTCTTGCCCACGCCGGTCGACCCGATCAGGGCGAAGACGCCGCCCTGCTCTTCCAGCGGCGGATTCATCTCGTCGGTGATGAGGTTGCGGGCGAGCACCTGGGCGGCCCAGGGCGTCTCGTCCGCCCCGTCCTTGCCGTCCAGGTGGGCCGGGCAGCCCTCGACCAGCTTGCGCACCAGGGCCGGCGAGAAGCCGACGTCCAGCAGGCGCTGCGTCAGGCGGGCCTGCACGGGCTGGCGCTGCAGCTTCTCCATGAAGGCCAGCGCGCCGAAACGCTCCTCGATCAGGCCCTTCATCGAGCGCAGCTCGTTCATCATGTCCTGCTGGTCGCGGCGCGCGCTGCCGGGCATGTCGGCCAGTTGCGGCACCGGGCGCTGCTCGGCGGACAGGCGGATCTCGTCGCGCAGCACGGGCGGATTGCGGCGCGGCGGCTCGGCGGCGGGGGCCTGCATCGGGGCGCCCTGGGCGTCCAGGCGACGGGCGCCCAGCGTCTGCATGGCGGCCTGCGCGCGTTGCTGGCGGGCTGCGCTCATGCCGACCAGGCTCTCAGGCGTCGGCAGCTCCGGCGCGGGGACCGCCGTCTCCAGGGGATCGGGCTGGCCGCTCAGTTCGGCCGCGCGGCGCTTGAGCATGCGCTCCCGGACGTAGTCCTGGAAGCTCAGCGTGCTCATGGCCAGGGTCTGGACATCGGCATCGACGGGCTGGCCGAAGGCCGGCTCCATGCGCTCGTTGCGCTCGGCCACGCGCTGCGCGAGGCGGGCGCTGCCGGCCATCGTGGGCACGGGGGCCTGTGCGGGGCGCGCCTGCACGCGGGCCGGGCCACGGGCCTCGGCGCGCGGTGCCGAGGCCGCCACGCGCTCGATCTGCGTCATGCCCTCGGGGGCCATGGCCAGCACCTCCACGCCTTCGGCGCAGGGTTTGTTGGACAGCACGACGGCATCGTCGCCAAAGGCCTGGCGCACCAGCGCGAGGGCCTCGCGGGATGTACGGGCGGTGAAGCGTTTGACGTTCATGCGGCCTCCTGGCAAGGCAGGGCATCGGTCATCGGCAGGCGGGCGCTCATGCGGCCGCTCCGATGATCGAACCGATGCGGATCGAATGGGTCTCGGGAATCTCGCTGTGACCCAGCACCTTCAGGCGCGGGGCGGCACGGCGCAGCAGGCGGGCCAGCGGCGCGCGGATCAGGTCCGGCACGAGCAGGCAGGCGGGCACGCCGCGGTCTTCCTGGGCCTGGCTCTGCTCGGCCGCGCTGCGGGCGAGGGTGTCAGCCACGCCGGGGTCCAGCGCGGCGCCATGCGGGGAATTCAGGGCCTGGGTCACCAGGCGTTCGAGCTCGGGCTCCAGCGCGATCACGTCCAGCTCCTTCACGGGGCCGTAGATCTGCTGGACGATGGCCGGCGCGATGTGCACGCGCACCCGGCGGCCCAGCTCGATGGGATCGGTCGTGGCGGTGGCGTTCTCGGCGATGGAGTCGACGATGGAGCGCATGTCGCGGATGTGCACGCCCTCCTCCAGCAGGAACTGGAGAACCTTCTGCAGTGTGCCGATGCCGACCATCTTGGGTATCACGTCTTCGATCAACTGGGGTTGCAGCTTGGTGAGGTGGTCCACCAGCTGCTGCGTCTCCACCCGGCCCAGGAGACGGGCCGCGTGAACTTGCATCAAGTGTGAAAGATGGGTGGCGATGACAGTCGAGCAATCAACCACCGTAAACCCGGCCATTTGGGCCATTTCCCGCTGGCGCTCCTCGATCCACGTGGCGGGGAGTCCGAAGGCGGGGTCGGTGGTCGAGGTACCGATGAGCTTCTGCGTGGCATGGCCCGGGTTGATCGCCAGCCACATGCCCGGATAGGCCTCGGCCTCGCCGATGACGGCGCCGCGCAGGATCAGCCGGTACTGGCTCGGACGCAGCTCGAGGTTGTCGCGGATGTGCACGGCCGGCGGCAGGAAGCCCACCTCCTGTGCGAACTTGCGGCGCACGCCCTTGATGCGGGAGAGCAGGTCGCCCTCCTTGTTCTTGTCCACCAGCGTGATCAGGCGGTAGCCGACCTCCAGGCCCAGCACGTCGACGGGCTGCAGGTCGTCCCAGCTGGCCTCGGCATTGGCTTCGGGCGGCGGCGGCGGCATCTGCTCGGCCTTGGCGGCCAGCGCGAGCTGCTCGCGGCGCTTGATCCACCAGGCGAGGTAGCCCAGGCCCGAGGCGATCATCAGGAAGACCACATGCGGCATGCCCGGGATGAGCCCCAGCATGCCGATGACACCGGCCGTGATGGCCAGGCTCTTGGCCGAGCCGAACACCTGGCGGCCGATCATCGTGCCGATGTCCTTGTCCTTGCCGACGCGCGACACCACCATGGCCGCCGCGACCGAGATCAGCAGCGCGGGAACCTGCGCGACCAGCGCATCACCGACTGCCAGCAGGATGTAGGAGTCGGCCGCCTGCCCGGCGGACAGCCCGTGCTGGGCCACGCCGATGATGAAGCCGCCGACGATGTTGATGAAGAGGATCAGGATGCCGGCCACGGCATCGCCGCGCACAAACTTGCTGGCACCGTCCATGGAGCCGAAGAAGTCCGCTTCGTCACTCAGCTCGGCGCGGCGGCGCTTGGCCTCCTTCTCGTCGATCAGGCCGGCGTTCAGGTCCGCGTCCACGGCCATCTGCTTGCCGGGCATCGCGTCCAGGGTGAAGCGAGCGCCGACCTCGGCGATGCGCTCGGCGCCCTTGGTCACCACGATGAAGTTGATGACCACGAGGATGGCGAACACGATCAGGCCGACGGCGAAGTTGCCGCCGATCAGGAAGTGGCCGAAGGACTCGATCACGCGGCCCGCCGCGCCCGTGCCCGTGTGGCCCTGCAGCAGCACCACGCGCGTGGAGGCCACATTGAGCGACAGGCGCATCAGCGTGGTCAGCAGCAGCACCGTCGGGAAGGCGGCGAAATCGAGCGGCTTGAGCATGTGTGCCGCCACCATCATCACCATCACGGCCATGGCGATGTTGAAGGTGAACAGCAGATCCAGCACGAAGGGCGGCAGCGGCAGCACCATCATCGACAGGATCATGAGGATGGCGACGGGCGCGCCCAGCGCGCCGATGATCTGCGCGCGCGGGCCGAGCATCGCCTGCAACTGAGCCATCAGGGCGTTCATGCCTCATCCTCCAGAAGGTCGGCATCGGGGGCGCGATGCGGCTTGTTGTGCGGGTCCAGCTCGGGCGGCACCTGCGGATCGGGCATCTGCGTGGGCGCCTGACCGCGGCCGGCCATCGCGGCCTTGAGCTGGTACACATAGGCCAGCACCTGCGCCACGGCGGCGAACAGGGCGGCGGGAATCTCGCGGTCGACCTCGGCATGCGCATACAGCGCGCGCGCCAGCATGGGCGACTGCAGCACGGGCACCTTCGAGTCCTTGGCGAGGTCGCGGATGCGGAACGCCAGGAGGTCGGTGCCCTTGGCCACGACCTTGGGCGCCGCCATGCTGCCCTCTTCGTACTTGAGCGCGACGGCATAGTGGGTCGGGTTCATCACCACCAGGTCGGCCGTGGGAACGGCGGCCATCATGCGGCGCTTGGCCATCTCGCGCATGCGGGCGCGCATCTTGCCCTTCATCTCGAGGTTGCCCTCGATCTCCTTCATTTCCTGCTTGGCCTCTTCACGGCTCATGCGCAGGCGCTTGAGGTAGAGGTGGCGCTGCAGCGGCACGTCGATCACGGCGAAGAGCGCGAGCGCCAGCCCGAGCAGCGCGAGGCCCTGCATCAGCTGCTGGCCGGCATAGGCGATGGCGCTGGGCAGGGGCACGGACATGATGCCCACATAGCCGGCGATGCGGTCCTTGAGCACCAGGGCGCCCACGCCGCCGAGCAGCAGCGCCAGCAGCACCGCCTTGAGTGCCTGCCCGAGGTGCTGCCATTGGAACAGGCGCGCCAGCCCCTGCAGCGGATTCAGGTGCTCGAAGCGCGGGGTGAGCGGCTTCATCGTCCAGTTCCAGCCGCCGGCGGCGACGTTGGCCGCCACGGCCACCAGCATCAGCACGCCGCAGAAGGGCAACAGGAACATCAGCGCCTGCAGCGTCAGCTCACCGAGACGCTCACCCATGAAGCCGGGGCGCTGCAGCAGCTGGGCGTCGAAACGCAGGCCGTGCTGGAGCATCTTCTGCAGCCAGTCCAGGGCCTGCGGCGCGGTCGCCGACAGCAGCGCGCCGCCGCTGACCAGCATGGCGAAGTGCGGCAGGTCGCGCGAGCGCGGCAGCTGGCCCTCGGCCCGAGATCGCTGGATCTTCTTGGCCGATGCGGGTAGGTTGCGGTCCTGTGCGTCTTGGTCTGCCATGGCGTGATGCCTCCGGACGGGACAGTCCGGGGGATGGCGCCATTCTTGGCTGGAGGGCGGGGAAACTTAAGCCGGATAAGCGGGAGGAAACCGGCAGTCATCTCGACCCGGCCGGCAGCCGGCTTCGCGACGGCATCCTGCACAGGGCGCACGACCCGCCACGTGTCGATCGGCCGGGCAACAAAAAACCCGCCGGTGCAGTGCACACAGCGGGCTGTGGAAGGCCCGGCCGTCCAGGCCGGGCAGGAGGACAAGGAGCCTCAGAAGCCCAGGCTGGCCAGCAGGTCGTCGACCTCGCTCTGGTTGGCCACGACGTCGGTTCGGCCTTCCGGATTGACCACCGGACCCTGCAGGATGTTCGGGTCGACCTTCTCGCGCTGTTCGGGCGGCACCACCTGCACCAGCAGCTTGACCAGGCTGTCTTCCAGGTCGTTGGCCAGCGTCACCACCTTGGCGACCACCTGGCCGGTGAGGTCATGGAAGTCCTGGGACAGCATGATGTCCGTCAGGTGCTGGTCGATCTGCGCGGTGGAGTCCTCGACCTGCTTGACGAAGTTGAACACCGCGCCGGAGGCCACGGCCTTGACCGGGTCGGCGGTGATCGCCTTCGCCATCTCGGCCGTGGCCGTGGAGATCTTGGCGTGTTCGCTCTTGGCCTGATCGACCGAGTTCAGCACCTTGTTGGCGGCCTCGGCGGTCTTGTTGGCGATGTAGGTCAGGCGGCTGCGGGCATCGGGCAGACCGTCGGTGGCCGTCTGCAGCTTGGGCATCACGCCCAGCTGCTGCATGGTGTCATGCAGTACGCGGGTGATCGTGCCGAGCTGCTGGAACACCTCCGGCGAGACCATCAGGGGATCGGTACCGGCACCCAGCTGAGCGAAATCTTCGGCTTTCATGGCCTACTCCCTTCAAGCGGCCGCGGCCAGCTTCTGCATGATCTTCTGGACCTTCTCTTCCAGCGTCGCCTTGGTGAAGGGTTTGACGATGTAGCCGGCAGCACCGCTCTGGGCGGCCAGCACGATGTCTTCCTTGCGGGCCTCGGCGGTCACCATCAGCACGGGCAGGTGCTTGAGCGATGCGTCTTCCTTGATGGCCTTGAGCAGCTCGAAGCCCGTCATGTTGGGCATGTTGATGTCGCTCACCACGAAGTCGAACTTGCCGTTCTTCAGCATGTTCAGGGCCTCGACGCCATCCTCCGCCTCCTCGGCGTTGTTGTAGCCGATCTCCTTCAGCAGACCGCGCACGATCCGGCGCATGGTCGAGAAGTCATCGACGATCAGAAATTTCATGTCAGTGCTCATGGCGTTCCTCGCAAGGGGCGTGAGGGCGGGTCAAACCGGGTTCCGTCGGCGGCGCCGGCGTCTGGGACGCCACGCCGCCGTGATGGGACGCTTCAATGATTCTTCAGGGTTTCTCGGCCGCTGTCGCCGAATTGTCGGCCGGTTCGTCCTCGTTGTCCGGCAGATTTTTCAGCACTGCGTCTTCCGCATCACGGTTCATCACGATGATGCTGATCCGGCGGTTGATCGGGCTTCGGGGCTCATCGGGTTCCAGCAGCTTGCTGGCCGCCAGGCCCTGCACGCGCAGCACCCGCGACTCCGGCAATCCCCCGGACAGCAACTCCCGCCGGGAGGCATTGGCGCGGTCCGCCGACAGCTCCCAGTTGCTGTAACCCCGTTCGCCCCCCGAGAAGGGCTGAGCATCAGTATGCCCCTCCAACGTCAGGCGGTTGGGGACCTCCGCGAGGACAGCGCCAAGTTCGCGAAGTAGTTCTCGCATATAGGGTTTGACCACGGCGCTGCCACTGTCGAACATCGGACGGTTGTTCTCGTCCACGATCTGGATGCGCAGACCCTCCCGTGTCATTTCGAGACGGATCTGCCCGCCGAGCGACGCCAGCGCCGGCGTGTTGGCCAGCACTTCCTGGATTTTGTCCTTGAGCTGCTGCAGGCGGCTGCGCTCGGCGCGGCGCTGCTCCTCCTTCAGCGCACGCAGGTTGATCGTGTGGCGCGGCGCCTCGACGTCCCCTGCCTTGACCTGCCCGGTCTGGCGCGTCAGGTCCTGCCCGCCGCCCTTGATCACATGCGAGGAGTCGCCCGAGCCCGAGCCGCCGCTCAAGGCCACCTTCAGCGGCGACGAGAAGTAGTCGGCGATGCCCTTCTTGTCCCCCTCGGTGGTCGAGCCCAGCAGCCACATCAGCAGGAAGAAGGCCATCATCGCCGTCACGAAGTCGGCGTAGGCGATCTTCCAGGCGCCACCATGGGCACCATGGCCGCCCTTCTTGATCTTCTTGATGATGATGGGCTGGAGTTTCTTGGCGTCACCGGCCATGGCTCAACTCCTGACGCTGCCCGACGGCACGCTGGGGACCATCACTTCTTGCCCTTCACGTGGCTTTCCAGTTCGGTGAACGACGGACGGTCCCCCGAATAGAGTACCTTGCGACCGAACTCGATCGCCACCTGCGGCGCATAGCCCTGCATGCTGGCGAGCAGCGTGGTCTTGATGCACTGCAGCTCCTTGCCGGCGTCCTCGACCTTCTGCTCGAGCAGGCCGGCCAGCGGCTCCGCGAAACCGTAGGCCAGCAAAATGCCCAGGAAGGTCCCGACGAGGGCCGACCCGATCATGCCGCCCAGCACGGCGGGCGGCTGCCCCACCGAGCCCATGGTGTTCACCACGCCCAGCACGGCGGCCACGATGCCGAAGGCGGGCAGGCCGCCGGCGAGGCGGTTGAGGGCCGCCACGGCGGCGTGCTCTTCCTGGTGGTGCGTCTCGATCTCGGCGTCCATCAGGGACTCGATCTCGTGGGCGTTCAGATTGCCCGACACCATCATCCGCAGATAGTCGGTGATGAACTCCGTGACGTGGTGGTCGTTGCCCACCGTCGGGTACTTCTGGAACAGGGGCGAGCTGTGCGGATCCTCGACGTCCTTCTCGATGGACATCAGGCCCTCCTTGCGGGCCTTCTGGAGGATGTCGTACATGAGCGCCAGAAGCTCCATGTAGCGGGCCTTGCTGAACTTGCTGCCCTTGAAACAGGTCCCGAGGCCCTTCATGGCGCCCTTCACCACCTTCATCTGGTTGTTGGCCAGGAAGGCGCCGAAGGCGGCGCCGAAGATGGTGATGAACTCGAAGGGCAGTGCATGCAGCACGACGCCGATATTGCCTCCGTGCGCGATGAACACGCCGAAGATGCAACCCATGGCGACGAGCCAGCCGACGATGACGAACATGGTGTGTGGATGCTGCTGTGTCTGATGCCCTTATCGGCCAGGCGCGCGGGCTCTTGAGCGATGTCGGGCATCGCCCGCACGTCGGCGTGAAGAGTGGCCGGCAACTGCCATCGGCAAGGGGTCAGAAACGATAGACGTGAAGGGAATGGCGCCCCGCGAGGGGCTGGACCAGTATGGCAGGCGTGCCCGGCAGGGGAAAGTCCAGGCTGATCAGCCAAGCGCCGGACTCAAGTTCCGATTGCGCCTTGGCCTCGGCCTGCGCCATGCTTTCCGGGCGCTGGAAGAGGTAGACGACCTGGTACGGCGCCCAGGACTGCGCCCACATGTCGCCCCGGCGAACGCGGGCCCAGGGATGGCGCAGGCGGCACAGCCAGGCCAGCAGCGGGCTCCACTCGATGCCATGGAGGTCTGCGGCGGGGAAACAACGGTGGAGCTCGCGCAAGCCGGCGCCCAAGCCGCAGCCGGCGTCCAGGATGCGCGCGCCGGACGGGAGCCGGATCTGATCCGCGGCCTGGGCCAGCGCGCCGGCGGGCGTCGGGAACAGCGGTGCGTCGCGCCAGGTGCTGCGCGGATACATCAGCAACAGCAGCGCCAGGGGCAGCAGCCAGCTCCAGGCGGGCAGCAGCGCCAGCCCCGGTCCGGCCAGCAGCGACGCCACGAAGCCGCCCAGGACCATGAACCGCCGCCAGCGCCGCTCATGCAGCCAGGCCAGCGCGGCGACGGGCAGCACCGCCCCGATCAGGGCCAGGACGGCCCCCTGCGGCTGCAGGGCCGTCAGCAGCCCCCAGCCCAGCAGCCAGCACAGCAGGGCCGAGGTGGGCCAGAGCCGTGACAGCGCCTGCCCTCGCCTCGCCCATGCGTGCGCCGCCGGCAGCGCCTCATCGGCGCCCGGCGGCGGGGTCTCGGGGGAATCGGCGCGGGCGGGTTCCTGCATCGTCGGGCGGGCCCGGCCTCAGTGCATCTGGATCGCGCCTTGTGCGCGGCCCTTGCCGGCACGGGCGGGGGGATTGCACAGGCCGCAGACGTAATGACGCGAGATCTCGTGCGGGTGGGTCACGAAATGACCGCCGCACTTGCAGCACTTGGTCATGGTCAGCATGCCGTTGTCCACGAACTTCACCAGCCGCCAGGCGCGGGTGACCGACAGCAGCGGCTCCAGGCCCTGCGCCTGCACCTGTTCCAGATAGAGCTGGTAGGCCTTGATGACGGTGTCGATCTCGTCGATCTCCGCCACCTTGTTCAGGTATTCATGCACGTTCAGGAACAGCGAGGCATGGATGTTGGGCTGCCAGGTCATGAACCAGTCCGTCGAGAACGGCAACTGGCCCTTGGACGGCGACTTGCCCGAGACTTCCTTGTACAGGCGCAGCAGACGCTCGTAGGACAGGTCCGTCTCCGACTCCAGCACCTGCAGGCGGGCGCCCAGCTGGATCAGGGTGACCGCACGGCTGATCTGGCGGGCTTCGGTCAGGATGGATTTGCTGCGCATGGAAGTCTCCAGTCTATTCAAACTACTTGGTTGTCTCGGCTGCAGTTCATATCTGCCCACGGCGGGCTCGAACTGCGTATTGAATGGGCCGGCGCCGGGCCGCCCCAAGCCGGCCCCCCCTTGCAGTTCATATCCGCCCCACGGCGCCTATGAACTGCACCCCCTCAGGGGTGGTCGCCCGGCCTCGGGCGACGGGGGGCCCACTGTCAGGCCGCTTCCTGATGGCGACCCGCCAGCAGGATCGAGGCATGCAGGCGCGAGACCTGGTCGTTGGCGGCGGCCGGCTTGCCGTGGCTGGTCAGCAGGCCCCACACCAGGTCGTCGTCCATGCGGAAGCGGCACAGCAGCGTGTTGCCGGAGGAGACCTTCATGATCTGCGCCGGGGTCAGGGTGGCGATCAGCGTGGCGGTGTCTTCCGAGATGCCCAGGCGGTAGAGGGCTTGCTCGCGGTCGTTGCGGATCAGGCTCTGGGCCAGCATCAGGTACGACAGATTGGCTTCACGGATCTCGGTGAGGATTTGTTCGGCGTTCATGTCGGGCTCCTGTTTTCGCTTCAATTGCGTGTCAACGTGAGACGAATTGTGAAGAGTCCAACAGGACGGAAACATCAGGCCAGTTCGGTCGATGAAGTCCCGTTAATTCGCAGTCGTTTGTCAGTGAAATTCCTACAAGGCTGTCGGGCGCCCCAAAAGGAAAAGGGCCTGCTGCACCTGGCAGAAGGCCCTCTTTTCGTGCCAGCCGTCCCGGGGGCGGGCCCGGTGGCGGCGATGGCGGCGCTGTCAGCCGGCGGCTGACGCGTCGGCGCGCGACTGCAGGCGCGCCAGTTCCATGCGCACCAGGCCCACCAGTTCCGGCGCTTCGCGCTCCAGGCTGATCAGGCCCTGCCCCGTCAGCAGCTGCGTCAGCACCTTCAGGGCCTCGGCTTCCTCGCCCAGACCGGCCAGGGCGAAGCCCAGGGTGTAGAGGCTGGCACCGTGGTGCGGCGTGATCACCAGCGCCTCGCGGGCAAAGCGGGCGGCCTGCGCCAGCTCGCCGGCGCTCAGCAGCAGGGCGGCCATGTCGCTCAGCAGCTCATGGCTCAGCGGCTCGTGCGACAGGGCGTCGGCCAGGACGGCCAGACCCTGCCCCACGCGGCCCCGGGAGGCTTCGGCGAAGGCGGCGTTGCGGGCCTGGGCCAGCAGCCACTGGGCTTCCGGGCTGGGGTTGATCAGGGCGGCGGGCATGGCCTCGCGAGCGCCTTCAAAGGGGGTCGAATGCATCTGCATCTCCTGCTTTAGGGCCGGATCGGGCCGTTGAAAGGGACGCAAACAATGCATGGCCTGCCATCCATCACGGCAGGGGCAGGCTTATCGTCCGCGTTGCCGCCCACTTTAGGGGGCACCCTGCCCGGCAATGCCTCGAAAAGCGGCGGCCTTGACCTGCATCTCGAACGCTCCCCGCCGCGGCCCGTGCCGAAATAGCAAGCAGGGCCCCGCCTCCAGTGGCATGAGGGCGCGGCCCGACGCAGCGTGCTCCTGACGCTCACTTCTTGCCCTTCCTTCACTTAGATGCCGCCGCGCCTCCCCGGTGCAGCGGCGCCCCTTTCAGCAAAGGACGCCCCGAACCCGACCGACCCCCATGACGCCAGACCGGCAGTTCTTCACAGTCCAGGCCCCGCTCCGCCTGATTTCAAAACGAAGAACAGACCGGCAAGTCACCCGGCTATTCAAAAGATCACAGGTCTTGACAAAAAGCCCTCAAGTTCAGGCTTGCGGGCTCCGATAGCCATTCCAACGGGTCTGGAAACAGGTTCGTGGTCCGGTTAGGAGGCCGAGAACGGCACCTCGATGGCAAGACGAGGTGACGGCTTCAACGGTTGACTAGCGCCGGGCGGTGCAAGCCGGCAGGTTCGCCTGCAGGGTTGCAAGCACGGGTGTCAGTACCCGGGCACCCGAGTCACGTCGGCGCTAAGCCGGGGTTCTTCAAGCTGAAAGGAGCACATCATGCCCGCCGTCATCAATACCAACCTGCTGTCGCTGAACGCACAGCGCAATGCCAACACGGCACAGTCCTCGCTGGCTGTGTCCATGCAGCGCCTGTCCTCTGGCCTGCGAGTCAACTCCGCACGAGACGATGCCGCCGGCCTGGCCATCGCGGAACGCATGAATTCCCAGGTCAAGGGGATGAATGTCGCCATCCGCAATGCCAACGACGGCATCTCCCTGGCGCAGACGGCTGAAGGCGCGCTGGGCAAGGTCAACGACATGCTGCAGCGCATGCGTGAACTGGCCGTGCAGTCCGCCAACGGCACCAACAACACGGATGACCGCACCGCGCTGAACAACGAGTTCTCGCAGCTGCAGAGCGAAATCACCCGCCTCACGAACAACACCACGTTCAACGGGCAGGCCACGCTGACCACCACCACCTCGTTCGACTTCCAGGTGGGCGCCAACGCCACCAGCAATGACGTCATCTCGATCTCCGGGCTGAACATGCTGGGCACGACCACGGCCGCCGGCAAGAACGACGGCGCGCTGGCCGAAGTGACCAACACCAGCAACACCGACATCCTGGCCGTCGGCGCCGCCGGCACCGGCACGACCTTCGACGCCTACGCCGGCGGCACCAAGGGTGCTCTGGATTCGGTGGCGAAGATCGATCAGGCCATCGCCCAGGTGAACGTGGCACGCTCGACCTTCGGTGCCGCGCAGAACCGCATCGATGCTGCCATCTCCAGCCTGCAGGTCTCGGTGGAGAACCAGTCGGCCGCACGCAGCCGCATCATGGATGCCGACTACGCAATGGAGACCGCCAACCTGAGCCGAGCGCAGATCCTGCAGCAGGCCGGCACGGCGATGATCGCCCAGGCGAATCAGACGCCCCAGCAAGTGCTGTCGCTTCTTCGATGACCCTGGGCCAGCCCCGCTGGCCCTGAGCTCCAACGCTGCGACGACCGTCGAGGTCAAAGGGCAAAGCCCGCCAGCGCAAACACCTTAACAGGCCGCCAATCACCCCGCTTTTCAGGTGATTGAGCGGCCCCTCTTTCGAAGGTTTGGACTCAAGCGCGTCCCCCCTCAGTCCGATAACCCTCTCAACGGGTCCCAGCTCGTTGGCGACAAGCGACAGCGGCCACTGCCTCTCCCCCGAGGGTGCACCAGGCCGGCAGCGCAGGCACAGAAGCCCGCACTGCCACTGACGCGGCCGCTACGCTGGTCTGCTTGGGCTCGGTTTCCATTCAACGGTACTGAAAGGATCGCGTCATGCCTCAAATCATCAACACCAATCTGCAATCGCTGAATGCACAGCGCAATCTGACGATGTCGCAGAGCTCCCTCTCCGTCAGCATGCAGCGCCTGTCTTCCGGCCTGCGTGTCAATTCCGCCAAGGACGACGCCGCCGGCCTCGCCATCGCGGAACGCATGAACACCCAGGTCCGCGGCATGACCGTGGCCATCCGCAACGCCAACGACGGCATCTCGCTGTCGCAGACGGCGGAAGGTGCGCTGGGCAAGATCGGCGACATGCTGCAGCGCATGCGTGAGCTGGCCGTGCAGTCCGCCAACGGCACGAACAACCAGACCGACCGCGAAGCGCTGAACAACGAGTTCACCCAGCTGCAGAGCGAAATCGGCCGTCTGGCCGCCAACACGTCCTTCAACGGTCAATCGGTCCTGACGGGCACCACGGGCTTCACCTTCCAGGTGGGGGCCAACGCCACCACGAACGACCAGATCACCATCAGCGGTGTCGACATCACCGGCACCACCACCAGCGCGGGCACCAATGCCGCCGCCCTGGCCGAGGTGATCAACACGACCAACACCGACATCCTGAATGTCGGCGCGGCCGGCACGGGCGCCACCTTCGACGCCTACACCGGCGCCACCATCGGCGCACTGGATGCGATGGCCAAGATCGACCTGGCGCTCTCTCAGGTCAACACCGCCCGTTCGACCTTCGGTGCGGCCCAGAACCGCTTCGATGCGGTGATCTCCAGCCTGAACGTCTCGGTGGAAAGCCAGACGGCCGCCCGCAGCCGCATCATGGACGCGGACTACGCCTCGGAAACCGCCAACCTGAGCCGCGCGCAGATCCTGCAACAGGCCGGCAACGCCATGGTCTCCCAGGCCAACCAGCTCCCGCAGCAGGTGCTGTCGCTGCTGCGCGGCGGCTGATCCCGAGGGCGCCGCCCTCTCGAAAGAAGGGCAGCTCCTCGCCGCAGGCGGGGTGCTGCCTTTTCTTTTGGGCGTGGTTTCGCCCCCTTATCGGGTCTTTGGGCAATGACGAGCACTTTCAGAATTCGTCCAACACGTCAGGGATTTCCGGCGTGGATTCCGGAGCCCTCCGGATGGCAGTCAGGTTCAGTTCCGGCCTGATGCCTTTCGCGGGGCGACTCCGGGAATCGCAGGCTCGAGCGCCATCCGGCGCCGGCGGCGGCTCCCGGGGTCCGAACCCTCCGGCAATTTTGCAGGAGTGCTCAAATGCCCCAGACCATCAATACCAACATCGCGTCGTTGAATGCGCAGCGCAACCTGAACATGTCGCAGGGGATGCTGAGTGTCGCGATGCAACGCCTGTCCTCCGGTCTCCGAGTGAACTCGGCCAAGGACGATGCTGCCGGCCTCGCGATTGCGGAACGCATGAACACGCAGGTCCGGGGCATGACCGTCGCGGTGCGCAATGCCAATGACGGCATTTCGCTGGCGCAGACGGCGGAAGGCTCGCTCGGCAAGATCGGCGACATGCTGCAGCGCATGCGTGAGCTGGCCGTGCAGGGCGCCAACGGCACCAACAATGTCGACGACCGCTCCGCGCTGAACAACGAGTTCCTGCAGCTGCAGACCGAAATCGGACGGCTGGTGCGCAACACCACCTTCAACGGCTCGCAGATCCTGACCGGCGCAGCGACGACCTACACCTTCCAGGTGGGGGCCAACGCCACCACGGACGACCAGATCCAGGTGGCGGTGAGCGACATGCTGACCACCACCACGGCGGCCGGCAAGAACGACGGCGCGCTGGCCTCGGTGATCGACACCACCACCACGGACATCCTGAACCTGGGCGCGGCCGGCACCGGCACGACCTTCGATGTCTACGCCGGCGGCACGCAGGGCGCCCTGGACTCGCTGGCCAAGATCGACCTGGCCCTGGCGCAGGTCAACCTGGCCCGCTCCACCTTCGGTGCCACGCAGAACCGATTCGATGCCGTGATCGCCAACCTGCAGGTCGCGGTGGAAAACCAGGCCGCCGCCCGCAGCCGCATCATGGATGCCGACTACGCGCAGGAAACCTCCAGCCTCTCCCGGGCGCAGATCCTGCAGCAGGCCGGCAATGCCATGGTCGCCCAGGCGAACCAGCTGCCGCAGCAGGTGCTGCAGCTGCTCAAGGGCTGAAGACGCAGGCGACAGCCTGCAGGCCGAGGCGGTTTCCCGGTTCCGGGAGGACGGTCTCGGCCTGCAGGCGCTGAAAGATCGAAAAAAGCCCTAAAGTTCGCGTCGGCCTAGCCGAAGAGGCCTTGGGGCAGTGTCTTTTTGAGAGGATGCCATGGCGAGCATTACTTCAGTGGGGATTGGCAGCGGATTGAATGTCGAGGACATGATCTCGAAGCTGATGTCCGTCGAACAGACACCCATCAACAACATCAAGAAGGCCTCCGCCGGCCTTCAGACCAAGATCTCGGCCTACGGGCAGATGCAGGCGGCCATGTCCGCCATGCAGACCGCGGCCCAGAAGCTCAGCGACCCGGCCACCTGGACCGCCTCCGGCGCCACCAGTTCGGACAGCTCGGCCGTGAGCGTCGTCGGCCCCAACGCCGGCACCCAGAGCCATGTGATCACCGTCAGCCGCCTGGCCTCCGCGCAGAGCGTGGCCAGCGGCGTCTTCGCCAGCGGCACCAGCACGGTCGGCGAAGGCACGCTCACCATCGCCCTGGGCAGCTGGGAAGGCGACCCGCCGGTCTTCACGGGCAAGGCGGGCGGCAGCTCGATCAACATCAACATCACCGCCACGGACACGCTCAACAGCATCCGTGACAAGCTCAATTCAGCCAATGCCGGCGTGGTGGCCAGCGTGGTCAGCGACGCCGCGGGCACGCGCCTGGTGATCCGCTCCCGCGACACCGGGCAGACCAACGGCTTCCGCATCAGCGCCTCCGACCCCAGCCTCGCCGCCCTCAGCTACGAAGGCCCGGACGCCGGCGGCATGGCCCTCAAGCAGACCGCCGCCAACGCCACCTTCAACATGGACGGCCTGGACCTCAGCTCGGAGTCCAACACGCTCAGCACCGTGGCGGACGGCGTCACCCTGACGCTGCTCAAGACCAGCGCCACCGCGGTCAACATCGGCACCAGCACGGACACCAGCGCCATCAAGAAGACCATCCAGGACTTCGTCACCGCCTACAACGGCCTGATGAACCTGATGCGCGACCAGACCAAGTACGACTCCGCCACCAAGACGGCCGGAACGCTGCAGGGCGACGCCAAGGCCATCTCGCTGCAGCAGATGCTGCGCAATGTGAGCGGCGGCTCGACGACCCTCGGCGGCGCCTTTGCCCGCCTCGCCGACATCGGCCTGGACCCCGGCCAGAACGGCACCCTGACCGTCAACAGCAGCAAGCTGGACAAGGCGCTGACCAATCTCTCGGACCTCAAGCGCTTCTTCAGCTCGGTGGACACCACGGACGGCAGCAACAACGGCTTCGCGAAGAAGTGGGCCGAGTTCGCGACCAAGACGCTGGGCACCGATGGCGCCATCGCCACCGGCCAGACGGGCCTGCAAAAGCGCATCAAGGACAACGACAAGCAGATCTCCCAGCTCCAGGACCACCTGGAACTCATGGAGAAGCGCCTGCGCGCCCAGTACACGGCGCTGGACACCAAGATGGGCCAGCTCAACGGGCTGTCCGCCTACGTCAACCAGCAGTTCGGCACCAAGTCCTCCAGCTGAGGCGGTGCAGCCGAGTCCTCTGCCAGGGCGCCCCGCGGGGCGCCTTTTTCATTCACACGGCCCATTCGCAAAACGCCCTGGTTTCCCCGTGCAATTCGTCGCGTCGTGGAGGCTCAAGTTTCCCGGCCGCAGGTCGAAAAATGACTCAACACGGCCCAACAGAGAACTGAGCATATGTACGGCAACTCTTCCCCCTTCGCATCGCGCACGCACCGGGCCAGCGCCATGTACAGCAAGGTCGGTCTGGAAACCGACGTGCTGAATGCCAGCCCCCACCGTCTGGTGAGCCTGCTGTTCGACGGTGCCCATGACGGCATGACCCAGGCCATCGGCCACATCCAGTCGGGCAACCACGAGATGAAGAACCGCAGCCTCGGCCGCTGCGTGCGGATCCTGGACGAAGGGCTGAAGGCCGCCCTGAACCTGGAGTCGGGTGCACTGGCCCGCGATCTGCGCGACCTCTACGCCTACCTCTGCATGCGCCTGACGCATGCCAACCTGCACAGCGACATCGCCACGATCCAGGAATGCCAGCGGCTGCTACAGCCGATCCGTGAAGCCTGGCACACCATCGGCGATCGCAGCGAATCCAAGCGGGTGGCCTGACCCATGTGCGCCAAGCCCACGCCCGCCCGCCCCACCCGATTTCCGGAACGCCCCATGAACACCCACCTCCTCAGCTACTACGAAGCCATCGAGCAGGCCAGTGCCGACATGCTCTCTGCGGCCCGCTCCGGCAACTGGGATGAAGTCGTCAAGCTCGAGGGCGCCTGCGTGCTGCTGATCTCGCAGCTCAAGCATGCCGCCCAGCGCGAGCAGCTGGCCCCCGAGGAAAGCCAGCTCAAGACGCGCATCATGCAGCGCATCCTGCTGAACGACGCGGAGATCCGGCATCTCGCGGAGCCCTGGCTGGATGACCTGGATCAAGTGCTCAGCGGCAAGTTCAAGACCGTACACTGACACCCCTCGAAGCGCACTCCGGTGCGCTTCTTCACATCGCGGCCCGCGCATCCCGGCCTCCCATCCCCGGGTGCCGCGCCGCCACCGGTCCCCGCCCCTGCCCCTGTCCGCTCATGAGCCTGCCCGACACCGCCGCCCCGCTCGACCTCGATGATCAGCAGCGGGAGAACTACCGGGTCAGCACCCCTGTCGAGATCGCTGCCTACCTGCGCGAGCTGATGAGCGAGCAGGCGCGCGTCTACCTGCGCAATCCCGAAGGCCTGGACCTGCACACCACGCTGTGCGTGCTTGACGCGAAGTCCGGCCTGCTCGGTCTCGACCTGCCGCACAACAGCAGCCGCGCGGAATCGCTGCTGGAAAGCGACGAGATCACGGCCACGGCCTATCTCGCGTCCATCCGCCTGGAGTTCGAGCTGGAGCAGCCGGTGATCGTGCGCGATGGCGGCGGCAGCGTCCTGCGGGCCGCCCTGCCCCGGCGGCTGTACCGATTCCAGCGCCGCCAGACCTTCCGGGTGCAGCCGACCGGCATCAACTACCCGCTGCTGCAGCTTCGCCATCCCGCGCAGGGCCAGCTGATGAGCCTGCGCGTCCTGGACGTGAGCATGGGCGGCCTCGGCCTGCTGCTGCCCGGGGACGAGGCGGCGCTGCCGCCCGGCCTGGCGCTGCCCGGCTGCGTGCTGGAGCTGGACCGGGACACGCGCCTGGAGGTGGGGCTGAAGCTGCTGCACGTGACGCAGCACGCCGAGGTGCAGAGTGGCCGCCACCTGGGTTGCGCCTTCGAGACCCTGCCGCCGGACACCGCGCGGGCCCTGCAGCTCTACATTGACCAGACGCAGAAGCGCCGCCGCCAGATGCGGCTCTGAGCCGCAGCACGGGGTCGCTCGCGGGTCGCGCTCAGACCTGCATGTTCATGATTTCGGAGTAGGCCGACACCAGGCGGTTGCGCACCTGCAGCGTGGCCTGGAAGCCGATCTGAGCCTTCTGCATCGCCACCATGGTCTCTTCGAGGCTGACGGTGGGGTTGTCCAGCTGCACCTCGCGCTGCAGGCGCTGGGCCTCGTTCTGCTGGGTGCTGACCGACTGCATGGCCTTCACCATGGCATCGCCGAAGCTGGCGCCGCCGACGGCGCGCGGCTGCGCCACCGGCTGTCCGTTGCTGCTCATGCCGGCGCGGGCGACGGCAGCGGCGAAATCGAAGGGGCGAAGCTTGAGGTCCATGGCATCTCCCGGAGCCGGGCGGCGCGATCCGACCCAGGGCGGGTCCGGATGCAGGACGCGGTCCCGCTCTTCAGGTAGGGAAATGCTAGGGCCTGCTCGCGCCGACAAAGGCGTGAACTGAGCGCGCTTTGTCGGCCTCATTTCGCCTTTCTTGAGGGGGAAATGACAAAAAAATCCTGGTCATTGGTGCGGGAACCCTGCACCCTTGCACAGCCGCCACGCCATGGACACAGCCCTCACCGCCCCTACCGCCGTCACTCTGGAGCCCGTTCCGGTCCAGCCCGCAGGCCAGCCGGGCCTCGCGGAGCGTCTGGTGGCCATGCCCGCCCGCAGCAAGCTGGGCCTCGGCCTCGGCCTGGCCGCGCTCGTCGGCGTGGTGCTGGCGATGAGCATGTGGTCCTCCCAGGGCGACTTCCGCCCGGTCTTCACCGGCCTGTCCGACAAGGACGGCGGCGCCGTGATCGCCCAGCTGGCGCAGATGCAGGTGCCCTACAGGAACGAGCCCGGCGGCACCATCCTCGTGCCGGCCGGCCAAGTCTACGACGTGCGGATGAAGCTGGCCTCCGCCGGCCTGCCCAAGGGCTCGGTGGTGGGCTTCGAGCTGATGGACAAGCAGTCCATCGGCCAGACCCAGTTCAACGAGCGCCTGAATTTCCAGCGCGCGCTGGAAGGCGAGCTCACCCGCACCATCACCGCGATGGCCGACGTGGCCGATGCCCGCGTGCACCTCGCCATGCCCCAGCAGAACGGCTTCTTCCGCGAGCAGCAGAAGCCCAGCGCCTCCGTCATGCTGACCCTGCGCGGCGGCCGCAGCCTGGACCGCAACCAGATCGCCGGCATCGTCCACCTCGTCTCGGCCTCGGTGCCCGAGCTCAACCCCAAGGCCGTCAGCGTGCTGGACAGCACCGGCGCCCTGCTCTCGAACCCGGCCGACAACGGCTCCGGCCTGGACAGCCAGCAGCTGCAGTACAAGCAGCAGATCGAAGCCGGCCTGCACAAGCGCATCCTTGAGCTGCTCGAGCCCGTCGTGGGCCGGGACAACCTGCGCGCCACCGTGACGGCCGATGTCGACTTCTCCCAGGTCGAGTCCACCGCCGAGGAATACAAGCCCAACCAGGGTGCCAACGCCACCAGCGCCATCCGCAGCCAGCAGACGCAGGAGTCGAACAACGCCACGCCGGCCCAGCCGACGGGCGTGCCCGGCGCGACGAGCAACCAGCCGCCCGTGCCGGCCACCGCCCCCATCAACGGCGCCTCGGCCCCGCTGCAGACGGCCGGCGGCGCCGGCAGCGGCCAGCAGAGCAGCCGCCGCGAGGCCGTCACGAACTACGAGCTCGACAAGACGGTGCGTGTCACGCGCAATGCCACCGGCGTCGTGCGGCGCCTCAACGCGGCGGTGGTGCTGAACCACCGCTCCAGCACCGATCCCAAGGGCAAGGTCAACACCACGCCCGTGCCGCAGGAGGAGCTCGACAAGCTCACGGCGCTCGTCAAGGAGACGATGGGCTTCAGCCAGGAGCGTGGCGATTCCGTGCGCGTGGTCTCGGCCCCCTTCGTCGTCGAGAAGATCGACACCACCGAGCTGCCGCTGTGGAAGCAGCCGTGGGTGCTGGACATGGTCCGCGCCGCCGCCGTGCCGGCCGCACTGGTCCTGGTGGCGCTGATCGCCGTCTTCGGCATGGTCAAGCCCGCCATCCGCGCTGCCTACCCGCCGGCCCCCGAAGAGAAGCCCGAGGAGGCGGCCGCGCAGCTCAATGCCGTGGCCGACGAGACCGAGCTGCTGCCCGGCGCCGAAGGCCTGCCCGCCCTCGAGGCCCCGGCCAACAACGCCAAGCTGGAGCGTGCCCGCCAGCTGGCCCGCGAGAATCCCGCCGCCGTGGCCAACATCGTTCGCGCCTGGGTGAACGGCGAGGAGCCGGTGTGAGCATGAGGCCCCTCGCCCAGCTTCGCCACGCTGAACGCGGGCGAACCCGGTCGGTCCCCCGCGGGGACGTCGATGCGCGCAGCGTTGAGCCGCTCGCATCGCCCTCGTGGGCCGGCTTGGGGGCGGCCCGGCGCTCGGCCCGAAATGCAGGGCCCCTCGCCCAGCTTGGCCACGCTGAACGCGGGCGAATCCGGTCGGTTCCCCGCTGGGACGACGGTGCGCGCGGCTTTGAGCCGCTCGCATCGCCCTCGTGGGCCGGCTTGGGGGCGGCCCGGCGCTCGGCCCGAAATGCAGGGCCCCTCGCCCAGCTTGGCCACGCTGAACGCGGGCGAATCCGGTCGGTTCCCCGCTGGGACGACGGTGCGCGCGGCGTTGAGCCGCTCGCGTCGCCCTCGTGGGCCGGCTTGGGAGCGGCCCGGCGCTCGGCGCGGAACTCATTGCCCAATGCCATCGCCCGCGGGGCGGAACTGACAGGAAAGCTTCACCATGGATGACGAAGGCGTCGAACAAGCGGCCATCCTGCTGATGTCCCTGGGCGAGGAGGAAGCCTCCGAGGTCTTCAAGCACCTGGCGCCCAAGGAAGTGCAGAAGCTCGGCGAGACCATCGCCAAGCTGAAGGTGGTCAAGCGCGAGCAGGTCGAGAAGGTGCTGGACAAGTTCGACGCCGTGGCCGAGACGCAGAGCATGCTGGTCAACGACACCGACGAGTACGTGCGTACGGTGCTGCGCCGCGCCCTGGGCGAGGACAAGGCCAATCTGCTGCTGGACCGCATCCTGCAGGGCAGCGACGTCTCCTCCATCGAAAGCCTGAAGTGGATGGACGCCAGCTCCGTGGCGGAGCTGCTGCGCAACGAGCACCCGCAGATCATCGCGGCCATCCTCGCGCACCTGGACTTCGACCAGACCAGCTCGGTGCTCAAGCTCTTCACGGAGCGGCAGCGCAACGAGGTGCTGATCCGCATCGCCACGCTGGACGGCATCCAGCCGATGGCGCTGAAGGACCTCAACGAGGTGATGAGCCAGATCCTGGCCGGCGGCGACCGCATGAAGAAGAGCTCGCTGGGCGGCGTGAAGACCGCGGCCGAGATCATCAACATGATGGGCTCCAGCGTCGAGGCCTCGGTGCTCGACTACATCCGCGAAGCCGACAGCGACCTGGCCCAGAAGATCATGGACAACATGTTCACCTTCGACGATCTGGAAAAGATCGACGACAAGGGCATCCAGGCCACGCTCAAGGAAGTGCAGAGCGAGTCGCTGGTGGTCGCGCTCAAGGGCGCCGGCCCCGAGCTGCGCGAGAAGATCTTCCGCAACATGTCCACCCGCGCCGCCGAGACGCTGCGCGAGGACCTCGACTCCCGCGGCCCCGTGCGGCTCTCGGAAGTGGAAAGCGAGCAGAAGGAAATCCTCAAGATCGTGCGCCGCCTGGTGGACGAAGGCCAGATCGTGCTCGCCACCGGCGGGGACGACCAGTTCCTCTGATCCGCCGCTTCCCCGCCCTGCCGAACGCCCTGAATGTTCACCATGCCACCCCGCCCGCCTCGCCAAGTCCCGCCCCCCGTGCGCCCCGAAGGCGCACCGGCGCGCACGAGCCACTACAGCCGCTTCATCCCGCGCGAGGAGCTGCAGGGCTTCTCGAGCTGGAACCCGGACGCGTTCCAGGGCGTGCCCGAGACCAAGCCGACGTACACCACCGCGGCGCCGGACGCGGCGCCGGTGGAGACGCCCGAGGAACCGGCCGCCCCGCACATCGACGAGCTGCTGAGCGCCGCGCGCCAGAGCGGCTACCAGGACGGCTACCGTGACGGCATGGAGGCGCTGGATGCCTTCAAGAAGAGCTTCGCGCAGCAGATGACCGCACAGATCGGCGAGCTGATGCGCAACTTCAGCGCCGACTTCGACGACCTGGAAGGCCGCATGGCCGAGACCCTGACCCGCTGCGCCGTCGAGCTGGCTCGCCAGGTCGTGCGCACGGAGCTGCAGCAGCAGCCCGAGCTCATCGCCCGCGTGGCGCACGACGCCGTCGAGGCGCTGCTCATCTCCGCCCGCCACATCCGCGTGCGCGTGCATCCCGAGGACCTGCCTCTGGTCGAGCAGGGCGCCGGCGAGGAGCTCAAGGCGCGCGAGGCCCAGCTGATTCCCGACGCCACCGTCGCCCGTGGCGGCTGCAAGGTGGACTCCGACATCTCCAGCGTCGATGCCACCGTGCCGGCCCGCTGGCAGCAGGTCATGGCGGCGCTCGGCCAGCACTCGCTGTGGGAAGACCGCCGGGGTGGCGAACTGCCCGGCGAGGGCGAGGCGCTCCGGGACGAAGGCGGTGCCGCATGAGTCACGACAGCGTCGAACGCCTGGGCCGCTGGGGCCAGTACCTCGAGGACCTCCAGGCCTTTGCCTCGGCGCCCGTCGCGCTGGAGTCGCAGGGCAAGCTGGTGCGCGTGGCCGGGCTGGTGCTCGAGGCCACGGGCGTGCGCGTGCCCGTGGGCTCCGTCTGCCAGATCCACATGCCCAGCTCGGCGGCCAACCCGCGCCGCGGGCAGGCGCCGGTCAATGCGGAGGTCGTCGGCTTCTCCGGCGACCGGGCGTACCTGATGCCCACGGACGAGGTCCACGGCCTCTCCAGCGGCGCCATGGTGCTGCCGCGCCCGGCCGCCCTGCACGGCCCCGTGCTCGGCCAGCAGCGCCATCCCTGGCGTCGCGACGAGGACCGCGGCCTGCACCTGCCCATGGGCGACGGGCTGCTGGGCCGCGTGGTCGACTCGCACGGCCATCCGCTCGACCGCCGCGGCCCGCTCGAGAACGTGCTGCCCGAGCCCATGGTGCGACGCCCGATCAACGCCATGGACCGCGATCCGGTGCGCACGCCGCTGGACACCGGCGTGCGGTCCATCAACGCCATGCTCACCGTCGGCCGCGGCCAGCGCCTGGGCCTCTTTGCCGGCACCGGCGTCGGCAAGTCCGTGCTGCTGGGCATGATGGCGCGCTACACGCAGGCCGACGTGATCGTCGTGGGCCTGATCGGCGAACGCGGCCGCGAGGTGAAGGAATTCATCGAGGACATCCTTGGCGAGGAAGGCCTGGCGCGCTCTGTCGTGGTGGCCGCCCCCGCCGACGCCCCGCCGCTGCTGCGCATGCAGGGCGCGACCTACGCCACCGCCATCGCCGAGCACTTCCGCGACCGCGGCCTGCACGTGCTGCTGCTGATGGACTCCCTCACCCGCTACGCCATGGCCCAGCGCGAGATCGCCCTGGCCATCGGCGAGCCGCCCGCCACCAAGGGCTATCCGCCCAGCTGCTTCGCCAAGCTGCCGCAGCTCGTGGAGCGCAGCGGCAACGGCATGGCCGGCGGCGGGTCGATCACGGCCTTCTACACCGTGCTGTCCGAAGGCGATGACCAGCAGGACCCCATCGCCGATGCCGCCCGGGGCATCCTGGACGGCCACATCGTCCTCTCCCGCGAGCTGGCCGAGGCCGGGCACTACCCGGCCATCGACATCGAGCGCTCGATCTCCCGCGTGATGAGCAATGTGGCCCGGCCGGCCCACATCGTCTGCGCGCGGCGCTTCCGCCAGCTGTGGGCCAAGCACAACAAGGCGCGCGACCTGCTGCAGCTCGGCGCCTACGTCCCCGGCCACGACCACGAGCTGGATCTCGCCGTCCGCCTGCATCCCGACATGGTGCACCTGCTGCAGCAGGACATGCACCAGCCCGCCGGCCTGGCCAGCAGCGTCGACCAGCTTGAAAAACTGGTCAATGTTTCCTGAAACCTGCCGATAGCCCCAAGACGGAGAAACTTTCATGAGCGCCCCCTCCCTGCAAGCCCTGGATGTGCTGCTGGAACGTGCCGAAGCCGAGCGCGACGAGGCCCTGCGCCTCCTGCGCGACGCCGAGGCGCGGGCCGGCGCCCTGCGTCAGCAGCATGAGCAGCTCGCGCAATACCGCACGGAATACCGCATGCGCTGGACGCAGAGCTTCGCGCGCAGCACCACCGTCGACATCCTGGCCTGCTACCAGAGCTTCGGCGGGCGCCTGGACCAGGCCATCAGCCAGCAGGACCTGCTGAGCAGCCAGGCCGAGCAGCGGCTGACGCTGGCGCGGGACCAGCTGCGCGAGCGGGAGCTGCGCGTGGCCTCGGTGCGCAAGCTGCTGGAGCGGCGGCGCCTCGAGATGCGCCGCACCCAGGATCGCCAGGATCAGAAGGCCACGGACGAGCAGGCCGCCCGCGCCATGCGCCAGGCCGGCTTCGGCGCCGGGCTGCGACTGGGCCACTGAACACGGTCGCCGCCGCCGGAGCGCCCGCCCCCACCCCGGGCGCCGGGCGCAGGACGAGAAAGGATCTCCCATGAACAAGATGTCGTTGTCTCCCAATGCCGCCTCCCCGCGGACTGCCACCACCGATCTGCTGGGCCAGCTCGGCCAGCTGAGCCAGGGCCGCGGCGCGCAGGACGCCACGGAGGCCGCCGGCGGCTTCGCGCGGCTGCTGCAGGCCAAGGCCAGCCAGGCGACCCGGGCCCCTGCGCCCGCACCGGTCGCCCCCACGGCCCAGGCGTCCGCGATGCCTCCCAAGAGCCCGGACAGCCCGGCCCCGTCCAAGCCCGCGCAAGGCGCCTCCCGGCAGGGCCACGCCGTGGAAAGCGGCGAGACCGCCCTCCCGGCGTCGACGGAAACGGCGCGACGCCAGGACAACGCCAAGGCCGCCGCACGCCGGATCGCCGACGCGCAGGCCAAGCCGGCCTCCGCGACGCCCGCCAAGCCGCGCGGCGACACGCCGGACGCCGACGGCGAGCTCCAGGATCCGGTGCTGGCGCAGGTGCTGCGTCACCTCCGCGGCGACGGTGGCGATGCCGACGCGGCCCTCTCGACCGACGCCGCGGCCGAAGACACGTCCGAGGCGGAGACGACCGACGCTGCGCTGGTCCCCGTCCCCGCGGGGCTGCCCGTGGCGCAGGCGCTCGCTCAGGACCTCCAGCGCCTGGCCCAGCCTTCCGCCGCCCCCGAGGGCGCCGATGCCGACGCGGTGTCGCCCGAGGCCCCGTCGCGGGCGGGCCACCACGCGCGACTCGCCAGCGTCGACGGCCAGGCCAGCGCCCCCACGGGCCCGGATGGGACGCCGCGGGCCGGCGCGGCGGCGGCCCCCGCAGACACGGCGGCTCACCCGGACGGTCTCCAGGCCCTGGCGCTTGACGGCGCGGCCTCGTCCGGCAAGAGCGCCGCCATGGTCGAGACGGGCCACGGCGCCGCGGGCAGCTTCGCAGGCGTGCTTCAGCAGGTGCAGGCCGGCGTCGTTCAGGACAAGGCGGCCGCGAACGGTCCCGCGGGCGCGCGCTACGAGCTTCACGCCCCGGTGCACAGCCCCGGCTTTGCACCGGAGATGGCCGCACGTCTGAGCGTCGCGGCAGCTGACGGCATCCAGCAGGCCCAGCTGCACCTGAACCCGGCCGAGATGGGGCCCGTGCAGGTCCAGATCGTGCTGGACGGCCAGCAGGCCCAGGTGAGTTTTGTCGCGGAGCAGGCGGACACCCGCGCCGCCCTCGAGAAGAGCCTGCCCGAACTGGCCGGCGCGTTGCGCGAGCAGGGGCTCACCCTCAGCGGCGGCGGCGTGTTCAGCCAGCAGCAGCAGACCGCCTCCGGCCAGCCCGGCCAGGCGGAGTCCCAGGGCGGACGGCCCGGCGCACGCTGGGCGAGTGCCCCGATGGGAGACACCGGGAGCGACGACGCCGTCACGGCCGCCGCCCGGGCGCCCCTCCCCCGCGCCCGGGGCGTCCTGGACCTCTTCGCCTGAGATTCCCGGGGCCCTGGCGGGCCCTGACCGGTCTTTTGCACGCTTTTCCGCCGCTTATTGCCGCATGCCAAGCCGCCGATCGTCCGAATAATTGATCCTGATGGACCCATGGCGCGTCAAGGCGCCCGGTCCGACCGAATCAAGGAGCCTTCATGTCCACACCAGCAGCTGCTGCCGAAGCCGCGCCCTCGGGCGGCGGCAAGAAGAAGCTGATCATCATCATCGCTGCCGTGCTGCTGCTGGTGCTCATCGGCGGCGGCGCCGCGCTGATGTTGATGAAGAAGAAGCAGCACGCCGAGGACGAGGACGGCGGCGAGGCCCCGGCCGCCGTCGAGACCAGCCACGCCAAGCCCAAGCCGGGCACGCCGCCCACCTTCGTGCCGCTGGAGCCCTTCACCGTCAACCTGGCCGACAAGGAAGTGGACCGCTTCGCGCAGGTCGGCGTGACGCTGGAGGTGGCGGACCCGCACATGGCGGACCAGCTCAAGGCCTACATGCCGGCCATCCGCAGCAATGTGCTGATGGTGCTGTCCCACAAGACCTCCGCCGAGCTGCTGACCCGCGAGGGCAAGGAGAAGCTCGCCCGCGAGATCCAGCGTGAGTCCGTGCGCCCCATGGGCATCGAGCTCGACGAAGAGGAAGACGAGGAAGCCGCCGCGACGACCAAGAAAAAGAAGAAAAAGAAGAAGGCCGTCGAGAGCCCCGTGACGCAGGTGCTGTTCTCCACCTTCATCGTGCAGTGATGCTGCACGAGCCGTGAGCCCGCCATGAACCAGCAGATCCTCTCCCAAGACGAAGTCGATGCGCTATTGCAGGGCATCACCGGCGAGAGCCAGAAGCTCGAAGCCGAGGAGGTCCAGCAGGGCGGCATCCGCGACTACAACCTGGCCAGCCAGGAACGCATCGTGCGTGGGCGCATGCCCACGATGGAGATCATCAACGAGCGATTCGCCCGCAACATCCGCATCGGCCTGTTCAACTTCATCCGCAAGAGCCCGGAAGTCGCCATCGGCGGCATCAAGGTGCAGAAGTACAGCGCCTTCCTGCGCGAGATCGTGGTGCCCACGAACTTCAACATCGTCTCGGTGAAGCCGCTGCGCGGCTCCGGGCTGATCGTGTGCGACCCGACGCTCGTGTTCGCGGTGATCGACTCCCTCTTCGGCGGCATCGGCAAGTTCCACGCGCGCATCGAGGGCCGGGACTTCTCACCCACCGAGCAGCGCGTGATCTTCCGCCTGGTGGAGGTGATCACCGCCGAGTACCACAAGGCCTGGAAGGGCATCTACCCGCTGGAGCTCGAGTACCAGCGCTCGGAGATGCAGCCGCAGTTCGCCAACATCGCCACGCCCAGCGAGATCGTGGTGTCGACCTCCTTCACGCTGGAGATCGGCGAGACCAGCGGCACGGTCTACTTCTGCATCCCCTACTCCACGCTGGAGCCCATCCGAGACGTGCTCTATTCGAGCACGCAGGGCGACTCCACCGAACCCGACCGCCGCTGGGTGAACCTCCTCAAGCACCAGCTGCAGTCGGCCGAGGTCGAGCTGGTGGCCGAGCTGGCGCAGGCGCCGGCCACGGTGGAGCAGCTGCTGGCCTTCAAGCCCGGCGACTTCATCGAGCTGGACCTGGAGCAGGTGATCAAGACCAAGATCGATGGCGTGCCCGTCTTCGAGGCCCACTACGGGACCTCCAACGGCAAGTACGCCCTCAAGGTAGAACAGATGCTGACCGGCCATGACCAGGGCTGGCTGGGCGCACGCAACACGGGCTGAAGGCACTGCCATGGACGAACAAGACGCAATGGCGGCCGAATGGGCGGCCGCACTCGCAGAAGCCAAGGGTTCCGACGTCGCGGAGGAGGTCCAGGCCCCCGCCGAGGAAGTCGCGCCCGCCAGCTTCGCGAACTTCACGCCCACCCCGAGCAACATGCCGGGCCAGGACATCAACATGATCCTGGACATCCCCGTGCAGCTCACGGTGGAGCTGGGCCGCACGCGCATCCCGATCAAGAACATCCTGCAGCTGGCGCAAGGCTCGGTCGTGGAGCTGGACGCCCTGGCCGGCGAGCCCATGGACGTGCTGGTCAACGGCTACCTGATCGCCCAGGGCGAGGTGGTCGTGGTGAATGACAAGTTCGGCATCCGCCTGACCGACATCGTCACCCCCTCGGAACGCATGCGGCGCCTGTCCAAGGGCGGCTGATACGCGGCCGACCGGCGGACGGGCTCGCGCCGTCACGCCGGCTTTTCCGCCGCTTTTCGAGGGACTCGCCCCCTCAAGTCCTGCCCAGAATCGGCACATGAACTCCCAAGTGCTGCCGGTCCTGTGGTTCCTGGCCATCCTCGCGCTGATCCCCCTCGCGCTGTGGCTGCTCAAGCGAAGCCCCTTGGGGTCAGGTCTTGCCAGTTCGCAGATGCGGCTGGTGTCCATCCTGCCGCTGTCCCCCAGCCAGAAGGTGCTGACCGTCGAGGTCGGCGAGGGCGAGGACCGGCGCTGGCTGGTGCTCGGCGTGACGGCCCAGCAGATCCAGACCCTCCACGTGATGCCCCCCCAGGCCACGCTGCCAGCCGCCCCCGAGGCCGGCGCCAGCTTTGCCGCGCAGCTGCGCCAGCGCCTCCAGCGAGGCAGCGGAGAAGGCCATGCGTGATGCTCGCCGCCCACTCGCCACCCTCGCCACCTGGCTGCGCACCGCCGCCGCGCTGTGCCTGCTGAGCCTCGGCACGAGCGCCCTGGCCCAGCAGGGGGCTCAGCCGCCCGCCAGCCTGCCGGTGCTGATCGGCCAGGGCAGCGGTGGCAGCTACTCGGTGCCCATCCAGACGCTGCTCTTCTTCACGGCCCTCGGCTTCCTGCCCGCCGTGCTGCTGATGATGACGGGCTTCACCCGCATCGTGATCGTGCTGTCCCTCATGCGCCAGGCGCTGGGCACGCAGGCCGCGCCGCCCAACCAGGTGATCATCGGCCTGTCGCTGTTCCTCACCTTCTTCGTGATGAGCCCGACGCTGGACAAGGTCTACAGCGACGCATGGCAGCCCTACTCCACCGGCCAGATCGCCTTCGACGAGGCGCTCAAGCGGGCGGAGGTGCCGATGCGCGGCTTCATGCTCAAGCAGACGCGCCAGGCCGATGTGGCGCTCTTCAGCCGCCTCGCCAAGCTGGAGGGCGACGTCAAGCCCGAGGCCGTGCCGTTCCGCGTGCTGGTGCCGGCCTTCGTGACGAGCGAGCTGAAGTCCGCCTTCCAGATCGCCTTCCTGATCTTCATTCCCTTCCTCGTCATCGACATGATCGTCAGCAGCGTGCTGATGAGCCTGGGGATGATGATGCTGTCACCCGTGCTGGTGTCCCTGCCCTTCAAGCTGATGCTCTTCGTGCTGGCCGACGGCTGGAACCTGCTGCTCGGCTCGCTGGCCGCCTCCTTCGCGACATGAAACTCCCACCCGTACCGGCTTCGCCGGCCCCTCCAAGGGGGCGCGCCCGCAGGCCCGGCAAAGCCGGATCCTCGGGCGCCACTTGATTCGAACCTGAGCCTGCATCGGCCGCAGCCGCCGACGACAAGGAAACCCGACATGGATGCCCAACAAGTCTTCACCTTCGGCCAGCAAGGCCTCTACATGCTCATGCTCGTGGCGGCGCCGGTGCTGCTGACGGTGCTCGCGGTGGGCGTGCTGGTCAGCGTGTTCCAGGCGGCCACGCAGATCAACGAGGCCACGCTGAGCTTCGTGCCCAAGGTCGTCGCGGCGGTGCTGGTGCTGGCCATCACGGGCCCGTGGATGATGAACACGCTGGTCGAGTACATCCAGCGCACCCTGCAGACCATTCCGCAGGTGGTGGGCTGAGCCCCCGGCCTCGCCGGTCGACGTCGCGATGATCAGCTTCACCGAGGCCCAGCTGCTGGAGTGGCTCACGCCGCTGCTGTGGCCCTTCGTCCGCACCCTCGCGCTCTTCGCGGGCATGCCGGTGTTCAGCCAGCGCGCGATGCCCCTGCGCGTGCGCATCGGGCTGGCGCTGGTGATCACGGTGGCGGCGCAGCCCTCGCTGCCCGCCATGCCCGCCACGCCGCTGGACTCGCTGCCGATGCTGCTCCTGCTGCTCGCGCAGCAGCTGCTGATCGGCCTGTCCATGGGCTTCGCCGTGCGTCTCGTGTTCGCGGCACTGGAGTTCGCGGGCGAGGTCATCGGCCTGCAGATGGGCCTGAACTTCGCCGGCTTCTTCGATCCGGGCACCGGCAGCCAGGGCACCTCGACCTCGCGCTTCTTCGGCTCGATGGTGGCCTTTCTCTTCATCGCGGTGAACGGCCATCTGCTGCTGATCCAGGCCCTGGTGCAGAGCTTCCAGGCCTTTCCCGTCGGCCAGGAACCCTTCGAGTTCCTGCGCGTGGCCCGGCCGCACGTCTGGGGCGCGGAGATCTTCCGCATGGGCTTCTGGATCGCGCTGCCGCTCATCACGATGCTCATGTTCGTGAACCTCGTGCTGGGCGTGATCTCCCGGGTGGCGCCGCAGATCGGCGTGTTCTCGGTCGGCTTCCCGCTGACGGTGAGCATCGGCCTGATCGGCATGGCCGCCACGCTGCCGCTAATGCAGGGGCCGTTCCAGATCGTGCTGGAGCGGATGCTGGCCGCCTTCTCCTGAGCCGTCGGCTCAGCGCACCTCGCGCGCGAGCTTCAACACCTGGGAGCTGAGCACCAGGCCGCGGCGCTTGGCCTCGGTGTTGTTGATGCGGAAGCTCAGGCCGTTGGGCTCCTGCGTGAGCGCGATGACGGCGCCGCTGCGCAGCGCCTCGGGCGCATCCGCCACGACGAGCACCGGCGCGTCCGTCAGGGCCTGCTGCCAGCGCAGCATCTCCTGGCGATCCATCTGGCTGAGCACGAGCAGGTGGCAGCCGCTGCCGGCCGACGCCTGCTGCAGCGACACGGTGCGCACCTGCGAGAACTCGTGCTGGCGCGCCACCAGCTGGCGCAGCGCATCGGACAGCTCCTGGGCGCCCGCCGTGCAGTAGGTGAACTCCTTCACCGACACCGGCCACTGCGTGAACTGCGCGAAACGATAGATGAAGGCGGCCTTGAGGCTCGCCTCTTCCGAGACCTGCGCAGGCCAGGCCAGCGTCGCCGTCATGCCGACGGCCACGCCCAGCCCGAGCCGCAACAGCCGATGCATCATGGCGTCGGCGCCGTGGTGAGCTGCAAGAAGACCGTGCGTCCCGGCGCCCGCATCTGCGACTCCCCCGGGTCCGTGATGTCGCCGTAGCGCTTCTGGCCGAGATTGCGCACGCCCAGGCCGAGGCTCCACCCGCCGGGCAGGCGCGTGCTCAGGTGGACGTGGTGGAGGAGCACTGCGCCGAGGTGTTCGTCGCCGACGTGCCGCGCGCCCATGCCCACCGTCTGCCAGCCCATCTCCCAGCCTCCCGCCAGCGGGCGCTGGTACTGGAGCTTGAGCAGGTACTTGGGCGAGTTGTCCGGCACCAGGCCGCGGACGTCACGCAGGCGCTGCGTCGTGGCCGAGGCCTGCAGCCGGGCGCCGTCCAGCCAGCGGTGCTCGAGGCCGACGTCCAGGCCCAGCGACTTCATCTGCCCTTCGTTCACATAGGCCAGCATGTCATTGAGTCCGATCAGGCCGCGGAACGAGGAGCGGAAGGCCGACACCCGCAGCTGCGTGTGGCGGCTGAGGGCATGCTCGTACACCAGCTCCTGCGAGCGCACGCGCTCCTCGGAGGGCAGCATCTGGGGCGCCTCGACGAAGTAGTTCTGCGCGAACTCCATCAGGTTGGCCACGCGGTAGGCGCTGCCATGCACGAATCGCAGGCGGCGGTCCGCGTCGATCTGCCAGGTCCAGGCCAGGCGCGGGTTGAGCTGCGCCCCGTCCACGCGGTCGTCCCGGTCGCGCCGCAGGCCGAGCGAGAGGTGGTGCCCGTTGCCAAGATCCCAGTCATCCTGCACAAAGAGGCCGTTGCCCTTGCCGCGCGCCAGGAAGCGCAGGTAGTACTCCGGGTCGCCCCAGACGCCCAGGAAGATCTGCTGCACGTAGTCCTGCTGCGTGTCCCAGCCCAGCGCCACGCGGTGCCCGGCCCATTGGTTCAGCCCCAGGCGCAAGCTCGCGTTGACCCAGCGCCCATCGTTGGCCGTGCGCCAGACACGGCGGGTGCCGTCCTCGTCGATGAAGGGACGACGCCCCTCGACGCGGGTGCGCTTGGCGGAGATGTCCAGCGTCAGGTCGGTGCTGGGGCCGAGATTGAAGTCCTGCGTCAGCGCCAGCATGCTGTTGCGGTAGTAGGCCTCGCGCTTGACCAGGCCGCGGGAGCGGTCGCGCACGTCCAGCCACAGCCCGCTGCCGAGGGTGCGCTCCGAGTGCCCGCCCCGGATCGACAGGCCCTGGTGGCTGTAGGAGCCGAACACGCGCTGCACGCGTTCGGTGTTGAGGGACTGGAGCTCGTCCACGAGCGCGGGCGCGGTGTCAAAGGCCAGCGGCACGCGCGGCTGCTCCACCACGGCCACGCCGAGCATGGCTTCCTGGCCCTCGCTGCCGCGCAGCGCCCAGCTCAGCTGCGCTTCCTTGCGCGTGCTGCTGTCGACCATGACGCCCAGGCGCAGGCCCTGCAGCTTGTCGGCCCGCTTGGGGATCACGTTGATCACCCCGAGGAAGGCGTTGTTGCCGTAGACGGCCGAGCCGGGGCCCGGGGTGAACTCGACCCGCTCGATCCACTGGACGTCGAGGTAGAACTCGGGGCCGATCAAGGCCGCGTCCGTGGTGTTCTCGTTGACGCGCACGCCGTCGATCAGCAGCAGCACGCGGGAGTTGAAGTCGCCGGGCCGGCCGAGCCCGCGCGCGCCCACGAAGCTGAAGTTGGAATTGCTGGTGATGTACAGGCCCGGCAGCGCGTCGAGCACGTCTCGCAGGCTGCGCAGGCCGAGGCCGCGGATGTCCTCGTCGGTCAGCACATAGGTCAGGGCCGATTGCTCAGCCGTCTGAGCGAACCGGGACGCCGTCGACACCTGGACCGACTTGGGCAGCTCGGAGAGCTTCTGCTGCAGCAGCTGCTCGAGGCTGGGCGGCTCCGGGGAGGCCTCGGCGGTGGCGACCGACGCGAGCGTCTCCGACGCTGCGGCGAGCGACGCGCCCGAGACCGCCAGACCGGCCAGCCCCGCCATGAGGCCGGCGAGCTTCAGGCCGTGACGCCGGGTGCGGCCGTCATCGCGCGCCTGCGGGCCGGCGCCGCCGTTTCCTTGCTCACGCTTCATGGCTGTTCACCTCGCCCGCCTTGCGGAACGTGTTCTTGCCCGCACGCTTGGCGGCGTACATCGCGGCGTCGGCCTGGCCCAGCAGGCCCGCTTCGTCGGTGGCGTCTTCCGGGAAGCTGGCCACGCCGATGGTGGCGCCGACCTGCACCGGCACGCCTTCGATCACGATCGGCTCGCGGACCACGGCGATGAGCCGCTGGGCCAGGTTGCTCACCACGCTCTCGGCGCTTCGACCCGGCAGGATCAGCGCGAACTCGTCGCCCCCGAGGCGGCACAGCACGTCACTGCCGCGCAGCACACCGCTCATGCGGCGCGAGACCTCGACCAGCACGGCATCGCCCGCCTCGTGGCCATGCCCGTCGTTGACCAGCTTGAAGTTGTCGAGGTCGATGAACATGAGGGCCAGCCCTTCCCGCTGATCACGCGCCTGCGCCATCCGACGCTGCAGTGCCGACTGGAAGTAGAGCCGGTTCGGCAGGTGGGTGAGGCTGTCCTCGTGGGCGAGGCGCTGGAACTGCTGCCCGGCCGCCTGCTCCGCGCGGAGCTGGCGGTTGAGCTCCGCCTGCCAGGCCTCGGCGCGCCGCAGCAGCTGGTTGAAGCGCTCGGTCAGGCGGCCGACCTCGTCCGGGTGGTGCACGCGTGCACGACGGCTGTAGTTCTGGTCCGAGGCCACCTGCTCGGCCAGCCGCGACAGCTCCACCAGCGGGGACAGCGCACGGCGCTGGACGAATCGCAATGCGCGCGAGGCCACCACGATCGCCACGCCGAGCATCAGCGCCACCAGCAGGATGGCCCGCTGCAGCTGCTGGTGCAGCGCCTGCAGGCTCTCGCGCAGGTAGAGGGTCCCGACGCGCTCTCCGCGCAGCTCCACGGGGATCCACACGCGCAGCTGCTGGGCATCGGCCTCATGGTGCATTGCCGGATGGCTCATCGCCTGGCTGACGAGCAGGTCCGAATGCTGCCCCGGCGCCTCCCAGGACGCGAACAGCTGGCCGCTGGTCAGGATGAGCTGCACCTCCAGCACATCCCCGCGGCGGACAAAGGACTGCAGCTCATTGCGCGCCGCCTCCCGGTCCTCGAAGACCAGCATGGGGGCGAGGCTGTTCGCCAGCACCCGCGCACTCCCCTGGGAGAGGCTCGCCTGCCGCTCCTGGGCCGAGAACCAGCCGGTCGTCGCGATCACGATGAAGCACAGGACCACCGTCGTGACCAGCACCGCCATGTTCCAGCGCGTGAGCCGCGCCACGAGGGACGCGGCCCCCCGCGGGCGCGGCCCCTCGCGCGAGGGATCCCGCGGCGGGTCGCCCGAGGGCATCGAGGCAGTCGGTGGAGAGTCTTGCATGCAGGTCGGCAGGCGTGGGCGCCGGGACGCGACGCAGCCTCACCTGCGTCAGTTGGCGACCAGGCCGTTGCGAATGGCGTAAACGGTCAGTTCCGAATTGTTGCTGAGCCCAAGCTTTTCCAGCACCCGCGCGCGATAAACGCTCACTGTCTTGGGGCTCAATGTCAATTCCTCCGCAATATCGGAGAGGCGCTTGCCCGAGGCGATCATCACCAGCGTCTGCAGCTCGCGGTCCGAGAGCTTCTGGTGCGCCTGCTCGGTGACGGGCGCCGTGAGGCTTTCGACCAGCATCTGCGCGATCTCGGGCGTGACGTATTTCCGCCCCTGGGCCACGGTACGCACGGCCTGCACGAGCTGCTGCGGGTCCCCGCCCTTGTTGACGTAGCCGAAGGCGCCGGCGCGCAGGGCGCGGATGGCGTACTGGTCCTCGGGATACATCGAGACGATGAGCACGCGCAGGGCGCTGCCCTCGTCCTTGAGCACGTGCAGCACGTCGAGGCCGCTGCGGCCCGGCATGTTGATGTCCAGCACCAGCACGTCGCAGGCCGGCGGATCGCCCAGGCCGCGCAGCAGCGTGCGCAGCTCGCCGTAATCCCCGGCCTCGCCGACGACGTCGATGTCGGCGGCATCCGCCAGCGTGTCCCGGATGCCCCGCCGGATCAAGGCATGGTCGTCACACAGAATCACTTTGATCATAGATTGCCCCACACCGAGGGGTCGTGCGCGCTCGCGTCCTCCAGGGCCTGGCCATCGTCCAGCGCCTCCGGCACGGCGTCAGGTTCCAGGGGGACGGTGAGGATGAGGCTCGTGCCCTTGGCACTGCTGCTCAAGTCCACCCAGCCGCCCACGGTGGCCGCCCGCTCGTGGAGCCCGCGAATGCCGAAGCTGCGCGTCTTGGCCAGGTCCTGCGGCGCCATGCCGCGACCGTTGTCGCGCAGCTCCAGCGTCAGCACGCCGGCGTCGAGGCTGAGCTCGATGTCCACCCGCGTCGCCTGGGCATGCTTGGAGACATTGGTCAGCGCTTCCTGGGCGCAGCGGTAGGCCACCAACGGCACACCGCCGGGCATCTGCAGCTGCTCCTGGGGCGTGCGCAGGCTCACCTGGATGCCCGTGCGCCGCTCGAAGCGCGCCGCCATCCATTGCAGCGCGGCCACGAGGCCCTGCTCCAGGATCGCCGGGCGCAGGTTGTGCATGATGCGCTGGCTGGCCTCGATGGCCTGGCTGACGGTCTCGAGGGCCGAGGCCACGCGCTGCTTCACCGCCGGCTCGTCCACATGGCGCGCCAGCCAGGCGAGGTCGAACTTCAGTGCCGTCAGCGAGCCGCCGACGTCGTCGTGGATCTCCCGCGCGATGGCCGCCCGCTCCATCTCGACGCTGGTCTGCAGATGGCCCGCCAGCTCGTGCAGGCGCTGCTTGCTGCGTCGCAAGGCGCGGTCGGCCTCCAGGCGCGCGCGCTCGGACTCGTTGGCTTCGATCGCATGCAGCAGCGCGGGGGCCAGGCGCGTGAGGTTGTTCTTGAGCAGGTAGTCCGAGGCACCGGTCTTCATCGCCGCCACGGCAGTGTCCTCGCCGATTTCGCCGGACACCAGGATGAAGGGCAGCAGCTGGTGCCGCTCCTTGAGCAGGGCGAGCACCTGCAGGCCGGAGAAGCCGGGCAGGTTGAAGTCGGAAATGATGGCGTCCCAGCGCTCGTCCAGCGCCGCGTTGACGGCCGCCAGGCTGTCGAGGCGGCACAGCGACACCCGCAGGCCCGCTCGGGCCAGTTCCACCGCGATGAGTTGGTGATCCAGCTCCGAGTCCTCGACGTGAAGAACTCGCAGCTGACGCTCAGGACTGGGCTTGGACATGGGCGGGAGTATGCCAATGGCGGATGCCCCTCGCAGGGCATCCGCCTGCTGGAAAACGACAGTCCGGAGACAGCGAAACAGCAAATAAAGGGTTTACCCTAGGTCCAATGTGAGAACTATTGGCCGAAGGATGGAAATAGCCCGAGTTTGAACAACAAGTCTTATCGACATTGCTACGAGAAATGCCGAAGATCGCGCCATGAACACATGGCTCGGACTGGTCGCCGCGGGAATATCCCAGACGACACCAACGGCAGCTTCTGCAGAGACAAAACCCGTGGAGCCACGATGCTGATGAATGAATCCTCCGCCCCGGATTCGGGGATGCTTCCCCTCCTGGCCGCGGCAGAGCTTCAGGATCACCTGATGACGGTGACCAACGATCTGGAGCGCCTGCAGCGCCTGCTGGACGATGCCGGGGAATCGCTGTCGACGCATTTCTTCAGTGCCTCCAGCGTCCTGCACGGACTGCTGCGCCGGGCCGCCGAGCAGGCGGACGAAAGCGGCAGCACGGAACTCCATCGCGTGATGGAGGACATCGCCGCGGCGATCACCGCACTGCAGTTCCAGGACATGGCGACCCAACTGATCGCTCACACGAGCCAGCGCCTGCGCAACTGCGCCGACCAGCTGGCCCGCGACACCTTTGGCGATGACGAGGACGGCACCACCGTCGTCGAGATCGCACCCCTGCGACCCAACCCTGTGACGCAGGACGAGATGGACGCTGGGTCCATTGAATTGTTCTAAGGATCAACTCGATCCAGTCGATATCAGCTAGTTATCCGGAGAGAAAGCGATGCACTCAATTCTTGCTGTAGACGATTCGGCCTCGATGCGCCAGATGGTCTCCTTCACGCTGAAGAACGCAGGATTCAACGTGGTGGAGGCGGTGGACGGGCAGGACGCCTGGGAGAAGTCCAGTACGCGCGATTTCGATCTGGTGCTGACCGATCAGAACATGCCGCGCATGGACGGCATCAGCCTCACCAAGAAGCTGCGCGACAACCCCAAGTTCAAGACCACGCCGATCCTGATCCTGACCACCGAGTCCAGCGACCAGATGAAGCAAGCCGGCCGCGCTGCCGGTGCCACCGGTTGGCTGGTCAAGCCATTCGACCCGGCGAAGTTGATCGAAGTGATCGGCAAGGTGATCCGCTAAGGCCCGAGCAACGCCAGGAGTAAAGCATGGGAGAAATGACCTCCGAAGGCGCCAGCCTCAGCGCGGGCATCGACCTGAGTCAGTTCTATCAAGTCTTCTTTGAAGAGGCGAGCGAGAACCTCGACAACATGGAACAGCTGCTGCTGAACCTGAACATCGAGACCGCCGACGATGAGGAACTGAACGCGATCTTTCGCTGCGCGCACTCCATCAAGGGGGGCGCGGCGACGTTCGGCTTCAGCGATGTCGCCGAGCTGACGCACCAGATGGAAACGCTGCTGGACAAGCTGCGCCGCCACGAGCTGCAACCCACCTCGCAGATGGTGGACGTACTGCTGCAGTCCGGTGACGCCTTGCGCGAGCAGCTGGGCCGCCACCAGGGCTCCGGCGCCGCACCGGTGGATACCGGCGAGCTGCTGTTCAGCATCAAGACGCTGGTTGACGGCGGCACGCTGGACGGGAGCCCCGCGCCGGCCCCGAAGGCCGCCGCGCCCGCCGCCTCCGCCGCCCCTGTCGCGGCACCTGCGCCCGCGAAGCCGGCCGGCCCGATCGCGCGCCAGCTGGAGCTGAAGGTGGGCCCGCTGAGCAATCCCTCGCAGGCCGACAACCTGGTCGAGCTCTTCAAGGAGATCACCGACCTCGGCACCATCGAGCCGCTGGACGGCGGTATCGCAGCCGACGGCATCCGCCGCTTCAAGGTCCTGACCACCAGCACCGACAACGACCTGCTGGACCTCTTCACCTTCCACGTGGCACGTGAGCAGGTGCAGCTGTCGCCGCTGGGCGAGGGCTTCGGCTTCCATGAAGGCGCGCCGGGCGCACCGCAGGAAGTCAAGAAGGAAGAGGACCTGGGCTACGGCTTCTTCGACGACGCCCCGGGCGTGCCGGCGACGGCCGTGACATCCACGAGCACCGAGGTCAAGCCGGTGGCCGAGGCGCCCAAGCCCGTTGCGGCCGCCGCGCGCCCCGCGGCCAAGGCCGAGCCGCGTGCCGGTGGCGGCGGCATGGACCAGTCCACCCTGCGCGTCTCGGTGGAGAAGGTCGACCAGCTGATCAATCTCGTCGGCGAGCTCGTGATCACGCAGGCCATGCTGGCGCAGAACTCGCGCAACGTGGACCCGGCGCTCTACCAGCAGCTGTCCTCCGGCCTGGCCGACCTGGAGCGCAACACGCGCGACCTGCAAGAGTCGGTGATGTCCATCCGCATGATTCCGATGTCGGTGGTCTTCAACCGCTTCCCGCGCATGCTGCGGGATCTCGCGGCCAAGCTGGGCAAGCGTGTCGAGCTGGTCACGCAGGGCGAAGCCACCGAGCTGGACAAGGGCCTGGTCGAAAAGATCACCGACCCGCTGACCCACCTGGTGCGCAACAGCTGCGACCACGGCATTGAGCTGCCTGCCGACCGCATCGCCAAGGGCAAGCCCGAGCACGGCACCATCACCCTGGTGGCTTCGCATCAGGGCGGCTCGATCGTGATCGAGGTGCGGGACGACGGCCGCGGCCTGAACCGCCAGAAGCTGATCCAGAAGGCCCGCGAGAAGGGCATCGACGCACCGGACACGATGACCGACCAGGAAGTCTGGGGCCTGATCTTCGCGCCGGGCTTCTCCACGGCAGACCAGGTCACCGACGTCTCGGGCCGCGGCGTCGGCATGGACGTGGTCAAGAAGAACATCACCCAGCTGGGCGGCACGGTGGAGATCGACTCCGCCGAAGGCTACGGCATGAAGGTCTCGGTCCGCCTGCCGCTGACGCTGGCCATCATGGATGGCATGAGCGTGGGCGTCGGCGAGGAGGTCTACATCCTGCCGCTGTCGTCCGTGGTCGAGTCCTTCCAGGTCCAGGCCGACACCATCAAGACCGTGGGCGGCTCCGGCCGCGTGGTCGAGGTGCGTGACGAGTTCATGCCGGTGGTGGAGCTGGAGCAGGTCTTCAACGTGCCGCGATTCGACTTCGAACACGTCAGCTCCATCATGGTGGTCGTCGAGGCCGAAGGCGGCCGCGTCGCCATGCTGGTGGATGAACTGCTCGGCCAGCAGCAGGTGGTCGTGAAAAACCTCGAAGCCAACTACCGCAAGGTCACCGACGTCTCCGGCGCCACCATCATGGGTGACGGGCGGGTGGCCCTGATCCTGGACGTGGGCAGCCTCGTCCGCCGTTCTCGGCATTGATCGACATAGAGCGGGCCCCGTGATCGGGGCCCCAGGGAGCATTTTCAATGAGCATGAGCTCGCTGCTGCGTCAGTTCAGCATTCGCCTGCGCATGATCGGCGCCATCGTGATGGTGCTGACCCTGCTGCTGACGCTGGGCAGCGTCGGTCTGTTTGGCATGGACTCCATGCGCAAGCAGTCCGATGACATCCTCCAGCGTTCGGTCGGCGACTCCACGGAGCTGACTCGTTTGGTCCATGCCTTCGGCGATCTGCGTCGCCTCGAGAAGGACATGATCATCAATTACGAGAAGCCGGACAACGTCAAGGCACTGCGTCAGCAATGGGAGCAGTCCCGGGACCTGGTGCTCAAGCAGGCCAAGGCCCTGCAGCACGGCAAGGAAGCCGGGCCGCTGGGCAAGCTGCCGGCGGTCATCGCCGACTACGAAGCCAAGGCCCGCCCGGTGCTGCAGCAGCTGGAATCCGGCGGCTACGACAACGCGGCCGTCGCGGACCGCATGCTGGCCGCGGCCAAGGACCTGGCCGGCGAGGCCGACAAGCTGGTCCTCGACTACCAGGCCGGCCTGCAGAAGGACTCCGCACAGCTGCTGGAGCAGTCCAAGAAGACCCAGAGCAGCGTGTTCATGATCTTCGTGGTCGTGCTGATCGCCAGCGGCGTCGTCGTGGTGCCGCTGACGCTGCTGAACATGCACAGCATTTGCAAGCCGCTCGCGGAAGCCGAGGAGCTGGCCAGCGCGATCGCCAAGGGTGACCTGACGAACGTGGACCGCCCGATCGAAGGCAAGGACGAGGCCTCGCACCTGCTGCACTCGCTGCAGCTGATGCAGAAGGCGCTGCAGGACCTGGTGGGCCAGCTGCGCACCTCGGCGGACCACATCCGCACGGCCTCGGTGGAGATCGCCAGCGGCAATCAGGACCTCTCCGGCCGTACCGAGCAGACCGCCTCCAACCTGCAGCTCGCCGCCTCCTCGATGGTCCAGCTGACCGGCACCGTCAAGCAGACGGCCGACTCCGCCCGCACGGCCAACCAGCTGGCGAGCTCGGCGTCCTCCGCCGCCGCCAAGGGCGGTGAGGTCGTGGGCCAGGTCGTGTCCACCATGGACGAGATCAACGCGAGCTCCAAGCGCATCGGCGACATCATCGGCGTGATCGATGGCATCGCCTTCCAGACCAACATCCTCGCGCTGAACGCGGCGGTGGAAGCGGCCCGTGCCGGCGAACAGGGCCGCGGCTTTGCGGTCGTGGCCGGCGAGGTGCGCTCGCTGGCGCAGCGCAGCGCCGGCGCCGCCCGCGAAATCAAGACGCTGATCGGCGCCAGCGTGGAACGGGTCGAGACCGGCGCCCGCCTCGTGCAGGAGGCAGGCGAATCGATGACGGACATCGTCTCCAGCGTGCAGCGCGTGACGGACATCATCGGCGAGATCACCGCAGCGGCCAGCGAACAGAGCGATGGCATTGGGCAGGTCAACCAGTCCGTGGTGGAACTCGACCAGATGACGCAGCAGAACGCGGCCCTTGTCGAGGAATCCGCGGCCGCAGCCGAGAGCCTGCGCGACCAGGCGGAGCAGCTCGCCCAGGCCGTCGGCAAGTTCAAGATCGCCGGGGATCACGCGCCCGTGGCCACGGCCAGCAAGCCGCGTCGCAGCACCAGCCCTTCGCCGCGCCCGACGGGCTCGTCGCTGGCCCGCCCGGGCATCACTGCCACCAGCGCCCTGGCGGCCAAGGCGGCGCCGGCGCCCCTGCGTCCCGCAGTCGCCAGCGGGCCCCGTCCCTCTGCCCCCATGCCGGCGCCGAAGGCCGCACCCAGCCGTCCCGCCGCCCCTGCGGGCGACAGCGACTGGGAATCCTTCTGAACCCCGCAACCGAACCACGCTTCAATCAACCTTGCTGAGGTCAACATGGAAATCGTCCAACAATCGAATCAGGTCGTTCGACATGAAGGCGGCGCCGTCGCGGTGAAGAACCATGGCCCGGCCAGCGGTGAGTACCTGACCTTCCGCCTGGGTGCCGAGGAATACGGCATCGACATCCTGAAGGTCCAGGAGATCCGCTCCTACGAACCCCCGACGCGCATCGCCAACTCGCCGGACTTCATCAAGGGCGTGGTGAACCTGCGCGGCGTGATCGTCCCCATCGTGGACCTGCGCCTCAAGCTGGGCTGCCCCACTGCCGAATACAACAGCTTCACCGTCGTGATCGTGCTGAACGTGAAGAGCCGCGTGGTCGGTGCGGTGGTGGACTCGGTGTCCGATGTGCTGGAGCTCTCGCGCGATGCCATCCGCCCGGCT
Source organism: Roseateles subflavus (assembly GCF_030285365.1). Classification (GTDB taxonomy): domain Bacteria; phylum Pseudomonadota; class Gammaproteobacteria; order Burkholderiales; family Burkholderiaceae_C; genus Roseateles_B; species Roseateles_B subflavus. Next base: position 15,024 of record NZ_JASVDS010000005.1, on the reverse strand, counting down.
CCCGAGCTGAACGCCAGCGCCGTGGACACCAGCTTCATCACCGGCATCGGCGCCGTCAGCGACCGCATGCTGATCCTGATGGACATCGAAGGCTTGATGAGCAGTGCCGACATGGGCCTGATGGACAGTCTCACGGCCTGATCTAGCCAGGCCCTTCAGCTGCGGGAGAACAGCCACCCCGCGGCATTGCCAGAGGGTGGGAGGTGCACCCTACACAGAGAGTTGGGAGATCCGGGAAATGTCTAGCTCATCCACCTCCATCGCACGCCGCGTGTCCATGGTGGGCGTCACGGCGATCGCCGCCATCCTGCTGGGCACCAGTGCCGTCCTGAGCGTGCTGCTCACCCGCGTGGCCCATGAGCGCACGGTGACCTGGGTCGGCGACAAGACGCAGACCCTCATCGATGCGCTGGACGCCATGGACGAAGTGGCTAAGACCTTGGTCAAGCAGTCCTACGGCGCCTTCCGCCAGGAATTCGGCCCCGTGTTCCAGCTGGATGAGGCCACGGGCGATCTTCGCGACTGGGGTCCCAAGCTCAACGGCAACACCACGCAGGTGGACAAGTTCGCCGGCACCACGGGCGGCGCCGCCAGCGTCTTCGCGGCCAAGGACGGCGACTTCATCCGCATCACGAGCTCGCTCAAGAATGCCAACGGCGAACGCGCCATCGGCCAGATGCTCGGCAAGAACCACCCGGCCTTCGCAGCCATGATGCAGGGCCAGCCCTTCGCCGGACGCGCCGTGCTCAACGGCAAGGCCTACATGGCCTACTACGACCCCATCAAGAGCGAAGCCGGCAAGATCATCGGCATCCTCGCGATCGCCCTGGACATGGAAGGCTTCCAGAAGGCCATGGACAAGATGGCCAAGGACGCCCGCTTCTTCGAGACGGGCGGCACCTATGTCGTGGCCGTCGGCAAGGACGGCAAGGGCGGCCGCTTCCTCTCGCATCCGAGCGCAAAGGGCAAGGCCGTGAGCGAGGTGTCGCCGGAGCTCGAGTCCTTCCTCGTCGAGCTGGGCCAGACGCCGGACGGCTATCTGTCCGGGGCGCCCAATGCCCTCGCGGCGGCCGGCAGCTCCTATTTCGCCGTGCTCAAGAAGAACGATCCGGCCGGCTACTGGGTGGTCTCCCAGGTCTCCAGCAGCGAAGCGCTGGCGAGCCACTGGCGCACCATGGTGCCCTTCTGGATCCTGCTCGGCGGCGCCACCGCGGCCCTGGGCTATGGGCTGTTCTGGATGATGCGCAACTGGATCGCCCGCCCGCTCAAGGATCTGCGCGACTCCGTGCAGGCCATCGCCAGCGGGGACCTGACCAAGAGCGTTGACAACACCCGCAACGACGAGATCGGCGACCTGATCCGCGACACCGAGTCCATGCGCCAGCGTCTGGCGGACACCATCGGCACGGTGCGCCATTCGGTCGATTCCATCGGCACGGCCAGCACGGAAATCGCCACCGGCAACCAGGACCTGAGCCACCGCACCGAGCAGACGGCCTCCAACCTGCAGCTGGCGGCCTCGTCCATGGTCGAGCTGACCAGCACCGTGCGTCAGACGGCGGACTCGGCCCGCACGGCGAACCAGCTGGTGGCTTCGGCCAACAGCGCGGCCGCTCGCGGCGGGCAGGTCGTCGGCCAGGTCGTGACGACGATGGACGAGATCAACGGCAGCTCGCGCAAGATCAACGACATCATCGGCGTCATCGACGGCATCGCCTTCCAGACGAATATCCTCGCGCTGAACGCGGCGGTGGAAGCCGCCCGGGCCGGCGAGCAGGGCCGCGGCTTCGCGGTGGTCGCTGGCGAGGTGCGCAGCCTCGCGCAGCGCAGTGCCGAGGCCGCCAAGGAGATCAAGGCGCTGATCGGCGCGTCGGTGGACCGCGTCGAGGCGGGCTCCCGCCTCGTGCAGGAGGCCGGGCAGTCGATGGAAGACATCGTCAGCAGCGTCCAGCGGGTGTCGGACATCATTGGCGAGATCAGTGCCGCCGCCACCGAACAGAGCGATGGCATCGGCCAGGTCAACCAGTCCGTGGTGCAGCTCGACCAGATGACGCAGCAGAACGCCGCGCTGGTGGAGGAGTCCGCCGCGGCGGCGGAAAGCCTGAAGGAGCAGGCCCAGCGGCTCGTGGAAGCCGTGAGCGTGTTCCGGGTCAGCAGCCAGCAGATGTCGACGTCAGGCCGCCCCGCACCCGCACCGATCGCCCGCCCCGCCCTGGGCAGCAGTGTGAAGTCCGGCGCCCCCCCCATCCAGACCGCGTCAAAGCCCGCCACGCCCCGTGCCAGCAGTCCGGCACCCAGGCCCGTGGCGGCGCCGACGCCCTCAGCCCCCCGCCCGTCGCCTGCGCCCAAACCGGCGGCCGGCGACAGCGACTGGGAATCGTTCTGACGCCGCCCGTCCGGCACTGACAAGTCCATCAACAGGGCTCCGTCAAGAAGAGCCCCCCAGCATCCGAGCCGAGGAGGGCCGGAGCCAGTCTCCTGGAGGCGGTCCGCCGCCTCGTGCCAGAAAACAAAGAAGGAGTGATGATGTTCGACTCAATCAAGACCCGCCTCATTGCCTTGGGCATCGCCGTGGTCGTGCTGTCGCTGGCCGCCGCCACGGTGGCCAACTACATGAGCGTCAAGTCGCACACCAATGCGCAGCAGCTGTCGGCGCTGGATCAGCTGGCGGCGGCGCGCGCCTCGGCGGTCGGGCAATGGGTCCGCAGCCAGCGCGACATCATCACCGCGCTGCAGCCCGTGGCGGACCAGGCCGAGCCGGTGCCCTTCCTGGTGCAGGCGGCCAAGTCCGGGCGCCTGGACGCGGCCTACGTCGGCTTCGCGGACAAGCGCATCGCCTTCAACACGCCGCAGAACCTGCCGGCCGGCTATGACCCCACCGGGCGGCCCTGGTACACCCAGGCCGCGGCCGCGAGCGGACCGATCCTGACCGAGCCCTACATGGACGCGGCACGGCAGCAGCTGGTGGTGACCTTCGCCGCGGCCATCAAGGACGGTAGCGGCACCAAGGCCGTCGTGGCCTCCGACGTCTTCCTCGAGGACGTGGTGGTGACCGTCAAGGCCATCAAGCCGACCCCCAACGGCTTTGCCTTCCTCGTGGACAAGGACGGCAAGATCATTGCGCACCCGGATGCGAAGCTGGCCCTGAAGCCGGCCACGACGCTCTCCCCTGCCCTGGACGGCAATGCGCTGAAGGCGGCGCAGACGGCCGGCGGCGGCTGGGTCGAGGCCGCCATCGGCGACGGCACCTACCTGCTGCGCGGCGTGCCCATCCCCGACACCAACTGGACGCTCGTGCTCGCCGCCGACCGCTCCGAGGCGCTCGCCTCGCTGAGCTCGCTGCTGCGTGCCGCGGCCATCATCCTGGTCATCATGGTGGCGCTCTCCGGAGCAGTCATCGCCGGGGCGATCACCCAGACCATGGGCGGCCTGGACCGCGTGCGCGCCGCGCTGGACGAGATCAGCGCCGGGGGTGGCGACCTGACGCAGCGCCTGCCGGAGCACGGCAATGACGAGATCGCCCGGATCGCCTCGTCCTTCAACCTCTTTGCCAAGAAGATCCAGGACATCCTCATCGACGTCCGGTCCGCGAGCAACTCCATCTCGACGGCGTCCAGCGAGATCGCCGTCGGTGCGCAGGACCTGTCGCAGCGTACCGAGCAGACCGCGTCCAACCTGCAGCAGGCGGCCTCCTCGATGGAAGAGCTGACCGGCACGGTGCGTCAGACGGCCGACGCCGCGACGACGGCCAACCAGCTCGCCTCGTCCGCCAGCGACGCCGCGGCCAAGGGCGGTGACGTGGTGTCCCAGGTGGTCTCCACGATGGAGGAGATCAACACCAGCTCGAAGAAGATCAACGACATCATCGGCGTGATCGACGGCATCGCCTTCCAGACCAACATCCTGGCGCTGAACGCCGCCGTGGAGGCCGCCCGTGCGGGCGAGCAGGGTCGCGGCTTCGCGGTGGTGGCCTCTGAAGTGCGCAGCCTCGCGCAGCGCAGCGCCGAGGCCGCCAAGGAGATCAAGGCGCTGATCGGCGCGTCGGTGGACCGCGTGGAAGCCGGCTCCCGCCTCGTGCAGGCTGCCGGTGCCTCGATGACGGACATCGTCTCCAGCGTGCAGCGTGTCACGGACATCATCGGCGAGATCACCGCGGCCGCGGCCGAGCAAAGCCAGGGCATCGGACAGGTCAATGGCGCCGTCGTGCAGCTCGACCAGATGACGCAGCAGAACGCGGCCCTGGTGGAGGAATCCGCCGCCGCCGCGGAAAGCCTCAAGGACCAGGCCGTGCGCCTCACGGAGGTGGTGTCGGTGTTCCGCCTCGGCGAGGAGGAGCGTCAGCAGAAGGCCTATGTGGCCAAGCCGCGAAAGAGCATGAGCACCGGCATGGGCAGCAGCGCACCGATGGCCGCTGCACCGCGCCCGGCACCCCGCCCTGCAGCGCCCAAGCCGGCGCCCATGGCCAGCCCGAGCCCGGCGCCCGCTGCCAGCAGCCCGGCACCGAAGGCCGGCGCCGACGACGACTGGCAGTCCTTCTGAAGGCGGCGCGGGCGCTGAGCCCGAGGCCTGCCCAAGCGCCCGCCGCGCCCCTTCGACGCTCGCCCCCGTGGCCCACCGGCTCGGGGGCGTCTTTCATTCCGGCCGGCGAAGGCGAGCGCGCTCATTCACGATCGACCGGACGAGCAGCCCGGTGAGCAACCCGGTGAGGGCCCAGGGCAGCGTTCAGGATCACGCGCGCAGTCGCAAGCCGTCCAGCCGAGTGCGGCGCGGGCGCTGAACCCGTGGCCGGCCCCAGCGCCCGCCGCGCCCCCCCGGAGGGCACCCTTCGTCTCGGCCGGCAGGTGCGTGTGCGTGTGCGAGCGTGCGTCCGTGCGCTCCGTCACGATCGCCCAGGTCAGCGCACGGGTGAGCGCCCGGTGCGCACTCAGGTGAGATCGCGCAGACGCAGGCTCTGCATCACGGGCTTGCTCAGCACGCCCCGCAGACCCCACCACCCCGCAAGCCAGGCCAGCAGGGCGCCGGCGAGGCCGCTGGCCGGCACCAGCCAGGGATTGAGTGTCCAGCTGAAGTCGAATACCTTGGCCGCCAGCACGGCACCGATGAGCAGGGCCGCCCCACCGGCCAGCACGCCGGCCAGCAGCCCCAGGCCCAGCAGTTCAGCCCGCTGCACACGCCCGAGCAGACCCGAACCCGCGCCCAGCGCCCGCATGAGGGCGAACTCCCGCATGCGAGCCTCGCGCGTGCTGCTCACGGCGGTCAGCAGCACGATCAGGCCAACGGCCAGCGTGAACACGAAGAGCACCTGCACGGCCGAGGCCACCTGATCCAGCACCTGCTGCACCTGGTCGAGCTGGGCCCGCACATCGACCGCCGTGATGTTGGGGAAGTCGCGGGCGAGCTGCTTGTCCAGGGCCTTGGCCGCCGCAGGGGCGCGGAAGGCGGTGATGTAGCTACGCGGCAGATCCGCCATCTCCCGCTGGGGGAAGAGCACGAAGAAGTTCACCCGCATCGAGCTCCAGTCCAGCTTGCGGATGCTGGTGATGCGCGCCTCGACCGTCTGCCCCGCCACATCGAAGCCCAGGCGGTCGCCCAGCTTGAGGCCAAGGTCCCGCGCCAGGCCCTGCTCCACGCTGAGGCCATCCGCCTCGTCCGCGACCCACGTGCCCTGGGCGAGCTGGTTGTGCGGAGGCAGCGCATCGCTGTGGCTCAGATTGAACTCCCGCTCCACCAGCCGCTGGGTGCGCTCCTCCTTGAACTGCTCCGGCTTCACGGCCGCGCCGTTGAGGGTGACGAGGCGGCCGCGGATCATGGGGTACCAGTCATAGCCCGTCACGCCAGCGGCATCCAGCGTCGAGCGGAAGGCCTGCGCCTGCTCCGGCTGGATGTTGATGACGAAGCGGTCCGGGGCATTCCTGGGCGTGGCAGCGCGCCAGCTGTTGATGAGATCGGTGCGCAGCAGGAGCAGCAGCGCCAGCGACAGCAGGCCGATGCCCAGGGCCGACACCTGCACCACGGCAAAGCCCGGCCGGGCGCTGATCTGCCGCGTGGCCAGCGCCAGCCAGCGAGGCGCCCCCGCCTGCGGGACGGCGCGGCGCAGCAGCCGCAGGACGAGCCAGGCGCCCAGGGCAAAGACGCCCAGCGCCAGGGCGAATCCGCCTGCCGTGCCCAGCCCGAGCTTCCAGTCTCCGGCGACCAGCGCCAGCAACCCGGCAAAGCCGGCCAGTCCCGCCACCAGCACCAGGCCGGAGGCCATGCGCACGCCGCCGAGGTCGCGACGCAGCACCCGCAGCGGCGGCACCGAGGCCAGCTGCAGCACCGGCCCGAGTCCGAAGCCCAGCATCAGGCTCAGCCCCAGCCCCATGCCACCCGCCGCGGTGCCCCAGCCCGGCGGCGGCAAGCTCACCGACATCAGCCCGGCCAGCAGCCGCACGAAGACCTCATGCAGCAGCAGGCCGCCCAGCACGCCCACCGCACTGGCCGCGAGGCCCGCCATGGCGAACTCGAGCACATGCAGCCGCGCGATGCGCGCCTGCGACTGGCCCAGCACGCGCAGCATGGCGCAGTCGTCCAGGTGACGAAGGGCGAAGTCTCGCGAGGCCAGGCTGATGGCCACGGCCGCGAGCAAGGCCGCGAGCATGGCCACCAAGCGCAGGAAGAGGCTGGCGCGATCCAGCGTCTGGCGCATTTCCGGGCGACCCGATTCGAGGTTCTCGAGACGCAGGCCTCGCAGCCCCTGGCCCTCGATCAGGCGCGCCGCGTCCTTCATGAAGCGGGCGGCGGCCTCCCCGTCTGCGGCGGGACTCAGCACGGCCATGCGGTAGGTCACGCGGCTGCTCGGCTGCACCAGACCGGTGGCCGCCAGATCCGCCTCGTTGAGCATCAGCCGAGGCGCGAAGCTCAGGAAGCCGGCACCACGGTCCGGCTCGTTGAGGATCACGCCCGCCACCTTCAGTGAGCTGTCACCCAGCAGCAGCGGGCTGCCGACGGCGAGGTCCAGGGCGTCGAGGACCGGCGCATCGACCCAGACTTCGCCCGGGGCCGGGGCCCCCACGCGACGACCGTCCGCCAGCAAGACCTGACCCCGCAGCGGATAGCTGGCCGAGACCGACTTCACCGTCACCAGGCGCGTGTTGCCGCTGGCGGCGCGCGCCATGCTCGGGAAGGTCACGCTGTGCATCCGGCGCAGGCCCAGCGTCTCCGCCATCGACTGGAGCGAGGGCGGGATGGGGCGGTCCGAGGCCACCAGGGCATCGCCGCCCAGCAGCTGCGCCGCATCGCGCCTGAGTCCGGCCTCCATGCGTTCCGAGAGGAAGCCCACCGCCGTCACGGCCGCGACGGCCAGCACCAGCGCCAGGCTCAGCAGGCGCAGCTCGCCGGCCCGCCAGTCACGCCAGAGCTGCCGCCAGGCCAGCACGAGCACCGAGGGAGGTGCCGGGTGTTGAACAGGCGCAGCAGCCGGGCTGCGCTCCGATGCGGTCGATGAATCCATGCCGCACTGTAAAGGCGGATATCCAATGCTTTTGAACCCTGCATGCAAGTCCCCTCAGCCTTGTGCGGCGCTCGCTCTGCTGCAATGCATCCATGACTCGCGCCACTGCCCTTCCTCCGCTGTTCCTGTCGCACGGCTCGCCCATGACGGCGATTCAGCCTGGTGCGGCCGGAGCGTTCATGACAGCCCTGGGGGCCCAGTTCGGGCGGGGAGCGCTGCCACGACCGCGCGCCATCCTGGCCGTGTCAGCCCACAGCCTCGCGCGGCGCCCCGTGCTGCTGGTGGCCCCACAGCAGCATGCCGTCTACGACTTCGGCGGCTTCGACCCGGCGCTGTACGAGCTGCGCTACGACGCCCCCGGCGCCGTCGATCTGGCCGCCGAGCTGCAGCAGGCCCTGCCCGAGATGCTCCAGACCCAGGCCATGTCCGGCCTGGACCATGGCATCTGGACGCCTCTGCGCTACATGGTGCCCGAGGCCGACATCCCCGTCCTGCCGCTGTGCTTCTCGCCGCAGGCGCGGCCCGAGGAGCTCTGGGCCCTGGGCGAGGCCCTGGCGCCGTGGACCGAGCGGGACGTGCTCGTCATGGCCAGCGGCAGCATCACCCACAACCTGCGACGCGTCTTCCAGGGCGGTGCGGCCTTTGACGCGCCGGAGATCTCCGAATCACGCGCCTTCCGCGACTGGTGGGCCGCGCAGGCCGCGGCGGGGAACTGGTCCGCCTTGATGGACTACCGGCGCCAGGCGCCGCATGCCGTGGACATGCATCCGACAGACGAGCATCTGCTGCCCTGGTTCATTGCAGCGGGCGCGGGCGGGGTGGCGTCAGGGGCCATGCGCCTCCACGAGAGCGTCACCTTCGGCTGCCTGGGCATGGACGCCTACGCCTTCGGCCCGCAAGCCGCGGTGCTGGCGTCTGCACTCGGGTCGGCACCGCCGTTGCCCGGACAGTTCGCCTGAACTGCGCGCGAACCTGCCTATAATCGCCGCCAACCCATCGCCCGGTGCGATGCGGCCCACACCTCAGCGGGTGTAGTTCAATGGTAGAACGCTAGCTTCCCAAGCTCGATACGTGGGTTCGATTCCCATCACCCGCTCCACCCCACCGCACACCTCAACGCATCCCCTCCCCGACGCCTGCCATCGCCAAGCGTCAGGGGCTGCCGTGAGCCACCTCAGCGCTGGATGTCGCCCAGGCAGAGGTACTTGATCTCCACGTAGTCGTCGATGCCCTGGTGGGCGCCTTCGCGTCCGAGGCCGGACTGCTTCACGCCACCGAAGGGCACTTCCGCCGTGGAGATCAGGCCCGTGTTGACGCCCACCATGCCGTACTCCAGCGCCTCGCCGACGCGGAAGATGCGGCCGATGTCGCGGCTGTAGAAGTAGCTGGCCAGACCGAACTCGGTGGCGTTGGCGGCCTCGATGACCTCGGCCTCGGTGTCGAAGCAGAAGACGGGAGCGACCGGCCCGAAGGTCTCCTCGCGGGCGCACAGCATGTCCGCGCGCACGTCGGCGAGCAGGGTCGGCGCATAGAACTGCTCGGAGCCCAGCCCCTCGGCACGGTAGCCACCCGCCATCAGACGGGCGCCCTTGGCCAGGGCATCGGCGACGTGGCTCTCGACCTTGGCGATGGCATCACCGTCGATCAGCGGGCCGAGGTTCACGCCCGGTTCGAAGCCATTGCCCACCTTCAGCTCGCCCACCTTGGCGGCCAGCTTCTCGAGGAAGGCGTCGTATACGCCACGCTGCACGTACAGGCGGTTGGCGCACACGCAGGTCTGACCGGCATTGCGGTACTTGCTGGCCATGGCCCCCTCCACGGCGGCGTCGAGGTCGGCATCGTCGAACACGATGAAGGGCGCGTTGCCGCCGAGCTCCAGCGACAGCTTCTTCACCGTGGGCGCGCACTGGCGCATCAGGATGCGGCCGACCTCGGTGGAGCCCGTGAAGGACAGATGGCGCACCACATCACTCTCGCAGAGCACCTGCCCGACCTCGATGGACCGCTGCGCATCGGCCGTCACGACGTTGAGCACGCCCGCCGGCAGACCCGCACGCTGGGCCAGCTCCGCGACGGCCAGCGCCGACAGCGGCGTGGCCTCGGCCGGCTTGATCACGACCGTGCATCCGGCCGCCAGGGCCGGTGCCACCTTGCGGGTGATCATGGCGATGGGGAAGTTCCAGGGCGTGATGGCCGCGCAAACGCCCATGGACTGCTTGATGACGAGGTAGCGCTTGTTGTTGTCCGTCGTGGGAATGGTCTCGCCGTAGACGCGCTTGCCCTCCTCCGCGAACCATTCGAGGAAGCTCGCACCGTAGACCACCTCGCCGCGGGCCTCCGCCAGCGGCTTGCCCTGCTCGGCCGTCATGATGCGGGCGAGATCGTCGGCGTGACGCAGCATCAGCTGGTACCAGCGCATCAGGATCGCTGCACGCTCCTTGGCGGTCTTGCTGCGCCACATCGGCCAAGCCGCTTGGGCGGCATTGATGGCCGCGCCCGCCTCGGCCGCACCCAGATTCGCCACCTCGGCGAGCAACTGCCCGGTGGCCGGGTCCGTCACGCCAAAGCGCGATTCACCGCCCACCCACTCGCCGTTGATCAGCCCTTGCTGGCGCAACAGGCTGGCATCGTCCAGGGCGGCCAGGGCGGGGGTCTTGCTGTCCATTGAGAACTCCGGATATGGGGGGTGTGGAGACAGCACTCTACCCCGCCCGCAAAGTCCCCTCGGGCAATGCCCGCCCCTATAATCAAAAATCCCCAAAAATCAAGTATTTACCGCGTCGCCGACGCCCTTGCCCCGGGCCCACGCCCGCAATGAAAGTGGCCGCATGAAAGCAGCAGACATTCGCCAGACCTTTCTGAAGTTCTTCGAATCCAAGGGACACCAGATCGTCGCCTCCAGCCCCGTGGTGCCGGGGGACGACCCCACGCTGCTGTTCACGAACGCGGGCATGAACCAGTTCAAGGACGTGTTCCTCGGCTTCGACAAGCGCGCCTACAGCCGCGCCACGACGGCCCAGAAGTGCATCCGCGCCGGCGGCAAGCACAATGACCTGGACAACGTCGGCTACACCGCGCGCCACCACACCTTCTTCGAGATGCTGGGCAACTTCAGCTTCGGCGACTACTTCAAGAAGGACGCCATCAGCTACGCCTGGGAGCTGCTGACCCAGCACTTCAAGCTGCCGGCCGACAAGCTGTGGGTGACCGTCTACTCCGAGGACGACGAGGCCTACGAGATCTGGAACAAGGTGGTGGGCGTGCCCGCCGAGCGCATCGTGCGCATCGGTGACAACAAGGGCGGCCGCTACATGTCCGACAACTTCTGGATGATGGGCGACACCGGCCCCTGCGGCCCCTGCACCGAGATCTTCTTTGACCACGGCTCGGACGTCGCCGGCGGCCCTCCCGGCAGCCCCGATGAAGACGGCGACCGCTACATCGAGATCTGGAACAACGTCTTCATGCAGTTCAACCGCACGGAAGACGGCGTGATGCACCCGCTGCCCAAGCCTTCGGTGGACACCGGCATGGGCCTGGAGCGCATTGCGGCCGTGCTGCAGCATGTGCACTCGAACTACGAGATCGACACCTTCGTCGCCCTGCTGGCCGCGGCCAAGGCTGCCGTGGACGGCGCCGGCGCCGGCGATTGCGACAAGAGCAGCGCTTCGCTGAAGGTCATCGCCGACCACATCCGCGCCTGCAGCTTCACCGTCGTGGACGGCGTGATCCCGGGCAACGAAGGCCGCGGCTATGTGCTGCGCCGCATCGCCCGCCGCGCAATCCGCCACGGCTACAAGCTGGGCGCCCGCACGCCCTTCTTCCACAAGATCGTCGCCGAGCTGGTCCGCCAGATGGGCGAGGCCTACCCGGAGCTGCGCCAGGCCGAGGCCCGCGTGACCGAAGTGCTGCGCCAGGAGGAAGAGCGCTTCTTCCAGACCATCGCCAACGGCATGGAGATCCTCGAGGCGGCGCTGGCCAAGGGCGAGGGGCAGTTCGATGGCGACACCGCCTTCAAGCTGCACGACACCTATGGCTTCCCGGTCGACCTGACGGCCGACGTCTGCCGCGAGCGCGGCGTGACCGTCGACCAGGCCGGCTTCGATGCCGCCATGAACAAGCAGCGCGAGCAGGCTCGCGCGGCCGGCAAGTTCAAGATGGCCCAGGGCCTGGAGTACACCGGCGCGGCCACCGCTTTCCACGGCTACGAGCACCTGGTCTGCGAGAGCAGCAAGGTCACGGCCGTCTATGTGGATGGCGTGTCCGTGCAGGAGGCCAAGGCCGGCGACGACGCCGTCATCGTGCTGGACCACACGCCCTTCTACGCCGAGAGCGGGGGCCAGGCAGGCGACAGCGGTGAGCTGCGCAACGCCAGCACCCGCGTGGTGGTGGAAGACACCCTGAAGATCCAGGCCGACGTGTTCGGCCACCACGGCCGCGTCATGGAAGGCTCGGTCAAGGTCGGGGACGGCTTCAAGGCCCAGGTCCATGCCGAGGCCCGCGCGAAGACCGTCCGCAACCACAGCGCCACCCACTTGATGCACAAGGCCCTGCGCGAAGTGCTGGGCGCGCACGTGCAGCAGAAGGGCTCGCTGGTCAACGCCGAGCGCACTCGCTTCGACTTCGCGCACAACGCGCCGATGACGGCCGAGGAGATCCGCAAGGTCGAGGCCATCGTCAACGCCGAGATCCTGGCCAACGCCGGGGCCAAGGCCGAGGTGATGGCCCTGGACGATGCCCAGAAGAGCGGCGCCATGATGCTGTTCGGCGAAAAGTACGGCGAGACGGTGCGTGTGCTGAGCATCGGCAGCTCCAAGGAGCTGTGTGGCGGCACGCACGTGAAGGCCACCGGTGACATCGGCCTCTTCAAGATCGTGGCGGAAAGCGGCGTGGCCGCAGGCGTGCGTCGCGTGGAAGCCGTGACGGGCGACAACGCGCTCGCCTACCTGCAGTCGCTGGAAGACACGGTGAACGGCCTGGCCGGCAGCCTGAAGGCCGCCCCGGCGGAGCTGGCACACCGGGTGGCGGGCGTGCTGGACCAGGTCCGCAGCCTGGAGAAGGAGCTGGCCGCTGCCAAGAGCAAGCTGGCATCCGCCCAGGGCGATGAGCTGCTGACGCAGGCAGTCGACGTGAAGGGCCTGAAGGTGCTGGCGGCAACGCTGGTGGGCGCCGATGCGAAGACCCTGCGCGAGACCATGGACAAGCTCAAAGACAAGCTGAAGACCGCAGCCATCGTGCTGGCCGCCGTCGATGGCGACAAGGTGCAGCTGGCGGCGGGTGTCACCAGCGACAGCACGGGCAAGGTCAAGGCCGGCGAACTGGTCAATTTCGTGGCCCAGCAAGTCGGCGGCAAGGGTGGCGGCAAGCCTGACATGGCCATGGCTGGTGGCACGGACGCCAAGTCCCTGCCGGCCGCTCTGGCCAGCGTGCAGGCCTGGGTCGCGGAACGGCTCTGAGTCGGCGTCACCTGCCCATGTCGGCACCCCGGGGGTCTCTTGCGAGACCCCTTTTTGTTGACGCCCATCGCCGCGCCAGAGGCGTGGCCCTCACCCCTGCCTCAGTGCCGGTCCCTGTTCACCCTCGCCTCATTCCGTCATGACCTTTCCCCTCGAACAGAATCGCCTGGAATCCCTGCTGGCACTGCTGCCTGGCGTGCCAGGCGCCGAGCGGCTTTCGGCCGACTACTTTGCGGGATGGCTTTGCGGCGCGCTCTGCGTGCTCGGGGCCGAGGAGCCGGTGGGCGCCATGGATGCACACTGGGGCGAGTCCTGGTCCGAAGCGCTGATGGAGCAGGAACTGCTCGACGAGTTCATGGGAGGCGTCGAAGAGTACTGGCAACTCCTGCAAGAGCGCCTGGACGGCGCCGTCCTGACGCAGGATCCCGACGCCCTGCCGGTTGCCGACGCTCTGCCATGGGCGCACCACCTCCCGGACCGCCCCGCTTCGAGCGGCGGGGTACCGGAAGCGGCGCGAGCCTGGGCCAGCGGCTTTGTGGACGCGGCCCGCGATCAGACCCTTGGACACGAAGCCGCGGAACTGCTGGCGGTGGTTCGTGCGCTGACGCTGGGCCCAGGGGCGACCTTGCAGGCCTATCTTCAGCAGGCCTATGACGAGCCGCTCCGTATCCCCGTGGCCGCACTCATCGACGACGCGCTCTACGCGGCACAAGACCTGCGCATCCTGACCCAGGGCCAGGCACGCTGACAGGCGCACGCCTGCGGTTGACGGCAGGTTAGAGCCGACCTTTGCAGTTCGGCGCGCCGCAGCCGCAGCGCAGGCGGCCCTCGTGGTGGCTCTCGCCGTAATCCGCCGTCAATTCCTCGCCGGGCTCGATGTCGCGCATGGCGTAGAACTCGGCCCGCCCCTGGCGAATGCGGAGCACCGCATTCGGGGCACAGGAGTGATTGATGTAGCGGAGGGGGCCGTCCGACGTCGTGGCGTCGATGGCGCTGCGCTCGCTCACCTCCACCATGTGAATCCGCGCCCTGCCCTTGATCCGCCGGCGGGCCTCTCGCACGGAAATCACCTCGCCCCGCATCTCACCGATCTTGCGCCGGGCCGGAATCGGCTCGGCGGCGAAAACGCCCAGACCATCGATGGAGGACGCCCCGACCGATACCAGGAACTTCTCTGCACTGCTGGGCCCCGGCCGGGCAGCGTCCTCGGCGGCCGTTGCGGCGCTACCGGACAGTTGGACAGCGGGCAGGGAAGAAAGCTTGGGCATCAGGCGTAGGTGACAAGGACGGAGCCCGACACTGTAGCGGGTCCTGACCGTCGTTGAGCATCTCGGCGTTCAGCACCGTCCGCCGACCGCAGTTGCGCCAATTCAGCGAGCGGCGGGATGAGGTCAGCTCGGGCGGCTGCCAGCGCGCAGTTGACCGGCCACCTGGGTGGGATTCTCATCCATCCGCAAGCCGTCGATGCTGACCTTGGGCAGGCGCTCGACCGGCGCAGGGGCCGGGAGCGTCTTGTTCGCATCGACCGAGCGCTTGCCGGTGAGCACCAGCCGCGTCAGCTTGACGACTTCGCTGGCGTCTGCAGGTTGAGCGGGCGTGAACAAGACCAGCACCGCCATCGCGGCCAACGCCAGCGTTGCGCGGATGCGGCCCGTGCCTTTGGCTTGCTGCACTTGGTTCATAGGATCCCACCAGCCCTGTCAGATTGTGTGCTCACAGTATCTGAAGTCATAGCGCCTCGTGCCAGCACAAAGCGACGAAGCGCAGTCATGGCTGCGTGACCTGCGCTCCTGCAGGATGAAATGCCGGGCTCGGAGACGGCCATCGGGCCGCCTCACAGGGAGCGCCCACCACAAGCGCCCTGGCCCAGGGCGGCTGTGCCGCCCTGCAATCGATACGCAGGCAAACCGGTAGCCTGGGTGGCGCCAGCCCAGAGCCGGCGGCAGCGCAAGTCTACGAGCCAGACGCAGCACGCTGGGCGCAGGGCCTGGTGGTGGGTCTGACCAAGACGGGCCAGGTGGCCGCGGACGAGGCGGGCGTGCGGCTGAGGGGCTGACGCTGCGCCGAAGGCCGCATTGG
>NZ_JASVDS010000004.1 GCF_030285365.1 Roseateles subflavus | reverse complement strand
AGCAGCGAGTGACCGCCCAGCTCGAAGAAGTTGTCGTGCCGGCCTACGCGCGGCAGCTGCAGCACCTCGGCCCACAGCGCGGCCAGCTGTTCTTCCAGCTCGCCTTGCGGGGCCTCGTAGCTCCGAGCGGCCAGCGCCTGCAGGTCCGGGGCCGGTAGTGCGCGGCGGTCCAGCTTGCCATTGGGGGTCAGCGGCAGCGAGGGAAGCAGCACGAAGGCGCTGGGCACCATGTAGCCCGGCAGCTCCTGGGTCAGCGCCTGGCGCAGGGTGTCCATGGCCAGGGTGTCGTCGCCCTCACTGTCCTGCGCAACATCCTGCGTCGCGCCTTGCGCCGTGTTCGGCGCCGCATCTCGCACCACATACGCCACCAGGCGCTTGAGCCCCGGCTCGTCCTCTCGGGCCAGCACGACGGCTTCGCGCACGCCGGGCTGCGCCAGCAGGCGGGCCTCGATCTCGCCCAGCTCGATGCGGTAGCCGCGCAGCTTCACCTGCTCGTCGTTACGCCCGACGAAGGCCAAGCGGCCCGTTTCCAGCCAGCACACCAGGTCGCCGGTGCGGTACATCCGCCCCGATCCATCCTGCACGAAGGGATCGACCAGGAAGCGCTCCTGCGTCAGCTCCGGCCGCCCGAGGTAGCCCCGCGCCACGCTGGCGCCGCCGATGTACAGCTCACCCACCGCGCCCAGCGGCACCTCGCGCTGCTGTGCATCCAGCACATACAGCCGCGTGTTGGCGATGGCCGCGCCGATGTCCGGCGACTCCTGCCCCGCCTCCAGCACGCCGGAACTGGCCACCACCGTGGTCTCCGTCGGGCCGTAGTTGTTCACCAGCCTCAGTCCTGGCGGCAGCGTGACCGGCACCCGGCGCAGCCGCTCGCCGCCGGTCAGCAGCGTGCGCAGGCCCTGGGGCAGCGGCCCCTCGACCAGCGCCAGCTCCGCCAGCGGCGTCACCAGGAAGCTGCTGTCCAGCCGCTGGCTGCGCCACCACTGCAGCAGCGCCCCCGCGTCCAGCCCCTCGCCCTGCTCGGTCAGGGGCGGGATCACCAGCGTGCTCCCGCTGGCCAGCGCCACCCACAGCTCCCAGCTGCTGGCATCGAAGGCCACCCCGGCGGTCAGCGCGCTGCGATGGCCTGCGCCCAGCCCGAAGCTGCTCACATGCCACTGCACCAGCTGCGCCAGCTGGCGTTGCTCCACCATGACGCCCTTGGGTACCCCGGTGGAGCCTGAGGTGTAGATCACGTAGGCCAGGCGTGAGGTCGGGCGCTGCGGCGTCAGATCCAGCTCCAGGTCCAGCGCAGGGCTGGCCGGCAGCGGCTGCTGCAGGTCCAGCACGGGCACTTCCGCCTGCGCGCTGAGCTGGCGCAGCCGCTCCTGCTGGGCCGCTCCCAGCGTCAGAATCGCCTTGGGCGCGCAGTCCTGCAGCGTCTGAGCCAGTCGTGCGTCCGGCCACTGCGGGTCCAGCGGCACATAGCCCGCCCCCGCCTGCCAGACCCCCAGCAGCGCCTGCACCCACGCCATCGAGCGCGGCACGCACACCGCCACGCGGTCCTCCTCGCCCACGCCCTGCGACGCCAGCCAGCCGCCCAGGGCCTGCGTCTGCACCAGCAGCTGCGCATAGCTCAGCCGCTGATCTCCCTGCTCCAACGCGATCGCCTCGGGCGTCTCCTGCACCCGCGCCTGCACCCGGGCCAGCACGTCCTCGGGGCCCACCAGGGGATGGACCGCTTTCGCATGCCACTCGCCGAGCACGAGGCGTTCGGACGGCAGGAGAGTCGAGACCTCCTTCAATGGCAGTTCAGACCGATCCAGCAGCTGGGGCAGGAGGTGATGCCACCGTTGGGCCAGCGTATCGATCGTCCGTTCGTCAAACCAGGCCGTGTTGTAGACCCAGTCCAGCTCCACATCGGCCTGCTCGTGAAAGTCCCGGATGAACAGGGTTAGCGGCGTCTGCTGCCAGCCATTCAGCTGAGCCTTGAAGCTGGCCGGGCTTTCGCCGAAATGCACATCATGACTATGCTGCTCGTAAGACAGGCTGACATCGAATATGCGCCGCTCACCATTCTTCGCCGTCGAGCTTCGTTGCAGCTCTCCGATGGCAATTCGCTGATTTCGATAGTCCTGCTTCAGGCTTCGTGCCAGCTGGGTCACCAATCCGTCAAAAGACTGCTCGGCATCCAATTCCACCAACAGTGGGTTGACTCCGACGAACAGGCCGCTGCAGGCCTTCCATTTGGCATGGCCGCGATTGACGATGGGCAAGCCAATTGCAAAGCGCTGGCGCTGCGTGACAGATCCGAGAAGCACGCAGATCGACGCCAGCAGCCATTGAAA
Organism: Roseateles subflavus; assembly: GCF_030285365.1. Classification (GTDB taxonomy): domain Bacteria; phylum Pseudomonadota; class Gammaproteobacteria; order Burkholderiales; family Burkholderiaceae_C; genus Roseateles_B; species Roseateles_B subflavus. The sequence continues at coordinate 536,353 of NZ_JASVDS010000004.1, read as the reverse complement.
TGTGGATACCCCTTTTGACGATGCCACTGAGCTAATTCGTTGGTACAGCGGCCGTTCTATGAAGGCTTGATGACACGTGCTGGGTTGTGGCGAGCCATCCAGGACGGCCTTCGGTTCGAGAATGGGCTCGACCGGAACCGCGTACTTGTCCTGCCAATACTGCAGCTGCTTGCCATGCGACGCTGACGCTTGAAACTCCTGGTCGTCCCGAACGTAGTCGGCATAGGAGGGCGCGGCATCACTGGCCTGCTCGTCTGCGTTGTAGATGTCCGCCAGTGATCGATGCAGCAAGGACACCCCCCAGCCGTCGGTAATGAGGTGGTGATAGGTGTCGACAAAGTAGCTGCGGCGATCACTCACCTGGATCAGTGAAAACCGGCAAAGTGCTCGACCATAGAGCACGAAGGCCTGCGCAAACTGCTCACTGATGAGCGTCTGGACCCTTGCCTCCGCGTCGGCCACGTGGCGCAAGTCGTGGACTACCAGCGGTACCTCCAGCTCCGGCGCCAAGGCCTGCTGTGCCACATCGCCTGGCTGGGTGGGGGGAATCAAGACCGTGCGGAGCGAATCGTGCCGTTGAAGCAGGCGCTGCAACGCTCGCTCCAGGCGGTCAGGATCCAGTGGCCCGCTGATCAGCAGGCGCCCGCCAATGTTGTACAGGGGCATACCTGGATAGATGTTCTGCTCGACCCAGATATCCCGCTGAGCCCCGGTCAGGGGCAAGGTGACCGCAGGAGCCGTTGAAGCCGGCTGAACGCATGCGGCGTGAACAAAAAGCAGTCCCTGATCATTGGACATGACGATGCATCCCGCTTTGTTGATGAAGCCGCCGCCAGGACGACCCGGTGAGCCACTGGAAATAGGACGAGCTCACCGCTCGACGCAGAAATGCGTCAAGTCAGCATTGAATAAGTGATTGAACTGCGCCAAATGGCGCCGCGATGGGAATCGGTAACTACCATCTCCAGGCAGCCGGTCATTCACATCGCCTGATGGCTAAACAATGTCTGGATGGCATCGCGAGAAATTCAATATCAACGACTGCCGGCCACCATTGTTACCAAAATCCAAAACAAATGGATTTCGAGCCCCTCCTGCCAATCGCACTACCTTCTATGAATACCAAATACGCCGTGCGATCCCTCGCCTCAATCTAGCATCACAGACGCTACGGACGTATAAATTCCGCGCGCCGTTGTTTCAATTTTTTGTGAAAACCATTTTCAAAACTCTGCGATTCATATTGATGCGCAGAGCTCGGCAACGCAAAGAAGCCTCACCCAGGCTCCTTGCATCACCCCGGCCAACCGAGGTGCGTGCCGTCCGTGCAAGCCGATGTCGGCCAAACAGCACAAGAAGAGTGCACTATGGCACAAGAACATCGCTCCCAAGGGTGTTCCCTTACGATCTGCTGTACTTTAGTCGGGCGAATAGCAAACCATTCAATCCCTTACAGACTTGGGCGGAGCAACCTCGTGAGCTTGCTGATCCAGTGGTTTTGAACTGATCTGTCATTGGCCACCCAGCAGGGCCAGGGCTTGCGGCCAACTCTATGACACCAATGTAAAACCACGCATATGCAATGCGGATTACGAGCTCTACACCGGGCAGGCAGCGTAGATCATCAAAACGGAGAAATATATAGAAATAGCTTACAGAGGCTGCCACATAAATTTCTGTTGAACCGCTCCCCCACTTTCGCGGAGGCTGCAACTCTGGAGAATGGCGCCATGAAGAGATCCCCGAAGGTTTCCCCTGAGGTCCGCGAGCGTGCCGTGCGCATGGTGCTGGAGCATCGCGGGGAGCATCCGTCACAGTGGCGGCCATCGAATCCATCGCCGGCAAGATCGGCTGCGCGCCGCGGACGCTGCGCACTTGGGTGGCGCAACACGAGGTGCACCGTCGAACGGCTGATGCGCCCGTCGGGGCTGCAGGGCCTGTGTCGTGGCAAGGCGATACGCACCACCTTCCCCGATCCCACGGTGCCTTGCCCACCGGATCGCAGACCGGGCAAAGACGATGGCCTGATCCATCACTCCGACGGAGGCTCGCACGACCTCGCCATTCGTTACAGCGAGGGGCTGGCCGAGGCCGGCATCGAGCCCTCAGCGGGCGCCAAGGGCGACAGCCACGACAACGCCTTGGCAGAGACCGTCAACGGGCTGCACAAGATCAAGGTCATTCACCGGTGCGGCCCGTGGAAGACCAAGCAGGCCGGGGAACTCGCAGCGCTGGAACGAGTGGCCTGGTCCAACCACCACCGACTGATGGGCCGCTGGGCTACAGCCCGCCCGCCGAGTTCGGAACCCATCACCCTCGTCAAGGCGCGGGTCATGCCGTGACCGTCTGACTTCAACCAACGGGCCTCCGCGGAAGTCGGGGCAATTCAAAATGGCGACACCCCTGGAGCAGCTTGCCGCATTTCGCAGCGCATCGGTCCATCACATGGAACTGACGGAGGGCCGCAGCCTGGCGCTGTCGGTCCTGCGCTTTGACGAGGCGATGTTCACGTCGGCGCACTTCACCGCGGCGAGACTCCCCTGCCCTGACAGCATCGCCCGCAGTGTTCGCAAGCGCCAGGCCGAGTTCTTCTTCGGACGCCTGGCCGCGCGCCAGGCCATGGCACGCGCCGGCGTGGAGCAACAGCTGGTGTCGGCGGGCGTTGGGATCGGGCGCTCCCGCGAGCCGCTATGGCCGGCAGGCCTGGTCGGCAGCATATCGCACACCACGGGCATCGCGATGGCAGCGGCGTCTCCGTCCTACAGCGGCATCGGCATTGACGTGGAGCGGGTGATCTCCCACGAGACGCGCGCGGCAGTCCTTCAGTTGACGATGGATGGCGCGGAGACGCGCATGCTGGAACGCTGTTCTGGCCCGATGTCGCTGGACGAGAGGATAACGGTGGTGTTCTCTGCCAAGGAAAGCCTCTTCAAGGCCGCGTTCAGCTCCGTGAAGCGCTACTTCGACTTCAGCGCGGCACGGCTGTCGTCGTTGGACCTGCAGTCCGGCCGCCTGGAGCTGACACTGGTAGAGCCGCTGAACCAGGAGTTCGCTCGCGGTCGACGCTGCGAGCTGACTTTCGCTAGTTTGGAGGGGGGCTTCATCGTCACGGCCTGCGCGTTCCGCAACTTCCCGCGGCTCGGGGAGGTTGCGGTTTGAGTGCAGAAAGGCTCGCCTTGAGGCAAGGGCAAACGGGGCTGCTGAGTTGATCGCGCAAATCGTGGGCTTGGCTCATTGCCGAACGGGCCATTCTGGCAATCGGCACCCACACGGAGCCTGCCTGTCGACCGCGCCAATGCCCATCAGCAAGGCTGAGCCAGCCTGGTCAGCGCCCTAAGCACTGGCGCGACGCCCAGCCCCGCATCCCGACCTGCGTCATCGCCGCCCCTTCACCGCTCCCCCGTCTCCCGCACCTCCGGCTTCAATACCCGAGCCTTGGTCCAAGGCCTGCTCCCGCACCTCCGGGGACTCCGACGCCATGCAGTCGCCAGGCACCCACCGCGAGTAGCCGCGCTGGTAGGCATTCATGGCGGTGAAGAGCACTCAGCTGTCGGCGGCGATGCCGGTCAGCACCAGCCGGCGGCCATGGAGACGCTCGAGCAGGATCTGCAGCGGCGTGGCATGGAAGGCGGACTGGCGCGGCTTGAGGATGGCGACGGAGCCTCGCGCCGTCGAAGCGCAGGGGGGTGATGAAGTCGATCAGCAGCAGCACGGTCCTGCAGGGTGCCAGGTCGTCAGTCCGGATCTTGCTCATGGTGGGGCGACCAGCCCGGTGTCCCGGGCAATTGCGACGCCAGGTCCGCCACGGCGCTGCGTAGGGCGACGCGGTGGAGGCACGGCGCTTGCCCCGAGGTGTCACCACTTCTGGAGACGATGATGTGTGGATGCCGCCACGAGAACCGGGGAGCCCCCCGATGAAGGCGCTCACCTACCAAGGCGCCCGCGATGTGCGGGTCGAGACGATGCCGGACCCGATCCGTCTTGCGCCGGACGACCGCATCCTGCGGCCGGGCCCGGCGAGCACCACCGCCCCCGAGAGCGCCGCATCGCCGGCGGCCGGCGGATGAGCGCCCTGCCTCCTCGCCCGCCGGGCGCGCCGCTTGTGCGGCTCGAGCACGACGCGATGGGCGCTGTCGAGGTGCCGGCCCAGGCGCTGTATGGCGCCGAGACGCAGCGGGCGGTGCAGAACTTTCCCCTGAGCGGCCGGCGCCTGCCGGTGGCGTTCATTCGGGCGCTGCTGATGATCAAGGGGGCCGCCGCCGCGGCCAATGGCGGACTGGAGGTGCTGCCCGCGGCACTGGCCGTCGCCATCGAGGAAGCCTGCGACGAGGCCCTGAGCCAGGCCGACGAGGCGCTGATGGTGCAGTTTCCGGTGGATGTCTTCCAGACAGGCTCGGGGACCAGTACGCACATGAACGCCAACGAGGTCGTGGCGACACTCGCCTCGCGGCGGGCGGGCCATGCGGTGCATCCCAACGACCACGTCAACGCGGGCCAGAGCAGCAATGACGTCATTCCGAGCGCCCTGCGCCTGGCCGCAGCGCTCGCCCTGAAGAAAAGCCTGCTGCCGGCGCTGGTCCACCTGCGCAACACGGTACTGGCGAAGGCGCCGCAGGTGCACGACGAGCTCAAGACGGGCCGGACGCACCTGATGGACGCCCTGCCCGTGCGCTTCAGCCAGGTGCTGGAGGCCTGGGCCTTCCAGCTGCGGAGCGCCGAGCGCCACCTGCGCCAGGTCCTGCCGGCCCTGCAAAGCCTGCCGCTGGGCGGAACGGCCGTGGGCACGGGCGTCAATGCGCACCCGGCCATGGCTGCCGAGGCCTGCCGGCTGCTCACGCGCCGCACCGGCCTGGTCCTGCAGCCATCGCCGCGCCCGATGGCCTTGATGAGTGCACAGGACGACATCGTGGCCGCGTCCGGCGCGCTCAAGGTGCTGGCGGTGACGCTGATGAAGATCGCCAACGACCTGCGCTGGATGAACTCCGGCCCGATCGCCGGGCTCGGGGAGATCGAGCTGGAGCCTCTTCAGCCGGGCTCCTCCATCATGCCGGGCAAGGTCAATCCGGTGGTGCCGGAGGCCGTGGCCATGGTGGCGGCACAGGTCATGGGGCACGACACCACGCTCACGATCGCGGGGCAGTCTGGCAGCTTCGAGCTCAACACCATGCTGCCCCTGATGACCGCGACGCTGCAGGACAGCATCGGCCTGCTGTCCCACGCGATGCCCCTGCTGGCGGACAAGGCCATCGCCGGCTTCCGCGTGAACGGCGAGCACCTCCGCCGCATGCTCGCGCACCAGCCCATGCTGGCGACGGCGCTGAATCCCTTGGTCGGCTACGCGCGTGCCACCGCCATTGCCCGGCAGGCCTGGGCCGAGGGCCGCACGGTGCTGGACGTCGCGGCGTCCACGACCGATCTCCCCGAGTCCCTGCTGCGAGAGCTGCTGGACCCGGTGCACCTCGCGGGCGACGCGTGAGGGCGCACCGGCGCGAGCGATCCACCCGAGGCGTCAAGGCGCCGCCGGAGCGTCCGCCTCATGACCCGCTCACTGTGACTGGTGACAGTAGCCACCCCGGGGGCCCTGCCGCAACACTGCCGCAGGCCGGGCGGAGTGCCGGGATTGCCCCGGCAGCGCCACGAGCCTGTCAACCACCCCATACCAGCTACAGGAGCCCCCATGATCAAGCACTTCGAGACCCCCATCCAGGTCAAGTACCGGGACACGGATTCCATGGGGCATGTCAGCAGCCCCGTCTACTACGACTACCTGCAGCATGCCTACCTCGAATTCATGTTCAGGGTGCTGGCCGTGCCCAAGCACGAGAAGCTGCCGCACATCATGGTCAAGACGGCGTGCGAGTACGTGCAGCCGGCCATGTTCGGTGACAGCCTGGTGGTGCGCAGCCGGGTGAGCGGCTTCGGCACCAAGAGCTTCGAGATCGAGCACGTCATGCACCGCGAGGATGGCCAGGACACCGTCGTGGCGCGCGGCTACTCCAAGCACGTGATGTTCGACTACGAGAGCAACAAGACCACGCCGGTGCCGGACTCTTTCAAGTCGCAGATCCTGGAATTCCAGGGTGCCGTCTGACGATCGCCGGGGTCACGCCATGATGATGCAGTGGTCTGCACACCAGCTGGCCTTGCGCGAGCGCTTCGCCGCCTTGGGGGCGGCGCTTACGCCGGCGCACGATCCCCTTGCCGAGCACGCCACGGCCAGCGTTCACGGGGCCGGATCGGCAGTCGAGGGAAGCGACCCGAACGCGTCCGCGAGCGACTTTGACGCCGTTCGCTGGCAGCGCCTGCGGGAGTCCGGCCTGTGGGAGCTCATCGCCCATGCGGATGTCGAGCAGACGGCCCGCCCGGAGGCCTGGTGGAACTTCACCGCGGCGCTGGAGGGCCTGGCCTCGACCTTGCGTGCGCCGGCGCTGCTGCTGTCGATCATTGCGCAGGCCGGGATGGTGCGGGCGCTGCAGCGGCATGGCTCGCCCGAGCAGCAGCGCACCTACCTGGCGGCACTGCGGCGCGGCGATCTCTGTGCCACCGGCATCGCCGAGCCGAACACCGGCACGGACGTCCGCAGCATCCGTAGCACCCTCAGCGCCTGCGAGGGCGGCTATCGGCTCAACGGCAGCAAGTACAACATCGCGCATGCGCCGATGGCGGACTTCTCCTTGATCGTCTGCCGCCATGACGACGCCGAGGGCGGGGTGGCGCTCGTGTTCGTGGACCAGGGCGCCCCCGGCCTGAGCGCCGGACCGCCAGACCGCAAGCTGGGCAACACCGCCCTGCCTACCGGCAGCCTGGCGTTCCGGGACGTCTTCATTCCGCATGCCCAGGTGCTGGGCGCGCCGCGGCGCGGGCTGCGTCAGCTGGTGGACATCATCTCCCTGGGGCGGGCCTACTACGGCCTGGTCGCTGCGCACCTGGTGTCCCCCTTCCTCGATGACGCCATGCGCTATGCCGAATCTCGGCACAGCTTCCAGGAAGCCATCGTGGAGCATCAGTATGTGCAGCGCCGCCTGACGGACATCCGCATCGGCATGGAGCGCAGCCGCTGGACCGCCCTGGGCGCGCTGGGCCGTCTGCTCAACGAGGAAGCAGATGCGCTGCTGGCCTGCTCGGTGGCCAAGCTGGTGGGCTCCGAGGACCTGATCCGCAGCGCGCAGGACCTCGTCCGCCTGTATGGCAGCCGGGGCTATCACGAGGGGCCGGTGGCCACGCTGATGCGCGATGCCCTGGGCTTCGCCAGCGTGGGCGGCACGGAGGAGATGCATCGCAAGAACATCTTCAACCAGATGAGCCGCCCCGGCGCCGCGCCCTCGTCTACCGCGACGCCGCGAGGTGCCGGGCCAGCCAGGCGCGAGGTCACGGACGATGCCCTGGGGGGCATTCGCCATGGGGCCATTCCCGCGTGAGGGCGCGCCGCGGCGAGCGTCGATGAGCTGCGTCTCGTTGCAGCTGCGGGCCTTGGCTTCACGCCAGGGCCACCCAGTGCCTGCGCGGCCGCCGGAACGAGCCCCCCTCGAAGTGGCCTGCCCGCCGGAAAGCGTCACGCCAGGCCTGGTCCCGCCCCTGTTCGGGGCCGGCACGGTGCTCCGGCGGCTCGGCAGCCTGGACGCAGTCCATGCGGCAGTCGCCGCGGGCGACTGCGCCCTGGGCCTGCTCCCGCTGGAGTGCAGCGAGGCTGGACCCGTCAACCGCAGCCACGACCTTCTGTACGCCGGTGCGGTCCAGGTCGTCGGCGAGCAGGTGCTGACGACGGCGCCCGGCGCAAGACGGATCCGCGGTGGGATCATCGCCCCGTGGGACCGCCCTCCCCTGGGGCGCCCGGACCGTCTGATGCTGGCCGCCCTGCTGCCGCAGCGGACGGGCACGCTCGTGGACTTCCTGGCGCCATTCGCGAGGCGCGGCCTGTCCATCGCGCACTGGAGTGCCCGCCCCGCGCGCATTGACGGCTGGCACTACCGCTTCCACTTCACCGTCACGGCATCCCCCGTGTGCCCGGTGGCGCAAGAAGCCGTGAGCGAGGCATCCGCTGCCGCGCTGGAGCTCCGTCTGCTCGGCTGCCTGCAAGGGGCGGACGCCGCCGCCTGAGGGGCGACGCGTGCCCCGCGGATCCCTCGGACCGTGGCGCCCCCTGGGCTGGTGCACGCGGCGGTCTTGCGAATAATTGCTCGTGTAATTCTAGAAATGTCCAGACGAATCCCACGCGATTGCCGGGGTTTAGCCTGGCGATTTTGGGCCAATCTGGCGTCATCCCATGGTGGGACGGGAGCCCGGTCCATGAATAAGTCATTGAATTTATTGAATGTTGAAGCGCTGAATGCCAACTATGTTACGAAAGGATACGAATTGCTGCGACGCATCAACCGTGACATCAGAGAATGCATCAAACGCGAGTACATAGTTATGTATTAGCTCAAAAAAAGTTAGCGACAAGGGAGTCACACATGCAGGGAATCATCGAAAGGATGGACGTTCGCCGTCGAGATGAGATGGAGGCAGACGGCAGTGAATGTGAGCACATGATGGCTTTTGCCGCCAGCCGCCTGGGCTTCGAGCATTGCCTCTACCTGGCCCACATCTACCCGCCCATGACGCGGCCGGCCGTCATTCAGGCGGGTCATGCCCCGGACGGCTGGCAGGAAGCCTATGTGCGCGAGTCCCTTTCCGCGCAGGACCCCTGGATCCGGCACGCGCAGTCCGACTGGAATCCCTGGCTGTGGTCCTCGGAGGACCTCGAAGGCCTGAGCGGCTTCTGGCACGCCGCCCATCGCCACGGCATGCGCTTTGGCTGCACCCTGCCCGTTCGCACCGAACACGGCATCATCGGGGCGATGTCATTCACCCGGGCGCAGGACCCGGTGACGCTGGGGGAGTTCGAGGAGAAGGCCGGCGAGCTGCGCAACTTCGCCCAGCATCTGCATGAACGCATCCTGAAGCGACGCCTTCCCCAGCTCTTCCATCGCCCGGACTCGCAACTGAGCGAACGTGAGCGCACCATCCTGCGCTGGACCGCCGACGGCAAGACATCCTCCGAGATCGCCCTCATCCTCGGGCTGACCAAGCGCACGATCAACTTCCACGTCGCCAAGGCGACCCTGAAGCTCAACTCGACCAACAAGACGCAGGCGGCGCTGAAGGCGGCCGTCCTGGGCATGCTGTTCTGAGCGCGTCGAGGCCGCCGCGGGTGTCGGCGCGGTGGGGCTCAGGCCGCGAGCTGGTGGCATTCGCTGGCACATTGCCGGCAGGCTTCGGCACAGCGCTGGCAATGGTCGTGTGAATGTCGCTCGCAGGCCAGGGCACAGGCCTCGCAGGCCAGGCTGCAGGCGGCCGTGAGTGCGCGAGCAAAGGGCGTCTGCCGGGACAGACAGGCCGCGGTGACGCGGCAGATGGCGGCACAGTCCATGTCCATGGCGATGCAGTGGGCCAGGTGCGGCAGGTCCGGCTCGTGCAGACAGGCCGCGGCGCAGTGGTCGCAGGCGTCCGCGCAGGCGTTGCAGGCGGCGATGAGGGTCAGGCGGTGGTGGGCTTGCATGAGGGGCTCCTGGGCGTGATCGCCCGTGGCGGCCCAGCCCTCAGCAAGCCGGATGCCCGGTCGATCACCGGGCGCCGAGGTAGCCCATCACCGCGTCGACGATGGCCCGTTCAATGACGGGCATGGAGAAGCCGGGCGGCGGCTCCAGCACCGCGGCATGCACCATGGATTCCAGGATGCGCTGGATCACCCAGGCGGTCAGCTGGACATCCTGCGGCACGATCTCGGCCTGGTGCAGTTCCAGCAGCTGCCGGATCCGCACGAGGATGCCTTTGTCGGAGGGGCTGTCGTCGGCCTTGGGGACGTCAAAGAACGGCAACTCCTGCTCCAGCACCCGGTGCAGCCGGGGCTCGACCAGGTGGGCAGCCATCAGCGCCCGCACGATGGCCTCGATGTGACCCCGCAGCGTCACGCGCGGGCCGGTCCCCAGGACCGCCTCGATCACCTGGAACATCTGCCCGGCATGGCGCTCGTGCAGCGCATGGACCAGAGAGTCCTTGTTCGGGAAGTACTGGTACACCGAGCCGACACTCACACCGGCACGTTCCGCCACCAGATTCGTGCTGGTGCCGGCATAGCCGCGTTCGGCCAGCACGCCGGCGGCCGCCTCGAGAATGGTGTCGACCATGCGCCGTGAACGCGCCTGGCTCGGGATCTTTCGCGGGCCTGCCTGCTGATTGGGCATCGCAATCGTTTGAGAAAAGTGCTGGACACACCGCAAACCGCCCCGCGATTCCAGGTCGGCCGGCCCCCGTTCGCAGGCGTCTGGCGCCGCGGGTCCGAGTGTCCGAAAAAGGCTTGCGATCACGGACTCGCCTGGCAAGACTCCATGCAGGTCAAAAAAATGGCCTGTGGAGCGCGGCAAACGCGAGTACCTGTGCATTTTATGGCACACCCAGGTCGAGGTGCTGCCGTGGGGCCTCTGGCCTCCCTGGTTCCGGTGACAGCGGCCGGACCGCCGAGGCGCACGGCGGCCGCGGGATCAGCAACCGGTTGCGGCCCATGTGTCCAGGAAGCCGGACAGCCAGGCGGCGCCCGCCCGGTCGTGGCGCGCGCCCTGCTGACGCTGGAGCGACCAAGCCTGCGCGCCCGGGGCCTGCAGCTTGTGCGGCGCGGACTGCGCCCAGCGGTTCATCGTCTGGAAGCTCACCTCGGGATGGAACTGCAGCCCGAAGGCCGTCTCTCCGTATCGGATGGCCTGGTTCTCGAAGAACTCCCCTGCGGCCAGCTGTTGCATGCCGGCAGTGCGCTCGAAACCCTGGCTGTGCCAGTGGTAGACGCGTTCGGGCCAGGGACCGAAGGGTGCGCCCGCCCGCGTCGCCCGGATGGGCCAGTAGCCGATCTCCACGCGCCCGTCCGGCCGACCCTTCACCGTCGCACCCAGCTGGCGGGCGAGCAATTGGGCACCCAGGCAGATGCCCAGGAAGGGCACGCGCTCACGCAGCGGCAATGAGATCCAGTCGGTCTCCGCCTGGAGCCAGGGGTCCGGGTCATTCGCACTCATCGGCCCGCCGAAGATGACGACACCGGCATGCCCGTCGAGCGTGTCAGGCAAGGCGTCGCCGAGGGGGGGACGCCGGATGTCGAGCGCATGGCCCTTGCGTTGCAGCAGGCGCGCCACCCGCCCTGGCGAGGACTGGGCCCGGTGCAGCACCAGCAGCATGGGGCGCTTCATGCCTGCTCCAGGTCGAGGAGCCGCGCCCCGCGGTCGGGCTTGCCCACCAGCTCGTCGAACGGGACCATCACGTGCTCGGCGTAGGCCGCCCGCGCCCGCAGCCGCTGGTACCAGCCCTCGACATGCGGCACGTGCGGGCGATCGATGTCCATGGCGAAGTAGCGGTACAGCGTCGCCCCGGCGGGGATGTCGCCCAGCCCGAAGGTCGCGCCGCTCAGGTAGGGCTGGCGCGCGAGGATCGCATCCAGCCGCTGGAAATGCAGGGCGCTGGTGAGCTGCTTGCGGCGAATGAGCGCCGTGTCGCGCGCCTGCACGGGCGTCCGCACGAGCGCCCAGAAAAGCCCCAGCATGACCTCGGGCTCCAGCGTGCTCTGGCTCCAGTCCATCCATCGCTCGCTGGTGGAACGCGTGTGCGGGTCGTCGGACCAGAAGGGCGGGCGGCCCGCCCGAGCGGCCAGGTAGCGCAGGATGGCGTGCGATTCCCACACGACCTGCCCGTCCCAGTCGATCACCGGGATGCGCTGATGCGGGTTGAGCCGCGTGAACTCGGGCGTGTCGCAGCCGCCGGCATCGCCGCCGGCCGGCACGTGCCGATGCGCAAGGCCCAGTTCGGCGATGAGCCACATCACCTTCTGAACGTTGAAGGAGCTTCGTCGGCCCCAGATCGTCAGCATGAGGACGCCTTTCTAGAGGAGTGAGTCCATGTCCACGGAGGCCATGCGGTCCAGGCCTTCGCGCAGGTCGGCCATGAGGTCGCCGGGATCCTCCAGACCGATGTGCAGGCGCACGCAGTGGCACCCGGGCTCGCAGAGCTGCGGCAGCCGCCCCTGCGAGGCATCGAGCGGCAGGGCGAGGCTCTCGAAGCCGCCCCAGGAGTAGCCCAGCCCGAACAGGCGCAGGCCATTGAGGAAGGCCTCCACCGCCGCGAAGGGCACGGGCTTGAGCACGACCGTGAACAGGCCCGAGGACCCGGTGAAGTCGCGCAGCCAGAGCTCATGACCCGGGGACCTGGGCAAGGCCGGATGCAGTACGCGCGCCACCTCGGGCTGCTGCTGGAGCCAGCGCGCCACGACGAGCGCGCCCCGCTCGTGCTGGTGCAGGCGGACCTGCAGCGTGCGCAGGCCCCGCAGCGCCAGGAAGATGTCATCGGCGCCCACGCACAGGCCGAGGTCGCCATGCAGCGACTTGAGCGCGGGCCAGGCGGCGGCGGACGCCGACACCGTGCCCAGCATGCCGTCGGCATGGCCCGAGAGGTACTTGGTGCCCGCCTGGATCGAGAGGTCCACGCCCCGCGCATGCGCCTGGAAGAACAGCGGCGTCGCCCAGCTGCTGTCGGCCAGCACGGTCACGCCGTGCTGATGCGCGATCGCGGCCAGAGCCGGCACGTCCTGCACCTCCATGCTCAGCGAGCCGGGGGATTCGAGGTACAGCGCCCGCGTGTTCGGCCGCAGCCAGTGCACGAGGCCGGCGCCGATGCCCGGCGGGAAGTAGCTCACCTCGACCCCCAGCCGGCGCAGCACGCCCTCGCAGGCATGCCGGACGGGGCCGTAGACGGCGTCCGTGACCAGCAGGTGATCGCCCGGAGACAGGCAGGACAGCAGCGCCAGCGTGCAGGCCGAGAGCCCCGAGGGGCACAGCACCGCCCCGGCACCGCCTTCGAGCTCGCAGACGGCCTGCTCCAGGGCCTCGGAGGTCGGCGTGCCGCGCCGGCCGTAGACGTAGGGCTGCGTCCGGCCCAGCAGGTCGCCCACGGTCGGGCTCAGCACCGTGGAGGCGCGGAACAGCGGCGTGTTGACGAAGCCGTGGTACTTCGCGGGGTCGCGCCCGGCATGGACGAGACGCGTGCCCAGGGCCGCCGCGGGCGTCGACTCGCCGGCCGTGGCAAGACCGGACGCCGAGGCGGATCCGAGTGCAAGCCCGGGGCCGGGCGGCGTGGGCGCGGCCGCGTGCGCCGAAGCCAGCGGCACCGTCATGGCCACAGCCGCTGACGCGTCCACTGCTGCCCCTGCTGGCGATAGCGCAGGCGGGTGAAGCGCCGCACCGCATTCGACTGCCAGAACTCCACGTCCAGCGGCCGCAGCGCATACATCGTCCAGTGTTCGGACGACAGCGCGGGGTCCTGCTGCAGGCGGGCCAGCTGCGCGGCCTGGGCGACGTCGAGGTCGGCGGGCTGCTCCAGGACCTCGCTCTGCCGGGCGGCGAGGATGGCCGCGCGCGACTTCTCCGGCCGGCTGCGGAAGTCCGTCAGGCCGGCCTCCCGCGGCAGCGCCCTCACCTCGCCGCGCAGGCGCACCTGCCGGGCCGTGCCGGGCCAGTAGAAGGTCATGGCGGCCTGGGGTTGGCGGGCCAGCTGGCGCCCCTTGGGGCTGATGGCATTGGCGGCGAAGTGCCAGCCGTCCACGTTGACGTCCAGCAGCATGACGGAGCGCGCGTCCGGCGCGCCGTCCGGGTCCACGGTCGACAGGGTGGTGACCTGCGGCTCGTTCACGCCGCGGGCGACGGCGTCGGTGAACCATTGCAGGAACAGGTCCTGCGGGGTCGCGGGCACGGCCTGGGTGTCGAAATCGCTCAGGGCACCGGTCAGCACGGGCAGCGACTTGAAATAGGGAATGCGGGATTCCATGGGATTCACTCCAGTCCGAATTGAGCCGCGCGGGCCAGCAGGCGATGGGCGGCGAGGTAGTCGGGGATCTCGGCGAGGAAGCCGTCGACGACGGCGGCCGGCACGCGCTTGCCGCCCGACTGGCTGCGCGCCTCGTCGAAGGCCTGGATCACGCGGCGAGCCAGCGCGCGGTCCGCAGCGGAGGGCGTGAGCCACCGGTTCACCACCGGCACGAACTGCGCGTTCACGATGGCCTTGGCGCGGAAGCCGATGTCGCGGCTGCGCTCCATGTCCAGCTCGGCGCCCTCGTTGTCGGAGTAGCTGTAGGGGCAGTCGATGGCCGGCATTCCCACGGCGGCGCACTCCACGAGGAAGCGGGAGCGCACGTAGTCCAGCTCGTGGCCGGCCCGCGTGCGCCGCGCGCCCAGGTCGGCCACCATGTCCTCGGTCGCCACCAGCAAGGCGCTGATGCGCGCGCTGCACTTGGCGATGGCCATGGTGTTCACCAGGCCCTGGGTGCTCTCGATGTTGGGCACCAGCTCAGTACTGCCTTCGGGGATGCCGTACTCGCGCTCGTAATGGGACACGGCCTGGTCCAGCGCCACGACCTGCATGGGTGTCGAGATGAAGGACATCATGATGATGTCGGGCCGGTGCTGCATGACCGCCTCGAGGTCGTCCATGCCGCCGTTGTCCAGCGGGTTGACGCGCACGGCGCTGAGGATGCCGGACTGTCGCCAGTGGCCCAGCACCTCGCCGCTCAGGGCGCGGGCCTCGGGGCGCCGGGCGGGCGGCGTGAAGGTCTCGAGTTCCTGCACGAGCACGTCGGCATCGCTGCGGGTGCCGTCGAGCAGCACCTGGCGGTCCGCGCCGGCGAGAAAGAGCCACGAGCGGCGCAGCGCCGGCCTCGTTCGTTGGAGGTGGTTCACGGAGGGATCCTTTGGGTCGTGGAAATGAAGGGATGAGGGGCGGTGGCGGCGGAGGGACTCAGGCCGCCAGCAGGCTGCGCGCCAGCTCGCGGGCCTCGGCCTCGGTGGCGACGCTCATCAGCAGCAGGCCGAAGGCCTTCTGCATGGCCTCGGCTTCCTGCGCGGCCGAGGCCCGTGCCTGCGCATCGGGCTCGACGGTGAGCAGGCCGCGGCAGGTGGCCGACAGCGCGGCCTTGTGCGACTTCAGCCACAGCGCCCGCAGCTTGCGGTCCTCGACCGTCTCGTCCGGGCGGTCGGGCATGAACAGGATGACGAAGGGCTCGGCGCGGGACACGAGGGCCTCCATCTCCCGGGCCCACCGGGCGGCATAGCCCGGCTCGATGGCGGTGTTGCGGAAGGTGACGATGGGGAAGTCCTCCATCTCGAACACGCGGGCGGCTTCAATCGCGGCATCCATGCGGTTTCCTTTCAGGGTGGTGGGTGACAGGGAGCGTGGCCGGGGCTCAGCGCCGGCCCGGTGGTGCCTTGGGCGTGAAGGGCGGCCGGGCCAGCCACACCACGCCGATCGCCAGGACAAAGATCCAGCCCAGGGCGAAGGACACATCGTTGAAGGACATCTGGTAGGCCAGCTGATCGATGGCGTGGTCCAGGCGGTAAGCGAAGGCCAGGTCGCCGGGCGCCGTGGGGACGGCGGGCGTGGCCAGCGCCTGGGGCGACAGGCCCTCGGCCAGATGCGCGTGGTGCAGGACGGCGCGGCGGTCCCACAGCAGCGAGGTGAGGGACACCGCGAAGCTGGCGCCCAGCGTGCGGCTGAAGGTGGACAGCCCGGACGCCGCGGCGATCTCCTGCGGCTTGAGGTCGGACAGCAGGATGGCGTTGATGGGCATGATGAACAGCGCCAGGCCCAGGCCCTGCAGCAGCTGCACGGCCGCCACGTGCTGGAAGCCCACGCCCAGGAAGAAGCCCGAGCGCAGGAAGGAGGCCGCGGCCAGGATGGCGAAGGCGCTGCACACCATCCAGCGCATGTTGAAGCGCGGGGCGTAGCGGCCCATGAAGGGCGTCAGCAGCACCGGCAGCAGGCCCATGGGCGCGGCGGCGAGCCCGGCCCAGATGGCCGTGTAGCCCATCGTCCGCTGCAGCCACTGCGGCACCAGGACGTTCACCGCGAAGAAGGCCGAGTACGCCAGAACGAGCGTCACGGTGCCTGCGGCGAAGTTGCGGTTGGCAAAGAGGCGCAGGTTCACGATGGGATTGCGCTCGTGCAGCTCCCAGATCAGGAAGGCCGCGAGGCTGATCGCCGCCAGCAGGGCCATGACGACGATGAAGGGCGACTGGAACCAGTCCTCGTCATTGCCCTTGTCCAGCACGATCTGCAGCGCGCCGACGCCCAGGACCAGCGTCGCCAGGCCGATGTGGTCCACCTTGACCTGCTCCGTCGTCTCTCGCTTGGCACGCATCTGCGTGGCCACGGTCGCGGCGGCGAAGAGGCCGATCGGCACGTTGATGAGGAAGGTCCAGGGCCAGGCGTAGCGGTCGGTGATCCAGCCGCCGAGCAAAGGGCCTGCGATGGGCGCCACGACCGTGACCATGGCGATCATCGACAGCGCGAAGCCCCGCCGGTGCGGCGGATAGATGGACAGCATCAGGGCCTGCGTCGTGGGAATCATGGGGCCGGCCACGGCGCCCTGCAGGGCACGGCACAGCACCAGCGCGCCGAGGCTCTGCGCCAGGCCGCACAGCAGCGACGCCAGCGTGAACAGCAGCGTCGACCACAGGAAGAGCCGGACCTGCCCGACCCGCTTCACGAGGAAGCCCGTCAGCGGCAAGGCGATGGCATTGCACACCGAGAAGGTGGTGATGACCCACGCGCTCTGGCTGGTGCTGACGCCCAGGTTGCCCGCGATGGTGGGCAGCGAGACATTGGCGATGGTGCCGTCCAGCACCTGCATGAACACCGCCAGTGCAAGCCCGACCGTCGCGAGGGGAACACTGGGCGGGACGTACTCGGCGCCGGACGCCGCCGCGCCGCCGCCCCCTCCCCCGCCCGGCGAACCTGCTGGCGGACCTCCCTGCGCACCCGGCCTGGCGGGCAGGGCCGGCGCGGCGGCTGCGGCGCTGCTCATCGGGCCACTCCCGGGGTGGCACGGGCGCCCGGCGATCGCGGCGCGGGGGGCAGCTGGCCGCTGCGCAGGACGTGCTCGATCAGGCCGTCCACGGCGTCCACCTGCTTGCGGTAGACGTCGGTGCTGAGGCCGGTCTTCACGCGCGAGGCGTCGGCCAGCATCGGGCCGCTGACGTCATGCACATCCACGCGGGCATGCATGGACAGGCCCAGGCGCAGCGGATGCTTCAGGAGCTGCCGCGGGTCCGTCAGCTCGATGCGCACTGGCAGGCGCTGCACGATCTTGATCCAGTTGCCCGCCGCGTTCTGCACCGGCAGCGGCGAGAAGGCGCTGCCCGTGCCCAGGCCGAGACTCGCGACGCGACCGCTGTAGAGCACCTCGTCGCCGTAGGCATCCGAGCTCAGCTCCACGGCCTGCCCGATGCGCAGGTGCGCGAGCTGCGTCTCGGTGAAGTTCGCCTCCACCCAGACCTGGTCCACCGGCAGGACGGACATCAGCGGCGTGCCGGGCGCCACGCGCTGACCGAGCTGCACGCTGCGCTGCGCCACGTGCCCGGCCACGGGCGCGATGAGCGAGGTGCGCAGCTGGTCCAGGTAGGCCTGGCGCAGCGTGGCGGCGGCCTTCTGCACCTCGGGGTGGGACACCGCCACGGTGCCGTCCACCAGCGCCTTGCTGCCCTGGTACTGCTGCTCGAGCGAGGCCACCTGGCTCTGGGCCGCCGTCAAGGCACTCTGCGCCGCGGCCAGCGTGTCTCGGGCATGGGCCAGCTCCTCGTCGGAGATGGCGCCCGAGCGGGCCAGTTCCTTGCGGCGCTGGAAGTCGGCACGGGCCTTGTCGAGGGTGACCCGGCGCGACTGCACGTCCGCCTCGGCCCCGTGGATGGTGCTGCGCAGCCCGCGCTCCTGGGAGTACAGCCCCTTCACCTTGCGCAGCACGCTCGAGAGGTCCGCCAGCGCCGAGTCCAGCGCGACGTCGCTGTCCGTGCGGTCCAGCGCGACCATGCGCTGCCCGATCGTCACGGGCTCGCCCACATCGGCGTCGATGCCCACGACCGTGCCCGCGGTCTGGGGCGTGATCTGGACCAGGTTGCCCTGCACGTAGGCGTTGTCGGTCTCTTCCTGCCAGCGACCGATCTGCTGGTACCAGAAGGCCCAGCCGGCGCCGCCGAGCGCGGCGCCCACCAGCAGGAACTGCAGCAGGCGGGCGCGTCGCCCCTTGGCCGGACCGGTGGTGTCGGGGGGCGTGGTGGCGTTCGGCGGTGCGGGGGGGCCGGACTTCGCGGCGGTATCGGTGCTCATGATGGGTTCCTCTGTGTCGTGATGGCGGACCTGCCGGAGGCCCGGAGGGGCTGGCGACGGGCTGGCGGCGTAGGGGGGTGGGGATCAGGGCTGCGGCGGCTCGGCAGGCTGGAAGCCCCCGCCCAGCGCGAGAACCAGCGCCAGGCTGTCCTGCAGACGCTGGGACTGCAGCGTGGCGAGGCGCTGCTCGGCCACGAGCAGTTGCTGGCGCACCGAGAGCGCGTCCAGGTAGCTGCCCACGCCCGCGGTGTAGCGCTGCTGGGCCAGCTGCCAGGCCTCGTCGGCCGCCTCGCGGGCGCGCTGCTGCTGGTCGAGCTGCTCGGCCAGCGAGCGCTGGGCCTGGAGCTGGTCAGCCACTTCATTGACGGCCCGGATCAGCGTCTGGTTGTAGTGGGCGACGGCCTCGTCGTACTGGGCCTCCTGCAGCGCCAGGCCCGCGCGGCGCCGACCACCGTCGAGCAGCGGCAGCGTCAGGCCCAGGGAGGCGCTGTAGGTGCCCGCGCCCGAGCGCAGCAGATCGCCCCCGCGGCTGGCGGCGAGCCCGGCCAGGGCGCCCAGGTTGAGCTGGGGCTGGAAGGCGGCGCGAGCCACATGGATGCGTGCGCCGGCGGCCTCCACGCGCCAGCGCGCGGCCAGGACGTCGGTGCGGCGGTCCAGCAGACCCAGCGGCAGCGAGGGCAGCGACTGCACTGGCGGCACCTCGGCCCGGGCGGATGGCGACGGCACCGCGGACCAGGGTGACGCGGCGCTGCCTGGCCAGGCAGGACGCGCCAGGCGCTCGCCCCGCCCGGGGCCCTGCCCCGCCAGCGTCGAGAGCGCGTGCTGCGCCGCCACCACCTGCCGCCGCGCCTGCAGCTGCTGCTGTGAGGCGCTGGCGAGGTCGCTGTCCGTCTGGCGCAGCTGGGCCTGGGTCGCGAGGCCGCTGTCCAGGCGCTGCAGCGTCAGCCGGCGGACGTCGGTCACGCGATCGAACTCGGCCTGGGCGATGTCGCCTTGCACATGGGCATAGGCCAGCTGCAGATAGGCCTGGACAAGCGCCACGGACAGCTGGATGCGGGCCTCCTGGGCGGACAGCTCGGCGGCGCGCACGTCCCCCAGCGCGGCCTTCCATTCGGCGTCCTGGCCGCCCCACAGATCGGGCGTCCAGTCGACACCCACGGTGCCGCGCCATTGACGGGTGAGCTGGCCCCCGCCTTGGCTGGCCGGCACGGCGCGAGAGGCCGGATGCTCGGCCGACCAGCCCGCGCTGACCGACACGCGAGGGGACTGGCCGGCTTGCGCCAGGCCGGCCAGCGCCTGGGCCTGCCGAAGTCGGGCCTGGGCGGCGAGCGGGTCTTGCGCACCGCTCAAGGCCTCGTCCATCAACGCGTCCAGCTGGGCGTCTCCGAGGGCACGCCACCAGTCCGGCGCGGGGGCACGCGCGGCATTGGCGGGCGTCGTCTCGGCGGCGGCCAGGGTGGTGGGCGCCAGCAGCGCGGCGCGCTCCGTCATCGGCCCCGGGGTGGCGCAGGCGGCCATGAGGGCCAGCGGGGCCGCCAGCAGCCCCCGTGCGGCAAGGGGCCGGCGCGTGGCGGCCGGGTCCTCGTGCCCCTGACGTGTGCGCTTGCGGTCCTGCGGCGATGCGGCGGTGTGCGCCGTGATGTCTTGTGGCCAGCCCATGGTCTTGCCTCTCCCTGAGTTCTCGTTAGTCTGAATTCTTGGCGGCCACGTCAAATACGTGGTAGCGTTGTTCAGGCTAAAAATAATGAAATCCAGTCATGCCCCAGCAAGCCCCCTCGCGCCAGACCTTCGAAGCCCCCGACCCGAGCGAGCGCGCGGACGGCCCCGCGCTGATCGCCATCTGGGGCGAGGACGACGCGCAGGCGGACTACCGCCTCGGCACGCGCGAGATCGACTGGCACAGCCATCTGCGCGGGCAGGTCTTCTGCGTGGAGAACGGCCTGGTCCATGTCCGCACGCCTCAGGGCTCCTGGCTGCTGCCCCCGCACCGGGCGGGCTGGATTCCGCCGGGTGTGGCCCACAAGGTCAGCATCAGCGGCGCGATGAGCGGCTGGAGCGTCGTGATCGCTCCGGCGGCCAGCCAGGCGCTGCCCACGAGCCCCTGCGTCATCGGCATCAGCGAGCTGATGCGGGCGCTGGTGCGGCGGGCGGTCTCGTGGACGCAGCAGGCGCAGCTCGATGCCAGCCAGGAGCGCATGCTCGCCGTGCTGCTCGACGAAATGCGCCAGGCTCCGCATGAGCCCCTGCACCTGCCGATGCCGGAAGACCGCCGCCTGCTGCGCATCGCCAATGCCATCCTCGAGCAGCCCGATGACAAGCGCACCATGGAGGACTGGGCCCAGTGGGCGGGCCTGTCGCCCAGCACGCTCGGCCGTCTGTTCACGGCCGAGACGCAGGTCACCTTCGCCCAGTGGCGTCAGCAGGCGCGCCTGACGCATGCCCTGGAGCGCCTCGCCCGGGGCGACAGCGTCGCCAACGTGGCCGATGCGCTGGGCTACGCGACGCCGAGCAACTTCATCGCGATGTTCCGTCGCTGCTTCGGGGACTCACCGGCGCACTACTTCGCGCAGCGCGAGCCCGTGCGCTGAGCCCGTGCGCTGAGGTCGGCGTGCGGCTCAGGGCGCCGAGCCCGGGTCCCGTCGCGCCACCAGCGTGAGGATCTCGTAGCGCAGCACAGCCTCGCCGCGCTGGTTGGTGACCAGCACGTCCCAGGCGACCACCCCCTGACCGCGCCGCGCACCAGGGCGGGTCCGGTCCTGCTTGCGCTTGCAGGTGAGCCGCGCCTGGATCGTGTCGCCAATGCCCACGGGCTGGATGAAGCGCAGGTGCTCCAGCCCGTAGTTCGCCAGGACCGGCCCCGGCCACACGAACAGGCCGGCCGCCGCCGAGAGCACGAAGTAGCCGTGCGCGATGCGCCGGCCGAACGGCGAGGCGGCGGCGGCCTCGGCGTCGAAATGCATGTAGAAGTAGTCGCCCGACACGCCGCCGAAGGCCGCGATGTCGGCCTCGGTCACGGTGCGCCGGTGCGTGAGCAAGGAGTCACCGACGCTCAAGTCCTCGAAATGCTTGCGGAAGGGATGCACCGCGACGTCCTGCGGCGCAGCGCCGGGCAGATAGGTGTCCAGCACCCCGCCGATCTCCTGCGGGCCGCCCACGAGGGTGCAGGCGGGCAGCAGCTCCCGCAGCGATGCCGGCGCCTCGGTGGCGTCGAGCGAGGCCAGCAGCGCCCAGGCCCCGCGCAGGGTCCGCGCATGATCCTCGGGCTCGACGGGGGCCTCGGGCAGGGTGTGGATGACACGGCAGTGCCGCGCGAGGCGGCTGCACCAGTCCTTGCGGGTGCGCTCGTCTCGCGTGGCCAGGATCGCCAGGGCATCCCCGGGCCCCTGGGTGCTGCCGGCCAGCAGGGCCGAAAGCGCCTCGGGGGCGTCGTAGGGCCACAGCAGGAGGGGCGATCCGAGCGGTGCGCGGGCCAGCGCACCGAACAGATCGCCCGAGGCGGCCCCGGCCGATGCGTGCGAGACCTCAAGGGCGGCGGGCAAGGCCGGCGTGCCCGCCAGGAGCCGGGCGCCGGTGTCGAGCGCCGATTGCGTCCATGCCCGTGCCAGCGCGTGCTGGTGCCGCGTGGAGGCGCTCTGCCAGTGCGTGACGGGATGGCTGCCCTGCCAATCCTGCCAGCGCACCGTCAGGGCCTGGGCAAAGGCCGGGACCATGGCGCGGGGCAGGCACACGCCGCGCACGGCCCGCTCATGCAGCCCTTGCAGGGCCAGGGTGCCCAGCGCGATCTGGTCCGCCAGATGGTTGAACAGGGCCGAGCCGGGCTCGACGTCCTCGCCCACCACCGCCAGGCCGGCGGCGACGGGGGCCCGCATCCAGGGCGCCAGGCCCTGCGGCGGCGCTATCGGGTGCGGCTCCCCTGCCGTCCTGGCGCACCAGATCTGCACGTGGTCCGTGCCCTCCAGCAGCGGCAGCACCTGTGACGCCGCCCAGGTCTCATCGCTCACCTGCCAGCGCAAGATCGCGCCGAGGTGCGGCAGGCCGCTGCGCATCAGCGGCAGCAGGGCCTCCAGCACGGGATGGCTCTCCGTGCTGAGCGCGAGGCAGGCGCGGCCGGCAAGCCAGGCGCGGGCAAAGCCGAGCAGGAGATGGGCCGCGGGCCGGTGCAGCCCGAGCACCAGCACGTCCACGCCCTCGGCGCTGGTCTGCACGGGCGCCATCCAGGCCGTGTCATCGCCCGGCAGGGAGTGCGGTGGCCGCGGCACCACCAGCGCGGCATCCCCCCAGTCCTGGGCCGGCGCCTGGGCGAGCGCCCGCACGGCCTGCAGCCCGGCATCGATGTCCAGGCGCTGGTCCCAGGGCGCATAGCCGGCGAGCCAGCCGGCCTGCATCAGGACCTCGCGCTGGGTCTGCAGGTGGTCGCAGAGCTCGATCAGCTGCCGCGCCCGCAAGGGGAAGGCATCCTCTTGGCGACGGGCCGCTGCGGCACGCAGGCGCGCAAGGCCCTGGCGCACAAGCACCGTGGCGGGCGGGCCATCGACGGGCGCTGCCGCCTCCTGCGGCCCACGGGGCACGCGCGGCGGGCGTGCAGGCGTGGCGACCGGCCGGATCGGCGCGGAGAGGGGGCTGTCGAGGGGGCTGTCGAGGGTGAGCTCGGAGTCGGCGTGAACGGTCATGGGGCGGGTACTTTCGTGGCTGACGCGCTGGGGCGCCGGCACCGGCCGCCGCGGCGAGCAGGCGTGCGGAGCCGACGGCGCGGCGCGGCGCGTCGGGTGAGGCGGGAAGGCGATGGGCGGCGCGAGGCCGCGCGGCCATCGCGGTCAGGGGGGCGGGTGCCGGGTGCCGGTCAGCAGGCGGCCTCGGCGGCCGGCTGTCGACTTCGGCTGCGCCGCGCTCGCACGGCATGGGCCAGCAGGCGCAGGAGCTCGGCGCTCTCCTCCCAGCCGATGCAGGCATCCGTGATGCTCAGCTCCGGCGCGGGCGGGACGCCGGGTTTCAGGTCCTGGCGGCCCGCGGCGAGATGGCTCTCGATCATGACCCCGCCGATGGCCGCATTGCCGGCACTGATCTGGGCGGCCAGGTCCGCGCAGACGAAGGACTGTCGCCGGTGGTCCTTCTGGCTGTTGCCGTGGCTCGCATCGACCACGAGCACCTCGGGCAGGCCGGCGGCGCGCAGCTGGGCGGCGGCCGCGGCCAGGCTGTCGGCATCGTAGTTGGGCCGCGTGCCCCCTCTCATCACGAGATGGGCGTCGGGGTTGCCGGTGCTGTGGTAGACCCCCAGCTGCCCGTGCGGCTGCAGCGCCAGGAAGCTGTGGGGATGCCGCGCCGACTGGATGGCATCGACGGCCACCTGGACCTGCCCCTCGACGCCGTTCTTGAAGCCCACGGGCATGCCCAGCCCGGAGGCGAGCTGGCGATGGACGGGCGACGCCGACGTGCGGGCGCCGATGGCCACCCAGCTCAGCAGGTCATCGAGATAGCTCATGGAGGCCGGCGCCACCACCTCGTGAGCCACGGGCATGCCCATGGCGTTCAGCTCCTCGAGCAGGCTGCGACCGATCTCCAGCCCTTGGGCGATGAGGCCGCTGCCATCGAGAAAGGGGTCGTTGAGCAGGCCGGTCCAGCCGAGGGCGGTGCGCGGCTTCTCCAGGTAGGCGCGCATGACGATCTCGAGTTCCTGCCCCCACTGTTCGCGCAGGTGCAGCAGGCGGCGGGCATAGTGCCGCGCGGCCATGCAGTCGTGGATGGAGCACGGGCCGATCAGCACTAGCAGGCGGTCACTGCGACCCTGCAGGATGGCGCGGACGCCCTGGCGTGCCTGCTGCACGGTCGCCGCGGCCGTCGCGCCGCAGGGAATCAGCCGCTTGAGCTGTGCCGGCGTCAGCAGTTCGCTCACGAAGCCCGGCGCACGCGGCGCCACATCGACAGTCATCTCGTTCTCCTTGCGTGCCATCCCCCCTGGGTCGGCGAGTGGATGCGATTGAGCCTCACTTGCAGTTGGCAAGAAACTGGCAAAGGATGCAGGCGCGCGGCGGGCCGGCGCGGGGCGGCCGTCACACGGGCATCACGGACCTCCCGTCGCCGCAGGCGGGCCGCGGAGCCCATGCCCCGGGCAATCCCCTGGCGCCGGGGCGCAACGCTTTGTCGGGATTGGGGCTCGCGGGCCGAATGCGTACAAGGCGGCGGGGTGGCATGTCGCCAAGATCGCAACGCGGCCGCCAAGTGCCGTGCCGGCCCCTCTTCCGAGGGCACCGGACCCATGAATCCCCCTCCGCGAGACAAAGCCATGAACACACCCTGCCTGCCTCCCTGCTCCCCCCGGCCGCCCGCGCGCCTGCGCGCGGCGCTGCTCCTGGCCCTGCCGCTGGCCCTCGCCACCACGGCGCAGGCCGAGGACCTGCTGCTGCGGCTGCGCCACAACCCGCTGGATCCCGCCGCCGGCCTGCAGCTGAGCCACGCCGAGAAGGGCCGCTTCGCCAGCCAGGCCGAGCCCGGCGAGGCGCGCGACGGGGATCTCGTGCTCATCGCCCGGGATGCGCGCGGCCAGGAGCTGTTCCGCCGCACGGCCCGCCATCCGGGCCGGCAATGGGCGGAAGTGTTCGACCCGCGCACCGGCCAGATCCAGCTGGCCCGCGCGATCCAGCGGGACGGCAGCGTCGAGCTGCGCCTGCCCTGGTCGGCCGAGGTGCAGAGCGTCGACATCGTCGAGCACAGCGCCACGCTGGCGGCCCGCAACGCCCTGTCCGGCGCCACGCCGCTTCGGCGCCTCGCCCGCGGCGAGCTGGAGAACCTCGCGGCGCAGTCCGCCCTGCCCCCTGCCCAGCGCAGCCTCGCCGCCCCCCTGGCGACGCCCACCGGCAGCACCGTGCTGTGGAACAGCGGCGCGAGCGCGCAGCGCATGGACATCGTGCTGATCGGCGACGGCTATGCCAGCGCCGACCAGAGCAAGTGGATCGCCGACGCCAAGAAGATCAACGACGGCATCCTGGCAGACCCGCTCTTCGCGGCCTACCGCAACTCGATCAACATCCGCCGCGTCGACATCGTGAGCCCGCAGTCCGGCGTCAGCGAAGGCGGCGTGACTCGCAACACGGCACTCGGGACCGTGATCGGCTGCTATGGCATCGACCGGCTCGTCTGCGCCGACGAGAACAAGGTGTTCACCGCCGTCGGCTCGGTGACGGCCGGCGATGCGCGGGACGTCATCATCGTCGTCGCGAACAGCACGACCTATGGCGGCGCCGGCGGCAACATCGGCACCATGACCATGCACCCGCAGTCCATCGAGATCGCGCTGCATGAGATCGGTCACACCGCCTTCAAGCTGGCCGACGAGTACGACTACGGCACCTGCGATGCCAGCACCGAGCCGAGCGAGGCCAACGCCACGCGGGCGAGTACCCGCAGCACAGCCAAGTGGGCCTCGAAGATCAGCGCGAGCACGACCGTTCCGACGCCGGCCGGCAGCTACGCCAATGGCACGGTCGGCCTCTTCGTGGGCGCCAAGTACTGCACCAGCGGGCTGTACCGTCCGACGGAGAACTCCCGCATGCGCGCGCTCGGCCAGCCCTGGCACGCCGTCAACGAGGCCCGTGCGGCGCAGGTGTTCACCAGCTACACGGGCGGCTCCGGCGGCGGCGGCGGGGGCGGCGGTGTGACCGTCAACGGCAGCCTGAGTGGCGCAGGGGCCAGCGCGACCTACCCCAGCGGCGGCAGCGGCTATCACCAGAGCACGGCCGGCGGCGCCTTCTCGCTGCAGCTGACGGGCCCGTCCGGCACCGACTTCGACCTCTACCTGTACAAGTGGAACGGCAGCGCCTGGGCTGTCGTCGCCAAGAGCGAGGGCAGCGCGTCGAACGAGACCATCAGCTACAGCGGCAGTGCCGGCTACTACTACGCGCAGGTCAAGTCCTACGCGGGCAGCGGCGCGTTCACGCTCACTTACACCTTCCCGAACTGATGCCATCGACGGGCCGCTCTCAGGGATAACCGCATGGGGACATGCCCTGAGGCGCGCCCCTCCCGCGCCCCGCGCGGGAGATCGCTGCGTCAATATCAGGCACGGAGTGAGTGCAAGGAAGGAGCCCAACATGCAGGAAAGCATGCGTGCCCCGTGCCAGCCGCCGCTGAGGGTCGAGGCGGGTCCATCTGCCCTGGGTCGCCCCTGGTGCGAAGGACCGGGGCTGAGCCGGGAGGATGAATCGCGCGCCGACGCCGCCACGGAGCAGGCCCTGCTCTTCGGGGCCGCCCAGACGGCCATGCTGTTCGAGGGCCTGGCCGGATTTCTGTTCGTGGTGAAGGACCGCGCCGGCCGCTATGTCTCGTTCAACGCATCGCTGCTGCAGCGCCTCGGCCTGCCGCAGGACGCGGCGTTGCGCGGGCGGACGGTCACGGAGCTGTGGCCGGAGGCGTTGTCCTGCCGCTACCGGGCGCAGGACGAATGGGTGCTGAGCCGCCGCAGTCCCCTGCTCTACCAGCTCGACCCCATCTTGCTGCCCGGCGGCGGGGCGGGCTGGTGTGTCACGCACAAGTACCCGCTGTGCTCGGCCGGCGGTCAGCTGCACGGCATTCTGTGCCTGTCCAAGGACGTTCCGGGCCTGCGGCGGGACGCGGACGATGCCACGCTGGTGGAGGCCGTCGACGCGATGACCAAGACCTGCGAGCGCCGCCACAGCGTCGCGCAGCTGGCGGGCATGGCGGGCCTGAGCCAGGCGCGCTTCTCGGCCCTGGTGCGGCGCGTGTTCGGCATGAGCCCGCAGGAGTTCATCGTGCGTCATCGGGTCCGGGCAGCGTGCGCGCTGCTGCGGCAGGAGGGAGAGTCGCTGATGGACGTGGCGCTTGGCTGCGGCTTCTACGACCAGGCGCAGTTCAGCCGCCAGTTCCGGCGCGTTGTGGGCATGGCCCCGTCGGCCTACCGACGGCAATGGGCGACGCAGCCGACGGGCATGATGCCCTGGCCGTGGGAGCCCTGGGTGCACTGAGCCCGGCGCTGAAGGCGGTGCTGAGGCCTGCCGGGCTCGGGCATGGATCGCCGGTGCCCGGCACCACACCATCCCGGGCGCTTCCTGCCAGGGCCGTCACGCCGGCTGCAGCGCGCCGCGCAGACCGGGGCTCATCCAGAGCGCCTCGCTGCCCTGGCCTTCGCCCGGGCCGGCCAGCATCAGTTCCACGCCCTGGAGGCCGTGGGTCCAGCGACGGGCCTGAGCGGCTCCACCGACCATCATGGCGGGCCCCCAGGCGTTGACGTCCGCCACACGACCGGCCAGCAGCGCCAGCCCGTGCAGCCCCTGCGTGGGCTGGCCGGTGCGCGGGTCCAGGATGTGATGGCAACGGCGGCCAGCGGTGTCGAAGCCGCGTTCGTAGTCGCCGGAGGCCGCCAGCACCGCGCCACGGTGCGGCATGTCGACCACCCCCAGCCAGCGCTGCGGGTGGCGCGGATCCCGCAGGGCCACACGCCAGGCGCGCCCGGGCGCCGCACGCCCGAGCGTCAGGACGTCGCCGCCGCCGTTGATCAGTGCGTGCTCGACGCCATGGGCCTGCAGCACCTGCAGACCGGCCTCGAGGATGGGCAGCTTGGCCGCACCGCCCAGGTCCAGCTGCACGCCGGCACGGTCCAGCATCGCCCGGCGCCCGGAGGCGTCGATCGACAGGTGCTGCCAGCCGCGCAGCCGACGCTGCTCGCGGATGTCGGCCTCGCTCGGCTCACGCTGCAGCCCGGGCCGGAAGTCCCAGCCCCGGTAGCTGCCGACGGTGGGGTCGTAGAGGCCCTGGGTGTCGCTCGCGCGCTGGCGTGCCGCGGCCAACACGGCGCCCAGCTCGGACGAGACAGTCAAGACCTGACCCAGCCCTGCCTCGGCCGCCAGCTGCGACAGCGGATTCCCGATCTCGAAGCGGCTCATCTGGGCCGCCAGGGCGGCCATGCGCTGCCAGGCCGCGTCCATGGCCTCGCGGGCCAGGGCCGGCGGCACGGCGGCGACGCGCAGGTCGACCTGCGTGCCCATCAGCTCGCGGCGCTCAGACGCCACTGGAGCCGGCTTTGACTCGCCCGCCGGCAGCACCGCGGCCTGCAGGCCGACCGCCGGAAGTGCCGCCGCGAAACCGCCGAGTGCCGCGAGGCAATGACGCCTTTGCATGGTGTGTCCCTTCCCTGCCGACGGCACTCAGCGCGACTGGTCGGCCATGAAGTCGACCGCAGCCTTCACTTCGTCGTCGGTGAGGGTGGCACCACCGCCGCGTGCGGGCATCATGCCCTTGGCGCCGGTGAAGCCCTCGAGGGCGTGCTTGTAGAGCATGTCCTTGCCCTGGGCGATGCGGGGGCCCCAGTCGGCCTTGTCGCCCGGCTTCGGGGCACCGGCCACGCCGGCGGCATGGCACATCGAGCAGGTCTTGCCGAAGATCGACTTGCCGAGGGTGTTCTCTGGCGCGGCCGGAGCGGCGGCGGTCACAGGGGCCGCGGTGCTGCTGGCCGGCGCGGGAGCGCCTGCGCTGGCAGGGGCGTCCTGCTTGCTGCAGGCGGCGAGGCCCACGACGGCCAGGGCGATGAGGGTGCTGAAGGTGCTGCGGGCCAGGCGGCCACGGTAGATCGAAGTCATGAATGGGCTCCAAAGATGACGCCACCCGCTGGGCTGGCGCCGATGAGGCCGGATTCTGTGCAGCCGCGCGGCGCACCGCAAGCGTCTGCGGCTGCTTAAAGGTGTATTTCTCGTAAAAGTTCAAAACCTTGATGTGGTTCAAGGTACCAAACACCGGCTTTCCCGAGGATGCGAGCGCATCAGGCAGTGGCCCTGCACCCCGCAAGCGGCGCTGACTCCTGCGAGCGTTTCAATCACCCGAGGTCAAACCATGAAGGACGAGAACACCGTGACGAGCCAAGAACCCAGCGGACTGGGACGCCGTCGATTCATGAACTCCGCAGCCCTGGCCGGCCTGACGCTCGGCGTCGCGGCCTGCGCCGAGAAGAAGAGCGACGGCACTCCCGCCGCTGCGGGCAGCGCTCCCGCCGCGGCCGGTCATGCCGGCGGCAATCCTTCGCACCTCAAGCCGGGCGAGCTGGACAGCTACTACGGCCTCTGGAGCGGCGGCCACACGGGCGATGTGCGCGTGCTGGGCCTGCCCTCGGGCCGCGAGATCCTGCGCATCCCCTGCTTCAACCCGGACGCCCTGGTGGGCTGGGGCATCACCAATGAATCCAAGAAGGTGATGGGCACCAAGGCCGACGGCAGCCTGCGCTACACGGTGGCCGACACCCACCACGTCCACGCCTCGTACAAGGACGGCAACTACGACGGCCGCTACGCCTGGGTCAACGACAAGATCAACAGCCGCATCGCCCGCATCCGCCTGGACTACTTCGTCTGCGACAAGATCACCGAGCTGCCCAATGTGCAGGGCTTCCACGGCATCTTCCCGGACAAGGCCGACCCGGTCGATCCGAAGATCAACTACACCACCCGCGTCTTCTGCGGCGGCGAGTTCGCCATCCCCCTGCCCAACACCGGCACCGAGGACAGCAGCAAGTACCGCTCGCTGTTCAGCTGTGTCGATGCGGAGACCATGGACGTCCGCTGGCAGGTGCTGATCGACGGCAACTGCGATCTGGTGGCCACGTCCTATGACGGCAAGCTCGCAGCCACGAACCAGTACAACACCGAGATGGGTGCGAAGTACGAGGACATGATGTCCGCCGAGCGCGACGCCTGCCTCTTCTTCAACGTCGCCCGCATCGAAGCCGCCGTGAAGGCCGGCAAGTTCAAGACCTACGGCGACTCCAAGGTGCCGGTCGTGGACGGCACCCGCGAATCCAACAAGGATCCCAAGACCGCGCTGACGGCCTACGTGAGCGTGCCCAAGAACCCGCACGGCGTGAACGCCAGCCCGGACGCCAAGTACTTCATCTGCGCCGGCAAGCTCTCGCCCACGGCCACCGTGATCGAGCTGGCCAAGGTGCTGGAGTACTTCGACGGCAAGCTGGAGGCGCCGGACAAGGCCATCGTGGCGGAGGTCGAGCTGGGCCTGGGCCCCTTGCACACCGCCTTCGACGGCCGCGGCAACGCCTACACCACGCTCTTCCTGGACAGCCAGGTCGTGAAGTGGAACGTGGACGCCGCCATCAAGTTCCATGGTGGCGACAAGAGCGCCAAGTACGTGGTCGACCGCCTGGACGTGCAATACCAGCCGGGCCACCTGAATGCCAGCCAGTCCGAGACCCGTGCCGCCGACGGCAAGTACCTGGCCGTGGGCTGCAAGTTCTCCAAGGACCGCTTCCTGCCCGTGGGCCCGCTGCATCCCGAGAACGAGCAGATGATCGACATCTCGGGCGACAAGATGGTGCTGATGGCCGACCACCCCGTGCGTGGCGAGCCGCATGACTTCATCATCTTCAAGCGTGATCTGGTCAAGCCCAAGCAGGTCTACAACCTCGAGGACTTCCCGCTGGCGGTGAAGGACCCGAAGGCGTCGGGCGTCGAGCGCAATGGCAAGAAGGTCACCGTGCGCCTGACCTCGCAGGCCCCGGCCTTCAGCATGCGCGAGTTCAAGCTGAAGAAGGGTGACGAGGTCACGCTGATCCTGACCAACCTGGACAAGGTGGAGGATCTGACGCACGGCTTCGCGATCCCGAAATACAACGTGAACTTCATCGTGAACCCGCTGGAAACCGCGTCGGTGACCTTCGTGGCGGACAAGCCGGGCGTGTTCTGGTGCTACTGCACGCATTTCTGCCATGCACTGCACCTGGAAATGCGCACTCGCATGATTGTCGAGTAAAGGTCCACCCCCTACGCGCTTCGCGCGCCCCCTCAAGGGGGCACATCCGAAGGACCGGCAAAGCCGGATCCTCGGATGTCGCTGGGGGCGCCACGGCTGCGCCGGGCGCGTTTTGGCGCTCGGGCTCGGTTGGGGTGTCCTGGCGGCGCCGGACACGTTTTGATGGGAGCGCTTGGCGGTGACTCGAGACCACTGTCTGAGCAGGAAAGAGAAGATGTCGGTAGTTCTTCGTTTCATCGCGGCCTTGTGGGCCGCGCTTTTTCTTGGCGGATTCGCGGGTCTGACGCTTGCGGCAGATCAAGCGCCTGCGGCCAAGGCGCAGGAGCGCGGCACGCATCAGGCCTATGAGGCCCACCTGCCGGATGACCTGGCGACGGCGCCTGCACTGTGCGCGAAGCTGGACTGCGCCGCGGTGTTCCCGGGCGCGGTGAGCTTCTCGCCGCGCAAGGGGCAGCCGCCCTATGTCGAGGCCTATGGTCCGGCCAAGGACGGTGAGGCGCATGGCCCGCTGCTGGGCTACGTGATGCTGTCCACCGACATCACCGACACCCCCGCCTACTCGGGCAAGCCCGTGGTCACGCTGATCGGCATGGACCGCGAGGGCCGCTACGTGGGCGTGAAGGTGCTCAAGCATTCCGAGCCCATCCTGCTGCTGGGCATCCCCGAGGCGGCGCTCGTCAACTTCAACCACCAGTACGTGGGCAAGTCGGTGCGGGACAAGATCGAGGTCGGTCCCTCGCGGCCCGAGGAGCAGGTGCTGGGCGTGGACGCCATCTCGGGCGCCACCGTGACCGTGATCGCGCAGAACCAGGTGATGCAGCTCTCCAGCAGCGCCGTGGCACGCCAGGTGGGCCTGATCGCGCCGGTGCACCGCGAACCGCTGAAGGCCATCGAGGCCGGCACCACCTACAGCTGGGAGCAGCTGGTCAAGCTGGGCGCGGTGCAGCGCCTGCAGGTGCGGCCCGAGCAGGTCGGCCTGGACCGGAGCCCCGAGCCCTTCATCGAGCTGTGGTTCGGTGACCTGAACCACCCCGACCTCGGCCGCAGCCTGCTGGGCGCGACCGGCTACGAGAACCTGCGCAGCCGCCTGAAGGCGCATGAGCAGGCCTTCTTCATCATCCGCAGCGCGGGCGCGGAGTCCTTCAAGGGCTCGGGCTTCGTGCGCGGCGGGATCTATGACCGCGTGCAGGTGCGCCAGGGCGCCGAGTCCTTCACCTTCCGCGACCTGGACTACCTCAACCTCTATGGCCTCGAAGCCGCCGGGGCGCCGAGCTACACCGAGTCGGCCATCTTCATCATCCGTGCGCCGAGCTTCTCGGCGGCCTACCCCTGGAAGCTGGCCTTCCTGGGCAACCGCGTGGACCGCGCCACGGGCCAGCGCAGCTTCGCCAACTTCGAGGCCAAGTACTGGCTGCCCGCCGCGCTGATGCAGGGCGGCCGCCCCGAGGTCGAGGAGGACGACGCCCCCTGGCGTCGCGTCTGGAAGTCCCGCGCCCCGGGCATCGCCGCCTTCATCGTGCTGCTGGTCGGCGTGACGGTGGTCTACGCGCTGCGCGAGCGACTCACCCGCCGCGCCACGCACCGCAACAAATGGCCGGTCAACCTCTTCAAGTACAGCGCCTGGGCCCTGTCCATCACCTTCGTGGGCTTCGGGGTGATGGCGCAGCCCTCCATCACGCAGGTGCTGACCTGGTTCCACGCCCTGCTGTTCCAGTGGACGTGGTCGCTGTTCCTCTCCGACCCCTTCATCTTCGTCTTCTGGATCTTCATCATCCTGACCGTCTTCCTGTTCGGCCGCGGGCTCTTCTGCGGCTGGATGTGCCCCTTCGGCTCGCTGTCCGAGGCGCTGTACAAGGTGGGCGGCAGGCTGGGTCTGAAGCGCTGGCAGCGCCGCGTGCCGCAGGCCGTGCATGACCAGCTCAAGTGGCTGAAGTACGGCATCTTCTTCGGCCTGCTGGCCGTCTCGCTGGTGTCGATGAGCACGGCGGAAATGCTTGCCGAGGTGGAGCCCTTCAAGACGACCTTCCTCGTCGGCATCCTGAACCGCGCCTGGCCCTACGGCCTCTTCGTGTGCACCCTGCTGGGCGTCTCGCTCTTCGTCGAGCGGCCCTACTGCAAGTACATCTGCCCGCTGGGTGCTGCGCTGGCCATGCCCAGCACCTTCCGCTGGTTCGGCCTGCGCCGCAAGATGGACTGCAACAGCTGCAAGGCCTGCGCCGTGGGCTGTGGCGCCCAGGCCATCGACGCCGCCGGCCGCATCGACCATCGCGAATGCCTGCACTGCCTCGATTGCATGGTGCTCTACACCGACACCGCCGGCTGCCCGCCGCTGGCCAAGGAACGCAAGCGCCGGGAGCGCGACGGGCTGCTCATCACGCCCATCGGGCGCGATGGCTACTTCATCCCCCTCACCCCCGTGGCACCGGAACTGCCCGCCAAGGTGGCCCACGGACCGGACCCGCGCATGCCCACCGAGCCGCAGCAGCCGCCCCACAAGGCCGATGCCAGGGGCCTGCGCTGGGTGCTGCTGGAACTGCGTGACCACCTCTGGCCCTGGAGCCCGCAGAGCCTGCGCGGCCCGCGTGCGCTGCTGCTGGCCGGTGTCGCCTTCGCCCTGGCCGCGAGCGTGGCCTGGGTCCTGGCGGCCACCGGGCGGCTGTCCGGACCGGCGCTGATCCTGTGGTGGTTCGGCTGGAGCGTCTACGAGGTGCTGATCCGCCTGCAAGGCCGCCGCTACGTCAAGGACGGTCCGTGGTGGCAGGCGAACTACCGCCGCGCCAGCGTGATGGACATGCTCAGCTACGTCGGCTTCAAGAACCTGCTGCTGGGCGCCAGCTGCTTCCTGCTGCTCAAGGCGATGGGAGTGCTGCTGCCATGACGCCCCCCTCGGCCCGGTCGATGGCGGCACGCCTGATCGCGGCGCTGCTGGGCCTCGCGCTCGGCAGCACCGCCTGGTCCGCCACCTGGCGCGTGAAGCCGGGCGAGGCCATCCAGCCGGTGCTGGACCGTGCCGCCGCGGGCGATGTGGTGGAGGTCGAGCGTGCCTTCCATGACGAGTCCCTGCGCATCGCCAAGCCGCTGACCCTGCGCGGCCTGAACCGGCCCACCCTCAGCGGCGGCCGGCGCGGGGACACGATCCGCGTGACGGCGCCCGATGTGCGCATCGAAGGGCTGATCGTGCGGGACAGCGGCCACAGCCTCAAGGACCAGCACGCCGGCATCTACCTGCAGCCCGGTTCGCACCGCGCCGTGGTGAAGGACTGCGAGCTCGTCTACAACCTCTTCGGCCTGTGGATCGAGAAGGCGGACGACGTGCGCGTCGAGCGCAACAACATCACCGGCCTGCGCGATCTCAACACCTCGCAGCGCGGCAACGGCGTGCAGCTCTACAACACGCAGGGCGCGCGCATCGTCGGCAACCGCATCAGCTTCGTGCGGGACGCGCTGTATGTGGACGTCTCCCACCACGCCGAATTCCGGGGCAACGAGCTGCACCACAGCCGCTACGGCACGCATTACATGAACTCCTACTACAACCTGTGGGAGGG
Organism: Roseateles subflavus; assembly: GCF_030285365.1. Taxonomy (GTDB): domain Bacteria; phylum Pseudomonadota; class Gammaproteobacteria; order Burkholderiales; family Burkholderiaceae_C; genus Roseateles_B; species Roseateles_B subflavus. The sequence continues at coordinate 501,878 of NZ_JASVDS010000004.1, read as the reverse complement.
CAATGACAGCCATCACAACCGCGGCGGCCTCGCGCTGATGGAGGTGCGCGACCAGACCGTGCGCAACAACCGCACCTGGGCCAACACCGACCACGGCATCATGCTGCGCACGCTGCAGGACTCCGTCATCGAGGGCAATGTGGTGGCCGGCAACGGCCGCGGATTCTTCATCTACGACGTCGAGTACGCCACCTTGCGCGGCAACCTGGTGCTCAACAATGCCGTGGGCGTGCACCTGAGCGCGGGGTCCACCCGCAACACCGTGCAGGGCAACGACTTCATCGGCAACCGCGAGCAGGTGCGCTATGTGGGCAGCCGCGATGAGGCCTGGGGCGACAAGCCCGGCCAGCCCGCCGGCCACGGCAACCACTGGAGCAATTACCAGGGCTGGGACCGCGATGGCGACGGCCTCGGCGACCTGCCCTACGAGGCCAATGACGTCGTCGACCGCCTGCAGTACCAGCATCCCGCGATGGCGCTGCTCAGTGGCAGCCCCGCCGTGCAGGCCCTGCGCGTGCTCGGCCAGCAATTCCCCGTGCTGCGCGTGCCCAGCGTCGTTGACGCCGCACCCCGCATGAACCCTCACCACCGCGACTGGAGCTCCTGGCGTGACAAGCTCGCACAATGACGGCCGGGCCGTGCTGCAACTGCACGGCCTTTGCAAGCACTACGGCGCCGGCTCCACCCTGCTGAAGGCCCTGGACGGCGTGGACCTGGAGGTGGCGCCCGGGCAGCTCTTCGGCCTCATCGGCCACAACGGGGCGGGCAAGAGCACGCTCTTCAAGCTGCTGCTGGGCCTGATCCGGCCGACCGCCGGCAGCCTGCGCGTGCTGGGCGAGGCCGTGGACGGCCCGAACTTCCGCGCGCTGCGCCGGCACCTGGGCTACCTGCCCGAGAACCTCGTGCTCTACGACAACCTCAGCGGCCTGGAGACCCTGCAGTTCTTCGCACGCCTCAAGGGCGCTCCCCTGGCGCCATGCGAGGCCCTGCTCGAGCAGGTGGGCCTGGCAGCCGCCAGCCGCCGTGCCGTGCGGGAGTACTCCAAGGGCATGCGCCAGCGCCTGGGCTTCGCACAGGCCCTCCTCGGCGAACCGCGCCTGCTGCTGCTGGACGAGCCGACGACCGGCCTCGACCCGTCGGCCATCCGCGACTTCTACCGCCAGCTCGACGCCCTGCGCTCGCGCGGCGTGTCCCTCGTGATCAGCTCGCACATCCTGGCGGAGCTGCAGGGCCGTGTCGACGCGCTGGCCATGCTCAGTGGGGGGCGGCTGAAGGCGCAGGGCACCGTGCAGGCGCTGCGCGAACGCTCGGCCATGCCGCTGCGGATGCTGCTGGCGGGCACGCCGGCCCAGCTGGACGCCCTGCCCTCGCAGCTGTCCGGCCTCATGGAGCGGCTGGCGCTGCAGCGCGAGGACGCGCAGCATGCCTGCCTGCGCTGCCCGCGGGAGCTGAAGATGCCCGTGCTGCAGCGCCTCGCCGCGCTGGACCTGACGGACTTGAGCCTGCAGGAGCCCAGCCTGGAAGACGTCTACTTCGAACTGCGGGAGGCCGCATGAACGGGGCCCTCCAATGGCGCTGCCTGGCCACGCTGGCCGGCAAGGAATTCCGCGATCGCCTGCGCAACCGCTGGGTGCTGGCCGTGGCGCTGGTCTTCACCGCCTTCTCCCTCGCCATCACGTACTTCGGCAGTGCCGCCCAGGGCGTGGTCGGGCCGCGCTCCATCGAGCTGACCATCGCCAGCCTGGTGAGCCTGGTGATCTACCTGATCCCGCTGATCGCCCTGCTGCTGGGCTTCGACGCCATCGTGGGCGAGCGCGAGCGGGGGTCGCTGGATCTGCTGCTGGCCCACCCCTTGACCCGACTGGAGCTGCTGCTCGGGAAGTACCTGGGACTCGCGGCAGCGCTGAGTCTGTCCACGCTGATCGGCTTCGCGCTGGTCGGGCTGCTGCTGTGGCAGCGCTTCGGGCAGGCGGGGCTCTACCACTACAGCGGCTTCGTGCTGAGCTCCATCCTGCTCGGGCTGGCCTTCCTGAGCCTGGCGCTGCTCATCTCCGTGCTGGCGCCGGACCGCACGCGCGCCTCGGGCCTGGCCATCAGCCTGTGGTTCGTGCTGGTGCTCGTCTTCGACCTCGCGCTGATGGGCCTGCTGGTCGCGAGCCAGGGGCAGGTCGGCGGCGACGCCCTGGCCTATGTGCTGCTGCTGAACCCGGCGGACCTCTTCCGCATCCTCAATGTCTTTGCGCTGGACGACGTCCGGCGCCTCTATGGCCTGGCGGCCGTCGTGCCGCCGAGCCTCGGCCAGCCCTGGCTGCTCGGGTCCGCCATGCTCGGCTGGATCCTGGCGCCGCTGGCTCTTGCCTCCTGGAGATTCAAGCCATGACTGCCCCTTCTTCTCTCGATGCCCGCCCCCTGCCCCCGCTCACCCGCCGCCAGGGCCTGGCGCTCGGTCTGATCGGGCTGGGCGGTCTCGGGGGCTTGCTGAGCGCCTGCGGCAAGCCGGACGAAGCGCCGCCCGCGCCCAGCGAGATCGTCGCCGGCCTGAGCTGCGACCTCGACGGCATGCTGCTGGCCGACTACCCCGGCCCCAAGGGCCAGATCCTCTACGTCGGCGATGCCAAGCCGCACTGGTTCTGCGACACCGTGGAGCTCTTCAACGTGCTGCTCAAGCCCGAGCAGCAGCGCGCCGTGCGCGTCGCCTACACCCAGGACATGGCGCAGGCCGACTGGGAGATCCCGCGCGGGCACTGGTTTGATGTGCGCCAGGGCTTCTACGTCCTGGGCAGCAAGCGCCAGGGCTCCATGGGCCCGACGATCGCCAGCTTCAAGGAGCAGGCCGCGGCGCAGGCCTTTGCCCAGGCCTTCGGCGGCAAGGTGCTGGCCTTCGCCGCGCTGAAGCCTGACATGGTGGACCTCAGCGGCGGCGCCCAGCAGGACAGCCGGATGTGAACGCCCGGATCGAGCTCCACCCGCAGGCCGCCCCCAGCGCGGGGCCCGGCCGCCGCCGCGCCCTGCGCTGGGTGCTCGGCGGGCTGTGCCTGCCCGTGCTCGGCGGCGGCGCGGCGCTCGCCACCTGGCCGCGCGGCCAGGGTGACGCGGCCAGCCTGTCGCAGTCGCCGCAGCCGCCGCAGGACGTCTGCCGCGTCGCACCGCTGCAGTCCTGGACGCCCGCGCTGGGGCCCGATCCGCTGGCCGCACGCCTGCCGCCGCCGGACGCGCGCTGCCCGGTGTGCGGCATGTACCCGGCCCGGCAGCCGCGCTGGGCCTGCCAGCTGATCTACCGGGATGGGGCGGCGCATTTCCTGGACGCGGCGCCGGACCTGCTGCTTTATCTCCAGCATCCCGCCCGTCACGCGCCCGGCTACGGTCGCGGGGACGTCGCGCGGGTCTACCTGCCCGACGCCGGTAGCGCCGAGCCGCGATGGATCGCGGCCGAGGACGCCACCGTGCTGGTGGACAGCGCCTGGCCTGCGGCGGCCGCCAGCCCCATGCGGCGGGGCGCGCTGCCCGCCTTCGCCGAGGCCGACCTGGCGCGCCAACTGCAGGCCCGTCACGGCGGCGCGTTGTGGTCCTTTGCGCGGCTGCTGGCGCTGCCGGCCACGCAGTGGCCGCGCTCCCTGCAAGGCCTGGGGCCCCATCACTGACGCGCAGTTCGCATAGCGCCCACTCACATAACCCCACAGGGACCGACGAATTGGCGGTGCGGATCGACGGGCAGCGCATACTCCGCGGCTTATCCTCACGGAGCGGGCGATATTGCGATCCAGATTCAATCGGACGGTGCGCCAGGTGTTTGCAGCCGCACTGGCAACGACCCTGATTCTGTGCGCCGCCCTCTACAAGCTCAGCGTCGACGCCGAGGAGGCCGTGGCACTGGTGTCGCAGACGCACCAGCTGCTGGCCAAGGTCTCCCTGGTGCGCAATGCCACCCTGCAGTCGGAGCTCGACACCCAGAACTTCCGTCTCACCGGCCAGCAGGTCCACCGCCGCTCGCGTGACCTGCAGCTGGTGCGCCGCGAGTCGGCCCTCGCCGGCATCCAGCGCCTGGTGGAGGACGACGCCGCCCAGCTGGGGCGATGGGAGCAGCTGCGCCAGGTGATCGACCAGCGGATGGCCATCGCCAACGAGATCGTCCGGCTGCGGGAGGAACAGGGTCTGGAGGCGGCCACCGCCTATGCCATGGCGGCCCCGCTGCAGGCCACGCGGGCCCGCATGCACGTGCTGCTGGATGCCCTGGAAGGCGAGGCCGTGCGGCAGCAGCAGCTGTACATCGACCGCCAGACCCGCACCCGCGAGCAGCTGCGCTGGGCCGGGGCCGTGGTGTCGGCCGCGCTGCTGGCGGTGCTCGCCGCCAGCCATGTCCTGATCCGGCGGCAGCTGGCGGCGGCCCAGGAGCACCAGCAGGACCTCGCCGAGCGCGAGGAGCACCTGGACGTCACCCTGCGCTCCATCGGCGATGCCGTGCTGGTCACCGACACCGAGGGCCGCGTCCGCCGCATGAACCCCGCGGCCGAGCACCTGCTGGACAGCCCGCTGGAGCAGTCGCAGGGCCGTGACATGGGCGAGCTGCTGAGCCTCGTGGATGCCGATTCCGAAACCCTGTCGCCCCTGCCGCTGACGCGCCTGGCCGAGGCGGTCCGCGCCAGCGGCCTGCAGGCCCGGCTGCAACGGCCCGACGGCAGCCTGTGTGCCGTCAACGTGATGGCGGCGCCGCTGTGGAGCCGCAAGCGACAGTTCCTGGGCATGGTGTACGTGGTGCGGGACACCACCGACGAGCTGGCCCTGCAGGCCCTGCTGCGCCAGCAGAAGCAACAGGCCGACCGAGCGGCCCAGGAACGCAGCGACCAGCTCCTGGAGAGCAAGGACCATCTGCGCAACGTCCTCAGCAACGTGCCGGCCATGATTGCCTATGTGGACAGGACCCTGCGCTACGTCTACGTCAACCGGCAGTACCTGGACTGCTTCGCGCCTCCGCTGGCGGACCTCACCGGCCTGACCGTGGAGGAGGTCCTGGGCAAGGACCGGTTCGCCATCGCCAGCCCGATGATCGACAAGGTGCTGGCCGGCGAGCCGCAGGACTACGACTGGGAGCCCTTCCCCGGCGTCTGGCAAGCGATCAGCTACGCGCCGCGGCGCAAGGCGGATGGCGCCGTGGAAGGCTATTACGTGCTGGGCAGGGACATCACCCATCGCAAGGAGGCCGAGCAGCGCATCCAGGTGCTGAACCAGCATCTGGAGGAGCATGTCGACGAGCTGCAGCGCGTGAGCCGTGCGCTGCGCACCCTTAGCGCAGGCAACAAGATCCTGCTGCGCGCCCAGGACGAGCAGACCTTGCTGGACGGCATGTGCGAAGCCGTGGTCAGCGCCGGCGGCTACCAGCTGGCCATCGTGTGGCAGCCCCATCCGCTGGACCCGGACCGGCTGCAGGCCGTGGCGCAGAGCGGCCTGCAGGCCGGCCTCGACTGCCTGCGCCGGCAGGACTGGATCCTGGCGGACACGCCGGCGGGCCAGGGCGCCCCGGCTCGCGCCATGCGCCTGGGCCTGGCCACCTTTGTCGGCAACATCGCCGAGGAGCCGGCCGAGGCCCTGTGGCACCGCAGCCTGGATGGCGTCACCTGCGCGATGGCCTGCCCGCTGATCACCGCCGGGCGATGCTTCGGGGTGCTGGCGATCTACGACCGCCGCCCCTCGACCTTCGACCAGGAAGAGGCGCGCCTGCTGACCGAGGCTGCGGAGGACCTGGCCTTCGGCCTGGACACCCTGCGCACCCGCGCCGAGCGCCAGCAGGTGCTCGCCGCGATGCACCGCCTGGAGCGCACCGACGCCCTCACGGGGCTGCCCAATGGCACCGAGTTCGGCGAGGCGCTGGCGGCGGCGCTGGAGCCGCCAGCCACCGGAACGGCACCGGCCGGCTTTGCGCTCCTGCAGTGCAATGTGGAGCGCCTCAAGGACATCAACGACACGCTCGGTTTCAAGCAGGGCGATGCCCTGCTGCAGGAGATCGGCGAACGCCTGCGGGCCGAGGCGCCGGACTCGGCGCTCGTGGCGCGCCTGCGCGGCGACGAGTTCGCCGTGCTGATGCGCCACGCCGACCACGCGCAGGCGCTGGCCCTGGTCGAGCGGCTGCAGCGCGCCCTCGCCCGGCCGGTGCTGGTGGCGGACATCCCGCTGCACGTCAACGTCTGCATGGGCCTGGTGCAGAGCCCGCAGGACGGCACCAACCCGCACGACCTGTTCCGGCGCGTGGACATCGCCATGCAGCACGCGCGCCGCAAGGGCCTGCCCTGCGCGTCCTTCGAGCGCAGCATGGACCGCATCGATCCCGGCAAGCTCAAGCGGGCCGGCGAGCTCAAGCGCGCGCTGGAGCGGGACGAGCTGCGGCTGTACCTGCAACCCAAGGTGGACATGCGCGAGGGGCGCGTCTCGGGCGCCGAGGTGCTGGTGCGCTGGCAGCATCCGGAGCTGGGCCTGCTGGGGCCCGGCGAGTTCATCGACCTCGCCGAGCAGACCGGTCTCATCAAGCCGTTGACCGAATGGGTGCTGGGCCGCACGCTGGCCCAGCTGAAGGCCTGGCGTCCGCAGGGGCCGCATCTGCCCCTGGCCGTCAACCTCTCGGCCCGCAATCTGCGCGACGAGGACCTGCTGCCCACCGTGCTGCGCCTGCACCGCGAGTGGGGCGTCGAGCCGGGCACGCTGGAGCTGGAGATCACCGAGAGCACGGTCATGGAGGACGCCAGCTTCGCGATGCGCATCCTGCACGGCCTGCGCGATGCCGGCATCCCGCTGTACGTCGATGACTTCGGCACCGGCTATTCCTCGCTGGCCTATCTGCAGCGCCTGCCGGTGGACTACATCAAGATCGACCAGTCCTTCGTGTTGGACATGACCGAGAGCCAGAACTCGGCCACCATCGTGCGCTCGACCATCGACCTCGTGCACGACCTGGGCCGCAAGGCAGTGGCCGAGGGCATCGAGTCCCGCGAGCACTGGCGCCGCCTGCTGGGCATGGGCTGCGATGTCGGCCAGGGCTACTTCATCGCCCGGCCCATGCCGGTGGAGCAGTTCCCGGCCTGGTTGAAGGACTACCGGGCGCCGGAGCCCTGAGCGGCGCCCGCCTTGCCCGTCCCCCGCGACCTGCGCCGCAGGGTCAGCGCGCGGCCCGCCCCAGGGACGGTGCGGCGTCAGGCAGGCACTGCCGCGCCTGCCCCAGTGCCACTGCCTCGCCGATCACCAGCACCGCCGGTGAGCCGAGCCCTTCGCCGGCCACCAGCGCCGGCAGCAGGGCCAGCACGCCGAAGGCCTCGCGCTGGCGCTCGGTGTGGGCCGCGCTGATCACCGCGACGGGGGTGGTGGCGGCGAGCCCGCCCGCCAGCAGTGCCGCGACGATCTCGTGGCAGCGGCTCACGCCCATGTAGATGACCAGCGTGAGGCCCGACCGGGCCAGCGCCGCCCAGTCCGGTGCCCGGCCGCCCTCGCCGTTGTGGCCCGTCACCAGGGCCACGCCGGGCGCGCACCGCCGGTCCGTCACCGCAATGCCCACGCTGCTGGGGCCCGCGAGGCCGGCGCTCAGGCCGTTCAGCACCTCGACCTCGATGCCCTCCGTGCGCAGGGCGTCGACCTCCTCCCCGCCGCGGCCGAAGATGAAGGGATCGCCTCCCTTGAGTCGCACCACGTGCAGGCCCTGGCGCGCCGAGCGGATCATCAGTCCATGGATGAAGTGCTGCTCGGTCGACACGCAGCCGCCGCGCTTGCCCACGCGCAGCACGCGGGTGGGACTGGGCAGCTCGGCGAGCAGACGGGGGTCGACGAGGTCGTCCACCAGCACGAGGTCGGCCTGCATCAGGCGCGACCAGGCCTTGCGAGTCATCAGCTCGGGATCGCCGGGACCGGCGCCGACCAGGCTGACGCGGCCGGCGATACCGCAGGCGTCGGTGTTCGGGGTGCTCATGAGAGGGTCTCCAGGGTCGTTTGACTGAGTCGGCGCAGCTGCGGCAGGCAGGAGCCGCACTGGGTGCCGCAGCGCAGGGCCGCCTGCACCGCCTGCAGCCGGTCGGCGGGGGCCAGGTCTTGACAGCGCTGAAGCTGGCCCTGGATCTGCGCCTCGCGCACGCCCAGGCACTGGCAGACGACCGGGCTGGCGGGCGGCTCGGCAAGCCGGGCCTGCGGGGCCAGCAGCTGACGTCCGAGCGGCGCCACGGGGCGGGCCTCGCGCCACCAGGCGTCGAGCCAGGCGCCGTCCTCGCCCTGCGCCACGCGCAGCCAGGCCTGCAGGCGGGCATCGCCGCCCTCGCCCTGCAGACGCAGCAGGCGCAGGTGGCCGCGGCGGCCGTCGGCATAGCGCATCGTGCCCGGCCGCTGCAGGTCCAGCGCCGCGAGCAGCTGCGTCACCCACGCGGGATCGGGCGTCTGCGCGAAGGCGGCCTCCAGCTGCCAGCCAACCTGGCCCGGCGTGGCCCCCTCGGCGGGCACGCAGCTGGCGTAGGCGGCATCGCGACCGAGCGCCAGCAGCTGCTGGTGCAGGCGCTCGGCGTGGGCAGCATCGACATGGGCGGCCCCCATCACCCGCCAGGGCAGCTCGACCCGGCGCAGGCGGATGGCGGCGAACTTGAGCTCGGGCTGGGCCGAGTCCGGGCAGCGCGCATCCTGGCTCAAGGAATTCACGCCGTGCATCGCGGCGCCCTCTTCGTCTCGTCCGAGCAGGTATTCGCTGCCCCAGTGCATCGGCAGCCAGGCCTGGCGCAGGCCGAGCTGCGGGTCCGCCGCCACCCGGACGTGCAGCGTGCCGCGGGCGCTCTCCACGGCCACGAGCTCGTCCTGCCGCAGCCCGTGGCGGGCGAGTTCCTCCGGATGCAGCCCCAGCCGGGGCGCGGGCGCGCTCGCGAAGGCCGCCGGCACCGTGCCGCTGCGGCTGAGGCTGTGCCACTGGTCCCGCAGGCGGCCGGTCGAGAGCTGCAGCGGCCGCTCGACGGTCAGCGGCTCCGCGGGCGCGCGCCAGGCGATGGGCAGGAAGCGGGCACGGCCGCTGTCCGTGGCGAAGCGCCCGTCCTCATACAGCCGCGCGCGCCCCTGCGCGGCGCCTGCCGGGCAGGGCCACTGCTGCGGCGCGACCTCGAGCCCGGCGTAGCTGAGGCCGGTGATGTCGAGGTCCCGGCCGCGTGTGGCCGCCCGGTGCTCCAGCCACGCCTCGGCCGGGTGGTTCCAGTCGAAGAGGCGAGGCTGGCCCGGGCGCAGGGCCGGCTCCAGGCGGCGCGCCAGGTCTCGCACGATCTGCCAGTCCGTGCGCGCGTCCCCCGGGGGCGGGACCGCGGCACGCACGCGGCTGATGCGCCGCTCGCTGTTGGTGACGGTGCCCTCCTTCTCGCCCCAGGTTGCCGCGGGCAGCAGCACGTGGGCGAACTCGGCCGTGGCGCTGCCCGTGAAGGCGTCCTGCAGCACGACCAGCTCGCAGCGCTGCAATGCGGCGCGCACGAGGGACTGCCGCGGCAACGACTGCGCCGGGTCCGTGCAGGCGATCCACAGCGCCTTGATCTCGCCGGCCTCGGCGGCCTCGAACATCTCGACGGCCGTCTTGCCGGGGCGATCCGGGATCTGCTCGACCCCCCACAGCCGCGCGACCTCGGCACGATCGACCGCGGAGGCCGGATCCCGGTGTCCCGGCAGCAGCGTGGCCATGCCGCCGGCCTCGCGGCCGCCCATGGCATTGGGCTGCCCGGTGAGCGAGAACGGCCCGGTGCCCGGGCGCCCGATCTGGCCGGTGGCCAGGTGCAGCTGGATCAGCGCCTGGTTCTTGTCGGTGCCGGCGCTGCTCTGGTTCAAGCCCATGCAGTACAGGGACAGCGTGGCCGGGCTCTGCGCAAAGAGCTGCGCCGCCTCGATGATCTGAGCCTCCGGCAGGCCGCACAGCTGCGCCGCGCGGGCCGGCGTCATGGCGCGCACGGCCTCGCGCACGGCCTCGAAGCCCTCGGTGTGGGCGGCAATGTAGTCCGCGCGGATCCAGCCCTGCCAGATCATCACGTGCAGCAGGCCCTGGAACAGCGCCACGTCGCTGCCAGGGCGCAGCGCCAGGTGCAGGTCGGCGAACTCCGCCGTCTCGGTGCGGCGCGGGTCGACGACGATGATGCGCAACCCGGGGCGCGCGGCCTTCGCCGCCTCGATGCGCCGGAACAGCACCGGGTGGGCCCAGGCCGTGTTCGAGCCGGCAATGAAGAGGCAGTCGGCCCGCTCCACGTCCTCGTAGCTGCAGGGCGGCGCGTCCGCGCCCAGGGCCTTCTTGTAGCCCACGACGGCCGAGCTCATGCACAGGCGCGAGTTGCTGTCGATGTGCGGTGTGCCCCACAGGCCACGGGCCAGCTTGTTGAAGGCGTGGTAGTCCTCCGTCAGCAGCTGGCCGGAGACGTAGAAGCCGAGCGCTTCCGGGCCGTGCGCCGCGCGCAGGGCCAGCAGGCGCGCCACGAGACGATCCTGCACCTCGTCCCAGCCGCTCGCCTGCCAGGCTTGTGCCCGGTCCTCGCGCCATTGCGGCTGCAGCAGGCGGCGGCTGGCCAGCACTTCTGGCTGCGCCGTCAGGTGCAGGCTGGCCCCCTTGCTGCACAGCCGGCCGAAGTTGGCCGGATGGTCGGGGTCGCCGCGCACGCCGGTGATGCGCGGGCCCTCGCTCTCGATGATCACCCCGCAGCCCACGCCGCAGTAGGCACAGGTGCTCCGCGTCTCCCTCATGGCGTCAGCAGCGACGGCCGCAGGCGCTGGGCGCCAGCGCTTCGGTGCCCAGGCTGTCCAGCTCGCTCGCCAGCAGCAAGACCTGACCCTCGACCAGCCTCACCTCGAAGCGCGGCGTGCGGCCCTCGTCGGGCTCGCGGGCGCTGCCGGTGCGCAGCTCGATGGTCCAGTGGTGCAGGGGGCAGGCCACGGCCTTGCCGAAGACCAGGCCCTGGCTCAGCGGGCCGCCCTGGTGCGGGCAGCGGTCCAGCAGCGCATGCACCTCGTCGTCGGAGGTGCGGAACAGGGCGACGGGCGCGGCCTCCGGCAGCGCGGGGCGCTGGATGCGGCGGGAGCCCAGGCGCGGGATGTCGTCGAGGCGGCAGACGGCGATCCAGCCGTCGGTGGGGATCGTGTGCATGGCGGCTCCTCAGAGGGTCTCGAACTGGCGCAGGTCCACGCGCGCCTTGTCGTGCTCGAACCAGGGGTCCGGCTCGTTCGCGAGCGCGGCCTGCAGCGCCGCCCACAGCGCCTGGCGACCGGGGCCGTCCTCCAGGATGCGGCGGCGGACGTGGTCCATGCCGACGCGGGCGACGTAGTGCACCGTCCGCTCCAGGTACCAGCCCTCCAGGCGGTAGAGCTGCAGGAAGGCGCCGCTGTACTCCAGCACTTCCTCTGCCGTGCGCAGCTTGCACAAGAACTCGGCCACCTCGGTCTTGATGCCGCCGTTGCCGGCGATGTAGATCTCCCAGCCCGAGTCCACGCCGATCACGCCGACGTCCTTGATGCCGGCCTCGGCGCAGTTGCGCGGGCAGCCGCTGACGGCGATCTTGACCTTGTGCGGCGCGTACATGCGCCACAGCGCGCGCTCCAGGTCCTTGCCCATCTGCGTGGAGTCCTGGGTGCCGAAGCGGCACCACTCGCTGCCCACGCAGGTCTTCACCGTGCGCAGGGCCTTGGCATAGGCGTGGCCGCAGGGCATGCCGAGGTCCTGCCAGACGGCCGGCAGGTCCTGCTTCTTCACGCCCAGCAGGTCGATGCGCTGGCCGCCCGTCACCTTGACCGTGGGGATGGCGTACTTGTCCACCACGTCCGCGATGCGACGCAGGTCCGCGGCCGTGGTCTCGCCGCCCCACATGCGCGGGATCACGCTGTAGCTGCCGTCCTTCTGGATGTTGGCGTGGCTGCGCTCATTGATGAGGCGGGACTGCGGATCGTCCACCGCCTCGTGCGGCCAGGTGCTGATGAGGTAGTAGTTCAGGGCCGGGCGGCAGGTGGGGCAGCCGTCGGGGCTGGTCCACTCCAGGGTCTGCATCACGGCCTCGCGGCTCGTGAGATGCCGATCGCGGATGGCCTCGCGCACCTCCTGGTGGCTGAAGCCCGTGCAGCCGCACATCGCCTTCTTGCGCGGCGTGGCCGAGTAGTCGCCGCCGGCGGTGAACATGATCAGCTGCTCCACGAGGCCGGTGCAGGAGCCGCAGGAGGCGCTGGCCTTGGTGTGCTTGCGCACCTCCTCCAGCGTGAAGAGGCCCTTGTCCTTGATGGCCTTGCAGATCGCGCCTTTGCTGACGCCGTTGCAGCCGCAGACTTCATCGCTGTCGGCCATGGCGGCGGCCTTGCTGTGGCCTTCGTGGCCCACGTCGCCGATATTGGATTCGCCGAACATCAGGCGCTCGCGGATGTCCGCGACGCTGCGGCCCTCGCGCAGCAGCTTGAAGTACCAGCTGCCATCGACGGTGTCGCCATAGAGGCAGGCGCCGACGAGCTTGTCGTCCTTGATCACGAGCTTCTTGTAGACCCCGGCGTGCGGGTCGCTCATCAGGATCTCCTCGCTGCCCTCCCCGCCCATGAAGTCGCCGGCCGAGAAGAGGTCGATGCCCGTCACCTTGAGCTTGGTGCTGGTCTGGCTGCCCTGATAGCGGCCGATGCCGAACTGCGCCAGGTGCGTGGCGCAGACCTTGCCCTGCTCGAACAGCGGCGCGACAAGGCCATAGGCGATGCCGCGGTGGGCCGCGCACTCGCCCACGGCGTAGATGCGCGGGTCGGTGACCGTCTGCAGGGTGTCGCTGACCACCACGCCGCGCTGGCACAGCAGGCCGGCTGATTCGGCCAGCGCCGTGTTCGGGCGGATGCCCGCGGCCATCACCACCAGCTGGGCGGGGATCACCGTGCCGTCCTTGAAACGCACCTGGCTGACGCGACCGTTCTCGTCGCCGATCAGGGCCTCCGTCTGGGTGCCCAGGCGGAACGTGAGGCCGCGCTGCATCAGGGAGTCGCGCAGCAGGCTCCCGGCCTGCTCGTCGAGCTGGCGCTCCAGCAGCCAGTCGCCCAGGTGGACCACGGTGACGTCCATGCCGCGCAGCATCAGGCCATTGGCGGCTTCCAGGCCCAGCAGGCCGCCGCCGATGACCACCGCCTGGCGGTAGCGCGTCGCGGCGTCGATCATCGTCTGGGTGTCCGCGATGTCGCGGTAGGCGATGACGCCGTCCAGGTCCTTGCCGGGCACCGGCAGGATGAAGGGGGTCGAGCCGGTGGCGATGAGCAGGCGGTCGTAGGCGGCCTCCGTGCCATCGGCGGCGCGCACCACGCGGCGGCGGCGGTCGATCTCGGTGACCGTCCGGCCCAGGTGCAGGGTGATGCCCTGCTCCTCATACCAGCTCAGCGGGTTGAGGACGATCTCGTCCAGCGTCTGCTCGCCGGCCAGGACGGGCGAGAGCAGGATGCGGTTGTAGTTGGGGTGCGGCTCGGCGCCGAAGACCGTGATGTCGTAGAGGTCCGGCGCGATCTTCAGCAGCTCTTCGAGGGTGCGGACGCCGGCCATGCCGTTGCCCACCATCACCAGTTTCATCTTGTCCATGCGTGCTCCAGGCAAGACCTGGCCCTGCCCGCGAGGCTCGCAGGCAGGCCGGTCGGAAATCCAGGGGGGGGTCAGGCTTGCAGCGCGGGCTCGGCCTGGTCCTGCCCGGCGTGTCCGGCGTACAGGAAGTCGATCACCGCCTTGCGGCAGTGCAGGTAGACCGCGTCCTCGGCCAGCTGCACGCGGTGCCGCGGGCGAAGCAGCGGCACGGGCAGGACCTGCGCCAGCGTGGCCGCGCGACCGTCCGGTGTGGGCGGGCTCATCATGACGATGCGGTCCGAGAGCAGCACGGCCTCGTCCACGTCGTGCGTGACCATGAGCACCGTGCTGCGCGTGGTCGCGACGATCTTCAGCAGCTCGTCCTGCAGATGGGCCCGGGTCAGTGCGTCAAGTGCACCGAAGGGCTCGTCCATCAGCAGCACCTTGGGCTCCATCGCCAGGGCGCGGGCGATGCCCACCCGCTGCTTCATGCCGCCCGAGATCTCGTGCGGACGCTTGTAGGCCGCATGGGCCATGCCGACGAGCTCCAGCGCGGCCTGCGCGCGGGCCACCAGGCGAGGCCGGGCCTCCTTGGCGGCAAAGACGGTCTCGACGGCGAGCAGCACGTTGTCCAGGCAGCTGAGCCAGGGCAGCAGCGAGTGGTTCTGGAAGACCACCGCACGCTCGGGCCCGGGGCCGGCGATCTCGCGCTGGTCGCACAGCAACGCGCCCTGGCTGGGCTTGAGCAGCCCGGCCACGAGATTCAGCAGCGTGCTCTTGCCGCAGCCGGAATGGCCGATCAGGCTGATGAACTCGCCTCGGCGGATGTCCAGATCGATGCCCTCCAGGGCCTTGAACGATCCCTGGCGGGTCTTGTAGACCATGTCCACGCCCTGGATCTGGATGAAGGGGTTGTTGCTGTGCATGGCAGTCTCCTCATTCCTCAAAGCTGAAGCGGCGCGCCAGTGCGACCAGCGCCGATTCCAGCAGCAGCCCCACGATGCCGATCACGAAGATCGCCACGATGATGTGCTGCACGTTCAGGTTGTTCCACTCGTCCCAGACCCAGAAGCCGATGCCCACGCCGCCGGTCAGCATCTCCGCGGCCACGATCACCAGCCAGGCGGTGCCCACCGACAGGCGCACGCCGGTCAGCATGTAGGGCAGCACCGAGGGAAAGAGGATGCGCGTGAGCAGCTTCCACTCCGAGAGGTTCAGCACGCGGGCGACGTTCAGGTAGTCCTGCGGCACGCGCTGCACGCCCACCGCCGTGTTGACCACCATGGGCCAGATCGAGCAGATGAAGATGGTCCAGATCGCCGCGGGGTCGGCGCTCTTGAAGACCAGCAGACCGATGGGCAGCCAGGCCAGCGGCGAGACGGGCTTGAGCAGGCTGATGAGGGGCGAGACCATGCGGTTCGCGAACTCGAAGCGCCCGATCACGAAGCCCAGCGGGATGCCCACCGCGGCCGCCAGGCCGAAGCCCAGGGCCACGCGCTGCAGGGAGTTCAGCACGTTCCAGCCGATGCCGACGTCGTTCGGTCCCTTGCGGTAGAAGGGGTCGCTGAAGAGCTGCACGGCGGAGTCCCAGGTGGCGGCCGGCGTCGGAATGGGGCCGCCCTTGAACGTCAGCAGCGCCCACAGCCCGATCAGCAGGGCCAGGCCCAGCACCGGCGGCAGCGCCCGGGCGAGCAGCGCCGACACGTCCAGGGGCTGGCGCGGCGCCCGCGGCGGCCGCGGAAGTGGCGGGCTCGCGGGCACGGGCGGCGCGGGCGCAACGCTCGTGTCGCGAGGGGAATGGAAGACGGCAGACACCATGGAGACTCCTTGAGATCGTTCAGTGCGAGGGAGGCTCAGGCCTTGAGCTTGAAGCCGTCGGCATAGCGGGCGGGGTCCTTGCCCTCCCACACGGTGCCGTCGATCAGCTTGCTGCTGCGCATCGGGTCCTTGGGCACGCTCACCTTCAACTGCGAGGCAGCCTCGCGGTAGAGCTCGACCTGGTTGATCTGCTTCGCCACGGCCAGGTAGTCCGGGTGGTCCTTGATGAGCCCCCAGCGCTTGTGCTGGGTGAGGAACCACATGCCGTCGGAGAGATAGGGGAAGTTCACGGCGCCGTCGTCGAAGAACTTCATGTGCTTCGGGTCGTCCCAGGTCTTGCCCAGGCCGTTCTGGTAGCGGCCCAGGATGCGCTGGTTGATGGCGTCCACGCTGGTGTTGACGTAGCTCTTGTCGGCGATGGTGTCGGCCATCTTCAGCTTGTTCTGCAGACCGGCGTCGATCCAGCGGCTGGCCTCCAGCACGGCCATGATGACGGCGCGTGCGGTGTTGGGATACTTCTTCACGAAGTCGCCCGTGGCGCCGAGCACCTTCTCGGGATGGTCCGGCCAGATCTCCTGGCTCGTGGCCGCCGTGATGCCGATGCCGTCCATGATGGCGCGGTGGTTCCAGGGCTCGCCGACGCAGTAGCCGTCCATGTTGCCGACGCGCATATTGGCCACCATCTGCGGCGGCGGCACGGTGATGACCTTGGCCCCGCCCCAGGGGTGCACGCCGTGCGCAGCGAGCCAGTAGTAGAGCCACATGGCATGCGTGCCGGTGGGGAAGGTGTGGGCGAAGCTGTACTCGCGCTTCTCCGTGGTCATCAGCCTGGCCAGCGAGGCGCCGTCCACCGCGCCCTTGTCGGCCAGCTTCTTGGACAGCGTGATGGCCTGGCCGTTGCGGTTGAGGGTCATCAGCACGGCCATGTCCTTCTTGGGGCCGGAGACGCCGAGGTGCAGGCCGTAGACGAGACCATAGAGCACATGGGCCATGTCGAGGTCGCCGTTGACGAGCTTGTCCCGCACGCCGGCCCAGGAGGCCTCCTTGCTCGGGATGATGCGGATGCCGTACTTGCGGTCGAATCCCAGGACCGAGGCCATCACGACCGAGGCGCAGTCGGTGAGCGGGATGAAGCCGATACGGACCTCCTCCTTCTCCGGCTTGTCCGAGCCCGCGGCCCAGGCCTGCGGCATCGTGAGGCTCGCGGCGGTCCCGACGGCGGCGCCGAGCATCTGTCGTCTCTCCTGGCTCATCAAGCCCTCCTGGTGGCTGCTGGACATGCGTGTTCTCCTGATGACTGCAAAGCAAAAAAGGCGTCACGACCTGCTGGCGGCGCGCTTGCACCGCTCAGGGGTCGGACGCCTTTGTCCGGATGTCGGGGCCGATGCCTTCGGCCTGTCGTCGAGGACCACGCCTTTGTGGCCCCCGAACGCTCTTCAGCAGGAAGCGTGCCAGGCGGTTTCCCCCGCGGCGGGCGCTCCTGATGCACCGCAACACGCCGCCGGCGCCTCGCCTTGGTGCATGCCTGCCGGGCGCGGCCTCATGTGGGGCGCAGCAGGGATTGCGCGTCGATGATCCGGGCGGCGACTTCGGCCATGGGCAGCTTGCGGTCCATCGCGAGGCGGCGCAGCCGCTGGTAGGCCGCCTCCTCGTCGAGCCCGGCCTCCTGCATCAGGATGCCCTTGGCCCGCTCGATGGTCTTGCGCGCCGCGAGCTGGGCCTGCGCGCGGTCGAGTTCCTGGCGCAGGGCCAGGTCTTGCTCGAAGCGGGCGATGGCGACCTGCAGCACCGGGGCCAGGCGATGCGGCTGCATCCCGGCGACCACATAGGCGCTGACGCCCGCCGCCAGCGCCCGCCGCATCGGTGCATCCGCGGGGTCCTCGGCGAAGACCACGACCGGGCGCGGCAGTGCATCGTTGAGCGCAGCGAGGTTCTCGAGCGTGTCCCGCGTGGGCGACTCGGCGTTGACGATCACCACGTCCGGCTGCAGGCGCTGCACGCAGTCGTGGATCAGCGCGGCGTTGTCCACCGTGCCCAGCACCTCGCAGCCCAGCTGCTGCAGTTCCCCGCGCAGCAGCTGGGGGCTCGCCACGCCGTCCTCGATCAGCAGCACGCGGATGCCCTGCATCCCGCCGGGCTCACCGCCCTTCCCTGGTTTGTCGATACGGTCCATGCGCGGGGCGGCGCAAGATCCGTGCCCGACGAAACTTGTGTGGACCGCGGCCCCAGGCCTCAATTGCGTACAAGCCAGGCGACCGTGGGCTGGGCATCATGCCTCCCGGAGAAGAGAAGGCCCGATGCAGGCCTTCCGTCCAGGCGGCCCTCGTGGGTCGGAAGCGCCCGAGAGAGGGGATCCCCCGTGCAGCTCTGCGATCCAGAGCTGCGATGTCCTCTTTCGCGTCCACGGAGACTGCTTTCATGCTTGCTCGACTCCTTGGCACCGGCCTCGTGGCCGGTGCCCTTCTTCTTCCGCAGCCCGGATCCGCCGGTCCGGCCTCCATCGCCCTCGGCGACATCGACCAGGGCACCTTCTGCTACCGGGAGCCCCTGAACCTGAAGGCCGACGTCAGCGACCTCAAGGCCGGCTTCACGGCCAGCAACTGGCTCGCCACGATCACCGGCGTGTACGGTCGGCGCTGGCCCAGCGGCAAGGCGCTCGCCCAGGCGCAGGCGAACGACCCGTACTTCAAGGGCTTCGTCGACACCAGCAGCTTCAACAAGATGGCCGAGTCCCTCATGGTGGCCCTCCACGAGGAAACCCACATGTGGGACCTCGACGGCAGTCGCACGCAGTGGAACGCCTACAGCTCCTCGTGGATCGACGACACGACGCAGTTCCTCAAGTTCCCGCTCTACGACGCGGACGGCGGCTTTCCCCGCAAGGAGATCCTGGCGCTCATCAAGGACGACGCCTCGTCCGACATGGACAAGCTCTACCTCCAGGACAGCGCCCAGGGCGACTACCACCTCCAGGGCGTGACGGCCGAGCTCAACGCCGGCCTGATGGGCCTGCCCGCCGCGCTCGCGGTGGCGGAGTTCATCGACGGCATCGGGGCCAGCAACTCCCGGGACATCGCGCTCACCAACCTCAACTACCTGCAGCTCTACCTGCGCGTCGCCAAGGCGAATCATGCGGGCTACTACGCCAAGCTCAAGAGCGACGCCACGTGGCGCAAGTACGTGCTGGTGCAGTTCCTGCGCACGGCCTACTTCATCACGCAGTCCGACGCCCAGGCCGCGAAGCTCGGCAGCAGCAAGGTGCCGGCACTCATCAACCGGGTCTATGCCCCCGAGAACCTCGCCATCCTCGAGGACTTCAGCGGCTATCGCTTCCCCACGCGCATCAGCGACAGCTGCATGGGTGGCGGCGTCAGCACGGCGCCGGTGATCAGCGCGCCGCCGCAGAACGTCGTCGTGACGGCCGGCCAGGCCGCGAGCTTCAGCGTGTCGGCCAGTGGCGGCGCCCTGAGCTACCAGTGGCGTAAGAACGGCGTGAACGTCGCCGGCAACGGCAATGCGGCCACCTACCGCATCGACAGCGCCCAGACCGCCGACGCGGGCAGCTACCACGTCGTGGTCAGCAACAGCCTGGGCACGGTGGCCAGCAGCGCGGCCAGCCTCACGGTGAACCCCGCCAACCTGCAGATCGGCGTCAGCCCGTCCATTGCGACGCTGAACATGGGCGCCACCCAGGCCTTCTCGGCGACGGTCACGGGCACGCCCAACACGGCGGTGACGTGGTCGGTCGTGGAACAGGACGGCGGCAGCATCACCCCGGCCGGCGTCTACACCGCGCCGGCCCGTCTGGGCACCTTCCATGTGAAGGCCACCAGCCAGGCGGACAGCAGCCGCAGCGCGCAGGCCACGATCACGGTCAACGGGCCGACGGACTCGGGCACCACCGTCACCGGCACGCTGGCCTCGGGGGCCTCGACCCGCCTGCCCGGCGGCAGCCCCGGCTACTGGACGGTCGCCACGCGCTACAACTTCCGCTTCAACCTGACGGGCCCCGCCAGTGCCGACTTCGACCTCTACCTCTACAAGCTCGTCGGCAGCACCTGGACCCTGGTGGCGAAGTCGGAGGGCCCGACGTCCACCGAGGCCATCAGCTACGTCGGCGACGCCGGCCGCTACTACCTGCGCCTGACGTCCTACGCGGGCAGCGGGGCCTACACGCTGAAGTACTCGATCTACCCCTGAACGGATTGCTTGCTCTCCCTTTTGACAGCACCGGCGCGAGTCGGTGCTTTTTTTTGGGCGGCTGCGGGTAATCCTGGGAGATGGCATTCCCTGAGGCCCGCTCTCGCTTGTACGCATTTCCGGCACTGGCGTCGGATGCGTACAAGTGGGCAGTGGGCGATTGGCGGAATAGTCCGGCCCAACAACAGGACTCCGCCGCGGCGCGCACGCCGTCAGGCCGGGGCCGACGGCAGCGGGCCACCTTGGCGGCCCCGCTGCCCGCGAGGGTCGCAGGCGGTGCCAACGGCACGCTGGTCTTGCAAGTGCACGCTTCTGCAGGGACCGAACCAGGTCATGGGCAGTTCTGGCGCGCCCTTCGCCGCTTCGTCGGCGAGGGCGGCGGGCCGGTCATGGGCAGAGGCGCTCCCCCGTTCCTCCACGAGAGGGGCGGACCATCGCTTCACCACAAGAGAGATACGACATGAGCAAGACGACACCCTCCTCCCTGCGAACGCTGTTCGCCCTCGCCGCCGTCGCCGCGGCCACCCAGGCCCTCGCGGCCGAACGCATCGACCTGTCCGCCGGCAAGGGTGCCACGCCCGGCCAGACGCTGGTGCCCGGCGCCCAAGGCGCCGCGGCCCTGGGCCTGCGTGCCGAGGACCTGCGCGCCACCCGCAGCCAGACCTACGCCAGCGGCCTGGTCGTGACCCGCCATCAGCAGCTCTTCCAGGGCGTGCCGGTGTGGGGCCATGGCATCGTCGAACACCGCGCCGCCGCCAAGGGGCTTGCGGCCCCGAGCTCGCACTTCACCGGCGTGCTCGTCAACAAGATCGAGCAGGACCTGGCCAGCGCACGCCCGGCCCTGAACGAATCCGCCGTGCTGGCGCAGGCCCGCGGCCTGGCCCGTGCCGCCGACACGCGCAACGAACAGGTGCAGCTGTTCGTTCGCCTGAACGAGCAGAACAAGGCCCAGCTGGTCTACCAGGTCTCGATGCTGTCGGGCCAGGAGAAGACGCTGAGCCGGCCCTTCTTCCTGATCGACGCCAACACCGGCGCCGTGCTGGACCGCTGGGAAGGCCTCAACCACGCCAACGGTACCGGCCCTGGCGGCAACCAGAAGATCGGCCAGTACGAGTACGGCACCACGGCCGGCAAGGGCTATCTGGACGTCACGCAGAGCGGTTCCACCTGCTCGCTCAACAGCACGAACGTCGCCACCATCAACCTCAACGGCGGCACCTCGGGCTCCACGCCTCACAGCTTCACCTGCCCGCGCAACACCGTGAAGACGATCAACGGCGCCTACTCGCCGATGAACGACGCGCACTCCTTCGGCAACATCATCTTCAACATGTACCAGGACTGGCTGAGCGTGCGCCCCATCAGCCAGAAGCTGCAGATGCGCGTGCACTACGGCAACAGCTACGAGAACGCCTTCTGGGACGGCACGGCGATGCACTTCGGGGACGGCGCCTCCACGTTCTATCCGCTGGTGTCGCTGGACGTGGCGTCCCATGAGATCAGCCACGGCTTCACGGAGCAGAACTCGGGCCTCGTCTACTCGCGCCAGTCGGGCGGCATGAACGAGGCCTTCTCCGACATGGCCGGCGAGGCCGCGGAGTACTACGCCCGGGGCTCGAACGACTGGCTGGTGGGCTACGAGATCTTCAAGGGCTCCGGCGCCCTGCGCTACATGGACGAGCCGACCAAGGACGGTCGCTCCATCAGCAACGCCGCCAACTACAACGACTCGCTGGACGTGCACCTGACCTCGGGCGTCTACAACAAGGCCTTCTACACGCTGGCCAACAAGTCCTCCTGGAACACGCGCAAGGCCTTCGAGGTGTTTGCGGACGCCAACCGCCTGTACTGGGGCCAGAACGAGACCTTCAGCAATGGCTCCTGCGGCGTGATGAAGGCGGCGCAGAGCCGCGGCTACGCCGTGGCCGACGTGATCAGCGCGTTCAACGCCGTGGGCGTCACCTGCCCGAACCCGCCGTCCGACGGCCTGCCGGCGATCACCAGCCAGCCGGCCAGCGCCACCGTCACCGTGGGCAACACCGCCACCTTCAGCGTCTCCGCCACGAGCGATACCACGCTGAGCTACCAGTGGCGCAAGAACGGCAGCGCCATCAGCGGCGCCACCGGTGCCAGCTACACGACGCCCGCGACCACGACGGCCGACAACGGCGCGCTCTTCAGCGTCGTCATCACCAACGCCAAGGGCAGCGTGACCAGCGCCAACGCGACGCTGACCGTCAAGAGCAGCGACACCACCCTGCCCGTCATCACCAGCCAGCCGGCCAGCGTGACGGTCAACGCGGGCAGCCCGGCGACCTTCTCGGTGACGGCCACCAGCAGCTCGGCCATGAGCTACCAGTGGCGCAAGAACGGCAGCAGCATCAGCGGGGCCACCTCGGCGAGCTACACGACGCCCGCCACGACCACGGCTGACAACGGCGCGAACTTCAGCGTCGTGGTCACCAACGCCAACGGCAGCACCACGAGCGGCAACGCCACGCTGACGGTCAACGGCGGCGGCACGGGCGGCACCACCGTGACGGGCACGCTGGGCAATGGCGGCTCGGCCACGTACCCGAGCGGCAGCCCGGGCTACCACTACAGCAGTGGCGGCGGCGCATTCAAGATGAACCTCAGCGGCCCGGCGAGCGCGGACTTCGACCTGTACCTGTACAAGTGGAACGGCAGCAGCTGGTCCATCGTCGCGCGCTCCGAGGGCTCGACCTCCACCGAGGCCATCTCCTACAACGGCACGGCGGGCTACTACTACATCGAGGTCTACTCGTACTCGGGCAGCGGCACGTTCACGCTGAACTACACCCTGCCGCGATAAGCGCCGGGCGCCGTTCTCATTTCAGGGGGCTGGCGTCCTGAGGGTCAGCGGCGCGGCAGCGACTGGAAGAAGGCCCAGATCGTGTCGTTGGCGTCGAGGGCCTGGGAGGGCTTCTCCTTGCCGGGGCGGCTGCGGTCCGAGCCCGGCCAGCTGTGACCGCCGGTCTCGGTGGTGCAGAGTTGGACCTGCACGCCGTCGGCGCAGCCGCTGTGTCGCACGCAGGTGGCGCCGGGGCGCTCGAGCACCGGCTGCGTGGCCGCGCTGCACTGGTTGCGCTGCACCCAGCGGCGCTCGGTCTCGGGGACGGACACGAAGTCCATCACCTTGCTCGTGTCCCGGAAGGCCTTGGGACCGGCACCGCCCTGGTAGAGGACATGGTCGTCGTCGAGCGCATGGATCATCAGCACGGAGACCGGCCGGCGTGGCTGGCAGGTGCTGGTGGCGTCCGTCCCGGCCACGGCGGCGATGCCGGCCAGCTGCTCGGACAGGTCGCAGGCCAGGCGGTGGCTCATCATCCCGCCGTTGGACATGCCGATGGCGTACACGCGGCCGGCATCGACGCTCAGCCGCTGCTTCAGGTGGCCGATGAGGGCGCGCACGAAGGCGACATCCTCGCTGCCGCTGTCCCGGGCGGAGCCGCAGCAGCCGCCGGCATTCCAGGTGGCCAGATGATGGCCCGGCAGGCCGCTGTACCCGTTGGGGAAGACGGCGATGAAGCCGGCGCTGTCGGACTTGCTGATGAGCCCGTAGCGGCTGTCGTCCGCCTGGAGCTCCATGCTCCCGCCACCGCCGTGGAAGGCCAGCACCACCGGCATCGGCTGACCCGGGCGGTAGCCGGGCGGCACATGGACCATGAACCGCCGCGTCTGTCCCATCACGTCGAGGCGCCCCGTGTGCGTGCCCGGGCTCGCCAGCTCGGCGTCGCTGACGTCCGTTGGGGGCGCGTCGGACTTGCGGCCCTCGCGCCGTTCGGCCATGCGCTCGCGGATGCGTTCGCGCAGCGTGCCCTGCTGGGCCTCGACGGGCGGGGGCAGGCTGATGAGCGTGACGGCCGCCAGCAGCAGGGCCAGGAGCGCCGAAGCGCGGCGCGGGACTCGACAGTTCATGTGAGGGTCTCCATGACGAGGCCCGGACCGCCGCCGGGCTCAGTGCTTGTGGTCGTGCTTGTGGTCGTGCTTGTGGTCGTGCTTGTGGTCGTGGTCGTGATGACCGTGATCGTGGTCATGGCCGCAACCCGGGCCATGCACGTGCGGCGCGGCCGTCACCGCGATGCCCAGGGGCTTGCCGCGCGCCGCCGGCGCGTGGTCGTGGCCATGTTCGTGGTCGTGCCCGCAGCCCGGGCCGTGCACATGGGGCGCCGGCGCATGCGGGGCCACCACGCGGATGAGCGAGCCGTCCTCGCCCACCAGCACGTCGCCATCGTGCAGGGGGGTGCCGGTGGGCAGCGCCACGCGCAGCGGGCGCCCGAGGCTGTCGATGGCCTGGAACTGGCCGGCGGCGGTCTGGACGGCATCCAGGGTGACGGCGGACGCGCGCTTGAGCAGCACGGCAGCCAGACCTTGGCCCTGGGGCAGGAACTTGGAGACGGGGATCATGATGAATCTCTGCAGGTAGCGCCTCTGCGAGGCACGATGGCGGCATTGTCCGTGATCGTCCGGCGCCCTGCTGTGCCCGCATTGCATCCCGGGCAGGCCACCTGCCGCGTGTCGGTTTCGTCAAGGAATGCAAAGTCACCCGCGCTGGGCGGCAGGGCGGCTGCCAGCGATTGACGCCCCATTGGTGCGATGCAACAATCGCGCCCGTCTCAACAACGGAGTCCCCCTCGTGGACAGTGTCAGTCCTCCTTGCTTCTCTGCGATGCGTGCCGCCCGGGCCGCCGCAGCGCTGATGCACTGACACCCGTTGGACGGGTGGCTGCGCGTCCTGCCGCTGCCGCCCACCGCTCCCTGGAGCCGCCTACAGCCGCCTGCAGCCGGTCCTCCCGGTCTTGCCAGCGCTGATGGAAGGGCCAGAATCGCCCGGAACGCCGGCCCTGGCCGGCGCTCCCGCGGCTCGCCTCGCGCCTTTCCCCACCCGCCCGCGTGCCGGATCCTCGGCAGCCGCTTGGCGTCACCCGGCCTGCTGCCGGGCGCATGACGCCGTCGGAAGCCCTCCCTGCCGCGGCGCTTTGCCTGAGCGTTGTCGCCCATGAGCAAGAACACGCGCGAATTCTTCGCCCGGCCCGTCGTCGAGGCCGGCATCAACCGCTGGGACTGGGCGCTGCTGCCCCTTGTCCTGGCCATGCTCGTCCTGCTGGGCTACGGCGCGGCGCAGATGGCCCGCCCCTTCGAGCTGGGGGACGTGCTGCCGCTGTCCCTCGATCCCTGGCAGCTGCCCTACTACCTGCTGCGCACCACGCTGCGCATGTTCATGGCGCTGGCCGCCGCGCTGGTCTTCAGCGCGGTGTTCGCCGTGCTGGCCGCCAAGTACCGGGCGGCCGAGCAGGTGCTGGTGCCGCTGCTGGACATCCTGCAGTCCATCCCCATCCTCGGCTTCCTGTCGATCACGGTGACGGGCTTCATCGCCCTCTTCCCGGGCAACCTGCTGGGCGTGGAGTGCGCGGCGGTGTTCGCGATCTTCACCTCGCAGGCCTGGAACATGGCCTTCAGCCTCTACCAGTCCCTGCGCACCGTGCCCTCGGAGCTGCACGAGGCGGCGCAGGTGTTCCAGCTCTCCGGCTGGCAGCGCTTCTGGCGACTGGAGCTGCCTTACGCCATGCCCGGGCTGCTGTGGAACATGATGATGTCCATGTCCGGCGGCTGGTTCTTCGTCGTGGCCTCGGAGGCCATCACCGTGTCGAACCAGAGCATCAAGCTCCCCGGTGTCGGTTCCTACATCGCCCTGGCCATCGAGGCGCGCGACCTCGCCGCCATCGGCTGGGCGATCGGGGCGATGCTGATCGGCATCCTGCTCTATGACCAGCTGCTGTTCCGCCCGCTGGTCGCCTGGGCGGACAAGTTCCGCTTCGAGGAAGGGGGCACGGACCTCGCGCCGCGCTCCTGGCTCCTGAGCTGGCTGCGGCGCACGCACGGGATGCAGCGCCTGGCGGGCTGGTCGGGGCAGCAGCTGCAGCGCACGCTGCTGCTCTTTCGGCGCCGCTACGACGGCACCTCGGTCCGGGCGCGCCCCGCCGTGCCGTCGCCCCTGCTGCGGCGGGCCTGGGACGCGCTGCTGGCCGCGCTGGTCCTGTTCGCCGTCTGGCGCCTCGTGGACTTTGTGCACACGGAGGTCGGCTGGGCGGAAGTGGGCCACGTCTTCGTGCTGGGCGGCTACACCCTGGCGCGGGTGCTGGTGCTGATCGCCCTGGCGGCGCTGGTGTGGGTGCCCATCGGCGTGTGGATCGGCCTGAATCCGCGCTGGGCCGGGCGCCTGCAGGCCGTGGCGCAGTTCCTGGCCGCCTTCCCCGCCAACCTGCTCTTCCCGGTCGTGGTGATGGGCGTCGTGCACTGGCACCTCGACCCGGACTGGTGGTTGTCGCCGCTGATGATCTTCGGCACGCAGTGGTACATCCTCTTCAATGTGATCGCCGGCGCGTCCAGCATCCCGAGCGAACTGCGCTTCGCTGCACAGAACCTCGGCGTGCGGGGCTGGCTGAAGTGGCGGCGCTACCTGCTGCCGGCCGTCTTCCCCAGCTTCGTCACGGGGGCGATCACCGCGAGCGGCGGCTCGTGGAATGCCTCCATCGTCGCGGAGTACGTCAGCTGGGGCGACACCACGCTGCGGGCCCAGGGCCTGGGCAGCTACATCGCCGAGATGACCGCCCGCGGCGACTTCCCCCGCATCGCCCTGGGCATCGGGGCCATGTGCGTCTTCGTGATGGGCCTCAACCATTTCGTGTGGCGGCGGCTCTACCGCCTGGCGGGCGATCGCCTGCACGCCTGAGCCCCGCCCGTCACCCCACAGCATTCACAGATCCGGAGGTATCCCATGGCACAGGCCATCATCGAACTCCAAGGCGTCGGCAAGACCTTCCGCTCGGCCGACGGCCATGTGCGCCCCGTGCTTGACGCCGTCGACTTCAGCCTGCGCGAGGGCGAGATCGTCGCCCTGCTGGGCCCGTCGGGCTCGGGCAAGAGCACGCTGCTGCGCATCATGGCGGGGCTGATCGCGGCCGACCGCGGCCGGGTGCAGTACCGCGGCCAGCCGCTGCATGGCACGGCGCGGGCCATCAGCATGGTCTTCCAGTCCTTCGCGCTCTTCCCCTGGCTGACGGTGCAGCAGAACGTCGAGCTGGGCCTCGAGGCACGCGGCATGGGCAAGACCGAGCGAGAGGCGAAGGCCGAGGCCGCCATCGAGCTGATCGGCCTCTCCGGCTACGAGGGCGCGCTGCCACGCGAGCTCTCGGGTGGGATGCGCCAGCGCGTGGGCATCGCGCGGGCGCTGGTCACCGAGCCGGAGGTCCTGCTGATGGACGAGGCCTTCTCGGCCCTCGACGTGCTCACGGGCGAGCGCCTGCGCGAGGACATCCTCGAGCTGTGGCAGGGCGGCACCATGCCCACGAAGGCCATGCTCGTGGTCTCGCACAACATCGAGGAGGCCGTGCTGATGGCGGACCGCATCCTCGTGTTCGCGAGCGACCCGGGCCGCATCCGCTGCCAGCTCGCCATCCAGCTGCCCCGGCCCCGCCACCCGGACAGCGCCGAGGTGCGGGCGCTGATCGACGAGGTCTATGCGCTGATGACGGCCGGCGCGGGCCGCCCGGTGCGGGCCGGCAGTGAAGCCGCGGGCGCGGTCAGCGGGGAGGCGGCCCGGCCGGCGAGCGTCACCGAGCGGCTGCCGCAGGCGGACGTCGCGCGCATGGACGGCCTGCTGGAGCTGCTGGCCGCCCCGCCCTTCCGAGGCCGTGCGGACCTCCCGCAGCTGGCCGCGGCCTCCGAGCTGACCGATGCCCAGATGCTGCCCGTCGCGCATGCCCTCGCGCAGCTCGGTCTGGCGCATCTGGAAAGCGGCGACCTGCAGGTGAGCGCCCTCGGCCAGCGCTATGTCGATGGCGGGCATGCGCTGCGCCAGGAACTCTTCGGCCAGCAGGTGCTGGACCGCGTGCCCCTGATCGCCCACATCCGCCACAGCCTGGAGCAGGACGCCGGCGGGCAGCTGCCCGACCGCCCGTTCCTGCGCCTGCTCAGCGAGCAGCTGGGCCCGGTCGAAGCGGACGCGGTGCTCAACACGGCCATCTCCTGGGCGCGGCATGGCGAGGTCTTCGAGTACGACTTCCACACCCGGCTGCTGCGCCTGCCGACGGGGGAGACCGAGGCGAAGGACGAGGCCGTCTGACACCGGCAGGGCCGCCCGGTGCGCGCGGCTGCCGCCGTTCGCGCCTTGAAAACCGCCGTTCAGGGAGCCCCTGATGGCGGCCGTCAGGGCGCGGGCTATGCTCGCGCGCCATGAAGACCCAACGCCCCTTCCACACGACACCCACCCCTGCCCGCCTCGCCCAGGCCCTGGCGGGCGCCCTCCTGTGCAGCACCCTGGCCGTCGCGGCCGACAAGCCTGCGGACAAGCCCGGCACCGAGGCGAAGAAGCCCGCCTGGAACGTCAACCAGCCGCCCGGCGAGGTGCAGACCGTCTCCGTGGACGTGCGCACCGGCACCTGGATGAGCGTGGACGTGAGCCCGGACGGCCAGACAATGGTCTTCGACCTGCTGGGGGACCTCTACACCCTGCCGATCGCCGGCGGCGAGGCGACGTCCCTCACCAAGGGCCTGGCCTGGGACATGCAGGCCCGCTTCTCGCCGGACGGCAAGCGCATCGTCTACATGTCGGATGCCGGTGGCGGCGACAACATCTGGGTGATGAACGCCGACGGCACGGGCGCCCGCGCGCTCACGACGGAGGACTTCCGTCTGATGAACAACCCGGTGTGGCACCCGAACGGCCAGTACGTGCTGGCCCGCAAGCACTTCACCGGCACCCGCTCGCTGGGCTCGGGCGAGATCTGGATGTACCACCTGGACGGCGGCAAGGGCGTGCAGCTCAACGAGAAGCCGAACTGGCAGAAGGACCGCGGCGAGCCGGCCATCTCGCCGGACGGCCGCTTCCTGTACTACTCGCAGGACAGCACGCCCGGCAGCAGCTTCCAGTACAACAAGGACGGCAACGGCGAGATCTTCCGCATCTTCCGCCAGGACCTGCAGGACGGCACCACCGAGCCCTTCGTCACCGGCCCCGGCGGCGCGGTGCGCCCGACCCCTTCGCCGGACGGCAAGTACCTCGCCTTCGTGCGCCGCGTGCGCAGCGCGGACGGCCCGCAATCCACGCTCTTCCTCAAGGACCTCGCCACGGGCCGCGAGTTCGCCGCCTGGGGCCAGCTGGAGCGCGACCTGCAGGAGAGCTGGTCCGTGCATGGCGTCTACCCGGCCTTCGCCTGGACGCCCGATGCCCGCTCGATCGTGGTGTGGGCGCAGGGCAAGCTGTGGCGCGTGGACCCGTTCAAGGGCAGCGCCGCCGAGATTCCCTTCCATGTGAAGGACACCCGCGAGATCCGCCCGGCCCTGCGCTTCGCCCATGACGTCTCGCCCGCCGAGTTCGACGTGAAGCAGCTGCGCTGGGTCACCGTCTCGCCGCAGGGCAGCCAGGTCGTGTACTCGGCCCTGGGCCGCCTGTATGTGAAGGACCTGGCGGGGGCCTCGCCGGCCCGTCCGCTGGGCAAGGACGACGGCGGCTTCGCCTACTACCCCAGCTTCTCGCGCGATGGCCGCGAGCTGGTCTATGTGCGCTGGGATGATGCGCAGCTGGGCAGCGTCTGGAAGCTGGACCTGGCCTCCGGCCGCGAGACCCGCCTGACCCGCACGCCGGGCAAGTACCTGGCGCCTCGCCTGTCGCCGGACGGCAAGTGGGTGGCCTACCAGAAGTCCAAGGGCGGCTACCTGACCTCGCCGCTGCAGGGCCTGGAGACCGGCCTGTACGTGGCGCGCGCCGACGGCCAGGGCGAGCCGCAGCGGGTCAGCAAGGACGGCACGGCGCCGCAGTGGGGCGCCGGCAGCGAGCACCTCTACTTCACCCGCAGCAGCTATCCGAGCGAGGTCGACAGCGTGCACAAGCTCGTGCGCCTGAATCTGCAGGACCGCAGTGAGCTGGACATCGCCAAGAGCGAGTTCGCCAGCGAGTTCAGCCTGTCGCCGGACGGCCGCTGGCTGGGCTTCGTCGAGCGCTTCCATGCCTACGTCGTGCCGCTGCCGGCCACGGGCAAGACGCTGTCGCTCGCGCCCAAGATGGACGCCGTGCCCGTCAAGCAGCTCGACATCAACGCGGGCGAGTACTTGCAGTGGTCGGGCGACAGCCAGACCCTGCACTACGCCCTGGCCGACCAGCTCTTCAGCGTGCCCCTGGCGCAGGTCTTCGCCAAGGGCGAGGGTCAGGCCTACAAACCTGCCGAGCAAGGCCGTGCCATCGGCTTCCGCCAGGCGGCGGACAAGCCGCAGGGCCGCATCGCCTTCACCGGCGGGCGCATCGTCACCATGAAGGGCAACGAGGTCATCGAGGACGGCACGCTGCTGATCGAGGGCGACCGCATCGTGGCCGTGGGCCGTGCAGCGGACGTCGCGGTGCCGGCCGATGCCCGCCGCGTGGACGTGCGCGGCAAGACGCTGATCCCCGGCCTGATCGATGCCCACTGGCACGGCGGCATGGCGGAGTCGCGCCTGATCCCGCAGCAGAGCTGGGTGAACTACGCCTCGCTGGCCTTCGGCCTCACGACCATCCACGATCCCAGCAACAGCACGGCCGAGATCTTCACGCAGGCCGAGATGCAGCGCGCCGGCCGCGTGGTCGGCCCGCGCATCTTCTCGACCGGCACGATCCTGTACGGCGCCAAGGCGGACGTCACGGCGCTGATCAACAGCTACGAGGACGCCCTCACCCACCTCAAGCGCATGAAGGCGGCGGGCGCCATCAGCGTGAAGAGCTACAACCAGCCGCGCCGCGAGCAGCGCCAGCAGGTGCTGGCCGCTGCCCGCGAGACGGGGATGATGGTGGTCCCCGAGGGCGGTTCGCTCTTCCAGACCAACATGAGCATGGTCGTGGACGGCCACACCGGCGTGGAGCACGCGCTGCCCGTGGCCAAGGTCTATGACGACGTCCTGCAGCTGTGGCCGCAGACCGCCGTGGGCTACACGCCGACGCTCAATGTGGCCTATGGCGGCCTCGACGGCGAGCACTACTGGTACGCGCGGACCGATGTGTGGCGCCACCCCATCCTCTCGAAGTTCGTGCCGCGTTCGGTGCTGGAGCCCCGCAGCGTGCGCCGCGAGACGGCGCCGGAGGAGGACTTCAACGTCATCCAGGTGGCGAAGACGGCCACGGCCCTGGAGCGCGCCGGCACCCGCACCAACATCGGGGCGCACGGCCAGCGCGAGGGTCTGGGCGCGCACTGGGAGATGTGGATGTTCGGCCTGGGCGGCATGAGCTCGCTGGAGGCGATTCGCAGCGCCACGCTGAACCCGGCCCGCTACCTCGGCCTCGACCACGACATCGGCTCGCTCGAGAAGGGCAAGCTGGCGGACCTCGTGGTGATCGATGGCGACGTGCTCAAGGACATCCGCCAGAGCGACCGCATCAGCCAGGTGATGGTCGGCGGCCGTCTGTATGCCGTGCCGAGCATGAACGAGGTCGCTCCGCGCCAGAAGGCCCGCAAGCCCTTCTTCTTCGAGGGTGAGGCCGCCGGAACGCCGCTGGATGGCGACGCGCTGGCCGAGGGTCACGGGCATCACGGCCACTGAGGAGCCCCGGCTCCCCTGAACGACAAGGGCGCCCCGCGGGGCGCCCTTTCTTCATCGTGCCGTTGTGCCAACGGACGTGGCGATCAGCCGAGCTTCACAGGCACGAAGATGCGGTCCCGCCCGCGCTGCACCAGCAGGGCCACGGACTTCTCGGCCCCGGCGACCACGCTGCGGACCTGCTCCACCGAGCTCACGGGCGTGCCGTTCACGGCCAGCAGCACGTCACCCGGACGCACCCCGGCCAGCGCGGAGGGGCCGCTGACGTCGTCGATCACCAGGCCCTCCTTCATGCCGCTGTCCCGGCGCTCCTGGGGCTCCAGCGGCCGCAGGGCGAGACCCAGCCGGCCCTGCTGCGGGCCCGCCTCGTCGTCGGCCTTGGCCACGCGGCCCTTGCGCTCGCCGTCATCCCCGAGCTTGGCCTTGAGCGTCTCGAGCTTGCCGTGGCGCCAGA
Organism: Roseateles subflavus; assembly: GCF_030285365.1. Lineage (GTDB taxonomy): Bacteria > Pseudomonadota > Gammaproteobacteria > Burkholderiales > Burkholderiaceae_C > Roseateles_B > Roseateles_B subflavus. Next base: position 470,292 of record NZ_JASVDS010000004.1, on the reverse strand, counting down.
CCTCCAGCGTGGCGGCCTCGCCCGGCAGGGCCTGGCCGACCAGGGCCGGCAGGTCCCCGCTGGCCACGATGGGCTGGCCGTTGAACTTCAGGATCACGTCACCCGACTTCAGGCCCGCCTTGGCGCCGGCGCTGCCGTCCTCGATGCTGGCCACCAGCGCGCCTTCCGGCCGCGCCAGCTTGAAGGAGTCCGCGAAGCCCTGGTTCACGTCCTGCACCGTGATGCCCAGGCGGGCGTGCTGCACCTTGCCGCCCTTCTCGATCTGCTGGCGCACGCGCTGAGCCACCTCGACGGGGATCGCGAAGGACAGGCCCTGGTAGCCGCCGCTCTGGCTGTAGATCTGCGAATTGATGCCCACCACCTCGCCGCGCGCGTTGAACAGCGGGCCGCCGGAGTTGCCGGGGTTGATGGCGACGTCGGTCTGCAGGAAGGGCACGAAGCTCTCCTGCGGCAGCGCGCGGCCCTTGGCGCTCACGACACCGGCCGAGACGCTGTTCTCGAAGCCGAAGGGCGAGCCGATGGCCAGCACCCATTCCCCCACGCGCAGGTTCTGCGTGCTGCCCAGGGTCACCGTGGGCAGCCCCTTGGCCTCGATCTTCAGCACGGCGACGTCGGTCTTGGGATCTGAGCCGAGGACCTTGGCCTTGAACTCGCGGCGGTCCGTCAGCTTGACGGTGACCTCGGAGGCATCGCGCACCACGTGGGCATTGGTGAGGATGGTGCCGTCCTCCGACACGATGAAGCCGGAGCCCTGGCCACGCGTGGGCATCTCGCCGCCACGCGGGAGCTGGGGCTGGAAGCGCCGGAAGAACTCGGCGAAGGGGTCGTCCGGGTCGAGGTCCGGCATCTGGCCGCGACGCTGCACCGGCGTCTTCACGGTACCGGTGACGCTGATGTTCACCACCGCCACGCCCTGGCGGGCCGCGATGGTGGCGAAGTCCGGAAGACCGGCGGGCGGCGGCGTGAGGGCGGCGGCCGGCGCGGCCGTGCCCGCGACCGGTGCCGCACTGGCCAGCACGGGGCTGCTCACGGCGCCGCCGTCGGTCGAGGCCGGCGTGGCGGAGGTGCTGGTCTTGATCGTGGTGCTGGCGTGCATGGCGCCCGCACCACCGGCGGCGCCGAGCACGCCGGCCGCCACCAGGGCCCAGACCAGCCGGCGGGCCGGGATCATGCGGATGGAGCGAGGTTCTTTCATGGCGTTCTCCTTGGCTGCTGCGACCCGGAGGTCGCGATGGCAGTGACTGTGGAGCGCGTCGCTTAGAAGTCGCTTAACGAAGCTGAGCCCGTCCTGAGGGCCAGGTCTTGCCGCCGGCCCCGGCGATCAGACCGACGCCGGCCCCGGCTCGGCCGCCGGGAGCCGCACCTCGACCTGCAGCCCTCCGAGGCGCCGGGACTGGTCCAGCCGCAGCTGCGCGCCATGGCGCTCGGCGATGGCCCGCACGATGGCGAGGCCGAGCCCGCTGCCCGGGGCCTGCGTGGCCGCCTTCGAGCTGCGGTAGAAGCGGTCGAAGACCCGCTGGCGTTCCTGCGGCGGGATGCCCGGGCCGCTGTCCTCCACGACCAGCAAGACCTGACCCTCCCCCGGCGTGGCATGCAGGCTCAGGTCCACCTGCCCGCCCGCGGGGCTGTACTTGATGGCGTTGTCCAGCAGGTTGCGCAGCAGCACTCTGAGGCCGTCGCCCTGCCCCATCACGCAGGCCGGATCGCACACGTCGAGCCCGACGTCCACGCTCCGCAGCGCCCCCAGCTCGCTGGCGTCCGCGACGGCCTGCCGGCAGAGCTCGTCCAGTGCGACGGGCACGCGCGCCTGCGGGGCGGCGGCGCCTTCCTGGCGGGCCAGGGACAGCAGCTGCTCGATCAGGTGCGAGGCGCGTTCGATGCCCTGTTCCAGGCGCTGCAGGCCGGGCTCGCTGCCCTCGGCCCGCTCGCCGCCCTGGCGCAGCGCCTGCAGCTGCAGCTTGAGCGCGGCCAGCGGCGTGCGCAGCTCATGGGCGGCGTCGGCGACGAAGTGCTGCTGGTCCTCGAAGGCGCGGCGCACCCGGCCCAGCAGCGCGTTGAATTCCTGCACCATGGGCCGCAACTCGCCGGGCAGGTCCCCGGCCGGCACGGGCGCGAGGTCCCCCGGCGCGCGGCCCGCCAGCTGCGCCCGCACGCGCTCGACGGGCGCCAGCGAGCGGCTGATCACGCCCCACACCACCAGGCCCAGCAGCGGCAGCATCAGCAGGGTCGGCATCGCCGTGCGCCAGGCCAGTTGCGAGGCCATGCGGCGGCGCACCGAGAGATCCTGCGCCACCTGGATGACCTGGTCGGCCGTCTGGACGGAGAAGACGCGGTAGGTCCGGCCGCGGTCACTCACATCGGAGAAGCCCAGCACCGCGCGCTGCGGCAGCAGCCAGGGGCCGGGCGAGCGGAACATGGAGGCGCCGTCCAGACCCCAGACCTGCACGTGGAAGTCGAAGCTCTGCTGCTCGCCCAGCGGCAGCGAGATGGTGCCGCTGCCCGGCCCGGCCACGCTGCCGCGCAGCGAGAAGGCCATCTGCTGCATCTGGTAGTCGAAGAGCTGGTCGGCCTCGGCCAGCGCCGTGCGGTAGGCGCTGTAGGCCTGCAGGAAGGCGGCCAGCGAGACGGCGGCCAGCAGGAAGAGCAGCAGCCGCTGGCGCAGCGAGCGCGGCATCAGGGCGCGACGCACCCCGGCCAGCAGGGCCGCCGCCTTCATTCCTTGGGCACGCGGTAGCCCACGCCCCGCACGTTCTGGATCAGCTCGGCGCCGAGCTTCTTGCGCAGACCGTGGATGTAGACCTCCACCGCATTGCTGGAAATCTCGTCCTTCCAGCCGTAGAGCTTCTCCTCCAGCTGCTGGCGCGAGAGGACGATGCCCGGCCGCGCCAGCAGCGGCTCCAGCACCGCCCACTCGCGGGCCGAGAGCACGACCTCGCGGCCGTCCTTGCTGACCTCGCGGGTGGCGGGGTTGATGGCGACGCCCTTGTGCTCGTAGACCGGCTCGGCGCGGCCCTGCGCCCGGCGCAGCAGCGCGCGGATGCGGGCCAGCAGCTCGTGGAACTCGTAGGGCTTGAGCACGTAGTCGTCCGCCCCGGCGTCCAGGCCGGCGATGCGCTGCTCCAGCGCGTCCCGGGCCGTGGCGATGAGCACCGGCAGCGTCTGCTTGCGGCCGCGCAGCTGCTTCAGCACGGTCATGCCGTCGGCCTTGGGCAGACCGAGGTCGAGGATCAGCAGGTCGTAGTTCTGGCTGACGAGGGCGGTGTCGGCCATCTCGCCGTCGCGCACCCAGTCCACGGCATAGCCCTCGGCCCGCAGCAGGTCCAGCAGCGGTTCACCGATCATCAGGTCGTCTTCGACGAGCAGCAGTCTCATGGTCTCGCCCGGGGCATGGGGCCGGATCAAAAGGAGAATTCTCCACGCAAGAAGCCCCCGGGGCTTAGCGGCCCCTTAATCTCTTGCCGGCCAGGGTGATTCCGTGGCTACAATGCGCCCGGTCAGGAGAGAGCTCTCTAGCGGGAGCCGCCGAAGGCGCAGAGGCATTGGTGATCCCACGCTTCGAACGCTCAGGCAAAAGGACTGACAAAACGTTCCGACCGGAACGTTCCTCACTGGAGAGAGGCGGGTCCTGAACCCGTCCACCGAAGGGGCAAGCTGCGGGCGATACGCCGGTGGCCAATCTCTCAGGTAAAGCGGACAGCGAGGGCAGCTCCCCAGTCCTGGGTCACCACCCGGGCGGGGTTTCAGAGTGCCCTCGAAGGAAACCGTTCCATGTCCGCCACCGCGCCCGCCGACCTCAAGAAGACCCCCCTGCACGCCCTGCACGTCGAACTCGGCGCCAAGATGGTGCCCTTCGGCGGCTACGACATGCCCGTGCAGTACAAGGCCGGCATCCTCGCCGAGCACAAGCACACCCGCACCGCCGCCGGCCTGTTCGATGTCTCCCACATGGGCCAGCTGCGCCTCGTGGGCGCCGACGCCGGCGCCGCGCTGGAATCCATCGTGCCGGTGGACATCGTCGATCTGCCCGTCTTCAAGCAGCGCTACGCCCTCTTCACGAACGAGCAGGGCGGCATCCTTGATGACCTGATGGTCTGCCGCCGTCCCGACGACATCTTCGTGGTGGTCAATGCCGCCTGCAAGGAGCAGGACACGGCCCATCTGCAGGCCAAGATCGGCAGCCGCTGCGAAGTGATCCCCACCCCCGAGCGCGCCCTGCTGGCGCTGCAGGGCCCGCAGGCCGTCACCGCCCTCGCCCGCCTGAACCCGGACGTGGCCCAGCTGACCTTCATGACCGGCGGCTTCTTCAATCTGGACGGCATCGAGACCTTCCTGACCCGCTCGGGCTACACCGGCGAGGACGGCTTCGAGATCTCGGTCCACAACGACCAGGCCGTCGAGCTGGCCCGCAAGCTGCTGGCCCAGCCCGAAGTGATGCCCATCGGCCTCGGCGCGCGCGACACCCTGCGCCTGGAAGCCGGCCTGTGCCTCTATGGCCATGACATCGACACCACCACGACGCCCGTGGAAGGCGCCCTGACCTGGGCGATCCAGAAGGTGCGGCGCGCCGGTGGCGCCCGTGCTGGCGGCTATCCCGGCGCCGACACCATCAACGCCCAGCTGGCCGGCGGCGTGCAGCGCAAGCGCGTGGGCCTCGTGTCCGGCGAGCGCATGCCCGTTCGCGAAGGCGCGAAGCTGGTCAATGCCGACGGCACCGAGATCGGCGTCGTGACGAGCGGCTCCCTGGGCCCGACCGTCAACCAGCCGGTGGCCCTCGCCTATGTGCAGACGGCCTTCGCCGCGCAGGGCACCGAGGTCTTCGCCCTGGTGCGCGACAAGCGCGTGCCGATGACCGTCGCCGCCACCCCGTTCGCGCCGCACCGCTACTTCCGCGGCTGATGCCGCGGCTGGTCTCGCGGGGCCGCACGCGGCCCCGGCGCCTGCCCCCTTTTCTTTCGTTTCTTTCCCTGGTCTTTTCTCCCGACATTCGGAGCACACCATGAGCATCAAGTACACCCCCGACCACGAGTGGATCCAGATCAACGCTGACGGGACCGCCACCGTGGGCATCACCGTCCATGCGCAAGACGCGCTGGGCGACGTGGTGTTCGTGGACCTGCCCGCCGTCGGCAAGTCCTTCGCCGAGAAGGAAGTGGCCGGCGTGGTCGAGTCCGTGAAGGCCGCCGCCGACGTCTACATGCCCGTCAGCGGCGAGATCACCGAGGTGAACGAGGCCCTGCGCGCCGATCCGGCCCTGGCCAACACCGACCCGCTGGCTTCGGGCTGGTTCTTCAAGGTCAAGCTGTCGAACCCGGCCGAGCTGGACGCCCTGATGGACGCCACCGCCTACGACGAGCTGGTCAAGAACAGCTGATCACCGCGAGGTGAAGAGCGGGCACCGACCGACCAGTCCGTGCCCGTTTTTGTATCTGCCGGGGGCCACCGCCGTTCGATCCGGACTGCGCCTGCGAGCCCCCTGCCCGGTCCGCCGCCCGAGGCCATGAGCCGCCGGCGGCCCCCGATGAAGGATTTGCCATGTTGATGTCTGCTCTGAAGCCCCTGGGCGAACTCGAGAACGCCGCCGAATTCCACGCCCGCCACATCGGCCCCGATGCCGCCGACGAAGCCGCGATGCTGTCCGTGATCGGCCAGGCCTCGCGCCGCGCCCTGATCGAGGCCATCGTGCCCGCCAGCATCAAGCGCTCGGCCGGCATGCAGCTGCCGCCCGCCGCCACCGAGGCCGCCGCGCTGGCCGAGCTCAAGGCGCTCGCCGGCAAGAACCAGGTGCTCAAGAGCTACATCGGCCAGGGCTACTACGGCACGCTGACCCCCGGCGTCATCCTGCGCAACATCCTCGAGAACCCTGCCTGGTACACCGCCTACACGCCTTACCAGGCCGAGATCTCGCAGGGCCGCATGGAAGCCCTGGTGAACTTCCAGACCATGGTGACCGACCTCACGGGCATGGCCATCGCCAACGCCTCGATGCTGGACGAGGCCACCGCCGCCGCCGAGGCCATGACCCTGGCCGCCCGCGTGGGCAAGAGCAAGAGCCAGACCTTCTTCGTGGCCGACGACGTCCTGCCGCAGACCCTGGAAGTGGTGCGCACCCGCGCCGAGCCGCTGGACATCACCGTGGTGGTGGGCCCCGCGGCCGACGCCGGCAAGACCGAGTGCTTCGCCGCCCTGGTGCAGTACCCCGGCGTCAATGGTGACGTCCGCAGCCTGCAGGGCATCGCCGATGCCGTGCACGCCCAGAACGGTCTGCTGATCGCCGCCGCCGACCTGCTGGCCCTGACCCTCATCAAGGCGCCGGGCGAGCAAGGCGCCGACATCGCCGTGGGCACGACCCAGCGCTTCGGCATGCCCATGGGCAATGGCGGCCCGCACGCCGCCTACATGGCCTGCAAGGACGAGTTCAAGCGCAACCTGCCCGGCCGCCTGGTCGGTGTCTCGGTGGACGCGCAAGGCAACAAGGCCTACCGCCTCGCCCTGCAGACCCGCGAGCAGCACATCCGCCGCGAGAAGGCCACGTCCAACATCTGTACCGCCCAGGTGCTGCCGGCCGTCGTGGCCAGCATGTACGCCGTCTACCACGGTCCCCGGGGCCTGAAGCGCATCGCCCAGCGCGTGGCGGCCTACACCGCCATCCTGGCCGAGGGCCTGAAGGGGCTGGGCTTCGGCATCCACAATGCCGCCGCCTTCGACACCCTGCACGTGCAGACTGGTGCCAAGACCGAGGCCCTGCTGGCCGCCGGCGTGGCCGCGGGCATGAACTTCCGCCGCGCCAGCGCTCAGTCGCTGAGCCTGTCGCTGGACGAGACCACCACCCGTGACGACCTCGCCGCCGTGCTGGCCGTCTTCGCCGAGGGCAAGTCCCTGCCCGGCTTCGCCGCCTTCGAGAAGGGCATCGCGGCCATGATCCCGGCCGAGCTGGTCCGCACGAGCAGCTACCTGACGCACCCGGTGTTCAACACCCACCACAGCGAGACCGAGATGCTGCGCTACCTGCGCGCCCTGTCCGACAAGGACCTGGCCCTGGACCGCAGCATGATCCCGCTGGGCTCGTGCACCATGAAGCTGAACGCCACCAGCGAGATGATCCCCATCACCTGGCCCGAGTTCGCCCACATGCATCCGTTCGCCCCGCGCGAGCAGCTGGCCGGCTACGAGCTGCTGAACGAGCAGCTGACCGCCTGGCTGTGCCAGGCCACGGGCTACGCCGGCATCAGCCTGCAGCCCAACGCCGGCTCGCAGGGCGAGTACGCCGGCCTGCTGGCCATCAAGGCCTGGCATGAGTCGCGCGGCGAAGGCCATCGCAAGATCTGCCTGATCCCCGAATCCGCCCACGGCACCAACCCCGCCTCCGCGCAGATGGTCGGCATGCAGGTGGTGGTCACCAAGTGCGACAAGGAAGGCAACATCGACCTGGTGGACCTGAAGGCCAAGTGCGAGCAGCACAGCGCCAACCTGGCGGCCATCATGATCACCTACCCCTCGACGTACGGTGTGTTCGACACCCAGGTCAAGGAGATCTGCGCCCTGGTGAAGAGCCACGGCGGCCGCGTCTACGTGGACGGCGCCAACATGAACGCACTGGTCGGCGTGGCCGCGCCGGGCGAGTTCGGCGGTGACGTGTCCCACCTGAATCTGCACAAGACCTTCTGCATCCCCCACGGCGGTGGCGGCCCGGGCGTCGGCCCGGTCTGCGTGGTCGCCGACCTCGTGCCCTTCCTGCCTGCGCACCGCAGCGCCGGCGTGGGCGTGGCCACCAATGTGGGCGCCGTCTCGGCCGCCCCGCTGGGCAATGCCGCCGTGCTGCCGATCAGCTGGATGTACGTCCGCATGATGGGCGCCGACGGCCTGCAGGCCGCCACCGAGGTCGCCATCCTCTCCGCCAACTACGTGGCCGCCCGCCTGGCCGGCGCCTACGACATCCACTTCAGCGGCAACATCGCCGGCGTGAAGGGCGGCGGCGTGGCGCACGAGTGCATCCTGGACCTGCGCCCGCTGAAGGACAGCTCCGGCGTGTCCGCCGAGGACGTGGCCAAGCGCCTGATCGACTACGGCTTCCACGCCCCGACGCTGTCCTTCCCGGTGGCCGGCACGCTGATGGTCGAGCCGACCGAGTCGGAGTCCAAGGCCGAGCTGGACCGCTTCTGCGATGCCATGCTGGCCATCCGCGCCGAGATCGCCAAGGTCGAGGCCGGTCAGTGGGCCCGAGAGGACAACCCGCTGGGCAATGCCCCGCACACGGCCGAGGTGCTGCTGGCCAACGAGTGGGCCCATGGCTACACGCGTGAGGAGGCCGCCTACCCGGTGGCCACGCTGCGCCGCCAGAAGTACTGGTCGCCCGTCGGCCGCGTGGACAACGTCTACGGTGACCGCAACCTGTTCTGCTCGTGCATTCCCATGAGCGAGTTCGAGCAGGCCTGAGGCCCGTCCGTCGTCAGCCACCGCCACGGCAGGAGCCCGCAGCATGGACAGCCCGAGTGATTCGCAGTTGGACCAGAGCTTCACGGCCCTCGCCGTGCTGAGCCCCGCGGGCAAGCTCATTGCCCAGGGGCGTCATTCGCTCGAGCTGCGCTCCTGGCGCCCACCCGTGGTGCCGCTGCGGGACTTGCTGATCGTCGAGAGCCGCCGCCAGGTGGCCTCCGACGACCAGCTCGACCCCGACGCCGCCGGGGTTGCCCTGGTCGATGTAATGTCCGTGGAGCCGTGGCCCGGCTCGCCGGGGATGTTCGCCTGGAAGCTGGCCAACGTCCGCCCGATCTTTCCCAAGCTGAGCCCGCTGCCTGCGCGCGGCGGCCTCTACACCATCTGCCTGCGCAGCCTCGCCGAGTCTGCCGTCACCTGAGAGAGCCCCATGGCCGTTTCCGTTTTCGACCTGTTCAAGATTGGCATCGGCCCCTCCAGCTCCCACACGGTGGGCCCGATGCGTGCCGCCCGGCTGTTCGTCTCGCGCCTGCGCAGCGAGGGCCTGCTGCCCCGCACCGCCCGGGTGCTGTCGCAGCTCTACGGCTCGCTGGGCGCCACGGGCAAGGGCCACGGCAGTGACACCGCCGTGCTGCTGGGCCTGGCCGGTCATGAGCCGGACACCGTCGATGTCGAACGGGTGCCGCATTACCTGGACGAGATCCGCCAGGGCAGCCGCCTGCAGCTGCTGGGCGAGCAGTGGGTGGACTTCAACGAGGCCAAGGACCTGGTCTTCTTCCGCCGCCAGAGCCTGCCCTTCCACGCCAACGGCATGCGCTTCAGCGCCTTCGACGCGGAAGGCGCGCTGCTCTCCGAGAAGACCTACTACTCGGTCGGCGGCGGCTTCGTGGTCAGCGAGGAGGTGGCGGCCGACGGCAGCAAGCAGAAGGTCATCGCGCCGGACGCCACGGTGCTGCCCTACCCCTTCAAGACGGGTGACGAGCTGCTGCAGCTCACCCAGACGCACGGCATCAGCATCGCCGAGGTGATGCGCCGCAACGAGCGCCACTGGCGCAGCGACGAGGAAACGCGGGCGGGCCTGCTGCGCATCTGGCAGGTGATGCAGGACTGCGTGAGCCGCGGCCTGCGCACGGAAGGCATTCTGCCGGGCGGCTTCAAGGTCAAGCGCCGCGCCGCACAGCTCTACCGCGACCTCACCGCCAATCCCGAGGCCGCGCTGCGCGACCCGCTGCAGGTGATGGACTGGGTGAACCTCTACGCCCTCGCCGTGAACGAGGAGAACGCCGCCGGCGGCCGGGTGGTGACGGCCCCCACGAACGGCGCCGCCGGCATCGTGCCCGCCGTGCTGCACTACTACAGCCGCTTCGTGCACGGTGCCAATGAGGACGGCGTGGTGGACTTCCTGCTCACCGCCGCCGCCATCGGCATCCTCTACAAGGAGAACGCCTCCATTTCCGGCGCCGAGGTCGGCTGCCAGGGCGAGGTGGGCGTGGCCTGCTCGATGGCGGCCGGCGCGCTGTGTCAGGTGATGGGCGGCACGCCCGCGCAAGTGGAGAACGCCGCCGAGATCGGCATGGAGCACCACCTTGGCCTCACCTGTGATCCTGTCGGCGGTCTCGTGCAGATCCCCTGCATCGAGCGCAATGCCATCGCCTCGGTCAAGGCCATCAATGCCGCCCGCATGGCCCTGCGCGGCGACGGCACGCACTTCGTGAGCCTCGACAAGGTCATCAAGACCATGCGTGACACCGGCGCCGACATGATGACCAAGTACAAGGAAACGGCCCGCGGCGGCCTGGCCGTGAACATCGTCGAGTGCTGATCCCGGCGCCGCGAATGTCCTGAGGGCCCCCGCCCAGGCCGGGGTCCTGGCCTGGGCGGCTGGCCTCAGCGGGGGGCCCTCGCCTGAGGGCCCGGCCTCATCCCGCCGGAGAACCGCGCTCCGCGGCCGCCAGACCCACGCCGGGCTTGCGCCGGCGGGAGGCCAGGAAGCCACCCATGCCCGTGGCGAAGAGCAGCGGCGTGGCCGGCTCCGGCACCTGGGCGATCGAGATGTCGAAAGAGGTATCCCCGGTGATCTTGTTGCCGACCTTCGAGGAGGTGAAGGTGCCCGTGTTCTCGAGGACGACCACGTCGAATCCCAGGTAGGGGCTGGTCAGCTTGGAGGTGAAGGTCTTGCTGGCCTGGTCCAGATCGATGGACAGCGTTTCGCGGTTCTTCTTGCCCTTGTCGTCGGTGATGTCGATCTTGCCCTCCACCGTCAACTTGCCGCCGCCCTTCTCCTTCTTGAGGTTGCTGGCCGTGGTCTGGATCTTCTGGCTGACCCCGTCGGTCTCGATCTCGAGCTCCAGATCGGCCGTGTTGTCGGTCTTCTCGGTGAGCTTGCCCTTGTCCTTGAAGTTCTTTCCCTTGTAGGGGCCCCTTTTCCAGGTCCCCTTGCTGTCGAGCGTCCATACCTTGTTCAGCAAGGCATCGGTCGCCATGGCCGCCGAGTACTCGAACGTCCAGTCCTCGCCGAGGTACTTGCCGGTGAGCATGCCCGCGTAGCTGCCCGAGAAGATGCCGGGCGCGGTCTCGACGACCTGGTAGCTGCCCTGGTAGTGCAGCTTGGCCCCGGATTCGAACAGGCCGTCACCCAGGAGCTGGATCACGAGGGCGTCGAGACTGGAATCGGCGTGCAGCTGCTGCGCCACGACGAATTCCTCTTCAATGGGGATCGGGACTGCGGTCGATCGGAGCGGCGCGGCCGTCGACAGGGATGTCGACAGGAGCCATGCCGTTCCAAGGAGTGCCAAAGCTGCTGATCTCATGTTCATGTCCTCCGGAGGTTGAATGCCCCGACGCCCGCTCGAGGGGGTCGGGTGTCGGGATGTTCGTCCGGGGACTTGCCGCTCGCAGCTACGCTCCCATCGAGCTTGCGCCCTCTGGCGGATTCGAGTAGCCCGCCCGGCGAGCCCCGCAGGCGGGTGTCGATCAGGCGGTCCTGCGCCGGCGCAGGCTCAGCATGCCGCCGACCCCTGCGGTGAGCAGCAGCGGGGTGGCAGGCTCCGGCACCTGCGCGATCGTGATGTCGAAGGCCGTCCCCCCCTCGAAGCAGCTCATCGCGCAGTCCGACACGGTGAAGGTGCCCTCGTTCTTCAGGACGACCACCCCGACGCGGAAGACGCTGCTGGAGACCTCGGAGGTGAAGGTCTTGGTGGCCTGGTCCAGCACGATGCCCACCGTTTCCTCGTGCGTCTCCCCGGCGGGGCCGACCACCGTGAAGTCGCCCTCCACCGTCAGCTTGCCGCCGCCCTTCACCTTCTTGAGGCCGGTGGCCGCCGTCTTGATCTTCGGCGTGACGCCCTCGGTCTCGATCTCGATGTCCAGATCGGCGGTGTTGTCGGTCTTCTCGACGATCTTGCCCTTGTCTTTGAAGGTCTTCCCTTTGTAGGGGCCCTTCTTCCAGGTGCCCTTGCTGTCCAGGCTCCAGACCTTGTTCAGCAGGGCGTCGGTGGCCATGCCGGACGAGTATTCGATCGCCCAGTCCTCGCCCAGGTAGCTGCGCGTGAGCATGCCGAGATAGCCGCCGGAGAAGACCCCGGGGGCGCTCTCGGTGACCTGGTATCTCCCTTCGTAGTGCAGCTTGGCGCCGCCATTGAACAGGCCCGCCCCGAGCAGCTGCATCACGATGGCGTCGAGGCTCGAGTCGACGTGCAGCTGCTGGGCCACGACGAACTCCTCCGGGATGGGGATGGGCACGGCGGTCGTGGCGACGGGGGCTGCCCGGGCCATCGGGGCAAAGAGCAAGAGGGCTGCGCTGAGCAGGGCAAGAGCGGTGGGTTTCATGATCGGTGTCTCCGGTTGAAGGGGCGCCTGCGGGCCCTGGTGCGGGCCCCGGCTTCGGCATGCTCGTCCTGCCGGCCCGCCTCCCGAAACTGCGCAGGCAGGGAGCTTGCCCCCGTTGACGCCAGCCGCCGCGCCCCTTCCGGCCCGCGGCGACCGCTGAAACGTCAGGAAACTCCCGTACCGTCGCCCATGAACGGCTGTTAAGCTGCCGTTCATGAACCTGCTGCTCGCTGAAGACGATCCTCTGCTCGCCGACGCCCTGTGCGCCCAGATGCGCCGCAGCGGGTTCGAGGTCGAGCACGCGCCGAACGGCGCGGTGGCCGAGTACCTGCTGGTCAAGCAGCCCTTCGATGTGGCGGTGCTGGACCTCGGCCTGCCCATGATCGACGGGCTGACGGTGCTCAAGCACGTGCGCGTGGCCAAGCCGGCGCTGCCGGTGCTGATCCTCACCGCGCTGGACAGCCTGGAGGACCGCGTGGCCGGCCTCAACGCCGGCGCGGACGACTATCTCACCAAGCCTTTCGACTTCCCCGAGCTGGAGGCCCGCTTGCGCGCCCTGCTGCGCCGCAGCCGCACGGGCGTCCCCGCGCAGCGCGCGGAGGTGGCCGGCCTGAGCCTGGACCAGGAGGCGCGCCGGGCCCTGATCCAGGGCGAGCCCATCGACCTCAGCCCGCGCGAATGGCTGCTGCTGGACCTCCTGATGGCCCACCGCGACCGCGTCGTCACCAAGGAGCAGATCAACCAGACCTGGGCCTCGGCCGATGGCGGCGGCAATGACCCGCAGGGCAGCGCCACGAATGCCGTCGAGGTCTACATCCACCGCCTGCGCCGCAAGCTCGAGGGTGCGGGCGTGGCCATCCGCACGGTGCGCGGGCTGGGCTATCTGCTGGAGGCCGAGGCCTCGCCCGGCGCCACGGCCTGATGGCCCCGACGGCATGGTCGCCCGTCTCCTGCGCTGGTTCGGCGCTGGCACCTCGCTGCGGCGCCAGCTGCTGCTGTGGCTGCTGCTGCCCCAGCTCGTGCTGTGGCTCGGTGGCGCGCTCTTCACCTTCAAGCTCGCCGAGCGCTATGCCAACCAGGCGGTGGACGCCAGCCTCTCGCAGGCCAGCCGCGCCCTCGCCCGCCAGGTCAAGCCCATGGGCACCGGCCTGCTGATCGACTTCCCGCGCGCCGCGCAGGACGTGCTGGAGGCCGATCCCGCCGACAAGCTGCTCTACACCGTCAGCTCGCCGCCCGGCGAGTTCATCCTCGGCAACCGCCAGCTGCCCCTGCCCGGCGCCGTGCCGGAGCGCCCGCGCCTGGGCGAGCCCTACTACTACGACAGCCAGGTCGCCAACCCGCAGTCCGGCGGCACGGACCGCCTGCGGGTGGCCGCGCTGTACCTCCGCTACGGCGAGGCCGACGGTGACGACGTGGGCCGCACCATGCTCGTGCAGGTGGCCCGCTCCAGCGCGAACCGCGAGGAGCTCGCACGCCGCCTGCTGACGGACATGGTGCTGCCGCTGTCCCTCCTCATGGTGCTGATGACGATGATCGTGGGGGCCGGCATCCGCGCGGGCCTCGCGCCCATCGCCCGCCTGCGAAGCCTGGTGGAAGGCCGCAAGCCGAACGACCTGCGCCCCATCGAGCTGCACGTGGCGCCACAGGAGCTGCGCACCCTGGCGGGCGCCATCAACGAGCTGCTGGAGGCCGTGCAGAGCAATGTGCAGGCCCAGCGCCGCTTCATCAGCGATGCCGCGCACCAGCTGCGCACGCCGCTGGCCGGGCTCAAGAGCCAGACGGAGCTGGCGCTGAAGGAGGCCGCCGAACTGCCGGGCGAGCCGGCGCTGCAAGAGCGCCTGCAGCGAGTGCACGAAAGCGCCAGCCGCAGCGCCCACCTCGTCAACCAGCTGCTCACACTCGCACGCACGGAGCCGGAGTCCCAGGGCGCGCAGTCGCGCGTGAAGCTCGATCTGGCGCGCCTGGCCCGCGAGGTCACGGCCGAGCTCGTGCCGCGGGCGCTGCAGGCAGGCGTGGACCTCGGGTTCGAGGGCGCGGACGACGCCACCCCGCTGTGGGTCCAGGGCGTGCCCCTGCTCCTCAGGGAAGCGCTGGTCAACGTGATCGACAACGCCCTGCGCTATGCCGGGCGGGGCGCCACGGTGACGGTGCAGGTGGGCACGGACGGCGCCCAGGCCGTGCTGAGCATCCGCGACAACGGTCCTGGCGTGGCAGCCGGTACGGAAGGCCGACTCTTCGAGCGCTTCTACCGCGCCACCCTGAGCGGCAATGGCTGCGGCCTGGGCCTGGCCATCGTCAAGGAAATCGTCGAACGCCATGGCGGCCGCGTCAGCGCCGCTCCCGTGCAGCCGCACGGCTTGCAGCTCACGCTGCACCTGCCCCTCACGGCCTGAGCCGCGACCCGCCCGCCCGCTAGGGGGGCGGTCATCGTGCACAGATCCAGCGGCCCCTCACCCCGCCACCCGCCCTCGCGGGCCTCCCACCCGCGCCAGCACGCACCGCGTGGGCCGGTGGGATGCCGCTAGTGGTAATCACCGATAAACGTACATGAACGAAACATTAACATTAATGCCGCATGCACAAAACATAAATGCTTCATGAACGCTGGCGGCCGGACGCTGGCGCGATGAAGCCCCACGACGGAGACAATGCAGATGAAGTTCCCCCCGCAAGCGCTCACGCGCCTGACCCTCGTGCTCACGCTCGGCCTCGGCGCCGCCAGCGCCCAGGCGCTCGACTGGACCGGCTACTTCCGCGCCGGCCCCGGCCTCACCTCCAACAACGCCTCCCGCGCCTGCTACAGCCTCAATGGCGGCTCCAAGGGCATGAAGTACCGCCTGGGCAACGAGTGCGACTTCTACGGCGAGTTCCAGCTCGCCCAGGGCTTCCAGAAGGACGGCGTGGACTACCGCGTCACCCTCATGACCAACCACTGGACCGGCGCCACCGACACCGACGGCAAGGGCCTGGCCATCGAGCAGATGTTCGCCGAGGCCAAGGGCTTCGACATCGCACCCAACGCCACCTTCTGGATCGGCAAGGAACGCGGCCGCCGGGGTGACGTGCACATCGTCGACACCTTCTTCACCGAGATGGCCGGCGTGGGCGCCGGCGTCAAGGGGCTGGACGGCGGTGCCGGCAAGCTGGGCGTGGCCTTCTACAAGACCGAGGCCAGTGCCGCGAAGCCGGGCCACCGGGCCAATGTCGAGTGGCTGGACATCGCCACCAACGACGACGGCAAGCTCAATGTCTTCCTGACCGCCACCAAGGGCAGCTTTGACGGCGGCACCACCGGCGCAGGCGTGGCCCTGCGTCATGACCAGGCCAAGCTGTTCGGGACCGGCCTGTCCAACACCCTGTGGCTGCAGTATGCGCAGGGTTCGGCCGGCCTCAATTCCAACTTCGGCGACCTGAGCGCCGGATCCGGCGCCAAGAGCTACCGCCTCGTCGAGTCCATCGGCTGGCAGGACGGCGTCTTCGGCGGGCAGGCCATGTTCCTGCTGGCCAAGGAGACCGATGCCGCCGGCAAGAGCACCCGGTCGATGTCCATCGGCGGCCGGGCGTCCTACGGCGTGAGCCGCAACTTCAAGTGGGTCAGCGAACTGGGCGTCTCGCAGTACAAGCCTGACGGTGGCGCCACGGCCCGCCTGACCAAGTTCACGATCGCCCCGACGCTGTCGATCGCCAATGACTTCTGGAGCCGCCCCGAGTTCCGCCTGTATCTGACGCACGCCCGCTGGAACAGCGCGGCCGGCAACGTCACGGGCCAGGCCGCCTTCGCGGACAAGACCTCGGGCACGAGCGCCGGCGCGCAGGTCGAGTGGTGGTTCTGAAGGCCGATGAATCCCCGATGAACGTCTGATGAACGCACAATGGCGCCAGCCCCGCTGGCGTCCGTCGAACACAAGAATCTGGAGACACACATGAACAACGCAAGCATCAAGGCCCTGCGCCCCCTGGCGGTCGCGGTGGCCGCCGCTGCCCTCGCCTTCGCGGCGCAGGCCGGCGAGGTCGAGGTCCTGCACTGGTGGACCAGCGGCGGCGAAGCCAAGGCCGCGGTCGCGCTGAAGGGGACGCTGCAGGCCAAGGGCCACAGCTGGAAGGACTTCGCGGTTGCCGGCGGTGGCGGCGACTCCGCCATGACGGTGCTGAAGTCCCGCGTGGTGTCGGGCAATGCCCCGGCCGCCGCGCAGATCAAGGGCCCGTCCCTGCAGGAATGGGCGCAGGAGGGCGTGCTGGCCAATATGGACGAGCTCGCCAAGGCCGAGAAGTGGGACGAGAGCCTGCCCAAGGTCGTCAGCGACATCATGAAGTACCAGGGCCACTACATCGCCGCGCCGGTCAATGTGCACCGCGTGAACTGGCTGTGGGTGAACCCCGAGGCCCTCAAGAAGGCCGGCGCCAAGGCCCCGACCACCTGGGACGAGTTCTTCGTGGCGGCTGATGCGCTCAAGAAGGCCGGCATCGTGCCCCTGGCCCACGGCGGCCAGAACTGGCAGGACTTCACCAGCTTCGAGGCCGTGGCCCTGGGTCTGGGCGGCGTGGACTTCTACCGCAAGGCCCTGGTCCAGCTGGACCCGGCCACGCTCAAGAGCCCGACGATGGAGAAGGTGCTGAGCACGTTCCGCCGTCTGAAGGACTACACCGACCGCAACGCCCCGGGCCGCGACTGGAACCTGGCCACGGCCATGGTCATCAAGGGCGAGGCCGGCATGCAGATCATGGGCGACTGGGCCAAGGGCGAGTTCGTGGCCGCCGGCAAGACCGCGGGCAAGGACTTCCTGTGCCTGCCCGCGCCCGGCACCGCGAAGAGCTTCACCTTCAACATCGATTCCTTCGCCTTCTTCAAGCTCAAGAGCGAACCCAACCAGAAGGCCCAGCGCGACCTGGCCTCGGCCATCATGTCGCCGGACTTCCAGGAGCTGTTCAATCTGAACAAGGGCTCCATTCCCGTCCGCATGGGCATGAAGATGGACAAGTTCGACGACTGCGCGCGCGCCTCGGCCAAGGACTTCGCCGACAGCGCCAAGAGCGCGACCCTGGTGCCGTCCATCGCGCACGGCATGGCCGTGCCCTCGGCCGCCGAGGGCGCGATCAAGGACGTGGTCAGCCAGTTCTGGAACAGCGACAAGATGAGCACGGCCCAGGCCATGGACCGCCTCGTCGCCGCCGCCAAGCAGCGCTGAGCCCGCGGGCAGGCGCGCTCCGCCGGAGCGCCCTGCCCGGCCTCTTCCTCAAGGATCTCTTGTAGCTCGGGTACCCACGCGGACCCTTGCCTGCACGCCTGCGCCCGCCGGCGGGCACCCTCCAACGCCACGAGGCGGACGGGGCGTGCAGGTCTTTTTGAGCTCTGTCCCGACGCCTTCCAAAGGCCTGCCATGAATGCCCCTCCCCGCAGCCCCTGGCTGCCCAAGCTGGTCCTGGCGCCCTCCTTCCTGCTGGCGCTGTTCTTCATCTACGGCCTGATGGCCTGGAACGGAGTGCTCTCGCTCACCGCCTCCCGGCTGCTGCCCAACTACGAGTTCGTGGGCCTCGCCCAGTACACACAG
The DNA here is from genome assembly GCF_030285365.1 of Roseateles subflavus. GTDB lineage: Bacteria > Pseudomonadota > Gammaproteobacteria > Burkholderiales > Burkholderiaceae_C > Roseateles_B > Roseateles_B subflavus. The sequence goes on along the minus strand of NZ_JASVDS010000004.1, from coordinate 452,482 downwards.
CTCTTCGAGTCCGAGCGCTGGACGCTGGCCCTGCGCAACCTCGCAGTCTTCGGCACGCTCTTCGTGGGCGGCGCCACCGTCATGGGCCTCCTGCTGGCCATTCTGCTGGACCAGCGCATCCGTGCCGAAGGCGTGCTGCGCACGATCTACCTCTATCCCATGGCCCTGTCCTTCATCGTGACGGGCACGGCGTGGAAGTGGATCCTGAACCCCGGCCTCGGCCTCGAACACCTGCTGCGGCAATGGGGTTTCGAGAACGCCCGCTTCGACTGGCTCGTGGACGCCGACATGGCGCTCTACTGCGTCGTCATCGCCGCCATCTGGCAGAGTTCGGGCTTCGTGATGGCGCTGTTCCTAGCGGGCCTGCGCGGCATCGACGACAGCATCATCAAGGCCGCCCAGGTGGACGGCGCCAGCCTGCCGCGCATCTACTGGCGCATCCTCATTCCGAGCCTGCGCCCGGTCTTCTTCTCGACGCTGATGGTGGTGAGCCACCTCGCGATCAAGAGCTTCGACCTGGTCATGGCGCTGACGGCCGGCGGCCCCGGCTACGCGACCGACCTGCCCGCGACGTTCATGTACACGATGGCCTTCAGCCGCGGCCAGATCGGCCTCGGCGCCGCCAGCGCCACCGTGATGCTGGCCACCATCGCGGCCATCGTCGTGCCCTATCTCTACTCCGAACTGCGTCAACGCGGGAGGCACGCATGACCCACGCCACGACGTCCCGTCCCGCCCTGAGCCTCGGCCGCCTGGCCCTCTTCGCGGCGCTCGGCTTGCTCGCGCTGTTCTATCTCACGCCGTTGTACGTGATGGTCAGCACCTCGCTCAAGAGCATGGACGAGCTGCGCCAGGGCAGCCTGCTCTCGATCCCTTCGGCGCCCGAGCTGAACGCCTGGGCCAAGGCCTGGTCCAGCGCCTGCACCGGCACGGACTGCAACGGGCTCAAGCCCTTCTTCCTGAACTCGGTCGCCATGGTGGTGCCGGCGGTGCTCATCTCGACGGCCCTGGGCGCCATCAACGGCTACGTGCTGACGAAGTGGCGCTTCCGCGGCAGCGAGCTGGTGTTCGCGCTGATGCTCTTCGGCGTCTTCATGCCCATGCAGGTGGTGCTGCTGCCGATGAGCCAGGTGCTGGGGCAGCTCGGCCTGGCGAACTCGCTGGCCGGCCTGGTGCTGGTGCATGTGCTGGCGGGCCTGCCCTCGACGACGCTGTTCTTCCGCAACTACTACGCCGGCCTGCCGGACGAGCTGGTGAAGGCCGCGATGCTCGATGGCGCCGGCTTCTGGCAGATCTTCCGGCGCATCGTGCTGCCGCTGTCGGGCCCGATCCTCGTGGTGACGCTGATCTGGCAGTTCACCGCCATCTGGAACGACTTCCTCTACGGCGTGGTGTTCTCGGGTGCCGACGCCAAGCCCATCACCGTGGGGCTGAACAACCTGGCCAACACCTCGAGTTCGGTCAAGGAATACAACGTGGACATGGCCGCGGCGCTCATTGCCGCCGCGCCCACCCTGCTGGTCTATGTGCTGGCGGGCAAGTACTTCGTGCGCGGCCTCACCGCCGGCGCCGTGAAAGGATGACACCATGGGTGCACTGAACCTCAAGCAGATCCGCAAGGGCTACGGCAGCGTCGAGATCCTCAAGGGCATCGACCTGGAGATCGAGGCCGGCGAGTTCCTGATCCTCGTGGGCCCGTCGGGCTGCGGCAAGTCCACGCTGCTGGCCATGATCGCCGGCCTGGAACAGCCCAGCAGCGGCCGCATCCACATCGGCGAGCGGGACGTCACCGACCTGCCCTCCAAGGACCGCGACATCGCGATGGTGTTCCAGAGCTATGCGCTCTACCCGAACATGAACGTGGCCCAGAACATTGCCTTCGCGCTCGAGATGCGGGGCATGAAGCGCAGCGACCGCGAGGCCGCCGTGGCGCGCGTCGCGAAGATGCTGCAGATCGAGCACCTGCTGCAGCGCAAGCCCGGGCAGCTCTCCGGCGGTCAGCGCCAGCGCGTGGCCATGGGGCGGGCGCTGGCGCGCGACCCCAAGCTCTTCCTCTTCGACGAACCGCTCTCCAACCTCGACGCCAAGCTGCGCGTGGAGATGCGCGCCGAGATCAAGCTGCTGCACCAGCGCACCCGCACCACCACGGTCTACGTCACCCATGACCAGGTCGAGGCCATGACGCTGGGCGACCGCATCGCCGTGATGAAGGACGGGCAGGTCCAGCAGTTCGGCACGCCGGAGGACATCTACAGCCGCCCCGCGAACCGTTTCGTGGCCGAGTTCATCGGCTCGCCCACGATGAACTTCGTCAGCGCCCGTTTCGACGGCCTGCAGGCGCAGGCGGCCGGTCAGGCCCTGCCGCTGTCCGAGGCGCAGCGCCTCGTGCTGCAGCCGCTGGGCAGCCCGGCGCTGCTCTACGGCCTGAGGCCGGAGGACGTCCGCCTGGCGGGCGACGGCCTGCCGGGCCGCCTGCACATGATCGAGCCGACCGGTCCGGACACCTACGCGACCGTCGAGACGCCCGCCGGCCGGCTGACCAGCCGCGTGCCGGGCGCGCTGCATGCCCAGGTGGGGGACACGGTCCATCTGCAATGGGCGCCGCAGGCGGTGCACCTGTTCCAGGGCCAGGACGAAAGGCGCATCGCATGACGCAGCAGTCACTGCAGGACCGGCCCCGGCTCGTGGGCGACATCGGGGGCACCAACGCGCGCTTCGCGTGGCAGGCCCATGCGCGGGCGCCGCTGGAGTGTGTGGAGACGCTGCCCTGCCAGGACTACCCGCAGCTCCAGCAGGCCGTGGAGGCTTACCTGGCGCGCATCGCCCGCCCGCATCCCGAGCAGGCGGCGCTGGGGCTGGCCAATCCGGTCACGGGGGACTGGATCCAGATGACGAACAACCACTGGTCCTTCTCCACGGAGCAACTGCGGCAGGCGCTGCACCTGCGCACGCTGGCCATCTACAACGACTTCTCCGCCCTGGCCCTGGCCCTGCCCAGCCTGCGCGCGGACGAGCTGCTGCACCTGGGCGGCGGCCCGGCCCTGCCGGAGGCGGCGCGCGCGCTCATCGGCCCGGGCACCGGCCTGGGGGTGTCGGGCCTGCTGCCGCAGGCGGGCGGCGGCTGGCAGGCGCTGGCGAGCGAAGGCGGCCATGCCACGCTGTGCGCCAGCACGGAGCGCGAATGGCGGGTGCTGGCGCAGCTGCAGCACCGCTTCGGGCATGCCTCGGCCGAGCGGGTCGTGTCCGGCCCCGGGCTGGTGTGGACCTACGAGGCCCTCTGTGCCCTGGACGATGCCCCGGTGCGCTTCACCGAGCCGCCGGCCCTGACCGACGCCGCGCTGCTCGGGCACGATGCCCATGCCAAGGAGGCGCTGGCGCTGTTCTTCGGCTTCCTGGGCGCGATGGCGGGCAATCTGGCCCTGACGCTCGGCGCGCGCGGCGGCGTCTATCTGGGCGGCGGCGTGCTGCCACGCCTGTCGCAGGCACTGCAGCAATCCACCTTCATGGAACGCTTCCTGGCCAAGGGCCGCATGAGGCCTCTGCTGGAGACGATGCCGGTCTACCTGATCACGGCCGAGGAGTCCCCGGCGCTGCGGGGCATGGCGCAGGCGCTGGCCTGAGACGGCCGTCGCGGCCCCCGCTCAGGGCGGCGGGGCGTCGTTGGGCAGCCAGCGCTTGTAGATGGCGCGGAAGCTGCCATCGCGCTTCATCTCGCGCAGCCGGGCGTTCCAGGCGCGTATGACGCTGTCGGGCGTGTCGCGCGAGAAGGCGATGTAGCCTTCGGAGCTGGCGTAGCTGTAGACGATCTCCAGGCTCGCCTCGGGGATGCCGGCCTGCGCCATCGTCTGCGGCATGGAGAGCCGCTCGGTGGCGAAGAGCGTTGCACGCCCGGCCAGCGTCATGCGGATCGCCGTGACCGGGTCCGCCACCGGCACCAGGTTCTTGAAGCCGAGCGTGGCGAGCTGCTCGGCCGTGTACCAGTCCCGCACCACGAGCACCGATTCCGCCCGTTTTGCATCCTCCATGGAATGCAGCCGCAGGCCGCCCCGCGCGGGCGCGTAGATCGAGCTGTAGAAGGTGACGATGGGGCCCACCCACTTGAACTGCTTCTCGCGGGCCGGCGTGCGAGCCATCGCGAACAGCGCGGTCTGGCCGGGGCCCTGCACTTCGCGGAAGGCGCGGGACCAGGGCATGAGGATGATCTCGTCCTGCTGCCCCAGGCGGCGCTGGATCTCCTGCACGACCTCGACGGACAAGCCCTTCACCACCCCGTCCTGCTGGAAATTGACCGGCGGGAAGTCTTCCGTCAGCAGCCTCAGGCCGCCGGACGGCAGTGCGCCGGGCGGCGCATCCGCCCTCACGCCATGCGCGGCACCGAGGCAGCACAGGAGGACGGCGAAGAGGCGGGCGAGCATGGGGCAGCGTGAGAAAGCGTGCAGGAGCCTGTGAGAGCTCGGCGATGAATGACGCCTGCAAACTTCAGGCAGGCGCGCGGCATCATAGGCAGTCTGCCCTGGCTTGCGTGAAACTTACGCAGACGGGCCGGCAAATATCCGCCACGGCCGGCAACACTGCACGGTTGGGCCCTGGAAGGAAAGAAGCCGCGAGCTGGGCCCGCGGCTTCGTCAGGAGGGCCCGCGGATCACGCAGGCCGGTTCACCCGGTGGCGACTCACTTGGCCGGCACCACGCCGGCGTTGCCCGTGAGGATCGTCGGCGCGGGGGCCTCGTGAGGCGTGGCCGGCGTACTGACCCGGGCCTCGCGCTTGCGGTCCCGCACGAGGTAGGAGTACAGCACGGGCACCACGACAAGCGTCAGCAGCGTGGAGGTCAGCACCCCGCCGATGATCGCGCGGCCCATGGGCGCCTGCAGCTCACTGCCCTCGTTCAGCGCCAGGGCCATCGGCAGCATGCCGAAGATCATCGCGGCCGTCGTCATGATGATCGGACGCATGCGGATCAGGCCAGCCTGCAGCAGCGCCTCGCTGACCGTCGCGCCGGCCTTGCGGGCATGGTTGGCGAAGTCCACCAGCAGGATGGCGTTCTTGGTGACCAGGCCCATGAGCATGACCAGGCCGATCATCGAGAAGATGTTCAGCGTGGACCCCCACAGCAGCAGGGCCAGCATCACGCCGATCAGCGCCAGGGGCAGCGAGGCCATGATGGCGATGGGCTGGATGAAGCTGCCGAACTGGCTGGCCAGCACGATGTAGATGAAGATCACGGCGAGGCCCATGGCCGAGAGCAGCCCGCTGAAGGCCTCGGCCTGCTGCTTGCCGGCGCCGTCGACCTTGAAGCTCACGCCGGGCGGCAGCTGCATCGTCTTGATGATCTTCTGCACGTCGGCATTCACCTCGCCCACGCTGCGGTCCTTCACCGAGGCGTACACGGCCTCGCGGCGCTGCAGGGACTCACGGCGGATCACCTCGGGGTTGAACACCGGCTCGATGGTCGCGACCTGGTCCAGGCTGATCGGGCTGCCGTCCTTGGCAAAGGCCACGGGCAGCTTCTGCATCTGGTCCACGCGCTCGCGCTGGCCTTGCGGCAGGCGCAGCAGCACCTCGACCTGGTTGCCGTCCGGCGTGGTCCAGTAGGTCGCGACCTCGCCGTTGACGTAGGCGCGCAGGGACGAGGCCAGCTGCGGCGGGGTCAGGCCCAGCTCGCGCACGGCGGAGTCCTTGATCTTGACCGCGAAGGCCGGCAGGCCGGGCTTGACGGTGGTGTCGACGTCCACGGCGCCGGGCACCTTGCGGATGCGGTCCGCGAGGTCGTTGGCGGCCTTGGTCAGCTGCTCGGCATCGTTGCCCAGCAGCGTGATCCACACCGGGCGGTCGAAGCCCACGGACAGCTCGATGCCGGGGATGCGCGAGAGGTCCTCGCGCAGTGCGTCCTCGATCTGCTTCTGCGTGCGCTTGCGCTCCTTGCGGTCCGTCAGGGCGATGTTGAGCACCGCCTGGTTGCGGCCCGTGGCCATGCCGTCGCCGGCGGCCCCGACCACGGCGGACACCGTCTTGATCTCGGGATAGCCCTTCAGGATGGCCTCGACCTGCGCCACCTTGGCATCGCCGCGCTCGAGGCTCGTCGCCACGGGCATGCGCAGGCTGAGCTGTGTGAAGCTCTGGTCCGTCTGGGGCACGAACTCGCTGCCCACGAAGCCAGCCAGCACCAGGGCCACCACGAAGCTCATGAAGCCGCCCCACATCACGAGACCGCGCGGGGTCAGCGTGGCGAAGCGCAGGCGTCGCGGCAGACTGCGGTCGCGGCGGCCGGCCTCGTCGAAGGGGCGGCCGTAGGCCGGCACGGGCGGCACGAAGACGCGGTAGCGGCGGCCGCTGAAGACCCAGCGGATCACGCGCTCGTAGGCGCCGTGCAGCACGTCCATGACGCGGTCCGTGCCGTTGATCAGGTGGCGCACCACCGGCACCTTGCGCAGCCAGGCGCTGGGCGGGTCCTTCCAGATGCTGGACATCATCGGATCCAGCGTGAAGCTCACGAACAGCGACACCAGCACAGCCACGGCCACGGTGATGCCGAAGGGGTGGAAGAACTTGCCGATGATGCCGCCCATGAAGGCCACGGGCACGAACACGGCGCAGATGGCAAAGGTCGTGGCCATCACGGCCAGGCCGATCTCGTTGGTGCCGTCGAAGGCCGCCTGGTGGTGGTCCTTGCCCATGCCCACGTGGCGGACGATGTTCTCGCGCACCACGATGGCATCGTCGATCAGCAGGCCGATGCACAGCGACAGCGCCATCATCGTCATGAAGTTCAGCGTGAAGCCGAAGGCATGCACCGCCAGGAAGCTCGAGATGACGGCGATGGGCAGCGTCAGGCCGGTGATGATGGTCGAGCGCCAGCTGTGCAGGAACAGGAAGACGATGGCCACGGTCAGCAGCGCGCCCTCGATCAGCGTGTGGCGCAGGCCGTCGAGCGAACCCTTGACCCAGTCGCTGTTGGCGTTGATGAGGCGCAGCTCCACGTCCTTGGGCAGCGTTTTGCGCAGCTCCTCCATGGCCTCCTTGATGGCTTCGCCGGTGGCCACCACATTGGCGTCCTGCTGCTTGAAGACGCTGAAGGTGACGGCGGGCTTGCCGTTGATGCGGGCGATGGTGGAGGCTTCCCGCTCACGCTCGACGAGCGTGCCCAGGTCCCCGAGGGTCAGGACCAGATTGCCGCGGCGGGCCACGACGACCTGCGCGAACTCCTTGGGGTCCTTGACGCGGCCCTCGACGCGCAGGATGGCGTCGCTGAGCTTGTCGGAGAGCAGGCCCACGGGCTGGTCGGCATTGGCCTCGCGCAGCGCCGTGGCGACCTCGGCCGGCGTGACGCCATAGGCCCGCAGGCGCTGCGGGTCCAGGTCCACGCGGACCTCGCGGGAGACCATGCCGCCGATGTCCACCAGCGCGACGCCCTCCACGCGCGTCAGGCGCTTGGAGATGGTCAGCTCGGCCATCATCGAGAGCTCACGCGCCGAGCGGGTCTCGCTCAGCAGCGACATCACGACGACGGGCTGCTGGTTGTCGCCCTGGAAGCGGGTGATCGTGGGCGGCTTGACGTCGCGCGGGAAGCTGGCCTGCACCATGCCCACGCGGTCGCGGATCTCCTGCATGCCGCGGTTCATGTCGGCATTCAGGTTGAACATCACCCAGACCTGGCTGCGGCCCTCGTAGGCGCGGGAGCGGATGGTGTCCACGCCGGCGATGGTGTTCAGGGACTCCTCCAGCGGGCGCAGGATCTCGCGCTCGATGGCCTCGGGCGAGGCGCCGGGGTAGGCCACATCGACCTGTGCCCCGGGGAAGCTGATGTCAGGCATGGGCTCGACGCCCAGCTTGGAATAGGCAAACAGGCCCATCACGCAGAGGGCCACCATCACCATGGTCGCGAAGACCGGGTTCTGGATGGAGACGCGGGTCATCCACATGAGCGCTCTCCTTATTGCACGGCCGGAGCGCTGGCGGCGCTGGCCACGCGCGGCGCCGGCGCGTCCACGACCTTGGCCGCGGCGCCGTCGCGCAGGTTGTCGAAGCGGGCGGCGAGCACGCGGTCCTCGGCCTTGAGGCCTTGCAGGATCTCGATGCGGCCTTCGCGGGCATCACGGCGCCCGGTGGTGACGACGCGGCGCACGAGCGCGCCCTTCTCCAGCACCCAGACATGGTCCTGGCCGGAGGCATTGATCACCGCGGTGGCCGGCAGCGTGAGGCGCTGGGCATCGTCGGGCAGCTCGACCCGGGCGACGCCGTACTGGCCGGCACGGAAGCGCTCGCCGCTGTTGGCGATCTCCAGCGTGACGCCGATGCTGCGCGTGCCGGGCTCGGCCGCCGGGGCGATCCGCGCGATGCGGGCCTCGACGGGCTGGTCATCGCCCTCCACCTTCACTGCCACGGTCATGCCGGGCCTCAGGCGTGCCACCTCATGCGTGCCCACGAGGCCCGCGAGCTCCAGCTTGCCGAGGTCCACGATGCTCAGCACCTGCTGTTCGCTGCTGAGCTTCTCGCCGGGCACGGCGAGGCGCTTGGCGACGACACCGCTGATGGGTGCCACGAGCGAGGCCAGGCGCAGGCTGCTCTGCGCCGTCTCCAGCTGCGCCTTGGCGGCCAGCCACTGGCCGCGGGTGGATTCCATGCTGGCACGGAAGTTGTCGAGCGCCGTGCTGGAGATGAAGGACTTGGCGGCCAGGTCCTCGTTGGCCTTGTAGCTGCGCTCGGCCTGCTGGAACTGCGCCTGCGCGGCCTCCAGGCTGGCCCGGCGCTCGGCCACGCGGAAGCGCAGCTCCTCGAGGTCGAGCTCGCCCAGACTCTGGCCGGCGCGCACGCGGCTGCCCTCGGCGACGTGCAGATTCAGCAGCACACCGCTGGCCTTGCTCCGCACCACGACGGTGTTGGGCGCGACGAGCGGGCCGGAGAACTCGATGGTGCCGGGCATGCGGGCCAGCGCGGGCTGCGTCACCTCGCGGGAGGCGAACTCGAGGGTGGCCTCCTTCTTCTTGTCGCCCTTGCCATCCTTGGCGGCCTGCTTGCTGTCACCGCTCTTGGCGTCGGCCTTGCCGGCATAGACGGCGACGCCCGCCCCCGCCCCCAGGACGACCACGGCCGCCCCTCCCCACATCAGCCAGCGATTGCGCTTGTACTTGTCCATGTGTCTCTCCATTGCTGCAGGGTTACCGCGAGTGTCTAACTGCGGCGCAGTCTAGGAAGAGCGCACGAGGTGTGCAGCGCGCCTGCGACGAAGCGCGCAAAAGAGGGGTCAGGGCGTTGCCCGGCGGGATTTGCTGCAGCAGGTGGGGACGAACTGCAGAAGGACAAGACGGGCCGTCAGCGCGGCCCGGGACTCATCCGTGCGCGGCGCCGCTCAGCTGCGCTGCGCGCCGATGGGCGGCAGGGCATGACGAACGTCACCGCACTGGGCGCGGTGGCGCAGCGCATGGTCCATCAGCACCAGGGCCAGCATGGCTTCGGCGATGGGCGTGGCGCGAATGCCCACGCACGGGTCATGGCGACCATGCGTCACGACCTCCGTGACCTGGCCGGCGCGGTCGATCGAGGCCTTGGGCAGGCGGATCGAGCTCGTCGGCTTGATGGCGATGGACACCCGCAGGTCCTGACCGGTGGAGATGCCGCCGAGCACGCCGCCCGCATGGTTGCTGGCGAAGCCCTCGGGCGTGAGCTCGTCACCGTGCTCGCTGCCGCGCTGGGGCACGACGCCGAAGCCGTCGCCGATCTCCACGCCCTTGACCGCGTTGATGCCCATCATCGCGAAGGCGATGTCGGCGTCGAGCTTGTCGAAGAGCGGCTCGCCCAGGCCCACGGGCACGCCGGTGGCCTGCACCTCGATGCGCGCACCCACGGAGTCACCGGACTTGCGCAGGGCGTCCATATAGGCTTCCAGCGCGGCGATCTGGCTCACGTTGGCGGCGAAGAAGGGGTTGTCCGGCACGTGCTCCCAGCCCTCGAAGGCGATGGGCAGTTCGCCGAGCTGGGTCATGTGGCCGCGGAATTCGGTGCCGTACTGGGCCTTGAGCCACTTGCGGGCCACGGCCCCGGCACCGACCATGGGCGCCGTCATGCGGGCCGAGGAACGGCCGCCGCCGCGCGGGTCGCGCAGGCCGTACTTGCGCCAGTAGGTGTAGTCCGCGTGGCCGGGGCGGAAGGTGTCGAGGATGTTGCCGTAGTCCTTGCTGCGCTGGTCCGTGTTCTGGATCAGCAGGCAGATCGGGGCGCCGGTGGTGAGGCCTTCATAGACGCCGGACAGGATCTGCACGGCATCGGGCTCATTGCGCTGGGTCACATGGCGCGAGGTGCCGGGGCGACGGCGGTCCAGCTCGGGCTGGATGTCGGCCTCGCTGAGCGCAAGCCCCGGCGGGCAGCCGTCGATCACGCAGCCGATGGCCGGGCCGTGGCTCTCGCCGAAGTTGGTGACGCGGAAGAGTTCGCCGAATGTGCTGCCAGCCATGAAAAATCCAGGGTCAGTCCCCGGCAGGAGTGCCCGGGCGTGCCCTGGATTCTATGGTGCGCTCCCCGGCCGCGCGGCCCCGGGGGCTTGGCGATCAACGGCTCAAAGCTTCGGCTCGTGCGAAGTGCCTTCCTCCTCGACCGGCCAGTCGCGGATGTAGGCCTTGAGCATGCGGTTCTCGAAGTCCTGGCTGTCCACCACGGCCTTGGCGACGTCGTAGAAGGAGATCACGCCCATCAGCTGGCGGCCATTGAGCACCGGCATGTAACGGGCATGGCGGCCGAGCATCATGCGGCGGACTTCATCGATCTCCGTCTCGGGGGTGCAGGTCAGCGGGTGGTCGTCCATCACGGAGCGGACGAGGCTGGTGCCCACGGTGCCGCCATTGCGCACCACGGCGGCGATCACCTCGCGGAAGGTCAGCATGCCCACCAGTTCGCCGAACTCCATGACGACCAGCGAACCCATGTCGCGCTCGGCCATCGTGGCAAGGGCCTCTGCCAGGGGTTGGTCCGGCGGCACGGTGAAGAGGGCATTGCCCTTGACGCGCAGGATGTCGGCGACTTTCATGTGTTTTCTCCTCGACAGGCGGGCGAATCTGGGTTGGCGAAATTGCGTCCAACATAGCACACAATGCCGGCATCCTGAAACCACGAAAGGCAGAACCGATGTCTGGCTACGGCGATCCCGGCTTCGACACCCTGGCCCTGCACGCCGGGGCGGCACCCGACCCCAGCACCGGCGCCCGGGCCGTCCCGCTGCACCTCAGCACGTCCTTCGTCTTCGAGAGCGCGGCGCACGCGGCCTCGCTCTTCAACATGGAGCGCGCGGGGCATGTCTACTCGCGCATCTCCAACCCGACCACGGCGGTCTTCGAGGAGCGCATGGCCGCGCTCGAGGGCGGCGCGGGTGCCATCGCCACGGCCAGCGGGCAGGCGGCGCTGTTCCTGGCGATCAGCACCCTTGCGCCGGCGGGCAGCCATGTGGTCGCGTCGAGCGCGCTGTACGGCGGCTCCCACAACCTGCTGCACTACACGCTCCAGCGCTTCGGCATCCGCACCACCTTCGTGCGCCCCGATGACCTCGACGCCTGGCGCGCGGCCATCCGCCCCGACACACGCCTGCTCTTCGGCGAGACGCTCGGCAACCCCGGCATGGACGTGCTGGACATCCCCGGCGTGGCCGCCATCGCCCACGAGGCAGGGCTGCCGCTGCTGGTGGATGCGACGCTGACGCCACCGGCCCTGCTGAGGCCGCTGCAGCACGGCGCGGACCTGGTCTTCCATTCCGCCACCAAGTTCCTGTGCGGGCACGGCACCGTCGTCGGCGGCGTGCTGGTGGACAGTGGCCACTTCGACTGGCAGGCCGCGTACGAGCGCAGCAAGGCCGCGGGCCAGGCCCGCTTCGCCGAGCTGTGCGAACCCTACGATGGCTTCCACGGCATGGTCTTCACCGAGGAGAGCACGACCGGTGCCTTCCTGCTGCGCGCCCGGCGCGAGGGCCTGCGAGACTTCGGCGCCTGCATGAGCCCCCACACCGCCTGGCTGATGCTGCAAGGGCTGGAGACGCTGTCCCTGCGCATGGAACGGCATGTGGCCAATGCGCAGAAGGTCGCCGAGTTCCTCGCGGCGCAGCCGCAGGTGACGCGCGTGGCCTATCCGGGCCTGGCCTCGCATCCGGGCCATGCGCTCGCCCGGCAGCTGATGCCCAAGGGCGCCGGTGCGGTCTTCAGCTTCGACCTCGCGGGCACGCGCGAGCAAGGCCGCCGCTTCATCGAGAGCCTCAAGATCTTCTCCCACCTGGCCAATGTGGGCGACTGCCGCTCGCTGGTGATCCACCCGGCCAGCACCACGCACTTCCGCATGGACGACGCCGCCTTGGCGCAGGCCGGCATCACGCCGGGCACCATCCGCCTGTCCATCGGCCTGGAGGACGCGGACGATCTGATCGCCGACCTCAAGACCGCCCTGAAGATCGCCTCGAAGTGAGCGCCACGCCATGCAACTGAACGTTCAAGGCCGCGAGGCCTATGCCTACACCGGCGGGCGCGCCTTCGACCCCGCCCTGCCCTGCCTCGTCTTCGTCCATGGCGCCCTGCATGACCACAGCGTCTTCACGCTGCTGGCGCGCTGGTTCGCCCATCACGGCTACGGCGTGCTGGCCGTGGACCTGCCCGGGCACGGCCGCAGCGCCGGCCCCGCCCTGCCCAGCGTCGAGGCCGCCGGCGCCTGGCTGCTGGACCTGCTGACCACGGCCGGCGTGACCCAGGCGGCACTGGCCGGCCACAGCATGGGCTCGCTGATCGCGCTGGAGGCCGCCGCGCAGGCGCCCGAGCGCGCCACGCACCTGCTGCTGCTGGGCACGGCCTTCCCGATGAAGGTGTCGGAGGCCCTGCTCACCACGGCCGCCACGGCGCCCGAGAAGGCCATGGCGATGGTCAATGTCTTCTCGCACAGCACCCAGTCCGCCAAGCCCGGCTATCCCGGCCCGGGCAGCTGGCTGCATGGCGGCAATCTCGCGCTGATGCGCCGCATCCAGTCGACGTCGAGCGAGGCCAATCTCTTCCTCCACGACTTCCAGGTCTGCGACCGCTACGCCGGCGGGCTCGAGGCCGCGGCGCGCGTCCGTTGCCCCAGCCATGTGCTCGCCGCGGATCGCGACGTCATGACCTCGCCGAAGCAGGCGCAGGCGCTGGTGCAGGCCCTGAAGGCCACGGTCCACCGCATTCCCGAGGCGGGGCATTCGATGATGGCCGAGGCGCCGGACACCGTGCTGGCAGCGCTGCAAGCCGCATTGCAGCCCGCCCGGCTGGGCTGAGGAGGCGAGCCCGGGGGGGCGTCACCGGCGTGACAGCCCCTCATGGCTGCCCCCGATGGCGCGGCGCCGCCGGCCGGCGTTCAATGGGCCACCCTTTGTGACCGCAGGAGTCGCCATGGCCACCGACGCCCTCGCCTCGATCCGCAGCTTCGCCGAGTTCTATCCCTTCTACCTCGGCGAGCACGCCAACCGGACGTGCCGGCGCCTGCACTTCCTCGGCTCCAGCCTCGCGCTGCTGTGCCTGGGTGCGCTGCTCGTCACCGGGCAATGGGCATGGCTCGTGGCCGGGCTGCTGTGCGGCTACGGCTTCGCCTGGATCGGTCACTTCGTCTTCGAGAAGAACCGCCCCGCGAGCTTCCGCCGCCCCCTGTGGAGCTTCATGGGCGACTGGCGCATGTACTTCGAGATCTGGACGGGCCGCCTTCCCTTCTGAGAGGCCCGCCGGCCCCGGACTCAGTTCCGGTAGGCCAGCCCGATCGAAGCGCTGCGCTGGCGCGTCGTCTCCACGATGGGACTGGCGGCCGCCGCATCCAGCAGCCGTCCTTCGGTCCAGCTGGCCACCAGCACCCAGCGCGGGGTCAGCGCCTGCAGGTAGCTGAGGTTGACGGAGGCGCCGGTCAGCCCCGTACCCGGCTCGTAGGAGCGGCCCAGCCGCTGCGCGGCCTCGCTGCCCTCGGGCACGCCGAAATAGCTCTGCAGATGACGGCGGTCCGAGGCCGAGAGGCCCAGCCCCAGCGTGAGCGAGGCATGGCGGCTGCGGTAGAGGCTGCGCCCGAGGTCCACGCTCAGCTCGGCGCCGCCCCGTCGGTTCAGCAGGTCGGGTGACCAGGCCGCGCTGAGGGTCCACTTCGGGTCGAGCTCGACCTGCAGGTTCACGCGTCCTCGCAGGGTGCGCGGCACATCGGGCAGGCCTTGGGTGATCTCGGACTTGTCGCTGTCGCGGCCGCTGTCGATGCGCAGGCCGACCCCCAGCTTCCAGTGCTCGCCGCGCAGCCAGTCGCGCGAGGCGCCGGGTCCGGGGCTGGCGGCTTCGGAGCCGAAGCCCATCATGGCGCCGGTGCCGGCCGTGGTGAAGCGCCAGCGGCCCCAGTAGAGGGCCCACAAGGGGGTCAGGCCTTGCGCCTGGCGGCGGGCGCCGGGATATTCCGGCCCGCTGGAGATGCGCAGGCCCAGCAGGTAGCGCAGTTCCTCGGGCTTCTCCGGCGGCTTCGTCGCGGGCTCTTCGGCCAGCGCTGGCAGGGCCAGCAGCGCGGCCCACAGCAGGCACGGCACCGTGCCGCGCGAGGCGCGACGGGGCAGTCGATCGTCGGTACCGCAGATCCACAGACGTTGGCCCATGGGGCCAGCTTAGCAGCAGCGCCGCCCCGGCGGCGAGCAGCCCTGCACGCCGCCGGGATCGCCGTGTGCCACGGCGACCGGTTCAGGCCTGCAGCAGCGGCTTCAGGTTGACGAGCATGTCATCGACCATGGCCGAGAGGTCGAACTGCGGCTTCCAGCCCCAGTCGCGGCGGGCCACGCTGTCATCGATGGACTGCGGCCAGCTGGCGGCGATCTGCTGGCGGAAGTCGGGCGCGTAGCTGATCTCGAAGCCGGGAATGCGGCGGCGGATCTCCGCGGCGATCTCGGCCGGGGTGAAGCTGCAGCCGGCCAGGTTGTAGGAACCGCGCTCCGTGATGGCCTCGGCCGGGGCCTCCATCAGCTCGATGGTGGCGCGCAGGGCGTCGGGCATGTACATCATGGGCAAGGCCTGACCCTCCTCCAGGAAGCAGCTGTAGGTGCCGGTCTTGAGCGCGCTGTGGAAGATGTCCACGGCGTAGTCGGTGGTGCCGCCGCCGGGCGGGGTCTTGTAGCTGATCAGGCCCGGGTAGCGCAGGCTTCGCACGTCCACGCCGTGCTTGGCGTGGTACCAGGCACACCAGCGCTCGCCGGCCTGCTTGGAGATGCCGTAGACCGTGGTCGGGTCCATGACCGTGCTCTGCGGCGTCATCACGGCCGGCGTGCTGGGGCCGAAGGCCGCGATGGAGCTCGGCCAGAAGATGCGATCGAGCTTCTGCGTGCGGGCCAGCTCCAGCACATTGAGCAGGCCCTTCATGTTGAGATCCCAGGCCCACATCGGGTGCTTCTCGCCGGTGGCCGAGAGCGCCGCCGCCAGCAGGTAGATCTGCGTGATATCGTGGCGTTTGACCGCCGCGGCGACGGCCGCGCCGTCAGTCGCATCCAGCATCTCGTGCGTCAGCGACTTCACGCGGCCCTCGGGCGCGAGGTCGCTGGTGATGACGTTGGCGTTGCCGTGGCGCAGGGCCAGCTCCTGGGCCAGCTCGGTGCCGATCTGGCCATTGGCGCCGATGATGAGGATCTTGGTTTGGCGGCTCATGGGGCAGCTCTTTCTGTGGGGCGGGAACGGAGATGGGGCGGGCGTCAGGCCGGAATGAGGCCCAGCTCGCGGCCGGCCTGCGTGAACGCGGCAACGGCCTGCTCCAGGTGGTGGCGCTCATGCACGGCCGAGATCTGCACGCGGATGCGCGCCTGGCCCTTGGGCACCACGGGGAAGAAGAAGCCGACGGCGTAGACGCCCAGCTCCAGCAGGCGGGCGCTCAGCTGCTGCGCCTTGACGGCGTCGTAGACCATGATGGGCGTGATGGGGTGCGTGCCCGGCTTGATCTCGAAGCCGGCGGCCTGGATGGCCTCGCGGAAGTAGGCCGTGTTGGCCTCGAGCTTGTCGCGCAGCGCGGTCGAGCCTTCCAGGATGTCCAGCACGGCGATGGAGCCGCCCACGATGCTGGGCGCCACGGTGTTGGAGAACAGGTAGGGGCGCGAGCGCTGGCGCAGCAGCTCGATCACTTCCTTGCGACCGGTGGTGAAGCCGCCCGACGCGCCCCCCAGGGCCTTGCCCAGGGTGCCGGTGATGATGTCGATCTTGCCGAAGACGCCGCGATGCTCGTGCGTGCCGCGGCCGGTCTTGCCCAGGAAGCCGCTGGCATGGCATTCATCGATGCCCAGCAGCGCGCCGTAGCGGTCGCAGAGCTCGCGGATCTTGTCCAGCTGGGCGATGGTGCCGTCCATGGAGAAGACACCGTCGGTGAAGACCAGCTTGAAACGGGCGCCGGCGGCTTCGGCGGCCTGCAGCTGGGCCTCGAGGTCGGCGAGGTCGTTGTGCTTGTAGCGGAAGCGCTTGGCCTTGCACAGGCGGATGCCGTCGATGATGGAGGCGTGGTTGAGCTCGTCGCTGATGATGGCGTCCTGCTCGCCCAGCAGGGGCTCGAAGAGGCCGCCGTTGGCGTCAAAGGCCGCGGCGTAGAGGATGGTGTCCTCGGTGCCCAGGAAGCGCGCGATGCGCTGTTCCAGCGTCTTGTGGATGTCCTGCGTGCCGCAGATGAATCGAACGCTGGAGAGGCCGTAGCCATGGCTGCGCAGCGCTTCGTGGGCCGCCTCGATCACCTGCGGGTGGGAGGACAGGCCCAGGTAGTTGTTGGCGCAGAGGTTGATGACCTCGCGGCCATCGTTCGTCTGCACCACGGCGCCCTGGTGGCTCGTGATGACGCGCTCGCTCTTGAACAGGCCGGCTTCGCGGATGGACTGCAGCTCGTGGCGCAGGTGGGCGTAGAAGTCTTCAGCATTGGCCATGTTCGGTCTCCTGGGGCACAATCCGTTAAATCGAATTCAGTTCACTATATCGAACTTTCGTGCAGTATCTGGGAAATGCATCCCAGGGTCAAGTGAACGAACTCGCACAACCGGCATCTCTGAAGGTCGCTCCATGTCCGTCCCGCATCCTGACAGCCTCGAACCGCCGCGCGTCGGCGCCACCCTGCAGGCGCTGCGCCAGGCCCAGGGCCTGTCGCTGGACGAGCTCTCGCGCCGGGCGGGCGTGAGCAAGAGCATGCTCTCGCAGATCGAGAGAAACCAGGCCAATCCCACCGTCGCGGTGGTCTGGCGTCTGGCGAATGCGCTCCGGGTGGAGCTCTCGGAGCTGCTGGGCGGCGAGAAGCCGGCCGCGCCGGCCATCGAGGTGGTGCCGGCGCATGGCATTCCCGGCATGAGCAGCCCGGACGGCAAGTGCCTGCTGCGCATCCTCGGCCCCATCGACATGGCCGGCCAGTTCGAGTGGTACGAGCTGACCGTGCAGCCCGGCGGCGCGCTGGAATCAGGCGCGCATGAGCCCGGCTCGCGCGAGCACCTGAGCGTGCTGGCGGGTCAGCTGGAGATCTCGGCCGGCAACACCACCCAGAAGCTCAAGACGGGCGAGACGGCGCGCTACGCCGTCGATGGCCCGCACGCCATCCGCAACACGGGCAAGCAGGCCGCGACGGCGCTGCTGGTGGTCATCCACCCCTGACGGACGCCGCCCCAGACCCGCTCAAAGCAGCTCGGACAGGCGCACCCGCGTCCAGTCGCTGCGCGCCCACAGCAGGGCCAGCGACTCGGAGTGCTCGGCCAGCAGCTCCTTGATCAGCGGCCCGGCGGGCGTGTGGGTCGGCTCGCACAACAAGGTCAGGCGCTGGGCGCCCGCTTCCTCCAGGCGGCCGACCAGACTCATGGCGATCAGCGTGTCCACCACGGGTTCGAGCTGCAGGGCGTCCACGCGCAGGGCCGTGGCGAGGCCCAGGCTGCTGGCCCCGCCCTCCCCCGCGTCGCGCGCGCGGCGCAGCTCGCGGATGATTTCCAAGGCCAGCTCGAACGCCAGGCCCGGCGCGTCGTGGCGGCGCAGCATCTTGTGCGTGAGGGCCGGCGCGTTCGCGGCCAGGATCGCGCCCAGCAGCACGATGGCCCAGGCCACGTAGATCCAGATCAGGAAGATGGGCACCGTGGCAAAGGCGCCGTAGAGCGTGGAGAAGGTCGGCACCTGCTTCACATACCAGGCCAGCACGCCCTTGGCCAGCGTGAAGGCGATGGCCACGAAGACGCCGCCGAGGATGGCGTGCCGCCAGCGCACATGCGTGTTCGGCACGTAGTGGAAAAGCGCGGCCATGGCCGCGGCCAGCACCACCACATCCATGCTGTTGAGCACCACGGACAGGCCCTGGGGCAGCTTGTCCACCAGGCCCTGGCCGGACGAGATGGCGTAGCTGGTGAGCGTGAGGCTGCCGCCCAGCAGCAGCGGGCACAGCGTCATGGCCGCCCAGTACACCAGCACCCGCTGGGCGATGGGCCGCGGCTTCTTCACGCGCCAGATGGCATTGAGCGTGCGGTCGATGGTCAGCATCATCGCGCTGGCCGAGAAGCCCAGCGCGATCAGGCCGACTACGCCCAGCTTGTTGGCCTTGGCCGCGAACTGCGTCAGGGAGGCCAGCACCGGCTTGGCGATGTTCGGCGGGATCAGGCTCTTGAGGAAGTACTTCTCCAGTGCCACCTGGAAGGCCGAGAACATCGGGAAGGCGGTGAACAGGGCCAGCATCACCGTCAGCAGCGGCACGAGCGAGATCAGCGTGGTGAAGGTCAGGCTGCCCGCCGTGAGGCCCAGGCGCTCTTCCTTGAAACGCACCTTGAAGGTCTGCAGCGTCTGCATCCAGGGCCAGCTGACGAGCTCGTTGACGAACTCGTGGAACAGGGCGATGGGGTTGTAGCTGCCGCTTCCCTCGGCGCGGCGGTCGTTGTGACGGCTCTCTTCACTCATCTGGCTATGATGCCAGCCATGTCAAGCCATCCCACCGCACCCCTGCCTCCCACCGCGCGCACCGAGCCCAGCCGCGAGGAGGCCCTGTCCCGCAATCTGGCCTTCGGCGCGCTGCTGGCGCTCTTCGTGCTGTGCCTGGCGTGGGAGCTGTGGCTGGCCCCCGTGGGCCGCGGCACGCTGGCCATCAAAGCCCTGCCCTTGCTGGTCCCGCTGGCCGGCTTGTGGCGCTACCGGCTCTACACCTTCCGCTGGCTGAGCCTGCTGGTGTGGCTGTACGTGGCCGAGGGCCTGGTGCGTGCCACCAGTGACCGCGGGCTGTCCGTGGGGCTTGCCGTCCTGGAGGTGCTGCTGGGGGTGCTGATCTTCGTGGCCTGCTCGATGCAGGTGCGCCAGCGGCTGGCGGCGGCACGTCGGGCCAACGCCGCGGAGGCCTGAATGTCCGCCCCGGGCGATGCGGGCTTTCTCGACCGGGCGCGCCAGCTCCTCGGCGCCGATCAGCTGCTGACGGGGGACGGGCTCGAGGCCTACGAGCTGGACTGGCGCAAGCGCTACGCCGGCCGCGCGCTGGCGGTGGCAAGACCTGGCACCCCCGCCGAGGTGGCAGCGCTGGTCCGCCTGTGTGCCGAACACCGCGTGAGCCTGGTGCCCCAGGGCGGCAACACCGGCCTCGTGGGCGGCGGCGTGCCGGACGGCAGCGGCCGGCAGCTGCTGCTGTCCCTGCGCCGGCTGCGGCAGGTCCGCCAGGTCGATCGCGACAACCTCACCCTGTGCGCCGAAGCCGGCTGCCTGCTGGCCGAGGTCCAGGCGGCGGCCGGCGCGGCGGGGCTGCTGTTTCCGCTGAGTCTCGGGGCCGAGGGCAGCTGCACCATCGGCGGCAATCTCGCCACCAATGCCGGCGGCACGCAGGTGCTGCGCTATGGAAATGCCCGCGAGCTGTGCCTCGGCCTGGAGGTGGTCACGCCGCAGGGCGAGGTGTGGCACGGCCTCTGCGGCCTGCGCAAGGACAACACCGGCTACGACCTGCGTGACCTCTTCATCGGCAGCGAAGGCACGCTGGGCGTCATCACGGCGGCCACGCTGAAGCTGTTCCCCGCACCGCGGGCCACGATGACGGCCCTGGCGGCCTGTCCCACGCTCGACGCCGCCCTGGCGCTGCTGGGCCGGGCCCGCGCAGGCGCAGGCGCCACGCTGACGGGCTTTGAGCTGATCAGCCGCGCCTGCCTGCGCCTGGTGCAGCGCCACTTCCCTCAGATTCCCCAGCCGCTGCCCGACGATGCCGGCGCCCCCTGGGCGGTCTTGCTGGAGCTCTCCGATCACGAGGACGAGGCCCATGCCCGGCTGCTGCTGGAGCGCCTGCTCGGCGATGCCCTCGAGGCGGGCGAGGCCGTGGATGCCGCCGTCGCGCAGTCGCTCGCGCAGGCGCAGCAGCTCTGGCACCTGCGCGAGAGCATCCCGCTGGCGCAAAGCGAGGAAGGCCTCAACATCAAGCACGACATCGCGCTGCCCATCTCGGCCATTCCCGCCTTCGTGAAGGACTGCGAGGCCGCCCTGCAGGCGCACTGCCCCGGTGTGCGCCTCGTGTGCTTCGGGCACCTCGGCGACGGCAATCTGCACTTCAACGTGCAGGCGCCCGAGGGCCAGGACCCGGCCGCCTTCCTGCGCGAGCAGGAGCCGGCGATCAATGCGCTCGTCTACGACCGGGTGCTGCAGCGCGGCGGGTCGATCTCCGCCGAGCACGGCATCGGTCAGCTCAAGCGCGAGCAGCTGGCCGACAGCAAGGATCCGGTGGCGCTGCGCCTCATGCAGACCCTCAAGCAGGCGCTGGATCCCCTGGGCCTGATGAACCCGGGCCGGCTGCTCCGTCGCCCATGAAAAAAGCCCGGCACTGCCGGGCTTTCTCGTTCAGGGGCGCTCCCCCCGCGAAGCGGTCAGACGGCGGCCGGCGCGCGGCCGAGGCGCACGCGGTTCACGCCGCGCATCACGAGACGGTAGGCGAAGCGCACCAGCGTCAGGAAGGCCAGCACCTCGCCGCCGTTGAGCAGCACGGCGACCGCGGTGTTCCAGCGGGCCTCGCGCTCACGGAACTTGCGGAAGAAGCTGTCGCGCATGATCTCGATGCTGTCGTAGAAGCTCGGCACCATCAGCAGCGTGAGGAAGGTCGAGGTGATCGTGCCGCCGATGATGGCCACGGCCATCGGACGGTAGAACTCGCCGCCCTCGCCCACGCCGATGGCCACCGGCAGCATGCCGGCGATCAGCGCGAAGGTCGTCATCAGGATGGGGCGGAACCGCTTGCGGCCCGCATGCATCAGGGCCTCCTCGCGCGGCACGCCGGCCGCCTCTTCCTGGCGCGCGGCATCCAGCAGCAGGATGGCGTTCTTCGCCACGAGGCCCGCCAGCATGATGATGCCGATGAAGCTCATCAGGTTCAGCGTGCCCCCGGTCAGCAGCAGCGCCACGACCACGCCGATCAGCGACAGCGGCAGGGACAGCATCACGCCCATCGGCGCGGTGAAGCTGCCGAACTGCATCACGAGGATCAGGTACATCAGGCCGATGCCCGACACCAGGGCGATGCCCATGGCGCTGAACACCTCCTGCTGGTCCTTGGACGCGCCGGCCAGCTCGATGCCGTAGCCGGGCGGGAAGTTGATGGACTGGGCCAGCTTCTTGGCATCGGCCGTCACCTCGCCGGGCGAGCGGCCGTGGGCGTTGGCAGACACCGAGATCATGCGCTTGCCGTCGGCGTGCTGGATCTTGGCGGGGCCCTTGCCCATGGTCACGTCGGCGATCTGCTCCAGCGGCACCATCAGGCCCGTGCCGCTGACGGCGATGGGCAGGCGCTCGATGTTGCTGGCGTCCACGCGGTCCGAGGGCTGCAGCCGGATCGAGACGTCCCGCGTCTCGCCGCTCGGATCCACCCAGTCGCCCACCTCGACGCCGGCGAAGGCCACGCGCAGGGCGGTGGCGGCATCGCCCACGGAGATGCCGAGCGAGTTCGCCAGACCCCGGTTGAGCTCGATCTGCAGCTCGTCCTGCGGGTCCTGCTCGGACAGGCTCACGTCCACGGCGCCCGGCACATTGCGCAGCTTGGCCATGTAGTCCGTCGTGATCTCCATGAGCTTGCGCGAGTCAGCGCCGGAGAAGCGGATCTGCACCGGCTTCTGCGCCCCGTTGTTGAGGTCGTCCAGCACCACGTACTCGGCACCGACGAGACGGGCCACGCGCTCGCGCAGGTCGGCCGCGATGGCAGCGGCGTCACGCTTGCGGGTGCTCTTCTTGCCGATGTCGACGTAGATGCGGCCGCCGCTCGGGTTCACATAGGAGTTGGCGTGCTGGAACTCGGGCAGCTGGGCCGCGGCGGCCGAGCCGGCGGCCATCTTCAGGCGGGCGTACTCCAGGCTCGACGAGGCCGGCGTGCGGACCTCGATGGCGATGGTGCCGTAGTCGGAGGCCGGCAGGAAGCTCGAGCCGCCGAACTTGCTCTGCAGCACGATGGCCACCACGAAGCTGCTGAAGGCGAAGAAGGCCATCCAGCGGCGGTGATGCAGCGCCCAGGCGATCACGCGGCCGTAGCGGTCCGCCTGATGGTCGAACCAGATGTTGAAGCGCTCCAGGACCTTCGAGATCCCGTGCTTGGGCGCCTGGTGGTGGCCCGGAGGGTCGCCCCAGAAGGCCGAGAGCATCGGATCGAGCGTGAAGGAGATGAACAGGCTCACCAGCACCGAGGCCACGACGGTCAGGCCGAAGGGGCGGAACCATTCGCCGGACACGCCGGGCATGAAGGCCACGGGGATGAACACGGCGACGATGGAGAAGGTGGTGGCGGCCACGGCCAGGCCGATCTCCGCCGTGCCGTTGAGCGCCGCGGTGCGGCGGTCGGCGCCGCGTTCCATGTGGCGCACGATGTTCTCGCGCACCACGATGGCGTCGTCGATCAGCACGCCGATGGCCAGCGACAGCCCCAGCAGGCTCATGAAGTTCAGCGTGAAGCCGCACAGCCACACGGCGATGAAGGCCGCGACCACCGAGGTGGGCAGGCTCAGGGCCGTGATGAGCGTCGAGCGCCAGGAGTTCAGGAAGGCATAGACCACGAAGATGGTCAGGCCCGCGCCGAACACCAGCGCGTGGATCACGTTGTTCAGGCTGTCCTGGGCGTCCTTGCCGCCATCCTGCGTGACCTCCAGCTTGCTGCCCTTGGGCAGGGTCTTGTTGATCTCGTCGACCAGCTTGCGCACGGCATTGGCGACGTTGACGGTGGACGCGTCCCGCGTGCGGGTGACCGTGATGCCGACGTTGGGCTTGCCGTCCCGCACGGACAGGCCCGTCTGCTCCGCGAAGCCGTCCTGCACGGTGGCGACCTGGCCGAGGCGCACGAGCTCGCCGCCGCTGCGCTTCACCACGATCTGGTTGAACTCGACCGGCGACTCGATGCGGCCCAGCAGGCGGATGCTCTGGTCCTCCATCTGGCCGCGCACCTTGCCCACGGGGGCGCTGGTGTTCTGCGTGCGCAGCGCGTTGACGACCTCGGTCACCGACACGTTGAACTCACGCAGCTTCTGCGCATTCAGCAGCACCGACAGTTCGCGCTTGAGCGAGCCGTTCACGCCCACCGTGGCCACGCCGGAGATGGCGCGGAAGCGGTCGGCCAGCGTGTCCTCGGCCAGGCGCGAGATCTCCGCATGGCTCTGGCTGCTGGAGGACAGCGCCATCTGCATGATGGGCTGGGCGGAGGGGTCGATGCGCTGGAGCACGGGCTCGCGCATTTCCGTGGGCAGCTTGTGCCGCACCGCCGCGATCGCATTGCGGACCTCGTCGGCCGCCTCGATCATGTTCTTGTTGAAGTTGAAGATCAGCAGCAGCTGGGCGTAGCCCTCGCTTGCCGTGGAGCGCACCTCGGTCACGCCGGAGATGCTCTGCAGCGACTTCTCGATGCGGTTGATGATCTCGCGCTCCGCCGTCTCCGGCGAGGCGCCGGGATAGGAGATGCCCACGACGAGCAGCGGCTGCTCGACGTCCGGGATCTGGTTGACGCGCAGCTTGGACAGGGCCAGCAGGCCCATGGCCATCAAGCCGATGATGATCACGATCATCGCGATCGGCTTCTTGACCGAAAAATTCGACAGCAACATGGCTCAGGTCTCCTGGCGGGGGCCGATCACTGGCCCGAGGCCGCGCTGGCCGGGGCGGAGGCCGTCGGCGCCGGGGCGGCAGCCCGCTTCAGCTCCAGGGCCTGGCCGTCCTGCAGGGCGCTGCCCGGGTGGCGCAGGACCAGGTCGCCTGCCTTCAGGCCGGACTCGACCACGTACTGCCCCAGGCGCTCGTCCCGGGCACCCAGCTTCAGCGCCGTGCGGGCCAGCTTGCTGCCATCGACGCGCCATGCGAAGGCCTTGTCACCCTCGCGCTGCAGGGCGCCGTCGGTGAGCATCAGTGCGCTGGAGGTCTGCGTCTGCACCCGGCCTTCCGCGTACAGCCCGGCCACGCCCGGCTGCTGGGCGCCGGCGAAGTCCACCAGCAGTTCCACCTGGCGGGTGGCGGCATTGGCGGCCGGCGCGATGCGGCGCACCTTGCCCTCGAAGTCGGATTGCGCATAGCCGTTGACGCGGAAGAAGACCTTCTGGCCGAGCTTCAGCTCCGACATGCGGTCCGCCGTCACCAGGCCCTCGAAGCGCAGGCTGCGCGGGTCGATCACCTTGACCAGCTCCTTGCCGATCTGGGCGGTATCCCCGGGAGACACCTTGCGCTCGCTCACGATGCCGTCGAAAGGCGCGCGCACCTCGGTGCGCTGCAGTTGCTGGCGTGCGGTGACGACGCGGGCCCGTGCGGCGACGAGATCGCTCTGGGCGTTGTTGCGGCGGACCTCGGCGTCCTCCAGCCCCTGCATGGAGGTCATGCCCTGGCCCTGCAGCGTCTTCTGGCGCTGCAACTGGCGCTCGGCCTGCTCGAAGCTCTGGGCCGACGCGCGGGCGGCTTCCTCGGCGGAGGCCAGGCTGTCGCGGATGGCCGTGTCGTCCAGGCGCACGATCAGGTCGCCCTTGCGCACGGCCTCGCCGTTCTCCTTCAGCACCTGCAGCACCACGGCCGAGACCTCGGCACGCAGGTCGGCCTTGCGCTCGGGCTGGATGGTGCCGGTGATGACCGGACCGTTCGCGTGCTCGCTCAGGCCCATCTCGAGCACGTCTT
The DNA here is from genome assembly GCF_030285365.1 of Roseateles subflavus. Taxonomy (GTDB): domain Bacteria; phylum Pseudomonadota; class Gammaproteobacteria; order Burkholderiales; family Burkholderiaceae_C; genus Roseateles_B; species Roseateles_B subflavus. Next base: position 427,420 of record NZ_JASVDS010000004.1, on the reverse strand, counting down.
CGGAGGCGAGCACCAGGGGCGCGGCGGCGGCCGCCTTGGGGGCGTCGCCCTTGGGACCCTTGCCGCAGGCGGTCAGGGCGGCGGCGGCGAGCACGAGCAGCGCCAGCGGGCGGCTCGTCAGGGGGAAGCGCGTCTTGTTCGAGGTCATGATGGCTTGCGAAAGGTCAATCGGCGGAGCATAGGGCCGCCTGGGGTTACATCCGCTGGTCATGGTGCCTCAGGTGTTCGCCCAGCGTCGCGCCCATGCGACGAATCGACAGACGGCAGGCACGCGTGGTTCGCCGGCGGACCTCAGGCGGTCGCGGCGTGGCGGCTCAGTGCAGGTCGCCGTCGGCGCCTTCCGGCAGGATCAGCGGCAGCAGCGGGATGCCTTCGTCCAGCAGCTCGCGGACTTCCTGCGGCGTGCTCTGCCCCCGGATCGCCCGGTCTTCGGCGTCGCCCTGGTGGATGCGGCGGGCTTCCTCGGCAAAGCGCTCTCCCACATCCTCGGCGGACCGGGCCAGCGCCCGCGCCACCTGGAGGTAGCGGGCCTGCAGCTGCTGCAGGGCGTGCTCGGCAGCGGCCTCGGACGTGACGGCCCCGCTGGGCGGCATGGGGAGGGGCGCCGGCCCCGCCAGATGGGGGGACGGGCCGGCGGACGTGCCCGCGGCCATCGGGCCGGACGGCGCCTCAGGCGGCCGGGACCCCGGTGCCGGCGCAGCGCCCTGCCCGGCCTTCTCCGCGCGCAGATGGGAGACGTTCAGGCGTGGCGCGCTCGGGCGCCGCTCGACCTGCTGACTGCCGCACAGCGGGCAGCTGAGCAGGCCGCGGCGCTGCTGGGACTCGCAGTCGTCGCCCGACGCGAACCAGCCTTCGAAGAGATGACCCGCAGCGCAGGCCAGGTTCAGCACCAGCATGGGAGCTCAGCAGAGGCGTCAGGCCTCGCCGGCCTGCCACGCCAGCGGCCAGGCGCCCTGCTGCCAGCGCTGCAGCCAGAGCAGGCCGATCAGCGTCTTGGCGTCCGTCACACGGCCGTCGCGGCAGGCGGCATCGAGTTCCTCGACGCTCATGGACAGGCACTCGACGAACTCGCCCTCGTCCAGCGCCGCCGGGCCCTCGATGAGGTCCCGGGCGAAGAGGATGTGGATGGCCTCGTCGGAGTAGGCGATGGCGTTGTGGAGCACGCCGGCATAGGCCCACTCGCGGGCACGGTAGCCGGTCTCCTCGCGCAGCTCGCGCCGCCCGCAGGCCAGCGGCGATTCCTGCGGATCGAGCTTGCCCGCCGGGAACTCCAGCATCACCTGCCCCATCGGGTGGCGGTACTGGCGCTCGAGCAGCAGGCGGCCGTCCCGCAGCAGCGGCACGACCATCACGGCGCCGGGGTGGCGGATGAATTCACGGGTGGCCTCGCGGCCACCGGGCAGGCGCACGGTGTCGCACTGCACCTTGAGGAAGCGGCCGTGGAAGACCTCCTCGCCTCGCAGGCGGGTCTCGACCAGGCCCGCGTCGCGGTCGTCGGCCGCGGGCAACCCTGGCGCGGCGCTGTCAGGCTTCATCGCGGTGACGCTTGAGGTAGCGCCAGACGAAGCCTGGGAAGGCCAGGGTCAGGAAGAGGCAGGCCGCCGCCGCGTAGAACTCCCAGCCCTGCGGCTGACGCTGCCCGGCACGGGCCTCGAGGGCGAAGCCCACGGCCAGGGTCAGCAGCGCGGCGAGCAGCAGCTCAAGAAGCCGCCACCAGCCGGACTTGCCGGCATCGCGCCGCCCGACGAGCAGGATGCGCTGGCTCAGGAACGGCGCGTTGGCGGCCAGCACGGCCACCAGCAGCACCAGCCAGGTGGCCGCGGACTGGTTCATCGATCAGGCGCTCAGTTCGCCAGCGTGCGCACGGCGAGGACGCACATCGTCAGCAGGCCGTCCGGCATCAGACCGAACAGGAGCACGGCGATGCCGTTCAGGGACATGACCAGACGGGCGTCGGCCGGGGCGCTCAGGGCGCCGCGCTCGGACGGCTCGTCGAAGAACATGACCTTGATGACGCGCAGGTAGTAGAACGCACCGATCAGCGACAGCAGCACGGCACCGATGGCCAGCTTGATGTACAGCGGATCGTTGGTGGCGACCATGGCCTGCAGCACGGCCAGCTTGGCGTAGAAGCCAGCGGTCGGCGGGATGCCGGCGAGCGAGAACATGAAGATCGTCATCACCAGCGCATACCAGGGGCTGCGCTTGGCCAGGCCGGCGAAGTCGGCAATCTGCTCGGCCTCGTGACCCTGGCGGGCCATCAGCATGATCAGGCCGAAGGTGCCCAGCGTGGTCAGGACATAGGTGATCACGTAGAACAGCGCCGAGCTGTAGGCGTTGGCCGCCGACAGCGTGTTGCCGTTGACCACGCCGGAGGCCAGGCCCAGCAGCATGAAGCCCATCTGCGCGATGGTCGAGTAGGCCAGCATGCGCTTGAGGTTGCTCTGGGCGATGGCGGCGAGGTTGCCGATCACCAGCGAGACCACGGCCAGCACCAGCAGCATCTGCTGCCAGTCCACGGCGCGGTCCAGCAGGCCGTCGACCAGCAGGCGCACGGTGATGCCGAAGGCCGCCAGCTTGGGGGCGCCGCCGATCAGCAGCGTCGCGGCCGTGGGCGCGCCCTGGTAGACGTCAGGCACCCACATGTGGAACGGCGCGGCGCCGAGCTTGAAGGCCAGGCCAGCGACGATGAACACCACGCCGAAGACCAGCACGGAGGGGTTCGGGGCGCCCGCATGGATCACCTGGAACACCGTCGGGATGTGCAGCGAACCGGTGGCCCCGTACATCATGGACATGCCGTACAGCAGGAAACCGCTGGCCAGCGCGCCCAGGACGAAGTACTTCATCGCGGCTTCGGTCGAGATGGCGTGGTCACGGCGCAGGGCCACCAGCGCATACAGCGACAGGCTCATCAGTTCCAGGCCGAGGTAGATGACCAGGAAGTTGTTGGCCGAGACCATGATGCTCACGCCCAGATAGGCCAGCAGGCTCAGCGTGAAGAGCTCGCCCTTGAGCATCTCGCGAGGCTCGGCATAGGGGCGCGCGTAGACCAGCGTGATCATGGTGGCCACGCCGGCAAAGGCCGCCAGCAGGTGGCTCATCGGATCGACCACCACCATGCCCTGCATGGCGTACACCTCGGCGCCGCCGAAGAAGGCGTTGAAGTGCAGCACGGACACCAGCGCCAGGCTGGCCTGCGTCAGCCAGTAGGTCGGGGTGCGACGCTCATCCTTGACGAAGAGGTCCACGAGCGCCACCAGGCAGGACAGGCCCAGCAGCAGGATCTCCGGGGTCACCGCATTCCAGTTCATGTCGTTCATTTTTCAGCGGCCCTCTTATTGCAGCTTGGACACGGCCACGTGCTTCAGCAGCTCGGTGACCGAGACGTGCATCACATCGGTGAAGGGCTTGGGATAGACACCCATCCACAGCACGGCCACGGCCAGCACCGCCAGCATCAGGAACTCGCGGCCGTTGATGTCGGTCAGGCCACGGACGTTGTCATTGGTGACGGCACCGAAGTAGACGCGCTTGTACATCCACAGGGTGTAGGCCGCACCGAACACCAGGGCGGTGGCGGCGATGGCGCCCAGCCAGAAGCTGTACTTCACCGTGCCGAGGATGACCATCCACTCGCCCACGAAGCCGCCGGTGGCCGGCAGGCCGCAGTTGGCCATGGCGAACAGCAGCGCGAAGGCCGCGAACTTGGGCATGGTGTTGACCACGCCGCCATAGGCCGAGATCTCACGCGAATGCACGCGGTCGTACAGCACGCCGATCGACAGGAACATGGCGCCCGACACGAAGCCGTGCGAGATCATCTGCACGAGGGCGCCCGAGACGCCCAGCTCGTTGAAGATGAAGAAGCCCAGGGTCACGAAGCCCATGTGCGCGATGGACGAGTAGGCCACCAGCTTCTTCATGTCCTTCTGGACCAGGGCCACGAGGCCGATGTACACGACGGCGATCAGCGACAGCGCGATGATGAACCAGGCGTACTCACGCGCGGCGTCCGGCGCGATGGGCATGGAGAAGCGCAGGAAGCCGTAGGCCCCCAGCTTCAGCATGATGGCGGCCAGCACCACGGAACCGCCGGTCGGCGCTTCCACGTGGGCGTCCGGCAGCCAGGTGTGCACCGGCCACATCGGCACCTTCACCGAGAAGGCGGCGAAGAAGGCGAAGAACAGCAGGGTCTGCGCATCGATCGGCAGCGGCAGCTTGTGCCAGGTCTGGATGTCGAAGCTGCCGCCGCTCTTCAGGTACAGGTAGATCAGCGCGATCAGCATCAGCAGCGAGCCGGCCAGCGTGTACAGGAAGAACTTGAAGGCCGCATAGACCCGGCGCGGGCCGCCCCAGACGCCGATGATGATGTACATCGGGATCAGGGTCGCCTCGAAGAACACGTAGAACAGCATCCCGTCCAGCGCCGAGAACACGCCGACCATCAGGCCGGACAGCACCAGGAAGGCGCCCATGTACTGGTTGACGCGGTTCTCGATGACCTCCCAGGCCGCCAGCACCACGATGATGGTGATGAAGGCCGTGAGCGGCACGAACCACATGGAGATGCCATCCACGCCGAGGTGGTAGTGGATGTTGAAACGCTCGATCCAGTAGAAGTTCTCCACGAACTGCATGGCAGCCGTGTCGACCTTGAAGCCGGTGATGAGCGGGAGGGTGACGGCAAAGCTCGCGATGGCGGCGACCAGGGCCAGCCAGCGCACCGTCTTGGCCTGGTCGTCGCGGCCCAGGGCCAGCAGGATCAGTCCGCTGACGATGGGCATCCAGATGGAAAGACTCAGCAACATTCTTTTTCTCCGTCTCCGTGCTCAGAGACCGGTCAGGGCCTTGAACTGAGGCGCGATGAACGGCCACAGCTGCCAGGTCATCAGGCCGATGACACCCAGGATCATCACCAGGGCGTACCAGTACAGGTGACCCGTCTGGACGCGGCGGACCAGGCCGGCAATGCCGCCCACGGTCTTGGCCGATCCATTGATGATCACGCCGTCGATCAGACCGGCATCCCCGCCCTTCCACAGGCCCACGCCGATGGCGCGGGCTGCGGCAGCGAGGATGTTCTCGTTGATCCAGTCCATGTAGTACTTGTTCTCGAGCACCTTGATCACCGGGGCCAGCACGCGGGCGATGGTGGCCGGGATCTGCGGAGCGACCATGTAGAACACATAGGCCGTCACCACGCCGCCCAGCGCCAGCCAGAACGGCAGCGTCTTCACGCCGTGCGTGGCCATGGCCACGGCGCCGTGGAACTCTTCCTTCAGCTCGCCCATGGCGTGGTGCACGTCATGGTTGATGAAGATGGCGTCCTTGAAGAAGTCGCCGAAGAGCATGGGCTCGATGGTGTAGAAGCCGATCAGCACCGAGGGGATGGCCAGCAGCACCAGCGGTGCCGTCACCACCCAGGGCGACTCGTGCGGCTCATGATGCGCGCCGTGGTCGTCGTGATGGTCGTGCTCACCCGGGAAGGGCTTGTGGTGGAAGTGCTCCTTGCCGTGGAAGACCAGGAAGTACATCCGGAAGCTGTAGAAGGCCGTCACGAAGACACCGATGATCACCGCGGCGTACGCGAAGTGCGCGGCCGGCAGGTGGCTGGCGTGCACGGCCTCGATGATCGAGTCCTTCGAGTAGAAGCCCGAGAAGAACGGCGTGCCGATCAGCGCCAGCGAACCCAGCAGCGAGGTGATCCACGTGATGGGCATGTACTTGCGCAGGCCGCCCATGTTGCGGATGTCCTGGTCATGGTGCATGCCGATGATCACGGAGCCGGCGCCGAGGAACAGCAGGGCCTTGAAGAAGGCGTGCGTCATCAGGTGGAACACGGCGACCGAGTAGGCGGAGGCGCCCAGGGCGACCGTCATGTAGCCCAGCTGCGACAGCGTCGAGTAGGCCACGACACGCTTGATGTCGTTCTGGATGATGCCCAGGAAGCCCATGAACAGCGCCGTGATGGCACCGATCACCATGATGAAGTTCAGTGCGGTGTCGGAGAGCTCGAACAGCGGGCTCATGCGCGAGACCATGAAGATGCCGGCCGTCACCATGGTGGCGGCGTGGATCAGCGCGGAGATGGGGGTCGGGCCTTCCATCGAGTCCGGCAGCCACACGTGCAGCGGGAACTGCGCCGACTTGCCCATCGCCCCGATGAACAGGCAGATGCAGGCCACGGTCAGCATCATCCAGTCACTGCCCCACAGCGGGGTCGGGAACTTGATCTGCGCGAGCTCGCCCGCCTTGGCGAAGGTCTCGGTGTAGTTCAGCGAGCCGCCATAGGCCACCAGCAGGCCGATGCCCAGGATGAAACCGAAGTCACCGACCCGGTTCACCAGGAAGGCCTTCATGTTGGCGAAGATCGCCGTCGGCTTGGTGTACCAGAAGCCGATCAGCAGGTACGACACCAGGCCCACCGCCTCCCAGCCGAAGAACAGCTGCAGCATGTTGTTGCTCATGACGAGCATCAGCATGGAGAAGGTGAACAGCGAGATGTAGGAGAAGAAGCGCTGGTAGCCGGGGTCCTCCTCCATGTAGCCGATGGTGTAGATGTGCACCATCAGCGACACGAAGGTCACCACGACCATCATCATGGCCGTCAGGCCGTCGACCAGGAAGCCGACTTCCATCTTGAGGCCGCCCAGCACCATCCATTCGTAGATGGTCTGGTTGAAGCGGGCGCCGTCCAGCACGCTGAAGAGCGTCATCACCGAGATCGCCAGGGCGATCGCCACCCCGAGGATGGTGACGGTGTGCGCGCCCTTGCGGCCCACTTGCTTGCCGAACAGGCCGGCCACGATGGCTCCGACCAGGGGGGCCATGGGCACCGCCAGCAGCATGTTCTGAGAGAGTTGTGCAGACATCTTGTTATCCCGTGCCTTGTGTCCGATCAGCCTTGCAGGGCGTCGAGTTCTTCCACATTGATGCTGGCGCGATTGCGGAACAGCACGACGAGGATGGCCAGGCCGATGGCGGACTCGGCGGCCGCCACGGTCAGGATGAAGAACACGAAGACCTGGCCGGCCATGTCACCCAGGTAGTGGGAGAAGGCCACGAAGTTCAGGTTGACCGCCAGCAGCATCAGCTCGATGGCCATCAGCAGCACGATCAGGTTCTTGCGATTCAGGAAGATGCCGATCACCGACAGCGCGAACAGGATCGCGCCAAGCGTCAGGAAATGGCCCAGAGTCAGCGCTGCCATCATGCGGCTCCCTTGTTGTCGGCCGCGGCGGCGGTCGTTGCTGCGGACGGGGCTTCGACCGTGGCCTGCACCTTCACGATGCGCAGACGGTCGGCCTTCTGGACCTTGACCTGCTCGGACGGGTCCTGCGAACGGCTGTCCTTGCGGCGGCGCAGCGTCAGCGCGATGGCGGCGATGATGGCCACCAGCAGCAGCACGGCGGCGATCTGCAGCGGGTACAGGTAGTTCGTGTAGATCTGGATGCCCAGCATCTTGGTGTTGCCCAGCTTCGCCGCCTCGGCGCTCAGCTCAGGCGCGGCCGTCAGGTTGAAGCCCGGCATCAGCACGGCGGCCATTTCCAGGGCGATCAGCGCGCCCACCAGCAGGGCCAGCGGCATGTGCTTCCAGAAGCCCTGGCGAACCTGGTCGGAGTTGATGTCCAGCATCATCACGACGAACAGGAACAGCACCATCACGGCGCCGATGTAGACCAGCACCAGCGTGATCGCCAGGAACTCGGCCTTGAGCAGCATCCAGATGCAGGAGGCGTTGAAGAAGGCCAGGATCAGGAAGAGCGCCGAATGCACGGTGCTCTTGGCCGTGATCACACGGAACGCGGAACCCAGCAGCACGGCTGAGAAGAGGTAGAACAGTGCGGTGGTGATGTCCATGGTGTTCCCACAAATTCGTTGACCCGAGGTATTCGCCTTTTGGCCGCCCGCCGGGCCGCCCCAAGGACGGCCGCGAGGCGGAGGTCGATGGCTGAAGGCCGTCGGCCTTCGGCGTCCCCTCGGGGGACCGATCAGGGCGTACTCGCCCTGATCGAGGGGTCAACGGAACTTGGCGTCGGCCTCCTTGCTGGCTGCGATCTGCTTCTCGTAGCGGTCACCCACGGCCAGCAGCATGTCCTTCGTGAAGTACAGGTCGCCGCGCTTTTCGCCGTGGTATTCGAAGATGTCGGTCTCGACGATCGAGTCCACCGGGCAGCTCTCCTCGCAGAAGCCGCAGAAGATGCACTTGGTCAGGTCGATGTCGTAGCGCGTGGTGCGGCGGCTGCCGTCCTCACGCACATCCGACTCGATGGTGATGGCCATCGCCGGGCACACGGCCTCGCAGAGCTTGCAGGCGATGCAGCGCTCTTCGCCGTTCTCGTAGCGGCGCAGCGCGTGCAGGCCACGGAAGCGGGGCGACAGCGGGGTCTTCTCTTCCGGGAACTGGACGGTGATGTTGCGCGACAGGAAATGACGGCCGGTCAGGGCCATGCCCTTGAACAGCTCGGTGAGCATGAAGCTCTTGATGAAGTGTTTGACCATGGCGGCTTACTTCCAGATGTTCAGCGGCGACTGGATCCACAGGCCGACGACGACCAGCCAGATCAAGGTCACGGGAATGAAGATCTTCCAGCCCAGACGCATGATCTGGTCATAGCGGAAGCGCGGGAAGGTCGCGCGCACCCACAGGAACATCGTGACGACGAAGAAGGTCTTGGCGAACAGCCAGAACCAGTTCCAGAAGGCCATCGTGTTCTGGAAGAACTGCGGCGTGTCCATGTGGAACAGGCTGAAGGAGACCGGCGCGCTCCAGCCACCCAGGAACATGACGACGGCCAGGGCCGACACCAGGATCATGTTGGCGTACTCGGCCAGGAAGAACATGGCGAAGGACATGCCGGAGTACTCGATCATGTGACCGGCCACGATTTCCGACTCGCCCTCGACCACGTCGAAGGGGTGGCGGTTCGTCTCGGCCAGGCCGGAGATGAAGTACACGACGAAGATGGGCAGCAGGGGCAGCCAGTTCCAGGACAGGAAGTTCACGCCCATCGAGGCGAAGGTGCCCTTCTCCTGCGAGGTGACGATGTCCGTCATGTTCATGCTGCCGGTGACCATCAGCACCACCACGAGCGCGAAGCCCATGGCGATTTCGTAGGACACCATCTGGGCCGAGGCGCGCAGCGCGCCCAGGAAGGCGTACTTCGAGTTCGAGGCCCAGCCGGCGATGATCACGCCGTACACCTCGAGCGAGGTGATGGCCATCAGGAACAGCAGGCCGGCGTTGACGTTCGCGACGGCGGCATCCGGGCCGAAGGGTACGACGGCCCACGCGGCCAGGGCCGGCATGATGGTCATGATCGGGCCGAGGAAGAACAGCCCGCGGTTGGCCGCGCTCGGGAGGATGATCTCCTTGAAGATCAGCTTCACGGCATCGGCGATGGGGGTCAGCAGGCCGTAGGGGCCGACGCGGTTCGGACCCGGACGGATCTGGGACCAGCCGATGGCCTTGCGTTCCCACAGGGTCAGGTAGGCCACGCAGAGCATCAGCGGTGCCACGACCGCGATGATCTTGAGCAGGCTCCAGACCACGGGCCAGAGTGCGCCCAGCAGGGAGGCGCCGGATTGGTAGAGGCTTTCGATCATCGCGTCACACCTTGGCAAGGGTCAGGCTGCCGAATGCGGCACCCAGGGCGGCGGTTTCCGGCAGGCCGGCGGGCACGCGCACCACGTTGGCGGGCAGCGTGGCGTCGAGCTTCGCCTTCAGGCGCGCGGAGCCGGCGCCGTCCTGGCTGACCTGCACGTCCGCGCCGTCGGCGAGACCCAGCTGGGCCCACAGGGCCTGGCTCACATGGGCCACGGCGGCGTTCTTCGCGTCGGTCGTCAGCTGCAGCGAGGTCGCGTGGCGGACCAGCGCGTCGGTCGCGTAGATCGGCACATCGGCGAGACGCTCGATGGCGGCAGCGCTGCCAAACTGCACGGCGGTGCCCGAGGCGTTGCTCAGGCGGCTCGACAGGTCGGCGTCCACGCCCAGCGCCTCGTTGCGGACCTGCTCGGAGCTGTCCTGGCCGAAGCCCGACAGGCCCAGCAGGCTGCCCAGCACACGCAGGATCTTCCAGCCCGGACGGGTCTCGCCCAGGGCCTTGGCGACGCCCACGAAGCTTTGCAGGCGGCCTTCCGCGTTGACGAAGGAGCCGGAGGTCTCGGTGAACGGGGCCGTCGGCAGCAGCACGTCGGCGTAGTCCATGCCGGACTTGAAGGGGCTCATCACCACGACCATCTCGGCGGCGTTGACGGCCTTCACCGCGGCGGCGGGGTTGGCGCTGTCCAGGGCCGGGTCGATGTTCAGCAGCAGCAGGGCCTTGGCAGGCTTGCTGGAGAGCAGCTCGCCGGCGTTGGCACCGCCCTGCCCCGGCAGCGCGCGGGCCAGCTGGGCACCCACCGTGTTGGCGGCGGCGCTCAGGTAGCCGACGGTGGCGCCGGTCTCGGTGGCGATCCAGTTCGCGAGGCTCAGCAGGCTGGCGGCCTGCGGATGCTCGGCGGCGGCATTGCCCAGCAGCACGGCCTTGCGCGTGCCGCCCAGCAGGCTGCTGGCGATGGCTTGCGCCTCGGCGGTGGCGCTGCCGGCGGCCGGGGCGCTCACGCCCTTGGCGGCAGCGATGGCGGCGGCGACGTTCGCCAGTTCCTGCACCCAGGCCGACGGTGCGGCGGTGATGCGGTTCGCGACCGGCAGCAGCCAGTCTTCAGCCGTGCCGTGCAGGGCCGACACCTGGGCGCCGTGACGGGCGGCCTGGCGCAGGCGCTGCGCGAACAGCGGGTGGTCCTTGCGCAGGAAGGAGCCGACGACGAAGGCGCGGTCCAGGGTGGACAGCGACGCGATCGACGTGCCCAGCCAGCGGGCGTGGCCCTCGGCGGCGGTGTTGTCGAAGGCGGCATGGCGCACGCGGTGGTCGATGCTCTGGCTGCCCAGGCCGCGGACCAGCTGGCCCAGCAGGAAGAGCTCTTCCACCGTGCTGTGGGCGGAACCCAGGGCGGCGATGCTGCCGGCGCCGTGCTGGTCCTTGATGGACTTCAGGCCGTTGGCGACGTACTCGAGCGCCACGGTCCAGTCGACGGCCTTCCACTGGCCGCCCTGCTTGATCATGGGCTGGGTGAGGCGCTGCTCGCTGTTCAGGGCCTCGTACGAGAAGCGGTCGCGGTCGGCGATCCAGCACTCGTTGACGTCCTCGTTCTCCAGCGGCACGACGCGCATGACCTGGTGGTTCTTGACCTGGACGATCAGGTTGGCGCCCGTGGAGTCATGCGGCGACACGCTCTTGCGGCGCGACAGTTCCCAGGTGCGGGCGCTGTAGCGGAAGGGCTTGCTGGTCAGCGCGCCGACCGGGCAGATGTCGATCATGTTGCCCGACAGCTCGGAGTCGACCGTGCGACCCACAAAGGTCTGGATCTCGCTGTGCTCGCCGCGGTGGGCCATGCCCAGTTCCATCTTGCCGGCGATCTCCTGGCCGAAGCGCACGCAGCGGGTGCAATGGATGCACCGGCTCATCTCTTCCATCGAGACCAGCGGGCCCACGTTCTTGTGGAAGACCACGCGCTTCTCTTCGGTGTAGCGGCTCTTGCTGCCACCGTAGCCGACGGCCAGATCCTGCAGCTGGCACTCACCGCCCTGGTCGCAGATGGGGCAATCCAGCGGGTGGTTGATCAGCAGGAACTCCATCACGCCCTGCTGGGCCTTGATGGCTTTCTCGCTCTTGGTGCGCACGATCATGCCCTGCGTGACCGGGGTCGCGCAGGCGGGCATGGGCTTCGGGGCCTTTTCCACGTCCACGAGGCACATGCGGCAGTTGGCCGCGATGGAGAGCTTCTTGTGGTAGCAGAAATGCGGGATGTAGGTGCCGGCCTTTTCAGCAGCATGCATGACCATGCTGCCTTCCTGGACCTCTACCTTCTTGCCGTCGAGTTCGATTTCAACCATGGTTCGTGTCCTGGCGTTCAGGCGGCTTTGGCGCCGGCCTGTTGTGCCTGTTCGATCTTCTGCACGAACTCGTGCTTGAAGTGCTTGATCATGGCGCGCACCGGCATGGCGGCGGCGTCGCCCAGGGCGCAGATGGTGCGGCCCTGGATGTTGTCGGCGACCGAGTTCAGCAGGTCGATGTCTTCCATGCGGCCCTGGCCGTGGTCGATGCGCTCGATCACACGGTGCATCCAGCCCGTGCCCTCGCGACAGGGCGTGCACTGGCCGCAGGACTCGTGGGCATAGAAGTAGGACAGACGCAGCAGGCTCGTCACCATGTCGCGCGTGTCGTCCATCACGATGACGGCGCCCGAGCCCAGCATGGAGCCGGCCTTGGCGATGGAGTCATAGTCCATCGTGCACTGCATCATCACGTCGGCCGGCAGCACCGGGGAGGACGAGCCGCCCGGGATCACGGCCTTGAGCTTGCGGCCGGTGCGCACGCCACCGGCGAGCTCCAGCAGCTTCTCGAAGGGCGTGCCCAGCGGAATCTCGTAGTTGCCGGGCTTGTTGACGTCCCCCGAGACCGAGAAGATCTTGGTCCCGCCGTTGTTGGGCTTGCCGATCTCGAGGTAGGGCTGGCCACCGTTGCGGATGATCCAGGGCACCGCCGCGAAGGTCTCGGTGTTGTTGATGGTCGTGGGCTTGCCGTACAGGCCGAAGCTCGCCGGGAACGGCGGCTTGAAGCGGGGCTGGCCCTTCTTGCCTTCCAGCGATTCCAGCAGCGCGGTCTCTTCACCGCAGATGTAGGCACCGAAACCGTGGTGGGCGTGCAGCTGGAACGAGAAGCCGGAGCCGAGGATGTTGTCACCCAGCAGGCCGGCCGCGCGGGCCTCTTCCAGGGCCGCCTCGAAGCGCTCGTAGACCTCGAAGATCTCGCCGTGGATGTAGTTGTAGCCGACCTTGATGCCCATGGCATACGCCGCGATCGCCATCCCTTCGATGACGATGTGCGGGTTGTACATGAGGATGTCGCGGTCCTTGCAGGTGCCCGGCTCGCCTTCGTCCGAGTTGCAGACGAGGTACTTCTGGCCCGGGAACTGGCGGGGCATGAAGCTCCACTTCAGGCCGGTCGGGAAGCCAGCGCCGCCGCGGCCGCGCAGGCCGGAGGTCTTGACTTCGGCGATGACCTGGTCGGGGGTCAGGCCTTCACCGCCGTCCTTGCCCAGGATCTTGCGCAGCGCTGCGTAGCCGCCACGGGCCTCGTAGTCCTTGATCGACCAGTTGCTGCCGTTCAGGTCGGCATAGATCTGCGGACCGATGTGGCGGTCATGGAAGCAGGTCTCGACGCCCTTGCTTTGAAACTTGGAGAGATCCAGCATGCTTGCCCTCAGTTCTTGGCGTGGGCCTTCAGCGTGTCGACGAGGTCGTCGAGGCGCTCATGGCTCATGAAGCTGCACATCTGGCGATCGTTCACCAGCATCACCGGCGCGTCGGCGCAGGCGCCCAGGCACTCGCACTTCTGCACGGTGAACAGGCCGTCGGCCGTCGTGCCGCCGTCTTCCACACCCAGCTTGTTCAGCAGATGGTCCAGCGCCTTCTGGCCGTCGCGCAGCTGGCACGGCAGGTTGGTGCAGACGTTCAGCTTGAACTTGCCGACCGGACGCTGGTTGTACATGTTGTAGAAGGTCGTGACCTCGTACACCGCGATGGCGGGCATGCCCAGGTAGGCGGCGATCGCGTCCTCGCTCTCGCGGGACACGTGGCCCTGCTCCTGCTGCACGATGGACAGGCAGGCCATCACGGCGGACTGGCGCTGCTCGGCCGGGTACTTGGCGACCTCGCGGTCAAAGCGAGCGCGGGTGGCGTCGCTGAGCTGGTAGGGAGTGCTGCTCATCGGTCAATCTCACCGAAAACGATGTCCATGGTGCCGATCACGGCGACGGCGTCGGCAATCATGTGGCCGCGGGACATTTCGTCCAGGCCGGCCAGGTGGGCGAAGCCCGGGGCGCGGATCTTCAGGCGATAGGGCTTGTTGGCGCCGTCGCTGACGATGTAGATGCCGAACTCGCCCTTCGGATGCTCGACGGCGGCGTAGGCCTCGCCCTCCGGCACGCGGAAGCCTTCGGTGAAGAGCTTGAAGTGGTGAATCAGCTCTTCCATCGAGGACTTCATGTCCACGCGGGAAGGCGGCGCGACCTTGTGGTTGTCCGTGATGACAGGACCGGGGTTGGCACGCAGCCACTTCACGCACTGCTCGACGATGCGGCAGGACTGGCGCATTTCCTCGACGCGCACGACGTAGCGGTCATAGGTGTCGCCGTTCGTGCCCACCGGGATGTCGAAGTCCATCTTGGCGTAGACGTCGTAGGGCTGGCTCTTGCGCAGGTCCCAGGGGATGCCCGAGCCGCGCAGCATGGCGCCGGTGAAGCCCATGTTCAGGGCGCGTTCGGGCGTCACCACGCCGATGCCCACGGTCCGCTGCTTCCAGATCCGGTTGTCGGTCAGCAGGGTCTCGTAGTCGTCGACGTTCTTGGGGAAGCGCTTGCAGAAGTCCTCGATGAAGTCGAGCAGCGAACCCTGGCGGTTCTTGTTCAGCTCGGCGATCGTCTTGGCGTTCTTGATCTTGGAGACCTTGTACTGCGGCATGGTGTCCGGCAGGTCGCGGTAGACGCCGCCCGGACGGAAGTAGGCCGCGTGCATGCGCGCACCCGACACCGCTTCGTACATGTCGAAGATGTCCTCACGCTCGCGGAAGCAGTAGATGAGGATGTTCATCGCACCGCAGTCCAGGCCGTGGCAGCCCAGCCAGAGCAGGTGGTTCAGGATGCGGGTCAGCTCGGCGAACATCACGCGGATGTACTGCGCGCGCTCCGGCACCTCGATGCCCAGCATCTTCTCGATGGCGAGGCAGTAGGCGTGCTCGTTGGCCATCATCGACACGTAGTCGAGGCGGTCCATGTAGGGCAGCGACTGGATGTAGGTCTTGCTCTCGGCCAGCTTCTCGGTGGCCCGGTGCAGCAGGCCGATGTGCGGATCGGCGCGCTGGATCACTTCACCGTCGAGTTCCAGCACCAGGCGCAGCACACCGTGCGCGGCCGGGTGTTGAGGACCGAAGTTGAGGGTGTAGTTCTTGATGTCGGCCATTTGGATTAGATCCCGCCGTAGTTGTCTTCACGGATCACGCGCGGCGTGATCTCACGCGGCTCGATGGTCACCGGCTGGTAGATGACGCGCTTCTGCTCGGCGTCATAGCGCATCTCGACGTGCCCGGTGGTCGGGAAGTCCTTGCGCATCGGGTGGCCGATGAAGCCGTAGTCGGTCAGGATGCGGCGCAGGTCCTCGTGGCCCTCGAAGATGATCCCGTACATGTCGAAGGCTTCACGCTCGAACCAGTTGGCGGAATTCCAGATCGGGGTCAGCGCGGCGACGCAGGGGAAGTCGTCGTTGGCGGCCAGCACCTTCAGGCGCAGGCGCCAGTTCTTGGCGACGGACAGCAGATGCGACACCACGCCGAAGCGCAGACCGTCGTAGGCGCCTTCGCCGTAGGTGCTGTAGTCCACGCCGCACAGGTCGATCAGCTGCTCGAAGCGCAGCTCGGAGTGATCACGCAGGGTCTTGGCGACGGCCGCGTAGTGCTCGGGCGCCACGCGAATGGTGATTTCACCCAGCTCGCGCTTCAGGTCGAGGATCTGCTCGCCCAGCACCTTCTCGAGGGTG
Organism: Roseateles subflavus; assembly: GCF_030285365.1. Classification (GTDB taxonomy): domain Bacteria; phylum Pseudomonadota; class Gammaproteobacteria; order Burkholderiales; family Burkholderiaceae_C; genus Roseateles_B; species Roseateles_B subflavus. The sequence goes on along the minus strand of NZ_JASVDS010000004.1, from coordinate 411,783 downwards.
GCCTGCAGGGTGTCGAGTTTCATGGTCATGGAGCCCTGCCCTCTTCAGCGTGCGATGGTGTTTTCGCGGCGGATCTTGGCCTGCAGCTGCAGGATGCCGTACAGCAGCGCCTCGGCGGTGGGCGGACAGCCCGGCACGTAGACGTCGACCGGCACGATGCGGTCGCAGCCGCGCACGACGGAATAGCTGTAGTGGTAGTAGCCGCCGCCATTGGCGCACGAGCCCATCGACAGGACCCAGCGAGGCTCGGCCATCTGGTCGTAGACCTTGCGCAGGGCGGGCGCCATCTTGTTGCACAGCGTGCCGGCCACGATCATCAGATCGGACTGGCGGGGGCTGGGACGGAACAGCATGCCGAAGCGGTCGATGTCGTAGCGCGCCGCGCCGGCGTGCATCATCTCCACCGCACAGCACGCCAGACCGAAGGTCATGGGCCACAGAGAACCGGTCTTGGACCAGTTGATCAGCTTGTCCACCGAGGTGGTGACGAAGCCTTCCTTCAAAACGCCTTCAATACCCATAGCACGCTTCCAATCTGTCTACCCGAACGGGCCGAGCACCGGACCGCCCCAAGCCGGCCCGACTGCCAGCCGGCGGCTGGCGTCCCCACGGGGGACCGTTCAGCGCCGTGCGCTGAACGAGGGGCAAAAGGTCACTCCCAGTCCAGGGCACCCTTTTTCCACTCGTAGGCAAAGCCCACGACGAGGATGCCGAGGAAAACCATCATCGCCCAGAAACCTGTCGCGCCGATTTCACGCAGGGTCACCGCCCACGGGAACAGGAACGCGATTTCCAGGTCGAACAGGATGAAGAGAATGGCGACGAGGTAGTAGCGCACATCGAACTTCATGCGCGCGTCTTCAAAGGCCTCGAAGCCGCATTCGTAAGGGGAGTTCTTGGCCTGATCCGGCCGGTTGGGTCCGAGGAGGTAGCCCAGGATCTGGGGCGCTATACCCACCACTGCGCCGACCAGAATGAAGAGGATGACGGGGAGGTACTGTTCCAGACTCACAGCTTTGCTCTCGGTTGCGCCGATGACCGCAGCCTCCAGGCCGGCAGACCATCGACAGAGTCGACAAAAGCAACGGGCGCGCCGCTGGCGACAAGATGTCGCTCACGGACCGCGCCCGGCTTGTCCCTCAGCAGGATCGGTCTTTCGACTTTGCCTGCTACAGGGCGCTTCAACCAGGATCGCTTGCACATCGCCGGGCTCCGGCCCGAAGGATGTTAACTCACGACCTCGATTGAGGAATTTGGTGCCGACGGCGAGACTCGAACTCGCACAGCTTTCGCCACTACCCCCTCAAGATAGCGTGTCTACCAATTTCACCACGTCGGCGGTTTTTGCTGTCTGGTAGCGTGAGGAATTGCGTTCCAGACAGCCTCGTATTCTATACCGAAAAAAATCGCACTCAGAGAAAACCGAAGGATTTTTACGGTGCAACCGGGTTGATCTGAGACAGTCTTTCCGATTGCGGTTGACAAGGCGGGGGCAGGTCTTGCCTCGCCGCCTGTCAGGAAGGGTCATTCAGCTCAGCGGCTGGCGGCCGATACGGCCGGCTGAGCGGCCACGGGAGCCTCGGGAATGGCGGCGGCGCCCGAGGCGGCCGGTGCCGGCGCGCTGGCCGGAGCGGCACGTTCCAGCAGGCTTTCCTTCGGGGCGCCAGCATCACGGTGGCTGCCGAAATAGGCCAGACCCAGCGTGCAGACAAAGAACAGCGTCGCGCAGACGGCCGTCGTGCGCGACAGGAAGTTGGCACTGCCGGTGGCGCCGAACAGGCTGCCGGAGGCACCGCTGCCGAAGGAGGCGCCCATGTCGGCGCCCTTGCCGTGCTGCACCAGCACCAGGCCGATCATGGCCAGCGCGCTCAGCAGCTGGACCACGAGGATCAGGTTCATCAGGACTTGCATTCCACTCTCCAAATCGAATTCGTGTCAGGTGCCCGCCGTGTCGGGGCCGGCACCGAGGTCTCACATCACAGGAAGCGGCCGCTTCAGGCCGCAGCGCGGCAGATGGCCGAGAAATCCGCCGCCTTCAGGGCGGCGCCGCCGATCAGGCCGCCATCGATGTCAGGCTGCGAGAACAGCAGCGCGGCATTGTCGGGCTTGACGCTGCCGCCGTAGAGGATGCGCATGGCATCCGCCTTCTGCGTGGCCGCCCGCAGCTGCTGACGCAGCACGGCGTGCACGGCCTGTGCCTGCTCGGGCGTGGCCGTCAGGCCGGTACCGATGGCCCACACCGGCTCGTAGGCCAGCACGATCTCGCCGATGCAGTGCGTCAGCGTGTGGATCACGGCCGCGAGCTGGCGCTTCACGACGTGCTCGGTCTGGCCGGCCTCGCGCTCCGCGAGCGTCTCACCGACGCAGACGATGGGCGTGACGCCGTGGGCCAGCGCCGCCTTGGCCTTGTCAGCCACCAGCTGGTCGCTTTCCTGGTGGTAGGCGCGACGCTCCGAGTGACCGACGATGGCGAAGCGGCAACCCAGGTCCGCCAGCATGGCCGACGACACCTCGCCCGTGTAGGCGCCCTGCTCGTGCGCCGAGCAATCCTGCGAACCGTAGGCGATCTGCGTACCCGTCAGGGCCAGCGACGTCTCGGTGATGTAGGGGAACGGCACGCACACAGCCACATCGGCCGTCCAGGGGCCGGCTTCCTTCAGACCGCTCAGCAGCAGGGCATTCGAGGCCCGGTTGCCATGCATCTTCCAGTTTCCGACGACCAGCTTCTTGCGCATGAAAAACCTCGTGAAACTCACCAGACCAGGACGATCTTGCCCACGTGCTCACCCGATTCCATCAGGGCGTGCGCCTGGGCCGCCTGGTCGGCAGGCAGTTGTTGATAAATGACCGGCGCGATCCGGCGCGAGGCCAGCAGCGGCCACACCTTCTCGCGCAGCGCCCGCGCGATGCCGGCCTTGAACTCGAGCGAGCGCGGTCGCAGCGTCGAACCGCTGATGGTCAGCCGCCTACGCAAGACCTGACCCGCATCGAACTCGGCCTTGACCCCGCCCTGCACCGCGATGATGACCATGCGGCCATCGTCGGCCAGGCACTGCACGCCGCGGGCCACGTAGTCGCCCGCCACCATGTCCAGGATGACGTCGACACCGCGGCCCTGCGTGGCCGCCTTCACTTCCGCGACGAAGTCCTGCTCGCGGTAGTTGATGGCGACATCCGCCCCCAGCCGCCGGCAGGCTTCGGCCTTGGCCGCGCTGCCCACCGTCACCAGGACGCGGGCCCCGAAGGCCTTGGCCAGCTGCACGGCCGTGACGCCGATGCCGCTGCTGCCGCCATGGATGAGAATGCTCTCGCCCGACTGCAGTGCAGCACGCTCGAAGACATTGCTCCACACGGTGAAGCAGGTCTCCGGCAGGCTCGCGGCCTCGGCCATGGTCCAGCCTTCCGGCACCGGCAGGCATTGCCCGACCGGCGCGACACAGCGTTCGGCATAGCCACCGCCGGCCACCAGCGCGCAGACGGCATCGCCCACACGCAGGCCCGCAGCGGCCAGAGCTGCTGCGTCGCCGTTGACGATGCGGCCGGCGACCTCGAGGCCCGGCAGCGGGCTCGCGCCCGCAGGCGGCGGATACGCCCCCTTGCGCTGCAGCACGTCAGGGCGGTTGATGCCATAGGCCTCCACCGCAATGACGCACTCCCCTGCCCCGGCCGTGGGCTCGGGCAGGGTCTGCAGCTGGAGGACCTCCGGTCCGCCAGGCTGCGAGATGGCAATGGCGCGCATGCCGCTGTGCTCCGTCAAGGCGTGACGACGTCCGCTGGACGCTTACTCGGCAGCCGGCTCTTCAGCCGGGGCAGCCGGAGCGGCGTCGCGGTCGATCAGGGCCTTCATCGACAGCTTGATGCGGCCCTTCTCGTCGGTCTCCAGCACCTTGACCTTGACCACTTGGCCTTCCTTCAGGAAGTCCGTGACCTTCTCGACGCGCTGGTGAGCGATCTGGCTGATGTGCAGCAGGCCGTCCTTGCCGGGCAGCAGGTTCACGAGGGCGCCGAAGTCCAGGATCTTGGTGATCGGACCTTCGTAGACCTTGCCCACTTCCACTTCGGCGGTGATCTCTTCGATGCGCTTCTTGGCGGCGGCGGCCTTGTCGGCGTCCGTCGAGGCGATCGTGATGGTGCCGTCTTCGCCGATGTCGATCTGGGTGCCGGTCTCTTCGGTCAGCGCACGGATGGTGGCGCCGCCCTTGCCGATCACGTCACGGATCTTCTCGGGGTTGATCTTCATGGTGTAGAGGCGCGGCGCGAACTGCGACACCTCGGTCTTGGCGCCACCGACGGCGTCGACCATGGCACCCAGGATGTGCAGGCGGGCTTCCTTGGCCTGAGCCAGCGCGACCTGCATGATCTCCTTGGTGATGCCCTGGATCTTGATGTCCATCTGCAGGGCGGTGATGCCACCGGTCGTGCCGGCCACCTTGAAGTCCATGTCGCCCAGGTGATCTTCGTCACCCAGGATGTCGGTCAGCACGGCGAAGCGGTTGCCGTCCTTGATCAGACCCATGGCGATGCCGGCCACGTGGGCCTTCAGGGGCACGCCGGCGTCCATGAGCGACAGGCAGCCGCCGCAGACGGAAGCCATCGAGGACGAGCCGTTGGACTCGGTGATCTCGGAGACCACGCGGATGGAGTACGGGAACTCTTCCTTGGTCGGCAGCACGGCCACCAGGGCGCGCTTGGCCAGACGGCCGTGGCCGATCTCGCGACGCTTGGGGCTGCCCACGCGGCCCGTTTCGCCGGTGGCGAACGGGGGCATGTTGTAGTGCAGCATGAAGCGTTCGCTGTACTCGCCAGCCAGGGCGTCGATGGTCTGGGAGTCACGCTCGGTGCCCAGGGTGGCGGCGACCAGGGCCTGCGTCTCGCCACGGGTGAACAGCGAGGAGCCGTGAGCGCGCGGCAGCACGCCGGAACGGATCTCGATGGGGCGCACGGTGCGGGTGTCGCGGCCGTCGATGCGGGGCTCGCCGGCCAGGATCTGGCTGCGCACGATGCGCGCTTCGATCTCGAACAGCAGGCCGTCGACCTCGACGCCGTCGAAAGCCACGCCTTCAGCGGTCAGGGCTTCCTTGACCTTGGCATAGGCCTCGCGGCAGGCCTGGGTGCGGGCCTGCTTGGAGCGGATCTGGTAGGCGGCGCGCAGGGCTTCCTCGGCCAGGCCGGTGACCTTGGCGATGAAAGGCTCGTCCTTGGCGGGAGCGGCCCAGTTCCACACGGGCTTGCCGGCTTCCTTCACCAGCTCGTGGATCGCATTGATGGCGACCTGGCCTTGCTGGTGGCCGTAGACCACGGCGCCCAGCATGATGTCTTCGCTCAGCTGGTCAGCTTCGGACTCGACCATCAGCACGGCAGCTTCGGTGCCGGCCACGACCAGGTCCATCTTGGACTCGGTCAGCTGGGTCTTGCCCGGGTTCAGCACGTACTCGCCATTGATGTAGCCCACGCGGGCGGCACCGATGGGGCCGTTGAAGGGGATGCCGGAGACAGCCAGCGCGGCGCTGGTGGCGATCATGGCGGCGATGTCGGCCTGGACTTCAGGATTCAGCGACACGACGTGCACGACGACCTGGACTTCGTTGAAGAAGCCTTCCGGGAACAGCGGGCGGATCGGGCGGTCGATCAGGCGGCTGGTCAGGGTCTCCAGCTCGCTGGGGCGGCCTTCACGCTTGAAGAAGCTGCCGGGGATCTTGCCGGCGGCGTAGGTCTTCTCGATGTAGTCGACGGTCAGGGGGAAGAAGTCCTGGCCGGGCTTGGGTTCGTTCTTGGCCACGACGGTGGCCAGCACCACGGTGTCCTCGATGTTCACCAGCACGGCGCCGGTGGACTGGCGAGCGATCTCGCCGGTCTCCATCGTGACGGAATGGGGGCCCCACTGGAACGTCTTGGTGACCTTGTTGAACATGCTCATCTGCATCTCCTCGATTGCGAAACAGCGCTTGCGGCGCGCTGGAGAACCGGGAGTGGGGCTGGGTCTGGCGCGATGCCATTCCAGGGCGATTTGCGTCGGGCCTCAAGCCCGCAAACCGCCTTGGAATGACACATCCGCCACGTCAGCTCGACTCCAGTAGCGAACAACAAAAACAAAGAGCCTGTGCTGGCTTGGAAGTCCAGACAGGCTCTTTGGCGTCATGGGCGAATTACTTGCGCAGGCCCAGCTTCTGGATCAGGGCCGTGTAGCGGGCCAGATCCTTGTTCTTCAGGTAGGCCAGCAGGCTCTTGCGCTGGTTGACCATCTTCAGCAGACCGCGGCGGCCGTGATGGTCCTTGGCGTGGGTCTTGAAGTGGGGGGTCAGCTCGTTGATGCGTGCGGTCAGCAGGGCCACTTGGACTTCGGGGGAGCCCGTGTCGTTGGCGCTGCGTGCGTTGGCCTTGACGATATCGGCCTTGTTCAGATCGGCGACTGCCATGATGCGTTCCTTCAATGGGAAGCCGCTGGCAGGTGATTCATGATCCCACGCAGACGGTTTCCGGTTTTCGACTTGCGGACACAGGTGAAACCTACCCGTGCCGTGCTCTGAATCCCGCGCCGCCTGCCTCACTTCCGTAGACGAAAGCAGGACACGAGACGCGAAACCATCGGAGTATAGCGCAGTTCGCCAGGGCACCGAAATCCTCCCCCTGCCGCGCTGGCCGAAGCCAGGCGGAATCCATGCATCTGCTGCCAATTCCGTGCATTTCAAGGGGCTCCACAGGCCTTTGTGCGCCAATGCAGGAAAAGGACCGACGTCATGGTCGGCGGGTCTTGAAAGCCCTGGCGTCGGGCCTAAGTGGGCTGCAAGGGGAAGTCCCCGACCATTGGAATCAGCCACAAGGAGGCCCTATGTTCCTCGTTCCTACCAGCCGCCAAGCCCATGACCTCTCGCGCAGCCTGGAGCGTCTGTTCGACGACAGCTTCGGCAACGCCTTCGGCTCGGACGCCCGCGACGTGGCGCAGGCCCTGCGCAGCCCGGCCCTGGACGTCACCGAGACCGACCACGCCTACACCGTGAAGCTGGACATGCCCGGCGTGCCCAAGGAGGCCGTGAAGATCACCGTGGAGGGACGCCGCATCGGCATCGAGGCCGAACAGGCCCAGACGGAAGAGAAGAAGGACGGGGAGCGCGTGCTGTACCGTGAGCGATCCGTCGCCCGCTTCTCCCGCACCTTCAGTCTGCCGCAGGAGATCAACGAGGCGGAGTCCAGCGCCCGGATGGAGCACGGGGTGCTCATCCTCACGCTCGCCAAGCGCGTGGCCAAGGGCGGCGCGCGCCTGACGGTGAACTGAGCGTCGGCTCAGGCCGCGGACAGGTCCCAGCGAGGCCGGACACCAAAGCCGCCGGCGTGGCTCAGGCGGGCCATGCCGCGCTGCAGCCGCATGGCGGCGGCCATGGCGATCATGGCGCCGTTGTCGGTGCACAGACTCAGCTCGGGGTAATGCACACGCACGCCACGCTTGGCGCAGGCCGCATTCAGCTGGGCTCGCAGCGAGGCATTCGCGCCCACGCCGCCCGCCACAACGAGGCGCTTGAGGCCCGTGTCCTTCAGCGCCATCAGGGACTTCTTGACGAGCACCTCGACAATGGCCGCCTGCGTGCTGGCGGCCAGGTCGGCTCGCTGCGTCTCGGTCGGGGCTTCGCCCAGCTTCTTCAACTGCGTGAGCACGGCCGTCTTGAGGCCGGCAAAGCTGAAGTCCGGCTTGCCGCTGTGCAGCAGCGGACGCGGCAGCTCGAAGGCATCCGCCCTGCCCTGCTCCGCCAGCTTCGAGAGGTGCGGGCCGCCCGGATAAGGCAGGCCCAGCAGCTTGGCGCTCTTGTCGAAGGCCTCGCCGGCCGCGTCATCGATGGTCTCGCCGAGGATCTCGTACTGGCCGACCTCGTCAACCCGCATGAGCTGCGTGTGCCCGCCGGACACCAGCAGCGCCACGAAGGGAAACTCCGGCGGATCGGCAGAGAGGAAGGGCGACAGCAGATGCCCTTCCAGGTGGTGCACGCCCACCGCCGGCTTGCCCAGCGCCGCCGCCAGCGACACCGCCACGCCAGCACCGACCAGCAGCGCCCCGGCAAGACCTGGCCCCTCGGTATAGGCGATGACGTCGATGTCCTGGAGCCCCAACTGCGCCTGCGAGAGCACCTCGCGGCTCAAGGGGAGCACGCGCCGGATATGGTCCCGCGAGGCCAGCTCCGGCACCACGCCGCCATAGGCCTGGTGCATGCTGATCTGGCTGTGCAGGGCCTGCGCCAGCAGGCGCGGCACGCCGGTCTCGCCCGGCGCCGGCAGCTCGACCAAGGCGACGCCGGTCTCGTCACAGGACGATTCGAAGCCCAGGACGCGCATGGTCAGTGCTTTTCCTTGGCGTGGTTGATGGAGTACTTGGGAATCTCCACCAGCACGTCCTTCTGGCCAAGGATGGCCTGACAGGACAGGCGCGAATTCGGCTCCAGACCCCAGGCGCGGTCCAGCATGTCCTCCTCGCCTTCCTCCATCTCGGAGAGCGAGGCGAAGCCTTCACGCACGACCACGTGGCAGGTGGTGCAGGCGCAGACCTGGTCGCAGGCATGCTCGATGGCGATGCCGTTGTCCAGCAGGGCCTCGCAGATGCTGGTGCCGGCGGGAGCCTTCAGTTCCGCCCCGTCGGGGCAGTACTCGGCGTGGGGCAGAATCTTGATGATGGGCATGGCGGGCTTTCGATGTTCGGTTCAGGGGCGAGGGCAGCGGGCAGGCCTCGGGCTCACATCTGGTCGATGTTGCGCCCGGCGAGCACCTGCTGGATGCCGCGGTTCATGCGCGCCGCGGCAAAGGCCTCGGTGCCCTTGGCGAGGCGCTCCACGCCGTCATTGATGGCGGCCGCCTCGTCGCCGGCAGCCAGTGCCTGCAGGGCCGACAGCAGGGCGTCGATCTCCGCGCGCTCATGCGTGCTGAGCAGATCCCCGTCCGCGGCGAGCGCCGAGAGGGTCGCCAGGTGCATGCGCTCGGCTTCCACACGGGCTTCGCGCAGGCTGCGGGCCTGCATGTCAGCCTCCGCGCTGGCAAAGCCGTCCTTGAGCATCTGGGCGATCTGCTCGTCCCCGAGGCCGTAGCTCGGCTTGACCTGCACGGCAGCCTCGACGCCCGAGCCCAGCTCGCGGGCCGAGACGCTCAGCAGGCCGTCGGCATCCACCTGGAAGCTGACGCGGATGCGCGCCGCACCGGCGACCATGGGCGGGATGCCCCTCAGCTCGAAGCGCGCCAGCGAGCGGCATTCGCTCACCAGTTCGCGCTCGCCCTGCAGCACATGGATGGCCATGGCCGTCTGCCCGTCCTTGAAGGTCGTGAAGTCCTGAGCCTTGGCGATGGGAATGGTGGCGTTGCGCTCGATCACGCGCTCCACGAGACCGCCCATGGTCTCCAGACCCAGGGACAGCGGGATCACGTCCAGCAGCAGGATCTCTCCGTCGGACGAGTTGCCGGCCAGCTGGTTGGCCTGAACGGCCGCCCCCAGCGCCACGACCTCGTCGGGATTCAGATTGGTGAGCACCTCGCGCCCGAAGAGCTGGCTCACCGCCGCGCGCACGGCCGGCATGCGGGTGGAGCCGCCGACCATCACGGTGCCCTGGACCTCGTCGGCCTTCACGCGGGCGTCGCGCAGCACGCGGCGGACGGCCGTCAGGGTGCGGTCGACCAGCGGCTTGGTGAGCGCCTGGAACTGCTCGCGGGTCACGGGCACGTCCAGGGCGCCGGCATCCAGGGCCGACTGCAGCCGCACGGTCTCGTGGCTCGACAAGGCCTCCTTGGCGGCACGCGCTGCCACGAGCACGGCCCGCTTGTCATGCGCACTGCTGAGCGTCAGTCCGGCCTGCGCGAGCGCCCAGTCGGCAAGCGCGTGGTCGAAGTCATCGCCCCCCAGCGCCGCGTCGCCGCCCGTGGCGACCACCTCGAACACGCCGCGCGTCAGGCGCAGCAGCGAGATATCGAAGGTGCCGCCGCCCAGGTCATAGACGGCATAGAGCCCCTCGGCGCCATTGTCCAGGCCGTAGGCGATGGCCGCGGCCGTCGGCTCATTGATGAGGCGCAGCACCTTGAGGCCGGCCAGCTGCGCGGCATCCTTGGTCGCCTGGCGCTGGGCGTCGTCGAAATAGGCCGGCACCGTGATCACGGCGCCGAAGAGGTCATCGACAAAGGTGTCTTCCGCACGGAAACGCAACGTGGCGAGGATCTCGGCGGACACCTCGACCGGGGTCTTGAGCCCCTCGCGGGTGACCAGGCTCAGCATGCCCGGCGTGTCCTCGAACTGGTAGGGCAGTTTTTCGCGCCCCTGCACATCCTGGACGCGCCGCCCCATGAAACGCTTGACCGAGACGACGGTGTTGAGCGGATCGTCCGCCTGCGCGGCCAGCGCCTCCGCGCCGATCTGCCGGCGGCCACCTTCCAGATAGCGCACGGCCGAGGGCAGGATCACACGCCCTTCCCCATCCGGCAGGCATTCCGCGACCCCGTGGCGGACGGCCGCCACGAGCGAATGCGTCGTGCCGAGGTCGATGCCCACGGCGATGCGACGCTCGTGCGGATTGGGCGAGGCGCCGGGTTCGGAGATCTGCAGCAGAGCCATGGGTCGTCGGGAAAATCAGGGGTGTTCTTGTTCTTGGACAGCGGCGGATTGTGCGCGCTGAACTCAGTATTGTTCCAGCGCCTCGAGGCGGCGGTCGATGTCGCTGCGAAAACGGGCCACGAACATCAGGGCACGCACGCACTGGGCGGCAGCCTCGGCATCACCGGCCTCATCCAGCAGGCGACCGGCCTCGGACAGCAAGGCCTGCTCGCGGGCGGCCACCTCGTCGTCCAGCGCCTGCACGGCGTCCAGCGTGCCGGCCTCGTCAAGCGCCTCGCGCCAGGCCATCTGCTCGATCAGGAAGGCGGCCGGCATGCGGGTGTTGTCGTGCTCCTGGAGCGGGGCGCCGCGCAGCTCGCAAAGGTAGGCAGCCCGCTTGAGCGGATCCCGCAGACGCTGGTGCGCCTCGTTCACGCGCAAGGCCCATTGCATGGCGCGGCGCTGCGCCGGTGCGCCCTCGCTGGCGAAGCGGTCGGGATGGACCTGCGCCGCCAGCGCCTTCCAGCGGGCCTCGATGTCCTCGCGCGACTGCGCATACCGCGCCGTCAGGCCGAAGAGCGCGAAATCGTCGTCTGCGAGATTCATGCCATCCATCCTTGCATTGGGGTCGTCGGGCTTGCCCGCATCGTGCTGGCGTCGGGCTCAAGAAGTGCAAAAGGCGCGAGACTCCCCGCGCCCTCCTCGCCCGCCGGGACGCTCACACCCGGAACGATTCGCCGCAGCCGCAGCGATCCTTCTCGCGCGGATTGCGGAACCTGAAGCCTTCGTTGAGGCCTTCGCGGACGAAGTCCAGCTCCGTGCCGTCCAGGTAGGGCAGGCTCTTCGGATCCACCAGCACCTTGACGCCGTGGCCTTCGAAGATCACGTCCTCGGGTGCGATCTCGTCGGCGTATTCCAGCTTGTAGGCCAAGCCCGAGCAACCGGTGGTCTTGACGCCCAGGCGCACGCCCACGCCCTTGCCCCGCTTCGAGATGTAGCGGGTCACATGGCGCGCAGCGGCTTCGGTCAGGGTGACTGCCATGGGAATGCGTCCTCGATCAGTTGTCGTGCTTGGCGCGGTAGTCGTCCACGGCGGCCTTGATGGCGTCCTCGGCGAGGATGGAGCAGTGGATCTTCACGGGCGGCAGGGCCAGTTCCTCGGCGATCTGCGTGTTCTTGATCGCCAGGGCCTGATCCAGGCTCTTGCCCTTGACCCACTCGGTCACCAGCGAGCTGGAGGCGATGGCCGAGCCGCAGCCATAGGTCTTGAACTTGGCGTCCTCGATCAGCCCGGTGGCGGGGTTGACCTTGATCTGCAGCTTCATGACGTCGCCGCAGGCCGGAGCGCCGACCATGCCGGTGCCGACGGTGTCATCGCCCTTCTCGAAGGAGCCGACGTTGCGGGGGTTTTCGTAGTGGTCAACGACCTTTTCGCTGTATGCCATGATGAATCTCCAACGATCTGTAATGTCTGGGCTGTGCCTGGGCCGGCCTCAGTGGGCAGCCCACTGGATGGTGCTGAGGTCCACGCCGTCCTGGTACATCTCCCAGAGAGGGGAGAGTTCGCGCAGCTTGGCCACGTTCTGGCGGATCGTGCTGATCGCGAAGTCGATGTCTTCCTCGGTCGTGAAGCGGCCGAAGGTCATGCGCAGGGAGGAATGGGCAAGCTCGTCGCTGCGGCCGAGGGCACGCAGCACGTAGCTCGGCTCAAGGCTGGCCGAAGTGCAGGCCGAGCCCGAGGACACGGCCAGGCCCTTGATGCCCATGATCAGGGACTCACCCTCGACGAAATTGAAGGACATGTTCAGGTTGTGGGGCACGCGGCGCTCGAGGTCGCCGTTCACGAAGACCTGCTCGACGTCCGACAGGCCCTTGAGCAGGCGCTGCTGCAGGCCACGGATGCGCTCCCGCTCGGCGCCCATCTCTTCCTTGGCGATCCGGAAGGCCTCGCCCATGCCGACGATCTGGTGCGTGGGCAGCGTACCCGAGCGCATGCCGCGCTCATGGCCGCCACCGTGCATCTGCGCCTCGATGCGGATGCGGGGCTTGCGGCGCACATACAGCGCGCCAATGCCCTTGGGGCCGTAGGTCTTGTGCGAGGCGAGGCTCATGAGATCGACGGGCAGCGTGGCCAGGTCGATGTCCACCTTGCCGGTGGCCTGGGCGGCATCGACGTGGAAGATGATGCCGCGCTCGCGGCACAGCGCGCCGAGGGCCGGGATGTCCTGGATCACGCCGATCTCGTTGTTCACGAACATGACCGAGGCCAGGATGGTGTCCGGGCGCAGCGCGGCCTTGAAGGCATCGAGGTCCACGAGGCCGTCGGCCTTCACGTCGAGGTAGGTCACCTCGAAGCCCTGGCGTTCGAGCTCGCGGCAGACATCCAGCACAGCCTTGTGCTCGGTCTTCACCGTGACGATGTGCTTGCCACGGGTCTGGTAGAAGTGGGCCGCGCCCTTGATGGCGAGGTTGTTGGACTCCGTCGCGCCGGAGGTCCAGACGATCTCGCGCGGGTCCGCGCCGATCAGCGCCGCCACCTGCTCACGCGCCTTCTCGTTGGCGGCTTCCGCCTCCCAGCCCCAGGCATGGCTGCGCGAAGCGGCATTGCCGAAATGCTCTCGCAGCCAGGGGATCATGGCGTCCACGACGCGAGGGTCGACCGGGGTGGTCGCGCCGTAATCCAGGTAGATGGGGAAATGCGGGGTCATGTCCATGGTGCGGTGCTGGCGACGGGGGCTGGCGAGCTTGTGAATGGTTCTGGGAGGCCGGCGGGCAGACTTCACGTCTGCTTCGTCGTTTACTTGGTCAGGGCGCTGTTGCCGAGGGCGAAGACCGAATTGGGCGCCGTGATGCGGATGGGCTTGACCACCGGGGTCGAGGAGATCGCCCGTTTGATGGGCGCCTCCTCGATGGTGATGCCCTTGGCCAGCTGGTCGTCGACCAGCTTGCGCAGCGACACGGAATCCAGGTACTCGATCATCTTGGCGTTGAGGCTGGTCCAGAGCTCATGCGTGATGCAGCGCCCGGCTTCCTCGCCCATGCAGTTTTCCTTGCCACCGCAACCGGTGGCGTCGATGGGTTCGTCCACGGCGACGATGATGTCCGCCACGGTGATGGCATCCGACTTGCGGCCCAGCGAATAGCCGCCGCCGGGTCCGCGGGTGCTTTCCACGAGCTCATGCCGGCGCAGCTTGCCGAACAGCTGCTCCAGGTAGGACAGGGAAATCTGCTGGCGCTGACTGATCGCCGCCAAGGCGACCGGCCCGCTGTTTTCACGCAGGGCCAAGTCAATCATCGCGGTCACGGCGAAACGACCTTTGGTGGTAAGACGCATGCAACTCTCCTTCGGCCTGACGGCCATGAGCCGGCTCGGAACGCCAGGCAGGACCCGCCGGGAATGGCGGACGGTCCTGGGTTAACCCTGGGCTATGCCCGAGCATTTTACTCAATTATCTAAAGGTCCGCCGGTTCCTCGCTGCAGCGCAGCAGAAAAACCCCGTTGGCGAAAGGCCTTGAGCCGGCCCGGCCTCAGCCCTGGCGCATCTGTGACAGCCGTTCGGCCAGCGTGGCCGCCAGCGGACGGCAGGCCGCCTCGATCAGGTCCAGGACCTCCTCGAAGCCGGCCGCACCGCCGTAGTACGGGTCCGGCACGTCCCGCCCGATGTGCGCTGGCGCGTGGTCCAGCAGCAGCGCGAGCTTGTGGCGTTCCTGTGGCGGACAGCGCTCGCGGAGTGCCGCGAGATGACCGGCATCCATGGCCAAGATGAGGTCGGCCTCGGCAAAGTCAAGGGCCCGCACGGCCCGCGCCTGCTGGTCGGACAGATCGTAGCCCCGCCGTCTGGCGTGGGCCTGACTGCGCGCGTCGGGCGCCTCCCCCGCATGCCAGCCCTGGATGCCCGCCGAATCAACCCGCACATGCTCGGCCAGACCGAGCGCTGCCAGGTGATGGCGCAGGACGCCCTCCGCGGTCGGGGACCGGCAGATATTGCCCGTGCAGACCATCAGCACCCGCAGCTGCGGCCGGCTCACTTGCGGCCCGTGTCGATCGCGATGACGTTGTCGTGCGCCGCGGCCCCGAACACCTGCTCGCGCAGCTGCGCCAGCTGGTCGCGCACCCGGGCCGCCTTCTCGAACTCCAGGTTGCGGGCGTGCTCCAGCATCTGCTTCTCGAGCTGGGTGATGCGCTTGCTGAGGTCCTTCTCGGTCAGCTCCTCCAGCTCGTCCACCACGCCCAGCTTCTGGTCGTCACGGCCACCCTTGTCGGAGTAGACCCCGTCGATGAGGTCACGGATGCGCTTGCGCACGCCGCGCGGCACGATGCCGTGCTCCGTGTTGAAGGCGATCTGCTTGGCACGGCGCCGCTCGGTTTCGTCGATGGCGCGGCGCATGGAATCGGTGATGCGATCGGCGTAGAGGATGGCCTTGCCGTTGAGATTGCGCGCCGCGCGGCCGATGGTCTGGATCAGGCTGCGCTCCGAACGCAGGAAGCCTTCCTTGTCGGCATCCAGAATGGCCACGAGCGAGACCTCCGGAATGTCCAGCCCCTCCCGCAGCAGGTTGATGCCCACCAGCACGTCGAAGGCGCCCAGGCGCAGGTCCCGCAGGATCTCCACCCGCTCGACGGTGTCGACGTCCGAGTGCATGTAGCGCACCTTGACGCCGTTGTCGCTGAGGTAGTCGGTGAGCTGCTCCGCCATGCGCTTGGTCAGCGTCGTGATCAGCACCCGCTCGCCGATGTCGGTGCGGTCGCGGATCTCCTGCAGCACGTCGTCGACCTGGTGCGTGGCTGGCCGCACTTCCACCAGGGGGTCGACCAGGCCCGTCGGGCGCACCACCTGCTCGACCACCTGGCCGGCATGCCGCTTCTCGTAGTCGGCCGGGGTCGCCGACACGAAGACGGCCTGGCGCATCTTGCGCTCGAACTCCTCGAACTTCAGCGGCCGGTTGTCCAGCGCCGAGGGCAGGCGGAAGCCGAACTCGACCAGCGTCGTCTTGCGGGCCCGGTCGCCGTTGTACATGGCGCCGAACTGGCTGATCGTCACATGGCTCTCGTCGATGAACATGAGCGCATCGCTGGGCAGGTAGTCGACCAGCGTGGGCGGCGGATCGCCGGGCTGCGCCCCGGAGAGGTGGCGGGTGTAGTTCTCGATGCCCTTGCAGTGCCCGACCTCGGTGAGCATCTCCAGGTCGAAGCGCGTGCGCTGCTCGATGCGCTGCGCCTCGACGAGCTTGCCGTCCGCCACGAACTGCCCCACCCGCTCGCGCAGCTCCTCCTTGATGGTGTCCACGGCCGCCAGCACCCGCTCGCGCGGCGTCACGTAATGGCTGGAGGGATAGACGGTGAAGCGCGGGATCTTCTGGCGGATCTGCCCGGTGAGCGGATCGAAGAGCTGCAGCGTCTCGACCTCGTCGTCGAAGAGCTCGATGCGCAGCGCCAGCTCCGAGTGCTCCGCCGGGAAGACGTCGATGGTGTCGCCCCGCACGCGGAAGTGCCCGCGCTGGAATTCGGTGTCGTTGCGCTGGTACTGCATGCGGATGAGCTGCGCGATCACGTCCCGCTGGCCCATCGTGTCGCCCACCCGCAGCGTCATGACCATCTGGTGGTAGTCGCTCGGGTTGCCGATGCCGTAGATGGCGGACACGGAGGCCACGATGACCACGTCGCGCCGCTCCAGCAGGCTCTTGGTGCAGGAGAGGCGCAGCTGCTCGATCTGCTCGTTGATCGCGCTGTCCTTCTCGATGAAGAGGTCGCGCTGCGGGACGTAGGCCTCGGGCTGGTAGTAGTCGTAGTAGCTGACGAAGTACTCGACGGCGTTCTTCGGGAAGAACTCCCGCATCTCGCTGTACAGCTGCGCGGCCAGCGTCTTGTTGTGGGCAAACACGATGGCCGGGCGCCCCAGGCGGGCGATCACGTTGGCCATGGTGAAGGTCTTGCCGGACCCTGTCACCCCAAGCAGGGTCTGGTAGCTCAGGCCATCCTCGATGCCCTCCACCAGTTGGGCGATGGCCGTCGGCTGGTCCCCTCCCGGCGGGAAAGGCTGGAAGAGCTGGAACGGAGAGCCTTCGAATGTGACGAACTCACCCTTGGGGGCGTCGTCGTTTTCCTCGGTGGCTTCGGGGGCAATGGCGGTGCTGGACATCGGGGATTCCCTGAGATTGGGCGCCGCAGCCCCCTAGAATTCCAGGGTCTCGCTACGCCTCGAACCCGACAGCGTAGCGCAGACCGCTCTCGCTCGCAGCGAAGCACCCGCGAGCCTCATGCCACCGTCCTGTCAGGAAAGCCCCATGTCCTTGTTCGCCGCCGTCGAAATGGCCCCCCGCGACCCCATCCTGGGTCTGAATGAGCAATTCAATGCCGACACCAACCCGAAGAAGGTGAACCTCGGCGTCGGCGTGTACTACGACGAGAACGGCAAGCTGCCCCTGCTGCGCTGCGTGGCCGAGGCCGAGCGCCAGATGCTCGAGGCGCCCAAGGCGCGCGGCTACCTGCCCATCGACGGCATCGCCGCCTACGATCTCGCCGTGCAAGGCCTGGTCTTCGGTGCGGGTGCCGAGGTCGTGACGGGCAAGCGCGTCGCCACCGTGCAGGCCCTGGGCGGCACCGGCGGCCTGAAGATCGGCGCCGACTTCCTCAAGCGACTGAACCCGAATGCCCGCGTGCTGATCTCCGACCCGAGCTGGGAGAACCACCGCGCGCTGTTCACCAACGCCGGCTTCCAGGTCGGCACCTACAGCTACTACGACGCCGAGCACCGCGGCATCAAGGCCGACGCCATGCTGGCGGACCTGCAGGCCGCCGAGGCCGGCACCGTGGTCGTGCTGCACGCCTGCTGCCACAACCCCACCGGCTACGACCTGACGCCCGAGCAGTGGGCGAAGGTGGTCGAGGTGGTGAAGGCGCGCGGCCTCGTGCCCTTCCTCGACATGGCCTACCAGGGCTTCGGCGAAGGCATCGCCGAGGACGGCGCCGTGATCCAGCAGTTCCTGGCCGCCGGCCTGGACTTCTTCGTCTCCACCAGCTTCTCCAAGAGCTTCTCGCTCTACGGTGAGCGCGTGGGCGCCCTGAGCGTGGTGTGCGCCAGCAGCGAGGAGGCCTCGCGCGTGCTGAGCCAGCTCAAGATCGTCATCCGCACCAACTACAGCAACCCGCCCACGCACGGCGCCCAGGTCGTCGCAACCGTGCTGTCCACCCCCGCCCTGCGCCAGCTGTGGGAGGACGAGCTCACCGGCATGCGCACCCGCATCCGCGCCATGCGCGAGGCCGTGGTGGCCGAGCTGAAGGCTGCCGGCGTCGCGGACGACCTGAGCTTCGTGACCCGCCAGAAGGGCATGTTCAGCTACTCCGGCCTGAACGCGGCCCAGATGCAGCGCCTGCGCGGTGAATTCGGCATCTACGGCGTGGACTCCGGCCGCATCTGCGTGGCCGCCCTGAACCCGGGCAACCTGAAGGCGGTGGCCGCCGCGATGGCCGCGGTCATGCAGGGCTGATACCCGCCCTGCCCCGCGCCCAGGCGCCGTCCGGATCACCGGCGGCGCCTTTTTTGTCGCCTTCGTGACGCCGCGCCCCGCGTGACCTGGGTCAAAGGGCGGGTTTGTGCGGGGTATTTCACCAAGCTGGCTGTCAGCTTGGGATCCCTACAATGCTGCAACGCACAAAACAAGGCAAGATGCTTCACAGGCATCCACGCCTCACGCCGTGCCCACGCATCCCGCGGTGCCGGCCAGCCATGGAAGGGATCCCACATGCTGTATCAGCTTTACGAAACCCAACGCGCCCTGATGAGCCCGTTCTCGGAGTTCGCCAGCGCCGCTGCCAAGCTCTACAGCCACCCGCTGTCGCCCTTCGCGCACTCGCCGATGGCGGCGCGCTTCTCGGCCGGGCTGGACCTGATGCACCGCCTCGCCAAGGACTACGAGAAGCCGGAGTTCGACATCCGCGGCGTGGACGTCGACGGCGTTGAGGTCGCCGTGCAGGAGCTGGTCCCGCTGGAGAAGCCCTTCTGCCGCCTGCTCCGCTTCAAGCGCTACACCGACGACCCGGCCGTGCTGGCCAAGATGAAGGCACAGCCCACCGTGCTGGTGGTCGCGCCGCTGTCCGGCCATCACAGCACCCTGCTGCGGGACACCGTCAAGTCCCTGCTGCGCGACCACAAGGTCTACATCACCGACTGGACGGACGCCCGCATGGTCTCCCTGGAGGAGGGCCCCTTCCATCTCGATGACTACGTCAACTACGTCCAGGAATTCATCCGCCACGTGGGCGCCGACCAGGCGCACGTCATCTCGGTCTGCCAGCCCACCGTGCCCGTGCTGGCCGCGATCTCGCTGATGGCCTCGCGCGGCGAGCCCACGCCCCGCTCGATGACCATGATGGGCGGCCCCATCGACGCCCGCCGCAGCCCCACGGCCGTCAACAACCTGGCCATGAACAAGAGCCACAGCTGGTTCGAGAACAACGTCATCTACCGCGTCCCGCCAAACTTCCCCGGCGCCGGCCGTGCGGTCTATCCCGGCTTCCTGCAGCACACGGGCTTCGTGGCCATGAACCCGGACCGCCACCTGACCTCGCACTACGACTACTTCCTGGATCTCGTGCGCGGTGACGACGACAGCGCCGAGGCCCACCGCAAGTTCTACGACGAGTACAACGCCGTGCTGGACATGCCGGCCGAGTACTACCTCGACACGATCAAGACCGTGTTCCAGGACTTCGCCCTGGTCAACGGCACCTGGCAGGTCGGCGGCGAACTCGTGCGCCCTCAGGACATCCGCGGCACCGCGCTGCTGACCGTGGAGGGCGAGCTGGACGACATCTCCGGCGCCGGCCAGACCCGTGCCGCCCATGAGCTGTGCAGCGGCATTCCCAGCGGCGACCAGTACCACTACGACGCCATCGGCGCCGGCCATTACGGCATCTTCTCGGGCCGCCGCTGGCGCGAGATGGTCTATCCGGAGGTGCGCAGCTTCATTGCGAAGTACGATGCAGCCCCGCTCACGGCCACCGCCGCGACGGGCAGCAAGCGACCCGCCGCCCGTTCGCGCAGCAAGGCCACGACCTGACGCTGCTCTTTCCTCGACCTTGACCGCCGCCCCCGACTCCCTTGCCGACCTGATCGAGCAACTCGATCTCGCCCTGCCGCAGACCCAGTGCACACGCTGCGGCTACCCCGACTGCCGCGCCTATGCCGAGGCCATGGCGCGCGGCGAGGCCGGCATCAACCAGTGCCCGCCGGGCGGCGCCGAGGGCATCGCGCGCCTGGCCCGCATCACGGGCCGGCCGGTCTTGCCCCTGAGCGCTGCGCATGGCGTCGAGGGCCCGCGCACGCTGGCGGTCATCGACGAAGCCTGGTGCATCGGCTGCACGCTGTGCATCAAGGCCTGCCCGGCGGACTGCATCAGCGGTGCGCCCAAGCTCATGCACACCCTCGTGGCGGAGCAATGCACGGGCTGCGAGCTGTGCGTGCCGGCCTGCCCGGTGGACTGCATCTCGCTCGTGGACGCCACGCCCGGGCGCAGCGGCTGGGAGGCATGGAGCGCGGCGCAGGCGTCACAGGCGCGCGAGCGCTACCGGTTCAAGCAGTTCCGGGAGCAGCGGGAGACGCAGGAGAACGCCCGCCGGCTGGCCGAGAAGGCCGAGCACAAGCTCGCCCACCTGGCCGAGCTGACCAAGCCGGCGGACGACGCCGAGCTCCAGCGCAAGCGTTCGGTGATCGAGGCGGCGCTCGCCCGCGCTCGCGCCAAGCGCGAGGGCTGAGCCGTCCCGCCGCCCCAAGTCCGGCATTTCACGGCGCCTCGCCGTCAGTCCGGCCCGGCGACGTCCCAGTCGCGGCAGCGCCCGGGTTCGATGTCCAGTGACTGCAGCAGGCCCAGCGCCTGGCCACCGGCCAGGACGGCATGCTCGTTGACGCGCGCGGCGCGGATGCCGTCGGCCCTCGTTTCGGTCGACCCGGCACGCCCCGGGTGGCACATCATCAGTCCGCCCTCCGGCAAGGAGCGCAGCCACGCCTCGAGCCGCTCCCGGTAGTCGGTGGCGGGCTCGAAGTCGTAGACCCCCGCGAAGTCCCGGTTGACCCGCAAGCCCTCGGCCCGGGCGCCCGCGGCGAGGGCCCGCCCGCCCAGCCGTCCGATGAGGGCCGCCTTCGCCCCGCGCCAGTGACGCGAGCAGGTGATGCGAAGTGCGCAGGCGTGCCCGTAGCGCCGGGTGAGCACCTGCAGCACCGCCTCCCGCACGCCGGGAATCTGGTGCAGGTGCTGGTGGCCATCCACATAGTCGGGCGCCCGCCCGATCCGCCGTTCGAAGGCGTCGAGCTGGGACTCGATCCAGGGGGCGGCCAATGCCTGCGGCACCGCGCCGCGGTAGGCCGCCAGGAGCCAGCCCTTGAGCGAACGGCTGGCATAGTGGGCGAACTCGTTGAGATCCAGGTGCAGGCCCAGGTCGGCCTGCGCACCGCGCTCCTTCAGCGCCGGCGCCCAGTGCGGCCAGGCCGGCGAGAGCACCATGCAGCTGGTCGCGGTGACCACGCCGGCATCGATGCAGTCGAGGATGCCCAGGCTGATGGCGCGGTCGAAGCCGTAGTCATCGGCGCAGAGCTGGATGCGGCGGCGGCTCACGAGGCCCCCTCTCGGCGACGCCGGAACGCCCAGTGCCGGCCCAGCCACCAGGTCATCGCCGCCACGGCCAGCAGCACGACGACCAGCGCCAGGCGGTACTCCACCCCGCAGGCCAGCAGCAGCGCATAGAGCAGCTCGTTGCACGCGAAGCCCAGCAGCGCCACGCCGAAGAAGCGGGGCAAGGCCTGCCGACCATCCGCCTGCTGGGCCGCAAAGGTCAGCCTGTGATGCCCGACGAAGCTCACGCCGAAGGCCAGCAGAAACCCCATCACATTGGCCGCCAGCGCCGGCCATTGCCAGCTGCCCACGAGCAGCCATACCACCGCGAAGTGCACTGCCGCGGCGCTCCCGCCCACGGCCCCGAACCACAGGAGCGACTTCAAGCCCTCACCTCCGGGTCCGAGACGGCCGGCTTGCGAAGCGACGGGGTCAGGTCTTGCGTCACGTACAGCGGCCGCCGCTTGACCTCGTCGAAGACCCGGCCCAGGTACTCGGCGATGATGCCCAGACACAGCAGCTGCACGCCTGCCAGGAAGGTGATGGAGGCGGCCAGCGTCGCGAAGCCGGAGATCTCGTTGCCCAGGAAGACTTTCTCGAAGACGATCCAGAATCCGAACACGACGGACAGCAGCGACACCACGATGCCCAGCGCCGATACCACCCGCAGCGGCACCTTCGAGAAGGCGGTGATGCCCGTCACGGCCAGCTGCAGCAGACCCATGAACTTGAAGCTCGTCTCGCCGTGCGCCCGGGCATCGGGGATGAACTCGATGCCCGTGGCCGGGAAGCCCACCCAGGCGAACAGGCCCTTCATGTAGCGTGCGCGCTCCGGCAGCTGGCGAAGCGCCAGGACCACGGCGCGATCGAGCAGGCGGAAATCGCCCGCATCCGCCGGGAGCTCGAAGCGCGAGCCCTTCTGCATCAGCCAGTAGAAGACCCGGGTGTACAGGCGCCGGGCGAGGGACTGCGACTCCCGGCGGCCCTTCTGCACGCCGTAGACAACGTCGTAGCCCTCGCGCCAGCGCTCGAGCATCTTGATGGCGCAGCTGATGGGATGCTGGCCATCGGAGTCCATACTGATCACCACGTCGCCCTCGACGGCATCCAGCCCCGCCGTGAGCGCGGCCTCCTTGCCGAAATTGCGCGACAGGCGCAGCAGCCGCACGGGCAGGCCCTGGCGGATCAGGCCCCGCACCACCATCACCGTGTCGTCGCGGCTGCCGTCGTCGATGACGAGCAGCTCCAGCGCCTGCGCATGCGGCGAGAGCTCCTCCACCAGCCGTGGCAGCAGCCAGCTGAGGTTGCGGGCCTCGTTGTAGGCGGGCATGACCACCGAGAGCAGCTGCGGCCGCTCGCGGCCTGCCAGGGGTGTGATCGGCTCCGTCGGCTCGGTCGGGGCTGGGAGGGTGCTCGCGGGGGCGTGGTCAGGGAGCGGCATAGAGGCACAGGTGCTTGTTGCAGGCCAGCGCGTCGGCGCGGGCGGTCGGGGTGTCCTTCTCGAGGACCTGGAAGCGCACGGTAGCGCCGGCGGGCGGGCCATAGAGGCGCCCCGCGCTGTAGAAGAAGGCCGAGTAGTCGGGCTTGCCGGCATAGGCCAGGCCGCAGCGGGCGGTCCAGGCGTCCGGACCACAGGCCTGCTCGTAGGCCCGGATGAGCTCACGGTCGGAGGCCCGCAGCGACTCCTTCGGCCCGAGCCAGCCGAAGCCCAGCGCCATCAGCGCCCAGACCAGCACGCCCGTGCCCCAATGGCGCGCCCGGGCCAGGGCCGGCACGTCGAACTGGGCCAGCCAGAGCAGCACCACGCCGGGCAGCGCGGTCACGGCATAGGTGGGGATGATGTTGCGTGCCGCGGTGAACAGCAGCAGCGGCGCGGCGGTGATGCACAGGGCATAGACCCAGAGCTCGTGCCCGAGGCGCTCCGGCGCCGACGCACCGGACGCCGCCGACGCCCCGCGCCCGCGGGCCACCCGCGCGACGACGGCATGCACGATCCACGGCAGCGCCGACACCAGCACGAAGAGCCAGATCATCCCGATGGGCTGGGCGTGGGCGAAGCCGTAGCGATCGCCCTTCCAGCCGGGCTGCAGGAAGCGCATCACGTGCTCACCCAGCAGGAAGTACTGCAGGAAGCCGGGGGTACGCTGCTCTGCCCACACGTACCAGGGCACGGCCAGGCCGATCCAGATCAGCCAGGCAAGCGGGTCCTTGAGGATGGCCGCCACCACGGCGCCATGGCGGCGCCACAGTGCATGCAGCACGGGCGGCAGCAGTGCCAGCACGCCCGCCGCCGGGCCCTTGGTCAGCAGTGCGAGCCCGAGGCCCAGCGCCAGGACACGCCCGGCGCGGCGCCGAGCCGGCGCGTCGGGGGCGGTCACCGCGCGCCACCACGCCGCCTGCACCAGCAGCACGGTGGCCATCAGGGTGGCGTCGGTCATCACGGCCCCAGCACAGATGAAGTACATGGGGCACAGCATCAGGGCGGCCAGCACGGCCGCGCGCTGCAGCGGCGCCAGGCTGGCCCGCAGCATCCAGTCGAGACTCCAGAGCCCGAGCAGTGCCCAGCCCAGGGCCGCGAGGCGCCCGGACCATTCATTGACGCCGAAGACCTCCATCAGCAGCGCCTGGCTCCAGGTGGACAGCGGCGGCTTGGCCCAGAACACCTCGGTGGGCGTCACGTGCGGGCTCACCCAGTCGCCCAGCTGCACCATCAGGCGGGCAATCTCGGCGTAACGGGCCTCGGTGTGGTCCGTCAGCGCCATCAACGGCAGGGTCACCAGACGCAGCAGGATGGCGGCGACCAGGAGGGCCAGCCACGGGCGGGCGGCGGCGCTGCGCCACAGGGGCGCGGCGCTCGAGGACGATGGGGCGGATGTCGGGGCAGAACTCATGCGGGCAGTTGAAGGCGCTCCGGGTGGACGCGTGCCGCATTCTCGCCGAGCCGACCCGGTTCCCGTCCTCAGATGAACCACAATCGCGCCATGAACGACGCCCAAGTCCTGCACTTTTTCCAGACCCTGCGGGCGGCCAACCCGGCGCCGCAGACCGAGCTCGAGTACGCCAGCGTCTTCGAATGTCTGGCCGCCGTGCTGCTGTCCGCACAGGCCACGGACGTCGGCGTCAACAAGGCGACCCGCCGGCTCTTCGCGCAGGCCAACACGCCGGCGAAGATCCTGGCCCTGGGCGAGGCCGGCCTCGCCGACGCGATCAAGACCATCGGCCTGTACCGGACCAAGGCGAAGAACCTGCTCGCGACCTGCCGGATCCTGGTCGAACAGCATGGCGGCGAGGTGCCGCGCAGCCGCGAGGCCCTGGAGGCCCTGCCTGGCGTCGGCCGCAAGACGGCCAATGTGGTGCTGAACGTCGCCTTCGGTGAACCGACCATGGCCGTGGACACCCACATCTTCCGGGTCAGCAACCGCACCGGGCTCGCGCCGGGCAAGACACCGCTGGCGGTCGAGCAAGGCCTGCTGAGGCGGGTCCCGGCGGCCTTTCTGGTGGACGCCCACCACTGGCTCATCCTACACGGACGCTACGTCTGTCAGGCCCGGCGCCCGCTGTGCGCGCAGTGCAGCGTGCGGGTCGATTGCGACGAGGGCCGCGCGCTGGCCTGAGCCGGGGCCACGCCGGCCCCTACAATGGCCCATCACCAGTAGGCGAGATCGTCACAGCCAGCCATGCCAAGCATCACCGACCTTGTTGACCGGGTGGAGAGGCTCCTCCTGCGTCACGACGAGCTGACCCGGACCAATGCCCTGCTCGAGGAGCAGGTCCGTGCCCTGACCCAGGAGCGCGACGGCATGCGCTCCCGCCTCAACGCCGCCCGGGCCCGCATCGACGCCCTGCTGGATCGCCTGCCGCTCGAATCGGAGAAGAACGCGCCATGAAGCAGATGGAAGTGACCATCATGGGCCAGAGCTACCTGCTGGGCTGCCCCGAAGGCGGCGAAGCCGCGCTCGGCAAGGCCGTGGCGCAGGTGGACCGCGAGATGTGCGGCATCCGCGACGCCGGCCGCATCAAGGCCCGCGAGCGCATTGCCGTGCTGGCGGCGCTGAACCTGGCCTACCAGCTGGCCGAGCAGCCCGCCGCCCGTGCCAGTGGCACCGCGGGTGCGCCCGCCGCGTCGCAAGGCGCCCTACCCGATCTGGATGGCCTCATCAAAAGACTCGACGAAGCCCTTGCGCAGGATGGGCAACTGCTCTGAACGCAGCGCCGCTGGGCCTAGAATGGCGGCGTCCGTTGCGTTCGCGTGAGTCTTATATTTCCTTGAACCGATGCTCTCTGAGCATGGGCTTGGAACATCGCCTCGCTGGTGTGATCGTCTCGCGTCAGATGAACCCGAAGCCTGGCTGACCTCGCCCACCTGAATCCCCTGGGTTCAGGAATGCGGCTCACGGCTCGCGGCGGACACCTTCTTCCCCTGGCGCAGCGCCGGCTCCCTGCCGCTCCCGTGCTGCGCCCCCCCGCCGGCCCGCCCTGCTGGACACCAAGTGCCGGCCGGCTGCCGGGCTCGCCGGTCCCTGATGCCCTTGCCGATGGACCTGTCGCCCATGAACACGAGGCCGATGAACTACTGGCTGATGAAATCGGAGCCGGACGAGTGCTCCATTGATGACCTCGCCGCGGCGCCCGCACAGACGGTCCCCTGGATCGGCGTGCGCAACTACCAGGCCCGCAACTTCATGCGTGACGACATGCGCCCGGGCGACGGCGTGCTGTTCTACCACTCGTCCTGCCCGCAGCCCGGCATCGCCGGCGTGGCCGAGGTCTGCAGCGCCGCCTATCCGGACGCCAGCCAGTTCGATGCCGGCAGCCCCTACTTCGACGCCAAGTCCTCGCCTGCAGCGCCTCGCTGGGTGCACGTGGACGTGCGCTTCACCCGCAAGACGCGCCTGCTGAGCCTCGCGGAGATGCGCCAGACGGCCGCGCTCTCGACCCTGCGAGTGCTTCAGCCCGGCAGCCGCCTGTCCATCACGCCCGTCAGCCCGGAGGAATGGGCGGCCGTGCTGCAGGTGCTGGCGCAAGCCCCTCGCTGAGTGCGCGCCGCGGCGGCGACGTGCGGGGAACGGCCGCTGCTGCGGCCGTGATCTGGCGGCATCTGCCAGCATCCACCGGCAAACCCCTTCAACCCAACAAGGGCCCGGAGACCGCGGGCCTCGTTCAGGCCTGACTGCCGAAGGGAATGGGCGCCAGCACGACCTGGTTGCCGCCCCGGCGCTGAGCCTCCTGGATGGCCGACTGCGCCGCCCCCAGCAACTCCTCCTGGCGCGAGGCCGTGTGCGGAAAGCTCGCCACGCCCATGGACAGCGACAGGCTCAGGTCCATGCCCTGCACCACGATGATCTGGCTCACGCACTGGCGGCGCAGCTGCTCCATGCGGGCATGGGCCGTGGCCAGCCCGACGCCCGACAGCAGCACAGCGAACAGCTGCTCGCCGACGCGACAGGCGGCGTCCATTGCACGCGTGTTGGCCCGCAGCATGCGGCCGAGTCCCTCGAGCATGCGCTGCTGGGCTTCGTCCTGCAGATGCCGCGCCTCGGCCGGCAACGGGTCCAGCGAGATCAGCACCAGGGCGAATTCCCTGTGCTCGCGTGTGGAAAGGTCGATCTCGCGCAGCAGCTGGTCGTCGAACTGCGCCCGCAGGTACAGCCCGGACGTGTCATCGCGGCCGCTGCCCTTCTCGGACTCGCGCCGCAGCTGCTCCATGGCCTTTTGCTGCTGCTCGATCTGCTGCAGCGCCCGCTGCAGGTGGGACTCCCGGTGCTTCTCTTCCGTCCGCTCGGACCACATCGACATGATGTGATCCGATCCCAGGGGCACCCGCGTGACCATGAAGTCGCGCCGGCGGCCGCCCAGCTCGAGCCGGTGCTCGCTGACCACCACCGTGCGCTGCGCCATGACGGCCTGCTCGACGCGACGCATGGCCTGCATCTCGTCACCGCGCATGAGGTCGACGTCGCTGCTGCCGACCAGGGAGGATTCGGTGCGCTCGAACAGGCGGTCCAGCCCGGCACTGGCATACACGTAACGGCCGGTGGCCAGGGACTTGACCGCCAGGAAGGCGCCCAGCGGCTCGGCGAGGCTCAGCAGCGCGCCGGCTGCGCCACCATCGGGCAGGCCCTGCACCTGCAGCCAGTCCTGCAGGCTGCCCGGGCGACCTGCCATGCCCTGTGCGTTCGCCGATTGAATGTCCATGCCTTGAAAGCCTTCTCGCCTCTTTGACTGCTCGCCCCTGCCGGCCCGGCCCGCCACTGTACGGGGGTCTGGACGACCGGCCGGCCCCACCCCTTGGGCAGTCAGCGCAACCGGTCAGCGAAAGCTCCGCGCATGGTAGCCAAAACCAGACCGCTTGGCGGCGACGCCTGCCCCCTATTTGGGTCATCCTTCTCGTCAGGGGCGCGAGGAAAGGCGCCGTAAGTCACATCCGGGCCTGCCCGGCGCGTCTCTTCCGTCACGCTTTGCCCCCGTTTCTGGGCCAGGCCGGGCAACCCTGGTGCCACCGTGCAGACGGACTGCCGATCCGCATCGGCGCCGGCGCCCCTTGCCGACGACTGGCCGCCACCCGGCCGACTGCGGCGAGAATCCGGCACTTCCCATCGCGCCCTGCCGCCCCATTCCTGCCTCATGCCTGCTTCTCCTGACGTCGATCTCCTCATCATTGGTGCCGGTGCCGCCGGCCTCTTCTGTGCCGCCCAGGCGGGCCAGCTGGGCCTGCGCGTGCTGCTGATCGACCATGCGCCCCGGCTGGCAGAGAAGATCCGCATTTCCGGCGGCGGGCGATGCAACTTCACCAACCGCGAAGCGGGCCCGGCCAACTATCTGTCGGAGAACCCTCACTTCTGCCGCTCCGCCCTCGCCCGCTACACGCCGCAGGACTTCATCGCCCTGCTGCAGAAGCATGGCATCGGCTTCCACGAGAAGCACCGCGGCCAGCTGTTCTGCGACGACGGCAGCGAGCGCATCATCCAGATGCTCAAGGACGAGTGCGAGGCCGTCGGTGTGCAGCGCTGGCAGCCCTGCACCGTCGCGGCCGTCCATGCCTTGGCAGACGGCTTCGAGCTCGAGACCAGCCAGGGCACGGTCCGGGCGCCCTCCCTGGTGGTGGCCTGCGGCGGCCTCCCCGTGCCCAAGATCGGCGCCAGCGACTTCGGCCTGCGGCTCGCCCAGCAATTCGGCCACGAGGTGGTGACACCGCGCCCGGCCCTGGTCCCGCTGACCTTCTCCGCCGAGAGCTGGGCGCCCTTTGCGGAGCTGTCCGGACTGTCGCTGGAGGTGGTCGTCAGCGCCGGCCAGGGCAAGCAGCGCACCCGCTTCCTGGAAGACCTGCTCTTCACCCACCGCGGGCTCAGCGGCCCCGCCATCCTGCAGATCTCCAGCTTCTGGCAGCCCGGCCAGCCCATCGAGATCGACCTGCTGCCCTCGCTCGACCTCGCCGCCGCGCTGCGCGAGGCCAAGGGCAACAGCCGCAAGCAGCTGGGCAATGTGCTCGGCGAATGGATGCCCGCCCGCCTGTCCCAGACCTGGCTGAAGCAGCAGGGGCTCGACGGCAGTCGTCCGATGGCCGAATGCCGGGACAAGGATCTCGAGACGCTCGCCCGCAGCCTCAAGCAGTGGCAGCTCACGCCAGCGGGCGACGAAGGCTGGAAGAAGGCCGAGGTCATGCGGGGCGGCGTGAGCACGCGGGAGCTGAGCTCCCAGACGCTCGAGAGCCGTCGCCAGCCAGGCCTCTTCTTCATTGGCGAGGTGGTCGACGTGACGGGCTGGCTGGGTGGCTACAACTTCCAGTGGGCCTGGGCCAGCGCCCACGCCTGTGCCCAGGGCGCACTGGCCCGCCAGCAGGCCCTGGCGGCCGCCCAGCGCGTGGGTTGAACAGGAAAATGCAGTACAAAGACTGCAATAGTGGCAGTCAGCAAAATCTGTGGCTATAATCCCGGTCTTTGCTAGCAAACCCGCGCGTCGATTCGGAAGCGGACTCCGGATACTTCCGCTTCAGAGCGCTCACTGGCCAATCCTGGTCAGGGGCAGTTCAGGCGAACACCGAGCGCACCTTGAAGGAACTATTGCTTCATGACCACCATTCGCGTCAAAGAAAACGAGCCGTTCGACGTGGCCCTGCGCCGCTTCAAGCGCACCATCGAAAAGCTGGGCCTGCTCACCGAGCTGCGTGCTCGTGAGTTCTACGAAAAGCCCACTGCCGAGCGCAAGCGCAAGAAGGCTGCCGCCGTCAAGCGTCACTACAAGCGCGTGCGCAGCATGCAGCTGCCCAAGAAGCTGTACTGAGCTTCTCGTTTTCTGGCGCCGTCAGGCGTCCATACGCTGCTGAGGGGGCTTCGGTCCCTTCAACAAAGCCCGCGCAGGACGCTGTCGCGGGCTTTTTCCATTCCGGCACGGCTTTTTGCGGCATCGGCACGATCCTCCCGATCGCCACCCGCCCAGGGCCCGCCCCTTTCCACGAGTCCCCATCATGACCCTCAAAGAACGCATCACCGAAGACATGAAGGCCGCCATGCGCGCCAAGGAAGCCGAGAAGCTCTCGACCATCCGCATGCTGCTGGCCGCCGTCAAGCAGAAGGAAGTGGACGAGCGCGTGGAGGTGGACGACGTGATGCTGGTGGGCATCGTCGACAAGCTCATCAAGCAGCGCAAGGATGCCATCTCGCAATACACGGCCGCCGCGCGCCAGGATCTGGCCGACAAGGAGGCCGCCGAGGTCGTGGTGCTCGAGGCCTATCTGCCGGCGCGCCTGAGCGAAGCCGAGATCCAGACCGCCGTGAACGCCATCGTGGCCGAGCTCGGCGCCAAGGGCCCGGGTGACATGGGCAAGGTGATGGGCGCCGTCAAGACGCAGCTCGCCGGCAAGGCCGACATGGGCCTGGTCTCCGCCGCCGTCAAGAAGGCACTGGCCCCCTGACGCGTCAAGGGCCGCCCGGCGCCATCACGCGATGCGCTCGGCCGGCCCGGCCTCCGTCCCCTCCCACGAAAGCACTGCCATGACCCTGCCGCTCAATCCCCTGACGCCCGACTTCGCCGTTGCCCCTCAGCTGGAACCGACGGCCATGGCCGAAGCCGCCGCTGCGGGCTTTCGCAGCGTGATCAACAACCGTCCTGACGGTGAAGGCGGCCCCGGCCAGCCCAGCAGTACCAGCATGGCCGCCGCCGCGGCAGCGGCCGGCCTGCAGTACGCCCATCTGCCGGTGCAGGGCGGTTATCAGACCCCCGAAGAGATCGCGGCCTTCCGCGAACTGCTCGCGACCCTGCCCGGCCCTGTGCTCGCGTTCTGCCGCTCGGGCGCCCGCTGCACCAAGCTCTTCGTCGCCGCGACCCAGGGCTGATCCTCCCGCCGCAGGAAGACCTCCTCGGGGCTTTCCCTCATCCCTGCCTGAATTCAGGCAGCGTTCAGCGGGCAATCGATACAGTCCGGGCAAGCCGGCAGGGCCCACCGCCCTCGCCCTTTGCCCAGGAACTGCCCATGAACGCCTTGATTGCCTTTGCGGAGGCCATCGACAGACTCAACGACCGCTTCGGCACCCTTGCCGAGTGGGGCGTGCTGCTGTCCTGCCTCATCAGTGCGGCCAACGCCGTCGTCCGCTACGCCTTCGACTACAGCTCGAATGCCTTTCTCGAGATCCAGTGGTACCTGTTTGCCGCCTGCGTGATGCTGGGCGCCGCGCAGGTCCTGCGCATCAACGAGCACGTGCGGGTCGACCTGGTCTACAGCCGCCTGAGCGGCAAGGCCAAGGTGCTGGTCGACCTCTTCGGCCTCACCGTCTTCCTGCTGCCGGTCATCGGCTACATGGCCTGGCTGTCCTGGGGGCTGTTCGTGGGCAAGCTCACGACCGGCATGCGCCCGGAAGACACCCTCTCCGCCCTGGGCTTCATGCCCTACGTCCACAAGCTGCTCGTCAGCGGTGAGGTCTCCAGCAATGCCGGCGGCCTGATCCGCTGGCCCGCCGTGCTGATGCTCCCGCTGGGCTTCGCGCTCGTGTGGCTGCAGGGCGTGGCCGAGATCATCAAGCGCATCGGCTGGCTCAGCCACCGCTACAACATGGACACCCACTACGAGAGGCCCCTGCAATGATC
The DNA here is from genome assembly GCF_030285365.1 of Roseateles subflavus. Classification (GTDB taxonomy): domain Bacteria; phylum Pseudomonadota; class Gammaproteobacteria; order Burkholderiales; family Burkholderiaceae_C; genus Roseateles_B; species Roseateles_B subflavus. Next base: position 380,543 of record NZ_JASVDS010000004.1, on the reverse strand, counting down.
AGCATGGAGCAATTCCCGCCCCTGATGTTCGCGGGGCTGATCGTCATCATGCTGATCGGCTTCCCCGTGGCGTTCTCGCTCGCCGCGCTGGGCCTCGGCTGCGGTCTCTTCGCCATCAGCCAGGGCTGGTTCCCGCCCGAGTTCATGGCGGCCCTGCCGCAGAACGTCTTCGGCATCCTCAGCAACGACCTGCTGCTGGCCATTCCCTTCTTCACGCTGATGGGCGCGCTGCTCGAGAAGTGCGGCCTCGCCGAGGACATGCTCGACTCCATGGGTCAGCTCTTCGGCCCCGTGCGTGGCGGCCTGGGCTACTCGGTGATCATCGTGGGCTTCATCCTCGGCGCCATCACCGGCACCGTGGCCGGCCAGGTCATCGCGATGGCCATGATCTCGCTGCCCGTGATGATGCGCTACGGCTACAACATGCGCTATGCCACCGGGGTACTCGCGGCCTCGGGCACGATCACGCAGCTGGTGCCGCCCTCGCTCGTGCTTGTCGTGCTGGCAGACCAGCTCGGCCGGCCGGTGGGCGACATGTACAAGGGCGCCTGGGGCCCCTCCATCATCCAGGTGCTGATCTTTGCGCTCTACACCTTCGCACTGTCCCGCATCAAGCCGGAGCACGTGCCCGGCGTGCCCAAGGAAGCCCGCACCCTGCAGGGCTGGGCCCTGTGGCGCAAGTGCCTGCGCGGCATCGTCCCCTCGGCCGTGCTGATCTTCGCGGTGCTGGGCTCGATGGGCGGCCTCCCGGGCATCGACACCGCCATCTGCACCCCGACGGAAGCCGGTGCCATGGGCGCGGTGGGCGCCTTCGTGCTGGCCGCCCTGCATGGTCGCCTGAACTGGCCGCTCGTCAAGGGCACCATGATGGGCACGATGCGCATCACCGCCATGGTGGTGTTCATCCTGATCGGCTCGCGCACCTTCTCGCTGGTGTTCCAGGGCGTCGAGGGCGGCCACTGGATCGAGCACATGCTGTCCACCCTTCCCGGCGGCCAGGTCGGCTTCCTGGTGGTGGTCAACATCTTCATCTTCTTCCTGGCCTTCTTCCTCGACTTCTTCGAGATCGCCTTCATCATCCTGCCGCTGCTGGGCCCGGTGGCCGACAAGATGGGCATCGACCTCGTCTGGTTCGGCGTGATGCTCTGCGTGAACATGCAGACCAGCTTCATGCACCCGCCCTTCGGCTTCGCACTCTTCTACCTGCGCGGCATCTCGGACACCCTCTTCAAGCAGGGCTCGCTCCCGAGAAAGGTCGAGTCCAGCGACATCTACATGGGCTCCATCCCCTGGGTGTTCATGCAGCTGATCCTCGTGGCCATCGTGATCTTCTTCCCGGTCACCGTGACCGCCTTCCTGGACAAGGAGAAGCCCGTGGACATGGACCAGGCCACGCAGCTGCTGCAGGGCATGGACACCGGCAAGGACGGCGACAAGGGCAAGGACGGCATGAGCGCCGACGATGCCAGCAAGCTCTTCGCGCCGGAGGCGGCCAGCGCGCCGGCATCGGCAGGCAGCGGCGCTGCCGAAGATCCGAACGATGCGGTGCTGCGGGCGCTGCAGCAGGACACCAAGAAGTAGCCGAAGCGTTCATCCAGACCCTGGGGCCGGCCGGAGCCATCTCCCGCCGGCCTTTTCCATTCAGCCGTCCGGCGCCCCTGGGCCCGTGGGAGGCTGCCGGGGATCATCCGCAGCCCTGAGGACTCAGGGAGAGGTGCGGTCCTTCACAAGACGCGTCCACCCAGGCAATATGCGCCCCCACAAGGGAGAACGTCATGGAAAAGCCGGCATCCAGGTGGAGTCATGAGGTGGTGGTCCTGATGCCGCCCCGGCCGCGATCAGGCCGGAGCCCGGCGGCTGTCGAGGCGATCGGTCCGGCGCTGCAGGCGCTCCTGGACGACGGCCGGGCCGAGCCGGTCTTCCAGGCGAACTTCCAGCCGAACTTCCAGCTGGACCTCCAGCCGGTCCGCAAGTCCGACCGGCAGGCCAAGGCCGTCTCGCTCGTCCTGCCCAAGGTCTATACCGTCAAGACGCTGGGCGAGGCACAGACGCGCGAGGTCCTCGAAACGCTGTCGGACGACATGGGCGCGGCCACCGTCTACGTCGCGCCGCCCCGGGGCGTGCTGGCGCGCTCCCCCGGTGCGGACATGGGAGCCCAGTCGTCGAGCATGTCGCACTGGGGCATGCAGTACGTGGCCGTGGACGCCGATGCGGTGGACGCCTCGGACATCGCCGTCGCCGTCGTCGACACCGGCGTCGATCGCGCGCATCCTGATCTCGTGAACGCGATCGATGCTTACGTCAACTTCTGCCAGGACGAATCCGAGGACGACGTCCAAGGGCATGGCACCCATGTCTGCGGCATCATCGCCGCCACGGGTCAGCCACCTGGCGGCATGAAGGGCGCCTGCAATGCGCGGCTGCACGTGTTCAAGGGCATTGGCGTCAAGTACAGCGCCACGGACTACTACCGCGCACTGGGTGCCGCGCTCGCACGGGCGAAGATCGTCAACCTCAGCCTCGGTGGCCCCGACCACGACCCCGCGGAGGAGCTGATCATCCAGCAGGGGCTCAACAGCGGCGCGCTGGTGATCGCCGCGTCCGGCAATGACGGAGATGACGGCGACTACCCCAACTACCCGGCCAATCTGCCCGGCGTGCTGGCGGTGGGGGCCATTGACGACCAGGGGGCTCGGGCCGACTTCAGCAATGCCGGCCCCCACCTCTCGCTGGTGGCTCCCGGCGTGGACATCTGGTCCACCGCGCCGACGAAAGCCAGTTCGCTCTTCAAGAAGAAGTCGGGATATGCCCCTTGCTCGGGCACGTCGATGGCCACCCCGTTCGTGACCGCCATGGCCGCGCGGGTCGCCGCCGGGCATCCCGGCCCCCCACCCGCTGCCACGATCCGTGACAACATCCCCATCGAGCGATGCCCCGGCCAGACAGGAAAGACCGATGATCTGGGCTACGGCTGCGTGCATTGGAAGGGCCCCTTCGTCCTTTCAAACGCCTAGCAGTACAATCTGTCGATTCCCAGCGCACGGCCTATGCAGCAAGAGACCATCACTGTCAAGGTCCTTGAGAACGGCTCTCCGGTCAAGTCTCAGAGCCTCTGGCATCGCGTCTTCACGAAGTTCTGCGAGGACCTCGTGACGTCCCATCGAGCCCAGCGGGCCCGCGCCAATGTCGTGTTCCCAGGCACGGACAACCCCGCGATGGCCACCATCTACACCATCGAGGTGGAGGCCCCCTTCGGCATCGACGAGCCCCTCCGCCAGCTCCAGGCCATGCCGGGCGTCCAGTTCGCTCATCGAGCCTCCAGCCGAGGCCCCCTGCCGGTCGCGGCTCGCTGACGAGCCCGCCTGTACTCAAGCGGCCTGCGCTCCAGCAGCGTGTACTCAAGCAGCGTGTAGCGGATCTGTCGGCACAACGCCGTGGCAACGGCCGCCCGTCCACCCCTTCCCCCGCCATGACGCCCGCTGCGCGACAGCCACGGCCCGTTGGCGGTGCCAGCGGCGCCGGCGGGTCACGAGACGACGGTCATCACGGCCACCGGGCGGTCGTCCACGGCCCCCCCCGGGACGCCCCCTCAGGCGGGCGTCACAGCCCGCCGATGAAGTAGCGCTTCAGCCCGGCCAGCACCATCTCCACCGCGATCGCCGTCAGCACCAGGCCCATCAGCTTCTCGATGGCCGAGACGACGGAATCGCCCAGCAGCTTGCGGATGCGGTCCGCGAGGATCAGCGTGAGCCCCGAGATCAGCATGGCGGCGGTCAAGGCGCCGATCCACTCCAGGATGCGGTCCGGCTGGCGCGAGGCCAGCAGCAGCACCGTGGCCATGGCGGACGGCCCGGCCAGCAGCGGCACCGCCAGCGGAAAGATCAGCGGCTCGCGCCCAGGCTCCAGGCCATAGGCCGAGTCGCCCGAGCTGCCAAAGATCATCCGCATGGCGATGATGAGCAGGATCACGCCGCCGGCCACTTCCAACGAACGCTCCGACAGGTGCATCACGCGCAGGAAGCCGTCGCCAAGGAACATGAAGGCGATGAGCACGAGGAAGGCGATGCTGACCTCGCGCAGGGCCACCTTGACACGCCGCTCCTTGGGCACGCCGCGCATGATGGGAATGAAGATGGGGAGACTGCCCAGTGGATCCAGCACCAGCAGGAGCAGGATCAGGGCGGAGAGAAAGCTGTGGTCCATGGGGCGCTATTGTCGGCGAGATTCCTCGTCAAACCTCGGGTTAACCACTAGCTCACGTGCCATCCTCACGGGAAGCAGGCTGCGATCATCCGGGCGCACGCTCCACCTCCTCCCGCGCTCCCATGCCCAACACGCCGCTCGACACTCTGGATTGCCGCATCGTGGAGATCCTTCAGCGCGAGGGGCGCATAGCCAATGTGGACCTCGCCGCCCGCGTGCAGCTCTCAGCACCGCAGTGCTTTCGCCGCGTCCGCGCCCTCGAGGAGCGGGGCGTGCTGCGCGGCTACCGGGCCGACGTGGAGCCGCAGTCCCTGGGCCTGGGCGTGACCGCCTTCGTGAGCCTCAACATCGAGGCGCAGGCCTTCGTCCGCGTGCGGGACATCGAGGCGCTGCTCAAGGCCTTCCCGGAGATTCTCGAATGCCACACGGTCTCGGGGGACTGCGACTATCTGCTGAAGGTCGTGGCCGGCGATCTCAAGTCGCTCTCGCAATTCCTCACGGACAAGCTCATGCAGCTGCCCGGCGTGGCCGATGTGCGCTCGATGATCTGCCTGGAGGAGATCAAGCCGCCCTCCCCGCTGCCGGTGCGCTGACCGGCGCGCGGGCCATGGGCAAGACCTGACCCCGGCTCTCCCCGCCTTCAGCCGCGCGGATGGTGCTGCGCGTGCAGCGCCTTGAGACGCTCCCGCGCCACGTGCGTGTAGATCTGCGTGGTCGAGAGGTCCGCATGCCCCAGCAGCAGCTGGACGGCGCGCAGGTCGGCCCCGTGGTTCAGCAGGTGCGTCGCAAAGGCATGGCGCAGGGTGTGCGGCGAGATGCTCTGCCGGATGCCCGCCTGCACGGCGTACTTCTTGACGAGGCGCCAGAACATCTGCCGGCTCAGCGCTTCGCCGTAGCGGTTCAGGAACAGCGCCTCCGGCTGCTGGCCGGCCGCGAGCTGCGGTCGCGCATCCCGCAGATAGCGCACGAGCCAGTCCCGCGCCTCCTCGCCGAAAGGCAGGAGTCGCTCCTTGCTGCCCTTGCCCATGACCCGCATCGCGGTTTCCTTCAGGCCGACGTGCAGCGTCTTGAGCTCGACGAGCTCGCTCACCCGCAGCCCGCTGGCATACATCAGCTCCAGCATGGCGCGGTCCCGCAAACCGAACGTCTCGTCGACGTCTGGCGCCTGCAGCAGGGCCTCGACCTGCGCTTGCGTGAGCGTCTTGATGCTGCGCTGCAGGCGATGCGAGGGCAGCAGCTGCAGGGTCGGGTCTTGCCGCAGCCGCGCCTCGCGCAAGGCCCAGCGGTAGTAGCGCTTGAAGCAGCTCAGGCGCCGGTTGGCGCTGCTGGGCTTGCTGCCCTCGTGACGCGCCGCGATGTAGGCCTGCAGGTCCGCCTGGCTGGCCTCGTCGAGACTGCGCGACAGCTCGGCATCGAGCCAGTCCGCCAGCAGGGCCAGGTCGCGCCCATAAGCCTGGCGCGTGGCGGCGGACAGGCCGTCCTCCAGCCACAGCGTCTCGAGGAAGAGCTCGGCTGCCTGGGCACTGGCCCGGCGCGCCGCACTGTGCGGCACCTCGGCCGCGGCCCCGCGAGAGACGGCCGGCTTGCGCTTGACGGACGGCGGCACGGGCCCGCTCAGTCCAGCTTGAGCTTCTGGGTCTCGACCACCTTCTTGTAGACCTCGTACTCGGCCTTGATCTGGGCGGCGAACTGCTCCGGCGTGTTGGCCACGATGATGGAACCGGTGTCCTCGATGCGCTTGCGCACGTCCGGCAGCTCCAGCGTCTTCTTGACGGCGGTGCTGACCTTGTCGACCACGTCCTTCGGCAGGCCCTTGGGCCCGTAGATGCCGTAGTAGGCCATGCGGTTGACGGGCTCGAGGCCCACCTCCTTGAACGTCGGCACCTGCGGCAGCTGGGCCAGGCGCTGTGGCGCTGCCACGACGATGGGAATGAGGCGGCCGTCCTTGATGAAGGGCAGCGCCGAGGGCAGGTTGTCGAAGATCATCGGCACCTGGCCTGCCACCGTGTCATTCAGGGCCGGGCCGGCGCCACGGTAGGGGATATGGAGCACGAACACGCCTGCCAGCGACTTGTACAGCTCCATCTGCAGATGCCCGATGCCACCGGTGCCCGAGGTCGCGTAGCTGTACTTGCCCGGGTTCTTCTTCAGCTCGGCGAGGAAGCCCTTGTAGTCCCGCGCCGGGAAGCTCGGGTGCACGGCGATGATGTTGGGCGTGGCCGCCACATTGATGATGGGCGTGAAGTCGGTCAGCGGGTTGTAGGGGATCTTGGGATCGATGGCCGGGTTGGCCGCCGTGGTGGAGACCGTCGCCATGCCCAGCGCGTAGCCGTCCGGCGTGGCCTTGGCCGTCTCGTTCGCCCCGACCTTGCCACCGCCACCGGCCTTGTTCTCGACGACCATGGTCTGGCCCAGCGGGCCGTTGATCTTCTCGGCCACCACGCGGGCCACGATGTCCGTCGTGCCGCCTGGTGCGAAAGGCACGACCAGCTTGACCGGCTTCGTGGGATAGCCCTGCGCCAGGGCGACACCCGGCAACGCAAGGGCCGCCAGGGCCAGGGGAATGTGCTTGAGAATCGTGCGACGGCTCATGGAGTTCCTTTCGTTGTCCTGCTGAAGGAATGTCCCAGTCTAAGCGAGGCAGAAGCCCTTGGACTCGAAGGTCTGACCCCGGCGGCCCACGAGCGCACAGCCGTCAGCCGGCAAGCCGCCCGGCCAGCCAGGCACGTGCGGGAAGCTCATCGCGAAAGCAGGCAAATGGAATGCCGGCCGCCTCGAAGCAGCGCGCCATCGGCACGTCCATCAGGCCGACACCTTCCACGTCAGACGCCGTCACATGGGCCACGGCGCGGGGGGCTCGCCCTGCGGCGGCGATGTGCAGCAGCATGTCCGTGAAGGCGGCCAACGCCTCATCGGTGGCCAGCGTGCTGTGCCGGATCACGGCCAGCAGCACCCACGGCCCCTGGGCCTGCATCTCCGGAATGCGCGTGGCCAGCAGGGATCCAAGGGCCAGCACCAGCTCCCGGTTGAAGGGCCCATCCGCAACGTTCAGCAGCAGCGGCCCCTCCGTCTGGACCCACACCCGCCCATGCATCGGGAAGCGGGACTGCGCATATCCATCGGTACTGTCGGAAAAGGGCGGCATGGCAAGCGTCATGGAAAGCAGACGTGCGGAATGATAGGCCGCCGTCACCGTCTTGGGTGCCCGTGGCGCCTGCACTCCCGCACCACGGTGTCAGCGGCGCGACGCCTCTGGCTGGCACACTGCACGCATGCCTGACCTGCTCCTGCTGCTGCCAGACCTCCTGCTCATTGCCGCCGGCTTCGGCCTGTGCCGCTGGACCTCGCTGGACCGCGCGGTGTGGGCCAGCGTGGAGCGGCTCGTGTACTACCTGCTGTTCCCGGTCCTGCTCTTCAACTCGATCTCCCGCAGCCAGCTGCAGCCGGGCGAGACGCTGGCGCTCGCGGGCGCGGGCGTGGCCGTGCTGCTGTCGGGGGTGGCCCTGTCCTACGCGCTGCGCCTGTGGCCCGGCATGCATGCGCAGAACCATGCCTCGGGCGCACAGATCGCCTTCCGTTTCAACTCCTTCGTCGCGCTCGCGCTGGCCGAACGACTGCAGGGCGCACAGGGCGTGGCCTGGATCGCCCTGCTGATCGCGCTGTGCGTGCCCCTGGCCAATGTGGCGGCGGTATGGCCGCTGGCCCGGCACGGCGGGCATGGCTACCTGCGCGAGCTGACCCGCAACCCCCTGATCGTCAGCACGGTGCTGGGGCTCGTGGCGAACCTGAGCGGCCTGCGCCTGCCCGAGCCGGCCGCCGTGAGCCTGCAGAAGATCGGCGTGGCGGCCCTGCCGCTCGGGCTGATGGCCGTCGGGGCGGGTCTTCGCTTCGGGGCGCTGCGCGATGCGCCGGGGCTGGCAGGCGCCCTGCTCTTCATCCGCCATGGCGCCCTGCCGCTCGTCGCGCTCGCGCTGATCCACGCCCTCGCCCTTCCGCAGGCCCAGGCCCTGCTGCTGATGGCCTTCGCGGCCCTGCCGACGGCCTCCAGCAGCTACGTGCTGGCCGTGCGCATGGGCGGCAACGGGCCCTTCGTGGCCGGCCTCATCACCCTGTCCACCCTGCTGGGCATGATCAGCCTGCCCCTGTGGCTGCTGGTGCAGGCGCGGCTGGCGCCATAGCCCAGCGCAGGTGCTCGGCGAGCACCTCATCGCCTCCGGCTGTTGCCACGTCGAGCGCGGCAGCCAGTGCCGACATCAGCGCCTGCCGGTCGCCCGGGGCCAGGTCTTGCCTCAGCGCGTTGCCCATGGCCACCGACAGGTTCCGGCGCCAGCGCCAATGCCCGATCCGGCGGATGGCCGAGCCCTCCGTGCGGCGCAGGAACTCGGCCTCGTCCCAGCCCCACAGCTGCAGCAGGCCCGGCGCCGAGAAGTGCGCACGGGTGTCGAAGTCCGGTACCGGGCTGCGCTGCGCGAACTTGTTCCAGGGGCACACGAGCTGGCAATCGTCGCAGCCGTAGATGCGGTTGCCCAGCAGCGGGCGCAGCTCAGGGGGGATCGCGCCGTCGTGCTCGATGGTGAGGTAGGAGATGCACCGTCGCGCATCCACCCGGTACGGCGCCACGATGGCCTGCGTAGGGCAGACGTCGAGGCAGGCCTGGCACTGCCCGCAGTGGGCGGGCGCGGGCGCGCTCAGGGGCAAGGGCAGGTCGATGTAGATCTCGCCCAGGAAGAACAGCGAGCCGGCATCCCGAGAGAGCGTGAGCGTGTGCTTGCCGCGCCAGCCCAGACCGGAGCGCGCGGCGAGCTCCACCTCCAGCACGGGGGCGGAGTCGGTGAACACGCGATGCCCCAGCGGCCCCACCCGCTTCGCCAGCCGGTCCGCCAGCTGCTGAAGGCGTTGGCGCAGCACCTTGTGGTAGTCGCGGCCCCTGGCGTAGAGCGAGACCTGGGCGCGCATCGGGTCCGAGAGCCCCTGCCATTCCAGACGGCGCCATTCAGGACCCAGGGCGGCGGGCAGGTAGTCCATGCGGGCGGTCAGCACCCGCACGGTGCCGGGCACCAGCTCGGCCGGGCGCGCCCGCTTGAGGCCGTGGCTGGCCATGTAGTGCATGCTGCCGTGGAATCCGGCCTCCAGCCAGGCAAGCAGGCCCGCCTCGGCACTGCTGAGGTCGATGTCGGCCACGCCAATCTGTGAGAATCCCAGCTCATGCGCCCAGGCCTGCAATTCCTGCATGACCGCCTGGGGGTCGAGAGACATCTGGGGAGTTTGCTGCATTTGGCCATTCTAGAAACCCGCGAGCTGCGCTGGCCCGACGAGGCCGCCTGCGAACGCTTTGCGCAAGACCTGGCACGGGCTCCGGAGCTGCTGGACGCCTCCATCGAGCTGCACGGCACCCTGGGCGCCGGCAAGACCACCCTGGTGCGCCACCTGCTGCGCGCCCTGGGCGTGCAGGGCCGGATCAAGAGCCCCAGCTACGCCGTCATGGAAAGCTATGACCTCGCCGAGCACGGCGGCCGGGGCGTGGTGAGCCACTTCGACTTCTACCGCTTCGGCGACCCGCGCGAGTGGGAGGATGCCGGCTTCCGCGAGATCTTCACCAGCCCCGGGCTCAAGCTCTCGGAATGGCCCGAGAAGGCCGCCGGCATGCTGCCCGTGCCCGACCTCGCCCTGCACCTGGACATCGCCGAGGACGACGCCCGCCGGCTGCGCCTGGAGGCATGCACGCCGCGCGGCGTCAGCCTGCTGGCAAGCCTGGGACCGGAGGCGCGCCCATGACGAGGCCGCCCGTGACGAGCTCCCGCCGCAGCACCCTGCGCCGCATGGGCGGCCTCGCGCTCCTGCTGCAGGCGCCAACGCAGCTGCTGGCGGGGCCAGGTCTTGCCACCATCGTCGCCGTGCGCATCTGGCCGGCGCAGGACTACACCCGCATCACCATCGAGTCCGACCGCCCCCTCGTCGCGCGGCACAGCCTCGTCAGCGGACCGGACCGCCTGGTGATCGACGTCGATGACCTCGACCTCAGCCCGGGGCTGCGCGAGCTGCTGGGCAAGGTGCGGGCCGACGACCCCTACATCGAAGGCCTGCGCGTGGGCCAGAACCAGCCCCGCGTGGTGCGCATCGTGCTTGACCTCAAGCAGGCGGTGGCGCCGCAGGTCTTCACGCTGCAGCCCGTGGCGGCGTACAAGCACCGGCTGGTGCTGGACCTCTACCCGCTGCAGGAACGCGACCCGCTGCTGGCGCTGATCCGCGAGAAGGAGGCGGCGGAAAAAGCCGCGGCGCAGTCGGTGCAGGATGCGCTGGGAGAGCTGATCGCCAAGCTCGACAAGCCCGAGTCGACCCGCCCGGCCACCTCCGCCCCGCCGGCGGCCAGTGCGCCCGTGCTCATCGCCCAGAAGCCGCAGACGCAGACGCCGCCACCGGCCAGTGCCGCCTCGGCGCCCCAGGTCGTGCCGCCCCCGCCCCTCACCAAGCAGCAGCTGGACCGCCTCATCGTCATCGCCCTCGACCCGGGTCATGGCGGGGAAGACCCTGGCGCCACGGGCCCGAGCGGGCTCAAGGAGAAGGACGTGGTGCTGGCGATCGGCCTGAAGCTGCGAGACCGCCTGGACAAGCATCCCAACATCCGCGTGATGATGACCCGCGATGCCGACTTCTTCGTGCCGCTGCACGAGCGCGTGCGCAAGGCGCGTCGCGTGCAGGCCGATCTTTTCGTGTCGCTGCACGCCGATGCCTTCTTCACGCCGCAGGCCCGCGGCGCCAGCGTCTTCGCGCTCAGCGACGGCGCCGCCAGCAGCGCAGCGGCCCGCTGGATGGCCGACCGCGAGAACGCCGCCGACCTGATCGGCGGTGTGAACACCAAGGTCAAGGACGCCTCGGTGCTGCGCACGCTGCTGGACCTCAGCACCACGGCGCAGATCAAGGACAGCCTGAAGCTGGGCGGCGAGGTGCTCGGGCAGATCAGCCGCGTGGGCAAGCTGCACAAGCCGCGCGTGGAGCAGGCCGGCTTTGCCGTGCTCAAGGCGCCGGACATCCCCAGCATCCTCGTGGAGACGGCCTTCATCTCCAACCCCGAGGAGGAGGCCAAGCTCAGCAGCGAGGCCTACCAGGCCCAGCTCGTGGAGGCCATCGCCACGGGCATCTCGCGCTACTTCGCCAAGAACCCGCCCCTGGCGCGCAACCGCAGCCTGACCTGACGCCCGTCGGCGAGGTCATGAAAAACGGCGCCCGCGGGCGCCGTTGTCCTGGGTTCTGCAGCCGCCTCAGGGCTTCTGCAGCGGCATGCCCAGCTGGTCCATCAGGAAGCTGAAGCTGTCGGTGCGCTCGGCGATCACCTCGCTGGTCGAGGAGCCCATGCCATGGCCGGCGTTGGCGCTCGTGCGCAGCAGGATGGGCCGATCGGCAAAGGCCGCGCCCTGGGCCGCCTGCAACCGCGCAACCATCTTGCGGGACTGCATCGGGTTGACGCGCCCGTCGTGATCGCCCGTGGTGAAGAGCACGGCCGGGTAGCGGGTGCCGTCCCGGACCTTGTGCAGCGGCGAATAGCCCAGCAGCGCGCGGAACTGCGCCTCGTCCTTCACGGTGCCGAACTCGGTGATGTTGAAGGCCCCGTTGGCGTCGAGCTCCACCCGCAGCATGTCGTAGATCCCGACCGAGGCATGCACGGCACGGAACAGGTCCGGGCGCTGCGTCAGGGCGGCGCCCATCAGCAGGCCGCCGTTGCTGCCGCCCTGGATCGCCAGGCGCTCGGGCTTGGTGTAGCCCCGGGCGATGAGGTGCTCGGCCGCGCCGATGAAGTCATCGAAGACGTTCTGCTTGCGCGTGAGATTGCCCGCCAGGTGCCAGGCCTCGCCGTACTCGCCGCCGCCCCGCAGATTGGCGATCACCAGGACGCCACCGCGCTCCAGCCACACCTTGCGCAGGGCATTGAAGCCCGGCGTCTGGCTGACGCTGTAGCCGCCGTAGCCGTAGAGCAGCACGGGATGGCTGCCGTCGAGCGTCAGGCCCTTGGGACGCAGGATGTTGAGCGGCACGCGCGTGCCGTCCTTGGAGGTGGCGAACTCGCGCAGCACCTCGACGTCGCTGAAGTCCACGTTGGCCTTCTGCGCCAGGGCCGTGGCCTCCAGGTGGCCGTCCGCGTGCACGCGGTACCAGGCCTGTGGCTGGGTGTAGCTCTGCACCGAGGCCAGCAGCTCGCCCTTGGCGCCCTTCACCAGCGCGTCCACGCTGGCGATGGGCGGCAGCGGCATCACGTCGCTCTTGCGGGTCTTGAGGTCGAAGCGGCGCAGCTCCGAGGGCCCCCCCAGCAGGTAGCTGAGGTAGAGGCGCCCGTCCTGCAGCTTGAACTGCGTCAGCGTGCCCTCGGCCTCCGGCACCAGGCGCTCGGCCTTGGCCAGGGGCTGGCCCAGCTTCAGGCGCAAGACCTGACCCTTGGGCGCGCCCTGGGTCGAGAGCAGGTAGAGCCAGCCGTCCGCGCTCGCCTGGACGCCCTTGACGCCGTCCGCGAAGGTCGAGAGCTGCTGCCAGCGCCCGCCCTTCTGCTGCAGCCAGAAGGCTTCCTCGCCGCCGTCGCCGTTGAGCACCTGGGCGATCTGCAGGCCCTTGGGCCCGGCCGCCAGGAAGGTCTCGGCAATGCGGGGCAGGCCCTGGCCCAGCACGCGGCGATCGCGGCTCAGCGGCTCGCCCAGGCGGTGGGTCCAGACCTCCTGGAAGAACATGGCATCAGAGTCCGGGCGCTCGCCCGGCGCCGGATAGCGCGTGTACAGCAGGCCCTTGCCATCGGCATGCCAGCTCACGGAACCGCCACCGGTGGGGAACTGCACGCGCGGGATCACCACGTCGATGGCCTTGCCGCTGGCGACGTCATAGAGGTGCAGGCTGCCGCGCTCGCTGCCCTTCTCGCTGAGGGACACGGCGATGCGCTGGCCGTCCGGCGAGGGCTGGAACCAGTCGATCGCCAGGCTCCCGTCGGCGGCGAGCTCGGTCGGGTCCAGCACGACGCGTTCGGTGCCGGGCTGGTCCGGGCTGTCCATCGTGACGATGCGCGGCTGCTGGCGGCCGGCCTCGAACTTGAGCGCGAACCAGCGCTGGCCATAGAGCCCGAGGCTGCCGTAGCCGGTCGGGCGCGAGCTGACGAGGTCCTTGATGCGCGCGGCCAGGGCCTCGCGGCCGGGAATGGCGTCAAGGCGCGCTCGGGTCAGCGCGTTCTGCGCGGCCACCCATTGCTTCACCTCGGGGCGCTCGAAGTCCTCGAGCCAGCGGTAGTCCTCGCTGACCGCCGTGCCGTGGAAGGTGTCCTGCACGGCCCGCTTCGGCGTGGCCGGGTAGGCCGCATCGGCCGCCGCCGCACCGGCGCCCGCCAGCCCGGCCAGGGCCAGGGTCGACAGCGCCATCCAGCGCACGGCCCGGCGGCGCGAGGCCGGCGGAATCAGGGACGGATGTTTCATGGACGCATCTCCAGTCGATTCGATGGGGGAGCCGCGCTTCACTTGCCCAGCTCCGTGGGCAGCGGCGGCGCCTGCTTGAGGTCGACGGGCTTGTACGTCGCCAGGCGCTTCATCACCTCGGCAATGCCGGCGTCGAGCTGGCTGTCCTGGCCGCGGTTGACGCCGATCGGGTCGAGATCGACGTCCATGTCCGGCACGGTGCCCTCGTTCTCGATCCGCCATTCGCCGTCCGGCGTGAAGAAGCGGAAGAAGGGCACGGTCAGGAAGCCGCCGTCGATCAGGGGCGGATTGGCGGAAATGCCGATCAGGCCACCCCAGGTCCGCGTGCCGATCAGCGGGCCCAGGCCCAGGCGCCGGAAGGCCCAGGGCAGGTAGTCGCCGCCGGAGCCGGCGTCCTGGTCGATCAGCATCACCTTGGGCCCGTAGACCGCGCTACCCGGCGTGTTGAAGACGATGGCGTCGCGGTCCTTCCAGCCGGAGAGGTACGGCCTCTTCAGCACATCGAGGATGTAGTTGGCCGCGTGGCCGCCGCCGTTGCGACGGTCGTCGATGATCAGCGCCTCCTTGTCGGACTGGGCGAAGAACTGGCGGTTGAAGTACTCGAAGCCGTTGCGGCCGGTGTCCGGCAGGTAGATGTAGCCGACCTTGCCGCCGGTCTTCGCCGCCACATGGGCGCGGTTGGACTCGATCCAGTCCCACTGGCGCAGGCCGCCATCCCGCCCGACGGGCTCGACGACGACCTGGCGGCTCTTCTCGCCGCGCGGGTTGTCGGCCACGGTCAGGGTGGTCTGCTTGCCGGCCGTGTTCTCGAAGGCGCGGAAGAAGTTCTGACCCGCCTCCAGCGGCTGGCCGTTGACGGACAGGATGTAGTCCCCGGCCTTCACGTTCAGGCCGGGCATGGCCAGCGGTGCCTTGAGGAAGGGGTTCCAGCGGTCACCCGCGTAGACCTTGCTCAGGCGCCAGCGGCCCTCGTGCGGCTCGACGTCCGCACCGAGCAGGCCCACGCTGACCGGGGCGTCGGACTGCACATCCCCGCCGCCCACGTTGTTGTGTGCGACCTGCAGCTCGCCGATCAGGTCCGAGAGGATCTCGTTCAGGTCCTCGCGGCGCTGCACGTGCGCCAGCAGCGGCTGGTAGCGCTTGTAGACGGCGTCCCAGTCCAGACCATGCAGATTGGGCGCGTAGAAGTACTCCTTCTCCATCCACCAGACCTCGTTGAAGATCTGCTGCCATTCCTCGCGGGGCTGGATGCGCGCGCGCAGGCCGCTCTGGTCCAGGGCCTTGGGATCGGGCTTGTCGCCCGTGTCGGCCACCTCGAGCTTGCCCTTGGGCAGCTCCAGCAGCAGCTTCTTGCCGTCGGCACTGAGGCTCGCGCTGCTCAGGCCCGTCTTGACGGACTTGGCCTTGCGCTCCTCCATGTCGAAGCGGAACAGCTCGGCATGGCCGCTGGTCTCGGCCTCGGGGCCGTCATTGGCGACGCCCTGCTGGCGGCGGTCCAGGTAGTAGAGGCTGCCGTCCGCCGCCACCATCAGGCCGGCGTAGAAGCGCTCGGGCACCGGCAGCGGCACGAAGCGCTGCTGCAGGCCGGCGATGTCGATGCGCGTCGGCTTGGTGCTCGGCTTGGCCTTGTCCTCGGGCTTTGCGTCCGCCTTGGCCTCCTTGGCGTCGGGCTTCGCCTCCGTCTTGCCGTCCTTGCCGTCCGGCTTGGCCTCGGTCTTGGGGCCCTCCTCCTCGGCCGTCTTGGGCCACAGCGGCGAGCGTCCTTCGCTGGACAGCACGGCGGCATACAGCCCCAGGCGCAGCGGCTGGTCCTCGACGGTCATGTCCAGGCCGACCTGGCGCGGACCGGCGTTCACGGAGGCGGCGAAGTACAGCAGGTCGCCCTTGGGCGAGAAGGCGGGCCAGACGGCATGGGCCAGGCCGTCGCTGATCATGTGCTGCTGGCCGGTCTGGAAATCGTGCAGGTGGATCTGGCTGAGCTGGTTGGCGCCGACGATGGTGTAGGCCATCCAGCGGCTGTCTGGCGAGAAGCTCACCACGAACTGGCTGCGGCGCGGCGTCTTGGCCACCGGCTTCAGCGCCTTGGCGTCCGTCTCGTAGACGTAGAGCTGCAGGTGGTTGTCCTGCAGCACGATGCGCTTGCCGTCGGGCGACCAGTCCAGCAGCGTGAAGTAGCCCGCCGGCAGCGCATGCGCCTCGCGCTTGCCGCCCGCCGTCGGCTCGGCGAGCACCAGCTCATGCTTGAAGCCGGCGTCGCGCAGCCAGGCCATCTGCTTGCCGTCCGGGCGCCACAGGGCGTCCTTCTCGCGCACGCCGGACGTGCCGGTGAGGTTCTGCGTCACGCCGTCCTTGACCGGCACGTTGAAGACCTCGCCACGCGCCGTCACCAGCACGCGCTTGCCCGTGGGCGAGAGCTGGGCGCCCTGCAGCTGGCGGCTGGCGTCCTTCCACTGCTCGCGCGTCTGCGCGCCGGCCACCGGCAGCGTGATGCGCAGGGTCAGGTCTTGCCCGGACTTCAGGTCCAGCTGATGCAGGCTGCCGCCCATCTCGTAGACCACGGTGCTGCCGTGCAGGCTGGCACTGCGCACATCCCAGCTCTTGCTGCGGGTGAGCTGGCGCAGTTGCTGGGTCTTGCCGTTCCAGCTGAAGAGATTGGCCGCGCCGTCATGACGGTCGGAGATGAACACCAGCTCGTCGCCGTGCCACATCGGGCTGTGGTCGGTGGCGCGCACGTGCGGCACCTTGTCGAGCTGCTGGGTCTTGAGGTTGATCACCCAGATCGGCGGCGTGGCGCCGCCGCGGCTCTGGCGCCAGCCCGCGGCGGCTTCATGGGCCTTGCGGTTGGGACGGTAGGCCAGGCGCTCGCCATCGGCATGCCACGCGCCCTCGAAGGCGACGGCCTTCATCAGCTTGCGCTCAGGGCCGCCCTCGACGGCCACCTCGAAGAGCTGGTTGCTGCGGCTGTTGGCCACCTCGCGGGCCGAGGAGAAGAGCACGCGCTTGCCGTCCGCGCTCCAGCCGTTGACGACGTCGGCCCCCGGGTGCCAGGTCAGGCGGCGCGGCTCGCCGCCCTCGGCGGGCATCACGTAGACGTCCGGGTTGCCGTCGTAGTTGGCGGTGAAGGCGATCCAGCGGCCGTCCGGCGAGAACTTGGGCGCGTACTCGGCCGCGGCCTGGCTGGTCAGCTGGCGCGGCTCGCTGCCGTCACGACGGGCCACCCAGAGGTCGCCGCCGTAGACGAAGGCCAGGCGGTCGGCCGAGACGCTGGGCTGACGCAGCAGCAGCGTGTCCGCCTGGGCAGCACCCGGCAGCGCCAGGAGCGCAACCGCCGAGGCCAGGGCCCAGTTCAGGGGGTTGAGGGCAAAGGTCTTCATTCTTGTCTCCGTCCTTGCTGTCACGGCCGCCCGGATCGGGCCAGCCACCGTCGCTCAAAGCCGAAACCCGGGGATTGCCCGGGTTTCGCACCATTCAAGAGAACCGCTCAGGCCGCCCGGCGCAGCTTGCTGCGCAGACCGCCGGCGATCACCAGCAGGCCCGGAATGACGATCATCGCCCAGATGATCTTTTCCAGGTTCTGCTTCACCCAGGGTACGTTGCCGAAGAAGTAGCCGACACAAGTCACCCCCACGACCCACAGCAGCGCCCCGCCGACGTCATAGGCGGTGAACTTGCGGCGACTCATCTGCGCCACACCAGCCACGAAGGGCGCGAAGGTGCGCACGAAGGGCATGAAGCGGCCGATCACCAGGGCGACGCCGCCGTGGCGCTCGTAGAACTCGTGCGCCTTGTCGAAGGCGGCGCGGTTGAAGAAGCGCGAGTTCTCCCACTGGAAGACCTTGGGGCCGAAGAAGCGGCCGATCGTGTAGTTGGTCTGGTTGCCCGCCACCGCGGCCAGCACCATCAGGCCGATGCACAGCTTGAGGTCCAGCATGCCGGTGCCGCACATCGCACCGACGATGAAGAGCAGCGAGTCCCCGGGCAGGAAAGGCATGACCACCAGGCCCGTCTCCACGAAGATGATCACGAAGAGCAGCACGTAGATCCAGGTGCCGTAGGCCAGCACGAAGTCGTTCAGGTAGCGGTCGACGTGCAGGATGAAGTCGAGGAGCAGGGCGAGGAATTCCATGGGCGGCGATTATGGCGGTGCGGCGCGGACCGCGCCCCCGGCCGGACACCGCCGGGCTCCGTAGAATCCCCCGCCATGTCCGAGACGTTCGCGATGCCGCCCTCCTCCCCCACCCATCCCACCCTCCCCCGACGCGAGATCCGGGAGCTGCCCGACGAGCTGATCAGCCAGATCGCCGCCGGCGAGGTCGTCGAGCGCCCGGCCTCGGTGGTGCGTGAACTCGTGGACAACGCGCTGGACGCCGGCGCGACGCAGATCAACGTCAAGCTGATGGCCGGCGGCGTGCGCGCCATCGTCGTCGAGGACGACGGCCTGGGCATCCCGCCCGCCGAGCTGCCGCTGGCGCTCAAGCGCCATGCCACGAGCAAGATCCGCTCGCTCGACGAGCTGGAGTCGGTGTCCACGATGGGCTTCCGGGGCGAGGCGCTCGCCGCCATCAGCTCCGTGGCCGAAATGGCCATCGCCACGCGCTGCGAAGGCGCACCGCACGCGCACCGCCTGGAGGCGCGCTCGGGCGAGCTCAAGGTCGCGGCACGCTCGCGCGGCACGAGTGTCGAGGTGCGCGAGCTGTTCTTCAACACGCCCGCCCGCCGCAAGTTCCTCAAGACCGACGCCACCGAGCTGGCGCATTGCCTGGAGTCGGTGCGCCGTCACGCGCTTGCCCGCCCGGACGTGGGCTTTGCCGTGTGGCACGAGGGCAAGCTCGTGGAGCAGTGGCGCGCGGGCCCGGCCGAGCAGCGGCTGCGGGATGTGCTCGGCGAGGACTTCTTCGGCAGCAGCCGCGCTGTCTATGCCGAGGCCGGCCCGCTGCGCATCTACGGCCGCGCCGGCCTGCCCGAGGCGGCGCGCAGCCGCTCGGACATGCAGTACGTCTACGTCAACGGCCGCTATGTGCGCGACAAGCTCATCGCCCACGGCATCCGCTCCGCCTATGAGGACCAGCTCCACGGCAGCCGCCAGCCGAGCTATGTGCTCTTCATCGACATCGCGCCGGACCGCGTGGACGTGAACGTGCACCCGACCAAGATCGAGGTGCGCTTCCGCGACGGCCGCGAGATCCACCAGCAGGTGCGCTACGCCGTGCAGGACGCGCTGGCGCTGTCCCGCGCACAGGCGGGCGAGGCGCCGGCCGACGCCGCCGCGCTGGCCAGCCCCGAGGCCGCGGCGGCCTTCGCCGCCGCCGTGCCGGGCGAGCGCCCCGCGCCCGGCCAGCCGCCGGCCTGGTTCCAGGCGCCCGCGGCCAACACGCGGCCGGACGCCCCGCGGCTGTACAGCGGCACTCCCAGCTGGCGCAGCAATACGCAATCCAGCCTGGGCCTCGGCGAAGTGCAGGCGCTGTACGCCCCGGACCGCCCGATCCCGGCCTTCCCTGGCACCACCGGCGCCTCCGCCTCGCCCTCCCCGTCCGGCACGCCGCTTGCGGCCGCGCCCGCCCAGCCCGCCCCGCTGCCGGCGGGGGACTGGCCCCTGGGCCGGGCCATCGCCCAGATCCAGGGCGTCTATGTGCTCGCCGAGAACGCCCAGGGCCTGGTGATCGTGGACATGCACGCCGCACACGAGCGGGTGGTCTACGAGCGCCTCAAGGCCGCGCTGGGCGAGGCCCGGATCGAGACACAGCCGCTGCTGATCCCTGTGACCTTCGCGGCCACGCCCACCGAGATCGCCACCGCCGAGGCGCAGGCCGAGACGCTCCACCGGCTGGGGCTGGACCTCGCGCCGCTGTCGGCCCAGGTGCTGGCGCTGCGCTCGCGCCCGGCACTGCTGTCGGGCGGCGACGTGGTGGAGCTGGCCCGCGGCGTCCTGGCTGAGCTGGCACAGTACGACGCCAGCCATGCCATCGAGCGGGCCCAGCACGAGATCCTCGCCACCATGGCCTGCCACGGCGCGGTGCGCGCCAACCGCCAGCTCACCCTGGACGAGATGAACGCCCTGCTGCGCGATATGGAGCGCACCGAGCGGGCCGATCAGTGCAACCACGGTCGCCCGACCTGGCGCCAGCTCACCCTGCGCGAGCTGGACGCGCTGTTCCTGCGCGGCCGCTGAGCGGCGGAGCCACCGGGTCCCTGCGCCGCCCGCCGCGGCGCCGGCCCGGCGGATGGGCCGCAAGGGCGCCTGCCCGCCTCTCCCCCGTGTCGTGGCGCCAAACCCGGTCGCACCACACGGCCTGGGCCCGACGGACACCAAGGAAAACCCGGATCCGGGCGCTGTCCATGGTCCAATACGCCCTTGCTAAGAAAGTCTCGTTCATGGCCACCCTGACCCTGAAGAAGAAGCCCGCCGGTGACAGCACCAAGACGGGCAAGTCCGGCGATCGCCGTCAGCCGCTGCGCGGCACCGGCGTGTCCCGCACCCGCCCCACCCTGGCGCAAGCCCAGACCCAGCGCGCC
Organism: Roseateles subflavus; assembly: GCF_030285365.1. Lineage (GTDB taxonomy): Bacteria > Pseudomonadota > Gammaproteobacteria > Burkholderiales > Burkholderiaceae_C > Roseateles_B > Roseateles_B subflavus. Next base: position 360,384 of record NZ_JASVDS010000004.1, on the reverse strand, counting down.
GAGCGCCAGGCTGCCTATGAGGACCGCCGCGGTGGGGAATCGCAAGGCCAGCGTCGTGACGGCCCGCCGGGGCGTCCCGGCAAGCCGGGCGGCTCCTTCGCGGGCAAGCCCTTCCGGGGCGAAGGCCCGGGGGCCGGGCGCGATCGCGGCGATCGCGCTGGCCATGGGGGTCCGCGCGGCGGTGAACGGGGCCATGAGCGTGGCCAGGAGCGTGGCGGTGATCGCGGCTGGCCCCGAGGCGACGATGACCGTCGCTTCGAAGGCCGAGGCGACAGCCGCGGCGGTCATCGTTTCGAAGGACGGGGCGACGACCGGGGCGACCGCCGTGGTGATCCGCGGGGTGACAGCCGCCATGAGGGTCGCGGCGGCTATGGCGGTGGTTATGGCGGTGGTTATGGCGGCGGCCAAGGCGGCGGCTACCGCGGCGACCCGCGCCGTGATCCGCGTGATTCGCGCGAGGCGCGCCCTGCACAGGATTCGCGCGAGGGCCGCGGCGGTTTCCGCCCTGACCAGCGTTTCGACCCCCGCGATCACGGACGGGACCACGGACGGGATAGCGGCCGGGACCGCGGCTGGGATAGCGCCCGAACGGGCGCCCGCAGCGACTTCCGCCCGGGTGATCGCCGCGACGACCGCCGCCAGGACCCGAGGGACGCCCGTCATGAGGGCCGCCACGACGCTCGCCATGAAGGTCGCGCCCCCTTCCATGGCGGCGATCGGGGCCCGCGTCGGGAGGACTTCCGCGACGACCGCCGGCCCTACGGCGCCCGCCCGGAACCGGGCCGTGGCCCGCTGCGCGACCGCGACGACCGCCATCCCGGCCCGGACCGCGGGCGTGACACCGCCTCGCGCCCCGACCAGCGCCGCCAGACCGCCCTGCGTGCTCATCCCGAGCAGGCACCGCGCGTCCCGCAACCCGCGCCCGAGCGGGTCAACGCCACCGAGGGCGAGCGCCTCTCCAAGCGCATGAGCGAGCTGGGCCTGGCCTCGCGCCGGGAGGCCGACGAATGGATCGCCGCCGGCTGGGTGAAGGTCGACGGGCGCCTGGCCAATCTGGGCGAGCGCGTCGGGCCCGAGGCCCGCATCGAGGTCGACCCGGCCGCGCGCGAGCAGCAGGCCCAGCGCGTCACCATCCTCATCCACAAGCCCATCGGCTACGTCTCCGGGCAGGCCGAGGACGGCTATGAGCCCGCCTCCGTGCTGATCAAGAGCGACACGCACTGGAAGGACGACCCCTCGGGCATCAAGTACCACATCGGCCATACGCGCTACCTGGCCCCGGCCGGCCGCCTGGACATCGACTCCACCGGCCTGCTCGTGCTGACGCAGGACGGCCGCGTCGCCAAGCAGCTGATCGGTGACGACTCGACCATCGAGAAGGAATACCTGGTGCGCGTCGAGTACGTCGGCATCAACGGCGTCAAGAACGAGTCCGGCCAGCTCGGCGAGGACGCTCTGGCGCTGCTGAACCACGGCCTGACGCTGGACGATGTCGAGCTCAAGCCGGCCAAGGTCAGCTGGGCCAACGAAGACCAGCTGCGCTTCGTGCTGCGCGAGGGCCGCAAGCGCCAGATCCGCCGCATGTGCGAGCTGGTCGGGCTCAAGGTGACGGCACTGAAGCGCGTGCGCATCGGCCGCATTCCCCTGGGTCACCTGCCCGCGGGTCAGTGGCGCTTCCTGGCGCCCTGGGAAAAGTTCTGACGCAAGCCGCCATGCAGTTCAAGCCCATCTGCCTGGCCGGCCCCACCGGCACCGGCAAGACGGCCTGTGCGCTGAAGGTGGCGGAGTACCTGCCCATCGAGATCATCAGCGTGGACTCCGCGCTGGTGTACCGGGGCATGGACATCGGCACTGCCAAGCCCACGGCGGCCGAGATGGCCGCCGTGCCGCACCACCTGATCGACATCATCGATCCGCTGGACGCCTACTCCGCCGCCGAGTTCGCCCGCAGTGCGCAGCAGCTGGCCGCCGAGATCCTCGCGCGCGGGAAGCTGCCGCTGCTGGTCGGCGGCACGATGCTGTACTTCAAGGCGCTGTTCGACGGCCTCTCGCCGCTGCCCCAGGCCGACGAGGCCGTGCGCCGCGAGATCGACGCCCGAGCCGCCGAGCGGGGCTGGCCCGCGCTGCATGCCGAGCTGGCGCAGGTGGACCCGGTGACCGCCGCGCGCCTGGCGCCGAACGATGCCCAGCGCATCCAGCGCGCGCTGGAGGTCTTCCGCCTGAGCGGTCAGCCGATGTCCGCCCTGCATGCCCTGGAGGCCCGCACGCCGGGCGTGGACTGGCCGCTGATCTCGCTCGAGACCGAGGACCGCGCCTGGCTGCACCGCCGCCTGGAGCAGCGCTTCGCGCAGATGCTCGAGCAGGGGCTGGTGGACGAGGTGCGCGGCCTGCGCGCCCGCGGAGACCTGCACCTGGGACTGCCGTCGATGCGCTGCGTGGGCTACCGCCAGGTTTGGGAGGCGCTGGACACCGACCACTTCGGCGACCTGCAGGCGCGCGGCGCCGCGGCCACGCGCCAGCTCGCCAAGCGCCAGATCACCTGGCTGCGCTCCATGCCGGAGCGCCTCGTGCTGGACTGCCAGTCCCCGCAGGCGCCGCTGCACCTGCTGGCCCTGCTGCAGCGTCTGCTGGGCGCCTGAGCGGGGCTGCCGCCTCGGCGGGCTGCAGCGACGAGGCCCGTCGTCAAAGCGCGTAACTGGAGTGCCCCGGCTGCAGGCCGAGCTTCGCCCGCACGCAGTTGCGACCGGCGGCCTTGGCGCTGTAGAGCGCCTCGTCGGCGTCGTGGATGAGATGGTCGAGCGTCAGGTGCTCGTACTGCAGCGAGGCGACGCCGAGGCTCACGCTCACCGGCACGTCCCGCTCGTCCCAGCTGAACTGCAGCTGCTCCACGCGCTCGCGCATGCGCTCGGCCACGTCCAGCGCGCCGAGCGGGTCGGTATGCGGCAGGAAGACGGCGAACTCCTCGCCCTCGAAACGCGCCAGCACGTCGGCCTGGCGCAGCGTCTCGCCACTCACCCGGGCGATCTCGCGCAGCAGGCGATCGCCGCAGAGGCTGCCGTGGGCATCGTTGACGCGCTTGAAATGGTCCACATCCATCAGCAGCAGCGCGCAGTCCATGTTGTAGCGCTTGGCGCGGGACCACTCGCGGTCCACGGTCTGCATGAAGTGGCGGCGGTTGCAGGTGCCGGTCAACGGGTCCAGCGTGGCGTGGTGATCGACGCGGGCCCGGGCCTGGTCCTGGAACTGCACTAGCCGCAGAAAGAGGTAGCCGAAGACGGCGGTGATGCCCAGCGCACAGGCCGAGGCGCAGATCGCGGCCACCAGGCGGTCCCCCCGCCCGATGAGGCTGATCACCAGCTGCGAGAGCGCCAGGGACAGCACCCACACCACGCCGCACAGCATCGCCAGTCCGGACCCGACGCCGCGGCGGGTGACAAGCTGGCCGAACCACGGCAACCAGGCGGGGGCAACGGGTTCGAGGTCGGGCGGCGGCGTGGACATGAACGGACGGGGTGGTGAAACAGCAAACCAGCGGGAGGCGAATACTGCAGGCGATATTGCAGCACACTCCGCGACCGTCCCGCACGTGCCGTGCCGGCCTGCACCTTGATCGAGGGGCTCTGCATTCCCGGCTTGCGCGGCGGCGCGCCCAGTGCTTGCCTTGCCAATTGTCAAGCTGCCGGTGCGCCGCGCAGGAGACACTGGGACCCGAACCGAGGAGACACCGCATGCTGCCCACGCCCCCTTCGACCGCCACCGCCCACCCGCCGCTGCTGCAGGATCTGGACCAGGCCGTCGACCAGATCCTGGCCCGCGTGCCGGGTGACATCGTCATGGCCATCCCGCTGGGCCTCGGCAAGCCCAATCCGCTCGTCAACGCGCTGTACCGCCGCCTCCGCGCGCTGCCACAGCGGCGCCTGACCATCTTCACGGCCCTCTCGCTCGAGAAGCCCGTCGGCAAGAGCGATCTCGAGCGCCAGTTCCTCGAGCCGCTGGTGGCGCGCGTGTTCGCCGACTACCCCGACCTCGACTACGTCAAGGACCACCGCGCCCAGACGCTGCCCCCGAACATCGCCGTGCACGAGTTCTTCCTGAAGACGGGCGACTACCTCGGCAACCCCGTCGCGCAGCAGGGCTTCGTCTGCACCAACTACAGCTTCGTGGTGCGGGACATGGTGAAGCTCGGCGTGAACCTCATCCTGCAGGCCGTGGCCTGCCGCGACGCCGAGGCGGGCAGCGGCGCGGGCCCGCAGCTGTCCCTGTCCTGCAATCCGGACCTCAGCCTGGACCTCATCGAGCAGCTCGCCGCGCTCGGCCGCCAGCCCTTCACGGTGGCCATGATCAACCGCCAGCTGCCCTTCATGACCGGGCCGGCCCTGGTGCCGCCGGGCTATGTCGACCTCGTCGTGGAGACGCCCGAGACCAGCCACCAGCTCTTCGCCCCCCCCAATGCCGCCATCGGCTGGGCGGACTACGCCATCGGCCTGCATGCCGCCAGCCTCGTGAAGGACGGCGGCACGCTGCAGATCGGCATCGGCTCGCTGGGCGACGCCATCGCGCAGGCGCTGATCGTGCGCCACACGCGGCCGGCGGCCTTCCGCCAGATGCTGGCCGGGCTGGGCAGCCAGGACGTGGCCGCGCGCGAGCTCGCGCCCTTCGAGCAGGGCCTCTACGGCTGCTCGGAGATGTTCGTGAACGGCCTGCTGCAGCTCGTGCGCGCCGGCATCATCAAGCGGCAGGTCTTCCAGGACGAGTCCCTGCAGCGCCTCGCGCTGGCCGGCCGTCTGGGCGGGACCCCCAGCGTGGCCGCGCTGCAGGCGCTGTGCGAGATGGGCGCCGTGCAGCTGCCACTGGGCGCGCGCGCGCTGCAGCACTGGCAGGCGCAGGGCCTGCTGCGGGACACGCTCACGCCGGAGGCCGCCCGCGCCCTGCCCTCGGACCTCGACAGCCCCGCGGCGCTGCAGGCCTGGACCGCCGCGCTCGGCCCGCAGTGGCGCCAGCGCGCCCTGCTGCACGGCGGCTTCTTCCTCGGCCCGCGGGACTTCTACCAGACTCTGCGCGAGCTCGACGAGCCGCTGCGCGCGCAGATCGCCATGACCCGCATCGGCTACATCAACGAGCTCTACGGCGACGGCCTGGGCAGCGAGACGCTCAAGCGACTGCAGCGGCGCGACGCCCGCTTCATGAACACGACGATGAAGATGACGCTGCTCGGCGCCGCCGGCTCCGACGCGCTCGAGTCGGGCCAGGTTGTCTCGGGCGTGGGCGGGCAGTACAACTTCGTCGCCATGGGCCACGCGCTGCCCGACGCCCGCTCGGTGCTCATGCTGCGCGCCACGCACGAGAACCACCACGGGCTCACCAGCTCCATCGTCTGGAACTACGGCAACGTCACCATCCCGCGCCATCTGCGGGACGTGGTGATCACCGAGTACGGCGTCGCGGATCTGCGCGGCCGGTCGGACAGCGAGGTGGTGCAGGCGCTGATCCGCATCGCGGACTCGCGCTTCCAGGAGTCCCTCATGCGCGAGGCCCAGGCGCACGGCAAGCTGGCCGCGGACTGGCAGCTGCCCGAGACCTGGCGCCAGAACCGGCCCGAGGCGCTGCGCGAGCAGCTGCGCCCCTGGCGCAACGAGGGTGTGCTGCCGGACTTCCCTTTCGGCACGGACCTCACGGACGACGAGCTCAAGATCGTCCGCGCACTCAAGAAGCTCAAGCACGCCAGCACGCATCCCGTCGAGCTGGTCGGGCTCATCCTGCGCAGCCTGCAGGGCGTGCCGGAGGTGCCGGAGGCCTACCTCGAGCGTCTGGGCCTCGACCAGGCGAACAGCTTCAAGCAGCTCTTCCTGAAGCGGCTGTTCGCGGCGAATCTGTGAACGCCGGCTGCGCGGCGACCAGTCTCCGAAAAGACTTGCCATGGCGGCAAATATGGAATTAAAGTGATATCACATTAATTCACAGGAGGCCCCATGAGCACGACTCGTCCGACGCCGCAGGAAGTTCGCACGACCGAGCGCCGCGCGCACGCCGCCAACGGCTACTTTGCCCTGATGGGCATGCTCGGTCTGTGGGTGCTGGCCGCCTTCATGGCCGCCGGGGCCCACCACCTGATCGGGGCGGTGCTGAGCGTGGTCCTGTCCCTGCTCGTCGGGGCCGGCCTCTACATGCAGCAGCCCAACGAAGGCCGGGTGATGACGCTGTTCGGCCGCTACATCGGCACGGACCGCGAGCCCGGCCTGCGCTGGGCCAATCCCTTTGCCGGCAAGCAGCGCCTCTCGCTGCGATCGCGCAACCTCACCTCGCCCACACTGAAGGTCAACGACAAGCGCGGCAATCCCATCGAGATCAGCGCGGCCGTCGTCTGGCGGGTGAGCGACACGGCACAGGCGCTATTCGACGTCGACAGCTACGAGACCTATGTGCAGATCCAGGCCGAGGCCGCGCTGCGCCACACGGCCAATCTCTATGCCTATGACGACGGCGAGGACCTCCAGCACGGCGAGACCACGCTGCGCGCCGGCCAGGACGAAGTCGCCGCCGCCATGAAGGCCGAGCTGCAGGAGCGCTTCGCCGCGGCGGGCGTCGAGGTGCTGGACGCCAAGCTCACCCACCTCGCCTACGCCCCCGAGATCGCCCAGGTCATGCTGCGCCGCCAGCAGGCCGAGGCCATCATCAGCGCCCGCCAGCGCATCGTGCACGGGGCGGTGAGCATGGTGGAGTCCGCGCTCAAGGGACTGTCCGAGCGCGAGATCGTCGTGCTGGACGACGAGCGCAAGGCCGCGATGGTCTCCAACCTGCTGGTGGTGCTGTGCTCCGACAAGGACACCCAGCCCATCGTGAATGCGGGCACGCTGTACAACTGAGCGAAGGAGCGGGACGTGACCGAGCTCCTCCGTCGGTGCCTGCGCATCGCGTGGGTGCTGTATCTGCTGAGCCTGGTGGCCAGCTGGCCCTGGCTCCCCGAGCAGGTCGGCGCCCCGGGCAAGGCGATGCCCCGTACAGGCTATGTGCTGCTCATGGTGCTCCTGCTGGGGCCCATGCCCTGGATGATGGGCGGCGGCCTGGTGCGCTGGCTCCAGAAGCGCCCTTCTCTCCTCAGCATTCCGCATCGGTCGTACTGGCTGAACCCTGCGCGTGCCGCGCTGAGCTGGGCTCGCATGGACCGGCAGCTGTTGGTGGTCGGCGCCCTGCTGCTGCTGATGCTGAGCGTCTCGCACTACCAGATCGTGGCCCCGCACCAGGCGGGATGGCCGCGCCTGAGCGCTCAGGAGCATGAGCTCGGCACGCTGGCCGTGCTGATGCTGACGCTGGCCTGCATGGCGGTGGCGCTCCTGCAGTGGCGCGTGCCGCGGGCCGCATTGGCTTCCGATGCGGCACAGGCAAGCGCCTCGCCCGCCGCCGTGTCCCGCGGCAGCCGGCATCCGCGATCCCCCGGAGCACGACGGCATGGCCAGTCCCACTAAAAAGGCCTTTGCGCTGCGGCTCTCCCCCGAGCTGTGGGACGAGATCGAGCGCCTGGCCGCGCGCGAGCTGCGTTCGAGCAATGCCCAGATCGAGTACCTGCTGCGCGAGGCGCTGCAGCGCCGCGGCGTGAAGCTGGACGCCGCGCCGCCGTCGAAGCGGGGCCGGCCGCCCAAGCCGCCAGGCGACAACGCCAGTGCGGACGGCCCCGAAAACACCGAGGGCGAGGACCGCTGAGTCCTCGCCCTCGTTCATCGCGTCAGGTCATCGACCGCGTCAGTGCGCGCCGCCGGCATCCACCGGCGCCGACATCCGCGGCGGCCGACGGGTCAGCCACACCGAGGCGATCAGCACCAGGAAGATGGCGGCGGACGCCAGGAAGATGTCGTCCGCGGCCCGCGTGAAGGCCTGCTGGTCGATCGTGCGGTTCAGCCAGGCCATCGCCTGCGGCAGGCTCATGCCGGTGGACTGCAGCTGGCGCAGCGTCTCGTCCGTCACCGGATCGCCCTGCGCGAGGCGCTCGGCGAGGTGGTGGTGGTGCAGCGTGGCACGGTTCTCCCACAGCGTCGTCGAGATGGAGGTCCCCATCGCGCCCGCCGTGATGCGCACGAAGTTCGACAGGCCCGCCGCCGCCGCGATGCGGTCCGGCGTGATGCCCGAGAGCGTCAGCGTGGTCAGCGGGATGAAGAAGAAGGCCAGCGCCGCGCCCTGCAGGATCGTCGGGATCATGATGGTCGCGAAGTCCGTCTGCGTGGTGAAGTTGGCCCGCATCTTCAGCACGATGGCGAACATCACGAAGGCGAAGCTCGCCATCCAGCGCGGGTCCACGCGGGCGACATTGCGCCCCACCACCGGCGACAGCAGGATCGCCAGCAGGCCCACCGGCGCCAGCGCCATGCCGGCGTCCGTGGCGGTGTAGCCCATCCACTGCTGCAGCCACAGCGGCAGCAGCACGACGTTGCCGAAGAACAGGCCGTAGGCGATGGACAGCGTCGCCGCCCCGAAGAGGAAGTTGCGCCGCGCGAAGAGGCGCAGGTCCACCACGGGATGGTCGTCGGTCAGCTCCCACACGAGGAAGAAGGCGAAGCCGATCAGCGCGGTCAGACCGAGGATGACGATCTCGGGGCTGGAGAACCAATCGAGCTCCTTGCCCTTGTCCAGCATGACCTGCAGCGCCCCGACCCACAGCACCAGCAGCGCCAGGCCCACGCCGTCGATGGGCAGCTTCTTGATCTGCGTCTCGCGCGAGCGATAGATGCTCCAGGTCATGCCGGCGGCCAGCAGGCCGACGGGCACGTTGATGTAGAAGATCCACGGCCAGGAGACGTTGTCGGTGATCCAGCCGCCCAGCAGCGGCCCGACCACTGGCGCGACCAGGGTCGTCACCCCCCATAAGGCCAGCGCCGTGCCCGCCTTGGCCGGCGGGTAGCTCGACAGCAGCAGCGTCTGGGACAGCGGGATCATCGGCCCCGCCACCAGCCCCTGCAGCACACGGCAGGCCACCAGCATCTCCAGCGAATGCGCGAAGCCGCACAGCCAGGACGCGAGCACGAAGAGCAGCACGCTCACGGTGAACAGGCGCACGGCGCCGAAGCGCTGCGTCAGCCAGCCGGTGAGCGGCACGGAGATGGCGTTGGCCACGCCGAAGCTCGTGATCACCCAGGTGCCCTGCACCGGGCTCACGCCCAGGTCACCGGCGATGGCCGGCAGGGACACGTTGGCGATGGACGAGTCCAGCACGTTCATGAAGGTCGCCAGTGACAGGGCAATCGTGCCCACCACCAGGTCGGAGCCCTTGAGCGGTGGCGGTGGCGCCACGGCAGCAGCGGGGGCGCTCATGCTCAGGCCTTTCCGTGGGCGGCGTCAGCGCTCTTGTGGGCCTTGGCGACGGCCTTGGAGGCTGCCGCGACAGGCTTGGCGGCCCGGCCCAGGTTGGACTGGATGATGCGCGCCACCTCGGCGTCCGCGGCGCGGTCCTGGTCCTCGAAGACCTTGGTCGCGGTGGCGCTGGTGGTGGCCACGCCCTGGGACAGCGGCTGCCCGGACTGCTCGCTCACGTCCACGGCCACGTTCATCGACAGGCCCACGCGCAGCGGATGCGCGGCCAGCTCCTTGGCGTCCAGTGCGATGCGCACCGGCACTCGCTGCACCACCTTGATCCAGTTGCCCGTGGCGTTCTGGGCCGGCAGCACGGCGAAGGCCGCGCCGGTGCCGGCCCCCAGGCCGACGACCTTGCCGTGGAACTCGGTCTTGTCGCCGTAGACGTCCGCCACCAGCGTCACCGGCTGGCCGATGCGCAGGCGGGCCAGCTGGCCTTCCTTGAAGTTGGCGTCGACCCAGGCCTGCTGCAGCCCCACGACGCTCATCAGCGGCGCGCCGGCGGCCACGCGCTGGCCCAGCTGCACGCTGCGGCGCGCGATCCAGCCGTCCACCGGCGCCAGCAGCTCGCTGCGCTGCAGGGCGAGGAAGGTTTCGCGCACGCGGGCGGCGGCGCGCTGCACATTGGGGTGCTGCTCGACGCTGGTGCCGTCGGTCAGAGACTGGTTGGACGCGAGCTGCTCGCGGGCCGCTTCGGCGCCCGCCTCGGCGGCGGCCACGGCGGCCTGTGCGGTCTTGAGCTGGGCGCGGGCGTGCTCCAGCTCTTCCTTGCCCACCGCGCCCGTCGCCACCAGCGGCTCGCGGCGGCTGACGTCGTCCTTCAGGCGGGCGACCTCGCTGCGGGCGCGCTGCAGGTCGGCGTCACGGCTGCGAGCCTGGGCCTGCAGCGTGGCGTTGTTGGCGAACAGGGTCCGCACCTCGCGCACCGTCTGGCCGAGCTGGGCCTGGGCCTGCTCCAGCGCCATGCGGGCGTCGACCGGGTCCAGGCTGACCAGCTTCTGGCCGGCCTTGACGGCGTCGGTGTCATCCACGTGGATGGCGCGCACCGTCCCGCCGACCAGCGGCGTGATCTGCACGACATTGGCCTGCACGTAGGCGTTGTCGGTCTTCTCGTAGTGGCGGCCCACCAGCCACTCGTAGGCGCTGTAGGCACCGAAGCCCACCACCAGGGCGAGGGCGACGAGGGTCAGGCCCTTCTTGCGCTGGGGATTGCCGGTCTTGGCGGCGGCGGTGTTGTTGTTGTCTTGGCTCATGATGACGTGTTCTTTCGTTGGGTCCGGGCGCCGGGGCTCGTGAAGCGATCGTGGGAGATCAGGCGCCGTTGCGGTGTTCGTGGGGCAGGTCCGTTCAGGCAGGTCCGTTCAGGCGCGGCTCGCGCTTCGGGGCTTCGCCGCCCAGGGCGCGCATCAGCTGCACGCGGGTGTCGAGCTGCTGGGCGCGCAGCTCCAGCGTCTGGCGCTGTTGCTGCACCAGTGCCTGACGTGCCTGGATCACCGGCAGCCGGTTGCCCAGGCCCGCCGCCTGGCGTTCCTCGGCCAGGCGCAGCTGCTGCTCGTTGCTGCGCAGCAGCGCCTCCTGCGGCAGCTGCTGGGCCTGCAGGGACTGCAGCGCCTCCCATTGCTCGCGGGCATCACGGACGCCCTCCACCACCGCGGCGTTGTAGGCCGCCACGGCGGATTCCTGCTCGGCCACGGCGGCCTTGAAGCCGGCGCGCAGGCGGCCGGTGTCAAAGAGCGGCAGACGCAGCGAGGGTCCGAAACCCAGCTGGTGGCTGCCGCTCTCCAGCAGCTTGTCCAGGCCGATGCTGCTGAAGCCGGCGAAGGCGTTGAGCGTCAGGTCCGGGTAGAAGCGGCCGCGGGCGGCGGTGATCTCGTAGCCGGCGGCCTCGGCCCGGGCCAGTGCGGCACGCACGTCGGGCCGCGAGGCCAGGAGGTCGAGGTTCGGGGCCTGAGCGGTGGCCACGGCAGCGGGCAGCGCGGGGCGCCAGCCGGCCAGCGACTCCAGCGGCTGCACGCTCAGCGCGGCGAGCTGCACGCGATAGGCCTGCGCCAGCTGCTGCTGCACCAGACTCTGGCGCTGCAGGTCCGCCAGCGGGGCCTCGGCGCCACGCAGGTCGATGTCGGTGTCAAGACCGGCCGCGCGGCGCTGCTTCACGAGATCCAGGGCCTGCTGGCGCAGCTCGATCTGCTGCTGCAGCAGCTGCTCCTGGCTCACGCTGCGAGCCAGGCCCAGCCAGGCGCGCAGCACGGCGGTCGCGAGGCTCAGTCGGGCGGCCTCGCTCTCGGCCTGCAAGGCGCGTTGCTGGCCGAGGCTGGCCTGCAGCGCGGCCTGGTGGCGACCGAAGAAGTCCCAGTCGTAGCTGATGCCGGCCTGCAGCGTGGCCGTGTTGTAGACGTTGCCGGCGAGCGGCGGCGGGTACATGCCGTGCTCGCTGAAGCGCTGGCGCTCGACGTCCAGGCCGATGCCGATCACCGGCTTGTCGGCCGCCGCGGCGTTGTCCACGGCGGCGCCGGCCTTGGCGATGCGGGCGCGGGCCAGGGCCAGGCTGGGCGCGTCGCGCAGGGCCTTGTCCATCAGCGCGTCGAGGCGCTCATCGCCCCATGCGCGCCACCAGGCGGTCTCGGCGGCCGGCGTCGCGCCGGGCGTGCCGGCCAGGCCCAGGGCCTCGCCCTGCAGGCGCTCGGGCGCGGCCGGCTGCGTGGGAATGGGCGCGCAGGCCGAAAGAAGGCCCAGCGCCAGCAGCAGCGCCGGGACGGCGGACAGGCGCAGGGCGCCAGGAAGGGGGTGTCGATGCATCGGGGTCATTCCTTGGAGGACTCGCGCAGCGCCTCGCCATTGGCGACGAGGCGTTGCAGCAGTTCGATGAGGGTGCGCCATTCGGCCTCCGTGAAGCCGGCCAGGTGGGCGTTGAACACTTCGGACAGCACGGCGGGCAGCTCGGCCGTCACGCGCTGCCCCTCTTCGCTGAGAGACACCTGCACCACGCGGCGGTCGGTGCTGGAGCGCTCGCGCACCACCAGTCCCTTGGCCTCGAGGCGGTCCAGGAGGCGGCTCAGGGCCCCGGCGTCCACGTCCAGGTCCTTGCTGAGCTGCAGCGTGGAGCTGGGCCCGTGCAGGCGCAGGCGCAACATGGGCGCCCACTGGGCATGCGTCAGGTCGTGCTGGCACAGGCGCTTGTCGGCCAGATGGACGATGGATTGCTTGATGCGGTGCATCAACCAGCCGATGCTGTCCTGGCTGCGGTAGGTGTCGGCGCTGTAGAACGACGCCGGCGGAAGGGGGGAATGGGTTTGCTTCATATCAATTGCCTAGGCAATTATTGCTCAGGCAAATATCCTTGTGCAAACTGCGGGTTTCCTGGATTCGGGCAAAGTGCCGCCACCCGCACCCCCGTTCACCGCCCTCCCCGCGCCGACGCGCCCGGCGCTTGCATTCGCCGGGATCGGCCCCAGATCCGCTCGACACCGCCGCACCGCCCGCGATCCCCAGGATCCGGCCCCAGACCGCCAGCCCCTGAAGCGCCAGCCCCATGACGGACACCGCCCCCACCCTCGCCGCCCCGCCTGCCGACACCCCGGGCGCGGCATCCGCCCCCCGCCCGGCCGGCAAGGCTGAACTGCCCCCGGGGCCGCCCCGGGCCCTCGCGGCCCTGTGGCCCTTCCTGCGGCCCTATCGCCTGCGGGTGGTGCTGGCGGGCGTCTTCCTGCTGCTGGCCGCCTTCAGCACCCTGCTCTTCCCCGTGGCCTTGAAGGAGCTGATCGACCAGGGCCTCGTCTCGAGCGACCCGGCCCAGCGCGTGATGGCGCTGCGCGGCCATTTCGGCGCGCTGTTCGGCGTGGGCATCGCGCTGGCGGTGTTCTCGGCGGCCCGCTTCTACAGCGTCAGCTGGCTCGGCGAACGCGTGACGGCCGACCTGCGCACCGCCGTCTACCGCCACGTGCTGCGCCAGAGCCCCGCCTTCTTCGAGACCACGCAGACCGGCGAGGTGCTGAGCCGCCTCACGACCGACACCACCGTGGTGCAGACGGTCGTGGGCTCCAGCTTCTCCATGGGCCTGCGCAATGTGGTCATGGGCATCGGCGCGCTGCTGATGCTGGTGTGGAGCAATCCGGGCCTGATGCTGCCGGTGCTGGGCCTGCTGGGCCTCGTGGTGCTGCCGGCCGTGCTGCTCGGGCGCCGGGTGCGCAAGCTCAGCCGCGCGAGCCAGGACCGCGTGGCCGACACCAGCGCCATCGCGTCCGAGGTGATCAATGCCGTCACCGTGGTGCAGAGCTACACGCAGGAGGCCCGCGAGGCCACCCGCTTCCAGCAGGCCAGCGAGGCCGCCTTCGACACCGCCCGCAAGCGCATGAAGGTGCGTGCGGGCCTGGTCGCCTTCCTGATCACCGCCACCTTCGCCGCCATGCTCTTCGGCCTGTACCGAGGGACGGAGGCCGTCATCGAGGGGCGCATGAGTGCCGGGCACCTGGGGCAGACGCTGGTGTATGTGACGCTGCTGGTGTCGAGCGTGGCCGTGCTCGCGGAGGTCTGGGGCGATGTACTGCGGGCGGCCGGCGCCATGGAGCGACTGAGCGAGCTGCTGGGCGCCCAGTCGCCCATCCAGGACCCGCCGCAGCCGCGCACCCTGCCGCCAGCGCAGGCCGGCGCCACGCTCACGCTGCAGGACGTGCACTTCCACTACCCCTCGCGTCCCGACAAGCCGGCCTTGCAGGGGCTGAGCCTTCACCTCGCACCGGGAGAGACGGTGGCCCTCGTCGGCGCCAGCGGGGCGGGCAAGAGCACCGTGCTGCAACTGCTGCAGCGCTTCTACGACGCACAGGAAGGCCGCATCGAGCTCGACGGCGTGCCGATCACCCAGCTCCCGCTGCAGGCCCTGCGCGAGCGGGTGGGCCTGGTGCCACAGGACAGCGTGATCTTCTCGACCAATGCCCTCGAGAACATCCGCTACGGCCGCCCCGACGCGACGGACGAGGAGGTCATCGCCGCGGCGCGCGCGGCCTTCGCCCACGACTTCATCAGCGCCCTGCCCCAGGGCTACCAGACCTTCCTCGGCGAGCGCGGCGTGCGGCTCTCCGGCGGCCAGCGCCAGCGCATCAGCATCGCGCGAGCCATCCTCAAGAACCCGCCGCTGCTGCTGCTCGACGAGGCCACGAGCGCGCTTGACGCCGAGAGCGAGCGGGTCGTGCAGGCCGCGCTCGAGGCCGCCATGCGCCAGCGCAGCACGCTGGTCATCGCCCACCGCCTCGCCACGGTGCAGCGGGCCGACCGCATCCTGGTGCTGGACCACGGCCAGATCGCCGAGCAGGGCACGCATGCCGAGCTCGTGGCTCGCGGCGGCCTCTATGCGCGCCTCGCGGCGCTGCAGTTCCAGACGCCCACGTGAAGGCCCCCGAAGTTCCGGCGCCGGGGCGGCGTCGGGTCGGATTCGGGTCGGTTTCGGGCAGGCGGCGAGCAGTTAGAGTGGACCCCGCCCCACCCCGCTCTCGCTCCACGGACTGCCCATGACCTGCGCCGCCTCGCCTTCGACCTGTTCTCCGGCCCGCACCGCTTCCGACCGGCGTGAGGCGACGCCCCTGCGGCACGCGCTCGGCCGCAGGGCGCGGCGGGCGCTCGCCGGGTGGGCGATGCTCCTGGCATTGCCGGGGATCGGTCATGCCCTGCCCGCGGTGCCAGAGCCGGCCGCGTCAGACGCGCTTCCCGCCCTCACGGCGAGCGCGGCGGCCCCTGCCACGCCCGCGGCCTCGGCCCCACGGCTGCGCCTCGCGGGCCGGGACATCCTCGTGATGCAAGCCTCCGCCCTCGGCCTCCAGCCGGCGGACCGCCACCGCCGCGCACAAGCCCAGCTGGCGGCCGTCCTGGAGACGCAGGCAGCGCCGTATGGCGTCGAGCTGCGGCCGGTGCCGGAGGGTCGCACCCTGCTCGTGAACGGGCAGCTGATCGCCACCGTGTTGCCGGCCGACGCGAGCGCCAGTCCCGCCGCGCTGCCCGAGCCGGACCTGGATCGCGTGGCGCTGGACGCGAAGGCACGACTCGAGCTGGCGCTGCAGGAATACGGCGAGGCCCACAGCTGGAAGCAGCTGGGGCTCTCGGTGCTGTGGGTGCTGGGCTCGCTGGTCCTGCTGCTGCCCGTGCTGTGGGCGCTGCGTCGCGCCTCGCGCGTCAGCCTGCGCCTGCTGGCACGCGGGGCGGGCGCCCAGGCGCGCAAGCTGCAGGTGAGCGGCGTCACGCTGCTGAGCCTGGACCGCCTGGGTGATGCCGTGCGACTCATCGTGCGCCTGCTGCACGCCGGGCTGTGGCTGCTGCTGGTGTACGAATGGCTGGGCTGGGCGCTGCGCCAGTTTCCCTACACGCGGGTGTGGGGCGAGCAGCTCCATGCCACGCTGCGCGAGGCCCTCGGCGGCGTGCTCCTGGGGGCCGCCAGTGCCCTGCCCCAGCTGCTGGTGGCCATCCTGATCTTCGTGCTGGCCCACTTCATCAGCACCGCCCTGGACCCCTTCTTCGAACGTGCCGAGTCGGGGGCCGTCGACCTCGGCTGGCTCGATGCCGACACGGCGCGCCCGACCCGCCGGCTCGTCCGCGTGGGCCTGTGGGCCTTTGCCGTCGCCATGGCCTACCCCTACCTGCCCGGAGCGCAGACGGAGGCCTTCAAGGGGCTGTCGGTGCTGATCGGCCTGATGGCTTCGCTGGGCGCATCCAGCGTCGTGGGGCAGGCGGCGGCCGGGTTGATCCTCATGTACACACGCACGCTGCGCATCGGCGAGTACGTGCGCATCGGCGAGCACGAGGGGACGGTCACGGACCTCGGCACCTTCGCCACGCGCATCCGTACCGGCCAGGGGGACGAGCTCACGCTGCCCAATGCGCTGATCGCCGCCAGCGTCACCCGCAACTACTCGCGGACGGGTGGCGGCGCGGGCTTCGCGCTCGACACCTCGGTCACCATTGGCTACGACACCGCCTGGCGGCAGGTCGAGGCCCTGCTCAAGCTCGCGGCGGCGCGCACGCCGGGCATCCTGCAGACACCGGCGCCCCGCGTGTTCCAGACCGCGCTGTCGGACTTCTACGTCGAGTACCGCCTCGTCGTGCAGGCCCAGCCGAGCGAGCCGGGCCCGCGCGCCCAGGTGCTGAGCCTGCTGCACGGGCAGATCCAGGACGTCTTCAACGAGTTCGGCGTGCAGATCATGTCGCCGCACTACCTGGGCGATCCGGACGAGGCCAAGGTGGTGCCGCCCTCGCGCTGGCGGCCCGAGCCTGCCGGCGAGGACGCCGTCCCCCACCCGACGGAGGGCGATGCGCGGCCTGTCTGAATGCCGCAGACGGCTCGCATAAACTACGCAGCCGCCCCAGACACCAACCGCCCAGGCCACCGCCGTGACGACCCGCCCCACCCGCCGCCAGTACGAAGACTTCATGCGCCATGTCCACGACCATGGCGTGACCAAGGCCGACCGCACCGGCACCGGCACACGCTCGGTCTTCGGCCACCAGATGCGCTTCGACCTGAACGAGGGCTTCCCGCTGGTCACCACCAAGAAGGTGCACCTGAAGTCCATCGTCCTTGAGCTGCTCTGGTTCCTGCGGGGGGATTCCAACGTGAAGTGGCTGCAGGAACGCGGCTGCACCATCTGGGACGAATGGGCCCGCGAGGACGGTGACCTCGGGCCGGTGTACGGCGTTCAGTGGCGCTCGTGGCCCACACCGGACGGCGGCCACATCGACCAGATCACCGACGTCCTGCAGCAGCTGCGCAGCAACCCGGATTCGCGCCGGATCATCGTCAGCGCCTGGAACGTGGCCGACCTGTCGAAGATGGCCCTGATGCCCTGCCACGCCTTCTTCCAGTTCTACGTGGCCCCCGCCACCGAACCCGGCGGCCGCGGCCGGCTGTCCTGCCAGCTGTACCAGCGCAGCGCCGACATCTTCCTCGGCGTGCCCTTCAACATCGCCAGCTACGCCCTGCTGACGCACATGGTGGCCCAGCAGTGCGACCTGGACGTCGGCGACTTCATCTGGACGGGCGGTGACTGCCACATCTACAGCAACCACTTCGAGCAGGTGCAGACGCAGCTGTCCCGCGAGCCCTTCCCCTATCCCACGCTGCACATCCGCCGCAAGCCCGACTGCCTCTTCGACTACCAGCTCGAAGACTTCGAGATCCAGGACTATCAGCACCACGCCGCCATCAAGGCGCCCGTGGCGGTCTGAGCGGCCAGGTGGGAGGCGCCATGCAAGACCTGACCCTCATCGCCGGCATCTGCCGGGACCGCGGCATCGGCCGGGGCAACGAGCTGCTCGTGCGCCTGCCGGAGGACATGGCGCACTTCAAGGCGCTCACAATGGGGGCCACCGTGCTGATGGGCCGTAAAACCTGGGACTCGATCCCGGCCAGGTTCCGCCCCCTGCCCGGGCGGCGCAACCTGGTGCTGAGCCGCCAGGCCGGACTGCAGCTGGACGGCGCGGAGGTCTTTCCTGACCTCGGCGCGGCGCTCGCGGCGTGTGGCGCGGGCGAGCGGGTCTTCGTGATGGGTGGCGCCGAGATCTACGCCCTCGCCCTGCCTCTCGCCACGGCCCTGGAACTGACCGAGTTCGACATCCAGCGCCCCGCGGATGCCTTCTTCCCCGCCTGGGACGGCACGGCGTTCCGCGAGGTCCGGCGCGAGCAGCATCAACACCGGGCCGGCGAGCCCGATGGCTTCACCTACCGCTTCGTGCGTCTGGAGCGCCAGCGCTGAGCGGGCGCGGCCGCCTCTCGGCGGCCACGCATCTTCATCATTCAAAGTTCAGGAGGAACGACCCATGTCTGGAGGCGGTTTTCACGTCCACGGCCCGCATGACCACGAGCTGGAGCATGCGGCGCAGCACGAACCCAAGGGCATGGCCGGCCAGCTGGCGGTGATCACCGCCATCCTGGCGACGGTCGGCGCCCTGTTCGCCTACATGGGCGGCGCTACGCAGGCCAATGCCGGCCTGTACAAGAACGACGCGGCGATCAAGAAGACGGAAGCGGCCAACAAGTGGGCCTACTTCCAGTCCAAGAGCAGCAAGCAGAATCTCGCGGAGATCGCCCTGGACCTCGCGCCGAGCGAGGAGCAGAAGGCCAAGTACAAGGCCAAGATCGAGCGCTACGAGACCGAGAAGAACGAGATCAAGAAGGAAGCGGAGGCCTTGGAAAAGGAGTCCGCCGACTTCGACCACAAGAGCGAGGAGCAGCTGCACCAGCACCACCGCTGGGCTCAGGCCACGACGGCGCTGCAGGTCTCCATCGCCGTCGCCGCCATCGCGCTGCTGACCCGCCGGCGCTGGATGGAGTGGGCCACGCTGGTGGTGGGTGGCGTGGGCATCGCGGTGGGCATCGCCGCCTGGCTGCATCTCTGACCCCGAGCCGGCGAGCTGGCTCGCCAAAGCGTCCCCTAGGCACGCGCCTCGGAGGCCGCTGACGCCCTTCTCGCCGCTGCGTCAGCCTGCACGGACGTCGAGCACCCAATTCAAGAAAAGACAAGGAACGGGGCCTTCGCGCGGCACCCGTCATCCAGGGAGGAAATTCATGATCGCAGCAGTCCTGCAAGCGCCTTCGTGCGCCCGAAAACTGACACTGACCCTGACGCTCACAGGCGCACTCCTGACGGCCTGCGGTGGGGGCGGAGGGGGAGGCGGTGGCAATGCCGAGCCCAAGCCGACGCCTGCGCCCGTCGTGAGCGCTCCGTCCATCGACGTGCCGCCTGCCGACGAATTCGTGCGACTGGGGCAGGCGGCGCTGGCATTCGGCGTCGAAGCCTCTGGCAGCGCCCTGAGCTACCAGTGGGAGCTCAGCCGAGATGGCGGCGGCAGCTTCACCCCGCTGGCCGGCGCGACGTCCGGCGTGCTGCATCTGCCCGATGTCAGCGGTACGCAGGCCAACGCCACTCACGTCCGCGTCATCGTGCGCAATGACGCCGGGCAGGCCATCAGCCGGCCCGCGCGAATCACGCGCCTGTCGCAGCCCGTGCCACACCATGGCCTGCCACTGTCGGTGCAGAGCGCCAGCACCCACCTGTGGATCAACGACACCACCCGCGTGGTGATGCATGGTACCGGCGACATCCAGCTGGAAAGCCCGCTGACCGACCACTGGGAAGTCGTTCGCAGCGCAAAGGTCGACACGCCCAATATCGCGGGCGACATGCACCTGACGAAGGGAGGCGGCGCCGTGCTGGGCTTCCTGCGCGGGCATTCCTCGCGCCCGGCGCTGCTGCTGGTGTCGGACGACCTAGGCAAGTCCTGGCGCCAGGTGCGCATGCCCGTGGCGAATCCCCATTCGGTTCAGGTCTTCACCTCGGGCGACGTGCTGCTCGTCAGCGAGGACCGGACGGCGCAGCTGTGGCGCACGCACGTGTCGCGCTTCGTATGGGCGCGACTCCCCGAGCCGGCCGATGGCACGGCGACGGCGCAGCGCTCCGAAGCCGTCACGTGGGCACACGACCCCCAGAGTGATCGCGCCTGGTTGCTGTCCGACGAAACCAGCGCTTCGGGCACCGCGGGCCTGGTGCTGCGCAGCACGGACGACCACGGCGTCAGCTGGGTCCGCCAGTCCCTGCCGGCCCTCCTTGCCACAGCCGCCCGCGCCCCGGGCGAGAGCCACCGGCTGCTATCGACTCCGCGCAGGGAACTGCTGCTGAGCCGGATGGCCTCGTCCCCCACCGAGGTACGCACGAGCTACTGGATCAGCCGCGATCAGGGCAAGAGCTGGGAAGACCGCACCTCGGGCCTGCTGCCGCCTGTGCTGGCCAACGAGGCACTCATTGACCCGGATTTCTGCGGTGACACACTGCTGGCCGATCCCATGCGTCAGGCCCTCTCCACGGACGGGGGGACCCACTGGACCCGCATGGCCGCTGAGCTGAACCTCGTGGGCTGCACGCCCGGCGGGGTGCTGAGCGCCAGCCGGGCCAGCGGAGGCCGCGTCCGGATGCACACGTCTGCGGACGGCGGTCAGTCATGGGCCCCTCTGATTCCGCCGGAGCACCCCTGGTCAAAGGCACCGGTCGTCAATGGGCGCGGTGGCTTCCTGGCCATGGACGTGGACCGCCAACTGTTCCTCGCGGACGGCCAGTCCTTCAAGGTCATCAAGCTCCCCGATCCGGCCAATCCCACACCGCCCCTGAACCTGCCAGACTGGCAGAACCCGACCTTCTTCGCCGGCAACGGCCAGGGCATCATGGCCCTGTACCGGGACAAGCGGTGGTTTGTCAGCCAGTCGGCCGGCGGCACGTGGACGGAACAGGTCGCCAATGTCGATGTGGATTGCCTGCCTCAGACGTTTGCGGTGTTGGAGAACGGTCGCTTCTTCTGCTTCACCACGCCGACTGCGATGGCCTTGAACATGGCCTGGTCGGATGACCTGGGCAAGACCTGGCACCTGGGCAATCAGCTGCAGTCCTTCAGTCCGGCCGCCTTCATCACGCCCGACTTCAGTGACGGCCGCCACGGCACGTCCCTGATCTTCCCGGACCCTCGCTCCGCGCCCCTGCCCCTGTTGACCCGCAATGGAGGTGAGTCCTGGCAGCTCGCCAGTGTGCCGCCGGGCGTCCGGCGCTTCGTGGGCATGGTGTGGAGCAACGCTGAGACCCTTGACGCCGTCGATACCGAGGGTCAGCGGCTGCGCTCCGTCGACGGTGGCCAGAGCTGGACCGTTTTGAACAGCGTTCCCTGCACGACCGGGAAGGCCAGCTTCGCCATGAGCCTGGCTCAACTGAAGCGGCTCAATGACAACGTCCTGCTGATGGCCTGCGGAGCGAGCGGAGAAACCCGCTTCCTGGCCAGCAAGGACGGTGGCGCATGGCAGCAGATCGGCGAGGCGTGGCCCTCGGAAGGCGTCGGGCTGACGGTGCTGAATGGGCAGGCCTGGGCCGTCCAGCCCCAAGGTGACGTGCATCTGCTGCACCTGCCTGTCTTCCCTTGAAGCAAGGGCTCAGCCTCTTGCCCACGGCTCAGCCGGTGACCAGCACCTCTTCGATGCGCGCCATCGGCACCCCGCGGCCCAGGGCCCATTGCGTCATGAGCACCAGCAGCTCCTGGAGCCCCTGGCAGTAGGCACTGGGGTTCGCATGGCCCTGGCCCGGCACGAAGCGGTAGGCGCGCCCACCGAGGACGTCGCCCCCCTCGCAGACATGCCCCCAGCAGCAGCTCTGGCAGACGGGGGAGCGCTCGCCCTGGGACTGCACATACCGCAGCATCTCGGGCGTGTCATAGAAATCATCCAGGCTCGTGTCCGCCCTGGCTTGGACGGCCGCCTGGAAGGCGTAGTCCGCCAGGCGGTCATCGTCCGGTCCGCACAGCTGCCCGTCGCTCTGGATGGTGAACGCGGTGTAGCCGCCGCGCCGCGCCTTGCCCTGGGCCAGCCCTTCCTGCCCGCCCAGCAGGCGGCCCAGCAGCGTCTGGAACAGCCGGATCTCGATGCTCGGATCTTCCCGTTCCGCCCAGGCGGTGAAGAGATCGCAGAGAAAGCGCGTGTAGCCTGCGCCGCCGTCGGGGCCGAAATGGTCCGGGCTGGAACCGGGGACCGGCAGACTGATATGCAGCAGGCGCTGTCCCAGATCGTCCACGAAGTGGCTGAGCACGCGCCGGGCGTCGAAACTGTAGTGAGGCACGCAGATCGTGCCGATGGCATAGATGCGCTTGGCGGCAGCCGCGGCCTGGAGCTTGCGAAGGCCGGCCACCACCTGGGCATGCGTGCCCTTTCCGCCATGGTCGAGCCGGAACAGGTCGTGATACTCCGCCGGACCATCCAGGCTGACGGCCACGGAGATGTCGAATCGCTCGAAGAGGTCGATCCATTCGTCGTCAACCAGCATGGCGTTGGTCTGCAGCGCAATGCGCAGCTGCTCCACGAAGCCCAGCCCCTCGCGCATCGCCCGGCACATCTGCTCGAAGCGATCCTTCTTCATCAGGAGCGGTTCGCCGCCATGGATGTCGATCTGCAGTGCCGAGGCGCCGCTGTCCCGCACCGCCTTCGCCAGAAAGGCCACGACGTCCTGTGCCGTTCCGCCATCCATGTAGACAGGATTGCCGGCGGCGTTGTCGTCCATGTTGAAGAAGTAGCAGTAGGTGCATGCGATGTTGCACCGCTCGGTGATCTTCAGGATGACCTCGAGGGTGTGCCACGGCCGCGGCTGCGTGCGCCGCGGTGCCTCTGGGTGCGGCGACGCCGAGCTCCGGCGCTGGATGTGCGAGGCGGGGATGACAATGGTTTGCATGGCGACGGCATCAGAAGAAGGAAGGCGGCGAGCGGACCTGCGTCCGACTCACCGCCTCGCCAGAGACTCAGGAGACTCAGAAGCGCATGGTCCAGGTGGCCTGCACCCACCACTCACGGCCACCGCTGACGGCGTCCAGCATGTCGTCGTCCAGCAGTTGCAGGTCGGCAGCGTCAGCCTTGGGTGCGGCGTCGGCGCTGACGATGTTGGCCACACGGCTCTTCAGGTCTTCGATCTTCATAGGAGATGCTTTCTTGGCCCTGCGTTTGATGTCGTGCACGCGGGCTGGGGCACAGCGCCGCGGCAGTCGGCCACCCCTTGTGGCCACTTCGGGCCCCAAGCCGCCGTGAAGACCAGGACTGCGACACGTCGCAGGGATTGAAACCAGGGTTTCATCGCTGGATCTCCAGGCCTTTCAGGACCAGAAGCCGGATGCACGTTAACCTCAAAACTGAGGGGCCAGACTCCAGGTAATCCTGATGCGGGACCTGTCAGCTCTTGCAGTTGCCGGGGTCTTTCGCGCACCTTTCGGAGCCACCTCGCGACCTCTGTCGAGCGCGACGGCACGGACATCGCCCCGGCCCACAACCCCAGCCTTGACAAAGTGCCCGCCTCCGCCCCTCACCGATGCCGCCCCACCTCGGCCGGCAGCAGCGCGCCCGGGACGAACGGCGCCCTGCGTGCCGTTCCCCCCGCCGTTCTGGTCGACAATGCCGCCTCTGCTGTCAACTGCTTCTTGGCCATGAAATTTGCCACCTGGAACGTCAACTCGCTGGCGGTGCGTCTGCCCCAGCTCCTGGACTGGCTCGCCGCCCATCCCGTCGATGCCCTGGTCCTGCAGGAGACCAAGCTCACCGATGACAAGTTCCCCACGCTCGAGATCGGCGCCGCCGGTTACCAAGTGCAGTGGTTCGGCCAGAAGACCTACAACGGCGTGGCCCTCCTGAGCCGCACGCCCGCGACGGACGTGGTCAAGAACATCCCCGGCCTGGCGGACGAGCAGGCGCGGGTGATCGCTGGCACGGTGGACGGTGTCCGCGTGATCGGCGCCTACTTCCCGAACGGCCAGGCCCCGGACAGCGAGAAGTTCGTCTACAAGATGGGCTGGCTCGACGCCTTGCGCGAATGGGTGCGGGCCGAACTGCAGACGCACGAGCGTCTCGTGCTGATGGGTGACTTCAACATCGCCCCGGAAGACCGGGACGTCTACGACCCGGTGGCCTGGGCCGGCCAGATTCACTGCACGCCGCAGGAGCGCGCCCATTTCCAGGGGCTGATCGATCTGGGACTGACCGATGCCTTCCGGATGTTCGAGCAGCCCCCCAAGAGCTGGAGCTGGTGGGACTACCGCAACCTGGCCTTCCGCAAGAATCAGGGGCTGCGCATCGACCACATCCTCGTCAGCGCTGCGCTGCGCGCGGGCGTGAGCGCCTGCGAGATTGACAAGCAGCCGCGCCGCAACGAGCGGCCGAGCGACCACGCACCGGTCATCGTCACCGTGGATTGAACCGCCCCCGCCCATCCGCACCAGCCGTCGCCGCACGTTGGCCATCCGAATTTCCTGTGGAGCCCCCATGAGCCGAACCGAGAGCACATCCCACGCCGACGCCCTGCTCCAACGCTGGTGCGATGACGAGGCCCAGGTGCGCGAGCGCATGCAAAGGCAGCCAGGCCTGGCGCGGCTGGATCAGCTCGCCGGCCTGGACGGGCTGGCCCAGATGCAGGCCATGCTGGCGGGCGAGCTGCCGCCACCACCCATCGCGTTGACGCTGGACTTCCTGCTGGTCGAGGTGGCGCGAGGCCAGGCGGTGTTCCAGGGCAAGCCGCAGTTCCGCCACTACAACCCGCTGGGCACCGTGCATGGCGGCTGGTTCGCCACGCTGCTCGATTCAGCACTGGGCTGCGCCGTGCACACCACGCTGGAAGCGGGCAGCGGCTATACGACGCTCGAATTCAAGGTGAACCTCGTGCGTGCGCTGACGGACAAGGTGCCGCTCGTGCGCGCCATCGGCGAAGTGACCCACCGGGGTCGTCAGGTGTCGACGGCCGAGGCGCGACTGGTCGGCCACGACGGGCGGCTCTATGCCCACGCCAGCACGACCTGCCTGATCTTCGAGCAGCGCCAGGGCTGAGCGGCGAGTGTCAACCCAGGGGGGGGCCGGCCGCCCCCATTGGCGCAGCATGTGCCAGCACGCCTCCGTTTGACAGGCCCTTGTTGGCAGACTCATTTGTCGACCTGTTTTCGGGCTTTTCTTTGCCGGCCGGCTCCGTCTGCTCAGTCAGACAACTCGGTCAGCCAACTTGAACGGCTAGCTCGAACGGCTAGCTCAGTCAGCTCAGTCAGCCAGCTCGGTCCGCCTGTTCAGTCAACTCCTACGCCCATCCAGGTGGACCTACTGCGAAGAGCCGGGCATCCCTTGTCGCGCCATTCACGCGCCCCACCCGGTGAGCCAGGAATTGACCGGCAGCAGTGCCAACACCCAGGCCGTTCTCATGCGGCCAACAGGCGTCCGTCCTGCGATCCTCAGGCGCTCATGGGGGGCCGTCTCGCGATCCTCCGGCCGTGTTCAAGCCCTCAGCGTATGGGTGGCTTTTGCCAACTGGGTGATTCGCACCCAATCGCCGGCATCCAGTGCATCCTGTGGCGTCAACCAGGAGCCGCCGCAGACTTTCACATTGGGCAGCGACAGGAATTGGGGCGCCGACTCCGGCGTGATGCCCCCGGTCGGGCAGAAGGCCACATCGGGGAAGGGGCCCGCCAGCGCCTTGAGCAGGTTGACGCCACCGACGGCCGCGGCCGGGAACAGCTTCAGGAAGTGATAGCCCGCCGCATTGGCCTGCATCACCTCGCTCGCGGTGGAGACGCCCGGCAGCAGGGGCAGATCCTGCCCCTGGGCCGCGACGGCGATCTCGGTGCTGAAGCCCGGGCTGACGCCAAAGCGGCAGCCCGCGCTCTTCGCGGCGGCGACGTCGGCGGCGGTGCGCAGCGTGCCGGCGCCGACGATGGCCTCCGGCACCGCGCGTGCCATGGCTTCCATCGCTTGCAGCGCCACCGGGGTGCGTAGCGTCACCTCCAGGACCTTCACCCCACCGGCGACCAACGCCTCCGCCAGAGGCACGGCGTGCTCGAGCTTGTGGATCACGATGACGGGGATGACGGGGCCGTGGCTGGCGAGGCTGAGGGTCTGGTGGCTCATGCGGATTCCAATGGGGAAGAGGCGATCAAAGGAGCGGGGCTGCCTGACGGTGGCGACACGTCAAGGCCGGCCACCGACAGGTCATCGGGCAGATCAGAGCCACGTCACGGCGCCCTCCTCGGCGCTGCGGACGTTTCGGCGGAATCCTCCGAAGAGGTTGCGTCCAAGCCCCGTGGCGTTATCGGCGGCCTGGGCAGGGTCCAGGGTAGCCAGCGCGCGGGCCTCCCAGACGTCGGCGGGCACCTGCGCCGAGAGTTCGCCCGTCACCGCATCCAGCCGCACGACGTCGCCGTCCTGCAGCCGAGCCAGCGGGCCACCCGCCAGGGACTCCGGGCTGACGTGGATGGCGGCCGGCACCTTGCCCGACGCCCCACTCATGCGACCGTCCGTCACGAGGGCCACCTTGAAGCCCTTGCCCTGCAGGACCGCCAAGGGCGGCGTGAGCTTGTGCAGCTCGGGCATGCCATTGGCCTGCGGGCCCTGGAAGCGGACCACCACGACCACGTCGCGGTCCAGCTCGCCGGCCTTGAACGCCGCCTGCATCGAGTCCTGATCATGGAAGATGCGGCACGGCGCCTCGACCACATGGCGGTCCTCGGGCACGGCCGACACCTTGATCACCGCGCGCCCCAGATTGCCCGACAGCAGTTTCAGGCCGCCCGTGGCGCTGAAGGGCTCGGCCGCCGTCCGCACGACGCTGACGTCGCCGGAGCCGGCTGGCAGATCCTGCCAAGCCAGGCCGTCGGCGCTGACATACGGCACGCGCCCATAGGCCTCGAGACCCGGGCCGTGGATGGTGAGCACCTCACCGTGCATCAGGCCCGCCCCCAGCAGCTCACGGATCACGAACCCGGGGCCGCCGGCCGCCTGGAACTGGTTCACGTCGGCACTGCCATTGGGGTAGACGCGTGCCAGCAGCGGCACGACAGCCGACAGCTCGGAGAAGTCCGTCCAGTCAATGTGGATGCCCGCCGCCCGCGCGACGGCCACCCAGTGAATCAGGTGGTTGGTGGAGCCGCCGGTGGCGAGCAGCGCGACCATGGCATTGACGATGCAGCGCTCGTCCACCACACGGCCGATGGGCGTGAAGTCAGCGCCCGGGGCGATGCGGAGAGCCTGGCGGACGGCTTCGCGGCTCAGCTGCTCCCGCAGGTCCTCATGCGGGTGGATGAAGGCGGCGCCCGGCACATGCAGGCCCATGGCCTCCAGCAGCATCTGGTTGCTGTTCGCCGTGCCGTAGAACGTGCAGGTCCCCGCCCCGTGGTAGGCGGCGGACTCGGCCTTGAGCAATTCCTCGCGCCCGACCTTGCCCTGGGCGTACAGCTCGCGGACCTTGGCCTTGTCGCTGTTGGACAGGCCCGACCCCATGGGGCCGGCAGGGACGAACACGCAAGGCAGATGGCCGAAGCTCAGGGCGCCGATGAGCAGCCCCGGCACGATCTTGTCGCAGATGCCCAGCAGCAAGGCGGCATCGAAGATGTCGTGACTCAGCGCCACGGCGGTGCCCATCGCGATGGCATCGCGGCTGAACAGGCTCAGCTCCATGCCCGGCAGGCCTTGCGTCACGCCATCGCACATCGCCGGCACCCCGCCGGCGACCTGGACCGTGGCTCCGTGGCGGCGCGCCTCGTCGCGGATGAGGTCCGGGTAGCGCTCATAGGGCTGGTGGGCGGAGAGCACATCGTTATAGGCCGTCACGACGCCCAGGTGCGTGGGCCGCTCCGCCACGATGCGCAGCTTGTCATTCGGCGGCATGGCGGCGAAGGCATGGGCGACGTTGGCACAGCCCATGCGCTCAGGCCCGCGCTTGCGCTGTGCCAGACGGTCAAGTTCGGCCAGATAGCGTTCACGGTCCGGGGCACTGCGCTCGCGGATGCGGGCGGTCACGGTTTGCAGCGTCTTGTTCATGCGTCTCGTCTACCGGGTGGATGTAACTCAACCCTTGTTAAGTTGGTAACCATATTACAAGAACTGAGCCCCCCGTGGGTTACAAGCCGAGTACAGGCGGGATTCGCTTCACCGGCACCGGACCCCGTGGCACGGAGTCCGGACATGGGGACTGCGGGGTGGCGGGCAAGACAGAATCCCGCTTCCACGCCGGGGCGGACCCGATTCCCGCCTGCGTGCCGCGGGGCGCAGTCCTTGACGTAGGCGACACGCAGAAGGATCAGGATCAGGATCCGGATGAAGATCAGGACCACGACCAGGCCATGAGAACCCCGAAACGACCGCAAGGCCAGGCGCTGCCGCCCCGTTGAGCCCGTATGCTGGGCGAGCGCGTGGGCCGCTACGGTGCCTCCGGGCACGACCACCGGTCCGACGGGTACGGCCCCCAGCGCCACCCTCGGGCACTCCGGCCCCAACAAGTACAGGACGACCACCACATGAACCCGACACGTCTCATCAGCGGGCATGACAAGGACCTCGGCGGCGGCTTCAAGGTGCTGCGACTGCTCCCGGCGCTGGGGCAGCGCAGCGTCGGGCCTTTCATCTTCATGGACCACTTCGGCCCGGCCATCAGCCACGGGGACCCGGCCCATGACGTGCGGCTGCATCCGCACATCGGATTGAGCACGGTGAGCTACCTGTTCGAGGGCGCCCTGCTGCACCACGACAGCACCGGTGCCCGCCAGGAGATCCAGCCGGGAGACATCAACTGGATGACAGCAGGCCGGGGCATCGTGCATAGCGAGCGCGCGCCCGAACATCTCCGGGGCAGCGCCTACACCCTGCACGGCCTCCAACTGTGGTGTGCCCTGCCGCTGCACGAGGAGGACTGCGCCCCCAGCTTCCAGCATGTGGCCGCGAACGAACTGCCGGCGATCGAGCGCGAAGGTGCCTGCGTGCGACTGCTCGTGGGCGCGCTAGACGGCCAGCGCTCGCCCGTCCGGACGGCGACCCGCACCCTGTACCTCCACCTGCGCCTGTCACCCGGCGCCCGCCTGGACCTGGGCCAGTGGGCAGACGAACTGCCCGAGGAGCTGGCGGTCTACGCGCCCGGCCAGGATCTGCTGCTCAATGGCGAACCGCTCCCGGCGCGCCGACTGGCGGTGCTGACGACACGCCACACAGCCACCCCAACTTCTGAGCCGCCGCCCACGACATCCGACCAGACCTTGCCCACCTCAGCCGAGACGATCGCCCGCTCGCCGGATCAGGCCACCGCGGGCAGCCTCGAACTTGCGGCCTCGCCTTTGACCTCTGAACCCACGGACGTCATCGTGCTGGGCGGCGCCCGCCTGGATGCTCCCCGGCACCTGTGGTGGAACTTCGTCTCGAGCCGCCAGGACCGCATCGACGAGGCCGCCCGCGACTGGGCTCAGGGGCGATTTCCCCCGGTGGAGGGCGAAGAGGACTTCATTCCCTTGCCGGCCCGTCGATAGCCCGGGAGCTGCACCTCGCCTCTCGGCCTCACTGCATCAAGGCCGCCCGCTCAGCCCAGCACGCCGAAGGCCAGGCCGAGGACAGTCAAGCCGCCGATCCCGAGGATCCAGGATTCCGGCTCCTGCATGCGCACCCCGACGCTGCCGCCGACCGCTCTGCTGACCTTCATGCCCACTTTCACGCCCATGCGCTTGACCGCTGCCATCTGCTGCTCCCGCTTTCGTGCTTGACCAGGTGGCAGGCGGCGCCGGGTGGCGGGCCTGCCGGAACTTCGTGATGGCGCAAGAATACTGTATACGCATACAGTATTCAAGTACTTTTGCCGCGTTCACCTCGGCGCATCGCCAGGACAGAGGAGGCAAACCCGCCGGTGGGCCCGAAGAGGGCCTGCCCGTCGGCAGATTCGGCCGGCCAGCCGCTAAGATGCGTCCCCCGTGAGCCCTGCCGGACTCGCTCTCCTCCTACCGACTCTTCGACGCCGACATGGCCCAAGCCCCCAGCAGCGCCGCCTACGCAGGTCAGGCCGCCCCAGCAGCCCAGGACTTCTCCGCCCACACGCCCATGATGGCGCAGTACCTGCGCATCAAGGCCGAGTTCCCGGACACCCTGGTCTTCTACCGCATGGGGGATTTCTACGAAGTCTTCTACGACGACGCTCGCAAGGCCAATGCGCTGCTGGACATCACCCTGACGGTGCGCGGCCAGAGTGCCGGCGAGCCGGTGGTGATGGCCGGGGTTCCGGTGAATGCGTTGGAGTCCTACCTGTCCAAGCTGATCAAGCTGGGCGAGGCCGTGGCCATTGCCGAGCAGGTCGGTGAGGTGGGGGCCACGAAGGGGCCGGTCGAGCGCAA
Source organism: Roseateles subflavus (assembly GCF_030285365.1). Lineage (GTDB taxonomy): Bacteria > Pseudomonadota > Gammaproteobacteria > Burkholderiales > Burkholderiaceae_C > Roseateles_B > Roseateles_B subflavus. The sequence continues at coordinate 330,381 of NZ_JASVDS010000004.1, read as the reverse complement.
GGTCGTGCGTGTGGTCACGCCCGGCACTGTCACCGACACCGAGCTGCTGGCCGACAAGCAGGACAGCATCCTGCTCGCCGTGGCGAGCACCGGCGCCCGCGCCAAGCCCACGCTGGGCCTGGCCTGGCTGTCGCTCACCCAGGGCCAGCTGGGCCTGGCCGAATGCAGTGCCGAGGAGCTGCCGTCCTGGCTCGCTCGTCTGTCCCCCGCCGAGGTGCTGGTGGATCGGGAGCGCCAGCCCGCCGGCGTGCTGGTGGCACGACTGCCCATCACCAACCGCCCCAGCTGGCAGTTCGACACCGCCCTGGGCCTGCGCAAGCTCTGCGAGCAGCTTGGCGTGGCCAGCCTGCAGGGCCTGAATGCACAGGAGCTGGCGGCCGCCCAGGCCGCCGCCGCGGCGCTGCTCAGCTATGCCGAGCACACCCAGGGCCGGGCGCTGGCCCACGTGAAGAGCCTGCAGGTGCAGCGCGCCTCGGAGCTGCTGGACCTCCCGCCCGCCACCCAGCGCAACCTGGAACTGACCCAGACGCTGCGCGGCGAGACCAGCCCCACCCTGCTCTCGCTGCTGGACAGCTGCCGCACCGGCATGGGCAGCCGAGCGCTGCGCCAGTGGCTGCTGCATCCGAAGCGCGAGCGCAGCGAGGCCGTGGCCCGTCACGACGCCATCGCCACCTTCCTCTCCCACGGCTTCGAGGGTCTGCGTGAGGCACTGCGCCAGGTCTCGGACGTCGAGCGCATTGCCGCCCGGGTGGCCCTGCGCCAGGTGCGCCCGCGCGAACTGGCGGGCCTGCGCGCCACGCTGCTGACGCTGCCGGCCCTGCAGTCCCAGGTGCCGCCCTCGGGCAGCGCGCTGCTGCAGTCTCTGGGCGACGGCCTGCTGGCCTCGCCGCATCTGGCCGAGCTGCTGAGCCGCGCCATCGCCGAGGAGCCGGCGGTGCTGGTCCGCGATGGCGGCGTCATCGCGCCCGGCTTCGATGCCGAGCTGGACGAGTTGCGCGGCATCAGCCAGAACTGCGACGCCTACCTGCTGGACCTCGAGGCGCGCGAGCGCGCCCGCACCGGCATCGGCAACCTGCGCGTGCAGTACAACAAGGTGCATGGCTTCTACATCGAGGTCACCACCGGCCAGCTGGACAAGGTCCCCATGGACTTCCAGCGTCGCCAGACCCTCAAGAACGCCGAGCGCTTCATCACGCCGGAACTCAAGAGCTTCGAGGACAAGGCGCTGTCGGCCCAGGAACGTGCGCTGTCCCGGGAGAAGGCGCTGTACGAGCTGGTGATCGACGAGCTGATCAACGAGCTGCCCGCCCTCACACGGCTGGGCCGCGCCCTGGCGAGCCTGGACGCCCTGGCCGCGCTGGCCGAGCGCGCCGCCACGCTGGGCTGGGCACGGCCCGAGTTCGTGCCGCAGCCCTGCATCGACATCCAGGCAGGCCGCCACCCCGTCGTGGAGATGCGCCTGCGCGAGACCGGCGCCGGCGAGTTCATGGCCAACGACTGCCGGCTCGACGCCCGCACCCGCATGCAGGTCATCACCGGGCCGAACATGGGCGGCAAGAGCACCTTCATGCGCCAGGTGGCGCTGATCTGCCTGCTGGCCGCCATGGGCGCCTACGTGCCGGCGCGCAGCTGCCGCCTCGGGCCGATGGATGCGATCCACACCCGCATCGGTGCGGCGGACGACCTCGCCAACGCCCAGTCCACCTTCATGCTGGAGATGACCGAGGCCGCCGCCATCCTGCACGGCGCCACCGAGCAGTCCCTGGTGCTGATGGACGAGATCGGGCGGGGCACCTCCACCTTCGACGGCCTGGCGCTGGCCGGCGCCATCGCCAGCCACCTGCACGACAAGTGCCGCGCATTCACGCTGTTCGCGACCCACTACTTCGAGCTCACCGAATTCCCGGTCCGGCATACGCAGGCCGTGAACATGCACGTCTCGGCAGCGGAAAGCGGGGACGACATCGTCTTCCTGCACGAGATCCAGCCCGGACCCGCGAGCCGCAGCTACGGGGTGCAGGTCGCGCGCCTGGCCGGCATGCCGGGCAGCCTCGTGCGGCAGGCGCGCGCCACGCTGGAGGCTCTGGAAGCCAAGGCCGGCGAGGCCGAGACCCAGATCGACCTCTTCGCCGCGCCACCAGAGCCGCCCGCGGCTGTCACGGAGGCGACCCATCCGCTGCTGGAGGCCCTGCATGATCTGGACCCCGATGCCCTTAGCCCCCGGGAGGCGCTGGAGCAGCTGTACAAGCTCAAGCAGATGGCCCGCGCCTGAGCGGCGCCTCCGCCGGCGCCTGCCCATTTGCCCCCGACCCGAGACCCTGCCCCATGCCCGCCTCCCAGCCCGGCACCACGCCCGCCGAACGCCACCTCGTCTTCTCGCATGCCAACGGCTTCCCGTCGGGCTGCTACCGGGTGCTGTTCGAGACCTGGCAGCGTGCCGGCTGGACCGTGCATGCCATCCCCCGGCTGGGCCACGACCCCGCCTATCCCGTCACCAGCAACTGGCCCCACCTGCGGGACCAGCTGATCCACTTCATCGAGCGTGAGGTGCGACCGCGCATGGCGACGCCCGGGCCGGTCATGATGGCCGGGCATTCCCTGGGCGGCGGCGTGAGCCTGCTGGCGGCGTGCCGGCGCCCGGACCTCGTCCGCGGCCTGCTGATGCTGGACTCCCCCGTGGTGTCCGGCTGGAAGGCGCACAGCATTCATGTGGCCAAGCTCACCGGGCTGATCGAGCGCGTGTCCCCCGGCAAGATCTCCAGCCAGCGCCGCCACCGCTGGCCCACGCGGGAGGCCGTCTTCGAGCATTTCGCCAGCAAGCACAAGTTCGCTCGCTGGGACGAACGGGTGCTGCGCGACTATGTGGCGAGCGGCTTCGACGACGTGACCGGGCCGGATGGCCCCGGGGTCGAGCTGGGCTTTCGCCGCGAGGTCGAGACCCGCATCTACAACACGCTGCCGCACACCTTCGACCGCATCGTGCGGCGCCATCCGCCCCGATGCCCGCTGGCCTTTGTGGCCGGCACGCAGTCGGAAGAGCTGCGGCAGGCCGGAGCCGAAGCCAGCAAGCGCCTGGCCGGCCACAACTTCCACTGGATGGAGGGCGGGCACCTCTATCCCTTCGAGCGCCCCGACGATACAGCCGCCCTCGTCCTGCAGTTGCTGGATCGTCTGGAAGCCGAGGCCGCTGCCCCCGGCGCGACCTCGCTATAATCGCGCTTTACCACCACAGCGTTCTTGCATCGGACGCTGCAAGACATGACCAAGTACGTCTTCGTCACCGGCGGTGTGGTGTCCTCCCTCGGCAAGGGCATCGCATCGGCCTCTCTGGCTGCCATCCTCGAATCGCGCGGCCTCTCCGTCACCCTCATCAAGCTGGATCCCTACATCAATGTGGATCCGGGCACGATGTCCCCCTTCCAGCACGGCGAAGTCTTCGTCACCGATGACGGTGCCGAGACTGACCTGGACCTGGGCCACTACGAGCGCTTCATCACCACGCGGATGAAGAAGGCCAACAACTTCACCACCGGCCAGATCTACATGTCGGTGCTGGAGAAGGAGCGCCGTGGCGACTACCTGGGCAAGACGGTGCAGGTGATCCCGCACATCACCAATGAAATGCAGGAGTTCATCCGCCGCGGCGCCGGTCACGGCACGCCGGATGCCGTGGACGTGGCCATCGTCGAGATCGGCGGCACGGTGGGGGACATCGAGTCCCTGCCCTTCCTGGAAGCCGCGCGCCAGATGAGCCTGAAGATGGGCCCGACGAATGTCGCCTTCGTCCATCTGACCTATGTGCCGTGGATCGCCGCTGCCGGCGAGCTCAAGACCAAGCCCACCCAGCACACGGTGCAGAAGCTGCGCGAAATCGGCATTCAGCCCGATGCCCTGCTGTGCCGCGCCGACCGCCGCATCCCGGATGACGAGCGCGAGAAGATCTCGCTGTTCACCAATGTGCCCGAGTACGGCGTGATCTCCATGTGGGACGTGAACACCATCTACAAGGTGCCGCGCGTGCTGCATGAGCAGGGTCTGGACCAGCTGATCTGTACCAAGCTGCAGCTCAACACCAAGTCGGCCGACCTGAAGCGCTGGGACACCCTGGTGCACGAGGTGGAGAACCCGGCCAAGCAGGTCACCATCGCCATGTGCGGCAAGTACACCGACCTGTCGGACTCGTACAAGTCGCTGAACGAGGCGCTGCGCCACGCCGGCATCCACAACCATGCCGGCGTCAAGATCGAGTATGTCGACTCCGAGCAGCTGACGACGGACAACATCGCTCAGCTGGGCCAGTACGACGCCATCCTGGTGCCGGGCGGCTTCGGCAAGCGCGGTGTCGAGGGCAAGATCCTCGCGGCCCAGTACGCCCGCGAGCACAAGGTGCCCTACCTGGGCATCTGCCTGGGCATGCAGGTTGCCACGATCGAGTACGCCCGCCACATGGCCGGCCTCGAGGGCGCGAACTCCACGGAGTTCGACCCGGACGCTCCGCACAAGGTCATTGCCCTGATCGACGAATGGCAGGACGCCGACGGCACCATCCAGAAGCGCGACGAGAAGAGCGACCTCGGCGGCACCATGCGCCTGGGCGCCCAGAGCTCGGACGTCAAGCCCGGCACGCTGGCCCACGAGATCTACGGCCCGGTCGTGACCGAGCGCCATCGCCACCGCTACGAAGCCAACGAGCACTACCTCGACAAGCTGCAGGCGGCCGGCCTCGTGATCTCGGCCATCACCCAGCGCGAGAAGCTGACCGAGATCGTCGAGCTGCCGCGCGAGGTGCACCCCTGGTTCGTCGGCGTGCAGTTCCACCCCGAGTTCAAGTCCACCCCCTGGGACGGCCATCCGCTGTTCACCGCCTTCATCAAGGCGGCCCTGAACCACAAGAAGGCCTGAAGGAATCCTGCCCATGAAGCTCTGCGGCTTTGATGTCGGTCTCGACAAGCCTTTCTTCCTGATCGCCGGCACCTGCTCGATCGAGAGCCAGGAGCTCTCCATCGAGGTCGCCGGCCAGCTGAAGGAGGCCTGCTCGGCGCTGGGCATCCCCCTGATCTACAAGGGCTCCTTCGACAAGGCCAACCGCTCCTCCGGCACCAGCAAGCGCGGTGTCGGGATGGACGCCGGCCTGAAGATCCTGGACGAAGTGCGTCGCCAGCTGGGCCTGCCCATCCTGACCGATGTGCATGACGAATCCCAGGTCGCCCCCGTGGCCGCCGTGGTGGACGTCCTGCAGACGCCGGCCTTCCTGTGCCGCCAGACGGACTTCATCCGTGCGGTGGCCAAGTCGGGCAAGCCGGTGAACATCAAGAAGGGGCAGTTCCTCGCGCCCTGGGACATGAAGAACGTCATCGACAAGGCGCGCGAGGCCGCTCGCGAGGCCGGCCTCTCGGAAGACCGCTTCCTGGCCTGCGAGCGTGGCGTCAGCTTCGGCTACAACAACCTCGTGGCCGACATGACCAGCCTCGCCGAGATGCGCAACTCCGGCGCGCCGGTGGTGTTCGACGTCACCCACTCGGTGCAGAAGCCCGGCGGCCAGGGCGCCACCAGCGGCGGTGCCCGCGAGATGGTGCCGGTGCTGGCACGGGCCGGCGTCGGTGTGGGCGTGGCGGGCCTCTTCATGGAGACCCATCCGCGCCCGGCCGAGGCCTTCTCCGACGGCCCCAACGCCGTCCCCCTGAATCGCATGCGGGCGCTGCTCGAGCAGCTCGTGGCCCTGGACCGCGTGGTCAAGAGCCAGCCCCTGCTGGAGAACGACTTCTCCGCCTGACCCCACGATCCCGGCGCGTCCTTCACAGGCCGCGCCGCTTTCTTATCAAGGATGCCCATGCCCGTCGCCTTCGTGATTGCCGACGTCACCGTGACCGATGCCGAGCAGATGGCCAAGTACCGGGAATGGAGCACCCGCGCCATGCAGGAGCATGGCGCCGAGGTCCTCGTGCGCGGCGGCGCCATCGAGGTGCTGGAAGGCGACTGGCAGCCCACCCGTCTGGTGCTGCTGAAGTTCGCGGACCACGCCACCGCCCGCGCCTTCTACGATTCCGAGACCTACCGGCATGCCCGGACGCTGCGCGAGAACGCCGGCGTGATGCGCATGCTGATCGTCGACGGGGTGTGAGCACCGCGCCCACCCCGTGCCTCTCGATTGTTCAGCGCGCGTAACCTTTTGCTGGCACCATGCGCGCCGAACGTAACTAAGTTACCAACTTCCTACCGGAGACTTTCTCAATGAGCGCCATTGTTGACATCGTCGGACGCGAGATCCTCGACAGCCGCGGCAACCCCACCGTGGAATGCGACGTGCTACTGGAATCGGGCGTGATGGGCCGTGCGGCTGTGCCGAGCGGTGCCTCCACCGGCTCGCGCGAAGCCATCGAACTGCGTGACGGCGACAAGAGCCGTTACCTGGGCAAGGGCGTGCTGAAGGCCGTCGAGCACATCAACACCGAGATCAGCGAAGCCGTGCTGGGCCTGGACGCCTCCGAGCAGGCCTTCCTGGACAAGACCCTGATCGACCTCGACGGCACCGAGAACAAGAGCCGCCTGGGCGCCAACGCCATGCTGGCCGTCTCGATGGCCGTGGCCCGCGCCGCGGCCGAGGAATCCGGCCTGCCCCTGTACCGCTACTTCGGCGGCATGGGTGGCAACCAGCTGCCTGTCCCGATGATGAACGTCATCAACGGCGGCGCCCACGCGAACAACTCGCTGGACCTGCAAGAGCTGATGATCATCCCCGTGGGCGCCCCGAGCTTCCGCGAAGCCCTGCGCTGGGGCGCCGAGGTGTTCCACGCCCTGAAGAAGATCCTGCACGACAAGGGCATCAGCACCGCCGTGGGCGACGAAGGTGGCTTCGCCCCCAGCGTCGAGAGCCATGAGGCCGCGATCCAGCTGATCCTGGAAGCCATCGACAAGGCCGGCTACACCGCCGGCGAGCAGATCGCCCTGGGCCTGGACTGCGCCGCGAGCGAGTTCTACAAGGACGGCAAGTACGTGCTGGAAGGCGAAGGCGGCATCCAGCTGACGGCCGAGCAGTGGACCGACATGCTGGCCACCTGGGTCGACAAGTACCCCATCATCTCCATCGAGGACGGCATGGCCGAAGGCGACTGGGACGGCTGGAAGCACATCACCGAGCGCCTGGGCGCCAAGGTGCAGCTGGTGGGTGACGATCTCTTCGTGACCAACACCAAGATCCTGAAGGAAGGCATCGACAAGGGCATCGCCAACTCGATCCTCATCAAGATCAACCAGATCGGCACACTGACCGAGACCTTCGCCGCCATCGAGATGGCCAAGCGCGCCGGCTACACCGCCGTGATCTCGCACCGCTCGGGCGAGACGGAAGACTCCACCATCTCCGACATCGCCGTGGGCCTGAACGCCGGCCAGATCAAGACCGGCTCGCTGTCGCGCTCGGACCGCATGGCCAAGTACAACCAGCTGCTGCGCATCGAGGAAGACCTGGGCGACGTCGCCGTCTACCCCGGCCGTTCGGCGTTCTACAACCTGCGCTAAGACCCTGTGGTCCGGACCCCACGGTCCGGCCTCCGAGGCCCTGCCACCCCCGGGTGTCGGGGCCTTTTTCATGGACATCCCGCAAACGAGCCGTCATCGGACTGCCTTAAACTCAGCCCTCGTGAAAATCCTCGCGCTCATCCTTGCCGCCTTCCTCATCGCCATCCAGGGCCAGCTCTGGTTCGGCAAGGGGGGCCTGGCCCGCGGCGTCCAGCTGCGCGCCGAGCTGCGCCAGCAGCAGCAGGCCAATGAGCAGGCCCAGGCGCGCAATGCGCTGATCCAGGCCGAGCTGCGCGACCTGCGTGAAGGCCTGGAAATGGTCGAGGAAAAGGCCCGCTACGAACTGAGCATGGTTCGCCCGGACGAGATCTACGTCCAGGTCCATCGCTGATCTGCCCTTCCCATGGATGTCCTGCTCGCCTGGCTGAGCCCCCTGCTGCTGCCCGCCTTCGAGGCCTTCGGCAGCCCCATCACCTGGCTGGAGCTGGTGGCCTTCGTGCTGGCCGTCTGGATGGTCATCTGCAATATGCGGGTGCAGGTGCTGGGCTGGCCGCTGGCGCTGGTGAGCTCGCTGCTCTATTTCGTGCTGTTCTGGTCTGGCAAGCTGTATGGCGAGGCCTCGCTGCAGCTGGTGTTCGCGGCGCTCGCGCTGTGGGGCTGGCTGCAGTGGCTGCGGGGGCGCACCCGCGAGGGCGAGGCCCTTTACGTGCGCCGCCTGGGGCAGCACCACCTCGCGCTGGCCGTGGGCGTCACCCTCTTGGCCTGGCCGCTGCTGGGGCTCTACCTGGCGCACTACACCGACTCCACCCTGCCTTACTGGGATGCCTTCCCGACGGTGGCGAGCCTGCTCGGCCAGTACCTGCTGGGTCGCAAGTACCAGGAGAACTGGGGCGTGTGGGTGGTGGTCAATGTGGTGTCCGTGGCCCTGTTCGCCATCAAGGGCTACTGGCTGACGGTGCTGCTCTACGCCGGCTTCATCCCGATGTCCGTGGCCGGCTGGCGCGCATGGTCGCGCGAGCTGCGCGCCCAGCCGGCGGTCTGAGCTCGTTCGCACCATGACCGCCCTGAGGATCGCCCTGCTCGGCGCCGAGAGCACCGGCAAGAGCACCCTCGCCCAGGCCCTGCACGAGACGCTGCCCGTGCTCACCGGACTGCGCGTCGCCCGGGTGGACGAGTACCTGCGCGAATGGTGTGATCGCGAGGGCCGCACGCCCCGCGCGGACGAGCAGCGCGCCATCGTCGAGGAGCAGGAGCGTCGGGCGGACGCCCTGGCGGTCGGCCATGACGTGCTGATCGCCGACACCACCGGCCTGATGCCCGCCCTCTACAGCGAATACCTCTTCGCCGACACGAGTCTGGCGGCCCCCGCCCACCATGCCCATCGCCGCTACCACCTGAGCCTGCTGATGGCGACGGACCTGCCCTGGGTGGCCGATGGCATGCGGGACGGTCCGCACGCGCAGGCGCCCGTGGACCGGCTGCTGCGCCGCTGGCTGCGCGAGGGGGGCCACGCCTTCGTCGTCGTCCAGGGGCAAGGTCCGCAGCGGCTGGAACAGGCCTTGAATGCGATCACGCCGCTGCTCAAGGATCGCGCCGCTGCGCTGCCGCCGACATCGCCGTCCACCGTCGGCAAGCCCGCGTCGGGCGGCCTCTTCAGCCGCCTGCTCGACCGGCAGGCCCGACTCCCCGGCAGCACGCGCTGGACCTGCGAGCTCTGCGACGACCCGGCGTGTGAGCATGCGCTGAAGTCAGCCCTGCCGCCGGCAACGCCCCGCGTGCCTTGACGCGCCCGCCCGGCGACTGCACACTGGCCGGCGATCGGGGCAAACGTTTGGCTTTCTCGCCGCAGCGAGGCTGAACGGCCGCCCTCCCTCTTCTGCCTTGAGCGTCCTTGCCGTGTCATGACCGCCACCGTTGCTCCGTCCGCCCTGTTGTCCGCCTTCCCGCACCGCCTCCACGACGTCCTTGGCCGCTGGTGCCGGCCTCTGCCGCTGGCCGCTGCGCTCGGCCTGCTGAGTGCTTGCAGCACCACGCCACCCGCCACGCCACCCGCCACGCCGGCCATGAGCGCGGCCCCCGACCGCACCGTGGCCGTGCGCATCCTGGCCATCAACGACTTCCACGGCAACCTCAAGCCGCCGGTGGGTGGCATCCGCATCCAGCATCCCACGAAACCCGGCGAGCACCTCGATGTGGACGCGGGGGGCGCCGAGTACCTGGCCACGGCCGTCGCGCAGGCGCGCCAGGGGCACGCCAACCACGTCTTCGTGGCCGCAGGCGACCTCGTCGGTGGCACGCCGCTGCTGTCGGCCCTGTTCAATGACGAGCCGGCCATCGAATCGCTGTCGGCCATGGACCTGGCCCTGAGCAGCGTGGGCAACCATGAGTTCGACGCCGGCGTGGACGAGCTGCGCCGCCGTCAGCAGGGTGGCTGCCATCCCGAGAAGGGTTGCCAGGGCCCGGCGCCGTTCAAGGGCGCCAGCTTCCAGTACCTTGCCGCCAGCACTATCGACACGGCCACCGGCCAGCCGCTGTTCCCTGCTTATGCCATCCGCGAGTTCGAGGGCATTCCGGTGGCCTTCATCGGCCTTGCGCTCAAGGGCACGCCGGGCATCGTGGTGCCCAGCAGCGTCAAGGGCCTGCGCTTCGACGACGAGGCCGAGACCATCAACCGCCTGGTGCCACAGCTGAAGGCGCGCGGCGTCGAGGCCATCGTGGTGCTGATCCATGAGGGCGGCTACCCGGTGGGCGACTACAACGAGTGCCCGGGCATCTCCGGCCCCATCGTCAACATCGTCAAGCAGCTGGACCCCGCGGTGGATCTCGTCGTGAGCGGGCATACGCACCGGGCCTACAACTGCCGCATCGACGGCCGCCTCGTCACCAGCGGCGACAAGTACGGCACCATCGTCACCGCCATCGACGTGCAGCTGGACCGCAAGACCCGCGACGTGCGCAGTGCCGTGGCCGAGAACCGGATCGTCCGCCACGACCAGTACACCAAGGATGCCGGCCAGACGGCCCTGATCGCGGCCTACGAAAGCAAGGCCACCGCCATCATTGACCAGCCCGTGGGCCGGATCGGCGCGAGCTTCACCCGCGAAGAGAATGCCGCCGGCGCCACCACCATGGGCCAGCTCGTGGCGGACGCGCACTGGGCGGCCATGCGGGCGCCCGAGGACGGCGGCGCGGAATTCGCCATCACCAACATCGGCGGTGTCCGCTCCAGCCTGCCGTATCTCGGCGATGGCACGGTGAGCTTCGGCCAGGTCTACACGACCCAGCCCTTCAACAACAACCTCGTCGTGACGAGCCTCAGCGGCGCGCAGATCAAGGAAGCGCTGGAACAGCAGTGGATCGGCCAGCCCAAGTTCCGTCCGCTGCAGCTCTCTGAAGCGCTGAGCTATACCTATGACCTCACCCAGCCCATCGGCCAGCGCGTGGTCGCCGGCAGCATGAAGCTGCGGGGTGAGCCGCTGGGCATGGAGACCCGCTACCGCGTCGCAATGAACATGTTCCTGGCCACAGGCGGTGACGGCTTCCCGGCCTTCGCGCAGGGGCAGATCCTGCAACGCGGGCCCGTCGACCATGAGGCCCTGGTGGCCTACCTGAAGGCGCACCCCGGTCTCATGCCGGCGGCGCGGGATCGGGTGAAGGTGTTGGCCCCTCGCCCGGGCTCGCCGCGCTGAACGCGGGCGAACCCCGTCGGTCCCCCGAGGGGACGGCACGGCTGGCGGCATTCAGCCGCCCGCCCCGTCACGGGGGCCGGCTTGGGGCGGCCCGGCGCTCGGCCCTATCCCGCTGACTCGTCGCGCTGAACGCGGGCGAGTCCGGCCGCTTCCTGCGAGGGACGGCTGGGCCGACGGCATTCAGCCGCCCGCCCCGTCACGGGGGCCGGCTTGGGGCGGCCCGGCGCTCGGCCCTATCCCGCTGACTCGCCGCGCTGAACGCGAGAGAGCCCGGCCGCTTCCTGAAGGGGCGGAACGGCCGACGGCGTTCAGCTACGCGCCATGCCACGAGGGCCAGCGTGGCGCGGCCCGGCAATCGGACCCGTCATGTCAGCCGGCCCGCAGGCGCGCGGGGACGATGAACTCCCTGCCCGACGAGGCGCCGGGGCAGCCCCGTCACTGCAGCGTCTGGCTGCCGCCCAGGCTCGACGGTGCGAAGAGTCCGCCGACGTCCACGGCGTCGAAACGGTACTGGGCGCCGCAGAACTCGCAGCCGACCTCCACCTCGCCACGCTCCGCAATCACGCTGTCCACCTCTTCGCGGCCCAGGCCGGTCAGCATCTGGCCCACGCGCTCGCGGGAGCAGGTGCAGGCGAAGCGCGGACGCAGAGGCTCGAAGCGGCGCATGTCCTCCTCCCAGAAGAGGCGGCGCAGGATCGTCTCGGCGTCGAGCGTCAGCAGCTCCTCGCTGGTCAGCGTCGCGGCCAGCATCGCGATGCGGTTGAAGTCCTCATGGTCGCCAATGGCCTCGCCACGGCCCGGATGGCCTTCCAGATTGGCCTCGCCCTCGACCGGCATGCGCTGGATCAGCAGCCCCGCGGCCATCTCGTCATTGGCGGCGAGGATGAGGCGCGTGTCGAGCTGCTCGGACTGCAGCATGTAGTGCTCCAGCGCCTCCGAGATCTTGTGCAGCGGCTCGCGCTGGTCCCCGTGCAGCGGCACCACGCCCTGGTAGGGCTGCATGCCTGGCATCTTGTCCTTCGGGTCCAGCGTGATGGCGCAGCGGCCCTGGCCCAGCACATTGACCATCATCTCCAGCGGCGCGTCGTCGGCGACCTCTCCGATCACCTTGGCGGTGGCTCGGTAGCTCAGGTCCGGCTGGACCTCCACCACCGCCAGCTTCACCGGCCCGTCACCCAGCACCTGCAACACCAGCGCGCCATTGAACTTGATGTTGGACTGCATCAGCACGCCCGCGGCCGACATCTGCCCCAGCAGGCTGCGCACCGCCGGCGGATAGGCCTTGTCGCCGGGGCGGCGGGCCAGCAGCTCCTTCCAGCTGCCGGTCAGGCGCACCAGCATGCCGCGAACGGGCAGGCCCTCGAACAGGAATTTGTGCAGTTCACTCATGGTCTTGGTCCGCTCATGCACGACGCCCCGAAGACGCGTGCCGGCAGACTCCCTTGCAAGAATCAAAAAACAAAAACCCGGCGAAGCCATGCCCGCCGGGAGAATCATCGAGCCCCTACATGGGGCCGATCGCGATCAGCGCAAGCGCGTCAGTTCCTTCGCGTAGCGCTGACCGTTGCCGACGTAATGACGGGCGCTCGCGGCCAGGCCGGCCACCTGCTCGGGACGCAGCGCCTTCACGACCACGGCCGGCCGCCCCATGATGAGGCTGCCATCCGGGAACTCCTTGCCCTCGGTCACCAGCGAACCGGCGCCCACGAGGCAGTTGCTTCCGATGCGGGCACCATTCAACACCACGGCGCCGATGCCGATCAGCGAGTTGTCCCCGACCGTGCAGCCGTGCAGCATGACCTGGTGACCCACGGTGACGTTCTCGCCCAGCACCAGCGGGAAGCCGGTGTCGGCATGCAGCACGGACCCGTCCTGGATGTTGCTGCCGCGGCCGATGGTGAGGGTGTCGCTGTCGCCGCGCAGCACGGCCTGGAACCAGATGCTCACGTCCTCGGCCAGACTCACCCGGCCGATCACCTCGGCGCTGTCGGCCACCCAGGCCGAATCGGCCACCTCGGGCACATGCTCGCCCAGCTGATAGATCGCCATGGAGGCACTCCTTGTCTTGTCAGGCGTCAGGCCGCAGCCGGGCGCCAAAGCGATAATTTTACGGATGGAAACCCGCATGATGGCGCTGGCGGTGCTCAGCGAAGCCGATCCCGCCCGCAAGGCCGCCCAGGCGACGCAGTTGCGCGCCGACTTCCTGGCCGGCGCCCCCCTGGACCCGGAAGCCGCCCTGACGCCCACGCTCCCCCTGCCCGGCCGTCCCGCCCGGCCGGCGCTCAAGGAGGCGCTGCAGGTCCCGAGCCGCTCGCCGTTCACCGTGGAGGGCCGGGCTGCGCTGATCCACGCCATCTGCCACATTGAGTTCAACGCCATCAATCTCGGCCTGGATGCCGTCTGGCGCTTCCCGGGCATGCCCCGCGCCTTCTATGCGGACTGGCTGCAGGTGGCCGCCGAAGAGGCCCTGCACTTCAGCCTGCTGCACGAGCACCTGCAGACGCTGGGCCACCACTACGGCGACTTCGACGCCCATGACGGCCTCTGGACCATGGCCGAGCGCACCAAGGACGATGTGCTCGCCCGCATGGCCCTGGTGCCGCGCACGCTGGAGGCCCGCGGGCTCGACGCCACTCCGCCACTGCAGGCCAAGTTCCGCAAGGCGGGGGATGAGCGCGCCGTGGCCATCCTCGACGTCATCCTGCGGGACGAGATCGGGCATGTGGAGATCGGCAATCGCTGGTATCGGCACCTGTGCCTGGCGCGCGGTCTTGATCCGGTCGGAACATACGCCAGGCTGGTCCAGCAGTACCAGGCCCCACGCCTGCGCGCGCCCTTCAACCTGGAGGCACGGCGGCAAGCCGGGTTCAGCGACGAGGAACTCGCCTATCTCCAGGGCTGAGCGTTCGCCGGGGCCCTCGGGGCTGTCGGACATTTTTACAAATCGTCGCAGACACTTGCCTCTGCCGACGGGAAAACGTCGTTTTGGGCCTTGTCCATTGACATGGCACAGCTCTTGCGTAGCGATGGTGTTCCTACCATCAACATCCTTGGGAGTCTACGCATGCTTCGGAAAATTCTCGGCTCGATGGCCGTCGCTGTGGCCGCTTTCGCCTCTGCGCCCGCACAGGCCGAAGTCGTGACCAACATCCACCTGGACTTCTCGTCCGGTGCGACCTTCAACGGCACTCTGACCTTTTCCGATGGCTACGGACGACTCCTCGACACCGCCGGCACGCTGAGCGGCAGCCTCTACGGCACGCAGGTGTTCTCCTGGACCTGGTGGGAAGGCACCCACCAGCCCAACCCCCGGGACTACGACGGCGTCGCGTCCACGTACGAAGACATCCTGATGAACGGTTCCGAACCGAGCTGGAACAGCTTCATCGGCATTTCCTGGTTCCACGGCGCCGCCGGCGACCTGCCCGTCCTGAATCTCAACCCGGCCAATGCCTACTGGAAGAGCTACAACGGCGGCGGCACCGACGTGATCGTCGACGGCTTCATTGGCGCCCGTGGCGTGCCGGAACCGGGCTCGCTGGCGCTGAGCGCCCTCGGCCTGATGGCTCTGGGCGCCGCCGCCCGCCGCCGCCGCGCCTGATCACGGCTCGCGTCCGCCCCCAAGCCGACCCGCCAGGGTCGGTTTTTTTGTGTCCGTCACGGGCTCGCCTCCTGCGCACCGGCGCTCACGGGTGCCCTCGTCCGGCCGACGCGAAGGCCGGCTGGACCGACGGGAAAGCCGCGCGAGCGCGAGCGCGGCCCGCTCGGCGCCGGGCTCGCTAAGATGCACGGCCTTGCCCCGCCCACCCGAGCCTGCCCCGTGACCCGCATCCAAGCCAATCTGCTGCTGACTGTCATCGCCCTGATCTGGGGCTCCGCCTTCGTCGCGCAGAGCCAGGGCATGGCCCACATCGGCCCGATGATGTTCACCGGCGTGCGCTTCCTGGTCGGCTCGCTCGTGGTGCTGCCGCTGGCCTGGCGCGAGCAAGGACAGCTGGCGGCCCAGGGCGCTGCCTTGCAGCGGCGCGACTGGCACAAGATCGTGGCCCTCGCCTCCTTGCTGCTGCTCGGCGCCGCCATGCAGCAGATCGGCATTGTCAGCACCACGGTCACCAATGCCGGCTTCCTCACCGCGCTCTACGTGCCGCTGGTGCCGGTGCTGGGTTGGTTCCTGCTGCGCCAGGTGCCGCACTGGTCGGTGTGGCCCGGCGGGCTGGCCTGTCTGGTGGGCGCCTTCCTGCTGTCCGGTGCCCATGAGCTGAAGATCGGCCTGGGCGATGCCTGGGTGATTGCCTCCGCCCTCCCCTGGGCCGTGCACGTGCTGATGGTGGGCCGCGTGGCCGACCGCATGAACGCGCCGTTCTCGGTGGCTTGCGGGCAGTTCTTCTTTGTCGGGGTCGCGGCCCTGGCCTACGCCCTCGTCTTCGAACCCTGGACATGGGCAGGCCTGCGCGAGGCCGCGGGCGCCATTCTGTACACCGGCGTCATGTCCGTCGGCGTCGCCTTCACGGCGCAAGTGGTGGCACAGCGCTACTCGCACGCGGCGGACGCCGCCATCATCCTGTCCTCGGAGACCGTCTTTTCCGCCGCCTTCGGCTATGCCCTGATGGGCGACCGCCTCAGCGCTGCGGGCCTCGCCGGCTGCGGGCTGATCCTCATCAGCATGCTCGGGGTGCAGATGCTCCCCCTTCTGGCCACGCTCCGGCGCGAGCGTGCCTGAGCGAGCAAGTTCGAGAATCGGACATTTCTGTTTCAGATAGTCACGCCTCTGACGGCCTGACATCAATCTATGCAGAAAAGTACGGGTTAACCCCGAACATTGTCATAGGGTTTTCACCAATCTCTGCGATACTTCTTCTTGTGGCGCCCTGGAGGGCATCACAAGGCCTAAGGCAGCGGAAGATCCCGCGGCCGAGACGCCAAGCCAGGTGACGCATGTGGACGTGCCCACCTGATTGGTGAGAGTGGCAGCTGTAGGGCCGCTCGAGAGGTCTTCTCACCCACCCGTCCATCCGACATCGATGAGAAGCTCCATGTTTGCACTCAAGAAGTTCATTTCCCCGGTGACCACCTCCTTCGTGGCCGCCAACCCGGCTGCCCTGGACGCCACCGGCAACCTGTCTTTCGAACCCGTCTCGGCCGGCAAGGTCGAGGAAGCGCTGATCGTCGCGATGCTGGCCTTCTTCGGCCTGAGCTCCGTCATCTCGCTGCTGGCTGCCTGATCGCGGCTTCTTTCCCAAGGCGGGCCCTGCTGCCCGCCTGATGGCTCAAGCGGACCCTGGTGGTCCGCTTTGCTTTTTCTGCACGGCCGGGCGGCCACGGGCCGCGGCGTTGCTCACAGGGCGAACGCGGTCGTCTTCTTGATCGTGCGCAGCACCAGCATGCTGTTCGAGCGCGCCACCTCGGGCAGCTGCATCAGCACGTGGGTGTGGAATCGCTCCAGGTCCTCCGCGTCCTGATAGGCAAAGCGGATGACGTAGTCGTTCGTGCCGGCCACGTAGAAGCAGTCGAGGATGTCGGGGCTGTCCTGCACCGCCTGCTCGAAGGCAGCGAGTGCGGCCGTCGTCATCCGCTCCAGATTGATGATGGTGTAGCTCGTGCCCTGCTTGCCCACGGCCTTGGGGTTCACCAGCGCGACGTACTGCGCGATGACGCCGGTCTCCTCCAGGCGCTTCACCCGTCGAAGGCAGGCCGACGGCGACAGGTGCACGCGCTGGGCCAGGTCCTGGTTGGACAGGCGCCCGTCCTTCTGAAGCTCGTTCAGGATGGCGCGGTCTATCGAATCCAATTGCACTTCGGAGCTCATCGTTCGAATCCAATGCGAATTGGAGGCCATCCTACCGCACCCAATTGCGAATCCGAGGGTTTGCCCTGCGCGCATCCGCAAGCCTATTGCGTGACGGAATGCCTAGACTGGCTCTATTGCCCCTGCCGCCCCCAGGCCCATGCCGGTGCGTCAGGGACCGACCTCTGGAGCCCTCGATGACCCTGAACCCCGCCGCGCTCGACGCCTACTGGATGCCTTTCACCGCCAACCGGCAGTTCAAGAAGGCCCCGCGCCTCCTGACGCAAGCCGACGGCATGTATTTCAGCGACGACCGCGGCCGCCAGGTGCTCGATGGCATCGCGGGTCTGTGGTGCGTCAATGCCGGGCACAACCGCCCGCACATCGTCCAGGCCATCCAGGCGCAGGCCGCCGAGCTGGACTTCGCGCCGCCCTTCCAGATGGCCCATCCCAAGGCCTTCGAGCTGGCCGAACAGCTGGTGCAGCTCAGCCCGCCCGGCATGAACAAGGTCTTCTTTACCAACTCGGGCTCCGAGTCCGTGGACACCGCCCTCAAGATGGCCATCGCCTACCACCGCGTGCGCGGCGACGGCGCCCGGACCCGGCTGATCGGCCGCGAGCGCGGCTACCACGGCGTCAACTTCGGCGGCATCTCCGTGGGTGGCATGGTGGCCAACCGCAAGATGTTCGGCACCATGCTGGGCGGCGTCGACCACATCCGCCACACGCATGACCCGGCCCGCAACGCCTACTCGGTGGGCCAGCCCGCCCACGGCGCCGAACTGGCGGACGACCTCGAGCGCCTCGTCGCCCTGCACGACGCCTCGACCATCGCCGCGGTGATCGTCGAGCCCATCGCCGGCTCGACCGGCGTGCTGATTCCGCCGCAAGGCTACCTGCAGCGCCTGCGCGAGATCTGCGACAAGCACGGCATCCTGCTGATCTTCGACGAGGTCATCACCGGCTTCGGCCGCACCGGCAACCCCTTCGGGGCCCAGACCTTCGGCGTGACGCCCGACCTCATGACCGTCGCCAAGGGTCTCACCAACGGCTGCGTACCCATGGGTGCCGTGTTCGCCCAGCAGAAGATCCACGACACCTTCATGACGGGGCCGGAGCACCTGATCGAGTTCTTCCACGGCTACACCTACTCGGCGCACCCGCTGGCCTGTGCCGCAGCGCTGGGCACGCTCAAGACCTATGCGGAGGAAGGCCTGCTGACCCGCGCCAGCCAGCTGCAGGACACCTTCGCGAAGGCCCTGCACTCGCTCAAGGGCGAGCCGCACGTGATCGACATCCGCAACCTGGGCCTCGTGGGCGGCATCGAGCTCGCGCCCCTGCCCGGCGAGCCGGCCAAGCGCGCCTTCAACATCTTCCTCGACTGCTGGGAGCAAGGCGTGCTGATCCGCACGACGGGGGACACGATCGCACTGTCGCCACCGCTCATCATCGAGACGAAGCAGATCGACCGCCTGGTCGAGACCATCCGTACCGCCCTGCGCCGGGTGGCCTGAGGCTGAAGCCTCGCGCGCGATCGCCCTGCATGCGCCTGCTCCGGATCGACCAGGACCTCGCCCGGGATTCCTACTACGCGGCCACCGCGCCGCGCCAGGAGGCCTACGCCCCGCTGCACGGCGACGTGGAGGCGGACGTCGCCATCGTGGGCGGCGGGCTGGCCGGCCTCTCGGCGGCGCTGGAACTGGTGCAGCACGGGCTGGACGTCCGGCTGCTGGAGGCATCACAGGTCGGGGGCGGTGCCTCCGGCCGCAATGGTGGGCAGGCCATTCACGGCCTCGCTTGCGACAACAGCACGGTCGAAGGGCAATTGGGCCTCGCGGACGCGCGCCGGCTCTGGGACATGAGCCTGGAGGCGCTGGACCTGATCCGCCAGCGCTGCGCCGGGCACGGCATCGACGCCGAATGGCAGGACGGCTTCCTCGGGCTGAGCACCAAACCCTCCAAGACACGGGAGCTGCGCGCCTGGGCCGATCGCCTCGAGCGGGACTATCACTACCCGCTCCAGTGGATTGGGCCCGAGCACGTGCAGGACTGGATCGCCAGCCCGCGCTTCCATGCGGGCATCCACGACCCGCGCTCCGGGCACCTGCATCCGCTGAAGTACTGCCTGGGTCTCGCCCGTGCGGCGGCGGCGGCCGGCGCCACGCTGCACGAGGGCAGCGCCGTGCACCAGATGGAGGCGGCAGCGGATGGCACGCAGCGGCTGCGCACATCAACGGGCAGCGTGCGCGCCAGGCAGGTGCTGCTGGCCGGCAATGTTTATCTCCAGGCCCTGGCGCCCGAGCTCGCCCCTGCCCTGGCGGATCGCGTCATGCCCGTCGGCACCTACATCGTCTGCACCGAGCCTCTGGATCCAGAGCGGCTGCGGGCGCTGATCCCGAGCCGCAGCGCGGTCTGCGACACCAATTTCGTGCTGGACTACTTCCGCCCGACAGCCGACCACCGCCTGCTCTATGGCGGCCGGGTGAGCTACAGCATGGTCACGCCGCGCGACCTCATGCAGAGCATGCAAGCCCGTCTGGTGCGCACCTTCCCGCAGCTGGCCGACGTTGGCATGAGCCATGCTTGGGGAGGCTTCGTGGACATCAGCATCAACCGCGCCCCCGACTTCGGCCGCCTGGGCGCGCAACGGAACGTGTATTACCTCCAGGGCTTCTCCGGCCATGGGCTGGCCCTGACCGGCCTGGCCGGCAAGGTCGTGGCCGAGGCCATGCGGGGCGATGCCGCCCGTTTCGACTGCTTCGGAAAGTTGCGCCACCGGCCCTTCCCCGGTGGCACACTGATGCGAACGCCTGCCCTGGTGCTGGGCATGGCGTACTACCGCCTGAGGGACCTGCTGTGATGCACCGCGACGCGCCTTCCTCCTCCGCCGCCAGCAAGCCCATCGTGCTGGTGCCCGCCTGCAATCGCCAGGTGGGAGACCATCCCTTCCACATCGCCGGCAAGAAGTACGTCGACGCGGTCCGGCTCGCCGGCTGCCTGCCGCTCGTCGTGCCCTCGGCCCGCCCCCATGAGATCGACGAGCTCCTGGCCATCGCGCACGGCGTGCTGCTGACGGGCTCGCCCTCGAATGTCCATCCCAGCCACTTCGACGAGGCCGTGCACAACCCGGCGCTCCCACTGGACCCCGATCGCGACGCCTGGACGCTGCCGCTGATTCCCCGGGCGCTGCGGCTGGGCATGCCGCTCTTCGCGATCTGCCGCGGCTTCCAGGAGGCAAATGTCGCGCTGGGCGGCTCGCTTCACCAGGCCGTGCAGGAACAGCAGGGCCTGAATGATCATCGCGCACCGGAGGGCCAGCCGCCCGCGATCGCCTATGCCGAGCAGCATGAGGTGCACGTGATGCCCGGCGGCGTGCTCGAAGGCCTGCTGGGTCATGAGCACTTCCGCGTGAACTCCCTGCATGGCCAGGGCGTGAAGACCCTGGCACCGGGCCTGCGCGTCGAGGCGGTGGCGCCGGACGGTCTGGTCGAGGCCTTCAGCGTCGAGGCCAGCCGGGGCTTCTCGCTGTGCCTGCAATGGCACCCCGAATGGCAGGCCGCCAGCAATCCGGTCTCGATGAAGATGCTCAAGGCCTTCGGCGAAGCCTGTGCGGCCTTCCGCGACTACCGCAACGAGATCCGCCAGCCCCGGCACGATTTCAAGAGCGACCCCGAGACCTAGCGCCGCTGACCCCCGACCGAGTTCTAGCAATCCGAAGCCCCGGTGGGTATGACCCGGGGCCAAGACCAGAAGATGAGGCAACGATGGTGGTCAGAAAAGAAATCACGTTCAGCGAGCTCGAGCAATGGTTCCGTGAGCATCGCGTCACCGAGGTGGAATGCCTCGTGCCCGACCTCACCGGCGTGGCACGCGGCAAGATCCTCCCGCGCGAGAAGTTCACCGAGGACCGCGGCATGCGCCTGCCCGAGGCGGTGGTGGCCATGGGCGTCACCGGCGAGTTTCCTGAAGAGGGGCCCTACTACGACGTCATCAGCCCCAATGACATGGACATGCACCTGCGGGCCGACCCGAGCACGGTTCGCCTGGTGCCCTGGGCGGTGGACCCGACGGCTCAGATCATCCACGACTGCTTCGACCGCGACGGCCGGCTCGTGCCCTTCGCCCCGCGCTCGGTGCTGCGCCGCGTGTGCGATCTCTTCGAGGCCGAGGGCTGGGACCCGGTGGTGGCGCCGGAGCTGGAGTTCTACCTCGTCGCGCGCAACACGGATCCCGACGTGCCCCTCAAGCCGCCGGTGGGCCGCAGTGGCCGTGCGGAAACCTCGCGCCAGGCCTACTCCATCGACGCGGTGAACGAGTTCGATCCGCTCTTCGAGGACGTCTACGACTACTGCGAGAAGATGGAGCTCAACGTGGACACGCTGATCCACGAGATCGGCGCCGGGCAGATGGAGATCAACTTCTTCCACGCCCACCCGCTCGGGCTGGCGGACGAGGTCTTCTTCTTCAAGCGCACGGTGCGCGAGGCCGCGCTGCGCCACGACATGTTCGCCACCTTCATGGCCAAGCCCATCGCCGGCGAGCCCGGCAGCGCGATGCATGTGCACCAGAGCGTGATCAACAAGGCCACCGGCCGCAACCTCTTCAGCAACGAGGATGGCAGCCCCAGCCCCGAGTTCTACTGGTACATCGGCGGCCTGCAGCGCTACATCCCGGCGGCCATGGCGCTGTTCGCTCCTTACGTGAACAGCTACCGCCGCCTGGCCCGCTTCACGGCGGCGCCCATCAACATCCAGTGGGGCATCGACAACCGGACGGTGGGCATCCGCTCGCCGGTGGCGCCTCCCGCCGCGCGGCGCGTCGAGAACCGCGTGATCGGCGCCGATGCCAACCCCTACGTCGCCCTGGCCGCCACGCTGGCCTGCGGCTACCTGGGCATCAAAAACCGCATCGAGCCCACGCCCGAATGCAAGGGCGACGCCTACCTGGGCGACTACCAGCTCCCGCGCAGCCTCGGCGAGGCGCTCGCGCTGCTGCGTGCCGAGACGGATCTCGCCGCGGTGCTGGGCGAGTCCTTCGTGACGGTCTACTCCGAGATCAAGGAGATCGAGTACGCCGAGTTCATGAAGGTCATCTCGCCCTGGGAGCGTGAGCACCTGCTGCTGCACGTCTGAGTCTGTCCCGCCGGGCCCCTGTGGCCGGGCGGGCAAGACCTGACCCCAGCTGCCCCGTACATCGACAGGATTCCAGTGACCCCGTTCCACGCCGCCGCGTGAGGAAGGACACCCCATGAGCACCGTGCACGCCCCCGTCAACGCCGCCGCGCGCAGCACCCGCCAATGGCAGGAGGCCGACAGCGCCCATTTCATGCACCCCTTCACCGATCACGCCGGCCTGGCGCGCAAGGGGGCCCGCATCATCACCCGCGCCGAGAACATCTATCTCTGGGACAGCGAGGGCCACAAGATCCTCGACGCCATGAGCGGCCTGTGGTGCGTCAATGTCGGCTACGGCCAGCAGGCCCTGGTGGACGCCGCCTCGCGGCAGATGAAGGAGCTGCCCTTCTACAACGCCTTCTTCCAGACCTCCACGCCGCCGGCCATCCAGCTGGCCGAGCTGCTGGCCGAAGTCACGCCGCCGCAGTTCAGCAAGGTCTTCTTCACCAGCTCGGGCTCGGAGGGCAATGACACCGTGGTGCGCATGGTGCGTCACTACTGGGCCAGCCTGGGGCAGCCGGAGCGCCAGGTGATCATCGGCCGCAAGAACGGCTACCACGGCTCCACCATGGCCGGCGCCTCGCTGGGCGGCATGAGCGGCATGCATGCGCAGGGCGGCCTGCCCATCCCGGGCATCGTGCACATCGAGCAACCCCACTGGTTCGAGCTGGGCCGGGAGCAGTCCCGCGAGGACTTCGGGCTGACGGCCGCACGCTGGCTGGAGGCCAGGATCCTGGAGATCGGTCCCGAGAAGGTGGCCGCCTTCATCGGCGAGCCGGTGCAGGGCGCGGGCGGCGTCATCGTGCCGCCCAGCACCTACTGGCCCGAGATCCAGCGCATCTGCGACCGCTACGGCATCCTGCTCGTGAGCGACGAGGTCATCTGCGGCTTCGGCCGCACCGGCCAGTGGTTCGGCTGCGAGACCATGGGCACGAAGCCCGACCTGATGACCTTCGCCAAGGGCGTCACCTCGGGCTACATCCCCCTGGGGGGCGTCATGGTCTCGGACAAGGTGGCCCGGGTGCTCATCGAGCAGGGGGGCGAGTTCAACCACGGCTTCACCTACTCCGGCCACCCGACGGCCTGTGCGGTGGCGGTGGCCAACATCCGTCTGATCCAGCAGCTCAACCTGGTGAGCCATGTGCGGCAGAACATCGGCCCCTTGCTCGCCGAGGGCTTTGCGAGCCTCGCGGACCACCCGCTGGTGGGCGAGACCCAGACCTGCGGGATGATGGGCGCGCTCCAGCTGGTCAAGGACAAGGCCGGCGGTCAGGCCTTCGACCCGGCGCTGGAGGTCGGCATGCTGTGCCGCGCCCACTGCTTCGGCAACGGTCTCATCATGCGTGCCGTGGGCGATCGCATGATCGTCGCGCCGCCGCTGGTCATGACACGCGACCAGGTGGACGAGATGCTGGCGCTCATCCGCCGCTGCCTGGACCTCACGCTGGCCGAACTGCAAGCCAAGGGCTGGCTGTGATGCGCACGCCGTCGAAGCCTGTCCCGCTGGATCAGCGCCACAGCACGGGTTTTGGCGAATGTCTCGCCGCCGGCCCGCCGCCTAGACTGGCCCGCGCCCCTCGGTGCCGCAGGGTTCAGACCTGACCCCGCCGCCCGCCGGCTCTCTGCACCTGCCCCGATCTTCCGCAGCTTCCACCGATTCGGTTTGTCTTCCTGGAGGTTTCCCATGTCGAAGTTTCCCCGGCTCCTGACCCGCTCCCTACCCCGCACACTCAAGGCCCTCGCCCTGCCGCTGGCCGCGGCCTGCGCGGCCCTGCTCGCGCCTGCGGTGCAGGCGCAGGAGGAGGAGAAGGTCCTGAACGTCTACAACTGGTCGGACTACATCGCCGAGGACACGCTGAAGCTCTTCGAGAAGGAGACCGGCATCAAGGTCCGCTACGACAACTTCGACAACAACGAGATCGTCCATGCCAAGCTGGTGGCGGGCAAGACGGGCTATGACATCGTCGTGCCCTCGTCCTACTGGGCCAAGCTGCAGGCGGACGGCGGCCTGCTGCGCAAGATCGACAAGAGCCTGATCCCCAACTACAAGTACCTCGATGCCGATGTCCAGGCGCAGCTCGCCAAGCTGGACCCGGGCAACGAGTACATGGTGAACTGGCTGTGGGGCTTCACCACCGTGGGCATCAACGTGGACAAGGTCAAGGCTGCGCTGGGCAGCACGCCCATGCCCGAGAACACCTGGGACCTGATCTTCAAGCCCGAGTACATCTCCAAGCTCAAGAGCTGTGGCGTGAGCGTCCTGGACTCCGCCACCGAGGTCGTGCCCGCCGCCCTGCACTACCTGGGCAAGCCGGCCTACAGCAAGAGCGTGTCCGACTACGCCGGCGTGCCGGCCCTGCTCAAGGCCATCCGCCCCTACGTGACGCTGTTCAGCTCCTCGGGCTACATCAACGACATGGCCAACGGCTCCATCTGCCTGGCACTGGGCTGGTCCGGCGACATCAACATCGCCCGCCAGCGCGCCATCGACGGCAAGACCGGCCAGAAGATCGAGGCCCTGATCCCCAAGACCGGCGGCATCATCTTCATGGACACCATGGTGATCCCCATGGACGCGCCGCACCCGGGCAACGCGCACAAGTTCATCAACTTCATCCTGCGCCCCGAGATCCACGCCGGCCTGACCAACAAGGTCTTCTACGCCAACCCCAACAAGGAGGCGCGCAAGTTCGTGAAGCCGGAGGTGGCCAGCAACCCGACGGTCTTCCTGAGCGAATCCGACATGAAGCGCATGGCCGCGCCCGATGCCATCAACAACGACGTGCGGCGCCAGATGACCCGCATGTACACCTCGTTCAAGACCGGCATCTGATCCCCTTCCGGAGCACGCCCGCATCATGATGAGCCCCAGCGCCGCCACGACGCCCTACCTGCAGATCGACCAGGTGCTCAAGGACTTCGGAGGCGGCGCCATCGCCGTCAACCGCGTGTCCCTGGACATCGCGCAGGGCGAGATCTTCGCCCTGCTCGGCTCCTCCGGCTGCGGCAAGACCACGCTGCTGCGCATGCTCGCGGGCTTCGAGACGCCCACCAGCGGGCGCATCGTGCTCAAGGGCCAGGACCTCGCCGGCCTCGCGCCCTACGAGCGTCCGATCAACATGATGTTCCAAAGCTACGCGCTCTTCCCGCACCTGAGCGTCTGGGACAACATCGCCTTCGGCCTGCGCCGCGACGGCTGCCCGAAGCCGGAGATCGAGGCGCGGGTGGAGGCCATGCTCAAGCTCGTGCAGCTCGGCAAGTACGCGAAGCGCAAGCCACACCAGCTCTCCGGCGGCCAGCAGCAGCGGGTGGCGCTGGCCCGCAGCCTCGCGAAGAAGCCTCAGCTGCTGCTGCTGGACGAGCCGCTCGGCGCGCTCGACAAGAAGCTGCGCGAGGAGACGCAGATCGAGCTGGTCAACATCATCGAGGAGGTCGGCGTGACCTGCGTGATGGTGACGCACGACCAGGAAGAGGCCATGACCATGGCCTCGCGCATCGGCGTGATGAGCGAGGGCCGCATCCTGCAGGTCGGGCCGCCGGGCGAAATCTACGAGACGCCGGCCACGCGCTTCGTGGCGGACTTCATCGGCAATGTGAACCTCATGGACGGCACGCTGGACGTCGACGAGGCGGACCACGTCGAGATCCGCTGCGCCGACTGCCGGCACTACGTCGGTCACGGCATCACCGGCTCCAGGGGCATGGAGGTGGCCGTGGCGCTGCGCCCCGAGAAGATCCAGCTGAGTCGCACGCCGCCCGCCCGCACGGAGGTCAACGCGGTGCGCGGAACCGTGCGCGACAAGGCCTACTTCGGCAGCTACACCGTCTACCGCCTGCAGCTGGCCAGCGGGGCGGTGCTGAAGGTCTCGCAGGCCAACACCGAACGCCACCCCGACGAGGTGCTGACCTGGGGCGACGAGGCTTGGGCGTCCTGGAGCGACAGCGCTCAGGTCGTGCTGACGCAGTGAGGCCGGCATGAGCACCGCCCCGTCCCTCCTCGCCTGGCGCCCACGCTGGTGGCGCGGCCGCTCCGCCGTCATCGCGCTGCCCTACGCCTGGCTGCTGCTGTTCTTCGCGCTGCCCTTCCTCATCGTGCTCAAGATCAGCGTCTCCGAAATGGAGACCGTGCATGTGAAGGACCTGCTGCGCTACGCCGACGGCGTGGCCACGCTGACCGTCAAGCTCAGCAACTACGTCTTCATCACCGAGGACGAGCTCTACTTCAAGGCCTACCTCAACAGCCTCAAGTACGCCGGCATCACCACGGTGGGCTGCCTGCTCATCGGCTATCCCTTCGCCTACTTCATGGCCCGCGCCCGGGCCACGCTGCAGCCGGCGCTGCTGATGCTGGTGATGCTGCCCTTCTGGACGAGCTTCCTGCTGCGGGTCTACGCCTGGAAGGGCCTGCTGGCCGAGAAGGGCTGGGTGGCGCAGGCCATCGAGGCCGTCGGGCTCGACCGGCTCATGGCAGCGGCAGGCTGGATCCCCGCACCGGGCATGCTGCTGAACACGCCCTTCTCGCTGGCGCTGGGCATGATCTACACCTACCTGCCCTTCATGGTGCTGCCGCTCTACGCCAATCTCTCGAAGATGGACCTGCGCCTGCTGGAGGCCGCGGCGGACCTCGGCGCCACGCCCTGGACGGCCTTCTGGAAGGTGACCGTGCCGCTGTCCAAGGCCGGCATCATCGCGGGATCCATGCTGGTCTTCATTCCCTGCGTGGGCGAGTTCGTGATCCCCGAGCTGCTGGGCGGCCCGCAAACGCTCATGATCGGCCGCGTGCTGTGGGACGAGTTCTTCAGCAACAACGACTGGCCCATGGCCTCGTCCGTGGCGGTGGTCGTGATCCTGCTGATCATCGTGCCGCTGGCGCTCTTCAACAAATACCAGGCCGAGAGCCAGGAGGTGAGGCCATGAGCCGCGCCCTCTTCGGCCCGCGCAGCACGCGCGTCGTGGCCCGGACCTGGCTGCTGCTGGGTTTCGGCTTCCTCTACCTGCCGCTCCTGGCGCTGGTCATCTACAGCTTCAATGCCTCGCCCGTGCCCTCGGTGTGGGGCGGCTTCACGCTCGACTGGTACGCCAAGCTGGCCGAGGACGGCGAGCTGCTGGCGGGGCTGTGGCTGTCCCTCAAGATCGCTTTCTTCACCGCCAGCACCTCCGTGCTGCTCGGCTGCTTCGCGGCCTTCGCGCTGGTGAAGTACCGCCGCTTCAAGGGCCGCACGCTCTTCGCCGGCATGGTCAACGCGCCGCTGGTGATGCCGGAGGTGATCGTCGGGCTCTCGCTGCTGCTGATGCTGGTGTCGATGCAGCGGGCGCTGGGCTTCCCCGAGCGCGGCAGCCTCACCATCTGGATGGGCCACCTGCTGCTGGGCCTGGCCTACGCCACCGTGGTGATCCAGGCGCGGCTGCAAGACCTGCCCCCGTCGCTGGAGGAGGCCGCCATGGACCTCGGGGCACGGCCGCTGCAGGTCTTCTTCCTGGTCACGCTGCCGATGATCTCGCAGTCCCTGCTCTCGGCCTGGCTGCTGACCTTCACGCTGTCGCTGGACGACGTCGTGCTGTCGGCCTTCCTGTCCGGGCCGGGCTCGACCACGCTGCCGCTGGTCATCTTCTCGCGCGCGCGGCTCGGCGTCTCGCCCAGCATCAATGCGGTGGCCACGGTGGTCATCCTGGTCGTTTCGCTGGGCGTGATCGCCGCCAGCCTGGCCATCGCACGCCGCGAGCGCCGCCTCGCGCGCGAGCTGGCCGCCGCCCAGCGGGACGGGGGCTGACACCCCTCTGGCCGCCCATTTCGTCTCCCTGCCTTTCCCTGTTTCCCGCACCGACACCTCAACCTCACACCCTTCCTCAGGAGCTCCCCATGAAGCAGCACACCCTGGCCCTCCTCACCGCCGCCCTCGCCCTGGCCTACGGCGCGCCCGCCCGGGCGCAAAGCAACGAGGAGCTGCTCAAGGAGCTGCGCGCGCTGAAGGACCGCGTCAACCAGCTGGAGGAGAAGCTCAAGGCCACCGAGGCCAAGGCCGCCAAGTCCGCCGAGGCCCAGTGGGGCATGACGCCCGAGCAGGTGCGCGAGTTCAACCGCATCGCCGTCAAGACCGAGGCGCTGGAGGACGCGCAGGAGGCGCTGGGCCTCAAGAACCTCAAGATCACGGGCTTCATCGACCCGACCTTCATCGCCAACAAGGCCCAGAACACCGCCGGCTTCCAGCTCCTCAACAAGGACGCCTATGCCTACGACGCCGGCTACTTCGGCATGGCCGTGCTGGACTTCCAGAAGGAGATGGACGGTGGCACCCGCTACAAACTGACCCTGGCGCCGGACCGCGGCACGGGCTCGGTCTTCAACGGCGGCTCGATCATCCACGAGGCCAGCGTCAACATCCCGCTGGGGGACCTGCAGACGCGGCTGTGGCTCGGCCAGATTCCCGACTGGACGGGCTACGAGATGACCGCCCCGCCCCTCAACAAGCTCATCACCCACAACCTGCTCTTCGACTACACCGCGCCCACCGCCTACACCGGCGCCGTGGCCGACATCACCCGCGGCAAGTGGATGATCAAGGCCGGCCTGGCCAACGTGAACAACTCGCGCAAGAGCGCCGGCAACAAGACCCCAGCCCTCATCTACCGCGTCGACTACGCCAAGGGCGAGTTCCAGGGCTTCGGTTTCTCCGGCCTGCACGGCAAGGCCTACAACTACGCCACCGACGCCCTGGATGCCGCCGGCGGGCTGCGCTTCGCGGACCAGGCGGGCAAGGACACGCGCGTCGACATGCTGGAGCTCGACGCCTACTTCATCCGCGGCGACCTCACCTGGCAGGGCCAGCTTTCCTGGGGCCGCCAGCGCCAGGCCGCCATCTTCAACGAGGACGGCCAGCTCCGCGACGCCAGCTGGACGGGCCTGTCCACGCTGCTGGCCTACAAGTTCATCCCGCGCTGGGAGGCCACGGGGCGCCTCGACTACCTGCGCAACCACAAGAACGGCGGCGGCCTCTTCGGCTACAGCTACGACGACAGCCACAACGGCATCGGCCGCGGCAACGGCTTCTTCTGGGATGACGCCAACCCCGACCCCGAGGCCGCCGGCAAGGGCACGAACCGCTATGCCCTCACCTTCGGCCTGAGCTATCTGGTCAACCAGAATGCGATCTGGAAACTCGAGTACCGTTACGACGGCGCGAGCCAGCCGGTGTTCCTGAACACCAAGGATGGCACCTTCACCAAGACGAACCAGCTGCTGGGCACCTCGATGGTGCTGAGCTTCTGACCCGGGCGGGGCCGGACCCCTGACGCCGCCCGGCCCTCCCATCGAACACGGACATTCCCATGAGCACCATCGACTGGCACCAGCGTGCCCAGGACCTGACGATCGACGGCCGCCCCTTCATCAGCGGGCGCCGCGTGGACAGCGTCCGTGGCGAGACCTTCGACTGCATCTCCCCCCTCGACGGGCGCGTGCTCGGCCAGGTCGCCCGCTGCGGCACCGAGGACATCGACGACGCCGTGCTGGCCGCGCGCCGCGCCTTCGAGGACGGCCGCTGGGCCGCCAAGCCGCCTGCAGTGCGCAAGAAGATCCTGCTGAAGTTCGCCGACCGGATCCTCGCTGCCCGCGACGAGCTGGCCCTGCTCGAGACCGTGGACATGGGCAAGCCCATCCAGTACGCACTCGGCGTGGACGTGCCGGCCGCCGCGCGCTGCATCCAGTGGTATGCCGAGGCGGTGGACAAGGTCTACGACGAGATCGCCCCCACGGGCCCGAATGCGCTGGCCCTCATCACCCGCGAGCCCATGGGCGTGATCGGCGCCATCGTGCCGTGGAACTACCCGATGATCATGGCCTCCTGGAAGCTCGGGCCGGCACTGGCGGCAGGCAACTCGGTGGTGCTCAAGCCCAGCGAGAAGAGCCCGCTCACCGCGCTGCGCCTGGCCGAGCTGGCCGTCGAGGCCGGCCTGCCCGAGGGCGTGTTCAACGTCGTCCCCGGCTATGGCCACGAGGCCGGCGAGGCCCTGGCCCTGCACATGGACGTCGACGCCATCGGCTTCACGGGCTCCACGCGTGTGGGCCGCAAGATGCTGGAATACGCGGGCCGCTCCAATCTCAAGCGCGTCTTCAACGAGCTGGGCGGCAAGAGCGCCTTCATCGTCTTCCCCGACTTCAAGGACCTGGCCCGCGCCGCCCGCACCGTGGCCGGCAGCATGTTCTTCAACCAGGGCGAGAGCTGCAATGCCCCCTCCCGCGTGATGGTGCACGCGAGCATCGCCGACGAGTTCGAGGCCCTGCTGGCCCAGCAGGCGCCCCGCTACCAGCCCGGCGACCCGCTGGACCCGGCCACCGTGATGGGCGCGCTCGTCGACGACGGCCAGCTGCGCACGGTGATGGGCTACATCGAGTCCGGCCTGGCCGAGGGCGCCCGCGCGCTGTGCGGCGCCACGCAGGCCCGGGTCGAGAGTGGCGGCTTCTACGTCGCGCCGACCATCTTCAGCGGCGTCGGCAACGGCATGAAGATCGCCCGCGAGGAGATCTTCGGCCCGGTGATGAGCGTGCTGCGCTTCAACGACGAGGCCGAAGCCATCCGCCTGGCCAACGATTCCAGCTACGGCCTGCAGGCCAGCGTCTGGAGCGACGGCCTGGACCGTGCCCACCGCGTGGCCCGCGCCCTGCGCGCCGGCACCGTCCACGTGAACCAGTACGACGAGGACGACATGACCGTGCCCTTCGGCGGCTACAAGCAGTCCGGCAACGGCCGCGACAAGAGCCTGCACGCCTTCGACAAGTACACGGAGCTCAAGACCACCTGGCTGCGGATCAACGGCGCGTGAGCATCCCCTTCGCCGCCTACCTCAGCCTCGCCGCCAGCACCAGCCTCGTCGGCAGCTATGTCGGGCTGTCCAAGCTTCTGCTGCTGAGCTTCCCGGTCTTCCTGCTGGCCTGGCTGCGCTTCGGCATCGCCGGGGTGCTGATGGCCGGCTGGGTGAAAGCGCCGGCCGGTGCGCCGCCGCTCGACGGGGCCACCCGCCGGCTGCTGTTCCTCGAGAGCTTCATCGGCAACTTCCTGTTCTCGATCTGCCTGCTCTTCGGCCTGCGCGAGTGCTCGGCCATGGCGGCGGGGGTCATCATGGCGGGCATCCCGGCGGCGGTCGCGCTGCTGAGCGCCGTGGTGCTCAAGGAGCGACTCGCGCCGCGGGTGCTGGCCGGCATCGTGCTGGGGGTGGCGGGCATCGCGCTCGTGGCGCTGGAACGCCAGGGCGGCGCCGCCCAGTCCACGCCCCTGGGCCTGGCCCTGGTACTGGCGGCGGTCTTCTGCGAGGCGGGCTATGTCGTCATCGGCAAGCGGCTGACGCAAGACCTGACCCCGCGCCGCATCAGTGCGCTGATCAACCTCTGGGGGTTGGCGCTGGTCACCCCGCTGGGCCTGTGGCAGGCGCTGAGCTTCGACTTCGGCGCCGTCCCGCTGCGGCACTGGGGCCTGCTGGGCTTCTACGCGGCCGCGGCCAGCATGATCACCGTGGTGCTCTGGATGCGCGGGCTCCAGGCCGTGCCGGCCTCGCAGGCCGGGGTCTTCATGGTGTTCCTGCCCCTCGCGACGGCGCTGGTGGGCGGGCTCTTCCTGGGCGAGCATCTGGAGCCCCGGCAGGCCCTGGCCTACGGTCTCGCGCTGGCCGGCGTGCTGCTCGCCACCTGGCCCGCGCGTCGCGCCGCGCCCACCCCAGGGGCGGCGTCGATGCAGGGCAATCCCTGAGTTTGCGTCGTTTGCGCCCGTCAACGCTCCATGAGAGGCAGGGGATGCCCTAACATTGGCTGGCCCGCTGCCGCTGTTGTGCCGATGTCCCCTCTCCGCCCCCCTGCCCTCGACGCCGACGATGCCCAAGAAGGCGCCCAGCAGGGCCGCCTGCCCGCCACCGAGGCCGATCGGGCCCGTGAACTGGCCGACTGGCTCGCCTGGGTCGACGACTGGGCGCAGTTGATGCAGCTCCCCCCCTGCGACGAAGCCGCGCCGGCCCGCAAGCGCCGGGGCCACACGCCGCTGGCCCTGATCTTCTCCCCCCATCCGGACGACGAGTGCATCGTCGGCGCCCTGCCGCTGCGGCTGCGGCGCGAGTCCCACTGGCGGGTCTGCAACGTGGCCGTGACGCTCGGCAGCAACCAGGCCCGCCGCCAGCCGCGCTGGCAGGAGCTGCGCCAGGCCTGCGCGCTGCTGGATTTCGAGACGCTGCAGCTCGCCGAGGGCGGGCTGGAGCAGGTCCGCCCCGACACTCCCATCGCCCAGCCGGGCCTGTGGCAGGGCCACGTCGACCAGGCCGCCGCGCTGCTGCGCCGCGAGCAGCCGGCACTCGTCCTGCTGCCCCATGAGGGCGACGGCATCGCCACGCACATGGGCGTGCACCGCCTGGCGCTCGATGCCCTGCAGGCCGCCGGCTACAACGGGCTGGTGGCGCAGACCGAATATTGGGCGCCGCAATCCGGCGCCAACCTGATGGTGGAAAGCTCCAGGCAAGACCTGGCACGCCTGGTGCAGGCCCTGTCGCGCCATGAGGGCGAGGTGGCACGCAACCCCTACCACCTGCGCCTGCCCGCCTGGATGGCCGACAACGTGCGCCGCGGCGGCGAGATGATCGCCGGGGCCGGCACCGCGCCGCCGGCCTTCGGCTTCGCGACGCTCTACCGCCTGACGCGCTGGCTCGCCGGCCGCGAACAGGACGACCTGCCACCGCGCATGGCCGGCGCCGCCGAGCGACTCAGTCTGGCGTGATCGCGGGCATGCCGCTCCCCTCGACTGCCGCCGTGCCGCTCGGTCATCTGCGGCTGCACCAGTACCTGGCCCTGGAGCCCGGCCCGCGCCTGCTGGTGACGGCCGCCGTCCATGGCAACGAGACCTGCGGCACCCGCGCCCTGGCCCGCCTCGTGCAAGCGCTTGATGAGGGCACCCTGCGCCTGCGGCAAGGACAGCTGACGCTGCTGCCGGTGACCAACCCGCTCGCCTATGCCCGCGGCGAACGCCAGGGTGACCGCAACCTGAACCGCCAACTCCAGCCGACGAGCACGCCGCGCCAGTACGAGGACCACGTCGCCAACGTGCTGAGCCCCCTGCTGGCGGCGCATGAGGTGCTGCTGGACCTGCACTCCTTCCGCGCGGAGGGCTCGCCCTTCGTGATGCTGGGCCCGCGTGACAACGACGGCCCGCTGGAGCCCTTTGCGCACGAGGCGGCCGAGACGCGCCTGGCACTGGCGCTGGGCGCCCCCCGGATCGTCGAGGGGTGGCTCGGCACCTACGCCCGCGGCCTGGCCCGCCGCGGAGCGCCGGCCGGCGACATCGTCCAGGCCATCGGCACCACCGAGGCCATGCGCCGCGCCGGCGGCTATGGCGTGACCCTGGAATGCGGGCAGCACGACGACCCGGCCGCCGTCGACGTGGCGGAAGCCGCCGTGCGCCGTGCGCTCGCGCTGCTGGGCATGATCGATCCGGCGCAGGCCCTGCCCGCCCCCGTCGGCCAGCCGGCCTGGCTGCAGATGCAGGACGTTGTCGACCGCCTCCATCCGGACGACCGCTTCGAGCGGCCCTGGCGCCATTTCGACCCCGTCCGGGCCGGCGAACTCATCGGCCGTCGCCACGACGGCACGCCGGTGCTGGCGCCTGGCGACGGCTGTCTCGTGTTCCCCGACCCCTCGGCGGCCGTGGGCACCGACTGGTTCTACTGGGCTCGGCCCAGTGCGCGATCGAACGACGGGCCACCAGCGGCCGTCTGTCCCTGATCCCTGTCATGAAATCGTTTTCAATCTCACCTAGACTGGCCTACGGGTCGACTCCCTGACGACGCATGGACTGGAACCAGCACGGCAACTACCACCTGCACTGGCGCGGCGATGTGCTGGTCGTGCAGTACGAGGGCGTCTGGAACGACGTGGCGGCCCGCGCCCTGCATCGCGACGCGGCCGCCCTCTGGGCGCGGCACCAAGGGCGCTGGGCGATGGCCGGCCTGTTCGATGACTGGGAAGGCGCCACGCCCGAGGCCTATCAGTGCTGGCTGGCCTTTTTCGTCGATGCGACCGCCAACGGCCTGGGCGCCTATGCAGTCATGATGCCCTCCGGCCTGCTCGCTGACGTCGTGGAGCCGCTGAGCCGGGAGACGGCCAGCCGGGTCGATCGCCGGGACTGCCGTGACCTGGCCGACGCCCTCGACTGGCTGGGCGGGCTGGGCTACCGCTCCTGAGTCGGCGGGCCCCGCCCCGCCAAGCCCCCAGGCCAGCACGGATCCGCCCACCCCACTACGATGCCGGCATGCTGAAGATCGATTTCGTCTCCGACGTCTCCTGCCCTTGGTGCGCCATCGGGCTCAAGTCCCTGGAACAGGCCCTTGCCGAGGTGCCGGACGTCCAGGCCACCCTGCACTTCCAGCCCTTCGAGCTGAACCCGCAGATGCCGGCCGAGGGCGAGGAGATCAACGCCCACCTGGCCCGCAAGTACGGCGCCCGCCCGGAACAGCTGGAGCAGACGCGCGAACAGATCCGCCAACGCGGCGAGGCGCTCGGCTTCACCTTCACCAAGGGCGCCCGGGACCGCATCTACAACACCTTCGACGCCCACCGCCTGCTCCACTGGGCCGGCGAGGTCGACCCGGCGCGCCAGAAGGCGCTCAAGCTGGCGCTGTTCACGGCGTACTTCACCGAGGGGCGCAACCCGGGCGACCGCGACGTGCTGCTGGGCGCGGCACAGGAAGCGGGGCTCGACGCCGCCGGCGCGCAGGCCGTCCTGGACAGCGACGCCCACGCCACCGCGGTGCGCGAGCAGGAGGCCTTCTGGCAGGCGCAGGGCATCCACTCCGTCCCCGCCCTGATCATCAACGAGCGCTACCTGCTGCAGGGCGGCCAGCCTCCCGAGGTCTTTGCGCAGGCCCTGCGCCAGATCGCCGCCGAGGAAGCCAAGGCCGGCCGCTGAGCCCCGCCCCCGGGGTGGCGGTCGGGTCTCAATTGCCACGGCTTGTAAAGGGGGGCCTCCCCAGGCGGCAGCCCCGGCGGCCTGAGCGACAATGCCCTTCGGTCGGCCGCGCTGCCGCGGCCCTGGGAACGAATCCATGAACGCCCCGCCGGGGCGTTTTTGCTTGAGTGATTGAGAGAGGTCATCCGTGTTCAAGAATCTCCTGCTGTACCGCATCGCGCCTGAGTGGCAGGCCACGATCGAGGAGATCGAGGAAGCGCTGGAGCCCGAGCGCTTCGTGCCCTGCGGCGCCACGCAGCCGCTGTCCGCGGGCTGGGTGTCGCCGCGCGGCGTGGCGCATGCGCCCCTGATCGAGGACGTCGGCGGCCACTGGCTGCTGAAGCTGCAGGTCGAGCAGCGCGTGCTGCCGGGCTCCGTCGTGCGCCGCCGGGTGGACGAGCTGTGCGAGCGCATCGAGCAGGAAACGGGTCGCAAGCCCGGCAAGAAGGTCAAGAACGAGCTCAAGGAGCAGGTCACGCAGGAACTGCTGCCCCAGGCCTTCACCAAGCAGGGCGCCACGCGCGTGTGGATCGACACGAAGCAGCGCCTGCTGATGGTGGACGCCGGCTCCGTCGGCAAGGCGGACGAGCTCATCACGCTGCTCGTGAAGTGCCTGCCCAACCTCGTGGTGCAGCTGCTGCAGACCGCCGAGACGCCGGCCGCCTGCATGGCCGCCTGGCTGATGGACGGCGTGCCGCCCGCCAACTTCACGGTGGACCGGGAGTGCGAGCTCAAGAGCGAGGACGAGATGAAGTCCGTGGTGCGCTATGCCCGCCACCCGCTGGACATCGAGGAAGTCCGCCAGCACCTGGCCGCCGGCAAGCGGCCGACCAAGCTCGCCCTGACCTGGCGCGACCGCGTGTCCTTCCTGCTGACCGACACGCTCGCGATCAAGAAGATCGCCTTCCTGGACATCGTCTTCGAAGGCCGTGACAAGCCCAGCAAGGACGAGGCCTTCGACGCCGACGCCGCCCTGGCCACGGGCGAGCTCTCGCAGCTGCTGCCGGACCTGATCTACGGCCTCGGCGGCGAGCATGACTTCGCGGCCGCGGCGCTGCAGGGCGTCAGCCTGCAACTGCAGAAGGACCCGGCGGCAGCGCCGACAGCGGCAGCGGCATCGACGGCCGCCACGGCCGATGAACCGGCCCCCTGGGACTGATCAGCCCGCCGGGCCGTGGCGCCGGGGCCGGTGCCAGGCCCACAGCCCCGTCACGCCGAGGGCCAGGCCGGCATGGGCCCAGCCAGCTGTCTCATGCCAGGCCTCGGGTATGAGGTACAGCAGCCCGTAGGCCAGCAGCACCGCAGCGGCCAGCCCCGCACTGAGCCACAGCCCGCTGCGCCGCTGCGCCAGACGCCCTGCCTGGGCGCTCAGGCGCCAGCCGGCCGGCACATGGCTGCCGGCGACCATGCCCAGCCCCATCAGCGCCAGCATGCTGGCCAGGCCATGCACGCGCATCAGCCAGGCCTCGGCGGGCGACGGCAGCGCGTCGGCCTCGCGGCTGTAGTGCAGCAGCAGCCAGACCAAGCCGGTCGTCAGCAGGACGGCGAAGCTGGTGTAGAGCCAGCGCTTGTGCCAGCCGGGCAGTTTGAGCAGGGGTGCGCGCATGCAGGTTCCGGAATCACGGGGAGGCTCACGCCTGCCAGATCCAGACCCTGGCCTTCAGCCGCGTGAGCAGCGCGGATTCTCGCTCAGGCCCGGGCTGCATCAGCGAACCCAGCGCCGCCAGCTTGCACAGGGCATCGGCCCAGAGCGCGGAAGGCGCGGCCACGGCCACCTGCACGGCCTCGTCATCGGGGAGCCCATGCAGCCGGCTGCGGCTGCCCGGGGCATAGTGGCTGCTGGCAAAGGCGCCGTCCGCCAGCTGGCCGAACTCGCGCAGGCCGCCGCGGGACTCGTCTCGCAGCAAGAGCGGCAGGGCCTGCGGACCGAAGACGCGGAGATCTCCGCCGGCATTCACGCTGCCCCAGCGTGCCCCGGCGCGACGCAGCTGCGCGATGAGGCGGTCCACCACGAAGCCCTTGGCGATGCCGCCCAGGTCGAGCTGCACGCCGTCGCGGTGCTTGTGGAGCACCCCGCCCATGAGCTGCCAGTCGAGCGGGCCGCTGCCGAGCGTCGGGTCGAAGCGCCCGCCGCTGCGCTGGCGCAGGCAGCTCGCCGCGGCCAGCACGCGCTGGGTGGCGGGATGGATGCGCAGGGCGCCGCCCGCCGGCAGCTCATTGAAGCGGGCGATGTCACTGCCGGGCCGGAAGCGGCTCAGCTGCGACTCCAGGCGTTCGAGCCGTTCGAAGGCGTCGCGCAGGCAGCGCTCGCCCGCCTCGGGCGAGTCGTGGCGCACGGCCAGCTCCACCAGCGTGCCGAGCGCCGGCCGGGCCCGGCGCTGCAGGCCGGCGTCGCTGCGGTCAGCCGAGCACACCGCTGCGACGCGCCTGTTCAACGACCGCCACGATGCGCTTCACACCCTCGGCCACATGGCTGCAGGAGAGCGTGGCGCCGGAGATGTTGGCGATGTCCTCCCCCACCTTCAGCGGCGCGCCCTGCGCCTTGCCGACGAACTGCTTGCGCCAGGCCGGGGTCCTCACCTCGTGGCCATGGCTCTCGCGGTAGGACAGGATCTCGACGCCCCGCACCTTGCCGTCGGCGCCGATGCCCACGGCATAGCTGATCAGCTCGAACTTGCCGAGGACGTCATCGGCCACGACCACCCCCAGCAGCTCGCGCCCCTTGAAGGCCAGGCGCAGCTTCCACTGCGCGCTGCGCGGCTTCACGCCCAGCGCCGCGATGGCCTGGGCCTGCGCCGCGTCGAGCTGCCAGTCGCGGATCTCGAAGCGGTCGGCCTCCGCGAACAGCAGCTTCGCCGCAGCCTCCGCCGTCAGGTAGTCCACCGCGAAGGCCCCGGCAGGCGCCAGGGCCAGGACGGTGGCGGCTCCGGTGGCGAGGCACAGGCGCATCAGAAGCTCCAGCCCAGACCCAGGTTCAGGCGGTTGAGGTCCTTGTTCTGCTTGAAGCGCTGCACATCCGCCTTCAGCACGACGCCGGGCGCGAACTCGAAGTTGGCGCCGAAGGTATAGACCTGCTCGGCCGCCTGCACCTCGGGGGTCAGGCCCGCACCGAGGTCGGCAAAGGCCGCCGCGGTGTTGTAGCGCTCCCAGCGGGCAAACGGCTTGAGCACATAGCTGCCCTGCTCCCAGAGCTTGTAGGCGGCCTGCACGTAGGCGCCATCGAAGCGCGAGGGGATCAGGCTGTCGCCGCCCACCAGCGGCAGGTTGAGCGCCGCGGTGTTGGAGATGGTGCCGCGCGTGTAGACGGCCGAGAGGTCCCAGGGGCCCGGCGTCCAGCGGGCGTGCAGGTCCCACAGCGTGATGCGGGACTCGTTCGCCTGCTGCATGTGCGTGGCCTGGCCGGTGAAGATCGAGCCGCCCAGCAGCAGGCCGGGAATGCCGCGGTAGTTGGCGGCGCCGAAGACCGCGAGGTCCCGCGAGCGGGCCAGCGCCATTTCCTGGTGGATGGCGCCCAGCGGGGACTCGCGGCCCTCGCTGCTCGTCGCGTCCCACTTGTTCAGGTCGAAGCCGGTGGAGATGCCGCCCTGCAGGGTCCAGCCACTGTCCAGCTGGCCCACGAGCTGGATGCCGCCCTCACGCCAGGTGCTGGGGATGATCGCCGTCTCGACGAAGTTGCGCTCGACGCCGTAGTAGGCGGTGGGCTCGTGGTTCTCGTTGATCAGGCCCATGGGCACGAGGAACAGGCCGCCGCGCACCGCCCAGTTCGGGTGGAACTGGTGCTCGACGTAGGCCTGCTCGATGGCCACCTCGCCGGCGTCGTCGGCCGAGGCCACGGCGTGCTCGACCTCGATCTCCGCGACGACCTTGGTCCGCTCGTCGAAGCGGTGCTGGTAGCCCAGCACGAGGCGGCGCAGGTCGGCCTGGGCGTCCTGGCTCTTCTTCGTGGGGCGGTTGTAGTTCAGCTCGGCATAGCCGCTGAGCACCGTGGCCGGGGCAGCGGACGGGCGTTCCGTCTCGGCCAGCACCGGGGCCGGCGCCGGAGTGGCGGGCGTCGGCTTGGCGGCCTCGGCGGCGCGCTGCTGCTGGACCTGCGCCAGCTCGGCGCGCAGCTTGTTCAGCTCGGCAGCGAGCTGGTCGACGCGGCGCAGCAGGTCCTGCTCGGTCGCGGTCTGGGCATGGGCCGGCGCCAGGGCCAGCATCAGGCTGAGGCTCAGCGTGCTGAGCAGGGGCAGGGTCTTGGTGTTCATGAGGGGAGGTTCGGAAAAGTCGGGAATGAAGGGGCGGGTCAGCGGGCGTAGCCGTCGCTGAGCGTGCGCAGGAAGGCCACCACGTCGTCGATCTCGGCCTCGCTCAGCGCCGGTGCATCGCCGGGCTTGCGGTTGTACGGACCCTCGGTGGTGTTGACGTTGCCGCGCAGGGCCGGCGGCAGGTCATTGAACTTGTCGATGCTGCCGTCGGGCAGACGCGGGTACCACTTCTCGGGGAAGACGTCGCGCTGGACGTAGAAGCTCACCACCTCGCGCAGGCTGGTGAAGCGGCCGTTGTGGAAGAAGGCCTTGCGCTGAGCGACGTTGCGCAGGGACGGCACCTTGAAGGCGCCGCACAGGTCCTGCCGCGCGAGCAGGTCCCCGGCGTCGCGGGCACACAGGCCGAGGTCGAAGTAGGCGGGATCGGCGTTCTGCAGCAGCGCCGCGTTGCGGGGCACGCCCAGGGCGTCGTAGGTGAAGTCGGTGAACAGCGGGAAGCTGCCGTCCGCGCCCTTGGCGGAGGGGTGGCAGGCGGCGCAGTTGCCCTTGTCCTTGGCGTTGAACAGCGCCAGGCCGCGCAGCTCCTGCTCGGTGAGCGGCGTGCGACCGCGCAGGAACTCGTCGTACTTGCTGCTGTAGGGGCGGAAGTCCGGGTCCTCGAGCTGGTAGGCCTGCAGGGCCAGCTGGACGCGCTGCAGCGCTTCGGCGGGCGTCTTGAACACGTCTGCACCGAACTCCTGCTGGAACTCGGCGGCGTAGCTGGTGCGGGCCAGGCGGGCGATCAGGTCCTCGACGCTGGCGTTGGCCATCTCCTTCGGGTTGAAGAAGGGTTTGCCGGCCTGGTCGGCCAGGCTGCTGGCGCGGCCGTCCCAGAAGAAGCCGCCGTTGGGCGTGCCTTCCTTGTCGAAGCCGAAGGACTTGTTCGTGGCCAGGTAGCGCAGCCCGGGTGCCGTGCGGCCGCCCTCCAGCTCGAGCAGCAGGCCACCCGGTTCGGTGGGCTTGCCGTTGAGCGCACCGGCATGGCCCGTCTCCGGCGCATGGCAGCTGATGCAGGCCTGGCGCCCGGAGCCGGAGAGGCTGACGTCCTTGAAGATCTTCTCGCCCAGCTGGGCGCGGCGGCTCATCGCGTTGTCCGGCAGCGGCGCCGGGCCGGCCGCCGACGAGCTGCCGCCTCCGCAGGCGCTCAGCAGCGTGGCCAGCAGCAGGGCCGAAGCCATCGTCAGGAAGGGCTTGCTGGGCGATTGAACGGGGCTGATGGCGTCAGATGACGAAGGCTGACCGGGCCGCGGGAAGGCAAAGGACATGGTGGGCGCTCGAATTAACAAGCGCAATGATAACAATTCGCAATTGCGAAACCTTCATCCAGATCAAGGATGGCCCGCCGGCGATGTGTCCGTACCACGCGTGATGCGCCCTGCCCCGGGCGCCCGCGGCCTGACGGCTCAGAAGTGGTCGAGATCCAGGCTGCTCTGCTGCCCCACCCACTGGCCGGTCGCGCGGGCCTCCAGGGCCAGCAGCCGGGCCTTGGTGACCGCGCCGCCGTGCGCCGAGAAGCCCCCGAGGCCGGCCTTGGAGCCGGCGGCGGGCAGCACGCGGTGGCAGGGCACGATGGGCGCGAAGGGATTGAGCCCCATGGCCTGCCCCACCGCCCGGGCGCCGCCGGGCATCTTCAGCAAGGCCGCGAGGTCCCCGTAGCTGCGCGTCTGGCCCTGCGGGATCTGTCTGGCCCGCGTGAAGAGCGCCCGCTGGAACGGGGTCAGATCGCGCTCGTCCAGCACCACGTGCGCCACCTGGGCTGGCTGCCCGGCGGCCAGGGCGCGCACGCAGGCGATGGCCTCCTCGACGAAGGCCGGCACCGCCTCGCCCTCCCGGGCCTTGACGGCAGCCGGGAAGCGCTGGCGCATGCGGTCGCGCGTCTCGCCACGCGTGGCCTCGGGCAGCTGCGAGCCGACCAGCCCCTGCGAGGACCACGCCAGGCCGCACAGCCCGATGGCCGTGTCAAAGCACAGGTACTGCAGGAGCGGCGGCGGGCCACTGCCCGGCCCGGCCCCCTGCTCGTCGGTCGGCTGCGCCTGCGTCATGCCGCACCCGCCTCAGGCCGCATCCGCCAGGGGGCCGACGCCGGTCGCGGACCGCATCCCCGCCTGCTGCGCGCGCGCCTGTGCGGCCTGCAGGGCGACCTCGCCCGGGCGCAGCGCCTTGAGCTTGTGGTCCGACCAGATCTGCCGCCAGCGCCGCGCACCGCCGAGGCCGTTGTACAGGCCCAGCGCGTGCCGCATGGCCTGCGGCCAGGGCCGGCCGGACTCGACGACGCGCTCCAGGTACTGCACCCAGGCCTGCTCGACCTGCTCGCGGCTCTGCGCGGGGCCGGGCGTGCCGAAGAATCGCTCGTCCCAGCCCGCCATCTGCCAGGGCTCGTGGTAGGCCTGGCGGCCGACCATCACGCCGTCCACATGCTGCAGTTGCTCGGCGATCTCGTCGTCCGTCTTCAGCCCGCCGTTGATGACGATGGTGAGGTGCGGGAACTCGCGCTTGAGCTGGTGGACCAGCGCGTAGCGCAGCGGCGGCACCTCGCGGTTCTCCTTGGGCGAGAGGCCCTTGAGCCACGCGTTGCGGGCGTGGACGATGAAGACCTCGCAGCCGGCGTCGGCGATCCGCCCCACGAAGTCCCGCACGAAGTCGTAGCTCTCGATCTTGTCGATGCCGATCCGGTGCTTGACGGTCACCGGGATGCCCACGGCATCCCGCATGGCCTTGACGCCGTCCGCCACCAGGTCGGGCTCAGCCATCAGGCAGGCCCCGAAGGCGCCACGCTGCACGCGTTCGCTGGGGCAGCCGCAGTTGAGGTTGACCTCGTCGTAGCCC
This sequence comes from Roseateles subflavus, assembly GCF_030285365.1. Taxonomy (GTDB): domain Bacteria; phylum Pseudomonadota; class Gammaproteobacteria; order Burkholderiales; family Burkholderiaceae_C; genus Roseateles_B; species Roseateles_B subflavus. The sequence continues at coordinate 288,129 of NZ_JASVDS010000004.1, read as the reverse complement.
CAGCGCTCGGCCAGCTTCGCGCAGGCCGCGAGATCGGCCGGCTCGCTGCCGCCCAACTGCAGCGCCACCGGGTGCTCCTCCTCGTTGAAGTCCAGGTGACGCGGCTGATCCCCGTGCAGCAGCGCGCCGGTGGTGACCATCTCGGTGTAGAGCAGCGTCTGGCGCGTCAGCAGGCGGTGAAAACGGCGGCAGTGACGGTCGGTCCAGTCGAGCATGGGCGCCACGGACAGGCGCCAGGGCGAGCTCGCCGGCGTCGGCGTTGGTTCTTCTTGGGTCGGCATGGTTCGGGACTCTTCGGACGGCGGCGGATTGCTGGACGGGCGAGCCCGCGGGGCGCGATGCGCTCGCGCCACGGGAGGGCTCCAGGCGCCGCACAGAACCGGGGCCTTCCGCCTCGAGGACGTCTCGCGGGCGGTGAGGGCCGGGTCCGCATCGGGCATGGCGGGGCCCGCATTTTCGCAGAGTCCCAGCGCGGCGGCCCGCGCCGGCGGTGTCGCGACCGGGAAAAGCGCTCGAAAGCCGGCAGCGAACCGGGGAATCGCCGGGCAGCGCTCCCCAGATGCAGCCCCGGGCCGCGCGTCCGAAGGCGGCGGGGCATGGCGATGAAGCGCCCGACCGAACGGGCAGGCACGTCCCGGTCGACAGCGGCGGTGCCGCCGTCGACCGGCCACCGAAGGCCGTCAGGGCGCCGCGGCGCGACGGCGTCTCGTGGACGCCCAGGCCATCACGCCCAGCGCGAGCCAGCTCAGGCCCGCCGGCTCCGGCACCGTCGAGGGCGACGGGGCGTCCAGCACGAAGGCCAGGTTGTCCGCATAGCCGTCGTTGTCCCCGCCGCCCAGCCGCTCCATCGACAGCGAGAACATCAGCCGGCGGGTGCCGACGGGCAGCCAGTCGCTCACCTCGCGGTACAGCAGTCCGGTCACGTTGCCGCGATCCCCCGGTGTCACCGGGCCGAGGGCGGCGTGGCCGATTTCGCCGTCGCCGTCGTCGAGGAAGGACACGTACAGCAGCGCGTTGTCACCCTGCGAGGCCCAGCCGCCGAGCCAGCCGCTGAGCTTGAAGGACAGCGGCTGCGTCAGGGTGCCGGCCAGGTCCAGCAGCTGGTAGCCGGCGGTACGGGCGCCGTCGCCGGCGAACATGCGCTTGCCGCGGTCCGCGGAGCCGGGCTGCGTCGGGAGGACCCAGTTGGGCCCGTAGTCGACCGCCTGCGGGCGGGCATAGCCGTCGAAGGCGGACCAGCTGGCGGCCACGTCGCTCTCGGCATCGCCGTTGACGATCAGGTTGCTGCCGTAGACGACGCCAGCCTGCGCACCTGCGGCGGCCAGGGCCAGCACGGCGGCGCCGAGCCACTGCCGGGTGGAGATCTTGTAATTGCTCATGGAGGTTCCGTTCACGCGGTGGTGGGTTGATCGAGCCGGGCGGCACCCTGCAGCGCCGGGTCGCTGATGGAGGGCTTGCCGTCCTCGAGATGGCCGGCGAAGCGGCGCAGCCAGCCGCCGAGCCCCTTCACGCGCAGGCTGAAGTCGTACCAGTTCTGGCTGGCCGCCAGCGGGATGCGCAGGCTCGTGCGGCTGCGCGCCACGACGGTGATCTCACGCGGCGTGGCGGCCAGGTATTTGTTGGCCTGGAGCACGAACGTGCAGGGCGCCCCGCCCTCGTTGACGAGATCGATCAGCAGCTCGCCGCTGGCGCGCGCACTGCGCAGCACGAGCTCGGGCGCGGCGCTGCCGCCCGGGCGCCGCGCATCGCCGGCGATGTGGCGATGGAAGCCGTTGGGGCCGAGCACCCAGAGGTCATAGGCCCCGGTCGTGGTCCAGCGGCCCTGCAGCTGCTTGCCGGCCTCGACGGTGTAGCGGCGCGGCATCTGGTCCAGCGCGAGCCGGTCATAGACATGGAACACCGCGCCCTGCTCGCCGGCGTTCTCGAAGGTGAGCAAGACCTGACCCCCAGCCGCCGGAACCTGCGCCTGCACCTGCAGCTCGTAGGGCAGCGAGCGTGCCGGGCGCACACCGGCCTGCTGCACCGGCGCGGCGAGCGTGGTGGGCGTGGCGGGCGCCTTGGTGCCCGGCAGCGCCAGCGCGCGCGCGCGGCGCTCGGCCGTGGCGGGCAGCAGCTGCAGGAAGCCCTGGTCGTCGGGATTGGCGAAGTCGAAGCAGGACTGCAGGTCGCCGCAGACGGCGCGCCGCCAGGGGCTGATCAGCGGCTCCTGCACGCCGAAGCGCGCGGCGATGAAGCGCAGCACCGAGCTGTGATCGGCCACCTGCGAGTTGACCCAGCCGCCCTTGGTCCAGGGCGAGACCACGTACATCGGCACGCGCGGGCCCAGGCCATAGGGGCGGTGATGGGTGCGCGCATCGGCGCCGTTGAGCACATGGTGATACTCGCCCGTGGTGTCGACCGTCGACGCGCCGGCCAGCTGCGCCTTGGCGGGATCGGCGTCGTAGCTGAGGAAGGACGGCACGGCCGGCGGCGGCACGTGGTCGAAGAAGCCGTCGTTCTCGTCGAAGTTGATGAACAGGACGGTCTTGCTCCACACCTCCGGATTGGACGTCAGCGCGTCCAGCACGCGCGCCGTGTAGTCGGCGCCCGAAGCGGGGCTCGAGGGCCCCGGGTGCTCCGAGCCCTCGGCGGTGGCGACGATCCAGCTGACTTGCGGAAGGCGGTTGGCCAGCACGTCGGCCTTGAGCAGGTCGAGGTCGCGCGTGCTGATGCCGCGCTCGCGCAGCGCCTGCGAGTAGCCCGCGCGTTCGTACCAGGCGTCGCGGAACGGCCGGAAGCCGGCCAGCGGGTTGTCGGTGAAGTTGTCCGACATGTTCTGGTAGACCTGCCAGGAGATGCCCGCGGCCTGCAGGCGCTCGGGGTAGGTCGTCCAGCGGTAGTCCGTGTTGCGGTCGGTGTTGAACCACTCGCGGCTGTTGTCCGTGCTCGGGCCGCCCGCAACGCCCAGCGGATCGTTGTGGCCGGTCCACAGGAACAGGCGGTTGGTGTTGGTGCCGGTCTGGGTGGCGCAGTGGTAGTGGTCGCACAGCGTGAACGCCCGCGCCAGCGCGAACTGGAACGGCAGGTCGGACTCGCTGAAGTAGCCCAGCGCGTGGTTCTGCTTGGCATTGCACCAGTCGTTCATGCGGCCGTGGTCCCAGGCGAGCTGGGCATCCAGCCAGGCGTGCGGGGTGCCCGCGACGCGCATCAGCGCGAAGTCCTGGGTCGTGTTCAGCGGGAACGGTGCGATCGCCCGGCGCTGGCCCCAGTCCGGCCGCCCCGGCACCGGGTTGCCGCCCTGGGTGGGCTGCACGAACACGCTCTTGCGGGTGAAGAGGCCCGGGCGATCCTTGACGGGGGCCGGGAACGGGTCACCAAAGCCGCGAACGCCGGCCAGCGTCCCGAAGTAATGGTCGAAGCTGCGGTTCTCCTGCGTCAGCACGACGATGTGCTCGACGTCCTGCAGGCTGCGCGTGCGTTGGTTGGCGGGGATGGCCAGGGCTCTGGCAATGGCGGGCGGAAAGCTGGCCAGGACGGCGCTGGCGCGGAGGAAGTCGCGGCGGCTCATCGTGCGGCTCCCCGGCGGTGGCTCAGGCGGCAGCGCGCCTGGGTCGCGAGCAGAGCCGCGACGGGCGTGGATCGGGACATGGAAGTCTCCTCAATGGCAGGGTGAAGTGAGGCTCGGACGTCGTTCGCGGCGCCACTGTAGGCAGCGCTCGTGAAGGCGGGGTGACAGTTCCGCGACCCCTTGCCGGCGCCATGCAGGGACCGCACGCCGGTGACGGACGGCGGGTCCCCGCCCTGCCCTGTTACCGCCCTGCCAGCCCCCTGTCACCACCCTGCCACGGTCCCGGGCCGCAGGGCCCTGCGAGGGCGGCGTCGGCCGTCACGCCGATGTGGCCCGGCGTCAGGCGGACGCGGCCCGGCGCGCCTGGCCAAGGCGCGCGCCGAGGCCGAGGAGACCCAGGCCCGCAACGACGACCTGCAGCAGCTGCGCCGGGGCATCACCTTGAGGGCGCGCACCTGCCCAGATGGCGAAGGCAAGTACGACGTGGTCGCCACCCGGCCGCGCATCAAGCCCGAACAGGTGAGCTGCGTGGACATCCACGACGAGGCGCTGTGCCCCGGCCAGGTGGTCGGCAGCCCGGGCGTGGGCAAGAACTTCATCGGCGTCTCCACCGACTGCTTCATGGGCGACACCTACACCGTCGACCCCAAGCCCGCCTGCCCGGTCAAGGAGGTCCGGGTGGAGCTGCGCGACGTGCGGGCTTGCGAGTGAGCGGCAGGGTGGCGCGCCGGGCCCCGAGGCACTCCTCGCTGATGCGACGGACGTGCGGCACGACGCCGGCCTTGCAGCATTGACGCCCGCTCGCCGCAGCGCCGCGAACGCCGGGGCGGAGTGCCCTCAGCGTGAAGCCGCGGGGGCCGGCAGCGGTGCCGGCAGCTCGCACTTCAGGCCTTGCCCGAGGCCGCGCAGATAGGCGCGACGGGCCAGGCCCGCTGCGATCGCCGAGGTCACCTCGCGGTTGTAGCGCTCGGCGCCGCTCAGCTTGCGGATCCAGCCCCGGAAGGGCAGCAGCCCCTCGGTGGCCCCCCGCAGGCCGCTGACGGCGGCGTCGCCGAAGGCATCACCGGCCTTGCCGAACCAGTCCGGCTCACCGGCGGCGCGGGGGCTGTCCAGGTCCTGACCCAGCACCTCGTTGAGGCCCGCCAGCTGCTGCATCAGCGCCGGGCAGTCCGCCGGGCGCGCATAGGGCGCCTGGCGTGAGGCCAGCAACGCGTCCGGAATCTTGGCGCGGACCAGGTTCAGATCGTTCAGCGGCGAGGTGGCCGCCTCGGCCAGACGGTCGCCCGTGTCGGCCTTCTGGCCCGGGGTGTGGACGGTCTGCACCGCGCAGGCCGACAGGCCGGCCAGCAGCACGAGGGAGGCCAGCCACGGCCGCGAAGTCTTGGGGCTAAGGGGTTGGGTCATGGCCCTACTGTATGACAGCCCAGGCCTCCGCCCAGCGATCGAGGTCCGGCGGGCACTGTTTCTTGTTGCCGAAGACGATGGCCTTGCCGCGGCCGCGTTCCGTCTTCATGCCTTCCGCGCGCGCCGCGGGCATCACGAAGACCATGGGATAGGCCCGCGGCTCCTCGAAGCGCTTGTAGTTCAGCAGCACGTAGAAGCGCTGGTCGAGCTCGCCCTCCGGCTCCTCGTTGACCAGCCAGCGGCCGTTGTCGGGCACGCCCCGCACCACGACCTCCAGCTGCCGTCCGGCGGGCGTCTTGACCAGCAGCTCCACGCCGCCCATGCCACCCAGCGTCGGCACCACCTGGTGGCCCTGACGCATCAGCTGGCTCATCACGAAAAATTCGGCCGCACGGCTCACCGCGCGCTCTTTACTGCTCCGGGACAAACACTCACTCCTGCTCGATGACAACACACCTCCGCCGCGCCGGGCGGCGCGGCGGGGGCGCGATTGTGCAACAAGTTCGCGGGGGTGCGGACGGTCCCCGCGAAAGGGCTCAGGGCGTGTAGCTGAGCTTGATCTGCGCGCCGCTGTAGCTGCGGTAGCCGTAGACCCCGATGTACAGCCAGCCGGAGGGCGGGTTGCTCAGCGTGCAGGTCTCGGCATTCGTCGAGCCCTGCTTGCGGCAGCTGTAGGTGCTGCTCGTGGGCTTGGCGCCGCTGCGCGTGAAGAGGTCCAGGTCGCCGCTGCCGCCGCTGGTCGCCACGGTCAAGGTGGTGGTGCCCGCCGGCACCGCGACCTTCCAGTAGCGCCAGCTGCCGGTGGCGCCGGCCAGCCCGGTCACGACCTGACCCTTGGCCAGCACGGGCACGCCGTCGTCACTGAGCTGCACGAGCTGGCTGGTGCTGGCACTGAGGCCCTCGTTGTCCGTCACGGTCAGTTGCACGGTGTAGCTGCCGGCCGCCGCATAGCTGTGACTGGCGGAAGCCCCGCTGCCGCTGCTGCCGTCGCCGAAGTTCCAGGCGCGCGTGGCGATGCTGCCGTCATCGGTGCTCGCGTCGGTGAACTGCACCGCCAGGCCGTTCACGCTGGTGGTGAACGCGGCCTGCGGCGGCTGCCCTCCCCCGCCACTGCCGATGTCGAGGAAGACGGCACTGAACGCGCCCCAGTTGCCCGCGGCGTCCTTGCCCCGCACGTAGACCAGGTGCCGGCCGGTGGCCAGGCCCGTGGTGTCGAGCGCCCCTCGCACGGCCTCGGCGCTGCTGTTGAAGCCGCCATCGACGGCCGCCAGCGGCACCGCACGCGCGCCGGCCAGCCACGGCGGCACGTCGAGATAGGCCTCCGCCGCCGCGATGGCCTGGGTGGGCTCGGTGCCGTTGCTCTGGTTGTAGCGGGTGTCGTCCACGCGAGCGTCCAGCGTCACGGGCGTGCCGGCCGTGACCCGGCTGGCCGAGAGCGCCAGCTGCGTGACGTCCGGCCCTGCCGGCGTCTGGTAGGGCGTGCGCACCACCTTGGCCGCATAGATCAGCGCCGGCATGTTCCCCGGCAGCAGCGTGTTGTTGTAGTAGCTGCACTGCTCGAAGAAGGCCGTGCCCAGCTCGAACGTGAAGGCCGCCACGCCCAGCTCGCCGTAGCTCGGGTCGTCGCTCGTGCCGTCCGTCTCGTAGAGGTCCAGCGAGCGCTGCGGCGTGTGGCCGTTCCAGTAGGCGAACTTGCGGCCCAGGGTGGCCAGCTGCGTGTCATTGCCCGCCACGGCGCCGTTCGTGCCCCAGGGCCACAGCAGCAGGCGGCCGTGGCTGTGGATGTCGAGGTGGATGCCGCTCGTGTCCAGCGGCGCGGGGTCCGTGCGGTTGGGACCGCGACGGTCCGGCCACAGCGAGCGGATGTAGGCCTCGACGGCACGGGTCTCGGGCTCCGAGGCCGCGCTGGGGCCGCGGTAGGTCTCATCGCAGGCGTTGCCGCTGGAACCGCGGCCGTTGGTGCTGTTCCAGTCGAAGCTGAAGTTGCGGTTCAGGTCCGCGCCGCGGTTGTTGCTGGTGGCGCCGCAGTAGGCCGTGTTCGTGTTCTTGCGCCACAGCAGGCCCGTCTCAGCCTTCTTGCGGCCATCGGGGTTGGTCGCCAGCAGCAGGTGGATCTCGTGGTGATCGAGGATCCAGGTCGCATCCGCGTCAACGCCGTAGCCATTGAGCAGGCGGCGGGCGAACTCCAGCACCAGGGGCGTGGTGGCGTACTCGCGCGCATGGATGCCGGCATTCACGAAGAGCTTGGGCTTGCTGCCGCCGATGGCGCTGTTGGTGAGCTTGAGCACGCGCAGGTCATAGCCGCTGGCGCCGCGGCTCTTCTCCCAGGAGTCGCCGATGTCGATCCAGCTCGCCAGCGTCGGCTTGGAGGCCGCCATGCCCTGCGCCTCGGTGAAGACCTCCTCGACGGTCGGATAGCAGCTGTAGTTCGGGATGCCCGCCAGCAGCTGCCGCTGTCCGGCCGCCAGCGCATGCCGGCGCCGCTCGCCCGATTCCATCAGCGCCTGCTCGCGCTGCTGGGTGAGCCAGTGCGGATCGGCCTCCAGGCGAAAGCCCAGGGCGCGCAGCTCGCGCGCCTCGTCGGCATTCACCTGCACGATCACGTAGCCCAGCTCGTAGGGCGAGGCCAGCGTCTCGAAGCGGCCATGCGCGATGGCGCGGGCCTTGCGGACGTCGTCGAAGTAGGCACGCATGGTCTGGCGCTCGGCCGGCATGCGGCCGGGAACGAAGGTCTGCGTGACGGGATCGGCCACGGCGGCGTCAGCACCGCACAAGGCCAGCGCGGCCAGCGCCGAGGCCAGGGGATGCATCCAAACTGCTTGCTTCATCTCGATCTCCTGCGATGACGCAGGCAGCAAGACAGCAGCGTCCGACGCCACCCGGGACTGCAGCGGTGCCGGCCGCGCGGGACTTGCGGCCTGCCGTTGGACGCCGCCGTCAGGGCGCGCGTCCAGGGTTGATGGAGGCGGCCTGGGTCGTGGTGCGACCCGGACTGCCCTGCAAAAACACCGAGAGATCCCCTGCCCCGGCGGCCTGCGCCGAAGCTCCCTGGCCTGTTGTGGTTGATGCATGCGGCCGCCTCGCGACGAGGTGCGCACGGCGGCGGGCCCTGGCGCCCGAAGCCATGGCTTCGCCGCGCCTGAGGGAGTATCGGCAGGCCCGGGCCGCCGCGGCCCCGTGCCTACCCTTGGCAGTGCACGCCCCGCGGGGCCGGGGTGTCCCGCTTCAGAACAGGCCGTGGATGCGCCCGCCGTCGTCCAGCCCGATGCGTTCGGCCGCCGGCGAGCGCGGCAGGCCGGGCATGGTCATGATGTCCCCGCAGATGGCGGTGACGAACTCCGCCCCGGCATGCAGGCGCAGCTCGCGCACGCGCAGTCGGTGCCCCTCGGGTGCACCCAGACGCTTGGCGTCGCTGCTGAAGGAGTACTGCGTCTTGGCGATGCACACCGGCAGGTGGCCGTAGCCCAGCGCCGTGACCTCCTCGAGCTGCTTCGCCGCCGCGGGCTCGACGTCCACGCCGTCTGCGCCATAGATGCGCGTGGCCACGGCGTTCAGCTTGGCGGCGAGGCTGTCGCTGTCCTCGTACAACAGGCCCAGCGGCGGCGCGCTGCCCTCGCAGGCCTGCACCACGGCGCGGGCCAGGTCCTCGGCACCGGCCCCGCCCTGCGCCCAGTGGCTGGCGAGCACGCAGCGCACGCCGAGGCGCTCGCAGGCGGCCTCCACAAGGGCGATCTCCTCCGGCGTGTCACCGTCGAAGCGGTTGATGGAGACGATGGCCGGCAGGCGGTAGTGCTGCTGCACATTGCGCACGTGGCGTTCCAGGTTCGGCAGCCCCAGGCGAAGCGCTTCGAGCCCGTCGGCGCCCTGCCCGTGGTGCTTGAGCGCCCGGATGGTCGCGACGAGCACCGCGCAGGACGGTTGCAGGCCCGACTTGCGGCACTTGATGTCGATGAACTTCTCCGCGCCCAGGTCCGCGCCGAAGCCGGCCTCGGTGACGACGTAGTCCGCGAGCCGCAGCGCGGTGCGCGTCGCCATCACGGAGTTGCAGCCATGCGCGATGTTGGCGAAGGGCCCGCCGTGCACGAAGGCCGGATGGCCCTCCAGCGTCTGCACGAGGTTGGGCTGGATGGCGTCCTTGAGCAGCGCGGCCATGGCGCCGTCGGCCTGCAGGTCGCGGGCCGTGACGGGCTTCTTGTCCGCGGTGTAGCCCACGATGATCTGCCCCAGCCGCCGCTTGAGGTCGGCCAGGGAATCCGCCAGGCACAGGATGGCCATGACCTCGGACGCCACCACGATGTCGAAACCGTCCTCGCGCGGGTAGCCGTTGCCCGGCCCGCCCAGCGCGGCGGTGATCTGGCGCAGCGCACGGTCGTTCATGTCCACCACGCGGCGCCAGCTGATGCGGCGCACGTCCAGCCCCAGCACGTTGCCGTGGTGGATGTGGTTGTCCAGCATCGCGGCCAGCAGGTTGTTGGCGAGGGCAATGGCGTGGAAGTCGCCCGTGAAGTGGAGGTTGATGTCCTCCATGGGCACGACCTGCGCATGGCCGCCGCCCGCCGCGCCGCCCTTCATGCCGAAGCAGGGGCCGAGCGAGGGCTCGCGCAGGCAGATGATGGTGTTGGCGCCGATGCGGTTGAGCCCGTCGCCCAGGCCCACCGTGGTGGTGGTCTTGCCCTCCCCCGGCGGGGTCGGGGTGATGGCCGTCACGAGCACGAGCTTGCCGCGCACCGGCAGCTTCTCGAGGCGACGCAGCGCCGGCAGGCTCAGCTTGGCCTTGTAGTGGCCGTAGGGCACCAGCTCGTCTTCGTGAAGGCCGAGGCGCTCCTGCGCGAGGGGAAGGATCTTGCGCAGCGTGGCGGCCTGGGCAATCTCGATATCGGTGGGCATGCGGCGCTCCTGGTGGGATCGAAGGGCGCCTCGCAAAAGCGAAGGCGCGTCAGGGCCGGTAGGCCCTGCGCGCCATTGTGGTGCCAGCTCCCGCCGGGGAGCAAGGGTCAGGTCATGCCAGATCGCTCAGGGGATGATCCTGCGCAGACCAGGGACTCTGGAAGAAGGCCGCCACCATCTCGGGCGTCACGTCCTCGATGCGGGACGGATTCCAGCGCGGGGCATGGTCCTTGTCCACGGCCAGGGCACGGATGCCCTCGACGGTCTCGCTGGCGGCACCCGGGCGCAGGTGGAAACAGCGGTGCACGAGGTCCCGCTCCATGCGCAGGTCGTCCGCAAGGCTCAGGGTGCGCGCGCGGCGCACCTGCTCCAGCGTCACGGCCATCATCAGCGGTGAGCGCTTGCGCAGCGTGGCCAGCGCGTGGCGCGCCCATTCACTGTCGTCCGCGGCCAGCGAGGCCATGATCGCCTCCACGCTGGCAGCGCCGAAGTGGCGGTCGATCTGCTGGCGCAGCTCGCGGTGGTCCGGCGTCGGGGCCAGGTCCACGCGTTCCATGACGGTGGCCACGACATGCTCGGCGCTGGTCTGCGGGCCCTGGCGCAGGGCCTGGATCAGCTCGGGCAGCACGCTGCTTTGCACGTACACATCGCCCAGGCCCATTTCGATGGCATCGCCCGCGGCGATCGGATGGCCGGTCAGCGCCAGCCACTCGCCCGTGTGGCCCGGGCACTGGCCCAGGAAGAAGCCGCCGCCGACATCGGGGAAGAGGCCGATGTTGGTCTCGGGCATGGCCAGCTTGGAATGCTCGGTCAGCACCCGCAGGCGGGCGCCCTGGCTGATGCCCATGCCGCCGCCCATCACGACGCCGTCCATCAGGGCGATGTAGGGCTTGGGGAAGCGGTGGATCAGGTGGTTGAGCGCGTACTCCTCGGTGAAGAAGTCCTCGAGTGCCGTGTCCCCGGCCAGCGCGGCCTGGTGGAAGAAGCGGATGTCACCGCCCGCGCAGAATGCCGCCGGCTTGCCCTCGCGGCCCTGGCCCAGGATGGCGACCGCCTGGATGGCGGGCTCGGCGGCCCAGGCCTTCAGCAGCGCGGTCAGGTCGCGGATCATGGCCAGCGAGAGCGCGTTGAGCGCCTGCGGCCGGTTCAACGTGATCAGGCCCAGGCAGCCGTTCACCTCGGCCAGGATCTGGCCTTCGGACTGCAATTGCGGGATCAGGGGGGACGTCATGACTACTCCGTTTTCTTGTTCAGGGCGCGTGTGCGCTCCTCGGCACTCAGCGCGCGCGCCGCCAGCCCAGCCATTCATTGCCGACCAGCGCGGCCAGCACCATAGCACCACCCCAGAGGGCCGAGGAAGACGGGACTTCCCCCGCACCCCACCAGGCCCACAGCACGCCGAAGATCACCTCCAGCAGGCCCAGCAGCGCCACTTCGGGCGCGGGCAGCACGCGGGTGAGGCGCACGACGAGCAGGCAGGGGATGGCCAGCTGCGTGAGGCCCAGGCCGGCCAGCAGGGTCAGGTCATGCGCCGTGGCCGCGAAGGGCCAGGCCATGGGCAGCGTCATCAGCGCGGAGAGCACCGCCCCGATCAGCACCGCCGGCAGCATGTCCGGCTTCTCCAGCGCCGGGTCCGCGTGGGCGATGCGCTGCAGCAGCGTCCAGTTCGTCGCCGCGGCCAGCGGCACGGCCAGCGCCACGCCCATGCCGGCCAGGCTGGCCGCGCTGCCCTGCATCTCGTGCCCGAACATCCAGGCGATGCCCACGCTGCCCAGCACGATGGCCACCCAGGTGCGAAGCGGCAGCCGGTGGTGCAGGAAGAGCCGCGAGAACAGCGCCGTCAGCAGCGGCCCCAGCGCCATCGTCACCAGCACATTGGCCACCGTGGTCATGGTGATGGCCATCATGAAGGCCGTGAACATCACCGACCAGCACAGCCCCGAGATCCACACCGCCCGCGGCGTGCGCGGCAGCTGCCGCCAGAACGCCGCCCCCCGCATCCACGACAGCGCCGCGACCAGCGACAGCGCATTGAACGCGCTGCGCCAGAACGTCACCTCGAAGCCCTTGGCCGCCTCCAGATGCCGCGACACCACCCCCGCCGTGCTCCACAGCAGGGTCACCAGAACCATCAACAGTACCGCTCGACGATGCTTCATGACGACAAAGCGGCCCCACCGGGGCCGCTCTCAACGATCTGGCTAGAACCCTCTCTCGGAGGGGGCTGGGGGAGCCCAATTCCCGCGCAAAGCGCAACGCATGGCGCGGGAAGCCGCAGCCCTCAGGCTGCGGATTCGCGCGACATGCGCTTGCGCTCGTGCTCGACCAGATAGCGCTTGCGCAGACGCACGCTCTTGGGCGTGATCTCGACCAGCTCGTCGTCGTCGATGAAGTCCACGCCGTACTCGAGCGTGAGGTCGATCGGCGGCGTGATCTTGATGGCGTCTTCCTTGCCGCTGACGCGGAAGTTGGTCAGCTGCTTGGTGCGGGTGGCGTTGACGACCAGATCGTTCTCGCGGTTGTGGATGCCGACGATCATGCCTTCGTAGACCGGATCGTTGGCCTTCACGAACATGCGGCCGCGGTCATCGAGCTTGCCCAGGGCGTAGGTGAAGATCTCACCGGCGTCCATCGAGATCAGCACGCCGTTCTTGCGACCGCCGATCTCGCCCTTGTGGGGCTCGTAGCCGTCGAAGATGGAGGAGATCAGGCCCGAGCCGCGCGTCAGGTTCATGAACTCGTTCGAGAAGCCGATCAGGCCGCGAGCCGGGATGCGGTACTCGAGGCGCACGCGGCCGTGGCCGTCCGGCTCCATGTTGACGAGGTCGCCCTTGCGCAGGCCCAGCGCCTGCATGACGCCGCCCTGGTGGATTTCTTCCACGTCGGCCGTCACCAGCTCCATCGGCTCGGACTTCACGCCGTCGATGTCCTTGAACATCACGCGGGGCTTGGACACGGCCAGCTCATAGCCTTCACGGCGCATGTTTTCCAGCAGGATGGTCAGGTGCAGTTCGCCCCGGCCGCAGACCTCGAAGATGCCGTCCTCGTCGGTTTCCTTCACGCGCAGGGCCACGTTGTGCTGCAGTTCCTTCTGCAGGCGGTCCCACAGCTGGCGGCTGGTCACGAACTTGCCTTCACGGCCGGCCAGCGGGCTGGTGTTGACGCAGAAGTTCATCGTGAGGGTCGGCTCGTCGACCTTCAGCATGGGCAGCGGCTGGGGGTTCACCGGGTCGGTGACCGTCACGCCGATGCCCACTTCGTCGATGCCGTTGACCAGCACGATGTTGCCCGGGCCGGCCTCGGTGACCTGCACGCGGTCCAGACCCTGGAAGGTCAGCACCTGGTTGATGCGGCCGGTGATGGTCTTGCCATCCGGGCCTTCCATCACGGCCACGTTCATGCCGGGCTTGATGGTGCCCTGGCTGATGCGGCCCACGCCGATGCGGCCGACGAAGGTCGAGAAGTCCAGCGCCGAGATCTGCAGCTGCAGCGGGGCGTTGGGGTCACCCTTCTGCGCCGGCACGTGCTTCAGGATGGTGTTGAACAGGGCCGACATGTCGGGGCCCCACTGCGCGCCGGGCTCGCCCTCTTCCAGCGAGGTCCAGCCGTTGATGCCCGAGGCGTAGACCACGGGGAAGTCCAGCTGCTCGTCGGTGGCGCCCAGCTTGTCGAACAGGTCGAAGGCGGCGTTGATGACGGCATCCGGCTTGGCACCGGGCTTGTCCACCTTGTTCACGACCACGATGGGGCGCAGGCCGAGGGCCAGGGCCTTCTTGGTCACGAAGCGGGTCTGGGGCATCGGGCCTTCCTGCGCGTCGATCAGCAGCACCACGCCGTCCACCATGGACAGGGCGCGCTCCACTTCGCCGCCGAAGTCCGCGTGGCCCGGGGTGTCCACGATGTTGATGTGCGTGCCTTCCCAGGACACGGCGCAGTTCTTCGCCAGGATGGTGATGCCGCGCTCGCGTTCGATGGCATTGCTGTCCATGACGGTGTCGACGACCTTCTCGTGGTCGGCAAAGGTGCCGCTCTGACGCAGCAGCTGGTCCACCATGGTGGTCTTGCCATGGTCAACGTGGGCAATGATGGCGATGTTGCGGATTTGGGTGCTCATAAATGCTCGCTAGGTAATCGTCTTGCGGCGCGGTACCGAAGTGCCGCCGCGTGGCAGTCGTTGGGCCGGTGTGGCCGGGAGGTCAGCCGGATCAGGCGCCGGGCCCGGCCAGGAGGGACTGCACCTCCTGCGGACTCAGCAGCCGATCGGCGATCAGCTCGCCGGCCTTCACATGTGCGCTGCCCAGGAATGCTTGAGGTTCGGGTCCGTAGACCCTGACCTGCCCGGCATCCGCGGCGGCAACGCGACGCCGCAGCCCGGAGAGGAATCGCCCGGCCTCGCCGGCATCCAGCCGGAGAGCGGGCCAGTCCTGCAGCAGGCTGTCCGGCGGGCGCAGGAGCGCCAGTCGCTCGTCCTCACTCATGGCCGCCAGGGCGTCCAGGGTGATGGCATCCTCGACGCGCAGCGGACCACTGCCGGTGCGCCGCAGCGCGCTCAAGTGCGCGCCACAGCCCAGCCGCTCGCCGATGTCCTCACCCAGGGTCCGGATGTACGTCCCCTTGGTGCAGCGCACGGCAATGCGAAGTTGTTGTGCCTCGCCATCCTGCCAATCCAGGATGTCGATGCGATGAATGGTGACGCGGCGGGCCGGGCGCTCGATGGTGATGCCCTGCCGTGCGTAGTCGTAGAGCGCCTTGCCCTCGTGCTTGAGCGCCGAGTGCATGGGCGGGACCTGGTCGATCTCGCCCGTGAAGGCCGCGCAGGCGGCCTCGATCTGCTCGCGGGTGACCGCCACCGGGCGGCGCTCCAGCACCTCGCCCTCGGCGTCGCCGGTGCTGGTCTTCACGCCCAGCTGCAGCACGGCCTCGTAGGCCTTGTCGGCGTCGAGGCTGACCTGGCTGAACTTGGTGCCCGCACCGAAGCACAGCGGCAGCAGGCCGGTCGCGAGCGGGTCCAGCGTGCCGGTATGGCCCGCCTTCTCGGCACGCAGCAGCCACTTCGCCTTCTGCAATGCATCGTTGCTGGACAGGCCCAGGGGCTTGTCCAGCAGGAGCACGCCGTGCACCGGCCGGCGCTGGATGCGCTGGCGCGGGGCACGGGCCGGCGCTGCGGGCGCCTGCTCGGGGGCGAAGTCGGTGGAACTGCTCAAGAGTCTCTTCTTCGGGATGGCGAGTCGGCGCGCGGCTCAGTCCTCGCGGTCGTCGTCTTCGTCCTTCACGCGGGTGGCATTGGCCTTGGCGATCAGGCTGCTCATCTCGGCCGCGCGCTCGATGCTGCGGTCGTAATGGAAATGCAGGGTCGGGACGGTGTGGATCTGCAGGCGCTTGAACAGGCCGTTGCGCAGGAAGCCGGCAGCCTCGTTCAGGGCCTCCGCCGACGCTTCCGGATCACCGACCAGCACCGAGAAGAAGACCTTGGCGTGGGCGTAGTCCGGCGTCACCTCGACGGCATTGACCGTGGCCATGCCGACGCGGGGATCCTTGAGCTCACGGATGAGCTCGGAGAGATCGCGCTGGATCTGGTCGGCCACCCGGAAGCCGCGGTTGGGAATGGAACGCTTGTGTCGCATGGTGGATTCCTTTCAAGCACAAACCCCGCCGCATTGCTGAGGCGGGGTTTGTCGGCCGAGGCCCGCTTGCCTTGTTACAGCGTACGCGCCACTTCCTTGATTTCAAAGAACTCGAGCTGATCGCCCTCAGCGATGTCGCTGTAGTTCTTGAGCTTGATACCGCACTCGAAGCCTTCCTTGACTTCCTTGACGTCGTCCTTCTCGCGGCGGACGGATTCGACCTCGCCCGTGTAGATGACGATGTTGTCGCGCAGCAGGCGGAACTTGGCGTTGCGGCGCACCAGGCCGGACGTGACCATGGAGCCGGCCACCGTGCCGATCTTGGAGGCCACGAAGACCATGCGGATCTCGGCGGTACCGAGCGCTTCTTCCTTCTGCTCCGGCGCCAGCATGCCGCCCATCGCTGCCTTCACCTCATCCACGGCGTCGTAGATGATGTTGTAGTAGCGCAGGTCGACGCCGTTGTGCTCGGCCAGCTTGCGGGCACCCGCGTCAGCACGGGTGTTGAAGCCGATGATGATGGCCTTGGAGGCGATCGCCAGGTTGACGTCGGACTCGCTGATGCCACCCACGGCGGCGTGCACGATCTGCACCTTGACCTCGTCGGTCGACAGCTTGAGCAGCGAGGCCGCCAGGGCTTCCTGCGAGCCTTGCACGTCGGCCTTGATGATCAGCGGCAGGGTCTGGACATCGCCGGCAGCCATGTCGGAGAACATGTTCTCCAGCTTGGCGGCCTGCTGCTTGGCCAGCTTGACGTCGCGGTACTTGCCTTGGCGGAAGGTGGCCACTTCACGGGCGCGGCGCTCGTCGGCCAGCACCATGAACTCGTCACCGGCCTGCGGCACTTCGGTCAGGCCCTGGATTTCCACGGGGATGGACGGACCGGCTTCCTGGGACGGCTTGCCGTCCTCGTCCAGCATGGCGCGCACACGGCCGTAGGTCGAACCGGCCAGCACCACGTCGCCGCGCTTGAGCGTGCCGCTCTGCACCAGCACCGTGGCCACGGGGCCGCGGCCCTTGTCCAGCTTGGCTTCGATCACGAGACCCTTGGCCATGGAGGCCACGGGCGCCGTCAGCTCCAGCACTTCGGCCTGCAGCAGCACCTGTTCCAGCAGGGCATCGACGCCCTCGCCGGTCTTGGCGGACACGGGCACGAACGGGGAATCGCCGCCGAACTCTTCCGGCACCACTTCCTCGGCCACCAGCTCGCTCTTCACGCGGTCCAGGTTGGCACCGGGCTTGTCGATCTTGTTGATCGCCACGACCAGGGGCACGCCGGCCGCCTTGGCATGGTGGATGGCTTCCTTGGTCTGCGGCATGACGCCGTCATCGGCCGCAACGACCAGGATGACTATGTCGGTCGCCTTGGCACCGCGGGCACGCATGGCCGTGAAGGCCTCGTGACCCGGGGTGTCCAGGAAGCTGATCATGCCGCGCGGCGTGTCGACGTGGTAGGCGCCGATGTGCTGCGTGATGCCGCCGGCTTCGCCCGCGGCCACGCGGGCACGGCGGATGTAGTCCAGCAGCGAGGTCTTGCCGTGGTCGACGTGACCCATGACGGTCACGACCGGCGCGCGCGGCAGCAGCTCGTGTTCCTTGTCGGCGTCGGCGCCCTCTTCTTCCAGGAAGGCATCCGGATCGTCCAGCTTGGCGGCAAACGCCTTGTGGCCCATTTCCTCGACCACGATCATGGCCGTTTCCTGGTCCAGCTGCTGGTTGATGGTGACCATCTGGCCCAGCAGCATCAGCTTCTTGATGACCTCGGAGGCCTTGATGGACATCTTGTGGGCCAGGTCCGCCACCGAGATGGTCTCGGGGATGTGGACCTCTTGCACCACGGGTTCCGACGGCGCCGAGAAGTTGCCATGACCGCCACGGTCGTTGCGGTCGCCACGGCGGCCTGCGCCACCCTTGGGCGCGCGCCAGCCCGGGCTGCGCGAGGCGCCGGCGGGTGCGGTGTCACCGCGGGTCTTGAGGCCGCGCTTCTTGGCGGCGTCATCGGCCCAGCTGGACGACAGCTTCTCGCTCTTGACGGACTTCTTGTCGCCCGGCTTGGCGCCGGCACCGGCGGTGGCACCGGCAGGCGCGGCGCCCGGAGCGCCGACCTTCTTGTGGATGGTGCCCTTGATTTCCTTCGCGGGCTCGACAGGCTTGGGCTCTTCCTTCTTCGCGACCAGCACCTTCTTGGGTGCATTCATCATCGCGCGGATGGCGGCAGCCTCGGCCTCGGCGGCCTTGCGGCGGCGCTCGAGGTCGGCCTGGCGCTGCTTCTCGTCGGCGGCGCTGTCGCCGGCCTTCACGACACGCAGCTGAGGCTTGGGCGGCTCGACGGGCGCGGCAGCCACCGGTGCGGCGGGCGCGGCCACGGGAGCGGGCGCAGGAGCCGGTGCCGGTGCCGGTGCAGCAGCGGCCGGGGCCGGCTTGCCTTCAGCGGCGGCCTTGGCGGCAGCTTCGGCGGCGGCCTTGGCGGCGGCCTCGGCAGCAGCCTTGGCGGCGGCTTCGGCAGCGGCCTTGGCTTGCGCCTCGGCGGCCACGCGGGCCTCTTCGTCGCGGCGGCGCTGCTCTTCGGCTTCGCGGGCGCGGCGCTCGGTCTCCTCACGCTCACGCATGCGGGCCGCCAGCTCCTCTTCCTGCTTGCGCAGGGCGTCGGCCTGGGCGCGGGCTTCTTCCTCGCGGCGCTGCAGCTCGGCTTCCTGCTCGGCCTGCAGATTGGACTCGTCCACGCCGGAGGCGTCGTCACGCTTGACGAACACGCGCTTCTTGCGCACCTCGACCTGGATGGTGCGGGCCTTGCCGCTGGCATCGGCCTGCTTGATCTCGCTGGTGGACTTGCGGGTCAGCGTGATCTTCTTACGTTCGGCGCTGCTGGTGCCGTGCGCGGTGCGCAGGTAGTCCAGCAGCCGCTCCTTGTCGGCTTCGTTGAGCGCATCTTCGGCAGACGCCTTCTTGACGCCGGCAGCTTGAAGCTGCTCAAGCAGCGTGCTGGCAGGCCTGTTCAGCTCTGCAGCAAACTGGGCGACGGTGGTCACGGCCATGTGGGAATCCTTCTGGGTAATCTCTGTGCGAATGGTTGCGTGCCTGCGGATCAGGCGTTGAACCAGTGTTCGCGGGCCTTCATGATCATGGCGCGGGCTTCCGCCTCGCCCATGCCGGCCAGTTCAACGAGTTCATCGACGGCCAGGTCGGCCAGGTCGTCGCGGGTATGGATGTTGCCGTCAGCGAGCTTGGCGATCAGGTCCGGCGTCATGCCTTCCAGATCGCGCAGATCTTGGGACACTTCCTCGACCTTTTCCTCGCGGGCAATTTCCATGGTCAGCAGCGCATCCTTGGCTCGGGTGCGCAACTCGTTGACCGTGTCCTCGTCGAAGGCCTCGATCTCCAGCATTTCCTGCATGGGCACATAGGCCACTTCTTCCAGGCTGGTGAACCCTTCGGCGATCAGGATCTCGGCCACTTCAAGATCCACGTCGAGCTTGTCGACGAAGAGCTTGCGGACCGTTTCCGACTCCTGAGCTTGCTTGGCGGCCGATTCCTCGGCCGTCATGATATTGATGCGCCAGCCCGTCAGCTCGGAAGCCAGGCGCACGTTCTGACCGCCGCGACCGATCGCGATGGCCAGGTTCTCCTCGTCCACGACCACATCCATGGCGTGGCGCTCTTCATCCACCACGATGGACTGAACGTTGGCCGGCGCCAGGGCGCCGATCACGAACTGGGCGGGGTCTTCCGACCACAGCACGATGTCCACGCGCTCGCCGGCGAGCTCGTTGGTCACGCCATTGACGCGCGAGCCACGCACGCCGACGCAGGTGCCGATCGGGTCGACGCGCTTGTCGTGCGACAGCACGGCGATCTTGGCGCGCGAGCCGGCGTCACGGGCGCAGCTCTTGATCTCCAGCAGGCCCTGCTCGATCTCGGGCACTTCCTGGGCGAACAGTTCCTTCATGAACTCGCCGCTCGAGCGCGACAGCATGATCTGCGGGCCACGCTGGGTGGGGTCCACGCCGAGGATCACGGCACGCACGCGGTCGCCGGTGCGCAGGTTTTCCTTGGGGATCATCTCGTTGCGGCGCAGGCGGGCTTCCACACGGCCGGACTCGGCAATGATGTCGCCCTTGTCCAGACGCTTGACGGTGCCGATGAAGATCTTCTCGCCACGCGAGAGGAAGTCGTTCAGCAGCTGCTCGCGCTCAGCGTCGCGGATCTTCTGCAGGATGACCTGCTTGGCGGCCTGCGCGCCGATGCGGCCGATGGGCACGGACTCGACGGGTTCCTCGATGTGGTCATCGATCTCGATGTCGGCGATCTGCTCCTGGGCTTCGAAGAGCAGGATCTCGGCGTCGGCGTTCTGCAGACCGGCCTCGTTGGGCACGACATGCCAGCGGCGGAAGGTCTCGTACTCGCCGGAGTCACGGTCGATGGCCACACGGATGTCGACCTCGCCGCCATACAACTTCTTGGTGGCCGAAGCCAGCGCCGCTTCCACGGCACCAAACACCACATCGCGCTCCACGCTCTTCTCGCGGGAGATGGCGTCCACCAGCATCAACAGTTCGCGGTTCATTGATCGAGACCTCCGTCAACCTTGTCATCCTGATCAGCAGTCTCCACAGACTGCCGGGCCTTGGCGTTGCTCTGCTTTTTCTTCGCAGGTTTCGCGGCCTTGGCCTTCATTGCTGCGGCCTGCCCGGGAGTGGCAGCGCCCTTGGGGGCGGCATTGCGCCCCTTGAATACGATGTCCGGCACCAGCTTGGCACTGCGCACCTCGTCGAGGGCGAAGTCCAGGGCCTGGTCGCCCTTGCCGTCGTTGAAGACCACGCGCCAGCCCTCGCCTTCGGCCGAGAGCTCACCGCGGTACTTCTTGCGACCCTGGAAGGCCTCGCGCAGGGTGATCTCCACCTGCATGCCGGCAAAACGCTGGTAGTCAGCGAGCTTGTTGAGCGGGCGGTCCACCCCCGGCGAGGACACCTCAAGCCGGGCATAGTCCGCCCCTTCCACCTCGAGCACGTACTGCAGCTGGCGCGTCACGCGCTCGCAGTCATCCACCGTGATCACTTCACCGGCCAGCGCCTGCTCAGGCAGCTTGTCGATGTAAACGCGCAGCAGGCCGCCGGCACTGCGCTCGCAGTCCACCAGCTCGTAACCCAGACCGGTCACGGTTTTTTCTACAGCAGCTTGCCAATTCGTCATGCGTTCGTCGTGTGCTCAGGTCTCTCGAGGAGAAAAACAGGGATCAAAAGCGCCTGAAGCTCTGCCGCACGGGCACGCCGACTCGGTTTTCACCAGGCCAGCGCGGGCTTCCCGCACCGCAGAGCACTCAAGCGGTCGCTCGACCAATGGCCCGCCCAAGACACCAGGCTGACCATCAATCAAACAAGAATTCAGAACAGAAGTTCCATCGCCAGATCAAGCAAAAAAAATGGGCTGGAAGAATCCGCCCACACTCAGCGCACTTCACCTTGCCCGCATCAATGACCCCGAAGCAAGCTCGAGCGCCTCTCTGCATAGCAAAAGCCAAATGCTTTCGTACATGCTTCACTTATTCAGCGAAGCCAGGATTGTACTATGCAAGGCCCATGCCCGCAAGAACCCGGCTTGCCCGCAAATCTGGGCGTGCGAGAATCCCGCGCTGATTTGAACATTGATACCAAGGAGCAGACATGGGATTTCTCGCCGGCAAGCGCCTGCTGATCACGGGCGTTCTTTCCAACCGGTCGATTGCCTATGGCATTGCCAAGGCCTGCCATCGCGAAGGCGCCGAGCTCGCCTTCAGCTATGTCGGCGAGCGATTCAAGGACCGCATCACCGAGTTCGCCGCCGAGTTCGACTCCACGCTGATCTTTGAATGTGACGTCTCCAGCGACGAGCAGATCGAGGGCCTCTTCACGCAGCTGGGCGAGGTCTGGCCGGAATTCGACGGCTTCGTGCACTCCATCGGCTTCGCCCCGCGTGAGGCCATTGCCGGCAACTTCCTCGACGGCCTGACCCGCGAGAATTTCCGCATCGCCCATGACATCTCGGCCTACAGCTTCCCGGCCATGGCCAAGGCTGCCGCCCCGCGCCTGCGCTCGGGCGCATCGCTGCTGACGCTGTCTTACCTGGGCGCCGACCGCTACGTGCCGAACTACAACACCATGGGTCTCGCCAAGGCCTCGCTGGAGTCCAGCGTGCGCTACCTGGCCTATGCCCTGGGCGATCGCAACGTGCGCGTCAACGGCATCTCCGCCGGCCCCATCAAGACCCTGGCCGCCTCCGGCATCAAGGACTTCGGCAAGCTCCTGACCCAGTTCGCCGCCACCACCCCGATCCGCCGCAACGTGACGATCGAGGACGTCGGCAACACCGCCGCCTTCCTCTTCTCCGACCTCGCGGCCGGCATCAGCTCGGAAGTGATCTACGTGGACGGCGGCTTTAGCCACGTGGCCCTGTCGGGGGAGTGACCCACCCCCTACGCGCTTCGCGCGCGCCCTCAAGGGGGCAAGCCCGAGGGCCCGGCAGAGCCGGATCCCCGGGCTTCGCTGGGGAAACAAAACGGGACCCGACTTCGGGTCCCGTTTTGTTTTTCAAGGCACGCGCTTCGGGGCCAACCTGACAACTGCATCGAAGTCGATGCCGGGCCATCAACGCATCGAGTTCCACCGCCACAAAACAAAACGGGACCATCAAGTCCCGTTTTGTTTTTCAGGCACGAAGCCCGAGGATTCGGCTTCGCCGAGCCCACGGGCTTGCCCCCTTGAGGGGGCTGAGATCGGACACAAACGCCTTGGCGTTTGTGCCTACCGAAGGGCCAGGCCTCTGGCCTGGCGCGGCCTGCAAGGCCTGCGAAGCGCGTAGGGGGTGGTCAGTTCTTCACGCAGTCGACGTAGTAGTGCGTCTTGCCGTTCTCGTCCTTCTCTGCCACCAGGCCGTGCACGTCGGTCGCGAAACCAGGGAACTTCACGTTGAACTCGCGGGTGAACTTGAGGTAGTCCACGATCTTCTTGTTGAAGCGCTCGCCCGGGATCAGCAGCGGAATGCCCGGCGGGTACGGGGTCAGCAGCGACGTGGTCACGCGCCCCTCGAGATCATCGATCGCCACCCGCTCCGTGCGACGGTGCGCAATGTGCGCGTAGGCGTCGCTCGGCTTCATGGCCGGCTCCAGGTCCGAGAGGTAGACCTCCGTCGTCAGGCGGGCGATGTCCCCGCGGGCATAGGCCTCGTGGATGCTCTGGCAGAGGTCGCGCAGGCCCATGCGCTCGTAGCGCGGATGGGCAGCACAGAACTCCGGCATGATGCGCCACAGCGGCGCATTGCGGTCGTAGTCGTCCTTGAACTGCTGCAGCGCGGTCAGCAGCGTGTTCCAGCGGCCCTTGGTGATGCCGATGGTGAACAGGATGAAGAAGGAGTACAGGCCCGTCTTCTCCACCACCACGCCGTGCTCGGCGAGGAACTTCGTGACGATGCTGGCCGGAATGCCGGTCTTGGCGAACTTGCCGCTCATGTCCAGCCCCGGCGTGATCACCGTGGACTTGATCGGGTCCAGCATGTTGAAGCCGGACGCCAGGTTGCCAAAGCCGTGCCACTTCTGGTTGGCCTTGAGCATCCAGTCCGCGGGCTTGCCGATGCCCTCGTCGACGAGCTTGTCCGGACCCCAGACCTTGAACCACCAGTCGGCGCCGTAGTCGGCCTCGACCTTGCGCATGGCACGGCGGAAGTCCAGCGCCTCGGCGATGCTCTCCTCCACCAGGGCCGGGCCGCCCGGGGCGTCCATCATGGCGGCCGCGACATCGCAGCTGGCAATGATCGAGTACTGCGGGCTCGTCGAGGTGTGCATCAGGTACGCCTCGTTGAACAGGTGCTTGTCCAGCTTGACGTTCTGCGCGTCCTGCACGAGCACCTGGGAGGCCTGGCTGATGCCGGCCAGCAGCTTGTGCGTGGACTGCGTGGCATAGACCATGGCCTCTTTCGGGCGCGCGCGGTTCTTGCCCATGGCGTGGTAGGAGCCATAGAACGTGTGGAAGGCCGCATGGGGCAGCCAGGCCTCGTCGAAATGCAGGGTGTCGATCCAGCCATCCAGCTTGGCCTTGATCGTCTCGGTGTTGTAGAGCACGCCGTCGTAGGTGCTCTGCGTCAGCGTCATGATGCGCGGCTTGACCTTCTTGGCATCCACGCCCTTGAGCAGCGGGTTCTTGGCGATCTTCTTGCGGATGTTCTCCGGCGCGAACTCGCTCTCCGGGATGGGGCCGATGATGCCGTAGTGGTTGCGCGTGGGCGTCATGAAGACGGGCACGGCGCCCGTCATGATGATGCTGTGCAGGATGCTCTTGTGGCAGTTGCGGTCCACGACCACCACATCGCCCGGCGCCACCGTGTGGTGCCAGACCATCTTGTTGGAGGTCGACGTGCCGTTGGTGACGAAGAAGCAGTGGTCCGCATTGAAGATGCGGGCGGCGTTCTTCTCGGACTCCGCCACCGGACCGGTGTGGTCCAGCAGCTGGCCCAGCTCCTCCACGGCATTGCAGACGTCGGCGCGCAGCATGTTCTCGCCGAAGAACTGGTGGAACATCTGGCCGACCGGGCTCTTCAGGAAGGCCACGCCGCCCGAGTGCCCCGGGCAGTGCCAGGAGTAGGAGCCGTCCTGCGCGTAGTCCATCAGCGCCTTGAAGAACGGGGGCGCCAGGCCGTCGAGGTAGCTCTTGGCCTCGCGGATGATGTGGCGGGCCACGAACTCCGGCGTGTCCTCGAACATGTGGATGAAGCCGTGGAGCTCGCGCAGGACATCGTTGGGCAGATGCTGCGAGGTGCGGGTCTCGCCGTAGACGTAGATGGGGATGTCCGCATTCTTGAAGCGGATCTCCTCGATGAACTTGCGCAGGTTCAGCACCGCCGGGTCCAGCTCGGGACCGGGGGTGAACTCCTCGTCGTCGATCGACAGGATGAAGGCGCTGGCCCGGCTCTGCTGCTGGGCGAACTGCGAGAGGTCACCGTAGCTGGTCACGCCCAGCACCTCGAAGCCTTCCTTCTGGATGGCATCAGCCAGGGCGCGGATGCCCAGACCCGAGGTGTTCTCGGAACGGTAGTCCTCGTCGATGATCACAATCGGGAAGCGAAAACGCAGCATGTCAGGGCCCTCCGGGCACACGGGCAAAAAATCAAAGGCGCGAAGTGTAGGGCTAGCAGCAGCCCGTGCAAGGTCCAATTTCGCTTTGTCGCACAAACAGAACGGCAAGCCGGCAAAAGCCGGGCGATACACTCAGTTCACATCATGAAATAAATGGAGGCGAGATGGGATTCCAAGCATCAACGTGGTGGTGGATCGCCACCGGCATCCTGGTGGCCACGGAGCTGTACACCGGCACGTTCTACCTCCTGATGCTGGCAGTCGGCACCGCTTGCGCAGCCCTTTCGGCCCATGCCGGGCTCGGCAGCGTGGGGCAGATGATCACGTCCGCGCTGGTGGGCGGCCTGGCCGTCACGCTGTGGCACCGGCGCCAGCTGGCCCAGCGCAGCCATGAACCCCTGGCGCCCGCCGGCCACAACCCCGACGTGCTGCTGGACATCGGCCAGCAGGTCCAGGTGGACGCCTGGCAGCCCGGCGGACAGGCCACCGTGCGCTACCGCGGCGCCAGCTGGCAGGCCCGCTACGCCGGCAGCGCCACCCCGCAGGCCGGCCCGCACACCATCCGCGGCGTCGAAGGCAGCACCCTGCTGCTCGACGCCTGAGCCCCCTCACCCACACAAGCAGACATTTCCAAGGAGGAGTCATGGAACTCATCGCGCTGGTGATCCTCATTGCCGCAGCCATCTTCGTCATCCAGTCCGTCAAGGTCGTGCCCCAGCAGAACGCCTGGGTGGTCGAGCGCCTGGGCAAGTACCACGCCACCCTCACCCCGGGCCTGAGCTTCCTGGTGCCCTTCGTGGACCGCCTGGCCTACCGCCACTCGCTGAAGGAGATCCCGCTGGACGTGCCCAGCCAGATCTGCATCACCAAGGACAACACCCAGCTCACCGTGGACGGCATCCTGTACTTCCAGGTGACGGATCCCATGCGTGCGAGCTACGGCTCCAGCAACTACATCATCGCCATCACCCAGCTGGCCCAGACCACCCTGCGCTCGGTGATCGGCCGCATGGAGCTGGACAAGACCTTCGAGGAGCGCGAGATCATCAACAGCGCCGTGGTGCAGGCCCTGGACGAGGCCGCGCTGAACTGGGGCGTCAAGGTGCTGCGCTACGAGATCAAGGACCTGACCCCGCCGGCCGAGATCCTGCGCGCCATGCAGGCCCAGATCACCGCCGAGCGTGACAAGCGCGCCCTGATCGCCGCCTCCGAGGGCCGCCGCCAGGAGCAGATCAACATCGCCACCGGCGAGCGCGAGGCCTCCATCGCTCGCTCCGAGGGTGAGAAGCAGGCCGAGATCAACAAGGCCGAGGGCGAGGCCGCCGCGATCCTGGCCGTGGCCGGCGCGAGCGCCGAAGCCATCCGGCAGATCGCCGCCGCCATCCAGTCCCCGGGCGGCGAGCAGGCCGTGCAGCTGAAGGTGGCCGAGAAGGCCGTCGAGGCCTA
This sequence comes from Roseateles subflavus, assembly GCF_030285365.1. GTDB lineage: Bacteria > Pseudomonadota > Gammaproteobacteria > Burkholderiales > Burkholderiaceae_C > Roseateles_B > Roseateles_B subflavus. The sequence goes on along the minus strand of NZ_JASVDS010000004.1, from coordinate 262,121 downwards.
TGCGCAGCTGGCCCAGAAGAACAACACCATGATCGTGCCCAACAACATGGGCGAGGTCTCCGGCCTGATCGGCACCGCGATGGCCCTCATCAAGGGCGGCAAGGCCTGACGCCGGCGCCCTCACCCGGACGCTTCAGATATTTTTCAAAAAAGTGCTGAACTTTCCTGGCACCCCAAAAAACTGCGCTATGATGGCGGGCTTCGGAGAGATGGATGAGTGGTTTAAGTCGCACGCCTGGAAAGCGTGTGTGGGTTAATAGCCCACCGCGGGTTCGAATCCCGCTCTCTCCGCCAAGTTGTACGTAGAAATGGGCCCTCTGGGCCCATTTTTCGTTTCTACCCATCATCCAGCCCAACAAAGGCCAAAGTGCTTGCGGTCGTGGGGCGACAGCCATGCGCCCACTTTGCGCGGTGGGCCTAAAACCGTTGCGGTTACTCTGACGTTTTCTTGCGTTCGCCACCTGCTTGGATGGCGCGCAGGCCCCCCCCTAGGTGTGCCCCGCGCGACCCTCAGCAACATGCACTTTTGGTGCCGCCAACTACGCCCTGTGTGCTATGGCTCTATGGCCCAGTGAGACGCAGCCTGGGCTCCCCAGGCTGCTATCACGCCTTGATGACAGGAAGGCTCGCAGACGCTCGGGCATCGACGATGAACTTGCTGCGCTCGTAAAGCTCGTCGAAGGTCAAGATCTCGATTCCCTCGATGCTGTTTCGATACATCTCGAACGAGCGGAGGCGGTCGGTGTGCACACCATGGTCAGTGACGAACTCGCTCAGCGACCCGGCGACAATGAAGGCTCGCGGCTTGAAGTTGAATACCTCTTCGCCTGTTGGAGCCCCGTCGGCGTCTGTGGGGCGTAGGAGCCCATAAAGGTTTCTCATAGCCTCGGCAACAGTACCCTGGACCTGCGCAACTGCACCGCTCAGTTCCTTAGAGGGCGCCCAGCACCCGGCGCGGTAGGGAGAGCTGTCCAAGAGGCTGGTTGCGTGAGTCTTGATCTCTACAAAGCAGAGCGAGTTGATGATCCCCCGCGACTTCATCAGGCCATCGGCTCTCTTGCCGTGATTGAGCAAATCATGCCCCTGGACAACTTGCTCAAGCTTCTTGTTTTCAAACCCTGTGACAAAGAAGTAGCTGAGGCCATAGCCGAAGATCCACTGGTTCTTCTCGAAGAACAGCTGCCATAGCGCCTCGTCGCCCCGGGCTTGCTTGGTCGCCTTCACCTGGTCGAAGTATTCGCGATCACTTAGGAGCCGTCCGAAGGTCTGGACCTGCTTCTTGCGATACCCCAAGGCCACTACATCTTCCTTGGTCAGGGCGGCCTCAATCGCCTCCGTGAACACCTCTTGGTTGTCATTGACCAAGGCTTCAGCTTGAGCCTTGGATAGCGTTAGCCTGCGGAGTTCAGCGTCCGAGATGTTGACCTTGCCGCTGTCCTTGAATTCGACAGCCGCAATGTCTTCGAAGAACGTCAAGAGTCTAGGAATCTCTGCACCCACAAACGAAAAGTGCGTGTTCTGTGGGCTGCCGGTGGTGCCGTTGAATGCTTGCAAGGTGACCACCGTTAAGCCTCGACTATCCTCCAGGAACTTGGCGATGATCTCCGTGCGGCCGGCTTCTGTGCGTCGCAGCACCACTTCCTTCTTAAGCTTTGCATAGTGGAGTCCCTCAGAATCAACCACCTTGGAAGCGATGCGGAGAGGACCTTGCTCTGTGGTCACGCGAGGGCTGATGTAGGTCTTGCCCGGCAGCTTGTTCTTGTGGATGTCGAAATCGTCCGGCATGTAGGTCCTCCTTGCATGGTGCTGCCCGTCTGCTCCATGCAGCTATAACGGCACAGATGACACAGCCGAGGATAGCGTAGAGGCGATTCTGTTTAGTTGGCAGGTTACTGAGGTGGGCTCTGCGGTGATTGCCATGCTAGGCGTTTTTGGAGAATCACGAGTCTTTTGAAGCATGGAAGGGCATCATTCTGCGGTTCGCCTTATAGCGCTACCTATAAGCTCGGTTTGGGGCACAGCCCAAAAAATTACTAATCAAGGGCTATGCCACTTGAGCGATCCTATAGGGGGTCCAAGGTCGGGTGGAGTCCAAAGATCGCCCAAACACCATAGCCAAATCCAGTTCATAGGGAGGATGAATGAATCAGATGGGCACCCAGCAACAGGCACCACTTTTCAGCCGCCAAGCAGATGAAGTCCCAACCAATCGTTTCCTGGGCGACCTGTTCGAGCGAGAAGCACTTGCCGAGCGCCTTTCCGGGCTGCTTGAGAGCCTCCCGAATGGTGCGGTAATTGCAATAGACGCCCCCTGGGGCGAAGGCAAGTCATGGTTCGCAAGACGCTGGCATGCAGTGCTGGAGGACAAAGGCTTCCGGTCTGTGCTGATCGATTGCTTCCAACAGGACTATGTGGGCGATCCTTTTGCACTTTTTGCCGGCGAGTTCCTGACGCTGGCCAAGAAAGGGAAGCCGGAAGTCAGAACCAAGCTGCTGGAGGCGGGAAAGAAGGTCGGGGCCTCATTGCTGCCTGCGGCGGCGAAGCTGGCGGTCAACACCCTGGGTCATCTGGCGGTCGGCAATTCCGCCCTGGGCGACGACATCGCCCAGGCGATCAAGAAAGCTGATGAAAAGGGAGCCGAGCAACTCGAGAAGCTCGTGGCGAAAGCCCTGGAGGAGCATGAGACGAACAAAAAGAGTGTTCAGGGATTCAGAGCCGCGCTTGCGAACCTCGCAGCAGAGGCGGAGAAGCCCGTTGTTATTTTCGTTGATGAACTTGACCGCTGCCGCCCAGACTTTGCAGTTCATGCCGTCGAGCGGATCAAGCACTTCTTTGACGTGCCCGGGATCATTTTTGTCTTACTCGTGAACCGCAAGCAACTCGCTGCCAGTGTGCGTGGGGTCTACGGCGATGGCGTTGACGCCGAGGCATACCTTGCCAAGTTTGTTCATTTATCCTTGACCCTGCCCAAGCGGCTGTCGTTGGAGCGAGGCAAGCCAAATGACAACACGCGCTTTGTGTCGGCAGAACTGCAGCGGTATGGATTTCAGCGAGACACGACTTCAGAGAACTTCTCCAGCGCATTGGGCCTTTGCGCTTCGTTGCTGAATATGTCTTTGCGAGACCTTGAGCGCGCAATTCCGCTCTTCTCGTTCGCTAGCCCCAAGGGCCAGCATGCGACGTTTGCCGCATGGCCAATTGCGCTCAAGATTGCACGACCAGAGCTGTACGACGGGATACTTGCAAACAAATCGAATGCACATGGCGAGGCGGCGCGCATGTGCGACGAGTTCCGTGCTCACTCGGATTTGGCACGTCATCTCTTCGGGTTCTTCGGGGGACTGCACAAGTGCGCCGCCACAGGATTCAAGACGCCATTAGAGGAGCAAGTCCCTGTGATACTCATGCAGTTGTCGCCAGGGGTTGAGCCCAGCCATTACTGCTTCTCGGTCTTCGATCAAGTCAACTTGACGATAGGGAGATGAGAACTAAGGGGATGCCGTCGGTACGCCGCACGCTCCCCCTTGTTGGTCTCGTTGGCGCAACCCCTTTTCGCCCTGCCCAGTCTCGCTCTGAAGGGATTGCGCGAACCAAGCTGATCTTCGATCAGCAGGCACCCAGCATAGGTCAAGAAGCAGTGAGTCGTTCCTTCCGCAGGATTTCGGCCACGAGAGCGATCTGCTTGGACAGGGCCTGCCGCGTCAGCTCCTCGCCTGACAACAGCGCCCAGAACTCCACCGCTCGGGTTGGACTCCGGCCGGCGAGCACGTAGGTTCTCCAGAGCAAGGCTCTGCGCGAGGCAACCTGGGCAGGGGTGACCCGTCCTGACTTGTCCGGGTGCCTGCGTGAGTGGCATTCCAGGCGCTCCCGAAGGCCCGCAAACTGCCGCGGCTCAAGGGCTCGCCTGCTCGCCCGCATGGCGTTAGTTTCCAGGGTCATCAGGTCTTGCCTTTGCTGGTCCGACAGGTCCAGGCCCGTGGCGCACCAGTGGGACACAGACCGGCGCGCTGCGATGAACAGAAACTGCCGGTGTGCGCAGTGGTGCCAACGAGCGCTTGCGGGTGGCTGGTTCAGCAGGTCGCGCCAGCCCCGGAACCTGGGGCGATGTTCTGGGTTCCGCCGGCAGAACCAGAGCAGGTCGGCCAGCAGCGTGATGAACTCGGCCTGGCGTGTTGCGTCATTCGCCGGCCAGCGGAGGCAGGGTGGCACCTCGCGCTTGTCCAGTTCCAGGTGCAAGGCCCACAGGGTCAGCGCGTCGGCAGTGCTCTCCAGTCTGATGATCAGGTCCCGCGTGGACTGCTCCCGCATGCAGGAGACCGCTTTGCCGAAGTGCTGAAGGTCGCAACTTCCACGTTTGGCAGCGATGAGCGCAGGCACCGAATGCACAACGCCCGGCTCGGCGCCGGGCGTTGTGTGGTCGGCCGCACTACACCGGTCAGCTGCCATCCGCATGGCCGGCGCCCAAGGACTGCCGGGCGTTGTCATGGATTGAGCCGTCCTCCGCATCGAAGCTGGAGCAGGGATAGACAACCGTGGCCCAGTTGTCTCCAGCCGCCGCGTGAACCAGGATGTCCTGGCCGGAGTAGTTCAGGACGTAGGTTGTGATGCGTCCAGGCCCGTTGAGCTGAGCCAGGATTTCCGACTGTTCCAGGGTGTCGGCGAGTTGTGAGAGGTCGATGTGATTCAGCTGCATGCGTAGGTCCTCCGGGCGTCGTTGTGGTTCTGTGCCTCGTCTTTCGGGTGGTCAAAGACCTCTTCCCGTTGGTCGCGAGCGTCTAGGTAGATGGCAGGTTCGGAAACCTCAATCGACTCCCAGAATTGAAGCGTGAGCAGAGCCTGGGCGATGACGGACTCCGGGGCCGCCTCGGGGCAAGCTGCGAGCGCCGCTGCGATTGCCTTGGCCTGCTCGGCGATGGTCTGCGAATGGCCGTGCTTCATTGCTCGACCCTCGGGCGGCTAGCGAGCCATGCGTCTACGTCGGCGGCCAGAAAGCCGATGGCCTGAACGCCAAGGCGGATGGGCGTGATGAATTGACCGGCCGCTCTGAGGCGATCCAGATGAGCCGGGCTGATGCCCAGCCGGTCGCATACATCACGTTTGCGCAGGACCAGCGTCGGGAATGTGGTTGCTTGAGTCTTCATTGAGCGCCTTGCTCCTGGTTGTTGAGAAGGCGCTAGTTTTCCGGCTCAAAATTCCAACGGTCGGCACCTAGTTCATTTGGATTTCTTGGGGCGCCCTGGCCTGCGAGATTCGAGGACCCCCCATTTGGCAAGTACAGCTCGAATCGTCTCCATTCGCTGATGCGCCAGAGTTGGATGCTTTCCTACCCGTGGGACTTCTAGATCAGCGTCGTAGCTCTGGGGCGGCTGGGCGAGCGCCCAGTAGGCGTCATAGGCCCGTCGAATTGCAGCACTCTCGTCGCAGCCATCCCCAACTGCCTCTGCAAAGGTGAGTGCGGCGGCCTCCTCTTTTGCAGGCCGCGTGACGGGGCGGGAAGGCTTTGCCATCCCTAGCACCTTCATCGCGGCTTGATTCTTGCCCACCCTGACCTGTTCAGCGCGCAGATGCTGGGCGATGAGCTTGAGCATGCTGGGCTTCAGGGCGTTGGCCTCGACATGCATCACTAGGGCGTCCAGCAAGGCTCCGGCCTGATCTTCGACAGATGCCCCGCCCTGTAGGTGCGTGGCATCTTCTGGATTGACAGTTGTCCCTTTGGAAAGCAACTCGGCCTGCATTTCGCTGGGCGGCAGCGGAGGAAACAGCACCTTGCCCGCGCGCAGTGCCAACAACTGCCTTTGAAACAGGCTGTCGACTCCGGAGGCTTCTGCGGCATCGAGCAAGTCGGTCGGCCGTCGAACTGTCTTCTGTTTCACCCTTCGCTCCGTAGAGGTTTGCCAGCTTCCAGTGCGGGTGCAGCGATGTAGTCCGCCCAGCTTTCCATCATTTCTCGTCGCCGTTCCAGCATGTCGCTACGCTGATACGCGGCTTCTACGGCACTGGTCAGCACGTGTGCCAATGCCTTCTCCGCCAGATCCCGGGGAAAGTTGGTCTTCTCGGCCGCCCAGTCGCGAAAGGTGCTGCGCAGCCCATGCGGCACGTAGTCCAGGCCCATCCGCCGCATGACGGCGGTCAGGGCCATGTCGGACAACTGGCCGCCTCTTGGGGCCGGAAAAACAAAGTCACTGCCCTCAACACGAGGGAGTGCCTTGAGAAGTGCAAGCGCGCGACCTGCCAGCGGCACCCGATGTTCAATCTTGGCCTTCATGCGCTCTGCAGGGATGACCCAGATCGCCCTTTCGAGGTCAATTTCGGCCCACGTGGCACCCCGGACCTCGCCGGACCGCGCAGCGGTAAGCATGGCGAACTCCAGCGCTCGGGCAGCCAGACCGTCACGTTCTTGCAGCGCCGCGCAGAAAGCCGGTGCATCGTCCACCGGCACCGCTGGGTGGTGCTCCACCTTGGCGACCTTTGTTGGCTTCGCCAGCAACTTGTCGAGGTGGCCACGCCACCGAGCGGGATTTTCGCCCGAGCGGAGGCCACGCGCCTTGGCCCAGTCCAGTACGTTCTCAATACGGCCGCGCAACCGGGAGGCAGTCTCGGTCTTGGTCGTCCAGATCGGCTCAAGCACTTGAAGAATATGAGCCTGCTCCACGTCGGCGACGTGCAACTTGCCCAGGACGGAGAAGGCGTAGGTTTCGAGGGTGGCCTTCCATTGGGCAGCGTGCTTGGTGTTGGTCCACTCCGCGGCTTTTGCGTTGATGAACGAGTGAGCCGCCTCCTCGAATGTGACAGCACTCACCTGGGCTGCCCGAAGCTGGCTCTGGGCCCGCTCGCGCTCCAGGATGGGATCGTGCCCTTGCTCGATCAGTTCCCGCGCCTGCCGGGCCTTGTCGCGAGCCTGCGCCAGAGTCACGCCTGGATAAGCACCAAGCCCCATATCGCGGCGCTTCATCCCCACCTTGACACGGAGTACCCAAGACCTCGAGCCTGAGGGGCTGATTTGGAGGCTGAGGCCGGGAACGCCGCCCACCGATACAAAGCCTGGCGCCTTGAGGCGGCTGACTTCCAGCGCGGAAAGCTCCTTTGCAATCTTCGGCATTTTCTCCTCCTCGCGCCTCTTTCAGCCCAACATTCAACCCAACATCATGGGTGCGCTTGGATGATAGCGGTTGATTGATGCTGAGGCGCCTACTCCGTCGTCCTCATAGGAGAATAATCATCGCAAATCCTTGATTGAGGACATCTGAGTCGTCCTGGAGTTCGACGGAGGCAGACGCTCTCTCCGCCACCCATTCGGTAGAAACGGGCCCCAGACGACAGTCGGGGCCCGTTTTTCTTTGGGGCGCTGCCCGGGCTGCCAAGCCAGCCACCGGGCCACCCGCGATTCGCCGTCAGCCCGCGCTGAACGGCAGCGCAGGGCGCCCGATCGTGCGGGCCCAGACCTCGCCGGCCCGGTTCACACCAGCACCTCCAGACAGCCCGGATGCCCCAGGAAACCCTGCGGGCTCGCGCTGGCCCCATAGGCACCGGACTGGTAGACCACCACCAGATCGCCTTCCTGCGCCGCCGGGAGGCTCATGCGCTCGGCCAGCAGGTCCAGCGGCGTGCACAGCGGGCCCACCACGTGGACGGACTCGGTGGCCGGCTCGTCCATGCGGTTGCCGATGGCCACGGGGTAGTTCTTGCGGATCACCTGCCCGAAGTTGCCGGAGGCGGCCAGGTGGTGGTGCAGCCCGCCGTCCGTCACGAGAAAGACCTGACCCCGCGAGACCTTGCGATCCAGCACCCGCGCCACGTAGAGACCGGCCTCGCCCACGAGATAGCGCCCCAGCTCCAGCACCAGATGCGCCTCGGGCATGTCCCGCCCTGCCCGCTCCTGCAGCTCGGCCAGGTTGGCGGCCACGGGGGCGAGGTCGAGCGGCTGCTCACCCGGGAAATAGGGAATGCCGAAGCCGCCGCCCAGGTTGAGGTGGCGTACCGGCGCGGGTGCATCGGCGGCCAGGCGCAGGGCCAGCTCATAGCTCAGGCGCTGCGCCTCGCCGATCGCCTCGGCGCGCAGGTTCTGCGAGCCGGCAAAGAGGTGGAAGCCCTCGAACTGCAGGCCCAGCCGCCCCATCTCGCCCAGCAGGCGCGGCACCTCCTCGGCATCCACCCCGAACTGCTTGGGGCCACCGCCCATGCGCATGCCGGAGCCCTTGAGCTCGAAGTCCGGATTGACCCGCACCGCCACGCGCGCCGGCCGCCCGAGCGCCTGCGAGGCCTGCGCCAGCAACGGCAGCTCCCGGAAGGACTCCACGTTGACGAGGACGCCCGCCTCGACAGCGGCACGCAGCTCCTCGGCCCGCTTGCCCGGACCGGCAAAGCTCATGTGCTGCGGATCCGCCCCCTGGGCCAGCGCCACACGCATCTCGCCCGCCGAGGCCACGTCGATGCCGTCCACCAGCCCCACCATGCAGGCCACCACGGCCGGCAGCGGGTTCGCCTTCATCGCGTAGTGGACCTGGATGCCCGCCGGCAAGGCCGCGCGCAGGGCCTGGCTGCGCTGCTGGAGCAGCGCGCGGTCGTAGACATAGAACGGCGTCTGCCCCAGCGACGCGGCCAGGGCGCGCAGCGGCTGTCCGGCCACGATCAGGTCCGGCCCCTCCGTGCGGAACTGCAGCATCGGCGCATGCACGGGCAAGGCCCGCGGCGCGGGTGGCGGGGTGACGGTGGTCGAGGCATCCATGGATCGTCGGCAGAACGGGACAGTGGGTCAGGCGGCGGCCGACAGCGCCTGCTGCTGCAGCAGCTTGCGGTCGATCTTGCCATTGGGATTGCGCGGCAGCGGCCCGGGCACGGGGCACAGGCGGGCGGGCACCATGTAGGCGGGCATGTGCCGGCGGCAGAAGGCCAGCAGGCCGGCGTCATCGGCCTCAGCCCCCGCCGGCGGGCTGAACACCACCTCGATGCGCTGCCCCAGCTGTTCGTGGGGCAGCCCGTAGGCGGCGCATTCGCCGACCAGGCCGGAGCGGTAGAGGAGCTCTTCCACCTCGACGGGGCTGACGCGGTAGCCCGAGGTCTTGATCATCTCGTCGCGCCGGCCGATGAAGTAGAGAAAGCCCTCGGCGTCGCGCCGCACGGTGTCGCCCGAGAACACGGCGTACTCGGGCAGCTGCAGGCCGGTCTCGCGGCCGCCCACGCCCGCGGGCAGGGGCTTGTAGCGCTCGGCGGTCTTCTCGGGGTCATTCCAGTAGCCCAGGCCGACCAGCGGCCCGCGGTGCACCAGCTCGCCCGGCTCTTCGGCGTCGCACAGGCTGCCGTCGTCGCGCAGCACCAGGATTTCCGCGTTGGGGATGGCCCGGCCGATGGAGTCCGGCCGGCGATCCACTTCCTGCGGCGGCAGGTAGGTGGACCGAAAGGCCTCGGTGAGCCCGTACATCAGGAAGGGCGCGGCCTGCGGCAGCCGTTCGCGCAGGCGGTCCAGCGTCTCCCGGGGCATGCGGCCGCCCGTGTTGGCGAAGTAGCGCAGGCTGCGGCCGGCGCCCTCGGGCCAGGCGAGCTGCGTGAGCTGGATGTACAGCGGCGGCACCGCCGTCAGCCCGGTGACGCCCTCGCGATCGAGTGCCTTGAGCACGTCGCGCGGCATCAGGTAGTTCAGCAGGACCACCTTCGCCCCGACCAGAAAGGCCGTGGTGAGCTGGCTGAAGCCGGCGTCGAAGGACAGCGGCAGCGCCGCCAGCAGCACGTCGCCCGGATGATTGCCCAGGTACTGCGCCACGCTCTGGGCGCCCAGCACGAGGTTGCGGTGGGACAGCACCACGCCCTTGGGGCGGCCCGTGCTGCCGGAGGTGTAGAGGATGGCCGCCATGTCGATGTCCAGCACCGGGGCGGGGCCGGCCAGCGCGGGCGCGGCCTCGACCTCGGTCCAGGCGTGCAGCGGCAGCGAGGCGGGAAACGCCAGCCCGGCGGGGGCGTCGTCCACGAGCAGCACGCGCCGCAGTGCCGGGCAGTCGGGCAGCACCTCAGCCAGCGACTGCAGCCGGGCGCCGGCCGTGACAAGCACCGCGACGTCGCAGTCCCGCAGGATGTGAGCTACCTGGTCCGCCTTGAGCACCGGGTTCACGGGCACGAAGACCGCCCCGGCGTCGCCGGCGCCGAAGCAGCTGACGACGAACTCCCGACGCTTGTCTAGGTAGACCGCCACACGCTCGCCCCGCGCCACGCCCACGCTTGCCAGCCACCCCGCCATCCGGCGCAGGTCGCCCGACAGCGGGGCATAGGCCACGCTCCCCCCCTCGCCGCCCAGCGCCAGCGCCTGCGGACGCAGACGGGCCTGGCGGTGCACCAGATCGCCCAGCAGGCGCACCGGCGGCAGGGCCGGATCGTCGGGGAATCCCAGGGAGGCGGGGGCAGCGGTCTCTTGCATGGCGGCGATTGTCACTGACTTGCCACCGCCCTGTCCCCGACTCGGGGGGGCCGGGGTCCGGCGCTCGGGCCGGCCGCCGCGCCCCTCCCTCGGGATGAGGGGAGGGATGCGCCGGTTCAACCCCGGGCCCCGGGTAAGATTCGGCCGCTTTCCCATGGCGCCCGACCTCACGCCGGCGCCCTTTTCCTTTTCCTTTTCCGGTCGTCCCATGTCTTCTGCTTCGCAAGTGCTCCGCCTTCTCGACGAAACGCTCGGCCTCCAGGGCCGCGCCGCGCAGTTCGATGCGCAAACGCCGCTGCTGGGCGCACTGGTGGAGCTGGACTCCATGGCTGTCGTGAGCCTGATCACGGCCCTGGAAGAGCAGCTGGGCATCACCATCGGGGACGACGAGATCGACGGCCAGACCTTCTCGACGGTCGGCGCCCTGACCCGCTTCGTCGACGCCAAGCTGGCGGCCTGAAGCCACCCCCCGCACGACCATGGACGCCGCCACAGCCTTCTTCCTGGAAAGCCGTGACGGCAGCCTGCGCTACCTGAACCTCTTCAAGCCCGCGCCCGGCGTGCCCGGCCGCGGGCTGGTGCTGCTCGTGCCGCCCTGGCTGGAGGAGCTCAACCGCAGCCGACGCATGCTGGCGGTCGGGTCCGACGCCCTGCGCCAGGCCGGCTTCACGGTGCTGTGGCCCGATCTCTTCGGCTGCGGCGACAGCGCCGGCGACCATGGCGAAGCCCGCTGGGACACCTGGCTGTCCGACCTGGACCTGGCCCTGGAGCGCCTGCGCCAGGAAGGCGAGCCCGACAGCCCGCTGTGGCTGTGGGGCCTGCGCAGTGGCGCCCTGCTGGCCAGCGATTTCGCCCGCCGCCGCGAGCTCGCCTGCCACTGGCTGCTGTGGCAGCCGCAGGTGAGCGGCGAGCAGGTGCTGCAGCAGTTCCTGCGCCTGCGCCTGGCGGCCGACATGTCGCGCAGCACCCGCTCCTTCACCGACACCGCCGCCATGCGCCGCGCCCTGCAATCGGGCCAGGCCATCCATGCGGCGGGCTACACCGTCCACCCCCAGCTGGCCCTGCCGCTGGCGGCCGCACAGCTCCTGCCGCCTCGCGGCGTGGCCGGCGCCCGCCTCGTCTGGTGCGAGATGGCCAGCGCCGCCACCCAGACCCTCGGCCCGGCGAGCCGCCAGCATCTCGAGACCTGGCGTGCCGCCGGCTGTCAGCTCAGCACCGTCTGCACCCAGGGCCCCCAGTTCTGGGCCAGCCCGGAGGTCACGGTCGGACGCGGCCTCATCGACGGCACCCTGCGCAGCCTGTGCGCCGAGGAGGCCTTCGCATGAGCGCGGGCCTGGACACCCTCGCGAACCGCATCGAAGGCCCCGGTGAGAGGCCTGGCGAGATGCTTGGAGAGACGCCCGGCGAGAGGCCCGGTGGCCCCCGCATGACCGAGCAGATCTGTCCCGTGCCCTGCGCCGGCCTCACGCTGCCGGGCATCCTGAGCCTGCCGCTGGCGGCCACGCCGCGCGTGGGCGTGGTCATCGTGGTGGGCGGACCGCAGTACCGCGTCGGGGCGCACCGCTTCTTCGTGAGCCTGGCCCGCCAGCTGGCCGGACAGGGGGCCGCCGTGCTGCGCTTCGACCACCGCGGCATGGGCGATGCCCCTGGCGAGGGGGCCGGCTTCGAGCACCTCGATCCCGAGCTCGATGCCGCCATCGCCGCGCTTCAGCAGGCCTGCCCCGGCGTCGAGCACGTGCTGTTGTGGGGCCTGTGCGATGGCGCCTCGGCCGCCCTGCTGCATGCCCGGCGCGGCGGCGCGCCCATCGCCGGGCTGCTGCTGGCCAATCCGTGGGTCCGCAGCGCCCAGAGCCTGGCGCAGGCCCGCACCCGGTACTACTACCCGGCCCGGCTGGCGAGTGGCGACTTCTGGCGGCGCCTGTTCAGCGGCCGCGTGCGCTGGAGCAGCCTGCGCTCGGCCCTCGGCGCGGTCAGCCGCAGCCTTGGCAGCGCCGAGCCGGCCGTCGATTTCCGCGCCGGCATGCGCGAAGGGCTCGCCCAGGCCCTCGCCCGCCAGACCCGCGTGAGCTGCCTGCTGTCCGGGGCGGACCTGACCGCCCAGGAGTTCACCGAGACCCTGCGCGAGCCCGCCTGGGCCGCGCTCGCCCAGCGGCCCGGCTTCAGCGTGCAGACGCTGGAGGGCGCCGACCACACGTTTTCCGATCCGGAGCACCGGGCCGCCGCGCTGCGCCTGAGCACCCAGTGGCTGCAGGACTTCCTGGCCCCGGGCGCCCTCGCCGGCACAGCCCCGATCTCCGATCCAGCCAATACCTGAATCCAGAGGGAGTGACACCGCATGTTGAACGCAGCCAAACAGGTTCTTCGCAACTGGCGTGAGCAGGCCAGCCTGCCCGCCGAGGCCAAGGCCGAAGCCGCCAGGGACGCGCGCGGCCTGCCGGCGCAGGACCCGGGCATCGACGCCGCCGTGAAGGCCGCGCTGCAGTGGCTCAAGCGCGCACAGGACCAGTCGGCCTCGAAGGACGGCGGCGTGGCCCGCGACTTCAGCCTCAAGACCGGCTGGGCCGTCTCCTACCCCGAGACCACCGGCTACATCGTCTCCACGATGATCGACTGCGGCCAGCGCTTCCAGGACCCGGACTCCCTGGACCGCGCGCGCCGCATGCTGGACTGGCTCGTGTCCATCCAGTTCCCGGAAGGCGGCTTCATGGGCGGCAAGATCAATGCCACGCCGCGCGTCCCCGTCACCTTCAACACCGGGCAGATCCTGATCGGCCTGGCCTCGGGCGTGGGCGCCTTCGGCGAGCCCTACCTGGCCCCGATGAACCAGGCCGCCGCCTTCCTGCGGGACTCGCTGGATGCCGACGGCTGCTGGCGCAAGCACGCCACGCCCTTCGCCGAGCGCGGTGACAAGACCTACGAGACGCACGTCTCCTGGGGCCTGTTCGAGGCCGCCCGCCATGTGGCCGACCAGGGCTACGCCGAGGCGGCCATGCGCCAGGTCGAATGGGCCTTCACACAGCAGCAGGCCAATGGCTGGCTCGCCAACTGCTGCCTCAACAAGCCGGCCACCCCGCTCACCCACACCCTGGGCTACGCCCTGCGCGGCTTCATGGAAGCCCACCGCTTCACGCAGGACGAGACGGTGCTGCGCCGCGCCATCAAGACGGCCGACGGCCTCATGACGGCCCTGCGCCCGGACGGCTTCATCCCCGGCCGACTCAACCCCGACTGGTCCGCCGCGGTGCAGTGGTCCTGCCTGACCGGTGAGGTCCAGATCGCCCACAGCTGGCTGATGCTCTTCGAGCTGACCGGCGACCGCAAGTACCGCGACGCGGCACGGCTGGCCAACCGCTACGTGCGCCGGGCCATCGCCATCGACGGCCCCGTGGACCAGCGCGGCGGCGTGAAGGGCTCGTTCCCGGTGGACGGCGACTACGGCCAGTGGGAATACCTCAACTGGGCCGCCAAGTTCATGATCGACTCGAACCTCCTGGAGCAGGACATCGATGGCCGCGCCTGACCTCAAGGAACGCCTCAAGGCGCCGCTGCGGCGCCTGGTGAACGCCTGGCGGGCCCGTCGGCGCAGCGCCGAACTCAAGGCCGAGCAGCCCCACACCAGCAAGGCCGAGATCGTCGCCGGCCTGCGCGCCATGGGCATCGTTCCGGGCGACACGGTGATGCTGCATTCCTCGCTCAAGAGCCTGGGCTACGTCGAGGGCGGCCCCACGGCCGTGCTGGAGGCGATCCACGAGGCCATCAGCCCCGGCGGCACGCTGGTCGTGCCGACCTACTACCTGCCGGGCGGCACCATCTACGCCACCTGCCAGATGCAGGGCTATGTGTTCGACCCGCGCGAGCACGGCTCCAATCTGGGCGCCCTGCCCGCCGCCTTCCTCAAGATGCCCGGCATCCGCCGCAGCATCCACCCGACGCACTCGGTCTCGGCCCTGGGCCCGCTGGCGCAGGACATCGTGGGCCAGCACCACCTGGCGCCCTCGGTCTGCGGCCGGCTGTCGCCCTGGGAACGCTGCGTGCACCACAAGGCCAAGATTCTCGGCCTCGGGATCAGCATGGGTCCGGTGACCTTCTATCACCTCATCGAGGACCTCATGGACGAGCGCTTCCCGCTGCCCGTGCGCATGAAGGAGACGTTCCGGATGCCCTGCAAGGACTGGGACGGCCGCGACATCCAGGTGCCCGTGCGCCCGCTGGACCCGGCCTTCCAGGGGCAGCGCATCGACCACAAGTCCCGGGGGGACCTGCGCCAGCACTTCTATGACCGCTACCAGGCCGCCGGCATCCTGCACGCCGGCCAGGTGGGCCCGGCGCGCTCCTGGTGGATCCGCGCCGACGAGTTCCACCGTCACCTGGAGCAGGACGCGATGCACGGTCTCACCATCTACACCACGCCCGAGGAGCTGTCGCGTCTGCGGGCCTGAGGCCCCGCGCGAACCGCATCGATGCAAGTCCGAGACCGATTCCTCCACGGCCTGAAGTGGTCCGCCATCGGCAAGCTGGGCAGCCAGCTGCTGAGCTGGGCGGCGACGGTCGTGGTGATGCGCCTGCTGCAGACCTCCGACTACGGTCTGATGATGATGACGATGGTCGTCATCACGCTGCTGTCCAACCTCAACGAGTTCGGCTTCGGCTCCGCCCTCGTGCGCGGGGAGACGCTCGACCGCCGCGTGTGCGGCGCGGTCTTCGGCGCCATGCTGTGCGTGGCCACCGCCCTGAACCTGCTGCTGTGGCTCGGCGCCGAACCGCTGGCGCGTTTCTTCAATGACCCGCGCCTGGCGGAACTGCTGCGCCCGGCGGGCCTCATCTTCCTGATCTCGGCGCTCAGCACCGTGCCGGAATCCGTGCTGCGGCGGGAGATGGACTTCAAGGCCATCGCCTATGCCGACGTCGCGTCCGTCATCGCCACCAGCGTCACCTCGCTGGGCCTGGCCTATGCCGGCCACGGGGTCTGGGCCCTGCTCCTGGCCAATCTCGTGGGGGCGGCGGTGCGGACCGTGCTGCTGCACCTGCAGTCGCACACGCGGGTCTGGCCCAATGCCGACTTCCGCCAGCTGCGTCCCCTGCTGAGCTATGGCAGCAACCTCACCGCGAGCCGCTTCACCTGGTGGTTCATGGCGCAGGCCGATGCGCTGATCGGCGGCAAGCTGCTGAGCGCCTCGGCGCTGGGCGTCTATTCGGTGGCGCTGACGCTGGCCTCGCTGCCGCTGCAGAAGTCCATGCAGGTGGTCAACCAGGTGGCCTTCAGCGCCATCGCCCGGCTCAAGAACGCCGGTCAGCCGGTGCAGCCGGAACTGCTCCGGGGCCTGCGCAGCCTGAGCCTGATCTCCCTGCCCGCCTGCGCGCTCCTGGCCCTGCTGGCCGAGCCGCTGGTGCTGCTGGTGAGCGGCTCGCAATGGGCGCCGGCCGCGGTGCCGCTGCAGCTGATGGCGCTGGCCGTGCCCCTGCGTCTGTGCAGCGCCATCCTCGCCACCGCCCTCATCGCGACGGGACATGCCGGCGCCGATTTCAAGAACACGCTCAGCGGGGCCGTCGTCATGCCGGCGGCCTTCCTCGCCGGGGCGTGGTTCGGCGGCACCAACGGGCTGGCCGCCGCGTGGACCGTGGGCGTGCCCCTGGTCTTCCTGATCAATTTCCCCCGAAGCGCCCGCTTGCTAGACTTGCCGCTCGGTGGCGTGCTGGGCACGTTCCGTACCGGCCTGGGCGCCTGCGTGCCGCTCGTGGCCGCCGTCATCGGCGCCGCCCGGCTGGTGCCGGCCGAACCGGTCTGGCAGCTGCTGGCCCCGGGCACGGCCGGGGTCCTGTGCTATGTGCTCGCCCTCCTGGCGATCGACCGCTCCTTCCGCCAGTGGGCCCGAACCCGCCTGGCGGCACGTTTGAACAAGGATTCGTAATGGCGATTTTCTTTGCGGCCGTCGGCGGCAGCCAAGAGGACCTGCAGCGGCTCAAGGCCGCGGCCTCCGCTGCCCTGGGCCGTGAACTGGGCGATGTCCCCCTCCAGTCCGCCGAGGCCCCCGGACTCTTCGCCGTGTGGCACGAGCTGGGCATCTGGGCACCGGTGTCCCACCACCGCCTGGCGGACGGCGCCGTCTCCCTCCTCGCCGGCGAGCCCATCCTGCACCTGGACGGCCACCGGATCTCCCAGGTCGACACCCTGGCCCGCTACGCCGACGGGGCGCTGCCGGCGCTGCTCCAGCAGTCCCATGGCACCTTCTGCGGCGTCCGCCTGGACCTGGCGCAGGCGCGCGTCCACGCCTTCACCGACAAGCTGGGCGTGCGCACGCTCTACACCGGCGAGCATCGCGGCATCCACTTCTTCACGAATGCGCGCTGGCTGCTGCAGGGCCTGGGGAACGTGATCCCGCTGGAGCCGGACCCCCAGGGCGTGATGGAGATCGCCTCCATGGCCTTCCCGCTGGCGGAACGGACGCGCTACCGCGGCATCCGTGCCTGCTACGGAGCCGAGCTGGTGGAGGCCAGCGCCGCCGGCATCACGAAGACGACGTACCACGACTGGCAAGACCTGACCCCGCTGGACGCCACCAGGCCTTATGAGGTCGAGCTCTACGAGACCTTCCTCACGGCTGTGCGCGACCGCCAGGGCGGAGCCGAGGAGCAGACGGCCTTCCTGTCCGGGGGCATGGACTCGCGCCTGATCGCCGCCAGCCTGGCCCACAGCGGCATCCGCCTCAACACGCTCAACTTCGCGCCGAGCGACACCCAGGACCTCACCTTCGGCCGCATGGCCGCGCAGGCACTGGGCGCGCGGCACTTCGAGTTCCCGCTCGGTCCGGACAACTTCGACAGCAAGCAGATCCAGACCATCGACGCATGGAAGGCCAAGGACGGCGGCCGCAACTTCGACCGCCGGATCTGGTCGGGCGACGGCGGCAGCGTGGGCCTCGGGCATGTCTACCTGGACGAGCAGATCGTGCGTCTGGCGGCCGAGCGCCGCTACGACGACGCCGCGGCACTGCTGTGCCGCAAGAGCAAGTGGGGCATCCCCTCGCGCGCGCTGCGCCCGCAGTACCGCGAGCTGGCCCGCCGCGTGCAGTCCGAGGTGGCCGCCGAGATGCGCCGCTGGGACCGCGTGCCCGAGAAGGCGGCCTACCTCTTCCTGATGCTCAACGACCAGCGCCGCCATCTCATCGGGCACTTCGAGACGGTGCACAAGAAGGGATTCGACTTCGCGCTGCCCTTCTTCGACGCCCGCGTCATCGCCAAGGTGCTGGCCGGCCCCAACGAGGACCTGCTGAACCACCGCGTCTACAACCGCATCCTGCTTGCGCTGCCCGGGCCCATCGCCCAGGTGCCGTGGCAGGCCTACCCGGGTCATGATCCGTGCCCCGTCCCCGTGCCGTCCGAGCTGAAGCTGCGCTACCAGTGGGAAGCCTGCTACGACGAGGACGACACCCAGATGCTCAAGGACCGGCACACCGCGCACTGCCTGCGTGCGGCCTTGCGTCCGGGCAGCCCGCTGCTGTCGCGGACGAACCTGCTAGCCGCGTGGGTGCTCACCAAGACCGGCCTGCGGGACCAGTCCTTCTACGGACGCTACGCCGACGCCCTGGAGCAGGCGAACCGCTGACGGCCCCGGCGCCGGAAGCACCAGGGCGGCCCGTGGGCCGCCCTGGTGCTTGGCGGGCCCGCGCGGGCCCTGCCGGCGGGTCGCCGGACGATCAGTCGATGAACAGCGTGGCCGGCGCCTCGAGCTGCGCACGGATCGACTGGATGAACTCGGCCGCATCCTGACCGTCCACCACGCGGTGGTCGAAGGACGAGGACAGGTTCATCAGCAGGCGGGCCACCACCTGGCCGCTCCTGAACATCGGCCGCTCGACGATGCGGTTCACGCCCAGGATGCCGACCTCGGGATGGTTGATCACCGGCGTCGTGACGATGCCGCCCAGCGGCCCGAGGCTGGAGATCGTGAACGTCGAGCCGCTCAGCTCGTCCCGCGTGGCCTTGCCCGTGCGCGCCACCTCGGCCAGGCGCCGGATCTCGGCCGCGCAGCTCCAGAGGTCCAGGGCCTCGGCATGGCGAATCACCGGGACCATCAGGCCCGACGGCGTCTGCGCGGCGATGCCCAGGTGCATGGCCTCGTAGCGGTTGACCACGCCGGCCTCGTCGTCGAAGCGCGCGTTGATCTGCGGGAAGTCGCGCAGCGAGCGGCACACGGCACGCACCAGCAGGGGCAGCACGGTCAGCTTGCCGCGGGTCTTGCCGTGCAGCACATTGAGGCGCTCGCGCAGCGCCTCCAGCTCGGTGACATCCACCTCTTCCACATAGCTGAAGTGCGGGATGCGGCGCTTGCTCTCCTGCATCTTCTCGGCGATCTTGCGGCGCAGGCCCGTGACCTTGCTGGCCTCGATGCCGTCGCCGCGAGGCGAAATGAGGTGGCGCTCGCTGGGGCGCACGGGGGCCGCGGCCGCCACAGCGCCCGGCGCGTTCACAAAGGGCGAGCCACTGCCCGGCTGCAGGCCCTGCGGATGGGCGGCGGCAAAGCCCTCCACATCGGCATGCGTGATGCGGCCGGCGGTGCCGGTGGCGCGCACCTGCGCCAGGTCCACGCCCAGTTCCCAGGCACGGCGACGCACCGAGGGCGAGGCGATGGGGCGGGCGCCCGGCGCTGCCTCGGCGGTGGGCGCATGCACGGGCATCGCCACCACGGCGGGCGCCGGGGCCGCGGCCACCGCCGCCACGGGCGCGGCGGCAGCCTGGGCCGGTGCCGCCACGGGCGCCGGCGCGGGCACGGGAGCAGCGACCGGCGCGGGCGCCGGGGCTGCTGTCTCCACGGGCGCCGCCCCCTCGATCGCGATCTCGATCAGCGCCGAGCCCACGCGCATCACGGTGCCGGCTTCGGCCCCGAGGCGCTGCACGACGCCCTTGACCGGCGACGGGATCTCGACGGTCGCCTTGTCCGTCATCACGTCCGCGACGACCTGGTCCTCGCGCACCACATCACCCGGCTTCACATGCCAGGCCACCAGCTCGACTTCGACGATGCCTTCGCCGATGTCGGGCATCTTGATCGTATGAATGCTCATCAAACCTCCTGCCGGACCGCCCCGAGGCGGTCCTGCTGCGCACAGCGGCGCGATTGCTCACGAGCGACGGCACGACGGCCGTGCAGCTCCATTCGGTGCATGCTCAGGACTCCATGACCCGGCGCAGCGCCGCGGCCACGCGGGCGGGGCCCGGGAAGTAGTCCCATTCCTGGGCATGCGGGTACGGCGTGTCCCAGCCGGCAACGCGCTCGATGGGCGCCTCCAGGTGGTAGAAGCAGTGCTCCTGCACCAGGGCCGAGAGCTCGGCGCCGAAGCCGCTGGTGCGCGTCGCCTCATGCACGATCACGCAGCGGCCGGTCTTCTTCACGGAGGCCACGACCGTCGAGATGTCCAGTGGCCACAGGGCGCGCAGGTCGATGATCTCGGCGTCCAGCCCCGCTTCCTTCGCGGCGGCCTCGGCCACGTAGACCATGGTCCCGTAGGCCAGCACCGTGAGCTGCTGCCCGGGGCGGTACACGGTGGCCTTGTCCAGCGGCAGCGTGTAGTAGCCCTCCGGCACCTGGGCCTTGGGATGGCCGGTCCAGGGCGTGGCCGGGCGGTCGTGGTGACCGTCGAAGGGGCCGTTGTAGAGGCGCTTGGGCTCCAGGAAGATCACCGGGTCGTTGCACTCGATGGCCGCGATCAGCAGGCCCTTGGCGTCGTAGGGGTTGGACGGCATCACCGTGCGCAGGCCGCAGACGTGGGTGAACAGCGCCTCGGGGCTCTGGCTGTGCGTCTGGCCACCGTAGATGCCGCCGCCGCAGGGCATGCGGATGGTCAGCGGGGCCGTGAAGTCGCCGGCCGAGCGGTAGCGCAGGCGCGCGGCCTCGGAGACGATCTGGTCGGAGGCCGGATAGAAGTAGTCCGCGAACTGGATCTCGGCCACGGGGCGCAGGCCATAGGCACCCATGCCCACGGCCACGCCGACGATGCCGCCCTCGGAGATCGGCGCATCGAAGACGCGCTGCGAGCCGTACTTGGCCTGCAGACCGTCGGTGCAGCGGAAGACGCCGCCGAAGTAGCCCACGTCCTGGCCGAAGACGACGACGTCCGGATCGCGGGCCAGCATCACGTCCATGGCCGAGCGCAGGGCCTGGATCATGGTCATGTTGACGGGCTTGCCCAGGACGTCCTGCGCGTCCGCCACGGGGAGTTGTTCAGCCTTCATTGGCGGCCTCCAAACGCTTGGGCCTCGGCCATCTGCTCGCGCAGGTGCTGGGGCATGTCTTCGTACACGTCCTCGAACATGGAGGCGATGCTGGGGATGTGGCCGTCAGCCAGGCTGCCGAAGCTCTCGGCGTGCTTCTGGGCGGCGAGCACCTCGGCTTCGAGTTCCTCCTGCAGGGCGGTGTGCTGCGCCTCGGACCACAGGCCGCGGCGGATCAGGTGCTGCTTCAGGCGGGCGATGGGGTCGCCCAGGGGGAAGCGCGTCCAGTCGTCCGCCGGGCGGTACTTGCTCGGGTCGTCCGAGGTGGAATGCGGGCCGGCGCGGTAGGTCACCCACTCGATCAGCGTCGGGCCCAGGTTGCTGCGGGCGCGCTCGGCGGCCCAGCGCGTCACCGCGTAGACGGCGAGGAAGTCATTGCCGTCCACGCGCAGGGAGGCAATACCTGCCCCCACGCCGCGCGCGGCGAAGGTGGTGCCCTCGCCCCCGGCGATGGCCTGGAAGGTGGAGATGGCCCACTGGTTGTTGACCACGTTGAGGATCACCGGCGCGCGGTAAACGTGGGCGAAGACCAGGGCGTTGTGGAAGTCGCTCTCGGCGGTGGCGCCGTCGCCCACCCAGCCGGAGGCGATGCGGGTGTCACCCTTGATGGCGCTGGCCATGCCCCAGCCCACGGCCTGCACGAACTGCGTGGTCAGGTTGCCGGAGATGGAGAAGAAGCCCGCGCGCTTGATGGAGTACATCACCGGGAGCTGGCGACCCTTGAGCGGGTCCTTCTCGTTCGAGAGCAGCTGGCACATCAGCTCGGACAGCGGCACGTCGTCCCGTCCGACCAGCAGGCTCTGCTGGCGGTAGGTGGGGAAGCACATGTCGCCCGTTTCCAGGGCCAGACCATGGGCGCTGCCGATGGCCTCCTCGCCCAGGCTCTGCATGTAGAAGCTCAGCTTCTTCTGGCGCTGGGCGATGAGCATGCGTCCGTCGAAGACGCGTGTCTTCATCATCGTGCGCAGGCCGCGCAGCAGCTGCGCCTCGGTGAGTTCGGGGGCCCAGGGGCCGCGCGCCTCGCCGTCCTGGTCCAGGACGCGGATCAGCTTGTGCGCCATGTCGCCGGTGTCCACCGGGGCCACGTCGACGGGCGGCCGGGGCACCTCGCCCGCCGCGCTGATCTTGAGATAGGAAAAGTCGGTGTGGCAGCCGGGCCGCCCTGTGGGCTCCGGCACGTGCAAGCGCAACGGTGCGCGCACGACACCGGGCTCGTTCTTGTCGCTCATACATCGCTCCCGCATGGTGATGCCATGCAGAAATCCAGGCCGTTGGCGCCTGCCGGGTCAGGCGGCGCCACCCACACCGGCGGCGCTGGGATCGCCAGGCACCGGTGCGCCCGGGCAGGGTACCGCATCCGGCCCGGCAATTCCCATGATCCAGGCCATGAATCAGGGAAAGCCTGACGCGCAGGCCGCTCCCGGACGCCGGCTGCGATACGCTCGCCGGATGCAAGAACGACGACCGATTCCCCGGCTGCACCGCAGCCTCCTCGCACTCGCGGGCCTGGCCCTCGGGACCGCCCTGCAGGCCCAGACGCTGCGCCTGCGGGTGATGGAGACCAGCGACCTGCACATGAATCTCCTGGCCTACGACTACTACCAGGACCAGCCGAGCGACGCCCAGGGCCTCTCCCGCGTGGCGACGCTCATCGCCCAGGCCCGCGCGGAGCAGCCCAATCACCTGCTGATCGACAACGGCGACCTGATCCAGGGCTCGCCGATGGGGGACGTGGCCGCACGGCAGGGTCTCGCGCAGGGGCGCCATCCCGCGCTGCAGGCGCTGCGCCTGCTGGGCTACGACGCCGCCAACATCGGCAACCACGAGTTCAACTTCGGCCTGCCCTTTCTTCGTCAGGCCTACGCCGAGGCCGGCTTCCCGGTGATCAGCAGCAATCTGCGCGAGGCCGGCAGCCGCCGCCCGGTGTTCGCGCCGCATGCCCTGCTGGAGCGCGAGTTCCGGGACGATGCGGGCCGGCCGCAGCGCCTGCGCATCGGCCTCGTGGGTGTGCTGCCGCCGCAGATCCTGCAGTGGGACCGGCAGCATCTGCAGGGCCGGGTGGTCGTCGAGGACATGGTCGCGGCGGCCCGGCGGGAGATCCGCTGGCTGCGGCAGGCCGGGGCCGACGTCGTGATCGCCGTCGCCCACACCGGCTACGACGCCGCCCCGCAGCCCGAGGGCGCCGAGAACCGCGCGGGCGAGCTCGCGCAGCTGCCCGGGCTGGATGCCCTGCTGCTGGGCCACGCGCATGCCGAGTTTCCGGGCCCGGCCTTTGCCCGCCATGGCGGCGCCGACGTCGCCCGGGGCCGCATCCACGGTGTGCCGGCCGTGATGCCCGGCAGCTGGGGCAGCCACCTGGGCGTGATCGACCTGACCCTTGAGCAGCGCCGCGGGCGCTGGCAGGTGGCGGACAGCCGCAGCAGCCTGCGCGCGATCCGCGATGCGCAGAAGCGCCTATCGCTGGCCGCGCCGGACAGCGCGCTGGAGGCCCTGCTGCAGCCCGCGCACCAGGCGACGCTGGACCTCATCCGCCAGACCGTGGCCGAGGCGCCGCGGCCGCTGCACAGCTATTTCGACCTCGTCCAGCCCTCGGCGGCGCTGGCGCTCGTGGCCCGCGCCCAGCGCCAGTACGCCCGCGAGGCCTTGCGCGGCACGCGCTGGCAAGACCTGCCCCTCCTGAGCGCTGCCGCGCCCTTCCGCAGCGGCGGCCGGCAGGGCTGGCGCAGCTATGTGGACATCGCCCCGGGGCCGATGTCGGTCAAGCACGTGAGCGAGCTCTACCCCTACCCCAACACCGTGAAGGTGCTGCAGCTCAGCGGCGCGGAACTGCGGGAATGGCTGGAGCGCTCGGCGGCGCAGTTCCGTCGGATCGAGCCCGGCACGGACGCGCCGCAGGCGCTGATCGACGAGGCCCACCCGACGTTCAACTACGACGTGATCCTGGGCCTCGACTACGAGTTCGATCTCAGCCAGCCGGCACGCTACGGCCCCGATGGGCGGCGCGTGGCGGACGTGAACACGAACCGCGTCACGGCGCTGCGCCACCGCGGCGAGCCGGTGCGGGACGAGCAGCGCTTCCTGCTCGTCACCAACAGCTACCGGGCCAGCGGCGGCGGCAGCTTCCCGGCCGCGGGCCCGGCGCGCGTGGTGCTGGATGCGCCTGACGAGAACCGCGAGGCCCTGCAACGCCTGCTGCAGGCCGGCCGGGGCTTCGACGTCGAGCCGGACGAGGGCCGCTGGGCGCTGCAGGTGCCGCCCGGCAGCCGCGTGCAGTTCCGCAGCAGCCCGGCCGCCCGCCGGCTGCTGACGCAGGACGCCCGCATCCGATGGCTGCGCGACGATCCCGAGGGCTTCGCGCTGTACGAACTTCGCCCCTGAGCCCGCCGGACTGGGGCAGGAACCGAGGGGCAGCCGGCGCGCGGGGCGCTATGCTGCCGCACCGCGTCCGACCGGGGCGCCCGATCTCCAGAAAGCTCATCATGCGCGCTGATTCGCCTGCCCACTTCTCCCTCTCCTGGTCCCGCCTGGGCGCCCGGCTCGGCCTGCAGCTCGGCACGCTGAGCGCGGCACTGGCGCTGGCCTGGGCCCCGCCCGCGCTGGCAGCGGCCCAGTTGCCTGCGCCCGCCCGCCCTGCCCCGGCCGCCACGGCGGCCGCGCCCGCTCAGCAGGCGGCCGACCGCGCCTTCGACCGCCTGGCCCACCAGTTCATCGAAGCCCTGTGGAAGCTGGACCCCGACGCCGCGCTGGCCGCCGGCCGCTATGACGGCGCCGCCCGCCTGCCGGCCCCGACCGCCGCCAGCCGCGACAAGGCGCTGGCCTTCGCGCAGCAGTGGCAGGCGCACTTCGCGACCGTCCAGCCCGAGCGGCTCTCCGACCGCGCCCGCACCGATCTCGTGCTGCTGCAGAACAAGCTGGCCGCCGACGCCTGGTACCTCCAGACGCTGCGCGAGTTCGCCTGGAACCCGTCGAACTACAACGTGGCCGGCGCGATGGACCTGATCCTGAACACCGAGTACGCCCCCCGCGCCCAGCGCCTCAAGGCCCTGCTCGCCCGCCTGAAGGCCGTGCCCGCGTACTACGAGGCGGCCTATGCGAGCCTCGACACGCCCACGCGCGAGCACACGCAGCTCGCCGTGAGCCAGATCGACGGCACGCTGGCCGTGTTCGACGAGATCGAGAAGGCCGCCCAGGCCGAGCGCAAGTTGGCGGCGGCGGATCGCCACGCCTTCGCGCCGGCCCTCGCGGCCGCACGGACGGCGGTCAAGCAGTACCAGCAGCGTCTCAAGGGCCTGGACGAGCAGCTCGCCGCCAGCGGCAAGGCCCGCAGCTTCCGCCTCGGCCGCGAGCTGTACGAGCGCAAGTTCCAGCTGGACATCCAGTCCGCCAGCACCGCCGAGCAGACCTACCAGAAGGCCCTGGCCACGCGCGAGCAGCTGCTCGCGAAGATGGACGAGCTGGCCGACCAGCTCTGGACGCAGACCCAGGGCGACGCCTCGAAGCCGGCCGACCGCCTCGAGAAGATCGACCGCGTCATCAAGACGCTGTCCGTGAAGCACGTGAAGGCCGAGAACTTCCTGGCCGAGATCCGCCAGCAGATTCCCCAGCTCCAGGCCTTCCTGCAGCAGAAGGACCTGCTCACCATCGACCCGAAGAAGCCCCTGCAGGTGCGCGAGACGCCGGTCTACCAGCGCGGCGTGGCCGGCGCCAGCATCGAGGCGCCCGGCCCCTACCGCCCGCAGGACCGCACCTACTACAACGTCACGCCGCTGGATGACCTCAAGCCCGAGCAGGCCGAGAGCACGCTGCGCGAGTACAACCACTGGATCCTGCAGATCCTGAACATCCACGAGGCCATCCCGGGCCACTACACGCAGCTGATCCACGCCAACAAGTCGCCCTCGCTCGTGAAGGCGCTGTTCGGCAACGGCGCGATGATCGAAGGCTGGGCGGTCTACGGCGAGCGCATGATGCTCGAGGCCGGCTACGGCGACCATGCGCCCGAGATGTGGCTCATGTACTGCAAGTGGAACCTGCGCAGCGTCACCAACACCCTCCTCGACTACAGCGTGCACGTGCTGGGCATGACGCAGGACGAGGCCCTGGCACTGCTCACGCACAAGGCCTTCCAGACCGAGCAGGAAGCCCGCGAGAAGTGGCGCCGCGTGCAGCTGACCTCGGTGCAGCTCACCAGCTACTTCAGCGGCTACAGCGAGATCATGGCCCTGCGCGAGGCGCGCCGGAAGCAGCTGGGCGACCGCTTCGAGCTCAAGGCCTTCCACGACCAGTTCCTGAGCTACGGCAGCGCGCCGGTGGCGGTGATCCGCGAGCTCATGCACTGAGCCCGTGGCAGGCTTGATCCGCGAGGCCTCGGCGTCGGACCTCCCGGCGATGGCCGGCCTGCTCGGGCAGCTGGGCTACCCGGTCACGGCCGCCGAGCTGGCGGCCCGCTTCGCGCGGCTGGCGGCGCGCGCGGACCACGTGCTGCTGGTGAGCGAGAGCGATGTCGGTCTGACGGGCCTGTGCCATCTGCAGCAGATCCCGCTGATCGCCAGCGACGGTTATGTGGAGGTGCACGCCTTGGTCGTGGATGCGTCGCACCGTCGACGTGGCTGGGGGCGCCGGCTGCTGCAGGAGGCCGAACGGCGGTCCCGGGCCCTGGGCGCCACGCGCCTGCGCTTGCGTTCCGGTGTGCATCGCGAGGAGGCGCACCGCTTCTACCGTGACCTGGGCGATGCCCAGCGGCGCGCCAGCCTCGCCTTCGAGCGCGACCTGCAGGCCTGAGCCCGGCGTCCACAGCTTCTGTGGACAACTCTGGGGACGGCCCTTGGAGCGCGTGCGACAGCCCCGATGCCTACGGGGCTGCGCCTAGGCTGCTGCAAGATGAGGCACGGCACCGGTCAGTGCCGGCGCCCACGGCCTCAGCCCGCATCAGCCTGCCGACGCCCCACCCAGCGCGCGATACAGCGCCGCCTGGTTCAGCCAGCCCTGCAGCTGCAGTTGCAGCAGCGATTGCTGCGCCTCCAGCAGCGCCACGCGCGCCTGCAGCCAGTCGTTGCGGCCGATGGCGCCCACCTCCAGGCGCAGGGCGGCCAGGCGCTCGTTCTCGCGGGCCTCGGCCACGCGCCGGGCCTGGGCGTCGGTCTGGCGCTGCAGCTTCTCGCGCTGCGTCCACTGGCCCTCGGCATCCACCAGCGCCTTGTGGACGGTGTCGCGCAGGCTGAGCGCGGCCTGCTCCAGCCCCGTGCGGGCGCCCTCGCGCTCGTAGTTCAGCCGCCGCCAGTCGATGAGCGGCACCAGCAGCGACGAGCTCAGGTTCAGCACCGGCTGGCTGAGCCAGTCGCGGACCTGCGAGCCGCCGGTGCCGATCGAGCCGGTGAAGCTCAGGCTCGGGTAGCGGCTGGCCTCCGCCACCGCCAGCCCCGCCAGCGCGGCGTCCACCTGCAGGCGCGCCTTCTGCACATCGGGTCGCGCGCCCAGCACCTGCGCCGGGGAGCCCAGCGCCCAGGCGGGCGGCGCGGCGTCCGGCAGGCGCCCCGGCGGATGCGCGTCGGCAGCCTGCTCCAGCTGGTCCAGCAGCAGGGCCCGCTGCTGCGACTGCAGCTGCGTCTCGGCATCGAGGTCCGCCAGGCGGTGCTGCGCCGACAGGACGGACTGCGCGGCGCGGTCCACCTCCACCGGCAGCAGCTTGCCCTCGCGGACCCGCAGCTTGACGATGCGCAGCAGCTCCTCGGCAGCCTCCAGCTGCGCCTGCGCCAGCGGGCGCAGGCGGGCCTGGGCGCCGAGCGTCCAGTAGATCTCGGCCGCACGGGCCTCGATCACCACGCGGGCGGCGGCGATGTCGGCCTGCACCTGCTCACGCTGCGCCACGAGACCCCGGTCCCGCGCGGCGAGCCGGCCCCAGAGGTCCGGCTCGTAGCTCGCCGAGAGCGAGGCGCTGTAGCTGTGGTTCCAGCCCACGCGCGTTTCCACCGGCACCTGCACGCCCCCCACATTGACCGAGCGGCTCGAACCGCCGGACTCCAGCGGGCGGTTGGCCGAGCTGCTCAGCGAGGCCGACGGCTGCAGGCGCAGGCCCTGCTGCGCGAGCTGGCGCTCGGCGTCCTTGAAGCGCAGCGCCGCCAGGGCGAGGTCGCGGTTGCGAGCCAGGGCTTCGCGCTGGAAGGCCTGCAGCTCGGGGTCGAGCGCGCCGGCCCAGGCCTGCGGCCGCGCCTCCGCCTGGGCGCCGTGCTGCCATTGCTCGGGCAGGCGGGGCTCGGCGGGGCGCTGCAGCTCACCGGTGGCCGCGCAGCCGCCCAGCACAAGCAGGGTCAGCGCGGCCAGGCTCAGCGCGGAGCGCCGCATGCCGTGCGTCGTCATCTTGATCTTCTTCATCTCGGAATCCTCCACTCACTCACGCGCCAGCGCGTCGACCGGGCTCAGCGCCGCCGCGCGGCGGGCCGGCAGTGTGCCGAACAGCAGGCCGATGCCACCCGAGACCGCAAAGGCCAGGGCCACTGCCTTGCCGCTGACGTCCAGCGTCACCTTGTCCTGCACCGCATTCGCGCCCTGGGCCGCGAGCCAGGACAGCGCCAGCCCCGCGAGCCCGCCGAGGCAGCACAGCATCACGGCCTCGATCAGGAACTGCATGCGCACATCGCTCTGCCGCGCCCCGACCGCCATGCGGATGCCGATCTCCCGCGTGCGCTCCGACACCGAGACCAGCATGATGTTCATGACCCCCACGCCCCCCACGAGCAGGGCGATCGCCCCGACGCCCGTGAAGATGGCGGCGATGATGCCCATCACCTGCTGCACCTGGCGGAACATGGCATCGCCGTTCCACAGGCCGAAGTCCTGCTGCCCGTGCAGGGCCTTGAGGCGGTGCCTCACCTGGGCCTCGATGTGCGCCGGGTCATGCCCCTTGGCCACCATCACGCGGAAGCTGCTCACCGACGGGCGCGCATCGATCTTGCTCAGGTAGGTGCTGACCGGCAGGTACAGCGTGGCCGAGCGGCCGTCGTCCCCGTCGCCATCGCGCTTCTCCTTGAGGATGCCGATGACCTGCACCGGCAGCGCCGCGCCGATGGGCACGGCGGCCGCCCCGCCGGGCATGCCGGCCTCGGCGGCGCCGGGGGTCGTGTCGATCAGCATGGTCGAGCCCAGGGCCGAGGCCCGGCCCTTGAACAGGTCCTGCCACAGCCGGTGGCTGAGGACCACGACCTGCGCACGGGCCTGAAGATCCGCGCTGGTGAAATCACGGCCCAGGGCCAGCGTCATCTGGTTGCTCTTGAGCGTGTCCGTCGTGGCGGCGAGGGTCTGGCCGTTGACCTGCTGCGTGCCCTGGCGCAGGCCGCCCATCATGCGGCGCTCGCCCTGCACGTCCTGCACGCCGTCGATGGCGCGGATGGCCTCCAGCTCGTAGGGCCGGAAGTCCCGCGGCAAGGCACCGGGCGGCAGCTTGCTCGCGTCGGACCAGACCCACAGCTTGCTCGCCACCGCGGCCCCGAGGTTGCCCTCGATGCCCTGGCGTGCCGCGTCCCCCAGCGCCGCCGTGCAGACGACGGCCGTGATGCCGATGCAGATGCCCAGCATCGAGAGGCTGGAGCGCAGCCGGTTGGCATAGAGCGCGCCGAGGGCCGAGCCGAGCGCCTCGCGCAGCTGCCCGCGCCAGTGCGCCCAGAAGCTGCCCGGGCCGGACGCCATCGCCAGCGCCGCCTGCGGCACCGCATGGCCGGCGGGCGTGCCGCTGTCGCGCAGCACGTGGCCGTCGGAGAGCTCGATCACGCGTCGGGCGTGCGCCGCCACCTTCGCGTCATGGGTCACGAGGATGATGGTGTGGCCGGCCGCATGCAGGGCATCGAGCTGGCGCAGCATCTCCTGGCCGCTGGCGGAATCCAGCGCGCCGGTGGGCTCGTCGGCCAGGATGATCTGCCCGCCGTTCATCAGCGCCCGCGCGATGCTCACGCGCTGCTGCTGCCCGCCCGAAAGCTCGTTGGGCTTGTGGTGCATGCGCTCGCCGAGGCCCAGCTCCGCCAGCAGCGTCGCGGCACGGCCCATGCGCTGGCCGGTGCTCACGCCGGCATACACCGCGGGCAGCGAGGCGTTGGCCTGCGCATCCATGCCCGGCAGCAGGTGGTAGCGCTGGAAGATGAAGCCGAAGCGCTCGCGGCGCAGGGCCGCCAGCTCGTCCGCATCCAGCTCGCTCGCGTCCTGCCCATCGATCAGGAACAGGCCCTCGCTCGGGTTGTCCAGGCACCCGAGGATGTTCATGAGCGTGCTTTTGCCCGAGCCGGACTGCCCGATGATGGCAACGTACTCACCCGCCTCGATGCGCAGGCTCACGCCCTGCAGCGCGGGCACGATCACGGCGGCGGGGTCGTCCTCGCGGCCCATCACGTAGCGGCGCGCCACGCCGCGCAGCTCGATGAGCGGCGGCCCCTTGCCCGCGTCCCGCCGGACGCCTTGGTGTGCGGTGCTCATGGCGGCCTCAGTCGATGACGACGCCGAAGTCGCTGTCACCGGCCTTCTTGGCCACGGGCGCCAGCAGCAGCTTCTCGCCCGGCTTCACGCCTTCGAGCACCTGCGCCTTGCCACCGTCCTGCAGGCCGATGCGCACCTTGCGGGTCTCGGGCTTGTGCTTGGGATCGTTCTCGCTGCCGGCCTGGTAGAGCTGCACGTCGTAGCGGCCCTGCGCATCGCGCTCGCCCAGCGCGACCATCGGCAGCGTGGGCACCTGCTTGGCGCTGCCCGTCTCGATGTTGACCTGCACGGTCATGTCGGAGAGCAGGCTGCGGTCCTTGTTGTCCACCTCGAAAAGCACGTTGTAGTAGACCGCGTTGCCCATGCGCTCGGGCACCGGCTGGATCACGCGGACCCGGCCCTCGTACTGCCGCCCCTCGCCGGACAGCGTCGAGAACTTCGCCACCTGACCCACCTTCACCGAGGACACATCGGCCTCGGGCACGCGGGCGCGGACGGTGATGGTGTCCAGCTGTGCCAGCGCGACCATCACGGGCGTGATCTGCACGGCGATGACGGTCTGGCCGGCCTGCACGGGGATGTTGACCACGGTGCCGTCCATGGGCGCGGTGATGCGGGTGTAGCCCAGGTTGAGCTGGCGCTTGGCGAGGTCCGCCTGCAGGCGCTGCATGCTGGCCTGCTGGCCGCGGAAGTCCGCCTGGAGCTTGTCCAGCTGCCCCTGCGCGTTCTCGGCCTCCTGGCCCGCGGTGGCGCTGCCGGCGAGCAGGCGCTGCTGGCGCTGCACCTCGCGCTGGGCGAGCTCGATGTCCACCCTCATGCGCTCGAGCTGCGCCTTCTGCTGCGCCACGGCGGCCTCGGCCTGCGCCAGGTCGCTGCGGGCGATCTCGGGATCCAGGCTCACCAGCAGGTCGCCCTTCTTGACGTTCTGGCCGAGCTCCACATGCAGCGTCTGCACCTGCCCGCTGACCTGCGCGCCCACGTCCACCTTGGTACGGGCCTGCAGGATGCCGGAGGCCTGCACGACCTGCGTGATGTCCGCCAGCTTCACCTCACCCACCGGCGGCGTGGCCGGCGGCTTGGGCGGATGCGTCAGGCGCCAGCCGCCCCCGACGAGGACCAGCACCCCGATCACGATCAGCGTCGTGCGCCAGCGGCGCCAGCGCGAGCGGCCGCGCTTGAGCCGGGTGGGTTCGGGGGTGGCTGCCTGCGTGCCCGGCACGCGCTCTTGACTCGATTCGCTCACGATCGCTCCCGTCGTTCTTGTCGGTAGGCTCGTCGGCCCCGACATGGGCCGTCCGATGTGGGCGGGAGTCTAGCGGCGGAACGAAGCGGCACCGGGTGCCGGAAGGCAGGGGCGAGACGAGCGGTCGGAACGGTGGGTCGAGCGGGCCGGCGGATGGGATGAACGGGAAGCAGGCCCGAGGAGGCAAGACCTGGCCCCGCCCCTCACTTCACCCGCTGCTTCTCCAGCTTGCGCGCCAGCGTCCGCCGATGCATGCCCAGGCGGCGGGCGGTCTCGGAGATGTTGAAGCCGGTCTCGGCCAGGGTCTCGTGGATGCGCTCCCACTCCAGGGTCTTGATGGACGTGGTGCGCTCGGTGAGCTCGACCTCGACATCACCTTCGGCCTTGTCGAAGGCGGCCTCGATGTCGTCGGTGTTGGCGGGCTTGGCCAGGTAGTGGCGGGCACCCAGCTTGATGGCCTCGACGGCCGTGGCGATGCTGGCGTAGCCGGTCAGGACCACGATCACCATGGACTCGTCGTGCGCATGCAGGGCCTGCACGCAGGCGAGGCCGGAGTCGCCGCCGGCCAGCTTGAGGTCGACCACCGCGAAGCCCGGGCGGTGCTCGGCGAGGTGCGCCTGGACCTCGGCCAGGTGGGCCGCGCGCAGCACGCGGTAGCCGCGCCGCTCGAAGGAGCGGATCAGGGTGCGGGCGAAGCTGTCGTCGTCCTCGACGATCAGCAGCAGGCGGTCTTCAGCGTCCACGCTTGGACTCCGGATGTCGTTGGGCGGCGCTCGCGCGCCGCACGCTCAGGCTGGACAGGGGCAGGCGCATGGCCACTTCGGCGCCGCCCTCCCAGCGGTTGCGGGCCTCGATCTTGCCACCGAGGCTGCGCGCCACGTTGACCGACAGGAACAGCCCCAGGCCGCCACCGGGCTTGCCCTTGCTGCTCTGGTAGGGCTTGCCGAAGCGCTCCAGCATCTCGGGGGCAAAACCTGGCCCCTCGTCGAGCACGGTGAGGGCCAGGACCTCGCCGTCCTGCTCCAGTGCCGCGCGCAGCGTGATCTCGCCGTCCGGGCGGGCCTCGAGGGCGTTGTCCAGCACGTTGTCGACCATCTGGCGCAGCGCGAAGTCCGAGTACATCGGCACATCCGGCAGGTCCCCGGCCTCGAAATGCAGCGCCCGGGCCGGGCGCGTGCGGCGCCACTGCGTCACGAGCTCTTCCAGGAAGGCATGCAGATGCGTCTGTGCCGGGGCCTCGCCGCGGGCCTCGCCGGCCGACAGCAGGATGCCGCTGACGATGGTCTTGCAGCGCTTGAGCTGCAACTGCATCTCCTCGATCTCCTCGCGCAGCTCGGGGTCGCCCGCGAACGGCGCCATGCGGGCCCAGTCGCCCAAGATCACCGACAGCGTGGCCAGCGGCGTCCCGAGCTCATGTGCGGCGCCCGAGGCCAGCAGGCCCATGCGCACGATGTGCTCCTCTTCCGCCGCGCGCTGGCGCAGCTTGGCCAGGCTTGCGTCCCGCTGGCGCAGGTTGCGCACGATCCGGTGCATGAAGACGACCAGCAGCACCGCGTTGAGCAGGAAGCACAGCAGCAGGCCGCCCACAAAGTGCACCGAGAGCGCCGGCACGTCCACGTCCGGCAGCGCCACGGGGCGGTAGACATGCGTGAGCGTCATGAAGCTCACGCTCGCGATGAAGACCATGGCCCAGATGTAGGCCGGGCGCAGCAGCACCGTGCCCACCGCGATCTGCAGCAGGAAGAGGAAGCAGAAGGGATTGGTGATGCCGCCGCTGTAGTAGAGCTGGCCGCTGAGCACCGCGACGTCGATCAGCACGCCGCCGAACAGCGCGCCGTTGCTCACGTCCCGCCCGCTGCGGCTGTGCAGCCAGCTCGCCAGGTTGAAGAGGGCCAGCGCGCCCAGCAGCGTCAGCATCTCCGCCAGTGGCAGGCGGATGGCGAGCAGGAAGTGGACCGTGAGGATGGTGGCCAGCTGCCCGGCCACGGCCAGCCAGCGCAGCTGGATCAGCTGCAGCAGATTGCGCCGCCCGGCCAGCGCCTCCGAGGCGCGGCCGGCCGCACCGAGGTGCGCGACCTCGGCCTGCTCCTGCGCTTCAAGCGTCTGGTTCAAGGGCTGCCGCTCCGGGGACTTGGCGCCGCTCGTAGCGCCACACAAACACCACCGCCGCCGACACCATGGCCGCCAGGGCCAGCCACGTCAGGGCGTACAGGAGGTGATTGTTGCTGAAAGCCAGGACGGTCAGCCCGGCGCGGGGCCACTGCCCTTCTGCGCCTTCGCTGGCGTCGATGAAGAAGGGCGCGACCTCGCCGGCGAGCCCGCGCGCCGCCGCGATGGCCGGCACGTCCCGCGAGTACCAGCGCCCTGCCCCCGCGTCGTTGTGCTGCCAGAGCCGCCCCTCGGGCTCGCTCAGGCGCAGCAGGCCCTCCAGCGTGAGTTCGCCGGCCACAGGTGCATGCGCTTCCGGCGAGCGGTGCGCGGCGTCCACGAAGCCGCGGTTGACCAGCACCCAGCGGCCGTCCGGCGTCTGCAGCGGCGTGAGGACCCACCAGCCGGTGCCCAGCACGGTGCTGGCCTGCACCAGCGTCTCCCGGGTGGGGTCGAAGCGGCCGCTCACGCGGACACGCTGGTACTCGTGGGTGTCGCGCCGCACCTGCGGCCAGTCCTGCACGGGCGGCAGCGGCTGCGGCGCGCCCGCCTGGCTCGCGGCCACGCGGGCGATGAGCGCCTCCTTCCAGGCCAGACGCTGGCACTGCCAGGTGGCCAGGGCGAGGAAGACGGCGACCAGAACGGCACCGCCCAGCGTCACCGCCAGCAGGCGCCAGGAGGGGCGACGGGAGGCAGCGAGGCGGGGCGGAGGCGTCATGGTGATGCGATCGGCGGCAGGCACCGATCGTCCGTCATCAGGGCAGGTTGCGCATGTCGTGCACGGGCATCATGTTGGTGTTCATGTGGTACATGACCCAGATGGAGCCCGACAGCATGATCAGCACCAGCGCCGCGGTGAAGATCAGCGCCAGCAGGGACCAGCCGCCCTCGACCTTGCTGTTCATGTGCAGGAAATAGATCATGTGCACGACCATCTGAACGGCCGCGAAGGCGAGGATCACCAGCGCGGTGGCGTTCTTGGACGGCAGCACCTGGCCCATCACCAGCCAGAAGGGAATGGCCGTCAGCACGACGGACAGCAGGAAGCCGATCACATAGCCCTTGACCGTGGCGTGGTAGGCCAGGTCATCGTCGTGGTGGCCGTGATCAGCGTGTTGATCGTGATGTTGTTCGCTCATGTGACTTCTCAATCAGTCTTAGCAGTAGGCCTCCCAAGCCCAGCGGCGCTTGCAGATCCGGCTTTGCCGGGCTGCCAAGCGCGCCCCCTCGTGGGGGCGGCCGCAGGCCGTAGGGGGTGGGTCACATCGACCCCATCAGGTAGACGAAGGTGAAGACACCGATCCACACCACGTCCAGGAAGTGCCAGAACATCGACAGGCAGATCAGGCGACGCTTGTTCTCCTTGATGAGGCCATGCTTGCCCACCTGGATCATCAGCGTGACGAGCCAGATGATGCCGAAGGTGACGTGCAGGCCGTGCGTGCCGACCAGCGTGAAGAAGGCCGACAGGAAGGCGCTGCGCTGCGGGCCGGCGCCTTCATGGATCAGGTGGGCGAACTCGTACAGCTCGAGGCCGAGGAAGGCCGCGCCGAACAGACCCGTGACCGCCAGCCAGATCAGCAGATGCTGCTTCTTGCCGTGGTTCATGGCGATCATCGCCAGCCCATAGGTGATGGACGAGAACAGCAGGAAGCCCGTGTTCACCGCCACCAGGGGCAGGTCGAAGAGATCGGCGCCCGAGGGGCCGGCGGCATAGGACTTGCCCAGCACCGCGAACACCGCGAACAGCACCGCGAAGATGAGGCAGTCGCTCATCAGGTAGAGCCAGAAGCCCAGCAGGGTGCCCTGCTGCGGGTGGTGCTCGCCCTTCAGGTCGTAGAAGCGCGGCGCGCCGCCGGCTTCGGTCAGGGAAATGGTGTGACTCATGAATCGGTCCTCCAGGTCAGCAGCGGTTCAGCGGGCGGCCAGCGCCGCCAGGTGGGCGGTGCGGGCGTCCTCGCTGCGCTTCACGGCATCGGCCTGGATGTAGTAGTCGCGCTTGTAGTTGAAGGTGTGGACGAGGACGGCCACGATCGTCACGAGGAAGCTCACGCCGGCCACGAGCCACATGTGCCAGATCATCGCGAAGCCGAACAGGGTCGACAGGCCGGCGATCACCACGCCCGCGGCCGTGTTGGCCGGCATGTGGATGTCCACGAAGCCGCTGGTCGGGCGCTTCACGCCGAGCTTCTTCATGTGGTGCCAGGCGTCCAGCTCATGCACGACGGGCGTGAAGGCGAAGTTGTAGTCCGGCGGCGGCGAGGACGTGGACCACTCCAGCGTGCGGCCGTCCCAGGGGTCACCGGTCTCGTCGCGCAGCTGTTCGCGACGCAGGTAGCTGACCACCAGCTGGATCAGGAAGCTGCCGATGCCCAGGGCGATCAGCACGGCACCCAGGGCCGCGATCTGGAACCAGATCTGCAGCGAGGGGTCCTCGAAGTGGCTCATGCGGCGGGTCACGCCCATCAGGCCCAGGACGTACAGCGGCATGAAGGCCAGGTAGAAGCCCACGAACCAGAACCAGAAGCTGCACTTGCCCCAGAACGGATCGAGCTTGTAGCCGAAGGCCTTGGGGAACCAGAAGGTGATGCCCGCCATCAGGCCGAAGAGCACGCCGCCGATGATGACGTTGTGGAAGTGGGCGATCAGGAACAGGCTGTTGTGCAGCACGAAGTCCGCCGGGGGCACGGCGAGCAGCACGCCGGTCATGCCGCCGATCACGAAGGTGACCATGAAGCCCACCGTCCACAGCATGGGCACATCGAAGTTGATGCGGCCGCGATACATGGTGAAGAGCCAGTTGAAGATCTTCGCCCCGGTCGGGATCGAGATGATCATGGTCGTGATCCCGAAGAACGAGTTCACGCTGGCGCCCGAGCCCATGGTGAAGAAGTGGTGCAGCCACACCAGGTACGACAGGATCGTGATCACGACCGTGGCATAGACCATGGAGGCATAGCCGAACAGCTTCTTGCGGCTGAAGGTGGCCACGACTTCCGAGAAGATGCCGAAGACCGGCAGCACCAGGATGTAGACCTCGGGGTGGCCCCAGATCCAGATCAGGTTCACGTAGACCATGGCGTTGCCGCCCAGGTCCGTCGTGAAGAAGTTGGTGCCGATGTAGCGGTCCAGCGAGAGCAGCACCAGCACGGCGGTCAGCACCGGGAAGGCGGCCACGATCAGCACGTTGGTGCACAGGCTGGTCCAGGTGAAGACGGGCATCTTCATCATCGTCATGCCCGGCGCGCGCATCTTGATGATGGTCGCGATCAGGTTGATGCCGGAGAGCGTGGTGCCCACGCCGGCGATCTGCAGGGACCAGATGTAGTAGTCCACCCCCACGCCCGGGCTCGCCAGGATGCCCGACAGCGGCGGGTAGGCCAGCCAGCCGGTGCGGGCGAACTCGCCCACGAACAGCGACATCATGATCAGGATGGCGCCGCTGGCGGTCATCCAGAAGCTGAAGTTGTTCAGGAAGGGGAAGGCCACGTCACGGGCGCCGATCTGCAGCGGCACCACGTAGTTCATGAAGCCCGTCACCAGGGGCATCGCCACGAAGAAGATCATGATCACGCCGTGGGCGGTGAAGATCTGGTCGTAGTGGTGCGGCGGCAGGAAGCCGACCTGATCCCCGAAGGAGATGGCCTGCTGGGCCCGCATCATCAGGGCGTCCGCGAAGCCGCGCAGCAGCATCACGAGGCCCAGGATGATGTACATGATGCCGATCTTCTTGTGGTCGATGCTGGTGATCCAGTCACGCCACAGCACGCCCCACAGGCGGTACTTGGTCAGCAGGAAGAGCATGGCCAGCCCGCCCAGCACGACGCCGGCGAAGGTGGCGAGCAGGATGGGTTCATGCAGGGGGATCGCGTCCCACGTGAGCCGCCCGAACACGAGGCGGCTGAGGTCTTGAGCGTCAGACATCTTGGAGCTTCAGCGGATCAATCTTGGCGGGCCGCGGCGGGCGCGGGGAGGAACTGGTCGGCGTTGGCCGGGGTGCACTGGGCGGTCACGAACGACTTCTCGCCCTGGCCCCAGGCCTTGCGGGAAACACCGTCCACGCCGCCCTTGCCCTGGCCGCCGGCCGCATCGATGGCCATCATCTGGCCCATGCACATCTTGGCGCTGTCCACGCAGCGGTTGAGGATGGCGTCGTAGAGACCGTCGGCCACGCGGGCGTAGCGGCGCACGGGCTCCTTCTCGCTGGGCTGTTCGAGCTTCAGGTAGTCGGCACGGCTCAGCTCGCTGCCCTCGGCCTTGGCCTTGGCGACCCAGGCGTTGAAGTCGGCCTCCGACAGGCCGTGGAACTTGAAGCGCATGTGCGAGAAGCCGTCACCGCTGAAGTTCGCGGAGAAGCCGTCGAACTGGCCCGGCTGGTTGATGACCGCGTGCAGCTGCGTCTGCATGCCCGGCATGGCGTAGATCTGGCCGGCCAGCGCGGGGATGTAGAAGGCGTTCATCACCGTGGACGCCGTGATCTTGAAGCGGATCGGGCGATCCACCGGGGCGGCGAGCTCGTTGACGGTGGCGATGCCCTGCTCGGGGTAGAGGAACAGCCACTTCCAGTCCAGCGCCACCACCTCCACCTCCAGCGGCTTCACGCCGGTGGGGATCGGGCGGGACTCGTCCAGACGCTCCAGCGGGCGATAGGGGTCCAGCTTGTGGGTGCTGATCCAGGTGATCGCGCCCAGCGCAATGATGATCAGCAGCGGCGCGCCCCAAATGATGAGCTCCAGCTTGGTGCTGTGGTCCCAGTCGGGGGTGTAGGTGGCGGCCTGGTTGGACTGGCGGTAGCGCCAGGCGAACAGCAGCGTCAGCAGGATCACCGGCACGATGATCAGCAGCATCAGCAGCGTCGAGGTGGTGACGAGGTCCGCCTGCTGGCGCGCGATGTCGCCGGAGGGGTTCATCACCACGGTGTTGCAGGCGGCCAGCGGCAGCGCTGCCAGCGCCATCACGGAGCGGCGCAGAGCGGGGGCCACGGAGGCCGGGGACAACAGGGGTTTTCTATACATCGGGATAACCAGCGCCGGGTTAACGAGCTTGCGTTTCGGGCGCGAATGTATCCTGATTGACCCATGTCAACGATTGGACATTTTGTCCCAGGTCCCATGGTTACCAGCAGTGCCCTGCCCCTGAATTCCTTGAGCGCGGTCAGCCCCGGCGGGGCCGATTCGAAGCAGGAGAACGTCGCCCCGGGCGACATCGCCGTGGGGGTCGTGATCGGGCGTGCGTCCGAGTATTTCGACTTCTTCGTCTACGGCATTGCCTCCGTGCTGGTGTTCCCGGCCCTCTTCTTCCCCTTTGCCAGCCCGCTCACGGGCACGCTCTATGCCTTTGCGCTCTTCGCGCTGGCCTTTGTCGTGCGCCCGATCGGATCGCTCCTGAGCATGGCCATCCAGCGCCGCTGGGGCCGCAGCGTCAAGCTCACCGTCGCGCTGTTCCTGCTGGGCGCGTCCACGGCGGGCATGGCCATGCTGCCGGGGTACGCCACCCTCGGCGCCTCGGCCATCTGGCTGCTGGCGCTCTTCCGCGTGGGCCAGGGCCTCGCACTGGGCGGTTCCTGGGACGGCCTGCCCTCGCTGCTGGCCCTCAATGCGCCCGAGCACAGGCGCGGCTGGTACGCCATGCTGGGGCAGCTGGGCGCGCCGCTGGGCTTCTTCGTGGCCAGCGGGCTCTTCGCCTATCTCTGGACGCACCTGAACAGCGCCGACTTCCTCTCCTGGGGTTGGCGCTACCCCTTCTTTGCAGCCTTCTCGATCAACGTCGTGGCGCTGTTCGCCCGCCTGCGCCTGGTCGTCACCCATGAATACGAACGCGAGCTGCAGGCCCATGAGCTGGAGCCCTGCAACGAGGGCGAGCTGATGCGCCAGCAAGGCCACAACGTGCTGATCGGCGCCTTCGCTTCGCTGTCCAGCTACGCCCTCTTCCACATCGTGACGGTCTTCCCGCTGTCCTGGATCCTGCTGTTCGCGAAGCAGGACGTGGGAGATTTCCTTGTGGTGCAGGTGGTCGGTGCCCTGCTCGCCGCGGCGGCCATGCCGCTGTCCGGCCTGCTGGCGGACACCTTCGGCCGTCGCCGCACGCTGGGCGCCGTGGCCATCGCCATCGGGCTCTTCGCGCTGGTGACGCCCCCGCTGCTCAAGGGCGGCGCGCTGGGCCAGGACATGTTCATCCTCGTCGGCTTCATCCTGCTGGGCCTGTCCTATGGCCAGGCCGCGGGCACGGTGACGTCCAACTTCCTGCCGCAGTTCCGCTACACCGGCGCCGCGCTGACGGCCGACCTCGCCTGGCTGCTGGGCGCGGCCTTCGCGCCGCTGGTGGCGCTGGGCCTCTCGGCGGAGTTCGGCCTGATCTCGGTGAGCCTCTACCTGCTCTCGGGCGTGGCGGCCACGCTGCTGGCACTGCGCGTGAACCGCCGGCTGCAGACGATCAAGGACTGACGCCGCCTCCCCGCAACAGACAACGGACGCTGCGGCGTCCGTTTTTCATGGGCGGGCCGGCGCCCTCAGGCGCGCAGGGGCAGCGCCGCCCCCAGGGCCATGAAGACCCCGCCGCAGCCCCGGTTGAAACGCCG
Organism: Roseateles subflavus; assembly: GCF_030285365.1. GTDB lineage: Bacteria > Pseudomonadota > Gammaproteobacteria > Burkholderiales > Burkholderiaceae_C > Roseateles_B > Roseateles_B subflavus. The sequence continues at coordinate 222,020 of NZ_JASVDS010000004.1, read as the reverse complement.
CCCCACCCGCTGGAGCCAGGGGCTGATGCGATGCGCGGCACTCGCGAGGCCCCATTCGGTGAGGAATTCCACCACGGCAAAGGTGCCGGCAAGGATGGCGAACTGGACCCACAGGCTGCGGGTGGGATCGATGAACTGGGGCAGGAAGGCCGCGAAGAACAGCAGGCCCTTCGGATTCGTCAGCGCCGACAGCGCCCCCTGCCGGAACATCGACGCGCCGCTGCGCGGGGCCGCCTGGGTGGGCAGGTCCACACCGATTGGCGGCGATCGCCACACCTGCACGCCCAGCCAGAAGAGGTAGGCGCCACCGACCCATTTCAGCACCGTCAGCCACAACAGCGAGCTCTTGAGCAGCGCGGCGATGCCGAACATGGACAGTGCAATCACCCCCACGAAGCCCAGGGCGCCGCCACAGATGGTCCACAAGGCCCGCTGCCGCCCGTGCAGCGCGCCATGCGTCAGCGCGAGCAGGCCGTTGGGGCCGGGGGACAGGGACAGGCCGGTGGCGGCCAGCAGGTAGAGAACCCAGGTATCGAATGCCATGCCGCGACTGTCGAGGCGGCCCGCGGCGGCGTCAAGCCGGCGCGTGACACCCCGCGGCAGCGGGCTCAGGGCTGGCCGTTGGCCCCGTGGCGCCGGAAGGCCGGCCGCTCGCAAAGCCGGGCGTGGTAGGCCTCCAGGGCCGGGAACGAGGGCCGGGCGGCTTGCGGCGTCTGCCGCCACCGCTCGAGCGAGAGCCCCAGCACGACGTCCGCCAGCGTGAAGGCATCGCCCGCGGCATAGGCGCCCGTGGTCTGCAGCTGCGCCTCGAGCACGTCCATCTGGGCGTTCCAGCCCTGCAGACCCTGGGCCAGCAGGACGGCATCCTGGTGCGCCGGGCTCTTGCGGACCAGGCCCATGAAGGCATAGCGCCAGGCGTTGTTCAGCTCCGTGGCCTGCCAGTCCATCCATTGCTCCACCCGCGCCCGCGCCAGTGCCTCGGTCGGCAGCAGATCCTGGCGCCCCGCGCGAGCCGCCACATAGCGGCACAGGGTGTTCGACTCCCGCAGCACCGCGTCCCCGTCGACCAGCACGGGAATCATGCCCAGGGGATTGAGCGCCAGGAATTCCGGGCTCCGAAGGGAGAGCTCGCCCTCGCCCCAGGCTTCGTGCCTGTAGGCGAGGCCGGCTTCGTCCAGGGTCCAGAGCACCTTGCGGACGTTGATCGAGGTGGCGCGCCCCAACAGGCGCAGGGTTTGGTTCATGGTGTGTCCGGGGTGGAACCCGTTGGCGGTGGATGCCCGGAGGCTAGCGCATGCGCGGCGGGCCGGGGCGGTCAATCGCCGAGGTCGATCCGCGACGCGAACAGAGCGGCCTCCAGCCCCGGCGGCGGTGCGTAGTCGGCCATCACCCAGATCTGGCGGCCGGACGTGGCGGCGTCCTCGAGCACCTCGAGCAGGACGCGCCGGGAGCTGCCGTCCAGCGCGGCGAAAGGCAGATCCAGCAGCACCAGGGCCGCCCCACTGGCCGCCGCCGCCAGCAGACCCAGCTTGCGCCGGCTGCCGGCGGACAGCATGTGCAGCTGCTTGTCCAGATGCGGCGCCAGCGCCCAGGCCTGCTCCAGGCGGCTTGCCACCCCGGCGTTCCAGCGGGGGTGCCGCGCCTGCTCGGCCGCCAGCCAAGCCCGCGACAGCTGCCCGTCGAGCGCCTCGGCCAGCGGATCCGGCCAGGCCTGGCTGGCCAGCCGCCGTTCGAGGGCCCCGGACGCCGGCGCCAGCACGCCGCCGAGCAGACCCAGCAGCGCCGTCTTTCCCCGCCCTTCGCCACCCAGGACCAGGTGCAGGCCTGGCCCCATCTCAAGATCCAGCCCGTCCTGCAGTGGATGCGGCCCCGGCCAGGCGCCCTGCGGCGGCTGCCAGCGCAGGCCTTGCGCCCGCAGGCGGGGCCCGGCGTCACGGGAGGAAGGGGCGTTCGGATTCTCGAGCTCTGTCATGGCGACGATGGTAGTGCCGCGCAGTGGATCGCCGAACGACGGCGCGGGTGCGCAGGCGCGAGCACCTGACCGGCTGTCGGGATTTTTGACAAGTCGCCGACACAAAGTTCGCTCCACGACCTTGCCGCGCGCCCAAGTGCTTGAATCTGGCTCGCCATTGATCCTGGGCACGGCTTATGCGTCCCTACGCTCTGACGAGGATGGGTCGGCATGATCCGTCGCGATCGCAGGACGGGTCCGCCAGCCGACCTCCGCCATCGCGGACGCTCATGGACGGGATGACTTCGTGGAGTTGCCATGAGCCGTCGTCTTCGCATCGTTCCCCTGCTGTCTTTCACCGTACTGGCCTGCCTGGGTCTCTGCCAGCAGGCCTTGGCCGGCCCGGCCTTGAACCTGAGCAGTTCGCAGTACGTGCAATACGGGGATGGTCAGTCCTACTCGCTGCCCTTCGCGGTCATCGACCAATGCGGCGGCACCAAGGCCGGATGCCCCTACTACGTGCCCTCCTCGCCCGGGCAGATCGACAACCTCGTCGTTCTCGCCACCGGCACGGAGAGTGGCCCGACGACCACCAACTTCCTCGGCATGGACAACGCCTACCGCACGCCCGACGGCGCGGGCGGTGCCCCCTTCTTCCGGCCTGACGCCAGCAACTCGCGCGGCTCGCAGGGCACCATCAATGGCAATCTGTCCAACACCTGGGACGCCTCGCTGAGCTCGCTCAAGACCTTCCTGGGCTCCGACCAGATGGTCTTCTTCTTCAACAACAACCAGACCAAGAGCGGGGGTACCGCCACGGAAAGCCTGGCGGCCTGGGCCCGCGTGTGGATCACCGACGACACGGGCGCCAACCTCGGCTACTACGACTTCACCAACCGCGGCGGCCGCTATGCGCTGTTCACCGAGGGCGGGGGCGGGACCTTCATGGGCGATGTCGGCACCTACAGCTCGCTTGGCGGCGCACCGCTGGCCGGCGACAACACGGCGACCGACTATGTGCTGTCGGGCGGCGCCATCTGCCGCAACAACTTCGGCATCCCGGTCTCCTGCAGCACCACCAGCAACAAGCCGGTGGACCACAACCTCGGTGCCAACGAGGCCGCCTACGCGATCCTCTTCCCCGAGCTGAATGCGCAGATGAACAGCCTGTTCAGCACGGTGCTCGATGACGCCATCCTGTCCAAGTACACCTTCCACGCCGACATCCGTCTGGGCTGCGACGCCGCGACGGCGCCCGGCCACTGCACGGGCGATCTGCGAGGCGGCATCCCCTTCGGCCGGGACCTCAACAACGGCTACGAGCAGGTCTTCATGGGCCGCGCGGCGCAGCTGGGCTGCAGCGCCAGTGAGCCGGGCTGCTCGCAGGTGCCGGAGCCGGCCTCGCTGGCGCTGGCCCTTGGCGGGCTCGGCGCCCTGGGGCTGCTGACGCCGGTCGCACTGCGCCGCCGTTCGCGCATCCCTGGCGGATCGGCGGCCTGATCCGACGCTGGCGTGCCGCCGGCCGGGCGCCATTCCAGCGTGCCGTCCACCCGCTGTGCCATGGCATCCAGCGCCCGGGCCTCCTCGGCGCGCATCTTGCGTGGCGTGCGGGCCACCCGCCCTGTCGCCGGATCGCGCAGGGTCCATTGCCAGAATTGAACTTGCTCCATGCGGTGCATGTTCGGCGCCGGGTAGCTCATGGCGTGAGCCAGCGTCGGCGTTCGCCCCGCCGCGGGCGATTCCCCATGAACGAGGCGCCTGGCGGCTTGTCCAGCCGATCCAGGCGCCTCCGGGTCCACCCGGCGGCGGCCCGTGTCAGGCCGTTGCCGGGTGATGGCGTGGGGCGGGTGTCAGTGGCCCATGTGCATCGAGAACTCGGCACCGTCCGACAGGCGGCACTGGCCCGTTCCCTGGGTCGGAGAGTTCATCGTGTAGGTGCACGAGAGATAGGCGCCACGGTTGCCGGCGCCATTGGCCAAGCCCGTGCGACGCGAATCCTGGTTGCGCGTGGCTTCGCCCGTGAAGGACTCGCCGTTGATGTTGGTGGTGAAGACGCCCTTGCCGTGCAGGTCATTCGTGACCGCGGCGATGACCACCCCATAGCGGGAGGCCAGCTCATTGGTGGGATAGAGCCGGACCGGGAAGGTCACGGGGGCCGGAGGCGCCACGCTCACCTGGGCAGGCGCTGGCGGCGGATGCCCATGCCGTGCCTCGATCGGCACGACGTAGCAACCAGAGAGGGTTGCCACTGCGGCCGCCAGGGCGACGGCGGCCAGGGTTTGACGGGAAGGAATCGAGTTGGTCGATATACCCATTGGATGGCTTGGTGAGCAGGCACATGCCTGCGTTCGCCAGCGTAGCGGGCACCCGGCGGGCAGGCTTTGGTGAAACTTAAGTGGCCAAGGCCCCTTCCGGCTCGGGCCACCCGCCGCGCCTCCTGACGGATCGTCCGGGCCTGACGTCGGGCACGCAGCGACCGGCCCCGGGGACGGCGGCGTGATCGATGGAGATCAGCAGGGAGGCTCCGCACGTTGGTGAGGATCCGGAACTGGCGGCGCCTTGTCGCCACCAGCTCCTGAGGGTCGTGAGGCACTCAAGGCCTATCGAGCCGATGGGCGCACCCATCTTCCTGCGCGTGAGCTTCCATACGCCAGCACGGTCGTGCCGATCGGGGCCGTCTGGGGCGGCACGGATGCGGACAAAGAAAAAGGCCCAAGTCCTTGGTTGACTTGGGCCTTTTGGGCGTCAGCGGAGGTCGCTGAACGCTGTGTTGGTGGAGCCGGCGGGAATTGAACCCGCGTCCGCAAGCCATCACCGGGCAGTTCTACATGCTTAGCTCTCTGATTTGATTCTCACGGTGCCAACGCGCAGGAGCACGCTTTGGACGCCGCCAGCTGAATAATCTCGTCGCCTGCCGTACAGCCCGGCCGGCGACCAGCCTATGTGAATGACTCCGCAGGTGTTGCCACCCCAGCCCATAGGCCAACTGTTGCGGAGCCTCGTGCTAATTAAGCAGCGAGGGCAAACTTTTCGTCGTTTGCAGGTAGTTTTTTCCAGTGGATTTACGAGCGAACTGGTGCTCGGCATGCCCTACTCCGGATCCGCACCCACGTCGAAACCAGGTCGGCCCCTTTCAGAACTTCATATTATGCCAGTTGCAGGGACTTCAAGAGGGCCTCGGGGGTCTGGACGATGAAATCGGCACCCCAGGCCTCGACAGGCTCGCCCTGCCCCAGGTAACCCCAGGCCGCCGCCACGGTCAGCATGCCGGCCGCACGGCCGGCGACGATGTCACGCTCGTCGTCACCGACATAGGCGCACTGCCCGGGCGCCACGCCCAGGCGGCGGGCCGCTTCGAGCAGGGGCGCGGGATGCGGCTTGGCATGCGGGGTGGTGTCCCCGCCAATGACGGCGCCCGCACGCGCCGCCAATCCCAGGCCGGCGGTCACCGGCAAGGCAAAGCGCTCCGCCTTGTTGGTGACGATGCCCCAGGGCATGGCGGCACGCTCCAGAGCCTCCAGCAAGGGCGGGACGTCCGGGAAGAGGCCCGTCTCCTGCAGCATCCGGGCCTCGTAGCGCGCCAGGAAGTCGACACGCAGTGGCTCGAACTCGGCATGGGCCGGCGTGACCTGCAGGGAGACGGCCAGCATGCCCCGTGCACCCGCCCCCACCATGGGGCGCAGCAGCGCGTAGTCCAGCGGCGGCAGACCGCGGGAGGCACGCAGCTCGTTCGCAGCGCCGGCGAGGTCCGGGGCGCTGTCGATAAGGGTGCCGTCGAGGTCGAACAGCACGGCCCGCAACCCGGCCAGGCGTGCCTGCAGCGCGGCGCCCGCATCCGGGCTCATGCACGCTTCCATGGGACGGCCGCTCACGCCGGACGGCGCAACGCGAACAGGTAGTTCACGTCGGTGTCGCTGCCCAGGCTGTAGCGCTGGGTGAAGGGGTTGTAGCTCAGGCCCTTGCTGCTGTGCAGCTCCAGGCCGGCCTCGCGCGCCATGCGGGCCAGCTCGGCCGGCTTGATGAAGCGGGCGTACTCGTGCGTGCCGGCCGGCAGCATCTTGAGGACGTACTCCGCGCCGACGATGGCCAGCAGGAAGCTCTTGAAATTTCGATTCAGCGTGGACATGAACACCCAGCCGCCCGGCTTCACCAGGGTGTGCAGGGCATTCACCACGGAGGCCGGATCGGGGACGTGCTCCAGCATCTCCATGCAGGTGACCGCGTCGAAGGCGCCCGGGCGCTGCGCAGCCAGCTCCTCGACGGCGATCTCCTGGTAACTCACACGGGGCGTGCCCGCCTCCATGGCATGCAGCTGCGCCACGCGCAGGGCCTTGGTCGCGAGGTCGATCCCCAGGGCCTCGGCGCCCTTGCGCGCCAGGGAATCCGTGAGGATGCCACCGCCGCAGCCCACGTCCAGCACCTTCAGGCCGGCCAGCGGGCACAGGCTGTCGATCCAGGCGAGGCGCAGCGGGTTGATCTGGTGCAGCGGCTTGAACTCGCTCTCGGGGTCCCACCAGCGATGGGCCAGCTCGCCAAACTTGGCCAGCTCTTGGGGGTCGGCATTGATCGTCATGGGGCGCAATGGTAAGTCAAGCGTCCCCGCCCGACCTTGACGAGTCCCTGGGCAACGCAGGGTTGCGCGGCTCAGCCCTCGTCCGATGCCGACGACGGCCCCGGGGCCGGATCATCCCAGCGGCGCCCCGCCCCCAGCCAGATCTCGTTGTGTGCGGCGCCGGCCGGGATCATGGGGAAGCAGTTCTCCTGCGCCGCCACGGCCACGTCGAGGAAATAGGGGCCCGGCGCCGCCAGGCACTCGGCCAGGGCCTCGTCGAGCTCGGCGCGCGCCGTCACCCGGCGCGACTGCCAGCCAAAGGCGCGGGCCAGGGCCACGAAGTCCGGCAGCGCCTCGGTGTAGCTGTGGCTCAGCCGGTTGCCGTGGATGAGCTGCTGCCACTGCCGCACCATGCCCATGTAGCCGTTGTTGCTGAGCACGAGCTTGACGGGCGTGCGGTGCTGCACGGCGGTCGAGAGCTCCTGGATGTTCATGAGCACCGAGGCATCGCCGCTCACGCACACGACCAGCGCCTCGGGATGGGCGATCTGGGCGCCGATGGCAGCCGGCAGGCCGAAGCCCATCGTGCCCGCGCCGCCAGAGCTGAGCCAGCGCCCGGGGGCATCCGGCGCCAGGTACTGTGCCGCCCACATCTGGTGCTGGCCGACGTCCGTGGCGACGATCGGCGCCCTGCCCTGCGCCGCCTGGGCGCGCAGCTGCGACTGGAGCGCACGCATGAGCGCCTGCGGAAGGATGGCATCGGCTTGGTCGGTGAAGTCCAGGCACCGCCGCGCCTGCCACCCCGCGATGCGCGCCCACCACGGCGCCAGATGCGCGCGGCGCGCGGGGGCATCGCCCGGCCGGCGCGCCTGCCAGCCCTCCAGCAGGCGGTGCAGGCTCTCGCCGCAGTCGCCCAGAAGGGCGACGTCGGCCTTCACCACCTTGTGCAGGGAGCGCGGATCGATATCCAGGTGCACGATGCGCGCGCCCGGACAGAACCCCTGCAGACGGCCGGTGACGCGGTCATCGAAACGCGCCCCCACGCACACGACCAGGTCCGCCTCGTGCATGGCGAGATTGGCCTCGAGCGTGCCGTGCATGCCCAGCATGCCCAGGCTCTGCGGGTCTTGCGCCGGGAAGGCCCCCAGGCCCAGCAAGGTCAGCGTGCAGGGCGCAGCAGTGGCCCGCACCAGTGCCGCGAAGCGTGCGCAGGCCGCGGGGCCGGCATTGATGAGGCCCCCGCCGCCATAGAAGACCGGGCGCCGGGCCGCCTCGAGCAGGTCCAGCGCGGCATGGATGTCTGCCGGCTCCAGGGGTGTCTGCTGCCATGGCGTGCGCTGCGCCGGCCGCCAGGGAGAATGCACCGCCGGGCCGCGCCAGTGCGGCAGCGGCGTGAGCTGCACATCCTTGGGCAGGTCCAGCAGCACGGGTCCGGGGCGTCCGCCCAGGGCCACGGCATGGGCCTTGACCACGGCCGCGCTGACGTCGTCCGCCCGGCGGATCTGATGGTTCCACTTGGTCACGGAGCGCGAGATCCCCAGGGCGTCGCACTCCTGGAAGGCGTCCGTGCCGATGGCCGTGGTCGCCACCTGGCCGCTGATGCACAGCACCGGGATGGAGTCGCACAGAGCGTCCAGCAGGCCGGTGGTGGTGTTGCTCATGCCCGGGCCGGAGGTCACGAAGACCACCCCCACCCGGCCCGTCGTGCGCGCATAGCCCTCGGCGGCGTGCACGGCGGCCTGCTCGTGGCGCACGAGGACATGACGCAGGCGCGGCTCGGCATGCAAGGCGTCATAGAGCGGCAGGACGGCGCCCCCCGGATAGCCGAAGACGGTGTCCACGCCCAGGCTCAGCAGCGTCTCGATCAAGGCCGCGGCGCCATTGAAGGCCGGCGCGGGTGCAGGGTCTGCCTGCGGTTGCGAGGGCAAAGCGGCGGGCATCAGGCGGGCGGTGGCGAGCGGAGCGTTCATGCCTGCAGTGTCCCGGAGCCCGCACGGGAATAGTTCCCGAACTTTCGCCGCAAGACGCTATATTCAGCAAACTTTGCCGTGCATATTCACTTTCACAGAATGAAACTGGACAAATTCGACCTCGCCATCCTTGCCGAGCTGCAGAAGGATGCCCGCAAGAGCCTGCAGGAGATCAGCCAGGCCGTAGGCCTGAGCACGTCGCCCTGCTGGACGCGCATCAAGCGCATGGAGGACGCCGGGGTCATCGAGGGCTACGCGGTGCGCGTCAACCCGGCCGCCGTCGGCCTGGGAGATACGGTGATCGTGCACGTCACGCTGGACAGCCACTCCGACGAGGCGCTGTTCGAGTTCGGCCGGGCCCTGGAGCAGATCCCCGAGGTGCTGGAGGCCTTTCTGGTCTCGGGTGACTACGACTACTACGTGCGCATCGCCGTGGCCGATACCCGCGACTACGAACGCCTGCTGCGGGAGCGGCTCTACAAGATTCCCGGGATCCGGCACAGCAAGTCCAGTTTCGTGCTGCGCCAGCTCAAGCAGAGCCAGCTGCCCCTGCAGCGCTGACCCCGCACCAGGCCGGAGGCAGGCATGAAAAAGCCGCCGGGCCCGGGAGGGCTGCGGCGGCTTCAGGCGGGCGCGCGGGGGCCGCGCACGGCCGGGATCAGTGCATGGCCTTGCCGTGCTTGTGGCTGGCCTTCACCTTGGCGCCCGAAGCGGCCTTGTGCGACTTGCCGGTGGCCTTCTTGCCAGCCTTCTTGGTGCTCTTCTTGGCAACGACCGACTTCTTGTGGGCCTTCTTGGCCTTCATCGTCGGCTGCTGAGCCAGGGCCTGCTGCTGCGGCTGGGCCGCCACGGCGGGGGCGATGGCCGGCTGCGGCGTCACCAGGGGAGCCGCGGGCTGGACACTGCCCTGGGCTTGCTGAGCCAGGGCGGGAAGCGCCAGCAGGCTGGCAAGACTGAGGGTCAGGATGCTTTTCATGTACGGATTCCAATCAAGGGGCTGGGCTGCAGTCTACGCCGGGCCCACTACTCGAACAGGCCTTGACGCAGCCATTTTGTTGCGACCCATTTCTCGCCCTCCAGCACCGGCGCGCCGGCGTGCAGGCTGAGGGTCGAGGGATCGGGCTGGCCGTAGCTGAAGAACACGGCATTGCCCTTCACCGGGGCGATCTCCAGGCGGCTGTCGGGGAAGATGGTGCCACCGCCGCGCCGGGGCGTGTTGAGATACATCACGACCGTGCCCACGCGCTGCCCACCCCGCTGCAGGATGGAGGGCGTGCTGGCGTGGTAGGGGTCGAAGTAGTCGTAGTGCGGCAGGTACTCGGCACCCGGCTGGTAGCGCAGGACCTGCAGACCCTCGCCGTTCTCGACGGGCCAGTGCAGCAGCGCCGCGAGGCGGGCCTCGATGCGCGCACACAGCTCGCTCTCGCCGCGCTCGAAGAACATGCCGTCGCTGGTGCGCGCCGTGTTGACCTCGCTGCCGTCCACCTTCACGGCCACGGTCTCGGAGCGGCTCAGGCGGTCGCGGCTCTGGGCGATGAGCGCGTCGCACTCCTCGTGCGACAGCAGATCACCGAAGAGCACGACCCGGGGATGCGCCAGCGTCATCAACACCTTGACGTCGCGGTCCAGCGCACGGATGACGGACGGCTGGCCGGCCAGATCGGGCTCGGGCAGTGAATCCGTGAAGGCCTTGCCGGCGCGGCGCGCCTCGTCCTTCTGGTGCGACTGGAAGATCTGGGCGAAGGCCGTCCGGGCCACCTTCTCGTCCCAGCCGCTCTGCACCATGGCCGCGAGGATCTTGTCACCCGACACGCCGGCGCGGATCTGCTCGATGATCCAGCGGCACAGTTCGGGAGAGGCGGCTTGCCCCATCGTGGTCTCCTTGTGATCTTGATTGCCGTGAGTGGTGAGGGCTCCGGGCGACCGCCCGCTCAGCGCCGGCGCCGGAACACCAGGCGCTCGGGTGTCGAGACCTCGGCGGCGAAGGCGTAGTCGTCCACGGCGAAGTCCTTGAGCCCCTCGGGCCGATCCACGCCCTGCTCGATGCAGTAGCGGGCCATCAAGCCGCGTGCCCGCTTGGCGAAGAAGCTGATGATCTTGTAGCCGCTGCCCTTCCAATCCTCGAACTGACACTCGATCACGCGGGGATGCAGCGCGGGGCGGTCCGCGGCCTTGAAGTACTCCTGGGACGCCAGGTTGACGATCACCGGCACATGCGAGGCCGCGGCGCGGGCATTGAGGTGCTCGGCGATGCGGTCGCCCCAGAAGGCGTAGAGGTTGCGCCCGCGCGCGTTGGCAAGGCTCGTGCCCATTTCCAGGCGGTAGGGCTGCATGCGGTCCAGCGGGCGCAGCACGCCGTAGAGGCCGGAGAGGATCAGCACATGCTCCTGCGCCCAGCGCAGCTGCTTGAGGCTCAGGCTCTTCGCGTCCAGCCCGTCGTAGACATCGCCGTTGAAGGCCAGCACGGCGGGCTTGCTGTTCTCGGCCGTGAAGTGCGGCTCCCAGGCCTGGTAGCGGGCGACGTTCAGCGCCGAGAGTGCGTCAGAGAGGTCCATGAGCCGGGCGATGTCCGCCTGGGACTGCCCGCGCAGCACCTCGATCAGGGCGACGGACTCCGGGATGAACTGCGGCTCGGTGGCCAGGGCCTCGACGGCCGGCGAGACCGGGCTGTCGTAGTCCAGGGATTTCGCGGGCGATAGCAGGAAGAGCATGGGTCAGGATCGGCGATGGGGGTCAGGTGATGCCCCTGCATTGTGGCGCAGCGCCAATGACAAGGCCCGCTGCAGGGCAGCGGGCCTGAAGGCGCACGCGGCGCGAGAGGGCCTTACTTGGCCAGCAGCGCGTTGACGCCGGCGAGGTCCTCGGGGCGCAGCTGGCCGGAGGCCTGGCGCAGCTTGAGGCTGTTCAGCACCACGTCGTAGCGGGCCTTGGCGAGGTCACGCTGGGTCGAGAAGAGCTGGGTCTGGGCATTCAGCACGTCCAGGTTGACGCGCACGCCGAGCTTGTAGCCCAGCTGCGTGGCTTCCAGGGCCAGCTTGGTGGACGCCTCGGCGGCCTCGTAGGCCTTGACCTGGGCCCGCAGCGACTGCACGCCGAAGAAGGCGCGCTTGGTGGCTTCGGAGATGCTGCGGCGCGCGTAGTCGAGGTCGTTGCGGGACTTCTCCTCCAGCTTCAGCGTTTCCTTGATGCGGTTGTCGTTGTAGCCGCCGGTGTACAGCGGGATGTTCAGCTCGATGCCGACCTGCGCCTGACGCGTCGTGCCGGGGATCTGCACGTCACCGCGGTTGTTGACCACACCGAACGTGCCGTTGGCATCGACGGTCGGGCCGTTGGCGGCCTTGGCCTTCTCCGTCTCGAGGTGCGCCACCTCGAGACCCAGCTGGGCCTTGCGGATCAGGGGGTGCTGCTCGGACTGGCTGACCCAGGTCTCGACCTGGTCGGACGCCAGGGCCGGCAGGGCCACGGGCTGGGCCAGCGGCTTGGGGTCCACGCCCACGCGGCCGACGATCTGGTCCAGCGTGACCTGCTTGACGCGCAGGTCGTTGTCGGCGGCCAGTTCCTGGGCCGTCGCCAGGTCATAGCGGGCCTGGGCTTCGCGGGTGTCGGTGATGGTGGCGGTGCCGACCTCGAAATTGCGCTTGGCCGAGGCCAGCTGCTCCGCCACGGCCTTCTTGTTGCCCTGGGCGGTGGCCAGGGTGTCGCGGGCATTGAGCACGTCGAAGTAGGCCTGGGCCACGCGGACGATCAGGTCCTGCTCGGCCGATTCCAGGTCTGCACGGGCCACGCCGAGACCACGCTGGGCCTGCTCCATCGTGACGCTGTTGCCGCGGTTGTAGACCGCGTACTTGCCGCTCAGGCCGACCTTCGCGGCGGTGGAGCTCAGCGTGGCGGCCGGCACCTGGGCCGGGCCGGCCGCCGTCAGGGCGCCGTAGCTGGGCGTGTGCGTCTGGGTCTTGTACACGCTGGTGCCAAGGCCCAGCGTGGGGCGGCCGAGCGCCTCGGACTGCGCGGCCTTGAACTCGGCCGAGTCGGCCTGCGCACGCGCTGCCAGGTAGGTGGCGTCGTAGGCGCGGGCAGCGTCATAGAGTTCCTGCAGGCTCTGGGCCTGCGCCATCGACACCCCACCGAACAACAGGCCCAGGGTGGCGGCCAGGACGCGGGTCCGCGGACGCGAAGGGGAATAGAGTCGATGATCAGCAGCCATGAAGCTTCCTTGCAGCAATGGTTTTGATGGTTGTTCGGTAGGAATTCAGTATCGAGGCAACGAGGGATCCACCTGCACGGACCAGGCATCGATGCCGCCGGCGAGGTTATAGACGGAATCGAAGCCGCGGGCCGAAAGAAATGCGACGACCTGCAGACTTCGCACCCCGTGATGGCAATAACAGACGATGGCCCGCTGCGGGTCCAGCTCCTCCAGCCGGGCAGGGACTTCGTTCATCGGGATGTGCAGCCAGTCCACCTCCGCCGGCTGCAGCGCGACGCGCTCCACCTCCCAGCCCTCCCGGATGTCCAGCAGCATGGGGCGCCCCTGGGGCGCCACCTCGGCCAGCCAGGCCGGGAATTCGGTCGGGGGAAGCTGCCAGGCCATGCCGGTCAGAACGCGAAGGCCGGGCGCGACTCGAAGCCGGCCAGGCGCTGGACCACGGTATCGAACAGTTCCGTGGTCTGGAACTCCTTCTCGCCCACGCGGCGGACCAGCACGGCACGCATCACGGGCTCGTCACCCACGATGCCCAGCAGGCGGCCGCCGACCTTGAGCTGGTCCAGCAGCACCTGCGGCACCTCGGCCACCGAACCGGCCAGCACGATGGCGTCGAACGGGGCCTCGCCGGGCGCGCCCTGGCGGCCATCCGCCTCGCGCACCTGCACATTGGACAGGCCGGCGCGGCGCAGCTTCTCGGCGGCGGCACGGGCCAGGCCGGCGTCGGCCTCCAGGCTCACCACGGACTGGGCCTTGTGCCCCAGCAGCGCCGTCAGGTAACCGATGCCGGTGCCGATCTCCAGGACCTTGTCGGTGCGCTGCAGCTGCAGCTCCTGGGCGATGCGGGCCTCCACGCGGGGGGCCAGCGCCCGGCGCCCGCCGCCCAGGGGCAGCTCGGTGTCGGTGAAGGCCAGGGTGCGCAGCTCGGCGGGCACGAAATCCTCGCGCCTGACGCTGCTCAGCAGGGCCAGGACGCTCAGATCCAGCACATCCCAGGGGCGGATCTGCTGTTCGATCATGTTGAAGCGGGCTTGTTCGAAATTCATGGCAGTGCTCAGCGTTACATCAGGAAGGAGCGCCAGGGCTTCCGGCGCAATCCGGGCATTCTATTTCCCGGACGACGGGGTGGCCTCCGGGCCTGAGGCGGGCGAGCCACGCCAGCGGCGGCGCGCCCATTGCGCCAGGTCATCCAGCAGGCAGTAGACCACCGGCACCACGACCAGCGTCAGCAGCGAGGACGTGATCACGCCGCCGATCACCGCCTGCCCCATCGGCGCGCGCTGCTCCGAGCCCTCGGACATGGCGAAGGCCAGCGGCACCATGCCGAAGACCATGGCCAGCGTCGTCATCAGGATCGGCCGCAGCCGCACCCGGGCGGCATGCAGCAGCGCCTGCTCGCGGCTCATGGGCTCGGCGTCCACGCCGTGGGCATGCACGCCCTCGCGCGAGCGGATGGCGAAGTCAATCAGCAGGATGGCGTTCTTGGTCACCAGGCCCATCAGCATCACGATGCCGATCACCGAGAACATGTTCAGCGTGGAATTGAAGCTGATCAGCGCCACGGCCACGCCGATGAGCGTGAGCGGCAGCGAGGTCATCAGCGCCATGGGCTGCAGGAAGCTCTTGAACTGGCTGGCCAGGATCATGTAGATGAACACGATGGCCAGGGCCAGTGCGCCGACGGCGTACTGGAAGGACTCGGTCATGTTCTTCGTGGAGCCGCCGAAGCTGTAGCGGTAGCCCGGCGGCATGGGCGTCGCCTGCAGGATCTTCTGGATGTCGGCCGAGATCTCGCCGGCGCTGCGGCCCAGGGCGTTGGCGTCGATGTTGATCTCGCGGTTCATGTCGCGGCGGTTGATCTGGTTGGCGCCGACGGACTCGCTCAAGGAGGCCACCTGCCCCAGGCGCACGACGCGGCTGCCGCCGTCGGCCGCCGGCGCGATGTTCAGCGGCAGGCCGGCGAGCTGGGTCATGTTGTCACGCAGGTTCAGCGGGAGACGCACGACGACGTCGTAGTTCTCGCCGTCCGGCGCCCGCCAGTTGCCCACGGTCGTGCCGGCCAGCAGCGTGCGAAGGCTCGTGGCCACGGCGTTGACGTTCAGGCCGGCGTCCGCCAGGGCCTCGCGCTTGAGTTCCACCGAGGCCGTCGGCTTGTTGGCCTTGAGGGTGCTGTCCAGGTCCACGAGCCCGGGAATCCGGCGCATCTGGGCCATCACGCCGTTGGCGATGCGCTCCAGCTCCTTCAGGTCCGGTCCCTGCAGCGAGAACTGCAGGCTCTTGCTGCCGCCGAGGTCCGTCTGGCCGATGTTGGTGACGGTGATGCCGGGGATCTGCTCGAGCTTCATTCGCAGCGGCGTGGCCATGTCCACCACGCTGCGCTGACGGTCCTTGCGGTCCACCAGGCGCACATAGACCGCGCCATAGCTCTTGCCGGCCGCGAAGCCGCTGTTGATGGTGGTGACGGTGTAGCGCACCTCGGGCAGGCTGCGCAGGGCCTCGTCCACCTGGCGGGCGCGGGCCTCGGTCAGCTCCAGCGAGGAGCCCACCGGCGTGTAGAAGTTGACCTGCGTCTCGGAGAGATCGGCCTTGGGCACGAACTCCTTGCCCATCACGCCGAAGAGCATGACGCCGCCGACGAAGCTGGCCATGGCCAGCGCCACCGTCTTCCACTTGTGCTGCAGCGCCCAGGCGAGGATGGTCTGGTAGCCGTCCGACAGCCATTCGGTCAGGCGGTCGAAGGCGCCGGTGACGCGGCCGAGGGTCTTGTCGTAGAGCGTCCTGGGCCCGCCCTGCCCTGCCCCGTGGCCATGGATGGCCGGGTCGTGCCAGATGCTCGAGAGCATGGGATCGAGCGTGAAGCTCACGAACATGGAGATCAGCACCGCCGCGACGATGGTGATGCCGAACTCGTGGAAGAACTTGCCCACGATGCCGCCCATGAAGCCGATGGGCAGGAAGACCGCGACGATGGAGAAGGTGGTGGCCAGCACGGCGAGGCCGATCTCGGCGGTGCCGTCCAGGGCGGCCTGGCGGGGGCTCACGCCCATGGCGACGTGACGCACGATGTTCTCGCGCACCACGATGGCGTCGTCGATCAGCAGGCCCACGCACAGGCTCAGCGCCATCATCGTGATGGTGTTGATCGTGAAGCCGAAGGCATACATGAACAGGAAGGTGCCGATCAGCGCGATGGGCAGCGTGAGGCCGGTGATGACGGTCGAGCGCCAGGAGTTCAGGAACAGGAAGACGATGAGCACCGTGAGGGCCGCGCCCTCGATCAGCGTGCGCTTGACGTTGGCCACCGAAACGCGGATGCCGCGGGAGTTGTCGCGGTTGACCTCCAGCCGCACGCCGGGCGGCGTGAGCTTGCGCGCCTCCTTGAGCGCGTCCATCAGGCCGTCCACCACGGCGATGGTGTTCTCGCCCTGGCTCTTCTGCACCGAGAGCAGCACCGTGCGCTGACCGTTGTAGAGCGCGAGGCTGTCCAGCTCCTGCGGGCCGTCGACGACGCGGGCCACCTGCGCCAGCTTCACGGGCGTCGTGCCCTTGCGCGCCACGACGATGGCCTCGAAGTCCTCCGGCCGCTTCATGCGGGCGTTGACCTGCACGACACGCTCCTGCTCCGCCGAGCGCAGCGCGCCCATGGGCAGCTCCTGGTTCTCGCTCTTCACCGCGGCGAGGACCTGGTCCACCCCCACCCCCAGGGCCTCCATGGCCGCCGGCTGCAGTTCCACGCGGATCTGCCGCTGCAGGCCGCCGACCACCGCCACCGAGCCCACGCCGCGCACGTTCTCCAGCTTCTTCTGCAGCACCTGCGTGGCCCAGGTCGTGAGCGCCTGCGTGCTCTGCGCGCCGTCATCCGACAGCAGCGCCACATTGAAGATGGGCACGGACTGCGGGTCGAAGCGCGAGATGCGCGGCTCCTTGACCTCGTCACGCAGGCTGGGGCGGATCAGCGCGACCTTCTCGCGCACGTCCTCCGCCGCCTTGCGGCCGTCGACGTCGAGGTTGAACTCCACGATCACGACCGAGGTGCCCTCGTAGGAGCGCGAGTACAGCGAGTTGATGCCCGCCACCGTGTTGACGGCCTCCTCCACCTTCTTCGTGACCTCGGCCTCGACGATCTCGGGCGAGGCGCCCGGATAGTCCATGCTGATGACCACGGTGGGGAAGTCGATGTTGGGGAACTGGTCGACGGAGAGGCGCTGGTAGCTGAACAGGCCCAGCACGACGAAGGCCAGCATGACCATGGTGGCCATGACCGGGTTCTGGATGGAGACGCGGGTGAACCACATGGGGGGCTCCCGTGCTCAGCGAGAGGCCGGGGAAGCGGGCGAGGCGGCCGCAGCGGCGGCCGGCAGCACCAGGCGCGTGCCCGCGGCCACCGTGCCGGCGGTGCCGGACAGCAGGCGATCCCCGGCCTGCAGGCCGGACTTGATCTCCACGACCGGCTGCAGGCGGCCGTCCCGCAAGACCTGACCCTGGACGCCCGTCACGACGGTCTGCCACTGGGCCTCCGGGCCCTCCTTGCCGGCGATGATCCGGATCACATACGGCTCGCTGCGATCCACCCGGACCGCGCTGAGCGGCACGCTGAGTGCCTCGCGCGTGTCCATCAGCACGCTGCCCCGCGCAAACAGGCCGGCACGCAGGCCCGGCTGCGAGGCCGGCAGGCGCAGGTAGGCCAGCACGGCGCGCGAGCCGCTCTGCGCCGCCGGATTGATGCGCTGGACCTGGGCGGTCACCGGCCTGTCGATCCCGTCGACGCTGAGCTGCGCCGTCTGACCGACGGCGAGACCGGCGGCCTTCTCCGACGGCACCGCGGCTTCGAGCTCCAGCTGCCGCAGATCGACGATCTCCACGATGCGCCCATCCAGCGCCACACGCTCGCCCGGCTGGGCGAGGCGCTGAGAGACCTGCCCGCTGAGCGGCGCGACGAGGCGCGTGTCGGCCAGGGCCTTGCGGGCCAGATCGACGGCGGCCGTCGCGGCCTGCCAGTTGGCGGCGGCCGAGGCCTCCGTCGAGACGGCGCTCTCGAGGGCCGTCGACGACACGAAGCCCTGGCTCACGAGGCCACGGCTGTTCTCGAGCTGGCGGCGGGCGATGTCGAGCTGCGCCTTGGCGGCCGCGGCGGTCTGCTCCGCCTGGCGCAGGCGCATCTCGAATTCGGCGGGGTCCAGCTGGCCCACGAGCTGGCCGGCCTTGACGGCGTCGCCCTCGCGCACCGCCAGCGACTTGAGCTCCGCGGCCACCTTGGCCTTCACGACGGCGGAGTCCACGGCGCGCAGGCCGCCGGACACCTCGACCGAGCGCGCCAGCGCCCCCCCCTGCACCGCCAGCACGTCCGCGGGCGCGAGGCGCAGCTGCGGCACGCTGTTCGTCGCGACCGGCACCGCGGCCTGGCGGGCGGCGCGCGCCCGGTAGACGCCGGCCGCAATCAACACCGCCAGCAGCACCAGCAGCCAGACGGACCAGTGAACGCGCCCCTGTTGGCGACGGTGCGGGCAGGAGCGGCTCAGTCGGGACGGCGTCATGGCGTGGGCGGTGGCTGGGGTGGTGGGGTCAGATCGGGGGCGGCCAGGCGATGAGGCTCGGCTCAGCCGCCGGGCGGCGTGCGCGGGCACAGGCCGTGCAGGAGCAGGTCCAGCTCCAGCGCCAGCACATCGGCGGGGTTTTCGCAGGGCAGGTGCAGGGCGCAGGCGCCGAAGGAATGCTGGAACAGGACCATGTGCAGCATCGGCCCGATCAGCACCTGGACCGTCATCGCGGGGTGTACCGGCCGGAACTCGCCACGGTCGACGCCGCGCTGGATCACCTGGGCCAGGAGGGCCTGGGTGGGCGCGATCACCTCCTCGTGGAAGAAGCTGGCCAGCTCCGGGAAGTTGCGCGCCTCGGCCATCATGATCTTGGTGATGCCGCCGGCCGGGCTCATGCCGACCTCGGTCCACCACAGGTGCATCACGCGGTGCAGCAGCTCGGGGGTCGGGCCCTCGAACTGGGCGATCAGCACGCCGGCCTCGGCGATGCGCGAGGACAGGCTCTCGCGCACCATGGCCTTGAACAATTCTTCCTTGGACGGGTAGTACAGGTACAGCGTGCCCTTCGAGACTCCGGCGCGCTGGGCGACCTCCTCGGAACGGGCCGCCGCGAAGCCCTTCTCGACGAAGAGCTCGAGCGCCGCAGCCAGCAGCTCCTGCGGACGCGCCTCCTTGCGGCGCTGCCGCGGCGCCGGCAGGCGGGCGGGCTTGGGGGGGGCCGACGACGCGGCGGACGCGGCCGATGCCTTCGCCCCGGCCGCCGGGGCAGGCGATGCCGGGCCGTGGCTCGAGCCGGGCAAGGCGGGGCGGGTGGAGGGCTGGCGGGTGCTCATGGTGTACTGACTGACCGGTCAGTACTGTATGCACACCCCTGTCGGGGGTCAAGGCGGCGCCAGGGGGGCTTTACCTGACATTTACGTGAGCTGCGCAGGGCGCCGGACCCTGCTAGGGCGCCCGGCTCACAGGTCCGCTTATCATCCGCCGCTTCTTCTGCTGCTCGAACCGACGGAGCCCGTCTTGGATCTACTGTTGCTCATCAAGGCCGCGATCATGGGGATCGTGGAAGGCCTGACTGAATTCCTGCCCATCTCCTCCACGGGCCATCTGATCCTCACCGGCTCGCTGCTGGGCATGACGGACGACAAGAGCAAGGTCTTCGACGTGGCCATCCAGACCGGCGCCATCTTTGCCGTGATCCTCGTCTACTGGCAGCGCCTGCGCACCACCGCCGCCGGGCTGGGCAGCGACGCGCGCGCGCGCCGCTTCGTGCTGAACGTGGGCATCGCCTTCGTGCCGGCCGTGGTGCTGGGCCTGCTGTTCGGCAAGGCGATCAAGGCGCATCTGTTCACGCCGGTGATCGTGGCATCGAGCTTCATCGTCGGCGGCCTCATCATCCTGTGGGCCGAACGCCGCCCGGCCAGCGCCGTGCGGGTACAGGACGTGGACGCCATGAGCCCGCTCGATGCGCTGAAGGTCGGCCTGGTGCAGTGCCTGGCCATGATTCCGGGCACGAGCCGCTCCGGCGCCACCATCATCGGCGGGATGCTGCTGGGCCTGTCGCGCCAGACGGCCACCGACTTCAGCTTCTTCCTGGCCATCCCGACGCTCATCGGCGCCGGCGCCTATGCGCTGTGGAAGGAACGCGCCCTGCTGTCCCTGGCCGACCTGCCCCTGTTCGGCGTCGGGCTCGTGTTCTCCTTCCTGTCGGCCTGGGTCTGCGTGCGCTGGCTGCTGCGCTACATCGCCAGCCACAGCTTCGTGCCCTTCGCCTGGTACCGCATTGCCTTCGGCATCGTCGTGCTGCTCACGGCCTGGACCGGCGTGGTGACCTGGGCGGACTGAGCCCCGCCAGGCCTTCGGCCCCGCGCCCTGCAGGGCCGGGGCGTCTCGGCCATAATTTCGCCCCATGACGATCACCCTCAAGAGCGCGGCCGACATCGCCGCCATGCGCATCGCCGGACGCCTGGCTTCCGAGGTGCTGGACTACCTGACGCCCCACGTGAAGCCCGGGGTCAGCACCGAGCAGCTGGACCAGCTGGCGCATGACTACATCGTCAACGTTCAGCAGGCCATCCCCGCGCCGCTGAACTACTGCCCGCCGGGCTACACGCCCTACCCCAAGTCCATCTGCACCTCGATCAACCACCAGGTCTGCCATGGCATCCCGAACGAGCGCCCGCTGAAGAACGGCGACATCGTCAACATCGACGTCACCGTCATCAAGGACGGCTGGCACGGGGACACGAGCCGCATGTTCGTCGTCGGCGAGGGCTCCATCGCCGCCAAGCGCCTGTGCGCCTTCACCTACGAGGCCATGTGGAAGGGCATTGCCAAGGTCCGGCCCGGCGCGCGTCTCGGCGACATCGCCCATGCCATCCAGACCTTCGCCGAGAACGCCGGCTTCTCCATCGTGCGCGAGTTCTGCGGCCACGGCATCGGCCAGAAGTTCCACGAGGAGCCGCAGGTGCTGCACTACGGCCGCCCCGGCACGCTGGAGGAGCTGGTGCCCGGCATGGTCTTCACCATCGAGCCCATGATCAACGCCGGCAAGCGCGAGATCAAGGAAATGGGCGACGGCTGGACGATCGTCACCAAGGACCGCTCGCTGTCCGCACAGTGGGAACATACGATCGCCGTGACCGACACCGGCTACGAAGTCCTGACGGTCTCGGCCGGCAGCCCGCCGCCGCCGGCCTTCGTCGGCGCCTGAGTCCCCCGGGGCTCGCGCCCTGCCCCTTCCCACGATCCATGCGCCCGGAGTCTCACGCATGAGCGATCTGCCCGTCCTGGGCGTGGCTGAGCTGCGCCAGCACTTCAAGTCCGGCAAGGCCAGCCTGCTGGACGCCTTCCGCGCTGCGGCGCCGACCGTTGCCGCCGCGAGCCGGCTCATGCGGCAGCTGGCCGGGCACGTGGACCGGACGCTGGCGATGCTGTGGTCGCAGGCCGGGCTGCCGCCGGGCGCCGCGCTGCTGGCGGTGGGCGGCTACGGTCGGGGCGAGCTCTTCCCCTACTCCGACATCGACGTCCTGCTGCTCCTGCCCGAGGGGCTGGACGCCTACCAGCCCGGGCCGCTCAAGAGCGCCATCGAGGGTTTCATCACCGCCTGCTGGGACGTCGGCCTGGAGATCGGCTCCTCGGTGCGGACGCTGGAGGAATGCGTCAGCGAAGCCGCCGGCGACATCACCATCCAGACCTCGTTGCTGGAGGCCCGCTGCCTGGCCGGCGAGCGCGCGCTGTTCAAGCGCTTCGAGCAGCACATCCTGCAGGCGCTCGATCCGCGCGCCTTCCTGCGCGCCAAGCAGCTGGAGGCCCGCCAGCGTCACATCAAGTACGACGACACGCCCTACGCGCTGGAGCCCAACTGCAAGGAAAGCCCGGGCGGCCTGCGGGACCTGCAGGTGCTGATCTGGGTGGCCCGCGCCGCCGGCCTGGGCAAGACCTGGCCCCAGCTGGCCGCCAAGGGGCTGATCACGTCCTTCGAGAGCCGCCAGCTGCAGCGCAACGAGGGCGTGCTGAAACTGATCCGCGCCCGGCTGCACGTGGTGGCCGGACGGCGCGAGGACCGCCTCGTCTTCGACCTGCAGACCGCCGTGGCCCAGAGCTTCGGCTACGAGGGCAGCAAGGGCCAGCGGGCGTCCGAGGTGCTGATGCGCCGCTACTACTGGGCGGCCAAGGCGGTGACGCAGCTGCACCAGATCCTGATGCTGAATCTGGAGGAGCGCATCAACGGCTCGCAGGACGCCGCGATGCACCCCATCAACGAGCGCTTCCTGGACCGCGGCGGCATGCTCGAGGTGGCCAGCGACGACCTCTACCAGCGCGACCCGCACGCCATCCTCGAGACCTTCCTCGTCTACCAGCAGGCCACGGGCATCAAGGGCCTGTCGGCCCGCACGCTGCGCGCCCTCTACAACGCCCGCGGGCTGATGGATGCCCGCTTCCGCAGCGACCCGGTCAACCGCCAGACCTTCCTGCGCATCGTGCAGGAGGGCAAGGGCCAGACGCATGCATTCCGGCTGATGAACCAGACCTCGGTGCTGGGGCGCTACCTCTGGGTCTTCCGGGCCATCGTCGGCCAGATGCAGCACGACCTGTTCCACGTCTACACGGTGGACCAGCACATCCTCATGGTGCTGCGCAACGTGCGCCGCTTCTTCATTCCCGAGCACGCCCACGAGTACCCCTTCTGCTCGCAGCTGGCCGCGCAGTTCGAGCGGCCCTATGTGCTCTACATCGCCGCCCTCTTCCACGACGTGGCCAAGGGCCGCGGCGGGGACCACAGCGAGCTCGGCGGCGAGGAAGTCCGCCGCTTCTGCCGCGCCCACAAGCTGCCCAAGGCGGACGCCGCGCTGGTGGAGTTCCTCGTCAAGCACCACCTGACCCTCTCCCGCGTGGCGCAGAAGGAGGACCTCTCCGATCCCGAGGTCGTCGAGTCCTTCGCGAAGCTCGTCGGCAACGAGCGCACGCTCACCGCCCTGTACCTGCTCACCGTGGCCGACATCCGGGGCACCAGCCCCAAGGTCTGGAACGCCTGGAAGGGCAAGCTGCTGGAGGACTGCTACCGCCTCACGCTGCGGCGCCTGGGCGGCGCGCAGATCAACCGCGAGGCCGAGATCGAGGCCCGCAAGCAGGAGGCCAGGCAAGACCTGGCCCTGCATTCCCAGCTGCCGGGCACCGAGGAGCCCTTGTGGAAGACGCTGGACGTCAGCTACTTCGCGCGACAGGAGGCCGGCGAGCTCGCCTGGCACGCCCGCGCGCTCTGGCGATTCGTGCAGACGGACGTGCCCGTGGTCCGCGCCCGCCCCTCGCCCGTGGGCGAAGGCCTGCAGGTGCTGGTCTACTCCCCGGACCGCGCCGACCTCTTCGCCCGCATCTGCGGCTATTTCGACGGCGCCGGCTTCAACATCCTCGACGCCAAGGTCCACACCACGCGCAGCGGCTATGCGCTGGACACCTTCCAGGTCATCGCGCCCGATCTGGACATGCACCACCGCGACCTCGTCTCGCTCGTCGAGACGCGCCTGCTGGCCGCGCTGATGGCGGAGGGCCCGCTGCCCGAGCCGCGCCGCGGCCGCCTCTCCCGGCGCGTCAAGAGCTTCCCCTACACGCCGCGCATCTCGCTGCGCCCTGACGAGCGCGCCCAGCGCTGGCTGCTGTCCATCAGCACGAGCGACCGCGCCGGCCTGCTCTACGCCATCGCCCGCGTGCTGGCGCGCCACCACATCAACCTGCAGCTGGCCAAGATCTCGACCCTGGGCGAGCGCGTGGAAGACACCTTCCTCATCGACGGCCCGGCGCTGCAGCAGAACAAGCTGCAGCTGCAGATCGAGGGCGAGCTGCTGGACGCGATCTCCCTGGCGGCCTGAGGCGCCGTCTCGGGGCTCGCCTGCTCGCCTGGTCGCGTATGCTCGCCCCATGCAGCCCGACACCGCCCCCGCCCAGATCCATCCGCTGTCCGACGTGCAGAGCCCGCATATCGGCCCCGGCACGCGCATCTGGCAGTTCTGCGTGATCCTCCCCGGCGCGCGCATCGGCGCGGACTGCAACATCAACGCCCAGGTGCTGATCGAGAACGACGTCGTCCTCGGCGACCGGGTGACGGTCAAGAGCGGCGTGCAGCTCTGGGACGGCCTGCGCATCGCCGACGACGTGTTCATCGGCCCCAACGCCACCTTCACCAACGACCGCGCGCCGCGCTCCAAGCAGTACCCGGCGGCCTTCCAGACGACGCGCATCGAGCGCGGCGCCTCCATCGGGGCCAACGCCACGATCCTCGGCGGCGTGACCATCGGCGAAGGCGCGCTGATCGGCGCGGGCAGCGTGGTGACGCGCGACGTGCCGGCGGGCGAGCTGTGGGTCGGCAATCCGGCCCGCTCCCGCGGACCGGCGCCCGGGCGCTGAGCCGCTCAGGCGCAGCGGCGCACGGCCTGGATCAGCTGGTCGATCTGCGACTCGCTCATGCCCGGCCACAGCGGCAGGCTCAGCACCTGCTTGTGCATGGCCTCGGCCACGGGGAAGTCGCCCGCGCGGTAACCGAGCTCGGCATAGGCCGGCTGCAGGTGCGGCGGCACGGGGTAGTGGATCAGCGTGCCGATGCCATGTTCGGCCAGCCCGGCCTGCAGACGGTCCCGCGCCTCGTGCCGGACGACGAACAGGTGCCAGGCCGACTCCAGCCCTTCCGGCACGACCGGCAGCTGCAGCGGCACGCCCGCGAGACCTTCCAGCAGGCAGCGCGCGAGCCGCCGGCGCTCGCGCGTCGAGGCCTCCAGCTGCGGCAGCTTGGCGGCCAGCACTGCGGCCTGGATCTCGTCGAGACGCGAGTTCACGCCCTTGCACTCGTTGTGGTACTTGCGGCGCGAGCCGTAGTTGCGCAGCACGCGCACCTGCTCGTCCAGCGTGGTCAGGTCGGTGGTGACGCCGCCGCCATCGCCCATGGCGCCGAGGTTCTTGCCCGGGTAGAAGCTCCAGGCCGATACATCCGCCAGGCTGCCCACCGGCCGCCCGTGGTAGCGCGCGGCGTGGGCCTGCGCGCAGTCGTCCAGCACCTTGAGCCCGTTGCGCCGGGCGATGTCCATGATCGGGTCCATGTCCGCCGGCAGGCCGTAGAGGTGCACCGGCAGGATCACCCGGGTGCGAGCCGTGATGGCGGCCTCGATGCGCGCCGGGTCGAGGTTGAAGGTGAGCGGGTCCGGCTCCACGGGCACGGGCGTCGCGCCGCACTGGCTCACCGCCAGCCAGGTGGCGATGTAGGTGTTGGAGGGCACGATGACCTCGTCGCCCTCCTCCACGCCCAGTGCCCGCAGCGCGAGCGTCAGCGCATCGAGCCCGTTGGCCACGCCCGCGCAATGCGCGGCGCCGACAGACTGGGCGTACGCCTCCTCGAAGGCGACCAGCTCCTGCCCGAGCAGGAACCAGCCGCTGCGGGCCACGCGCAGCAGGGCGGCGTCGATGGCCGCCTGGCTGGCCGCATAGGCCGGCTGCAGGTTGAGAAAGGGCAGGCTGGATTCAGCCATCTCGCGTACTCCTTGCCGTGTCGGCCGTCGTGCCGGCAGTTCAGCGCCCGGGCAGGCCCCGGGCGGCGAGGAAGTCCTCGTACTTGCGAATGTAGTCATCCGCGGCATAGGTGTCCGACGCCAGCACCAGCAAAACGGCGTCCGGCGAGAACTGGTACTGGATTCCCCAGACCATGGGCGGGATGTGCAGGCCCATGCGGGCGCTGTCCAGCGTCACTTCGTCGCGGGCACGGCCGTCGTCCAGCACCACGCTGACACTGCCCTTCACGCAGACGAGGAACTGGTGGCAGGCCTTGTGCGCATGCTC
This sequence comes from Roseateles subflavus, assembly GCF_030285365.1. Taxonomy (GTDB): domain Bacteria; phylum Pseudomonadota; class Gammaproteobacteria; order Burkholderiales; family Burkholderiaceae_C; genus Roseateles_B; species Roseateles_B subflavus. Next base: position 196,486 of record NZ_JASVDS010000004.1, on the reverse strand, counting down.
GCCCCGCACTTCCTTGCTCGGCACGTCGTAGACCATGAAGAAGCGCTGCGGCGTGAAGGGCAGATGGGTGCCGATCTCGCCGAAGCTCAGGGCGCCGCGCAGGTCCACGATCTTGGGCAGGGCGACGAGCCGCGCCGTCGCCACGTTGAGCACGGGCGGCGCCGCCAGCTGGCTGGCCGCCCGCGGCGCGACCGGGAGGTCCAGATGCGGGGTGTCCGCATAGCCGACGATGTGGGCCGGATTGCCGCTCACGATGGCATGCGGCGGGACGTCCCGCGTGACGACGGCGCCGTCCTGCACCTGCGCCCGCGGGCCGATGCTGAGGCCGAAGCGCAGGGTGGCATTGGCCCCGATGACGGCGCCGGCGCCCACCTTGCTGCAGCCGGCCGCGCCGGGGCCCGCAGGCCCGCTGAACACGGTGTTGGGCCCGATGCGGACGTCGTCCTCCACCACCAGCGGCGCCCAGAGCTGCGCCCCGGGGCGCACCTGCACGCGCTGGCCGATCTGGACCTGGCCATCGACCAGGGCGTGGTCGCCGATGTCGACGTCCTGGCCGATGCGGGCGCCCGGCAGCACGTGGGCGAAGGCGCCGATGCGGCTGCCCGCGCCAATGAACGGGCTCTCCACCAGGGCGTGGCTGTGGATGAAGACATCCGGCAAGTCGATGGGGCTCAAGGTCCGGCTTCCTGGGCTCATGATCCGCCGATGCTAAGCCGGAAATGCCTCGGCCGAGCGCTCGAACTGCGCCGTCGCGGGCGTCCTGTTCAGCCGAGGAAGTCCCGCAGCGGGCGCGCCTCGGCCTGGAGCTGCAGGTAGGCGGCGTGCTGCTGGCGGCGGAATCGCCACAGGGCACTGGGGTCCTGTTGCCACTGCTGCAGCTGGGCGAGGGTCTCGTCCAGCATGCGCAGCGGCACGATCCGCCCGTTCAGCAGCGAGAGCTCCTCGGGCAGCAGCGGCCGCAGCTGGGCGTGCACCATGGGCGTGCCCTGGCGCAGGAGCTCGATCGCACCGCTGGTGGGCACGTCGTAGCCCAGGCAGAGGTCGCAGGCGGCGCCGAAGTCCGCCAGGCTGCCGTCGAACTGGCGCAGGATCTCCTGCACGCCGATCCCGAGGTGCTCGGCAATCTGGCTCGCGAAGCCGTCGGTCGGCTTGCAGCGCAGGCGGCAGTCGATGCCCTGCGCCGCGCACCAGTCGTGCAGGCGCCGCAGGCCATCGAGGTAGGCGTCCATGTCCGCCGCGCACATGCTGTTGTACGAGACGCCCGCCAGCAGCACGCCCAGCGTGCGCAGGGGCTGGGGGAGCGTCTCGGGCAGGCTCAGGCGCTCCGGGAAGGCCAGCGTGGCCGAGGCCACCGGCCGGCCGCTCAGGCCCGCCACCGCCGTGCCCTGCAAGGCATGGCTGAGGCACAAGGCATTGGGCAGCTCGGGCGCCGGCGCGTTGAAGAACTTGGCGTGCGGCACCAGCAGCACCTTCATGCGATGGCGCTGCGCATGGCTCAGCAGCGGCCCGTGCAGGCCGGCATCGTGGTTGGAGATCAGCAGCTGATGGCCCGGCCGGCCGGCGAAGGCCTGCTCCAGCGACTCGAAGAACATCAGCTGCCGCCGATAGGCCTCGAGCAGCGCCTGCAGCTGCAGCGACAGCAGCGCCGGGCTCGGCATCAAGGGCGCCAGGGCTTCCTGGAGGATCTGCCGCAGCGAGGCCAGCACGCCGTCGATGCGGTCCAGCTGCGCCGCGGGGATGCGCTGCCCCAGCGCCAGCAGCGGCTCCAAGGGCAGGCCGGGGATCGCCGGCAGCTTCACGTCGTAGAACGGCGACGGCAGGTTCAGCGCCCGTTGCCCGGACGCCAGGACCTCGCCCTCGAAGTAGGCCTGGTCGTAGAAGCAGGTCGGCAGGTGCACCAGCAGCTCGGGATGGGCGTCGGCCGCGGTGCGCAGGTCGGGCACCTGCTCCTCGGGCGGGGCCGGCAGGTCATAGGAATAGAACTGCCCCGGCAGCCCGGCGCGGCCGAAGGCCTGCATCAGGGCGAGGGCCGGCGCGAAGGAGTGCTGGCCGTAGCGGAAGGCCTGCTGCGGCGCGATCACGTGCAGGCGGGACGGGGGCCGCTGCGCGGCGAGCTGCTCGCCGATGGCCGCATAGCCCCGCAGCGTGAACAGCAGGTAGAAGAGCCCGTAGTGGTGCCACTGGCAGCCGGGGGCCTCGGGCACCCACGTCGCCAGCACGGTGTCGAGGCGCGCCTGCAGCGCGGCGGCCTCCTCCCGCACGCCGCGGTAGACGCGCCAGTTCAGGTCGTTGCCCGGCCAGCGCTGCAACCGCGCGTGGGGCAGGCCCAGGTTGCGGGCATGCTCCAGCAGCTGCGGGTCGAAGAGCAGCACCTCGGCCTCGGGCAGCTGGCTCAGCAGCTGCTGGGCCAGCATGAAGTCGGTGCGGTGGTTGACGAGAACGCTGTGCTGCATGCGGGGACGAGGCGTGGAGGTGCCGGGCGGACGGGCCGGAAACAGTGGATCGGAACGGCGGATCGGAACGGCGGGCGGGATCAGTGCGGCGTGGAGAAGAGCCGCACGATGCGGCTCTCGGCCACGCCGCGCTGGCGCAGCGCCGCGTGGATGGCGTCCTGGCTGGACCAGGAGCCGATGATCACGGCCTCCGCGCCCGCCAGCAAGGCCTGACCCTGCGCGGAGTCGGGTTGCCACACGGGCATGCTCTGCATCTGCAGGCCGTGCTTCTTGGGATCGACGTCGAGGATGCCCAGCAGCTGCTCTCGGTAGTGCCCGAGCGCCGACTTGGCCAGCAGCTGCGCCGTCAGCGTGCCGCCGCCCCAGATGGCCACGCGGCGGCCCGCGTCCATCAGCTGGCGGATCAGGGCGTCGGTCTGCTCGGTGTGGCGCGCCACGAGCTGCAGGTAGCGGCGCAGCACGGCCCGGTCATGGCGAGCCCGGTTCACCCGGGGCAGCGCGGCGGCGTCGTCCGCCACCTCCCAGAGGCTGGCCAGCGTCGGGTAGTGCGGCGAGGTGCCGTCGTCGTTCTCGAAGACCTGGTGCTCCACCTCGCGGAAGCCGCAGCGGTGCATGAGGTTGCTCAGCGAGCCATGGGAGAAGTAGTTGACGTGCTCGAAGGAGAGCTGGAACAGGTCGCGCTCGTCGAAGAGCTCGATCACCGGAATCTCGATGAACAGCCGGCCGCCCGGCCCGAGGCTCGCGCGGATGGCCGCCAGCATCGGGGCCGGCGCCATGAGGTGCTCCAGCACATGGGACAGCATGACGAGGTCCTGCCCGGGCGGCAGCTGGTCCGCACGCTCGACGAAGCAGGTGTCCACCCGCAGGCCGTAGCGCTCACGGGCCATCTGGCTCAGCACGGATGAGGGCTCGATGCCGTGCGCCTGATGGCCGTCTTCGGCGAACAGCGAGAGCGTGTAGCCGGTCGAGCAGCCGACGTCGAGCACCCGGGCCCCCGCCTTCAGGTAGGGCCGCAAAAAGGCGTGCTGCTGCTGCGAACGCTGGGCCTCCTCGCGGGGCAGGGCCTGCTCGCTGACCAGGTACTCGTAGCTCGACGAGTGCGCGTAGTAGCGGGCCAGCGCCGCGGGCGACAGGTACTCGCCGACGTAATGCGTGCCGCAGTCCTCGCAGCTCAGCAGCGACTGCTCGAAGCCGTCGAGGTCCACGCCCGCCAGCGCGCTGAAGCGGTGGCGGTGGACCTCCACGGCGGCGCCCGCGCCGCAGACCGGGCAGGCTCGTTGGACCAGATCACTCATCGCATTCCTCGCTCGTGATGGGGCCGGGCCTCCGGGCGCCCGGTCCAGGCTCTCAGTGCGGCACGCCATGCGTGACCGAGCTGCCCCAGGCCACCGGCAGGCCCAGCACGCGCAGCTGGCGCAGGACCGTCTCCAGGAAGAAGACCGTGCCCACGAGGTCGCTCTGCGGCAGGCCCGCCGTGACCTCGTGCCGATTATGGTTGGTGATGCTGCCCTGGGATTCGAAGGAAAAGGCCCCGTCTTCCCGGTGCAGATGGCGCAGCTGCTGCAGCCGGCGCTCGCAGGCGGCGCGGATGTCGGCCTCGCGGTAGCCGTTGGTGAAGCGCAGCATGCGTTCGAGCACCACGAAATGGTCCATGTCGTGGCAGGCCTCGCCCTGCCCGTCCTGGAACACGCTGCACTCCGCCAGGCTGGCCAGCGTGGTGTCGGTGATGCGCTCGCACCAGGCGGGCGGCGCGTCGTCGTGGAAGTGCAGGCCGCGCATCAGGTGGTAGCCGGCCTGCACCAGGCCGTTCTTGCCCTGCGGCGCCTCGTCGCCCCACAGGCCGGTGGCCGGATCCTGGGCGGCGTCCAGCCAGCCCCTCATGCGCAGAAGCATCTCGTGCCAGGACGGATCGAAGAAGCGGGCATTCGCGCGCATCATCGTCGCGCCGTGGTCGCACATATTGCCGGCGCCCATGGGCGCGCGCTGCCAGGGCATGTTCTCGCGCAGGTAGCGCTCGAGGGCGCCGGCCGGCCGCAGCGGCTCGTAGAACGCGAAGGGATGACGCGGCGCTCGGTCCAGCGCCAGCAGCACCGCCCCCACCTGGTAGCCGAAGTAGGTGCCGGACATCTCGTGGATGCGCGGCACGCCGGCGTCCAGCTCGTCGCGGTGCGGCTCGTGATAGAAGCCCGTGGCCGGGTCCTGGCAAGCATCGAAGAAGTCCAGCGCGCCGGCCGGATCCCCCGGCAAGCCCAGCATCTGGCGCAGGTCCAGCGCCAGCGAGGTGGCGTCGATCGAGCGCGGATGCAGGGCCACCCGTGCCAGGCGGTAGCAGCCCGGATGCCCCGGCGCCTCCACGCTCGGCAGCCAGGCCGCGACGCGCGTCTGCAGCCCCTCCCACCAGCCCGGCATCAGCCGCGCACCTTGGCCGGATAGGGCCCGTGGTTCGGGCGCGCGAACAGCAGCTTGACCAGCTCCGGCAGCATCGTGAAGAAGCGGATCCAGCCGTACATGGCGTAGAAGGGCCAGTACTTCCAGTCGCCCCGCGCGATGGCCTTGCCGCCGCGCACGAAGGGATAGCGGATGGCCAGGTGGTAGATCAGGTTCTTGGCCTTGAACGGGTACTTGTAGACGATGCGCGCATCCCCGCGGCCGTACTTGACGAACTTCTTGACGATGCCGCCGAAGCTGGGCGTCTGCTGGCGATGCGTGAGGCCGGTGCCGATGCCCTGGCGGAAGCCGGCGATCTCCATGCGGATCGAGAGGTCGGTGTCCTCGTCGCCCACGCCATTGAAGAAGCTGTCGAAGCCGCAGTGCTTGATGGCCTCGGCGCGGTACAGCGAGGGGCGCCCCACCATGTTCGTGTCCACCGGCTTCTCGGTGAAGGTGATGCCGTAGTTCGTGCTGCCCATGGCCTTCTCCCAGTAGGTCTTGGGCTCATAGGCCACCTCGCGGCCCAGCAGCGCGTCGTAGCCGTAGTCCTGCATCTCCTTCAGCAGCGTGGAGAGGAAGTCGGGCTCGACGTGGTCATCGCCGTCGATGATGGCCACGAAGGGCTGGGTGGCGGCGTCGATGCCGGCCTGGCGCTGCGAGGACAGCCCCTTCACGCCCGGCTGGATCACCCGTGCGCCTGCGGCGGTGGCGATCTCCACGGTGCGGTCCGTCGAGCCGCCGTCCACGACGATGACCTCGGCCGGATGGTTGGCGAAGACTTTGCGCAGGCAGTCGCCGATGTCCTGCTCTTCGTTGTAGGTGCAGATGGTGACGGAGATGGGCAGCTTGTCCATGGTCGTGAGGCTCCGGGAATGCAGGGAATCGGGTCGGGCCGGCCGTCGTCAGGCCGGCAGGGTCAGGTCATGCCTGACCCGGGAAGACAGGTGCTCCGCCAGCGTGCGGACCACGTCCTGGAAGTAGGCGGGGGTGGCGTGCTCGTCCACCCAGAGGTTCAGGATCTCCTGGCCCAGCCGCTCGGCGACGGGGTGGGCCGCCTCCGCGCCCGGGCCGGGCAGGAAGGCGCTGGCGCGCGGATGCCAGCTGCTGGCGTGCAGGCCCTGTGCATGCAGCGCCTGCAGGGCCTCGTGGCGATGGGGCATGAGGACGTTGAGGCGCCAGGGCACGGCGCCCGGCGTGAGCGGCAGCACCTGCAGGGCCTCGCCCTCCAGGGGCCGCAGCAGCTGGCGCAGGCGCTCGAACTGTTCCCGGCGCTGCTGCACCAGCGCAGGCAGGCGCGGCAGCAGGGCCTGCAGCGGCGCCTCGCGGCGGGGGTCGAAGCGGTGCAGGAAGGCGTCCCCGGAGGCGAGCAGCTCGGCGGCGTAGGCGGGCGCCTCGCTGGCGATCTCGTCCGGCCAGCAGCGGTTGTAGAGGCGGGTGTGGGCCGAGCCCAGGGCATCGATCCGCGCCTGGGCCGCCTCGCGGAAGGCCGGCAAGGCGGCGTCCAGCGCCCGCAGCTCGGCCGCCAGCGCGGCATCGTCGGTCAGCACCGCGCCGCCATGGTCCAGGCTCAGGGGCTTGCCGGCGCCGAAGCTGATCACCGAGGCGAGCCCGAAGCTGCCGACCGGCCGGCCGTGGTGCGTGCCGCCCATGGCCAGGCAGGCATCCTCGAGGAGAGGCAGGCCCTGCCGGTGCGCAGCGGCGATCAGCGGGTCCATGTCGCTCACCTGGCCGTAGCCATGCACGGCCAGGAGGGCGCCCCGGGCGGGATCTGGCACGGCCAGGGCGGCGACGGCCAGGCCGAGATCGCTCCACTGGTTGTCCAGGTACTCGGGCACCGCGCCGCCCAGGCGCAGCCCCAGCGGCACGTTGAGGCAGACGCTGTCCGGCACGGCCACCTGGCGATCCTGCAGACCCAGCGCCCGCATGAGCAGGGCCAGGCCCGTCGTGCCGTTGCCCAGCAGCACCGCATGCTCGCGCAGGTGCAGCTCCGCCAGTTGATGTTCGAGCCTGTGGCGGCTGGTGTCGCTCATGCTTGCTCTCCCCTGCGAATGCAGGCGTAGGACACGAGGTCCCCGCCGAAGCCCAGCTTGAACCAGCCGCGCTGCGGGCTGTTCACGCCTTCGAGATCCACTTCGCTGAGCCCATGCTCCTGGGCCAGGTACTGGAACGCCACCCAGTGCGCCAGCGTGCCCTGCCAGGGCGCGCTGCGGTCCGGGCTGCCGGCGCCGTAGAGATAGTAGGCACGGCGCTCGTCCCAGCCATAGCCCACGGCATAGAGCAGCTGCCCTTCGGCGTCCAGCACATGAAAGATGGCGCCCCGCCCGCGGGAGATCAAGCCCTGCATCACGCCGGCCATGGCCTGCAGACGGTGCTCCTCGGGCGGCTGGCCCTGGGCGCTCATGAGGGCGCGGTAGAAGTCGATCAGCGGCGCGCTGTCATGCACGATCTCGACGCGGCCGCCCTTCTTCCAGCCCTCCCGCACGCTGTAACGGCGCACGGTCTCCATCTCGGCGAACAGCGTGCTGGCCTGCGCGGCACTCTCGCTGCCGCCCACGCCCTGCAGGCTGCTGATGTCCAGGACGGTGGTGTAGCGCAGGTCGAGCTGGAAACGTCCGCCGGCGGGCCCGTGATAGTCATGCCACAGCCAGGGGCGCAGGTCCTCGATCTGAGGCGCCAGCTGCAGCTCGACGCGCTCGAATCGCGTGGCCAGCTCGGCGGCCACGAACTCCGCGATCTGGAACTCGTCATGCCGGCGCTTGACGCGCTGGCGGCCGGCGTCCAGGTCATAGAGCAGGCCGGCATAGATGGTGAGGTCGGGGGCGATCACGCCTCGCCCGTCGGCGGCCAGCGGGAGGCACAGCCCGGCCTTGAGCGTGCCCTTCTGCATCACCGCGAAGCGCTGCACCGGCTCGCGGGCGGCCTCGGCGAACCAGCTCTCGCAGAACAGGCTGCCCTGCGGCGAGCGCTGCACCAGGGCGTCCCAGGCGGCGAGGTCCTCGAAAGGCTGGAGGTCGAGCTTAGACATGGGCCAGCACGCCCTTCTGGCTCAGCCGCTGAGCCAGCTCGCGCAGGCGTGCCAGCGGCACGTCCAGCGCCACGGCGATGTCCTGCAGGCTGGTGTGACCGTCGCAATGCCACAGCAGCCACAGGATGAGGTCCAGCTCGCTGCGCCCGCCCAGCTCCGGCCGCTGCGCGCCGCCGCTCTTGGGGTAGAGATCGTGCCGGGACAGCATGACCTCGCCCGCGCCGACGGTGTTGCGATAGAGCTCGCGCGATTCCAGCGTGCCGATCAGACGCACGTAGGCATCGAGGCTCTCGGCCATCTGCGCCCCGTTGACCAGGCGCAGGTCGTCGAGCGAGCTGTGGTACTGGGCGTACTCGTAGTAGCGGTCCTTGCAGATCGTGGCGGTGGGGATCCGCAGGCCCGGCGAGGACCACTGGCGCTCGTCGCTGCCGTGGATGTCAAAGGGGTAGGTCTTGAAATCGTCGCCCCGCTCGCGGAGCACGGACTCGATCATCGCGTTCAGCGGATGGCGGTCGTCAAAGGTCCGCTTGTAGCCCAGTGGGCCGGGACCGCCGACGGTCGTCACGACGAGACCCATCTCGACCCGGCGCATGGCCTCGGCATGCGTGGCGGCATAGGCCACGGCGCCGACGGTCTCGGGCACCCACACGAGGCGGTAGCTGTACTGGCGGTCCGGCAGCGAGGCCAGGTGGCGGCCGATGAAGGCCAGCAGCACGGCGCCGCTGAGGCTGTCATTGGCCATGGACGGATGGCAGATGTAGGCCGACAGCAGGATCTCCTGCGCCCGGCGCCCCGGCAGCAGCAGCTCGCCGACGCTCATCGCACCGGGCGTCAGCGCGCTGTCGATCCGCACCTGCAGCGGGCCCGGCGCGGCGGCCAGCGCCTGGGCCTGCGCCTGCGTGACGCAGAAGCCCCAGCTGCGCTGGTAGTAGCTGGTGCGGTAGGGAATGGCCTCCGGCAGTTCCGGGTGGGTGTGCACGTGCGGCTGCAGCGCCGGCCAGTCCATGTAGGCATCGACGGGGCAGCTGTGGCTCACCAGATGCAGGTTGTGGTCGGCGAAGTCCACGAGGCGGCGGCCGCGGGCGTCGGCAATCCAGGCCTCCTGCACCGACCATTCGGGCGGCACGGTCCAGTCGTGGACCGCGGTGCCGCTCGGAATCTCCTGGATCGAGAGGGGCGCGATGGCCTGCAGGCCGCGCAGCGTGGCGCGGTTGGCCTCGCCGGCCAGGCAGCGCGGCAGGGGGAAGAGGCGCTCCAGGCAGGCCTGCATCTCGGCGGCGACGCGTCGCTCGCCGGTGTCGGTGATGGTCTTGCTGCTCATGGCCTGAATCTGCACAGCCGCCCTGCCCTTGTCCAGTGGTGCGTGACCCCGTTGCACTGTGCCACGGGATCCATGGGATGAGATGCCACTGTAGGCAGCTCACGCCCCTTCTTTAGGGCAAAAAGCAGGGGAAAAGCCGCCCTTTGAGCGGCTCTGGGGGAACGGGCGGCGCACTCAGGCGGCCACGGCGCCCTTCCGTCGCGCGGCGACCACCTCGGCGGCGGTGCTGTGCAGGCCCAGGCCATGGCGCAGCGCCAGCGCCTCCAGGGCCGCGAGGTGGCCGGGTTCATCCACATCGAAACGCATGGCGGGCTGGGCCAGCGCGGGCGGCGCGGGCGGTGCGGCCTTGCGCCACGGGGCGCCCTCGTCCCACACGGCGATCGTGACGTGCTCGCGATGGCGGGGCTCGGTGCAGCGGGCGTCCAGCCGGTGCAGCAGCGCCGCCGAGAGGATCTCGGCGCCGAAGCCGTCCGCATAGCCGCTGCCCAGGCGGTCGAGGTGGTTGCAGGCGTAGTCGCAGTCGCTGGCGGCGAAGAACTCCACCAGCTCGTCCACGACGGCGCCGTCGATGAAGGGGTTGTCGGCGCAGACCCGCACGACGGTGTCGGCCTCGAACTGCCGGGCCGCCTGGCTGAACCGTCCCAGCACGTCGGACTCGCTGCCGGTGAAGGTCGCCACACCCAGGGATTGCGCGAGCGCCACCAACGCGGCGTCACGCGGCAGGTCCGTGGTGGCCAGCACCAGCGCGTCCAGGCGATGCGCCCGCTTCAGCCGCTCCAGCACCCAGGCCAGCAGCGGCCGCCCGGCCAGCGGCGCGAGCATCTTGCCGGGAAAGCGGCTCGAGCCCATGCGCGCCTGCACCAGCGCGACCACGCGTCCGGGCCGGGGCTCGCCCATCGTCTCAGCCGCCCTGCCCCAGGTCCGCCCACTGCAGGACGTGGTCGGACTCCAGCGCCCGCAGCGCGGGCCGGCCGAGCACGTCGTCCCAATGCAGCGGGCTGATGCCGGTGCCAGGGCGCTTGTAGGTGAGATGGGCCTCGGTGAGCCGTTCGCCCGCAGCCACGTCGCGCGTGAGCACGATGGAGCGGCGGGCATTCGCGCGGGCCGGTCCTTCGGTGGGCGTGGGCTGCTTGTGATCGCTCTCGCCCAGCAGGTCATGCACCGTGTCCAGGGCCGTCATGAAGCGGCGCAGATCATGCACGTCCATGGCGTGGTAGTGGTCGTTGCCGGGCAGGGTCTTGTCGTGCGTGAAGTGCTTCTCCAGCACGACGGCGCCCAGCAGGTGCGCGCTCATCAGCGGGTACATGGCCTCGTCCGGCAGCGTGTGGTCGGAGTAGCCGATCAGCAGCTCCGGATAGGCGCGCTGCAGGCCCTTGATCATCCGCAGATGCGCCTGGGCATTGGGCGTGGGGTAGTTCAGCACGCAGTGCAGCAGCACCAGCTCGCGGCAGCCGGCGGCACGCAGGGTCTGCACGGCCATGTCGATCTCGCCCAGCGTCGACGCGCCGGTGGACAGCACCACGGGCTTGCCCTTGGCGGCGATCTTGCGCAGGAAGGGGACGTTGGTGAGGTCGGCGGAGGCGATCTTGTGGAAGGGCATCAGGTCATCGAGGAACTCCACCGCGGCATCGTCGAAGGCCGTGGAGAGGAAGTCGATGCCCACCTGCTCGCAGTGCCGCGCCAGCGCGCGGTACTCGTCCGGACCGAAGCGGTCGTACTTCTTGAAGAGCTCGAACTGGCTGCGCGTCGGCTCCTTGCTGATGTCCCAGTAGAACGGCGAGTGCTTCGAGGCGAGAGTCTCGGCCTTGTAGCTCTGGAACTTGGCGGCGTCCGCGCCGCCCTCCTTCGCCAGCTCGATCAGGCGCTTGGCCTGGTCCAGGGAGCCTTCATGGTTGACGCCGATCTCGGCGATCACATAGGGGCGGCTGTCGGGGGTGAGGCGGCGCTTGCCGAGGGTCACCGAGGCGGTCATTGCATGCTCCTGCGGGCGGCCGAGCTGGCCGTGGAACCGTCGACGCCGTGCTTGCTGATCAGGCGCTGGCGGTGCAGCTCCATGGCGTCGAGGTCGTTGGTGATGTTGTGGTCGTGGCGGCGGTAGCGGTACAGCGGCAGCTCCAGCCGGGCGATGTGGTGCTTCTGCTCGAAGCGGATGCGCAGCTCGCGCTCCTCGTGGCGGTGGAAGCTCTCGTCGTAGAGGCCCGTCTCCATCAGGTGGGCCTTGCGGAACATGATGCCGCAGGCGATGGGCTCGTCCATGCAGTTCACGCGCTCCAGCACCTGCTCGTGGTCGTCCACCAGCAGGTAGTCGCAGGCCACGGCGTCGTGCCGCGGGTTCTGGTCGAGGAAGAAGTGCAGGATGTTCAGGAAGTTGGCGTTGACGTAGTCGTCGGAGTCCACCCGCACGATGAAGTCGCCGCGGGCGGCGCGGATGCCGCGGTTCAGCGAGGCCGGCAGCCCCTGGTTGCGCTCGTTGCGCAGCGGCACGATGGCGTCGTGGAAGAGCTCCAGCGCATAGGGCGTGCGGTCGGTGCTGCCGTCGTCGATGACGATGATCTCGTACTGCTCGCTGTGCAGGGTCTGGTTCAGCAGCGAGCGCAGGCAGCGGCCGATGTAGCGTTCCTGATTGAAGACCGGCACGATGACCGAGACCAGCGGCTTCACGTTCATGCGTTCACCTCCTGCGGCTGCAGCGCCTCGAGGAGCGCCTGGCGGGCCAGGGCCGGGGCGTCCTCACGCAGCTTCACGCCCACCGGGAGCGACACCGCGCGCGACAGCAGCGCGGCCGACTGCGGGAAGGCCTGCGAGAGGTCGCCGCCGTGGGCACCGGCCAGCTCGGGCATGTGCGTCCAGGTGCCGGCGAAGTGCCAGGTGAAGGCCTCCGGCAGGATCTTGGTGGCCAGGCCGCGGGCCAGCAGGGCTTCGCGGCAGCGGCGCGCGGCGGCGTTGTCCGGCACGAAGAAGACGAGCGCATCGGCCGTCTCGTAGCTGCCCGCGGGCACCTCGCGCGGCGTGATGCCGGGCAGGTCGCGGATGGCGTTCCAGAGCTGGTCGCGGTTGCGGCGCTGGGCGGTGACGATGTCCGGCAGCTTGCGCAGCTGCGCGAGGCCCACGGCGCCCTGCAGCTCCATCATGCGGAAGTTGAAGCCGCTGCTGGCGCGGGTGTCCTCCCAGCGCGGCACGGCGGGGTTGTTCTCGTGGCCATGGTCGTGCCAGGCGGCGCCGCGGGCCCAGTCGGCCTGCTCCTGGAAGAGCACGAGGCCGCCCTCGCCCGTCGTCATGGTCTTGGCGAAGTCGAAGCTGAAGGTGCCCAGGCGCCCCCAGCTGCCCAGGGCCCGGCCGTTCAGCGAGCCGCCGCAGCCCCAGGCCGCGTCCTCGATGAGCGCGATGCCGTGCGCGTCGCAGATCGCCTTGATCTCCGGCAGGCGCGAGGGCGTGCCGAGCATGTGGACCACGATGACGGCCTTGGTGCGCGGCGTGATGCGGCGCTTCAGGTCCTCGGGATCCATGTTGAGCGTGGTGTCGATCTCGGCGCAGACCGGCGTCGCTCGCGACTCGATGATGGCCTCGACGGTGGCCACGAAGGTGAAGCTCTGGGTGATGACCTCGTCGCCGGCGCCGATGCCCAGCGCCGCCAGCCCGACGCGCAGCGCCGCGGTGCCGGAGGACACGGCCAGCGCATGCGGCGAGCCCATCGTCCTGGCGAAGGCCTGCTCGAACTCGCGGACCTTGTAGCAGTCCCCGCGCAGGGCATCGAAACCGTGGCGGAACAGGATGGCGCCGCGGGCGAAGATGTCCTGGATCTCGGCCAGCTCCTCTGGGCCCATCACTTCATAGCCTGGCATGGTGTCTCCGTGGTCTTGCGCAGATGGCGTCGATCGCTGTTTACATCAGGCGGAAGAGATCCGCCACCTTTTCGGGCGTCAGGCGTGCCTTGAAGTCCTCGCCCAGCGCGTTCGTGAGCGGCTTGGCATGCACGATGGAGGCCTTGTAGAGGGCCTCGAAACCGGCCGCGTCCAGGCCCGCGCAGACACCCTTCGGAATCTCCACGCCCTGCGCATCCACCATGCCCCAGAACTCGTCGTAGGCCTGCGGATAGAAGTCGCCCATGGCGCGCATCACGATGCAGTTGGCCACGCAATGGTGCAGGCCGAGCACGACGGACAGCCCGGCGGACAGCGGGTGCACGAGGCCCACGTAGCTCGTCGCGATGGCACAGCCGCCGAGGTAGGAGGCCACCATCAGGCGCTCGCGGTTCTCGGGGGCCATCATGTCGCCCTGGCCGAAGACCTGGCGGCAGAGGTTGATGGTCTCGCGGGAGTAGGCGTCGCCGATGGCGTTGCGGTAGCTGCCGGCCAGGGACTCGATGCAATGGATGTAGGCATCCATGCCCGTGTAGAAGTACTGGTTGCGCGGCACGGTGGCCGTCAGCTGCGGGTCCATGATCACGTGGTCGAAGACCGTGTAGTCGCTGTTCATGCCCAGCTTCAGGCCGGTGGCCTCGTTGGTCATGACGCAGGTGCGGGTGGCCTCGGCGCCGGTGCCGGAGACGGTCGGGATGCCGACCTTGAAGACGCCGGGGTGCTTGAGCAGGTCCCAGCCCTGGTAGTCGGCCGCCTGGCCGCCGTTGCCCAGCAGGTTGGACACCGCCTTGGCCGTGTCCATGGTGATGCCGCCGCCCATGCCCACCACGGCGGCGGGCTGGCTCAGGCCGCGATCCAGCAGGCTCGCGACCAGGGCGTCGATGCCCTCGGTCTTGGGCTCATGCGCGGTGTGCACGAACTGCAGCACGTCGTCGTCCGTCACGCCCAGGCGGGCAGCGACATCACGCTGGCGGGCGAAGAACTCGTCCACCAGGAACACCACCGCCCCGCCCTGCCCCTGGGCCTTCGCCAGCGCCCGGCGGCCGTCCAGCAGGCCGCGCAGCTCGGCCAGCGAGCCGGCGCCGATGTTGTAGCGACCGACGTTCTTCACGAGCTTGACGCCGGTATCGAGGATGTTTGCCATGGTGTGTCTCTGAACCTGGATGCGGTAGAAGGCGGGAACTCAGCGCAGCGGCGCCATCACGCCGCGCCCCATCGACCACAGCATGGCCACGGCCTGCTGCCCGTCGAAGATGGCGTTCACGTGCGCGATGCGCAGCGAGTAGTAGTCTGACTCCGATCCCATCACATCGAACAGGGAACGGCGGCCCAGTTGCTGCCACTGTTGCAGCGTGGCGGTGCGCAGCTGTGAACTGTTGCGCAGAATCTCGGTGATCCGGCGGGCGCGGTCGAAGGCGGAGGTCGCCGATTCATGCACGTCGACGACGCGGTAGCGGCGCGTCTCCAGGGCGTCCTCGCGCTGGAGACGGGCCGCCTCGGCGCGCTTGGTGGCGGCATTCACGGAGGCGTCCTGCCCCGGCTGCATCAGCGGCACATTGACGCTGAAGCCCACCGCCCAGTCGCGCACGCGGGTCACGCCCGCGCTGGCGCTGGTGCTGGCGATGGCATTGACCTGCGGCTTGGCATTGGCACGCACGCTCTCGACGTAGCTGCCCTGGGCGCGGGCCTGGGCCTCGAGCTGGATGACGTCCGGTGCGCTCATCGCGTCCTTCTGCATGTCCTCCAGCTCCGGCACGCGCGTGAGCAGGTTGGAGAAGCTGGCGCTGGGCGGCAGCTCGTCCCCCACGAAGCGCTTGAGGCGCGTCTCGGTCTGGCGCAGGGCGGACATCGTGGCCTCCACCGCCAGGTCCGCCTGCAGCAGGTTCTTCTGGGCCTGCACCAGCTCGCTGGCGCGGCCCTTGTCGGCCTTGACGATGGTCTCCAGCGAGTCCACCAGGCAGGCCATGCGGCGCACGTACTGGGCGTACACCTGGGCCTGCAGCAGGTAGCGGCCACGGTCCAGCGCCAGGGACACCGTCTGCAGCGCGAGCTGCTGCTCGGCATTGAAGTAGCCCTGACGCGCCGCCTCGGCCAGCTGCGAACGCCAGCCGGCCAGCTGCCGGTTGCGACCGAAGTCGAACAGCGTGGTGCTCACGCTCAGGCCGACGCGGCCCTGCAGGCCGCTGCCACCGCTCACGCCGTCCGTCGAGGAGCCGATCTGGTTGGTCTGCATGTCGAGGCTGGCGCGCGGCTTGTTGGCCTGGCTCACCTCTTCCCAGTCGTCGCGGGCGGCCTGCGCGAGCAGCTTGACCATGCCCACGGACTGGCTGCGGGCCAGGGCCCGGTCCACGAGGATCTGGATCTGCGAACGCGGGTCGGCATCGCTGATCACGATCTGGCTTGCCGCCTTCTGCGCGGCCGGGGTGTTGGTGTCGTCCTCGTTGCAGCGGCCCTGGGCGCGGGCGAACGTGACGCTGCCCAGCAGCAGACCCAGGACGAGGATGCGCAGCATTGCCATGGCCTCAGGCTCCCCAGCAGTTCAGACAGGTCTTGCTCATGCCTGTACTGGACCACAGGGCGGCCGGGAACTTGAGCGGGAAAAGCCGCCGCCAAACCCCGCTTCTCGAGGGCTTGCCGGCCGGTGGACGACCCCGTGCCGGGGCTCAGCGCTCCCGCAGGGCCTCGCGCGAACGCATCATCGGGCGCATGAGGAAGCTCAGCACCGAGCGCTCGCCGGTCTTGATCTCCACCGCCGCGGTCATGCCGGGGATGATGGCCAGGGTCTCGCCCTTGTAGCGGATGTTGTTCTGCTCGGCGCGGATCAGGGTGCGGTAGTAGCGCCCGTCGCCGCCCAGCGGATTGGCCTCGCCGATGGCGTCCGGGCTGATCTGCTCGACCTTGCCCTCGAGCCCGCCCAGCGCGTTGAAGTCGATGCCCGAGAGCTTGATCACCGCATGCTGGCCCACCTGGATGAAGCCGATGTCCGCCGGGCTCACGCGCGCCTCGACGAGCATGCGGCTGCCGATGGGCACGATCTCCATGATGGGGGAGCTCATGGGCACCACGCCGCCGATGGTGTTGATGCGGATGTTCTTCACGAAGCCGCGCACGGGCGAGCGCAGCACCGTGCGGTCCAGCGCGTCCTTGCGGACCACCTGCTGCTGCTTCATCATCGCCAGCTCGTTCTGCAGCTTGACCAGCTCGCTCGTGGCCTCCTGGCGGAAGCGGCCGAGGCGCTCGGACCGGGACTGCCGCATCTCGTTCACCTGGCGCGTGAGCCGCATGACTTCCACGTCGGACATCAGCCCCTTGGCCGACATGTCCTGCGCCACCTTCAGCTCCTTGCCCACCAGGGCCGCGCTGCGCTCGATGCCCGCGAGGGACTCCTCCAGCAGCCGCTGGCGCGCCTGGAAGGCCTGGGTCTCGGCCGCCGTCAGTGCGGGCACGGCCTTGAGCTCGTCCGGGAACTTCAGCGGCGTGCCGTTGGCCTCCGCCTGCAGCCGGGCCGCCTGCGCCATCATGGCGAGCTCGCGCAGCTCGCCCTCGTTCTGCTGGGCCTCCACACGGGTCGGGTCGAGCCGCACGAGAGGCTGGCCGGCCTCGACCTGCTGCCCCTCCTTGACCAGCAGCTCGCGCAGCAGGCCGGAGTCGAGGCTGGCGATGATCTGCTCCTTGCCATCGGGCACCACGCGGCCCTCGCTGCGGCTGACCATATCCACCTGCGCCAGGGACGCCCAGATGATCGCGGCCACGACGGCGGCCAGCATCAGGTAGACGGCCCACATCACGCGCGGCAGCGGTTCGTCCACCTGGGCGGCGGCCAGGCTGCTCAGGAACAGACCTTCGTCACGGGAGGAAGAAGCCACTCAGCGCCCTCTTTCGATCATCAGACGGACGGGGAGCGCTGCACCGGCTGCGCAGCCGGGTGCATGTGCAGGTTCGAGGCCGCGGTGGCCGCCGCCGGGTCCGGGGCCGCCGGACGCACGCCGGACAGCGCCGCCAGGACCTGGTCGCGCGGACCATCCATCACCAGGCGGCCGCTGTCCATCACGACGATGCGCTGCACCAGCTCCAGCACGGCCGGGCGGTGCGTCACGACCAGCAGCGTGCAATGCTGGGCGGCATCGCGCAGCTGGCGCAGGAAGAGGATCTCGGACTGGGCGTCCATGGAGCTCGTGGGCTCGTCCATCAGCAGCAGCTTGGGCCGGTTCACCAGCGCGCGGGCCAGGGCCACCATCTGGCGCTGGCCGCCGGAGAGCAGGCCGCCCATCTCGCCCACGGGCAGATCCCAGCCCAGCGGATGGCCGGACACGACCCGGTCCAGGCCCGTCAGCTTGGCCACCTCCACCAGGCGGGCGGCGTCCACGTCCGGGCGGCCCATGGCGACGTTGTCCCGCAGCGTGCCGTGGAAGAGTTTGGGCTCCTGGGACACAAAGCCCACATGGGCACGGAATTCGGCAGGGTCGATCTGGCGCAGGTCGATGCCCTCGATCTCCACCATGCCCTCGGTCGGCTGGTAGAGGCCCGCCAGCAGGCGCAGGACGGTGGACTTGCCGCTGCCGATGCGGCCCAGCACGGCGATGCGCTCGCCGGGTTCGACGCGCAGGCTCACGCCCTTGAGCACCTTGGGGGCCGGATGCTCCCCGGTCATCGGATAGGAGAAGCCCACCTCGCGCAGGCCGATGCGGCCGCTGAACTGGCTCATCGGCACGTAGCTGCGGTCCGAGGCGCGCTCGACGGGCTTCTTCATGACCTCGTCCAGCGACTGCATGGCGGCGCGGGCGCTCTGGTAGCGCGCCGTGAGGCTCACCACGCTGCCCAGCGGGGCGATGGCGCGGGTGGCGAACATCACCGCGCCGATCAGGCCGCCGGCCGAGATGACGCGGTCCTGGATCAGGTAGACGCCCCACACCAGCATCACCAGGGTCACGGCCTGCTGCATGGTCATGGTGAGGTTGTTCGTGAAGGCGTGCATGGCCCGCATGCGCAGGCCGGACTCCGCCGCCACGGCATTGCTGATCTCGTAGCGGTGCAGGAAGCGCCCCTCCGCGCCGGCCGTCTTGAGGTCTTCCAGCCCTTCCACCACCTCCACCAGCGAGCCCTGCAGCTCGGCCTGCTCGGCCATGTTGGCCCGCACGACGTTGCGCAGGTACTTCTGCAGGAAGAAGGTCAGCAGCACGAGGCCGGGCACCGCGAAGGCCACCACCCAGCCCAGCGGCCCGCCGATCAGGAAGGTCATGGCCACGAAGAGCACGATGAAGGGCAGGTCCGACACCACGGACATGCTGGCCGAGGTGAAGAACTCGCGCACGGTCTCGACCTGCCCCAGGTAGTGGGCGTAGGAGCCGGCCGAGGCGGGCTTGTGTTCCATGCGCACCAGCAGGGTCTGCTTGAAGAGCATGGAGCCGATGATCAGGTCCGCCTTGCGGCCGGCCAGGTCGATCAGGTGCGCGCGCAGCTGGCGGGCGAAGAGGTCGAAGATCAGCGCCAGGGCCGAGCCGATGGCCAGCGTCCACAGCGTGGCCATGGCGTCGTGGTGGGGGATGACCTTGTCGTAGATGACGCTCGTGACGAGGCCCGTCACCATCATCAGCAGATTGCTCAGCAGCGCCGCCGTCATCGCGCCGCGGTAGTAGGGGATGAAGCGCTTGAGCGTGCCCCACAGCCAGTGGCTGCCCTGCCCCGTCAGCAGCGTGTGGTGGCGGGGGTCCGCCTGCGAGACCTCCTTGGGCGTGGCGACCAGCGCAAAGCCGCTGTACTCACCCTCCAGCTCGGCCTGCGCGACCATGCAGGCCTTGGCCTCCGGGCCCGGGAACACGACCTCGTAGGCCTGCTGGCCCTCGACCTCCCGCCGGGACACCAGCACGCAGGCGTCGCCGCCCTGCAGCAGCAGCACGGCGGGCAGCACCAGCGGGTTGATCTCGGCCAGGCCCTTAGAGAGCATGCCGGCCTCGTAGCCCGCCTCGCGCATCATGCGGATGGCCTGGTTCGGCGCCAGCGGCCCTTCCGAGGGGGCGCAGGCGCGCAGCGAGGCGGGCGAGCGGGCCTTGCCGTGGTGCTGGGTCAGCCAGACCAGGGCCTGCAGCAGCGGATCTCCGGCGTCCCCTTCCGGCACGGCGTGCTCGCGCCCGGCCTGCGGCTCGGGGGCCGCGGCCAGGTGCAGCGCCGCCCCGCGGGAGGGCTGGCCGCCGTCGAAGAAGGAATCGTGTCGCTGACTCACTGAGGCTTCCTAGCAGGCGTCAGGGGCTTCAGCCCCCCGTGGCCTTGCGCCGGTGCTCGAGCACCAGACGCTCGAATTCGCGCTCAAGATCGCGCACCATCGCCGGAATGTCAAACAGGGGCGTCTGCCGGCCCTGCTCGCGCAGATAGCGCTTGTAGGATGCCGCACGCAGGGGCTGGCGCCCGATCTGCACCGCCCGCTCGATGTACTCCGGCAGGGAATAGGTCACGAGATCGGGCAGTCCGACGGCCGTGAGCAGGCTGCCGGCCATCCGGGAGATGTAACAACGGCCCGAGCGCGTCAGGATGGGCGTGCCCATCCAGAGGCAGTCGCTGGCGGTCGTGCCGGCGTTGTAGGGGAAGGTGTCCAGCACCAGATCGGCCAGCTGGAAGCGGGCCAGGTACTCCGGCGGCGCCACGCGGGGCGCGAAGTGCAGGCGCTCCGGCGCCACGCCCTGCGCCTGCGCCGCTGCCTTCATGTTGGACTCGGCCCAGCTGTTGTCCGCCAGCAGCCACAGCAGGCTGCCCGGTACCCGCTGCAGGATCTGCATCCAGGCCGAGAACATCTCCTCGGTGTACTTGTGGTTGTTGTTGAAGCTGCAGAAGACGAAGGCGTCCTCGGGCAGGCCGTAGCGGGCGCGGTCCGGCGTCGGTGCCACCTCGCGCTGGCGGTCGCTGACCTGGTAGCAGTGCGGCAGGTAGATGGGCTTCTCGGTGCACAGCGGCAGGTACTCCGGTGGCATCGTGAAGCGGTCCGCGATGATGTAGTCCTCCCCCGGCAGCGCCGAGGTGGCCGGGAGTCCGAGGTAGCCCACCTGCACCGGCGCCGGGCGGTAGGCCAGGATGTTGGGACGGGCGCCGCTGGTGAGACCCTGGAGATCCACCAGCACGTCGATGCCGGCCTCGGCGATCTGCCGCGCGGCCTGCGGGTCCTCGACGCCGGCCAGCGGCATCACGCGGTCCATGGCCTTGAGGATGCGGGCGCGCTGGGCGGTGCCGTCCTCCTTGCTCCAGCACAGGGCGTGGACCTCGAAGCGGCTGCGGTCATGCAGCTCGAAGAGCTCGGGCGTCAGCAGACCCACGGCGTGCATGCGCAGGTCGCCGGAGAGATAGCCCACACGGATCTTCTCGCCCGCCGGCCGGGCATGCAGCTGGTGGAAGGGCTTGCCCTTGTACTTGACCACGCGCTCGTTGACGAAGCGCTGCGCCACCATCAGCTGGATCGCCGGGTCGTCCGTCGCGCTCAGGGTGGCCAGCAGCGAGGTGTTGACCAGCAGCTGGTTGTGCGTCACGTCCCCGATCGGCTGGTAGATGGGCCACTCGCACTGCTTCTGGCGGATGTGCACGTAATGCTGCTGGACGTCCCCCTGCTCGGGCTTGAGCAGCAGGCTTCGCTTCATCAGCGCCTCGGACTCGTCCAGGCGCCGTTCAGACTCCAGCAACCGGGCGGCATTGTTCAGGGCGTGCAGGCGCAGGTCGACCGGCTCGGCGCCAATGGCCATCAGCTCGCCGGCGTCATAGACCGCCTGCCACTGCGCGAGGGCCTCCGCGGTCTTGCCCTGGTGCTCCAGCTGGTGGCCGAGGTTGAGCTTGGCCTGCGCAAAGTCCGGATTCAGCGCCAGCGCGCGCTGGTACACGGCCTCGGCCTCGGCATGGCGGCGCATCTCGCCCAGCACCGTGCCCCAGTTGAACAGGGCGAGGAGCCGCTGGGGGCTCTGGTTGCTCTCGACCCAGGCCTCATAGAGCGCCAGGCACTCGTTCAGCCGGCCTCCCGTTTGCCACTGCTGCGCCACGCTCATCAGCTCCTGCAGCGGCATGCCGCCGGCGCGGGCGCGCGCGATCACGTTGTCAGGCAGCGAGGCCTGGTCCAGAAGGGCGGCAGCAGGTTGTGACATGTCCATGGCGAGGCGCCTGCTTCCGCGAGGGCAGGCAAACAGTTGCGCTTGCCAGCCATCTTAGGGAGCGCCCTCGGAATCGATCCCGCCAAATGAGCGGTATTCACCCGCCATCACGCCGTGAACCCGGACGGATGTCACGACGCGTGACGAGCAGCCAAAAATCTAATGAATTGCTCGCAGTCTCATGCCCAATGCCTTGATTTAGAAGGCACAATGCCACGAGCATGCCATGAATATCATCATTCTCGACGACTACCAGGATGCGGTCCGCAAGCTCCACTGCGCGAGCAAGCTGGACCCGCTGAACGCCAAGGTCTTCACCAACACGGTGAAGGGAATCGGGCAATTGTCCGTGCGCCTGCGGGACGCCGAGGTGCTGGTGCTGATCCGCGAGCGGACGCACTTCCCTCGCCAGCTGCTGGAGAAGCTGCCCAAGCTCAAGCTGATCGCCCAGACCGGGCGCGTCGGCCCCCACATCGACGTCGAGGCCTGCACCCGGCTCGGCATTGCCGTCGCGGAAGGCGTGGGCTCGCCCATCGCCCCCGCGGAGCTGACCTGGGCGCTGATCATGGCCTCCATGCGCCGGCTGCCGCAGTACATCGGCAACCTCAAGCACGGCGCCTGGCAGCAATCGGGGCTGAAGGCGGCCTCCATGCCGCCCAATTTCGGCATCGGCATGCTGCTGAGAGGCAAGACGCTGGGCATCTGGGGCTACGGCCGGATCGGCCAGCTGGTGGCGGGCTACGGCCGGGCCTTCGGCATGCAGGTGCAGATCTGGGGCAGCGAGCAAAGCCGCGCCCGCGCCGTGGCGGACGGCCACACGGCCGCGGAGAGCCGCGAGGCCTTCTTCGCCCAATGCGACGTCCTGAGCCTGCACCTGCGCCTGTGCGAGACCACGCGCGCCATGGTCACGCTGGACGACCTGAACCGCATGAAGCCGACGGCCCTCTTCGTGAACACCTCGCGCGCCGAGCTGCTGAGCGAGGGCGCGCTCGTGTCCGCGCTGAACCGCGGCCGGCCGGGCATGGCCGCGATCGACGTCTTCGAGAGCGAACCCATCCTGCAGGGCCATCCGCTGCTGCGCCTGGAGAACGCCGTGTGCACGCCGCACATCGGCTATGTGGAGCAGGACAGCTACGAGCTCTACTTCGACGCGGCCTTCGACAACGTCCTGAACTTCGTCCGGGGCGAGCCGAGCAACATCGTCAACCCCGACGCCCTGAAGGCGCTGCGCTGATGACGGCGCCCGGCGAGGCCCTGCATCCCGCGCCGGCCGGCCCCTGGGATCTCTTTCTCGCCTTCAACCGCCTCGCCCTGCAGGGCTTCGGCGGCGTGCTGGCCGTGGCGCAACGGGAGCTCGTGGAGCGCCTGGGCTGGCTCAGCAAGCAGGACTTCATCGAGATGCTGGCCGTCGCCCAGGTGATGCCAGGGCCCAACATCGTCAACATCTCCCTGATGATCGGCGACCGCTTCTTCGGTCTGCGGGGCGCCTTTGCGGCCCTCGCCGGCATGTTCGTCGTGCCCTGCCTGATCGTGCTGGGCCTCACGGCGCTGGCCGGCCAATGGCTGCACACGCCCTGGGTCCAGGGTGCGCTGCGCGGCATGGGTGCCGTCTCGGCCGGGCTGATCCTCGCGACCGGCGTGAAGCTGCTGGGCACACTGAAGAAGCACCCGCTTGGCCGCCCCGCGGCCCTCGCCTTCGCTGCCCTCGCCTTCGGGGCCATCGCGCTGCTACGCTGGCCGCTCGTGTGGATCGTGCTGGGACTGGGCGGTCTGGGCATGGCGCTGGTCTACCGTCGGCTCGACCGGACGGAACACTGACATGCTGCTGGATCTCTTCCTGCACTTCCTGGCGCTGTCGCTCCTCGCCATCGGCGGCGCCATCACCACTGCGCCGGAGATGCACCGCTACCTGGTGGGCGACCGCGGCTGGCTGAGCGACGAGACCTTCACCCAGTCCATCGCCCTGGCCCAGGCCGCGCCGGGACCCAACATCCTCTTCGTGGCGGTGCTGGGCTACCAGGTCGCGGGCCTGGCCGGGGCGCTGGCGGCCATGGGCGGCATCATGCTGCCCTCGACCACGCTGGTGCTCGTGGCGACCCGCTGGGCCCGCGCCCACCAGGAGGACCGCGGGGTGCGCTCCTTCACGCTGGGCCTGCAACCGCTCACGCTGGGCCTGATCATCGCCACGGGCTGGCTGCTGGCAGCGCCCTATGTGCAGCAGCCCGAGCGCCGGCTCCCGGCCATCGCTCTCGTGGCGGTCACCCTGCTGCTGAGCCTGCGGACGCGGCTGTCGGTGGTCTGGATGGTGTTGCTCGGCGGCGTCGTTGGTGCCGCCTGCATGACCTGACCCCCCTTCAACAAGGGATGGCGCCCCTGGGAGCGCTGGCGATACTGCGGCGTCATTTCACCAACATCCATCCGACCATGAAAAAACTGGCTCTCGCCCTGGCCCTCGCGGCCGCAGGCGCCGCACAGGCGGCTCCGGTCTACAACAGCGCCAACGGCCACTACTACGAGTACTTCGCTGACGCCGTGACCGCCGAGCAGGCCTTCACCCTGGCCGCCTCGAAGACGTATCTGGGCATGACCGGCTACCTGACCACCATCACCAGCCGCGCCGAGAACACCTTCGTCGCCAGCACCGCCAACGGCCAGCTGGCCTGGATCGGTGGCTCGGACCACGGCGCCGCCGTGAACAACTGGACCTGGCGCGTCGGCCCCGAAGCCGGCCAGGCCTTCACCTTCACCAGCTGGGCACCCGGCGAGCCCAACAACTGCTGCGGCGGTGAAGACTACGTGCACATCAACTGGGCCGGTTTCGGCCTGTGGAACGACCACGGCGGCCCGGCCAACGCCGGCCAGCGCAACGGCTATGTGGTCGAGTACAGCGGCAGCACCGTGCCGGAACCCGCCTCCCTGGCCCTGATCGGCCTGGGCCTGGGTCTGGCCGGCGTCGTGCGCCGCAAGAAGGCCTGAGACTGAACTGCAGACGGGGCTGCGCGCCCCGCCATGCCAAAGGCGCCTCCGGGCGCCTTTTTTCATGCCGGTGACGGCCGGAAGTGGCGAACCCGCCAGCGTCATCCGGGGCGTGATACCGGGCTGCTACTCGCAAACGTTAGGACGCCCCGGACCCCTTCACCACGGGTGATCGGAAACCGCCAGCGCCTGACGATACTGGCCGCTCGTCAACTACCACGCTTTGGAAACACCATGAAAAAGCTTGCAATGGCCCTGGCCCTCGCGGCCGCCGGATCCGCCCACGCGGCTCCCGTCTTCAACGCCGCCAACGGCCACTACTACGAGTACTTCACAGACGCCGTGACCGCCCAGACCGCGTTCAGCCAGGCCGCCTCCAAGTCCTACCAGGGCATGACCGGCTACCTGGTCACCATCACCTCGGCCGCCGAGAACACCTTTGTCGCCAACACGGCCAAGGGTGCGCTCGCCTGGATCGGTGGTTCGGACGCCGGCAATGCGGTGAATGCCTGGACCTGGCGCTCGGGCCCCGAGGCCGGCCTGGCCTTCACCTACACCAACTGGGGGCCCGGCGAGCCCAACAACTGCTGCGGCGGCGAGAACTTCGTGCACATCAACTGGGCCGGCTTCGGCCTGTGGAACGACCATGGCGGCCCAGGCTCCAATGCCGGCCAGCGCAATGGCTATGTGGTCGAGTACAGCGGCAGCACCGTGCCGGAACCCGCCTCCCTGGCCCTGATCGGCCTGGGCCTGGGTCTGGCCGGCGTCGTGCGCCGCAAGAAGGCCTGACACCCGGCCGGTGACGGACCTGAGGGGGACCGCCCCCTCGCCCCCGTCCAAAAAAAAAGGCGCCCTCGGGCGCCTTTTCTCTTGGGGATTTCTTTGGGGAGAGGCCGCTTCGCGCGCGCCCCGGAGGCTCAGCCTTCCTTGGTGCCGAAGATCTTGTCACCCGCGTCGCCGAGGCCCGGGATGATGTAGCCGTTCTCGTTGAGATGGCTGTCGATGGCGGCGGTCCAGCAGCGCACGTCCGGGTGGGCCTGGGTCAGCGCCGCGACGCCCTCCGGTGCGGCCACCAGCACGAGCGCGCGGATGTCCTTGCAGCCGCGACGCTTGAGCAGGTCGATGGTGGCGATCATGGAACCGGCGGTGGCCAGCATGGGATCGACGACCAGGGCCGTGCGCTCCTCCAGGTGACCCACGAACTTCTCGAAGTAGTGCACCGGCTGCAGGGTCTCGTGGTCACGGGCCAGGCCGACGACGCTGATCTTGGCATTGGGGATCATGTCCAGCACCCCGTCCAGCATGCCCAGGCCGGCACGCAGGATGGGCACCACGGTGACCTTCTTGCCGGCGATCTGCTCGACCTCGGTCGGGCCGCTCCAGCAGTTCAGGGTGGTCGTCTCCAGCGGGAAGTCGGCCGTGGCCTCGTAGGCCAGCAGGCGGGCGACCTCCCCCGTCAGCTCGCGGAACTTCTTGGTGGAGATGTCGGCCTCGCGCATCAGGCCGATCTTGTGCTGGACCAGGGGATGGCGAACTTCGATGACAGTCATGGGGCTTCGACTCGTTTGATTCATGAATGAGCGCGATTATCGCGAGCCCGCCTGGCGCTGGCGCAGCGCTTCGTAGAGGCACACCCCTGCCGCCACCGAGACATTCAGGCTCTCGACCGCGCCCTGCATCGGGATGCGGACCAGCTCGTCGCAGGTCTTGGCCGTCAGCTGGCGCATGCCCTCGCCTTCCGCGCCCAGCACCAGGGCGATGGGGCCCTTCAGGTCCAGGTCGTAGATGGACTTCTCGGCCTGGTCGGAGGTACCGACGACCCAGATGTTGCGTTCCTTCAGCTCATTGAGCGTCCGGGCGAGGTTGGTGACCATCAGGTAGGGCACCGTCTCGGCGGCGCCGCTGGCCACCTTGGCCACCGTGGCGTTGAGGCCCACGGCGTGGTCCTTGGGTGCCACGACGGCGTGCGCCCCGGCGCCGTCGGCCACACGCAGACAGGCGCCCAGGTTGTGGGGGTCGGTGACGCCATCCAGCACCAGCACCAGCGGCGCGCCGTCCACGCCGTCCAGCACGTCGTCCAGCGAGTGCTGCTGAGCCACGGCCGAGCAGCGCGCCACCACGCCCTGGTGGCGGCTGTTGCCCGCCAGCGCGGCGAGGCGGTCGCCGTCGCTCTCCACCAGCTTGGCACCGGCCTCGCGGGCGCGCTCGAGGAACTGGCGCATGCGCTGGTCGCGGCGGGAGCCCTCGAAATGGATCTCGGTGATGGACTGGGGGGCGGTCTTCAGCCGCACGGTGACGGCATGGAAGCCGAAGAGGATGTGTTTGGCGCTCATATCCCCCCATTGTCGCCTGCCCGCGACTCAGGCCGGCATCCGCGCGCCGGGCGGGCCCGAGCCCGCTAGCGCATCTGCCACAGCATCAGGGCACCGATCAGCACCGGCTGATGGACCATGTAGTAGCTCAGGCTCCAGCGGCCCAGCAGGGCCAGGCCACCGCGCAGACGCCCGGACGGGCGCGGCGGGCCCAGCCGCGGGGCCACCCAGCGCGCCAGCGCCGCCCCAAGCAGCATCACGCCCAGCCAGGGCAGCACCGGCACGTAGTCCTCGGTGACGGGCTTGTGGGTCACGAGGCCCACCCAGTTCGTCCAACGGGTATCGAAGACGGGATGACGGGCCCACACCGGCACCAGCAGGCAGGCCAGGGCCAGCGCCAGCAGGGCGCCCTGCCCCAGGCGCGGCAGCAGGAGGCGCAGCACGATCAGCATCACGGCCATGCCATGCAGCACCCCGAAGCTGATGTAGGACCGCGGAAACATGAACCAGGATCCCGCGCTCACCAGCAGCGCGCACCCGGCGATCTGCGCCCAGCGGCGCCAGAAGCGCGGCCAGCCCTGCCCCTGCGACACCGCGACCGCCTGCCCCACGCCCGCGCACAGCAGGAACAGGCTCACGATGCAGGTGCGCTGCAGCGTCCAGAAGGGGTCCTCATAGAAGTTGGCCTTGAAGAAGCCCTGGTGCTGGAGGTCGAAGCTGAAATGGAAGACGGTCATCCAGACCATGGCGACACCGCGCAGGGCGTCCAGGCGGTCATCGCGGGCGTCGGTCGGCAGAGGCAGGTTCATGCGGCAATGAGTGACAGGGGTCGGAGCGCGGAGCGCAGTCTAAGTCTTGAATAATCCGGACCTGTTCCCATTCTCGGACCTGACGCCATTCCCTCCTTCCGCATGCCCGCCCTGACCTTCCCACGCCTGCGAAGCCTTCCCGCGGCCGCCCTGCTCGCCGTCTGCATCCTGTGGAGCGGCGGCGTGCCGGCCCAGCCGCGTCCCGTCACGCCGCGCGGGCCGCTGGATGCCGTCGAGCAGAACAACATCAGCGTCTTTCGCCGGGTCTCGCCCTCGGTCGTGCACATCACGACACTGGATACGCAGCGGGACTTCTTCTCGCTCAACGTCGAGCAGGTGCCCCGCGGCACGGGCACGGGCTTCATCTGGGACGACGCCGGCCACATCGTCACCAACTTCCACGTGATCCAGGGCGGGGACGCCGCCCGCGTCACCCTGGCGGACCAGAGCAGCTATGGCGCGCGCCTCGTGGGCGCCTTCCCCGACCGTGACCTTGCCGTGCTGCGCATCGAGGCCCCGCGGGAGAAGCTGCTGCCCATCCCCATCGGCACCAGCCGCGACCTGCTCGTGGGCCAGGGCGTGTATGCCATCGGCAATCCCTTCGGCCTGGACCAGACCCTCACCCGCGGCATCGTCTCGGCGCTCAATCGCGAGATCGAGTCCGTGAACCGCCGCGCCATCCGCGGCGTGATCCAGACCGACGCCGCCATCAACCCGGGCAATTCAGGCGGCCCGCTGCTGGACTCCGCCGGCCGGCTCATCGGCGTCAACACCCAGATCTACAGCCCCAGCGGCGCCAGCGCCGGCATCGGCTTCGCCATCCCGGTGGACGAGGTGAACCGCGTGGTGCCGCGCCTGATCAAGGACGGGCGCTTCATCCGCCCGGCCATCGGCGTGACCGCGGGCTCCGCACAGCTGCACCAGGCCCTGAAGCTGCCCAAGGGCGTGGCCATCGTCGGCGTCGGCCCGCGATCGCCGGCCGCCGACGCCGGCCTGCAGGCCTTCACCCGCGGGCGGGACGGCCGCATCGTCCAGGGCGACGTCATCACGGCCCTCAACGACGAGCCGCTCGGCGACCTCGACGACATGCTGACGCTGCTCGAGAAGCGCCAGGTGGGCGAGCGCGTGAGCCTCACGCTCTGGAACAAGGGCAAGACCCGACGGCAGGTGGTGGTGCTAGGGGCGTCGAGCGATTGAGGCGCCGCGCGGGTCACTGCCCCCCGCACGGACAAGAAGCCCCCGCGGGCCGCGGCTGTGATACCGTGGAACGCATCAGGGCTTCGCTGCAGTACGGCATGCCGGCATCCGCTTTCCCTCGTTCGCGCTCCCGGGCCCCCCGCCATGGCTGAGGTCCCGCCACGCCACCCCCTGCGAGGCTGGATCGCCCTGGGCACCGGCTACTGGCCGGTCCTGCTGAGCCTGCTGCTGAGTCTTCTCGTCTGCACCACGCTGGCCCGCCTCGATGCCCGGCAGCAGGCCGAGGTGGAGCGCCAGCGGGTTTCGGAGCAGCTCGAACTCCTGCGCGGGCGCCTGGAGCTGGCGGCGCGCAACACCTTCGCCCACACGCTGTCCCTGGAATCGGTGATCCAGCTGGATGGCGGCATCACGGAGGCCCGCTTCGCCCTGCTGGCCGACAAGGCGATCCGGCTCAGCCCGCAGGTGCGCAGCCTCACCGCGGCGCCGGACGACGTCGCGCGCATGGTCTATCCCCGGGCCGGCAACGAGCGGGTGATCGGCCTCGACTACCGCAGCCTCCCGGGCCAGTGGCGGCAGGTGCAGCAGGCCCGGGAGAGCCGCAGCCCCGTCCTCGCCGGGCCGGTGCAGCTGGTGCAGGGCGGCCAGGGCCTCGTGATGCGCACACCCGTGTTCCTGAACTCGCCCGAAGGCGCCGAGCCGCGCTACTGGGGGACGGTCTCCGTCGTGGCGGACCTGGACCGCTTCATGGCGGATGCCGGGATGGCCGGTCATCCGGAGCTGAGCCTCGCGCTCACCGAGGCCCAGAGCAACAAGGAGCCGGGGCGGCTGATCTGGGGCCAGGCGGCCCTGCTGCGGGAGGCACAGCGGGCACAGCAGCTCGTGCTGGTGCCAGGCGCGCGCTGGCTGCTGGTGGGCCAACCCGTCGATGGATGGACCAGCGAGCCCTTCCGCTGGCAATCGCCCGAGGTGCTCTCGGCGGCGGGTGCGGGGACGGTGCTGAGCCTGCTGCTGGCGCTGCTGGTGTGGCAGAGCCGCGTCCTGCAGCAGCGCAACGAGGCCCTGGCCCGCGAGATCGCCGACGGCCACCAGGCCCGGCAGGCGCTGGAGGAATCCCAGGCCCGCTTCCGCAGCATGGCCGCGCTCGCCAGCGACTGGGTCTGGGAACAGGACGAGCACCTGTGCTTCACCTATGTCTCCCGCATTGCCGAGGAAGCGACGGAAGTGCAGACCAGCCAGGTGCTGGGCCACCGCCGCTGGGACTCCCCCGCCCTGCTGCCCGGCATCGACTGGGAGGAGCACAAGGCCCTGCTGGCGCGTCATGAGCCCTTCCGCGACTTCGAATATGCCCAGCGCACGCCGGACGGCCAGATCCGCCACGTGAGCATCTCCGGTGTGCCCTTCTTCGACGCGCAGGGCGTCTTCCGGGGCTATCGCGGCACGGGTCGGAACATCACCGCCGCCAAGGAGGCCGAGGCCGCGCTGCGCGGCTCCCAGCAGGCGCTGGCGGCGGCCCGCGACCGCCTGCAGGCCGTGCTCGACGCGGCGGTGGAGGTGGCCATCATCGCCACCGACATGGACGGGCGCATCGTGCTCTTCAACCGCGGCGCCGAGCGCATGCTGGGCTATGCCGAGGCCGAGCTGCTCGGGCGCACGCCGGCGATGCTGCATGAGGCGGAGGAAGTGCGGCAGCGCGCGGCGGAACTCTCCCGGCTGCGCGGCACGGCCGTCGAGGGCTTCGACACCTTCGTGCTCC
Organism: Roseateles subflavus; assembly: GCF_030285365.1. GTDB lineage: Bacteria > Pseudomonadota > Gammaproteobacteria > Burkholderiales > Burkholderiaceae_C > Roseateles_B > Roseateles_B subflavus. The sequence continues at coordinate 166,230 of NZ_JASVDS010000004.1, read as the reverse complement.
TGGCCCGCGAGCTGGGCAGCGAGACGCGGGAATGGACGTATGTGCGCAAGGACGGCCGGGCGCTGTGGGTCTCGCTGAGCGTCAGCCATGTGCGCGGCCGCGACGGGCAGGCCATCGGCTATCTCGGCGTGGCCCGGGACATCAGTGCGCAGCGCGCCGCCGAGAACCAGCTGCGGCAGCTCAATGCCGAGCTCGAGTCGCGGGTGCAGCAGCGCACGCTGGAACTGCGTGAGGCGCTGCAGGACCTGAAGGACGCGCAGGATGGCCTGCTGCGCTCGGAGAAGCTGGCCGGCCTCGGCGCCATGGTGGCGGGCGTCGCGCACGAGCTGAACACACCGCTGGGCAACTGCCTGACCACGGCCTCGACGCTGCAGGAACGCACGCAGGAGGTCCGCACCGAGTTCGGCAGCGGGCAGATGCGCCGCTCCTCGCTCGAGGCCTATCTGCAGGAGGCGGGCACGGCCTGCGACATCCTCCTGCGCGGCCTGGGCACCGCCGGCGAGCTCGTCAGCCACTTCAAGCAGCTCTCCGTCGACCAGACCAGCATGCAGCGGCGCCCCTACCAGCTGGAGGCCGTCGTGGCGGACGTGATGAGCCTGCTGCGCGCCCGCTGGAAGACCACGCCCTACGCGCTGGAGTCACAACTCGCGCTGGACGAGCCGCTGGAGGGCTACCCGGGCCCGCTGGGCCAGGTGTTGGGCAATCTGCTGCTCAATGCGCTGGTCCATGCCTTCGAGGGGCGCGTCGAGGGACGGGTGCGAGTCAGTGCCCGCAGCCTGTCGGCGCAGGAGTACCTGCTGGTCGTGGAGGACGACGGCATCGGCATGAGCGAGGACGTCCGGCGGCGCGCGTTCGACCCCTTCTTCACCACCAAGATGGGTCGCGGTGGCACGGGCCTCGGCCTGAACATCGTCTACAACCTGGTGAGCACGGTGCTGGGCGGCCACATCAGCCTGCACAGCGAGCCCGGCCGGGGCAGCCGTTTCGAGATCCGCCTGCCCAAGGTCGGACCGGTGCTGCCCGGCGCCTGACGCCAACGAAAGAACGGGGCCCCGCAGCGCCTGCCGCGGGGCCCGCCCCGGAAGGCTCAGCCTTCGCTGCCCTTCCCTCACCCGCACCCGGTGGATGCCTTGGTCACATCCGCCGGGCCGCCCCCGAAAGCCGGGAAGCGGCGGGCCCCCTCTCTCCTCAGGTACGACTGCCGTCGCGCCGCGATTGCAGCGCGACCGCCCGCCCTGCACAAGCAAGATGTGCCGCGCGGCATCTCGCTCATGCCCGGGCGGCATGTGCGCTTGCGGCATCCACGACGGCGGCGTGCGGGCCGGCGCAGCGCGGCGGTGGGGAGGGGGGCGTGGGATCCAGGGGCTGGGCGAAATGCGTCGCCACGAGGCTGCGCAGCCAGCTCACCGCCGGGTCCTGCGTCTGGTGGCTGTGCCAGTACTGATGGACGACGATGGGCGGCAGCGGCAAGGGGCACGGCAGCAGGCGCAGGCCCGGCAGCTGCGCCATCTGCCGGGCGATCTGCTCGGTGGCCGTGAAGAGGTGGTCCGACTGCGCCACGATGAAGGGCGCCGTCAGCAGGGAATGCACCCGCAGGCCGATGGCGCCCTCGCCCGCCGCCTGCACGATGGCCTGCTCGACACGCCGGTAGGCATGCTGAACGTCGCTGACGGCCGCCACGACGTGCTTCTCGGCGCAGAAGCGCTCCAGGGAGAGCTCGTGCCGGATGCGGGGATGCCCCTCACGCACCAGGCAGCGGTGGCCCACGCGGTACAGCGCCTGCGAGCACAGGCCCGGCTGCATCTCGAGGAAGGCCGCCAGCGCGAGGTCGATCTCGCCGGACGCCAGCAGGCTGCCCAGCGCCTCGCCGGCCAGCGGCACCACCTCCCAGCGCACGCCAGGGGCGCTGTCGCGCACCGCGGCCAGCAGGCGCGGCAGGAAGTGGATGGCCCCGACCTCCGTGCAGCTGATGCGGAAGGTGCGGGACGAGTGCGCGGGATCGAAGGGCGCGCGGGCCCGCAGCCGGTGTTCGACGAGACCCACGAGCTGATGGACGTCCGCCTGCAGCCGGCGGGCCAGCGGCGTGGGGCGCATGCCCTGCTTGCTGCGCAGGAAGAGCTCGTCGCCGTAGTAGCGCCGCAGCAGGCCCAGCGCCTTGGACAGCGCCGGCTGCGTCAGCCCCAGCTCCTGGGCCGCCTGCGTGAGGCTGCCCAGGCGGGCGATGGCCTCGAAGGCCCGGAAATGCTGGAGTTCCGGCGCACGGCCGCCGCCCTCCTCCGGCGAAGGCGGCAGCACGCGGCTCATCCGGTTCAGCCCAGCCAGCGGCGGGCGTTGCGGAACATGCGGGTCCAGGGGCTGAGCTCGCCGAGCTCGCCGGAGGTCCAGCTCATCTGCGCATTGCGGAAGACGCGCTCCGGGTGCGGCATCATGACCGTGAAGCGGCCGTCCGCGGTGGTCACGGACGTCAGGCCGTCGGGGCTGCCGTTCGGATTGAACGGATAGGCCTCGGTCGGCTGGCCGAAGTTGTCCACGAAGCGGGCGGCGCGCACCACCTGGGCGGCGTTGCCGCGCTGGGCGAAGTTGGCGAAGCCCTCGCCGTGGGCCACGGCCACCGGCAGGCGGCTGCCGGCCATGCCCTGGAAGAAGATGCTGGGCGATTCCAGCAGCTCGACCATGGCCAGGCGGGCCTCGTACTGCTCGCTCTGGTTGCGGGTGAACTTCGGCCAGGCCTCGGCGCCCGGGATCATCGGGGCCAGGGCGGCCATCATCTGGCAGCCATTGCACACGCCCAGCGCGAAGCTGTCGGAGCGGGCGAAGAAGGCCTGGAACTGCTCGGCCAGCACCGGGTTGAACATCACCGAGCGGGCCCAGCCCTCGCCGGCGCCCAGGGTGTCGCCATACGAGAAGCCACCGCAGGCGATGAAGCCCTTGAACGCGGCCAGGCTGACCTTGCCGGTCTGCAGGTCGCTCATGTGGACGTCGAAGGTGTCGAAGCCGGCCAGCGCGTTGACGTAGGCCATCTCGACGTGCGAGTTGACGCCCTGCTCGCGCAGCACGGCCAGCTTGGGACGGACGCCCGTGGCGATGAAGGGCGCGGCCACGTCCTCCTTCGGGTCGAAGCTCAGGTGCACATGGCGGCCCGGGTCCTCGGCGCGGCCCACCGCCTCGTGCTCGGCATCGGCGCAGGCGGGGTTGTCGCGCAGGCGGGCGATCTGCCAGGACACGCCATCCCATTCCTTGTGCAGCATCTCCAGCGGGGCGTCGAAGACCTTCTTGGCATCGCGCCACACCTCGACCACGCCGCGGTCATTGGGCTTGCCGATGACGTGCGAGTGCTTGGACAGACCATGCTGGCGCAGCACCTGCAGGACGGCGTCGCGGTCCTCGGTCCTGACCTGCAGGACCACGCCCAGCTCCTCGTTGAACAGCGCCTTGAGCGCCAGTTCCTCGCGGCGGGCGCTGACCTGGCTGGCCCAGTTCTTGGAATCGCCGACATCGGCACGGCTGTCGGAGACGCCGTCGCCCTCGGTGATCAGCAGGTCGATGTTGAGGCTCAGGCCCAGGTGGCCGGCGAAGGCCATCTCGCAGGCAGCCGCCCACAGGCCGCCGTCGGAGCGGTCGTGGTAGGCCAGCAGGCAGCCCTGGCCGCGCAGCTCGTTGACGGCCTCGACCAACGCCTTGAGCTGGGCCGCGTCGTCCACGTCGGGCACGGCGCCGCCGAACTGCTGCAGCGTCTGCGCCAGGATGGAGCCGCCCATGCGGTGCTGGCCCTGGCCCAGGTCCACGAGGATCAGGCTGGTGTCGCCGGCCTGCAGCTGCGGCGTCAGGGTGCCGCGCACGTCGCTGAGCGTGGCGAAGGCCGAGACGATCAGCGAGACCGGGGCGGTCACCTGGCGGGTCTCGCCGCCGTCGCTCCAATTGGTGCGCATGGACAGCGAATCCTTGCCCACCGGGATGGACACGCCCAGGGCCGGGCACAGCTCCATGCCCACGGCCTTGACGGTGTCGTACAGCGCGGCGTCCTCACCGGCTTCGCCGCAGGCGGCCATCCAGTTGGCGGACAGCTTCACGCGCGAGAGCTCGATGGGCGCGGCCAGCAGATTGGTGATGGCCTCGGCCACGGCCATGCGGCCGGAGGCGGGCGCATCGACGGCGGCCAGCGGCGTGCGCTCGCCCATGCTCATGGCCTCACCGCGCAGGCCCTTGAAGTCGGCCAGCGTGACGGCGCAATCGGCCACCGGCACCTGCCAGGGGCCGACCATCTGGTCCCGGTGGTTCAGGCCGCCCACGGTGCGGTCGCCGATGGTGATCAGGAAGCGCTTGGACGCCACGGTCGGGTGGCGCAGCACCTCGACGGCGGCCTGCTGCAGCGTGGCCTGCGAGAGGTCCAGCGCGGCGGTGCTGCGCGGGACGCGGCTCACCACGCGGTGCATCTTGGGCGGCTTGCCCAGCAGCGTGTCCATGGGCATGTCGATGGCGCGCTCGCCACCGGGGCCGTCTTCCAGGATCAGCTCACGGGCCTCGGTCACCACGCCGACGACGCCGAAGGGGCAGCGCTCGCGCTCGCACATGGCCGTGAACATCTCGAGGCTCTCGGGCGCGATCGCCATGACGTAGCGTTCCTGGCTCTCGTTGCACCAGATCTCCTTGGGCGCGAGGCCGGACTCCTCCAGCGGGACCTTGCGCAGGTCGAAGATGGCACCGCGGCCGGCGTCATTGACCAGCTCGGGGAAAGCGTTGGAGATGCCGCCCGCGCCGACGTCGTGGATGGCGAGGATGGGGTTCTTGTCGGCCAGGCCCCAGCAGTGGTTGATGACTTCCTGGGCACGGCGCTCGATCTCGGGGTTGCCACGCTGGACGGAGTCGAAATCGAGGTCGGCCGTGTTGGTGCCCGCAGCCATGGAGCTGGCGGCGCCGCCGCCCATGCCGATGCGCATGCCGGGCCCGCCCAGCTGCACCAGCAGCGTGCCGGCGGGGAACTCGATCTTCTTCGTCAGGTCCGAGCGGATGGCGCCGATGCCGCCGGCGATCATGATGGGCTTGTGATAGCCGCGCACCACGCCGTCGACTTCCTGCTCATAGACGCGGAAGTAGCCGCCGAGGTTGGGGCGGCCGAACTCGTTGTTGAAGGCGGCGCCGCCGATGGGGCCGTCGATCATGATCTGCAGCGGGCTGGCGATGTGCTCGGGCTTGCCGACGCCGCCCTGCTCCCAGCGCTCGGGCAGGCCCGGCAGATGCAGGTTGGACACCGAGAAGCCGGCCAGGCCGGCCTTGGGCTTGGCGCCGCGGCCGGTGGCGCCTTCATCGCGGATCTCGCCACCCGCGCCCGTGGAGGCGCCGGGGAACGGCGAGATGGCCGTCGGGTGGTTGTGCGTCTCGACCTTCATCAGCACATGCGCGGTCTCGGCACGGGCGTGGTACCTGGGCGCGGCGTCGTAGCCCTCGGGGATCCAGCGCTCGATGTCATGGCCTTCCATGACGGCGGCGTTGTCCGAGTAGGCGATCACCGTGTGCTGGGGCGAGTGCTTCTCGGTGTTGCGGATCATGCCGAAGAGGCTCAGGTCCTGCTCCACACCGTCGATGGTGAACTTCGCGTTGAAGATCTTGTGGCGGCAGTGCTCGGAGTTGGCCTGCGCGAACATCATCAGCTCGACGTCGCTCGGGTTGCGCTTCGCGGCGGTGAAGGCGTTGACGAGGTACTCGATCTCGTCGTCCGACAGCGCCAGGCCGAAGCGGCTGTTGGCATCGTCCAGGGCGCCGCGACCGCGGCCCAGCACGTCCACGTGCTCCAGGGCCTCGGCCGTCTTCTCGTCGAACAGGTGCACGCAGTCCTCGCGGCGGAACAGCACGCTCTCGGTCATGCGGTCGTGCAGCAGCGCGGCGCAGGCGCGCAGCTCGGTCTCGCTCAGCGTCTTGGTGCCGCCCAGCAGGCCCGACTTGAGCGTGATGCGGAACTCGGTGACGCGCTCCACGCGGTGGATGTCCAGGCCGCAGTTGTGGGCGATGTCGGTGGCCTTCGAGGCCCAGGGGCTGACCGTGCCCAGGCGCGGGGCCACGACGACGAGCTGCCCGTCAGCGCCGCCGGCATAGGCTTCACCGTAGCTCAGCAGCGCGGCCAGCTTGTCCTGCACGCCGGCCTCCAGCGCGGCATCCGTCCAGACCCAGTGCACGTGGCGGGCCACCAGGCCCGTGATGCGCTCGTTGATGGCCTGCAGCTGCGGCAGCAGGGCCTGGGCGCGGAAGGCGGAAAGAGCGTTGCCGCCCTCGAAGTGGGTCAGGTGCTTGGAGGAGGATGCCATGGATGCTGGACGTGCGCGCGGGATCGCGTGGGGTTGGGGCGCACCCGCCGCACCGAAACGGCGGCGGCATGACGGGTGGCTCGAAGCGCGGGATTTTACCGAGGCTTGACCCCGATTCCTGCCCCGCCCCGGCTCAAATCGACGCGCAAACGTTAGCGTCCACACCGGACCGTCGAGGAATCGGCGGGCCGGCATTCGGGAGCGGCCCGCCGGCGGCCAGGCCGCGAGCGGCCGGCACCTGCGAGCGTCGCCTTGCCGCACACGCGCCCCCGCCCGACAACTGTCAGAGCTGACACGGTGCGTCGCAGGAGTCCGGGATAGGCTGCGCGACGAGGCTCTTTCAATAATGGTGCCGGACACTGATTTGCGGCGTTATCCAACTGTCACAGACTCGGCATCCCGCTCCTCCTCCGGCGCCCTGGAGGCCTGAAAGATCCCCTCATGCAGACTCAAACCTCCCTGTCCCGCACGGGCCGTGCCGGCCAGCTCCGCTCATGCGCTGCCGCGGCCGCGCTCCTGATGGGCTCCGTGGCCGCGCTCGCGGCGCAGCGCGTCGACGTCAGCCTGCTGCCCGCCCCGGCCGCCACGCTCGGCGCCGCCGTCGACCTGCCCGCGCACCTCGGGCTGGCCGCCCAGGACCTGCAGGCCCAGCGCAGCAAGACCTACGCCAGCGGTCGCACCGTCACGCGCTACCAGCAACTGCACCAGGGCATTCCGGTGTGGGGCGAGGCCATCGTCGCGCAGCAGGATGCCGGCGCCGCCGCCCCCGCGCTGCAGGGCCAGCTCGTCCGCCAGATCGGCCAGGATCTGCCGAGCGTGCGCCCCACCCTCAGCCAGCAGGCCGCACTCGCCTTGGCCCGGGGACGCGCCGCGGCCGCGCAGCAGGCCTCGCAGGAGGAAGCGCAGCTGTGGATCAAGCTGGACGGCCAGGGCCGCGCGCGGCTGGTCTGGGCGCTGTCCTTCATGGTGCACGGCAAGCAGCCCGCGCGGCCGCACTTCCTGATCGACGCCCACAGCGGCGAGGTGCTCGAGCAGTGGGAAGGCCTCACCACCAACAACGCCACCGGCCCCGGCGGCAATGCCAAGACCGGGCAGTACGAGTACGGCGTCAACTACGGCTACCTGGACGTGACGGCCAGCTGCCAGATGGACAACGCCAACGTGACGACCATCAACCTCAACGGCGGCACGAGCGGCACCACGCCCTTCCAGTTCACCTGCCCGCGCAACACGGTCAAGACCATCAACGGCGCCTACTCGCCGCTGAATGACGCCCACTACTTCGGCGGGGTCGTCTTCAACATGTATCAGAACTGGCTCGGCCAGCGCCCGCTCACGCAGAAGCTGCAGATGAAGGTGCACTACGGCAGCAGCTACGAGAACGCGTTCTGGGACGGCCAGGCCATGTACTTCGGCGATGGCGCGAGCACCTTCTATCCGCTGGTGTCGCTGGATGTGACCTCGCACGAGGTGAGCCACGGCTACACGCAGCAGAACTCCAACCTGCAGTACAGCGGGCAGTCCGGCGGCATCAACGAGGCCTTCTCCGACATGGCCGGCGAGGCCGCGAAGTACTACATGCGCGGCAGCAACGACTTCAAGGTCGGCTACGACATCATGAAGAGCAGCGGCGCCCTGCGCTACATGTACAACCCGCCGCTGGACGGCCGCTCCATCGACCACACCAGCCAGTACTACAACGGCCTGGACGTCCACTACTCCAGCGGCGTCTACAACAAGGCCTTCTACCTGCTGGCCACCACGGCGGGCTGGACCACGCGCAAGGCCTTCGAGGTCTTCGCGGATGCCAACCATCTCTACTGGACCTCGACGACGGACTTCCAGGGCGGCGTCTGCGGCGTCGAGCGCTCGGCCTCCAACCGGGGCTACAACGTCACCGACGTCACCCGCGCCTTCAACACCGTCGGCGCCGCCTGCCTGCCGTCGCAACCGTCGGACTCCAGCAAGTGCGCCGACGAGAACGGCACCTGCACCTTCACCGGCGTGCGGGCGGTGAGCTACGGGAGCCCCTCGACCTACTTCCGCAAGTTCGCCAACGGCAGCCAGGCCTGCAACAACGCCAGCTTCGGTGACCCGACGCCGGGCAAGGTGAAGAGCTGCTACGTCACGGGCACGGCCTACACGGCCTGCGCTTCCGAGAACGGCACCTGCAGCTTCACCGGCCGCCGCCTGGTGGTCTACGGCGCGGGCAGCAGCTTCACCTCGCGCGTGACGACCGGCCCCGTGGCCTGCAACAACGCGACGTTCGGCGACCCGGTCCCGGGCACGGTCAAGGCCTGCTACGTCAGCCCGGAGACCTACACGACCTGCGCGAGCGAAGGCGGCACCTGCAGCGTGAGCGGCGCCCACCTGGTGATCTACGGCGCCAACCGCGGCTACTCGGTGAAGGATGCCAACCTGTCCCTGCCCTGCAACAACGCGACCTTCGGCGACCCGCAAGGTGGCGTGGCCAAGGCCTGCCATGTCAAGGACTGACCCCCGGCCGCTCGGGCGCCTGATCGGCCCCTGACCCGCGTCTGAACGGCACAAGGCCCCGGCCGCTCCATGACGGAGCCGCCGGGGCCTTGGCCGTTCTGCGCGTCAGGCGACGCCGAGGAGGAACCGCCTCAGCGGCCGGCCTTCATCTGAGCGACGATGCCTTCGGTGCGGTCCAGCAGCGCCGGCACGTCGATGGTCGTCAGCTGGCGCTGCTGCAGCACGCGGCGGCCGTTGACCCACACGTCGGACACGTGCTCGCGGCCGGCCACATAGACCAGCTGCGCATCGGCGTGGTAGACCGGGCGGCACTCGAGCGCGTCCAGCGACACGGCCACGACATCGGCCAGCTTGCCCACTTCCAGCGAGCCCAGGTCGGCCTCGCGGCCCATGGCCTTGGCGGCGCGGATCGTGGCCATCTCCAGTGCGGTGCGGGCCGAGACGGTCAGCGGATCGCCGGTGATGCCCTTGGCCAGCAGCGCGGCGGCACGGATCTCGGTGAACATGTCCTGGCGGTTGTTGGACGCGGCACCGTCCGTGCCCAGCACGGTGTTGACGCCCGCGGCCTCCAGCGCCTTCACGGGCGCCACGCCCGAGGCCAGCTTCAGGTTGGAGCTGGGGTTGTGGACCAGATGCGTGCCTTGCTTCGCGATCAGCTCGATCTCGGCCTCGTTCAGGTGGACCATGTGCACGGCGATCATGCGCTCGTTCAGCAGGCCCAGCTGGTGCAGGCGCTCCAGGGGGCGCACGCCGAACTGCTTCAGGCTGCCGTCGATCTCGTCCTGCGTCTCGTGGATGTGGCAGTGCATCTGCATGCCGTGCTGCTCGGAGAGCTGGCGCAGCTTGACGAAAGTCTCGTCGGACACCGTGTAGGGCGCATGCGGCGCGCTGGTCCAGTCCAGCAGCTGCTCGCCCTTGAACTGCTCATAGGCCTCCAGGCCCTTGGCGATGTAGTCGTCCGGCCCGGACGCATAGCCGGTGGGGAAGTCGATGACGTTGATCGACACGCCCGCGCGGATGCCCGCGTCCACGGCGGCGCGCGCCATGGCCTTCGGGAAGAAGTACATGTCGTTCAGGTAGGTCACGCCGCCGCGCAGGGCCTCGGCGGCCGACAGCAGCGAGCCCTGGTAGACCCAGTCGTCGCTGACCCACTGCTTCTCCAGCGGCCAGATGTGGTTCTGCAGCCAGTCCATCAGCGCGCGGTCATCGGCCACGCCGCGCAGCAGGGACATGGCGCTGTGCGTGTGGGCGTTGATCAGGCCGGGGATCAGCACATGCTGGCCCAGGTCCACCAGCTCGGCATCGGGGTAGGCCGTCGTGGCCTCGGCCTGCGGCAGCACCGCGGCGATGCGCTCGCCCTGGATGACGAGGGCGTGCTGCTCCAGCACCTGGCTGCCCGGCGTCATGGGCAGGATCCAGCGGGCCTTGAGAACGGTGGTGTGGCTCATGGGATGTCTCCGGAAGTGCCGGGCTTGTGGCCGGCGGTCAGATGGGGAAAGGTCAGGAAGTCGAGGCCTGCCCGGCGGGCGGGAACAGGCGGGTGAACTCGTCCCGCACGCGCTGTGCGTCCACGCCGACGCAGACCTGCTGCGCCGGGCAGCCGCGCCAGGGCGATTCGGGGCTTTCGTCGAAGAGGCCGAGGTGGTCCTGGATGGTCTGCCCGCGCGCGATGCCATCCAGCGCCACGCGGACCGGGCCGCTGCGCCGCTCGAAGGCCTCGGGTGCCACGCAGTACACCACGGCGCTCGCATCGTGGGCATAGAGCCCGCCGATGGCGTCGCGGCCGTCGTAGTAGCGCTGGTAGTGGCGGGTGATCTCCCAGAAGAAGTCGCCCACGGCGCCCGCACGGCCGCTCAGCGACTGCAGCAGCGATTCAGGCATCACCACCTGCTGGGTGACGTCGAGCCCGACGGCCACCACCGGCCAGGGTGCGGTGAAGACGAGGTCCGCCGCCTCGGGGTCGTTGATGATGTTGGCCTCGGCCACCGGGGTCACATTGCCGCCATGGCCATACAGGCCGAAGGCACCGCCCATGAGCACGACCTCGCGCACCTTGGCGGCGATGCCCGGATCGTGGCGCAGCGCCAGCGCCAGATTGGTCAGCGGAGCGACCGCCACGAGCGTGATCTCGCCCGGGGCGGCGTTGATCTCGTCGCAGATCAGCTGCCAGGCCGGTCGCGGGTCGGGCCGGCGGCTGGTCGGCGGCAGCAGCGGCGCCCCGCCCCCGAGCCCGTCCTCGTGGTGGACCTGGGTCGGGAAGAAGCGCTGCAGGCGCGGCAGGAGGGCATCGTCGGCCCCCATCGCCACGGGGACGTCGAGACCGAAGAAGTCGACCAGCGCCAGCGCATTGCGCGTCGTGGTGGCCACGGGTGCATTGCCGTGGACGGTCGTGATGGCGCGCAGGTCCAGGGCCGGGTGACGGGCCAGCATCCACAGGGCCATGGCATCGTCGATGCCCGGGTCCGTATCGAAGATCACGGTCCGGGGCTGGAAGGAAGTGCTCATGCGGACCTCAGGACTGCCGTGCGGCGAATTCTGCACCCAGTTCGTCGCGCCGGGGCATGGCGCTCTGGACACCGACGCGGCTGACCGCGATCGCCGCGGCGGCCTGGCCCAGCCGGACGGCCTCGTCCAGCGTGCGGCCCTCCGCCAGGGCGGTGGCGACGCCACCGACGAAGGTGTCGCCGGCACCGACGGTGTCGACGGCCTGCACCCGCGGCGCCGGCACGAGGCGAAGGCCCGAGGCATCGGCGATCAGCACCCCCTGCGCGCCCAGCGTGACCAGCACGCAGGGCAGGCCGCGGGCACGCAGCACCTCGGCCGCCGTGCGGGCGGTGGCCTCCGGCGACGCAATGGCATCGGCGAGGCCGGCGAGCTGGGCCGCCTCGGTCTCATTGACCACGAGGCTGTCCGTCAGCGCCAGCAGCGCGGGATCGACGGTCAGGGCCGGTGCGGCGTTCAGCAGCGTCCACACGCCATGCTCACGGGCGATGCGGAACGCCTCCAGCACCGCCGCCTGCGGCACCTCCAGCTGACCGACCACGACCTGCGCCTGCTGCAGCGCCGTGCGGGCCTGCTGGATGTCGGCCGGGGCGAGCGCGGCGTTGCTGCCCGGGATGTAGACGATGCTGTTCTCGCCACCCTCGCGGCCGACCATGATGACGGCGATGCCCGGCAGCGCCGCATCGTCCTCGATCACCTGCGCGGCCTCCACGCCCTCGGCACGCAGCGCCGCGATCAGCGCCCGGCCGTGCACGCGCGTGCCCACGCGCGAGACGAAGCTGACGGCCGCGCCGAGGCGCGCCGCCGCCACCGCCTGGTTGGCGCCCTTGCCGCCCGGGGCCATCTCGAAATCCTCACCGGGCAGGGTCTCCCCCGGCAGTGGCAGGCGCCGCGCATGGGCAATCATGTCCATGTTGATGCTGCCGACCACCACGATGCGTGCCTGCTTCATGCGCCCTTCCCTGCCTTGGCCGCCTTCGCCGCTTTCGCCGGAGGGACGGCAGCCCCGCCCGCCAGCGGCGCCGTGCTCTCGCGGCGCACCAGCTGGGGCTTGATCAGGACCTCGCGCAGCGTCGCCTGCGGCTGCTCGATGCGGGCCAGCAGCGCTCGCCCGGCCTCCCGGCCCAGCTCCTTGATGGAGCAGCCGACGGTGGTCAGCGAGGGGTAGGCATAGGCGGACAGCTCGATGTCATCGAAGCCGACGACCGACAGGCTGGCCGGCACGGGCCGCGCGGCCTCGGCGGCGGCACGCATCAGGCCGAGGGCCATGAGGTCGTTGCTCGCGAAGACGGCGCTGAGCTCAGGCGCGGCGCCGAGCAGGCGCTTGCCAGCCTCGTAGCCGCCATGGGAGCTGAAGTCGCTGTGGATCAGCCAGTGAGCCTGCGGCTCGATGCCGGCGGCCTGCAGGGTCTCGCGCCAGCCGGCGATCCGCTCCTGCGCGACCTCGAATTCCACCGGCCCGCTGATGCAGCCGACGGCGCGATGGCCCAGCTCCAGCAGGTGGCGCACGGCGGCGGCGGCGCCTTCGCGGTTGTTCACGCTCACGCGGTCCGCACGGGCGCCAGGCACCAGGCGGTCCACGGTCACGGACGGCACGCGGGCCATCTGGAAGATCTGGGCCAGGGCCTCGTCATCGCCCGCGGACGACAGCAGCAGCCCGTCGATGCGCTTCTCCAGCAGCGTGCGCATGTACTGCTGCTGGCGCTTGGGGTCGTTGTCGGAATTGCACAGGAAGACCGAATAGCCGGCCAGGCGGCAGGTCTCCTCAACACCGCACACCAGCTCGGCGAAGAAGGGGTTCTGCACATTGGGCACGAGCACGCCGATGATGCGGGTCTCGCTCTTGCGCAGGGACCGCGCCACCGCGCTGGGCAGATAGCCGATCTCCTCGACCGCCGCCAGCACGCGCCGGCGCGCCTCGGCGCTGACCGGGCGCGTCTCGTTCAGGACATGGGAGACGGTGGTGAAGGACACCCCCGCGAGGGCGGCAACGTCTTTGATCGTGCTCACGGTGTGGCAGGTCTCAACTGGAAGGAAGGCGGCAGGCAGCCGGGAGGCGCGGAACGCTCGCGAAACTGCACTGGGGCAAACGTTTGCCGCAGCATAACCGAAATGACGCCCGATCAGGCGTCCGGTGTCGGGCGCGACGTCGCCAAGGGGAGTGACGGACTTCGCGGGACGCGAATCATGAGCGCGAGAGCGCCGGGCCTTCGCCGGGCGATCACCGCGGGGGGCAAGGCCCGGCTGCAGGCATGAAAAAAGCCGCCGGGGCCTTGCGACCCGGGCGGCTCTCGCGGGTCGATCCGAAGATCAGCCCACGACCGGCCATCAGGCCAGCTTTTCCTTGATTCGAGCGGACTTGCCCGAACGCTGACGCAGGTAGTACAGCTTGGCACGGCGCACATCGCCGCGACGCTTGACTTCGATGGACGAAATCAGCGGGCTGTACAGCTGGAAGGTACGTTCCACGCCTTCGCCGCTCGAAATCTTGCGGACGATGAAGCTGGAGTTCAGGCCGCGGTTGCGCTTGGCAATCACGACGCCTTCGTAGGCCTGCACACGCTTGCGCGTGCCTTCAACGACGTTGACGCTGACGATCACCGTGTCGCCGGGGGCGAAAGCGGGGATGGTCTTGTTCAGGCGAGCAATTTCTTCTTGCTCAAGGGTCTGGATCAGATTCACATCGATCTCCTGGTGATCATGCCGGCGCACCCGAAATTGACTGGAACCGGCCCGAACTGGCCTGCATTCCTGGAAGAGGCTGACTCAGCACATCAAGGTCTGGGTCCGCACGTCAGCGCTGGCTCTCGCCTGCTTGACCTCACTTCCGCCCGGTAGAGGATCGCGAAAAGCCCATGATTGTAGCCGAAAAGCTCATTCAATCAAGGACTTGAGGAAGGCCTCGTCCTTTTTGCTGAGTTGGCCGGCCGCCCGCGCTGCTTCGATCAGCTCCGGACGACGGCGCCAGGTGAGCTCCAGCGAGCGCTCGCGACGCCAGCGGGCGATCTGGGCATGGTGCCCCGAGAGCAGCACCGGTGGCACCGGCAGCGGCTCGGTCTGGCCCGGCAGGCCTTGCAGGACCTCGGGGCGGCTGTAGTGCGGGCAGTCCAGCAGGCCGTCGGAGAAGCTGTCCTGCTCATGGGAGGCAGCGTCGTTGAGCACGCCCGGCTGCAGTCGCGCCACGGCGTCCAGCAGGGCCAGGGCGGGCAACTCGCCGCCGCTCAGGACGAAGTCCCCGAGACTCACCTCCAGCGTGACGTGGCGGTCCAGGAAGCGCTGGTCCATGCCCTCGTAGCGACCGCACAGGAGCACGGCGCCCGGCCCCTGGGCCAGCTCGCGCACCAGGGCCTGGTCCATCGTGCGGCCCGTGGGGCTGAAGTGGATGATCTGCGGCGGCGCGCCGCCGTCCACCCCGCTCGCCTCGCGGGCCACCCGCACGGCGGCCAGCGCACGCTCCAGCGGCTCCACGAGCATGACCATGCCCGGGCCGCCGCCATAGGGGCGGTCGTCGACGCGACGGTAGTTGTCCTCGGCGTAGTCGCGCAGCGGCCAGAACTGGACGTCGACCTGGCGGCTCTCGAAGGCACGCCGCGTCACGCCCACCGACAGATGCGGGGCGAACAGCTCAGGAAACAGGGTGATGAGGTCGAAGCGCATGCGAGGAGCGCAACGGGACGCGCAGAAGGCCGTGGGCGGCGCGACTCAGAAGTCCAGACCCCAGTCCACCGTGATGCGGCGCTCGGCGAGGCTCACGTCATCGACGAAGGCGGACACGAAGGGGACCAGGCGCTCCTGCTCGGGCTTGACGGGTGCCGTCAGGCCGGGGGGCTGGATGCGCAGCACGGCATGCGGGCCGGTGTCGAGCAGGCCGATCACGTCGCCGAGGGTCTCGCCCTGGCGGTTCACGACGCTCAGGCCCACGAGGTCCACCCAGTAGAACTCGTCCGGGTCGGCCTTGGGGAAGTGCGTGCGGGAGACAAACACGCGAGCACCGCGCAGGGCTTCGGCCGCATTGCGGTCGGAGACGCCTTCGGCGCTGGCCACGAGGCCATCACCGTGCTCGCGCAGGGAGAGAATCTTGAGCAGGCCGGGCACGCCCTTGCCTGCGATCGCGGTCTCGGGTGGTTTCAGGAACCAGCGCCGGGTCGCGAAGATCGCCTGGGGATCCGTGGAATGGGCATGGACTTTGAACCAGCCCTTGATACCCCAGGCGTCGGCGATGCGCGCGACCTCGATGGCGTCGTCCGGCCAGGCCGCATCAGCAGCAGGGACGGCGGAGGAAGCGTCGGATGTGGTCACGCGCAAGGTCCGTTGTCAGTCAGACAGCAGCCGCTCAGGCGGCCTTCTTGGCCTGGTCGACCAGACGGGTCACGGTGGGCGACAGCTGGGCGCCCACGCCGACCCAGTAGGCCACGCGGTCTTGCGCCACGCGCAGGCTTTCGGCAGCGCCGGAAGCCACGGGGTTGTAGAAGCCCACGCGCTCGATGAAGCGGCCGTCACGGCGCTCTTGGCTGTTGGCGACGACGATGTTGTAGAAGGGGCGCTTCTTAGAGCCGCCGCGAGCCAGTCGAATCACGACCATGATGAATCCTTTGAGTTGAAGCGTTCTACCGCACCAGGAGACACTCAGGGCGAGCAGACCATTTGCGCACCCCTTCCGCTCAAGAAGGCTTCCGGGATGCTCCGATTGTTGGTACCGTAGATACGCCGCGAGTCTCCCGCGACCAGCACCAAAACCCGGCATTATAAACTCGTATTTCTCTCCTTGGCAGTAATATGCTGCAGAGAATCTTGCGCCGCGAGTTTCCCGCCCCTGCCAAGGCCTGCCGACGTCGGTGCCACCGCGCCGGCAGCCGCCTCCCCTCCCCGTCACCGCCCGGCTTTCGCCGGGCTTCGCCATGTCCCACACTGCCCCGCTGCTGATCCGCCCGAGCCTGGAGTCCGACCTTCCGGCGATCCAGGCCATCTACGCCCACGCCGTGCTGCACGGCACCGGCACCTTCGAGACCGACGTCCCGGACGTCGCCGAGATGACCCGCCGCCGTGCCGAGGTGCTGTCGCGGAACCTGCCCTACCTGGTGGCCGTGCGCGGCGACGAGGTGCTGGGCTATGCCTACGCCAACTACTTCCGCCCCCGCCTCGCCTACCGCTTCTGCGTCGAAGACTCGATCTACCTCGCGCCGGCGGCCCAGGGTCAGGGCGTCGGCCGCCTGCTGCTGGCCGAGCTCATCGCCCAGTGCGAACGCGCGGGGGCGCGCCAGATGCTGGCCGTGATCGGCGACTCCCAGAACCATGGCTCCGTGGGCGTGCACCGGGCACTCGGCTTCGAGCCGACGGGCCTGCTGAAGTCCTCCGGCTGGAAGTTCGGTCGATGGCTCGACGTGGTGCTGATGCAGCGCCCGCTGGGCCAGGGTGACAGCACCCCGGCGGAGCAGGCATGAGCACGGCGCAAGACCGCGTCCCCTACCGCTCCAAGACGGTCGCGACCTGGCTCGCGCTCGGCCTGGGCGCCTTCGGGGTGCATCGCCTCTACGTCCACGGCCTCAAGGACAAGCTGGCCTGGCTTCACCCCTGGCCCAGCCTCATCGGGCTGTACGGCATCCACCGCATGGACACCCTCGGGCAGGACGACCGCCTGGCCTGGGTGCTGATGCCCTGGCTCGGGCTGATGCTGTCCATCGCCATGCTGCAGGGCATCGTCTGGGGCCTCACGCCGGACGAGCGCTGGGACCAGCTCCGAAACGGGGGGCGGAGCGGCCGCGCGAGCGGCTGGGGCGCCGTCATCGGCGTCGTGGCCTGCCTGATGGTCGGGGGCGCCTGCCTGATGACCACCATCGCCTTCTCGGCCCAGCGCTATTTCGAGAGCCAGGCCGAGGCGGCCAAAGCGTTGAGCCAGTAGCCCCCACCCCGGCCGGCCCGGCATCCCCGGCGTCCTGACACGCCGCCTGAATGACAAAGGCCCCGCTGCCATGGCAACGGGGCCTTTTTCTGCTGGATGCCCGCGAGGGGCGATCGATCAGAACAGCTTGAAGCTGATCCAGTAGCACAGCCCGGCCACGAAGGCCGACGCCGGGATGGTGAAGATCCAGGCCCAGACGATGTTGCCCGCCACGCCCCAGCGCACGGCCGAGGCCCGCTGGGTGGAGCCCACGCCGACGATGGCACCGGTGATGGTGTGCGTGGTCGAGACCGGCACGCCCAGCGCCGTCGCCAGGAACAGCGTCAGCGCGCCGCCGGTTTCGGCACAGAAGCCGCCGACGGGCTTGAGCTTGGTGATCTTCTGGCCCATGGTCTGCACGATGCGCCAGCCGCCGAACATGGTGCCGGCACCGATGGCCAGGTAGCAGACCCAGATGACCCACGTCGGGGGCATCTTGGCTCCCATCTCGGCATAGCCTGCCGCCATCAGCAGCATCCAGATGATGCCGATGGTCTTCTGCGCGTCATTGCCGCCGTGACCCAGGCTGTAGAGACCGGCCGACACCAGCTGCAGGCGACGGAACCAGTTGTCCACGCGCAGCGGCGAGGAGCGACGGAACAGCCAGGCCACGGCCACCATGAGCAGCGAGCCGAGCACGAAGCCCAGCACCGGCGACACGAAGATGAACAGCACCGTGATGCCGATCTTCTTCGCCACCAGGCCCTGCACGCCGACCTTGGCGATCACGGCGCCCACGATGCCGCCGATCAGTGCATGCGAGGAACTCGACGGAATGCCGTAGTACCAGGTGATCAGGTTCCAGGTGATGGCCCCGATCAGCGCCCCGAAGACGATGTGGTGGTCCACGATCCCCGGCTCGACGATGCCCTTGCCGATGGTGGCGGCCACGTTGAGCTGGAAGAAGGCAATGGCGATGACGTTGAAGAAGGCGGCGAACAGCACCGCCTGCTGCGGCTTCAGCACCCCGGTGGAGACCACCGTGGCGATGGAGTTCGCGGCGTCATGAAAACCGTTCATGAAGTCGAACAGCACGGCCAGCACGACCAGCAGCACGACGACCCAGAACGCGACGTTGATGGCTTCCATGAATCGAGGCGCGTCAGGAGTTCTCGAGGACGATGCCCTCGATCAGGTTGGCGACGTCCTCGCAGCGGTCGGAGATGGACTCGAGCTGCTCGTAGATGGCCTTGAGCTTGATCAGCTCGCGCACGTCCTCCTGCTCGCGGAACAGGCGGGACATGGCGGAGCGCATCACGCGGTCGGCGTCGGACTCGAGCTTGTCGATCTCTTCGCAGGTCTTGATGGCGGCCTCGGCCGTCTGCGGCTGGCTCAGCTTGGGCAGCAGCGTGACGGCATGCTGCACGCGCTCGCAGCACTTGGCCGAGAGTTCGGCCAGGCGCAGGACGTCCTCGGGGATCGAGCGCACGTCATAGAGCTGCATCGTCTCGCTGGAGTCCTGGAGCAGGTCCAGGATGTCGTCCATGGCATTGATCAGGCTGTGGATCTGCTCGCGGTCGATCGGCGTGATGAAGGTGCGATGCAGCAGGCGATTGACCTCGGCCGTCACGCGGTCCGCGTGATGCTCGTGGGCGTCCACCTCGGCCGCGAACTTCTCGCGCAGCGTGATGTCGCTGTAGTTCTCGCACATGGCCATGAAGGCGCGGGCACCTTCGACGATCTGGGTACCGTGATCGTTGAACAGCTCAAAAAAATTGCCCTCTTTGGGCAGCAGCTTGCCGAACAGCATGGGTTCTCCTGGCAGAAAAGGCCGGCCGGTGAGCCAACCTCCGTCCACAGTGAGTCAATCGGGGTGAGATTTAAAGAAATGGTCATTGCCGTGTCACGAAAACGCGGCAAAGGCGGAAGTGTAATGGCGAGTAGCGCACGAACTGTGACAGTTCCATGACGCTTGATGACGGTCAGGTCCGCACCACAGCCCTTCCCCGCCGGCGCGTCAGGCGCTGCGGAAGATGAAGTAGACCGCTCCGAGCAGGCACAGCCCCGCCCAGAGGTAGTCGGTCTTGAAGGGCTGCCCCATGAAAAACATCGAAAACGGCACGAAGACCGCCAGGGTCAGCACCTCCTGCGTGATCTTCAGCTGCGCCAGGCTGATGCCGCCGGCGTAGCCGATGCGGTTGGCCGGCACCTGCAGCAGGTACTCGAACAGCGCGATGCACCAGCTCACCAGGGCGGCGATCCACCACGGGCGCGCGGCCAGGTCCTTCAGGTGCCCGTACCAGGCGAAGGTCATGAAGACGTTGGAGAGCAGCAGCAGGCCGATGGTCTGCCAGTAGACGAGCGAGGCGCCGGAGGTCAGGGCCGACCAGCTGAAGACGGGCATGGGAGAACTCCTGGAGTCACCCGGGGCGGGAGGCGCTTCCGGGCTGGGGCCACAGTGCCCCGTCGTGGTGCAGTCGCTGATCCGCCACGGCGGCCAGGTGCGTCTGAAGCCGGCCGAGGCCAGGCAGCGCCAGCTCCGGCGCCAGCTCCAGCAGGGGGCACAGCACGAAGGCGCGCTCGTGCAGGCGGGGATGGGGCAGTTGCAGGCGCTCGTCGGACCAGGCCTGGCCCTCGATCAGCAGGAGGTCGAGATCCAGCGTCCGCGGGGCATTGCGGTAGGGACGCTCACGGCCGTGGGCCTGCTCGATGGCCTGCAGGGCATCCAGCAGCGCCAGCGGCGCCAGCGCGGTGTCGAGGCAGGCCACGGCGTTGAGAAAGTCCGGCCCGCCCGCATCCACCGGCGCGCTTCGCCACCCGGAGGACACGGCCAGCAGCCGGCTGTCGGGCAGCTCGGACAGCGCCTCGAGGGCCGCCCGCAGCGTGGCGGACAGATCCCCCAGGTTGGCGCCGAGGCCGATGTAGGCCTTCATCGTGACGACATGGGCCCTGTCGCCGGGCGATCAGCCGGCGTCCGAGGGGGCGGGCGCCCCGCCACCACCACCACTGCGCGGCTTGCGACGACGGCGGCGCTTGCGGGCAGGCGCGGCCTCGCGCTCGGCGGCACCGTCCTCGGCATCGTCCCCGTCGTGGCGGTCGTCCGCGTCGGCGTCATCCGAGGCCTCGTCGGCCGCGGCGGCGCTGCGGGACTCGCCTCGCGGCTCCCCGCTGATCGAACCCTTGGCCACCTGGCGCACGCGGCTCGCGCCGCCCTTGCGCTGGTGGCGTTCGCTCTCGCGCACCTGCTCCACCAGGGCGCGGCGCTCTTCGTCGCTGCCCAGGGCGAAGTCTTCCCACCAGTCGACGAGGGCCATGTCCAGATCGCCCACTTCCGCGCGCAGCAGCAGGAAGTCGAAGCCGGCGCGGTAGCGGGGCTGCTCGACGAGGCTGTAGGGGCCGTTGCCGGTGCGGCGCTCGAAGCGCGGCTGCATCATCCAGATCTCGCGCATGTCCGCGGCCAGCTTGCCGCGGCCGGAGATGTCGCCGATGCGGGCATCGAAGACCAGATCGATGGCCTGCTGCAGCGCGGGCACGGCGGGTTCACCGGCCTCGCGCAGGCGCTGCCAGCGGCCCTGCACCTCGTGCCACAGCATGCAGGCCAGCATGAAGCTCGGCGCCACGCTGCGGCCTTCGGCCACGCGCAGGTCGGTGTCTTCCAGGGCGCGGCGCACGAAGTGGCCACGGGCCTCGTCGGGCAGCGCGCCCTGCTCGTCCAGCACGGCATCCAGGATGGAGAACACGCCGCGGCCCAGGCCCTGCTTGCGCAGCTCGTCCAGGCTGGCGAGCGAGTGGCCCGTCTGCAGCAGCTTGATCATCTCGTCGAACATGCGCGAAATGGGCACGTTCTGCAGCAGCGGGATCGTCGCCTTCAGGGGCGCACGGGTCTTGGGCTCGAGCTCGAAGCCGAGCTTGGCCGCGAAGCGCACGCCGCGCAGGATGCGCACCGGGTCCTCGCGGTAGCGGGTCTCCGGGTCGCCGATCATGCGCAGCACGCGCTTCTTCACATCGGCAAAGCCGCCGTGGTAGTCGACCACCAGCTCGCGCTGCGGGTCGTAGTACATGGCGTTGATCGTGAAGTCGCGGCGCGCCGCATCCTCGATCTGCGGGCCCCAGACGTTGTCCCGCAGCACGCGGCCGCTGGCGTCCACCACATGGCTCTTGCCGGCGAGTTCGTCCTTGGAGGTCTTCTCGTTGCCGCTGACCTGCTCGGCCGCCTCGTTGGCCAGCAGCGCGCGGAAGGTCGAGACCTCGATCACCTCGTGCTCGCGCCCGCGGCCGTACACCACGTGCACGATGCGGAAGCGGCGGCCGATGATGAAGGCGCGGCGGAACAGGGCCTTGACCTGCTCCGGCGTGGCGTTCGTCGCGACGTCGAAGTCCTTGGGGCGGCGGCCCAGCAGCAGGTCCCGCACGGCGCCGCCGACGATGTAGGCCTCGAAGCCGGCCTCGCTCAGCGTGCGCACCACCTTGACGGCGCGGTCGTCCAGCAGCTCCGGGTCGATGCCGTGCTCGGCCGCGCCGATCTCGACGCGCTTGCCCAGGGCATGGGCCCCGGACTTGGCGCCGCCGTCCGGCTTGGCCTTGGCACTCGCCTTGGCACCAGGTTTGCCGGGCTTGCCCAGCAGCTTGTCAATCAGGTTCTTGATCATGCAAACAGATTCAGGATGGGCCAGCCCCGGGCCTTGGCGATCTGCGCCAGGGCCTCCGAGGGGTTGGTCGCGACCGGGTGGCTGACACGCTCCATCAGGGGCAGGTCGTTCACCGAGTCGCTGTAGAAATGCACGTGCTCGAAGTCCTTCAGCGCCCGCCCCTGCCCGGCCAGCCACTGCTCGACGCGCACGATCTTGCCGGCCTGGAAGGACGGCACGCCGCGGATGGCCCCGTTGTAGCGGCCGGCAGCATCACGCTCCAGCTGCACCGCGATCAGATCAGGCACGCCAAAGGCCTCGGCAATGGGCGTGGTCACGAACTCGTTGGTGGCAGTCACGATGGCCACCAAATCACCGCGCTCCTGGTGCTCGCGCACCAGAGCTCGCGCATTGTCGCGCATCAAGGGGGCCATCACCTCGGCCATGAAGCGCTCGCGCGCCGCCAGAGCCTCCTCCAGGGGACGCGAACGCCACACCGAGGTCGCGAAGGCGATGTAGTCGTCGAGATTGAGGCTGCCGGCCTGGTACTGGGCAAAGAACTCGTCGTTGCGCTGCGCCCAGGCCTCGCCGCCCGCCCAGCCGATCGCCACCATGAACTGCCCGAAGGCGTGGTCGGAATCCCCGGGAATCAGGGTGCCGTCGAGGTCGAACAGGGCGAGATTCATGGCTCAGCTTCCTTGGTCCAGCAGCATCTGGCGCAGCAGCGGCACCGTCACGGCGCGCTTGTTGGCCAGTGCGAATTCATCCAGCTGGTCCAGCAGGCCCATCAGATGCTTCAGATCGCGGGCGAAACGGGTCAGCAGGTAGTCCATCACCTCGTCGGCCAGGACGATGCCGCGGCGGTCGGCTTCGCGGCGCAGCGCGGCGCGCATCTCGCTTTCCGGCAGCGGCTGCAGGGCATACGTCGGCCCCCAGCCCAGGCGGGTGCGCAGGTCCTCGCGCAGGTCGAGGTCGATGGGCGGCGCCACGCCGGTGCTGACCACGGCCAGGCCCTGCGTCGCCGCCTCGACGAACAGCGTGAAGGCCGCGTGCTGCTGGCCAGGGTCGAAGCGGTCGCAGTCATCCAGCAGCAGCAGGCTCGGATGGGCGGGCAGCTCCCACGGCAGCGGGGTCTCGGCGTCATACCAGCCGACCTGGGCGCCCGCGGCCTGCCAGGACTGCGCCAGGGCGCGCAGCACGTGCGTCTTGCCGCAGCCGGCCTGCCCCCACAGAAAGACCGGCGGCTCGCCCGGCCGCAGCGACTGCAGATGGGCCAGGGCCGCTTCGTTCGCGCCGGGCAGGAGGTTGTCGAAGGAATAGTGCGGCTCGGGACCGAGCGCCAGCGGAATCTGCTTCAAGACCGGGGACTCTGATACAAGGCGCTGGACAGGTAGGCCTCGCGCAGACGGCGCGCGGCAACCACCCCCAGGGCGGACACGGGCAAGGCGATCAGCACGCCGACAAAGCCGAAGAGATGGCCGAACGCCAGCAGGGCGAAGATCACCATCAGCGGGGACAGGCCGATGCGCTCGCCCACCAGACGGGGCGTCAGCACGAAGCTCTCCAGCAACTGACCCAGGCTGAACACCACCGCCACGGCCAGCAGGCCGTAGAGACTGGCGAACTGCAGCAGCGCCGCCATGAGCGCCAGCAGCAGGCCGAGGCCGAAACCGAGGTAGGGAATGAACACGGCCAGGCCGGTGAAGATGCCCACGGGCAGCGCCAGGTCGAAGCCGGCGATGAACAGGGCGACGCTGTAGTAGGCCGCCAGCAGCAGCATCACGAGCAGCTGGCCGCGCAGGTACTGGCCCAGCATGGCGTCGCACTCCGTCAGGAAGTGCCCCACGGGCGGCCGCAGGCGCGGCGGCACCAGGGCCCAGGCGCGGGCCAGCAGGCTGTGCCAGTCATGCAGCAGGTAGAAGAGGACCACCGGCAGCAGCACGGCATTGCCCACGATGGCCAGCACGAAGCTGCCGCCGATGCGGGCCGAGCTCAGGGCCGTGGCGAGCCAGTCTTCAAGGTTCGCATCCAGGTACTTGAGCACGAAGGCCTTGATGCTGGCGGTGTCGAGGGCCACGTGCACGCCATGCTGGGCCAGCCAGGGGGACACATGCTTGTTGAGCGCATTGGCCAGCACCGGGATCTGCTCGCGCAGCTGCGGCAGCTCGCGGCTGAGGATGGGCAGCAGCAGCAGGAAGAGCGACAGCAGCGCCACGCCCGCCGCCAGCTCCACGAGGACGACCGCAAGCAGGCGCGGCACGCGCCGACGGGTCAGCGCGTCGACCGCGGGACTCAGGACGTAGGCCAGGATCCCCGCCGTCAGGAAGGGCGCGAGCACGGGCGACAGCATCCAGACCAGGCCCAGGCACAGCAGGGCCAGGGCCGTCCAGGCCAGCGCGTAGCGTTGGGTCTTGCTCAGGGTCATGCGGTGGTGCGGTGGGCGACGGCCGGGGGCCGACGAGGGGGCGGGTGCCCATGGGCCACGAAGGCCGGCGGGACAGGCCCGGATTCTAGGGGCTGTTCAGAGCGGCCCGGGCCGGGTCTCAATGCAGCAGGCGGCCATCCGGCGACTGCCGCAGCCGCGCCAGCCGCTCCTCGGCCTGCTGGGCCATCTCGGCGGACGGCCCCAGGCGCAGCACCTGCTCGTAGTCCGCCACGGCCTCGGGCCACTGCATCAGCCGCTCCAGGGTGTGGGCGCGGTCCAGCAGCTCCTCCGCATCCCCGGGCAGGAGGATCAGGAGGCGGTGCTGCACCTGCAGCAGGCGCATCCAGTCTCCGCAGCGGCGATGGATCTCCTTCAGGTTGCGCAGCATGCGCGCCAGCCACTGTCGCGGGCTGCAGGGCTGCAGGAAGAGCTCCAGCGGCAGGTCCGCCGGATCACTGACCCCCGCACGCTCCCGCAGCGGGTGCAGCAGCTCCTCCAGGGCATCGCGGGACAGCGAACGGCCGTGGAAGACATCCATCACCACCTCGCCCGCCGGCAGCTGCAGGCAGACGAGGAAATGCCCCGGGAAGGAGATGCCGCGCGCCCTCAGCCCCAGCTGCAGCGCCAGCTCCGTGTAGAGCAGGCTCAGGCTGATGGGAATCCCGCGGCGGGACTGCAGCACCGCGTGCAGGTAGGAATTGGCGGCGGCGTAGTAGTCGTTGACATTGCCGGCGAAGCCCTGCTCCTGGAAGAAGAAGTGGTTCAGGAGGCGCAGGCGCTGGCTGGCCGCCGCATCGGCGGGCAGGCGCTGGCGGAGCTTCAGCGCCAGGGCATCGACGTCCGCCAGCAGCTGCTGCACGTCGAGCCGCGGGTCGTCGTCCTGGGCGATCGCGGCGGCGGCCTCCAGCAGGGGCAGGCTCTCGTCCTCGGCCACCAGGCGGGCGAAATAGTCCAGCGGGTCGACCTCGGCCAGGTCCAGAAAGGCAGTCATGGGCGCATCTTCCTCCGCCTCAGTGGCGACGTGCAAATTCCCGCAGCTTGAGGCCGGAGGCCGCCAGCACGGCGAAGTACACGACGGCCGAGCCGGCCAGGCTCAGGGCCATCCAGGCGGCCCGCTGCCCCTCGTGGCGGCCGAGCTCGACCCAGTCCAGCGCCCTCCCCAGCCACGCTTGCAGCAAGCCCATGGCGGCGCAGGCCAGCAGCACGCGCCCCGTGAACACCCACCAGCCCGGGGCCGGGGTGTAGGCCCCGCGCCGGCGCAGGCCACGCAGCAGCACCGCCGCATTGACCAGCGCCCCGAGGCCGATGGACAGCGCCAGCCCCGCCACACCGATGGTCGGCACGAGCACCAGATTGAAGACCTGCGTCAGGACCAGCACCCCGATGGCGATGCGGGCCGGCGTGGCGCTGTCCTGGCGCGCATAGAAGCCCGGGGCCAGTACCTTGATCGCCACCAGCCCCAGCAGACCCACGCCCCAGCCCATCACGGCCTGCGCCGTGCGGGCCACGTCGTCCGCATGGAAGGCGCCCCGGTGGTAGAGCACGGCCACCAGCGGCTCCGCGAACGCCAGCAGCGCCACGGCGCAGGGCAGCGCCAGCAGCATCACCATGCGCAACCCCCAGTCCAGCAGCGCCGAGTAGCGCTCGCCCTCCTCGCTCGCCTGCGCCGCCGCCAGCTGCGGCGTCAGCACCGCGCTCAGCGCCACGCCGAGCAGGCCGATGGGGAACTCCATCAGGCGGTCCGCGTAGTTAAGCCACGAGGTCGCCCCCTCGGCGATGTGGCTGGAGATCTGCGTGTTGATCAGCAGCGAGACCTGGGAGACGCCCACGCCCAGCAGCGCCGGTCCCATCTGCTTGAGGATCTGGAGCACGCCGCCGTGGTGGCGAGCCCGCTGCAGCGCCGCCCAGCTGAGGCCGATGCGGGGCAGCATGCCGATCCGGCGCAGCGCAGGCACCTGCACCGCCAGCTGCAGCACGCCGCCGAGCATCACGCCGATGGCCATGGCATAGATGCCCGGGTAGCCCCAGGCCGGCAGCTGGCGCGCCAGGAGGTAGCCCACGACGATGCAGCTGAGGTTCAGCAGCACCGGCGTCACGGCGGGCACCATGAAGCGGCGCCAGGTGTTCAGCACGCCGGCCGACAGCGCCACGAGGGACATGCAGCCGATGTAGGGAAAGGTCCAGCGCGTCATGACGACGGCGGCGTCGTGGCCCTGCGGCGGCATGCCCGACCCGAGCGCCCACACGAGCAGCGGCGCCGCCAGCACGCCCAGGGCGCAGGTGGCCACGAGGGCCCAGGCCAGGACGGTGGCCACGGCGTCGACCAGGTCCTTCGTGGCCTCGTCGCCATGCTTGGCCCGGGTGGCGGCCAGCGCCGGCACGAAGGCCTGGGAGAAAGCCCCTTCCGCGAAGAGGCGCCGCAGCAGGTTCGGGATCCGGAAGGACACCAGGAAGGCGTCCGTCATCGCATTGGCGCCGAACAGGCCTGCCACCATCTGCTCTCTCACCAGACCCGTGATGCGGGAAGCCAGGGTCAGCACGGAAATCAGGGATGCGGAACGCAGCAGGCTCATCAGGAATACCGTCTCTTTCGGATCCCCCGGCCACTGGAGGGCCGGGATCGGCCGCGCCCTGGCCGCCAGGGCGCCTCACCAGTGCAGGCGGGACGGGCGGCGATTATGAGCGAAGGCGGCGCGGCGCTGCGGGGGCTCGCCTTGGTCTAGAATGCACCCCTTCCTTCGCGAGATGGCCGATTTTGTAGGTCGGGCCTATGAAACTGCATTTGCAAGTGCTATACTCGCGGTCTTTGCACCAACTGGATTAACAAAGAACATGGCAAGCTCTTCCAAAGCCAAGAAGAAAACCGTCCGTTTGGCATCGGGCCGCAAGCGCGCTCGCCAGGACGTCAAGCTGAACGCCGCCAACACGGCTCTGCGCTCCAAATTCCGCACCGTCATCAAGAACGTGCAAAAGGCCGTGGTCGCTGGCGACAAGACCAAGGCTGCTGAACTGTTCAAGACTGCCCAGGCCGTGATCGACTCGGTCGCCGACAAGGGCATCTTCCACAAGAACAAGGCTGCTCGTCATAAGAGCCGCCTGTCCGCCAAGATCAAGGCACTGGCTGCCTGAACCACCAGTCCTGGTGCAAAGAAATGAAAGGCCCGCCTCTGGCGGGCCTTTTCCATTGGTCCGCCGGCGTGACACCCGTCGCCTGACGCCCGGCCTGCCTTCGCACCCCCCGCTCCGTTGCCTCGCCCCCAGGGGCCGATCGGCGTCTTGCGGACCGGCCTGAGCGAGCCTCCCGACCGCGGATCAGGACATCGGCATGGGCATCGGCACGGTCTCCAGCTCCATCGGCTGCGTGGCGCCGCCATTCATGAACTCACGCTTGTCGAGCCAGTCGCGCACCGCCCGCAACACCCAGTCGGGGTCATCCAGCGGGATGTCGTGCCCGGCCCGGGTGTGCATGCGCAGCGGCAGCCCCCAGCCGCGGCTGACCGCCTGCGAGCAGCGCCAGTCCACAAGCATGTCCCCCTGCCCGCACAGCAGCAGCATGGGGACGCGCGGCCGCGCGCGGCTCGCCCGGTAGCGCATCGCCGCCCAGAGCTGGCGCAGCACATTGGCGCCGCTCACCGGGTGCTCGCGATGCAGCCGCACCCACGCGTCGAGCACCTCGTCCGAGGTGTTCATCAGCTGGGACGTGAGCTGCAGGACGTGGCGCTCGCGCCAGCGCGCCGCAAAGCGCAGCAGGCTCATCGAGACCAGTCTCAGGTAGTTGGTCGGCCGCAGGCGCCGGAAGAAGGGGCTGAACGGCTTCATGCTGGTGCTCACCAGCACCGCGCACGCCAGCTCGCCCGGATAGCGCTGCGCCCACTCCGCCGCCACCATGCCGCCCAGACTCAGGGCCAGCACGTGGACCGGCCCCACGACACCGGCCTCGCGCACCTGGCGCCGCAGGTCCTCGACCATGTCGGCGATGTCCGTCGGGCTTCTCTCCCGGTGACGAACGCCGTTGCCCGGAAGGTCTGGCGTCAGCACACGCACCGCCCCCTGGGAAGCCTCGAGCACCTGCGCCATCTGCCGCGGGAATGGCCCCCAATGGCCGGCCTCGCGGGTGAGCCCGCGCAGCAGGACCCAGGTCGCGCCCGGCACGCCGGCGGGGGTGCCGCCGCTCATGCACGCGCTCCGCGGTACCAGCGGTCGAGGGCGCGCTCGCGCACGGCCTCCCGCCCGTCGGCCGACGGCAGCCAGCGCGGCATGCTGAACGCGGCCCGCGCGCAGAAGTCGAGCCACACCAGATGCCGGCGCAGCACGCGCTGCTGACGGTGGCTGACCTTGGGGTTGAAGATGCCGTCCCGGGAAAAGAGCTGGCGGGGATTCTTCTTGACCCAGACCCAGGAACCCATCTCCAGCGTCAGGGGAAGAAACACACGTTCGGGCATTTGGCAGGATTCCAGATACAGGTAATCCCACAAATCCCCATGCGTCAGGTATTGCCGGCTCTGCGGCTCAAACACGTAACGGTGCTGGGCGTGGGTCTGGTCCAGCAGTTCGCTCAGGGCCAGCATTTCCGGCAAGTGCGTGATCGGCCTTGTGCTGCATGCGAACGGGAACCAGATTCTGTCATCGAGGCCGAAGCCGGAATGGCAGTCAATGGACAGCGCGGCGCGGTGGCGCAACAGTTCGTCACACACCACCTGACAAAGGGCTTGCGCTTCCGGCTGCATCTTGGCACCCGCTTCCCCGCGGTACCAGGGCAGGGACGGGCTGAGGCGCTGCCCGCCCACCAGAACGGGCACCGGGCGCTCAGCTTCCACCGGCGAATTGCGCATGAGATCGACGCCCGCCGGGTTGGCCCGCGTCCCCAGCAGCAGGCCCCCCGGGTTCACGAGGGGCATGAAGACCATGCGCAGGCCGCGCAGCTGCTCGTGCAGCAGGTCGTCCCACCGCAGTCGCGAGACGAGGCTGGCCAGGAACGACAGCACCACCTGGCTGCCGATGCGCTCGAGGCCATGCACCCCGCCGAAGTAGCCGATGGCAGGGACATCCGGCGAGGCATTGCCCAGACTCAGCACGGGCACGGGCAGTTCGCGCCCGGCGGCGACCACGACGGCGACGTCACGCCGCTCCAGCAGCCCCAGCGACTGCGATTGCAGGCGGTCAAGCAGGTGCAGGGATTCCAGCAAGGTGGGCGACGCAGGGGCAGGAGAAGCGGCACGGGTGGCGGGAACGCCGCCCGCGAGGGGCAGCGCGCAGCATAGCCAGCCCCGCCCTCGCCCACCATGCGCCGAACAGCCCAGGGCGATGCCACGGCGGCGTCATGCGGCGCCGATAGCCTTGCCTGAGTCTCGCCACCGATCGCACCGGCCGGCCCTCATGGAAGACTCTTCGACGATTCATCGACGACGCCACGGCGACACCATGCAAACCACTCCGCCTCACCCGCCCCTGCGCTGGCGCCACCGCCTGCGGGTCGCCACCGGCCTGCTGCTCTGGGGCGGTGCCGAATGCCTCGCCCTGTGGCGCAGCCGGCGCACGCGTCAGCGCGACGCCTGAGGACGACACAGAGAAGCCATGGACAGGAGCCGCCGAGGCGGCATCGCGCGGGTCAGGACAGGGACTGACGGCGGGCGGAGCTCAGCGCTCGCCGCGCTCGGGCAGCAGGCAGGCCTCGGCGACCTGCAGGTGGTTGTCCCGGGCGAAGTTCATGACGAAGTCCCAGGCCATGGGCTCGAGGTTCTTCAGTTCCTCATTGACGATCACGCACTTGATGCCATTGATGACCCGCGGCACGCAGTAGGGCGAGTAGCCGATGTGGGCCCCGATGCCGGCCTTCGCGCCACCGGGGCGGAAGCAGGACATCGCCCCCGCCAGACGCTCCGCCCAGTCGCTGGGACGGAACGTGCGCCCTTCCAGGGTCACGCCTTGGATGAACACTTCGCGGGGCTTGGGGACTTGGGTCATGGATGGAAACGGCGGCCGCCCGGACATCAGGGTGAACGGCAAACCGCTATTGTGCCTTGGATGTGTTGCGCCGCAGCACGGCGCGGTGACGAAGGGCCAACTTTTGCCTGGCACTTCTTCGCGAAAACCCGCAGCCACCCAGGGGCAACCTTAGAATCATCGGCTCCCGGCCTGACGCTGGATTGACGCTCCGGCGCCGGTCTCCTGAAGACCCGCCGCGACCGTCGGCCGCGCCACGATCGCCGTCCCGGGGCCGGGCCCGCTTTTTCCGCACCATCCGACCTGGAGAGTTGATGAACGCCGCTGCGCCCGCCGCCCCGTCCGAACCGCATGTGATGCAAACCTATGGCCGCCTGCCGATCGCGCTGTCGCACGGCCAGGGTGTCTGGGTCTGGGACGTGAACGGCCGACGATACCTGGATGCGCTGGGCGGCATCGCGGTGAACACGCTGGGCCATGCCCATCCGAAGCTGGTGCCGGCGCTGCAGGAGCAGATCGGCAAGATGATCCACTGCAGCAACTACTACCACGTGCCGCTGCAGGAGGCGCTCGCCGCCAAGCTGGTCGAGCTGTCCGGCCTCAGCAATGCCTTCTTCTGCAACTCGGGCCTCGAGGCCAATGAGGCCGCGATCAAGATCGCCCGCAAGTTCGGCACCGACCGCGGCAACGAGACCCCCGAGATCCTGGTCTTCGAGGGCGCCTTCCACGGCCGCTCGCTGGCCACGCTGTCGGCCACGGCCAATCCCAAGATCCATGCCGGCTTCGGCCCGCTGGTGCCCGGCTTCGTCCGTGTGCCGCTGAATGACATCGCCGCCGTCGAGCAGGCCCTGGACGCCCACCCGAACATCACGGCCATCTTCCTGGAGACCATCCAGGGCGAAGGCGGCGTGAAGCCGGCCCGCATCGACTTCCTGCAGCAGCTGCGGGCCGTGTGCGACCGCCGCGACCTGCTGCTGATGCTGGACGAGGTGCAGTGCGGCATCGGCCGCACGGGCCAGTGGTTCGCCCATCAGTGGGCCGGCATCCTGCCCGACGTCATGCCCCTGGCCAAGGGCCTCGGCTCCGGCGTGCCCGTGGGTGCGGTCGTCTGCGGCCCGCGTGCGGCCAAGGTCATGCAGCCGGGCAACCACGGCACCACGTTCGGTGGCAATCCGCTGGCGATGCGTGCCGGCGTGGAGACCCTGCGCCTGATGGAAGAGGAAGGCCTGCTGGCCAATGCCGCCCGGGTCGGTGCCGAGCTCAAGGCCGGCCTGGAGCGCGAGCTCGCCGGCGTGGCGGGCGTGCGCGAGGTGCGTGGCCAGGGCCTGATGCTGGGCATCGAGCTGGACCGCCCCGCAGGTGCGCTGCTGGGCCGCTGCGCCGACGCCGGGCTGATGGTCAGCGTCACGGCCGACCGCGTGGTGCGCCTCGTGCCGGCCCTCATCCTGTCGAGTGAAGAAGCCGCGCAGGTCGTGAGCCTGCTCGTGCCCGTGATCAAGCAATTCCTCTCGGAGACCCAGGCATGAAGCCCGGGGACAGCCTCATGCGTCACTACCTGCAGTTCAAGGATTTCCGCGCCGAAGAGTACGCCCACCTGTTCGAGCGCGCCTCCATCATCAAGCGTCGCTTCAAGAACTACGAGAAGTACCAGCCGCTGCAGGATCGCACGCTGGCCATGATCTTCGAGAAGGCCAGCACCCGCACGCGCGTGAGCTTCGAGGCCGGCATGTACCAGATGGGCGGCTCGGTCGTGCATCTCACCACCGGCGACAGCCAGCTGGGCCGTGCCGAGCCGGTGGAGGACAGCGCCCGCGTCATCAGCCGCATGGTGGACCTGGTGATGATCCGCACCTTCGAGCAAAGCAAGATCGAGCGCTTCGCGGCGCACTCGCGCGTGCCGGTCATCAATGGCCTGACCAACGAGTTCCACCCCTGCCAGATCGTCGCAGACCTGTTCACCTTCCTCGAGGCGCGGGGCATGGACCGCCGCGGCGGCATCGACATGGACTGCCTCAAGGGCCGCGTCGTGGCCTGGGTGGGCGATGGCAACAACATGGCCAACACGTGGCTGCAGGCCGCCGAGATCCTCGGCTTCACGGTGCACGTGAGCACGCCCAGCGGCTATGGCGTCGATCCCAAGGTCGCCGGCATCAGCAATCCCGACTGCTACAAGGTCTTCGCCGACCCCATGGAAGCCTGCCGCGGCGCCGACCTCGTCACCACCGACGTCTGGACCAGCATGGGCTACGAGGCGGAGAACGAAGCCCGCCGCACCGCCTTTGCCGACTGGTGCGTCGATGCCGAGATGATGGCCGTGGCCAAGCCCGACGCGCTCTTCATGCACTGCCTGCCGGCGCATCGCGGCGAGGAGGTGGCGGCCGACGTCATCGACGGTCCGCAGTCCGTCGTCTGGGACGAGGCGGAGAATCGCATGCACGTGCAGAAGGCGCTCATGGAGTACCTGCTGCTCGGCAGGATTGGCTGAAGCTCAGGGCAGTCCCTCCCCCGCCGGGAGCGGATCCCCGGCGGTACTCCCGCGCCATAACAGGCATTCAGGGAGCACGCATGCGATCCATCCCCTCCTTCCTCGCCCTGGCGATGGCCGCGCTGGCGTTCGTCGGCGCGGCGCAGGCCCAGACCCGGCTCAAGGACAGCGCCGCCAATCGTGAGCTGAGCGATCGCGTCATGGCGCTGATCGCGAAAGGCGACATGGAGGCCGGCCTCCGGCTGGCGAAGCCCTACCTCGCCACGCCGGAGCCGGAAGTCGAGGCCATGATCGTGCAGGCCAGGCTCCAGACCCCGATGCTGGAGATGCGCTACGGCAAGCCGGTCGGCGCCGAGTTCATCCGTGAGGACCATGCGGGCGAGCACGTCATGCGGATCGTGCAGATCTGCCGGCACGAGAAGCACCTGATGCGCTGGAATTTCTACTTCTACCAGACTCCGACGGGCTGGGTGCTGAACACCCTCAACTTCGACGACAAGATCCAGGCCCTATTCTGACGGCGTGGCCCGGGCCGGCCCTCAGTACCTCGGTCTCAGTACCTCGGTCTCAGTACCGCGGCCTCAGGCTGCCGTCCATCGCCCCTGCCGGGTAGAACTGCCGGAACAGCTTCCAGACCAGGCCGCTGCGGGCGGCCTTGTCCAGGGAGTCCTGCAGGTGCCGCCGGTCGCCCTCGTTCAGGGCCGCGCGGGAGAGGTAGATCCCACTGTCGTTCCATCCCAGCTCGTCCACGGCGCCCAGCCGCAGGCGGCCGAGCAGATGGCTCACACGCTCGTCGGCGTGCAGGGCACTGACCAGGATCGACGGCGCCATCACGGTGACGTCCGCGCCGCCGCCATCCAGCACCCGCGCCACCGACACCGTGTCGGCCTCCAGGCGCAGCCGCCCCTGGCGCGTGAGCTCCTTCACAGCGGCCTGGTAGGCATCCCCGAAGTCGAAACCGCGCACCAGGACCACCCGCAGCTCCGTCGCCTGCACGAGCGCCTTGAGCGTCGTGGGCAGCGGCCGCTCGGCGTTCAGAGTGATGACCATGGCCCGTGACTGGATCAGGGGGACGAACTCGCCGAACTCGTCGCGCCGCGGCGTGCGGCTCGCCGGCACGAGCAGGTCCGCCTGGCCTCGCTCGAACATCAGCTCCTGACGCGCACGGGGCACGGTGCTCATGGTGAAGACGCAGCCCTCGGACTCCCCCACCTGCCGCAGCAGCTCCGGGTAGACGCCCGTGGGCTGCCCCTGGGGCGGCAGCAGCACGCTCAGCCCGACCGGGGCGAGCGGCACCTGCATCGGGCGGCTGCAGGCCGCGTGGGCCTCGGCCGCCAGTACCGCACCCAGCATGTGTGATCCCAGAACCACGACCCAGGGTCGCATCCAACTGCCAACGACCATCCGTGAAACTCCCAGCAACGTCCCGCTAGCATGCCATGAAAGCATCAGCATGACGTCAGAGTCCAGGGAGACACTCGATCCATGAAACTAGCCTTGATCTCGGACCTGCATGCCAACCGCGAGGCGTTCAGCGCCGTGCTGGAGCATGCGCGGGCCCACGGCGCGGGCCGGTTCGCGCTGCTGGGGGACCTCGTCGGCTACGGCGGCGATCCGGCCTGGGTGGTCGACCAGGTGCGCGAGCTCGTGCAGCAGGGGGCCATCGCGGTCATGGGCAATCACGACAGCGCCATCGTCACCGGACCCTTGCCCACCATGCGCGAGGACGCCCGCGACGCCATCCTCTGGACCCGCTCGCAGCTGGATGCCGCGCAGCTGGCGTTCCTGGCCGCCCTGCCCATGCACCGCGAGGCCGACGACTGCCTCTTCGTGCACGCCAACGCCTTCGATCCCCAGGGCTTCGAGTACATCCAGGGGCGCCTGGAGGCGATGCGCAGCCTGCACGCCACGCAGTGCCGCTACACCTTCTGCGGGCACATGCACGAGCCCAAGCTCTACCACCTCTCCGGCACCGGCAAGGCCGGCGAGTTCGTGCCGTCCCCCGGCGTGGAGATCCCCCTGCTGCCCAACCGGCAGTGGCTGGTGATCCCCGGTTCCTGCGGCCAGCCGCGCGACGGCAACCCGGCCGCCTGCTACGCGCTCTTTGACATGACCACGGGTCTACTGAGCTACCAGCGCGTACCCTACGACGTGGATGCCGCCGCCGCGCGGGTCCGCCACTGCGGCCTGAACGAGACCGTCGCCGAGCGCCTGGCTCAACGTCTGCTGCAGGGAGAATGAGCATCGCCACCAGCCCGGGGACCCCAGCATGCGCGTGACCGCCGCCCGTCAAGACCGCAAGACCGCCCATCCTGACGCCGCCCTGCCCTCGCCGACGGCCGGCCCGCTGGAGCCCGGCATGGTGCTCGACGCCTTCCGGCTCGAGGAGCGCCTGCACCAGGGCGGCATGGCCAATCTCTGGCGCGTGACCCGGCTGGAGCCGATCCCGGGCGAGGACTTTCCCCTGCTGATGAAGGTGCCCCGCATCAAGGGCGGCGAGGACCCGGCGACCATCGTGGGCTTCGAGGTCGAGCAGATGCTGATGCCGGCGCTCAAGGGCCCTCACGTGCCGCGTTACGTGGCGCGGGGTGACTGGACGCGCCAGGCCTACATCGTGATGGAGCACATCCAGGGTCAGTCCTTGCGCCCGCGGCTCGACGAGGCGCCGCTGTCGCTCGACGAGGTGGTGGAGATCGGCTGCCGCGTGGCCACCGCACTGCAGGACCTGCACCGCCAGCACGTGGTCCACCTGGACATCAAGCCCAGCAACATCATGTTCCGGCCGGACGGCAGCGCCGTGCTGATCGACTTCGGCCTCTCCCGCCACGACCACCTGCCCGACCTGCTCGAGGAGGAGTTCAGCCTGCCGATGGGCACCGGGCCGTACATGTCCCCCGAGCAGGTGCAGTTCGTGCGCAACGACCCGCGCAGCGACCTCTTCGCCCTGGGCGTGATGCTCTACCACCTGGCCACGGGCGAACGCCCCTTCGGCCAGCCCTCCTCGGTGCGCGGGCTGCGGCGGCGGCTGTATGTGGAGCCCGTGCCGCCGCGCGCGATCAACCCGGACATCCCGCCCTGGATGCAGGAGGTGATCCTGCACTGCCTGGAGGTCAAGGCCGAGCGTCGCTACCAGAGCGCCGCGCAGCTGGCCCTGGACCTGCAGCGCCCCGAGGGCATCACGCTCACGCGCCGGGCCGAGCGCATGAGCAAGAGCGGCGCCATCAAGGAGCTCAAGCGCTGGTTCTTCGCGCTGGGCTCCGAGCCCGCGCTGCAGCCGAGCGTGGGCGAACAGGTGGCGCGCAGCCCCATCATCATGGCCGCCGTGGACATCGAGAACGCCACCCCCGGGCTGCTGGAGCAGCTGCGCGAGACCGTGCGCCGCATCGTGCAGACCGAACCCGGCGCGCGTCTCGCCTGTGTGAGCGTGATGCGCACGGCGCGCATCGGCATGGACGTGCTGACCGACAAGGACGGCAAGAGCGTCCACGTGAAGCAGCTCGTCGCGCTGAAGCACTGGGCGCGTCCCATCAGCCGCTCGCTGAACCTGGAGGACGGGCGCCTGACCTTCCACGTGCTGGAGGCCCCGGACCCGGCCTCGGCCATCATCGACTTCGCGGCCCGCAATGGCGCGGACCACATCGTGATGGGCGCGCGCGGCAACTCTGCCCTGCGTCGCTATCTCGGCAGCGTGTCGGCCCAGGTGGTGGCGGAATCGGACTGCAGCGTCACCGTGGTGCGCGAAGCGGCCGGCGGCAAGCCGGCCGATGCGCCCGGGGATGCGGTCCCGGCGGCACGGGATACCGCCGCCGCGCCGCCGGCCTGAGCCGCATCGGCCACCGACCCGCGGCGCCTACACTCGCCCGCATGAGCACCGACAACCCCTGCCTGCGCTGTGGCGCCTGCTGCGCCAGCTTCCGTGTGGACTTTGCCCGCGAGGAGCTCCAGAGCGAAGGGG
The DNA here is from genome assembly GCF_030285365.1 of Roseateles subflavus. Lineage (GTDB taxonomy): Bacteria > Pseudomonadota > Gammaproteobacteria > Burkholderiales > Burkholderiaceae_C > Roseateles_B > Roseateles_B subflavus. Next base: position 129,619 of record NZ_JASVDS010000004.1, on the reverse strand, counting down.
GGCATGTCCCCGACGGCCTCTGCGTGGACGTCACCGCGAGCCTGTGCCGGCTGCGGGGCACGGACCATGCCCAGCCGCGCTGCGCGGCACTCACGGGGCAGGTCGGCGTCAACGCGAGCTGCGGCATCTACGAATGGCGCCCCTCGCCCTGCCGGGAATTCGGCCTGCGGGCGCCGCTGGGCCTGGGGGACGATGCCTGCACCCTCGCGCGGGCCCGCCACGGCCTCCCGCCGCTCTGACAGGCGCGCGGCGTCAGTTCGTCAGCTGCTTCGTGGCCATCAGCTTGTTGAGCTTGGCCTCGTAGAGCCGCTGCTGGCCCGGCGTCGGACTCGTCTCCGCGGCGAGCGACAGGTGGCGCGCCGCACGCTCCTGCTGGCCGATGCCCAGCTTCGCCAGCGCGGCCCAGAAGTGCAGCTCGTGGTTGTTGGCGGAGCGCGCCAGCTCCTTGGCGAACAGGGCGTCCGCCGTGCGGAAGTCCGCCCGCTTCATGGCCTCGACGCCTTCGTCGAAGAACTGGAACGGCGGCACCGGCTGCAGCGAGGCCAGCCGGGCCTCGTAGCGGGCCTGATCCTGATGGCGGCCGGCCTCACGCGCCACCACCACCATATTGGCCAGGGCGACCTCGTTGTCGGGCTCCAGGGCCAGCACCTGCGTCAGCACCTGATCCGCGAGGTCGAGCCGGCCCATGCGGCGGTAGAGCACCGAGAGCGTGTTGAAGCCGCCGCTGAAGCGGCTGTCCGCCAGCACGGCCGCCCGCGCCCACCAGTAGGCACCGCGCACGTCGCCGTCGTAGAGGCGCTCGGCGGCGCGGTTGTTGTAGAACATGGCCACGATGGTGGACTCGCTGACTTCCATCGCCCGGTCCGCCCGGCGCTGCTCCTCGGGCAGGAAGTCCACGATCATCGGACTGTCCATGGTCGAGGACGTGCCGCGCTCCTGGAGCCGCGTGCCCAGCCCCAGGTTCACGTGGCCGGCCCGGAACATGAGGTCGGAGCCGCGCGTCCATTGCGGGTCCACCATCACCGAGCGGAAGTAGATGGGCACGTGCAGCTCGCGCGCGAAAGCGGCGGTCATCAGGACCAGCGAGAGGCAGTTGCCCCGACCCTCGGCGAAGGTCTCGGCGGCCGTGCGCGTCTTCTCGCCGTCGTACTGGATCTGCAGCTTGCCGTCCTGGTAGAGCGCCCGGATGAGGCCCTCCTTGCTGCCATAGGTGCGGGCCCGGGGCTCGACCGTCTTGTGCAGGAACTCCGCCATCTCGGGCGTCAGCGCCATCAGGGCCTCGCGGCCGGGCAGCGCGGGAGCCGGCCCGAAGGCCTCGTCGATCAGGGGCGGGGGCGGCAGGCTCTGCTGCGGGGCCGTGGCACAGGCCTGCAGCAGGCCCAGGACGAGCACGGCGGCGCCCCAGCGGGCGAACGAGGACGGACGGAAGGACGGGAGACGGCGCTTGGACATGATCGATGACTCGCAGCTCGGGGATCTGCCTGGATCATGAGCGCGTCCCGGGGTCGTGACAAGGCGTGTCATCTCTCACCCCGGGACGATGCGGATGGCGCGCCGCCTGCTCAACGCACAAACACCGCCGCGGACCACGCCGGCACGTGCACCCGGCGCTGTCGGCGGTCGACGCGCGCCGCCTGCCGCAGGGTGTCATCGGCGGCCCCGCGGCGCGCCAGCACCGGATGCAGACGCCAGGGCAGCCGTGCGTCGTCCCAGGCAAAGGCCTGGGGCTCGCGGCTGGCGTTGAAGACCAGCAGCACCTCCCGGAAGCCCGCCCCCGGCAGGCCCTGACCGTCCAGACGCGCCAGCAGCAGGGCTGGCGAGGCCGGCGCGGCCAGCCGCGGGAAGCTCAGGCGCCGCTGCACCTCGGCCGCCGTGCGCAGGTGGAAGAGCCGCGAACTGGCCCGCACGCGCAGCTGGTCGAGGAAGCGGTCCCGGGCCTGGCGCAGGTCCTGCGGGCGCGGCTTGATCGCCGGGTCGGCCAGCAGCGCACGGTACAGCGGCCAGGCCGGGGCGTTGTCGGCGGCGGGCGGCAGGCCCGCGCCGAAGCCGTTGTCCTGGAGCCGCCAGTCGAGCCCGTTGAACCAGTCGCCGGAGTCGTAGCTGTTCCGGTCCAGGGACTTGGAGCGCAGGATCTCCATGCCGGCGTGGAAGTAGGCCACACCCTGGCTGTAGGCCGTCACCGCCGTCGCCAGCAGCTGCGAGCGCACGCGCTCCTCGTGCGTGGCGTCGCGCGGGAGGCGCAGCACCTGGTTGTCGAAGAGCGTGTGGTTGTCGTGGTTCTCCGCGTAGTTGACGACCTCGGCCGGCTCGGCGGCATAGCCCGCCGGCTGGTCACCGTAGGCGATCTCGTCCAGGCGCCGGGTCACGCCCTGTGCATTCTGCAGCCGGACAGAGCGCAGGCTGCCCGCGAGGCCGACGCGGACGAGGTCCGCGGCCTGCTCGAGCGCCTCGACACCCACGGCCGCCGCCGGCCCGTTCGGCGCCGTGTACAGGCCGTTGCTCCAGCCTTGGCGCACGAGCCCGGCCGGCGAGCCGTCGCCCGGGGACCCACCCCGCAGCGCGTCGCGGGCGCGGTCGCTGAAGGTGCCGATGCCGCTGCCGTTGAGCGAGCGCTGGCTCGCCTGCACGAAGCGCGCGCCGTCGGCGACCTCGCCGAAGTTCCAGCCTTCGCCGATCAGCGGGATGAAGCGCCCCGTCTGCTGCCGCAATCGCACGGCGATGGCCTCCATCACCGCGCGCGGCTGGTGTCCCATGAGGTCAAAACGGAAGGAGTCGATGCCGTGCCGGCGGGCCCACAGCAGGACCGAGTCGCTCATCAGATGAGCCATCATGCGGTGCTCGGTGGCCGTGTTGTCGCAGCAGGTGGAGCGCTCGACGCGGCCCTGGGCGTCGAGGCGCTGGTAGTAGCCCGGCACGATGCGGTCCAGCACCGAATGAGGATGCTGCCCCGAGGCCGGCGTGTGGTTGTAGACCACGTCCATGCCCACGCGCAGCCCCAGGCCGTGCAGGGCCATCACCATCTGACGGAACTCCAGCAGACGCCGGCCGCCGTCGTTGGCGTCGCTGCTGTAGCTGCCCTCGGGCGCGCTGTAGTGCAGCGGGTCGTAGCCCCAGTTGTAGCAATCCAGGCCGGCGACGGCGCCCACCGCGGCCTGCTGGGCCTCGCTGTCGGGCGCCGCATCGGGCACGGCGGGCTGGCGGCAGCCCCGCTCGGGAATGCTGGCAATGTCGAAGACCGGCAGCAGGTGCAGATCCGTCATCCCGGCCCGGGCCAGGCGGCGCAGGTGCTGCACGCCCAGTGCCCCGGCCTGCGAGAAGGCGCCGAACCGTCCGCGCTGCGCAGGCGGCTGGCTGGGGTCGCGCCAGGAGAAGTCGCGGACATGCAGCTCATAGACGCTCATGTCCGTGGACGAGGCCGGCGGCGCCGGGCGGCGGTGGGCCTGCCAGCCGGGCGGCATCCAGGCCGGGTCCTCCAGGTCGGCCAGGAAGCTGCGCCGCGAATCGGCGTTCAGGCTCACGGCGGCGGGATCGGTCACGCGCTGGCGCAGAAGGCCCTCGCCCGGCACCAGCACGTCCACGAGGAAGCGGTAGTAGGCGTTGCGCGTGCCCGGCGTCGGCGGCAGCGACCAGCTGCCACTCGCGGGCTCCCAGCGCAGGGGCTGCACCCGGGTGGCGGGCGACTCGGCGTCGGGATAGAGGCAGACCTGCACCCGGTGCGCCGTCGGCGCCCACAGGCGCAGGCCGGCGTCCGCGCGTCCCGGCGTGAACAGCGGCCCGTAGGCCAGCGCCTCGGCGGCATCCGCGAAGCGGGCGTCGAGTGCGCCGGCCGCCTGCACGCGGCTGGCGTCCTGCACATGGCCCTGCGCGTCCTCCCGCACCAGCAGCAGCTCGGCGCGCAGCCAGCGCTCGTCGAGCGATTGCCCCTCGGGCAGGCGCAGCACACCGCCGTCGCGCAGGTGCGGGAAGCGCTGCGCCAGCGCCGGCGGGAGCGCGCCGTCGCGCTGCAGGGGCAGGCGGGCGTCCGCGCCCGTCAGCGCCTGGCCGACGCGCGCCACCAGCCCACCCCGCCAGGCCGCGACCAGGTGGAGCGAGCCGGCCTCGCCGACACCGGGCCACTGCAGATGCCGCAGGTCCAGGGCATGCGCCCGGGCCGGCCAGAGCGGCGCGCCGTCCGGCGCCGGGTGGAGCACGGAAGCCAGCCCGGGCGCGTCGCAGTCGGCGAGCGCCGATGCACGTTCGTCGGCCATCGCCGGCCCGAGCCCACCCAGTGCGAGCGCCAGCCCCAGGGACAGGCCCCGGACGCCCCCCCTCCGCCGGCGAGTGAGGTCAGACAGCGGCAGGTTCGCGGGAAGTCGGCTCATGGGGACGATCGGCGCTCGTGAAGACAAGAAATAGTAGCAAAACTACATCCGCAAAATACCTGGGTTTTCAGCAGGCGCATTTCCAACTATCCTCATCCCGCACAGGACATCTCCAGCCTCTGAGCGGCGGGCGATCATGTATTTGAACTACAGAATCATTTTCTCAATCTTGATCAGCAGCCTGGCGTGGGGCGCCTCGGCGGCGCCCGCCAGCGCGCCCGCCTCCACCCCCCCGGCCGGCTGGTCACAGGGCGTGTTCATGGAGGTCTTCGTCCGGGCCTACCAGGACAGCGACGGCGACGGCATCGGCGACCTGCGGGGCCTCACCCGCCGGCTGGACTATCTGCAGCAGCTGGGCGTGACGGGCCTGTGGCTCATGCCCATCACCCGTAGCGCCGACCACGACCACGGCTACGCCATCACCGACTTCCGCGCGATCGAGCCGGACTACGGCAGCCTGGCCGATTTCGACGCCTTCGTGCGCGAGGCCCACCGGCGCGGCATCGGCGTGGTGATGGACTACATCCTCAACCACAGCGCCAGCCAGCATCCATGGTTCCAGGACAGCCTCGCGAATCCGCAGTCGCCCTGGCGCGACTGGTACGTCTGGCGGGACCCCGCCCCCGCCGACCTCAAGGACTGGGACATCTGGGGCCACACCCCCTGGTACGCCCTCCCCGGGCAGGCCAGCGACAGCGCCCGCTTCTTCGCGACCTTCGGCGCGCACATGCCGGACTTCAACCTGCGCAATCCCGCCGTCGTGGACTACCACCGCGAGAGCCTGCGCTTCTGGCTGGACCGCGGCCTGGACGGCTTCCGGCTGGACGCCGTGCCGCACCTCGTCGAGAACAGCGCCCGGGACTGGAACGACCAGCCCGAGAGCCGCGCGCTGACGGCCGACTTCGCGCGGCTGATCCGCAGCCGCCCCGGCCGCTTCAGCGTCTGCGAGGCCACGGCCAGCCCCACCGCCTATGCAAGCCCCGACGTGTGCGGCAGCGCCTTCGACTTCGGCCTGGAGCGCCTGATCATCCAGGCGGCCCGGGGCGAGGCGGCCGCGCTGCAGCCCCTCGTGACGCATTTCGAGCACACGCCGCTGAACATGGCCACCATGCTGGCCAACCACGACATCTTTGCCGGCGCGCGCGTCTGGGACCAGCTGGCGGGCGACGAGGCCCGGTACCGGCTCGCCGCCGCCACCTACCTGCTGATGCCCGGCATTCCCTTCCTCTACTACGGTGAAGAGATCGGCATGGCCGGCGTGGCCGGCCCGGGCGACGTGCCGCTGCGCGCGCCCATGAGCTGGACGTCACAGGGCGGTTTCACGAGCGGCCAGCCCTTCCGCGCCGTGGCCCCGAATGCCGGCACGCACAACGCGGCGGCCCAGGCGCGCGACCCCGGCTCGCTGCTGAACCACTACAAGACCCTGATCGCCCTGCGCAAGGCCCAGCCTGCCCTGCGCGCCGGGGACTACACCCAGGCCTTCCAGTCCGGCCACGTGATCGGCTTCCAGCGCCGCTGGGGCAGCGACGGCAGCGACGGCCGGGGTCAGGTCTTGCTGGTGCTCATCAACTACGGCAGCGAGCCCTGGCAGGGACGCCCGGCCGGCCTCGCGCCGTCCCAGCGCCTGCAGCCCCTGCTGCGCAGTGCCGCCCAGGGCCGGCTGGACCGCAGGCAGCCCCGCGGCTCCCTGCGCGCCGACGCCCTGCAACTGCCGCCGCAGTCCTTCGCGGTCTACCGCCTGCGCTGATCCCGGCGGCCCGGCCCGCCTGTCCGAGAATGGTGACTCCATGCCCCTGTGCGCCTCCCTGCCCCATGTCCTGCGCCGCGGCCTCCTCGCGCTCGGCCTGGCCTTCCTCAGCTGCACCCACGCCATGACACTGGACCACATCGAACCCCGCTCCTGGTGGGTGGGCATGACACAGCCGGGCCTGCAGCTGATGCTGCACGGCGAAGGCATCGGCCGGCTGCAGGCTCGCGTGTCGCACCCGGGCGTGACGCTGCGGGGCCAGCAGCGACTGGAGAGCCCGAACTACCTGGTGCTGGATCTCGAGATCGCGCCCGACGCCCGTCCCGGGGACGTCCCCCTCGAGCTGATGGATGGCACACGGCGGGTGCTGCTGCATCCCTATCCGCTGCAGGCCCGCGCGCCCGGCTCGGCGCAGCGCCAGGGCTTCGGCCCGCAGGACGCGATCTACCTGATCGTGCCGGACCGCTTCGCCCAGGGCCGGCCGGCCCCGGCGCCCGCGGGCATGAAGGAAGGCGAGCGCCGCCACCTGCCGGGCGGCCGCCACGGCGGCAACCTCGCCGGCATGCGCCAGCACCTGGACTACATCGCCGGCATGGGCTTCACCCAGATCTGGCCCACGCCGCTCACCGAGAACGACAGCCCGGAGTACAGCTACCACGGCTACGCCAGCACCGACCTCTACCGGATCGACCCCCGCTTCGGGAGCAACGAGGACTTCCGCGCCTTCGTCGGCGAGGCCCGTGCCAAGGGCCTGGGCGTGATCCAGGACATCGTGCTCAACCACATCGGTGCCGGGCACTGGTGGATGCGTGACCTCCCGACGCGCGACTGGCTCAACCAGTGGCCCACCTACACGGAGACCAGCCACGCCCGCCTGTCCGTGCAGGACCCCTATGCCGCGGACAGCGACCGCCGCGCCTTCACGGACGGCTGGTTCACGCCCAACATGCCGGATCTCAACCAGCGCCAGCCGGTGCTCGCGACCTATCTCATCCAGAACAGCCTCTGGTGGATCGAGTACGCCGGCCTCAGCGGCATCCGCACGGACACCTACTCCTACTCCGACAAGGCCTTCCTGGCCCGCTGGAGCGCACGCCTGCTCGAGGAGTACCCGCGGCTGACCATGGTCGGCGAGGAGTGGAGCCCACACCCGGCCGTCGTCGCCTACTGGCAGCGCGGCAAGCGCAATCACGACGGCTACGTCTCCCACATGCCCAGCATGATGGACTTCCCGCTGCACGAGGCCCTGCTGGCGGCCCTGACCGAGGCCGACGGCCACGCCACGGGCTTCACGCGGCTCTACGAGGCGCTGGCCCATGACTTCGTCTACCCCGACCCGGCACGGCTCGTCGTCTTCGAGGGCAACCACGACACGCCGCGCGTCATCGCCGCCCTGCATGAGGACCTCGCCCTCTACCAGATGGCCACGGCCTATCTGGCCATGACGCGGCGGATCCCGCAGTTCTTCTATGGCTCCGAGGTCCTGCTCAGCAGCCCGCGCGAACGGGACGACGGCGCGGTGCGCGGCGACTTCCCCGGCGGTTGGGCGGGAGACCCGGTCAACGCCTTCACCGGCGAGGGGCTGTCCCCCCGCCAGCGGGCGGCACAGGACTGGCTGCGCCGCCTGCTGAACTGGCGCCGGCATCAGGCCGCGATCCACGAGGGCCGGCTGGTCCACTACAGCCCGAAGGACGGCGCCTACGTGCTGTTCCGCCAGCTGGGGGCCCAGACACTGATGCTGGTCCTGCACAAGGGCGAGCGGGCGGGCCGCCTGGCCATCGACCGCTACCCGGAGATGCTGCGCGCGGGTCAGCGCTGGCACGAGGTGATGAGCGGCCGCCGCGGCACGCTCGGGCAACACCTGGACCTGCCGGCGCGCTCCGCCCAGATCTTCGAGCTCGAGGACTGAGTCCCCGGCGCCCCGGCCGCGTCACCACTGTCAGGCTCTACGGTGGACGTGACGCGCGGACGCCCGCATACTGCGCGGCACCGGGGCAGGACGCCCAGTCGCGGGTCCACGCGGCAAGACCTGCCCCCGCCCGCAGGGAGTCAGCGCCGTCGTGTCCAAGCCACCGAGTCCGCATGAGCAGGAATCCGCCAGGCGTCTGCACCTGGCGGTCCTCTTCAGTGACCTCAGCGAGTCCAGCCAGCTCGCCGCCCGGCTCGAGGCCGAGGACTACCTCGAGCTGCTGGCCCGCGTCCGCGACATCTGCCGCCAGGCCGTCACGAAGCACCAGGGCCTGATCGTGCGCCTGCAGGGCGACGGCATGCTGGCCGTGTTCGGCTACCCCCAGGGCGGCGAGGACATCGCCCGCCGCGCCACCGAGGCCGCGCTGGACCTGCACGAGGGTGTGGCGCGCCTGCGCACCGCCGCCGACCCCGCACGCCCGCCCCTGCAGATGCACAGCGGCCTGCATGCCGGCTTGACGCTCGTGGTCGAGGGGGACTTCGAACGCGGTCGCCTGGACCTGCTCGGCGAGCCGCCCAATGTCGCGGCGCGCCTGTGTGAACACGCCGGCCCGGGCGAGGTCTGGGTCAGCCAGGCCGCGCTCGGCCCGGAGCTGCACCAGTTCGAGCACCGACCCGTCCAGCCGCTGCACCTGCGCGGCCTGGCGGAGCCGCTGACGGCCGTCTGCATCACCCGGCGCGGCCAGATCCTCACCCGGCTGGAGGCCCGCGTCCGCCAGGGTGCCCTGCCCTTCACGGGGCGTGAGCCCGAGCTGCAGTCGCTGCGCGAGCAACTGCGCCTGGCGGCCGAGAGCGGGCCCCGCGCCGCCCTCGTGCACGGATCCCCGGGCCTGGGCAAGACGCGGCTGTGCGAGGCGCTGATCGCCCAGGCTCATCGCGAGGGCTGGCGCATCCACCGCGGCTACTGCGACAGCCACCTGCACGGCGAGCTCATGCAGCCCTGGATGCAGCTGCTGCGGGCCTGCTTCGGCCAGCCGGGCCTGAGCCCCCAGGACCAGCTGCCCACGGCCCCGGACCTCGCGGCCCTGCTGCAGGCGCTGCCGCAGGAGCTGCAGGGCGACGCCGCCGCCTGGCTCGAGGCCCTGCGCCCGCATGAGCATCCCCGCGGCCTGGCGCAGTCCTGGCGGGACTGGCTGCCGCGCGTGCCGGCGCTCCTGCGGGCCCTGGGCCGCCAGCAGCCACAGCTCGTCTTCCTCGACGACTGGCAGTGGGCGGACCAGGCCAGCCAGCAGATCCTGGAGCAGCTGCTGCGCCAGACCCAGCTGCCGCTGCTCGTGCTGCTGACGAGCCGCCAGGCGGAGCTGGGCCCGCTGCAGGCGCGGCGGGACTTCCACGCCCTGCCCCTCGGCCCGCTGTCGCTGGAGGACTGCCGCCCGGCCGTGAACCAGCTGCTGCCCGGCCTGCACCCCTTTCTTGTCGAGCGCATCCACGCCCAGGGCGGCGGCAACCCGCTGTACATCGAGGAACTCTGCCACTGCGCCGCCCAGCTGCCCCCCGGTCAGCTGGCCCAGCGCCTGGAGGAGCCCCGACCCACCCGCGGCGCCTGGGCCGGGCTCGAGCTGCCGTGGCTGCGCAGCCTGGTGGAGGCGCGGCTGGAGCGCCTGCCGGCGAACGAGCTCCAGCTGCTGAAGACGGCGGCCGTGATCGGCACGCACCTGCCGATGTGGCTGCTGCAGCGCCTGTGCGGCGAGGACTGCCTCGACGCCCTGACGCGGCTCGACCAGCAGGACCTGCTCTTCCCTGCCCAGGCTCCGGGGCAGCTGCGCTTCAAGCATGGCATCACGCGGGAGGTGGTGTACCAGCTCGTCGGGGCACCGCAGCGGCGCGAGCTGCACGGGCGCATCGCCGGCATCCTCCTGGAGACCCGGCCTCAGGACGCCGAGGGCGTGACGAGCGACTGGGCCGGCTGGCAGGCCGCCCTGGCCTACCACCACGCGCAGGCCGGCCACTGGCGGCAGGCCGCCCAGCACGCCGAGCAGGCTGGCGCCCAGGCCGAACAGGGCGCCGCGCCGGACCGCGCCCAGCACTTCTACCGCACGGCCCTGGACGCCCTCGCCCGCTGTGCCGACGCGCCGGACCGCTACGCCAGCCAGGTGCGCATCCTGCAGCGGCTGGGCTTCACCTGTGTCTTCGATCCGTCCCCGGAGGACCTGAGCTACTTCGACCAGGGCTGGGAGCAGGCCCGCCGCCGCGAGGACCACGCCACGCAGGCGCTGACCGTCTTCTGGCGTGGCTACGTGGCCTATGCCCTGGGCATGACCCAGCCCGCCGTGGCGGATCTGCGCGAGGCGCTGCGCGGGCTGGAGCGGCTGTGCGCCGAGGCGGGCGCCGACCCGCGCGCGAGCCCCTGGCCGGCCATGCTCGTGCAGGCGCAGGCCACGCTGGGCCAGGCCCTGGCGGCGGCCTGCCAATACGAGGCCGCCGTCGATCTGCTCGACGCGGCCATCGCCGTCAAGCGCCAGCACCGCAGCGGCAGCCGCCCCGCCGTGGGCTCGGCCTATGCCCTCGCCTGCAAGGCGGCGGTGCTGGGCGACTGGGGCACCTTCGCCGAGGCCGACGAGTGCTTTGCCGAAGCGCGCCAGGCCATTCTCGGCGCGGGTCACGAGGTCGAGGGCTCGGTGCTGTGCCTGCATGCCCTCGTCCAGCTGTGGCAGGGGCAATGGCAGGCGGCGCAGCAGTCCGCGAGCCAGGCGGTGCAGATCGCCCAGCGGGCGCGCAACCTCTATGTGTTCGGCATGAGCCGCGCCCTGCTGAGCCGCGCGCAGTGGCGCCAGAGCCCGCCGGGGAGCGATGCCCAGTTGCGCGCGCTGCAGGCGCTCGAGGAGGCCACGCAGTGGCTGCAGGCGCGGCACAAGCGCCTCTTCGGCTCGCTGCTGCATGGCTGGCTGGCCGAGGGCCACGCCGCGCTGGGCCGCTACGGGCCCATGCGCCGCCAGGCCGCCCTCGCCCTGCGCCGCTCGCGCGAGGGGGACCTCCTGGGCGCTCCCACCGCCCTGCGCGCGCTGGCCGTGGCATCCGCCCGCGGCTATGGCACCCGGCCGCCCTCGCACTACCTCGCGATGGCCCAGGCGCTCGCGAAGCGCCGCGGCTCCCTGCACGAGACCGCCCTCAACCGCCTGTGCGAGGCCGACGTGCGGCTGCTGCAGGGTGACACGACCGGCGCGCTCCAGCAGCTGGAGGCGGCCGAGCCGCCATTGCGCCGGCTGGGCATGGACTGGCATCTGGCGCTGCTGGAGGCGCGCCGCGCCACGCTGTCCGTGCCCTGATCCGGCAAGGCGGCAGAGCGATCAGGCCGGTGGCGGCGCCATCATCCACATCAGCTGCGCCTGCGACCCCGGCTGCAGCTCGGCCTGCAGCAGCCCCGCGCTCATGCCCAGCAGCAGGCCCATGGCAGCCTCGTAGCCCGGGCAGGCATGGAGCGGATGCGGCGCGCCGGCAGCGCGCTGTCCGCCGAACACGAGGCTCAGGTCGGCCGGCTGCGCCTGCGCCGCCTCGCCGCCGGCCTCGCGGGCCTGCCACTGGACCTGCGTGCCGCTCATGAGCCCCAGGACCACGCGGCGCCCGGCCTCGACCTGGACGCCTGCGCCGCCCAGCCCGTGCGCCGTGCGCGCCGTCCGCCAGATCATGTCCGGCACCGGATGGCGCAGCAGCGCCTGGTCGAGCCAGGGCCGCAGCGCCTGTTCGGCCTGCCCGAGATCCGGGGTGCCGGCCTGCGCCAGCAGCCGGGCGCGCGCAAGCCACAGCCGCTGATCGCCCCGGCTGTCCATCAGCGCGCGGCGCCAGCAGCCGTCCACCGTGGGCAGGAAGCCCATCAGCACGCCGATGCAGGTGCTCGCGAGCTCGGCATCCGTCAGCCCCGGCAGCGCCGCGAACAGGGCCGGCGTGAGCGTGCCCGCCGGTGCGGCGTCGCCCGCCCGCGTCTGCGCCACCCATGCCGTCACCGCCGCCAGCAGCTGGCGACCGTGGCGCTGGCCCTGCTCCTCGGCCGCCGTGCCTTCGGGCATCGGCTGGAAGAAGTAGCGCGAGGGCGTGTCGAAATGCCCCGGGCAGCGCGGCGGCGACTGGACGTCCGCCTGCCAGTGCCAGTCCCGCGCCGCGGCCTGGACGCAGCGCCCGTCGGGCAGGCCGAACCAGTGCCGGGACAGCCGCGCCAGCACCTCGTCACTGAGGCGCTTGAGGTCCAGCGGCACGCGTTGTGACGGACCGCTCAGGGCCGACGCGGTGCCCTCGGTCCACCACTGACGCAGCACATCGGCCATCGCCGCGCGGCTGAGCCGGTAGGCCTCGTCCCGGCCCAGCGTGCCGATGATCGCGTTGACAGGATCGGCCAGGCGCGCATAGGCGGCACCGGCGTCCATGCCCAGGAAGATGGGGCCGATGGAGTTCTGCATGCGCGCCTGGTAGCCACACACCGAGTAATGCCCCTGCGGGTCCTGCAGGATCTCCTGCAGCAGCGCCGGGTCGCCGACGAGCACGCCGTAGTCGGTGCCGGTGTCCAGCACGCCGCCATGCAGCTCGCGCACGGCAGCCCAGAGCTTGTCGGGCACGCCCTGCTTGCGGGCGACCATGTCCTCCAGGCACTGCTTCCACGCCGCCGCCCCGACCCCCTTGAGCGGCCCCTGCAGCTGCTCGATGAGCGCCTGCCCTTCGCGGGCCGGTTCGGACGCGGGGGCCGGTGCGGCGGCGGCAGGGGCCTGCGCCAGCCACGCCAGCGCCCGGAGGCTGGGCACAAAGGCATAGAGCCCCCAGGCGAGCTGGACGAAGGGCTGCGGCGGCGCCGGCGCGCGGCGCGGGTCCGGCTCCTCGTCGAGGAAGACCCGGACCACCTGCTGCTGCCCCTTCGCGTCCTCGCGCAGGAAGCGCAGGGTGCGGCGCTCGCCGAGGACCGGCACGCCCAGGAGCGGGTCCCCCTGGGCCGAGCCCACGCCCGTGGCATTGCCGCCGGCCAGCCAGCGCTGCACCACCTCGAACTGCTCGGCGATGCTGGCATTGCAGGCCATGAAGAAGAGCCCCCGCTCGCGCGCGGGCGTGCGCCCCGCCAGCTCGTCGGGCGTGACGTCCGGGCCGTAGGACATGCCGCGGCGCAGCAGGCGCGGCACGGGCTCCCGCCCGCCCGGGCCGTGGCCGTTGGGCTGCCCTTCGCGCGGGTTGGCCCGCCGTGCATGGGCCTGGAAGGGGCACTGCAGCCCCTGGGGATCGCCGCGGTAGTCGAAGTCGTTCGGGCCCGGGCCGTCCGGCGCCACCAGGGGACGGCCGTCCGGCATGCGCCCCATCAGCGCACCCTTCAGCTCATCGACGCTGATGCGAAGCCCCTCCCGGCCCAGTCGCGCCGCCTCCGCCGCCAGGCGCTGCTGGAGCCGCTCCGGGAACTGCCGCAGCTTGCGGATCACGAGGAAGCTGCCGTCGGCGAGCAGCGGGTCCTCCGCCAGCGCCGGATCGGCGTCCCCGCGCTCGTTCGGATGCCCGAGCAGCAACTCGCCGAGCGGCAGCTCATCGCGGGAGCGCCGGGGCGCGCCAGGCGCCTCGCCGGCCGCATCGACCGCCGTCCCGACGAAGCGGGGCTGGCTGATGCCGTCCACAAAGCCGAAATGCTCCACCACCGGCGCGCCACCGGGGCCGGTGCCCGCGCGGGGTCGGCCGACCGTCTGCCGCCGCAGCGGCTCCACCGCCAGCACGCTCAGCCCGGGCTCCGACGCCAGCGCCTCGAAGGCCGCGAAGAGCGGGTGCTGCGGACCGAGTTCGTCGTCCTGCGCGGCCGCGGGCGCGAGCACCCGCCACTGCAGCACGAGGTCCACCTCCGCCAGGTCGATGCGGCTGCCCGGCCCCGCCGACGCGGCCTCCTGCGCCGAGAGGCCATGGCGACGCGGCCGCTGCCAGTGGACGGGATGGTTGCCCCGCAGGTCCCCCAGCAGGTCGGCGCGGGCCTCCATGCCCTCGACAAACTCGCGGGGCAGGCGGCCCAGCGTCTCGGCAGGCACCCCGAGGCGGCGCAGGCCCCGGGGGGTGAAGGCCAGGTTCAGCAGGGGTTGGCGGCGAGCCTCCTCCCGAGGGGCCAGGGCTGGCAGCTGCCCCGCCAGCCACTGCCGGAAGGCCGTGCGACTGCGGACCTGCAGCAGGACGAGCAGGCCATGGCTGGTGTCCGGATCCGCGCGCAGCAGCCCCGCCTGCAGGGCCTGCGGCGTGGGCACGGGCGGCGGCGGGCGGCGTGGCCGGCGGGACGGGGGCGGCGCCTGGAAGAACCAGGCCAGCTCGGTCCGGAACTGCGCCTGCAGGCCGGGCTCCAGGGCCAGCTGCCGCCGCAGCAGGGGCTCCCGCAGCTCCACCAGCAGGTCCTGCGCGGCGCGCAGCAGCACGGCGGCGTCGCGCGCGTCCGGGTCCGGCGTCTCGGCGAAGAAGTCGGTCAGCGCATAGAGCCCCGCCAGCGCCTCCAGGCCGCGGGCCAGCACGAGCGACGGCGCGGACCGGGCCTGCTGCAGCGCCGTCTCGGACGGGTGCGGGATCCGCAGCCGGGCGATGGCCTGCTCCGACACCAGGTGGGCGGGGCAGCCCGTGCCGCCGGCATCGCCGTCCCGCTGCAGCCGTTCCACATCCGCCAGGTAGCGCAGGTCCCCCACGCTCAGACCCGAGGCGATGTAGAAGAAGCCGGCCTGCACCTGCTGGCGGCGGATCCAGTCGACATAGGTCTCGAAGGCGCTGTCGGCGGCCAGCGGGTAGCCCTCGCAGTGGCAGAAGATCACGTCCAGCAGCGGGCCCAGGTCGCGCCAGACCTTGCGGATGTAGGGCTCCCATCCGCTGTCGAACGTGACGGCCAGGAGCAGCTGGTTCGTGGGTTCGAGAATGGCCAGGCGGAAGCTGTGAATCGTCTGGACCCGCGCGACGACGTCGGAGAACGCCGAGCACTGCTCCTGCTCGCGGGCCTTCGAGCGCGCGGCCATGAGCGTGGCGAAGAGCAGGCGCAGGCGGGAGACAAAGGTGCAGGCATCGCCGCTGGGCACCAAGCCGCGCTTGAGCGGTGCCAGCAGCGTCAGCTCCGTCATGCCCTGCAGATGCAGGCTGGTGGCGGGGGATGCAGTCATGTCGGGCTCCCTGGGCGATGGGTCACATGGGCGGTCCGCGAGGCGATCGAGGCGCGGTGCTCAGGACCATAGCAGCCCAAGCACGCGGCCGGGGTCCTCGTTCGTGGGGCGGAAATACCCGAGCAGCCGCAGCGCGGGGTCGAGGCAGATCCCGCCGCCGCCCATGCCCTGCGGGCTGGCATCGTGGCGCCACCACGGGCCGTCCTGCCGTAGCAGCGCCAGGCACAGCTGCGGCGGCTGGCCGGGGTCCGCCCCCAGGAGCAGCACGGCCCCGGCGCGCGGCGCGGCGCACTGCGGCCGCTGCAGGGTCGCCGACGGCGGGCGGGCGCTCGCCAGCCCCGGCACCGTCGCCCCGCCCTCCCCGCCCTCCCCGCCCTCCCCGACCTCCCCGGGCGCGGACCAGACGGGCCATCGCGCCGGCAGGTCCAGCGCATGGCGCGGCAAGGCACTGATCGCCCAGCCCTGGGCCTGCACCAGGCCGCCCGATGTGGCGGACAAGGGCAGCATCCGATGCGCGCCGAGGTCGAGGGCCAGCGCGGCCGCACGCTGAGGCACGGCGCCGCGGGGCCCGGGCGTGAGCGTCACCCGCGGCCCCGGCCACAGGCACAGCAGGCGTCGCGACCAGGCCTCGAGCAGGGCCGTGCGAGACGGCGGCGCGGCGGCGTCCGCCCGGCGCCCCGGTGAGAGGTCTCGCAGGCCCTGCACCGGCGAGACCTGACCGGCCCAGTGCCGCCACCCCGGGCTGGCCTGCAGGCGCTCCGGGCTGTCGACACACAGGCCCAGGTCCAGGGCGAGCACGAGCAGCGGGGGATCCTCGGGCAGGAGGGCCAGCTGGCGCAGCAGCCAGGGCACGACCTGACCCCGCGATTCGGCCGCCTCGATCCAGGCGTCCGGGCGGAGGTCCCGCTCGGCGAGGCCTGCCGACGCCGCCGGCGGGCCGGCCTCCCGGCTCGGGCCATGATCGGGGCCCTCGGGCCGCCAGTCGGCCAGGGCGTCAGGCAGGCTGGAGCGCAGCAAACCCTGCGCATCCAGGCGCTGGATCACCTGACTCCACAGGTGGCGCTGCCGCCCGGTGAGGTCAACGGGTGGCATGCGGGGCGCCATCCATCGGGATGTCCTGCCGGCCGTCGTGCTCGCCGCCTGGTTCGCCGCCGGGCTCACCGCTGGACACGTCGTCCCGTCCGACGAGCGGCCGGCATCTGTGCCCCACGCGGGCCGATGCGCCGGGCGGTCCCCACCGGCACACCATGGGCCGACGGCCCCCGCCTTGCGCACCCAGTGCCTGCCTCCGGCGCCCGCCCGCTCTTTTCACCGCGCATTCCTCCTGGCCGCGACCGTCCTGTCGACGGCCTGCGGCGGGATTCTAGGAACGCAAGTGAGGGGCCTGCGCCCACAGCATCCATTGAATTGAGGATGCGCTTGGCCGGCAACCGATGCCGCCCAGGGGGCGCGCTTGGTGGTAGAACGTCAGCCAGCACCCGACCATCCCCAGGAGCCGTCCGTGAGCCCATCCCAGCCCGTCCCCGCCACCCGCAAGATCCTCGTCGCCCAGGGCGGCGGCCCCACTGCCGTGATCAACCAGTCGCTCGTCGGCGTGGTGCTGGAGGCCCGACGGCACCGGGGCATCGACCTGGTCTACGGCGCCCGGCACGGCGTGCGGGGCATCCTCAACGAGGACTTCGTCGATCTGACGCAGGAGACCAGCCACAACCTGGAGCTCGTCGCCGGCACGCCCGCGTCGGCCCTCGGCTCCACGCGGGACAAGCCCGACCTCGCCTACTGCCAGCAGATCTTCGAAGTGCTGCGCGCCCACGAGATCGGCTACTTCTTCTACATCGGCGGCAATGACAGCTCCGACACGGTGCGCATCGTGGCCGAGGAGGCGCGCAAGGCCGGCTACCCGCTGCGCAGCATCCACATCCCCAAGACCATCGACAACGACCTTGTCGGCAACGACCACACGCCCGGCTTCCCGTCCGCGGCGCGCTTCGTGGCGCAGGCCTTCGCCGGGGCCAACCTGGACAATGCCGCCCTGCCCGGCGTCTACGTGGGCGTGGTGATGGGCCGCCATGCCGGCTTCCTGACGGCCGCCTCGGCGCTGGGCAAGAAGTTCGACGACGACGGCCCCCACCTCATCTACCTCCCCGAGCGCGTCTTCGAGATCGAGCGCTTTCTGGCGGACGTGAAGGCGGTGTACGAGCGCCATGGCCGCTGCGTGATCGCGGTGAGCGAGGGCATCCACGACGCCAGCGGCCAGCCCATCGCCGCCCAGCTCGCCAAGGACCTGGAGCACGATGCCCACGGCAATGTGCAGCTGTCGGGCACCGGCGCGCTGGCCGACCTGCTGTGCGAGGAGATCAAGACCCGGCTGAAGATCAAGCGCGTGCGGGGCGACACCTTTGGCTACCTGCAGCGCAGCTTCGTGGGCTGCGTGTCCGACGTGGACCAGCGCGAGGCGCGCGAGGTCGGCGAGAAGGCGGTGCAGTACGCCATCTGGGGCGATCGCGATGGCTCCGTGGCCATCAAGCGCAACGGCTACTACTCGGTCGACTACGAGCTCCTGCCCCTGGAGGCCGTGGCCGGCAAGACCCGCGTGATGGAGGACCACTTCATCAGCGAATGCGGCACCGACATCACCGATGCCTTCCGCCTCTACCTGCGCCCGCTGCTGGGCTCGGGCATGCCGGACGCCTTCCGTCTGCGACCCAATCCGGTGGCGAAGGTGCTGAAGCCGTGAGTCCATCGGCGGGCTGTGCGCCCGCCGTCCCGGCCTGAGGCGTCAGCCGGGGCTCACCGCCTCAGGTCCGGTGGACACCCGCTCGACGGCGTATTCACCGCGCTCGACCTCATCCGTCGGCTCCCACAGGTCGCTCGCCAGCTCAAAGATCTCGGGCGGCACGACCATCGAGAACGTCGGTCCCTGCTGCTCGTTGCGCTGCTGCACGCGGGCACGGCGCAGCTCGCGAGGCGCCTCCAGCTCATGCATCACCAGCTCGAAGCCCTGGGCCTGCACCGCGCGGCAGAAGTCCATGCGCGGCTGGCGCTGGATGAGGCCCAGCTCCAGGATGACCTCCACCCCCGTCGCCAGGACCGCCTGGCTGTGGGTCCAGATGAGCGCCAGCACGCGCTCCTTGCGCGCGACGTACCAGGGCAGGACGTCGGCCGCCGGGCGGTCGGGGCTGAACAGGGTGGCGAACCAGGCGTCGAGGGCGATGTGAACGCCGCCCGAGCGCGCCGCGAGCGCCCGGGCGTACGTCGACTTCCCCGCACCCACCGGGCCTTCGATCAAGTGGACGATGGGCATGTGTCGGATTCCCCGCCTGTGCTAGTGCCGATGATGAGCGTCCGTATTCTGGCATACCCGCCGCCATCGCCACTGCCATCGCCACCGCCACCGCTTCGCCGGACGGCGGGCCGGCATGACGCGAGCCCGCCGTGACCCGGCCGGGCCGGGGTCGCGATCACGACATCAGGCGCGCCGCACGCTCCAGCTCTCGTGCCATGAGGCTGGCCGCCGTGCCGTCGTTGACCAGCCGCACGACGTGCTGGTCGAAATGGGCCAGGAACTCGGCGGCGCCCGGCGCCGTCTGCAGGACCGCGAGGTGGATGGGCGTGGCCGCCACCGACTGCTCGCCTTCGATGACGGGGCTGTCCCCGGTGCTCACGCGCTGCAGGTGCAGGCGGCCGCCGAGTTCCGTCGCCACGACGTAGTCCAGCCGCTGGCGCACGAGCTTCTCGAAATTGAGCGCGTCGGACGCGACGTCCTCGCAGATGAAGTCGCCCCGGGCGCGGGGCTGGTCGAAGCCGGCACCGTAGGACCAGCCGCGGATGACGCCGACACGGCGACCGTTCAGATCGGGCAGGCGTCGGAAGGGAGGCACCCGCCCCCGCAGCGAGAACACCGACAGCCGCTCGATGAAGTAGGGCTGGCTGAACAGGCAGCGCTGCTCCCGCTCCGGCGTGCGGATCACCGCGCCCGCCACGGCCGTGCCGGCCATCAGCTCCGCGAGCACGCGCTTGAAGGGCTGGGCCCGCAGGCGCGCTGGCGGGCTCATGCCCGCGAGCGCCGCCCCGACGAGCGCCGGGTAAAGGCCGAGGGCACCCGTGCCCTGCCCGTCCCGGTACATGGTCGGCACCGAGCCATCGTCGAACACCACGTCCAGCGTCGACTGGCCCGGCAGGGACCAGGCGCCGGATCTCCACGGCCAGGCCAGGGCCCCGGCCATGAGCGCGCGTCTGTGCATGACATCTCTCCCTGGGCAGCCGGTGCATGCCGCCGCCCGTGTGTGGGAGCGACGATAGCCCGGGCCCGCAGCCAGGGTCAAGCGGGGACGCCCCTGGGCTGTGGCGCCCCCGTTCAGGGCAGGCGCAGACGGGTATCGGCCGAGCACCCGCCCGGGATCAGCGACTGGGCGTCACAGCAGCCGCGCGACGAGCCCGCCCTCGGCCGGCAGCCCCAGCGGCACCCAGACGCGCACCGGGTCGCCCGGCGCCACCTGCACGGGCTCGCCGTCGAGGTTCTGCATCTGCGTCAGCTCGACGATGCGGTTGCCGCTGGGGTGCAGCAGCTCCACGCGGTCGCCCACGGCGAAGCGGTTCTTGGCCTGGACCTGCACCCAGCCGTCCTCGCGCACGGCCGTCACCTCGCCCACGAAATGGCTGCGGTGCAGCTCACTGTGGCCGCTGATGTAGTTCTGGTAGTCCTGGGCCGGGCGGCGCTCCAGCAGGCCGCCCGTGTAGCCGCGGTTGGCCAGGCCTTCGAGCTCCAGCAGCAGCGCGGGGTCGAAGGGGCGGCCGGCGACGGCGTCGTCGATGGCGCGACGGTAGACCTGCGCCGTGCGGGCCACGTAGTACAGGCTCTTGGTGCGGCCCTCGATCTTGAGCGAGTCCACGCCGATGCGCGCCAGGCGCTCGACGTGCTCGACGGCGCGCAGGTCCTTGCTGTTCAGGATGTAGGTGCCGTGCTCGTCTTCCATGATGGGCATGAGCTCGCCGGGGCGGCCCTTCTCCTCGAGGAAGTAGACCTTGTCCGCCGCGGGATGGCGCTGGCCGCCGCCGCAGGTCGAGAAGCTGCTCTCGGCCTCGGCCTGCGCCTCGGCGAAGTTGAAGTCGGCGTCGAGCTTGCCCACCGGCACGGCCTCGCCGGAGAGGGAGTCTTCGCTCGCGGGCTGGGCGCCGTATTCCCAGCGGCAGGCATTGGTGCAGGTGCCCTGGTTCGGATCACGTCGGTTGAAGTAGCCCGACAGCAGGCAGCGGCCGGAGTAGGCGATGCACAGCGCGCCGTGCACGAAGACCTCGATCTCCATGTCCGGGCATTCGTTGCGGATGGCCTCGACCTCGTCCAGGCTCAGCTCGCGCGAGAGGATGATGCGCTCCACCCCCGCCTTCTGCCAGAACTTCACCGCGGCCCAGTTGGTGGTGTTGGCCTGCACGGAGAGGTGGATGGGCACCTTCGGGAAGAGGCCCCGCTCCATCTGGTCCAGCACCTGCATGATCAGGCCGGCATCGGCCATGATCAGCGCATCGGGCTTGAGCTCGACCACCGGCTGGATGTCCCGCAGATAGGTGCGGACCTTGTCGTTGTGGGCGATCAGGTTGCTGGTGACGAAGAACTTCTTGCCGCGCTGGTGGGCCTCGTCGATGCCCTGGGCGATCTGCTCCAGGCGGAATTCGTTGTTGCGCGCGCGCAGGGAATAGCGCGGCTGGCCGGCATAGACGGCGTCGGCGCCGAAGTCATAGGCGGCGCGCATCTTGGCCAGGGACCCGGCCGGGAGAAGGAGTTCAGGGGCTTTGAGCGACATGGGCGTATTGTCGCCGCATGACGCCGCATCCTGCGCCCTTCCCCCGCGGACGGGGCGCCCTTGCCGGCGCCCCGGGGCATCACCGCGCTCAGAGGGCGCGACGCAGCAGGTTGGTGTAGCGGTCCATCGCGCCCAGGGTGGTCACGCCATCGCCAGCCGGATTCTTCACGGGCGTGGGCACGCGAAGGTCGCTGGTGAGAGCCGGGCCCTGGCCCTGGGTGCCGGAGAAGCCGTCGCCCCAGGTCAGGAGCGTGCCGTCCTTGCGCAGCGCCAGCGAATGCGAGTAGCCGGCCGCCAGCGTCGCGGTGTTGTCCAGCTGCAGCAGGCCGCTCTCGGCCACGACGGGTGCGGCATAGGCCGTGCCGTCGCCGCGAGGACGGTTGACGCCGTCGCCCAGCTGGCCGTCGGTGCCCCGGCCCCAGCTCCAGACCCGGCCCGCGGCGTCCAGGCTCATCGCATGGTTGCCACCGGCCACCACCATGGTCTGCCCCGTCAGCAGGGCGCCCGCCGCGCCGGTCTGGACGCGCACGGCCCCGGCCACCGCCGTCCGCGTGCCCTGGCCAAGCTGGCCGTTGTCGTTGTCGCCGAAGGCCCAGACCTCGCCGGTGGCGGTCAGCGCCAGGCCGAGGCCGTAGCCGGCGCTGAGGGCCGTCATGCCCGTGAGCGCCTCGCCGCTGCCGGACACGGCGACGTGGGCCGGCATGACCTCGTTGTTGGACACCGGCAGCTGCAGCATGCGGGTCACCATGCCCGGGAAGCCCCAGACCGCCACGCGGCCGTCCGCGCGCAGGGCGCTGCCCCAGTTCCAGCCGGCGGCGATGGCGCGCACGTCCGTCAGCACGCCGCCTTCCGGTGCCTTCACGTAGCCGGGGTAGCGCTTGACGCCCCCGCCCTCCTGGCCGCTGTAGTAGCCCCAGGAGTAGACGTGACCGTCATCCGCCAGGGCCATGGCATTGCTCTCGCCGGCGCTGATGGCCACGATGCCGCTCAGCCGCGCCTTGGCGGTGGCATCGGCCACGTAGTCCGGCAGCTTCCAGGTGCCCGTGGGCTGCAGGCGGGCCAGCTGCGAGCTGCTCGAGTCGTTGAGACCCCAGGACAGCACCTGACCGTCCTCGGTGAGGGCCAGGCCGAAGAGCTCGCCACCGGCGACCGCCACGATGCCCGACAGCGGCTTGTCACCGCTGGGCGCGAGCACCTTGAGCGGCAGCGCACTCAGGCCCAGCTCGCTGCCGGCCTTGTTCTGGCCCAGCTGGCCCTGCGAGTTGTAGCCCCAGGCCAGCACCTCGCCGGCACTGGTCACGGCCAGCGAGAAATGCCGGGTGGCCCCGGCCACGCCGAGCGGCTGGGCCTGCGGGATCACCTTCACGCTGACCTTGGCACTCAGGCCGCCGCCCGTCACCGTGACGGACTGCGCCCCCAGGCGCAGGCCCGTGATGCTGCTGCAGTCCGCCGCCACCGTCAGCTTGACCGGGTCGTCGCTGCTGCAGCTGAGCGGTCCGGCGACGGCCGCGCCGCTGCCGTCCTTCAGCGTGACGCTGGCCGCACTGGCCACGCGCCAGGCCGTCTTGCCCGTCGCGGGGGTCACCAGGGTGGCGACCGGGGTGGGGGTGGGCGTGGGCGTCGGGGTGGGCGTGGGTGCGGGAGTCGGGGTGGGTGTCGGTGCAGGGGTCGGTGCCGGGGTCGGGCTTGGCGACGAACCGCCGCCGCCACAGGCAGCCAGCAGGGCCGTGCTCAGCAGGACGGCACCGACGGGCTTCAGGCCCGCAGCAAGGGAATTTCGCATGAAAGGATGTCCTCGGGATGGGAGCGCTCGTGACGGGCGCCTGATCGTTTCCCAACGATGGCCGCGGGCGTCTTCTGTCGGACATCTCGACACGGCGGGGCGGAATGTAGCCGGGCCCTGCCGAAGGGCGGTTTGCAAGTCCGTGTCAAGTCGTGAGCAAACGTGACTTCAGCATCGGCATGCCCCATTAATTTCAGTCTTGACAGAAATTGCAGACGATCTAGACTGCCACGCATGGAACTCAGCCACAGCGCCCGGCGCTTCATCGTTCACTGGGGAGAGATGGGCACCGCCTGGGGCGTCAACCGCACGGTCGCCCAGATCCACGCCCTGCTCTTCTTCCACGGCCGGCCGCTGAACGCCGAGGACATCGCGGACACCCTGAACGTGGCCCGCTCCAATGTCAGCACCAGCCTCAAGGAACTGCAGAACTGGCAGCTGATCCGCGTGGTGCACCAGCTCGGTGACCGGCGGGACTACTTCGAGACGTCCGTCGATGTCTGGGAGCTGTTCCGGACCATCGTTCGCGAGCGCAAGGAGCGCGAGTTCGACCCGACCGTGCGGGTGCTGGGCGAGATCGTGGCAGACCCGTCCTTCGCCAGCGAGACGCCCGACGCCCAGGACCGCGTGCGCGAGGCCCTGCGCTTCATGGACACGCTGGGATCCTGGTCCGAGGAGATGCTGCGGCTCTCCCCCAGCACGCTGGAGAAGGTGCTCAAGATGGGCGCCAGCGTGCAGAAGTTCGTGCGCGGCGACGGCAAGTCCGGCAGCGCCTCCTAGGGCCGAAGCAGCCCTTTTTTTGCCCACAAATTTCTGTCAATACTGAAACATCAGACCAAAAGAGAGGAACCCCATGGAATCCAGCCTCTACCCGCTGACGATCTACTTCGACGGCAGCTGCCAGCTCTGCAGCGCCGAGATCGAGAACCTCCGGTTGCGGGACACGCAGGGCCGCCTGCGATTCGTGGACTGCAGCCCGGCCGACTTCGTCTCGCCCGTGCCCGGCGCGGACCGCACGGCGCTGATGAACGTCATCCATGGCGTCGGGGCGCAGGGTCAGGTCTTGCGCGCCGTCGATCTCTTCGAGGCGGCCTACCGTGCCGTCGGACTGCCCTGGGTGAGCCGGCTGATGACGCATCCGCTGGTCCGCCCGCTCGCGGACCGCGCCTATCCCTGGATCGTGCGCAACCGCTACCGGTTGCCCCGCTCGCTGATCCGGGGGCTGTTCGAGCGTGCGGCCCGGCAGGCGGCCGAACGCGCCGCCTCGCAGCCCCGATGCCGCGACGGTGCCTGCGAGCGCTCGACGGAGCCCCGCTCATGAGCGGCCCCGCACGTCGCGTCCTGGTGTGCGGCGCCCAGGGCTTCATCGGCCGGCACATCGTCCAGGCACTGCAGGCGGCCGGCTTCACCGTGCGCGCCGGTGTCCGCGAGCGGTCCCAGGCCACTTTGCCCGACGGCACCGAGCCCTGCCTCATGGACTTCAGCCGCGACACCCGTCCGGAGCCCTGGCATGCCCGGGTGGCCGACTGCGAGGCCGTGATCAATGCCGTGGGCGTGCTGCGCGAGGGCGGCGGGCAGGCGATGGACGCCATCCACCACACCGTGCCGGCCGCCCTGTTCAGCGCCTGCGCCAACACGGGGGTGCGCCGCGTGCTGCAGGTCTCGGCCCTGATGCCGCCGGACAGCCGCACGCGCTACGCCCAGAGCAAGCGCCAGGCCGAGGCCTCGCTGCTGAGCCTGCGCGCCGAAGGCCGGCTCGAGGCCTGCGTGCTGCGCCCGAGCGTGGTCTTCGGCGAAGGGGGCGCGAGCACCGCGCTGTTCCGGCGTCTGGCGCGCCTGCCGCTGCTGCCCTGGCCCGCCCAGGCCGTGTCGCCGCAGATCCAGCCTGTGTGTGTGGAGGACCTCGCGGCGGCCTGCGTGCGCCTGCTGCAGGCCACGGAGCGCCCGCCGGCCACGCTCGACGCGGTCGGCCCCGAGCGCTTCACGCTGCCGGACTTCATCGCCCGTCTGCGCCGCGCCGCGGGCCTGCCGCCCGCCCGGCTGCTCGTGCTGCCGTCGGCCCTGGGGACGGCCTCCGCTCGCCTGGGCGACCTCTGCCCGCGCCAGCCCTGGGGCAGCGAGACCCTGGCCCTGCTCGGCGCCGACAACATCGCGGACGTCGCGCCGCTGCAGGCCGTGCTGGGGCGCCCGCCACGGTCCGTCTTCGACGGCCCGGACTCCGGAGCGCCCGCATGAGCCCGCGTCATCGCCGCCTCGCCCGCGCCAGCCTGGTCGCCCTGTGGCTCGGCACGGCCGCCGTGAGCCTGATCGGCTGGCACGGCGTCTCCCGCGACCTCCTGACCGGCACCCTGCTGCCGCCCGCCTGGCACGACGCCGCCATCGCGGCCGGCAGCGCGGCGGACCTGGCACTCGGCCTGGCGGTGTGGCGCTGGGACCGGCCGGCGGTCTACCGCGCCTGCCTCGCCCTGGTCGGCGTGATGACCGTTGTGGCCACCGTGCTGCAGCCCGCGCTGTGGCTCCACCCGCTGGGCCCCTTGAGCAAGAACCTGCCCATTGCCGCCCTGCTCCTGGTCCTGCAAGACCTGACCCCCGACCGTCACGCCCCTCATGAATGAATACCTGATCCTCAAGACCCTGCACGTGATCTCCAGCGTGCTGCTGGCCGGCACGGGCTTCGGCTCGGCCTTCTACCTCTTCTTCGCCAACCGGACGGGCTCGCTGGAGACGCAGGCCGCCGTGTGCCGCATGGTCGTCGTCGCCGACACCTGGTTCACCACGCCGGCGGTCATCGTGCAGCCCCTCACGGGCGTGTGGATGGCGCATCTCGCGGGCTGGCCGCTGAGCACGCCCTGGCTCGCCACCGCCATCGGGCTCTACCTGCTGGCCGGCGGCTGCTGGCTGCCGGTCGTCTGGCTGCAGCTGCGCATGCGCGACATGGCTGAAACCGCCCTGGCCCGCGGCGAGCCGCTGCCCGCGCGGTACTGGCGCTTCGCCCGCTGGTGGGAGGCGCTCGGCTACCCGGCCTTCGCCGCCATGCCGGTGATCTTCTGGCTCATGGTGGCCAAGCCGCAGTGGAGCCTCTGAGCCCTCGCCGCAAGCGCAGGCCGTCGACGGAGCTGCGCGGCAAATCCGCCACTCTTCGTCTTGTCCACGCCCTGCAGTGGGGCTATGGTGCAGCCATGGTGCATGCCGCACGCTGACAAGAAGATCACCTCATGAGCCTGCTGGACCTGGACCATCTGCTGCGCTACTGGACGGCCGAGCAGTGGCAAGCCAATGTCCTGATGCTGCTGCACCTCATGGGCGCCATGCTGCTGGGCTTGATCCTAGGCTACGAACGGGCCTTCCACGGCCGGGCCGCGGGCATGCGCACCTACGCGCTGGTCTGCATGGCCTCGACCGGCGTGGTGATCCTGCTGGCCTACCCGCAGCAGTGGTTCGGCGGGCATGTGGCGGGCGGCGCGGCGCCGCTCATCGCGGACCCCACGCGCGTGATCCAGGGCGTGGTCACCGGCATCGGCTTCCTCTGCGCGGGCGTCATCATGCGCGAGGGCATGAACATCTCCGGCCTCACCACCGCCGCCTCGCTGTGGGCCGCCTCGGCCATCGGCATTCTGCTGGGCATGGGCTTCTACTTCGCCGCCATCTCGCTCACGCTGCTGTGCGCGAGCCTGATGATGTGGGGCGCCAAGCTGGAGGCCGCCCTGCCATCGCACCCGGCCATCTCCGTGACCGTGCGCGGCGTGGACGGACGCCGCTTCAACCAGGCCGAGCTGTCCGCCTTCACCGAGCAGCTGGGCTACCGCTTCGCGCCGGGCTCGCTGAGCATCGAGCGCATCGGCATGCACGAGGAATGGCGCTTCGTCTGCACGGCCAAGCGGAACTACCGGGGCGAGACGCTCACCCGGTTCTCGAGCCGCCTCGGCGAGCTCGACGGCGTCGCCGACTACCGCGTGACGCACGCCCGCAACTGAGCGGCCACGCCCTGCCGGGCAGCGAGCGGGGCGCCGTGGCGCCCCTTCCTCATGCTCAGTCGTAGACCGACTTCTCCGGCCGCCGCGCCAGCACCGCGATGGGCGGCGCCCAGCGCTCGCCGCGCGGCTTCTTGCTGGTCACCAGCGTGATCTCCGAGGGCTCGAAGACCTCCACGTTGTGCGTGATCGGCGTGGTCAGCAGGTACTGCGCGCGCGTCGAGCGCAGGAAGTGGCCGACGAGCTGGATGTTGCGAACGTCCAGGTGGGCGAAGGGCTCGTCGATGAAGACGAAGCCCCCCGGGCTGTCGTCGTCCTTCATCAGCCCCACCAGCAGGATCAGGCTCTTGAGCACCTGCTGGCCGCCCGAGGCCTCGCCGTCGTTCAGGCCGACCTCACCCTTGCCGTCGAAGTTGAAGCGCACATGCAGGCCGGCCTGGGCCAGCACGAGGTCGTCGTTGTCCAGGTGCGGCAGCTCCGCCTGGGCGATGACGCCGGCCAGCTCGCCCAGCTCCTGCACGTTCTTCTTGTAGCGGCGCACGGTGGCGCGCAGCACGTCGATGTAGCGCTCGCGGGCATTGAAGGCGGCGATGCGGGCCATCTCGTTGCTGGCGCGGCGGTCGTCCAGCTGCGTGGTCTGCTCCAGCACGGAGAGGTGCATGCGGGTGTGACGGTCCGCCACGGCCGGGTCGGTCTCCCAGGTACCGGCGTTGAGGCCCGTGTCGAGTTCCTGCTGCACATGGCGCATGGCGATCTCGGCCTGCTTGGCGTTCTCGAACTCGTCGCGCAGCGCGGCCACGCGGGCCGGCTGCGTCCAGCTCGAGGGGAACTTGGCACGAGCCTCGCGCGAGGCCTGGGCCGCCGCCTTCAGGTCGCGCAGGCGGCCTTCCTGGTCGCGCTGCACGCGCAGCACGTTCTCCTCGCTGGCCTTGAGCGAGCCCTGGGCCGACTCGTAGTCCCGCTCGCTGCGCGTGACCTGGGCCAGGGCACGGTCGTGCGCCTGGTCCAGCTGTGCCATGCGCGTGGCGGCCTCGACGCGGGCCTGGCGCAGGGCCGGCATGCGGGCGCGGCACTCGGCGAATTCGTCGGAACGCTCGGACAGCTCCAGCGCCGCCTTGTGGCCCTGGGCCGCGCGCTGCGCGTCCTTCAGCTGGCGCTCGACCTCGGCCTGCTCCTTGGCGATGCGGGTCAGCTCGCCGTCGTAACGGGCCAGCTCGCGCTCCAGGGACTGGCGACGCGAATCCAGTGCGGACACGCCGAACTGGTACTCGCGCGGCTCCACCCACAGGCTGCGGCCGCCGCGGCCGTCGCGGTAGTAGGCGTCGGGGGTGATCCACTCGCCGCCGGCGTCACGGCCGGCCTCCGTGTCCTTGACGCAGCGGATGCCGCCCAGCTGGCGGATCAGCCAGCCCGGCAGCTTGGCGCTGACCTTCAGCGTGGACAGCAGGCTGTCCTTCGGGACCACCGAGGGCACCGACTCGCTGTCCCCCACCACGTAATGGCGGTAGCGCTCCTTCGCGGCCAGGGCGAAGGCGCGGGACTCGTCACCGGCACGTTCGAGCACGACGACCCAGCGCGAGGGGCGCAGGAAGCCCTCGGCCGCGGCGCGCCAGGCCTCGTCGGCGATGTCGATGCAGTCGGCCAGCACGTGATGGCCGATGCCGGCCTCATCGAGCGCCTTGCGGAATCGCGTGACCTCGGGCGGCGGCGGCGGCAGGCGCTGGCCTTGCAGCGCGTCCATGGCCGCCTGGGCCTTGCGGGACTGGTCGTTGGTGCGGGTGTAGCTCTCACGCAGCGCGTGCTGGCGGTTGCCCAGCTCCTCCAGGCGCGCCGTCAGCTCCTTGGCATCGGCCTCGACGGCCGACAGCGCCTTGAGCTCCTCCTCGCGCTTGGCCAGCAGCTCGGCGGGGCGCTCGGCCTCGCGGGCGGCGTCGAAGGCCGCACGGGCCTCCTTGCGCTGGCGCTCCAGATCCAGCAGGTCCTGCTTGGCGGCCTCGTGCTTCTCGAACAGGGCGTGCAGCTCGGCGCGCTTGGCGGCCATGTTGCGCTGGTCCCCCGAGGCGAAGAGCCGCTGGCGATGCAGCTCGCGCAGGGCCTGGGCCGTGCGCAGACGGCCTTCGGACCACTGCAGCACCGGCACGACCTCGGTGGCCAGGCGCTCGCGCTCCTTCAGCCGCAGCTGGTACTGCTGATAGCTGTTGACGCGGTTGGCCAGGTCCGAGAGCTGCGCCTGGGTGTGCGACAGCTCGTGCGCCGCCAGCTCCACTTCCTTGCTCAGCTGCTGCTGATGGCTGCGGGCCTGGTCGTAGCGGTCCAGCACCTCCTGGTCGCCGAAGACCTCGAAGACGAGGCGCAGCAGCTCCTTGGGGCTCAGCTCGCACAGGCGGTCGGTCTGGCCCTGCTCCAGGGCCAGCACGCGGCCGATCGCGCGGGTCAGGCCGGCGGCCTCCAGGCGCTTCTTCCAGGCCTCGATGCCCAGCCAGTCCTTCTCGGCGCGTTCGGCCAGGGCCTCGATCTCATGGACGCCGTCCACGAGCAGGTAGCGGCGCTGCCAGTCCCCGCCATGGCGCTCGATGCGGCAGGCCAGGGTCACCTGGTCCGCGTAGAGCAGCGAGCTGGCGAAGGGCCGGCTGCTGTTCTGGCGGCCGCGCGGGCGGTTGTCCACGAGGGCGCGCAACCAGGCCGTCTCGGCATTGGCATGGCGGGCGTAGGTCTTGTAGGTGCGGCCGCCCGAGCACTCCAGGCCCAGCAGCGTGCGCATCGCATCCAGCAGCGTGGTCTTGCCCGAGCCGTTGGGGCCGGCGATGGTGATGATGTTGCCGTCCAGCGGCATGGAGACACGGCGGCAGTAGTCCCAATGCAGCAGTTCGAGCGATTGCAGATGAAACATCAGTGCGTCTCCGGCGCGTCGCCCGCGGGTGCTGCGGCGTCGTCGTTCAATTCTTCTTCGGGCACCGGCTCAGGTTCCGGCTCGGGCTCGTTGCGCTTGGCGATGATGGCGTTGATCGCCGGGCCGGCCAGCGGGTCGGTGGCGCGCGCCAGCACGTCGGCCAGCGAGCCGTCCAGCACGCGCGGCGCGAGCACGTCGTAGTCCAGAAGCAGGTCCAGCAGCGGGCCCTCGGCGATGTCCTCGGCGCGGCGGGTGATGAAGCCGTTGCGCTCCAGCAGCTTGAGATTGGCATCCAGGCGCATCTTCTTCCCGAGCTGGTTGCCGAAGTCGGCCAGCAGGCTGCGGTAGGACAGCGTGGGCGAGACGCTGGAGGCCAGCGGCAGCGGCTTGTCGGTGGCGAACATCTCGCCCTGCCCTTCGGCCTCGGCCTCGGTGCGGGCGATCTGGCGCTGGCGCTTGGGCAGGATGATCAGCGACCACAGCACCACCAGCAGGGCCACGCCGTCGCGCGGGAGGTCCAGGTTGTTGTTGGCCGCGAGCCCCGTCTCGCCGAACACCGCCACCTCGGCCGGGCGCAGCATGGCCACGGTGATGTGGTCGGCGTAGAGGTTCTCGACCAGCTTCAGACCGACGGCGGACAGCCGGTTGTTCAGCGCGGTCCACAGCTCGGTGTCGATCAGGGCGCGGCGCACCAGCGGGTGGCTGCGGGGCAGCCAGCGGCGGGCGATCAGTTGCGCGGCCAGGTGGGCCGCGTCGTCCAGGGTGTTGCTCATGATTCGGAGGCGGGGCTGGGGGCGGCGTGAGGGGCGGTGGCGGCAGCAGTGGCGGCGGCAGTGGCGCCGGGTGTGGCGCCGGATGTGGCAGCGGCATTGGCACCGGACTTGGCACCGGACTTGGCACCGGCATCGGCGCCGGCATGGGCATCCGCACTGGCGTCGGGCATGTCCTTGGATTCGGGCTCGGACTGCAGCTCGGGAGGCAGGATCACCCGGCCCTCCTCGTCCACCGGCAGCAGATGGCCACGGCTCATCCACTTGACGAATTCATCCTCGACCTCGCCCTGCTCGGCGGACCAGCGCACGCGCCAGGGCTGGCGGGCCATGTCGCCCGTCGCGCCCTGCAGATGCTGAGCCTGCGGGTCCCCCAGGAGCGGCAGCAGCTGGGCACGGTAGGCGGCGCGGGCGTAGCTGTCGCCCAGCACGGCGGGGGTCAGGTCTTGCGCCCCGCGGCCCTCGGTCTTCCACAGGCCCAGCAGGGTCTGCATGCCGGCGAGGTCCTCGGGCAGGCTCATCACGGCGAGCTGGCCTTCCGGCGCCACGAGGCCCGCCGGCAGCGGCTCAGGCACGGGCGGCTTGGGGCGGTCGCGCTCGAACTCGGCCTCGCAGGTGTCCAGCAGCTCGTGCTGCGCCACCATCACCGGCAGCACCGGCCGCGAGAGCGCGCCGAGGCTAAGGTTCTCGAGGAAGGGCACGTTCTGCAGCCAGCGCCGCACATCCGTCGTGGTGATGCCGGTGGAGCCCAGCGTCACGCGCTGGCGGTCCACCTGCTGCAGGGCGCGGTTGAACTGGCTCGCCATGGCCAGCAGCCGCGCCTGCGCCAGGCCCAGCTCGCGGGCGAGGCGCTCCAGGCGCGCGTTGCCGTCGGCCTGGGCCTGCTCGATGATGGCCGAGAGCGCCTCGCTGGCACGCTCCACCAGCCCGAGCGCACGCTCGAAACGCTGGCGCGCGCGGCGCAGGTGGAACTCCGAGCCGCTGGCGATGGCATCGGCGAACTCGTCATACAAGCGGGCCAGCTGCGCCTGCAGGTGATGCAGCTGCGCGGGGTCCAGCGTGCCGAGCTGATGGGCCCCCGCCACATTGGCCAGCAGTGCGGCGAGGTCGGCGTCCTGCTCGCCCGCCACGGTCAGGGGCGAGAGCAGGCCCACGAGCTGCTGGGCCAGCGGGGTGATGCCGTACTGCTGGTTCGAGGCGTCCCAGGCCAGCAGCTGGGCCTCGCGCAGGCGCTTGAGCACCAGCTCCAGGGCCTCGTCGCGCAGGGCGTGGAAGTGGCGGTTGAGGGTGTCGCGCGGCAGGCGGGACTCCGGCAGCGCCATCAACTCCATGAAGACCCACAGGCGCAGGCGCACCAGCGCCGCAGGCCCGTGGAACAGGGCCCGCATCGCCTGGATCAGGGGTTCATTGCGCTCGAGCTGCCACCACAGCAGGGCCTCGCCGGGGACGGCGCCTTCGCGGAAGTAGTCCTCGAAGCGCGCGCCCTCGCTGCCGTCGGCGTCGTCAAAGCGCTCGGCCGCGGCGCCCTGCTCGGGCAGGACCGCGGCGCGGATCTGGGAATCGGTCATCGGGCGGATTATCCCTGTGCCATCCGGGGTCTCGCCGGGCTCAGCCCGCCAGCACCCGCGCGACCTTCTGCAGGCCCTCGACCGGCTTGCCCTTGCGGGCGCGCTTGCCGGCATAGCCTGCGAGACCGGCGCCCTTGAGCAGCTCCTCCTTGGGCTTGCCGCCGCGGCCGGAGCCCAGCACCTGCAGACTCTGGGTGAAGGCGGCCACGCTCAGCAGCAGGTCCTTGCCCTCCAGCTCCATGAGCGTCAGCCCGCGGCCGCCCTTGGGCTGGTGCTTGAGCTCGTCCAGCGAGTAGGTCAGCAGGCGGCCATTGAGCGAGAGGCAGGCCACCTGCACCCCCAGCACCTCGCCGCCCGGCACGGGGCTTGGCGGCAGGGGCATCTCCTCGCCTTCGAGGCTCAGGAAGGTCTTGCCGGCCTTCTGACGGCTGATGAGGTCGCCCACCTGCGCGATGAGGCCGTAGCCGCCCGTGTTGGCCAGCACCAGGCGCTGCGCGCTTGCCGCAGCCCAGTAGTGGACGATCTGCGTGCCGCTTTCCAGCTCGATCAGCGTGGTGATGGGCTGGCCGTCGCCCCGCCCGCCCGGCAGCGCCGAGACGGGCACCGAGTACACGCGCCCGTTGCTGCCGAACACGATCAGCGGGTCCACGCTGCGGCAGGGGAAGGTGCCGTAGAGCTGATCGCCCGACTTGAAGGACAGCCCGGCCGCATCGACCTCGTGGCCCTTGAGCGCTCGCACCCAGCCCTTCATCGAGACGACCACCGTGACGGGCTCGTCCACCACCTTGATCTCGGCGACGGCCTTCTTCTCTTCCTGGATCAGCGTGCGGCGGTCGTCGCCGAAGGTCTTGGCGTCGCCCTCGATCTCCTTGACCACCGTGCGCTTGAGCACGCTCGGGTTGTCGAGGATGTCCTGCAGCTTGCTCTGCTCCTCGCGCAGGCTCTTCAACTCCTGCTCGATCTTGATGGCCTCCAGGCGGGCCAGCTGGCGCAGCCGGATCTCGAGGATGTCCTCGGCCTGGCGGTCGGAGAGCTTGAAGCGCTCGATCAGCGCGGCCTTGGGCTCGTCGCTGTTGCGGATGATGCGGATCACCTCGTCGATGTTCAGCAGCACCAGCTGGCGGCCTTCCAGCACGTGGATGCGGTCCAGGACCTTGTCCAGGCGGTGCTGGGTGCGGCGCTGGACCGTGGCCATGCGGTAGCCCAGCCACTCGGTCAGGATCTGGCGCAGGCTCTTCTGCGTGGGCCGGCCATCGGCGCCGATCATCGTCATGTTGATCGAGGCGCTGGTCTCCAGGCTGGTGTGCGCCAGCAGCTGGGTGATGAGCTCCTGCTGCTCGACGGTGCGGCTCTTGGGCTCGAAGACGAGGCGCACCGGCGCGTCCTTGCTGGACTCGTCGCGCACGCCGTCCAGCACCGCCAGGATGGAGGCCTTGAGCTGCTGCTGGTCGGCCGTCAGGGCCTTCTTGCCGGCCTTGATCTTGGGGTTGGTCAGCTCCTCGATCTCCTCCAGCACCTTCTGCGAGGAGGTGCCGTGCGGCAGCTCGGTGACCACCAGCTGCCACTGGCCGCGGGCCAGGTCCTCGATCTTCCAGCGGGCGCGCAGCTTCAGCGAGCCGCGGCCCGAGCGGTAGGCGGCCTGGATGTCGTCCGGCGAGGAGATCAGCTGGCCGCCGCCCGGGTAGTCGGGCCCGGGCAAGTGGCTGAACAGCTCCTCGTCGCTGAGCTTCTCGTTCTTCAGCAGGGCGACCGCCGCTGCGGCCACCTCGCGCAGGTTGTGGCTCGGCACTTCGGTGGCCAGGCCCACGGCGATGCCGGAGGCGCCGTTGAGCAGCACGAAGGGCAGGCGCGCGGGCAGCTGGCGGGGCTCCTGCGTCGAGCCGTCGTAGTTGGGCACGAAGTCCACCGTGCCCTCGTCGATCTCGTCGAGCAGCAGGCGCGTGATGGGGGCCAGTCGCGCTTCCGTGTACCGCATCGCGGCGGCGCCGTCGCCGTCGCGGCTGCCGAAGTTGCCCTGGCCGTCGATCAGCGGGTAGCGCTGGCTGAAGTCCTGCGCCATGCGCACGAGGGCGTCGTAGGCGGCCTGGTCACCGTGCGGGTGGAAGCGGCCGAGAACGTCGCCGACGACGCGGGCGCTCTTCACCGCCTTGGGGCCGCTGGCCGTCGTGAACGACAGGCCCATGCGCTCCATCGAGTACAGGATGCGGCGCTGCACCGGCTTCTGGCCGTCGCACACGTCCGGCAGCGCACGCCCCTTGACCACGGAGAGCGCGTACTCGAGGTAGGCGCGCTCGGCGTAGTGGGCCAGCGTCAGGCTGCTGCCGTCGTCGCTGCCGCCCCCCGCCGGGGCGGGCTGGGGAGCCGATTGCGGATCGTCGAAATCGAAGGAGTTCTGGTTCATCGTCATGGGAATGGGCGCCTTGCCTGCTGGCCTGGTGCGGGCCTACTGCTGGGAGACCGGCGCGCTGTGGAATTGCATGCCCTGCAGCTGCTGGCTCTGGCTGCGCTGCAGCAGCGCCCAGTAGAGCTCCAGCACCATCTGCACATGGGCCTGGGTTTCGTCGATGGGAGGCATGCGCCCCCCGGCCTTGCGGACCGCCGTCTCACCGGCGTTCCAGGCTGCCAGGGCCGCGTCGATGCGGCCGTAGCGCTTGATGAGGTCGGCCAGCATACGCGCGCCCAGCAGCACATTGCTGCGAGGCGTGCGCAGGCGCTGCTCGACGGGCTGCCGCGCCTCGGCGGGCGTGGCGTACTGCTCGGCCGCGATGGCGGTGATCTGCATGAGGCCGGTGGCGCCACGCGGGGAGACCACATCGGCCTTGAAGCCGCTCTCGACGGCGATCATGGCCTTGAGGAGCTCCAGGTCCACGCCGGTCTGCTGCGAGGCCTCGCGCAGATAGGGCAGCACGGCCTTGACCTCGGGGGCGAACTCCAGCCAGGTCAGCAGCGAGCGGCCGTGGTCGGTCTTGCCCGGCACGCGCTGCGGGCGGGCGCCGACGCTCATCACGGGCTGGTAGCGGTCGTCGAGGCGCTGCGCCGCGAAGTGCGCCACGCCGGCGTTGTCCACATAGGCCCACAGCTCCGCCTGCGCGGCCGGGGCCACCAGGGCGAGGGCGAGGGCGAGCGCAAGGCTCAGCACCGGCAGCCGCCTCATGCCGTTTCCTCGTCCATGGCGCGGCGGGCCTGGTACTCGCGGTCGAGCATGGACATCACGATGAGGCTGTCATAGCCATCGGCGCCCTCGAAGCTCACACGCACGCTCTCGCGCAGCCGGCCTTCCTCGACGAAGCCTTCGCTGAGGTAGAGCTGCTGCGCGCGGACGTTCAGGCCCTTCACGTCCAGCCAGAATCGGTGCGCATGCAGCTGCTGGAAGGCCAGCTGCTTGAGGAGCCGCAGGCAGGTGCGGCCGACGCCCTGCCCCTTGGGCTGGAGCACCAGGCGCTTGAGCTCGACCGAGCGATTCGGGTTGCGGCAGCCCTGCAGGATCACATAGCCGGCACGCTGCGCCTGGTGCTGCAGGTCCTCGCCCCATTCCACGATGAAGTGGCGGGAGTCCGGGAAGCGGATCGCCCCCTCGTGCTGCGTGCGCTCCCAGGGCGTGATGAAGGGCAGGTTGGCCGCGTCCTGCTCGACCGAGACGACGAAGTCCAGGTCCGAGAGCATGGTGGGGCGCAGATGCACGCGCGGCCGTCCGGTCATGGCGTTCAGACTCCTGCCCGGCCCGGCGGCACGGACTCGAAGCCCGCCAGCACGGCATGCACGTTGCGGCCGATCGCGGCCGTGGCGTAGCCGCCCTCCTGCAGGAAGAGCGTGGGGCGCTGCAGCGCGGCCAGGCGCTCGCCCATGCGACGGAACTCGGGCTCGTCGAGCTTGAAATGCGAGATGGGATCGCCGCCGTAGGTGTCCACGCCCAGCGAGACGATCAGCAGCTCCGGCGCATAGGCCTCCAGCCGCACGAGCGCCTGCTCGAAGGCGTCGAACCACTGCTCGTTGCTGGCGCCGGCGGGCAGCGGGAAGTTGGCATTGAAGCCCTCGCCCGCCCCCGCCCCGCGCTCGTCCGCGTGGCCGAGGAAGAAGGGGTACTCGGTCTGCGGATCGCCATGGACGCTCAGGAAGAGGACGTCCGGGCGCTCGTAGAAGATCGCCTGCGTGCCGTTGCCATGGTGGTAGTCGACGTCGAGGATGGCCACGCGCTGGCGGCCGGCCTCGCGTGCGGCCTGCGCGGCCACGGCGGCGTTGTTGATGAAGCAGTAGCCGCCGAAGAAGTCGGCGCCGGCATGGTGGCCGGGCGGGCGCGTGAGGCAGTAGGCCGAGCGCTCGCCGGCCAGCACGAGGTCCAGCGCGGTCAGGCTGGCCTGGGCGCCCCAGTAGGCCGCGGCCCAGGTGCCGGCGGTCAGCGGCGAGCCGCTGTCCATCGAATAGAGGCCCATGCGGGCGGCGAAGCTCTTCGGTTCGACGTCACTGCGCAGGCTGCGGATGGGCCACACGGCCGGGAAGGCCTCGCCCTGCCCGCCCAGCGCCTGCCACTCGGCATAGGCGCCCTCGACGAAGCGCAGATAGGCCGGCGCATGCACGCGCTCCAGCGGCGCGCGGCCGTGGTCGAGCACGGGCACGAACGGCCCGAGATCGCTGGCCTGCAGGGCCTGCAGCACGTAGTCGGCGCGGGCCGGGATCTCGAAGGCGTCGACCAGCTGCCCGCGGAAGAATTCCTTCTGCGCGGCGTGCTCGGCGTGACGCTCGTTGTAGACGATCTTCATGCAACGCTCCCGGCCGGCGGCCGATCAGATGTCGACCTCGACGGAATCGCCGTGCAGTTCCATCAGCTCGCGGCGCGAGGCCGCCTCGCCCTTGCCCATGAGCTTGTTGATGGCGCCCTCGGTGGCGGCGAAGTCGAACATGCCGTAGGCCACCTGCATGAGGCGGCGGGTCTCGGGATTCAGCGTGGTGTCCCAGAGCTGCTCGGCGCTCATCTCGCCCAGGCCCTTGAAGCGGCTGATAGTCCAGCTGTTCTCGCGGGCGCCTTCCTTGCGCAGCTTGTCGAGCGTGGCGGCCATCTCGCCTTCGTCCAGGGCATAGATCTTGGCCGCGGGCTTCTTGCCGCGGGCCGGCGCATCGACGCGGAACAGCGGCGGGCGGGCGACGTAGATGTGCCCGGTCTCCACCAGCTTCGGGAAGTGGCGGAAGAACAGCGTCAGCAGCAGCACCTGGATGTGGGAGCCGTCGACGTCAGCGTCCGAGAGGATGCAGATCTTGCCGTAGCGCAGATTGCTGAGGTCCGGCGCATCATTCGGGCCATGCGGATCCACGCCGATGGCGACGGAGATGTCGTGGATCTCGTTGTTCTTGAAGAGCAGGTCGCGCTCGACCTCCCAGGCATTGAGCACCTTGCCGCGCAGGGGCAGGATGGCCTGCGTCTCCTTGTTGCGGCCCATCTTGGCCGAGCCGCCGGCGGAGTCGCCCTCGACGAGGAAGAGCTCGTTGTGCAGCAGGTCGCGGCTTTCGCAGTCGGTGAGCTTGCCCGGCAGCACGGCCACGCCGGAGCCCTTGCGCTTCTCGACCTTCTGGCTGGCGCGCTGGCGCGTCTGGGCCTGCTTGATGACGAGCTCGGCCAGCTTCTTGCCGTGCTCCACGTGCTGGTTGAGCCACAGCTCCAGCTGCGGCTTGACGAAGGCGGACACGAGGCGCAGGGCGTCCCGCGAGTTCAGGCGCTCCTTGGTCTGGCCCTGGAACTGCGGGTCGAGCACCTTGGCCGAGAGCACGAAGCTGGCGCGCGAGAAGACGTCATCCGGCATCAGCTTCACGCCCTTGGGCAGCAGGCTGTGCATCTCGATGAAGCTCTTGATGGCGCCGAAGAGGCCGTCCTTCAGGCCGGACTCGTGCGTGCCGCCGGCCACGGTCGGGATGAGGTTGACGTAGCTCTCCCGCATCGGGGCGCCTTCCTCGGTGAAGGCCACGCACCACGCCGCGCCCTCGCCCTCGGCGAAGTTCTCGGTCTCGGCCTTGGTGGCGTACTGCTCGCCCTCGAACAGCGGGATCAGCGGATCGCTGTTGAGCGTCTGCATGAGGTAGTCGCGCAGGCCGCCCTTGTAGGCCCAGGTCTGGACCTCGCCGCTCTTCTCCTGCTTGAGCGTGACCGTCACGCCGGGCATCAGCACGGCCTTGGAGCGCAGCAGGTGCACCAGCTCGCCCTTGGGCAGGTCGGGGCTCTCGAAATACTTGGCATCGGGCCAGACACGCACCGTCGTGCCCTGCTTGCGATCGCCGCTGGCCGCGGGGCGCACGGTCACGGGCTCGACCACATCACCGGCCTCGAAGGCCAGGCGCGCGACCTGCTTCTCGCGCCAGACCGTCACCTCCAGTCGCTTGGCCAGGGCGTTGGTCACGCTCACGCCCACGCCGTGCAGGCCGCCGGAGAAGCTGTAGGCACCGCCCGAGCCCTTGTCGAACTTGCCCCCCGCATGCAGACGGGTGAAGACAATCTCCACGACCGGCACG
Organism: Roseateles subflavus; assembly: GCF_030285365.1. Taxonomy (GTDB): domain Bacteria; phylum Pseudomonadota; class Gammaproteobacteria; order Burkholderiales; family Burkholderiaceae_C; genus Roseateles_B; species Roseateles_B subflavus. The sequence goes on along the minus strand of NZ_JASVDS010000004.1, from coordinate 91,189 downwards.
CCTTCCTCGGGGTGCAGGCCGAAGGGAATGCCACGGCCGTCGTCCTCGATGGTGATGGAGCCGTCGGTGTGCTGGGTGAGGTCGATGCGGCGGCCGAAGCCGGCCAGGGCCTCGTCGGCGGCGTTGTCGATCACCTCCTGGATGATGTGCAGGGGGTTGTCCGTCCGGGTGTACATGCCCGGGCGCTGCTTGACGGGCTCCAGGCCCTTGAGAACGCGGATCGAGGCCTCGCCGTAGCCCGAGGGCGCGGCGGAGGCGGGGGTGACTGCTTTGCTTGCCATGGCGGCGATTGTAGGGAGGCGCCGGCCCCCCTCCCGCGACGGCGGCCGGGGAATCCCCAAGAGTGACTTGAGCCGGACGGCCTGTTTCCGTCGTAGCATCCGCCACTTTGCTGAAGCCCTGGGGGTCGCCCGTCTTGCCGTACGCCTTGCGAATTTCCGTCCTGCTGGCCGCCCTGACCCTGGGCGGCGTGACCTGGGCCCAATCGCCCTCGGCCCCTCCCGCGGCCCCGGCGCCCGGCAAGCCCCAGCCCTTCAAGGCCAGCGCACCGCTGGCCATGGAGCTGCACAACGCCCGCTGGTTCGACGGCCAGGGCTTCCAGAAGGGCACGCTGTACGTCGTCGACGGCAAGTTCACCAAGGCGCGCCCCAAGCGCATCCACCGCCGCCTGGAGCTGCGGGACCAGTACCTCATCCCGCCCCTGGCCGAGGCCAACAACCACAACCTCCAGAGCGCCTGGGGCGTGCAGAACTTCGGCCAGCGCTATCTGCAGGACGGCGTCTTCTATGCCGCCATGCAGTGCGGCGACCCGGACAGCATCGCCAGCGCCCGCCCCCTGCTGAACCAGCCGGACAGCGTGGACGTGAGCTTCACCACCGCCTGCGTCACCAGCTCCGACGGCCACCCGCTGGCGCCCCTGCTGGCCCAGCCGGTAGGCGACGGTCAGCCGCCGCGCCAGGTCAGCGACTTCGCGGACCGCCAGCTGCTGCTGGTCGACAGCCCGGAGCAGGCCCAGCAGAAGTGGCCGCTCGTCGGGCCGCGCAAGACCGACTGGCTCAAGATCATCCTGGCCTACAGCGACCGCCCCGAGCTGCGCGGCACGCCCGAGGCGATGGGCCGCCTGGGCCTCAGCCCCGAGACGGCTGCGGCACTTGTGCGATTGGCGCACAAGGACAGGCTGCCGGTCAGCGCCCATGTCGAGACGGCCGCGGACTTCAAGGCGGCCCTGGACGCCGGTGCCGACCAGATCGGCCATGTACCCGGCTACTTCGCCGGTTTTGGCGACGCGCCTGGACGCTTCCGACTGGACGAGGCCACCGCACGCCAGGCCGCTGCCCAGAAGACCCAGGTGCTGACGGCGACCGTCGCCAACACCCTCTTCCCCATGAGCGAGGAGCAGCGCCAGGCGCAGCGCCAGGTGCTGGCGGAGAACCTGCGTCAGCTCAAGGCGGCCGGGGCCATGCTGCTGCTGGGCTCGGACAACTTCCCGGGCACCTCGCTGGCCGAGGTGCACCACCTGGCGGGGCTCGAGGTCTTCACGCCGGCCGAGCTGCTCAAGCTGGCCAGCATCACCACGCCACGCGCGCTCTTCCCCAAGCGGCGCCTGGCCTGCTTCGACGACGGCTGCGAGGCGAGCTTCCTCGTGCTGGTCGCCAATCCGCTGGATGACCTGCATGTGCTGGACAAGCCGCTCATGCGCATCAAGGAAGGGCGCCTGCTCACCCTGCTGGACAGCGTCGCCGAGGCCAGCGACGCCAGCACCGAGGCCACGGCGGCCGCCGCCGCGGCCAAGCCCTCCAAGGGCAAGAAGACCGCCGCCGCCAAGCCGGGCAGCAAGGGCAGCACCAAGGGCGCCACGCGCAGCAGCGCGAAGCCCGCCAGCAAGGCAGGCGCCGCCACCGCCCGCAGGACCAGCGCCGCCCCGTCCAAATCCCTGCGCGCCAGTGCGGCAGTCCAGCAGGGGACAGCCAAGCGGCGCTGAAGCCCTTACATTGCGGCGATGCAGTCCCCCGCCGTGCCCACCCGCTCCCCCTCCGTCCAGCAGGTCCTGCTGTGCGGAGCCCTCATCGTGACGCTCTCCATGGGCATTCGCCACGGCTTCGGCCTGTGGCTGCAGCCCATCACGGTGGAGCGCGGCTGGCCCCGTGAGACCTTCGCCTTCGCCCTGGCCATCCAGAACCTCGCCTGGGGTGCCGCCGGCCCGATCGCCGGCCTCCTGGCGGACCGCTTCGGCGCCTGGAAGGCCCTGGTCGCCGGCGCCCTGCTCTATGCGCTGGGCCTGCTGCTGATGTCGGTCTCGCAATCGGGGCTGGCCTTCACCGGCAGCGCCGGCCTGCTGATCGGCCTGGCCCAGTCCGCCACCACCTATGCGGTGATCTACGGCGTGCTGGGGCGCGCCGTGAGCCCGGAGAAGCGCTCCTGGGCCTTTGGCGTCGCCGCCGCGGCGGGCTCCTTCGGGCAGTTCTGCATGATCCCTATCGAGAGCCGCCTGATCGCCGGCATCGGCTGGCAACAGGCGCTGTGGGTGCTGGCGGGCGCGGCGCTGCTGATCATTCCCCTGGCCCTGGGCCTGCGTGAAAAGGGCCCGGCCGCGGCCCACACCGGCCACCAGCAGAGCATTCTGCAAGCCCTGCGGGAGGCCTTCGGCTACCGCAGCTTCCAGCTGCTGATGCTGGGCTATTTCGTCTGCGGTTTCCAGGTCGTGTTCATCGCGGTCCACATGCCCAGCTACCTCAAGGACCACGGCCTGGACCCCGGCCTCGCGACCACGTCGCTGGCGCTGATCGGCCTCTTCAACATCTTCGGCACCTACACCGCCGGCCTGCTGGGCCAGCGCTATCCCAAGCGCTACCTGCTGTCGGCCATCTACGGTCTGCGGGCCATCACCATCACCCTCTTCCTGCTGGCGCCGCTGAGTGCGCCGAGCGTCTGGGTGTTCTCGGCCGTGATCGGCTTCCTGTGGCTCTCCACCGTGCCGCCGACCAACGCCGTGGTGCTGCAGATCTTCGGGCCGCAGCACATGTCCATGCTGGGCGGCTTCGTGTTCTTCAGTCACCAGATCGGCAGCTTCCTGGGCGTGTGGCTCGGGGGCAAGCTCTATGACGCCACGGGCAGCTACGACGTCGTCTGGCTGCTGGCCATCGCCCTGGGGGTGATGGCGGCACTCGTCAACCTGCCGGTGCGCGAGCAGGCCATCGCGCGCCAGCCCCTGCCCGCCTGAGGCGCCGCGCGAGGGCACATGGGCAACGCTGCGTCGCGCACGCCCGGCTGGCGCACCTGGCTCTGGCGAGGCATCATCGCGCTCGCGCTGGTCCTGGCCTTCGTGGCCTACCAGGACCCGCACCTGATGCTGCAGCTGGGCAACCAGCTGCTCAGCTGCTTCTGAGCCGCGCGGGCCCGCCTCCGGCGCCCCGCGGGCCCCATCCATCTGCAGGACCCCACATGATCGTCATCATCACCGGCGCCTCCGACGGCATCGGCGCCGAGCTGGCCCGCCAGTGGGCCACATGCCACGGTGCCGGACTGCGTCTGGTGCTCAGCGGGCGACAGCTGCCCAAGCTCCAGGCCGTGTCGGCCCACTGCGAAGCGCTGGGCGCCACGGTGCTGGTGCATGCGGCCGATCTCTCCACGCAGGCGGCCTGCCAGGGCCTCATCCGCGCCGCCACCGAGGCCTTCGGCGGCATCGACGTGCTCGTCAACAACGCCGGCATGTCGGCCCATGCGCTGCTGGAAGACGTGCAGGATCTCGCCTGGTACGAGGCGCTCATGCGCACCAATCACTGGAGCGCCGTGTGGTGCAGCCATGCCGCACTGCCCTGGCTCAAGGCCAGCCAGGGTCGCCTGGTGGCGGTGTCCAGCCTGGCCGGGCTCGTCGGCGTGCCGGGGCGCACGGCCTACAGCGCGACGAAGTTCGCCATGACCGGCTTCTTCGAGGCGCTGCGCGTGGAGCTGCAGCCGGTCGGCGTGTCCGTCACCATCGCCTACCCGGGCGTGGTGGCCACGGAGATCCGCTACCGCGGCTATGGCGCCGACGGCCAGCCGGCCGGCCGCAGCGGCCTGGACGAGCGCGGCGCCATGAGCGTCCAGACCTGCGCGCGCCTCATCTTGGACGGCGCCCTGCAGCGCGAGCGCGACATCGTCATGAGCGCGAAGGGCAAGCTGGGCCGCTGGCTGAAGCTCATCGCGCCGCGGCTCGTGGACCGGCTGGCCCTCAAGGCGCTGAACCAGTCCCATTGACCCCACCGCCCGCCTGACATGCAAGACCTGACCCCGCCCCCGGCCGCGCTCGCACCGCCCTCCCCCTGGCTGCTGCGCTGGCAGCGCCACTTCGCACCGGGCCAGACGGCCCTGGACCTCGCCTGTGGCAGCGGCCGGCACGTGCGCTGGCTGCGGGCGCAGGGCCTGCAGGTCTGTGCCGTGGACCGCGACGCCCTGGCGCTCGAGGGCCTGCGGGACTGCGGCGCCGAGCGGATCGAGGCGGACCTCGAGGGCGCGCCCTGGCCCCTCGGCGACCGCCACTTCGACCTCGTGCTGGTCACGAACTACCTCTGGCGCCCGCTGCTGCCGCGCATCGTCGAGGCCGTGGCGCCCGGCGGCTGGCTGATCTACGAGACCTTTGCGGAGGGCCACCAGCGGATCGGCCGCCCGTCCCGCCCGGACTTTCTGCTGCGCCCCGGCGAGCTGCTGGCCGCCGCGGCGGGGCTGCGCATCGTGGCCTACGAAGACGGCTTCGTCGATGGCGATGGCGCAGCCGTCAACCCCCGGCAGATCCAGCGCGTTGCCGCCGTTCGCGAGCGAACGCCGGGCGACCTGCAGGCGCGCTATCACCTCACTTGAAGACCTGAGCGGCCACTTCGGCAAGACCCGTCCGCCGCTTCAGTAGAATCAGCTGATTACGAGGAACCCTCATGAAACCGATTCTTGGCAGCATCGTGGCCCTGGTGACCCCGATGCAGGAAGACGGCAGCGTCGACTATGACGCCCTGCGCCGCCTGATCGACTGGCACATCGCCGAAGGCACCGACTGCATCGGCGTGGTCGGCACCACGGGCGAGTCCCCCACCGTCACGGTCGACGAACACTGCGAGATCATCCGCGTGGCCGTCGAGCACGCCGCCAAGCGCGTGCCCATCATGGCGGGCACCGGGGCCAACAGCACCGCCGAGGCCATCAACCTCAGCCGCTTCGCCAAGTCGGTCGGTGCCGACTGCACGCTGTCGGTCGTGCCCTACTACAACAAGCCCTCGCAGGAAGGCATCTACCAGCACTACAAGGCGATCGCCGAGGCCGTGGACATCCCCATGATGCTCTACAACGTGCCAGGCCGCACCGTGGCGGACATGAGCCCGGACACCGCCCTGCGCTGCGCCAGCCTGCCCGGCGTGTTCGGCGTCAAGGAAGCCACCGGCAACATCGAGCGCGCGGCCTATCTGGTCAAGCATGCCCCGAAGGGCTTCCACATCTACTCGGGTGACGACGGCACCGCGATCGCCCTCATGCTGCTGGGCGGCCACGGCAACGTCAGCGTGACCGCCAACGTGGCCCCGCGCGCCATGCACGCGCTGTGCAAGGCGGCGCTGGCCGGCGACGTCAAGGAAGCCACCCGCATCCACTTCCAGCTGCTCAACCTGCACAAGCAGCTGTTCTGCGAACCCAGTCCGGCCCCCACCAAGTGGGCGCTGGAGCGCCTGGGCCGCTGCAAGGCCGCCCTGCGCCTGCCCATCACGCCGCTCACCGCGGCGGGTCAGGCCAGCGTCGAGCAGGCCCTGCGCGAAGGCGGCCTGCTGTGATTTGAGGTGTGCGCCGCGGATTTGGCTCAAATCTGCGGTACAACACCGCCCGTGTTCTCTTGGAGATGTCTAGCGTGACTCGTTCTCTTTCTGCCCCGACCAAGGGCCTCGCCTGCGGTCTTGTCCTGGTTTCGCTGACGGCCTGCAGCTCCATCGAAGGCGTGATCGGCTCCGACAAGGTCGACTACCGCAGCGGCGCCAAGCAGACGAGTGGCCTGGACGTGCCGCCGGATCTGACCCAGCTGAACCAGGAGCGCCGCAACAACGGCGGCGTGGTCACCGCGTCCGAGCTGGCCTCCCAGAAGACGGCGCCCCGCAGCGCCGCGGCCACGGCTGCAGCCGGCAATGTCGCCCTCAATGCCGTGGGTGACATCAAGCTGGAGCGCGTCAATGGCCAGCGCGTGCTGCGCAGCAGCCTGACGCCCGAGCAGCTGTGGCCCCAGATCCATGCCTTCTGGACCGGCCTCGGCTTCGAGATCGCCTCCGAGCAGGCGGAAGTCGGCGTGATGGAAACCAGCTGGGCCGAGAACCGCGCCAAGCTGCCGCTGGACTTCATCCGTCGCACCATTGGCCAGGCCCTGGACAACCTCTACTCCACCGGCGAGCGCGACAAGTACCGCACGCGCATCGAGCGCGTCAATGGCGGTACCGAGATCGCGATCTACCACCGCGGCATGCAAGAGGTCTACACCAGCCAGCAACGCGACCAGACCGTGTGGCAGCCCCGCGCGGCCGATCCCTCGCTGGAAGGCGAGATGCTGTCGCGCCTGATGCTCAAGCTGGGCGGCCGTGAAGAGGCGGCCAAGGAAGCCCTGCAGGCCAACACGGGCGCTGCGGCGGCCACCACCAAGCTGACGGCCGAGCCCGCTGCGCGCAACCTGGCCGACGTGCCGAGCAGCCTGACGGTCAACGAGGACTTCGATCGCGCCTGGCGCCGTGTCGGCCAGTCCCTGGATCGCCACGGCTTCACCGTGGAAGACCGCGACCGCAAGCTGGGCCTGTTCTTCCTGCGCTACGCCGATCCCAACATGGTCGGCAAGGAAGAGCCCAACTTCTTCTCCAAGCTCTTCGGCTTCGGCAAGACGGTCACGGCCAACCGCTATCGCGTGCTCGTCAAGTCGGACGGCGCCAAGACGGTCGTGAGCATCACCGACCCGCAAGGCGTCCAGCAGACGGACGACAACGCCAAGCGCATCCTGTCGCTGCTGCAAGAAGACCTGCGATAACAGGAGCGGGGCGAGTCCCCGCGCCGGCTCTGCAGAGGAAAGCCCCTGAGCGCTACGGTGTCAGGGGCTTTTTTTCGTCGCAGGGACGCGGGGGTGGGAGCGCAGGTGCGGGTGCGGATGCAAGGCCAAGGCCAACGACCAAGGATCGAGGACTGAGGACTGAGGGTCTGGTGACTGGGGACGTGGCCTCACCGCCGTAGCGAGGCAGCGATCCTCCCAGGCACCGCCATCCCCTGCCCCAACCGAGCGCACGCCAAATGGCAGGCAGGCGCGTTGGCTCCGTGCCCCCCCGCCGTCGCCTGCCGGCGCCGGCTCCTCCTTTGACCTCCGCCAACACGCCCACCTGCCATTCGGCTGATCCGCCGGGGGTTGCCGCTGCCGCTGCAGATGCAGGGTGCTGGTCCGGGTGACGGGGGCTGGCAGTGAGGCCAGCGCCGGGGCGGTCGTCCGTCACGCGGGCGCAGGGTGTCGGGGGCTCATGCCCCAGGGAGTGCCTGTGCCGGCTTTGGCGCGGGATCGGAGCCGGCGGCGTGGAGGAGGAAAAGGTTCAGGCAAAGAAAAAACCGCCGGCCTTGCGGCACGGCGGTTTTTCCTGAATCGGGGATCCGATTACTTGCTGGCAGCAGCCGAAGCAGCGTCAGCAGCGGCGGGAGCCGAAGCGTCAGCGGCCGGAGCCGAAGCGGCTTCCGAAGCGGCGGGAGCCGGAGCAGCGGCGGGAGCCGGAGCAGCAGCAGGAGCTTCTTCAGCCTTCTTGCCGCAAGCGGTCAGGGCAGCAGCAGCCAGCAGGGAAGCCAACAGGATCGACTTATTCATACTTGTCCTCAAGATCTATTAGACGAAGATTCAATTACCGGTAATTCTTCGAGAGGACTGCGTCCGCATCGCCAAAACGATTGCGTCCCCAGCCACCCCAACAGAACAAGACGTGGAAACCTCGAGCGCTTCCCTCGCCTAGCCCGAAATTATAGCGTCAGCTTTTCGCGCTAGTCAGAGTCCCAAAGTGCTGGAAGCGAAGGATTCTTCGGAACGTTGCGAGACCGCATCAAACCACTCGAGTGCTGCGCCCTGCGCACCCGCATCGCTCTCCACGACGGCCCGCCCCTGCCGCGCATCCAGCAGGCGCCACAGCCGGGGCGGCTCGCCCAGCAGCAGCCCGGCCGGGCGGCGGTGATCCACCGGGCCTTCGTCGCTCAGCTGGCGTGCCTCCACGGCGTGCCCGTACAGCTGGCGCCACTGCACGAAACGGGGATGGCGGCGGGCGAGCGCCTCGTAGTCATGGGCCAGCAGCCGCAGGCGACGCTGGGGAGCGACCCACTGCCGCAAGGCCTCCAGCACGGCCGGGTTGGACAGGGGCCACCGCTGGAAGTCCGTGTCGAAGCAGCAGATCTGCAGCGCCCCGCCGCGGCAGGCGCGCAGCAGCTCGTCCAGCAGAGCCTGCTCGACGGCGACCTGGCCCTGCACCAGCAGGCGCTCGGTCTGCGCCGCTGAGTCGTTCGTCGAATCGTCCATGAAGCCACCTCCTGGCAAGCCGCAAGCCGGGCCGGATCAGCCGATCTGCACGACGTCGGCCTGCACCCAGCCGTCCTCCGCCCACTGGTCCAGCAGATCGCGGGCACCCTCGGACAGCTGGGCCACCTCCTTGGCCGTCAATGCGCGCTGATCGGCCAGACGGCGCATCAGCCGGGCGTCCCGGCCACCGGCGCGGTAGGACTCGCCGTTGATGAAGACATGGGCCGTGTCATACATCATGCGGCTTCGCCGGTCCAGCACGGCACCGGCGCCGTCCGGCAGGGCCTCGCCCATCTCGAAGAACACCTTGGGCTTGGGCTCCGTGAGCGCCTCGCCCAGCGCTCGCTCCAGGGCCAGCGGCTCGCGCAGGGCGCGCTCGCAGGCATCGCGGGAGAAGTCCAGCAGCTGCTGCGGGATGGCACCGGGCGTCTCGGTGGCCGGCTGCTTCGGGTCGGCGTACATCTTGTTGGCATAGGCCTGGGACTCGTCGTCCATCAGCCGCTGCAGCAGCTCGCGGGCCAGTTCGGCGCGCCAGGGCGTGCGGAAGCCCACCGAGCAGGTCATGCATTCGCCGAGGGCAATGCCGTCGTGCGCCCAGCCCGGCGGCAGGTAGAGCATGTCGCCCGGCTCCAGGGTGAATTCCTGCTCGGGCTCGAAGTCCGCCAGCAGCTTGACCGGCACATCCGGCCGCAGGGCGCCCGTCGTGGCATGCCCCTGGCGGCCGATGCGCCAATGACGCTTGCCATGGACCTGGATCAGGAAGACGTCATAGGAGTCGAAGTGCGGACCGACGCCGCCGCCGTCGGTGGCGTAGGAGATCATCAGGTCGTCCAGCCGCGCCTCGGGCACGAAGCGGAACTTCGCCAGCAGCGCCTGAGCCGCCTGCACATGCAGGTCCAGCCCCTGCACGAGCACCGTCCAGCCCGGCTTGCTCCAGGGCGGCAGCTTGTTCACGGGGCCGTGCTTCAGTGCCCACTTGCCGTCGAACTGCGAAACCAGGCGGGACTCCACGTCCTCGCTGGCGGCCAGGGCGGCGAGCTCGCTGCGGCTGGCGGGGGGCTGGATGCCGGGCAGCGCCTGGCGCACCAGCAGCGGCTTGCGCTGCCAGTACTGGCGCATGAATTGCTCAGGGCTGAGGCCGCCCAGCAGCGGGGTCGAGGTTTGGATGTTCATGCCGCGATTGTGCGCGAGCCGACGTCCCGGATTCGAGATGCGCGACCGCCACGGCGTCCCGATCTTGGGATAGCGCAAGGTCCGGTGTCGCCCCCGGCCGCCCGCTGCGCCCGGGCCCGAGGGGCTTCGGGCGCCTGGCACGAGTCCTGCAATCAGCCCGGGTGTCGGCCCTGCCCGCCGGCATCCAAGCCCCTTCCCTGGCACCCCTTCTCCCGACGCTCCCGAGCCCATGGACATCACACGCCCCGCCCGCCGCTGGCCTCTGCTGGCCCGCCACCGCCGCCTGCTGTGGCCAGGCCTGGCGCTCTTCGCCGTGCTGCTGAGCGCTGGCATCAGCACGCTGTCGGGCCAGCGGGTGGAACGTCGCGTCCGGGCGGCCCATGTGCAGCTCGGCACGGTCAGCGTGGGGTCGCTGCGAGAGGAGTTGCGCGCCCCCGGCACCCTGCAGTTGCGCGACCCGCAATGGCTGACGGCGCCGATGGAGGGGCGCGTCGAACGGCTGTCGGTGCAGGCGGGCCAGGCGGTCAAGGCGGGCGACAGCCTGCTGAAGCTCTCCAATCCGGCCCAGGAGCAGCGCGTGCTGGACGCACGCTGGCAGCACGAGCAGGCCGAGGCCGAATGCCGCGCCCTGCAGGCCACGCTGGACAGCCAGATCACCCAGCAGCGCAGCGCGGTGGACCGCGCGGCCTACGCCGAGCGCAGCGCCCTGCTCCAGTGGAATGCCGATGAGGAACTGCTGCGCGAGGGCCTCGTCACCAAGATCGCCCACCAGCGCAGCCAGTTCAACCTCGAGCAGGCCCGCCACCTGCTGCTGCTGGAGCGCACGGTGCTGGCCCAGCAGCAGGACAGCGTCCGTGCGCAGATCAAGGCCAGACAGGCGGCGCTGGAGCGCCTGCGCCAGGCCCTGGCTGCCGAAAGTGCCCGGCAGGACAGCCTCTGGATTCGTGCCCCCATGGACGCCGTGGTGCAGGAGCTCGGCCTGCAGATCGGCCAGTCCGTCGCCGCCGGCGCCAGCCTGGCGCGCCTGGGCAAGCCGGAGGCGCTGATGGCCGAGCTCCAGGTGCCGGAGTCGCAGGCCCGCGAGCTCGCACCGGGCCAGCGGGTCGAGCTGGATCTGCGCAACAGCACGAGCGAGTCCCGGGTCCGCGGCCATGTCGAGCGCATCGCACCCAAGGTGCAGCAGGGCGTGGTGAAGGTCCACGTGGCCCTGGACCAGGCCCTGCCCGCGGGCGCACGCCCGGACCTGAGCATCGATGGCACGGTGCTGCTTCGCGAGCTGCCGCAGACGGTGCAGGTGCCGCGGCCGCTGTTCAGCCAGCCCCACGCCCTGGGGCACGTCTATCGCCTCGATGCGCAGGGCCTGGCCTGGCGCGTCCCGGTGCGATTCGGCGCCGCCGCCGTGGGGCGCATAGCCATCGAGGCCGGGTTGCGGCCCGGCGAGCGCATCGTCACGTCAGATACCAGCGACTGGCCGGTGAATACCCCCGTCCGTCTCGAATGAGCCCCGTCCTTCCCCTACATTCCCACTCCCAGGAGACGACATGAGCCCCACGCCCGAACGCCCCGCCCCGCTGGTGCACCTGCATCAGCTGAGCAAGGCCTACCTCACCGATGACATGGAAACCCATGCCCTGGACGGCCTGGACCTGGAGATCCAGAGCGGCGAGTTCCTGTCCATCACCGGCCCCTCGGGCTGCGGCAAGTCCACGCTGCTGTCCGTTCTGGGACTGCTCGACACGGCCACCCAGGGCCGCCACGAGATGTCCGGCGTCGAGGTCGGCAGCCTGAACGCGCGCCAGCGTGCCGCCTTGCGCAACCGCGAGATCGGCTTTGTCTTCCAGGCCTTCAACCTCGTCGGCGAGCTGAGCGTGGAGGACAACGTCGCGCTGCCGCTGCTCTACCGGTCCGATCTCTCCCGGGCCGAGCGACGGGAGCGCGTGGCCGCCGCACTTGCGCAAGTGGACATGGCGCATCGGGCGCGGCATCTGCCGGCCCAGCTCTCGGGGGGACAGCAGCAGCGGGTTGCCATCGCCCGGGCCCTGGTGGGCCAGCCCCGCCTCATCCTGGCTGACGAGCCCACCGGCAACCTCGACTCCCGCAATGCCGAGCGCGTGATGGAGCTGCTGTGCGCCGCCCATGCCGCCGGCGCCACGCTCTGCATGGTGACCCATGACGCCCGCCAGGCCGCCCTGGCCGCGCGCACGGTGCACATGTTCGACGGCCGCATCGTGCGCGATGGCGCCCTGCCCACCGCATCCGCCGCCCCCACCGCCCCTGCCGGGACGGCCCTGAGCGCCACGCGCCCCGCGGCGCAGGGAGTCCTTCATGCGTGAGGACCTCCGGCTGGCCCTGCTGAGCCTGGCCCGTGCGCCCTGGCAATCCCTCCTGACCCTGCTGACCCTGGCCTGCGGCCTGGGCTTCGCGGTGTACTGCTACTGCATGTACCTGGGCTTCATCGAAGGCAGCCTGCCCTTCCAGGCGCCGGACCGCATCGTGGGCATCGAGGCCACACGCGACGGTGATCGCATGCAGGCCCGCAGCGTGCTCTACGCCGACCTGCTGGAGCTCCGCGACAGCCTGCCGAGCGTCGAGGACCTGGCGCCGCTCACCACGCTGCCCGCCACCGTCGGCAGCCCGCGGCGTACGCCGGTGGTGGTGTCCGCCGCGCAGATCGCCGCCCCCTTCTGGCGCTGGGCTGCGGTCCGCCCCCTGCAGGGTCGTCTGCTGCAGGCCGCTGACGAGGGGCCGGACGCGCCGCCCGTGGTCCTCATCGGCGAACGCCTCTGGCGCGAGCAGCTGATGGGCTCGACGCAGGTCCTGGGCCAGGTGCTGCGCGTCAACGGGGTGGAGCGGACGGTCGTCGGCGTCCTGCCCGATGCCGTGCGCCTGCCGCTGAACCAGCAGCTCTGGCTGCCCTTCCAGGCCCCCCGGGCCGAGCAGATGCAGCGCCAGGAGCGCATGAGCATCGGCACCCCGGGGCACGTGATGCTGCTGGCGCGACTGAAGCCGCAGGCCGGCCTAGCGTCGCTCCAGGCGGAGCTGGACCTCGCCGGGCAGCAGCTGGCCCAGCGCTACCCGCGCAGCCACGCCCAGCTGGGTCTCGTGGCGGTCGGCTACACGAACTGGGGCATGAGCGATGCCGGCACCATCACACTGACCCTTGCCGTGGCCGCCGCCCTGCTGCTGTGCCTGGTGAGTCTCAATGCGGGCAACCTGCTGCTGGGTCGCGCCAACGAGCGCCGCCAGGACATCGCCCTGCGCCTGGCCCTCGGGGCGCCGCGCGCCCGCCTGGTGATGCAGAGCCTGATGGAATCCCTGGTGCTGAGCCTGCTGGGCACGGGCGTCGGCGCCTTCTTCGCCGCCTGGGCCCTGACCCTCACGCAGCAGGCGGCCGAGGCCAGCTCGGATGGCCGCATGCCCTTCTGGATCCATTTCGAGCTGCGGCCGAAGGCGCTCCTTTTCGCGCTGCTGCTGGCCCTGCTCACCGCCTTGCTGACCGGCGGCCTGCCCGCCTGGCGCGGCAGTGACGTCGACACCGCCGATGTGCTGAAGGACGGCCAGCGCGGCAGTCCCGGTGTCCGTGCCGGCCGCTTCAGCCGTCTGCTGGTCGTGGTGCAGATGAGCCTCGCGGCGCTGCTGCTGTGGGTGTCGGGCACGCAGCTCTACGCGGCCCAGCAGCGCCTGGGCCAGGGCACCGGCGCGCGCATGGACGACGTGCTGACGGCCCGGGTGCATTGGCAGGCCCCCACGCCGGCCCCGGCCCCGGCGAGCGCCGCCAGCGCCGCCAGCCCGGCCGACGACATCGCCACACGTCGCTCGCAGGACACGCGGGCGCTGTGGGCCCGACTTGAGGCGCAGCTCGACAGCCACGCCCGGACCGCCGGCATCCACGGCGCCGCGCTGGCCACCTTCCTGCCCGGCGGTTCGGCCAGCGCGGTGGAACTGCTCGCCATCGAGGGGCAGCCGGCCGCGCCCGAGCGCGCGCCGGTCAGCCACAGCTACGGCGTCAGCACCGGCTTCTTCCAGACCCTGGACATCCGTCTGCTGGAAGGACGCGGCTTCGGCAGCCAGGACCGCGAAGGCGGGCGGCTGGTGGCGGTGGTCAACAAGACCTTCGCGCAGCAGCACTGGCCCGGGGAGTCCGCACTGGGTCACCGTTTCGGCTGGCTGGACCCGGACCGCCCGCAGGCGCTGCAATGGATCACCGTCGTGGGCGTGTGCGAGCCCGTGGCGCACGGCCTGGTCCGCCTGGCCAGCCAGCGCCAGCCCGTCGCCTACCAGCCGCTGGCCCAGCTGGCCGCCCTGCCCCAGCAGATGGAGCTGGCCTGGGTGGGCGGCCGCGACACGGCCTCCCAGCGTGAATGGATGGGCCGTGCCGTCAGCGAAGCCGACCCCGACCTGGCGCTGCAGGGCGTCCGAAGCGCCTGGGAACGGCAGCAGATGGCCCTGGCCGGCGCCGACGTCATGGCCGGCGTCTGCACGGCCCTGGGTCTGATGAGCCTGCTGCTGGCGGTCAGCGGCATCTATGGCGTCACTCACCGCGCGGTCGCCCTGCGGCGGCACGAGCTGGCCGTGAGGGCGGCCGTCGGCGCGCCCCCGGCGGCCCTGCTGACCCTGCTGATGAGGCGCAGCCTCTGGCAGCTGGCCCTGGCCCTGCTGCTGGGCCTGCCGGCCGGCTGGGTGGCCCTGGGCGCCATGGACCTCCAGAGCGTCGACTTCCTGTGGGGGGCGGCCGCCTCCGCCCTGCTGATCGCGGGCGTGGCCCTGCTGGCGACCTGGCTGCCGGCGCGCCAGGCGCTGCGCCAGCCCCCGTCCCGCCTGCTGCAGGCGCTGTGAGTCCGGCCGCCCCCCGCGCTTGGAGGCCGGGACCGGCGCATCCCAGGAGTGACAATCGGCGGCCCTGGCCGCCCGCCCCCCGCCATGACTGATCTGGACCCGCCCCCGCCCCTGCTCATCGTGGACGACGATGCCGCCATCCGCATTGCCCTGCGCCAGCTGCTGGCCGCGGCGGGCCTGCCCTGCGTGCTCGCCGCGTCGCCGGGCGAAGCCCTGGCGGCCCTGCAGGCCCGCGAGCACGGCCTGCTGCTGGCGGACTTGAACTTCCGTGACGACACCACCTCCGGGCAGGAGGGCCTGGCCCTCATCCGCGAGGCCCGGGCCCTGGACCCCGATCTGCCCATCGTGGCCCTGACCGCCTGGGGAAGCGTGCCGCTGGCGGTTCAGGCCTTGCAGCAGGGTGCCTCGGACTTTCTGGAGAAGCCCTGGGACAACACCCGCCTGCTCACCACGCTGCAGACCCAGCTGCAGCTGCGCCAGGCGCGCCTGGCCACACGGCGCCTCGCCGGCGAGAACCAGTGCCTGCGCGCGGACGGCTCGCAGGCCGGCCGCTGGGTGGCCGACTCCCCCGTCATGCAGGCCCTCATGAACCAGGTGCAGGCGGTGGCGCCCAGCCAGGTCAGCCTGCTGATCAGCGGCGAGAACGGCACGGGCAAGACGCAGCTGGCGGAGGCCATCCATCGGCAGTCCGCGCGTGCCGACAAGCCCTTCATCGCCGTCAACATGGGCGCCATCCCGGAGACCCTGTTCGAGAGCGAGATGTTCGGCCATGAGCGCGGTGCCTTCACCGACGCGCGCCAGACCCGCATCGGACGCTTCGAGCTCGCGGACGGGGGCACGCTGTTCCTGGACGAGATCGGCAATCTGCCCCTGGCCCAGCAGGCCAAGCTCCTGCAGGCGCTGGAGAGCGGGCATTTCGAGCGGCTGGGCTCCGGCCGGCAGCGCCGCGCCGACGTACGCCTGATCGCGGCGACGAACGAGGACCTGCGGGCCCGGGTGGAGGCCGGCAGCTTCCGCCGCGATCTCTACTACCGCCTCAATACCGTGTGCCTGCACATGCCGGCCCTGCGTCAGCGCGGCGAGGACGTCGTCGCGCTGGCCCGCCTGCTGCTGGCGGCACATGCCGAGCGCGAGCAGCGTCCGGTGCCGCTGCTGAGCCCGGATGCGCTGGAGGCCCTGCGCCGCCATCCCTGGCCGGGCAATGTGCGTGAGCTCTCGCACTGCATGGCCCGAGCCTGTCTGCTGGCGACCGGCCCGCTCATCCACGGCGCCGACCTGGCGCTGCAGGGACCGGCCGGCGCCGAGCCGCCAGCGGAGCCGCACGGCCGCGCCTGGAATCTGGAAGAGGCCGAGCGGGCCTGGATCGAGGCGGCGCTGCGTCACTGCGACGGCCATGCCAATGAGGCGGCCCGCCTGCTCGGGCTCAGCCGCTCGGCCCTCTACCGCCGGCTGGGCAAGCACGGCCTATGACACCCAGGACCTCGGGCAAGACCTGGCCCCTGCCGTGCGAGGCCTGGCTGGGCGGCTGGGCCGCCGGGCTGCCCGCCTTGCTCGCCCTGGCCCTGTGCCTGTGGCAGCTGCCCTGGCTCATCTATCCCAAGATCCTGCTGATGACGCTGGCCCTGCTGGCCTGGGCCTGGGGAGGCTGGTCCTGGCAGCGGCGCTGGCAGGACCGCCTGCGCCAGGCGGCCAACGTCCTGGAGGGCCTGGCCCAGGGCGACCCCACGCTGCGCCTGCATGCGGGTCCCGGGCTGGCGGAGCTGGCCACGCCCATCGCCGCCCTGGGCCGGCAGCTGCGCCAGGTCCAGGACCAGGCGCGTGCCGAGCAGGACCTCACGCGCACCGTGCTGCAGGCGTTGGACCTGGCCGTGCTGGCCTTCGACGAAGCCGGGCGGCTGTGCCTGATCAATCCCAGCGCGGAGCTGCTGCTGAAGGCGCCCGGTGCCGCGCTGCTGGGCCGCACGGCCGAGTCGCTGGGCCTGTCCGGCTGGATGGAAGGCGCGCAGGAGGTGGTCTGCGAGCACGCCTTCCCGGGCGCCAGCGGCACCTGGCGCATCCGGCGTCATCGCCAGGCCCTCGCGGCGCCCGGCCACACCCTGCTGTGCATCAGCGACCTGCGCCAGGCCCTGCGCGAGCAGGAACTCAAGGCCTGGCACCATCTGCTGCGGGTGCTCAGCCATGAGGTCCAGAATGCGCTGGCCCCCATCATCAGCCTCAGCGGCAGCCTGCAGCCGGGCGCGGCCGCGGCCGCCCGGGCTGAGGCGCCTCCCAGCCCGACCTGGTCGGAAGACCTGCGGGAGGCCCTGCCGCTGATCGAGTCCCGCGCGCGCCAGCTCAGCGAGTTCGTGCGGCGCTACGCCCGCTGGTCCCGCCTGCCCGAGCCCCAGTGGCAGCTCTTCGACCTGCTGCCCCTGCTGCAGCGCCTGGCTGCCCTGTCCGGCGGCGTGAGGCTGGCCTGGGTGGACGCCGCAGGCGAGCCCTGCGAAGCCCCGGCCAGCCTGCCCTTCCATGGCGACGCCGGCCAGATCGAGCAGCTCCTGGGCAACCTGCTGAAGAACGCCCACGAGGCGGAGCAGGCCGCCGGCATCGCGGCGCCCGAGGTGGAGCTGGTCTGTGCCTGCCCGCCCGAGCGGCTGTGGCTGCGCGATCGCGGCGTGGGCCTTGCGAACCCGGCCAATCTCTTCGTGCCCTTCTACACGACCAAGCCGGGTGGCAGCGGCATCGGCCTGGTGCTGTCCCGCCAGATTGCCGAAGGGCATGGCGGCAGCCTGTGGCTGAGTGCCCGACAGGATGGCCCCGGCGCCGAGGCCCGCCTCCACTTCCCGGGGATGGCCAGAGCGGCTGTGAAACAATAGCGCGATGCAAATCACCGCCCCCTGTGTGGTCTCCCTCAGCTGGAGACTGGAAGATGCCCAAGGCCAGTTGATCGACGAACTGGCCGAGCCGCTGGAGTTCTTCTTCGGCGGCGACGACCTGTTCGCCAAGGTCGAGGAAGCCATCACCGGCCAGGAAGCCGGCTTCGAGGCCAGCGTGGCCCTGGACCCGGAGCACGCCTTCGGTGACTACGACGCCAACCTCGTGTGCTTCGAGGCCCGCAGCCTGATGCCCGAGAACGTGGACGTCGGCATGCAGTTCGAGGGCCTGCCCGAAGGCGCCGCCACGGAAGGCATGCCCCAGGACCTGATCTACACCGTCACCGAGGTCTACCCAGAGCACGTGGTGCTGGACGGCAATCACCCGCTGGCCGGCGTGGGCTTGCGCATGCATCTGCGTGTGCGCGACGTGCGCGAAGCCACCGAGGAAGAGATCGAGGCCGGCTCGATCGGCGAGGCCGTCTTCAGCCTCGTCAACGGCACTCCCCCGGGCGAATCGCTGCACTGACGCCTCCGGGGCGCTCCGCGCGCCCTGGCGAGCCGCCGGCGCTGTGCCGCCGCGGCCGCCCTGAACATCCCTAACTTCGACCCTGCCAGTTCTGACAGTAGGGGGCTGCGCACCTGGGCAGTTGTGCCAAGATCGCCAGCCCAGCGGTTCTCACGAGCGTCCGCTCCCGGGCGACGCCACCGAGTCATATGGATGTTCAGCTTCGCCTGGAACTGTTCGGCGCGTACAGCGTCAGTCTCCAGGCCGGCGCGTGGCCTGCGCAGCGCAGCCTCGTCCTCAACGGGCGGCTGGGCGGGCTGCTGGCCTTGCTTGCCCTCGGCCGCGGCCAGACGCTCAACCGCGGCGAGCTGTGCCGCGAGCTCTGGGGCGCCGGGCCGGAGTCGGCCAGCGCCGCCTGCTTCAACACCCTGCTGTGGCGTCTGCGCCGGGCCCTCGAGCTCCCGCCCGACACCGCCGCCATCATCGAGACCGACCGCCAGGGCGGCGTGCGCATCGCCCGGCATGTGCAGGTGCAGTCCGACCTGGAGCGCTACCTGGCGCTGGTCGAGAAGCCGCTCGCCAAGCCGGTGGAGCAGCTGACGCCGCCCGACGTGCAGGCCCTGCGCGAGGCCGTGCTGCTCTACCGCGGTGACGTGCTGGCCGGCTACCAGGACGACTGGGCGCTGCGGCTGCGCGAACGCCACCGGCGCACGCAGCTCGGCGCCCTGGCGCGCCTCATGCATCTCAGCAGCCTCCAGGGCCATTGGCCGGAGGCGATCCAGCACGGCGAGGCCATGCTGGACATGGACGCCCTGCGCGAGGACGTCCACCGCGAGCTCATGCGCTGCCACCTCGCCGCCGGCCAGCGCGCGCTCGCGCTGACGCAGTTCGAGCGCTGCCGCTCCGCCCTCAAGCGCGAGCTGGCCATCGCCCCCATGGCCGAGACCCTGGCGCTCTACCAGGAGATCGCCCGCGAGGCCACGCAGCCGGCCACCGCCCCGGTGCCGCTCGCGCCGCCCCGCCGCGGCCTGTTCGAGCCCCACGCCCTCCCCTGCCTGGCGGCCACGCCCGCCCAGGTGCTGCTGCCCTGGAGCGAGGCGCTGATGCAGGCCCGCTGGCACCTCGCCCAGGCGGACGCCCAGCTGCAGACGCAGCTCGACTTCGGGCACTGAGCCCCCTCGCTACCCCCTCGCCGCCGCCTCGCCGCTGGCCTCGCCGGCTGCCCTCGGCCGGCCGTCGGCGTGCTCCGCGCCTTCATCGCCTCCCCCCGTCGCTTCCCACCCGTCGCCCCGTCCCGTCGCCCACCGACGGGCGACGCGCCCTCGCGCGCCGGGCGCCGGGCGCGCACCGACATCACATCCCCCTCACGCCTGACGCCCCGACGTGATGGGCGTGTGATGCCGGCGTGATGCGGCGGTGATGAGGGCCGTCGCAAGATCACCTGGCCGTCATTCCGGCCCCACCAGCGCCCTTCTGCCATGGCCTTGATCAACGACCGCAGCGCCGCCTTCATCGTGAGGGTCTGGTGCGAGCACGGCGATCAACCGTCACGCGGGGTGCGCGACTGGAGAGGCTCGATCGAGCATGTCGAGAGTGGCGAACGGGTCTTCTTCCGGGAACTCAACGCGGTGCCGAGCTTCATGGACCGCCATCTGCGAGATCTCGGGATCGAGGCCCCCAACCGATTCTGGGAGCAAGTCTTCGACGACGAGCCCCCCGAGCAGCGAACCAAGGAGTGAGCGATGCCACGCATTCAGGCCAATCGAGACCAGGTGGATGACCGCTTCAGCGTGCTGGGCTTCACCATCCGCACGGAGAGTCCCTTGTTCGAAGTGGCCGTGGCCACGGACCCGGCGCTGTTCCGGGCCGATGCCCGCGGGCGACGTGGGCGGCGCAACTTCTACTCCAGCCGCGCCCAGGGCGTGCTGCGCGCGCGTCGCGGCGAGGCCGTCTACCTGCTGCCACAGGACGTGCTCGCCAACTTCGTGGGCCAGCCCAAGCTCTACTTCGGCCTGGCGACCTACCGCGACGGCACGCCGCAGCAGCCCGACTTCGTGCAGCTGCCGCAGAGCGGGAACATGTATGTGTCCCTCAGCGGGCTGAGCGAGCGGGGCCTGCGCCGCGCCGTGGGCGCGTTCAATGGCAGCTCCTACGGCCAGGCAGGCGCGGGACGCGACCCGAGCCTGGAATGGGGCGGCGACAGCGCCGCCGCGCGGCCCGCCACCGCCCCGGGCGCCTCACCCGCCCCCGCGGCCGGCGCACCGGTCAATCCGCCCCCCGCCGGCCCGGTCGCCGCCGGCCTGGACTACGACGATGGCTTCGGCCCCTTCCCGCCCCCGCAGTCCTCGGCGCAGGGGGATGAGGGCGTGCAGGCCTATCGCAATGGCAATGGCAATGGCAACGAGCCCTGCAACGGCTGCGGCGACGCCGGCGCCCAGGCCCTGGACGTCCCGCTGGACCCCGGCGCCGGCGGCCGCTCCATCAGCGTGGAGGCCATGGAGGCAGGCGACATCATCGTCAGCACCACCCGCGCCTGGGTCTCGCGTGCCATCCGGCTGGGCACGCTCTCGCCCGTCAGCCATGTGATGCTGTACCTGGGCGGCGGTCGCGTGATCGAGGCCGTGGGCTCGGGCGTGCGCGAGGTCAGTGTGGAGGCCGCGCTGCACGACGCGATCCTCGCCGTGGCCTACCGGGTGAAGAACCTGACTGCCGCGCAGCGCGACCGTGCGCTGAGCGAAGCCCGCAAGTTCAAGGACCAGCCCTACAACTACCCCGGCATCGTGCAGCGTGGCGTCGCCATCGTGGCGCCGGTGACCGGGGCCGTGGTGGACGCCATCAGCCGTGTGCTGAGTGTGCCGCCCCAGCAGGCGCATGCCGTCTATTGCTCGCAGCTCGTGCTGGAGGCCTACCGCCTCGCCGGCATCACGCTGCTGGACGCGCCGCCTTCGCAGAGCACGCCCGACGCCGTGGCGCGCCTCGCCCAGACCCGCCTGCGCTACGTCGGCCATCTCAAGGCCGAGGACGTGCCCTACGGCATCCAGTTCGCCGTGGACGAGGACGGCCCCGACACCGCGCCGCCCGCGCAGGCCCAGAGCTGGGTCGAGCCGCAGGAGGTGCTGCTGCGCGCCTACAACGGGACGCTGGGCGACCAGATCCGCCTCTTCGCCGACACCGTCAAGTGGGTGGCCGGCGTCGACGACACGCACGCGCTGCCGCACAGCGCCATCGGGCAGGTGCTCTGCTACAACGGCGATCGCATGATCGGCAAGGCCACGGCCTTCTTCATCGCGCCGCGCCTGCTGCTGACCAATGCGCACGTGGTGAGCGGCTGCACCAAGCTCGTCATCATCCCCGGCAAGACGGGCGACGGCGCCGGCAGCGAGCCCTTCGGCCGCTTCGAGACCACGACCTGGCGCGCCCACCCGAGCTACCGCCCCGGCCGTCGCGACTTCGACTTCGCGGTGGTGCTCGCCCCGCGCAATGCGCCCGGCGGCCATCTCTCGCCCGTCGAGGAACTCACGCAGAGCCGGCCCGAGGGCGTGGCCGTCTGCGGCTACTCGGCCCGCTCGCGCCGCGACGACCCGGTCGGCACCATCGTCAACGCCGTGCTCAACCCCGACAAGCAGCACGTCCACCGCGGCTATGTGCGCGAGATCAGCGACGAGGTCATGCACTACGACGTGCAGGAGCTCGCGGGCTCCAGCGGCTCGCCCGTCTACTGGATCGAGGGTGGCGCCACGCCGCGCGT
Source organism: Roseateles subflavus (assembly GCF_030285365.1). GTDB lineage: Bacteria > Pseudomonadota > Gammaproteobacteria > Burkholderiales > Burkholderiaceae_C > Roseateles_B > Roseateles_B subflavus. Next base: position 69,548 of record NZ_JASVDS010000004.1, on the reverse strand, counting down.
GCATGTGGTGGGCGTCAACGCCGGCCCGCGCGACAGCCTCACCAACTCCGGCGTGCGCCTGACCCGCGCCAAGGTGCAGTGGATCCGCGAACGTGCGGCGGAGCTGGGGCAATCCGTGTCCTTCGCGGCCGAGGGCGGCGAGGAGGAGTATGCCGGCGAGCAGGCCCTGTCCGCGGATGACGACGCCCGCGGCATCGAGGGCGCCCAGCCCGAGGGCCACGCCAACGCCGGCGCGCAGGCGCTGTGGGCCGAGCCCATGGGCACGACCGCGCCGCAGTACCCGCTCGCCCGCCGCTTCGTGCAGGCGGCGACAGGCAACTTCCGCCCGGCCAACCGCGGCCGAGCCGACATCCAGCGCATCGTCATCCACATCACCGACGGCTGCACCACCGGCCACTGCCGCACCGATGCCGAGCGGGCCCGCGCCATCAACGGCACCATCAGCTGGTTCCAGGACCCGGCCGCCCGCGTGAGCGCCCATTACATCGTCGGTCAGGACGGCGAGGTCGTGCAGATGGTGCGCCACGAGGATGTGGCCTACCACGCGCACACGGCCAACAGCAACAGCATCGGCATCGAGCACGTCGCCGATGCCGGCCACCGCGGCCATGTGCGCACCGCACCGTCGCGGCTGCAACTCGAGGCCTCGGCCGCGCTGGTGACCTGGCTGTGCGACCGCTTCGGCATCACGCCCGATCGCGCGCACATCCTCGGCCACAGCGAGGTCGATTCGGGCACCACCCATGCCGACTGCCCCAACGCCGTGTGGGACTGGGACACCTACATGCGGCTCGTGACCTCCCGGCAGTGCCTGGCACAGGGCCTGGCCGAGCAGGGGATGGCCGACGGCGGGGCGCACGGCCTGAGCCAGGATGCCGGCGGCCCGGTGCTCGTGCCGGCCCCCGCCCCCGTCATGCAGCAGCCGCTGGCCTTGCAGATGGACGCGGCATCGCCCGCCGCGGCGCCCGCCGGACCACAGCGCATCGCCAGCTCCGTCAGCGGCGCGCAGATGTGGCGGGTCCGCGCCCAGCAGGGCGCCAGCGAATGCGAGCTGGACCAGCTGCGCGGCTACAAGCACCCGGGCGACACCGCGCCCGCCGCGCCGGCCGCCTTCCAGGACGCGCCCACGCTTTCGCTCACCGACTGGCCCCGCCTCGAAGGCGCGCGGGGCGACGTGGCCTGCCTGGGCCTCGAGGTGCGCTGGCAGCACAACGGCCGCTCGCTGGGCCAGGTCCGCATCAGCCCGCTGGGCGGCAGTGACGCCGCCGGCTGGCGCCTGCACGTGAAGGCGCGCATCTTCGACGACGCCCATGTCTATGCCCGCGAAGAGCCGCACTTCGCCGCGCTGCGGGTGCGCCTGGAGTACTGTTTCACGCCGGACAGCGGCGCCGTGGTGCATGCCTTCCGCGAGCTGCACCTCTTCGGCAACGGGCGCTACAACATCGGCGGGGACTGGGCGCAGTACCGCGCGCTGCCGCTGGAGCATGACGGCGGCGTCGCCGAGCCCGACGAGCGCCTCAATCAGACGGCGCCGGGCACCAGCGTCGCCGAGTCCCTCGAGGTGGCCGCCCGCACCGTGGCCCCGACGGCGCCCTCGCGCTTCCTGCAGGCGGCGCTGTCAGGCACGACCGGCGTGCGCCATGCCGTGCTCGCCGCCGCCGCCCGCGAGCTGGGCGTGCGCGAGGTCGTGAACAGCAACCGCGCCGCCGGTGGGGACGCCACCCTCAATGACGACCCGGAAGGCCGCATCGTGGCCTATCTGCGCGAATGCGGCCTCAGTGCCACGCCGGGCCGCCACAACTCGGCCTACTGCGCTGCCTTCACGACCTTCGCGCTGCGCAGCGGCGGCTACACCGGCGTGCGCGGCAGCGCCGGCGCGGGCGGCCTGCGCGCGCAGTTCGAGCAGGCCGGGCGCTACCACGCCGTCGAGCAGTCCCGCCCCTACGACCCGGCGCAGGACTTCCGGCCGCGGCCGGGCGATGTGTTCTTCACCGGCTCACCCGGGCGTGAGAGCCATGCCGGGCTGGTGGTCTCGGTGGATGACAACGGCACGCTGCACACGCTGGAAGGCAACACCTGGTCCCCCAACGAGACCACGGCCGGCGTCATGGAGCGCAACCACGCGGCCGCCAACAAGGGCCGCCGCTATGCCCTCGTCGGCTTCGGCTCGCTGCTGGACGATGCCGCACCGGCCCAGGCCCATGGCCTGGAGGCCGACGAGAGCGAGGCGATGCAGGTACAGACGCCCCGCGACCCGGCCAGCCTGTCCTGGGAAAGCGCCCGCTACCCGGACCGCGCCGCCTGGTCACGCGAGCTGCTGCAGTGCATCCGTGCGCACAAGGCCGAACTGGATCAGGGCAATCCGGAGAGCTATCTCGCGGGCTACAACCAGCTCGATGCCGCGCACCAGCTGAAGTTCTGGGGCGAGCTGATGGTGGCGATGGCGCAGTTCGAATCGAGCTGGAACCCGCACTCGCGCTACCGCGAGGCCAACGGCCAGTACTCGGTCGGCCTGTTCCAGCTGAGCTACGCCAATGCCCGCGACTACGCCTGGGAGCCCGTCAGCGAGGAGCGCGCGAGCCTCGAGGACCCGCTGGTCAACATCCGCTGCGCCGTCATCGTGCTCGCGCACCTCGTGGCCCAGAACCGCGTGGTGGCGTCGAGCGAAGGCGGCCGGCATCAGGGCGGCGCGCGCTACTGGTCCGTCCTGCGGGCCGGCGCGCGGCACAAGTTCAACGAGATCCGCGAGTACGTCCGCACCCACGTGCCGATGCCCTGAGCCCGAGCGCCTCCCCCCCAGCGACGCCCCCCGCCATGGCCGCCTCACCGACCTTGCCGCAAGCCCCCGCCCCCATGGTGGGCTACAGCGATGCGCCCCTGCCGCAGGCCATGGCCCTGCCCGGCATGCCCCTGCCCGGGCAGTCGCGCGGGATGGTGGCGCAGCCCGCGCCTGCCGGTCCCGCCAGCCCCGCGCCCCAGGCCGCCACGGCCAAGCCGCCCGCCACCGAGACCCTGGCCCAGCGCACCGGCAACCTGATCAACGAGGTGGACTTCCCGGGCTTCGTGGCCCAGCTCGTCAACGGCACCTTCGACGCCATCGTCGATGCCTCCATCCGCCAGATGGAGAGCTATGCCGAGCTGGTCGCCGCGGTGGCCAAGACCACGGAGCAGTTCACCGAGGAGAACGTCAGCGCCAACCAGGCCCGGGACTGGGTGGCCCAGCAGTACGGTGCCGACGTGACGGTGCTGCTGCCCCGCGGCAGCGACGACGCGCTGCGCCAGCCGCTGCTCGTGCCGCGCGGCGAGGGGCGCAGCCCGGCCTGGCTCGCCACCTACGGCGTGGGGGACCAGGAGCTCAGCAGCGAGCTGCTGGAGAGCGTGGTGCTGCCGCAGGCGCGCGCCCAGCTCGGCCGCGAGCGCCAGCAGCTGCTGGCCACGCTCGTGATGATGGGCCTGAACCGCGTGGCGGTGAAGGACGGCTCCATCAGCGCCAAGGTGATGTTCCGCGCCGTGGCCAACGACAAGGCCACGGTGCAGTACGCGCAAGGCCAGGATCCGGGGGCGGCCTCCGGCGGCAGCTGGGGCAGCCGCGGCTCGCTGGCCGCCTCCTCCGGCGTGTCGACCATGGTCAGCACGCTCAACCTCAATGCGCAGAGCGACACGAGCCTGAGCGCGACGATGTTCGGCGAGGTGAAGCTGAACTTCGTCTCCGAGACGGTGCCGCTGGACAAGATGGCAGATGCGATGAAGCTGGCCATGGTCCAGCGCCACGCGGCCCTGGGCCCGCGCGCGGCCGCGCCGCTGCCTGCCGCGACGCCGGTCGCGCCCGCCGTACCCGGGGTGGCGCCTGAAACCGGGAGGTCCTGATGCTGCGCGCGCTCGCCACCGTCATCGACGAGCTGCAGGACGCCATGGCGCCGCTGCTGCACGAGGCCCTGTCGCCCGCCGGCAGCGCCCGCATCCGCCTGGCCGAGGCCCAGTTCGACCTGCCGCTGGACCTGGCCCTGGACTTCGCCGACGGCGGCCCGCGCCTGCTCGCCGAACTGCCGCGCTCCAGCAGCGACGGCCACTGGCATCTGGACCGCTCACGGCTGCGCTTCGTGCTGCGCGCCGAGCTGGAGGAGGCATCGTCATGAGCAGCCCGCACAACGCCCAGCACAGCGCCCAGCACAACGCGCCGCAGGTCAGCCAGCTCTCCGGCGTGGGCGACCTCGGCGTGCCCTTCGACATCTTCATCCAGGCGCTGACCCTGCAGCTCGACAAGGCCCAGGCCGCCATGGCGCTCAAGGCCCGCGTGGGCAAGCTGCCGCTGACCTTTGCCGTCAAGGACGTGCAGCTGGACCTGCGCGCCTTCGTGCGCATGGTCGAGGACGACGTCTGGGTGCGCCCCGCCGGCCCGGGTGACGCCGAGGCCAGCAGCATCAAGCTCGCGCTGACCACGGTCACCAAGCCCATGATCGACGAGAACGCCGTGAGCTACGAGGCCTACGACGCCAGGCTGGACCTCAAGGAGGCGCTGGGCGAGCGCATCAGCACCGAGGAGCAGCGCCAGCTGGAGCGCATCGGCGTGCACACCATCCAGCAGCTGCAGGAGCTGAAGAAGTCCGCCGGGGCCGATGTCGTCGCCCGCCTCGCCCGCATGCCGGTGAACCGCCTGCAGCAGGCCATGATGGCCGCGACGGCCCCGCGCGTGCAGCGCGTGGACAGCGCACCGGCAGCCGGCAGCGGCGATGGCAGCGGCCCGGCACGCCCGCGCATCACCCTCAGCGCCCCCTCGATGAAGGCCGGGCGCCTGCCGCTGGTGCGCGTCAACGGCCAGACGCTGCCCGTGCGCCAGGCCGAGGCGATGGCGCTGGAACTGAGCGTGGACCCCGAGCACCTGGACCAGGAGGCCGAGATCGACTTCGGCGACGGCGAGACGGCCCGCCTGCGCCTGAGCAGCGGCGCGCTCGGCCACTGGACGGCCTCGGCGGGCGGGGCGCCGGCCGCCGCCCCGGAGCCCCAGCCATGAGCGCCCTGCCGGTGGCCTGGCCGACCCACCTGCCGCGACGCCTGCTGGTGACGCTGCGCCTGGGCGAGATGCCGGAGCATGTGCCGTCCTGGCGCGCCTGCCAGCGCCATGGCGTGCCCTTCGGCGAGCACCTGGACGGTGGCCCGATCGACCGGCTGCTGGCGCATTTCGGGGGCGGCATGCGGCTGGCCCGCGTACACAGCGCCCGCACGCCCCAGCGCGAGGCGCCCGCTCGTGTCGGCGCCCGCCGCTTCGACGAGATCGAGCAGCTCAGCGGCGTGGCCCGCGTGCTGCGCATCGAGCTGCAGCAGGGCGATCGCCTGCCGGAGCTGATGCAGGCGCTGGCCCAGCTGCCCACCGTCGAACATGCCCGGCCCGAGCGCCTGGTGGACATGACTCTCGACGGCAGCGCCACGCACCCGGCGCCCCTGCCCGCGGCCCTGCCCCAGGCCGCCACGGTGGACATGCAGGAGGCCTGGGCGGCGCGCGACCTCATCCGACTGCCCGAGGCGCTGGCCTACGCGCCGGGCGACCCGACCGTGATCATGGGCCTGGCCGACACCGGCGTGGTGATGGACCACCCCGCCCTGCACCGCGCCCTGCGTCCCGGCTTCGACACCGTGGACCTGCAGGCCAGCACCGGCGGACCGGAGCTCGTGGGTGACGATCGCGGCGCGGACGCCGACCCGCAGGACGAGGTCGGCCACGGCACCGGCTGCGCGGGCATCGTCTGCGCCGACAGCCCGGACCTGCCGCCCGGCGCGGCCGGCCGGTGCCAGGTCTTGCCCGCCCGCGTGCTGGGCGCCGCGCTCAAGGGGCAGCGTCGCGTGGGCATCGGCTCCGTGGCCAACATCGACGCCGGCATGAAGCGCCTGATCGACCTCGGCGTGAAGGTCATCAACATGAGCTTCGGCACGGCCTCCTCGCAGCTGAGCCCGGACGAACCGCCGCCGCACAGCGAAGTCGTGCGCTATGCCCTGGCCCGCGGCGTGATCCTCGTGGCCGCCAGCGGCAACTCCGGACTCACCGAGCCCTTCTACCCGGCCGCCCTGCCCGGCGTGATCGCCGTGGGCGCCGTGGACCTGCAGGGGCGGCCCGCGCGCTTCTCGACCCGCGGCGAGCACGTGGCGCTGAGCGCACCCGGCCAGGGCATCTGGACCTGCGGCCTGAACGGCTGGCAGCGCGCCAACGGCACCAGCTTCGCCGCGCCCTTCGTGTCCGCCGTGGCCTCGCTGATGGTGGCCCGGGCCGAGGCCCGCGCCTGCCCCATCGATCCCGAGATGACCCGCCGCCTGCTCGTCGAGAGCAGCCGGCCCCACGCCCAGGCCGGCGAATCCGGCATGGGTCGCGGCGTGCTTGACGCCCTGGCCGCCCTGCGCGCCCTGGACGACTGGCTGGACCGCCATGACGGCCTGCAGGCCGACGACTGAGCAGTGACCGAGTGACAAGGAGCCCCCACATGGCCAGCGAAAAGCCCAAGAAGACAGCGCAGCGCAAGGCGGCGGCCCCACCGGTCGCGGCCACCAAGCGCCCCTCCCGCGCCCCGCGCAAGAAGCCGGCCGCCGCCGCGGCCGCACCGCCGCCCCGACCCCGCCCGGCCCGCGTCAAGACGCAGGCCGATCCCTCCCGTGCGGGCCTCGCCGCACCTGAAGCCAAGGCCCAAGCTGCGGCAGCCACCCCCCAAACAGGAGCCACCCTCATGAACCGCATCCTCTTCATCGATCTCGCCGAACGCGACCGCAACCGCCGGGCCGAGATCCGCGTCCGCATCGCCAACCTCGAGCGCATCGAGAACACCAAGGCCCGCTCTGGCGGCCTCGGTCCGGACCTGAAGAAGGAGCTGGACGACCTGCGCCTCGAGCTCGCCGACCGCGACACCACCGACGACCTCTACCGCGGCGTGGCCGAGCAGGTCTCGGGCAAGTCCTGGGACGTGCTCGCGCAAAGCGGCAAGACCGACTACGTGATGCGCTACGGCTTCATGGGCAGCCAGTACGGCGTGCAGCCCAATGAGCTGGGCGTCGAGGAGAAGGAGATCCTCGCCGTCTGCGGCCTGCTGCTGCTGGACGGCCTGCAGGGTCCGGGCAACCTGAACTTCATCTCGAAGGTGACCATCGCCCGGGGCGAGTTCGAGCAGAACCGCGCCCTGTTCATGGCGGCCTTCAACCGCTTCACCACCCGCCACGCGGTCACCCTGAAGTCGCAGATCGACAAGGGCTACGTCGACCCCGAGGCGCCCGGCTTCATCAGCGGCAGCGCCAGCACCAGCGGCGCGAAGGGCATGAAGGGCCAGGTGCCGGATGCCGACGACCTGGTCTACGCCGTGTCGGCCAACAGCCTCGCGGCCATCGTGCGCCGCATCCGCGACGAGGGCATCTCGCCCAACGACCCCTGGCTCGTGAGCCGCATGGACAACGCCTTCAACCTGCTGACCGGCATGGTGGAAGGCGCCCCGCCCTCGGCCCTGGAGATCATGCTGCCCGACCTGGAAGAGGCGGTGGACGTCGAGATCCAGAAGGAGAACCTGCAGGCCTCGCAGGCCATCTACTTCGCCTACCAGCTGGAGGAGATGCGCATGTTCCAGGTCGTGGACAAGATCGTCGACCTCTTCCGCGGCGGCCTGCTGCCGCTGGGCAAGGGCACGGTGGGCGACAAGCTGTTCAAGTACTTCAAGACCAGCACGGAGCGCATCACCGAGGCCGAGCGCCGCGAGCTGTACTACCGCATGTTCGGCGCGCCGGGCGGCAATCCCAGTGCCGGCGACCCCAACCGCGACTTCAACGAGCTGTGGCTGCGCTTCGTCTCGGCCGTGTCCAGCTTCGCCCGCCAGATCTCGGTGGAGCGCCTGCTGCGCAACAACGTGCCGATGTCGGTCAGCCAGGAGCAGGTGCGCAAGGCCGCGCGGGACCTCGGCGCCAACCTCTCGCGCAACGGCTACGGCATCGCCTACTTCGCCGCGACCGAGCTGCAGAACACCATCATCAACTTCCGCGACATCCTCCAGGATCCCGACCTGCGCTCGGCCTTCGGCGCCCGCGACATGTGGCAGGTGATCGACATGGTCAACGTCAACTACCTGGGCGGCGCCAAGAACACGCACCGCTTCCGCACGCAGTCGCGCGCCGGGGCCATCATCATTCGCTGGATCTCCGAGAACATCCAGCGCCTGGCCAACATCTCCGGCCCGGTGCTGTCGATCGACGAGATCTCCAATCCGCAGATGCGCATCTCCAGCGGTGCCAATCCCACGCTCAAGCCCACGGACTGGGACCTGGTCAACGCCTGCGAGCAGTGGCTGGCCGTGATGGGCGTGCAGGAGCAGAGCGTCGAGCACTACTCCCAGTCCATCGAAGCGCCGGCCATGACCAGCCGCCCCATCGACATGCCCCAGGCCGCGCGCGACGTGCTGGCTTCGGTCGGCGTGAACCTGCCGGTCTGAGCCCAGGAGGCCCGCCATGACGCAACCGATGTTCAAGCACGTGGCGCAGTCGCTGGCGGTGGCCTCGCGCCGCCTCGGCGTCAGCGACCCCATGGACTACGTGGGGCCCATGCTGCAGCGCAGCTTCGCCCGGCCCGAGAACGACCTGGCCTACGCGAACAACGCGCTGACGCCCGGCGCGGTGCCCTACGAGCCCTCCTTCTCGGAGAGCGAGCCGCGCATGCTGCGCTTCACCATCTCGCCGCTGGAGCCCGAGGCCAGCCCGATGGCCCGGCGCGACGAGGCCACGCGCGAGCTGCGCCGGCTCATCCACCCCATCTTCGGACGCGACGCGCTGCGCTGGTTCGACGAGCGCAGCGAGGCCTGGCGCGGCATGTCCGGGCTCTCCTGGATGAACTTCGGTGCCTGGTTCGGCAGCGCCTTCGACGAGGACGGCCTCTACGCCGCCAAGATCTACTACGAGCTCAACCCGCAGCAGATCGAGGCGCTCTCGCCGGGCCTCTCGCGGCTCACCCGGCGCGTGATGATGCTGTACCCGCGGCTCATGCCCATCTTCACGAGCATCGGCTGCAAGCGCGATACCGGCTCGCAGCGCGTGACCTTCATGCACCGCGGCCCGCTGGTGCTCTCCGAGCTGGGCTCGCTGATGACCGAGCTGGGGCTGGCGCAGCGCCTGCCCTCCCTGATGCGCGCCGTGGGCGTGGCGCTGGGCGGCCGCTTCGAGCTGCCGCACGGCTCGGCCCTGCTGGGCCTGCGCGAGACCAGCGAGGGCGCGGAGCTGAAGCTGGAGATCCTGCTCTCGGCCCTGCCCGATCTGCCCACCGGCTTCGTGGACCTCGTGCGCCTGGGCCTCGCCGAGCGCCCGCGCCAGCTGATGGCCCTGGAGCGCTGGCTGCAGGCCTTCGGCGTGGACGATGCGCGCGAGCAGGGGCATTTCTCGGTGCTGTCCGTCCGCGTGACGCCGCGCAGCGACGCCCGCATCAGCCTCTACGTGCGCCCCATCGAGTTCGAGCTGCGCGACCAGCTCAGCGAACGCAACGTGGCCAGCCCGGCCCTGATCCCCGAGGTGTGAGATGAGTGCCCTGCCCGCCCCCGCTCCCGCAGCCCCGCCCGTCAGCGGCGAGACGCTCCAGGCCACCCGCAACTCCGTGCGCGCCCTGCTCGCGCAGAGCCCGGCCTACGCCAACCTCTCGCCCCAGACACAGCGCCAGCTGGCGCATGACCTCGTGCAGGTCGGCGCCTTCCTGGCCGAGCCCGGCATGAAGGTCGATCCGGAGCGGGCGGCGCCCGAGGTGCAGTCCCTGGCCGCGGGCGGCCTGCTGGGCTTCGGCGCGCTGGGCGGACAGGCCAATGCGCGCGGCAGCACGAGCAATGTCAAGGATGTCGAGGCCGATGACGCGCCGGCCTTCGGCGCCGCCGTGCGCACCGGCGTCGAGCAGGCCGTGGCGATGATCAAGGGGGTGAACTTCCCCGGCTTCGTCAGCGGCCTGATCAACGGCGTCTTCCACAGCATCGTCACCAGCTCCATCGAGCAGATGGAGGCCTACGCCAAGCTGGTGGCCGACGTCTCCAAGAGCCTCAACCAGTTCCGCGACGAGAACACCACGGCCAACCAGGGCCGGGACAACCTCATCGAGCGCTTCCCCGACCTCTTCCAGCTGCAAGAGCCCGGCCAGGGCGACTTCAGCTTCGGTGACGCCCCCGCCACCGGGCCGCGCGTGACGCTGCGCGAGGACGTCGATGAGAAGGCGGCGCTCGCCCGCATCAACGGCAGCGGCCTGCCCCTGGCCCAGCCGCTGCAGCGCCTGGACGACAACCTCATCGAGGCCCTGCTCGTGCCCGCCGCGCGCACCACCATCGCCACCGGCCGCCAGCAGCTGCTCGCCACCATGGTGATGATGGGCATGCAGCGCATCGTGGTGACGGACGGCAAGATCTCCGCCAAGGTGCTGTTCGACTTCCAGGCGCGCGACAACCGCCGCTTCCAGAAGAGTGCCGTCAAGTACGACTACGCGACGGACATGTACGGCAACGTGCAGAAGACCCACAGCGGCGAGGGCCAGTGGGACCGCAAACGCGAGGGCGGCAGCGAGACGCGCAACGACTCCGGCGTGCTGACCGGCAAGACCGACGCCAGCAGCTACTCGACCGGCTCCTACAAGTACGACGAGGCGCCCGTGGTCACGCTGATGAGCACGAGCCAGCTGCGCGACGACTCCTCGCTGCAGACCAAGGCCAGCCTCGCCGGCCATGTGGAGGTGAACTTCAAGAGCGACTACCTGCCGCTGGAGAAGATGGCCGACCCGGCCGCCATCGCCGCCATCCAGATGAACTCGCAGCCGGGCATGGTCAAGACGATGGCGGCGCGGCCGGTCGTGAGCACGCCGGGCGCCGCGGCACCGGCCGGCGCACCGGCCCCGGCCGGCGCCCCCGCCGCCACCCCGGCTCCCGCCCCCGCTGCCTGAGGACGCCACCATGCCAAGCACCGCGCCCCCGCCCCCGGCCTCGCAGGACTGGCTCGACGACGCCACGCTGGCCACCGTCCGCCCGCAGGTGCGGGCGCTGCTGGCCCAGAGCGAGGGCTTCCGCGCGCTGCCGGCCGAGCAGCAGCGCGAGATCGCCCAGACCATGGTGCGCGTGGCCTCCTTCATGGCCAATCCGCAGGGCCTGGCCCGGGAGGAGTTCGAGAACCCCGTGGTCCGCAAGGACGGTGGCTCAGTCGAAGAGCCAGCGCGACGGCCCCGCAGTGAGGCGGCCTCGGCCGAGGCGCTGGCCGGCGGCGTCGATGCGGCGAAGAACAAGGCCTCCGACAAGGTGGGCACCTTCGCCGGCGCCGACTTCAAGGCCGGCGCCCTCCAGCAGGGCACCGAGCAGTTCAAGAACCTGGTCAATTCGGTGGACTTCCCGGCCTTCGTGGGCGGCCTGATCCAGAACGTGTTCCAGGCCATCGTCAACGCCAGCATCCAGCAGATGCAGGCCTATGGCGAGCTGCTGAAGTCCGTCGCCCAGACCGTGGACCAGTTCGCCCAGGACAACATCAGCCTGGACCAGGCGCGCGGCTGGCTCAGCGACAAGTTCCCCGACGCGCTGCGCATGGGTCGCGGCGAGCAGGAGGACGGCGGCACCGGCCAGCGCCTGCAGCTGCGCAACGAGGACAACGAGGGCGCGCTGGCCCGCATCAACCAGGAACTGCAGCTGCTCAAGCCCGTCACCGACCTCTCGGACGAGGAACAGGAGGCCCGCCTCGTGGCCGCCGCCCGCGTGCAGATGGCGCGCTCGCGCCAGCAGCTGCTGGCCTCCATGACCCTGCTGGGCATCAACCGCATCGTCATCACCGACGGCGCCATCAATGCCAAGGTGGTGTTCGACTTCCGCGCCAGCGACCAGGCCCTGCGCAAGGCCAAGGCCGGGCTCTCGGACCGCGAGCACATGCACAACACCAACATCTCCGGCGCGGCGGGCGGCTTCTTCGGTTGGGGCGCGGCCACCATGAACCGCAACGACTACGACCACATGACGACGGTGCAGTCGTCCGTGGACGAGAGCAGCGAGTCCAAGGCCTCGCTCAAGGCCAAGCTCACGGGCGAGGTGCGGGTGAACTTCAAGAGCGACTACTTCCCCATGGAGAAGCTGGCCACGCCGGGCATGCTGGCGTCGATCCAGGGCAATGCCACGCCCTTCGATCCGAACCCGCCACGACCGGCGGCACCGGGCGCCCCGGCCCCCGGCGCACCGGCCGGCAATGCCGCCGCCCCCGCGGGCCAGGCGCCCGCGCGCGCCGCGGCCTGAGCCCGCCGACCGGAGGCCCGCCGTGGACCAGGAGCTCGCCGCGCCCGACGACCGTGCCGCGCCCGAGGCGGCGGTGCTGGCCCTCTCGGCGCTGATCGACGCGGCCGAGGCGCTGCAGGCCGCGCACCTGCCGGGGCTGCGCCTGCTCGCCCAGGGGCTGGACCTCGGCGCCATCGACCTGCCCGAGCCCGCCCGCCCCACGCGCGCGCCGGCGCAGCTGGGCGTGCTGGCCAGCCTCTACCTCGTGCAGGAGCTGGAGCCCCTGGTCCGCGCCAGCGAGCGCATCGCCGCGCTGTGGAGCAGCGGCGCGGTGAGCGTCGCGCTGCCCAAGCTCGAGCCCTTGCTCAAGAAGCTGTGGAAGGAGCGCCGCCAGCGCCTCTCGGGCGACGAGCGCCGCGCGCTGCTGGCCCAGGCCTTCGACCCGCAGGACTTCGAGCCCGCGCTCGCCCGCCTGTGCGACGCCCTCGTCGTGCTGGCGGACAACGCCGGCCAGCACGATGTGCGCGAGGAGGTCGGCCTGCAGCATGCGGCCCAGGGCCTGCTGGAGATCGCGGCGAGCCGGCTCGAGGGCATGCTGCTGCAGGCGGCCGACGAGCTGCTGGGCCAGCTGCGCAGCGCCCTGCAGCTGCTGGGGGACCGCACCCTGCAGACGGCCTTCGGCGTGCGGGACCTGCATGGCCTCGTCCGCGCCGCGCTCGTGCATGAGCGCGAGGTGCTGGGCGACCTGCGCCAGCGCTTCGACCGCGCCCGCGCCGGCAGCCAGGTGCTGATGTGGCTGGCGCAGGCGGCGCAGCACGGCTTTGCCATCGCGCCGGCGGACCCGGCCCTGCAGACGCTGATCGCGGCGGCCGAACGCTGGCGCCTGTCGGCCCAGGGCGCGCGCCCGGCGGTGATGAACCTGGCCGTGCTGGAGGCCGCGTGAGCACGGCGACCCTGGCGCGCCCTCCATCCCGGCCGGCGGTGCCGGCCCTGGGCGTGGCGCCGGACACGCCGCCGTCCTGGCTGCGCGCGGCCGTGCGCCAGCAGCTGGCCCAGACGCAGGCCTACGCGGCCCTGCCCCCCGAGCAGCGGCGCGACCTGGCCCAGGCCATGGTGAAGGTCTCCCATCTCGTGGCCCTGAGCCTGCAGGAGGAGCAGGAGGCCGAGCAGGCGATCCGGCAGCGGCAGGCGCCTGCGCAGCGCGCGGCGGTGCAGAGCCTCGACGCCCAGCCCGATTTCGGCACGGCCACGCGCCAGATCGGCCAGACCACGCGCGACACGCTCAATGCCATCAGCTTCCCGCGATTCGTCACCGACCTGCTCAACGGCGTCTTCCGCGCCATGAACGACTCCAACCAGACCCAGCTGCAGCAGTACCTGCAGCTGCTCAATGCCGTGTCCGGTTCGGCCCAGGGCTTCGAGCAGCTCGCCACGCACGAGACGCAGGCGCGCCAGTGGCTCGTCGACCATTTCCCGGACCAGCTGGAGATGGACGCGCCCGAGGCGCCCGACCCCGAGGACCGCCCCGCCCCCGGCGAGACGCCCGACCCCGACGACGCCCCCGAGGTGCCGCGCCTGCGCCTGCGCCCCAACGCGCACATGCCCGAGGCCGACACCTTGCGCGCCGCCTTCGGCCTCGGCCCCAACGAGCCCGTGGAGGCGGCGAACCCGGAGGCTCTCGTGCCCTTCGCCCGGCGCCAGCTCGCCCGCCAGCGCCAGCAGATGCTCGCGACCATGGTGATGATGGGCATGAACCGCATCGTCATCGACGCCGGCAAGATCAGCGCCGCCATGCGCTTCCACATCGACACCCGCAGCGCCGCCTCCCAGGACCGCGGCAGCCAGTTCGGCATGCAGAACCGCGTGAAGGCCGGCGGCAGCTTCGGCATCGGCGCCTGGGGCGCGAGCGCCGAGGTGGAGAACACCATCTCCTACGTCAACACCGAGCGCAACCAGCGCACCGAGGAGATCAACACCGAGGCCGAACTCAACTCCTCCGTCGAGCTGCACTTCCACACCGATGCCGTCCCGCTGAACCGCCTCGCCGCGCAGGCGCAGGCCGACCGCATTCGGAATGCCAGCATCAACCCCAGCGCCGAGCTGGAGACGGCTCATCTCAATGCCCGCCAGCAGCGCCGCGAGGGTCAGCGCACGGGCGACGAGGCCCGCCGCACGAGCATGAACAGCGGCGTGGGCGGCGTGAGCCAGCCCAGCATGCGGGATGCGCCGCTGCCGGTGCCGGCGCCGGGCAGCACGGGGGGCAGCGGCGGGACGGGTGGTGCCAGCGGAGGGGGTGGGGAGAGTGGCGGGACGGGAGGTGGGTCGGGGGCTTCCGGCGCATCCGGCGCGTCGGGAGCCTCGGGTGCCGCCACGCCGCCCTGACATCGCTGAGGGGCGTTGGGCAGGCTCGCACGTGCGGGCATTCCGTGGTCGCGGGCAGGTCGATCAGGCCAATTGGGCCCGCCGAAGGCAGCCGCTCGATGGAGCGCTTCGCCCGGCTGGTGATCGTGCCGGTGGTGCAGGCGCAGTTCCGGGTGGTGGATGAGTTCGGCGCGAGTGATCGCGGCGAGGAGGGGTGCAGGGTCACAAGGGGTGCAGGGGAGGGGTGCAGGGTCAGGCCTTAAACATGAAGGGCTTAAGGTTTAAGGCCTGACCCTACCGCTCTACCGCGTCGAAGGCGCGGCCACTTGAAACTCCCAGAAAGTGGATCTTCTCCAGCGCGGCACGATTCGCCCCGAACCTGAGCAGCGCGATGAGCTTGCGCATTTCGCCTTCCTGCATTTCCCTAAAGCCCGCGTCCTTCTCCCGAATGTCCATGTCAGCGGCGAAATGCTGCAAGCCATGAAAGCACCCGGCCAGCGCACCCTCGAAGTTCTCGTCTCTCTCAAGAACAGCGTCGATTGGAGCTTCGCCGTCCAGCACTTGCTGAAGCAGTTCTGCAAGGGAAGTAGCAGTGACGTGCATAAGCCCTCTAACTACTAGTTTAGCCAGCAGGTAGTGCCGGATAACGCCGGCGAATGCTGTTTAACCAAGCAAATAGGGATCACGATAAGTCCTTGTGCGCCAAAGAAAAGTCGGCCGAAATGCAGGAACTCACGGCCATTAAATTGATGCGGAAAGCGGCATCCATCGCCACAACTCTGCCGGCCGCTCAAGCCCTGCGCAACGGTGGAAATGCCCCGCCTTCGGCCCGACAGCCGAGCCCCTGACAAGCGACTACGCTGTTTGCCGCGTAGCTGCCGTTCACGGATGACGGCTCTTACCACCGTAGGCAGTCGCAAGCGGGGATCACTGAGCATGACCGCACCCCGGCGCCATCGGCCAAAGGTCAGCCCACCCCCTCAGTGCTTCCCCGTCGACCCAAACCCACCCTCGCCGCGATCACTCGCTCCAAATTCGTCCACCACGCGGAACTGCGCCTGCACCACCGGCACGATCACCAGCTGGGCGATGCGCTCCATCGGCTGGATCACGAAGGCGGTCTGGCTGCGATTCCACACGCTCACCATGAGCTGGCCCTGGTAGTCAGAGTCGATCAGGCCCACGAGATTGCCCAGCACGACGCCGTGCTTGTGGCCCAGGCCCGAACGCGGCAGGATCACGGCCGCCAGGCCGGGGTCGGCGATGTGGATGGCCAGGCCGGTGGGCACCAGCACGGTCTGGCCGGGCTCCAGGGTCACGGCGGCGTCCAGGCAGGCGCGCAGGTCCAGGCCGGCCGAGCCGGGGGTGGCGTAGGCGGGCAGCTGCTCGGCCATGCGGGCGTCGAGGACTTTGAGATCGATGGTGCTCATGGGAATCGATAGAGAGGTTCAGACGGGGTCAGGTCTTGCCACCTGACCCGCAGGGGGCGGAATCAGCCGAGGCGGCGGGCGATTTCGGCCACCAGCTGGCGGGCGAGCGTGAGCTTGCCGGCGCGCGGGAGCTCGGTCTCGCGATCGGCCTCGACCAGCACGAGGCTGTTGTCGTCCTTGCCGAAGGTGGCCGGGCCGAGATTGCCCACGACGAGCGGCAGCTTCTTGCGCAGCAGCTTCTCGCGGGCGTGCTTGACGAGATCCTGGCTCTCGGCGGCGAAGCCCACGCAGTACGGCGCATCGGGCAAGGCGGCCACGGTGGCGAGGATGTCGGCGTTCTCGGTCAGCTCGAAGGTGGGCGCGCTCTTCTTGCCGTCCTTCTTGATCTTGTGCTCGTTGAGCTGCGCGGGACGCCAGTCGGCCACGGCGGCCGTGGCCACGAAGACTTCATGCTGCGGCGCGCGCGGCAGCACGGCCTCCAGCATCTGCTGGGCGCTGGTGACGTCGATGCGGCGCACGCCCACCGGCGTGGGCAGGTGCACGGGGCCGGCGATCAGCGTGACCTCGGCGCCCGCTTCGGCCGCCGCGCGGGCGATGGCAAAGCCCATCTTGCCGCTCGAGAGGTTCGTGATGCCGCGCACCGGGTCGATGGCCTCAAAGGTCGGGCCGGCGGTGATCAAGAGGCGGCGGCCCTGCAGCAGCTTGGGCTGGAAGTGCGCGATGACGGCGTCCAGCAGCTGCTGGGGCTCGAGCATGCGGCCGTCCCCCACCTCGCCACAGGCCTGGTCGCCGTGGCCGGGGCCCAGCACCTGGGCGCCGTCAGCCTGCAGCAGCGCGATGTTGCGCTGCGTGGCGGGGTGGGTCCACATCTCGCGGTTCATGGCGGGCGCGACCAGCAGGCCGCAGCGCTCGCGCGGGCGGGCCAGCGCGGTGAGCGAGACCAGCTCGTCCGCGCGGCCCTGCACCAGGCGGGCGATCATGTCGGCGCTGGCGGGCGCGAGCAGCATCACGTCGGCCTCGCGGCTGAGGTTGATGTGCGCCATGTTGTTGGGCTCGCGGGCGTCCCACTGGCTGGTGTAGACCGGCCGGTTCGAGAGCGCCTGCATCGTGACGGGCGTGATGAAGGCCTCGGCGGCCTCGCTCATCATCACCTGCACGGTGGCGCCGGCCTTCACGAGCAGGCGGGTGAGCTCGGCGACCTTGTAGCAGGCCACGCCACCGGAGAGCGCCAGCAGCACGTGCTTGCCGGCAAGTTGGAGTGCGTCAGACATGAGCGGGGACTCTACCAGCCGGGGCGCCGCGGCGCCTCAGCGCTTCTTGAAGACCAGGTCCCAGACGCCATGGCCCAGCTTCAGGCCCCGGTTCTCGAACTTGGTGAGGGGGCGGTAGGCCGGCTTCTCGGCATAGCCCTCGGCCGTGTTCTGCAGCAGCGGCTCGGCGCTGAGCACCTCCAGCATCTGCTCGGCATAGGGCTGCCAGTCGGTCGCGCAGTGCAGGTAGCCGCCCGGCGCCAGGTGCTCGATCAGCTTGGCCACGAAGGGCGTCTGGATCAGGCGGCGCTTGTTGTGGCGCTTCTTGTGCCAGGGGTCGGGGAAGAAGATGTGGATGCCGGCCAGGCTGGCCTTGGGAATCATCTGCTCCAGCACCTCGACGGCGTCGTGCTGGAAGATGCGGATGTTGGGGATGCCCTCTTCGCCGATCAGCTTGAGCAGCGCCCCCACGCCGGGCTCGTGCACCTCGCAGCCGATGAAGTCGTGGTCGGCCAGGGTCTTTGCGATCTGGGCGGTGGCGCCGCCCATGCCGAAGCCGATCTCCAGCACCACGGGCGCCCGGCGGCCGAAGACGGCCTCGTAGTTCAGGGGCGTGGCCGGCTGGTAGGGCAGCACGTAGCGCGGGCCCAGCTCGGCCAGGGCCTTGATCTGGCCCGTGCCCATGCGGCCGGCGCGCACGACGAAGCTCTTGATGGCGCGGCGCGGGGCCTCGCCGTCGGCGGCGGTGGCGTCTGGGGAATCGGGGGGCGTGAGGTCAGGCGGCGTGGTCATGGGAATTTCCGGGCGAAGGGCCGGGATTTTACCGGCGCCCTGCCCGTTCGCCCTGCTTCGATCCGCCGATGCTGTCAGCCGATCACCTCCATCACGATGGGTGCCGGCGTCACGGCGGTGCCCGGCTCGGCCAGGGTGACGGCCGCCTGGTAGGCCGCGATCACGCGCTCGGCCTGGGCCTCGTCGGCCGCATGCACCAGGGCCAGCGGCTCGCCCGCGGCGAGCGACGCGCCCACATGGCGGACGCCGGAGAGGCCCACGCGGAAGTCGATGGCATCGCTGGCCACGCGGCGGCCGCCGCCCATCTCGACGATCAGCAGGCCGATGTCGCGGGTCTTCATGGTCGACAGCACGCCGGCGCGCGGCGCGGGGATGGCGCGGATCACGGGCGCGGCCGGCAGGTAGGCCTGCGGGCGCTCCATCAGGTCGGCCGGGCCACCCAGGGCCACGACCATCTGCGCGAACTTCTCGGCGGCGGCGCCGCTGTCCAGGGCCTGCTGCAGACGGGCACGGGCGGCGGCGGTGTCGGCCGCCAGGCCGCCGATCACCAGCATCTCGGCCGCCAGCGCGAGCGTCACCTCATGCAGACGCGGCTCCTGGCGCTCGCCCTTCAGGTAGGCGATGGTCTCGGCGATCTCGAGCGCATTGCCCACCTCGTCGCCCAGCACCTCGTTCATGTCGGTGATGAGCGCCCGGGTCTTGAGGCCGGCGCCGCCGGCCACGGCCACGATGCTCTCGGCCAGCTCCCGCGCAAAGGCGGGCGTGCTGGCGAAGGCGCCGTTGCCGCACTTGATGTCCATGGACAGGCCCTGCAGGCCCGCCGCGAGCTTCTTGGACAGGATCGAGGCGGTGATCAGCGGCACGCTCTCGACCGTGGCCGTGACGTCACGCGTGGCGTAGAAGCGCTTGTCGGCCGGGGCGAGGTCGCCGGTCTGGCCGATGATGGCGCAGCCCAGCTCCCGCACGATGCGGTCGAAGCGGGCCGGGTCGGGCGTGGTCGTGTAGCCGGGGATGGCTTCGAGCTTGTCCACCGTGCCGCCCGTGTGGCCGAGGCCGCGCCCGGCGATCATCGGCACATAGCCGCCGCAGGCCGCGACCATGGGCGCCAGCATCAGGCTGACCTTGTCGCCCACGCCGCCGCTGGAGTGCTTGTCCAGCACCGGACCCGGCATGTCGTGCCACTGCATCACGCGGCCCGAGTGCATCATGGCGCGGGTCAGGTGCACGGCCTCCTCGCGGCCCATGCCGCGCAGGAACACGGCCATGCCCAGCGCGGCCACCTGGCCCTCGCTCCAGCTGCCGTCGGTGAGGCCCTTCACGAAGGACTGGATCTGGGCCTCGTCAAGGGCGTGGCCGTCGCGCTTGGCGCGGATGATTTCTTGGGCGAGCATGGTCGGGATTCAGTAGACGGAGGTGACGGCCTGCGAGGCCTGGCCGGACAGCACGGCCTCGATGTCCTTGAGCAGGCCGCTGGCGCCGAAGCGGAAGCGGCGCGGCTGCAGGGCGTCGGCGCCGAGGACATCGGCCGCCTGCTGCAGATAGGCCTGCGCGTCGGCCACGGAGCGGATGCCGCCCGAGGCCTTGAAGCCGGCCGCGGCCATGCCCGATGCCGCGATCTCGCGCAGCATCACGCGGGCGGCCTCGGGCGTGGCGGAGACGGGCGTCTTGCCCGTGCTGGTCTTGACGAAGTCGGCCCCCGCAGCCAGGGACAGGCGCGTCGCCTCGGCGATCAGCTCGGGGTCGGCCAGCTCGCCGGACTCGATGATGACCTTGAGCGTCAGCGGGCGGCTGGCGTGGCGCACCTCGGCGAGGAACTCCTCCACCTCACTGCGCTGTCCGGCCTGCAGGGCGCGCCAGGGCAGCACCACGTCGACCTCGTCGCCACCGGCTTGCGCAATGGTCTCGATGTCGGCGATGGCGCGGGCGAGGTCGAGCGCACCGTCCGGGAAATCGGCCACGGCGGCGACCTTGATCTCGGGCGGCAGCATCGAGCGCGCCTGCGCCACGAAGCGCGGCCACACGCACACGGCGGCCACGGGGCCGAAGGCGGTCTGGGCGCGCTCGCACAGCGCCGTCACGTCGGCGGCGGTGTCTGCGTCGTTGAGGCTGGTCAGGTCCAGGCACTGCAGGGCCAGGCGCGCGGCCAGCTGCAGGTCCAGACGGTCGGTTGTCGTTGTCATGCGGTTCTCCCTGGGCGACCCCAGGCCGCCCTCTGTGTGGCTCAGGCCTTGAGCGAGTCGAGCTCGGCCATGCCGGCGATCACCTGGGCCAGGTAGGCCGCGGCGCGGGCGCCGGACGCCTGGGCCTGCTGCAGCGTCAGCGCGTGCGTCAGGGCCTCGTCGGACAGGCCGGCGGCCATATTGGTCATCAGGGCCAGGCCCATGACGCGCAGGCCGGCGTGGCGGGCGAGGATGGTCTCGGGCACGGTGCTCATGCCCACGGCGTCGGCGCCCCAGGCGGCGAACATGCGGATCTCGGCCGGCGTCTCGAACTGCGGGCCCAGGGCCCAGCAGTACACGCCCTCGCCCACGATCAGGTTCTCGGCCTTGGCCACGGCCTTGGCGTGCTGGCGCAGCTCGGCGTCATAGGCGGCGCTCATGTCCACGAAGCGCTCGCTGCCGGGCTCGCCGACGATGGGCGAACGCTGCGGGGCGTTGATGTGGTCCGAGATCAGCATCAGGCTGCCCGGCGGCATGTGCGGGCGCAGCGAGCCGGAGGCGTTGGTCTGCACCAGCACCTTCACGCCCCAGGCCTTGAGGCTGCGCAGTGCGCCGGCCATGCCGGTGCAGTCGCCGCTTTCGTAGGTGTGGGCGCGGCCGCGCAGCATGATGACGCGCTGCGCGCCCATGGTGCCGACGACGACCTCGTTCACATGCCCCTCGACCTTGGGCTGCGGGAAGGCCGGCAGCTCGGCATAGGACAGGTGCTGGGCGCCCTGCACCTGGTCCACGGCACCGGCCCAGCCGGAGCCCAGCACCACGGCCACTTCGGGCGCGGCGCCGAAGCGGGCCTGCAGCGTGGCGACGCTGGCGTCGATCTTGGGATTGAGGGTATTGCGGTCGATCATGGTTCTTCTCCGTGTGTCGTGTGCTCTGGCGCGACGGGCGCTCAGAACTTCAGATGGGCGGGGCCGAAGCTGGCAGGCAGCAGCTGCTCCAGCGTCCAGTGGGCCTTGATGCCCGTCGGGTCCGCGGCGATCACGATCAGATCGCCGTCATTGAATTCGCGCAGCTTCTGGCGGCAGCCGCCGCAGGGCGTGATGATCTCGGGGCCGGGGCCCATCACCAGCGCCGCCCGGGCCTGGCGGCCGCCGGCCATGACCATGGCGCCGAGCGCCGTGGTCTCGGCACACCAGCTTTGCGGGTAGGCGGCGTTCTCGATGTTGCAGCCCGCGTGCACACGACCGTGCTCATCGAGCACCGCGGCGCCGACGGCGTACTTCGAGTACGGCGCATGCGAGTGGGTCCGGGCGCCGGCGGCGGCAGACAGCAGTTGCTGCAGCAGCGCGTCGTTCAGGGGCAGCATGGACTTTCCTTCCAGTGCAGGGACGGGGCATGGCGCCCCGCCCTCAGCGTTCTTTGACGTAGGGACGGCCCAGCGCCTTGGGCGCCAGGGCCTGGCCGATGAAGCCGGCCAGCAGGATCACGGTCAGCAGGTAGGGCAAGGCCTGGATGGCCTGCACCGGCACCTCGCCGATGCCCGGCAGCTTCACGCCCTGCAGGCGGATGGCCACAGCATCGAGGAATCCGAACAGCAGACAAGCTGCCGCGGTAGGCAGCGGCTTCCACTTGCCGAAGATCATCGCGGCCAGGGCGATGTAGCCGCGGCCGGCGGTCATGTTGGGCGCGAAGGAGGCGTTCTGGGCCAGCGTCAGGTAGCAGCCGGCCAGGCCGCACAGCAGGCCGTTGAGCACCAGCGCGCCGTAGCGCAGGCCCTTCACCGACACGCCCGCGGCCTCCACCATCGCGGGGTTCTCGCCCACGGCGCGCAGGCGCAGACCCGGCCGGGTGCGCTCAAGGAAATACCAGACGGCGAACACCAGGGCGAAGGCCGCGTACACGAGCCCGTTGTGGCTGAGCAGACCGTGTCCAAGGACGGACGCGAACCACTGCCCTTCGGCCGGCTCGGCAAAGCCGGGCACCAGGCCGTGCAGGCGGACCTCGGGCGACACCGGCGGCGTCTGCCCGCCCTGCGCGAACCAGGCGATGCCCAGCACCACGGTCAGGCCGGCGGACACCATGTTGATGGCCACGCCCGAGACGACCTGGTCACCGCGGTGGCTGACGCAGGCGAAGCCATGCACCAGGGACCACGCGCAGGCCACCAGCAGCGCGGCGCCCACGGCCAGCAGCGTGGAGCCGGTCATGGCCCCCACGGCTGCCGCGGCGAAGGCGGCGGACAGCATCTTGCCCTCGAGGCCGAGGTCGACCACGCCCGATCGCTCGGACAGCAGGCCGGCCAGCGCGGCCAGCAGCAGCGGCGTCGTGACGCGCAGCGTCGAGGCGATCACCGAACCGATCAGCACTTCATCCATGTTGGGCCTCCTTGCGCTTGAAGGCGGCGTAGATCCGCGCAAACAGGGGCGCCGACACCATGGCCATCGCGCCGGCGAACAGCACGATCAGGCCCTGCACCGTCACGACCATCTCGCGGGAGAAGCCGGGCACCTCGAAGGACACCTCGACCCCCCCCTGGTAGAGCACGCCGAAGAGCAGCGAGGCCATCACGATGCCGACGGGGTGGTTGCGCCCCATCAGCGACACGGCGATGCCGGTGAAGCCGGCGCCGGCCACGAAGTCGAGCGTGAGCTTGCCCTGCACGCCGGAGATCTCGTTGATGGCCATCAGGCCGGCCAGCGCGCCGGAGACGCCCATGGCCACGAGCACCTGCAGGCGCGGCCGGATGCCGGCGTAGTGCGCGGCCTCGGGCGCGGACCCCACCGCGCGCAGGCGGTAGCCGGCGCGACTCTTCCACAGGAACCACCACACGAAGACGCAGGCCAGCAGCGAGAGCACGAGGCTCAGGTTCACGGGCGACGACGGCCACTCAAGGCCGACCTTCGCGGCCAGCGCGTGCAGCGCGGGCATGCGGGCGCTGTCGGCGAACTCCAGGCTCTCGGGCGACATCGAACCCGCGGGGCGCAGCCAGTTGACCAGCAGGTACACGTTCAAGCTCGTGGCCAGGAAGTTGAACATGATGGTCGTGATCACGATGTGGCTGCCGCGCCAGGCCTGCAGATAGGCCGGCACCGCCGCCCAGGCCGCGCCGAACAGCGCGGCGCCGAGCACCAGCAGCGGCAGCATCACGGCGGCGGGCAGCGTGGGCGAGAGCCACAGCGCCAGCAGCGCGACGCCCAGGCCGCCGAAGGTCGCCTGCCCTTCCCCGCCGATGTTGAAGAGCCCGCCATGGAAGGCGACGGCCACGGCCAGGCCGGTGAAGATGAAGGTCGTCGTGTAGTACAGCGTGTAGCCAAGGCCCCGTCCGCTGCCCAGGGCGCCCTCGACCAGCACCGAGAAGGTCTGCGCGGGGCTCTGGTGGATGGCCAGCACGACGAGCGCGGCCACGCCCAGCGCGACCACGAGATTCCACAGGGGCAGCAGCACCAGGTCCATCCAGCGCGGCAGGGTCAACGATTGCGCGCTCATGCCTGCGCCTCCTCGGGCTGGGCCGTCATCAGCAGGCCCAGGGTCTTTTCATTGCAGTCGGCGATGGCCAGCTCGCCGGTCACGCGGCCGGCGTTCATCACCACCACGCGGTCGGCCAGGGCCAGGATCTCGTCCAGCTCGCTGGAGACCAGCAGCACGGCGCAGCCCTCGTCGCGCAGGCGGCGCAGCTGGCCATGGATGAACTCGATGGCGCCGATGTCCACGCCGCGCGTGGGCTGGCCCACCAGCAGCACGGCCGGCTTCTGCGCGATCTCGCGGGCGAGGATCAGCTTCTGCTGGTTGCCGCCGGAGAACTTGCTGGAGCCCAGCATCGGGTCGCGCGGTCGGACGTCGAATCGTTCCATGAACGCGCCGGTCTGGGCCTTCATGTGCGACTGGTTCATGGCCAGGCCCAGCGGGCCGGCGCGGTACTGGGCCTGCTCGTGGTAGCCCAGCGCCGCCGTCTCCCAGGCGGGGAAGCTCATCACCATGCCGCACAGGTGGCGGTCCTCGGGCACGTGCGCGGTCTGCAGCGCGCGGGCCTGCGAGGGCGTCATCCAGGCGCCGGGCTCGAAGGACTGCCCCGCCACGGTCAGCAGGCCCTCGTCGGGCGCCTGCATGCCGGACAGCAGCGCGAGCAGCTCGCTCTGGCCATTGCCCGACACCCCGGCCACGCCGACGATCTCGCCCGCCCGCAGCTGCAGGTCCACGCCCTTGAGCGTGAGCACGCCCTGCTCGTTGCGCACCTTCAGGCCGCGCGCCTGCAGGCGGACGTCACCGGCCTTCGCCACCTCGGCCTCCCCGCGCCCCAGCGTGACCTTGCGGCCCACCATGGATTCGGCGAGGTCCTCGGGGCTCGTGTCCCCGATGGCGACGGTCTTCACCACCTGGCCGGCGCGCATCACCGTGACGGCGTCGCACAGCGCCATCACTTCCTTGAGCTTGTGCGTGATCAGCAGGATCGTGGTGCCCATGGCGCGCAGCTGGCGCAGGGTCACGAAGAGCTGCTCGGTCTCCTGGGGCGTCAGCACCGCAGTGGGCTCGTCCAGGATCAGGATGCGGGCGCCGCGGTACAGGGCCTTGAGGATCTCCAGGCGCTGCAGCTCGCCCACCGGGAGGTCACCCACCAGCGCATCCAGGCGCACCTGCAGGCCGGTCTCGCGCATCAGCGACTCCAGCTTCGCGCGGGCCGCCTTCTTGGCGCCGCCGAGGAAGAAGCCGCCCTCGGCGCCCAGCATGACGTTGTCCAGGCAGGAGAGCGTCTCGACCAGCATGAAGTGCTGGTGGACCATGCCGATGCCCTGGGCGATCGCGACCTGTGAGTCCGGGATCTGCACGCGCTGGCCGTTGATCTCGATGTGCCCCTCGTCGGCCTGGTAGTAGCCGTAGAGGATGGCCATCAGCGTGGACTTGCCGGCGCCGTTCTCGCCGACGATGCCGTGGACGCTGCCTGCCGCGATGCTGAAGCTGACGCCGCGGTTGGCCTGCACGGCCCCGAAGCGCTTGGAGATCTCGCAGAGGCGGACCGCCGGCTGGGCGGTGCTCATGGGAGCTGTCATGGGTGGAAGGGGAATGTGGCGCTGGGCGGGCGCCACACCGGACGCCCCGCGATTTCCAGGCGGCAGACCCGACCGGGGTCAGGTCTTGCCGCGGGGGCTCATCAGTACTTGCAGGCGTTGTCCGCCATGTAGTCGGCGACCTTGATCTTGCCGGCGATGATGTCCGCCTTGTAGGCCTCGACCTTGGCCTTGATGGCCGGGCTGATCAGCTTGGTGTTGTGCTGGTCGACGGCGTACTCGACGCCGTTCTCGGCCAGGCCCAGGATCTGGATGCCGGGCTTCCATTCCTTCAGCACGTTGTAGACGGCGACGTCCACGCGCTTGACCATGGAGCTCAGCATGGTGCCGGGCTGCAGGTGGTTCTGGTTGCTGTCCACGCCGATGGCGAACTTGCCGGCGTCCTTGGCCGCCTGATAGACGCCCACGCCGGTGCCGCCGGCCGCGGCGAAGACCACGTCCACGCCCTTGGCGAACTGGGCCTTGGCCAGCTCACCGCCGCGGGTCGGGTCGTTCCAGGCGGTGGCCGTGGTGCCGGTCATGTTGGCCTGGATGTCGACCTTGGGATTCGCCGCCTTGGCGCCCTGCTCGTAGCCGCACTGGAACTTGCGGATCAGCGGGATGTCCATGCCGCCGACGAAACCGACCTTGCCGGACTTGCTGGTCAGCGCGGCCAGCGCGCCGATCAGGAAGCTGCCTTCGTGCTCCTTGAAGACGACGGCCTGCACATTGGGCAGGTTGACCTTCTCGTCGATGATGACGAACTTGGTCTTCGGGAAGTCCTTGGCCACCTGCTGCAGGGCCGAGGCCTGAGCGAAGCCCACGGAGATGATGGGGCTGGCGCCCCGCTCGGCCATGCGTCGGATGGCCTGGGCGCGCTGGGTGTCGTTGCTGATCTCGAACTCGAGGTAGGGCTTGCCCGTCTCGGCCTTCCAGCGCTCGATGCCGCGGTAGGCGGCCTCGTTGAAGCTCTTGTCGAACTTGCCGCCCATGTCGAAGATGACGGCCGGCTGCTGGGCCTGCGCGGTGGTGGCGGCCAGGGTCAGCGCGGCAAGGGCCGTCGCGGCGAAAGCGTGCATGGTCTTCATGGTGGGCAATTCCATCTCGACAGAACAGACAACAGACAAAGGGAGAACGGCGGGCCGGCGGGTTCAGCCGCGGCTGCAGCCCGGCGACCTGCCCGGCGCTGCCAGCACGGCAACGCCAGCGCATTCTAGAAAGCGGGAGTGTATCGGCGAATGAGGAAAACGCTAAACGTTTGCGCGCCCGCATTTTCCAGCAGATGCCGGCGGCCGGACGAGCATGCCGGCGCGCCGCCGAACCCACCTCCCGGCCCCTGCCCTCCCGCCGCCTCGCCGCGGTGACAGGCCCGCTCCCACGGGCTCCGAGGCGGGCGCGGGCCTCTGCCCGCCCGAGGGCGTCCGCACGAGCGCCCCACCGGCCGGGCCGCCCTCGTCGCCCCGCCCGGCATCGCCTGGAGTGGCGCCCCTACAAAAATTCACGCGCCGAATTTGAGATGGCTCAAGACACATGCACTAAATGCGATTCTTTCTCATTTAGAATGGGCCATCCTCTTGCAGAGCCCAGCTCGCGTCAGACACCATGATTGCAGCCCCGTCCTTCACGCTGGCCCAGGCCGGCATCGGCCAGGCCCACCGGGTCAAGTCCCTGCACGCGCCGGCCCACGCGCCGGAGTGGCCGCAATGGTTGGAGGAGATCGGCTTCGTCAGCGGCGAGCACGTCTCGGTGCTGGCCAAGGGCCTGCCGGGTGCGGATCCGCTGGTGGTGCGCATCGGACAGTCCACCTTCGCCCTGCGTCGCGCCGAGGCCGACTGCATCGAGCTCGCCCTTCCCCATGAAGCGCCCGAACTGACGAGCACGCCTGCCCTGGGCCAGCAAGCCCTGGCATGAGCGATTTCCCACTGCCCGCCGGGGCGTCCTCCCGCCTGCCGGGACCGCTGGCCTCGCTGAAGGTGTCCTGATGAGCGAAGCCGTCATCCACGTCCATCCGGCCGGGCCTCTGCTGGCCCTCGTCGGCAATCCGAACTGCGGCAAGACCGCCCTCTTCAACCGCCTCACCGGCAGCCGCCAGAAGGTGGCGAACTACGCCGGCGTGACCGTCGAGCGCAAGGAAGGCCGCGTGCAGACGCCGCAGGGCAAGACCCTGCGCCTGCTCGACCTGCCCGGCACCTACAGCCTCTACCCGCGCTCGCCGGATGAGCGCGTGACCTGCGACGTGCTCGCGGGCCGTGCCGTCGGCGAGAAGCGGCCGGACCTCGTCGTGTGCGTGCTCGACGCCACCAACCTGCGCCGCAACCTGCGCCTGGTGCTCGCCGTGCAGCGCCTGGGACTGCCCTGTGTCGTGGCCCTCAACATGGCCGACCTCGCCGCGAAGCGCGGCCTGCACATCGACACCGACAAGCTCTCGCGGGCGCTCGGCGTGCCCGTGCTGCGCACCGTCGCCACGAAGGGCGAAGGGCTGGACGACCTGCGCACGCTGCTGGGCCAGCGGGACCACTGGCCCGAGGTGCCGCCCCAGGGCGACCCGAGCACCGACCCGCAGGACCAGGCCCGCGTCAATGCGCTGCTACATGAGCTGGGCCTCGACCAGCAGACGCCCGAGCTGCCCAGCGACCAGCTGGACCGCGTCGTGCTGCACCCCGTTGCCGGCCCGCTGCTGCTGGCCGTGCTGCTGTTCTTCCTCTTCCAGGCCGTGTTCAGCTGGGCCGAGCCGCCCAAGGACTTGATCGAGTCGTCCATCGCCTGGCTGGGCGCCGAGGTGGGCGGCATGATGCCGGAGAGCTGGGTGCGCAGCCTGATCGTCGACGGCCTCATCGCCGGCGTCGGCGGGGTGCTGGTCTTCCTGCCCCAGATCCTGATCCTGTTCTTCTTCATCCTCGTGCTGGAGGAGTCCGGCTACCTGCCGCGGGCCGCCTTCCTGCTGGACCGCCTGATGGGCAGCGTGGGTCTCTCCGGTCGCAGCTTCATCCCGCTGCTGTCGAGCTTCGCCTGCGCCATCCCGGGCATCATGGCCACCCGCTCGATCGCCAGTCCGCGCGACCGCCTCGTGACCATCCTGATTGCGCCGATGATGACGTGCTCGGCGCGCTTGCCGGTGTACGCCCTGCTGATCGGCGCCTTCATCCCGCAGCGCACGCTGTGGGGCGGCATCCAGATGCAGGGGCTGGTGCTCTTCGTGCTGTACCTGGCCGGCATCCTCGGCGCGATGGCCGTGGCCTGGGTGCTCAAGCGCTTCACCAGCGGCCAGCAGACGCGCCCGCTGATGATGGAGCTGCCCAGCTACCACTGGCCGCACCCGCGCAACATCGCCATCGGGCTGTGGCAGCGCGCGGTGATCTTCCTGCGCCGGGTGGGCGGCATCATCCTCGTGCTGACGATGCTGCTGTGGCTGCTGGCCAGCTTCCCCGGGCCGCCGGAAGGCGCCACGGGCCCGGCCATCCAGTACAGCTTCGCCGGCATGCTGGGCCGCGGCCTCGCCGTGATCTTCGAGCCCATCGGCTTCAACTGGCAGATCAGCCTGGCGCTGGTCCCCGGCCTCGCGGCGCGCGAGATTGCCGTCAGCGCCCTGGGCACGGTCTACGCCCTGGCCGCCACGGGCGAGGACACTGCACAGGCGCTGGCCCCGCTCATCGCCGAGAGCTGGTCCCTGCCCACCGCCTTCTCGCTGCTGGCCTGGTTCGTCTTCGCGCCCCAATGTGTGGCCACGCTCGCCGCCGTCCGCCGCGAGACCGGTGGCATGAAGATCCCGCTGATCATGGTGACCTACCTGTTCGGCCTGGCCTACCTGGCCTCCTACATCACCTACCACGTCGCCAAGCTCTGGTGGTAGCCCTGAACGGGCGCCGCCTGGGCCGGGCGCCTGCCTCGCCTGCGTCGTCCGGACGCTGCCGGACCGTGCGCGCCTTCCGTCACCCGTGCGCCGAACACGGCCGTCCAAAGTTCAAGGCTGCGGCCTTCATCGTTCGTGCGGCCGGCCCCCATTCAGGCATCAGCCCGATGACACGCGCCCGATCCCCGCGGGCCTCAAGACCGGGATGACCACACGCCGCCATCTGCTGACGTACGACGGCAAGGCCTGTTGCTGAGAGCCGCCGGCCTCACCCGCCGCCCCGCCACGGCATGCCGCTCATCCGCTGACGCTCATCTGTTGACGCTGGACTCGCCGCGTCCGGCTGCGCTGAGGCAAGCGCCCGCAAGCCAGCCGCGCGACGACAAATGCCGCCCCCCCCGGCCGTGACCGGCGGAGCGAACCCGCTGGCCGATCAAGGACGTCTTCGCCGCGACGCCGGACAGCGCCAGCACGCGGCGGCGTCATGTCGGGACCGGCCCCGCACTCCCCATGAAAAAAGCCCCGGGGCCGTGGCGGCCCAGGGGCTTTTCATCACTCGGCGGGCCTGGCGCGGCGGCGCCGCGCCGCTCAGCGGTTCGCCTCGGCCAGCAGCTTCTCGACCTCGCCTTGCTGGGCGAAGCCCTTGCCGAGCTTGGTGAGCTGCTGCAGCTCCTGGCGAGCCGCCGCCTTGTCGCCTGCGGTGAGCAGGAAGCGGGCCAGGGCCAGGCGGTAGGCCGGCACGTCCGGGGCCATCTGGACGACCTTGCGCTGGACCTCCAGCGCCTTGGCCGGCTGGCCTTCGGCCGCCAGGGCCCCGGCGTAGGTGTCCATCACGGCGGGCTGCTCGGGCGCCAGGGCCAGCGCCTTCTGCGCCAGCTCCACGGCGCCCGGCTTCTTCTGCGTCGTCAGCAGCCACGACAGGTTGTTCAGCGCCCCGACCAGGTCCTGGCGCTTGGCCAGCAGGCCGCGGTAGAGCTTCTCGGCCGACGGGAGGTCATTGGTGGCCAGCGCCAGATCCGCCAGGTAGAGGCCGAAGGTGATGTCGTCGGGATGGCTCTTGAGCCAGCTGTCGGCGAAGGCATCGGCCTCGGCGGTGCGACGGACCTTGCGCAGCAGGGCATGCAGGCGCAGGGGGGACTCGCCGGGGTTCTCGAGGGTCAGGGCCTTGCGCATGGACGCCAGGGCCGGGTCGGTCTCGCCCAGCTCCTGCTGCACGATGCCCTCGGCCAGATAGCCCGCCGCGGCCTTGGGATGGCGGGACTGCAGGTCCTTGGCCAACGCCAGCGCCTCCTTCGGGCGCTTGAGCTGCAGCTCCACCTGGATGGCCATGGCGCGCGCCTGGAGGTCATCCGGGCGAACGTCCAGCACCTTCTTCAGCTCACGCTGGGCGGCCGTGAAGTCCTTGTTGAGGATCTGCACGCCGGCCGTGCCCAGCTGGCCCACGCCGGATTCCGGCGCCAGCGAGGTGATCTTGCCGAAGGTGCTCAGCGCCTGCCCGTTCTCGCCGGCCAGCATCTGGGCCCGCGCCAGGCGTTCCATGAGCTCGATGTTGTTGGGAATGGCCGCGACGGCCGCCTGCGCCGTGCTGAGCGTCAGCTTGACGTCGCGCCCGGCCAGCAGCACGTCCAGCTGCATCTGGCGCGCCAGGGCGTCGTTGGGGTCGACGCGCACGGCTTCGTTGAGCGACTTCAGCACCTGCTCGTGAGGCTTGCCCAGCTGGGCGTCCAGCTCGGCCAGGGCCCGCAGGGCCTGGGAGTTCTTGGGGTTGTCCTTGATGTAGGCCTCCAGGCGCGCGCGCCCCTGGTCCGGCTTCTTCTCGTTGACGTCGATGGTCACCAGGCCGCCCAGGGCCAGCAGCAGCTTGGGGTCCTTCTTGAGCACGGCCTCGAAGGACTTGCGGGCCTCAACCAGATTGCCCTGGACCAGCTGCACGCGCCCGCGCAGCAGCGGCACGTCGATCGAGTCGGGCTGCTTGCGCTCGAGGCTGTCGATGGCCTTGAGCGCCGCGGCATAGTCCCGGCGGCCGGCCAGCGCGCTGATCAGCGCGAGGTCCACGCCCGTGCCCTTGTCCTTGGCGGCGATGGTGTTCAGCTCGGCCACGGCCGCATCGGACCCGCCGCTGCTCAGCTGGCCGATGGCCAGGGCCGCGCGGTAGCGCTGGTCGTCCGGACGGAGGCTGGCCGCACGCTTGAAGTACTCCTCGGCCTGCTTCTGCTCGCCCTGGAGCATGGCCGCCTGGCCGGCCAGCGCCAGCGCCTCGCTGTCCTTGCTGCCACTCTCCAGCAGCGGCTTGAGCGCCGCCAGCGCCTTGGCCGGCTGGCGCAGCTTGATCAGGGCCTGGGCATGCTGGTAGCGCAGCTGGGCCGACTGGGGCGCCAGCTGGACCGCCTTGGCGGCCAGGGCCTCGGCCTCGCTGTAGTTGCCCAGCCGGGCCTCGGCCATGGCGGCCAGGCTCAGCAGGCCCAGGTGCTCGGGCGCGGCGCGGCGCAGGGCCTGCACCAGCTCCTTGGCCCGGCTGTAGTTGCCGGCGGCCATCTCGACCTTGGCCTCCAGCAGCGCCGTGCGGCCGCCCGGGACGCCGGCCTTCTTCATGGCCGCCAGCTGCTGGCGGGCGGCGTCGATGTCATTGCGCGCGAGCGCCTGGCCCAGCAGCGCGTCGTGGGCGTCGAACTGGTCCGGCTTGACGGCCAGCAGCTGCTTGAACGTGGTGATGGCGGCGTCCGGCTCGTTCAGGGCGCGCAGCTGCAGCTGCGCCTTGAAGAGCAGTGCGCTCGCGGATTTGGGGTGCGTCTTGAGGAGCTCGTCCAGGCGCTGGACGGCCTCGGTGAAGGACTGCTGGCTCGAGAGGATCCGCGCCTGGGCCAGGACCGCCTGCTCGGAGCCCGGGTCGCCGGCCACGGCGGCCTCGGCCAGCTGGCGCGCACGGTCGCGGTCGCCGGTGCCGAGAGCGGCGGCGCTCAGCTGGGCATCGAGCGAGGCCTGCGCCGCCTTGTCGGCCAGTTTCGTGCTGCCGTAGTCGCCCAGGGCCTTCTTCAGCTGCCCCTGGCTCAGCATCACCTGCACCAGCAGCGGCACGACCTGCTCCTGCGGGTACTTGTACTCGAGCGCGCGGCGCAGCTCGATCTCGGCGTTCACCACCTCACCGCTGTCCAGCAGCGCCTTGCCCAGGAGGAAGCGGCCCTCCGGGTTGGCCGGGTTCTTCTGGAGGAGGTTCTTCAGCTCGATGGTGGCCGTCTTGGCGTCCTGCTGCTGCAGGGCCGTCTTGGCGGAGGCCATCATCTCTTCTTCGCTCTTGCCCCCGCAGGCAGCCAGGAGGCTGACGCTCAGGACCAGGGGAAGGCTCAGTCGACGGGCACGCAGTTTCAAGTCAAAGTCTCCGGTGGTGTGGGGCGGGATGATGCCCCCAAGCGTGAGCAAATGCAGCAGGGACACCCCCACGTTTCCAGGGGCCTCCCCAATCAGGCAGGGGGCGGGCTGCGGCCATTTTCGCGACGATGCCCCGACTTTGCCCCGCCGGACCGTGAGCGGACCGTGAGCCGACGGCCGGTAGGCCGGGGCGGGACGCCAGCGGCGCACGGATGCCCCCCCCTGGACGTTCAGGCGGCCCCTCGGCGCTCACAGCGGCGGCGCGATGGACTCGGCGTAGTCGTAGAGCGCACCGAGGATCTCCTGGCTGCGCTCGTCCTCGACCTGCTCGGCCGCCTCGCCCAGGGCGTCGATGCGCTCGAAGAACTGCGGCAGGCTCAGCGCCCCGCCCTCACCCTCGTGCAGGCGCGCGGCGCAATGCTGCAGCCAGCGGGCCTGCTCGGCCTCGCTCAGCGAGCCGGGGAAGTTGCGGGCGCGGTAGCGGAACAGCAGCTCCTCGAGCCGCCCGTCCTCGAAGGCGATGCGCCCGGCGCCCACGCGCTCGGCCAGCGCCGGGCCGTCCAGCGTGCGCAGACGCTGGAGCTGGCGGCGGTCCTCGGCGCCGACGAAGCCGCCGTAGAGGTCCTCGTCGACGTCCTGCGGCGGCAAAGGCTCCCGCTGGTAGACGCGCGCCCACAGGCCGGCCAGCGCCGCGGCCTTCTCGGCCAGCTGCGTGGCGTGCGCCAGGCACTGCGCCTTGTCCAGGCCCCAGCGCTGGGCCTGGGCGTCGTTCACCGTGGCCAGATTGCCGATCACCACGGGGGACTTGTTGACATGGATCGTCTTGACCGGCAGGCGCGTCTGGCCTTCCGGCAGGTCCGCCTGGCGGGTGAACAGCCGGGCGCGGACGGCCTCGGCATCGAGGCTGAAGAGCTCGGACGGGTCATGGGCCAGGTCCCAGACGATGAGCTCGTTCTTGTTGGTCGGGTGGGCCGCCAGCGGCCACACGAGCGCGAGGCAGCCGCGTTCCACGCCGTACATGCCGGAGATGTGCCAGAACGGCCGCTGCACGCCGATCTCGGCCCACACCGCGTCCTTGCGGCGCAGCTTGAGGCAGAAGTCGAACAGACGGGGCTGCCGCTCGCGCACGAGGCGTGCCAGGGCGATCGTGGCGCGGACGTCCGAGACGGCGTCGTGCGCCTGCTCGTGCGCGAGGCCGTTGGCGCGGCTGA
Source organism: Roseateles subflavus (assembly GCF_030285365.1). GTDB lineage: Bacteria > Pseudomonadota > Gammaproteobacteria > Burkholderiales > Burkholderiaceae_C > Roseateles_B > Roseateles_B subflavus. The sequence goes on along the minus strand of NZ_JASVDS010000004.1, from coordinate 35,869 downwards.
GGTCCTCCAGCTTGAAGGAGACGCGGCCGTCCTCGTGGCGCGGCCATTCGATGCCGTCGGGGCGCAGGGCGTAGGTGCAGCGCAGGACATCGAGCAGGTCCCAGCGGCCGCAGTCGTTCTGCCATTCGCGGGCGTAGGGGTCGATGAGGTTGCGCCAGAAGAGGAAGCGGGTCACCTCGTCATCGAAACGCAGGGTGTTGTAGCCCACGCCCACCGTGCCGGGCTGGGCGAGCGCCGCCTCGATGCGGGCGGCGAACTCGCGCTCGGGCACCCCCTCGGCCTGGCATTGCTGCGGCAGGATGCCGGTCAGCAGGCAGGCATCGGGGTCCGGCAGATAGTCCGGTGCGGGCTGGCAGTAGAGGGCCAGGGGCTCGCCGATCTCGTTCAGCTCGGCGTCCGTGCGGATGCCGGCAAACTGGGCGGGGCGATCATGGCGGGGTACGCGACCGAAGGTCTCGTAGTCGTGCCAGAAGAAGGTCATCGATTGCATGGCCGCCACGATACCTGAAGCCCGGACATCGCCGGGCGCCTGGCATCAGGAAGACGAGGGAAGGTACTGCGCGAGGAAGCGGTCCAGCTCGTCGAAGACCTGCCGCCGCTGCGCCGGATTCAGGATGCTGTGCCCGCCCTGCTCCAGCGTGACCATCTTCACCGGCTTCCCGCCGGCCTGCAGGGCCGCGAGCATCCATTTCGAGTGGTCGTAGGGCACGACGAGGTCGGCCGTGCCATGGACCAGCACGACCGGCACCGTGATGCGCGCGGCCTGGTTCACGGGCGAGGTCGCGGCCAGGCGTTCGCGGTCCGTGACGGCGTCGCCCACCTGCAGCTTGACGGTTTCCCGACCCCAGCGCCCGTCGTCCGAGGCCATGCGCACGAGATCGGTGACCGGCGCCATGGCGAAGGCGGCGCGGTACAGCGAGGGCGTCTTCGCGACGCCCATCAGCGCCGCGTAGCCGCCATAGCTGGCACCGACGATCACCACGCGGGCCGGGTCCACCCACTGCTGGCGGACCAGCTCGCGCACGCCGTCCTCGAGATCGTCCTGCATCTCGAGCCCCCAGCGTCGCAGACCCGCCTCCAGGTGCTTCTGGCCGTAGCCGGTGGAGCCCCGGTAGTTGAGCTGCAGGACAAGGCAGCCGCGGTCGGCCATGAAGGCCGCCCAGACGTCCATCAGGATCGAGTCCCGCGCCTGCGGGCCGCCGTGCGGGAAGACCACCAGCGGCAGCTGCTTCGCGCCGCGCCGGCCCGGCGGCCAGGTCAGGAAGGCCTCCATCGACAGACCGTCCCGCGCCGTGAAGCTGTGGGCGGAACGCTCGCCGAGGGGGACGTCCTCCAGGTCCGGATACAGGGGCGCCAGGAGCGCCATGGTCGGCTGCTCCCCCAGCTGGGCGGTGTAGACGGCGCCCGGCGCGTCGGCCGCGAGGGAGCTCACGACGAAGGTCCGGCCGTCCTTGCTCGCGTCGTAGATCGAGTTGGCGCGTCCCGGCAGCGCCTCGTCCAGGTCCCGCTGCCAGGCGATGTAGCGCGGGTCCCAGTAGCTGCGGCTGGAGTCGCCCAGCATCACCGAGGACACGCCCACGGCTTCGCCCCGGGCGTCCCGCACGAGGTAGCCGTTGAGGTCGCGGTCCGCCAGGGCCAGCTTGAGCTTCAGCTGGGGCTGCGGCTCGCGCAGGTCCATCGTGAAGATGGCGCGCAGGCCCTCGTGGTTCTTCGCGACGTACAGCACGTTCGGGTCCAGGCCGAAGCCCAGCGGCTGGAGATTGGCGGCATCGAAGGGCCGGTTGCGGTGGAGGGTGCGCCAGCCGGAGGACTCGACGTCGCTCACCAGGATGTCCACGGCCTCGTCGTCCTCCCAGCGGAAGGCCACGCGCGGGCGCATCTGGCGGTCCACGAGCCAGCCCCGCACGCCCGTCTTGGACGGTGCGTGGAAGCTGCGCTGGCCGGTGTAGGCATCCACCTTGTACAGGGCCTTGTCGGCACTTTGCTCCGAGGAGTTCAGGGCCACCAGCAGGTGCCGCCCGTCGTCCATGAAGGCGATGACGCGGTCCTGGGCGGTGTTGTACTTCAGGATGCCGGCGACGCCGCCGCGGTCCTTCAGCAGGTTCACGAGCTTGCCGCCGTCCGGGTCGACGCCCACCAGGCGGCGTTCGTCGACGTCGATGTTGCCCCAGCCCTCGTAGTAGCGCTTGAAGGGGAAGCTCAGGCTGAGGACCAGCCGGTCATTGGAGATCCACTCGATCCAGTTGATCTGGAACTCGAGGTTGTCGGTGGACAGCGCCACCTTCATCTCGCCCCCCGTCAGTGCGCGGGTGACCAGCAGCGTGCGGTTCTCGTTGTGCAGCAGCGTGGCGATGCGCTGGCCGTCCGGCGACAGCGCCATGCCCGTCATGAGCGGGCGGCGGGCGAAGGCGCTCGCCGGCGTGCGCGGCTTCCCGGCCGGCGGTGTTGCCGCCAGCACGGCGCCCCACGGGCTTCCCATCAGCGTGCCGCCCATGCCGGCCGCGAACATCCAGTCTCGACGCCTCATCGCCATCCTCCCTGTCCGGTCACTTGTGACTGGCATGTCTGGCCGGCTTGTGCCGCCGGTCCTCGGTCCCGTGGTGACCGCAGACATCCCTCCTGGCGGCGCAGCATAATCGAAGCCCCTTGCCGCCCGAGTCGGCATTCGCCCTGATGCCCCGCATGCCCAACGACAGCCCCGTCCCGCCCTCCGCCCCCCGCCCTGCCCCCCGCTGGCGCCGGCTGCTTCTGTGGGCGCTGGCCGGCCTCCTGGCGCTCCTGCTGCTGCTGGGCGTGGCGGCCGCCTTCATCTACCCTTCGCTGCCCTCGCTGGACAAGCTCACCGACTACCAGCCCAAGCAGCCGCTGCGCATCTACACCTCGGACGGGGTGCTGATCGGTGAGTTCGGCGCCGAGCGGCGCACCTACCTGCCGCTGAAGGACATCCCCAAGCGCATGCAGGATGCGCTGCTGGCCGTCGAGGATTCGGCCTTCTACGAGCATGGCGGCATCAGCTACACGGGCATCGTGCGCGCCGTGGCGAGCAACGCCGTCAGCAGCCGCAAGCAGGGGGCCTCGACCATCACCCAGCAGCTCGCGCGCGACCTCTACCTCACCAAGCGCCAGCTCTACAGCCGCAAGTTCATCGAGATGCTGCTGGCACTGAAGATCGAGAGCCAGCTGACCAAGGAGAAGATCCTCGAGGTCTACATGAACCAGATCTACCTGGGGCAGAAGGCCTATGGTTTCGAGGCCGCCGCGCAGACCTACTTCGGCAAGTCCCTCAAGGACCTCGACGTGGCCGAGACCGCCATGCTGGCCGGCCTGCCGCAGAACCCGGCCTACGCCAACCCGGTGGCCAACTTCCAGCGCGCCAAGCGTCGCCAGCTGCTCGTGCTGGAGCGGCTCAAGGACACCGGCGTCATCACGCCCGAGGAGTGTGATCGCGCCCGGGACGAGAAGCTGCACATCCGCAGCAGCCAGGACGAGCGCCTGCATGGCGAGTACGTCGCCGAGCTGGTCCGCCAGCAGCTCTTCGCGCAGTACGGCGAGGACGCCTACACGCTCGGCCTGAAGGTCTACACGACGCTGGTGGCCGACCAGCAGCAGGCGGCCTACCGCGGCCTGCGCAAGACGCTGCTGGAGTACGAGCGCCGCCGCCCCTGGCGCGGCCCGGAAGGCTTCGTGGAGCTGCCGGACGACGCGGCCGAGGAAGACGCCGCCATCGCCCAGGCCCTGGCGGAGCACCCGGACAACGACGAGCTGCGCGCCGCCGTGGTGACCAAGGTGGCGGGCGGCAAGCTCGTCGCGGCGCTGCAGAGCGGGGACGAGGTCGTGATCAGCGGCGACGGCCTGCGGGCGCTGGGCAATGCGCTGTCCGACAAGGCCCGCCATGAGCTGCAGGTGAGGCGCGGCTCGATCCTGCGGGTGCTGCGCGGCGCGCCCACCAAGGAAGCGCCGCAGGGCGCCTGGGCCGTGACGCAGTCCCCCGAGGCCGAGGGCGCGCTCGTGGCCGTGGCGCCGGACAGCGGCGAGGTGCGCGCGCTCGTGGGCGGCTTCGACTTCAACCGCAACAAGTTCAACCACGCCACGCAGGCCTTCCGCCAGCCGGGGTCGAGCTTCAAGCCCCTCGTCTACTCCGCCGCGCTGGAGCTGGGCATGACGCCCAACACGCTGATCAATGACGCCCCGCTCGTCTACGACCACTGGGAGCCGCACAACTACGACGGCAGCTACGACGGCCCGATGCCCATGCGCACGGCGCTCGCCAAGTCCAAGAACATGGTGACGATCCGCCTGCTGGAGCAGGTCAGCCCGGCGCGCGCGCGCCAGTGGGCGGGCCGCTTCGGCCTCGACGTGGAACGCCAGCCCGACAACCTCACGCTGGCCCTGGGCTCCGGCGCCGTGACGCCCATGCAGATGGCGGGCGCCTACAGCGTGTTCGCCAATGGCGGGCAGCTGCGCAAGCCCGTGATCGTCCAGCGCGTGCTCGACGCCAAGGGCCAGGTCCTGTTTCAGGCCGCCACCGTGGAGGACGGCGAGCCCGCGATCTCCGCCCGCAACGCCTTCGTGGTCAGCAGCCTGCTGCAGGAGGTCACGACGCGCGGCACCGCGGCCCGCGCCGCCGCACAGCTGCGCCGCACCGATCTCTACGGCAAGACCGGCACCACCAACGATTCCGTGGACGCCTGGTTCGCCGGCTTCCATCCCAAGGTCGCGGCCGTGGTGTGGATCGGCTATGACAACCCGCGCAGCCTGGGCGACCGCGAAAGCGGGGGCGGCCTCGCCCTGCCCGCCTGGATCAGCTTCATGGAAGTCGCGCTGCGCGGCGTGCCGCCCTCGGACCTGCAGCCGCCCAGCGAGGGGCTGGTCCGCGAGGGCTCGGAGTGGGTGTTCGAGGAGTTCGCGGGCCCGGCCGGCATCCAGCAGGTGGGCCTGAGCGCCGAGGCCCTGGCGTCGGCGGCCTCCGCGCCGGCCTCCGCACCGGCCAGTTCGCCTCCCTGAGGTCGGCGCGGGGCGGTGGAGGCAAGACCTGGCCCCTGCCGGTCACCGCGGGGCGCGGGACGGCGTCCGGGTCAGGTCAGGTTCAGGGGCGGTTCGAGGCGCCAGGCGCCGCGCGCTGGAGCGACCCGCCTTCCAGCCAGCGCTGCACGGCCTGAACCTCCGCCGCGGCATCGCCTGCCGAATGAAGCTCCGGCAGCAGGATGTCGGGCAGCACGCCAAGCGTGTCCACCGGCAGCTGCGGCAGGCGCAGGCTGCGCGAGGTGGCGTACCAGAGGTCGCGGCGGCCGGACGGCAGCGTGTAGGGGCGCATGTTGCTGTAGTCCAGCGCGCCGAAGCTGGGGCGCCCCAGCAGCTTCACGCCGAAGCCCTGGCGCGCCGTCAACAGGAACTGCTCGCAGGAGCTGCCGCAGTCCTTGTCCATGAGCACCGCCACCTTCTGTGGCCGGCGCTTCTCCGCGGACGGGCCGCGCTCGAAGATGAAGCGGTCCGCCTGCACCCTTGCCCAGCTGCCCGCTGGCACCGCTCGCAGCGCCGCCAGCACCGACTGCGCGAACTGCGCGCAGGCCGCGTCGCCCGGGGCATAGCGGGCGCAGATCTGCTCGTGCGCCCGCTGATTGGCGGGCGTGGCCAGCCATTCCACGCCCACGTTGACCGGCTGCTCGGCACCCAGCCAGGGCAGCAGCGGCGCGTAGCTGCTGTCGGCACCGCCGTCGTTGTCCCGCACGTCGATGATCCAGTTCGGGCGGCTCAGCAGCGCGGCCCGCTGCTTGCGCAGCAGGGCTTCCAGGGCCGCACGATGGGGCGGCGAGAAGCTGGGCAGGTGGATCAGCAGCGTCCGCGCGGACAGCACGCGCAGCGTGGGCTGGCGTGCCGCGCCGGAGACGTCGGGCGGCGTCGACGTGCCCGCCGGGGCGCCGCTCGGCGGCGCAGCGGCCAGTGCCTCGGCGGCGGGGCTGGCGCTGATCCACAGGTGGCCCTTGCGCCACAGCTTCACATAGGTGTTGAGCAGGGCCAGGCAGGCCTTGTCGTCGGCGATCTGCGCGGCATCGGCGCGCGCGCGCAGCAGGGCGGCCGCCAGAGCCGGCTCGCCGCGCTGCGTCAGCAGGTCACGGGCGCCGGCGTCGTTCTCCATGAGAAAGCCGGGCACCGCCTCCAGGTCCTTGGTGCAGGCATCACCGGCCGACAAGGCGGCGGCCGTGGGGCTCGAGACGGCAGTGCCCGTCGGCGCCTGGGCGGGCTGGGCCCGGGCCGGCACCGCCCCACCGCTGCCCGCGGCGAGGGCCAGCCACAGGGCCGCGGCCGAGCCGCTGCGCGCCGGGCACCATCCGGACCTTGCCTTCGTCACCTGCCTCATGCTCCCTCCTCCCCGCGCCGGCCGGAGCGGCCATGCACGGCCTGTCATGGTAGTTCGCCGCTGCGCCGTCCATCGGCGGCGGCACCGTCATCCCCTCAGGTCCAGGCGGCCCCGTTCGTCGCGGAGCTTTCTCGCCGGTGCCGCCCTCAGCGCTTGCGAACCACCAGGCTGCCCACCGAGTAGCCGGCCCCGAAGGAGCAGATCACGCCGGCATCGCCACTCGCGAGATCGCCACGGTGGCGGTGGAAGGCGATGATGGAGCCGGCCGACGCCGTGTTGGCGAACTCGTCCAGGATCAGCGGGGCCACGTCGGAACCCGCCTCGCCGCCCACGAGCTTCTTGACGATCAGCTGGTTCATGCCGAGGTTGGCCTGGTGCAGCCAGTAGCGGCGCACTGCCGTCGTCTCGAGCCCGAGCTCGCCCAGGTGGGCCTCGATGTGCGCCGCGGCCACGGGCACGACCTCCTTGAACACCTTGCGACCCTCCTGGCGGAAGGTCTTGTCGCGGGCCAGCGGGTCGCTGTCCTCGCTGCGGTTCATGAAGCCGAAGTTGTTGCGGATGTTGTTGGAGAACTGGGTGGCCAGCTTGCTGCCCAGCACTTCCCACTGGTCGGGAGACACGGCATCCTCGGCGCGCTCGACCACGAGCGCGGTGCAGACATCGCCGAAGATGAAGTGGCAGTCCCGGTCCTTCCATTCGAGGTGGGCCGAGGTGATCTCCGGATTCACGACCAGCACGCAGCGCGAGGCGCCGCTGCGCACGGCGTTCCAGGCCTGCTCCAGCGCGAAGGTGGCCGAAGAGCAGGCGACGTTCATGTCGAAGCCGTAGCCGCCGGCGCCCAGGGCCTGCTGGATCTCGACGGCCATGGCCGGGTAGGCGCGCTGCATATTGGCCGCGGCGCAGATGACCATGTCCACGTCCTTGCCCTCACGGCCGGCCGCGGCCAGGGCCTGGCGGGCGGCGTCGACGGCAATCTCGGCCATCAGCGAGAGCTCATCGTCCGCGCGCTCGGCGAAGCGCGGGTACATGCGCGCGGGGTCCAGCACACCATCCTTCTCCAGCACATAGCGCTGCTTGATCCCGGACGCCTTCTCGATGAACTCCACGCTGGAATGGCACAGCGGCTGCACGGTGCCGGCCGCAATGGCCTCGGCCTGCTCGGCGTTGTGGCGGTCCACGTAGGCGTTGAAGGCCTCGACCAGTTCGGCGTTGGTGATGGTGTGCGGCGGCTGGTAAAGGCCGGTGCCGCTGATGACTACTGCATGCATGGACAAATCCTGTGGGCGGCGCCTCGTGGCGCCTGCTGAAGCGGGCAAGTGTAGCGAGCGGGCCCGCCCCCTCCATTGGCGGCTTCCCCCAGATCCACTTGCACCGGGCGGCGGCATTCCGCGTAGAATCAATCACCGGGCCCAAATTTTGGCGCCCGGTTTTTTGTGCCCGCACCTTGCCCTGCCGCAAGGCCTCGCGGGACCACAAAGTCTGACCGGGACTCCAAGTCAAGCGCTCGCAGCCGAGGCCGTGCACTGCACCAACGCACGCCGCAATGCGAAACCCTTGAACCATGGAAATCTTCGACTACGACAACATCCTTCTCCTGCCGCGCAAGTGCCGCGTGGAGAGCCGCGCCGAATGCGACACCTCGATCGAGTTCGGCCCCCGACGCTTCAAGCTGCCGGTGGTGCCGGCCAACATGAAGACGGTGGTGGATGAGCGCATCACCGAGTGGCTGGCCGCCAACGGCTACTTCTATGTGATGCACCGCTTCGACCTCGATGCGGTCGCCTACGCCCGCACGATGCGCGACAAGGGCCTCTTCGTCTCGATCAGCTCGGGCGTCAAGGACGCGGACTACGCGCTGATCGACCGGCTGGCCGCGGAGGGCCTGGGCGCCGACTACATCACCATCGACATCGCCCACGGCCATGCCGACAGCGTCCAGCGCATGATCGCCCACATCAAGCAACAGCTGCCGGACACCTTCGTGATCGCCGGCAACGTGGGCACGCCCGAGGGCGTGATCGACCTGGAGAACTGGGGCGCGGACGCCACCAAGGTCGGCATCGGCCCGGGCAAGGTCTGCATCACCCGGCTCAAGACCGGCTTCGGCACGGGCGGCTGGCAGCTCTCGGCGCTCAAGTGGTGCGCCCGCGTGGCGACCAAGCCCATCATTGCCGACGGCGGCATCCGCCACCACGGGGACATCGCCAAGAGCGTGCGCTTCGGCGCCTCGATGGTGATGGTCGGCTCGCTCTTCGCGGGCCACGAGGAGTCCCCCGGCAACACGGTGGAGGTCGACGGCAAGCTCTACAAGGAGTACTACGGCTCGGCCTCGGACTTCAACAAGGGCGAATACAAGCACGTCGAGGGCAAGCGCATCCTCGAGCCGGTGAAGGGCCGCTTTGCCGACACCGTCCGCGAGATGCAGGAAGACCTGCAGAGCTCCATCTCCTATGCCGGCGGCCGCCAGCTGGGGGACCTGCGCAAGGTGAACTACGTGATCCTCGGCGGCGAGAACGCGGGCGAGCACCTCTTCATGTGAGGCGACGGCGGGGCCGCCCGGCCCCCTCATTGGGGTGGCGCCCGGGCGCCGCACGGCGGCCCCGGCGCCCTGACAATCGCGGCTCCCCGCCGAGCCTCCCTCCGAGCCTCCGCCGAGCTCCCGAAAGACGCCCGTTCATGACGCCAGCCCAGCCCAGCCCCCAGCCAGCGGTCCACATCGACTACCTGGACGGCTGGCGCGGTCTGGCCATCCTGCTGGTCCTGCAGTCCCATTTCCTGCCCGTGAAGGCCTGGGACTCCGGCGCCCTGGGGGTGGACCTGTTCTTCGTGCTGTCCGGCTGGCTGATGGCCGGCATGCTCTTCATCAAGCGCCAGCCGCTGCCGACCTTCTTCAAGCGCCGGATCAGCCGCATCGTGCCGGGCTTCTTCACCTTCGTGCTGCTCGCCTATGCGATGACGGCCTGGTGCGGCACCTGGCCGGGCATCCAGGACCTGCTGGCCTCGCTCCTCTTCCTGCGCACCTACCTGCCCGCCGACGCCCACATCTGGGGCAGCGCCGTGCCGATCGGGCACCTGTGGTCGCTCAATGCGGAGGAACACAGCTACCTCTACATGGCGCTGCTCGTGCTCCTGCCCCTGGCGCGCCGCCGCGAGCACTGGGTCCTGCTGCTCACCGGCGTCGCCTGCCTGGGGGTGGCCTACCTCTACGCGCGCGCCGGCCGCCAGGCGCCGGCCTGGGGGCGCCTCGGGACCGAGGTCGCCGCGGCCCCGCTGATGCTGAGCGCCGGCTACCGGCTGCTGCGGGAGCGCCACCCGGGTGGATCGGCCGGCTGGATCACCCCCGTGGCCGCCCTTCTCGCGGCGCTGTGCTATGTGAAGGGGGCGCACTGGTCGACCCGGACCTTCGCGGCCCCCGTGCTCCTGGCCGTCGCCATGAACCACCTGGCCCAGGCCGGCCCCTGGCTGCAGCAAGCCCTGTCGGCCCCCTGGCTGCGGCAGTGCGGGCTCTATTCCTTCTCGCTCTACCTCTGGCAGCAGGTCTTCTATGTGAGCCGGGGCGCCATGCCCTTCGGCCCGCTCGGCGCGCTTGCCTTCGTCGCCCTGGCCGGCTGGTGCAGCTACCGGCTGGTCGAGCTGCCGGCCCGGCGCTTCCTGAACGAGCGCTGGTAGGCCCGGGTCGCCACCCGAACATACGTGACGGGATGAAAAAGCTGTGGCGCCAGGGGCAGTGACTGCATCAGACGGTGAGCAACGTCCCCCTTCTTCACGGGGGGCATCCGTGGACAGACCTGCGCCGATCACCACAATGCGCGCTTCCACTTTCGGGGCCCGGACGCCGGGCCCGTGACATGAGCACGTCTTCCACACGCCCGGACTTTCGTCGAGACATCAACGGCCTGCGCGCCTGGGCCGTGATGTCCGTCGTGCTGTACCACCTCGGCACCCCGGGTCTTCAGGGCGGCTTCGTGGGCGTGGATGCCTTCTTCGTCATCTCCGGCTTCCTGATGACCGGCCTGCTGCTCAAGGGGCTCGATGCCGGCCAGGTGCGGATCGGCGCCTTCCTGCTGGCCCGCGCCCGGCGCATCCTGCCTGCCCTGCTCCTGCTGTGCCTGACGCTGCTGGTGCTGGGGGCCGGCGTGCTGCTGCCGCTGGACTACAAGCAGCTGGCCTCGCACAGCCTGGCCACCTTGGCGTTCCTGTCCAACCACAAGTACTGGGGCGAGGCGGGCTACTTCGACGCGAGCTCGCACGAGAAGTGGCTGCTGCACAGCTGGTCGCTGTCCGTCGAGTGGCAGTTCTACCTGCTGCTGCCCTGCCTGTTCTGGGCGGCCTGGAAGCTGGGGCTGGGGCGCCGGGCCCTGTGGCGCGGGCTGGGCGGGCTGCTGGCCGCCAGCCTGGCGCTCTCGGTCTGGCTGAGCCATCGGGATCCCACGGCGGCCTACTACGGACTGCACAGCCGGGCCTGGGAGCTGCTGCTGGGCGGACTGCTGCACGCGCTGCCCGCCGCCACCGCCCTGACTCCGCGCCTGCGCCGGCTGCTGGAGAGGGCGGGCTTCGGTCTGCTGATCGGCAGCATGCTGCTGATCGACGGCCGGCTGCCCTGGCCGGGGCTGACGGCCCTGCTGCCCACCCTCGGCACCGCCGCCGTGCTGCTGGCTGGCCGGCAGGACTCCTGGCTGACGGCGCCGGGCCTCCTGCAGTACCTCGGCAGCCGCTCCTACTCGATCTATCTCTGGCACTGGCCGGCCTGCGTGCTCCTGAACTACCTGGGGCTCAGCGGCCAGCCCGGCCCGCAACTCGCCGCCTTCGCCGGCATGCTGCTGCTGAGCGAGCTGTCCTGGCGCTTCGCCGAGCAGTCGACGGGCCGCTGGCTGAGCGCCCTGGCGCCCCGACCTGCCTGGCGCCGCCTCGCCCTGGGCACGGCGGCACCCGTCGCGCTCGCGGCCGGGCTGTGGCTGGCCCAGGGCTGGCCGGGCCGCTTTGAGGCCGAGGCCGAGGCGATCGCCGCCACCGATGCCCTGCCGCCGCCCGCCGTTCGGGCCTGTCATGTGCACGAGGGGCCGCGCTCGCCCCTGTGCCGGCATGGCGACGGGCCGCCGGCCGTGGTGCTGGTGGGGGACAGCCACGCCTCGGCGCTGGTGCCGGCCGTGCAGGCCGCGCTGCCCCCCGGCCGCTCGGTGATGCAGATGAGCTACTCCGCCTGCCCCTATGTGCAGGACGCGCGGTTCCGGACGCCCCGGACGTCCGCGGCCTACGACTGCGCCGGCTACAATCGCTGGGTGCGCGAGACGCTGCGCGCCCTGCCGCCCGACGTCGGCGTGATCCTGGTGTCACGCTATGCCCTGCGGGCCTTCGGTGCCAACGAGTACGCGCAGGAGGAGCAGGTGCCCGGCATCGATCTCCCCGCCCTCGGCCCCGCGGATCCCGACCGGCTGGGCCATTTCGCCGCCCAGATCGTCAAGGACAGCTGCGAGCTGGCCGCCGAACGGCCCGTCTGGATGGTCCGCCCGATCCCCGAGATCGGCCAGCACGTGCCCCGGCTGATGTCCCGGCGCATGGCCCTGGGCCAGGAGGCGGAGCTCGGGCTGCCCTGGTCACGCTACCTGGCGCGCAACGGCTGGGTGTGGCGCGCCCAGGACGAGGCCCGGCAGCGCTGCGGGGTCCGGCTGATCGACCCCACCGCGCTGCTATGCGACGGCCAGCGCTGCATCACCAGCGCCCAGGGCCGGCCGCTCTACGCGGACGACAACCACCTGAGCGAAGGCGGCATCGCCCGCCTCGTGCCGATGTTCACGGCCGCGCTCCAGGACCCGCCGACCGCCGCGGGCCGGCCCACGACCGCCGGGAACGCCAGCACAACGCGCTGAGGCTGTCGCCTGTCAATCTTTGCAAAAACGCCGGATTGCGTCAGCTTGATGCAGTCCGGCGTCGTCTTTTTGCAGCTTCTGCTGGGATTTCACCGCTAGCCACCCGCGCCACGCACTCCAACAATAAAACGAACGGTCGTGCTATTTCCAAGCCAAGGCCGTGTCAACAAGACTGGAGACAAGCATGCGGAGTTGGAGACTCTCGGGGGCCCCTGCGCCCACTTCCGGGGCGGGTTCGCGCCCCTTCGTCCGGCGGCGGATCGGACAGGCGCTCGGCCAGGCGCGCGCGCTCGGGCTGGCACTGGGGCTGGGCCTGGCCAGCCTCGGCGCCCAGGCCCTCGGCTGCCGGACCGCGACGCCCGCCGAGGCGGCCGTCTACACCCTGCCCCAGCTGATGCCGGGCGTCACGTCCCCGCGGGACGGCACCTGCTTCATCGGCGGGTTGAAGGTCCCGGGGAGCGACGGCACGCTGCTCAGCGCCAACGTGTTCCTGCCGCGCCAGGACCCGAACGGCGCCAGGGCCCCGGGCGTGATGTTCATCAGCAGCTGGGCCGCGGCGGACTTCTTCGAGTACGTCGGCCAGCAGCAGCGCCTGGCCCAGCAGGGCTATGTCGCCTTCGCCTACACGGCGCGCGGCTTCTGGGGCTCCGAGGGCACCGTCGGCGTGGCCGGCCCCGCCGACGTGGCCGACGCCTCCGCCATGCTGGACTGGATCAGCGCCAACACCCCGGCCGACCCGCAGCGCCTGGCGTCCGCGGGCATCTCCTATGGCGCCGGCCTCTCGCTGCTGGCCGCCGCGAAGGACGGCCGCATCAAGGCCGTGGTGGCGATGTCCGGCTGGGCGGCGCTCATCGAGCAGATGTACCGCAACGAGGTGCCCAACCCGATCTGGCTGGACATCCTGCAGCTGTCCGGGCAGCTGACGGGCCGCCTGGATCCGCTGGTCGCGAACTACAACAGCCTGCTGCAGAACCCCGACACGCCGGCCGCCAGGATCAGCGAGATCGCCACCTGGGCCTGGGCCCGTTCGCCCAGCAGCGGGCTGCCGCAGCTCAACGCCCGACAGGTGCCCGTCATGCTGGTGAAGAACTGGCAGGACGACATGTTCTCGCCCAACTCCAGCATGGCCCTCTTCGCCCAGCTCACCGGGCCGAAGAAGCTGCTGCTGCAAAGCGGCATCCATGCCTCGGCCGAGCTGCCGGGCGCGGTGCTGGGCGTCGACCAGCACATTTGGACGCAGGCCCAGCGCTGGCTGGCCCGCTGGCTGAAGAACGAGGCCAACGGCATCGACACGGAGCCCAAGGTCGATCTCCAGCCCAAGTTCGCCGGCTACCGCGAGCAGCTGTCCAACTGGCCGGCCCCTGAGCTCAAGACCCAGGCGCTGTACCTGCAGCCGCGCGGCGCGGTGCGCTGGGACTGGCGCTGCGTCTGCACCCGGGGCTGGACCGGCGGCCTGGGCAGCGCCCCGAGCGGCGACACGGTGAGCGACCGCATCGGCAATGCCCTGGACACCACGGCCAGCAGCGGCCCCCTGCCCGTGCTCTCGCCGCTGATGGAGAGCGTGGGCCTGCCGGTCATCAACCACCAGGCGACCATCCTGTGGGGCAACGGCATCCGCTATGAGGGCGACTGGCTCAGGAGCCCGCTCAAGCTGCGCGGCATCCCGAGCCTGCAGCTGCGCGTCAAGCCCTCGCAGGCGCGCGGGATGGCCGTGGCCTACCTCTACGACGTGGACGCCGCCGGCTTTGGCACGCTCATCACCCACGGTGCCCGCGCCTGGCACCAGGCGCAGCCCGGGCAGGTCATGACGCTGAACCTGGACCTCGTGGCCACGGCGTATGACGCGCCCGCCGGCCACTACCTGGCCCTGGTGCTGGACACCCGCGATCCGCTGTACGGCCCTCCGGTGCGGGCCGGCGAGTCCTTCGAGTACAGCCTGGAGTTCGCCCCGGGGCAGACGCAACGCCTGACCCTGCAGTCGCGCTGAAGGGGCCGCAGCCCCGGGAGCGCCATGGAGCACCGCCCCCAGGATTCAGCGCCTGGGGGCGCCAAGGTGGCCCCTACAATCGGGCAACCCCTGATTCCTGCCGACGGGGCGCCTCCGCAAGGAGACGCCCCGCGGCCATTTCAAGCAGCAAAGCGCGTCATGACCGAACTTGCCAAGTCCTTCGAGCCCGCCGCCCTGGAAGCCCATTGGGGCCCTCTGTGGGAGTCCCAAGGCCTCTATCGTCCCACGCTGGACAAGAGCCGCGACTCCTTCTGCATCCAGCTGCCGCCGCCGAACGTGACCGGCACGCTGCACATGGGTCACGCCTTCAACCAGACCATCATGGACTCGTTGACGCGCTACCACCGCATGCGCGGCCACAACACGCTGTGGGTGCCCGGCACCGACCACGCCGGCATCGCCACGCAGATCGTGGTGGAGCGCCAGCTCCAGGAAAAGGGCCAGAGCCGCCACGACCTCGGCCGCAAGAACTTCGTCGCCCAGGTCTGGGAGTGGAAGGAGCAGTCCGGCAGCACCATCACCCGCCAGATGCGCCGCATGGGCGACTCGGTGAGCTGGGAGCACGAGTACTTCACCATGGACGACAAGCTCTCCAAGGTGGTCACCGACACCTTCGTGCGCCTCTTCGAGGAAGGTCTGATCTACCGCGGCAAGCGCCTGGTGTCCTGGGACCCCATCCTGAAGTCCGCCGTCTCCGACCTGGAGGTGGAGAGCGAGGAGGAAGACGGCTCGCTGTGGCACATCCGCTATCCGATGGCCGAGGGCAGCGAGTCGCTGGTCGTCGCCACCACGCGCCCGGAAACCATGCTGGGCGACACCGCCGTGATGGTCCACCCCGAGGACGAGCGCTACCAGCATCTGATCGGCCAGCAGGTGAAGCTGCCCATCACCGGCCGCCTGGTCCCGGTGATCGCCGACGACTACGTGGACAAGGACTTCGGCACCGGCGTGGTCAAGGTCACCCCGGCGCATGACACCAACGACTACCAGGTGGGCCTGCGCCACAAGCTGCCCATGCTGACCATCTTCGATCTCGAGGCCAAGGTCAGCGCCCATGAGGCCACCGAGATCCCGGCCGAGTACATCGGCCTGGACCGCTTCGTCGCCCGCAAGAAGATCGTGGCCGAGCTGGAGGCGCAAGGCGCGCTCGTCGAGGTCAAGAAGCACAAGCTGATGGTGCCGCGCTGCGCCCGCACGGGCCAGGTCATCGAGCCCATGCTGACGGACCAGTGGTTCGTGGCCATGAGCAAGGCCGGCGCGAACGGCAAGTCCATCGCCGAGGAGGCCATCGAGGCCGTCAGCTCCGGCGACGTCAAGTTCGTGCCCGAGAACTGGGTCAACACCTACAACCAGTGGATGAAGAACATCCAGGACTGGTGCATCTCCCGCCAGCTGTGGTGGGGCCACCAGATCCCGGCCTGGTATGACGAGGACGGCACTGTCTACGTCGCCCGCAGCGAGGCCGAGGCGCAGGCCAAGGCACCCGGCAAGACGCTCCGCCGCGACGAGGACGTGCTCGACACCTGGTACTCCTCCGCCCTGGTGCCCTTCTCCACCCTCGGCTGGCCCGAGGCCACGCTGGAGCAGGACCTCTTCCTGCCTTCCTCCGTGCTGGTCACCGGCTACGACATCATCTTCTTCTGGGTCGCCCGGATGATCATGATGACCAAGCACTTCACCGGCAACGTGCCCTTCAAGCACGTGTACATCCACGGCCTGGTGCTGGATGCGCAGGGCAAGAAGATGTCCAAGTCCGAAGGCAATGTGCTGGACCCGGTGGACCTGATCGACGGCATCGAGCTCGCGCCCCTGCTGGACAAGCGGACGCAGGGCCTGCGCAAGCCCGAGACCGCGCCCAAGGTCCGCAAGGCCACGGAGAAGGAATTCCCCGAGGGCATCCCCGGCTACGGCGCCGACGCCCTGCGCTTCACCTTCGCGGCCATGGCCACGCTGGGCCGCTCGGTCAACTTCGACTCCAAGCGCTGCGAGGGCTACCGCAACTTCTGCAACAAGCTCTGGAACGCCACGCGCTTCGTGCTGATGAACACCGAAGGCCAGGACTGCGGCCTGAAGGAGCACACCGCGGCGGACTGCGAGGGCGGCTACCTGAGCTTCAGCCCCTCGGACCGCTGGATCACCAGCGAGCTGCAGAAGGTCGAGCAGGCCGTGGCCCAGGGCTTCGCGGACTACCGCCTGGACAACGTCGCCAACGCCATCTACGACTTCGTCTGGAACGAATACTGCGACTGGTACCTGGAGATCGCCAAGGTGCAGATCCAGGTCGGCAACGAGGCTGAAGCGCGCGCCACGCGCCGCACGCTGATCCGCGTGCTGGAGACCACGCTGCGCCTGCTGCACCCGGTGGCCCCCTTCATCACCGAGGCCCTGTGGCAGACGGTCGCCCCGGTGGCCGGCCGCAAGAGCACCGAGTACATCGTCAACGCCGCCTACCCCGTGGCCCAGCCCGAGAAGATCGACCCGGCGGCCATCGCCTGGGTGGACCAGCTCAAGGCCGTGGTGGGCACCTGCCGCAGCCTGCGCAGCGAGATGGGCCTGTCGCCTGCCGAGCGCGTGCCCCTGCTGGTGGCGGGCGGCCAGGGCTTCATCGCCGAGGCCGCGCCGCTGATCCGCACGCTGGCCAAGCTGGCCGAGGTGCAGCTGGTGGACGACGCCAGCTTCGAGCAGGCCGCCGCCGCGTTGCCCGTGCTGGTGCACGGCGAGGCCCGCCTGGCGCTGAAGGTGGAGATCGATGTCGAGGCCGAGCGCGCCCGCCTGGGCAAGGAGATCGCCCGCCTCGAGGGCGAGATCACCAAGGCGACGGCCAAGCTGTCCAACGAGAGCTTTGTGGCCCGCGCGCCCGAGGCCGTCGTGGCCCAGGAACGCCAGCGCGTGGCCGACTTCGGCGTCACGGTGGAGCGCCTGAAGGCCCAGGCCGCACGGCTGGGCTGAGGTTCGTCGGCGGGCCCGGGGCCCGCGCCGTGACACTCGACGGGGCCGGCAGCGGCCCCGTGGTCATGGGGCGCCCCGGAGGCCGCTCAGGCGCCGCTGCGCTCCGCCGCGGCGACGGCCGGTGCCTCGGCCTTGGTCAGCAGCTCGTCCATGCGCCGGGCCACGGCCCAGGCTGCGCGCACGCGCGACTCCCGGGTGGTGCTGGCCACGCGGGGGGTGATCTGCAGATTGGGCATGCCGTGCAGAGGCCGGTCGGGCTCCAGCCAGCCGGGCTCGACGCTGTCCATCCAGGCCGCCAGGATGCGGCCGCTGCGCATGGCGCCGGCCAGGGCCACGTCGTCGAACATGGCGCAGTGGGTCAGCGCGACCACCACCTGATTGGCTTTCGCATGGCCCAGCACCCGGTGCCCGAGCAGGCCCTTGTAGCGCGGGTAGTAGGGCAGCTGCACGCAGAGCACGTCGCTCTGCTCCATCAGCGAGCGCAGCGGCACCGGCGGGATGTTCCATTGCTGCCACAGGTCCTCGCTCTCGTGCAGCGAGGGGTCGTAGCCGACGACCTTGGCGCCGAAGGCCGGCAGGATCTGCGCCAGCACCTTCGAGGCGGGCGTCAGGCCCAGCAGGCCGACGGTGCTCTGCCCCAGCTCGCGGCCCACCAGCAGGCCGTCCGCGCCATAGACCGGCACCCGGCGCAGCATGTTCAGCGCGCCGCCCAGCATGTACTCGGCCTCGGCCTGCGCCGTGGCAGTGCCCGAGCGCACCAGCTCGACCTCGTGCATGCGGCAGGCCTCGATGTCCACCGTCTCGATGCCGGCGCTCACGCGGCCGATCACCCGCAGGCGCGGCGCGGCCTTGAGCAGGGAGTGGTCCACGGCCACGGTGGGCGGCAGGATGAGACCGTGCATCTGCGGCAGGCTCTCGCGCAGGGCGGCCGGATCACGGGCGAGCTCGGGCGCGACGCGCACGGCATGCCGCCTGCCCAGCCATTCAATCACCTCTGAATCCAGAGGTTCCAGCACCAGCAAATTCATCTTTTCATGTTCCCAACGGCCTTGCATGGCGGCCAGACACCGCGTGCCACAATGCAAGCCATCCGCCCCAGGCAGCCTGCCAGATGCATATCAACAAAGCCATTTTCCCTGTTGCGGGCCTCGGCACGCGTTTTCTACCGGCAACAAAAGCCCAACCCAAGGAAATGCTGCCGGTCGTGGACAAGCCGTTGATCCAGTATGCGGTCGAGGAGGCCTATGCCGCCGGTATCCGCGAGATGATCTTTGTGACCGGCCGTCACAAGCGCCCCATCGAGGACCACTTCGACATGAGCTTCGAGCTCGAGGTCGGCCTGGAGCAGGCGGGCAAGCGCGAGCTGCTGGAGGTGGTGCGCAGCGTCAAGCCGGATGACATGGAGTGCATCTACGTCCGCCAGGCGCAGGCGCTGGGCCTGGGCCACGCGGTGCTGTGCGCGCAGCGCCTCGTCGGCAACGAGCCCTTCGCCGTGCTCCTGGCCGACGACCTCATGGTGGGCCCCGCGGACGGCCAGCCGGTGCTCAAGCAGATGGTCGAGCAGTTCGAGGAATGGCGCGCCTCCATCCTGGCCGTCCAGGAAGTGCCCGCCGAGCACACCCGCCGCTACGGCATCGTGGCCGGCACGGCGGTGAGCGAGCAGCTCGTGGATGTGCAGCGCATCGTCGAGAAGCCGGCCCCCGAGGTCGCCCCGTCCCGCCTGGGCGTGGCGGGCCGCTACATCCTGACCCCGGGCGTCTTCCATGAGATCGCCAGCCAGCCGCGCGGCGTGGGCGGCGAGATCCAGCTGACCGACGGCATCGCGGGGCTGCTGCGCCGCGAGAAGGTCTTTGCCTACCGCTACCAGGGCAAGCGCTACGACTGCGGCTCCAAGGAAGGCTTCCTGCAGGCCAATGTGGAGCTGGCCCTGGCGCATCCGGAGCTCGGCAGCGTCTTCCGGGACTACCTCCAGACGCTGTCCGTCTGAGCGCCCGGCCCCGGCCGGAAACGACAAGGCCTGCGGACTCGTCACCGAGTCGGCAGGCCTTCGTGCGGGGGCGCCGCGGCGTCAGCGGCGCTTCAGGACATGGACGAATTCCTCGCCCGCCTGGCTCTGGGCCACCAGCTCGTTGCCCGTCTGGCGGGCAAAGGCCTGGAAGTCCCGCGTCGAGCCCGGGTCCGTGGCGACCACCTTCAGCAGTTGCCCGCTCTGCATGTCCGCCAGGGCCTTCTTGGCCTTGAGGATGGGCAGCGGGCAGTGCAGGCCGCGGGTGTCGAGTTCCTTGTGGATGTCCATGTGCATTGCCTTCCTGGCGGCGATTCTAGGCAGGGAACACACCCGTGGACAGGTAGCGATCACCCCGATCGCAGACCACGAAGACCAGCGTGGCGTTGCTGAGGGTGCGGGCCAGCTGCAGGGCGACCCAGCAGGCGCCGGCGGCCGAGATGCCGGCGAACAGGCCTTCCTCGCGGGCGAGGCGGCGGGCCATGTCCTCGGCATCGCTCTGGCTGACCTGCACCAGCTCGTCGACCTGCTCGGGGCGGTAGATCTTGGGCAGATAGGCCTCGGGCCACTTGCGGATGCCGGGAATGCGGGAGCCCTCCGCGGGCTGCGCGCCCACGATCCGCACGGCCGGGTTCATCTCCTTCAGGTAGCGCGAGGTGCCGGTGATGGTGCCCGTCGTGCCCATGGCGCTGATGAAATGCGTGACCTCGCCGCCCGTATCACGCCAGATCTCGGGGCCCGTCGTCTCGTAGTGGATGCGGGCGTTGTCCTCGTTGGCGAACTGGTCCAGCACGCGACCGCGGCCGTCGCGCTGCATCTGCTCCGCGAGGTCGCGGGCGTATTCCATGCCACCCGAGCGCGGAGTCAGGATCAGCTCGGCGCCGAAGGCCTTCATGGTCTGGGCGCGCTCGATGGAGAGGTCCTCCGGCATGATCAGCACCATGCGGTAGCCGCGCATGGCGGCGGCCATGGCCAGCGCGATGCCGGTGTTGCCCGAGGTGGCCTCGATGAGGGTATCGCCCGGCTTGATCTCGCCGCGCTCCTCGGCCCGGCGGATCATGCTGATGGCGGGGCGGTCCTTGACCGAACCCGCGGGGTTGTTGCCCTCCAGCTTGCCCAGCAGCACGTTGCCGCGGGCCGCCAGCTCCGGCCCCAGGATGCGTTGCAGACGCACCAGCGGCGTATTGCCGATCACGTCCTCCAGACTCGGGTACTGTTTTGTGCTCATGGCGGCGATTGTCCCTCAGCGGGGTGCCCTGCGCGGGCCGAAGGGCTTGGCACCGATGGCGCGGGGCCTGCCGCGCGTGTCGGGCCACCGGCCCGGAGCCGCCGGGGAAGGCATGGCATAATCCGCCGCTTGCGTAAGGCACCCTTCGGCCCGGATGGCGAAATCGGTAGACGCAGGGGACTCAAAATCCCCCGCCGCAAGGCGTGTCGGTTCGAGTCCGACTCCGGGCACCACAGCCAGGGCGCTGCACGCAGAGAAAAACCACCGCGAGGTGGTTTTTTCGTTTCCGGCGCCGCCCGCGGGGCGCCCCCTGCGCCGGTCGGTGGCTGTACAGACGCATACACTCCGAGCGTTCCGGGGCCCCCGCCCCGCTTGCGCAAGACCTGACACCATGCCCCAACTGCCGCCCGTCACCAAAGCCTTCATGCTGGCCTGCGTGGGCTTCTTCTGCCTGTTCATCCTGGTGCCCGAGTGGAAGCCCTGGCTGGCCCTGTGGCCGATCAGCAGCGGCTACTTCATGCCCTGGCAGATGGTGAGCTACGCCTTCCTGCACGGCGACGCGATGCATCTGTTCTTCAACATGCTCGGCCTGTGGATGTTCGGCTCCGAGCTGGAGATGGTGTTCGGGCAGAAGCGCTACCTGCAGCTGCTCGTGGCCTCGACGCTGAGTGCGGCGGCGATGCAGCTGCTCTTCACCGCGGTGATCGGCTCGATGGCACCGACCGTCGGCGCCTCCGGCGCCCTCTTCGGCCTGCTGCTCGGCTTCGGCATGCTGTTCCCGGACCGCATCATCATGCCGCTGTTCCCGCCCATCCCGATGAAGGCCAAGGTCTTCGTGGCGATCTTCGGCGCCCTGGAGCTGCTGATGGGCCTGAGCGGTGCCAGCGGCGTCGCGCACTTTGCCCACCTGGGCGGCATGATCGGCGCGTGGCTGCTGCTGAACCATTGGCGCGGCGGCCGTCGCCGCTGAACCGCGGGACGGCTAAGCCGCTCAGCCGGGACGCCCCGCCAGGAGGCCGTCCCTCACATCGGCGTACTGCAGGCGCAGGCGCAGCTCGCGGTACAGGCGCTCGTTGCGCAGCCGGCGGGACTCCGCCATGAAGCTCAGCTGCATCGGTGACATCTGCGCCCTCGCCTCCTCGCGGCTGATGCGCGGCGGGCGCGGCAGGCCGCAGAGGTCCGCCGCCAGATCGAAGTAGTCGCCCATGCGCAGCTGGGTGTCGTCGCAGACGTTGAACACCCGCCCCGCCGGCGCCCGCAGCAGCGTGCGCAGGCAGGCCCGGGCAAGGTCGTCCGCATGGATGTGGTTGGTGTAGACGTCGTCCGCCGCCGCCAGCACCGGCGTGCCCCGCGCCAGGCGCTCGCGCGGGTGGCCGCCCTCGCGGTCCCAAGCGTAGATGCCCGGCACGCGCAGCACGCCCACGTGCGCGCCCGTGGCCTGGCCGAAGGCCCGCAGCGCGCGCTCGGCGTCCACCCGGCGGTGCGCGCGGTCCGAGCGCGGCCGCAGCGCGGAGGTCTCGTCCAGCCACGCGCCTCCCGCGTCGCCGTAGACGCCCGTCGTGCTGGCATACACGAGCACCCCGGGGGCCGGTCCGCGGCGCAGCGCGTGGAGCAGATGGCGCGTGCGTTCGTCGCGGGCCCCGCTCGCCTGCGGCGGCGCCAGATGCAGCACATGCGTGGCCAGGCCGGCCAGCCGCCGCAGGCTGCGGGGATCGTCGAGATTGCCCAGCAGCGGGATCGCACCGGCCGCCCGCAGCACTTCGCGGCGGGCGGGCGAGGACGTCAGCGCGAAGACCTCCCAGCCCGGCGGCACCCGGCGCAGCACACGCATCCCGACATCGCCGCAGCCGACGATCAGCAGGCGGGGTGCGACCGCGCCCGCCGGGGTGGTCGAGGTCGTCGAGGGGCGAGCGGGATGAGAACGGGGCATGGGCGAAGCGTGGGGCGGTCAATGCCGAAAGGCCCGGCGCTCCCGGGGCGGGGCTGCTCAGGCAGAATGTCGGGCCAGTGTACGGCCCGCCCGCCGCTGCCTCCCTGGCACGGCGGTGCACGGGCCGGTTTCTTGTCCGGACCCCTTCACCATGAACTTCCAGATCACCGTCCAGCCCAGCGGCCGCGAGTTTGCCGTCGAACGCGATGAAACCCTGCTCGGCGCCGCCATCCGCCAGGGCATCGGCCTGCCCTACGGCTGCAAGGACGGCGCCTGCGGCTCTTGCAAGAGCAAGCTGCTGGAAGGCCGCGTGATCCATGGTGCCCACCAGGCCAAGGCGCTGAGCGCCGAGGAAGAGGCCCAGGGTCTCGTCCTGACCTGCTGTGCCACGCCCCAGACCGACTGCGTGCTGGAAGCCCGCACCGTGCCGGGCGCCGGCGAGTTTCCGGTGCTGAAGCTGCCCAGCCGCGTCATCAGCATCGAGAAGCCCGCCCCGGATGTCGCGGTGATCCGCATGCAGCTGGCCGCCAATCAGAACTTCCAGTTCCATGCCGGCCAGTACGTCGAGTTCATCCTGCGCGACGGCGCCCGCCGCAGCTACTCGATGGCCAATGCGCCCCACAACCTGGGCACGCCGGCCGCCATCGAGCTGCACATCCGCCACATGCCCGGCGGCAAGTTCACCGACCACGTCTTCGGTGCGCTCAAGGAGAAGGACATCCTGCGCATGGAAGGCCCCTTCGGCAGCTTCTTCCTGCGCGAGGACAGCGACAAGCCCATCGTGCTGCTCGCCAGCGGCACCGGCTTCGCGCCCATCAAGGCCATCCTCGAGCGCATCCAGCACCTGGGCCTGACCCGTCCGGTGCACCTGTACTGGGGCTGCCGCAGCCAGTCGGACCTGTACCTGCACGACTGGGCCGCGCAGACCGCCGCCGCGATGCCCACGCTGCGCTACGTGCCCGTGCTGTCCGAACCCAAGGCCGAGGACGCCTGGACCGGCCGCACCGGCTTCGTGCACCAGGCCGTGCTGGCCGACCTGCCGGACCTCGCTGGCTTCCAGGTCTATGCCTGTGGCGCGCCCATCATGGTGGAGAGCGCCAAGAGGGACTTCAGCGCGCAGGGCGGCCTGCCCGCCGACGAGTTCTACGCCGACGCCTTCACCTCCGAAGCCGACAAGCACGGCGCCTGAGCGCCGCGCACGCCTGGCGCCCGCGCCTCTTCGGGCGGGCCCTCGCGGGCCGCATGACAGCCTCATACTTGCCCTCATGAAGCACTTCCCGCCGCCCTACGCCAGCGCCAGCCAGTTCGAGGATCGCCTGCGCGAGCTGGGCGCGGCCGTCATCGCCCCGGAGGGCCTCTGCCACTGGGCGGAGATCCCGGCCGAGGACCTGCAGGCGCTCGCGCCCTTCTGGGACGACCTGCCGCCGGACACCCATCTGCGTGACGGCGGCCGCTACCGATTCCGGCGCCACGGCAGCTTCGTCGTCGCGGACGGCGAGCTTCGCCAGCAGGGCCACCGCGCCCACTGGCAGCCGCTGGACTACAACGCCCTGCACGGCGGCCTCGAGCGCTGGTTCGAGCCCGTCCAGCCGGCCCTGGCCGCCCTGCCCGCCTGGCAGACGCTGCTGCTGCGCCTGGCGCGTGCCGCCGATGCGCTCAAGGGACCGCAGCCCTGGTTCATCGAGACGCACCAGTTCCGCATCGACACCACGGACGGCATCGGCCGACCGACGCCCGAAGGTGCGCACCGCGATGGCGTGGACCTGGTGGCCGTCTTCCTGGTGAGCCGTGTCGGCATCAAGGGCGGCGAGTCGCGCGTCTTCGAGGCCGACGGCCCGCGCGGCGAGCGCTTCACGCTGCAGGAGCCCTGGACCCTGCTGCTGCTGGACGACGAGCGCGTCATCCACGAGACCACGCCCATCCAGCCCGCGGCCGAGCACGGCCACCGGGACACCCTCGTCGTGACCCTGCGCCGCGGCAGCTTCCAGGACCCGGTCTGACCCCCGCCGCCGCGCACGGCGCCGGCCCGCGGGGATGCGTGGCATGCATCACGGCATGCCGAATGCTTGCGCTTTGACGAAAGCGCGAGGCCCCCGTCCCCCCTACACTTCGGGCCCAGCGCGGCCACAAGCCGTGCTGATCCGCCGCCACGTGGCCTGGGCCGGGCTTGACCGGACAGGTGTGGCGCCATCCCTCTCTCGCATCACAAGTGCAAGCACGCCATGTCTGACCTCGTCCGCGCCCTGAGCGAATCGCCGGCTTCCATCCCCTCCTCCCTGTTCGGCCTGCCTGAGCAACCCGCCCATGAGCGCGTGCTCTTCGCCACCGACGAGCAGACCGGTCTGAAGACCATCCTGGCCGTGCACAGCACCGCCCGCGGCCCTGCCTTCGGTGGCTGCCGCTTCTGGACCTACGACAACGAGCTGGCCGCGCTGAACGATGCGCTGCGCCTGTCGCAGGGCATGAGCCTCAAGAACGCCCTGGCCAACCTGCCCTTCGGCGGCGGCAAGGCCGTGATCATCAAGCCGGCCGGCGACTTCGACCGCCCCGCCCTGTTCGCCGCCTTCGGCCGCGCCGTGGCTTCGCTCAACGGCGCCTACATCACCGCGGAAGACGTGGGCACCACCACCGCCGACATGCGCGTGGTGCAGCAGCACACCCAGTTCGTGAGCGGCATCCCGCGTGAAGGCGCCTTCGGTGGCGACCCCAGCCCCAAGACCGCCTGGGGCGTGTTCGTCTCCATCGACGAAGGCGTGAAGCGCGTGCTGGGCCGCAGCTCGCTGGACGGCGTGACCGTCGCACTGCAGGGCCTCGGCGCCGTGGGCTGGCACCTGGCCGAGTTCCTGCACAAGGCCGGCGCGAAGCTGGTCGTGGCGGACGTCAACGCGGACAAGGTCGCCCGTGCGCAGGCCGAGCTGGGCGCCCGCGCCGTGAGCGTCGGCGAGATCCTGTCGGTCCAGGCCGACGTGCTGGCGCCCTGCGCGCTGGGCGCCGTGCTCAACACCCAGAGCATCCCCGCCATCCAGGCCAAGCTGATCGCCGGTGCGGCCAACAACCAGCTGGCCACCGTGGCCGACGGTGACGCCCTGCAGGCCCGCGGCATCACCTACCTGCCGGACTACCTGGTCAATGCCGGCGGCATCGTCAGCGTGGCCCGCGAGTTCCGCAACGAAGGCGAAGAATCCAAGGTGATGGCCGAGGTCGGCGAGATCCGCGGCCGCGTGGCCGAGCTGCTGGAGCGCATCCAGGTCTCGGGCAACACGCCGGGCCGTGAAGCCGACGCCTGGGCCCGCTCGAAGCTCGTGAAGCCGGCCTGAGCCTTCGCCCCTGAATGAAAAACGCCCCGGAGGACTCCGGGGCGTTTTTGTTTGCATGGTGCAGTGCTGAGGTGGGTCTGGGTCAGTAGTCCACCCCCAGTCGGATGCCCACCGTTCTCGGATCGTTCCAGGTGCCGCGGACAAAGCCGCCGCCATCCCTGGCCGAGTTCCGGGTCATCTGGTTCGTCGCATTCAGCACATAGAGCTCCGCGTGCCAGTACTTCGGCGCGTTGATGCGCACGCTGGCATCGACCTTGGCGAAGGCCTTCTGCGCATCGGAGATGTGCGGGTTGTCGAGGTTGCGCAGCGTGAAGTACATCTTGTCCTGCCACTTCACGTTCACCCACGGCGTGATCTCATAGCCGCCCACCTCGAAGGTCTGCGCGAAGTTGATCCCGAAGGTGTACTTGGGCGACAGCGGCAGGTGGTTGCCCGTGATGTCGTAGATCTGGCGGCCGCGCAGCTCCGCCTCGCTGCCGTCGTAGGCCGCCGGGCAGGCCGGCGCGCCCATCTCCTCGCGCACGCCGCAGTTCCAGCCGTCGTTGAAGGTGCGGTAGTTGCGCATCTTGCTGTTGATGTACGAGAAGAAGCCGCCCAGGCGCGCGCCCGCCCAGGGCTTGTAGTCCAGCTCGACCTCGAGGCCCGGGATGTCGACCACGCCGACGTTCACCGTCTGCCACTTCACCACGATGTCGCAGGTGGGCTTGTCCGCGGGGCACGGCTCGTTGCGCTTGATCCGGCTCGCGAAGAAGTCGCCCGTGACCTGCATGTCCCGGTACTGGCTGAAGAAGGCGGTCACGGCCAGGCTCAGGCGCCGGTTGAGCATGAGGCCCTTGTAGCCCAGCTCGAAGTTGGTGACGGTCTCGGGCTTGTAGGGGAAGAAGCTGTACTGCGGGCCGGCCGGTCCGTCCACGCACTCCTTGTCGCCGCAGCGATCGTCCTTGTCCCCGAAGCCCCCGGCCTTGTAGCCCGTGGCCAGCGAGGTGTAGGCCATGTCGTTGGGGGTGATCTGGTGGCTCAGGCCGAGGCGGTAGGTGAACTTGCGCCAGCTCTCGGAATGGTCGTTGCCGGCCGGCTCGCCCCACAGGGCGTAGGCACCGACACCGGCGAGCGGCCCCATGGCCTCGGTCAGCTGGTGTCCGTTGTGCGCCTGGAAGCCCGGCGTACCGGGCGTGCCCGGGTTGAAGAGGCCGTTGTAGTAGGCCGGGGTCTTGCCGTCCCAGCCGCCGTAGACCTGGCCGCCCTGGTCGGTCTTGCTGTCGTGGCTGAAGCGGCCGCCGAGGGTGGCGGTCCAGCCGGGCCGGAAGGTCCAGTCGGCCTGCGCGAAGACGGCCTTGGCGTCGACCTGGCGGTTGGGCTGGTGATAGAACTGGCTGGTGGGGAAGCCGTAGGGCACGGTCACCAGCTGCTCCTGCGCGTAGTCGATGGCGTTCTTCTCGTGCATCCAGAAGACGCCGGTGACCAGCTGCAGATCGTCGCTCTGGCGCTTGTACTGCAGCTCGTGCACGGTGGAGAGGTACTTGGAGCCCAGCGTGAAGGACGTCTCGTCCCGCACCGGCCACACGCCCTCATCGCCAGCCGGCCCGACGGGACGGCTCACCGTGACCTCGCTGGCCAGCGGGTGGTAGCCGGCATCGTCATCGCTCTGCTGGCTGCGCCGCTGGTTGGCCCGCGCGAAGCCGTACTCGATCGTGCTGCCCGGCGCGGGCGTCCAGACCAGGCGCGAGCGCAGCGTGTCCATGCTCATGTCGGTCTTGCCCGGCACATTGACCTTCACCTCCCACGGGCCGCCTGTGCAGGCGAAGCGCGTGCCGGCCGCCTGCTCGCAGTCCTTCATCTCGATGTCGCCGGCGGCATTGTTCTGGAAGCGCTCGTAGCTGACGAGCCAGTCCAGCTCCGGCCGGGGCTTGAGCCGCGCGGACAGCCGGGCCGCCCACTCGTCGCGGTTGTAGTAGTAGCCGCTGCGCTTCACGGGCGTGTTGCGGCGCTGGTCGACATCAGGGATGCCGTCCGCCGCCCAGCCGAGCGCGGGGATGTCGACGTCGGTGAAGTCCTGCTGCTGCTGGATCCAGCCGTCGCGCTTGACCTTGCTGAACGTCGCGCGCAGGGCCAGCTCCTTGCTGACGCCGAAGTTCTGCACGAGGTTGAGCTGGCGCTTGCGGTAGCTGCCCAGGTCGAGCTCGGCGCTGCCGTAGGTGCTGCCGAACTCGGGCTTGGCGGGAATGATGTTGACGCTGCCGCCCGTGGAGTTGCGTCCGAAGAGCGTGCCCTGCGGCCCGCGCAGAACCTCCACCTGCTCGAGGTCGAACATCAGCGCCAGCGCCCCCTGGGGTCGGGGCGAGTACAGGCCGTCGACGTGCAGGCCCACGGCGGGATCGCCGATCTCGGTGAAGTTGGTGGAGCCGACGCCGCGGATGTTGATCTGCACACCCGAATCCGCGCCCGAGGATATCTGCAGGTTGGGCACCGAGGCGGAGAGGCCGCGCACATCGGTGATGCCGCTGCGGGTGAGCGACTCCTGCGTGATGGCGGTGACCGCCACCGGCGTCTGCATCAACCCCGAGGACACACGGGTGGCGTTCACCGTGATCGTCGGCAGCTCGTTCTTGTCAGGCTTGGCGGCGGCATCGGCAGCGGGAGCCTGTCCCTGCGCCGCCGCCCAGGGGGCCAGACAGCTCAGGGTCGCAACGGCGACGGCATTGAGCGGAAAACGGGAACGTCCAAGGGTCCTCATACGATGCTCCTGATCGTGTTGTTTGCCAAAGCGGGAATCGGTAGGGCGGCAGCGCTCGGGGCCGCCGCCTTCAGGAGGCCGGGCGGCCTCCGAGCCGGCGCAGCTGCGCCAGCAGATCGGACAGGGACTGAGTCTGGTTGAGCACCAGCGGCCGGGCCCACACGCTGATGCCGAGAATGAAGCCCAGCGTGAGCAGCACGAGCGTCATGGCCGCACGCAGGCCGATCACGTCGCCCAGCGCCCCGACCAGCAGAGGCAGGATGGCACCGCCCAGGATGCCGGTACACAGGATGCCGGAGAAGGCGCCGTGATGCAGGGGCACGGAGTTGAGGCCCAGCGAGAACACCACGGAGAACATGACGGACAGGAAGAAGCCTGACGCCGGAAATGCGCGCATCGCCACCTCCGCCGGCCCCCACAGGCCCAGCGCCACGCAGGCCATGGCCGCCACGGCAAACGCAGCCAGCACCCGCCGCGCATCGAACAGGCGCAGCAGGACCAGCCCCGCCAGACAGCCCAGGGACATCAGCCCCCAGAACTGGCCGACGGCGTCCGCCGCGCCCCCGGTGGCCGACAGGCCGTGGTAGGTAGCGAGGAACTGCGACATCCAGTCCGCCAGGGTCTGCTCGGTGCCCACATAGGCCACGATACCCACGAAGTAGAGCCGCACATCGCGCCGCGCCAGCAGCTCGCGGTAGGCCGAGAGCGCACCGGCCCGTTCGTCCTCGCGCAGCGCCACGGCCGGCAGCGGCAGCCGGTGGTTCAGGAGAAGCAGCCCCGCGAAGGCCAGCGCAAAGGCACCGTAGAGGCTGACCCAGGGCAGCGCCTGCTGGGCCGCCTGCGGCCGCTCCATCAGCCACTTGAACACCTCGGGGCTGATGAAGGATGCCAGGCCGAAGACCAGCTGCCCCATGACCGAGAAGAACGCGAAGTGGGCCTCGCCGCCCACCGTGCGCATCAGCGGGTTGATCACCACCTGCAGCAGCGCCATGCCCAGACCGATCACGAACAGGCCGCCGATGACCACCCCATACGCCGGGGCCAGCGCGATGGCCAGCGCACCGGCCAGGTTGAGCGCGAAGGCGCAGGCCATGGTGCGGCGCGCACCGCGCCGCTCGACGAGCACGCCGCCCGGAATCGACACCAGCCCGTAGGCCAGGAAGAAGGAGAAGGGCAGGAAGCCGGCCAGGGACAGGCTGAGCTGGTAGTCGTGGATCAGGACGGGCATCAGCGGCCCGATGATGTTGGTCACGAAGGAGATGGCGAACCACACCAGCAGGAGGTAGGCGAGGATCAGGCGGCGGTGCTTCATGGCGGGTCCTCAGGCCGGCTCGGGAGCCAGGCAGTTCGACAGGGCCTCGGCAGGCAGGCTGCTGCGCGGGAAGTGGGTGAGCACGGTGCGCGCGACGCGGCAGCCCGCCGCGAGTGACGCCTCGAGGCTCGCCCCGGTCAGGCGCGCGCCGAGGTAGCCGGCATTGAAGGCGTCGCCGGCGCCGATGGTGTCGAACACCTCGGCCGGCACCACGGCATGCGCCGCCCATTCGCCGGCCTGCCACGCCCGCGCGCCGCGCGGCCCGACCTTCGCCACCAGCGTAGCGCCGGGCTTGAGCCGCGGCAGCAGCCGCTGCATGGCCTGGTCCAGGTCCTGTGTGCCGGCCATGCTGCAGATCTCGAGCTCGTTGAGCAGCAGGTGGTCGCACAGCGGGAGCCAGGTGTCGACGTCACGCCGCACGGCGTCCGTCCAGCCTTCGGCCGGCCAGCCGGTGTCCAGGGCCACGGCATAGCCCTGCGAGGCGGCCGCGGACAGCAGGCCGGCGTAGTCCGGCATCAGGCCGGGCAGTAGGAACGGCGCGCAGAACAGCGCCACGCTGCCCGCCGGCACCGCCCCGCCCTGGCGCAGCTGCTCGTGCACATGAGCGGCGCTGAGCCGGGCCAGATGCCCTTCGGTGGTGAAGAAATTGCGCTCGCTGCACGCGTGCATCAGGCCGACGGAGAGCGTCGTGGCGCCCGGGCAGACCTGGAGGCTGAGCTCCAGCCCGGTGAACTGCTGCGCCAGCCAGGGGCCCAGCTCATCACTGCCCACCGCCGAGATCAGGCGGGTCGGCTGCGGCAGCTGGCGCATCAGGCGCGCCGTGTTGCCGGCGGAGCCGCCGGCGCGAAGCTCGCTGCGCGGCAGGATCAGCTCGGTGCCGATCTGCGGCCATTCGGTGAGCGACCCCATGACGAGGTCCACGCCGATGTCTCCAACGATACAGAAATGAGGGCGGTGAGAGTCCATGGCGGCCGACTATAGGCCGCACGTTCCGCATCGTCAATACTTAAATCCAGTGGATGTAAATATTAAATGCCACCCCAGCGACTGGGCGGCCGGTGCCCCAGCAACTCCGCCACGTCGGCATCGGCGCGGCGCTCCTGCTGGAGCACTTCCAGGCGCGGCGAGAGCATTTCGTAGAGTGGCAGCACGGCGGCCCCGAGGATGGAGCTGTCGTCCTCGCGCTCGGACAGCACGATGCGCAGCCCCTCCCCGGCCACGCCCCCCCGCACGGAACGCCGCAGCGGCTGGGCCTGGTCCAGCAGCCGCTGCACCAGCGCCTTGGGAGCCGATCCCCCGATGACGATGGCCTGCGGGTCCAGCATGTTCTCCACCATGCAGATGGCGTCGCGCAGCCGCTCGGCGGCCTCGGCGCACCAGGCCTGCAGCTTCAGATCCGAGGGATCGGCCAGACGCTCGTGCAGCGCCGCAGCATGCACCTCCCGATCCGGCAGGCCCAGGGCCTCGGCCAGCGCATGCAGGGAGAGATAGCGCTCCAGGCAGCCCGCATTGCCGCAGTAGCAGGGGCGGCCGCCCGGCACCACGGGCACGTGCCCGATCTCGGTCGCGTTCCCGCTGGCGCCGCGGTAGGCCGCCCGGTTGACGACCAGCGCCCCACCCAGCCCGAGACCCAGGTGCAGATAGAAGAAGTTGTCCAGGGACTTGGCCACCCCGAACAGGGTTTCGCCCAGCGCCCCGGCCACGCTGTCCACGCTGTAGAAGAGCGGCAGGCGCGTCGCCTCCCGCAGTTCGTCCAGCACCGAGAGGTCCGCCCAGCCCTCCATGGCGGTGGGGCCGACGAAGCTGATGTCCGTCACCCCCAGCGGGCCGGGCAAGGCCACGCCGATGCCCCAGATGCGGTCCTTCGAGCCCTTGCGCAGCTGCATCACCAGCTCCAGCATGGCGGCCCTGAGCGCCTGCCGGTTGCTGGTGTCCACCTCGACCGCACAGCGCCGGTGCACATCGCCGATGAGGTTGACCAGGGCCGCCGAGGCCCTTCCCGGCTCGAGGCTGATGCCGATGGCATAGCCGGCGTCCGGGTTGAGCTCGAAGGCGATGGGCGGCTGCCCACGCGATTTGTCGACCTTCTGCCGCCGGGAGACGATCAGGCCGATGGCCTCCAGGTCATTGGTGATGTTGGCCACCGTCTGCGGGCTGAGCGACACCATCTCGGCGATGTCCTTGCGGGAGGCCGCGCCCTGCTGCCGGATGAAGTCCAGGACGACGCGGCGGTTGTAGGGGGCGCTGGACTGCTGGGTGGCGCCCCGGCCGACCGTCCTCGTGGGTCCGTTGTGCTGTTGCATGGCCGAAATCATACTGGAGCCCACCGCCCGGCAGGGTCGCCTGGGTCTCCATTCGTTTTTTACTTCTATTGGTTGTACTTATTGACCAGGCCGCCAGGACTGGCTAAGGTGGGCCACCTTTCCTTTGCCGGATCGCTCATGCCCGCCCTGCCTCCAGCCCACGTCCGTGTGGACCCTGTCCGTCCGCTGCGCCAGCGCCTGGCTCCCCTGCGTCGAACCCTGCTGTGGGCCCTCGTGGGCACCGGCCTGGCCCATGCCGGTCCGTCGTCCACCGTGCAACTGCCCACGGCCCCGCTCCTGGTCCAGATGAACCAGCTGGCGCTGGAGCGCCTGGGACCCAAGAAGGCCATCGTGGAGTCGCGAGGACTCGACGAGCAGGGCCGCTACCGCCTCCGGCGCGATGGACGCATCGTGGCCGAGGGCGCACTGACCGCCCTGCCCGCCTTCGAGGCCTGGACGCCCGGCAAACGACATTTCGAGGTCGACTTCACGGCGCAGACCCAAGCGGGGCGCTACGAGCTTGAGGTCCAGGTCGGCACCGCACGGGCCCGCTCCCTGCCAGTCGTGGTGCGCGATCAGGCGCTGTTCGGCCGCGCAGCCGGCGCTCTGCTCAGCTACTTCCGCCAATCGCGGCATACCGATCCCGGCGACCATCGCCGCCGCATCTTCGACACCCAGCGCCACGTCGATGTCTGGGGAGGCTGGCGCGATGCGGGTGGCGATACCGGCAAGTACCTCTCGCACCTGGGCTATGCCAACCATTTCAACCCGCAACAGGCGCCCATGGCCGCCTGGGTGCTGGCCTACACCGCCCATCAGGCCCCGGGGCTCTACCGCCAGGCCGGGCTGCTGCGGCAGGTCCGGGATGAGGCGTTCTGGGGGGCGGACTATCTCCATCGCGTGCTGGATCCGGAGGGCTACTTCTACACCACCGTCTTCGACCAGTGGGGCAAGCCCGGCGCCGAACGCATGGTCGTGGGCTACGAGGGCGAGGAGGGGACCTACACGCGCGGCTACCGTTCCGCCTTCCGGGCTGGCGGCGGTCTGGCCATCGCGGCGCTGGCCCGCGCCGCCCAGCTTTCACACAGCGCCGGTCAGCGGGGCCAGTTCCCTGGCGCCACCTATCTGGCCGATGCCGAGCGTGCGTTCGCGCATCTGCAGGCCCACAACCTCGCCTACTGCGCGGACGGGCACGAGAACGTGATCGACGACTACACCGCCTTGCTGGCCGCAGTGGAGTTGCACCGCGCCACGGCCCGGGCGACCTATCTGGAGGCGGCCCGTCAGCGCGCGCGGCAGCTCCTCGCCCGCCAGGACGAGCGCGGGCAGTTCTACAGCGATCAGCCCGGGCAGCGGCCCTACTACCACGCGGTCGAGGCGGGCCTGCCGCTGATCAGCCTCGTCCACTACCTTTCGATCGAGCAGGATCCCGCCCGGGCCGCGCCCGTGCGCGAAGCCCTGAGCCGCGCGCTGGCCCATCAGCTGGCCCTGGACACCGAGGTTGCCAACCCCTACGCCTACGCCCGCCAGCGCTTCAAGCTGTTCCAGGACGGTGCGATCCAGGAGCCAGAGCGCACCGGCTTCTTCATTCCTCACCGCAACGAGACCGGCTACTGGTGGCAGGGCGAGAGCGCCCGGCTCGCGTCGCTGGCCACGGCGGCCGTGCTGGCCGGGCGCGAGGTGGATCCGGCGCCGCAGGAGGCCTACGGCATCCAGCCGCCGCTCGCGCGCTTCGCCCAGGCGCAGATCGACTGGACGCTGGGGCGCAATCCCTACGGCCTCTCGATGTTCTATGGCCTGGGCCAGCGCAATCCGCCCACGGCGCTGGACAGCGCCGGCGTGATGCTCAGGGGCGGCATTTCCAACGGGATCACGGGTGCCGACGGCCGTGACACCGGCGAGGGCATCGCCTTTGCTCCGGGCCCGGAGGACCATCAGTGGCGCTGGATCGAGCAGTGGCTCCCCCACAGCGCCTGGATGCTGCTCGCCGCCGTGGAGATGGCGGGGAGGTAGGCCCCCCCTTCGCGCTGCGCGTGCCCCCTCCAGGGGACTGAGCCCGGACTGTCGAGGTTCAGTGAACCTCCACACCCTGGCGAAGAGTCGGGTCGCGAGACCCGACGGGGCCTGCAAGGCATCCCGCCGGCCCGGCAGAGCCGGATCCTCGGGAGGGATGCCCTCCCCCTACCCGCTTCGCGGGCCCCTCCAGGGGCAAGCCCGCCAGCCCTGCAAAGCCGGATCCTCGGGAGGGATGCCCCCCCTACCCGCTTCGCGGGCCCCTCCAGGGGCAAGCCCGCCGGCCCGGCAACGCCGGATCCTCGGGCTTCGCGCGAAGGGGCCGAGTGGCTGCGCCACCGGCCATTCCTGCACGGAGAGTGGTGTGTTGGCTTATTCGCCGAGGTAGGCGGCGCGCACCTTCGGGTCGTTGAGCAGATCCTTGCCCGCGCCCGTCATGGTGATCACGCCGCTTTCCATCACGTAGCCGCGGTTGGCCGCGGCCAGGGCGCGGCTGGCGTTCTGCTCCACCAGCAGGATCGTCACGCCCTGGCCATGGATGTCGTTCACCACCTCGAAGATCTTGTCCACCATGATGGGCGACAGGCCCATGCTCGGCTCGTCCAGCAGCAGCACCTTGGGCTGCGTCATCAGTGCCCGGCCCATCGCCAGCATCTGCTGCTCGCCGCCGGACATGGTGCCGGCCAGCTGCGTCGCACGCTCCTTCAGCCGCGGGAAGATCCCGAAGATCCGCTCGATGTCGGCCTCGATCTGCGCCTTGTCGTTGCGGATGTAGGCGCCCATCTGCAGGTTCTCCACGATGGTCATGCGCGTGAAGGTCCCGCGCCCTTCCGGCACCATCACCAGGCCCTGCTTCACCAGGTCCCATGCGCCCTGGCCCTTGATGGACCGGCCCATGTACTGGATGTCGCCATCGGCCACCGGCTGCAGGCCCGTCACGGCCTTGAGCGTCGTGGTCTTGCCCGCGCCGTTGGCCCCGATCAGGCTCACCAGCTCGCCGCGGCGCACCTCGAAGTCCGCACCCTTCACCGCCTGGATCCCGCCGTAGGCCACCTTCAGCCCGCTGACCTTCAACAGCACTTCATTCGTCATCTTCGACTCCAATTCATTGCATCACTGCTTCGCGACGCGGTCTTCCCGCGTGGAGCCCCAGGGTCCGGCTCTGCCGGCCCTCGAGGCTCGCCCCCTCGAGGGGGCTGGCGCAGCCAGTAGGGGGTGGGTCAATGGCCACCGGTGCCGAGGTAGGCTTCGATCACCTTCTCGTTCTTCTGCACGTCGGCCGGCGTGCCCTCGGCGATCTGCTTGCCGTAGTCCAGCACCGTCACGCGGTCGCACAGGCCCATCACCAGCTTCACGTCGTGCTCGATCAAGAGGATCGTGCGCCCGTCCTTGCGGATGCGGTCGATCAGCTCGCGCAGCACCACCTTCTCGGTGGCGTTCATGCCCGCGGCCGGCTCGTCCAGCGCGATCAGCTTGGGGTCCGTCGCCAGCGCCCGGGCGATCTCCAGGCGCCGCTGGTCCCCGTAGGACAGCGTGCGTGCCTTGAACTCGGCGTACTTGCCGATGCCCACGTAGTCCAGCAGCTCCTGCGCCCGCTTCGCGATCGCGGCCTCCTCGGCCTTGAACGCCGGCGTGCGGAACACCGCCCCGATCAGCCCCGAGTGCGTGCGCACATGCCGCCCCACCATCACGTTCTCCAGCGCCGTCATCTCGGCGAACAGCCGGATGTTCTGGAACGTGCGGGCGATCCCCGTCTTGGCCACCAGGTGCACGGCCGTGGGCTGGTAGGGCGCGCCCCCCAGCTCGAAGGTCCCCGCATCCGGCGTGTACAAGCCCGTGATCACG
>NZ_JASVDS010000003.1 GCF_030285365.1 Roseateles subflavus | reverse complement strand
TCGCTGCCTGCCGCTTCGTTTCGCGTCGCTGACTTGTCATCAGCAGAGAAGCGAGATTATGACTGAATTTCTTTCGTATCGTCAAGCATTTTTGAAAATTTATTTTCGAAACTTTCAAACCGCCTGGCGAAACATTCAGATCTCGCCGCGCATCAAGACCGAAATCTCTCTGCGCCCCGCCACCTCTGTTTTGCGCTTCGTTTCGAAGCACTGCATCAGCAGCGAAGCCTTAGACTGTAGCACAGCTTTTTCGGCCAACGCAAGACTTTCGGAAGAAATTCTTGAAGAGGGCCTCCCGGCCCTCTTCTCGCATGCGGCCGGCACCCGCACTCCCGTGCCGGTCAGTCTTCCTGGAAGGCCTCTTCCCGCTTGGAGCGGATGGAAGGCAGCATCACCACCAGGATGAGCAGGAACGCCGCCGCCAGCAGCCCGGCAGACAGCGGCCGGCTGACAAAGGTGCCCCAGTCCCCTCGCGACAGCAGCAGCGCGCGACGCAGGTTCTCTTCCATCATCGGGCCGAGGATGAACCCCAGCAGCAGAGGCGCCGGCTCGCAGCTGAGCTTGTAGAAGACATAGCCCAGCAGTGCGAAGCCCGCCGTCAGGTAGACGTCGAAGGCGTTGTTGTTCAGCGTGTAGGTGCCGATGCAGCAGAACACCACGATCGCCGGGAACAGGAAGCGGTAGGGAACCGACAGCAGCTTGATCCACATGCCGATCAGCGGCAGGTTCAGCACGACCAGCATCAGGTTGCCCACCCACATCGAGGCGATCAGGCCCCAGAACAGCTCCGGATTGCTCGTCATGACCTGCGGGCCGGGCTGAATGCCCTTGATTGTCATCGCGCCCACCATCAGCGCCATCACGGCATTGGGCGGAATGCCCAGCGTCAGCATCGGGATGAAGCTGGTCTGCGCGCCGGCGTTGTTGGCGCTCTCCGGTCCGGCAACCCCCTGGATGGCCCCCTTGCCGAAAGCATGACGGGGCTTGCGCGCCACCTTCTTCTCCAAGGTGTACGCCGCGAAGGAGGCCAGCAGCGCGCCGCCGCCGGGCAGCACGCCCAGCACCGAGCCCAACGCGGTCCCGCGCAAGACGGCCGGCCAGGCGTCCTGGAAGTCCTCCTTGGTCGGCCACAGGCCCTTCACTTCCTTGGTGAACACCTCGCGGTGCTCCGCCGGCTGGCCCAGGTTGGCGATGATCTCGCCAAAACCGAAGACACCCATGGCGATCACCACGAAGCCGATGCCATCCGAGAGCTCGGGAATGTCAAAGGAGAAGCGCGGCGTGCCGGAGATCACATCGGTGTTGATCTGCCCCAGGAGCAGCCCGAGGACGATCATGCTGATGGCCTTCACCAGCGAGCCGGACGCCAGGACCACCGCCCCGATGAGGCCCAGGACCATCAGGGAGAAGTACTCTGCCGGGCCGAACTTGAAGGCCATCTCGGTCAGCGGGGGCGCAAAGGCGGCGATGATGATCGTGCCCACACAGCCGGCAAAGAAGGAGCCGAGCCCCGCCACGGCCAGCGCAGCCCCCGCGCGCCCCTGGCGGGCCATCTGGTAGCCGTCGATGGCCGTCACCACGGAGCTGGACTCGCCCGGCACGTTGATGAGGATGGCGGTGGTGGAGCCACCGTACTGCGCGCCGTAATAGATGCCGGCCAGCATGATGAGGGCCGGCGTGGCATCCAGCGAGTAGATCGAGGGCAGCAGCATCGCGATCGTCGCGACCGGCCCGAGGCCCGGCAGCACGCCGATCAGCGTGCCCAGCATGGCGCCCAGGAAGGCATAGAGCAGATTCTGGAGCGTCAGCGCCGTCTGGAATCCGAGCAGGAGGTTGTCAATCAGGCTCATGGTCACTCCTCAAGCCAGGAACACGGGCCAGACCGGAATGGTGAGCTTCAGCCCCCACACGAAGATCAGCCAGCTGCCGGCGGTCAGCACCACCGCGCTGATCAGGGCGTCCCTCCAGTGGAACTCGTCGCCCGCGAGCGAGGAGATGAAGACCAGCAGCGGCAGCGTCACCACCAAACCCAGCCGGGGCAGCGCCAGGCCGAACAGGGCGATGGCGCCGACGATCACCAGCAACGGGCGCCAGGCGATGGGGCCGATGGGATCCCCTTCGGCCGATTCGATCGTGACGGCCTTGAACAGCACCATCCCGCCCAGCAGCGCGAGCAGCACCCCCAGGCTGAAGGGGAAGTAGCCGGGGCCGGGCTTTGCGGAGGAACCGAACTGGTACTCCGTGGCGCCCCAGGCAAAGGTCAGGCCGACCAGCAGAAACAGCAGACCGGACCAGAAGTCTCGTTGGCTCTTGATCTTCACAGAGCGCCTCTCTTGATGTTGTCGATTGATTCTAGGCAGCGCCCCCGAGGGCCCGGCTGTGGTTTCCACGTAAGGCACCACAAGCCGGCATTTCGACTCAATGCACCCACTCCGGTGTGCTGCGCAGCACCTCGTCCAGCGTGGTGACCCCCTCGGCCACCTTCATCGCGCCCGCCAGGCGCAGGGGCCGGAGGCCTTCCTGCATGGCCTGCCGGCGGATGGCCGTGGTGTCGGCCTCGGCGTGAAGGTGCTTGCGGACAGCCTCGTCGAACATCAGCAGTTCGTACAGGCCGGCCCGACCACGGAAGCCGGTGTTGCGGCACTCGAGACAGCCCACGGGCTTGCAGGCCCGGACCTTGCCGTTCATGCGCCAGGGCTTGAGGGTGTCGTTGAGGATGTCGGCCGTGACGCTGTCATCCGGCTGCTTGCAGTGCTCGCACAGCGTGCGCACCAGCCGCTGGGCCAGCACGCCGATCACGGTCGCGTTGATCAGATAGGGCGGCACGCCGAGGTCCAGCAGGCGGGTCACGGCGGAGACGGAGTCGTTCGTGTGCAGGGTGCTGAACACCAGATGGCCCGTCAGCGAGGCCTGGATGGCCATCTCCGCGGTTTCGAGATCCCGGATTTCGCCGACCATGATGATGTCCGGGTCCTGGCGCATGAGCGCCCGCAGGCCTTCCGCGAAGTTGAAGTCGATCGCCGACTGCACCTGCGTCTGGTTGAAGGCGGGCTCGATCATTTCGATCGGGTCCTCGATGGTGCAGACGTTGACCTCGTCCGTCGCCAGACGCTTGAGCGTCGAGTAGAGGGTGGTCGTCTTGCCGCTGCCCGTGGGGCCGGTGACGAGGATGATGCCGTGCGGCTTGGCCACCAGGCGGTTCCAGCGCTCGGCATCGTGGCGGGAGAAGCCCAGCTCGCTGAGGTCCTTGACGGCGTTGTCGGGGTCGAAGATGCGCATGACCATCTTCTCGCCGAAGGCGGTCG
The DNA here is from genome assembly GCF_030285365.1 of Roseateles subflavus. Taxonomy (GTDB): domain Bacteria; phylum Pseudomonadota; class Gammaproteobacteria; order Burkholderiales; family Burkholderiaceae_C; genus Roseateles_B; species Roseateles_B subflavus. The sequence goes on along the minus strand of NZ_JASVDS010000003.1, from coordinate 765,978 downwards.
GCAGCGTGGACAGCCGCATCTCGACCTCCTCGCCGATCGGGTTGCGTGTCTTGATGCGGCCGTCCAGCGGCCGGCGCCGCTCCACGACATCCATCCGGCCGAGCAGCTTGATGCGCGAGACCATCGCGCTGAGCACCGTGGGCGGCAGCTGGTAGACGGTGTGCAGCACGCCGTCGATCCGGAAGCGGATCAGCCCGAGCTCGCGGCGGGGCTCCAGGTGGATGTCGCTGGCGCGCTGGTCGAAGGCGTACTGCCACAGCCAGTCCACGACCTGGACGATGCCCTGGTCGTTGGCGTCGAGCTGCTTGTTCGAGCGGCCCAGCTCGACGAGCTGCTCGAAGCTCGCCGACGGTGCCGTGGCGCCGGACTTGGCGGCCTCGCGCACGGACTTGGCCAGCGTGAAGAACTCGGTCGTGTAGCGCGAGATCTCGTTGGGGCTCGCCACCACCAGCTTGATCTGCTTGCGCGTGTGGGCCGAGATCTGCTCGACCCAGCCGATGTCGAAGGGCTCGCAGGTCGCGACGGTGATGTCCATCAGGCCGAACTGCACCGGCAGGCAGCGCTTGGCCTCGGCATAGCCGACGGACATCACGTCCGAGACCCGGCCGACGTCCACCTTCAGCGGATCGATGCGCAGATAGGGGATGCGGGCGCGCTCGGCCAGCCAGGCGGTGAGCGCCTCGATGTCGAGCAGCTTGCCGTTGGAGACACGATGCATGGAGGCCCCGGCCAGACGCAGCAGCGGGTGCTGGGCGCTGTCGCCCGCGCCGAAGCGCTGCTCCACGCGCTGGGCGGTCTCGGCGTCGATCACGCCGTCCTCCTGCAGCCAGCGCAGCAGCGGGCGCCATTCCAGGCGGCCGGCGGGATGGGACACCGCGGCGGCCTCGCTCCTCGTGGCACTGTTCATCAGGGCAGCTCCGACATCTGGTTGAGGATGCTCATCGGCAGCGGGCGCACCAGCCGCAGCCACTTGCGGGCCGGCAGGCCATGGCTGCCGTAGCGCTCCTCGATCTTATCGGCGCGGCGCTCCAGTTCCTCGCGGTCGGGCACCTGCACGCCCCGGGCCGCCACCACCACGGTGTTGCCCTCACGCGTCGGGGCCAGGCTCCAGACCTGGTCGCTGCCGAAGACCCGGGCGATGCGAGCCGCACTGCGCGCGAAGCTCGCGGCCCGGCCGAAGAGGTTGACGGTCATCACGCCGCCGTCGGCCAGCACGCCGTGGCAGGCGGCATAGAAGGCCTCGTCGTCCAGGACCGGAGACGCCGCCTCGTGGTCGTACAGGTCCACGTTGAGCACCTGCACCGTCTGGAGATGGGCCGGGTCGGCCACCCAGCGGGCGGCGTCCTGGTTGATCACGGTCAGGCGCTCGTCGTCCTCGGGCAGGTGGAACCAGCTGCGGCAGGCAGCGATGACCGTCGGGTTGATCTCCACCGCGGTCGTCTGCATGCGCAGCACCTTGTGGCAGAAGCGGGTGATGGCGGCGGCGCCGAGGCCCAGCTGCACGGCGTGGCCCTCGCGCAGGGATTCGCTGTCCCGCCAGAGCATCCAGGCCATCATGCGCTGGATGTATTCCAGCTCCAGCACCTGCGGCTTGCGGATGCGCATGGCGCCCTGCACCCAGATGCTGTCGAGGTGCAGGAAACGCACGCCGTCGAATTCCGACAGCGTCGCAGGCGTCCATTCAGGGCTGGCGGAGCGGCCCGCCGACTTCTTCTTCGTGTTCATCCAGCAATCCGGCAAAGGCAAACGCCTCGCGCCAGGCCGCGAGCTTGCGCTCGAAGCTCCAGCTGGCGTTGGCCGGGCTGGACGAGGGCAGGCGGAACACGGGCAGGCCGAGGGCTTGCGTGACGCGCAGGCTGCGCGCCGATTCCCCGCCATTGTGTGCGATTGCCCGCAGCTGCGGCAGGGTGTTCACCAGCGCTTGCAAATCATTGGGCGCTGCGGCTCGGATGTCGGCGTCGAGGCTGCCCTCACGCTGGCAGCTCGCATAGACGTCCCAGACAGCGAGGCCGCGCGAGCAGGCATAGGCGCAGCGGGCCTCGTAGGGCAGCGCACGCAAGTCCTGACCCCACAGCGCGGAAAGCAGCGGCCAGAACTGGTTGCGCGGGTGACCGTAATACTGCTGTGCCGTGAGCGAGGCGACACTCGGGAAGCTGCCCAGCACGAGCAGCCGCGCGCCCGGCGAGGCCAGGGCGGGCAAACCCTGCAGCACGGGAGGCGTCCCAGCCGCTTCAATGGGGGCCGCTGTCATCCGGCGGGTGGCCGGCTGCGTTCGTCGTGCCATCTCAATCACATCCACTCAAGAAAGTACACGGAGGATTGCCATGCTGAATACCGAAGCCATCTGGGAGTTCCTGCGCACCCAGGGCACGGATTTTGGACTCAAGGTGCTGGCCGCGCTGGCGGCATGGATCGTCGGACGCTGGCTCATCGGCGTCGTGATCCACCTGATGGGCGCCGCCATGGAGCGAGGCAAGCGCATCGACTCGACGCTCTCCCACTACCTGCGCTCCATTCTCTCGGTCATTCTGAACATCGTCCTGGTGCTGGCCATCCTGGACATCTTCGGCATCCGCACCACGTCCTTCGCCGCACTCCTGGCGGGCGCGGGCCTGGCCATCGGCACGGCCTGGGGCGGTCTGCTGACCCACTTCGCCGCGGGCGTCTTCATGCAGGTCCTGCGCCCCTTCAAGGTGGGCGACTTCGTGCAGGTGGGCGGCGTCACGGGGACGGTGCTCGAGATCGGGCTCTTCGGCACCACGCTGGTCACGCCGGACAACGTGCAGACCATCATCGGCAACAACAAGATCTTCTCGGACACCATCCAGAACTACTCGACGCTCCCGCACCGTCGGGTGGACTGCGTAGCCAAGATCGCCAACAGCGTGGACCCGCTGGACGCCATCGCGCGACTGAAGGCGGCCCTGGCGCAGATCCCCAACGTGGCCACCTCGCCGGCGCCCGATGTCGAGATCCTGAGCTTCACGCCGGAAGGCCCTCTGCTGTGCGTGCGCCCCTACACGCACACCGACCACTACTGGCAGGTCTACTTCGACACGCACAAGGCCGTGGTGGCCACCTTCGGGGCAGCCGGCTACCCGGTGCCGGAAACGCCGATCACGCCGCGCAACCGCTGAGGGTTCAAGGGCCGCTGCGGCCGAAGCGGGACGTGAGGATGCGCACCGCCGTGGCCACGCCGTCCTCGCTGCGCATCGCCAGCGCCGCCTCGCGGGCGCGCACCGCCCTCTGCGGATCCGCCAGCACGCGCCGCAGGGCCGCCGCCAGCCTGCGCGGCGTGACGTTGCGCCGGTCCAGCGCCCGGTGCCCGACGCCCAGCCGCCGCAGGGCCGACGCCCAGAAGCGCTGCTCGCTGATGTGGGCAATGACCACGGACGGCACGCCCGCCTGCGTCGCGGACTGCGTCGTGCCCGCCCCGCCATGGTGGACCACGGCCCGGCAGCGCGGAAAGATCCGCTGGTGCGGCGCGGTCGGCACAAACAGCCGCTGCGCGTCCGACGCATAGCCGCAGAGCGCGGCATCGTGGCACTGGATGATCGCGCGGCAGCCGGCCCGCGCCGCGGCCTCGGTCAGCAACGCCAGCACCCGGGTCTGCGCCTCGATCTCGCGGGGCATCCAGCTGCCCAGCGTCATGTAGACGGGCGCCTCGCCCGCGGCCAGGAAGTCCTCCACGCCAGGCGGCATCGTGCCCTCCAGGCCCTGGTTGGGCATGTCCAGGAAGCCGCAGACCTCGAGGTGCGCGGGCCAGTCCGGCGGCCGGGGGCACAGCTGGGGGCTGACCGCCACCAGGTTCAGCGTCGGCGACAGCCAGACCTCGCGCAGCACATCCCGCACCGGCGGCAGCCCCACCTCGCGACGCAGGCCGTTGACGTAAGGGGCGACCACGCGATGCACCGCCAGGCGCGTGAGCCGCCACAGCAGGCGATGTCCGAAGCGGCCAAGCCACGCCGGCGCCGAAGGGTGGGCGTAGGCGCTGGGAATGCCGACCGGCGAGAGCTGCACGCCCACGTAGGGCGTCGCCGACAGCGCGGCCGCGATCTGCAGCGGATGCATGACGTAATGGCCGAGCACCACGTCGGACGCCGCACACAGCTGCCGCGCCGCCTCGAAGATGGCGCCCTGCGCGGGCGCGAAGCACAGGCGCAGGATGGCGTCCAGCTGCCTCAGCGGGTTGCGTTCCCGATAGGCCGCCTCGCCATACGCCCTCGCCTGCTCGGGCGTGAGGCTCAGGGGTGTCAGGACCGTGACGCGGGCCCCCTGCGAGGACTGCAGCCCGGCGTGGGTCTCGTCCAGCGCGATGACCACCAGGTGCACCTCGTGCCCCGCCGCCTGCAGCCCGTCGGTCAGCGCCAGGAAGGGGCGGATGTCCCCGTGGCTTCCCCAGGTCAGCAGGCCGATGCGCGCCATGGTGGCCCCTTGTTCAGAGCGCCGAGAGCCGCGGCAGGGCGGCCCGTGCGTTCGCAGCGGTGAGGGCCGCGGTCTCGGCCGGACCGAGGCCGCGCAGCCGGGCCAGTTCGGCCCCGATGCGCGGCAGCTCGGCGGGCTCGTTGCGACTGCCCTCCCCCGCCGCCCGCTGCGCCGCCGTCTTGTACAGCCAGTGCGGAGGGATGTCGGGGGCATCGGTCTCCAGCACCAGCGTCTCGGCCGGCAGCGAGGCCGCCAGCCGCCGGATCTGCAGCGAGCGATCGAAGGTCAGCGTGCCGCCGAAGCCCAGCCGGAATCCCAGGTCGCAGAAGGCCTGCGCCTGCTGCTCGCTGCCGTTGAAGGCATGGGCGATGCCACCGGGGACGGGGATGCGGCGCAGCCCCGCCAGCAGCTGATCGGCACTGCGGCGCACGTGCAGCAGCACCGGCAGCCCCTGCGCGCGGGCCAGCTGGAGCTGCGCCGTGTAGTACTGCAGCTGCACAGCGGCGTCCAGGCCCGGCACGAAGAAGTCGAGTCCGATCTCTCCGACGGCGACCAGCCGCGGGTCGTCGCGCCAGGTGTGGAGCCGGTCGGCCAGCAGGGTCAGGTCTTGCGCCTCGGCCTGCATCACGTAGAGCGGATGGATGCCCAGGGCGTAGGCAAAGCCGTGGCGATGCGCCAACTCATGCACCGTGTCGAAGTCGAACGCCGCGACGGCCGGGAGGACGATCTGCTGCACGCCGGCCTCGCGGGCACGGGCGACCACGGCGTCGCGGTCCGCCTCGAACTCGGGCGCATCGAGGTGGCAGTGGGTGTCGATCCACATGCCTGCAGCCCTCGGCTCAGCGGAAGACGACGGTCCGGTTGCCGTTCATCAGCACGCGGTGCTCGGCATGCCACTGGATGGCCCGCGCGAGCGTGACGCACTCGGTGTCCCGGCCGATGGCCACCAGCTGCTCGGGCGGCATGCTGTGGTCGATGCGGGCGACCTCCTGCTCGATGATCGGGCCCTCGTCGAGGTCGGAGGTGACGTAGTGCGCCGTGGCGCCGATCAGCTTCACGCCGCGCTCATGGGCCTGGTGATAGGGCCGCGCGCCCTTGAAGCTGGGCAGGAAGCTGTGGTGGATGTTGATGGCGCGGCCCGACAGGTACTCGCACATCTCGCCCGAGAGGATCTGCATGTAGCGCGCCAGCACGACGAGGTCGATGCGGTTCTCCTCGATCACCTCGCGGATCTTGCGCTCCTGGGCTGCCTTCTGCTCCGCGGTGGAGTTCAGCAGCGGGAAGTGGTGGAAGGGAATGTCGTGCGAGGCGGCCAGCTGGTAGAAGTCCCGGTGGTTGGAGACGATGGCCGGAATCTCGATGGGCAGGTGGCCCGTCTGCACGCGGAACAGCAGGTCATTGAGGCAGTGCCCCAGCTTGGACACGAGCAGCAGCACGCGCGTCTTGGTCTCGCGGCCGACCAGCTCCCAGTCCATCTGCAGCTGCTGGGCCAGCGGCGCGAAGGCGGCCTGCAGCGCCGGCACGGGCGTGGCCTGGCTGCACTCGAACTCGATGCGCATGAAGAAGCGCCGGTGGTCGGCGTCGCCGTGCTGGGCCGAGGTCAGGATGTTGCCGCCCTGTGCCAGCAGGAAACCCGTCACGGCATGCACGATGCCGGCCTGATCGGGGCAGCTGAGCTTGAGAATGTAGCGGGGCGGGACAGCAGACATGGGGCCTCCAGGACAGTGGGGCACCGATCCTACTGCAGCCCGCCCTCAATCCTGCTGGAGTCGGCCGCCGACGAGGTTCAGGCGGGTTTCGCAGCGTGCGGCCAGCTGCTGGTCGTGGCTCACCATCACGAAGGCGGTGCCCTGGCTCGCGGCCAGCTCCAGCATCAGGCCGAAGACGGCGTCGGCGGTCCCGCGGTCCAGGTTGCCGGTGGGCTCGTCCGCCAGCACACAGGCCGGGCGGCTGACCAGGGCCCGGGCGATGGCCACGCGCTGGCGCTCGCCGCCGGACAGCTCCGAGGGGCGATGCAGGACGCGCTGCCCCAGCCCCACGCGCTCGAGCATGGCCTTCGCCTGGGCCCGGGCCTCGGCCTCGGGCAGGCGGCGGATGCGCAGCGGCATGGCCACGTTGTCCAGGGCCGTGAACTCGGGCAGCAGGTGGTGGAACTGGTAGATGAAGCCCAGGTGCTCGTTGCGCCAGCGGCCCTGCTCGGCCGCATTCATCTGGGCGAAGTCCCGGCCCATCAGCTGCACACGCCCCTGGGTGGGCGCATCCAGGCCGCCCAGCAGGTGCAGCAGCGTGCTCTTGCCCGAGCCCGAGGCCCCGACGATGGCCAGGGTCTGGCCGCGTCGCACGGTGATGTCCACGCCGGACAGCACGGTCACATCGAGCGGCCCTTCCTCGAAGCGGCGGCCCAGCCCCGTGCCTTGCAGCACGAGCTCGTTCGAACGGTCACTCATAGCGCAGCGCCTCCGCCGGTTGCACGCGGCTGGCACGCCAGCTCGGGTAGATCGTGGCCAGGAAGGCCAGCACGAGCGAGGTGAGCGCGATGGGGACGATGTCCGACCATTGCGGATCGCTGGGCATGTGGCTGATCACGTAGACGCTGCTGGGCAGGAAGCTGGTGTTGAAGAGCCGCTCCAGGGCCGGCACGAGCACGTCGATGTTGAAGGCCGTGAGCAGGCCGAGCAGCGTGCCGCCGAGCGTGCCGATGATGCCGGAGGCCGCGCCCTGGACCATGAAGATGCCCATGATGGAGCGCGGGCTCGCGCCGAGCGTGCGCAGGATGGCGATGTCGCTCTGCTTGTCCGTCACCGTCATCACGAGCGTCGAGACGAGATTGAAGGCCGCCACGGCGACGATGAGCGTCAGGATGATGCGCATCATGCGCTTCTCGAGCTGCACGGCGTCGTACCAGCTGGCGTTGGTGCGGGTCCAGTCCCGCACCCGGATCGCCGGGCCGAAGCTCTTGGCGAGCGCGTCGCCCACCTCGCGGGCCTGGTGCACGTCCGCCAGACGCAGCTGCACGCCGGTCGGGCCGTCCACGCGGAAGAAGCGCTGGGCGTCCTGGAGGTGCACGAGCGCCAGCGCGCTGTCGTACTCGTAGTGGCCGGCCGTGAAGATGCCCACCACCTTGAACTGCCTGAAGCGGGGCGTGACGCCGGCCGGGGTCACGTCGCCGATCAGGGCGGCCAGCGTGATCCGGTCACCTTCGCGCACCTGCAGCATGCGGGCCAGCTCCACGCCGATCAGCACGCCGAACTCGCCGGGCACCAGGCGCTTGAGCGCCGTGTCCTTGAGCTCCGCCGCCAGCGGCGTGATGGACGGCTCCAGGGTCGGGTCGATGCCCCGCACGATGGCGCCGCGCATGTCCTCCCCGCGCCCGACCAGCACCTGGTTCGCCACGAAGGGCGCCGCCGCCTTTACGGCCGGGTTGCGCTGCGCCTGCGTCGCGAGCTGCTGCCAGTCCGGGAAGGACTCGCCCTGCCAGCCCATCAGCTCGATGTGCGACACCACCGACAACATGCGGTCCCGCACCTCCTTCTGGAAGCCGTTCATCACCGACAGCACGATGATCAGCGCCGCCACCCCCAGGGCGATGCCCAGCATCGACACCCCGGAGATGAAGGAAATGAAGCGGTTGCGCCGCCCGCCCCGGCCCGCACGCGTGTAGCGCCAGCCGATCTGCCATTCATACGGTAAATCCATCAATCACCTTGCATGCGCCGCCTGCGCGGCCTTGAACCTGTGATGCCCGAAGAGCCAGCCTTGCCGAGGGGCTCGCCCACTTGAGGGGCGAACGACGCCCGCATCGCACCCGCCCCTCTCGCCGGCGCAGCCCGGCGTCACGCCCAGAGCCCGAGGATCCGGCTTTGCCGGGCCTCCGGGCTCGCCCCCTGGGGGGCCGGCGCAGCCGGCAGGGGAGGTCAATGTGCTTCGTCCCAATTGGCCCCGACACCCACCTCGGCCAGCAGCGGCACCTTCAGCGCGGCCACGCCCGCCATCAGGCGCGGCACTTCGGTGCGAATCCAGTCCAGCTCCGCCTCGGGCACCTCGAAGACCAGCTCGTCATGCACCTGCATCACGATGCGGCTGCGCTTGCCCGCCTCGTCCAGCGCCTTCTGCACCGCGATCATGGCCAGCTTGATGAGGTCGGCCGCCGTGCCCTGCATGGGCGCGTTGATGGCCTGCCGCTCGGCACCGGCCTTGCGCGGGCCGTTGCCGCCATTGATCTCGGGCAGGTAGATGCGGCGGCCGAAGTAGGTCTTGACGTAGCCCAGGTCCTTGGCCGACTGCCGCGTCACATCCATATAGGTCTTCACGCCGGCGAAGCGCGTGAAGTAGCGGTCGATGTAGTCCTTGGCCGCCTTCTGCTCGATGCCCAGGGACTGGGCCAGCCCGAAGGCGCCCATGCCGTAGATCAGGCCGAAGTTGATGGTCTTGGCATAGCGGCGCTGCTCGCTCGTCACCTCGTCCACCGCCACGCCGAAGACTTCCGAGGCCGTGGCGCGGTGCACGTCCAGTCCGTCCTGGAAGGCCTTGAGCAGGCCCGGGTCCTCGCTGATGTGGGCCATGATGCGCAGCTCGATCTGCGAGTAGTCGGCGCTGACGATCACATGCCCCGGCGGCGCCACGAAGGCCTCGCGCACGCGGCGGCCCTCGGCGGTGCGCACCGGGATGTTCTGCAGGTTCGGGTCGTTGCTCGACAGCCGTCCCGTCACCGCCACGGCCTGCGAATAGGAGGTGTGCACGCGACCCGTGGTGGCGTTCACCATCTGAGGCAGCTTGTCCGTGTAGGTGCTCTTGAGCTTGGCCAGTCCGCGGTACTCGAGGATCTTGGCGGGCAGCGGGTAGTCGGCCGCCAGCTTGTCCAGCACCTCCTCGTCTGTCGACGGCGCCCCGGTGGCGGTCTTCTTCACGACGGGCAGGCCCAGCTTGTTGAAGAGGATCTCGCCGATCTGCTTGGGGCTGCCCATGTTGAAGGGCTGACCGGCGATCTCGTAGGCCTGCTGCTCCAGCGCGACGAGGCGCTGCGCCAGCTCGTGGCTCTGCGCCTGCAGGCGGGCGGCGTCGATCAGCACGCCGTTGCGCTCGATGCGCGCCAGCAGCAGCGAGACCGGCATCTCGATCTGGCGGTAGACGAAGTCCAGCCCGGCGTCGGCCTGGAGGCGGGGCTCCAGCAGCTCGTGCACGTGCAGGCACATCTCGGAGTCCTCGCTCGAGTACTCCGACGCCTTGGCCACGTCGACCTGGGCAAAGGGGATCTGGTGGACGCCCTTGCCGCAGAGGTCCTCGTAGCTCAGGCCGAGGCGGCCCAGGTGGCGTTCCGCGAGGGCGCCGAGGCCGTGCGTTTTGTGCGCCTCGAGCACATAGCTTTCCAGCATGGTGTCGTGCGCGTAGCCCTGCACGGCGATGCCGTGGTTGGCAAAGACATGCAGGTCGTACTTGACGTTCTGGCCCAGCTTGGGCCGACTGCCGTCTTCCAGCCAGGGCTTGAGACGGGCCAGCACCTCGTCCATCGGCAGCTGCTCGGGGGCATCCGGGCCGCTGTGGCGCAGCGGGATGTAGCAGGCCTCGCCCGGCTTGTCGGCAAAGGACAGGCCCACGATGCGGGCCGCCATGGGATCCAGGGAATCGGTCTCGGTGTCCAGCGCCACGAGCGGCGCGGCCTGGATGCGGGCCAGCCAGGCGTCGAAGCCGGCCCAGTCGAGGACGGTGTCGTAGCGGCGTTCGACCTGCGCGGCTTCGGCCGGCGGCTCGACATCGGCGAACAGGTCACCCGTCGTGCCGGCGGCCGGCCGGGCGGCCGGGGCCGGCTTCTCGGCGGCACCGCCGCCCAGCTCCGCCTCCAGCTCGCGCTTGAGCGTGCGGAAGCCGTAGCGGGTGAAGAAGTCGAGCAGGCCGGGCTTGTCCGGGGCCTGCAGCGCGAGGGCCTCCAGCGTCGGCCACTGGGGCACGTGGCCGGCCAGGTCGCAGTCCAGCTTGACCGTCACGAGCCGGCGGCCCATGGGCAGCCAGTCCAGCGCCTTGCGCAGGTTCTCGCCGGCCACGCCCTTGATCTTGTCGCTGCTGGCGATCACGCCGTCCAGCGAGCCGTACTCGGCGATCCACTTGGCGGCCGTCTTCGGGCCCACCTTCTCGACACCGGGGACGTTGTCCACCGTGTCGCCCATCAGCGTCAGGTAGTCGATGATGCGGTCCGGCGGCACGCCGAACTTCTCCAGCACGCCCGGCACGTCCAGGCGCTCCGGCGGCTTGGCCATGGTGTTGATCAGGCTCACATCGGCATTGACGAGCTGGGCCAGGTCCTTGTCGCCCGTGGCCACCACCACCTGGTGGCCGCTCTCGGCGCCGATCCGGGCCAGCGTGCCGATGGCGTCGTCCGCCTCGATGCCCGGCACCTCCAGCAGCGGCCAGCCCAGGAGCTTCACCACCTCGTGGATGGGGGCGATCTGCAGACGCAGGTCGTCCGGCATGGGCGGGCGATGCGCCTTGTACTCGGGATACCACTCGTCGCGGAAGGTCGGACCCTTGGCATCGAACACGCAGACCGCGTGCTCCGCCCCGATGTCCTCGCGCAGCTTCTTCATCATCGCCACGAAGCCGTGCACGGCGCCCGTGGGCTGGCCTTCGGGGCCGCGCAGGTCCGGCAGGGCGTGGAAGGCCCGGTAGAGGAAGCTGGAGCCGTCGACCAGCAGCAGGATGGGTTTGCTCATGGGGGCGCATTGTCACGCAAGGCGGCGCCGGAACCTGTCAGCACGCGGCCGGCAGGCGGCGGGTGGCCCCGCATAGAATTGCCGGATGCAAAACCCGACCCGCCTTCCTCCGTCATCGCCGGCCCGGACCGCGGCCCGGGTTGCCCTGTCCCTGGCCGGCGCGCTGATCGCCTCGCTGGCCACCGTTGCGCACGCCGCCGACACCCCGGCCGCGCCGCCGCTTCCCCAGGATCCCTCCGAACCGGCGGTGCAGGAGATCCGGCTGGAAGATGACAGCATCCGCATCGAGGAACTCCGGGTGCGCGGCCAGACGGTCAGCGCCAAGGTCAAGCCCAAGGGCCGCGCCGCGGAGTACGAGATCCTGCTGGGCGAGCCCGGCCGCGACCTGAGCCCCGGCGCCGCATCGGCCAAGGCCGGGGCCGGCCAGCGCGTCTGGCGCCTGTTCAGCTTCTAAGTTCCCCTCCGGCACGGCGCCCGCCGTGTCCAGCCCCACTTCCCATGGCCGTTTTCACCCAAGTCACCGTCGAGCAGGCCCAGGTCCTGATGGACCGCCTGCAGCTGGGCGCCGTCACCGCGCTGCGCGGCATCACCGCCGGCATTGAGAACACCAACTACTTCGTCAGCACCGAGCGCGGCGACTATGTGCTGACGATCTTCGAGCGCCTGGGCTTCGAGCAGCTGCCCTTCTACCTGCGCCTGATGAAGCACCTGGCGGGCCGCGGCATTCCCGTGCCGGACCCGCAGGCCGACGCCGCGGGCGAGATCCTGCACACGGTGCAGGGCAAGCCTGCGGCCGTCGTGAACAAGCTGCGCGGCGGCCACCAGCTCGCGCCCGATCTCTTCCACTGCGAGCAGGTTGGGGCCATGCTCGCCCGCATGCACCTGGCCGGCCAGGACTACACCCTCAGCCAGCCCAATCTGCGGGGCCTGCCCTGGTGGACCGAGACGGTGCCCGTGGTGCTGCCCTTCCTCGCCCCGGAGCAGGCCGAGCTGCTGTCCGGCGAGCTCGCCTTCCAGCAGCAGCTGGCGGCGTCCCAGAGCTACGCGGAGCTGCCGCGCGGCCCGATCCACGCCGACCTGTTCCGGGACAACGTCATGTTCGAGGGCCTGCCCGGCCGCGAGCAGCTCAGCGGTTTCTTCGACTTCTACTTCGCCGGCGTCGACACCTTCCTGTTCGACATCGCCGTGTGCCTGAACGACTGGTGCATCGACCTCGCCAGCGGCCGCCTCGACGAGGCCCGTGCCCAGGCTTTCGTGGAGGCCTACGAGCGCGTGCGGCCCCTCACCGGCGCCGAGCACCGCCTGATGCCCGCCCTGCTGCGGGCGGCGGCCCTGCGCTTCTGGGTCTCGCGGCTGTGGGACTACCACTTGCCGCGCGAGGCCTCGCTGCTCAAGCCTCATGACCCCACCCACTTCGAGCGCGTGCTGCGCGAGCGCCTCGCGCGCGCCTGGCACGCCCTCGCCCCTCAGGAACGCTGAATGGCCCTGACCCTTCACCTGCAGAACGTCCCGGCGGCCAACGGCCTGCTGTGGGTGCGCCATGGCTTCAAGATCGTGCAGCGGGCGCCGCTGGGCATGGTCGGCCTCTTCTCGGCCCTGATGCTGCTGAACCTGCTCACGCTGGCGCTGCCGGCGCCGCTGCGCTTCCTGCTGCTGGCGATGATGCCGCTGTTCTCGCTGGGCTTCATGCTGGCCACGCACCTGGTGCTGCAGGGCAAGCGGCCGGTGCCCAGCGTCTTCATCGCGCCGCTGCAGCTGACCCCCGAGCGCCGCAACACGCAGCTCGTCCTGGGCTTCAGCTTCGCACTGCTGACCGTCGGCGGCCTGCTGCTGGCCGACCAGCTGGACGGCGGCGCCTTCGGCACGGCGCTGGACAAGTTCATGGAGGCCATGGCGCAGGCCGGTCAGCCCGGGCAGGACGGCAAGCCGCCGGCCGACATGCCATCGGCCGACCCGGTGCTCTTCAGCGGCTTCCTGCTGCGCCTGGGCTGGATCGCCCTGATCAGCACGCCCTACTGGCACGCCCCCGCGCTGGTCCACTGGGGCGGCCAGGGTGTCCTGCAGGCGCTGTTCTCCAGCACCCTCGGCGTGTGGCGCAACCGCGGCGCCTTTTCCGTCTACATGCTGGGCTGGCTGGGCGTGCAGCTCGCCGCCAGCCTCGGCGGTGGCATGCTCAGTGCGGCCTTCGCACTGACGGGCCTGAGCGCACTGCTGCCGCTGCTGGGCATCATCGCGATGTACGCGCTCGGCTCGGCCTTCTACGCCTCGCTCTACTTCACCTTCGTCGACTGCTTCATGTTCGGCGCCCCGAAGGACGTGCTGGACAGCAAGACCTGACCCCGACGACGCCGCTGGCATCGCACGAGAGGCTCCTTCGGGAGCCTCTTTGCTTTGCCTCCCTGGCGCTTTGTGTCAGTGCCGCCATCAAAGCGTCACGGGGATGACATGGCCCCTGCCTAGAGTGCCGCCCCAAGCACCGCCCACCCTTCGGCAGGCGGTTCGAGCACCCTTCTGAATGAGCCAGACCATGTCCAGCACTCCCAATCGCCGCCAAGCCCTGAAGTTCCTGGGTACCCCCCTCATGCTGCCCTTGAGCGGCGTGGCCGCCACCTCCCTGCTGAGCGCCTGCGGCAGCGGCAGCGACGACACCCCCGCGCCGAAGCCCACGCCGAGCTTCGCCTCCGCCGCCTTCGCCGCGATGGCCGCGCCCAACCTGTCCGATGCCGCCTCCATGGCCAAGACCCTGGTGGCCTCCTCGCTGGACGTCACCCTGAGCGACAGCAGCAAGCAAAGCTTCAAGCTGGCCTACCAGCCCTTCTTCGTGACGGGCGACCTCGTGCCGGACGGCAAGGGCGGCACCGTGCTGGCCGGCGGCTACGTGGACATCACCGGCAAGGCCATCATCGACACGACCGTGGCCGGCAAGGAGCGCCAGTTCTTCAGCGACTCCCCGGACGGCACCTCGCTGCTGAGCGTGCCCAACGCCAATGTGGCCGGCGTGAAGGGCAAGGCCGTGTTCGCGGTCGTGCAGTTCGAGTACACGACCTGGGCCCAGGACGGCAAGACCGACATGTACGGCAAGCTGCCCTCCCCCATCGCCGTGCTGACCCTGGACCAGGACCAGACCACCGGCAAGCTGAGCCTGGTGAAGTACCACAACGTGGACACCTCGGCCGCCCACGGCCTGTGGATCACCTGCGGTTCCAGCCTGTCGCCCTGGGGCACCCACCTGTCCTCGGAAGAGTACGAGCCGGACGCCTTCACCATCGCCTCCAACACCATGTTCAAGGCCTACAGCAAGAACCTGTACGGCGACGAGACCAAGGCCAATCCCTACCACTACGGCCACCTGCCCGAAGTCACCGTCAACCCCGACGGCACGGGCACGATCAAGAAGCACTACTGCCTGGGCCGCATCTCGCACGAGCTGATCCAGGTGATGCCCGACAACCGCACCGCCATCATGGGTGACGACGCCACCAACGGCGGCTTCTTCATGTTCGTGGCCGACAAGGAGAAGGACCTCTCGTCCGGCTCGCTGTACGTCGCCAAGTTCGGCGCCGGCTTCTCGCTGGACCCGGCCGCCGCGGGCGCGCCGATCACCTGGATCAAGCTGGGCAGCGCCACCAGCGCCGAAATCGAGAAGCTGGCCGACACGCTCAAGCCCGCCGACATCATGGACGTGGCCACCACCGACCCGAAGGACGCCACCTTCACCAAGATCTGGCTGGGCGGCAAGGTCCAGTGGGTGCGCGTGAAGGCCGGCATGGAGAAGGCCGCCGCGTTCCTGGAAACGCACCGCTACGCCGCGCTGGCCGGTGGCTCGATGGCCTTCACCAAGATGGAAGGCACGACCGTCAACGCCAAGGACAAGATCGCCTACTCGGCCCTGCAGAACATCCAGTCGTCCATGGTCAAGGGCAATGCGGCCAACAACGAGGCCTACGGCGTCGGCGTCGACAAGGCCCTGAACGCCGGCGGCGTGTTCGCCCATACCCTGAGCGCCAGCCAGAAGGACACGGCCGGCACCGCCATCAACAGCGAGTGGGTGCCCAGCCTGACCCGTGCCCTGCTGCTGGGCGAGGACATCACCGCCGACGCCCTAGGCAACACCGGCAACCCCGACAAGGTCGCCAACCCGGACAACCTGAAGTTCTCGGAAAAGCTGCGCACCCTCTTCATCGGCGAGGACAGCAGCCAGCACGTCAACAACTTCGTCTGGGCCTACAACGTCGACACCAAGCAGCTCAGCCGCCTGGTCTCGATGCCTGCCGGCGCCGAAGCCACCGGCCTGGGCGTGGTGGACGACCTCAACGGCTGGACCTACATCACCAGCAACTTCCAGCACCCGGGCGACTGGGGCGGCATCCACAACGTGGTCAAGGGCACGCTGGAACCGCTGCTGAACACCAACTACAAGAACCGCTTCGGCGCCTGCGTGGGCTACCTGACCAGCGAGACCTCCAGCATCAAGCTGAACAAGGTCTGAGCCCGCGGGAGACCTCAAGAAAGACCCTGACACCGGATACACACCGTCTGTCTCGTTTGGCCCCCGGTGTCCCGGGGGCTTTTTTCTTTGAGCCCGGTCTTCCGGGGGCTCTTTTCTGTCGCATATCGCGATATATCGTCATCCAGGGAAGCCTGGATGGCGCTTCCTTCCCAGTTCAGCGACAGTGGCGGACCTTTGCAGTAGCCCCTTTCCCTTTCAGACAAGGCTGCCATGTCCGCCGTGCTTCCCTCTGACGCCGCCTCGAGCGGCGCTTCCTCCCAGGCCGCCTCCGGCGATCGCCTGGACCGTGCCTTCCTCGGCCACCCCGTGGGCCTGGGCTGGCTCGCCTTCTGCGAGTTCTGGGAGCGCTTCTCCTATTACGGCATGCAGGCGCTGCTGGTGCTGTACCTCAGCAACTACCTCTTCCTGCCCGAGAACATCGGCAACGTCGCCGGCATCGACAGCCTGCGCGCCCTGATCGAATCCGTGACCGGCCCGCGCAAGACGCAGCAGCTCGCGTCCATCGTCTTCGGGCTCTATGCCGGCCTCGTCTACCTCACGCCCCTGCTCGGCGGCATCGTGGCCGACCGCTGGCTGGGCCGCACCCGCACCATCACCATCGGCGCCTCGCTGATGGCGCTGGGCCACTTCCTGATGGCCTTCGACCGCAGCTTCCTGCTCGCCATCGCCTGCCTGCTGGTGGGCGTGGGGGCGTTCAAGGGCAATATCGCTGCGCAGGTCGGCGCGCTCTACAAGCCCGAGGACAAGCGCCGGGCGAGCGCCTTCCAGATCTTCATGCTGGCCGTGCAGATCGCGGTGATCGCCTCGCCGCTGGTCTGCGGCACGCTGGGCGAGAAGGTGGCCTGGCACTGGGGCTTCGGCGCCGCGGGCGTGGGCATGCTGATCGGTCTGGTGGTCTACCTGGCCGGCCGCCGCTACCTGCCGGCCGAGGCCCCGCGCCGCGCACAGGCCCGTGATGCCGCCGCGTCCGCGCCCATGACGGGCCGGGACAAGGCCCGCCTGGCCCTGCTCGTCTGCATGATCCCGGTGCTGATGCTGTCCATCGTCGGCAACCAGCAGTTCAACAACGCCTACCCGCTGTGGGCGCAGGATCACATGGACATGGTGCTCTTCGGCTGGTCCATTCCCCTGACCTGGCTGCAGGCGCTCGACGCCACGACCAGCCTGCTGACCATGCTGGGCTCCATCGCCTTCTGGCGCTGGTGGGCCACCCGCCGCCGCGAGCCGGACGAGCTGACCAAGATGGCCCTGGGCTCGGCCCTGGCCTGCACCGCGCCGCTGCTGATCGTGCTGGCCGCCCGGATGATCGAGCAGGACCACGCCCGCGTCAGCCTGGTCTGGACCCTCGGCTACAACCTGCTGAACAACCTGGGCTTCGCCAACATCCTGCCGGTGGGCCTCGCGCTCTATTCCCGCGCCGCGCCGCAGCGCATGGCCGGGCTGATGATCGGCTGCTACTACCTGCACCTCTTCCTGGGCAACACGCTGGTGGGCTGGCTCGCCGGCCTGCTGGGCGAGATGAGCGGCCCCAGCTTCTGGGCGCTGCACGCGGGTCTCGTGGCCTCGGCGGCGGTGCTGCTGCTGCTCTTCAAGCTGGTCTTCGGCCAGCTGCTCGACGACGAGCATGCGAAGCCGGCCGCAGCCTGAGCGCGGCGTTCGCTGGTGAGTCGCCATGGCCGGGGGGACCCGGCCATTTTTCGTTCTGCCAGGACTTGAGCGGGCCCGGCAGCGAGCCCGCCCGCGGCGGGGCGCAGTGTGCGGCGGCCGGCCCTGACGGGCCGCCTCCCCTGCGGTGCTCGCGGTCCGGAGCGGGCGCGTAACTCGCTCCATTCGCTGCGCTCATTGCGCTCGGACAGGCGCGCCCAGTCAGACCACGATGCGCGCTGCCGCGCGCGGCTCCGGACCCCTGCGCTCCTCGGCGCCACACAAGGCGCCCCGCCGCGGGCGGGCTCGCCGCCGTGCAGCACCATCGACGCGCTTCGCCGGCCTCAGTCGATCGGCGTCAGCTTCGCCACCGCCAGCGCCAGCCACTTGGTGCCGTGGCGCCCGAAGTTGACCTGGGCCCGCGCGTCCGGGCCGCTGCCCTCCAGCGTCAGCAGCACGCCCTCGCCGAACTTGTTGTGGAAGACCGGCTTGCCCACGCGCAGGCCGCCGTGCTCGTCGCCCACCTTCGCGGCCGCGGCCTGCTTCATGGTCTTGGGCACGGGGGCGCCGCCGAAGGACGGGGCGTCCTTGCCCTCGCGCTCCTGCTGCCAGGCCGGCGCCTGGCGCTCGACGCGCCCGGCACCCACCATGGACTTGAGCCCGGAGCCCCGCTCCCAGGCCTGCTGGTACTCGCGCGCAAAGCCCGAGCCGAAGCCCTGGTTGCGCGGCGTCAGCCACTTCAGCGAGGCCTCGGGCAGCTCGTCCAGGAAGCGGCTCTTGACGTTGTAGCGCGTCTGGCCGTGCAGCATGCGCGTCTGGCTGAAGCTCAGGTAGAGGCGCTGGCGGGCCCGGGTGATGGCCACGTACATCAGCCGGCGCTCTTCCTCCAGCCCGTCGCCGTCGGACAGCGAGTTCTCGTGCGGGAACAGCCCTTCTTCCAGGCCGGTGATGAAGACGGCGTCGAACTCCAGGCCCTTGGCCGAGTGCACGGTCATGAGCTGGATGGCGTCCTGCCCGGCCTGCGCCTGGTTGTCGCCCGCCTCGAGCGAGGCATGCGTCAGGAAGGCGGCCAGCGGCGAGACGATCTCGCCCGTCTCGGCATCCGGGGTGAGGGTGACGGCGGCAATGGCGGGCGGGTCACCCGCCGCGATCTGGCCCGGCGTGAAGCCGCCGGCGGCGCCCAGCTCGTCGACGGGCAGCGCCACGGCGTCCTTGCCGAAGCCCTCCTGCGTCACGAAGGCCTCGGCCGCGTTCACGAGTTCGTCCAGATTCTCCAGCCGCTCGGCGCCGTCCTTGTCGGTGCGGTAGAAGTCCGCGAGGCCCGAGGTGGCCAGCATCTGCTCGATGATCTCGCGCAGGGTCAGGCCTTGCGTCAGGTTGCGCATGGACTCGACCAGGTTCACGAAGGCCGCCAGATTGCTGCCGCCCTTGCCAGGCACCGCGGCCACGCTCTGGTAGAGGCTGCGGCCGCTCTGGCGCGCGGCGTCCTGCAGCAGCTCCAGCGTGCGCGCGCCGATGCCGCGGGCCGGGAAGTTCACCACGCGCAGGAAGCTGGTGTCGTCGTTGGCGTTCTCGATCAGGCGCAGGTAGGCCAGCGCATGCTTCACTTCCGCACGCTCGAAGAAGCGCAGGCCGCCGTACACGCGGTAGGGGATGCCGGCGTTGAACAGCGCCGACTCGATCACCCGCGACTGCGCATTGCTGCGGTACAGGATGGCGATCTCCGAGCGCGCCAGGCCCTGGCGGTGCAGCGCCTGCGCCTCCTCCAGCAGCCACTGGGCCTCGTTGAAGTCGCTGGCCGCCTCGTTCACGCGCACGGGTTCGCCCGGGCCCATGTCGGTGCGCAGGTTCTTGCCCAGGCGGTGGCTGTTGCGGCTGATCAGCTCGTTGGCGGCATCGAGGATGTGGCCGTAGCTGCGGTAGTTCTGTTCCAGCTTGACCACACGGTGCACGCGGTACTCGCGCTCGAAGTCGCTCATATTGCCCACGCGGGCGCCGCGGAAGGCGTAGATGCTCTGGTCGTCGTCGCCCACCGCGAACACGCCCTGCCCGCGGCCCGGCGGCGCGAACATCTTCAGCCAGGCGTACTGCAGCTTGTTGGTGTCCTGGAACTCGTCCACCAGCAGGTACTGGAAGCGGTGCTGGTAGTGCTCGCGCAGCGCGGCGTTGTCGCGCAGCAGCTCATAGGCACGGAGCATGAGCTCGGCGAAGTCCACCACGCCCTCGCGCTTGCACTGGTCCTCGTAGGCCTGGTAGATGTCCGCGAGCTTGCGCGTCTGCTCGTCGCGCAGGTCGATGTCCTTGGGGCGCAGGCCGTCCTCCTTGGCGCCGGCGATGAACCAGCTGACCTGCTTGGGCACGAAGCGCTCCTCGTCGAGGTTCATGGCCTTGATCACGCGCTTGACGGCCGAGACCGTGTCCGAGGCATCGAGGATCTGGAAGCCCTGCGGCAGCCCCGCCAGCTTCCAATGCGCGCGCAGGAAGCGGTTGCACAGGCCGTGGAAGGTGCCGATCCACATGCCCCGCACGTTGTAGGGCAGCATGGCCGAGAGCCGCGTGAGCATCTCCTTCGAGGCCTTGTTGGTGAAGGTCACGGCCATGATGCCGCCGGGCGTCGCGAGGCCCTGGTTCAGCAGCCAGGCGATGCGCGTGGTCAGCACGCGGGTCTTGCCCGAGCCGGCCCCGGCGAGGATCAGCGCCGGTTCCTGCCCCAGTGTGACGGCGGCCAGCTGCTCGGGGTTGAGTCCCTTGAGCAGGCCGTTCTGGGCCTCGCCACGGCCCGATCCGGCGAAGGACGGCCGCGGCGCGGGGGCATCGCCGAAGAGATCGTCGAGGGAATCGGGGCCGGGGGCGTCGTGGGGGTGGGCGGTCATCCGCGCATTTTAGAGAGGCCGGCGGCCCGGTCCTGTCAGCTGGCATGATGCCCGCATGATTGACGCCGCCCTCCTCGACGCCCCCTGCCCCTGCGGCCGCACCGATGCGAAGGCCCGGCCCCTGGCCTACGCCCGCTGCTGCGGCGCCCTGCACCAGCGTTTCGCCGCCACCGGCCGCTGGGATGCGCCAGACGCCGAGACGCTCATGCGCTCGCGCTACAGCGCCTTCACGCTCGAGCTGCTGGACTACCTGCGCGCCACCTGGCACCCCGACACCCGCCCCGCCACACTGGAGGCCAACGAGCCCGGCCTGAAGTGGCTGGGCCTGCAGGTCAAGGCGCGCGCGCAGCAGGACGCCGAGCACGCCACGGTGGAGTTCGTCGCCCGCTCGAAGCTGGGCGGTCGCGCCTTCCGGCTGCACGAGACCAGCCGCTTCGTGCGCGTGGACGGCCAATGGCACTACCTGGACGGGGACCTGCGTTGAGCGAGCCGTCCCCCGACGCCACGGCCGCGTCGTCCGCCCCCGCACCGCTGCCGCTGCGGTATCTCGACGACCACCTCGCCATCATCGACAAGCCCGCCGGGCTGCTCGTGCACCGCACCGCGCTGGATGCCCACGAGGAGCGCTTCGCCCTGCAGATGCTGCGGGACCAGCTCGGCCGCCCCGTCTGGCCGGCACACCGGCTCGACAAGGGCACCTCCGGCCTGCTCGTGTTCGCGCTGGACGCCGACACGGCCTCGCGCCTGGGCCAGTCCTTCGAGCAGGGCGAGCCGCGCAAGCGCTACCTGGCCCTGGTGCGCGGCTGGCCGCAGGACGCAGGCGTCATCGACCATCCCCTGGCCCGCGATCCGGAGCGGCCGTCGCAGGGTCAGGTCTTGCTCGACTCGCGCACCGACTACCGCTGCCTGGCCCGCGTCGCCTGGCCCTTCAGCGTGGACGGGAGATTCCCGGAGAGCCGCTACGCCCTCGTCGAGGCCGCGCCCCACAGCGGCCGCCGCCACCAGATCCGGCGGCACTTCAAGCACATCGCGCATCCGCTCGTCGGTGACGCCACGCATGGCAAGGGCGCACACAACCGCGCGGTGGCCGAGTTCCTGGGCCTGCAGCGCCTGTGGCTGCATGCGTGGACGCTGGCACTGCGGCACCCGCAGACGGGTGAGGAGCTGACGCTTCAGGCGCCGCCGGGGCCGGAGTGGGCGGACCTGCTGAAGCGGGGCGACTGGCGCTGGCAGGAGGATGCCGAGCAGGTGCGAATCGCCCTGTTCAATCGCAGCTGATCGCCTCGCTGCCTTCGGCAGGCTCGGTGCCGGTGGAGCCAGGATGCGGGTGGGCGTGATGGCGCAGGTAAGAGGTGGAGCCGACGCCGGCAGGCGGCGGCGGGGGACACGGAGCCATCACGCCCGCCCGCAGCCCGGCGATGCGCCATTCGCAGCAAAGAAAAGGGGCGCCGTACGAGGCGCCCCATGAACGAGGATCAAGCGTTCATCGCCCGCCGTCCATCACCCGCAGCTGCACCGCCGACGGCTGCTCCTTCCAGTGGAAGACCTTCTGCGTCGCCGCCTTGAAGTCCTCCGGCTTCGCGCTGCGGATCTGCACGAAGGTCTGCGGATTGCGGTCGATCAGCGGGAACCAGGAGCTCTGGATCTGCACCATGATCCGGTGCCCGCGCCGGAAGGTGTGCGCCACGTCCGGAATGTCGAAGCGGATCTCCTCCACCTGCCCCGGCACCATGGCCTCCGGCTTCTCGAAACTCTTGCGGAAGCGGCTGCGCAGCGGGTCACCCCGCACCAGCTGCTGGTAGCCGCCCAGCTGGAAGCCCGGCGGCGGCGGCACGTCGGCGATCTGTTCCCGGTTGCGCGGTGTCTCCTCGCCCGCGTCCGGCGGGTAAACGTCGATCAGCTTCACCACCCAGTCCGCATCCGTGCCCGTGGTGGACACGAAGAGCCGCGGGCTCACCGGCCCCGCCACCGTCACGTCCTCCTCCAGCGCGTCCGTCTGGTAGACCAGCACGTCGGGCCGCGTGGACGCGAAGCGCTGGTCCGCCACCATGTACTCCTGCGGCATGCCCAGCGAGGCGTAGCCGATGAAGGGCACGGGCTTGCTGGGGTCGCTCACATAGCTGTCGAACTCCGCCTTGCCGGCGCCCGGTGCCGTCCAGGCCAGCTTGCCGCCCGCCTGCAGATAGAGGCTGCGCACCTTGGCCTCGGCCGGCGGCCACGCGCTGTACTGGCGCCAGACATTGGTGCCCGTCTCGAAGATGCTGGCCTCGGGCAGCTTGGCATCCGCCCCGCCGCGCAGGTGCTGCTCGAAGAAGGGCAGCAGGATCTGCTTCTGGAAATGCTCGCTCGTCTTGCTGCCGAAGTCGACGGCGCCCAGACCCTTGCCCACCGTGCGCACCCAGCCGCCATGGATCCACGGCCCCATCACCAGCGCATTGCTGATGCCGGGGTTCTGCTTCTCGATGAACTGGTAGGTCGCCAGCGCGCCCGAGAGATCCTCGGCATCGAACCAGCCGCCCACCGTCAGCACCGCCGCCTTGATGTTCTTCAGGTGCGGCCCGACCGAGCGCGCCTTCCAGTAGTCGTTGTAGCGGTCGTTCTCGATCAGCTCGTCGAAGTAGGGGTTGCGTTCCTTGCCGATGGACTTGGCGATGCTGTCGAGATTGCCCAGCTTCAGGAAGTAGTCGTAGGCATCCTTGCTGTTGTAGTCGAAGGTCGTCCAGCGCTTGGGCTCGACCGTCGGGTTGTCCTGCGGCCGGAAGGCCGTGAGAAAGCCGTAGTTGTGGGCCAGCATGACGGCACCGCCGTGGTAGCCGTCATCGCGGTGGAAGTAGTCCGCGATGGGCGCCTGCGGCGAGGCCGCCTTGATCGCCGGATGCGAGTCGATGATGCCGGTGGAGGTGTAGAAGCCCGGGTAGGAAATGCCCCACAGGCCCAGCCTGCCGTTGTGGCCCTTCACATGGTCCAGCAGCCACTGCACCGTGTCGTGCATGTCCGTGCTGGCGTCAGCATCCTTGGGGCCCTTGTTCGGCTTGATCGGTGCCATCTCCTGGTAGACGCCCTCGGACATGTAGCGCCCCCGCACGTCCTGGCACACGAAGATGTAGCCGGCCTTGAGGAAGTCCTCGCTGGGCGCGAAGCGGCTGCCGTAGCGGTCCACGCCGTAGGGCCCGCAGCTGTAGGGCGTGCGGGTCATCAGGAAGGGATAGCGCTTGCCCGAGGCCTCGGCCTCCTTGGGCACATAGACCACCGTGAACAGGCGCTTGCCGTCACGCGTGGGCACCTTGTATTCGTACTTGGTGTAGTTGGCCTTGAGGTCGTAGGGCGCGGGCGCAGCCGGTGCTGCGGGCGGGGTCTGGGCCAGCACCTGCTGGGCGAGGCACAGGAGCGCCACGGCGCTGGAGATCGGGGCAATTCTCTTCACGGACATCATCGGAAGTGGTGGAGTCAGAAGATCGGTTCGCGGCTCAGCCGCCCTCGAACCGCACGGCATAGATGGGCGGCAGGCGCAGGGTCAGGTCTTGCCAATGGTCGCCGCCATCGTCGCTGGCCCAGAGCCCGCCGGTGGTGCTGCCCATCAGCAGGTGACGCCCGCTGCGGTCGACGGCCAGGCCATGGCGGTAGACCAGGTCGTAGCAGCCAGCGTGCGGCAAGCCGGCGCGCAGCACCTCGAAGCTCTGCCCGCCGTCGCGGGTGCGCTGCACGCACAGGGCCCCGTCGACGGGCACCCGGCACTGGTCCTTGACGGCCGGCACGAACCAGGCGGTGCCGGCATCGTCCGGGTGCGCGGCCACCGCGAAGCCGAAGCTCGACACCGGCCCCTGCAGCCGCAGCCAGTGCCGGCCGTTGTCCGCGCTGCGCCAGATGCCGCAGTGATGCTGGCACCAGAGCACCTCCGGCTGCGCGGCGCAGCGCACGATGCGGTGCGGATCCTGCGTGTTCAGCACGGTCTGCAGTTCGGGCGGCATGTAGTCGGCCACAAGCCCCTCGCCGAGCAGCTCCCAGCCCGCCGCGGCATCGGTCGAGCGCCAGACGCCGCCGCAGCTGATGCCCAGCAGCAGCTCGTCCGGCACCTGCGGATGCGGGCAGATGGAGTGGATGCCCGGGCTGTCGTAGCCGCCGCCGAACCACTCGAGCCGCTCCGTGCGATCCCACAGGCCGTGCTGCAGCGCCCAGCTGGCGCCGCCGTCGTCGCTGCGGAAGAGCCCGCCGGGATTCGTGCCGCACCACAGCCGCGAGGCGTCGCGCTCCATGGACCAGATCTGCACCAGCTTCCAGGCCGGGCCGGCGGCCCCGTCCGGCTGGGGCGGAAAGACGGGTGCCGGCAGCTCGTGCCAGGTCTTGCCCCCATCGTCGGAGGCCTGCACCTTGACCCCGAAGTGGCCGAGGTTCAGCCCCGCCAGCATCCGCTCGCCGAAGGCTCCGGCGCCGCGCGGCAGCACCATGCTGACCGGGTCGCCCAGGAAGCTCGTGCCGGCGATGCGCCAGCCCTTCGCCCCCTCGTGCTGCAGTTCGAACAGGCCCTTGCGGGTGGCCACCCAGGCTTGCAGACTCATGCTTGGCTCCTTGATGAGGACTCCCGCGCCCGGCGCTCAGCCCCCGGAGAGCGCCTGCAGCACGTGCACGACGGAGGCGGGCTGCAGGGGCTGGTCCAGCCGCTGGCGATCATGGACCACCCGACCTTCGACGTAAATCACCACGTTGGCCCGCAGATGGCCCTGGTCGTCCAGCACATAGCCGCGCAGGCGCGGATGGGCGTCGAAGGCCTGCTCCAGTGCCGCGCGCAGCACGGTGGCCGTGACGTCGCAGTCCGGCGCCTCGACGAAGCGCTGCAGCTGGGCCGTGAACACGATGCGGGGCATGCTCCGCATTAGGCCGGGAAGGCGTCGCCGTCCGAAGCGGAATTACCCGCCATGACTTTGGACACCGGCGCCCCCCGAATGCCCCAGCGCGGGACAAGTGAGGTCTGGCCGGCCACAATCGCCGCTGCCCCGGGGCCCGGCCGCCGGCCGCCCCATTTCCCGAAGCAGCACCCGTCCCCATGACCGCATCCCTGCGCCAAGGCGTCATCAGCGCCGCCCTCGCCTACGCTCTGTGGGGCCTGTTCCCGCTCTATTTCAAGCACCTCGCCGGCGTGCCTTCGCTGGAGGTGGTGGCGCATCGCATCGTCTGGTGCCTGCTGCTGATGGTCGGGGTGCTGAGCGTGATGCGGCGCTGGGCCTGGCTCGGGCCGGTGCTGCGCAGCCCCAAGGTGCTGGCCGCCTTCACGGCGTCGGCGCTGCTGCTGTCGGCCAACTGGCTGACCTATGTCTGGGCCGTGCAGCATGACCACGTGCTGGATGCCAGCCTGGGCTACTTCATCAACCCGCTGGTCAACGTGGCCCTCGGCTACTTCTTTCTGCACGAGCGCCCGCGGCCGGCGCAGTGGGCGGCCGTGGGGCTCGCCGCGGCGGGCGTGCTGTGGCTGACGCTGCAGACCGGGCGCCTGCCCTGGGTCGCGCTGATCCTCGCCGGCAGCTTCGGCGTCTACGGCCTGCTGCGAAAGATCGCGGTCCTCGGTGCGCTGGAGGGGCTGGTGCTGGAGTGCCTCGTCGTCGCGCCCGCCGCGATCATCGGCCTGGCGTGGTGGGGCCATCAGGGCCACGGCGCCCTGAGCAGCGGAGACACCGGCCTGATCGGCCTGCTGCTGCTGGCCGGCCCGCTCACCGCGGCGCCGCTGCTGCTGTTCGCGGCCGGCGCCCGCCGCATCCCGATGGCCACGCTGGGGCTGCTGCAGTATATCTCGCCCAGCATCCAGTTCATGCTGGGCGTGTGGCTGTACCAGGAGCCCTTCTCGGCCGCCCGTGTGCTGGGCTTCGGTCTGATCTGGGCCGCGCTGGCGGTCTACAGCGCCGAAGGCTGGTGGCGCAGCCGCCAGCCTGTCAACACCTGACCCTCCCGGCGGGCCCCTTCGCTCAGGCCGCGGCCGGCGTGCGGATCAGGTAGTCGAAGGCGCCCAATGCCGCCTTGGCACCGTCCCCCGCGGCGATGACGATCTGCTTGAACGGCACGGTCGTCGCGTCACCCGCCGCGAACACGCCGGGCAGCGAGGTGCGGCCATGGTGGTCCACGATGATCTCGCCGAACTTCGACAGTTCCACCGTGCCCTTGAGCCACTCGGTATTGGGCACGAGGCCGATCTGCACGAAGACGCCTTCCAGCTCGACGTGATGCTCGGTGCCCGTCGCGCGGTCGGTGTAGCGCAGGCCGCCCAGCCGGTTGCCGTCGCCGGTCAGCTCGGTGGTCTGGGCCTGGGTGTGGATCACCACATTGGGCAGGCTCTTGAGCTTGTCCACCAGCACGGCGTCGGCGCGCAGCTGGTCGCCGAACTCCAGCAGCGTGACGTGGGCCACGAGGCCGGCCAGGTCGATGGCCGCCTCGACGCCCGAGTTGCCGCCGCCGATCACCGCCACGCGCTTGCCCTTGAAGAGCGGGCCGTCGCAGTGCGGGCAGTAGGCCACGCCCTTGTTCTTGTACTCGGCCTCGCCGGGCACGTTGATGTTGCGCCAGCGAGCGCCGGTGGAGAGGATGACGCTGCGGCTCTTGAGCACCGCGCCATTGGCCAGCTGCACCTCGTTCAGGCCGCCCGGCTGCGCGGCGGGAATCAGCTTCTCGGCGCGCTGCAGGTTCATGATGTCGACGTCATAGGCCTTCACGTGGGTCTCCAGCGCCATGGCGAACTTGGGGCCATCGGTCTCCAGCACCGAGATGTAGTTCTCGATGGCCAGCGTGTCGTTGACCTGGCCGCCGAAGCGCTCGGCCGCCACGCCCACGCGGATGCCCTTGCGGGCGGCGTACACGGCCGCGGCCGCGCCGGCGGGGCCACCGCCGACGATCAGCACTTCATAGGGATCCTTGGCGCTGAGCTTCGCGGCGTCGCGGGCGGCGGCGCCGGTGTCCAGCTTGGCGACGATCTCCTCCACCGTCATGCGGCCGGAGCCGAAGTGCTGGCCGTTGAGGTAGACGGAGGGCACGGCCATGATCTCGCGGGTCGTCACCTCCTCCTGGAAGGCGCCGCCCTCGATCACCACGGTCTTCACCTTGGGATTGAGCACGGCCATCAGCGACAGCGCCTGCACCACGTCCGGGCAGTTGTGGCAGCTGAGGCTCATGTAGACCTCGAAGCTGAAGTCGCCGTCCAGCGCCTGGATCTGGTCGATCACGTCCTGCTCGACCTTGGGCGGGTGGCCGCCGGTCCACAGCAGGGCCAGCACGAGCGAGGTGAATTCATGGCCCAGGGGCAGACCGGCAAAGCGGAGGCTCTGCTGCGTGCCCAGGCGCTGCAGGCTGAACGAGGGCTTGCGGGCGTCGTTGCCATCCAGGCGAAGCTGGATCTTGTCGCACATGCCGTCGATCTCTTGCAGCAGCTCCTTCATCTCGGCGGCCGTCGCGGAGTCATCCAGCGAAGCCACGATCTCGAAGGGCTCGCGAACGCGCTCCAGGTAGGCCTTGAGCTGTTCCTTCAGTGCGGCGTCCAACATGGCGGGCTCTCTTTCCTTGCGTGTGTTTCGTACAGATGTGGCCATCCAAGCCACCCTGAAAACACCCGCCGGGGCCGCCGGGGCGCTTTCAGCGTCGCTCGATGCGCGCTGGGAGGGCCGCCAGCCCGTGCGGGCCGGCGGCGGGGGTCTGTCTCACGACAAACGGACAGGCGTCACTGGGGTCAGATCTTGCCGACCAGGTCCAGCGAGGGGGTCAGGGTCTTGGCGCCTTCGTTCCACTTGGCGGGGCAGACCTGGCCGGGATGGCTGGCGACGTACTGGGCGGCGCGCAGCTTGCGCAGCGTTTCCTTCATGTCGCGGGCGATGGCGTTGTCATGCACTTCGGCGGTCTTGATCACGCCTTCGGGGTTGATCACGAAGGTGCCGCGCAGGGCCAGGCCTTCTTCCTCGATGTGCACGCCGAAGGCGCGGGTCAGCTTGTGGGTGGGGTCGCCCACCAGCGGGAACTTGGCCTTGCCCACGGCGGGGGAGGTCTCGTGCCACACCTTGTGCGAGAAGTGCGTGTCGGTCGTGACGATGTAGATCTCGGCACCGGCCTTCTGGAATTCGGCGTACTGGTCGGCCGCGTCCTCGACTTCGGTCGGGCAGTTGAAGGTGAAGGCGGCGGGCATGAACACCAGCACCGACCACTTGCCCTTCAGGCTGGCTTCGGTCACTTCAACGAACTTGCCGTTGTGGAAGGCTTCGGTCTTGAAGGGCTGGACTTGGGTGTTGATCAGGGACATCGGGAATCTCCGCTGTGGGGTTGTTGGGATGGACTGAATCTTATGGTCATCCCGAGTCCCTTAGCTTTGATTTATCAAATCGCCCCTATTGGCCCTGGCTATTGAACACCCCTATCAAATGGACGATTCGATAGAAATTCCCTGTCACGCGGCCTTCACAGGCCGGTTTCCAGGGCCAGCAGCTCCTCCACCGTCTGGCGGCGGCGGATGAGGCGGGCCGTCTCGCCGTCCAGCAGCACCTCGGCGATCAGGGGGCGGGAGTTGTAGTTGCTGGACATCGAGGCGCCATAGGCCCCGGTGTCATGGATCACCAGCAGGTCGCCCACGCGGGCCTGCGGCAGCGGCTGCGGCTGCACCTCGCCACCATCGCCCTGGGTGAAGACATCCCCCGACTCGCACAGCGGACCGGCCACGACCGTGGGGCGCGACGGGCGCGCCGCGGCGTCGGCCGGGACCAGGCTCATGGCGTGGAAGGCGCCGTACATGGCGGGGCGCATCAGCTCGTTGAAGCCGGCATCCACCATCATGAA
Source organism: Roseateles subflavus (assembly GCF_030285365.1). Classification (GTDB taxonomy): domain Bacteria; phylum Pseudomonadota; class Gammaproteobacteria; order Burkholderiales; family Burkholderiaceae_C; genus Roseateles_B; species Roseateles_B subflavus. Next base: position 737,026 of record NZ_JASVDS010000003.1, on the reverse strand, counting down.
GTGATTGCGGCCCGCATCCTTGACGGCGCGCACCTCGGTGATCAGGCTGCCGGACTCGGCCACCAGGTAGCGTCCCGGCTCGATCTCCAGGTGCAGGGCGTGCCCCAGCAGCGCGCCGGCCTGCTGGCGGGCGGTGTCCCACAGGCCGAAGTAGTGCGCGGTGTCCACCACCGGATCGCCTTCGCGGTAGGGAATGGAGAGCCCGCCGCCGCTGGAGATCGCCTGCAGGTCCAGGCCCGCGGCCTTCACCTGCTTCACCAGATCGACCATGGCGTCGCAGACCTGGGCCAGGTGGCGGTAGTCCACGCCGGAGCCGATGTGCATGTGCAGGCCGTAGAGCTGCAGGCCCTGCGCCTTCACCTCGGCCAGCGCCGCGCCCAGCTCCGCGTGCCAGATCCCGTGCTTGCTGTGCTCGCCGCCGGTGTTGGTCTTGTTGCTGTGGCCGTGGCCGAAGCCGGGGTTGATGCGCAGCCACACCGGGTGAGCGGCCGAGCGCGGGCCCAGCTGGCGCAGCATGTCGATGGAGCCGGCATTCACAGGGATGCGGTGCTCGACGACCGTGTCCAGCGTCGCACGATCCAGCAGGTCGGCGGTGAAGACGATCTCCTGCGCGGGCGTGCCGGGCTGGTAGCCGGCGGCCAGGGCACGCAGGATCTCGCCGCGTGAAACGGCATCCACCTTCACGCCCTGCTCGCGCATGAGGCGCAGCAGGTGGGTGTTGGAGCAGGCCTTCTGCGCGAAGCGGATGGTGTCGAAGGACTTCAGTGCATTGATGCGCTCGCGGATGGTGGGCGCGTCGTAGGTCCACAGCGGCGTGCCGAACTGCTGGGCCAGTTGCTGGATGCGGGCGGGGTTCAGGGGCAGGGTCATGGTCGGCACCAGGAAGGATCGGGATGCCTCGCAGCATGCCGCGCGCAATCCATATCAGCAAATAGCATCTTGTTCACAATCAATTCAAAATGGATATGCTCAAGCCATGAACCACGCCTTGATCAGCCACCGGCACATCGAGATCTTCCGCGCGCTGATGCTCAGCGGCGGCGTGAGCGAGGCGGCGCGCAGCCTGCACACCTCGCAGCCCACACTGAGCCGGGAGCTCGCCCGCCTGGAGTACCTGCTGGGCTACGCCCTCTTCGACCGCGTCCGGGGCCGGCTCAAAGCGACGCAGGCCGCGCTGGTGCTCTTCGAGGAGGTGCAGCGCAGCTACGCGGGTCTGGACCGCATCGTGCAGCGCGCGCGTTCACTGGCGCAGGGCCAGGACTCGGTGCTGGAGGTGCTCAGCCTGCCGGCCCTCACGCAGGCCCTGCTGCCTGGCGCCTGCCGGCGCTGGCAAGACCTGGCCCCGGAAGGTCGCGTGCGCATCACGCCACAGGAGTCGCCGCTGCTTGAGGAATGGCTCAGCGAGCAGCGCTTCGACCTCGGGCTGACTGAGCAGGCGCAGGCGCCCGCGGGCACGCGGGGGGAGCTCCTGTTCGAGGCCGACGAGGTCTGCGTGCTGCCGGATGGGCATCCGCTGCTGGCCCGCGCACAGCTCGCACTGGACGACCTGCACGACGCGGCCTTCATCAGCCTCGCCAGCCAGGATCCCTACCGCCTGCAGCTGGATGCGCTCTTCGAGGCGGCCGGCGTCGGGCGGCGCCTGCAGCTCGAGACGCCCAGCGCCGCCGCCATCTGCGAGTGCGTGCGCCAGGGCCTCGGCGTGAGCGTCCTCAACCCGCTGACGGCCCTGAGCTTCAGCGGGCGCGGCCTGCAGCTGCGGCGCCTCACGGTGTCGGTGCCCTACCGCGTGTACCTCGTGCAGCCGCAGCTGCGCAGCCGGCACGCGCAGCTGCCGGCCTTCGTGCAGGGCCTGCGCCGGCAGGCCGACGAGGTCCGGCAGCGCCTGGACACCCAGCTCAAGGAGGCCAGTGGCGGCGGCCGCGGCGACTCGCCATGAAAAAGGCCCGCGAGGCGGGCCTTGGCTGTCCGGACGGGGCCACGAAGGCCCCGCCGCAGGCATCAGTAGAAGCTGTAGCGGACGCTGACGTAGGCGTTGGGGCCGTCGGTGCCATCCAGGAAGCTGCCGTACTGCGTGGCGAAGCGCGGGCGCTTGTCCGTCAGGTTCGAGATGCCGGCATTCACGACCATGTTCTTGAAGCCCTTGTACCGGACGTTGACGTCGAGCGTCGTGTAGCTCGGCAGGCGATCCACCGTCTGGCCGTCCTGGATGTGCGTCGGGTCGTCGATGTTCAGCACGCTCGCGCTGGTGTTGGCACGCAGGGTGCCGCCCCAGGCGCCCCGCTCGTAACCCAGGCTCAGCACATTGCGCCACTTGGGGCGGTAGTAGCTGTCCAGGCGCTCGGTCGGATCCTGGTCCTGCACGTCCGACTGCTTGAAGTGGAACTGGTAGTTCAGCTCGTTGCGCACCGAGACCCGGCCCCCGGCCACGTCGAAGGCGTAGCGGCCTTCCAGGTCCATGCCGTCCGTCTTCACGCGGCCCACGTTGATGAAGGGCGTGACGATGGTGTTGAGGCGGCCATGGCGCAGGCCGGGGTAGCGCGCCTCCAGCGCCGGATTGCGCGGATCGCGGATCACCAGCTTGTCAAAGCCCGGGGTGTCGAACTCGTGGTCCAGCAGGTACTGGCCATCCAGCAGCTGGATCGCGTCACGCTGCTCGAGGTGGTAGTAGTCCAGGCTGAGCAGGAAGTCGCGGGTCGGGTTGAACACCGCGCCGAACGAGGCGATCTTGGTCTTCTCGGGCTTCAGCTCCGTGTTCGAGACCAGCAGCATCTTCGGGTAGTAGTGGCACTGGTCGGGGCCGTAGCCCAGCGGGCGGCAGCGGATCCAGTCGGCCACGCCGGAGGAGTACGCCGTGGTCTGGGCCATGTGCATCTGCGGCAGGGTCGGGGCCTTGAAGGCCGTGTTGTAGCCCCCGCGCAGCAGGACGCTCTGCGTCGGCCGGAAGGCGACAGCCACCTTCGGGTTCACCGTGCTGCCGAAGTCGCTGTAGTGGTCGCTGCGCAGGGCCAGCTGCACCTCCAGCTTCTTGACCGGCTGCAGGCTCACCTCGACGAAGGCCGAGCTCACGCGGCGGCTGCCGTCGGAGCCGGTGCCCCCGTAGTTCTCGATGTTGTGCGCCTGGATCTGGGCGTCCGGCGTGTCACGCATGGACTCGCTCATGAACTGCACGCCTGCAGCGACGCCCACGGGGCCGCCGAGCTGGAAGGCCTCGGGGTTGCTGATCTTCGCGTCCAGGGTACTCAGCCGGGACGAGGCGGTGCGCTCCACCGACGTCAGCAGCGGGCGCCAGGCCGATTCGGGGTTCTTCAGTGCGAAGGGGTCGTAGCTGCCGGTCTCCAGGGCCTGCGTGACGGCGTCGCGCTTGAGCAGGCCATCCTGGGTCAGCGACAGCGCATTGCGGCTGGCGCTGGCGGCCGCTTCCCAGTCGTAGGCGCCGATCGCGCCGCGCGCGCCCACCAGCAGGCGGCTGTTGTCAGACACCATGCGCGACTGCGACTGGCCGGCCTCGTACACCGAGCGGAACACCATGAGCGGATCGCCCTGGCCCAGCGCGTCCTTGTAGGAGCCCCAGTCGGGCATGATGTAGCGGTCGGCCTGGTAGGTCTCGATGCTCTGGAAGCCGTCGGCCCAGGTCGCCTTGTTGCGGTTCAGCGAGAGCTCACCGAAGAGCTGCGTGTCCTTGCCGAGTTCCAGGGTGCCGACGACGATGCCGGTGGCCCGGTTCAGCCGGGGCGAGAGCTGGGTCGCCGGGTCCACGTCCGTGCGGCAGTATTCATCGCCCCGGTCATCCACCTCCACGACGGACGGTGCGACGCAACCCGGCATGGCATGGCGCGCGCCCGTCCCCGCGTTGTAGTAGGAGCCCGGGCCCCGCGTGGTGGCACGGTTGTCCTGGCCGCCGAGGGGGCGCAGGTCATTGGTGCGGGTGAACTCGTGCTTGCCGGCGATCTTGGCACCGCGCTGGAACAGGTCCAGCGTGGCCAGCAGGTTGAAGCGGTCGCGGGCGAGGTCGCCAAAGCCCGCCGTCAGATTGGCCGAGCCGGTCTTCAGGTCCCCGGCCGTGTTCTGCGAGTACTTGGCCCCCAGCTCCAGGCCCTTGAAGTCTCGACGGGTGACGAAGTTGATCACGCCCGCCACGGCGTCCGAGCCGTAGATGGCGGACGCCCCGTCACGCAGGACCTGGATTTCGTCGATGGCCGACAGCGGCAGGCTGTTCAGGTCCACGAAGGTCGAGTCGGTGCCCTGGGCAAAGCCATAGTTGGCCAGGCGACGGCCGTTCAGCAGCACGAGCACGTTCTTCTCGCCCATGCCGCGCAGCGCCACGGCCGCGGCGCCGGGGGCAAAGGAGTTGCTGTCGCTGCCGTCGAAGCCGCCGGTGGTCGAGCTCATGGTGAAGAGCGCGTCCACCAGCGTGGTGGCCCCGGTGGCCTCGATGTCGGCGCGCTTGTACACCTGGATCGGCGACGGGCCTTCGGCGTCGATGCGCTTGAGGTTCGAGCCGACGATGACGACGCGCTCCAGCTGCTTGGGGGCTTCGTCCGCCACGGCGGCCGTGCACGCCAGGGCCGCAGCGGCCACGGCACCCAGAACCCAGCGCGGGCGCTGGCTCAACGACTGATTCATTGGAAGTACTCCTGCGTGAGGCCCGCGCTCGGCGTGGCCTGTCCCTCGTCCCATGCACCGGTCGGGCGACCGATGCGGCGCTTGCCACACGCGGACTTCGAGAGTTCCGCTGTCTGGCGTCGCCATTCTTTGGAGACGGGCGCCGAATGTTTCGCTGAGTTCCGGCAGCAAAACAGTGAGGCCGGCGTGCCACGTTCGCGGCCCAGCCCCCTGGCGGACCGGCAGGAACTGCGCTAACCGCGCCCCGTGACGAACGTCATGTTCGCCATTGACGAACGCGGGCGCGGGCATGCCCGCCTAGCCATGGTCGCTGGGCGATGAGCGCACAGACGCTCCTCCGTGATGACCCGCAGACCCCGGGCCCAGCTGGTCCTTGATTGGACTGGACGGGGCGCCGAAGAAAATTCGGCCGCTCCGGGGGGCGGAGCGGCCGAATGTCACCGTTCGCGGTGCAGCTTCGGGCAAGTCCCGAGACCCGGCTGTGGTGTCCGGGCCACCGTCGGCGGCCTCAGCAGCGCTCGATGCAGGCGTAGGCGCTGTGGTTGTGGATGGACTCGAAGTTCTCGACCTCGGCCCGGTAGGCGCCGATGCGCGGCTCGGCATTCAGCCGCAGGGCCACGTCGCGCACGAGGTCCTCGACGAACTTGGGGTTCTCGTAGGCGTGCTCGGTGATCCACTTCTCATCGGCGCGCTTGAGCAGCGGCCAGATCTCGCTGGAAGCGCTCTGCTCGGCCACACGGACCAGCTCGGCCAGGCCCAGACTGTCGTCGAGCAGCTCGACGCGGATGGTGACCCGCGAGCGCTGGTTGTGGGCGCCGTAGTCGGAGATTTCCTTGGAGCAGGGGCACAGGCTCTTCACCGGCGCCGCGATTTCCAGCCACACACGGCTGCGGCCGTCACGGGTCTCGGTGATGAAGGCGCCTTCGTAGTCGAGCAGACTCTCGATGCCCGACACCGGCGCCCGCTTGCGCAGGAAGAAGGTGAATCGCACCTCGATGCGGCCGTCGCGCGCCTCCAGCTTCGCCAGCATCTGCTCGTGCAGGCTGCGCAGCACGCCGGCGTCCAGCGGGTCCTTCAGCGCATCCAGCCAGGCCACGAAGCGGGACATGTGCGTGCCCTTCTTCTCGGCCGGCAGCAGCACGTCCAGCGCCCAGGTCCCGACGGTCGGCTGGGCATCCTTGCCCAGGCGCAGCTGCAGCGGATAGCGCACCTCCTTGACCCCGACGCGCTGGATCACGAGGTGGCGCTCGTCGCGCTCGCTCTGGGTGTCGGGGATGTGGAGGCTGCTGGTGACTTGGTTCATAGAATTCTGGAGCGGCCGGCCGGGATGGCGCCGGAAGCCGCAAGCATGACACGGCCAGGGGAAACCCCGTGCGGGCAAGGTCTCTAAAAACGCCGACCGCGTGACTTCAGGCGGCGGCCGCGCGAGCCGCGGCCCGGGCCCCGCCTCACTCGTTCGCGGCCGGGCGCAGCAGCTCGGGTCGCGCGCCGAAACGCTGCAGGATGGACTGGGCGATGCCGGCGGCATCGAGCCCGCACTGGGCCATCAGCTTGGCCGGGTCGCCATGCTCGACGAACTGGTCAGGCAGGCCCAGCTGCAGCACGGGCAGGTTCAGGCCCATCGCCTGCAGGGCCTCCATCACGGCACTGCCGGCGCCGCCCATGATGCAGCCTTCCTCGACGGTCACGAAAGCGTCGTGGCTCTCGGCCAGCTGGCGGACGAGGTCCACATCGAGCGGCTTCACGAAGCGCATGTTGGCCACCGTGGCGTCCAGCTGCTCGGCGGCCTGCAGCGCCGGGTAGAGCACCGTGCCGAAGGCCAGGATGGCGATGCGCGGCGCGCCCGCACGGCCCTGGGCCTTGCCGGACTCGCGACGGATCTCGCCCTTGCCCCAGGGCCAGGCCTGCATGTCCTTCTCGATAGCCGTGCCCACGCCGGCACCGCGCGGGTAGCGCACCGTGACCGGGCCCACGTGCTGGTAGCCGGTGTAGAGCGCCTGGCGGCATTCGTTCTCGTCCGCCGGGGTCAGCACGCTCATGAGCGGGATGCAGCGGGTGAAGGCGATGTCGTAGTTGCCGGCGTGCGTGGCGCCGTCCGCGCCCACGAGGCCGGCGCGGTCGAGTGCGAAGAGCACGTCCAGGTTCTGCAGGGCGACGTCATGGACCAGCTGGTCATAGGCGCGCTGCAGGAAGGTCGAGTAGATCGCCACCACGGGCTTCAGGCCCTCGCAGGCCAGGCCCGCGGCGAAGGTCACCGAATGCTGCTCGGCAATGCCGACGTCGTGGTAGCGCGTGGGGAAGCGCTTGTGGAACTCCACCATGCCCGAGCCCTCGCGCATGGCCGGCGTGATGCCGACGAGGCGCGGGTCCTGCTCGGCCATGTCACAGAGCCACTCGCCGAAGATCTGGGTGAAGGTCGGCTTGGCCGGCGTGGCCGACTTGACGAAGCCCACCGCCGGGTCGAACTTGCCCGAGGCGGCGTGGTACTTGACCGGGTCGGCCTCGGCGAGCTTGTAGCCGGCGCCCTTCTTCGTGACCACGTGCAGGAACTGCGGGCCGCCGCGGTCGCGCAGGTTCTCGAGCGTGGGGATGAGCGAGTCGAGGTCGTGGCCGTCGATCGGGCCCACGTAGTTGAAGCCGAACTCCTCGAAGATCGTGCCGGGCACGACCATGCCCTTGGTGTGCTCCTCGAAGCGGCGGGCGAACTCGTACAGGGGCGTGTTCTTGAGCACGCTCTTGGCGCCTTCGCGGGCGGCGGCATAGAAGCTGCCGCTCATCAGGCGGGCCAGGTACTTGTTGAGGGCGCCGACGGGCGGGCTGATCGACATGTCGTTGTCGTTCAGGATCACCAGCACGTCGCCCATCAGGCCACCGTGCGCGACGCCCGCGTTGTTGAGGGCCTCGAAGGCCATGCCGGCCGTCATGGCACCGTCGCCGATGATGGCCACGGCCTTGCGGTCCTCGCCCTTGATCTTGGCCGCCATGGCCATGCCATGCGCGGCCGAGATCGAGGTGGAGGAATGGCCGGTCCCGAAGGTGTCGTACTCGCTCTCGTCGCGGCGCGGGAAGCCGCTGATGCCGCCAAGCTGGCGCAGGCCGGGCATGCGGTCGCGGCGACCCGTCAGCACCTTGTGGGGGTAGGTCTGGTGGCCCACGTCCCACACGAGGCGGTCTTCCGGCGTGTTGAAGACGTAGTGCAGCGCAACGGTCAGCTCGACCGTGCCCAGGTTGGAGCCCAGGTGGCCGCCCGTCTTGGACACGCTCTCCAGCACATAGGCGCGCAGCTCGTCCGCCAGCTGCTTGAGCTGCGCACGCGGGAGGCGACGCAGGTCAGCGGGGCTGTCAATGGTCTGCAGCAAGGGAAAGCTCATGAGGGAACCCTGCTCTTCTTCTTGGGTCAGTTGTCGCGGTCCACGACCTTGTCGGCCAGCACGCTGAGCCAGGCGGTGTTCTCGAGGCCGCTGGCGGCGAGAGCCGCATGGGCCTGGGCCCGCAGCTGCTCGGCGTAGGCGCGGGCACCGTCGAGGCCCATCAGGCTCACGTAGGTGGGCTTGTCACAGGCCTGGTCCTTGCCGGCGGTCTTGCCGAGCACGGCGGAGTCCTGGGTGACGTCCAGGATGTCGTCCACGACCTGGAACGCGAGCCCCAGGGCCGCGCCGTAGTCGCTGAGCGACTGCCAGGCCGCGCCGGAGACGTCGCCGCAGGCGGCGCCCATCAGCACGCTGGCCTGCAGCAGCACGCCCGTCTTGCGGCGGTGCATGTCGCGCAGGGCGGTCTCGTCGAGGGACTTGCCGATGCTGGCGAGGTCGATGGCCTGCCCCCCCGCCATGCCGGCATGGCCGGAAGCGCGGGCCAGCAGGCGGCACAGGCGGGCCTGCAGGGCGGCGTCCATGCCGCCGTCGGGCGTCAGCACCTCGAAGGCCAGGGCCTGCATGGCGTCGCCCGCCAGCATGGCCTGGGCCTCGCCGAACTGGACGTGCACCGTGGGCTTGCCGCGGCGCAGGACGTCGTTGTCCATGCAGGGCATGTCGTCATGGACCAGGGAGTAGGCGTGGATCAGCTCGACCGCGCAGGCGGCACGCAGCGCAGCCTCGCACGACGACTGGGCCGCCTCGGCCGCTGCAAGCACCAGGAGCGGGCGCAGCCGCTTGCCGGCGCCAAGCACGGCATAGCGCATGGCCTCGCCGAGACCTGCCGGGGCATCGGCCGGCGTCCATTCATCCAATGCCTGTTCCACCTGCGCCAGACTGCGCGCGGCCCATTGATCAAACACGCCTGCATCCATTCGTTATTCGTCCTCCCACGGACGCATCTCGCCCGTCTCAAGCACCTTGACCTGCTGCTCGACGGCCTGCAGGCGGTCCCGGCACAGGGCCAGGAGCGTCGCACCGCGACGGTAGCTGTCCAGGAGCTGATCCAGGGGCAACTGCCCCGCCTCCATTGCAGCCACGAGTCGCTCCAGCTCCCCGAGCGCCTGCTCGTAGCTGAGATCCAGGGCCGCCGCGTCGGGACTGCCGGGGGCCGGATGGGGAGTCGCTGTGACTTTGCTCATAGAAATGCGAAAGGCGCATTGTAGTGGGGTGCCAACATGGCGCGGCCGGATCCATTTGGAGCAATGTAACGAGTGCGTACCGGCCAAAGCCCCTCATGGTTGATCCAGCTCAGCAGGCAGGCACGCCCGACCCCGGCTACAATCCCGCCCTCGCCCGCCGCCCGCCATGATGGGTCGCGAGCCTTGGGAGCCCGGCAGTCGCGCTGCGATCGGCCGGGCTTTTTGACACAAACCCGGTTCCGCACCCTCAGACGCAACCCACGCGGTCGTCGCCCTGGTGACGGGCCCGGGGGGTTGACATTGGTTTCTTGGAGACCCTCTTGGATCATGTCCGACCTGAGCCTCACTCTCTCAGCGCTTGACAGCAGCGTTACCCAGCTGCCGGTTTCTTCCTACTTCGACGAGGGCTTGTTCCGCAGGGAACTTGAACTCATCTTCCAGGCCGGACCCCGCTACCTTGGCCATGCCCTGAGCGTGCCCGAGGTCGGCGACTACCACGCCCTGCCCCAGGAGGGCGAGGGGCGCGCGCTCGTGCGCACGCCCGACGGCATCGAGCTGATCTCCAACGTCTGCCGCCACCGCCAGGCGGTGATGCTGCGCGGCCGTGGCAACACGAAGAGCAACATCGTCTGCCCGCTGCATCGCTGGACCTACGACCTCAAGGGCACGCTCGTCGGCGCCCCGCACTTCGACCACGACCCCTGCCAGCACCTGAACCGCTACCAGCTGCGGGAATGGAACGGCCTGCTGTTCGAGGACAACGGCCGCGACATCGCCGGCGAGCTCTCGCGCATCGCCAAGGCCCGCGATCTCGACTTCAGCGGCTATGTGCTCGACAAGGTCCAGGTCCACGAGTGCGACTACAACTGGAAGACCTTCATCGAGGTCTACCTCGAGGACTACCACGTCGGCCCCTTCCACCCGGGCCTCGGCCAGTTCGTCACCTGTGACGACCTCGCCTGGGAGTTCGGCACCAACCACTCGGTGCAGACCGTCGGCATCCACAAGGACCTGAAGACGCCGGGCTCGCCCGTCTACAAGAAGTGGCACCAGCAGGTGCTGGGCTTCCGCAACGGCCAGCCGCCCGAGCAGGGCGCGATCTGGCTGACGCTGTACCCGCACATCATGGTCGAGTGGTACCCGCACGTGCTCGTGGTCTCGACCCTGCACCCCAAGGGTCCGCAGAAGACGACCAACATCGTCGAGTTCTACTACCCCGAGGAAATCGCCGCCTTCGAGCGCGAGTTCGTCGAGGCCAACCAGGCCGCCTACATGGAGACCTGCATCGAGGACGACGAGATCGCGCTGCGCATGGACTGGGGCCGCAAGGCCCTGATGGACCGCGGCGACAACGAGGTCGGCCCCTACCAGAGCCCCATGGAGGACGGCATGAAGCACTTCCATGAGTGGTACCGCCGCGAGATGAAGTTCTGACGCCCACGCGTCCGCCAACCGCCCATCGGCCCCGCGCCCTGGGCGGTTTTTCTTTGCCGATACAGTCCGCCGCACGATGCCCGCTTCCCTCATGATGGCCCTGGCCACCCTGCTGTTCGCCACCATGGGCGTGTGCGTGAAGCTGGCCTCGGCCGAGTACGGCGCGGGTGAGATCGTCATGTACCGCGGCCTCGTCGGCGTGGCGATGGTGGGAAGCCTCGTGCTCGCGCGCGGGCTGAGCCTGCGCACCGCCGTGCCGGCCATGCACTTCTGGCGCAGCCTCTCCGGGGTCATCGCGCTGTCGCTGTGGTTCTATGCCATCGGCAAGCTGCCCCTGCCGACGGCCATGACGCTGAACTACATGTCCTCCGTGTGGATGGCGCTGTTCCTGATCGGCGGCGCCGTGCTGATGGGCGGGCGGGCGGCGGACGGGCGGCTCATCGCCACCGTGCTGGTCGGCTTCCTCGGCGTGGCCCTGGTGCTGCGCCCCAGCATGCAGCAGGACCAGGCCTGGCACGGGCTTGTCGGGCTGCTGTCGGGCATGCTGTCGGCGCTGGCCTACCTGCAGGTGACGGCCCTCGGCCGGGCGGGTGAGCCGGAGTACCGCATCGTCTTCTACTTCTCCTGCGGCGGCGCGGTGGCCGGCGCCCTGGTGAACGGGGTGCAGCAATGGGGCCAGCCGCAGGCCTGGCACGCGCACAGCGCCCGCGGGCTCGCGCTGCTGCTGGCGGTGGGCCTGCTCGCCACCGCCGCGCAGCTGCTGATGACCGCGGCCTACCGCAAGGGCCGCACGCTGGTGAATGCCAGCCTGCAGTACCTGGGCATCGTCTTCTCCTGCCTCTACGGCGTCTGGGTCTTCGACGAGCGCCTGAACCCCGCTGCGATACTGGGCATGCTGCTGATCGTCGGCGCCGGCCTTGCGGCCACGCTGCTGCGCCATCGCAGCCTTCCCCCCGACAGCTCCCATCCCGCGACCGAATCATGAGCCACACGACCCTGATCTCCGCCGAGGACCTGCAAGCGCTGCGGGCCGGCGCCCGCCCGCCCCTGCTGCTCGACGTGAGTTTCGACCTGGCCGACACCGCCGCCGGCGAACGCGCCTATGCCGCCGGCCACCTGCCCGGCGCCCATTACCTGCACCTGGACCGCGACCTCAGCGGCCCGAGGGCGGGCGAGGGTCAGGTCTTCACCGGCCGCCATCCCCTGCCCGAGCCGAGTGCCTTCGCCCAGCGCCTGGCGGCGCTCGGCCTGGAGCCCGGCCAGCAGGTGGTGGCCTATGACGGCCAGGGCGGCATGTACGCCGCGCGCGTGTGGTGGATGCTGCGCTGGCTGGGGCACGAGGCCGTCGCCGTGCTAGACGGTGGCATCGCCGCCTGGCAGGCCGCTGGCGGCGCGCTCGTCACCGAGGTGCCGACTGCGCAGCCTGGCAGCTTCCAGGCGAGCGCCCCCCTCGCGCCCTCGCTGAATGCCGACGCCCTGCAGGCCCGGCTGGGCCGCGTGCGCCTGCTGGATGCCCGCGCAGGCGAGCGCTTCCGCGGCGAGGTCGAGCCGCTGGACCGGCAGGCCGGCCACATCCCCGGCGCGCTGAACCGCTTCTTCAAGGACAACCTGCAGGCCGACGGCCGCTTCAAGCCCGCGGAGGCGCTGCGTGCCGAGTTCGAGGCCCTGTTGCCCCCCTTCGCGGCGCCGGAGGTGGTGCACCAGTGCGGCTCGGGCGTCACGGCCTGCCACAACCTGCTGGCCATGGAGCACGCCGGCCTGCACGGCTCGCGCCTGTACCCGGGCTCCTGGAGCGAATGGTCGGCGGACCCGCGCCGGCCCGTGGCCCAGGGCTGAGCCCCTGTTGCCGCCGCGGCGAAGCCCGCCGGAGCCTTGACATAGCGCAAGCGCCGCCGCCTACTGAACAGCAACACTTGACGCATCAGCACCGGACTTCGGCAGCCCCCCACACGGTGGCCGAAGAAGCCCGGCGAGGTCTTCACCCAAGGCTTTCAGGTTCAGCTCACAGGAGGCTCGCATGTACAAGCGCATCATCGTCCCGACCGACGGTTCCGACATCACCGCCAAGGCCCTCGAACAGGCCCTCGCCCTGGCCCAGGAGCTGGGCGCCAAGATCTTCGCGATCAGCGTGAAGGAACCCTTCCCCTACAGCGCCGTGTCCGAGATGCAGCCGACGCCGCCGCAGGAGTTCTTCGACGCCCAGGAGCGCATCGCCCAGGGCCGCCTGAAGACTGTCCTGGCGGCCGCCGAGAAGGCCGGCGTGCCCGCCGAGGCGCACAGCATCGAGGCCCTGCACCCGTGGGAGGCCATCATCGAGCACGCCAAGCGCGTCGAGGCCGATCTGGTGGTGATGGCCTCGCACGGCCGCCGCGGCGTGCAGGCCCTGCTGCTGGGCAGCGAGACGCAGAAGGTGCTGACCCACTCGACCATCCCGGTCCTCGTGGTGCGCTGAAGCCCGGCCCGCGCCGCCCCGAAGCCCGCCCCGTCGGCGGGCTTTTTCACGTCAGTGGCGGCTGCCCAGCACCAGCACGATGAAGCCCATGCCCGCGGCCAGCCAGAACAGCTGCGCGGCCGTCTCCTTCCAGGGCAGGCGGCGCTGCAGCTGGGGAATCAGGTCCGCCACGGCCACGTAGATGAAGCTGCTGGAGGCGAGCACCAGCAGATACGGGAACATCGACTCCCAGGGCCCGACGATGAAGTAGCCCAGCAGGCCGCCCAGCACGGCGGCCAGGCCCGACAGCGCGTTGAACAGCAGCGCCTTGCCGCGGCTGAAGCCGGCGTTGAGCAGCACGATGTAGTCGCCCACCTCCTGCGGGATCTCGTGGGCGACGATGGCCGCCGCCGTCACCCAGCCCAGGTGCTGATCGGCCAGGAAGGCCGCCGCGATGATCAGGCCGTCGCAGAAATTGTGGATGCTGTCCCCCACCAGCACCGAGAGCCCGCCCCGCCCCGCCTGCTCGGCATCGAAGTGGTGATGGTGGTGGTGGCCATCGCCCTCGTGGTGGTGCGTGTGGCGGTACAGCTCCGCCTTCTCCAGCAGGAAGAAGAACATCAGCCCGCCCAGCAGCGTCATGAACAGCGCATGCGGGCTGGCCTGGCGCTCGAAGGCCTCGGGGAGCACGTGCAGCAGGGCCGTGGCCAGCAGCACGCCGGTGGAGAGGCTCACCAGGTGGCGCACGACGCGCCCGAGCAGGGCCACCGTCAGGCTGGCGGCGATCAGCACGGAGAGCAGGCCGCCGACGAAGGTCGCGAGCAGGATGTAGGTGAGGGTCATGCGTGAAGCGTGGCGCGCCGCAACTCCCGGCGCCCGACAACGAAAGGCGCACCAGGGTGGCGCGCCTTCAGGGTTTGCACATCCCGGGATTCTCTCAGACCTGTCAATGGCCCTCGCCCGGCGCGTGCGCTGCCCGCATGACAGGCGCGTGGCCGCCCCTGGGCCGTTGCGCAGGGGCGCTTCGTGCCGGCCACCACACCGCTGACACAAAAGCGGCGTTCTTACACAAAGACAGGCCCCTTCCGCCGCGACAATCCTGCGCCATGAATGCGCTCCGTTCCGAATCCCTGCCCGCCCCGTCCGCCGGCGCTGGCGAGCCCCTGGCCGCCATCGACATGGGCTCCAACAGCTTCCGGCTGGAGATCGCCCAGCTGCACCGCGGCCAGTACAAGCGCCAGCTCTACCTGAAGAAGACCGTGCGCCTGGGCGCCGGCCTGGATGCCGACGGCATGCTGACCGACGAAGCCATGCAGCGCGGCCTGGACTGCCTGGCCGGCTTCGCGGAGCACCTGCGGGACTTCCCCGCCGCCCGCGTGCGTGCCGTGGCGACGCAGACGCTGCGCGAGGCCCGCAACCGCAACGCCTTCCTCGCGACGGCCCAGAAGACACTGGGGCACGGCATCGAGGTGATCTCCGGCCGTGAGGAAGCCCGGCTGATCTTCGCGGGCGTGGCGCGGCTGCAGCCCTCCGAGCGGCCGCGCCTGGTGATCGACATCGGCGGCCGCTCCACCGAGATGATCCTGGGCCTGGGCCGCAAGCCGCTGAAGGCCGAGTCCTTCCAGATCGGCAGCGTGAGCCTCTCCCTGCGCTATTTCCCGGACGGCCGGTTCACGCCGGAAGCCTTCCGCGCCGCACAGGTCGCCGCGGGCGCCGAGCTGGAGGAGGCGCTGAACCTCTTCGCCCGCGAGCGCTCGCAGCCGGTGTGGCAGGAGGCGCTGGGCTCCTCGGGCACGGTGGGCGCCGTCTCGCAGCTGCTGGCGGCCAGCGGCGTCACCGACGGCTCGATCACGCCCGAGGCGCTGCGCTGGTGCATCGAGCGCTGCCTGGCCGCCGGGCACATGGACGCCCTCGACCTGCCGGGCCTCAAGGACGACCGACGTGCCGTCGTCGGCGGCGGCCTGTGCATCCTCTACACGCTCCTGACGCAGTTCCAGATCGAGCGCCTGCAGCCGGCCAAGGGCGCGCTGCGCCAGGGCGTGGTGTTCGACCTCGCGGAGCGCCTGCAGGCCAGCCAGGGCGAGCTGAGCCGCGGCCGGGACATGCGCGACCAGTCCGTGGCAGCCCTGCAACTGCGCTTCGGCGTGGACACCGAGCAGGCCCAGCGCGTGCAAGACCTGACCCTGCATCTGCACCAGCAGCTGGCGCCCAAGGCCGAGCGCGAGCGCCAGCGCGAGCTGGCCTGGGCGGCCCGGCTGCACGAGATCGGCATGATGGTCTCGCACCATGACCACCACCGCCACAGCGCCTACCTGCTCGCGCATGTCGACGCCCCCGGCTTCTCGCAGAACCAGCTGCACCGCCTGGGCGATCTCGCGCTCGGCCAGCGCGGCGGCCTGCGCAAGCTCGAGACGGAGCTGCAGGACGAGACCCTGCTCTGGCAGCTGCTGGCGCTGCGCCTGGCGCTCATCAAGTGCCACGCGCGCCAGCCGATCGACGTGCAGGCCATGCGCCTGCTGCGCGACGGGGATCAGGTCACGGTGCGCATGAGCGAGGGCTGGGCGGAGGCGCATCCCCGCGCGCTGTACCTGCTCAACGAGGAGCTGGAGGCCTGGCGCAAGCTGGGCCGGCTGAAGCTGGTCCTGCAGGCGTGAACGGGGCCGGGCGCACGGACGCGCCCGGCGATCACTCGACGGCGTAACGGCGCATCAGCGCCTGCTGGGCGCTCAGCCCGGGCCCCTCGATGCGGCGGTAGTGCCCGTCCGGCAGCTGCTCCCAGGCATCGAGACTGTCATGCAGATAGGGCTGCAGCGTCTCGTCGATGAGCCGCTGGCGCAGCTTCGCATCCAGCACCGGCCACGCCACCTCGATGCGGCGGAACATGTTGCGGCTCATCCAGTCGGCGCTCGACAGGTACAGCGCCTCGTCGTCCTCGCCGTCGCCCCAGCGGAAATAGCTCACCCGCGAGTGCTCCAGGAAGCGCCCCACCACCGAGCGCACCCGGATGCGGTCGGAGATGCCCGGCAGCTGCGGCGGCAGCATGCAGGCGCCGCGCACGATGAGGTCGATGTCCGCGCCCGCCTGGCCACAGCGCAGCAGCGCATGGATCAGCTCGGCATCCGTCAGCGCATTGACCTTGAGCACCACCCGCGCCGTCCGGCCTTCGCGCGCGGCCTGCTCGACCTGGGCGAGGGAGGCCACCATGCGCTCGTGCATGTGGAAGGGCGCCAGCAGCAGGCGCTTCGCCGGCCGCGCCTTGCCCAGCGAGGCCAGCTGGCGAAAGACGTTGTCGATGTCGGACGTGAGGTCCGGGTCGGCGGTGAGGCAGCCAATGTCGGTGTACAGCCGCGCGGTCTTGGGGTTGTAGTTGCCCGTCGAGAGATGGGCATAGCGACGCAGCACGTGCTTGCCGCCGGGCTTGCCCTCGCGCCGCGTCACCAGCAGCATCTTGGCGTGGGTCTTCAAGCCGACGATGCCGTAGACCACCTGCGCGCCGACGGCCTCCAGCCGCTCCGCCCAGTTGATGTTGGCCTCCTCGTCGAAGCGGGCCTTGAGCTCCACCACCGCCATCACCTCCTTGCCACGGCGGGCCGCCTCGATCAGCAGGTCCATCAGCACGGACTGGCTGCCCGTGCGGTAGATGGTCTGCTTGATGGCCAGCACGTCCGGATCCTCGACGGCCTCGCGCAGGAACTGCACGACGGGCTCGAAGCTCTCGAAGGGATGGTGAAGCAGCACGTCGCCCTTGCGCAGGCGCTCGAAGCAGCGCTTCTGGCGCGGCAGGCTGGCCTGCGGCCACAGGGGCTCGTGGGGCGGGAAGCGCAGCTCGGGCGCGTCGGTCAGGTCGATCAGCTCGTTGAGCCGCACCAGGTTCACCGGCCCGTTGACGCGGTACAGGGCCGCGTGCGGCAGCTGGAACTGCTCCAGCAGAAAGCGCGACAGCTCCTCGGGGCAGCTGTTGACCACCTCCAGGCGCACGGCGCGGCCGAAGTGGCGCGTGGTGAGGCCCGAGCGCAGGGCGTGGCGCAGATTGGCCACCTCCTCCTCGTCCACCTCCAGATCCGAATCGCGGGTCACGCGGAACTGCGAGAAGGACTCCACCTGCCGCCCCGGGAACAGGTCCTCCAGGTGGGCGCGGATCACGCTGGTCAGCAGCACGAAGACCTGCCGCCCGCCGCTGATCTGCGCCGGCAGCTTGATCACGCGCGGCAGCACGCGCGGCACCTTGACGATGGCGATGCGGTTGTCGCGCCCGAAGGCATCCTTGCCCGAGAGCCTCACCACGAAGTGCAGGGACTTGTTGGCCACCTGCGGGAAGGGATGGGCCGGGTCCAGGCCCACGGGCACCAGCAGGGGCTTGACCTCGCGCTCGAAGAAGCGGGAGACCCAGTGTCGCTGCGCCTCGTCACGATCGGCGTGGTTGTGGATCACGATGCCCTGCTCCAGGAGCCTGGGCATGATCTGCTCGTTGAACACGTCGTACTGGCGGTCGATCAGCGCATGGGCCTCGCCGGCCACGCGCTCGATGTCGCGGTTGCTCACGGCGCTGCCCGGCTCGCGGGCGGCGTCCAGCATGTCGGCGAAGCGCACCTCGAAGAACTCGTCCAGGTTGGACGACACGATGCACACATAGCGCAGCCGCTCCAACAGGGGCACGTCCTCGCGCTGCGCCTGGGCCAGCACCCGGGCGTTGAATTCCAGGATGGCTTGTTCGCGGTTCAGCAGGGCGGATGGCATCAGGGTCATGGCCTCACTTTATGAAGGCATCGTGACAGGCGCATGACGCCGGTCGGCAGGGGGTCCGGCAGGCGCGGTGACCGTGCGATCCTCGCATGCCGCGTCGCCGCGCTGGCTGAAGGCCGTCCAGTCCAGGATCTCCAGCCGCCCGTCCGGGTGCTCGACCAGGGCCGTGAGGCTCTCGACCCAGTCGCCGTCGTTGGCGTAGAGCACACCGTCGATCTCGCGCAGTTCGGCATGGTGAATGTGCCCGCAGACCACCCCGTGCACCCCGCGGCGCCGGGCCTCGCGGGCCACCGCCTCCTCGAACTGGGAGACATAGCTCATGGCGCGCTTGACCTTGAGCTTGAGGTAGCGGGACAGGCTCCAGTACGGCAACCCCATCCGCGCCCGCAGGCGGTTGAGGTGGCGGTTCAGCCGCAGCGTGAACTCGTAGAGCGAATCCCCCACGTGCGCCAGCCACTTGGCGCACTGGATCACGCCATCGAAGAGGTCGCCGTGCGTGATCCAGAGCTTGCGGCCGTCGGCGGTCTCGTGAATCCAGTCCTCGGCCACCTCGATGCCGCCGAAGCTGTGCTGCACATACTTGCGGGCGAACTCGTCGTGGTTGCCGGGGATGAAGATCACGCGGCAGCCCTTGCGCGCCTTGCGCAGCAGCTTCTGCACGACGTCGTTGTGGGCCTGCGGCCAGTACCAGCTGCGCCGCAGCTGCCAGCCGTCGATGATGTCGCCCACGAGGAAGAGCTGCTCACACTCCACCGCGCGCAGGAACTCCAGCAGGTGGCCCGCCTGGCAGCCCGGCGTGCCCAGGTGCAGGTCGGAGATCCAGACGGTCCGCACCCGCAGGCGGGGCCGCGGTTCGTCCGTCCCGCCCGGCTCGCGGGGCGCCGGCGGGACTGCGACAGCGGGAACCAGCGTGGCGACGCGCGCCAGAAGGGTGTCGTGCGGCATGCCCGGCAGCTTGCGCCTGGCAGGTGTCGCCGGCATGTCGGGAACATGGCCGGCCGATGACAGCGCGCCGGTGCCCCCTGGCGCGAGACCGGATAATCCGCCCCATGCATCTCGTGATTCCCTATGCCAGCGCCGCGGATCCGCAGGCCCTGGCCGCGCTGGCGGAACTCTCCCTGCCGGCCCTGGACAGCGCCCTGGCCTTCCTCACCCCGGGCGGCCTGGCGGGCGGTACCGCCCCGCTCGAGACGGGCGCGCCCGACGAGTACAGCCTCGAGCTGCCGCACGAACGCCTGCTGGCCTCGCTGTGCGGCCTGCCCCCCGACACGCCCGCCCCGCTGGCCGCGTGGGCGCTGGCGCAGGCGGGGCAGGCGCCCGGCGCGCTCGCCTGGGCACGACTCACCCCCCTGCACTGCGATGTCGGCAGTGACCAGGTCACGGCGCTGGACCCGGCGGCCCTGGACCTCGACGAGGCCCGGTCGCAGGCCTTCTTCGACGCCCTCGCCCCGCTGTTCCCCGAGGACGAGGGCTGGACCCGCCGCCATCTCGCGCCCGGCCAGTGGTTCCTGGCCCACGAGCAGCTGGCGGGCCTGCCCACGGCGAGCCTGGACCGCGTCATCCATCGCAATGTCGATGCCTGGCTGCCGGAGCCGCGCCTGCTGCGCCGCCTGCAGATGGAGGCCCAGATGACGCTGCATGGGCACCCGCTCAATGCCGCCCGAGAGGCCGAGGGGCAGCGGCCGATCAACAGCGTCTGGATCTGGGGCTGCGGCCCCGCGCCCCGTCAGGCCCTGTCCGCAGGGGTGGAGGTCGACGAGCGGCTGCGCGCCGCCTGGATCAGCGGTGACTGGGCCGCCTGGGCCGAGGCCTGGCGCGCGCTCGACGCCGAGCGCCTGCGCCCGCTTGTGCCCGCGCTGCGAGCCGGCACCGCCACGCTGAGCCTCGCCGGCGAACGCCTGGCCGCCACGCTGCAGCCTCGGCCCCGCCGCTGGCCCGAACGCCTGCTTGCCGCCCTGCGCCCGGCCCGCGGCCTGTCCAACCGCCTGCTGGAGCGCCTGTGAGCACCGCCCCCACCCTCGTGACCCGCGACGCCCCGCCCCGTGCGGCCTGGACCCTGGAGCAGGCCGGCTTTACGCCGCTGCTGGCCCGGCTCTTCGCCGCCCGCGGCGTCCGCAGCGCCGACGAGCTCGATGCCGGCCTGGACAAGCTGCTCCCGCCCGAGGGCCTCAAGGGCATCGAGGCCGCCGCGGCGCTGCTGGCGGATGCCGTGCAGGCCGGCGACCGCATCTGCCTTGTCGCCGATTACGACTGCGACGGCGCCACCGCCTGCGCCGTCGCCCTGCGCGGCCTCGGCCTGCTGGGGGCAAGACCTGACACCCTGCACTACGTCGTGCCGGACCGCGCCATCCACGGCTACGGCCTCACGCCGGCCATCGTCGAGCTGGCCCTGCCGCTGCAGCCCCAGCTGCTGATGACGGTGGACAACGGCATCGCCAGCCTGGCCGGCGTGGCCCACGCGAAGGCGCTGGGGCTCAAGGTGCTGGTCACCGACCACCACCTCCCGGCGCTGGTGGAGGACGTCGTGCAGCTGCCGCAGGCCGACGCGCTGGTCAACCCGAGCCAGCCCGGCTGCGGCTTCGAGAGCAAGAACCTCGCCGGCGTGGGCGTGGCCTTCTACGTGCTGCTCGCCCTGCGCAGCGAGCTGCGCCGCCGGGGCGCCTTCGAAGGGCGCGAGCAGCCGCGCCTCGACGGCCTGCTGGACCTCGTCGCCCTGGGCACCGTGGCCGACGTCGTCAGGCTGGACGCCAACAACCGCCGCCTCGTGGCGCAGGGCCTGCGCCGCATGCGCAACGGCCGCATGCAGCCCGGCGTGGCGGCGCTGTTCACGGCCGCGGGCCGCGATGCCGCGCGCGCCAATGCCTTCGACCTCGGCTTCGCGCTGGGCCCGCGCATCAACGCGGCCGGGCGGCTGTCCGACATGACCGTGGGCATCGAATGCCTGCTCTGCGAGGATCCCGCGCGCGCCCTCGAGCTGGCGCAGCTGCTGGACACCATCAACCGCGAGCGCCGCGAGATCGAGGCCGGCATGCGCGAGCAGGCCGAGGCCCAGCTCGCCCGCCTGCGCACCCAGCTCGAGACGCAGACGCCGCCGGCCCTGGTGATCTTCGACGAGGACTTCCACGAAGGCGTCGTCGGCATCGTGGCCTCGCGCATCAAGGACGCCGCCCACCGCCCCACCTTTGTGCTGGCGCGCGGCGCGGACGGCCAGCTCAAGGGCTCCGGGCGCTCCATCGCCGGCTTCCACCTGCGAGACGCCCTGGACCTGATCTCCAAGCGCCACCCTGATCTGCTCAAGAAGTTCGGCGGCCATGCGATGGCGGCCGGCTGTACGCTGGCGGAGGGCGGCGTGCAGCCCTTCCGCGAGGCGCTCACCGCCGTCGCCGCCGAATGGCTGGACGAAGGCGCCTTGCAGCGCACCCTGCGCACCGACGGCCCGCTGCCGCCCGACGCCTTCAATGCGCAGACGGTGCAGGAGCTGGACGCCCAGGTCTGGGGCCAGGCCTTCGAGGCGCCGCTGTTCTGCGACGAGGTGCAGATCGTGGCGCAGCGCATCGTGGGCGAGCGCCACCTCAAGCTGCGGGTGCGCCAGGGCGGCCTGCTGCGGGACGCCATCTGGTTCGGTCACACCGACCCGGTGCCCGAGCAGGCCCGCATGGCCTACCGGCTGAGCCTGGACGAGTACCAGGGGCAGCAGCGCGTGCAGATGGTGGTCGAGGCGATCGTCTGAGGCCCGGCGGCCCGCCGCCCACGGCACAGACCGCCCGGTCGGTCACTGCAGGATTGGCGCCACGCGCCCCCTCTTTTCTCCTTGCTGCCCAAGTCGCGCCTGGCGCATGCTTGAGGGCCGCGCCCGGTCCGGCCTGAGACGACATCAGGCGTGGCGCGCCCTAGACGCATGCAATAACAAGGAGACGCCATGCTGCGACAACTGTCCATCAAGGCCCGCCTCGGCCTCGCCTTCGGCCTGATGGTGCTGCTCATGCTGGTGCTCGGCGGCGGCGGCTGGATGGCCACCCGGGCCATGTTCGGTGCCTTCGAGACTTTCAACACCTCCGTCGTCGCCTCGCTGCGCAGCGTGGACGACCTGCGCGCCGGCATGCTCACCGCGCGCCGCTACGAGAAGGACATGATCTTCGCCGCCATCGGCGTGGCTGACTTCAAGCGCGCCCAGGAGCGCTGGGAGGCCGCCATGAAGTCCGCGGACGCCGGGCTCAAGGACCTCGAGCAGCGGGTCAAGGACCCCAAGGTCCGGGAAGGCCTGGGCACCATCCGCAGCAACTTCGACGCCTACCGCAGCGGCATGGTGCCGGTCATGGCCCAGCTCTCCAAGGGCGACATGGCCAGCGACCTCAAAGGCGCCTGGGACGCCCCGCGCGAGGCCAAGAAGGCCGTCGACCAGGCCGAGCAGGGCCTCGAGGAGGCACTCAAGACGGTGGACCGCTTCATCGAGATCGCCCACGACAAGATCGCCGGCGTCTACGGCACCATCACCACGGTCATCGTCGTCGCGCTGCTGGCCGGCATGGGCCTCGCGGCCTTCATCGGCTGGCGCATCGCCCACTCGCTGCTGCTGCCCATCCAGCAGGGCATGGCCTTCGCCTCGGCCGTGGAGAACGGCAATCTCGACGAGCACCTGCACATCGAGGGCAAGGACGAGCTGACCGCGCTGTCCACGAGCCTGTTGCACATGCAGGAGGGCCTGCGCAGCATCGTGATCAAGGTGCGCGAGGGCTCGGAGTCCATCCAGGTGGCGGCCTCGGAGGTCGCGACGGGCAACCATGACCTCTCGTCCCGCACCGAGCAGGCCGCCGCCAGCCTGGAGGAGACCGCCTCCTCGATGGAGCAGCTGACGGAGAACGTGCGCCACAACGCCGACGCCGCCCGCCAGGCCAACCAGCTCGCGAGCAGCGCGTCCAGCGTGGCACAGCGCGGCGGCGACGTCGTCCAGCAGGTCGTGCAGACCATGGGCGAGATCAGCACGAGCTCGCGCAAGATCGGCGACATCATCGGCGTGATCGACGGCATCGCCTTCCAGACCAACATCCTCGCCCTGAACGCCGCGGTGGAAGCGGCGCGCGCCGGCGAGCAGGGCCGCGGCTTCGCGGTCGTGGCCGGCGAGGTGCGCTCGCTCGCGCAGCGCAGCGCCGAGGCCGCGAAGGAGATCAAGACGCTGATCACCGGCTCCATGGACCGCATCGAGGCCGGCGCCAGCCTGGTGCAGGACGCGGGCACGACCATGAACGAGATCGTGAGCTCCGTGCAGCGGGTCACGGACATCATGGGCGAGATCACGGCCTCCACGCAGGAGCAGAGCACCAGCATCAACGAGGTGGGGCAGGCGATCACCAACCTCGACCAGATGACGCAGCAGAACGCCGCCCTCGTCGAGCAGGGCGCGGCCGCCGCCAGCAGCCTGCGGGACCAGGCCGTGGGGCTCAGCGCCGCGATCAGCAGCTTCCGGGTCACGGCCCGGCACGCGTGAAGCCCGCATGACGCCCGCATGAAGCCCCCGCCCCCCGCCGCGGCGGGTGCAGGGACATTGCTGCAGCGCAGCGAGCCCCGCGCATCGGCCCCCTAGAATGGCGGCGTGAACACCATCCATGCCCTGAGCAACGCCGACCTCCACTGCCACTCCAAGGTGTCTGACGGCACGCTGGAGCCGGAGGCCGTCGCCACCCGCGCGCACGCCAACGGCGTCGAGCTGTGGGCCCTGACCGACCACGACGAGGTGGGCGGCCAGGCCCGCGCCCTCGCCGCGGCCGGCCGCCTGGGCATGCACTACCTGACGGGCTGCGAGATCTCCGTCACCTTCGCGGGCCGCGTCGTGCACATCGTGGGGCTCGGTTTCGACCACGAGGACGCCGCGCTGGTCCAGGGCCTGCGCGAGACCCGCGGCGGCCGCGGCGAGCGCGCACGCGAGATGGCGGAGGGCCTCGCCAAGGTCGGCATCAAGGACGCCTACGAAGGCGCGCTGAAGTACGTCGGCAACCCGGAGCTGATCTCCCGCACCCACTTCGCCCGCTTCCTCGTCGACGCCGGCCATTGCCAGGACGTGCCCGACGTCTTCCGGCGCTTCCTCACCGAGGGCAAGCCGGGCTTCGTGCCCCACCGCTGGGCGCGCCTCGCCGATGCCGTGCGCTGGGTCACCCAGGCCGGCGGCGTGGCCGTCATCGCCCACCCCGGCCGCTACGACTTCACGCCGACCGAGGAATACGCGCTCATCACCGAGTTCATGGCCCATGGCGGCCGCGGCATCGAGGTCGTCACCGGCAGCCACACGGCCGCCGAGGCCGCGAAGTACACCGAGACCGCCCTGGAATTCGGCCTCCTGGCCTCGCGCGGCTCTGACTTCCACAGCCCCGACGAGAGCCACACGGACCTCGGCAAGCTCCCCGCACTCTCCGGCCGGCTGACGCCCGTCTGGGACGCGCTGCGCGAGCGCATCATTCCGCCCCCCCACTGACGTCCGCGCGCCGAGGATCCCCGGGTTTCCCATAGCTGGCCAATTCGACAACGCCTGTTGACAATTAATTCGTCAACAACTGTTGTCGAATCATGAGCAGCATCTCCGACGCCGAATCCCAGATCATGCAGGCCCTGTGGGGCCGCCATCCGCTCAGTGCCGAGGACATCCTGGCCGCCCTGCCCGCGCAGGACGGCTGGCAGCTGGGCACCGTGAAGACGCTCCTGAACCGCCTGCTCAACAAGGGCGCGGTGAAGGCTGAGCGCGAGGGCCGACGCTACCTCTACGAGCCGCTGATCGAGCGGGCCCAGTGGGAAGGCAAGGAGTCCCTCGGGCTCGTGGACCGCGTGTTCGGCGGCCGGCTCTCCCCGCTGGTGGCGCATTTCTCCGCCCATCGCAAGCTGAGCCCCGAGGACGCCGAGGCCCTGCGCCAGCTGCTCAAGGAGCACGACGATGAGCACTGAGACCCTGGACGCGCTGGTACGGACGCTCTGGCAGGCGCACCTGGGACTGAGTCTCGGCCTCGTCGCCGTGGCCCTGCTTCGACGGCCCGTGCGCCGGCTGGCCGGGGCGCAGGAGGCCTATGCGCTGTGGCTGCTGCCACTGCTGTGCCTCGCCGGGGCCCTGATGCCGGACGCCGGCCTCCCCCGGCTCGCGCTCGACCCCGTCATCTGGTCGGGAGCCGTCAGCGCCCTGCCGTCCACCCCCCTGGCCACCGCTGGCCCATCCGTCTGGCTGCTGGCCTGGGGATTGGGCGCTGCGGGCCTTCTGCTCGTTCAGACCCTGCGACACCGGCGCTTCGTGAAGGGGCTGCCCGTCGATGCAGGCCGTTGCCTGCGCACCCCCCGCGGCAGCTCGCCCGGACTGCTGGGGGTGTGGCGGCCGCGCCTGCTGCTGCCGATGGATTTCGAGGAGCGCTTCAGCGCGCAGGAACAGCAGTGGATCCGGGCCCATGAGACGCTTCATGCCCGCCGGCAGGACAACGCGGTCCGGCTGCTGGCGGCGCTGCTGCAGGCCGGGGCCTGGTTCAACCCGCTGCTGTGGTGGGCGGTGCCCGCCTTGCGCCATGACCAGGAGCTGGCCTGCGACGCCACCCTCCTGCGCTCCCGACCGGAGCAGTGGCGCGGATACGCACGGGCCCTGCTCAAGTCCGACGTCCAGTTTGCCGTACCGATCGCTGCCTCGGCCTGGCAGCCCACGCATCCCTTGAAGGAGAGGATCGACATGCTCAAGACCGCCGCTTCCCTGTCCCTGTGGCGCCGACGCGCCGGCCGCCTGACCGTCTGCGCGCTCGCCGTGCTCGCCGCTGGCGCCGTCCAGGCCCTGCGCGCGGAGCAGGCCACGCCTGCCGCCAAAGGGGGGGGCCAGGGGAAGGCGCCCCTGACTGCCTCCGCCATCTGCCCGACGATGGTGCGCCCTGACGTGCCGGTGGTGAACCTGCTGGGGACCTTCAAGTTCAAGGCCACCTACGAAGTCGATGCGCAGGGCCATCCGGTCAACGTGCGGGTCAGCGACGGCGAGCCGGCCTTCCAGAATGCGATCCGCCAGGCCATCAGCCAGTACCGCTGCAAGGCCAGGCCCGGCAGCGTGGAAGTCGAGCAGCACTTCGAGTTCCGCATCGACTGACCCTGCCCGCAGCATTCACACCACACCCGCGGGCCATGGGCGGCACACAATGCCTCCCATGGCCCAGATCTTTGAAGTCCACCCCGACAACCCCCAGCCGCGCTTCCTGCGCCAGGCCGTGCAGATCCTGCATGCTGGCGGCGTGGTCGCGATCCCCACGGACTCCAGCTACGCCCTCGTCTGCCACCTGGACGACAAGGCCGCGGCGGACGCCCTGCGCCGGGTGCGCGGCGTCGACGAGAAACACCACCTGACGCTGCTGTGCCGGGACCTCAGCGAGCTGGCGAACTACGCCCGCGTGGACAACCGCCAGTACCGCCTGCTCAAGAACGCCACGCCCGGCCCGTTCACCTTCATCCTGGAGGCCACCAAGGAAGTGCCCCGGCGGGTCTCGCACCCGTCGCGCCGCACCATCGGCCTGCGTGTGCCCGACCACCGCGTCACCCTGGACCTGCTGGAACTGCTCGGCCAGCCGCTGCTGGCGACGACCCTCATCCCGCCCGGCGAGGACGAGCCGCTGAACGACGCCCACCAGATCAGCGAGCGCTTCGACCGCCAGCTGCAGGCCATCATCGACGCCGGAGCCTGCCCCATGCAGCCGACGACCGTCATCGACCTCAGCGGGGACGAGCCGGTGCTGATTCGCCAGGGGCGGGGTAACCCGCAGAGCCTGGGCCTGCAGTTGGATTGACGCCTCGGCGCGCCGCAGATTTGCCGCCGGACTGCGAAATGCGCATCAAATTGAGTGCATTTGATCCACACCGCGCAGGGATAGCTGCCGACACAATCGGCAACAGGCACGGCACGATGCGGCACCGGTCCCGCCGGCATCGCGTGCCCGCCCCGGGAAGGTGACTCCGAGCGCCACCGGGCTTCAACCGCGAGGACAAGAACATGAGCTTTTTGACGAGCCTGCGCATCAGCCAGCGCCTCTCCCTCAGCTACCTTCTGCTGATCGTGCTGCTGGTGATCATTGGTGCCTACGGCGCCAACAACGCCAACCGGCTGTCCAAGGATCTCGACCGCACCGCGAACCAGAGCCTGGTGAAGATCGCCGCAGCCAATGCGCTGGAAGGCAATGTGAACGTCATCGCCCGCGCCTCGCGGGACCTGCTGCTGCTGGACGAGGCCCGCCAGATCAAGAAGCAGAAGGCCGCCATCGATGGCGCGCTGCAGGAGATCGACAAGCAACTGGGCGCCCTACAGCAGCAGATCGACACCCCCAAGGAGACCGAGGTCCTGAACAGCGTCAAGGAGCGCCAGGCCAAGTTCTTCGCCTCCGTCGCCAAGTTCCTGAAGATCCAGGCGGACGGCAGTCCCGACGAGGCCCGCGAGAGCCTCATCACCGATGTCCGCCCCGCCCAGCAGGCCTACCAGGACGGCTTGAAGTCGCTCGTGGACCTGCAGTTCGAATCGGCTCATGACCTCGCCACCTCGGGCGGCGAGCTGGCCCGCAACTCCGTCATCATCACCGTCGTGCTGGTCGTCGCCGCCGTGGTGCTGGGGGCAGGCGGCGGCCTGCTCATCACGCGCAGCATCATCGTGCCCGTCCGGGAGGCCCGCAGCGCCGCCGAGGCCATCAGCCAGGGCGACCTGACCCACGACATCCGCAGCATGGGTCAGGACGAGCTGGGCCAGATGCTGGACACGATGCAGGAGATGCAGCGCGCGCTGCGCGGCGTGGTCAGCAGCGTCAGCACGGCGGCCCGCGAGGTCGCCCAGAACTCCGGCGACATCGCCGGCGGCAACAACAACCTCTCCGAACGCACCGCACGTTCGGCCTCCAACCTCCAGACCACCGCCGCCTCCGTCGAGGAGATCGCCGCCAACCTCAGCGGCGCCAGCGAGCTGACCCGCAAGGCGGCCAGCATCGCCGGCAAGGCCCGCCAGTCGGCTTCCGCGGGCGGCAATGCCGTGGCCCAGGTCGTCGAGACCATGCAGGAGATCAGCGCCAGCTCCAAGAAGATCGGCGACATCATCGGCGTGATCGACGGCATTGCCTTCCAGACCAACATCCTGGCCCTGAATGCCGCCGTGGAAGCGGCCCGGGCCGGCGAGCACGGCAAGGGCTTCGCCGTGGTGGCGTCCGAAGTGCGGGCCCTGGCCTCGCGCGCCGCGGCCGCCGCCAAGGAGATCAAGGTGCTGATCCAGGAATCGACGGTTCGCGTCGAGCAGGGCACCGGCCACGTCAACAACGCCGGCGCCACCATCCGCAGTGTGGTCGACGAAGTCAACAACATGGGCCAGCTGATCGAGGAGATTTCGCACTCCGCCCAGGAACAGGCCACCGGCGTGGGCGTGGTCAATCAGGCCATGAACGAGCTGGACCGCAGCACCCAACAGAACGCCAGCCTGGTGAGCGAGCTGACCCGCTCCACCGAGGCCCTCACGGACAGCTCGACGCGCCTGCTCCAGGCCGTAGACTTCTTCCGTACCGGCGAATGAGCCACCATTTTTCAGGGGAAACCATGCAGATGAAGCGCAACGCCATGAGCTCCATGTTTGACAAGAAGGGCCTGTCCCGTTGGCTGCTGGCCTTTCTCGGTGCGGCCCTGCTGAGCGTCGCGGCCCATGCCAGCCCCAAGGTCGTGAAGAAGGTGCCGCCCGAGTTCCCGCGGGAGGCCACGCAGAAGGGCGTGAGCGGTGGCAGCGTCAAGGCCAAGATCCTGATCGACGGCGACGGCAAGGTCACGGGCGTCGAGATCCTGGAGGCCGAGCCGAAGCGCATCTTCGACCGTGCCGTGACCAATGCGCTGATGGAGTGGCGCTTCGAAGGCACCGGCGAGAAGCAGACCCACGAAGTCAAGCTCGTCTTCAAGAACGAGGACTGAGCCCGGACACAGGACATGCCCTGCGGCATGTCCTGTGCCTGGCGAAGGCTTGAGGGCTTGCAAGCCCTCAAGCGGCAGAGCCCCCTAGCTGCCTGCCGAAGGGCTTGGCGCATGCAGGCGCCAAGCCGCCAGAGCCCCCTCGCCCCACCCCCTCAACCAGCCCGCCACCCCGGCGGGCTTTTTGCATTCACCCTCGGGTAACTCCCTAATCCCGCGCGCTTGCCTTTATCGATTACACGCGTAAACAATATCAACGTTTACAACCGTAATCTAACCATGAACATCAGCGACGCCGAAGCCCAGATCATGGAAGTGCTGTGGGACCGCGCCCCCCAGAGCACCGAGGACATTGCCAGCGCCCTGCAGGACCGGCAGGACTGGCAGCTGGCCACCATCAAGACCCTGCTCAACCGCCTGCTCAACAAGGGCGCGATCAGCGCCGAGAAGGACGGCCGGCGCTATCTCTACAGCCCGGTGCTGCAGCGCGAGCACTGGCTCAAGCGCCAGAGCATGGGCCTGCTGGACCGGCTCTTCGGCGGGAGCCTGGCGCCGCTCGTGGCCCAGTTCTCCTCGGAACGCAAGCTCAGCGACGCCGACCTCAAGGCCCTCAAGCAGCTGATCCGGGACTACGAGAATGACTGAGCACGCCGGCCTTCAACTGCTCATGACGCAGACGCTGCTGTTCAGTGCCGCCGTACTGCTGCTGGCCGTGCTGCGGCCCCTGCTGCGCCGCATCGTCGATGCCGGCGCCGTCTACCTGGCCTGGCTGCTCGTCCCCTTGCTCATGCTGAGCCCCGCCCTGCCGCGGCTGCTGCAGGGTCAGGCCCTGCCGGCCCCCACGCGGGCCCTGGCACAGGCCGCCCCTGCCTGGCTGAAGGCCGACGAGCCCGCGGCGGCCCCGGCCCCCGCCATGGCAGGCCCCGGCAGCCGGGCCCCGGCCGCCCGTCGCCCCTTGGCGCTCGACCTGTGGATGGCCGGCGCCGTCGGCCTGCTGGGGCTGCTGGCGCTGCGCCAGACCCGGTTCCATGCCCGGCTGCAGCGCGGGTCGCGGGCATGGATCGCCCCCGAGGGGGACAGCCCCGCGCTGTGCGGCATCTGGCGCACCCGGCTCGTGCTTCCCCAGGACTTCGAGCAGCGCTTCGACCCGCGCGAGCGCTCGCTGATCCTGGCCCACGAGGCCGTGCATGCCCGCCGCCATGACAACGCCTGGAACCTGCTCGCAGCGGCCTT
Source organism: Roseateles subflavus (assembly GCF_030285365.1). Taxonomy (GTDB): domain Bacteria; phylum Pseudomonadota; class Gammaproteobacteria; order Burkholderiales; family Burkholderiaceae_C; genus Roseateles_B; species Roseateles_B subflavus. The sequence continues at coordinate 707,090 of NZ_JASVDS010000003.1, read as the reverse complement.
GCTGGCCCTGCAGTGGTTCAACCCGCTGGCCTGGTGGGCCCTGCGCCGCATGCGCCAGGACCAGGAACTGGCCTGCGACGCCGCCGTCCTCAACCAACAGATCACACCCGACTCAGGAGAGGAGCCCCTTGTGAAGACCTACATCAACGCACTGCTGAAGTCCCATCCCACCCGCGCTCTGCCGCTGCTGAGCACCGGCTGGGCCCACCAGCACCCGCTGCTGGAACGCGTGAAGGGCCTGCGCCTGCACCGCCGCCCGGCCTGGCAGCGCCGGCTGGGCCGCGCCGGCGCCGCGGGTCTGTGCCTGGGGTTGACGCTGCTGGCGCAGGCGGCGCAGCCGCTCAGCACCCACGAGCTCACCCAGGCCATGCTGGATCACCTGGCCCGCGAGGAGTCGGTGTCCGGGACGAAGCCCGTCGGACTGGTCGTGCAGCTGGACAGCCAGCAGGGCGCTCAGGCCTGGCAGCACAAGGACATGGTCTTCACCTTCGCCCACCTCCTGCGCGACAGTCAAACGCAGTTCCATCTCCATGCGCCGATGGAAGACTGGTGCCTCGGCGTGCACCTCTACAAGTTCTCTGATGGCGATCTGCGCCCGCAGGCCGAGATTCTGGGCCCCCACTGCACGCAGACCCTCACCCAGCTCCAGCCCGTGGCGCTGGGCCAAGGGCCGACCCATCTGCAGGTCCGCCTGCCTGACGGCGCCCAGCAGGGCGTGCAGGCGCAGGTCAGCATCCGGGTCGAAGACCCCCGCTCGGAACGCTTCCTGCTGATGTTCCGCCGGCAGCTGGACCAGATGCCGGCGGAGCAGCGCCAGCGCATGCTGGAGCACATCGAAGGAAGCTCGATGAACACCGACGCCCTCTCCGCCCAGGACCGTGCCTGGCGCCTGGCGCGCGGCGTGCAGCGCTGAAGCAGGAGGCCTCGCATGAATTGCCATCCCTGGCTCCACCTGCTGGCGACGCAGACCCTGCTGTTCAGCGCCGCCGTGCTGCTGATGGCCCTGCTCCGCCCGGCGCTTCGCCGCGCCTTCGATGCGGGCGCCGTCTACCTGGCCTGGCTGCTCGTGCCGCTGGTGCTGCTGGCCCCCGCGCTGCCGCGCTTCATCGAGGGTCAGGTCTTGCCTGCGCCGGCGGTGATGCTGGAAGAGCTGGTGCCGGCGTGGGTGGCGGTATCCGACGACGTCGCAGCCCCGTCCGCCCCGCCTTCACCGGAGCGCGACGTGGCCTCCGCGATGCGCCTGCCGGCCCTGCCCTGGCTCGCGCTCGGCGCCTGGGCGTTCGGGGGGCTGGTCGTGGTGGCGGTGCTGGCCTGGCGCCAGGCCCGGTTCGGCGCCCGCCTGCAGCGAGGTCCCGAGGGCTGGATCGCGCCCGCCGGCGACAGCCCCGCCCTGCTGGGCATCTGGCGTGCGCGCCTGGTGCTGCCGCAGGACTTCACCCAGCGCTTCAGCCCACGCGAGCAGGCGCTGATCCTGGCGCACGAGGCCGTCCACGCCCGGCGCCACGACAACGTCTGGAACCTGCTGGCCGTCGCCCTGCTGGTGCTGCAGTGGTTCAACCCGCTGGCCTGGTGGGCGCTGCACCGCATGCGCCAGGACCAGGAGCTGGCCTGCGATGCCGCCGTGCTCAACCAGCCGGTCACGAACCCGCCCTCGGAGGAGTCCCTCTTGAAGGTCTATCTCAACGCCTTGCTCAAGTCCCACCCGGGTCGCGATCTGCCGGTGCTCAGCACGGGATGGGCGCATCGCCACCCCCTGCTGGAACGCGTGAGCCTGCTGGCCCGCCATGCACAGCCGGCCTGGCGCCGCCACCTGGGCCGCGCCGGCGTGCTGGGCCTGTGCCTGGGGGCGACGGCCCTGTCCCAGGCCGCCGGCAGCCTGGCGCCCGCGGCACCGGCTCAGGCAGCCGCGCCGGCAGCACCGGTCCGCAGCACCGCCCCGGCCCCGGCCGCCGCACCGGCGCCCGCAGGGCCTCACGCCACCGCCGCGCCGGCAGCACCCGCCTCGCAGGCCGCCGTGCCCGCTCCGGCCTCATCGAGCTCATCGAGCTCATCGGCAGCCTCGGCCGCCGCGCCCGAGGCGCCGCAGGGCCAGGGCCTGTTGATCGAGCTGGCCAGCCAGCAGGGCGGCCAGACCTGGGAGCACCGCCGCATGAGCGTCGTGCTGCCGCTCAACGGCATCCTGAATAGCCCGCGCGCCACCACGATGCAGTCCCGGCAGGGCGACTGGTGTCTGGGCATCACCTTCTACAGCGGCCCTGCGGACACGGTGCGCCCGATGGCCGAGATCCTCGACAAGTCCTGCCAGCAGACGTTGACCGGCCTCGTCGAGCTGCAGATCGGCCAGGGGCCGCAGACGCTCGCGACCCGCCTGCCTGGCCCGCTGGGCGTCCCGCTTCAGGCACAGGTCACCGTCACCCTGCGCGACCCCTACTCGGCTGCGTTCCAGCGCGAGATCGAGACGCCGCGCCCGGCGCTCACGCCTGAGCAGAAGGCCGAAGCCGAGCGCTTCGCCGCCGAGTTCCGCCGGCTGCGCGAGGAGACACAGGCGCAGGACCGGGCCTGGCGCCAGGCCCGTGGGGAGACGCCGTGATCGAGCTGCTGGCCGGGCCCCTGGCGATCCGGGGCCTGCAGTGGCTGGAGCAGCAGACGGTCTTCCTCTGCGCCGCACTGCTGCTGATGACGCTGCTGCGTCCGATGCTCATGCGGGCCGCCGGCCCGCGGGGCGTGCATGCCGCCTGGCTTGCCGTCCCGCTCGGGCAGCTCGCCCTGCAGCTGCCCCGGCCGACGGTCCTGCCGCCTCTGCAGGTCCTGGCCCTGATCCCCCAGCTCGGCCCGCAGCCGGGCACGGCCGGCGAGATGGCAGCGGCACCCCAGGCCTGGGAGCCCGGCGCCGTGCTGCTGATGTGGCTGGCGGGCGTCGTCCTCCTGCTGGCGATGCAGTGGCACGCGCAGGGCCGGATGCTGACGCGCCTCGTGCGGGGGCCGCTCGTCTGGCGCAGCCCGGCCGGCTGCAGCCCGGCGCTGGTCGGGCTGTGGCGCCCGCGGCTCGTGCTGCCGGCGGACTTCAGGCGCCGCTTCACCGGCCCCGAGCGCGCCCTGGTGCTGGCCCACGAGGCCGCCCACGCCCGCCGTGGCGACAACGCCTGGACGCTGCTGGCGCGGCTGATGGTGTGCCTGCACTGGTTCAACCCGCTCGCTTGGTGGGCGCTGCGCCGCTTTGCCCAGGACCAGGAGCTCGCCTGCGATGCCGTCGTGCTGCAGCACGCGCCGGCGCGCGACCTGGCGCTCTATGCCCATGCCCTGCTCAAGACGGGGTGCGCCCCGTCCTCCACCGCCCTGTGGCCGCCTCTCGCGGCCTCCTGGCAATCCTCCCATCCGCTTCAACGGAGAGTCCAGATGCTCAAGAACCACCGCACCCACGTCGCCCATGCCGGGCGCATCCGCCTCGGCGCTGTCGTTGCCGCCGCCCTGCTGTCATTGCTGGGCTACGCCCTGCAGGGGCAGGCCCAGGCGCAGAGCACGGGCGCGCCCGTGGACCTGCGCATGACGGTGCGCGACGGCGAGACGCTGCTGGGCGAGCCCCGCGTCATCACGCGGGAGGGGCAGCCGGCGACCGTGGCCTTCCAGCCGGCGGGGGCCGACAGCGGCACCGCCTGGCGCATCGAGCTGACGCCTCAGGCGCTGCCCGATGCCAGCTACCGTCTGGACCTGGTGCTCTACCAGGGCGAGGCGGCCGAGGCCGTCGCCCGGCCGCGGCTGGTCGTCAAGGCCGGCCAGCCGGGTCGTGTGGAGATCGGCGAGGCGGGCCGCACGCTGAAGATCGACCTCCTGGCCCGGCCCGCGCCGGAGAAGTCCCCCGAGCCGGCGCGCCAGGCGCGCGGCCTGCGGGAATCGCTGCCCATGTGAGGCGGGCCCCAGCGCTGTCGCCCGGGCGCCCGCGACCGTGACTTCTTGATCCAGGCCAAGAATTCACCGCCCGTCTTGAGATGCCTCAAGACGGGGGCCCAAACTCCCCCCTAGAGTAGGGGCTCATCCAATGCAGGGAGAGAGCCCGTGGCCATCGAGTTGTTCCGCAAGGACGATCACGTCTGTCTGATGTTCGCCAAGCTGAGCGACGAAGACGGCGAGGCCGTCCAGTCCAACCAGTTCCTGATCGTCAACAAGGGTACCGGCTGCATCATCGACCCGGGCGGCAACCTGGCGTACAACGAGCTCTACCTCGGCATGTCCCAGCACTTCCCGCCGCACAAGCTGGCCGCCATCCTGGCCTCGCATGCGGACCCCGACATCATTGCCTCGCTCGACCGCTGGATGACCGCGACCAGCGCCACCGTCTACATCTCCAAGATCTGGGAGCGCTTCGCACCCCACTTCTGCAAGCCCGGCAAGACCATCGGCCGCATCGTGGGCATCCCCGACCCCGGGCAGCGCCTGCGCCTGGGTGACGGCAGCGCCGCGTTCGAGCTGATCGCGCTGCCCGCCCACTTCCTGCACGCCGAGGGCAACTTCCAGTTCTACGATCCGATCGCCCGCATCCTCTTCTCCGGGGACCTGGGCGCCTCCATCGGCGCCGACCTGAATCCCGAGGAGACCGTCACCGACCTCGGCCCGCACCTGCGCCGCATGGAAGCCTTCCACCGCCGCTACATGGTCAGCAACAAGGTCCTGCGCCTGTGGGCGGCCATGGTGCGCCAGCTGGACATCAAGATGATCGTGCCGCAGCACGGCTCGCCGATGGCCGGCCCGGCCGTCAAGCAGTTCATCGACTGGGCCGAGAACCTGCAGTGCGGGGTCGACCTCATGGGCTCGGCACAGTACCAGATCCCCGCCTGAGCGGTCCGAGCCGCCCCAGCAAAAAGGCCCCGGCCAGCGAACGCTGACGGGGCCTTTGCCTTGGGTCGTCCGGGAGGCGCGATCAGACCGCCGCGGTGACGACGATCTCGACCTTCCACTCCGGCTTGGCCAGCTTGGCCTCGACGGTGGCCCGGGGCGGCGTGTGGCCGGCCGGCACCCAGGCGTCCCAGGCGGCATTCATGCCGGCGAACTCGGCCACGTCGGCGATGTAGATCTGCGCGCGCAGGATCTTGGTCTTGTCGCTGCCGGCGCGCGCCAGCAGGGCGTCGATCTGGGCCAGCACGTCGGCCGTCTGGCCCGTGATGTCCAGGCTGGCATCGGAGGCCACCTGGCCGGCCAGGTAGACCACGCCGCCGTGCACGGCCATCTCGGACATGCGGGCGCCCACATCAAAGCGTTCGATCGAGCTCATTTCTCAAGACTCCTGGGAAAGATCGGGAAGGACATCAAACAGGCTGCCTCGGCGCAGGGAGGCGCCAAGGCAGCGGGACTCGCCCGATTGTCGCCCGCGCCTGCGCCCGGCTGGGTCCGCAAGCCGGCAAGCGTGGGTTCATGCCGCCGGCGGCCCGGCCATCCGGACCGGGCAGCGCCCGCAAAGCCCCCGCGCGGCGCAGGGAATCTCGCGCCCACCACAATCCGCTGCCTTCACCCCTTGTCGACCATGAACACACACGCTCACGCCACACGGTTCTCGTCACGGGCCCTGCTGCCCCTGCTCTCCCTGCTGCTGGCCACGGCCGGCCTGCTGCACACCCGGACCGCGCAGGCCGAGGAGCCCGCCGCCTCGACGGACCAGGCGGGCCAGACGGGTGACATGACCCGCTGGGGGCTCGGCATCGGGGTGAGCTCCGACACCCGCCCGTACCGGGACTTCGACCGCAAGCCCGAGTTCATGCCCCTGCTCGCCTTCGAGAATCGCTGGGTGCGCGTGGCCGGGCCCGGCGTGGAGCTCAAGCTCCTGCGCCACGACGCCGTGGCGCTCGGCATGACCCTCAGCTACGCCCGCGACGGCTACCGGCCCGACGACTCGCCGGTGCTCGCCGGCATGGCACGGCGCAGCCCCAGCGCCTGGCTGGGCCTGCGCGCCAGCCTGCGCAGCCCGGTCGGCCAGCTGACGGCGGAGTGGTCGGGCGACGCCGCCAGCCACAGCAAGGGCCGCAAGCTCAAGCTGGGGCTGGACCATCGGTTCGCCCAGGGTGAGTTCGGCCTCACGCCGCGGGTCTCGGCGACATGGCTCGATGCCGCCTTCGTGCAGTACTACTTCGGCGTGGAGGCCGGTGAGGCCCGCGCGGATCGTGCCGCCTACACGCCGGGCTCGGCGGTCAACGTCGACGCGGGCCTGCGCCTGGACTGGCGCCTGGACGCCCAGCAGACGCTCTTCGCCGACCTGGGCGTGACCCGCCTCGGCCGCAGCATCCGCTCGAGCCCGCTGGTGGACCGCAGCACCGTCCCCGGCGCCCGCCTGGGCTGGCTCTACCGCTTCTGACCGCCGACCGGCACCGCGGGACGGCGCTGAAACGACAACGCCCGCCGGGGGATGGGCGGGCGTTGGCGTGGACGCTGGGGGCAGACGCCGCGTGCGCGCGCCGGGCGCGCATCGCGATCCTCAGCGCTTCTTCTTGCCGTGGTGGTGCGAGTGCCCGCGGGCCTGGTAGCCCTCGCCGTGCGGGTGCTTCTTGCTGCTGCCGGCGGGCGGCGCGCTGGCGGCCTTCTGGCCGATCTTGCTCTCGGTGCCGTTCAGCAGCTTCTTGATGTTGGCCTCGTGGCGCCACACCAGCAGCAGGCCCATCAGACCGACGAACAGCACGGTGGGCGACGCGCCCCAGATCAGCATCTGGTAGAAGGGCGCGAACACGCCGGCCACGATGGCGGCCAGCGAGGAATAGCGGCTGAAGTAGGCAATGATCAGCCAGGTGAGCAGCGTGGCGCCGCCCAGCAGCGGGTTGACCGCCAGCAGCACGCCGGCCGCGGTGGCAACGCCCTTGCCGCCCTCGAACTTGAAGAACACGGGCCACAGATGGCCCAGGAAGGCGGCCAGGCCGACAAAGGCCGCGCTGTCCTCGCCCAGGCCGAAGCGCTGGCCGTAGAGCACCACGAGCAGCACCGGCACATAGCCCTTGAGCGCATCGAAGAGCAGCGTCAGCAGCGCCGCCTTCTTGTTGCCCGAGCGCAGGACGTTGGTGGCGCCCGGGTTGCCCGAGCCGTAGCTGCGCGGATCCGACAGACCCATGACGCGGCTGACGATCACGGCGAACGAGAGCGAGCCCAGGAGGTAGCCGGCAACTGCGGCCAGCAATGGATAGAGGAGGTCTTGCATGGGCCGCTATTCTGCACTGGCGCACTGCACCGGACGGGCCGACAGCAGCTCGGTGATCACCCGGGGCTCGATGCCGACCAGGTAGCCGCGCCGCCCGCCGTTGATGCAGATGCGGGGCAGCTCGAGGATCGTCGACTCCACGAACACTGGCATCTCCTTGCGCGTGCCGAAGGGCGAGGTGCCGCCCACCAGGTAGCCACTGTGCCGCTGGGCGACGTCCGGTTTGCAGGGCTCGACCTTCTTGCACGGGATCTGCCGCGCCAGCTCCTTCAGGCTGACCGTGCGGTCGCCATGCATCAGCACGATCAGCGGCTGCGCCTTCTCGTCCTGCATCACCAGCGTCTTGACGACCTCGTGCTCGGGCACGCCCAGCTGGCGGGAGGACTCGGCCGTGCCGCCGTGGTCCACATAGTCGTAGACGTGCTCGGTGAACGCGACGCCATGGCGGCGCAGGCACTGGGTGGCGAGGGTTTCGCTGACGTGGGAGGACTTCTTGGACATGCGCAGACGGTCGCGATCAAGGCAAGCCCGGAAGTGTGCCTCAGCCTCGCCCACCCCCCTGACGAGTTTCATCTTCACATCAATTAATTGCTGTCATACAATAATTTCCAGACTCTGGATCGATCGATGGCTGCCTCTCCAAGCCCGCATTCCGCACCGCCCGCCGGCCCCTTCTCCATGAAGGGCCTGGCCCGTGCCGTGCAGATCCTGGCCCTGCTCGGGGCCTGCGGGCTGCTGCAGTACGCCGTCCAGCTGGCCTGGGCGCCGGGGCTGATGATCGAGTACGTGCTGCACGAGGTGATGCCGGAGCTGCCCTACCGCACGCCCGACGGGCTGACGCTGGCCGTGCTGTGGGTCTCGCTGAGCCTGCCGCTGGTGGCCGGGCTGATGCTGCTGTGGCATGTGTGGCGCCTGTTCGGGCACTACGCGGCCGGACGCGTGTTCGACCTCGCCTCGGTGCGCCACCTGCAGTGGCTGGGCTGGGGTCTCCTGACACTGGCGGCGGCGCGCCCCCTGAGCCACACGCTGGCCGTGCTGGCCCTGAGCTGGCACAACCCGCCGGGGCAGCGCCAGCTGCTGGTGGCCATCAACTCGGACCACTACGCCCTGCTGATGCTGGGCCTCGTGCTCGTGGCCATGGCGCGCATCATGCGCGAGTCCGTGCGGGTGGCGCAGGAGAACGCGGAGTTCATCTGATGCCCATCGTCGTCACCCTGGACCTCATGCTGGCCCGCCGCAAGATGCGCTCCAAGGAGCTGGCGGAGCGGGTGGGCATCACCGAGGCCAATCTCTCGCTGCTGAAGTCCGGCAAGGTCAAGGGCGTGCGCTTCGACACCCTGGCCCGCATCTGCCGCGAGCTGGACTGCCAGCCCGGCGAGCTGCTGGCCTACGAGCCCGGCCCCGAGCCGATCGACCCCGACGAATCCGCCTGAGTGCCGACCGCGACTGCCGATGGAACCTGCTTCGCTCCCCGCCCCGCCCCGCCGGTGGCCGCTGACTCTGCTGGTCATCTCGCTGCATGCCGTTCTGCTGGCCGGCCTGCAATGGGGCCTCTCGAAACGCCGGGCGGAGCCCGCCCCCGAGGCGCGGCGCGTCACGGTGATGCTCCTGCCGGATCGCCGGGTGCGGGCCGTGACGCCCCCCCTGCCGGCCCGGCCTGTCACCGAGCGCCGCGCCAGCGACCGCCCGCCCGCGCCCGACGCCCCGCCTCGCGCGGCCCCCACGCCCCTGCCCACCGAGGCCCCGCCGCCGCCGGCCACCACCGCGGAGGTGCCGGCGAGCCTCGCGCTGCCGCCCACGGCCGCCGCATCCGGGCCCCACGATCGCCTGATCGACAGTGCCGCCACCCGCGCCGCCCTGCGCCAGTCGGCGCGCGATCCCCTGAGCGGCGAGCGGCACCTGGAGGCGCAGGGGCAGGAGGTCGGCGTCAGCGCCAGTGAGAAGCTCGGTCGAAAGATCCAGCAGGCCGGCTACGGCGACTGTGGCAAGGGCCAATACGCCGGGGGCGGCATGGGCCTGCTGAGCGCCCCGTTCTACCTGCTGGCCGAGGCCAGCGGCAAGTGCGCCAAGGGCAATCCGCCGCCGGCCGCACCACCCCCGCCCGAGCCGAGCGGGCGCAAGGGCGCGCACGCGTCGATGCGCGACCGCTGAGCCTCAGCCGGCCGCGCGCCCGGCGCGCTGCGCCTCCAGCTGCCGCAGCACCCCGCGCTGCACCTTGCCCGTGGTGGTCATGGGCAGAGCCTCGATGAACTCGATCTCCTTGGGGTACTCGTAGGGCGCGAGCTGCCCCTTCACGAGCGACTGCAAGGCCTCGATCAGCGCGGCATCGCCCGCATGCCCCGGCGCCAGCACCACAAAGGCCTTCACCAGGGCGCCGCGCTCGGCGTCGGGCTTGGGCACCACGGCGGCATTGGCGACGGCGGGATGCTTGACGAGGCAGTTCTCGATCTCGCTCGGGCCGATGCGGTAGCCGGCGGACTTGAAGACGTCATCGCTGCGCCCCTGGTACCAGAGGTAGCCGTCCGCATCCATCACCGCCGTGTCCCCCGTGCGGCACCAGCTGTCGGCCGGGTCGCCCGTGAACTTGGCCGCGGTCGCGTCGTCGCGCTTCCAGTAGCCCAGGAAGAAGACCGGGTCGGGGTCGCCCCGCACGTCGCGCCGGTGCACCGCCACATCGCCCGGCACGCCCGGGGGACAGGTCTTGCCTGCCTCGTCGATCACCGCCACGCGGTGCCCCGGGTAGGCGCGCCCCATGCTGCCCGGCCGCGCGGGCCACAGGCGGCTGCAGTTGCCCACCACGTAGTTGATCTCGGTCTGCCCGAACATCTCGTTGACGGTGACGCCCAGCGCCTGCTCGCACCAGCGGAAGACGGCATCGCCCACGGCCTCGCCCGCGCTCATCACGGCCTGCAGCTGCAGACGGTAGTGCCGGCGCGGCTCGGGCACGGCCTTCATCATGGCCTTGAGTGCCGTCGGGAAGAGGAAGGTGTGCGTCACGCCGTGGCGCTGCATCAGCTCGAAGGCGCGCTGCGGGGAGAAGCGCCCCTGCGAGGCCACGATGGGCCGGCCGAAGTAGAGCGTGGGCAGCAGCGCGTCCATGAGGCCGCCGGTCCAGGCCCAGTCGGCGGGAGACCAGAACACGGCCGCACTGCGCCGGCCCGCATCGAAGGGATCGAAGCCGAACCAGTTCTGGCTGGCGACGAAGCCGCTGAGGTTGCCGATGAGCGCCCGCTGCGGGATCAGCGCGCCCTTGGGCGGGCCTGTGGTGCCGCTGGTGTAGATGAGGACCGCCGCCGCCTCGGCATGCGTGGCGAGGGCGGTGAAGCGGGCGTCCTCGGCCTGCAGCGCGCCCATCCAGGCCGATTCGGCCGCCGCACCTGGCTCGGCCGACGCGGCCCCCTCGCCCACCACCAGCAGCTCGCGCAGCGACGGGCAGCTCTCTCGCAGGCCGCGCAGGGCCGGCAGCACGGTGCCGTCAGCGATGGCCAGCACGGCGCCGCTGTCCTGCAGGCGGAACTGCAGCGCCTCCGGGCCGAAGAGCAGGGACAGCGGTACGGCCACGGCTCCGAGCTGGTGCAGCGCGATGTGGGCGACGGCCGTCTCGAAGCGCTGCGGGAGCACGAGCGCCACGCGGTCACCGCGCTGGACCCCGCGGCGCACGAGCGCGTTGGAGAGCCGGTTCGCGGCGCGCTGCAGCTGGCCATAGGTGTAGGTGGCGCTGCAGCCGCTCTCGCCCTCGAAGATCACGGCCGGCGCATCGGGCGTCTCCCGGGCCCAGCGGCCGCAGCAGGCCTCGGCCAGGCTGAAGTCCGGCGGCACCTGCCAGCGAAAGCCCGCATGCAGCGCCGCCCAGGCGTCCCCCGCGAATTCCGGGGACCGCCCAGGGTCGGCGGCAGCGTCCAGGACCTGGGGCATGGGCCCTCCTTGCGTCTAGCGATCGAGCGTTGGATGCTAGCGAGCGGCTCCGTCGCGGCGCTCATGGATTCCCCGAGGCCCGGCGGCCTACACTTCCTCTTTTGCACCAGCAGCCTCTGCTCCTGCCCTGCGATCATGAAGATCTTCCACAACCCCCGCTGCTCCAAGTCCCGCGAGGCCCTCGCACTGCTGCAGGAGGCCGGCCAGGCGCCCGAGGTCATCGAGTACCTCAAGACCCCGCCGGATCTCGGCACGCTGAAGGCGCTGGTGCGTCAGCTGGGCCTGCCCGTGCGCGAGCTGCTGCGCAGCGGCGAGGCCGTCTATGACGAGCTGGGCCTGGCCGACCCCTCGCTCGGCGACGACCAGCTGCTCGATGCCCTGCTGCACCACCCGCAGCTGCTGCAGCGCCCCATCGTCGTGCGCGGCGAGCAGGCGCTCATCGCACGCCCGCCGGAGCGGCTGAAGGCCTGGCTCTGAGACCTCGTCCCCGCGCCGGGGTCAGGCCTTGCCCAGCGCCGCCAGGGCCTCGCCGCTGAGGCGGCAGATGCGCCAGTCCGGCATCACCGTGGCGCCCATGCCCTCGTAGAAGCCGATGGCGCGCTGGTTCCAATCCAGCACGCTCCACTCGAAGCGCCCGCAGCCGCGGGCCACGGCCAGCCGCGCCAGATGCGTCAGCAGCTGTCGTCCCAGCCCCGTGCCGCGGTACGCGGGCTGCACGTAGAGGTCTTCCAGATAGAGCCCCGGCTGAGCCAGGAAGGTCGAGAAGTTGTGGAAGAAGAGCGCGAAGGCCACGATCTGCCCGCCGTCCGCCTCCGCGACGATCGCTTCGGCTTTCGGCTGCGGGCCAAACAGATGCGGCCGCAGCCGGTGTTCGTCCACCTGCAGCAGGTGGGTCAGCTGCTCGAAGTCCGCCAGCTCGCGGATGAGGCCGACGATGGCGGCGAGGTCGTGCGGCTCGGCGGGGCGGATGAGGAAAGTCGGTGAGTCCATGGCGGCATTCTGGCTGAGCCCGGCTCCACTGGACGCAGCCGCCCGCCCCGCGGGGCTTGTCCCGGCCCGGACAGCAGCCTCGCCCGGGTGGCGCTAGAGTCGCCGCCATGAACACCGCCACCTACCAAGAACGCCGCCCCTTTCGCAGCGACATGCTGCTGCTGCGCGGTCTGCACCACCATGTGCTGCACTGGGGCGATGCCTCGCTGGAGACGCCCGAGCGCCCGCTGCTGGTGATGCTGCACGGCTGGATGGACGTCGGCGCGTCCTTCCAGTTCGTGGTCGACGCCCTGCCGTCGGACCGGCATGTGGTGGCGATGGACTGGCGGGGCTTCGGGCTCAGCGACTGGACAGCCAGCGATGCCTACTGGTTCCCCGACTACCTGGGCGACCTCGACGCCCTGCTGGACGCCGTCAGCCCCGGCCGCCCCGTGGATCTGCTGGGCCACAGCATGGGCGGCAATGTGGTGATGAGCTATGCCGGCGTGCGGCCGGAGCGCATCCGCCGTCTGGTCAACCTCGAGGGCTTCGGCCTGCCCGAGACCCGCAGCGAGGAGGCGCCCAAGCGGCTGCGGCTCTGGCTGGACGAGCTCAAGGAGCCGCAGCAGCTCAAGACCTACGACAGCCTGGAGGCGGTGGCCCAGCGGCTGATGAAGACCAACCCGCGCCTCGCGCCCGCCAAGGCCGCGTGGCTGGCGCCGCACTGGTCGGAGCCGCGTGAGGGCGCCTTCCACATCCTCGGCGACCCGGCCCACAAGCGCACCAATCCCGTCCTGTACCGCAAGGCCGAGGCCCTCGCCTGCTGGCAGGCCATCCAGGCGCCCACGCTGTGGGTGGAAGGCGCCCAGACCCAACTGAGCCAGTGGTGGGGCGACCGCTACCCGCGCGAGGACTTCGAGGCCCGCCTCGCCCTCGTGCCGCAGCTGCAGCGCGCCCGCCTGGACGACGCCGCCCACATGCTGCACCACGACCAGCCGGAAGCGCTGGCCGCCGTGCTGGAGGGCTTCCTCGCCTGAGCGCGGACGCCGCGCCAGGCAGCCGCCCCATGCGCCGCACGACCAACAGCCGCGCCAGCCAGCCGCCCCGCACGGCGCACGGGGATCCGGCTCCGCCGGTCCCCCTGGACGACGCCGCCCACATGCTGCACCACGACCCGCCGGAAGCGCTGGCCGCCGTGCTGGAGGGCTTCCTCGCCTGAACGCGGATGCCGCGCCAGGCAGTCAGCCCAAGCGCCGCACGCCCTACCGGCCACGCCAATCAGTCGCGCCAAACGCGGCATGCCCCTCCGGCTGCGCCAGCCAGCCGCCCCGCACGGCGCACGGGGATCCGGCTCCGCCGGTCCCTCGTGCGCGCCCCCCTGGGGGGGCCGGCGAAGCCGGTAGGGGGGGGTCAAGGACTTGCGGTGGCCTTGACGCTGAGACCGCTGTAGGTCGCATAGGCCTGCACCGCCACGTAGTAGGTGCCCGCCACGGGCGAATTGACCGTGCAGGTCTCGGTGCTCGTGGAGCCATCGGACTTGCAGGCGTAGCTGCTGGTCGTGGGCTTCTGGCCGGCGCCGACGAAGAGGTCCGCGTCCCCGTTGCTGCCCGACAGGTTGACGACCAGCTTGGTGCTGCCCGCCGGCACCTGGATCGTGTAGTACGTCCACGTGCCCGTGGACGCCGACTGGTTGCCCAGCGGCACGCCGCTCGTGAGCGGGATGGGCGACGGCGTGCCGCCGGCGCTCAGCGTGCCCTTCATCGCGTAGTAGCCCAGGGAGCTGTACTTCGAGAAGCCGTTCTGCGGCGTGCCCTCGGCCCCGCCCTGGATGATGAGCTTGTAGTCGCCGGCCGCCAGGTTCAGGTTGACGAACTCCGCCGAGCGGTTCACGGCCAGGTTGCTGCGCGCCACCTGCACGCCGGCGGCAGTGGTGAGGGTGGCATCGACGTCCAGCATGCGCAGGTACTCGATGGGATCCACCCGCAGGTTCAGCGTGCCGGCGCTGGCGAGGCTGAAGGTGAAGACGTCGGTGTCGGTGTTGCGCTCGATCTGGCCCCAGTTGTCGGCCGGGTTGATCTCGCCGCCCGTGCGCAGGGCCAGGGGCTTGCCGCTGGGGTTGTCGTCCGCCATGTAGGGCACGGCCTCATCGACCGTCATGATCCTGAGATCGTCTTCCTGGTTGCTGGCCGTGCTGTACTCGCCCTTGCTCCAGGTGAAGAGCTGGTGGGTCCAGGAACCGCCCATCCAGTAATTGCCCATGATGGGGCCCCACTGATAGGCGGGGATGCCCTCGTAGTACTCGCCCCCGGTGCCGCCGCCGTCATGCAGCATGCCCATCTGGTGGCCGACCTCGTGCGCGCCGGTCATGCCGATGCCGTAGCCGTAGTCGAAGCCGCTGGCCGGGTTGCGGTAGAGCGTCCCGGCCGAGGTCGTGCCGAAGGAGTGGACGGGCGCGAAGCTGCGGCCGTCCTGGTTGACGAAGTTGATGATGCCGGTGCGCAGCACGCTGGACGCCTTGGCCGCGTCATAGACCGCCTTGTTGGTCGTGACGTTGAGCTGCAGCATCGAGTACTGGTCCGCCACCGACTGCCAGGCGCGGTACATGTTCTCCTTGGTCACGCCGTTGAGCGGGGTGCTGCCGCTCATCACCGCCGCGGTGTTCAGGTAGAAGACGTAGGGACTGCCGGGCTTGCTCTCGAGCTTGGTGACATCCTGGTTGTTGTAGGCGCCGATGTGGGGCGCCTGACGCAGCGCCATCGGGCTGTAGACCGGGTGTGCCGCGGCGATCTGGGCCAGGCTGGCGGTGCTGCGGTTGCTGCGCTGGAAGTCCTCGTCCAGGTCGGGGTAGACACGGCTCAGCGGCACGGGCTTGACGCTGACCACGCCGCGCGCATCGGTGCTGTATTCCCAGGCCTTCTTCTGGCCATGCAGGACGAGAAAGCCGCGCAGGGACTTGCCGTCGCCCTTGAGGAAGAAGAGCGAATCCTCGCTGTCGCGGTGGCGGCCCGAGACGGACACCCGACCGCCCTGCTCGAAGAAGTCCCGCACCAGCACGGGCAGCGAGGTGCCGTCGGCGGTCTGCACGCTCAGCGCCTGGCGGCCCTGGTGCTGCTGGCGGAGGTTCCGGATCAGCGCGTCGGCGCTGCCGAGCTCGGCGCCGTCGGCGGCGAGGACCGGCGCCACGGCGCCAAGGGACAGGGCCAGCAGCGCGATCAGGCGCGGCGTGCGGGTCGAGGGAACTGCGCGGGAAGTGAACTTACGCTTCATGGACGGTCTCTCTGGGTGGAGATGCGGCAGGGCCGCGGTGAAGCGTCGCAACGGAGTACAGCCGGCCATTGCGGCGCCGGAATGGGCGCCGCACATCCACCACGGATGCAGCCGGCATGCGGGCCCCATATCCACTATCGCCAGCGTGGGCAAGCTGCCCAAGTGTCAGGCTTGACAGCCGTGGGAACCCTGATCCACCGCCTGCGCGAAGGCTGGGCGCCCGGCGGGGCTCAGTCCCCGGCGTCGTCTCGGTGGTCGTCGTCCAGGCGCGCCATCAGCCAGGCATAGAGCGCGACGATCAGCAAATAGCCGATCAGCGCCCCCTGGGACGCCACCCAGAAGCTGAAGGGCCAGCCGAAGAAGGTGAAGCGGAGGTCCCGAGCGAACCAGGTCAGGCCGAAGCTGAGCAGCGTCCATCCCGCCAGCAACGCCAGGGTGAGGCGGCGCGTGGCCCGCCAGTAGCGCCGGTGGAGGCGCTCGCGGGCGGGGGGCAGGGGCTGGTGCAGGGGGTCCATGGGGAGGGGGCGTCCGGTGCGCAGTGTGCCTCAGCCGGCGCTCGCCCGGCATCCGGGCACCCCCTCCTTGCGTCGAGCCGCCCTGCAATCGCCCGTCCGCAGCTTAAAATGCGCGGTTGCTCAAAAGACCCTGCCCGGCCATGCCGCTGCCAGAGCCGCAGCGCCCCGCCCGGGCGGCACCATCAGGATCCGTCATGGACATCGAACGCATCAACCAAATCGGCACGACCCTCGCCGACCTGACAGCGCGTACCGACGCGCTAAGGGGGTATCTTTGACTACGACCGCAAATCCCTGCGGTTGAATGAAGTCAATGCGGCGCTGGAGAACCCCAACGTCTGGAACGAGCCCAAGCGCGCCCAGGAACTGGGCAAGGAGAAGCGCTCGCTGGAGCAGGTGGTCGAGACCATCAACTACCTGACCAGCAATCTCTCCGACAACTCCGAGCTGTACGAGATGTCCAAGGCCGACCAGGACTTCGCCGGCCTGGAGGCCATCGAAGCCGACGCCGCCAAGCTGACCGAGAAGGTCGAGGAGCTCGAGTTCCGCCGGATGTTCAACAACCCGGCCGACCCCAGCAACTGCTTCATCGACATCCAGGCCGGTGCCGGCGGCACCGAGGCCTGCGACTGGGCCGGCATGCTGCTGCGCCAGTACCTCAAGTACTGCGAGCGCAAGGGCTTCACGACCACGATGGAAGACGAGACGCCGGGCGATGTGGCCGGCCTCAAGAGCGCGACCATCAAGGTGGAGGGCGAGTACGCCTTCGGCCTGCTGCGCACCGAGACCGGCGTGCACCGCCTGGTGCGCAAGAGCCCCTTCGACTCCTCGGGCGGCCGCCACACCTCGTTCGCGTCGCTGTTCGTCTATCCGGAAATCGATGACTCGATCGAGATCGACATCAACCCGGCCGATGTGCGCACCGACACCTTCCGCGCCTCCGGCGCCGGCGGCCAGCACATCAACAAGACCGACTCGGCGGTGCGCCTGACCCACATCCCCACGGGCATCGTGGTGCAGTGCCAGGACGGCCGCTCGCAGCACAGCAACCGTGACGTGGCCTGGCGCCGCCTGCGTTCGCGCCTGTATGACCATGAGATGAAGAAGCGCATGGCCGAGCAGCAGAAGCTCGAGGACACCAAGACGGACGTGGGCTGGGGTCACCAGATCCGCTCCTATGTCCTGGACCAGAGCCGCATCAAGGACCTGCGCACCAACGTGGAAGTCTCCAACACCCAGAAGGTGCTGGACGGCGACCTGGATGCCTTCATCACGGCCTCGCTCAAGCAAGGCGTCTGAAGAGGGTCCCCCCCGCTGGCTTCGCCAGCCTTGCAGGCCGCGCTGGGCCAGAGGCCCAGCCCTTTGCTGGGCACAATCGCGATGCGATCGTGTCCGACCAAAGCCCCTCAGGGGGCGCCCCGGCTGCCCGGCAAAGCCGGATCAGCGGGACTTGCTGGGGAATGCGGGCTGAGGCGTGCCGACAGGCGCGTCTCGCCCGACTGAATGACAACAGCCTGGGGCCACGAGCCCGAGGTCATCGACAAACAAAACGAGGAAGTCCGCCATGATGCGTGAAGGCACCGCCGCCCTGATCCGCCGCGAAGACTACGTGGCTCCGGCCTACTGGATCCGCACCGTCGACCTGACCTTCGACCTGGATCCGGCCAAGACGCTGGTCACCAGCAAGATGAAGGTCGAGCGCAACGCCGCCGTGCCGCACGGCCCGCTGCGTCTGCACGGCGAGGAACTGAACCTGCTGCGCGTGCTGATCGACGGCGAGAGCGTGTCCTTCCGCCAGGAAGGCCATGAGCTCATCATCGAGAGCGCCCCGGACGCCGACTTCTCCCTCGAGATCCGCAACACCTGCGCCCCCGAGAAGAACACCTCGCTGTCGGGCCTGTACACCTCGGGTGGCGGCTTCTTCACGCAGTGCGAGGCCGAGGGCTTCCGCCGCATCACCTACTTCCTGGACCGCCCCGACGTCATGGCCGTCTACACGGTCACCCTGCGCGCCGACAAGGCCAAGTACCCGGTGCTGCTCTCCAACGGCAACCTGCTGGAGACCGCCGACCTGGACAACGGCCGCCATCTGGCCAAGTGGCACGACCCCTTCCCCAAGCCGAGCTATCTGTTCGCGCTCGTGGCGGCGGACCTGGTCTCGCGCGAGCAGCGCATCCGCACCCGCGCCGGCAAGGACCACCTGCTGCAGGTCTATGTCCGTCGTGGCGACCTGGAGAAGACCGAGCACGCGATGAACAGCCTCGTCGCCTCCATCGTCTGGGACGAGGCCCGCTTCGGCCTGCCGCTGGACCTGGAGCGCTTCATGGTGGTCGGCGTGTCCGACTTCAACATGGGCGCCATGGAGAACAAGGGCCTGAACATCTTCAACACCAGCGCCCTGCTGGCCTCGCCGGCCACGGCCACGGATGCCGACTTCTCGCGCATCGAGTCAATCGTCGCCCACGAGTACTTCCACAACTGGACCGGCAATCGCGTCACCTGCCGCGACTGGTTCCAGCTGTCGCTCAAGGAAGGCCTGACCGTGTTCCGCGACCAGGAATTCAGCATGGACATGGCCGCCACGCCGAGCGCCCGTGCCGTCTGCCGCATCCAGGACGTGCGCCAGCTGCGCGCCGTGCAGTTCCCCGAGGACTCCGGCGCCATGGCCCACCCGGTGCGCCCGGACTCCTACGTCGAGATCAACAATTTCTACACCCCGACCGTCTACGAGAAGGGTTCGGAAGTCGTCCGCATGTACCAGACGCTGGTCGGCCGCAAGGGCTTCGAGGCCGGCATCAAGCTGTACTTCGAGCGCCATGACGGCCAGGCCGTGACCTGCGACGACTTCGCCGCCGCCATCGCCGACGCCAACCCCGGCTCCGCGCTGTCCACCCGCCTCGAGGCCTTCAAGCGCTGGTACGCCCAGTCCGGCACGCCGCGCGTGCAGGCCCGCGGCAGCTACGACGCCGCCGCCCAGACCTTCACGCTGACGCTCAAGCAGCACAACCCGGCGACGGCCGGCCAGCCCGGCAAGCTCCCGCAGGTCATCCCCGTGACCATGGGCCTGCTGAGCCGCGAGGGTCAGGTCTTGCCCCTGCAGCTGCAGGGCGAGGCGGCCCCCGTGGGCACCGAGCGCGTGCTGGTGCTGGACGAGGCCGAACAGACCTTCGTGTTTACCGGCGTGGCCACCGAGCCCGTGCCCTCGCTGCTGCGTGGCTTCTCCGCGCCCGTGGTGCTGGACGACGGCCTGAGCGACGCTGAGCTGCTGGTCCTGCTGAAGCACGACGCCGACGCCTTCAACCGCTGGGAAGCCAGCCAGCGCCTGGCGCTGAACCGCATCCTGCAGGCCGTGCGCACCGGCGAGGCCCTGGTGCTGGACACCGACTACCTCGAGGCCATGCGCGCCGTGCTGCGCGATCCGCAGCTGGACGCCGCCTTCAAGGAGCTGGCCCTCACGCTGCCGGGCGAAGGCTATGTGGCCGAGCAGCTTGACGTGGTCGACCCGCAGGAGATCCACGCCGCCGTCGAGGCCGCCTACCAGCAGCTCGCCGCCGCCCTGGCGGACGACTGGGCCGCGGCCTACGAGGCCCACCAGGTCAAGGCCGGCTACGAGCCGAGCCCGGTGCAGTCCGGCCAGCGCGCCCTGGCCAACCTGGCCCTGTCCATGCTGGTGCTCCACGCCACGCGCACGGGCGACACCGTGTGGCCGGGCCGCGCCTACCAGCGCTTCAAGGACGCCACCAACATGACCGAGCGCCTCGGCGCCCTCGCCGCGCTGGTGAACGCCCACGCCGAGCTGGCCGAGCCCGCGCTGCAGCGCTTCCATGCCCTGTTCAAGCACGAGGCCCTCGTGGTGGACAAGTGGTTCGCCCTGCAGGCCCGCGCGAGCGAGGACGGCGGCAAGACCTTCGCCCGCGTCAAGCAGCTGCTGCAGCATCCGGACTTCACGCTGAAGAACCCGAACCGCGCGCGCAGCCTGCTGGCCTCGCTGTGCATGTTCAACCCCGCCGCCTTCCACCGCAGCGATGCCGCCGGCTACGTGCTGTGGGCCGAGCAGGTGCTGCTGCTCGATGGCATCAACCCGCAGCTGGCCGGCCGCGTGGCCCGCGCCATGGACCGCTGGACGGTACTGGCCGAGCCCTACCGCAGCGCCGCTCGCGAAGCCATCGCCCGCGTGGCCGCCAAGCCCGAGCTGTCCAACGACGTGCGCGAGATCGTGGAACGCGCGCTGGCGTCGGACGGCAGCGCCGCCTGAGCCGCGACCTCATCAGCAACTCCAAGGTAATCCCATGACCCGTCGCATCAGCCTCACCCAGTACCTGATCGAGCAGCAGCGCCAGCACGGCCACATTCCGCAGGAGCTGCGCCTGCTGATCGAAGTCGTGGCCCGCGCCTGCAAGCGCATCGCCATCAGCGTCAACAAGGGCGCCCTGGGCGACGTGCTGGGCACCGCCGGCAGCGAGAACGTGCAGGGCGAGGTCCAGAAGAAGCTGGACATCATCGCCAACGAGGTGCTGATCGAGGCCAACGAGTGGGGCGGCCACCTGGCGGCCATGGCGTCCGAGGAAATGGAGGGCATCTACCTGGTGCCCAACCGCTTCCCGCAGGGCGAGTACCTCCTGATGTTCGACCCGCTGGACGGTTCGTCCAACATCGACGTCAACGTGTCGATCGGGACCATCTTCTCGGTGCTCAAGAAGCCCGAGGGCAGCAAGGGCATCAGCGAGGACGACTTCCTGCAGCCCGGCAGCGCGCAAGCGGCGGCCGGCTACTGCGTCTACGGCCCGCAGACGACGCTGGTGCTGACCGTCGGCGACGGCGTGGCGATGTTCACGCTGGACCGCGAGCAGGGCAGCTTCGTGCTGACGCAGGAGGACGTGAAGATCCCCGAGGACACCAAGGAGTTCGCGATCAACATGTCGAACATGCGCCACTGGGACGCCCCGGTGAAGCGCTACATCGACGAATGCCTGGCCGGCGTGGAAGGCCCGCGCGGCAAGAACTTCAACATGCGCTGGATCGCCTCCATGGTGGCCGACGTGCACCGCATCCTCACCCGCGGCGGCGTGTTCATGTACCCCTGGGACAAGCGCGAGCCGAACAAGGCCGGCAAGCTGCGCCTGATGTACGAGGCCAACCCGATGGCCTTCCTCGTGGAGCAGGCCGGCGGCGCCGCCACCAACGCCCGCGAGCGCATCCTGGACCTGAAGCCGAGCCAGCTGCACGAGCGCGTCTCGGTGGTGCTGGGCTCCAAGAACGAGGTGGAGCGCGTGACGCGATACCATCTTGAACAAGGCCGATAAATTCTGCTATAGTCGCAGTCTTTCGCCGGTGTAGCTCAGTTGGTAGAGCAGCGCATTCGTAATGCGAAGGTCGGGAGTTCGACTCTCTTCACCGGCACCAAAAAATGAAACAAGCCAGTCCCGCAAGGGCCTGGCTTTTTTCTTGCCCGTGCCGTGCCATGACGCGTCCGCCCCCTCCTCTTCACCGCCGCACTCTCGTCATGCTGGTGGGCGTGCTCATGGCCGTGAGCTATCTGGCGCTCACCCCGACGCCCCCGAAGGCCGCGGATCTGGGCTGGGACAAGCTCAACCACTTCAGCGCCTTCGGCACGCTGATGGTGCTCGCCGGCCGCGTCTGGCCCGGCCGGTGGATGCTGGGGGCGCTCGGCCTGCTGGCCTACGGCGGGCTGATCGAGCTGCTGCAGACGCAGGTGCCCGGCCGTGCCGCCGAATGGGCGGACCTGCTGGCCGACGGCATCGGCATCCTGATCGGCCTCGCGCTCCTGGCAGCGCTGCGCCGCCTCAGTACGAACCGGACTCGTTGAGCAGCTGCAGGCTCATGGCCTGAGCCACCGCCTGGGCGCGATTGCTCGCCGAGAGCTTGCGCAGGATCTTCTGCACATGGTTCTTGACGGTCAGCGCACTGATGCCCAGCAGCAGGCCGATCTCCTGGTTGCTCTTGCCCTGGCGCATCCAGGCCAGCACCTGGCGCTCGCGCGCCGTGACGCCCTGCGTGGAGGAGGCCGCCTGTGCCGCCTGGCCCTGCACGAGCTGCAGCTCCTGGGCCATCACCCGACGCCAGCAGGCATGAAGCAAGGGCGTCAACAGGCCCAGCAGCGGCGCCGGCAGCGGCTCGCGGGACATCAGCACGAAGAAGCTCTCCAGCTCCTCGGCGCGCTGCGGGCGCGAGACGCCGGCCAGCGAGACGTGGCGCAGCCCGGCGGCGTCCAGCAGCGCCAGCATCTGCCGGGCGCGGGCGTCCGTGGCCGGCAGCACGAGGTCCGCCGGCGCGGCCGCTGGCTCAGGCGGCTGCGCCAGCGGCAGCGTCAGCGCCACGCCACCGCGCCTCAGCCAGGTCTGCTGCAGCCAGGCCTGCGTGCCGGGCTCCTGCAGCCACTGCAGCAGGGCATCCGGCAGCGGCAGGCTGTTGAACAGCTCCGGCTGCAGCTGGCGCCGGGCCGGCGACCACCCGCAGCACAGCATCAATGAATGCGGCAGCAGGCGCTGGAGGCTGGCCTGCGTCCAGATGAAGAACTGGTGGCGCCGCCGCACCGCCTGCGCCGTCTCGGCGCAGTGCCAGAAGGCCTCGGCCTGGCGCTGCATGGCCGCGTCGACGCACTCCTGTGCCTGCTCCCTCATGTGCCCTCCCTTGGCGATGAGCAAACAGCCTAGACAGCCTCCGTGTCATTTGTTTGAAAGCGCGTGCTGGTCTTAGGCGATACGGACCGAAACAAATACCGGATAAATACCAACAAAGATCCACTTGCGCGATATCCGCCCCATTTTCACAATCGTCCCCACAACGATGGAGGCAATGATGAGGACAAAGCTCTGGGGACTTCTGCTGGCACTGGGCCTGCCGCTGAGCGCGTATCCACATGGTTACGTCAGCGGCCCTGAATCGCGTTCCCTGCTGTGCAAGCAGGGCGGCAACAGCAACTGCGGGGCCATCCAGTACGAGCCCCAGAGCCTGGAGGCGCCGTCCGGCTATCCCGCGACCGGCCCGGCGGACGGCCGCATCGCCAGTGCCGGGCTGGCCCAGTTCGCCGAGCTGGACGAGCAGACCGCCACCCGCTGGACCAAACGACCGATGAAGTCCGGACTGCAGGGCTTCAGCTGGTCCTTCACGGCCAATCACGCCACGCGCAACTGGCGCTACTACATCACCCGTGCGGACTGGAACCCGAACGTGAAGCTCAGCCGCGCGAGCTTCGAGTCCACGCCCTTCTGCCAGGTGGACGGCGGCGGCCGGCAGCCGCCCTCGACCGTCACCCACAGCTGCCATGTGCCGGCGCGCTCGGGCTACCAGATCGTGCTGGCCGTCTGGGAAGTGGCCGACACGACCAACAGCTTCTACAACCTGCTGGACCTGCAGTTCGACGGCACGCCGCCCACCTACAGCTGGAGCGCCAAGGGCACCATCTACCCGAGCGTGGACCTCGCCGTGGGCGACCGCGCCTCGACGCGCGTCTTCGATGCCAAGGGCGAGCGCCCGGAGTTCGCCACCAAGGTCACGATCGGCAGCGCCGGGGACGGCGCCAAGACCACCTGGCCCTACCTGCTCGCCACCCGCGTCAATGCCGAGCAGACCCTGCTGAAGGCGGGCCAGAAGGCCGCGGACGGGAGCATCCACCCGGCCTACGGCCAGAACGAGGTCTTCGTGCGCGATGACAGCGGCCTTGCGCGCGTCGAGATCCAGATCGACAAGGCCCCGCCGCCGGCCAACGACGTGCTGGTGAGCGGCCTCGCCAGCGAGTACACCGTCGGCAGCGACGGCAATGTGGCACTGAGCGTCAATGTCACGGCGGTCGGTCAGCTCGACGTCAATGCCACCGTCTTCGATGCCGGCGGCGTCGCCAAGGCCAGCGCCAACGCCTCGCTGAACAACAGCGGCCAGACCCTCGCCCTGCCCTTGAGCAAGCCTGCCGCCGGCGTCTACCAGCTGGTGGTGAAGGGCACGCCCCGAAGCGGTGGCGCCGTGGTGCAGAAGACCTACGGCTTCACGCTGAAATCCGCTGGCGGCACGACCTACGACTACGTCTTCCCCAACGGCATCGGCAGCTACAAGGCCGGCACCCGCGTCCTGCAGAGCAAGAACGGCAAGGTCTACGAATGCCGCCCGGCGCCGTACAGCGGCTGGTGCAACATCTGGACGAGTTCCGCGAATGCCTACGAACCGGGCGTGGGCGCGGCCTGGGCCGATGCATGGATCGCGCGCTGAGCGCCGAGCCCAGACTCCCCTCACAGGGCCCTGCGGGGCCCTTTTTCGTGGGCGCCGCATGCACGGCATCGCGCCTCGGGTCTTGGCCCCCTGCGCCGCCTGTTCGCACACCGGGCACCCCGGCGCAGTTCACCGCCAGACGCCCCCTCACATGCGGGTCAAAACCTGCACCCCCTACGCATGTTTGGGGATGTCATCGAGGGACAGGAACTGAATAGTTAGGGTGCGCAGCGCACGGTGCGCTGTTTGCAAGGTGGGGGGGGGCGGTCGCCCCGCCCCGACTGTTCAACTCAGTGAGGCACCTACCATGGCACAAGAACTTGTCGCGACCTTCAGCGGGCCGCTCAACAGCTTCAGCATCAATCTGACCCTGCAGAACGCCAGCAGCTCGGACGTTCGAGAGGTGGGCGTCAGCGCACGGACGGCGAAGTTCCCCATCCTGTTCGACTCGTTCGGCGGCTTCTCGGGCCCGGCCGTCCTGCTCGGCACGGACGGCGTCGACACCGAAGTGGTGACGGCTCGCTTCTCCAACTTCTCGCCGAACGACACCGTCATGTTCTCGGGCATCGACCCCGACTTCCAGGGCGACGTCTCCTCCGGCGTTCGGGTCGGCGACTTCCAGGGCTCGCGCCTGCTCGTCCTGTTCGCGGACGGCTCCACCGCCTTTGGCGAGTTCGAGCCGACCAACGACGGCACGATGCGGGCCGTGGCCACGATGTAAGGCGGTCTGTCAGATGCCTAGCACCCGAGGCCGGATCCAGGCCCTCACATGGCAGGACATGAAGGGCAGGACATGAGGGCCGCAACACCCGCTGTCCAACGCCCGACCGCGGCCCCGCGGATCGGGCGTCTTCTTTTGCAGGCCCCAGGTGGACCGACGCCGCGGGCGTCCGCCTTCACTCCTGCAGCGGCGCGCCGTCCAGGCCTGCCGCCCGCACATCCGACGCACTCGGCGCGGACAGGTGCTCCTCACGCAGGACACTCAGCCGCAGGCCCCCGACCGCCAGCAAGGCGCCATAGCCCATGAGGGCCATCAGAAAGGGCACCCCCCATTTCCAGCAGGACAGGCCCAACAGGACGGCCGCTGCCCCGAAGGCCTTCTTGCCGGACGTGCCGCTCATGACGGCACGAAGAACGGTCGCGTACAGCGTGGCGCATCCCAGCACCGCCGCCAGCAGGGTCAGCACGTTCACCGCGCCCAGCCGCACCAGTTCCAGGAAGACCGGTGCCAGCCAGGCCGTCACGAGGGCCTGCGCCAGCGTCATCCAGCCCAGGTAGCGGAACAACTGGGGTGTGTCGTGCACGGCGTTGCCCTCGGACGGATCGGCTGCCGGGTCCTTGCTCATGAAATTCGAAGTCATCGGGATCTTTCAGGATGTCGCCACTCGACTGGCAGCCGGCCGGACCGCCACCGCTGGTTCAGGCCAGCTCGCTCAGGATCCAGCCGATCGCCAGCTGGCCCAGGCCGGTCAGCAGGGCGGCCGGGGCGAGGCTGCGCTTGCGATAGTGCGGGCCGAAGGTGCCCAGCAGCCGGCTGCTCTGGTCCTTCCCATAGGCGAAGTACCAGAGCGCCGTGATGAACAGCAGGCCCCAGCTCGCCCGGAAGACCACCGTGGGTCCGGGACTGATGGCATGGATCAGCGCGACGCCGGCCACGCTGGCCGCCAGGAGCACCACGAACCAGGCCCACAGGCCCACCGGATGGGCGCGGTCGCCCATCCGGTGGGCGTTCGCGATCTGCACCGCCGCGCCGAAGGCGGGCGTGAGTGCCAGGCTCAGCACCACCGCACGGTCGGGGCTGAACAGCCGCCAGGGCTGCTCCGAGAACCGGGGCGCCGCCGCCGGCTCGTCGGACAGCGCATAGGCGCCCGCCTCGTAGGCGGCGATGGCCTCCAGCGCCGTCTCCCTCTGGCGCGCAGGCACCATCACCCGGACGCCGCCCACGGCCTGCGTCATCCAGGCATTGGCCTGGACGACATGGGCATCCGCCACCACGGGGGCCAGGCCTGCCGACTCCAGCACGCCCTTCAGGAGGTGCGCCTCCGTCGGCGTGGCGCATCGGGCCACGCGCACAAAATCGTCGGCCCCCGCGGCCGCTGCGTCGTTCATGGTTCCTCCTCAGAGCGACGCCATTCTGCCGTGCCCCTGCTTCGTCAGGACTCCCCCCAAAGACTGACGCACCGGCCCCCTGCGCTGGGGCGCAGGGGCTCGTCTGGACACCACCCGGTCCGGGCTGTCGATGGCCCTGCCTCCGCTGGGGCGTGACGGCATGAGCTCACGGGCTCACGGGATTGCGGGCTCAGCCCCCCGGCGGAGCGCGTCGAGCGTTCGCAGCGACTGCCCGGCCGGCGTGATCAGGTCATCGAGCCGCCAGCAGCCGCCCATCTCACGACGCAGCAGCAGGCGTACCGTGCGCCGTTGCGGCCGGGCGCCCGGTTCGCTCAGGAAGGGATAGTCCATCCGCACGGTCGCCGCCCCACCCTTCGCCGCCAGGAGCCGGAACGTGACAGGCGTGCCGATCTCCCCGTCCTGCGCGCCCATCCAGGGGTCGACGTCCAGTGGGCCCAGCTCGCCCGTCGTGCCCGCCCATTCGTGCCGCAGTGCGGCGTCGAGACGGGGCGTCAGCAGGGCGGGGTCGTGAGGGGCCTCATCCCCGTAGAAGTCGCGGTGCCGCTCAAACACGCGGCGCGCGAACGCGACGGGCGCTGTGCAGGTGCCGGACGCGTGGACGGGGTTCGCGGGGGTGGCCGGGGTCGCCACCGAGGCCGCCACGCCCGCCCCGAGCACCAGGGCCCGCCATCGCCGGGCTGGCGCGCGTGCGGGCGATCCGATCAAAGCACCGGCGCCGGCGTGATCGTCGCTGCGCAGTCGCCGAAGCCGATGCGGCGGGCGCCGTCCTTCACGGCATGGCCGCGCAGGATGACCGTGTCGCCATCCAGCAGGAAAGTGCGCGTCTCGCCGTTGGGCAGGGTCAGTGCCTGCTTCCCGCCGAGGCTCAGCTCCAGCAGCGAGCCGCCCTCCTCCGGATTCGGGCCGGACTGCGTGCCCGTGCCCAGCAGGTCGCCCGGCTGCAGGTTGCAGCCGTTGCTGGCGTGGTGGGTCAGCATCTGGGACAGGGTCCAGTAGGCATGCTTGAAGTTGGACCGCATCAGGCGCGTCGCGGGCTGGCCGGCGGCGCGCATGGTCGCGGTCTGCAGCCAGACCTCCAGCTCGATGTCATAGCCGCCCTCGCGGCGGTTCTGCTCGCTGTCGATGTAGGGCAGCGGCTGCGGGTCCTCGGCCGGGTGGGCAAAGGCGCAGCGGAAGGGCTCGAGCGCCTCCATCGTGACGATCCACGGGGAGATCGTGGTGGCGAAGTTCTTGGCCAGGAAGGGACCGAGCGGCTGGTACTCCCAGGCCTGCACGTCCCGGGCGGACCAATCGTTCAGCAACGTGACGCCGAAGAGGTGCGATTCCGAATCCGCCATCGGGATGGGCTCGCCCAACGCGTTGCCCGGGCCGACGAAGAGGCCGAGTTCCAGCTCGTAGTCCAGGCGCTTGCAGGCCGCTTGCACGGGCACGGCAGCGTCGGGCGCCTTCAGCTGGCCCAGCGGGCGGCGCACGGCCTGGCCGCTGACGCCGATAGAGGAGACGCGGCCGTGGTAGCCGATGGGCACCCACTTGTAGTTGGGCAGCAGGGGGTTGTCCGGGCGGAAGAGCTTGCCCACCGTGGTGGCGTGGTGGATGCCGGTGTAGAAGTCCGTGTAGTCGCCAATGCGGCACGGCACGGCCATCTGGGCATCG
The DNA here is from genome assembly GCF_030285365.1 of Roseateles subflavus. Classification (GTDB taxonomy): domain Bacteria; phylum Pseudomonadota; class Gammaproteobacteria; order Burkholderiales; family Burkholderiaceae_C; genus Roseateles_B; species Roseateles_B subflavus. The sequence goes on along the minus strand of NZ_JASVDS010000003.1, from coordinate 679,247 downwards.
GCCTGGGGCACCAGGCAGGCCGTCAGCGCGGCTTCCTGCTTCGAGCCGGCCTGCAGCGCCGCGAAGAGCGCCTGGCGCAGCGCGCGGCGCTGGGCGGCAGGCTTGGCCATCACGGCGTTCAGGTCGCCCTGAGCGAGGTGGTGCAGCAGCACGGTGTCCGCGGCGCTCCACTTGCCAGCGGCAGCGGCCAGGCGCAGGTCAAGGATCTGGTCCCCGATGGCCACGCCCACGCGGGCGCCGTCGTTGCTGCCAGCGCGGCGGAACAGGCCGTAGGGCAGGTTCTGCAGGGGGAAGTCGGTGTCGGGCGCATTGGCGCTGGCCACCCAGCTCAGGGCGGCCGGGTCGTGGGTGTGGTCGATGTGGCTCATGTCGGTCTTGGTTCTATGGGGCTGGAGACCCAGCCCGGTTTCATGTGCGCCGGCCCTCGGTCCGGCAGCGGGGAGACGGGTGCCGGGGCTCAGGACTCCAGCGTGTTGGTGCGCGCGAGCTGCAGGGCCTCGGCCAGCACTCGGCGGTCGCCGATGTGATTGGACAGGATCAGCACCAGCTTGGCGAGCAGCAGGTCGGCCTGTTCGTCGGAGAGCTCGCGCTGGGCGTCGATCAGCTGCTCGTAGAAGCCGTCCGGATCGGGCAGGTTCGGCTCGCGGATGAGAAGGGCGTCGCTCATGCCTGTTGCTCCTGGGCCAGGGCCCGGCGGACGGCGGCCTCGACGGCGGCCGGGTCGAACTGCCGCCAGCGCGCGGCCACGTACTGGTCGGGGCGGAAGAGATAGACGGTGCCGGGACGGGCGTCGTAGCGCTGCGCGAGCAGGCCTTCGGTGTCGACGAGGTCGCGCCCCACCTCCAGCACTTCCACGGCGAGACGGTCGACCTGCAGCGTGTGCGCCGGGCCGAAGCTCAGCAGCTGGAAGCCCAGGCCCAGCTGCTCGCTGAGCCAGCCGGGCGCGTCACCGCTACGCACGGGCGCATCCAGCAGCGGGCAGCCGGGGCGCGGGGCCGCGGGTGCGAAGGCGGCATCGCCGGCATCGGCCGTGTTGAGGCGGCTGGCCAGATAGGGCGTGGGCGTGGAGAGCCGGCCGCTGTTGACCAGCGGCCGGGCGAAGGGCTCGGTGCGCGCCAGCTCCAGCACGGCATTGCGCAGGCGCCGCGAGGCGCGGCTCTTGGGCGTGATGAAGTCGGTGGAGCGGGTGGAGTTCAGGAGGTTGTCGTCGGCCGCGAAGATGCGCTCTTCGTCGTAGCTGTCGAGCAGCCGCTCCGGAGCGTCGCCGTGCACGACGGCCGCGAGCTTCCAGGCCAGGTTCTCGGCGTCCTGCACGCCGGTGTTCGCGCCGCGCGCGCCGAAGGGCGACACCTGGTGCGCCGCATCGCCGGCGAAGAGCACCCGGCCGTGGCGGAAGCGCTCCATGCGGCGGCAGGCGAACTGGTAGATCGAGACCCACTCCAGCTCGAAGGGCACGTCCGGCCCGAGCATGGCCTGGATGCGGGGCATCACGCGCTCGGGCTGCTTCTCGACCTGCGGATCGGCGTCCCAGCCGAGCTGGAAGTCGATGCGCCAGACATTGGCACACTGCTTGTGCAGCAGCACCGACTGCCCGGGATGGAAAGGCGGATCAAACCAGAACCAGCGCTCCGGCTCGGCGCCCAGGCGGCGCAGCGTGGCGCCGTGGCCCCGGATGGCCGTGTCCGCCGCATCGGCCGCCTGCGGCTCCACCACGACGTCGGCAATCAGGAAGCGGTCCTGGAAGGCCTGGCCGCGGAACTCGGCCCCCAGCATGCGGCGGGTGTCGCTGCCGGCGCCGTCACAGGCCAGCAGCCACTGCGTCTGCATCTCGAAGCTGCCGTCGGGCGTCTCCACCTGCAGGCGCACGCCGGCCGTGTCCTGCGCCAGCGCCGTCATCCGGTGCTTCCAGCGCAGCTCGACGAGCGGCGAGGCCTCGCAGGCCTCGACGAGGCGCTCCTCCAGGTAGTACTGCTGGAGATTGATCATCGCCGGCAGCTTGTGCCGGTCCTGCGGCAGCAGGTCGAACTGGTAGGCCAGACCTTCGCCGTGGAAGACCTTGCCGACCTTCCACTTCACGCCCTGCTGCACCAGCGGTTCCGCGACGCCCAGGCGGTCCCAGACCTCCAGCGTGCGCTTGGCATAGCAGACGGCCCGCGAGCCGATGCTGACGCTGTTGTTGTCATCCAGCACCACCACCCGCAGGCCGCGTGACGCGCAGTCCAGCGCCAGGCTCAGCCCGATGGGGCCGGCTCCCACCACGACCACGGTGTGCCGCTCGGGGTGACCCGTGCGCTGCTCGTCGCTCTGTCGGTAGTCGAAGCTGGGGTACTGGTAGGTGCTGAGCATGGTCGTTCGGGGCGATGGCGGCGGCGGCGGAACGTCCGGACAGGGGCGGCGCTTACTGCGGCGCGGCCAGGGACTTGTCGTGCATCCACGCGGCCTGCTTGGGCGCGCGCTTGGTCTGGTTCCACTCTTCCAGCATCTCCCACTTGCAGGCGTCCAGCGCCTTGTACATCTGGGGCGTGCCCACGTCCGCGGCCAGCTCGACGCGGTGCCCGTTCGGGTCGAAGAAGTAGATGCTCTTGAAGATGGTGTGGTCGGTCACGCCGATGACGTCGATGCCGGCGGCCTGCAGGCGGGCCTTGGTGTCTTCCAGCGTCTGCACGCTGTCCACCTTGAAGGCGATGTGCTGGACCCATTCCGGCGTGTTGGTGTCACGGCCCATGTCGGGCGAGTTGGGCAGCTCGAAGAAGGCCAGGATGTTGCCGTTGCCGGCGTCCAGGAACAGGTGCATGTAGGGGTCCGGCGCCTGGGTGGAGGGCACCTTGTCCTCGGCGATGGCCAGCACGAAGTCCATGTTCAGATGCTTCACGTACCACTCGACGGTGGTCTTGGCGTCCTTGCAGCGGTAGGCGACGTGGTGGATGCGTTCGATCTTCATGGCTTCTCCTCGGGTCCTCGTTGGGGTGTCAGGTCTTGCGCCGGGTGGGGTCAGGTCTTGCAGAAGGGGCAGGCGGCGAGCTCACTGCCCTTCCAGGGCGCGCCACATCTCGACGTCGCGCTCGGCGGTCCAGATGCGGGGATGGGTATGGCCGCTGGCCTCGTCATAGGCGCGGGTCACGTCGAAGGGCATGCAATGGGCGAAGATCACCCAGCGGCCGTACGTGGGCTCCAGCGCGGCGTAGGCCTCGCGGTAGACGGTGTTGAGGTCGCGGCCCGCCGCCACGCCGGCCTTCACGGCGGCATAGAGCTCGGACACGAAGGCGCGCGTGCCTTCGAGGCCCGCCTGCACCTGCTCGGGCGTCTGCAGCGCGGCGCCCCGGCCGGGCACCAGCTTGGCGGGATTCAGTGCCGCCAGGTTGCCCAGCGTCTGCGGCCAGTCCTGGAAGTAGGCGTCGCCGGCATACGGGGTGGCGTCGAACTCGACCAGGTCGCCCGAGAACAGCACGCGGTCCTGCGGCAGCCACACCACCGTGTCGCCCTTGGTGTGGCCACGGCCCAGCTGGAGGATCTGCACCTCGAGCTTGCCAAGCCACAGGGTCATCTTGCCGGTGAAGGTCATCGTGGGCCAGGTCAGGCCGGGCGGCACGGACTCGACATTGCGGAACAGGCGCGGGAAGCGGCCGATCTCGCTGGCCTTGTCCTGCTCGCCACGCTCGACGATGAGGTCGTAGGTGTCCTGGCTCGCGATGATGTGCTCCGGCTCGTAGGCCGAGGCGCCCAGCACGCGCACGGCGTGGTAGTGCGACAGCAGGACGTACTTGATGGGCTTGTCCGTCACCTCGCGGATGCGGCGGATCACGTCCTCGGCCATCACGGGCGTGGCCTGCGTGTCGATGACCATGACCGCGTCGTCGCCGATCACGATGCCGGTGTTCGGATCGCCCTCCGCGGTGTAGGCATAGGCGTGCTCGGAGAGCTTGTCGAAACTGACGCGCTTCTCTTCCAGGTCGGCTTGCGAGGCGAAGGTCTTGCTCATGGTCAATTCAATCCTTGCGAATGCGTTTGACTATATCTAATTTGCAATCATCTGACCAGCGCAGCAGATAATGCGCCGCCACCCCTTCCCGGACACCATGCCTGACGACCTCGACCTCCCCGGCAAAGACAGCGACACCCGTGGCCCGCGCGGCATCCAGAGCGTGGAGGTGGGCGGCCAGCTGCTGGTGGCCCTGGCTCATCACGGGCGGCCGCTGGCGCTGAAGGACCTCGCCCGCGAGGCCGGCATGACGCCCGCGAAGGCACACCCCTACCTCGTGAGCTACATCAAGCTGGGTCTCGTGGAGCAGGAAAACGGCGGCGGACGCTACGGGCTGGGGCCGCTGGCCCTGCAGCTCGGGCTGATCAGCCTGCAGCAGTACGACCCCGTGCGCCTGGCGACGCCGCGCATCGAGGAACTGGCGCTGAGCCTGGGGCACACGGTGGCGATCGCGGTCTGGGGCAACCGGGGGCCGACCATCGTGCGGGTCGCGGAGGCGCCCTCGCCCGTCCACATCAGCATGCGTCACGGCACGGTGATGAGCCTGCGGGGCACGGCCTCAGGCCGGCTCTTCGCGGCCTATCTGCCGCCCGCCCAGGTGCTGGAGGCCCTGCGCCTGAACGAGACCGCTGACGCCGAGCCCGCCCGCTTCACGCCGACCTTCGAGGCCATCCTGGCCCAGACGCGTGCGACGGGCCTGGCCCAGTCGCGGGACGGCGTCGTGGCGGGCGTCTCCGCGTTGGCGGCGCCCGTGTTCGACGACGGCGGACGCATGGTGCTGAGCCTCACCGCCATCGGCCCCAGCGGCCATTTCGAGCTGGACGAGCACCACACGCCGGCCCGCGAGCTGCGTCGCGTCGCACGCGAGCTGTCCCGCCAGCTCGGCTGGCGAGAGCCCGAGACCATGACGCCGGCGGCCTGAGCCTCGGCGCGGTCGGTTCCAGGCACTGGACGCTGGCAAGGCGCCGACCAGGGACGGGCCGAAAAAGCCGGCCTCGGCCGACTTGATCCTGGAGGGCGACTGGCGCGCACCGGCCCGTATCGGGCGCGTCAGGGCGCTGCATCAGGGCGCTGCATCAGGGCGCTGCATCAGGGCGCTGCGTCACCGCGCCGCATCACCGCGCAGACATCAGCGCATGGTCCTCTGCGCGGGACGTTGGCCGCGGGGGGGGATGCCGGCCTTGGCCACGCAGGCCGGACGAGCGCCGGAGGCGCTTACTGACGGGAGGCCGCCATCTCTTCCAGCAGCACGGCCTCTTCGGACGGCGAGTAGCCGAACGGGTACAGCGAGCGTGCCACCGGACCCAGATGCGGCTGGCCGCCGTAGCGCAGGATCTGCTGCTGGGCGTGGTGGAAATCCAGGCACATCAGCACGGCCGGCGCGTTGACGCGGGGATTCATGCGCTCCTCGCTGCAGACGCGGAAGCCCAGCATGCGCTGGTAGTAGCCGACGTGGCGGGGATTGACCTCGACCACCAGCAGCTCCGCGCCACGCTGGCGATAGGCCTGCAGATAGGCCATGTGGAAGAGACAGGCCAGGACACGCTTGGAGGCTTCGTCGATGTCCATGGCGAGCTGGGTGAACTCGCACAGGCGGCGGCCGCCGGCGCGCAGCTGGCGCATCTCGGTCTTGAAGATCTGGTCTGCAGCCAGGCCCTGGCTGCCGTCGAAACGGACGCTCAGCGTGCCCAGCACGGCCCCCTCGCGGGCGGCCGTGAGCGTCAGGAGGTCGGCCTCCTGCCCGTCGCGGGCCGCGGCGGCCTGCCCTGCCTTGGCGGCAAAGGCGTAGCCACGGGCGGCGTACTTGCGGCCCACGAGCTCGCGGGCCTGCAGGCGCTGGCTGGCCGACATGGCGGCACTGATACGGAATGCCCGCACGGGAGCAATGCTGTTGGCGCCCCCGGACAGCAGGGTCGCGCGCAGGGCGTCAACGGCCCCGGCGGCTAGGAAACCTGCATTGTCAGTAAACATCCAACGACTCCCTCAATTCATTCAAGGTCGACGCAGTCTAGCGACGAATCCGGATCAAAAACGTGAAATGCAACGCCGCGTACAACATACACAAAGTCTTACACCCACCCTTCTGATCTGGACCAAATCGAGACAGGGTTAACACGGTTTTCCCAGGGGTTTCGCGGACAGACGGTGTGATCCAAACGCCACGGGTCAGGTCTGAAGGCAAGGACTGACCCTTGGCGAAACCCCACCATCCATCAGGTTATCAGTCTTTCAGAAAGGCGGGCAGCACGCGGCGGCGGCTGGCCTGCTCGTAGGCGTGGGCCAGACCCAGCAGCTTGGCGTCCTGCCAGGCCAGCCCGCCGAAGGACAGGGCCGCCGGCAGGCGCGCCACCATGCCCATCGGGACCGTGATGTGCGGATAGCCTGCCACCGCGAAGGGCGTGGTGAAGCCCCCCGCCGTGAAGTGGTCGCCCAGCACCGGGTCCGTCAGCCAGGCCACGTTGCCGGTCGGCGCCACGATGGCGTCCAGCTGGTGCTCGGCGAACAGCGCGTCCAGGCCCTCGGCCCGGCTGTAGCGACGGTTCGTGGCCAGGGCCTCCTGATAGACGGTCGACTGCAGCCCGTCCGTGGCCTCGGCCTGCTCGAAGAGCTCCTGGTCGAAGAAGGGCATCACGGTGCCGGCATGCTGGCGGTTCCAGGCGATCAGCTCACCCAGGTTCTTCACGGGCGCATCGGGCTGGAAGTCCGCCAGGTAGTCCTTGAGGCCGGCCTTGAGCTCGTGCATCAGCACGGTCAGCTCGGTCTCGGCGTACTTGGCCTGGTGGGGAATCTCCAGCTTGTCGACCAGCACGGCGCCCTGCTCGCGCAGCACGTTGAGCGCCTGCTCGAACAGGGCCATGACCTGGGGCTGCGGCGGCATCGCCGCACGGATGACGCCGATGCGGGCTCCCTTGAGCGCATCCTTGCGCAGGGCGGCCTCGAAGTTCAGGGCGGTGCCGGGGGGCAGGCCTTGCGTGACAGCGTCGCGGGTGTCGACGCCGGCCATGCCCTGGAGCAGCAGTGCGGCGTCGCGCACGGAGCGGGTCATGGGCCCGGCGGTGTCCTGCGAGGCCGCGATGGGGATGACGCCGTCGCGGCTGATCAGCCCGAGCGTGGGTTTGAGGCCGACGACCCCGCAGATGCTGGCCGGCGAGGTGATGGAGCCGTCGGTCTCGGTGCCGACGGCCAGGGCGCACAGGCCGGCGGCCATCGCCACGGCGGAGCCGGAGCTGGAGCCGCTCGGGTTGCGGTTCAGCAGGTAGGGATGGCGGGTCTGGCCGCCGCGGCTGCTCCAGCCGCTGGTGGAGCGGCTCGAGCGGATGTTGGCCCACTCGCTGAGGTTGGTCTTGCCAAGGATCAGGGCGCCCGCCTCGCGCAGGCGCTTCACGAGGAAGGCGTCCCGCTTCGCATGGAGGCCGGCCAGCGCCAGCGAGCCGGCCGTCGTGGCCATGCGGTCGGCAGTGGCGATGTTGTCCTTGAGGAGCACCGGGATGCCGTAGAGCGGCCCCCGCTCGGCCTTGTGCCGCTCGGCGTCCAGCAGGCGGGCCTGCGAGAGGGCGTCCGGATTCAGCTCGATGACCGAGCGCAGCTGCGGGCCGCGGCGGTCCAGCATCTCGATGCGGTGCAGGTAGTGGCGGGTCAGGCGCTCGCAGCTGAGCTTGCCCTCGCGCATGGCGGCCTGCAGCTCGCGCACGTCCATCTGGTCCCAGGGCGCGTTCAGGCCCGGCGACTGGGCCGCGGGCTTGGGCGCCGGCGATGCCGTGGCGTCGCCCAGGGCGGCTGTCAGCGCAGCGCTCAAGGGCAGGGAACCCGCGACGAAGCCGCGGCGGCTCAGGATGTTGTTCATGTGCCTGTCAACCCCCAACGATAAGGGACGGCAGATTCTGACAGCGGCGTATGACAGCAGCCTCGGTACAAGCCCGACGAATGCAACAAGGTCGCACAGACGTGCGACCCCGCCGACCGGGGCGGCGCGACCCCACCCTCCCATGAAAAAAGGGGCAGGTCACCCTGCCCCTTGCCGACCGGATCCGGTCAGATGCTGTTTCAGTCCTTGCGGGCCAGTTGCAGCTGGGCCAGCTTGGCCATGTTGCCCAGGGAGATGCGGTGCATCTCCAGCAGCGCCAGCAGGCCGTTGCGGTGCAGGCGCACGATGGTGGCGTCGTCCAGCTCGGCCAGCTTCTTCTCGTCGATGGTCATGAAGCCGTCGACGTCGACCTTGTGGCCGGCCTCGTCGCTCGACTCGAAGCGCATGTCCTGCAGGATGCCCAGCTGGACCAGCTCGTGGCAGGCGGCACGGGTGCGCTCGGTCTCGCGCTCGTAGCTCTCGACGAAGTTCTTGGCATTGACCAGGAACTCGGTCGCCTGGCCGTCCTCGGCGAACAGCGCCGAGCCCTCGGTCTCGGAGAAGCCCGCCCACTGGTCGTCGAAGCACAGGGCCATGTTCCCCTGGTCATCGATGTGGGCCATCATGAAGGGATAGCGGCGCACGTAGGCGGGCGCGTAGTCGGCCGTCCAGACGCCATCCTTGATGAACAGGTTGTGGCCGGGCTTCAGACCCAGCACGACCAGCGGCGCGACGGCCTGCTTGCCGCCGTCCTTGGGCGCCTCGCCGACGCGCACGAAGACGATCGGGAATTCCTTGCAGGCCTCGGAGAACTCCACGGTCGTCAGGAACAGCGAGTTCAGTTCCTTGATCTTGTCCACCGTGGACAGGTCCGTGCGCAGGTGCAGCTTCTTGTGCAGCTCGCGATCCAGGGGGACGACACTGCCAAACATCGGGGGGTTGCTCATTCTTTCTCTCCGTCTTCCGCCAGTCGGCTGACCAGCACTTTGTCCACACGCTTGCCATCGAGGTCCACGACCTCGAATCTCCAGGCGTTCCACTCCACCACATCGGCCGTGCGCGGCAGTCGCCCCAGCAGCAGCATCACCATGCCGGCCAGGGTGTTGTAGCGCCCACGGTCCTCTTCGGGCAGTTCCTTCAGGCCCAGGCGGTCCTTGAGCTCGGGCACGGGAATCAGGCCGTCCATCAGCCAGCTGCCGTCCTCGCGCTGCACCGCCCAGGCATCGCCATCCCCCGGGGCGTTGAACTCCCCGGCAATGGCTTCCAAGACATCACGCACAGAGATCACGCCCTGCACTTCGCCATACTCGTCCACCACGAAGACCAGCGGCGCATTGGAGGCGCGGAAGTGCTCCAGCAGCTCCATGCCGGACAGGGTCTCGGGCACGAAGACCGGCTGCTCCAGCTCCTCGCCCAGCGCCAGGTCCTGGCCGGCCAGCACGCGGGCGAGCAGGCCCTGGGCGCTGGCGATGCCCAGCACGTCGTCCAGCCCGCCGCGGCAGACCGGGTAGCGGCTGTAGCCATGCGCCTGCAGCATCTTGAGCACGGCCTCGGGCGTATCCCCCACGTCCAGCCAGGCGATCTCGGCGCGCGGAATCATCATCGAGCCGATCTGCCGCTCGTCCAGGCGGAAGACGTTGCGCACCATCTGGTGCTCGTGCTGCTCGATGACGCCGGCGTCCAAGCCCTCTTCCAGGCTGGCGGCGATCTCTTCCTCGGTCACGCTGCGCTGCGCCTTGCCGCGCAGACCCATCAGGCCGAGCGTGGCCTCCGTGCAGAAGCTCAGGAAGCGCACCAGCGGGCGCGCCACCAGCGAGAGGAACTCCATCGGCGGCGCCACCATGCGGGCCACCGTCTCCGGGTAGATCTGCCCGAGGCGCTTGGGCACCAGCTCGCCGAAGATGATGGTGACCACCGTGATGATCAGCACCACCAGCGCCGTGGCGGTGATCTCCACCGGGCGGTCATGCAGCGGCGTGACGGTCTTCAGCCAGTCGGCCAGCGGCGCCGAGAACGCGGCATCGCCGACGATGCCGTTCAGCACCCCGATCGAGGTGATGCCGATTTGGACGGTGGAGAGGAACTTCGTGGGGTCGTCGTGCAGGTCCATGGCGGCCTGCGCCCCGGATTCGCCTGCTTCCACCAGCACCTGCAGCCGTGCCTTGCGACTGGCCGACAGGGCCATTTCCGACATCGCGAAGAACCCGTTGAGCAGCAGCAGAAAGAGAAGAAGGGCGGTATCCATTGAGAGCGTCCCGGGCCGAGACCAAGGGGAAACCCGGGCCGGACGCGATAAATCCAGTCGAAGCGCGCAAGCGTAGCAGATGCCCGCGTCGAATCCGACCGCACAATCCCGGTGATGAACTACCTCATCGGTGACCTGCAGGGCTGCTGCGACGCGCTGGAGCGCCTCCTGCTGGCCCTGGACTTCTCCCCCTCGCGCGACCGCCTCCACTGCCTGGGCGACCTCGTCAACCGCGGCCCGGCCTCGCTGAGCACCTTGCGCCGCCTGCAGCGCCTGGGCGATGCCGCGCCGTGCCTGCTTGGCAATCATGACCTGCACCTGCTGGCCGCGGCGCACGGTGCCCGCAAGCCCGGCAAGAGCGACACCCTGCGCGAGATCCTCGACGCCCCCGACCGCGAGGCGCTGCTGGACTGGCTGCGCCACCAGCGCCTGGCCGGCGAGGCGCAAGGCTGGCTGCTGGTGCATGCCGGCGTCGTGCCGCAATGGGATCGCGACGACACCCTCGCCCGGGCCCGCGAGGTCGAGGCCGTGCTGCGCGGACCCGATCTGCCGGGCTTCCTGCACGAGATGTACGGCAACGAACCCGACCGCTGGGACCCGGGCCTGACCGGCACCGCGCGCCTGCGCTTCATCGTGAACGTGCTGACCCGGCTGCGCTTTTGCTCCGCGCAGGGGCAGCTCGAGTTCAAGAGCAAGGACGGCGCGGGCGAGGCGCCGGCGGGCTTCATGCCCTGGTTCGAGGTCCCGCACCGCCGCACCGCCGGCCAGCCCGTCGCCTTCGGCCACTGGTCGACGCTGGGCCTGCAGCAGCGTCCGGACCTGCTGGCGCTGGACACCGGCTGCGTCTGGGGCGGCTCGCTGAGCGCGGCCGTGCTGGACGACCATGGCGGCGTGCGCGAGATCGTGCAGGTGCCCTGCGAGCAGGCGCAGAAGCCCGGCTGAGTGCAGCCCCGGCCCCGGCAGCCCGGCCGGCGGCGGCGGGTGGATTGGGCGCTAGAATCCGCCTCCTCCCCCAGGAGACGTGGCCGAGTGGTTTAAGGCAGCGGTCTTGAAAACCGCCGAGGGCTTACCCCCTCCGTGAGTTCGAATCTCACCGTCTCCGCCAAGTTTTCACGTGGCGCCCGGCACCTGCGGCGCTAGCATGGCTCAAGGCCGCATCCTGCGGCCTTCGCATTGCCGCAGTCCCCGCATGCAAAGCCACCGCAGGCCCCTCGCCTTTCTTTCCGGATTCGCTGTCTACGTCGGTGGCCTCGCCGCCGCCATGGCCGCCGCCGCCGCCCCGCTGAGCTGGCTGCTGGTCGGTCGCACCGACCTCCTCGCGCTGGTGCTGCGCCTGTCCGCGCTCGCCCTGCCCTCGCTGCTGATGGCGCTGGCCTGGACCTACTTCAGCCTGCGCTCACGCCAGCGCAGCCGGCGGCAGACCTGGCTCTGGTACCGCATCGGCATGGGCCTGGCGATGGTGGTCACGTTCACGGGCGGCTTCTTCGCCCTCGCGCAACTGGACGCCACCAAGGTGTGGTCGCCCTTCACGCTGCTGACTTCCGCCCGCATGCCGCCGTTCTGGGGCCTGCAGAACAGCCTCGCCATCCTGCTCGGCGCCTGGCTCGGCCACCGGCTGCTGCCGGCCCGGCAGCGCGTCCACCCGCACGGCACGCACGTCGAGGAATGGGAAGCCGGCCTCAGCCGGATGGACTGACACGCCGGCCCGCCTCGATAAGGCGGTGGCCTGCTCAGGCGCCCGGCCCCGCGCCCTGCCCGCCCATCACGATCCGGTTGCGCCCCTGCGCCTTGGCGGCGTAGAGCGCCGCATCCGCGGCGGCGACGAGGCTGCCCGCCAGCAGCGGCAGCTGCGAGCTCGTCAGCAGGTGCGACAGCAGCGAGAGACCTGCCGACAACGTCACCGGCAGCTGCGTGCCATCCGGCAGCTCGACGCAGGTCTCGCACAGGGCCCGCCGGATGCGCTCCGCCGTCTCCAGGGCGTGTTCATCGGGGCAGCGCGGCAGCAGGACCACGAACTCCTCGCCGCCGTAGCGGGCCATCGTGTCGCCGGCACGCAGCTGCTGCCGGATGCGCTGGCCCACCTGGCGCAGCACCTCGTCCCCCACCGGGTGCCCGTGGGTGTCGTTGATGCGCTTGAAATGATCCACGTCGAGGAAGAGGCAGGCCAGGCCATGGCCGTGGCGCTGCGCCTCGCCGACCTCGATCGGGCAGCGCTGCTCGAAGTAGCGGCGGTTGTGCAGGCCGGTCAGTGCGTCGGTGATGCCGGCCTGGCGCAGGCGCTCCTGGTTGAGCACGTTGTCCAGGCAGATCGCCACGATGGCGGCCAGGCGTTCGAGGAACTCCGTGCCGGCATCCGCCTCGTAGCGGCCACTGTCGCGGCTGGCGAACTGCAGGCTGCCGATCAGCTGCCCCTGGCGCACCAGCGGCAGCACGGCGCAGGACGCCAGCCCCGCGCCACGATCCGGTCCGAAGAGGCAGGCATGCCGCCAGGCCTGGAACTGCCCCAGCACCGGCCGCAGCCCCAGCTGCAGCAGCAGGGGCTGCTCGGAGGCCGTGCCCAGCAGCTGAAGGCCCGGGAAGGCGGCGGCCCGGTCCACGCCGGCCTCGTCGAGGCAGCGCTGGAGATCGCCGCCCGCGTCCAGCAGACACAGGCCGACGGCATCCAGCTCGAAGGTCTCGCGGTAGTCCAGCAGGATCACGCGCAGCAGGTCGGGCAGCGAGCCCGCGCCGATCAGCGCGTGCTCGAGCCGTTCGAAACGGCGCAGCTTCTCCTCGTTGCTGCGAGCCTGCCGGAGCAGGCTCTCCAGCCGGCGGCGGAGGTGGTCGTTCTGGGCCTGGAGCGCCTCAAGCATGCGTGTGGAAACCGTGGAGGGAAGCGGCGGCAGCCGATCCGCCAACTGTAGCGGCCCGCGCCTGCGCCGCGGGCCGCGCGGCGTGAAGATGCCGCACGGACGCCGCGAGCATGCCGGTCAATAGCTCAGGGCGAAGCGGCTGTAGTAGCGCCGCCCCTGCGAATCCGCAGCCGTCAGCCACAGCTCGCTGACCGTGGGCGTGACGCCGCCGGGCAGGATGCTGGCGCCGAGGGTCTGCTCCGTGCTCACCGGCAGCGCCAGCTTGAGCTCGCGCAGCGAGGGCGTGGCCGGGTTCGTCCCCTGCACGAGGCGGATGCCCAGCATGCGCATGTCGGGATTGGCGGCGGCCCACTTCGCCCAGCTGTACTTGCGCCCCGTGACCAGGTTGCGGCCCAGCAGCGGCGTGGTGGCCAGGTCGTCGATCATCGGGAAGCGGCTGGTGGCGGGATTGATGGGGACGGCCGCGCGCAGATAGGCCGGCTGCGTCTTCGCCGTGCCGCCGGTCTGCGTGAAGGTGGTGCTGTACTTGGCCGAGCGCTGCGCGTCGGCGCCGCCGATCCAGCCCACGCTGTCCTGCAGCAGCGCGAAGTCCGACGCCTGCCCGGTCGCGGTGGTGCTGGTGGAGCCGGGCACCGACGTGATGCACATGCGGGGGCGGGCGCAATAGGCCATCGCGATGGCGAAACCGTTGGGCGTCTGCACCACGCCGCTCTCCAGGGCGCCGGTGATGGGCGCATCGAGGGTCTGGGCCTGCAGGTCCAGCTGCACGCCGGCGCGCGGGTTCACGGTGCTGCCGCTTTGCAGGGCGCCGTCGCCGCCGAAGGTCGCGACGGCCATCGGGTGGACGTTGAACTCCAGGTTGCGTCCGTTGCCATAGAGGCGCCACGAGGGCACGCCGGCCGTCGTCGACTTCAGGTAGTTGACCGTGGTCTGGAAAATGTCCAGCACCTTGCCCGTGGAGTCGGTCACCGGCGCGCTGACCTGCAGGCGCGTGCAGTTGCCGGAGCTCAGCACGTCGTCCAGGCAGGCCACGATCTGGAAGCGGCCGAGCTGGTAGTTCTTCGCGGCCAGATCCGCGAAGTACAGCGCCATCGAGACCTTGTCGCGGCTGTCGTTGATCGTGAAGGCCGTGAGCAGGCTGTGGGTGCTGATCGCGCTCGCCGACAGGCCCTGGGCCAGCATCTTGTTCAATGCGGCCCCGAGCTCGTCCAGCAGGGCGGCATTGGGCAGGACGGTGCTGGCGCCGCTGGTGGCCTTGAGCGTGCTGGTGACGGCGTTGAGCGGCGTGGCGAGCGTGCCCTTGGCCAGCTCCGTCTTCAGGACCGCAAGGTCCACCACCACCTCCGCGGGCGCACCTGGATTGAGCTTGTTGGCGAGCACCAGCTGCGGCACGCCGCTCGTGCTGATGCCGAGGTCCGCACGGAGCGCCTCGATCAGCAGGTCCTGCGGGCCCTTGTTGGCCGCGAACGTGGCGTCGCCCACCAGGTCCAGCGTGGTGGCATCCGTGATCTTGGCGTCGCTGATATTGGTCTTGACGAGGGTCTTGAGGAAGTCGCTGGCCGCGGTGAGCTGGGTGGGGATCAGCCCCACGGCGGCGCTGTTGCCGGGGATGTCCTTGAACACCGCCGCGGGCATCGCGCCCATCGTCATGGCCAGCAGGCCCTCGGTGAGCGGCGACACATTGGCCACCATGGTCCCGGCCGTCTTGGGCACGGTGGAGTGCAGCAGCACCAGGTCCCCGAGGGCGCTGAGGCCGCGCACCTCGATCAGCAGCGGCGCCTGCGGGCTCTGCGCGCTGAGGGTGATCTTGTAGCTGCCGTCGGTGGGATGGGTGGTGCCCGTGCCCACCGTGGCGCCACTGGCATCGAGCACCGTCACGCTCGCACCACCCAGCGGTGCACCGGTGGCGGCGACGCCGCTGAGCACCGGCGGCGTGGGGGTGCTGCTGCCGCCGTCGCTGCTGCTGCCACCACCGCCGCCGCTGCCGCAGGCCGTCAGCGACAGCACCAGGGCGCAGCGCCACAGGCCGCCCGCCAGGCGCGCAACACGGGGGCCGCCAGCGGCGACGGACGGGGACGTGGAATGAAGGCGGGTCATGGTCGGCAGGGGCTGGGCCCTCGGGAGAAGGCAGAGGGTGCCAGTATCCCGGCAGGCCGGCGCCGCCGAAGGACTCAAAAGCGCCGCGAAATGGCCCTGAACCGCGCGATGCACCGACCGCCGCCGGGGCGTGGCGGACGGCCTCAGGCCTGCCCGGGCGCCTTCATCCAGAGGTCGTCCAGGTGCTTGAAGCCCCAGTCGGCGGGGTTCTCGCGGGAGACGATGCGGTCCGTCGCCGTCGGCAAGTCGAGGTTGACCAGCTCCGTCGGGATGGGCAGCTGGGACTTGGTGGAGAAGAACACGCGCACCAGTGGCGCCGTCAGCCGCACCGGGCTCTGCTCGATCACCACGGCCAGGCGCCCCGAATGCAGCTTGACCAGCGTGCCCACGGGATAGATGCCGACGCTCTTCACGAAGGCCTGGAAGACGGCGGGGTCGAAGTGGCCCGTCCACTGCGCCATGCGCTGGATGGAGCCGGCCGGGTCCCAGGCGTTCTTGTAGGGCCGGGTCGAGGTGATGGCGTCGTAGACATCGCAGACGGCGCCCATGCGCGAGAGCAGCGAGATCTCCTCGCCCTTGAGCTTCTTGGGGTAGCCCGAGCCGTCCATCTTCTCGTGGTGGTGCAGGCAGACGTCCAGCGCGGCGGCGGGCACGGCCTCGCCCTCCATGAGCATCTCGTAGCCGCGCACCGGGTGCGAGCGCATCACGGCGAACTCGTCGTCGGTGAGCTGCCCGGGCTTGTTGAGCACGTCGATGGGCATGGCCATCTTGCCGACGTCATGCAGGAGCCCGGCGAGACCGGCCTCGCGCATCTGGGCCTCGCCGAATCCGAGCTGGCGGGCCAGCGACACCATCAGCGCGCACACGGCGACCGAGTGCATGTAGGTGTAGTCGTCCTTGGTCTTGAGCCGGGCGAGACTGATGAGGGCCGAGGGATTGCGGCTCACCGAGTTCGCGACCTCCTCGACCAGCGGCAGGCACTGCTCGGCGTCGATCGCCTTGCCCAGGCGCGCCTCGCCGAAGAGGTTGATGACGGCGGCGCGCGAGCGGCCGACGATCTGGGCGGCGCGCCCCATCTCGTCATGCAGGCTCGCACGGGCGCCCGGCGCGGGCGCCACGGGTGCGGGCGAAGGATCCGCGGCAGGCGCGGGCGCCGGGGCCGGCTGCGGCTCCTGCGGCGGCAGGTCCGGCATCGAGGGCATGCTCAGGGTGTCGGCCCCCTCGACGTCCAGGCCCTTCTCGTCATCGATCCACACCGCCACCACCCCGCTCTTGCGCAGGGCATCGACCTCGCTCTGCTCGCGCAGCACGAACTTGGTCTTCCAGAAGGGATGGGACAGCCAGGAACCCTCCATGGACTGCAAGAACATGCCGAGCCGGACTTGCTGGGTCGGTATTCTTTTGAGCATGTGTGGAAGGTAGGGAGCGGACCGGGGAACTGCCGCCCAGTATCGATGGTGCCCCTGCCGATGAAAAGCCAAATCGGACACGAAAAAGCCGCCTTGGTCGGCGGCTTTGGCGTGAAGGAGACGGCGCGGGCGCCGGGCCTCAGCGCATCTTGCTCTGGGGCACCGTGCGCAGCTCGCCGCCCAGCGAACCCAGGTACTTGGCGATGGCCTTCAGCTCCGCGTGGCTGAACTGCTTCACCTGGCCGGCCATGATCGCGTTGCCGCGGCCGACGTAGGCATTGCCTTCGGTCTGGTAGGACTTCAGCGCGGCGTAGAGGTAGTCGGCGTGCTGGCCGGCCAGCTTGGGGTAGGCGCCGTCGATGGGCTTGCTGAAGTTGGCTCCGTGGCAGGAAGCGCACGCGCCCTTGTTCAGCAGCTCGGCCACGGCGGCCGGGGCGGCCGGGGCGTCACCGGCGGCGGGCGCCTGGGCCTGCTGCTCGTAGAAGGCCGAGACGTCCGCGATGTCCTTCTCGCTCAGCGTCTGCGCGATGCCGCGCATCGTCGGGTGCTTGCGCTCGCCCTTGGCGTAGGCGGTCAGCGCGGCGGCGATGTACTTGGCGTTCTGGCCGGCGATCATCGGCACCTTGTGAACTTCGGGGAAGGTGGCCTGGTAGCCGGGGATGCCGTGGCAGCCGATGCACATGGCGATCTTCTTCTCACCCGCCTTGACGTCCTGCGCCGAGGCGCCGACAGCGGTGAGGCCAGCGAGAACGGCGACGGTGAGCTTCAACAGTTTTTTCATGGTCCCGAAGTTCTTGATCTGACACCGGGGCGCATTATAGGGACGGACCTTATACTGGTTTGCAGGCTTACCCGCATTGATCCACAGCATGAAGTTCCAAGGCTCCGAACAGTACGTCGCCACCGCCGACCTGATGTTGGCCGTGAACGCCGCCATCACTCTGAAGCGCCCCCTGCTCGTCAAGGGCGAACCCGGCACCGGCAAGACCATGCTGGCCGAGGAAGTGGCCCAGAGCGTCGGCCTGCCGCTGTTGCAGTGGCACATCAAGAGCACGACCAAAGCCCAGCAGGGCCTGTACGAGTATGACGCCGTGAGCCGTCTGCGCGACAGCCAGCTCGGGGACGAGCGCGTCAAGGACATCCACAACTACATCATCAAGGGCGTGCTGTGGCAGGCCTTCGAGTCGGAAACGCCCGTGGCCCTGCTGATCGACGAGATCGACAAGGCCGACATCGAATTCCCGAACGACCTGCTGCGCGAGCTCGATCGCATGGAGTTCTACTGCTACGAGACGCGGCAGATGATCAAGGCCAAGCACCGCCCGCTGGTCTTCATCACCTCGAACAACGAGAAGGAGCTGCCGGACGCCTTCCTGCGACGCTGCTTCTTCCACTACATCAAGTTCCCCGAGGCCGACACGATGCAGCGCATCGCCGACCTGCACTTCCCGGGACTCAAGAAGGAGCTGCTGGCTGCGGCACTCAAGACCTTCTACGACGTGCGCAACCTGCCCGGCCTCAAGAAGAAGCCCAGCACCTCCGAGCTGATCGACTGGCTCAAGCTGCTGCTGGCCGAGGACATCCCCGTGGACGCGCTCAAGGCGCAGGACGAGAAGGTCGCCATCCCGCCGCTGGTGGGCGCGCTGCTCAAGAATGAGCAAGACCTGACCCTCTTCGAGAAGCTCGTCTTCATGCAGAGCCGCAACCGCTGAACGCCACGGCGCGCCGTACAGGCTGCGGCGCCGCACGCGCCGCCTCCCCGCCCCTACACTGCTCGCCGGCGTGCCTTCCTGCGCGCCGCCTGACGAGGAGCCTGGCGCATGCCCGCGAGCAAGACTTTCAGCATTGACACCCTCTGGGCGATCGAGCGCCTGGGCCCCCCCAGCCTGTCGCCCGACGGCGCCCAGGCCGTCGCCAGCCTCACCCGCTATGCGATGGAGGACAACAGCAGCCGCACGAGCCTGTGGCTGCTCTCCACGCTGGGCGGCGATCCCCGGCGCCTGACGCAGGCCGGTGACAAGGACGCCAGCCCGCGCTGGAGCCCGCAGGGCGACCAGATCGCCTTCCTGGCCCGACGCGAGCAGGACGGTCGCAAGGACGAGACGGCCCAGCTCTACCTGATCCCGCCCGACGGCGGCGAGGCCCGCCGCGTCAGCGACGTGCCCATGGGCATCGAGGCCTTCAAGTGGTTCCCGGACGGCCGCCACATCGCCTTCGTCGCCTGGGTCTGGCCGCAGCTCAAGGGCGCTGCCGCACAGGCCAAGGCATGGGCGGCGCACCTGGCGCGCAAGACCAGCGGCTACGTGACCTCCGAAGCCCTGTACCGCTACTGGGACCACCACATCCCCATGGACCGCGTGCCCCGTCTGCACGTGCTGGACACGCGCACGGGCAAGGTCCGCGACCTCTTCGAGGGCAGCGCCTGGGAGCTGAGCCGCTCCGAGCCCGACGCCGACGCCTTCGACATCTCGCCCGACGGCCGGCGCATCGTCTTCGCCTGCGATCCGGCACCGCACAAGCAGCTCGACCACTGCTTCGCGCTGGCCGAGGTCGAGGTGCGCAGCCGCGCGGTGCGCCTGCTGCTGCAGGAGGAAGGCTGGCATCTGCATGCCCCGGTCTACAGCCACGCCGGGCACCACCTGGCCTTCCTGGCCTGCCACCGCGGGCACAAGCACACGATGCCGGACCAGCTGGGGGTGCTGGACACCCACGGCAACTGGGCCGTGCTGTCCGAAGACTGGGACCGCGAGGTCCAGGCGCCGCTGCGCTGGGACGAGGACGACCTCGGCGTGCTCTTCTGCGGTGAGGACGAGGGCCGGCGCCACCTCTGGCGCTTCGACGTCAAGACCTGCGCAGCCTTCACGCAGTTCGAGGGCGGCAACACCACGGCCTTCGACCTGCAGGCCGGCACGCTGGTGGTGCTGCACGACAGCGCCGCGCATCCGCCGCGCCTGAGCGTCGTCGACGATGTGACGGACAGCGCCCGCGCCCAGCGCATCGAGACCTTCAACGACGCCCTGCTCCAGCCGCTGCGCATCGGGCGCGTCGAGGCCGTGCAGGTGCGGGGCGCGCAGGGCGACGACGTGCAGATGTGGCTGACGTATCCGCCCGGCTTCGACGCCAAGCGCAAGTACCCGCTGCTGCACCTCATCCACGGCGGGCCGCATGCGGCCTTCGGCGACAGCTGGCACTTCCGCTGGAACGCGCAGCTGCTGGCGGCCGAGGGCTATGTCGTGGCCTGCGTGAACTACCACGGCTCCTCGGGCTTCGGCTTCGCCTTCAAGGACGCCATCACCCACCGCTGGGGCGAGCTGGAGCTGCAGGACGTCGAGGCCGCCACCGACTGGCTGCTGAAGAACCCCTGGATCGCGCGCGACCGCGTCTTCGCCAGCGGCGGCAGCTACGGCGGCTACATGGTGGCGTGGATGAACGGGCACGTGAAGACCGGCCGCTACCAGGCCTACGTCTGCCATGCGGGCTGCTACGACTGGCAGGCCATGTTCGCGGACGACGCCTACACCTGGCACTCGAAGGAGCTTGGGGCGTACTACTGGAACGACCCGGCCCGCGTGGCCGCGCAGAGCCCGCACGCCTTCGCACAGCACATGAAGACGCCCACGCTGGTGATCCATGGCGCGCAGGACTACCGCGTGCCGGATGCCCAGGGCCTGGCCTACTACAACACGCTCAAGGCACGCGGCGTGGACGCCCGGCTGCTGTGGTTCCCCGACGAGAACCACTGGGTGCTGAAGCCGCAGAACAGCCGCCTCTGGTACCAGGAGTTCCTCGCGTGGCTGGCGGCGCACGATCCCGGCCGTCGCGCCGTGAAGCGGCCGCGCCGGGCGGGCACCGCCGGGCGCTGAGCGCTTTCGAGAGGAGCGGCGCGGCGGGGTCAGGCCGGCGCCGCGGCCGGGCGGCGGATGTCGCCGTCGCCCCAGTCCACATCGGCGCAGAGCACCCGCAGGTGCGGGCCGAGCCAGAAGGCGATGGACAGCGTCACGCACATGCGCGCGCCGTGCAGGCTGAGGTAGGGCCGCGTGACCTGCAGCTGGCCGATGTCCGCCATGGCCCGGCGGAAATAGGGCCGGCGGGACCAGCGCGCATGGTGCGAGGCGTCCAGCGGCGCGAAGCGCAGGTCGGGGCAGGAGTCCTGCGCATCGGGGTGGACGCGCATGCCGAGGTCGAGCCCGTGCTCGTCGAGCAGGAAGCACAGCTGCGCGCCCGGCACCGACAGAAAGCTCTGGCCGGCCTGCTCCAGCGGCTCGCCCGCCTTCAGGCGCACGACGGCCGCCTGCGCGGCGGCACGGAAGGGCAGCAGGCGCTCCTCGTCCCGCTCGCGCCCCTGCAGGGAGCGCACATCGATGAGATCCCAGAAGCCGTCGATGGTCGGGTTCGTCTGGGGCTCCAGGAGATCGTCCATGGGGCGGCCCAGGCCGTAGCCCTGCAGCAGGTCCACGTCGGCGTCGAGCGCGAGCTGCATCTCGTCCCGCCCTTCGATGCCCTCCTGCAGCACCAGCGCCCCGCACTCGTGCAGCAGCGCCACCATCTGCGACATGATCCGGGCCACGCGCGGCGCGGCCAGCGCGCGCTGGGGCAGGCTCTTGTCCAGCTTCACGATCTCCGGGCGCATGCGCCACACGCGGTCGAAGTTGGAATGCCCCGCGCCGAAGTCGTCCAGGGCCAGCAGGCAGCCCGTCGCGCGGGCCGCCTCGACCGCCTGCTCGAAGTAGGCGCCGCGCGCCATCACCTCCTCGGTCACCTCGAACACGAGCCGGTGCATGGGCAGGCCCAGCTGCTCCACCGTCTGCACCGCGCGCGCCAGCATCGGCGCCTCCAGCGCGGCACGCACGAAGACCTCGGGATGGATGTTCAGGAAGAGCCAGCAGTCCGGGACCGCCTGGGTAACAAAGTTGTGAACATGTAGCAGCCTGCACAGGCGGTCCAGCTGCAGCTGCTCGAAGGGGTCCGGGCCCTGCGCGAAGACGAGCGCAGGATCGACGCTTGCCCCGCCGGCGTCCGTGAAGCGCGCCAGCGCCTCATAGCCCACCGGGCGGCGGTGCGGCAGGCTGTAGATCGGCTGGAACTGGCTGCTCAGGCGCAGACCCCGGTGATGCGCCGACCACCGCCCGCCGTCCTCCTGGATGGCGGCGAAGAGGGCCTGCATCGTCCGATCCACATCCTGGTTCATGGCGCCTTCAGCACGACAAGATCCGTAGATGCTAAGCCCCTGCCTTGCGTCAGGCTTGCGGCGTGTCCGGCAAGGAGCGCCGCTCTGTGGATAATCACCGCGACACTCCCCTTGCCTGCCATGCTGATCCAGTTCTTCTACACCCTGCGTGCCGCCAAGCTGCCTGTCTCGGTGAAGGAGTACCTCACGCTGCTGGAGGCCCTGAAGCTCGGCGTGATGGACGCCGAGGACGGCGGCCCCACCGTCGACCGCTTCTACTACCTCGCCCGCACGACGCTGGTGAAGGACGAGGCGCACTTCGACAAGTTCGACCGCGCCTTCGCCGCCTACTTCAAGGGGGTGGAGCTGCTCACGGACTTCGCCCGCGAGCTGCCGGAGGAATGGCTGCGCAAGCACCTCGAGCTGGAACTCACGCCCGAGCAGAAGGCCGAGATCGAGCACCTGGGCTGGGACCAGCTGATGGAGACCCTGCGCCAGCGCCTGGAGGAGCAGAAGGAACGCCACGAGGGCGGCAACCGCTGGATCGGCACCGGCGGCACCAGCCCCTTCGGCGCCTACGGCTACAACCCGCAGGGCATCCGCATCGGCCAGGACCGCGGCCGCAACCGCAGTGCCGTGAAGGTCTGGGACCAGCGCGCCTACAAGGACTACGACGACAACCTCGAGCTCGGCACCCGCAACATCAAGGTCGCGCTGCGCCGCCTGCGCCGCTTCGCCCGCGAGGGCTCCGACCTCGAGCTGGACCTCGACGACACCATCCACAAGACCGCCGCCAACGCCGGCATGCTGGACATCCGCATGGTCCCCGAGCGGCACAACAAGGTGAAGGTGCTGCTGCTGATGGACGTCGGCGGCACGATGGACGAGCACATCCACCGCGTCGAGGAGCTCTTCTCGGCCGCCAAGAGCGAGTTCAAGCACCTCGAGTTCTATTACTTCCACAACTGCGTCTATGACTTCATGTGGAAGAACAACCGCCGCCGCTTCGCCGAGAAGATGCCCACCTGGGACGTCATCCGCAAGTACAACAAGGACTACAAGCTGATCTTCGTGGGCGACGCCACCATGAGCCCCTACGAGATCCTGCAGCCCGGCGGCAGCGTCGAGTACAACAACGAGGAGCCTGGCGCCGAATGGCTGCAGCGGCTCGTCCACGCCTTCCCCAAGTACGCCTGGATCAACCCGGAACCGCAGGGCGTCTGGCAGTACCGCCAGAGCATTTCCATCATCCAGCAGTTGATGCACCAGCGCATGTTCCCGCTCTCCATCACCGGGCTGGAATCCGCGATGCGGCTGCTGAGCAAATGAGGACGCCGACGGGACGCTGCCGCCGCCTGGCTCTCGGCCTGTGCCTGGCTCTGGGACTCGGGCTGCTGGGCGGCTGCGGCTCGCTGCAGGGCCTGCAGGAGGCGATGGGCGCGAAGGCCCGCACGCAGGGCGCCGCGGCGCCGCGGCTCAAGGCGGCCTACCGCCTCGACATCCGCGCCAGCGGCGAGGTCCAGGAGCTGCTCGCGCGCCACCTGGACCTGGCCCGCTTCCAGCAGATTGCCGAGAGCGACAGCCTGAGCCCCGTCGAGCTGGACCGCCTCGCCGCCGTGGCCCCGGAGCAGGCCCGCGCACTGCTGGAGACGCTGGGCTACTTCGACGCGCATGTCGAAGTGCAGCGCCAGGCCAATGCCGACCACAGCCAGCAAGACCTGACCCTGATCGTCGACCCGGGCCCGCGCAGCGTCGTGGGCGACCTGGACCTGCAGTTCGAGGGCGAGATCCACGCCGAGCCCGGGCAGCCGGACGCCGCACGCGCCCTGGCGATGCAGGCGGACCTGGCGCAGCGCTGGCCCCTGCAGAAGGGGCGGGCCTTCACGCAGGCGGCGTGGTCCTCCGCCAAGTCGGCGGTGCTCGGCCGCGCCCGCGCTCAGGGCTACCCGCTGGCCCACTGGAGCAGCACGGAGGCGCAGGTCGACACCGAGTCCCGCCAGGTCAGCCTCGCGCTGCGCCTCGACAGCGGCCCGCTGTTCCGTCTGGGCGCGCTGCAGATCGAGGGCCTGCAGCACCAGTCCGAGGACACGGTCCGGCGGCTCGCGGGCTACGAACCGGGAGAGCCCTACACCGAACAGGCGCTGCTGGACTTCCAGGAGCGGCTGCTGCGCACGCAGCTCTTCGATGGCGTCACCGTGGACATCCAGCCCGAGAGCGCGCAGGCCGCGGCCGTGCCGGTGCGGGTGCGCGTGAAGGAGGCGCCGCGCCAGCAGGCCACCACCGGCATCGGCTACAGCGCGAACAACGGCTACAACGCCAGCGTCGAGCACCTGCACCGCCTGCCCGCCGGGCTGCCGATGCGCGCGCGCAGCAAGGTGCAGCTGGGCCAGCTCCTGCGCAAGGCCGAGCTCGAGCTCAGCTCGCACCCCCAGCCCGACATGCAGCGCAACCTCGGCTCGCTGCAATGGGAGCAGGACCTCAACAACGACAAGGACATCCGCACGCTGAGCGCCCGCGTGGGGCGCCTGCGCGAGGCGGGGCATGACGAGCGGCTCGCCTACGCCGAGATGCTGCGCTCGGTGGAGCGCACCGGCCCGGGCGAGGCCCTGCGCTCCGGCGCCTGGAGCGGCAATGTGCAATGGACGCGCCGCCGCCTGGACAGCCTGCTGCTGCCCACCGACGGCTACACCGCCCAGCTGCTGCTCGGCGCCGGCCGGGCCGACAACAACGCGCCCGACCAGGACAGCGGCCCCTTCGCCCGGGCCCGGTTCAAGATCGAGTACTTCCGCCCCCTGCCCTCCGGCTGGTACCTCAGCGCCCGCACGGACCTCGCCCAGATCCTGGGGGCGGACCGCCTCGGCCTGCCGTCCAAGATGCTCTACCTGGCCGGCGGCGACGATTCGGTGCGCGGCTACGCCTACCAGAGCCTCGGCCTGGTCAAGGACGACAGCGGCACCGTCAGCGGCGGCCGCAAGCTCTGGACGGGCAGCCTCGAGATCGCCCGCCCGGTGATGGAGAGCGTGCCCATGCTGTGGGGCGCCGCCTTCATCGACGCCGGCCAGGTCGCCGACCGCTGGCAGGCGCTGCGGCCGGTGGTGGGCTACGGCGTCGGTGCCCGTCTGCGCAGCCCCGTCGGCGCGCTGCGCCTGGACCTCGCCCGCGCGCACGAGACCGGCAAGTGGCGCATTCACTTCAGCGTGGGGATCGCCCTGTGAGCGAGCAGGCACCGACGACCCCGACCACCCCCGAGGCCCCGACGCCGGCGCCGCGCCCGCGCCGCCATCTCGGACGCTGGTTCGCCTGGAGCCTGGCGCTGGGCGGCCTGCTGGGCACGGCGGCCATGGGCACCGTCTGGCTGATGGGCACGGAAGCCGGCACGGCCTGGCTGCTGCGCCAGGCGCCGGACGTGATCAGCGCCGACGCGCCCCAGGGCCGCCTGCTCGGCGACTTCTCCGCCCGCCAGCTGCGCCTGAACCTGCCGGGGGACACGCACCTGCAGTTCGACGGCCTGCGCTGGCAGGGCCTGCGCCTGGGCTGGGACCGTTCCCCGCAGCTGTGGGCCCGGATCGACGCCGAGCGGCTGCAGGCGGACCGCATCCAGATCCGCTGGACCTCCTCCGACACCCCCAGCGCCCCGCTTACCGATCTACGCCTGCCCGTCGCCGTGAAGATCGACGAGCTCGCCGTGGGCCAGCTGGACCTGCCCAGCGCCGGCACGCAGCTGAGCCAGCTGCAGGCCCGCGTCGCCCTGGCCCAGCCGGACGAGCACGGCCAGCAGGTGCACACGCTTCAGCTGCAGTCGCTGCGCTGGCAGGACGTGCAGCTCAAGGGCTCGCTGCGCGCCGAGGCCGACGGCCGCATGCCGCTGCAGGCTCAGCTCGACGCCACGGGCCGGCTCCCGCAGGGCCCGGACTGGCAGGCGCGCCTGCAGGCCCAGGGGCCGCTGCTGGACCTCCCGCTGCAGCTCGACTTCAAGACCGCAGGCCAGTCGCTGCAGGCTCAGGCCCGCGCGCGGCCGGAGGCGGCCTGGCCGCTGGCCGGCCTGCAGGCGAGCCTGAAGCAGTTCGACCTCGCCGCCCTGAATGCGGACTGGCCGCGCACGGCGCTGAGCGGCCAGCTCGACCTGGATGCCCAGGACTGGGAGCGACCCGCCGCGCTCAAGGTCCAGATCAGCAACGCGCTCGGCGGCCCCTGGGACCTCCAGCGCCTGCCGCTCGCGAAGCTCCAGGCCGACCTGCAGTTCGCGCCCGCCCACTGGCAGTCCCTGCAGATCCGCAGCCTGGCCCTGGACGTCGCCGATGCGCGCGGCCAGCCGGCCGGCCAGCTCCAGGCCCAGGGGCAGCTGAACCCGACGCAGGCCTCCGATCTCCAGCTGCGGCTCAACGGCCTGCGCCTGGACGCCTTGCACAGCCAGCTGCTGGCGCTCGCGCTGGACGGCCAGCTGCGCCTTCGCCGCGAGGCCGCCACCGTGCGGGCGCCGGATCCCAAGTCCCCCCCCAGGCCGGGCCAGAAGCCGGCCCCCGCCGCCCCACCCGCGTGGCTCGACCTGGAGGGCCAGATCAGCACCCGCCTGGCCTCGTCCGGGCACCCGGCCGTGGCGACGCCCCAGCTGCAGATCAAGGCCCAGCTGGGCGAGCAGGGCGTGCGCGTGCACCGTGCCGAGCTGAGCGCCGGCAAGGCCTCCGCCAGCGTGCAGGGCGAATGGATCCGTCAGGAGCAGGGTGACTGGCAGGCCCGACTGCAGGCCCAGAGCCAGCAGCTCGACCCCGGCCTGCTGTGGAAGCCGGCGGCCGGCAGCGGCGCCCCGCACAGCCTCAATCTGCAGCTCTCCGCGCAGCTGCACCGCAGCGCCGGCAGCCTGTGGCCGCAGGGCGAGGCCAGCCTGCGCCTGCTGCCGAGCCAATGGGCCGGCCAGCCACTGCAGGGCCAGCTGCAGTACCTGCGGGATGCACAGCCGGCGCGTCTGGTCCTGAACCTCGAGCAGGAGCGCAACCAGCTGCAGGGCGAGGTGCAGGGCCTGGAGGCCATGCGCCCGGAGGCCCGCCTCAAGGTCCAGTGGCCGCGCCTGACCGCCCTGACGCCGGTGCTCGAAGCACTCGCCCCAGGGCTGACGCTCGAGGGCGGGCTGCAGGGCGATGCCCTGGTGCGGGGTCAGGTCTTGCCTGCGCCGTCCAAGGCCCGGGCGAGCTCGCGCTGGAGCTGGTCCACGCAGGGTCAGCTCGCGCTGCAGCAGCTGGTGATGCGACAGCCCGGCCGGCAGGCGAAGCTGCAGCAGGGCCGTCTGAGCTGGCAGCTGGGCACGGATGCCGCCGAACCACTGGGCGTCACGCTCGATGCCGGCCCCCTCGTCCTGACCCAGGCGCAGCGCAGTGTGCAGGTCGAGGGGCTGCTCGCGAAGCTGTCCGGCACCTGGTCGCGACACCAGCTGCAGCTGCAGGGCCAGGCCCGGCCGCTGCCCACCTCGGCGGGCGACCCGCCGCTGCCCGGCGCCGCCCTGCAGCTGGCGCTGGAAGGCCAGCTCAATGCCCTGCCCTTCGGCCTGTCCGGCCAGCAGGAGGCCCTCGACTGGCGCCTGAGCCTGCAGCAGGCCCGCCTGCGACCGCAGCCCACGACGGCCAATGACCCGTGGCTGCAGATCGAGCCCGTGCAGGCCCGCCTCACCCTGAGTCCCGGCGCCGAGCTGCTCAGCGCCGAGCTGCAGGAGGGGCACGCCAGCATCGCCGGCGGCCAGGCCCGCATCCGCTGGAGCCAGGCCCGCTACCAGGCGCCGCAGAACAGCAGCGCCCTGCCCACCCTCCAGCTCGACGCCCTGCTGGAGCCCCTGGCCCTGGCCCCGCTGCTGGCCAAGGCCCAGCCGGACTTCGGCTGGGGCGGGGATCTGCTGGTCGACGGCCGTCTGCACCTGGACACCCGCCAGGGCACGAACCTCACCTTTGAGCTGCAGCGGCTCAGCGGGGACCTCAGCGTCACGGAAGACCGCGGCGTGCAGCGTCTCGGCCTGAGCGACTTCGGCCTGCGGCTGCAGGCGCGCCAGGGCGTGTGGTCGCTGACACAGGCGCTGGCGGGGAGCAATCTCGGCGGATTCGGCGGCATCGTCGTCGCCCGCACGGACCCGCGTGCGCTCATGCCGCCGATGGACGCGCCGATCGAGGGCACGGTGCAGGCCAATGTCGCCAACCTCGCCACCTGGGGCGGCTGGATCCCGGCCGGCTGGCGCGTGAGCGGCGCCATGACCGCCGGCTTCATGCTGGGCGGCACGCTGCGCGACCCGCAGCTGCGTGGGCAAGCCCAGGGCGAAGGCCTGGCCGTGCGCAATCCGCTGATGGGCGTGGACGTGCGGGACACCCGGTTCCTGCTCGCCCTCGAGGGCACGCGCGCCCGGCTCCAGCAGTTCAGCGCCCACGCGGCCGACGGCGAGCTGCGCCTGAGCGGCGAGGCCCGCCTCGGTGCCCAGCCCGACCTGCGCCTGGACCTGCAGGCCGAGAAGTTCGGCCTGCTCACGCGCCTGGACCGCCGCATCATCACCAGCGGTCAGGGCCAGGTGCACCTGACGCCCGGCAGCGTGGACGTGCAGGGCGCCTTCCGCATCGACGAGGGCCTGTTCGACTTCAGCAAGGGCGATGCGCCCACGCTCGACGAGGACGTGGTCGTGCGCCGCCCGGTGAGCGCCCAGCAGGCCGCGCGGCGCGACGCCCCGCCGATGAAGGTGGCCGTGCAGCTGGACCTCGATCTCGGCGAGCAGATGAAGCTGCGCGGCCGCGGCCTCGACACCCGGCTGCAGGGCCAGCTCAAGCTGCAGCACAAGGACGGCAAGCCGAGCCTGGTGGGCACGGTGCGCACCGAGGGCGGCACCTACGACGCCTACGGCCAGAAGCTGACCGTCGAGAAGGGCGAGATCCTCTTCACCGGCGTGCTCGACAACCCCCGCCTCGACGTCCTGGCCGTGCGCCCGAACACCGATGTGCGCGTGGGCGTGACCGTCGGCGGCACGGCGCTGAACCCGCGCATCAAGCTGTTCTCCGAGCCCGAGCTGCCCGAGACCGACAAGCTCTCCTGGCTGCTGCTCGGCCGCGGCCCCGACGAGCTCGGCCGTGCCGACACCGCCCTGCTGCAGCGCGCCGCCCTGGCCCTGCTCAGCGGCGAGGGTGAGTCCACGTCGGGCAAGCTGATGAAGAACCTGGGGCTGGACGAGCTGTCCGTGTCGCAAGGTGCACAGGACGACGCCCGCGGCGCCATCGTGCGCGTGGGCAAGCAGCTCTCCAAGCGCGTCTACGTGGGCTACGAACGCGGCCTGAATGCGACGACCGGCAACTGGCAGCTCATCTACCGCATCGCCCAGCGCTTCACCCTGCGTGCCCAGAGCGGCGAGGACAGCGCGCTGGACCTGATCTGGCAGTGGCGCTGGCAGTGACGGCCCCCTGCGAGCGGCCGGCCCCCGCAGCCAGTCGTGCGACAATCCGCGCCGCTTCCCAGGGCTTCCCCCGGTGAAGCCGGTGCTCTCCGTAGTTCAATGGATAGAACGGCCGCCTCCTAAGCGGCAAATACAGGTTCGATTCCTGTCGGAGGGACCAGTCTCTCCCGCCGCAGCCCCACAGACATCCGTCAACCGACCCTGACGCACGCCGCCAAGCGAGCGGCCGTCCGGCGCGGTGGCCCCGGCGGGGGCGCCCTTCGGCGCGCCGGCCAGGCCCGTGACGGCGCGTTCCCGCCGGCACTCGGTTTCCCGGATGATCCCGCCCTCACACTCGCGTACAACGCGAGCTTTGCCAGAAGATCGAGGGAGACCGGCATGGCCGGAGACACAAGAAGAGGCGGCCTGCTGGCCCCCATGCGCACGCGCGAGGATGCAGAACAGGCGGCGCGCGACTGCGCGCGGGCCTTCTTCGTGGTGGCAGCCCTCCAGACGGTGGCCGGCCTGCTGCTGACGCCCTGGATCCTGGTGGACGCCGTGATCTTTGCGCTGTGCGCCCACTTCATCCGCAGCACCTGGAGCCGCTCGGCCGCGGTCATCGCGATGATCTGCGCCTGCCTCGGCTTCATCACGACGGTCATGAACCGCCTGGGCGACGACCTCGGCGGCGGCAACATCCTGCTGTCCACGCTGGTCGTTCTTGTGGCGGCCCGGGGCGTCGAGGCAACCCACAAGCTCCACGGGCGCTTCAAGTACGGCTCCCGGTGAGGCACCGCCCCGCGGCCGGACCACCGGCCGCTCGCAGGCCTGGCCGGGCTTCGCTGGGTAGGCACGGCGGCGCGAGACACACGGCGGGCGCTGCTGGAGCGGCGCGGCCGGCGCGTCCGCCGCCCGATGCGGGAGCTGAAGGACGAGGGCCCCTCCTGTCACCGGCGCTGGGACGCATCCTGCCGGCGCCTGCCCGCCCGGCCCGGTGGGCACCCTCGGACCGCGCTGAGCGCGCCCGGCGCGTGCGGTTTTCAACGCTCGCCCTCCCCTGACTTTCCGCACAGCGCCCGGGCCGGGCGCACCATGGGTCCCAAGCCGTCGAGCCGGTCGCGGACGGCGCGCGCAAAGCCCCATGGCTGCTGGCAAGTCAGCAGTCCGCCGGTCGAAGGACGGTCGGCAGGAGGCCTCCGTCGCGCGCAGCCCACGTCACAGGCGGCGTAAACCCCTGAAACAGGCGTTTCGGAGCGGACTCATCCTGCGGTCGCATGCAGGGCGGGACCTATACTTGAAACGTCCCCTCATGGGGCGCTGCGCCCGCAAGGCGCGGTGAACTGACTGGATCTCACTGATAGGAAACACTCGCATCATGAGTGCCAAACTGAAAGTCGCCGGATGGGTGGCCCTCGGGGCCGTGGCAGGGGCCCTGACCACCATGCAATTGCAGGCGAACGCCAGGAGCAGCCTCTCGCCGCTGCCCCTGGAAGAGATGCAGCAGCTGGCCGCCGTGTTCGGCATGGTCAAGTCCGACTACGTCGAGCCCGTCGACGAGAAGAAGCTGATCAACGACGCCATCGCCGGCATGGTCTCCGGCCTGGACCCGCATTCGCAGTTCTTCGACAAGAAGAGCTTCAAGGAATTCCGTGAAGGCACCTCCGGCAAGTTCGTCGGCGTGGGCATCGAGATCGGCATGGAAGACGGCCTGGTCAAGATCGTCTCGCCGATCGAGGGCTCGCCTGCCTTCCGCGCCGGCCTCAAGAGCGGCGACCTCATCACCCGCATCGACGACACCGCCGTCAAGGGCCTGACCCTCGACCAGGCCGTGAAGCGCATGCGCGGCGAGCCCGCCACCAAGGTGCAGCTGACCATCTTCCGCAAGCTGGAGAACCGCTCCTTCCCCGTGACGATCACCCGCGAGGAGATCAAGGTGGTGAGCGTGCGCGGCAAGGTCGTCGAGCCCGGCTACGCCTGGGTGCGCCTGAGCCAGTTCCAGGACCGCACGGTCGACGACTTCGTCAAGAAGGTCGAGGAGATCTACAAGCAGGATCCCAAGCTCAAGGGCCTGGTGCTCGACCTGCGCAACGACCCGGGCGGCCTGCTGGAAGGCGCCGTGGCGGTGTCCTCCGCCTTCCTGCCCAAGGACGTCGAGGTGGTCTCGACCAACGGCCAGATCGCCGAGTCCAAGGCCAGCTTCAAGGCCAATCCGGAGTACTACCTGCGCCGCGGCGGCTCCGACCCGCTGAAGAAGCTGCCCGATTCGCTCAAGAACATCCCGCTGGTGGTGCTGGTCAACGAAGGCTCGGCCTCGGCCAGCGAGATCGTGGCCGGCGCGCTGCAGGACCACAAGCGGGCCGTCATCATGGGCGCCCAGACCTTCGGCAAGGGTTCGGTGCAGACCGTGCGCCAGCTCAGCCCGGAAACGGCACTGAAGATCACGACCGCGCGCTACTACACCCCGAGCGGCCGCTCGATCCAGGCCAAGGGCATCGTGCCCGACGTCATGCTGGACGAGACCGCCGAGGGCAATGTCTTCGCCGCCCTGCGCATGCGCGAGGCCGATCTGGAGAAGCATCTGCAGAACGGCCCCGAGGACAAGGACGACGCCCGCGCCAAGGCCCGCGAGGAAGCCCGCGCCAAGCTGGAAGCCGAGTACGCCAAGAACAAGGACTCGATCAAGCCGCTGCCCGAGTTCGGCTCGGCCGAGGACTTCCCGCTGCAGCAGGCCCTCAACCAGCTCAAGGGCAAGCCCGTGATCGCGTCCAAGACGGCCACCGAGCGCAAGGCCGAGGCCAAGACCGGCGAATAAGCCGCTCGCAGGGCCCGCGCCCCGCACGACCCGCCTGGCCCTGCCGGCGGGTCTTTTTCTTTGCAAGGCGGCCCGGGCAGGGCGCTATGCTTGCCCCATGAATGACGAACAGCTGCTGCGCTACTCGCGGCACATCCTGCTCGACGAGATCGGCGTCGAGGGGCAGGCCCGGATCCTGGCCGGGCATGCGCTGGTGATCGGCGCCGGCGGCCTGGGCTCCCCGGTCGCCCTGTACCTGGCCACGGCCGGCGTCGGCACCCTGACCCTGGTGGACCACGACACCGTGGACCTCACGAACCTGCAGCGCCAGATCGTGCACCGGCAGGACCGCATCGGGCAGCCCAAGGTCGCGTCGGCGGCGCTCACGCTGAAGGCGATCAACCCCGAACTGAATGTCCAGGCCCTGCAGGAAAAGGTGGACGAGGCGCGGCTGGACGCCCTCGTGCAATCGGCCGACGTGGTGCTGGACTGCTCCGACAACTTCGCCACGCGCCACGCCGTCAACGCGGCCTGCGTGAAGCACCGCAAGCCGCTCGTCTCCGGGGCCGCGGTGGGCTTCGACGGGCAGATCAGCGTCTACGACAGCCGCTCCGGGCAGACGCCCTGCTATGCCTGCGTGTTCCCGCCGGATGCGCAGTTCGAGGAGGTGCGCTGCGCGCTGATGGGCGTCTTCGCGCCCCTGGTGGGCATCATCGGCAGCCAGCAGGCGGCGGAAGGCCTGAAGCTGCTGGCCGGCCTGCCCGGCTCCCTGGCGGGCCGCCTGCAGATGCTGGACGCCCGCCAGATGCGCTGGAGCGAGATTCTCTTGCAGCGCGACCCCGAATGTGCGTGCTGCAAGTCTGCATAAACCACTTCTCACACAACAAATCCATTCAATCGCGGCAATACAGGAAACAAAATTTCCACCCGGCTGCACTACAGTTCAGCCCGCGCCGCCCCCTTGGGAGACCGCATGAGCAAGCACAAGAACAAACTCACCGCCCGCAATTTCCCCTCGGCCAAGGACGAAGCCCGACAGGTCCAGGCACGCCCGGCACCGGACTACGACGGCCCCGGCAGCGCCTACCGCCTCGCCTTCACCGACGACGATTTCATGCTCCGCGACGAGCTGCGCCCGGTGCGCATGCAGCTGGAGCTGCTCAAGCCCGAGCTGGTGCAGCAGGAGCAAGGCATCAAGGCCACCATCGTCATGTTCGGCAGCGCCCGCATCCCGGATCAGGCCACGGCCGAGCTCCGCCTGAGCGAGGCGCAGGCCCTGGGCGATGCCGCCACACTCGGCAAGGCGCAGATGCAGCTGCAGATGAGCCGCTACTACGAGGAAGCCCGCCGCTTTGCCAGCATCGTGACGCGCGAGAGCATGACGCGCGGCAATCCGATCTACGTGGTGACGGGCGGCGGCCCGGGCATCATGGAAGCGGGCAACCGCGGGGCGCATGAAGTCGGCGGCAAGAGCATCGGCCTGAACATCGTGCTGCCGCACGAGCAGCACCCCAACCCCTACATCACGCCGGAGCTGTGCTTCCGCTTCCACTATTTCGCGCTGCGCAAGATGCACTTCCTGATGCGCTCCGTGGCGCTGGTGTGCTTCCCCGGCGGCTTCGGCACGCTGGACGAGCTTTTCGAGGCGCTTACCCTCATCCAGACCGGCAAGTGCCGCCGCCGCCCCATCCTGATGTTCGGGCGCGACTTCTGGTCCCGCCTGATCAACTTCGAGCTGCTGATCGAGACCGGCATGATCAGCCTCGGCGACGAGCAGCTCTTCCATTTCGTCGACTCCGCCGAGGAGGCCTGGGCCTTGCTCGAGTCGGAGTACGACCTCACCCCCCACGACTGACCCCCCAGAAGAGGATGCCATGACCACTCTGCGCAACGTCTCCCTCATCGGCGCGCCCACCGACATCGGCGCCGGCGCCCGCGGCGCCAGCATGGGCCCCGAAGCCCTGCGCGTGGCCAATATCGGCCCCACGCTCGAGAGCCATGGCGTGCAGGTGGTGGACCGTGGCAACCTCACCGGCCCCTACAACCCCTGGCTGCCGCCGGTGGACGGCTACCGCCACCTGCAGGAGGTCGCGGCCTGGAACCGCGCGGTGCACGACGCCGTGTACGCGGAGCTGAAGACCGGCCGCATGCCCATCCTGCTCGGCGGCGACCACTGCCTGGGCCTGGGCTCGATCAGCGCCGTGGCCCGCCACTGCAAGGAGCAGGGCAAGAAGCTGCGCGTGCTGTGGCTGGACGCGCATGCCGACTTCAACACCAGCGAGCTCACCCCCAGCGGCAACATCCACGGCATGCCCGTCGCCTGTCTGGCGGGCTTCGGCCCCAAGGAGCTGATCGAGATCGGCGGCTTCAGCAAGGAGCACCCGGCCATCAGCCCGAAATGGGTGCGCCAGATCGGCATCCGCAGCGTGGACGCGGGCGAGAAGCGCTTCGTGCATGAGCAGGAGCTCGAGGTCTTCGACATGCGCTACATCGACGAGATGGGCATGCGCCACACCATGGAGCTGGCCCTGGCCACGCTGGACGCCAACACCCACCTGCACGTGAGCTTCGACGTCGACTTCCTCGACCCCTCGATCGCCCCGGGCGTCGGCACCACCGTGCCCGGCGGCCCGACCTACCGCGAGGCCCAGCTGTGCATGGAGATGATTGCCGACACCGGCCGTCTCAGCTCCCTCGACGTGATGGAGCTCAACCCCGCCCTGGACGAGAAGAACCGGACCGCCACGCTGGCGGTGGACCTGATCGAATCGCTGTTCGGCAAGTCCACGCTGATGCGCAAGTGATGCGAGCAGGCGTGGCGCCGCGGCCTCATGCCCGCACCACGCCGGACGCTCGCCGGTTCAGGCACTGACGATCCAGCCCTCCACCGGATCGATCTCCTTGGGCAGGCCGTAGCCCGGCTGCCCACTCGCCCACGCCGCCTGCACGAGACACAGGACAGCGTCCAGCGCATCGCCGCTGGCGTCGTCGACGAGCGCGTCCCGCTGCGCATGGCTCAGCTTCAGCCGCAGGCCCAGGCGGCTCCTGCCCTGCTCCAGCGCCTCCACGAGGTCCTTGCGCGCGATCAGGCGCTCGGGCGTCTGCCGGGCCGTGTCGTCGCTCTTGTAGGAGCGCCGCTGGATCAGCTCGCGAGCCAGCAAGCCCGGATAGGCCTCCAGCGCCACCCGCGCCGGCTGCCCGGCGCACAGCCCCGGAAACGTGGCCTCGGCGGCGCGCAGCACGGGCACGCCGGCATGCATCATCCAGGCCACCGGCGGGTTGACCCACTTCATGCTGGGCGAGGCGCCGGCCGGTCCGTCGCAGGCGCGATGGGCGAACTTGCCGCCCGCGGGCCGGGGCGCCATGAAGGCCTTGAACTGCGCCTTCAGCTCGCTGCGCGGCTGGGCGCAGAAATGGTCCATCAGCGCCGGCCACTGCTGCGGCCAGCCCAGGCTCTGCACAAGTTCGCGGGGCAGGCCGAAAGGCAGGTCGAAGCCGCCGAGCCAGGCGGGCTCCTGACACAGACGCTCACGCAGTGCCGCCAGCTCGGCGAATCGTTCAAGGCCGTGCAGGCGCACAATGGCGCCGCGCCGTTCCCCGCAGGCCAGCACCACGGGCTTGCGGCGGCTGGGGGTGGATGAGAAGTCAAGCCCCAGCAAGAGCGGGATTTCAGGGGTCGCGGAAGTCGGCATGCTCGCGACTTTATCGGCATTGCGTAGAGGGAGAGCGCATGGTCAGTTCCCAAGCTGCGGCCCCAGAGGCACGACCCATGGCGGCGGCCACGGACATCCCGGAAGTCCTGGTCCGGACCCCGCACGAGACGACGCTGGCGGGGCGCCCGCTGCGCTACGAGGCCACCGTCGGCTCGCTCACGCTGCGCGAGGCCCAGCGCACCGACGAGCAGGGCAAGGTCCAGGAGGACAAGGCCCAGGCCCAGCTCTTCTACATCGCCTACACCCTCAGCGACGCCCCGACCCACGAGCGCCCGCTCACCTTCTGCTTCAACGGCGGCCCCGGCTCCAGCAGCGTCTGGCTGCACCTGGGCCTGCTGGGCCCGCGGCGCGTGGCCTGTGACGACCTCGGCCACTGCGGCGCCCCGCCCTACGCCCTGTGCGACAACGACGCCAGCCTGCTGCTCGAGTCGGACCTCGTCTTCATCGACCCCGTCGGCACCGGCTACTCCCGCATGAACCCCGGCGAGAAGGGCAGCGAGTTTCACGACTACCAGCGGGACCAGGACGCCGTCGCCGAGTTCATCCGCCTCTACCTCAGCCGCCACGGCCGCTGGGCCAGCCCCAAGTTCCTCATCGGCGAGAGCTACGGCACCACGCGCGCCGCCGGCCTGGCGCGCCTGCTGCAGGAGCGCCATGACGTCGACCTCAACGGCGTGATGCTCGTCTCCATGGCGCTGGACTACCAGACGCTGTCCTTCGACCACGGCAACGACCTGCCCTACGCGCTCTTCGTGCCGGGCTATGCCGCCACCGCGTGGTACCACCAGGCCCTGCCCGCGGCGCTGCAGCAGCGCCCGCTGAAGGAGGTCGTCGCGGAGGCCGAGCGCTTCGCGATGGGGGCGTACTGGAGCGCCCTCATGCAGGGCAGCCGCCTGGACGCCGCGGCCCGCACGCGCATCGGCGCGGCGCTGGCACGGCTCACCGGCCTGAGCCCGGCCTTCGTGCAGCGCTGCGGCCTGCGCATCGAGGACAACCGCTTCTTCAAGGAGCTGCTGCGCGAGCGCGGTCTCACCGTCGGCCGCATCGATGCCCGCTTCACGGGCCAGGACCGTGACGATGCCGGCGAGCACGCGCAGGACGACCCCAGCATGAACAACCTCACCGGCGCCTACGCGGTGGGCATCAACCGCCTGCTGCGCGAGCAGCTCGGCTACCAGAGCGATGCGCCCTACCTCGTCCACGCACCGCTGTACAAGACCTGGGGCTGGAAGGGCTACGAGAACCGCTACGTCGCCGCCGGCGACGCCCTGCGCCGCACCATGCAGGCGAACCCTTCACTGCAGGTCTATGTGGCCAGCGGCTACTACGATCTCGCGACGCCCCACGCCGCGGGCGACTACAGCCTGTCCCACCTCGGGCTGCGGGAGGCGCAGCAGGACCGCGTGCAGGTCAGCTACTACGAGGCCGGCCACATGATGTACATCGAGCGCCTCGGCCGCGAGCGCATGGCGCAGGAGCTGCGCGCCTTCGTGCGGCGGGCGGCAGGCAAGGACTGACCCCGCGCCGGCGGGGACCCGCCGCGCGGCGTTCAGGCCAGCTTGAACACCGACACCGTCTGCGCCAGCTCGTCCGCCTGGTGCTGCAGGCTCTGCGCCGCGGCGGCGGACTGCTCGACCAGCGCCGCGTTCTGCTGCGTCATCTGGTCCAGCTGGGAGATGGCCGTGCCGATCTGGTTGATACCCGAACTCTGCTCGGACGTGGCGTGGCTGATCTCGCTGACGATGTGGCTCACGCGCCCGATGGCGGCGGTGATCTCCTGCATGGTCTGGCCCGCATGCGCCACCAGCGCCGCCCCTGATTCCACGCTCTCGGTGCTGCTGGTGATGAGGCCCTTGATCTCCTTGGCCGCCTCGGCGCTGCGCTGCGCCAGGTTGCGGACCTCGGCCGCCACCACCGCGAAGCCCCGGCCCTGCTCGCCCGCGCGCGCCGCCTCGACGGCCGCGTTCAGCGCGAGGATGTTGGTCTGGAAGGCGATGCCGTCGATCACGGAGATGATGTCGCTGATCTTGCGCGAGGAGGCGCTGATGCGGTCCATCGTCGCCACCACCTCGCCCACCACCGTGCCGCCGCGCTCGGCCACCGCCGAGGCCTCCTGCGCCAGCGCATTGGCCTGGCGGGCCGAGTCCGCGTTGTGCCGCACGCTGGCCGTCAGCTCCTCCATCGCGGAGGCCGTCTCCTCGAGGTTCGAGGCCGCCTGCTCGGTGCGATGGCTCAGGTCATGGCTGCCGGCCGCCACCTCCTTGGACGCCGTCGCGATGCTGTCCGTCGCGCTGCGCACGCCCGAGACCACGTCGCGGATCGCCTCCTGCATGCCGCTCACGCCCTGCATCATCTGCGCGGTCTCGTCGGCGCCGTTCACGCGGATGGACTGGCTCAGGTCCTGGCGGGCGATGCGCTCCGTCGTGCTCACGGCGATGCTGAGGGGCTCGAGGATGGAGCGGATGTTGAAGAGGGTGTAGGTGCCGATGATGAGGATGCTCACCAGCATCACACCGGTCAGTGCCATGCGGATGTGCTGCTCCTCGCGGTCGAGGCGGACCACCTCCTCCTCGCCGTGCTGGTCGACCAGCTTCGTCATCTCGCCCAACTGCTGGTCGAGGGCGCGGACCGGCGCCTTGATGGGCTCGGTGGCGCGGTTGGCCGTGGCGGTGTCGGGGAACTCGCCCTTCTGGATGCGCTCGATGATGCCCTGGAAGCCGCTGCGGTAGTCGCCGAGCGACTTGCGCATCTCCGCGGGCATCTTCTTCACCGCCGGGGCGATGTCGAGCCGCTCGATGGCGTCCAGACCCTTCGCCACCTTGCCGAAGGTCTCCTCCCATTCGCCGCGGTACTTGCTCACCGCCTTGGCGTCCTGGAGGTTGATCAGCAGGTCCTTCTCGTAGCGCCGCAGATTGCCGATGCCGGCGCGCACGCTGGCCAGCTGCGTGAGGGTCTCGACGTCGTTGCCGACGTAGTGCCGGAACTGCTGCTTGGCGCTGGCGAGGCTCCAGAGGCCGTTGCCTCCTATCACCAGCATGGCCACCACGGCCAGGATGGCAAGCACGTACAAGCGGACGCGGATCGTGTAATTCCTGAGCGACAGCATGGAATCCCCTAGGCGATCATGGGAATCCCGAGCGTAGCGGCCTCGGGGCCGGCTTACAAGCGAGCTGTCGCAGACAAGGGGGTCACGTCTTGCGCCAAAGTTCCGCCATGGCCGCTTCAAAGCGTTCGCCGATCACGGCCTGGCGCTCATGCTGCCCCTGGTGCAGGCGCCGCTGCCCGGCGACATAGACCGACTGCAGCACCTCGCCCTGGCTGGCGAAGACCAGGCCATCGAGCGTGGCCGCGGCGGGCAGACCCCGCAGGCCGGAGGCGGCCGGGTCGAGCACGAGGAAGTCGGCACGGGCGCCCACCTCCAGCCCCCACTGGCGCAGGCCGGCAGGCGCCGCGCTGCCCCGGCGCACGGCCTCGAACAGGCGGGCCGCCGTGGACGGCTGCACGCCGGGCTGCGCCGCGACATTGCGCTGCTGCAGGCCCAGGCGCTGGCCGTACTCGAGCCAGCGCAGCTCCTCCACCCAGCCGCGGCCGACATGGCTGTCCGAGCCCAGGCTCAGCGGCACGCCCGCCGCGAGCCAGCCGCGCAGGTCGCAGAGACCGTCGCCCAGATTGGCCTCGGTCGTCGGGCAGATCACCGCGCTCGCACCGCTGGCGGCGACGGCGGCGATTTCCTCAGGCGTGCTGTGGGTCGCATGCACCAGGTGCCAGCGCGCGTCGGGCCGGAAATCCTCACAGAGGTAGGCCATGGGCCGGCGCCCGGTCGCGGCCAGGCAGTCCCGCACCTCGGCCTGCTGCTCGCTGATGTGGATGTGGATGGGCCGGTCCTCGTCACCGACCAGCGCCTGCAGCGCCCGGAGGTCCTCGGCGTGGGCGGCCCGCAGCGAATGCAGTGCAACGCCCGCATTGAGCAGCGGGCGCCCGGCCGCATGGAGGCGCTGGCTGGCGTGCCAGACCCAGGCGGCATCGGTGCGGAAGCGGCGCTGGTCCTCGCGCAGGGCGGGGTGTGCGAAGCCGGCATGGGCATAGAGCACCGGCAGCATCGTGAGGCCCAGCCCCGTCTCGGCCGCGGCGTCCGCCAGGGCCCAACTCATGGCGAGCTCGTCCGGATAGGCGCTGCCGTCGGGCGTGTGCTGCAGGTAGTGGAACTCGCAGACCTGCGTGTAGCCGCCCCGCAGCAGCTCCAGGTAGAGCTGTGCCGCGATGGCCTGCAGCTGCGCCGGCGTGGTGCGCAGGGCCACGCCGTACATGCGGTCGCGCCAGGACCAGAAGTCGTCGCTGTCGCTGTCCCGCTGCTCGGCGAGGCCGGCGAAGGCGCGCTGGAAGGCATGGCTGTGGGCATCCACGAGACTGGGCAGCACCGGCCCGGCCAGGCGAACGGCCTCGGGCGGGCACGGCGGGCCGGCCTCCACGGCGGCCCAGTGGCCGCGGTCGTCCACGCGCAGCCGCACGTCGGACTGCCAGCGGCCATCCACCCAGGCCTGCGGGGCGAAGAACAGGGTGCCGGCGCTCATGCCGCGGGCTTCCACTGCAGGTAGGTCGACAGCAGCGTGCGCAGCAGCGGCTGCACGCGCGCCGCCCGTGCCTCGTCGTAGGCATAGGGCGGGGCTTCGTCCATGTAGCAGGACTGGCACATCTCCAGCTGCACCGCGTGCCAGCCTTGCGCCGGCTGGCCGTAGTGGCGGGTGATGAAGCCGCCCTTGAAGCGGCCGTTCACGACCTGCGTGTAGTCCTGCTGCGCGGCCTGCACGGCGCCGAGCGAGGCGGTGATGGCGGCATCACAGCTGCGGCCCTCGGCGGTGCCGAGGTTGAGGTCCGGCAGCCGGCCCTCGAAGAGCCAGGGCAGCTCGGAGCGGATGCTGTGCGCATCGAAGAGCAGCGCGAAGCCGTGGAGGCGCTTCACCCGGTTCATCTCCGCCGTGAGCGCGCGGTGGTAGGGCAGCCAGTAGCGCTGGCGGCGGCGGTCCTTCTCGGCCGCGTCCGGCGCCTGCCCGTCCTGGTAGAGCGGCTCGCCGGTGAAGAAGCGCGTCGGGCACAGCTCGGTGTTGGACGCGCCGGGATACATGGGCGTGTCCTCGGGCGGCCGGTTCAGGTCGATGAGGTAGCGCGAGTAGCGCGGCACGATCAGGCTGGCGCCGAGCGCCTCGGCGATCTCGCCGTAGAGCCGTTCGAGGTGCCAGTCCGTGTCCTCGCTGTCGAGCGCGCGCGGCACATAGCGCGCCTGCTGGTCCTCGGGGATCTCGTGGCCCACATGCGGCATGGAGATGATCAGGGGCGTGCGGCCCTGGCGCAGTCGGAAGGGTGCGGTCATGGAGAGGCTCGGAGGAAGGCGGAGGATCAGGGGCGCGCGACGCCGCGCGGCGCGCCGCCCCGCACGACCTGGCGCAGCGGATTGCGGCCGAAGTAGTAGGCGAGCTCGTTGGGATGCTCGATGTCCCACAGGCAGAAGTCGGCGCGCTGGCCGGCCACGAGCTGGCCGCGGTCCCGCAGGCCCAGCGCCCGCGCCGCGTTCACGGTGACGCCGCGCAGCGCCTCCTCGGGCGTCAGGCGGAACTGCGTGCAGGCCATGTTGAGCATCAGCAGCAGGGACAGCGTCGGCGAGGTGCCGGGGTTGTGGTCGGTGGCGATCGCGAGGGGCACGCCCGCCTCGCGCAGCGCCTGCACCGGCGGCAGCTTCGTCTCGCGCAGGAAGTAGTAGGCGCCGGGCAGCAGCACGGCCACGGTGCCGCTGGCCTTCATGGCGGCGATGCCCTCGGCCGAGAGGTACTCCAGGTGATCGCAGGACAGCGCGCCGAACTCGCAGGCCAGCGGCGTGCCGCCCTGGTCCGACAGCTGCTCGGCATGCAGCTTCACCGGCAGCCCCAGCGCCTGCGCCGCCTCGAAGACGCGGCGCGTCTGGGCCGGCGTGAAGCCGATGCCCTCGCAGAAGGCGTCCACCGCATCCACCAGCCCCTCGCGCTTGAGCTGGGGCAGCCAGTCGCAGACGGCCTGGATGTAGTCGTCCGCCCGCCCCTGGTACTCGGGCGGCAGGGCGTGCGCGCCGAGGTAGGTCGTGCGCACGTCCAGGCCCAGCTCGGCCAGGCGCCGCGCCACGCGCAGCATCTTGGCCTCGGCCGCCAGGGAGAGGCCGTAGCCGGACTTCACCTCGAGGGTCGTCACGCCCTCCGCCATCAGCGCCAGCGCGCGGTGCGCCGCCTGTGCGTAGAGCTGGTGCTCGCTGGCCTCGCGCGTGGCCGTGACGGACGAGCGGATGCCACCGCCCGCCCGGCTGATCTCCTCGTAGCTCACGCCCTTGAGGCGCAGCTCGAACTCATGCGCCCGCTGGCCGCCGTAGACCAGGTGCGTGTGGCAGTCGATGAGGCCGGGCGTGATGACAGCGCCGGCCAGCTCCTGCACGTGGTCCGCCGTGCCCGCGAGGTCGTCCGGCAGGTCGGCGCGCGCGCCCACCCACAGCAGGCGGCCGTCCTGGGACAGCATCGCGCCGTCCTCGATCCAGCCCCAGCCGTCCGGGCCGGCGTCGGCCATCGTGGCCAGCCGGCCTCCGGTCCACAGCGTCGTCTTGCTCATGCGTTCTCGCTCCATTGCATCCACCAGGCCTGGCCCTCGCCGGCCTCGCCCCCGTTGAACACGCAGCTCTGGCTGGCCGGGCTCTCGCACCAGGCGAGGCTCATGGGCCGCAGCGGCATGGCGCGCGCGCCGTGCTCGAGCAGCCCGCCGCGGCCGGTGAACAACCCCACCCAGCGCCCCTCAGGCCGGATCGCCGTGGCCGCGGGCGTCACGACGAGCCGCCCGCTGCGGCGCCGGTGCATCAGGTTGAAGTCGCGCGTGGTGCCGCCGATCAGCGTGCAGTCCGGGCCGAGCGCGCCGTCGAAGTGCAGCAGCTCGTCCTGCGTGCGGAGCTCGTACTCGTAGAGCCGGACCCCATCGCCGCGAAGCACCGCGAACCAGCGATCCACGCCCTCGAACTTCGAGAAGGGGCCGTCGGCCTCGATGTCGGCCACGCTGACACGCACGGACCAGTCGGCCGCACGCGGCCAGGCCAGCAGCTCGCGCGTCCAGCCGCCGTCGTTCTTCCAGCGCTGCGGGCTGACGTCCTCGGCGCAGATGATGCTCCAGCTCATGTCTCGAACCTCCCTTGCAGCAGGTAGCGCGAGCCCGGGTGGGTCAGGCGCACATGGGTGACGGGCTGACCGCGGCTGAAGGTGATCCGCTTGACCACCAGGCAGGGGTCGCGCCGGCTGATGCCCAGGAGTTTGGCGTCCTGCTCGCCCGGCAGCAAGGACTCGATGGTGTAGCGCGCCTCCGACAGCGGCGCCGCCTCGAGCAGGTAGTGCGTGGGCGTGGTCTGCGTGAAGTCGACCTCGAGGTAGCCCGGCGCCGAGGCCGGGTTCACGAGGCGGTCCTCCACCTGGATGGGCACGCCGTTCTCCAGATGGACGATCAGGCTGTGGAACAGCGCGGCGCCGGTCCTGAGGCCGAACAGCGCGGCCTGCGCCTCGTCCGCCTTGATGCGGGAGAGGCTCACCACGCGGGCCTCGTGGCGATGGCCGCGCTCGGCAATCTCGTCGTGGACGTCACGCACCGTGAGCGTGGACGAGATGCGGTGGATCTGCGCCACGAAGCTGCCCACCCCCTGCACGCGCTCGACGAGGCCCTCCTGGTGCAGCTCGCGCAGCGCGCGGTTGACCGTCATGCGGGAGAGGCCGAACTGGCCCGAGAGCTCGGCCTCGGACGGCAGCAGGTCGCCCGGCACCCAGCGGCCGCTGGCGATGCCCTCGCGCAGGTGGTTCTTGACCTTGAGGTACTGCGGCCCGGGGCCGCTGGAAGCAGGAACTGCAGGACTTGCCATGGCCGGGATGGTAGTTGACTTTACTTGTATAGACAACTAGAGTCCGCCACATTCC
This sequence comes from Roseateles subflavus, assembly GCF_030285365.1. Taxonomy (GTDB): domain Bacteria; phylum Pseudomonadota; class Gammaproteobacteria; order Burkholderiales; family Burkholderiaceae_C; genus Roseateles_B; species Roseateles_B subflavus. The sequence continues at coordinate 635,799 of NZ_JASVDS010000003.1, read as the reverse complement.
AGGCCCGGCCGCATGGGCGTGCCGGCATCGAACGACCCCACCCAGGAGACTCCCATGTCCTCACAAGCACGCGTCGTGCGCGCCCCCACCGGCACCACCCTGCACTGCAAGAGCTGGCTTACCGAGGCCGCCTTCCGCATGATCCAGAACAACCTGGACCCGGTCGTCGCCGAGAACCCGGCGGAGCTCGTCGTCTACGGCGGCATCGGCAAGGCCGCGCGCAACTGGGAGTGCTTCGACGCCATCCTGGCCACGCTGCGCGAGCTGAACGAGGACGAGACGCTGCTGGTGCAGTCCGGCAAGCCCGTGGGCGTGTTCAAGACCCATGCCGACGCCCCGCGCGTGCTGATCGCCAACTCCAATCTCGTGCCGCACTGGGCCACCTGGGAGCACTTCAACGAGCTGGACCGCAAGGGCCTGATGATGTACGGCCAGATGACGGCCGGCAGCTGGATCTACATCGGCACGCAGGGCATCGTGCAGGGCACCTACGAGACCTTCGCCGAGGCCGGCCGCCAGCACTACGGCGGCTCGCTGGAAGGCCGCTGGGTGCTCACCGCCGGCCTGGGCGGCATGGGCGGCGCGCAGCCGCTGGCCGCGACCTTTGCCGGCGCCGTGTCGCTGAATATCGAATGCCAGCAGTCGCGCATCGACTTCCGCCTGCAGACCCGCTACGTGGACGAGCAGGCCAAGGACCTCGACGACGCCATCGCCCGCATCCGCCAGTACACCGCCGAGAAGAAGGCCATCTCCATCGCCCTGCTGGGCAATGCCGCCGAGATCCTGCCCGAGCTCGTGAAGCGCGTGCAGGCCGGCACCGCGCCCAAGCCCGACATCGTCACCGACCAGACCTCGGCCCACGACCTCATCAACGGCTACCTGCCCGCCGGCTGGACCGTGGAGCAGTGGAAGGCCGCCGCGGCCGACTCGTCGCAGCACGCCGCGCTGAAGGCCGCCGCCGCCCGCGGCTGCGCCGTGCACGTGCAGGCCATGCTGGACTTCCAGGCCATGGGCGTGCCCACCGTCGACTACGGCAACAACATCCGCCAGGTGGCCCTGGACCAGGGCGTGAAGAACGCCTTCGACTTCCCCGGCTTCGTGCCCGCCTACGTGCGCCCGCAGTTCTGCGAGGGCCGCGGCCCCTTCCGCTGGGTGGCGCTCTCGGGCGATCCGGAGGACATCGCCAAGACCGACGCCAAGATCAAGGAGCTCTTCCCCGAGGAGACCCGCGTGCACCGCTGGCTGGACATGGCCGCCGAGCGCATCGCCTTCCAGGGCCTGCCCGCCCGCATCTGCTGGCTGGGCCTGGGCCAGCGCCACATCGCCGGCCTGGCCTTCAACGAGATGGTCCGCAAGGGCGAGCTCAAGGCGCCCATCGTCATCGGCCGCGACCACCTGGACAGCGGCTCCGTCGCCAGCCCCAACCGCGAGACGGAATCGATGATGGACGGCTCCGACGCCGTCTCCGACTGGCCGCTGCTCAACGCCCTGCTGAACACGGCAGGCGGCGCGACCTGGGTGTCGCTGCACCACGGCGGCGGCGTGGGCATGGGCTTCTCCCAGCACAGCGGTGTGGTCATCGTCTGCGACGGCACGGAAGCCGCCGACCAGCGCCTGGCCCGCGTGCTCTACAACGACCCGGGCACCGGCGTGATGCGTCATGCCGACGCCGGCTACGACATCGCGAAGCAGGCGGCCAAGGAGCGCGGCCTGAAGATGCCGATGCTCTGACTGGCCGATGGCCACATGGGACCGGGGCAGGCAAGACCTGACCCCGGGCTTCCTCCGGATCTACAGAACACTTCAACCATGACCACTCTCGAATTGACCCCCGGCCAGCTGACGCTGGACCAGCTGCGCCAGATCCGCCAGGGCGGCGTGCGCATCGCCCTGCATGCCTCTGCACAGGAGATCATCCGCCGCTCGGCCGCCATCGTGCAGGCGCATGCCGCCGGCGATGCCGCCGTGTATGGCGTGAACACCGGCTTCGGCAAGCTGGCCTCCACGCGCATCAGCAAGGACGACCTCGCCACGCTGCAGTTCAACCTGATCCGCTCGCACTGCGTGGGCGTCGGTGCGCCGCTGGCGCCCGGCGTCGTGCGCCTGATGCTGGCCACCAAGGCCGCCTCGCTGGCCCGCGGCTTCTCGGGCGTGCGCGAGGAGGTCGTGCAGAGCCTGATCGATGTCTTCAACGCCGGCCTCGTGCCCTATGTGCCGAGCCAGGGCTCGGTGGGCGCCTCAGGCGACCTGGCCCCGCTGTCGCACATGACGCTGGCCCTGTTGGGTGAAGGCGAGATGCTGGTGGACGGCGAGCGCCGCCCGGCCCGCGAGGCGCTGCTGGCCGCCGGTCTGCAGCCGCTGGTGCTGCAGGCCAAGGAAGGCCTGGCGCTGATCAACGGCACGCAGACCTCCACCGCCCTGGCGCTGGAAGGCCTGCTGCGCTTCGAGACCGTCTATGCCGCCGCCGTCGTGTCGGGCGCGCTGAGCCTCGATGCCGCCCGCGGCAGCGACGGCCCCTTCGACCCGCGCATCCACGAGGTGCGCGGCCAGCCCGGCCAGATCGAGGCCGCGAAGGCCTATCGCCAGCTGCTGGCCGGCAGCGCCATCCGCGCGTCGCACCAGGAAGGCGACGAGCGCGTGCAGGACCCCTACTGCCTGCGCTGCCAGCCCCAGGTCATGGGCGCCTGCCTGGACCAGTCCCGCTATGTGCGTGACGTGCTGCTGCGCGAGGCCAATGCCGTGACCGACAACCCGCTGGTCTTCGCCAACGAGGACGGCAGCAGCACCATGGTCTCGGGCGGCAACTTCCACGCCGAGCCGGTGGCCCTGGCCGCCGATGCCCTGGCCTGCGCCATCGCCGAGGTGGGCGCCATCGCCGAGCGTCGCATCGCCATGCTGATCGACGCCGGCGTCTCGCGCCTGCCGCCCTTCCTGACCGCCAACGCCGGCCTGAACTCGGGCTTCATGATCGCCCACGTGACCGCCGCCGCCCTGGCCAGCGAGAACAAGAGCCTCGCCCACCCCGCCAGCGTGGACTCCCTGCCCACCAGCGCGAACCAGGAGGACCACGTCTCGATGGCCACCTTCGGCGCGCGCCGCCTCGGCCCGATGCTGGACAACACCGCCCACATCATCGGCATCGAGCTGCTGGCGGCGGCCCAGGGCATCGAGTTCCTGCGCCCGCTGAAGAGCTCGGACGCCCTGGAGCAGGCCCACGCCCTGGTGCGCCGCGACTGCCGCGCCATGCCCACGGACCACTACCTGGCGCCGGACATCGAGCGCGCCTTCGCCCTGGTCGAGGGCGGCGAGCTCTCGGCCCTGGCCGGCCGCGTCGGCCAGCTGCGCGTCCTGCCCTGAACCCGGCCGAACGGCTGACCCCGGCCCCGCCCCCTCGCCTGAGGGGGGCGGGGCCTTTTTTCGTGAAGTGCGGCGCACCCCTCGGGCGCGCATCTGTAACTTGATGCAACTCAAGGCGGCAGGCGGCGGACAATCCCGGACTCCCCTTGTCCCGATGCCATGCGTGCCCTGTTTGCCCTGTTCGTCTGCAGCCTGACGGCGCTGGCTGCCCATGCCCAGCGCGTGGCCTTCATCAACCCCGGCCTGCATGACGAAACCTACTGGGTGAGCGCCGGCGAGGCCATGCAGCAGGCCGCCCGCAGCCTGGGCCAGACCTTCGAGCAGCAGTTCGCCGAGCGCGACCCCGTCCGCGCCCTTCAGCTCGCCCGCGAGCTGGCGGCGCGCCCCCCGGCCCGGCGACCGGACTATGTCGTGGTGGCCAACGAGAAGGGCGTGCTCGTCGAGAGCGCCCGCATCCTGGCGGCCGCCGGCATCAAGACCTTCGCGGCCTTCAGCGGCCTGCTGCCGCAGGAGCGCCAGGCCTGGGCCCCGCGCGACGGGCTGCCCTTGCTGATCGGCAGCCTCGAGCCGCATGCCGAGGAGGCGGGCTACCTCACCGCCCGCTCACTGATCGAGCAGGGACGCCGCCGCCGTCTGCAGGCGCCCGACGGCAAGCTGCACCTGATCGCCATTGCCGGGGACCGCTCCACGCCCGTTTCCATCGCCCGGACCGAGGGCATGCGGCGTGCAGTCGCGGAGCAGCCGGACGTCGTGCTGGACCGCGTCGGCTTCGGGGACTTCAGGAAAGAGCTGGCCGCCGAGGTCGCGACGGAGCTGCTGTCCGCCTACCCCACCGCCCGCCTGCTCTGGACGGGCTCTGACCAGATGGCCTTCGGCGCCATGGCATCGGCACGGCAGCTGCAGCGGGAGCCCGGACGGCAGCTGCTCTTCTCCGCGATCAACACCTCGCCCGAGGCCATGCAGGCGCGCATCCGCGGCGAACTCAGCGCCCTGGCCGGCGGCCACTTCCTGTGCGGGGCCTGGGCGCTGGTGATGATCCACGATCACTACCGCGGCCGGGACTTCAAGGACCTCGGCCTGGTGCAGCAGCAGGGCATGTTCATGCTCTTCTCCAAGCAGGATGCCGGGCGCTACCTGGCCCGGCACGGCAAGGGGCTGGCCGAGCTGGACTTCCGCCGCTACAGCCGCGTGCTCCACCCTGCGCAGCCGCGGTACCGCTTCGACGCCCAGGTGCTGATGCGCTGATGCGCTGATGCGCTGACATGCGCTGAGGGCGCAGCCTCGTGCAAACCCCTATCAATCGCGCACCGGCGCCGCCCATCTGCGCCAGCGTGCCGCTCTATACTGCCGCCCCGGAAAAAATACCATCACAAGTCCGTGTCCGTTAGAAGCACTGCAGGGCTGCAGTCCCTGTACGGGCTGCTCATGGCGGCCGCCGTGGCGCAAGCGCAAGAGGAGCGCCCCCCGTCCGGACCTCCCGAAGGTTGAAGTCAATGGCCGTGCCGAGGACGCTGCCGAGCGCCGCGATGTCCTGGCGGGCAAGCGCGTCATCGGGCGCAAGGCCATCGAGGCCAGCGGCCAGACGCAGGTGCAGGAGCTGCTGAAACAGGAGCCGGGCGTCACCGTCTCCGGGAGCGGCCGGGTGGGACTGCTGGGCCTGCCGGGCTACACGCAGATCCTGATCAACGGCGCCCCGCCGCCCGCCGGCCGGCCGCCGCTGGAGATGGACCTGGTGCACGTGGAGCGCATCGAGATCGTCAAGGGCAGCCTGGCCGAGTTCGGGCCTTATGGCGTGGCGGGCACGATCAACGTGGTGACCCGCTCGGGTCTGAGCAGCGGCCAGGAGAGCTGGCGCGTGGGCGCCGGCGGCAGCCGCGTGGGGGCCGACATGAACCTGGCGGCGAGCCAGACGCTCCGCCCGCACGGCGCCACGTGGCGCCTCGCCAACCGCCTCTCCCTGAGCCGGCGCCAGACGGATGTGATGCAGACGGAGGCCCTGTCTCGCGAATCACCAGCCGCCTCGCAACGCCTGCAGCAGACGCAGGAACGCGGCATGGACAGCAGCGGTTCGCTCAGCGCTGCCAGCACCTGGAGCTGGCCTCGCAGCGACAGCGAACGGTGGGAAGCCGCGCCCTCGATCTTCCTCATGCAGACGGGTTTGGCCCGCCATCGCCGCAGCGACGCCACGCTCGGCGACCCTGGGCCTGGCAGCCGCCTCGTCACCAGCCGGACCGACGCCTCCGGCCGCCTGCAGATGCTGGAGATGCCCGTCAAATGGCATCGCACCCTGGCGTCCGATCAGGAGCTGGACCTCGAGCTCGTCCCCACCCGGATGCGGACCGAGCGCCGCAGCCGTCGCACCGACGCGTGGGACGATGCCCCCCCGATGCTGCGGACAGGCACCGAACAGACGCGGCGCCATCAGCTGCGCGCCAAGCTGGATTGGAGCGGCAGCTGGACGGACGCCCATGAGTTCAAGGCCGGCGCGACGTGGTTCCAGTGGCAGGAGCACCAGGCGCTGGACCAGGAGCAGGATGGGCAGACCGATCCCACGCTGGCGCTCTTCGGCCCCGAGCGGGAGGTCCGCAACCAGAGCCTGACGGCCTTTGTGCAGGACGAATGGACGCTGGGCCCGCGCTGGGCCCTGAACCTGGGACTGAGCCATGAACAGCGCCGCTGGCAGCAGCTCGACGGGCGGCTGTCCTCGCAAAGCCGCAGCGCCATCAGCTCGCCGTCCGCCCACCTCGCGTGGAAGCTCGACGCCCAGGGGGCGCAGCGCCTGCGCCTCTCCCTGGCTCGCAGCTTCAATACGCCGGAGTCCCACCAGCTCACCGCGCGACCGCAGCTGAACCCGCTGGCCCCCTGCCCCGCGCACTTGCCCTGCGGTCCCAACAGCCCGGACACTGCAGACAACGTCGGCAATCCGGCGTTGCGGCCGGAGGTCGCCGAGGGTGCGAACCTGAGCTTTGACTCGACGAACGGCGATCAGCGGTGGACGCTCGAAGCCTTCGGCCGGCGCCTGCACGAGGTGATCGGCCAGGAGCTGCTGCTCCTGCAGACGCCCTGGGCCCCCGAGGGGCGCTACGTGCAGCGGCCGATCAACCTGGGCGAAGCCTGGACCTATGGGCTCAGCATCGAGGCCCGCGGCAAGCTCGCGGCCGGGTCACCGGCCGTGCAGCCGTTGGAATGGCGCGGAGTCCTGAACCTGGCGCGTTCGCGCCTGAAGACGCTCAGCGGCCCGGACAACCATCTGGCCGAGCAGTCGCCCTGGAGCCTCAAGCTGGGCCTCAGGCAGAAGCTCAAGCAGCAGCCGCTGGAGTGGAGCGTGGATGCCAGCTGGACGCCGGGACTGTGGACGCAGACGGGCGAGAACCGCCGACTGTTCGTCTCACGCCGGGAGGAGCTGGGCGCCAGCCTGGCGTGGACCTTCAGCCCGAAGCTGCGCCTGCGCCTGCAGGCCAGCAATCTGCGGCCGCGGGATGCCCGGTCGGAAGAGTGGCTGCAGGAGGACGGGCCGGCGTCGCTGCGCCGGCAGGTGCGCCGCCCCGGCTTCGCGCGTCTGGGCCTGCAGCTGGAGCTCAAGCCGTGAGCGACCCCGGCACAACCGTCGCACGGCGGCGCCGCGGGGCGCTGACGGTGCTGCTGTGCCTCGCCGCCCTCGGGCTCGCAGGGCTCGCCGGGAAGTACGCCGGGACGTACGCCGCACGCCTCGCAAATCGCGCGGTGTCCGCCGTGGTCCCGGGCGACCATGCCCCGCTCCTGGCCGACAAGGCGGCGGCCGTCTCGCTCTACGGCACCCGCAGCTGCCCGCCCTGCGCCGCGGCGCGCCGGCATCTGCAGGAGGCCGGCATCGCCTTCAATGACCTGGACCTCACGACGGACGCGCAGGCGCTGGGCGAGTACCGGCGCCTGGCCGCCGGCGCCGTGCCGCTGCTCGTCACGCGGCGCGGCCACCTGGTCGGATTCCGGCCGGCCGACATCGACACGCTGATCGCGCCGCTCCCCCGGCGGCCCGCACCCTGACACGGCGCCTAGCTTCGTGCGCCCCCTGCCCTGCCCTCAACGAACCGCATGCCCATGACACCCCTGCGCCCCGCCCTCCGGCACCTCATCCTCCTGACCGCCTGCCTGAGCTTTGCGCTGAGCGCCAGCGCCGAGTGGGACGCGCAGGCCTGCTACGAACGCTGCGTCGAGGTCCTGACGCGCCGCGCCAAGGACGAGGGCAAGGACGGCAAGCCGCTCACGGAGAAGGACGAGGAGAAGATCCGCCTCAAGTGCAAGGACGTCTGCAAGTCCTGAGCGCCGCCGCGCGGCCCGGGGGGTGTCAGTACCGCCCCGTCGCCCCCGCCACGCGCAGGTAGACATACGCCGCCCAGGCCACCAGCCCGCGCCGCAGCACGGCCTGCAGGCCGGTGCCCACGGCGCGCTCGTCGGCGATGCGCACCGAGCCCGCCAGCGCCGTCTCGAAGGCCGCCTCCACCTCGCCCGCCACCGCCTCATCCTCGACGACGACGTTGGACTCGAGGTTCAGCAGCAGGGAGAGCGGGTCGATGTTGGAGCTGCCCACGGTCGCCCAGCGCCCGTCCACGACGGCGACCTTGGCATGCAGGAAGGCCTGCGTGTACTCGTGGATCTCGATGCCGCGGCTCAGCAGCTCGGCATACAGCGCATGGGCGGCCATCGCGGCGATGCGGTAGTCCACCTTGCCCTGCAGCAGCAGGCGCACGCGCACGCCGCGCCGGGCCGCCCCGAGCAGCGCGCGGCGGAAGGCGCGGCCGGGATAGAAGTAGGGCGTGACGAGGTCCACCGCCTGCTCCGCGCCGCGGATGGCCTCGATGTAGGCCCGCTCGATGGTGCGGCGCTGGCGGAGGTTGTCCCGCAGCACGAAGGCCGCGGCCACGGGCGGCAGCGCCTGCTCGGCCACCACCGGCTCGCGCCCGGGCATGCGCAGGCGGCCGAAGAGCCGGCGCACGCGCTGCAGGGGCTCGGGGCTGCGCACCAGGGCCAGCAGCTCCTCGCCGAAGTCACGGCCCAGCCAGGCGCGCGTCCAGACCGCACGCGCCGCCTGGTGCACCGGCTCGACCACGGGGCCGCGCAGGCCGAAGGCGAAGTCCAGGCGGGGCTCGTCCAGCGCGCCGTGGTTCAGGTCCATGCGGTCGCCGATGATGTTGATGCCGCCCACGAAGGCCTGCTCGCCGTCGACGACGCACAGCTTCTGGTGCAGCCGCCGCAGCTGACCGGGCTGCAGCCAGCGCCACCAGCGGTCCATCGGGCGGAAGATGGCCAGCGCCACGCCGCTGCCGTCCAGCTGCTCCTTCAGCCAACCGAGGCTCGCCTTGGAGCCGAAGCCGTCCACCACCACCCGCACGCGCACGCCACGCGCCGCGGCCCCGCGCAGCGCCGCCACGAGGGACGCGCCGGCCTCGTCGTGATGGAAGATGTAGGTCGCCAGCCAGACCTCGTGCCGCGCCACTGCGATGGCCGCCTCCTGCGCGGGGAAGAGCGCGTCACCGCCCTGCAGCAGGCGCACCTCGTTGCCGCCGCTGAACTGCGGCCTGAGCACCGCGTGCCAGGTGAGCTGGTGGCCGAAGTCCCCCGGGGCCGGCATGGCTCAGGCCAGGGCCAGTTCGGCCAGCAGCGGCAGGTGGTCCGACATGCGGGCCCAGCTGCTGCCCCGCGGCACCTTCAGCCGGGTGCAGCTGAGGCCGCGGGTGTAGACGCGGTCCAGCGCGAACACGGGCACGCGCGAGGGGAAGGTGGCCGGGCGCGGGCGCCCCGCCGGGTCCTCCGCGCGCTGCAGACCGCACTCGCGCATGGCGGGGTCGAGGCGCTCGCCCCAGTCGTTGAAGTCCCCCGCCACGATCAGCCGCGCGCCGGCCGGCACGTGGGCGTCGATGAACTCGGCCAGCCGCTGCACCTGGCGCACACGGCTGCTGTGCATCAGACCCAGGTGCGCGACGACGGCGTGCAGCTCCTGCCCCTGCCAGCGCACGGGCACATGCAGGAGGCCGCGCTGCTCGAAGCGGTGATCGGAGACGTCGTGGTGGCCGATGTCCCCCAGCGGAAAGCGGGACAGCAGCGCGTTGCCGTGCTCGCCATGGCGCGTCACGGCATTGGTGCGGTAGGCCACCTGGTAGCCCGTCGGGGCGAGGAACTCCGCCTGCCCCTCGTCCGGCCAGCCGAAGAAGGTGTGGTCGAACTGCCGCGCCTCGCGGTGGTGGAAGTGCCGCACCTCCTGCAGGAAGACGAGGTCCGCATCCAGGGCCTCGACGCCCAGGCCGAGGTTGTGGATCTCCAGGCGCTTGGCCGGCCCGACGCCGCGCACGCCCTTGTGGATGTTGTAGGTCGCGACCTTCAGCCGGGCCGGGCCGGCATCGCCCGCGGGCGCGCCGGGCGGGGCCTCGAAGCTGGAATGGCGAAAGCCCCCGGGGCGCATCAGCGGGTCTCCTCGTCAGGGCAGGTCTGCGCGCCGGCCTCATGGAAGCGGGCCAGATGCAGGATGGCCTCGGCGTTGGACGGCGAGAAGCACAGGTCGGCCGCCTCGCGCCAGGGCAGCCAGCGGTACTGCAGGTGCTCGCGCGGCGCGAGGCGCACCGCCGTGCCGGCCGGCACCGTGAGGCCGAAGACGTGCTCGGTGTTGCGGGTCACGCCGGGCGCATAGCGGTGGCGCCAGACGGGATAGATCTCGTAGACATTGGCCAGCGCCCAGTCACGCAGCGCGGCCAGGGGCACGGCGGGGGTGCCGACCTCGATGCCCGTCTCCTCCTGCACCTCGCGCCGGGCGGTGGCGTCCAGGGCTTCGTCCGGCCGGTCCTTGGAGCCGGTCACGCACTGCCAGAAGCCAGGGCGGTCGGCGCGTTCCAGCATCAGCACCTGCAGGTCCGGCGTGTGGATCACCACGAGCACGGATTCAGGGATCTTGAACGGTCGGGGCCCGGCCTCGGTCACCGGGGCAGTGGCCGGGTCGGGTGCAGGGGAAACGGCGGGACTGGCAGACATGCCCGAAAGCATAGCCCAGCCCCGGCGCGGCTGTCCCGCCGGGGGCCGCACACCGGCCGTTCAGATGTGGATTTGCCGGCCGCCCGCGAAGGACCAGTTCTCCCACTGCGTCTCCTGGATCACGAGCATCAGCTGCTCGGGATCCAGGCCCAGCGCCTCCCAGCGCGCCACCAGCCCGGCCAGCAGCTGCCGCTTGACCTTGACGCTGCGCCCCACGGACCACAGCAGCTCGACCAGCACGAAGTCCTCGCCGCGCGGCCGGGCGGTGTCGGGGTAGTGGGCGTCGAAGCGGAAGTCGTCGGGGCCGAGCTCCAGCACGCGCTGGAAGCGGTCGGCTTCCGGCACGCCCACGGACACGAGCGCGCCGTGCACGGCGTCCAGCACCTGGCGCTTGAATTCGGGGGACTTCGGGGCTTGGACGGTGATCGTCACGAGAGGCATGGCGCGGCTCCTGCAGCCGCCAGGAGGGCGACCGAGCCTCGATTGTGCGAGCCCGGCGCCCGGGCCGGCCGACCGCCCGCCAAGCCCGACAGCGGGGTCAGGTCTTGCCGTGCTTGGTGGCCACGGGCGGCGGGAGGTCCTTGGCGGCCAGCTCGCGCACCTGCACGACCAGCTTGTTGTGGGCGTCCAGGAAGGCCGCGGCGATCACCTTGCCCTCGTTGCTGTTGGCCCAGCCGGCGCCGCCGGCGCCGCCCAGCTTGCCGACCACGAGGCCGCCCATGCCCAGGTCCGTCACGCGGACGGAGCCGGTGGCGGCGGCCAGCTGCTCGGTGGTCTCGTTGTCCGTCAGCAGCAGGGCGACCTGCGCTTCCTTGAGCTTGACCTGCTCGGCGGCGGCCACGAACTTGTTCAGCACGGGGATCTGCGCCATGAGGCCCCCCACCTCGCGGCCGGCGTTCTGCTCGCTGAAGGTCAGGCTGGGCGTCAGGCTGTACTGCGCCTCGTAGCCGCGGCCCTTGTGCACGGTATTGCCTTCCTTGCGCAGGATGCCGGCGTCCTTGAGCTCCTGCTCCTTGATCGTGGCCTTGAGGCCGGCTGAGCGGTCCACCACGCGGAAGCAGCCGCTTTGCTGCGCCAGCAGGCGGATCAAAGGCACCGGGGAGCTGGGCAGGCCGTAGCTGCCGGAGACGGTGTAGCCGTTGGGGTTCTCGACCAGGGCCAGCGTGGCCACCGGCGCATCGCACTTCACCAGCTCCTTGCTGGCCTGGTGGGCGCCGGCCGCGCCGGCGGAGCCGGTGATCTCGGAGCTGCCCTCTCCCAGCTTGGCGCCCTGCTTGCCGCAAGCGGCCAGCAGCAGCACGAAGGCCAGCGTGGGCAGGTGTCGATGGATCATGTGGAGCTCCCCGGTTGAATCTCTTGTGGATCAGGGTCCGCATTCTCCGGTAGGCGAACTGCGGAAATCTTTACCAAATGTATGTTTGCCCCCCGGGGATCGGGGGCCGGCGAGGCCGCAGGGACGCCCGACGCGGCGCCGGGTTCAGCGCCCCGCCGCCTGGCCGGCGCTGTGCGGATACACCAGGTCAAAGCACTCGCAGCACACCAGCAGGTCCTCGGAGAACGTTCGCCCCGCGGCATCGGCCTCCCGGGTGAAGTAGGCGCGATGCGCTTCCCGCCAGTACGCCAGCGAGCCGTCGCCCTCCCCTTCCACAGCCGCGAAGGCCGCCGTGACGTCCTTGAAGGGCAGCACCTCGATCGAGCGGGTCTCGATCACGCCCACCGGCGCGCCGGACCCATCCAGCATCACGCTGAGGTCGCCCGGTTTCGGCAGCGGCAAGCCTTGCGCCTCGAACGATCCGACCGAGGCGGCCGTCCCGCGCTTGACGCCCTTCAGCACGAGCGCCGCCAGCTCGTCGGCGAGCGCCTGGCTGTCGCCGAAGGTGCAGGCCTCGAAGAAGCGCGCGTCGTCCACGCCGCCCACGGAGGCGGAGAAGGCTTGCCAGTAGTCGCGCAGGTGGGCGGGGATGGGCATGGGCAGCTCCGGAAGGGGTCAGGGGCGTCGAGGTGCTTGCTGGGGTCAGGTCTTGCCATGCCCGGTCTGCACGACCTCGACATCCGGCAGCGCGGCCAGCACCTGCTCGTAGGTCTGGCATCGCCCCAGCAGCTCGGTGATGAGCGGCAGGGGCTCCGCCCAGATCTCGGGAAAGTCGCGCTCCTGCGGACCGCTGGGCACGTAGGCCAGCACCTCCTCGGGCGGGCAGAAGCGCGTGGCGATGCCGGGCTTGTCGCCACGGGGGTCGATGCGGTACCAGCCGATGTCGGGCAGATGCACCGCGTTCAGGCCGTGGAGGCAGAACCGGGACCCGCTGTCATCGGCCGACAGCCGTTGATAGCAGAGCCCGGCCGGGATGCCATTGGCCCGCAGCAGCGCGGCCAGCAGGTGGCTCTTGGCGTAGCAGAAGCCGGTCTTGTGGCGCAGCACGTCCGAGGCCTTGCAGGTCACCGGGTTGAGCTGGAAGTCCGAGCTGTGGCGGATCTCGTCCCGGACAAACTCGAAACACCGCCGGACCCGCTCAAGCGCGGAGTCGGCCCCCTCGGTCAGGGACTGCGCGACGGCCATGACCTCGGCGTGATGGAAATCGATGACGGGGCTGGCATGGAGGTAGCGGTGCATGGGCGGCAGTATGCGCTGGCAGGCCGACGGGATCCCGCCGACACCCCTACCACTTGCCCAGCATCTGCGCAGACGCCCCTTGCCGGGCCAGCACGACCAGCTCGCGGGTCACCGAGAGCATCCAGCGATGCAGCGGCGCATCCGGGTCCGTGAAGTGCCGGGCCGTGACCTGCGGCGCCGGTGCCGGGCAGAACTGGTACACCTCCGCGAGGATCTGCGTCGCGAGCCGCAGGGACTCGTCGTAGTCCGGCGTGTCACCACGGGGCACCGCGGCGCCGACATAGCCGGCAAGACAGGCCACGAACAGGTCCTGGCGCGTGTACGCCCGCGCGTCGGCGTCGCCTTGCGCGAACGCGGAGCCGGTGGCGAGAAGCAGGGGCAGCGTGAGGAGGAGGGATCGCATGGGGTGGGGCGTGAGCTTGAAGTGCAGTTGCGGATCGCGTTGAGTGGGGGTGGCGCCGTTGCGCATCTGGAATCGCGGGGTCAGGTCTTGACGTTGAAGCGGAGCGGCGAGCGGCGGTTGGCCGGCGTGAGTCGGCTTGAGCTGACGACTTAGGCCATATCTGGCAGCGCGGGCGGAAAGAACCTGGCGAGCAAGCCAGTGGCCAGGACGGCACCGGCCGGGACCAGCGTGAGTTCGACGGCAGACATGATGACCGTGGCGGTCTGGGTCGTCGCGGCGTAGGCAAGAAGGTCGCTGAGGCGAAGAGCCATAAGGGGCGATGACACGAGGAGCGCGGCGGCCAAGTACCGCGACGGGAACAACCTGACGAGGGGATAGGCGACCAGCATGCCGCCGACGATGGCGCCCACCGCGGCAGAACTGACCATTTCCATGTAGGGCCGAGGCGTGACCCGAGGAAACAGAAGGCCTGCAAACGACATGGACCCATAAGCGTTCCCAAGGAAGAGCGCTACCGCAAGCGGAAGAAGCGCGACCATCTTTGCGAGACTCTTCATGGGGCCTAACGTAATTTCGACCGTGCAGCGTACCAAAGTTCAGGCTGGGTAACGTGCCGAGACAGCGCCCATCGACGTCCACGAATCCCCCACGACGGAGCTTGCCGGGCCCATGTCTCCCAGCGTGTCAGGCGGCCCACAAACCGCAGGATGCATGCGGCCATGAAAAAGGGCAGCCGAAGCTGCCCTCTTGGTGCGCGGCGGATGCGCCGGGCATCCGCCAGATCCTCAAGCGCCGGTCGCGGCCGCCGCATTGCGCAGACGGATGTGCAGCTCGCGCAGCTGCTTCTCGTCCACGTTGGAGGGAGCGCCGGTCAGCAGGCACTGGGCACGCTGGGTCTTGGGGAAGGCGATCACGTCGCGGATGGACTCGGCCTTGGTCATCAGCGTCACCAGACGGTCCAGGCCGAAGGCCAGGCCGCCGTGCGGGGGCGCGCCGTACTGCAGGGCGTCCAGCAGGAAGCCGAACTTGATGCGCTGGTCTTCCGGGCTGATGTTCAGGGCCTCGAAGACCTTGGCCTGCACTTCGGCACGGTGGATACGCACCGAACCGCCACCCAGCTCCCAGCCGTTCAGGACCATGTCGTAGGCCTTGGCGATGCACTTGCCCGGGTCCGTGGCCATGTAGTCCTCGTGACCGTCCTTGGGGGCGGTGAACGGGTGGTGCACGGCGTTCCAGCGGCTCTCGTCCTCGTCATGCTCGAACATCGGGAAGTCGACGACCCACAGCGGCGCCCAGCGGTCCTCGAACAGGCCCTTGGCCTTCGCGAACTCGCTGTGACCGACCTTCAGGCGCAGCGCGCCGATGGCGTCGTTGACGATCTTGGCCTTGTCGGCACCGAAGAAGAGGATGTCGCCGTCCTGCGCGCCGGTGCGGGTCAGGATGGCCTGGATGGCCGCGTCGTGCAGGTTCTTGACGATGGGCGACTGCAGGCCGTCACGGCCCTTGGCCACTTCGTTGACCTTGATCCAGGCCAGGCCCTTGGCGCCGTAGATCTTGACGAACTCGGTGTAGCTGTCGATCTCGCCGCGCGAGAGCTCGGCACCGCCGGGCACGCGCAGGGCGACCACGCGGCCGCCCGGGGTCGTGGCAGGGGTCGAGAAGACCTTGAAGTCCACATCGCCCATGGCATCGGTCAGCTCGGTGAACTGCAGCTTGACGCGCAGGTCCGGCTTGTCCGAGCCGTAGAGGTGCATGGCGTCGGCGTACTTCATCACCGGGTACTCGCCCAGGTCCACGTTCATGGCCTTCTGGAAGACGTGGCGGATCATGCCCTCGAACATCGAGCGGATCTCCTCTTCGGTCAGGAAGGAGGTCTCGATATCGATCTGGGTGAACTCGGGCTGGCGGTCGGCGCGCAGGTCCTCGTCACGGAAGCACTTGGTGATCTGGTAGTAGCGGTCGTAGCCGGCCACCATCAGCAGCTGCTTGAACAGCTGGGGCGACTGCGGCAGGGCGAAGAACATGCCGTCGTGCACGCGGCTGGGCACGAGGTAGTCGCGGGCGCCTTCCGGGGTGCTCTTGGTGAGCATCGGGGTCTCGATGTCGATGAAGCCCTGCTCGTCCAGGTACTTGCGGCACTCCATGGCCACGCGGTAGCGCAGCTTCAGGTTGTTCTGCATGTACGGGCGGCGCAGGTCCAGCACGCGGTGCGTGAGGCGGGTGGTCTCCGAGAGGTTCTCGTCGTCCAGCTGGAACGGGGGCGTGACGCTGGGGTTCAGCACTTCCAGCTCATGGCACAGCACTTCCACCTTGCCGCTCACCAGGCCGGCGTTCTCGGTGCCGGCCGGGCGGGCGCGGACCTTGCCGACGATCTTCAGGCAGAACTCGTTGCGCACGCCTTCGGCCGTCTTGAACATGTCGGGGCGGTCCGGGTCGCAGACGATCTGGACCAGGCCTTCGCGGTCGCGCAGGTCGATGAAGATCACGCCGCCGTGGTCGCGGCGACGGTGGGCCCAGCCCATCAGGGTCACGGTCTGGTCGAGCAGCTTTTCGCTGACTTGGCCGGCATAGCAGGTACGCATAGGAGTTCTCCGGGAATTCAGTGGAAGCGGCCGCGGGGTCGAAGGGAGGCGGCCGGCTGGTTCATTCGAGATGGCGCTGGAACGGGCGGGAAGCCCTCAGGATTGAGCACGTGCCCGGTGCTCAACCCGGCTGATTTCGATCGCCGGGGTGGGCGTCGCCGCAAGGGCCGGGGCTGCCGGGCTCGGCGGCCGAGGGGGCCACGACGCCCATCGAGATGATGTACTTCAGGGCCTCGTCCACGCTCATGGCCAGCGGGCGGATCTGGTCGCGGGAGACCATCAGGAAGAAGCCCGAGGTCGGGTTCGGCGTGGTCGGCACGTAGAGGCTGACGTGTTCGCCGCACAGCTGGCTCGCCACCTCGCCGCCGGGCTGGCCGGTCACGAAGGCGATCGTCCAGGACCCCTCGCGCGGGTACTGCACGAGCACGGCCTCGCGGAAGGCGTTGCCGCTGCTCGAGAAGAGCGTGTCGGAGACCTGCTTGACCGAGCTGTAGATGCTCTTGACGATGGGAATGCTGGACAGCAGCTTGTCCCACTGGCGCAGCCACCACTGGCCGAACATGTTCGCCACGAACATGCCGGTGAGGAAGAGGCCGACGGCAAGAATCACGACGCCGAGGCCCGGCACATTGGCCAGGGCCGTCAGCAGGTCATGCGTCGAGACCGGCAGGATGACCTTCAGGGCTCCGATCAGCGAGTGAAAGACGCCATTGACGACGCCCAGGACCTGGTTCAGGACCCAGAGGGTGATCGCCAAGGGGAGCCAGACCAGAAGGCCGGCGATGATGTACTTTCTCACTGGGTTCCCTGTGATGAGGTGCTGGAGCTGCCGCTCAGTGGCAGGCGCAGGAGCCGCCGCAGGCCGTGCCGCCGCTGCTGGAGCCGCTGTCGGTGCTGCTGCTGGCACCGGACGCAGCCTCGCTTGCGGCCGGCGCCGCCGCGGGCGACGTGGCCGTGGCCGTACTGCCGCCGCTGCCTCCCTTGAAGTCGGTCACATACCAGCCCGAGCCCTTGAGCTGGAAGCCGGCTGCGGTGATCTGCTTCTGGAAGGCCTCGGCGCCACAGGCCGGGCAGGTGCTCAGCGGTGCGTCAGAGAGCTTTTGCAGCACGTCCTTGGCGTGACCGCATGAACCACAGCGGTAAGCGTAGATCGGCATGATGTTCTAAGCTGTTGATCGAAAAGGCGAAATTATAGGGGCCGGCAGGCGACCCCCACCCTGCGGACGGGCCGGAAGCCTGGCCGCGACGCCCAGATGCGGGCCTTTGCCGCGGATTCAAGGCCCGTTCGGACCCCGAATCCACCGCCGATTCAGGCCTGGGCCTCGTCCGGCAGGCCCTTGACGTGGTGCTTGTGCTCGTGGCGGTTCTTCAGCCATTGCGGCGCCAGCGAGCCGACGATCATCGCCACGACGCCCGTCAGCAGGCCGGCCAGCTGGCCCGGGAAGAGCTCGCCCAGCAGGCTGACCTGGGGCAGGAAGGCGATCCACACGCCGATGCCGCCCACCAGGGAGAAGATGGCGCCCTGCGTCGTCGCCCGGCTCCAGTACAGGCCGAAGACCAGCGGCACGAAGGCGCCGACCAGCGTCACCTGG
This sequence comes from Roseateles subflavus, assembly GCF_030285365.1. Classification (GTDB taxonomy): domain Bacteria; phylum Pseudomonadota; class Gammaproteobacteria; order Burkholderiales; family Burkholderiaceae_C; genus Roseateles_B; species Roseateles_B subflavus. Next base: position 618,255 of record NZ_JASVDS010000003.1, on the reverse strand, counting down.
TAGGCCGAGGACACCAGCTCGTAGATCGAGGTGCCCTTCATCGCGATGGCATAGGCCAGCACGAGGCCCGCGAAGATGATGATGGTCAGGCGCATGGACAGCAGCTGCTGCTTGTCGCCCATGTGCGGGCGCAGGTTCTTGAGGATGTTCTCGACGAAGCTGGTCGAGGGCGCCAGCAGCGTGGCCGACGACGTGCTCTTGATGGCCGACAGCAGCGCGCCGAAGAAGAGGATCTGCATCACCAGGGGCATGCGCTCCAGCACGAACATGGGGAGCAGCTTCTGGTAGTCGTCGCGGGCGATGTCCAGGGCCTGCTGGCCCATCACCACCACGGCGCTGGCCACGATGAACATGGGCACGGCGGCGAAGAGGATGTAGCTCGCACCGCCGATCATGGCGCCGTTGCGCGCCGTCTTCTCGTCCTTGGCGGACATCACGCGCTGGAACACGTCCTGCTGCGGGATGGAGCCCAGCATCATGGTCACGGCGGCGCCGATGAACATGGCGACGTCGGTGAACTTGGGCTCGGGCATGAACTTGAACAGGTCCTTGCTGCGGGCCAGGTCCAGGACCTTGTCGGCGCCGCCGGCGAGGTCGGCCGAGAACACGGCGATCACCGAGAGCCCCACCACGAGCACGATCATCTGGATGAAGTCCGTCCAGGCCACGGCCAGGAAGCCGCCGATCACCACGTAGATCAGCACGGCCAGCGTGCCGACGATCATGCCGGCGGTCTCACTCATGGCGCCGTTGGTCAGCACCGAGAACACGAGGCCCAGGGCCGTGATCTGCGCCGCCACCCAGCCCAGATAGCTCAGGATGATGGCCGTCGAACAGAACACCTCCACGCCCTTGCCGTAGCGCTGGCGGTAGAAGTCGCCGATGGTCAGCAGGTTCTGGCGGTACAGCTTGGTCGCGAAGAAGGCGCCCACCAGGATCAGGCAGGTGCCGGCGCCGAAGGGGTCCTCCACGATGGCATTCAGGCCGCCCTGCACGAACTTGGCGGGGATGCCCATCACGGTCTCGGCCCCGAACCAGGTGGCGAAGGTGGTCGTGATGACCATGACCAGCGGCAGGCTGCGTCCGGCGATGGCGAAGTCGCTCGTGTTCTTGATGCGGGTGCCCGCCCAGACGCCCAGGGCCAGGGTGCCCAGCAGGTAGAGCACGACGAAGACGATCAGCGTGATGTTCATGTCAGAGGCCCGCGGCGAGGCGGGCGTGGCAAAAAGGGGCCAGGAGGATGCGCGCGATCCGGCCGGTTCGGCGCTCAAAAGCGCGCATTATCCGCGAGGCAGGGGCGAAATCCGCCCCTCGCGCGCCCTCAGTACATCAGGGAAGTCCAGAAGCGCAGCAGCCAGGGCGTGGCCAGCAGGCCCAGCACGAAACCGCCCAGGGCGAGCAGGAAACCCATCAGCAGGCGGTTGGTGCGCCGCTGCTCCACCAGCATCGCCCGCAGGAGGGCCGTCTCGTCGGTGGACTGGCCCTGGCGCTTGAGGGCGTCATGCAGCAGGCGAGGGAACTCCGGGAAGAACTGCGCATAGCGCGGCGCCTCCTTCTTGATGCCGTTGAGCAGCGCGCGCCAGCCCACCTGCTCGTTCATCCAGCGCTCGAGGAAGGGCTTGGCGGTCGCCCAGAGGTCCAGCTCCGGGTCCAGCTGGCGACCGAGGCCCTCGATGTTCAGCAGCGTCTTCTGCAGCAGCACCAGCTGCGGCTGGATCTCGACATTGAAGCGGCGGGACGTCTGGAACAGGCGCATCAGCACCTGGCCCAGCGAGATGTCCTTGAGCGGGCGATCGAAGTGCGGTTCGCAGACCGCACGCACGGCCCCCTCGAGCTCATCCACCCGGGTGGAGGCCGGCACCCAGCCGGACTCGATGTGCAGCTCGGCCACGCGCTTGTAGTCGCGGCGGAAGAAGGCGATGAAGTTCTGCGCCAGGTATTCCTTGTCGACCTCGGTGAGCGTGCCGATGATGCCGAAGTCCAGGGCGATGTAGCGCCCGAAGGTGGCGGGATCGAGGCTCACCTGGATGTTGCCCGGGTGCATGTCCGCGTGGAAGAAGCCGTCGCGGAAGACCTGGGTGAAGAAGATGGTGACGCCGTCGCGCGCCAGCTTGGGGATGTCCACCCCCGCCTCGCGCAGGCGCTGGATCTGCGAGATGGGCACGCCGTGCATGCGCTGCATCACGATGACCTGCTGGGTGCAGAGCTCCCAGATCATCTCCGGCACGAGGACCAGGCCCAGGCCGTCCATGTTGCGGCGCAACTGCGTGGCGTTGGCCGCCTCGCGCACGAGATCCAGCTCGTCGTGCAGGTAGTTGTTGAACTCGGCCACCACCTCGCGGGGCTTCAGGCGCCGGCCGTCGGCCGAGAAGCGCTCCACCCAGCCCGCCAGCGTGCGCAACAGGGCGAGGTCGTCCTCGATGACGTCCAGCATGCCCGGGCGCAGCACCTTGACGGCGACCTCGCGGCCGTCCTTCAGCGTGGCGAAGTGCACCTGGGCGATGGAGGCGCTGGCCACCGGCTCGGCCTCGAAGGTCGCGAAGAGCTCCTCGATGGGTTTGCCGAAGGCCTTCTCCACCAGGGCCCGGGACTGCGCCGCCGGGAAGGGCGGCACGCGGTCCTGCAGCTTGGCCAGCTCCTCGACCATGTCGTCGGGCACCAGGTCCCGCCGGGTGGACAGCACCTGGCCGAACTTGACGAAGATCGGCCCCAGATGCTCCAGCGCCAGGCGCAGACGCACGCCGCGCGGCAATTCCCAGGCCCGGCCCACGGACACGAGGCGGTGCAGCAGGCCCAGCAGCCGGTGGCGGCGGAAGCCGGACAGCGCCAGCTCGTCCAGGCCGTACTTGAAGATGGTCCAGCTGATGACCAGCAGGCGGGCGAAGTAGCGCATCGGGGCGTTGTTCCTGGATCAGCCGCCGCGGGACTTCACGAACCCGGCCGCGCCGCGCGCGAAGGCGCCACAGGCCTGGGCCGCCGCCTGGCTCCAGCGGGCCAGCTGGCGGGCGGGCATGGGGCCGACGAGCTTGGCGAGGTCGTCCTCGATGTCCCAGCGCAGGTGCTCCATCAGCCAGCTGATGTCACCGGCGAGGGCGGCGTCGCCCTGGACCTGCACGCCCGGCTTCGCGCCGCTGAGGGCGCCCAGCGCGAGGGCCGCGGGGTTGCTGGCATCGACCTCGAGGCGCAGGGCCTCCTGCGGCGCGCCGTCGAGCCGCTCGAACAGGCCGGCCGGCGTGATGGCCAGCAGCATGTCCGGCGCGGCCGGCAACAGCGCCGGCCAGCCGGCCAGGTGCACCCGCAGCACGCGGCCCGCATGGGGGCGCAGGCGGTCCGTCGCCACGCTTTCGCGGGAGAGGACGTGGTTGAGCAGGAGGGCGATGCGGTCCTGCACCGCCGGCGCGAGGAGCGTCGACCAGTCTTGAATCATGCGCGGATTGTAGGCAGGCCGCGCCGCCCCAGGCTGAGTGGGGGCTGAGTGGCGGCTGAGGGCAGGCCGAGTCGCGGCGGCGCACGGCCCGTGGCCCGGCTGGGTGGCAAGACCCGACCCCACGCCCCTCGACGGCCCGCCCCGGCGCTGCGTCTTGAGGGAGAATCAGCCGCCGGCCGGTCCCGCACACCCTGTGCGCGGCCTGCCCGGCGCCGGAGCTCCCGCCAGATGTTCGAGGAACGCAGCTACAAGAGAACGTTCTACAGCGCCCCCCAGCCGGTCCCGGCCCTGGTCGCGGCGTTCCTGGAGCCCTGCCTCAACGTCGCCTGCTTCCTGGCCGTCAGCGCCTGGTTCGACGAGCCCCTGATCCGTGCGGGCTACGTCCTGTGCCTGCTGGTCTTCACGCTGACCTTCCCCGGCCGGGACCGCTTCAGCACGCACCCGGTCAGCGCCATCACCGACATCGTCAGCCACTGGCTCGTCCTGCTGGGCATCCTGTGGGCCTTCGCCTATGCCACGAGCAGCCTGGGCTATTTCGACACCCGGGTGCTGGCGTGGTGGGCCGGCCTGACGCCGCTGCTGCAGTGGGCCAGCGTGGGCATCGGGCACCGCCTGTTGCGCTGGCGGGCCCGGCGGCCGCGCTCGCGCAGCAGCGCCGTCATCGTGGGGGCCGGACCGCTGGGGGCGAAGGTTGCACAGGCGCTGCTGTCGGACAGCACGCAGGGCCGCGAGCTGCTGGGCTTCTTCGACGACCGCCGGGGTGAGCGGGTGCACGCCGACGCGCGGGATCACCACCTCGGCGCACTGGACGGTCTGGCGCATTTCATCCGCAGCCACAACGTGCGCGAGGTCTACATCACCCTGCCCCTGGGGTCGCAGCCCCGCATCGTGGCGCTGCTGGAGCAGCTGCAGGGCACCACGGCCTCGCTGTTCTTCGTGCCCGACATCTTCGGCATCAGCATCATCCAGGGTCGGCTGCAGGACCTCAACGGCATGGCGGTCGTGGGGATTTGCGACACCCCGTTCACCGGCAGCAACGAGCTGGTCAAGCGGCTCAGCGACCTCGTGCTGGCCAGCCTGATCCTGCTGCTGGTGGCCCCGCTGATGCTGGCCATCGCCGCCGGCGTGAAGCTCAGCTCGCCAGGACCGGTGATCTACAAGCAGCGGCGCAACGGACTGGATGGCGAGGAGATCAAGGTCTACAAGTTCCGTTCGATGCGCGTCATGGACGACACCCCCGAGGTGCGCCAGGCCACGCGGGACGACCCCCGCGTCACCCGCTTCGGCGCCTTCCTGCGTCGCACCTCGCTGGACGAGCTGCCGCAGTTCTTCAATGTGCTGCAGGGCCGCATGAGCATCGTCGGGCCGCGCCCGCATGCGGTGGCCCACAACGAGCAGTACCGGGAGCTGATCAAGGCCTACATGGTCCGGCACAAGGTCAAGCCCGGGATCACGGGATGGGCGCAGGTGAACGGCCTTCGCGGGGAGACCGATACTCTGGACAAGATGCGCGCACGGGTCGAATACGATCTGGAGTACCTGCGCAACTGGTCCCTCGGACTGGACCTCCAGATCATCGCGCGCACCGTCCGGTTGGTGGTGCTCGACCGCAATGCCTATTGAAGACATCGCCCGACGACAACACCGCTGACCCGCCCATGCCCGATCCCGCCGTCCGCCACACCCGCTCTGCACGCCCCGCCTCGCGCCCCGGGAACACCCCCGCGACGGCCAGCGCCGCCGCCCTGCTCCTGCTGTCGCTGCAGGCCGCGGCGGAGACGACCCCCTACTACGTCGGCGTCGGTGCGGGTCTCACGCATGTCTCGAACCTCTACCGGCTCAGCGACGGCAGCCCGCAGAGCAGCGACTGGGTCGGCAGCGCCAGCCTGCGCGCGGGGCTGGACCAGGTCTACGGCCGCCAGCGCCTGGTGCTGGACGCCGCCGTGCGCCAGCAGCGCTACCGCCGCAACCGCACGCTGGACAACAGCGGGTACAGCCTGTCAGGCGGCCTCAGCTGGGAAGCCTTCGAGAAGCTCGGCGGTTCCTTCAACGGCAGCACGAACCGTTCGCTCGCCGCGTTCAATCCCGGCGACCGCCCCAGCGTGGCCGAGCGCAATGTGCAGACGACCGACCAGCTCGGTGCCCAGGTCCGCTACGGCCTGGCGGGCGCCTGGCAGCTGGAGGGCGGCGTCGGCTGGCTGCGCGACCGCTACAGCCTCGCCAGCTACCGCCCCTACAACTACCGCCAGCACAGCGGCAACCTGGGCGTGAACTACCGCCCCCGCCCGGGCCTGAAGCTCGGCCTCGGCGGGCGCCTGACCCGCGGCAGCTACTTCGAGCGCGTCGTCGCCGGCGGCATCGGCGAGGACCTGGACCGCAAGGACGTGACCCTCAGCCTCGACTGGGAACCCGGCGGCGCCAGCAGCTACAACGCCCGCCTCGGCCACGCCCGGACACGCTACGGCGTCTCGGCCGCCAATGACGTCAGCGGCATGACCGGCTCGGTGCAATGGAACTGGGAGCCCAGCCCGAAGCTGCGACTCTCGACCCAGCTCGCCCGCGACGCCGGCCAGGACAGCAGCAGCCTGTTCTCCGGCCTGATCCGCACCGAGAACAACCGCAGCAGCACCTCGGTGCGCGTGGCCGCGACCTACGAGCTCAGCGCCAAGATCGCGCTCAACGCCAGTGTGCTGAACACCCACCGGGACCTGCGCTACACGAGCAACCTCGGCCAGGCCATCGACGGCAGCGACAGCAACCGCGTCCTGTCGATGGGCGCCAGCTGGACGCCGTGGCGCAACACGCAGCTCGGGTGCCAGCTCTCGCACGAGCAGCGCAGCAGCACCTCGACCCAGTTCTCCCTTCCCTACAACGCCAACGCCTTCGGCTGCAACGCGCAGCTGATCCTGCGCTGACCCTCGCACCCGCCATGGCCAAGATCCTGCTGACCGGCGCCGCCGGCTACATCGCGTCCCACACCTGGCTGGCCCTGCAGGCGGCCGGGCACGAGGTGGTCGGCGTCGACAACTTCTCCAACAGCTCACCCCTCGTGCTGGAGCGCCTGCGCGAGCTCGGCGGCCGGGCGCCGGTCTTCGAGCAGGTGGACGTGTGCACGCCCGCGCTGGCGCAGGTCTTCGAGCGCCACCGGCCGGACGCCGTCGTGCATTTCGCGGCCTTCAAGGCCGTCGGCGAGTCCACCAGCCAGCCGCTGGCCTACTACCGCAACAACATCGGCGGCCTCGTCAACGTCTGCGAGACCATGCAGCGCAGCGGCTGCCGGCGCATCGTCTTCAGCTCCAGCGCGACGGTCTACGGCGTGCCCGAGCGCCTGCCGCTGACCGAGGACGCCCCCGTCAGCGCGGTGAACCCCTATGGCGCGACCAAGCTCATGGGCGAGACCATCCTGCGCGACCTCGGCGCCTCGGACCCGCAGTGGCAGACGGCCTGCCTGCGCTACTTCAACCCGGTCGGCGCCCACGAGAGCGGCCGCATCGGCGAGGACCCGCGCGGCATCCCGAACAACCTCATGCCCTATGTGGCCCAGGTAGCCATCGGCCGCCGCGAGCGCCTGCAGGTCTTCGGCGACGACTACGACACCCCCGACGGCACCGGCGTGCGCGACTACATCCACGTCTGCGACCTGGCCGATGGCCACGTGGCCGCGCTGCGCCGCCTGCTCGAGCAGCCGGGCTCGCTGACGGTCAACCTCGGCACCGGCCGGGGCTACAGCGTGCTGGAGCTCGTCAAGGCCTACGAGCAGGCCAGCGGCCGCCCCATCCCCTACGACATCGTGGCCCGCCGCCCCGGGGACGTGGCCGCCTGCTACGCCGACCCCGCCCAGGCGCAGGCCCTGCTGGGCTGGCGCGCCCGGCACGACCTGCAGCGCATGTGCGAGGACAGCTGGCGCTGGCAGTCGATGAACCCCCAGGGCTTCCAGGCCTGAGCGCACGCGCCCTGCCGCCCGCATTCACCGAACGAACATGAGCACGATCCAGATCCAACCCGTCATCATGGCCGGCGGCAGCGGCACGCGGCTGTGGCCGCTCTCCCGCGCCGGCTTCCCCAAGCAGTTCCTGGTGCTGTCCGGCACGCAGAGCCTGTTCCAGCAGGCGGTGCAGCGCGTGGCGGGCCTCGCCACGTCGGACATCGCCGCCCTGCCCGCCCTCATCGTGGGCAACGAGGAGCACCGCTTCCTGGTGCTGGACCAGCTCCGCGACGCGAAGATCCAGACCGCCGCCGTGCTGCTGGAGCCCGTGGGCCGCAACACCGCACCGGCCGTGAGCCTCGCGGCGCTGCAGGCACTGGCCGCCGGCCAGGACCCCGTGCTGGTGGTGACCCCCGCCGACCAGACCGTGGTCGACGAGGCCGCCTTCACCGCGTCGCTGCAGCAGGCCGTGCGCCTAGCCGACGGCGGTGGCATCGTGATCCTCGGCATCACGCCGGACCGCCCCGAGACGGGCTTCGGCTACATCAAGAGCCGCGCCGACGGCGCGCAGTGGCAGGTCGAGCGTTTCGTCGAGAAGCCCGACCTGGCCACCGCCGAGGGCTACCTCGCCGCCGGCGGCTACTTCTGGAACAGCGGCATGTTCGTGATGCGTGCCAGCACCTGGCTGCAGGCGCTGCTGCGCTTCCGCCCGGACATCGACGTCGCCACCCGTGCCGCCTTTGCCGGCGCGCAGCCCGACGGCGTCTTCGTGCGCCCCGACAAGGCCCTCTTTGCCGCCGTGCCGGCCGAATCCGTCGACTACGCCGTGATGGAGCGCTGCCCCGGCAGCGACATCCCGCTGCACATGGTCCCGCTCGACGCCGGCTGGAACGACCTCGGCGCCTGGGATGCCGTCTGGCAGGTCGCGCCCAAGGACGCCGCCGGCAACGCCACCGTGGGCGACGCCCTGCTGGCGGACAGCCACAACACGCTGATCCATGCGAGCAGCCGCCTCGTCAGCGCCGTCGGTCTGGACAACATCGTGATCGTCGAGACGGCCGATGCCGTGCTGGTGGCCGATCGCAGCAAGAGCCAGGACGTCAAGAAGATCGTCAGCCAGCTCAGCGAGCGCCAGCGCGCCGAGCAGAACCTGCACCGCAAGGTCTACCGCCCCTGGGGCTGGTACGACAGCATCGACATGGGCGAGCGCTTCCAGGTCAAGCGCATCATGGTCAAGCCCGGCGCTTCGCTGAGCCTGCAGATGCACCACCACCGCGCCGAGCACTGGATCGTGGTCTCGGGCACCGCCGAGATCACCAACGGCGAGCAGGTGCTGCTGCTCTCGGAGAACCAGAGCACCTACATCCCCCTCGGCCAGGTCCACCGCCTGGCCAATCCGGGCAAGGTGCCGCTGGAGATCATCGAGGTGCAGTCCGGCGCCTACCTCGGCGAGGACGATATTGTCCGTTTTGATGACAGTTATGGACGGAAATGAGGGGCCGGCTGTCCGCTAGGATGGGCGTCCATCGTGGCAGACAGGCCCTGAGGTTCCTCACATGACAATCCTGGTCACCGGCGGCGCCGGCTTCATCGGCAGCAACTTCATCCTCGACTGGCTCGCCCAGGGCGAGGAGCCGGTGGTCAACCTCGACGCCCTCACCTACGCGGGCAACCTCGAGAACCTGGCGTCGCTGCAGGGCGATGCCCGCCATGTCTTCGTGCAGGGCGACATCACCGACCGCGCCCTCGTGGACCGCCTGCTGGCCGAGCACCGCCCGCGCGCGCTGATCCATTTCGCGGCCGAGAGCCACGTGGACCGCTCCATCAGCGGCCCCGGCGCCTTCATCAAGACGAACATCGAGGGCACCTACACGCTGCTGGAGGCCGCCCGCCAGCACTGGCAAGGGCTGCCCGAGCCCGAGCGCGCGGCCTTCCGCTTCCACCACGTCTCCACGGACGAGGTCTACGGCTCGCTCAAGGCCGAGGACCCCGCCTTCGCGGAGACGAACGCCTACGAGCCCAACAGCCCCTACTCGGCTTCCAAGGCCGCCAGCGACCACCTCGTGCGCGCCTGGCACCACACCTACGGCCTGCCGGTGCTCACCACCAACTGCTCGAACAACTACGGGCCCTACCACTTCCCCGAGAAGCTGATCCCGCTGATGATCGTCAACGCGCTGGCGGGCAAGCCCCTGCCGGTCTACGGCGACGGGCAGCAGATCCGCGACTGGCTCTATGTGCGCGACCACGCCTCGGCCATCCGCGCCGTGCTGGCCGAGGGCCGCGTGGGCGAGACTTACAATATCGGCGGCTGGAACGAGATGGCCAACATCGACATCGTGAAGACGGTGTGCGCCCTGCTGGACGAGCTGCGCCCCGATGCCGCCGGCCCCTACAGCCGCCTCATCACCTACGTGAAGGACCGCCCCGGCCACGACCGCCGCTATGCCATCGACGCCCGCAAGATCGAGCGCGAGCTGGGCTGGCGCCCGGCCGAGACCTTCGCCACCGGCATCCGCAAGACGGTGCAGTGGTACCTCGACCATCCCGCGTGGGTGCAGCGCGTGCAGTCCGGTGCCTACCGCGACTGGGTCCAGCAGCAGTACGGCGCATGAAGATCCTCCTGCTCGGGGCCTCCGGCCAGCTCGGATGGGAGCTGCAGCGCTCGCTCGCGCCGCTGGGTGAGCTGCTGGCACCGGGTCGCGCCGAGGGCGCCGATCTCGGGGATCCGGATCGGCTCGAGGCCCTGGCCCGCGCCCTCGCGCCGGACGCCATCGTCAATGCCGCGGCCTACACCGCCGTCGACAAGGCCGAGTCCGAGCCCGCGCTGGCGCGCCTCGTCAACACCGAGTCCGTCGCCCGGCTGGCCCGCGTCGCGAAGGAACGTGCGGCGCTGCTCCTGCACTACAGCACGGACTACGTCTTCGATGGCAGCGGTGACGGTCCGCGCGACGAGACCGCCGCGACCGGGCCGCTGAGCGTCTACGGCCGGACCAAGCTCGAGGGCGAGCAGGCGATCCAGGCCAGCGGCTGCCGCCACCTGATCCTGCGCACCTCCTGGGTGTATGCGGCACGGGGTGGCAACTTCGCCAAGACCATGCTGCGCCTGGCCGCCGAGCGCGAGCAGCTACGCGTGGTGAATGACCAGATCGGCGCGCCCACCGGGGCCGAGCTGCTGGCCGACGGCAGCGCCCATGCGCTGCGCCAGTGCCTGCGCGAGCCGGCCTCCGGCGGCCTGTACCACCTCGCCGCCCAGGGCAGCACGAGCTGGGCCGACTACGCCCGCTTCGTGATCGACGAGGCACGCCGCCAGGGTCAGGTCTTGCGCTGCCAGGAGGTCGTGGGCATCCCCAGCCAGGACTACCCGACGCCCGCCCGACGCCCGCTGAACTCGCGCCTGGACTGCCGGCGCTTCGAGGCTGACTTCGGGCTGCGGCTGCCGCCCTGGGAGCCCGGCGTGCGCCGCATGATCCGCGAGTGCCTGGGCGGCCTCTGAGAACTCCGGGCAAATCATCCGCCTCATTGCGGGCTGGCGCCCGGCCGGCCGTGGCATGCTCGGGGCCTCGGAGGTCTGCATGAAGAAGCGCAAAGGCATCATCCTCGCCGGAGGCTCCGGCACCCGGCTGCATCCGGCCACGCTGGCCATGAGCAAGCAGCTGCTGCCGGTCTACGACAAGCCCATGGTCTATTACCCGCTCAGCACGCTGATGCTGGCGGGCATCCGCGACATCCTGCTCATCAGCACGCCGCAGGACCTGCCGCGCTTCGAGGCGCTGCTGGGCGACGGCTCGCGCTGGGGCCTGAACCTGCAGTACTGCGTGCAGCCGAGCCCCGACGGCCTGGCGCAGGCCTTCGTGCTGGGCCGCGACTTCATCGGCGGCGCGCCCTCGGCCCTGGTGCTGGGCGACAACATCTTCTACGGCCACGACTTCCAGGCCATCCTGCAGCACGCGGCGGACACGCCGACGGGGGCCACGGTGTTCGCCTACCACGTCCAGGATCCCGAGCGCTACGGCGTGGTCGAGTTCGGCCGGGACCTGCAGGCCATCTCCATCGAGGAGAAGCCGAAGCAGCCCAAGAGCAACTACGCCGTGACCGGGCTCTACTTCTACGACGAGCAGGTCTGCGACATCGCTGCCGACATCCGCCCCAGCGCCCGCGGCGAACTGGAGATCACCGACGTCAACGCCACCTACCTGCGCCAGCAGCAGCTGCAGGTGGAGATCATGGGCCGCGGCTATGCCTGGCTCGACACCGGCACGCATGACAGCCTGCTCGACGCCAGCCAGTTCATCGCCACGCTCGAGAAGCGCCAGGGTCTGAAGGTGGCCTGCCCGGAGGAGGTCGCCTTCCGCAACGGCTGGATCGACGAGGCCCAGATCGAGCGCCTGGCCCAGCCCATGCTGAAGAACGGCTACGGCCAGTACCTGATGAAGCTGCTGCGCGAGAGGGCCGGCCAATGAAGATCACGCCGACCGCCCTGCCCGAGGTGCTGCTCATCGAGCCCCGCGTCTTCGGCGACGCCCGCGGCTTCTTCCTGGAAAGCTGGAACCAGCAGGCCTTCGATGCCGCCGTGGGTCGGGAGGTGCGCTTCGTGCAGGACAACCAGTCCCGCTCCGGCCGCGGCGTGCTGCGCGGCATGCACTACCAGCGCGCGCCGCATGCCCAGGGCAAGCTGGTGCGCGTATCCCTGGGCCGCGTCTTCGACGTGGCCGTGGACCTGCGCCGCGACAGCCCCCGCTTCGGCCGCTGGACCGGCACCGAGCTCAGCAGCGACAACCACCGCCAGCTGTGGATCCCGCCGGGCTTCGCGCATGGCTTCCTCGTGCTCAGCGAGACCGCCGACTTCCTCTACAAGACGACCGACTACTACGCCCCCGCCAGCGAGGCCGGCCTCGCCTGGGACGACCCGGCGGTGGGCATCGCCTGGCCGCTCGACGGCCTCACGCCCCTGCTGGCGGACAAGGATCGCCAGGCGCCCAGCCTGGCCACGACGCCCGGCTTCTGAGCCCGCGAGGCGCGTGCGCAGCGGGCAGCGGCATGCCCCTCGTCTGCGGGGAGCACGGCGCCGGAACGCTGGCCCGGGCAGCCCCCCCGCCTAGAATGCCCGGCAACACCGCATCTGGCCTGCCCCATGTCCAAACCCTGCATCCATCTCGTCGCCGGCGCCCGCCCCAATTTCATGAAGATCGCGCCCATCGTGCGCGCGCTGCAGGCGGACGGCCGGCTGGCCTGGAAGATCGTGCACACCGGCCAGCACTATGACCGGGACATGAACGACGTCTTCTTCGAGGAGCTCGGCATTCCCCAGCCGGACGTGCGCCTGGGCTGCGGCGGCGGCAGCCACGCGGCCCAGACCGGCAAGATCATGCAGGCCTACGAGGACCTGGTGAACGCCGAGAAGCCCGCCGCCTGCCTGGTGGTGGGTGACGTGAACTCCACGCTCGCCTGCTCCGTCGTCGCCAAGAAGGCCTGCGTGCCCGTGGCCCACGTCGAGGCCGGCCTGCGCAGCGGCGACATGACCATGCCCGAGGAGATCAACCGCCTCGTGACGGACGCCATCTCCGACTGGTTCTTCGTCACCGAGCCCAGCGGCTACGAGCACCTCAAGCGCGAGGGCAAGGACCTGTCCATCGTCTACGACGTCGGCCATGTGATGGTCGACAACGTGCTCTTCCAGGCCGAGAAGCTCAAGACCATGGACACCTCGGGCCTCGAGACCGACGCCTACAAGAAGGCCCATGCGCGCTACGGCGTCGTGACCCTGCACCGGCCCTCCAACGTGGACAGCGCCGAGGCGCTGGAGCGCATCGCCACCGTGCTGCGCACCGTCTCGGAAGAGCTGCCCCTGATCTTCCCGGTGCATCCGCGCACCCGCGCCAACATCGAGAAGTTCGGCATCGACCTCGGCCGCAACGTCACGCTGATGGGCCCGCAGGCCTATATGTCCTTCCTGCACCTGTGGAAGGATGCCGTGGTCGTGCTCACCGACAGCGGCGGCCTGCAGGAGGAGACCACCGCCCTGGGCGTGCCCTGCATCACCATGCGCGAGAACACCGAGCGCCCGGTCACCGTCGACGAGGGCAGCAATGTGCTGGCCGGCACCGACCCCGCCAAGATCATCCCGCTGGCGCTCGACGCCATCCGCCACGGCGGCAAGCGCGGCCGCCGCCCCGCGCTGTGGGACGGCAAGGCCGCCGAGCGCATCGTCGACATCCTGGCCGGCAAGCTGCTCTGAGCGGCCTGCCGCCATGACAAAGGGCCGCGACAAGCGGCCCCTTTTTTTGGCCGGACCGGCCGCACCCGGCGGCGCGGCGTCCGTTCAAGGTGCGATCACACCTTGAAGTAGTCGCGGTACCAGGCCACGAAGTTGGCCACGCCCTGCGGCACCGGCATCGCGGGCTTGAAGCCCGTCCAGGCGGCGAGTTCCTCGACGTCGGCATGCGTGGCCGGCACGTCGCCGTCCTGCAGGGGCAGGAAGTTCTTCTGCGCCTCGCGGCCCACGGCCTGCTCGATGGCGTGGATGAAGTCCATCAGCTTCACCGGGTCGTGGTTGCCGATGTTGAAGACGCGGTAGGGCGCGTCGGAACGGGCCGGGTCGGCCGTCATCGCGTCGTAGCCCTCGTCCGCCGTGGCCGGGCGGTCCAGCACCCGCACCACGCCCTCGGCGATGTCGTCGATGTAGGTGAAGTCGCGGATCATCTGGCCGTGGTTGAACACGTCGATGGGCCGGCCCTCGAGGATGGCCTTGGTGAAGAGGAACAGCGCCATGTCCGGGCGGCCCCAGGGGCCGTAGACCGTGAAGAAGCGCAGGCCCGTGGTGGGCAGGCGGTAGAGATGGCTGTAGGTGTGCGCCATCAGCTCGTTGGCCTTCTTGGTGGCCGCGTAGAGGCTCACCGGGTGATCCACCCCGTGGTGCTCCGAGAACGGCATGCGCACGTTGCCGCCGTACACGCTGGAGCTGGACGCATAGGCCAGGTGCTGCACGCCGTGATGGCGGCAACCTTCCAGGATGTTCATGAAGCCGACGATGTTGCTGTCGATGTAGGCATGCGGGTTCTGCAGCGAGTAGCGCACGCCGGCCTGCGCGGCCAGGTGCACCACGCGGTCGAACTTCTGCTCGGCGAACAGCCGCTCCATGCCGGCGCGGTCCTCCACGGACAGCTGCACGAAGCTGAAGCCCGGCCGGCCCGTCAGGCGCGCCAGGCGGTCGCGCTTGAGCTGGGGGTCGTAGTAGTCGTTCAGGTTGTCCAGGCCCACGACCTCGTCGCCCCGCCCCAACAGGATCTGGCTGACATGCATGCCGATGAAGCCGGCGGCCCCGGTGACCAAAACTTTCATTTCCACTCCGATAGCAACGCGCCTTCGCCGACCCCGCGGCGGGGGGCCTTGCGAAAACGAATGGTCCGCATTGTCTGCGAAGGACCGCCCGTTTTTGGCGGCACAATCCACCCACTCATGGGTGCCAGCGCACCCCGCCGCCCCCACCGCAGCCCCCCGCATGCCACCGTCCCGCCCTCCGCCGCTGCAGGAAACACAGCTGTTCGGCATCCGGCTCTGTGCCGGCACGCTGCGGGCGGCCGTCGACCAGGTGCTGGACCTGGCCCGTCGCGGTCAGGGCGGCACCGTCTGCGCGGCCAATGTCGACATGCTCACCCAGGCCCGGCGCGCGCCGGCACTCGCTCGGCTGATGCGGGAGGCCGACCTGGTCGTCACCGACGGCATGCCCCTCGTGTGGGCGCTGCGCCGCTTCGAGGGTCTGCGCCTGGAGCGCGTCACCGGCCCGCACCTGACCCTGGCCCTGTGCGACGAAGCCGCGCAGCAAGGGCTGGGCGTCTACCTCTTCGGCGGCTCGCCCGACGAGCTGGAGGCCATGGCGACCTCGCTTCGGACCCGATGCCCGGCGCTGCGCCTCGTGGGCCAGGAGTCCCCGCCCTTGCTGCCGCAGCAGCCGGCCTACGACCCGGCGCTCGCCGCCCGCATCAACGCCTCGGGCGCCGCCCTGGTCTTCGTGGGCCTGGGCTGTCCCAAGCAGGAGTTCTGGATGCAGGCCCACCGTCCCCACCTCCAGGCCGTTTGCCTGGGCGTGGGTTACGCCTTCGCCCTGATCGGCGGCCTGCAGAAGACGGCACCCCAGTGGATGCAGCGCCACGGGCTGGAATGGCTGTTCCGGCTGGTGCAGGAGCCGCGGCGGCTGTGGCGGCGCTACCTGATCGGGAACAGCCTCTTCGTGGCGCTGTGCCTGCGCGCCTGCCTGCGTCCGGGCCGCCGCCGGGCCTCGTGATGCGCCTGCTGCTGCTGCTCCAGGGCCGTTCCCCGGCCGACCAGCCAGGCTACCACCAGGCCCTGGTCGAGCTGCAGGCCCGCGGCGTGATCGAAGCCTTCCATTGCCTGCCCTACCTGCCCTCGGGCCCGGAGGCATCGCCGGATCCCGCGCACTGGCCCGCGCTTTACCGCCGGGCGCTGCAGATCGTCGCCGACGAGGCCATCGACGTGCTGATGCTGCAGTGGTTCCACGGCCCGCTGGCGGACCCGCGCCCCTTCATCGCCGAGGCCCGACGGATCCGGCCGCAGCTGCTGGTCGTGACGACGGGCGGCGACCCCTACGGTCGCTGGCTGCAGCGCCCGCCGGCCAGCCTGTTCCAGGCCGCCTCGCAGTCGGACATGTGCTTCCTGACCTCCATGGGCTACATGGCCGATGCGCTGATCGACCGGGGCGCCCGCAATGTGCTCCTGATGCCCAACGGCGCCTGCCAGGTCCGCTTCAGCGCGCCGGGGGTCCCCGTGGCGCCCCCGGCGTTCGACGTCGTCTTCATCGGCAGCCACAACGGCGGCCGCAATCCCTTCACGCGACTGAGCCGCTCCGGCCGGCAGCGGACGGAGATGGTCCGGCAGCTGACCCGGCGCTACGGCCGGCGCTTCGGCCTCTTCGGCCTGAACTGGGCGGGCCAGCCGGCCTGGCAGGGGCCGGTGGCCTACGCCAGGCAGCACCAGGCGGCGCTGCAGGGCCGCCTCCAGCTGGGCGGCTTTCCCGGCTCCATCGCGCCCTACTACACCTCGGACCGCTTCTACATCGCCCTGGCCAGCGGTGTGCCGCTGCTGGACTTCCGCGTCCCGCGGGTCGATCGCCTGGCCACGCCGGACGTTCACTGGAGAGGTTATGACAGCCTGCCTTCGCTGCTGCAGGCGGTCGATCGCGCGCTGGACCTGCCCCCCGAGGCCCTCCAGGCCTGGGGGCAGCGGGCGCGCGACTACGTGCTCGGTGCCCACACGCACGCCCACCGGACGCACGAGATGGTGGACCTGGTGCAGGCACTGATCCAGGCCCGACGCCTCGGGAGGCCGATGCCGCCGCCGCGGCTGCGCTGCTTCGCGCCCGGGGTGGATCCCGCGGCCGAGGCGCCCTTTGCCGTGCGCGGCTGGACGGGCTGAGGCCATGGCCGCTCCCGCGCTCTACCTCAAGCCCGTCAGCGGCCTGGCCAACCGCCTGCGCACGATCGCCTCGGCGCGGGTCGAGGCCCGCCGGCTCGGCCGCCCGCTGCAGGTGCTCTGGGAGCGCGACGCGGCGCTGAATTGCGACTACCAGGACCTGCTGCTGCCGCCCGAGGACTTCCGCGTGCACGACTACTGCCGCGGCGTGCCCGACCGCCTGCTGCCGGCGGTGCGCGCCCTGTGGCCCACCTCGCGCCGGCAGGCCGGCTCGGCGCCCCATGCCTGGCTGCGCCGCTGCCTGGCCCCGCAGCTGCCGGCCCGCCAGCAGTGGATCAGCGAGGACCTGGCCGCGCGCTTCCCGCCGTTCCCGCCCTCGACGGACTACCCGCAGCACGAGGCCGCCACCCAGCGGGCCATCGCCGAGGCGCTGGCGCCTGCGGATCCCGCGTCGGCGATGTTCGTGTCGAGCTGCTGGAAGATCGGTGAGGCCGGCGCCGACTACGGTTTCGTGCGACCGGTGCCCGCCATCGCGCAGGCGGTGGCCGCCCAGCGGGCGACACTGGCCGGCTGCATCGGCGTGCACATCCGCCAGGGCGACCATGCCGAGGCCATCGCCCACAGCCCGGTGAGCGCCTTTCTCGAGGCCATGCAGGCCCGGCTGGCGAAGGCGCCTGGCACGCGCTTCTTCGTGGCCACCGACAGCCTCGCGGCCTGGCAGCACCTCGAGGCGGCCCTGGGCGAGCGCGTGCTGCGCTATGCCCACAGCAACGCGGACCGCAACAGCGTGGCCGGCATCCAGTCCGCGCTGGCCGAGCTGCTCATGCTCTCGCTCACGACGGAGATCTGGGGCTCTCACATGAGCTCGTTCTCGTATGTGCCCGGCGAGATCGGCGGCCTCACGGTCCGCGCGATCCGCACGGGCGCGACGGCGGGACGGCCACCGGGCGACGCGGGGCTCGGGTCCCCGGCCGGCGGATCAGCCGCGTCCTGAAGCCAGCGCGCGGCCGTAGAAGGCCATCAGCGCGTCCCGGTGGCGAGGGGGCGACCAGCGGGCCAGGAAGTCCTCGCGCGCGGCCTCGCCGCGACGCCGCGCTTCCTCGGGCGATTGCAGCACGGACTGCAGCACCGCCTGCCAGGCCGGCGGATCGTCGGCCGGCAGGACCCAGCCCGTGCGGCCCGCCTGCACGAGTTCCGGCAGCGCGCCCTGCGCGGACACCACCGCCGGCAGGCCCTCGCTGAAGGCCTCGATCACCGTCAGGCCGAAGGACTCCGCCGCGCGGCTGGGCAGCAGCAAGGCCCGCGCGCGGCGCATCTCCCGCCGCACCTCGGCGGGCGGCAGCGGGCCCAGGCAGCGCAGGCCCGGCACGGCCTCGAGCGCGCCCCGCAGCGGGCCGTCGCCCACCACCGTGATCGTGCCGGGCGCCCCCTGCGCCGCCAGCGTCATGAGCAGGTCCAGGCCCTTCTCCGGGGCGAGCCGGCCCACATACAGCAGGCCGTGGCGCGGCGCATCCGACGGGGGCTCGGTGGCGGTCTCGGCAAAGTTCGGCAGCACCTCGATGCGATCCGCCGGCAGCCCGCCGCGGCACATCGCCTCGCGCACCGGGCTCGACACGGCGGCAAAGCGGGTCACGCCGCGATGCCAGGTGCCCAGGGCGCGATGCACCTGCAGCGTCAGGGCGACCACCCCGCTCTGCGCCGCGCTGCCGCGGTAGCAGCGATGCCAGACGGCCCGCCAGGGCACCTGCCCCACGCAGTCCTCGCAGGGCGCGCCCGCGCGCAGCATCAGGCCGTTGGCGCACACCAGACGGTAGTTGTGCAGCGTCATCACCACCGGCACGCCGGCCTGCCGTGCCGCGTGGATGACCGACGGCGACAGCAGCGGCATCGTGTTGTGGACGTGCACGAGCTCCGGCCGTGCCTGCGCGATCCGGGCCAGGACCGCCGCGTGACTCTCGCGGGACCACACGGCGTCGAGGGCCAGGCGCCAGGACGCCCGCCCGCGCACCTCGTCATTGTGCCGCAGCAGCTGCATCACCTCATGGCCGTCGGCCCGCAGCAGCGCGGCCTCGCGGTCGACGACGACGTCCTCGCCGCCGCGCTGCTGGTACTGGTTGTGGATCTGGAGGATGCGCATGGCGTCAGGGGCTCGGGCGGCCGGGCCGGGGCGAGGCCAGCGCCTGGCGCACGGCGCCGACGAGGCCGGCCGCCGCCGCGTCGAACGTCAGCGGGGCCACGCACTGCAGCGCCCCTTGCGAGAGGCGGGACCAGGCGGCGGTGTCGCTCAGCAGGCCGGCGGCCGCGCGGGACCAGGCCTCGGCGTCCAGCGGCCCGACGCGCCCGCTCACGCCGTCCACCACCAGCTCCCCGGCGCACCCGGCCTCAGGCGTGGTGAAGACCGGCACGCCCGCCGCGCAGGCTTCGTTGGCGACCAGGCCCCAGGCCTCCCAGGTCGTGGGAAAGAGGAACAGGCGAGCCTCGCGGTACAACGCCGGCAGCTCGGCCTGGGGGCGCCAGCCGAGGAACTCGCTGTGCACCGTGCGGGCGCGCTCGGCCGCACGCTCGCGCAGCCGGGGCTCCAGCGGCCCGGCGCCGAGCCAGCGCAGGCGCACCGGCCGCCCGAGGCGCTCGGCGGTGCGGTGTGCCACCTCCAGCGCGAAGAGCGGCTGCTTGGTCTCCACGAAGCGTGCCGAGAACAGCATGTCCACCGGCCGCGGCTGCTCGGGCAGCGGCGCGAAGGGCCGGTTGTCCGTGCAGATCGGCGCCAGGTGGCCCCGGTCCGCCGGCATGCCGTACTGCTGCAGCAAGGCCATCGACGCCCGGCTCGCCCCGATGCCCGCTGCCGATCGTCGGTAGACCCAGCGGCGCAGCGCCCGGTGCACGGCGCTCAGGTGCGCCTCGTGGCACAGCGTGCCGTCCGTCATCGCCACATGCGGCCGCCCGTGCCGGCGCGCCCAGGCATAGGCGAGCAGGTAGCTGGGGATGAAGCCGGTGGTGATGACGACGTCGGGCTGCACCTCCGTGAGCACGCGCCACGCGGCGGGATCGGCGTGGACGAAGCGGCGCTCGAAGGCCAGGAAGCGGCCGGGCAGGAAATGGCTCGTCACGCCCGGGGCCGTCAGCGGGATGTCGGGGTCGATGTACGGACGGGCGCAGTAGAGGATGTGCCAGTCCCAGCCCGACGACGCCGCCGCGGCCGCGTAGGCCGGGACGCGGTAGGGCGCCGGGGCGCTGGTGATGAGCGCCACGCGCAGGCGTCGGCCGTCGTGCCGCTCAACCACGGCCGGCTCTCCGCCCGCGCAGGGCCTGGCTGAGCAGCTTGACGTAGGGCCAGGCGAAATAGAGCGGCCAGGCCAGGCCCATGTGACGGCGCGTGAAGTGCAGCCAGGAGCGCCACGGCAGCCCCTTGCGGGACCGCATGTGACGCCAGCGCCGCAGCCAGGGCAGCGCGGGATCGAGGTAGGTCCCGGTCGGCGGATTGTCCGAGCACCAGCCCCAGTGCCCCGGCGCCAGCCACACGCCGACCCCGAGGGTGCGCGCGCGCAAGGCGTAGTCCGTGTCGCCCATGGCGTGCTCGAAGACCGGGTCCAGGTCGCCGACGCGCGCCCGTGCGTCGCGGGGCAGCAGGACGATGTTGCCGTTCATGCCGTCACAGGGCAAAGGCTGCGTGCCCGGCGCCAGATGCTCGAAACGGCTGCGCCGCCAGCCGGACCCGCGCCGCTCGCCGCCGTAGCTCGTGAGCCCCGTGCGCACATCCGCCGTCGCGCCCACGACCACCAGCGGGCCCTCGCCCCGCGCCCGCAGCGCGGCCTCCGTGTCCAAGAGGGCCGTGAGCACCCCCGGGCGCAGATCCACGTCGTCATTCAGCAGCCACTGGTGCGTCGCGGCCTGCGCCTCGGGCTGCTGCTGCGCCAGGTGCATGCTGCGGCACCAGAACAGCGGCTCGCGGGTGCGGATCACCCGGACCCAGTCGTGCCGTGCGCCCACGAGCTCGGCCGTGCCGTCGGTGCTGCCGTCGTCGACGAGCACGGCACACAGCTCGCCGCCGCGCGCCCGCAGCGCCTCGCGCTCCCGCGCCACGCCCTCGAGGCAGCGCAGGGTGGCGTCCTTGCGATTGAAGCTGCAGAGCAGCGCACAGATGCGGATCGTCGTCATGTCAGCGTCCCGGCTCCGCGGACCCGTCCGCGGCGATGAGCAACTGCACCGGGATGCGGCCGATGCGCAGCCGGCCTTCCGGGACCGCGGGCAGGCGATCGGCCGCCGGGGCGAACAGCAGCTGGGCCCGCCGCAGCGAGGTCGCGCCGGGCAGGCCGAGGGCACTCGCCAGCTCGGCCGGGCTGGTCTCGGCCGTCGCGGGGCCATCGCTCCAGAGCCACAGGCGCTGCTCGCCGTCACGCTCGCCCCGGCAGGCGATGAGCGGCACGCGCTTCATGACCAGCAGCCGGCAGCCCTGGAAGCGCACGCCCGCCACCCAGGTCTGCAGCGCCGCATAGGCCGTCGCGGCGCGGCGCCAGTGGCCGTCGGCGTCGAGCATCCCGGTGTCCTGGTTGTCCCAGGCGTAGTAGAAGAACCGGGACCATCCCGCCGCTGCGCCGAAGAGGTGCAGCTGCGCCATCAGGGCCGCGCCGTCGTCCGGGTTGCGGCCCTCCCCTTGCATGGGAGCGCCGGACTCGGTGTTCCACAGCGGCAGGTGCTCGAGCCCGTGCTTCTGCATCACGGCACGCACCTTGACCAGCTCGGCCGCCGACTGCCGGACGGAGGAGGCATAGAAGTGGTAGCAGATGGCCTGGACATACTG
The DNA here is from genome assembly GCF_030285365.1 of Roseateles subflavus. GTDB lineage: Bacteria > Pseudomonadota > Gammaproteobacteria > Burkholderiales > Burkholderiaceae_C > Roseateles_B > Roseateles_B subflavus. The sequence goes on along the minus strand of NZ_JASVDS010000003.1, from coordinate 596,676 downwards.
CTTGCCGCCGGCCGCGAGAAACAGGTCGAGCCGCTGGGGGCCGTTCACGAAGCCCGGCGTGCAGAGCCTGGCCCCCGGCTGGACGGCATCCAGCTCGGCCCGCGCGACCCGGGCCATCTCGACCAGCTGCGTCACGGAGCCCGTGAAGAAGAGCGGGTGGCGCCGGTCGATCTCCAGCTCGGACAGCCCCGGCTCGTTCCAGAGCTCGTAGGCCTCGATGCGGTCGCCATAGCGGCTCGCGACGGCCCGCACGAGGGCCGCGAAGTCCGCCATGTCGCGCGGCTCGGCGCTGCAGCCCCAGGGGTTGTAGGGGCAGGGCTCGGCAGGGCGGGCGCTGGCCCAGCGCGGGGTGAGCGCGAGCGGGTACAGCAGCCGTGCGCCGCGCGCCCGGGCCGTGTTCACGTAGACGTCCAGCCGGCGGAAGTCCCAGACGCCGGGCTCGGGATTGATCGACCACCAGGACACGCCGGCGTCCCACAGCCGCAGCGCGCCCACCTGCACGGGCGGCCAGGCCGTCGTTCCGGCCTCGCCCACGGGCGTGCCCTGCAGGCGATGGAAGTGCTGGCCCCAGAAGGCGCCCTCCACGGGCGGGCGCGGCGTCGCGGTGGCCACGCTCACCGCGTCGGAGCCGAGCGCGGGCTCCGCCCCCGCGAGCCCCAGGCACAGCAGGGCCATCGCGGCATGGCGCCATAGACGGCGGACCTCAGCGCGCATGGGCGCCTCCCTGCACGGCGGCCAGGCGCGGCCCGCGGACCGCACCGGGCGCGTGGGCCTGCACCCAGGCCAGGGCCGTGCCCATCACCAGCCCCTGCCACAGGCCGACGCCGTAGGGAATGAAGTAGACCGCCATCATCACGAGCAGCGTGAACAGCAGCGCCGCGGGACCGGCGGCCGCTTCCTCGCGCGCCAGCCGGCGCAGGCCCGCGAGCGCGGCGCCCAGGGCGGCCAGGAAGGCCCCGAGCCCGGCCAGGCCCAGGTTGTAGAGCGTCTGGACGTACATGTTGTGCGCGAAGTAGGTGATGACGCGCACCCGGCCCTCGTCGTCGATGACCACCCGGCTGTTGTCGGTGCCGAAGGGATTGCCGATGGCCACCGCCGCGGGCCCGCTGTCCTGCCACTTGCGGATCATGGCGGCCCAGCCCTGCAGGCGGTCGGAGGCCGTGTCCTGCCCGCGCAGGGCGCGTCCGGCCGACTGCCCCAGCTGCGCGGCCAGGCCACTGCCCTTCTCGCTCGCGATCAGCGGCAGCAGCACCAGGCTCAGCACCAGGACCAGCGCGCTGAGCTGGCGCACGGCCCGGCTGCTGTCCCGGGCCATCAGGAGCGGCGTCACGGCGCCGACCATCACCGCCAGCCACACGGACCGGTGCTGCAGCAGCAGGACGAGCCCCGCGAGCGGCAGCATCAGGAAGCGCCAGCCGGGCAGCGTGGGCGCGACGGCGCTGAAGTACACGAGCACGATGAGCAGCTGCCCGAGCAGGATCGCATCCCCGGAGCCGATGACACGGATCGCGCCATCGACGTTGTAGACACCCTGCGGGGGCAGCAGGTCGGGGATCGGCAGGTAGTAGACCGTCCAGCGGTAGAGCACCAGCAGCGCCAGCGCTCCGCCGAGCGTCACCCAGGGCCGGAACAGGGCGCCGAAACCGGCGCGGCGCCAGTCGAAGGTCATGACGTAGGTGGCGACGGCGGCGAAGTAGAAGTAGTCCCGCACATGCACGCCGGCCGTCGTGCCGTAGGTGAGGAGGCCGCGCCCGAAGCTCACGGCCATCACCAGGAGGAAGAGCAGCCAGGCGCGGTGCAGCCGCACCTCGCTGCCCGCCCAGAGGCAGCGGCCGAGCGCGACGGCGGCCAGCACGACGCTCGCCAGGTCACCGGCGAAGACCGCCGTGCCCAGGTGCAGCAGCGGCGCGCCCATGACGAGCGTATCCGTCAGGGCCATGGCCGCCGCCCAGCCGATGCCGACGGCCACGGACCGCCAGGCCGACAGCAGCAGGACGAACAGCCCCGCGGCCAGGGCCATCGCCACGGCAAGGGGCAAGCTGAGGAGGACGAGGGTCTGGATCTGCATGGAAAGGGTCAGGGCGCGGGCGCGCAGGCATCGGGGCCGAGGGCCTGTTCGTAGGTCTGGAGGTAGGCGCGCACGACCGCGTCGAGCCCAAAGCGTGTTTGTACCTGCTGGCGGCCCAGCGCGGACAGCCGGGCATAGGTCGCCGGCTCGCTCACGCGTTCGAGCGCGCGGGCGATGTCGGTGCTGTCGCGCACGTCACACAGGCTGTCCGGGGCCTGCACCACCCAGGGCACGGCGCCGCTGTGCGCACCCGCCACCACGGGCAGGCCCAGCGCCAGGGCCTCGACCAGCACCATGCCGAAGGACTCCTCCAGCGACGGATGCAGCAGCAGGTCCAGGCCCTCGAGGCGCCGCATCAGGACCTCGTGCGGCAGGGGGCCGTGGAAATGCAGCGCCTCCAGCGCGCCGGCCATCGCGGGCGTCCGGCGGCACCAGGCCTGGGCCGCGCCCTCCGGCTCGAACTCATGGCCGAACAGATGCAGCTCCATCGCCGGATCCTGGCGCCGGCGGCTCGCGAAGGCGAGCAGCGCCGGCCGGGCGTTCTTGCGTCGGCTCCAGCCGTGGCTGATCAGGGCGATGCGCAGGCAGGCCGGACGCTGGCGCTCGCGCCCCCGCGCCACGAGCGCGGCCTGCACGGCATTGGGCACCACGACGGGCGTGGCGCGCGCCAGCCCGGCCAGCGCCTCCTGCATGTAGGGCGACACGACGGTCAGGTGCCGCGCCCGGCGCAGGACCTCCCGCGCCATCAGCACCCGCAGCCAGCGATACAGGCTGATGGTCGGCTTGGCCCAGGTGTTCATGCGCGCCACCAGCAGCGGCGAGTCGTGGCTGGTGACGACCGTCGGGATGCCGCTGTCCAGCGCCGCCCATGCGAACTCGTAGGCCCAGTGGGCATGGACGACCTGCGGCTTCGCCTCGGCGATGGCGGCACACAGGCCTTGCCGTTCGAGGCGGTAGAGGTCGAGGATGCGGCCGGGCCGCCCCCCGGCCGGTCGCCACGCGCGGGGCCGGCAAGGCACGAAGTGGACGCGCAGGCCCGGCCAGCGCGTCGAGGAGAGGCACACCGGGCCCGCGTCGGGCGGCAGGTCCGCGCTGAGCGTGAAGACGCTCACCCGCAGTCCCGCCTCCAGCAGGCCCTGGATCAGGGTCGCCATCAGCGGCGCGCCCTCGTAGCCGCGGGGCAGATCGCCCGGAGGCCTGCCCATCAACGGGGCCAGGTCTTGCCCCGCGACCGGCGCGCAGAAGCCCAGATGCTGCACAACGGGATCACGCATGGCCATCCGCCCTCACCACCAGCGCGCCAGGGCCGGGACCCGGCTGCGCAGCAGGCCGTAGGCCGCGATCGGCCGCAGCAGGGGCCGGGCCAGGCCCAGCGCCAGCAGGCCGGACAGCGCGCCCGCCAGCACGGCGATGGCCAGGCCCGCCCCCGGCGTCCCGTCCTGCCACGCGAGGGCCGTCCGCACGCCGCCCCACACGAGCCCGCCCATCCCTGCCACAGCAAGGTGCACCCGCGCCACCTCGCGCCACCTCAGCTGGAGCACCGGCACCAGCAGCACCAGAAAGGCGAGCCAGCGCAGCGCCTCGACGGCCAGGACCGCCCACACCACCGCTGTCATGCCCCGCGGCAGGGCCAGCCAGACCGCGCCCATCAGCAGCACGAGCGCCGTTCCCTGCAGCAACAGCTTGGGGCGCAGCAGCGCGAGGGCATCGCACACGACACCGGCGACATGGCACATGTACAGAAAGGGCACGCACAGGGCCAGAGCGCCCACGAGCGGCACGGCGTCCTGCCACTGCGGGCCCAGCATCACGGCCACGAGCGGGCCCGCCGCCGCGGCCATGCCGAGGCTCAGCGCGGCCCCGGCCAGGCCGATGCCCAGCACCCCGAGCAGGAAGCCCTGGCCCACCTGCTCCCGCTGGGCCTGCGCACTGCTGAACAGCGGGAACAGCACCCGCCCGAGGATGCCCGCCACCTTCTCCGTGGGCAGGTTGGTCAGCAGGCGGGCGCGACTGTAGGTGCCCAGGGGCGCGTCGCCCAGCAGGCGGCCGATGAGCGTGGTGTCGACATTGAAGCTGAGGAACTCCACGAAGCTGACCAGCGAATGCGGTGCACCGTAGCCCAGCAGGCCGCGTACATCGCCGCGCAGGCTGGGACGCCAGTCATGGCGCGCGACCGAGCAGGCCAGCACCAGGCTGAGCCCGCTCTGCGCCAGCGTGGCGCCCACCAGGGCCCAGACCCCGGCGCCGGCCCAGGCCAGGGCCAGGCCCACCGCCCCGTAGCCGATCACATAGGCGGCCAGGTCGATCAGGGCCAGCGCGCGGAACTGCAAGCCGCGCCGCAGCAGGGCCAGCGCCACGGTCGACAGGCCCTGCAGCAGGAAGTTCAGGGCGAGCACGTCGAGAATCCCGGCCAGGTCCGGGCGGAGGAAAAAGCGGGCGGCCAGCGGCGCCAGCAACCAGGTGAGGCCGACGCAGACGCCCGACACGAGCAGGCTCAGGCCCAGGCCCAGGCGGATGTCCTGCCCGGACAGCTCGGGGCGCTGGACCAGCGCGGGGCCCAGGCCCATCTGCGCGAAGTAGTCCAGGAAGCGCAGGCCGATCAGCGCCATGGCCATGAGGCCGAAGTCCGCGGGCGTGAGCAGGCGCGAGAGGCAGGCCATCAGGCCGATCTGGGCGAGGACGCTGGCCGCCATGCCGAAGGCACCCCATCGCATGCCGCTGAGGACCACGCCCGCCCGGCTGCTCATGGCAGGACCCATCGGCCGTCCGGCGGCGCCACCGCGGGGCCGGCGCGGCGCAGCGCGGCGATGCGGTCCAGGCGCTGCGTGAGCCACCGGCGCAGCGGCGGCAGCAGCGGCCGCTCGAAGGCCCTCACCACGAGCCAGGCCAGGCCGAGGGCGGCGCAGGCCACGCCCGCCACCGTCGCCCCGGCGCTGCCCAGCCACAGCTCGCGCATCAGCACGAAGCCGAGGTCCTCGTGCAGCAGGTACAGGGGGTAGGTCAGCGCCGCCAGCGCGGCGCCGTGGCGCAGGCGAAGCCAGGGCAGCCGGCCCAGGGGCACGGCCATCACCAGGAGCGCCATCCCGCTGACGGTCAGGGCGGCGAGGACCCCCTCCGCCATGCCGTGCTGGGCGTACTTGCCATACTGCCGCGCGACGATCAGCGACAGCATGGCGGCGAACAGCAGCCAGGCCTCGCGGCGGCGGCCCTGCGTCTGAAGCCAGGCCGCGCCGCCCAGGATGAACCACGGGGCCTGCGACAGCACCAGCGCCTGCCGCAGCGGGCCCAGCGCCACGCCGGCGGCGTCCAGGCCCACGAAGACCGCCCAGACGCCCAGCCAGCGCGGGTAGTGGTGGAACTGCCGGCACACCAGCAGCAGCATCACGAGGAGGTAGAAGCGCATCTCCACCAGCAGCGACCAGTACACCCCGTCGACGAACTCGACGCCCAGCACCCGCTGCAGGCACAGCAGATTGGCCAGCACCTGCAGGCCGTCAAGGGACCGGTACCCCTCGCCGGCCCACAGGATGCCGCCCGCCGTGAGCAGCACCGCCAGCCAGTAGGTGGGCATCAGCCGCGTGAAGCGCGAGGCTGCGAAGGCGGCGGGCCGGGCACCGTTGGCGCTGTGGGCGATGACGAGGCCGCTGATGAAGAAGAACAGGTCGACGCCCAGGGCGCCCAGCCGGGAGACGGCATCCCAGGCCGCGAAGCCGTAGACGTCCCCATGCTGCCCATGCCAGCGCGAGCCCTGGCTGTCCGTCCCGAGGTAGTGGAAGGCCATCACCAGGCAGGCGGACAGGAACCGGAGGGTGTCGAGCTCCCCCCAGTGCCCGCCCGATGCGGCCGGGCGGCGCTCGCTCATGCCTGCCCTCGGCGGAAATCCGCCCAGGCCCGGGCGATGCCCTCGCGCAGGCCGGTGCTGGCCGACCAGCCCAGCGCCTGGATCCGCGACACATCCAGCAGCTTGCGCGGGGTGCCGTCGGGCTTGCTGGCATCGAAGACGATGCGCCCCTCGAAGCCCACCACCTGCATCACCGTCTCCGCCAGCTCGCGGATGCTCACGTCGGTGCCGGTGCCGATGTTCAGCAGCGGACCGTCGTAGCCCTGCTCCATCAGCAGCACGCAGGCCTCCGCCAGGTCGTCGACGTAGAGGAACTCGCGCCGCGGCGTGCCCGAGCCCCACACCACGAGCTGCTCGTCACCGCGCACCCGGGCCTCGTCGGCCTTGCGGATGAGCGCCGGCAGCACGTGGCTGCTGGCCAGGTCGTAGGTGTCGCCCGGGCCGTAGAGATTCGTCGGCATCACGCTGATGTACTGCCGGCCGTGCTGGCGGCTGTAGCTCTCGGCGAGCTTCACGCCCGCGATCTTGGCGATGGCATAGGGCTCGTTCGTGGGCTCCAGCGGGCCGGTGAGGAGGTACTCCTCGCGGATGGGCTGCGGGCAGTCCCGCGGGTAGATGCAGCTCGAGCCGAGGAACTGCAGGCGCTGCACGCCGGCGCGGTGCGCGCCATGGATGAGGTTCAGCTCGATCTGCAGGTTCTGGAAGAGGAAGTCGGCGCGCTCGGTGTCGTTGGCGAGGATGCCGCCCACCTTGGCCGCGGCGATGAAGACGTAGTCCGGCCGGTGCTCGACGAGGTAGCGGTACACCGCCGCCTGGTCGAGAAGATCGAGCTGCGCGCGGGTGCGCGTGAGGATCTGGGTGTAGCCGCGCGCCTGCAGCCGGCGCACGAGGGCCGAGCCGACCATGCCGCCATGGCCGGTGACGAAGATGCGGGCGTCGCTGGGAATGCTGTGCATGGCGGCCTCCGGAGCGGGGATCATTCGTGCGCGTCGTAGGCCGGGAAGCCGGCGCTCTTGACGAGCTCGTCGCGCCGCGCCGCGCTGTAGTCGGCGGCCATCATCTCGCGCACCAGGGTCTCGATCGACGTGGTCGGTGCCCACCCCAGGCGTTCGCGGGCCTTGCTGGCATCGCCCAGCAGCGTCTCGACCTCCGTCGGGCGGAAGTAGCGCGGATCGACCCGCACGATCACATCGCCCACCCGGCAACGCGGCGGCGGGCCCTCGACGGCGGCGATGGCGCTCACCCGCGCCACCTCGTCCAGCCCCTCGCCCTCGAAGGCCAGCGTGAGGCCCAGCTCGGCGGCCGCCAGGGCGATGAAGTCCCGCACGCTGTGCTGCACGCCGGTCGCGATGACGTAGTCGTCCCCCTGCGGCTGCTGCAGCATGCGCCACATCGCCTCGACGTAGTCGCGGGCATGGCCCCAGTCACGCTGCGCCGAGAGGTTGCCGAGGTACACGCAGTCCTGCAGGCCCAGCGCGATGCGGGCCAGCGCCCGCGTGATCTTGCGGGTCACGAAGGTCTCGCCCCGGACGGGGCTCTCATGGTTGAAGAGGATGCCGTTGCTCGCGTGCAGGCCGTAGGCCTCGCGGTAGTTGACGGTGATCCAGTAGGCGTAGAGCTTGGCCACGGCGTAGGGGCTGCGTGGGTAGAAGGGCGTGCGCTCGCGCTGCGGCGTCTCCTGCACCAGCCCATAGAGCTCGGACGTGGACGCCTGGTAGAAGCGCGTCTTCGTTTCCAGGCCGAGCATGCGGATGGCTTCCAGCAGGCGCAGCGTCCCGAGACCGTCGGCATTGGCCGTGTACTCGGGCATCTCGAAACTCACGGCCACGTGGCTCATCGCGGCCAGGTTGTAGACCTCGTCCGGCTGCACGCGCTGGATGATGGAGATCAGGTTGCTGCTGTCCGTCAGGTCCCCGTAGTGCAGGATGAAGCGCTGGTTGTCGACGTGCGGGTCCTGGTAGAGGTGGTCGATGCGGTCCGTGTTGAAGGACGACGCCCGGCGCTTGATGCCGTGCACCTCGTAGCCCTTGCCCAGCAGCAGCTCGGCCAGGTACGCCCCGTCCTGGCCGGTGACGCCGGTGATCAGCGCTTTCTTGATGCTCATGTGTGTGCCTGCGAAGCGGAGGTGGGACAAGGTTCAGCCATGGCCGCGCCCCAGCAGGCGACGCCGCGCCGCGGGGTCCAGGGCCTGGGCCCAGTCGCGGATGAAGCCGGCGTGCAGCGCGAAGCCCTGGGCATTGTCCGCGCTGAGCGAGGACACGCGCACGAGCACGCCGTCGGGGATGAGGCCGCGCAGGCCGTAGCGCAGGGCGGCCCAGCGGTGCGGGTAGCCGAAGGAGGTCAGCTCGTCGCCCACGACGACCCAGTAGCTGATGGGCTCGTGCCGGCGCCCCTGGCTTGCCACGAGGCGCTTGAGCGGCAGCGGCCCGCCGGCCAGCGGCACGGTCGCATCGAAGACGTCCTGCTCCAGGCGGAAGCCCTGGGCCGGGTAACAGATCTCCGGGCGGTGGATCATCATGCCCTTGTGCTGGTTGCGCCCGTAGGCCAGGCTCAGCATGACGAGCTCGCGCTGCGGATTGCGGAAGCTCAGCGCCAGCACCTCGTCGTAGGTCTCGGCCAGGACCTGCTGCTGCTGGGGATTGGGCACCAGGGGCACGATGGACGGATCCAGCTGCCAGGCCCCGAAGCGGGTGGGCACCAGCTGGGCGAGCGGCACGCGGGGTTCCTCGTCGGCCAGGAAGCGGCGCGGCCGCGCCTGCTCGGCGAGCACGGCCGTCCCGCCCATCGCGGCGGCCACCAGCAGGGCCCGGCGCTGCGCGTTCATGGCCAGCCCCGCCAGCGTCCGAGGCGCCCCAGCAGGCCGTCCGCGGTCATGATCAGCAGCAGCGCCGCCAGCATCAGCAGCAGGCCGGCAAAGCCGTGGATGAAGCCCTGCCCGGCCGCGTCACCAAAGTGGTAGGTGACGAGCACCAGCACCAGCACCCGCAGCACATTGGCCGCGAAGGAGATGGGCACGACCAGCAGCGCCAGCACGGCATTGCGCCAGACGGCCGTGTGCTTCACGACGTGCATGTAGAGCAGGCCCAGCGCCTCGAGCGTGAAGAGCGAGTTCAGGCCGGCGCAGGCGTCCGCCACCAGCAGCTGGTAGGGGCCCACGGTGAGGACAACCCCCGATTGCCCGACGGGATAGCCGACCCAGTACAGCAGCTGGCTGGCGACGCCGGAGACGGCGATCTTCAGCGGCGTGGTGAGCGCCAGCGTCCAGTCACCGGGCCAGGGAATCATGAAGAGCAGGAAGCCCAGCGGAAAGGCGGCCGCCCGCAGACCGCGCCAGCCGAGGAACGCGAGCACGAGGCCGGCCAGCACCAGCACCTGGGCGCCGATCTCCAGCGTCCAGATCGCCTGGGAGCGCCCCAGGACGAAGGCGGCCAGCCCGAGCAGCAGCGGCAGCAGGCCCCAGCGCGAGCCGGCCGAGCCGCGGGCATCGCCGACGGGGGGCAGCGCCCGCAGTCGGCTCGCCAGCAGCCACAGGCCCACCGCGAGGATCATGGGCGCGTGGCCCTGCTCGTCACTGGCCCAGAGGCCGCGCATCAGGTCCCGGTAGCTCAGGCCGAACAGCAGCAGCCAGCCCAGCGCCAGCCAGGCGAGCGTCGCGCGCGCGCCGGGCGGCGGCAGCACCGGGGCATGCCGGGCGCTGCGGGAGGCGGCGTCGGCCGGGCTCACGTGCCGTCGCCTCTCAGTGCTCGTTGAGGATCACGCCCAGGATCTCGGCCGGGCTGTGGTCAAAGCTCCCGACCAGCGCCTGCAGCGAGGCCAGGCGCGACGCGTGGCGCCTCGCCAGCACCACGGCGGCGCCCGCGCGGGCGGCGATGACGGTGCCGTCGGAGCCGAGGGCGGCGGCGGGGGTGTCGATCAGGACGTGGTCAAAGCGCCCGAGCAGGTCCCGCAGCAGCAGGCCGAAGGCGGGCCGCTCGACGAGCTCCAGCGGGTTCGGCGGCGGCGTGCCCACCGGCAGCACGAACAGGCTCGGCACGCCCGTGACCTGCCGGATCACGCCCTGCCCGGCGCGCCCCGAAAGGATGTCGGCCAGGCCCGTGCGGCCGCCCTCGCCTTCGAGGTGGAAGAGCTCGTGCTGGCGCGGGCCGCGCAGGTCGGCGTCGATCAGCAGCGTGCGCCCGCCCAGCTGGGCCAGCGCCACGGCGAGGTTGGCGCAGAAGAAGCTCTTGCCATCGCCCACCTCGGGGCTGACCACCGCCAGGGCGCGGCGCTCGCGGCCCTCCTGCTGCAGACGCATCAGGAGCTGGCTGCGGGCCGCGCGGAAGGCCTCGGCCTGCACGCCGAAGGGCTGGCTCAGGCTGACCAGCTCGGGGCTGGGCGCCGGGCCGGCACTGGGCGCCAGCGGGTACTGGAACTGCTGGGCGAGCGCGAACAGCACGTCGTCGGTGCTGGCGAAGCCCAGCTTCACGGCGGCATCGCCGAAGCGAAGGCCATGTGCTCGCTGGTAGGCCAGCACCTGCTCGACCTGCTCGGCGCTGAGGTTGCGCGTCTGACTGATCAGCGCGCCGATGGACGGCTCGCGGGCGGGGCCGTCGGGGGACGTGATGTTCAGGTCGCTCATGTCGAGACTCCCGTCGCGCGGCCTGCAGCCGGACCGCGCCCGGCCCGGCGCCGCCACCAGCGGCGCGGCCCCGCGGACTCGCGGGCCGGGATCACCACCAGCACCGGCAGCCCGGCGAAGGCGGCGATGTCCTGTGCCGTGCGGACGCGGCGGTCCAGCAGCTCGTGGGCCACGGCGGCCAGGAGGCCTGCGAACGTGCCGAGGAAGACGCCCATCAGCAGGTTCAGGTAGGTCTTGGGCGAGGACGGATTCAGCGGCACCTCCGCCTGCGTCAGGATGTTGACGTTGGACAGCGTGGTCTGGCTCTCGAGATTGGTCTGCGTGAGCCGGGTCTGGATGGCGTCGTAGGCCCGCTGGGCGTTCTCGACGTCGCGCAGCAGCACCGAGCCCTCGTCGCGCACGGCCTTGAGGCGCAGCAGCTTGCCGCGCTGCGCCTCCAGCGAGGCCCGCACGTCGGCCTCGCGCTGGCGGTTGATGGAGGCGGCCACGCCCACGCCCCCGGTCACGCGCTTCACCTCGGTCTCGATGCGGGACTTGAGCTCACCGATGTTGGCGCGGGCCTCGACCACCTGCGGGTGGTTGTCGCCGTAGCGCGCGTTGAGCTCCTGCAGCTTGGCCTCGGCCCGGCTGAGGTCGGACTTCAGGCCGCCGATCACCGGGTTGACCAGCACCTCCTGAAGGCGATCGCCCGAGTTCACGGCCTGGTTCTGCCGGCTGGTGGATTCGGCGGAAATCGCCTGCAGCGTCACCAGCTGGGTGGAGAGCTCGTTCAGGCGGCTGTTCTCGACGTCCAGGCGCTCGTCGGTGGCGATGATGCCGTTCTCCTTCTGGAAGGCGGAGAGCTTGGCCTGCGCAGCTTCCAGGCGCTCGCGCGCCTCCTTGGCGCGGGTGTCGAAGAAGCTGCGGTACTGGCGTGCGGGATCCACCTTGAGGTCCAGCGTGACCTCGATATAGGCCTGCACGAAGGCATTGGCCATGTTGGCCGCGATGCGCGGATCGGGCGCCTTGTACGACACCTCGATGATGCTGGACTGCGCGGACGGCTTGACCTCGAGCCCCGGCCGCAGGGACTCGGCGAGCCAGCTGTCGATCTTGCCCTCGCCGCGGGTGGCGTCGAGCCACTTGGCCCGGACGCTGGGGTCGTCCGCCAGGCCGGAATTGCGCACCACGCGCTGGGCGACGCGCTCACTGCGGATCACGTCGACCTGCGTCGCGATGTAGGCCGGCGTCACGGCGCTCTGCATGAGCATCGCCGAGACCGGGTCGGGCTTGACGTCCGCCACGACCGAGGCCGTCGCGGTGTAGCGCCGGGGCGTGGCGAGCGTGGCCACCACCACCACCAGCAGGAGGCCGGCGAAAACGATGGCGGCGGTGCGCCAGCGCGCGATGAGGATGGGGATCAGCTGCGACAGGTTCACCGGCGGTCCTCAGAACAGGCTCTCGCGCACATAGACCACATCGCCTTCCTTCATCGACTCGTCCATGTCGGGGCGCAGGATCTGGATCTTGCCGTCGGGCAGGCGGCGGTGCACGGTGATGCCCTTCTGCGTGCCGCGCTGCGTCGTGCCGCCGCCGGTCGCCAGCAGCTGCATCAGCGTCATGCCGCGCTCCAGGCGCATCGAGCCGGGCCGGTTGACCTCGCCGTAGATGTAGACCATGGGCGCACGGTCGACCCACAGCACGTCGCCGTTCTGCACGATCACGTCCTGCTCTCGGCCCTGCGTCGCGAACAGGCTCGGCAGGTCGATCTCCAGGCGGTAGGGCTTGCCCTGTCGACGGCCGCTCAGCACGATGAGGTCGGAGCCCGCCAGCGCCACGCCGCCGGCCGCCGCCAGCAGGTCGGACAGCCGGGTGTCGCCCATCTCGAGCGGGTAGCGCCCCGGGCGGTTGACCATGCCCAGCACGCTGGCCTGGTTGCCGCGCACCTGCAGCACCACGATGGTCACGGTGGGCTGCTTGACGAAGTTGCCATTGCGCAGGCCGTCGGCGATCAGCTGCTCGGCCTGGCTCAGGCTCAGACCACCGAGCTTGACGCTCCCCAGCAGCGGATAGGACAGCGAGCCGCTCTCGGAGACGCGGGTCTCGAGCGTGAGGTCCGGGTTCTGGTAGACGTTGATGCGGATGGCATCGCCTGCCGCGAGCCGGTACTCCGGCGCGGAGGCGGTGGCCGACGCTGCGGAAGCCGGGGTGCCGGCCCCCGGGACGGGCGCCTGCGCCAGCGCGACGGCGGGGGCGGAGGTCGCGAGGATCAGGGCGCAGGCCCGCAGCAGGGAGCGCCTCATTTCAGCCCCAGGCTCTTGGCGACGTCGCTGGCCGGCACGGCCGGCGCGGAGGCCGCCTCGCCTGCCGACGCCGCGGACGCCGCCGACACCACGGCGGCCGGGGCAGATGCCGGGTCGGCCGGCCGCCCGGCGAACTTGCCCAGGTATTCGATCCGTGCGGTCTGGCGCAGGGCCTTCAGGTCCTTCTGGATGGCCTCGGCCTTGCGCTGGTTGCTCAGGAACGCCTCCACCGCCGGGCGCGCGGTGGCCTCGTCCACCGGATTGGCGCGCGAGCTGGCCAGGTGCAGCAGCTGCAGCCCGGTCGGCGTGACCTGCACGGCCGTGTCGCCATCCTTCATGCGGGAGATCGTGTCGAGGCTGTTCATCGGCAGCTGCTCGGCCGGGCGCACCGCCTCGTTCACATTGAAGCGCACGCCGGCGCTCTTGAGGTACTCCGCGAACTCGCCGAGGCTGCGGGCCCCCTGCAGGTGCTGGCGCAGGCTCTCGAACTGCTCGGGCGAGGCCTCGATGCTCATTTCCTGCAGGCTGTAGACCCGGCGTTCCTTGAACAGCGCCGGCTTCTCGTTGTAGAACTTCGCGATCTCGTCAGCGCTTGGCTTGCTGACAGAGTCCCCGATGCGCTCGGCGTAGGCCCGCGCCAGGATCTCGCGCTTGGCCAGCTCGATCTGCTGCACGACGCGCGGATCCCGGTCCAGCTTGAGCGACTGCGCCTGCTGCACGGAGAGTTCCTGGTCGATCAGACGCTCCAGCACCTGGCGCGAGAGCGCCTCGGCCTGCTTCTCCCCGAGCCTGGCCGTCAGGCCCGGCTGGCGCTGCAGCTGCTGGTTGATCTGGTGGACGGTGATCTCTTCCTTGTTGACCTTGGCGGCGGCCTGCGTCACGCCATCCTCCTTGCTGCCACAGGCCGCCAGCAGGGCGGCCAGGGCCACAGCCGTGCTGCCAGCCCGCATCAGGCGGAGAGGGAGGACCCGTTGCTTCGTCGATTTCATAGCGCTCCAAACCTTGCTGCACCCCAGCGTGCACCGCCCGACCGACGCGGCCGGGCGCATGCGCCCGACACCGCAGATCCGGCGGCAGCCGCGAGGGCATGCCCGGCTCCGCCCTGGGCGGCCCGGCGTGTACGGGGCGAGTGTAACGAGGCTTGCAGGCGCCGCCGGGCAGTTCAGCCCCCCTGGCGCCCGGCAGAACTGCCGATATTTCGCGACTTCGCGTCCGGGATCAGGCCGACATCAGCAACGGATGCCGACATGCAGCGCCACCACGCCGCCGCTGAGGTTGTGCACATCCACATGGCCGAAGCCGGCCTGCTTCATCAGGGCCTTGAGCTCGGCCTGGCCCGGGTGCATGCGGATGGACTCGGCCAGGTAGCGGTAGCTCTCGGCGTCGCCGGCGATCATCTGGCCCAGGCGGGGCAGGATCTTGAAGCTGTACCAGTCGTAGGGCTTCTGCAGCGGCGCGGCCACCTTCGAGAACTCCAGCACCAGCAGGCGGCCGCCCGGCTTGAGCACGCGGCACATCTCGGCCAGCGCCACGTCCTTGTGCGTCATGTTGCGCAGGCCGAAGGCCACGCTGACGAGGTCGAAGCTGGCGTCCTTGTAGGGCAGCTTCTCGGCGTCGCAGAGGTTGGTCGGCAGGACCAGACCCTCGTTCAAGAGGCGGTCGCGGCCGGTGCGCAGCATGGCCTCGTTGATGTCGGTGTGCACGACCATGCCGGTGCTGCCCACGTGGCGGGCGAAGGCCCGGGACAGATCGCCCGTGCCACCGGCGATGTCCAGCACGCGATCGCCTTCCTTGAGATTGGCGACGGCCACGGTGTAGGCCTTCCAGGCGCGGTGCAGGCCCATGGACATCAGGTCGTTCATGATGTCGTAGCGGGAAGCCACCGAGTCGAAGACGCCGCGCACGCGGCCGGCCTTCTCCTGCTCGTCAACGGTCTGGAAGCCGAAATGGGTGCTGCTCATGGGGGTCTCGATCAATGCGGAGGTCGGGATGGAGCGTCGGTGCTCAATGGCTGGCGCAATGGCCGCCGCCCTTGGGGGCCATCGGCGCGTCACGGTCCAGGCCGGCGGCGGCCAGGCGGGCCAGGTGCTCGGCCCAGAGCTCGTCCTGGCGCAGGCCCAGCTCGTAGAGGTAGTCCCAGGTGTACAGGCCGCTGTCGTGCCCGTCGGAGAAGCGAGGCTGCACGGCGTAGTGGCCGACCGGGCTCAGGGCCTCGATCAGCACCTCGCGTTTGCCCGTCTGCAGGACTTCCTGGCCCGGGCCGTGGCCCTTGACCTCCGCCGAGGGGCTGAGGACGCGCATCAGCTCGAAGGGGATGGAGAAGCGGGCGCCGTCATCGAAGGCGATCTCCAGCCGGCGGGACTGCTGGTGCACGGTGAGTTCGGTGGGCAGGGGGCTTGCTGCGCTGAGGCCAGCCATGGGAAGGAGGGAGTCGGTCCTAGGGGGTCCCAGTGTAGCGGCTGGCCCTGCAGGCGGGGCAAAGCCCGGCCGGCGGCAGGGCTGGGGCGGGCGGGCCAAGCGCCCGGGGCGCATCGGGGACCCACAAAAAAAGGGCCCCGCGCGAGCGGGGCCGAAGAGGAGGGATCCGCAGGCCTGCGCCGATAGGCGCTGACTTGCAGACGAAGCATCGCCCTTCGGAGGGGTTGCGGCAAGCTGTAAGACCTTCCAGACGTTAGCTCTGACAGGGCCCCACTTGTATGCAGATGCAAGCAGCCCGGGCACGGAAAAGGCAAGTCCTGACCCCTTGGATGCCCCTGCCCATCGGCCCTGCGGCCGATCGGCGCCCGCGTGCCACTGTTGCAGCAAGTAGCAGGCTCGCGCCTTCGCCGGCGATGCCCGGCACGCGGCGCGCGCCCGTCAGGGCGCCGGCTGGGCGGGCATCGCCTGCAGGCGATGCGCCAGGCGCTGGTCCAGTTCGGCGAGGGGGATGGCCAGGCGCTGCACCGCCGGCGACGGCAGCTGCCGCACGGCTTGGCCCCAGACCGGGTTGGGGAAATGGCTGTCCCAGTCGAACCGGGCGATCACGTGCCAATGCAGGTGCGGCACCACGTTGCCCAGGCTGGCCACATTGATCTTGGTGGGCTGCAGCGCGTCGCGCAGCACCTGCTCCACCGCGCAGACGGCCTCCATGCAGGCCTGCCGCTGCGGCGGTGGGAGGTCGCTGAACTCGGCCACGTGGGCCTGCCAGATGAGGCGGTAGAAGGCCGGGAAGTTCGGCTCGTCGGCACGGATGAGCCGCCAGTGCGGCGCCTGGAACACGAGATGCCCGCCGGTTTCGCGGCACAGCGGGCAGTCCGTCGGGGGGGAAGGGGCGCTCATGGCGACATCTCGGAAGCGGGAATCCGGGCAGTATCCCCCAGCGCCGGCGAGGCACTGCGCCACCGAAGGAGCCGTCATCGCCGCCCGGGCTGGGCCAGAATCCGGCACCAGAAAAGCCATTCAACGGAGACCCCATGCCGATGCCTCGCCCTTTGCTCCTGCGCCGTCAGGTGCTGACGCTGCTCGCCGGGCTTGCCAGCCTGCCCCTCCTGGCCTCGTCCGCCCAGGCCGACACCTGGCCGGCCAAGCCGATCCGCTGGGTCGTGGCCTACCCGGCCGGCGGCGGTTCAGACTTTCTCGCCCGCCAGCTGGCGCCGCAGCTGGGCCGGCAGCTGGGCCAGACCCTGGTCATCGACAACCGCCCCGGCGCGGCGGGCCAGATCGGCACGGACAACGCGGCCAAGTCCCCGCCCGACGGCTACACCCTGCTGAGCGGCGACAACGGCGTGATGGTCTTCAACGGCGCCCTCTTCCGCAAGCTGCCCTATGCCGTCAGCGATTTCGTGCCCGTGGGCTTCATGGCCCGCTTCCCGCTGGTGCTGAGCGTCAATGCGCAGTCCGGCATCACGAGTGCCGCGCAGTGGCTGACGCTGGTGAAGAAGAACCCCGGCCAGTTCAGCTATGCCTCGCCCGGCATCGGCAGCCCGCATCACCTCGCGATGGAGCTGATCAAGGAGCGCACCGGCAGCTTCATCGTCCACGTGCCCTACCGTGGGACCGCCTTCGCCACGCAGGACATGCTGGCGGGCGTCGTGCCCATGGGCGTGCTGGACACCGCCGCCGCCCTGCCCCACTTCCGCAGCGGCAAGCTCAAGCCGCTGGCCGTGCTGTCCGCCCGGCGCGTCGCGACGCTGCCGGATGTGCCGACCTTTGCCGAGCTGGGCATCCAGGACGTCGAGCTGTCCGCCTGGCAGGGGCTCTTCGTGCCCAAGGGTACGCCCGAGCCCGTCATCCAGCGCCTGAGTGCCGAGCTGCAGAAGGCGCTGGCCGTGCCCGAGCTGAAGACCCGTCTCGAAGACTTCGGCCTCGAAGTCGCGCCCAGTGACGGCGCCGCCCTGGCGAAGCACATCCAGCGCGAGACCGAGTTCTGGCATGCGCTCATCAAGTCCCGGAAGATCACCGCGGAATAGCTTCCCGCGACGGCTGGCGCGGCCCGGCCTCAGCCCCACCCGCGGCTGGGCTTCATGTGGGCCGGCCGGCCCTGCGGCCCGGCTCCCCTGCGGTGCTCACGGTCCGGAGCGGGCGCGTAACTCGCTGCATTCGCTGCGCTCATTGGCGGCCCGGCCTCAGCCCCACCCGCGGGTGGGCTTCATGTGGGCCGGCCGGCCCTGCGGCCCCCAGCTCCCCTGCGGTGCTCACGGTCCGGAGCGGACGCGTAACTCGTTGCATTCGCTGCGCTCATTGGCGGCCCG
The DNA here is from genome assembly GCF_030285365.1 of Roseateles subflavus. Lineage (GTDB taxonomy): Bacteria > Pseudomonadota > Gammaproteobacteria > Burkholderiales > Burkholderiaceae_C > Roseateles_B > Roseateles_B subflavus. The sequence goes on along the minus strand of NZ_JASVDS010000003.1, from coordinate 579,137 downwards.
GCCTCAGCCCCACCCGCGGCCGGGCTTCATGTGGACCGGCCGGCCCTGCGGCCCCCGGCTCCCCTGCGGTGCTCACGGTCCGGAGCGGGCGCGTAACTCGCTGCATTCGCTGCGCTCATTGCGCTCGGACAAACGCGCCCAGTCAGATGACGATGCGCGCTGTCGCGCGCTGCTCCGGCCCGCTCCGCTCCTCGGCACCCCACAAGGCGCCCAGCCGCGGGCGGGGCTGAGGCCGGGCGATACATCGAGCACGGCGACGATCACGTAGCCCGTGCCGAAAGGAAAGGGCCCGCTGCGCAGCAGCCAAGCCCTCAGGCACAGCACCCGCCAAAAATAAGAAGGACCTGCTGCGCAGTAGCCAGGCCCTCACGCACAGCACCCGCCATAAGAAAGAAAAGGCCTGCTGCGCAGCAGCCAGGCCTTTTCGCCCCGCACGGAGGGTGCTGATCCGGCTCCGCCGGGCAGCCACCCTCGCCCCCCTGGGGGGGCTGGCGAAGCCAGTAGGGGGGGGGTTAAACCAACACTCGCTCGATGCCCCCGGCATTCGCCCGCGCGACATAGTCCGGCATCCACTGCTCGCCGAGCATCTGGCGGGCCATCTCGACGACGATGTAGTCGGCTTCCAGCAGGCCGTTCTGCAGGTCATTGCCGTAGCGGCTCAGGCCCTGCAGGCAGCTGGGGCAGCTGGTCAGGATCTTGAGGTCCTCCTGCGTGCCGACCTTGCCGGCATCGCGCAGCTCGGTCTCGACCTTGCGCAGCTCCTCCTCCTTGCGGAAGCGGATCTGCGTGGAGATGTCCGGCCGGGTCACGCCCAGGGTGCCGGACTCGCCGCAGCAGCGCTCGCTCTTGACCACCTCCGGGCCGACCAGGGCCCGCACCGTCTTCATCGGCTCCTGCTGCTTCATGGGCGAGTGGCAGGGGTCGTGGTAGAGGTAGGCCTTCTTGGAGTCCAGGGTGATGCCCCGCTCGAGCAGGTACTCGTGGATGTCCACGATGCGGCAGCCGGGGAAGATGTCCTCGAACTTGTAGCCCTGCAGCTGGTCGAAGCAGGTGCCGCAGGACACGACCACGGTCTTGATGTCCAGGTAGTTCAGCGTGTTGGCGACGCGATGGAAGAGCACCCGGTTGTCGGTGATCATCTTGTCGGCCTTGTCGAACTGGCCCGAGCCGCGCTGCGGGTAGCCGCAGCACAGATAGCCCGGCGGCAGCACGGTCTGCACGCCGGCATGCCACAGCATGGCCTGCGTGGCCAGGCCCACCTGGCTGAAGAGGCGCTCCGAGCCGCAGCCGGGGAAGTAGAACACCGCCTCGGAATCGACCGTCGTCTTCGCCGGGTCGCGGATGATGGGCACGTAGGCCTTGTCCTCGATGTCCAGCAGTGCGCGGGCCGTCTTCTTGGGCAGACCACCCGGGAGCTTCTTGTTGATGAAGTGGATCACCTGCTCCTTGATGGGCGCGGTGCCCACCGTGGCGCGGGGTGCCTCGGTCTGCTTGCGGGCCAGGCCCTTGAGCAGGTCGTGCGCGAAGCGCTGCGCCTTGAAGCCGACGCCCACCATGGCCGTGCGGGCCATCTTGATCGTCTCGGGGTTCGTGGCGTTGAGCATGAACATGGCCGCGGCATTGCCCGGGCGGAAGCTCTTCTGCCCCATCTTGCGCAGCAGGTTGCGCATGTTCATGGTGACGTCGCCGAAGTCGATCTTCACCGGGCAGGGCGTCGCGCACTTGTGGCAGACCGTGCAGTGGTCGGCCACGTCCTCGAACTCCTCCCAGTGCTTGATCGACACGCCGCGGCGCGTCTGCTCCTCGTACAGGAAGGCCTCGACGAGCAGCGAGGTGGCGAGGATCTTGTTGCGCGGGCTGTAGAGCAGGTTGGCGCGCGGCACATGGGTGGCACACACCGGCTTGCACTTGCCGCAGCGCAGGCAGTCCTTGACGCTCTCGCTGATGGCGCCGATGTCGCTCTGCTGCATGATCAGCGACTCATGCCCCATCAGCCCGAAGCTGGGCGTGTAGGCGTTGGTCAGGTCGGCGAAGGTGCCGTGCGTGCTGGCGTTCGGGCGCAGCAGCTTGCCCTTGTTGAAGCGGCCTTCGGGGTCGACCTCGGCCTTGTACTGGGCGAAGTCGGCCAGCTCCTCGTCGGTGAGGAACTCCAGCTTGGTGATGCCGATGCCGTGCTCGCCCGAGATGACGCCATCCAGCGAGCGCGCCAGGGTCATGATGCGGGCCACGGCCTCATGCGCCGTCTGCAGCATCTCGTAGTTGTCCGAGTTCACCGGGATGTTGGTGTGCACATTGCCGTCGCCGGCATGCATGTGCAGGGCCACCCAGACGCGGCCCTTGAGCACTTCCTGGTGGAGGCGCTTGCACTCGTCGAGGATCTCGGCGAAGGCCGCGCCCGCGAACATCGACTGCAGCGGCTTGAAGATCTGCGTCTTCCACGAGGCGCGCAGGCTCTTGTCCTGCAGCTGGTCGAAGAAGCTGCGCTGCGTGTCCGGCTGGACGACGTCGAGGCCGTCCTTCCAGGCCTGCCACAGCGCGCCGACCTCGTCGAGCAGCGCGAGCGCCTGCTGCACGCGGTCCTCCAGCAGCTCGGCGCTGGGGATCTCGCTGGCGTCGTCGGTCTTGCCCAGCGGCAGACGGTCCTGGCGGAAGAAGGTCTTGAGGCGGTCCACCAGCGCCAGCTTGTTGCGCAGCGAGAGCTCGATGTTGATGCGCTCGATGCCCAGCGTGTACTCGCCCATGCGCGGCAGCGGGATCACCACGTCCTCGTTCACCTTGAACGCGTTGGTGTGCTTGGAGATGGCGGCCGTGCGCTTGCGGTCCAGCCAGAACTTCTTGCGCGCATCGGCCGAGACAGCGATGAAGCCCTCGCCCGAACGGCCGTTGGCCAGGCGCACGACCTCGCTCGTCGCGCGGGCGACGCGGTCCTCGTCGTCGCCGACGATGTCGCCGATCAGGACCATCTTGGGCAGGCCGCCGCGCTTGCTCTTGGTCGCGTAGCCGACGGCCTTGAGGTAGCGGTCGTCGAGGTGCTCGAGGCCCGCGAGGATGGCGCCGCCCGCCTCCTTCGCCTCGGCGAACATGAAGTCCTTGATGTCCACGATGGACGGCACGCACTCCTTCGGATTGCCGAAGAACTCCAGGCAGACCGTGCGCACATGCTTGGGCATGCGGTGCACGACCCAGCGGCAGCTGGTGATCAGGCCGTCGCAGCCTTCCTTCTGGATGCCGGGCAGGCCGGCCAGGAACTTGTCGGTGACGTCCTTGCCCAGGCCCTCCTTGCGGAAGGTCTTGCCCGGGATGTCGAGGCGCTCCGTGCGCTCGAGCTTCTTGCCGGAGGCGTCGTAGTAGCGCAGCTCGAAGCTGGCGGTCTCGACGTCATGGATCTTGCCCAGGTTGTGGTTGAGGCGGATCACCTCCAGCCACTTGGCCTCGGGCGTCACCATCTTCCAGCTGGCCAGGTTGTCCAGCGCGGTGCCCCACAGCACGGCCTTCTTGCCGCCGGCGTTCATGGCGATGTTGCCGCCCACGCAGGAGGCCTCGGCGCTGGTCGGGTCCACGGCGAAGACGAAGCCGTGCTGCTCGGCGAGGTCGGACACGCGCTGCGTCACCACGCCCGCCTCGCTGAAGACGGTGGCCACGGGCCGGTCCAGGCCCGGCAGCTGGATCATCTCGACGCCGCGCAGGGCCTCGAGCTTCTCGGTGTTGATGACGGCGCTCTTCCACACGAGCGGCACGGCGCCGCCGGTGTAGCCGGTGCCGCCTCCCCGCGGGATGATGGTCAGCCCGAGCTCGATGCAGCCCTTCACCAGGCGGGCCATCTCGGCCTCGGAATCGGGCGTGAGCACGACGAAGGGGTACTCGACGCGCCAGTCGGTGGCGTCGGTCACGTGGGCCACGCGGGACAGACCGTCGAACTTGATGTTGTCGCGCGCCGTGTGGCGGCCCAGCGCCTTGGTGGCCCGGCGGCGCAGCTCGGCCACCTCCTCGAACTGGTCGGCGAACTGGCGCACCGCCTGGCCGGCGAGCTGCAGCAGCTCGCCCACGGACGCGTCGCGCTGCGGGTCGGCTTCCGGCTTGCGGCGGCGCTCGACCTCGTGCAGGCGGTGGTGCAGGGCCTCAATCAGCTGGCCGCGGCGCTTGGGGTTGTCCAGCAGGTCGTCCTGCAGATAGGGATTGCGCTGCACCACCCACACATCGCCCAGCACCTCGTAGAGCATGCGGGCGGAGCGGCCCGTCTGGCGCTCCTCGCGCAGCGAGTTCAGCAGGTCCCAGGCGCGGGCGCCGAGGATGCGGATGACGATCTCGCGGTCGGAGAAGGAGGTGTAGTTGTAGGGAATCTCGCGCAGGCGCGGTGCCTCGTGCGCGGCCTCGTTCGCGATGGCGGGGTCCAGGATCTCGGGCATCAGGGGATGCGGTGCATTCATGGCGTCCGGGCCCGGTCGGGGGCCCTGGTTGTCCGCGGCGGCAAGCTGCCGCGGGCGTGGCTGGAACAGTGGAACCGGGCCTCGTCAGGCCGCGCTCCGGGTGCGAGCGGGCCCTGCGCCCCTTCCCGACCCGCCCCACCGAGGCCCCGGGCGGATCGCACCCGGCAGCCCGGCGCCGGCGCAGGCATCGCGGCTCCGCGTGGGAACCGCCTTTGCCTGACTGGGCATCGGGCCTGAATCCTACCGCAGTGCACCATGCGCACACGCCCCGCCGAGGCCATCGCCCCAGGAGATCCGGGGCTGTTCAGGCCCCTTGCGAACCCCTCAGAATCGAACCACCACTGCCATCGCACCTCATGAGCACCGACACCCCCCCCTGGCCCCTGCCCTTCTGGATCGCCCATCGCGGCGCCGGCCGCCTGGCCCCGGAGAACACGCTGGCGGCCTTCCGCGCGGGCGCCGCCTTCGGCTATCGCGCCTTCGAATGCGACCTCAAGCTTTCGCGGGACGGCGTGCCCTTCTTGCTGCATGACGATGACTTGGACCGCACCAGCTCCGGCCGCGGACCGGCCGGGGCGCAGGATTGGAGTCAGCTCTCCAGACTGGACGCCGGGCGCTGGCACAGCCGCCAGCACGCGGGCGAGCCCCTCGCCTCGCTGGAGGCCATGGCCGCCTTCCTGATCGCGAACCAGCTGGCGATCAACATCGAGCTCAAGCCGAATCCGGGCCAGGCCTGGGAGACGGGCGAGGTGCTGGGCCGCGAGGTGACGCGCCTGTGGGCCGGCCAGACGCTGCGCCCGGTCTTCAGCTCCTTCGATCCCGAGGCGCTGGCCGGCGTGCGCCACAGCGCGCCCGACGAGCGCCGCGCGCTGCTGCTGAACCTGCCTCGCGACAGCTGGCTGGACGAGGCGAAGGCGCTGGGCTGCTGTGCCGTCATCACGAACTACCTGCTGATGGACGCCGCGCGCCTGGACGCCATCCACGCGGCCGGCATGCGGGCCCTCGTCTACACCGTCAACGACGAGCCCACCGCGCAGCGCCTGCGCGCGCTGGGGCTGGACGGGCTGATCACCGACGCCGTGGACCGCTTCAGCCCGGCCGCCTGAGCGCGCCGCTCAGGGCCAGCGCGCGTAGATGCACTGGTCGACCGGCTCGCCGTCCACTCCCAGCATGGCGTGGCGCAGCACCGCCTCCAGCGTGAAGCCGTTGCGCTCCGCCACGGCGCGGCTGCGCGTGTTGCGGGCATCGCAGCGGATCTCCAGCCGGCGCGCCCGCAGCTGCTCGAAGGCCAGGCGGCTGAGCCGCTGCACCATCTCACTGACGTAGCCCTGCCCCTGCGCGGAGCTGCGCACCCAGTAGCCGATCTCAAAGCGCCGCAGCGCCCAGTCCATGCGGTGCAGGCCGCAGCCGCCCAGCAGGCGGCCCGGGCGGCCGTCCTCGCCCCGGCGGAAGAAGTAGTAGCAGAGGTCCTCGCGCAGCAGGAAGCGGGCCTGCATCTGGCGCATCACGGCCTCGCTGTCCTCCACGGCAGGCAAGGCCTGGCACCAGGGCATCCAGGGGCGCAGCTGCTCGAAGGACTCGACCACCGCCGCGTTGACGGCCTGCCCGAAGCCGGCCCGGGCCGACAGCAGGACGAGCCGCTCGCTGCTGAGCTCCTCGGGCACCTTCAGCAGCACCAGGGGCGGCACGGCGCTGGGGGTGTTCACATCACTCATCGCACGCGCCTCACTTCGCCGAGACGCCCTGCGCGCCGACGTCCGGGATCAGACCGGGCTGGGCCTCGGCCCCGAGGGTGGACTCCGTGCCGAGGTCCTGCAGCACCGGCAGCACGGCCACGCCGCGGATCGTGCCCAGGCGCCACACCACCGCGCTCAGCAGCAGGCCGCCCAGGCCCGCGAACATCAGCGAGGCACGCAGGTCCACGTGCTCGCCCAGCCAGCCGCCCAGCAGGGCGCCGGGGCCGGCGGGGATCAGGATCAGCCAGCGCATCGTGCTCGTCATGCGGCCCAGCAGCGGCGCGGGCGTCACGGCCTGGCGCAGCGAGAGGAAGTTGATGAAGATGAGCACGGCGCCCACGCCGAAGGTGAACAGCATGAAGGCGAAGGCCGCCACGCCCCAGGGTCCCAGCGGGGCCAGGCCCAGCACGAGCCAGCCCAGGCCACAGGTGGCAAAGCCGGCGATGAGGCTCGGGCCGGGGCCCAGGCGCTTGCTGATCCGATGGCCCAGCACGCTCGTGATCACGGTGCCGGCACCGAGCGCCACGTAGCACAGGCCCACCGTCTCGCCGGACAGGCCCAGCGTGCGCGTCGCGAAGAGGATCTGCACCACCAGCGCGGCGTTGTAGAAGAACTGCCAGCCGCCCACGGCGCAGGCCAGCGCCACCAGCAGCTGCTGGTGCCGCACGAAGCGCACGCCCGCCTTGAGGTCGCGCCAGAAGTCCGCGCCCGAGACATGGTGCAGCTCCTCCCGCACGCGGATGCCGCGCAGGATCAGCGCGGAGACCATCACCAGGCAGGCGTCCGCCGCCAGGGCCATGGGCGCGCCGAGGAGCTTGATCAGCGCCCCGGCAAGACCCGGCCCCACGACCTCGGCGCCGGACGAGGCCAGCGCGTTCTTCGCGTGCGCCTCCACCAGGCGGTCCCGGGTGACGACCTGCGTCAGCACGATCTGCGCGGCGCTGCCGGCGATCGTGTAGATGGTGCCGAGGATGAAGCCGACGACGTAAAGCCAGCTCATCGTGAGCCAGCCCATCCAGGCGGCCACCGGCACCGTGCCGACGGCCAGGCCCAGCACGGCCTCGCCGACGATGTAGACGGGCAGCTTTCGCACGCGGTCCAGCCACACGCCGCCGGGCAGCGAGAAAAGCACGAAGGGCGCGATCTCCATGGAGGTCAGCAGCCCCATCTGCGTGGGCGTGGCGTTGAGCAGCACGGCCGCGGTGAGCGGCAGCGCGAGCAGGGTGATCTGCCCCCCGAGGGAGCTGATGAGGATCGAGGTCCAGAGCCGGCGGTACACGCGGTCTCGCAGCAGGTCTCCGTCGGGGAGGGTCAGGGCTTGCTTGATCCGGTCCAGCCAGCCGGTGGCTTGGGCTTGCATGAAAATCTCCGAAGGCCGGCTCTCGTGGAGACGGCATCTGCCTGCGGGTGCGCAGGCTTGCAGGAAAAGAGGCCGTCGCGGCAGCGCCGCAACCAGGCCGATCGTCTGTGCCGAGGGTCAGTGCCGAGCGTCAGTGCCGAAGCTCGGCGCCAGACTTCAATGCGGCGAACGACCTCGCCCCGGCACGCACGGACGCGCCGAGACGGCACGGCGGGTGCAGCGTCTGGTGCGGTCGAGCAGCTTGGTCATGGGGCGTCCTGCGGCAGGGTGGGAGGGTCCGGGCATGCTAGCAGCGGCACGGGGGCGACCACAAGCACGGCGGCGCCAGCTTCGCACAATGTCCCCTGTTCATGCAGTGCTGATGGTCAGGGGCGGCGCACCAGGACGCGCTCCGGCGCCCCCCCCCCCGGGGGCGCGTTCAGAAGCCCACGGCCGCCCCGTCGCGGCGCGGGTCGCTCGCGGCGGCATAGCCCTCGACGGCCGGATCGCCCAGGCGCCAGATGAACTGACCGGCGCCGAAGTCCTGGTAGCTGTCGTGGATGTCGCCGATCTCGTGGCCCAGGGCGGCCAGGGCGGCGACGGTCTGCGGTGCCATGTGCGGCTCCACGTTGATCGAGCGCCCGGCATTGAAGCGCCAGCGCGGCGCGTCGCACGCCGCCTGCGGCTGCTGGCCGTGGTCCAGCATGCGCACGAGCGTCTGCAGATGGCCCTGCGGCTGCATGTTGCCGCCCATCACGCCGAAGCTCATCTGCGCCTGGCCGTCCCGGGTGAGGAAGGCCGGGATGATGGTGTGGAAGGGCCGCTTGCCCGGCGCCACCTGGTTGGGGTGGCCGTCCGCCAGCGTGAAGCAGTGGCCGCGGTTCTGCAGGGAGACGCCGTAGCCCGGCAGCACGAGGCCGGAGCCGAAGCCCATGTAGTTGCTCTGGATGAAGCTGACCATCATGCCGCGCTCGTCGGCGGCGGTCAGGTAGATGGTGCCGCCCTTGACCGGGTTGCCCGGCGCAAAGTCCATGGCCCGCGACGGGTCGATCAGCGCCGCCCGCCGGGCCAGGTAGGCCTCGTCCAGCATCGCCTCGACGGAACGGTCCATCGCCGCGGGCTCGGCCACGTAGCGGTAGACATCGGCGAAGGCGAGCTTCATGGCCTCGATCTGCAGGTGCAGGCCGGCCGCATCGTCCGGGCCGTGCTCGCGGTAGCGCGTGTGCCGCAGGATGCCCAGCGCGATGAGCGCCGCGATGCCCTGCCCGTTCGGCGGGATCTCGTGCAATGCGTGGCCGGCGTGCGTCTGCTGGATGGGATCGACCCACTGCGGGCGGTAGGCCGCGAGATCCGCCTCGGTGAGGTCGCCACCGGTGTCGCGCGCGAAGGCCGCCAGCGCGGCGGCGATCTCGCCGCGGTAGAAGGCCTCGCCCTTCGTCTGCGCGATGAGCCGCAGGCTGCGGGCGGCGTCCGGGAAGCGGAACAGCTCGCCGACCGCCGGCGCGCGCCCGCGCGGCAGGAAGGCCTGCGCGAAGCCCGCCTGCGTGGTGAGCTCCTCCAGCGCCGCGGCCATCGCCCACTTGCCCTGCACACCCACGGGCACCGCATAGCCGCGCTCGGCGATCTCGATGGCCGGCGCCATCAGGTCGGCAAAGGGCAGCCGGCCGAAGCGCTCGCTGAGCGCCATCCAGGCCCCGACGGCGCCGGGCACCGTCACGCCGCCCCAGCCGCGCTTGGGCATGGCGTCCTGCGCGCAGCCATAGCGGCGGCGGATGTGGGCAGGCGTCCATGCCTGCGGCGCGGGACCGGAGGCATTGAGGCCATGCAGGCGCTGGCCGTCCCACAGGATGCAGAAGGCGTCGGAGCCCAGACCATTGCTGCAGGGCTCGACCAGCGTCATGACCGCCGCGCAGGCCACGGCCGCATCCACCGCATTGCCGCCCGCGGCCAGCATGCGCAGGCCCGCCTGAGCCGCCAGCGGGTGCGAGGTGGACACGACGTTGCGCGCGAACACGGGGCTGCGCGTGCTCGCGTAGGGGTTGTGCCAATCGAAGCGGTGGGTCATGGGTGTCTCCTGTGCTGGCGTCGATTCTGTCACCCGACTGCCGCCGCGCATCAGGCAAGACCTGACCCCACTGCTTCGCCTCTCGCCGGCTCGTTTTGCAGATCTGCAACACAGATGTAACGCTTTGAAAGGGCGCTTCCCGGCGTCAACTGGCGCTCGTCGGGTCTCGTTGAGGAGGCACAAGTTCACCAACCCTGGAGCCCCCAGATGAAAGCACTGAAGACTGCACTGATCCCCTCGATGCTGGCCCTGATCGCCACGGTGGCATCGGCCCAGCAGGCATCCGGGACGAGCGCAGCACCAGCTGCCACGGCAACCGCTAGCACGCAGACTGCGCAGCCCGCGAGCCCCAAGAATCCGGCGGTCGAGAAGAGCACGAAGGCTGCGGCGAGCACCCCCGCCCCGATCGGCTCCGCGCCCGCCACTGCCACCGGCAAGCACGCAGCCGGTGCCCAGGTGAAGGCCGCCCCTGACACGGCAGCCACCCCGGCCCCCTCGCCCGCCGCAGCGGTCAAGCCGGCCCCGACCAAGACCCCGGGCTGAGCGGCCCCAAGCCCTCCGCCGCCTTCCTGACACCCCGATTTCCTTCACTCACGACAAGGACCTGACCATGAACACCAAGACCACCCTGATCGCTTCCCTGCTGGCCCTGAGCGGTGCCGCCTTCGCCCAGGCCCCGGCCGCTCCGGCCACCACGGCTCCGGCCGCCACGCCGGCTGCCACGGCGCCTGCCGCCACCACCACGCCGGCCGCCAAGCCCGCGGCCACCAGCCCGGCCACCGCGCCGGCCACGGCAGCGCCGCAGATCAAGCCCGTCGCCGCCGCGAGCACCGCCGCCCCGGCTGCGCCTGTCGCGGAGAAGACGGCCGAGGCCAAGCCCATGCACAAGATGGAGCACAAGGCGGAGCACAAGCATGTGCACAAGGCCAGCCACAAGGAGGGCGCGAAGGAGGGCGCCAAGGAGGCGGCCCCGGCTGCTGAAGCCAAGCCTGCCGCCCCCGTGACCCCGGCCGCCACCCCGGCACCCGCCACGGCCAAGACGGACAGCAAGACCGAGGCTCCCAAGAAGTAAGCCTCGTCCCTGACCCAGCGGAATGTCCTGGCGGCTCCGGCCGCCTTGAGCCGGCACCTCGTGTGCCGGCTTTCTTTTTGGCGCTGCATCTCGCGCCGCTGCGACGGCGTTTCGCGGCACGGCAGGCCACCCCGTCGCGTCGGCCTCGCCCGACGCAGGCCCGTTGCCTACGCTGCGTCCCATGTACCCACCCCGACATGAGGACGCCATGAACCACCGCCCCCAACGCTCCCTGCTCGCCGCCCTCGGCGGCTGCGCCGCCGCCCTGTGCATCGCCAGCGCCCACGCCCTGCCGGAGGCCGCGCTGCAGGCCGCCGTCGCCCAGTTCACCGAGGCGAGCAAGGGCAAGGCCGATGCCACCGATGCCAGCTCGGAGCAGTTCCAGGCCCTGCTCAAGGCCGAGCCCGGTCACCCCCTGCTGATGAGCTACCTCGGCGCCACCACCACGCTCAAGGCGCGCGACGCCTGGGCGCCGTGGAAGAAGATGAGCTATGCCGAGGATGGGCTGGCTCTGATCGACAAGGCGATCGGCCTGCTGGGCCCGGAGCATGACCAAGCCCTGGTCCAGGGCACGCCGGTCAGCCTGCAGACCCGCTTCGTCGCAGCCAACACCTTCCTCGGACTGCCGGAGATGTTCAACCGCGGTCCGCGCGGCCGGCAGTTGCTGGAGGAGATCCAGGCCAGCCCGCTGTTCGCCAAGGCACCGGGCGGATTCCAGGGCGCCGTCCTCATGCGTTCCGCCCGTCAGGCCGAGCAGGCCAAGGACCTGCCGCGTGCCCGCGGCCTGTACCAGCAGGTGCTGGCCCGCCAGCTGCCCCAGGCGGGGGACGCCCAGGCCGCGCTGAAGGGCGTGCAGTGAGTGCCGCCTCGGTGATGGTCTTGCGCGGCGTGCGCAAGACCTATCGGCTCGGCGAGCATGTGGTGCCGGCGCTGCAGGGCGTCGACCTCGACGTCCAGGCAGGCGAGCTGCTGGCCCTCACCGGGCCGTCCGGCAGCGGCAAGAGCACCCTGCTCAACCTCTGCGGCCTGATCGACAGTCCCGACGAGGGTCAGGTCTTGCTCGACGGCCGCCCGGTCGACGCCCGCCAGGCGCTCGCGGCCACGCTGCTGCGGCGCGACGCCATCGGCTTCGTGTTCCAGAGCTTCAACCTCGTGCCGGTGATGACGGTCGCGGAGAACGTCGACTACCCGCTGTTCCTCGCCGGCGTGCCGGCCGCCGAGCGTCGCCGACGTGTCGATGAGGCCCTGGTGCAGGTCGGGCTCTCGGCGCATGCGGCCCACCGGCCGGACGCCCTCTCCGGTGGCCAGCGCCAGCGCGTGGCCATGGCCCGCGCGCTGGTCAAGCGGCCGCGCCTCGTGATCGCCGACGAGCCCACCGCCAGCCTCGACTCCCACACCGCGGAGCAGGTGCTGGGTCTGATGCGCCGCCTGGCCCACGAGGGCGGCGCCGCCTTCCTCATTGCCACCCACGACGAACGGCTGACGCGCCGCTGCGACCGCGTGATCGGCCTGCTGGACGGCCGCATCGTCCGTGCCGCGGCACCTGGCGACGACACGTCTCGCCACCTCCCCGCATCCACCGCATCCGCCCAGGAGGCCCACGCATGAACGCCCTGATGAAATGGATGCACTTCGCCTGGTTGAACGCCTTGCGCAACAAGCGACGCTCGGCCGTGACGCTGTCCATCGCCGCGCTGGGCACCGCCGGCCTGCTGCTGGCCAGCGGCTTCGCGCTGTTCACCTACGAGAGCCTCGCGCAGTCCGCCGCCCGCAGCACCGGCCACCTGGTGATGGGCACGCCGGCCCAGTTCAGCCAGGATGAGGACACGCCGCTGCAGCATGGCCTCGACGACTGGCAGCCCCTGCGCCGGGCCGTGCTGGCCGAGCCGGAGGTGCGCCAGGTGCTGCCACGGGTGGAGTTCACGGGGCTGATCTCCAACGGCGAGAAGTCGACGGTGATGATGGCCAACGGCATCGACGCCGACGCCGAGTTCGCCGTGAAGGGCCCCTTCCTGCAGGTCAAGGCCGGCGAGGTGATCCTGAGCCGTGAGCGCCAGGTGGTGATGCTGGGCGAGGGCCTGGCGAAAAGTCTCAAGGCCGGCCCCGGCAGCAGCCTCACCCTGCTGGCCAGCACCACCGCAGGGGCGCTCAACGCCGTCGACGTGACGGTGCGCGGGGTCGTGTCCACCGGCATCGCCGAGCTGGACAAGCGCCTCGTCTACCTTGACCTGCCCAGCGCCCAGGCCCTGCTGGCCACGGAGCGCGTCTCGACACTCGGCGTGTTCCTCAAGGACATGGCCAGCACCGCCCCGCTGCAGCAGCGTCTGCAGGGGGCGCATGGCGGGCTGCAGGTCAAGACCTGGCTGGATCTCGCGACCTTCTACAAGGCCGTGCGCGACCTCTACAACCGCATCTTCGGCGCGCTGGGCCTGATCATTGCGCTGATCGTGCTCTTCGTGGTCGCCAACGCCATGGCCATGGCCATCATCGAGCGCACCCGGGAGATCGGCACGCTGCGCGCGCTGGGGACGACGCCACGGCAGCTGCTCACGACACTGTCCCTGGAAGGCCTCGTGCTGGGCGGCGGCGGCGCGGTGCTGGGCGCCCTGCTGTCCCTCGGCATCAGTCTGCTGCTGATGGTGGTGCCGGTCATGATGCCGCCCCCGCCCGGCTCCACCAAGGGCTACCCGCTGCACATCGCCATTGACGGCCCGCTCTATGGCTGGACGCTGCTCGTCATGCTGCTGCTGACCGGCCTCAGCGCCGCCCTCGTCGCCCGCAGGACCGTGCACCAGCCCGTGGTCGACGCCCTGGCCCACGTCTGAACTCCCCGATCGAAAGAGACCGCCCATGAAGCCCCTGAATGCCCTCGCGGTGCTGTGCGCCGCCCTGATCGCCCCCCCTGCCGCCCACGCGCTGGACGCGAGCACGGTGCTGCGCCATGCCGACGCCTACCGCACCGGCGGCGCGACGCAGCAGCAGGTCGAAACGGAGGTCCGCGTGCTCCACGCGGACGGCTCGCTCGACAAGGAACGCCGCTACACGGTGCTCACGCAGACGGACCACCGTTCGCTGGTGCTCATGCAGAGTCCGGCGGAGAAGGGCCAGAAGGTGCTGATGCTGGGCGACGACTTCTGGCTGCTGATGCCCGCCAGCCAGCGCCCCCTGCGCATCACGCCGCTGCAGAAGCTGCTGGGCGACGCCTCCACCGGCGATGTGGCCACGCTGTCCTGGAGCGAGGACTACGGCGGCGAGATCCTGGCCGAGGAACGATGCGGCGATCAGGCCTGCCTCAAGCTCTCGCTGCAGGCCACGCGCAAGGGCGTCAGCTACCAGCGCATTCTGCTGTGGGTGGGCAAGACCCGGCACGAACCGCTGCGGGCCGAGCTCTATGTGCAGTCGGACAAGCTCGCGAAGACGGCCGAGTTCCGCTACGAGAAGCTGGAGAAGGGCACCCCGCTGATCAGCGAGATGCTGCTGCAGGACGCGCTCTCGCAGCGAAAGCTGACGCAGGTGCGCTACCTCGCCCGCAAGCCCCGCGAGGTGCCCGAGGCCTGGTTCAACCCGATGTTCCTGGCGCGCAGCCCGAACCTGGAGTGAGGCGGATGAGCCGGCACTTTCTCGTGATGGCGCTGTCCATGGGCCTGGGCGCAGCGCAGGCGGACGTCCTGGACGAAAGCAGCGTGCAGTGGCGCAGCCAGGTCCAGTCCGCGGAGCGCAGCCGGCAGGGGCCGCTGGCGGCGGCCGAGGCGCTGCAGCCTGGCATCGACGGCGCGCCGCGCCAGACGCTGCTGCTGGAGGCCGAGTGGCGGGCGCGCCGTGGCCCGGTGAACGCCACCCTCTACGCCCAGCATCTGCAGCGCGACCACGGCGCCGCCCGCAGCCACGCGGCCGTCAACGAGCTCTACACCTCGGGCGACTGGGGCGGCGCGGACGGATGGCAGTACAGCCTCGGCCGCAAGCTCGTCAGCTGGGACGTGGGCTACGCCTTCCGGCCCAACGACATGGTGGCGCAGGAGGAGCGCCGCACGCTGCTGGGCACATACAGCCGCGGCCGTCCGGTGCTGCAGCTGGAGCGCTTCAGCGCCGAGACCGCCTGGAGCCTCGTCTGGGTGAACCCGGCGGACGCGGCGGGGCAAGGCGCGGACGAGGAGGCGCTGGCCTTGCGCGTCTACCAGCGCGCCGGGGCCTGGGACTGGCACGGCTTCGCCCGCCTGGGCCGGGAACAGCGCGCCAGCGTGGGCGCCGCCTTCTCATGGGTCGCCAGCGACGCGCTGGAGCTGCATGCTTCGGCGCGGGTCAACGAGCGCAGCCTCGTCTGGCGCCTGGACACGCACGCGCCGATCCCCGCGGCGGCCTCGCCCTGGCGTCGCGAGGCGCAGTCGGGCAGCAGCCAGCTGCTGCTGGGCGGCACGTGGACGACGGCGTCACAGCTCAGTCTGCTGGTGGAGTACTGGTGGGATTCGCAGGCGATGTCCCGCGCGGACGCGGACGCCTGGCGGGATCGCGGCACGGCGCTGGTGCAGCAAGGCCTGCATGCGCCGGCCGCGCTGCACGCGGCCATTGCCGGCAACCTCGCCTGGCAGGCCCAGGGCTTCGCCAGCAGCAGCCTGCAGCGCCACAACGTCTTTGCGCGGCTGAGCGGCACGCACGGCGCCTGGAGCTGGGCGGGGGATGTGCTGTGGGCCCCGCAGGACGGCGGGCGCCTGCTGACGGCCTCCGTGGCCTGGCAGGGCGATCGATGGAACCTGCAGGCCGGGCTGCGCCAGTGGGCCGGGCCGGCCGACAGCATGATCGCTCAGCTGCCGACGCGCCGGCTGGCCTTCGCGGCCGCGGCGCTGGCCTTCTGAGGCACGAGGCCTCCGCTGCAAATGAAAAGACCGGACAGCGGTCCGGTCTTCAGGGGGCCGACGTGTGCGCCGTCCCGCGGGGAAGGCCCGCTCAGGCGGTGGCGAGGCGGATCACGCGACGGGTCTGCGCCAGGGGCGCGGCCATCACGGCGGGCACCGAGCCCTGCTTCGCCAGCGCCTCGTCGAAGACTTCGCGGGCGCAATCCTGGCAGGCGCCGCAGGCCGAGGCCACGCGGGTGTCATCCTGCAGGACGTCGAAGTTGGACGTGCCCTCGGCGACGGCTCGGCGGATGTCGCGGTCAGAAACGCGGTGGCAGAGGCAGACGATCATGGTCCGAGGCTCGGGTCGGTGAATCAGTACGCAGATGCTAACGCAAACGCGAACGTTTCTCAATTACCAACCCTGACGTCGGCGGGGCCATCCCCGACCGCCGCACGCGCGTCAGCTGCCGCTGCCCGCGCCCATCTGGGACTGCAGCCAGTTCTGCTCGCCCAGCTGGTTGACCAGCTCGATCTGGGTCTCGAGGTGGTCGATGTGCTCCTCGGTGTCCGCGAGGATCTCCTCCAGCACCTGGCGCGAGACGTAGTCCCGCACGCTCTCGCAGTAGGCGATGGCCTCCTTCAGCAGGGGGTGGGAGCCGGTCTCGATGCGCAGATCGCAATGCAGGATCTCCACAGCGTTCTCGCCGATGTACAGCTTGCCGAGGTCCTGCAGATTGGGCAGGCCCTCCAGCATCAGGATGCGGTCCATCAGCTTGTCGGCATGCTTCATCTCCTCGATGGACTCTTCGTACTCATGCTTGGCGAGGCGCTCCAGGCCCCAGTTCTTCAGCATGCGGTAATGGAGGAAGTACTGGTTGATGGCCGTCAGCTCATTCTTCAGCTGGGCATTGAAGTACTCGATGACCTTGGCATCACCTTTCATGGCGGGCTCCTGTGCGGTGTCTTGTGGCTGGCGCGGGCTGCCCCCGAGTGGCGGCAGCGGTGGAGGCTGATTGTGGCCCCGCCGGCGGGTGTTCGCAGACCCGCCCCTGCAATCATTGACAGCTTGCAATTGCGAATTATTCGCATTTATGATTCAGGCATGGACAAACCTTCCTTCATCCCCCCCACGCCCTCGGCCGCACTGCCGCAGCGCCTGCCGAGCCCGCCGCCCCGGCGCCTGCACAGCCGCGAGCTGCTGGGCCAGGACCGCGAACTCGAGATCGAGCACGCCGGCCAGCTCTACCGCCTGCGGCTCACGCAGCTGGGCAAGCTGATCCTGACCAAATAGCCTCGCGCCGCCGTCGCGCGCCACTGCCGACGCACTTCTTGCTCTCTCGCCAGCTGCCGCCAGCCTCCACTCCCCCACGCGGGCACCCACGCCCCTGCCAGGAGCCGCGCATGCTGAGCCTCACGACTTCCCGCCAACCCGTCCTCCCCGGAGGGCCCCGTCATGTGTGATCCCAAGACGGTGACCGCCCCCCTGCCCGACGCCCCCGTGGCGCCGCCGGAGCTGACCCTGCCCAACCATGTCCTCGGCTCCCGACGCCGCCGGCTGTGGGAGCTGCCGTCGCAGGCGCTGTGCCCCGTCATCGGCGCCTGCCTGCCACTGGCCGTGCTGCGCAAGCGCGTCGGCAAGGCGCTCGGCGGGGAGGCGCTGGTGCAGGACTACGAACTGCACTGCGGCGCCATCCACGAATGCAAGCAGCGCGGTCGCATCGCCGAGCTCCTGAACCGGGAGCTGGACCAGCGCTACGCCATCGCCGTCCGGCAGGCCGCCCGCCTCAAGACCACGGTGCAGCTGCGCGACGCCTGGCGCCAGGCGTCGGCCGGCGCGGAGGTCGCCGGCGCGCTGTGGGCGACGTTGAGCCATCCACGCTGCGACGCGCTGCTCCAGGACGAGGTGCTGCAGGACATCCACATGATCCAGCACCAGGTCGGCAGCTCGCACCGCGCCGACCTCCAGCGCATCCAGGCCCTGACCCACGAGAACGGCGTGCTCGGCGCGGAGCTCGGGCGCGCGCAGCAGCGCAGCACCCAGCTCATCGCGGAGCGTGACCGCCGCATCGACGAGCTGCTCGCCCAGCAGCTGCGCGCCCGCGCCGAGCTGGTGCTGCGCGACAGCCGCATCGCCGCCCTGCAGAGCGAGCTGGACACGCTGCACGCCACCCAGCCCGCCTTGCGCCAGGCGCTGCTGCGGGAGCGCCAGCTGCTCGACGGTCAGGCGCGCATCCAGCAGCTCGAGCAGGACCTGCAGCGTGTGCGGCGGGCCTTGCGCCAGGCCGAGCAGGGCCAGGTCGCGACCGCGCGCGCCATCGAGACGCCGCTGCCGGACGAGGAGCGCCCCGCCCCGTCGCTGCCGGCGGCGCCGCTCGTGGCGCTGGAGCACCAGGCCGTGCTGTGCGTCGGGGGTCGCGCCGCGACGGTCCCGGTCTACCGCCGCCTCGTCGAGGCCCGCGGCGCCCGTTTCCTGCATCACGATGGGGGCGAGGAACACGCCGTGACGCAGCTGGACGCCACGCTGGCGGCGGCCGACCTCGTCATCTGCCAGACCGGCTGCATCAGCCACGACGCCTACTGGCGCGTGAAGGAGCACTGCAAGCGGCATGGCAAGCGCTGCGTCTTCGTGGACCAGCCCAGCCGCAGCGGCCTGGTGCGGGCCCTCACGGCGCTGGCCGGGCCGGATGAGCCGGCGCGGCCCGCGCCGCCGGCAGCGCTGGGCCCGGTCGCGCCCACCGCAGCGAATCCGGCGGGCCTTGACCTCGCCCCATGACAGCGCCGCGCTTCGGGGGCATCATGCGGGACACCCGATCGATTCAAATATATTTACAATATTCGCATCGAGACTCCCTCATTCCTCCTGCGAGACAAGCCCATGAGCGCTCCCCTGCACCCTCTCTACATCGGCGGCGAATGGCTGGACGGCCCGCGCCAGCGTGACAACCTCAACCCCTCCGACACCCGGGACGTCATCGGCCGCTACGCTCAGGCGGACGTCGCCCTGACCGAACGCGCCATGGCCGCCGCCGCCGAGGCCGCGCCGGCCTGGGGCCTCAGCAGCCCGCAGGTCCGGGCCGACGCGCTGGACCGCATCGGCAGCGAGATCCTCGCCCGCAAGGACGAGCTGGGCACGCTGCTGTCCCGCGAGGAGGGCAAGACGCGGCCCGAGGGCATCGGCGAGGTGGCGCGCGCCGGCGCCATCTTCAAGTTCTTCGCCCAGGAAGCGCTGCGTCTGCGAGGCGACAAGCTCGCCTCGGTGCGCCCCGGCGTGGAGGTGGAGGTGACCCGCGAGCCGCTAGGCGTCGTCGGCCTGATCACGCCCTGGAACTTCCCGGCCGCCATCCCGGCCTGGAAGCTCGCCCCCGCCCTCGCCTTCGGCAACACCGTCGTGCTCAAGCCGGCGGACCTCGTGCCGGGCTCGGCCTGGGCGATGGCCGAGATCATCAGCCGCGTCGGGCTGCCGGCCGGGGTCTTCAACCTGGTGATGGGCCCGGGCTCGCAGGTCGGCCAGACCCTGCTGGACGACCGCCGTGTGGCGGCGCTCAGCTTCACGGGGTCCGTGGGCACGGGCCAGCGCGTGGCGCAGGCCGCGGTGGCGCGCGGGGCCCGCTTCCAGCTGGAGATGGGCGGCAAGAACCCCTGCGTGGTGCTGGACGATGCCGACCTCGACGTCGCGGTGAACTCGGTGCTGCAAAGCGCCTTCTTCTCGACGGGCCAGCGCTGCACGGCCTCCTCGCGGATCATCGTGCAAAAAGGCATCTATCCGCGCTTCGTCCAGGCCCTGGGCGAGGCCACGCGCGCGCTGCGCGTGGGCGACGCGCTCGACCCGCAGACGCAGATCGGCCCTGTCGTCGACGAAGCCCAGCTGGCGCAGGACCTGAAGTACATCGACATCGCCAAGGCCGAGGGCGCACGCCTCGTGTGCGGCGGCGAGCGCCTGTCGCTCGACAAGCCCGGCTTCTACCTGCAGCCCGCCCTCTTCGCGGACTGCGACAACGCCATGCAGCACTGCCGCGAGGAGATCTTCGGCCCCGTGGCGAGCGTGATCCCCGCAGACAGCTACGAGCACGCCCTGGCGCTGGCCAACGACACGCCCTTCGGCCTCTCCGCCGGCATCTGCACGACCTCGCTCAAGTACGCCAGCCACTTCAAGCGCCACGCGCAGGCCGGCATGGTGATGGTCAACCTGCCGACCGCGGGGGTGGACTACCACGTGCCTTTCGGCGGCCGCAAGGGCTCCAGCGTGGGCCCGCGCGAGCAGGGCAGCTACGCGGCGGAGTTCTACACCACCGTCAAGACGGCGTACGTGCAGCCCTGAGCGCGGCATCGCGGTGCCAGGGTCGTGCTAGGGTAGCGACCCTAACCCTGTCCTTGCGCACCGCATGTATCGACCGTTCTCCCGCTCGCTGCTCCTGGGCGTGCTCTGCCTCGCGGCCAGCCTGGCCCGCGCCGACGACTGCCCCACGCCAGCCGCCCTGGCGCCGCTGCTGCAGACCGACGGCATCTTCCTCGGCGAGCTGCATGGCAGCGTCGAGGTGCCGGCCCTGGTCGACTGCCTGGCGCGCACCCTCTCCGCCGAGCTGGCGGGCCGGCGCCGCGTCACCGTGGCGCTGGAAGTGCCGCCGGATGCCCTCGACGACGCCCATCCCTTCTGGCGCGGGCAGGACGGGCGCGCCTCGCAGGCCATGGTGGCGCTGCTGCGCTCGCTGGCCGCACAGCAGGCCCGCCAGCAGATCGAGCTGATCGGCTTCGTGCCGCCGGAGGACTACCCGGATCAGGCGGACTACGAAGTCGCCATGGCCCGCCGGCTGGATGCCGTGCCGGCCGGGCATTTCCTGCTGGTCCTGGCGGGCAACTTCCACGCCAGCCGCCCGCCCCCTGGTCGTCCGGGCATGGGCTGGAACCTCGTGCCCGCGGGCGCGCACGTCAAGCGGCGCATGGCGCATGTGCTCGCGGCCTACGGCCAGGCCTCGACGTCCTGGTTCTGCATGGGAAGCCGTTGTGGCGCCCATGACCTCCGTCCTTCGTCCTACGCAGCGGATCAGGCCCCGGGCCTGCACCCGCTGGGCCGCGACGGCTGCGACCATGTCTTCGTCCTGCCCCGCCTGAGCGCCTCCCCGCCCGCCCAGGCCGCACCACCGGGCGGCAACCCTGTCACCTCGCCCTGAAATCGTGCAAACAGCACAAACCAATTGCAGACCACCCTGAGTGCGGGGATGGTTGGTAACAGCTTGATTCCTAGAATCCGCCCCCATCAACAAAGGCCGAATGGCCAAGGGCGTCGAAGGGAAATCATGCCAATGAAGCGAGGGAACTCCGTGGGGCTGCGTGCCCGTCTGGCCTGGGCGGCCGGCTTGACTGGTCTCACACTGGCACAGGCCGCAAGCGCGGCACCGGTGATCGACCTGGGAGTGGCGTCGCAGTACAGCGCCTTCATCTTCGGGGACGTGAAGGCGGCCAATGACGTCGAGGGCCGCCTGGCCGTCGGCGGCTCGCTGACGGCCAACGGCCTGAGCGTCGGCTACCGCGCCCCCGCCGGCAGCAACGGTCCGGCCCTGGTCGTGGGCGGCGACGTGCGCTTCACCAATGGCCGCATCTACTCGACGGCACCGGACACCGTGAAGGACAGCAGCGCCGGCGAAGGCAATCTGGTGCCCTGGGATCCGGCCCTCGCTCGCTACGGCAACAGCTTCGGCGTCTTCGGCGGCCTCAACAAGGGCTCGTCCGGCTACCTGGACCTGCGCGCCGAGCCCAAGATCAGCAGCCTCGTCGACTTCAAGGCGGCCCAGCAGCAGCTCACCGCGCTCTCCGGCTCGCTGGCCGCGCTGACCAGCACCGGCGCCGTCGCCCAGCCCTGGAGCGACATCAACCTGACGGGCACCGGCAAGGCCGGCGCCGTCGAGGTCTTCGACATCCTCCTGGGCAGCAAGAACAAGCAGGGCAGCAGCTGGGTCATGCCGAGCCTGAGCCTCAAGAACGTCGCGGCCGACGCCTGGGTGGTGATCAACGTGCTCAACGAGGGCGACGTGCAGCTGACCGGCGCCTTCACCGGCTTCAAGCCGATCCAGGAAGCGCAGGGCAAGGTGCTGTTCAACCTGGCCAACGCCAACCGCGTGAAGCTGGGCTGGGTGGATGGCAGCGTGCTCGCCCCCAAGGCCGACCTCTACGGCCAGGGCCATGTCGAGGGCACCGTGATCGGCGCCTCGATCTCCCAGGCCTTCGAGATCGGCTGGGAGCCCTTCACGCCCACGCCCCGCAACGAGAACCAGGTGCCGGAGCCGCAGATCGGCTGGCTCGCCGGCCTGGCCCTGCTGGCTGCCGGGCTGGCCTCGCGCCGCCGCCAGGCCTGACGCTCGCGCGCTTCATCGGGAAGAACGCAAAGGCCCTCCGCTGGAGGGCCTTTTGCATGGCGCAGCCCCCACGGGAGGGAGGCCGCAACGGACCGTTCAGTGGATCGCCGGGATCTGGCGCAGCGCCTTCACGGCGCCCTCGCCCATGGCGGCGCCGAAGCGCTTGGCCAGACGTTCGGCGACGTTGTCACGCGGGGTGTAGTCGATCACCTCCTCGGCCTTCACCACCTCACGGGCGACGAAATCGAGGTTGCCCAGGCCGTCGGCCAGGCCCAGCTTCACGGCCTCCTCGCCATTCCAGAAGAGGCCCGAGAACATCTCCGGCGTCTCCTTGAGCCGCTCGCCCCGGCCCTCGCGCACGACGGCGATGAACTGGCGGTGGATCTGGTCCAGCATGGCCTGCGCGAAGGCCTTCTGGCGCGGGTTCTCCTTGGTGTAGGGGTCGAGCATGCCCTTGTTCTCACCCGCCGTGAGCAGGCGGCGCTCGATGCCCAGCTTCTCCATGAGCCCCGTGAAGCCGAAGCCGTCCATCAGCACGCCGATGGACCCCACGATGCTGGCCTTGTCCACGTAGATGTCGTCGGCCGCGGCGGCGATGTAGTAGGCGCCGCTCGCGCAGATCTCCTCGACCACGGCGTAGACCTTCTTGCCGTGCTTGGCCTTGAGGCGCTGGATCTCGTCGTAGACGATGCCGGCCTGCACCGGGCTGCCGCCGGGGGAGTTGATGCGCAGCACGACCGCCTGCGCGCCCTGGTCCTCGAAGGCGTTGCGCAGGGCCGCCAGCATGAGCTCGGCACTGGCTTCCGTGTCCGCGGAGATCTCGCCGCGGACCTCGACCAGCGCGGTGTGCGGCGTGTTCGGGGCCGTCACGTGGTGCGGCTGGTAGAACAGCGCCCAGGCCACGAACAGCGCCAGACCCAGCCACAGCAGGCGGAAGCCGGTGCGCCAGCGCCGCTCGGCGCGGCGGTCGCGCAGGTAGTCCTGGGCGAACTGGGCCACCAGGGCCTCGTAGCCGCCGGCCCCGGCGGGTGCGGCCACGGACGCTGCAGCCGGCGCAGGGGCCGGCGCCGCGGGCGCGGCCTGCAGCATGTCTTCGGGGCGGGCCGTGGCGTCCGGCAGGATGCGCGGCTGATCGTCGTTGGGGTTCATGGGTGATGGCTCGATGCGGGGCCCGCGGTGGCCGGCCCCGGCGTGGGATGGGGGCGGGCTCAGTCCTCGAAGGCGGGCTTGGTGTCGCGGCTAGGATACCAATAGACCTTGCCCTCGCGCTCCTGCACGTCGATCTTGTGCAGGCCGATGCGGCCGCACATGCCGGTCACGCAGCGGCCGGTGAGCGGGTCGTACACGGCGCCGTGGATGGAGCAGATGATGTACTGCTTGTCGCCGTCCAGGAACTCCCCTTCCTGCCAGTCCATCTCCGTCGGGACATGGGCACAGCGGTTCAGGTAGGCGACGGCCTGGCCCTCGTAGCGCAGCGCGAAGGCGCTCGCCGGCTGGCCGTACTGCAGCACCTCGAAGCAGTGCGCCTTGCCGCGCTCCGGCAGATCGGCGGCATCGCACAGCAGCAGGCCGTCGCCGGCGGGGGGAGTGGTGCTGGAATTCATGGACAGGTTCCGGAGGGGGTCAGGCGTGCTTCAGCAGCCAGTCGTGCAGCGCGGGCACCGAGTCGGCAATGTGCACCGGCTCGAATGCCCCGAAATGCTCGGGGTCATGGGCGCCGTAGCTGACGCCCAGCGCATCGCAGCCGGCGTTGCGCGCCAGCTGCAGGTCGTGCGTGGTGTCGCCGATCATCAGCGTCCGCTCCGGCTCGACCGCGAACTCGCGCATCAGCTCTTCCAGCATCAGGGGATGTGGCTTGCTCTGGGTCTCGTCCGCGGTGCGGCTGGCGTCGAAAACCCCCTGCAGCGCCACATGGCGCAGCGCCTCGTCCAGGCCGCTGCGGCTCTTGCCCGTGGCGATGGCCAGCCAGTGATGCCGGGCCTTGAGCGCCTGCAGCAGCGGCTCGACGCCCCCGAAGAGGCACAGCGCCTCGTGCTGGGCGAAATAGTGCTTGCGGTAGGCCTGCCCCATCTCCGCATAGCGCTCGCGCGGCAGCTCGGGGGTGGCGATGGCCAGGGCCTCGTACAGCCCCAGGCCGATCACGTGCGCGGCGCGCTCGCGCGGGGGCACCGGCAGGCCGAGGTCGGCCGCCGCGCCCTGGATGGCCTGGACGATCAGGGCCGTCGAGTCGAACAGCGTGCCGTCCCAGTCGAAGACGATCAGGTCGTAGCGTTGCGGGCGAAGAACGCTCATCGGGCGGTGCCTTGGCGAAGCTGGCGGACCAGGGCGTCGCAGTCCTCGGGCAGCGGGGCCTTCAGCTCGATCTCCTGGCCGCTGGCCGGGTGGGTGAAGCGCAGCAGGCGCGCGTGCAGGAACATGCGGTCGAAGCGCAGGCCGGGCACGGTCACGCCGCGGGCCAGGGCCTTGTTGGCCTCGAAGTCGCCGTACTTCGGGTCTCCCGCGATGGCATGCCCGGCCTGGGCCAGGTGCACGCGGATCTGGTGGGTGCGGCCGGTCTTGATCGTGACGTCGACCAGGCTGAAGCCGCCCAGGCCCTCCGCCAGCTTCACGAGGCTGATCGAGCGCTTGGCCTGCTCGGCCTGCGGATCGTGCGAGGACGTCACCGCGCGCACCCAGCGCTCGCCGTCGCTGCCGACGAACTTCAGCAGCGGCACGTCGATCACCGTCTGCCCCTTGGGCCAGGCGCCCCACACGAGGGCAGCATAGGTCTTGCCCGTCTCGCGCTCGCGGAACTGGTCCTGCAGCGCGTTGAGGGCGCTGCGCTTCTTGGCGATCAGCAGCAGGCCGGAGGTTTCCTTGTCGAGCCGGTGGACGAGCTCCAGGAACTTCGCCTGCGGCCGCGCCTGACGCAGCTGCTCGATCACCCCGAAGCTCACGCCGGAGCCTCCGTGCACGGCCACGCCGGCCGGCTTGTTGATGGCGATCAGGTGCTCGTCCTCGAAGACCACGGGGAACTCGCGGGCCGGCACCGGCGCCTGCGCCGCGGTGCTGCGCTCCGGCAGCCGCACGGGCGGCACCCGCACGACGTCCCCCAGTTCGACGCGGGTGTCCGCCTGCGCCCGCCCCTTGTTCACCCGCACCTCTCCGGCCCGGATCACGCGGTAGACATGCGTCTTGGGCACACCCTTGAGGATCTTCAGCAGGAAGTTGTCCAGGCGCTGGCCGGCGGAGCCCTCGTCGATGGTGAGCAATTGCACGGCGGGGGCCACCTTGGGCGCTGCGGCTGTCCCCTGCGCGGGGGACGGCGCCGGGGCGGCCGCGGCCGGACGGGCGGCGGCCCGGCTTGCGGCGCGCGGCGTTTCGCCCGGTTTCATCGTGGTCGGCGCCGGGCGGCGGCCGGGCTGGGGGGCGGCTGGCCCGCGCCTGGCGCCCTGGTCGCTTCCCGAACTCGGGCTGCGACCTTTAGCCCCTATAATCTTCCGTACCACGATTGCGTTCTAAGTATTTGATTTTTCTGATTTTACCTGTGGGTGAGCCGCGGGGATACAAAGAACGCAGGAGTGGTAGGGCCTGGAACAGGCGGTCGGCGGCGCAAGCCGGCGTCCGATGACCGGCTCTCAACAATTTGGTGAAGCAACGTGTCAGCCTGCCCGGCGGGCCCTGTCCCCAAGCGACAGCGGCGGTCGGCGGGTCGGCACGGAAGAGCAACGCAGAACGGACCACGCCTGGCCGAGGGGCTATCACCCCGCGGTCGGCACGAATAAGGTTTTTCATCGTGTGAGGCCCCCCGGTCAAGAGCCGGAGGCCTCATGCCAGCGCCCAGCAGTTCCTCGCGGATGAATCCCAGCAATCCCCCCACCCCCCGCCGCATGCGCGCGCAGCCCCGGTCGCTGACCGGCCGCCTGCCCTGCATCAGCCGCGGCCGGGTCGCGCCAACGATGGTGGCGCGTTCACGGGAGGGAGGCTCCGCGCCCCCTGTTGAAGCGCACGCGCCAACGCTGCCGGCCTGATCGCGAATCTCGCGATCTCCAGCAGTCCAGGGCGATTCCTTCCTCGGTTCCACCGCGTTTCTCGTGCTGATGTCGGTCGCCCGCGGGTTCACGCCCCGTGCGACGTGTGCTGCGCGCCGCGCGGGCTGGTTTCGGCCAGTCTGAACGGCGTGTAAGGAGAAACGATGAAACGCATGCTGATCAATGCGACGCAGCCGGAAGAACGGCGCCTCGCAATCGTCGATGGCCAGAAGCTGCTCGACTTCGAGACCGAAATCGAAGGCCGCGAACAGCGCAAGGGCAATATCTACAAGGCCGTCGTGACGCGGGTCGAGCCCTCGCTCGAGGCCTGCTTCGTGGACTACGGCGAAGACCGCCACGGCTTCCTGCCCTTCAAGGAAATCTCCCGCCAGTACTTCCGCGAAGGCGCGGACGTCCGCTCGGCCAAGATCCAGGACGCCATCAAGGAAGGCCAGGAACTGCTGGTCCAGGTCGAGAAGGAAGAGCGCGGCAACAAGGGCGCCGCCCTGACCACCTTCATCTCGCTGGCCGGCCGCTACCTCGTGCTGATGCCGAACAACCCCCGTGGCGGTGGCGTCTCGCGCCGCATCGAGGGCGAGGACCGCGAGGAGCTCAAGGAGAACCTCGACCAGCTCGAGTACCCCAAGGGCATGTCCCTGATCGCCCGCACCGCCGGCATCGGCCGCACCGCGGCCGAGCTGCAGTGGGACCTCAACTACATGCTCAAGCTCTGGACGGCGATCGACGACGCCTCCGGCGGCGGCAAGGGCGCCTACCTGATCTACCAGGAAAGCTCGCTCGTCATCCGCGCGATCCGCGATTACTTCACCGCCGACATCGGTGAGATCCTGATCGACACGGACGACATCTACGAGCAGGCCCACCAGTTCATGAACCACGTGATGCCGGACAACGCGCATCGCGTGAAGCGTTACCGTGACGACGCCCCGCTGTTCAGCCGCTTCCAGATCGAGCACCAGATCGAGACGGCCTTCAGCCGCACGGTGAATCTGCCCTCCGGCGGCGCCATCGTGATCGACCACACCGAGGCGCTGGTCTCGGTGGACGTCAACTCGGCCCGCGCCACCCGTGGCGGCGACATCGAGGAGACCGCGACCCGCACCAATCTGGAAGCGGCCGACGAAATCGCCCGCCAGATGCGTCTGCGCGACCTGGGCGGCCTGATCGTCGTCGACTTCATCGACATGGAGGAGTCCAAGAACCGCCGTGAGGTCGAGCAGCGCCTGCGTGACGCCCTGCGCCAGGACCGCGCCCGCGTGCAGTTCAGCTCCATCAGCAAGTTCGGTCTGCTCGAGCTCAGCCGCCAGCGCCTGCGCCCGGCCCTGAGCGAAGGCAGCCACATCACCTGCCCGCGCTGCAACGGCACCGGCCACATCCGCGACACGGAGAGCTCCGCGCTGCAGATCCTGCGCATGGTCCAGGAAGAGTCCATGAAGGACAACACCGCCGCCGTGCACGTGCAGGTGCCGGTGGAGGTGACCAGCTTCCTGCTGAACGAGAAGCGCACCGAGATCACCAAGATCGAGCTCAAGCAGCGCGTCACCGTGCTGCTGGTGCCCAACAAGCACCTCGAGACCCCGAACTACAAGCTCGAGCGCCTGCGCCACGACGACCCCCGTCTGGAGAACCTGCAGGCGAGCTACACCATGATCGAAGAGCCGCAGGACGAGGTGGGCATCACCCGCCGCGGCGGCGACGACAAGGGCAAGAGCAAGCAGGAACCCGTGATCAAGGGCATCCTGCCCGAGCAGCCCGCCCCGGTGGTGCCGCCCAAGCCGGCCGCCGCCCCCGCGGCACCGGCCGCCGCCGCAGCGCCTGCTGCCGCCGCACCGGCCGCGACGAGCTCCGGCTTCTTCGGCTGGCTCAAGAAGGTCTTCGGCGCTGGCGAAGCGCCGGCCGAGGAAGCCAAGCCTGCCGAGACCGAGCGCAAGGACGGCGCCAAGCGTGAAGGCCGCGAAGGCGGCCGCGACGGTGGCCGCGACGGCCGCCGCCGTGATCGTGGCGACCGCGGTGAGCGGGGCGAGCGCAAGGACGGCAAGGGCCGTGGCGAGCGCGGTGAAGGCAAGGACGGCCAGCGCGCCGAACGCGGCGAGCGTGGTGAACGCAACGCTGAGCGTGGCGAGCGTGGCGAGCGCGGTGAACGTGGTGAACGCGGCCGCCGCAACGAGCGTGGCGGCGACCGTGCCGAGCGCCAGGACGCCCCGGCGCAGGACGGCAACCGTCCGGAGCGTGCCGAGCGGGCGGAGCGTGGCGAGCGCGCCGAACGTGGTGAGCGTGGTGAGCGTGGTGAGCGTGGTGAGCGCGGTGAGCGGGGCGAAGGCCGCCGCAACCGTGGCGAGCGTGGCGAGCGCCAGGAGCGCCCGGCCGCCGAGGTCCAGGCCCTGGTCGAGACGACCGGCACCGAGTCCCCGACCGCGTTCCAGGACACCATCCCTGATGGCCTGGCCCCCGAGGCCGCCGGCGAGGAACGCCAAGGCCGCCGCCGCCGCCGTCGTGGTGGCCGTGACCGCGACGAGCGCGGTCCGGACGCAGGCGCCGAAGGCGTGAGCAGCTCGGACACCGAGCAGGCCCCCGCCGCCGAAGCCGCTCCGGTCGACGCCGCCCCCGTGGCATCGGCTGAAGCCCAGGGTCAGGACGCAGTGACGGCCGAGGCGCCGGCCGACGGCGCTGCCGGCGAGGAAGGCCGCGATGGCCGTCGCCGCCGCAGCCGTGACCGCTACCGCCGCGATCGTCGCGATGGCCAGGCGGGCGAAGGCAACGAAGGCGCCGAGGGTGCCGAGCAAGCCCCGCAGCAGCTGGAACTGGTGAGCGAGTCGGCCGAGGCCGCAGCAGTGGCACCGGTGGCCGCATCGGCCGAGGCCCCGGCACCGGCTCCCGTGGCCGCGGCACCGGCCCCCGCCGTGGTCGCCGAGGCCCCGGTCGCCCCCGCCGTGCCGGCCTATCGCCTGCCGATGACCGACCTGCACGGCATCGCCGAAGCCGCCGGCCTGCAATGGGTGAACTCGGACGCCGACAAGGTGGCCGCCGCCCAGGCCGCCATCGCTGCCGAGCCCCAGCCCGTGCGCGTGCCGCGCGAGCGTCCGCCGGTGATGGTGCTGGACGAAGGCCCGCTGGTGCTGGTCGAGACCCGCAAGGATCTGGCCCAGGTCAAGCTGCCCTTCGAGCAGCAGGGCTGACCCCGGCCGGCCCCGCGCCGGCTGTTGGTCCGCAGACACGCCGCCGTGGCTCACGCCCGGCGGCGTTTTTCATTCCATGGCAGGAGCGGGCTAGGGTTGGCACCCTGGCAGGCCCTGCCTTTTCGCCTACAGTTCCAGCCCTGCTGCACCCAGCACTGCCGCCAGCTGCGGGCGACCCGCCCGCGGCCCGACACAAGGACTCACCGTGACCCAGACTGCCAGCACCGCGGCGCCCAAGATGCCGCCGCAGATTCCCTACATCATCGGCAACGAAGGATGCGAGCGCTTCAGCTTCTACGGCATGCGCAACATCCTGACGGTCTTCCTGATGACCAGCCTGCTGATGGCCATCCCCGAAGACCTGCGCAAGGCCGAGGCCAAGGAGGTGTTCCACACCTTCGTGATCGGCGTCTATTTCTTCCCGCTGCTCGGCGGCTGGATCGCCGACCGCTTCTTCGGCAAGTACAACACCATCTTCTGGCTGAGCCTGCTCTATTGCTGCGGCCACGCCTGCCTCGCCATCTTCGAGAAGAACATCACCGGCTTCTACACCGGCCTCTTCCTCATCTCCCTGGGCTCCGGCGGCATCAAGCCGCTCGTGAGCTCCTTCGTGGGTGACCAGTTCGACAGCAGCAACCGCAGCCTCGCGCAGAAGGTCTATGACGCCTTCTACTGGATCATCAACTTCGGCTCCTTCTTCGCCTCGCTGCTGATGCCCATCTTCCTGAAGGAATTTGGCGCGAGCGTCGCCTTCGGCATCCCGGGCATCCTGATGGGCATTGCCACGCTGATCTTCTGGAGCGGCCGCAAGAAGTACATCCACACGCCGCCCGTGGCCCATGACCCGAACAGCTTCCTGAAGGTCGTCATCAGCGCGCTGAAGACCGGCGGCCCCGGCCTCGCCGTCGCGCTGATCGGCGTCGTCGGTGCGGTGGGCAGCTTCGTGCTGATGAAGCAGATCGGCTTCGTGGCGAGCTTCTGCCTGGCCCTCGTGCTGCTGATGGGCTTCGGCGGTGCCGGCGCGGCACTGCAGCTGGGCAAGGCCTCCGACGCCCACCCGCCCGAGGCCATCGAGGGCGTGCGCGCCGTGCTGCGCCTGCTGGTGCTCTTCGCCCTGGTCACGCCCTTCTGGTCCCTGTTCGACCAGAAGGCCTCGACGTGGATCCTGCAGGCCGACCAGATGACAAAGCCCGCCTGGTTCCAGTCCTCCATGATGCAGGCGCTGAACCCGGCGCTGGTGATGATCCTCATCCCCTTCAACAACCTGGTGCTCTACCCCACGCTGGAGCGCATGGGCCTGCGCATCACCGCACTGCGCCGCATGGGCGCGGGCATCGCGCTCTCGGGCGTGGCCTGGATCGTCGTGGGCGGCCTGCAGCTGTGGCTGGACGACGGCCACACGGTCAGCATCGTCTGGCAGATCCTGCCCTACGCCATCCTCACGCTGGGCGAGGTGCTCGTCTCGGCCACCGGCCTCGAGTTCGCCTACAGCCAGGCACCGCTGCCGATGAAGGGCGTGATCACCAGCTTCTGGAACCTCTCGGTGACCATCGGCAACCTGTGGGTGCTGCTGGCCAACAGCAGCGTCAAGAGCGAAGGCGTGACGGCCTACATCAAGGCCACGGGCACCAGCGTCACGGCCTTCCAGATGTTCTTCTTCGCCGGCTTTGCGCTGCTCGCCGCCCTGCTGTTCGGGCTGTATGCGCGCGGCTACCGCATGCTGGACAACTACCGCAAGTAAAGCGCCCTTGGCCTGACGGCCGAGCGCCCGGGTGTGGCGGCCACCACGTCGGCCACCACATCTGTACGACATCAGCCGACCGATGCGTCCCGTGCGCCGGTCGGCTTTTTCATGCCTGTGCCGCACCGCCAGCCGCCCGCGCTAGGTCGCCGCACCACAGGAACGCATAAGGATCATCTACCTCCTGAGGGGGATGCGATCGGCGTGGCCGCTGACAGATCGGGCCACTAAGATGCGGCGCGAAGGAGAGCCCATGTACACCTGCCCCCTCTGCCGCACCAAGACCCTCGGGATCTGGCACGTGCTTCTGGCGCAGCCAGGCCAGGTGCTGAGCTGCGGGAACTGCCAGGGTCACGTCCGTGTCCAGCACCCCGGCAAAGCCGTGACGCTGATGCCGTGCGTGCTGGGTCTGCTGGCCATCGGTCGCTCCGGGAACAACATGGTCCTGGACGCCGCCATCCTGGTGATGATGTCGTCCTGGCTGTTCCTGCTCTTCTACCGCTGCGTGTCGCTCACCAGCGTCCCGCTCAGCCTCGACGGCGCCTGAACTCACCCATCACCTAACAACACAGAGGAGGACCCCATGTCCCACACCCCCCTGCGCCGGCTCGTGCCGGCCGCCTGCCTGTCCCTCGCACTGGCACCCGCGCTCGCCCTCGCTGACGATGCGCCCGTCACGATGAACCTCATGCCGCTGCCCGGTACGCAGCAGCAGCACGACTTCCGCATCAAGGCGGTCACCGACATGAAGTTCAAGGCCCGCGAGGGGGCCAGCGACGAGGAGATCCAGCAGATCAACGCCAAGATGGGCGCGGTCAAGATGCCCATGACCATGACGCTGCAGATGAGCCAGCGTCTGCAGGCCGGCAAGAAGGACGCCCAGGGCCACATCCCGGTGACGGCCCGCATCGAGTACGGCACGATGGAAATGCGCATGGGCGATGGCGACCTGGTGCCCGGCATGCCCGCCAAGCGCATGCCCAGCATGCAGTTCAACGCGGACATCATCGACGGCCGTTACGAGAACATCCGGCTGTCGGGCGAAGGCGCCGCGCAGCTGCCGCCGCAGATGATGGAGGGCGTGTTCCGCAAGACCTTCGACGCGCTTGCCCAGATGAACGGCACGCCGCTGCGCGTCGGTGAATCGGTGGAGATGCCGCTGGAGATGAACGTGCCGCTGCCGAGCCTGCCCGGCGGCAGCAACGCGGGCAAGATGAGCGCCCGCTACACGCTGACGAAGGTGGAGGCCGGCGTGGCCTACTTCGACATCGGCGCCACCATGGACTTCAAACTGGACCTGCCGATGCCGGCAGCCGCCGCCAGCGCCGCCAGCGCCGCCAGTGCGGCGGGCGACGCCGCCCCGGCGCCCGCCTCGCTCCAGCTCGTGATGACGGGCAGCGGCACGGGCCACCTGCAACTGCGCCTCGCGGACCGCCTGCAGCAGCGCACCGACCTGGACCTGCGCATGGACATGCGCATGCCCATGCCCGACGGTCACTCGATGCAGATGAACCTGCAGATGGACATGGCCGGCGTGGGCAAGGCGCTCCCGGCTGGCCCGGCCAAGCCGACCAGCAAGCCGGCCAGCAAGCCGGCGACCACTCCGGCATCGCCCACCGCCAAGTCCGCTGGCGACAAGGCCAAGGCCGCGAAGTAAGACGGGCGTCGGGGCGAGCCGGCCCGGGCACCACCCGACCGCCGCCCCGACCGCCGCCCGCCCCTGGCGCCCTGCGCCGGCGGCTTAGAAGTTCAGCTGCTGCAGCGCCAGGTGATAGCCCGGCTCGTGCATCAGCTCCTCCCAGCTCAGCGGGGCCTGCTGCGACAGCAGACGCTGGCGGCGGCCCTCGCTTTCCATGCTGGGCTGCCAGCGGCCCTGCAGCGCCGCGTCTTCCAGGGACTGCAGGACCTCGTCCAGCACGCGGCCGCCCTCTTCCACCGACTGGTTGCACAGCAGCGCGATGTCGCAGCCGGCATGCAGAGCCGTGATCGCCGCCTCGGCGAAGCCGATCTCACGCCCCTCCAGCACCCGTGCGCCGCGCATGCCCAGGTCGTCGCTGAAGACGAGGCCGGCAAAGCCCAGGCGCTCGCGCAGGATCTCCTGCAGCCAGCGCGGCGAGAAGCCCGCCGGGCGCACATCGACCTTCGGATAGATCACGTGCGCCGGCATCACGGCGGCGAGGCTCAGGTGCAGCCACTCGAAGGGCTTGGCGTCCTCGGCGAGGATGGCCTTGAGGCTGCGCCGGTCCACCGGCACGTCCACATGCGAGTCCGCCTTCACGAAGCCGTGGCCGGGGAAGTGCTTGCCGCAGGCGCCCATGCCGGCAATCAGCTGCCCCTGCGCCACGCTCTTGGCCAGCAGGCCCACGACGCGCGGATCCCGATGGAAGCTGCGGTCGCCGATCACCGAGCTCTCGCCATAGTCCAGGTCCAGCACCGGGGCAAAGCTCAGGTCCACGCCGCACGCCCGCAGCTCGGACGCCATCACATAGCCCAGCGCCGTGGCCGCCTGCGTGGCCCGCATGGCATCCGCCATCCAGAGTTCGCCCAGGCGGCGCATGGCCGGCAAGGGCGTGAAGCCGTCCGTGCGGAAGCGCTGCACGCGGCCGCCTTCCTGGTCCACGGCGATGACGAGATCGGGCCGCAGGGACTTGAGCTCGCCGCACAGCGCGGTGAGCTGCGCGCGGCTCTCGAAGTTCCGCGCGAAGAGGATCAGCCCGCCCACGAGCGGATGGCTCAGGCGCTCGCGCTCCTGCGGGCGCAGCGTGGTGCCGGCGATGTCCAGCATGAGGGGGGCGTGGAGCAGCATGTCCATGGGGCGCTTTCTATCGTTGCGAGGCCCAGCGCAGCGCGCGGGCCTCGTGGTCCTTGATGAAGGGATCCTTGCCGTCCATGTAGGCGGCCATGTCCTCGGGATGGGCGGCGGCGAGCGCGCGCTTGAGCGTGCCATAGGCCGCCCTCACGTCCGGGTGGGCGATCAGGTAGTCGCGAAAGGCCAGGTGGCGCCGGGCCTCGGCGCTGCCCGCCTCGAAGGCGTGCAGGTGATGCGTCCGTTGCCCCCGGGCGTCCGTTTTGCGGAAGTAGCGGCGCCCCGGCAGGCCGAACTCGCCCTTGGCCTCCCAGCCCAGCGCGAGCAGCGCGTCGCTGCGGCGGTCCAGCGCCGCGAGGTCGGGCACCTCCAGCAGCATGTCGATGATGGGCTTGGCGGCAAGACCTGGCACCGAGGTGCTGCCGATGTGGTGCAGCGCGCCGCCGGCATCGCCCAGGGCCTGCGTCACGCGCGAGGCCTCGGCCTCGAACGCCGCCGGCCACGAGGCCTGGTAGGACAGTACCTGGACCGCCGGGCTCATGCCGGGCCGGCTCCGCGGGTCTCGACGACCACGAAGGAGGTGGCGTAGTCCGTCTCGTCGCTGACGCTGACATGGGCCTGCAGCCCCTTCGCCTCGAACCATGCCTTCAACTCGCCGTGCAGGCGGATCTCCGGCTTGCCGCTGGCGGCCTTGACGATCTCGCAGTCCCGCCACGTCATGGGCATGCGCAGGCCCAGGCCGATGGCCTTGGAGAAGGCTTCCTTGGCCGAGAAGCGCGTCGCCAGGTAGGCGATGCCGCGCGCGTCAACGCGGGCGCGCCGCTCGCGGAACACCTCGATCTCATGCGGCCCGAGGACCTTTTCGGCAAAGCGCTCCCCGCGCCGCTGGAGGGTGTCCGCGATGCGGCGGATGTCGCAGACGTCCGTGCCGATGCCGTAGATCATGTCGATGCGTCCTTTCGTGGCGCGCCGCCGGCCTCAGGCGTAGGCGCGCTGGATGCTGCGCTGGTAGTCGCGCACCGTCTCGGCGTAGCCCAGCTCCAGGGCATCGGCGATCAGGGCGTGGCCGATGGAGACCTCCAGCACGCCCGGCACCGCCTTGAGGAAGGCCGTGAGATTGGGGCGATTCAGGTCATGCCCGGCATTGATGCCCAGGCCCAGCGCCAGCGCGGCCTCGGCCGTGGCGGTGAAGCCGGCGAGCACCTCGGCCTCGCGCGGCGTGCCGAAGGCGCTCGCGAAGGTCTCGGTGTAGAGCTCGATGCGGTCGGCGCCCAGCGCCGCCACCTGCGCCATGGCCGCCGGCATCGGGTCCATGAAGAGGCTCACACGCACCCCCAGCGCCTGGCATTCCTCGATCAGCGGGCGCAGGCGCTCGCCGTCCGCGGGCAGATTCCAGCCGTGGTCGGAGGTGAACTGGTCCTCGGCATCGGGCACGAAGGTGACCTGGTGCGGGCGGACCTGTCGCACGAAGTCCATGAGGTTCTGCGTCGGGTTGCCCTCGATGTTGTACTCGGCCTGCGGCCAGTCCTTCAGCAGGGCAGCCAGCTCGTGGACGTCCTCCGTGCGGATGTGCCGAGCGTCCGGCCGCGGGTGCACGGTGATGCCCTGGGCCCCGGCCTGCAGGCAGAGCTCCGCCGCGCGGCGCACGCTGGGGATGCCCAGGTGGCGGGTGTTGCGCAGCAGGGCCACCTTGTTGACGTTGACAGACAGCGCGCAGCGGCCTTCGTGGCGCAGGGCTTCGGGAGCGACGAGGGGATTCATGGCATCAGTCCAGCAGTTTTTGCAGATCCAGCATCACGGCGCGCGTGCGCAGCGGCTTCTGGCCCAGATGATAGTGAAGCAGGCCGCGCAGGCAGCCCTTGAGCGCGGGCAGGCACTCCGCACAGGCCTGCTGCAGGGCGGCCTGCGAGCCATGCAGCAGCGCGGCCTGCAGCTGCACCAGCTGCGTGGCGCCGAAAGCCGGCGCCTCGTGGCTCGGCACGCTCACGCCGGTTTCGGGGCCCAGCATGTACAGACGGTCGGGATCCAGCGGCCGCTGCGTCTGCGTGACCACGCTCAGGTCCGGGAGCAGGCCGAGATCGGCCAGCAGGCGCAGCTCGAAGGCGCGCAGCGCGGCCTGGCTGCGCTGGTCTTCGTCTTCGCGCAGCAGCGGCAGCGTGGCCGCATAGGCGTCGAAGATGCCGGGATGCGGATCCTGGCGCGCCAGCAGCTTCAGCAGCAGCTCATTGAGGTAGTAGCCGGCGAAGAGCGCCGCGCCGGTCGGCAGCGTGTGGCCGCCAGCCCATTCGGCGGTGCGCAGGGTCTGGACCTCGGTCTCGCTGCGCTCGTCACGCGAGGGCTTGCTGAGGCCGACCTGCAGGCGCTGGAACGGCAGCAGCACCGATCGCAGCTGGGAGTACGGCCGCTTCGCCCCTTTGGCGACCACGGCCAGCCGGCCCTGCTCGCGGGTGAAGAGGTCGAGGATGAGACTGGTCTCGCTCCAGTCGTAGTGGTGCAGCACGAAGGCCGGCTGCGTGCTGGGCAGCCGAGGGGCGCGGGTGACCATTCAGGGCCGCCGCGGCCACTCACTCGTAGCCATAGGTGCGCAGATGCTCTTCGTTGTCCGCCCAGCCGGAGCGGACCTTGACCCACAGCTCCAGGAACACGCGGCCGTCCATCAGGTGCTCCAGCTCCTGCCGGGCCTCGGACCCGATGCGCTTCAGGCGCTCGCCGCCCTGGCCGATGATCATGCCCTTGTGCGCGTCGCGCTCGACCACGATGGAGGCCGAGATGCGGCGCAGCTCGCCCTCGTCTTCCCACTTGTCGATGACGACGGTGGACGTGTAGGGCAGCTCGTCGCCGGTGAGGCGGAAAAGCTTCTCGCGGATGATCTCGGTGGCGAGGAAGCGCTCCGAGCGGTCGGTCAGCGCATCCTCGTCATAGAACCAGCCCTGCTCAGGCAGGTAGGGCTTCAGGATCTTGAAGAGCCGGGTGACGTCGGCCTCCTTGCGGGCCGACAGCGGCACGAACTCGGCGAAATTGCGGCGCTCGGCCATGCCCTTGAGCCACGGCGCCAGTTCGGCGCGGCGGTGCACGGCGTCGAGCTTGTTGGCGACCAGCACCACGGGCTTGTTCTCGGGCAGCAGGGCCAGCACCTTGGCGTCGTCCAGGCCGAAACGGCCGGCCTCGACCACGAACAGCACCAGGTCCACGTCCGCCAGCACGCCGTGCACGGTGCGGTTCAGGTTGCGGTTCAGCGCCGCGTTGTGCTTGGTCTGGAAACCGGGGGTGTCGACGAACACGAACTGCGCCTCGTCCATCGTGCGCACGCCGGTGATGCGGTGGCGCGTGGTCTGGGCCTTGTCCGAGGTGATGCTCACCTTCTGGCCCACGAGGGCGTTCAGCAGCGTGGACTTGCCCACATTGGGGCGGCCCACGATGGCGATGAGGCCGCAGCGTTGCGGCAGCCCGGACTCGGGCGCGGTGTCGTTCATGTCAGTGACCTTTGGAGCGCCTGTGGATGGCGCGAATGCATGGCCCGGTGCGGCTCCCGTCCCGTCAGGACGAGAGCGCGGAACCGGGCTTGTCGCGCGCCAGCAGATCCTCAAGCATACGCTTGGCGGCATCTTGCTCGGCGACACGGCGGGAGCGGCCTTCGCCGCGCTTGCTCATGGCCAGGGCCGGCACCGCACACTCGACCTCGAAGGTCTGGTTGTGGGCCTGGCCTCGGGTCTCGGTGATGCGGTAGCTGGGGACGGCCAGCCGGCGGGCCTGCAGCCATTCCTGCAGCGCCGTCTTGGCGTCCTTCGCCCAGGTGTCGCTGGCCGAGGTGTTGATCAGCTCGCCCAGCAGGCGGCGCACGATCTCGCGGGAGGCCGGATAGCCGCCATCCTCGAAGGCCGCCCCGATGATCGCCTCGGTGGCATCGGCCAGGATGGACGCCCGCTGGGCGCCGCCGCCCCGGGCCTCGCCTTCGCTCATGCGCAGCACCTGGGGCAGGCCCAGGCCCAGCGCCAGCTTGTGCAGGCTTTCCTCGCGCACGAGATGGGCGCGGATGCGGGTGAGGTCGCCCTCGTCGGACCCGGCGTAGCGCTCGTACAGCAGGCTGGACACCGCCAGGCTCAGGACGGCGTCGCCGAGGAACTCCAGGCGCTCGTTGTGGTCCGCGCCGAAGCTGCGGTGGGTCACGGCCCGCTGCAGCAGCCCGCTGTTCTTGAATTGGTAGCCCAGCCGCGTCTGCAGGGCGTCCAGGGGGTGGCTCATGGCGCAGGCACCTGTCTCGGCACGGGTCTCAGTGAGACTGCCCCTCGTACTTGATCACCAGCGACACCGGGCCGAAGAGGTCCACCTGCTTGTCGTAGGCGAAGCTGATGCGGACGCGCTCGTCTTCCTTGGTGATGATGAGGTCCTGCGGGCCGATGCTGGTGATGGAGTACTCGACCTGCTTGATGCGGTCGAACTCCGCCCGTGCCAGCGGCACGGTGGCCGGGTTGCCGCGCGCGATCTTGTCCACGGCGTGCTGGATGGTGTAGTACTCCATCACGGTCGGGATGGTGCGGGCCGCCACGAGGCCCGTGAAGGACAGAACCACGGCCCAGAACAGCAGACCCAACAAGCTGATGCCAGCCTGGCGACGGTGCGCACGCCTCATTGCCTCTCCTCGCTGAACAGAAAGTGCCGCAGTATCCATGGGCGGCTCAATCAAAGAATCCAACACGCTTGGGATTGCTGAAGTTCATCCAGACCATGA
This sequence comes from Roseateles subflavus, assembly GCF_030285365.1. Taxonomy (GTDB): domain Bacteria; phylum Pseudomonadota; class Gammaproteobacteria; order Burkholderiales; family Burkholderiaceae_C; genus Roseateles_B; species Roseateles_B subflavus. Next base: position 540,833 of record NZ_JASVDS010000003.1, on the reverse strand, counting down.
AGGCCTTGCCGACGATGTTCTCGTCCGGCACAAAACCCCAGAAACGGGAGTCGCGGGAATTGTCCCGGTTGTCTCCCAGCATGAAGTAGTGTCCCGCGGGCACCTTGCAAGTCAAGCCCTCACCGTTGTAGGTGCACTGGTCCTGGAAGGGGAAGGGGCCGTCCTTGCGATCGGGGCGGAAGAACTGCTGGCGGTTCATGTCCACCAGCAGCTTGTGCGGCTTGTCGCCCAGCTGCTCTTCGTAGCGGCTGCGCATCTGCATGCTGTCTTCGTCGTAGTAGGCGTCCACGGCCTTGACGTCGACCAGCTTGCCGTTGAGGTACAGGTGCTGATTGCGGTAGCTCACCTCGTCGCCCGGCAGGCCGACGACGCGCTTGATGAAGTCCATGCGCGGGTCCTCCGGGTAGCGGAAGACCATGACGTCGCCCCGCTGCACGTCGTGGTTGCTGATGATCTTCTTGTTGATCACCGGCAGGCGGATGCCGTAATGGAACTTGTTCACCAGGATCAGGTCGCCCACGAGAAGCGTCGGCACCATGGAGCCGGACGGGATCTTGAAGGGCTCGAACAGGAAGGACCGCAGCACGAACACGATGACGATCACCGGGAACAGGCCGGCCGTCCAGTCCATCCACCAGGGCTGGCGCAGGACCTCTTCCTTGGCGGCGATGATGTCACCGTCGACGCGGGCGATGCCCTGGGCGGCCAGCGACTCGCGGCGCTTGAGGTCGGCCACTTCCAGCGCCTGGGCCGCCTTCTCGCGGGCCGGGGCGAAGTGGAAACGCTCGGCCAGCCAGTACAGGCCGGTCACCACGGTGAGGATCAGCAGCAGCAGGGAGAAGTTCCCCGTCCATTGCCCCGCATACCAGCCGCCGCCATAGACGATCAGGGCCGCGAACAGAATCCCGGTCAGTGCACTCATGTGGATGTGGTTCAGTCTTCGACTTGGAGGATGGCCAGGAAGGCCTCTTGCGGCACCTCCACGCTGCCGATCTGCTTCATGCGCTTCTTGCCCGCCTTCTGCTTTTCCAGCAGCTTGCGCTTGCGGGTGATGTCGCCGCCGTAGCATTTTGCCAGCACGTTCTTGCGCAGCGCCTTGATGTCCTCGCGGGCGATGATCTTGGCGCCGATGGCGGCCTGCAGCGAGACGTCATACATCTGGCGCGGGATGATCTCGCGCATCTTGGCGCAGACCTGGCGGCCCCGGTACTGGCTCTGGCTGCGGTGCACGATCAGCGAGAGCGCATCGATGCGGTCGCTGTTGATCAGCATGTCGACCTTGACGACGTCGGAGGCGCGGTACTCCTTGAACTCGTAGTCCATGGAGGCATAGCCGCGCGACACGGACTTCAGCTTGTCGAAGAAGTCCAGCACGATCTCGGCCAGCGGGATCTCGTAGGTCAGCATGACCTGGCGGCCGTGGTAGGCCATGTTGATCTGCACGCCGCGCTTCACGTTGGCGAGCGTCATCACCGGGCCCACGTATTCCTGCGGCATGTACAGGTGCACCGTCACGATCGGCTCGCGGATCTCCTGGATCTTGCCGATCTCAGGCATCTTGGAGGGGTTCTCGACCTCGATGACCTCGCCGTCGCCCAGCTGCACCTCGTAGACCACGCTCGGGGCCGTGGTGATCAGGTCCTGGTCGAACTCGCGCTCCAGGCGTTCCTGCACGATTTCCATGTGCAGCAGGCCGAGGAAGCCGCAGCGGAAGCCGAAGCCCAGGGCCTGAGAGACTTCGGGCTCGAAGCGCAGCGACGCGTCGTTGAGCTTGAGCTTCTCGAGGGCGTCGCGCAGCTGGTCGTACTCGCTGGCTTCCGTCGGGTACAGACCGGCGAACACCTGCGGCTGGATTTCCTTGAAGCCCGGCAGGGCCGACTCGGCGGGGCCAAGGTTGTTCGGGAGCTTCTTCTCCAGCGTGATGGTGTCACCCACCTTGGCGGCGGCCAGCTCCTTGATGCCAGCGATGATGAAGCCCACCTCGCCCGCATTGAGTTGGTCACGCGACTCGCTCTTGGGCGTGAACACGCCCAGCTGGTCGGCCGGATAGACGGCGTTGGTCGCCATCATGCGGATGCGCTCGCCCTTCTTCAGCGTGCCGTCCACCACGCGGACCAGCATCACCACGCCCACGTAGTTGTCGAACCACGAGTCGATGATCATGGCGCGCAGCGGCGCTTCCACGAGGCCCTGGGGCGGCGGCATGCGGGTGATCACGGCCTCGAGGATGTCGTCGATGCCCATGCCGGTCTTGGCAGAGCAGGGAATGCCGTCGGTGGCGTCGATGCCGATCACGTCCTCGATCTCGGCCTTGGCGCGGTCCGGGTCGGCCTGCGGCAGGTCCATCTTGTTCAGGACGGGCACGACTTCCACGCCGAGCTCCAGCGCGGTGTAGCAATTGGCCACGGTCTGGGCTTCCACGCCCTGCGACGCATCCACCACCAGCAGCGCACCTTCGCAGGCGGACAGCGAGCGGCTCACCTCGTAGGAGAAGTCCACGTGCCCCGGGGTGTCGATCAGGTTGAGGTTGTAGACCTGGCCGTCACGGGCCTTGTACTTCAGCGCGGCCGTCTGTGCCTTGATGGTGATGCCACGCTCGCGCTCGATGTCCATCGAGTCCAGGACCTGCGCTTCCATCTCGCGGTCCGACAGGCCGCCGCAGCGCTGGATGATCCGGTCCGCCAGCGTGCTCTTGCCGTGGTCGATGTGGGCGATGATGGAGAAATTGCGGATGTGATTCATGCTTTTCTTTGCTGCGCCAGATCCGTGGACACAGCGACCGTGTCGCTGCTGCGCAAGCGCTGATCGCGGGGGCGACGGAAGAGGCGCGCAAGCGCCGTGCTGGGGCTAAAAAAAAGGCACGTCGAAACGGTGACGCGCCTTCCAACAAAAACGTATGGCAACTGCTTGTTGGGCTTCCATTGTAGCCGAGCGTCCGCCTGGAAACCGCACCGTCATTGGCTTTCCGGCCGTTGCGACCCGCCAACAAGGATTTCTATGCACAAGTTATCAACAGGCTCCTGTGGGCATCCTGGGGACAGCTTGCGCGCCCTTGCCACTCATGCGGACAGCACGCTCAAACAAACGTTTGATCGGTCGGATTCTATCCTACAAGCACGGCAATCCCCGCCGGCACCGCCCAAGTAAGCGAGCGCAAACCTCGATACCGGGCATCCATCGGCGTGGGGATATTTCACCAGATGAAAAGACCCGCCGGGCTGTCCGGGAAGTCCGCCGCGCTCGCGCCTGACGCTCGACCCCCTCGGCGCCCACCCCGGGTCGGGCGCGGGCGCGGGCGCGGAGCTCGGGCGGCCCAGGCGGCGCGCCCGCCCGACCTCGTCAGCGGGCCGCCGGCTTCACCAGCACGAAGCTCACGGCATCGCCACGGCGCACCAGCAGGTTGATGAGCTTGGCCTTTTCCAGCTTGGCCAGCTGCGTCTGCAGCTGCTTGATGCTGGACACCTCGACGTTGTCCACCGACAGGATGATGTCGCCTTCGCGCAGGCCCGCGCGGGCCGCAGCACCCTCCACGCCGTCCACCAGCACCCCGCCCCGCAGCTTGAGCTCCTTGCGCTGGGCCTCGCTGATTTCAGACAGGCTCAGGCCAAGCGCCGCCGCCGCACCGGGCGCCGGCTTGGTCTCGGGCTCAGCCGCCTTGGCGGGCTTGTCCGCCTCCAGCTCGGCCACCGTCACCGTCAGGTCCTTGGTGCTGCCACGCCGGAACACCTGCACCGTCGCCTTGCTGCCCGGCTTGATGGCCGCAATGGCGCGCCGCAACTCGGCTGCGCTCTGGATCGCCTTGCCATCCACCTTGGTGATGACGTCGCCCCCCTCGATGCCGGCCTTCTCCGCCGGCGAGCCGGCCTCGATGCGCTGCACCAGGGCGCCCGCGGTCTTGCCCAGGCCGATGGCCTCGGCCACGTCCTTGGACAGGTCCGCGATGGCCACGCCAATGCGGCCCCGCTGCACCCGGCCGCCCGAGCGGAGCTGCTCGGAGACACGCATGGCCTCGTCGATGGGGATGGCAAACGAGATGCCCATGAAGCCACCGGACTGGCTGTAGATCTGGGAATTGATGCCCACGACCTCACCGCGCATGTTCAGCAGCGGACCGCCGGAATTGCCCGGGTTGATGGCGACGTCGGTCTGGATGAAGGTGAGGAAGTCGCCCGTGTCACGCTGCTTGGCACTGACGATGCCGGCTGTCACGCTGTTGTCGAAGCCGAACGGCGAGCCGATGGCCATCACCCACTCGCCCACCTTGAGCCGGCTGCTGTCGCCCACGCGCACCTGCGGCAGGCCCGTCGCCTCGATCTTCACCACGGCCACGTCCGTGCGCTTGTCCAGGCCGATGACCCGAGCCTTGAACTCCCGCTTGTCGGTGAGCGTGACCAGCACTTCGTCGGCGCCGTCCACGACATGGGCATTGGTCATCACGAAGCCATCCGCGCTCAGGATGAAGCCGGAGCCGAGGCCGCGACGCGTGGGGGCCTCGTCGTCCCCACCGCGCGGCGCACCCCGGCGCGGCACGGGAATGCCGAAGCGTCGCAGGAACTCCTGCATCTGCTCGTCCATGGCCGGGTTCTCGGCGGGCCGGGCCTTCTCGGACGTCTTGATGTTGACCACCGACGGGCCCACCCGTTCGACGAGTTCAGTGAAGTCCGGCAGCTCGCGCGCCTGCGCCACGCTGGGCAGGGGCGCCAGGGCGAGCCCCAGGCCCAGGCACAAGGTCGCCGTGGCCAGCAACTGAGGGAGAGGCCGGCGACGGGCGCCGCGATGCAGGGAATCTTGGTTCATAGGAAGTTCGGCTCTGGTCCGCGGATGAAGGGTGAGGCCGCAAGGCTCGGCGCCATTGTGCAACGCCCTCGCAAGACCTCGCGCGCCCATGGGTGAGGATCAACTATCCTTGCGCGGCAGAGGCGTATGGGACCATGGCCGGGCAGCGCGACTGAAGGTCATGCCGCGCCATCTCCACGCGGTCTCAGACCAGGCCGGGCGGCGGGCGACGGGCCGCGAACAGGGCCCAGCGCAGCGGCAGCCAGGCGCCGGGATGATGGCGCCTCGAGAGGGGCAGGAAGCGAGCCGCTCCCGTCACGAGGGAGCCGCCTGCCTCGGTCGCCAAGGGCCGGCAGCACAGGAGCAGGAAGCCGCCCAGGTCCAGGGAGACGGTCACCTCCACCGCCTGGCGGTCGGCATCCTCTTGGGCGGCATGCCGGGCAGGACCGTCTCGCAGGGACCAGCCCTCGCCGTCCCACAGCAGCTGGGAGGCGCACCCCGCCGCATGCCGCCAGGCCCACCCGGCCAGGAGCGGCCACAGCAGCCCCGCCACGCCCGCGCAGACGACGGCCGCACCGCGCCCGTCCATCGCCTCGACCTGCAGGGCCAAGGCGGCCGTACCGGCGGCCAGCGCCAGCGTCCAGACGACCCCATGCAGGGCGCGCCAAAGAAAAGGCGCCCGCACTTCCAGCTGGAAGGCGGGCGCTCGGCGTCGGGATGCGGTCATGGCGGCCTCGACGTGCCGCCGCGCGGTCAGGCGCGCTTGAAGATCAGCGTGCCGTTGGTGCCGCCGAAACCGAAGTTGTTCTTGGCGGCGTACTCGATCTTCATCTCACGCGCCGTATTGGCGCAGTAGTCCAGGTCGCACTCGGGATCCTGGTTGAAGAGGTTGATCGTCGGCGGGGCGATCTGGTGGTGCACGGCCAGCACGGTGAACACGGACTCGATGCCGCCCGCGCCGCCCAGCAGGTGGCCGGTCATGGACTTGGTCGAGGAGATCACCAGCTGCTTGGCGTGGTCGCCGAAGGCCAGCTTGGTGGCGTTGGTCTCGTTGACGTCACCCAGCGGCGTCGAGGTGCCGTGCGCGTTCATGTACTGCACCTGGTCCGGATTGATGCCGGCATTGCGCAGCGCCGCGCGCATGGAGCGCTTCGGGCCGTCCACGTTCGGGGCGGTCATGTGATAGGCGTCCGCGCCCATGCCGAAGCCGGCCAGCTCGCAGTAGATCTTCGCGCCGCGCTTCTTGGCGTGTTCGTACTCTTCGAGCACCAGCACGCCCGCACCCTCGCCCAGCACGAAGCCGTCGCGGTCCTTGTCCCAGGGGCGCGAGGCCGTCTTGGGATCGTCGTTGCGGGTGGAGAGCGCACGGGCGGCGGCAAAGCCACCCACGCCCAGCGGGGACACGGTGGACTCGGCACCGCCGGCGATCATGACGTCGGCGTCGCCGTACTCGATCAGACGGCCGGCTTCACCGATGCTGTGCAGGCCCGTGGTGCAGGCCGTGACGATCCCCAGGTTCGGACCCTGGAAACCGTACTTGATGGAGACGTGCCCGGAGATCATGTTGATGATCGAGGCCGGCACGAAGAAAGGCGAGATGCGGCGCGGTCCGCGCGCCGTCAGCTCGGCATGGGTTTCCTCGATCATCGGCAGGCCGCCGATGCCCGAGCCGACAAGCACGCCGATGCGCTCGGCCTGCTCCTCGGTCAGCTGATCGTTGGTCGGGAGGCCCGCATCCTGCACGGCCTGGATGGATGCAGCCAGACCGAAGTGGATGAAGCGATCCATCGTCCGCGCTTCCTTGGTCGACATGTAGTCGCCAACTTCGAAGCCCTTGACCTCACCGGCGAACTGGCAGGCGAAGTTGCTGGCATCGAAACGGGTGATGCGATCAATGCCGGATTGACCGGCCAGGATGTTGGCCCAGCCTCCAGCCACCGTGTTACCCACGGGGCTGATGAGGCCGAGACCGGTGACGACAACGCGACGACGGCTCATGCGATCAGCAGATTCTTTGAGGAAACACCGCAGGGCCCGAAGGCCCTGCGGCCAGGAAGACTGAAGACCCGAGGGCCGGCTGGCCCCCGAAGCCCTTAGGCCTTCTGGTTCTTGACAGCGTAGTCGATCGCCAGCTGAACGGTGGTGATCTTCTCGGCTTCTTCGTCGGGGATCTCGATGCCGAACTCGTCTTCGAGTGCCATCACCAGTTCCACGGTATCCAGAGAATCAGCGCCCAGATCGGCGACGAACGCCTTCTCGTTGCTCACATCGGCTTCGGGCACGCCGAGTTGCTCGGCGATGATTTTCTTGACACGTGCTTCGATATCGCTCATGACTCCTCCAAGAGGGGTTTGCAAAGGAACAACCCGGGATTCTAAGGCTTCTAGAGTGACACCCCTAGCGGGGCCCCGAACGAGCGTGTCCGGGCACTCAGAAGATCCTTCACCGGCCGGGGGAATCCGGTGGGCCGCCGACCCGCAGGTCCGCAGCCACAAAAGGGTCAATACCAGGCGGCCAGGGCCGCCTCGCTCAGTTCATGAACATGCCGCCGTTGACGTGCAGCTCGGTGCCGGTGATGTACGCGGCCTCGGGCGACGCCAGGAAGGCGACGGCATGGGCGATCTCCCGGGGTTCACCCAGGCGACCGGCAGGAATCTGGCCCAGCAGCGCGGCCTTCTGGGCCTCGGGCAGGACTTCGGTCATGTCGGTGGCGATGAAGCCGGGGGCGACGCAGTTCACGGTGATGCCGCGGCTGCCCAGCTCGCGCGCCAGGGAACGGGTCATGCCGGCCACGCCCGCCTTGGCGGCAGCATAGTTGGCCTGACCGGGATTGCCGGAGGCGCCCACCACCGAGGTGATGCTGATGATGCGGCCGAAACGCGCCTTCATCATCGTGCGCATCACGGCGCGGCTCATGCGGAACACGGCCTTGAGGTTGGTGTCCATCACCGCGTCCCAGTCCTCGTCCTTCATGCGCATGGCGAGGGTATCGCGGGTGATGCCGGCGTTGTTGACCAGGACGTGCAGGCCGCCATTCGTCTTGACGATGCCGTCGACGGCGGCGTCGCAGGCGGCGGCGTCATTGACGTTCAGGACGATGCCGCGGCCGCCCAGGGGCGCCAGGGCCTCGGAGATGCCGGCAGCGCCGGACTCGCTGGTGGCCGTGCCGATGACGGTGTAGCCCTTCTCGGCCAGGGCCAGGGCGATGGCGCGGCCGATGCCGCGGCTGGCGCCGGTGACCAGGGCCACCTGGCCCTTGATGGTGTCGCTCATGGTGATGGATCTCGTCTGACTTGTGGGGCTCAGCCCAGCAGGGTGCGGGCTTCGGCCAGGCTGGCGGGGTCGAGCACCGTGGCGCTCTGGATCTCGGCATCGACGCGCTTGGCGAGGCCCGCCAGCACCTTGCCCGGACCGCACTCGATCACATGGCCGATGCCGCGCGCCTTGATGGCCTGCACGATCTCCACCCAGCGCACCGGGCCGAAGGCCTGACGGTACAGGGCATCGCGCAGCGCGTCAGCATCTGCACTGATGCCCACGTCGATGTTGTTGATGACGGGAATGGCCATGGGCTTGAAGTCCACGGCGGCCAGGCGCTCGCGCAGACGGTCGGCGGCCGGCTTCATCAGGCTGGAATGGAACGGGGCCGAGACGGCCAGCGGCAGCGCGCGCTTGGCACCGGCCGCCTTGAGCACCTCGCAGGCCTTGTCCACGCCGGCCTTGGTGCCGGCGATGACGGTCTGCTTGGGGTCGTTGAAGTTCACGGCCTCGACGGGCTCACCCACGGCCGCAGCCGCAGCGGCACAGCCCTCGCGCACGGCGGCGGCGTCCAGGCCCAGGATGGCCGCCATGGCGCCGACACCCACCGGCACGGCGTCCTGCATGGCCTGCGCGCGGAAGCGCACCAGCGGCAGGGCATCGGCCAGGCTCAGGGCCTCGGCGGCGACCAGGGCGCTGTACTCCCCCAGCGAATGGCCCGCCACGACAGCAGGCTTCAGGCCGGTCTCGGCCAGCCAGGCGCGGTAGCAGGCGATGCCGGCGGTCAGCATCACGGGCTGGGTGTTCGTGGTCAGGTCCAGCTGTTCCTTGGGACCGTTCTTAATCAGGCCGGCGACGTCCTCGCCCAGGGCCGAGGACGCCTCCTCGAGGGTGCGGCGCACTTCAGGGTGATCGCCCCAGGCATCCAGCATGCCCACGGTCTGCGACCCCTGGCCGGGAAACACGAATGCAAAGCTCGCGCTCATCGTCTCGTCTCTTTCTTGTGCAGTGGAGCGGGGATTCAGAGGTCCAGCAGGACCGCGCCCCAGGTGAAGCCACCGCCCACGCCTTCCAGCATGACGGTGTCGCCCTTCTTGATCTGGCCCGAACGGACGGCGGCATCCAGGGCCAGCGGGATCGACGCGGCCGAGGTGTTGCCATGCTGATCCACCGTCACCACCAGTTTCTCAAGCGGCAGTTTCAGTTTCTTGGCAGTCCCCTGCATGATGCGGATATTGGCCTGGTGGGGAATCAGCCAGTCGATGTCGGCATCGGTCTTGCCGGCCTTCTCGAGCACGGCGCGGGCGACCTTCTCCAGCACGCCCACGGCCAGCTTGAACACGGCCTGGCCGTCCATCTTCAGCAGCGGATGGCCGAGCACCTGGCCGCCGGAGACGGTGCCGGGGGTGCAGAGGATGTCCACGTGGCGGCCATCGGCGTGCAACTGGCTGGCGAGGAGGCCGGGCGTCTCGCTGGCGCCCAGCACCACGGCGCCGGCGCCGTCACCGAACAGCACGCAGGTCGTGCGGTCCTTGAAATCGAGGATGCGCGAGAAGGTCTCGGCGCCGATCACCAGCGCCTTGCTCGCCGCGCCGCTCTTGATCATGGCGTCCGCCACGGTCAGGCCATAGACGAAGCCGGAGCACACGGCCTGGACGTCGAAGGCGGCACAGCCGGCGATGCCCAGCTTCTGCTGAAGCAGGCAGGCCGTCGAGGGGAAGACCATGTCCGGCGTGGACGTGGCGACGATGATGAGGTCGATCTCCTCCGCCGCGACGCCGGCCGCCTCCAGGGCCGCGCGGGCCGCCGGCAGGGCGAGGTCGCTGGAGGTCTGGTCTGGCGCCGCGAAATGGCGGGCGCGGATGCCGGTGCGCTCGACGATCCACTCGTCGGACGTCTCGACGCCGTCACGCGCCAGCTGGGCGGCCAGGTCGGCGTTGGTCAGTCGCTGTTCGGGGAGGTAGCTGCCGGTCCCGAGGATGCGGGAGTAGCGCGGGGCGGTCTGAGAGGAACTTGTAGTCATGCAGCGTGGGCGGCCGCAGCCGCCTTGTCTCCTGCATCAGCCGCCTGGCCGGCGTCCGCGGTGGCGGGCATGGCCTTGGAGTCAAGGCCCAGCGTGGCGATGATGCGGTCGTGTACCCGGTCGAGCAGCCGGTTGCGGGCGGCATCATACGCCCTGTTCAGCGCTGTCTCGAAGGCGACAGCATCCGCCGAACCATGGCTCTTGAAGACCAGGCCCCGCAGCCCCAGCAGCGCCGCGCCGTTGAGGCGCCGGTGGTCCACGCGGCTCTTGAACCGCTGCAGGATGGGCAGCGCCGCCAGCGCCACCAGCTTCGTCAGCACATTGCGGCTGAACTCCATGCGGATGAAGGTGGAGATCATCGAGGCCAGGCCCTCCGCGGTCTTGAGGGCCACATTGCCCACGAAGCCGTCGCAGACGACCACGTCCACCGTCGCCTTGAAGATGTCGTTGCCCTCGACGTTGCCGTAGAAGCGGATCTGGCCGGCGGCATCGGCAGCGCGCAGCAGCTCGCCGGCGCGCTTGATGGTCTCGTTGCCCTTGATCATCTCCTCGCCGATGTTCAGCAGGCCCACGCGCGGCTCGGGCTTGCCCTCCACGGCGCTGACCAGGGCGCTGCCCATCACGGCGAACTGCAGGAGATGCTCGGCGCTGCAGTCCACGTTGGCCCCGAGGTCCAGCATGGTGGTGAAGCCGCCGGTCTGGTTGGGCATGACGCTGGCGATGGCCGGACGGTCGATGCCGTCGAGCGTCTTGAGCAGGTAGCGCGAGACCGCCATCAGCGCGCCGGTGTTGCCGGCGGACACGCAGGCCTGGGCGCGGGGCGACGCGCCGTCCACCGCCTTCAGCTGCTGGATGGCGACGCGCATGGACGAATCCTTCTTGCGTCGCAGCGCCACCTCGACGGGGTCGTCCATCGTGACGACCTCGCTGGCCGCCACGATCTCGCAGCGAGGCCAGGACTGCGCCTCCTTCAGCGCCTCGGGCTGCCCCACGAGCAGCAGTGCGGCCTGTGGGTGGGCCGCCAGGAAGGCACGGCAGGCCGGCAGCGTGATGCTGGGGCCGTGGTCGCCGCCCATGCAGTCGACCGCCAGGCGGATCAGACCGGAAGCGGGCACAGGCGCATTCGATTCAGGAGAGGACATCAGGTTTCCGACCGGAACTGGGCGCATCGCCGACCGCACGGTCGGCATTGCTTGCGCAAGCCGCGCACCTTACGCGAGCCCCGTGACAGGAGCAAGCGGACACACCCTGTAACGAGCCCCTCATTGCGAGAGCTCAAGCACAAAAGCCCGGCGACGCATCAAGCAGCGAGCCGGGCTTTTCACAGACATGTCATTGACTGAGGCACCTGACGGCGCCCGGCAGATCAATCAGGCGTCTGCCTTGGTCTTCAGGACCTTGCGACCACGATAGAAGCCGTTGGGGCTGATGTGGTGACGCAGATGCACTTCGCCGGTGGTCGGCTCGACAGCGGTGCCCGGATTGGTCAGGGCATTGTGCGAACGGTGCATACCACGCTTGGAAGGCGACTTCTTGTTTTGCTGAACGGCCATGGTGAATTCTCCTGGGGCTTCGGTGATTTGAGGCTTGCTCGGCGGGTCCAGGCACTCACCAGCACGAATCGTGGCAGCCCCTTGAAAACAAGGCCCTGCCATCGCGTGAATCGTGCGCGTACCCGCTACCGACGCCTCGGCATCCCGTCCTTTGCCGCCATGATTGCAAGCCTGCCGGATGCCCAAGGGCATCCGCTGAGCCAGCCACCTTTGATGGCAAAGCGGGGAAAGCCTGAGATTCTAGCACGGCTTGCCGGGCATTGGAAATGCGGACCGAAGAAATGCCCGCCATCGCCCGCGCCAGGCACCGCCGGCGCCTGCGCTACTGCTTGGAGCCCTTCCCCTTGAGCGCCGCGAGCGCGGCAAACGGGTTGGGCTTGTCGTCCTGCGCCGGCTCCGGCAGCTCGTCATCGACGTGCACCAGCGGCTCCGGGCATTCCTCGTGGCGGGGCACCAGGGGCAGCTCCAGCAGCAGCTCGTCCTCGATGAGCTCGCGCAGGTCCAGCGCGCGGGTCATGGCCAGCACGTCGTCATCGCTGTCGGCATCCAGCTGCGCGGCGAGGTCCTCGTCACGCACGAAGCGCAGGCCACGCGCGAAGGCCAGCGGCTGCGCATAGGCCTGCAGGCAGCGCTGGCAGACCAGCGACACCGTGGCCTCGGCCTCGAGATGCAGCCAGGTCTGGGCCTCGGCGGCGCGTGGCGTGACGCGCTCACCGCGGACGGACCAGCGCAGCGGCGGCCAGGTGGCGGCGGGAGACTCGGGCGGGGCCGCTTCCGCCAGACGGGGCAGATCGACCATGGACCATTCCCCGTCGAGCTGCCCGCCGTCGCGCGCGAAGGCCTCGACGTCGAGCTTCAGGGGATCGAATTGACGCTGTTTCATGCCCGCAAGTGTACGAGCGCGGGCGCGCACGCCGCCGGGAGGCGCAGGCGCGATGGGACAATCCGGCGGATGAGCACGACGCCCGATCTCCTGAATCCCGTCCCGCCCGAGCAGGCCCGCCTGATCCTCGGCTCGACCTCCCGCTACCGCCGCGAGCTGCTGCAGCGGCTGCACCTGCCCTTCGCCGTCTGCGCCCCCGAGGTGGACGAGACCCCGATGCCCGGCGAGCCCCCGGCCGCCCTCGCCCGCCGGCTCGCCCTGGCCAAGGCCCGCGCGGTGGCGGCCCGCTTCCCGCAGGCACTGGTGATCGGCTCCGACCAGGTCGCGGACCTCGACGGTCAGCCCATCGGCAAGCCCGGCACGCACGAGAAGGCCGTGGCCCAGCTGAGCGCCATGCGCGGCCGCACCGTGGTGTTCCAGACCGCGCTGGCCGTGGTCTGCCAGTCCAGCGGCTACGAGGCGCAAGACCTGGCCCCCGTGTCCGTGCGCTTCCGCAGCCTGAGCGACGCCGAGATCGAGCATTACCTGCGCACCGAGCAACCATATGACTGCGCCGGCAGTGCGAAGTCGGAAGGCTTGGGCATCGCCCTGCTCGACGCCATCGACTCCGACGACCCCACGGCCCTGATCGGTCTGCCGCTGATCCGCGTCGCCCGCATGCTGCGCGAGGGTGGCCTCAATGCGCTGAGCGCGGCGGGGGCCGCATGAGCGCCGCCGCCACCGCCCGGGGACGCCTGGTCCTGATGCCCAACACGCTGGACTTCGGCCTCGAGGGCGAGGCCGTGGACCTGCGCCACGTGATCCCCGACGAGGTCTTGCGCTGCGCCGCGGGCCTGCAGCACTGGGCCGCCGAGAACGCCAAGACCACGCGCGCCTTCCTCAAGCGGGTCGATGCCCTGCACCCGCTGAGCCGGCCGCTGCAGGAGCTGCAGATCCAGGAACTGCCGCGCCCCCCCAAGGGCGGCAAGCCCGCGGCCGGCGACGACGCCGCCTGGCAGGCCTTGCTGGCGCCGGCGCTGGCCGGTCACGATGTGGGCCTGATCTCCGAAGCCGGACTGCCCGCCGTGGCCGATCCCGGCGCACGGCTCGTCGCACTGGCCCACCAGGCCGGCATCGAGGTGCTGCCGCTGAGCGGACCGTCGTCCCTGCTGATGGCCCTGGCGGCCAGCGGCCTCAACGGCCAGAGCTTCGCCTTCGTGGGCTACCTGCCGGTGGACAGCGGCGCGCGAGCGGCCCGCCTCAAGGAGCTGGAGCAGCTCTCGCAGCGCTTCCAGCAGACCCAGCTCATGATCGAGACCCCCTACCGCAACGACGCCCTGCTGGACGCGCTGCTGGCGGCGTTGCGCCCGGAGACGCGGCTCACGCTCAGCTGCGGCCTCACGCTCGCCCGGGGCTTCAGCTGCAGCGGGACCGTGGCCCAGTGGCGCAAGAAGCGCCCGGCGCTGCCGGACAAGGTGCCGGCCGTCTTCGGGCTGCTGGCCTGACGGCGCTTCCATCGCCCCATGACAAAGGCGCCCTCGCGGGGCGCCTTTTCTCTGGCGGACCGGCTTGGCCGATTCGCGCTGGCGATCAGGACGATTCGCCCGGCGCGGCCACCGGCTTGGCGCCGAACAGCGCTGCCACCTTCTTCTTGGGCTTGATGTAGCTGCTCAGGCCCTTGGCGGGCGTGGCGGCCGCCCCCCGCTCCCAGGCGGCCGGTTCGGCGGTGGCCTGGGCCTCGTAGGGCTTCTCGAAGAAGGCGTCGCGGGGAGGCGCCGGCGGCCGGTAGGCCGGCCGCGGCGCGACGGGCGCGGAGGCCATGCTGGCTTCCGGGCGCTCGTCGCGGTCCCGGCGCGGGCGGCGCGGGCGGTCGTCTTCCAGCTCGCACGGCTCGAGGTCGAGCTTGCGCTTGATGAGCTTCTCGATGTCCGCCACCAGGCGCGCATCGGACTTCGCGACCAGCGTGATGGCGATGCCGGAGGCGCCGGCGCGGCCCGTGCGACCGATGCGGTGCACGTAGTCCTCCGCGTTGAAGGGCACGTCGAAGTTGAAGACCGCCGGCAGGTCGGCGATGTCCAGGCCGCGGGCGGCGACGTCCGTCGCCACCAGCAGATCCACTTCACCGCGCTTGAAGGCGGCCAGGGACTTCAGACGCTCGTCCTGGGACTTGTCGCCATGCAGCGCGGCCGTGCGCAGGCCGTCACGCTCGAAGGACCGGGCCAGACGCGCAGCACCGAGCTTGGAGTTCACGAACACGATGGCCTGCGTGATCGCACGCTGGCGCAGGATCTGGCAGACCAGGCGGCGCTTGTCGTCGTCCTCGACGCTGTAGAAGCGCTGCTCCACCGTGGAAGCCGTGGCATTGGGCCGGGCGACCTCGACAAGCTCGGGGTTCTGCAGATAGCTCTGGGCCAGGCGCTTGATCTCGGGCGAGAACGTGGCCGAGAACAGCAGGGTCTGGCGCGCCTTGGGCAGGTAGCTCAGGATGCGCTGCAGGTCGGGCAGGAAGCCGATGTCCAGCATGCGGTCGGCCTCGTCCAGCACGACGTACTCGACCTGGTTCAGCACCGCCGTCTTGGCTTCGATGTGGTCCAGCAGGCGGCCCGGCGTGGCAATCAGCACCTCGACGCCGCGGCGCAGCTCTTCCATCTGCGGCTTGATGTCGATGCCGCCGAAGACGCAGGCCACGCGCAGCTGGCTGTGCTTGGCGTAGGCCTTGACGTTGTTGGCGACCTGGTCAGCCAGCTCGCGGGTGGGTGCCAGCACCAGGGCGCGCACCGGGTGGCGGGCCGGCGAGGCGCTGGCGTTCTCGTGGCGCATCATGCGATGCAGCAGCGGGATGGAGAAGGCAGCGGTCTTGCCGGTGCCCGTCTGGGCGGCGCCCATCACATCGCGCCCGGACAGCACGACCGGAATGGCCTTGGCCTGGATGGGCGTCATCGTCGCGTAGCCTTGGTCGGCCACGGCACGCAGCAGCTTGGCGTCAAGGGGCAGCGTATCGAAGCGCGCCGGTGCGGCTTCAGCTTCAGCAGTCACGGTGGTGTCGGTCATAGCCCGCCATTATCGCCGGAATGCCTCCTGAGCCCGCCTCAGCCTCAAAAGAGAGCAGACTCGAACCCCCACAGAACACCGGATCCCGGCGCTTTCGCGCCCTTCCCGCCACGCTCCGGTGGCGTTCAGCGCCGCAGGACGAGCCAGCGCGGCGTGCGGAATTTCACGATGCGCCAGTACATGCTCACGTAGCCCGCCGCGAAGACCGCCAGGCACACCGCCAGCATGCGGGTGTCGTCCCACCACACGACGGCCGGGATGGCCGAGAGCGAGCAGACGACCCACAGATAGGGCGCCGTCATGGAGTTGCGCCGCGTCAGGACCTGGGCGTCGCGGCTGCCGATGGCCCAGCGCATCAGGCGGCGGTAGATCAGGCTGTGCAGGTGCACGCCGTCGGGCATGCCCACCGGGCGCCCCCGCACGACCTTGCGCCGGTACATCGAGAACACCGTCTCCACCACCGGATAGGCGCACAGCAGCAGCGGGAACAGGGGGGAGACGTCCGGGTTGCGCGCCATCAGCAGGATGCACAGCTCGGCCAGCATGAAACCGAGGAAATAGGCGCCGCCGTCCCCCAGGAAGATCAGCCCCATCGGGTAGTTCCAGATGAAGAAGCCGATCACCGCCGCCACCACGGTGAGGGCGATCGTCCCGATCCACGGGTCGCCCACGGTGAAGGCGACGGCCGCCACGCCCGTCAGCATGATGACGCTGCACATGGACGCGAGGCCGTTGAAGCCATCGATGATGTTGACGGAGTTGCCGACGCCCGCCACGACGAACACCGCCAGCATCAGGCTGCCCACCGGCAGCTGCGCAAGCTCGTCGAGGCCGGGGATGGCCGTGTGACCGATGCGGGCCCCCAGCAGTTCCGCGCCGAGCACCCCCGAGATCGCCAGCGCCAGCATGCGCCACGAAGGGGAGACGCGCTTGGTGACGTCCTCCACCAGGCCGGCACCGAAGGCCGGCAGGGACACGGCCAGCAGCAGCAGGGACTGGTCATGTGCCACGGGGAAGCGCCAGGCCCCCACCGCCAGCGCCACGCAGACACCGGCGAAGATGCCGAGCCCGCCGATGCGGGGCACCGCGCGGGCATGGAACTTCTGCGGGCCGCTGAAGTCGTGGTCCGCCGCGGCACCTCCACTGGCGCGCAGGCCGCGCACCAGCACCAGGGTGACGATCAGGGACAGCCCGAAGCTCAGGGCCAGTGTCGACAGCATGGTGCGATCAGCCGCGTCCCAGCAGGGCCGGCAGCAGGCGCTTGAGCTTGCGGCGGCGCTCCACGCTCGCGGCGTCCTGCGGCGCACTGGCTCGCAGCCAGGCGAGGATCAGCATCATCAGACCGACGGCCACGGAGACCCCCGCCGCAATGAAGGCACGCTTGGGCTTGCTCTTGCGGTCCGGCACCTGGGCGACGTCGACCACCTGGATCAGACCGCCTTCACGGCCCTCGTCGACCTTGGCCATTTCGAACTGCTTGGCGAACAGCTCGAACAGCGTTTCCTGGTACTTGTAGTCGCGGTAGCGGCTGATGTAGTTGGCACCGGCCTCGCCATCCTTGCCGTCCTTGCCATCGGCGGCCTGGTTGATGTCACGCTCGACGCGGTCGAGCTGGGCCTTGAGGCCGGACACCAGGCCGCGCTGCTGCATCACCTCGGGTGCGGAGGGCGTCAGGTTCGTGGACATGGCCTGGAGGCGCACCTCGGCCGCCGTGTATTCGGCGCGCAGCTTGGCATAGGCCTCGGCAGCTGCCTTGGGCTCAGCCTTGATGGCCCCGCTGGACAGCCCCGTCTGCTGCAGCGCGAGCTGGGCGCGGGTCAGGCGGTCCTTGGTCTCCATCAGGTGCTTCTCGAAGAAGACCTTGCGCTGCTGCGCCTCGGTGATCGCGATCTCCGAGGTGATGCGCCGGAACTCGTCCACCATGGCATTGGCCATCTCGGCGGCGCGCTGGGGCTCGCGGTCGTCGACCTCGATGGTGAGCAGGCCGTCGCGGCGGCCGGCGGCCACGCGCAGGTTGGTCCAGAACTTCTTGCGGACGTCGGAACGCAGTTCCTTGTCATAGACCTCGGCCAGCTTGAAGCGGTCGATCATGCGGTCGGCCACCGTCGTGCTCTGCAGCAGGGCGACATGCTGGTCCAGCGGGCTCTTGACGCCCCCGGCCGCGGCCCCGGCGAGCCCCGCCAGGCCGCCCAGCGAGGACAGCGCGCTGGCGGCCAGCGACTGCTGCTGCTGCGGCGGTAGCACCACCGTCGCCGCCGTGAACGTCGGGGCCACCAGGTAGCTGCCGCCAAGTGCCAGCACGCCGCACAGCAGCGACACGCCGACAATGCGACGCCCCTGCCGCGCCACAGCCAGCAGCGTGTCGACGGAATCCTGCCCCTCGGGCATTGCGCTCATGCTCATGGGCTCGCTCATTTCAGGTTCTTCAGCGCCAGGGCGCCCAGGCCGAACTGGTACAGGATGGTCGACCAGTCCTTCAGCTCCGCCGAGTTGCCGAGGTGGAACAGGTTCTCGGGCACGAAGACCGTGTCGCCCGGCTGGGCCTGCAGGCCCTCCACGGCGCCGCCACCGACAAACCAGCCGCTGCTGCTGCGGTTGCTGACGACGCTGCCATCCGCGCGGACCACGAACAGGCTGCCGGTGTCACCGCTGCGCGCGGCGCCGCCGGCCATGGCCACGTACTGGGACAGCGAACGGCCGTTGGCGAAGACGTAGCTGCCGCTGTTCATCACGCTGCCGTACACGCTCACGGAGGAGGGCTTGATGGGCAGCGTCAGGCGGTCGCCGTCCTCGATGGTCATGTCGGGGAGCTCGCGGGCGTCGAGGGCCAGGCCCAGCACCACACGGCCGGTCGGTCGCACGTTGCGAAGACGCTCGACGTAGCGGGTCAGGGCCGTGTTGCGGGCATAGACCTCGTCGTTCGGCGGGATCGTCCTTTCCTTGCCCTTGACCAGGCCGCGGGTGAGCTCGACCTCCAGGTCGCGCATGGCCCGCTCGTAGTTCTCGGCCTGCGACAGGCGCACGGACTCGCGCGTCAGCTCCGCACCGAAGAGGAAGGCCTCGGCCGTGGTGCCCCCGGCGGCGCGCAGGGCGTCGCGCAGGGTGCTGCCGGCCGGCAGGATGTAGTCGCCGGGACGCTGGACCTCGCCGTCCACCCGCACCCGCTTCATCTGGCGAGCGCTCGGCTGGGCGACGTCGCCGAAGCCCTGCAGCCGCAGCACGTCACCGTTCTGGGCCGGCTGGCCGGCCTCCTTGCTGAGGTCCACCGTGCGCAGCTGGGTCTGACCCTGGGCATCGATGCGGTGGATCACGGCCTGCTGGCGGTTGGCCAGGGCCGCGGGGCCGCCGGCCATGGCCAGCACGTCGGCCAGGGTTTCGCCGCCCTTGAGCTCATAGACGGCCGGGCGGTTGACGCTGCCGATCACGCCCACCTGCGTGCCGATGGGCGCCACGTGGATGACGTCCTCGTTGCGCAGCGTGCGGTCGCCGCCGCGATCGCCCTTGAGCAGCAGATCGTAGAGGTCGAGCTGCATCGGCGCCTGGCCCTGGCGACGCAGCTGGATGTTGCGGAAGCTGCCGACACCGCTCGGGCCGCCGGCCGCGACCAGCGCCTGCAGCACGGTGGACAGGCCGCTGAGGGACTGCGCGCCCGGCGAGTTGACGAAGCCCGTCATGTAGACACGGATCGAGCGCACACGGCCCATCGACACGGCCACGTCGAAGTTCTTGAACTGCTGCGAGGCCCGGCGCAGGATGACGCCGCGCAGGTCGCCGAAGCGCACGCCATTGACGGAGAGGGTGCCCACGCGCGGGATCGCCAGCTGACCGCCCCGGTCCACCACCAGGCGCAGATTGCCTTCGACGCTGCCCCACAGGTTCACCAGCACTTCATCGCCGGCTGAGAGCTGGTAGTCGTCCGGCACCGAGGTCGGCAGATCCAGGCTCAGGCCCTCGGGGGTGCGGGCCTGCGGCACCATGAGGTCCGCGCCGAAGCGGCGCAGCGTGTCCAGCCAGTCCGCGTCGGCGCGGTCGCCCTGCGCACGCGTGATGCCGGCCTGCTGGCGGACGAAGAGCTCGAAGTCGCTGGGCTTGTAGGCCATGCGCGGCGAGATGAACAGATCGGCGTTGTCGACGCCCTGCTGTGCCTGCTTCAGGCGCATGAGCTGCTCGCGCTCGCGTTCGCGCTCGTCCTTGGCGTTGGTCGGGAGGTTCAGCCGCACGGGGCCGCCGACGGACTGCACGTTCTCGCCACTGCCTGTGGTGGCTTGAGCCCAGGCGGAGCCGGCGCTCAGGGAGGCCATCAGCACCAGGGCGGCGGAGCAGAGATGGCGGAAGGCTGCGAGTCGATTCATGGGCGGCGGCCAGTAGGTAGGGTGGGTCGGGCGGCATCGTGCCGGACGACCGGAATGCGGCGGGATTCTAGCGGCGCGCTCAGCCCGACTTGCGCCAGACCTTGCGATTCACGAACCCGGTGTAACTGATGATGATGCGCAGGACCTTGTCCGAGACGTTGGCCGGGGCGTAGTCCTGCACCAGGCGCAGCAGGCGATCGTCGCCGCGCGGCTGCGAGGCGAGGATGGCCAGGCCGTCCCGCACGCGGTCCAGGTCCAGGCCCACCATCATCACCGCGCCCTCCTCCACGCCCTCCGGCCGCTCATGCACCTCGCGCAGGTTCAGGGCGGGGAAGTTAAGGATGGAGGACTCCTCGGTGATGGTGCCGCTGTCCGAGAGCACCGCGCGGGCGTGGCGCTGCAGCTGGATGTAGTCCAGGAAGCCGAAGGGCTTCATGAACTGCACGAGCGGGTCCATGGCCTGCTCGGCCAGCAGCGTCTCGAGGCGCTTGCGGGTGCGTGGGTGCGTCGAGACGATCACCGGCTCGCCGTACTCCTTCGCCAGGGCATTCAGGATGCCCAGCAGCTTGCGCAGGTTCTCGGGCGAGTCGACGTTCTCCTCGCGGTGCGAGGACACGACGAAGTAGCGCCCGGCGGTCAGCCCCTGGCGCGTGAGCACGTCGGAGGCGTCGATGCCGGGCTGGTAATGCTCGATCACCTCGCGCATCGGGCTGCCCGTGCAGATGACCTGGTCCGGCGGCAGGTTCTCTCGCAGCAGGTAGTCGCGGGCGATCTGGCTGTAGGTCAGGTTGATGTCCGAGGTGTGGTCGACGATGCGGCGGTTGATCTCCTCGGGCACGCGGAAGTCGAAGCAGCGGTTGCCGGCCTCCATGTGGAAGATCGGCACCTTGCGGCGCTTGGCCGCGATGGCGGCGAGGCAGCTGTTGGTGTCGCCGAGGATCAGCAGCGCGTCGGGCTGCTCCTGCTCGAGCACCTTGTCGACGTTGGCGATCACCTGCGCGATGGTCTCGGCGGCGGTGCTGCCGGCCGCTTCCAGGAAGTGGTCCGGCTTGCGGATGCCGAGGTCGCTGAAGAAGACCTCGTTGAGCTCGTAGTCGTAGTTCTGGCCCGTGTGCACGATCACGTGGCGGCAGTGGCGGTCCAGCTGCGCCATCACGCGCGAGAGACGGATGATCTCCGGTCGGGTCCCGACCACGGTCATGACCTTAAGCACGGACGGCCTCCTGGATCAGTTCCAGCTGCATCAGCACCTGCTTGACCTCGTCCACGCTCAGGCGCTGCGTGTTGTGCGACGTGTAGTCGTCGATCTCCGAGATGGCGGTCTGGCCTTCGACGAAGTACTTGGCGTAGTTCAGGTCGCGGGAGTCCGCCGGGATGCGGTAGTAGCCCCCCAGGTCCTCCGAGCGGGCCATCTCCTCGCGCGAGACCAGGGACTCGTACAGCTTCTCGCCGTGGCGGGTACCGATGATCTTGATCTCGTTGTCCTTCTTCAGCAGCTGGCGCATGGCCTCGGCCAGGTCGCCCACCGTCGAGGCCGGGGCCTTCTGCACGAAGATGTCGCCAGGGCGCGCGTGCTCGAAGGCGTAGAGCACGAGATCGACCGACTCCTCGAGCGACATCAGGAAGCGCGTCATCGTGGGGTCGGTGATGGTCAGGGGCTTGCCGTCCTGCAGCTGCTGCAGGAACAGCGGGATCACCGAGCCGCGCGAGGCCATCACGTTGCCGTAGCGGGTGGCCGAGAGCACGGTCTTGCTGGGGTCGCACAGGCGGCTCTTGGCGACCATCACCTTCTCCATCATGGCCTTGGACATGCCCATGGCGTTGATGGGATAGACGGCCTTGTCGGTCGAGAGCACCACCACGCGGCTCACGCCCTGGGCGATGGCCGCGCGCATGACGTTCTCGGCGCCGATGACGTTGGTCTTGACGGCCTCCATCGGATAGAACTCGCAGGACGGCACCTGCTTGAGCGCCGCGGCATGGAAGACGTAGTCCACGCCGTTGAGGGCGTCGTGCACGCTGTCGTAGTCGCGCACGTCGCCGATGTGGAACTTGACCTTGTCGCTCTTGAGCGCGATGCGCATGTCTTCCTGCTTCTTCTCGTCGCGGCTGAAGATGCGGATCTCGGCGAAGTCGGACTTGAGGAAGCGGGAGAGCACGGCGTTGCCGAAGCTGCCCGTGCCACCGGTGATGAGGAGGACTTTGTCTTTGAACATGGCGGATCTCTGGATTCGAGGGCGGTCAGGCGAAGGCGTGCATGCGGCGCACGAGCTCCGGCCAGTCCGGCGGCGCGTAGCCGGTGAGCTCGCGGAAGCGGGTGGAGTCGAGCGAGCGGTCGATGACGAGGCGGTCGTCCGGGTCGATGCGGGTGTCGCGGCCGTAGACCTCGGCCACGAGGCTCAGCAGCGCGTGCTTGTCGATGGGCGCGGCGGACACATGGTAGGTCCCATGCAGTTCCGGGCGGGGCAGCACGAACGCCTGGATGACGCGCGCCAGCTCGACGGTCGGCAGGCCCGAGAACACGGCCCGGGTGAAGCCCCGCACGGCACCGGACTGCGCGAGGAACCAGCCCACGAGGCCGTGGTGGCTGTTCAGCTCGGTGCCGATGATGGAGGTTCGCAGCGTCACGGCGTTGGGGTAATCCACCTCACCCAGCAGCTTGCTGCGGCCGTAGAGGTCGGTCGCGTCCGGCGCGTCGGATTCCTTGTAGCCGCCGCGGCGGCCATCGAAGACGCAGTCGGTGCTGACGTGCACCAGGCGGGCGCCCGCCACCTGCGCGAGGCGCGCCAGGCGGTGCGGCAGCAGCGCGTTCAGCGGAATGGCCGTCAGCGGGTCGTCCGCCTCGGCCAGCTGCTTGATGACGCCGACGCAGTTGATAACCACCTGCGGGCGGGTCTCGGCGAAGAGGCGGGTCAGGGCATCGAGGTTCTCGACGTCCACGCCCACCCGCAGCGTCGCCGCGGGCGCCAGGGCCTGCAGGCGCTGGGCGGCGGCCGCGCCGCGCACGGAGCCGATGACCTCGTAGGCCGGGTCCTGCGCGAACCAGCGCAGCACGGCGTTGCCCAGCATGCCGCTGGCCCCGAGGACCAGCACCCGGCAGCGGCCGGCGGTGTCTTGCAATGTCATCTCTTTCACTTTCCTCGACGCAGCGCACACGCGTGCTCGAAATGTCCCACCAGATCCTGCGCCAGCTGCGCCGGATCGAAATGGGCGCGGTAGTAGCGGCGGCCGGCCTCGCCCATGGCCGCGCGCTCGGCCGGGCTGCGCTGCTGCAGGGCCCGCACGGCCTCGGCCAGCGCCGCGGCATCCTCGGCGGGGGCGCTGACGCCGGCGCCGGCCTCGGCCAGCACCCGTGCGCCCTCGCCGTCCAGGCTGGCCACCACTGGCCGCCCGGCGGCCAGATAGGCCTGTATTTTGCTCGGAACCGTCTGGGCCAGCGCCTCGCCCCGGTTCAGGCTCACCAGCAGGGCATCGGCGCGTTCGAACAGCGCCGGCATGCAGGCCGGGTCGAAGCGCCCGGGCAGCAGCACGTGGTCGAGCCTGCGCTCGCGCACCTGTGCCTGCAGCCAGCTGCTTCGCGCCCCGCTGCCCACCAGCACCCAGCGCACGCCCGCGTCCGCACCGAGCCGCTCGGCGGCCTCGAGCACGCAGTCCAGCGCCTGCGCGGTGCCCAGGTTGCCGGCGAAGACGATGTGGAAGCCCTCGCCCCACGGGAGCTCGGCCAGGGCCGCCGGCAGCGGCGCTGCGGCCGGCTGCTCGCGGTCGCCGGGGTTGAGGTGCACGGCAACAGGGGTGTGCCCGGCCATGGCCCGCACGGGCGCCAGGAAGGCCTGGGACTGCACGAGCAGCAGGTCGCAGCGGCGGTAGATCCAGCGCACCACCACCGCCACCGCGGCCAGGGCACGCCGGTTGCGCACGAAGCCGGTGACCTCGAGGCTCTGCGGCCACTGGTCCTGCACCCAGGTCACGAGCGCGGCCCGCTTGATCCACTTGAGCACGATGGCCCCGATGGCCTGCAGGATCGGCGAGGTGCCGTAGACGAAGATCACGTCGAAGCGCCTGCCGCGCAGCGCCCACGGCCCCATCAGCACCGTGCTGAAGATGAAGGACAGGTAGTTCAGCACCAGGCGGCGCGCCCCGCCGGCGCCGCGCGGGCACAGCGGCACCCGCACGATCTCGTAGCCTTCATGGCGCTCGGTCTGCACACCGCCCACGCGGTAGCCCGGGTAGATCGCCCCTTCCGGGTAGTTCGGCTTGCCGGTCAGCACGGTGACCTCGCAGCCCTGCTCCACGAGCGACTGCGCGACCTCGTTGATGCGGAAGGACTCGGGCCAGAAGTGCTGGCTCAGCAGCAGCACCCTCACTGCGGCTCCGCCATGAGGGCAGCCAGGAACGCGGCCGCACCGGCCGGCTCCAGCGGCGCCTGCGCGCAGCCCTCGAAGCGGCGCACGGCCCGCGCGATGGACACGGCGGAGAGCGGATCGAAGGTCTGGGCGGGCTCGCAGACATCCCGCACGAAGTCGAGCTCGCCGGCCAGCACCGGGCAGCCGGCCTGGCGCGCCTCGATCAGCGGCAGGCCGAAGGACTCGCTCAGCGACGGAAACACCAGCGCGCGGCAGCGGCCATACCAGCCCAGCAGCTCCGCATGCGGCAGCACGCCCAACTGGCGGATCTGCAGGCCGTGCGCCTGCGCCTCGGCGTCGATCCAGTCGCGCAGCGCCTGGTCCTTCGCGCCGAGCGTGAGGCCCAGCGAGGGCCGCAGCCCCTCGGCCGCCAGCAGGCGCCAGGCCTCGATCAGGCGGCGGTGGTTCTTGTGGGCCTCGCCGTCGGCGACGTAGAGGTAGTCCAGCACCGGCGGCGCTGTCCCGGCCGCGCCGTCAGCCGGTGCCTCAGGCTGAAGGGGCAGGAAGGGCAGCACCTTCACGGCGGGCGCGCGCCCTTGCACCGGGCCCCACCAGCGACGCAGCGCGGCGGCCATCGAGGGCGTCTGCACCCAGTAGCCGTGCACGCGCTCCCGACCCCGGCGCAGCATCCACTGCTCCAGGCGCAGGCGCAGGCGCGTGCGGGGGCTGAAGGTGGACAGGTCCACCTCGCCCAGGTAGTTGCGGTTCTGCAGGAAGACCTCGACGCGCGCCGGCGAGTCCCAGACCGGCGGCAGGCCGTGGAAGCACAGCAGGCGGTCCTGGGCGCGGGCCGAGCGGGCCGAGTCCCACTGCGCCCGGGCGCGCGACAGCGGGGATGCCTCCACCCACGTCACCTCGGCGCCGCCGGGCAGGGTCAGGTCGTGCCTGGCGCGCGCGTCGAGCCACGCCCTCAGCGGACGGCCCGCGGGCCAGGCCGCGAGCAGGGACTTCAGCAGCACCAGTCCGCCGCCGGTGTGCACATTGGGCGCGAACAGCATCAGGCGCCCGTCGTCGGACTTCACTTGCGCGGCCCCTCGTAGACATCCTTGCGGCCCAGCCCCTGCGGCACCAGCTTGCGAACGCCCTGGCGCAGATGCCCGTCGAGACGGGCCCACAGGCGCCTGAAGGGCTGGTCCGGCCAGGCGCTAAACGAGGTCACGTTGAAGTAGGGCTGGCCGGTGGGTGACGTCGGCGAGAAGTAGTAGTTCGAGACGCAGCGGCGCGTGCCGGCCGCGACGACCGGGCTGACCGAGTGCCACGAGGTGGGCGTCGTCTCCATCAGCGCGAGGCGGTTGAAGCGGCTGACGATGGTGGTGCGCTGGCGCACGTCACGGTCCCACAGCTCGAGGTTGCCGCCGTTCTCCAGGGCCCAGTCGGGCGACACGTAGTACAGCAGGTTCAGGGTGCGGTAGCGCTGGCGGCTGGCCTCGTGGGAGTTGTCGATGTGCGGACCGAGGAAATGGCCTTGCACCATGGCGCTGAGCCCGCCTGCGTAGAGCTGCGCATCCGGCTGCTGGTCCGCAATGCCAGTGATGCGCTCCACGACGGCGACGACCCGCGGGTCCTGCACGGCGAAGGTGATGTCCGCCATCAGCGGACTGAAACGGTCGAAATCCTTGGACGTGTATTTCTTCTCCCGGAAGCTGTCCATCAGGCGCATGGCCGAAGGCTCCGGGAAGGCCTCGCTCACCTGGCGGGCCCAGGCCTCGGGCAGCAGGTCGTCGATCGCGCAGTAGCGGACGCCGACCTCGCTGGCCGAGGCCGTGAAGGCGGCCTTGGCGCGGTCGTGCTCGGCCGCCAGCCGGGCGAGGATGGCCTGCACCAGCTGCTCGCGGCTGGGTGCTTGGGGGTCATGTGATGTCATGGCGAAGGAGGGGCTGAACGTTGTGAAGGGCGTTTCGGGATCGCTCAGGCGGCGTCCGGCGCAGGCCGGCGCTCGACGAGACCGAAGGGCCCGCGCAGCAGCAGCCCCAGCAGGCCCGCCAGCAGCAGCATCTGCAGCAGGAAAGGTCCCAGGAGGCGCGGGAAGCTGAGCTGCGTCAGGGCATTGGCGACGGCGCCGCAGATGAGGGCCACCGGAATCATCTGGTGGCACAACAGCCGCCGCACGAGGGCCTCGAAAGCCAGGCCGAGGAGCGTCATGGCCAGCACCAGCACGAACACCCAGAACAGCTCGCCGCACAGGCTGATGACGCCGAAGTAGCCGGGCAGCGTCAGGAACGTGAGCCCCTTGAGCAGCTCATACTTGCCGCCCGAGAGCTGCTGGTAGATCGAATCGACGCCGATGGCCGGATCCTCGGCCATGAGGCGCCAGAACAGGTCCATCGAGCGCACGGGCTCGGCCACGGCGACCATGATGGCCTCGGCGCCGACCCAGCGGTCCACCACGAGCAGCCCGCTCTCCAGCAGGAAGAAGCCCAGCATCTCGCCGTCCGCGCCGGCAACGCCCGAAAAGACCTTCACCCGGTAGATTGACACCGCCACCAGCACCAGCGCCACGAAGCCGCCCAGCATCAGCACCGGCAGCTTGCCGAACTGGTGCTTGCCCCAGCGGGACTGCAGGTAGTGCGCGGCCAGCAGGATGGGGATGGCCTGCATCACGACCGCCGCGCGGCTGGCCATGGAGACGGACGCAATCGAGGCGACCATGAGGATCGCGAAGGCCGTCGTCGGTGTCATGCGCTGCCGCACGGCGACGTCGCGTGCCACATAGGTGGCCAGCACCATCGCGAAGCCGATCAGCGCCATGAAGGCCAGCGGGGCGTTCAAAGCGAAGGGCAGGGTCACGCGGGCATTCACGCCAGTGACGAAGAAGGCCGCCAGGTTGTTCACGAGGTAGAAGAGCGCCGCCACGCCCACGAGCACGCCCCACTGCCCGCCGGTGACCCCGCCGGCGCGGAACTCCCACTGCCGCTCATGTGGCTTGCGACGGTCCCAGACCATGAGGCTGAGCACCCGCCCGATGAACAGGGCGAGGCCGATGACGATGGCGAATTCGTAGTACTCGCCCCACTCCGCCGGCGAGCCGGAGAAGTTGCCCGCCGGCTCGACGTAGGGAAGGTCGGAGGCGCTGTGGGCCATGACCTTGAACCAGCAGCCCAGCACGTAGAACACGGCCATGAAGCTGTAGAACCAGGAGACGACCGTCGTGCGCATGAGCACGAGCAGCGCCATGCTGACGCCGGTCAGCGCCCACAGCCGCCAGCCATGGCCCGCGCTGGATTGCGCCGCCAGGGCCAGCAGCAGCATGACCGGCAGCAGCCCGAACCAGAAGAGTCGCCCGCGCATGGCTCAGGCCCCTCCGGTGGCGGCGCGCCACTGGTACCAGCGGCGGCGCACGATGCCCACGATGAGCTGGCGCCAGATGCCGAGGTCGGCGGCCATCGACGGCTTCAGGCGCAGCGCCCGTGCGAACGTGCGCAGGGCGTCCACGAGGCGCCCCGACTGCCCATGATTCTTGGCGGCGATCCCGAGGGCCTTGGCCAAGGCCAGGCGCGCACGGCCGGTCTCCGGCTCCGCGGCCCAGCAGGCCTGCACGACGCCGACGATCTCCTCGGCACGCGCGGGCGGCATGGCCCGGAACGACGCCGAACCCTCATGGATGCGGTATTCGGCCAGCGCCTGCGGCACGCGGATGAAATCGCCCTCGCGGGAGGCGCGCAGCCAGAACTCGAAGTCCGGCACCTGGCGCAACTCCGCCCGCCAGCCCCCCTGGCGTGTGAACACCTCGCGCCGGAAGAAGGCCCCCGGGCCAGGCTGGCAGACCAGGTCCACGCGCAGGCGGTCGGCATCGAAGTCCTCGGTGCGCACCTCGCGCAGGCGGCCGCCCTGAGCGTCGATCAGCCAGAAGTCGCAATAGGCCACGGCCGCGCGCGGATGGGACTGCAGGGCCTCGACCATGCGGCCGATGGCGCCGGGCAGCAGACAGTCGTCCGAGCTCAGGTAGGCCAGGATCTCGCCCGTGGCCATCGCCCATCCCTTGTTCAGCGTCGCGGCCTGCCCGATGTTGGCTTGGGCGATGACGCGCAGCCGCCCGGGGTGCGACTGTTCGTAGCGCCGCGCGACGGCCAGCGAGTCATCGCTCGAGCCGTCGTCGATGACCAGATACTCGAGCGCCGCATAGTCCTGGGCCAGCACGCTCTCGATCGTGGCAGCGAGGTATTCCGCCTGGTTGTAGACAGGGGTGACGAGAGTGACGCGCGGACTGGGCATAGGGGTTGGCAGGTAGCGGCGGCATTGTAGACAGTCCATCTCGGGCCGCCGCAAGCGCCCGGGGCGGGTGCCCGGCTTGCCCTTGCGGGGCCATCGCCCTGCCCTGCGAGTCCCGAATGCGCCTGTCCCATCCGCTGCCCGCCCCCCTGCCCCTCCAATGTCCTGACTGCCGAACGCTGCTGACGGCGCGCGGCCGCAGCGCCTACCAATGTGCGGACTGCGGACAGACCTTCCATCAGGGCCCGGAGGGCTACCTGAACTTCACCCGCTGCGCCATGGCCACCACCAGCGAGGACTATGCCCTGGGGCAGGAGGCCTGTGGCGCGCGGGTGTATGCGGCGTTCCTCTCACCCTATTTCCGGCAGACCCGGGCCCGGCAGGTGCTGGAAGTGGGCTGTGGCGTCGGCCAAGCCCTGCAGTGCCACCTGGATGCGGGCGGGGACGGTGTCGGCGTCGACCTGCCCGACCTCGCACGACACTGGCGGCGCCTGCAGCGGGACCCGCGCCGGTTCGCCGGCTGCGATGCCACGCGCCTGCCCTTTGCAGACGCCAGCTTCGACGTCGTGTATGCGCTGGGCGTGATCGAGCACATCGGCACGCTCAACGGGCACTGCACCCTGGCGCCGGACTATGAGGCACAGCGTCAGCGCTTCGCGAACGAGCTGCTGCGGGTCACGCGCCCGGGGGGCCGTGTCATCGTCGCGTGCCCGAACAAGCGCTTCCCGATGGACATCCAGCACGGCCCGAGCGACGCGCTGACGCCCCGCACCTGGTCTGTGCGGCTCCGCGAACGCGTCTACGCCCGGACCCGCATCAACCTGCACGCGCCCTGGGGCCGAAGCCATCTGCTGTCCTACGGAGAATGCCGGGCACTGTTCCTCGGCACCGGCCTGGCCGCCGGCTTCCGGCCACTGCCGCTGCGGGGCTACTTCGGCTTCGAGGCCTGCCATCGCGGCGCGCTGAAGGCGCTGCGGGCCCTCATCCAGGCCTATGTGGAGCACCTGCCGGCCTGGCTGCGGGGCACCGCCCTGAACCCTTACCTGCTGGCGGAGATCCGGCGCTGAAGCGGGAGCGGCCCCCCCGCCGTCACCAACGCTTGCCACTGTTGCGAATCATTGCGCCTGTGCAACGGCGGGAGCCGGCAGCCGCCGCTGGTCTCGATGGCAGAGGTAGAAGAGGACGGCGGTGTCGCCCACGATGCGGATCAGCCACGCCAGGGCCGCGCCCAGCAGCCCCCAGTGCGTGGAGAGCAGCCAGAAGACGCCCAGGAACAGCGGCAGCTCGACGCAGTACATCAGCGCGGGCGAGCGGAAGTCCCCGCGCCCCTGCAGCCACGTCAGCGGCACGTTGGCGAGGCTGTTGAAGAAGGCGCCCAGGGCGAAGATCTGCAGCAGCAGCGTGCACTGCTCGGCCATCTCCGGCGACAGCCAGTGCGTCAGGAATGGCCGTGCCAGCAGGCCCAGCGCCAGGCAGATGGGCAGCATAACGGCCGTGAGGATCCACAGCGACTTGCGGTACAGCGCGCGGCCGGCCAGCCCGTCCATCGCGGCAAAGGCCGGGAAGAGCACGCCGATCAACGCTCCCGGAATGACGGCCAGCCGGTTCACGATCTCCAGCGGCGTGCCGTAGTACGTCAGTGCCGCGGTCGAGATGGTGGCCCCGATGATGAAGCGGTCCACATAGCCGGCAATGGGTCCGACGACGTTGGTCAGCGTGAGCCAGCCGCCGGACGCCAGCATCGGCCTCACCCACTCGCGCGACCACCGGACCCGCCCATGCCACGCGGGCAGCAGCGCCCAGGCGCTGACGGCATGCACCGCACAGCCGACCACCCGGCCCAGCGCGAGCGCCAGCGTCACGCCGACCAGGTCCGGGCCATGCAGCACCAGCACCAGCCAGGGACCGACGTAGGTCCACAGGCCCATGACGATCCGGATCGCGTTCAAGGCACGAAAGGCCTGGCAGGCCTCGAGCAGCCCGCGCAGCCCCGCCGTGAGCACGATGAAGGGCAGCGCCGCCGCCATCACGATGGTCGCCGCCACGGCCTCGTCAAGCAGGGTCAGCGCCCGCAGCCAATGCGAGGCCGAGGGGGCGGCCAGCGCCATGAGCGCCCCGCCCACCACGCCCATCACGCCCATCAGCACCAGCGCCGTGGTGGCCAGCGGACCGACGGCCTCCAGCTGCCGCTGCTCGAGCAGCAGCGCCATGCGCTGCGTGAGGGCGCGGGAGAGGCCCAGATCGAACAGACCGAAATAGCCGACGACCGCCCAGACGAGCGTCAGCAGGCCGAAGCGCTCGGGTCCGAGCCCATGCAGCAGGCTGGGCGTCAATGCGAACGCGACCAGCATCGGCGCGCCAAGGCCGAACAGGTTGAGAAGGGAGTTGCGGGCGAGTTTCACAGAGATGGAAACAATGGGTCACAAGCGGACCGCGGCACGGCGGACGGGGGCGCCGGTGAACGGCCCGGGATTCTATAGCTCACCGCTAAAATGGCCGACTTTCATCTGACCCGACTGCCCATGCCCAAGGTGCCGCCCTCCGTCTGCCGATCCCTGCTCGTCGGGCTGGCCTGCCTTCTTGCGAGCCCGGGTGCCTTCGCCTATATCGACCCGAACGCTGGCGGCATGCTGTTCCAGCTGCTGGCGCCGGTGATCGCGGCTGTCGTGGGCGCCTGGATGGTGGCGCGACGCTGGCTCGTCGACGCCGTCAAGCGTCTGCTGCGCCGCAAGAACCCGCAAGATCCTCAATGAGGCGCGGCGCTCCCTTCGAACGGGGTGATGACCTGCCCCGGCCGTCGCTCTGGCGGCTCTTCGGGCATGCCCAGAGCGCGCTGATGGTGCTCTGGCTGCCCTTCGCACTGTTGCGGCAGATCGACGCCTATGTTGCCTTCCGCACGCCGGCCGAGCTCGGTGCCGACTTGGCGCTGGCAGCCGTACTCATCGGTGCGGTGTGCCTCGCACTGGCTCTGGTGGGCGTGGGCCTGGGTCTTGTCATGCGTCTCGCCGGAGTGCGCAGCGCCACCGCCGACGTCGCCGCCTGGGCCACGGTGCTTGTCCCCTGCCTGTGGGTGTGCCTGTGGCAGCTGGGCGGCACGGGCTGGGCTTGGCTGAAACTCAGCACCGGCACGGACATCAGCCTCAGTCCGCATGGGCGAATGGCCGCCACCTTCGCCCTCGTGGTCGTGCTGGGCGGGCTGCTGTGGCAAGGCAAGGCGGGCCGCATGGCCCGCGTGGCGCTGCAGCTGATGCAGTCGCTGCGGTCGCTCGCACTGGCGCTGCTCGCGGTGGCTGTGGTGACCGTTGCCTGGCAGCCGCCTCGCCTGCTGGCCACGACAGCGACCGCGGATACACGCCCGGTGAAGGACACCCTCCCTCCCTCGGCGCCCCCGCCCGTCAGGGACATCTTCCTCATCACCATCGACACCCTGGCCGAAGGCGACGCCCGGGTCTGCGGGACCGGCCCCACGCTGATGCCGGAGCTGCGCCGCTTCGCCACGCAGGCGACCTGCTTCTCGCGGGCCTACAGCACGTCCAACTTCACGACGCCCAGCACGATCACCCTGGAGACCGGCGCCCTGCCCTGGCACCACTGGGGTGTGCAGATCGTCGCGAAGGCAGCCCGGCCGCTGCAGGATCCGTCGCTGGCGCACCGGCTGCGGGACGCCGGCTACCGCACGATCTCCTTCAGCGCCAACATCCTTGCCAGCCCGCGCCACCACGGCACGGACACCGGCTACGACGACCAGCGCATCTCCCCGACCACCTCGCTCGGCAGCCAGCCTCGCATCCTGCTGACCCGATTCCCCGACAGCACGCTGCCGTTCTGGCTGTCCAGCCTCGTGCCCTTCCTGGACACGCTGGACGTCTACCTGCACGGCAGCACGCACCCCTACCCGCCGGAGCTCACCTACGAGCCGGCGCTCGCGGCCATCCGTGCGCGGGAGGCGGCCTTCGCCTGGATCCACACGCTGCCGCCGCACGACCCCTTCCTGCCGCCGGCCAGCACCCGCGGCAAGCTACTGCCGGGCGAGGACCTCTCGCGCTGGTCCCAGCAGCTGGGCATGACCGCGTTCTCCGGCGGCCAGCAGGCGCTCGTGCAGAAGCACCGCCTGCGCTACCAGGAAAGCATCATGGGAGCGGACGAGGCGCTCGGCCGCTTCCTCGCCCAGCTGCAGGAGGCGGGCCGCCTCGACGACGCCCTGGTGATCGTGACGTCGGACCATGGCGAATCGTTTGAGCACGGCTACCTGGGCCACGCCGGCGACATCCTCACCGACGACGTGCTGCGCGTCCCGCTGATCGTCAAGCTGCCCGGCCAGCGCCTCGGCCGCCAGGTGGACACGCCCGTGAGCCTGGCGGACGTCGCCCCCACGATCACCGACTTCGGCGGCGCCCCACCTCTGCCCCGGACGGACGGCCGCAGCCTGCGCCCGGCGCTGGAAGGCGCTCCGCTGCCCGCCCGCCCGGTCTACGCCATGGCGATGGAGCGCCAGAGCCGCTTCGCGCCGCTGCAGCGGGGGCGGTACGCGGTGATCGACGGCACGCTCAAGCTCGTCCTCGACCGCGCCACCGGCGCCCAGCAGCTGTTCGACCTCGCCCTCGATGCCGGCGAGCGGCGCGACCTCAGCGCCGAGCGGCCGCAGGACAGCCACCGCCTGCGCCAGCTGCTGGAGGCGCAGCTCAGCGAGGCGGACGCCGCGCGCCAGCGCCTCTTCCCCCGCTGACCCCGCCGCCCCGGCGGCTTTCGCAGACTCCACGCCCATGCTTCCCATCAGTCAGCCCCTGCTCACCTGGCTGCAGCAGCCGCCCGCCGCCTGGTCGCGCCTGCCGCTGTCGACCCGCGCCGGCCTGCGCTGGAACAGCCACTGGAACACCTGGAACCTGCGCCTGAGCCAGGGCCGGCTGCCGGCCGAGCGTCCGCCGGAGCCCGCACCATGGCTGATCCTCGGCGCCTGGCGCAGCGGCACCACCGTGATGCACGAGCTGCTGGCGGCCGCCACCGGCCTGCCCACGCCGGAGACCTGGCAGTGCATGAGCGCCTGCAGCTTCGCCCTGCTCGGAGCGCCGCCCCGCAACGTGGCCATCGCGCGGCCGATGGATGGCCTGCAGGTGGGCCCGCGGTCCCCGCAGGAAGATGAGTTCGCCCTGCTGTCCATGGGCGTCGATTCGGCCTATCGGGCCTTCCTGCAGCCCGAACGCCTGGGTGAACTGGCCCACACGCTGGACGGCGCCCACTGGCTCGCCGAGGACCGCTGGCTGGCCTCCCTGGAGACCTTCCTCGCCCTGTGCCGCCTGGCGCAGGAGGGTGCGACGCGGCCCATGCTGCTGAAGTCGCCGAACCACACCTTCCGGCTGCAGTCGCTGCTGCGCCGCTGGCCCGGGGCGCCCATCGTCTGGATGCTCCGCGACCCGACCGCGGTGTTCCACTCCAACCGCAAGATGTGGCGGCAGATGATCCAGACGCATCGCCTGGACGGCCAGACCGCCCTGCCGGACGCGGCGCTGGACGACTTCCTCGCCCGGGCCCTGCAGCAGTGCGCCGGCCAGCTGCGCTGGCTCGTGCGGCAGCCCACGGTGAACTGGAGCCTGTGCGCCCAGGAAGACCTGCAACAGGACCCGCGCGGCGCGCTCCGACAACAGCTCGAACGGCTGGCGCCGGGGCAGCCCGTCGACGACGCGGCCCTGGCCCAGGCGCTCACCCGTACCGGGGCCGGGCGCATCGAGCGCTACGCCGGCGAGCTGCCGGTGGCGGCACGGGCGGCCATCGACGCGCTGGCGGCGGCACAAGCCGAGGCCCTCGACGCCGCCGCCCGGCGACACGCCTCGCCGCCCTGACGACCCCGGCCGCGGCACGGGCCGCGGGCTCAGATCGAAGCGTTCAGGCTGGTGATGGTCATCATCACGGCCGTCATGATGAAGCCGATGAGGCCGCCGATGATGAGAATGGCCGCCGGTTCGATGAGGGACAGCAGGCGGGCCTGCGTCGTGCGCGCGCTCTCGGTCTGCGCCTCGCCGAGCGCCATCAGCATGCGGGGCAGCTCGCCCGAGCGCTCGCCGACCCGCACGAGGTTGATGCGCGTCGGCGGGAACCAGGTCTGCGCCGACAGCGCCTGCGCGAGCGATTCGCCCTGCTGCAGCGAGCGCGCCGCCCGCTCCAGGCCGGCCCGCATCGCATCCAGGCGCAGCGCCCCGACGGCCAGGTGCATGGCGGGCACGATGGCCACGCGGTTGTCCAGCAGGGTCCCGAGGACCGTCGCCCAGCGGCCGATCTCCATCTGGTACAGCCACGGGCCGATGCCCGGCCAGCGCGAGATCCGCTGGAAGAGCCAGTGGCGCACCGGCGCCTGCGCCAGGAGCACGGCCAGCAGCACGAGCAGCGCCCCGCCCACCCCCAGCACGACGCCGAGGTTGGCCTTGACGAAGACGCCCGAGGAGATCAGCCAGCGCGAGATGTCGGGCACCTCGGCGCGCGCATTGCGCAGCATGGGCGCGAACTTGGGCACCACGCCGATGAAGATGTAGAACACGGCCACGATGCCCACGAACACCAGCAGGCTGGGGTAGATCAGGGCGCTGCGCAGCGCCTCGCCCGACTTGCGGTCCAGCTCCATCTGGGTCGCGGCGTCCGACAGCGCCCGGGCCAGCTGGCCGCTGGCCTCGCCGGCCTGCGTCAGGGCATGGACGTAGCCCGGCAGCTTCAGCGCCGGCAGTTCCAGCGCCGCCGACAGCCGCCCGCCGGCCCGCACCTGGGCATGCATGTCGGCCAGCGCAGGGCCCAGCGGATGCTGGGCGTAGGCCTCCGTCAGGCTCGGCAGCGTGTCGCCAAGCGACACCCCGGCCTTGAGCAGCGTCGCCAGCTCCTGGAGCAGCATGATCTGGTCGGCCCGGGTGATGGCGCCACGGCGGCGCGGCGCGGCCTTGGCGCCGGCTTCCGCCTGGAGCTGCACGACCGTGAGCCCCTGGTCCGACAGCGCCCGCACGGCCGCGGCCTCGCTCGCGGCCTCCAGCCGGCCGCGCGTCTCGCGTCCCTCGGCATCGCGGGCCCGGTAGTCGAATCGCATCAGGGAGCCGCTCCTGTGCCGGTCGCCCGGTAGACCTCATCCATGGTGCTGAGACCCTGCAGGACCTTGAGTGCGCCCTCCTGGGCCAGGCTGCGGCGCCCGGCCTCGTTGGCCATGCGTTCCAGCTCGCCGACGCCCAGGCCCTGCGCAATGCCGTGCTGCATGGCCGGACCGACGTCCATCATCTCGTACAGCCCGATGCGCCCGGAGAAGCCGGTGTGGCCGCAGGCGGGGCAACCCATGGGCCGGCGCCAGCGCGCCGACGGGCTGCCAGCGCCCGCGAGCGCGGCATCGGCCGCGGCGTCCGCCTGGGCATGGGCCCAGTCGGCGTCGCTCAGCAGGGCCGGGCGTTCGGCGTCCTGCGCACACTGGGCGCACAGGCGGCGCACCAGGCGCTGCGCCATGACCGCGCGCAGTGCGGCCCCGACGAGGAAGGGCTCGACGCCCATGTCGATCAGCCGGGTGATGGCCGACGGTGCGTCGTTGGTGTGCAGCGTCGCGAGCACCAGGTGGCCGGTGAGCGCGGACTGGATGGCGATCTCTGCCGTCTCGCGGTCACGGATCTCGCCGACCATGATCACGTCCGGGTCGTGGCGCAGGAAGGCGCGCAGGGCGCGGGCGAAGGTGTAGCCGATCTCGGGCTGCGCCTGCACCTGGATCACGTGCGGCAGGCGGAACTCGACCGGGTCCTCGACCGTCACGATCTTGCGCGTGAAGTCATTGGTGGCGGCCAGCGCGGAATACAGCGTGGTGCTCTTGCCGGAGCCGGTCGGACCGGTGACCAGCACCAGCCCGTTCGGGATGTTCAGCCAGCGGCGGAAGAGCTGCAGCTGCGTGGGACGCAGGCCCAGCCGCTCCAGCGAGAGGTCCGCCACCTGCTTGGGCAGCAGGCGCATGACGACGGACTCGCCATGCACCGCCGGGATGGTGGAGACACGGATGTCGATCTCCACGCCCGCCGCGCGGGTCGAGATGCGGCCGTCCTGCGGCAGGCGCCGTTCGGCGATGTCCAGCCCGCCGACCAGCTTGATGCGGGACACCACGGCCGGATAGCGTGCCATGTCCACTTGCTGGCGACGGTGCAGGACGCCGTCGATGCGCAGGCGCACCTCGAACTCGCGCTCGCCGGGCTCCAGGTGGATGTCCGAGGCGCGGGCCTCCACCGCCTGGGCGACCAGGTTGTTCACGAAGGCGATGACCGGCGCGTCCTCCGCCAGCTCCCGCAGCGTGCGCTCGTCCTGGGCGTGCAGACTCAGTGCGTTCATGCGCAGGCGCTGGGCCCACTGCTCGAACTCGCCGTCGGACATCAGGTGCCAGGTCGCGTCGGCCAGGGCGGCGGTCTGCGCCACCTCCTCGGCCAGGTCCGCCCGCAGGGGATCGGCACTGGCCAGCTGCCAGGCGCCATCGGCATCCCGCCACGCCAGCAGGCCGGCGCCCAGCAGGCGCATGCCCTGGGGCCCGAGCTCCGCCAGCCCCGCCCGCAGCAGGGACTCGGCCAGCGAGGCCCCGCGCAGCCAGGGCAGGCCCAGCTGGGCGGCCAGCACGGGCATGAGGCTGTCGGACGTCAGGGCGCCCATGCGCAGCAGCACGGCGCCCAGCCGGCCGCCATGGGCCGCCTGGAAGGCCAGCGCCGCCTGCAGTTCCGGCTCGCGCAGCGCCTCGGCCTGCAGGAGCAGCTCGCCCAGGCGCTGCTGAAACGGCGGCGGCTGACGGGAATCCTGGTCCATCGTCACTTCCCGGAGGTCGGAGCCGAGGCCGGCAGGACCACCGGGCTCGCCTCGCCCGGCGGCAGTGGGGCCAGCGGCTTGGTCTGCGTCGCCCAGTTGCCGAGCGACTTGCGGAAGGCGTCCGTGATGAGCTCGGCGTCGTGCGCGTCGTTGGCGATGTAGGGCGTGATGAGGACGATCAGCTCGCGCCGATCCCCCTTGCGGCCCTGCTTGCCGAAGAGGCTGCCCAGCACCGGCACGTCCTTGAGGAAGGGAATGCCGCTCGAGGTCTGCGAGCCGTTCTCGGAGATCAGCCCGCCCAGCAGCACCGTGGAGCCGTTGCGCAGCGTGAGCTTGGTGTCGATCTTGCGGGTCTTGAAGGTCGGGGAGGTCGTGATGCCGACGTCCGTCGTGCCCAGCTCGCTGACTTCCTGGGTGACGTCGAGGTCCACCTGATCGCCGGAATGGATGACCGGCTTGATCTTGAGGATCACGCCCGTGTTGCGGTACTGGACGGTCTGGAGCAGGCCGGGCGCCGTGGTGCCGCCGACGGCCGTCGTCTGCTGGGAGGTGAGGATGGGCACGTCCTGGCCCACCTGGATGGTGGCCGTCTCGCCGTTGCGGGCCATCAGGCGCGGGCTCGACAGGATGGTCGCGCGGTTGGTGGAGGCCAGCGCCGTCACGGCCAGGCGCATGGCGCCGGCGCCGTTGAAGATCCGCAGGTTGCCACCGCCCCCCAGGCCCCCGCCCGGCGTCACCGCGGACGAGTTGTTGCTCAGCACGGCCTTGGCCCCGCCACCGATGCTGATGGACTGGGACAGCCAGTCGAAGCCCAGGTCCTTGGAGTCATCGGTCGAGAGCTCCGCCACCGTCACCTCGATCAGGGCGGCCTTGGTGGGGCGGTCCAGCGTCTGCAGCAGGGAGGAGATCTGGCCGTATTCCTCCGGCCGTGCCTGGAAGATCAGCACATTGGTCGACTTGTCGACCACGACCGAGCTCAGGCGGCTGCTGTCGCCCGACGACGCGGTCGAGGCGCCGGTGGCCGGGGCGGCCGCGCCGGCGCTGACCGGGCGGTTGCCGCCCGACAGGATGCGGTCGACCGTCTGGGCCAGCAGCTCGGCGTCCTTGTGCTTCACCGCATAGGTGAAGAAGGACTTGCCGATGCCCCGTTCGTTCGGGCGGTCCAGCGTGCGTGCCCATTCGGCCACGTGGGCCGTCACGGCGTCGGAATTGCCGAAGACATAGACGACGTTCAGCGCGGAGATGGGCAGCAGGATGATGGGATAGCGCACGGCGCCGGGCGTCACGGCCGTGCCGACCGGATGGACGGCGTAGCCCTCGGCTCCCAGCACGTCGGAGAGGCGCCGTGCCAGCTCCTCGGCCGACCAGTAGGAGGGGTTCAGCGCCAGGCTGGCCCGCCCCTTCATGGCCGGCTGGTCCAGCGCGGCGACCGCCTCCAGGGCGGCCTTGACGTTGTCCGGATTGCCCTTGATGAGCACGGCGTTGCGGCCGGCGTCATCGGACACCGTGACCCGGTCGCCGAACATGGTGCGCAGCCAGCTGATGACGTCCACCTGGCGCACGGCCTGGAGCGTCACCAGATGGAAGACCGGGCGCAGCGGCTGCGGGACGTCGGGCGTGGCGGCACCGTACTGGATCACCGGGAGGTCGCCCAGCGAGGCGTTGTCCGGCACCACGCGCACCAGGCCGCCGACGTCCAGCACCGACAGGCCGTAGTTCTTGAGCAGCACGCGCACCGCCTGCTCGATCTGCGAGGCCGTCTGGCCCTCGCCCGTGCGGAACGTGACCAGGTCCTGGCGCTGCAGCACGGCGGGATGCACCGTGATCGACTTCTTCAGCACCTCCGAATAGATCAGCTGCACAAAGGTCGGCAGCGGCAGCTGCTGGATGTTGGCCGCGGCCAGCACCGGGTCATGCAAGCGCGGCGTCTCCACCACCGGGCCGGCGACCGCGCTGGCGGCCGTCTCCGGCGGACGCGGGGCCTCGCTCACGCTGAGGCCCGGGCTGCGCGACTCGCCGGACTGCTGCGCAGCCTGGGACTTCACGGAGGTGTCCGCCTGCATGGTCGACGGCAGGACCGGGTTGATCGGCGCACAGCCGCCAAGCCACGCTGCTGCCGCTAGGCCGGCAGCGGTGCTCCAGCCCAGGGGCCAGTTGATCGGGCGTTCATTCACGGCGTTCCACTCCATATCTCGTTGTCTGCTTGCCCTTGCGGACCAGCACTTCGCTGTCCTCGATGGCGGCGATGCGTTCGCCATTGGGCAGCTTGTCGCCCACCTTCAGCTGCACTGCGGCTTTGCCCGGCGCGTTGAACTGGATGAGCACCGTGCTGGCCTTGCCGCGCCGGAAGAAGGCGGCGATGCGCCAGCCCGGGTCTTCCACGGGCGTGGCCACGGCATTCACGGGCTTCTCGGGGTCGAAGATCGGCGCGGTGCTCACGGCCAGCGCCTGCCCGACGGCATCGGGGTGGCGCGGCAGGTCGGGCAGCTCCCAGACATCCTGGCGTCCGCCCACGAGGGCCTGTTCCGGCTGGTAGCCGGGCGACAGGAGGGCGCCCACGGCACCCGCCCCGAGGATGAGCAGCCAGGGCGTCAGTTGTTGCAGCTTCAAGGCTTGACTCCCGGGCGGCGCGCCAGCGCGCGCAGTTCGATCTCGGCGACCGCCGGCTGCGACTGCCCGCGGATGATGAGACGCTCGACGACGATGCTGCGCTCGTTGCGCGCCACTTCAGCCAGGAAGCTGAACAGGGCGGCGCGCTGCAGGTCCACCACCAGGCGGGCGCGCAACAGGGTGGTCCCCGGCGGCAGCGGGTCCTTCTGATCCAGCTTGGCCGGCTCGACGCGCGAGACCTGCAGCTCGCGGGTCTTGAGACCCAGGCGGGTGCTCACCTCCCGCAGCCAGTCCTGGAAGGCGGCCTCGCTGAGGCCCAGCTCCGGCTCGGACCAGACCATGCTCTCGAGGGCCGCCAGCTGCTCCTTGCCCTGCGCCAGACGCTGGCCCCACAGGTCGCCCTTGGCAGCCTTGGTGAGGCGCTGCAGCTCGGCCTCGCGGGTGAGGATGCGCTGGGCGCTGGCATCGCCGGCATCCAGCAGGACGAGCAGCAGCCACAGCAGGGCGATGCCCAGCATGGACCACAGGCCGATCCGCAGACGGGCGGACGATTCCCATTCCGCGCGAGCTTGTGCCCACTGGGTGAGCAAGGAGGAAGAGAGCGCGCTCATTTCTGCGTGGGGATGGCGTCAAAGACGGAGGCCGGCGGGAAGTCAGGCACCGTGGCCGGCGGCTGCTTCGGGCCCGGCGCGGGCTTGGACGGCGCGGCCGGCGCAACCGCCGCAGGCCGCGGCGCGGCCGCCAGCGGCGCGCCTGCCTGCCCGGGAGCGGCCGCCGGGGCCGGCGTCGCGAAGGGATTGCCGGTGCCTGCCGGTTGTGCGTTCGCCGGGAAGGCAGCCGGCGGTGGCACCGTGGCCGCGGCGGTCGGTGCCGCCGTCGGCACACCGGCCGTGCCTGGCGTGCCGGCGGCGTCGGCGAAGCTGGCCGCCGCGGGCGCGCGTCGGCCGTCGAGGCGGATGTCCAGCACCACGAGGCCGGCGCCGTCGTCGGCGCGGGCCTCGGTGACATCGCGGAACCAGGCGCCCGCACTGAGGGCGCGGATCAGCGTGGCCCGCTGCACCGACGGGCCAGCCTGCAGGCCCACGCGCAGCTGCTGTTCGTGCAGGTCGAGCGTCTTCACCACGGCGCCGGTGCCCGCCAGGGTGTCGCGCAGGTGCTCCGCCACCTCGACGGGCAGCGGGCTGGCCAGCCACCGGTCGTAGAGCCGCAGCTGCTGTGCCACGTCCAGCGCCTCGCGGCGGGACTGCGCCTGCTGCTCGGCACGCTGGCTGAGCCCGGCGAATCGTTCGTCCAGCTGGCGATCGGCCATGTGCAGGCCGAACCACTGTCGCCCGGCCAGCCCGAAGCACAGGGCCAGGGCCATGCTGCAGGCGAGCACCACACGGCGCTCGGTCTGGCGATTGCCCGTGCTGCCCAGCGGATCCACCACGGGCGTCCAGGGGCGCGCGCGCAGGGGCGCCTTCACCGGCGTGGGGAGATCGACGCCGCTCAGCGAAGCGGCATGCAGGAAGTGAGACCAGGCCCGGGCATCGGGGGGCGTCGCCCACCACTGGCTGCTGCGCAGCTGCCCCGATTGCCAATGCTGCGCCTCGACACCGTCGGCACCTTCGAGCAGGCGGACGCCGTCCTCGCCGGGCGTCGTGAAAAGGGGCTCCGGCTGCCACTGCACGCGGTTCTCGTCCAGCCCCGCCTCGTCCAGCGCCTGCCGGGCCGCACGGCGGTCCCAGCAGACGGCCAGGCCCTGGTCGCCCAACAGCGCCAGTGCGCAGCCACTGTCCTCGAAGGGCTGCCAGGCCATGGCCTGCATGCGCAGGGCAGCCAGGCGTTCGTGCGCCGGCAGGGTGGACAGCCGGAACCAGCGCAGGCGGCACCGGCTGCGGGCGATGACGACGGCCAGCCGCCCGACCCGGCGCTGAGGCAGCCCGCGAAGGCCCTCCAGTGCCAGCACGACGGGGACGTTCCCCTCAGGGGCGCTGCGCCAGCGAGGCAGGAAAGTTCGGGATGGCACGGCGCTCATCAGGTGTGTGAAGGGGGGCAGAAACGGTCTGCTGATCGAGGATCATCCAGGGCGCGGCCCCGGCCGGAACAAGCCGGACATTGTACTCAAGGGCTCTGGGCAGACCGGGTGCCCAGACCCGGAGGCGGGAGCTGAATCCAGGCGCGTAGATGTAGTCGTCCTGGTCCAGTGGCAGGCCGATCGCGGCCATCGCCATGCGGCCGTTGGGCAGCCCCTGCTGGCGCCGCAGTCCCTCCAGCCGGGCGAGCTGCGCCTCGTCTGCCTGCGGGAAGCGCGCCCGCAGGACCGCCATGGGCGCGGTGTTCGGGTTGAACTGGTTGTCGACGTCGGTGTGCAACAGCTCTCGCAGGGTCTGCAGGCGGGCCGGCTCGCCGCCCCAGTGCGGCAGGTTGCCGAGCTCTCCGAGGCTCATCAGCCAGTCGTTGCGCGGCGGCGGCAGCCCGAGGCGCCGGTAGTCGTCGGCCTCGGCACCGTTGAGGCGCTTCAGGTTGTCGACGTCCACATAGTCTTCCAGCACATCCAGCGCCGCGTCTGCCTGCTGCAGGCTCATCCCGGTGCCCCGCAGCAGCTGCGTCATGGCGGGCCGGTTCAGCGCATTCACTGACAGCAGCCCCCGATGGTCCTGCACCTGCAGCAGTGCGCCGTCCGGCATCGCGTACCAGGTGCCGTCCTCCCGCAGGAGCCCCTCCCCATCCCGCCCATGGCCAGCGGGGGCGAGCGCATGCGTGGACATCCAGAACAGCGCCGTGGCCTGCGCGCCCTGGGCCAGCGTCCGCGCCTCCACGTACTGGCGCAGCCCCAGCGCCTCCTGGCGCCGCAGGTCCATGCGCTCGGCGAAGCGCAGGGCCACGAAGGACGCCACCGCCAGCATGCCCATCACGAGCAGCAGCACATAGCCTTGCTGAGACGCGCGGCGCTTCATTGCAGCATCCAGT
Organism: Roseateles subflavus; assembly: GCF_030285365.1. Classification (GTDB taxonomy): domain Bacteria; phylum Pseudomonadota; class Gammaproteobacteria; order Burkholderiales; family Burkholderiaceae_C; genus Roseateles_B; species Roseateles_B subflavus. The sequence goes on along the minus strand of NZ_JASVDS010000003.1, from coordinate 497,994 downwards.
CGGCCAGGCTCGGCCGAGGCCCCTGGGTGGTGGCGATGCTCAGCCAGAGATCCCCCCCTTGCGACGCCGGCAGGTGCAGGCGCATCACGCGCGGCGGCCGCCGCAGCACCTCGAGGTCGTAGGGCCACTGGACCTGCCAGCGGCCCTGCTCGTCCAGGTAGTCGATGCGGCCCGGTTCCCCTCGCCAGCTCAGCAGCACGGTCGGGCGCGGTGCCGGTGCATCGATGCCGCCCGCTCCCTCCAGTTCAAGAACCAGGCGCTGCTCACCCCCCGGCAGACTCGAGCCCTCGAAGCGCAGCTGCAGCCGCCCCTGGGCACTGCCCGGCAACTCCAGCGCTTCCGCACTGGCCAGGCGGACCTGGCGGGCATCGCCGGTGAAGAAATTGGGGCGGCTGACAAACTCGGGCAGCGCGGACTCGACCATCCCGCGCAGCGCCAGCCGGGAGGCCCAGTGCACGGAAGGCGAAGCGCCCTCCTCCTCCAGGCGACGCTCCACCTGGCTCATCTGGTGCATCAGCTGCCCGAGCAGGCCCACCGCCATCGAGACGATCATGAGCGTCACCATCAGCTCCAGGAGGGTGAGCCCCCGGGACGCACGCGGAGGGTGGTGTCGACGCGCCTGAAGATGCCGCGCAGCCATCACGGCCCTCCCGATGACAGGCCGACCTGGTCGCGCTGCCGCCAGCCCGCCTGCGTCTGCACCCAGCTGGCCGTCACCTCACCCCGGCGGGCCTGTGCGTGGATGCGGTAGAGCCCGAGCCGCCACAGCGGCTGGAGGTTGCCGCCATAGTCGTTCTCGTCCCGCTCGGGACCGACGAGCTCGCTGGTCCAGCGCAGCTGCAGGCCGCCGAGGTCCACCTCGCCTTCGCGGCGGAGGGAGGGATTCAGGGTCAGCAACCAGGCCTGGGCGTCCAGTTGCAGCTGTGCTTCGTCGCGCGCGCGCTCCACGCGCAGGAGGGTGTCGCGACTCTGCTGCAGCCATGCCATCAACGCCACGGTGCTGGTGCCGAGAATGGTCAGCGCCACGATGGCTTCCAGCAGGCTGAAGCCTCGCGCACCACGCGCCGGCAGGGACGGGACTCGTCTCATGGGCGGCCGCTCAGGGAGTCACCGTGATGCGGCCCGTCGCCGGCTCCACACGCCAGCGCTCGGCAGGGCGGGCATCGAAGGCCAGGCGCAGCTCCCCGCCCACGGCCAGCCCGAGCGCCGTGTAGCGCAGCGGCTGACGCAGCTCGAGGGTGATGCCGTCACGGGGCGGCGGCAGTTCGCGAAGCAGGGCCTCGGCCGTCATGCTGATGGGCTGCCCGGAAAGAAAGGCGCGCGCCGGGAGGGACTCGATGCGCGCCATCACGTCGTTACGCCACCCGCGCTCCTGGGCGCCTGCCATCGCCTGCATGGCCCGCGGCGCGGCCACGCCTGCCGCCAGGCCCAGGAGGGCCAGCACCACCAGCACTTCGAGCAGCGTGAAGCCGCGCCGTGACCGGCTCATGGAAGCAATCGCTTATTGCGGCGGCAGCAGCCCCAGGTCCGCATCGTCGCCGGTGCCACCGGCCTTGCGGTCGGCGCCGAAGGAGTAGAGCGCATAGGGCTGGCCATCGCGTCCGGGGACGCTGTACTGATAGGGCGTGCCCCAGGGGTCCAGAGGCAGACTCACATCGTCCAGGTAGGGACCGCGCCAGCGGGCCGCCGTGGCCGGATCGGCCGGCGCCTTCAGAAGGGTGCCCAGGCCCTCTTCCGCCGTCGGGTAGCGGCCGATGTCCATGCGGAGATTCTCCACCTGGCCACGCAGGAGGCGGATCTGGGCATTGGCGGTCGTGGCGCTGCCACGGTCCAGCATCTTGTAGACCCGCGGGCCCACGAGCCCCAGCAGCATGCCGACGATCACCAGCACCACCAGCATTTCAAGCAGCGTGAAGCCGCGCGTGGATCGACGGGGGGCAGAGGTAGCGACGGAGGTTTGCATAGGGCGCTCAGGGTCCGGAAACGGGCGCATTATGACATCGGCATCGCATACCCTCGGAAGGCATGCGCCGAGACCGGCCCGTCAGCAACCACCATGGCACCACGGATGACGTCACCCATGACGCCCCCCCACGACGTCACGCAGGATGTCAGCCAGAAGGCCGGCCACCGCCTGACGCCTGGGTCGCGCTGCGGGGCCACCTGCGGGGCACCTGCGCGGGCATCCACGCGAGCACCTGCAAGCGGCCCGGTGCGTCACTGCCGACGCAGCTCCGCCTTCTCACCGCAAGCCTCCCGGCGGGTGTCGACGGGATCAGCCCGGGCGTCCGCCAGATCAGCAGCGCAGCCCTGGCATCCTGCCGCGCACCCCTCATGCGCCGAGGCCCTCACGGGCCCGCATGAATCCCAGCAGCCCCGGCCGGCACGGATGAAACCAGCCCCCGACGCTGTTCAGCTGGATACATCCGTAGCACCCGCCAAACAAAAAAAGGGCACCCGAAGGTGCCCTTTTGCCAGACGTAAGTCTGAAGACCTGAGATTAGTAGGTCTTGCCAGCGTACGGACGCTCCAGCGGCAGGTAGCCAGCGGCCAGACCGTTCACGGCTTGCTGGTACACGCCCTTCACGTTCTTGGCAGGTGCGTTCACCACGAAGGTGATCGAACCACGCTTGCCACCCGAGAAGGTGCAGACGTCAGCAGCGTTGATGGCGGTTTGGCCAGCGCGCAGGGTGCCGGTCTTGGCGGTGCCGTAGGACACGACGTTCGCAGTAGCGTCGGACTGGCAGGTAGCGCTGTAGCCAGCGTCTGCGCCCACGTTCTGGAAGAAGAAGCGGGTGAAGTTGCCACCGCTCATGTCGTTGTTGAAGAATGCGGCACGCAGTTCGATTGCGTTGGCATCCCACGTCCAGAAGTTCGTGTTGGCGACGGTTTCGTCAGCGCCGACCACGCTGTCCACCAGGGCGGACACGCCGAAGGAACGAGCGGTGCCCAGGGACTTGGTGCCCGAAGCCACGAAGGTCACGTTCACGACTTGGTTAGCCACGCCAGCGTTGAAGTTGGCAGGCAGCAGGTCGAACTTGGCAGCGGTCGTGCCGGTCATGGTCACGGTCGGGGTGCCCGTCAGGGGAGCCACGGACACGCCGGTCACGGCACCGTTGGTCAGCGTAGCGCCGTCGAAGTCACCGGAGATCGTCACCGACACCTTGGTGGCGTGGTTGACGTTGGCCAGATCGTAGGGGGTGGAACCGTCAGCGATCTTGTAGCCGTTCGGGTTGTTCGACACCACGAAGGCAGCCTTGGCGGTGGTGGCGGTGTCGTTGTTCTGAGCGAAGAAGCCGAACAGCGGGCCGTTGGTGTTGTCCACGTCAGCGGTGGTGCCGGTGTCGGTGCCAGCCAGGATGCTCACGGCTTGAGCCGAGTTGGCAACGGTGACGGTCAGGTCAGCGCTGTTGTCGATGCGAGCGGTTTCGCCCAGGTCCCACAGACCGACGGTGACCTTCTCGGCACCACCAGCAGCCAGACCGTGCGACGCCAGCTTCAGGCCGGTGAAGTTCAGGGTCAGGTTGGTGTCCGAACCAGCAGCGTTGGTGATGTCCACTTCATAAGCGCACTCGCTCGAAGAAGCACGCTTCAGGCTGACGGTGATGTCGTTGACAGCGTTGGCAGCCACGGTAGCGGGCTTGGCGCTGTTGCAGACGGTGCCATCAAAGGTGCTGGTGCCAACGGGCTTGATCACCACGGTGAAGTCTTGGGCGCTCGTACGAGCCACGCCCATCTTGTACGACAGGACGGGCAGGGTGACAGCGGTGGTGCTGGTCAGGGCCTCAACGGCGTAAGTGGTCACGCCAGCGGGCACGGAAGCGGTACCAGCGATAGCAGCCGACCCGCACACCGAAGCAGCAGCAACAGCCAGCGCCTTGATGGTGAAGCTTTTCATATTGATCATTTCTCCGAAGAATATTGCAACACGAACTTAGATTCGCGAACTAGCGCAGATCAGCGCCGCGCCATTATGCCGAAACACAAGGGTGCGTCAACGAAGTGAAAGCCCGGATCAGTTGCCAAACCTCAAGCTTCCCCCACGATGCTGGTGATCGCGTCCCCCACCTTGTCCGCGCTGGTCGTCATTGCGACAAGACTCGATAGGTTGCGCTCAGCATAGCAGAGGCCTTGCGCCAATTCGGAGACCACGGCAAGCGCTCCGTACACTTTTCGTCCAACCTGACGCTCAAAAACAACGAGGCTCCTAATAGGCATGCGGCCTCGCGCCGGCAGGTGCGGACTTACCCTGAACCACGAAAGTCGGCGCCCCCGATGCTCCGCCAGACGAGTCCCCGGCGCTTGATCGGAGGGGGAACTTGGCCCCCTTCAGTCTGGCACACTCCCATCCTTCGCCGCGGCCGGGCTTCCCGTCGCGGCCTCACCTCCAGCCGAACATCCATCGTCAGCCATGTCTTCGCAGCCTGTACCGGACGCCCCTCCCGCCCAGACCAACGGACTGGTGCTCGTCTCACAATTGGAGCGAGCGGCCTATACGCAGCAATGGTCTCAGGGCGCCGAGCTGCTGGTCCAGCTCATTGATTTCCTCGCCGCCATCCGGGGCCGCATCGGTGTCCTGAGCCCGCGCCCGACGCCGGAGGCCCGCCGCGGCTTCTATACGCGCATCGCGGCGGCCGTCACCTGCCTGGTCAACTCGCCGCACTTCCTGCTGACCGAGTCCCAGTTCGCAGCCCTGTGCGGTCGCAAGGCCACGCTCGAGGCCATCTTCGAGCTGAGCGGCTTCGCAGGCCCGGCCCATCTGATGCGCTTCCATGCCAAGACGGCGCCCGACGGCTCGCTGACCATGACGGGGCAGCAGGCCTTCTTCCTGTCGCTCTTCTATTCACTGGACCAGCTGCCGCCGGAGCTGACCCACGCGGTCGTCCAGCTGCCGCCGGACTGGCAGCTGATGCTGACCATGGGCTGGCTGACGTCGCCGTTCGTGCACTCCGCCACTGGCGAGGCCAACCGGCGCCTCCTGTTCGCTGCCCACGAGCGCCTGCGCCAGGCCACGATGTCCCCCAACTCAACGGCGCTGCTCGGACTGTCGTCGGCCTGGATGCACTGCAGCTATGCCGACAGCCCCGACAAGCATGCCCTGAAGGCCTCGCTGAACACGATCTGGCGGCGCATCGGCGAGGTGAACGGCGTGCGCAGCCGCAGCCGGGCCTATCGCAAGACCGACAAGCCGGTGCTCGTCGTCGTCGCGGAGCGCATGCGCTGCGGTCACGCCATGCATCGCAGCTACGCCTCCAGCATCGAGCAGCTGCGCGCTCGCTTCAAGGTCATCTGCCTGGTGCACGAGGACTACTACACGGAGGACACCTCGGTCCTGTTCGATGAGGTCGTCGTGCTGCGGGGCATCACCGCCCTGTCCGCGATGGCGGCGCAACTCGTGCGCCTGCAGCCGGACGTCATCTATTACCCGAGCCTCGGCATGTCGGAGTGGACGCCCGTGATGGCGGCCCAGCGCTTCGCGCCCATCCAGTTCATGACGCTGGGCCATCCGGCGCCCGCGATGATGGACACCATCGACTACAGCCTGGTGCAGGCCGGCCATGGCGAGGCCGCCCACGAGTTCGGCATGAAGGTCCTGGAGCGCACGGCGGCCGGCACCTTCACGCCCCATGAAGAGCTGGACGTCAGCAAGATCGTGCGCGGCCACGCGGACGACGGCAAGGTGCACATCGCCATCAACAGCTCGCAGATGAAGCTCTCTCCCCGCTTCCTCGCGCTGTGCGAGCGCCTGGAGCGCGAGAGCCGCCGCCCGCTGCACTTCCACTTCTTCGCCAGTGCCAGCGGCATTTCCTACGACCAGGTCGAGGCACTGCTGGTCCCGCGCTTCCGCCACATGACGCTGCATCCGCCGCGCCCCTACGGCCAGTTCCTCGAACACCTGGCCCAGTGCGACCTCGCGCTGGCCGCCTTCCCCTTCGGCAACACCAACAGCACCGTGGACACCTGCCTGCTGGGCATCCCCACGGTGGCCTATGTGGCCAACGAAGTGCTGAGCATCGGCGACCGCGACGTCCTGCGCATGGTGGGCATGCCGGACTGGCTGGTCAGCACCACCGACGAGGACTACTTCCAGGTGGCGATGCGCCTGATCGACGAGGACAGCACCCGCGAAGGCCTCGCCGAGCAGCTGCGCGCCACGGACGTCTCCGGGCGCGTCTTCGCCCTGCCCCGCGAAGAAGACAAGACCGAGTTCGGCGACGCCGTCTGGTGGATGTACGAGAACCACGAGGCCCTGCAGCGCAGCAGCGCCCACCTCCTGAAGATCGGCGAGCCGATCCCGTCCTGATCTCCTCCGCGACCGACCGACCGCCCACCGCACCGCCCGAGTCCCCTGCCATGAGCAACAAGCCGATCTACGTCACCCAGCCCTTCCTGCCGCCGCTGGAAGAGTTCCTTCCGCTCCTCAAGCAAGTCTGGGACAGCAAGACGCTCACGAACTGCGGCCCCTTCCACCAGCGGCTGGAAGCGGCCCTGTGCGAGTACCTCGGCGTGCCCTACATCTCGCTGTTCACCAACGCGACCATCGCGCTGGTGTCGGCGCTGCAGGCGCTGCGGGTGACGGGCGAGGTCATCACCACGCCCTACACCTTCGTCGCGACGGCGCATTCGCTGCTGTGGAACGGCATCAAGCCGGTGTTCGTCGATGTGGAGCCCGACAGCCTGAACCTGGACCCCGCGCAGATCGAGGCCGCCATCACGCCGCAGACCACGGCCATCATGCCGATCCACTGCTACGGCCGGCCCTGCAATGTGGCGGAGATCCAGCGCATCGCCGACACCTACAACCTGCGCGTCATCTACGACGCCGCCCATGCCTTCGGCGTGCGCCACCACGGCCAGAGCGTGCTCAACCACGGCGACCTCTCCGTGCTCAGCTTCCACGCCACCAAGGTGTTCAACACCTTCGAGGGCGGCGCCATCATCTGCCCGGACGCCAAGACCAAGAAGCGCATCGACCACCTGAAGAACTTCGGCTTCGTGGACGAGACCGTCGTCATCGCCCCGGGCATCAACGGCAAGATGAGCGAGTTCAACGCCGCGCTGGGCCTGCTGCAGCTGGAGCATGTGGACGCCGCCATTGCCAAGCGCCGGCAGCTCGACCAGCTCTACCGCGAGAAGCTCGCCGCCGTGCCCGGCATCCACTGCCTGGCGCACGATCCGGACGCGCAGACGAACTTCTCCTACTTCCCGATCCTCGTGCGCCCCGAGCACCGCTGCAGCCGCGATGCGGTCTACGACAAGCTGAAGGCCCACGGCATCCATCCGCGGCGCTACTTCTATCCGCTGGTGTCGAGCTTCCCGATGTACCGCGGCCTGCCCTCGGCGCACCGGGACCACCTCCCGGTGGCCACGGCCGCCGCGGACCAGGTCCTGTGCCTGCCCATCTACCCCGACCTCGATCCTGCCGTGATCGACCGCATCGTGGCCATCATGCTGGCCGACTGAGGAGCGCCGCACGCCCATGAGAGTCGCCATCATGCAGCCCTACTTCCTGCCCTACATCGGCTACTTCCAGCTGATGGGACAGGTGGACTGCTTCGTCGTGTACGACAACATCAAGTACACGAAGAAGGGCTGGATCAACCGCAACCGCCTGCTCCGCAACGGCGAGCCGGTGACCTTCTCCCTTCCGCTGGCCGCCGGCTCGGACGCGCTGGACATCCGGGATCGCCACCTCGCCCAGGACTTCAACCGGCGCAAGCTGCTGGCGCAGCTGACGGAGGCCTACCGGCTCGCGCCCCAGTTTCCCGCCCTCAAGGCCTGGCTGGAGGAGCTGGTCCTCTTCGACGAGAACCGGCTGTTCGACTACCTCCTGCACTCGCTGCGCCAGGTCCACTCGCGGCTGGCACTGTCCTGCGAGCTGCGGGTGTCATCGTCCGTCGATGCGGACCACGAACTGCGCGGCCAGGAGCGCGTCCTCGCCATCTGCAAGGCCCTCGGCGCCACGACCTACATCAATCCCACCGGCGGAGTCGAGCTGTACGAGCCCGCGGCGTTCGCCGCGCAGGGCATCGAGCTGAAGTTTCTCAAGTCCACGCTGCCGACCTACCCGCAAGGCCCGCACCCTCACGTGCCCGCGCTCTCGATCATTGACGTCCTCGCCTTCAATGACCTCCCGACGATCCAGGACATGCTGAACCGGGGCTTTGTGTTCCACTAATGCACCTCGCCGCCAGCGCATCGTCAACGACACCCGCACTCGCCATGACCATGAACAAGAAAGAGATCGCCCACCTCGAGTCCATCAATGCCTTCTACGAAAAGGGGGACTACATGGATCGCCTCATGATCGAGCGCGAGATGGAGATCATTGCCCGGTACGCGAAGCCCAATGCCAGCGCACTGGAAGTCGGCTGTGGCGACGGCTATTCCACCGAACGGCTGCTGCCGATCTTCCCGACGATGGAGGTGGTGGAGCCCTCGACCAAGAACATCGAGCTGCTGCACCGCCGTCTCCCCGGCCTTCCCGTGCACAACGCGCTGCTGGAGGACTTCCAGACCGAGAAGCGCTATGACCGCATCCTGTTCCTGAACGTCATCGAGCACGTCGAGGATCCGGTGGCCTCGCTGGTCCAGCTGAGCCGCCTGCTGCGCGATGAAGGCCTCATCTTCATCACCGCCCCGAACTGCATGTCGCTGAACCGCCGTGCGGGTTTCCAGATGGGCCTGCTGCCCACCTACGAGCAGATGGCCCCGAAGGACATCGAGGTGGGCCACCGCCGCCTGTACACCGTCGACATGATGCGCGACCACTGCGAGCAGGCCGGCCTGAAGGTGCTGGAGATGAAGGGCCTGTATCTCAAGCCGCTGTCCGAGCGGCAGATGATCGAGCTGGGCGATGCCGCCGTGCGAGCCTTCCATCAGCTGGGCGAGGACACGCCGCAGTACTGCGCCAGCCTGCTCGCCATTGCCACCAAGAAATACTACTGAGCGCCCATGTTCGAGTGGATCAAGCATGGAAAGATCTTCGACCCGCGTGACTACCCGGGTCGCTGGTGGCTGCATGAGTTCGCGCAGGCGCCCGCCACACTGATTCTCCCGGACGTGGTGCGGGTCTACTTCTCCTGCCGCCCGGCGCCGGACCCCCAGGGGAGCTACGTCAGCCACACGGCCTTCGTCGACCTCGATCGCCACGACCTGCGCAAGATCGTCCGCCTCGCCGACGAGCCCATCCTGCCGCTGGGCACCCGCGGCACCTTTGACGAGTTCGGCGTCTACCCGGTCTCCGTCATCGCCCGGGAGGACCGCCTGTACGCCTACTACGGCGGCTGGACGCGCTGCGAGTCCATTCCCTTCACGGTGTCCGTCGGCATCGCGCAGAGCCTGGATGGCGGCGTCACCTTCGAGCGCCTGGGCCCCGGCCCCCTGATCACCAGCGACGTCCACGAGCCCTTCGTCATCAGCGGGCCCAAGATCCGGCACTTCAACGGCCAGTGGCATCTCTGGTACGTCGCCGGCACCAAGTGGCACCGCATCGACGGGCGCGTCGAGGCCGTCTACAAGATCCGGCATGCGGTGTCGGACGACGGGCTGGCGTGGCAGCGGGACCACCGGGACCTGCTGCCCGATGTGCTCGAGGCCGACGAGTGCCAGGCCAGCCCCGACGTCATCGAGTGGGGCGGCCGCTATCACATGTTCTTCTGCTTCAAGCACAGCGTGAACTTCCGGGACAACGCGCGCGGCTACCGCATCGGCTATGCCTGGTCCGAGGACCTGGTGCACTGGCACCGCGACGACTCGATGGCCGGCTTGAATTTCTCCGAGGAAGGCTGGGACAGCGAGTCTGCCGGTTATCCGCATGTCTTCGAGCTGGACGGCCAACTCCACATGCTCTACATCGGCAACCAGTTCGGGCGGCACGGATTCGGCCTGGCCACCGCGCGCAGCCCAAGCCCATGAACTCACTCCCCGTCAATCACTGGTCCTGCTCATGAGCGCTCGCTGGAAAAAGCTCGGGAAGATCTACGATCCCCACCGCCATCCCTTGCCCTTCGCACCGGTCGGCTTCGCCCAGTCCCCGCAGGCCCTGGTCCTGCAGGACCGCGTCCGGGTCTACTTCTCCGCGCGTGCCCAGGACGACCTGGGCAAGTTCGTGAGTCACGTCGGCTATGCCGATTTCAGCCTCGACTTCAGCAGGCTGCTGGGCGTGTCCCAGGCGCCGGCCATCGAGCTGGGCGGGCTGGGCACCTTCGATGAACACGGGATCTTCCCGTTCAACGTCCTGCGGGACGGCGACCGCGTCCTGGCGTTCACGACGGGCTGGAACCGCCGCAAGTCCGTGCCGACGGACGCCGCCATCGGCCGGGCGGTCAGCACCGACGACGGCCTCACCTTCCAGAAGTGCGGGGCCGGGCCGGTGCTCGCCCCGGGGCTGCACGAGCCCTTCCTGGTGGGCGACGCCTTCGTGCTGCGCGCCGGCGGCGTGCTGAAGATGTGGTACATCCATGGCACCCGGTGGATGGACAACCCCGACCGGCAGGAGGCGGAGCGCGTCTACAAGATCGCGCAGGCCACCTCCACCGACGACGGCATGAGCTGGAAGCGCGACGGGCGGCAGATCATCGCCGACCGCCTGGGCGACGACGAATGCCAGGCGCTGCCGACCGTCATCGAGCACGAAGGCCGCTACCACATGGTCTTCTGCTATCGCGAGGCCACCGATTTCCGCAGCAATCCCGCCCGGGCCTATCGACTGGGCCATGCCTGGTCGACTGACCTCGTCAACTGGACCCGGGACGATTCACAGTGGGCGCTGGATCGCTCGGAGGACGGCTGGGATTCCGAGATGATCTGCTACCCCCACCTGTGCCGGGTCGGCGACCAGATCTACCTGCTCTACAACGGCAACAAATTCGGGCGCGACGGATTCGGCGTGGCCCGCCTGGAGACGTGAATGAACATTCAGGGCAAATTCCTGACGCTGCGGGCCATCGAGGAGGCGGACCTCCCCTTCCTGCACCAATGGGCCAACGACCCGGTGACGCAGGACGCCATCGGTGAGCTGCACTTCCCCAGCTCCATGAACTTCCACCGGGCCTGGTTCGAGAACCTCAAGTCCGACAAGCTGAACCAGCGCTTCATGGTGTGCACCCCCGAAGGCATCCCCATCGGCATCTCGAGCATCGTCCAGATCGACTGGCGCAACCGCCACGCCTGGCACGGCCTGGTCATCGGCGACGGCTCGCACCGTGGCAAGGGCTATGGCGTCGACGCCGTGATGGCGACCATGCGCTACGCCTTCGAGGAGCTCAACCTCATGCGCCTGGATGGCGGCATGATCGAGTACAACGCGGCCTCGATCGCCATGTACTGCGGGCGCAAGCTGGGGTGGAAAGAGGAAGGTCGCAAGCGGAACTACTTCTTCCGCAAGGGCCGCTACTGGGACCAGATCGTGGTGGGCGTGACGCAGTCCGACTACCAGCAGGTGCTGGAACAGACCCACTACTGGGAGGCATGAGCCCGATGGCCCAACAAGACAATCGCCGCGACTACAACGCGGAAATGGCGGATTCCCATCTTCCGGAGAATTCGCGCTACTCCTACGGCTTCGACTACGACGTCATGCACCCCTACATGGTGCGCTCGTTCGAACCCTTCTTCCGCAAGGGCAGCCTGCTCGAGCTGGGTTGCGCCAAGGGCGATCTCACCCGCCGGCTGCGCCCCCATTTCGACGACGTCACCTGTGTCGAGGCCGCCGATGATGCCCTGGCCGTCGCGCGGGAGCGTCTGGGCGCCGACGTGACGCTGGTGCCCGGCCTGTTCGAGGACGTCCAGCTGCCTCGCCGCTACGACAACATCGTCATGACGCATGTGCTGGAGCATCTGGACGATCCCGTCCGCGTCCTGCGCCGCGTGAACGAGGAATGGCTCGCGCCGGGCGGCCGCTTCTTCCTGGCCTGCCCGAACGCCAATGCCCCGTCGCGCCAGATCGCCGTCAAGATGGGCCTGATCTCGCACAACAGCGCGGTCACGCCCGCCGAGGCCGAGCACGGCCACCGCTGCACCTACGCGCTGGACACGCTCGAGCGCGACGCCACGGCCGCCGGCCTGCGGGTGGTGCATCGCTCCGGCATCTTCTTCAAGGCCCTGGCGAACTTCCAGTGGGACCGCCTGCTGAAGACCGACATCATCAGCCCCGCCTACCTGGACGGCTGCTACGCCCTCGGCCAGCAGTACCCCGACCTGTGCTCGACGATCTATCTCGTCTGCGAATCCAGCCGTTGAAGACCGCGCACTGATGCGAGACGTCACCATCATCGGTGGCGGCTTCTCGGGGACCGCCCTCGCCGCCCATCTGCTCGAGCAGCTGCCGGGCGGTGCCCGCCTGCGGCTGCTCAATGCGGGCGCGCCGCTGGCCCGTGGCCTGGCCTACGGCACGCAGTCCCCGCTGCACCTGCTCAATGTGCCCGCGGCCCGCATGGCCTGGCATCCCGAGCGTCCGACGGACTTCGTCGACTGGCTCCGGGCCCAGGGGCGCCCGGCCGCCGAGAAGTCCTTCGTCCCCCGCTCCTGGTATGGCGAGTACCTGGGCGCCCGCCTGCAGGAGGCCGTGCGGCGCCGCCCGGACGTGGCCTGGGAGCACCAGGTCGCCCGCATCACGCGCCTGGCGCCGCACGCGGGCGGCTGGACGCTGTTCGACGCGCAGGGCGCGCGCGCCGAGTCGCAGGACGTGGTCCTGGCCCTCGGGCACTTCGCCCCCGCGGATCCGCACCCGGATCTGGCGGCCCTGGCCTCGCCCCGCTATGTCCGCGATCCCTGGGAACCCGACGCGTGCGCCGGCCTCGACCGGGACGCGCCCGTGGCCATCATCGGGGCGGGATTGACCATGCTGGACCTGCTCGTCAGCCTGGACCACGCCGGGCATCGCGGGCCGGTGCTGTGCCTGTCTCGCCGGGGCATCGCGCCCCTGCCGCACCGGGACAACGAACTCCAGCCCCCGGCCTACGACACGCCGGACGACTGGCTGTCCGGGTCCGACGTGCGCGCCTGGGTGCGAGCGCTGCGCGACGCAGCCCGTCAGCTCCAGGCGCCGCAGGACTGGCGTGATCTCTGGGTGGCGATGCGCGCCCGCACGCCGGCTCTGTGGCAGCGCCTGCCCCTGCCGGAGCGGCGCCGCTTCCTGCGGCACCTGCAGGTCTACTGGGACGTGCACCGTCACCGCGCCGCGCCGAGCGCCATGGCCACCGTGCAGCGCCTGCAGGCCGAGGGCCGGCTGCGCCTCCAGGCCGGCCGGCTCCAGGGCGTGCAGGATGCGGGTGCCGAGCTGGCGCTGCAGTGGAAGCCGCGCGGCCAGGACGCCCTGCAGACGCTCGCCGTCCGGCGGATCTTCAACTGCACGGGGCCCAGCAGCCGCCTGTCCCAGGACCGGAGCGGGCTCTTCCCGGCCCTGGCCGCCGACGGCCGCCTGCTGCCCTGCCCGCTCGGTCTCGGCCTGCTGACCGACGCCGACTATCATTTGCTCGACGCACAAGGCCGCCCCCAGCGCGGCCTGCGCTACGTCGGGCCGCTGCTGCGTGCCCAGCATTGGGAGGCCACGGCCGTCCCCGAGCTGCGCCAGCATGCGCTCCACCTGGCACGTGCCCTGGCCCGGGGCCACGCGCCTGCCGACTGAACCTCACCCTGCGGACACTCCCCCATGGCCCTCTCCCATTCCCTGATCCAGCTCCTGATCTCGCTGCGACGCCAGAAGTTCATCGGTGCGGGTGAACCCATCCGCATGCTGGAGTTCGGTGAGCAGAACTGGTTCTACGACGTGGTGCCGGCCGAGCTGCTCATCCTCATCGACGAGTTCCAGGACGTGCCGGCCGAGCGGCGCCAGGCCCTCAAGGCCGAGCTGCAGCAGATCCTCGACACCAAGCCCCCGACCGAGCCTTTCGACATCTGCAAGGTGTTCTACAAGCTGGTCTTCAACTACGAGGACTACACGGCCGTCGACCTCCATGGCACGCCCCAGGCGCTCAGCCTGGACCTGAACGAGCCGCTGGGCCTGCCGCCGCACAGCTGGGATGTGGTGACCAACATCGGGACGACCGAGCACGTCTTCAACCAGTACCAGGCCTTCAAGTCCCTGCACGAGCTGACGAAGCCCGGGGGGGTGATCATGCATTCGCTGCCCAACCAGGGCTGCTTCGATCACGGCTTCTTCAACTACCACCCGACCTTCTTCTACGACCTGGCCGAGGCCAACCGCTACGAGATCGTCGCCCTGGTCTACGCCGACTGCAGCAAGCACCCGCACCAGCTCAAGCAGCTGGGCAGCCAGGCCGACTACGTGCGCCTGGCCGTCTCCCACCAGCTGTCGGCCTACTCCGGCATCTTCTGCGTCTACCGCACGCCCACCGACGCGCAGGCCTTCAAGGTGCCGCGCCAGGGCTACTACGACAACCGGCTGCCGCCGGAGCTGCAGCAGGCCTGGCAGAACCTCGCTCGCTGAGCGGTAACTGCCCGCGCGCCGGTGCCGTCAGCGGCCCCGCGCGTCCAGCAGGCTCAGCAGCTGCTGCAGACAGGTCTCCTCGTCCAGCACGCCGGTGTCCAGGCGCAGGTCGGGCGCCTCGGGCGCCTCATAGCGGGCATCGATGCCGGTGAAGCCCCTCAACTCGCCGGCGCGGGCCTTGCGGTACAGGCCCTTCGGATCGCGGGCTTCGCAGACGGCCAGCGGCGTCGCAACATGCACCTCCAGAAAGCGCGCCGGCCCGACGATCTCGCGGGCCATGGCGCGATCGCGCACGAGCGGCGAGATCAGGGCCCCGATGACCGTGACGCCGGCCGCATTCATCAGCCGCGCGACTTCCGCCACGCGGCGGATGTTCTCCCGGCGGTCGTCCTCGCTGAAGCCGAGGTCGCGGCACAGGCCCGTGCGCAGCACATCGCCGTCGAGCACGCTGCAGGGCACGCCCCGCTGACGCAGGGCTTCGTCCAGCCGGCGGGACAGCGTGGACTTGCCGGCACCGGAGAGGCCGGTCAGCCAGATCGTCTGGGGCAGCGGCGAGGGCAGGCCCGGGCGGCCGTCCGGGAAGGCTTGATCGGTCATGGTGCGCGTGTCAGGAAAGAGGGGCCGGGCTCGCCACCCCGGCTTGCGAGCACGCGGTGGACCCTCGGCGACCCCGCATCGTAAACGCTGCGATGCACGTGCCGGCCGTGCGCGTGCGAGGTGTCGCTCCGTGAGCGGCCCCTGGCGGATGCCGTCGCAAGCGCCGGGCCCAAACGCCGCGCGCCAACGCCGGGTGCCATCACCGGACGCGAGCGCCGGCTCGCCCGCTCAGCGCACCAGCAGCGCACCCGAGGTGCGGTTGCTCGTGGGGTCGACGACGATCAGCGCGCCGGCGACGCGGTTCTCGGTGTACGCGGCCAGGGGCAGCGGGGCCTGCAGCTCGACCACGACGTGGCCGATCTCGTTCACGGCCAGCTCGTGGGCCTCGGTCTCGGCCAGGGTGTGGATGTCCAGGCGGTGCTCGATGGCGCTGATGCGCGCCTGCACCCAGCGGTTGCCGTGGCGCACCCAGTACTTGCGGCCGATCTGGGCGGCCTCGGTATCCAGCCAGGCCAGCGTGGCTTCGAACTGCTGGCGCGGCGCGGCGCTGCCGGGGGCGACGATCCAGTCGCCGCGGCTCACGTCCACCTGGCGGTCGAAGACCAGGCCCGCGGACTCGCCGGCCACGGCATGCGCCACCGTCTCGCCGGCGCGGCGGACCTCGGCAATGATCGCCTTGACGCCGCTGGGCAGCACCTCGACCTCACCGCCGGCCTTCACCTGGCCCTGCGCGATGCGGCCCCAGAAGGTGCGCGGCTGGTAGCCCGTGCCTTCGCCTTCCTTGCTCACGTACTGCACCGGCTGCTGCAGCGGACCCTCGACCGTCTCCTGCGCCGTGGGCAGGCTTTCCAGCACCTGCAGCAGGGAGGGGCCGTGGTACCAGGGGGCGTCCAGGGGCTGGGTGACGTTGTCGCCGTTCAGGGCCGAGACGGGCACGATGGCCGTCACGGTGATGCCGGCTTCCTCGGCAAAGCGGCGCAGCGCGGCGCTGACCTTGGCGAAGCCCTCGCCCGCGGCCTCGGGGGCCAGGGCGTCGATCTTGTTGACGGCGAACACGATGCTGGGCACGCGCAGCAGGTGGGCCAGCAGGCTGTGGCGGCGGGTCTGCGGCAGCAGCGGCACCTCGGCCTGCGTGAGGTCCAGCTTGGTGATGTCCACCAGCACCACGGCGGCATCGCTGCCCGCGGCGGCGGTGACCATGTTGCGGGTGTACTGCTCGTGGCCCGGGGCGTCGGCAATGATGAACTTGCGCGCCTTGGTGGCGAAGTAGCGGTAGGCCACGTCGATGGTGATGCCCTGCTCGCGCTCGGCCTCCAGGCCGTCGGTCAGCAGGGAGAGGTCGATGGGCTGGCCGGCGGCGCGGCGCTCCAGGGTGTCCAGCTGGTCGGCCAGGATGGCGCGGCTGTCAAACAGCAGGCGGCCGATCAGGGTGCTCTTGCCGTCGTCCACGCTGCCCGCGGTCAGGAAGCGCAGGGCGCGGTGCTGGGTGTCCACGTCCTGCTGGTGGACCGTCTCGAAGTGGGGAACTGCACTCATGGCTTGCTCAATCTGCTGTCTGTATTCACCGAGTGAAGCCCGTGGATCCGGCTTTGCCGGGCCATCGGGCTTGCCCCCTTGAGGGGGCGCGCGAAGCGCGTAGGGGGTGGGCTTAGAAGTAGCCCTCTTTCTTGCGGCGCTCCATCGAAGCGTCGGACGTGCGATCGTCCATGCGCGTGGCGCCACGTTCGCTCACCGTCACCGTGAGGGTCTCGGCCACGATGTCGGCGGCGCTGGCCGCATCGCTCTCCACCGGGCAGGTGCAGGTCATGTCGCCCACGGTGCGGAAGCGCACGGTGGCGGTCTCGACCGTCTCGCCGGCCTCGGGCGGGGTCACCTCGGTCAGCGGCACCAGCAGGCCCTTGCGGCGGATCACCTGGCGCTCATGGGCGTAGTAGAGCTGCGGCAGCGGGATGTTCTCGCGCTGGATGTAGAGCCACACATCGAGCTCGGTCCAGTTGCTGATGGGGAAGGCGCGGAAGTGCTCGCCCGGGCGGATGCGGGTGTTGAACAGGTTCCACAGCTCGGGGCGCTGCTCCTTGGGCTGCCATTGGCCGAAGCTGTCGCGGTGGCTGAAGATGCGCTCCTTGGCGCGCGCCTTCTCCTCGTCGCGGCGGGCCCCGCCGATCAGCACGTCGAAGCGGTGCTCCTCGATGGTCTCCAGCAGCGTCACGGTCTGGTGGCCGTTGCGCGACTCCAGCGGATGCGCCAGGCGGATCGTGCCCTTCTTGATGGAGTCCTCCAGGTGCCCGACCACCAGGCGCTCGCCCATCTCGGCCACGCGGCGGTCGCGGAACTCGATCACCTCGGGGAAGTTGTGGCCGGTGTCCACGTGCACGAGGGGGAAGGGCAGCTTGCCCTTGAACTCGTTGCCCGAGACGCGCTGCTTGAAGGCCTTCTCGGCGAGGCGCAGGACCACGCAGGAGTCCTTGCCGCTGGAGAACAGCAGGCCCGGGCGCTCGAAGGCGGCGGCGACCTCGCGCAGGATGAAGATGGCCTCTTCCTCGAGGTGATTGAGATGGGAGTGACTGATCATGGCGCCCGCATTTTGACAGGCACGCCCCCACCGCCCCACGGGCCACTGCCGGGCGATCGGCCGGCTCGCCCGCGGACGCGGCAGGCCCGGTCCCCTGTTTCATTCCGATACCTTCAGCGCTACATTCGAGCAACGTTTCGGTTGGATAGTGAGAACCCTGCCTCTCCCGACTCTCCGGAGCCTTCCATGCCCCTGCAGCTTCGACACCTCAGCGGTGATCGGCCTGGCGACCTGGCCATCGTCGATGCCGTGCTGCGCAGCCACCCGACCTTCGGGCGTCGGTCGCTGTACCACCCCACCGACGCAGCGCTCTTCATGCGCAGCGCCTCGATGCCCTGTACCCCGGAGCAGCTGCAGGTGTTTGCGGTGGTGAAGCGTGGCAAGGTGTGTGGGGTCGCCAAAGTCCTGTTGCATGTGCCTGACGCGCGAACGGCACTGCTGGACCTGCTGATGATCCAGGCCGACGCCACCGGCCAGGGGCTGGGCAGCGAGGCGCTCGAGCATCTCAGCGTGAAGGCCCGCCGCTGGACCGGGATCAACCGATGGCAGCTGATGGTGCTGGACTGTCACACCCGGGCCCAGGCCTTCTGGCGGGCGCAGGGCTTCCAGCTCACCCGCATCGCCCTGGAGGCCGAAGGCCCTGAGGGCCGCGGCCAGGGAGCGACCGTCCACTGGATGGAACGCCCGCTGCGGCGTCCCTCGAGCGCCCGCTCGCAGCCGCCGTGCCGCAGCACCGGCCGCGGAAGCGTCCTGGCGCCACAGCGGCCGCAATGAGGGCCGTCGGCGCCTAGGCGCGGCCCAGCAGGCCGACGGTCCGCAGGATGAGCGCGAGATCCGACCGCATCGTGCGCGTCTGGATGTAGGCCGCCGACAGCCGCAGTTTCTGCGGCAGGATCTCCTCCACATACGCCCGCTCCGGGTCAGCCGCGGCGGCCAGGCGCTCGCTCTCGTCCCGGAAGGCGACCGACGCCGGGTCTGTGATGCCCGGGCGCACGGACAGCACGATGTCCCGCAGGTCCGCCGGGTACAGCGCCACATAGCGCGGCACCTCGGGGCGCGGCCCCACGAGGCTCATCGCGCCGCGCAGGACGTCCCACAGCTGGGGCAGCTCGTCGACCTTGCTGCGGCGGATGAAACGACCCGAGCGCGTGATGCGCGGGTCCTCGCCGATGGTGATCTGCGGCCCGAGCGCCGGCGCATCCACGCGCATGCTGCGGAACTTGTGGATGAAGAAGGTCCTGCCGAAGCGCCCCACCCGCTCCTGGCGGAACATCACCGGTCCCGGCGAGTCCCATTGGATCCACAGCGCCACCAGCAGCAGCAGCGGCGAGAGCAGCAGCAAGCCCAGCCCGGAAGCCAGGATGTCGAACAGGCGTTTGGCCATTCCCGGCGCCCTGCCCTCAGCGCAACGCGATCTCGCGCACGGCGGCGATCACGCGCTGCACGTCGGCATCCGTCATGGCCGTGTACAGCGGGATGCTGAACGTGCGCTCGTAGGCCTTCTGCGAATGCGGGAACTGCTCGGGCGTGAGCTGGTAGCGCTCGCGCCAGTAGGGCTGGAGATGCAGGGGGATGTAGTGCACGCTGCAGCCGATGCCGCGGGCGAACATCTGCTCGATGAAGGCATCGCGCTCGACGGCGCATTCATCGGCCAGGCGCAGCACGTAGAGATGCCAGGAGTGCGTGTCGCCCTCCACCGGCTGCGGCGGCAGGATCAGGGGCAGGTCGGCGAAGGCCTCGTGGTAGGCCTGGGCGATCTGCTCGCGGCGGGCCTGGAAGCCCTTCAGGCGCTTGAGCTGGTGCAGCCCGAGCGCGGCGGCGATGTCCGTCAGGTTGTACTTGAAGCCCGGCGCCACGATCTCGTAATACCAGCTCGGCACCTTGGCGGTGAAGCGGTCGAAGGCGTCGCGGTTGATGCCGTGCAGGCGCATCACCTTGGCGCGCGCCGCGATCTTGGGGTTGCGGGTGACGAGCATGCCGCCCTCGCCCGTCGTCATGGTCTTGTTGGCGTAGAAGCTGAACACCGTCGCGTCGCTGCCCATGGTGCCGATCAGCTCCTTCTCGAGCGTGGTGGGCAGGGCATGCGCCGCGTCCTCGACCACGCGCAGGCCGTGCCGGCGGGCGATGTCGAGGATGGTGAGCATGTCGGCCGCGAGGCCCGCGTAGTGCACCGGCACGATGGCCTTGGTGCGGGGCGTGATGGCCGCCTCGATCAGCGCGGGGTCGATGTTGAGGGTGGCCGGATCGATGTCCACCAGCACCACGTCGGCACCGAGGTAGCGGACCACCTCCGCCGTCGCGGTGAAGGTGTGGGTCGTGGTGATGACCTCGTCCCCCGGGCCGACGCCGATGGCCTCCAGCGCCAGGTGCAGGCCGGCCGTGGCCGAGTTGACGGCGATGCACTCGATCTCGGGCTCACCCAGGAACTCGGTGAAGGCCTGCTCGAACTTGCGCGCCTTGGGCCCGGTCGTCACCCAGCCGGAGCGCAGCGTGTCCACGACCTCGGCGATCTCCTCCTCGCCGATCTCGGGCAGGGCGAAGGGCAGGAAGGGCAGGTCGGAACCCTGGGGAGCGGACATGGTGACGGGCTTTCTATCGGAAACGGGATCGAACGGGATTGTCGGCGAGCGGGCTCAGGGTGCACCCACCGAGCGCAAGGCGTCGATGAAGCGCTGTGCGAGCACCGGGTAGGTGTGCTGCGCCAGCACGAAGGCACGGCCGCGCTCGCCCATGGCAGCACGCTCCTCGGGGCGCAGCGCCAGCAGGCGGCGGACCCCCTCGGCCACGGCGGCCGGGTCTTCGGGCGGCACGGTGAGCCCGGCGCCGGCCTCCGCGACGGGGTCATTGCCCGCCTCCACCGAATGCAGCACCACGCGCCGGGCCATCAGGTAGTCCATCAGCTTGTTCGGCGCGATGCCGAAGCGGTAGATGGGCGTGCGCTGCCAGCCGATGTAGGCGATGTCGAACAGCGCCAGCAGCGCGGGAATCTGCCGCTTCGGGATGGGCGGGAAGAAGCGCACATGGCGCAGCCCGGCGGCGTCGGCGCGCGCCTGCAGGCGCGCACGCTCGTGGCCATCGCCCACCAGGACCACGGACACCGGCGCGGACTGCAGCTGCGCGGCGGCGTCCAGCAGCACGTCCAGCGCATTGGGCAGCCCCATGGAGCCGGCGTAGCCGAGCACCTGGCGGCCCGCGGCGCGCTCGGTGGCGATGTGCGCGGCGATGGCGGCGTCCACGGGTTCCTGGCGCGATTCGTCCCACTCGTCCAGCGTGATGCCGTTGGGCACGATGTGCAGCTTCGCGAGGTCCAGCCCGTGCGCGGCCATGTGCTGCTGCACCTTGGGCAGCATGGACACCACGAGGTCGGCGTCGCGGTAGGCGTCGTTCTCGGCCTTCTGGCACAGCAGGGCGAAGGGATGGCGCGGCGACATGCCGGAGAGCTCGATGGGCGACAGCGGCCAGAGGTCGTGCACCTCGTAGACCAGCTTCGCCTTCGCGGCGCGCGCCACGCGGCGGGCCACCCACACGTCCATCGGGTAGGTGCTGGAGGCGATCACGGCGTCCGGCTGGAAGTCGCGGGCGAGGATGTCGGCATCCCGCCAGACCTGCCGGCAGAAGGACGCGATGTTGCGCACGCGGCCGAGGCCGTTGCCCTCGTAGGCCGGCGTCGGGTACCAGCAGTACGAGACGCCCTCGATGTGCTGCGGCCCCACGCGCGGCTGCGTGCTGCGCACATGCGAGTGCGAGGCCGCGAGGATGAGCACCTGGTGCCCGGCCCGCACCCATTCGCGGGCCAGGTAGAAGGGACGGTATTCCATGCCGTGCTCGGGCGAGCCGGCGTAGTGGTTGATCAGGAGAATGCGCATGGGAGCAGGATCAGGACGACTCAGGGGCGCGGCGCATCCAGCGCCTGCAGACGATCGACGAAACGGCGCACGGCCGGCGGGAAGAGCGCGTGGCGGGCCACCCAGTCGCGGTTGACGGCGCCCACGGCCTCGCCCTCGGCGAGCAGCGCCTCGAGCCGCGCCAGCAGCGCCGGGGCCTTCGCCTCTTCACCGTCGGCCAGGACGAGGCCTCGCTGGCCCTCGGCCAGCAGCTCGTGATTGGCGGGCAGCTCGGACAGCAGCGGCAGGCACTCGTGCGCCAGGGCCTCCAGCACCGAGACCGACACCGAGTCGCTCGCCGGCAGGCTCAGGAACCAGCGGGCGCGGGCATACAGCGCGCCCTGCGCCTTGGCGTCCAGCCGGCCGACGAACTCGATGCGCCCGGCCAGTCCCAGCGATCTTGCCTGGGCCTCCAGCGCCGGGCGCAGGCTGCCGTCGTTCGCGACGACCAGCCGTGCCTCGGGCTTCAATGCCGCCACCGCCGCGAAGGTCGCCAGCACGCGCTCGGGGCGGTAGATCGGCTCCAGGCCGCGGTTGCTGTAGAAGAGCCACGGCTGCTTGCGCACGTTCTGCTTCGGCAGGGACTCCAGGCCGAAGGGGAAGGTCATGACCTCGCGGGCGCCCAGCGCGCGCATGCGATCGCTCATGTGCCGGGAGTCCGAGGTGCACAGCGTGCAGGACGCCAGGACCTGGGTGGTCAGCCAGCGGTAGGCCCAGCCGCGCTCCGGCGTCACGAGGATGTCGCTGCCCCAGGCCGAACCGACGATCTTCGCGCGCAGCCGCCAGCCGCGGCGCGCCGCCCAGGCGAGCGTGCCGTGCGAGGTGAGGTAGTGCGGATGCAGCCAGTCGGCATCGACCTCGGCCAGCCAGCGCCCGAGCCGCGGCAGCGTCCTGAGCACGGCGATGTTGCCGCCGCCATGGCGCGGGTCCGTGCCCAGCACCAGGCGGCGCTCGGGCGGCACGAGGGCCTCGAAGTCCGCGGTGAAGCCGCGCGAGGAGGCCGCGAACAGCGTCAGGCCAGGCACCGCCGCCAGGGCCCTCGCCCACTTGAGCAGATGCGGGCTTTCGCCATCGCCAATCAGGACCAGCTTCACGCCCTCACTCCTTCGTGTCCCGGGAGCGCCCGGCCGCGTGCGGCACGGCGCCCCGCCAGATCCAGGCCAGCAGGCCCGCAAAGTACAGCGGCAGCAGCAGCGAGACCGCGCCCAGCGCCCAGGCCAGCGAGCCGCCGAGCGCGAGTCCCAGGCCCAGCGCCGCGATGTACAGCACGTTGCCGAACAGGCTGAAGCCCAGCGCACCCGCCTGGCGGCCCGTCACCATGGGCGCGACGGTGAGGGGCGCCGCGATGAAGTGCGCCGCCACATAGGGCGCGAACCAGCGCGCCAGCTCACCGGACACGCGCCAGTCGTCGCCCAGCAGCCACGCGAACAGCGGCGGGCCGATCAGCATGAGCAGCAGCATGCCCGGCAGCGCGAGCCCCGCCAGGGCCCACAGGCTGCGGGCGAGCCGTGGGCGCAGACTCTGGCCGGCCCGCCAGTCGGCCGCCAGCGTGGACAGCAGCACCTCCGACAAGGCCCCGCCGACCAGGCTGGCCGGCGCCTTCACGAGGCGCACCATCATGGCGTAGTAGCCCGCCGCCGCCGCCCCGGCCCAGGCGGCGATGACGGCGAGCACCACCGTCTCCTGCAGCGCATTGACGAAGGCATGCGGGCTGTTGATCAGCGGGAACTGACGCTGCTGATGCGCCACACGGCGCAGGTGCCGGAGGTGACGCCGCCCGGCGATGCGCGTGCGGGAGCGCCGCCAGCGCAGTCGCAGCCCGCGGCACTGCAACCACAGCGGCGCGAACACGCTGCTCAGGAGCTGCGCCAGCACCAGGGCGCCGGCGGTCGTCCAGCCGGCGAGCATGGCCACGGCCTGCGCGGCGGCCAGGCCGCCCTGCTGCAGCACCCGGGCCTGCCCGATCCAGGCGAAGCGACCCAGGCGGTTCGCCCACAGCGTCAGCGCCTGCTGCACACCGGCCAGCAGCACCACCGGCCCCAGGGCCAGCAGCGCGGGGTCCAGCGCCGCCAGCGCGGTCCAGCGCCCGCCGAGCGGCACGAAGCGGGGCAGCAGGATGAGCCCGAGGCCGGCGGCCATCGAGAGCAGCCCCATCAGCCCCGCCAGCCAGAGCGCGAGCTCCAGCAGCAGCGCAGCCTCGCCGGTCCGGCGCGGCAGCAGCACGGCGTATTCGTAGCGCAGATTGGCGACGGTCGCGAGGTTGGCCGCCAGCGCGGCAAAGAGCGCCCACTGCCCCACGACCGCCGGGCCGAAGTGGCGGGTGAGCAGCGGCGCCATCAGCAACGGGATGGCCTGGCTGAGCGCCGCGGCCGAGGCCAGCTGCGTGAAGCGTTGGCGCAGGCTCATGCCGCCGGCCCCGGCGCGAAGGCCAGCGCGCGCAGGCCCTGGCGCTGGCGCTCGGAGAGATCGGCGTGCAGACCGAGCGGGAGATTCAGCACGGCGCGTGCCGCGGCCTCGCCCTGCGGGCAGGCACCGGCGTCGTAGCCGTAGCGCAGGCTGCCGGCCGGATGGACGACGTCGTCGAACCAGACCCCGGGCACGATGTCCAGCGCCTCGAGGCCGCGCATCACGGCGGCGCGCCGCGCGGGGTCGTCGATGCGCACCGGGTAGCGCAGCAGCACCTCGCCCTCGCCATGGGCCGGCAGGACCCAGCCGGGAGCGCCGGCCAGCAGGGCGTCATAGGCCCGGGCCTGTCGCTGGCGCGCGGCCCACACCGCCCCGGCGCGCTGCACCTGCGCCAGGCCCAGCGCGGCGGACCAGGGTCGCAGGCCGACGGTGTAGTCGGGGCGGGCCTCGCCGCTGATCTCGCTGTCCGGCGTGCGGGCGACCACGCCCAGGGCGCGTGCCGGCAGGCGCAGCAGGGCCGTCAGGCCGCGCACGACGGCGCCGGGCGCCGCCTGGCCGAGCCGGTGCCAGGCCAGGGTCAGGACTTGCCGCAAGACCTGGCCCCGCGACGGCGCGCGCAGCACCGGCATGCGGGTGGCCATGCGGGCACGCAGCGGGACGTCGTTCAGCACCAGCGCGCCGCCGATGCCCGTGGTGAGCGGCTTGGAGTACTCGAAGCTGAAGAAGGCCGCCTGCGCGCGCGTGCCGGCCATGCGCCCGGCGGCATCGCGGCTGCCCCAGGCGTGCGCGGCGTCCTCGACGAACACCACGCCCGGGAAGCGCGCCCGCAGCCGCTCGATGCCGTCCAGGCACAGGCCGAAGTTGTGCGGCAGCACCACCAGCGCCGTGCGCGGCGTGATGGCCTCGGCGATGGCCTCGGCATCCGGGTTCCAGCGGCCCGATGCGATGTCCACGTAACGGACCGGCAGACCGAGATGCAGAAAGACATTGGGGACGACGACGCAGGTGTAGCCCGGCAGCAGCACCTCGGCGCCGGCCGGCAGCTCCAGCCCCGCCACGAGGGCATGCAGCGCGGCACGGCCGCTGCCGAACAGGGTCACGCGCGACGGGTCCAGGCCCAGGCTGGCGGCGAAGGCGGCCCGGAACTTCACGAGCGCGGCCTCGCCTTCGAGCGGTGCCCGGACCGTCGCGCCGAGGAAGTCCCACCAGCGCAACGCGCCGGTGACGTGGCCCTTCATGCGCCGGCCCTCTCGAGCGGGCGCAGGGGCCGTGCGGGCACACCGCCGTACAGCCAGCCCGAGGCCAGCCGCCCCGTGACGACCGCATGCGCGGCCACGGCCACGTGGTCCTCGATCACCGCGCCCGGCAGCACGGTGACCCGCGCGCCGATGAATACATTGCTGCCGATGCGCACATCCGCCCGGCGGTATTGCTGGCGGAAGAGGCCCTCGCCCTGCACGTCGTTCGACTCGCAGAAGAGCATCAGGCCCGGCCCGATGGCGACGTCATCCCCGATGTGCAGCTGCTGCGCGCCCACGAGCACATAGGCGAGCGGCGCCAGATGGCTGTCGCGGCCGATGCGGAAGCGGCCGCCGGCCGTGGCCAGGATCTGCACGTCGCGGTAGACGATGCTGCGGTCCCCCAGCGCACAGCCCGGCCCGTGGCGCAGGCGCGCCCCCGGGTGGACCTGCGCGCCGGTGCCGACGGCCAGACCGAGCAGGCGCAGGCAGGCGGCCCGCAGGCGGGCTCGCAAGGCATCGAGGCGATAGCCCAGCAGCATGGCGGCAGCTCAGGCCAGCGCGGCTCGCAGGGCCGCGACAACCTGGTCCTGCTGCGCCGGCTGCAGGTCGGCGCTCATCGGCAGGCTCAGCACGCGCCGCGCGGCCGCCTCGGCATGGGGCAGCGGCGCCGGCACGCGGCAACGCTGCGCATAGGCAGGCTGCAGGTGCAGCGGCTTCGGGTAGTGGATGGCCGTCGGCACGCCGGCGGCGTTGAGGCGGGCGATCACGGCCTCGCGGTCGTCCACCTGCAGCGTGAACTGCGCCCAGACGCAGTCGCGGTCCTCGCGCACGGCCAGGCGCTGCACGGGCAGCCCGGCCAGCAGCGCCTGGTAGCGCTCGCCGATCGCCAGGCGTTGGGCGATCTCCCAGTCAAAGCGCTCCAGCTTGGCCAGCACGACGGCGCACTGCAGCGTGTCCATGCGGCCGCCCACGCCGAGGCGGGTGTGCGTGTAGCGCTGGCTCTGGCCATGCACGCGGATCTCGCGGGCGGCCTGCGCCAGGGCGTCGTCGTCGGTGAAGAGCGCGCCGCCGTCGCCGTAGCAGCCCAGCGGCTTGCTCGGGAAGAAGCTCGTCGCACCCCAGGTCGAGAGGCCGCAGGACTTCCTGCCGCGGTAGCTGGCGCCGAAGCTCTGCGCCGCATCCTCGATCACCGCGAGGCCGCCATGGCGTGCGGCGATGGCCTGGATCTCGTCCATGTCCGCCACCTGGCCGTACAGGCTCACCGGCATGATGGCGCGGGTGCGCGGCGTGATGGCGGCCTCGATCAGCCGGGCGTCGAGGTTGCAGCTGTCGGGCTCGATGTCCACGAACACGGGCACGCCGCCCAGCAGCACGATGACCTCGGCCGTGGCCGCGAAGGTGAAGGGCGTGGTGATGACCTCGTCGCCCGGCTGCAGGTCGAGGGCCATCAGCGCGATGAGCAGCGCCTCGGTGCCGCTGGCGACGGTGATGCAGTGCTTCACGCCCACATGCGCCGCGAGCTGCGTCTCGAGCTCCTTGACCTCCGGGCCCATGATGTACTGGCCGTGGTCCAGCACCGCCTGCATGCGCTCGTGGATGCGGTCCTTGAGAGCCGCGTACTGGGCCTTGAGGTCGATGAAGGGCAAGGCGTTGCCGGGAGTGCTCACGGGAGATTTCCTTCCTCGACCAGCACGCAGCGCTGGTCCTGCAGTTCGTAGACATCGCCCGTCTGCGGGCAGGTGGCACGGCCGTCGGCACCGAAGGCCAGGCGCTCGCCGAAGCGGCTCATCCAGCCGATGCGCCGGGCCGGCACGCCCACCACGAGGGCGAAATCAGGCACGTCCTTCTGCACGACGGCCCCGGCGCCCACGAAGGCATGCGCCCCGATGGTCACGCCGCAGACGATCGTGCAGTTGGCGCCCAGCGTGGCCCCGCGGCGCACGAGCGTGCGGCGGTACTCGTTCTTGCGGGCCACCGCGGCGCGGGGGTTGTAGACGTTGGTGAAGACCATGCTGGGGCCGCAGAAGACCTCGTCCTCCAGCGTCACGGCGTCATAGACCGAAACGTTGTTCTGGATGCGGACCCCGTCGCCGATCTGCACGTCGTTGCCGACGTAGACGCCCTGCCCCAGCGCGCAGCGCGCGCCAATGCGGGCCCCCGGGCTCACGTGCGCGAAGTGCCAGACCTTGGTGCCCTCACCGAGCTGCGCGCCGTCGTCGACGATGGCGCTGTCGTGTTTCCAGTAGCTCATGGCGGCGGGGTCAGAAGACGAGGGGCAGGCCGACGCGCTGGCCGTCGCGGGCGCTGCGGTAGGCGGCGATGAGGATCTCCAGCGAGCGCAGTCCCTCGTAGCCATCGACCTCGGCATGCGCCTCGCCGCGCAGCGTGCGGATGACGTTGTCGTAGTAGAGCGGATGCCCGAAGCCGTAGACGCTGCCCGTCTCGTAGGAGCTGGCCGCGACCTGCGCGTCGTCCTCGTGCGGTTCCGCGAACTGCCAATGCTCGATCTTGTTGACCGCCGTGCCGCCGATGCGCACGGTGCCCTTCTCGCCGAGGATGGTGATGGAGCCTTCCAGGTTCTGCGGCCACGTCAGCATGGTGACGTTGATGCTGGCGAGGCCCCCGTGGCGCAGGCGCAGGCTCATCACGCCGGTGTCCTCGGCCTCGATGTCGCGGGCCAGCGTGGCCGTGTAGGCATGGACGTTGTCCACCGGGCCGACGAGCCAGTCCAGCAGGTCCACGTAATGGCTGGCCTGGTTCATGAAGGCGCCGCCGTCGAGGTCCCAGCGGCCGCGCCACTTGGCCGCGTCGTAGTAGCTCTGCGGGCGCGTCCAGAAGACGTTGACCGTGCTCAGGTAGATGCGCCCGAAGCGGCCCTGCTCGATGGCGCGCTTCACGAGCTGCACCGTCGCGTTGAGGCGGTTCTGCTTGACGACGAAGAGCTTCACGCCCGCGTCGCGGCAGGCGCGCACCATGGCCATGCCTTCCTCGAACTTCGTCGCCATCGGCTTTTCCGACAGCACGTGGCGCCCGGCGCGCGCGACCTGGATGGCCTGCTGCGGGTGCAGCCCGGAGGGCGTGGCCAGCACGACGACGTCGGGGTCGGAACCTGCCAGCAGCGCGTCCAGCGAGGCAAAGCCGGGCGCCCCCGTCAGGGCGGTGGCGGCCTGCAGCGCCTCGGGGCGGGTGTCGCAGACGGCCACGATCTCGGCCCGGTCCGCATGCCGCGCCAGGGCGTCGATGTGGTTCTTCGAGATGCGGCCGCAGCCGACCAGGGCGAACCGGATCTTGCGATCTGGCGAAGGCAAAGGGGAGCGGATTTCGGGATTCATGGACGACCGTCAAGGGCGAAGGGTCCGATTCTACGAGGGCGGCTTTCCGGAAGCGCCTAAAATCGCAGCAAATTCAATGAGTTGAGCATGACCCAGCACACCCCCGCCCAGCCGCACCACGCCGCCCCCGCCCAGGACGAGAACCAGCTCATCACGGAGCGCCGCGAGAAGCTGGCCGCCCTGCGCGCCAAGACGGCCGTCCCCTTCCCCAACGATTTCAAGCCCCAGCACCGCGCCCTGCCCCTGGCCCAGCGCTACGGCGACATCGCCAACGAGGAGCTGGAGCCGCAGGCCGTGCAGGTCAGCGTGGCGGGCCGCCTGATGCTCAAGCGCATCATGGGCAAGGCCTCCTTCGGCACGCTGCAGGACTCGACGGGCCGCATCCAGCTCTTCGTCACCAAGGACGGCGTGGGCGAGGAGGTCTACGAGAGCTTCAAGCACCTGGACCTGGGCGACATCGTCGGCGCCGAGGGCACGCTGTTCCGCACCAAGACGGGCGAGCTGTCGGTGCGCGTGAGCGTGCTGCGCCTGCTGACCAAGAGCCTGCGCCCGCTGCCGGACAAGTTCCATGGCATGAGCGACCAGGAGCAGAAGTACCGCCAGCGCTATGTCGACCTCATCACCGACGAGCATGCCCGCGCCCGCTTCGTGGCCCGCTCCAAGGCCGTGTCCTCGATCCGCAGCTTCATGGTCGAGCACAGCTTCCTGGAAGTCGAGACGCCCATGCTGCACCCCATCCCCGGCGGTGCCAATGCCAAGCCGTTCGTGACGCACCACAACGCGCTGGACCAGGAGATGTTCCTGCGCATCGCGCCCGAGCTGTACCTCAAGCGCCTGGTCGTGGGCGGCTTCGAACGCGTGTTCGAGATCAACCGCAACTTCCGCAACGAGGGCATCTCGGTTCGCCACAACCCCGAGTTCACGATGATGGAGTTCTATGCGGCCTACTGGACGCACCATGATCTGATGGACTTCACCGAGGAGGTGCTGCGCCACGCCGCGCGCGCCGCCACCGGCAATGCCCGCGTCACGTACGCCGGCAAGGAAGTGCACCTGGACGAGCCCTTTGCCCGGCTCTCGGTGCGCGACTCCCTCGTGGCCCATGCCGGCCTGAGCGAGAGCGAGGCCGACAACGCCGAGGTCCTGCGCGCCAAGCTCAAGGACCTGGGCGAGGAAGCGCCCAAGCACTGGACGCTGCCCGAGCTGCAGTTCGGCATGTTCGAGGCCGTCGTGGAAGAGAAGCTGTGGCAGCCGACCTTCATCATCGACTACCCCGTCGAGGTCTCGCCGCTGGCCCGCGCCTCGGACACCAACCCCAAGATCACCGAGCGCTTCGAGCTCTTCATCACCGGCCGCGAGTACGCCAACGGCTTCTCCGAGCTGAACGATGCCGAGGACCAGGCCGCGCGCTTCCAGGCCCAGGTGGCCAACAAGGAGGCCGGCGATGACGAGGCGATGTTCTACGACGCCGACTTCATCCGCGCCCTCGAGTACGGCATGCCCCCGACCGGCGGCTGCGGCATCGGCATCGACCGCCTGATGATGCTGATCACCGACTCGCCGAGCATCCGCGACGTCATCCTCTTCCCGGCGCTGCGCCGCGAGGGCTGACCACCGGACGGGGCCGCAGCCCCATGCAAAAAGCGGCCCGCGGGCCGCTTTTTTTCTTGCCGGCGAGACGCCTGCCCTGAGGCTGCGTCTCGGCGTGCGTCCTTACTTGGCGGCCTGCACCGGCTGGCCGGCCAGCACCGGGTCGGCCGGCAGCTTGCTGGCGGCACCGCCGTTCAGGCGCGGGCCGAGTTCGGCCTGGGCGAAGTCCATCTCGCCGGCCTGGCGGGCACGCAGCAGCTCGGCCTTCACGGCATCGCGGGAGGCCGAGGCGGCCGGGGTCGCAGGCTGGGCCGGCTCGGCATTGACGGCCGGCTTGGCCGCGTCCTTGGTGGCCAGCGTGCTGCGGGCCGGCGGGACGACGGGCTGGCCGAACAGGACGGTGTCTTCGCTGTTCATGCGGGCCAGCTCGCCACTGGCGCGGGCACGCTGCAGTTCGGCGATGACTTCGGCGCGGGTGGGCGATGCGCTGGTCTGGGCCAGGGCGGGCAGGCCCAGGGCAGCGACGAGGGCCAGGGCGACGGTGCGAGACAGGGTGTTCATGAGGCGATCCTTTGGCAGTGGGGTTCTGGGCTTGAGGCGCCTTGCGACCGCAAGGTGTCTGTCCATGACCGTGACTGTAGGGATCGCACCCTGGTAGAAACACCAGGGCGCCGGCAAGGCTCTATTCCACTTTTACAAACAATCCACCGTTCGCACAGCGGATTGTTTGCGTAGCGTCAGCGATGCTGGAAGTTCGGGGCGCGCTTGTTCAGGAAGGCGTCCATGCCCTCGCGCTGGTCCTCGGTCCCGAAGAGCGCGTGGAAATAGCGGCGCTCCACGGCCACGCTGTCCAGCAGCGGGCCTTCGAAGCTGCGGTTGACCAGCTCCTTGATGAGCAGGGTCGAGGGCGCGCTGAAGCCGTTGATGGTCTGGGCGGCGGCCAGGGCCTCGTCCAGCAGCTTGTCGGCCGGCACCACGCGGGAGACCAGGCCGCCGCGCTCAGCCTCGGCCGCGTCCATCATGCGGGCGGTCAGCAGCAGGTCCATGGCCTTGCTCTTGCCCACGGCGCGGGGCAGGCGCTGCGTGCCGCCGGCGCCGGGAATGATGCCCAGCTTGATCTCGGGCTGGCCGAACTTGGCGGTGTCGGCCGCGATGATGAAATCGCACATCATCGCCAGCTCGCAGCCCCCGCCGAGCGCGAAGCCGGCCACGGCGCCGATCACGGGCTTGCGCACCTGGAGGATCGTCTCCCAGTTCTTGGAGATGAGGCCGCTCTTGAAGGCGCTCATGAAGTTGTGCGGCGCCATCGTGGGGATGTCCGCGCCCGCGGCGAAGGCCCGCTCGGAGCCCGTCAGCACGATGCAGCCGATGCCGTCATCCGCATCGAAGGCCAGCAGGGCCTGGCCCAGCTCGTCCATCAGCTGGTCGTTGAGCGCGTTGAGCTGCTTGGGGCGGTTCAGGGTGATCAGGCCGGTCTTGCGGGGACCGTCGCCGCGCACCTCGGTCAGGATGCATTCGTACTGGCTCATGGGGTGACTCCTTGGAAGTTGCGCAACTATACGAGGCCGGCCGCGCGTCCCCGCTCAGGGGGCGGCCTGCAGCGGGGCCGACTGCAGCATGAGGTCGATCCAGGTCTGCTCGTCCTGGCGGATCATCAGGCGCACGGGCAGGTACTGCAGGGAGGGCGCGAGCCAGACCTCGGCGCGCAGGTCGCTGCCGGTGTTCTCCACCAGCGGGCGCAGGTGCCAGGCCGCGAGCGGGCCCATGGGCGTGTCCAGCGTTTCCTCGCCCTCGATGACATAGCGCCAGGCGTAGAGCTTGCGCGGTAAGGCCAGCGGCAGGCGGACCTCCCGGCCAGCCGCCAGGGTTTCGCGCCCGGTCAGGAAGAGCCAGGTCAGCTGCACGAACTGGCTGGCGGCGTCCTGCACACCGGCGGGTGCCCCTTCGCGACGGCCATTCGGAAAGACCAGCTCCTGCCCCAGGAACTGCAGCGTCAGGCGTCGCCGCGCGGCCAGGAGCACGCGGGTGTCCTCGTCGAAGCGCTCCGGCTGGATGCCCTGGGGCGTGAGCACGCCTTCGCTGCTCATCGTCCTGGCGATCAGGGGGGCAAAACCTGGCCCCACGGCCACCTCGAGGTGCACCTGGTAGCGATGCCCCTCCCGCAGCCACTCGACGCGCGCCCGGCCCGTCACCGCGCCACGGTAGTTGCCGCGCAGCTTGTAATCCAGGCGCGTGGAGGCCGGCCATTCGGGGCCGGGCTGGAAGTCTCCGGGGGCCGAAGCGGCCGATGCCGCCGATGCGGCGGCCACCCGCGGCTGCGAGGCCGCGGCCGCCGGCTCGGTAGCCGCAGTGGGAGTCACGGGTGCCACCGAGGCGGCAGGGGCCGGCGGGGCGGCCGCCACGGCCGAGGCCGCCGGCTCCGGTGCCGATGCCGACGGGGCTGCGCCCTGTGCGGCGTCGGGCCCTGGCCCCTGGGGGCGGGCATGGGCGGGTGTGTCCACGGTACCGGCCGGTCGCGGCGGCGGCGGCGCTGAAGGCTTCAGCGTGCGCACGAAGGCGGCCGCGAGACGGGGAGGCATCGGGCGCACCTCCTGCCAGGCGGCCCGCTGCGCGGCCATCTCGTCCAGCACCAGGCCGTGCAGCGTCAGCACGGCCAGCGCAAGGCCGGCCAGCGCAGCGGACGTGCGGCGGCTCAGCCGCCCTGCAGCCATGCCCGCCGCAGGCTCTGCAGCCGGGCCGAGGCCTTGTCCGCGAGACTGAGCTGCACAGGCGCGCCGGCGGGGCGTGCCAGGGGCAGGTGCAGCGGCAGGGGCAGCACGCGCTGCTCACGTCCGACGAGCAGCTCCATCCGCTGCGGCGTCTTGGGACTGAGGCTCAGCAGCGCCTCCTCGAGCTTGCGCAGGCGCCAGCCATTGCAGGCGATGAGCTCGTCACCCGCCTGCAGGCCCGCCGCCTCGGCCGCGCCGCCGCTGAACACCTGCTTGACCGTGACGGTCGAGGCGCTTTCGCTCACCCGCAGGCCCAGGCGCTGCGAGAGCCCGAGCTTGTCGGCGGCCCATTGCACGCCGAACTTCTCGAGGAGCGGTGCCAGCGGGAGGTCATCGCAGCCGTGGACCCACTCGCGCAGCTGGGCCGCCAGCGCTGGGGACCCGAGACGCTCGACGGCGGCCAGCACCTGCGCCTCGTCCAGCAGGCGATCGGGCGTCTCGCGCCACAGCAGGCGCATCAGCGCATCCAGGCTGGCGCCCTTGGCGGGCTCGGTGCGACCGCCGCCGGCCGCGCCCGCGGCGCGCAGGCTCAGGTCCAGGCACAGCGCCACCAGCGAGCCCTTCACGTAGTAGCTGACGATGCTGTTGGGGCTGTTCTCGTCCTGGCGGTAGTACTTGGTCCAGGCCTCGAAGCTGCTCTGCGCGACGGACTGCCGGCGCCGGCCGGGCCCGGCCAGCACGGTGTTGACGTTGCCGGTCAGCAGCTTGAGATAGCGGGCTTCGTCGATCAGCCCGGCGCGCACCAGGAACAGGTCGTCGTAGTAGGAGGTGAAGCCCTCGAAGAACCACAGCAGCTCGGTGTAGTTCTCCTGGCCGTAGTCGAACTTCGCGAAGTCGCGCGGGCGCAGGCGCTTGACGTTCCAGGTGTGGAAGTACTCGTGGCTGATCAGGCCGAGCAGGCGCACGTAGCCATCGCTCGTCTCGGTCTGGCCGAGGCGCGGCAGGTCGCGGCGGGTGGCGATGAGCGCCGTGCTCGCGCGGTGCTCCAGACCGCCGTAGCCGTCCTCGGTGGCGTTGAGCAGGAAGACGTAGCGGCCGAAGGGCGGCGCCTCGCGGCGGCGCCCCTGCAGGTGCCAGAAGTCGATCTGCTCCTCGCAGATGCGCTGGGCATCGCGCAGCAGGCGTTCGCCGTCAAAGATGGGCAGCGCGCCGGCCACCACGAACTCGTGCGGCACGCCGCGGGCCTGGAACTCGCCGCGCCAGAAGAGCCCCAGCTCGAAGGGGTGGTCGAGCAGCTCGTCGTAGTCTGCCGACTCATAGCGGTGCCGCGGCCCCGTGCCGGCGGCCGGTGGCATCGCGGTGGCCACCTGCCAGGTCCGGGGCAGGTCCGTCAGCTGGATCTGATGCGGCATGGCCTCCTGGCCATGCACCTTCAGGCACAGGCTGCCGGCATTGAAGAAGCCGCGCTGGGCGTCGAGGTAGGCGCAGCGCACCGAGGTGTCGAAGGCATAGACCTGGTAGCTGAGCGTCAGCGCGCCACGGCCCAGGCCCTCGACCTCCCACTCGTTCTTGCTGAGCTGCCGCACGGGCAGCTCGCGCCGACCCTGGCGGGCCGTGATGGCCCCGAGATGGCGCGAGAACTCCCGCACCATGTAGCTCCCCGGGATCCAGACCGGCAGCGAGAAGCGCTGGCAGGCATCCGGTGCCGGCACGGTCAGCTGGACATCGAAGAGATGGGCGTTCAGCGCGGCAGTCGAGATGCGGTAGTGGATCATCGTGGCAGTGCAGCGGTGGCGATCACGTCAGGTCAGGTGCCGGCGGCACCCAGGAAGCAGCACAGGGCGGCGACCGCGCTGAGCCGGAAACGCAGCGTCAGCCAGGCGCCGGCCCCCAGTGCCGGGTAATGGCGCCGGTCCCAGAGGTAGCAGGCGATGAACATCGCGCCATGCACCACGAAGCCGGCATAGGCCGGCATGATCGCGCCGATCCAGCCCACCAGCACGGTCACCGCGCCCCAGATGAAGGGGGCAGGCGACGGCACGGTCTGACGCATGCCCAGGCCCCAGTGGATGCCTCCGAGCATCGAGATGGTCAGCCCGGCATAGATCGTGAGCCCTTCCACCACGTACTGGTGCACGTCGGCCCGCACGAGCCAGACCAGCAGCGCGCCCAGCACGAAGGGCAGCACGCTCAGGTGGCACAGGCGCAGGGCGACGGGATTCAGGGACAGCGGACGCAGGGCCGGATCAGACATGGCGGCGTGACAGTGAGAGGAAGTGGGGGCGGCGGGCAGCGGTCGCGCCGCGAGGCGCGGGAGGCTGCCCGTCGGTGGGGGTCAGGACTTGCCCGACAGGGTCTGCAGCTTGCGCTCGACCTGCTCCGCGCTGATGGCGCCGGGCACGCGGGTGCCGTCCTCGAACAGGATGGCCGGCGTGCCGTTGATGTGGTGGCGGCGGCTGAAGGCCAGGTTGCGCTCGGTGGCGCTGTCGTCGCACTTGCCTTCCGGCTTGGGCGGCACCGCGCCGTCGAGCATCCACGAGCGCCAGGCGGTGGTCTGGTCCTTGGCACACACGATGGCACGGGCCTTCTCGGTGGAGTCCGGGCCGAGGATGGGAATGACGAAGGTGTAGACCGTCACGTCCTTGACGTCCTGCAGCGAGCGCTCGAAGCGCTTGCAGTAGCCGCAGTTCGGGTCGGCGAACACGGCGATCCGGCGCTTGCCGTTGCCGGTCTTCCAGACGACGGCGTCCTTCAGCGGCAGGTTGGCGAAGTCGATGGCCGTCAGCTTGGTGACGCGCTCCTCGGTGAGGTTCTTCTTGGTGCGCAGGTCCATCAGCTCCCCCTCGATGAGGAAGTTGCCGGCGGCGTCGGTGTAGCGCACTTCGGTGCCGGTGCGGATCTCCCACAGGCCGGGCATGGCCGTGGGGCGCGCCTCGTCCACCTTGAAGCCGGGGAGCCGCTCGGCGATGGCCTTCTTGATCACGGCCTCGTTGGCCCAGCCGCTCGTCGTGCCCAGGGCCAGTACCGCTGCGGCAGCCAGGCGTGCAAAGTTCATCGCGTGCATCGTCGTCCTCTTGTGGATGCGGGCCGCCACGGGCCCGCTTGGAATCATTGCCCCAGGGCCCGGGCGGTGAGCCAGCGCTTCAGCGGCGCAGCCCGGTCCAGCCATTGCAGGCCCTCGTTGCGCAGCCGGCGCACCGGGGCAGCCTCGCTGGCGAAGAGCTTGAGCAGACCATCGGTCAGCTCTCCCATGGCCAGGGTCGGCAGGGCCCGGGCTCGCTCGTAGCGGCGCAGCAGGCGGGGATCGCCCAGGCTGCGCCAGTCTTCCTTTTCGGTGATGACCTGTGCCAGGGCCAGGACGTCCGCCAGGCCGAGGTTCAGGCCTTGCCCGGCCAGCGGATGCACCAGGTGGGCGGCGTCGCCCAGCAGCACCCAGCCCGGGCCGGAGACGGCGCCGGCACGGGCCAGCGCCAGCGGCCAGCTCTGGCGTTCGCCTGCCAGGCGCAGGGCGCCGGCCGACCCGCCGGTGGCGTCCGACAGCGCCTGCTCGAAGGCCTCGGCGGGCAAGGCCAGCAGCGCCTGGGCCTCGGCCTCGGGCAAGGACCACACGAGGCCGAAGGAGGCCGCCGGCTGCGGCCGCTCGAAGGGCAGCAGGGCGAGCACGTCCGGCGAGCGGAACCACTGGTGAGCCACGCCCTGGTGGGGCTGGTCCGTCGTCAGGCGGGCGGCAATCGCGCGGTGGCCGTAGGCCTGAGGCTCGAACGCCACACCCAGCTCGCTGCGGCGGCGGGATTCCCTGCCCTCGCACAGGGCTTCCAGCGCGGCCGGCACGGCCTCGCTGACGACGTCGACGTGCGGGGCGTAGCGCAGGGCCAGGGCCAGCTGGCGCTCGAGCTCGCCCGCATCCACGATGAAGGCCAGCTCCGGCACGCCCTGCTGCCAGGCCGAGAAGCCCAGCTGCGCCCCGGCGGCGTCGCCGCGGATGCGCATGTCGTAGACCGGGCTGCGGGCATCCTCGGGCAGGGCGTCCCAGACCTTCAGCTCGCGCAGCAGCCCGACGGACGCCGCGTTCAGCGCATAGGCGCGGACATCCTGCAGCTGCTGCGGCCGCGCCTCGCGCTCGCCAAGCAGCGCCACGCGCAGGCCATGGCTGCCCAGCCGCAGCGCCAGGCTGCGCCCGACGATGCCGCTGCCGCGGATGAGGATGTCATACGGATCCATGGCCGCGATTGTAGGCAGGCGCGGGGGCGCCGGCCGGCGGCCGTGCAAGACCCCTTAAAATCGTGCTTTTGCGTCCACGCCAGCCCTGGCGCCATTCAGAAAGCCCTCCATGAGCCTCAAATGCGGCATCGTGGGCCTGCCCAACGTCGGCAAGTCCACCCTCTTCAATGCGCTGACCAAGGCCGGCATCGCCGCCGAGAACTACCCCTTCTGCACCATCGAGCCCAACGTGGGCGTGGTCGAACTGCCCGACCCGCGCCTGGCCCAGCTGGCCGAGGTGGTGAAGCCCGAGCGCGTCGTGCCCGCCATCGTGGAATTCGTGGACATCGCCGGCCTGGTGGCGGGGGCGTCCAAGGGCGAAGGCCTGGGCAACCAGTTCCTCTCGCACATCCGCGAGACGGATGCCATCGTCAACGTGGTGCGCTGCTTCGAGGATCCGAACGTGATCCACGTGAACGGCAAGGTGGACCCCATCTCCGACATCGAGGTCATCCAGACCGAACTGTGCCTGGCCGACCTGGGCACCGTGGAAAAGAGCCTGCACCGCTACAACAAGGTGGCGCGCGCCGGTGACAAGGAGGCGATTGCCCTGGTGAAGGTGCTGGAGAAGTGCCAGGCCGCCCTGGACCAGGCCAAGCCGGTGCGTTCCATCGACTTCAGCAAGGAAGAGCTGGTCATCCTCAAGCCGCTGTGCCTGATCACGGCCAAGCCGGCCATGTTCGTGGGCAACGTGGCTGAGGACGGCTTCGAGAACAACCCCTTCCTCGAGCGCCTGAAGGAATACGCCGCCGCCCAGAAGGGCCCGGTGGTGGCCATCTGCGCCAAGACGGAGGCGGAGCTGTCCGAGATGAGCGACGAGGACCGCGCGATGTTCCTGGCCGAGATGGGCCAGGACGAGCCCGGCCTCAACCGCCTGATCCGCGCCGGTTTCAGCCTGCTGGGCCTGCAGACCTACTTCACCGCCGGCGTGAAGGAAGTGCGCGCCTGGACCATCCACAAGGGCGACACCGCCCCGCAGGCCGCCGGCGTGATCCACACCGACTTCGAGCGCGGCTTCATCCGCGCCCAGACCATCGCCTTCGAGGACTTCATCCAGTTCAAGGGCGAGGCCGGTGCCAAGGACGCGGGCAAGATGCGCGCCGAAGGCAAGGAGTACGTGGTGAAGGATGGGGATGTGCTGAACTTCCTGTTCAACGTCTGATCCCCCTGCTCCCCTGCACACTGGGCCCATTCGGGCCCAGTGTCGTTTTCGGGCGTGGTCAGGCAGGCCCATCGCCGCCTGGCAGGCTGATTGCGACCGCATTCGTCGGTTTTCCGCCGCTTTCAGCGCGGGACAATGCGCTAAATTCGCACCGAGCCCCATTGCCGGAATTGTCAATGCCAAGCAGGCCAGTGAGCAGGATTGCCCCTCGCGCGTGCGACGCCGGACCGTCGCGCGCATGAAACCGACCTTCTCCCTCAAGGACCTGCAGCAGACCGCCGGTCGGATCATCGCCCTCACCCTGGGCTATGCGGGTGTCGGCCTGCTCAGCCTCAAGCTGGCGATGGCGCCGAACTACGCCATCCCCCTCTTCCCCTCGGCCGGGCTCGCGCTGGCCGCGCTGCTGTGCTGGGGGCTGCGCGCCAGTCCGGGCGTGCTGCTCGGCTCGCTGCTGCTCAATCTGGTGCTGGGGGAGGAGCGCGGGCAGATGTCCTGGCTGAACTCCGGCGTCATCGGCCTGGGCGCCATGGCGCAGGCCCTGGTCGGGGTGCTGCTGATCCGCCGCTGGCTGCCAGGCACGCTGGTGCTGGTCGACCCGCGCGACCTGCTGCGCTTCAACCTGCTCGGTGCCGGGGTCGCGGGCGTCATCAGCGCCTCCGTCGCGACGCTGACGCTCAGCAACGCCGGGGCGCTGGCGCCCGACCAGGCTCTGGACAGCTGGCTGTCCTGGTGGATGGGCGACGCCCTCGGGGTGCTGATCGGGGCCCCCATCCTGCTGTGCCTGATCGGCCGCCCGCACGCCGTCTGGGCCCCGCGCCGGCTCAACGTCGCCCTGCCCCTGCTGCTGGCCACGGTGCTGATGTCCTACGGCACGCAGGTGGTGCAGTCCTGGAACTACGAGGCCGCGCGCAACGCCTTCGAGCGCGAGGCGGATGCCCTGCTCGCGACGGGCAGGCAGGCCCTGCTGCAGCCGCTGGTGCCGGTGCAGGCGCTGGCCCTGCAGCTGGAACAGGCACCGGGCATGGGGCAACAGACCTTCCGCCAGGTGGCCAGCCCCTGGCTGACCCCCAGCGCGAACGCCCTGGGCTATGCCGCCCGCGTGGAGCGCCACGAGGCGCATCGGCTCGACGAAACTGCCGTGCGGGATGGACTTCCCGACTTCCGCAGCCGGGACCGCCAGCGCACCGGCGACCTTCGCCCCCCGCCCACCGAGGCCATGATGGTGATCCGGCACATCGAGCCCCAGCGCAGCAACCAGGGCGCCCTGGGCACCAATGTGCTGAGCATCCCGGAGGCCCGCCAGGCCGTGCTGGCGGCGCTGGAGGGACGCCAGCCGGTGGCGAGCGCGGCCTTCATGCTGAGCCAGTACACCCGCCCGACGCTCGGTGTCGTCGTCTACCGCGCCGTGCGGCCGGTCCAGGCCCCCGCCGGCCGGGAGCCCGTGGGCGTCGTCTTCACGACCCTGCGCCCCGACCTGCTGCTGAGCCAGGTCCCCCATTCGCCCAAGGGCCTGCTGCTGTGCCTGATGGACCGCTCCGAGGGTGCCGGACGGCAGATCGCCGGGGCGCCGGACTGCGCCAACCGCCGCGCCGAGCTGCCCGAGCGTGAGATCCAGCTCGACTTCGCTGGCCGGCGCTGGACGCTCGCGGCCTACATGCCCCGCAACGACCTCGGCACGCTGGCCAGCGCCAGCAGCCTGCCCTTCGTCGTCGTGGCGATGTTCAGCACGGCGCTGCTGGGAGCCCTGCTGCTGAGCGTGACCGGCCGCACCAGCACCGTCCAGGCCCTGGTGCGGGACCGCACCGCCGCCCTGCGCCACGAGATCGCCGAGCGTGAACGCGCCACGGCCGCCCTGAAGGACCGTGAGCGGCGCTTCAGCAACATCTTCGAGAACGCCCCCATCGGCATCGTGTTCACGGAGCTTGATGGCGCCGTCCGCGAGGCGAATCCCCGCTTCTGCGAGATGCTCGGCTACTCCTTGCAGGGCCTGCTCGGCCGCCGCACCCTGGACATGACGCACCCCGAAGACCGCGCCCAGGACAAGCGGCTCGGCCAGGCCCTGCTGCGGGGAGACATCAGCAGCTACCAGCGCACCAAGCGCTATCTGCACGAGGACGGCTCCGTTGTCGATGTGCGCGCCTTGGTGAGCGTGCTGCGCGACGAGGACGGCCAGCCCTACAGCCTGCTCGGCGTGGTGGAGGACATCGGCGACCAGCGCCGTCTGCAGGACCTGGAGCGCGCCCGCGAGGCCGCCGAGGC
This sequence comes from Roseateles subflavus, assembly GCF_030285365.1. Classification (GTDB taxonomy): domain Bacteria; phylum Pseudomonadota; class Gammaproteobacteria; order Burkholderiales; family Burkholderiaceae_C; genus Roseateles_B; species Roseateles_B subflavus. The sequence continues at coordinate 457,531 of NZ_JASVDS010000003.1, read as the reverse complement.
CGCCAGCGCCGCGAAGAACGAGTTCCTCTCCCGCATGAGCCACGAGCTGCGCACGCCGCTCAACGCCATGCTCGGCTTCGCCCAGCTGCTGGGGCTGGAGGGCCAGCCGGGTGGGCTCTCGCCGCGCCAGCAGGAATGGACGCGCCAGATCCAGCAGGCCGGCTGGCACCTGCTGGAGATGATCAACGACACCCTGGACCTCTCCCGCATCGAGTCCGGGGACATGCGCCTCACGCTGGACCGCCAGGACGTGCCGGCGCTGGTGCAGGAGGTGGCCGCGCTGTTGCAGGGCCAGCTGCGGCAGCAGGCGGGCCGGATCGTCGTGGAACTCGACCCCGCGGCGCAGTGGGTCCAGGCCGACGTCACCCGGCTCAAGCAGGTGCTCAGCAATCTCCTGAGCAATGCCATCAAGTACAACCGCCCCGGCGGCGAGGTCCGCATCAGCAGCCGGCGGACGGCCGAGGGCTTCACGGAGATCCGCGTGCTGGACCAGGGCCCGGGCCTCACGCCGGCGCAGCAGTCCCAGCTCTTCCAGCCCTTCAACCGCCTGGGCCAGGAGAACGGCACGATCGACGGGACCGGCATCGGCCTGGTGATCTCCCGCCGCCTGGCCGAGCTGATGGGCGGCAGCCTGGACTTCGAGCCGCACGAGGGCGACGGCGCCTGCTTCGTCCTGCGCCTGGCCGCCGCCGAGCCGCCACCGCCGTCCGCGCAGGCCCGGCCCGGCATCGCGCAGCGCCACTACGGCCTCACGCACGACGTGCTCTACATCGAGGACAACCCGGTCAACGCCGAGCTGATGCTGGCCATGCTGGCGCAGCGTCCGTCCCTGCAGTGCGAGATCCGGGAGGACGGCCGCAGCGGCCTGGCCGCCCTGCACGAGCGTCGCCCCGACCTGCTGCTGCTCGACATGCAGCTGCCGGACATGGACGGGTTGGAGGTCCTGCGCGCGCTGCGCAAGGACCCGGCCCTGGCGGACCTGCCGGTGCTCATCGTCTCCGCCAATGCCCTGCCCGAGCAGCAGACGGCGGCGCTGGGCCTGGGCGTGCGGGGCTATCTGACCAAGCCGCTGGACCTGCAGGCGCTGCTGGCGCAGCTCGACGCGCTGTTCGGCGCCCCGGCGCCGCCCCCCGGCGAGACCGGCGGCGAGGCAGAAGTTCCCTGAGCGAGCGCGCATTGCGTCTCACCGCGAGGGAATTCGTCACGAGGGGCTTTCGGCGCCTGTGCACAATAGCTGTTGAACGGCGCCAGGCGCCTGCACTGCCCCAAGCACATCGTCCATGACATCGACCGAACTTGCCCACGCCCCCGGTACCGCCCTGGTGGAAGTTGAAGCACCGCCCGCTGCCCTGCAGTTCCTGACCTTCCGCATCGGCGCGGAGGAATACGGGATCGACATCCTCAAGGTCCAGGAGATCCGCTCCTACGAGGCCCCGACCCGCATCGCCCATTCCCCGCACTTCGTGAAGGGCGTCGTGAACCTGCGCGGCGTCATCGTGCCCATCGTGGACATGCGCATCCGCCTGGGCTGCGACGCCGAGATCAATGCCTTCACCGTGGTGATCGTCCTGAACGTGGTCGGCCGCGTGGTGGGCATGGTGGTGGATTCCGTGTCGGACGTGCTCGAGATGGCCCGCTCGGCGATCCGCCCGGCCCCGGAGGTCAGCTCGTCCATCGACACCCGGTTCGTGACCGGCCTGGGCAATGTCAACGACCGCCTGCTGATCCTGCTGGACATCGAAGCCATGATCGCCAGCCCGGACTTCGGCCTGATGGACTGAGCAAAACCCATATAAATCAATCACTTGGGGATTTTTCTCGACGATTAGCACTCATCCCGTTTGAGTGCTAATATTGTTAGGTCGAAGCCGGCAATGGCTTCACCGAAAGCGAGAACCATCCATGTCCAACCAAGCACTGACTGTTCGCGATCCCTGGGCCCTGCTCCCGTCGCTGGGCAATCTGGACGCGTATATCTCTGCCGTCAACCGCATGCCCATGCTCACCCCCGAGGAAGAGCAGGGCTTCGCCCGCCGCCTGCGCGAGCAGGGCGACCTCGAGGCTGCCGGCCGCCTGGTGCTGTCGCACCTGCGCCTGGTGGTGTCCATCTCCCGCCAGTACCTGGGCTACGGTCTGCCGCAGGGCGACCTGATCCAGGAAGGCAATGTGGGCCTGATGAAGGCCGTCAAGCGCTACGACCCCGAGCAGGGCGTGCGCCTGGTGTCCTATGCCATGCACTGGATCAAGGCCGAGATCCACGAGTACATCCTGCGCAACTGGCGCATGGTCAAGGTGGCCACCACCAAGGCCCAGCGCAAGCTCTTCTTCAACCTGCGCTCGATGAAGCACAGCCTGAAGAGCGACGCCGCGGACGGCCAGGTGCAGCGCGCCAGCCTGAGCGAGGCCGAGATCGAGCACGTCGCCCGTGAGCTGAACGTGAAGCGCGAGGAAGTCCTCGAGATGGAGACGCGCCTGGCCGGGGGGGACATCGCCCTGGAGCCTCAGACCGACGACGATGGCGAGAGCTTCGCGCCCATCGCCTACCTGGCGGATGACACCCAGGAGCCCACGCGCGTGCTGGAAGCCCGCGGCCGCGACGCGCTGGCCGGCGACGGCATCACCCGCGCCCTGTCCGTGCTGGACGACCGCAGCCGCCGCATCGTCGAGGAGCGCTGGCTGAAGGTCAACGACGACGCCTCGGGCGGCATGACCCTGCATGAGCTGGCCGCCGAGTACGGTGTCAGCGCCGAGCGCATCCGCCAGATCGAGGTGGCGGCCATGAAGAAGATGAAGAAGGCGCTGACGGAAGCGGCCTGATTCCAGCCGCCCCTCGCCCACGACAAGGCCCCTTGCGAGGGGCCTTTTTCATGCGGGTGTGGGGTGCGGTGGTCTTGAAGGGTCTGACAGCGGTGGCCGATTCAAGCGGGGGAGCTGTCCGGGTGGCGTGGGGCGTGTGGCCGCGCTGGACCCCGAGCGGTCTGGCGAATTGGCGGGTCCGCGGCCCAAGCGCGCTCGTTCAACATTGAGGCCAACCGGACCGCGAGGGCAGGACGCGGCTGGCCGAGGACGAAAAGACGGCCCGCCGTGGCATGCCGTTGCCGGTCCGGTGGAGCGAGGGCTCAGGCCTCGCCTTACGTGAAATGGAGTATGGCCGCTTGACCCTGCGACGCGCAGTGTGCGGTGAATGCGCGCAGGTCACGAAAGTTCTCCAGCAGGTACGCCCTTGCTTCCTCGTCCTGCCTCTTCCAGAGCCCGTCAAGGTAAACGCCCTCGAAGTCCGAGGTCCGCAGCTTTTCAAGCAGGGTGTCCTCGGAGATGCCTTCCAAGGCCTGGGCGTAGCGAGCGACGGTGTGGCTTTCGATGAACAGCGCGGGACCGTAACCAACGTCGATGGCGCCAATCTGGCCCTCTCCCTCGAAGAAGTCCGGCGCATCCGGTGCGCATAACTGGATGCAGTGCCTGAGGCCGTCCCAGGACTTGTCCAGGTCCAGGACGCTCATCTCCGCTTCGGAGAAGCTGAGCGACTTCGGGACTGCCGGCGCCTTCTTCTTTCCAAAGAGCCGCTGCAGCAGCGACGTCTTGTTGTCCTCGGCCAGCTGCTTCAGGTAGGCCGCGTCGTCTTCGGACTCGAGCACACGCCAGACCAGTGCCGGGTCAGCCCGGACGGTCGCCAAGTTGTGTGGGCTAATCGAGTAAGCGACGAAGCAGATACCCATGGTGGTGATTGCGAGGCCTCAGGTGAAATGGAGAGACAAACGCTGCCACAGGGCATCGGCGCTGTCCGTACAACTGCACCGCAGCATGCGCGATCGAGCACTTGCTGCATCGATGATTTCCCCCGACGCCCCTCGCACCGAGGGTACACAACCGATCAATGAAGGCGGCGTGGGTAAGCACTGACGCGACGCATCATATCCACCTGGCGGATGCCACGACCCAGCGCTCACGGGTGACCTTCTGCGCCCGGCCATGACCGGACCCAAGGCGCCTCTCAGCGCTTCGCTTCCGCCAGCAGCGTCTGGATGTCCTGGCTCAGGGCCTCGGCCCCGCTGCCGTAGCGGGAGAAGATGCGGATGCGGCCCTCGGTGTCGAAGATGAAGCTGGCCGCGGTGTGGTCCATGGTGTAGGTCTCGGGCGTCTTGCCGGGCACCTTGGCGTAATAGACCTTGAACTCCTGCGCCGCCGCCTTGAGCTGGTCGGCCGTGCCGCGCAGCGCGACGAAGCTCGGGTCGAAGCTGCCGAGGTAGGCCTTGAGCAGTTCGGGCGTGTCCCGGTCCGGGTCCACGGTCACGAACACGCCCTGCACCTTGTCGCCGTCGGCGCCGAGGGTCTTCTTGACCTGGGCCAGCTCGGCCATCGTGGTGGGGCAGACGTCCGGGCACTGCGTGAAGCCGAAGAAGACGACCACCACCTTGCCCTTGAAGTCGGCGAGGCTGCGGCTGCGGCCGTCGATGTCGGGCAGCTGCAGCTCGCGGGCGTACTTGGCCCCGGTCAGGTCCACGCCCTTGAAGCTGCTCTTGCTCGAGGAGGCGAGGTCGCACCCCGACAGGGCCAGGCCGAGCGCCGCAGTGGCGGCGCCAAGGAGCAGGGATCGTTTCTTGATCATGGTGTCAGGCCATCAGGGGCAGCAGGTAATGGTCCAGCAGCAGGGCGGCAAAGAGCAGCGACAGATGCAGGATGGAGAAGCGGAACGTCTTGCGTGCCAGGGCCTCAGAATACTCGCGCCACAGCTGCCAGCCATGGAGGCAGAACAAGAAGCCCAGGATCAGCGCACTCGCCAGGTAGAGCCAGCCGCTCATGCCGATGAGGAAGGGCAGCAGCGTCGCGGCGAAGAGGATCCAGGTGTAGAGCACGATCTGCAGCCGCGTGAACTCGTTGCCATGGGTGACCGGCAGCATCGGGAGGCCGGCGCGGGCGTAATCCTCGGCGCGGTACAGCGCCAGCGCCCAGAAATGCGGCGGCGTCCACAGGAAGATGATGAGGCACAGCACCAGCGACTCCGGCCCCACGTCCCCCGTGACGGCGGCCCAGCCCAGCACCGGCGGCATGGCGCCCGAGGCGCCGCCGATGACGATGTTCTGCGGCGTCATCGGCTTGAGGATCACCGTGTAGATGATGGCGTAGCCCACGAAGGTGGCGAAGGTCAGCCACATCGTCACGACGTTGGCACCGTAGGCGAGCAGCGCCATGCCCAGGCCGCACAGCACCGCCGAGAACAGCAGTGTCTGCGGCCGGCTCAGCTCGCCCTTGGCCGTCGGGCGCCAGGCGGTGCGCTTCATCTTGGCATCGATGTGCTGCTCGATCAGGCAGTTGAAGGCCGCCGCCGCGCCGGCCACGAGCCAGATGCCCAGCGTGCCGGCCGCGATGGCGCCCCATTGCGCCGGGCTCGGCCAGCCCGGGATGGCCAGGGCCATGCCGATCACGGCGCAGAAGACGATGAGCTGCACCACGCGGGGCTTGGTGAGCTGGTAGAACTGCTGCCAGCGCGAGAGCGATGCAGCGGGAGCGGTCGTAGCGGCCATGTCAGGCTTCGGGAGTCAGGCGCTGCGCGCGGGCGCGCAGCAGGGTCAGGCAGAGCAGCAGCGCCGCAGCGCCGCCGGTGTGGGCCAGAGCGGCCGCAAGCGGCCAGTCCAGCACGACGTTGCTGAGGCCGCTCAGGAGCTGCCACAGCAGGATGAGAAGCAGGCGCCGCGACCACGTCGCGAGGCCGGCACGGTGCAGGCGCCAGGCCAGCAGCAGCACGGCGGCGGTGGCGACCACGGCAAAGAGGCGGTGCGTCCAATGGATGGCCACGAGTGCCTCGAAGGGCAGCACGCTGCCGTCGTGATGCAGACCCAGCTCGCGCCACAGCGTGAAGCCGCGCGCGAAGTCCATGGCCGGCCACCAGCCGCCCTGGCAGGTGGGGAAGTCGTCACAGGCCAGCACGGCGTAGTTCGTGCTGACCCAGCCCCCCAGCGCCACCTGCATCAGCACGACCGCCAGCACGGCCACGAGGCCCGTGCGCAGACCGGGCGTCATCGGCTCGCGCCGCGCACCCAGGCGCTGGGCCTGCCAGCCCAGCAGCATCAGCAGGCCCAGGGCCAGTAGCAGGTGCAGCGTGACGATGGCGGGGAAGAGCTTCATCGTCACCGTCAGCGCCCCGAACAGGCCCTGCACCAGCACCCAGGCCAGGCTCAGCCAGGACCAGGCGGGCGACGGCATGCCGGCCTCCCGGCGCCAGCGCGTGTGCAGCACGGCCGTCGTGAGGATGAGGAAGCCGACGGCGCTGGCGAAGTAGCGGTGCAGCATCTCCACCCAGGCCTTGCCGTGGGTGACCGGGCCGGTGGGCATGGCCGTCTGGGCCAGCTGGATGTCGCCGTGCGCGCCCAGGGGCGAGGCATGGCCGTAGCAGCCGGGCCAGTCGGGGCAGCCCAGGCCGGAGTCGGTCAGGCGGGTGAAGGCGCCGAAGAGGATGAGCTCGAAGGTGAGCGTCATGGCCAGCACCGTCAGCAGGCGCAGGCGCTCCCGGTGCGGGGCGCCACGGCCCTGGCGCCACACCCAGGCCAGCGGCAGCCCGCCCAGCACGACGGCCATGGCGAGCATCTGCAGCAGCGGGCTGAAGTCGAATCCGATCACGGTGCCCGCCCCTCAGCGCCCGGGCCGGTCCCAACCGGCATTGGCCTTGACCAGACGGTCCAGGTCCTTCTTGAACTTGCCCGGGTCGAGATCCGCCGGCGAGCGCATCATCCAGCGCCCGACCGGGTCGATCAGGAAGAGATGCTCGTTCAGCTGGTGCCCGGCCGCGGGCTTGAGCCAGGCCTGCAGCTGCTCCGCCGGCACGCGCAACGCGGTCACGGGCGTGCCCTGCGCGATCAGCGCGCGCAGCTCGGCCGACACCGGCTCCTGGTCGGGGATGAGCCAGAGCTTGTCGAACTTGTCGCGCTCCTTGCCCTGCATCTCGCGCAGCTGGCGCTGGGCGAACATCAGGCGGTCGCATTGCGCGTCGCAGCGGCTCGGCTGGACCACCGTCAGCAGCCACTGACCCTTGAGCGACTCGGGGCTCACGGCCTTGCCGTCGAGGTCCTGCAGCGTGAGCGTGGCGGGAAGCTCCACCGTGGGCGTGATGAGGTCGGAGTAGGCGCGTCCCTGCAGCTTCAGCACGTAGAAGCTGAAATAGGAGGCGACCACGGGCGCGGCACAGACCGCCACGACGCCCAGCATGCGCAGACGGCCGGCGCGGGTGCGCTGCAGGTCGGCCTGGCTGGCCAGCTCGGCCGGCTGCGGCTGGCTGTGGATGGTGAAGGACAGCGGACGGTCGCCCGCGGCGCCGCTGGGGATGTCAGCGTGCGCGTCGGGGGCGGAGGACTTGGAACCAGACATACAAACCCAGTTGGAGGACCGAAAGCGCGGCCCATTGCGCGGCATAGCCGTAGTGCTTGTGGAGATCGACGGCCGGCGCCGGCCAGTCGCGCTGAAGACCCGGCGTGGCCCCTTCGTGGGACGCCTGCAGCACCGTCAGGGGCAGCAGGGTCAGCCCCGTCTCGCGGGCATAGGCGGCCGGGTCCAGATTCTGCCGGATGCGCCCGCGGCCCGCCTCGCCGAGCTGGTACAGCCGTGAGGGCGATGCGGCCATCCGGCCTTCGATCACGATCTCGCCCGCCTCGTCCGCCAGCGCCGGCAGACGGCTGCGGTCCGCGGGATCGCGGGGCGCCCAGCCGCGCTGCACCAGCACGGCCTCCGCCCGGCCCCGGAGCTGCAGCGGCGTCACCAGGAAGAAACCCACGCGGCCGTCCATGGGCCGGTTCTCGAGCCACACGCTGCGCTCGGCCAGCCAGTGCCCCTGCAGGCGCACACGGCGGTGCAGGGCCTGCGCGCCCTCGGCGGCCAGGCCGGCGTTGTCCAGGGCGGCGGCCGAGGCACGCTGGGTGATGGCGGCTTCGAGCGCCCGCTTCTGGCCGGCGCGGTCCAGCTGCCAGGCGCAGAGGCTGGCGGTGAGCGCCACGCCCGCCAGGGTCAGCGGCAGCAGCCAGCGGCGCTTGCGGTCGGCGGGGGCGGCGGGCGGGTTCATGTCAGGGGGATTCACGAGGGCAGGCGCCGGAGCGGGTGGAATAATCGACAGCCATGAAGACTCTCATCATGCTTGGCTTCGTGGCCATTCTCGGCGCCCTCGCAGCGGCCGGACTGTTCATGCTCCGCCGCGGCGGCGACCGCAAGAAGCAGGGGCCGCAGATGGCCCGGGCGCTGGCCGTGCGCGTGGGCGTGTCCGTCGCCCTCTTCCTCTTCATCCTGTTGAGCCACCAGATGGGCTGGATCCAGCCCACCGGCATCCCCATGGGACGTTGAACGCCTGCGAACCCCAGCCCAAAGACAAAGCGCCGCGGCATGCGGCGCTTTTTTCAGGGCCGCTCGCAGCGGGCCAGGACGCGCGACGCCGCAGCGTCGCGCGGGACGGTCACATCCAGTAGACGACGGCGTACAGGCCCAGCCACACCACGTCCACGAAGTGCCAGTACCAGGCGGCGCCTTCGAAGCCGAAGTGGCGGTCCTTGGTGAAGTGGCCCTTCTGCAGGCGCAGGGTGATGAACAGCAGCATCAGCATGCCCACGAAGACGTGGAAGCCGTGGAAGCCGGTCAGCATGAAGAAGGTCGAACCGTAGATGCCGGAGCTGAGCTTGAGGTTCAGCTCATGGTAGGCATGCGCGTACTCGTAGCCCTGCACGCACAGGAAGGTGATGCCCAGCAGCACCGTCAGCCACATGAAGGCGATGGTGCGGGCGCGGTTGCCGGCGATCAGCGCGTGGTGCGCGATCGTCAGCGTGACGCCGGAGGTCAGCAGCAGCGCGGTGTTGATCGTGGGCAGCGGCAGCGGGCCCATGGTCGTGAAGGCTTCCACCGTGGCGGCCGGCGAGGCGGTGGCACCGGCGGCAACGCTGGGCCACAGACCCTTGAAGTCCGGCCACAGCAGCTGGCTCTCGAGGCTGCCCAGGGCCGGCACCGAGTAGACGCGGGCCCAGTACAGCGCACCGAAGAACGCCGCGAAGAACATCACCTCCGAGAAGATGAACCAGCTCATGCTCCAGCGGAAGGAGACGTCGATGCGGTCGCTGTAGAGGCCGCCCTCGCTCTCGCGGATGGCATCGCCGAACCACTGCTTGAGCACGACGGCCCACCACAGCAGGCCGAAGGCCAGCGAGTAGGCGCCCCACTCATGGCCGTTGACCCACTGGCCGGCCCCGAGGATGACGAAGAACAGGCCGAAGGCGGCCATCACCGGATGCCGCGACGGGCCCGGCACGAAGTAGTAGGGAGTGCTTCCCTGAGAGGTCGCTGCCGACATTGATGATCTCCTCGATCTTCTAACGACTCAATTCAATTCAACACTAGGAGCCCGCCACGCCGCTGCCGATCACCCACTGGACCAGCAGCACGAGGCTGACCACGAATACTGCGGCCGCGATGACGCCGGCGATGATCACATGCACCGGGTTCAATTGCGCCACATCCTTTTCATACCCGGCCCCCTTGCGGATGCCGATGAACGACCAGGCCACCGCCTTCATCGTTCCGAGGAAGCTGCCCTTGCGGGCCGCCGCTTCCTTCAAATCCTGTCCGGCCTTGCTCACAGCGCACGCTCCTGCGAGGGAGCCGCGGCCTGCGGCGCCGCCGTCTTGCCGACGCCCTTGCCGCTCACCTCGAAGAAGGTGTACGACAGCGTGATGGTCTTGACGTCCCTGGGCAGCTTCGGGTCCACGTAGAACACCACCGGCCACTGCTTCACCTCGCCCGGGGCGAGGGTGTATTCGTTGAAGCAGAAGCACTCGAGCTTCTTGAAGTGGGCCGTCGCCTGCTTGGGGGCATAGCTCGGGATGGCCTGGGCCGACATCGTCCGGTCCTGCACATTGCGGAACTCGTACATGACGGTCGTGAGCTCGCCCGGGTGCACCTTGAGGTGGTTCGTGGCCGGCTTGAAGTCCCAGGGGCCGCGGGCGTTGGCATCGAACTCGATCTCGATGCTGCGGCTGTAGTCCACCTGGGTGTTCTTGACGTCCTCGGCCCGGGCCACATGCGCGCCCTCCGCGAGCGTGAGCACATTGATGCCCAGCGCCGTGCAGACTGCGCGGTAGACCGGCACCAGCGCATAGCCGAAGCCGGACATGAGCGCCACGACGACCAGCAGCTTGCCCATCATGAGCCGGTTGTCCCGGCGCAGGAGGGCGGCGAGTTGCCAGCGCTTGTCGCTCATGACGGCCTCAGTGCCCCAGCCAGGTCATCTTGACCATGAAGCCGACCATGAAGGCGATCGCGACCGAGGCCAGGATCAGGCCCAGGCGGCGATTGGCCTTGCGTTGTTCAGGCGACGTGCTCATCACGGGGTCCTTCAGCCGATCACCTTGGTGGCGGTGGCGTCCAGCTTGGGCGGCGTCTCGAAGGTGTGGAACGGGGCCGGCGACGGCACTTCCCACTCCAGGCCTTCAGCGGCTTCCCAGGGCTTCTGCGGGGCCTTCTCGCCCTTGCCGCGCATCATGGGGACGGCGACGGCGAAGAAGAAGTAGACCTGCATCAGACCGAAGCCGAAGGCACCGATGGACGCGACCATGTTGAAGTCGGCGAACTGCATCGGGTAGTCGGCGTAGCGACGGGGCATGCCGGCCAGACCCAGGAAGTGCATCGGGAAGAAGGTGATGTTGAAGAAGATCAGCGAGCCCCAGAAGTGGATCTTGCCGCGCGTCTCCGAGATCATCACGCCGGACCACTTCGGGCCCCAGTAGTACACGCCGGCGAACAGGGCGTACAGCGAGCCGGCCACCAGCACGTAGTGGAAGTGGGCGACGACGTAGTAGGTGTCCTGGATCTGGATGTCGATCGGCGCCATGGCGCAGATCAGGCCGGTGAAGCCGCCCATCGTGAACACGAAGATGAAGCCCACGGCCCACAGCATCGGGGTCTCGAAGGTCATCGAGCCACGCCACATGGTGGCCAGCCAGTTGAAGATCTTCACGCCCGTCGGCACGGCGATCAGCATCGTGGCGTACATGAAGAACAGCTGGCCCGTCACCGGCATGCCCGTCGCGAACATGTGGTGGGCCCACACGATGAAGGACAGGATGGCGATGGAGGCCGTGGCGTACACCATGGAGGCGTAGCCGAACAGGCGCTTGCGGGCGAAGGCCGGCACGATCTGGCTCACGATGCCGAAGGCCGGCAGGATCATGATGTAGACCTCGGGGTGACCGAAGAACCAGAAGATGTGCTGGTACATGATGGGGTCACCACCACCAGCGGCGCTGAAGAAGCTGGTGCCGAAGTGGCGGTCCGTCAGCGTCATGGTGATGGCGCCGGCCAGCACGGGCATCACGGCGATCAGCAGGTAGGCCGTGATGAGCCAGGTCCAGGCGAACATGGGCATCTTCATCAGCGTCATGCCGGGCGCGCGCATGTTCAGGATGGTCACGATGATGTTGATCGAGCCCATGATGGACGAGGCGCCCAGGATGTGCATCGCGAAGATGCCGGCATCCATGGAGGGGCCCATCTGCAGCGTCAGCGGCGCGTACAGCGTCCAGCCGGCCGCGGGGGCGCCGCCGGGCATGAAGAAGGACGCGACCAGCATGAGCGCGGCGGGGATCATCAGCCAGAAGCTGAAGTTGTTCATCCGCGCGAAGGCCATGTCCGAGGCGCCGATCTGCAGCGGGATCATCCAGTTCGCGAAGCCCACGAAGGCCGGCATGATCGCGCCGAACACCATGATCAGACCGTGCATGGTCGTGAACTGGTTGAACAGCTCGGGATTGAAGAACTGCAGGCCGGGCTGGAACAGCTCGGCGCGGATGCACAGGGCCAGCACGCCGCCGATCATCAGCATCGTGAAGGCGAACAGCAGGTACAGCGTCCCGATGTCCTTGTGGTTGGTGGCAAACACCCAGCGGCGCCAGCCGGTGGGCGCATGGTGGTCGTCGTGGTGATCGTGCCCGTGGGCATGAACGTCATGACCGTGGGGGTCAAGCACTGCACTCATGTTGATTCCTCTGTTCCTTGACGTTCAAACCATCACTTGCGCGCGGCCACGATCTCGGCCGGCTGCACGAGCTGGCCGGTCTTGTTGGACCAGCTGTTCTTGGTGTAGGTGATGACGGCGGCGATCTCGGTGTCGCTCAGCTGCTTCCAGGCGGGCATGCCCTTGTCCAGGCGGCCGTTGAGCAGCACCTGCACCTGGTCTTCATGCTTGTCGGAGAGCACCACGGGCGAGCCGTCCAGGGCCTTGATGGGGCCGGCGCCCTTGCCGTCGGCCTTGTGGCAGGCGGCGCAGTTGGCGTTGTAGACCTTCTCGCCGCGGGCGATCAGCTCTTCCTGCTTCCAGACCTTGGCGGGATCGTCCGCCTTGGCGGCCATTTCCTTCTTCTTGCCGTCGACCCACTTGGAGTAGTCCTCGGCGGACAGCACCTTCACGTGGATGGGCATGTAGGCGTGTTCCTTGCCGCACAGCTCGGCGCACTGGCCGTAGAAGTCGCCGGTCTTCTCGGCCTTGAACCAGGTGTCCCGCACGAAGCCGGGAATGGCATCCTGCTTGACGCCGAAGGCCGGCACCATCCAGGCGTGGATGACGTCGTTGGCGGTGGTGATGATGCGCACCTTCTTGCCGACGGGCACCACCAGCGGGTTGTCCACGCGCAGCAGGTAGTCGTCGACGGCTTCGGGCTTGCCGGAGTCGGAGGCGTTGCGCTGGTTCACGTCCAGGGTGGACAGGAAGCCGATGCCCTCGCCCTCGCCCTTGATGTAGTCGTAGCCCCACTTCCACTGATAGCCGGTGGCCTTGACGGTCAGGTCGGCGTTGGTGGTGTCCTTCATCGCGACGACGACCTTGGTGGCCGGCAGGGCCATCAGGATCACGATGATGAAGGGCACGACGGTCCAGGCGATCTCGACCTTGACGCTCTCATGGAAGTTCGCGGGCACGGCGCCCTTGGACTTGCGGTGCTTGATGATGGAATAGAACATCACCCCGAAGACCGCCACGAAGATGGCCAGGCACAGCACCAGCATCATGTTGTGAAGCCACATCTGCTCGCTGGCGATCTTGGTGACCGGCGGGTGCAGGTTCAGCTGGTTGACGGCAGGGCCGCCCGGCAGGTCCTTGACGGGGTTCGCCAGTGCGGCATGGGTGGCCAGCGTCGCGCCCAGCGCCAGGCTGTAGCGGCTGCAGGCCCGCCCCAGCTGACGCACAGCTGCGTTCATCATCTTCATGGTCGTCACTTCTGTCTCCAATCGATCCGACAAGCCGACGCGCGCCCCTGAGGTCCGCACATCCGCCCTTGCGTCCTTCCCGCCAGCCCCCATGTCATGCCATGCAGCGCGACACGGCAGAGCCGGCTCGACAAACCTACAGCTTCCGAGACCCCGCCCCTGGCAAGTCCTGACCCCGCACCCGGCCTCAGCTCATCAGGCATTGGCGGGTGCAAAAGACTGCCACTGCACCAGCCTGACGCAGGTGTCGCAGCCGCAGCCGCCAGCACCTGATTCAAATAGCCTCACCTGTTGACCTGACGCAAAGCCAAGGCACCGTAAATACCCTAGGATGAAAGGGATTTGGCCTCAGAAAACCGCGGGATTTTAGCCCAGGCACCCTGAGGCCATGTGGTCTTTGTACGTCGCATACACCTGCCTGTTTACCCTGTAGACAGGGCCGTCTTTGAGCCGCTCAGGCGGCGGGCGCGGGGTCAGTCCTTGCCCGGGCGGCGCACCATGCTGCGCATGTCGTCCAGGCTGACGCGGGTCTCGCCGCTCATCCGCGGTCGCGGCACGGGCTTGAAGGCGTGGCCGTAGACCAGCTCCACGCTGAGGGCAATCAGGCCATCCGGCCCCCGCATCCCGTCCAGCGCGACCAGCAGGCGATCCCGCCAGCGGGGCGTCCGCAGCCCCGCGAAGCGCCCCGGCGCCACATTGCCGCCCAGGGCATGGAGGTCGGCCAGCAGCTTGGCCGGGTCCGCCCAGGTGAGGCGCAGGCGCTCCTGGTCCATCACCGGATCCGCGAAGCCGGCCTCCACCATCATGTCGCCCAGGTCGTGCATGTCGACCCAGGCCGGCAGCGGGCGGCCCCAGCCCTCGGCCTCATACAGGCGCACCAGCTCCACGAAGCTGTCCGGCCCCAGGCAGGAGAACATCAGGAAGCCGTCCACCGCCAGCAGCTGGTGCCAGGTCTTGAGCAGGTCGGGCTTGTCCGGCGCGGCATGCAGGGCCATGTTGGCCCACAGCATCTGCACCGGCTCCCCCCCCTGCGCCAACTGCGGCCGGGCGCCGCCGAGCATCTTCTTCCACCAGGGCTGGTGCAGCCGGGCGGCCGCGCGCTCACGCAGGGCCGGCGTGGGCTCCAGCCACCAGGCACGCGCCTCGGGGTAGGCCGCCGCCAGCGCCGCCTGGCTGTCCCCGAGGCCGGGCGCCCAGTCCAGGTAGTCCGACGGCTTGAGCTTGATGAAGTCCAGGCGCTCCGCCATGCGGCGCGCCACCTCGGCATGGAGCCAGGGCGCTGCATCCCGCCGGGCCAGACGGCTGAGCTGGTGCTGCAAGGCCAGGGCATCAACCTGATGGGGGACGGAGCGCGCGGAATCGTTCATCGGCGTCAGTATATTGAGCCATGCCCACCCCCGCCCGGACCCGCAGCAAAGGCCTGATGGCCGCGTCCCTGGCGCTCCTGGGCGCGCTCGGCGGCCAGTGTCTGCTGTGCCGCCAGGGGAGCCGGACGCGGCTGTGCGAGGCCTGCATCGGCACCGCCCGTCAGGCGGCAGATCGCGACCGGGCGGCCCGCTGCGAGACCTGCGCCCTGCCCCTGCGGGCGGCTGCCAGCCTGCGCTGCGCGCGCTGCCGGCGCCAGCCGCCCGCCCTCGACCACTGCCTGGCCGCGCTCGACTATGCCCACCCCTGGGACCGTCTGCTCCTCGACTTCAAGTTCAACGCCCGCCCGCAGCTGGCGCGTCCGCTTGCCGAGCTGATGCTGGACCTGTCGTCCCCCGCCACGCGCCCCGACCTGCTGTGCTGCGTGCCACTCTCCCGGGAACGCATGGCCGAACGCGGCTACAACCAGAGCCACGAGCTCGCCCGGCGCCTCGCCGGCCCGCTGGGCCTCCCCTACGCGCCGCGCCTGTTGCGGCGCCTGCCGGGACCGGTGCAGTCCCGCCTCGACGCCGCGCAGCGCCGGCGCGAGGTGCAGGGCGCCTTTCTGCTGTCGCCCGGCCAGGCGGCACGGGCACGCGGCGCCTGCATCACGGTGGTCGACGACGTCATGACCACCGGCGCCACCCTCGACGAGGTGGCGCGCACGCTCAAGCGGGCCGGCGCGCGCGAGGTCCGGGCCTGGGTGCTGATGCGGGCCACCTGACGGCGCGCCGCCGGCCACGCAGGCCCTAGACTGCGCACATGTTCCGCATCGTCCTGGTCCACCCCGAAATCCCGCCCAACACGGGCAACGTGATCCGCCTGGCCGCCAATACCGGCTGCGAGCTGCATCTGATCGAGCCCCTGGGCTTCTCGATGGAGGACCGCCTGCTGCAGCGCGCCGGGCTGGACTACCACGAGTACACGCGCCTCAAGAGGCACGCCGACTGGGCCGCCTTTCTCGCCGCCGAGCAGCCTGCCGCCGACCGGCTGTTTGCCTTCACGACACGCGGCAGCCACACGCTGGCCGAGCAGCGCTGGCAGCCGGGGGACTGGCTGGTCTTCGGCTCGGAGACCGCGGGCCTCCCGCCCGAGCTGCGGGACAGCTTTCCTGCGGCGCAGCGCGTGCGCCTGCCCATGCGGCCGGCCCAGCGCAGCCTGAATCTCAGCAATGCGGTGGCGGTGGCCGTCTTCGACGCCTGGCGTCAGCACGGCTACGACGGCGGCGCCTGATTCGCCGGCGTCACCCGGCGGGCCCGCCGCGCCGGGCCGCCCCCTGCGCTATTCCGGCTTGAGCCGCAGCCGCTGGATCACCCGGCCCCAGCGCTCGCGGTCTTCCTGCATCTGGCGGCGCAGCCCCTCGGGCGCGGAGCCGATGGCATTGAAATGCTGGGCCAGCAGGCGCTCGCGGAAGGCCGGGCCACGTACCAGCGCACTCACGAGCGCCGCCATGCGGTCCACCAGGGGTGCCGGCGTGCCGGCCGGCGCGAGCAGGCCCTGCCAGGACAGGGCCTCGAAGTCCTTCAGCCCCTGCTCCGCCAAGGTCGGCAGCTCGGGCCAGCTGGTGTTGCGCACGCTGCCGCTGAGGCCCAGCGCGCGCACCCGCCCCGCCTTCCATGCGCCCAGAGCCATGCCCGGCACCATGAACGCCGCCTGGATCTCGCCGGCCAGCAGCGCCTGCAGCACCTGCGGAAAGCCGGCATAGGGCACATGGTTCAGCGACACCCCGGCGCGCGCGGCCAAGTCCTCCATCGCGAGGTGCGAGGCACTGCCCGGGCCGACCGAGCCATAGTTCGGGCCCACGCGCTGCGCGCGCAGCCACTCGAGAAAGGCCGGCAGGGTGCTGACGCCGAGGCTGGGTGACACCAGCAGCACGTTGGGCGACGAAGCGATCAGGCTGACGGGGGTCAGGTCTTTCCTGGCGTCGTAGCCGGGCTTGCGGCTGAGCAGGTCGGCGGTCGTCAGAGGGCCCTGGATGGTCAGCAGCCAGGTGTAGCCGTCGGGTGCCGCATGGGCGGCAAGGCCCGTGCCGATGAGGCCGCCGGCGCCCGGCTTGTTCTCGACCACCACCGCCTGCCCGAGCTGGGGCCGCAGCCCGTCGGCCAGCGCACGCCCGATCAGGTCCGGCGAGCTGCCCGGCGGGAACGGCACGATGAGCTTGAGCGGGCGCTGAGGCCACGCTGGCGTCGCCGCCAGGCCTGGCAGCGGGACCGCGAGCAGCCCCGCGAGCTGCCCCGCGAGCTGCCACAACGCGTCGCGACGATCCGGCATGGCGGGCTCCCTCTGCGCGTGCGTCAGTGCTCGGCCCGCGCCTGGCGGCCCATGAGCAGGTCCACGCCAGCGCGCGGGCTCAGCCGGCCCTCGAGCACGGCGACGACAGCCTCGGTGATGGGCATGTCCACGCCCTTGGCGCGGGCGCGGGCCAGCACCGTCGGGGCGCTGTAGACGCCCTCCGCCACGTGCCCCAGGCGGTGCAGGATGTCGTCGAGGGCCAGGTCCTGCGCGAGCAGCAGGCCCACGCGGCGATTGCGGGAGAGATCCCCCGTGGCCGTCAGCACCAGATCGCCCATGCCGGACAGCCCCATGAAGGTCTCGGTGCGGGCGCCCAGGGCCAGTCCCAGGCGCAGCATCTCGGCCAGGCCGCGCGTGATCAGGGCGGCGCGGGCATTCAGACCCGGCGCCTGCTCCGGCCGTCCGGCGGCTTCCGCCTGCTGGCGCAGGCCATCGGCGATGCCCACCGCGATCGCCATGACGTTCTTGACGGCACCGCCGACCTCGACCCCCACGGGATCATTCGCGCTGTAGACGCGCAGACGCTCCCCATGGAAGGCCTGCACACCCAGCTGCGCCAGGGCGTCATCCTCGCTGGCGGACACCAGGGCCGTCGGCTGACCGGCCGCCACCTCCTGCGCGAAGCTCGGACCCGAGAGAATGCCGACCTGCAGATCGGGCCGCACCTCGCGGGCGATCTCGTGGCCCAGCAGTCCGGTCCCCGCCTCGAAGCCCTTGCACAGCCACATGACGCGGGCGCCCCGGGGCATCTGCTGCAGCATGCCGCGCAGCGCCGCCATCGGCGTAGCGATGATGAGGAGCCCGTCGCGGGCATGCGAGAGCGCCACGTCCAGCCGGCTGTCGAGCTGCAGTGCCGCGGGCAGGGGCGCACCGGGCAGGTAGCGCTCGTTGCTGCGGCTGGCCCGCATGTCCTGCACCTGGGCCTCGTCACGGGCCCACAGCAGCGCGTCATGCCGCGCGGCGGCCTGGATGGCCAGTGCGGTGCCCCAGGCACCGGCTCCCAAAATGCTGATCTTCATGGCGTTGCCGGATTCGGGGACGCGAGGCCCCGGGTTCTGGTTTCGTTCGACACAAGAGGGAGCGCCTGAAACGACGACGCCACCTCGCGGTGGCGTGCTCGGGGCGCAGCCCCCGGATGCGCTTCAGGCATGCGGCCCGCCCCTTGTCGGAGCGCGGCCCGGACCCGCAGGCCCGATCATGCCAGGGTCGCTCAGTTCAGGGCTTCGGCGGCCGGCTGTTCGGCCTGGGCCTGTTGGCGAGCCTCGAACATGGCCTGGAAGTTCACTTCCGTCAGCAGCACGGGCGGGAAGCCGGCGCGGGTGCAGATGTCGGACACGACGGCGCGCAGGTAGGGGTAGATCATCTGCGGGCACACGATGCCCAGGATGCCTTCCATCTGCTCCGGCGGCAGGTTGCGGATCTCGAAGATGCCGGCCTGCTTGGCCTCGATCAGGAACAGGGTGCGGTCCGCGGCCAGCTTGGTGGTCACGGTCGCGGTCACGGCGACTTCGAACATGCCTTCGGCGACCGGATCGGCAGCCAGGGTCAGGTTGATGTCGACCTGCGGCTGACCCTGCTCGGTCAGGATCAGCGGGGAATTCGGCTGCTCCAGCGACAGGTCCTTCAGGTACATGCGCTGGATGTTGAACACAGGGGTCAGTTGCTCGTCGGACATGGTGATCTCGTGGTGTGGGTAGATGCCCGGCAAACATACCGCCGCCAAGCAGACGGGGCGGATTATCACCCACCCCGCGGCGGCGTCCGGGAGCGGACTTGCCCGCCCTTGAATTGGCGCAAGATGACCCCACGCCAGAGCGGCAGGCGGCCGCCGGCCTGGAGGCACCGCGCCTGCGGCCCGTCACGGGCCGGAGCGGTGTCAGGCGCTTTGCTGCAGCAGCGGCATCAGGCCGCCGCGCTGGTCGAGGGCCATGAGGTCGTCGCAACCACCGACGTGGGTGTCGCCGATGAAGATCTGGGGCACCGTGCGGCGACCCGTGAGGGTCATCATGGCCTCGCGCTGCGCGGGATCGAGGTCCACGCGGATCTCCTCGATCTGCTCGACGCCGCGCTGCTTCAGCAGGGTCTTGGCCCGCACGCAGTAGGGGCAGACCTGGGTGGTGTACATCTTCACAAGGCTCATGGCCGGACTCTCATTCACTCTCTACGCGCGACCGACGGGACGGCCCTCAGGCCTTCTCGATGGGCAGATTGGCCTCGCGCCAGGCCTTCATCCCACCGGCGAGCACCTGCACATTGGCATGCCCCGCCTTGCGAAGGATGCCAGCGGCGCGGCTGGCACGTGCGCCGCTCTGGCACACCAGCACGAGAGGCAGGGTCTTGTTGGACGGCAGGTCCTTGCTCGCCTCGAGTGTGCCAAGCGGGATGTTGCGCGCACCGCTGGCATGGCCCGCGGCGTACTCGGCGGGCTCGCAGACGTCGATCAGCAGGCCCTTCTCGCGATTGACCAGGCGCACCGCCTCGTTCGTGTTGACTTGGCCGGCGCCGCCGCCCTGCAGGGCGCCGCGCAGGAGCAGGCCGCCAGAGACCAGGGCCGCCAGGACCAGATACCAGTTGTCGATCAGGAATTTCAATTCGGGGCCTCAATGGGAAGGGGTGGCGGATTATAGAAAGGCGCCCGGGGCCTCGGCGCCGACAGCGCCGCACACCCTGCGCAGGACGGACGAGTCCATGAAAAACGGCGCCCGAAGGCGCCGTGGGGGGCACGTCGAGCGCGGGGCTCAGCCGAGCTTGAACGTCGACACGGCCGTCTGCAGCGATCGCGCCTGCTGCTCGAGGCTGCTGGCCGCAGCCGCGGCCTGCTCGACGAGCGCGGCGTTCTGCTGCGTCATCTGATCCAGCTGCGTGACGGACTGGTTCACCTGCGTGATGCCCTGGCTCTGCTCGCTGGACGCCGCGGTGATCTCGCCGATGATGTCCGAGACGCGCTGCACGCTGGCCACGATCTCGCTCATGGTCGCGCCCGCATCCTGCACCAGGCGGCTGCCGGACTCCACCTTGTCGACGCTCGCGCCGATCAGCGCCTTGATCTCCTTGGCGGCCTCGGCACTGCGCTGGGCCAGCGAGCGCACCTCGCCCGCCACCACCGCGAACCCACGCCCCTGCTCGCCCGCACGCGCCGCCTCGACGGCCGCGTTCAGCGCCAGGATGTTGGTCTGGAAGGCGATGCCGTCGATCACCCCGATGATGTCGTTGATCTTCTTGGAGCTGGCGTTGATCTCGTCCATGGTGGTGACCACCTGGTTGACCACCTCGCCGCCCTTCTGGGCCACGGCCGCCGCCGAGCCCGCGAGCTGGTTCGCCTGCGCGGCCGCATCGGCGCTCTGGCGCACCGTCTCGGTGAGCGTCTGCATGTTGGAGGAGGTCTGCTCGAGCGACGTCGCCTGCTTCTCCGTCCGCACCGAGAGGTCGTGGTTGCCCACGGCGATCTCGCGGGAGGCCACGGTCATGGAGTCCGTGCCCGTGCGCACATTGGCCACGATCGACGCCAGGCCGCTGGACATGTCGCGCACCGCGGCCAGCAGGCTCGCGTCCGCGCCCGGGCTCACGACGATGTCCTGGGACAGGTCGCCCTCGGCCATCTGGCGCATGACGTCACGCGCGTACTCGGGCTCACCGCCCAGCTGGCGCCAGACGCTGCCGATCACGAAGAACGAGCCGGCGCCCAGGCACAGCACCACGACGAGCCCGCTCACCATGATGGCGGTGAGGCTCGACGACACGCCGGAGCTCGCGGCATCCAGCCCGCTGTCGAAGCTCTGCCGGGCCTCCGTGCGCGCCTTGGCCAGCACGCCTTCCAGGTCCTTCAGCGCGGCCTGCATCTTGGGAATGGCGCCGGCCTGGTCGCCCTGCTTCATGCCCAGGAAGAGCTGCGCCGTGTCGGACGCCGCGGTGTAGTAGTTCTCGAAGCTGGACGACAGCTTGCCGGCCGTCTCCGAACGGCCTTCGATGGCCTTGATGGTGGCCAGCGTCTTGCGCATCGCGCCCGCGCGCTCGTTGGCCTCGTCCAGGCGCTTCTTCTCGCCCTCGGCCACCGCGCTCTGGATGGTCGCGCCCAGGGCCTCGAGCTGCGAGGCGAACTGGTTGGTGGCATCGAGGTACGGCGCATGCACGCTGCCGATGGCCTTGATGGCGCCGGATGTTCGCGCCGAGAAGGCCAGCACGACGGCGATCCCGATCGCGAAGATCACAGCCGCCAGCACTGGCAGCAGCCAGATCCGGGTTTTGACATTCATGTCCAACTCCTTGGTCGCCGGGCACGGCGGGTCTCGCCCCGCCCGGCTTTCTTCTTCACCGACTCAATCGACGGTCAGGACGACCTTGACGCTGCCGTCAACGGCAGACTTCTCGATGTATCCGATGGCGTCGGGGTTGCCCGCCACGAACTTCTTCACCTCGGCAGAACTGCCCACTTCCTTGGGCGGCGTGGCCTTGCCGGAGAAGACCAGACGCGACCAGGCCGCCTTGACCTGTGCGCTGTTCTTGCCGGTGACCTTGGTGTAGAAGGTCTCGCGGATGGCCGCGCTTTCCGGCTGGTCCACGGGGGCGGCGGCCGCACCGCTGGGCAGTGCATTGCTCTTGCCCAGGAAGATGTTGGCCACCTGTTCGGCCGTCATGTTGGCGGCGGCGCTTTTGGGGTTCACGACCACGGCGACCTGCGCCTGGGCGGCACCCGCCATCAGCAGGGCAGCCAGGCACAGCGCACGAGAGACGAAACGATGCATCAGACGCATGTGGGCCTCCTCAGAAAACGAAGTCCACAGACACGCTGTAGACGTTGACCTTGCTGGACCCGAAGCTCGCCTGCGGGTTCGTGAACAGGCCCGGGCCGGTGGGCGTGATGCGCTCGTACTGGGCCTTCACCGCGACGTTGCGGTAGGCGTCCCAGCGCAGACCCAGGGCCACCGACTTCTGCTGGTTGCTCTGGTCGTACAGCGTCTTGTCGACGACGGCCTTCAGGTCGGCGATGGGGAACGGGGCCGGCGGCGACGGGATCTTGACGCCGGCAGGGATCACGTTGTTGACGTTGCTGTCCTTCTGCTTGAGCTCGGAGACCGTCACGTAGGGCGTGAACTTGCCGAAGCGGTGACCCAGCGTGGCGTACCAGCCGTCGGTGTCCGGCACGTAGCTTTCCGTGCGACGCATCGTGTACTCGGCGTTGGCCAGCCAGTCGCCCTGGTCCCAGCTCACCCCGATGCCGGTGAAGGTGGCCTTCTTGTCGACGGCCGAGAGCTGGTCGCCCACCGCGCCGAAGGGCGTGGCATGCAGCAGCGTCACGAGGCCGGCCAGCGAGACGCTGTCCACGGTGAGCTTGCCCTGGACATGCCCCAGGCGCAGCGTGAAGCCGCCGTCGAGCTCGGCCGTGGCGTTGAAGCCGGCCATGCTCTTCATGTGCACGTCCACGCCTTCGAAGACGGCGTCGGACTTGCCCGCGTAGAACTGCAGGTTGACCGTGCTGCCCCCCAGCGCGCCCTGGTAGCTGATGTCGGCGCCGTCCATCTGGCTCACCGGCACCTGGCCGTACACGTCCTGGGGCGGGCGCAGCCAGGTGTTGGCATAGCCCACATCACGGAAGTCGGACACGGCGAAGAACGGGCCGCCCATGCGGCCGACGCGCATGCTCAGCGAGGGGCTGAACTGCGCCTTGGCGAAGGCCCACTCGATGCCCGGCTTGTAGTTGCCGTCGCCGTTGTGCTTGCTCAGCACCTGCACGGTGGCCGAGAACATGTCATTGAACTTGGCCCCCACCTGGACGCCGAGCTTGGTGTCCACGTCGCCGCTCCACTTCTTGGTGGCGCCGCTCGGCTGGCCGGAGATCACGAAATCCGCCTCGTCGGTACTCGTCTTGACCATGCCCACCGTGCCGAAGCCGGAGAAGGTGAACATGGAAGCGGTGTCCGACTGCGCCTGCGCCGACAGGGCCAGCACGCCCAGCGCCAACGGCGCCAGCCGAAGTGATTTCAGAACCATCATCTAGGTCTCCTTTGGTTTGAAATAAAAAGGCGGCCCGTCCAGCAAAGAACGGGCCGCATCATGCATGTCCGTTGCTTTCGGCAAGGCTGCCGCGTTCTTTAGGAAAGTCCCGATCCAGACCACGCTCGATAGAATCCGGGCCACGCCGCAGCTCGCTGCGCAGGCCTCGCGCCGGCAGGCATCCTGCCTGCCGCCCTCTCAAGGAACCGAATCGCCCATGTACAAGCTCGTTCTCATCCGCCATGGTGAATCCACCTGGAATCTGGAAAACCGCTTCACCGGTTGGACCGACGTTGACCTGACCGCCACGGGTGTGGAGCAGGCCAAGCAGGCCGGTCGACTCATCAAGGATGCCGGGCTGGACTTCGATGTGGCTTACACGTCCATGCTCAAGCGTGCAGTTTGGACGCTTTGGCATTGTCTGGATCAGATGGATCGAACTTGGTTGCCTGTAGTCCACAGTTGGCGTCTCAACGAGCGCCACTACGGCGCCCTGCAGGGTCTCAACAAGGCCGACATGGCCAAGCAGTATGGGGACGAGCAGGTCCTGGTCTGGCGCCGCAGCTACGACACCCCGCCGCCGCCGCTGGAGGCCCAGGACCCCCGCAGCGAGCGCGGTGACGTGCGCTACGCCCGGCTCAAGCCCGAGGACGTTCCCCTCACCGAATGCCTGAAGGACACGGTCGCACGGGTGCTGCCCGTCTGGAATGACAGCATCGCACCCGCCATCAAGGCCGGCAAGCGTGTGGTGATTGCGGCACACGGCAACAGCATCCGCGCCCTCGTGAAGTACCTCGACGGCATCGCCGACGACGCCATCGTGGGCGTGAACATCCCCAACGGCATTCCGCTCGTGTACGAACTGGACGCCGATCTCAAGCCCATCAAGAGCTATTACCTTGGTGACGCCGAGGCCGCAGCCAAGGCCGCAGCGGCCGTGGCCAGCCAAGGCAAGGCCTGACCCTCCCATGCGCCTTGCGAGGCCGCTCTGACAAGCAAAGGCGAGTGAACTGCTCGCCTTTTTTCTTGTCCGTGGCCATCGGCGCTGCCGCAGGGCCCCGTGAACTATTCAACGGTATCGTCGACCATGCCCGCACTCGCTGCCAACCTCTCCTTCCTGTACCAGGAGCTGCCGGCCGCCGAACGCTGGGCCGCGGCGCGGTCGGACGGCTTCGCGGCCTGCGAGATCCTCTTCCCCTACGCCGAGCCGGCGGCGCGCCTCGCCGCACAGCTGCAGGCGCTGGACCTGCGCCTGGCCCTGTTCAATGCGCCGGCCGGCGACTGGGCCGCGGGCGATCGCGGCCTCGCCTGCCTGCCGCATCGGCACGAGGATTTCCGGGAGGGCCTGCTGCGCGCGCTGGACTACGCCGGCATCATGGGCACGCTGCGCCTGCATGTGATGGCCGGCGTGCCGGAGACCTCGGTCTCGCCGGAGGCGGCTCAGGACGGCTACCTCGCCCAGCTGCGCTGGGCCGCCGAGCAGGTCGGTGACGGCGACCTGCGCCTGTGCATCGAGCCCATCAACCGCCTCGACATGCCCGGCTACTTCCTGCACAGCCAGGCGCAGGCGCACGCGCTGCTGGATCAGCTGAACGACCCGCGCGTGCTGCTGCAGTTCGATGCCTACCACTGCCAGCGCAGCGAGGGCGAGGTGCTCCACAAGCTGCGCGACGCCTTCGAGCGCGGCCGGCTGGGCCATGTGCAGGTGGCCGGCGCGCCGGACCGGCACGAGCCGGATCGCGGGGAGCTGCGCGTGGAAGCGCTGCTGCAGGCGCTGGACGACTGGGGCTACACCGGCCACGTGGGTTGCGAGTACCGGCCTGCCTCGGGCACCCGTGAAGGGCTGGGCTGGGCCCGCCCCTGGCTCAGGGACTGAGCCAGCAGGTCCGGCTGGCCTGCGCTCAGCCGCGCGCGTCGATGGCCGCGGCGATGAGGGGCACGACGCTGACGGCGTTGCTCTCGTGCGGCACCGCGTTGCTGCTCCAGACATGGCGCACGCCTGCCGCCTTCAGCAAAGGCAAGGCATCGCCGTTGAAAAGGGCATGCGTGACCGCCACGTCCACCGAGGCCGCCCCGCGCGCCAGCAACTGCTCGGCCGCGCCGATCAGGGTGCGGCCGGTGGAGGCCATGTCGTCCAGCAGCACGACCGCCCTGCCCTTCACCTCGACGTCGGGCAGGGCCAGGCGGACCTGGTGGTCGCCCTCGCGCAGCTTGCGACCCACGGCGTGATCCAGGCCGCCGGCCTGGGCGGCTTCCTTGACCCACTGGCCCGACTCCTCGTCCGGCCCGATCAGCAGTGCGCCCGGCACGTGGCGGGCGATCCAGGCGCCCAGCACCGGGGCGACGGACAGCGCCACGCCGACACCGGGCGGCATGACCTCGTCCAGGCTGCTGATGCGGTGCAGGTGCGGGTCCAGCGTGATCACGCGGTCGAAGAGCTGGGCCAGCCAGCGCGCCACATGCCGCTGGCTGACAGCCTCGCCGGGGGTGAACTCGATGTCCTGGCGCATGTAGGCGAGGTAGGGCGTGACGAGGGTCAGGCGTTGCGCCCCGAGCTCCCGCGCGGCGGGCGCGGCGATGAGCAGCTCCACCATCTTCTCGTTGGGCTGCTGCAGGCCGCGCAAGAGGATCACGCGCTCGGGCAGCGGCTTGGGCAGCACGAGGCGCAGCTCGCCATCGGGGAAGCGGTGGCGGCGGATGAAGTCCAGGCGCAGGCCGAGGGCCTCCGCCAGTTCGCGGGCCAGGGGCGCTTCGTCCTCGAAGGCGAGCAGCAGGGTCAGGTCTTGAGCCATGGCGCAGTTCAGGGTCGGGTTCAGGAGGTGATCAGATCGAGAAGAAGCCCGCGGCGTGCGAGGCCTCGGCCCAGTCGGCGGCGCTGCCCAGGCGGCAGCCGCTGTCCCGGGCCGCCAGCTCGCGGGCGAACTGCAGGTCCGTCGGGTACTGGGCATGGATGCGGTAGAGCGGCTCGCCGGCCTTCACCGGGTCGCCCAGCTTGCGCAGCAGGTCCAGGCCCGCGCCGGGCACCTGCGGCGCGCCGGCCAGGCGGGCGATGCGGGCGATGCGCAGGTTGTCCAGAGCCAGCACCACGCCGTCCTGCGGCGCGAGGATCTCGGTGCTCAGCGCCCCCAGCGAAGGCGGCTCGGCGCGGCGGCCCTGGGCGTCGATGATGGCCTCCATCTGCGCCAGCGCACGGCCGGATTCCAGGATGTCCCGGGCGATCTGGTAGCCCTGCCCGCCCCGCACATCGGGGTCGAACTCGATCATGCGGCCGGCGAGGCGCAGCGACTTCTGGCGCAGGTCGTGCGGTCCCGCGGGGTCCCCGCGCAGCACCTGCATCACGTCGCGCGCCTCCAGCACCGGACCGATGCCGCGGCCGATGGGCTGGCGGCCGTCGCTGATGACCACGTCCAGCTGCAGGCGCAGGTGCTCCGCCACGAACTCGAAGAGCTTCTTGAGCCGGTGCGCCTCGGCCATCGAGCGCACCTTGGCGCTCTCGCCCACCGGGATGTCGAGCACGAGGTGCGTGGAACCGGCGGCGATCTTCTTGGACAGGATGGACGCCACCATCTGCCCCGGGGAGTCGATGGACAGAGGCCGCTCGACGCTGATGAGGATGTCGTCCGCCGGCGAGAGGTCCGCCGTACCGCCCCAGGCGAGGCAGGCATGGTGGTCGCGCACGATGCTCACCATGCGGTCGAAGGGCAGCTCGACGTTGGCCAGCACCTCCATGGTGTCGGCCGTGCCGGCGGGCGAGGTGATGGCGCGCGAGCTGGTCTTGGGGCACAGCATGCCGTGCGCCGCGACGATGGGCACCACGAGCATGGACGTGCGGTTGCCCGGGATGCCGCCGATGCAGTGCTTGTCCACGACCGGCCCCGAGCCCACCTGTGCGCGCCAGTCCAGGCGACGGCCGACCGCGATCATGGCTTCGGTGAGGTGCAGCACCTCCTCGCGGTCCAGCTCGACCTGGTTGGTCGCGACCACGAAGGCCGCCAGCTCGATCTTGGAATAGCGGGCCTCGGCGATGTCCTTGATGATGGCCATCAGGTCCTCGCGGCCCAGGCGCTCGCCATTGATCTTGCGGTGCAGGGCCGCGATGGAGTGCGGCGGCTCGGCATGGGCGATGCTCGCGACGTGGCCCTCGGCGACGCCCAGCCGCGCGAAGGCCTCCTCGCTCACGCCCAGCTCGCAGATGCTGACGATGCGTTCGTCATCCACCACGTTCAGCACCGCCTGGATGGTGCAGCCGTTGGCGTGGATCTCGACCTTGGACAGCGCCTGGAAGCCCGCCGCGCGGACCACGGGGCAGTCCCGGTGCAGGTAGGCGACGTTCTCGCGCCAGGTGTCGATGCCGACGCGGCGGATCTGGAGATGGGAGGCTTGGGCGCTCATGCCCGGATGGTAGTCCCGCGCGTGCTCAGCCAAGCTTGGCGGCGATCAAGTCGCGCAGATGATCGGCGAGCAGACGGCGGTCGGCATGGGCCGTGGCGTGGGCCGGCAGCACCTGCAGCTCGATGGCCAGGCCCCGGGCCGTCACGACGCGCCAGAGGCTCTGCACCAGGGTCGTGTCCCCGATGAAGCGGGCGCTGTGGCTGTAGCGCTGTCCGGGCTCGTGCCAGCGCAGCACCACGGGCTGCACCGGCAGTTCGGTGGCGATGGCCGCCTGCAGCAGATTGCCGTGGAAGGGCAGGAGCTCGGGGCCGGGGCCGGTCGTGCCCTCGGGGAAGAAGGCGATGGTGTCGCCGGCCCGCAGCGCCTCGGCGCACTGGTGCACCACGCGCAGCGCATCGCGCTTGGAGGCACGCTCGATGTAGAGCGTGCCCACCGCCGTCACCAGCGTGCCGACGAGCGGCCAGGCCTTGACGTCCGACTTGGAGACGAAGCGTGCCTCCGGCATGAGCGCATGGACCGCCGCGATGTCGAGCCAGGAGACATGGTTGGCCACCAGCAGCTTGGCGCCGGGGCGCGGCTGCCCCTGGCTGGCCCACGTGATGCCCAGCAGGCGCAGCATCTTGCCGGACCACCAGGCCACCCGCCCCTGCCGCTGCGCCGGCGTGTAGGTGCCGAAGCGCAGCTGCACGATCAGCAGCCCGTGGATCACGTGCAGCGTCAGCCGCAGCAGACGCCAGAGCCCGACCAGCCCGCGCATGGGCTCAGTGCGCCTCGTAGGCCAGCGTGCCGGCCACGATCGTCGTCTTCACGCGGCCGGGCAGCTCGAAGCCGCTGACCTCGAAGGCGAAGGGCGTGTGCGTGCCCTGGCTCAGCAGCTGATCCGGCTTGACGGCCCAGCGGGCGCCGGCGTCGAACAGGCACAGGTCGGCCACGCCGCCCTCCACCAGGCGGCCGGCGCTGGCCGAGAGCGAACCGAGCGCATTGCCCAGCACCCGCACCGGCTCGCTGCTGACCACGGCCAGTGCGCGCGCGAGCGGCAGCTGGGCATCCTCGGCCCACTTGAGGGCGACGCTCAGCAGCAGCTCCAGGCCCGTGGCACCGGGCGTGGCCTCGGCGAAGGGCACGTTCTTCTCGTCGGCGCTGACCGGCATGTGGTCGGAGACCAGCGCGTCGATCGTGCCGTCGGCCAGCGCGGCGCGCAGCGCGTCGCGGTCGCGGCCCTGGCGCAGCGGCGGCGTCAGGCGCATGGCGGTGTTGAAGTAGCCGATGTCGACGTCGGTCAGGCACAGGGAGTTGATGGACACGTCCGCCGTCACCGGCAGCCCCTCCTGCTTCGCGGCGCGCAGCAGCGCCACGCCCGCCGCGCTCGAGAGCCGGCACAGGTGCACGCGCGCGCCGGTGGCCCGCATCAGCTCGAAGATGGTGTGCAGGGCGATGGTCTCGGCCGTCACGGGCAGGCCGGAGAGGCCCAGGCGCGTGGCCACGGCGCCGCTCGCGGCCACGCCGCCGGAGAGCCACGGGTCCATCGGATGCAGCCACACCGTGTAGTCGTAGGTGGCCGCGTACTGCAGCGCGCGCTGCAGGAACTGCGTGTTGCGGATGGGCACCTCGGCCTGCGAGAAGCCGACGCAGCCGGCCTCCGTCAGCTCGGCCATCTCGGTCAGCTGCTCGCCCTTGAGGCCGCGGGTCAGCGCGCCCAGCGGGAAGAGCCGGCACATGCTGAGCTTGCGGGCGCGGAACTTGAGCATCTCGACGAGGCCGGGCTCGTCCAGCGTCGGGTCGGTGTCGGGCGGGCAGACGAGGCTGGTGATGCCGCCCGCGGCGGCCGCGGCGAGCTCGGTCTCCAGCATGCCTTCGTGCTCATGGCCCGGCTCGCGCAGCCGGGCGCACAGGTCCACGAGGCCCGGTGCCACCACGAGCCCGGTGGCGTCGATCACGCGCTGGGCGTCGAAGTCCGCCGGCACATCGCCCAGGGCCACGATGCGGCCGGCGGCGATGGCGAGGTCCCCCACGCGGTCCAGCCCGGAAGCCGCATCCACCAGGCGGCCGTTCTTGATCAGGATCTTCACTTGCTGTTCTCCGCTCAGTTGCCGGCCAGGATGCTCATCACGGCCATGCGCACCGCGATGCCGAAGGTCACCTGGGGCAGGATCACGCTCTGCTGGCCGTCGGCCACCTCGGAGGCGATCTCCACGCCGCGGTTGATGGGACCGGGGTGCATCACGATGCAGTCGGGCTTGGCCAGCTGCAGCTTCTCGGGCGTCAGGCCGAAGCTCTTGAAGAACTCGCCCGTGCTCGGCAGCATGGCGCCGTTCATGCGCTCGTTCTGCAGGCGCAGCATGATGATGACGTCGGCGTCCTTGATGCCCGACTCGAGGTCGTGGCACACGCGCACGCCCATCTCGCGCAGGTCCCCCGGCACCAGGGTCTTGGGGCCGACGGCGCGGATCTCGGGCACGCCGAGGATGTTCAGCGCATGGATGTCGGAGCGGGCCACGCGCGAGTGCACGATGTCCCCGACGATCGCCACCGTCAGGTTGCGGAAGTCCTTCTTGTAGTGACGGATCGTGTACATGTCCAGCAGGCCCTGCGTCGGGTGGGCATGCCGGCCGTCACCGGCGTTCACCACGTGCACGTGCGGTGCGCAGTGCTGGGCGATCAGGTAGGGCGCGCCGCTCTCGCTGTGGCGCACCACGAACATGTCGGCGTGCATGGCCGAGAGGTTCGCGACCGTGTCCAGCAGGGTCTCGCCCTTGGCGGTGGAGCTGCGGGCGATGTCGAGGTTGATCACGTCCGCCGAGAGCCGCTTGGCGGCGATCTCGAAGGTGGTGCGCGTGCGGGTGCTGTTCTCGAAGAAGAGGTTGAACACCGACTTGCCGCGCAGCAGCGGGACCTTCTTGACCTCGCGGTCATTGACCGACAGGAAGGTGCCGGCGGTGTCCAGGATCTGGTGGATGACGGCCTGGGGCAGGCCCTCGATGGAGAGCAGGTGCACCAGCTCGCCGTGCGTGTTCAGCTGGGGGTTGCGCTTGGACAGCATGGGGCTCAGGCTCCTTTGACATCAAAGCTGAAGCTGCCGGCCTCGTCCTTGGCCAGGCGCAGGCGCTGGGCGGGGGCGAGGTTGACGCGGGCGGCCGAGAAGACCGGCTCGATGGGCAGCTCGCGGCCGCCGCGGTCCACCAGCACGGCCAGCTGCACGCTGGCGGGGCGGCCGAAGTCGAAGAGCTCGTTGATCACGGCACGCACGGTGCGGCCGGTGTAGAGCACGTCATCGACCAGCACGATGTGGCGGCCGTCGACCTCGAAGGGCAGGCGCGTGTGGTCGCTGCCCACGGTCATGCCCTTGGAGCCGAAGTCGTCGCGGTGCAGGGAGCTGGAGATCACGCCGTGCGCGTCCAGCGGCAGGTCCGCGGCCAGACGCTCGACCAGCCAGGCGCCGCCGGACCAGATGCCCACGAGGGCGATCCCGCCTTGCGGGCGTGTGGCCAGCAGCCGCTGCACACCCTGGCGCAGGTCGGCGTACAAGGCCTCGGCATCGAGGAGTAAGGTGCTCATGAATGCTCTCGGAAGTACTGTTCAAGAATGAGGGCGGCCGACGTGGAGTCGACGTCGCGGGCGCCCAGGCTCTCGGCCTCGACGCTGGTGTAGCGCTCGTCCACCTCGTACACGCGCAGGCGGAAGCGGCTCCTGAGCTGGCGGCCGAACTTGCGCGCGGCGGCGGTCATGTCGTGCTCGGCGCCGTCGGGGTGGCGGGGCACGCCGATCACGAAGGCGTCCGGCTGCCAGTCCTTGATGAGCCGCGCGATGGCGTCGAAGCGGGCGTCGCCGCTGACCGTGATTGCGCGCAGGGGCTCGGCCTGCTTGAGCATCACGTGCCCCTTGGCGACGCCGATGCGGCGGGTGCCGAAGTCGAACGCCAGCAGCGAGGCCGGAGGCGGCAGCTCGGGCGAAGCGGAAACGGGGGCGCTGGACGCAGGGGCGGCTGGAGTGGCGGGGGAGCGGTCTGCGCTCATGCGTGCCCCGCCTCCGTGCTCAGCATGCGCGGGTCGATGCCCAGCAGCGCGAGGGCGCGCTCGTAGCGCTGCTCGACGGGAGTCTCGAAGATGATCTCGGGCGCGGCGTCGACGGTGAGCCAGCCATTGCGGCCGATCTCCTCCTCGAGCTGGCCCGCGGCCCAGCCGCTGTAGCCCAGCGTCACGAGCAGCTTGCGCGGGCCGGCGCCGTGGCTCAAGGCCTCGAGGACGTCGCGGCTCGTCGTCATCTCCAGGCCGCCCGGGATGGCCAGCGTGGCGTTGTAGTGGCCGCCCTGCTCGTCCAGGCGCTCGTGCAGCACGAAGCCACGCTCCGTCTGGACCGGGCCCCCATAGAAGACGGGGCGGGCCGCCAGGGTCTCGTCGGGGAGGTTCAGCTCGACCTTCTCGAAGAGGTTGCCCACCGTCAGGGAGATGGGCTTGTTGATCACGAGGCCCAGGGCGCCCTTCTCGTTGTGCTCGCACATGTAGACCACCGAGCCGGCGAAAGCGTCGTCGGCCATGCCGGGCATGGCGATGAGGAACTGGTTGGTCAGGTCGATGCGGTCCTTGGACATGGGGGCATTTTAGGGGCTGGCTGTTCGGGCGCCCCTGCTTCGCGGACACTGCGGGCCCATGCGCCATGACAAATCTCTGGTCTGGTTCCGCCGCGACCTGCGCGCCGAGGACCACGCCGCCCTCCATCACGCCCTCAAGAACAGCCGCCAGGTGACCTGCGCCTTCGTGCTGGACACCGAGATCCTGGACGCCCTCCCCCGGGCCGACCGGCGGGTGGCCTTCATCCTGCAGTCGCTCGAATCGCTGGACGAGGCCCTGGCCGCGCTGCAGCCGGGCGCCGGGCTGCTCGTGCGCCATGGCGTCGCCCGGGACGAGATCCCCCGCCTGGCGGCCGAGCTCGGCGTGGACGCCGTCTACTGCAACCATGACGACGAGCCCGCCGCCCTCGCCCGCGACGCGCAGGTCAGCCAGGCCCTGGCCCGGCAGCGGCGCGCCTTCCTGAGCTTCAAGGACCACGTGATCTTCGAGCGCAGCGAGGTGCTGACCGGCCAGGGCAAGCCCTACGGCGTGTTCACGCCCTACAAGAACGCCTGGCTGAAGCAGCTCACGCCCTTCTTCCTGTCCAGCTATCCCATCGCGCGCCATGCCGCGGCGCTGGCGCCCTGCCCCGCCCGCGGCGTGCCCAGCCTCGCCAGCATCGGCTTCGAGCCGCTGGCGCTGCCGGCCCTGCTGAGCGGCGGCTCGGCCCGCGCCGAGGCCCTCTTCCAGGACTTCCTCGGCCGCATGGCGCGCTACGACGAGCAGCGCGACTTCCCCGCCATCAAGGGCCCG
Organism: Roseateles subflavus; assembly: GCF_030285365.1. Lineage (GTDB taxonomy): Bacteria > Pseudomonadota > Gammaproteobacteria > Burkholderiales > Burkholderiaceae_C > Roseateles_B > Roseateles_B subflavus. Next base: position 424,871 of record NZ_JASVDS010000003.1, on the reverse strand, counting down.
AGCTACCTGAGCGTGCACCTGCGCTTCGGCACCATCTCCATCCGACGTCTGGCGCGCGAGGCCTGGAGCCGCGCGCAGGCCGGGGAAGCCGGCGCGGCCGTGTGGCTCTCGGAGCTGATCTGGCGGGACTTCTACCACCAGGTGATGCACCACCACCCGCACGTCGTGACGCAGGCCTTCCGCCCCGAGTACGACCGCATCGAATGGGCGACAGGCCCCGAGGCCGACGCCCATTTCGCCGCCTGGTGCGAGGGCCGGACGGGCTACCCGCTGGTCGACGCCGCGATGCGCCAGCTGGCCCAGACCGGCTACATGCACAACCGCCTGCGCATGGTCACGGCGAGCTTCCTGGTGAAGGACCTGGGCCTCGACTGGCGGCGCGGCGAGGCCTGGTTCGCACGGCTGCTGCTGGACTTCGACCTCGCGGCCAACAACGGCGGCTGGCAGTGGGCGGCGTCCAGCGGCTGCGACGCCCAGCCCTACTTCCGCATCTTCAATCCGGTGAGCCAGAGCGAGAAGTTCGACCCCGAGGCCCGCTTCATCGAGCGCTACGTGCCCGAGCTGGCCGCGCTGCCGCCCCGGCTGCGCCATGCGCCCTGGGAGGCGCCGCCGCTGGCACTGCAGGCCGCCGGCGTGGTGCTGGGGCGCGACTACCCGCCTCCCGTCGTGCGCCACGACGAGGCCCGCGCCACGACGCTGGCGCGCTATGCCGTGGTCAAGTCGCGCGCCCTGCCCGAGGCCTGAGCGCCCGCCCGGGCCGGCCGCTCACGGCGCGGGCTGGAAGCGGTTCAGCAAGGCCGCATGCCGCTGGGGCCACGCCTCCAGCTCGCGGCGGTCGCCGTCCAGCACCTCCCGCACGAAGGCCATCGTCAGCTCGCGCGTCGCGGCCTTCACCTGCGGATTCAGGGCGACGCCGCCGGTGCCGCTGCGGTCCGTGAAGATGCTGTGGGAGCCGCCCTGGAACACGGCGAGCGCCTTGGCCGGGCCGCCCGTCGCCTCGAAGACCTGGAGGCGGTCGCTGGCCGGCGAGTAGTAGCCGGGAATGCGGATCACGTCGTCGGTCGCGGTGATGTGCAGCGTGGGCACGCGCACGCCGGCGAGGATGCGCTGCGGCTCGGCCTCACCATAGAACGGCGGCGCCGAGATCACGATGGCCGCCCGCAGCCGCGGCTCGGCCAGCGCCAGCACCCGGCCCTCGCGCTCGACCCGCGCGCCGGCCAGCAGGAGCGTCGTGTTGGCCCCGTAGGAATGGCCGGCCGCCAGGATGGCGTCACGGCGGATCTGCGGGCCGTAGGGGCTCGCGAGCAGCTGGTCGAGGGCGAAGCGCACGTCCTGCACGCGGTTCAGTGCCTCGTCCTCCTTCGCGGCGCCCTGCAGGCGGCCCACCAGCTGCAGCAGGTTGCCGGACCACAGGCCGCGGTCGGAGCCGACATGCTGCACATGGAGTGCGGCCACCCCCTGGGACGCCCAGTAGGCGCCCAGGTAGCTGTAGCCGCGGCGCGATCCGCCGATGCCATGCGAGAACAGCACCAGCGGCACCGGCTGCCCCGCCTGCGCCTGCGCCGGCCAGTACAGACGCACCGGCACCGGGCGCTGACGGCTGTCGTCCTGCCAGTCCAGGTCGAGCACCTCGGCCGCCGGGGCGGAGGCGGCCGCGGCGGGGGCCGTCGCTGCCGACGCCACCGACGACGCGGCCACCGCCGACTCCGTCGCCTGCGCCGACCGCGCCTGCGACTGCCAGCCCAGCACGCCGCCCGCCACCAGCAGGACGGTCAGCGCCATCCCCGCCCCGCGCAGCCAGCGATGCACGGGGCTCAGCCGCTCACAGCGCTTCATGCCTGCGCCTCCTGCAGCCGGGCCGCGCGGCGCTCGCGCCGGCGGGCCGGGCTGATCAGGCCGATCAGGTCATCCACGTAGCTGAACACGATGGGGATCACCAGCAGGCTCAGGAAGGTGGACGTGATCAGGCCGCCGATCACCACGATGGCCATGGGCGCGCGGAAGCTCGGATCCACGCCCAGGCCCAGGGCGATGGGCATCATGCCGGCGCCCATGGCGATGGTCGTCATCACGATCGGGCGCGCGCGCTTGCGGCAGGCGTCGAGGATGGCCTCGTAACGGCTCAGGCCGTGGTCGCGACGCGCCAGGACCACGTAGTCCACCAGCAGGATCGAGTTCTTCGTGGCGATGCCCATGAGCATGATCAACCCGATCATCGAAGGCATGGACAGCGCCGTGTGCGTGACGAAGAGCGCGAGGAAGGCCCCCGGCACCGACAGCACCAGCGCCGCCAGGATGGTCACCGGCTGCACGAAGTCCTTGAACAGCAGCACGAGCACGACGTAGATGCACAGCACGCCGGTCAGCATGGCCAGGCCGAAGCTCGCGAAGAGCTCGCCCATGGCCTCGGCATCGCCAATGGCGGCCTGGCTGATCCCCGGCGGCAGCTGCTTGAGGCTCGGCAGCGCCTGGGCCTGGCGCTCGACGTCGCCCAGCGGCTGACCGTTGAGCTCGATCTCGAAGTTGACGTTGCGCTGGCGGTCGTAGCGGTCGATCTGCGAGGGGCCGCTCGCGTAGCTCAGCTCGGCGACCTGACCCAGCGGCACCGGCCCCTTCGCGCCCGGCACCGGCAGGCGCGCGAGCAGGTCGAGGTCCGTGCGCGCGGCATCGGGCAGGCGCACGACGATGGGCACCTGGCGCTGCGCGAGGTTCAGCTTGGCGAGCGACTGCTCGTAGTCGCCGATCGTCGCGACGCGCAGCGTGTCCGCGATGGCGGCGGCGCTCACCCCCAGGTCCGCCGCGCGGGCGAAGTCCGGCCGCAGCTGCAGCTCAGGCCGCACGAGGCTGGCGCTCGAGGTGACGGCGCCGATGCCCGGCAGGCCGCGCAGCTCGCGCTCCACCTTGGCGGCATGGGCCGCGAGCGCCTCGCCGTCCTCGCCGGCCAGCACGAGGATGTACTTCTCGGCCGAGCCGCCGAAGCCCACCTTGACGCGGGCGCCGGGCACCTGCGCCAGGCGGTCGCGCAGTTCGGATTCGATGCGCTGCTTGCTGATGCCCGGCCGGTCCTTGCGCGGCGTGAGGTTCAGCGTCAGCGTGGCCTTGGTGACGCTGGCGGCCCCGCTGCCCATGAAGGGATCGGAGCCGGCGCTGCCGCCGCCCACGGCCGTGTAGATCAGCTTCACCTGCGGATGCGCCTTCACGAGCGCTTCCGCCTGCTTCGTCAGCGCCAGCGTCTCCTTGAGCGTGCTGCCCGGCGGCAGCGTCAGCGTGACCTGCGTCTGCGACAGGTCGTCCGGCGGCAGGAAGCCGGTGGGCAGCAGCCCTGCCAGGCCCATGGAGCCCACCGTGAAGACCGTCGTCAGGGCCAGCGTGGCGATGCGATGCTTCAGCGCCCAGCGGGCCCAGCCCAGGTAGCGCTTCAGCCAGGCGGGATCGGTGTGGTCCTGCTTCGGCGGGCGCAGCACGTAGGCCGCCATCATGGGCGTGAGCATGCGCGCCACCACCAGCGAGAAGAACACCGCGATGGCCGCCGTCCAGCCGAACTGCACGAAGAACTTGCCCGGCACGCCACTCATGAAGGCCGTCGGCAGGAACACGGCGATCAGCGTGAAGGTGGTGGCGATCACGGCCAGGCCGATCTCGTCCGCCGCCTCCATGGCCGCATCGAAGGGCGTCTTGCCCTGGGCCAGGTGGCGCATGATGTTCTCGATCTCGACGATCGCATCGTCCACCAGCACGCCCACCACGAGGGACAGCGACAGCAGCGTCACCACATTGAGCGTGAAGCCCATCAGGTACATCAGGCCGAAGGTCGGCAGCACCGACAGCGGCAGCGCGGTGGCCGCCACGAGCGTGGCGCGCCAGTCGCGCAGGAAGAACCACACCACGACCACCGCCAGCAGCGCGCCCTCCCACAGCAGGTACATGGAGCCGCTGTAGTTCTCCTCGACCGGATCGACGAAGTTGAAGGACTCGTCGAAGCGGACCTCGGGGTGCGCCGCACGGAGTTCCTCGACCGCGGCCCGCACCCCCTGCGCCACCTCGACCTCGCCCGCCCCCTTGGTGCGGGTGATCTCGAAGCCCACGACGGGCTTGCCGTCGAGGAAGGCGGCCGAGCGCGGCTCGGAGACGGTGTCGCTGACCGTCGCCACCTGGTCCAGGCGCAGGCGGCGGCCGTCCGGCAGGCTGATCTCCATTGCCGCCAGCTCCTCGGCACTCTGCACCGTGGCGAGCGTGCGCACCGACTGCTCGGCGCCGCCCAGGTCCATGCGGCCGCCCGCGGCTTCCTGCTGGATCTGACGCAGCTGGCGGGAGACGTCCGCCGCGCTCGTGTTCAGCGCCATCAGCCGCAGCGGGTCCAGCGCCACGCGCACCTCGCGCGTCACGCCGCCCACGCGCGCCACCGCGCCCACGCCGCGCACGGCCAGCATGCGCTTGGCGACCTCGTGGTCCACGAACCACGACAGCGCCTCCTCGTCCTTGCGGTCCGAGGCGACGGTGTAGGTGAGGATGGGCGAGCCGCTCAGGTCCAGCTTGGAGATGATCGGGTCGCGCATGTCCGCCGGCAGGTCCGAGCGCACGCGCGAGACGGCCTCGCGCACGTCGTCCAGCGCCTCCTGCGTGCGCTTCTCCAGGCGGAATTCCGCCGTGACCGTGGCCACGCCATCATTGAGGCTGGTGTAGATGTGCTTGACGCCCTGCAGCGTCGCGATCTGGTTCTCCAGCTTGCGCGCCACCTGCGATTCCAGCTGGCCCGGGGCGGCGCCCGGCAGCGAGGCCGTCACGGTGATGGTGGGCAGGTCGATGTCGGGGAAGTTCTGGATCTTCATCGCCCGGAAGCCGGCCAGGCCGCCCAGGCTGAGCATGATGAAGAGCAGCACCGCCGGAATGGGGTTGCGGATGCACCAGGCTGAGATGTTCATGCGGACTCCCTCAGCGCGAGGCGGCAGCAGCCGGGGCGGCGGTCACGACCTGCACGCGGTCGCCGTCCGCCAGGAAGCCGACACCCGCCGCGACGATGCGCGCCGCCGGCTCCAGGCCCTGCAGCACTTCCACACGGTCGCCCTGGCGACGGCCCAGGCTCACCTTGGTCTGCTGCACGCGGCCGTCGGTGCTGACCTTGAAGACGTAGGCAAAGCCCTCGCGCAGCTGCACGGCGCTCTGCGGCACATGCAGCGCCTCGCCCGCCCCCTGCTCGAAGCTGCCCTGCAGGAAGCTGCCGGCCCGCAGGCCGGTGCCTGCGGGCAGGTCCACGTAGGCGATGCCCATGCGCGTCTGCGGGTCCACCGTCGGGGCGATGGTGCGCAGGCGGGCGTCGAGCGGTTCGGCGCGCCCGGGCAGCTGGACCTGCGCACGCGCACCGGGCTTGAGCTGAGCCAGCAGCTCGGCGGGCAGCTCGGCCCGCCACTCGAGCCGCTGCTGTCGGATCAGGCGGAACAGCTCCTGGCCCGGCTGGGCCACGGCGCCTTCCACGGCGGCCTTGGCGCTGACCACGCCGTCGTCACTGGCCACGATGCGGGTCTGGCTCAGGCGCAGCTCCTCGGACTTCACACGGGCCTGAGCCGACTGCAGCCGTGCCGCGGCACTGCGGGCCTGGGCCTGGTACTGCTGCAGCGCCTGGCGGGAGAGGCCTTCGCCGCCCTCCGCCTCGATCTGGCGGGCGCGCTGGGCATCCGCCTGAGCCAGCTCATGGGCCGCCTCGGCCTCGGCGAGCGCGGCGCGGGCCTGGGCCAGGTCGGCCTGCACGCCGAGATCCTGCAGACGGGCCAGCAGCTGGCCGCGCTTCACCACATCGCCCACCTGGGCACGCACCTCGACGATCACCAGCCCGCCGGTCTCGGCGCTGACGTGCTGCTCGGCCCAGGGCGCCACGGCGCCCACGGCGGGCGTGCGGCGGGTCCAGCTGCCATTCTGCGGCGTCGTGAGCTGCACGCTGAGTGCGGGCTTGGCGGCCGTCGCGGCCGGCTTGTCCTTGTCCGCGGCGAGGGCCGGCGCGGCCCCCACCAGGCCGGCGAGGGCCAGCAGCAGCGCCGGACGGCGGGAGATCAGGGATCGAATGCTCATGGAATACCTTTGCATCGGCGTCAGGCCGGCGTGAAGCCGCCACCGACGGCCTTGTAGAGAGACAGCCAGGCGCCCAGGCCCTCGCGCTGCAGCTGCAGCAGCTGGCTGCGCGCGGCCAGGGTCAGGCGGCGCTGTTCATCGAGTTCCGAAGCGCTGGCCAGCCCGTGGCGCCAGCGCTGCTCCGTGCCCTTGAGGGCCTTGTCGTAGCTGGCGAGGCTGGCCTGCGCGGCCTCCAGGCGGGCGGACTGCGCCGCCACGCGCAGCAGCGCCTCCTCCACCTCGCGCACGGCCTGCGTGGCCGCGAGCCGCCAGGCGGCCTCGGCCTGCCGCCAGCGGGCCAGGGCGGCCTCGGCATCGGCCCGGCGCGCACCGCCGTCCAGGAGCGGCACGCTCAGCGAGGGGCCGAAGCTCCAGCCACGGCTCTCGTCACGCTCGCCGCCCAGCTTCACGCCCAGCACGCTGACACTGCCCAGCAACTGCAGCTGCGGATAACGTGCCGCCTGCGCAGCCCCCGACTCATACCAGGCGGCCGCTGCCTGCGCCCGGGCGGCGACCAGGTCCGGCCGCTGCTGCAGCGCATCGGCCGGCACCGCGGGCACGGCCAGCGCGGGCCAGGCTGGCAGGCGTCCCTGGCCGGTGGCGAGACGCTGGCGCAGCGCGCCTTCGTCCAGCCCGGTCGCGGCAACCAGCCCCTTGACCATCACGTCCAGCTCCAGCTGCTGGGCCAGGCGGCGCTGCCGGGCCTCGGCGGCGGCACCGGCCAGCAGCGCCTGCTGCGCCGGCGTCTCGAAGCCGGCGCGCTGGCGCTGGGCGGCCTGGGCGGCCAGGCGCTCGGTGATCTGCTCCTCCTCGATCGACAGCGCCTGGAGCTGCTCGCCACTGCGCAGCGCGAGGTAGAGCTGCGTGACCTCGACCAGGAGACTCAGGCGCGCGGCCGCCAGCTCCCATTGCGCCCCGTCGGCGCGCTGGGCCAGGGCCTGCGACTGCTGGCGCACACGGGCGAAGAGGTCCACTTCCCAACTGGCGTCGACCTGGGCCAGTGCTTGCGTCAGCGCCGGGCTGCCGGCGGGCTGCACCGACCGGGTTCGCTGGACCTGGGCCAGGCCCTGCACGCGCGGGCCGCCGGGGCTCAGCCCGGCCAGGGCCCGCACCTCGTCACGCCGGGCGACGGCCTGCTGCAGCCCGGGCGAGCGGGCCTGCACGGCCTCCAGCAGGCCGCCAAGCACCGGATCGGCTGACATCAGCCAATCCGGCACGGGCGTGCGGCCGGCCTCCGGTGCGGGGGCCTGCCAGGCCGCCGGCAGCGTGGCCGGCGTGGGCCGCTCGCCCAGCGGCGGCGCCTGCACCGCGCAGGCGCTCATCAGCACCGCGAGGGCCACGGCCGCCAGCGGCCGCGGGGGGCGATGCCGGGTCACCGGCGGGTGGCCGGCAGGGGTTATCAGAGTAGGCGTTCGCATCAGCGTCCTTGGTCTCTTGGAATCTGGGCGGAAGGTTCGAGGGCAAGCGGGGGGCCGGACAGAGGTCATGGACCGCTGGGCCGCCGGCGGTGCCGACGGGCGGTCTCGGCCTGGATGAGGGCCTCGCCGTAGCAGACCAGCGTCTCCAGCACCTCGTCGAGCGCGCCCTCGGCGTGCACGCTGCCTGGCGCCAGCGCCTCCATGTAGTCGGCGGAAGTCCAGTAGTCCTGCACCAGGGCCATGAGGGCGAAGCCGAGCCGGTGCACGCCCGGATCCGGCGCCACCACGCCCAGGCGCTGCCCCAGGGAGGCGATCAGCTGGTCATGGAAGGGCTGCATGAAGGCCATGCAGACCTGCTCGCCCACGGGCGTGGGGTCCGAGAGCTCGCGGCCCCAGACCCGCATGAGATCGACCAGGCCGGAGTCGGGCCGGCGCAGGGGCGCCACGAAGGCGCCGTACAGCTGCTGCAGCCACGACGTCAGGTCCAGCGCCTGCCCCGCCTGCCAGGGGATGCCCTGGATGATGGCCTCCATGGGCCGCATCAGGGCCTCGCTGTACAGGCCCTGCTTGTCGCCGAAGTAGTACTTGATCATGCCGATGTTGGCACCGGCCGCCTGGCAGATCTCGCGGGTGCTGGCCTTGTCGAAGCCCTTGGCACCGAAGATGCGAAGGGCTTCGCGGAGCAGGCGCTCACGGGTGCCGGTCTCGGGCGTGAGGGGCATGGCGTCGGGCATTTCGACACCGGAAGAGGCTGGGGAGGACATGGCGGCGGATTCTAGCGAAATTAATCAATCGATTGATTAACCCCAGAACCTGGCCTGGCATCGACGCCCGCCGCACGGCGGCCCCAAGATGGTGCGCAGCGCCGCCCCCAACGGGTGGAGACTCCGCGGCTCAGACGTCAGGGAAGGACGGAACGCCGTGGGCCGGCGGCGTCAGAACAGCTCGATGTCGCTGTGCTGTTCGTGTTCGGTCATCTCGCCGGAGCGGACCAGCTCGGCGTGGCTGTGGACCTGGTTGCGGCCGTGGGACTTGGCGTGATAGACGGCCTTGTCCGCCCGCTCGAAGGCGCTCGCAGGGGTGTCCCCGCTCCGGACTTCGGTGAAGCCCACGCTCACCGTGATGCGCCCCACCTGCGGGAAGGCGTAGGACTCGGTGTTGTGGCGCAGGCGCTCGAAGGCGTGGGCCGCATCGGGCTCATCGGCACAGCGCATCAGCACCACGAACTCCTCGCCGCCGAAGCGGTAGAGCAGGTCGTTGAAGCGGAAGCTGTTGCGCATGAGGCGCGAGAGCAGCAGCAGGACTTCGTCGCCGATGAGGTGGCCGAAGCGGTCGTTCACCTGCTTGAAGTGGTCGATGTCGATGACACCCAGCCACCAGTGCGTGGACGCCGGCTCGTGGCGCCGGCCGTCCTCCGCCGATGCCGTGACGGGATGGTGAGGCAGCTCGCTGACAGCCTTGAGGAAGCTCTCGTCGAAGGTCTTGCGGTTCAGCAGCCCGGTGAGGGTGTCCCGCTCGCTGTAGTCGAGCAGGCCCTGGAAGTTGTGATAGATCCGCAGGATGCTGCCCACCGTGCGCTGCTCGGAGGGGGTCAGCAGCTCCAGCGAGCGCACCTCAAGCACGCCGATGACCTCGCGGTCGGTCTGGAGCGGAAAGAGCGTCTCATGGGCGCCGTCCACCTCGCTGTGCAGGATGGTGCGGCTGTCCAGGCAGGCCTGGCGTTGCGGGAAGGCGCTCAGCAGCGGCAGGCGGCCGGGCTCCGTCCAGAGGGAGTCGGCCGAGGCAACGGCGTCGTCCGCCGCCAGGCGCGCCCGCGTCAGCCAGCGCTGCTGGCCCGGCTCACCCACGCAGCGGAAGATGGCCACGGAGAGCGGCTCCAGCAGATCACGCAGGGCCGAAACCAGGGTGACGTCCATGACGTCCCGATCCCGGAACCCGGTCAACTCTGCCAGATGCTCAACGACTTCGGACATGACGGCCTGTGAGGACGCTCCGGCCCCGCGGGCCTTCGAAAAACGAGGAAGGGGGGCTGCAGCCCCCCTGGGGATCAGGCAGCCACTGGCACCTCGGCAGTGTAGCGAGCAATGAGGCTCAGCAGCAGATCCTCGTCATAGGGCTTGCCCAGATAGTCGTCAACGCCCAACTCGTGCGCATAGTCGCGGTGCTTCTGCGCGATCCGCGAGGTGATCATGATCACCGGCAGTGCCTTGAGACGCGGGTCGGCGCGCAGGTTGCGGACCAGGTCGAAGCCGTCCATGCGAGGCATCTCGATGTCCGAGAGAACCACGCCCGGCAGTTCGTCCGCGGCCAGCTGCTCCATCGCGTCCAGGCCGTCCTTGGCCAGCTTGACCCGGTAACCTTCGCGCTCCAGCAGACGCTGCGTGACGCGGCGCACCGTGAGGGAATCGTCCACCACCAGGACCAGCGGCGGCAGCTTCTCCTCGACCACGACCGAGGCCTGGGCGGCGAGCGCCTCGGCATCGGCGCGGACCAGGGCCTGCGCATGCTCGCCGTAGACGTTGGCCAGGGCCACCGGGTTGTAGATCAGGGCCACGTCGCCCGAAGCCAGCAGGCTGATGCCGGCCAGACCCGGCACGTGGATCAGCTGCGGGCCGAGGTTCTTGATCACGACTTCCTGGTTGCCGACCACTTCGTCGACGTGCAGGGCCACGCGCTGGTGGGCGCTGCGCACCAGCACCACGGACGCCGTGCGGCCGTGGATGTGGCCACGCTCGCCGGCCTGCAGCAGGCCGCCCAGCCAGTACATCGGCACGTTCATCTCACCCAGCTGCAGGGCGCCGGACTCGTAGCCCTTCTCGACCTGGGCCGGCGGCAGGCGCAGCACGGAGTCGATCAGGTTGGCGGGCACGGCGACGACCAGGTCGCCGCAGCGCAGCTGCACGACCTGCGTCAGCGCGGTGGTCAGCGGCACGCGCAGTGCGAAGCTGGTGCCCATGCCTTCGCGGCTCTGGGTCTCGACGTAGCCGCCCAGCGTGTTGACCTCGGAGCGGACGACGTCCATGCCCACGCCGCGGCCAGCCAGCTCGGTCACCTCGTGGGCGGTCGAGAAGCCGGGCGCGAAGATCAGCGCCATCAGCTGCTCGTCGGTCAGCTGTGTGTCGGGTTTGATCAGGCCCTGGGCGATGCCGCGCTCGCGGATGCGGGGCAGGTTCAGGCCGGCGCCGTCATCGGTGAAGCGCAGCACGACCTCGTTGCCTTCCTGGGCCAGCTGCACGTGGATGTGGCCGACCGCGGCCTTGCCCGCGGCCTCGCGCTTCTGGGGCGACTCGATGCCGTGGATCACGCTGTTGCGCAGCAGATGCTCGAAGGAGCCAATCAGACGCTCCAGCACCGAGCGGTCCAGTTCGACGTGGCCGCCGGTGATCTCCAGCTGGACCTGCTTGCCGACCTCGCGGGAGGCCTGACGCACGACGCGGTGCATCCGCTCGGCCAGCGATTCGAACTCCACCATCCGCGTGCGCAGCAGGTCATCCTGCAGCTCGCGCGTCAGACGGGACTGGCCCGCCAGCTCATCTTCACCCAGCTGCACGTTGCGCAGCAGGCTGCGCTGCACGGTGGCCACGTCGTTCACCGACTCGGCCATCATGCGGGTCAGTTCCTGGAAGCGGGTGTAGCGGTCGAACTCGAGCGGGTCGAAGTCGCGACCCAGCTGCTTGGCCACCTCGCGGCTGGAGCCCATCTGGGCTTCGGCCTGCACTTCCAGCTCGCGGAGCTGGGCGCGCAGACGTTCCAGGTTGTCCTCCAGGTCGACCAGCGCGGTCTTCATGGCGCCCAGCTCGCCTTCCAGACGGGCACGGCGGATCGAGACTTCGCCGGCCTGCGTGGCCATGCGCTCCAGCACCGGGCCACGCACACGCACCACGGACTGGGCCTGCGACAGCATCGCGCTGTCGGATTCCAGTTCCTTGCCGCTGGCGAACTGCGCCCAGTCGATGGGCCTGGCGGCCACGGGCGCAGGCGTCGCGATCTGGACCGGCGGCAGCTCGCCAAAGGCGGACAGCAGCTCGTCGGGCACGGCCTCCGACACGACGTCGGACACCGGCAGCAGGGCCTCGGCCGGAACGGTCTCGGCCAGCGGCTCGACAGGAGCGTCCCCGGCGACGGCTTCGGTCTCGGGAGCGACTTCCACAGCCCCGTCCACCGCCTCGGCGGACACGACGTCGGCGCTCGGCGCCACGGCCTCCACGGCTTCCACGGCCAGCTCGTCCGCCGGCGCTTCAGCCGGTGCGGCGGCGGCCTCGGCGGCCAGGGCCAGCGCGGCTTCCATCTCATGGGCGGCGTCGGCGCTGAGCACCGGCGCGGGCGCTTCGGGTGCCGGCTTCGGGGCCACCACGGGTGCCACGGGTGCCGGCGCGCCGCCACCCTTGAGGCGTTCACGCAGGCGTTCGAAGGCGGCTTCCAGGGCATCGGCATCGTCCTGCAGCGCCATCACGCCCATGGCGTCGACGGCACCGCCGCCCAGCAGGCGTTCGATGGAGCTTTCCAGCTCGTGCGCCAGCTCGCCCAGCTGCATGGCGCCGGCCAGGCGTGCGCCGCCCTTGAAGGTGTGCAGATGACGCATGCAGGCCGCGGCGCGGCTCGCATCGGCCGGTGCCGCCTGCCATTCGCGCATCGCGGCATGCAGGCTCTGGAGCAGGTCGTCGGCCTCTTCCTCGAAGATCGGGAAGAGCTCGTCGTCGATGTGATCGGCCTCGCCGCTGGGGAAGTCCTCGACGGCCACGGTCTGCACCGGTGCGGCCTGAGCCTCTTCAGCGACGTCGGGCACGTCGGCAATGTCAGCCACTTCGGCGACCTCGATCACCTCGGCCACGACCGGCAGCTCGGCCTCGTGCGCCTCGACGGTCTCGGCAATGGCAGGCAGCGGTGCGGCATCCGACTCCAGGTCCTCGGTCGCCACCAGGGCGGCGAGCTGGTCGTAGTCGCTGTCCGTGCTGTCATCCAGCGGATCGCGGCGGTCCAGGGCCTCGTAGGCTTGCAGCGCCTCGACCAGGCCGGGCTCGACCGGCTTGAGGAAGCCGGCGGCGAACTGGTGCAGCAGCCGGCGGATGTCTTCCGCGGCCCGGACAAAGGTCTCGGCGTCCTTCTCGGTGTAGCGGCCGGCCAGGGCGGCGCGCTCCAGGGCGTGCTCCAGCGCCCGGGCCAGGTCGGACAGGTCCTCGTAGCCCACCGTCGCGGCATTGCCCGCGAGCTTGTGCGCGAGGGCCTCGCAGGCGGCCGGCACGGTGTCGTTAAGCTGCAGCGACCACTCGGACAGCTCGGTGCTCAGGCGGCGCGAGAGTTCGTCGGCTTCGTTCAGGAAGATGTTGAAGAGGCTGATGCTGATGCGCAGCGGGCCGATGACCTTGACGCTTTCGTCGTCCTCGCCTTCCTCGACCGGTGCGTCCGAGGCCAGCGCGGAGGCGTCGTCGGCGCCCACGGCATGGCCCTGGTCGCTCACCAGCGTGAGCTGAGGCGCCGTGCGCACGGCCTCGTCCACCACGGGGGTGACGGCATCGGTCACATCGGCCAGCTCGACAACGTCGGCCACTTCCAGCACGGCGGGCAGGTCCAGGGCGTCGGTGTCCAGGGACTCGACGGCCAGCGCGTCGGCGACGTCCGGCACGGCATCGGCCGGCTCGACCAGGGGCAGCTCGAAGGCCGGCAGCGCGTCGTCGCCGAGGGCTTGCACGTCGGCTTGTGCGTTGGCGATGGGCAGCGCCATCGTCGGGGTGTCGTCAGGGCTGAGGACCTGCAGTTCGGGCATGGCGGCCTGGACTTCGCCCAGGTCTTCCAGCAGCGACAGGTCGAGCGACGGCTCGGCGGCCTCGGCCACCTGCGGGGCTTCCAGCGGCACCTCGAGGTCGAGGTGCAGCAGCTCGCCCAGGGCATCGGCGGACGGCAGGTCCTGGGCCGCCAGACGCAGCGTGCTGTCCACGGCATCGGCCGGCTCGTCCGGCAGGTCCAGGCTCAGGGGTTCCAGGACTGGCACGGCGGCGGCTTCCGGGGCCATCTCGAGCGGCATCGGCTCGGTGGCGAGGGGCTCCGGATCGGCCGGCGTCGCAGCCAGGGCGTCCAGCGACAGGTCCAGCGACAGGTCGTCGGCCTGCGCCGCCACCACCGGCACCTCGTCGACATCGTCCGACAGCACCGGCATTTCGATGACTTCGCCCAGCTCGGGCAGCTCGTCCAGCGAGAGCGTCTCGCCCAGCTCCGGCAATTCGGTCGGCAATTCGGTCGGCAGTTCGATCGGCAGTTCGGCCGGCACTTCCGGCGGCTGCGCGGGCGCCTCGACCACCGGGGTGATCTCGGCCGCGGGCTCGGCAAGCTCGGTCAGATCCAGGCTCAGCTCGGGCAGCGCGGCGGTGTCGTCGTCCGACAGCGCACCGTTGATCTCGGTGACGGCAAAGGCCGGCGGCAGCTCGGCCGGCACGTCCGCCATCGGTTCGGGGGCGGACGGCGCGGCCACGGGCTCGACCCCGGCTGCCTGCACGGGTTCGGGCGCAGCGACGGCCACGAGCGGCAGGTACTGGCCATGCAGGCGCAGGGCGTCGGCGCTCTGGCGCAGCGGTGCGGCGCTGTGGCGGCCGAAGCGCTGGGCGCCGATGTCAGCCACCCAGGTGTCGAAGTAGTCGAGGGCCTGGTGCGTGAAGTCCAGCAGCGCCTTGTCGGCGCCCTTCTGCTCGGACAGGCGGGCGTTGTACAGCTGCTCGCAGGCCCAGCCGGCTTCGCCGAACTCGTTCAGCCCGACCATGCGCGAGCTGCCCTTGAGCGTGTGGAAGGCCCGGCGCACGGTGGTCATGTGCTCCAGGTTCTGGCTCTGCTCGCCCAGGGCCTGCAGGGCCTCGCGAGCCGTCTGGCAGACTTCCTCGGCCTCGGCCAGGAAGATCTCCAGCATTTCCTGGTCCAGGGCGGCGGGATCCTCGGGGATGGGCGCGCTGACGGGCGGCAGCTCCGGCATCACCGGCGTGCGGGCGGCGACCAGGTCGTTGAGGGACTGGGCCGCCTGGGCGCGGGCCTCGTCGGCACCGGCCGGAGCGGTGGCGCCCTCGACGGTCTCGGGGCGGGCCGCATCCAGCATCTGCTTGGCCGACTGCGCGGCCTCGGCCACGGACGTTTCGTCGGCGGCACGGGCCTGCAGGGCGATGAGTTCGAGGCTGCGGGCCAGGTCCTCGGCCGGCAGCTCGCCGGACGCCACGGCCGCGGCCGCGGCCTGCACCTGGCTGAGGAGGTCGGACGAGTTGGGCACCGCGACCGGCGCGCTCTTCTGGCGCCGCACTTCGGAATTCAGGCTGCCGGACACTTCATCGAAATGGAACATGCGCTTGGCGAGCTGCGGCTGCACGCTGAGCATGTCGATGAGGAAGCCCAGGGCGCCCAGGTTGTTGGCCAGGCGATCGAAGATTTCCTTGGGACCGGCCAGGCTCGGGTCGACCTCGGTGCTGGCGAGCGCATCGATCTCGTCGCGCATGCGCACGCAGGCCAGCGCGGCCTGGTCCATGCCCAGCACGCTCAGCACGCCACGCATGCTCTGCAGCTGGCCCGGCACGGGGATCAGGACCTCGCGCTTGGCGGGGTCGCGGAAGTACTCGTCGATCTGGCGCTCGATCTCGGTGAGGCTGGCGCGCAGCTCGTGCACGACGCTGCCGAGGGTCTGGCGGTCGGAGACCCGGCGGTACAGATCCTCCATCCAGGTTTCGAGTTCCTCGGGCGCCTCGCCGCGGGCCACGGACGACACGCGTCGGGCCAGGGAGCGCACGCGCTCGGCCTGCTCGGGCTGGTCGAAGGCGGCGTCATCCAGCGCGGCCTCGATGTACAGGATGGCCGTGGCCACTTCCATGGCCAGATGCGGCACGGGCGGCTGGTTGGAGCGCAGCGTCGCGACGACGGCACGCTGCAGCACCTCGCCCAGGACGGCACCTTCGGGGAAGAGCTGGCCGAGGGACTCGGACAGCGCGGCGAACTGCTCGCTGAGGCTCGCCAGGCGATGCGATTCACCCTCGGCGGCGGCGGACCAGCCCTCCTTGGCGGCATGCACGCGACGCTTGGCCTGCGCCACCCAGTTCGGGTCGATGCGGCCGAGGCTCTGGTCCTCGTAGTTGCCGGTGGCGGCCGATTCCAGGTGGTAGGCGGCACGCACGGCGTTCAGGCGCGGCGCCTGGCTGGCTTGCGCCGGCAGGCGGGCCTGGGCGCAGAAGAACAGCAGATCCTGGCCGAGGCGGTCGGAGACGCTCACCTCGCCCGAGCTGCCGGCGCGCAGCTGCGACAGCAGGCGCGAGCCCAGGCGCTTGGCGTAGTTGTCCGTCTGGAGCAGGCCCTGGGCCTGGGCCTCGAACTGGGCCGAGGCCAGCTGCCACAGCGTGCGGGACTGCTGGTCGGCAGCGGACGCACCCAGGCCCGCGCACAGCTCGCTCAGGAGGCGGGCGTGGCTGGGCGCCGGCGCCCGCATCTGCTTGAGGAGGGCGGACTCGAAGACGTTGCGCACCGCATCCGGGCGCAGCCCCGACACCGGCGGGAAGCCCGGCACTTCACGCCAGGTCCACTCGTGGTGCCACAGATCGGCAGGATGCACGCGCTCGGCCTGCGCCAGCTCGGAGAGGTCGCGGTAGGACGGGAACAGGGCCAGCGTGGAGACGGCATTGCCCGCCAGCATGCGGGTGATCAGGGCCAGCAGCGCGAAATGCGCGCGCTCGACGGCCTCGACGGCATGCAGGTCCAGGTTGTGGGGGGCGGTCGCCAGATGACGCAGCGCACGCTCACTGGCGCCCAGCAGCTTGGCGCCGGCCGGGAGACCCACCACGGACACCACGCCCACGAGCTGGTGCAGCTGCGCGGCAGCGGCCTCCATCAGCTGGTGCGGGCCCTGGGGCTCGCCGCCGAGCATCAGGGTGCTGCGGCTCTCGTTGTCACGCAGCACACGGCGCAAGGTCTTGTGCACTGACTCCAGGGAGCGGCGCAATTCCTCCTGCACCCAGGCCAGGGGGCTGAGGTCCGCGGGGAACTCGGAATCGCGCGGGAAATCCATGCCGGGTCTTGCCTTCTAGATCTGTTTTGTTGCTGTGGGCTGAAGGGCGATCACTCGACCTTGAATCGCGACACCGACTGCTTCAGTGCTTCGGCGGAACGCGACAGCTCGTGCACCATCTGGGCGGTGGAGCGCGTGCCCTCACCCGTCTGCTCGGTCACGGCAAAGATGTGCTGGATGTTGGACGCGACGTCGTTCGCGGAACGGGCTTCGTTCACGGCGGACTCGGAAATGCGGGCGATCAGCTCATCCAGGCGGCGGGACACCTCGTTGATCTCCTCCAGCGCGTGGCCGGCGGCATCGGACAGCTTGGTACCCTGCACCACCCCCAGCGTGGAGCGCTCCATGGCGGCCACGGCATCCTGGGTGTCGGTCTGAATGGTCTTCACCAGGGCGGCAATCCGGCGGGTTGCATCGCCCGAGCGTTCGGCCAGGCGCTGCACTTCTTCCGCCACCACCGAGAAGCCGCGACCGGCTTCACCGGCCGACGCCGCCTGGATGGCGGCATTCAGTGCCAGCACGTTCGTCTGCTCGGTAATGTCCGAGATCAGCTCGGTAATCTCGCCAATCTCCTGCGAGGACTCACCCAGACGCTTGATGCGCTTGGAGGTTTCCTGGATGTGCTCGCGGATCTGGTTCATACCGCCGATGTTGTTCTCCATCGCCTGCTTGCCCTGCTCGGCCGCTTCACGCGACTGGCGGGCCACCTCAGCGGTCTGCTGGGCTTGCGAGGACACCTGGTTGATGCGCTCGGCCATCTGGAGCACGGCCTCGCCGGTGGCCCGGATCTCATGCAGCTGTTCGGTCGAGGCCGCCAGCAGCTCGGTCGAGGTCTGGTCGACCTGGCCGGTCGTTTCCGTCACCCGGGCTGCCGTGGACTGCACCTGGGTCACCAGATTGCGCAGCTCTTCCACCGTGTAGTTCACCGAGTCGGCGATGGCGCCCGTGATGTCTTCCGTCACCGTGGCCTGTTGCGTCAAGTCACCTTCAGCGACCGACTGCAGTTCATTCATCAGTCGCAGAATGGCGGCCTGGTTGGCGTCGTTGACGCGCTTGGCCTCCTGCTCCTGCTGCTCGGCCAGCTTGCGCTGCTCTTCAGCCATCGAGGTACGGTGGGCCTGTTCAGCCACATACAGCCGCAGGAAGCCGACCGCGCCGACCACCAGCGCCACGAGGGAGCCCGCCATCAGCAGCAGCATCAGGGGGCTCGTGCCGCCGGAGGCCTCCAGCTGCTGACCGGCCTGGTCCAGGCCCTTTCGCAGCGGTTCGCTGTCGGCCAGGATCGCGGCCTGCGCCTCGCGGGCGGAGGCCAGACCGGGCATGTTGCTCAGAATCGCGGAGGCCTGGTTGCGGGTCTCCTCGAACTGCTTCAGCAGCGAGGCCAGACGCTCGCGCATCTGGGGATTGCCCACGGCCTTCAGGCCCAGCTCCGAGTTGCCCTTGAGCAGGGCCTCGTTGATTTCGCGGAAGGTGTTCAGGTCCTTGCCCAGCAGGAACACGGCCTCGGCGTTCACGCCTTCCTGCGTCAGGAATTCGTTGGCGCTCTTGCCGATGCGCTGGGTCAGCATCACCATCTGGCCCACGGCCGCGATCTCGACGGAGGAGCTGTTCTGCTGCAGGGCCAGCGAGGACACGGCCTCGGCGCTTTCCAGCAGGTCGGACGACTGTCGATTGATGGTGCGCAAGGCGGCGCCCACCTGCGTCAGGATCTTTTCCTGGCCCAGCACCAGCTTGGCGTTCTTCTCGGCCAGGGCGATCTTCGGGGCCAGGTTCTCCAGGGTCTGCAGGGCATCGCCCGAGGCCTTGGCCAGCTCACCTTCGCCGGTGCGCAGGTTGTTGGCGATGCCGCTCAGCACCGAGGAGCTCTCGCGCAGTTCGGCGAAGGCCTGGGTGTTGCCCATCGTGGCGGTCGACACGGCCTTGGCGAGACGCTGCGACTGCATCATGGCCTGACCGGAGGCCCGCACCTGCGCGGCCGTCCGGGCACTGTTCCAGACGTTCAGGCCCACCGTGGCGGCGGTGCCGACCAGGCCCACCGCCACCAGGGCGGTCAGGGTGCGCTGGCGCCTGACGCGATCCGCGGCGGCGGCGGCGGCCACGGCCGTCAGTGCGGCGGCGGGGTCGGCGGCCTGCGTGTTGCCAAAGGTCGTGGTCTGACCGAAGGTGGTGCTGCTCGCGCCCTCGGTGTATTCGCTGGCGGGTGCGGCCTGCTCGGCGGTCGGCGTGGCCTCCGAAATGATGGACACATCGGCCGGATGCGCCTCGACCTGGACCGTTTCAGCCCCTTCGATGATGGAGGCCTGGGCCTCCGGCGCGGCGTCGTGGAGCCCTTCGGGTGCGTGCTCACCCTCTTGCTTGCCCATGCTCTTGATCTTGTCCAGGAAGCTCATCTGACCCTCTGACGTCTGTTAGATAGCGTGAATGACGCGCGGCCGTCTCGCGTTCGGCCGTCGCTTGCAGGTTTAGGCGACGATGCGCAGGAATTGTTCGTGCTTGGACAGGGCCTCGAGGTCGAGCACCTGCCAGCTGCGGCCGTGCTCGTCCTTGAGGCGCGCCCCGGCGAAACGGGGCTGCGCGCCCACCTCGCCTGCATCGGGATCGGGACTCAGCTGCTCGTCCGAACGCAGACCCAGCAGGCGGTCGACCAGCAGGGCGCAGTTGATGTTCAGATCGGAATTGATGGCCACGAAACGCGACTGGTTGGCATCCAGGCGGGTCCCGGGCTCACGGGCGCCGAGGAAGGCCGCCAGGTCGACGACCGTGTGCAAGCCCCCGCGCAGATTGGCCACGCCCAGCATCCAGGGCTGGGCGTAGGGCACGGTCTTGAGCGGCACGGGCGAGAAGATCTCGGCGGCCTGCTTCAAGGAGAACAGCATGGCGTGCCCCGCCACCTCGACGGCCAGCCAGCTGGCGCTGTTGGTCTGTTCCCGCGCCGCCTGCATCCGCTGCGCCAGGCGCTGCTGCAGTTCCCGCAGGGCTTGCTTGTTGGCCATGTTTCGTCAGCCCTTGGCGCTTTCGAGCGCCTTGATCTTGGCGATCAGCTCGTCGGACTTGACGGGCTTGACCACGTAGTCGGAGGCACCCTGGCGCATGCCCCAGACCTTGTCGGTTTCCTGGTTCTTGCTGGTGCACATGATCACCGGCACGTGCTGGAAGCGCGGGTCGCGGGTGATGGCGCGGGTGAGCTGGAAGCCATTCTGGCCAGGCATCACGACGTCCATGAGGATCAGGTGCGGCACCTCTTCCTCGAGGCGCTTCATGGCCTCCTCGCCGTTCTCGGCGGTGCGCACGGCGTAGCCGCGCTTGGTCAGCATCTCGCTCAGGTGATGCAGTTCGGTCTTGGAATCGTCGACCAGCAGAATTTTTTCGATAGTCATGCAAGCTCCTTGCTGGGCAGGGGGTGGAGGGGGCCGCGTCCGATGTCAGCAGCGCCCGGTGTCGACCCGGCGGCTCAGGACTGCGAGCGGTGCTGTTGCACCGCCTGCAGCAGTTGATCCTTGGTGAATGGTTTGGTGAGGTAGTCCTGCGACCCGACCATGCGGCCGCGCGCCTTGTCGAACAGGCCGTCCTTCGAGGACAGCATGATCACCGGCACATGCGCGAACTGCGGATTGCGCTTGATGATGGCGCAAGTCTGGTAGCCGTCCAGCCGCGGCATCAGGATGTCACAGAACACCAGGTCCGGCTGGTAGTCGCTCAGCTTGGAGAGGGCATCGAAGCCGTCCTCCGCCAGCACGACCTCGTGACCGCCCTGCTTGAGAAAGATCTCGGCGCTGCGACGAATGGTGTTGCTGTCATCGATGACCAGCACCTTGGTCGCGGCCGTCTTGCCTTCTTGCGCTTTCCCGTCCAACCCAGCTACTCCTTCAGCGGTGGGGAACACGCTTGCCGCGTGCGTATTGTCTTGTCAGTCCGACGGGCCTGCCCGTCAGATGCGGACCATCTCGAAGTCTTCCTTGCGAGCACCGCATTCGGGACAGGTCCAGTTCATGTCCACGTCGGCCCAGGCGGTGCCAGGGGCAATGCCATGCTCGGGATCCCCTGCGGCTTCGTCATACATCCAGCCGCAGATCAGGCACATCCAGGTACTTGCTTCGCTCACGATACAGTTCTTTGCTCACTACAATGCGACGAAAGATTGTAGCCACGCCCCTCGGACGTTCCCGCGGAGCATATAGGCACAGATGCAACAGGAGACTCGGGGCTTATCCGCACAAGGGCGGACGAGCCGAGAATTCCGCGCACTATTGCCGCAGCACCCGTCCGATCGCAACGTTGCCCGGTCATCATCAGGCCCCGCCGGCCCTCTCGCTCCACCATGAACAGCCCTGACACCCCCCTCCCCCCGGACGCCGCAGCGGCTGACGAAGAAGCGCAGGCGCCGGCCTGCGTGATGAGCTTCAATGCCAGCGAGCCCACCGGGGCGACGGGCATCGCGAGCGACATCGCCACCATCGCCGCCATGGGCGCCCATGCGCTGCCGGTGGTCACGGCCATCGTGCTGCGGGACACCGCCGAGATCTTCGAGCACCAGACCCTCGACAGCGACCTGCTGGTCGAGCAGGCCCGCTCGGTACTGGAAGATGTGCCAGTGGCCGCCTGGAAAGTCGGCTTCCTGGGCAGCGCCGAGGGCGTCAGCGCCGTGGCCGAGGTGCTGTCGGACTACCCCGACGTGCCCCTCGTGGCCTACATGCCCTCGATCAGCTGGCTGGACGAGGAGCAGCAGCAGAGCTACTGCGACAGCTTCCGCGAGCTGATCCTGCCCCAGACCCAGGTGCTCGTGGGCAATCACAAGACCCTCACCGACTTCCTTCTGCCCGACTGGGACGCCGGCCGCCCGGCCTCCCCGCGCGAGCTGGCCGTGGCCGCCGCCGAGCACGGCGCCCAGCACGTGCTGGTGACCGGCATCGCCCTGCCCAACCAGTTCGTGGACAACGTGCTGGCCAATCCGCAGGGCCCCATCACCGGCGAGAAGTTCGAGCGTTTCGAGGTCAGCTTCATCGGGGCCGGCGAGACGCTGTCGGCCTCGCTGGCCGCCCTGCTGTCGGTGGGCGCGGAGATCCACGCCGCCGTCGGCGAGGCCCTGGCCTTCCTGGACCAGAGCCTGGACGCCGGCTTCCGCCCCGGCATGGGCAACGTGGTGCCGGACCGCTTCTTCTGGGCCCTTCCGCCTGGCGAGGAAGGCGAGCCCGGTGCCGCCGCCGAGCACGAGCACGGCCACGACCTGATGATGGACGAGCCCGCCAAGGGCCCGCGCCGCATCCACTGATCCCCCTCAGACCCGATCCCATGAGCCAGAACCAGACCCTGTTCGAGCGCGCCCAGCGCGTGATCCCGGGGGGCGTGAACTCGCCCGTTCGCGCCTTCCGCGCCGTCGGCGGCACCCCCCGCTTCATCACCCGCGGCAGCGGCGCCTACATCTTCGATGCTGATGCAAAACGTTACATCGATTACATCGGCTCCTGGGGTCCGATGATCCTGGGTCACGGCCACCCGGGTGTGCTGGAGGCCGTGCAGAAGGCCGCGCTGGAGGGCTTCTCCTTCGGCGCACCCACCGAGCGCGAGATCGAGCTGGCCGAGGAGATCCTCAAGCTGGTGCCGTCGATGGAGCAGGTGCGCCTGGTCAGCTCCGGCACCGAGGCCACCATGAGCGCCATCCGCCTGGCACGCGGCGCCACCGGCCGCAGCAAGTTCATCAAGTTCGAGGGCTGCTACCACGGCCACACGGACAGCCTGCTGGTCAAGGCGGGCTCCGGCCTGGCCACCTTCGGCAACCCGACCAGCGCCGGCGTGCCCGCCGAGGTCGCGCAGCACACCGTGGTCCTGGAATACAACAACGTCGCCCAGCTGGAGGAAGCCTTCTCGCTGTACGGCCACGAGCTGGCCTGCGTGATCATCGAGCCCATCGCGGGCAACATGAACTTCGTGCGCGCCGCCCTGCCCTTCGTGAAGCGCCTGCGCGAGCTCTGCACGCAGTACGGCGCCCTGCTGGTCTTCGACGAGGTCATGACGGGCTTCCGCGTCGGCCTGCACAGCGCCCAGGGGCACTACGCCCAGCTGCTGCCAGGCTTCAAGCCGGACATCAGCACCTTCGGCAAGGTCATCGGCGGCGGCATGCCCCTGGCGGCCTTTGGCGCCAGCCGCGAGATCATGAAGCACCTCGCCCCGCTGGGCGGCGTCTACCAGGCCGGCACGCTGTCGGGCAACCCGGTGGCCACCGCCTGCGGCCTGGCCACGCTGCGCGAGATCCAGAAACCCGGCTTCTTCGACAGCCTCGGCGCGAAGACCCGCCAGCTGGTCGAGGGCCTGAAGACCGTGGCCGCCGAGAACGGCGTGCCCTTCAGCGCCGATTGCCAGGGCGGCATGTTCGGCTTCTTCCTGCTGCCCGAGCTGCCGCAGAACTACAAGACCGTCATGACGACCGACTGCACACGCTTCAACGCCTTCTTCCACGGCATGCTGGACCGTGGCGTCTACCTCGCCCCGGCGCTGTACGAGGCCGGCTTCGTCTCGGCCGCGCACACGGACGACGACATCGCCGCCACGCTGGACGCCGCGCGCCGCGCCCTGCGCTGAACGCCGGCCCGCCTGCCGACACGCTGACGCCATGAGCACCGCCTCCCGCCGCTACCGCGCGGCGGTCTTCGACATGGACGGCCTGCTGCTCGACTCCGAGCGGCCCATCCAGGACGCCTGGCTGCGGCTTTCCGCCGAGGCCGGGCGCCCACTGACGGCCGCCGACTACCGCCTGACGGTCGGCCGCAGCCGCCCCGACTGCCTCGCGCTGCTGGCCGGCTGGTTCGGCTCCGTCGAGGCCGCCGAGCGCATGTACGAGGCGGTGGACGCCGACGTCGCCCGCCGCCTCGAGGGCCGCGGCTTCGCGCTCAAGCCCGGCGTGACACCGCTGCTGCAGGCCCTGCGCGAGCGCGGCGTGCCCTGCGCCGTGGCCTCCTCCACGCGCCATGCCAAGGTGCTGGACCGGCTGGGCGCCGCCGGCATCGCCCTGCATTTCGACCCCGTCCATGGCGGCGACCAGGTCGCCCGGGGCAAGCCCCACCCCGACCTCTTCGAGCTGGCCGCGCGCAGCCTCGGCGTGCCCGCCCGCGACTGCCTCGTCTTCGAGGACTCCAGCTACGGCGCCCAGGGCGCCCTGAGCGCCGGCATGGGCGTCGTGCTCGTGCCCGACCTGAAAGACCCCGACCCCGACATCGCCCCGCGATGTGTGGTTCTCTCCAGCCTGGAACAGGCCCTGGCGCACCTGCCGGCCTGGTTCGGCGACTGACGTTTCCTGCACACCATGCACATCCACATCCTCGGCATCTGCGGCACCTTCATGGGCGGCCTGGCAGCCCTGGCCCGCGAGGCCGGGCATCGCGTCACCGGTTGCGATGCCAACGTCTATCCGCCCATGTCCACGCAGCTGGAGGCCCTGGGCATCGAACTGATCGAGGGCTTCGGCGCCGAGCAGCTGGACCTGAAGCCGGACCTCTTCGTGATCGGCAACGTCGTGACGCGCTCCAGCGAGGGCCGCTTCCCGCTGATGGAAGCCCTGCTCGACGCCGGCCTGCCCTACACGAGCGGCCCGCAGTGGCTCGCCGAACACGTGCTGCAGGGCCGCCACGTCCTGGCCGTGGCGGGCACGCACGGCAAGACCACCACCACCTCGATGCTGGCCTGGATCCTCGAGCACGCCGGCCTGAACCCGGGCTTCCTGGTCGGGGGCGTGCCGCAGAACTTCAATGTCTCGGCGCGCCTGGGCGCGGTGACGCCCGGGGGGCCTTTCGTCATCGAGGCGGACGAGTACGACACCGCCTTCTTCGACAAGCGCAGCAAGTTCGTCCACTACCGCCCGCGCACCGCCGTGCTCAACAACCTCGAGTACGACCACGCGGACATCTTCCCGGACCTGGCCGCCATCGAGACCCAGTTCCACCACCTCGTGCGCACCGTGCCGCCGAGCGGCCGCCTGGTGGTCAACGCCCGCGAGGACGCCCTGCAGCGCGTGCTGCAGCGCGGCTGCTGGAGCGAGGTGCAGCGCTTCGGCGCCCGCAAGGAGGAGCCCGGCACCCTGCGCGCACGCGGCGAACCGTCGGCATTCGACGTCCTGCGCGGCTCGCTCAAGGTCGCCCGCGTGGAATGGGACCTGGCCGGCGAGCACAACCAGCTCAACGCGCTGGCCGCCATGGCTGCCGCCGAGCACCTGGGCGTGACGCCGGAGCAGTCCGCCGCGGCGCTGGCCGTGTTCAGGAACGTGCGCCGCCGCCTGGAGCTGCGAGGCGAGGCGGGCGGCGTGAAGGTCTACGACGACTTCGCCCACCACCCCACCGCCATCCGCACCACGGTCAACGGCCTGCGCCGCCGCGTGGCGCCCTCGGAGCGCATCCTCGCCGTCTTCGAGCCGCGTTCCAACACCATGAAGCTGGGCACGATGAAGGCGCAGCTGCCCTGGGCGCTGGAGGAAGTGGACCTGGCCTTCTGCAACCAGGCCGGCCTGGGCTGGGACGCGGCCGAGGCGCTGCTGCCCATGGGCGCGCAGGCGCAGGTGTGCGAGGGCGTCGAGGCGCTGGTGGCCGCGCTGGTGAAGGTCGCCCGCCCCGGCGATCACATCCTGTGCATGAGCAACGGCGGCTTCGGCGGCATCCACGAGAAGCTGCTCGCCGCGCTGCAGCGCTGAGGCGTCGCCCCCTCGCGGGGCGCGCCTTCAGCGCGGCGCGGGGGCCGGGCCCTTCTCGAGCTGCTCGATCTCGAAGTCCCCGTCATCCACGAGGCGCGACCAGCCCTCGAAGCGCCCGAGCCCGAGCGAGCGGGCCATCGACAGCAGCAGGCTCTGCCCCGCCACGGGACTGATCGGCTGCAGCTGGTAGACCGGGTCCTCGTAGGCCTCGGCCGCCGAGACGAACCCCCAGCCCCGCGCCTTGAACATGGCGATGGCATCGTCCAGGAACAGCGCATTGAGCAGGTTGTGGTGCATCAGCAGCACCTGCGGGATCTCGCGGCCCTGCAGGCGCATCGCGAGCTGCTGATAGGCCTGCGCCCGCTGCCACAGGTGGTCCAGATAGGCCCGGCGGATGTCCCCGACATCCGCCGCCGGATCGCGCGCCAGCCGCTCCTCCAGGTAGGCATCCAGACGCCAGTCGCTCGTGTCCAGGCTCACGTAGGCATTGCGCCAGCCGCGCGCCTTCATCCACGCCCGCATGCCGTCGCGCCTGGCCTCGGGCTTGCCTTCGCGCAGGAAGGTGAAGCGGAACCAGCGCTGCAGGCCCGGCTGGCCGGCGAGGATCTGCTGACAGCGCTCGATCTCGTCCTGGTACTGCTCGAGGCTCACCTGCGGACTGTTGAGGTCCGGGTGCGTCATCGTGTGATTGCCCAGCAGGTGCCCCGCGTCGGACCAGGCCTTCACGAGGGCGAGCCCGTCAGGCCGGTCGGCCCCGTTGCCGCAGGTCACGAACAGGGTGGCTTGGACCTGGTGCTTGCGCAGGGCCGCCAGCAGCGCTTCGTTGCGGGCCAGCGGGCTGAGGCGCGGCGTGGCGCGCAGATGGGGGCCATCGTCCATCGTCAGGGCGATGCGCGGTGCGGCCTGGGCACTGCCGCTCAGACAGGCCGCGACCAGTGTGGCCCGTGCGGCCGCGAGGGCCAGGGTGCAAAGTGGGTTCATGGCGGGATTGTCGCCAGCGCCGCCGCGTCCGCGGTCAGGGCCAGGTCTTGCCGTGCGGGGCGCGCACGGCAAGACCTGGCCCCGCCCGGCGCCCGGCGACTCCCGCGGCCTCAGGCGCCCAGCAGTTCCCGGGCCAGGGCCTCGGCCACCTCGATGCCGTCCACGCCGGCGGACATGATGCCGCCCGCGTAGCCCGCGCCCTCGCCGGCCGGGTAGAGGCCGCGCACATTGAGGCTCTGGTAGTCCCGGCCGCGGGTGATGCGCAGCGGGCTGGAGGTGCGGGTCTCGACGCCCGTCAGCACGGCGTCGTGCATGTCGAAGCCGCGGATCTGCCGCCCGAAGGCCGGCAGGGCCTCGCGGATGGCGTCCAGGCAGTAGTCGGGCAGGCTGCCGCGGCCCTTCTCCTGCAGATTGGTCAGGTGCACGCCCGGCTTGTAGGAGGGCACCACGCTGCCGAACTCCGAGCTGACCTGGCGCTTGATGAAGTCGCCGACCAGGCTGCCCGGCGCGATGTAGCCGCCGCCGCCCAGCTCGTAGGCACGCGACTCCCAGATGCGCTGGAAGGCCATGCCGTCGAGCGGGCTGACCGGGCCCTCGGTCTTGCCGTCCTGCCGGTAGTCCTGCGGGCTGATGCCCACCACGATGCCCGCGTTGGCATTGCGCTCGTTGCGCGAATACTGGCTCATGCCATTGGTGACGACGCGGTTCGGCTCGGAGGTCGCCGCCACCACCGTGCCGCCAGGGCACATGCAGAAGCTGTAGACCGAACGGCCGTTCTTCGCGTGGTGCACGAGCTTGTAGTCCGCCGCCCCCAGCAGCGCATTGCCGGCATTCGGGCCGAAGCGGGCCTTGTCGATAAGGCTTTGCGGGTGCTCGATGCGGTAGCCGATCGAGAAGGGCTTGGCCTCCATGTAGACGCCGCGCGCGTGCAGCATCTGGAAGGTGTCGCGCGCACTGTGGCCGAGGGCGACGATGACCTGGTCGGCGCGGATCTGCTCGCCGCTCTCCAGCACCACGCCGCGCACATGCTGCTGCCCGTCCTGGCCGGGCTCGATCAGCAGGTCGTTGACCTTCTGCTGGAAGCGGATCTCGCCGCCCAGCGCCTCGATCTCGGCGCGGATCTTGATGACCATGCTCACCAGGCGGAAGGTGCCGATGTGGGGCTTGGAGACGTACAGGATCTCCTCCGGCGCGCCGGCCTTCACGAACTCGGTCAGCACCTTGCGCGTGAGGAAGCGGGGGTCGGAGATCTGGCTGTAGAGCTTGCCGTCCGAGAAGGTACCGGCGCCGCCCTCGCCGAACTGCACGTTCGACTCCGGGTGCAGGTTCTGCTTGCGCCAGAGGTCCCAGGTGTCCTTGGTGCGCTCGCGCACCTGCTTGCCGCGCTCCAGCACGATCGGGCGCAGGCCCATCTGCGCGAGGATCAGCGCCGCCAGGATGCCGCAGGGGCCGAAGCCGATCACCACGGGGCGCAGCTTGTCGCCCCGGTTGTAGAAGTCCACCGGCGCGTGGCCGACGAAGTGGTAGCTCGTGTCGGGCGTGGGCTTGACGTGGGTGTCGCCCTCGAAACGCGCCAGCACGGCGGCCTCGTCCTCCACCTCGCAGTCCACCGTGTAGATCAGCAGCATGGCCGTCTTCTTGCGCGCGTCATGGCTGCGCTTGAAGATCTGGAAGCTCTTGAGCTGGCTGGACTTCAGGCCCAGGCGCTGGACGATGGCCGGCCGGAGCTCGTCCTCGGCGTGGTTCAGCGGCAGGCGGAGTTCGGTGATGCGGATCATGGAGGTCCTCAGGGGCGTGGCGATAACCCAGTGGGGATGAGAAACGAGTCCGGCCTGGATGGCAAGCCGACCTCAGGAGTGGGGCTCAGGAATGAGACTCAAGAATGAGGCTCAGAAAAGGAAACGGCGCCCTCGCAGGCGCCGTCATGCAGTCGGGAAGACCGCCGGTCGATCAGCCGCCCTTGTGGGTGCGCTTGCCGGGGTTCTTCTTGCTGCGGGTGTGGGTGCCGCGCTCGAGGCTCGTGCAGTTGCCGCGGCCGTGCGTGAAGCTCACGCCGTTGGCGGGGACGGGACGGGGGGCGGCGCGCTTGGCGGCCTCGGTGATGATCTTGTTGCCCATGGTGGCTCCAATAGGGTTGTAAATTGATGACGGCAGCTGTTTGGGCAGCTTCACGCGGATCAACTCGCTATTTTAGCCCGAATGCGGGCCCCGGCCGCCAGCCCCGTCCATCGGGCGCCTCCGACCGGGCGCCGCGCCCGTGCGGGCGCCGGGCGTGCCGCGGCGTGCGGTGCCCCCGGAACGAACCCAGCCTTCACCGCTGCTGACAGCTTTCGCCCCTCGCCTCCCTACAATCCCGCCAGCCCCCGCGAGGGGCCGTTCCTGTTTGTAGCGCCCCATGCAACTGCCCCTGATCGCCCCCGGAAAGAAGTTCTCGCTGCCCCGCCCGCCGGGCTCGGCCGACGCCCTGCTCCTGGCCCGCTTCTGCCGCCAGCAGCTGGAGGCCGGCCGGCTGTGCACCCTCGTCACCGCCGAGCCGGGAGACACGCAGCGCCTGGAGGACGAGCTCAAGTTCTTCGCGCCCGAGCTGCGCGTGGCCGTCTTCCCCGACTGGGAAACGCTGCCCTACGACACCTTCAGCCCGCACCAGGACCTCATCTCCGAGCGCCTGGCCACGCTGTGGCGCCTGCTGCAGGCCAAGGACAAGCCGCAGGACCAGCGCGACGTCGACGTCGTCCTGCTGCCCGCGAGCACCGCGCTCACCCGCCTGGCGCCGCCGTCCTTCCTCGCCGCCACCACCTTTCAGTTCAAGCAGAAGCAGCGTCTCGACGAGTCGGCACTGAAGGCCCAGCTCGTGCTGGGCGGCTATGCGCACGTCTCGCAGGTGGTGTCACCCGGCGAGTTCGCCGTGCGCGGCGGCCTGATCGACCTCTTCCCCATGGGCTCGCCGGTGCCCTACCGCGTCGACCTGTTCGGCGACGAGGTGGACTCGATCCGCACCTTCGACCCCGACAGCCAGCGCAGCCTCTACCCCGTGCCCGAGGTGCGCCTGCTGCCCGGCCGCGAGTTCCCCATGGACGAGGCCGCCCGCCAGGCCTTCCGCGCCCGCTGGCGCGAGAAGATGGACGGCGACCCGAGCAAGTCCCGCCTGTACAAGGACATGGGCACGGGCCTCGCCACCGCGGGCATCGAGTACTACCTGCCCCTGTTCTTCGAGCAGACGGCCAGCTTCTTCGACTTCGTGCCCGAGGATGGCGCCCTGGTGCTGCATGGCGAGGTCGACGAGGCCCTCAGCCGCTTCTGGACGGACACCCGCGAGCGCCACCGCTTCCTGCAGCACGACCCGGAACGGCCGATCCTGCCGCCCGAGGAGCTCTTCCTGCGGGTCGAGGACTTCTTCGGCGCCACGCGCTCGCGGGCCGTGTTCAGCGTGCGCGGCGCCGAGGCGGTGGACTACGCCCGCCCGCTGCCGGACATCAGTGTCGAGCGTGGCGCCCAGGAACCGCTGGCCCGCCTCGCCTCGCACCTCAAGACCACGCCGCACCGCGTGCTGATCGTGGCCGAGAGCGAGGGCCGCCGCGAGAGCCTGCTGGAGTTGCTGCGGGACAACAAGATCGATCCGCCGTCCTGCGCCGGCCTGGCCGAGTTCCTGACCTCGGACGAGAAGTTCGCGATCACCGCGGCGCCGCTGGCGGCCGGCTTCTTCTGGCACGAGCCGGACGCCGCCCCCGCGGGCATCGCGATCCAGTTCCTGACCGAGACCGAGCTCTTCGCCACCACGCCCACCACGCGGCGCCGTCGCAAGCAGGAGCTGGTGAGCGACGTCAACGCGCTCATCAAGGACCTCTCCGAGCTGAAGGTCGGCGACCCGGTGGTGCACATGAACCACGGCATCGGGCGCTACCAGGGGCTGATCAACATCGATCTGGGCGACGGCCCCTCGGAATTCCTGCACCTCGAGTACGCCGACAAGGCCACGCTCTACGTGCCCGTGGCCCAGCTGCACCTGATCAGCCGCTACACGGGCGTGTCGGCCGAAGAGGCGCCGCTGCACAAGCTGGGCTCGGCGCAATGGGAGAAGGCCAAGCGCAAGGCCGCCGAGCAGGTGCGCGACACCGCCGCCGAGCTGCTGAACCTCTACGCCCGCCGCGCGGCGCGCGAAGGTCATGCCTTCCGCTACTCCGGCCACGACTACGAAGCCTTCGCGGCCTCCTTCGGCTTCGAGGAGACGCCCGACCAGCGCGCGGCCATCCACGCGGTCATCCAGGACATGATCAGCCCCAAGCCCATGGACCGCCTCGTGTGCGGGGACGTGGGCTTCGGCAAGACCGAGGTGGCGCTGCGTGCCGCCTTCGTGGCCGTCATGGGCGGCAAGCAGGTCGCCCTGCTGGCGCCGACCACGCTGCTGGCCGAGCAGCACTACCAGAACATCGCGGACCGCTTCGGCAAGTGGCCCGTCAAGGTGGCCGAGATGAGCCGCTTCCGCTCGGCCAAGGAGATCAAGGCCGCGATGGAAGGCCTGGCCGACGGCAGCATCGACATCGTCATCGGCACGCACAAGCTGCTCTCGCCGGACGTGCAGTTCAAGCGCCTGGGCCTGCTCATCATCGACGAGGAGCACCGCTTCGGCGTGCGCCACAAGGAGGCGATGAAGGCCATGCGCGCCGAGGTGGACGTGCTCACGCTCACCGCCACGCCGATCCCGCGCACGCTGGGCATGGCGCTGGAGGGCCTGCGCGACCTCAGCGTCATCGCCACCGCGCCACAGCGCCGCCTGGCCATCAAGACCTTCGTCCGCAGCGAGAACAGCGGCACCATCCGCGAGGCCGTGCTGCGCGAGCTCAAACGCGGCGGTCAGGTCTACTTCCTGCACAACGAGGTCGAGACCATCGAGAACCGGCGCCAGAAGCTCGAGGAACTGCTGCCGGAGGCCCGCATCGTCGTGGCCCACGGCCAGATGCCCGAGCGCGAGCTGGAGCGGGTGATGCGCGAGTTCGTGACGGGCAAGCACAACGTGCTGCTGTGCTCGACCATCATCGAGACGGGCATCGACGTGCCGAGCGCCAACACCATCGTCATCAGCCGCGCCGACAAGTTCGGCCTGGCGCAGCTGCACCAGCTGCGCGGCCGCGTCGGGCGCTCGCACCACCAGGCGTACGCCTATCTCATGGTGCCGGACGTGGAAGGCCTGACCAAGCAGGCCGCGCAGCGCCTGGAGGCCATCCAGCAGATGGAGGAGCTGGGCTCGGGCTTCTACCTCGCCATGCACGACCTCGAGATCCGCGGCTGCGGCGAGGTGCTGGGCGAGAACCAGAGCGGCAACATGATGGAAGTGGGCTTCCAGCTCTACAACGACATGCTCTCGGAAGCCGTGCGCTCGCTGAAGGCCGGGCGCGAACCCGACCTGCTCTCGCCGCTGGGCGGCGTGTTCGGCGCCAACACCGAGATCAATCTGCACGCCCCCGCCCTGCTGCCCGACGCCTACTGCGGGGACGTCCACGTGCGGCTCTCGCTCTACAAGCGCCTCGCCACGGCGGACAAGGCCGAGCAGATCGACGCCATGCTGGAGGAGATCACCGACCGCTTCGGCAAGCTGCCGGCGCAGGGCCAGACGCTCTTCGACACCCACCGCCTGCGCGTGCTGGCCAAGCCCTATGGCGTGATGAAGATCGACGCCGCGCCGTCGGTCATGAACATCAACTTCCGCCCCAACCCGCCCATCGACGCGATGCGCGTGATCGAGCTGGTGCAGAAGAACCGCAACATCAAGCTCGTCGGCAACGACAAGCTCCGCATCGAGAAGGCCCTGAGCGATCCCAAGGACCGCGCCCAGGCCATCCGCGAGGTGCTGCGCCTGCTGGGCGCGCCGCTGAAGCAGGACTGATTCCATTTCAACGACTTCCCTCCCCTCATGAGCGCTCTCGTCACCCAAGGCTTCACGCCGCCCCTGCGACTGGCCGATTTCCGGCTGGCCGCCTTCGACATGGACTCGACGCTGATCAACATCGAGTGCATCGACGAGATTGCCGCCGCCGCGGGCAAGAAGGCCGAGGTCGCCGCCATCACCGAGGCCGCCATGCGCGGCGAGATCACCGACTTCAAGGACAGCCTGCGCCGCCGCCTCGCGCTGCTCAAGGGCGTGCCGACGAGCGCGCTGGACCAGGTGCTCAGCGAGCGACTGCAGTTCAACCCGGGCGCCCGCGAGCTGTGCGCGGCGCTCAAGGCGGCCGGGCTGAAGCTGCTGCTCGTCTCGGGCGGCTTCACCTATTTCACGCGCCACGTGGCCGCCGAGCTGGGCATGGACTTCGTGCGCAGCAACGAGCTGGAGATCGTCGACGGCGCGCTCACCGGCGGCCTCGTGATGCAGGCCTGGGGCGAGATCTGCGACGGCGAGGAAAAGCGCCGCATGCTGCTGCAGTGCGCCGCCGAGATCGGCGCCACGCCGGCCCAGTGCCTGGCCGTGGGCGACGGCGCCAACGACCTCCCGATGATGGGCGTGGCCGGCCTCTCGGTCGCCTACCACGCCAAGCCGCGTGTGCGCGAGCAGGCCATGGTCGCCATCAACGAGGGCGGGCTGGAGCAGCTGCTGCAGGTGCTGCGCTAGACGTCACACCCCAGGGCGCTGGCCCGCGGGCGAGGCCGGGACGCACGGATGGCGCGTTAGCATGCCGCCCATGACAACAAGGACTGATGAGGGAGGACGCCGCGGCCGACGCGTGCGTCAGGGACTGGTGCTGGGCGCCTTGCTGGTGGCGGGCGCGGGCGGCTGGCTGGCGATGGGGCGCGACGGCGCTGCCGGCGTCACCGGCGGCGCCGGGAGACCGTTGACCTCCACCTCGGCCGCCGACACCACGTCCGCGGCAGGGTCTGCAGCGGGGCCAGTGGCGTCTGCGGCCTCCCCCGCCTCCGCCCCGCCGGCCGTGTCGGCCTCCGCGCGCGCCGTGGCGGGCCGGCGCTCCTGGGAACTGCCTCCCGAGCAGATCGCTGAGATCGAGAAGCAATGGTGCAGCCACGGCCAGGCGGCGCATCTGCAGGCCATGGCCGCCCTGGACCGCGCCCATCCTGTGGACCACAGCGCGGACGCCCCACTGGACCACGCCGCCATGACGGCCCGGGCCGACGCGAGCATCCGGGAGGCGGGATATCAGACCCGCTCGGCGGTCCGACAGCGATTGATGCAGCGCTGGATCGTGCAGCTCCAGGCCCGCGGGGACATCCGCAGCCGGGCGGCGGCCGCCTTCATCGGCATCAGCGTCCACCACGGACGCGAGGGCGCCATCCACATGCCGGCACTGCGTGCGCTGGCCGAAGGCGGCCGCGACCCCCTGGTCTGGCAACTCTGGCGCGTCGCCCGCCACTTTTGCTTCGACGAGCCCTACTGCGGCCCGGCCACGCTGAAGCCCTGGCGCGAGATCGAGCCCGAGAACCTGCTGGCCTGGCTGCCGGAGTTCCGGGAAGCGATCGACATTCCCGAGGCCCGCTGGGCCGGCATCCGCGCTGCGCGCTACGCCCGCAGCTACCAGGAGGATTTCATGGGTCTGCTCCTGCCACTGGTGGAAGGAGAGGCCCCCGGCCTCGCGCTGCAGGAGGGACTGGGTCTGCTCGAGGACCAGATCCGGATCTGGCCGACGATCCGCGCCAACCACGCCCTCCACAAAGCTTGCACGCGCGCCGGACCGGCCCGCGACACGGAACGGCAGGACGACTGCCGCCGGGCCGCCGAGTTGCTGTGGACATCGCCGCGCCCCACCCTGGACGACCGCATCACCAGTCTCCAGGTGGCCGACGCCAACGGCGCCGCCGAGCAAGCCGCCTGGCCGGCTCGCCTGAGCTTCGTCCGCGCCTTGGACGCGGCCGAACAGCAGCGCTTCATGGAGACGCGCTTCCGCAGCCGTTGGGACGAACAACCCTGCAACGCCCAGCCCCGCCAGCGGGGCATGCTCAAGGCCATCGCCCAGGGCGGGGAATGGGCCGCCGTGCTCGGCCCCGAGCGGTCTGCCCGCACGCCATGATCGGTCAGGCAGTGGTATCTGTCCGCGGGCGATCTGCGCCCATCACTGATACCAATCTGCAACGAAACCGCCCCAACCCCCAAGCAGGGGCTTGACCCCGGGCAAATCCCGATCCCTTTTGCAACACCTTGCTACATCCTCTTGCCTTTCGATCCTGACGGCAGAAGAAGGGCTGCGGACAATCGCTGCTTGGCCTGACGCAGGCCTTGAGCTGTACCGCCTGTTCCCCTCTTCCCATGCGCGTTCCTGTCGATCTCCGCCAAGTCAGTCGTCTCCTCAACCACGGTCCCACCGTGCTGGTCGCCAGCCAGCATGAGGGTCATCGTGATGTCATGGCCGCGGCCTGGAACATGCCCCTGGACTTCAGCCCGCCCAAGGTGGCTGTGGTGATCGACAAGGCCACGTACACGCGTGAGCTCGTCGACGCCTCCGGGGAGTTCGTGCTGGCCGTGCCCTGCGCCGGCCAGGCCCAGCTGACGGCCGACGTCGGCCATGTGAGCGGCCGGGACCTCGACAAGTTCGCCCGCTACGGCATCCAGGCTCGCCCGGGGCAGAAGGTGGATGCCCCGCTGATCGAGGGCTGCCTCGCCTGGCTGGAGTGCGTGGTCTATCCCGAGCCCTATGTCGAGCACCGCTACGACCTCTTCCTGGCCGAGGTCGTGCACGCCTGGGCCGAGGACTGGGCCTTCGTCGACGGCCGCTGGGTGGACCAGCCCGAGGTGCAGCGGCGCGCCCTGCACCACCTGGGCGCCGGCCAGTTCTTCACGAGCGGCGGCCTGCTGGTGACGCAGGCGGCCTGAGCCGCCGAGCTGCACGGCCGCGGATCGGCGAGCGATGCGCTTGCCCCTAGCCCCTCCCCCGCTCCCTCCCACTCCCTCCACCCCCGCGCCCGACTGCCGCCCGCCGGCGCCACGTCCTCCATGAGGCCCCGGCGCGCCCGAGCGTGCGGTGGATCACGGTCCGGCCGATGCCGTCGCCGGCAAGGGGAATCGCGGCCGTGGGTCTCTTGATACACATCACGCCATGCTCAGGCGCCCCCCTTGCACAATCGACGGAATTGGCCAGGGAGAAACGCCATGACAGCTACCGTGCAGCCCGTGCCGCCGTCCGGGCATCTGCTGGAGCAGACCTTGGAGGCCGCCGGCATCGGGGTCGCCTGGGTGGATGCGCAAGCCCGCATCGAACGCCGCAGCACCGCCTTTGAGCATTGGGTCGGCAGCGCCCGCTCGCTGCTCGACTGCGTGCATGGCCTCGACGCCGCCCAGTGGCACGACTGGTTCAATGACCTGCCGGCCCTGCGCCCGCTGACCCTGCGGCGCAGCGACGGCACCAGCCTGCAGGTCGAGGGCCAGCTGCGTGCGCTGGACGGTGACGGCCGCAACGGGCTGCTGGCGCTGGTCCTCACGCCGCTGGACGAACGGCGCGAGCGCCATGCCATCGACATCCTCCAGCGCGAAGTGCTCGAAGCCGTGGCCTCGGGCCGGCCGCTGCAGGTGGTGATGGACCTGCTGTGCCGGCGCGTGGAGGCGCTCGATCCCAGCGTGATCTGCAGCGTGCTGGCCGTGGACCGCGAAGGGCGCGTCCATCCGCTGGCCGCGCCCAGCCTGCCCGCGGCCTTCAGCGCCGCGATCGACGGTGTCCCCATCGGCCCGCAGGCCGGCAGCTGCGGGACGGCCGCCTGGCGGCGCGAGCCCGTGGAGGTGCGGGACATCGCCAGCGACTGGCTGTGGGAGCCGTTCCGCCCCCTGGCGACGGCCTTCGGCCTGGCGGCCTGCTGGTCCACGCCCATCTTCCTGCCCGACGGCCATGTGGGCGCGACCTTCGCGCTCTACTACCGCGAGGTCCGCTGCGTCGCGCCCTTCCATCGGCGCACGGTCGAGGCCTGCGCGCAGCTGTGCCAGCTCGCGCTGCAACACGAGGAGAGCCAGCGCGAGATCGAGCGCCTGGCCTACTACGACAGCGTCACCGGCCTGCCCAACCGCACGCTCTTCACGGACCGGGCCCAGCAGGCGCTGCAGATGTCGCTGCGCCTGGAGCAGCCTTCGTCCCTGCTGTTGCTGGACCTCGACCGCTTCAAGACCGTCAACGATTCCCTGGGCCACGCCGCCGGCGACGAGGTGCTGCGCGAGGCCGCCCGCCGCCTGGGCAGCGCGCTGCGCGACACCGACACCCTCGCCCGCCTGGGCGGCGACGAGTTCGTGCTGATGCTGCCCGGCTGCCACGCGCTGGACGCGATGCACGTCGCGCAGAAGCTCCACGCAGCGCTGGCCGCGCCGGTGCAGCTGGCCAGCGGCGTGCACCTCAACCTCAGCGCGAGCATCGGCATCAGCACCTGCCCCGACGACGGCCAGAGCTTCGAGCCGCTGCTCAAGAACGCCGACATCGCCATGTACGAGGCCAAGCAGGCGGGCCGCAACTGCAGCCGCTACTTCCTGGCCTCGATGAACCAGTCGCTGGACGAGCGGCTGACGCTGGAGTCCGAGCTGCGCCAGGCCCTGAACACGGGCCGGCTGGAGCTGCACTTCCAGCCCAAGTTGGCACTGGCCGATCGGCGCATGCTGGGCATGGAGGCGTTGCTGCGCTGGCCACATCCGACGCGAGGCTGGGTGCCGCCGGACCGCTTCATTCCCGTCGCCGAGGAGTGCGGGCTGATCAACGCCCTGGATGCCTGGGTCCTCGAGGCCGCCTGCCGCCAGCTGCGTGACTGGCAGGCCGAGGGCCTGCAGGGCCTGAACGTGTCCGTCAACGTCTCGGCGCTGCGCTTCGTGCAGGATGACGTCGCGGCCCACGTCCAGCAGCAGTTGCAGCGCAACGGCCTGCAGGCCTCGCAGCTGACGCTGGAGGTCACCGAGCGCCTGATGCTGGACGAAAGCGGCCGCCCGCGCGAGCAGCTGCAGGCGCTGGATGCGATGGGCGTGCGGCTGTCGGTGGATGACTTCGGCACGGGCTACTCAAGCCTCAGCTATCTCAAGCGGCTGCCGGTGTCGGAGGTCAAGCTGGACAAGAGCTTCGTGCACGACCTCGACACCGACCCCGACGACCGCGCCCTCGCGAGCGCCGTCATCAGCATCGGCCAGGCGCTGGACCTGAGTGTGGTGGCGGAAGGCGTGGAGACCGAGGCCCAGCGCGAGACGCTGCTGCGCCTGGGCTGCCAGATCGGCCAGGGCTGGCTGTTCGGTCGGCCCATGGATCCGGCGGCGATGAGCGCCTGGCTGTGGCAGCAGCAGGGCGCCACCACCGCACGCCAGGCCTGAGCCGGCACGCACCCGCGCCAGCACCCGCGCCAGCACCTGCACCCGCACCCGCGCCGGGGGGGGGGGTTCAGTCCAGGCGCTGGGGCAGGACCACGCAGCCGTCCTCGTCGGCGTAGAGCCACTCGCCGGGGCGCAGCACCAGGCCATGCAGCTGCAGCGTCACGTCGGTCGAGCCCTGGCCCTGGCGATCCGTGGGCAGCGGCACATGGCCCAGTGCCAGGATGCCGACCCCGGCAGCGCGCAGCTCGGCGCGGTCGCGCACGCAGCCATGGATCACGAGGCCGGCCCAGCCGTTGCGCGCGGCGGCGGCGGCCAGGTTGCCGCCCAGCAGCGCACGCTGCGTGGATGCGCCGCCGTCCACCACCAGCACCCGCCCCTGGCCCGGGGACTCGACGGCCGCCTTGACCGCGCTGTTGTCGTCCAGGCAGCGCACGGTGCTGATCGGGCCGGCGAAGCGCTGGCGGCCGCCATAGCTCAGGTAGCGCCCGCCAGGCAGGACGCGCAGCGCGCCGCTGCTGTCGCCCTTGAAGCGGTCGCAGATGTCACAGGTGCTGAAGTCCATGGCGGCTCCGGTGGGCGAAGGGGTTCAGGCCACGACGCGGACATCCTGACCCTGCGCGCTCACGCGCTGGCCCGCCCGGATCTTGGCTGTCTTGCGATGCTCGGGCTGGCCGTCCACGGTGACGAGGCCGTCCGTGATCATCACGCGGGCCTGGCCGCCGCTGCCGGCGATGCCGGTGGCCTTGAGCAGCTTGTCCAGCTCGATGTACTCGCCGCGCAGTTGGAATTCGATGTCGTTCATGTCGGCATTGTCCCAGAGTGCGGCGAGCGCCTCGTCAGCCCTCGCCCAGGCGCTGCCGGGCCGCCTCGCGGATCGCGGTGAGCGTGCTGCGGCTCGTCGACACGTCGCTGGAGAGGCGCAGGTGCAGGAGCGTGGGGCGCTCCTCGACGAGGGCGGCGCGCAGCGCGGGCTCGAAGTCCTCGGTCGTCTCGACGCGGTGAGCGGCCCAGCCATAGGCCTGGGCCAGCGCGGCGAAGTCGGGGTTGTAGAGGTCGCTGCCCGAGACACGCCCGGGGTACTCGCGCTCCTGGTGCATGCGGATCGTGCCGTAGGTGCCGTTGTCCACCACCACGCACAGCAGCTTGCGGGCCCCATAGCCGGTGGCCGTGGCCAGCTCCTGGCCGTTCATGAGGAAGTCGCCATCGCCCGCGATGTTGACCACCCAGCGCGACTGCAGCAGCGCGGCCGCCACCGCCGCCGGCAGGCCGTAGCCCATGGCCCCGCTGGTCGGTGCGAGCTGCGTGCGACCGTGCCGGTGCAGGCCGGTGTAGCGGTGGAACCGGTGCAGCCAGCCGCTGTAGTTGCCGGCGCCGTTCGTGAAGACGGTGCCCTCGGGCAGCTGCCGCGAGAGGGTCTTCACCACCGCCGCCATGTCCAGCGGCACGACCGGCTGAGCGACGAGATTGGCCTCGTAGTCGGCATGCGCGGCCTGCGCCCATTCGGTCCAGGCGCAGGAGGCCGGCGGTGTCAGGGCGGCCAGGGCCGGTGCGGCGCAGCGCATGCTGGCGTTGATCATGAGCTCGGCGGCGTAGACGCGCCCCAGCTCCTCGGCGCCGGCATGGATGTGGATGAGGTCCTGGTCCGGCAGCGGCGCCTGCAGCAGCGTGTAGCCGCCGGTGGTCATCTCGCCCAGGCGCGGGCCGATGGCGACGATCAGGTCCGCCTCGCGCACGCGCTGCGCCAGCTTCGGATTGATGCCGATGCCGACGTCGCCGGCATAGAGCGGATGGTGGTTGTCAAAGAGATCCTGGAAGCGGAAGGCGCAGCCCACGGGCAGCTGCCAGCCTTCAGCGAACTGCTGCAGCGCGGCGGTGCTCTCGGGCGTCCAGCCGCCCCCACCGGCGATCACGAAGGGGCGCTTCGCCGCCGCCAGGCGCTCGCGCAGCTCGGCCAGCGCCGCGGGGCTGGGCGCGGCCTCGGCCACACGCACGCGCGGGAGGATCGGGGCGCCGATCTTCTGCGTCAGCATGTCCTCGGGCAGCACGAGCACGACGGGCCCGGGACGGCCCTGCATCGCGGTGTGGAAGGCGCGCGCGACGTACTCCGGCAGGCGCTCGGCGTCCTGCACCTCGCCCACCCACTTGGCCATGCCCAGCGTGCCCGGGCCGAACATCTGGCGGTAGTCCACCTCCTGGAAGGCCTCGCGGTCACGCTGGTCGCTGGCGACCTGGCCGATGAAGAGGATCATCGGCGTCGAGTCCTGGAAGGCCGTGTGCAGGCCGATGCTGGCATTGGTGGCGCCGGGGCCCCGGGTCACGAAGCAGATGCCCGGCCGGCCGCTCAGCTTGCCCTGCGCCTCGGCCATGAAGGCGGCCCCGCCCTCCTGCCGGCAGGCCACGAAGCGGATGCGCTCGCGGTGCTCGTGGAAGCCATCCAGCACGGCGAGGTAGCTCTCGCCGGGAACGCCGAAGGCATCGGTGACGCCTTGTTCGACCAGGGCCTCGACCAGCGCGTGGCCGGCAAGGCGCGATACAGCTTGAGGAGATGCGGGGTTCGTCATTGGGCGACTGTAGCGCCGCCCCGCGAAGGCAGCCTTGCGCTGTTGCAAGGGCTGCTTCGGGGCTTTCCCTAGCGATGGCCGTTCAGGCCGCGACCGCGGCCGCCCGCCCGCGCGCCTGCCCAACCAGCGTGGCCGCGCCGATGCCCATCAGCAGGGCGAGCGCCGCGCCGTAGAAGATGCCGTGGGTCTGCCCGTGGTCCATCAGCGCGCCGAAGACGGGCGCCGCCAGCGCGAAGCCGATGTCCAGGCCCGAATAGACCATGCCGTAGACGCGACCGGTGGCGCCCGGGGGCGCGGCGCGCTTGATGAGCATGTCCCGCGAGGGGCCCGCCAGGCCGGTGCCGAAGCCGGCCAGCGAGGCCACGACCAGCGCCGGGCCCACCGGCAGCCAGCCCGTGGCCGTGAGGCACAGGGCCGCGGCGGCGCCGGCCATGGCAAAGGCGATGGTGCGCTCCAGGCGTCCGCCCCGTGCCACGACGAAGCCGCCGACGACCATGCCCACCGCGCCGGCCAGCATGTAGCCCGTCACGACGAAGGCCGTGGAGCGCACGGTGATGCCGTACATGGCCGCCAGCGCCGGGCTCGCGAAACTCTGGATCGCCGTGAGCGCAGCGGTCGTGAAGAAGAAGAACGAGAAGCACAGCCACACCGAGGGCAGGCGCAGGAAGGCCAGCGGATGCTCTTCCTTGACCGCCGCGGCCGCGTGGCCGGGCTTCTCATGGGACCAGCTTCCCTGGCGGTCGTCGATGGCCTCGCGCTGCCACAGCAGCAGCGCCATCACGGCAAGCGCCAGCAGCGCCGTCCCGACATAGGCCAGGCGCCACTGGCCGGTGAGCTCCGACAGGCCGATCAGGAAGACCGGCGCGCCCGCCCAGCCGAGGTTGCCCGAGATGCCGTGCACCGAGAAGGCATGGCCCAGGCGCGGCGGCGAGACACGCTTGTTGAGGATGGTGAAGTCCACCGGATGGAAGGGCGAGTTGCCCAGGCCGGCGAGCGCCGCGGCCAGCATCAGGCCGGCAAAGCCATGGGCCGTGCCCGCCGCGATGGACGCCAGCACGAAGCAGCTCAGGGCCGCAAACAGCACGGGGCGCGCGCCGGTGCGGTCCACGAGGAAGCCCGCCAGCGCCTGACCGATGCCGGAGATCACGAAGAAGGTGGTCACGAGCAGGCCCAGCTCCGAGTAGCTCAGCCCGAACTCCCGGATGAAGACCGGGAACAGCGGCGGCAGCAGCATGTGGAAGAAGTGGCTGGTGCCATGCGCCAGGCCGATCAGGCTGATGGTGCCGAGGTCGCCCCGCGCGCTGTCGGCGGGGTGCTTGGGGAGGACTGCGGAATTCATGGCCCCAATGTAGGCAGGGCCGGGGCGGCGCAGTTACGATAGGCTGACAGATTCTTTCGAATTTCAGCCATGACCGTGCTCAAGTCCCCCAGCAAGCGCCGCAGCGTGCCGCCGATGGACCCGCAGCGCTTCAAGCCCAGCCCGGAGCGCCCGCTGCGGGCCAAGGCACGCTGGATGGAGCACCAGATGGACATCCAGCCCCACCAGCACGAGTGGGCGCAGCTGGCCTTTTCCATGGTCGGCGCGGTGCGGGTGCAGACCGAGGGCCCGCAGCGCAGCCACAGCTACCTGGTCCCGCCCTCGCGAGCCGTGTGGATTCCGCCGCACACCGTGCACGCCGTGAGCGCGGTCGAGCGGGCCGACATGCGCGCGCTGTACGTGCACGAGTCCGCCGTGACCCAGCTGGGCCTGGCCGGCGGACCGCAGGCCTGGGCGCAGTGCCGGGTGCTGGAGGTGACGCCGCTGATGCGCGAGCTGCTGCAGGCCCTGGCCACCGAGCCCGACAGCGGCCCGGGCCATCCGTCGCAACATCCACTGGACCAGGCCCGCGAGCAGGCCCTGTGCCAGCTGCTGATCGACGAGCTCCGCCGCGCCCGCAGCCTCCATCTGGGCCTGAGCCTGCCGCACGACAAGCGCCTGCGGCACCTCTGCGAGACCATGATGGCCGAGCCCGCCCGCCACCCGGACATCGACGGCTGGGCCACTGAATGCGGTGCCAGCGCGCGCACGCTCTCGCGCCTGTTCCGCGAGGAGCTGGGCACCAGCTTCAGCCAGTGGCGCCAGCAGCTGCAGCTGGCCCATGCCCTGCAGCTGGCCGCGCAGAAGAAGCCCATGAACCTGATCGCCGCCGAGCTGGGCTACTCCAGCGCCAGCGCCTTCTCCGCGATGGTCACGCGGGCCGTGGGCATGCCGCCGAGCCGCTTCTTCGCAGAGGCTTGAACCACCCCCTACGCGCTGTCGCGCGCCCCCTCAAGGGGGCAACACCGGCTGCCCGGCAGAGCCGGATCAGCGGTGTTCGCGCGGGGCGAGTGCCGGCTGCGCCGAGCACTCTTTTGTCGGGTCCGTGGGGCGACTGATGGCACGCCCTGGCGCTGCGCACCACCTCTCAAGGGGGCAACACCGGCTGCCCGACCAAGCCGGATCAGCGGCGTTCGTGCGGGGCGAGTGCCGGCTTCGCCGAGCACTCTTTGTCGGGTCCGTGGGGCGACTGAAGGCACGCCCTGGCGCTGCGCACCACCTCTCAAGGAGGCAACACCGGCTGCCCGGCAGAGCCGGATCAGCGGTGTTCGCGCGGGGCGAGTGCCGGCTGCGCCGAGCACGCTTTGTCGGGTCCGTGCGGCGAGTGCAGGCACGCCCTCTCAAGGGGCCACGCCGGCTGCCGGGCCCTCTGGGCATGGCTTGCCCTGGAGAGGCCATGCCGCGGCAGGGGGGCGGAGCGCCACCTAGAATCCCGGCATGGAACAACAGCTGTTTGACTACACGCGCCAGGACGCCGCCGGCGCAAGCTGCACGGCCCACGCCTGGGCCAAGGTGCCGGCCCCCCTGACGAGCACCCAGCGCACCGCGCTCAAGGCCCGTGCGGCGGAGCTGCTGAAGGCCCGCGGCGCCGTGCTGGTGGCCCACTACTACGTGGACGGCGACCTGCAGGACCTCGCACTGGAGACGGGCGGCTGCGTGGCGGACTCGCTGGAGATGGCCCGCTTCGGGCGCGACCACGCGGCGCAGACCCTCATCGTGGCCGGCGTGCGCTTCATGGGCGAAAGTGCCAAGATCCTCAGCCCCGAGAAGCGCGTGCTGATGCCCGACCTCGACGCCACCTGCTCGCTCGACCTGGGCTGCCCGGCCGACGAGTTCAGCGCCTTCTGCGATGCCCACCCGGACCGCACCGTCGTGGTCTACGCCAACACCAGCGCCGCCGTGAAGGCCCGCGCCGACTGGATGGTCACCAGCTCCTGCGCACTCGAGATCGTCAGCGAGCTCAAGGCCCGCGGCGAGAAGATCCTCTGGGCGCCGGACCGCCACCTCGGCCGCTACATCCAGGAACAGACGGGTGCCGACATGCTCATGTGGAACGGTGCCTGCATCGTGCACGACGAGTTCAAGGGTCTGGAGCTCGACCTGCTGCGCGAGCAGCACCCCGACGCCATGATCCTGGTCCACCCCGAGTCGCCCAAGAGCGTGGTCGAGAAGGCGCATGTGGTGGGCTCCACCTCGGCCCTCATCAAGGCGGTGGTCGAGGGCACGGCGAAGGAGTACATCGTCGCCACCGACAACGGCATCCTGCACCGCATGCGCCAGCTGGCGCCCGGCAAGACGCTGATCGAGGCCCCCACGGCCGGCAACAGCGCCACGTGCAAGAGCTGCGCCCACTGCCCCTGGATGGCCATGAACGGCCTGCAGGGCGTGATCGACTGCCTGGAGCAGGGCAGCGGCGAGATCGGCGTCGAGGAAGCCACGCGTCTGAAGGCGCAGGGCTGCATCACGCGCATGCTCGACTTCA
Source organism: Roseateles subflavus (assembly GCF_030285365.1). GTDB lineage: Bacteria > Pseudomonadota > Gammaproteobacteria > Burkholderiales > Burkholderiaceae_C > Roseateles_B > Roseateles_B subflavus. Next base: position 381,011 of record NZ_JASVDS010000003.1, on the reverse strand, counting down.
CCGCGCAGCTCAAGGCGCGGCAGGCCTCGGGCCTGGTGCCCGGCATCGGCGCGGCCTGAGGCAGGCCCGCCGATTCAGCGGGCCCCTGACCTCTGGAACCAGCGCCCGTAGCGGTTATCGTTGCGCCCCTCAAGCAACAACGGGAAGGGGAGCTCCTCATGAAACACCGCCATGCCGCACTGACGGCCCTTGCCGCCGTCCTGATCACCACCAGCCAGATGCCGGCCGGGGCGCAGAGCCCGGCCAGCGGGATGGCTGCGCCCGCACCTGCCCCCTCACCAGCCACGCCGCCCGCCACGTCGCCCGCCCCATCGGCCCCCACCCCGCCCGCCGCGGACGCCGCCGCCAAGCCCGTCGTGGCCGTGGTGGCCGCCGTGGGTGACCGCATCGGCCTGGTTCGCCAGCGCAAGAGCGTGGGCAGCAACCTCGCGCCCTACTCGCGCCACTCGATGCAGGTGCCGGGCGGCAGCCTCAACATGGCGGTGCTCAAGGGGCTGGACGAGGCCCTGGAGCTGGAGGAGCCGGACGCCGAGCACGTGCTGATGGCGTGGAACCCGCCGGAGGAGCTCGCACAGCGCCTGGACAAGGCTCCGGGCAGCGACCGCGAGAAGCTGATGCTGGCCGAGGTGCTGGCCTTCCTGAAGGGCATGCCGGAGCGCGCCAAGTGGACCCGCATCGAGCTGGTCGTGCCCTACTTCTCGGGCCTGCAGCTCAACGGCCTGGGCAACCGCCTCTCCGGCGTCGGCATCTACATCCAGCCCTTGAAGAACGAGCGCGTGCAGCTCACCGCCGAGGGCGACATCGAGGAAGCCCCGGACAGCGATGCCGGCACGCGCACCACCGTCAATCCGAACGACGGCACCAAGCGCGCCAGCGCCACCTACATCGCGCCCTACTTCTACTTCGAGCGCCTCACGCTGGATGCGCAGACCCTGAACATCCTCAAGCGCCAGCGCATGTTCGAGCACACCAAGTACGCCGACCCCGAATCCACGGCCGTCGACCCTGCCAAGCAGGTGAGCCCGAGCGTGCTGGCGGAGCGCCTGGTGGGGCTCGTGGAGCGCGCGGCGTTCAAGTCGGTGCGCGGCCAGGGCCAGGTGGAAGTGGGTCCGGTCCGCGCCCCCCAGGCGCCGGCACCCCAGCAGCCCTGAGGCGCGGCGCGCCCGGCTTGACCGGGCGCAGGGACGGGCCGCTCCGGCGCAAGTTCAGCCCGTTTTCGGCGGGTTTTCTGGGGACGAGCCCCTGGCCTGCCGAAGGCCCAGACGCTATAAAGCAGGCATCCGGCCCCGGCGCTGCGTCCGGGATCACCACCTGCGCAAAAGGTCCCCGCATGTCCTCCGTCGACTTCACCTCGCTGTACAACCACCATGAGCGCGAAGTGTTCGCCGCCGTCGTCGCGAGCGCCCCCCGGTACCCGGCGCTGGCCCGCGACGACGAGCTGCTCTGCGACGTCGCCTGCGTGGCGCTCAACCGCCTGCCCCCGCGCTACATCCGCCATGCGGTGGACTTCAGCTTCTACCTGACGGAAGCCGAGCGGCTCGAGACCGATGCCGCCATCGCGGAGGCGGTGTCCTACGCCTTCAACTTCGTCCAGGCCCGGCTCGCGCTGCGCGCCAAGCAGGCGGCCGGCTGAGGCCCGGCCGGCGCGCCACGCTCAGCGCCGGCTGCGCTCGGCAATCAGCACCGTGGGGAAGCTCACCGGCAGCGTGCGCGGGTAGTCGCGGCTGAAGTGCAGGCCACGGCTCTCGTGGCGCAGCAGGGCCGAACGCACGATCAGCTCCGCGCAGTCGACGAGATTGCGCAGCTCCAGCAGGTCCCGCGTGACGCGGAAGTTGGCGTAGTAGTCGTCGATCTCGCTGCGCAGCAGCGCGATGCGGTGCAGCGCGCGCTCCAGGCGCTTGGTCGTGCGCACGATGCCCACGTAGTTCCACATCAGCAGGCGCAGCTCGTCCCAGTTGTGGGCGATGACGACCTGCTCGTCGGCGTCCTCGACCTGGCTCTCGTCCCAGGCCGGCAGCGGCGCGGGCAGCGGCTCGGTCAGGGCCTGGATGTCCTCGGCGCAGGTGCGGCCGAGCACCACGCACTCCAGCAGCGAGTTGCTGGCCAGGCGGTTGGCGCCGTGCAGGCCCGTGTAGGCGGTCTCGCCGACGGCGTAGAGGCCCGGGAGGTCGCTGCGACCGTGCAGGTCGGAGACCACGCCGCCGCAGGTGAAGTGCACGGCCGGCACCACGGGAATCGGCTGCCGGGCGATGTCGATGCCCAGCTTCAGGCAGCGGGCGTGGATGGTCGGGAAATGGCTCTTGAGGAAGTCCTCGCCCAGATGCCGGGCGTCGAGCCAGACGTGGTCGAGGCCGTGCTTCTTCATCTCGAAGTCGATGGCCCGCGCGACGATGTCCCGCGGGGCCAGCTCCATGCGCTCGTCATGCGCGGCCATGAAGCGCGTGCCGTCGGGCAGGGTGAGGTAGCCGCCCTCGCCGCGCAGGGCCTCGGTGATGAGGAAGCTGCGCTCCTCGGGGTGGTAGAGGCAGGTGGGGTGGAACTGGATGAACTCCATGTTCGCGACCCGGCAGCCCGCGCGCCAGGCCATGGCGATGCCGTCGCCCGTGGAGGTGTCCGGATTGGTGGTGTAGCGGTAGACCTTGCCGGCGCCGCCGGTGGCCATCACAACGGCGCGCGCGGGCAGGGTCTCGACGCGCTGGCGGTCGATGTCCAGGGCGTAGAGGCCGTAGCAGCGGGGTTCCTCGTCGCGCTGCACGTGGCGCGAGGTGATGAGATCCAGCGCCATCCAGCGCTCGCGCAGCTGGATGTTGGGGTGCGCCTGCGCGGCAGCCAGCAGCTGCTCGTGGATGGCCTTGCCCGTGGCATCGGCGGCATGGGCGATGCGGCGCACGGCGTGGCCGCCCTCGCGCGTGAGGTGCAGGCCCAATGGTCCGCCGGCCTCGGGCGTGAAGGGAACGCCCTGGCGCACCAGCCACTCGACGGCCTCCGCACTGCGCTCCGCGATGAAGCGCGCGGTGGCTTCATCGACGAGACCGGCGCCGGCGTCCTGGGTGTCGCGCACATGGCTGTCGATGCTGTCATCGCTGCCGAGCACGCCGACGATGCCGCCCTGCGCCCAGGCCGTCGCCGCCTCACCGAGCTCGCGCTTGGCCAGCACGATCACGGGGACCTGGTCCGCCAGATGCAGAGCCACGGTCAGACCGGCCAGGCCGGCGCCCACGATGACCACGGGAAGTTGGGAATCAGCAGCGCTCATGAATCGTTCGGCACGCCGTCCGGTCACGGGGGCGTCATCGCAAAAGGTGCCTGATTCTAGGAGCCGGGCAATGCGCCCGCCTGCGCGATGGACAAAGGGTGGGATCGTGACGGCCGACCGCGCACTCGCCAGGGCGCAAGGGAGGCCTGGCTCTGGCACCCATGACGCGCCGCAAAGAAAAAGCCGGCCCGGGCTTGTCGCGCGGGCCGGCCTTCGGCGGGAGCAAAGCCGTGTTCAGCTGCGCTGCATGGTCGCCTTGAGGAGGCTGGACAGCATGTCGAGCGACTCGGCCAGGTGGGCGCGGGTCTCGACGGACTGGCCGCCACGGGCCACGGCCGTGCGCAGATCGGACTGCAGCTGATTGGCATGCAGACGCACCAGCGCGTAGGCATCGGCCATCACGCCAGGGCCGCTGCCGCGGGTCAGCACGGCCTGCAGGCGACGCAGATGCTCACGCTGCAGATTGCGGCGCAGGCGGTCGATCTCGCCCCCGGTCTTGAGCTCGCTCCACACGGCGTTCTGCGTGCTCGCGAAGACCTCGTTCAGGGTGATCAGGCCCTTGCGGTCCTTCTCCGGCACGAAGCCCGGCAGGTCCATCAGGCGCTGGGCGGTGCCGGCACTGTAGAGGCGGTCCAGGGCGATGTTCTGGATGCGGGCCACGGCACCGGGGATGTCCACCGGGCCGGCGCGCTCCCACTCGTTGTAGTCCACCGTCAGCGTGCTCAGGAACTCCGGCTTGAAGCGGAAGCTGTCGGCGCTGAACAGGCCCTTGGCCAGGAAGTCCAGGGCCTCGCGCTGGCGGGCGGGCTCGACCGGCTTGAAGGCCGGCTGCGCGCCGGCGCCGGGCAGCTCGCGCTGCATGTACATGCCACCGACGTACTTGCCGACCAGCTCGGCCGCACGGCCCAGCTGCGCAAAGCCGCCCATCAGCACGCGGCGCTGACGCAGGGGATCGTCACCGACCTGCGGCTTGCGGTCCTGCACGCGGGTCCACAGCTCCTGCGAGAGCTTCAGGCGGCGCTTGTAGTAGGCCAGCGGGTCGGCGCCGAGGTCGAAGCGGTTGGCCAGCGGGTCGATGCCGCCGAAGAGATCGGCATCGGCATCGTCGGCATAGGCCAGCGCCGGCTCGGTGCTGCGCGCCGCGATCTTCGCCAGCTCCTGGGCCTCCATCTCGGCGGCCATCGGCTTGTAGGCGTACTCGATGGCCCAGTAGTCGTAGGCGCCCAGCGTGGTGTTGGTCAGCGCGCCGTGCGACTCGCCCTTGAGCGAGAGGTTGTAGGCGTTGTAGTCCATCACGGAGCCGGAGATGCCGTGCGCATCGGTCCAGGCCTTGTCCAGCAGCTGCGCCTGCGTCACGGTGGTGGAGGCCTTGAAGTTGTGCTTCAGGCCCAGCGTGTGGCCCACCTCATGCATGATCACGTCGCGGATCACGGCATGCACGAAGGCTTCGGCCTCGGGGCTGTCCGGGGCGATCTCGCCGCGAGCCTCCAGGACGTCGAGCGCGAAGTCCATCTCGCTGGCGGCCTCCTGGGCGTAGCGGCAGTCCTCGCCGGCGTCGTGGCCGGCATGGGCCGCGTGGGCCAGCGGGCGGTTCACGTCCTCGATCAGGAAGCGGCGCGAGCCACGGGCGAAGACATCGCTCATGCCGATGTCCGCATCCAGGATCTCACCGGTGCGGGGATCGGCATGGCTCGGGCCGATGGCGAAGCCGACGTCGGCGCCCACGAACCAGCGGATCGAGGCATGGCCGGCGTCCATGTTGTCCCAGTCGGCGTCATCCGGCTGCTGCTTGGCGACGACGGCATTCTTGTAGCCGATCTTCTCGAAGGCCTTGTTCCACTCGAGGATGCCCTCCTCGACCGCCTTGCGGTACTTGGGCGGGATGTTCTTGTCCAGCCAGTAGGTGATGGGCTTGACCGGCTCGGACAGCGCCGCCTGCGGGTCGGCCTTCTCCAGGCGCCAGCGCTTGATGGCGTGGACGCGGGTGTTGGGCTTGAAGTCCTCGCTGAGGTCGGTGTAGGACTCGGCGAAATGGCCCAGGCGCGGGTCGGCCAGGCGGGCCTTCATGGCCTGCTCGGGCAGCGCCTTGAAGCTGTAGACGAAGCTCATGAACAGGCTGCGCGGATCCGGCGTGGCCTGCGGGGCGCTGGGCATCGGCACCGGCATGGGTGTGAGGGGCGGCGCCGGGATGCGCGGCGTCGCGAAGTGCATGCGGGCGGTCAGCGTGCTCAGGCCGGCCTCGGCGCGCGTGGCCTCGACGAAGCTGTTGGCGCGGTCCGGGGCGAAGGGCAGGCGGTAGGCCATCTCCAGGCGCGTCGACAGGCCGGGGATGTCCGTCAGCAGCAGGCTGGCGTCCACCAGGAAGGACTTGCGCTCGGCGTGCTCGGCGCTGGCCACGGGCGAGGCCGCCAGCAGGCTGGGCGAGAAGGCCTGCTCGGAGGCCAGGCGGTTGCCGCCCTCGGCGCGGAACTTGGTGTTCAGGGCCACCAGCTGCAGCTGGTTGCCCACGCGACGCCATTCGGCCAGGTGCACACGGCCCATCTGGCTGGCGTAGAGGCCGCGCTCGCCCACGCCATTGGCGACGTTGACGGAGAAGAGGAAGGGCTTGTTCAGCTGGGCCTTGGGAATCTCGAGCCAGACCTTCTCGTCCTTGCGCCAGATCGGGAACAGGCCGTCCTGGCTCTTGGCGTCCTTGATGATGTCGTTGAAGGGCTTGGGCGCCGTCGGGTCGACCGGCGGCTTCGCGGCGGCGGCCGGGGCGGCGGCACCGCTGGCGGCGGCGGCCGGCGGCGTGGCGCCATTGCCCTGCGCGACGGCGGCCTGGCTGGCCAGGGCAAGGGCGGCCACGACGGCCGCGGTCAGGAGGCTCAGCGGCTGAGCCGGCAGGCGCGAGGAAGTCTGGGTCATTCGATTGACTTTCTGGTGAGGATCCGGTCTGCCGGGTCGGGCCCGGCAGCCCCCCGGGCTGATGACAAGCCGCCCATTGTGTTGCGGCGCCCGCAGGCGTCAATGCTGGCGCACCCCACTCGCCCCTGCCAAACCGTGCTTCATCGCACGCCGCATCGAGCCCCCCCGGCGCACTGACGCCCAGCCGACAGCGCGCCGGCGCCGGGGCCGCTAGACTGCGCCGCCATGCCCGCCGCTCCGCACGCCGCCTCCCGCCGCACCACCCATCTGCTGTACCTGCACGGCTTCCGCTCGTCGCCACGCTCGGCCAAGGCCCAGCGCATGGCGCGATGGGTGGGCGAACAGCGCCCGGACCTCGTCTTCCTGGCGCCACAGCTGCCCCCTTCGCCCGCCGAGGCCATCGCCCTGATCCGCACGCTGATCGCCGACTGGCCGCGCGAGTCCCTCGCGGTGATGGGCAGCTCGCTGGGCGGCTTCTATGCGACCTGGGTGCAGCAGCACACGGGTGGCCGCGCCGTGCTGCTGAACCCCGCCGTGGACCCGGCCCGCGACCTCGCCCGCTACATCGGCGAGCACAGCTGCTGGCAGGACCCGCAGGAGCGCTTCTTCTTCCGGCCCGAGTTCGTCGACGAACTGCGGGCCCTTCACCAGGCCCTGCCCCCGGGCGCCATCGCGCGGCCGGAGCGCCTGCTGGCCGTGATCGCCAAGGGCGACGAGGTGCTGGACTGGCACGAGATGCACGCCCGCTACGAGGGCAGCCGCATCAAGCTGCTCGACGGCAGCGACCACGGCCTCTCGGATTTCGACGACTACCTCTCTGAACTGACGGAGTTTCTGCAGCTATGAACCCCGCACGCCGCCTCGAAGGCCAGGTTTCCATCATCACGGGCGCCGCCCAGGGCATCGGCCTGGCCACCGCCCTCAAGTTCGCGCAGGAAGGCGCCATCGTCGTCGTGTGCGACCTGCGCCAGGAGGCCGTCGATGCCGCCGTGGCGCAGTGCCGGGCCGCCGGCGCCGAGGCCCTGGGCTTCGCCTTCTCCGTGACGGACCGCGCGCAGGTGGACGCCATGGCCGCCGCCGTGAAGGCGCGCTTCGGTCGCATCGACGTACTGGTCAACAACGCCGGCATCACGCAGGACGCCCGCCTGCAGAAGATGAGCCTCGAGCAGTTCGACGCCGTCATCGACGTCAACCTGCGCGGCGTCTTCCACTGCGCGCAGGCCGTGGTCGACACCATGGTGGCGCAGGGCCGCGGGGTGATCCTCAACGCCTCCTCGGTCGTGGGCATCTACGGCAACTTCGGCCAGACCAACTACGCCGCCGCCAAGTTCGGCGTGATCGGCTTCACCAAGACCTGGAGCCGGGAGCTCGGCCCCAAGGGCGTGCGCGTGAATGCCGTGGCGCCAGGCTTCATCGAGACGCCCATCCTCGCCACCATCCCCGACAAGGTCCTTGGCCAGATGCAGGAGGAAGTGCCGCTGCGCCGTCTGGGCAGCCCGGCCGAGGTGGCCAATGTCTATGCCTTCCTGGCCAGCGACGAGGCCAGCTACGTCAACGGCGCCGTGCTGGAAGTTTCCGGCGGGCTGACGGTCTGAGGCGGCATGGCTGACGGCCAGGGCGGCCCGCAGATCCTCGTCAGCGCCTGCCTGCTGGGGGCGCCGGTGCGCTACGACGGCCGGGCACAGGACCTCCGCGCCCCCCTGCTGGACCGCTGGCAGGCGGCTGGCCTGGTCGTGCCGCTGTGCCCCGAGCTGGCCGGCGGCCTGCCGGTGCCTCGCCCGCCCGCGGAGATCGAGGCCGGTGCGCAGGGCTGGCAGGTCTGGCTGGGCCAGGCCCGCCTGCGCGACGCCGAGGGCGGCGATCCGACGGCGGCCTTCCGCGCCGGCGCCGAGGCCGCCCTGGCCCTGGTGCGGCGCCACGGTCTGCAGATCGCGGTGCTGAAGGAAGGCAGCCCCTCCTGCGGCAGCCAGCGCATCGCCTCCGGCCATTTCGACGGCACCAAGCGGGCCGGCGAGGGCCTGACCGCCGCCTTGCTGCGCCATCACGGCGTCCAGGTGTTCAGTGAGCACGGGCTGGAGGCGGCGGAAGCCGCGCGCCTGGCATTGGCCCGTCGCTGAGGGTCTGCGCGGCCGGGCCTGCCCGGTGTGCAAGGGCCGCACAGCCGTCGAGGGGCCGTGGGCGGGCATGGCGTGGCCTCGCTAGACTCGCGGGTCCGCTCCACACCCTGCGCCCCATGCCCGACCGCGACCCGCTCCCTCCTTCCAGCCGCCGGCTGCACTGGCTCGTGGCCGCCCTGATGCTCGGGCTGGCCGGCGTGGGCCTCTACATGAGCCGCACCGAGACCTGGGCGCTCTACCCCTGGCACAAGTCGCTGGGCGTGCTCGCCCTGCTGGTCATCGCGGTCCGCGCGGTCCAGCGTCTGCGCCTGGGTCTGCCGGCGCCGGTGCAGCCCACCTCGCCGGCCCTGCAGCGCGCGGCGCGCTGGGCGCATGGCGTCCTGCTCGGCCTGACCCTGCTGATGCCCCTGAGCGGCATGCTGTTCTCCGGCGCCAGCGGCCACGGCTTCGGCGTCTTCGGCCTGCCTCTGGTGCCGCACCAGGACGACCCGTCCAGGCCGGGCGAGGTCCTGCCGTACCACGCCGGCCTGGCCGAGCTGGGCCAGCAGGCGCACCACTGGGGCGGCTACCTGCTGCTGGCCCTGGTGACCGTCCACGTGCTGGCCGCGCTGAAGCACCATGTCGTGGACCGCGATCGCACCCTGCTGCGCATGCTGGGCCGCAAGGCGCCTTGAGTGCCGCGGCACCGGGCTGGTGTCACCATTCCTGGCCAAGCCGCTGCACCTGCAACAAGCGTAAGACTTTGCTGTCGGCGCCCCGGGCCCCGGCCCGCCCTGCCCCGGCGGGGCGCGGAAGCAGCGGGCGCCGGGGCAAATTCCGTGCAGGCGGCCCCACCCTGGCCGGCCCGGCTTGAGGCTGCCGTACTTCGGCGACAATGCGCACCCTATGTTTGCCCTGTTCGATGACGCCGGAAAATTCCTCGCCGGCCGTGTGATGTCCGAAGCGGAAAGCTCGATGCAAATCGAGCTGGACTCGGGCAAGCGCGTCAAAGTGAAGGCGGCCAATGTGCTGCTGAAATTCGACAAGCCCTCCCCGGCGGAGCTGATGGCCCAGGGCCAGGCGCTGGCGCAGGAGATCGACCTCGACCTCGCCTGGGAGTTCGCCACCGACGGGGAGTTCGGCTTTGCCGACCTGGCGCGCGACTACTTCGACGCCAAGGCCGGCGTCGAGCAGCAGGCCGCCGCGCTCTTCCGCCTGTACGAGGCGCCGCACTATTTCCGCCGCATGGGCAAGGGCCTGTTCAAGAAGGCGCCCGAGGAGCAGGTCAAGGCCGCGCTGCTGGGCATCGAGCGCAAGCGCCAGCAGGCGCTGCAGATCGAGGCCTGGACGGGCGAGCTGATCGCAGGCGAGTGCCCGGCCGGCATCCGCGAGCAGATCTACAAGATCCTCTTCAAGCCCGACAAGAACGGTCCCGAGTACAAGGCCGTGGTCGAGGCCGCCAGGCGCTCGCAGCAGGCCCCGCTGGAGCTGCTCAAGGGCGCCGGCGCGATCAGCAGCCCCTACCAGTTCCACTGGAAGCGCTTCCTGTTCGAGAACTTCCCCAAGGGCACGGGCTTCCCCGCGCTCACGGCGCCGCAGATCACCGACGAGCTGCCCGTGGCCCCGGTGCAGGCCTTCTCGATCGACGACTCCGCCACCACGGAAATCGACGACGCCCTCTCCGTGCAGGGCCTGGGCACCGGCACCATCGTCTTCGGCGTGCACATCGCGGCGCCGGGCCTGGCCATCCAGCCGGACTCGCCCGTGGACAAGGTCGCCCGCGAGCGCCTCTCGACCGTCTACATGCCCGGCTGGAAGCTGACCATGCTGCCGGACGAGGTGGTCCAGCACTACACGCTGGCCGAGGGACGCGAATGCCCGGCCGTGTCGCTGTACGTGACGATGGACGAGGCCACGCTCGAGATCCGCAGCCGCGAGACGAAGCTCGAGCGCGTGCCCATCGCCGCCAACCTGCGCCATGACAAGCTGGACAGCACCGTCACCGAGGCCTCGCTGACCGGCGAGGCGCCGGCCGACTACGCCTTCGGCACCGAGCTGCGCTTCTGCTTCCGCCTCGCGAAGCACCTGAAGGCCCAGCGCGAGATCGTGCGCGGCAAGCCCGAGACCTTCAACCGCCCCGACTACACCTTCCGCCTGGACAGCAACGGCGAGCGCGAACCCGAGGGCCACGAGACCGTCAGCATCGGCACCCGCCAGCGCGGCGCCCCGCTGGACCTGATCGTGGCCGAGGCCATGATCCTCGCCAACAGCAGCTGGGGCGGCTGGCTGAACGAGCTGGGCCTGCCCGGCATCTACCGCAGCCAGGCCAGCCTGGCGCCGGGCGTCAAGGTGCGCATGGGCACGAAGGCGCTGCCGCACGCCGGCATGGGCGTGGCGCAGTACACCTGGGCCACCTCGCCGCTGCGCCGCTACACCGACCTGGTCAACCAGTGGCAGATCATCGCCTGCGCCCGCCACGGCCGCACGGCCGCCCTGGTGGCGCCGTTCAAGCCCAAGGACGCCCAGCTCTTCTCGATCATCTCGGGCTTCGACGCCGCCTACTCGGCCTACAACGGCTTCCAGTCGGGCATCGAGCGCTACTGGACGCTGCGCTACCTGCAGCAGAACGCCATCCACGAGCTCACGGCTTCCGTCATGAAGGACGGCCTGGTGCGTGCGGACGCCCTGCCCCTCGTCTTCAAGGCCCTGGGCTGCGAAGGCCTGGCGCGCGGCAGCCACGTGCGGGTGCGCATCACCGGCATCGACGAGATGACGCTGGACGTCCATGCGTCGCTGATCGAGCGACTGGACGAGGCGCAGGCCCCGGACGACGAACCCGCCTCGGACGAGGATGAGGACGCCGCCGGCAGCGGGCCGCTCACGCTGGCTATCGACCTGAACGACGCGGAAGGCGCCACGGACGCGCCCCCCGCGGCCCCGGCCGCCTGAGCGACCTCGCCGCACGACCGCCATGCAGCCGCGCAAGATCCAGCCGCTCCACCTCGCCCTGATCGTCTCGCTGGGCCTGCACCTGATGCTGCTGGCGCTGCGGATCGCCGATCCCGAACGATTCCAGCGCCTGTTCCAGGACACGCCGCTGGAGGTGGTGCTGGTCAACGCGCGCAGCAAGGACGCCCCCGCCGAGGCCAAGGCCCTGGCGCAGGCGAACCTGGCGGGCGGCGGCGAGTCGGCCCGGCAGAAGCGCGCCACCTCGCCGCTGGCGCCGTCGCCCCGCATGGAGCTGGGCGACAGCACCGAGACGCAGCGCAACCAGATCGCCAAGCTCCAGGAAGTGCAGCAGCAGCTGCTGGCCCAGGTGCGCCGCGAGCTGGCGCTGCTCCCGCCCCCGGACCCCAAGCGCGAGCGCAGCTCGCCCGAGGCCCGCGAGCAGGCCGAGAAGCGCCGCCAGCTGGTGCAGCTGCTGGCCGAGATCGAGAAGCGCGTCAACGACGAGAACGCCCGCCCCCGCAAGCGCTACGTGAGCCCCGCCACGCGCGAGGTCGTCTACGCCCAGTACTACGACACCCTGCGTCGCCGCATCGAGGAGCGCGGCACCCGCGACTTCCCCACCTACCGCGGCCGCAAGCTCTACGGCGAGCTGATCATGAACATCCACGTGGACTTCAAGGGCCGGCTCGTGGACACCGAGATCATCCAGAGCTCGGGCAACAACCAGCTCGACAAGCGCGCCATCGCCATCGTGCGCGCCTGCCAGCCCTTCGGCGACTTCAACACCGAGATGCGCCGCGGCGCCGAGGTGCTGGTCATCACCACGCGCTTCAAGTTCACCCGCGAGGATGGGCTCGAGGCCACCGTGACGGAGCAGCTGTGATGCCGGACCGCTACGCCGTCGCCGGCAACCCCGTGGCCCACAGCCAGTCCCCGACCATCCATGCACAGTTCGCGGCGCAGACGGGCCAGGACCTGGTCTACGAGCGCCTGCTGTGCCCGCTCGACGCCTTCCTGCCCACGGTGCAGGCCTTCGCCGCCGCGGGCGCCAAGGGCTGCAACGTGACGGTGCCCTTCAAGTTCGAGGCCTTCGCGGCCGCCCGGCGTCGCAGCCCGCGCGCCGAGCTCGCCGGGGCCGTCAACACCCTGCGCTTCGACGAGCACGGCTGGTGGGGCGACAACACTGACGGCCTCGGCCTCGTGCGGGACATCCAGTCCAACGCCGGCCAGCCCCTGCTCGGCCTGCGCGTGCTGCTGCTCGGCGCTGGCGGCGCCTCCGCCGGCGTGATGGGCAGCCTGATCGCGGCCCGCCCGGCCGAGCTGACGCTGGCCAACCGCAGCCTCGACAAGGCCGTCGCCCTGGTTGGCAGCCATGCGCGCTGGGCCCAGGAGCACGGCGTGCGCCTGCAGGCCAGCACGCTCCACGACCTGCCCGAGGCACGCTTCGACGTGCTGGTCAACGGCACCAGCGCCAGCCTCGCGGGCGCCGGCGTGCCCGTGCGGGGCCCGGTGCTGCGCCCCGGCGGCCTGGGTGTCGACATGATGTACGGCCCGGCCGCCCAGGGCTTCCTCGACTGGGTGCAGGCGCAGGGCGCCCGCCCGCGGGACGGCCTCGGGATGCTGGTCGAGCAGGCGGCCGAGGCCTTCCAGCTCTGGCGCGGCGTGCGCCCGGACACCGTCCCGGTGCTGGCCGGCCTGCGCCAGCATCTGCAGCACAAGGACTGAACCGTGCTGCGCCAGCTGCCCCTGCGCCTGCTCGCCCTGCTCGCCCTCGGGCTGGTGGCCCTGCAGCTGTACTTCCTGGCGCGCATCGCGCTGATGAACGTGCTGGACCCGCAGTCGACCAGCTTCCAGCGCTCCGAGATCTGGCGCCTCGCAACCGAGAAGCACGAGGTGGCCTGGAGCCAGGACTGGGTGCCGGACGCGCGGCTGTCGGCCGCCCTCAAGCGGGCCGTGATCGCCAGCGAGGACGCCGGCTTCTCCGAACACGGCGGCGTGGAATGGGACGCCCTCGAGAAGGCCTGGGAGAAGAACCAGCGCGAGCAGGCCAAGGCCGACAAGCGCGCCAAGGCCGCCTCGCGGGCCCCCGCGCGGGACAGCGACCGCCCCACGACGCCCAAGCCCCAGGCCAAGATCGTCGGGGGCTCGACCATCACCCAGCAGCTGGCCAAGAATCTGTTCCTCAGCGGCGAGCGCCACCTGCTGCGCAAGGGCCAGGAGTTCGTGCTGACCTTCATGCTGGAGGCGCTCCTGTCCAAGCAGCGCATCCTGGAGATCTACCTGAACCACGTCGAGTGGGGGGAAGGCGTCTTCGGCGCCCAGGCCGCGGCCCGGCACTACTTCCGCGTCGACGCCGCCCAGCTCGCGCCCTGGCAGGCGGCGCGTCTCGCCGTGATGCTGCCGGCGCCCAAGCGCTTCGAGAAGCGCCCCGGCTCGGCCTATGTGGTCGGCCGCGCGTCGACCATCGAGGCCCGCATGGGCGCCGTCGCGCTGCCCTGATCCCGATCCACCGCCTCCCGACACCGCCCGCCATGGCTTCCGACCACCCGCTCACCGCCGAGATCGCCGCCACCGCCGCCCGTCTGGTCGTGGAGGAAGGCCTCGAGTACGGCGCCGCCAAGCGCCGGGCCCACAAGCAGCTGGGTCTGCCCCGCAACGCGCCGCTCCCCAGCAACGAGGAGCTGGAAGACGAGGTGCGGGACTACCTCGCCCTCTTCTGCGCCGACACCCAGCCCGGCGAGCTGCGCGCCCTGCGCGAGCAGGCCGCCGTCTGGATGGAACGGCTGGCAGAGTTCCGCCCCCACCTGTGCGGCGCCGTCTGGCGCGGCACGGCCACGCGCCTGTCCAACATCCACCTGCAGCTCTACTGCGACGACAGCAAGTCCGCCGAGATCGCGCTGATCAATGCGGGGGTGGACTACGAAGTGGGCGAGACCCAGGGCCCTCGCGGCCCGGTGGACCTGCTGACCGTCGCCGACCGCTGCCGGCCTCTCAATGAATGGGTGACCATCGCGCTGAGCATCCTCGACAAGGACGACTTGCGCGGCGCGCTCAAGCCCGACAGCCGCGGCCGCACCGAGCGCGGGGACCTCGCGGCCCTGCGCCGGCTGCTGGACGAGACCCCGCCCGACACCCGCGAAGGAGCTGCCCCATGAACCGCCGCCACGCCCTTTTCGGCACCGTCGGCCTGGCCGCCGCCGGCTTCGGCGCCTGGCTGGCCCGGCGCGGCCAGCCGGTCGAGGCCCCCCTGCCCGCGCTGCCCCCTCGCCCGGCTTCCGCGGCCGACGCCTTCTGGATGGCCCGCTTCGAGCGCGTGGACGGGAGCGAGCTCGCCGCCCGCGAGCTGCGAGGCCAGCCGTTGCTGCTGAATTTCTGGGCCACCTGGTGCGCCCCCTGCGTGCGCGAGCTGCCCGAGATCCAGCAGTTCCTGGCGGCCCAGCCGGGCTGGCAAGGCCTGGCCTTGGCCATCGACCGCAAGGAGGCCGTGCAGGACTTCCTCACCAAGCTGCCGCTGCAGATGCCGCTGGCGCTGGGCGGCGTTCAGGGCCTGGAGCTGGGCCGCCAGCTCGGAAACACGCAGGGCGGTCTGCCCTTCAGCGTCGTCTTCGATGCCCGCGGCCAGGTCTTCTGGCGCCGCCTGGGCGCCCTCCAGGCGGGCGAGCTCGAGGCCGTCGCCCACGCCCTGGCCACCGGGCAGCCGGCCCCCGAGGCAGGGAAAACCGGGGCCTGATCCGGCGGCCGCCGGCCTCAGAATCGCGCTCTCGCCGGGCTGAACGCTCGTCAAGACCCGAATCCCGGGCTTTCTTGGGCAAGCTCAAGAAACGTGGAAGGTCAAGCCATTTATTTTTGGCTACCTGCCGGGATCTGGGTCTAAAAAAGCTAAAGTTCAGCCTTTCGCGCTTCTAGTGTCTACGCTCTAAACCGCCGCGGCACGTCGCTGATGCAGATTCTTGTGATTCATGGCCCCAACCTCAACCTCCTTGGTACCAGGGAGCCCGGGGTGTATGGCGCAACGACTTTGGCGCAGATCGATGCAGATCTGCAGCAATTCGCTGCCAATGCAGGAGCCACGCTCGAAAGCTTCCAGAGCAACCACGAAGGTGCCCTGGTCGATCGCATCCAGGCGGCTGGCCGTGACGGCACACGCTTCATCATCATCAATCCGGCGGCCTATACGCACACCAGCGTGGCCATCCGGGATGCCCTGGCGGCGGTGGCCCTGCCCTTTGTCGAGGTCCACCTGTCCAATATCCACAAGCGCGAGACCTTCCGC
Organism: Roseateles subflavus; assembly: GCF_030285365.1. GTDB lineage: Bacteria > Pseudomonadota > Gammaproteobacteria > Burkholderiales > Burkholderiaceae_C > Roseateles_B > Roseateles_B subflavus. The sequence goes on along the minus strand of NZ_JASVDS010000003.1, from coordinate 365,530 downwards.
CACCACAGCTATGTGTCGGAACTCGCGGTGGGCGTGATCTGCGGCCTGGGTCCCCTGGGTTACCGCTACGCCCTGATGCACGCCCTGGACCACGTCCGGGCTGCCGGCGGCTGAAGCAAGGGCGCGGTCGCCCCGGCGACCGCGGCATTGGCAAGCACTACAAAATCTTTCCGTTGGAGAAGCCTCATGGATCTGCGCAAGCTCAAGACCCTGATCGACCTCGTGTCCGAGTCGAACATTTCTGAACTTGAAATCACCGAAGCCGATGGCAAGGTGCGCATCGTCAAGTCCGACGGCACGGTGGCCGTGCCCCTGGCCCAGGCCATGCCGATGATGGCCGCACCGGTCGCCGCCGCGCCGGTGGCTGCCGCGGCCCCCGCCGCCGCCGCCGCGCCCGCCGCCGCCCCCGTCGAGACCGGCCATGTGGTGAAGTCGCCCATGGTGGGCACCTTCTACCGTGCCTCCGGCCCCAATGCCAAGGCCTTCGTCGAGGTGGGGCAGCAGGTCAAGGAAGGCCAGGCCATCTGCATCATCGAAGCCATGAAGATCATGAACGAGATCGATGCCGACAAGTCCGGCACCGTGACCAAGATCCTGGTGGAGAACGGCCAGCCGGTGGAATTCGGCCAGCCGCTGTTCATCATCGAGTGAACACGTCCCACCCCCTACCGGCGGCGACGGCCCCCTCGAGGGGGCGCGGTCGGTGGTCCGGCAAAGCCGGCTCCGCGACCGCCGCCGGATGGGCCTCTGGCCGCATTGCGCCCCGCGCGCTGAGCAACTGCCATGTTTAAGAAAATTCTCATTGCCAACCGTGGCGAGATCGCCCTTCGCATCCAGCGCGCCTGCCGCGAGCTGGGCGTGAAGTCCGTGGTCGTGTATTCCGAGGCCGACCGCGACGCCAAGTACGTCAAGCTGGCGGACGAGGCCGTGTGCATCGGCCCGGCCGCCTCCGCCCAGAGCTACCTGAGCATGCCGGCCATCATCGCCACCGCCGAGGTGACCGATGCCGAGGCCATCCACCCGGGCTACGGCTTCCTGTCGGAGAACGCTGACTTCGCTGAGCGCGTGGAGCGCAGCGGCTTCACCTTCATCGGCCCGACCCCGGACAACATCCGCACGATGGGCGACAAGGTCTCCGCCAAGCAGGCCATGCGTGCTGCGGGCGTGCCCTGCGTGCCCGGCTCGGAAGGCGCCCTGCCCGACGATCCCAAGGAGATCATCCGCATCGCCCGCGCCGTGGGCTATCCGGTCATCATCAAGGCCGCCGGCGGCGGCGGTGGCCGCGGCATGCGCGTGGTGCACACCGAAGCCGCACTGGTGAATGCCGTGCAGATGACCAAGGCGGAAGCCGGGGCTGCATTCGGCAATCCCGAGGTCTACATGGAGAAGTTCCTGGAGAACCCGCGCCACGTGGAGATCCAGGTGCTGGCCGACGGCCACAAGAACGCCGTCTGGCTCGGCGAGCGCGACTGCTCGATGCAGCGCCGCCACCAGAAGATCATCGAGGAAGCGCCGGCGCCCGGCATTCCCCGCCGCACGATCGAGAAGATCGGCGACCGCTGCGCCACCGCCTGCAAGAAGATGGGCTACCGGGGTGCCGGCACCTTCGAGTTCCTCTTCGAGAACGGCGAGTTCTACTTCATCGAGATGAACACCCGCGTGCAGGTGGAGCACCCGGTGACGGAGATGGTGACGGGCGTGGACATCGTCGCGATGCAGATCCGCATCGCCGCCGGCGAGAAGCTGCCCTTCACCCAGCGCAACATCGAGATGCGCGGCCACGCCATCGAGTGCCGCATCAACGCCGAGGACCCGGTGAAATTCGTGCCCTCGCCCGGCCGCATCACCATGTGGCACCCGCCCGGCGGCCCCGGCGTGCGCGTGGACTCCCACGCCTACACGAACTACTTCGTGCCGCCCAACTACGACTCCATGATCGGCAAGATCATCGTGCACGGCGACACCCGCGAGCAGGCCCTGGCCCGCATGCGCATCGCCCTGTCGGAGACGGTGGTGGAAGGCATCCAGACCAACATCCCGCTGCACCGCGAGCTGATGGCCGACGCGAAGTTCATCGAAGGCGGCACGTCGATCCACTATCTCGAAGGCTGGATGAATCAGCACAAGCGCTGACCGCCGGCAGCGTCAGCAGGCGACTCCGGGCCGGCCACGGCCTATGATTCGCGGCTGACGCATCCGCACCCGCCACAGCCCTGGCGCGGCCATGCCGCCCGGGGCTTGCGCTTTTTGGCGCGCACTAGAAGGTTTCCCCATGAGCAACACCCCCAGCACCCCTGACCTGCACGAGCTCGTGCTCATCTGCCGCGAGGACGACGTCGAGACCGTCAGCGATGCGCTGATGGAGGTCGAGTCGCTGGCCGTGTCCGTCGAAGATGCCGATGCCGACACCGACGCCGAGAAGGCCCTGTTCGGCGAGCCCGGCATGCCCGCACCCAAGCCGGGCTGGGAGCGCTCGGTCGTGAAGGCCCTGTTCGCCAGCGAGGCCGAGGCCACCGAGGCCGCCACGCTGCTGCTGGCCCAGGATTGGGCGCGGGACGTGCATGTGCAGACCATCCAGGCCGTGCAGGAGCAGGACTGGGTGCGCCTGACGCAGTCGCAGTTCGCGCCGGTCGAGATCACGCCCGAGTTCTGGATCGTGCCCTCCTGGCACGAGGCGCCCGCGCAGGCGACGCGCATCATGCGCCTCGACCCCGGCCTGGCCTTCGGCACCGGCACCCACCCGACGACGCGCATGTGCCTGCGCTGGATCGCCCGGCACGGCGCCGAGGCCGCCGGCTGGGATCGCGTGCTGGACTATGGCTGCGGCTCCGGCATCCTGGCCATCGGCGCCGCGCTGCATGGCGCGCAGCACATCGATGCCGTGGACATCGACCCGGCCGCCATCATCTCCTCCCAGGCCAATGCCGAGGCCAACCGCGTGACGCTGAACGCCGCGCTGCCCGATGCCGCGTCGGGCGAGTACCCGCTGGTGCTGGCCAACATCCTCGCCACGCCGCTGAAGCTGCTGGCCCCGCTGCTGTGCGCCCATGTGCGCGCGGGCGGCCATCTCGTGCTGGCAGGCATCCTCGAGCGCCAGGCCCAGGAGCTGAAGGACGCCTACGCGCCCTGGCTGGCCCTGGACGTGAGCGACAGCGAGGACGGCTGGATCCTGATGACGGCGCGCCGCGGCGCCTGAGCGTCGCGGCCTCCCGGCGCGCCAGGCAAGGCCTGACCCCGGCCGCGCAGCAGGCCCCGGCCGCATCGGCAGGATCGATGTTTCTAGGGGTGAGCGCGCTCGGCGGCGACAGGCCTTCATGGCATGATCTGCCCCCATGAGTCTTGCTACCCGCTGCACCGCCTGCGGCACCATCTTCCGCGTGGTGCAGGACCAGTTGCGCGTGTCCGAGGGCTGGGTGCGCTGCGGCCGCTGCGCCGAGGTCTTCGATGCCCGTGAACAGCTCTTCGACCTGGACCGGGAGGCGCCGCCGCCCTGGCCCGCCCCGAGCCCGGAGAGCGAGTTCGAGCCCTCGCACAGCGAGCCCGCTTTCGTGCGCGAGCAGCCCGCCCCGAGCCCCGTCGCCCCGGCGGTGATGCCCCCGGCACCGGCGGCACACCAGGCCGTGCGACGCCCGATCGACGTCGCCGCCGAGCGCCGCGCCGCGCCGCCGCCGGCCATGCCGCCCGCGTACCCGCCCAGCCCGGCGCCGGCCTATGAGCCCGTGCAGCCGGCGACCGCCTTCACGCCGACGCCCGATGCGTTCGAGCCCCCGGACGAACCCGACCTGCACGCCTCGCGGTCGGGCGCGCATGATCGCCCGGGCGAGCGTCGCGAACCCTTCTGGGAGCCGCCCCCCGCCCCCGCCCTGACGGCCCCCCCGGTGGATGTCCGTGCCGACATGCCGGAGCCCAAGGGGATGCGCTTCGAGCCCGAGCCGGCTCCGCCGGCGGTCGCACCGCCCCCGCCCGCGGCGGCCCCGACCGCGCCGGATCTGGGCCCCGACGTCGTGCTGTCTCCGAGCCTGCAGTCAGCGCAGGCCGCCCTGCCCGAGCCGGCCGCACAGGCGCCCGACGGCAAGCCCGCGCGCAAGCCCGGCTTCCTGCGCCGCGCCGAGGGCGAGGCCCGCTGGCAGCGGCCTGGCGTGCGCCTGGCGCTTGGCCTGGGCTGCGTGCTGCTCCTGTGCGGAGCGGCTGCGCAACTGACCTGGCATTACCGCGACGCCCTCTCCACACAGTCCCCGACAGCCCGCGAATGGCTGACGGCGGCCTGCGCCCGCCTCGCTTGCGAGCTGCATCCCTGGCAGCGCCTGGACGCATTCAGCGTCGAGAGCAGCGGCCTGTCGGAGGCCGCCAGCGGCAACCACTACAAGTTCAGTCTCAGCCTGCGCAACAAGAGCCCGTGGGAGCTGGCGACGCCCTGGGTGGAGTTGAGCCTCAACGACGGCAACGGCAAGGTGCTGATGAAGCGCGCCCTGCGCCCCGAGGACTTCGCGAATGCGCAGCCCAGCACCGCCGCCAACAGCGAGCAGGCGCTGCAGCTGGTGTTCAGCACAGGGCGCCAGCGGGTCAACGGCTACACCGTCGAGATCTTCTACCCCTGAGCGTCGGGCCCTGAGGGGCCGCACGCGCGCCTTGCCTCGTGCTCGCTCGGCGGGCCGGTGATCGGTCGGCCGCAGCCCAGTCGCCTCCGGCGTGCAGGCATAAAAAAACCCGGCCGAGGCCGGGTTTTCAGCTTGGGCGGGGGATCCCCCGAGAGGGATCACGCCGGCCAGGCTCAGGGCTTGTTGCCAGTCGGGAAGGGCCAGGCCGCTTGCGGGCTCAGGGCCGTCTTGGCAGCCGGGGCAGCGGCAGGCTTGGCAGCAGCGGGCGCCGCAGCAGGCTTCTTCGCAGCAGGCTTGGCAGCCGGCTTGGCAGCGGGCTTCGCGGCGGGCTTGGCAGCGGCCTTGGGAGCAGCCTTGATGGGCGGCTTCTTGGTCGAAGCAGCCTTGGCGGCCGGCTTGGCAGCAGGCTTGGCGGCGGGCTTGGCAGCGGCCTTCGGTGCAGCCTTGATGGGCGGCTTCTTGGTCGAAGCAGCCTTGGCAGCGGGCTTCGCAGCCTTGGCAGCAGGCTTGGCGGCCTTCGGTGCAGCCTTGATCGGCGGCTTCTTGGTCGAAGCGGCCTTCTTGGCGGGCGCAGCAGCCTTCTTGGCCGGAGCGGCCTTCTTTGCCGGAGCAGCAGCCTTCTTGGCCGGAGCGGCCTTCTTCGCCGGAGCAGCAGCCTTCTTGGCCGGAGCGGCCTTCTTCGCCGGAGCAGCAGCCTTCTTGGCCGGAGCGGCCTTCTTCGCCGGAGCAGCAGCCTTCTTGGCCGGAGCGGCCTTCTTTGCCGGAGCAGCAGCCTTCTTGGCCGGAGCGGCCTTCTTTGCCGGAGCAGCGGCCTTCTTGGCCGGGGCGGCGGCCTTCTTGGCGGGAGCGGCCTTCTTGGCCGGTGCCTTCTTTGCAGTTGCCATGGTTTTCTCCTTGATCAAGTGAAAAAAGCACTGCCTGCGGCGGACCGGTCCACCTCAGCGCAGCTATCCACCGCCCGAGAGTCGCTTTGGAGCAGCGCCACGGTACGGTGAATGGGGTCGCGATGCACCGCCGCGCTTTTTCGCGTCTGACGGTTCAATGGCATCGCTTGTCTTGATCTCATTGACGAGCACTCAAAGGGACACAGGCCGCTGACCAGGCAGCCCGCTCAATCCCAGGACAGGGCGCCACCGGACTGGTATTCGATGACGCGGGTTTCGAAGAAGTTGCGTTCCTTCTTCAGGTCGATCATTTCGCTCATCCAGGGGAAGGGGTTCTCTTCGTTCGGGAAGAGCTCCTCCAGGCCGATCTGGGTGGCACGGCGGTTGGCGATGTAGCGCAGGTAGCCCTTGAACATCGCGGCATTGAGGCCCAGCACGCCACGCGGCATGGTGTCCTCGGCGTAGCGGTACTCGAGCTCCACGGCCTTCTGGAACAGGGCCTTGATCTCGGCCTTGAACTCGGCCGTCCACAGCTGCGGGTTCTCGAGCTTGATCTGGTTGATCAGGTCGATGCCGAAGTTGCAGTGCATGGACTCGTCGCGCAGGATGTACTGGTACTGCTCGGCGGCCCCGGTCATCTTGTTCTGGCGGCCCATGGCGAGGATCTGCGTGAAGCCCACGTAGAAGAACAGGCCTTCCATCAGGCACGCGAAGACGATCAGCGACTTCAGCAGGGTCTGGTCCGCGGCCAGCGTGCCCGTCTTGAAGTTCGGGTCCATGATCGCGTCGATGAAGGGGATCAGGAACTCGTCCTTGTCACGGATGGAGGCCACCTCGTGATAGGCGTTGAAGATCTCGCTCTCATCGAGGCCCAGGGACTCGACGATGTACTGGTAGGCGTGCGTGTGGATCGCTTCCTCGAAGGCCTGGCGCAGCAGGAACTGGCGGCACTCGGGCGCGGTGATGTGGCGGTAGGTGCCCAGCACGATGTTGTTCGCGGCCAGCGAGTCGGCGGTCACGAAGAAGCCGAGGTTGCGCTTGATGATGCGACGCTCGTCCTCGGTCAGGCCGTTCGGGTCCTTCCACAGGGCGATGTCGCGGGACATGTTCACTTCCTGCGGCATCCAGTGGTTGGCGCAGGTGGCGAGGTACTTGTCCCAGGCCCACTTGTACTTGAACGGCACCAGCTGATTGACGTCCGTCTGGCCGTTGATGATGCGCTTGTCGGCGATGTTGACGCGGCGCTCGGCGGCGGAAGAGGAAGCCGGCGGCGTCGATGCCGCCGCGGCTGCTTGCAGGCCGCTGTGCGGGGTGGCGCTCAGGCCATGATTCGTGGCGCTATTCAAGGCGCTGATCGCGGGCTTACGGTCTTCTTCCCAAACCAACATGGTGGACTTCCTATCTTGCGGATTATCGGAGTGTTGTGTCTAAAACACCAAGGACTTCTTGACAGCGACACAAATGCGCTGTTGCTGGACCGCATCGCTAACGTCGTAAATGTGCGTGGCAAAAACGGCCCGGAACAGGCGCAAGTCAGGCTGAGGCAATCGACGCGCCCTGCGCTGTCGTCAGCGACAGGAAGCAGGGTCGGGCGTGTGGCCTAAGCATTCATGGATGCCCGCCAGTCGCGGGCAGCGATGAACACTCGCTCAGAGGCGCGGGCGGCAGCGAGCTCGTGAATGGCTTGCTGCCGCCGCGACGGGCGCCTTACTGGCAAGCCTCGCAGTCGGGGTTGTCGATCGAGCAGAACTTGATGTCCGTGGCCGGGGTGTTGTCCACCTCGACCGCCGGCGCTGCCTGCACGGCCGGAGCCGCCGCGACGGGCGCGGCGCTCAGGCCGGACGCACCACCGGGCACCGCGTTGAGCTGGCCGGTCTTGCTGACCGTGCTCTTCTCGGCATGCGTGGCACCGATGGTGCGCAGGTAGTACGTCGTCTTCAGACCGCGGGCCCAGGCCAGCTTGTAGGTTTCGTCCAGCTTCTTGCCCGAGGCGCCGGCCATGTAGATGTTCAGGCTCTGCGCCTGGTCGATCCACTTCTGGCGACGCGACGCAGCCTCGACCAGCCACTGCGGCTCCACCTCGAAGGCGGTGGCGTACAGGGCCTTGAGCTCCTCGGGCACGCGGTCGATGCGGCGCAGCGAACCGTCGAAGTGCTTGAGGTCCATGACCATGACGTCGTCCCACAGGCCCAGCTTCTTCAGGTCGCGGACCAGGGACTCGTTGATCACCGTGAACTCGCCCGACAGGTTGGACTTGACCGAGAGGTTGCCGAAGCAGGGCTCGATCGAGGCATCCACGCCGATGATGTTGGAGATGGTGGCCGTCGGGGCGATGGCCACGCAGTTGCTGTTGCGCATGCCGTGCGTGGCGATGCGCTGGCGCAGGGCGTCCCAGTCCATCGAGGACGAGCGGTCCACATCGACGTAGCCGCCGCGTTCCTGCAGCAGCAGGTCGAGCGAGTCGATCGGCAGGATGCCGCGGTCCCACAGCGAGCCGCGGTAGCTGCTGTAGCGGCCGCGCTCTTCCGCCAGCTCGGTCGAGGCCCAGTAGGCGTAGTAGCAGATCGCTTCCATCGAGCGGTCGGCGAACTCCACGGCCTCGGCGGAGGCGTAGGGCGTGCGCAGCGCATACAGCGAGTCCTGGAAGCCCATCAGGCCCAGGCCCACGGGGCGGTGGCGCAGGTTGGAGTCGCGCGCCTTCTTGACGGCGTAGTAGTTGATGTCGATGACGTTGTCCAGCATGCGCATGGCCGTGCGGACGGTCTTCCTCAGCTTGTCGTGGTCGATGACCTTCTTGCCATCGGCACCATCCTTCAGGTGCTGGACCAGGTTGACCGAGCCGAGGTTGCACACGGCGATCTCGCTGTCATTGGTGTTCAGCGTGATCTCGGTGCAGAGGTTGGACGAGTGCACCACGCCCACGTGCTGCTGCGGCGAGCGCACATTGCAGGCATCCTTGAACGTGATCCAGGGGTGGCCGGTCTCGAACAGCATCGAGAGCATCTTGCGCCACAGGTCCTTGGCGGGCATGCGCTTGAAGAGCTTGATCTCGCCGCGGTCGGCCTTGGCCTCGTACTCGACGTAGGCCTTCTCGAAGGCCTGGCCGAAGAGGTCGTGCAGGTCCGGGCAGGTCGAGGGGCTGAACAGCGTCCAGTCACCGCCCTCGGTCACGCGCTTCATGAACAGGTCGGGAATCCAGTTCGCCGTGTTCATGTCGTGGGTGCGGCGGCGGTCGTCGCCGGTGTTCTTGCGCAGCTCGAGGAACTCCTCGATGTCCAGGTGCCAGGACTCCAGGTAGGCGCAGACAGCGCCCTTGCGCTTGCCGCCCTGGTTCACGGCCACGGCCGTGTCGTTGACCACCTTCAGGAAGGGCACGACGCCCTGGCTCTTGCCGTTGGTGCCCTTGATGTGCGAGCCCAGCGCACGCACGGGGGTCCAGTCATTGCCCAGGCCGCCGGCGAACTTGGACAGCAGCGCGTTCTCCTTGAGGGCCTCATAGATGCCGTCGAGGTCGTCGGCCACCGTCGTGAGGTAGCAGCTGGAGAGCTGCGAGCGACGGGTCCCGGCATTGAACAGCGTGGGCGTGGAGCTCATGAAGTCGAAGCTGGACAGCACTTCGTAGAACTCGATGGCGCGCGTCTCGCGGTCGATCTCGTTCAGCGCCAGGCCCATGGCCACGCGCATGAAGAAGGCCTGGGGCATCTCGATGCGCTTGCCCTCGGTGTGCAGGAAGTAGCGGTCGAACAGGGTCTGCAGGCCCAGGTAGTCGAACTGGAAGTCGCGCTCGGCCTTCAGCGCCGCGCCCAGCTTGGCCAGGTCGTACTGGCCCAGCTTCTCGTCCAGCAGCTCGACCTGGATGCCCTTCTTGATGAACTGGGGGAAGTACTCGGCATAGCGCGTGTGCATCTCGGCCTGCGTCACCTCCTCGCCCAGGATCTCCTTGCGGATGGTGTGCATCAGCAGGCGTGCGGTGGCCTGGCTGTAGCCCGGGTCCTTCTCGATCAGGGTGCGGGAGGCCAGGATGGCGGCCTTGTAGACCTCGTCGATGGGCACGCCGTCGTACAGGTTGCGCTTGGTCTCGGCGAGGATGGGGTCGGGCTTGACGTCGGCGCCCAGACCTTCGCAGCTGGAGCTGATCAGGCCGGCGAGCTTCTGCAGGTCCAGGGGCACGCGATGGCCGCCGTCCAGCACCGTCAGGGTGGCCTCGGGCACGGCAGCGTGGGCGACCTCGCCCTGGCGCAGGCGCTCCTGGGTGCGGCGCTCGCGGTACAGCACATAGGCACGGGCCACTTCATGATGGCCACCGCGCATCAGGCCCAGCTCGACGTGGTCCTGCACATCCTCGATGTGGAAGGTGCCGCCGCTCGGACGCGAGCGCAGCAGCGCGCGCACCACGGCCTCGGTCAGGGCATCGACCGTCTCGCGCACGCTGGCCGAGGCCGCACCGCTGGTGCCATGCACGGCCAGGAAGGCCTTCATCAGCGCGATGGCGATCTTGCTGGGCTCAAAGGACACCACAGCGCCATTGCGGCGGATGATCTGGTAGGCCTGGTAGGCCGACTGGCGAGGCGTTTCAGCGGTGGCGGCGTGAGCCACGGCGCCTTCGGCGAGCGTGCTGGCGACAACGGTTTGCATGAAGGTTCCTTGTCTTGGAAGTCGTTACTGCAGAGAACAAAAAGCCCGGGCCCGCTGGCGCGTTCCCAAGAATCTTTTGGAGTTGGATGGCTTGCGCCCAGAGGGCGTCAGCGGTGCCATGACGGGCCGGCTCATGCTGCCGGGATGCCCGTCCTGCCACCACTGGCGACTGGACTCCACTGCGCCTTCCGTTCCGGCCGATGCCACGCGGAGCGAGCTCCGGCGGCATCCTGCAGGCCCTGGAATGGAATCCCGACAGCTTCCCATCAGGGAAAGCGCAACGGGGTTTGGCAGGGCGCGAACGCGAGGCATTTCAGTGGATTGCCAAGTCAGCAGGATAGCATGAAAGAACACTATATCTAGGGTGCCAGCCACCTTCAAGCACTACGGATAGCGTCCAAACCCCATTGACCCAGCCCTCGCAAATGACTAGGAATGCCGCAGGAACGTGTGCCCGGGCCACCCTGCGCCAAGCCTGCGATGGCGCAGAACCCCGATGGATACGGGCCCTGCCACCCGGGCGCCAGCAACGACGCGGCTTGGCGGCGGATTCGGGCTGCGGAACCGCATGAGATCGGGGTCCGGGCGCCAGTCGCGGCGACCGCCGGGGTCAGGCGTTGCCGGACCTTGCGCCCTCGCCGCCAGCCGCCGTGGGGCGACCTCCGAACAGCTATCCCCCGTGCATGGGACAGGGCCTACACAAACGGAAACAAGCGGGCTTCCCAGCCCAGTTGCCGTCGCAACCGTGGCCAGTCAAAGCCTGGCCCCGGATCCGCCTTTCGCCCGGGCGCGATGTGCTCGTGCCCCACGACGGCGTCCAGCGCATAGCGTTCGCCGAGCGCCTGCATCAGACCCCGCAGCACCCCGTACTGGGCGTCCTCGAAGACTCCCCCCTCCAGGCCCTCGAGCTCGATGCCGATGGAGAAGTCGTTGCAGCGATCGCGCCCACGGAAGCGGGACTGCCCGGCGTGCCAGGCGCGCTCATCGGTGCTCACGAACTGCACCAGCTCGCCGTCGCGGCGGATGAGGAAATGCGCCGAGACCTCGAGCCCGCGCAAGGCCTCGAAGCCGGGGTGGGCGCTGCAATCCAGGCAGTTGGTGAAGAGCGCCTCGATCTCCGGGCCGCCGTAAACGCCCGCTGGCAGGCTGATCGAATGCAGCACCACCAGCGAGGGCCGCTCGGCGCCCGGGCGCGGCCCGAAGTTGGGCGACGGCACCGCGCGGGCCGCCCGCAGCCAGCCGCCGGACCAGGCCGCACTCACCGCCGACCCGTCAGGCGCAGTCACCGCCCTCACCCACGCTGATCTGCAGCCGCGCCATCCGGTAGCGCATCTGGCGCAGGGACAGCCCCAGGCTGGCGCCCGCGGCCGTGCGGTTGTTGCGGTGCTGCTCGAGGGCCCGCACGAGGATGTCCCGCTCGACGGCATCGAGGTAGGCGGCGAGGTCGGCCGGCAGCGGCACGTCGGGCACGGGGGCCGCCTCGACGCCGCCCCGCGGTTCAGGTGCAGCCTCCCCCTCGGCCTCGTCGCCCGCCGCGGCGTCCAGCTCGTGGTCGGGCAGGTCCAGCTCGTCGGCATGGATCCACTCTCCGCCGGACAGCGCCACCGCGCGGTGCAGCATGTTCTCCAGTTCGCGCACATTGCCGGGAAACGCGTAGCGGCGCAGCTTGTGCATGGCCTGCGCGTCCAGTTGCGGCGCCGGGCTCACGCCCGCGTCCTGCGCGATGCGCTGCAGCACGCGCGTGGCGATGGCCCCCAGGTCCTCGATGCGTTCACGCAGCGGCGGCACGCGGATCTGGATGACGTTGAGGCGGTAGAACAGATCCTGCCGGAACCGGCCGGCGCCGACCTCGCTCGCGAGGTCCTTGTGCGTGGCGCTCAGGATGCGGACATTGACCGGCAGCTCGCTCACCGCGCCAACCGGTCGGACGGAACGCTCCTGGATGGCCCGCAGCAGCTTGGACTGCATCGCCAGCGGCAGGTCCCCGATCTCGTCGAGGAACAGCGTGCCGCCATGGGCCGCCTGGAAGAAGCCTTCGCGGTCCTCGTTGGCGCCCGTGAAAGCGCCCTTGCGGTAGCCGAAGAACTCGGCCTCCAGCAGCTGCTCGGGGATGGCCCCGCAGTTCACGGCGATGAACTTCTCGCCCGAGCGGGAGCCCGCCTCGTGGATCGAGCGCGCGACCAGCTCCTTGCCGGTGCCCGACTCGCCCTGCAGCAGGACGGGCGCCATGCTGCGCGCGACCTTCTCGATGAGGTCGCGCACCTGCTGCATGGCGACGGAGTCGCCGGCCAGGCGCTCGGCCACCCGTCGCGGGGTGACGGCCTCGGGCGCGGTCCGCGCGCCGGCCACGGGGCGTGGCATCGCCACCGCGGGCATCCCGGCGCCGCCTTCGGCGCGCTCGGACGGCAGCCGGGACGGCACGACGGACGGCGGCTGCTGCGGCACGCGGCCCAGCGCGGACGCCACGACCATGCGGAACTGCCGCAGGTCCACCGGCTTGGTCAGGTAGTCGAAGGCCCCGGCCTTGAGCGCCTCGACGGCGTTCTCGGATGAGCCGAAGGCGGTGATCACGATGGCCTTCTCGCGCCGCCCCTGCTCCTCCAGCCAGGCGAGCACGTCGAGCCCGCTGCCGTCGGGCAGGCGCATGTCGGTGATCACCGCGCTGTAGCGCCGCAGTTGCAGGCGCTGCAGGGCCTCCTCGACCGACCCCGCGGTCTCCAGCTCGTAGCCTTCGCGGACCAGGGTCAGCTCGTACAGGGTGCGCAGATCCGGCTCGTCATCGATGACCAGCAGGCTGTAGGGCGTGGATGCACTCATGCGGGCAGGGAGAAAAGGTCAGAGGGAATCAGGCCGTCATTGGCGCTGGGCCGGCGGAGCTGGACGCGGAACTCGTTGCCTCCCCGCTCGCCACCGCGGTGGCTGCGGTAGTCGATGCGGGCGCCGTAGCGCTCGCACAGCTCGCGGCAGATGTACAGGCCCAGGCCCGAGCCACGGCTGCGGGTCGAGAAGAAAGGCTCGAAGAGGTGGCGCTCGATGTCGGCGGGGATCGGCTCGCCCAGGCTGAACACACTCAGCAGCACCGGGCGGTCGCCATCGCCGGGATGCGCGTCCAGGCGCACGCGCACCGTGTCGGCACCGGCGGGCGCATGACGCAGGCCGTTGTCCAGGAGGTTCACCAGCACGCGACGCAGGTGCTCAGGCTCGAAGAGCACGAGCACCGGCTGGCTCGGCAGGTCCAGCTTCAGCGGGCTGCTGCCACCGATGGGCAGGTGGTTGGTGCTGGCCCAGTCCTCGCAGCAGCCGCGCACCACGCTCGCGGCGTCGAAGGCCACCGGCGAGGGCGCAACGCCCGGGGCGACCTCCATCACGTCGTCCACGATGCGCTTGAGACGCTGCACATTGGACGCCACCATGCGCGTCAGCTGCTGGGCGCGCGGATCCGGCAGGTCCTCGGACAGCAGTGCATTGGCCTGATCGATGGCCGCCAGCGGATTGCGGATCTCATGGGCGATGCCGGCCGAGACGCGCCCCATGGCCGCGAGCTTCTCCTGGCGGTTGCGCGCCAGCACCTTGCGGTTGTCCTCGATCAGCAGCACGCAGAGATCCTCCTCGGTGCTGGACTCGCGGCGCCGCGTGAAGCGCATGCGCACGCGCAGGCTGCGGGGGCCGCCGCCGTCGAAGGTCAGCGTCACGTCCTGCCCGCCTTCCGGCCAGCCGCCGCGTGTGAAGGCCTCCTCCACCGCCGCGACCAGGCCCGACCAGGCCGGCACGCTGCGCAGCTGGAAAGGCGCGGCCGGCGAGTGCTGGCCGTGCGCCAGCAGGGCCTGCGCGGCGGGATTGGCCGCCCGCACGCGGCCGCGGCGGTCCACCACGAGCACGCCTTCCTGCATCTCGTCGATGACCAGCCGGTTCAGCTCGGCCTGCTGGCGTGCGAACTCAAGGCTGCCGCGCGCCGTGCGCTCCTCCCGCGCCAGGCGCCCGGCGAGTTCGGAGGCGAGGATGCCGATGACGAAGAGGCCGCAGCTCACCAGACCCAGCTGGCTGAAGCGGATGCCGTTGTCCTGTCCCTCCCAGAGCCTCCATCCGCCATGCCCCAGCAGCAGCAGCGAGGCCGCCGCCGCCGTGGCCAGCGCCATGCGCCGGGGCGAGAGCACGCCCGCCATCAGCACCGGCATGATGAACAGCGCACTGAAGCCGACACCGGCGCCGCCGTCCAGCATGTTGAGCGCGCCGAAGCTGATGAGGTCCAGGCCCACGCTGCTCCACCACAGCAGATGCACCGGGCTGGCCAGCTGGCGCGGCAGCGGCTGCGCCCGCCAGCCGATCAGCCACCAGGTGACGACGGCCGCCAGCGCATAGACCGCGCACAGGCGCAGCAGGGACATCGACACGTCCGATCCCAGCACGTGCCCCAGCAGCAGCGCCGCCACCAGCGCCAGCCCGAGGGCCGTGCGCGCGGCCAGGAAGGCCCGCAGCATGCGCTGGAAGGTGCTGCTGCCGGCAGCGGCGCGGCGGTCGAAGAAGTGGGGGTCGCCGCTGGAGCCGGCCACCTCGGTGGCGTCCCAGCCGCTGTCCTGGTGCGGACCGAACCAGGAGATGGTGTCGGGCGCCTGTGAGCGTCGCTCAGCCATGGCCCTGGCGTGCCTCGTGCCGCGCGCGATGCTCGGCACAGCAGAAATGGCCGCCCCGGCCGGGCAGCGCCTCGCCCTGGGGCAGATGGGTGCCGCATTCGGCGCAGGCCACCATCAGCGAAGAGGGCGGAGCCGCCGTCCGGCCCGGGGCGCCCGCGGCTGCGGTGTCGTCGCGGCGGTCGCGCGTGGCGCCGCCGGCGCGGCCCTTGCGCACGCCGCTGATGAACACGATGGCCATCAGGACCAGCAGGAGCAGCAGGTACTTCATTCAGCCCCCTGCCGGCCGCTGCAGCACGACCTCCAGCACGAAGCGTGTGCCGGCATATGACAGCAGGAGCAGTGCCGCGCCCAGGTAGAGCCAGCGCGTGGCCCGGCGCCCGCGCCATCCCAGCACGCGGCGGCCGGTCAGCAGGCCGACGAGCACCAGCCAGCCCATCACGGACAGCAGCGTCTTGTGGTCCCAGCGCCATTGCGGCGTGAAGATCCAGCCCAGCAGGATGGCCAGGGACAGCACCGCCACGCCCGCCCCGACGAACTGGAAGGTCAGGCGCTCGAGGCGCAGCAGCGGCATGCCGAGGGTCAGGCCTTGCCCCTTGTGCTGTCCCATCTGGCGCATCTGGCGCTCCGCCCGGTTCAGCAGGGCGGCGTGCAGGACGGCCACCCCGAACAGACCGTAGGACGCGAGGCCCAGCACCCAGTGCACCGGAGCCCAGGGCGAGGCCGCCGCCGGACGGCTCTCGCCCGGAAAGACCCACGCCAGCGCCACGGCGCCGGCCGCCAGCATCGACAGCCCGCGGCGCAGCGGGGGCAGCGGCAGCAGGCGGCTCTCCACGAGGTAGACCGCGAGGATGAGCCAGGCCGTCATCGACAGTGCCGGCGCGAAGCCGAAGCGCGCGCCGGGCTGCTCCAGCCCGAGCCCGGCGATGTCGATCAGCAGCGCCAGCAGGTGGGCGCCGAAGCCCAGGGGCAGGAGCGGATGCCGTTTGTTCGCGTCGGAGGGGGCGCGAAGTGCCACGACGGCATAGCTCAGCAGGGCGACCGCCGAAGTGGCCGCCAGGGCCCCGCTCGCAGTCGCAGCAGACACGGACGATAAAATCATCTCCACAGTGTAATTTGCGCGCTCACCTCCGCGGTGAGGCCGTCCATATGGCATCCACCCTCACCGACCGCCTGAGCCAGCTCGTGAAAACGATGCGGGGCCAGGCCCGCATCACCGAAAGCAATGTGCAGGACATGCTGCGCGAAGTGCGCATGGCCCTGCTGGAGGCCGACGTGGCGCTTCCGGTGGTGCGCGACTTCATTGCCCGGGTCAAGGACAAGGCCCTGGGACAGGAGGTCGTGGGATCGCTGAACCCGGGGCAGGTGCTGGTCTCCGTGGTGCACAAGGAGCTCGCCGCCACCATGGGCGAGGGCGTGGCGGACATCAACCTCGCCGCCCAGCCGCCCGCCGTCATCCTGATGGCCGGCCTGCAGGGCGCGGGCAAGACCACCACCACCGGCAAGCTGACCAAGCACCTGATCGAGAAGCGCAAGAAGAAGGTGCTGACGGTCTCGGCCGACGTCTACCGTCCAGCGGCCATCGAGCAGCTCAAGACCGTCACCGGTCAGGCCGGCGGCGAGTGGTTCGCCTCCAGCCCCGACCAGAAGCCGCGCGACATCGCGCTGGCCGCGCTCGACTACGCCAAGCGTCACTACTTTGACGTGCTGCTGGTCGACACGGCCGGCCGCCTGGCCATCGACGAAGCGCTGATGGCCGAGATCCGCGAGCTGCACGCCACGCTGAACCCGGTCGAGACGCTGTTCGTGGTCGACGCCATGCAGGGTCAGGATGCGATCAACACGGCCCGCGCCTTCAAGGAGGCGCTGCCGCTCACCGGCGTGATCCTGACCAAGCTCGACGGCGACTCGCGCGGCGGCGCGGCGCTGTCGGTGCGCCAGGTCACCGGTGCGCCGATCAAGTTCGCCGGCGTCTCCGAGAAGATCGACGGCCTGGAGGTCTTCGACGCCGAGCGCCATGCCGGCCGCGTGCTGGGCATGGGCGACATCGTGGCCCTGGTGGAGGAAGTCACCAAGGGCGTGGACATGGCCGCGGCCCAGAAGCTGGCCGAGAAGCTCAAGTCCGGGGACGGCTTCGACCTCAACGACTTCCTGGCGCAGATCTCCCAGATGAAGAAGATGGGGGGCCTCTCCAGCCTGATGGACAAGCTGCCCACGCAGATCGCCAGCAAGGCCGGCCAGGGCGACATGGACCGCGCCGAGCGGGACATGCGCCGCATGGAAGGCATCCTCAACGCCATGAGCGCCAAGGAGCGCGCCCACCCGCGCCTGCTGCTGGACGACAAGAGCAAGGCGAGCCGCAAGCGCCGCATCGCCTCGGGTGCCGGCGTGCAGATCCAGGACGTCAACCGCGTCCTGAACCAGTACGACCAGATGCAGGGCATGATGAAGAAGATGAAGGGCGGCGGCCTCTTCAAGATGATGAAGCGCATGGGCGGCATGAAGGGCATGAAGGGCATGGGCCTCTGAGGCACCGCTGACGCTCGACCGCAAGCAAAAGGGCCGCTGATCAGCGGCCCTTTCTTCATCTCCCGACGGATCCCGCGCTCACTCCAGCAGCGCCTGCGCGAACTCCTGCGCGCTGAAGGTCTGCAGATCCTCCAGCTTCTCGCCCACGCCGATGAAGTACACCGGGATGGGCCGCTCGCGCGCGATGGCTGCCAGCACGCCGCCCTTGGCCGTGCCGTCCAGCTTGGTCACGACGAGGCCCGTGAGGCCCAGCGCATCGTCGAAGGCCTTGACCTGGTTCAGCGCGTTCTGGCCAGTGTTGCCGTCCACCACCAGCAGCACCTCGTGCGGCGCGCCCTCCTGGGCCTTGCCGATCACGCGGCGGATCTTCTTGAGCTCCTCCATCAGGTGCAGCTGCGTGGGCAGGCGGCCGGCGGTGTCAGCGAGGACCACGTCGCAGCCACGCGCGCGCCCGGCCACGACGGCATCGAAGGTGACGGCGGACGGGTCGCCGCCTTCCTGGCTGACGATCTCCACCTGCGTGCGGTCCGCCCACACGGCCAGCTGCTCGCGCGCCGCCGCGCGGAAGGTGTCGGCCGCGGCCAGCAGCACGCGCTGGTCAGCCTCGGCGAGATGGCGGGTGAGCTTGCCGATGCTGGTGGTCTTGCCGGCGCCGTTGACGCCCACCACCATCATCACCGTCGGCGTGTGCTCGCCGACCTGCAGGCTCTTCTCCAGCGGCTTCAGCAGCTCGGCCAGGGCGGCGACCAGCAGGCCGCGCACCGCCTGCGGATCGGTGACCTTGGCCTCCTTGACCCGACGCTTGAGGTCCTCCAGCAGGAACTGCGTGGCCTTGACGCCGGTGTCGGCCATCAGCAGCGCGGCTTCCAGCTCCTCGTACAGCTCATCGTCGATGCGCGTGCCGGTGAAGACCTGGGCGATGCTGCTGCCCGTCTTGCGCAGGCCCTGGCGGAGCTTGTCCAACCAGCCCTTGCGCGGTGCGGGCACGGGCGCCGGCACCTCGACGGGCGCAGGGGCCGGCATGACGGCCGGCGCGGCGGTCATCGCGGGCGGCGGGCTGACGGGCGCAGGGGCAGGCTCAGGTGCGGGTGCGACCACGGCTGCAGGCGCAGGGGCGACCACGGCTGCAGGCGCAGGGGCGACCACGGCTGCAGGCGCAGGGGCGACCACGGCTGCAGGCGCAGGGGCGACCACGGCCGCAGGCGCAGAGGCGAACGCCTGGGCGGGCTCATGGACGGCAGCGGGGGCCGGCGCGACAGCCTCGGGCGCGGGGGCCGCGGCGGGCGCCTCCACGACGGCCGGCGCGGGCGCCGGACTGGCTGCGCCGCCCCCGAACTTCTTCTTGAAAAAACTGAACATGGCAGATGTGTTGGTCGGGCCGCGACGACGCCCGGCGACCGCTCGCATGAATCGATCTGACACGGCCCCGGCCGGGGGCGCCAAAACTTTTTTCGAGCAACGCTTGCATTGTCTCCCAAAACCTGTCTAGAATAGCGGTCTTCGCAAGGCGCTTTAGCTCAGCCGGTTAGAGCGACGGAATCATAATCCGCAGGTCCGGGGTTCGAATCCCTGAAGCGCCACCAGACAAGAAAACCCAGCAAGCGCAAGTTTGCTGGGTTTTTTCTTGCCCGCTCCATCGGGACGTTGGCAGGGGAGCGTTGGCATGGGGACGTTGGCCCGGGCCCGTTGACATGGCCGCGTTGGTGTGGAACGTTCGTCGGGGCGACGTCCGCATGTAGACGTTTGAGTGAGCCCGCCTGGCGGAACGCCTCGTGCGGGATCCCGTGGGTGGGGCCGTGCAGCGATGGCCCCTGCAGCGAAGGCTCTTGTGGCGAAGGCTCGTGTGGCGAACGCAAGAGGGCGCCGCAGGCACTCGTCGAGCCCGCCACGCCGGACCTTGGCGGACCCTTGCGGACCTTTGCGGCCGGTGCCGATCCGGTCACCGACGCTGACACCGCCCGCGCCCATCCCATGCGATGATGCGGGCCTCATTCAACCCGGGCCGGGCTCACGCCCTGCCTCGCAGCCACTGGATTGATACCATGTTCCGCTGTGCCTTCCTGTCCCGCCGCCTGGCCCTGCGATTCGCACTCGCCGGTCTCGCCGGTCTGAGCACTCTGGCCGCCCAGGCCCAGACGCACCGCCAGTTTCCCGCCGACGCTCTTCGCGCGGAGATGCTCATCAGCACGCCCCCCGATCTGCAGCTCGACGGGCAGGCCGCCCGCCTCGCGCCTGCCACGCGCATCCGCGGCGCCGACAACCTGCTGGTCTTCGCCTCCGCACTCACCGGCCAGAAGCTGACCGTGCACTACACGCGGGACTTTGCGGGCCTCGTGCGCGACATCTGGATCCTCAACGAGGCCGAGCTCGCGAACAAGACCTGGCCCCGCACGACCGAGCAGGCCTCCGCCTGGGCCTTCGACCTCGCCTCGCAGGTCTGGACCAAGCCCTGAGCGACGCGCGGCCCCGCCCGCGCCCCGCCGCCCCGATCTCCCGTCAATGACCTGCCGCGCCCCGCCCGTGGGGCGCCGGAGCCCGCCATGAGCAAGAAAGTATTCATCAAGACCTTCGGCTGCCAGATGAACGAGTACGACTCGGACAAGATGGCCGACGTGCTGCGCGCCGCCGAAGGCTACGAGCCCACCACCGACGTCGACGAGGCGGACCTCGTGCTCTTCAACACCTGCTCCGTGCGCGAGAAGGCGCAGGAGAAGGTGTTCTCCGACCTCGGCCGCATCAAGCACCTCAAGGCGAAGGGCGTGATGATCGGCGTCGGCGGCTGCGTGGCGAGCCAGGAGGGCGCGGCCATCATCGAGCGCGCGCCTTACGTCGACGTCGTCTTCGGCCCGCAGACCCTGCACCGCCTGCCGCAGATGCTCGCCGCGCGCCGCGACGCCGCGAAGCCCCAGGTGGACATCAGCTTCCCGGAGATCGAGAAGTTCGACAACCTGCCGCCGGCCCGGGTGGAGGGCGGCAGCGCCTTCGTGTCCATCATGGAGGGCTGCTCCAAGTACTGCTCCTATTGCGTGGTGCCCTACACCCGCGGCGCCGAGATGAGCCGCCCCTTCGAGGACGTGCTGACCGAGATCGCCGGCCTGGCCGACCAGGGCGTCAAGGAGATCAACCTGCTGGGCCAGAACGTCAACGCCTACCGCGGGAAGATGGGTGACACGGACGAGTTTGCCGACCTGGCCCTGCTGCTCGAGTACTGCGCCGAGATCCCGGGCATCGAGCGCCTGCGCTTCACCACCAGCCACCCGAACGAGTTCAGCCCGCGCCTGATCGAGGCCTACGGCAAGGTGCCCCAGCTCGTGAACCACCTGCACCTGCCCGTGCAGCACGGCAGCGACCGCATCCTGATGGCCATGAAGCGCGGCTACACGGCGCTGGAGTTCAAGAGCATCATCCGCAAGCTGCGCGCCATCCGGCCGGACATCCGCATCGCCAGCGACTTCATCGTCGGCTTCCCCGGGGAGACCGAGGACGACCACGCCAAGCTGATGAAGCTCGTGGACGACGTCGGCTTCGACGCCTCGTTCAGCTTCATCTACAGCCCCCGCCCCGGCACGCCGGCCGCCAACCTGGAAGACACGACACCCCATGAGACCAAGGTGGCGCGACTGCGTGAGCTGCAGGCCGCCATCGAGGCCCACGCCATCCGCATCAGCGAGACGATGCTGGGCAGCACGCAGCGCATCCTCGTGTGCGGCAACGCCAAGAAGGATCCGAGCGAGCTGATGGGCCGCACCGAATGCAACCGCATCGTCAACTTCAAGGGCAACCCCCGCCTGATGCACCAGCTGATCGACGTGCGCATCACCCAGGTCTTCCCGCACTCGCTGCGGGGTGAGGTCCTGACGAGCGAGACGGCGGAGGTCTGAGGAAGGCTCAGCGACGCAGGCTCAGCCAGGCCTGCGGCAGCGCGACGGCCATCAGCATGAGGCCGTAGCCCAGCATCTTGCCGTCGTGGCCCAGGAGCGCCAGCGCCGCGACGAGGCCGAGGCTGCCGCCGGCGGCGCCCCACAGCCAGAGCTGGCGCCAGGAACGGGACTTCAGCTCGGCGCGCCACAGCAGCTTCATGAAGGCGGCGACGACGGCCGCCACGAACCAGGCCGGCAGGAGGAAGTTGCTGAAGTGCCAAAGGGCGTCGAGAGGGCTCACAGGGTGCCTGTCGTGAAGCCACGCGGGGCGACCGCGCGGGGATCCGGCCGGAAATGCGGTACGGATTGATGCTTATCAAGTATTTCTATGCCGGCGATGCAGCAAGCCACACAGCCTGCAGGCGCCGGAATTTTATAATCGCAACATGTCGGTCTTCGCTCTCGGCCTGAACCATGAATCCGCGCCTCTGGATCTGCGCGGACGGTTCGCCCTTTCAGCCGAACAGCTGGCCCCGGCCCTGCTGGGCCTGCGCGAGCAGCTGAAGCAGCGCACGCGCATCGGCGCCGAGACCGCCATGCTGTCCACCTGCAACCGCACCGAGCTCTACGTGGCCGGCGGGCGGGAGCTCGTGCAGCCGACGGTCGAGTGGCTGGCGCAGGTCGGCGGCGTGGCCGCTCCGGCCCTGCTCAGCCACGCCTACGTGAAGGAAGGCAGCGCCGCCGCACGCCACGCCTTCCGTGTCGCCAGCGGACTCGACTCCATGGTGCTGGGCGAGCCCCAGATCCTGGGTCAGATGAAGCAGGCCGTGCGTGAGGCCGACGAAGCCGGCACGCTCGGCACGACGCTGCACCAGCTGTTCCAGCGCAGCTTTTCCGTCGCCAAGGAAGTGCGCAGCTCCACCGAGATCGGCGCCCATTCCATCAGCATGGCCGCCGCGGCCGTGCGCCTGGCCGGCCAGCTGTTCGAGGACCTGGCCCGGATCAAGGTTCTCTTCGTCGGCGCGGGCGAGATGATCGAGCTGGTCGCCACCCATTTCGCGGCCCGCACGCCGCAGGGCATGGCCGTGGCGAACCGCACGTTGGAGCGCGGCGAAAAGCTGGCGTCGCACCTGGGCGCCGAGGCCATCCGCCTGAGCGACCTGCCGCAGCGCCTGCATGAATTCGACGCCGTGATCTCCTGCACGGCCTCCAGCCTGCCGCTGATCGGCCTGGGTGCCGTGGAGAGCGCGCTCAAGAAGCGCCGCCGCAAGCCCATGTTCATGGTCGACCTGGCCGTGCCGCGGGACATCGAGCAGGAAGTCGCCCAGCTGGACGACGTCTACCTCTACACCGTGGACGATCTCGCCCAGCTGGTGCAGTCGGCCGGCGCGAAGCGCCAGGCCGCCGTGCAGCAGGCCGAGGCCATCATCGAGACCGGCGTGCAGAGCTTCGTGCACTGGCTGGGCCAGCGCCACACGGTGCCGCTGATCCAGGCGCTGCACGCCCAGGCGGACGACTGGCGCAGCGCCGAACTGCAGCGCGCCCGCAAGCTGCTGGCGCGGGGTGAGGACGTCGAGGCAGTGCTCGAGGCGCTGTCCAAGGGGCTGACCCAGAAGATGCTGCACGGCGCGTTGGCCGAGCTGCACGCGGCGGATGGCGAGCAGCGCGTGGCGCTGGCGCACACCGTGTCGCGCATTTTCCTTCGCAAGAGCGCCAAGGACCCGGCCGAGTCCTAGCGGCGCCCGCCGCGCGCCGCCCCGTCGTGGGGCTCGACCGCCCGTGCCCGGCTCCGGCCGCATGGCCTTCACTCCTTGCGAATCCCCCCCTCATGAAAGACAGCCTGCGCCAGCAGTTCGAACGCCTGGGCCATCGCCTGAACGAGCTCGACACCACGCTCGCCGACGGCAGCATCGCCGCGGACATGAAGCGCTACCGCGCCCTCACGCGCGAGCAGGCCGAGGTGTCCGAGCTCGTCTCCCGCTACCAGCGCTACCTGCAGCGCGAACAGGACCTCGCCGCCGCCCGCGAGCTGCTGGACGATCCCGAGATGGCCGACATGGCCAAGGAGGAGATCACCGGCGCCGAGGCCGACATGGCGCGGCTGCACGAGGAACTCCAGCTCGCCCTGCTGCCCAAGGACCCGGACGACGTCCGCCCCGCGTTCCTTGAGATCCGGGCGGGCGCAGGCGGCGATGAATCCGCGCTGTTCGCGGCCGACCTCGCCCGCATGTACCTGCGCTTCGCCGAGACCCAGGGCTGGCGCTGCGAGACGCTGTCGGCCAACGAATCGGACCTGGGCGGCTACAAGGAGCTCGTGCTGCGCATCGAGGGCGAACAGGTCTACGGCCGCCTGAAGTTCGAGTCCGGCGGCCACCGCGTCCAGCGCGTGCCGGCGACCGAATCGCAAGGCCGCATCCACACCAGCGCCTGCACGGTGGCCGTGATGCCGGAGCCCGACGAGGCCGAGGAGATCCAGCTCAACCCGGCAGACCTGCGCATCGACACCTTCCGAGCCAGCGGCGCCGGCGGCCAGCACGTCAACAAGACGGACTCCGCCATCCGCATCACTCACCTGCCGACGGGCCTCGTGGCCGAATGCCAGGACGACCGCAGCCAGCACCGCAACAAGGCCAAGGCCCTGGCGGTGCTCGCCGCCCGCCTGCGGGACAAGGAACGCAGCGAGCGCGCCGCCAAGGAGGCCGCCACGCGCAAGAGCCTGATCGGCACCGGCGACCGCAGCGACCGCATCCGCACCTACAACTTCCCGCAGGGCCGGCTGACGGACCATCGCATCAACCTGACGCTGTACAAGCTCGGCGCGATCATGGACGGCGACCTCGGAGACGTCATTGCCGGGCTGCAACAGGCACAGGCCGCCGAGCAGCTGGCCGCCCTGGAAGGCCGCGGATGAGCACCACCGTGCGCGCCCTGCAACTGCGCGGCGCCCAGTCGGGCCTGCCGCGCCTGGAAGTGCAGCTGATGCTCTGCGCCCTGCTGGCGTGCGATCGCACCTGGCTGATCGCGCACGACGAGGACACGCTGCCGGATGGCACGGGCGAGCGATTCGAGTCCTGGCTGCGGCAGCGCCTGGACGACGTGCCGCTGGCCTACCTCACCGGCCACAAGGAGTTCCACGGGCTGTCGCTGCAGGTGAGCGAGGCTACGCTGGTGCCGCGCCCGGACACCGAGGTGCTGGTCGAGCGCGCCCTGCGCTGGCTGGCGGCCTGCGGGCGGGCGGCGCCTTGCGTGCTGGACCTGGGCACCGGCAGCGGCGCCATCGCCCTGGCCATCAAGCACAGCCATCCGCAGGCGCAGGTGACCGCCACCGACTTCAGCCCGGCCGCCCTGGCGGTCGCCCGCGGCAACGCCGAGCGGCTCGGGCTGGACGTGCGTTTCCTGCAGGGCGCCTGGTGGGACGCGGTCGGGGCCTCCGTCTTTGACGTGATCCTGAGCAACCCGCCCTACATCGACCCGCAGGACGCCCACCTGGCCGCCCTGCGGCATGAGCCCCTGAGCGCGCTGGCGGCACCGGAGCAGGGCCTGGCCGACCTGCGCCAGATCATCGCGGGGGCGCCGGCCCACCTGCAGCCGGGCGGCCTGCTGCTGCTGGAGCATGGGTATGACCAGGAATCGGCCGTGGCGGATCTGCTACGTCAGGCCGGCCTGGACTACCAGGGCTGCGAGCGCGACCTGGGCGGCCAGCCCCGCTGCAGCGGGGCCCTGCTCCCCGAAGCCGTGGCATAGGTCAGTCAGCGTCTGTAAAACCCGGTAATTGATCCTGCACAAAATATCGCCGGGGGCGTAGCATGACTTCCCGGGCGTCGTTTCCTGCGAGTCGCTCGGCTGCAAGGAGACTTTCATGCGCAGCCCGCTCACCCCTTCTGGATCCTGCTGGCCGCCGGCCCTGGGCTGGCTGGCAGCGGGCGTCTTGGCATTTTCGGCCCCCGCTCACGCCCAGAATGCGGTCGGCTCGGCGCTGAGCCACGGCAGCGCGCCGTCGTCGCCGGGCCTGCGCTGGCAGGCCCGCGTGCAGCTGAGCCAGGTCGACAGCCTGGACAGCAACAGCGGCCGCAGTTCGCGCTCCCTCAGTGCCGCCCTGCTGGGGGACTACTACCTGACGAGCTCCGGCCTCGGGGACAGCGTGCGCGGCGGCCTGCGCGCCACCGGCGGCCTGATGATGGGCCCCCTGAGCATCACCCAGAGCGGCTCCGGCCTCACGCTGAGCCCGCAATCCATGAGCCTCGGGCATTCGCTGGCGGTCGGGCTGCGCACCGTGGGTGCTCTGGCGGACCGTGCCGACCCCAGCGCCACCCTGCCCTACATCGGCATCGGCTACAGCGGCATTTCCTCTCGCGGGGGCTGGGGCTTCAGCGCGGACCTCGGCCTGATCAACCGCAATTCCCTGCGCCTGGGCAACAGCCTGGGCTCGGTCGACGAGGCCCTGCGGGACAACCGCCTGATGCCCGTCGTGCAGTTCGGCCTCAGCTACAGCTACTGAGCCGCCGCTGAAGCCCGTATGTGGGGCGCCGCCCCTGCGGTCCGGCCCGCTCGTCCAGCAGGCTGCTTGCGCGTCAGTCGCCCCTGCGGGCACTCCGGTCATGCGCGCTGCCCGATAATCGCACCAAGGCCACGCGCCGCCTGCCGGCCCACGCCGGGCGGCAGGCGGCATTCACGCCACCCAGACAAGGCGCTCGCGCAACGCGCGGTCGGCCAACCCATTCATTTCAAGGAATCAAGACATGAGCGACGTTCAGCAACGCATCGACGACCTGGTGAAGAACAACCGCGTGGTGCTCTTCATGAAGGGCAGTGCGCAGTTCCCGATGTGCGGCTTCTCCGGCCGCGCCGTGCAGATCCTCAAGGCCTGCGGCGTGAACGACCTCAAGACCTTCAACGTGCTGGAAGACGAGGAAGTGCGCCAGGGCATCAAGGAATACGCCAGCTGGCCGACCATTCCGCAGCTCTATGTCGGCGGCGAGTTCATCGGCGGCTCGGACATCATGATGGAGATGTACGAGAGCGGCGAGCTGCAGCAGGTCCTGGGCGGCCAGTGAACCAGGTCACGGAGCAGCGCGCCGTGCAGCGCCTGATCGTCGGCATCAGCGGCGCCAGCGGGGCCGCCTACGGGCTGCAGCTGCTGCGCCGCTGCCGCGAGCTGGGCGTTCACACGCACCTCATCGCGACGCCAGCCGGCCTGCTCAACGTCCACCACGAACTGGGCCTGAGCCGCGACGCCCTGGAGGCGGAGGCGAGCGAGGCGCATGCGCCGGGGGATATCGGGGCCTGCGTGGCCAGCGGCAGCTTCGACGCCGCGGCCATGGTGGTGACGCCCTGTTCCATGAAGACGCTCGCCGCCATCGCCCATGGCTTCGGGGACAACCTCCTCACTCGCGCCGCGGACGTCACGCTCAAGGAGCGCCGGCGCCTGCTGCTGATGGTGCGCGAGACGCCGTTCAACCTGGCCCACCTGCGCAACATGACCGCCGTGACCGAGATGGGCGGCATCATCTTCCCGCCGCTGCCGGCCTTCTACCTGAAGCCGCAGAGCGTGGAGCAGCTGGTCGCGGAAAGCGTCGAGCGCGTGCTGGACCTCTGCGGCATCACGGGCGCACAGCCCCAGCGCTGGCCGGGCCTGCGGGACGCCCGCTGACCCGGCGGCTCAGCGCTCGCCCGGCATCAGCCACTTGCGGCGGGCGCCCAGCACCGCATTGGGATACTCCGGCCGGCCGCGGCTGCCGTTGTAGCGGCCGAGCGCCATGAAGAGATCGCCCTTCTCGCGGTCCAGGTAGTGGCGCATGATCACGCAGCCGAAACGCAGGTTCGTCTGCATGTGGAAGAGCCTCGACTCCTGCCCGTCACCGATGAGGCGTGCCCAGAAGGGCATCACCTGCATGTAGCCGCGCGCCCCGACGACGCTGATGGCGTACTTGCGAAAGCCGCTCTCCACCTCGACGAGTCCCAGCACCAGGCTGGGCTCCAGGCCGGCGCGCGTCGCCTCATACCAGAGCGTCTCCAGGAACTCGATGCGCGTCTGCGCCTCGGTCTTGCGCGGGCGCAGGCGATCGCTCATCGTGCCGAGCCATCGCAGATAGGCCAGCCGGTCGTCGATCTTCTCGAAGCGGGGGCGCGGCGGCGCACCGTTGCGGATCGCGGCGGACAGCGCCGAGCGCACCGAGTCTGCCAGCGGCTCCTCGACCTGGGCGCCCGCCCAGGCGCGCCCCACGGGCAGCAGACTCAACAGCGATGCAGCAAGAAGGCCGCGCCGGGCGCGGGATGCTGGCTGCACCGGCACCTCAGGCCTTCAGGCGGGCCTGCAGATGCGCAACCACGTCGGCCAGCGCCAGCTTGGTGGCTTCGGCATCGCGGCGGCCCTGGTACTCGACCTGACCTTCCTTGAGGCCGCGGTCCGACAGCACCACGCGATGGGGCACGCCGATCAGCTCCCAGTCCGCGAACATGGCGCCCGGGCGCTCGCCACGGTCGTCCAGCAGCACGTCGACGCCCAGCGCCTGGAGCTGCTCATAGAGCTGCTGCGCGGCCGCCTTGACCTCGTCGCTGCGGTCCATGCCGATGGGGCAGATCGCCACCGTGAAGGGGGCGATGGCATCCGGCCAGATGATGCCTCGCTCGTCGTGGTTCTGCTCGATGGCGGCACCCAGGATGCGGGTCACACCGATGCCGTAGCAGCCCATCTCGAAGGGCTTGGGCTTGCCGGTCTCGTCCAGGAAGGTCGCGTTCATCGCGGCCGAGTACTTGGTGCCCAGGTAGAACACATGGCCCACCTCGATGCCGCGCTGGATGGCGAGCTGGCCCTTGCCGTCGGGCGAGGGGTCGCCAGCCACGACGTTGCGGATGTCCGCCACGAGATCGGGCTCGGGCAGGTCACGGCCCCAGTTGGCGCCCGTGAAGTGGAAGTCGGCCTCGTTGGCGCCGCAGACGAAATCGGCCATCTGCGCGACCGTGCGATCCGCCACGATCTTCACCGGCTGCTTCAGGCCGATGGGGCCCAGGTAGCCAGGCTTGCAGCCGAAGTGCGCGTCGATCTCGCCGACGGTCGCGAAACGGAAACCGCCCTTGAGCCCCTCGATCTTGCCGGCCTTGACCTCGTTGAGCTCGTGATCGCCACGCACCAGCAGCAGCCAGACCTGCGTCTTGACGACCTCGCCGTGCTCGTTGAGTTCGTCGGTGGCCAGCACGAGCGACTTGACCGTCTGCGACAGCGGCAGGCCCAGCAGGGCGGCGACGTCCTCGCAGGTGCTCTTGCCCGGCGTGGGGGTCTTGGCCAGCGCCTGGCCGGCGGCCGCACGGCTCGCCAGCAGCGGCAGGGCTTCGGCCAGCTCGATGTTGGCGGCGTAGTCGCTGTCGGGGCAGTAGACGATCGCGTCCTCGCCCGTCTCGGCGATCACCTGGAACTCGTGCGAGCGGTCGCCGCCGATGGCGCCGGTGTCGGCCGCGACGGCGCGGTACTCGAGGCCCAGGCGATCGAAGATCTGGCAATAGGCCTGGAACATGTTCTCGTAGCTGCGGCCCGCGGATTCGACGTCACGGTCGAAGGAGTAGGCGTCCTTCATCGTGAACTCGCGACCCCGCATCACGCCGAAGCGGGGGCGGCGCTCGTCTCGGAACTTGGTCTGGATGTGATAGAAGTTCTTGGGCAGCTGCTTGTAGGAGCGCAGCTCCAGGCGCGCGATGTCCGTCACCACCTCTTCACTGGTGGGCTGGATGATGAAGTCGCGGCCATGGCGGTCCTTCACGCGCAGCAGCTCGGGGCCCATCTTGTCGAAGCGCCCCGTCTCCTGCCACAGCTCGGCCGGCTGCACCACGGGCATCAGCAGCTCGACGGCGCCGGCCCGGTTCATCTCCTCGCGAATGATGCCTTCCACCTTGCGGATCACGCGCAGCCCCATGGGCATGTAGTTGTAGATGCCGGCGCCCAGGCGTTTGATCATGCCGGCTCGCATCATGAGCTTGTGGCTGACGACTTC
Organism: Roseateles subflavus; assembly: GCF_030285365.1. Taxonomy (GTDB): domain Bacteria; phylum Pseudomonadota; class Gammaproteobacteria; order Burkholderiales; family Burkholderiaceae_C; genus Roseateles_B; species Roseateles_B subflavus. The sequence goes on along the minus strand of NZ_JASVDS010000003.1, from coordinate 336,411 downwards.
AGCGTCGGCAGGTGCTTCCTTGAGCGTGGAGACGAAGAACTGAGTGGCTTTCATCGCGGAGACTGCGGGGTAAGAACCGGCAGCGCGCCTTCCTGGCACCCACCTGACAGCGGGCGCCCGGCTGGCGCGCCTGGGCTTGGGGTTAGCGAGGATCATGCAAGGGGCGAGGCCCGATGCAATAATCAATCCAACTAAAGATTTGAGGTTGATTATGCTCGACCGTGAAGGCTTCAGGCCCAACGTCGGCATCATCCTGCTCAACCACCGGAACGAAGTGTTCTGGGGCAAGCGCATTCGCACGCATTCATGGCAGTTCCCGCAAGGGGGCATCAAGCATGGCGAAACGCCCGAGCAGGCGATGTTCAGAGAGCTCCACGAAGAAGTGGGCTTGAGGTTCGAGCATGTGCGCATCATTGCGCGCACGCGCGACTGGCTGCGGTATGAAGTGCCCGAGCACTACATCCGCCGCGATGCCCGCGGACACTACCGCGGGCAGAAGCAGATCTGGTTCCTGCTGCAGCTCACCGGCCGCGACAGCGACATGAACCTGCGCGCAACAGACCATCCCGAGTTCGATGCCTGGCGCTGGAACGACTACTGGGTGCCGCTCGACGCCGTGATCGAGTTCAAGCGCGGCGTCTACCAGATGGCGCTGACGGAGCTCGCTCGCTTCCTGCCGCGCACCAGCCACCACAACCGCTACCTGCGCGCCGGCATGCGCCCGCAGCAGCATCGGCAGGAGCATGGCCCCGGCCGCGGTCCTTCGTCCGCGAATGACGAGCACGCGACCGAGCCGCCCCTCGGCCCCAAGGACGCCGCGGAACACTGATCCCGTCGCGCGGCTCCGAAAAAAACAAAGGCCCGTCAGTCGCCGGACGGGCCTTTGTCATGTGGGCTCGGTGGCCCGGCAGGTCAGCGCAGGACCAGGTTGTCGCGGTGGATCAGCTCCGGCTCCGCGGCATAGCCCAGCACGCCCTCGATCTCGAAGGACGGCTTGCGGGCGATCAGGCGCGCCTCGGCGCTGGAGTAGTTGGAGAGCCCGCGGCCCAGCTCGGCACCCGCCGGGTCTCGCACGGCAATCACGTCCCCGCGATGGAACTCGCCCTGCACCTCGCGCACGCCGATGGGCAGGAGGCTCTTGCCCTCCTCGCGCAGCTTCAGGGCCGCGCCGGCGTCCACGATGACGGCACCGCGCATCTGGAGGTGGTCCAGCATCCACTGCTTGCGCGCGGCCTGCTTCGCGGTGCTGGCCAGCAGCGCCGTGCCGATGGCCTCGCCGGCCGCCAGGCGCAGCAGGACATCGGGTTCGCGGCCCCAGGCGATGACCGTGCTGGCCCCGCTGCCGGCGGCCCGCTTCGCAGCCAGGATCTTGGTGATCATGCCGCCACGGCCGATGCTGGAGCCGGCGCCACCGGCCATGGCCTCGAGCTCGGGCGTGCCGGCGATGGCCTCGTCGATGAAGCGTGCGGACGGGTCCTTGCGCGGATCGGCCGAGTACAGGCCCTTCTGGTCCGTCAGGATGACGAGGGCATCCGCCTCGACCAGATTGGCCACGAGCGCGCCGAGCGTGTCGTTGTCGCCGAACTTGATCTCGTCGTTGACGACGGTGTCGTTCTCGTTGATCACGGGCAGCACGCGGTGCTGCAGCAGCGTGAGCAGCGTGGAACGCGCGTTCAGGTAGCGCTCGCGGTCGGCCAGGTCGGCATGCGTCAGCAGCACCTGCGCGCTGCCCAGGCCCTGCTCGCGCAGCTTGCTCTCGTACATCTGCGCCAGGCCCATCTGGCCGACGGCCGCCGCGGCCTGCAGCTCATGGACCTCCTTGGGACGGGAGGCCCAGCCCAGGCGCTTCATGCCTTCCGCGATGGCGCCGCTGGACACCATCACGACCTCACGGCCTTGCTGGGTCAGCGCGGCCAGCTGGCGGCACCAGTTGCCGATGGCCTCGGCGTCCACGCCCCGCCCCTCGTTGGTCACGAGGCTGGAGCCCACCTTGACGACGATGCGTCGCGCGTCGCGGAGCACGGCATTCATGAGGCGCTGGCCTCGCCGCCCTCACCCTCCGCCGTGAAGCGCACATCCGGCTCCACATGGTGCTTCTGCTCGGCGGCCACGTGGTCGTAGATCGCATGGATCAGCGGCTGGCAGCCCTCGCGCGTCAGGGCGGAGATCTCGAAGACCGGGCCCTTCCACTTGTAGCGCTTGACGAAGTCCTTCACGCGCTTGGCGCGCTCTTCCTCGGGCACCATGTCCAGCTTGTTGAGGACCAGCCAGCGAGGCTTGTCGTACAGCGCGGGATCGTACTTCTTCAGCTCGGCCACGATGGCCTTGGCCTCCGCCACGGGATCCACTTCCGGGTCGAAGGGGGCCAGGTCCACGACATGCAGGAGCAGGCGGGTGCGCTGCAGGTGGCGCAGGAAGAGGTGGCCCAGGCCTGCCCCTTCCGCGGCCCCTTCGATCAGGCCCGGGATGTCGGCCACGACGAAGCTCTTCTCGGGGGCCACGCGGACCACGCCGAGGTTGGGATGCAGCGTCGTGAAGGGATAGTCGGCAATCTTCGGGCGGGCGTTCGACACCGCCGTGATCAGCGTGGACTTGCCCGCGTTGGGCTGCCCCAGCAGGCCGACGTCGGCCAGCACGCGCAGCTCCAGCTTCAGCTTCTTGGCCTCGCCGGGCCAGCCCGGCGTCTTCTGGCGCGGTGCGCGGTTGGTGCTGCTCTTGAAGTGCAGGTTGCCGAAGCCGCCGTCACCGCCCTTGGCGATCATGATCTTCTCGCCCGGCTCCAGGAGCTCGGCGATCACGGCGCCGGTCTCGACGTCCGTGATGATGGTGCCCACCGGCATGCGCAGCACGATGTCGTCGGCGGCCGCACCGTACTGGTCGGAGCCGCGACCGGCCTCGCCGTTGCGCGCCTCATGGCGGCGCGCGTAGCGGTAATCGATGAGGGTGTTGAGGTTCAGGTCGCCCACGGCATACACGCTGCCACCACGACCACCGTCGCCACCGTCCGGCCCACCGAAGGGAATGAACTTTTCGCGGCGAAAGCTTGCACAGCCGGCACCACCATTGCCGGCCACGATATCGATGGTGGCTTCGTCTACGAACTTCATGTCTTGCTTCTCGGGCTCGCGGAAGGAGCCATGGTAAGGCAGGCCCGCTGCCGGACCCTCACCTGGGTTGCAGCCGAAAAAACAAAGCCCCGGGCATGCCGGGGCTCTGTCTGAACGGTGTGGCCGGCTGCTGCCACCGCACCGCTTCGGTCAGGTCAGAAGACTCAGACCGGCGTCACAACCACGGTCGAGCGGTTGGCTTCGCCCTTGGTGGTGAAGGACACGGTGCCGTCCACCAGAGCGAACAGGGTGTGGTCCTTGCCCATGCCGACATTGGTGCCGGCGTGGAACTTGGTACCGCGCTGACGCACGATGATGGAGCCGGCCGAGATGGCCTGGCCGCCGTACACCTTCACGCCCAGCATCTTCGGTTTGGAATCGCGGCCGTTTCGGGTCGAGCCGCCGCCCTTTTTCTGTGCCATGGATTACTCCTTGAACTGTTGCTAGAGCGTGGATCAGCCGTTGACCGCGCTGATTTCCAGCTCGGTGTAGGTCTGGCGATGGCCTTGGCTCTTCTTGTAGTGCTTGCGACGACGCAGCTTGAAGATGCGCACCTTGTCGTGCTTGCCCTGGGCCACGACAGTGGCCTTGACGCTCGCGCCAGCAACCAAGGGAGTGCCGATCTTCAGTTCGGCGCCGTTACCCACGGCGAGAACTTGATCGATCACGATCTCTTGGCCAACTTCCGCAGCAATCTGTTCTACCTTGATCTTTTCGCCAGCAGCAACTTTGTATTGCTTGCCACCGGTTTTTATGACCGCGTACATATCAGCCCTTTCAATGAAACCGCCCGGCACCTCGACCATCACGCCCCGGGGCCGCCGCCAAGCAGCCACCCCGATGCGCCTGGGAATGCACAGGCACAAATCCCGCACGCAATGCGCGCAGAGCCGGCGACTATAACATGATCGCTTTCCCTGATTCAAGACCCCTGCCGCCGACGTGGGCAGCCGCCGACGCACTGGCGCTCGCAAGGATGCAAGCCCGACGAGCCCCTCCAGGCTTCCTATAATCCCAGCTTCGCCCAATAGTGAGCCCAGAGTGCACGCCCTGTCTGCCTCGTCCCCCCTTCAAGAGGTTCTTGCCGCGCTCGACGCGGACATGCGCGAGGTGGATGCCGTCATCGGCCGTCGCCTGACCTCCGATGTCGCCCTCGTCAACCAGATTGCCGGCTACATCGTCCACGCCGGCGGCAAGCGCATGCGCCCCAAGCTGGTCCTGCTGTTTGCCAATGCACTGGGCTTCCAGGGACCCGAGCGTTTCGAGCTGGCAGCGGTCGTGGAGTTCATCCACACCGCCACGCTGCTGCACGACGACGTCGTCGACGAGTCCTCCCTGCGCCGCGGCAAGCAGACGGCCAACGCCCTCTTCGGCAATGCCGCAAGCGTTCTGGTGGGCGACTTCCTCTATTCGCGCGCCTTCCAGATGATGGTCTCGACCAACCGGATGCGCGTGCTGGACGTGCTGGCCGAGGCCACCAACATCATCGCCGAGGGCGAGGTCCTGCAGCTGATGAACATGCACGACCCCGACATCTCCGTTGAGGACTACCTGCGCGTCATCCGCTACAAGACCGCCAAGCTCTTCGAAGCCAGCGCCCGCCTGGGCGCCGTGCTGGCGGACGCCAGCGCCGAGGTCGAGGATGCCTGCGCCGCGTACGGCCGCGCCCTGGGAACAGCCTTCCAGCTGATCGATGACGTGCTCGACTACGAAGGCGACACCCAGGCCCTGGGCAAGAACGTGGGCGACGACCTGCGCGAAGGCAAGCCCACGCTGCCCCTGCTGGTCGCCATGGAGCGCGGCACCGCGGAACAGCGGGAGCTGATCCGCAACGCCATCCAGCACGGCGAGGTCGAGCGCCTGCCGGACATCATCGAGATCGTGCGCGCCACCGGCGCCCTGGAGGCCACGCGCGAGGCCGCCCGCCGCGAGGCAGAACATGCTCGCGAAAAACTTTCTCTGCTACCTCTTAACAAGTGGCAGGAAGCTCTGCTAGAATTCGCCTTTCTGTCGGTGAACAGATCTTCTTGAAGAGAAATTTTCAGAACGATCGAAGCACCGAGGAAAGCAGCAAAGACAAATCGGGGTGTAGCTTAGCCTGGTAGAGCGCTACGTTCGGGACGTAGAGGCCGGAGGTTCGAATCCTCTCACCCCGACCAGGAATTACCTTGCAAATCAAGGACTTCGAAGCCCCAGCACGCTGGGGCTTCGGCGTTTCTGGACGCCGTTAGTGGCAGATTAGTGGCACACGCCGCCTTTTCGGCCGCCCCGCGCGCAGGTGCGCGATAAACAGCCTGCCTAGACCCTGCTCCACAACCATCGGAGCATCGTCATGGCGTCCATCGAGAACCGCTCGCGGTTCGTTGTCACGGTCCAGAACTGCGAGAACCTGACCCGCACCTTCTCGTACAACCGCGAGAAGGAGCTTGCTGCCTACGTGGCAGAACTGAAGGCCAGCGGCTACAAGCCGCGACTGGCTCGCACCAACGACAGCTATGCCGTCCGCGTTCGGGGCGCCGGCCAGCGCAGCCAGTGCCTTTACGCGTCCAGCGAAGGGGATGCCGTCGACATCAAGCAGCGCGTGGAGCTGGAACGGCGTAACGGCCTCTTCGTGGACTACGCCAAGGGTCGCAGCGTTACGCTAGCCGACCTGCTGGCCCGGTACCTCCGCGAAGTCTCGCCGCGTCACAAGGGGTTCGAGGTTGAAGGCTACATCATCAATGCCATCCTGGCCGATGCTGGCTTGGCGCGCCTCGACCTGGCGGACATCCTCGCCGCCCACAAGAACCCGCACCCAAGCCTGACGGGCAAGGCCTTCCGGCGGGCGACGGGCAAGAGCGTTCGCAAGCCTTCCCCGGCCACGTGCTTCGTGCGCAAGCCGTTCGCCGATGTCGTCCCGGAGGACTTCAACGACTACATCGACGACCGGTGCCAGTCAGTCGAGGCGCCGACGGTGGACCGCGAAATCGACCTGTTCTCCGCGGTCTGCCGCATGGCCATCGACACGTGGCGCATCCCGGTCGCCAAGAACCCGATGGACGGCATCCGCCGGCCTCGGTACTTCAACGAGCGTGACCGGCGCCTGAAGGGCGACGAGGAAATGCGTCTTCTGACGGCGGCCTTCAACGAAGACGCCCAGCGTTCCATCGAAGTACGCCTGGAAGAACTCATGGCCGCCGAACGCGCCCAGTCTGAGGCTGCCTCAACGACGTATCGCCGGAAAGCACTCATCAAGGCCGCGCGGTCGGAGTACCTGGCTCGCGCAGAGGCAAGCTATGTGCACGTGCCGTGGATGGAGACCTTCATCCAGTTCCAGCTGATGACCGGCGCACGTCGCAGCGAGACTCTAGCGCTGACCTGGGAGAACGTGGACTTCGAGGCCCAGACCGCGTTCATCCCCGAGTCGAAGAACGGGCGCCCTCGCAAGCTGGCACTGCGCAGCGAGCTCATCGGGCACCTACGGCAGTTGCCCCGGACTGAAGAACGAGTCTTCTCGATGAGCGTGGACGCGCTGCGCAAGGCATGGGCACGCATCTGCCAAGTCGCAGGCTTGGTTGAGGCCGACGAGCTGCACATCCATGACTTGCGCCACGAGGCCATCTCCCGTGTCGCGGACAGCGGCGGCCGCTTGGCTGGCGGCTTCTCGCTGGTGGACCTGCAAGCGTTCAGCGGACACCGGGACACCCGAATGCTGCTCCGGTACACCCACCTCTGCATGCCTAGCCTCGCCAAGCGGCTGGACCAGGCGTTCGCCAGTGCCAGCGCCCCAGCGGTGCATCGCGGTCGCCGCCGACTGGCCAAGGGCTCTGGCATGTCGATGGCCGACCTGACCAATGCGAACCTCCGACCTTTGTCGGACGCTGCAGCGCAGCAACCGCACGAACAGCCGAGCAATGTCGTCCAGTTCCGCCCGCGCCGGGTGGCCTGATGCACACGGCCAATTGAGGCGGACGGTAACCGCGAGGTGACTCCCGAATAGCAGGCAAAGGCAGCGACCCGTGCTAGTATGGAAACGCCCTGGCGGTAGGCGGCCCCGCGGCTACCTGCAGTCCCCTTTCACTGTCACTCTGTGACCTCCTGTGGGCGTCCTGGTCAACTTGGTGTAACCCTGTTGGCGACGCCATATTGGTTAGCTGAACATCCGCGCGCTTGCGCGCTAGGCGCGCCAGGGTTGTGAAAGGAATCGTTGAGATGAAAAAGAATCGTCGCAACGACCGCCTGGTTCTCGCATGGATTGAGATGGGTACGGCACTCGTGCTGCTCATCACGGCCATCGTGAACGCGGTCTTCAACTATCAGCTGACCAATGCCCGCCAAGTGGCTGCACAAGTTTGAGCGAAAGCCCGGCAGGTGGGTCTTCGAGCCCTCGCCGGAAGCGCGGGCAGAAGGCATCGAGGTCAAGGAGCTCGTCGAGTCCCGCTGGAAGGCGCCAAGCTACTACTTTCACCTGCGACAGGGCGGACACGTTGCCGCGCTGCATCGCCACCAGCGAAACAGTTGCTTCATCAAGGTCGACATCGCCGACTTTTTCGGTTCCGTCAGCCGCTCTCGCGTTTCCCGGGTGCTCAAGGAGTTTTTCAGCCACACCGAAGCTCGACGGATGGCGACGGCCAGCACAGTCCAACATCCTGAGGACCCTGCAAGGCAAATCCTGCCCTATGGATTCGTCCAGTCGCCGCTGCTGGCTTCGCTGGTGCTGCACAAGAGTGCCCTGGGCAAGCGGCTCGACGAACTGCGTCGCGACCGTCGGTTCGTTGTCACCGTCTACGTGGACGACATCATCGTATCGGGCACTGACGCTGCCGAACTTGGCAGTGTCTTGACGACGCTGAAGGCCAAAGCGCAACGGTCACGGCTCCCCTTCAGCGACGAGAAGGAACAGGGACCGGCCGGGTCCATTTCAGCATTCAACATCGAGCTTGCGGCCGGCTCCGCGCTCTCGGTCCTACCGCCGAAGCTCGCAGAGTTTCGTGATGCCTTCCAAGCCTCAACCAGTGAGCTGCAGCGCGCGGGCATTCAGGGCTACGTGCGCAGCGTGAATCCGGTGCAGGCTGACACGTTGACCTGAAATTGCAGTCACCCGCGAAAGGCGCCCACCGGGCGCCTTTCGCGTTACGGGGCTGCCTCGACCTGCACCGGCTCGACGCCGCACAGCAGGTCGGCCGCGCGCTGCGCCTGGGCTGCGGCGGTGAAAATGGCGCGCTTGTCGTGCTTCAGCACGGCCAGCCACTCGGCCAGGTACGCGGCATGGTCCTCGCGCGGTTCCGGGCTGAGCTGGCTGCCGGCGCACACGAAGGCGGCGCCGAGCTCGGCGACAAGCTCTTCCATCGCATAGGCCTGGTCACCGAAACGCTGGCCGAACTGGCGCGCCAGGCGGTCCGGGTGGCCGGTCCAGTGCACGAGCTCATGCGCCAGGGTGCCGAAGTACGCGGCGGCGTCGCGGAAGCGCGAAGCCTCGGGCATCTGCACGAGGTCGGGCCCCGGTGCGTAGAACGCCCGGTCGCCGCCGTGGCGAATCGTCGCGCCTGACCGCGCCACGAGGGCCAGCGCGTCGGCGTCGGGCTGGACGGCCTCGGGCGCTTCGGGTGCAGCTGGCGCGGCCAGCCCATCCACCTGCTCGGTGTTGAAGACCGTGTAGCTGCGCAGGAAAGCCACCGCCCGCCGTGCCGGGGCTTCGCCTTCGGCCGCCTCGGTGCCCTCCTTGCTGGGGCTGAACTGACCGGCATAGACCACCATCGTGCCGCGCTCGCCCTTGCGAACCTGCCCGCCCAGCGCCTCGGCCTGGCGGTAGGTCAACCAGGTACGCGACGCGAAGCCGCGCTCCATCGCTGCGCTCCACAGCAGCAGGACATTCACGCCGCGATACGGCTCGCCGCCGTGCCGGCGGGGCAGCATGCCGCCGCTTGCGGCGCTACGGGACCACGGGCACGACCAGGGGCGGACGCCCCGGTCCAGGGCCTCAACGATTCGACGGGTGACCTCGGCGTAGAGGTCGCGCTGCTGCTTCTTGCCTTCCATGTCTTGCTCCTTTAGGGCTGGGGGTGCGTGTGGCACCCCGTGCCCGTCGGCGAGACCGGGGGTAGAAGAGCGCAACCGCCGCAGGCCTGGAAGGGGCACACCCCGGCTGCACGACAGGAAGCTGGGGATGCCAGGCGGGAGGGCACGCTGCAGCGTGCGAACGGTTGCGCGGCGCGAGGGGAGACCCCTTAGCGGGGTCATATCAGCATTTCGCTGGCAGCGAAACACAGCTTGCGCTGGGCGAAGTTCTTCGGCTACACTCCGCCCCGAGGCTGACAGAGATAACTGTCGACTGTTGGGGTGCTACAGCGCCCTGTGGAGCCGAAAGGCTCTAACTACTCGCAAGCCCACGCCGCACGGTGCCGGTCCTCCGGTGCGCGGTACGGTTGGGGCCGGTGCGAGCCTGCCCGGGCGACCCCGGGCAGGCATCTGGAAGTGAAGGGGGTCAACTCGCCGCTTTGCTCTGTTCGGTTGCGGGCGACAGCCACGGCGCACACATTCCGTGTGCGTTGTTTGGTGCAGCCGAAAGGAACCGTCATGACTGACGTTCTAAAGCCTCCTCAGCGGCGGGCGACGAAGAAGCAACGCAAGAAGTCCTGGTGGGTGCGTCCTGAGACGTTCCGGCTGGCCACCTCGGTGGTCCGGTTGGTCTCGATGGTCGCCAAGCTGATTGACTTCCTGCTTCGGTGATTCGTCACCCCTTTATTTCAAATTCGAGAGGCATGCCATGTTGAATCGCGCCCTGAAGCTGCTTCGGACCTACCACCAGTACACCCAAGTGGAGCTGGCCAAGCGCCTTGGGATTTCCAACTCGTACCTGAGCGAGCTGGAGAAAGGCGACAAGACGCCCGGGCTGGACCTGCTGGAGCGGTATTCCGAGGTCTTCAAGATGCCCGTGTCCTCCATCCTCTTGTTCTCGGAGTCTATCAATGAGGACCGAAAGCCCGGGGCGAAGCTGCGGGTGGCGGCGGCGGACAAGATACTGAGGCTGCTTGAGTGGCTTCAGGAACGCGATGCCGTCGAGCGCGCCGCGTAAGGCCTACGCGCTGAATCAGTCGCCGCTCTTCCGCTTGCGCGGCAAGGGGCGGTTTGAGGACGTCATCGGCGTCAAGTGGGAGTCGGTGACGGACCTTCTGGCTGCCGAATCTTTCCGGGTCTGGAAGGGGCCGAAGGACCGGGAAATCCAGGCGCCCATCCATTGGATGGCGGCAGTGCACAAGGTCATCGCCGACCTCCTCGCACGCATTGAGGTCCCAGATTACGTGTTCTCGCAGAAGGGCCGTTCGTATGCGGACAACGCGCGGCAGCACCTCGGTAACCACCCGGTCATCAAGACCGACATCAACAAGTTCTATCCGAGCGTGACCCGGGCCATGGTGTTCCGGATGTTCGTGCGCGACTTCGAGTGCGCCGCCGATGTCGCGGACCGGCTGGCCGACATCTGTTGCTACAGGCAACTGCATCTGCCTACCGGAAGTCCGCTGAGCGGCCGGGTGGCATTCTTCGCCGCGAGGGGGCTGTTCGAGGACATCGCCAAGCTCGCAGTTGCCTCAGGCTGCAAGCTGACCATCTACGTCGACGACATCGCGCTCTCAGGTCCGAACGCCACAAAGCGCCTACTGGGTGAAGTACGCATGCTCATTGCTCGCCATGGCTTGAAGTCCAAGGGCAAGAAGTCGGCCACCTTCGCTGCTGGCGCGCCTAAGAGTGTCACCGGCGCGGTCATCGTCGGTGAAGAACTGCGGCTGCCAAACGAGCGCCATCGAAAGCTGCATGAGACCCGTTCCGCATACGTCGCCGCAGAAGGCGATGAGCGCGCGAAGCTCGGCCGCCAGCTGCGTGGACGCCAGCAAGAAGCCGCGCAGATTCTTCGACCCGTGGCGCGGACGACCTGACCCGGCAACGGTCGTACACAAGAGAGGCGCCCGAAGGCGCCTCTCCCCCCTTGCGGGGCCGTACAGTGCATTTTCCGGACGGGGCCGAGGCCACGAACGGGCGCGCGGGAACGCGCCTAATCAGCTTGTCCCGATTGCCTGCGGGTCATCGTCTGAGGGTCTACCTAGGGTAGCGCCCAGGTTTTAAACGGCGCGCTGCCTCAGGTGGTGTAACGTCGTCACGCTGGAACCGACCCACAACAGCGGGTCGCGCAGCTCGACCGCGACAAGCTTGACCCGGCGTTCCAGCGTTACGCGTTCCTGCAGGGGGCGATGCCCCCACAGCGAAGTGGCGGCCAGCAGGATGCGGCGGGCATGGTTCAGCTCGCGGTCGTAGACGAAGACCAAGCCCCCGAGCCGGTAGGCGCCGGCCTGGTCGAGCGGCTGGCCGACGAGTTCTGCCCACCGCAGGCACGCCGCGAGGTGCGGCAGCGCCTTGCGGGCGGCCTCGACCTCGCACACCTCCACCGTCGCCGGCCCGTCGGCCCGGCGCTGCCAGACGGCACCGTCGGGCATCTTGCGCAGCATCTTCACCATCCGGTCCACCGGGAACGGCGCCTTGCGCCGCAGCAGCAGGTACTCCCCGGCCGTCTGGAAACCCTCGACCTGGCGCTCGACGAGGTAACGCGTGGCCAGCGTCCGGTGGAAGAAGGTGCTGCCCGAAACACTCGACAGGTCCAACGTGTGCTGCGCCTCGATGCCACGGGCCTCCAGCCAGGTGGCGCCGACACGGGTCAGGCAGAGGCTGCGCGAGCCCAGCGCGTTACGGCGTTCCAGCAGCAGGCCCTCAGTAACCAGCCGGCTGGCAACGCGCCGACAGACCTGCTCGGCGTACCGCGCCTTGGGCCAGACGGCGCGGGCCAACTCGGCGACGCGGACGTGCCCGTGATGGGCGACGACACGCATGCACTTCAGCTCGTTGGCGCGGGCTTGCTCGCGCCCGCTGCGGCTGGTGGTCTGCCGAGGTGCACGTGATGGTGACGCGGCGGCGGGCGCGGCGCCCAACACGCCCAGCAGGTCGGTGGTCGAGACTTTCATGGTGGCTTCCGGTGGTATGTCCACTGTCTAGCCACCGTCTCACCGGCCACCGCCGTGCCGAGTGCCTGCGCGTCATCGCGCGAAGGCTAAAAGCGGGGGGCTTCACTCCATCGAGCCGGCAGTTTCGCCGCGCTTCGCCCGACGGGCGCACCCGTCATCTGGAGCATCTCGATGGACAAGTTCATCCCCAAGTCCGCGCTGGTCGAAGCCCTCGGCGTCTCGACCCGCACCCTGGAAAACTGGATTGCGCAGCGCGCCTTCCCGGCCCCGCGCCACCTGGCCGGCAGCCGGCTGTCGTTCTTCGACGTGGCCGAGGTTGAAGCCTGGCTGGAACGCGAGCTCACCGAAGGGGGCAAGGCATGAAGCGCCCTCGCAACCGCATCGCCAGCACCGAGAACGACCGCTGGTTCGAGCGCTACGGCAAAGGCGGGTACTTCTGCCTGCCGCGGGCGATGCTGTTCAACGTGGTCGACTGCATCGACAACGCGGCCATGTATGTGTACCTCGCTCTCGCCTCCTGCCACTACGAGGGCAACACGACCTACGCCGGGCCGCACATCGCCAAGCTCACGGGCAAGGACGAGCGGGCTGTCCGCGGCCATCTGGCTGACCTGGAAACGCTGGGCCTCATCCGCCGAGAGCCGCTTGGCCAGGGCTTCAAGGTGCTGTTCCTGTGCCCCGACCGCCAGCGCATCAAGGACGGTGCAGCCGAAATCACGTCACGCAAGCTGGCGCGGCAGCAGCGCCGCGCGCTGGCTCAGAAGGCAGCGCCATCAGCGACGGATGGCGGTCACCAGCGCGAGTTGCTGAATCCGCCGCCGAACGAACCGCCGCTGGAGAAGCCGCCAGCGTCGTGACGGTGGTCGGAGAAGCCATAGGCATTCCCGTTCACGTCGACATGGGCGTTGGCCATGGGCGTACCGTCGACGTTGAACGCCGGCCCCCGGTGGCCATCGCTGCTGCTCCGTCGGCGATGACCATCGTCGTCATCGAAGCCGTGGCCTGCTTGAGCGGACCAGCCGAGGCGCTCGCTCAGGCTGCCGGGTCCGCGGAGGCGCTTCACCCCCCGTACGAAGCCCCAAAGGACGCCCACTACGACGAAGACGAAGCCCAAGCGGATGGCCAGCACGTCCACGCGCAGGCCCAACAGCTTGTCACTCGGCAAGAAGAACAGTCCGACGAAGAACAGCAAGCCGCCCGAGAAGGAGAGCACCTGCCAGGTGAAGTAGCGCTGGGACATGAGAGTTTCTGACTGTTGGGCCGATGCCTTCCGTCACGCAGGTATCGGCCCGACGGGCAGGAACTTGAGCCCGGCGACGGGCCAGGCGCTCGCCACACTCGCGCACTTCTGCAGGCTTCAGCCTGCCTGACACGGGGCGGGCCTGGCCCGCCCTTGCGTCGCCCGCAGCCCAGGCCCTCCTGCCTTGCGGGTGCTCTTCACCGGGCGACAGCCGCCCGCAGGGCGGCTTCTTCTTCGGTTCTCAGAACACGTTTTCTGCAGCCGCTTCTGGTCTGAAGGACTTTGGTTATTCGTGGGTGGTGGTCACGCGGTAACGCTCACCGGGTGGTGGTCACCCGGTAACGTTACAGCGTGACGGTGTTTCGACTCGCGGCCTGCGGCTAAAGGCCTACGCCGACCCATTGGCCGTCGACCGCGCGAGCTCGGCCCAAGGCAACCAGCGTGTCCAGCAGCGTAGGCAGGCGGTCGCGCCAGCGACCCCGGCCGTTGAAGTGCCCGGCCAGCCCTTCGAGGTCTAGGCTGCGCCCGGCGCTGGCGAGCACCTCGGCAACCGCCTTGATTTGCTCGGTCAGCCCCGTGGGCCACGGGCGCTGCACCACTGCGGCCTTGGTCGGCTTCGCCTCGGCGTTCTCATCCTCGCCCTCGTCGGCGCCTTCCGCCCCGGTCTCCAGGGCCGCCTGCTCGCCTTGCCCCGCCTGCTGGAACTCCGGGCGCAGCCACCGCACCGTGCCGGCCGCTTCCTCGGCCGCGCGCTTGGCGTTCAGCTCCACCAGCCGCAGCAGCAGCGTGTCGGTGTCGGCCGGCAGGGTCAGGTCGGCCCAGCCGTAGGCCTGCAGCACGGCAGCGTCCAGCTCGTCGTGCAGGCTCTTGAGCACGCCCACCAGGCCGTGTTCGTGGACCACCTTCTCTTTGGCGGTCAGCGCCTCGCCGCTGCGCAGCTTCTCCAGCACGTTGTACGTGGCCGTGAGCGTGGCGTCCGGGTGGGCCGCGAGCTGGGCCTTGCGGTGGGCGTCGATTTGCTCGGCCAACGAGCGGATGCGCTCGGCCAGCGCCCCGGCCGGGTCCAGGTCGGGGAAGGGGAACGCCTCGAAGCAGGTGGACTTGCTGTAAACCGGGCGGTCCTCCAGCAAACCGCCAGCGGCCAAAGCCCAGCCCACGTGCACAGAGCTAGACAGCACACCCAGGTGCAAGGCATCGCCGCTGGCCACGAGGATGAGCTTGTCGTCCGGCAGGATGGAGGCGTCCAGCCACTGAAACACCCGGTGTTTGGCCACCTGGCCGGTCACGATGTAGCGAGGTAGTCCAGACAAGGCGGGACGAATCTCTCCCCGTGACCTGCCGTGGAGCCACCACTTCTCCCGAAACTGCCGGTCGCGATTCGCGTCGCGCTCGGGCTTGACCCGCTCCAACAGCCACTGATAAACAGCCGGAAAGCGGCACCGGACTTCGTCGGCTTGGAGCCCGAAAAGGTCAATCACCATGACCCCACGCGGCGTCCCCGTTAGGTCCCGCCCATTCCGGTACGGACGGATGTACTTCTCCAAACCGGCGACCGTGCCCAAGCCCAGGTTCTGCGCCTCCGCAGGGGTAACGAGAAATCCGGCCCCATGCGGTATGACCCCTCGGCTGGAAAGCCCGGCATTGGCCTGCAGACGGATAGCCCCGGCGACATTCGCCCCCACCTTCAGGTCGGCGTGAATGACACCTTGGCGGGTCATCATTTCTACCGCGACCTCGCCGTTTTCCGCTTCCGTCTCCTGACTGACGGTCTGCAGCTTGCCTTCGCCGGTACCGCGCACGCCCACTGACATGGATATGCGCACCGCCGCGCCGTCGGCGCTGTCCACCCACGGGTGGTCGGGCACGGCGTAGGCTAGGCTCAGCGGCGGGATGGCGGTCTGGTGCGCCTCAATCACCCGCCGGTTGAAAATCATAGTCAGGCTGTTGGTGGTGATGAGGCCGAAGCGCTCGGCCTGGCCCTGGCGGACCGCCTCGGCGGCCTTGTGCCACCAGTACATGACGAAGTCGGCGCTCTCGGGCACCTCGGGCCAGGCGGCGCGCAGGGCGTCGGCGTAGCCGTCGCCCAGGGCCACCCGCATGCGCTTGTTGCCGATGAAGGGCGGGTTCCCTACGATGAAGTCGGCCTTGGGCCACTCGGCCTGCCGGGGGTTCACGTAGCGCCACTGCACCACCTGGGCGGCCTCGTCAGGCACGGGTTGGCCCGTCACGGGGTGCGGCTTGACGGTCTCGCCGTCCCAACGAGTCAGCACCTTGCCGGTGGCGTCGGTCATCGGCTCCTGGCGGTCGTAGGCCAGCACGGCGTCCCGGTGCTCGATGTTGCCGTAGTCGTGCACCACGGGCTCGGCCACGTTGGCACGCCCTTGAGTTCGGATGTGCCACTGCAGGAAGCCAATCCACAGCACCAGCTCGGCGAGGGCGGCGGCGCGCTCGTTCAGCTCCACGCCGCGCAGTTGCTGCAGCGTGACGGTCTCGCCGGCCAGGTCCAGCGCGTCCTGCTTGTCGCCCAGGGCGCTGAGCTGGTTCAGCACCTCACCCTCCAGGCGCTTCAGGTGCTCCAGTGTCACGTACAGGAAGTTGGCACTGCCGCAGGCCGGGTCCAGCACGCGCAGGGTGCACAGTCGGTGCAGGAAGTCCTTCACCTGCCGGCGGGCCTCAGCCCATTTGGCGCGCACTGCGGCGTTGTGCCGGTCGAGCGCGGCGAAGTCCTTCTTGGTCTTCACCGCGGGCGGGTTGGCCTCCAGCTCGGCGGCCTCGTGGGCCAGCAGCAGCGCAGCGGCCTGGGTGTTGGCCCATTCGGCACGTAAGGGCTCGATGACGGTGGGCAGCACCAGCCGTTCAACGTAAGCACGCGGGGTGTAGTGGGCGCCCAGCGCGTGGCGTTCGTTGGGGTCCAGCGCGCGTTCCAGCAGGGTGCCGAAGATGGCGGGCTCGACCTCGCGCCAGTTGGCACGAGCGGCCTGCACCAGCAGGTCGATTTGCTCGGGCGTGAGAAGCAGACTGTAGCCATCGGCGCTGTCGCCCTTGAACAGCTTGCCGTTGAACTTCAGCACCGACTGCACCAGCGCCACCGAGAAGCCGCCCCGGTCCATGTCGGCCCACAGGCTGCGCAGCATCAGTTGCAGGGTGGCGGGGTTCTCGCGGTGCTGCAGCAGCAGCGCCTGGAAGGAGCCCTTGGGTAGCAGCTCGACGTCCTCCGCGAACATGCTGAAAAGGCAGCGCGAGAGGTAGGCGGCCACGACCTGTGGCGCATGGCCAGCCTGTTCCAGCGACCGCGCCAGCAATGCCAGCTTGTTGGACACATCACGGGTGACCTTGGCCGCGATGAGTGCCGGGTTCAGGTCGTCCGGTTGGGTCCAAATCTTGCGCAGTCGCTCCAGCGTTTCGGGCTTTGCCAAGTCAGCCAGCAGGATGCGATGGCTGCGCGGGTCAGGGAAAGGTGTGTAGGTGCCGCCGCTGCGGCTGAACTCCGCGTAGACCTCAATGACGGTGCCCACGTCCACCACCATGACGAACGGCGGGCGGCCTTCATCGGCCGGGAGCGCGCGGGCGTAGCTTTCGCCCTGACTGCGGGCACGCAACAAGCCGTCATCGAAGCCCTTGGTGTGCGAGCCGGCCTTGAGCTTCTTGGCCTCCAACACGAAGTGGCCACGCTTGTAGCAGTCGATGCGGCCGGCGCTGCTGGAGCCGTCGCCATGGCTGAAGGTGACGGGGCGCTCGAACATGTAGTCCTGCGCGGGCGTCGGGTGCGGCTTGGGCACGCCCAGAAGCTCGCACAAGTCCATGACGAAGGTCTGAGCGGTGGCCAGCTCGCTCGCGGTAACTCCCTGCCAGCGCTCGATGAACGCTTGAGCCGATGTTGCTTTTGTATCCATGCGCCCATGATAGGGATTGGTTCGGCGCATCTCGGGGGTGCCACGCCACAGGACGTGGGGCAAGGCGTCCAGCCGCAGCACCGCGCGCTGCACCGTGCCAACACGGTCAACGCGCGGCAGGGGGCGCCACAAGTCAGGTTTCGCCCCAGCGAAATCAGGCCCGCCCACGGGCCGGTGACGCAGTGGGGGCGAAGCCCCGCCCCACCCGCTGAAGGCGGGCGGGCAACCCGGGCGATGGCCGACGTCCAGGAGGCGCCTGCCGGTGGCGCGAACAGCGACACCAAAGGCAAGCAGCGGGCGGGTTGCCCGCCCGTTGGCTCTGCCGTGCAGAGTCAGCGGGATGGGGCGCGGTATTGGCAAGGGGACGAGGGCGTCCAGCCCGAGACACGGCGTGTCGCCCTAGCGACCGTGAGCCGGGGTGCCCCGTTCCCCCACGGTGGAAGCGTCTGCTTCTACCGTCTCGGTCTTGGCGACGGTCTGCAAGACGGTCGCTGGTGACGGCCAGCCACCATGGCCGGCCGTGAACTATTGCCTTGCCAGGCTGCGCGGCGACGATACAGTTCGGCTTACTTCATCAGCGCACCTCCCGCGCAAGAACACGCTCCCCCCACCCAAGCTGGTGGCATCGGGGTCGTGTTCTTTAAAAATCCTTGCCTGTCGGCATACCCCAGACCCGCGCTTAGAACAGACTAACTAGCCTTCGCGCCCTGGGGTCGGCGCCGACAAGCCAACTCCCAACTTCCAAGGCCTGGCCCCACAGCTCCGTGGTGCGCCAGTAGACGCCACTCGTTCGACGGGCTCGGCGTTGGGCACCTCGTGCCCCGCATGCGCCAGCCGTTCTGGCCTTGAGCTGCAGACTTGCGCTGCCTGAATCTTCGGCGGCGCTCCCCTTCACACATCAAGTCTTGCCGGCGGCGTCGCCGGCAGGACTTTCGTCTTTGGAGACTTCAACATGAGCAACAACAAAATCCTGAGCGCCCTGTTCGGCAGCCACAAGGCTGCGGCAGCCCCGGCACTGAAGGTGGTGCCCCCCTCGCCGTCCCCTGCTGAGCTGATTCACCCCGGCGGCGGATTCGATGTCGCCGGCTACGACCTGAACGGCAGCTACCGCGTCTTGTCACGCAAAACCGGCCAGCTCGTCACGCTACCAGGCAAGTTGGACGACGCATCGCTGCTGACGAAGCTGGGCGCCGCGTACTGCTACGACAACTACAGCGCGATGGACCCGAAGACCCGGAAGCGCGTCTTCTCGTCTGATGCGCTTGCCGATGAAATCCGGCTGGGCTGCGATGCGTTCGGTCCGGCGCAGGCCGACACCGTTCGCGGCCCAGGGCTGTATGTCGACGACGGCAAGCTGGTCATCAACTACGGCAAGTCGGTGTACGACGAAGCCGGTGCAGCGGTGGACACGACGCCCACCAGGCAGCGGGTGTACGTGGCCGGCGAGAGTCTCGGCTTTGACGCTTCGACGCCCTCGGCATCGGCAGCCGATGTGCACTTGGTCGAGAGCACGTTCGAGTCGTTCGGCTTCGAGCAGCAGCACGGGGCGGCGGTGTCGCTGGGCTGGCTGGCCAGCGCGGCGATGGGTGCGGTGCTGCCGCACAGCCCTTCGCTCATCGTCACGGCGGAACGCGGCTCGGGCAAGACCACCTGGGTCGACCTGCAGACCGCGTTGCTCGGCAGGCAGGCGGTACGGCGTGACGGTGTTCCGACGGTGGCGCAGGTGCTGCACGCGGTGAAGGACGCGTCGCTGGCGATGATTTGCGACGAGTTCGAGCCGCTGAAGGTCAGCAAGGGCGAGATGCTGAAGCTGGCTGAGGTGTTCAACAGCGGCTTCACCAAGACGCCAGGCAAGGGCAAGTTCTCGCGCATCATCGGTGGCAAGGTGCAGTACTTCAACGCGCCGGCCGGTGTGGTGCTCTGCGGCATCCACCTGCCCGAGCTCGAACCGGCGCTGGAAAGTCGCTCGGTGCGGCTGTCGATGGTGCCGAAGCAGCGCGCGGGGATGACGAAGAGCCCGCTGCTCGACCCGGCCAGCGGTGTGCAGCCCGGCGAGCTGGGCGCGAGGCTGCGGCGGCTGCTGGTGGCGCGCTGGCAGGTGATGCGCGACGCCCGCGCAGCGGTGCACCGCATGCTGCAAGACATCGGGCACCCTGACCGGCGAGCCGACACGTGGAGCCCGCTGCTAGCCGGCTACATCGCCCTGAAGCACGACACGGTGCCGGCGCTGCGTGACCTGGCTGCGCTGATTGCGCAGTGGGGGCTGAACGTGGTGCCGCAGGACGAGCACGAGTCGCACGGCGAAGCGTGCCTCGCCGCGATGCTGGACCGCAAGGTGGTGGTTCGGGTCGAAGCGGACGGCAAGACCGCCAAGCTCTACACCCGGGTGCGCGAGGCGCTGCAGACGTTGGTGTCTGGCGACGCCGACCGCAACACCCTGGCGGCGCTGGAAAAGCACTTGGCCATGCTGGGCGTGCGGGCCCTGTTCGACCGCCAGCGCGAGACCTGGACCCTGGCGGTGGCGTCGTCCGAGCACCACGTCGGCGCCCGGCAGTTGTTCCAGGGCACGGCGTGGGCACGAGGCACCTGGAAGGCCGCACTGTTGACGCTGCCTGGCGCGACGCGCGGACAGCAGCGCTTCGCAGGCGTCAGCGTGAAGGCGGTGCTGGTGCCGGCCGGCATCGGCAACCCGCCGGCCGACGCTGAGGACGACGGCACGCCTCCGCTGCGGCCGTCGAGCGAGCGAAGCGCGGCGCGGGCTGAGTGCCTGGTTTGACTTAGGCGCAGGGGAGCGGGGTCGGCGACGACTTCGCTCCCCGGAACATCCGTTCGACCCCGTTCTCGATGGTGGACCTGCCCAGCAGCTGCGGACATCGCGGCGCTGGAACACGCAGGCGGCCAGAACGCCGCCGCACCCTCAACCTCGTAGGAACCTCAACATGAACGAGACTCAACTGCCCCTGGCCACCGCCTGGAAATCCTTTCCCGGCATCAAGGCCGCGGTCTTGCCCCGCATCCGAGCCACCTGCCTTCACTGCGGCTTCGAGCCCACTGCTGTCGCAGACGGCGAACCGTTCTACGACGAGCATCAGACCGCCCGCCGCGCCACCGTGCTGCGGGGCGTAGCCGCCAGGCAAGGGGAAGGCAATGCATGCTCCTCCCGCCTCATCGTCGAACAAGCCGCACAGCGCTTCTTCGAGCTGGTGAAGCACGCGACAGACGGGCTGCGCGGTCGATTCACGGAGCGCGAGTGGGAAGTCCTGCTGAGCTGCGAGCCCTCCCCAGCGTGGCATTGGCACCGGTTGACCACGGTCTCGACGATGGTGGCCGACGACCTGGGCATCGAGGCGCTCGATGAGCTACACCCCGACAGCGAGCTGCGAGCCCTGCTTGTCAAACTGGAAGGCCTGTCGCCGCTGGAGAACGCCACGCTGGTGGACGCGTGCGAACGGGTGTGGCGCGGGCTGGAGAACCCGCTGCGCTGACAGCGCGAAGCAGCCAAGACCCGGGGGCGACAGCCCCAAGGACCAAACGGCACCAAGCCATCAGGCCTGGTGCCGCTTTGCTTCGTGGGCTCGCCCATTCAGCCCATCAGCGCGCTCAGCTTGGCATGGTCGCGAGCTCGCAGCCGCTCGACCTCGGTCTTCGCCGGCTTCCCGCCCCGCGGGCTGGCTGTACGCCGCGTGGCCGGCACAGGCTCCGGGGCGACTGACTGAGCCTCGACGCTAGCGCTATCGTCAACCAGGCGCTGTTCGAGCCATCCGAAGAAGACGCCGGGGTGCCAGTACACGCGGTTGCCCAGTCGCTTCGGCGCGGGCAGCGTGCCGTCGTTCACCCAGTTCTCGATGGTGCGACCGGAGACGCCGAGCACGTCAGCGATGTCGTCCTTGGTCAGGGGCTTGAAGGCAGCAGCGAAGTTCACGGTCGGACTCGGAAATGAAGGTCCGACGTATAGTTTTGGGTTTTAGCCGCCCAAAGCTGGTGGCGCGATTCGTCCGCCGGCGCGAAGTGCTCCGCCATCGCTGGCCAGCTTCGGCGACCGTCCGAAGGCCGGTGCTACCATGATTAGCTGGGTGGCATTCGTCGCCTCGCAGCATGGCTGCTGGCGCAAACCGCCCTCTGCAAGTCGCGTGAACACTGAATTTCTGAAACCTCGCCTCGTCGGCAAACGATTCGACGCGCACTCGATACCCGTGGAGGTCCTGAAGGACTGGGCGGCGTTCGAGGGCCTCATCGTGGAAGTCGCACGGTGGCTGTATCTGGAGCAGTTCCCGCGTCGTAAGCGGACCCCGAGAGGGTTCACACAGAACTTCTCCATCCACCTGACTCAGGTGGAGTCCGGCAGCGCAGTGCCTGTGCTGGAGCGCCCCCTGCCGCAGGGCAGCCTGGTCCATGACGCCTTTTCCGAGTGGTTCGACAAGGCCAGAGACCGGGTGCTGGACACCATCGACGCCGCCTCCAAAGGCCAGTCGGTCGATGACCTGCTGCCGAAGCCGCTCCTGGCCTACTTCGACCAGTTCGGCCGCTTCCTGCGGGAAGACGAACGGGTCGAGTTCACGCGGGCGACGGCGGCGAACGATGTCGTCGTCTACGACAACCGGGTGCGCAAGACCCTGGTCCTGAAGTCCGCCACCGTCTACCGGACGGAAGAGTCCGTTCGCGGGTCCATGTCCGAACTGAACATGGAGAACAAGACCTTCACCCTGAAGCTCATCAGCGGCGAGAAGGTGACAGGCTACTTCAGCGAAGAGCTGCGGGATGCGGCACACAGCGCACTGGGCGCTTACGGCGAGTCTCTGGTGATGGTCGAAGGCGCGGTCGTCCGCGACCAGTCGGACAGCCGCAAGCGCATCGAGCAGGTCACCCGCATCGAACCGCTGGACGCCCTCGACGTTCCTGCGCGGCTCGAAAGCCTGGCGCTGCTGCGTGATGGCTGGATGGATGGCCAGGGGCTGCGCCCTTCTCCGTCCGGTCTGGCCTGGCTGTCCAAGGCTTGGACTGACGCGTGGCCAGACGAAGCTGCGCTGCCCTACGCGTACCCGACCCCGGAAGGCGGGGTGCAGTTCGAGTGGAGCACTGCTGAAGCATCGTTGTCCGCCGAGCTCGACCTGAACACCCGTGTGGCCGAGGTGCTGGTGTCGCGCACGGCCGATGGGGAGGTTCTCGAAGAGGCCCGATTGGAACTCGACAAGGCGGAACAGTGGGAGGCGCTGGCCGGCCTGGTCCAGCGGTACACCGAAGCCCAAAACGGCACAGCATGACGGACGAACAACACCTGCTGCACCGACAAGTGAACCCGTCGTGGGTGCAAGAGGGCCGAGTCAGCAGCCAGGCCTTCAACCCGACGCCGAAGGATTCCGGCCTGCTGTCGGTGTACGACGGCGCCCTGATGACGGCGGAAGCAAGCTTCTTCCACTACACGGGCACCCAGGGTCTCAAGGCAGTGGGCACCGTTTCGGTCAGCGAGGGCGAGGTGGGTGCCGTGGGGCTGAGCTGGCGACCGGACCCGGAGCCGTTCCCCGAGCACGCGGTCATCGACTTCACGACCCTCGGCTCAGCCGGCAGGGTGAAGGCCAAGGCGCAGGCCCTGGCAGAGCGCGCCAGGGCGCGCGGCTGGACCTTCGAGCAACCCTGAAAGGGCGGCGTGGTCCGCCGGCCCGTAGTGGCAAATTAGTGGCAGGCCGCCACCACTTGCCACCGTGCGAAGCTGCGCGCATCGGCGCGAAGGCGGGCGCAAGTGCTTGATTTACAATGCGGGCACCCGCAACAGGAGCGGGTCTAGGCTGGCTCAGGGCGCGTTCGGGACGTAGAGGCCGGAGGTTCGAATCCTCTCACCCCGACCAGGAATTCAAGTCTTGCCGGATCGTGGCCGTGGATGCATCCAAGCGTGCATCGCTCCCTGCAGCGATCCGATCAAGCCGAACCGGAGGGCCGACAAGGCCTCCGAAAAGGTTCGACAGTACCAGATAAGACCAACGGCGCCTTCGGGCGCCGTTTTCGTTTGGACGCGCAAGACACAACTGGTCGCAAATCTGCGGCCAATGTGGTGTGATTGCAAGGAATTCCCGGGCTTTCCAGTGCCGCAGAGGGTCCAGGCTCGGTTTACAGTGCCAGTTGGGGGTCGCGAACCACACGCCGGCAGTGCCGCGCGCCGGTGCATGCAGACACTCCGCTGATATTCGTTGGGAATCACACCGCTCGTCATGCAAGCCGATTCAACGCTGGTCGACCCATCATCCATGCTGTCCGGGGTGGCGCGCGTGCTCGTGCATGCCGGCAAGCTCCCCGCCAAGCAGGCCGAGGACCTCGTGCGCCAGTCGCGCGAGAAGAAGATCAGCTTCGTCAATGCGCTGATCGGTGCCAACCTCATCGCCCCCAGCGAGCTGGCGCACACGCTGTCCAGCGCCCTGGCCGTGCCGCTCCTGGACCTGAACGCCCTGGACCCGCAGCGGCTGCCGCACAACATCATCGACACCAAGCTCGCGCTGCAGTACCAGGTCATCGCCCTGGGTCGGCGCGGCAACCGCCTCTTCATCGGCGGCGCCGACCCGACCGAGCCCGAGGTCGTGGAGCGGATCAAGTTCGCCACGCAGCTCTCGCCGGAATGGGTGATCGTCGAGCACGACAAGTTGCAGAAGCTGCTGCAAGGCTCGACGTCCAACACGACCGAGGCGCTGGAGTCCATCGCCGGCGGCGACTTCGACTTCGACATCGCCGAGGAGGACGCCTCCCCGCAGGAAGAGACGCCGGAAATGGCGGATGTCGAGGATGCGCCCGTGGTGCGCTTCCTGCAGAAGATGCTGGTGGACGCCATCAACATGCGGGCCTCCGACCTTCACTTCGAGCCCTACGAGTACCACTACCGCGTCCGCTTCCGGGTGGACGGCGAGCTGCGCGAGATCACCCAGCCGCCCGTCGCCATCAAGGACAAGCTCTCCTCCCGCATCAAGGTGATCTCCCGGCTGGACATCGCCGAGCGCCGCGTGCCGCAGGACGGCCGCATGAAGCTCAAGTTCGGCTCCAAGTCCATCGACTTCCGGGTCTCGACGCTGCCGACGCTGTTCGGCGAGAAGATCGTGATCCGTATCCTGGACCCGTCCTCGGCCAAGCTGGGCATCGACGCCCTCGGCTACGAGAAGCAGGAGAAGGACCGCCTGATGGCCTGCATCCAGCGGCCCTACGGCATGATTCTTGTGACCGGCCCGACCGGCTCGGGCAAGACGGTGTCGCTGTACACCTGCCTGAACATCCTGAACCAGCCGGGCGTCAACATCTCGACCGTCGAGGACCCGGCCGAAATCAACCTGCCGGGCATCAACCAGGTCAATGTGAACGACAAGGCCGGGCTGACCTTCTCGGCCGCGCTGAAGTCCTTCCTTCGCCAGGATCCCGACGTCATCATGGTCGGTGAGATCCGCGACCTGGAGACCGCCGACATCGCCATCAAGGCCGCCCAGACCGGCCACATGGTGATGTCCACGCTGCACACGAATGACGCCCCGACGACGCTGACCCGCCTCATGAACATGGGCGTGGTGCCCTTCAACATCGCGTCCAGCGTGCTGCTGATCACCGCCCAGCGTCTGGCTCGTCGGCTGTGCGAGAACTGCAAGGCCCCCGCGGACTACCCCCGCGAGGCGCTGCTGCGCGCCGGCTACCGCGACGAGGAGCTGGACGGCTCCTGGCGGCCCTACCGCGCCGTGGGCTGCTCCATGTGCAACAACGGCTACAAGGGGCGCGTGGGCCTGTACCAGGTGATGCCCATCACGGAGGCCATCCAGCGCATCATCCTCTCGCAGGGCACGGCCCTCGACATCGCCGACCAGGCCCGCAAGGAAGGCGTGCGCGACCTGCGCCAGTCCGGACTCGTGAAGGTCCGCGCCGGCGTCACCACGCTGGAGGAAGTCCTGGCGGCCACGAACGAGTAGGCTCCAGTCCCTCGATCAGACAGCAGTACCGCTGCCCGCAGCGGCGGCAATGACAACAGGGCCTTCGACGCCCGGGAGTGAATATGGCGACAAGCGCGAGCACCACCACAAAAGGTGTGAACGAGCAGGTCTTCGAATGGGAAGGCAAGGACCGCAACGGCAAGGTCGTGCGCGGCGAGATGCGCGCCGGCGGTGAGGCCATGGTGAGCGCGTCCCTGCGCCGCCAGGGCATCCTGGTGAGCCGGGTCAAGAAGCGCCGCTCGAGCGGTGGCCGGGCCATCAAGCAGAAGGACATCGCCGTGTTCACCCGGCAGCTCGCGACGATGATGCGCGCGGGCGTGCCGATGCTGCAGTCCTTCGACATCGTCGGGCGCGGCGCCACCAACCCGCGCCTCACCAAGCTGCTCAACGACATCCGCCAGGACGTCGAGACCGGCACGAGCCTCTCCGCCTCCTTCCGCAAGCATCCGCTGTACTTCGATGCGCTCTACTGCAATCTGGTCGAGGCCGGCGAGTCGGGCGGTATCCTGGAGCAGCTGCTGGACCGCCTGGCGATCTACCAGGAAAAGACGGTGGCCATCAAGCAGAAGATCAAGGGCGCACTGACCTACCCGATCGCCGTGCTGGTCGTGGCCTTCGCCGTGCTGGCCGTGATCATGATCTTCGTCGTGCCTGCCTTCAAGGACGTGTTCACCTCCTTCGGCGCCGAACTGCCGGCCCCGACGATGTTCGTGATCGCGCTGTCCGAGTTCTTCGTCAGCTACTGGTACCTGATCTTCGGGGTGATCGGCGGCGGCACCTACTTCTTCTTCCAGAGCTGGAAGCGCTCCGAGAGCATGCAGCGGACGATGGACCGGCTGCTGCTCAAGGTCCCGGTGTTCGGGGACCTCATGTACAAGTCCGCGATGGCCCGCTGGACCCGGACGCTCGCCACCATGTTCGCGGCCGGCGTGCCGCTGGTGGAGGCCCTGGACTCCGTGGGCGGCGCGGCCGGCAACATCGTGTTCGCCGAAGCCACGGAGAAGATCCAGCGCGACGTCTCCACCGGTACCGCTCTGACGGCCTCCATGCAGTCCACGGGCATCTTCCCGGTGATGGTCCTCCAGATGGCGGGCATCGGCGAGGAGTCGGGCTCCCTGGACCACATGCTGGGCAAGGCAGCGGAGTTCTACGAAGAGGAAGTGGATGAAGCGGTGAAGTCGCTTTCCAGCCTGATGGAGCCGTTCGTGATCGTGATCCTGGGCACCCTCATCGGCGGCATCGTGGTGGCCATGTACCTGCCGATCTTCAAGCTGGGTCAGGTGGTCTGAAGCATGCTGGGACCGATCGCGCCTGAATGGCAGTACCTGCTCAGCCCCTGGGCCCTCGGCCTGCTGGGCCTGTGCATCGGCAGCTTCCTGAACGTGGTGGTGCACCGGCTGCCGCGCATGATGGAGCGGGAGTGGACGCAGGACGCCGCGGCACACCTGGGTGACGCCGCCGTGCTGGAACGCACCACCGGCCTGGCGCCGGACCAGGCCCGCCCGCTCGCGCAGCAGATCGAGAAGCTGGGCCCGCTCCTGGAGCAGCAGCCGCCGCTGACGCTCGTGACGCCGCGCTCGCGCTGCCCGGCGTGCGGCCACCAGCTGGCCTGGCATGAGAACCTGCCGCTCGTGGGCTGGCTGCGACTTCGCGGCCGCTGTGCGGCATGCCAATCCCCCATCTCGGCGCGCTATCCCCTCCTCGAAGCGCTCACCGGCGCCCTGTTCGCTGCCGTGGCCTGGCAGTTCGGCCCGACCTGGCACGCCCTGCTGTGGTGTGCGTTCACCGGCATGCTGCTGGCCCTGGCGGCCATCGACTGGGACACCACGCTGCTGCCCGACAGCCTCAACCAGCCGCTGCTGTGGGCCGGCCTGTGGGCCGCGCTGCTCGGCTGGACCCTCCCCCTCGACCAGGCGTTGATCGGCGCTCTGGTGGGCTATCTGAGCCTCTGGTCGGTGTACTGGCTGTTCAAGCTCGTCACCGGCAAGGAGGGCATGGGCTACGGCGACTTCAAGCTGCTGGCCGCCCTGGGCGCCTGGCTGGGCTGGCAGATGGTGCTGCCCATCGTGCTCGGCGCGTCGGTCATCGGTGCCATCGTCGGCATCGCCATGAAGCTGACGAGCAGCCTGCGCGAGGGCCGTTACGTGCCCTTCGGCCCCTTCCTCGCGGGCGGTGGCCTGGCCGTGCTGCTCATCGGGCCCGGACGCCTGCTGGGCTGGTGGCTCGGCGGCCATTGAGCCCGCTTCGCCCGCGTCTCCCATGCGCATCGGCCTGACCGGCGGGATCGGCAGCGGCAAGAGCACCGTCGCGCGCTGCCTCGTCGAACTGGGCGCTGCCCACATCGACACCGACGCCATCTCCCGCGCCCTCACCGCCGCCGGGGGCGCGGCCATGCCGGCCATCGTCGCCGCCTTCGGTGCCCCGGCACAGGCGCCCGACGGCGCACTGGACCGCGCCTTCATGCGGGAGCTGGCGTTCCGCGACCCCGAGGCCCGCAAACGCCTGGAGAGCATCCTGCATCCCATGATCGGCGACGAGACGCGCCGGCTCGAGGCGCTGGCGGCGGGCCGCCCCTGGATCGTCTTCGATGTGCCCTTGCTGGTGGAGTCCGGACGCTGGCGCCAGCGCGTGGACCGGGTGCTGGTCGTCGACTGCGATCCCGAGACCCAGGTCCAGCGCGTGATGGCCCGCAACGGCTGGACGCGTGACGCCGTCCTGGCCGTCCTGGCCCAGCAGGCCACGCGCGCGCAGCGCCGGGCCGCCGCGGATGCCGTGATCGTCAACGAGGGACTGGCCCTCGACGCACTGGCGCATGAGGTCCGCCAGGTGGCCGCGCACTGGCGCCCCACGGCCTCCTGACGCCACCGCACGCCCCGCCGCTCGCCGTGCCCCGGTACGCCAACGCCCCTGGCGCCACGGGCATCCGAGGGGGCCACCTCCATTTCAGCGAGTCAGGCAGTCATGGAGCCGTGCCGGCTGTGAAACAATCCGGGGGTCCGCCCGCAGCCGCCGCCTGGTCGTGCTGCGTGCCTACCCCGCCAATTGCCCTGGGATGTCCGCCTTGGTCTTGTACGAGTACCCGTTCAACGAAAGCATCCGAACGATGCTGCGGCTGGAGCACCTGTTCGATCGCCTGGGCCAGCTGATCGCCCGTGAGACGGCCCTCGATCACCACTTCGCCCTCGTCACGCTCTTCGAGATCATGGACGTGGCGTCGCGGGCCGACCTCAAGTCCGACCTGCTCAAGGAACTCGAGCGCCACAAGGCCCAGTTCAACAGCTACCGCGGCAATCCCGCCATCTCCGAGGCGGCCCTGGACAACGTCATCCAGCGCATCGACACGGCCTATGCCAAGCTCAATGCGCTGTCCGGCAAGGCCGGCCATGCCCTCACGGCCAACGAATGGCTGATGAGCATCCGCAGCCGCATCAGCATCCCAGGCGGCACCTGCGAGTTCGACCTGCCGGCCTACTACACCTGGCAGCAGTTCCTGCCTGTGCGCCGTCGCAATGACCTGGTGCAGTGGACGCAGTCCCTGATGCCGCTGGCCGAGGCCCTGCAGGTGCTCATGGGCCTGCTGCGCGACTCCGGTGCTCCGCACAAGGTGGCGGCCCAGGGCGGCCAGTACCAGCAGAGCCTGCCGCAGGGCCGCAGCTACCAGCTGCTGCGCATGCGCATCGACCCAAGCCTGGGCCTGATCCCCGAGATCAGCGGCCATCGCCTGATGGTGGCGATCCGCCTGATGCGCCAGGACGAGGAAGGCCGCCTCAAGCTGGCCCTGCAGGACGCCAGCTTCGAGCTGACGCTGTGCACCTGAGACCATGACCATGTCCAAGAAGAACGCCCAGGGCGAACGCCTGGTGCCCTGCCCGCATTGCCAGGGGGACGCCGTCTTCGCGCCCAGCAACGCCTACCGCCCCTTCTGCTCGCAGCGCTGCCGCGAGATGGACCTCGGCGCCTGGGCCAGCGAATCCTTCCGCGTTGCCGCAGCGCCGCCGACGGACGAGAACGACCCGCTGCCGCACTGAGACGTTGCGGCACGGCGCCGCTCAGCGGATGAGGCCGCGCTCCCGCAAGGTGGCCGATGCGGCTTCGGGTGTCGTGAAGAGGATCGCCTGCCAGCCGCGCGCCGCGGCCGCCTCGATGTTGTCCGGGTGGTCGTCCAGGAACACGATGTCCTCGGGCGGTACGGCCAGCTGCGCCTCCATCAGCGAGAAGATCTCGGCCCCAGGCTTGGAGTGCTTGACGCGGCTGGAGAAGATCCCGCTCTCGAACCAGCGATCCAGCGGGTACTGGCGCTCGAGGTGATCGGCGTAGATGCCCGGCATGTTCGAGAGGTAATGCGTGCGATGCCCCGCGGCCTGCGCGGCCTCGATCAAGGCCACGGTGCCGGCGACAGCCTGCAGCTCGCTGGGGACGGCATCGACGACGGCCCGCACGTCCGCCTCGGGCCAGCCGGTGCGGGCGGCAATGCGGTGGATCACTTCCTCGGGTCCGATCAGGCCCTGGTCGAAGGCACCCCAGTCGCCGGCGTACTGCGTGAAGAACTCGCGAGCCGCCACCGCGCCGGCCGCCTCGTCGGGGCAACGCTGCGGCCAGACACGTGCCAGGAAGCTGGGCGGATGCCAGCGGAACAGCACTCCGCCGAAGTCGAAGACAACCCGCATCAGCCGAGCACCCGCTTCAGCAGGCCCGCCGTCGAGCCGTCCAGCCCCTGGACGTCGCCGCTGGACAGGCGCGGCAGCAGGCTGCTGCACAGGGCCTTGCCCAGCTCCACCCCCCACTGGTCGAAGCTGTTGATGCCCCACAGCGCACCACTCACGAAGACACGGTGCTCGTAGAGCGCGATGAGCGCCCCCAGGCTGCGCGGGGTCAGCTGCGCCAGGAGGATCGTCGTGCTGGGGCGGTTGCCCGGGAAGCTGCGGTGACGGGCCACCGTCAGGCGCCCCAGCGAGGCCGAGGCCGTGGGCGCCTTCTCGTTCAGGGCCTCCTCCACGGTCTTGCCCTGCATCAGCGCCTGCGACTGCGCCAGGCAGTTGGCCAGCAGCTTGCGGTGCTGGTCCTGCAGGCGCTCAGCGAGCGCGCCCTGCACGTGCGGGCCATGATGCGGCGTCTTCACGGCGATGAACTCGACGGGGATGACGTCCGTGCCCTGGTGCAGCATCTGGAAATAGGCGTGCTGGCCGTTGGTGCCGGCTTCGCCCCACACCACAGGGCTCGTGCCATAGGGCAAGACCTGACCCTCGCGGTCCACGCCCTTGCCATTGCTCTCCATTTCCAGCTGCTGGAGATAGGCCGGCAGACGGCGCAGGCCCTGGTGGTAGGGTGCGACGCTGCGGCTGGTGAAGCCATGGAAGTTGCGATACCAGACGTCGAGCAGGCCCAGCAGCACCGGCACATTGCGCTCCAGCGGCGCCTGCGCGAAGTGCTCGTCCATGTCATGGGCCCCGGCGAGCAACTCGCGGAAGGCGTCCGCACCGATGGCGATGGCGATCGGCAGGCCGATCACCGACCACAGCGAGTAGCGACCGCCCACCCAGTCCCAGAAACCGAAGCTGGTGTGGATGCCGAAGGCCTGCGCAGCGGCGGTGTTGCTGCTGGTGGCGACGAAGTGACGGCCGACGTCGGTGCCGCCCT
Source organism: Roseateles subflavus (assembly GCF_030285365.1). Classification (GTDB taxonomy): domain Bacteria; phylum Pseudomonadota; class Gammaproteobacteria; order Burkholderiales; family Burkholderiaceae_C; genus Roseateles_B; species Roseateles_B subflavus. The sequence goes on along the minus strand of NZ_JASVDS010000003.1, from coordinate 305,595 downwards.
GCGCCAGGAACCAGGCCTTGGCGGCCTCGGCATTGGCCAGCGTCTCCTGCGTGGTGAAGGTCTTGGAGGCGATCACGAACAGCGTCCGGTTCGCGTTCAGGCCCTGCAGCACCGGGGCCAGGTCATGCCCATCGACGTTGGAGACGAAGTGCAGGCGCCGGCGCCCGGCGTCGGTGAAGGCCTGCAGCGCCTGCACGACCATGGCCGGGCCGAGGTCCGAGCCGCCGATGCCGATGTGCACGACGTCGGTGATGCCGTCATCGGCCCGCACGCTCTCGGCAAAGGCCAGCATGCGCGCCAGGGAGGCCTGGACCTCGTCGCTGAAGGGCGCGCTCCCTGCCGGCGCGCGCAGCGCCGTGTGCAGCACGGCGCGGCCCTCCGTGAGGTTGATGGGGTCGCCCTTGAAGAGCGAGGCGCGTTGCGACGCCAGCCCGCAGTCGCGAGCCAGTTGCAGCAGCAGGGCCAGGGTCGGCGCGTCGATGCGGTTCTTGGACAGGTCCACGAACAGCTCAGGCGCCTCGAAGGACCAGCGCTCGAAGCGCGTGGCGTCCGTGGCAAAGGCCTGGCGCACGTCGAAGGCGGCGCCGCTGGCCTGGTACTGTGCTTGCAAGAGAGCCCAGGTCGGGCTTTGGTCGCAACGCGGGTGCTGCATCAGAGTTGGCTTTCGATGATCTGGTCCAGCTTGCCGGCATCGACGGCAAACAGGCGGATCCCTTCGGCCAGCTTCTCGGTGGCCATGGCATCCTGGTTGAGGGCGAAGCGGAAGGCCGCCTCGTGGTAGGTGACCTGGGGCACGTCGGCCTTGGCAGCGGCGGCCGCGTCGAGCGCACGGTTCAGCGGCGCGTCGGTCGCCTGCAGCTGGGCGAGCAGGTCGGGGCTGATGGTCAGCAGGTCACAGCCCGCCAGCGCCTGGATCTGGCCGATGTTGCGGAAGCTGGCGCCCATGACCTCGGTCTTGATGCCGTGCTTCTTGTAGTAGGTGTAGATCTGGCTGACCGACTTCACGCCCGGGTCGTTGGCGCCCGACTGCTGCGCCTCGTCCCAGGCCGCGCCCGCGGACTTCTTGTACCAGTCGTAGATGCGACCGACGAAGGGCGAGATGAGCTGCACGCCGGCCTCGCCGCAGGCCACGGCCTGGCAGAAGGAGAACAGCAGCGTCAGGTTGCAGCGGATGCCTTCCTGCTCCAGCGCGCGCGCCGCCTGGATGCCCTCCCAGGTGGAGGCGATCTTGATCAGGACGCGATCGCGGCCGATGCCGGCGGCCTCGTACAGCGCCATCAGGCGCTTGGCGCGGGCGATGGTCGCGGCGGTGTCAAAGCTCAGGCGGGCATCGACCTCGGTCGACACTCGGCCCGGCACCACCTTCAGGATCTCCAGACCGAAGCGCACCAGCACCTGGTCCACGATCTCGTCCAGCGGCTTGCCCTTGTGGGCGGCCACGGTCTCGCTCAGCAGCGGCGCATAGTCGGGCGACTGCACGGCCTTCAGGATCAGCGACGGATTGGTCGTGGCATCCCGCGGCGTGAACTGCGCCAGTTGCAGGAAGTTGCCGGTGTCGGCGACCACGGTGGTGAAGGCCTTGAGTTGTTCGAGCTGATGCATAGGGAAACCCCGAAGTTCGTGCAGGCCGTTATTAGAACCGCTCTGCAGCCCTTGCTGGCCTGAACAGGGTTACAAGCCGGGTACATCGAAACCACGCCTTTCCCAGAGGGGAAGGGGATCGGGATGTGCTCCGGATTGACCGAGTTACGAAACTCGTGCATCATAAATCCAGAAACTTTGTTACATCAAGAGCTCAGGCCAATCGAATCGCCTGGGCCCCAACCGGAACCCTGGCATGGCATTCGATCTCGTCTTCTTCGGTGGCACTGGCGATCTCACCTGGCGCAAGCTGATGCCCGCGTTGTTCCAGGCCTTCCGCCACGGCAAGCTGCCCGAAGGCGGCCGCATCCTGGCCGTGGCGCGCGACGACATGCCCGACGAGCGCTACCGTGACTGGCTGCGCGAGCGCTTCCAGGAAGTCGAAGGCCCGAAGCGCCCGAGCGACGAGGAGTTCGAACGTTTCGCGGCGCTGGTGCACTACCGCCGCATGGACCTGTCCCAGCCCGAGCACTACGAGCGCCTCAAGGACTGGCTCGGCGAGCGCGATGCCGACACGGTGGTCTTCTACCTCGCCACCAGCCCCCACCTGTTCACGCAGATCTGCGAGCAGCTCGGCGCCGCCGGCCTCAACGGCCCGCGGGTGCGCGTGGTGCTGGAGAAGCCGCTGGGCCACGACCTCGCCAGCGCGCAGCAGATCAACCGCGTCGTGCGCTCGGTGTTCACGGAGTCGCAGGCCTTCCGCATCGACCACTACCTCGGCAAGCCCTCGGTCCAGAACCTCATGGCGCTGCGCTTCGGCAACGCCCTGTTCGAGCCGCTGTGGAACCGCGAGGCCATCGCCAACATCCAGATCACGCTGGCGGAATCGCTGGGCGTGGGCACGCGCGGCCCCTTCTACGACGGCACGGGCGCCCTGCGCGACATGATCCAGAACCACGCCCTGCAGCTGCTGACGATGATCGCCATGGAGCCGCCGTCCACCAACGACGCCGACGCCATCCGCGACGAGAAGCTCAAGGTCCTGCGCTCGCTCAAGCCCTTCACGGCGGAGTCCGTGTCCCGCGACGTGGTGCGTGGCCAGTACCGTGCCGGCAGTGTGGACGGCAAGGCCGTGGTGGGCTATCTGGACGAGTCCAAGATCCCGGAGAACAGCCCCTGCGAGACCTTCGTCGCGCTGCGCACGGAGGTGCAGAACTGGCGCTGGGCCGGCGTGCCCTTCTACCTGCGCACCGGCAAACGCCTGGCCGCACGCGACGCGCAGATCGTCGTGAACTTCCGCCCGGTCCCGCACCCCATCTTCCCGGGCGCCAACCAGCCCAATCGCCTCGTCATCAAGCTGCAGCCCGAGGACGGCCTGGAGCTGCAGCTGCTGGCGGCCAAGGGCAACTCGCATGGCGAGGCGCTGGCCCCGGTGTCGCTGGATCTGGACTTCGACAAGGCCTTTGGCAGCGCCCGCGTGGGTGCCTACGAGCGCCTGCTGCTGGACGCCATCGCCGGCAAGCTCAACCTCTTCGTGCGCAGCGACGAGCAGGAGCAGGCCTGGCGATGGGTCGAGCCCATCCTCGACGCCTGGGCGGCCGACAGCAACGGCCCCCGCGGCTACAACGCCGGCAGCTGGGGACCGGCCGCCGCCAGTGCGCTTGTGGCGCGCGACGGCTTCGCCTGGGCCGAGGAGCAATGACCATGAGCATTCTCGAACGCGTGAAGGCGGCGCTGCCGGCACTGCCCCCGGCCGAGCAGCGGGTTGCCAAGCTGCTGCTCAGCGACCCCCGCTCCTTCGCCAACCTGCCTGTCAGCGAGCTGGCGGACCGCTCGCATGTCAGCAAGCCCACCGTGGTGCGCTTCTGCCGCAGCGTGGGCTATGACGGGCTGGCGGACTTCAAGCTGAAGCTGGCCGGCAGCGTCAACGAGGGCGTGCCCTTCGTGCACCGCGCCGTCGACGAGGACGACAAGCCCGGCGATCTGATCGTCAAGGTCGTGGACAACGCCGTCGCCGCCCTCCTCCACTACCGCAACGACGCCGCCAGCCATGCCTTCGAGCGTGCCATCACGGCGCTGACCGAGGCGGCGCAGCAGGGCAAGCGCATCGAGTTCTACGGCGTCGGCAACTCCGGCATCGTGGCGCAGGATGCCCAGCACAAGTTCTTCCGCCTGGGCGTGCACACCATCGCCTGCAGCGACGGCCACGTGCAGCTGATGAGCGCCACCATGCTGTCGGCCGGCGATTGCGCCGTGGTCATCTCCAACTCCGGGCGCAGCCGCGACCTGCTGGATGCCGCCGAGATCGCGCGCAAGAAGGGCGCGACGACCATCATCATCACGGCCAGCGGATCGCCGCTCGCGCAGCTGGGCCAGGCCCCCGGGCAGGTGCTGCTCGCCGTCGACCACCCGGAGGACTACGACCGCTACAGCCCCATGGTCTCGCGCCTGCTGCACCTCATGGCGGTGGACATCCTCACCACCGGCGTCGCCCTCCGCCTGGGCCAGCAGCTGCGGCCCATGCTGCAGGAGATCAAGCGCAACCTGCGCAGCAAGCGCTACGCGGCCTGATCCACGCCTCGCACCGACCAGAAACGACAACGGCACCCGCGGGTGCCGTTGCTGCTGGCGTGTCGAGGCTCAGAGCTGGGGCGCCAGCTCCGGCCACAGGGCGGCGTCCACGCCGTAGACACGCGCGAGCTCCTGCAGCTTGGCCGGCACCTCATGGATCTGCAGCTGCAGCCCCAGTTGCTCGCTGAGGCGAACGGCGCTCAGCAGCAGGGTCAGCACGCCGGAATCGAATTCGTGCAGGTCCACCGCGTTCAGGCGCAGCGTGTTGCCGGCTGCCGCGTTGACCTGCGCCGCCTCGGCTCGCAGGGCGCCCTCGAGCTCGCCCCACACCAGCGGCAGCTCGGGCAGGCGGACGCTGGCGGGCAGCTTGAGCATGGACGTACTCACCCGATCAGCTCTTGGCGCCCGTGGCGGCCTTCTGGTTCTTGTCGGCCAGGGCCTTGATCAGGCCGTCGATGCCGTTCGCACCGATCTCCTGCGCGAAGCTGTTGCGGTACTGGTCCGCCAGCCAGATGCCCAGCACGTTGACGTCATAGATCTTCCAGACGGCACCCGCCTTCTCCAGGCGGTAGTCCAGCTGGATGGGATCGCCCTTGCCGCGCACCTCGGTCTTGACGACCACCTCGGTGTCCTCGGCGCTCGCGCGCAGCGGCTTCAGCGCGATGGTCTGGTCCTTCACCTGCGACAGCGCGCCGGCATAGGTGCGCACCAGCAGCGTCTTGAACTCGTCCTGCAGACGCTTCTGCTGCTCGGGCGTGGCCTGGCGCCAGAAGCGGCCGACAGCCGACGACGTCATGCGCTGGAAGTTCACGTGCGGCATGACCTTGGTGTCCACCAGCGTCACGATCTTGGCGGTGTCGCCCGCCTGGATGGCCTTGTCGGCCTTCACGGCCTCCAGCGTCTCGATGGAGAGCTGGCGGATCAGGCCGTCCGGCGTGCTGGGATCGGCCGCCTGGCTCACCAGGGGCAGCAGGGCGAGGGAGGCGGCGGCCAGCAGGGCCTTCAGGGCGGAGCGCTTGCTCGGCTTGATCGACAGATTCATTCGGTTTCCTTTCAGTCACGTGCGACGGCAACCGTCGCCATGGAACCCTCAACGCAGCAGGGGTTCCGTCGGTTCACAGCGGGGTCAGGGCTTGCTCTCGCCGGCAGGCGGCGGGGTCAGCACCTCGAAATCGTCGTCGGCGGCCTCGAAGTGCCCACGACGCTGCAGATAGGCATCGCGGATGAAGGTGTACTTGTCCAGGGCGATGCCATCCAGCATCTCGCCGGCTCGCAGGAAATTGGAGCGCGCGTTCACCGTCTGCAGCAGGTAGATCGACACCTTGCTCTTGCCGTCCTGGAAATACAGCGCCGGGCTGGCCGTGCGGTCCCAGGGCAGCGCGAGCGAGTCCCGCACCGAGGACGGGCCGAACAGGGGCCACACGACATAGGCGCCGGTGCCGAAGCCCCAGCGGCCGAAGGTCTGCCCGAGGTCCTGGCTGTTGCGGTCGATGCCGGCCTCCCCGGCCAGGTCGATCAGGCCGCCCAGGCCCAGCGTGGAGTTCACGGCAAAGCGGAAGGCCTGCTGGGCCGCCAGCTTGAAGCGCCCCTGCAGGGTCAGGTTGATCGCCGACCAGGCGTCGCCCACATTGCTGAAGAAGTTGTCGACGGCCGTGCGCGCCGGGCTGGGCACGACCTCGCTGTAGGCCGTGGCCACGGGCTTGAGCACGTGGGCATCGAGGTCCTCGTTGAAGGCGAAGACCTTGCGGTTCCAGTTCTCCCATGGGTCCAGCTTCTGGCCCTTGGAGCCCGGCCCGCGCAGAGACGCGCACGCGACGAGGCTCAGGCTCAGCGCCAGCACGGCGCTGCGTTGAATCCAGCTCACTTCTTCTCCCCCGTGCCGGTGTCGGCAGCCTTGTTGTAGAGGAACTGCCCGATGAGGTTCTCCAGCACCACGGCGGACTGCGTCTGCTTGATGACGTCGCCCGCGACCAGGTTCTTTTCGTCGGCGCCCGGCTCGAGGCCGATGTACTGCTCGCCCAGCAGGCCGGCCGTCAGGATCTTGGCCGAGCTGTCCTTGGGGAAGGCCACGCCCTGGTTGAGCTTGAGCACCACGCGAGCCTGGAAGCTCTTGTCGTCGAAGCTGATCGACTCCACGCGGCCGATCACCACCCCGGCGCTCTTCACCGCTGCGCGCGCCTTGAGGCCGCCGATGTTGTCGAACTTGGCCACCACCGTATAGGTGTCATCGAAGTTCAGGCTCAGCAGATTGCCGGCCTTCAGCGCCAGGAACAGCAGCGCCGCCGCACCCAGCAGCACGAAGGAACCGACCCACACATCATGTCGAGAGGCTTGCATCCTCTTCTCCCATCAAATCGAGAACATCATGGCCGTCAGCACGAAATCCAGTGCGAGGACAGCCAGCGATGAAACCACGACCGTGCGGGTCGTGGCGTAAGAAACGCCTTCGGGCGTCGGCTTGCAGCCGTAGCCCTGGAGCAGGGCCACGAAGCTCACCGTCAGGCCGAAGACCAGACTCTTGATGACGCCATTGCCCACATCGGCAAAGACGTCGACCCCGCCCTGCATCTGGGACCAGAAGGCGCCGGCGTCGATGCCGATGAGCACCACGCCCACCAGCCAGCCGCCGATGACGCCCACGGCCGAGAACACCGCCGCCAGCAGGGGCATGGCGATGCAGCCCGCCCAGAAGCGGGGTGCCAGGACACGCGTGACCGGGTCGACGGCCATCATCTCCATGGCCGTCAGCTGCTCGCCGGCCTTCATCAGGCCGATCTCGGCGGTGAGGGACGTGCCGGCACGCCCGGCGAACAGCAGCGCGCTCACGACGGGTCCCAGCTCGCGCACCAGACTCAGGGCAACAAGCAGGCCCACGGCCTCGGCGGAACCGTAGCGCTGCAGCGTGTAGTAGCCCTGCAGCGCCAGCACGAAGCCCACGAACAGGCCGGAGACCCCGATGATGGACAGCGAGCGGTTGCCCAGGTAGTAGACCTGCTCGCGGATCAGCGAGAAGCGCAGCAGCGCCCGCGGGCTGGCGCGCAGCAGTTGCAGGAACAGACGGGCGGCCTGGCCGATCTGGGCCAGCTTGCTGCGCAGCGCAAGGCCGATGTGCACGGGCAGTCGGGTCATGCGGACCTCCCGCTCACGCCGAAGTCCTCCAGCACCGGCACGGCCGGCTGGTGGAAGCGCACGGGGCCGTCCGGCTGCGCGCCGACGAACTGCTGCACCAGCGGATCCTGGCTGTGCCGCAGCTCCTCGGGGGTGCCCTGCGCCACGACGCGGCCGTTGGCGACCATCGCGACATGGTCGGCGATGGCAAAGGTTTCATGCAGGTCGTGCGAGACGATCACGCTGGTCAGCCCGAGGGCGTCGTTGAGGTCACGGATCAGGCGTGCCGTCACGCCGAGCGAAATGGGGTCCAGGCCCGCGAAGGGCTCGTCGTACAGCACCAGGTCCGGGTCCAGCGCGATCGCCCGCGCCAGGGCGACGCGACGCGCCATGCCGCCGGAGATCTCGCTGGGCATGAGGTCGCGGGCGCCGCGCAGGCCGACCGCGTTGAGCTTCATCAGCACGAGGTCCCGGATCATCGACTCGGGGAGCTTCGTGTGCTCGCGCAGGGGGAAGGCCACGTTCTCGAAGACGTTGAGGTCGGTGAACAGGGCGCCGAACTGGAACAGCATGCCCATGCGCCGACGCACGGCGAACAGGCCCGCCTGGTCCAGGCCGGCCATGTCCTGGCCGTCGAACAGGGCCTGGCCGGCCATGGGCGTGATCTGGCGGCTGAGGGCCCGCAGCAGCGTTGTCTTGCCGCCGCCGGAGGTGCCGATCAAGGCCAGGACCGAGCCGCGCCGGAGCTGCAGGTTCACACCCTGCAGGATGGCGCGCCCGGCGTAGCCGCAGCTCACGTCGCGCAGCTCGATCAGGGGCGTTTCTTGATCTGGGGTCTGTAGTCTTTGGGCAGGCATGGGCCAAGGGCGGCTGGGCACCGGCCCAGACAAAAGAGGCCACATCATAGGGGAAACACGGAATTGCCTCCGGAGGTCACCCCATGGCCTCGCGCGAACCGGGTGCTCAGTTCAGGACACGGGTGGTCAGCATCCCCCGGGCGTCATATTCGACTTCGATCTCGACCCAGGCCTTGACCTGGCGGTCCCCGAGCCAGCCCGCGGCGTAATGGGCGCGCAGGAAGGTCTGCGTCACCACCTGCTCCATGCCCTCGAGCAGGGTGCCCCGCTCGGGCACCACCCGCCGGACCTGCCCGAGCTCGTCGACATAGATCTTGAAGCGCCCCCGGAAGACCTGGCCCACCAGCAACTCCGACCCCTCGGGCCACGGCAGCTGGAAGAGCTCCCGGATCTGGGGGCGGACGGTGAGCTCGCTGGCGGGCAGGTACTCCGCCCACATGCGGCTCACCGCCTCCAGGCTGGCGTTCGTGGCGGCGGCGTCCCGCGCCAGCTGGGCCTCCAACGCCTGCTGTTCGGGGCTGATCTCCTCCTCGGGTGGCGCGAGCACCCGGACGGCCGGCGACAACGGCGGGCGATCCGGCTGGACGTCGGGCGCCGGCGCGTCGGTCTCGACGGCCGTGAGGGCCCGCGGGCTGTCGGGCGGCAGCCGCTGCGGCACGATGAGAACGGCCGGCGGCCGGCGTGCGGCCGAGGGCGGTGCCCCCGTGCCGGCGGCCAGCGAGCCCACGACGAGGCCGCCATGAAGCAGCAGCGCCCCCACCACTGCGTACAGGGGGGGGCGCGCGGGCCGGGGACTCATGCCCCCCTGCTCCGGTCCGGCTTCAGCGAAGCTCTCGCCACGTCGAGCGGCGGGCCGGTTCGCCAGAGCTGGTCAGCGGCGTGATGGCCGGGCTGATCACGCGACCCTTCGTGTCGGTCACCACGCCCACGATGTCGCCACCGCCGGAGCCGTCCTTCTTGACCGGCGTCTGGATGGCCCCCAGACCGGCCACCATGCTGCCCAGGCCCACGGCATTCCCGTTGCCGGTCATGATGTTGAAGGAGTACAGCCACGACTGGTTGTCACCCGGCTTCTGGCAGTCGGACGACAGCGAGCTCGACGGCACGTTGCCCACGACCACCAGCGTGTTGGCGACCAGCATCGGATCCACGTTCACGCGCTCGCGCTCCGTCGGCAGGTCGGCGTACCAGCCCTTCTTCTTGGACCAGTCCACCGCGGTCTCCTTGCTGCCCACCCCACGCGGCGTGCTGGTGGTATCCACCGGCTGCTGCACCAGCACATCGGCCGTCCGGACCTTGCCGAGGCCATCGACCTTCAGCTCGTCCAGGATGCCGTAGATCGACTGCACGGTCGTGGTCGAGACGTCGGACGTCCCGAGGAAGCGCCCGGTGCCCACATACACGACCCGGCGCTTGGCCCCGTTGGCCGTGAACTCGGCCAGCATCGGCGCCGTGGTGATGGACTGGTCCACCGAGCCCACCTGGAAGCGGGCAAGCTCCACCACATCCGTGCTGAGACCCAGGCGGCTGTCGAAGTCGAAGCGGTACAGACGCCCGGTGAGGTCGCCGCCGTAGAAGCGAAGGGCACGGTTCTCCTCGACCGACTCGATCCAGGCATTGAGCTTGGCCAGGCCGGACGGGTTGCTGCTGTCACCCACGTTGGTGCTCAGGGTCTTGATCAGCTGGCCCGTCAACGCGTTGACGATGAACACATAGCCACCACCGTCCGGGTTGTTGTAGCCCGAGGTCAGGGCCACGATCCAGGTGCCGTCCTTGGCCTTGGTCACGACCGGCGTGCCGTAGCTGTAACCCATGCGTCCTTCCTGCCCGGCCGGCAGGTTGTTCGGGCCGAATTCCCACAGGGCCACCGGGCTGGCCGGATTCGTCACATCCAGGGCGTAGAAGCCACGGCCGCCGGCATTGAGGCCGCCCACCACGATGGTGCGCCACGTCCCGGCGCCACTGGCGTCATAGATGTCCGCCACCACCGGCGAGCCGTCGACGTAGAACTGATGCTTGCTGTTGTATTGCGTGTCCGCCAGCTTGTACATCTTGTCCATGACCAGGCGGGGCACGTAGGCCCACAGCTCGGTGCCGCCACTGGTGTCGGTCTTGTCGGCCGGGTCGTTGTCCTTGAAGGCATGCAGCATGCCGTCATTGCCCCCCACCAGCAGCAGGCGCGGGCGGCTGGTGCGCAGGGTGTTGGACGCCCACGCGGCATAGCCGTTCTCGGTGTACTTGAACTTCGGCGGGCCCACGAAGACCGGGGCCGAGTTCACCAGGTCACCCAGCACGACGGAGCGGGAGCGGTAGCCCGGCTTCTCCTGGCCTCGCAGGTAGCTGACCATGGTGCTGCCCGAATTCAGCGAGGCCAGCGTGGTGGCGTCGGCATCCCGGCACTGGAAGAGGCGGTCGGCGGACGGCTTGTCGCACACCTTGGAGAACAGGGGCAGTTCGCTCGTGCCATCCATCTGGCTGGCGTCGAACTCCACCAGCGTGCCCTTGGCGTCGGTCGTCGGACGGAAGAAGTAGATCTTGCGCGCCGTGGTACCGGTCAGCTTGGCAGCGGCGCTCCAGACGGCGTTGTCCACCGCCTCCGAGCCGCCGGCAGGCACGGACTTCGTCGTCACGGTGCCGTCCTCGTTGAAGCGGTACTTGCGCAGGTCGCCCGTCCAGTAGGGCGAGGTGAACTGCGAGATGTAGATGCCGTCATCGCCTTCCACCGGCTGCAGCGTACTGGTCGCCGCCGCGGCCGAGGTGCCGGTGTCTGCGTCGATGGACAGCAGCGCGCTGTTCAGGCCCTCTTCCAGCGTGCGGACGTTGCTCGCGCTGTAGTAGTTGCCTCGGCCGTTGACCGCCGCGTGCCACATGTCATCGATGCGGGTCGCGCCGCCACCGGACGGGTTCGACCAGTCGCGACCGTTGCGCAGGCGCCCCTGGAAGTCATCGCCGATGCGGAAGTAATCGTCCGGCGCGGAAGGGGTCGTGGACTTGTAGTTCGGGTTGTAGCGCAGCGTGCCCGGGTTGCCCAGACCGATGGTGTAGGTGATCAGGTGCTGATGGGTCGCGTTGTCGTACTTGTCCCCGGCCTTGACCGGCACATTGTTCTCGCAGACGTCCTTGTCCAGCGCGCCGGTGCAGTTGTCGAGATCCGTCGTCCGCAGATCGGTCTTGTAGTAGTACATGGCCAGGTCGGCCAGGGTGTCGCTCGTGGCGCCCGTGATGTTGGAGCTCTTGCTCGCCAGCGTCTCGGCCGACAGCGTCGTGGACTCCGTCCCAGCCACCGCGACGGAGGTCGTGCCGGAACCCAGGTTCTTCGAGCCGGACGACGACGGTCCCGTGACCGAGGTGGGCGGGCCGTTCACCGACAGGACATCGGCGGGCGCCGCCTTCAGCGAGGTGCAGACAGCGGGGCTGGACACGGGCACCGTCCAGGTCCCGGTCGCGGTGACCGCGCCGGTCGAGTCGCTGTAGACGTAGGTGTCCGGGGAGGCCGTGCCCACGACCGTCACCGCGCCAGTTCCCAGATTGTTCACCGTTCCCTTGACGGCGTTCTTGGGATCGGCGACATCCGCTCCCGACGTGGTCAGGGTGTCCGTGCGGTCGTAGCTGGTCACCTGCTTGACGTTCTCATAGACCGTCTTGCTGGTGTAGGTCCGCGTCAGCGAATAGTTCCCGGTGCCGGTGCTGGTCTTCGTGATCAGGTAGGTGTAGGGCTTCGTCGTGCAGACCTTCGAATCGGTTCCGAAGACATACGACTCCTTCTTGGCGGGCCCGGTGGCTGCCCAGACGTCCTTGGCCGTGATGGGCCCGGTCGTGTTGCGCTGCCAGGTCTTGGTGGAGGTCCAGGTGTACCTGAAGGTATCGACCTTGGATCCGCCCTCGAACATCGGGCGCATGGTCCCCAGCCCATCCTGGTTGCCGACGTTAGCCTTGCCATCGATGGTGTAGGGGCCGTAGTCGGCGGCCTCGTCGTAGGTGTTCCAGTAGCCGTCGGTCGACAGGATCAGGAAGTTCTTCTGGCAGGAGTACTGCATCGGGTCGTATTCCTGATCCGGCATCTTCTTGGCGAAGTACCGCCCCGCCTTCTGCAGTGCGCCACGCAGCGGGGTGTTGCCGCCCGGGGAGGCCGCGAAGAGCGCCGTGTAGAAGGCTTCCTTCTGCTTGTCATTGAAGTCCCGGACCTGCAGCATGTCGTCCGCGTCCGCCACCCCCTTGTTGGAGATGGTGGTGAAGCCCACGCGATGCCGCGTGTCCAGCACCCGGAAGGCACGGCTCATCATCGTCTGCATGGCCTTCATGCGGGTGCCGTACAGCTTCTTCCACAGCCAGTAGTTCGCCGCCTGGGGGTTCGACGGCGTCATGATCTGCGGCGTGAAGTAGTTGAAGCCCACCGAACCCGACAGGATCGAGGAGGCACACTGCTTGTAGAAGGGCTGCGTCTTGTCCACCCCCGCCGTGGGATAGGAGTAGCTCATCTCCGGCGCCCAGTCGGGCGTGAGGGGCCCCTTGGCGTTGTACGTGTAGTACAGCTGTTCCGTCGGCGTGCCGATCGCGACCACCGGCGCCCCGTAGGCGCCGATGTCACGCGCATGCTTGAGCTCGACGGTCAGCTTGAGGGTCGCCGAGTCCCAGGTCTTGACGATCCCGACCATGTACCGCCCCTTGCGGTTCCAGTCGAAGATCGTCACGGGCATGTTCTCGGAGTAGGTCGACGGGCCGACCGCCGAGGAGTTCACCACCACCGTCAAGGTGCCCGAGGCGGCCACGGAGGCGGTGTCGATGGCCTTGAGCCATTGCGGCCAGGTCGTCAGCTGCGAGGCGTCCGTGGTCTCGAGCAGGCTGAGGATGTCGGAGGCCGTCGGCTTGCCGGCGTCGATCTCGTCGCCCTTGTAGTCCAGGCGCCGCTGGTAGGTCGTGGCGGGGTTGTAGGCAATGCCGTTGCACTGCGAGGTCAGGCCACCGAACTGCGCATAGGTGATCGTGTCGGTGCGCGAGGAATACACCGACCGCATCACGAAGTTGGCGTCGTCGGGCAGCACGTCGTCGGCCATGCTGCCGGAGTCGTCCAGCGTGAAGAGGATGTTCGGCTTCACCGTCGACTGCAGATTGGCCCACAGCGGCACGGAGGCCAGATCGGTGCTGGCTGCCATGGCGGTGGGGGCCAGCAGGATCGACAGCGCAAGGCCGCCCACAAGGACCGGCTGACGAGAGGAACGAGCGTTCATAGGAGACTCCATTCAGAGACGTCGGAAGCGACGAGACTCAGAAATGCACCAGTGTTTCGGTATAGGCCACGGAACCCCGGGTGCCCTCGACACGGGCGATCACGCGGTAGAAGGTGGCGGCGGTCGGGACATCGATCTTGCCGAGGGATCCATAGACGCCCCGGTCCATGGACAGGGCCGAGCTGGCCCTCAGCGGCACCACGCAGGGGCGGCTGCTGCCGCCGGCGCCGGTCACGTTGCAAAGGCGCGTGACCACATAGGACACCGTGGCATCTCCCACCTTCTTGGTGACCGGCGTCAGGCACAGCCGCGTCGCGGAGACGCTGGCCTTCCCGCATTCGTCATCCTTCCAGTTCACGAGGGACACCGGGTGGGCATCGCTCGTGGTGGTGTCCATGGGCGCAAGGTTGGCGACGGCGGTCGCGTAGTAGCCGTTGTCCTCGCTGTCCGAGCGCAGCTCCGCCGGGGCACGGGCCATCAGCCAGGTGATCGCGTCCTCCGTGGCGACGGACGTCATGGACAGGGCATCCCGCCGGAAGCCGAGGTTGCCCAGCGTCAGCAGGCCGGTGTCGATCGAGCGGACCAGGGCCACGCCGCCGAGGGTCAGCACGACGAGCGCGATCAGCGCGAAGAGCATGGAGGCGCCACGCTGCGGGCGGGCGGAGGGGTGCGGCCGGGTGCCGCGCGAGAGGGGACGAGTGTTCATGGTCAGACGTCTCTTCAGGGGGCTGCGCTTGCAGGGGCCGAGGCCGGCTCAGGCACGACCATGTCCGAACGCCACAGCTGGTTGCGCAGCGGTGAGATCAGGTCGAACAGCTTGTAGCGGTAGTGCTTCCAACTGTCGTCGCCGGCCTTGGGGTTCATCTTGATGCACTTGCTGCTGCCGCAGTCGATGCTGCCGGCCACCTTGACGGCCGAGCCCACGTTCCACAGGGGCTCGCTGGCGGTGACCTCGTCCTTCTCGAACTGCTCGCTGCGGGCCAGCACAGCCAGCCGGACCGAGCGGACCTGGGACCAGCCCTGGGCCGTCGTGGGCGTGGTGGTGTCGTAGAGGTCCACGATGCCGTCGCCATCGGTGTCGCGGCCGTAGAAGGCCTTGAGGTCCACCACCCCCGTCTGGATCACCTGGGTGGTCGAGGCCCGGTCCCGCATGATGTAGCGGGTGAGGGTCAGCTGGTATTGCGAGGTGGCGACGCCCTTGGAATTGAGCTGCGGCTCCACGGTGTAGGTCTGGACCTCCAGCGCACCGAGGTTGATGACGTACTGGTCGGACGTCGCGGCCGCCAGGTCGCCCGTGCCGTTCCAGGGGGTGTCCGCGACGCGCTGGACGTCCCGCAGATTGGCGCCCAGCGAGGACGCCTGGAACACGGTGCAGGCGCCCACCTTGGTGGTCGGATCATCGGGCGGGGTCACGACGGCCAGCAGATCGTTCTGGGCGATGCCGAGCGTCGACGAGAGCACCAGCGTGGTCTTGGGCGATCCGGAGGCGACGCCCGGATCGAACAGCGGCGACTTGACCTTGGCCGGCAGGGAGAAGCCCGGCGCGGTGCTGCGCATCAGCGTGATGATGCTGGGCTTGCCGTCCTTGTCCGGCGTGATCAGCACGGGGCGCAGGTTGGCAGGCGCGGAGGCCAGGGCCGTGCCGGCGTCGTAGCGGGCCTGCAGCGTGCAGCCCATGGCGCCCATGTCCGTGGTGAGGCCGTAGCCGGCATCCTTGATGGACCGGTCGAGCTCGTTGAGCGCCAGCGAGCCGGCGATCTGGGCGTCATTGCCCGAGCTGCTCGCGCGCTTCTGCCGTTCCGAATTGGACAGGATGGTGGCGATGACCACCGTCGAGAGCAGGCCGACACCGATGCCGACCATCAGCTCGACCAGCGAGAAGCCACGTTGCCGCGGGGAGCGGCGAGGAAGATTGGACCTCATTGCTGCCACACCATGCTGGATTTGTAAGAGCCGGGGGATTCCGCCCCCTGCCGCCACTTCATCTCGATATCGACCTTGCCCGTGCCGGTGTCCACCGTGATGTCGGCGGTCCCCGCCGGCAGCGTCGTGCTGACCTTGGCCAGCCAGTCGCTGCACCGGACGTAGCTCGCGCAGGGTTTGGTGCTGCCCTTGTTGGCGTAGTTCGACAGATTGCCGGGGATGTCGGTCTGGATCAGGCCGAAGAGGTCCGAGGCCAGGTTGGCGGCATCGGCACGCACCTTGGCGGACGTCTGCGCCTTCGTCATCGCCGCCTGCAGCCCCATCAGGCCGAGCACGCCGAAGGCGAAGATCAGGATGCCGATCAGGGCCTCGATCAGGGCGATGCCGCGTAGGCGTCGCGCAGATCCTGGCTGGGAGGGTTGCTTGTTCATGTTCACTCCGGCCCCGACTCAGGGGCAGGCACGCGGATCGGCCGCGCTGACCTTGGGATCACAGGTGCGCACACTGCCACCTGGCTCGATCATGATGCGCAGGGTCCGCCCCTTGCCGTCCGCCCGCGACACGACGATCTGGCGGATCATGCCGGCGCCCTGCACCTGGCCGAGCGCATTGAAGGTGACCTGTGCCGCGGCATTGCCGTCGGAGGCGGTCGCGGCGACGTTCACCATGCCCGCCTCCAGCGCGGCCTCGGACCGGAACGCCAGCATCGGGTCGTCCGTGGTGGACGGGTCCTTCTGGCAGGCGCCGCTCGGATCGTTGACGCTGACCACCCAGGACAGCCCCGTCGCGGACAGCGCGCAGTCGGCACCGGGCACCTTGGACTTGCTGTCCGTCACCAGCCAGTAAGACATCGTGCGATTGCCCTTGAGCGCCTCCATCCGGGCCTTGTCCAGCCCCGTCTTCAGCGACTCCGCCACGCCACGCAGGCGCAGGTCCCGCAGCCAGTCGGCCACATTGGGCAGGCCCACGGCAAGCGTCAGGCCGAGGACCACCAGCGCGATGGCCAGCTCCAGCATGTTGAAGCCGCGCAGGCGGCCGCGGCCCGGATGACGAGGCGGCTTCAGCATTCGTCCCCCTTCATGAGCCAGCATTCGCGCGTCACGGATTCACCCTTGAACTGCGTGGTCCGCTGGCCCTTGTGGGTCTGGACGTAGACATGCCCGGCGGCGGCCGAGCCCGACGCGCCCGTGGCGGTGATGGCATAGCCCTGGCCGCCATCCGACAGCGCGCACTCGTAGCTGAAGAACTTCTTGTTGGCCGGCGCGAAGCTGGCCCAGTCCGGGGCGGGCGCGGCATTGGCGCAGGCGTCCGAGGAACCGTAGTTCCGGTTGTCCTGGTAGTACTGCTCCATCTTGATCTTGTAGTCGGACAGCGCGGACAGGCCTTCGGGCAGCGTGCCGCGGCGGACATAGTCCTTGTACGAAGGCAGCGCGATGCCAAACAGGACGCCCATGATGGCGACGGCGATCATCAGCTCCATGATGGTGAAGCCCGACTGGCGGCGGAAGAAGGGGCGAGCGTGGGTCATGGTTCGAGGCGGTTGATCCGGACACCATGCGCACCCGGCAGTGCCGGCAGCATGGACCTGAGCCTAGTGTCGGGCGAAGCATAGGCAAAGCCCAGGGGCGTTTTCCACATCGATGCCACAGTGGCCGACCAGCGGCCGCCGATCCCGGACGAATGGCAAATCGGTGTAACAGGCCGCTAACAAGTGCGCCTGAACTGCGCCGGCCGGGCAAGAAAAAGCCGCCCTCGCATCACGCGGGGCGGCTGGCAGGCGGACCGGGCGGGGGCCCGGTGCGACTCAGCGCGGCAGGACGCTGGCGCCGGTGAGGTATTCGTCCACGGCACGCGCGGCCTGTCGGCCCTCGCGGATGGCCCAGACCACCAGGGACTGGCCCCGGCGCATGTCGCCGGCCGCGAACACCTTGTCGACGTTGGTGGCGTAGCCCCCCAGCGCCTCGGTGCCGGCCTTGGCATTGCCGCGGGCGTCCCGGCTCACGCCGAAGGCCTCCAGCACCGGCGACACCGGCGACACGAAGCCCATGGCCAGCAGCACCAGGTCGGCCTTGAGCACCTGCTCGGAACCCGGAACCTCGACCATCTTGCCGCCCTGCCACTCCACGCGCACCGTCTTCACGCCGGTGACCTTGCCCTTCTCGCCGATGAACTCCTTGGTGGCGATGGCGAACTCGCGCTCGCAGCCTTCCTCGTGACTGGACGAGGTGCGCAGCTTGTAGGGCCAGTACGGCCAGGTCAGCGGACGGTCCTCTTCCTCGGGCGGGCGGGGCATCAGCTCGAACTGCGTGACGCTCTTGGCGCCGTGGCGGTTGCTGGTGCCGACGCAGTCGCTCCCGGTGTCGCCGCCGCCGATCACGATCACGTGCTTGCCGTCGGCCCGCAGCTGGCCCTTGAGCTTGTCGCCCGCGTTGACCTTGTTCTGCTGGGGCAGGAACTCCATCGCGAAATGCACCCCGGCCAGATCACGCCCCGGCACCGGCAGGTCGCGGGACTGCTCGGCGCCGCCGCACAGCAGCACGGCGTCGAACTGGGCCTTGAGGTCCTCGGCGCTGACCGTCTCCTTGGCCCAGTTGGTGACCTTGCTGTCCTCGCCCAGGCTGGCGACGAGCACACCGGTGCGGAAGATCACGCCCTCGGCCTCCATCTGCTGCACGCGCCGGTCGATGTGGGACTTCTCCATCTTGAAGTCGGGGATGCCGTAGCGCAGCAGGCCGCCGACGCGGTCGTTCTTCTCGAAGACCGTGACCTCATGCCCCACCCGCGCCAGCTGCTGGGCGGCGGCCAGGCCGGCCGGGCCCGAGCCGACGACCGCAACACGCTTGCCCGACTTCACGGCCGCAGCCTGCGGCTTCACCCAGCCCTCGGCCCAGGCGCGGTCGATGATGGCGTGCTCGATGGACTTGATGCCCACCGCATCGTCATTCACGTTCAGCGTGCAGGCCGCCTCGCAGGGGGCGGGGCAGATGCGGCCGGTGAACTCGGGGAAGTTGTTGGTGCTGTGCAGGACGGTGATGGCGTTCTGCCAGTCCTGCGGCTGACCGCGGTAGACGAGGTCGTTGAAGTCCGGGATGACGTTGTTGACCGGGCAGCCGTTGTTGCAGAAGGGCGTGCCGCAGTCCATGCAGCGGGCGCCCTGCTGCTTCGCCTGGTCGGCGTTCAGCGCAATGACGAATTCCTTGTAGTTCTTCAGGCGGGCCGGGACGGGCTCGTAGCCCTCGTCCAGGCGCTCGTACTCCATGAAGCCGGTGACTTTTCCCATTGTGTACTCCTAATCTCTCAAGCCTTCACCGAGGCAGCAGGCGCCTTGGCGTGAGCGATGGTCGCGGCGGCTTCGCGGGCGGCATTCAGCTCGCCCAGGGCGCGGCGGTATTCGTTCGGGAAGACCTTGACGAACTTGGCGCGCGAGTCGGCCCAGTGGTCGAGGATGTCCCGGGCGCGCTGGCTGCCGGTCCAGCGGTGGTGGTCCTCGATCATCTTCTTGAGGATGGCCTCGTCGGTCTGCGCCTCGCCGCCCGGGGTCAGGCGGTGCCAGACGGCCTTGTCGAGGCCGGCTTCCTGCTCGTGGGACGGCAGGACCTTGTCCAGGCTGACCATGCTGGTGTTGCAGCGCTTGGCGAAGCTGCCGTCCTCGTCGAAGACATAGGCCAGGCCACCGCTCATGCCGGCAGCGAAGTTGCGGCCGGTCTTGCCCAGCACCACCACGGTGCCGCCGGTCATGTACTCGCAGCCGTGGTCACCCGTGCCCTCGACGACCGCCGAGGCGCCGGAGAGGCGCACGGCGAATCGCTCGCCGGCCACACCGCGGAAGAAGGCCTCGCCCCGGGTCGCGCCGTACAGCACGGTGTTGCCCACGATGATGTTCTTGGTCGCGTCGCCGCGGAAGTCGATGGACGGACGCACCACCACGCGGCCGCCGGAGAGGCCCTTGCCGGTGTAGTCGTTGGCGTCGCCGATCAGGTACAGCGTGATGCCGGGCGCCAGGAAGGCCCCGAAGCTCTGGCCGCCCGTGCCTTCCATCTGGATGAAGATGGTGTGGTCAGGCAGCCCCTCGGGGTGACGGCGCACGAGCTCGCCGGAGAGCATGGCGCCCACGGTGCGGCGCACATTGCTGACCTCCTGCATGAACTGCACCTTCTCGCCCTTCTCGAAGGCGGGCAGGCACTTCTCGATCAGCTTGACGTCCAGCGCGCGCTCCAGGCCATGGTCCTGCGTGGCGTTGTGCAGGCGGGGCACGTCGGCGGCCAGTTCCGGGCGGTGGAAGATCCGGGCGAAGTCCAGGCCCTTGGCCTTCCAGTGGCTGATGCCCTTGCGGGTGTCCAGCAGGTCCGCACGGCCGATCAGCTCGTCGAACTTGCGGATGCCCAGCTGGGCCATGATCTGGCGCGCTTCCTCGGCGACGAAGAAGAAGTAGTTCACCACGTGCTCAGGCTTGCCCGAGAACTTGGCGCGCAGCACCGGGTCCTGCGTGGCCACGCCCACCGGGCAGGTGTTCAGGTGGCACTTGCGCATCATGATGCAGCCCTCGACCACCAGCGGGGCGGTGGCGAAGCCGAATTCGTCCGCCCCCAGCAGGGCGCCAATGACGACGTCGCGGCCGGTCTTCATCTGGCCGTCCGCCTGGATGCGTACGCGGCCGCGCAGGCGGTTCAGCACGAGCGTCTGCTGCGCCTCGGCCAGGCCCAGCTCCCAGGGCGTGCCGCAGTGCTTGATGGACGACCAGGGCGAGGCGCCCGTGCCGCCGTCGTGGCCGGCGATGACGATGTGGTCAGCCTTGGCCTTGGCCACGCCGGCAGCGATGGTGCCCACGCCGACTTCCGACACCAGCTTCACCGAGATGTCCGCCTTGCCGTTGACGTTCTTCAGGTCGTGGATCAGCTGGGCCAGGTCCTCGATGGAGTAGATGTCATGGTGCGGCGGCGGGGAGATCAGGCCCACGCCCGGCACCGAGTAGCGCAGCATGCCGATGTACTCGGACACCTTGCCGCCCGGCAGCTGGCCGCCCTCGCCCGGCTTCGCGCCTTGCGCCATCTTGATCTGGATCTGGTCGGCGCTGACCAGGTACTCCGTCGTCACGCCGAAGCGGCCCGAGGCCACCTGCTTGATCCGTGAGCGCAGGGAGTCGCCGTCCTGGAGCTCGTAGTCGGCCTCGATGACCTTGCTGCCGACGACATCGGACACCTTCGTGCCCTTGACGATCTTGATGCCCTTGAGCTCGTTGCGATAGCGCGCCGGGTCCTCACCGCCCTCGCCCGTGTTGCTCTTGCCGCCGATGCGGTTCATGGCCACGGCCAGCGTGGCGTGCGCCTCGGTGGAGATGGAACCCAGGGACATGGCGCCGGTGGCAAAGCGCTTGACGATGTCGGCCGCCGACTCGACCTCCTCCAGCGGGATCGCCTTGGACGGGTCGAACTTGAACTCGAACAGGCCGCGCAGCGTCATGTGACGCTTGCTCTGGTCGTTGATGAGCTGGGCGTATTCCTTGTAGGTGTCGAACTTGCCCGAGCGCGTGGCGTGCTGCAGCTTGGCGATGCTGTCGGGCGTCCACATGTGCTCTTCGCCGCGGGCGCGCCAGGCGTACTCGCCGCCGGCGTCCAGCATGGTGGCCAGCACCGGGTCGCCGCCGAAGGCCGCCTCGTGCAGGCGGATGGCCTCCTCGGCCACCTCGAACACGCCGATGCCGCCCACCTGCGTGGGGGTGCCGCGGAAGTACTTCTCGACGAAGTCCGCCTTGAGGCCGATGGCCTCGAAGATCTGCGCGCCGCAGTAGGACATGTAGGTCGAGATGCCCATCTTGGACATGATCTTCGACAGGCCCTTGCCCACGGCCTTGATGTAGTTGTAGATCGCCTTCTCGGCCGACAGCGTGCCGGGCAGCTCAGCCGTCATCTGGGTCAGCGTCTCGAGGGCCAGGTAGGGGTGGACGGCCTCGGCGCCGAAGCCGGCCAGCACGGCGAAGTGGTGCACCTCACGCGCCGTGCCCGTCTCCACGACCAGGCCGGCCGTGGTGCGCAGGCCCTCGCGGACGAGGTGGTGGTGCACGGCGGACAGCGCCAGCAGCGCCGGGATGGCCACGCGACCGGCGCTCAGGTGGCGATCGCTGATGATGAGGATGTTGTGGCCGCTCTTGATGGCGTCCACCGTCTCGGCGCACAGCGAGGCCAGCTGGGCCTCGACGCCTTCACGGCCCCACTCGCGCGGGTAGGTGATGTCGAGCTCGTAGGGCTTGAACTTGCCGTTGGTGTGCTGCTCGATGGCCCGCAGGCGCGCCATGTCCTTGAAGTCCAGCACGGGCTGGCTCACCTCCAGGCGCATCGGCGGGTTGATGGCGTTGATGTCCAGCAGATTGGGCTTGGGGCCCACGAAGCTGTTGAGGGACATCACGATGTTCTCGCGGATCGGGTCGATCGGCGGGTTGGTGACCTGGGCGAACAGCTGCTTGAAGTAGTTGTAGAGCGGCTTGTTCTTGTCGGACAGCACCGCCAGGGGCGAGTCATTGCCCATGGACCCGATGCCCTCCTCGCCATTGGCCGCCATCGGCGCCAGCAGGAACTTGATGTCCTCCTGCGTGAAGCCGAAGGCCTGCTGGCGGTCCAGCAGCGTGGACTCGAAGCTGGCGGGCGCTGGGTCGGCCACGGGGATGGCGTCCAGCTTGACGCGGACGTTCTCGATCCACTGGCGGTAGGGGCGCGCATTGGCGAACTGGGTCTTGAGCTCCTCGTCATCGACGATGCGGCCCTGCTCCAGATCGATCAGGAACATCTTGCCCGGCTGCAGGCGCCACTTCTTGACGATCTTGCTCTCGGGGATGGGCAGCACGCCGCTTTCCGAGGCCAGCACGACCATGTCGTCATCGGTCACGCAGTAGCGGGCGGGACGCAGGCCGTTGCGGTCCAGTGCGGCGCAGACCTGGCGGCCGTCGGTGAACACCATGGCGGCGGGGCCGTCCCAGGGTTCCATCATGGCGGCGTGGTACTCGTAGAAGGCCCGGCGGCGCTCGTCCATCTGCTCGTGCTGCTCCCAGGCTTCAGGGATCATCATCATCGCGGCGTGGGCCAGCGGGTAGCCCGCCATGGTCAGCAGCTCGATGGCGTTGTCGAAGGTGGCCGTGTCGGACTGGTGCTCGAAGCTGATCGGATAGAGCTTCTTCAGGTCGTCGCCCAGCACCGGCGACTTCATCACGCCCTCGCGCGCGCGCATCCAGTTGAAGTTGCCCTTGACCGTGTTGATCTCGCCGTTGTGGGCGACCATGCGGTAGGGGTGGGCCAGCGGCCACTCGGGGAAGGTGTTGGTCGAGAAGCGCTGATGCACCAGCGCGATGGCCGAGACCGTGCGCGGGTCCGACAGGTCCTTGTAGTACTTGCCGACCTGGTCGGCCAGCAGCAGGCCCTTGTAGATGACGGTGCGGCAGCTCATGCTGGGCACGTAGTACTCGCGGCTGTGCGTGAGCTTCAGAGCCTGGATGGCGCTGGAGGCCGTCTTGCGGATCACGTAGAGCTTACGCTCCAGCGCATCGGGCACGATGATGTCCGGGCCGCGTCCGATGAAGACCTGGCGGATGATGGGCTCCTTCTCCCGCACCGTGGGCGACATCGGCAGCTCGGCATCCACCGGCACATCACGCCAACCCAGCAAGACCTGACCCTCGGCCTTGATGGCGCGCACGAGCTCCTGCTCGCAGGCCAGGCGGGAGGCGTGCTCCTTGGGCAGGAAGATCAGGCCCACACCATATTCACCAGGCGGCGGCAGCGTCACCCCCTGCTTGGCCATTTCCTCGCGGTAGAGCTGGTCCGGGATCTGGATCAGGATGCCGGCGCCGTCGCCCATGAGCGCATCGGCCCCCACGGCACCGCGGTGGTCCAGGTTCTCCAGGATCTTCAGCCCTTGCTGGACGATGGCATGCGCCTTCTGGCCCTTGATGTGGGCGACGAAGCCGAGGCCGCAGGCGTCCTTCTCGTTCTGGGTGCGGTAGAGGCCCTGCTGGGCCAGGGACTGGATCTCGGCGTGGTCAGGGCCCTGGCGAGAGGGTTCCTGGGGGTGGCTCATCTGGACTGCCATGGCGACTCCGCATGCAAAAGGCTGAGGCTCCGGCCCGGGGGGCCTGCGCTGCAGGAATTGCTGCAGCGCGGGAGGATTGCCGTGCAGATTAGTCGTCGAGGCGTTACAGGACAAGAACGATTAAATGGGGTCAGACTCTTTATATGCAAATCCAGAGTCCACACTCCAATTTAATTGGGGACAGTCTTGCGGGGCGGACGGCCCCGAGGACGCGGCGCCAGCGGGCGGTCCGTCAGTTTGGCCAGCTGGGCGCGGTAGGCGTCGGAGCCCAGCGGCCAACCCCGCAGCGCGGCGGCCAGCATCGCCTCGACCTCTTCCGGGCTGCTCCCTTCCTCGAGGAAGCGGCGGTAGTTGGCATCACGCTCGAAGGGCGTATTCCCCATGGCCCAGAAGCCGGCGTGGTCGTGCACCAGCGGATCGCGCAGGGCGCCCAGGTGATGCGCAGCGCTGGACCAGGCGTAGGCTTCCGGCCGCTCGGCCAGACCCGCCCGCACTGGGTTGAGCTCGATGTAGCGCATGCACGACAGCAGCCAGGCCGCTTCCAGGGGCGATGCCCGGAAGCGCCCTTCCCATAGCCCGCCGCTGCGTCCGTGCCGCCGGTTGAAACGGGTGACATAGCGGCGCCCCAGCGACTGCATCATCCGGCTGAGGCTCTCCGGCGCGGGCGGGGTGGCCAGCAGGTGCAGGTGGTTGTCCATCAGCACATAGGCGTGGACCACCACCTTGTGCAGCGCCGCACACTCGCGCAACGCCTCCATGAAGGCGCGGCGATCCTCGTCGTCCCGGACGATGGGCTGCTGGTCGTGCCCGCGCTGGATGAGGTGATGCACCTCGCCGGGAAGGGCGAGTCGGGACAGTCGGGCCATGGGGTGCTCCTGCGGCCGCGCGGCCGCTTCGATCTGTCCCCAATTATTCAGCAGATCGGCGCGCTAGGTGAAGAGCCGCTGGCCGGTCAGGCGTTCGTGCTCCTTCAGGGCGAAGCGGTCCGTCATGCCGGCGATGTAGTCGGCGCAGGCGCGGGGATGGTCGGCCTGTTCGGCGACGTCGGCCGGCAGTTGCTGGCGGTCCTGCAGATAGGCGGCGAAGAGGTCGCGCAGCACGATCTCGGCCCGGTGGCGGGTCTCGCGGACCTGGGCGTGCCGGTACAGATTGGCAAAAAGGAAGCGCTTGAGCTCGGTGCTGGCCTGGCGCATGGCCGGGCTGAAGCGGATCAGCGGTGGCGCCCGGCGCACGGCGTCGACGTCCGCCGGGGCGTGCTCGGCGAGCGCCGCCTCGCTGGCCTCGATGATGTCGTAGACCTGCTGAGACAGCATCCGGCGGATGGTCTCGAACAGCAGGCGCTTGCCCTGGAGCGCCGGATAGACGCCCAGCGTCTCGCGCAGGTAGTGCTGGACGAGCGGCACGGACTCCAGCTGCTCCAGGGTCAGCAGGCCGGAGCGCACGCCATCGTCGATGTCATGGGCGTTGTAGGCCACCTCGTCGGCCAGATTGCAGAGCTGGGCCTCGAGACTGGGCTGGCCGCCGTCCAGAAAGCGCCGCGCGATCCCGCCCGGCTCCCGGGCCTCGATGAGCTCGGCGTTGCGCTTCGCGCAGTGCTTGAGAATGCCCTCGCGGCTTTCGAAGGTCAGGTTCAGGCCATCGAAGGCCGGATAGCGCTGCTCCAGGTGGTCGACGACGCGCAGACTCTGGAGGTTGTGCTCGAAGCCGCCGTGGGCCTTCATGCAGTCGTCGAGCACGTCCTGCCCGGCATGGCCGAAAGGCGTGTGCCCCAGGTCGTGTGCCAGGGCGATGGTCTCGATCAGGTCTTCATCGAGCCCCAGGCTGCGCCCGATGGAGCGGCCGAGCTGCGCCACTTCCAGCGAGTGCGTGAGGCGTGTCCGGAAGAGGTCCCCCTCGTGATTGAGAAAGACCTGCGTCTTGTAGACCAGGCGCCGAAAGGCCGAGCTGTGGACGATGCGGTCGCGGTCCCGCTGGAACTCGCTGCGGGTCGGCGCGGCAGGCTCCGCGAAGCGGCGGCCGCGGGAGGCGTTGGCATGGCAGGCGTAGGGCTTCAGGGGCATGCGCAACGTTCCTTCATCAAGCCGGGGGTCAGGCGCTGTGCTGCCGGATGACCTCGGCCACCAGGGCGTCCGGCGCACTGCGCATCACGGCGCGGCCCAGGCTCTCGATCAGCACGAAGCGGATCTCGCCGTCCTCGGCCTTCTTGTCCACCCGCATCAGCGCCATGAAGCGTTCGACGCCGATGCCGGCGGGAGCGGTCACGGGCAGGCCAGCGCGCTCGATGAGGGTGCGCATGCGATCCAGGAAGGCCGCCGGCATCAGCCCGAGCCGCACCGACAGGTCGCTGGCCATGACCATGCCGCAGCCGACGGCTTCGCCATGCAACCACTCGCCATAGCCGAGGCCAGTCTCGATGGCATGTCCGAAGGTATGCCCGAAGTTCAGGATGGCACGCAGCCCCGACTCCCGTTCATCCTGCCCGACGACCCAGGCCTTGATCTCGCAGCTGCGCTGAACGGCATGGGCCAGCGCCGCCGGATCCCGGGCGCGGAGTGCGTCCATGTGGGCCTCGAGCCAATCCAGGAAGGCGGCGTCCGCAATGGGCCCGTACTTGATCACCTCGGCCAGACCGGCCGAGAGCTCGCGGTCGGGCAGCGTCTTGAGCGTGTCCAGGTCGGCCAGCACCCGCAGCGGCTGGTAGAAGGCGCCGAGCATGTTCTTGCCCAGCGCATGATTGATGGCGGTCTTGCCCCCGACGGACGAATCGACCTGGGCCAGCAGCGTGGTCGGGATCTGCACAAACGGCACGCCGCGCATGTAGATGGCCGCAGCAAAGCCCGTCATGTCGCCGATCACGCCGCCGCCCAGTGCGAACAGCACCGTCTTGCGGTCGGCCGCGGCCTCCAGCAGCGTGGAGGCAATGCGCTCGATGGCATCCCAGCCCTTGTACGCCTCGCCGTCCGGCAGCACGACGGACAGGACCTGGGCATAGTGCGGGCGCAGCCGCGCCGCGACGGTCTCCAGGTACAGCGGCGCCACGGTGTCATTGCTGACGATGAGGGCACAGCGCGCCTTGGGCAGCCCGCTCCAGCTCGCCGCGTCCTCCAGCAGGCCATTGCCGATGTGGATGTCGTAGCTCCGGTCTTCAAGGGCGATGGGGACGCGCCGGACCCGCGCGGCGTCGGCCGACGCAGGCGCGACGGCGTTCGAGAGTGTGGAAGGGGCAGTCATGCGTCCCAAGTGTACGGCCGGCCCACAAGGCCCGCCTTCGCGCATGCCAAGCTCAGTCTTGCGCCTCGTCCAGACGGGTGGCGCCCACGGTGGCCGCCACGCGTTCGGCCGAGATGAGACCCGCCAGCTCGAGCTGCATCAGCACCATGTTCACCAGGGTGGCCACGGAAGGCCGCCCCACTTCGATGGTGTAGTGCGCCGTCGCGCGGTACAAGGGATCGCGCTGCGCGTAGAGCTCGCGCAACTTCTGCAGGGGGTCCCGGACCTGGAGCAGCGGGCGCTGCGTGTCGTGCCGCAGGCGCCGGAAAAGCTCTTCCGGCGTCGAGCGCAGGTACAGCACCGTGGAACTCTGCCGCAAGGCCAGCCGGTTGGGCTCCCGCAGCACCGCCCCGCCGCCCGTGGCCAGCACGATGTCGCCGGAACGCTGGAGCAGATCGGCGATCACGGCCTGCTCGATGTCCCGGAACTTCGCCTCGCCTTCACGATCAAAGAAGCTGCGGATGCTCTCGCCGAGTTGCTTTTCGATCTCGGTGTCCGAGTCGACGAATCGCATCCCGGCCTGTCGGGAAAGACTACGCCCGACGGTGGACTTGCCACCGCCGGGCATGCCGACGAGAGAAATGATCAAGGGACGCTGATCAAGGGCAGGCGACGTAGCCACCCGGAGGGGCGCCAAGGTCCACATTCACCGTGAACAGGGTCTGCAGACCGCTAGGCGACTGCACGGTGATCGTGATCGTGCCGCTGCTGGCCGTGGTGAAGGTGTAGTTCACCACCGTGCCCGTCGGTTGCAACGAGTTCGGCACCGTGCCACCCACCACCGTCGCAGACATGCCTGCGGTGGTGGTCGTCGACACCACCGTGCCCGCCGCCATCGGGTTGTAGAAGTTGGGATTGGCATCCGCCACTTCAAACAACAGGGAGCCCGTCACACCGGCGTTGTAAACGGTCGTGCCATTCAGGTCGTAGACCGACTTGTTCAGCACGGTACCGGCCGTCGTCGCGGTGTAGCCATAAGGCACGGTGCGGGGCACCGGGCAGGTGCCGGCAGCCGGACGGAAGACGCCGCTCGGCAGCGCGGTACCCCAGGTCAGACGAGCCTTGGAGGTCGACCACACCGTCTGCACCGCAGCACGCACGAACGCCTTGCCCCAGTTGGCCGAGCAGGTCAGCGGCTTCGAGGGCACGATGGGACGCGGTGTGCCGACGGAACCGTTGGTGCCGTCATAGCGTTGGAACGGGGCCGTCGCGGCGTTGAAGCAGGCCGACGTGCCGCCACCGTAGGGGATGGTCTGCAGGTCGGGGGCGTAGAAGCCGCGGAACTTGTTGTCCAGGTAGGGATCACCCAGGTCTTCGTAGTCCTCGCCCACGTTGAACTGGTTGTCCCCGTTCAGATCCAGGAAGCTCTCCTCGCCGATGGCGTAGGCGAGCGTCGTCACACGGCCATCCCAGAGGGGAGGACGCTGACCGCCCGAGATCGAGTTCGCCGACACGGTCGACAGCGCCGTCGACGAGCCGGTCGAGGGCGACGTCAGCACCTGGCCCAGCGTGTTGACGAAGTTGACGACGGTCGTCGGAGGCACCGGGTTGCCCAGACGGTCGGCCACCACCGCGGAGTAGGTGTTGGTCGTGCCGTCGAGGTCATAGCCTTCGATGTTCAGGAACTTCTGGGACAGCGAGAACCGCGACTGCGTCGGGAGACCCACGGCGATCGACAGATTGGCCGACACGGAGGAGAAGCTCTGCGTGCCGTCATCCGAGGTGTAGGTCGCACGGATCGCCACAGGGGTCGGCACGGTGCCGGAATTGACCAGTACGCGGACCTGGCCATTGCTGTCCGTCGTCTTGTCGATCACGGGCAGCACACCACCGACCGCGGTCCGACCGTCCACCGTCAGCCCGCCCACCGTCGTGGTCGGGGTGAGCTTCACGAGCTTGCCCGCCAGGCCGGCGCCATTGCCGTCGTTGACCTGGAAGATGACCGTCGAGTTGGTCGGGGGATAGCCGGCCGTCGACAGGTACAGCAGCGACGGCGAGGCCGACACGAAGGTGATGCCCGCCACGGAGGGCGCAGCGATCGGAATGGTCAGCGAGCCGCTCACCGTGCTGCCCACCACCTGCAGGCTCAGCGTGTCACTGGCCTGCTTGGCGCCGCAACCCAGATCCTGGTAGGTGAAGGTGGCGACGCCATTGGTGGTCGTCGCGGTAGTCGGCGTCAACGTGGCCTTGATCGGGTTCTGTGCCGCGCACTGGGAAGCCAGCGTCAGCTGCACCGGCACCGTTCCGGCCGTGCCGGAGAGCTTGACGGTGATGATCGAGGACCCGTTGGCCGCCAGCTTGCTGCCAGCCGGAACGTCAGACGTGAAGGACTCGATGCCCACGACCGTCGCGGTCAGCTGGAAGCCGACGATGTTGGACGTCACGGTCTGGCTGCCCACCGTGGTGGACGCGCTCACGCTGTCAGCGGCGGCCGACGTCGCATTGGCCGGAGCCAGGGTCACGGCGGCCGTGCCCGTGGCGTCCGTCAGCGCCGTCACGGCACTCAGCAGGCCGAAGCCGCGCTGGGTGCTGAAACTGACCACCTGGCCGGGAATCGGCGCACCGCTGCCATCCTTCAGGACGGCCGTGACCGTGGCCGGCGAGCCAGCCGTGACGATCGCGCTGGACAGACTCAGCGCCAGCGAAGCGGACGTGGTGGAGGTGCCCACCACCGCGAAGTTGACCTGGCTGGACAGCACGCGATTGTTGTAGCTGATCGAGGCCTTGAGCGTGTCGGCGCCCGGCTGGGTGCCCGACGTCGTCAGAACGACCACGGCATTGCCGTTGGCGTCCGTCAGGGCCTGCACCTGGCTCAGCTGAGCCACCGTCGCGCCCAGGCTGAAGGCGATCACCTGGTTGGCGATGCCGACGCCGCTGGCGTCCTTCAGCGTGGCCGTCGCAGTGATCGACGACTTGGAGGTCAAGCTGTTGGAGGACAGGGCCACCGTCAGTGCGGCGGTGGAGGTCGACGTGGCCGTGACCTGGAAGCCCTTGTTGTCAGACAGCGACTTGCCGCCGTACGTGACCGTCGCGATCACGGTATCAGCACCCGTGATGTCCGTGCTGGCGGCCGTCAGCAGCACGCTGGCCGTGCCGTTGCCGTCCGTCAGTGCCGTGTTGGAGCTCAGCTGAGCGAGGGCACCCACGCCGCTGCCGAAGCTGAAGTTGACGACCTGGCCGGCCACCGGATTGCCCTGGGCATCCTTCAGCGTGGCCGTCACGGAAGCGCTCTTGCTGCCCGTGATGTTCGGGGAGGACAGCGTCACCGACAGCGCGGCTGCGCCCGAGGCTGCACCGATCACGGAGAAGCTGCCGGAGGAGCTGAGGGTCGCGCCACCGTAGGCGACGGTCGCCACCACGGTATCAGCACCCGACTCCCCGGCCGCGGCGGGCGACAGGATGACCACGGCCCTGCCATTGGCGTCCGTCAGTGCGCTGGCCACACTCAGGTCCGCCAGACCACCCTTGGAGAAGGTGAAGTTGACGACCTGGTTGGGAATGGCCGCGCCGTTGGCGTCACGCAGCGTCGCCGTCGCCGTCACCTTGGAGGCGTTGGAGACCGTCGTGCCGGACAGGCTCATGCTGAGCGTCGCGCTGTTGGCCCCCGGGTAGAGCGAGCCGCCCGAGCTACCGCCACCGCCGCCACAGGCCACCAGGCCAAGACTCATCGTCATGGCCAGCAGCGCCATGAGCCAACGGCCCAGGTGTTGTTGAAGGTAATTCCTCATGTCATCAAACTCCAGCGCAGCAGATGCAAGTTGACCCGCACAGCTTTGATCATCAATCCAGCAGGCCGGCGTGAAGCCGGCCGATCTCTCAGTTTCAGCGACCCGTCACCCGATCCGTCACCACCTTGGGAGTGATGAAGATCAGCAACTCGGTCTTGCTCGATGTCTTGGCCTTGTTCTTGAAGAGGTTGCCCACCACAGGAACATCGCCCAGCAACGGCACCTTCTTGACGTCCTCTCGCTCTTCCTGCGTGAAGATGCCGCCGAGGACCACCGTACCGCCATTCTCAACCAGCACCTGCGTCTTCACGTGCTTGTTGTTGATGGCATAGCCCTGGGGCGTGAGGACGCCGCGGCTGTCCTTGTTCACATCCACGTCAAGGATCACGTTGCCTTCAGGCGTGATCTGGGGCGTCACTTCCAGCTTGAGCACGGCCTTCTTGAACGTCACGGACGTTGCACCGGCCGACGTCGCCTGCTGGTAAGGAATTTCCTCGCCCTGCTCGATCAGCGCCTTGGCCTGGTCGGCCGTCACCACACGGGGGCTCGAGACGATCTTGCCCTTGCCATCCGCTTCCAGAGCCGAGAGCTCTAGGTTCAGGAAGCGATTGGCCGTCGCATTGAACAGGGTCAGCGCGAAGGTCTGCGGCGTGCCGCTCAGGACGCTCGGCGCCGGCAGATTGATCAGCTGCGTGTCGTTGAAGGACTGCGCGGCACCCGGCTGCTTGGTCGTCGACCCTGCAGCGTTGTAGTTGCCGCCGATGGCCACGTAGTTGTTGCCGCCGACGTTGTAGCCGGGGATGCCCCCCTGCTGCGCGCGGATGTCATTCACACCGAGCTTCACACCCAGCGAGCGACCGAAGCTGTCGTCGGCCTCGACGATCCGGGCCTCGATCAGCACCTGACGCACAGGGACGTCAATCTTGGCGATCAGGGCCTGGATCTCGTCCAGCTTGCTGGCGATGTCGTTGATGAAGAGCTGGTTGGTCCGGCTCTCCGAGATGACGCTGCCGCGCGAGGACAGGATGCGAGCGTTGTTGCCGCTGATCCCACTGCCCGTCAGGCCCTTCACGATGTCTTCGGCCTTGACGTAGTTCAGCTGGATCGACTGCGTGCGCAGCGGCTCGAGCTGGGCCATCTGGGCCTTCGCCTCCAGGTCCTGGCGTTCCTTGATGGCCAGCTCCTCCTTGGGAGCGATCCACAGCACATTGCCGGACTTGCGCAGACCCAGCCCGCGCGCCTGCATGATGATGTCCAGCGCCTGATCCCAGGGAACGTCCTTGAGACGCAGGGTGACGTTGCCGGTCACGGTGTCACTGGTCACCACGTTGAAGTTGGTGAAGTCGGCGATGACCTGCAGGAGGGCACGGACCTCGATGCTCTGGAAATTCAGGGAGAGCTTGTCACCGGCGAAGCCGGGCCCCTGGACCAGCTTGTTCGGATCGACCTTCTGGGGGCGCACTTCCAGCACGAACTGGTTGTCGCTCTGGTAGGCACTGTGTTCCCAGTTGCCCTTGGGCTCGACGACCACGCGCACCTTGTCACCGACCTGGCTGGCGTTCACGAACTGCACGGGGCTGCCGAAGTCCGCGACGTCAAGGCGGCGGCGCAGCTCAGGCGGCAGGCTGGTCTTGGGGAACTCCAGCACCAGGTTCTGCCCCTGCTGCTGGATGTCGACGCCCACCTGGTTGCTCGGGAGGCTGATCACCACGCGACCGGCACCATCGGCACCGCGGCGGAAGTCGATGTCACGCAGCGTCTGGCTGGCGGCGTTCAGGCTCGGCGCGAAGTGCAGCGGTTCCGCCTTGGCCGGCGCGGCCGTGGGGGTGGCCGACGCGGTCGACGGGCTGTTCTCGAGGATGACGAGCAGCGCCTTGTCTTCGATCTGCGCACGGTAGCCGGAAGCCTGGCGCAGGTTCAGCACGACGCGCGTGCGGTCCCCCGCCTGGGCCACGCTGGCCGACCGCAGATTGCCCGCGTTGATCTCGACCGTGCTGCGGCCCATGCCGTTGGAAATGCCGGGCAGGTCCAGTGCGATGCGCGGAGGCGCCTGCACGACGAAGCCAGCCGGGATGTCCTTGAGGCTTTCGCTGAGCTCGATTCGCACGACCTCAACACCCGCCTGCTGCAGCGTGCTGATGGACTTGATGGCGTTCTGCGCCCAGGCCTGCAACGGCAACAGGGCCACCGCCACCACGCCAACGGCCCAACGACGCCATTGAGTCATACCACTCATCTTCGACAAATTCTTCATCGTCCCTTCTCCTGCAACTGGAGGGTGCTTGTGCGTTCTATCCATTCGCCAGCCGCGTCCTGGACGACTTCGCGCAGAGTGATCTCGGTTTCCGAAATCTGGGTGATGCGCCCAAAGTTCAGACCCAGGTGATCACCTTGCTTGACCTGGTACAAAAGTGCGTCCACCTTCAGGAGCGCGAAGGGTCGCCCCTGGCGGATCAGGCTGCCCACCATCGACATCGAGTCCAGCGGGTAGGCTTCCAGAGGCTCCTTGCGGCGGTTCATCTCCGCCGTCAGCAGGGAGTTCGGCTGACTGGCCTCCTGCTTGACCGCCACGCTCAGCTTCTGGGCACTGAACGGATCAATGCTCAGGGCGGTGTCGTAGGGCTGCGGTGTGAACTTCTTGGGTGGAGACAGGGGCTGGACCGACGCGCGGGTTTCACGCCGCTGCTGCGCTGTCCAGTCCTGCAATTCGGACAACTCGTTGCCGCACGCACTCAGGCCCATGGCGGCCAGCGTGACGGTCATGACCGTGAGGCGCTTCATTTCTTGGCTCCCTGCTTGGCAGCGGCCTTGGATTTGCGCTGTTCCGCGACCTCAGCCGAATCCAGGTAGCGGTAGGTCCGCGCCTTGGCTTCCATGTTCAGCGTGCCCGACAACGCAGCGTCCCGGGTGGCCAGCACGCTCACGTTCAGGTCGCTCAGGGTCACGATGCGGGACAGGTTGGCGATATCGGCCACGAAGGCGCCGATGTCGTGATAACGGCCCGACACGCGGATGGAAATGGGCTTCTCGGCGTAATAGTCCTTCACCACTTCCGGAGAGGGACCGAAGAACTCGAACTGCAGCCCACGACCGACGGCCGCGCTGTTGATGTCTGAGAGCAGTGCGTCCATCTCGGCACGCCCCGGCAGCTGCTTCTCCAGCTGGTTGACGTACTCCTCGACCTGGCTCTTCTGCTTGCGCAGTTCGGGCAGGTTGACCGCTTGCACCAGCTTGGTCTTGTAGTCCTGACGGAGGTTGGGCTCTTTGGCTGCCTCGGCATCCAGTGCGGCCTGGGCATCGGCCAGGACCAGGAACCAGCCCCCCACGACCGCCAGCACGATGGCTGCAGCAAAGGTCAGCAGACGGGGCGCCAGGGGCCACTGCCCAGGCTCTTGCGGATTGAGCCCCCTGAACTGGTCCTGGACCTCTTCGAACCAGGCGTTCAGATCAAAATTGGCGGAAGAATTCTTGGCCATAGTGTCAGGGCTTCCTCGAAGGCTGACCCTTGGCAGACGCCTCGGTCTGCGGAGCCTTGATGGAGACGCGCATGGTGAACTCGAACAGACGCTTCTGGTCCTTGGTGCTCGCCATGCCGCCCAGCCTGATTTCGTTCAGGTCCGGGTTGTAGAGCCACTCGGACGACCGGGACGTATTGCGGATGAACTCCGAGACACGGTCCTGCGTCTGGGCCAGCCCGCTGACCGTGACCAGCTTGTCGGTCTGCTGGATGCGCGTGAGGAAGATGCCTTCAGGCACCTGACGCACCAGTTCCGTGAGCAGATGGACGGGGACGTTGCGGCCCGTCTGCAGATCTTCCACCGCCTGCTGGCGCGACTTCAGACCCTCGATCTCGGCCTTCAGGTTGGCGATGTCCTTGATCTGCTCATCAAGCAGCGCGTTCTCGCGGCGGAGATATTCGTTGCGGGCGATCTGCTGATCCGTCATCTGCTGCAGCAGCAGCATGCCGGCGCCCACGAGGAGGCCACCGACGACCACGGAAAGCGCCAGCCCGACGAAGAAGGCGGTCTTGCGACGCTTGCGTTTCTCGGCGCGGTGAGGAAGGAGGTTGATCAAAATCACTGGAAGAACCTCCGCATGGCAAGCCCGCAGGCGGTCAGGTAGGCAGGCGCCTCGCGGCGCAGCTTCGACTCACGCACCGCGGAACCCAGCTCCATGCTCTCGAAGGGATTGACCACCATGCAGGCGAAGCCCGTCAGCTCGGTCACGCGATCCTTCAGGCCCGGCAGCGTGGCCGTGCCGCCCGCCAGCATCACGTAGTGCACCTTGTGGTGCGGCGTGCTGGTGAAGAAGTACTGCAGCGCACGGCCGATTTCCTGGGAGAGGCTGTCCACGAACGGCTGGAGCACCACGGTGTCGTAGTCTTCCGGCAGCTCGTTGGCCAGCTTCTTCTGCTCGGCCTCCTCGAACGAGAAGCCGTACTGCCGGGAGATCAGCTGCGTCAGCTGCGAGCCGCCGAACGCCTGGTCGCGGTCGTAGAGCATCTCGTCGTCACGCAGAACCTTGAGGCTGGTGGTGTCGGCGCCGATCTCGAACAGGGCGACGAGGGCGTCCTTGCCCTCCCCCGGAAGGGCGGCCACGAGCCGGCCCATCGCCAGGCGAGAGGCATGCGACTCGATGTCCAGCACGACGGGCCGCAGACCGGCGGCCTCGGCGAGGCCCTGACGATCCTGCACCTTGTCCTTGCGGGACGCGGCAATCAGGACTTCGACGTCACCGACGGACGTCGGGCTCGGGCCGAGCACGCAGAAATCGAGACTGACCTCGTCGAGCGAGAAGGGGATGTACTGGTTGGCCTCGGCCTCGACCTGGATCTCCAGCTCCTCTTCGCGCAGGCCCGCCGGCAGCATGATCTTTTTGGTGATCACAGCCGACTGCGGCATGGCCAGCACGGCGTCACGCGTCTTCGTGCCACTGCGGGCCACCACGCGACGCACGGCGTCCGCCACCTCATCGAATTTTTCAATCTGGCCGTCGGCGATCCAGCCCTTCTCGAACGACTCCATCGCGAAGCGCTCGAGCACCATCTCACCGTTCTTGTTTTGACTGAGTTCGACCAGCTTGACGCTGGAAGAGCTGATGTCCAAGCCAATCATGGGCGGATGCTTGCGACCCAGCAGTACGTCAAGAATTCCCATGACGCGGTTCCCCCAACACGCTTTGCAGGCGTCGGATTGTTAATAAGTTACTTGAATGCTAGCAGTAAAGCCTATGACACCGTTCGAAAAACGGCTGCGAGCACGTAACACCACGTTGCGAAACATACACGGCTTTCTACGCCCATCTGTCCCCGAAAAGAAGCCCTTTCGGGGCGGATTCGACACGGCCTGGCAAGGCCCGCCGATTCAAAGCGGAGCAGAGTGCCGTTTCTATAATGATTTGCCCTCACTGGAGCCCCATGAGCAAATCCAAATCATCGAACGTGCCTACTTCGCCGGATAAGGACGTGGCGGATGGCCCCAAGGCGTCGCATCGCCACCACACTGCCGCGCGCCGTTTCGTCTGGCGCCCCTTGATGTGGCTCGGCGGACTGGCCCTTGGAGGCACGCTGGCCGTGGCGCTCCTGCTGGCCCTCGGCCTGGCGATGGCCTACCCCAACCTGCCGGACATCTCCGGACTCACCGACTACCGGCCCAAGCTGCCGCTGCGCGTGCTGTCGTCGGATGGCGTCGTGCTGGCCGAATTCGGTGAGGAGCGCCGCAGCTACCAGCCCATCAAGGAGATTCCCAAGGTGATGCAGGACGCCATTCTCGCGATCGAGGATGCGCGCTTCTACCAGCACGGTGGCGTGGACTATCTCGGCGTGATCCGCGCCGGCCTGGCCAATGTGGGCGAGGCCAGGAGCCAGGGGGCGTCCACCATCACCATGCAGGTCGCCCGCAACTTCTATCTGTCGACCGAGAAGACGATGACGCGCAAGATCTACGAGATCCTGCTGGCGCTCAAGATCGAGTCGGCGCTGAGCAAGGAGCAGATCCTCGAGATCTACATGAACCAGATCTTCCTGGGCCACCGGGCCTACGGCTTCGCGGCGGCCAGCGAGGTGTATTTCGGCAAACCGCTGAAGGACATCACCGTGGCGGAGGCCGCGATGCTGGCCGGCCTCCCCAAGGCGCCCTCAGCCTACAACCCGATCAACAACCCGCGCCGCGCACGCATCCGCCAGCAGTACATCATCGACCGCATGCTGGAGAACGGCTACATCACCGAGGAGCAGCACGCGCAGGCGAAGGCCCAGGTGCTGCGCTATCGCACCGTGGCAGACACCAGCAGCCATGCGGAGTACGTGGCCGAGGCGGCGCGCCAGCTGATCTTCAACCAGTACGGCGACGAGACCTACAGCCGCGGCCTGGACGTCTACCTGACGCTGCGCCACGACGAGCAGATGACCGCCTACCGGGCCCTGCGCCGCGGGATCATGGACTACGAGCGCCGCCAGGTCTACCGCGGCCCGGAGGCCTATATCGACCTGCCCGCCGACCCCAAGGACATGGACGTGCGCATCGCCGAGGCGCTGGCGGACCACCCGGCCAACGACGAGCTGCTGGCGGCGGCCGTGCTGGAGGCGGACCCGAAGAAGGTGGTCGCCGTGCTGCAAAGCGGTGAGAGCCTCACCATCACGGGCGAAGGCCTGAAGCCCGCGACGTCGGGGCTGTCGGAGCGCGGCAATCCCAAGACACGCATCCGCCGCGGCGCCATCATCCGCGTCCTCAAGCTGCCCAAGGGCGACTGGAGCATCACGCAGCTGCCCGAGGTGGAAGGCGCCTTCGTGGCCATGGACCCGCGCGATGGACGCATTCGCGCGATGGTGGGTGGCTTCGACTACAACAAGAACAAGTTCAACCACGTGACGCAGGCCTGGCGACAGCCGGGCTCGAGCTTCAAGCCCTTCATCTATTCGGCGGCCCTGGAAAAAGGCTTCACGCCGGCGACCGTCGTCAATGACGCGCCGCTGTTCTTCGATGCCACCACCACGGGCAGCCAGCCCTGGGAGCCCAAGAACTACGACGGCACGTTCGATGGCCCCCTGCCCCTGCGCAAGGCGCTGGCCAAGTCCAAGAACATGGTGTCCATCCGGGTGCTGCAGTCCATCGGCGTCCACTACGCCCAGGACTGGATCACGCACTTCGGCTTCGAGGCCGACAAGCACCCGGCCTACCTCACCATGGCACTGGGCGCAGGCTCGGTCACCCCCATGCAAATGGCGCAGGGCTATGCCGTCTTCGCGAACGGTGGCCATCGCGTCTCGCCCCAGCTGGTGGCCAAGCTGACGGACAACAAGGGGCGCGTGCTCTTCGAGGCCCCGCCGCGGACGCTCGGCGAGGACTCACGCGCCATCGAGCCACGCAACGCCTTCCTGATGAGCAGCCTGCTGCAGGAGGTGACACGCAGCGGCACGGCAGCCAAGGCGCAGGCCCAACTCAAGCGCCCGGACATCTACGGCAAGACCGGCACCACCAACGACTCCATGGACGCCTGGTTCGCCGGCTATCAGCAGAGCCTGGTGGCCGTGGTGTGGATCGGGTACGACCAGCCGCGCAAGCTGGGCGATCGCGAGACTGGCGGCGGCCTCTCGCTGCCAGTCTGGATCGAGTTCATGGGCTTTGCGCTCAAGAACACGCCCGTTGCCGAGATTTCGCCGCCAGAAGGCGTCGTTCAGGTCAACGGCGAGTGGTTCTACGACGAGTTCTCGGGCAACTCCGGCGTGCGCGCCCTGAGCAACGACGCCAACATCCCGCCGCCCGCCAGCGACGAGGAAAAGAAGAGCATCCTGGATCTCTTCCGGCGCTGAGTCGTCTCCCTCGAGGCACCAGCCCCTCAAGAGGGGCAGCCCATCAAGAGGGGCCGTCCGTGGAGCGGCAGCCCATCAAGAAGGGCCGCCCATAGGGCGGCAGCCCATCAAGAGGGGCCGCCCATAGGGCGGCAGCCCATCAAGAAAGAGGCCGCCCGTGGGGCGGCCTCTTGCCATTCAATTCAGCATTGGCGGCGACTGCATGGCGCCGCCCACCAGGCCTCAGCGCTCGACCGGTTCGAAACGCAGCGCCTGTCCGGCCTGCGCCGACGCCTCCTCGGACAGCAAGGCATGGAACTCCCGCCCGCTGCGCTCAACCCAGCGCCCCTCGACAAAGCGGAAGTGGAAGCCGCCCGCCTTGGCCGCCAGCCACAACTCCTGCAGCGGCGGCTGGGTGTTGATGATGATCTTGCTGCGATTGGGGAAGGTCAGCTCGAGCAGCCCCCCGGTGCGGTGGGTGTCGATGTCAATCCGGTCCTCGTCCAGCCACGCATCAATGCGGGTCTCGATTCCCAGCAGGATGGCCTGGGTGCGGGCCTGGTAGTCCGCGTCCTGGAGGGGGGTGGCAGTGAGAGCGCTCATGACCGATAAACTGGCAGGTATGAAGATCAATCCAGGCGGCAGTTTAGTCCCCCACGGGGCCGATTCCATGCGAACAGCCCGCAAGGCCATGCCATCGATGCGGTCGCGCGGCCGACTTGGGGCTGCCGCCAGGCTGGGCGCCCTCGCCCTGTGCAGCCTGGCCGCGCTCTCGGCCTGCGGACAGAAGGGCCCCTTGACCCTGCCGCCGGCCAAGCCTGCCGCCATGGCGCCCGCAAGCACCCCGGTGCCGGCACCGGCGTCAGCGGCGTCCAGCACGCACCGTTGAGAGAGTCCTCGGCTGCTGCTGCGCCGACGTTGGCGGGCTCACCCCTGCCAGGTCAGAACCGCAGGCTGCCCGGCAGCTCGCGATAAGCGGCATCCAGGAACTGCACGGGGCCGTAGCAGGCCTCGGCGCGCCCGCGGCCGTTGTCCGCATCCGTCATCAACGCCGCCCCGATCAACGGCCCTGCCGCCTCGCCAAAGGCCAGGCGGTAGTCGTCGACCACGTTGCGGCTGAAGCGCATCCAGCCCCCGCGCCGGTCCTGCCCGGAGCCGATGACGATCTTGCGGATGCGGTCACTGCGGGGACTGACCTTCACCGTCCCCACCGGCGCCTTCGCGTCCCACACATACATCAGCGTGGCATACGGCGGCGCCTCGCCCATGATGGTGTGCGCCAGCTCGTAGAGCATGCGGGTTCGCAGAGGCAGGAGACCGACGTCGCCATCGAAGGCCAGCACCAGGCTGGCGGGCGCGTCGTCGATGTCTGGATCCTCCACCTCGCGACTCGACTCGAAGCGGTCGATCCACCACTCGAAGCGGACCTCCTGCAACTGGTCGACCGGCAACTGCAGCCGGCGCCGCAGCAGGCTGGCCGACCCCTGTGCCTTGGCCTGGACACAGGGCCGACTGGCCCGCTCGTCCATGCTGTAGCGTGTGCGGGCCTTGCCGGGCAGCTCGCGGTCCGTCCAGTCCTGCGGCAGAACCGCCGCCTCCGTCCGTGCCGGCTCCACGGTGGGCGACTCGGGCGCAGTCACCGGATGATGGGCACAGGCCACCAGGCCCACCACCCATCCCAACGTCAACAGTTTCTTGAAGGCACTCATGATCTCGACTCCAGGCCCGATGCAGCAGAGACTAGCTGCCCGGCAGACTGGCGCCGTGATGCTATGCACAAGAACTTAACAGGACATGAAAAAGGGCCCCGAAGGGCCCTCGATTGCGCGAACAAGTGCGCAGATCAGAAGCGATGACGGATGCCGACGGTGTAGCCCAGGCGGGTCTTGGCACCGTTCGGGGCCCCGGCAGCGCTGTTCAGGCTGGCGTGGTCACCCGTCAGCGAGGTACGGTCGATCTCGGCGTACAGGTCGGTGCGCTTGGACAGCGCGTAGTCGGCCACGGCCGACCAGAACTTGGCCTTCAGCTCCAGGGCAGCCAGGGCACCGGTCTGCTTGGCGCTGTAGAAGTGGGTGCCCAGGTTCAGCTGAGGCGTCATCTGATAGCCCAGGCCCAGGGTCCACATCGTGCGCTTCTTCAGGCCCAGCAGGCCGGCGGCGCCACCCAGTGCGGCGTCGTAGCCCGTGCCGCCGTTGTTGAACGAGGCCCACAGCAGCGTGCTGGCGATGGTGGTGGCATCTGCCGCCGTCGGCGTGCCTTCCACCTTGTTCTCGCCCCAGCCCGCATTGACGTACCAGTCGCCGACCTTGTACGAACCACCGAAGGTCGTGGCCTTGATCTTGGCGCTGGACGGCAGCATGTAGTCCTGCATGCCGGCGCCGACGGAGATGCCGTCCGCCGAGTAGCGCACCACGCCACCGACGGTGCGGCCACCGCCGCCCTCGCCGGCACTCACCTGCAGCTCGCCGCGGATCGGGCCTTGCTCGAACAGGTACTTGACCATGTTGTCGGCACGAGCGCTCAGCGCCAGGCCCACTTCAGGCTTGTAGACGTCGAAGTACGGGGAATAGGGATAGGACACGTAGGTGCTGGTCACCAGATCGAACAGCACGTTGTACTGGCGGCCGATGGTCACGCGGCCGAAGTCGCTGCTTTGCAGGCCGACCCACGACTGCATCCAGAAGGGCAGCGGCGCGGGGTTGGCGGAACCGGTGTCCAGATTCAGGCGGTGTTCCAGGTTGGCCAGCACCTTCATGCCACCACCGAGGTCTTCCGTGACGTTCACGCCCAGGCGGCTTTGAGAGAAGCCGCCGCCGACCACGCGGGTCACCGAGCCTTGGCCGCTCGGGGCGGAACCTTCGTTATCCGTGATGCGAACGCCGCCGTCCACGATGCCGTAGAGCGTCACGCTCGACTGGGCGTAGGCAGCGCTCACGCTGGCAGCCAGCAAACCCAGAACCAGAGTAGCCTTCTTCATGTATCTGTCTCCTGCTTTATGAATGAAGCGTCGCAATGGATTCTGTGACAGATGGTCCCGGAGGCCTAGACGCGACGTTGCAGGCCACCCACAAGCACTAACCCTGTCGCTATGGCGACAAGGCTGAAAGCAGGCTGACAGATGCACAAGAACGGTGCAGAACGAACCCCGCCGCGGCTGGCGAGGGCATGAAAAAAGCCGCCCCGGAGGGCGGCTTGTGCGGCTCGGCGTGGCAGCCCCGAAGGGCTGGGGCCGGCAGACATCAGAAGCTGTGGCGCACGCCCACTTCGTAGGCCGAGGACTTCTGGCCGGCAGCAGCGGCAGGGGCGCCGGCGATGGCGACCTTGGAGTTGCCCTTGTTGTCGATTTGCGAGTACGTGGCGTACAGGCCGGTGCGCTTGGAAATGTCGTGCACGTAGCCGAACGACAGGATGTTCAGGTCGTCAGCCACCTTGGCGGTAGCGACGGCGTCGTTGGCGTTCGAACGGGCGTAGTGCACGCGGACCGAGCCTTCCTTCGTGACGGGCACCTTGGCGCCGATCGTGAAGATGGACTGCTTGTAGGCGCCGAACTTGGTGTTGGACACGGTACCCATGACGGTGGCCACGCCGAAGTCGTACGAAGCGCCCAGCACGGTCACCTTGTACTTGTCGCCCTTGGCGTCGGTCTGTGCATAGGCAGCAGCGACGTTCAGTTCCTTGTCCTTGTAGCCCAGACGGCCGGAGCTGTACTTCTTGCCGTCGGTGCCTTCGCCAGCGCCCAGCTCGAACGTGCCGTACACGCCGCCCAGGTTGTCCGGCAGGCTGTAGGCCACTTGGTTGTCCGAACGGTTCAGGGTGTCAGCGCCGCTGCCCAGGGTCGAGTAGGCCTTGGTGATCTCGCCGATGCCGGTGGTCTCGAAGGGGGTGAAGCCGTCGATGGCCAGACGGGCAGCCACCTTGTGGCGGCCGATGCGCAGTTCACCCATCTCGGTGGAGCTCAGGCTCACGGTGGCGCGGCGGCCCCAGAAGCGGGAGGTATCAGCGGTGCCGGTGTCCGGATTCAGGGCGGCTTCCAGCCAGAAGCCGGCCTTCAGGCCGCCACCGAGGTCTTCGGTGCCACGCACGCCCAGGCGGCTGGCGTTCAGGCCGTCGGTGCCCACTTGCTTGATGGTGGCGCTGCCGGTCTTGGCAGAGCGCACGTTGGCGTCGATCACGCCGAACAGGGTCACGGAAGACTGGGCCGCAGCGGCACCAGCGAAGGCAGCCAGCACGGCGCCAACCAGGATCGTCTTATTCATTCGTAGCTCCGAAAGAGTCATCAGGGGTCAGGCAACCAAGGCAACCCGGCCGGCTGGCGCCGAGGGTTTGCATGGAAGTTGGCGTGATTGAACCAAAGGTTTTCCCTGATTCGCCACCTGGAAATCATGACAGTTTGTCATCCGTTGTCGTTCGGCAACGACGATCAAACATTTGGCTATGTTCATATGACCGTCACGAACCAAGCCATGGACGGCCGAGGGGATTTGGGGCACTGCGCCCCGG
The DNA here is from genome assembly GCF_030285365.1 of Roseateles subflavus. Taxonomy (GTDB): domain Bacteria; phylum Pseudomonadota; class Gammaproteobacteria; order Burkholderiales; family Burkholderiaceae_C; genus Roseateles_B; species Roseateles_B subflavus. The sequence goes on along the minus strand of NZ_JASVDS010000003.1, from coordinate 262,964 downwards.
CGAGACCATCCGCGCGGCTCCTTTTACACTGGTGGGTCTCTGCCAACCGGCCCGCCAGGGGCCTCGATCAAGGCCTGACATGCCCCGCTCCCATGACTTCAAGGATCGATTGCTCAGCGCGGTCGGCCACGGGCTGCTGACCGTCTGGGGCCGCCCGGCGGCCGGCCGTGCCAATCCGGCACACAGCGCGCCAGCCGCGCTGACGGACACCGAACGCGCCCATGCGGGCGCCCTGATGCGCGTCAACCACGTCGGAGAGGTCTGCGCCCAGGCGCTGTACCAGTCCCAGGCACTGCTTTCGCGCGACGAGGGCCTGCGCAAGCAGCTGCACCAGGCCGCCGCGGAGGAAATCGACCATCTGGCCTGGACACGCGAACGCCTCGATGAACTCCAGGACCGCCCGAGTCTGCTGAACCCGCTGTGGTACGGCGGGGCCTTCGCACTCGGCGGCCTGGCCGGGCTGCTGGGAGACAAGGTCAGCCTGGGATTCCTGATCGAGACGGAGCGGCAGGTGGAACAGCATCTGGCCTCGCACCTGGATCGCCTGCCGGCCGAGGACCGGCGGTCATGGGAGATCGTGGATCAGATGAAGCAGGACGAGGCCGCCCATGCGCAGCATGCGCTGGACGCGGGTGGCCGCAGCCTGCCGGCGCCGATCCCGGACCTCATGCGCCTGGCAGCCCGGGTGATGACCACGGTGGCCCACCGCCTCTGAGGCCCGCCGGCCGCTGATGACGCATCAGGCGCCATCGGGCGCCATCAGGCTCGACTTGCGGCGATCAGCCCTCGACGAGCTCCACCGATGTCGTGATGGCGGCGGTCTTGGCCAGCATGATGCTGGCGGAACAGTACTTTTCGTGCGAGAGCGCGACGGCGCGCTCCACGGCCGCGCGGTCCAGCGCCTTGCCCGTCACCACGAAATGCATGTGGATGCCCGTGAAGACCTTCGGGTCGGTCGCGGCCCGCTCGGCCTTGAGCTGCACCTGGCAGCCGCGCACGTCATGTCGGCCGCGCTTGAGGATCAGGACGACGTCATAGGCCGTGCAGCCGCCAGTGCCGGCCAGCACCGTCTCCATCGGGCGAGGCGCCAGGTTGTGCCCGCCGCCCTCCGGGGCGCCGTCCATGGCCAGCATGTGGCCGCTGCCGGTCTGGGCGACGAAGCTCATGCCGTCCGTGCCCATCCAATTGATCGTGCATTCCATGGCGCGCATTGTGAGCCCAAATCAAAAGCCCGGCGGGGCGCCGGTCACCGGGCCGCCCACCCGCTGGATGACTGGAGGATGTCACGCCTTCGTGCGGACTAGAGCCGTCGCTCCAATGCCGCAACCCTTTTGATATTGCAGCGCAGCATCACGCAACATAGAATGGATTTCATTGGGAATAGCGAACGCGCAAACGTATGCGCACCCGCTTTGTGCATGATTTTTGCACCATTTTGGTCCCGACCGTTTGTCTCCTCCACCGCCTCCATGGTGGATTCAACCCGAAGCTGCAAGGCTTCGGGTTTTTTTTCGCCTGGACCGCCCGGGTGGCGGACGAAGCGCACCCTGGTGGACAGCGTTCGTGCACCGTCTCAGGGCCCTTGACCAAGGGCGACACCTCGCGCCGCCCGGCCGTCGCGCGGCTCCAGACCCCCACCTTATGATGCAGTGCCGCAACACTCGCTTTGGAGATCGCAGATGGCTGGCCAGGTTCGCAAGCGCCGCTCCCCCTCCACCCCGGCGCAATCACCCGCACTGATTCCGGCCGGCAACAGCTATCTGCAGCGAATTCTGAACGCCAAGGTCTACGACGTCGCCGTCGAGAGCACGCTGGACCCGGCGCGCAACCTCTCCCGCCGTCTCGGCAACAAGGTCTACCTCAAGCGCGAGGACCAGCAGCCCGTCTTCAGCTTCAAGCTGCGCGGGGCCTACAACAAGATGGCGCAGCTGACGCCGGAGCAGCTCCAGCGCGGCGTCATCTGCGCCTCGGCGGGCAATCATGCCCAGGGCGTGGCGCTGTCGGCCCGCAAGCTCGGCTGCCGGGCGGTGATCGTGATGCCCGTCACCACGCCCTCCGTCAAGATCAACGCCGTCCAGGCCCTGGGCGGCGAGGTCGTGCTGCATGGCGAGAGCTTCACCGACGCCTACCAGCACGCGCTGGAGCTCGAGAAGGCCCAGGGGCTGGGCTTCGTCCACCCCTTCGACGATCCGGACGTCATTGCCGGCCAGGGCACCATCGCCATGGAGATCCTGCGCCAGCATGAGGGCCGCATCGACGCCATCTTCGTGGCCATCGGCGGCGGCGGCCTGATCTCCGGCGTGGCGGCCTACATCAAGGCCGTGCGCCCCGAGATCAAGGTCATCGGCGTCCAGACGCGCGACTCCGACGCCATGGTGCGCTCCGTGCGCGCCGGCAAGCGGGTGCAGCTGTCCGATGTCGGGCTCTTCTCGGATGGCACGGCCGTGAAGCTCGTCGGCGAGGAAACCTTCCGGATCACGCGCGAGCTCGTCGACGACTTCGTCATCGTCGACACCGACGCCGTCTGCGCCGCCATCAAGGATGTCTTCGAGGACACCCGCAGCATCCTCGAGCCGGCCGGGGCGCTGGGCGTGGCCGCGGTCAAGCAGTACTGCGCCGAGCATGGCGTGAAGGGCCAGACCTTCGTCGCCATCACCTGCGGCGCCAACATGAACTTCGACCGCCTGCGCTTCGTCGCCGAGCGGGCGGAGGTGGGTGAGCAGCGCGAGGCCGTCTTCGCCGTCACGATCCCCGAGGAGCGCGGCAGCTTCAAGCGCTTCTGCGAGCTGCTGGGCCCCCGCAACGTGACGGAGTTCAACTACCGCATCTCGGACAGCCGCCAGGCCCATGTCTTCGTCGGTGTGTCCACGCAGAAGCGCGAGGAAGCGCACAAGGTGATCCGGCTGCTGAACCGTCAAGGCTACGAGACCGTCGATCTCACCGACGACGAGCTCGCCAAGCAGCACGTGCGGCACATGGTGGGCGGCCGCAGCGAGCTGGCCGAGAACGAGCGGCTTTTCCGCTTCATCTTCCCCGAGCGTCCGGGCGCGCTGATGAAGTTCCTCTCCAGCATGCATCCGGACTGGAACATCAGTCTCTTCCACTACCGCAACCAGGGCGCCGACTACGGCCGCATCCTGGTCGGCATCCAGGTGCCGCGCCGGGACAACGCCGCGTTCAAGCGCTTCCTGGACTCGCTGAACTACCCCTTCGTGGAAGAAACGGACAACCCCGTCTACCGCCTCTTCCTGCGCTGACCTCCGCGCGATTGCGTTAGGCGGGCGCAAGGCCGGCGCAAAGCCACGCTGCAGGAAAGATCGTGGCGGCGACGCAGTCCGCATGACGCACAATCCGGCCAGCGGCAACCGTCGCCGGCCTGACAGCGTCCATGTCCATCCACCAGTCCCTGATCTCCCCCACCGCCAACCCCGAACTGCGCCGCGCCCTGAGCGAGCGGCTGCAGCGGCGCGCGGCGCTCGCGGGCGGGCTGGGGGAGCTCGAGCCCCTGGCCATCCGGCTGGGCCTGATCCAGGACAGCCTGACACCTCGGTTCCGCGACCCGACCGTGGCCCTCTTCGTGGCCGACCACGGGCTGGCCGTCGACGGCCTGCCCCTGATGTGGGGCCGCACGACCAAGCAGCACGCCGACCTCCTCCTGCACAACCGCCTGCCCTGCAGCGTGCTCGCCCGCACGCAGGGGCTGCAGCTCTCGCTGATCGACTGTGGCATCGCGGAGGAAATGCCGCCCAACCCGCGCCTGCAGTCGCGCAAGATCGCCCATGGCACCCGCAACAGCCGTCTCGGCCCCGCGATGAGCCTGGAACATGCCCACGCCGCCGTGCGCGTGGGCATGGAAATCGCCGACAAGTTCACCGGCAATGTCCTCGTCTGCGCCGGGCTGGGCCAGGGCGCCTTCGAGGCCGGCGCACTCGTGATGTCCCGCCTGTGCGACCTGCCGGTGAAGGACTTCATCGTGTCCGGCCCCGACATGCGGCAGGACCAGCTCGACCCGCTGCTCGGGCTGCTGCTGGCCTGCCAGGCCCGCCACCGGGAGGCGGTCGATCCAATGGATGTGCTCGCGGCCTTCGGTGGCTTCGAGACGGCCGTGATGGTTGGCGCCATGCTGGTGGCCGCGAGCAAGCGCCACCTCATCGTCGTCGACGGGCTGCCGGCCTGCGCGGCGCTCAAGGCGGCCTCGATGATCGCGGCGCCCGTCACCGACTACGCCGTCTTCTGCCGCAGCCACACCCACCACGGCATCGACCAGGCGCTGGCGCAGTTCCACGCCGCAGCGCTGCTGGAGCTGGGTCTGGACGCGGCGGATGGCTGCGGCGCCCTGCTCGCCTGGCCCATGCTGCGCGCCGCGGCCGCCATGCTGACGGATTTGCACGATTCGGCTGACACGCTGATGCCGCCTCCCCCGCCACCCGCCGTGCGCGTCTCCGGACCCGGGCGGCTCAGCAGTCGGCCCGGATTGCTGGGCATGCCCGGAACGGCAGGCGACACGGAGTCCTGATCCCCCACAGCGACGGCCAGCGCCCGCGCTCCATGGAAGAAAAAAGGGCCGCGTCACGCGGCCCTCTTCTTGTGCGCTTCAGCGGGCACCACGGCCCGCGGCGGCTCAGCGCAGCGGCAGGCTGTTGGGCCCGGGCGCGGGCGGCGGCACCTGGCTCGGCTGCCCGGCCTGCGCGGCCTGCGGCCGAGGCGGCGGCAGCGTGGCGGGCGGCATCATGCCCGGTACCGCGCCGGGGTCCGGCTGGGCGCCCATGGGCGGTGCCACGCCTTGGAGCGGGGGCGCCGGCTGCGCCATGGGGGCGGACAGCGCGTAGGTCGCCGGCGGCTGCGACGGCAGGGCCACGCCTTGCGCGGGCAGCAGCGGCGCCAGGCTCAGCGTGATCGAGGGGCCGCCCTCACGGCCGATCCTCACGCCGCTGGTCGTGATGGCCAGCAGCTGGCGGTCGCCGTCCACCAGCGCGCCGACGCGCACCGTGCGTGGCGGGCCGCCGTCGACGGAGATCAATGCCACGCCTTCCTGCTCATGGCCATCCACGCGCTTCGGCGCCACCAGGCCCAGCAGCTTGAAGCGGCTCTCGTCGGGCGACGGGGCGGCCTCGGCCTGCGCGGGTGTGACGCCCAGCAGGCGGCCGAGATCGGAACGGGGCGCGGCGGCATCGGCCACGGCCAGGGTCTGCGCGGGCGCTGCGGGCGAGCGCAGACCGAGCGTCATACCCCAATAGACGATGGCCAGACCCAACAGGGCCCAGACAAGAAACGCACTCAGTCGAGCAATCATGCGGCGATTATGATTCACCGCTGTAGTGCCGCCATGTCCCCCGGGTAAACCATGCCTAGGGGCTCCTACCCAACTCTTGTGGCTCCCGACGTCATGCAATCTCTTCGCGCCCGTTCTCCCCGCGCCCGCGCGGCCCGCGGCTTCACCCTGATCGAAATCATGGTGGTGCTGGTGATCATCGGTGTGCTGGCCGCCATGATCGGTCCCGCCGTCCTCGGCCGTGTGGGCGAGGCCCGGACCACCGCCGCTCGCTCGGACATCAGCGCCATCATGCAGGCCCTGAAGCTCTACAAGCTCGACAACGGCCGCTACCCGACCGCCGAGCAGGGCCTGCAGGCCCTGGTGCAGAAGCCGACCGCCGGCCCCGCGCCCGCCAACTGGAAGACCTATCTCGAGAAGCTGCCCAAGGATCCCTGGGGCGGTGACTACCAGTACGCGAATCCCGGCGTGAAGGGTGAGATCGACGTCTTCAGCTACGGCGCCGACCTGAAGCCCGGCGGCGAAGGCGACGACGCCGACGTCGGCTCCTGGCAATAAGTGCCGGCAGGCCACCCGATGCGCATCAGCCGCCCGCGCGGCTTCACCATGATCGAGGTCCTGGTGGTGATGGTCATCGTGGCCATCGCCGCGGTCTCGGTCACGCTGGCCCTGCGTGACAGCCACCAGACGCAGCTGGAGCGCGAGGCCGAGCGCCTGGCCGCGCTGCTGGAGTCCGCGCGTGCCGAGGCCCGCGTCTCCGGCGTGCCCGTGCGCTGGCGCCCGGTCAGCGATGCCAGCGGCCATGGCTTCCGTTTCGAAGGCCTCCCCGAGAAGATCCAGCTGCCGCAGCGCTGGCTCGGCGACGAGGTCCAGGTCGAGATCGAAGGCGCGCCCAGCCTCCTGCTGGGCCCCGAGCCGCTGATCCCTGCCCAGGCCCTGCGTCTGCGCCTGGGGGTCTACAGCGTACGCATCAGCAGCGACGGACTTGCCCCCTTCACGGTGCAGCCCGCGACGCAGGAGCCGGGATGAACGCTGGATTGCGCCCGCCGCCGCGCCCCCTTCCCGCGCGCGGCTTCACGCTGATCGAGGCCCTCGTCGCGCTGGCCATCGTCGCCATCACGCTGGCCGCGGGATTGAAGGCGGCCGGTGCGCTCAGCAACCACGCCGCCCGCCTCGCCCAGATGACGGCCGCCCAGTGGTGTGCCGAGAACCAGCTCGCCGAGATGCGCCTCTCCGGCCAGTTCCCGGACATCGGCGACACCGCCTTCCAATGCCAGCAGCTGGGCCTCAGCTACACCGGCCACATCCATGTGCGCGGCACGCCCAACCCCAACTTCCGCCGCGTGGACACGCAGATGCAGGACGAGCGGGGCCAGGGCCTGCTGACCATCACCACCATCATGGGGCGCAACTGATGCACGGCCGTCGCCCCTATAGCCGCGGCTTCACGCTCATCGAGGTGATGGTCGCGCTCGTCGTGCTCGCCGTGATGACGCTGATGGGCTGGCGCGGCATCGAAGCCATGCTGCGCACCCGCGAGATCGCGCAGGCCAACCTCGAGGCCACCGCCCGTCTGCAGACCGTGCTCGCGCAATGGGAGCAGGACCTGCTCCAGATGGAGGATGGCCGGGACAGCGGCGTCGATCCGCTCAGCTTCGACGGCTCCACGCTGCGCATCACCCGCCATCGCCCCGAGGGCCTGCAGCTCGTGGCCTGGGGCGTGCGCGACGGCGCGCTCTACCGCTGGGAATCGCGCCCCGCCCGCACCCGTGGCGAGCTGCAGACGGCCTGGGCGCAGAGCCAGCAGGCCCTGGTGCTCGACGACAAGCGGCTCAAGGCGCTCGAGGGCGTGCAGGGCTGGCAGATGTACTTCTACCGCGGCAACAGCTGGAGCAATGCGCTGTCGGCGGATGATGTCGAGAAGGACCCGCAGGCCTCCAGCACACAGTCCCCGGACAAGCCCGGGAACGGTTCCGGCAATGGCGGCGTGGGCGGCAAACCGCCCGGAGGCAGTGGTGGCAGCGGCGGCTCGGGCGGCAACGGCAACGGCAACGGCGATGGTCAGGGTCAAGGCCAGGACAAGAACCCCAACACCCCGGCTCGCAAGAAGCTCCCCACCGGCGTGCGCATGCTGCTGCAGTTCCAGGACGGCCAGGGCTACGCCGGCCCGCTGGTGCGCCAGATCATGCTGGGGCCGCAGTCATGAGCCGCCGCGCCCTGCGCCATCGCGGCGCCGCCCTGCTGACCGCCCTGCTCCTCGTGACGCTGGTGACCAGCCTCGCCGCGGCGATGATCTGGCGGCAGTACCGTGCCGTGCAGATCGAGTCGGCCGACCGCGCCCGTGCGCAGTCGGCATGGATCCTCCAGGGGGCGCTCGACTGGGCCCGCCTGATCCTGCGCGAAGACGCCCGCGCCAACCAGCGCGAGCCGGTGGACCATCTCGGCGAGGTCTGGGCCGTGCCGCTGGCCGAGGCGCGCCTGTCGACCTTCCTCGCGGCCGGCCCCGAGGGCAAGCCGGGTACGGGTGATGAGGACGCCGGCGGCCCGGAGGCCTTCCTCTCCGGCCAGCTGAGCGACGCCCAGGCCCTCTACAACCTGCGCAACCTGACGGTGGGCGATCAGCTGCCGCTGGCCGAGCTGCGCACGCTGCAGCGCCTGTGCGACAGCGCCGGCGTGCCGTCCAACACCGCGCAGACGCTGGCGAAGCAGCTGCGCGCGGCCGCCGGTCTCGTCGAAGACAAGCGCCAGGCACCGCTGATGCCGCAGACGGTGGACGAGCTCGTCTGGCTGGGCCTCACCCCGGACGTGGTCAAGCGCCTCAAGCCCTTCGTGACCCTGCTGCCGCAGCGCACCGCCGTCAACGTGAACACCGCGCCGCGCGAGGTCATCGCCGCACTGTTCGAGGGCATGGACCTGGGCAGCGCCGAGCGCATCGTCCGGGACCGCGTCAACCAGCCGCTCAAGTCGCAGGACGACATCAAGCGCTACCTGCCGCAGGGCGTCGCCCCGGACGACAGCCGTGCGGCCGTGGCCTCCGCCTACTTCTTCATCACCGGCACGCTGCGGCTGGACGAACGGGTGCTCCAGGAGCGCTCGCTGGTCTGGCGCAATGGCCTGGAGATGCGTGTTGTTGCAAGGGAGCGTGTAAACCTGATGTTGCAAGCGCCCTAGCTTCGCCAGAATGCGCGTGCGAGCGCCGTGCCGGAGGACTACAGGAGCGACACGGCCGCCCGCGTGCGGGCCGCGCCCGCCCTACAAGTCCCCGGGCTGCCGCACTCCTAGAATGGCCGCCTTTCAAGAGAGACCATGAGTTCGACCCTGCTGATCCTTCTGCCGCCGCGCCCCCGCCTGGGCCGCGCCGCGCACAGCGACGCGCCCCCGCGAGCCGGGCAGGGCGCCGAGCCTATGGAATTCGAGTTTCTGCTGAGCAGCGACGGCCAGAGCGTGAGCAGCCAGGGGCGCGCGCGCGCGGCCGACCTGCCCGCCGCGTCGGCCTGCGTGGCCGTCGTCCCCGACACCGAGCTGAGCTGGCACGCCCTGAAGCTGCCCAAGGCGGGGCGCGGCAAGCTGCAGGCCGCGCTCGCCGGCCTGCTGGAGGAGCAGCTGCTGGAAGAACCGGAGCAACTGCACTTCGCGGTCGGCGAGGCCGTGGACGCGGACGGTCGCAGCTGGGTCTGCGCCTGCCACAAGGCCTGGCTGCTGGCGCCCTTGCAGGCCCTGGAGCAGGCCGGCCGCCTGGTCGAGCGCGTGCTGCCCCTGAGCTGGCCCGGCGAGGCCGCCCGCGCCCATGTGCTGGATCTCCAGGGCGATGCCGACGCCGAGGATCACGCGCTGAGCCTCGTGCTCAGCGATGCCCGCGGCGTCAGCCTGCTGCCGACGGACGGCCCGCTGGCCCGCCAGCTTCTGGGCACCGCCCTCAGTGAGCTCGCCTGGACGGCCTCCCCCGACACCGTGCAGACGGCCGAGCGCTGGCTGGGTCACCCGGTGAGCGTGCTGTCGGCCTCGCAGCGGGCGCTGCAGGCCCTGCAGGGCCCCTGGAACCTGCGCCAGTTCGATCTGCAGCCCCGCACCCGCGGCCTGCAGGCGCTCCGCCAGTGGGGTCGCCTGCTGATGAGCCCCGCCTGGCGTCCGGCCCGGCTGGGTCTCGTCGGTCTGCTGCTGGTGCAGGTGCTGGGGCTCAATGTGCTGGCCTGGCAACAGAAGCGCCAGCTCACGCAGGCCCAGGGCGAGATGAGCAGCCTGCTGATGAGCAGCTTCCCCGCCACCCGCGTGGTGCACGACGCCCCGCTGCAGATGCAACGTGCCGCCGATGCCCTGCGCGCCCGAGCTGGCCAGATCGGCGAGCAGGACTTCGAGGCCCTGCTGAGCGCCGCCGCCACCGCCTGGCCCACCGAAATGCCGCCCGCCGAGGCCCTGCGCTACGAGGAGGGCAAGCTGGCCTTCCCGTCCGCCAGCTGGAGCCCCGCCCAGATCGAGGCCTTCAAGCGCCAGCTGGCCAGCGAAGGCTGGGCCCTGGACAACCAGAACGGCCAGCTGCAGATCAGCCGTCAGCGCGGCAAGCCCTCGGGCGTTTGAGCACGAAGAGACCCCATGGACGCCCAGAGCCGCCCCCTCCCGCCCCAACTCCAGGCCCTGCAGCAGCAGTGGCAGGGCCTGCAGCCGCGCGAACGCGCCGCACTGCAGCTCGCCGCCGTCGCGCTGGCCGTGCTGCTGGTCTGGCTCGTCGCCCTGCGGCCCGCCCTTCGCAGCCTGAAGGACACCCCGCCCCGCCTCGCCCAGGCCGAGGAGCAGCTGCAGCAGATGCGCCGCCTCGCCCAGGACAGCAAGGCCCTCAAGGACCTCCCGCCCGTGCCGGCCGCGCAGGCCGCCGCCGCGTTGAAGGCCTCGACGGAACGCCTGGGCAGCGCCGCGCAGCTGCAGGTCAGCGGTGACCGCGCCACGCTGCAGATGCGCAACATCAGCCCCGAGCAGCTGCAGGCCTGGCTGGCCGAGGCCCGCAGCGCCGCGCGTGCCCGCACGATCGAGGCCCAGATGCAGCGCTCGCCCACCGGCTACAACGGCGTGATCGTGCTGACGCTGGACGGCGGAGCCGCCCCATGACCCGACGCCTTGCGCGCAAGCCGGCCGCGGAGCCCCGCCTGCCTCGACTGCCCCGCCGCTGGGCCGTCGGAGGCGCGGCGCTGGGCGCCCTCGCCGGCCTGCTGTGCTTCGCCCCGGCCCGCTGGCTGGCCCAGGGCCTGTCGCAGTCCAGCCAGGAGCACCTGCTGCTGGCCGACGCCCAGGGCAGCGTGTGGAATGGCTCCGGCGTGCTGGTGCTGCAGGGCGGCCCCGGCAGCCGTGACGCCGCCAGCCTGCCCGGCCGCCTGGCCTGGCAGATCGGACTCGACGGCCTGCAGCCGGTGCTGCGTCTGCGCCAGGACTGCTGCATCAATGGCACCCTCACCTTGCGCCTGCAGCCCGGCTGGGGGCGCCTGCGCCTCGACCTCCCGGCCCAGGACCAGTGGCTGGCGCGGGTCCCGGCGGCCTGGCTCGGCGGCCTGGGCACCCCCTGGAACACGCTGCAGCTCTCGGGCTCGCTGCGCCTGAGCGCGCGCCAGCTGAGCCTGCAGTACCAGCGCGGCCACTGGCAGCAGCAGGGCCAGCTGGACTTCGACCTCGTCAACATCGGCTCGCGCGTGTCCACGCTGGCGCCGCTGGGCAGCTACCGGCTCAGCCTGGTGGGCGACCCGCAACTGGCCGGCCTGACCCGCATCCAGCTGCTGACGCTGGACGGCGCTCTGCAGCTGCAGGGCCAGGGCAGTGTCGGCGATGCGCAGCGCCTGCAGTTCCAGGGCGAGGCCTCCGCCGCCCCCGGCCGCGAGACGGCCCTCAACAATCTCCTGAACATCATCGGGCGGCGCCAAGGCGCGCGCTCCGTCATCACGATCGGATGAGCATGAACACGCGTCCCCGCCTCAGCGTCCTGACCCTCGCCCTGGCTGCCCTGGCCTCCCAGCCCCTGCCGTCCCTGGCGCAGCCGCAGGCGCCTGCCAAGAAGGCCAAGAAGCCCGGTGCCGCCGTCAAGGCCCAGACCCCGGTGACCCTCAACTTCGTCAACGCCGACATCGAGGCCGTGACCCGCGCCATCGGCGTGATGATGGACAAGCAGTTCGTCATCGACCCGCGCGTCAAGGGCACGATCACGCTCTACAGCGAGCAGCCGCTGACCGTCCATGAGGCCTACCTGAACTACCTGGCCGGCCTGCGAGGCCTGGGCTTCACGGTGGTCGAGAGCGGCGGTCTGCTGAAGGTGCTGCCCGAGGCGGACGCCAAGCTGCAGAGCAGTGCCGTCGTGCTGGACAGCGGCGCCCCGCGCGGTGACCAGGTGCTGACGCAGGTCTACCGCCTCAACTACGAGCAGGCCAACAACCTGGTGCCCGTGCTGCGCCCGTTGATCAGCCCGAACAACACGGTGCAGGCCAATCCCGGCAACAACACGCTGGTGGTGACGGACTACGCGGACAACCTGCAGCGCATCGCCAAGATCATCGCGGCCATGGACACGCCGGCCTCGACGGACCTCGAGATCATCCCGCTCAAGCACAGCGTGGCCTCCGACATGGCCGCCCTCGTGGCCCGCCTGGCCGATGGCGGCGCGGCCGCGGCGATCCCGGGGCAGCCCGCGCTCTCCAGCGGCGGCAGCGCCAGCGTGATCGCCGACCCGCGCAGCAACTCGCTGATCGTGCGGGCGCCCAATGCCGCCAAGCTGGCCACGGTGCGCAGCATCGTCGCCAAGCTGGACGTGCCGGGCAGCGACAGCACCGGCAACATCCGCGTCGTGTACCTGAAGAACGCCGACGCCACCAAGCTGGCGACCGTGCTGCGGGCGGCCTTCGGGGCCGGTGGCTCGGCCGGCGGCAGCAGCAGCGGCGGCGGCACCACGCCCGGCAGCAGCACCGGCGCAGGCAACTTCGGCAACAGCAGTGGCGGCATCAACCCCACGCAGTCCGGCAACAGCCTGGGTGGCAACAACAGCAACAACTCCGGCATGTCGGCCGCCTCGACGCAGCCGGTGTCGGCCTCGCCCAGCCCCTCGACCGGCGGCTTCGTGCAGGCGGACCCGTCCACCAATGCGCTGATCATCACCGCGCCCGATCCGCTGTACCGCCAGATCCGCAACGTCATCGACCAGCTCGACGGCCGCCGTGCGCAGGTCTACGTCGAGACGCTGATCGTGAAGGTCGACGCCTCCAAGACCGGGGCCTTCGGCGTGCAGTGGCAGAACCTGTTCGGCAGCAAGGGCGACGGCACCATCCCCGGCGCGGGCACGAACTTCGGCTCCGGCGCGGGCAACATCATCACCGGCTCCGCCGCGCTGTACGGCGGCATTGCCGGCATCACCAGCGTCATCAAGGACGCCCCGACCGGCCTGAACATCGGCCTGCTGAAGAAGTTCGGCGACAAGTACACGCTCGGCGCCGTCGCCAACTTCCTCGAGACCGAGGCCGGCGCGAACGTGCTGTCCACGCCCAACCTCGTCGCCCTGGACAACGAGGAAGCCAAGATCGTCGTGGGCCGCAACGTGCCTTTCGTGACCGGTTCCTTCACCAACACCGGCAGCAGCTCCAGCTCGGTCAACCCCTTCCAGACCTACGACCGCAAGGACGTCGGCATCACGCTGCGCATCCGCAGCCAGATCGGCGAGGGCGGCACGGTGCGCATGACGGTCTACCAGGAGAACTCCTCCATCGACCCGACAACCAAGGCCGACACCAGCGGCCCCGCCACCGAGAAGAGCTCCATCGAGACCACCGTCTCCGTGGACGACGGCGGCGTCCTCGTGCTGGGAGGCCTGCTGAAGGACGAGTTCGCCGACAGCGAGGGCCGCGTGCCCGGCCTGGGCAACATTCCGCTCCTGGGCAACCTGTTCAAGAACACCGGCCGCAGCCGCGTGAAGACCAACCTGATGGTCTTCCTGCGCCCCGTCATCATGCGCGACCAGAAGTCCGCCGACGACCTGACCCTGGACCGCTACGAGTACATCCGCGCCCTGCAGCAGTCGGGCCAGCCGCAGCCCAAGTTCGCGCTGCCCGACACCGGTGCGCCGGTGCTGCCCAGCACCGACGAGAAGAAGCCCGGCCTGCCCCTGGGCGCCAGCAAGAACTGACCCCATGGCCAGCCGTCACCCCCTGCCCTACGCCTTCGCCCGCAGCCACACCGTGCTGCTGGAGGACGACGGCCAGCAGCTCACGCTGTGGGCCGCGCCCGAGGTGAGCCTCGCCACGCTGTCCGAGGTCCAGCGCCTCTACGCCGTGGACCGTCTGGAATCGCAGCCTCAGGCGCTGCTTGCCGAGCGCATCAGCAATGCCTACGCCGGCGCGGAGAGCAGTGCCGCCACCGTGGTGGGCGAGGTCGAGAGCGCCGTGGACCTCTCGCGCATGATGCAGGACCTGCCCGCCGTGGAGGACCTGCTCGAGGCCGCGAACGACGCGCCCATCATCCGCATGCTCAATGCCCTGCTCACGCAGGCCGCGAAGGACGGCGCCAGCGACATCCACATCGAGCCCTACGAGCGCGCCAGCTCCGTGCGCTTCCGTGTGGACGGCACGCTGCGCGAGGTGGTGCAGCCCAATCGCGCGCTGCACGCGGCGCTGATCTCGCGCCTGAAGATCATGGCTGAGCTGGACATCGCCGAGAAGCGCCTGCCGCAGGACGGCCGCATCTCGCTGCGCATCGGCGGGCGTGCCGTGGACGTGCGCGTCTCGACGCTGCCCTCGGCCCACGGCGAGCGCGCGGTGCTGCGCCTGCTGGACAAGTCGGAGTCCAAGTTCAGCCTCGAGGGCCTGGGCATGGACGGCGCGCTGCTCACCGAGTTCAAGCGCCAGCTGCAGCAGCCGCACGGCATCGTGCTGGTCACCGGCCCGACGGGTTCGGGCAAGACCACCACGCTCTACGCCGGCCTGCAGACGCTGGACACCAGCACGACCAATGTGCTGACCGTCGAGGACCCGGTGGAGTACGAGCTGGCCGGCGTCGGCCAGACGCAGGTCAACGCCAAGATCGACCTCACCTTCGCCAAGGCCCTGCGCGCCATCCTGCGCCAGGATCCGGACGTGATCATGATCGGCGAGATCCGCGACTTCGAGACCGCGCAGATCGCCATCCAGGCGTCGCTCACGGGCCACCTGGTGCTGGCCACGCTGCACACCAACGACGCGCCGAGCGCCGTCACCCGCCTGATCGACATGGGCGTCGAGCCCTTCCTGCTGAGCTCCTCGCTGCTGGGCGTGCTGGCGCAGCGCCTCGTGCGCAAGCTGTGCCCGCACTGCAAGCGTCCCGAGCCGAGTGCCGATGGCAGCGGCAGGGTCCGCTACCACCCGGTCGGCTGCCCGGAATGCGGCCACAGCGGCTACAAGGGCCGCACGGGCGTCTACGAGCTCATGACGGCGAACGACCAGGTGCAGCACCTGATCCACAACCGCGCCGCCGAGAGCGAGCTGCTCGCGGCCGCGCAAGCCGTCGGTCTGCGCACCATGCGCGAGGACGGCGAGCGCCTCGTCGCGCTGGGCGTCACCTCGCAAGAGGAAGTGCTGCGCGTCACGCGCGAGTGAGGCCGCATGCCCGCCTACAAGTACGAAGCCCTGGCCGAGGACGGCCGCAGCAGCAAAGGCCTGATCGAGGCGGACACCCCGCGTGCCGCCCGCGCGGCGCTGCGTGCGCAGAAGCTGGTGCCGGTGGCCGTGGAGGCCGTGGCGCAGCAGAGCGCCGAGGCCAAGCCCTCGCTCTTCGCGCGCCGCGTCTTCAACCAGACCTCGCTGACGGTCTGGACGCGCCAGCTCGCGGGCCTGGTCGCGGCCGGCCTGCCGATCGAGCGTGCGCTGACCTCCCTCACCGAGGAATGCGAGGACGAGCGCCAGCGTGAGCTGGTCGCCCAGCTGCGGGCCGAGGTGAACGGCGGCGCCGCCTTCGCGCGCGCCCTGGCCACCGCGCCGCGCGAGTTCGATCCGGTCTACCGCGCCGTCGTCGCGGCCGGCGAGCAAAGCGGCGCGCTCGGCCGCGTGCTGGAGAAGCTGGCCGACGACCTCGAGGACCGCCAGGCGCTGCGCGCGAAGGTCGTGGGGGCCATGGCCTACCCGCTCGTAGTCTGCGTGATTGCCGTGCTGATCGTGACCTTCCTGCTGACGAATGTGGTGCCCAAGGTCGCGGCCGTGTTCGTCAGCAACAAGCAGGCCCTGCCGCCGCTGACCGTCTTCGTGCTGGCCATCTCGGACCTCGTGCGGCACTGGGGCTGGCTGATCGCCCTCGTGCTCGTGGGCGGCCTGCTGGCGCTGCGCCAGGCGCTGCAGCAGGCGGCGTTCCGCATCCGCTTCGACGCGGGCCTGCTGGGCCTGCCGCTGGTGGGACGCTTGGCCCGCGGCTACAACGCCGCGCGCTTCGCTGGCACGCTGGCCATGCTGGCCGGCAGCGGCGTGCCCATCCTCAAGGCCCTGCAGGCCGCCGCCGAGACACTCTCCAACGCCGCCATGCGCGAGGACGCGATGGATGCGCTGGTGCTCGTGCGCGAGGGCGCGCCGCTGGGTCCGGCCCTGGCCGGCAAGAAGCGGTTCCCCGGCCTGCTGGCCATGTTCGCCCGCCTGGGCGAGCAGACCGGTCAGCTGCCCGACATGCTCCAGCGCGCCGCCACCCAGCTCAGTGCCGAGGTGCAGCGCCGCGCCATGGCCATGGCCACGCTGCTGGAGCCCCTGCTGATCGTGGCGATGGGCGGTGTGGTGATGCTGATCGTGCTGGCCGTGCTGCAGCCCATCATCCAGATGAACGCGATGGTGCACTGAGCCCCGCCAGGCGAACGGCGGGCTCGCGGCGCTTGTGAGGTTTTGAACACTGCCCGGCAAATCCGGGCTTTCTCGAGTGCACCGCCGGGGTGGCTTTTTGCTTGAATGGACACAGCCAGTCGCTGGGAGTCCATCATGAGCAGCCACGCCATCGCCTGTATGCCGCCCCGCATCCCCATCGCGCAGATGCGGCGGGTCTTCGAGGTCCAGGACGTCGAGCGCAAGCTCGCCAAGCTCCCGCCGCAGGAGCACGAGCCCCTGCGCAGCACTTACGAGCGCATGCTGGAGAAGGGGCCGGACCGCTTCCAGGTCAAGCCCTCGGGCCTCCTCAGCCTCGACCGGCTCTACGACGAGCTGCCCAACTTCCATGAGGTGCTGGACGACGTCCGGCGCCAGATCGCCCTGTGCGCCGACAGCGGCGACGCGCTGGAGATCACGCCCCTGCTGCTGCTCGGCCCGCCGGGCGTCGGCAAGACCCATTTCGCACGCCAGATGGCGGCGTTGCTGAACACGGGCATGGGCTTCATCTCGATGAGCTCGCTCACGGCCGGCTGGGTGCTCTCGGGCGCCTCCAGCCAGTGGAAGGGCGCACGGCCGGGCAAGGTCTTCGAGGCGCTGGTGGACGGGGACTACGCCAATCCCGTGATGGTGGTCGACGAGATCGACAAGGCCGGCGCCGAGGCCACCTACGACCCGCTGGGCGCGCTCTACAGCCTGCTGGAGCACGACACCGCGGGCAGCTTCGTCGACGAGTTCGCCGAGGTCGCCGTGGATGCCAGCCAGGTGATCTGGGTCGCCACGGCCAATGACGCCCGCAGCATTCCCGACCCCATCCTCAACCGCGTCAATGTGTACGAGGTGCAGGCGCCGGATTTCGAGGCGGCGCGTCGCATCGCCTCGCGGCTGTACGAGGGGATCCGCGGCCAGCACGAGTGGGGGCGTCGCTTCGACGAGACGCCCAGCGCCGCGGTCCTGGACCGCATGGCCGAGGTCGCCCCGCGCGAGATGCGCCGCGCCTGGATGACGGCCTTCGGCAATGCCAAGCTGGCCGGACGCGGGACGGTGCTGTGCGAGGACCTGCCGGCGGCGAATCCGAAACGGCAGCCGATCGGCTTCGTGCACTGAACGGATGGGCCCTGGCCGATGCCCGACGCAGGGCGGCATCGGCTCGCTATCATCCCGGCCATGCCCCCCACCCTCGACGACAAGCTCGTCATCGCCATCTCCTCCCGTGCCCTCTTCGATTTCGAGGCGGAGAACGAGGTCTTCGAGGCCGGTGACGACCGTGCCTACATGGCCCTGCAGCAGCAGCGCCTGGACACCCCGGCCACCCCGGGCGTCGCCTTCTCCCTCGTGCGCAAGCTACTGGGTTTCAACACGCCCGAGCTGCAGCGCGTGGAGGTGGTCGTGCTCTCGCGCAACGACCCCATCTCCGGCATGCGCGTGTTCCGCTCGGCGCACCACCTGGGCCTGCCCATCCTGCGCGGCGTGTTCACCCGCGGGCAGTCACCCTGGCGCTATCTGCGGCCGCTGAACGCCCAGCTCTTTCTCTCGACCAACGAGGACGACGTGCGCCAGGCCCTCGGGGCCGGCGTGGCGGCGGCGCGGGTCTTCCCGCAATCGGCCCGCGCCTCGGCGGATCACCCGCAGGAGCTGCGCATCGCGTTCGACGGCGACGCCGTGCTCTTCTCTGATGAAGCCGAGCTGGTCTACCAGCGCCAGGGCCTCGACGCCTTCCAGGCCCACGAGCAGCAGCACGTGCTGCGCCCGCTGCCGGACGGCCCCTTCAAGCCGGTGCTGCGGGCACTGCACGAGCTCCAGCGCCATCCGCAGACCGAGATGCGCGTCCGCACCGCCCTGGTGACGGCCCGCAGCGCCCCCGCCCACGAGCGCGCCATCCGCACGCTCATGGACTGGGAGATCGAAGTCGACGAAGCCATGTTCCTTGGCGGGCTGCCCAAGGGCGCCTTCCTGCGGGAGTTCGAGCCGGACTTCTTCTTCGACGACCAGGTCGGGCACGTGCAGAGCGCCGTGCCGCACGTACCGTCCGGTCACGTCAGTGCCGGTGTGACGAACCGCTGACTCCCTGGCCTGCGCCACAATCCGGCGCGCTGCACACCCGCCCCGCGCCCGCACACGGCGCAAGGGCCGCACGACGGCCAGGCGCGGCACAGCACGACACCGGACCACAAGGCCCACCGAGGAGACCCATGAAAACAACGTCCCGCTTCCGTCCCGCCCCGCTGGCCCTGGCCTGCGCCCTGCTCACCGTCGGCGCCACCAGCGCCCTGGCCGGCCAGAATGGCTTCTACCGCCAGCCCGCCCTGCAAGGGAACACCGTCTACTTCGTCGGCGAGGGTGACCTCTGGCGCGTGGCCGCGCAAGGCGGCGAAGCCCAGCGCATCACCTCGCACCCCGGCCTGGAGACCCAGCCCGCCGTCTCGCCCGACGGCCAGTGGCTGGCCTTCACCGCCCAGTACGACAGCGGCACCGAGATCTACATCATGCCGGCCACCGGCGGCGTGCCCCAGCGCCTCACCTGGGAAGGCGGCGGCATGCGCGTCTGGGGCTTCAGTGCCAGCGGCGAGGTGATCTACACCGGCCTGGACAGCCGTCCCGGCAGCCAGCTCTTCGCCATCAACCCCAAGACCCTGCAGCGCCGCGCCCTGCCCGTGGCCCAGGCGAGCGATGCCGCCCTGAGCGCCGATGGCAAGACGCTCTTCTTCACCCGCAACGGCCTGCGCGGCGACAACGCCCGCCAGTACCGCGGCGGCGCGCTGGCGCGCCTGTGGACGCTGGACCTCACGAGCGAGGCCGAGGCCCGCCCCTTCATTGCCGAAGGCAGCAACGACCGCCGGCCCATGCCCTATCGCGCCGGCAACGAAGAGCGCGTGGCCTTCCTCTCGGACCGCGACGGCACCGTCAACCTGTGGTCCGTCAACGCCCGCGGTGGCGACCTGCGCCAGCACACGCAGCACAAGGGCTGGGACATCCGCCATGCCTCGATCGACAACGGCCGGGTGGTCTATGCGCTCGGCGCCGACCTCTATCTCGCGGACCTCGCCCAGGGCACGCCGGCACGCAAGCTGGACATCGCCCTCGGCGGCGACTTCGACCAGCAGCGCGCCCGCTGGATCAAGCGCCCGCAAGACTTCCTGACCGAGGCCTCGTTCGCGCCGAACGGCGAGCGCGTGGTCCTCGCCTCCCGCGGCCACCTGGCCACGCAGGGCGTCGGCCCGCTGCGCCGTGCCGAACTGCCCGTGCCGGCCGACGGCGCCTGCAAGAAGACCGAATTCAGCAGCGACAGCAAGCAGGTCTTCGCCATCTGCGACTTCAGCGACGAGCAGGAAATCTGGCGCTTCCCGGCCAACGGCCTGGGCAAGCCGGAGCAGATCACCCGCGGCGCCACCACGCTGCGCACGGCCCTGGCGCCGTCGCCGGACGGCCGCTACCTCGCCCACACCGACAAGGAAGGTCGTCTCTACCTGACCGACCTCAAGGCCCAGCCGCAGCCCAGCACGCAGGTGATCGGACAGGACAAGCTGGAGGCCAACCCGGCCGACCTGACCTGGAGCAGCGATGGCAAGGCGCTGGCCTACGTCATGCCGCAGGGCAACCCCGACCGCAACGTGCTGATGCTCTACACGCTGGCCGACGGCAAGACCCACCGCCTCACGAGCGATCGCTACGACAGCCAGTCCCCCGCCTTCAGCCCCGACGGCAAGTGGCTCTACTTCGTGTCCGACCGCAACTTCCAGGTCACCGGCAACGGCAGCCCCTGGGGCGACCGCAACATGGGCGCCTTCTTCGACAAGCGCGGCAAGGTCTACGCCCTGGCGCTGCAGCCGGGCCTGCGCTCGCCGTTCGCGCCGAAGGACGAGCTGGAGGTCGAGGCCAAGCCTGACGCGAAGGCCGACACCAAGCCGGAGGCAAAGGCCGACGTCAAGGCAGATGCCAAGACCGATGGCAAGCCCGAGACGAAGGCCGAGGCAAAACCTGACCCCAAGGCCAAGCCCGCGCTGGTGACCGAGGGCCTGGCTCAGCGCCTGTACGAGGTGCCGCTGCCGGCCGGCAACATCCGCGCGCTGCGCACCGACGGCAAGCGCCTGTGGTTCCTCGACCAGGACCTCGAACGCAAGACCAGCCTCAAGAGCATCGCCATCGACAACCAGGGCATGCCCGCCGAGCTGCTGTCCGGCGACGTGCGCAGCTACGAGCTGAGCGCCGACGGCAAGAAGCTCATGCTGATGCGAGGCAGCGCCAGCGGGCCGGAGCTGCTGATCGTCGACGCCGCGCCGAAGCTGCCGCCCGAGACGGGCAAGTTCCAGGTGCGCTGGAACGACTGGCAGATCGCCACGCAGCCCCGCGCCGAGTGGAAGCAGATGTTCAATGACGCCTGGCGCATGCACCGCGACCACTTCTACGACAAGGCCATGCACGGCGTCGACTGGAAGGCCGTGCGCGCCAAGTACGAGCCGCTGCTCGAGCGCCTGACCGACCGCCACGAACTGGGCGAGCTGATGGCGCAGATGGTGGGCGAAATCAGCGCCCTGCACAGCCAGGTCAACCCGGGCGACACGCGCCAGGGGCCCGAGGAACCCGGCATCGCCGGCCTCGGCGCGCGCATGAGCAAGGTGGCCGAGGGCTGGCGCATCGACCACCTCTATGCCGCCGATCCCGAGCTGCCGAACGAGGCCGGCCCGCTGGCCGCGCCGGGGCTCGGCATCAAGGCCGGGGACGTGATCACGGCGGTCAACGGCCGCAAGGCCGCCGACGCCCCGCACATCGTCGAGCTGCTGCGCGGGCAGGCGGGCAAGCAGGTCCTGCTGGACCTCAAGACCGCCGACGGCAAGGCCGTGCAGAAGATCGTCATGCCGGTGGCGGCCCGCCGCGACAACGAGCTGCGCTACAACGACTGGCGCGTGAGCCGCGCCAGGATCGTCGAGCAGGCCGGCGAAGGCCGCATCGGCTACGTGCACCTGCGCGCCATGGGCCCGAATGACATCGCCGACTTCGCCCGCGAGTTCTACGCCGCCAGCGACCGCGACGGCCTCATCATCGATGTGCGCTACAACAATGGCGGCAACATCGACAGCTGGGTGCTCGAGAAGCTGCTGCGCCGCGCCTGGGCCTTCTGGCAGCGCCGTTCGCCGGAAGGCGCCAAGCCCTACCCGAACATGCAGCACGTCTTCCGTGGCCACGCCGTGGTGCTGATGAACGAGGAGACCTACTCCGACGGCGAGACCTTCTCGGAAGGCTTCAAGCGCCTGAACATCGGCCCGGTGATCGGCAAGACGAGCTCCGGCGCGGGCGTGTGGCTGTCCGACCGCAACCGCCTGGTGGACAACGGCATCATGCGAGCCGCCGAGACCGGCCAGATGGACATCAACGGCAAGTTCCTCATCGAGGGCAAGGGCGTGACGCCGGACATCGAGGTGGACAACCTGCCGCGCGCCACGTTCAAGGGCCAGGATGCGCAGCTGGATCGCGCCATCGCCGAGCTGAAGAAGCGCATCGCGGAGCAGCCCGTGGTGCAACCCAAGCCCGGCCCCTACCCGCGCCCCGTGAAGCCTTGACCACCCCGTACCGGCTTCGCCGGCCCCCTCAAGGGGGCGAGCCCGAGGGCCCGGCTTAGCCGGATCCCCGGGCTCCGCGCGATGGATGGCGGTCCGCAAGGGCTGATGCGAACGGCACCTCGGTAACGAGGGGACCGCAAAACAAAACGGGAGGCTCGATGGCCTCCCGTTTTTCTTTCCTGCGGACGATCTCAGGCGATCGTGACCTTGGCGAACTTGCGCTTGCCGACCTGCACGACCACCGTGCCGGCCTCGAGCTTCAGGCCCTTGTCGCTGATGACGGTGCCGTCGATGCGCACGCCGTTCTGCTCGATCATGCGCATGCCTTCGCTGTTGGAGGCCACCAGGCCCGCGGACTTCAGCACGGCCGCAATCCCGAGGGGCGCCCCGCTGAGGCTCACCTCGGGGATGTCGTCGGGGATGCCCCCCTTGGCACGGTTGTTGAAGTCGGCCTCGGCAGCGTCGGCCGCCGCGGCGCTGTGGAAGCGGGCCGTGATCTCCTTGGCCAGCAGGACCTTGGCGTCCTTCGGATTGCGGCCGCCCTCGACCTCCTGCTTCAGCGCCGCGATCTCGTCCAGGCTCATGAAGGACAGCAGGTTGAACCACTTCCACATCAGCTCGTCGCTGATCGACAGGATCTTGGCGAACATCGAATTCGCCGGTTCGGTGATGCCCACGTAGTTGTTCTTGGACTTGGACATCTTGTCCACGCCGTCCAGGCCCTCCAGCAGGGGCATGGTCAGGATGCACTGCGGCTCCTGGCCGTACTCCGCCTGCAGGTGCCGGCCCATGAGCAGATTGAACTTCTGGTCGGTGCCGCCCAGCTCCAGGTCCGACTTCAGCGCGACGGAGTCATAGCCCTGCATCAGCGGGTAGAGGAACTCGTGCACCGAGATCGGCGTCTGGCTGGCGAAGCGCTTGGCGAAGTCGTCGCGCTCCATCATGCGGGCCACGGTGTACTTGGCGGCCAGCTGGATCATGCCGCTGGCGCCCAGGGGCTCGCTCCACTCGCTGTTGTAGCGGATCTCGGTGCGTGCCGGATCCAGCACCAGGCTGGCCTGCTTGTAGTAGGTCTCGGCGTTGGCCTTGATCTGCTCCTTGGTCAGCGGCGGGCGCGTGCTGTTGCGGCCGGACGGGTCGCCGATCATGGACGTGAAGTCGCCGATCAGGAAGATCACCTGATGCCCGAGGTCCTGGAGCTGGCGCATCTTGTTCAGCACCACGGTGTGGCCGATGTGGATGTCCGGCGCCGTCGGGTCCAGGCCCAGCTTGATGCGCAGCGGCGTGCCGGTGGCCTCCGCGCGCGCCAGCTTCTGCACCCAGTCCGACTGCGGCAGCAGCTCTTCGCAGCCCCGCAGGCTGACACGCAGGGCCTCCTGCACACGGTCGGTGACGGGGTAGGCCGGCTTGGCGGGGGTGTCGGTTCGCGATTCGGACATGAAGAGCTCTCGTGAGGGCGATGCGCAGCGGAAATTGGCCGTATGACGGGTTTCCCAGCCCTTGATCTAGGGGGTCCCTGGGTATACTCGGCGCCAGTTTTGGCCTGAGCGGCCATCTTTGGACGGCCGCAAAAGTGCTGGATTCTAGTGGACGGTCCCTTGTGGGCCGCGTCGCATCCAGGCCACCCGCGACGGCGCGGTCCGAAGCAAGTGCAAAGAAGACCGGGACCCGCAAGCGTGACTGACTGGACCAAGGAACTGAAACAGGTGCTGGGACATGCCGAGGCCTTCGCGGCTCGCCATCCGCGCGCCTTGACCGGCAGCCTCGTGGGCCTGCTGAGCTGTTTTGCCGTGACGGCCTTCGGCGTCGCGCCGCTCGCACCCGACGCCCAGGACCTGCCCCAGACCACCATCGCCGAGGCCGTGCGCTCGCACGACCTCTCGGCCCAGCTGGCTGACCTGGCCGAGCACGAGGTGGCCCTTTCGCGCAATGACCTCACCCGCAGCAGCGACACGGCCGACAGCCTGCTCAAGCGCATGGGCGCCTTCGACCCCGAGTTCGCCGCCTTCCTGCGCACCGATCCCCATGCGCGCCGCGTCCTCCAGGGTCGCGCCGGCAAGCTTATCCAGGTCAACGCCCTGCCCTCGGGCCGCGTGGAGTCCCTGATCGCCCGCTTCCCGGCCGACCGTCCGGAACTGCAATCCACGCACTTCAGCCGCCTGCGCATCGAGCGCAGCGGCAGCCGGATCGCCGCCATCCTGGAAACCGCGCCGCTTCAATCGCAGGTGCGCCTGGCCAGCGGCACGATCCGCAGCTCGCTGTGGGCCGCCACGGACGACGCCCGCATCCCGGACGCCATCGCCTCCCAGATCGCCGAGATGTTCTCGGGCGACATCGACTTCCACCGCGAGCTGCGCAAGGGCGACCGCTTCTCAGTCGTCTATGAAGGCCTGACGGCCGACGGCGAGCCCATCACCTGGGACGGCGGCGCCGGCAAGGTGCTCGCGGGCGAGTTCGTCAACAACGGTCGCAGCTACAGCGCCGTCTGGTTCCGCGACAGCGTCACCGGCAAGGGCAACTTCTACACGATGGACGGGCAGAGCAAGCGCCGCGCCTTCCTGGCCAGCCCGCTGCCCTTCTCCCGCGTGACCTCGGGCTTCTCGATGCGCATGCATCCGATCCTGCAGACCTGGCGCGCCCACCTGGGCGTGGACTACGGCGCCCCCACCGGCACCGCCGTGCAAACGGTCGGCGATGGCGTCGTGGAGTCCGCCGGCTGGCAGAACGGCTTCGGCAACGTCGTCCATGTGCGCCACAGCAATGACCGCGTGACGGTCTATGCCCATCTGAGCCGCATCGACGTCAAGAAGGGCCAGCGCGTGGAGCAGGGCCAGAAGATCGGCGCCGTCGGCGCGACCGGCTGGGCCACCGGCCCGCACCTGCATTTCGAGTTCCGCGTGAAGGGTGCACACCAGGATCCGCGCGTCATTGCCCGCGCCTCAGAATCGCTGACGCTGCCCGGCTACGCCAAGGGCCAGTTCCAGCAGGCAGCGCTTGCCGCCCGCACGCAGATCGACGTCGCCCGCTCGCTCGGCCAGGGCGTCAGCGACGCCGACTGATCCCCCTCGCCAAGACGGCGCCATGAGCGCACCGCCGGTGACCTCACCCACCCGCTCCCGGGACGCGAGCTCAGGCACCGAGCACTACCTCGGGCTGATGTCCGGCACCTCGCTCGACGGCGTGGATGCCGTCCTGGCAGCCCTCCATCCCCAGGGCGGGATGCAGGTGATCGATCACGCCTTTGCGCCCTTCGAGCCCGCCTTGCGCAATGAGCTCCTCGCCCTGAACACTCCGGGAGACAACGAGCTCCACCGTGCGGCACTGGCGGCCAACGGCGTCGCCCGGGCCTATGCCGAGCTGGCCAGAACGCTGCAGCAGCGGCACCCCCAGCTGTCGATCCGCGCGATCGGCGCCCACGGCCAGACCGTCCGCCA
Source organism: Roseateles subflavus (assembly GCF_030285365.1). Lineage (GTDB taxonomy): Bacteria > Pseudomonadota > Gammaproteobacteria > Burkholderiales > Burkholderiaceae_C > Roseateles_B > Roseateles_B subflavus. Next base: position 237,871 of record NZ_JASVDS010000003.1, on the reverse strand, counting down.
CCGGCCCGGCGAGTTCGACGGCAGCGGCTACACCTGGCAGCTGCTCAACGCCGCCCTGCTGGCCGAGCTGAGCGGCATCGGCGTCGTGTCCGACCTGCGCAGCCGCGACGTGGCTGCCGGAGGCCAGGGGGCGCCGCTGGTGCCCGCCTTCCATCAGGCGGTGTTCGCAGGGCGCTGCGAGGCGGTGCTCAACGTCGGCGGCATCAGCAATGTGAGCCTGCTGAGCGTCGAGCCCGGGGCCACACCGCGCGGCTTCGACTGCGGCCCGGGCAACTGTCTGCTGGACCACTGGATCCACCGCCATCACGGCCTGCCCTACGACGCTGACGGCGCCTGGGCCGGCCAGGGGCAGGTCTTGCCTGCGCTGCTCGCCTCGATGCTGGGCGACCCCTTCTTCCGCCTGCCGCCGCCACGCAGCACAGGGCGGGACCTCTTCAATCCCGTGTGGCTGCAGGCGCACCTGAACACCCTGGGCTCGCCGGCGCGCCCCGTGGACGTGCAGGCCACGCTGCTGGAATTGACTGCCCTCTCCATCGCCGAAGCCCTCCTCCGCCATGGCGGCCCAGGCGGTCGGCTGGCGGTGTGCGGCGGAGGCGCCCTGAATGGCCGCCTGATGCGGGCCTTGGGCCAGGCCCTGCCGGCCTGGTCAATCCAGGCCAGCGATGCCCTCGGCCTGCCCGCCATGCAGGTGGAGGCCGCCGCCTTTGCCTGGCTCGCGATGCGCCACGTCGAGCGCCTGGCCGGCAACCTCCCCGCCGTCACCGGGGCGTCAGGGCCGCGCATTCTGGGCGCCTGGCATCCCGCCTGAGCCCGCCGGCCGGCCTCATCACACCACTCGCCACGCCGGCCGAAATGCGAAACGCCGCAGCGGCCAGGGCCGTGCGGCGTCATCGGGGGAAGCCCTCGCCGGGCTTCGGTGCAATGCTCAGACCGAGAAGCTGGAACCGCAGCCGCAGGTCGTGGAGGCGTTGGGGTTCTTGATCACGAACTGTGCGCCCTGGAGGTCTTCCTTGTAGTCGATCTCGGCACCCATCAGGTACTGCAGGCTCATGGCGTCGATCAGCAGCGTGACGCCGTTCTTCATCATCTGGGTGTCATCCTCGTTGGCCACCTCGTCGAAGGTGAAGCCGTACTGGAAGCCCGAGCAGCCGCCGCCCTGCACGAAGACGCGCAGCTTCAGCTCCGGATTGCCTTCTTCGGCGACGAGATCACGCACCTTTTCGGCCGCGCTGTCGGTGAAGATGATGGGCGCCGGGATGTCGCTGGGGCCGGCGGTGGTGGATTCGAGAACTGCGCTCATCGCTTGTGTCCTGCTGGAGGGAGGTCAGATGGCTGGATTATCTCCCAGCGCTCGACTCAGGTTTTCATCCATGGAGGGCATGACCCGGCGCCAAGAAGGGCTTTGATCCGCCCGAGGCTGCCACGCACGCCACCGCAGAAATGACAAAAGGCCGCAGAAGCGGCCTTTCGGGATGCCGGCAAGACCCCGAAGGGCGTTGCCAAGCGGGGCCGGCATGAACCGGCCAGGAAGATCAGCGCTTGCTGAACTGCTTCCGACGACGAGCGCCGTGCAGACCGACCTTCTTACGCTCGACTTCACGCGCATCACGCGTGACGAAGCCGGCGCGGCTCAGTTCGGGCTTCAGGGCTGCGTCGTAGTCGATCAGTGCACGGGTGATGCCCAGACGGACAGCACCGGCCTGGCCGGACTCGCCGCCACCGTGAACGTTCACCTTGATGTCAAAGGCTTCGCCATTGTTGGTCAGCACCAGGGGCTGGCGGGTGACCATGATGGACGTCTGACGGCCGAAGTATTGATCCAGCGGCTTGCCGTTGACGATGATCTGGCCCGTGCCCTTCTTGATGAAGACGCGAGCGACCGACGACTTGCGGCGGCCGGTACCGTAATTCCAGTTTCCGATCATTGCCGCTCCTTAGATTTCCAGAGCCTTGGGCTGCTGGGCGGTGTGCGGGTGGGTACCACCCGCGTAAACCTTCAGCTTCTTCACCATGGCGTAGCCCAGGGGACCCTTGGGCAGCATGCCCTTGACAGCCTTCTCCAGGGCGCGGCCCGGATGCTTGGCTTGCATGTCCTTGAACTTGGTGGCGTAGATGCCGCCGGGGAAGCCGCTGTGGCGGTAGTACACCTTGTCGGTGGCCTTGTTGCCGGTCACGCGCAGCTTGTCTGCGTTGATCACGACGATGAAGTCACCGGTGTCCACGTGAGGCGTGTAAATGGCCTTGTGCTTGCCGCGCAAACGGAGTGCCACTTCGCTGGCAACACGTCCGAGCACCTTGTCGGTGGCGTCAATCACAAACCACTCGTGCGTCACCTCGGCCGGCTTGGCGCTGAAGGTCTTCATGAGTTGCTTTCGTTGGCTGCAGAAGGCAAAAAACACCTGCTGCAGCAGTCGCTGGCTGAAATTCCTGCGTCTGGGCCCCCGTTCGGTGCCGCTTCTTTGCCTGCCAGCCCCCCTCTTTCGAAGGGCTCCAGCCTGCTCGCGACCTCTCACGTCGTGGCGCCAAGGCGCATCCTTCCCCGCAGCCAAATACGGGAAAAGCCCGCGAGTGTACCCAAACCCGGCCCCGGCGGCAAGCGACGCGCAAACCGCAATGCCGACCAGATCAAGGTCCGCTGGCGACCACCCCGCTAATATGCGCACATGCCCCAGCCCTCCCGGCTGTGTGGAGGCCGCCCATGACTGCCCACGAACCCTCGTCCCTGGCCGATCCCGGTCACACCGAACCCGAACCGAGCGCCCTGGGCTGGCTGCCCCAGAAGCTGGGCCTGCAGCGCTTCGCCAGCTGGGTGCCCATCCGTTCGCTCGCCCGCCGTCACCGCCGCCGCATCCTCACGCACCTGCTGAGCCTCAGTGAGCGGGACCGCTACCTGCGATTCGGCTACCCGGCCAGTGACGAACAGATCACCAAGTACGCCATGAACCTGGACTTCGCCCGCGATGAAGTCCTGGGCATCTTCAACCGCCGCCTGCAGCTCGTGGCCATGGCGCACCTGGCCTACGAGCCGGCACCGCAGCGCCAGGGCAAGCCGGCCATGGCCGAGTTCGGCGTCTCGGTGCTGGCGAGCGCCCGGGGTCGCGGCTTCGGCGCCCGCCTGTTCGAGCACGCCGCCCTGCATGCCCGCAACCGCGGCATCGAGACCCTGTTCATCCACGCCCTGAGCGAGAACGCCCCCATGCTCCGGATCGCCCGCAATGCCGGCGCCACGGTGGAACGGGACGGCAGCGAATCCGAGGCCTGGCTGCGGCTGCCGCCGGACTCGGTCTCCTCCCACGTCGGCGAGGCCATCGAACGCCACATGGCCGAGCTGGACTTCCAGTTCAAGCGGCACGTCCGGGCCTTCGGGGACTTCATCGACGGCGTGGCCGAGGTGAAGTCGCAATACCGCGACGCTGGCAAGGCCGCCAAGCAATAGTCGGCGACGCCGCGCGTCCGGCGGTTCCGCCCTGGTTACACTTTGACGACAGCCCGACCGGCCGGGTTCGCCCCGGTCGCGTCGAACGGTCCCTCCTGTCGTCACCAAGGCCCATGCCGACCCTCATTCCGTGGATCATTGCCCTGGCCTCAAGCCTCGGGCTTGCCGCCCTGGGCGCCGCCTGGCTCTGGAAACGCCCGCGGGGCACCCGTCACAAGCTCCCCACCGACTGGCCGCTCTCGCCGCGCCCGGTCTTCAGCACCGACGAACGCCGCGTCTACCGCCTGCTGCGCGAGGCCCTGCCGCATCACGTCATCCTGTGCAAGCTGCCGCTGGTGCGCTTCTGCCAGCCGAGCGAAGCCAGCGAGACCCGCTACTGGTTCGAGCTGCTGGGTGCCCTGAACGTGGGCTTTGCCATCTGCAGCAGCAACGGCCGCGTGCTGGCCGCCATCGACCTCGACACCGAGCGACAGCAGCAGGGCCGGGGCCTGCAGATCAAGCAGTCCGTGCTCAATGCCTGCCGGGTGCGCTACCTGCGCTGCCCCCTGGACCATCTGCCCACGGCGGCCGAGCTGCAGCTGCTGGTGCCCTACAACAACAACCATGTCCGCGGCCCGCAGGCGGGCACCAAGCCGCCCCGGGCGCCCGCCGCCGCACCGACGCCGTTGAGCCCCGCCGCAGGAGCCAGCGCCGGACGGCCGCTCAACACCGTCGGCGCCAGCCTGTGGCAGGACTCCTCGGTGTTCCAGGATTCCTTCTTCGCGCCGGATCCGCGTTTTGACAGCGGCACCGGTGGACGCTCCGCGCCGATGGGCGACGAGACCCTGGACGAAGGCAGCCTGGACATCAGCCTGGACCAGCCGATCGCCGGCCCGGACGCCTCACGGGACATCGTCGGCGTCGTCGTCGACAGCCCCCGCTTCCCCGGCGGCCGCTGAGCGCCCCTCGCCGTACCGCCCGGACTGCCGGGCCCCTTTCGACGCGCCACCTGCCCAGCATGCTCCCCGACACCGACCGCGCCTTTGGCGAACTGACACCCGAATTCATGCTGGATGCCCTGGAGGCCGCCGGCCTGCGCGGCGACGGCCGCATGCTGCAGCTCAACTCCTACGAGAACCGCGTGCTGCAGGTGCACCTGGAGGATGGCCGTGTGGCCGTGGCCAAGTTCTACCGCCCCGGCCGCTGGAGCGAGGCGCAGATCCTGGAGGAGCACGCCTTTGCGGCCGAACTGGCCGATGCCGAAGTGCCCGTCGCCCGCCCCTGGACCCTGGACCGCAGCGACTGCTTCGAAAGCCCGCTCGGCGCCCTGGAACTGCTGGGTTCGCCATCGACGCTGGGGCGCATCGGCACGCAACGCTTTGCCGTGGCCAGCCGCCAGGGTGGCCGCGCCCCGGAGCTGGAGGATCCCGAGGTCCTGCGCTGGATCGGGCGCCTGCTGGCGCGCCTGCATCAGGTCGGCGCACGCCAGCCCTTCGAGCATCGCGTGCGCTGGTGGGGCGCCGAACCGGGCGAGACCGCCCGCGCCTGGCTGATGGACCACGAGGTGCTGCCGCCCGAGATCGCCCCGCGCTGGGATCGCGTGGTGCGGGACTGCCTGGCGCTCATCACGCAGGCCTTCGAGGCCCTGGCCGACGCACCGCAGCTGCGCCTGCACGGCGACTGCCACCCGGGCAACATCCTCTGGACGCCCGACCACGGCCCGCACTTCGTCGACCTGGACGACGCCGTCACCGGCCCGGCCGTGCAGGACCTGTGGATGCTGCTCAGCGGTGACGACGCCACCGCGCGCTGGCAATGGGACGCGCTGATGGACGGCTATGAATCCATCCGTGCCTTCGACTGGCGCGAGCGCCGGCTGATCGAACCGCTGCGCACGCTGCGCATGATTCACCACAGCGCCTGGCTCGCCCGCCGCTGGGGTGACCCCGCCTTCCCGCTGGCCTTCCCCTGGTTCGGCACGCCGAACTACTGGAACGACCAGGTGGCGAAGCTGGGGGAACAGCGGGAGGCGATGCAGTCCGCCTCCGAGACGCCCCCGCCGCCCTCCTACAAGGACGACGACGAGGACTTCCATCTGGACGGCGACAGCTTCGCCTGATCCCGCAAGACCTGCCCCGAGGGCCAGGTCTTGCCTCTTCAGCCCATCAGCAGCGCATTCACGCGCTTCACATAGGCCGCCGGATCCTCGAGGTGCCCGCCCTCGGCCAGGACCGCCTGGTCGAAGAGGATCTGCGCAAGGTCGTCGAAGCGCTCGCTGCCCTCCAGCTTCCTGACCAGCGCATGCTCGGCGTTGATTTCCAGGGTGGGCAGCGAGGTCGGCGCGGCCTGCCCGGCCTGCTTGAGCAGACGGGCCAGGTGGCCGGACATGTCGCCCTCTTCCACCACGATGCAGGCGGGGGAGTCGACCAGGCGAGTGCTCACGCGCACATCCTTGGCCCGACCTTCCAGCGCGGTCTTGAGCTTCTCCAGCAGCGGCTTGAAGGCTTCGGCGGCTTCCTCGGCCTTCTTCTTTTCCTCTTCGTCCTGGAGCTTGCCGAGGTCGATGGCCCCCTTGGCCACCGACTGCAGGGACTTGCCCTCGAATTCATAGAGGTGCGAGAGCATCCACTCGTCGACGCGGTCGACCAGCAGCAGCACCTCGATGCCCTTCTTGCGGAAGACTTCCAGCTGCGGGCTGTTCTTGGCGGCGGACAGGCTGTCGGCCGTGATGTAGTAGATCTCGTCCTGCCCTTCCTTCATGCGGGAGACGTAGTCCGCCAGGCTCACGCCCTCGTCGGCATGGGTGGACGCGAAGCGCAGCAGCTTGGCCAGGCGCTCCTGGTTCTGGTGGTCCTCGCCCAGGCCTTCCTTGAGCACCTGACCGAAGTCCTGCCAGAAGGCGGCGTACTTCTCGCGCTCGGCCGCGTCCTCGCTGTTGGCCAGGGATTCGAGCATCGACAGCACGCGCTTGGTCGAACCCTCACGGATGGCCTTCACGTCGCGGCTCTCCTGCAGCAGCTCGCGACTGACGTTCAGCGGCAGGTCGGCGGAGTCGATCACGCCCTTCACGAAGCGCAGGTAGACGGGCATCAGCGCCTCGGCATCGTCCATGATGAAGACGCGCTTGACGTAGAGCTTCACGCCGCCGCGCTTGTCGCGGTTCCAGAGGTCGAAGGGCGCCTTCTTCGGGATGTAGAGCAGCTGGGTGTACTCGCTGCGGCCTTCCACACGGTTGTGGGTGTAGGCGAGCGGGGCCTCGGTGTCGTAGGAGATCTGCTTGTAGAAGTCCTCGTACTGCTCCGGCGTGACGTCGCTCTTGCTGCGGGTCCAGAGGGCCGAGGCCTTGTTCACGCTCTCCCATTGCTCCGTGAGCTGCTGCTCGCCCTTCTCGGCGTCCCACTCCTCCTTGCGCATGAGGATGGGCAGGGAGATGTGGTCGGAGTACTTGCCGATGATGGACTTCAGGCGCCAGGTCTTGAGGAACTCCTCCTCGCCCTCACGCAGGTGCAGGATGACGTCGGTGCCACGGCCGGCCTTGGTGATCGTCTCGACCTCGAACTCGCCGGTGCCCTCGGAACTCCAGCGCACGCCCTCCTCCGCCTTCAAGCCGGCACGGCGGCTTTCCACGGTGATGCGGTCGGCCACGATGAAGCCCGAGTAGAAGCCCACGCCGAACTGCCCGATGAGGTTGGCGTCCTTCTTCTGGTCCCCCTCGAGGCGCGACATGAACTCGCGTGTGCCGCTCTTGGCGATGGTGCCCAGGTGGGCGACAGCTTCCTCGGCGCTCATGCCGATGCCGTTGTCGCTGATGGTGACGGTGCGGGCCTCGGGGTCGAAGCTGACGCGCACCTCCAGGTTCGGGGCCTCTTCGTAGAGGGCCGCGTTGTCCAGGGCCTCGAAGCGCAGCTTGTCGCAGGCATCGGAGGCGTTGGACACCAGCTCGCGCAGGAAGATCTCCTTGTTGGAGTACAGGGAGTGGGTGACGAGGTGCAGGATCTGCTTGACTTCGGCCTGGAAGGAATGGGTGTGCTTGTCCATGGCGTGAATGCTTGAAAACGGGATGGAGTGTGACAGGTGATCGTGGCGGCATCCTCACCGTCTGCCGCCATGCGTCAGCCCAGTTGAGGACGATCCGACAGGATTCAAGAGGGCACGGCCCCCAGCGGCGGCCGGCTCATTACACTGCCACGATGCTCTACTGGTTTGATCTGGCCGGCGTCGCCGTCTTTGCCATCTCGGGCGCCCTGGCCGCGCTGCGCGCGGGGCTCGATCTCTTCGGCCTGCTGGTGCTGGCCGCCATCACGGCCGTGGGCGGCGGCACGCTGCGCGACCTTCTGCTGAACCGGCATCCGGTGTTCTGGATGAAGGACAGCCGCTACCTCACCGTCATCGTCGTCGCGGCCCTGGCCACGCTCTTCACGGGCCCGCTGCCGCCCGGCGCGCTGCAGGCCCTGAAGATCGCCGACGCCGTCGGGCTGGCCGTGTTCGCGCTGTGCGGCGCCGAGATCGCCGAGGACTGCCATCTGCCGCCGGTGCCGGTGCTGCTGATGGGCACCCTCACGGCCACGGGCGGCGGCGTGGTGCGGGACCTCCTGAGCGGCCAGGTGCCACTGCTGCTGCGCCAGGACATCTATGCCACGGCCGCGCTGGCCGGCATTGCGCTGTACCAGCTGCTGCACCGCGCAGGCATGAAGCGGGACCTGGCCTTCGTTCTCGGCATGGCCAGCGTGGCGAGCCTGCGCTTGGCCTCCCTGCACTACGGCTGGCAGCTGCCGGTGCCGCAGCTGGGCAGCTGATTCAGAGGGAACCGCTCAGAAGGACACGCTCAGCCGGCCCACGTCCACCTTGACGAGCGCCTTGCTGAGCGCCCCGGAGGCGGCCCGCGCGAAGTCCAGCCCGAAGGCCGGATCCCGCAGGGCCGCGGGCCCCACGGCCGCGGCCACGCCCAGGATCTTGTCGGCGATCAGCACCTTGCCCGAGCCACGCATGGGCTCGCAGCCGTGCTTGACGAACTGCTCGTCCAGCCACTGCCGCGCGACATCGAAGCTGAGCACTTCGGCCGCATCGACCGCCAGATGGACTTCCTCGCCGGGGCCGAACACGACCTGGACTTCACTGCGCATGGCTTGAGCCTCCTGTGAACCCCATCCTAGCCCAGGGCCCTCAGCCCCGGGACGCCCTGACGGCTTCGGACAACACCTCGAGCACCGCGAGCGAGTCGTCCCAGCCCAGGCAGGCGTCGGTGATGCTCTTGCCGTACTCGAGCTTGGCGGGGTCGTCCTTGCCCGGGGTGAACTTCTGGGCCCCGTCGTGCAGGTGGCTCTCCACCATCACGCCGAAGATCTGGTTGCTGCCGCCCGCCACCTGGGCCGCGATGTCCCTTGCCACCTCGATCTGGCGCAGGTGCTGCTTGGAGCTGTTGGCATGCGAGCAGTCGACCATGAGCGTGGTGTCCAGCTTGGAGGCCGCGAGGTCCTTGCAGGCAGCACCGACGCTCTCGGCGTCGTAGTTGGGCGCCTTGCCGCCGCGCAGGATCACGTGGCAATCCTTGTTGCCCTTGGTCTCGACGATGGCCACCTGCCCGTTCTTGTGGACGGACAGGAAGTGATGGGGGCGCGCCGCCGCCTGGATGGCGTCCGTCGCGATCTTGATGTTGCCGTCGGTGCCGTTCTTGAAGCCGATGGGCGCCGACAGGCCGGAGGCCAGCTCCCGGTGCACCTGGCTTTCCGTCGTGCGCGCGCCGATGGCGCCCCAGGAGATGAGGTCGCCGATGTACTGCGGCGAGATGACGTCGAGGAACTCCACGGCGGCCGGCAGGCCGAGGCGGTTGATCTCCAGCAGCAGCTGTCGGGCGATGCGCAGACCCTCGTCGATGCGGTAGCTCTCGTCGAGGTAGGGGTCGTTGATCAGGCCCTTCCAGCCCACCGTGGTGCGCGGCTTCTCGAAGTAGACGCGCATCACGACCTCCAGCGTGTCGGCGTACTTCTGGCGCTCCACCACCAGGCGGCGCGCGTACTCGAGGGCGGCGGCCGGATCATGGATCGAGCACGGACCGATGATGACCAGCAGACGGTCGTCCTTGCGCTGCATGATGCGGCGGATGGTCTGGCGCGTGCCCACCACCAGGCGCTCCATGGGCGTGCCGCCGATGGGGAAGAAGCGGATCAGGTGCTCGGGCGGCGGCAGCGGGGTGATGTCGCGGATGCGCTCGTCGTCCGTCTGGCTGGTCTTGTCCTGCGGCGAGTACCAGCGCTCGGCCTGGTGAGCGGCAGACGAGGACGCGCTGGGGGTCTTGGCATTCATGGTCAGACTTTCTGCTGGTTCTGAGGTGGGGGTCGACGACGCAAGGGCGAAAAAAAAGACCGCCGGGGGAGCCCGGCGGTCTTCAGAGATTCGTTGCGTGTCTGGGGTTACGCGTTCGCCTCTCCTCCGCCGGTGCGGTGCGAGAACCAAAAGAAGGCAAAGTAAAACTTCGGCGAGTGCATGGTGGCGAATACTGCCTGCTGCGGCGCAAGGGCGTCAAGCCCGGGCGGGGGAGTCGTTTGTTGTCTCAGCGCCGCATCTTGCGGCCGGTCAAGCCCGGCAGCGTCCCCGTCATCAGGCCGTGCCGCCGACGGTCAGGCCGTCGATCCGCAGGGTCGGTTGCCCCACCCCCACCGGCACGCTCTGGCCTTCCTTGCCGCAGACGCCCACGCCCGTGTCGAGGGCCATGTCGTTGCCGATCATGCTGACGCGGGTCAGCGCATCCGGACCGTTGCCGATGATGGTGGCGCCCTTCACCGGGTACTGGATCTGGCCCTTCTCGACCCAGAAAGCCTCGCTTGCCGAGAAAACGAACTTGCCGCTCGTGATGTCGACCTGCCCGCCGCCGAAGTTGGTGGCGTAGAGACCCTTGTCGATGCTGGCGATGATCTCGGCCGGGTCCTTGTCGCCGCCCAGCATGTAGGTGTTGGTCATGCGGGGCATGGGCAGGTGGGCGTAGCTCTCGCGACGGCCGTTGCCGGTGGGCGCGACCTTCATCAGCCGCGCGTTCATGGCGTCCTGGATGTAGCCCTTGAGGATGCCATCCTCGATCAGCACATTGGCCTGCGAGGGATGGCCCTCGTCGTCCACATTGAGCGAGCCGCGGCGGTCGGCCAGCGTGCCGTCGTCCAGCACGGTGACCCCCTTGGCCGCCACCCGTTGGCCCATGCGGCCTGCGAAGGCGCTGGAACCCTTGCGGTTGAAGTCCCCCTCCAGGCCATGGCCCACGGCCTCGTGCAGCAGCACGCCGGGCCAGCCCGGGCCGAGGACCACCGTCATCTCGCCGGCAGGGGCCGGGCGGGATTCGAGGTTGGTCAGGGCGGCCTTGACGGCGTCGTCGGCGTAGGAGGCGATCATCTCGTCCGTGAAGTAGGCCAGCCCGAAGCGGCCGCCACCGCCGCCCGTGCCCACCTCGCGGCGATCCCCCTGCTCGGCGATCACGGTGATGGACAGGCGCACCAGCGGGCGGACGTCCGCCGCCAGGGTGCCGTCGGCACGGGCGATCAGCACCACGTCATGCTCGGCGGCGAGGCCGGCCATGACCTGCACGATGCGCGGGTCCTTGGCGCGGGCCATGCGCTCGGCGCGCTCGAGCAGGGCCACCTTCTCGGTACTGTCCAGGCTGGCGATGGGGTCGGCGTCGCCGTACAGCGAACGGCTGGCGGCAATCACGGGCTCGCCCGGCACCTTCACGCGGCGGCTCTGGCCGGCCGCGGCGATGCTGCGCACCGTGCGGGCGGCATCGAGCAGGGCGTTCTCGGAGATGTCGTCGGAGTAGGCGAAGGCCGTCTTCTCGCCGGCCACCGCGCGCACCCCCACGCCCTGGTCGATGGAGAAGCTGCCGCTCTTGACGATGCCTTCCTCGAGACTCCAGCCCTCGGCGCGCGTGGTCTGGAAGTAGAGGTCGGCGTCGTCGACGCGATGCTCGGTGATCAGCCGCAAGGCCTTGGCGAGTGTCGCCTCGGTGAGGCCGAAGGGTTCCAGCAGCTGGCTGCGGGCGGTCGCCAGACGGGCGATGGTGGGTTCGCGCGAAATCATGCGGGCCATTGTAGGAGCGCCGACCCCCGCTGCACTCATGCGGTCTTTCACCCATTCTGCCGATGCTTCTTTCGCCGGATGCCGGCATCCTGCGCCTCGGCAGTCCCTTGCAGTCCTGGAGAGTTCCAGCGCGCCCCATGCCGTGGTGGTCCCGACGCGCTTCACCGACAGCGCTCTCCGTTCGCGTTTCACCGGTCGCCTTTCACCGGTCGCGTTTCACCGTTCTTTACACGCCGCCTGTCGCCGCAGGCGCCTGCTGCGACGTTGTCCCCTCACAGCCGACGCGGTGTCGGCTCCGCCCCGAAACCATACACCCGATACCAACTCCAAGGAGTGCCTTCATGAGCTTCTCGACCTCGATGACCCGCCTGATCGCCGTGCTTGCCGTGGGCAGCGCCGCCGCCCTGAGTGCCCAGGCCCAGGACGCCTCCACGCCGGCCACCCCGCGCGCCGACCAGCGCGAAGCCAAGCAGCAGGCACGCATCGCCCAGGGTGCAGCCTCCGGCACGCTGACGGCCCGCGAGACCCGCCGCCTGGAACGCGAGCAGAACCGCATCAACCAGGCTGAAACCAACGCCAAGTCCGATGGCACGGTGACCAAGCACGAGCGCCGCCGCCTGCACCACATGCAGGACGCCGCCAGCAAGGACATCCACCACGCCAAGCACAACGACAAGAGCGCCAGCTCCCCCGGCAACTGAGCGCCCTGCGCCGGCGCATCCGTGACGCCCCGCTCACCCGATGACGGCCCTCATGGCCGCTGATGCCTCAGGCCTCGGCGGCCTTCTTCATCTGCAGGGCCGCGTCGTAGAGGCCATTGCGCGGAAGACCGCTGAGGTCCGTGGCAATCTGCACGGCCTGCTTCAGCGGCAGTTCCTGCAGCAGGCGGGCCAGCATGCGGCTGACCTCGGCCGGCAGCTCTTCGCTGGCGGCCTGTGGCGGCTCGGCATGCAGCACCAGCACGAACTCGCCCCGCTCCCGCTGCGGGTCCGCCGCCAGCCAGGCCGGCATGGACGCGGCCAGGTCCGTATGGACGGTCTCGAACTGCTTCGTCAGCTCGCGGCAGACGCTCAGCGTCTGTGCGGGCGCGAGTTCCGCGATCAGCGCCAGCAGGTTGGCAATGCGATGCGGCGCCTCGAACAGCACCTGGCTCTGTGCCGACCCCAGCAGTGCCTGCAGTCTTGTGCGGCGCTCCTGGCCCTTGGGTGGCAGAAAGCCGGCGAATGCAAAGCCCTGCGCGCGGGCATCCCCTGCGGCGCTGAGGGCGGTCACGACCGCCGAGGGGCCCGGCAGCGGCAGCACCCGCAGGCCGGCCTGCTGAACGGCGGCCACCAGCAGGGCGCCCGGATCCGACACCGCGGGCGTGCCCGCATCCGACACATACGCAATGCGCTCGCCCGCTTGCAAGCGGGCCACGAGCGCGGCCGAGGCCGACTGCTCGTTGTGCTGGTGCAGGCTCACCAGCGGCTTGTGCAGCCCCAGGTGATGCAGCAGCTGGCCGCTGACCCGGGTGTCTTCGCAGGCGACGGCATCGACGAGCGCCAGCACATGCAGGCAGCGCAGGCTGACATCCGCCAGATTGCCGATGGGCGTGGGCACGAGATAGAGCGTACCGGCCGGATACTGCTGACCACCGGCCGCCGCGCGGGCAGCCTGCATCAGCAAAGAGGCATCGATGTTCAAGTGGAGCGCCTTCAAGTCAGGGCCGCCCCGCAGCGGGGTCGGCGAAAGCCGGCAGGCCCGCGGGGCAGAGGCCGAACAGCAGGCGCTGCGGCATCTGCAGGCGCAGGGCATGCGGCTGCTGGAGCGCAATTATCGGGTGGCCCGGGGGCCGCATGCGCAGGGCGGCGAGATCGACCTGATCGTGCAGGCCACCGACGGCTGCGTGATCTTCGTGGAGGTCCGCGCGCGCCGCTCGTCCGCCCATGGCGGCGCGGCAGCCTCGATCGGCCAGCGCAAGCAGCGGCGGGTCCTGCTGGCCGCGCAGCACTACCTGCTGCGCTTTCGCCAGCCGCCGCCCTGCCGCTTCGACGTCATCGCCATCGACGGCGACGAGCTGCACTGGCTGCCCGGCGCCTTCGATGCGCAGGCCACGAACGCGGGCTAGCGGCGGCACGAGGCCAGGCCCGCCGCCGCCCCATTTCACGCGGGGTAAACCCGCAGCCCTCCATGCCCTGGCTTATCATGCGCGGCAATGCTTGAACAACGCATCCAACAACAGTTCTTCGAAAGCGCGGACCTGCTCTACCAGGTCGCCGAGCCGCTGTCCCGCCCCATGGCCCTGGCCGCGCAGATGCTGGTCGACGGCATCACCGGCGGCGGTCGGCTGCTCTGCGCCGGCGCCGGCCTGGCCGCGCAGGATGCCGCCTATGCCGCGGCGCTGCTCACGGGTCGCTTCGAGCAGGAGCGCCCCGGCCTCGCGGCGATTGCCATCAACGCGCTGCTGCACCAGGGCCCCGGCGTGCTGGACGAAGCAGCGGGCCTGGCGCGCCAGATCCAGACGCTCGGCCATCCAGGCGACCTGCTCCTGCTGATCGACAACCCCAGCGGCAGCGGCGCAAGCCTCGTGCCGCTGCTGGAGGCGGCCCACGCGCAGGACATGAGCGTGGTGCTGCTCAGCGGCAGCCAGGACGAGGCCCTGCGCAGCGCCCTGCTGGACACCGACATTCCGCTGCGCCTGCCTCACAGCCGCTTTGCACGGGTGGCCGAGGGCTATCGCCTGCTGAGCCATTGCCTCTGCGATGCCATCGACGCCCAGCTGCTGGGCATCGAGGAGTGAATGCGGGTCGCCACAGGCACCGCACTTGCCACGTCGCCCATGCCGCTTCGCCAACGCCGCTGACGCCTTCGCCAGCTTTCGCCCCTCATCGACTGGATGCCTGAACCCATGCAAGTGAATCGCACGCGCCGCCTGCGGCAACTCGCCCTGATCCCCCTGCTCGCCACGCTGGGTGGCGGACTGCTCAGCGCCTGCGCGCCCCTGATGGTGGGCGGCATGGTCGGCACGGCCATGGTGGCCACGGACCGCCGCACCTCCGGTACGCAGGTCGAAGACCAGGGCATCGAGCTGAAGGCCGGCAAGCGCCTGGCCGACAAGCTGGGCGATCGCGTCCACATCAGCGTGAACAGCTACAACCGCCAGGTGCTGCTCACGGGCGAGACGCGCACCGAGGAAGACAAGGCCGAAGCCGAGCGGATCGTGGCGGAGGTGGAGAACGTGGGCCGCGTGGTGAACGAGGTCCAGGTCGGCTTCATCAGCTCCCTGAGCTCGCGGTCCAACGACGTGCTCGTGGCGGGCAAGATCAAGGCCAGCCTCGTGGATGCCCGCGACCTGATCTCCAATGCCTTCTACGTGGTCGTGGAGCGCGGCGAGGTCTTCATGCTGGGCCGCGTGACCGAGCGCGAGGCGCACCGGGCCACCGAGATCGCCCGAGGGGTGTCCGGCGTGAAGAAGGTCGTCCGCCTGTTCGAGATCATTTCCGAAGAGGAACTCGCGCGCACCGCCCCGAAGCCGCCGAAGCCGAGCGAATCACGGTGAGGTGAGCCCCTCGGCGAAGGGGTACTTCGCCGGTCCCCCGGGGGGACGGTCATGCCTGCTTGTTGGACCGGCACTCATGACCCTGTGGGCCGGCTTGGGAGCGGCCCGGCGCTCTGCCCGGCACTCGGCCCGGCACTCGGCCTTAAACAGCCCCGCACTGGCACGATCCCTTGCGGTCGCGCCACCCGCGCTTCGGCTGATGGCTTCGCCTCGTGCTTGTACACGACGATGCTGGCCCGGCCCCTGGCGCTGAAGACCGCTGAGGCCGGCCTGCTCAGCGCAGGCGCTTGATCAGGCTGGAGGTGTCCCAGCGGCCGCCACCCAGGCCCTGCACGTCGGCATAGAACTGGTCGACCAGGGCGGTCACCGGCAGCTTCGCGCCATTGCGCCGGGCTTCATCCAGCACCAAGCCGAGATCCTTGCGCATCCAGTCCACGGCGAAGCCGAAGTTGAACTGGTCGTCGACCATGGTCTTGCCACGGTTGTCCATCTGCCAGCTTTGCGCGGCGCCCTTGCCGATGACGTCCAGGACCTGCTTCATGTCCAGGCCCGCACGATCGCCGAAGGCCACGGCCTCGGCCAGCCCCTGCACCAGGCCCGCAATGCAGATCTGGTTGACCATCTTGGCCAGCTGGCCCGCCCCCGGCTCGCCGACCAGGGTCACGGCACGGGAGAAGGCCAGGGCGACCGGCTTCATGGCCTCGAAGGGAGCGGCGTCGCCACCGCACATGACGGTGAGCTGGCCGTTGACGGCGCCTGCCTGCCCGCCCGACACCGGCGCATCCACGAAATGCAGGCCGCGGGCCTTGGCCGCGGCCTGCATCTCGCGCGCCACCTCGGCGGAGGCCGTGGTGTGATCGACCAGGATCGCGCCCGGCTTCATGCCCGCAAAGGCCCCGGTCTCACCCAGCAGCACCGAGCGCAGATCGTCATCGTTGCCGACGCACGTGAAGACCACGTCGGCCTCGCGCGCCGCCTCGGCGGGCGTCGGGGCCGAGGCGCCCGCGAATTCCGCCACCCAGGCGGCGGCCTTGGCGGCGCTGCGGTTGTAGACGGTCACCGCGTGCCCGGCCCGGGCCAGGTGCCCGGCCATGGGCAGGCCCATCACGCCCAGGCCGATGAAGGCCACGCGGCGGGGGGCCGTCGGTTCGTAGGTGCGCGTCGTGTTGATGCTGTCTGCCATGGCGTGTACGGGATCGGGTCCGGGCTGGGGAATCGGGTCAGAGAATGGTGAGGTGCTCGGTGCCCTGGCTCAGCTCGCCGCTGCGGGCACGCTCGCTGTTGAGCTTGATCTGCAAGCGCAGATCGTTGACGGAGTCGGCGTTGCGCAGGGCGTCCTCGTAGTTGATGCGGCCGAACTCGAAGAGGTCGAACAGCGCCTGGTCGAAGGTCTGCATGCCCTGCTCGCGCGAGCGCTTCATGACTTCCTTGATCTCGCCCACCTCGCCCTTGAAGATCATGTCGGAGATCAGCGGCGTGTTCAGGAGGATCTCCACGGCGGCGATCCGGCCCTTGCCCTCCCGGCGCGGCAGCAGGCGCTGCGAGACGATGGAGCGCAGGTTCAGCGAGAGGTCCATCAGCAGCTGGGCACGACGCTCCTCGGGGAAGAAGTTGATGATGCGGTCCAGCGCCTGGTTGGCACTGTTGGCGTGCAGCGTGGCCATGCACAGGTGACCGGTCTCGGCGAAGGCCACCGCGTGCTCCATGGTCTCGCGGTCCCGGATTTCGCCCATCAGGATGACGTCCGGCGCCTGGCGCAGCGTGTTCTTCAGCGCCATCTCCCAGCTGTCGGTGTCCAGGCCCAGCTCGCGCTGGCTGACGATGCAGTTCTTGTGCGGATGCACGAACTCCACCGGGTCCTCGATGGTGATGATGTGGCCGTAGGTGGTCTCGTTGCGGTGGTCGATCATGGCCGCCAGCGAGGTGCTCTTGCCCGAGCCCGTGGCGCCCACCACGATCACCAGGCCGCGCTTGGTCAGCACCACGTCCTTGAGGATGGGCGGCAGGTCCAGGGACTCGATGCTCGGCAGGTTCTGGGGAATCGTCCGCAGCACGAGGGCCACCTGGCCCTGCTGCAGGTAGGCGTTCACCCGGAAGCGCCCGATGCCCTGCGGCGAAATCGCGAAGTTGCACTCCTTGTGCTTCTCGAAGTCGGCCGCCTGCTTGTCGTTCATGATCGAACGCGCCAGCTGCAGGGTGTGCTGGCCGGTCAGGGGCTGGGGCGACACCTTGGTCACCTTGCCGTCCACCTTGATGGCGGGCGGGAACTCGGCCGTGAGGAACAGATCCGAGCCCTTGCGGGAGACCATCAGCCGCAGCAGATCATTGATGAATTTCGAGGCCTGATCGCGTTCCATGCTTGGAAGTCCTTCCATGCCCACCGGGGGCCAAAACGGCGCGCATCATGCAACAGGAAGCGCGTCGCAGGGGTGACGGAATGTCTCGTGCCGGCGACACGCCACCCCGCGCGGGAGTGCCCGGTCAGCCGGGGAAGTTCTCGGGGAACTTGGCCTTGGCCCGAGCCTCGGCCGGCGAGATGACATTGCGGCGCACCAGCTCGGTGAGGTTCTGGTCCAGCGTCTGCATGCCCTGGGAATTGCCGGTCTGGATGGCGGAGTACATCTGCGCGACCTTGTTCTCCCGGATCAGGTTGCGCACGGCGGAGGTGCCCAGCATGATCTCGTGCGCCGCCACGCGGCCGCTGCCGTCCTTGAGCTTGCACAGCGTCTGGGAGATCACCGCGACGAGCGACTCCGAGACCATGGCCCGCACCATTTCCTTTTCGGCCGCGGGGAAGACGTCGACGATACGGTCGATGGTCTTGGCGGCCGAGCTCGTGTGCAGCGTGCCGAAGACCAGGTGGCCCGTCTCGGCTGCGGTCAGCGCCAGGCGGATGGTTTCCAGGTCCCGCATTTCGCCCACCAGCACGGCATCCGGATCCTCCCGCAGCGCCGAGCGCAGGGCGTTGGAGAAGCTCATGGTGTGCGGGCCGACCTCACGCTGGTTGACCAGGCACTTCTTGGACTCGTGCACGAATTCGATCGGGTCCTCGATGGTCAGGATGTGGCCGTACTCGTTCTCGTTGAGGTGGTTGACCATGCCGGCCAGCGTGGTCGACTTGCCCGAGCCCGTCGGGCCCGTCACCAGCACCAGGCCGCGCGGCTTCAGGGCCAGGTCGGCGAAGACCTTGGGCGCGTTGAGCTGCTCGAGCGTCAGGATCTTGGACGGAATGGTCCGGAACACGGCGCCGGCGCCGCGGTTCTGGTTGAACGCATTGACCCGGAAGCGGGCCAGGCCCTGGATCTCGAAGGAGAAGTCGCACTCCAGCGTCTCTTCGTAGTTCTTGCGCTGGGCGTCGTTCATGATGTCGTACACCATGTCGTGCACCTGGCGGTGCTCCAGCGCCTCGACGTTGATCCGTCGCACATCCCCGTGCACCCGGATCATGGGCGGCAGCCCGGCGGAGAGGTGAAGGTCGGAGGCCTTGTTCTTGACCGAGAATGCCAGCAGTTGTGTGATGTCCATGGTGTGGGCGAATAGCGTAGGCCATTATGGCGACGATCAAAGAGAACATTCAAGAAGTGCACCGGCGGCTTGTTAACGCTTGCACGAAGGCCGGCCGCGAGCCGGCGTCGGCCCGCCTGCTGGTGGTGAGCAAGACCTTCGAGGCGGCGGCCGTGCGCGAGGCCCATGCGGCCGGCGAACGCGCCTTCGGCGAGAACTACGTGCAGGAGGCCCTCGACAAGATCGCCGCGCTGGCCGACCTGCGCGCCGGCATCGAGTGGCACCTGATCGGGCCCCTGCAGAGCAACAAGACCCGCGTGGTGGCCGAGGCCTTCGACTGGGTGCACACGGTGGACCGCCTGAAGATCGCCCAACGCCTGTCCGAGCAGCGTCCCGAGAGGCTCGCGCCCCTGCAGGTCTGCCTGCAGGTCAACATCAGCGGCGAAGCCAGCAAGAGCGGCGTGGCGCCGGCGGATGTGCCGGCGCTCGCCACGCAGGTCGCCGCCCTGCCGCGCCTGCGCCTGCGCGGGCTGATGGCCATCCCGGAACCCGCGCAGGACCTGGAGGCCCAGCGCCTGCCCCACCGGCAGCTCGCACAGCTGCTGCAAGGTCTGCGCGATCAAGGCCTCGCGCTCGACACCCTCAGCATGGGCATGAGCGCCGACCTGGAGGCGGCCGTGCTGGAGGGCGCGACCCTGGTGCGCGTCGGCTCGGCCATCTTCGGCTCGCGGCCGGCCAAGGCCTGAATGCAGACGCGCCCGCTGCGCCGTGTCGGCTGGCGGCCCCTGCTGGCCGCCATCGCGCTGGGAGCCTTCGCCCTTGGCAGCCGGGCCGCGGACGTGGCGCCACCGCCCTTTGAAGACACCATGGCCCAGCGCGTCCTCGCCTGCACCGGTTGCCACGGGGCGCAGGGCCGCGCCGCGCGCGACGGCTACTACCCGCGCCTGGCCGGCAAGCCGGCGGGCTATCTCTACCAGCAGCTGCTGAGCTTCCGCGACGGGCGGCGGCAGTACGGGCCGATGAACACGCTGCTGGCGCCGCTCAGCGACGACTACCTGCAGGACATCGCCCGGCATTTCGCGAGCCTCGACCTGCCGCATCCGCCGCCGCAGGCGGTGGCCCTCCCGCCTGCGGAACTGAACCGCGCGCAGGGGCTCGTGCGCCAGGGCGATCCCGCCCGCGGGCTGCCGGCCTGCCAGCAATGCCATGGCGCGACGCTGCTCGGCCGTCAGCCCGGCGTGCCCGGTCTCCTCGGCCTGCCGCGCGACTACCTGCTGGCGCAACTGGCCGCCTGGCGCCAGGGCGAACGTCGCTCGGTCGCGCCGGACTGCATGGCCGACGTCGCCCGCAAGCTGGACCCGCAGGACATTCGCGTGATGGCGGACTGGCTCGCCTCGCAGCCCGTACCCGCGGGCGCCCGGCCGGAGCCGGCCTCGCCCGAACGCCTGCCGATGCGCTGCGGGGTGCTGCCGTGACGGGCCGCGCGGCGAAGCGCCTGCGAAGCCTCGCGCCCGGCCTGGTGTTGCGCCTGGTGTTGGGCGTGGCGCTGGCAGGGTCAGGTCTTGCTGGGTGGGTCCTGTGGGTCAACCGCCCGGGGCCCCTGCCGCCCGCACCGCCGGCGCGCCCGACGGCCGAGCTGCAGGCGCGGGGCGCCTACCTGGCCCGTGTGGGCAACTGCGCCGGCTGCCACACCGCGCCCGGCGGTGCGCCTCTCGCCGGCGGACGCGCGATCCCGACCCCGTTCGGCGCGGTCTACAGCGGCAACCTGACGCCCGATGCAGCCACCGGCCTGGGCCGCTGGACGGCGGACGACTTCTGGCGCGCGCTGCACGAAGGCCGCAGCCGCGATGGTCGCCTGCTGAGCCCGGCCTTCCCATACACCAGCTACACGCTGCTGAGCCGCGCGGACAGCGATGCGCTCTTCAGCCATCTGCAGTCGCAGCCGGCCGTCCATCAGCCCCCGCGCCCCCAGACGCTGCCCTGGCCCTACGGCAGCGCCTGGGCCCTGGCCGCCTGGCGCGCGCTCTTCTTCCGACCCGCCAGCTTCGAGCCGGATCCCCGGCAGGACGCCGCCTGGAACCGTGGCGCCTACCTCACCCAGGGTGTGGCGCACTGCAATGCCTGTCACAGCAGCCGCAACGCGCTGGGCGGCCCGCAGGCCCGCGACCGCTTCGACGGCAGCCTGCTGCGCGGGCTGGGCTGGGAAGCGCCTTCGCTGCACCGGCCCGCCGAGGCCGGCATGCAGGACTGGACGATGGCCGAGGCCGCGGCCTGGCTGCGCCAGGGGGTGTCAGAGCGGGGCGTGGCCCAGGGGCCGATGGCCGAGGTGATCGTCGGCAGCACGCGGCACCTGAGCGAGGCCGACGCCGAGGCCATGGCCCGCTACCTCCGCGCGCTGCCGACCGAGGGCGCGCCCCACGAGACACCGGCCAAGGCATCGCCCCTGTCGCCGGCACGCCCCCCGGACACCGCGCCCGGGCAGGCGCTCCTCGGTGCCCGGCTGTACGAGACGCACTGCCAAGCCTGCCACGGTGCCGGCGGCGAAGGGCGGCCGGGCGTGTACCCGCCGCTCAAGGGCAGCCGCGTGGTGTTGCAGCCCTCGGCGATCAACCTCGTGCGCATCGTGCAGCAGGGCGGCTTCGCGCCGGCCACGCCGCAGCACCCCCGCCCCTTCGGCATGCCGCCCTTCGCCGGGACCTTCAATGCCGAGCAACTCGCCGCCCTGCTGAGCCATGTGCGCACCAGCTGGGGGCAGCCAGGCGGCGCCCTGAGCGCCCGCCAGGTCCAGTCCCTGACGAACGACACGGGCATAAACCCCTAGCAGGCTGACTCGCCGGCCCGGGCTCCCTGACGCCAAGCTGGCATTGCACTGGTTTGCCGCGGATTCGTTCACGCCGCCGCCCGCTTGACGTGTGCCAAAGCGCGGCTCAGCGAAGACACTTCGCGCTGCCGTTTCCCGTCCACCCTGCACCTGAGGGGCCGGGGCGCGGCGACCGAGACTTCTGTCACACCGCGCGGTTGACTCCAGCGGGGCAATCCCGACACGGCGGCCGCGCCACGCTCCGAATTCGTTCGGAGCCGCGCGTCGCGCCGCCCGAGAGCGCACGTGCAGAGCTGGGTCCGGATCGAAGTTTCCTGAGGTTCCCTGATGCAATTCCTGTCTCACATGCGCATCGGTCAGCGTCTGGCCGTGAGCTATGCCCTGCTGATCCTGCTGCTGATGGCCATCGGTGCCTACGGCGCCGCCAATGCCAACCACCTGGCCAAGGATCTGGACCGCACCGCGAATTCCAGCCTGGTCAAGATCGCCACCGCCAACGCGCTGGAAGGCGACGTCAACGTCATCGCCCGCGCCTCGCGCGACCTGCTGCTGCTGGACGAGGCGCGGCAGATCAAGAAGCAGAAGGCCGCCATCGATGGCGCCATGCAGGAGCTGGACAAGCACCTGGGCGAGCTGCAGGGCCTGGTCGATGACGACAAGGAAAAGGACATCGTGGGCCAGGTGCAGGAGCGCCAGGGCAAGTTCATGGCCTCGGTGAGCAAGTTCCTCAAGATCCAGGCTGACGGCAGCCCGGACGAAGCCCGCGAAAGCCTGATCACCGATGTGCGCCCGGCGCAGCAGGCCTACCAGGAAAGCCTCAAGCGCCTGGTCGAGTCGAAGTTCGAGAGCGCCCGCGAGCTGGCCGAGTCCGGCTCGACGCTGGCCAGCCGCTCGGTCGCCATCACGATGGGTCTGGTGGTCGTGGCCGTGCTGATCGGCGGCGGCGGTGGCGTGGCCATCTCACGCTCCATCATCGTGCCGGCCCGCCAGGCCAAGGACGCCGCGCTGGCCATCAGCTCGGGCGACCTGTCGCATCGCATCCAGGCCAGCGGCCAGGATGAGCTGGGCCAGATGCTTCACGCGATGAAGGACATGCAGGATGCGCTGTCGGGCGTGGTGAACAGCGTGTCGCAGGCGGCGGGCGAAGTGGCGCACAACTCCGGCGCCATCGCCAACAGCAACAGCAATCTGTCGGACCGCACGGCGCGCTCGGCGGCCAGCCTGCAGAACACGGCGGCCTCGGTCGAGCAGATCGCCGCCAACCTCACCGGCGCCAGCGAGCTGACCCGCAAGGCGGCCGGCATCGCCGGCAAGGCCCGCCAGTCGGCCTCGGCCGGCGGCCAGGTCGTGGCCCAGGTGGTCTCGACGATGGAAGAGATCAGCACGAGCTCGCGCAAGATCGGCGACATCATCGGCGTGATCGACGGCATCGCCTTCCAGACCAACATCCTCGCCCTGAACGCCGCCGTGGAAGCGGCCCGCGCCGGGGACCACGGCAAGGGCTTCGCCGTCGTGGCCTCGGAGGTCCGCGCCCTGGCCTCGCGCAGCGCGCAGGCGGCCAAGGAGATCAAGGTGCTGATCCAGGAATCGTCCGTGAAGGTCGAGAACGGCACCGCCCTGGTCAACAACGCGGGCGCCACCATCCGCAGCGTCGTGGACGAGGTCAACAACATGGGCCAGCTGATCGAGGAAATCTCGCATTCGGCCCAGGAGCAGGCGGCCGGCGTCGGCGTGGTCAACGGGGCCATGAACGAGCTGGACCGTGCCACCCAGCAGAACACCACGCTGGTCGACGAGCTCAGCCGCTCGACCGAAGCCCTGCGCGACAGCTCGAGCCGTCTGCTCGACGCGGTGGGCTTCTTCCGGGCCTGACGTCCCGGCGCCCGATCCACGCATCCCCTCCCTCTTTCCCAGCAGTAGCCCTCCAGAGACTCCCATGAAGAAGACTTCCCTCCTTGCCGCCAAGTTCCTGCCCGCCGCCGCCGCCCTGCTGCTGGCCTTCGGCGCCCAAGCCACGCCCAAGCTCATCAAGAAGGTGGCGCCGGAGTTCCCGCGCGAGGCCGCACAGAAGGGCATCAGCGCCGGCACCGTGAAGGCCAAGCTGAGCATCGAGGCCGATGGCAAGGTGTCCGGCGTGGACATCGTCGAGTCCGAGCCGCGCCGCGTGTTCGACCGCGCCGTGACGACCGCCCTGATGGACTGGCGCTTCGAAGCCGGCACCGAGAAGCAGACCCACGAAGTCAAGCTGGTGTTCAAGAACGACGACTGAGTTTGTGCCGCGGGTCGCCCTCCGGCACCCCTGAACGGCCACAGGCCCTCGAGTGATCGAGGGCCTTTTCCATGGGCCCATGGGCGGCGCCCACAAGAAAAAACGCCGGGCTTTCGCCCGGCGTCTTCATTCCGCGTAGGGATCGAGGGTCGATCAGTACGTGGCCTTCAGGCTGGTGCTGCTCACGGTGGAGTAGGCGTTGACCAGGATGTAGTAGGTGCCCGCGGCCGGCGACGTGAAGGTGATCGTCTCGGTGTTGGTGCTGCCGTCCGACTTCTTGGTGTACGAGGTCGTCGTGGGAGCGGTGGTCATGCGGGCGTAGATGTCGCCATCACCCGTGCCGCCCGACAGCTTGATCGTCAGGCTGGCCTTGCCCGACGGCACCACGATGCTGTACAGCTTCGAGGCGCCGGTGGCCAGGCTGATGCCGCTCACGGTCACGCCGTTGGTCAGCGGGGTGGCGGTGGTGCCGGTGCCGGAGCAGCTCACGCCCACAGCCGAGAAGGCGGCGGTGACGTCGGCCGTGGTGTAGCCGCGGCTGGTGGCAGCCTTCTCGACACCGCAGGCGCCGGCGTTGAAGGTGCTGTTGGCCGTCCAGTACAGGCGGTTGGCGTCAGCGAAGACTTCGAAGGCCTTGCGGGTGTTCCAGCCAGCCTTGGTGGCCAGGTTGTAGAAGGCCTTGTTGTACACGCCCGAGCTGTAATGCACGTCCAGGCTGCTGGTGTACTTGCTGGCGTTGTCGATGGAACGGCCGTCCTTGGTCGGGTTGTCCATGTAACGCAGGGCGCCGGATCCCTTGAAGATTTCGTAGCCGACCAGCCAGTCGTTCGAGCCCTTCATGTAGTACTCGGCCGCTTCACCGGCCATGTCGGAGAAGGCTTCGTTCATGCCACCGGACATGCCGGAGTACACCAGGCCCGAGTTCTGCTCGGTGAAGCCGTGGCTGATTTCGTGCGAGGCGACGTCCAGGGAGACCAGCGGGTAGAAGGTCGAGGCGCCGTCACCGAAGTGCATGGCGGAGCCGTCCCAGAAGGCGTTCTCGTAGCTGCTGCTGTAGTGCACCTTCATCAGCAGCTTCTGGCTGATGGGGCGAACGCCCAGCCAGTCCTGGTACATGTTGAAGATGACGTTGCCGAAGTAGTGGGCGTCGTTCATCGGCGAGTAGGCGCCGTTGATGGCCTTCACCGTGTTGCGGGGGCAGGTGAAGCTGTGCGGGGTGGAGCCCGAGGTGCCGCCGTTCAGGTTGATGGTGGCCACGTTGGTGCTGTCCAGCGCGCAGGTGGAGCCGCTCTGGGTCACGTTCAGGTAGCCCTTGCCGGCGGTGGTGCCGTACTCGTACTGGCCGGTCTTGGCATTGCCGCCAGGGCCCGTGCCGTTGGCGTGGTGGATGCCTTCCCACTGCTGCAGCACTTCACCGGTGTTGGCGTCGACCAGGTAGTTGGGACGCTCGGGCTTGCCGATCGAGTGGCCGGTCAGGAAGCTGACGTGGTAGACCAGACGGGCCTTGCCGCTGTCGTCGAGCTTGACGTACAGCTTGGCGCTGTCGTTCTCGGTGCGGAAGGCGCCTTCCTTGGCCTTGACCAGGGTCAGGGCCGAGCTCTGGCTCAGGTTCGGGCGGCTGTGGGCCAGGTCATCGGTGATGCCGCGGATGCGGGCACCGGAGAAGCTGCTGGTGGGGCCGTCGTTGTGCTCGACGATCGCCTCGCCCCAGACGGGCACGCCCTGGAACATCTGCTGGTGACGGGTCACCACGCGGCCGCTGGCGTAGGTCTTGCTGGTGACGGTCTTCAGCTCGTCGGAAGCCAGGCCGAGGGCGGCGGCGGCGTTGGATTGGCCATTGCTGGAGGCCTTCAGCGCATTCTGGGCGCCGTTGCTGACCTGCAGGTCCAGCTCTTCGCGGTTGGCGGCCAGGGCCTGCACGGCCATCGTGACGGCAGCCAGGGCAAAGGCGCTCTTCAGCGCGGTCTTCATTTGCTTGCTCATCTTGCTCTCTCTTTGCTTGTTGTTTGGGGTTTTCCCCATTTCGTCCGGTCTGGCCCGGTGGGGCCGGCGACCGGTCCTCGTCGACGTGAGCGTCCGGGTGGCGACGCCCAGCCCTGCCGACAAGTCCCGGACCACGTGCCCTCCATCGGAAAGGCTCGCATCCATGCGCCTGTCGGCGCCCTGGCTCCACGCGACCGCAATACCTCCAACAGCCGTGCCTAGCAGGTGGGAACGGATGCTAGCCACCGCTATTTGGTCGCCTACCTGTCAGTTCTGACATCCATATTTCCCCCGCTTGCCGCAGAGGCTTCGAAACGCGAATCGCACAAACGGGCGAGTGGCGGCCACGGCAACCTCGATTCGCCAAAGATCACCGCCCCGGGGCGAGGCGTTGCAAAAGCCCGGCGCTGACGCGCTCTTGCGAGGGCAG
The DNA here is from genome assembly GCF_030285365.1 of Roseateles subflavus. GTDB lineage: Bacteria > Pseudomonadota > Gammaproteobacteria > Burkholderiales > Burkholderiaceae_C > Roseateles_B > Roseateles_B subflavus. Next base: position 211,850 of record NZ_JASVDS010000003.1, on the reverse strand, counting down.
AGTGAGGCAAGATGCGGGTCTTCGCAGCTCCCCGGTTTCGCTTGCAATGTCCGGTGACGTCCAACCGCTGTACGACACAGACGACGCCTTGCAGGCCTGGTACGCGCACGGCGTCTTGCATCTGTTGCCGACAGAAACGTCCACTTGCGTCCAGCTTGCATGGCAGTTGCGGGAGCGAGACAGCCGCCATGCCGCCGAATGTCTTGCCATCGCCACGCGGGAAAGCGAGAGGAGCGGGAAAGCCCTGAGCCCCCAGGCGCGCTGGCTGTCCCTGCTGACCCAGGCTGACCTGATGCGCCTGCAGGCCCACCTGGCGGAGGCGTCTGCGCTCATCGCCGGGCTGGCGCCCGAGGCCGCGCCGAGCCCGGTGCTGGCCGCGGATCTTCACGGCGTGCGGGCCGCCATCGCCACCGGCGCCGGCAACTTCGCGGAACGTGACGAGTGCCTGCGCCAGGCCGCCCAGTGTGCGGCCCTGGCGGCCGAGCCGGCGCGCGAGACCTTCTACCGCGCCGTCCTGGCCCGCCTGCAGGTGCTGCGCGGTCAGGCGCCCGAGGACGATGTCGGCGGCGAGGGCCCCGAGGGGGCCCACTGGCCGCTCTACGTCCAGTCCGCGCTGCAGCAGCTGCGGGCCACGCGGGCCTTCCGCCAGGGCGACTATGCCCAGGCAATCGAAGCCTATGTACGTTGCCACCAGCTGGCGCTGGCCAGCGGGCAGCTGCACCTGGCCATCATCGCGGCCGGCAACATCGGCAACGCCTTCACCAGCCTCAACGACCACGACGCCGCGCTCGAGTGGGTGCAGCGCGCGCTGGACCTTGCGCTGCCCACGGGCTGGCCCAGCGCCGTCGGCAGCTGCCAGAGCCAGGTCGGCGAGGCCCTGCGCCACCTCGGGCGCCTGGACCTCGCGCAGCAGCGCCTGGAGGAGGCCGAACAGACGCTGCGCCCGCTGCAGGCCTCGCGCTACTACGCCATCGCCCTGCGCTACCGGGCCGAGCTGGCCGTGGACCAGCAGCAGTATGCCGAGGCCCTCGAACGGCTCGATGCCCTTCAGGCGCGCGCGGAAGCCGCGCAGGCCCGGGACCTCGCCATGGACCTGCGCCGCAGCCGCGCGCTGGCCCTCATGCGGCTGGACCGGCTCGACGAGGCCCAGCAGGTCGCGCAGTCCTGCCTGGACGACGCCTGCCAGCAGCAGGTGGGCGACCAGCAAGTCCTGGCTCACCTCCTGCTGGCCCGGATCGCCCGCAAGCGCCATCGCCAGCAGCCCGGCGAGGAGCACCTCGCGCTGGCCGCCCGGCACCTGGAGCGGGCCCTGTCGGCCGCCTCGGCCATCCAGCACTACGCTCCGCCCATCGAGCTGCTGCAGCTGCAGGCGCGGACCAACGCCGACCTCGGTCGCTTCGAGCTCGCCTACCAGGCCGCCGTGGAGGCCAGCACGCTGCGCCAGCGCATGCATGGCCAGGACGTCACCGGCCGCATGCTGGCCATGCAGCTGCGCCACATGACCGAGAGCGAGCGGGCCGAGTCCGCGCACCACCGCGCGCTGGCGGGCGCCGAGGCGCGTCGGGCGGAGCTGGCACAGCAGACGAGCAGCACGCTCGCCCGCCTGGGGGCCATCGGCCAGGAGATCACGACCAAGCTCGACGCGCCCTCGGTGTTCGCCGTGCTGGAGCGCCATGTGCACGCGCTGCTGGACGCGCGCAGCTTCGCCGTCTACCTGATCGACGCGGACGGCCTCACGATGAGCTCGGTGTTCGACGTCGAGCATGGCGAGCACCTGCCGCCGCACCGCATCCGCCTCGACGCCGAGGAGAGCAACGCCGCCCGCGCGCTGCGGGAGCGGCGGGAGCTGCTGGTGTCGCTGGCCCCGGACGGCTCCGACCCGAGCCAGGTGCCCGGCACGATGCGCACCCTCAGCGCCCTCTTCGCCCCGCTGACCGTCGGCGAGCGCGTGCTCGGCGTGATGACCATCCAGTCGCCTCAGCAGAATGCCTATGGCGAGATGGAGCGCCTGGTCTTTCGCACCCTGAGCGCCTACACCGCCATCGCGCTGGACAACGCCCGCGCCTACAGCGACCTGGGCGACGCGCAGAAGCAGCTCGCCGCCCAGGAAAAGCTCGCCGCGCTGGGCGCGCTCGTGGCCGGCGTCGCGCACGAGCTCAACACGCCCATCGGCAACTCGCTGTTGATGGCCGGCACGCTGCTGAACAAGACCGACGAGATCGAGTCGTCCATGGCGGCCAATGCATTGCGCCGCAGCAGCCTCGTCCGCTACCTCGACGAAGCCCGCCAGGCGGCGCAGCTGATCCATCGCGGCCTGCAGACGGCCGCCGGCCTCGTCGCGAGCTTCAAGCAGGTGGCGGTGGACCGCACCAGCGAGCAGCGCCGCGTGTTCGACCTGGCCCAGACCGTCACCGACATCGTGGCCACGATGATGGGCGTGGTGCGCAAGGCCGGCCACCGCGTGGAGATCGACATCCCGTCCGGCCTCGAGATCGACGGCTACCCCGGGCCGCTGGGCCAGGTGCTCAGCAACTTCATCAACAACGCGCTGCTCCATGCCTTCGAGGGCAGCTCGCGCGAGGGGCTGATGACCGTCCGCGCGCGCGCCACGGATCCCGGCTGGCTCGAGCTGGAGTTCGCCGACGACGGCGCGGGCATCCCCCCGGAGCTGCTGCACCGCGTCTTCGAGCCCTTCTTCACGACCAAGCTCGGGCGCGGGGGCACGGGCCTGGGGCTGTCCATCAGCTACAACATCGTCGAGCAGCTCTTCGGTGGTCGCCTGCGCGTGCACAGCAGCCCGGGCCGCGGCACCTGCTTCACCCTGGACCTGCCCCGGCGGGCCCCGCAGCGCGAGCAGGAAGGCGAGGCGCCCCTGCACCGCGCCGCCGAGGGTCCGGCTACGGGACAATAGCGGCCCAGTACCGCGACACACGAAAGAATCCAGAGCATGGCCATCCAATGGTTCCCGGGTCACATGCATGCGACCCGCAAGGCAATCAAGGAGCGCATGAAGCAGGGCATCGATGTGGTCATCGAGCTCCTCGATGCCCGTCTGCCGGGCTCCAGCGCCAACCCGCTGCTGGCCTCGCTGACCGACGGCAAGCCCAGCCTCAAGCTGCTCAACAAGCAGGACCTGGCCGATCCCGACCGCACGCAGCGATGGCTGGACCACTACAACGCCCTGCCCGGCACTCGCGCCCTGCCGCTGGACGCCGGCAACAAGGCGCCCGCCAAGGCCCTCGTGACCGCCTGTCGCGAGCTCGCGCCGCTGCGCGGCGGGATGAGCAAGCCGCTGCGCATCCTCATCTGCGGCATCCCCAATGTGGGCAAGTCCACGCTGATCAACACGCTGGTGGGCAAGAAGTCCGCCAAGACGGGTGACGAGCCGGGCATCACGAAGGTCGAGCAGAAGATCGTGCTGGCGCAGGACGCCTACCTCTTCGACACCCCGGGCATGCTCTGGCCGCGCATCCACATCCCCGAGAGTGGCTACAACCTCGCCGCCAGTGGCGCCGTGGGCCGCAACGCCCTGGATGAGGAGGAGGTCGCGCTCGAGCTGCTGGACTACCTGCGGGTGAACTACGCGCCCCTGCTGCAGGCCCGCTACAAGCTCGAGGGCGCCTTCGAGACGCTCAAGGACGATCGGCTGCTCGAGGCCATCGGCCGCAAGCGCGGGGCCGTGCTGAGCGGCGGGCGCGTGAACATGCAGAAGGCCGCCGAGATCCTGATGTACGACTTCCGCCAGGGCGTGCTGGGCCGCATCAGCCTGGAGACGCCGGACGAGTTCCAGGCCTGGTCCGCCGCGGCCGCCGTGGCGGACGCCGAGCGCGAGCGCCTGCTCAAGGAGAAGAAGGCGCAGCGCAAGGGCCGGTCCAGCCGCGACAGCTGGGATGCGGACCGCCATGCCGAGGCGGCCGACGGGGACGCTGACGTCGACGATGTCGACGAGGACGCGGAGGACGCATGAACGCCTCACGTCGCCTCGCTGCAGCCAGCCTGTGCCTGGCCCTGGCTGGCGGCTTGCCCGGCGGCGCCCAGGCGCAGGAGGATCGCCCGCTGCTGCTGCTCTACCGTGACAAGCCGCCCTACTCCTACACCGAGGATCGACAGCCCAAGGGCCTGCTGATCGAGCAGTCCCGGGCCGTGCTGACCGCCGCGGGTCTCGCCGTGCAGATGGAGGAGGCCCCGCTCAAGCGCATCCAGCTGGAGCTGCAGGCCAATGAGCGGCCGCTGTGCTCCCCGGGCTGGTACCGTCTGCCCGAACGCGAGCTGTATGCACGCTTCAGTCTGCCGATGTCCCAGGACGTGCCGCATGTCGTGCTGGTCGGGCCGCGGTCGGCCGCCGCCGTGCGTGCCCATCGCAGCCTCGCCAGCCTCCTGGCCGACGCGAGCCTGCGCATGGCCGTCGTGGACGGCATTTCCTACGGCGGGGAGCTCGACGGGCTCATCCGCCGGCAGACGCCCGCCCCGCTGCGCGCGACGGTCACGCCGGTGCAGCTCACGCGCATGCTGGGGGCCGGCCGCGCGGACTACATGTTCATGGACCGCGAGGACTACCTCTGGCTCGCGCGGCATGGCGAGGTCAGCCGGCAGCTCAGCTCGCTGAGCTTCCCCGACATGCCCGCCGGGCTGCAGCGCCACATGATGTGCAGCAAGAAGACGTCCGACGCGACGATGCAGGCCCTGGACGCCGCCATCCGTTCGCTCGGCATGCCCAAGTCCCCCGCGCCCTGAGACGAGCGCCCATGAGAAAGGGCCGCCTCCCTCGCGAGGTGCGGCCCTGCTGATGCAGGCGAGGCCGGCTGGCGCCGGTCCCTGCAGGATCAGAACTCGTCCTTGGCGCCGAGGCTCATGCCCCAGGGTCAGCGCCACTGCTGTGCAGCAGGAAGACGCCCGACGCGACGACGCAGGCCCTGGACGCCGCCATCCGTTCGCTCGGCATGCCCAAGTTCCCCGCGCCCTGAGACGAGCACCCATGAAAAAGGGCCGCCCCCTCGCGAGGTGCGGCCCTGCTGATGCGGGCGAGGCCGGCGGGCGCCGGCCCCTGCAGGATCAGAACTCGTACTTGGCGGTGAGGTTCATGCCCCACTGTGCCAGGCGGGTGCGGCCGGCGGCGTCGGTCGGGGTGACCAGCGGATCCGGCGTCGAGACGGCGTAGACCATCTTGCCGTCCGGCGTGATGCCGGCGAAGTTCACGAAGCTGCGGGTCGAGGGGAACCCAGCTTCGGAGATCTGGCCCCAGCGACGGTTCAGCAGGTTGCCGACGTTCATGATGTCCAGCGTGATCACGCCCTTGCCACCGCGGGTGAAGCCGCGCACTTCCTGCGACAGGCGCAGATCGAAGTTGTTGACCCAGGGAGCGAAGGCGGAGTTGCGACCCACGACACCGCCCTTGGCGTTGCGCAGGGCCTTGTCGCCGTTGACGATGTCCCAGAACGCGGCTTCGGCTGCGGCGCCCGAGGCGGCCACGGTCTGACCCGGCAGGCGGAACAGCACTTCGCCGGAGCCCGGGGCGGTCGGGATGTACATCAGGTCGTTGCGCGAGCGGCCGTCACCGTTCATGTCATTGCGGTAGACCCAGCTGTAGGGCTTGCCGGCACGACCTTCATAGAACACGCCCAGCGTGGTCTTGTAGTTGTCGACAAAGGCCTTGCTGAAGTTCACGGCGGCGCTGATGCGGTCGCGGATCAGGTACTGCGAGTTGGCGGCGACGTCTTCGTTGGGATTGAAGTTGGCGCGGTTGTTCCAGCTCGAGCTCGACACCGACGAGGCCAGCGGGCTGACTTCGGTGGCGGCCGTGCGGGTGTAGGCCAGCTGCCAGCGCAGGTTGGCGTTCACGCGCTGCGAGAGTTGCAGCGTCAGCGTGTCGCCGTCACCCTTGTTGGTCGACGACGCCAGCAGCACGTTGTTGTACGCGGAGTTGGCCAGAGCCTTGAAGCGCGAACCGCAAGCCGAGTTCACGGCTTCCGTGCCGGCGGTCCAGCAGGCTTCGCTGCGGCCCGCGGCGTTCCAGTACATCTCGCGACCGTCCGGAGCGTAGGCGGTCACCGTGCCCAGGTTCAGGTGCTGGTAGTACAGGCCCTGCTTGACCTTGGTGTGCAGCCATTCCACGCCGGCCTCGAGGCCGTACCAGGGCAGCTGGCCGTCCCAGGCCAGGTTGAGCTTCCACACGGACGGCTGCGACAGGCCCTTCTCGACGAAGTCGACGTTGGCCTGGGGCGTGCCGGTCAGCGACGGCTGGTTCGAGCCGTCGGCGCTGAAGCGCAGGCCCGTCGGGCAGGGCGTGGTGCCGGTACCGCAGTTGTAGACGGCGGTGGCGCCCACGTTCTGGTACGGGTTGGTCAGCCACACGTTGGCGGCAGCGCCCTGGAACAGGCCCACACCACCCCGGATCTGCGACTTGCGCTGATCCACGGTGTCCAGCTGGTAGTTGAAGCCCAGGCGGGGCTGCACCAGCCGCTGGCCGTCGACGTTGGCCGTGTTGTCCAGGCCGAAGCCGCCGGTCTGGCGCACGTTGGTGGTCGGGTTGCCCGGGATGACGGGCAGCGCAGCGGCGGCGTTGGCCACCGGGCGGTCATCCGTCTTGACTTCGTCGACGCGGATGCCGGCGGTGATGTTCAGCTTCTTGTTGATCTTCCAGGTGTCCTGGAGGAAGAAGCCGACGTTGGTCAGCGTCCAGTTGGCGATCGAGTCATCGAGCGACTTGCCCGGGAAGGGCAGCTGCACCGAGTAGGACGACGGGATGCCGTTGCGCAGCATCGTCAGCGGGTCGTTGGCCGTGCCCGGAGCGCCGTTGCCGGAGAAGGTGTAGTTGCCGCGGGTGTCCTGCAGGAAGACGTTGTAGATCTCGTTGCGGGAGAGGTCGGCGCCGCCCTTGATCTCGTGGTCGCCCACGAACAGGTTGCCGGCGAAGTAGCCGTCCAGCGTCTTGGTCTTCAGGTTGTTCAGGTGACGGCTGCGCTCGGTACCCAGGTTCAGGGTGCGGCTGCCGCCATTGGTCCAGACCAGGGACATCGCCGGCAGGTTGGTGTCGCTCAGCGTGGCCTTCTCGTAGTCGCGGTTCGAGATCTTCAGCTCGGTCGAGAAGTCTTCCGTCCAGTCGCTGAACAGCTGCGCCATGACCGTCTCGATGGTCTTGCGCTCACGGTACCAGTAGGAGCTCAGGGACAGCTGGTTGCTGCTGAAGCCCGGCAGCGTCGGCTCGTTCTGCTCGGTCTTGGTGTAACGGACGTTGGCGCGGTGCTTCTCGCTGATGTTCCAGTCCAGCTTCACCAGCACGTCCTTGACGCTCAGCTCGATACCGCTGACGTTGTCCAGGCTGCCGGCGTCCACCTTGTAGACGTCCTGCATGATCTTCTGGGCTTCGGCGATCTGGGCCTGGGTGATGTTCACCGCGGTGGCGTTCGTCGAGCCGGCCGGGCCGAAGGCGGGCGAAGAGATCGTGTTGTGCTGCTCTTCGTACGCGGTGAAGAAGAACAGCTTGTCCTTGATGATCGGGCCGCCCAGGGTGAAGCCGTACAGCTTTTCCTTGAAGGGGGTCAGGCGGGTGAAGGTGTCGGTCGGCGGACGGTTCCAGCGGCGGCCGGCCATGTCCTGGTCGCGGTACGCGTAGGTGGCGGTGCCCTTGAACGTGTTCGTGCCCGACTTGGTCACGGCGTTCACGTTGGCGCCGGTGTAGCCCTTCTGGGTCACGTCGTAGTTGGACAGATTGATCTGCACGGAATCGATGGCGTCCATCGAGACCGGCTGCTTCATCGTCGGCAGGTTGTTGGCTTCCAGGCCGAAGGTGTCGCTGATCGACACGCCGTCCACCGTGATGGAGTTGAAGCGGTTGTTCTGGCCGGCGGCCGAGATCTCACCGTTCTCCTTGTTGGTCTGGGCGATGCGGGGGTCCAGACGGGCGTAGTCCTGCAGATTGCGCTGCATGGAGAACTGCTGGGCCAGGTCGGCACCGGTCAGGTTCGTGCCCGAGCCCATGGTGGCGGAGTTGATCTTGCTGCTCGAGCCGGAGATCGTCACCTGCGCCAGCTGGTTCTGGGCCTGGCCGACGACCAGGTCGATGGCCGTGGTCTCGGCCAGGGCCAGGAAGACGCCCTGACGCTGGTTGCTGTCGCCACCCTTGGTCACGGTGATGACGTAGGGGCCCCCCACGCGCAGGCCGCGGGCCGAGTAGCGGCCTTCGGCGTCGGTCACGAGGGTGTTGGTCGAGCCGGACTCGGTGTGCACGAGCACGACGGTCGCGCCGGCCACGGGCTTGCCCTCAGGCGAGGTCACGCGGCCACCCACGGCGGCGGTGGTGTTCTGGGCCAGGGCCGGGGCGGCGGCCACGATGGCCACCGCGACGCTCAGCGCCGTGCGGGAAAAACGAGACCAATGCAAGTCGTTCATGCCGACAACTCCTCTAGGAAGAATGAAAAAACCGACAACCCGCCCAAGCTCATCCAGCCCGGCGGGTCAAGTGCACACAACAGAAACCAGATCAAGCGCAAACGTTTTACTTCTCGGTTTCTCAAAAAGCCAAACGTTTTCGCTCACCGGACTCAGCACAAAAAAACGCATGCGGGAGTCACTCCGGTACCGGCCCGTGCCGGGCAGACGCCCGCCGGACCGCATGGACAGAAGCGGCACCACCGGAGCCTGTCGGCCACGACGCCGCCTGGCGTCATCGACGGGCCGGCGCCCAGTGTGCCGCGGCCATGTGCAAGACAGATGACAGTGCGGACGACGGGCGGCCAGCCAATGCACGGATGAGCCTGGGCCGAATTCTGGCAGCAGGGCCCCGCCGGCCAGCTAGTGGAAGCCCCCAAAAGGTCGCGAGTGTTGCAAAGTGTGGCGACGACGCCTCACCCGCGCCGGGCTGGATTCAAGTGGTCTGCGTGCAGGCGACCGCCCGGGGTGCGATCCGGGCCAGACGGGGGCATCCCTGCACCGCGACGCACCGGAACGGGGCAGCGCCCCCCCCCCCGCCGTCGCCCGCCCCTCCGCCGAAGCGGCGCGCCGCCCCTTGCAGTGGACATCGCCGGCCCCACCTGCGTCGCTTCACGCGAAATTCGACGCCGCCATGCCGCTCTTGCTCCTCAGCCTCCTGGGTCTGCTCGCCCTGGCCCTGCTCCTGCTGCCCCCCTGGCAGCGCCGGCGCCGGCGCCAGCGCTGGATGGCGGCCCCGTTCCCGGCCGCCTGGCGCAGCCTGCTGCGGCGTGAGTGGCCGCTGTACCGCCGCCTGAGTCCGCCCCAGCAACGCCGGCTCCAGCAGCTGATCCAGGTCTTCGTGGCCGAGAAGCCGGTCATCGGCAGCGCCGGGTTCAACGTCAGCACGGCCATGAAGGTGCTGATCGCCGCCCAGGCCTGCCTGCCGCTGCTGGGCCATGCCCGCGGCGTCTATCCGCAGCTCAGCCAGGTGGTGGTCTACCCGGCGGCCTTCGCGGTGCAGCGCGTGCATGACCTCGGGGCGGGCGTGCAGATGGAGCGGCGTGACTGGCTCAGCGGCGAGTCCTGGCAGCAGGGGCAGGTGATCCTGTCCTGGCAGGACGTGCTGGCCGGCGCGCGGGCGCCGCACGACGGGCGCAATGTGGTGATCCACGAATTCGCCCACCAGCTCGACCAGGCCAATGGCCGGGCCAACGGCGCGCCCCCGCTGGGCAGCCGCGAGGCGCATGCGCACTGGGCCGACGTGATGCAGCGGGAGTTCCAGGCGCTGAGACAGGCGCTGGCCATGGGGGCGCCGACGCTGCTCGACCCCTACGCCGCGACGGACGAGGCCGAGTTCTTCGCCGTGGCCAGCGAGAGCTTCTTCGAGCAGGGCGAGGACCTGGCCCGCGTGCACCCGCGTCTGTATGCGCTGCTGGCCAGCTACTACGGGCTGCAGACCCGCCACTGGCAGAGCGGGCTGCTCAGCTAGCGCGGGCGTTCAGAAGCCCAGCGAGGCCAGGAGGTCGTCCACGTCGTCCTGCTTGAGCGCCTTGTCGGGCGTCTGCACGCCTTCCAGCGCCGCGCTGGAACCGGCAACGCTGGCTTCCTCTGCCGCCGCGGGCGGCTCGGAGCTTGCCAGCAGCTGCTGCAGCGGGCTCTCCACCCGATCCAGCATGCCGATGACCTTGTTGATCACCTGCCCCGACAGATCCTGGAATCCCTGGGCCAGCATCAGCTCGGTGTGCAGGCCCTGCTCGCGCTCGCCGAAGCCGCTCGCCTGGCGGGCGTAGGCCGCGCACAGCCGCATCATCGCCCGGGCGCGATCCACGCTCATGTCGTCGGAGGATGCCAGGCGCTCCAGGGCCTCGGCCAGATCCTGGCCCTTCCTGGCCACCTCGCCGGCATCGCTCTGGGCCTTCTCGACCAGGTTCAGCACCTTGTTCGCCGCCTGCTCGGTCATCTCCTGCACATAGCGCAGGCGCTCGCAGGCGTCCGGCAGTTCCTCGACGACCTTGTGCAGCACCCGCAGCGCCTCCGCGCTCAGCTCGCTGTGCAGGGCCTGGTCACGGGCCGGCTCCGGGCGAATCGGGTCGTCTGACATGGCGGTGATCGTGCTGTTCCCTGGGTGGCGATCAGGCCCATCGCCTGCCGCACCCCGGCATCGTAGTCCCCCGGCACGCCAGCCCCGCGCCCACGAAAGCCGCCATTTGCACGACAAATCACACACTTCGCTTTTGGATCGCGGGCGATACTGCGCCCAAACTGGCCAGCACGGGCACCTAGCTGTCATGAGTCCCTCCCCGATCGCCTCCGAGCGCCTCCCGCGCGACGCCGGGCCACTGGATCACGCCCTGAGCGAGCTGCAGGGGCTGGCCCTCGCCCTCGTGGACGAGCAGGGCCGCATCAGCCAGGCCAATGCCGGCTTCGGTGCGCTGACCGGGCTGCGCCCGAGCCAGCTGCGAGGCTGCGCCGTGAGCACCCTGCATTCCCTGCCGGCGCCCCTGCTGTCCCAGCTCGCCAAGGCTGCCGGGCAGCCCGACCCGCTGTGGCAGGACGAGCTGCGCTGTCCGACCCCCGAGGGGGACCACCTCTATCTTTGGCAGATCCAGCGTCTGCACAGCGCCGGGCCGGCGCGGCGCCAGCTCGTGCTGTGCGGCACGGACCTCGGCCCGGATGCCGGTGTTGGCACGGGCAGCGAGAGCCAGGAGCTGCAGAACGAAGTCCTGCACACGCTGGTCTACGAGGACGAGCTCACCGGCCTCATCAGCCGCTACGCCTTGCGCGAGCGCCTGCTGAGCCTGATCGAGCGGCGCGAGGAGTTCGGCCTGCTCGCCATCAAGCCGCGCGACTTCAGCCTGCTGCGTGACAACTTCGGCCCGGACGGCGCCGACGAGGTGCTCGTGGCCGTGGCCAGCGCGCTCAAGACCCTGCTGCCCGCGCCCGCTGTCGTGGCGCGCTCGCTGGGCGTCGAGTTCACCGTCCTGATGCCCGGCCCGGGCGGCATCGAGGAAATGCAGCGTCTGGGCCGCATGGTGCTGCAGCGCTTCACGCAGCCCCTGAGCCTCAAGCGGACCGAGCTCGTGGTGCCCGTGAGCATCGGCATCGCCTGCCACCCGCTGCACGGCGCCGAGCTGGAAGAACTGCTGCGCAATGCCGACACCGCGCTGCACAGCGCCCAGGAGGACGGCGGCCGCACGCAGCGCGTCTACGACCCCCGCATGCAGCAGCGCGCCCGCGAGCGGCTGTGGCTGGACCATCACCTGCGCAAGGCGCTGGAGCTCCAGCAGCTGGAACTGCACTACCAGCCCAAGCTCGACCTGCGCACCGGGCACTGCCTCGGCGTCGAGGCCCTGCTGCGCTGGCGGCACCCGAAACGCGGCCTCATCCGCCCGGACCTCTTCATCGCCCGCGCCGAGGACAACGGCCAGATCTCCGCCATCGGCCGCTGGGTCATCGTCAGTGCGGCCTCCCAGGCCGCGCAGTGGCGCGCCCTGGGTCTGCCCACCCGCATCGCCGTCAACATCAGCGCACGGCAGTTCCAGGACGCCGACCTGCTGCGCTGGCTGTCCGAATGCCAGCGCGCGGCGCACGGCCTGCTGGACGTGGAGCTCACCGAGAGCAGCGTCATTGGCGACCAGGCACGCACGGCCGCCTTCATGCAGGAGTGCCGGGGCCTCGGCTACAAGGTCTATCTCGATGACTTCGGGACGGGCTTCTCCTCGCTGGCCATGCTGGCCCGGCTGCCCATCGACGTCATCAAGCTGGACCGTTCCTTCCTCAAGTCCGGCCCCGAGCAGGAGCGCAGCGAGGCGCTGATGAAGTCGGTGGTGAGCGTGGCCAAGGAGCTCAACCTGAGCATCGTGGCCGAGGGCGTGGAGACCATCTCGCAGGAGGCCTTCCTGCGGGACATCGGCGTGCAGTCCGCCCAGGGCTGGCTCTACGCGGCCGCCATGCCTTCGGCGGAGTACCCCGCCTGGCTGCAGTCGCGCCAGCGGCGCTGAGCCACCCGCGGCCGAGGCGCCTCAGCCCCAGAGATCGAGCGGCGGCTCGTGGGCCAGCGCCTTGAGCAGGTCGCTGCGCGAGACAAAGCCCGTCACGCCGCCGGCCTCGTCCACCACGGGCAGCCCCGGCAGGCGCAGGTCCAGCAACAGCCGCGCGAGCTGCCGCAGCGAGGTCTGCGGGCTGGCGCCCGGCACGGGCGAGAGCATGTGCTGCTCGACCGTCTCGGTGAGCAGGTGCTGCCAGTGCCAGGGATTGGGCAGGTCGGCCGACCCCATCAACGACGGCGGCAGCAGCTCGCCGCGCAGCAGCAGGCCGATGAGGCGGCCATCCGCCGACAGCACGGGCGCCTGGCCCAGGCCCCGGCGCTGCAGCGCCTGCCAGGCCTCGTCGATGCTCATGCCGCCGGACAGGCAGAAGGCGGGGCTGCTCATCACCGCGCGGACCCGGGACAGCGGATGCTCGCGGTCCGGCGCGCCCTCGTACTGCGCCAGGGCCTGACGCACCACCACCGGCCGCGCCTCGGACTGGGACGTCAGGCCGGCCTGCACCGGCTGCAGCGCCGCGCCGGCCACCTCCGCGCCGCGCCCGACCGCCGCCGCCGCACGCACCCGGGCCAGCGCCTGCACGGCATCGGACCGTGCCAGCTGCTCGATGTCACCACTGACGACGCGCCCCGCAAGACCATAGACCGTGAACATGGACACCTCCGCAGCCTGCCGCAGGAACGGCAGGGTCAGACCGCATTGTCCATGCCAGCCTTGCCCCCAGGAAAAGGCTGGGATCGCAAGAGGCAAAACCTGACCCCATGATTGGAGGTGCGCCCACGCGGGCGTCACGGCGGCCCACTACACTTCGCGGTCATTTTCCGGCGCATGCGCGCCCTGGAGCCTCCATGCCGCGCCGCCCCGCCCTTGCCGCCTTCTGTTCCGCCGCCCTGACCGCCTTACTGCTGGCATCGGCCCTGCCCGCCGGGGCCGCCACGAGCCACCCCTGGCTCACGCAGGCGCCGCGCATGGAGAAGTCGGCCCACTTCACGAACCTCGAGGACGGCGCCCGCATCGAGACGCCCTACCTCGTGCGCTTCGGTCTCACGGGCTTCGGCATCGCCCCGATCACCAAGGCGCAGGCCCACACCGGCCACCACCACCTGCTGATCAACCGCGACCTGCCGCTGGACTTCTCCAAGCCCCTGCCCTTCACCGAGCAGTACATCCACTTCGGCAAGGGCCAGATGGAAACGGCGCTGAACCTGCAGCCGGGGGTCTACACGCTGCGCCTCGTGCTGGCCGACCACCGGCACGTGCCGAACTTCGTCTACAGCAAGCCCATCAAGGTGACGGTGACGGCGCAGCGCAAGGACATCGACCCGGCGTCCCTGCAGAAGCCGGGCATCTCCGTGCGGCCGGTGCAGGCGGAGGTGGGCGAGAACACGCCCGTGCAGGTGCTCTTCCATGCCTCGGCGCTGAACGTGTCGCACCAGGCGCTCAAGGAAAAGGGCACGGGGCACTTCCGACTGCAGGTCCAGCCCGAGGGCCGCGCCGCCGAGCTGATGGACTTCGCGGGGGGCGAGACGGAGGCCTGGCTGCGTCCGCCCAAGGGCCGCTACACGCTGAAGCTGGAGTTCGTCGACAACCTGGAGCCCGGCAAGGTGCTGCACACCAGCGAGCCGGCCGCGCTGCGCGTCGGCGCGCTCTGAACGGGCCTCAGCCGACCGGCAGCGCCGTCTCGTACTTCACCTCGCGCAGCACCACGTTGCTGCGCACGCTGGCCACGCCCGGCACCTTGAAGACCTTGCTCTGCAGGAACTGGTCGTAGGCCTTCATGTCCGGCACGACGACCTTGATCACGTAGTCCGCCTCGCCCGTGATGCCGTGGCACTCGATGATCTCGCGGCTCGTCAGCACGAGCTGCTCGAACTGCTCGACCGCCCCCTCGCTGTGCCTCACGAGGCTGACGTTGGCCAGCACGCAGATCGACAGCCCCAGCTTCTCGCGGTCCACCAGGGCCACGTGGCGGCGGATCACCCCGCTGTCCTCCAGCTCCTTCACGCGACGCCATACCGGCGTGGCCGACAGCCCCACCCGCTCGGCCAGCGCCTGCGTGGACAGGCGGGCGTCCGCCTGCAGCGCCTCCAGGATCTGGCGCGTCGCCCGATCGAAACGTTCCGACTCCATATCAAGCCTCCTTGAGATGAATTCTCTCATTCACCCGCTTGACAGGGGGAATTGAAGAAACAAACACTGCCAGGGCTCGCCAAAAATCTCGCGCAGTTTTCCCTACAAGAACCCGCGCCAGGAGACCCCCATGTCCGATGCCCTCACGCCCGCCCCGCGCCCCGATGTGCCGGCGCTGCGCCCCTACAAGCTGTCGGACAACCTCAGCGCCGCCACTGGCCAGGTCTTCCTCACCGGCACGCAGGCCCTGGTGCGCCTGCTGCTGGCCCAGAAGGCGCTCGACGAGCGCAACGGCCTGAAGACCGCGGGCTTCGTCTCCGGCTACCGCGGCTCGCCGCTGGGCATGGTCGATCAGCAGCTGTGGAAGGCCAAGAAATTCCTCGACGCGGCCCAGGTGAACTTCCTGCCCGCCATCAACGAAGACCTGGCCGCCACCGCCTGCCTGGGCGTGCAGCGCGTGGCGCTCGACCCCAAGCGCACGGTCGATGGCGTCTTCGCCATGTGGTACGGCAAGGGCCCCGGCGTGGACCGCTCCGGTGACGCGCTCAAGCACGGCAACGTCTACGGCACGTCCACGCAGGGCGGCGTGCTGGTGGTGTGCGGGGACGACCACGGCTGCGTCTCCTCCTCCACCCCGCACCAGAGCGACCTCGCGCTGCAGGCCTGGAGCATGCCCATCGTCCATCCGGGCAATGTGGCGGAGTACCTCGAGTTCGGTCTGTACGGCTGGGCGCTGTCGCGCTTCTCGGGCGCCTGGGTCGGCTTCAAGGCCATCTCCGAGGTGGTGGAGTCCGGCATGACGGTGGACCTGGACCGCGTACCGCTGGACTTCGAGCTGCCCGTCGACTACGTCGCACCGACGAATCTGCACATCCGCCAGGTCGACCTGCCTTCGCTGGACCTCGAGTCGCGCCTGGCCCACAAGCTGGACGCCGTGCTGGCCTTCGCCAAGCTGAATTCCATCGACAAGCACATCGTCACCAGCCCGCGCGCCACGCTGGGCATCGTGACCGTGGGCAAGGCGCACTACGACTTCATGGAGGTGCTGCGCCGCCTCGATCTGGACCCCAACGCCCTGGCCGCGGCCGGCGTGCGCGTCTACAAGGTCGGCCTCGTCTTCCCGCTGGAGCCCACGCGGATGCGCGAGTTCGCGCAGGGCCTCACCGACATGCTGGTGATCGAGGAGAAGGCTCCGGTGGTCGAGCGCCAGATCAAGGAGCTGCTGTACCACCTGCCCGATGCCCAGCGCCCGCGCGTGGTCGGCAAGACCGATGAGCACGGGGCCGCGGTGCTTTCCGCGCTCGGCGAGCTGCGCCCCTCACGCATCATGGCCACGGTGGCGGACTGGCTGGCCCGCCTCAACCCGGCCCTGGACCGCCGCCATCTGGTGGTGGACTTCCTCACGCCCTGCCTGCTCTCCAACGAGGCCGATGGCGTGCGCCGTCAGCCCTACTTCTGCTCGGGCTGCCCGCACAACACCTCGACCAAGCTGCCCGAGGGCTCGCGTGCGCTGGCCGGCATCGGCTGCCACTTCATGGCCAGCTGGATGGAGCGCGGCACCTCCGGCCTGATCCAGATGGGCGCCGAGGGCGTGGACTGGGCGGCGCACAGCCGCTTCACCACGGAGAAGCACGTCTTCCAGAACCTGGGTGACGGCACCTACTACCACTCCGGCTACCTGGCCATCCGCCAGGCCATCGCGGCGCGGGCGAACATCACCTACAAGATCCTCTACAACGACGCCGTGGCCATGACCGGCGGCCAGCCGGTGGACGGCACGACCAGCGTGCCCCAGATCGCGCGCCAGGTGGAAGCCGAGGGCGTGAAGCGCCTCGCCGTGGTGTCCGACGAGCCCGAGAAGTACGTGGGCCACGAGGGCCTCTTCCCGCCCAAGACCACCTTCCATCCGCGGGCCGACCTCGACGCCGTGCAGCGCGAGCTGCGCGAGATCGAGGGCGTGACGGTGCTGATCTACGACCAGACCTGCGCCGCCGAGAAGCGCCGCCGCCGCAAGAAGGGCGAGTTCTACGACCCGCCCAAGCGCGTCTTCATCAACGAGGCCGTCTGCGAGGGCTGCGGGGACTGCGGACAGGCCAGCAACTGCCTGTCGGTCGTGCCGGTCGAGACCGACTGGGGCCGCAAGCGTGCGATCGAGCAGAGCAGCTGCAACAAGGACTTCAGCTGCGTCAACGGCTTCTGCCCGAGCTTCGTCTCGGTGCACGGCGCCCAGCTGAAGAAGAAGGTCGGCTCGGGCTTCACCGCCGCCGATCTGGCGCGCGAGATCGACGCCATCCAGCCGCCCGCCGCCTGGCAGTGGACGGGCCCCTTCGACATGCTGGTGACCGGCGTGGGCGGCACCGGCGTGGTGACCGTGGGCGCGCTCGTTTCGATGGCGGCCCATCTGGAAGGCAAGCAGGCCTCCGTGCTCGACTTCATGGGCTTTGCGCAAAAGGGCGGCTCGGTGCTGTCCTTCGTGCGCGTGGCGCCGACGCAGGACCTGCTCAACCAGGTCCGCATCGACACCCAGCAGGCCGACGTGCTGCTGGCCTGCGACATGGTGGTGGGCGCCTCGCCCGATGCCCTGGGCACCGTCAAGCCCGGCCGCACCGTGATCCTGGCCAACACCCACGAGCTGCCCACCGCCGCCTTCGTGCGCAACCCGGACGCCAGCCTGCAGGGCCTGGGCCTGCTCGCGAAGATGCAGCATGCCGTCGGCGGTTCGGACGAGCTGCTCGACACGATCGACGCCCAGTCCATCGCCCAGACGCTGATGGGCGACACCATGCCCAGCAACATCATCATGCTGGGAGCCTGCTGGCAGCGCGGCCTGATCCCGGTGAGCTTTGCGGCGCTCATGCGTGCCATCGAGCTCAACGGCGTGGCCGTGGACGGCAACAAGACGGCCTTCGCGCTGGGCCGCCTGGCCATTGCCGCGCCCGAGGCCCTGCGCCGCCTGGCCGGCCAGCCCGAGGCAACGCCGGTGCAGCTGCTGCTGGGCCAGGACAAGCTCGATGGCGAAGACGGCCTCATCAGCCGCCGCCTGCGCTTCCTGACCGACTACCAGGACGCCGCCTACGCCCAGCGCTACCTCGCCCTCGTGCAGGAGATCCGCCTGGCCGAGGGCCGCCTGGGCGAGCTGGGCCAGGGCGAGCGCCTGTCCAAGGCCGTGGCGCGCTACCTCGCCAAGCTCATGGCCATCAAGGACGAGTACGAGGTCGCCCGCCTCTACACCGACGGCCGCTTCGAGCAGGCGCTGAAGGAGCAGTTCCAGTCCTTCGACCGCCTGTCCTTCCACATGGCCCCGCCCCTGGTCTCCAAGCCCGGCGCCGATGGTCGCGCGAAGAAGATCGAGCTGGGCAGCTGGACCTTCTCGGCCTTGAAGGTGCTGGCCGGTCTCAAGGGCCTGCGCGGCAGCTGGCTGGACGTCTTCGGCAAGACCGAGGAACGCCGCATGGAGCGCCAGCTGCTGGCCGACTACGAGCAGCTGCTGCGCCGCGAGATCCTGCCGCTGCTGCAGCCCGGCCTCGAGAAGCCGCGCTACGAGCTGATGCTGGCCCTGGCCCGCCTGCCCGAGAAGATCCGTGGCTACGGCCACGTCAAGCTGGCCAATGTGGTGACGGCCCGCGCGCAATGGAAGGACTTGCTGGATCGACTGCAGGGCAAGGTGCAGGACGCCAGCCCGGTGGCCAGCGCGGCACCGATCCGGATCAAGGGCGTGGCCGAGCTGTAAGGCCGGGTTCGCGCCGTCCGGCCAGCGGTACAAGTCCGCACCGAAGGACCGCCCCGCGGTCACTTCGGCCGGCTCCGGCGCTATCCTGCCGGCAGCGCCCCTTCCGCCATGCCACTGCACGACCTCGCCTGCCCCCTGCGCCGCCAGTTGCTGGCGACGGCCTGCCGTGCAGGGCTCGCGACGGGACTGGCCTTGGCGCCGCCACGGCCGCGGGCCCAGCCGCCCGCCGCGACGACGTCGGTGATCCGGCACAACATGTCGGATACCGATGAGCCGGACCCCTACCGCCTGCAGGTGCTTCGCCTGCTGCTCGACCGCACCCGCAGCAGCCACGGTGGCTACGAGCTCCGCACGGACCTGAGCTCCACCACCCAGAGCCGCGCCCTCGCGCAGCTGCGGGCCGGGGATATCGACGTCTGGGCCAGCATGTGCTCGCGCAGCCGCCAGGACGCCGGCATCAGCCTGCCGATCTGCCTGCGGCGCGGTGTGAATGGCGTGCGGCTGCCGGTGGTGCTGGCGGAGCGTCGCCAGGAGTTCGAGGGTCTGCGCCACGCGCTGGCGCTGCGCACCTACCGCTTCGGCCAGGTGAGCCACTGGCCGGATGCCCGCGTGCTCGCCGGCAACGGCTTCAAGCTGGAAGCCGTCCAGACGCTCGAAGCCTTCCCCGCGATGCTGAAGCTGCGCCGCTTCGACATCTTCCTGCTGGCCGCCGACGAGGCCCATGCCATCGTCGATGCCCACCCGGAGCTCGCCGTGCTCGACGGCTGGTGCATCGCCTATCCCTCGATCTACGGCTTCTTCGTCAACACCCGCCTGCCGGCGCTGGCCGATCGCCTGCGGGCCGGCTGGACGCAGTGCCTGGCCGACGGCAGCTTCGCGGCGCTGTTCGAGACGCATCTCGGGCGGCAGGTCCAGCGCGCGCAGCTGGAGAAGCGGCTCTGGTTCCGCCTGCCCAATCCCGACCTGCCGGATGGCATGCCGCTGCACGAGCGTGGCCTGTGGCACCCGCTGGTCTGGCAGAAACTGCTGGCGCCGCTGGCACCGCCGAAGGCCCGGCAGCCCCTGCCCGCCCGCGGCTGACGCCCCCGCCGTCCCGCGCCGCTCGACCCCGTGGAGGCCCGTGAAGGCCCGCGGCATCCGGCCGCCCACCCTGGAAGAACTGCCAATAGGGTTGCGCCCGATCTCTGCTGGCAAACCCCGAGCCCTTGGGCCCGCTCGGCCACCACACTCCCGCTTGCGCATGCAGAAGTTGTGCGGCATGCGCTCCATAACAGCCGGGTCGCAAGGCCCGAATCATCCATCCATCTGTACGAGGCAGATATGCACACGAAACTTCTGAAGTCCCCCATCGCCCGCACCCTGGGCGTCGTGACCGCGCTGGCCCTGAGCGCCCTGGGCGCCCAGGCGGCCACCGTCAACAACACCTACATCCAGAACTCGGCCACCGAGATCCGCGGCCAGCTGGGCGGCTACGCACGCCCGACGGTGTACGTGGACCGCAACGCCTGCGGCGAGGGCGTCCCCGGCAATGCCGTGGCCTGCGGCCCCTACACCATCAGCGTGGGCGTGCGCTTCCTGCAGGGCCAGGAGAACAGCTACGGCAACTACGTGGCCAAGTTCATCATCGCCCATGAGTGGGGCCACAGCATCCAGTTCACGCGCGGCATCTACAAGCAGGCGCCGATGCAGGAGCTGCAGGCCGACTGCGTGGCCGGCACCTTCGCCAAGTACGCGCAGACCTCGCTGGGCTACCCGGCCTTCATCGAGTCCGCCGTCCGTTCGGCCCGCGCCGCCGCGGACTACTCCACGCACGGCTCTCCGGCGCAGCGCGACTACTACGCGCGCTACGGCTACGCCAACGGCCTCGGCCGCTGCCTGAGCCTGTAAGGGGCGGGACCATGAGCCCCAAGCATCTCGGGCTGGCCGCCCTGGTCGTCACGGGGCTCACGTTCGTCAGCTGGCACTGGCTGGATGAACGTGAGGCCGCGCGTGCCGAGGAGGCCCAGGCCCGCGCCAAAGCCGAGGCGGCCCAGCGCAACGCGGGGCTCAACACCGGTCTGGCGGACCTGTTCCGCCCGCTGCCGGCCAGTGCCGCGCAGGCGCCGGGGGCTGACGCCTCCGGTCAGCAGGTCTGGATGGCCGCGGGCCAGGGCGGCACGACCGGCAGCGTGCCGGGCATGCCGCCCCCCGACATCCAGCCGGAGACCCCGCAGCAGCGGGCCGAGGCCGAGGCCCTGCGCCAGCTGGGCTACCACATCGACCAGCGCTACTACCAGATGACGCTGGCGACGCTGCGGCAGGCCGCCGAGGCCGGTGACCGCCAGGCGCTGACGCATCTGGCCGAGCGCTATCTCTTCGCCCTGGACGGCAAGCCGCAGGACCCCGACTTCGAGGCGGGCTACCCCTACCGCGAAGCGGCCCGCGAGGCCCTGCGCCAGGCCTATGTGCGCGGCAACCTGCATGCGGCGTCCATCATCTCGGAGTCCTATCTGCTGGAGAAGCGGCCGCTGGATGCCGCCGCCTGGAACCTGGTCGCCCGTCGGTCGGGGGACACGCTCAGCGCCGACTGGCTGCTGAAGACCAAGGACTACCAGCAGCTGAACGACGCCCAGCGCAGCGAGGCCACGCGCATGGCCGACAGCCTGTGGGCGGAACTGGAAGCGCGACGCCAGAACAAGGGTTGAGTCGCGACCTTCCCCCCTCGACGGCAGCCCCCGCGGCTGCCGTTTTTCATGGCGGCCCGACGGTGCGCGTTCAGACGGGGGCGTTCAGAGCCGCGTGAAGGGCCCGCGCGCCAGCCAGCGCTCGATCTGTGGCTGGCGGTCGTTGCCCCAGAAGGGTTCGCCGTCGATCATGAAGAAGGGCGCCCCGAACACACCGGCCGCCACGGCCGCCTCGTTGACACCCCGCAGGCGCTGCTTCCAGGTCTGGTCCTGCCAGGCCTGCTCGGCCGCATCGGCGTCCAGGCCCAGCTCGGCCAGGAGCGCCCGCAGCTGCGCGGGGTCGCTGAGCACCACGCCACGCGTGAAGTAGGCCCGCAGACCGGCCCGCGCAAAGCCCACGGCCTGCGACGCGCCCTGGGTGTCATGCAGCCACCAGAACACCCGGGCGGCGTTCTGCGTGGGGATGGGGAAGGTCTCGGGCTGGCGGTACGGCAAGCCGGCGAAGTGAGCGGAGCGCTCGAAGTCGCGCAGCGCGTAATCCCGCTTGATCGGGTGCGCCACCGGCGGCTTCAACTCGGCGGCCTGGAAGGTCACGCCCAGCAGGATGGCCTGCCATTGCACCGTGCGCCCGTGGCGAGCCGCGACGGCGTCGATCCACTCCGACGCGATGTAGGCATAGGGCGACGAGAAGTCGAAGTAGAACTGGATCGGGGGCCGCGCGGGACTGCCCGAGCGGGCGGCAAAGGGAGATTCATGCATCTCGCGACCTTAGGCGATCTGCGTGACGCCCGCAGCCGGGCTTTCACCGGTTTGGCGCGCGTGCCGCACCGAGGCTGCACGCGCGCCGACGGGCGCGCTCAGCGCAGCCGGAAGCCGCGCACCAGCTCGTTCAGTCGGTGGGCCTGGCTCTTGAGGCTCTCGGCCGCCGCGGCGCCCTCCTCGACCAGCGCCGCGTTCTGCTGCATGGACTGGTCAAGCCGGTCGACGGAGTCGGCGACCTCGCGCAGGCCGCTGCTCTGGGTGCGCGCCAGCTGCGTGGCGTCCGCGATCAGCGCGGCCACGCGCTCGATGCTGCCCACGACCTCCTGCATGCGTTGCCCGGCATCGTTGACCAGGCCGGAGCCCGCATCGACCTGCTCCACGGAGCTGGTGATCAGGCTCTTGATCTCCTTGGCGGCCTCGGCACTGCGCTGGGCCAGCGAGCGCACCTCACCCGCGACCACGGCGAAGCCACGGCCCTGCTCGCCCGCTCGGGCGGCCTCCACCGCGGCGTTCAGCGCCAGGATGTTGGTCTGGAACGCGATGCCGTCAATGACCCCGATGATGTCGGCGATCTTGCGGCTGGAGTGGCTCACGCCGCTCATCGCGGACACGGCCCGGCCGACGACATCGCCGCTCTGCCGCGCCTGCTGGCTCGTCTGCTGAGCCAGCTGGCTGGCCTCGTCCATGGCCTCGCTGCTGTGGCGGGCCGCCTCCGTCATGTTGCGCATGGAGCTGGCCGCGGCCTGGAGGTCGGCGCTGCCCTGCTCGGTGCGCTGGCTGAGGTCCTGGTTGCCGGCCGCGATCTCGCTGGCGGCGGTGTTCACCTGCTCGGCGCCATCGTGCAGCGTGCCCATGACCTGGCGCAGGTTCTCCTGCAGCCCCTGCATCACGCGCAGGCCCTCCTTGGCCGAGGCGGCACCCTCGATGCGGATGTCCTCGCTCAGGTCGCCCGCGCTCACGCGCTGCACGCCGGACATCAGGTGCTTCATGAAGTCCGCAGTGCCGCTGGCGCTGTCCAGGTACAGCCACACCACCAGAGCACCGAGCAGCAGGCTGCCGGTGATCAGCGTGCCGCGTCCGAGGCCGCCCAGCAGGCCGCCCACCACCCACGCCTGAAGCCCCACGTTCAGGGCCACGTTCAGCAGCACCCGCTGCTTCATCGTCAATCCAGCCCACAGCATCGCCACCTCCAAAGAATTCGACTCAAGGCCTGGAGCCTATCCAGCCGACGGGCGACACGCGGCCCGGGCGAGGCGCTGATCCGGCGCAAGCGTGAAAAAAGGCGGGACTGAGCCCGCCTTCGAGGGGAGGGGCGGGGCGTGCCTCAGACCAGCGCGCGGCCGATCAGGATCTTCTGCACTTCGGACGTGCCCTCGTAGATCTGGGTCACGCGCACATCGCGGTAGATGCGCTCGACGGGGAAGTCGCTCACATAGCCATAGCCGCCGTGGATCTGGATGGCCGCCGAGCAGACCTTCTCGGCCATCTCGGAGGCAAAGAGCTTCGCCATGGCCGCTTCCTTCAGGCAGGGCTGGCCGGCGTCCTTCAGGCTGGCGGCATGCCAGATCAGCTGGCGCGCGGCCTCGATCTGCGTGGCCATGTCGGCCAGCTTGTGCTGCATGGCCTGGTGCTCGAAGATGGGCACGCCGAAGGCAACGCGCTCCTTGCTGTACTTCAGTGCCGCCTCGAAGGCCGCGCGCGCCATGCCCACGCTCTGGCTGGCGATGCCGATGCGCCCCCCCTCCAGGCCGGACAGCGCGATCTTCAGGCCCTGGCCTTCCTCGCCCAGTCGGTAACGCGCGGGGATGCGGCAGTTCTCGAACAGGATCTGGGCGGTGTCGCTGGCGTGCTGGCCCATCTTGTCCTCAATGCGCGCGACGGTGTAGCCGGGCGTCCGGGTGGGCACGAGGAAGGCGCTGATGCCCTTCTTGCCGGCGGCCTTGTCGGTCACGGCCATCACGATGGCGACGTCGCCGTTCTTGCCGCTGGTGATGAACTGCTTGACGCCATTGAGCACGTACTCATCGCCCTCGCGGACCGCGGTGGTCTTGAGCCCGCCGGCCTCGGAGCCCACATGCGGCTCGGTGAGACAGAAGGCGCCGAGCATGTCGCCGCGGGCCAGGGGCTTGAGGAACTCCTGCTTCTGCTCCTCGTTGGCAAAGGCCATCAGGATCGAGCACACCGGGCAGTTGTTGACGCTCACCACGGTCGAGGTGGCGCCGTCGCCAGCCCCGATCTCCTCGAGGATGATGGCCAGGGCAAGGTAGTCGAGGCCCGCACCGTCGTACTCGGTGGGCACGGCCACGCCGTAGCAGCCCAGCGAGGCCAGGCCCTTCAGCTCCTCGGCGGGGAAGTGGTGGCTCTTGTCCCACTCGGCCGCCTTGGGCGCGATCTGGTCTTGCACAAAGGCGCGCACGGCGTCCTGCACGGCACGATGGTCTTCACTGAGCAGCATGAGAGGGGTACTCCGGGGGACGGGGAAATCGGGGGATCCGTGGATCGTCGGGAAACGAGGACGAGGCGCCTCGTGAGCGCCTCACCAGGCCAGGGGCTGGCCGTCGAAATTGAAGAAGCCGCCATTGTCGGACGGCTGCAGCCGGGCCAGCAAGGCGCGCATGCCGCCGATGCTGGTGGCAGGGTCGATGTCGGCGCCGGCGCCGCCCATGTCGGTGCGCACCCAGCCGGGATGCAGGCTCACGCAGATGGCGCGGCCGGCGAGCTCCAGGGCGGCGTCCCGCATCACCGAGTTCAGCGCGGCCTTGGAGGCACGGTAGAGCCAGCCATGGCTGTTCTCCCTCAATGCCAGTGAGCCCATGATGGACGAGATCATCGCCACGCGCGCCTGCGGCGCCAGGCTGTCCATCAGCTGCGGCAGCAGGCGCATGGGGCCCAGCACATTGGTGTGCATGACCTCGTCGAAGACAGCCTCCGACGGGGTGACCAGGCCGTCGGTGCGCGCACCGAAGACGCCGGCATTGAGCACCACCTCGTCAAAGGCCTCGCCGTCGATCTGCCAGGCCAGGCCGGCGCAGCTGGCCACGCTGGCCACGTCCAGCCGCAGCGCCTTGGCGCCCAGGGCCTGGAGCGCGGCCAGGCCCTCGTCACTGCGGGCCGTGGCCACGACGCGGTCGCCCGCCTCGCGGTACTGGCGCACGAACTCCAGGCCCAGGCCGCGGGAGGCGCCGATGATCAGGACATGCTTCATGGGTGTCGCCTCGGGGGCGTCAAAAAGGAAGGCGCGGTCCGGACCTCAGCCGGTGGCCGCGCCTCGTGGGGCCGGGGCAAGACCCGACCCTCAGCTTCAGATGAGTTCGACGCCCACGGCCGTGGCTTCGCCACCACCGATGCACAGCGAGGCCACGCCGCGCTTCAGGCCACGATGCTTCAGCGCGCCCAGCAGGGTCACCAGGATGCGGGCACCGGAGGCGCCGATCGGGTGGCCCAGCGCCACGGCGCCGCCGTTGACGTTGACGATCTCGTGCGGCAGCTTGAACTCGGCCATGGCGGCCATGGTCACGGCGGCGAAGGCCTCGTTGACTTCCCACAGGTCCACGCTCTTGGCCTCCCAGCCGTTCTTGGCCAGCAGCTTCTGGATGGCGCCGACCGGGGCGGTGGTGAACCACTCGGGCGCGTTGGCGTGCACGGCCGTGCCCACGATGCGGGCCACGGGCGTCAGACCCATCTTGGCGGCGGTGCTCTCGCGCATCAGCACCAGGGCGGCGGCGCCGTCGGAGATGCTGGACGAGGTGGCGGCGGTGATGGTGCCGTCCTTCTTGAAGGCGGGCTTCAGGCCGGGGATCTTGTCCAGCTTGGCCTTGAAGGGCTGCTCGTCACGGCCGATCACGACGTCACCGGCCTTGCCCGCCAGCGTGACGGGCGCCATCTCCCAGGCGAAGCTGCCGTCCTCGTTGGCCTTCTTGGAACGCTCGGTCGAGGCGATGGCGAACTGGTCCTGAGCCTCTCGGGTGAAGGCGTACTTGCTGACGCACTGCTCGGCGAACACGCCCATGGCCTTGCCGCGCTCGTAGGCGTCTTCCAGGCCGTCCAGGGCCATGTGGTCGTACATCTGCGCGGCCCCGTACTTCACGCCCTTGCGCGCGAACATCAGGTGCGGGGCATTGGTCATGGATTCCATGCCGCCGGCGATGAGGATGTCGGCGCTCTCGGCCTTCAGGGTGTCATGCGCGAACATGACGGCGCGCATGCCGGCGCCGCACATCTTGGACAGGGTCACGGCACCGACGGACTGCGGCAGGCCGGCCTTGAGCACGGCCTGGCGGGCGGGGGCCTGGCCCTGGCCGGCCATCAGGCAGTTGCCGATGAAGGCTTCCTGGATGGCATCGGCGGGCACGCCGGCGCGCTCGACGGCGGCCTTGATGGCCACGGCGCCCAGCTCCCAGGCGGCAAGGTTGGAGAAGTCACCCAGCAGGCCACCGATGGGCGTGCGGGCAGCGGAGACGATGACGATGGAGTCGGACATGGAGGCTCTCCTGGAATGGACTCAAGGGGTTATTGGATGGGCAGCTCGCGGTCCAGCGGCTCGGCCGGCCGCGCCGGGATCGCTGCGCCCGCGTGCTGGGCTTGGAAGCGCTTGTGCGCATCGTAGGGAAAGACGTCGTGCACGTGGCCGGCCAGGATGCGCTCCTTGTGCCCCTGCCAGAAGCCGGCGTCGAGCAGGTCGGCGTGGTGGCGCATGAAGAGCTCGCGCACGCCCGGATGGCCCAGCAGGAAGGGGCCGAAGGTCTCGGGGAACACGTCGCGCGGGCCGACGGCGTACCAGACCTCGCCCGAGAGCTCCTCCTCTTCGGTGCGCGGCGTCGGCACCTTGCGGAAGTTGCAGTCGGTGAGGTATTCGATCTCGTCGTAGTCGTAGAACACGACCTTGCCGTGGCGGGTCACGCCGAAGTTCTTCCAGAGCATGTCGCCGGGGAAGATGTTGGCGGCCACCAGGTCCTTGATGGCGTTGCCGTACTCGACGACGGCATGCTCCAGCTGCTGCGGCGTGGCTTCCTGGATGTAGATGTTGAGCGGCACCATGCGGCGCTCGATGTACACGTGCTTCAGGATCAGGTCCTCGCCCTTCTCCTCGACCAGGCTCGGGCAGAAGGTCTTGAGCTCCTTGATGAGCTCCTCCTCGAAGCGGTAGCGCGGGAAGGCGACGTTGCTGTACTCCAGCGTGTCCGCCATGCGGCCCACCCGGTCGTGCTGCTTCACGAGCAGGTACTTGCTCTGGATGAGCTCGCGCGTCGTCTCCTTCTGCGGCGGGAAGTAGTCCTTGATGAGCTTGAAGACGAAGGGATAGCTCGGCAGGTCGAACACCAGCATCACCATGCCCTTGATGCCGGGGGCGATGCGGAACTTGTCCGAGGAGTGGCGCAGGTGGTTGAGGAAGTCGCGGTAGAACAGGTTCTTGCCGTGCTTCTGCAGGCCGATGGCGCTGTAGAGCTCGGCGCGCGGCTTGCGCGGCATCAGCGAGCGCAGGAACTGCACGTAGGCGCTCGGCACCTCGGCATCGACCATGAAGTAGGCCCGCGCGAAGCTGAAGAGCATCAGCAGGTCGTCCTCGCCGAAGAGGGCGGCGTCGATGTAGAGGAAGCCCTTGTCGTTGTGCAGGATGGGCAGCGCGAAGGGCGTCTCGGTGAAGCCGTTGATGATCTTGCCGACGAGGTAGGCGCCCTTGTTCCGGTAGAACAGGCTGGAGAGCACCTGGATCTGGAAGTTGGTGCGCCAGCGGAACAGCCCGAGTTCGCGCTGCACGGCGCCGAGCACGCTGTCGACGTCACGGCCGAGGTCCTCGAAGTCGCGGGCCAGCTGGAAGTTGTGGACGATGCGGATCATCGTGTCCCGCAGCGTCTCCCGCGTGGGGTAGTAGCAGCGGAACGTCGGCGTGGCGGCGGGCTCCTCGTTCTCGATGTATTCCGTCGAGACGGCCGGCCGCACGAAGATGAAGTCGTTGTGGAAGTAGCCGTGGTGCAGGATGCGCGTGCAGGCCGAGTTGAAGAAGGTCTCGGCCAGCTCGGGCTGCAGGTGGTTGGTCAGCAGGCCGATGTAGTGCAGCTTCACCTGCTGCCACACGGTCATGGGCAGCCGGCTGACCTGGAACTCGGCCTCGAGCATCTCGACGGCCTCGTCCACCCGCTTGTCATAGAACTCGATCCGCTGCGCCTGCGCCTTCTGCTGCCCGTGCCAGTCCGCCCGCTCGAAGCGCTTCTTGGCCTCGGCCGTGGTCGCGCGAAAGAGCCGGTAGTGCTTGTTGAAGCCGCCCAGCAGGGCTTGCGCGATCAGGTGGGCGCGAGAGTCGGTGAGCTGCTGCGGAAACATGACGGTCGGCCTTCGGGCTGCGGCGAGGCGCTCAGCTTACGCGGGCCGCTTCGTAGCGCTGCTTGACGGCGGTCAAGGCCTTCTGGAACGCCGAGGCCAGTTGCTCGGGCGCGCCGACGGTGATCCGCAGGTCCTCCAGCAGGCCGTTGTGCAGGCCGTAGACCCAGCCGTGCACCACGACTTCCTGCCCGCGGGCCCAGGCGTCCTGCACGACCGTGGTCTGGCAGGCGTTGCGGGCCTGCTCCAGCACGTTGAGCTCGCACAGGGCGTTGACGCGCTGGCGCTCGTCCAGGGTGTCCAGCCACTCGAGGTGGTGGTTGCGCACGTCCTGCACGTGGCGCAGCCAGTTGTCGACGAGGCCCACGCGCTGGTCCAGCAGCGCGGCCTTCACGCCGCCGCAGTTGGAGTGGCCGACCACGATGATGTGCTTGACCTTCAGCGAGTCCACGGCGAACTGCATCACCGAGAGGCAGTTGAGGTCCGAGTGCACCACCACGTTCGCGACATTGCGGTGCACGAAGAGCTCGCCCGGCAGCAGGTTGACCAGCTCGTTGGCCGGCACGCGGCTGTCGGCGCAACCGATCCAGAGGTACTCCGGCGTCTGCTGCTTCAGCAGGCGCGAGAAGAAGCCGGGCTCGCGCGTCTCGGTCTCGGACGCCCAGCGCTTGTTGCTTTCCAGCAGTTCTTGCAGTTCGGTGCTCATGGCCGCATTGTCGAATCGTGGGGCGGTCCAGCCCTGCCCATTGGGCAAGGCTGACTTCGTTCCGGGGGCTTGCCGGCCCCCGGCGAGGCATCACATCGTCTCGGCGAAGAGTTCGCGGCCGATCAGCATGCGGCGGATCTCCGAGGTGCCGGCACCGATCTCGTACAGCTTGGCATCGCGCCACAGGCGGCCCAGCGGGTATTCGTTGATGTAGCCGTTGCCGCCGAAGATCTGCACGCCCTCGCCGGCCATCCAGGTCGCCTTCTCGGCGGTCCACAGGATGACGGAGGCGCAGTCCTTGCGCACCTGGCGCACATGGTCGGTGCCCAGCATGTCGAGGTTCTTGGCCACGGTGTAGGCGAAGGAGCGGGCGGCCTGCAGCACGGTGTACATGTCGGCGACCTTGCCCTGGATCAGCTGGAACTCGCCGATGCTCTGGCCGAACTGCTTGCGGTCGTGGATGTAGGGGATCACGTTGTCCATCACCGACTGCATGATGCCCAGCGGGCCGCCGGTCAGCACGGCGCGCTCGTAGTCCAGGCCCGACATCAGCACCTTGGCGCCGCTGTTGACGGCCCCCAGCACGTTCTCGGCCGGCACTTCCACGTTCTCGAACACCAGCTCGCCGGTGTGGCTGCCGCGCATGCCCAGCTTGTCCAGCTTCTGCGCGATCGAGAAGCCCTTCATGCCCTTCTCGATCAGGAAGGCCGTGACGCCGCGCGCGCCCAGCTCGGGCTCGGTCTTGGCGTAGACCACCAGGGTGTCGGCGTCGGGGCCGTTGGTGATCCACATCTTGTTGCCGTTCAGGACGTAGTAGCCGCCCTTGTCCTCGGCCTTGAGCTTCATGCTGATGACGTCCGAGCCGGCGCCCGGCTCGCTCATGGCCAGCGCCCCCACGTGCTCACCGCTGATCAGCTTGGGCAGGTACTTGGCCTTTTGCGCCTCGTTGCCGTTGCGGTTGATCTGGTTCACGCACAGATTGCTGTGCGCGCCGTAGGACAGGCCCACCGAGGCGCTGGCGCGGCTGATCTCCTCCATCGCCACCATGTGGGCGAGGTAGCCCATGTTGGCGCCGCCGTACTGCTCCGGCACGGTGATGCCCAGCACGCCCAGCTCGCCCATCTTGCGCCACAGGTCCATCGGGAACTGGTCGTTGCGGTCGATCTCGGCGGCACGCGGGGCGATCTCGGCCTGCGCAAAGTCGCGCACGGCGTCGCGCAGCGCGTCGATGTCTTCACCAAGTTGGAAATTCAGGCCGGGCAGGTTCATCTCAGTCTCCGAGGCAGGTTGTCCAGGGCCGGCGCACCCGGCTTTCGGGGCGCATCCAGGCCGGCGCCCCGCATCTTCCGTGCCGGGCGCAACTTTACGTTTACGTAAACGTCAATTCTAGCCAGGTGTGCCAAAGGTCGCAGGACATTCGATGCAACCGTTCTCAACATTTCAAGCAAATACGAAAGTGCCGGACACTGGCTGGACGCACCACGAACAATGACGGCGGCCCCCTCGCGGTGCCGACCGCAGAGGAGATAGACATGCTGAACCAATGGTCCTTCAAGCGTCGCATCGCGCTGCTGACAATCAGCGCCATGTTGGGGGTGATGGTCTTGCTGCTGCTGACCACCTACCAGACCTATGTCGAGATCATGGGCAGCCGACGGGAGATGCTGCAGACCGCCGTGCAGTCGGTCTTCCATGTGGTGGACGGCTACCGCCAGCAGGCCGCCAGCGGCAAGCTCAGCCCGGAGGCCGCCCAGGCCGCCGCCAAGGAGGCCATCCGCCAGGCGCGCTACGGCGGCGCCGACGGCAAGACGGAGTACCTCTACGCCTGGACCCAGGACGGCGTCAGCGTGATGCACCCCATCAAGCCGGAATGGGCCGGTCAGAACATGGTGGACAAGCTCAAGGATGCCGACGGCCGCTTCACCATCCGCGACATGATCGACGGCCTGCGGGCCAGCCGCGACGGCCGGGCCTTCGTCGACACCCAGTTCCCCCGGCCCGGCAAGACCGAGCCCGTCCCCAAGCTGCAGTTCGTGATGGCAGTGCCCGAATGGAACTGGATGGTGGGTTCCGGCCTCTACATGGATGACGTCAAGGCGCTCGTCTGGTCTGCCGCCCTCACCCGCCTGGGCCTCGGGCTCGCGGTGTTCGCGGGCGTAGGCTTCATCGGCTGGGTCATCACCCGCAGCGTCCTGCAGCAGCTGGGCGGCGAGCCGGCCGAGGCCATGGACGCCATGCGCGCGGTGGCGGCCGGAGACCTGCGCAGCAGCGGCCGCAAGGCCGACGAGCACAGCCTGCTGGGGCAGCTGCAGCACATGGTGCAGGCCTTGAACGGCACGATGAGCCAGCTGCGGGCCGCCGGAGACTCCATCAGCACCGCGGCCGGCGAGATCGCCCAGGGCAACCACGACCTGTCGGCCCGCACCGAGCAGACCGCGTCCAATCTTGAAGAGACCGCCAGCTCCATGGAGGAGATGAACGGGGCGGTGAGCCAGTCGGCGGACACCGCGCGCCAGGCCAACCAGCTCGCCGTGTCGGCCGCCGAGGCGGCCCAGCGCGGCGGCCAGGTGGTGGGGCAAGTCACGCAGAGCATGGCCAGCATCACCGAGAGCTCGCGCAAGATCGGCGACATCATCGGCGTGATCGACGGCATCGCCTTCCAGACCAACATCCTGGCGCTGAACGCCGCCGTGGAAGCCGCCCGCGCGGGCGAGCAGGGCCGCGGCTTCGCTGTGGTGGCGGGCGAGGTGCGCTCGCTGGCCCAGCGCAGCGCCGAGGCGGCGCGCGAGATCAAGACGCTGATCGGCACGTCGGTCGCCAACGTGGAACAGGGGGCCAGCCTGGTGCAGAGCACGGGCCAGGCCATGCAGGACATCACCAGCAGCGTCAGCCGGGTCGCGGACCTGATCGGCGAGATCGCCGCCGCCTCCGCCGAGCAGCGTGACGGCATCCAGCAGGTCAACCAGGCGGTCGCCCAGCTGGACCAGATGACGCAGCAGAACGCGGCCCTGGTCGAGGAGTCCGCCGCCGCCGCGCAGTCCATGCGCGATCAGGCGCATCAGCTCTCGGAGGCCATCGCCGCCTTCCGCCTGGGCTGAGGCGCCCCGCCCGGCCCCACCCGGCCGGGCGCGCCGGCGCCCTTCCTCGACGCGCCAGCACCGCCGCGTGCGGTGCGTCACGCGCGGCCCGGGGGACGCCGCGAGGCTCCTCAAACTTGCCCCAGATCATGGATCGGCGGCAAACCGCTGCCTAGCATGGCGCCTTCCTGAAGGACCCATGCCCATGCGCCAGAACCTCCCCGTCACCCAGCGCGCCTACGAAGTGCCCGCCGAGGCCACCCTGATGTCCGTGACGGACCCGCAGGGGCGCATCACCTACGCCAATGCCGCCTTCAGCGAGGCCAGCGGCTTCTCCATCGAGGAGCTGCTGGGGCAGCCCCACAACCTGGTCCGGCACCCGGACATGCCGGCGGCGGCCTTCAGCGATCTCTGGACCAGTCTGAAGGCGGGCCACGCCTGGACCGGGCTCGTGAAGAACCGACGCAAGAACGGCGACCACTACTGGGTCAAGGCCAACGTCACGCCGCTCCACCGGGACGGCCGCCTGCTGGGCTATGTCTCGGTCCGCACCCGGCCCGAGGCCGGCGAAGTGCAGGCCGCCGAGCAGCTGTACGCCATCTTCCGCGAGGGCGGCAGCACCGCGCCGCGCCTGCATCGCGGCTGGGTACTGCCCCGCTGGCGCTGGAGCCCGGTGGCACTGGCGCACACCCTGCCCTGGCGCGCCCGCTGCGCGCTGCCGCCGCTGCTGCTCTGGCTGGGCGGACTGGCCGGCACGGCGCTGGGCGGGGTGGCCGGTTCGGCCCTTCTGCTGACGGCCCTCGGCACGGGCGCGCTGCTCCTCGCGGCGCTCGCCTGGCAGGACTGGCAGCTGGTGCGGCCGATGCACACGCTGCAGTACCGCGTCCAGGCCCTGGCCGCCGGACGCACCGACGAGGCCCGGCAGCCCGCCCGCAGCGACGCCATGGGCCAGGCCCTGCGCGCGCTCAACCAGGTCGGGCTGAACCTGCGGGCCCTGAGCGGTGACGTCCAGCACCAGACGCGCGGCATGGATGCCGCCAGCCAGGACATGCGCCTGGGACACGAGGACCTGCATGCCCGGACCGAGCAGGCCGCCTCCCATCTCCAGCAGACGGCCGCCTCGATGGACCAGCTCAGCGCCGCGGTGAGCGCCAATGCCGCGTCGGCCGCGCGCGCCGCCCAGCTCATCGCCGAGGCCCGTGAAAACGCGCGCCGCGGCGGCGAGCAGGTCGAGGCCATGGTCGCGACGATGGCCGGCATCAGCGAGTCCAGCCGCCGCATCGCGCCCATCATCGGGCTCATCGACAGCATCGCGTTCCAGACCAACATCCTCGCCCTCAATGCCGCGGTCGAGGCCGCGCGGGCCGGCGAGCAGGGCCGTGGCTTCGCGGTCGTGGCAGGCGAGGTGCGCGTGCTGGCCCAACGGGCCGGCGAGGCAGCGCGGGAGATCCGCGGCATGATCGCGCGCAGCGCCGAGCAGGTGGCCTCCGGCACCGAGGTGGCCGATGCCACCGGCCGCACCATGCAGGGCATCGTCGAGGAGGTGCGGGACCTGGCCGGGCTCATCGCCGGGATCAGCCTGTCCACCCAGGAGCAGGCGCAGGGGCTGGGTCAGATCAGCCAGGCCGTGGCCCAGCTGGACCAGATGACGGGGCAGAACGCCGCGCTCGTGGCGCAGTCGGTGAGCGCGTCCGGTCAGCTGAAGGAGCGTACCGAGCGGCTGAGTGCGGCGGCCCGGGTGTTCTGCTGAAGCCCATGGGCGGGCGCTGACCGGGCAGCGGCGGTCCGGGCGCGGCGCCCTATCGCTCCTCGCCGAAGAGCACCTGCCCCTCGCGCCACCACGACGGTGCGCGAGGCGCCTCGCCCGGTGCGCCCGCACAGAGCGGACCGCCCGGCGGGACGAGCGACCAGGTCGGCAACCAGCGGCCCACCTCCGCCACGCGCTCGATGGCCGCAGGGATCCCACGCAGGTGGCCGTGCATCGCCGGCTGAAGGTCGAGTGCCACCGACCGCGTGCCGAGCCGCAGGCGCAGCGCCACCACCTCCGCATCCGGTATCAGGTCGACAGGCGAGGCAGCCGACCAGTCGATCGACCGCAGCGCGGCCAGCAGACGACGGGCCTGCAGAGCGCCGATCTGCTGCACAGCTTCGCCCTTGCGGCAGACAAAGGCATGCCCGAGGAAGCGCACCTCGCCCGTGGCGTGCACCCGCACGGTGTAGGTGGGACAGGCGCCAAAGCAGCCCACCCGGTCCATCTCGACGAAATCCGTGTCGGCCACCGGCTCGGCCCCAGGCCCCTCGCCCCGCAGATGCTGCTGGAACCGGGCCTCGTCCCGGGTGGGCCACAAGCCCTCCGCGGACACCAGCGCCACACAGAGCATCAGCCCCAGCGTCGCAATGAGCGAGCCCGTCAGCGGCGGACGCAGGAGGAAGCCCCGGTCATCTCCCCGCGAGTCCATCGCGCCCTCAGGGCCCAGACCGTCCGCGTGGGGTGCCGGGGGCATGGCCTCGCAGGCTCGCTTACAGGAATCGCTCGAGCAGCTTGCGCGAATGGCGGTCCAGTGCGAAGCGATCCGGGATGAGGAACTGCAGGCCGTGGCTGCTGGTGATCATCAGCTTGCCTTCACCCAGACGGCGGATGTCTTCCTCGGTCTTGAGGATGAACTGCGCGTCCCCCCGCTCGGTGCGGACCGTCCACTGGCTGGGCGTGGAAAAGGTGCTCACGGCGAGCAGCGCCTGCACGGTCGGCATGAACTCGCGCACGGCGAACTCCGCATCGAGCAGCTCGCGGTCGGCGGCCGGCAGCGCCGACAGGCGCGGGATCCAGGCCAGCTCGTGGCCGTCCTGGCCCACGAGGGACACGCCTTCGTCGGGCGCGGAGATGGGGTGGGCGCGCACGGGCGTCACGGCGCCGTGGAACTGGCCGTCGGCATCGATGAGGTCGAGGCGGCCGAGGGCGTTGCGGGAGAGGCGCTGGTAAGGGGTCGTCATGGGGCTCTCCGGCGGGTCAGGCGTTCACCGTGTGGGCGTTCGGGTTGGGCAGGGTCATGGGCTCGGCCTCCTCGGCATCGACCCGGCGCGCCTGCGCCTCGTAGAGCCGCCAATAGGCGCCCTTCTTCTCCATCAGCTCGTCGTGCGGGCCGACCTCGACGATCTGGCCGCGGTCCATCACCACGAGGCGGTCGGCCTTGCGCAGCGTGGACAGGCGGTGGGCGATGGCGATGGTGGTGCGGCCCTTCACGAGGTTGTCCAGCGCCTTCTGGATTTCCTTCTCGGTCTCGGTGTCGACGGCCGAGGTGGCTTCGTCGAGGATCAGCAGGCGCGGGTTGATCAGCAGGGCGCGGGCGATGGAAATGCGCTGGCGCTCGCCACCGGACAGGCCCTGGCCGCGCTCGCCCACGAGGCTGTCGTAGCCGTGGGGCAGGCGCAGGATGAACTCGTGCGCGTGGGCGGCTCGGGCCGCGGCGACGATCTCCTCGCGCGTGGCGTCCGGCTTGCCGTAGGCGATGTTCTCGGCAATGGTGCCGAAGAAGAGGAAGGGCTCCTGCAGCACCAGGCCGATGTGGCGGCGGTAGTCGGCCACGGTGACGCGGCGCAGGTCGGTGCCGTCGACGCGGATCGAGCCCTCCGTGACGTCGTAGAAGCGGCAGATCAGGTTGACCAGCGTGCTCTTGCCCGAGCCCGAGTGGCCCACGAGGCCGATCATCTCGCCGGGCTGGATGTCCAGCGAGAGGCCGCGGATCACGGCGCGGTTGCCGTAGCGGAAGCCGATGTCCTGGATCTGCAGGCCGCCGGTCACGCCATCCAGCTTCACGGGGTTGGCGGGGTCCGGGACGTTGGACTGGTGGTCGAGGATGTCGAAGATGCGCTTGGCGCCGGCCGCCGCCTTCTGGGTGACGGAGACGATGCGGCTCATGGAGTCCATGCGGCCGTAGAAGCGGCCGATGTAGGCCAGGAAGGACGTGAGCACCCCGACGGTGATGTCGCCATCCGAGACGAGGTAGATGCCGAAGGCCCAGACGACCAGCAGGCCGATTTCCGTCAGCAGCGAGACCGTGGGCGTGAACAGGCTCCAGGTCTTGTTCAGGCGGTCGTTGACCTTGAGGTTGTTGTCATTGGCCTCCTTGAAGCGTCGGGCCTCGCGGCGCTCCTGGGCGAAGGCCTTCACCACGCGGATGCCGGGGATGGTGTCCGCCAGCACGCTGGTGACTTCGCCCCAGACGCGGTCGATCTTCTCGAAGCCCGTGCGCAGGCGGTCCCGCACCAGGTGGATCATCCAGGCGATGAAGGGCAGCGGCAGCAGCGTGGCGAGGGCCAGCCAGGGGCTGATGGACACCATCATCACGGTGATCATGGTGAGCATCAGGACGTCGGTGATGAAGTCCAGCGCGTGCAGGGAGAGGAAGACGCTGATGCGGTCGGTCTCGGAGCCGATGCGGGACATCAGGTCACCCGTGCGCTTGTTGCCGAAGTACTCGAGCGACAGCGACAGCAGATGCTCGAAGGTGGCGGTGCGCATGTCGGCGGCGATGCGCTCGGACACGAGGGCCAGGATGTAGGTCTTGGCCCAGCCCAGCAGCCAGGACACGACGCCGGCGCCGAGCAGGCCGCCCAGGTAGTAGGCCACCAGCCAGGGGTCGATCTTCTGGCCCTGCTGGAAGGGGATCAGCACCTCGTCCATCAGCGGGCGGTAGAGATAGGGGCCCACCAGCGTGGCGGCGGTGGCGCCCAGCATCAGGAGGAAGCCGAGCAGCAGCTGGCCCTGGTAGGGCCGGGCGAAGCGGGCCAGGCGCAGCAGCACCCAGGTGGACGGCGGCGTGTGCAGCTCGCGCTCGCAGGTGGGGCACTCCTCGCTTTCCGGGGGCAGCGGGGCCTTGCAGCTGGGGCAGAAGCCCACGTCCTCGGCCTCGGCGCGGGGGCCGTCGTCCCGGCGCTCGAAGGCCTCCTGGAAACGCTGGGCCTGCAGGTTGATCGCCAGGGTGAAGCGCCAGAGGGCCAGCCGGGTGCTGCCCTCCACCAGCTCCAGGCAGCCGACGCCGGCGTGGTCGCTCAGGCGCAGCTCCAGGCCCGGGCGCAGGGGCCATTCGGACCACTGGCGGGTGCCGGCGTCAAAGGCGAGCAGGCGCTGACGGGTGAGGGCCAGCAGGCCTTGTCCGAAGTGCAGTTGGCCGTCGAGGTCAACCTCCAGGCTGGCCAGCACGTTCTCGTCCTTCAAGAGACGCGAAGTCAGAGTCGCCCATTCGGGATGCTTGGCGGACGCGTCGTCCACAGGATGGTGATGCTGCATTGTTCTTTCGTTCTGAACGGCCCGGGCGCTGACGCCGGCAACCGCGCGATTTTCGCGCATCCTGCAACGTTCCCGGCGCTCTATCGATGACAAGCGAGCACGTCCTCACTCACCTGACGGACAAACACGCCCCAAACTGAGAGCAAAATGGCGCCTTGGCCGCCAGACGCCCCCCGGCATCCGGCCGGCCTTCCTCCCCCGACCCGTCCACGCCCCGTCCCATGAGCCGACACGACGACATCCAGCTTTTGCGCGTCAACTACCTGCGTGGTCCCAATATGTGGACCTACCGCCCCGTCCTGGAGGTCTGGCTGGACCTGGGCCGGCTGGAGGAGTTCCCCTCGAACAAGATCGAGGGCTTCAATGACCGGCTGACGGCCGCCCTCCCCGCCCTGGTCGAGCACCACTGCGGCGTCGGCGAGCGCGGCGGCTTCCTGCAGCGCCTGACCGAAGGCACCTGGATGGGGCACGTGCTGGAGCATGTGGTCATCGAGCTGCTCAACCTCTCCGGCATGCCCACCGGCTTCGGCCAGACCCGCTCCACGTCCAAGACCGGCGTGTACCGCATGGTCTTCCGGGCCCGTGACGAGCAGGTCGCCCGCGCCGCCCTGGCCGAGGGCCATGCCCTGCTCATGGCCATGATCAACGCCGACGCCTTCGACGTGAAGGCCGCCGTGGACCGCATCCGCGACAAGGTCGACGACTGCTACCTCGGCCCGTCCACCGCCGCCATCGTGGCCGCCGCGACGGACCGCCGCATCCCCCATATCCGCCTGAACGATGGCAACCTGGTGCAGCTGGGCCACGGCGCCCGCCAGCGCCGCATCTGGACTGCCGAAACCGACATGACCAGCGCGATCGCCGAAGGCATCGCCCGGGACAAGGACCTCACCAAGAGCCTGCTCAAGAGCGTGGGCGTGCCCGTGCCCTATGGCTCCGCCGTCAAGACGGCCGCCGAGGCCTGGGAAGCTGCGCAGGACATCGGCCTGCCGGTGGTGGTCAAGCCCTCCGACGGCAACCACGGCCGGGGCGTGACCCTGGACCTGCGCCAGGAGGCCGACGTCGCCGCCGCCTTCGAGCTGGCCGACAAGGAAGGCTCCGAGGTCCTGGTCGAGAGCTACATCCCCGGCAACGAGCACCGCCTGCTGGTGGTGGGCGGTCAGGTGGTCGCCGCCGCCCGCGGCGACGAGGCCTGGATCACCGGCGACGGCCAGCACACCGTGGTGCAGCTGGTCGACCTGCAGATCAATACCGACCCGCGCCGCGGCCTCACCGAAGACTTCCCGCTCAACCGCATCACCCTCGGCGAGGACGCCGTCGTGCTGCTGGACCTGCAGCGCCAGGGCGTGACGCCCGAGGCCGTGCCCGCGGCCGGCCAGCGCGTGCTGATCCAGCGCAACGGCAACGTCGCCATCGACTGCACGGCCCAGGTGCACCCCGACGTGGCGCACGCCGTCTCGCTGGCGGCCCGCACCATCGGGCTGGACATCGCCGGCGTCGACCTGGTCTGCACCGACATCAGCAAGCCGCTGTCCGAGACCGGTGGCGCCATCGTCGAGGTCAATGCCGGCCCCGGCCTGCTGATGCACCTGAAGCCCGCCGAGGGCATGCCCCAGCCCGTGGGCCAGGCCATCATCGACCACCTCTTCGACGAAGGCGAGACCGGCCGCATCCCCGTGGTGGGCGTGCTGGCCTCGCAGGGCGGCAACCACATCACCCGCCTCGTGGCCTGGCTGCTGCACCTGAACGGCCGCCACGTCGGCCTGGCCTGCAGCGACGGTCTCTTCCTCGGCACGCGCCGCGTGGAGAAGCGGTCCAGCACCCGC
Organism: Roseateles subflavus; assembly: GCF_030285365.1. Taxonomy (GTDB): domain Bacteria; phylum Pseudomonadota; class Gammaproteobacteria; order Burkholderiales; family Burkholderiaceae_C; genus Roseateles_B; species Roseateles_B subflavus. Next base: position 172,896 of record NZ_JASVDS010000003.1, on the reverse strand, counting down.
TGGGACGCTGCCCACCGCCTGCTGATGAACCGCGTGGTGGATGCCGTCGTCGTGCAGAACGACGCCACCTCCATCCTCAAGGACGGCCTGGCCTATGACCGCTGCCAGGTGGGCGTCGTGACCGACATGGCCGCCGGCGTGGATCTCAGCCACTTCGACACCCTCACCGAGGACCAGCGCTTCAAGGTGCTGCGCACGCAGATCGACGTGGTGCTGGGCGAAGGCGCCGCGGTGCTGAACGCCGACGAGCCGCGCCTCGTGGAGATGGCGGAGCTGAGCGATGGTGAGGTGGTGCTGTATGCCCGCGCCGAGGCCAGCGAGGCGCTGCAGGCGCATCGCGCCAAGGGCGGCCGCGCGGTCTTCCTGCAGGGCGGCACGGCCGTGCTGGCGCAGGGCGCGAGCGAGACCGTGGGGGCCAACATCGCCCAGCTCGCGCAGCGCTTCGCCAAGGCCGGCCAGGCCAGCGACGAGGCCACGCTGCTGGCCGCCGTCGCCACCGCGTGGGCCATGAACATCTCGCCGGAACTGATCTCCGCCGGCCTCGACACCTTCGTGCCCGAACTGGCGCAGTAAGCCCGCCAGCCCCGCACGCTCAACCGTATTTCCCGAAAGACGACGCGAACATGGAAGTCTCTCGCATCCGCGCCCTCCGAGGTCCCAACATGTGGAGCCGCCACACCGCCATGGAAGCGGTGGTGCACTGCACGGACGCCGAACGCTCGATCAGCAGCCTGGCCGGCTTCGAAGCCCGCCTGCGCGCCCTCTTCCCCGGCATCGGCGCGCTGCGTGCCGAGATGAGCCTGGCCCAGGTCCTGGAGCAGGCCGCGCTGGCGCTTCAGGCCCAGGCCGGCTGCCCGGTCACCTTCAGCCACACCCACGTCACGAACGAGCCCGGCACCTGCCAGGTGGTCGTCGAGTACAGCGAGGAAGACGTCGGCCGCATGGCCATGGATGACGCCACCCGCCTGATCCTCGCCGCCATGGGCGAAGGCAGCTTCGACATCGACGAATGCCAGAAGCGCCTGCGCGAGACGGACGAGGACGTGCGCCTCGGCCCCTCCACCGGCTCCATCGTGGACGCCGCCGTGAAGCGCGGCATTCCCTTCCGCCGCCTCACGCAGGGCAGCCTCGTGCAGTTCGGCTGGGGCGCCAAGCAGCGCCGCATCTGGGCCGCCGAGGTCGACGCCACCAGCGCCGTGAGCGAGTCCATCGCCCAGGACAAGGACCTGTGCAAGCAGCTGCTGCAGTCCGCCGGCGTGCCCGTGCCCATCGGCCGCCCGGTCGAGTCCGTCGATGACGCCTGGGAAGTCGCCCTGGAGATCGGGCTGCCCGTCGTGGTCAAGCCGCAGGACGGCAACCAGGGCAAGGGCGTGACCGTCAACGTCACCACCCGCGAGCAGCTGGAGGCCGCCTACAAGGCCGCGGACGAGATCGGCCACGTGATGGTCGAGAAGTTCCTGCCCGGCTCCGACTACCGCCTGCTGGTGGTGGGCGACAAGCTCGTGGCTGCCGCCCGCCGCGACCCGCCCCACGTGATCGGCGACGGCGTCCTGACCGTCAAGCAGCTCGTGGACAAGGTCAACGCCGACCCGCGCCGCGGCGACGGCCATGCCACCTCGCTCACCAAGATCCGCTTCGACGACATCGCCGTCGCGCGCCTCACGCAGCAAGACCTGACCCCCGAGTCCGTGCCGGCCAAGGGCCAGCGCGTGATCCTGCGCAACAACGCCAACCTCAGCACCGGCGGCACCGCCACCGACGTGACGGATGACGTCCACCCCGACGTCGCCGCCCGCGCCATCGCGGCCGCGCAGGTCGTGGGCCTGCACGTCTGCGGCGTGGACGTGGTGGCCGAAAGCGTGCTGCGCCCGCTGGAGGAGATCAGCGGCGGCATCGTCGAGGTCAATGCCGCGCCGGGCCTGCGCATGCACCTCTCCCCGAGCTTCGGCAAGGGCCGCAATGTGGGCGAGGCCATCGTCAACCACCTCTACGGCCACGGCCACAAGAGCGAGGATGGCCGCATCCCCGTGGTCGCCGTGACCGGCACCAATGGCAAGACCACCACGACCCGCCTGATCGCGCACATGTTCGCGACCTGCGGGCTGCGCGTGGGCATGACCAACACCGACGGCGTCTACGTCGACGGCCGCCAGATCGACAGCGGCGACTGCTCCGGTCCCAAGAGCGCCCGCAATGTGCTGATGCACCCGGACGTCGAGGCCGCCGTGTTCGAGACCGCCCGCGGCGGGGTGCTGCGCGAGGGCCTGGGCTTCGACCGCTGCCAGGTTGCCGTGGTGACCAACCTCGGCGAGGGCGACCACCTGGGCATGAACTTCCTCAACACTGTCGAGGAGCTGGCCCTGGTCAAGCGCGTGATCGTGCAGAACGTGGCCCCGAGCGGCTACGCCGTGCTGAACGCCTCCGACCCCGTCGTGGCCAACATGGCCGGCGTGTGCCCCGGCCAGGTGATCTTCTTCACCGCCGACCGCCACCATGCGCTGATGGCGGCGCACCGTGCCCAGGGCAAGCGCTGCGTCTTCATCGACGGCGACCAGCTCGTGGCCGCGCAAGGCGCCTGGCGCGAGAGCATTCCTCTGCGGGACATCCCCTTCACGCGCGGCGGCATGATTCCCTTCCAGGTCGAGAACGCCATGGCCTCCGTGGCCGCCGCCTGGGGTGTCGGCCTCGACTGGGACACCATCCGTCGCGGCCTCGCCAGCTTCAACAGCGACAGCGACAACGTCCCCGGCCGCTTCAATGTGATGGACTACCGCGGCGCCACCGTGATCGCCGACTACGGCCACAACGGCGATGCCATGCGCGCCCTCGTGGCGGCTGTGGAAGCCCTGCCGGCCAAGCGCCGCTCGGTGGTCATCTCCGGTGCCGGCGACCGCCGCGACGAGGACATCCGCATCCAGACGCAGATCCTCGGCGCCGCCTTCGACGACGCCCTGCTCTTCCAGGACGCCTGCCAGCGCGGCCGCGAGGACGGCGAGGTGCTGAAGCTCCTGCGTCAGGGCCTCGAAGGTGCCACGCGCACCTCGCACATCGAGGAGATCCGCGGCGAGTTCGTCGCCATCGACCGCGCCCTGGAACGCCTGCAGCCGGGCGACCTGTGCCTGGTGCTGGTGGACCAGGTGGAAGAGGCGCTGGCGCATCTGGCGCAGCGGATCAGCCAGGGCTGAGCAAGACCTGCCCCTTTGCTGCAAGCCCTGGCGCGCGGAAGCGGCCGGGGCTTTTTCACATCGCACCGGGGGCGGTTCAGTGCTCGGTGGGGTGTCCGCTCACGGTGTCGTGCTGGCAGCAACGCCCCGGGGCTGGGTCGCCGGCAGCTGCCGGTCCACGGCCTGGTCCAGGCGCGACCAGAAATCCGGGCCGAACCGGCGTTGCGCCTCGGCGGCCATGGCCTTGTTGTAGGCCTCGTGGAAGCCACGCGGCTCGCCAGGGTCCGTGCAGCCGGCGCCGAGCTCCAGCCGGATGCCCTTCGCCCGCAACAAGCGCTCCCTGAGGGCCTGACGCGGCGCGTCCCTCACGGTCCCGGGGCCCGCCGACTCATAGAGCTTCAGCCGACCTGCCGCGATATCCGCCCGGGCCGCCTGCGCTCCGCGCTCGCGGCCGCGGGCCTCGGTGCCGATGCGGGCGTCGATCGTTACCAGCAAGGGCTCCGTGGCGCCAACCCGGGCGGCGGGCAGGATCCAGAGCAAAGCGCTGCAGAGCGGAGCGCCCCATGCGATGGCGGGTAGGCAACGTGTCATGGGGCGAACGATAGCAGCCCGCGCTCGATGGCGGCCGACGAGGCCGGCGTTCAGGCGCATCTGCAGGGTGCAGGCGGTTCTTCACGAGCGTGCGCGCGGCACCGCCCCAGAAGCCGTGTCCTGTGCAGCGTGACAGCCTGGCCGGGCTTCAGGCCCGTATCCTCCGGCAGCACGCAGGCGTCCATCCCGCCGCCGCTGCAGCACAGTTCATAGGTCAGCTCGACCCGGCCGCTCTCCAGGCGCTGCAGGAAGTAGACCTGCGTGTCGATGCGCTCCGCCGGCAGCAGCAGCTCGGCCCCGGCCAGCAGCAGTGCCACCGTCATCAGCCCGCGCAGCGGCCGCCGGGTACGCCTGACCAGATCCAGCATCCCTGCATGCCAGGAGCCCGCGCGGGCCCGGGCTTGCCAGCACAGCACGACGAGCAGCAGGGCGGCCGCGGCCGCCGTCAAGCCGGCGAGCACGGTGGCAACGAGGGTGGCGGGCATGTGCGGGGAACTGGCGTGTTGGGCATGCGACAAGACGCATCTTCGCCGATGTCATCAGACGCCGCGGAGCGTCGGTGCGGGCGGCAGCGCCAACCACACCGCCGCCATGAGAAGGGCCGAACGATCACCCGGCAGCAGAGCGGCAGGATCCTGCGTCGCCTCCGGCCCCGGCCTGCCCATCAAGCTCAGTTCGTGCTCGTCTGGTACTGGACGCTGGCCGGATCCACGGCCGTCACACCGCCGACCGTGCGGACCCAGACCCGCCCCTCCTTCACGCCGACCAGGGAGCCCGCCATCTCGAACTCGAAGCGCGGTGTCATGTAGGCCGACTTGAACGTGATCTTCCGCTCCTGGGCGATGGCCTCGTCCCGCTCCCCGGCAACGTGCCTCAGCAGGGACGCATAGGCATTCACGCTGGCCGTCTGCAGGCCCGACAACTGGGCTTGCGACAGGGTCGACAGCTCGTCCAGCGTGTAGGCGCCAGGCAGCTGGTACTGGTATCGGCGCGTCCACTTGCTCTGCCCGTCCATGCCCTCAAAGAGCAGCACGGAGGACACATGCACCGTCGTCTCATTGGTCTTCGAGACCAGCACGAAAGGAGAGACCTGGACGTCACCGGCGACGGCCGCCGCCTGGACGACAAAGTTCTGATCCATCGCGGCCTGCTGCAGGGCCATCTGCGGGTCCAGCTGGATCCGGCCCTTGAGCTTCTCGACGTCCCCGGCGGTGACGCCCTCGATCATCTTGACGTTGGCCGCCACGCCCAGCGGCCCCAGCAGGCCCAGCGCCACACCGCCGCCGCCCTGATTCTGGAAATAGACGACCGACTTGCCTTCATCGAGGTGCTGGGTCATGTGGTCAGTCTTCGCGACGACCTCGGAGCGGGCAAGCCCATAGTGCAGTGCTTGCGCCGATGCCGGCCGTGCCGCCTGCAGCGACGGCATCGTGCCGCAGCCGACCAGTGCCGCCAGCGCAAGCGCCGAAAAGGTCAAACGAAGGGAATGCATGGATCAGGTCCTCCTGGTGGCTTGTTTCTTCCGCTGAACAGCCAGTGGAGCCGGCGTTCATGCGCCCCCTCACCGAGAGCGCTGACACATGCTCCCTGAATCGGGCGCCGGATTGTGCCGCACCTTGCCCGCGCCCTTGCTCACCGCGTGCGACCTGGATCGAGGCATCGCCCCGTCCTGCGGCGCCCCTTCGCCCGCGGGCCGGTTCCAGGGCTCAGGCCGCCGGGACGGCCATGGCCTCCCAGTCGGCCCAGCCCGGCACACGTCCGGGAAATGCCACGGCGGCAAAGGGCCAGGCCTCGTTCAGCCAACGGGCGAGCCGGGCCAGCACGGCGTCCGCATCGAGGGCCAGCCCGGCCTCGGACAGCCAGAAGAAGGCCTGCGCCTGGAAGCGCTCGCGGCGCAGGTCCACGGCAAGCCTGGACTTGACCGGCTTGAGGTACAGGCAGCCCAGGTACTGCAGGCCGGCGGGATCCAGCATGGCGTAGGCGAAGGCCTCGCGACGCTCGAACTCCGCCGCATGGCGGGTCAGGTCCGCGAGGTTCTCCTCGGGCGTGAGATCGGGCGCCGGCCAGCCGTTGTGCGGGCCGAACACATGGCGGATGCGATCGGCGCTGGCGCGCACGGCCTCGAAGTCAGGATCGGCATGACTAGCAGACAGGACCGCCAGCTGGAAGGCCTCGGTGCGCAGGCTGCGGGGCACGGGGAAGTCGTCAGGGACCCAGGGCATGGTGGAGCGGGCATCAGGCTGACCGGAGTGGCCACGCGAGAGATTAGCGGAGCAACTCCGCGCCCCGCGGGGCCGGGGATTCCCGTCCTCGTGCCGAAGCGACGCGCAGCGCCGGCGTCATCGGGGCCTGCCCCGCGCAGGCATGGGCGGGGTTCCGGACTCAAAGAGCTGCCGCGGAGCGGCACAGGTCCGCCGTGCCCCGACGGCCGGATGGGAGGGGCAGCGGCCCCGCCATACCATCACTGCACCAGACTGAAATCCAGCGCGGGGTGCCGGCCCGGCACGTGCTCGCGGACCAGCGCCTTGGCCTGCGGCATCCCATCCTCCGAGGCCGTGAGGACGACGGCGGCGTCCCTCGAGCCCAGGTCCGCCATGGCCAGGGCGCGGAAGCCGGGATTGCTGCCCCAATGCCAGATCGCCTCCCGCCCCGCCGTCCGTTCGAGGGCCCAGCCCAGCCCCCAGCGGAGGTCGGGCACCTGAGGCACCGGCACGGAGGCGCTGGTGATGAGCGCCAGCAGCGCTCGGTCCGCCAGGAGGGACGCCATGAAGCGCGCGTAGTCCGGCGCCGAGACGTACAGCGAGCTCGCGGCGATCTCATAGGGAAAGCGCAGCTGCCGGACCTGGCCCTGGGCCGCATGCCCGCTCACCAGGGCGGGCGCCAGGGCGTCGGTGAGCCTGAAGGCGGCGCGCCGCAGACCCAGCGGCTCGAACAGCTCCCGGGCGGCCAGCGCCTGCAAGGGCAGGCCGCTCAGCGTCTGCAGCAGGTGCTGGAGCAGCACATAGCCCTCGCCGGAGTAGCGCCAGCGCTCGCCCGGCCGGCCTTCCAGCCGCAGGGGGCCGCGGTCGGCCCAGTGGGGCAGGCCGGCGGTATGGGACAGCAGGTGGCGGACGCTCATCGTCCGGAGCACCTCGACCGGCACGTGGTCCACCACCGGCGCCTGACGCAGGGCGAAGAGGTTCTGCCGATGCGGGTAGCCCTGGGGCAGCATCTCGCTGAGCGGACGATCCAGATCGAGCTCGCCGCGCTGGACGCGTTTCAAGGCCAGGGTGGCCACCACGGGCTTGGCCAGCGAGGCCGCCTGGAACACCGCATCTCCCCCGTCCGGCGCGCGGCAGGCGGGCGAGGCGCCCTCCACCAGCCGCCCGCCCTGGAGCCGGGCCAGCGCCAGGCCGCATTCGTCCGGGCCCGCCCGTGCCAGGACGCCGAGGCTCGGTCCCGCAGCCAGCACTGCCAGCGAGCGCAGCAGGGCGTGTCGGCGCCCGGGGAGACCCAGGCTCAGGGGATGAAGGGCCGCCGGCATACTCAGACCATGGGGCAAGGGCCGGACAAGATCGGCGCCTCAGCGCAGCCGGGCGTCCAGGCAGCGGCCCATCAGCTGCTCGCGGTAGTCCGCCAGCCGCTCCGGGTCATCCAGCGCGAAAGCCCGCGGCAGGATGCGATCCAGCATCTCCTGCGGGTAGCGGACCGGGTCCTTCACGTAGTTGCGGGCAAAGCGCCGGGTTCCCGCCAGGCCGCCGCCCCCGGCCTTGTACTGGCGGGCATGCAGGACCACATCCATCTCGGCGAAGCAGCCCACCAGCTTCTCGGGCGGCGGCAGCGCCGGGCTGGCGGCAGCCCCGGCGCTCATGCAGGCCAGCAGCTTTTCCGCGCCGAACAGGTGGAAGTCGCGCTGCCCTTCGGCCTTGCGACGGTAGAGCTCGTCGAGGAAGCTGTATTGGTATTCGGAGGTGTCGGCCTGGACGCGCCAATGCTGCATCGACACATTGCGGACGATGGCCTCGCGCGCCGTGCCGTAGGCCACCAGGCCCTTGAGCACGCAATCGCGGTCGGGCGCGGACTGCGCCTCGGCGCCGGCGGCCGCCAGGGCCAGCCAGGCAGCCAGGAGCGGGGAGAACCGGCGGACGGTGATGTTCATGAGGCCTCGGGGGTCGGGGCGCCCCGGGTATCGAGGCCGCTAACACGTCAAGCACAGTGGCGGATTGTGCCCGGGATGGCCGACAGCCCCATGGCAGGTTCGCGCCAGCCCCCCACCCTACCCGGCCCATCCGGGGGCCGGACGCCGCTCAGCGTCGGTTGGCCGCGGGCACCACGCCCGGCTGGGCCTGGGCACCGGCGGCGTCCTCGATGGCCATGTGCATCTGGGCGACGGCCTCGCGCTCGCCCTTGATGGCATAGGTGTCATGGCCGCAATGCGGGCAGTGCGCGGCGAACGCGGCCTCGATGCCCTTGATGTCGGCGATGTCCAGGGGCGTCATGTCCGACAGCTCGGCCTGGCAGTTGTTGCACTTGATGTATTTCGGCCGCAGCGCCAGCTGGCGCTCGATGGCGGCCTGCTTGCGCTGCTCGGGCGTGCCGCGGAGTCTGGCTTGTCCCATGGGTGTCCTGTCGAGAAGTGAAAAGGGCGATCAGTCGAAGCTGCCGCCGCCGCCGACATCGATGTCGCCGCCGCCGCTGTCCCAGCTCGAGCCACCGTCGCTGCCGCCGAGGTCGAGGTCGTTCGAGGGGCTGTTGTCGAAGGGGATGTAGCCGCCCCCGCCGCTGCCATCGTCCGAATGGCGGCGATGGCGCTCGGAGGCCTCGGCGCTGCCGCTCATCATCGAGCCGATCGCCACGCCGACGCCCACGGCCGCCGCGGTGCCCAGGGCACCGCCCAGGCCGCCGCCCTGGCCGTAGCCGGGCTGACCGTAGCCGTAGGCCGGGCCCTGCGCACGGGCCTGCGCCTCGGCCTGCATGCGGGCCTCCTGCATGCGCATCGCCTTGTCGCTGGGCTTTTCCTCGCCGCGGATCTCGGCGGCGATGTCGCGGGAGCGCAGGATCAGGCTCTCCGTCTCGGCGAAGTCGCGGCGCTTGGCCAGGGTGCTGATGTGCGCGGAAATGTCCGCCTGCGCCTTGCGCACCCGGTCATAGGTGGCGAGCTTCTGCTCCGGGCTGAAGGCCGGATTGGCGTCGGCCGCGGCCACGGCGTCGCCCAGGTCCTTGTGCGCCTCCATCAGCGCACCGCGCCAGCGCTCGACATCGGCCGGCGAGCCGCCCGCCACGCTCTGCTTCAGCTTGCGCCACAGGAAGAAGCCGAGACCGCCCAGGGCCAGCAGCCAGAACCAGGAGATGCCGCCGGAGGACGCGCGGCGTTCCTCGCGGTGCTCGCGCCGCAGCGTCTCGAGGGCCTGCGTCGACGGCACGGGGGCGGGCTGCGGCAGGGCCTGCGGCGCTGCCGGTGCCTCCAGGCGGATCGGACCGGCCGGCGCCTGGTCGATGCGCTGGATCATCGCCTTCTTGCTGGCGAAGCCCTCGCTCGGATCGAGCGCGCGCGCCTTGGCCAGCTCCGCCTTCGCGGCGTCGATCTGGCCCTGCTCGAACTTCACCTCGGCCAGCCAGAAATGGGCCAGCGCGTTCTCGGGATGCTTGCGCAGCACGCCGTCCAGCTTCTGCTCGGCCTGCGTCCAGCGACCGGCGCGCATGTCGGCGGCGATGTCTTCCTTGGCCCCGGCCAGCACCGATCCGGCGGACAGCAGCAGGGCGGCGGCCAGCACCCAGGCGTGGCGTCGGGATGCAGTCTTCATGGTCTTTCCTCCAGCAAGGCCACCCGGCGCAGCGGATGCTGCACGGGGGGTGGCGGCCCCGATCCTAGCGTGAGTCCCGACCCCTGCCGGAGGCCACCCGCACCGGCCGCATCCGCGCCCCGCCCCCTGGGCCTTGCGCTGCCGCAAAACCCTGCCGTGCGCAGGGCGCCACAGTGCGGGCATGGCGAAGAAGTTCCCCCTCCTGCCCGCCCAGCCGCAACGCGTCTGCTGGGGCTGCGACCTCTACTGCCCGAGCGACAGCATGCGCTGCGGCAACGGCTCAGTGCGCACGCCGCATCCCAGCGAGCTCTTCGGCGAGGACTGGGAGCGGGAGTTGCCGACGACGCCCGGGTCGACAGACCCGCCCACCGCCGGCACTTGATCCCGGACACGGGAACTTGGGCCCTGGCGGCCGGGCACTGGAATCCGGGCACGGGAGCCAGGTCGCTTGAACTCGGGATTGCCGCGCGCCGCCGGCACGCCGGCGCAAAGCCGCTTATGCTGGGCCGCCCCGCGGCAGGCTGACCGACCTCTCGGCCGGCCTGCCCCACCCGCCGCCACACCCTCGAGGCCCGAGTGCCTCTCGCCGCCATGTCCGACGCTTCCCCCGACACCCGCTCCCTCGACGTGATCAACGCCCGCAGCGAGGGCACCCTGCCCGGCCACCTGGGCATCGTCATCACCGCCCAGCGCCCGGGCGAGATCGAGGCGGAGCTGCCCATCGCCCCCCACCTGATGGCACCCAATGGCTTCCTGCACGCCGGCAGCATCCTGACCCTGGCCGACACCGCCGCGGGCTACGGGTGCATGGCCAACCTGCCCGAGGGCGCGCAGAGCTTCACGACGCTGGAGATCAAGTCCAACCACCTCGCCACCGCCCGCGAGGGCCGGCTGCGCTGCGTGGCGACCATGGTGCACGGCGGTCGCAGCACGCAGCTGTGGGACGCGAAGGTGATGCATGCCGAGACCGGCAAGACGCTGGCGCTGTTCCGCTGCACGCAGATGGTGCTGTACCCGCGCGGCTGAGCCCGCGCACCCCGCGCGATCAGAACTTGCAGCCCTTGGCCCGCAGCGCGTCGAGTGCGATGGCGCCCAGGGCGAGCAGGCCGTTCTCGGCATAGGCCTTGCGGCAGTCCTCGCGCAGCGCCTTTTCCATTTCCTTCTGGAGCTTGGTCTTGAGCTCCGGCGGGTTGGGCGCGATCTCCAGCAGTGCACGCGAGCGGCTGCTGGCCACGGGGCCGCGCTGGGACGTGGGCAGGTCCAGGTTCAGGCGCGGCGCACTGGCCGGCGCCGAGGGCGCCGTGGCGACGTCACGGCCGCGCTGCGCCCCGGCATCCGGCGAGCCAGGTTGCGGCAGGGGCGACGGCCCCTGGCCTGCATCGGCCCCGCTGAGGCTGACCTTGCCCTGCACCGGCGCCGGCCGGGCGGCGAGCGGCGTCGCCGGGCTGCCGCTGGCGGACGCCGTGCCGGCGGGCGCTGGCTGCGTGGACATCGAGGAGCCCGGCGAGGCGGCAGGGGCTGCCGGCGATGAGGAAGAGGACGAGGACGAGGACGAAGACGAAGACGAGGACGACGCCCCCGGCTCACTGACCGAGCGGCCCTCCGCCGGCGCCGTCATTGGTTGCAGGCCCTGCAGCGTGGCCTGGGCCGTGGCACTGGGCGCCAGGCGGCTCAGGGGGCTCGGCGCGCTGATGCGTGCGGCGCTGCTGGCCGCCTCGGCCGGCAGCTGCGCCACGGCGTGCTCCGAGGGGCTCAGCGTCGGATTGGCCGCCAGGTCCCGGGCGCGCTCCCCCTGGGCGGCGGCGAGCGGTGCCAGCGACGGCACCTGCACGCGCTCGGCCGGGCGGATGCTGTCGGCGTTCAGGCGCGAGGTGGCACGTTCCGGCAGGCTCAGCGTGGGCGCCGGACTCAACGCGGGCGACGGCGCATTGAGCCCGCTCAGGGCCTGGGGCCGGATGGCCTGGCTGAGCGGGCTGGCCTGGCTGGGCGACGGCAGCGTCGCCACGCGCGGCGCGGGCGCTTCCAGGGGCGGCAGCGTGCTCAGCTCGGCCGGGCGCGGCACGGCCAGGCGCTCCAGGGCCTTCGGCGCTTCAATTCGCGTGGCGCTGACCTCGGTATTGAGCCGCTCCGCCGACTGGGCGGGCAGCTCCAGCTTGGGCACGGGCTGCACGCTCGGTGCCGGGCGCGCCAGCGGGTCCAGGCGCGAGGTCTGGACCGGGGCCTGCACGGCCGGCGGTGTCTCCAGCTGGCGGGTGACGCGCGGATCCACCTCGGCCGGTGGGGCGGGGAGCTCGCTGCGCAGCGTCTCGGTCTGCGTCTGCGTCAGCGGGGTGATCGGTTCGGCGCGGCTGCCCTGGGCGCTGCGGCTGTCCTCCAGCTGCCGGACGGTGCTGGGCTGGGGCGCCCATTCGCCCTCGCGGGCCGCACCGGGCTGCTCGGGCGGGGGCGGCTCGTCCTCGCGGCGGACGGTACCGCCGAAGCGCCGGCTGGGGGCGTCCCCCACCGGGCCGCGGTCCGCCTGGGTGCCCGGCTCGCCGCCGGAGGTGGCGGACGGGGTGCCCTGCAGGCGCACGGTCAGCTTGCCGCCTCCGGCGGCCTCGCCCTGGGGAGCGTCGCCCGGCGCCGTGCCGACCAGCACCGCCAGCCACACGTGCAGCAGCCCCGCCAGGAAGAGGCTGCGCTTGAGCGGCTCGTCCTTGAGCCGCGGGCGCTGGCGCGCGGCCCGGGTCGGCATCTGCGGAACGGGAACGGAAAGGGAGACGGACACGGGCGTGGAAGAGGACCTGGCAGGCCGGCGGGTCCGGCCTGCTGCGCAGTGTGCCGCCCGGCGTCCGCCGCGTCCATCAGGCCCCGAGCAAACCCCAGGGCGATGGGCGGATGGCGCTCGTCACGGCCGTTTCATCGGCGTGTCACGGGCACCCGGCGCCAGTGGCGGGCGGCGTCGGCTCAGCGGTAGAAGGCCTCGACCTGGCCCTTCAGCTTGATCAGCAGCGGGCGGCCGCGGCGGTCCACCGTCTTGCCGGCGGGCACCTTCACCCAGCCTTCGCTGATGCAGTATTCCTCGACGTCGAAGCGCTCCTTGCCGTTGAACTTGATGCCGATGTCGTGCTCGAACACGGCGGCCACGAAGTGCGGGCTGGCGGGGTCGACGGACAGGTGGTCGGGCAGGGCGGGGGCGTTCTCGGCTGCGCTCATGGTGCGAAGGTCTCGGAGTGGTCAAAGGGGCTATTGTCCAACCTTTGAGCCCCCGGCCGGCGCCGGGCGCCCTGGACTCACCCGCCCCCGCTGTCGATCCCTAGGCCAGGGTGGCGCGCCCGGCCGCTTGCCGCTACCGTTGCGCCATCGCCTGCCAGGAGCCGCCCATGGCCACCGTGACGCCCTCGCCTGCTTCGCCCGACACCGTCGGTGCCGACTCCTGGGACGGCGGCGTGCCGCCCGCGGCCACGGCCGTGGTCAAGCGGCTCGAGGGCTTCTTCGCGCAACCCTACGACGACAACGGCGAACAGCCCGGCGGTACCTGGACGATCGGCTACGGCAGCATCGTGGATGCCGCGGGCCACCGCGTCACGCCGCAGACGCCGGCCATCACCGAGGCGCAGGCCGAGCTGCTGCTGCGCCGGGACATGGGCGGCGCCGCCCGCGACGTGCAGCAGCGCGTGCACGTGCCGCTGCGGACCTGCGAGGCGGCGGCGCTCATCTCCTGGGTCTACAACCTCGGGGTGGGCAATCTGGCCAAGTCCACGCTGCTGCTGCGGCTCAACGCCGGCCGCAAGGCGGAGGTGCCCGCCGAGATGCGCAAGTGGGTCATGCACGAGGGCCGCCCGGTGCTGGGCCTGCTGCGGCGGCGCTGGGCCGAGGCCGCCATCTTCCTCGGCATGGATCCGACGCAGGCCTGCGTGCGGGCCTGGCGGGAGATCGACGACCTCCAGGACTGGCCGGCCTTCTGAGCGGCCCGCGGCCCGGCCTGACGCAGATCAAGACCGCCGCCGCCTCGCGTGGCATGCTGGATCGCACCGACTGCCCGCCACCACCCGGAGCCTCGCATGCCAGACCTGACCCTCACGCGCACGCCCGCTGCACGCCTCACCCGCTTCGGCGGCCCTGCCCTCGCGGCGGCCCTCCTGCTGGCCGGCTGCGGCGTCACCGTCCAGAACCGGCTGCCGGCCGAAGCCCTGGCGCGGCAGAGCCAGCCGGCGGGGACGGTCTACACCGGCTGGCGCGTCTTCCAGGACAAGTGCGCCCGCTGCCACGGCACCGACGCCACGGGCAGCGCGCAGGCGCCCGACCTCACGCTTCGGGTGCGGGACATGGGTGAGCGCCGCTTCATGACCCTGGTGCTGAGCCGCTACGACTGGGCCCTGCCCGCGGGCGCGGACGCCGGCAGCCGGGACGCGCAGGTCGAGGCCGTGCTGCAGCGCCAGCAGGGCGCCCTGCGCATGCCCGCCTGGCAGGGTGAGCCCGTCGTGACGGCCCACATCAGCGACCTCTACGCCTACCTCGCCGCCCGGGCCGACGGCTCGCAGGGCGCCGGACGACCGCAGCCCTGAACGGACTCAGGCGCTTCCGAGAGGCGGCGTCTGGAGCCGGCGCCGCAGCCAGCGCATCAGCGCACCGATCACCGGCAGCTTCTCGTACAGCTCCTCCGCTGCGTCCCAATAGTCCCGGTGCAGGCTCACGCGGCCCTCGGTGTCGAAGCGAAGGAGGCTGCTGCCATGGATGCGCCGGGGCGTGCCACCGGCTTCGCGCAGGAACTCGAAGTCCCAGACGATCACGGCCTGGGCGCCCTCGGTCACGGTCTCCGTCACCGTGAAGCGAGGCGCAATGAGCACCTCGAACATGTGGCTGAAGATGCGCTCGATGGCGGCCGCGCCCCGGACGTCGTTGAACGGATCCTTGAAGCGGGCGTCGGCGGCGTACAGCGCCATCAAGGCCGGCAGCGACTCGGGCCGCAGGCCTTCGAAGGCCTGGACGAGGCGCGCCGTGCGCGGGTCGAGGGACAGTGCGGACATATCGATGGGCAGGCTATGTGCAGGCTATGTGCAGGCGTCGGGCAGGCGTTGGGCTGACGAGGGGGCGCGCAGGCGGGACGGGCGTCGGGTCGAGGGCGCGTCAGGCGCCGGTGGCGCGCCGCACGGCGGCGAAGTACCAGCGGTCGGGCAGCAGACGCAGGCCGCGCATCCAGCGCGTGAAGCGGCGCGGGAAGTGGATCTCGAAGTGCCCGCGGGCCCAGCCGCGCAGCATCTCCTGCGCCGCCTCGTCCGCGCTGATGAGTGCCGGCATCTCGAAGTCATTCTGCCGCGTCAAGGGCGTGGCCACGAAACCCGGGTTGACGATGGACACCCCGATGCCCTGCGGACGCAGGTCCAGGTGCAGCACCTCGGCCAGGTTGTGCAGCGCCGCCTTGGTCGGCCCGTAGGCCAGGGCCTTGGGCAGGCCGCGATAGCCGGCCACGCTGCCGACGAGGCTCAGATGCCCGGCGCCGGCGGCCAGCATCGGCGGCAGCACGGCGGCCAGCACATGCAGGGCGCCGCGGTAGTTGACATCGAGGTGGCGCTGCAGCTCCTCCGCGTCGAGCTCGGTGGCGCGCTGCGGCCGGTAGTGCCCGGCGCAGTACACGACAAGCGCGGGCGGGCCGCCCGCCCACGCCAGGACCTGCGTCGCCGCGTGGCGGATGGACGCGGCATCGGTGACGTTCAGTGGCAGCGCACGGCTGCCGGGGTGCGTGGCCTCGAAGTCCCGCAGCGCCTTCTCGCTGCGCGCGGACACCACCACCCGCGCGCCTTCGCGATGCAGGGCCTCCGCGAGCGCGCGGCCAATGCCCGAGGACGCCCCGACGAGCCAGACCCAGCGCCCGGCCCACTCGCGCAGCGGCGGGTTCAGGGGCGCCATCAGCGGCATGCCGTGCTCCCGGGGGCGTCCTTGGTGAACACCAGCGTCACATCGCCCAGGTGCATGCCCCACTTGCTCATGGCGGAGCGGTTGAGCACGGTGCGCTCGTCCATCAGGAACATCCAGTCGTCGAGCGACACGTGCCAGACGCGGCCATCCACCGGCAGCGCGAGCGTGTAGGCCCAGCGGAAGGCATTGCCGGCCTGCGCCCCCGAGGCCTCGCCGACGACGTCGTCCGCCTGCCCGCGGTAGCGCCCCTCGCCCAGGTGGCGCAGGCGCCAGAGCCGGCGCTGGGTGCTGCCGTCGCTGTAGGTGAAGTGCTCGTCGAGCGTGCCCTCCTCGCCTTGCCAGCGGCCTTCCATGCGAACGTGGAAACGCTTGACCACGCGGCCCGCACGGTCCGTGAAGAGCCCCTGGGCCTGCAGGCAGCCGTCGAGGTAGCGACGCAGGTCGAGCGTGGGCTGCTCCGCCGCGTAGTCCTGCACCTGCGGGCCGGCGCAGCCGCTCAGGCCGGCCAGTCCGAGGAGCCCGACCAGGCCGAGGCGTGACAGCGAGTGCCCGGCGCGGCGCGGTGGACGGAGCGAGGAGAAAAGGCGCGGATTCATGAGGCGGAACTCCAGGACGGATGGCGGCGCTCGCAGCGCCGCAGCAGGCCCGCGGCAGCGAGCTTGAGCAGACAGGGCAGGCCGGCATAGGCCCAGGCGAGGGTGTCGAGCGCGAGGGCGTCGCGGCTGCCTGGCGCGTAGCCCAGCACGGCCAGCAATGGCAGCGCGAGGCCGGCGGCCAGCGCGAGATTGAGCTTGCTGGCGCAGGTCCACCAGCCCAGGAACAGACCCTCGCGGCCCGGCCCGCCGTCGAGGCGGTGGATGACGCCGGTGAGCAGCGCCGCGGGCAGCGCGAGGTCCGCCCCGAGGGCCAGGCCGCTGGCCAGGCACACGAGCAGGAAGGCGGGCGCCTCCCCCGCGCCCAGCCAGGGCACGCACGCGAAGCTCAGCACGCTCAGCCCCATGCCCCAGCGCCAGGCCGGGGCCAGACCACGGCGCGCCGCGAGTGCCGCCCAGGCGGGCAGGCCCAGCGCACCGGCGCCGAAATAGGCCAGCAGCAGCGCCGGTTGCCAGGGTGCCGCCATCAGCCGGTCACTGACGAAGAAGGGCAGCAGCGTCGCCGGGATGGCGCTGGCCGTGCCGTTGAGCAGGAACACGAGCAACAGGTCGCGGAAGGCCGGCGCGCGCCAGGGCGAGGCGGCGGCGGGGAGCCGGGTGGGCGGCGCCGTCGTGGGCACGGGCTCGACCGGCACCGGCGGCGCCCGGCGCACGAGGCGATGCAGCCCCCACAGGCCGAGGCCCAGCGCCAGCGCGAGTGCCGCGCTCGTCCCCCCCGTACCGAGCCACACCGGCAGGGCGCTCGCCATCAGCACGCCCAGCAGCGTGGCCCCTTCCCGCCAGGCCGACACCCGCGTGCGCCAGGCGGCCGGGCCGCCCCAGCGCGTGCCCCAGCCCTGGTGCAGCAGGCTCAGTGCGCTGAAGGCCAGCGTGCAGGCGGCCAGGCTCAGCACCAGCCAGGCCCAGGCGCCCTGCCACTGGCCGGGGGCGTCGGGCAGCGGGGGCTGCCAGAGCGCCGCGAAGGTCAAGGCCAGCGACACCGCCAAGCCCAGCGCCGCCCGCCAGGCCGCCGGCGCGCCCTCGCTCAGCAGCCGATCGGCACGGCGGCCCAGCCAGGGGTCGATGAGCGCATCCAGGCCCCGCAGGCCGAGCAGCGTGGCGCCCAGCACCGCCAGCGGCATGCCCGTCTGCGTGGCGTAGTGATGCGGGAGGCTGACGTACAGCGGCAGGGAGACGAAGGCCAGCGGCAGCGCCAGCGCCCCATACGCGAGGCCCTGCTGCCAGGGCAGCACGCACGCCGGTGCGGCGCCGCACGTGAGCGGCGGCTTCAGCGTGATCGGGACGGTGCCGGGCATGCGCGCTCCGCAGGATCGATCAGCCCGGCAGGCTCAGCAGCGACTGGCGCAGCGCCGGCGCCGAGCTCTGGGGCGCGAGCCAGATGCCGAAGAACAGACGGGCGTACAGCGCGTCGCGGGTCTCGACCGTCTGGCGGCCGTTGTGGAAGAAGCGCACCAGGCCCTGGCCGTCGTGCCAGCCCAGCAGACGATCTCCCGGCTTCACGTCGGGGAAGGCCTGCTTCATCAGCGTGAGCCATTGCTGTGCCTGCGCCTCGCTGAAGCTGCCCACGCGGCGCATCTCGGCGATCGAGCGCTCGGCGATGGCCGCGCCCTCCAGCCGGCGGTCATAGCTCAGGACGAGGCCGAGACGATGGCTCGCGTAGTCGTCCGGCACGAAGGCGGGGGCCGTCCAGAGCCGCGCCTCGTAGACGCGCAGGCCGAAGAAGCGCAGCACGCCGCTGCCCTGCAGGCGGGCGTCGGGGAGCAGCTCGCGCAGCTCGTCGGGCACGGTCGGCACGGCAGCGGGGGCGGAAGGAGCGGTGGTGGGGGCCATGAGGGTCCAGGGCAGGGAGATCAGGGCCGCGCACAGCGCGCGGCGGCGGGGTGCGGGCGGGCGTTTCATGGGGCCGGCTTGCGCAGGGTGAACTGCATCACATCGGTGTTGCCGGTGTCGAAGGCGGCTTCGCAGTAGGCGAGGTAGAAGGTCCAGATCTTCTCGAAGCGGCGGTCGAAGCCCAGCGCCCGGGCCTCGGGCAGCGTGCGCAGGAAGTCGGCATGCCAGCGGCGCAGCGTCTCGGCGTA
The DNA here is from genome assembly GCF_030285365.1 of Roseateles subflavus. Lineage (GTDB taxonomy): Bacteria > Pseudomonadota > Gammaproteobacteria > Burkholderiales > Burkholderiaceae_C > Roseateles_B > Roseateles_B subflavus. Next base: position 154,729 of record NZ_JASVDS010000003.1, on the reverse strand, counting down.
GTCCCGCCCGAAGGCCAGGCGGTTTTCCACGACGAAGCCGGCGCGGCGCGCCTCGGCCTCGAACGCGGACGGGCTCGGCAGCAGGCCGCCCGGGAAGATGTACTGCTGGATGAAGTCCGTCGAGCGCAGGTAGCGCGGGAAGAGATCGTCCCGGATCGTGATGCTCTGGATGCAGGCGTGGCCGCCCGGCTTCAGGCAATCCCACAGCATCTGGAAGTAGCCCCGCCAGTACTCGTGGCCGACGGCCTCGAACATCTCGATCGAGACGATGGCGTCGAAGGGCGCGGCGGCATGGGCGGCGGGCAGGTCGCGGTAGTCCTGGTAGCGCAGGTCGACGCGGTGCTCCAGGCCGGCGGCGCGGATGCGGTCGCGGCCCCATTGCAGCTGCTCGCGGGACAGCGTCACCCCCGTGACCTCGGCGCCGAACTCGCGCGCGGCCAGCTCGGCCAGGCCGCCCCAGCCGCAGCCCACCTCGAGCACGCGCTGCCCCGGCGCCACGCGGGCCTCGCGCAGGGTGCGCCGCAGCTTGGCCTCCTGCGCCTCGATCAGCGGCACGTCGCGCGCCGCCTGGCCTTCGCGGCCCTCGAACCAGGCCGCGCTGTAGCTCATGCCGGGGTCCAGCCAGAGCCGGTAGAACGCGTTGCCCAGATCGTAGTGGGCGTGGATGTTCTTCTCGCTGCCAGCGCGCGAGTTGCGCTGGCGCAGATGCCGGAGCCGGTACAGCAGCCGACCCCACCAGCGTCCGTAGACGAGCTGCTCGATGTGCTCGCGGTTGACGATGCACAGGCGCAGCAGCGCGGCGAGGTCCGGCGTGTCCCACTGGCCGTCGATGTAGGCCTCGGCGAGGCCGATGTCGCCGGCCTTGAGCGTGCGCTCGAAGACGCGCCAGTCGTGCACCCACAGCTGCGCCCGCTCGGCGCCTTCGGTGGCGCGGCCGACCACCTGGGTGTCGCCACCGGGCAGGTACAGCGTCAGCTGGCCCTGCGGCAGGCGCTGCAGCAGGCGCAGGACGCGGCGTGCGGCGGCCGGGGCCGCCGCGGGAATGGCCGCCTCGGACGAGGACGTGGGATGAAGAAGGGTGTCTTGATTCATGGTCATCGACTCACCAGTTCAGACGGGGCGGTGGGCTTGGAGAAGAAGGGCACGCGCTTGCGCCACAGTCGCAGCGCCTGCCAGTGGATGCGGACCACCACCGCCAGCGTCATCAGCGGGTGGCCCCAGAAGGCGCGGCGCGCGGCGGCCGGCGTGAGCGGCTGCAGCAGCCCCGCCTGCGCGGTCTGCAGCAGCAGGCCCTGGGCGTCGCTCAGGTCGACGGCAGCCCGCAGATAGGCCGGCTGGCCCTGCGCGTCGTCGCGACGCTCGAAGCGGAAGGCGTACTCACCCTCGACGCGGCAGAAGGGCGACACATGGAAGACCTTGCGCGCCGTCTGCCGGCGCCCGAAGGCCAGGTCCGGGCCCGCCAGCAGGTAGACATGACGCTCACCGAATGTGTTGTTGACCTCCGCAACGACGGCCGCCAGGCTGCCGTCCGGCCGGTGGGCGTACCAGAAGCTCACCGGCTTGAAGGCATAGCCCAGCACGCGCGGGTAGGTCTGCAGCCAGACCTCGCCGGTGGCGTCGGTGAGGCCCTCGCGGGCCAGGAGGCGGTCGAACCAGGCCAGGGCGTCGTCGCCGCCATCCCCATGGTCGCGGTCATGGAAGCTCAGCGCGCCCCAGCGGTTGCGGCGCAACGCCTCGCAGGGCTGCGAGCGCAGCTGGCGCAGCGGCAGGTGCAGGAAGTAGCCCGCGTAGTGGAAGGCATTAGCCGCCGGCCGCTGGCGCCGGTGCCACACCGAGCCCAGGCCGAGCTGGGCCCGGGCCTGAGAGTTGTGCAGGTTCCCGGGGCTCACGCCGCCCCCTGCGCCAGGTGGGCGTCCTGCGCCAGCAGGGCCGCATCGACGCCATCGGCCGCCTCGAAGCCCGAGCGCAGGCCGTCCTCGTGGAAGCCATAGCCGCCCCAGGCGCCGCAGAACCAGGTGTGACGCTGCCCCTGCAGCTGCGGCAGCCGGGCCTGCGCCTGCATGGCGGCGCGGTCGAACACCGGGTGGGCATAGCTGATGCGGCGGTGCACGAGGCGCTCGTCGAAGGGCCGCACCGGATTGAGCGACACCACCACCGGCCGCTGCCACGGCAGCGGCTGCAGGCGGTTGATCAGGTAGTGCAGACAGACCTGCGCCCCCTCGCGTTCGCTGCCCAGGGCCCGCTCGTAGTTCCAGGCCGCCCAGGCCCGCTGGCGGCGCGGCAGCACCGAGGCGTCGGTGTGCAGCACGGCTTCGTTGGGCTGGTAGCGGATGGCGCCGAGCACGGCGCGCTCGTCGGGCGTGGCATCGTCCCCGAGCAGCGCCAGGGCCTGATCGCTGTGGCAGGCCAGGACGACGGCATCGAAGTGCTCCGCGCCCTGCCCGGTCAACACCCGCGCCCCCTGCGCCTGGCGCTGCACGCCCAGCACCGGCGTGTGAAGCCGGGCGTCAGGCAGGCGCTGCAGCATCTGGCGCACATACTGTCGCGAGCCCCCGCGCACGGTGTGCCACTGGGGACGGTCGTTCACCTGGATCAGGCCGTGGTTGTGGCAGAAGCGGATCAGCGTGCGGATGGGAAAGCGCAGCATCTGGTCCGTCGGGCAGCTCCAGATGCAGCCGACCATCGGCAGCAGGTAGTGGTCCTGGAACTCGCGGCCGAAGCCGTGCTCGGCCAGGAAAGCCTCGATGGTGGCATCGAGGGCCGCATCCTCGCCGCGGACGGCCAGCCCCGTGCACAGGCGGTTGAAGCGCAGGATCTCCGACAGCAGGCGCCAGAAGCTCGGCCTGAGCAGGTTGCGGCGCTGGGCGAAGACGGTGTCGAGCGAGCTGCCGCTCCACTCCAGGCCCTCGCGCCCGTCGGCCCGCGGCACCTGCACCGAGAAGGACATGTCCGAGGGCGCCGTCTCGACGCCGAGCGTGCGGAACAGCTCCGTCAGCAGCGGATAGGTGCGGTGGTTGAAGACCAGGAAGCCGGTGTCCACGCCATGGCTGACGCCGTCGAGGCACAGGTCCACCGTGTGGGCATGGCCGCCGAAGTGGCTGCCGGCCTCGAACAGCGTGACGCGATGGGGCGAGCCGGGCGCACTGAGCCGCCACGCCGCTGCGAGACCCGAGACTCCAGAACCGATGACCGCGATGCGTCGCATGAGCCTTCCCCCTTGTGCCAGGTCGCCATTGAACCTTGGCGACCAGAAATTGAACTCATCAGTTCACAAATATAACCGCATAGTCTCCGTTTTGCACTATGGGGTATTTGCCACAGTCTCTTCGGTCTAGAATGCGGGCATGGGAGCCCGACCTTCACGACCGACGAGACCCTCCATCCGCGAGCAGGTGCAGCGCATGCGGGAGGAGGCCATCGTCACGGCCGTCAACCGGCTGCTGGCGACCAAGGGCTACGACGCCATGACGGTGGACGAGGTCGCCGCCGAGTCCGGCATGGCCAAGGCGAGCCTGTACAAGCTCTTCGCCTCGAAGGAAGAGCTGGCGGGGGCCGCGATGGTGGCGGTGCTGGACCGCGCGCTGGCCTTCGTGGACGCGCTGAGGGCGCGCGCCGAGACGGCCGCGGCGGCGGGCACCCCGGTGAGCGCCCGCGCGCAGCTGGAGGCGGTCACCCGCTGGGCGATGCAGACGCAGCTGGAGGGCGAGATGCCCTCGCTGCCGGCGCACAACTCCAGTCTCAGCGCCTCGCTGCAGTCCAATGACGACTACATGGACCGCCTGCTGTCGCTGAGCAACCGCCTCAGCATCTGGATCACCGAGGCCCAGACGCGCGGGCAGCTCCAGGCCGCGTTCCCGCCGGAGATGGTGCTCTACACCCTCTTCGCCCGCGCCTGCGACCCCGTCGTGGCGCTGCTGAAGGATTCCGGGCAGTACACGCACGCCCAGATCATCGACTGGGTCATGGCCAGCACCTTCCAGGGCCTGGGAGCCGCCACCGCCCGATGAGTCTGGCCGACCTGCGCGCGGCGCTGGACGCCGAGCTGGCCGCCACGCCCGAGTACTACGACTTCAAGGTCCTGCGCAGCGAGCGCGAAGGCGCGCTGTGGCGCGTGACGCTCGAGCCCGGCTACGTCTATGCCGAGGGCCAGCGCCCCGGGCAGGCCGCCGCGCTGAGCCTGCTCGACGACAGCCTCGACGGGGCCTCCGCGTGGTGGGGCTCGCCCGCCAAGGGCAGCGCCAGCGTGCTGTCCCTGCGCGTGGAGGAAGACCAGCTGCTGCTGCAGAACGCCAGCAGCGCGCCGCCCGGGCCGGAGCAGCTGATCCGGCTGTATCCGCCGCGCTTCCTGAAGTCCCTGGTCGATGCGGCCTGGGACACGCCCTGGGCCGAGGCGGCGCTCGCGCTGCGATCCGAGCTGTCGCAGGCGCTGCCGGCCCCGGCCGGGCCGGCGCTCACGGGCGCGCCCTTCCGCTGGCTGCGCGAGGCCCAGCACCGGGCGCTGCAGACCCTGGTGCAGCAGCGCAGCGCCTACCTCTGGGGTCCGCCCGGCACTGGCAAGACGACGACGCTGGGCGTGCTGCTGGCCGAGTACCTGGAGAGCCGGCCGGCGGCGCGCGTGCTGCTCATCTCCAGCACCAACCAGGCGGTGGACCAGGCCCTGCTCGCCGTGGACAAGGCGCTGGAGAAAGGGCGGCGCGGCACGCTGCGCGGCACGCTGCAGCGCCTGGGCACGCGGTTCGACCCGGCGGCCTTCGAGGGCCGGGAGCACCTCCTGCCGGCCACGGAGCCCGGCCTGCTGGCCGCGCTGAGCCGCGCCGAGGCCGCCCGCCCCGCCGGCCAGGACGCGCAGGCGCTGAAGGCCTGGAGCGATCGCGTGGCGGCGCTGCGCGAGCAGCTGCGGGGCGACACCCGCCGCGCGCTGCGCGAATGCCGGCTGGCGGCCATGACGGCCAGCCGCGCCACCAGCAGCCTCGCCCTGCTGCGGTCCCTCGGCCAGGCGGCCGGCGAGCCAGCGGGAGGGCCGGCCGGCGAGCCGCCCTTTGACCTGCTGGTCTTCGACGAGGCCAGCCAGCTGAGCCGCGCCCAGACCCTGCTGCTGATGCCGCTGAGCGAGGCGCGCCTCTTCGCGGGCGACCCGCAGCAGCTCGCGCCCGTGCTGCGCAGCCGCGAGCCCGCCGCGCAGCGCTGGCTGGGCCGATCCGCCTTCGCCGACATGCCGCGACAGGGGCCGTCCGTGGTGCTGCTGGACGAGCAGTCCCGCATGGCGCCGCCGATCGGCCTGCTGGTGAGCGAGGTGTTCTACGACGGCGCCCTGAAGGTGGCGGCCGATGCCCGGGAGCGTCCGGACTGGCTTGCCTCGCGGCAGCGCGCGCTGGCCGGCGTCGAGGCGGCCCGGCACGTGGAGATCCTGCCGGTGAGCGGCCCGCCGCGCTGGTCACCCCATGACCGAGGCCCGCAGCGCCCGGCGTCCGCCGAGGCCATCGCGGAGGCCGTGGCCGAGGCCCTGGCCAGCGGCGAGTGGCAGGGCCGGGAGCTCGTCGTGCTGACGCCGTTCCGCGCCCAGCGCGCCCTGATCCGCCGCGCCCTGCAGGCCCGGGGGGTCGATGAGGCGCAGGGCGTGCGCGTGAGTACCGTGCACCGGGCCCAGGGCAGCGAGGCGCCGGCCGTGTGCTTCGATCCCGTCGACGCCACCCTGCCCTTCCTGCAGACGGAGGACGCCCGCCGCCTGCTCAACGTCGCCCTCAGCCGGGCCCAGGCCAAGGTGCTGCTGTATCTCTCGGAGGCCGACGCCGCCAGCCCGCTGATGGCCCCGCTGGTGCAGCGCCTGCGCCTCGCGGGGGACACCCGCCCCGTCGTGCCCCTGCAGACGCTGGCGGCGGCGCCGGAGTTCCCGCGCAATGCGCTCGGCTTGCGGGTGAGCGCCGGCCGCGTCACGGGCGAAGTCCAGCGCCTGAGCGCGGACGGCCGGCAGCTGTGGCTCGTCAACGAGCGCAGCGGCGCGGCCCTGCCGCTGGATGTCGCGTTCTGGCAGGCCCGCGCCGCGAGGCCGGCGTGAACCCCGGACATGAAAAGAGCCGGCACCGCACGAGGCGGGCCGGCCCTTGAGCCGTCAGCGACGCAGCGCTCAGGCGTTCAGCGCGTCCTTGAGGGACTTGCCCGGCGTGAACTTGGCCGACTTGGAGGCGGCGATTTCCAGGGTGGCGCCGGTGGCGGGGTTCTTGCCGGTGCGGGCAGCGCGCTCGCTCACCTTGAAGGTGCCGAAGCCCACGAGGGCGATGGCGTCGCCGGCCACCAGGGCCTCGCTGATGCTGGCCAGGGTCGCTTCCAGGGCGGTACCGGCCGCAGCGCGGCTGATGCCAGCCTTGCTGGCGATGCTTTCGATCAGTTCACTCTTGTTCATTCAGATGCTTCCATAGACGCCCGACGGGGGCGCAGGGGCCGCATTATCAGGGCAAAGGCCTTGTCTGCTCCGACGCCGGCGGATGCACGGCGCGGCGCCATCCCGTACGATGCCCGGGACAGCACCGCCGCCACGCGCCCCCAGCGCCCGGCGCCCCTCGCGGCCCGGCCGCTTCTCAGCCCCGGGAGATGCCCATGATCCAGAAGTCCGCCCTGCTGCTCTGGCTGCTGGCCGGGCCTGCCGCCACCGTCGCCCAAACGCCCCCCCAGCCGCCGGCGCAGGTCCCGGCCCCCGCCACGGACGAGGCGCCGAGCAATGAGCTGCCCCTGCCGCTCTTCCAGCTGATCGAGCAGCGGCAGTACGCCGCGGCGCTGCCGGAGATCCAGCGGCTGTCCGCCCGCAAGAACCAGCACGCGACCTATGTGCTCGCGACGTACCACCTCTGTGGCCGCATCGTGGAGTTCAGCTGCGCGAGGGCGGCCGCCCTGTTCGCCGAGTCGCTGGCATCGAAGAACGGCCTGCCCGTCAACGAGGAGGTGGCGCAGGCCGCCGCCAACGAGGTGGCCTGGATCCATGCCACCTGCGAGCAGCCGGGCTTCCAGCCGGACCTGGACATGGCCAAGCACTACGCGATGGAGGCCTACCGCATCAGCCAGGGCCATCCCTTCGCCACGGACACCCTGGCCGCCGTCGTCGCCCGCACCGGGGACTTCGCGCAGGCCGCGAGGCTGCAGCGCCGGGCCATGGCGAAGATGCCGGAGCTCTACAAGGGCGAGGACGCCGATCCGCAGGCCATCGTCCAGTTCAGCAGGCGCCTGGCCCTGTACGAGCAGGGCCAGGGCTTCCGGGTGACCGCTGCCACCGCGGACGAGAACTGCCACGCGCTGCCGAACTGAAGCCTTCCCGCGCGGCGGCAACCGCCGTCACTTCAGGTCGAAGCGATCGAGGTTCATCACCTTGGTCCACGCGCGGACGAAGTCCCGCACGAACTTCGCCTGCCCGTCCTGCTGGGCATAGACCTCGCACAGCGCGCGCAGCTGCGAGTTCGACCCGAAGGCGAGGTCCACGCGGGTGGCCGTCCAGCGCGGCTGGCCCGTCTTGCGGTCGCGGCCCTCGTAGAGGTTGTCGCGCACCGGGCGCCATTGCGTGGACATGTCCAGCAGGTTCACGAAGAAGTCGTTGCTGAGCTGCCCGACCCGCTGGGTGAGCACGCCGGCATGGCTGCCGCCGGCGTTGGCGCCCAGCACGCGCAGGCCCCCCACCAGCACCGTCATCTCCGGCGCCGAGAGCGTCAGCAGCTGCGCGCGGTCCAGCAGCATCTCCTCCGGTGCCACGTCGAAGGAGGCCTGGCGCCAGTTGCGGAAGCCGTCGGCCTGCGGTTCCAGCACGGCGAAGGACTCGACGTCGGTCTGGTCCTGGCCGGCATCCGTGCGGCCCGGCGTGAAGGGCACCGTGATCGACTGCCCCGCCGCCTGCGCGGCCGCCTCCACGCCCGCCGCGCCAGCCAGCACGATCAGGTCGGCCAGCGAGATCCGCTTGCCGCCCGGGGCTTCGGCGTTGAAGCGGCCCTGGATGCCTTCCAGCACCGCCAGCACCTTGGCGAGCTGCGCCGGCTGGTTGACGTCCCAGTCCTTCTGCGGCGCCAGGCGCAAGCGGGCCCCATTGGCGCCGCCTCGCATGTCACTGCCACGGAACGTCGAGGCCGAGGCCCAGGCCGTGCCCACGAGCTCGGCCACCGTCAGGCCGCTGGCCCGCACGCGATCCTTCAGCAACACCACGTCCTGCGCTGCGACCAGCGGGTGGTCCACGGCGGGCACGGGGTCCTGCCAGATCAGCGTCTCGGCCGGCACCTCGGGGCCGAGGTAGCGCACCTTCGGGCCCATGTCGCGGTGGGTGAGCTTGAACCAGGCGCGGGCGTAGGCGTCCGCGAACTCGTCCGGGTTCGCCAGGAAGCGGCGGGCGATCTTCTCGTAGGCCGGATCGAAGCGCAGCGACAGGTCCGCCGTGGTCATCTGCGGTGCGTGCCGGCGGCTCGGGTCGTGGGCGTCGGGAATCATGTCCTCGGGCGCCACGTTCTTGGCCTGCCACTGGATCGCGCCGGCCGGGCTCTGCACCTGCTCCCACTCGTACTTGAACAGCGTCGTGAGGTAGCCCATGTCCCAGGTCGTGGGGTTGGGCTTCCAGGCGCCCTCGAAGCCGCTGGTGGTGGTGTGCACGCCCTTGCCGCTGCCCAGGCGGTTGGCCCAGCCGAAGCCCATCTCCTCGATGGGTGCGGCCTCGGGTTCGGGACCGACCAGGGCCGGGTCGCCGGCGCCGTGCATCTTGCCGAAGGTGTGGCCGCCGGCCACCAGGGCGACGGTCTCCTCGTCGTTCATGGCCATGCGGGCGAAGGTCTCGCGCACGTCGCGGCCGGAAGCCACCGGGTCGGGCCGGCCGTCCGGGCCCTGCGGATTGACGTAGATGAGGCCCATCTGCACGGCAGCCAGCGGGCGCTGCAGTTCGCGGTCGCCGCGGTAACGGCTGTGGGGCTTGTCGCTGGTGGCGAGCCACTCGGTCTCGGCGCCCCAGTAGACGTCTTCCTCCGGGGCGTAGACGTCCGCACGCCCCCCGCCGAAGCCGAAGGTCTTGAAGCCCATGGTCTCCATGGCCACGTTGCCGGCCAGGATGTAGAGGTCCGCCCACGAGATGGCGTTGCCGTACTTCTGCTTGATCGGCCACAGCAGGCGGCGGGCCTTGTCGAGGTTGCCGTTGTCCGGCCAGCTGTTCAGCGGTGCGAAGCGCTGGTTGCCGGTGTTGGCGCCCCCACGGCCGTCCGCGGTGCGGTAGGTGCCGGCGGCATGCCAGGCCATGCGGATGAAGAGGCCGCCGTAGTGGCCCCAGTCGGCGGGCCACCAGTCCTGGGAGTCCGTCATCAGCGCGGCCAGGTCGGCCTTGAGCGCCGGGTAGTCCAGGGACTTGAAGGCCTCGGCGTAGTCGAAGCCCGGATCCATGGGGCTGGAGACGGGCTGGTGCTGGTGCAGGATCGCCAGGTTCAGGGCATTGGGCCACCACTGGGCGTTGGACTGCGTGCCCGTCGTGCTGCGGGCAGCGGCCTGGTGGAAGGGGCACTTGGCGTCTTGTGTCATGGTCTCGGTCTCCTTGGGGCTGCGATGAGTGATATTGTTTTTGCAATCGCCAACGACGGTCCAATTGCGGATGACTATCCGCTCGATTGACACAATCTCATCGGATGGCGCCCGTGGGGCCGCCGGGCCGCCGACATTCAGAAAGCGTACGCCCGGCAGGCCTCTGCCGGCAACTCGACCCCGCCGTCCCGCCCGGCCTCCCGGGGCTCATCGCCGAAGGTCCGCAGGCGCGCCGGCAACCGGTTCGGGCCGGCCTCGGACGCCACCGCGACGCGCGCCAGGCGCACCACGACCGGCGGGCCGTCACCGACGCGCCCCGCGTCGCCCTCAGGGCATGGCCAGGCGTTCCCCATCGACGGCCGGGTGGCCGGCGGCGTCCTGCCGCGGATCGTCCCTGCGATGGGCCCATCGGTAAAGAATGGGCAGGACGAACAGCGTCAGGGCCGTCGACGACAGGATGCCGCCGATGACCACCGTGGCCAGGGGCCGCTGCACCTCCGCGCCCGTGCCGCTGGCCAGGGCCATCGGCACGAAGCCGAGCGAGGCCACCAGCGCGGTCATCAGCACGGGCCGCAGCCGCGTCAGGGCGCCCTCGCGCACGGCCTCGTCCACGTCGCGCCCCTCTTCACGCAGGCCGCGGATGCACGAGAGCATCACCAGGCCGTTGAGCACGGCGACGCCGGACAGTGCGATGAAGCCCACGGCGGCCGAGATGGACAGCGGGATCCCCCGCATCCACAGCGCCAGCACGCCGCCCGTCAGCGCGAAGGGAATGCCCGTGAAGACGAGCAGGCCGTCCCGCACATTGCCGAACATGGCGAAGAGCAGCACGAACACGAGCGACAGCGACAGCGGCACCACGATCTGCAGGCGTCGCGTGGCCGACTGCAGCTGCTCGAAGGTGCCGCCCCAGGCCGTCCAGTAGCCGGTGGGCACCTGGACCTGCCGCTCGATCGCCGCCTGGGCCTCGGCCACGAAGGAGCCGAGGTCGCGCCCCGTCACGTTCGCGCTGACGACGAGCCGGCGTTTGCCGTTCTCGCGCGAGACCTGGTTCGGCCCCGGCGCCAGCTCCAGCGTCGCCAGCTCCGACAGCGGCACCTGGCTCACGCGGCCCTCCCCTCGCCCCTCGCCGGTGCCGCCGGCGCCGTCTCCCCGCCCGCGGGGCAGGGGCACCGGCAGCCGGCGCAGGGCCGCGAGATCCTCCCGCTGCGCGTCGGGCAGGCGCACCAGCAGGCTGAAGCGCCGATCGCCCTGGAAGACCGTGCCCGCCTCGCGCCCGCCGATCGCCGTGGCCACGGTGTCCTGGACGTCGGTCAGGTTCAGCCCGTAGCGCGCCGCGCGGGCCCGGTCGATGTGGACCGTCAGCATGGGCAGGCCGGTGGACTGCTCGACCTTGACCTCCGTTGCGCCCGGCACGGCCTGCAGGACGCGCGCGATGCGCCCGGCGGTGGCCGCAAGGACCTCGCTGTCGTCGCCGAAGACCTTGACGGCCACATCGGAGCGCACGCCCGAGATGAGCTCGTTGAAGCGCAGCTGGATGGGCTGGGAGAACTCGTAGCTGCTCCCCGGCACCTCGTCGGCCGCCTCGCGGATGGCTGCCAGCAGGGCGTCCCGCGTGCGGCGGGGCTCGGGCCACTGGTCCATGGGCTTGAGCATGACGTAGCCGTCGGAGATGTTCGGCGGCATCGGGTCGGCCGCGATTTCCGCCGTGCCGGTGCGCGCAAAGACGCGCTCGATCTCCGGGAAGCGGGCCAGGAGGTGCGACTCCAGCTGCCGCTGCATCGCGACCGACTGGCTCAGGCTCGTGCCCGGCGTGCGCAGCGCCTGGATCGCGAAGTCCCCCTCGTTCAGATGCGGCACGAACTCGGACCCGAGCCGGGTGGCCACGGCGGCGCAGAAGGTCACCAGCACGGCGGCGATCGTCAGGACCACCGGCGCATTCGCGAGCGAGCGCGACAGCAGCGGCTGGTAGCGCGACGCCGCCCACTGCATCAGGCGGTTGTCGTGCTCCGCCACGCGCCGGCCCATGAACAGCGCCACGGCGGCGGGCACGAAGGTCACCGAGAGCAGCATCGCCCCCAGCAGCGCCAGCAGCACGGTGTAGGCCATGGGATGGAACATCCGGCCCTCGACACCCGTCAGCGCGAGGATGGGGAGGTAGACGACCATGATGATCAGCTGGCCGAACAGCAGCGGGCGCCGGGCTTCGCGGGCCGCGGCGAAGACCTCGTGGAAGCGCTCGTCGCGCGTGAGCTCGCGCCCCGCCTGCGCCTGCGCATGGGCGAGACGCCGCACACAGCGCTCCACGATCACCACGGCCCCGTCGACGATGATCCCGAAGTCCAGCGCCCCGAGGCTCATCAGGTTGGCGCTGATGCCCGCCTGGACCATGCCAGTGAACGTGAACAGCATGGACAGCGGAATCACCATCGCCGTGATGAGCGCGGCCCGCAGATGGCCCAGGAACAGACACAGCACCGCCACCACCAGCGCGGCGCCCTCGACGAGGTTCTTCTGCACGGTGCGCACGGCCTTGTCGACCAGCGTGGTGCGGTCGTACACCGTCACGGCCTTCACGCCGGACGGCAGCGTCCGGTTGATGGCCGCCATCTGCCGGTCCACGGCCCGCGACACCTGGCGGCTGTTCTCGCCCATCAGCATGAACACGGTGCCGAGCACGACCTCCTGCCCGTTCTCCGTGGCGGCGCCGGTGCGCAGCTCGCGGCCGAGGCCGACGTCGCCGATGTCGCGGATCCGGATGGCCTGTGTCTGCGCCGTGCCGACGATGATGTCGCGGATGTCGTCCATCGAGGCGACCTGCCCCGGCGCGCGCACCAGGTACTGCTCGCCCTGGCGTTCGATGTAGCCGGCGCCCTGGCTGGCGTTGTTCTTCTCCAGCGCGTTCACCACATCGGCCAGGCCCAGGCCGAAGGCCGCGAGTCGCTCCAGGCTGGGCGCGACCACGTACTGCTTCTCGAAGCCGCCGATGGTGTTGATCTCCGTGACGCCCGGGACGTTGCGCAGCTGCGGCTTGATGACCCAGTCCTGGATCTCGCGCAGGTCCGTCGGGGTGTAGGGCGTGCCGTCCGGCTTGCGCGCCCCGGGCTCGGCCTCCACGGTCCAGAGGTAGATCTCCCCCAGGCCCGTGGAGATGGGCCCCAGGGTCGGCGTGACGCCGGCCGGCAGGCGATCGCGCGCCTCCTGCATGCGCTGGTTGACCAGTTGCCGCGCGAAGTGGAGGTCGGTGCCGTCCTTGAAGATGGCCGTCACCTGCGAGAGGCCGTAGCGCGACAGCGAGCGCGTCTGCTCCAGCCCGGGGAGGCCGGCCATGACCGCCTCGATCGGGAAGGTCACGCGCTGCTCGGTCTCCAGGGGCGAGTAGCCGGGCGCCTGGGTGTTGACGACGACCTGCACGTTGGAGATGTCGGCCACGGCGTCGACGGGCAGCCGCGTGTAGCTGAAGGCGCCCAGGCCCGCCATGCCGAGCACGGCGAGCATGACGAGCCAGCGCTGCTCGACGCAGAAGCGGATGATGCGTTCAAACATGTCCGTCTCCCTTCAGTGCTCGTGGGCGGCGCCGGCCTTGCCCAGCTCCGACTTCAGGACGAAGGCGTTCGCCACGGCGATGCGGTCGCCCGCCACCAGGCCCTCCAGCACCTCCACCGTCCGGCCGTCGCTGCGGCCGGTCCGCACCGGCACGGCCTGGAAGCCGCCCGGCACGACCTTGAACGCCACGGTCTGCTGCCCCAGGGTCTGAAGCGCGTCGGCGGCCACGGCGACGGGCACGGACTGCTCGGCCCCCAGCACACGCACCGTGACGAAGAGCCCCGGGCGCCACGCCCCGCGTGGATTGGCCAGCGTGACGCGGGCGCGTGCCGTGCGCGTCTGCTCGCCCAGGAGCGCGCCCACATAGGACACCGTGCCCGCCACCTGCTCCTCGAAGGCCGACGACGTGACGACGACCTGCTGCCCCACGCGCACGACGGCCAGGTCCTGCGGCGCCACGGCGAACTCCGCCCAGACCGTGCCAAGGTCGGAGAGCGTGAAGACGCTGGCGTCCTCGCGGACCGATTCGCCCCGCGAGAGGTGCTTCTCGACCACGGTGCCGGCGAAGGGCGCGCGAAGCTCGAAGCGGTTCAGGCTGCCCGCGGCGCCGGTGGCCCCCAGGGCGGCGAGCTTCTGCCGGGCGTTGTCCACGGCGATGCCCGCCTCGCGCAGGGCGGTCTGGGCCTGGAGGTAGTCCTGCTCGGCGGAGATGCGGTCCTGCCAGAGCTGCTTCTCGCGCGCGTGCGTCGCGAGGGCCGCCTCCTGCCGGCGCTGCGCCGTCAGCAGCTCGCTGCGCAGCTCCGACAGCGCGGGGCTGGCGATGACCGCCAGCACCTGCCCGCTGCGGACCTGCTGGCCCAGCTGGGCGCTCACCGAGTCCGCCACGCCGGCCAGGCGCGGCACGACGTGGGCCGTGCGGTCCTCGTTGAAGCGGATCTCGCCGGAGAAATCGCTGACGGCCCGCAAGGTGCCCGGCCCCGCCGCCTGCACCGTGAGACCGGCCGCCTGCTGCTGCGCGGCGGTGAGGCGGATCAGCGCCGCCTCGTCGGTGTGCGCCGCGGCCGAGTCTGCGGTCTTGTCGGCGCTCTTGTCGGCCTCCTTGTCAGCGTGGGAGTCGCCCTCCCGGTGGGCATGCTCGCCCGGCGTCGGCGCCGCGGTGCGGCCGGTCCACAGGACGGCCCCGCTGCCGAGCAGCCCAGCCGCGACCACGGCGGCCATCCAGGTCTGTTGCTTCTTCGTGATGTTCATGGGTGTTCCCTTCAACGGCCGGTGATCCGGTCCAGGGTGGCCGCGGCCTGATGCGCGGCGGCCAGGGTGTTCAGGTAGCGCGCACGTGCCTGGAGCAGCGTGCGCTGGGCGTCGAGGACCTCGAGGAAGCCGAACTTGCCCGCCTCGAAGCCTCGGCTGGCGGCGTCATGGGCTTCCTGCGCGGCGGGCAGCACCGTGTCCTGCAGCGCCTGCAGCGCGGCCTGGGCGCCGGTCAGCCGGGTCGAGGCCTCCTGCAGCTCGGCCAGCAGCTTCAGCCGCGCGAGCTGCTGCTCGTCCCGGGCCTGATCGGCCAGGCGGGAGGCCTCGACGACGCTGCCCTGGTTGCGATCGAACAGTGGCAGCGGCAAGGCCAGGCCGAGCACGGCCTGCGAGCGCCCCGTGGAGGCGTCACGCTTGCTGCCGAGGCTGAGCATCACGTCCGGGCTTGCCTTGCTGCGCTCGACCGCCACGAGCGCCACGCGCCGATCGACCTCGGCCTGGGCCGCCATCAGGGCGGGCGCCTCGTCGATCTGCGCGGACAGCGCCTCGAATCCCGGCCGCTCGGGCCACGCCCGGGCCTCGCCCTGGACGCGCCCAAAGGCGGGCGCCACATCGCCCAGGAGCGCGGCCAGCGCGTGGTGCGCCATTCGCAGCTCGCCCTGGGCCTCGGCCCGCTCCAGCCGGGCCTGCGCAAGATCCACCCGGGCCCGCGTGGCCTCGACGGGCGACACCTTGCCGGCGGCCACGCGCCGGCCTGCCGCTTCGGCCGCCCGCGCCGCGATGCCGACCGCGCCGTCGGCCAGCGTCAGGCGCTCCTGCGCCACCAGCGCCGCGAAGAAGGCCTGGGCGACGCCGGCGCGCAGCTCGGCACGCGCGCGCCGCAGCTCGGCCTCGGCCAAGCCGACGGCCCGCGCTGCCGCCGTGAGCCGCGCTTGACGTTTGCCGCCGAGCTCCAGCGGCACGCCGACCATCACCGTGGTCGTCCGCGCCTCGCTGCGGGCGTCCTCGACGGTGACGCTGAGCTCCGGATTGCGCCACGCGCCGGCCTGCTGCGCCGCGGCCCGGGCCGCCTCGACCTGGCGCGAGGCCGCGGCCAGGGCCGGACTTCGCGCGAGGGCCTGCGAGAGCGCCTGCTCGAGCGTCAGGGGTGAGGTCGCAGGCGCCGCGGGGGCAGCGTCAGCCGGCGTGGTGGTTGAAGTGGAAGTGGAAGTGGAAGTGGAAGTGGAAAGGGGCGCGGGCGTTTGTGCCCACGCCGGGACAGGGCTGTGCATGGCGGCCGCCAGCCCGAGCGGCCATAGGAGTCTGCTCATCGAATCTCATCGGTTGAAACCTCGGGATTCGGCGAGACGGCATGACGGGAGTTTCAGACGTCTCGCCGGCTAGGCGAGACGCGGCCACTGAGGGCGATCGGGCGTGCGCTGTGGCGCTGAGGGACGTTTGGCGTCCCCGAGGGATCGGGGCACGTCGGCACGAAGCGCTGCCAGCGGCGGCGCCTCCAGCCCGGGCAAGGAAGCCACCGAGCCTGCATGGCAGAAGCTGCAGTCCAGGTCCGCGGCCAGCTTGCCGAGCCCGGCCGGCTTGGCATCCGCATGGACATGCGCGTGATGTCCGAAGTGCTGCGCGCCCTGCGCCGTCGTCTCATGCTCGCAGTACGTCGCGGCCACGGCCCAGGAGAGCTGGAGTGGCAGCAGCACGGCAATGAGGAGGGCGAGCAGGCGCTTCATGTCGGCGAGATTATCACCGGAGCCGCGGTGGCCGCCGGATGGCAACATGCCGCCCCTCAGGACCCCGGCTTGGCGAACCCAGCCCGGGCACCTGAACATCGCGTGTGAACGCCCGCCCCCGCGCGCCTCGGCTCGGCAGGGCGAATCACCGATCGACACTCGCCCCCAACATCCCGCATTCAGACGGGCCGCCCCCCTGTCACGGCGCCCTCCCCTGAAAGCTGCGATCTGCCTGGCAGGCCTTGCCTACGTCGACGGGCTGCTCATTGGCGGCCTGTCGAGGGCCGTCCAGCGGCTGTCGCGCAAGGCGCCGCCTGGTCTGGCCTGGTGGCAAGGGCTCCTGGCGCCGCTGACCCTCGGCGGCGTTGCCATGGCCGGTGAATGGCTCTTCCAGACACTGCAGCCCCGCACGGGCCTCGGCCACGACGGTCGCCGCCGATCGAAGCGCCTCCTCCACCGGGCCCTCCTCTTCGTGTTGCTGGCCGCATGGGCGATCGGCACGGCCCTGTACCGGGGGGGCCGTCGAGGCACCGACTCACCGCCAGGGGCCCCTCGTCCGCCAAGGACGCACCGGGGGCCCACGAGGTACGGTCGTGCCCGCCTCGTGGCGGGGCATGGCGACCCGCGCCTGAGCCGCGTCGGCATGCCAAAGCCGTCGCCCCGCGTCGGAGGGCCGTCGCGCTCTGCGTGTGGCGATGCGGGTCGGCGAGAATCACCGCCTGGCCGGCCCCTGGTCGGATGGACAGCCTGTCCCCATCTCCAGCTGGCGCCGTCAGCCCACTCATGACCGATTCTCACTACACGACCTTGCCGCACTGGCCCAATGCCTACCCGGCCAGCGGCGCCAGCGCCACCCTGAAGCTCCTCAACGAGGACTTCATCGTCACAGAGCTGCCGCTGCAGCTTCCCTCCGGCGCGGGCGAGCACGTCTGGCTGGACGTCGAGAAGAACGGCGCCAATACCGCCTTCGTGGCCGAGCAGCTGGCCGCGGCCGCGGGCGTGCAGCCGTGGGATGTCGGCTATGCCGGCCTCAAGGACCGCTACGCCATCACCCGCCAGTGGTTCAGCCTCTATCTGCCCAAGGGCGAGACGCCCGACCTGACCCAGCTGCAGCACCCGGAGTTCAAGGTGCTGAGCCAGAGCCGCCACGTGAAGAAGCTGCGCCCCGGTGACCTGCAGGGCAACCGCTTCCGCATCGTGCTGCGTGACGTGGCCGGGGACCGCGAGGCCATCGAGGCCAATCTCCAGGCCATCGCGGCGCAAGGCGTGCCCAACTACTTCGGCGCCCAGCGCTTCGGCCACGACGGCGGCAATGTCGAACAGGGCCGGGCCATGCTGGCGCGCGAGATCCGCGTGCGCAATCCGAAGAAGAAGGGCATCTACCTGTCCGCGGTGCGCTCCTTCGTCTTCAATGAGGTGCTGGCGCTGCGCATCCAGCAGGGGCGCTGGGGTCAGACCTTGCCCGGCGACGTGATGGACGAGGCCGGCCGGCCGACCGGTCCACTCTGGGGCCGGGGCCGCGTGAGCACCACCGAGGAGGCCCAGGCGCTGGAAATGGGCGTGGCGGCGCGACACGCCACCTTGTGCGACGGCATGGAGCACGCCGGCCTGGACCAGGAGCGCCGCGCCCTCGTGGCAAGCCCGGCGGACATGACGTGGGAATGGCCGCAAGCCCAGCAGCTGGTGCTGACCTTCTCGCTGCCCGCCGGCAACTACGCCACCTCCGTGCTGAACGAGATCCTCCGCACCACGGAGCCGGACCGGCACACGGAAGGCGAGCCGCCGGCGGCCGAGTGAGGCGGGTCGCGAACGGTCAGGCGTGAGCGGGGAGCCGTTCAGCGAATCGGGATGCCCCGCGCTCAGCCGCGCGCATCGTCGAGCAGCAGGCTCTTCACCTTGGTGGTGATGATGTCCACCGCCGGGCCGTTGGCGCCATGCGGCAGGATCACGTCGGCGTTGCGCTTGGTCGGCTCGATGAACTGCTTGTGCATGGGGCGCACGGTGTCCAGATACTGGTTCACCACCGACTCGGTGCTGCGGCCACGCTCCGAGATGTCGCGCTGCAGGCGCCGGATGAAGCGCACGTCCGAGGCCGTGTCCACATAGATCTTCAGCGACATCATGTTGCGCAGCTTGGTGTCGTACAGCGCGAAGAGGCCCTCGACCACGATCACCGGTGCGGGCTTCACGGTGATGGTTTCGCTGGAGCGGTTGTCGGCCGCGAAGTCATACACCGGCATCTCGATCGCCTCGCCCTTGCGCAGCGCGGCCAGATGCTGCGCCATCAGCGGCCAGTCGAAGGCATCGGGATGATCGTAGTTCTGCTTGCGCCGGTCCTCCGGCGGCATGTGGGACTGGTCCCGGTAGTAGTCATCCTGCATCACCACCGCCACGTTCTCCGACCCGATGGCGGCCAGCACCTGGCGTGTCACCGTCGACTTGCCGCTGCCGCTGCCCCCCGCGACACCGATGACGAAAGGCTTGTGTGGAGTTTTGGGCATGACGTGGGGGCGGGCGTGGGAGAGGCCCGCAAATAGACGAGGAGCGCGGGGATTTTATGCGGCGGCGGGGCCCCTGGGCCTGGCGGCACGCCGCGCGATCTCGCCGTGGGGCCCGCCTTGTGGGCCCACGCCCCGCAGAGGGGCCCTCCGCCGGAGCGGGGGCCTTCGCGATGCAGCGAGCCGGCGGGGCCGCCATCAGCACGGGCCTCTCACCCCGCGGGGACGGCAGGGCGGCGTCCCTGGGCCTCAAGGACCCGAGGTCGCGGGCGGCGTCGTCTGCAGGCGCCCCAGCCGCATCAGCGTCCCGAAGGCAAGCAGGCCCAGCGCGGCGGTGAGCCAGAGGGCCTGCCCCTGCCAGCGGTCCAGCGCGAGACCGAACAGCCACGGCGCAAAGGCCTGGGCGACGCGCGCCGGCAGCATCAACAGACCCTGCCGATGGCCGTAGCCCTGCGCGCCAAAGATCACCAGCGGCAGGGTGCCCTTGGCGATGGTCAGCACGCCATTGCCTGCCCCATGCAGGAGGCCGAAGGCCGCCCCCGCCGGGCCGCCGAGGATCAGAAGCCCGAGGGCGCCGAGCGGATGCGCCAACGTGGCCAGGCGGGCCGACAGCAGCGGATGCACGCGGCGCAGGAAGCCGAACTCGAACAGGCGCGCGGCCACCTGCGAGGGGCCGATCAGTGCAGCAATGCCCACGGCACCCGCCACGCCGATCCCGAAGCCCTGGAGCAAGCGCGGGAAGTGCGCGGCCATGGCGGTGCTGGTGAACCAGGTCGAGGCGAACACGAAGGACAGCGCGAGCACGGCGCCCAGGCCCGGCTCGGTGGCGGTCGCCGGCTCGCCCGAATCGCCCGAATCGCCCGGACGCGAGCCTGGGCCTGGTCCGGCCGCATCGTGTGCCGGTTCGGCCCGCGGCAGGCTCAGGTTCAGCGGCAGCCCCACCAGCACATGCAGCGCCGCCCAGGTCCAGCAGGCCTCCCGCCAGCCCCACTGCGCGCTCAGCCAGGCACTCAGCGGCCAGCCCACCGTGCTGGCGAAGCCGGCGATGAGGGTGATGCCGGTGATCATCTGGCGGGACTCCAGCCGATGCAGCCGGACCAGCGTCGCGAAGGCGGCCTCGTACAGCCCGCTGCCCATCGCGAGGCCCATGACCCCCCAGGCCAGCAGCAGGCTGGTGAAGCCCGTGCTCGTCGCCATCAGGGCCAGGCCGCTCGCGAAGAGGAGGCTCGTGCCCGCGAGCACGCGCCGGCCGCCTTGCTGGTCGATCATGCGTCCGGCACGCGGACCGACCAGCGCGGACACCACCAGGGCCACCGAGAAGGCCGCGAAGACGTCCGGCGCATCCAGCCCCAGCGAGCGGGCCATGGGCTGGGCCAGCATCGCCGGGAGGTAGTAGGACGAGGCCCAGGCCAGGGTCTGGGCCAGGCCCAGGGCCATGACGGTCGTGGCGCGACGCTGGCGCATGCTCAGCCGCAGCACCGGGAGGCAGGGGCTGCCGCGTCCCGTGCGGGCTGGGGGCCGCAGCAGGACGCGCTGGCCGGGGCCGTGATCGCGAGCGGTGAGGCCACCTCGGCAGGCGCCTCCGCGGCAGGCCTCGTCTCGCCTGGGGCGCCGCAGCAGGCGCTGCTGCCGGCATCCGCATGGTCGGCGCCGAGGGAGCACACGCCCGTCTCCGGCAGGTCCAGCTCGACCCGGTCGGCGGCCTCCAGGTCACCCGCCAGCGCAGCGACGACGGAGCGCGCCTGCTCGAAGCCCGTGGCCATCAGGAAGGTCGGCGCACGGCCATAGCTCTTCACGCCCACGGTGTAAAAGCCCGGCTCCGGATGCGACAGCTCCCGATGGCCATGGGGCCGTACGGTGCCGCAGCTGTGCAGGTTCGGGTCGATCAGCGGGCCCAGGGCCTCGGTGGACTCCAGCCAGGGATCGAGCTTGAGGCGCAGCTCGCTGCCGATGCGCAGGTCGGGGCGCTGGCCGGTGGCGCAGATGATCTCGTCGATGCCGGGCACTTCGATGGGCCGCTGCTGCGCATCCGTGCCCAGGACGGTCAGCTGGCCCGACGCCTCCCGGCGGATCTCGGTGATGTGCAGGCCGCTGAAGAACTCCAGCTCCGCGTTCTCGCGCAGGCGCTGCAGCGCGCTGCCGAGCTCGCCGCGCGCAGGCAGCGCATCCGCACTGCCACCGCCGAAGACGCGTTGCAGCGAGGGCGAGCGCACCGCCCACGCCAGCCGGGTGCCCGGGGCCTCCCGGGCCAGCTCGGCCAGGGATAGCAGGGCGTTGGCGGCCGAGTGCCCGGCGCCCACCACCAGGGTCCGCCTGCCCGTGTAGCGCAGGCGCTGCGCGCCGAGCACATCGGGGATGCCGTAGAAGATCTGAGACGCCGCCGCCGCTTCACCGAGCGCTGGCAGGCCATGGGCGCCCAGGGGATTGGGCGTGCGCCAGGTGCCGGTGGCATCGATGACGGCACGAGCACGCACGCTGCGCTCGCGCCCGTCCTGCACATAGCGCACGACAAACGCGGCCTGCTCCCGCCCGGTGCTCTTGACCTTGTCGTAGCCCTCGCGGCTGAGGGCGGTCACACGCGCCCCGAGCTGCAAGGCGCCGGCCACCGCCGGCAGTGCGGCGAAGGGTTTCAGGACGCGCTCGACGACCTCGGCCGCAAACGGCAGTTCGGCGTCAGGCGGAGCCATCCAGCCGGTCGGCGCCAGCAGCCGGGCCATGCTGGCGTCGACGTTGTACCGCCAGGGGGAGAACAGGCGCACATGGCCGTAGTCCAGGAGATGGGTGCCCACCTCACGACCGGCTTCCAGCACCACGAAGGGCAGGCCGCGCTCGATCAGCTGGGCGGCCGCGGCCAGTCCCACCGGGCCCGCACCGAGCACCGCGACCGGCAGATCGCCGTCCCGCTTCGGCAGCTCACGCAGGGTCAGGCTCATGAAGGCGGCGCAGGCCGGGCAGGCGCCCTGGAACTCGGCCGAGGCCTTGAGGGCCGCCGGCGCGTCTTCCCGGCTGCCGCGCTTGAAGCCGAACTGCGCGAAGTACTCCGGCGCGGTGACGGTCAGCAGGTGCAGCGAGGCGATGTCCCGGGCGCGCGCCTGCTGCAGCAGCGTCTGCAGCATCAGCCGGCCGATGCCCTTCTTGTGCAGCCCCGGGGCCACGGCCACCGAGCGCAGCAGCGCCACGGCGCCATAGACCTCGGCGCCGGCACAGCCGACGACGTCGCCGTTTGAAATGGCCAGCACATAGGTCGCGAGGTGCTCGCGTGCCCCTTCGACGGGGAGCTTGTTGGCCAGCAGCAGGGCTTCGATGGCGGGCCAGTCGGAGGCGCCAGCCTGGCGCAGGGAGAGTGGGTTCAACAACATGAGGGTGTGTCCTTGACGTTCGTGACGTCCTGGGCCTCGGGCGGCGGGAGGCAGCACATGGCGGCCTGGTCCTCCCGCAGGGCCTGAAGCAGCAGCAACAGGGATTGCTCGACGGCAGCGCGCTGGCGCTCACCCAGGCGGTCCAGCAACTGGTCCGCGTGGGCGTCGAGCGTGTGGTTCAGCGCATGGACGGTGCGCACGCCGTCGGCGGTGAGCGTGACGAGCCAGCTCCTTGCGTCGGACGGGTTCGGCTCCTTGGTCACCCAGCCACGCGCTGCCATGGCCTCCACCGCGCGCGACACCCAGCTCTTCTCCAGGCTGACCCGCGTGCCCAGCTCCGACAGCGACAAGGGCCCGGAGCGCGCCAGCTCGGTCAACAGGTGGCACTGGGTGCTGGTGGTGCTGCAGCAGTCCGCGACCACGCGCTGGGCCCGCGTGTAGAGGCGAGCCACCTCGCGCAGCAGGCTGCCAGGGCTGGACGGAGAGGGAGCGGATGCTTGAGGCATGTGGGTGTGTATAGCAACGACTTGAGCGCACGATAGGAAGCTCCCCATAGGTTGTCAATAGCAACTATCTGGGTCAAGAGAACGGGGCCGCGGCCCCGTGCGTCAGGGGATCAGGGGGTCAGGTCTTGTGCGCCTGCCTCGGTTCTTCATCCGAGTCCCGAGCCGATGCGCCCCTGGGCGAGAGCAGGCGCGCCACGCCGACGGCAAGCCCCGCGCCCACCAGTTGCGCCAGCACAAAGCCGGGTGCGCTGGCGGGAGCGATGCCGGCGAAGCTGTCGCTGAACATGCGGCCGAACACCGCGGCGGGATTGGCAAATGACGTGGAGGCCGTGAACCAGTAGGCCGCCCCGATGTAGGCGGCGACGAGGGACGAGGCCCGGCCGGCCGGCGCGCGCAGGATCACCAGCAACAGCCCGAAGGTGGCCACGGCTTCGGCGATCCACTGCCCCGCGCCGCCCCTCAGCTTGCCCGACCACTGCAGGATGCTCAGGTCGAACATGGCATGCGCCAGCCAGGCGCCCATCATGGCGCCGAGCAGCTGGACCAGCACGTAAGGCGCGAGAAGGCCCATGGGCAGCTCGCCACGGGCGGCCATCACCAGCGAGACCGCCGGATTGAAGTGCGCGCCGCTGAGCGGGCCGAACACCTCGATCAGCACATAGAGGCCGCCCACGGTGGCCGCCGCATTGGCCAGCAGCGCGAGGGCCACGTTGCCGCCCGACAGGTGCTCAGCCATGATCCCGGAGCCGATCACCACGGCCAGCAGCAGCGCAGTGCCCAGACCTTCGGCCAGCAGCTTCTGGGAGGTGCGTGCAGTCATGGTCTGCCTCAGCTTTTGGCGATGGCCTGGAGCGCCGCCAGCAGCTCGGCCTTGCTCAGGGTCTCCAGCGGCAGTGCCAGCAGCTGCAGCATGCGGTAGCCGATGGCCTGGCGCGTCAGCTCGAAGGCGCGGCGCTTGCCCTCGTCGCCACCTTCGGCATTGGAGGGGTCGGGGTAGCCCCAGTGCACCTTCACCGGCTGGCCGTGTCCGCCGAAGAAGACCGGACACTGCTCCGCGGCCGCGCTGTCGCAGACGGTGATCACGATGGACAGGGGCGGAGCCTCGGGCGTGGTGAACTCGTCCCAGCTCTTGCTGCGGTAGCCGCTGACATCGACACCCGCCTGGGTCAGCGCTTCGAGCGCGAAGGGGTTGAGGCGGCCGCTGGGTGCACTGCCGGCGCTGAAGGCCTTGACGTCCTTGCCCAGCTTGGCAGCCAAGTGGCTGAGCATGCCTTCAGAGAGCACGCTACGCGCGGAGTTGTGAGTGCAGAGAATGAGGACGTTGGTGGTCATGGTCGGTCGGAGGCGGCGTTGGGCTCAGCGGTGGCTCGAATGAGGGGTCAGCAGCGGCAGGGGGATGTCTGGGTCTGCAGGCAGCTCTCGCCCAGGCAACAGTTCTCGGTCAGGAAGGCCAGCAGTTCGTTCATCTGCTCGAAGGCGGCGCGGTACACCACATTGCGGCTGATTCGCTCCTGCGTCACCAGACCCGCGTGGCTCAGTTCCTTCAGATGGAAGGACAGGGTTGCAGCCGGCACCTCCAGCGCTTCTGCGATGGCACCTGGCGTGAGACCTTGTGGGCCCGCGACGACCAGCAGACGGAACACCTTGAGCCGATGGGCTTGCGCCAGGGCCGCGAGGGAACGGACGACTTGTTGTTCTTCCATAGGTTGATAATTCTATAGAATTGGAAATATTGATGCAAGGCAAGTCGCAATCCCGGACTTTGCGCGAACCTTGTGTCGGTTCGACGGCCACAACCTCAGGAGCTCACCATGCCCACCCTCCAGATCTTCGATCCCGCCCTGTGCTGCAGCAGCGGTGTCTGCGGCCAGGATGTCGACGCCCAACTGGTCCAGGCGGCGGCCGATGTCGACTGGGCCAAGAGTCAGGGGGCGTCCATTGAGCGCTTCAACCTGGCCCAGCAGCCCCTGGCATTTGCCCAGCACGAGGCCGTGCGCGGCTTCCTGGAGCGGTCCGGGCAGGACGCCTTGCCGATCACCTTGCTGGACGGTCAAGTCGTGCTCGCGGGGCGCAATCCGAGCCGTCAGCAGCTGGCGCAATGGACGGGCCTGACGGCCGCCGGCGACAGCGTGAATGCCGGCAGCTGCTGCAGCGGCAGCAAGTGCTGCTGAACCGGGAGGCTCCATGAAGTTCATTGACGACTTGCCCCGCTTCGCGTTCTTCACCGGCAAAGGGGGCGTCGGCAAGACGTCCCTCGCCTGCGCGACGGCCGTCAAGCTGGCGGAGGCCGGCCGGCGTGTGTTGCTGGTCAGCACCGACCCGGCCTCCAACGTGGGCCAGGTCTTTGGCATCCGCATCGGCAACCAGATCACCGCGGTGCCTGAGGTGCCCAAGCTCTGGGCCATGGAGATCGACCCGCAGGCCGCCGCCCAGGGCTACCGGGACCGCATCGTCGGGCCGGTGCGAGGCGTGCTGCCGGCCGATGTCGTCCAGGGCATCGAGGAGCAACTCTCCGGGGCCTGCACCACGGAGATTGCCGCCTTCGACGAGTTCACGGGCCTGCTCACCGACGCGTCGCTGGTCCAGCGCTTCGACCATGTCATCTTCGACACGGCGCCGACGGGGCACACCATCCGCCTGCTCCAGCTGCCTGGCGCCTGGAACAGCTTCCTGGAGGCCGGCAAGGGCGATGCCTCCTGCCTCGGCCCCCTGGCCGGCCTGGAGAAGCAGCGCGCGCAGTACAAGGCGGCCGTGGAGGCCCTGGCCGATCCGGCTCGCACACGCCTGATCCTCGTGGCCCGCGCCCAGGCCTCGACCTTGCGCGAGGTGGCACGCACCCATGAGGAGTTGGCCCGCATCGGCCTGACACGGCAGCACCTGGTCATCAACGGTGTCATGCCTGCCGCCGAAGGCGCGGACGATCCCCTGGCCGCCGCCGTGGTGCAGCGCGAGCAAGCCGCCCTCGCCGCCATGCCCGAGGTTCTTGGCGAGTTGCCGATGGACCAGGTTCCGCTGAAGGCCTTCGACCTGGTCGGTCTCGCGGCGCTGCGTCAGTTCCTGGATGCTGCGGCCCCGCTGGGGGAGGCCGCCAGCGCCGCTCCCGACGCGCCTCTTTCGGCACCCACGCTGGCCCAGCTGGTGGATGACCTGGCGGCGCCGGGGCACGGGCTCATCATGGTGATGGGCAAGGGCGGCGTGGGCAAGACGACGCTGGCAGCGGCCGTCGCCGTCGACCTGGCGCGACGAGGCATGCCGGTGCATCTCACGACGTCCGATCCAGCCGCACACCTGGCGGAGACGCTGGCGAGCCAGATGGAGCACCTGACCGTCAGCCGCATCGACCCGCACGTGGAGACCCAGCGCTACCGCGAGCAGGTCTTGGCGACCAAGGGCAAGAACCTGGACGCCCAGGGCCGCGCCTTGCTGGAGGAAGACCTGCGCTCGCCCTGCACCGAGGAGATCGCCGTCTTCCAGGCCTTCTCGCGCATCATCCGCGAGGCCGGCCGCAAGTTCGTCGTGATGGACACCGCCCCGACCGGGCATACCCTGCTGCTGCTGGATGCCACCGGGGCCTATCACCGCGAGATTGCGCGGCAGATGTCGGGTTCGGGCGTGCACTTCACGACACCCATGATGCAGTTGCAGGACGAGGCCCGCACCCGGGTGCTGATCACGACGCTCGCCGAGAACACGCCCGTGCAGGAGGCCGCCGCGCTGCAGGACGATCTGCGCCGGGCCGGCGTCGAGCCCTGGGCCTGGGTGGTCAACAACAGCGTGGCGGTCACGCGGACGCAGTCACCCTTGCTGCGTGCTCGGGCGGCCCGGGAGCGGCCCTTCATCGAGGCCGTGGCGCAGCAGCACGCGAGGCGCTACGCCGTGGTTCCCCTCATGGCGGAGGAACCGGTGGGGGTCGACAGGCTCCGGGCGTTGGTGAGTCGTTCCGCCTGAGTGCGGGACGCGAGGTGAAAGCCCGGGCAGCCGGTCATGAACGACAGCGGTGGCCCGCAGGGTCGACGCCTGCGTCGTACCGGGCAGCGGGCATGCAGCTCCGCAGGGCGACTGACGACACGCGCGGCAGAGCGTCCCTTCAACAGCGGGCCGGAGCTTCAGACGAAGCGTGGCCGCCCGCGTCATCAGGCCTGAAGAGCCGCCTGGCCGGGCGCCGTCCTTGAGCGCTGGCGGCCCGGCCGGCGGGCTCCCCGTCCGACATCACCCGCCGCAAGCGCGCGAGTTCCTCGGCCCTCAAGGAAGGCTCAGGTCCATGCCGAGCGTCCTGGCCAGTCCGAAGGTCAGGAACAGCACGACGAGGAGCAACAGCATGAACACGGCCAGGTACTTGGCGCCCATGCCGAGCAGCGCGCGCCGGTCCACCGTCATCTTCTCGCGGTCGTAATGCCACTTGATGGCGAAGACCATGCCTGTGACGAAGACCAGACCCTTGAACAGCACGAAGACGACGAGAACCCAATCCACCCGAGCATTCCTGGTTGTTGCACGACATCGTCCATCTTGACAGCAAGCCCGCGCGGCGGACATTGGGCGTTTTGACTCACCGCCTGCACGCCAACAGGACACCCCCTGCGCGGCGGCACCCGGCATGCCTGCACTGGCAACTTCATGCGGGCCGGCGGGAAGCAGCATCACCCAGACCTGGCCCGGGGTGATCTGGTCGCCGCCGAGTACGACCCGCCGCCGCGGCTTTCCCGACGAGGCGGGTCACCGGGCGCTGCCGTCACGCCTAGGCGCGATCCCGGCCTTCCCGGAGGAACAGCACGGCGCCACCGGGAGGGCAACGCATCAACGTCGACGCGGCGCCCCCATCGGCCCCGCGCGTCGCGCCATCGGGCATGTCAGCCGGTGACGACGGGTCGACGCCGGGCGCTCCCGATGGCAGGCCCCGCCCGGAGACCGATCACGCTGGGCTGCGCCAGTCTTGCGCCTGACGTCAGCAGCACATCACCGGAAGAACCCTGCCTGACATCGACCGACATCGCTGCATGGCTGCCCTTCCTCATCCCAATCACCACCGGCACACGTGAGCTCAAAAGGAGAAGGGGCCTCCCGGCCCCTTCTTCCGTCACGTCCGACGGACCTTGCTCCTCAGCGACGGACTTCATTCCTGCCGGTCAGTTGTTCTTGGCAATTAAAGTCGTAAACACAGGCCTAGGTTCCTTGCCAGTCGGCCGGATGCAGAACTTGCTCCTCATCGAGCCAAAGTCGTAAACACGTGCCCAAGCCAACAGCGAAGCCTAAGCAGAGCGCATCGGCAGGGTCGTCTTGCACTTCGGGAAGGACGGGCATCCCCAGAAGGGAGCGCCGCCATTGCGGGGCACTCGATCCACCATCTTGACACCGCAATTGACGCAGGTAGGCCGCCAGTACTCGCCCTCCAGCGCGACGGTGAGCAGCTCGGCCTGCTGCTCTGGAGTCCGTGACGCGATGAGCTGAAGCAGCTTGTCGACGCTCAGCAAGTTCACGCCGTTTTCCGAGGCGAAGGCCATGGCGTCGGCCGTGAATGTCGACGTCGTCGCGAACTGGCCTCGCTTCACGTTCTGCGCCGCCATCACACCGCGCAACTCGCGAATCTTGTCAACGCCGACCTTCTTGCCTTGCCAGTGCTTGCACTGCACCAGGCTAACCGGGGCCCCGGGCTGGTTCCGGGAGTACAGCCAGATGTCGACGCCGCCATCAGCACCGTGCGACTGGGACTTGGTCTCAAATCCTGCTTGTTTGAAGAGCGCTTCGACGACTGCCTCAAAGCGTCGCCATTCGATCATGTCGAACACGGCCGGGCTCCACCGATCCGGCCGCCCCTCGGGCTCGGCTGCAGCCGGGACTTCGGCGGGTCGCGCAGGCGTCGATGCCGCTACTGCTGAAGAAGTTCCCTTTGGCGAACGCTTCGCCGGTGTTTGATCCTGGCGGATCACGTCCGATTCACCATCGAGCGCCGAAATCGGCACGCTAAGGGCTCGCTTCTTGCGGGCAACAAAAAGGAGGCCGGCACCGCCAACCAACAAGAGCAGTCCCAGGGGCCATAGCATCCAAGACACTGCCGCCATCGGCGTCGCCTTCAAGGCAAACGGCAACACCGTCACCAACAAACCCATGCCGAGGACATTGACGCCGGCCGCTTCCAATTTGCGCGTCTGGCACGCTGCTGACTTTGATCGTTTTGCCACTGGGGCCTCCCCTTCGGGTGGGGATCATTACTAGCAGTGCCATGGCGGTTTCAGAGTCCATAGCAATCAATGAAATGCGAGCCATCGGTGCCAATGCGCTCGGGCGCAACGATCTATGCCTGAGCTGAATCCACCGATTGCAGACGCGGGCAACAGGCGGCCCCAGGCAGCCCCGCCCCGGCAGAGATCAGAAGCTGTCTGCCCATGCCTCGTCGCAGGCGGAGGCAGTCCTGATTGGCGAGCACAGGCGACTGCTACGGGTTCGCCAAACGCGGAAGCAGTGTTCTCCGATTCAGCGAGGCATTGCGACGCAGCGCGCCGCATACTCGAAGCCCCCGGTCAGCCCGCTTCATCGCCATGTCCGCCGATCCGATCACGCCCCTGCAGCGCCTGCTTCCGCCCGACGATGCATTGCGGACCGAGCTGCATAACGAGGTGCATGCTCGTCCACCTGCGCGGATCCGCACACCGGCACTGGTGACTTTCGTCGCGGTGCTGAACCGCGATGTGCCACGCGAGCTCGAACTCGCCCATCTTCGGATGCTTCCAGGCCAGCAGGCTCTCAGCGCCTCCGATGTTCAGGCCAACTTTCTTCGACTGCATCTGGGCGGCTACACCTTGAAGTGGGAGCGGCACACCGAGTTCACCCGCTACTCCGTGGTGTCTCCCTTGCCGGAGAGTCTCGGCCTCACGGCCAGCAACCCGGACCTTGGATCAGCCATGGGCATCGACCCCGCCTGGCTCGCGGCCATCCCTGGCAGCACGGTGTCGGCCATTCAGCTTGCGATGCTGGAGCACCCGCTCGATGACCCGCCGGCGGCACTGGCCCTGGGTCAGCGCTGGCTGGGAGGGCAGGATGCGCTGGCGGCGCTCTTGGGTCAGGCTCGGACGATGGTGATGAGCGATTTCCGCCTTCGCAAGGACGGCTTCGAACGCATGCTGGTACTCGCCCCCGAGGGCATCACGCCGGCGCGTGTAGGTCGGGTATCGCAACGGCTGCTGGAACTCGAGGTCTATCGCCTGATGGCGCTGCGGGGACTCCCCGTCACCAAATCCCTATCGCCGATGTTGCTGCGTGCGGAGTCTGGCCTGGCGGAGATCATCGGCCAGTTGGAAACGCGCGCTGACACCGAGCAGGCGCTGCTGGACACGCTGATTCACCTGGCCGCGCGCGTCGAGCGCGCCACCGCGGAGCACATGTACCGGTTCTCTGCATCGCAGGCCTACGCCGAGCTCGTGCGCCAACGCATCAACGACCTGCGAGAGCAAGCCATCCCGGGTACGCAGACGCCGGGGGACTTCATCCAGCGACGGCTCTCACCAGCCATGGCGACCGTGGCTTCGACGGCTCAGCGCCTGGCCTCGCTGTCCCAGCGAATCGAGCGCACAAGCGCCCTGCTGCGCACCCGTGTCGACATCGCCACGGAGGCCCAGAACCAGGAGCTGCTCGCCCGCCTCACGCGAGGGCAGCAGCTGCAACTGAACCTGCAGACCACCGTGGAGGGGCTGTCAATCGCCGCCATCTCCTATTACGTGGTGAGCCTGCTGCTGTATGGCGCCAAGGCGCTCAAAGGGGCGGGCCTGGCCATTCAGCCAGAAATGACTGCGGGTGCGCTGATCCCACTCGTCCTGTGGGGCGTGTGGCGGGCGACACGCCGCGTGCACGACCGCCTGCATCGCGAACAGGGCTTGTAAGCCATTGCCCGTCATTTCAAACTAGGCGCGGATGCGCTCGGCCGCGATGAACCCGCTCTGCGCAGCCGCCTCGAAGGTCGGGTAGATCGTGTAGTCCCCCGCCAGGACGAGCGGCCCTTCGTTCAAACGATCCAGCTGGAGAAGCCGGCCGTAAGCACCGAGCGACATGATCGGGTAGGCGTGGGAGAAGCGCTGGATGTCGTGGCCGACCACCCGCTGAGCGGCGCCCGGCAAGACCTTCTCCAGATCGACATAGAGCTTGCGGAGCAACACTTCGTCGCTCCATTCAAGCAGCGATCGATCCTGTCCACTGGCCGGCGCCACGTACACCGAGGCGATGCCCGTGCGCGGCAAACGACGAGCGCGATCGTGAAGCCGCTCGACCCAGGTGGCATCGTAGACATCGGTGAAGACGTAGCCGTCCGGCACCGCCAGGTCGAAGGCTCTGTCAAAGATCGGTTCGTCCGTGAAGAGCGCTACCGTAGCGTAGGCGGCATAGCGCACCGACTGAAGCAGCCGTCGTCGCTCCTCAGTCAGCGCCTGCTCGGCAATCGCCAGCGTGACGGGCGCGGGCGTCGCCAGCACGACCTTGCGCGTCATCACCGTGACCTCACCCGCTCGTGCATCCTGGTACGTCACCTCGAACAACTCGCCGACCGGTCGGACGCGGGTGACGGTGCACCCAAGACGCAGCCGCTCGCCCAGGGCGCGCGCGAGCGCGTCCGTGAGCTCGGTGATGCCCGTCTTGAAGGAATAGGCACCCGAGCGTTCGGGCTCATCCGCATCTTCGGTGTCATCGGCATCTCCTTCGGCGTCGCCGTAGTCGAAGGCCGCCTCCGGCAGAAAGCTCAGGGCCGAGATCTCGTTCAGCGTTGCGCCGAACAGGCCCTTGGCGCTCACGTTGTACTTGCGAAGGAACACCTCGGGAATGCCGTTCTCCCGCAACCACTGCAGGGCGGTGATGCCGTCCAGCCGGCGGTTCATGGCGTTGTACTCGAGCGAAGGAATTTCGTCGTAATGCTGGAAGGCCTGCCGCACCAGCTGCTTGAATCGCCGGTACGTCGCGGCGTCGCTGTTCTGGACCAGGTAGCGTCGCAGCCCGCTCTGGCCGTAGTGAAAACGCTGGCCATCGAACTGCGCGTCCATCGGTGATGGAATCTCACAGGGCTCCAGCCCGAGATCATCAGCCAGGGTCTCCAGCGCTCCGTCCAGCTTGCCCAGGTACTCGGTGCCCTTGGCATAGGTATAGCCGGCGTGATGACCGGACAGCGTGCGGCCACCGGCTGAGCCGCCAGGCTCCAGGACGAGCAGGTCCTGATCTCGCAAAGCGTAGGCGCAGGTCAGTCCGGCGATGCCCGCACCAATCACCACGACAGACTTCGGCTGCTCGCCCACTGCCGCCATGGCCCGGCCAGCCGCACCGCAGCTGGCCACTGCCAGCGCCTTGGCGGCCACCGCGAGTAGTTCTCTCCTGTTCATCTCTGACGCTCCTGACTGCGGGAAGAGGGCCTGCACACGTGCCCTTCGCAGGTCAGTGTTGCGTCGCCAGATGGAGATTGCATGGAGCCTGGATGGATGTTGCGTGGAGATCCCGCCCGCTTGCGACTCAATTGACCCTGATCAACGATACACCCAGAATCCATCGGCCCTTCCGGCCGTCCTGCCGCATTCGAAAGTCGCCCATAAAGTGTGGTTTGCTGTCCGAGTACGGGGAATCATGGAGCCCTTGCGGCGACCAGCTCCAGTACATTTTTCAGCACCCCACCGAACTCTGAACGGTGGCCTAGGCGCCCGCAGCGATCGATCCGCATCGCGCCTTCGCCACCGCGGCGACCCTACCGGTCCTGCCACCACCCCGGCGACGGGCGGGCGCCGTTCACAGGCCGTCGCCCGCGCGCACCGGATGCCTGACATTGATCTGTCCAATCACACCTAGAGTCCCTCGCATGCCACCGTTTCAACTGATGGGCCAGGCCGCGTCGCCGGCTGCCGTGCTTCCTGGCTCAGTGGTCCGTCACCTTGACTGGGACGGATCACCGCCGCATGCCGCCAGAAGCCTGGGCCCCGCGTTCGAAGAAATCGGCTCTCTGGCCCGATCCCTGGGGCACCCTTCCTTTCCTCGGATGCTGTGGGCCTTCGTGAACGCGCGCGTGCCCATCGCCTGCCTGGAGCTGTGCTGCCACACGCGTGACCCCGCCCGTTCACGCATGGTGAACATCGAATGGCTGGGTGCCGCCTCGGGAGCGGGCTATCCCGACAACGACCTCGAACAGGAAGCCAAGACCTACCTCAAGCGCCATTGGCACCTCGACCCGCTGATGCCACGCATCCTTCAGCTCGAAGGATCGGGCGGCTTCCAGATCACGCCAGACCAGATCAGCACCGCCGATGCCCGCGAGGAGTGGTTTGATGGCGGGTTGGTGCCGGAGCACTACGCCATCTGTGAGGCCTTCGGTGACTTCATCTACGTGTTGTACTGCATGCGGACTTCGGAGCAGGCCCCCTTCAGCGACGGCGAACGGGCCGAGCTGCATCGCATGGCCGGCTTTGCGCTGCCGCTGCTGCGCAACCACGCGGAGATCCTCCCTGCCAAGCTGAGCATCCTCGATCACAACCCGACCCTGCGAAAGCACCTCGCCCGGCAGCTCGAACTGCAAGGACTCGAGCTGTCGCACCGTGAGTTCGAGGTCTGCCTGGCGGTGCTGTCTGGCAAGCCGCTGGCGCAGATGGCCGATGACATGGGCCTGCAACCGTCGTCAGTCAAGACCTACACCACGCGGGCACTCGACAAGCTGGGCGTTCGCAGCAAGAGCGATCTGTTCAGTTGGTGCTTCTCGTCACCCACGCCCTGAGTTCTTCGAGAACCACTTGCGGGTCGAGAGCAGGCCCGGAGGGCCCGCTCTCTCGATCAGGCCTTCAGTGCCAGGATCTGGTTGGCAGCCCGCTCGCCGCTCAGGTAGGCGCCGTGCGTGGTTTGCGGATAGTCCGGGTGCGTGTGCTCACCGGCGAAGAACACGCGGTTCGATACCGCGGTCGTGAGCGTCTTGACCATGGCCGGCGTGGAACCCGTGGCAAAGAAGGAGTAGGACCCATAGCTGAAGGGGTCCTGGTCCCAGCGGGTGACCTGGTAGTCG
This sequence comes from Roseateles subflavus, assembly GCF_030285365.1. GTDB lineage: Bacteria > Pseudomonadota > Gammaproteobacteria > Burkholderiales > Burkholderiaceae_C > Roseateles_B > Roseateles_B subflavus. The sequence goes on along the minus strand of NZ_JASVDS010000003.1, from coordinate 121,315 downwards.
GTCGGGTTAGGAATGCCATCACCGAACATGTCACGCAGCACATCCATGGCCTTGTCGACGATCTGCCAGTCGGCCAGTGCTTCTTGCTGCTGACCGTAGAAGCCGGCTGTGAAACCAATGAGCACGGCCTTGCCGTTGAGCGCCGGAGAGGGATTGAACCAATCGTGGAACTTGCCCAGCTCGGCAGACGTCGGCACATAGGCGAGCCAGTCCTTCGCCGGCCAGAACACCGACGGGAAGCGCAGCACCACCTTGTTCAGCACCCCGGTGCCCATACCCAGCTTCGAGATGGCCGTCGAGTAGGCGCTGGGCAGCGCCGGGCTGAAGCTGATCTTGTTCTTCTTCAATACGCCCAGCGGCACCGTGACGATGACCCGGTCGGCCGTGTAGGTGCCCACGTTGGTGGTGACGGTCACGCCCGTGCCGGTGTAGGCGATCTTGCTCACGATCTGGTTCAGGCGGATGTCCTGCCCCTGGGCGAGCGCATTCACGATGGGCTCGTAGCCAGTGTCGGGCAGATAGACCTCGGGGCCGGGGAATTCCTTGGCGTTGTCCCAGTACCAGGCGGACAGTTCCGCGGTGTCGCCCGCATACTCGTAGCCACCGATCTCCCGCATCCAATAGTCCGCCAGGCGCTTGTCATAGGCGTCCATCGACGCATAGCCGATCTTGTTCTTGGTGTATTGCATCAGCGACATCTCGGTGTCGGAGTCGCCACTGCTTTCCATGGCCTTGCGGACCTTGTCGCCCATGGTGTTGAAGTAGGTCAGGTCCGCGCCAGTCAGCGGCCCGTCACCCGCCTCATACGCGGTGGTCTTGTCATAGGAGTCGGCCGCGAGGCGCAGGCCCAGCGCCTTGGCGATCGGTGTCATGGGATTGCCCTTGCCGGACTCATGGATCCAGGTCGCCCCCAGGTCCATCGGCAGATCGGCCCACTTGTGGCTGGTGTAGCAGCGCCCGCCGAAGCGGTTGCGGCCTTCCAGGATCGTCACCAGATGGCCCTTCGCCTTGAGGATCTGACCCGCACGAAGCCCGGCGAGCCCAGCCCCGATGATCAACACGTTTTGCCGGCCGATCGCGTGGGCGACCTGAGGGACCGTAGCGGAGGCAGCGGCCAAGGCACCTGTGCCGGCCATCTGCAAGAGTTCACGACGCTTCATCTCGACAATCTCCTGGAAGAGTGGAGGGCCCTCCGTGGAGGCGCCCGAACGGGGACAAGCTCATCAACCGAAACTGCGGATTCCCTCAGTACCTGTCGCAATCACCGCGAACCAGGCGTCAGAGCGCCAGGCCAGCCTTGCTTCTTCTTGTCTTGGATCTGTGCGCCCGAGCCCCTGCGATGGCCAGGTGGCGGCGTGACGAGTAGCGTCACCCGGCGGACCGGAACCCCGGGCGCTCTCCCGCGATACGACAGGAGAACGACAGGCACACGGTAGCGAAGGGAGACCGGCGCTGTATGCCGGCCGATTGGAGGACAGGCGATTCTTCAAACGCTGCTAGGCCGGCGCCGATCAGCTTGGGGATGGCACCGACGCTCCCGCGTCGGCGATGGATGCGAGGCCGGCGCCGCGCGTGCAGCGCCGCCTGTCAGTCCAGGTACTGCAAGGGCACACGCTTGACGTTGCACAGCAACTCGTACGCAATCGTGCCCGCACGGGAGGCCACCTCGTTCACGGGAATCGTGGGACCCCACAGCTCCACGGGGCTGCCGATGCCCGCGTGCGGCAGGGGCGTGAGGTCGACGGTCAACATGTCCATGGACACGCGTCCGATCAGCCGCGTCCGTTGCCCGTCGACCGCCACCGGCGTGCCCGTGGCCGCCGCGCGGGGGTAGCCGTCCGCGTAGCCCAGCGCCACCAGGCCCACGCGCGTGGGCTCTGTCGCGCGGAAGGCACCGCCGTAGCCGAGCGCCTCCCCGGGCTGCAGCAAGCGCTGAGAAAACACGTGGCTGCGAAGCGTCATGACCGGCGCCAGCGGCGAGGCACTGCTGCCGAGCGGGTCGGCACCATACAAGGCGATGCCGGGCCGACCCCAGTCCCGCCGGGCCGCTGGCCAGGCGAGGATGCCGGCGGAGTTGCACAGGCTGCGGGGCCCCGTCAGGCCTTGTGTGGCCGCCTCGAAGACTGCCAGCTGCTCGCGTGTGGCGGGGCAGTCGGGCTCGTCCGCACGAGCAAAGTGAGTCATCAAGGTGATCGAATGCGCCTGCCCTGTTGCCTGCAATCGGCGATACGCCGCGGCGGCGGCGTCCGGCGCAAAGCCCGCGCGGTGCATGCCACTGTCGATCTTCAGCCAGAAGGAGGCGGGCACGCGAGGCAGTGGCGTTCGCTCGATCATGCGCAGTTGGTCCTCATGGTGGACCACCAAGGCAATGCCGCCGGCCACGGCTTCCACGAGCTCCCGCGCATCGAAAGCGCCTTCCAGCACCAACAGCGGGCCTTCGATGCCCGCGGCACGCAGTTGGCGCGCCTCCTCCAGAAAGGCCACGCCGAAGCCGTCGCTGGTGCCGCCCAGTGCCCGGGCACAAGCCACCGCGCCATGCCCGTAGGCATTGGACTTGAGCACCGCAATCTGCCTTCCGCCATGCATGGAGCGCATCACCCGTGCGTTATGGCGCAAGGCACGCAGATCAATGAGCGCAGCACTGGGCCGCGTCATGACGTGGCCCCGACGGAGACCTCGGCGCTGCGGCCGCGCGGCTGGTCGAGGTAGCGGGCCATTGACAAGCCCTCCGTGCTGATCGCCGGGCGCCGGCCATTGATCTGGTCGGCCAGCAACTGACCCGAGCCGCAGGCCATGGTCCAGCCGAGGGTGCCATGACCGGTATTCAGGAACAGCTCGGGATAGCGCGTCGCCCCGACGATAGGCGTCCCGTCGGGGGTCATCGGGCGCAGTCCCGTCCAGAAGGTGGCACGCGGCACATCACCGCCGGGGAAGAGGTCTTGGACCACCATCTCCAGCGTCTCGCGTCGGCGTGGGTTCAGCCGCAGGTCAAAGCCGGCGATCTCCGCCATCCCGCCGACCCGGATGCGCTGGTCAAATCGAGTCAGTGCGATCTTGTAGGTCTCGTCGAGGACGGTGGACACCGGCGCGCGCTGTTCATCGGTCAGAGGCACCGTGAGCGAATAGCCTTTGAGCGGATAGACCGGGATATTCAGGCCCAGCGGCAGCAGCAGATCACGCGTGTAGCTGCCGAAGGCCAGGACGTAACGGTCGGCGCGCAACAGCTCGCCGCTTGCCAGGCTGACGCCGCGTACGCGGCCGCCCTCCACCTCGATCGCCACGACACGACTGTCAAAGCGCCCCTCCACCCCCAAGCCAGGCAAGGTGCGGGCCAGCGCCCGTGTGAACAGATGGCAGTCGCCGGTCTCGTCGTTGGGCAGCCGCAAGCCACCCGCAAGCGGGCTCTGGACATGAGCCAGCGCCGGCTCGACCCTCGACAGGCCGCCGCGGTCCAGCAGCTCGAACGGCACGCCGCATTCGCGCAATACGGCGATGTCGCGCTGCGCGGCGTCAAGCTGTGCCTGCGAACGGAACAGCTGGAGCGTCCCGCCGGTGCGGTGCTCGTAGCCAAGGTTCATCTCCTGGCGCAAGGCACGCAGGCAGTCCCGGCTGTACTCCGCCACCCGCATCATGCGTTCCTTGTTGACGGCATAGCGCTCGGACGTGCAGTTGCGCAGCATGGCGGCCATCCACTGCAGTTGGAAAAGCGTGCCGTCCGGGCGGATCGCCAGGGGGGCATGCCGTGAGAACAGCCATTTCATCGCCTTCATGGGGATGCCCGGCGCTGCCCAGGGGGTGGAGTACCCCGGCGACACCTGCCCCGCGTTGGCGAAGCTGGTTTCCATTCCCGGGGTCGGCTGCCGATCCACCAGCGTGACCTCGGCCCCGCCTCGTGCCAGGTAGTACGCCGTGGTGGTGCCGACGACGCCGGCTCCGAGCACTAGAACTTTCATGGCGTCGATCCCCGGCTCAGCGACTGGACGGGAAGCTGAAGACCGCGCCTTCGCGCACACCGGCGCTCGGCCAGCGCTGCGTGATGGCCTTGCGCCGCGTGTAGAAGCGCACGGCGTCGGGACCGTAGGCATGCAGGTCGCCGAAGAGTGAGCGCTTCCAGCCGCCGAAGGAGTGGTACGCCACGGGCACCGGCAGCGGCACGTTGACACCCACCATGCCCACCTCGATGTGGTCCGTGAAGTGGCGCGCGGCCTCGCCGTCTCGCGTGAAGATGCAGGTGCCATTGCCGTACTCATGAGCATCGATCAGTGCCATGGCCTGCTCCAGGGAGTCCACGCGCACCACGCCGAGCACTGGCCCGAAAATCTCCTCCTGGTAGATGCGCATGCCCGGCTTGACGTGGTCGAAGAGGCAGGGGCCGAGGAAGTAGCCCTCCGCATGGCCGGGCACCTCAATGCCACGGCCGTCGACAACCAGCGTGGCACCTTCGGCCACGCCTTGGTCGACATAGCTTCGCACCTTGGCCAGATGGGTCTGCGTCACGAGGGGGCCCATGTCGTTCTCCGGGTGGCGACCGGGGCCAACCTTCATCTTTGCAATCTCCGCGACCAGCCCCCGGACGATGGCATCCCCCGTCACCGGACCGACAGCAACAATCAGCGGCACCGCCATGCAGCGCTCGCCGCAAGAGCCATACGCCGCCCCCATCAACGCGCTGATGGTGTTGGGCAGATCGGCATCCGGCATCACCACCGCATGGTTCTTCGCGCCACCCAGCGCCTGCACGCGCTTGCCGTGGGCCGTCCCGGTTGCATAGATGGCTTCGGCGACCGGCGTCGACCCCACAAAGCTGACCGCCTTGACGCGGGGGTCCGTCAACAGGATGTCCACCGCCTCCTTGTCGCCCTGGACGACATTCAGCACGCCGGGCGGCAGTCCCGCTTCAAGGGCCAGTTCAGCGACGAGCAAGGCGCTAGAGGGCGCGCGTTCGGAGGGCTTGAGCACAAAGGTGTTGCCGCAGGCGACGGCCATGGGCCACATCCACAGCGGCACCATGACAGGGAAGTTGAATGGCGTGATGCCAGCAGCCACACCAATCGCCTGATGCTCGCTCCAGGCGTCGATGCCGGGGCCGACCTGCCGGCTGTGCTCACCCTTCAGCAGCTCGGGCGCATAGCTCGCGTACTCCACGTTCTCGATACCGCGCTGCAGTTCGCCCATGCTGTCGGCCAGGACCTTGCCGTGCTCCAGCGTGATCAGCTCGCAAATGCGGGCGGCGTTGTCCTCCAGCAGCTGCTTCAGGCGGGACATGACACGGGCGCGCTTGAGCGGAGGCGTGGCCTTCCAGGCAGGCAGCGCCCGCTGCGCAGCGGCGATGGCGGCCTCCACGGTCGGCGCATCCGCGAGCGCCACCCTGGCGACAGGATGCCCCGTGGAGGGATCGAATACATCGGCGTGGCGCTGGCCGCCCGCCTGCAGGCGGCCATCGATGAGGTGCTGGACAGTTCGTGCTTCAGTCATGGTGGGGACTCGTGGGGGATCAGCGGGTTTCGTGCAGGGTCTGGCCGAGGGCGTCCACCAGGCGGTCGATTTCCTCGGGGGTACTGGTGAAGGGGGGGGCAAGCTGCAGGGTGTCGCCGCCATAGCGCACGTAGAAGCCCTTCTCGTACATCGCCATCGCCACCTCGTAGGGCCGGCGCGCCGGCTCGCCGGGCGCGCTCTCGACGGTGATGCCGGCCGCCAGACCGAAATTGCGGACGTCCGCCACATGCCGGACACCCTTCAGCCCATGCACGGCCGATTCGAGGCGGGGGGACAGTTCGCGAACGCGGGCCAGGGCGTCGTCCTTCTCGAGCAGGTCGAGCGTCGCCAGTGCTGCGGCGCACGCCACCGGGTGCGCCGAGTAGGTGTAGCCATGCGGGAACTCGAGGAGGTAGTCCGGCCCGCCTGCAGCCATGAAGGTGTCGTAGATCTCCTGCCGGGCGATGACGGCTCCCAGCGGCTGCACGCCGTTGGTGATTTGCTTGGCGACGTTGATGATGTCCGGCGTCACCCCGAAGGCCTCGGCCCCCGTCCAATGTCCGGTGCGACCGAAGCCGGTGATGACCTCGTCAAAGATCAGCAGGATGTTGTGTGCCGTGCAGAGCTCCCGCAGGCGCTGCAGGTAGCCCACCGGTGGCACCACCACACCGGCCGATCCAGAGAAGGGTTCGACGATGACGGCAGCGATGTTGGAGGCATCGTGCAGCTGGATCAGGTTCAGGAGGTCGTCAGCCAGATGCGCGCCTTCGGTCGGCATGCCCCGGAAGAAGCTGCCTGCGGGCGGCTGGGTGTGGGGGAGGTGGTCGGCCTCAACACCTTGCCCGTAGAGCTTGCGGTTGGCGGCGATGCCCCCGACCGAGATGCCACCGAAGTTGACACCGTGATAGCCCTTACTGCGTCCGATGAGCCGCGTCTTGCCCGGCTGCCCCTTGAGTCGCCAGTAGGCGCGGGCCATCTTCAGCGAGGTATCCGCCGACTCGGAGCCCGATCCGGTGAAGAACACGCGATTGAGCCCGGCGGGCATTCGCTCAACGATGCGATTGGCCAGCTCAAACGACAGGGGATGCGCGAACTGAAACGCGGGCGAGTAGTCCAGGGTGCCCACCTGCTGGGCGACGGCCTCGACGATCTCCCGGCGGGCATGCCCCAGGCCCGTGCACCAGAGCCCCGACAGGCCGTCAAAGATGTCCCGGCCATCATCCGACTTGTAGTAGTTGCCCTGCGCGGACGTGATGAGTCGGGCGTTCGCCTTGAACTCGCGATTGCCGGTGAAGGCCATCCAATGCGTGGCGAGGTGGGCGGGGTCCCGCTGAGGGCGGGGTGGGGTCCATAGGACGTCGGTGCTCATGGCGGGATCTCCAGGGGGTCGGTCAAAGGGTTGACAGGCAACGATGGGCGTGATCCTCATGGAACTTGTTATTCAATAGAATGACTCGATACACCACTTCACTTGACGCTTTATGCAACCGAAGTCCAAAGCCCTGCTGGGGCGCGTCAGCGACATCGATCTGCGGCTGCTGCGCGTCTTCAAGGCGGTGGCGGACTGCGGCGGCATGGCCGCGGCCGAGCTGGAGCTGAACATCGCGATGTCGACCATCAGCCGGCACATCAAGGACCTGGAAGAACGCCTCGGCCTCGTGCTATGCCGCCGGGGCCGTGCAGGGTTCGCCCTGAGCCCCGAGGGCGAGCGCGTCTATGCCGCCGCGGAGCACCTGCTGTCGGCCACCGAGTCCTTCCGCAGCAGCCTGCACGACATTCATCGGGGGTTGGGGGGCGAGCTGCACGTGGCACTGTTCGAGAAGACGGCCACCAATCCGGCGGCTCGCATCCCGCAGGCCATCGCACGCTTCCGGGACGTGGCGCCGGAGGTCGAGCTGCACCTGCATGTCGGCTCCATCACCATGATCGAGCAAGGCGTCATGGGGGGGCAGTTCCTGCTGGGCATCATTCCCGAGCACCGGCGCTCCGAGAGCCTGGCCTACGACGAGCTCTTCGACGAGGTCATGAAGCTATACGCCGCTCCCGGTCACCCCTGGTTTGCGCCGGGGCGTCAAACGCCTGGCTGGAAGGACCTGGGCACCCAGGCGCTGGCCGGCCTGGGCTATCACTCGCCGAACATGATGCTGGCGCATGAGCACCGCCTCACTCGCGAGGCAACAGCCTCAGACCAGGAGGGCGTCGCCACCCTGGTGCTGTCGGGAGGCTTCGTCGGCTTCCTGCCGGACCACTATGCCGACACCTTCGTGCAAAGAGGCCAGATGAGGGCCGTGGCCCCGCGAACGCTGAACTACAGCTGCCGATTCTCGTGTGTGCACCGCCGCGCCCCCGCCCTCTCCCGGGCCGCACAGATCTTCCGCGACGTCCTCATCGAGGCGCACCAGCGCTAAGGCCCAGTCCAGCGCTCAGTGACTCCCCGACTGCCCCGCTCGGCGCAGCAGATCGGTCACTTCGACCCGCACAGCGGGCCTGTCTGTCATCCCGCCAGCGGACAGACACGCGCAAGCCCCGCATCTACCGTATCGGCACCGCCTCCCGCGCCCCCTTGCGCTGGGCCGACCTCCCGCGACGCCTGTGAACCGGCACCGACTCTCCCTGCCTATGGACTCCCGCGCCCATCCTCTCCTGCCTCGCCGCCGCGCGGTGGTTGCACACGTCTGGCAGCTGCCGTGGCGCTGAGCGGCAGGCCTGGGTCGAGGACAGCCCTCAACTCGGGCTTCGCGGCCTGACACCAGTCTCGCGGTCGATCCTGACGCAGCCATCCGGCGCCCCCTTTTGAACCTTTGCACATTCATGAAACCCACCGTCTTCGAACGACTTGCTCCGCCTGACTCCGTCATCAAGGCCTCGCTAGAGGGCAGCGTCAACCGCCCCTTCTGGCTCGACGACGTCGGCGAGCGGCCGAGCTACCCCACCCTGCAAGGCGATGAGCAGGCTGATCTGGTCATCGTGGGCGGCGGCTTCCTCGGGCTGTGGACGGCCATCCTCGCCAAGGAGCGGGAGCCCCAGCGCAGCGTGATCCTGCTCGAGGGGCATTCCCTCGGATGGTCGGCCTCCGGCCGCAACGGCGGCTTCTGCGATCACAGCATCACGCACGGCGAGGAAAACGGGCGCACCCGCTGGCCCGAGGAGTTCGACCAGCTGGAAGCCTTGGGTCACCAGAACCTCGACGAGTTCGAGGCGACGCTCAAGCGCTATGGCATCGACTGCGACTTCGAGCGCACGGGCGTGCTGACCGTCGCCGTAGAGCCCTACCAGGACGAGGCGCTGCGGGGCCCTGACTACCTGAGCGCCGCGCGCATCCGCGCAGAGGTCGATTCGCCGACTTTCCTGTCCGGCCACTGGCGCCGCAACACCACCGCCATGGTGCATCCCGGCAAGCTGGTGGTCGGGCTGGCCCGCGTGGCGGGCCAGCTGGGTGTGCGACTGTTTGAGAGTTCGCCGGCCAAGGGCCTGCAGGAAGTCGGCAAGGGCATGCGCGTGAGCACCGCCGAAGGCAGCGTCACAGCAGGACGCGTGGTCCTGGCAACCAACGCCTTCCCCTCGCTGCTGATGCGCTACCGGCTGCACACCATCCCGGTGTATGACTATGTGCTGATGTCCGAGCCGCTGAGCCCGGCGCAGCTGGCGTCGATCGGCTGGAAGAACCGCCAGGGTATCGGCGACATGGCCAACCAGTTCCACTACTACCGGATCACCCGCAGCAACCGGATCCTGTTCGGGGGCTATGACGCGGTCTACTACTTCTGCGGCACGGTGGACCCCAAATACGACAACCGTCCAGCCTCCTTCGAGAAGCTGGCGAGTCACTTCTTCACCACCTTCCCCCAGTTGCAGGGACTGCGCTTCACGCACCGCTGGGGCGGCGCAATCGACACCTCGACGCGCTTCTGCGCGTTCTACACGCTGGCATTCGGCGGCAAGGTGGCCTATGCCGCCGGCTTCACGGGGCTGGGCGTTGGCGCCACGCGCTTCGCTGCCAATGTGCTGCTGGACAAGGTAGAGGGCCGCGACACGGAGCGCACCCGACTTCGCATGGTCCGTGAAGTCCCGCTGCCCTTCCCGCCAGAGCCTATCGCCTACCCGACGATTCAGGCTGTTCGCTGGTCTCTCAACCGAGCGGACCACCGCGATGGCAAACGCAACCTGTTGCTGCGCACGCTGGACGCCTTGGGGCTCGGCTTCGATTCCTGATTCAGCCCCATCCCCCTCATCCCAAACACAGGAGTCACTGAGCATGCGCAGCGAACTTGAACTGCTGGCCAACTGTTGCATCGAAGCAGCGGAGCTGCCCCTGAGCTACCGCACCCTGCCGCCCGAGCAGACGCTGGCCGGCACACCCCGCGTGGGGTCCGCCCGGCTCGGGCAAATGGGCAGCCGCACGATCGGCGTGTGGGAGCTCACACCGAGCATCAGCACGGACATCGAGGTGGACGAGTTCTTCATCGTGCTGTCCGGTCGCGCCACGGTGGCGTTTGCGGACGGCCGTCCGCCGCTGGAACTCAAGCCCGGTGTACTGGGCCGGCTCGAAGCCGGCACCGCAACGCGCTGGATCGTGACCGAGACCCTGCGCAAGGTCTACATCGCCTGAACGGAGCGCTTCATGCAGACTCACCAGAACTACATCAACGGCGCCTGGCAACCAGCCTTGGCGGGGGGCACGCGGGAGGTGATCAATCCCGCCAACAGCCAGGTCCTCGCGCGAGTCGCGGACAGCCAGGTCGAGGACACGAAGCTGGCCATTGCCGCAGCGCGCGAGGCCTTCTACGGCCACGGCACCTGGCGGCGCATGAGCGGGCCGCGGCGAGCCGAGCTGCTGTTCGCCGTGGCGGACGCCATCAAGGCAAGGGCGGACGAACTCGCCCGGATCGACTGCCTCGACAACGGCAAGCCGCTGCGAGAGGCCCGCTCGGACGTCGACGATGCGGCCGCCTGCTTCCGCTACTACGCCGGCCTGATCGGCAAGCCCCAGGGCGGCATCTACGAAGTGGGGGACGGCTTCGGCCCCATGCATGCCTATTCGTTGCACGAGCCCATCGGCGTGTGCGGCCTCATCACGCCGTGGAACTACCCGCTGCTGATGGCGGCCGGCAAGCTCGCTCCCGCGCTGGCAGCCGGCAACAGCGTGGTCTTCAAGCCCAGCGAGCTGACACCGCTGTCCGCCATCGCCCTGTTCGAGATCTTCGAGCAGGTGGGCCTGCCGCCCGGCACGGCCAATCTCGTGCTGGGCACCGGGCCGGCGGCCGGCCAGGAGCTGGCGCAAAGCCACGATGTCGACATGATCACCTTCACGGGCAGCACCCGCACGGGCCAGACCATCGCCACGGCAGCGGTTGGCAATCTGAAGAAGGTGGGGCTGGAGCTGGGCGGCAAGTCCCCCAACATCGTCTTCGCCGACGCGGACCTCGAAGGTGCCGTCGAATGGGCCATGATCGGCGTCTTCTTCAACCAGGGGCAGGTCTGCTCGGCCGGCTCACGGCTGCTGGTGGAGCGCCGCATCGCCGATCGCTTTGTCGCACGACTGGCAGAGCGGGCCAACGCCATGACCATCGGGCCAGGGCTGGAGAACCCGGACCTGGGTGCCCTCGTGTCTCAGGCCCAGCTTGACAAGGTGCTGGGCTACATCGAGACCGCCAAGGCCCAAGGGGCACGGTTGGTCTGCGGGGGCAGCCGCTACACGGACGGCGACTGCGCGAAGGGCTTCTTTGTGCGCCCGACGATCTTCGACCAGTGCCGACCCGACATGGACATCGTCCGAGAGGAAGTGTTCGGCCCTGTCGTGACCGTGCAGACCTTCGACTCCGAAGCCGCGGCCATTGCCATGGCCAACGACACGATCTACGGCCTGGCCGGCGGCGTGTTCACCGCGGACGGCGCACGTGCCTTGCGCGTGATGAAGGAGCTGCGGGCCGGCATCACCTGGATCAACTGCTACAACCCGACCTTCAACGAGGCCCCTTGGGGCGGCTACAAGATGAGCGGCTACGGCCGTGACCTCGGCATCTACGGCCTTCAGGAGTATCAGCAGGTCAAGCAGGTGAACATCAATCTGCGCCCGGGCGTCGTCGGCTGGTACGCGCGCTGAAGCTCCTGTCCCATCCCCTGTACCCGCACCGGCACCTGCCGCAGCTGCCATTGACGCCATCGACATGACGCTCGCCCTCTCGGACAACCGCCGCGGCCTGCGCTCGCGTGCGACGCCGCCAGTGCCACAGCGCGTGCGAGCCCGCGTGTCGATGGCATCACCCACACGGCAGGCGGCTCGCCCCGGGCTGCGGGTCGGCGTCGACCTGGACTTCTGGTCCCTCTACCACTGCCGGCATGCGCGCCCTCCGCATGCCGCGCTCGGCGTGTAGGCCGGCACCCAAGCCGCCGGCTCTCTGCCCGGTCTCGTACCCGAGCCCGGACTGCCATCCCGTCCGCGGGCGTGCAGTGCGCTGGTGCGCGCTCCGCCGCATTGGAGAGATCCCCATGACCTTCGCCATCGAGCAGGAAGCGCTCGACTTCCTGGACCAGAATCCCGACATCCACCTCTTCGAGCTCTTCATCCTGGACGCCGCCGGCGTACCGCGCGGCAAGCTGCTCCACCGAGACGAGCTGCTCGCCGTCTACCGCACCGGGCGCCCGCTGCCCAGCGCCATCATGAACCTCTCGCTCAAGGGCGAGGACACCGAGGGCAGCGGACTCGTGTGGGACGTCGGCGATATCGACTGCCGTGCCTACCCCCTCCCCGGCAGCCTGGTGCGCCTGCCCTGGCGGCAAATGCCGACCGGCGCCGTGCAGGTACAGATGCATCCCACCGAGGGCCTGCCCGCCGTCGCGGCGGACCCTCGGCATGCGCTGCAGCGGGTGGTCACGGCGGCACACGCGGATGGCTTCTACCCGGTGATGGCCTGCGAGCTTGAGTTCTACCTGCTCGATGCGTGCGACGACGCCCAAGGTCGCCCTCGTCCTGCCCTCGATTCAGATGGAGGTCGCCCTCGCCAAACCCAGGTCTACGGGCTGCGAGAGCTGGAGCAGATCGAGCCCTTCCTGGCGTCGCTGTATGGGGCTTGCCGGGCGCAGGGACTGCCCGCTCGCACCGCCATCTCGGAGTACGCGCCCGGGCAGGTTGAGATCACGCTCGAACACGGACCGGCGCTGGAGGCGATGGACCAGGCCGTGCGGTACAAGCGCCTCGTCAAGGGTGTCGCCCATGCCCACGGCATGCGAGCCTGCTTCATGGCCAAGCCCTTTGCCGACCTGGCGGGATCGGGCATGCACATGCACATCAGCGTGGCGGACCGCAGCGGTCGCAACCTCTTTGCAGCCGAGGACAAGGCGGGCTCGCCCTTGCTGCGCCAGGCGGTCGGCGGCATGAAGCACTTCCTGCTCGACTCGCTCCTGATGTTCTGCCCGAACGCCAACTCTTTCCGCCGCTTTCAGGCCCACAGCTATGCGCCGCTCACGCCCTCTTGGGGTGTGGACAACCGGACGGTGAGTCTGCGGGTTCCCGGAGGCCCGCAGGAGAGCCGTCACGTCGAGCATCGCGTCTGTGGCGCTGATGCCAACCCCTACCTGGCGGCAGCGGCGATCATTGCCGCTGCCCACGACGGCATTCTGCAGCGCATGGACCCGGGCCCCGCCGTAGAAGGCAATGGCTATGCACAGACTCATCGCTTGTTGCCGACCGACTGGCTGAGCGCACTCGATGCGCTGGACGACTCCGCGTGGGCCCGCGAGCGCTTCGGCGAGGACTTCATGCGCGTCTACCTGGCCATCAAGCGGGAAGAGTACCGCCAGTACATGAGCGAAGTCGGCGAGCAGGACTGGCGCTGGTACATGCACCAGGCATGAACGCGCAGCCCCTCGCCATTCCCAGGACGCCCATGGACACGATCACCACGCCCCTGCATGCCAGGGCCGCCCGCGACCGGGCGCCGACGTACTACACCGCCACATTGCAGGAGGAGACCCGCTATCCCACACTGGAAGGCCACGCGACGGTCGACGTGGCCATCATCGGTGGAGGCTTCACGGGTGTCGCCACCGCAGTGGAACTCGCCGAGCGCGGGCTCAAAGTCGCGCTGGTGGAAACACACCGCATCGGCTGGGGCGCCAGCGGCCGCAATGGCGGCCAAGTCACCGGCAGCCTCTCGGGCGATGCTGCCATGCGCCGGCAGATGCAGCGCCGGCTCGGGCGCGAGGTGGATGACTTCATCTGGCACCTGCGCTGGCGGGGCCACGACATCATCCGCGCCCGGGTCGCGAGGTACGGCATCTCCTGCGACCTGCGCGACGGCCATCTGCATGCAGCGATGACGCCCGCGCACATGGCCGATCTGCAGCGTGCCTTCGACGAGGCGCAGCAGCGCGGCATGGGTAGCGACGTGGCCTTGCTGGATGCCGCCGGCATGCGGGAGCACCTGGCCAGCGAACGCTACGTCGGCGCGATCTGCAACATGCGCAACCTGCATCTGCATCCGCTGAATCTGTGCATCGGCGAGGCCCGCGCTGCCGCCTCGCTGGGCGTGCGCATTTTCGAGCACACCGAAGTCCTCGAGATCACGCACGGCCCACGGCCGATGTTGGTCACACGCCATGGCCGGATTCATGCCCGCCAGGTTCTACTGGCCGGCGATGTGCACCACCAGCTGGAGCGCCGCAAGCTCGGCGGGATGATCTTCCCAGCGATGGGCGGCATCGTGACGACGGAGCCACTGGGGCCCCTGGCCCAGACGCTCAATCCGAGAAACCTCGCCGTCTACGACTGCCGCTTCGTGCTGGACTACTACCGGTTCACGCCAGAGGGGCGACTGCTGTTCGGGGGCGGCGCCAACTACTCGGGACGTGACTCCCGGGACGTCGCCGCCGAGCTGCGCCCGGCCATCGAGCAGACGTTCCCCCAGCTCAAGGGCGTGCGCATCGACTTCGAATGGACCTGCGCCATGGGCATCGTCATCAATCGGATCCCGCAACTGGGCAAGCTCTCTGAGAACGTCTGGTACTGCCAGGGCTACTCGGGCCATGGCGTCGCCACCAGCCATGTGATGGGGGAAATCATGGCCGAGGCCATCACCGGCACGCTCGGTCGCTTCGACACCTTCGCCTTGTGCCGACATATCTCGGTGCCCTTCGGTCGCGCCCTGGGTAACCCGCTGCTGGCGGTCGGCATGTGGTACTACCAGATGCGGGAGAAGCTGCGGGGGTGAATCCCGACCCCTGAACCAGACCGGCAAGGGATAGCGGCTGATAGGCTTGGCACCTCCTGATGCTGCATCCACCAAGCGTCGAGGGGGCCTCAGCGGCCCCCTCGATGCATTGGCTCCTCCCGCGTGGCGGGCCAGCACTTCAATCGAGACTGATCCAGGTGGTTTTCAGCTCGGTGTACTTCTCGAAGGCGTGCAGGCTCTTGTCGCGCCCGTTGCCACTTTGCTTGTAGCCGCCGAACGGCACCGTGATGTCGTCCTCGTCGTACTGGTTCACGTGAACCGTCCCGGCACGCAGCGCCCGGGACACCCGGTGGGCCCGGTTGAGGTCGTGGCTCCAGACGCTCGCCTGCAAGCCGTAGGGCGTGTCATTGGCCAGGGCTATCGCCTCTTCCTCGCTCTGGAATCGAAGGACGCTCATCACCGGTCCGAAAATCTCCTCGCGTGCGATCTTCATCGAGTTGGTCACGCCGTCGAAGATGGTGGGCTGCACGTAGTAGCCACCGCTGTCCTGGCGTGCCTGCTCGCCGCCAGTCACACAGCGGGCCCCGGCCTCTCGCCCAGCCGCCAGATAGCCAAGGACGGTCCGCAGCTGCTGCTCATCCACGAGGGCGCCCAGCTCGGTCTCGGGGTCCAGCGGATCACCCGGCGCAAAACTGCGTGCCTCGGCGGCCAGGAGTTGGACGAAGTCCTCCGCGATGTCCGCCTGCACCAGCACCCGGGACGGCGCATTGCAGCTCTCCCCCTGGTTGTAGAACATGCTGCCCGCCACCGTGCGCGCCGCGCGCTCGAGGTCCTTGTGGTCATCAAAGACCAGCACCGCGGACTTGCCTCCCAGCTCGTTGTAGACACGCTTGAGATTGCTTTGGCCTGCGTAGGCGAGCATGAGGCGTCCGACACGGGTCGACCCCGTGAAGCCGATGGCATCGACATCCATGTGCAGGGCCAACGCTTCGCCCGCCTCGTGGCCGAAACCAGGCACCACGTTGAACACCCCCGGCGGCAAGCCGGCCTCCATGGCCAGCTCGGCCAGGCGCATGGCCGTCAGCGGGCTCTTCTCACTGGGCTTGAGCACCACGCTGTTGCCCGCGGCCAGTGCGGGCCCGAGCTTCCAGGCCGCCATGACCATCGGGTAGTTCCAGGGCACGACGGCGCCGATCACGCCCATCGGCTCACGGGCGATCAGCGCCAGCGCATCATCGGCGGTCGGTGCGATCTCGCCGTACACCTTGTCGAGTGCCTCTGCATACCAGGCGATGCAGCTCGCGGTGGCGGCCACGTCCTCCTCGAGGGCGTACTGGATCGGCTTGCCCATGTCGAGCGTTTCCAGCAGTGCCAGCTCGTCGCGCGCCGCCAGGATCAGTGCCGAAAAGCGGTGCAGGACCTTCTTGCGAGACGCTGGCGGCATGCCTGTCCAGCGCCGGTCCTCGAAGGCTCGCCGTGCACTCTGAACGGCGGCGTCGATGTCCGCGGCCTGCCCGCGGGCAACAGCCCCCAGCGGCCGACCGTCGATAGGGGACTGCCGGTCAAAGGTAAGGCCGTCAACCGCTGCGACACGGCGACCCTCGATGAAGGCGCGCCCGTCCGGACGCAGTTCGGCCGCCCGTGCGGCCCACAGTTTGCTTTGGTTCATGTGTTGCCCAGAGGCAGGAGTGGCAGCGCCGGCCCGGCCCCCGAATTCACTCGAGGTTGCCAGGCACCGGCGCCAGGAAGCGGCTAGAAGGCGACTACCAGCGAGGCAATCAGCAAGCTGTTGGTCTTCTTGACGTCACCCGACTTGGCGTCGTTGAACACGGCACGGTCCGCACCGTCCAGGCGGTACTCGACCTTGAGCGTCGTGGCCTTGTCGAAGGCGTACTTCAGGCCGGCGGTGATGGCGTAGCGATTGGCGCCGCGCGAGACGTCGTCTCGAACGTCCGGGCCGATGCCGTTACGGCCGTCGTAGCCATAGCTGATCGTGCCGTCGGCATTGACCTTCGAGAGGCCGGTGGTGCCGAACAGCCCCCCGCCATGGCTGTCGTTCTGGATGTAGTCAGCACGCACCAGCGCTTGCAGGCGCGGCGTGAGCATGTAGCCAAACAAGCCAGAGACGCCCACCCACCGGGAGTCGTGCCAGGTGCCATCGTCGTCCGGCGTGATCGCTCCCTGGCGCTGACCGCCGATGGCGATTTGGCCCTGCAGCGTGAGATCCCCACGCGTGAAGAAGCCGTCAAGCTCCGTCAGATAGGCCATGGTGTTGCTGCCCGTATTCAGGTTGGGCTGCTTGCCCAGCAGGCTGGCGAAGCCGAAGCCAACGAACTCGCCCTTGGCGTAGTCGATGCGGAAGGCCCAGCTCGGCGAGCGCTCGTTGGCCTTGCGAATCGGTGTGTTCGCATTGGCCAGCGCCGAGCGGATCCACCACTTGTCGACCTTCACATCCAACCCGATCCCGACAAAGCTGACCGGCGCGGTGAAGTCATACAGCAGGTTGTGGCTGGTCAGGGGATTCAGTGTGGGCTGCTGGTACTCGTAGCCCGACCAGTCAGGAATCTGACCAGCGATGAGGCGTCGAGCCGGGCTGTCCAAGGGGATGGACACCGAGGCCTCTTGAATGATGCTCTTGCCGTCCATGACCGAGCCTGCGCCACGATTGGGGCTGAGCGTCAAATGCCACTGCGTGCCGCTGTCCGTCTCCTTGAGCAGGTCGAGAACGGCCGACCCCATGAACGAGGTGTCATACGCATAGCCATCCGACTGCTGGTTGAGGAACTGGAAGCCGGCTCGGTTCTGACGCTGGTTGTAGATGAACACCGGCTCGATGTAGCCGGACAGCTTCAGCGCCTTGTAGCCGTTGGTCTCCTGCGCCGTCTCCAGTGCGTCCGTCTTGACCATCTGCCGGTTCAGCTCCCGCTCCTGAGCGGCCGCCCCTTGTGCGGCCTCCGCTGCCGCTGCCTTGCGGGCACGGGCCTCCTTTTCGAGCTCCTCCACCCGGGCGCGCAGCGCCTGGATTTCCTTGGACTGATCCTGTCCACCCGGCGTCTGGGCGGACGCTGCCTCGAAGGACATCAGCAGGGCCACCGACAGCGCGGTCATTCGAATTGTCTTCATGGGATCTCCGTTAGGGTGCAAGGAATTGCCCCGGACTATTCGTCTCGGGACGCTGAACTAATTTCTTGGGTACGCCGACGTTCGGATCGAGCCACCAGAACACTGGCCACGGTGACGCAGGTCGCCACGACGACGATGGTCACGCTGGCCACGGCATTCACGCTGGGATTGAGGCCGAGGCGGGCGCGGGAGAAGATGACGAGGGGCAAGGTCGTGGCGCCCGGCCCGGACAGGAATGCCGAGGTCACCACGTCATCCAGTGACAGGCTGAAGGTGAGCAACCAGGCCGCGCCCAGTGATTGGCTGATCATGGGCAGCGTGACCAGGCGAAACACATTCCAGGGGCGCGCCCCGAGATCCATCGCTGCTTCCTCGAGCTGCGGATTCAACGATTGCAAGCGGGCTGAAATAACGACCGCCGCATAGGCGAGCCCGAGCACGACGTGCCCGATCAGGATGGTGAGAAAGCCGCGCTCGAGGAAACCGAAGGAGGACTGGATCGCCACCAGCATCAGGAGCAGGGACAGCCCCTGAATCACCTCGGGCATCACGAGCGGCGCGTTCACCATGCCGGTGAAAAAGGTCCTGCCGGAGAAGCGCTTGTACTTGACCAGGGTGAACGCGGCCATCGTGCCCAGCATCACCGACAGTGTGGCGGACCAGAACGCGATCTTGAGGGACAGCCACAGCGCGCCCAGAAGCTCCTTGTCCCGGGCCAGCTTGCCGTAGAACTCCAGCGTGAAGCCGCCCCATACATCGGGCATCGGCGACTTGTTGAAGGAGTACACGATCAGCGTGAACATGGGGAGGTACAGGAACAGCAGCCCCCCGGCCAGCCAGCTCTTGCCCAGTGCCGCCGTTGCGCGACGACCTTGAAATGCCCGGATCATGACTTCAGCTCCTGCGCCTGCATCTGGTACTTGTTGAAGACCGCCAGGGGCACGACGATGAGCAGTACCAGCACCACGGCCACGGACGAGGCCATGGGCCAGTCGTTGTTGGTGAAGAACTCATCCCAGATCACCCGGGCGATCATCAGCGTCTGCGGTCCGCCCAGCAGCTCGGGGATGACGTACTCGCCGATGCTAGGGATGAACACGAGCATCGAGCCCGCGACGATGCCGGCACGGGATAGCGGCACGGTCACCTTCCAGAACGTCAGCCACGGCGTGGCCCCGAGGTCGGCAGCCGCCTCGAGCAATCGCAGGTCCAACTTCGCCAGGTTCGAGTAGAGCGGCAGGATCATGAAGGGCAGGTAGGTGTAAGTCATGCCCACCACCAGCGAGAACGGCGTGTGCAGATAGACCCCCGGCGCACTGATCAGCCCCAGCGCCAGCAGCAGCGTGTCGACGTGGAGCGAGGTGAGCACGCTGGCCAGCCAGCCGCGCTCATCAAGCAGCCCCTTCCAGGCGTACACGCGCAAGAGGAACGAGGTCCAGAAGGGCAGCATCACCATCATCAGCAGCGCGGGCTGCAGCGTCGGCCGCGAGCGCGCCATGAAGTAGGAAAAGGGATAGCCGATCAGGAGGCAGCACACCGTCGTGATCGCGGCGTACTTCAGGCTCGAGACATAGGCCATGAAGTACCAGCCATCCGTGGCGATGAAGGCGTAGTTGGCATACTTCGCCACCAGCCGGATGGCGCCGTCGGACACCGTGACGATGTCATGGACGGTCACGAGGCCCATCTCGGAGAACGAGTACTTCAGGACGATCAGGAACGGGGCGAAGAAGAAGACCAGCAGCCAGGCATAGGGGATGCCAATCACGGCCGTGCGGCCGCGCGGAAGAATGCGTTTCATGGTCATTGGGTCAGCACAACCTGGGTCGTCGTCGACCAGTTCGCCCACACGGCGTCACCCTGGCTGAACTGCTCGGCATAGCGTTCGTGGTTGGCCTGACTGACGGCGATCACTTGGCCGCTGCCGAGCTTGATGCGGTAGAGGGTGACACTGCCAAAGTAGGACATCGACTCCACGCGGCCATAGGCATAGTTGAAGTCATCCACCGGGGCCTGAGCCGAGAGCTGGATCTTCTCGGGACGCACCGCCACCCAGACGGCCATGCCCTGCGTGCCCGTGATGCCGTGCCCGACATAGTGGCGGCAGTCCGCGCAGTCGATGATCACGTGATCCGTCTCGTCAACGGCCACCGTGCCCTGCATGAGGTTCACATTGCCGATGAAGTCCGCCACGAAGCGGCTGGAGGGGGTCTCGTAGATTTCCTCCGGTGCCCCGACTTGCAGCAGGCGCCCCTCGCTCATCACCGCGATGCGCGACGCCAGCGTCATGGCTTCCTCCTGATCATGCGTGACCATGACGCAGGTGACGCCGACCTGCCGGATGATGTTGGCCAGTTCGATCTGTGTCTGCTCGCGCAGCTTCTTGTCGAGCGCTCCGAGCGGCTCGTCGAGCAGCAGCAACTGCGGCTGCTTGGCCAGGCTGCGTGCCAAGGCCACCCGCTGCTGCTGGCCGCCGGAGAGCTGGTGCGGCTTGCGCTTTGCGAACTTTCCCAGCTGCACCAGACGCAGCATGGCATCCACTCGCTCGGCGACCTGGTCCCGTGGCAAGCCATCGCGTCGCAGCCCGAAGGCAATGTTGTCCCACACGGTCAGGTGGGGAAACAAAGCGTACGACTGGAACATCATGTTCAGCGGCCGCTGGTAGGGCGGCATGCCACCCAGTTCCACGCCGTTGAGCGTGATGCTGCCGGCGCTGAGCGTCTCGAAGCCGGCCAGCATGCGCAGCAGCGTCGTCTTGCCGCATCCCGAAGAGCCCAGCAGGGCGAAGATCTCGCCCTTCGCGATGTCCAGCGAAACGTTGTCCACGGCCGTATACGGGCCGAACTTCTTCGTGACGTCCTTGATGCGAAGGAAGCCCGCGTTCTCATGCGCCATGACCCCGGCTCCTCACAGACCGGTCTTGAACACCGAATAGACGCGGTTCTGCTGTCGCCGGTTCTCGTTGCTCAAGGTGCCGGCGGTGCTCTTCATCCGGGCCAGGTTCTCTTCCGACAAGAACACGGTCGGGTTGTTCGCCACGTCAGGAACGACGAACTTCTTGGATACCGCGGTGGTGGGATTGGCGTAGAAGACCTTGTTCGTCAGCGACGCGCTGATCTCAGGACGAAGGATGAAGTTGATCCACTTGAGCGCATTCTCGGGATGCGGCGCATCCGCGGGAATCGCCATGGTGTCGAACCACAGAGGCCCGCCGCTCTTGGGGATCAGCGCCTCGATCTTCTGGCCCGTCTTGCCGTCGATCGCACGCTGCCGCGCGATGTTGATGTCGCCGGACCAGCCGACCGACACGCACAAGGAGCCGCTCGCCAGGTCGTTGATGTAGCCCGAGGAGCTGAACAGCGTCACGTAGGGACGGATCGACTTCAGCAGGGCAGTCGCCGCCGCGTAGTCAGCCGGCGTCTTGTTCGCGCCGTCCCGGCCCAGGTACTGCAGCGCCACGACGACCACCTCGTCGGCGGAGTCGAGGAAGGACACGCCGCAGGACTTCAGCTTGCTGATGTACTCCGGCTTCATGACGAGATCCCACACGTTCTCAGGGAGCGGTCCTCCCAGCGCAGCCTTCACCTTGTCGACGTTGATGCCGACCGTCGTGTAGCCCCACAGCCAGGTGACCAGGAACTTGTTGCCAGGATCCACCTTGGAGAGCCGCTCATTGATGCTCGGGTCGATGTTCTTGAGGTTCGGGATCTTCGACTTGTCCAGTTCCTGCAGCAGCCCGCCAAGGATCTGCAGGCCGGCCCAGTTCGATCCGGGCACCACCACGTCATAGCCCGTCCGGCCAGCCACGAGCTTGGCATGCAGGATCTCGTTGTTGTCGAAGACGTCGTAGCGGACCTTGATGCCCGTCTCCTTCTCAAACTTCTGGATGGTCTCCTCGGAGATGTAGTCCGACCAGTTGTAGACGTTCAGGACCTTTTCTTCTTCCGCGTGTGCAGCGCCTCCGGCGGCGAAGAGCAGAGCGCCAAGAAGCGTCAGGGCACAGCGGGCTGGCGAGAGTTTCATCAGGGGATCTCCGTAATGTCGAGCGTTGGGGAGGGCAGGATTGAGAGAAGTGATCGGCCCTTGCTGCTGCCTGGCTCCGGCGTTCGAGGGGACAGCGGCGCCAACGTTACGGGGGGGCGTCTGCCTTGTATGTCAGCCCGCGGGAGGACAGACGTCACCGCGTCGATCCAACGGAGCGCGTTGCCCGTTGCCAGGCAGATGCAAGCTGCCGACGCACGCACCGCGCGTGGGCATCAGCGATGCTGAGCCGGTGCTTGCAGGCATGCTTCAGGTGCATGCGGCAGGTGTATGCAGCAGGTGCACACGGACGGCACAAGCGACAGGGGCTTGGGTGGTCGCACGCGGCAAGCGCGCCCGGCAACAAGACCCCAGGCCTGCGCTCCGCCGGTGTGGGCGTGTGTACCGCGGTGCAGTTGTGCGAACGCCTCGCCTGGTGCGCTGCGGCGCAGGGATGGAGAGGGTGAGTGGCGGGTAGGCGCGCTTGCGGCGCCCTGGGCGTCAGTCGGTCGAGCGGGCCGCGTCTGGAGATGCAATCGGCCAGCGGATCGAGAAGCTCGTTCCACCGGCTTCGTTCGCCGTGCAGCGGGCGTCGCCGCCGTGGGCCATCGCGATGGCCTTCACGACAGACAGTCCGAGCCCGTTGCCGCCAGCGATCTTGGCGCTGACACTGTCGGCCTGCCAAAACGCCTGGAAGACCTGCTGCATGGCGGCGTCGGGCAGGCCGGGGCCAGCGTCGTTCACTCGCAGGACGTTGTCTTCCCCCTCGCGGGCGAAGCGAACCCAGAGTTCACCGGCCGTGGCGTACTTCAGAGCGTTGTCCAGCAAGGCCACCAGCGCTTGGCGGATGCGCAGCGGGTCGCAGCGCACTGGCATCGCCTCCACCAGGATTCGCAGACGCAGCCCTGCCTTTTGCAGCATGGGCTCATAGATATCGCCCACCGTCCGGATCTCTTGCTCGAGGTTGACACTGCGAAGGTCCAGTCGCAGCTGATGGGACTCGAATAGGCTCAGCAGGCGCAAGTCCTCGATCAGGCGGGACAGCCCGTCGACCTGCGTCAACAGCTTGCGCAGCGCCTCTTCCGTCGGAGGAAAGACGCCATCGGCAAAGCCCAACAGGCGCCCTCGCAGGATGGTCACCGGCGTGCGAAGCTCGTGGGCGATGGCCGCATTCCACTGAGCTCGTTCATTCACAGCGCGCTGCAGCTTTTCTGCCATCTGGTTGAAGTCCTGAACCAGCGCAGAGGCCTCGCCCAGCGGCGCCTCAGTGGCCTGAGCTCTGGCGTCGAGGTCGCCTGCGGCCACACAGCGAATGCCTGTAGCCACGCTGTTCAATGGCTCCACGAGGCGACGGGCGATCCGCGTGGAGAAATAGAGCGACACCAGCACCGCCACCAGCCCCAGCGCCAGGAAGAGCAGAAAGTCTGGCAGCGTCGGCAAGTCCGACTCGCAGTCAAACAGCGTGGGCCAGTACTTGCCCGCCAAGTAGTAGATGGTGTAGCAGAGAATGAAAATCACCGCATGAACCAGCAGGACCGTGCTGGCCACCGCGCTGGCGATCTTTCGCCCCAGGCCATAGCTCAGGTTCATCGACGCTCCAGACAGTAGCCAACGCCTCGGACACCGGCGGGCATGCCCTCCAGCCCCAGCTGCTCGATCTTCTTGCGCAGCTTGCTCATGTGGCTGTCGATCGTGCGCTCCTGCGTGTCACCCTCGGGCAGGCAGGCATCCATGAGCTCGGCGCGGCTGAAGACTCGCGTCGGCACCTGCGCCAGCACCTGGAGCAGGCGGAACTCTGTCACCGTGAGCATCAGCGGCCGGCGCTCCCCCTGCACATGCAGCCAGGCGCTGTGGCTCTGGCGGTCCAGCTCCAAGGGCCCGGCCCTCAGGACGGCGGGGGCCAAGTCCACGGACGTCACCATCGTTCGACGGAGCACCGCCCGGACGCGGGCCACGACCTCCGACGGGTTGAAGGGCTTGACGATGTAGTCGTCCGCTCCGATGCGCAGCGCGGAGATCTTGTCCACGTCCCCCTCCAAAGCGGTCAGCATGATGACGGGCGTCCCGCCCCGCTGCCGCAAGGCAGAGAGGACCTCCCACCCGTCCGTGACCGGCATCTGCACGTCCAGCAGCACCAGGTCCGGATTGAGCGCCAAGTGGAGCTGCAGCGCCTCCCTGCCATCGCGCGCCCAGGCCGTGCGCAGCCCCTCCCGCTGCAGGTAGGCGCCCACGATGTCGGCGATCTCGGACTCGTCCTCCACGACAAGGACCAGCGCCGAACCCGAACTCTTGGCATGCATACGGAACCCTTTTTTGTGTTTTGTTGCACTCGATTCTGAGGGCAACAGGCCCGCTCCACACAACCTCCACAGTTCCTCATCCTTGCATCCACCCCGGCCTTCGACACTTCTGCGACGCAGCCGACAGGCTCGGGCAAAACAGGCCAGCGACTGGGCCCGCCGTCCGGCTGGCACGCCTGCGTGGAGTCAGGTGGCCTTCCAGCAAACAGAGCAAGACATGCAACGACGACACTTCTTCACTTTGACGGGAACCCTGGCCTTGGCAGGCTGCGGCGGCGGCTCCGACGGAACGGATGCCCCCATCACTCCGACGCCGACTCCATCGCCGGCACCGGCGCCCAGCCCCACACCGAGCCCGACGCCGACGCCCACGCCGGCCCCTGCGCCGAGCTCGCAAGCAGTCTTGGTGATCGGTGCTGGCATGGCTGGCCTCGCTGCCGCACGCCGCCTGCGCGATGCCGGTCGAGAGGTGGTCGTCCTGGAGGCTCGGCAGCGCCTGGGCGGGCGGCTGTTCACATCCACCCAATGGGCGGATGCCCCGCTGGATGTGGGCGCCACGTGGATCCACGGGGATGGCCCAGGCAACCCGATCTCCGACTTGGCACGTCGGGCCGGGGCTCGCCTGGCCCAGACCAGCTTCGGCCGGGACCAGGCCTTCGAGGCCGACGGTCGCCGGCTTGACGCCGCGGGTGCAGCGCAACTCGACAGCCTGCGCGCCAGCATCCGCAAGGCCATCAGCGACTACCAACGCTCGGAGAGCGACACCACCTTGCGCGACGCCGTCTATCGCGGGCTCGGCTACAGCGAGCGCAGCGCGCTGGAGCAGCAGCGCATCGACTACCTGATCAACACGACCTATGAGCACGAGTACAGCGGTGACGCCAGCCAGCTGTCGGCTCTCTGGTTTGACAGCGACAGCCGCTACGAAGGTGTCGAGAGCTTGTTTCTCGATGGCTACCGCGTGCTGATCGACTTCCTGGCCAAGGACCTCGACGTTCGACTCGGACACGTTGTGCAGAGCGTCCGCCACAACGAGCAGGGCGTGACCGTCCAGACCAGCCAGGGCAGCTTCTTTGGCGCGGCGGTGGTGGTGACGCTGCCGCTGGGTGTGCTGCAGTCCGGGCAGGTGAGCTTCGATCCCCCACTGCCAGCACGCAAAGCCCAAGCCATCGACAAGCTGGGCATGGGCGTCCTGAACAAGTGCTTCCTGCGCTTCCCCACGGCCTTCTGGGACACCAAGACGGACTGGCTCAACTACATCCCCAGTGCTGAGCACAATGGCCAGTGGGCCGAGTGGGTGAGCCTTGCACGGCCGACCGGCCAACCGATCCTGCTCGGTTTCAACGCCGCCGCCGTCGGGCAGGCCATGGAGGCGTGGTCAGACCAGGACATCGTCGCCAGTGCCATGCGCACGCTGCGCACGATGTTCGGCGCGGGCATTCCCGATCCGGTCAGCTGGCAAATCTCGCGCTGGGCCTCAGACCCCTTCGCACGTGGCGCGTACTCCTTCAACAAGCTCGGCTCGGCGCCCGGCATGCGCGAGGATCTCGCGGCGGCTGTGGGTCGCTCCTTGTACTTCGCAGGCGAGGCAACGGATCCACGCTACTTCCAGTCGGTGCATGGCGCCTATCTGTCCGGGCAACGCGCGGCAGCAGAGGTACTCGCCCGCTAGCGCACCCCAGTCCAATTTCCGGGACACGGCCTGGCCATAGCCTTGACGGCGCCTGCGCTCATTCGTCTACTGACCGAGCCCGTGTCCAGGTCGGGGCCGCTCCCGCTCGGGGCTTGAGGCCCTCGATTCGAATGAAAGGTTGAGCAATGAAGCGTCGGACCGTCATGAAAACAGCAGGAATGGGATTGGGAGCCTTCATGGGACTCGGCACTCAGCGAGCGTTGGCCTTGACCGGTCGGGCGAGCGACCAGGCCGGCGTGACGCCCAGCCAAGGGCCACGCAAGGCGATCGTGATCGGCGCCGGCATCTCGGGCCTCGCCGCGGCCCAACGCCTTCGAACGGCGGGCCTGGAGGTGCTCGTCTTGGAAGCCCGAGACCGCATCGGTGGACGGCTGCACACCAGCACGGCATGGCGTGGCCCGGCCATGGACTTAGGGGCCTCGTGGATTCACGGCGCCGGCCCGGGCAACCCCGTTGCCGTGCTGGCCAAGCAGCTCGGCGCGCGTCTGACCTCGACAACGTACGACAACGCGGAGGCTTATGACGGCGAAGGGGGCGAGTTGGCCGACCACCACAACCGCCTGCTCGAAGCCATCCAACGCCAAGTCGCCACGGCCATTGCCGAGCGGGATCGCCGAAAAGAGCAGTCTCTCAAAGCGCTGGTCTATGACGAGTTGGACTACCAGGATCGACCGGTGCTGGAGCAGCGGATGATCGACTTCGCGCTCAACGGCACCTACGAGCACGAGTACGGCGCATCAGCGGACCAACTGTCCGCGAGGTGGTTCGACAGTGGCGAGGCCTTCGAGGGGCCCGAGCACCTGTTTCTCGATGGCTACCAAGTGTTGAGCACCCATCTCGCCGCCGGCCTCAACATCAAGCTCAAACATGAGGTGAGTGCAGTCACCTACCAAGGCCCGAGCGGCGTGACCGTGCAGACCAACCAGGGTGAGTTTTCCGCACACTACGTCGTCGTCACCCTGCCGCTTGGCGTTTTGAAATCGGGGCGCGTCAACTTCACCCCGGCTCTGCCCACCAGCAAGCGTGCCGCGATCGAGGGGCTGGGCGTTGGTGTGCTCAACAAGTGCTGTCTGCTGTTCCCTCAGACGTTCTGGAACAGCCGCCTTGACTGGCTGAACCAGCTGCCCAGACAGGGCAAGGCTGGCCAGTGGGCGGAATGGGTGAGCTTCGCCCGCCCCACGGGCCGCCCGGTGCTGATGGGTTTCAACGCAGCAGACTTCGGACGCAAGATTGAGAGTTGGGACGACACGGCCATCGTTCAAAGCGCGATGGGCGCCCTGCGTACCATGTTCGGCCAAGGCATTCCCGCACCTGTGGACGCCCTCGTCACCCGCTGGGCTGCTGACCCCTATGCCCGTGGCGCCTACTCATGCCACGTGGTCGGTTCCACGCCGCAACAGCGGGACGACCTGGCCCAGAGCGTCAACGGCCGCCTCTTCTTCGCGGGAGAGGCGACGGAGCGGCAGTACTATCAGACGGTCCACGGTGCGTACCTGTCCGGCCTCAGGGCGGCCAATGAAGTGCTGCGGCAGAACACAGGCAGCACGGCCGCGGCACCGTGGCGTCCCATGGCTTCGCCGCTGGGCTGAACCTGCAGCTGGAGCGAGCAACGATGACTGCACCGATCTCAAATCATGAGCCCGCCGCGCCCGCAACGGTAGACCTCAAGGACTACCGTCAACCCATGGTCACGGCCATTGGCATCATCCTGGGCTTCCTGATCGGTTTCCTGGGCAACTGGGTGACCGAGGGCAGCTTCAAACTCACCAGCGCCGATGACCGGCTCACCTTCTGGGGCTGCCTGGCTGGCTCGGCATGCCTGTACGTCGCGCTCATCCGCATGTTGCGCATTGCGCCGGCGACCGACACCCAGCGCTACTACGAACGGACGCTGCTGATATTCAGCGCCGGGGTCGCGCTGGCCTTCTTGAGTATCTTGATGTCGGGCTTCATCTGACCTGAGTTGCCACCGGCACTACCCGCACCTCGTGGAACAGCCGGCGCTCGCGAACGACAAGACGGCCTCCCGCTCACAGCGTGCTTCACACCAACCGACGCCCCATGATCACCCTGTACCACTGCATGAGCGCACGGTCGTTCCGCCCGCTGTGGATGCTGGAGGAACTGTCCCTCCCCTACCGGCTGGTCATGCTGCCATTCCCTCCTCGGGTCTTGGCACCGACGTATCTGGACATCAATCCCCTTGGAACCGTCCCACTGATGGTCGACGGGGCCACGCAGATGACGGAGTCCGCGGCCATCTGCCACTACCTTTGCACCTTGGCAGCGCCCACGCCCCTGCAGGTCGAACCTGGTGAGCCGCATTTCGCGAGCTTCCTCAACTACCTTCACTTCGGCGAAGCCACACTCACATTCCCCCAAACGCTCATCCTGCGGTACACCCGCTTCGAGCCCGAGGAGCGCCGACAGGCGCAGGTGGTGCAGGACTACACCCGCTGGTTCCTGGCCCGACTGCGAACGCTGGAGCCAGTCCTAGCGAATCAGCCCTTCCTGTGCGGAGACCGGTTCACTGCAGCCGATGTGTCAGTCGGGTATGCCTTGATGCTGGCCGAGCATCTGGGCCTGAGCGAGCGCTTCACGCCCCACGTCGCACGCTATTGGCACACGCTTCAGCAACGAGAGGCCTATCAGCGAGCTTTGGCCTCACAGAGCACCGCTGCTGCGCTGCAGGGAGTGCCGGCGACTCCTGCGCCAGAGCTCAGGACGAATTAGAGACTGCTTGAATCGCCCGGGATTCAGTTAGTCGAAAACTGGCGCTCCGCGCTGAGTGCGTGCCGTGCACCTTAGCAGCTTGCTAGACCTCATTCTGTATTGAGCTGCGTACGTACCGTCCTAGCTGGCGAGCCGTATTGGCGATTAGCTGCGGCACCGCTGGCCAGCTGGTGCTGCGACATTGGGCGCATGAGCACCAAGTTCCAGCGCGCCCAGCCTCATATCGCCTACCAGCTGCGTATCGAGTCGCAGCACCTTGAACCGCTGATCTGGCGGCGCATCCTCGTACCCGCCACCATCAAGCTTGCCAAGCTCGACCGCGTCGTGCAGGCCGCCATGGGCTGGACCAACAGCCATCTGCACGACTGGCACATCGAGCGACAACGCTACGGCATCCCTGACGACGAATGGGCGGGCAGTGGCGACATGCGAGGCGAGCGCAAGTTCACTGTCGGCGCCGTACTGGGCGAGCAGGTCGGCGAGTTCATGTACAGCTACGACTTCGGCGATGGGTGGGACCACCGCATCACGGTCGAGGAGCGGCTGCCGATCCAGGACGGCCGCAACGACTGGCCAATGTGCCTGGCCGGCGAGAACGCTGACCAGCCAGTCAATCATTACTAAGTGACGCAGCGGGTGGGCTCCCACTCGATCTTCACGGAGCATGCCCGTCAGCTGAACCCTTGGCTCGTCCAGGTTCTGCGGCAACGCCATCAGCTCCTGCGTAGCCTCAATGGCCGCACGTGCTCGAGGAAGTCTTGCGCGGCAAGTGCCAGTTTCAGCCGACCACTGGTTGACGCCAACCCTCGGGCGATGAGTTTCTGGCGATAGATGCGCCTGAGTACCTCGCCGTCCAAGTGCAGCACTTCGCGCTGTTCGATCAGCTCGACGACAAGTTTGCCGAGCCGGGATAGGCCTTCGTCGGCGTCGGGCCCCGGTGCTTCACTCCTGGACAGCCAAGCATGCTGTCTATTGAGCGTCGGCAACTGCCACTGGAATCGCGCCACGCCATTGGTCTTGGTTGCGGATTCCAGCAGGCGTTGGCCATGAGTCAAGCAAACCCAGACCCCGGGGTACTGGTGATCCCAATGCCACCAAGCCCATCCGTAGGTAGCAATGTCTTCGGCGATGCACGCAGGGCATGCCTTCAGCGGGTGATGCGCTCGGAAGCGGCTCGTCAGAAGTCCCAGGCGGAATTTGAGATGCGCCACGGACGGGCTGGCCATCGCCGCGATGGTTTCATCCAGTTTGGCGGGACTCAGGAACGGGCGGTAGAAGCGAAGAAGGGTTCGCTCGAGCGCGATGGCCTTGACGTCGCCGAGCAGCCCTGCCGTGTTCTGCTCGAACTCATGCAGGCCGCTCGAGAAGTCGTGCTGATAGCCCTGCCGACGACGCCCGAACAGGACGTCCGCCGTTTGATCTGCCGTTCGATGGCCCCACAGGCGGTGGAGCCGGCTCACCAGGCGGAAGAGAGTCTCGCCCGGGAGCCACTGAAGCAGCTCCCGGTGCAGGCGTTCTGCACTGGCCGAAGGGACGAGCTTGTTCCCGCAATCCGGCTTTCGGTCGCCAGGTCGCATGGGGACTCAGCCCGTGTTTACGACACGAATTGCCTGTTTACGACCTTAATTGTCAACAACACGTGAGCTCAAAAGGAGAAGGGGCCTCCCGGCCCCTTCTTCCGTCACGTCCGACGGACCTTGCTCCTCTGCGACGGACTTCATTCCTGCCGGTCAGTCACATCGGAGAGCAACTCCTTCACTCCACCGTCACGCTCTTCGCCAGATTCCGCGGCTTGTCCACGTCCGTGCCGCGCGCGCAGGCGGTGTGATAGGCCAGCAGTTGCAGCGGGATGACGTGCAGGATGGGGCTCAGGGCGCCGTAGTGCTCGGGCATGCGGATGACGTGCAGGCCCGGTTCGCTCTCGATGCGGGTATCGCTGTCGGCGAACACGAAGAGCTCGCCGCCACGGGCGCGCACTTCCTGCATATTGCTCTTGAGCTTCTCCAGCAGCGCATCGTTCGGGGCCACGGTCACGACGGGCATCTCGGCGGTCACGAGCGCCAGCGGGCCATGCTTGAGCTCGCCGGCCGGATAGGCCTCGGCGTGGATGTAGCTGATCTCCTTGAGCTTCAGCGCGCCTTCCAGGGCAATGGGGTAGTGCAGGCCACGGCCGAGGAACAGGGCGTTCTCCTTGCGGGCAAACTCCTCGCTCCAGGCAATGACCTGCGGCTCCAGGGCCACGACGGCCTGCACGGCCACGGGCAGGTGACGCAGCGCCTTGAGGTGCTCGGCCTCCTGGGCCTCGCTCAGGTGGCCGCGGGTCTGGGCCAGCGCGAGCGTCAGCAGGAAGAGACCGACCAGCTGCGTGGTGAAGGCCTTGGTCGAGGCCACGCCGATCTCGGCGCCGGCACGGGTGATGAAGGCCAGCTCGCACTCGCGCACCATGGCGCTCGTCGAGACGTTGCAGACGGTCAGGGTGTGCGTCATGCCCTGGGCGCGCGCATGCTTGAGCGCCGCCAGCGTGTCGGCCGTCTCGCCGCTCTGGCTGATGGTCACGACCAGCGTGCGCGGATTGGGCACGCTGTCGCGGTAGCGGTACTCGCTGGCGATCTCGACGCTGGTCGGGATCTTGGCGATGCTCTCGAGCCAGTACTTGGCCGTGGAGCCGGCGTAGTAGCTCGTGCCGCAGGCCAGGATCAGCACGGAGTCGATCTCCTTGAACACGCCATAGGCGCCGTCACCGAAGATCTCGGGGCTGATGCCGGTCACGGCATCCAGCGTGTTGGCGATGGCCACGGGCTGCTCGAAGATCTCCTTCTGCATGTAGTGGCGGTACGGGCCCAGCTCGGCGGCCCCGCTGTGGGCGTGCACGGTGCGAACCTCGCGCTGGACGGTCTCGAAGCGGGTGCTGTCGACCACGCGGTGCGTGATCCAATAACGGCCCAGCTGCATGTCCACGACGTCCCCCTCATCCAGGTAGACGATCTGATCGGTCACGCCGGCGAGCGCCATGGCATCGGATGCCAGGAAGAACTCGCCCTGGCCCTCTTCCGTCCCGACGCCCAGCACCAGCGGCGAGCCCTCGCGGGCGCCGACGACGCGATGCGGCTCGTCACGGCTGAACACCGCGATGGCATAGGCACCCTTCAGGCGCTGCACGGCCTGCTGCACGGCCTCCAGCAGATCCCCCTGGTAGACGTGGTCGATCAGGTGGGCGATGACCTCGGTGTCCGTCTGGCTGTGG
Organism: Roseateles subflavus; assembly: GCF_030285365.1. Classification (GTDB taxonomy): domain Bacteria; phylum Pseudomonadota; class Gammaproteobacteria; order Burkholderiales; family Burkholderiaceae_C; genus Roseateles_B; species Roseateles_B subflavus. Next base: position 89,557 of record NZ_JASVDS010000003.1, on the reverse strand, counting down.
AAGGTGTAGCCCCGGGCCTTGAGTTCGGCGCGCAGCTCGTCGTGGTTCTCGATGATGCCGTTGTGCACCAGGGCGATGCGGCCCGCGGCACCGTCGGCGGCATGGGCGCCGTGAGAGAAGTGCGGGTGGGCGTTGTGCACGGCCGGCACACCATGGGTGGCCCAGCGGGTGTGCGCGATGCCGGTGCCGGAGGCGATGCCGTCCTCGGCCGTCTGGCTGTGCAGCTCGGCCACGCGGGAGGTGCTGCGGGCGCGGCGCAGTTCGCCGTCCTGGTGCACGGCCACGCCGCAGGAGTCATAGCCGCGATATTCCAGGCGCTTCAGGCCTTCGATCAGGATGGGGACGATATTGCGCTTCGAGACGGCGCCGACGATGCCACACATGAATGTTTCCTCCGCTGGTGCAACCCACCCGGGCTGCGATGGGAGCGAATCCTAGGAGGGGGGCATTGGCATGTGCGATCAAATTTCATCGCAATGTGACCATAAATTTCACCGAATGCCAGATAAGATCATTTCGATCATCAGGCCATTCCATTTGAAATTTTGATTCACCTCGACGCTACCGATCACCGCATCCTGGGGGTGCTGCAGGACGACGCTTCGCTGTCCAACCTGGACCTCGCGCGCCGCGCAGCGGTGTCCCCGGCCACCTGTCTGCGCCGGGTGAAGCGGCTGCGCGAGCTGGGCGTGATCGAGCAGCAGGTCGCCATCCTGAATCCGGCGCAGCTGGGCGCAGGGTTGATCGCCATCGTCGAGATCACCCTGGAACGCCAGACCGCCGAGGCCATCGCCGGCTTCCAGGCGCTGGCGGTGGCCCGCAGCGAAGTGCAGCAGTGCTACCAGGTGTCCCCCGGGCCGGATTTCGTGCTCATCGTCCAGGTGCCGGACATGGCGGCCTATCACCAGCTCGTGCAGGGCCTCTACAGCGCGGACAGCAACGTGCGCAACGTGAAGGCCTTCTTCAGCGTGCACCGGGCGAAGTTCTCGCCACGCCTGCACCTGCCGGCGCTCTGAACCAGGCCCCATGAACAACGGCCCCGCAGGGCCGTTGCTTCATCAGCGGGCGATGGATCAGCCGCGCTGACGACGGCGCACGGCGCCGAGGCCGAACAGGGCGAGTGCCGCCAGCGCAGCGCTGCCCGGCTCGGGAATGCCCATCTGCTGGCGAATCCAGTTCAGGTGCGAGTAGACCGCGGTCGAGCCGGAGAGGTCCCCGTAGCTGGCCGAATTGCCATAGGCGGCGTCGCAGTCCAGGCCGAAGCGGGTGCAGGCCTCCCAGCCCCAGCTGTGCACCCCGGTCAGGAGGAACTGCGTGCCGTCCCAGACGAAGTCGCCACCGCCGGAATCGCCGGCGGCGATCATGCCCTCGTCCTTGCCGTGACCACGGTCGCTGCTCCACAGCGCGGTGCCGATGCCATCGGCAAAGATCTGCAGCGTGTTGTTGTCATCCAGGCCGCTGTCGAAGTCGGACATGTAGGTCACGCCGTACTTGAAGTTCTCGGGGTTGTACCAACCCTTGAAGACCGTGCCGAGCTCCTTGTGGAAGGTCTGGCTGGCGACGTCGATGCGGTTCCAGGCGTAATGGCCGAACTTCCAGTCGTTCCAGTTGGTGTCATCCGGGGCGTTGCCCACCTGGGTGGTGCCGTAGCCGGCCACCAGGATGTCCTTGCCCACGTCCAGCGTGGTGCTGAGCTGGTAGCCCTTGATGGTCGTGACGGCGCGGTCGAGGCGGAGCAGCGCGATGTCGGCCCCGGTGTCCAGCCGGCCGGTCCAGCCGGAATGCACGATGGCATTGCCTGCTGCCACCGTCCGCGACACCTTGGAGGCGCCGCCGGCCCAGCCGAAGTCCACCTGCATGCTCACGAAGTCGTCCGCGCAGTGAGCGGCCGTCAGCACGTACTGGCCGCCCGCCAGCAGGGAGCCCGAGCAGGCATAGTTGCGGCCGCCGTGGGTCTTGAAGTTCAGCATGGCGACGCCGTCCAGCGCGCCAGGCACACCGTTGAAGCTCTGGCCCGGCAGGAAGCGCCAGTCCTCGGGGCCGCTGGTATTGCCGGTCAGCGGCACCAGATCAGGGCCGAAGGACGTGACCGGCGTCAGCGCGTGGGCCGACGACATCGCACCGGCGCTGAGCAGCGCCAATGCCAGAGAAGACAAGACTTTCATGAATATTCCCTCGAGATGACTCGCGCTTCGTGAGACCTCTGAATGACGCCTCTTCGTGATCTGCTTCACGAAAAGACGCTCTTTTCGAGCGCGGGCCGGAGGTATACCCTGAATCGTCTTGTCCCCTTCCTAGGGGTCACCCTCCCTGTTGGCTCAGCGCTTCAGCAGCAGCAGGCCCTTGAGGTACTCGCCCTCCGGGAAGCAGATCGTCTGCGGATGGTCTGGCGTGGCGCCCACGCGGTCGAGGATGAAGCCATCGACGTTGGCATCCATGCCGGCACCCGCCACGATCTTGTGGAAGAGCTCCGGGCCCACACCGCCCGAGCACGAGAAGGTGAACAGCACGCCGCCCGGCTCCAGCAGCTTGAAGGCGAGGCGGTTGATGTCCTTGTAGGCGCGGGCCGCCCGCTCCGCATGCGCTGCGGTGGGCGCGAACTTGGGCGGATCCAGCACGATGGCATCGAAGGTGCGCCCCTGCTTGAGGAAGTCGCGCAGCGTCTGGTTGACGTCCGCATCGAGGGCCGTGTGACGGGCCGGGTCGAAGCCGTTGAGCGTCACGTGGGCGCTCGCGCGGGCCAGGGCCGGCGCGGACGAGTCCACGCTGGTCACCTCGGCCGCACCGCCGGCCAGCGCCGCCACGGAGAAGCCGCCGGTGTAGCAGTAGCAGTTGAGCACGCGCTGCAGACCGTACTGGCGCACCGTCTCGGCGAACTTCTTGCGGTTGTCGCGCTGGTCCAGGTAGTAGCCGGTCTTGTGACCTTCCTGCACGTCGAGGGTGAGCTTCCACTCATGCTCCTCGATGGTCAGCTCGGTGTGGCCCTCGCCGCGCAGCCAGCCCGTGACGGGCGGCAGCCCCTCGAGCTGGCGCACGCCGGAGTCCGAGCGTTCGAAGAGGCGCGTGAGCCCCGTGGCCGCGAGAAGGCTGTCGGCGATGGTGTCCTTCCAGCGCTCGGTGCCGGCGGACAGGAACTGCGCCACCAGCGTGTCGTCGTAGCGGTCGACGATCAGCCCGGGCAGGCCGTCCGCCTCGCCATGGATCAGCCGGCGCGCGTTCGAGACGATGGGCATGCGCTCGCGGACGGCGATGGCCGTGCGGACACGCCGGTCGAAGAAGTCGGCGTCGATACGCTCGGCCTCGTCGAAGCTCCAGGCGCGCACGCGGATCATGGAGCTGGGGCTGAAGGAGGCCCAGCAGAGGAACTGCCCGCTGTCGGACTCCACGCGCACGGTTTCACCGGCGTCGGCCTTGCCCTTTTCCACGGAACCCTGGAAGACCCAGGGATGGCGGCGCAGCAGCGAACGCTCCTTGCCGGCTCTGAGACGAATGACTTTCATGGCGCGTATTGTCGCCGCGCCGCTCCGGTCAGAGGTTGCCCCAGGCGTAGCCGACCGCCAGATTCAGTTGCGTGCTGTCTCCGCCCCGCCCGCGCAGGCTGCCCCACTGGCCCAGGCCGGCGCGCAGACGCAGGCGGTTGAGGTCGCCCTGCCCCTGCCACTGCGCCCAGATCTCGGTCTGGCGCAGCGCGCCGCCGCCGAGCTGAACCCCGCCGCCGCCGCCCGCACCGGCGAGGACCTCGGCGCCCACGCGCCAGCGACCGTCGCCGAAGGGCTGTGTGCGCAGACCCGCCCCCAGCAGACCGTAGGCATAGGCGCCGGCCTTGCCCTGCACCGCCGTCCCGGCCTGCGCCAGACCGTAGAGATGGTCACCGAGGCCGCGCGTCATGATGAGGCCCATCTGGGTCATGTCCTGGCGGCTGCCATCCTTGAACGGCACCTGGCGCACGCGCTGCACGCTGACCAGCCAGCCCTGTTCCTCGACCGTGCCCGTCTGCAGCGCGCCCGGCTGCTGGCGCCGCAGCACCGGCTCCAGGGGCATGTCGAGACTGAAACGGGCATAGGGCGCATGGAAGGCGCCGCGCGACTGCGCCCAGCCCGCATCCACCCGCCAGCCCCAGCCGCTGGCGGACTGCCAGCGCAGCGTGGGGCCGACCTTCATCAGCCAGCCGCTGCCGGTGTCGACGTCACCGCCCCCGGCCAGCCCCAGCGCCGCCTGGGCGCCGACACGCAGTCCCGTGCTGCCGAGGCCCCAGTCCTGGCCGAGATTGGCGAGCACTTCCATGTAGCCGTCGGCGCCCCCCTTGGCTCCGCCGGCCGCCTCCAGGCCCCACCAGGCGCTGGGCGAGATGTACTGGCGCAGCGAGGCGCCGGCGAGCCCGACCTTGCGATCCATCGTGCTGCCACTGCGGCGCCGGATCGACTTGGACGGCGCGTACCCGCCCGCCGTGAGCGACATCTCGTCAAAGCCCAGCCCCCCCCGATCCCCCGAGGTGCCGACGTGCCCGCCGGCCGAGGGATCGAAGGAATGGAACATCGACTGCCGGCCGATCATGAAGCTGATCTGGGTGTCCGCGATGTTGCCGCCGGGCACCATCACCCGGGAGATTCCGAGACCGCTGTACCACGGCCCGGCCTCGGTCCGGATGGACAGCTCCGGGCGCCACATCAGCCCGCCGCCAAAGCGCAGGACATCAGAGCTCAGCCCGCCGCCGCCGCCCACGAAGAGACCCGCCGCCAGGTGCGTATTGGCGCCCAGGCGCCAGCGGCGCTGCCCGGTGATGCCGAGCATGAAGATGCCGCCGTAATTGCCCTTGGCCGAGGCATAGACCGTGGGCCCCAGGCCCCAGTCCTCGTTGACCGCCAGCAGCGCGCTGCCGCCGGCCAGGGCCATGCGCCCGCCCTCCTTCGTGCGCAGCGGCGTCCAGCTCATCTCCCAGTTGAGCGGGCGGGCGGCACTGGGCACCCATGGCGCGGGATCCGCCGCCTGGGCGTGGCTGCTGGAGAAAGCGGCGACCAGGCTCAGGCACAGCAGGCGTGGCAGCAGGGAATCGAGTGGAAGACGCGGCGCAAACATGGGCGCCGACCATACCAGGGTTTTGCGGCCCTGCCGGCCCTGCGGTCAACGCTTGCGGGCGCGGGGATGCGCGGCGTCGTAGACCTTCGCGAGGTGCTGGAAGTCCAGCTTGGTGTAGACCTGCGTGGTGCTGATGTTGGCGTGGCCGAGCAGGTCCTGGACGGCGCGGAGGTCCCCGCTGGACTGCAGCACGTGGGAGGCGAAGGAGTGCCGCAGCATGTGCGGGTGCACGTGCGTGGGCGAGCCGGCCGCCTGCGCCCGCAGGCTGAGGCGCTGGCGCACCTGCGTGGCACCCAGGCGGCCGCCGCGCGGTCCGATGAAGAGGGCGCGCTCGGTGCTGCCGGCCGCGAGCCACTCGCCCCGGCACTGCAGCCAGGCGCGGACGGCCTCGAGCGCCGCACGCCCGATGGGCACGAGGCGCTGCTTGCTGCCCTTGCCCAGCACATGGGCCTCCGCAGCGTCGAGGTCGAGCCAGCCCCGGGCCGATGCCCCTGGCACCACGTCCAGGCCCACCAGCTCGCTCACCCGCAGGCCGCAGCTGTAGAGCAACTCCACCAGCGCGGCATCGCAGGCTTCGCGCACGGGGTCAGCCGCCTCGTCGCGGTGGGCGGCCAGCTGCACGGCATCGTCCACCGACAGCGCCTTGGGCAGCGGCTTGGCGCCGCGCGGTGCGCGCAGGCCGTCGACGGGGTTGAGCTCGACCAGCCCCTGGCGGCCCATCCAGCGGTACCAGCTCCGCCAGGCGGACATCATCAGCGCGAGGCTGCGGGGGGACAGGTCTTGCCCGTGCAGTCGCGCCACCCAGCGACGGACCTGCGCCACGCCCACGCGCTCCAGCGCCACGCCGGCCTCCTCGGCCAGCTGGCACAGGCGGCGCAACGCCTGTTCGTAGAGGATCAGCGTGCGCTGCGCGAGGCGGCGCTCGACGCGCAGGTGCTCGAGGTAGCGCCGCTGCGACTCGGGCAGCGGCGCCGGGCCGGCGTCGGGCTCAGGCAGCGACGGGGCCATCGGCCAGCAGCCGCGCCAGCGCCGCACCGGCCAGCTCGCCGATGCGCTGCAGGAACTCGGTGCCCATCTCGGCCGTGTAGCGCGTGGGGTCGGGCGACCCGAGCAGCAGCAGGCCGAAGGGCTCGTCGCCCGCATGGCGGCGCAGGGGCACGAGGGCCAGCGAAGCGATCGATGCCTCCTCACCCAGCCAGCGCACGGCCTCGAAGCCGCTGTTCACGCCGCAGTAGGGCTGGGCCAGGCTCGACGCAAAGCTGCGCACGTCGTCGCTGACGGGCTGGGCGTACTCGGCCGCCGTGTGGCGGGCGTCCAGGCCCCACAGCCGCAGGGCCGCCGCGGGGATCAGGAAATGGTGGCGCAGCTCGTGCAGCAGCACCTCGGGCAGCGCGGCCGGGTCGGCGGTGAGCATCAGGCTGAGCGTCCAGGCGTGCAGGCGGTCGGCGATCGCAACGTTCTCCTGGCCGTTGCGGATCATCTCGATCAGCTTGTGCTCGAGGCCCTTGATCTTCTCGCGCAGCATCTCGGCCTGGCGCTCCTGCAGGCTCACGGCGCGCTGGCCGTGCGGGTGGCTCAGCTGCACGCTGGCCAGCAGCTCGGCATGGCGCTGGAAGAAGCCGGGGTTGCGCAGCAGGTACTGGGCGATGTCCTGCTCGGTCAGGCCCTGCGGGGCATGGTCTTGGGTGCTCACAGCGAGATCTCTCCTTCAAACACGGTCTGGGCCGGGCCGGTCATCCAGACCGGCGCGTCGGGGCCCTGGCTCAGGCCCGCCCATTCGATGCGCAGCTGGCCGCCGCGCGTCTGCACTTCCACGGCCTCGTCCAGCCAGCCCAGGCGGATGCCGGCCACCACGGCCGCGCAGGCGCCGGTGCCGCAGGTGAGGGTCTCACCGGCATCGCGCTCGAAGACCCGCAGCTTCACGTGGCCGCGGTCGATGACCTGCAGGAAGCCGGCGTTGACCCGCCGAGGGAAGGCCGCATGGCTCTCCACCTGCGGGCCGCGCTGCGCCACGGGGGCGTGGTCGGCATCGGCGACGCGCTGCACTGCATGCGGGTTGCCCATGGACAGCACGGCCACCTCGCAGGCATCGCCGTCGGCCAGGGGCAGGGTCCAGAGCTCGCCGCCGCCTTCCCGGCGCACGCCAAGCCCCGTGGGATCGAAGGGCAGCGAGGGGAAGTCGAAGACCGGCGCCCCCATGTTCACGCTGACGCGGCCGTCGTCACGCAGGTGCAGCTCCAGCAGCCGGTTGACGGTGCGGACCTTGACGCTGCGCTTGTCGGACAGGCCCTTCTCGGAGACGTAGCGCACGAAGCAGCGCGCGCCGTTGCCGCAGTGCTCGACCTCGTCGCCCGTGTTGTTGAAGATGCGGTAGCGGAAGTCCACGCCGGGCTCGTCGCTCGCCTCGATCACGAGGATCTGGTCGCAGCCGACGCCGAAGCGGCGGTCGCCCAGGTGGCGGATCTGGGTGGCGTCGAGGCGCAAGGGCTCACGCGTGGCATCGATGACCACGAAGTCGTTGCCCGCGCCCTGCATCTTGGTGAATCGCAGCTTCATGCGGCCATTATCGGGGCGTCAGTACACCGGCGGCTCGCCGGGCGGGCGCGTCTTGAAGCGCTTGTGCACCCAGAAGTACTGCGCCGGGTGGCGCCGCACGCGCGCCTCGAGCCAGGCATTGACGGTGCGGGCATCGGCCAGCGGGTCGTCGCTCGGGAAGCCCGGAATGGGCTCGCAGGCCTCGACTTCATAGCCCTGGCCGCCCGGCAGCATCGTCACCACGAGGGGCTGAACGACCATGCCCTGGCTCGCCGCCAGGCGGGCCGGGGCCAGCAGCGTGCAGGCGGGCACGCCGAAGAAGGGCACGAAGGCGGAGTCCTTCTCGCCGTGGTCGAGATCGGGCGCGTTGAGGAAGGCATAGCCCTGCTTGATCAGTCGCAGCACGGGGCGGATGCCGTCGTGCCGGTCCACGAAAGCCGTCGTGCCGAAGCGTGAGCGCCCGGCCAGGATCTGCGCGTCGATCACCGCGTTGCTCTGCGGCTGGTACACGTCCACGCCGGGCCGCTTCTGGTTGAGCATGAGCGCCGGGCCGACCCACTCCAGCCCCACGAAGTGCGGCAGCAGCCACATCATCGCGCCGGGGGTCTGCTCGGCCAGCTGGATGTTGCCCTTGATGCGGATCATGCGCTGCAGCCGCTCGGCGGAGGCGAACCACAGCAGCCCGCGCTCCAGCAGGCTGCGACCGACCATGGCGAAGTGCTCGCGCGCCAGGGATTCGCGCTCGGCGGCCGGCAGCTCCGGGAAGCAGAGCTCGAGATTGCGCAGCGCGATCCCGCGGCGGCGGCGCGCCAGCCACCACAGCAGGCGCCCGAGGCCGCGGCCCAGCGCCGCCAGCGCCGCCAGCGGCAGGAAATGAAGCAGCCACAGCAGGCCGATCAGCAGGCGGGCACTCATGCCAGACCGCCCTCGCGGGGGGACTTGTAGCGGTTGTAGCCCCAGAGGTACTGGTCGGGCGCTTCCAAGATCAAGGCTTGCATGGACTGGTTGATGAGCTCGGCCGCGCATTCTGGACTGGAATCGGCCGGGATTTGAGGTCCGGGTCGCGCATGCACCACATAGCCCCGCCCCCAGGACAGCCGCTCGCCCCAGACCAGGACCACGGCGGCACCCGTCTGCAAGGCAAGGCGCTGGGCCAGCGTCATCGTGTAGGCGGGCCGGCCGAAGAACGGTGCCCAGACGCCCTGCCCTTGCGGCGGCACCTGGTCAGGCAGCAGACCCACCGCCTGCCCCTGGCGCAGGGCCCGCAGCAACTGGCGCACGCCGGACAGCGTGGCCGGTGCCGTGTCCAGGTTGGGGCGCTGGCGCGAGGCGGCGACGATCTTGCGCATCCACGGCTTGCGGGCGGGGCGATAGAGCACGGTGATCGCGCCATGGCTGGCGGCGAACTGCTCGGCGTAGGCCTGCGCCGTGACCTCGAAGCAGCCCATGTGCGGCGTCAGGAAGATCAGCCCCTGGCCCGGCGGCACGGCGAGGATGTGCTCCTCGCCCTCCCAGCGCACGCGTGCGCCCAGCGGCCGGTCCGCAGCGCGCAGCCACAGCCAGGGCAGCTCCGCGATCATCCGGCCGGCCTGGCCCACGGCGCCCATGCCGGCCCAGCCGTGCAGCCCGGCCAGGGCCCGGTGCTCGCGGATGCGCCGGCGGTAGGACGGGCTCAGCGCCCAGCTGAGCCACCCCACGGCGGCGCCCAGGCCGTGCAAAAACCACAGGGGACAGCGAGACAGCAGGCGCAGCAGGAGCATGTTTCTATAATGGACGGATCGCCGAGTTAACTTGGACAACTTGCGGGGCGATGCGGGGCTCATTCAGCGATGGAGAGAACCGCCGGGCTGAGAAGCTCCACAAATGCCGCTAAAGCGTTCGCCGCCTGACTCCACCAGCACGGCAACGCCGATGAATCAACGAACTGGAGTTTAAAAACGTGGCGAACAGCGATTTTCTCTTTACTTCGGAGTCGGTCTCGGAAGGCCACCCGGACAAGGTGGCGGATCAGATTTCCGACGCCATTCTTGACGCCATCTTCACCCAGGACCCGCGCTCCCGCGTGGCTGCAGAGACGCTCTGCAACACCGGCCTCGTCGTGCTCGCTGGTGAGATCACGACCAACGCGCATGTCGACTACATCCAGGTCGCGCGCGACACGATCAAGCGCATCGGCTACGACAACACCGAGTACGGCATCGACTACAAGGGCTGTGCCGTGCTGGTCGCCTACGACAAGCAGTCGAACGACATCGCCCAGGGCGTGGACCACGCCAGCGACGACCACCTGAACACCGGCGCCGGTGACCAGGGCCTGATGTTCGGCTATGCCTGCGACGAGACGCCCGAGCTGATGCCCGCGCCGATCTATTACGCCCACCGCCTCGTGGAGCGCCAGGCCCAGCTGCGCAAGGATGGCCGTCTGCCCTTCCTGCGCCCGGATGCCAAGAGCCAGGTCACGATGCGCTATGTGGACGGCAAGCCGCACAGCATCGACACCGTGGTGCTGTCCACCCAGCACGCGCCCGAGATGAGCCTGGGCGACAAGATGACCGATGCCTTCTACGAGGCCATCCGCGAAGAGCTGATCAAGCCGGTCCTGCCCAAGGAGTGGCTGACGCCGGACACGAAGTACCTGATCAACCCGACCGGCCGTTTCGTCATTGGCGGCCCGCAGGGTGACTGCGGTCTGACCGGCCGCAAGATCATCGTCGACACCTACGGCGGTGCCTGCCCGCACGGCGGTGGTGCCTTCTCGGGCAAGGATCCGACGAAGGTGGACCGTTCGGCGGCCTATGCCGCCCGCTACGTGGCCAAGAACATCGTGGCCGCCGGCCTGGCGCGCCAGTGCCAGATCCAGGTGGCCTATGCCATCGGCGTGGCCCGCCCGATGAACGTGACCGTCTACACCGAAGGCACGGGCGTCATCCCTGACGAGCAGATCGCCAAGCTGGTGCAGGAGCATTTCGACCTGCGTCCGAAGGGCATCATCCAGATGCTGGACCTGCTGCGCCCGATCTACTCCAAGACGGCGGCCTATGGTCACTTCGGCCGCGAGGAGCCGGAGTTCACCTGGGAGCGAACCGATAAGGCTGCAGCACTGCGTGCGGCAGCTGGGCTGTAAGCCCACCTCGCGCGAGCGAGGCATCGGTTCGCGGGCGATGCTCATGTTGCGCAGCAACGTGAGCAGAGACCAACGGACCGCCAAGGCTGCAGCACTGCGTGCGGCAGCTGGGCTGTAAGCCCACCTCGCGCGAGCGAGGCATCGCACCCCTCCCCTCAAGCAAAAGCCGCCCTCGGGCGGCTTTTTCACGTCCGGGCGGCAGGCGCCCTCAGGCCATCCCGCACAGCTTCCTGAACGGCCCCAGCACCGCCTCGCCCTTGAAGGGCTTGACGATCCAGCCGGTCACGCCAATGGCCTTGCCGCGCTCGCGCATGGTCTGGTTGTCCTCGGTCGTGAGCATGACGATGCGCACCTGCTTGTTGCCGAGCTCGGTGCGGATCTTCTCCGCCATGGTCAGGCCGTCCATGTTGGGCATGTTGACGTCGCTGACCACCAGCTTGATGCCGGGATCCTTCTGGAGCTGGTGCAGGCCATCGCGGCCGTCGGTGGCGACGGCCACCTCGAAGCCGTTCTTGCTCAGGAAACTGGCGACGATCTCTCGCATGGTGCTGGAATCGTCCACCACGAGAATGTGGGCCATATCGGGGTTCTCCTCGCGAATCTTCGGTCAGTCGTTGTTCAGAAGAGCTCGAGCTCGCCCGTGGCGGCCACATCGGGCGGGGCGGCATCGAACTCGGCAAATTCCTCGGGCGACCAGTGCAGGTTGAAGATGAAGCGCTGCACGATCATCAACGGCGGCAGGCCCGGACGCTTCGGGTCCGACAGCTGGTAGCGGATGCACAGCTGCGGGTCCTGCGAGCCGAACGAGATGTACTTGTGCTCGTGGTTGATCACGATGGGCACCTGCGTCTGCTGGTTCGCGAAGGCCTTGGGCGGGATGTAGCGGTTCTTGAAGGCGCCCCAGATGAGGTTCGTCGTCTCGCCGAGCATGTTGTTGAGCTCGCGGAAGTTCAGGTCGCCCCCGACCCCTTCGTAGCCGAAGCCCTGCAGCAGGCCCTGGCGCAGCGCCGATTCCTCGGTCTGCAGCATCATGTAGCCGCGGCACCAGGTGCTCTCGATGGCGATGAGCGTGGACACCTCGCCATGGATGATGCGGTCATGCACCACGTAGGGCGACTCCGCCATCACCTGCGCATTGGGGAACATCGAGCTCAGCGCCGAGCACGTCAGCTGCACGATGCCGTTGACCAGGCTGGTCGGATAGCGCAGGCTGAAGATGGCCCGCTCCACCGCCTCGCGCAGCGGCTCCATCTCGCCGGACTTCCACTCGTGGCGCAGCGTCGCCTGCTCCTCGGACGTCAGGGCACGCTCGCTGGTGCGGCGCAGGAAGATGGGCAGCTCAGGCCTCAAGCGGTGGATGGCGCGGGCCAGGCTCAGGCCGTCGGGGCCGTCGCAGGGCAGGTTCTCCGCCAGCAGCACGCCGCCGAGGTCCTTGTGCTGGGAGAGCGTCGCCAGGGCATCGCCGGCCGAGCGCGGCAGCGCCACGAGGCCGACCTGCGTGCAGAAGTCGGACAGTCGCCGGTACTGCTCCGGCTCATGCTCCAGCAGCAGCACCTTGGCTTCGAGTTGCGTGGTTTCCGTCATGGGCACAGCAGGGTCGGGCCCTGTCCGAAATGACCGCCGAGGCGATCGGGCTTGTCCGGCACGGCATCGGCGTCCGCAGAACACCGGCGCTCATCCACGGTCCGGCCGGCATGGGCAGGCGCCGAGCGGACTCCGGCCCATGCTACGCCTGCAGCGCCGATTGCACAGACGCCGCCCTGTGCAGGATTCACGGCTTTGCGAAGGCGGTCATGGGGCGCCGCACGGCCCGGGCCGCCTGGCCATGACAGCCCCCGCGTCCGGCGCTACCCTCAGCACCCGTCCCTCGCCGGCGTGTCCGACATGAGCCTGCACTACCAAGCCGCCCCGTTGACCATCCTCGTCGTGGACGACCAGAACGCGACGCGTGTGGCGCTGGCCGCCGACCTGGACCGTGCGGGCCATCGCGTGCTGGAAGCCGACAGTGCCGACTGGGGGCTGCAGCTCTTCGAGCGCTACCGCCCGGACCTGGTGCTGCTGGACGTGGAGATGCCGGACAAGGACGGCTACTGGGCCGCCCGCGCCATGCGCAGCGCCGAGCCCGGCGGCTGGACGCCCATCATCTTCCTCTCGCAGCGGAGTCAGGACGCCGACGTCTGGAAGGGCATCGAGGCCGGCGGGGACGACTACCTCATCAAGCCCGTGACGCCCATGATCCTGCACGCCAAGCTGCGGGCCATGCAGCGGCTCTCGCACATGCGTCAACGGCTGGTCGCCGTCTCGGAGGAGCTGCGCCAGGCCAATGCGCAGCTGCACGAGCTCAGCCAGGTGGACCCGCTGACGGGCCTCATGAACCGCCGCGGGCTGGACGGCCGCCTGCAGCAGGAGATCGCCGCCGCGCGCCGCAGCGGCCAGCCGCTGACGCTCATGCTGTGCGACGTCGACCACTTCAAGCGCTACAACGACGCACTGGGGCATGTCGAGGGCGACCAGTGCCTGCGCCACGTGGCGCGCCAGCTCAAGGACCTGTGCCGTCGCCCGGCCGACTGCGCGGCCCGCTACGGCGGCGAGGAGTTCGCGCTGCTGCTGCCCAACACGCCCCGCTCCGGCGCCATGACCTACGCCCGCGCCCTGCTGCGCACGCTGGCGCAGGGCCAGCTCAAGCATCCGGATTCGCCGATCGCCGGCCACATCACGCTGTCCGGCGGCATCACCACCTGCGTCCCCGACGAGACGACCACGCCCGAAGGCCTGCTGATGCGGGCGGACGACGCGCTCTACAACGCCAAGGCCTACGGCCGCAACCGCTTCTTCAGCTACGAGATGCAGATGGACACCGACGAGCAGCGCCAGGCCCTGCGCGGCGACCGCTGACGGCGCCAGCGCGCGCCCCGCCTCGGACAAGCAGCACTGTACAAATCCACAGCCAACAGGCAAGCTGCGGCCCATTCAACGCCACGCCCTGCCGCCGTCTTCCCGTGAGCCCCACCCGCCCGCCGAGCCTTGAACAGCTGCGCCGCTATGCCATCGCGCGCAGTCTCTTCGCCCCCACGACGCTGCCCCAGGCCATCCGCCGGCTGGGTTTTGTCCAGGCGGACCCGATGCGGGCGCCGGCACGGGCGCAGGACCTCATCCTCGCCTGGCGAGTCAAGGATTACCGCGCCGGCGAGCTGGAGTCGCGCTACCGGCGTCTGGCCGTCGAGGAGGACTGCTTCGTCAACTACGGCTTCCTGCCTCGCGAGCACCTGGCGCTGATGCACCCACGCACCGCCCGCAAGGCCTGGGACCGCCCGACCGCCGCGCGCGCGGCAGAGCTGCTGGCCCACATCGAGGGTGCCGGTCCGCAGCATCCGGCCCAGGTCCAGGCCCGTTTCGACCACGGGCAGGTGCAGGGCTACTGGGGTGGCCAGTCCAATGCCGTCACGCACCTGCTGGACGGCATGCACTACCGCGGCCTGCTGCGCGTGCACCGGCGGGACAGCGGCACGCGGGTCTACGAGGCGGTGCAGCACCCGCCGCAGGACGACAGCCCGGCCGCCCGCCTCGCACGCGCACACACACTGCTGGACATGGTGCTGAAGCTCTACGCCCCGCTGCCGGCGCGCAGCTTCGGCTACCTCGGCACGCTGCTGCGCTATGGCGCCCCGCACCTGCAGCCCGAGATCCGCCTGGCGCTCAAGCAGGCCCGGCAGCGCCACCCGCATGCCGAGGTCGACGGCCAGGTCTGGTTCTGGCCGGACGGCGAGGACCCCCGTTCGCGCCGCCACCGGCCTCACGAGGCGCTGCGCCTGCTCGCGCCCTTCGACCCCGTCGTCTGGGACCGCCACCGCTTCGAGCAGTTCTGGGGCTGGCCCTACCGCTTCGAGGCCTACACACCGGCGGCGAAGCGCAAGATGGGTCATTACGCCCTGCCGCTGCTGTGGGGCGAGGAGATCCCGGGCTGGGCCAACCTCAAGATCGTCGGCGGTCGCCTGCAGTGCGAGACCGGCTTCGTCGGCCCCCGCCCTCGCGGCGCCCATTTCGAGGCGGCGCTCGACGAGGCCCTGGCGCATCTGTCGCGCTTCCTCGGGCTCGGTGACGAAAGCCCCCGCGAAGGCTGAATTGCCGCATCGGCCAGGCCGTATTTCACGCAAGGCCTTCGCGGCTCCCACTACAATCCGCGCTGATCCGAGGAGCGTTGCAACCCGCAGACCGCGCACAGCGGCTGCAGGCCAGGCTCGGAACCGGTCGAGCGAGCCACACCCTGGCGCCGACCCCTCGCAACCGCGCTCACCCGCTGCCGTCAGGCCTGGGTGATCGCGTCTTCCTCGCCCTCCCCCTGCCCGGCGTCAGCGGCTTCAGACCATGAAGGAGCCTGCCCATGAACGCCGCTGCCACCGAAAACTACAAGATTGCCGACCTGTCGCTCGCCGACTGGGGCCGCAAGGAACTGAACATCGCCGAGCACGAGATGCCCGCGCTGATGGCCATCCGCAAGGAGTACGCCGCCAGCCAGCCCCTGAAGGGCGCCCGCATCACCGGCTCGCTGCACATGACCATCCAGACCGGCGTGCTGGTCGAGACGCTGCAGGCGCTGGGCGCGGAAGTGCGCTGGGCCTCGTGCAACATCTTCTCCACCCAGGACCATGCCGCCGCCGCGCTCGTGGCCCGTGGCACGCCCGTGTTCGCCTACAAGGGCGAGACGCTGGAGGACTACTGGGACTACACGCACCGCATCTTCGAATTCGGGGCCAAGGGTGAAGCGGGCGAAGGCCCGAACATGATCCTGGACGACGGCGGCGACGCCACGCTGCTGATGCATCTGGGCCAGAAGGCCGAGAAGGACCTCTCCGTGCTGGCCAATCCGGGCAGCGAGGAAGAGCGCATCCTCTTCGCGTCCATCAAGGCCAAGATCGCCCAGGACCCGACCTGGTACACCCGCAAGAGCGCCGAGATCATCGGCGTGACGGAAGAGACGACCACCGGCGTGCACCGCCTGAAGGAGATGAGCGCCAAGGGCACGCTGCTGTTCCGCGCCATCAACGTCAACGACTCCGTCACCAAGAGCAAGTTCGACAACCTCTACGGCTGCCGCGAGTCGCTGGTGGACGGCATCAAGCGCGCCACCGACGTGATGGTGGCCGGCAAGATCGCCGTGGTGGCCGGCTACGGTGACGTGGGCAAGGGCTCGGCCCAGGCCCTGCGCGCCCTGTCCGCCCAGGTGTGGGTGACCGAGATCGACCCGATCTGCGCCCTGCAGGCCGCGATGGAAGGCTACCGCGTCGTCACGATGGAATACGCCGCCGACAAGGCCGACATCTTCGTGACCACGACCGGCAACAAGAACGTCATCCGCCACGAGCACATGGTCGCGATGAAGAACAACGCCATCGTCTGCAACATCGGTCACTTCGACAACGAGATCGAGGTTGCCTCGCTGGAGAAGTACCAGTGGGAAGAGATCAAGCCGCAGGTTGACCACGTGATCTTCCCGGACGGCAAGCGCATCATCCTGCTGGCCAAGGGCCGCCTGGTGAACCTGGGCTGCGGCACGGGCCACCCGAGCTATGTGATGAGCTCCTCCTTCGCCAACCAGACCATTGCGCAGATCGAGCTGTTCGCCCACCGCGACGCCTACGACATCGGCAAGGTCTACGTGCTGCCCAAGCACCTGGATGAGAAGGTCGCGCGCCTGCAGCTGACCACGCTGAATGCGCAGCTGACCGAGCTGACCGAGGAGCAGGCGGCCTACATCGGTGTGCCCAAGCAAGGCCCCTACAAGCCCGACACCTACCGCTATTGAGTGAGGGCTACTGCGCGGCACGCTGGCGTCGTTGGGCGGTGCTCGGGATCCTCACGACCCGCAAGGTCGCTCCGGTCCCTGCACTCCGTCCGCCTGGCCAGCGCACCGCTCGCTACGCCCCGAGGCACCGAGCCGGGTTCGCCCGGCACCACCGGGCTATCCCACGACACACCTCAGCCTCTTCGCTTCCTCCATGCGCGCCGATCAACGCCTCATGACCCTGCAACTCGCGCCCACGCGATCCGCCGCCCAGCGGCTGATCGAGCGCGGAGCGGTGCTGCGTGCGTCCGGGGCGAAGGTGAAGAAGGCCGGCGAGGACGTGGGCGAGCACGAGGTGCTGGCGGTGACGGACGACGCGGAGCTGCGCTACGTCTCGCGCGGCGGCCTGAAGCTGGAAGGCGCGCTGCAGGCCAGCGGTCTTTCGGTGCAGGGCCTGACCGTGCTGGACATGGGCCAGAGCACGGGCGGCTTCACGGACTGCCTGCTCAAGCAGGGCGCCGCGCGCGTCGTGGGCGTCGATGTGGGCCACGGGCAGCTGCACGCCACGCTGCAGGCCGACGCGCGCGTCACGGCGCTCGAGGGCCTGCATGTGCGGGAGCTGACCGGCTCGGCCCTCTCCAGCCATCTGCCGGCCGGCGGCTTCCCGCTGATCGTCGGCGATCTCAGCTTCATCTCGATGATCGGCGCCTTCGCGCAGCTGGACCCCTGGCTCGCCGCCGAGGGTCAGGTCTTGCTTCTCATCAAGCCGCAGTTCGAGCTGGGCCCCAAGGCCCTCTCGCGCGGCGGACTGGTCAAGGACCCCTCGCTGTATCCGCAACTGGAACAGCAGGCCCGCACGGCCGCCCAGAGTCTGGGCTGGCAGGTGCTGGGCTACTTCAGCAGCGCCATCACCGGCGGTGATGGCAACACGGAATTCTTTCTGTGGGCCCGCAAGACAAGCGGCCACCCCGCAGCCACAGGAAAGGCATCGCCATGACGACCCCGAACATCGCCTCGAGCCGCCCTCCGGTCAGCTTCGAGTTCTTCCCCCCCAACACGCCCGTGGGCACCGAGAAGCTGCGCACCGTAGTGCAGGAGCTCAGTGCCGTGAACCCGCACTACTTCAGCGTCACCTATGGCGCCGGGGGCTCGACGCGCGAGAAGACGCTCGCCACCGTCAGCGACATCGCGGCCGCCGGCTACGAGGCCGCACCCCACCTCTCCTGCGTGGGCTCGACCCGCGAGAACATCGCCGAGATCCTGGCCAACTACCGTGCGCAGGACATCCGCCGCGTCGTCGCGCTGCGCGGCGACCTGCCCAGCGGCACCGCCACGGCCGGCGAGTTCCGCTATGCGGCGGAGCTGGTGCAGTTCATCCGTGAGACGCAGGGCGCCGACTGGCAGATCGAGGTGGCGGCCTATCCCGAGTACCACCCACAGCAGCGTTATGCGGCGCGCGATCTGCAGCACTTCGCCGACAAGATGAAGGCCGGCGCCAGCGGCGCCATCACGCAGTTCTTCTTCAACCCGGACGCCTACTTCCACTTCGTGGACGAGGCCCGCCGCCTGGGCGTGACCGCGCCCATCGTGCCGGGCATCATGCCCTTCCACAACTACGGCCGCATCGCGCAGTTCGCGGCCCGTGACGGCATCGAGATCCCGCGCTGGGTGGCGCTCAAGATGGAAGGCTACATGGACGACACCGCCTCCATCCGCGCCTTCGGCCTGGACGTGGTGCAGCGCGTGTGCGAGCGCCTGATCGCGGGCGGCGCACCGGGCATCCATTTCTATACGCTCAACCAGAGCGGTCTGGTGCTGGAGTTGTGCAAACGCCTCGGCCTCGGCGCCTGAACTTGCGCAAGATCAAGTCCCCATAGCCCCCGGGGGGAACGGCTCCCCCGGGTTGCGCCACATCAAGGGCTTACCCGGAGCCCGCGACTCCAATAGCTTCATCGGGAATCGATCCCATTCATTGAAGGAGCTATTGAGATGAGCAAGTTTGTTGCACGCACCGTGATCGCCGCTGTCCTGGCCACTGGCGCCTTCGCCGCCCAGGCCGCCGAGAGCCCCTGGATGATGCGCGTGCGCGCCGTGAATCTGGATTCGGCCAACAAGGACGACACCGGCCTGGGCCTGACCGTGAACAACAAGGTCATCCCGGAAGTCGACTTCAGCTACTTCTTCAGCCCCAACCTGGCGGCCGAGCTGATCCTGACCTATCCGCAGAAGCACACCCTGTCGGCCGGTGGCGCCGAGATCGGCACCCTGAAGCACCTGCCGCCCACCCTGAGCCTGCAGTACCACTTCGCCCCGAATGACACCTTCCGTCCCTACGTCGGTGCCGGCCTGAACTACACGATCTTCTCCGACGTCAAGTTCGACCCGGCCGTGGACACCGCCCTGTCGCCCAGCGTGAAGCACACCAGCCTGGGTCTGTCCTTCCAGATCGGCTTCGACTACGAGATCAGCAAGAACCTGTACCTGAACGTCGACATCAAGAAGGTCCAGATCGGCACCAAGGTCTACTCCAAGGGCACCGAAGTCGGCAAGTTCAAGGTCGACCCGCTGCTGGTCGGCGTGGGCCTGGGCTTCCGCTTCTAAGCAGGCGCCTTCAGCTTTCTTCTGAACGTTCCTCTTTGTTGAGCCGCCGTGCCTTTCGGGCCCGGCGGCTTTTTTGCGTCTGCTTGCACCTCACCCCGACTCGGGCGATGCGGCGCCAGGGTCGATGTCATAGGATGCGGGGCCGCTCAATACCGTCCCTCCCCCGTTCGCCGCATGTCCGACACGATCCTGCATCAAGCCCCGCAGCCGCCCGCCGGCTGGAATGCCTATCTGCAGCGCTTCGGCTACGACGGTTTCCATCTGCGACAGGAGTGGTCGGACGTGCTGCAGCAGGCCCTGCGCCATGAGCCGCATTTCCTGTGGCTGACGCGCGAGGGCGCCATCGTCGGCGCTCTGCCCCTGCAGCTCGTCGCCGGCCCCATCTTCGGCCGCTACCTGGTGAGCCAGCCCTACCTCAACACCGGCGGCGTGCTGGCCGACAGCCCCGCCGACGAGGCCCGGCTGGTCGAGGCCGCCGTCGAGCTCGCCCGGACGCTGGACGTCAAGCACCTCGAACTGCGCCACGAGCGGGAGCTTGCACACCCGGCCTTCAATGCGCTCGTGACGGAAAAGGTCCACATGCGGCTCGCACTGCCCGCCACGCCGGAGCTGCTGTGGGAGAAGGGCATCAAGTCCAAGCTGCGCAGCCAGATCCGCAAGCCGCTGGCCGACGAGAGCCTCACCGTGGCCTTCGGGCGCGAGGAGCTGCTCGACGAGTTCTACCGCGTCTTTGCCCGCAACATGCGCGACCTCGGCACGCCGCCCTACGGTCGCGCGCTCTTCGCTCAGATGCTGGCGCAATTCCCGGCCGAGGCCGAGATTGCCGTGGTGCGCCACCAGGGCCAGGCCGTGGCCGCGGGCTTCCTGCTGCATGCTCCGGGCTGCACGCTGATCCCCAGTGCCAGCGCGCTGCGCGAGCACAACCACCTCAGCGTCAATCTGCTGCTGTACTGGCGCGTGCTGGAGCGCAGCATCCAGCGCGGCCAGCCGCAGTTCGACTTCGGCCGCAGCACCGTGGACAGCGGCACCTACAAGTTCAAGCAGCAGTGGGGCGCCACGGCGCATCCGGCCTTCTGGCAGTACCACTCCTTCAAGGGCTCCGTGGGCGACGCCCGCCCCAGCAACGGCAAGTTCGCGCTCCTGGTGCGGGCCTGGCAGAAGCTGCCGGTGTGGTTCAGCAGCCTGCTGGGGCCGCACATCGTGCGCGGCATCCCCTGACGGCCGGACTCAGGCCAGCGACGCGAACGCGTCCCGCGTGAGGTTTTCCGGCGCGCCCTCGGCCTGGCAGACAACGTCGTCCTCGATGCGGATGCCGCCGAAGCGCGCCAGGCGCTCGACCTTCGCCCAGTCCACCGACTTCGCGGCCGGCGTGGCGCGGAGCTTGTTCAGCAGCGTCGGGATGAAGTAGAGCCCCGGTTCGATCGTCACGCACATGCCGGGCGCGAGGTCGCGCGTGAGGCGCAGATAGGGATGGCCGTCCGGCTTGGCGCGCGTGCCGCCGGCCTCGCTGGCCATGAAGCCGCCGACGTCATGCACCTGCAGACCCAGGAAGTGGCCGATGCCGTGCGGGAAGAACGTCGAGGTCACGCGCTCGGCCAGCATCGCCTCCTCGCTCATCGCGACCAGGCCCTGCTCGCGCAGGATGCGGGCGATGTGACGGTGCGTGCTCAGGTGGATCTCTCGGTAGTCAACGCCGTTGCGCACCTCGCCCACCAGCGCCAGCTGGGCCGACTCCATCGCGGCCAGCAGGGCATCGAACTCGGCACTGTCGGCATCGCCGCGCGTCCAGGTGCGGGTGATGTCCGAGGCATAACCCGACACCTGCGCACCCGCATCCACCAGCAGCGAGCGCGACTGCGCCGGCCGCGCCGTGTCCTGATACTGATAGTGCAGCACGGCGGCATGCTCGTTCAGTCCGACGATATTGCCGTAGGGCAGGTCCCGGTCGGTGTGGCCCGCGGCGATCAGATAGGCGCGATGGATCTCGGCCTCGGAGCCGCCCGCCAGGAAGGCATCCCGCGCAGCCCGATGCGCCCGCGCACCGATGCGGGAGGCCTCGCGCAGGCACTGCACCTCGTAGGGCGTCTTGCTGGCGCGGGCCCAGTGCAGACTGTGGATCAGGGCGTCGGGGTTGTTGGGCACCAGATGCTGCAGGGCGGCATCGGCCTCGCCGACGATGGCCACGCGGCTGACGTCCGCCGGCAGGTGCTGCAGCGCCTGCTCCGGCTCGCTGATCACGCGAAGCTCGACGTGCTCGACCCAGTACCCCGCCGGCGGTGCGGGCGGCACATGCCAGTAGTCGTCTGGCTGGTAGTACACCAGCAGCGGCTTCTGGCCGGGGCGCACCAGCAGCCAGCTGTAGGGGTGCGCCACCAGGGGCAGCCAGGCCTTGAAATGCGGATTCGGCTGGAAGAGGTAGGGTCGGTCATCCAGGAAGGCGTACTTCTCGACCCCGGACGCCACCAGCAGCGCGTCATGGCCGCTGAGACTCAGCGCGCGCTCGGCGCGGGCCTGGCAGGCCTGGATGTGCTCGGCATACAGCGCGGGGATGCGGGGATCTTGGGCGGCGTGGCTCATGGCAACGGATGGGGCGCGGTGACGCCCGGTAGCGGTCAGGTGGAGCGTGCATTCTCGGTCAGACGGCGCCGGCCCGCCTTCGGTCATGCCCAGGGGGACCGGTGCACCGCCGCGATCAGCCGCGCTCGTCCCAGACCACGCCCTCTTCCGTGATCATGGCCTGCAGCGGCACGTCGTGCGGCTCGGCCTTCAGCAGCGGCAGGAAGCCGTGCGCATAGCCCACGCCCACGGTCGCGGGACGCGGCTGCAGCGCGGCCAGCGTGCGGTCCATGAAGCCGCCGCCATAGCCCAGGCGCAGGCCGCAGGGACCGAAGCCCACGCAGGGCACGACGAGCAACTGCGGCTCGAAGACCTCGGTGTCCTTGGGCTTGGGAATGCCGTAGGCGTCCTCCTCCATGGGGCAGCCCGGGTACCAGACGTGGAAGCGCAGGGTGCCGTGCGCCTTGTCCACCACCGGCAGGCCGATGCGGCGGTCCTCGTGGGCCTCGCTCCAGCGGTAGAGCGCCGGCAGCGGGTCGAACTCGCCCTTGATGGGCCAGTAGGCGCCAATGGTCAGTTCGGGACGGGTGACCAGCCAGACCCGCAGCACCTCCTGCAGCCCGGCGGCGAGCTCGAGACGATGGGGCAGAGCCAGGCGATCCTGGATGAGCTTGCGGCGCAGCGCGACCTTGTCGTTCAAATCCACAGGCAAGACCCTTGCATGGCAGGAAGCCTGCATCCTAGCCGGGGTCAGGCCTTGCGGCCAGCCTCGGCGTCAAGGCGAGGACTGTTGCGCCTATCATGCGGCGATGTCCAAGGAACTGCTCGACCACGCCCTGGAGCTGCTGGCCCCGCTGGGCTCGCTGCGCAGCCGGCGCATGTTCGGCGGCTGGGGCCTCTATGTGGAGGACCTCTTCATCGCGATCATCGCCTTCGAGCAGCTGTTCCTGAAGGCGGACGACGTCACCGTCCCGCGCTTCGAGGCCCTGGGCTGCCGCCGCTTCGAGTACGAGCGCGAAGGCAAGGTCGCGGGCCTGCGCTACTTCTGCCCGCCGGAAGAGGCGCTGGAGTCCCCCGCGCTGATGCGGCCCTGGGCACAGCTGGCCCTGGAGGCGGCGCTGCGGGCGCGGCAGAAGGCGAAGCCGCCGGCCACGGCGCGCGCGAAGAAGGCAGCCGCCTCGGCGGCCCGGCCGCGCAGCAAGGGCTGAGTCACGCCCGTTCACGCGCCCCGGCATGGACCGTCCCCTCACCGGCAGGGCCGAGAAGACCGTGCAAGTCATCGGTCTGCTGCTGGCACTGGCGGTCCTGGGGCTGGCCGTCCTGCTGCTGAGAGACCTCGGGCCTCAGGCCAGCGCCTCGGCCGCCGCCGCCACCGGCCTGGGCCTGATCGGCATGGGTCTGCCGCTGCTCGGCCTGTCGGCGCGGCTCCTCATCCCCAGTTCAGCCGCCCTGTGCTGGCCGTCGAGGCGCCGGCGCTGCGGCGTCCGCGGCGCCTGGCTGCTGCTCTGGGCGCTGAACGGCGCCCAGCGCTGCTGATGGTGGGCGCGGCCCCCTGGGTCGCCGCCCGGTGGCCTCAGGCCTGAGCCGCAACCGGTCTCACCGGCGCCTCCCTGCTCAGGCGATGACCAGACCATGACTGCGCGAGCCGGCGCTCACCGGACGGCGCTTGAGCTCCGGGCACGCCAAGGGCGGCACCAGCAGCTGGAAGCGGGCCTGCGGCCAGGCCTCCAGCACCAGCTCCGCCCCCGACGGCACCGCGAGGCTGTCACCCGCCTCCAGCCACACATCGAGCGCCGGGCGGTTCATGCGGCCGTCCCGCGTGAGCCACACGCGGCCTTCCAGCACCTTCAGCTCCCGCGGCCCTGGACCGATGGGCAGCTTCAGGGCCTCGCCCTGGGCCAGACGCCAGTCGGCGCCATGGTCGGCGGCCTGCTGGATTGATGCGGATTCTGCGGCAGTGATACGGCTGAACATGGTTTTCCCCTGCGTCCCCCCTGGCCTGCAATTCGCACAGACACAGTAAAAATCGGGAACGTGGAGTGATACTAGGGTCTGCCCGGAGCAGCGTCCAATGACATCGCTGCGTCACATTGATGCGTTTCCGTCATGAATCCAAGCCGCCAACGCCCTCTCGCCATCGGCCCGCTGCGAGCCTTTGAGGCCGTCGCACGCCACCTCAGCTTCCGCGCCGCGGCCGAGGAGCTGCACCTCACGCAGTCCGCCATCAGCCGCCAGATTCGCTCGCTCGAAGAGGAGGTCGGCTGCCAGCTCCTCCTGCGCGGCACCCGGCACGTGGAGCTGAGCAGCCACGGTTCGCTGCTGCTGGGCACGGTGCGCGGCGTGCTGGACCGGCTCGACACCACGGTGCGCCAGATCCGCCAGAGCCAGGGACGCAAGGTCGTGAACGTGACCACCTTCGCCTCCTTCGCCTCCTTGTGGCTGCTGCCGCGCCTGGAGGCCTTCCATCGCCTGCATCCGGACATGGACATCCGTGTCTCGGCCCACGACCAGATCATCGACCTGGACGACAGCGAGATGGACCTGGCCCTGCGCTACGGGCCCACGAACCTCCTTCCGCCTGATGCCCAGCGGCTCTTCGGCGAGATCCTCACGCCGGTCGCCAGCCCCTGGCTGCTGCAGCAGGCGCAGAGCGGCCAGCTGCCGCCGCTGCGCCAGGCGAGCGACCTCGCCCTGCACACGCTGGCGGAAGAGGACGATCAGCGGCCCTCGGGCGTCTACGTGAGCTGGCGGCGGTGGTTGGCCGAGCAGGGGCAGAAGGACCTGCAGCCGCGGCGCTGGATGTACCTGAACTTCACCTACCAGCAGGTGCAGGCCGCGCTGTCGGGCCAGGCCATTGCGCTCGCCCGCCTGGCGCTGGTGAGCGAGCCGCTGCAGCGCAAGGAGCTGCTGGAGCCCTTCGGCCCGAAGGCGCGCATGGATGCGCCCTCGTCCTACTGGCTGGTGATGTCACGCCAGGGCCGGCAGCGGCCGGAGGCGCTGGGCTTCGCGCGCTGGGTGCAGGAGCAGGCCGCCCTCACCCGCCACGCCATCGGCGATGGCCTCACGGGCGACGAGGAGGAAGGCCTCGGCGGCGACTGAGGCGGCCCCGGGCTCAGGGCGCGATCAGGCCCGCTTCCGTCAGCACGATGGTGAGGGGCTGGTCGTGCGGCTGCACCGACAGCTCGATCTGCCCGGCCTGCCAGGCCAGGCCCACGGTGGTCACGCCCGGATGGGCCGCCAGCCAGCGGTCGTAGTAGCCGCCGCCATAACCCAGCCGGAAGCCCGCCAGGGTGAAGCCGACGCAGGGCACGAGCAGCACATCCGGCTGGACCACGGCCCCGGCGCTGCTGGGGATGCCGCACTCGTCCTGCACGGCCGGCGGCTGGCGATCCCAGCGGCGGAAGTCCATCTGGCGGTTCGCCTTGCGCGCAAAGGGCAGCGCGAGGGTGCACTCCTGCAGCCCCGAGGCCGACGCCAGCAGCGCGGCTGCGTTAAATTCGCCTTCAAGCGGCCAATACAAGCCCAGGCACTGCGGCTCGAGCTGCTCCAGCAGGCCGAGCAGACGCTGGCCGAGCTGCTGCTCGGCCGCGGCAAAGGCCGGCGAGGCGATGAACTCACGGCGCTGCTGCAACAGCGTCTGGCGCAGGACGGCCCGATCGGGCGAAGTATTGGTCGACACGGGATACCCCATCAAGGACACGCATTGAACGCAGTATATGGAGCGCCCCGCGCCACGCCGGCGCCCTCGGGCCATCGTCACGCCACCCGCCGGTTCGTGACCCTCATCACCGCCGGCCTGCTGGGCCTGGCAGCCGCCGGGGTCCAGGCCCAGGCCATTCCCCTGCCCCTGGGCGGCGCGCAGGCGGACCTGCTCACGGAAGCCCGTGATGCGCTCAAGGCCCGGGACCGCAAGCGCCTGCAGGCGGCGTCCGCGCAGGCGCAGGCCAGCCAGCACCCGCTCGCGCCCTGGGTGGCCTACTGGGACTACGGACTGCGGCTGACGGAGCTCGGCCCGCAGGACCTCGAGGACTTCTACGCACGCTTCCCCGGCACCTACGTCGAGGATCGCCTGCGCAATGACTGGCTGCTGGAACTCGGCCGCCGCCGGGACTGGAGCAATTTCCAGCGTGAACTGCCGCGCTTCAAGATGGCCGACGACCGCGAGGTCACCTGCTACGGCCTGCTCGCCGAGCACGCACAGGGGCGCGACGTGCGCGAGCGCGGCCGGGCGGCATGGCTCGCCCAGAAGGACGGCGACGACGGCTGCGCGGCGCTGGCCAGCGCCCTCGTCGAGGCGCGCAAGCTGGGCCCGGCGGACGTCTGGACCAAGCTGCGGCTCTCCGTGGAATACGCCCGGCCCCGCGCCATCCGCCAGGCGATGGAGCTGCTGCCCAAGCCCGCGCAGGCCGCCGCCCAGGAGGCGCTGGACAACAACGCCCGCTTCATGGCGCGCAAGGTCGCCTCGCTGGGCCGCTCGCAGGCCGAGCTGGCCACGCTGGCGGTCATCAAGCTCGCCGGCAACGACCCGGCCCAGGCCGCCGATGCCCTGCAGCAGCGCTGGGCCCAGGGCCTGCCGAACGAGCTGGCGGCCTGGGCCTGGGCGCAGGTGGCCAAGCAGGCGGCGTTCCGTCTGCTGCCTGACGCCGCGGACTACGCCGAGCAGGCGATCAAGCTGCAGGGCCGGCCCGCGGCGCGGGACTGGAGCGAGGACAGCTGGGCCTGGATCGCCCGCGCCGCACTGCGGGCCGAGCAGGGCCGCGGTCGCCCCGCGCTCTACAACGCCGCGCACGAGGCGCTGCAGGCCTTCGAGGCCAAGGAACCCGTCTGGGCCTACTGGCGCGCGCGGCTGCAGCTCAGCCAGGCGCCGGCCGGTGCCGCGGGTGAGCCCCAGCGCCAGCAGGCCCGCGCCGCGCTGCAGGCCATGGCCAATCCCCTGCACTTCTATGGCCAGCTGGCGGCCGATGACCTCGGTCTCACGCTGCCGCTGCCTCCCGCGCCTGCCCCGCTCACGCCCCATGAACGCGGCGTCGCCTTCACGCACGGCGGGCTGAACCGCGCCCTCGCACTGATCGCCACCGGGCTGCGCAACGAAGGCGTCAGGGAATGGAACTTCAGCCTGCGCGGCATGGGCGACCGCGAGCTGCTGGCCGCGGCGCAGCTGGCCTGCGACCGCGAGGTCTGGGACCGCTGCATCAACAGCAGCGAGCGCACGCGCACCGAGATCGACGTCAACCAGCGATTCCCGCAACCCCTGCTGAAGGAGCTGAGCGCCAAGGCCGGTGAGGTCGGGCTGGATCTGCCCTATGTCTACGGGCTCATCCGCCAGGAGTCCCGCTTCATCCAGGACGCCCGCTCGCACGTGGGCGCCAGCGGATTGATGCAGGTGATGCCGGCCACCGCCAAGTGGACGGCGAAGAAGCTGGGCATCGAGTACCGGCCGGAGTACCTGCTGGACCGGGACTTCAACCTGCGCATCGGCACCGGCTACCTGAAGCTGGTGCTGGACGATTTCGGCGGCGCCATGCCCCTGGCCGCCGCCGCCTACAACGCCGGCCCCGGCCGTCCCCGCCGCTGGCGCGAGGGCCAGGTGCTGGACGCCTCGCTGTGGGCCGAGAACGTGCCCTTCAACGAAACCCGCGACTATGTGAAGAAGGTGCTGGCCAACGCCACGGTGTATGCCCGCCTGATGGGCATGCCCCGTGCCACGCTGCGCGAGCGGCTGGGCAGCACCGTCGGTCCGCGGGACCAGGCGGCGCCCCTGGCCAACCAGGATCTGCCCTGAATCGGCCACCGTTCTCGACGGTCGCCGGCATTTTTTCCAGGAGTCTGAGATGTCCGAGTTCCTCGCCCCCGGCCCACGCCTGCTGATCCTGGGCGGCACCGGCTTCGTCGGCCGTGCCCTGTGCCGTCAGCTGGTCGCGGCCGGCTACGGGCGCATCACGGTCCCCACGCGGCGCCCGGCCCATGGCAAGTCGCTGAGCGTGCTGCCGGGCGTGACAGTGCTCCAGGCCGATGTCCATGACGACGCCACGCTCGCTCGGCTCGTCGAGGCGGCCGACGTCGTCGTGAACCTGATCGCCATCCTGCAGGGCAGCGAGGCCGCCTTCGAGGCGGCCCACGTGCGCTGGCCGCAGCGTCTGGTGCGGGCCTGCGAGGCGGCCGAAGGAGAGTCGGGCAGGCGGCGGATCCTGCACGTCAGCGCACTGGGCGTCAGCGAGGACGCCCCCTCGCGCTATCTGCGTTCCAAGGCGCGGGGCGAGGCGGTGATCCGCGCGGCGGGCCTGCCCTGGCACATCGTGCGGCCCTCGGTCATCTTCGGGGCCGAGGACCGCTTCCTGAACCTGTTCGCCGACCTGCAGCGCGTCTTCCCCCTGGTGCCGCTGGCCGGCGCCGACGCCCGCTTCCAGCCGGTGTGGGTGGAGGATGTGGCCCTCGCGCTGCGCCGGCTCATCGAGCTGCCCGGCACGGCGGGGCGCGTCTACGAGGCCGCCGGCCCGGAGGAGCGGCGCCTGCGCGAGCTCGTGCACCTGGCCGG
Organism: Roseateles subflavus; assembly: GCF_030285365.1. Classification (GTDB taxonomy): domain Bacteria; phylum Pseudomonadota; class Gammaproteobacteria; order Burkholderiales; family Burkholderiaceae_C; genus Roseateles_B; species Roseateles_B subflavus. The sequence continues at coordinate 61,348 of NZ_JASVDS010000003.1, read as the reverse complement.
CGAGTGCCTCAGCCAGCCACGCCCCATCCTGCCGCTGCCCGCGCCGCTGGCCTGGCTGCAGGCGGTGTTCATGGAGTGCCTGCCCGGCGAGCCGCTGATGTCCCGCGACAACCTGGACTCGATGCGCGTGCCCAACGTGGCCAGCGACCAGCTCCCGGGACTGCACGAGCTGGGCATTGCACCCCGCAGCGTGCGTGGCGTCCTGGCGGCGGCACCGCGGGCCGCGCAGCTCGACCGCTGGCGTCTGCGTTCGGACCGCTGAGGCGCCCTTGAGCGCACCCATTCGCGGCGCGCATCAATCACTTGCCGATTTGTCAGCACTGCGAAGCGGCCTCAGCCCCTAAGCTTCGGCCTCCCCCATTGAACCCCGAGAGGAGACTCCCCATGAAGCTGGTCATCGGCAACAAGAACTACTCGTCCTGGTCCATGCGCCCCTGGGTGCTGGCCAAGGGCCTGGGCATTGGCTTCGAGGAGGTGATGCTGCGCTTCGATTTCAGCGAGGGTTCGCCCTTCTACCAGGCCCTCGCCGCGCACACACCGGCCGGCAAGGTGCCCGTGCTGATCGAGGATGACGGCTTCGCCGTGTGGGACACCCTGGCCATTGCCGAGTACCTGGCCGAGCGCCACCCCGAGGCCGGCGTCTGGCCGCGGGACGCCCGCCTGCGCGCCCGCGCCCGCAGCCTCTGCGCCGAAATGCACTCGGGCTTCGGCCAGCTGCGCACGCACTGCCCCATGAACATCGAGGCCGATCTGCGGGCCAAGGGCGCCGAGCTGATGGCCGCTGAGGCCGGCCTGCGCAAGGACCTGGCGCGCGTGTGCGAGCTGCTGGAGAACGCGCTGAGCGCGAGCGGCGGCCCCTTCCTGTTCGGGGACTTTGGCGCGGCCGATGCCTTCTATGCGCCGGTGGCCATGCGCATCCGCACCTATGGCCTGCCCGTGCCCGCCGCCGTGGGGGCCTATGTGGATCGCCTTGCCGCCGCACCCGGTGTGCGTGACTGGATCACGCAGGCCCTGGCCGAGCACGATTTCATCGCGGACGACGAGCCCTACCGCACGGCACCGTCCCAGGCCTGAGGGCGGCCTGCGCGTGGGCCTCAGCGGCGCAGCGGATCCGCCTTGAGCCCGGACGCCGCCAGGGCGTCGCCCCATTCCCGCTGCTGGCGGGCGAACTCGGCCCACTCGGCAGCGGCGCGCTCGGCATGGTGCGCCGCACGGTCCGCCTCGCCCACGGCCGCGAAGATCTGCGCCAGGCGGGTGTGGGTGGCAGCGCGGTCGTCGACGTCGCACAGCGGGTCCAGCTCCACCTCGGACTCGCGTGCCTGCTGGAGAGCCGCCTCGGGCTGGTCGCAGTTCAGGCGGCACCAGGCCAGGTCGGACATCAGACTGCTGCCCAGCCGGGCCAGGCCCCGCGAGATGGCCAGGGGCAGGTGCTCCTCGTAGAGCGCCTTGGCCTGCACGAAGTCGCCCTGGATGGTGAGGATCTGCGCGCGCAGCAGCGGCGTCAGCTCCGCGAGCACGGCGGCGCCCACGGCGGCGTCGTAGTGCTTGACCGAGTCCACGCCCAGCAGCAGCTCGGGCGCCTGGGCGGCCGCCGTGGCCAGGGCCTTCCAGCGCACCTGCGCCGTGCGCATCACGGCCATGTTGTACATGAGGGCGGAGATGGTGGCGTCGTCGCCATCCGCCGCGGCATAGGCGCGCGAGCGCTGGAACCACGGCAGCGCCTGGTCGAGCTGGCCGGCGTACTGCCAGCACACGCCCAGCACCATGTGCACGCGGCCGCGCGCGACGTGGTGCTCGGGGGCGGCCACGCGCAGGCATTCCGCCGCGTGGGTCAGCACGACGGGCAGGTCATGGCGCACATAGGCCAGCTGCGCCAGCCAGGCATGCGACAGCGCCTCGACTTCCACCTGCTGGATGTTGCGGGCGATGCTCAGCGCGCGCTGGATCTTCTCCTGGGCGCTCGAGCCGAAGTCGGTGTAGTAGCTCATCAGGCCCTCGGCCAGATGCAGCCAGGCGCCCACCTCGGGATGCGGATGCTGGAAGGCCATCTGGTGGAGCACCGTCAGCTGCTCGCGGGCCTCGTTGAGGGCGCCATGACGGGCCAGCAGGATGGCGCGTCGTGCCTTGAGGCAGGCCGCGGGCACCGGGCTCCGGGCCTCGGCAATCTCCTTGTCCAGCTGCTTGAGCAGGCGCGACTTGATCTCCATGCAAGACTCCCTCACTTCGGCGCCCGACCGGACGCATGCCCCCTGCAGGGCGGCGGTTGATTCGACAGCGGTGCAGCTTGCCAGACGGCGGCGCCCTCGCGCCTCGTCTGGATCAAGTTCAGCGCGTCAGGCGCTCCAGGGCTTCCTGGTACTTGGCGGACGTCTTCTCGATCACTTCGGCGGGCAGTTGCGGCGCCGGGGCCACCTTGCCCCAGGGCTTGCCGTCCACCTGGGCCTGCTCCAGCCAGTCGCGCAGGAACTGCTTGTCGTAGCTCGGCGGATTGCTGCCGACGGCGTAGCTCTCGGCAGGCCAGTAGCGGGAAGAGTCGGGCGTCAGCACCTCGTCCATGAGCGTGAGCGTGCCATCGGCGTCCAGGCCGAACTCGAACTTGGTGTCCGCGATGATGATGCCCTTGGTCAGGGCATAGTCCGCCGCGCGCTGGTAGAGCTGGATCGCGATGTCACGGACCTGCTCGGCGAGCTCGCGGCCGATGATGGCCACGCAGCGGTCGAAGTCGATGTTCTCGTCGTGGTCGCCCATCTCGGCCTTGGTGGCAGGCGTGAAGATCGGCTGGGGCAGCTTGGAGGCGTTCTGCAGGCCGGCCGGCAGCTCGACACCGCAGACCTTGCCGCTCTCCTTGTACTCGGCCCAGCCGCTGCCGGCCAGGTAGCCGCGGACCACGGCCTCGATGGGCAGGGGCTTCAGGCGCTTGACGAGCATGGCGCGATCCCGCACCTGCTCGCGCTCGGCCTCGGAGACGACCGACAGCGGGTCCTCGCCCGTCAGGTGGTTCGGGACGATGCCGTCGAGCTTGTCGAACCAGAACAGCGCCATCTTCGTGAGCAGCGCGCCCTTGCCCGGGATGGGTTCGCCCATGATGACGTCGTAGGCCGAGATGCGGTCGCTGGCGATCATCAGGATGCGGTCTTCACCGACTGCGTAGTTCTCACGCACCTTGCCGCGGGCCAGGAGGGGGAGCGAGGTGATGGAGGAGTTCAGCAGGGCAGCGGTCATGGTGGGCATCCGTCGAAGAGGCGCCGATTTTAAGGGTGGCGCAGGCAAAAAAAGACCCGCGGGTCTCGCGACCTGCGGGTCAAGTTCGTGGAGCTTCGTCTTCGTCAGTCAATCATTGCACGACTTGGGCCAGTTCGCCACGGGCGTAGGCCTCGGCCACCTGAACAAGGGTCAGGGGCTTGATCTTGGCGGCCTGGCCCTCGCAGCCGAATTCCAGGTAGCGGGCCTTGCAGACCTGCTTGGCGGCCTCGCGGGCCGGCTTCAGCCACTCGCGGGCATCGAACTTGTCCGGGTTCTCGAACAGGAACTTGCGCACCGCGCCGGTCATGGCCAGGCGGATGTCGGTGTCGATGTTGATCTTGCGCACGCCGTGCTTGATGGCTTCCTGGATCTCCTCGACGGGCACGCCGTAGGTTTCCTTCATCTGGCCGCCGTACTGGTTGATGATGGCCAGCAGCTCGGCGGGCACCGAGGACGAGCCGTGCATCACCAGGTGGGTGTTCGGGATGCGCTTGTGGATTTCCTTCACGCGGCTGATGGCGAGGATGTCGCCCGTGGGCTTGCGCGAGAACTTGTAGGCGCCGTGGCTCGTGCCGATGGCGATGGCCAGGGCGTCCAGCTGCGTGGCCTTCACGAAGGTGGCGGCCTCTTCCGGGTCGGTCAGCATCTGGCTGTGGTCCAGCTTGCCGGCGGCGCCGATGCCGTCTTCCTCGCCGGCGTCACCGGTCTCGAGGTTGCCCAGGCAGCCCAGCTCGCCCTCGACGGTCACGCCGACTTTGTGGGCCATCTCCACGACCTTGCGGGTGACGTCCACGTTGTAGTCGAAGGACGACGGGGTCTTGCCGTCTTCCATCAGCGAGCCGTCCATCATGACCGAGCCGAAGCCGAGGTCGATGGCGCCCGAGCAGACCTTGGGGCTGGTGCCGTGATCCTGGTGCATCACCAGGGGGATGTGCGGGTAGGCCTCGACGGCCGCCTGGATCAGGTGCTTGATGAAGCTTTCGCCGGCGTACTTGCGGGCGCCGGCGCTGGCCTGCAGGATCACCGGGGCGCCGACCTCGTCAGCGGCGGCCATCACGGCCTGCACCTGCTCCAGATTGTTGACGTTGAAGGCCGGGATGCCGTAGCCGTGCTCGGCGGCATGGTCCAGCAACTGGCGCATGGAAACGAGGGCCATGATGAAACTCCGAGGAAGTGAAAAATCCTGCTGGCGCGACTGGCGGCAGGCCCGGGAGCCCGGCCGGATCACCGGGCAGGCTTGAGCATAGGCATGTAACCGCGCCGTAACTGCCCGGGATTCTAGCGGCGAGGGCCGCCAAAACCGGCGCCCGACCCCGGCAAGCCTCGCGCCGGCCCCCGCAAGTCGGGTGCCGGGGTGGCGCTCACGGGGGCGCCGGGGCCGGGTTGGGTCGCTTGCGAAGGGGCGGTCTGCGGGCTAGGCTCGCAACTGGTCCGCCACTGGTGTGTTGCGCCGATCCCAAGCGGCGGACCGGTCCGCCCTTGCACCCGCTGTTGCGCGCCTGGCCTGCGGGGGCTTGCGGCGACACTGGCAGCCCTCTCATGGAGCATTCATGACCCGACTGTCCGTCGACCATCTCACGCTGTGGATCACCGCGGCAGCCCGTGAGCATTCGCTGGATCTGCCGGCGCACGTCGAGGAGCGCACCGGGGCCAGCCACCGCGCGGTGCTGTCGGCCCTGCGCCGGCTGGTCGATGCCCAGTGGCTCACACGTGAAGGCAGCACGCGCCGTCCCGTCTATGGCCCGGGCGTGCTGCGGCAGGTGGTGCGGACCTACTCGCTGCATGGCTTGCAGGAGGACCTGCCCTGGCAGCGGGACTTCGCGCCCAACTTCGCCCTGCCCCGCCATGTCGCCCGCATGGTCCAGCACGGCTTCACGGAACTGGTGAACAACGCGGTGGACCACAGCGGCGGCACGAGCGTCACGGTCTCGCTGCGCCAGACGCCCAGCCACGTGCAGCTGCTGGTCTCGGACGACGGCTGCGGCGTGTTCAACCGCATCTGCGAGTCCTTTGACATCGCCGACCCTCAGCACGCGATGCTGGAGCTGTCCAAAGGCCGCCTGACGAGCCAGCCGCAGATGCACACCGGCCGCGGGCTCTTCTTCAGCTCGCAGCTCGCCGACGTGTTCGACATCCACGCCAACGGGACGGCCTTCCAGCGCCGCGCCTGGGAATCGACGGGCTGGCAGCCGGGGCGTCCGCTGCCGCGACAGGGCAGCTCGATCTACATGTCCATCGCACTGGACAGCTCCCGCACGCTGGACCAGGTGCTGGAGGCCTGGAGCACCGACGGCACGGGCATCGAGTTCGACCAGACCAAGATCAACCTGCGCCTGGTGGCCGGGCCGGGCCAGGCGCTGGATTCACGGGCGCAGGCGCGGCGGGTGGCCGCCCGGCTGCCGCAGTTCAAGCGGGCCGAGGTCAGCTTCGAGGGCGTGGAGGACGTGGGCCACGGCTTCACGGACGAGCTCTTCCGGGTCTTCGCCCGCGCCCACCAGGAAGTGGAGCTGGTGCCGACGAACATGACGCCGCGCATCGAGGCGCTCGTGCGCAGCGCGCAGAAGTCCTGAACGCGCCGGGCCCCGGCGCTACAGCGAGCTGTCGACCAGGGCCTGGATGGCCGGCTGCTGGCGGCGCATACCCGCGTTGAGGGCCGGCAGCACGCGCAGCCACGGACTGCCCAGCGCGCCGGCGATGTGAACGGGTTCGCTGACCAGCGGCACGGGGCCGATGTGCACCTGCAGCGGCAGCCCGCCCTCCTCCCGCAGACGCCGCTCCAGCGCCGCAGGATCGGCGCTGCGATGCGTCATCAGCGCGACGTCGCAGCGGTCGGCGAGCAGCATGCGCAGCCGGTTACGAGGGTCGCCGTCGGCATACTCGACGCGGAAATCGCGGCCCTTGGCCGCGTCCACCTGGGCGCCGTAGCTCGCGGCCCGGCTGAGGCAGACGGTCCGCCCCTGCAGGTCGGCGAGACTGCGTACCTGCAGCGCCCGGCCCCGGCGGTACACGGGCCAGACGCGCGAGCTGAAGAGCGGGTCGCTGAACGCCAGGAGCCCTTCACGGGCGGGCGTGCGACCGAGGCCGAAGGCCAGGCAGTCACCCCGCTCCAGCAGGGCCAGCACGCGGGCCATGGGGGCGAACTGCAGGTCCCAACGCCAGCCGGCGGCCTGCGCGAGCAGGTTCAGCAGGGGCAGGACGAAATCCCGGTTGACGTGGTCACCGACAGCCAGCGGCACCTGCATCAGGGCGTCGGGCGAGGACGCCGAGGCACTCCAGCCCACGCGCGGCCAGGCACCGGCGCCCGCCACCATCAGGCCCTGAAGCAGACGACGACGGGACAGATCGGCAGGCGCAGACGGAGGGCGAGAGACGGGCATGCAGGCGCGCGCGACCCCATGCCGCGCAGGGCCGGGAGCTTACGCCAGGCGGGGGCGGCCGGACGCGACGACCACGGCCGCCGCGTGCAGCTTTACTCGACCCGGCAGACCTTCAGCATGTTGGTGCCGCCCGGATAGCCCATGGGCTCGCCGCAGGTGATGGCGTAGGTGTCGCCGGGCATCAGCACGCCGCGCTCGACGAGCAGCTGCTCTGCGGCCTTCAGCGCGACGTCGCGGTCCTCGTACTTGGGCATCAGCAGCGGGCGCACATTGCGGTAGAGCGTCATCTTGCGCTGCGACTGCGGCGTGGTGGTCAGGCCGAAGATGGGCACGTGGATGCGGTGGCGGCTCATCCAGAGCGCGGTGGAGCCGGACTCGGTCAGCGCCAGGATCGCCTTGCAGCCCAGGTGGTGGGCCGTGAACAGCGCGCCCATGGCGATGGCCTGGTCGATGCGGCCGAACTGGCGGTTGGTGAAGTCGGTGTCAATGGTGACGAACTCGGCGATCTCGGCCTCCAGCGCGATGGCCGCCATCTGCTCGATGGTCTCGACGGGGAACTTGCCGGCGGCCGTCTCGGCCGAGAGCATCACGGCGTCGGTGCCGTCGAGCACGGCATTGGCCACGTCCGACACCTCGGCGCGCGTGGGCACCGGATTGACGATCATGGACTCCATCATCTGCGTGGCGGTGATGGCGACCTTGTCCAGCTCGCGGGCCATGCGGATCATGCGCTTCTGCAGCGCCGGCACGGCGGCGTTGCCCACCTCCACGGCCAGATCGCCACGGGCGACCATGATGCCGTCGGAGGCCTTGAGGATGGCCTCCAGGTGCGGAATGGCCTCGCTGCGCTCGATCTTGGCGATCATGCCGGGCTTGTGGCGCCAGGGCTCGCCGGCCACGTTGGCCAGCTGGCGGGCCATCTCCATGTCGGTGGCGTTCTTGGGGAAGCTCACGGCCAGGTACTCGCACTGGAAGGACATGGCGGTCTTGATGTCCTCCATGTCCTTGGCGGTCAGGGCCGGCGCGGTGAGGCCGCCGCCCTGCTTGTTGATGCCCTTGTTGTTGGACAGCTCACCGCCGAGCTTGACGATGGTGTGGACCTGCGCACCGCGCACCGCCTCGACGGTCAGCACGAGCAGGCCGTCGTTGAGCAGCAGCGTGTCGCCGGGCTTCACGTCGCGGGGCAGCTCCTTGTAGTCCAGGCCCACGATCTCTTCATTGCCCAGCTCGGTCCGGTTCGCGTCGAGGATGAACTTCGTGCCGTTGACCAGCTCGATCTTGCCGTTCTCGAACTTGCCGACGCGGATCTTGGGGCCCTGCAGGTCGGCCATGATGGCCACTTCCTTGCCGACGGCGGCGGCGGCCTCGCGCACCATGCGGGCGCGGTCGATGTGGTCCTGCGCCTTGCCGTGCGAGAAGTTCAGCCGCACCACGTCCACCCCCGCCCGGATCATGCGCTCCAGCACCTCGGGGGTGGAAGACGCGGGACCGAGAGTGGCAACGATCTTGGTGGCACGGGTCATGGGCAGCTCGCTGAAATTAAGTTACAGGAAACGATTATGTGCCGCAATTAGAGCGGGAAGTCGATTTCATGAGGTTACCAAGCGGGGCGGGGTGAGGGCATCGGCTGCGAGGGGTTTCGGGAGGGCGGGGAAGGCTCGAAGCGCAAGTGCACGACCGAGCATCGCCAGGACGCGGCGTGCCCACAAACAAAGAACCCCGCCGGCGCAACCCGGCGGGGTTCGTTCAGAGCGACGCCTGCGGATCCGGCTCAGCCGGGCCGTCAGGCGTGCCCCCTTGAGGGGGCGGCCGAAGGCCGTAGGGGGTGGTCAATTCCTACCCGCACGAACCTCGGCCACGGCCAAGGCGGTCATGTTGACGATGCGTCGCACGGTCGCCGAGGGCGTGAGGATGTGCACCGGACGGGCCGCGCCCAGCAGCATCGGGCCCACGGTGACGCCTTGGCCGCTGGTGATCTTCAGCACGTTGAAGAGGATGTTCGCCGAGTCCAGGCTTGGCAGCACCAGCAGGTTGGCCGCGCCCTTGAGCGTGCTGTCCGGCAGGAAGGTGGCGCGCACCGACTCGCTGAGGGCCGCGTCGCCATGCATCTCGCCGTCGCATTCCACGTCCGGGGCATGCTGGACGAAGAGCTCGCGGGCGCGGCGCATCTTCTGGGCCGAGGCGCGCTTGCTGGAGCCGAACATCGAGTGCGACAGGAAGGCCACCTTGGGCGGCAGGCCGAAGCGGCGCATCTCCTCGGCGGCCATGGCGGCGATCTCGGCCAGCTGCTCGGCGCTGGGGTCCTCGTTGACGAAGGTGTCCGTGATGAAGAGCGTGTGCTGCTCCAGCATCAGCGCATTGAGCGTGGCGAAGTTCTGCACGCCGGCCTTGAGCCCGATGAGGTCGGACACATGCTCCAGGTGCGACTCGAAACGTCCCACCATGCCGCAGATCATGGCGTCGGCATCGCCCAGCTCGATGGCCAGCGCGCCGATGGTCGTGGCCGAGCGGCGCACCGCGGCCTTGGCCATCTCCGGCGTCACGCCGCGGCGGCCCATGACCTGGTGATACCGCTCCCAGTAGTGGCGGAAGCGCGCGTCGTTGTCGGGGTCGATGACCTGGACGTCCTCGCCGAGCTTCATGCGAAGGCCGGCGCGCTGCAGGCGCATCTGGATGACCTCGGGGCGGCCGATCAGCGTCGGGCGGGTGAGCTTCTCGTCGAGGGCGACCTGCACCGCGCGCAGCACACGCTCGTCCTCGCCTTCCGCGTAGATCACGCGGGCCTGGCCCTCGAGGTACTCGGCCTTGGCCGCGGTAAAGACCGGGCGCATGAACATGCCGGTCTGATAGACGAAGCGAGAGAGCTGCTCGCGGTAGGCCGCCAGATCGGCGATGGGGCGCGTGGCGACGCCGGAGGCCGCAGCAGCCTCGGCCACGGCGGGCGCGATGCGCAGGATCAGGCGGGCGTCGAAGGGCTTGGGGATGAGGTAGTCCGGGCCGAAGGCCAGCTCCTGGCCCGCGTAGGCGGCGGCCACCTCATCGCTCATCTCGGCCTTGGCCAGCGCCGCGATCTCGCGCACGCAGGCCAGCTTCATGGCCTCGGTGATCTTGGTCGCGCCGCAGTCCAGGGCGCCGCGGAAGATGTAGGGGAAGCACAGGACGTTGTTGACCTGGTTCGGGTAGTCCGAGCGGCCCGTCGCGATGATGCAGTCCGGGCGCACGGCCTTGGCCAGCTCGGGGCGGATCTCGGGCTCGGGATTGGCCAGGGCCAGGATGATGGGCTTGTCGGCCATCGTGGTGACCATCTCCGGCGTCAGCACGCCGGCGGCCGAGCAGCCCAAGAAGACGTCGGCACCGGCCACCACGTCGGCCAGCGTGCGGGCGCTCGTGACCTGGCAGTAGCGCTGCTTGGACTCGTCCAGCTTGCCGGCCTGCGCATCGGCGCGCTCGCTCTGGATCAGGCCCTTGGAATCGCAGACGAAGACGTTCTCGCGCTTCACGCCGAGGCCGACCATCACGTCCAGGCAGGCGATGGCCGCGGCCCCCGCGCCCGAGACCGCCAGCTTCACCTGCCCGATGGCCTTGCCCACCAGCTCCAGACCGTTGAGCAGCGCGGCGCTGCTGATGATGGCGGTGCCGTGCTGGTCGTCGTGGAAGACGGGAATGTTCATGCGCTCGGAGAGCTTCTTCTCGATGTAGAAGCACTCGGGCGCCTTGATGTCCTCAAGGTTCACGCCGCCGAGCGTGGGCTCCATGGCGGCGATGATGTCCACGAGCTTGTCGGGATCGCGCTCGGCCAGCTCGATGTCGAAGACGTCGACGCCGGCGAACTTCTTGAACAGGCAGCCCTTGCCTTCCATCACCGGCTTGCCGGCCAGGGGGCCGATGTCCCCCAGGCCCAGCACGGCCGTGCCATTGGTGATCACGCCGACGAGGTTGGCGCGCGAGGTGTACTCGGCGGCGAGGCTCGGGTCCTCCTCAATGGCCAGGCAGGCATAGGCCACACCGGGCGAGTAGGCCAGCGAGAGGTCGCGCTGGTTGGACAGGGCCTTGGTAGGCGTGACGGCGATCTTGCCGCGGGTCGGCGCGCGGTGGTATTCCAGCGCGGCGTCGCGCAAGGCGCTCTCGGCCGGCGACAAGGGCTCTTTCTCAGCCATCCGGGTCTCCTCTTGTAGCTGTATGGACTGCAGGGCCGACCAGCTTACTCCCGGGTACATGACGGTTTCATGCCGCGCTGATGCCGAGTCCTTTGCCCCTCATGCACAAATCGCAAACACGGGGCTGCTGGCCTTCGCGACCAGGCAAGCCAGCTTCCGCCGAGCCGCGATGCAGGCAAGAAAAAGCCCGGGCGAGCCGGGCTTCCTCAGGCGCAGGAGCGAAGATCAGCCGTTGGCGCGCTTGGCCAGGATCTCGAAGGCCGGCAGGGTCTTGCCTTCCAGCACCTCGAGGAAGGCGCCGCCGCCGGTGGAGATGTAGCCCACGTCCTTCTCGATGCCGTACTTGGCGATCGCAGCCAGGGTGTCGCCACCGCCGGCAATGCTGAAGGCGCTGCTGTCCGCGATGGCGCGGGCGATGGTCTCGGTGCCGTGGGCGAAGGCGTCGAACTCGAACACGCCCACCGGGCCGTTCCAGACGATGGTGCCCGCGGCCTTGAGCTGCTCGGCCAGGATGGCGGCGGTCTTGGGGCCGATGTCGAGGATCAGGTCGTCGTCCGCCACCTCCGTCGCGGCCTTGACGGTGGCCGGCGCATCGGCGGCGAAGGTCTTGGCAGTCACCACGTCGACCGGGATGGGCACCGCGGCGCCACGGGCCTTCATCGACTCGATCACGGCCGTGGCTTCACCCACGAGATCGGGCTCGGCCAGCGACTTGCCGATCTTCAGGCCGGCGGCCAGCATGAAGGTGTTGGCGATGCCGCCGCCCACCACGAGGCCGTCGACGTTCTTGGACAGCGACTGCAGGATGGTCAGCTTGGTCGAGACCTTGGAGCCCGCCACGATGGCCACGAGCGGGCGCTTCGGATTGGCCAGCGCCAGGGTGATGGCGTCGATTTCGGCCGCCAGCAGCGGGCCGGCGCAGGCGATCTTCGCGAACTGGGCGATGCCGTAGGTCGTCCCCTCGGCGCGGTGGGCGGTGCCGAAGGCGTCGTTGACGTAGATGTCGCACAGGGCGGCCATCTTCTTCGCCAGCTCCTCGCTGTTCTTCTTCTCGCCCTTGTTGACGCGGCAGTTCTCCAGCAGCACCAACTGGCCCGGCTCGACGCTCACGCCGTCCACCCAGTTGGCGATCACCGGCACTTCACGCCCCATCAGCTCGCCCATGCGCTGGGCGATGGGGGCCAGGGAATCCTCCGGCTTGAACTCGCCCTCGGTGGGACGGCCCAGGTGCGAGGTGACCATCACGGCGGCACCGGCCTTGAGCGCCATCTCGATCGCGGGGATGGAGGCGCGGATGCGGGTGTCTTCGGTGATGTGACCGGCGTCGTCCTGGGGGACGTTCAGGTCGGCACGGATGAAGACGCGCTGGCCGGCGACCTTGCCGGCGGCCACGAGGTCGGAAAAACGCAGAACGTTCATGAGTCTCTCGATTGGGATTGGAATTCGGGGGCTGCGCGAGGCGGTGCCAGGCAGCGCAAGCCCTCTAGCTTACCAAGCCCCCCCGGCGGGGCCCTTGCGTACCGGGCACGTACCCGAGGACAAGGCGCTTACCAGCCCAGGCCGATGCGCAGGGCCAGCATCACCGCCGTGCCGCTGAGAATCGTGCCCAGGATGCCGCGCTTCCAGAAGAAGTAGGCCGTCCCGACCGCTGCCGCGTAGAGCCGCGCGTCCTGCCAGGTGTGCAGCAACTGGCCGTCGGGGGTCATCACGATCTGCGGCAGCACCACGGCCGCCAGCGCGGCGAGTGGCGCATAGCGCAGCCCCTGCTTCGCCCAGTCCGGCATGGGAATCTCGCGCTCGGGGATCATGAAGAAGCCGCGGGCCAGCACCGTGATCAGGGCCAGCCCGGCGATGGCCAGGGCGGTCATCCACTCGTTCACTTGACGGCCTCCTCGGGCTTCCTGGCGTCGGGCATCCAGTGGTCCAGCAGCAGGCCCATGGCCACGGCGGCCGCGATGGCGACGACGATGTTGAGCTTCAGCGGCAGGGCATAGCTCGCCACCGCCGCACAGCCGGCCACGCCCGCGGAGATCCAGCTCTTGCGGTCGGACAGCAGCGAGTAGGTCAGGCCCAGCAACGCCAGCACGCCGGCGAAGCCGAGTCCCCATTCGGTCGGCACCCGGTCCGCCAGCAGGATGCCGGCGATGGACGGCACCTGCCAGGCGCTCCAGTTCAGCGCCACGCCGCCCCAGAAGTAGGCCAGCGCCGGCTCGTCGGCGGGCTTGGGTTCGGGGTAGCGGCGCATGAAGGCGACGTAGTTGAGATCGGCCGCGAAGTAGCCGGTGAACAGCCGCCAGCGCCGCGGCAGGTGCCCCAGGTAGAAGCGCCACTGCGCACTGAAGATCACGAAGCGCAGGTTCACGCAGAAGGCCGTGGCCCACAGCACCCACAGCGGCGCGCCGGCGGCCAGGAGCGGCAGCGCCGCGAGTTGCGAGCTGCCGGCGAAGACGGTCAGGCTCATCATCAGCGCCAGCGGCAGCGACAGCCCGCTCTTGATCATGGCCACGCCGGTGACCAGCCCCCAGGCCGAGATGCCGAGCGTGATGCCCAGCATGTCGCGGGCGCCCTCGCGAAATTCGGGACGGCGCCGGAGCGCCAGGAAGGTACTGCTCATGCCTGCATTGTCGCCAGCCGGCGTTCACGGTGCTGGCACTCGGGCATCGCAAGCCCGCAGTGCGCCCTTCTCTGCCGCAGAAGGCTACTGGGCCGCGGGTTGGTACTCCGGCACCAGGCGGCGCAGCTGCGCCACCGCGCCGCCCGCGTCGCCCGTGCGGCAGGCCTCGCGCAACGCGGCGAGCAGCGGCTCCAGCACGGCCGGCTCGAGCAGGCGCTCGTGGGCGCACAGGATGCGGGGATGCGCGCTGGGCGTGACGCCGTCCCCGATCAGCAGCTCCTCGTAGAGCTTCTCGCCGGGACGCAGGCCGACGAACTCGATGGCGATGTCGCCGTCCGGCTGGCGCTCGGTGCGCTCGGTCAGGCCCGACAGGCGGATCAGCGTCCGCGCCAGGTCCACGATGCGCACGGGCTCGCCCATGTCCAGCACGAAGACCTCGCCGCCCTCGGCCATCGCCCCCGCCTGGATCACGAGCTGCGCCGCCTCGGGGATCAGCATGAAGTAGCGGATGATGTCCGGGTGCGTGATGGTGATGGGGCCGCCGTCCTGGATCTGGCGCTTGAACAGCGGCACCACGGAGCCCGAGGATCCGAGCACGTTGCCGAAGCGGACCATCGCGAAGGTGGTGCGGTGCCCCGCCTCCCGGGCCGCCGCCTGGAAGATCAGCTCGGCCGCACGCTTCGTGCTACCCATGATGTTGGTCGGACGCACGGCCTTGTCGGTGGACACGAGCACGCAGGTCGACACGCCGGCCGCCGCCGCGCAGCGCGCCACGGCCTGCGAGCCGAAGACGTTGTTGGAGATGCCGCGCAGCACGTTGGCCTCGACGAGCGGCACGTGCTTGTAGGCCGCGGCGTGGTAGACGGTGTCAACCTGGTGGCCGCGCATCAGCTGCATCAGCAGGTCCTCGTCCAGCACGCTGCCCAGCACGGTCTCGAGGGTCAGGTCTTGCGCCTGCGGGCGCAGCTCCTGCTCGATGCTGTACAGCGCGAACTCGGAGTGGTCCAGCAGGATCAGCACCGCCGGGCGCTGGCTGATGATCTGGCGGCACAGCTCGCTGCCGATGGAACCGCCGGCGCCGGTCACCAGCACGGCCTTGCCGCGGATGTTGCGGCTGAACAGGCTGGCATCGGGCGGAACGACGTCACGCCCCAGCAGGTCGGGCAGCGCCACCTCGCGGATGTCGGACACCCGCACATCGCCCTGCACCAGGTCCACGAGGCCCGGCAGCGTCTTGACCGGACGGCCCGTGCCCTCCGCGAGCTCCATGATGCGACGGCGCACCACCGGGCCGGCCGAGGGGACCGCCACGACGATGAGGTCGACGGCGAGCTTGTCCGCCACGCTCTTCAGGCGGGCGGCGGGCAGGACGTCCAGGCCCGCGACCTTCTTGCCGTGCAGCGCCGGCGCGTCGTCCACGAAGCCCACCGCGCGGTATTCGGGGCTGAACTGCATGCTTTGCGCAAGCTGGGCGCCCGCGGCCCCGGCACCGTAGATGAGCGTGCGCACCAGCGGCCGCCCGTGCCGCTGCAGCGCGCCCCACAGCAGGGCCCGCGCCAGAAAGCGCGAGATGAGCACGTAGGCGAAGGTGATGAACCAGAAGATCAGCATCGACGACCGCGGCAGCATGCGCAGGTCAGTCAGCTGGGCGAGGCTGTAGACCAGCAGCACCTCGACGGCCAGCGCCGCGCTGCAGCGGGCGATCACCCGCAAGTCCAGGTAGCGCACGACGGAGCGGTACAGCCCCGCCGCGGCCAGCACCGGGATCGCCAGCCAGGCGAAGACGATCTGCGCGGGCAGCGCCGTCTGCACGGCCTCGTCCAGCGTGCCCAGGCGCAGCACCACGGAGGTGAACATGCACAGGGGCAGGAAGAGCGCGTCCCCGGCCACCAGCAGCGCGGTCTTGACCCAGGACGGTAGCGCGACCAGCCGACCCAGGCCCCATTCCTCGCTCGCTGCTGCCTTTCCCTGGCTGACCTGGCTCAAGCCGTTCCCCGTGTGACTGATGCGGCCGGGGTCGGACTGCGGCCCCGGGACTGGGCGTGATTCTAAGGAGCGGCAGGCCGGCACCGCCCCGCCGTGTCGTGCCCAGCAAAAAGGGCCGGCGCCCGGTGAGGGGCGGCCGGCCCTGTCGCGAGGGGTCCGGGGTGGTCGGGCTCAGTTGTTGAGCTTGCGCACCTTGCCGCTGCCGGCGGACGAGAAGCTCAGCTCGGGATTGCCGACATAGGCGACGTCCCCGGAGCCGGCGATGGAGACCTTCAGCAGCTTGTTGGCGGCCACGATGACGTCGCCGCTGCCGGCGATGCTGACCTTGGCCTCGTCGGCCTGCAGGTCGCGGGCCTTGACGTCGCCGCTGCCCGCCACCGAGACGCTCAGGTTCGCGGTGGAGCCGCTGGCGATGATGTCCCCGCTGCCGGAGATGGTCATGGCGACGCGCTCGCTCTTGACGCCGTTCAGGTGGATGTCTCCCGAGCCGCTGATGCTGGCCTTGAGATCAGGCGCGCTGATGGGGTCGACCTTGATCGTGCCCGAGCCGGCAATGGACACGCCGCGCAGCGCCGGCATCTCGATCTCGATGACCGGTGCCTGCTTGGTGCTCAGGTGGTAGCCGCGGCGCGTCTGAATCTCCAGCGTGCGGCCCTTGCTGCCATCGACCACGCGGGTCTCGATGTAGGGCAGCAGGTTGCGTTCGGCGCGCAGTTCCAGCTTGTGGCCGCTGCCTTGGCGGATCTGCACCTTGAAGCTGCCTTCGAGGGCAACGGCGTCGTAGCCGCTGACATCACGGCGCTCGCTGGTGATCTCGCCCTCGCCGGTGACACGCTCGCCGGAGCCCCAGCTCCAGGACCAGGCCTGCGCGGCGCCGGTGCTCAGCAGGGCGGCGCTGCCCAGCAGCGTGACGGCGAAGAAGCGGCGCGTGGTGGTGCTCATGGTGGGGATCCTTGTCTCATGCGTTGACGATGGACGCATGATGCAAAGCCCGTCCGCCGCTGGCGAGCCGACTCAGACGAAATGCAGGAACGGCGGCACCAGATGCAGGAAGCCCGCGCGGGCCCCGCTTCGGCCCCGCTCAGTGGCCGCTCAGTGACCGCTCAGTGACCGCCCTTGGCGGCGGCCTTGTCCGTCTTGGCGCCGCCCTTCTCCGCGGTCTTGTCGGACGCCTTGTCCGCGGCCTTCTCGGCCCCGTGATCGCCACCCGCGGCCTCCTCGTCGGCCGGCTTGCTCGTGCCAGGACGGGGCACCACGGGCGCGATGCCTTCGAGCTTGTTCTCGCGCATGTACTCGTCCATCTCCTTCCAGCCCGAGAAGACGGCGGCCTTCTGCGCCTTGGGATTGAGCGTGTAGCAGTCCTCGATGGCGCGCTGCGCATGGCGGCAGGCGCTGCCCACGGCCTTGCCCTCAGCCTCCTTGGCGGCGGCCAGCTTGGCCGGATCGTCGATGCCCAGCCATTCGCAGCCGGCCAGCGGCAGGAGCAGCAGGCCGACGGCCAGGCGCCGGCGCAAGGGGTGGGAAATGCGCGTCATGCCCGGCTTATCGGCTGATCTGCGGCAGTCTTGAGTCAGCGCTGGCGCGCCATCTCCATCAGCCGTGCAATCCGTTCCTCCGTGGCCGGATGCGTGGAAAACAGCCCCTTGATGCCGCCCGCGGAGAGCGGGTTCATGATCATCATCTGCGCCGTCTCGGGATGGCGCTCCGCCACCTCCATGGGCAGGCCCTGGGCGTAGCGGTGGATCTTGTCCAGCGCCGAGGCCAGGGCCGCCGGGTCGCCCGAGATCTCGGCGCCGCCGCGGTCGGCCTCGAACTCGCGGGCGCGGCTGATGGCCATCTGGATCAGGCTGGCGGCGATGGGGGCGAGGATCATCACCAGCAGGCCCACGAGGGGGTTGGTCTGGCGGCCCTCGCTGTCCCGCCCGCCGAACAGCATCGCGAAGTTGCCCAGCATGCCGATGGCACCGGCCATGGTGGCGCTGATGGTGGAGATGAGGATGTCCCGGTGCTGCACATGGGCGAGCTCATGGGCCATGACGCCGCGCAGTTCACGCTCGGACAGCACGCGCAGGATGCCGGTGGTCGCGGCCACGGCCGCATGGTCGGGATTGCGGCCGGTCGCGAAGGCATTGGGCGCGTCTTCTTCGATCAGGTAGACGCGCGGCATGGGCAGGCCGGCCCGCTGGGCCAGCTCCCGCACCATGCGGTAGAACTGCGGGGCGCTGGACTCGTCGACCTCCTGCGCGTTGTACATGCGCAGGACGAGCTTGTCGGAGAACCAGTAGCTGAAGAAGTTCATGCCCAGCGCGATCAGCAGCGCGAGGACCATGCCCTGCTGGCCGCCCAGCACCGAGCCGATCGCCATGAACAGCGCGGTGATGGCGGCCATCAGGATGGCAGTCTTCATCATGTTGAACATCGCTCACTCCTCCGATAGGACAGACCAGGGACCGCGGCGCGGCTGAGGTGTCAGGTGGGGCTGGCCGCTGCCGATTTCAAGACCGTGCCCACCGGCACCGGCCGCGACTGCAGGAAGGCCGCCGCCGGCAGGCGCTTGCCGCCTGCCCGCTGCAGCTCGGTCAGGCGCAGCGCCCCCTCGCCGCAGGCCACCAGCAGGCCAGACGCATCGGCCGCGAGCACCTCGCCGGGCTGGCCGGTACCGGGTGCCGGCTGCGCCTTCCAGATCTTGAGCGCCTCCCCGTCCAGATGGCTCAGGCCACCCGGGAAGGGATCGAAGGCCCGCAGGCGGCGCTCGATGGCGGCGGCCGGCAGCGTCCAGTCGATGTCGCTCTCGGCCTTCTCGATCTTGTGGGCATAGCAGACCCCGGCCTCGGGCTGACGCTCCGGCCGGAACCCGCCGCATGCGGCCAGCTCCAGCGCCTCGACCATCAGGCGGCCGCCCAGCACGGCGAGCTTGTCATGCAGGCTGGCGGTGGTGTCATCGGCCGCGATGGGCAGGCGCTCGATGAGCAGCATGTCGCCCGTGTCCAGGCCCGCGTCCATCTGCATGATGGTGATGCCCGTCTCGGCATCGCCCGCCTCGATGGCCCGGTGGATGGGCGCAGCGCCACGCCAGCGCGGCAGCAGCGAGGCGTGGATGTTCAGGCAGCCCAGGCGCGGGAGGTCCAGCACCCACTGGGGCAGGATCAGGCCATAGGCCGCCACCACGAGGAGGTCCGGCCGGGCGGCCAGCAGCGCCTCGCGGCCGGCCGCAGCCTCGCCGGGATGCTTGCCATCCAGGCGCAGGCTCAGCGGCTGGCTGACCGGGATGCCATGCTGCTGCGCCACCTGCTTGACCGGCGAGGCCTGCAGCTTCATGCCGCGGCCGGCGGGGCGGTCGGGCTGCGTCAGGACCAGGGGAACCTCAAAGCCTGCGGCCAGCAGGGCCTGCAGGGCGACGGCCGCGAATTCCGGCGTTCCGGCGAAGGCGACGCGCAGTCCCATCAGCGACGCGGCTGCTCGTCGCGGGCCTTCTTGGCCAGCTTGGTCTTGATACGGTCGCGCTTGAGCGAGCTCAGATACTCGACGAAGACCTTGCCCTTCAGGTGATCCAGCTCATGCTGCACGCACACCGACAGCAGGCCCTCGGCCTCGAACTCGTAGGGCTGGCCGTCGCGATCCAGGGCGCGCACCTTGACGCGCTCGTGGCGCGCCACCTTGTCGTAGATGGTCGGCACGGAGAGGCAGCCCTCCTCGCCGTCGCGCAGCGCGCCGCCGGTCTCGATGATCTCGGGGTTGATCAGCACGCGCGGCTCGTTGCGCTCTTCGGAGGTGTCGATCACCACCACGCGCTCGTGGACGTCCACCTGGGTGGCGGCCAGGCCCACGCCCTCGGCGGCGTACATGGTCTCGAGCATGTCGTCCACCAGCTGGCGGATACGGTCGTCCACGACGGCCACGGTTTGAGCGACAGTATGCAGACGCGGGTCGGGGTAACGAAGGATATTCAGTTTGGCCATCTCGGAGTTCCAATGCCGCGCTGTGGACAATCCACAACGCGGCTTTGTAAGTGCCTGCAAGAGCATCGATGCTCCGGCGGGATTCATTGCAACGTCCACCCGCTTTAGGGGCAGAATCATCTCAAGCTGAGGGGATTTTCGCCGATCTGCCGCAGGACTTCAGCGTTCTTGCTGATCACCCTGCGTGCGGCCGCACTCCCCGGCTCGCCCCTCAGTATTCCCACTGCATGCCGACAGGCAAGAAAACAGCGGGTCCGGCGCCTCCCCCGATGCACCGGCAGCCCGCAGGAGAACGACCGATGACTTCATGGCCCATGCTGCGCCCCGCCCCCCTCGTCACCGCCCTGTGGGCCGCGGCCGCCCTTCTCAGCGCAGCGCCGGCCATGGCCACCGACTTCCCCATCAGCCAGTCCCAGCGGGAGACCGCCCAGAAGGTGGCCCAGGCCGGCGTGCCCCTGTCGGAACTCGCCCCGGATGCCCCGGACAGCTACACCGTGAAGAAGGGTGACACGCTGTGGGCCATTTCCACGCTCTTCCTCAAGAGCCCCTGGCGCTGGCCGGAACTCTGGGGCATGAACCAGGACCAGATCCGCAACCCCCACCTGATCTACCCCGGCCAGCAGCTGGTGCTGGTCAAGGTGGATGGCCGTGCGCGACTGGAGCTGGCCCAGTCGATCACGGGCCCGAACGGCACCGTGAAGCTCTCGCCCCGCGCGCGGGCCGAGTCCCTGGACGACGGCGGCATCCCCGCCATCCCCATGCACCTGATCGAGCCCTTCCTGAACGAGGCCATCGTCCTCGACGAGGACAGCCTCGCATCGGCCCCCCGCGTGGCCGCCGCCCAGGAAGGCCGCGTGCTGCTGAGCCGCGGGGATCTGGCCTATGTCCGCGGCACGCTCCCGACGCAAGGCGACTACCGCGCCTTCCGCACGGCCAAGCCCCTGCGCGACCCGCTCACCAAGGAAGTGCTGGGCTATGAGGCCGCCTATGTGGGCTCGCTGGAATTCCTCCGCCCCGGCACCCCGGCCGACGGCAAGACCCTCGAGGTGCCTGCCACCTTCCAGGTCAAGCAGATCCGTCAGGAGGTCAACGCAGGCGACCGCCTGGCCCCCGTGCCGCCCCGCACCTTCAACCGCTACGTGCCCCATGCGCCGGGCAAGGCCATCGATGGCCGCGTCATTGCGGTCTACGGCGAGGGCCTGAACGCCGGCCAGAACCAGATCGTCTCGATCAACAAGGGCACGCAGGACGGCATGGAGCAGGGGCATGTGCTGGCCCTGTGGCGCACCGGCCAGGAAGTGCGTGACACCAGCAGCGGCACCGGTCGTGCCGACGCCATCCGCCTGCCGGACGAAAAGAACGGCAAGCTGTTCGTGTTCCAGACCTTCCGCCGCGTCTCGTACGCGCTGATCCTGTCGGCGCAACAGCCCGTCGGGCCGGGCGATCGCCTCTCCCAGCCCTGATGCTGCCGCCCTGATCTCCGGGCCTGATCGCCAGCCCCTCCACCGCGCTTCCCTCCAGGGTCCCTGGCATGCCTGCGCCGATTCGTGATCCCGGGGAGCTCTCCGCCTGGTTGCGCCTCGTGGAGACGCCGGGGCTCGGCCGCTCCTCCCTGCGCCGCCTGCTGGCGGCCTTTGGCGAGCCTCGGGCCATCTTTGAGCGCGGCCCGGCCGACTGGTCCCGCATCATCGGCCCGCAGGCCGCTCAGGCCCTGGGCCGCCCGCCCGAGCAGCTGGAGGCCCTGCTCGAGCAGACGCGACTGTGGCTCAAGGAAGATGGGCGCCGCAGCCTGCTGCTGCTGGGGGACCCGGACTACCCCCAGGCACTGCTCGAGACCGCGGATCCGCCGCTGCTGATGTATCTCTGGGGCCAGCGGGGCCTGCTTCGCCGCCCCATGCTGGCCATCGTCGGCAGCCGCAATGCCACGCCCCAGGGGCTGGACCATGCGCTCACCTTTGCCCGCCACTTCAGCGAGGGAGGCCACTGCGTCGTGTCCGGCCTGGCCCTCGGCGTGGATGCGGCGGCGCATGAGGGCGCGCTCTCCGCCGCGGGCGGCACCATCGCCGTGCTGGGCACGGGGCTCAACGAGATCTACCCTCGCCGCAACGCCGCGCTGGCCATGCGCATCGTCGAGCAGGGCCTGCTGATGAGCGAGTACGCACTGGACACCCCGGCGCTGGCGCCTCATTTCCCGGTGCGCAACCGCATCATCGCGGGCCTGGCCGAGGGGTGCCTCGTCGTCGAGGCGGCGCTGCAGAGCGGCTCGCTCATCACCGCGCGGCTGGCCGGCGAGGCCGGGCGCGAGGTGTTC
This sequence comes from Roseateles subflavus, assembly GCF_030285365.1. Classification (GTDB taxonomy): domain Bacteria; phylum Pseudomonadota; class Gammaproteobacteria; order Burkholderiales; family Burkholderiaceae_C; genus Roseateles_B; species Roseateles_B subflavus. Next base: position 39,701 of record NZ_JASVDS010000003.1, on the reverse strand, counting down.
GCCATTCCCGGCTCGATCCACTCCCCGCTGAGCAGGGGCTGCCATGCCTTGATCCGGCAAGGGGCCAAGCTGGTGGAGTCGGCCACCGACGTCCTCGAAGAGCTGCCCCGGCACAGCGGGCTCCCCACCCCCACAGCCGAGCCCTCCGCGCCCTCCGAGTCGGACGCCTTGCCGAGCGCCCCTCTGAGTCTGGCGGGCGCCAGCGAGCATCAGCGCCTGCTCGCCGCCATGTCCCACGAGCCGGTGAGCCTCGACGCCCTGCAGGCCCGCGGCGGATGGCCGACCGAGCTGCTGCAAGCGCTGCTGCTGGACCTGGAGCTGGACGGCCTCGTCGTTCGCCTGCCGGGCGGGCTGCTGCAGCGGCGTCACAGCGCCTGAGCCGATCGCGGCCTCCATGGCCGGGCCGGTCCCTGCCGCCGGCCTGCCGGCAGGGCCACCGCGGCCCTTCCGGACGGGGCCTTGGGGCTCGCCAGACTGCGTAAAAGCCCTGCCGTGGCGGCCTGTTTCGCGGCATCGGTGTCCGGAACGGCTGGGGTATAGTCCAGCCATGTTTGACGTCCTCGTCTATCTCTATGAGACCTACTGGCGGCCGGATGCCTGTCCGGATCACGCCCAGCTGACTCGCAAATTGTCAGCCGTAGGCTTCGAGACCGACGAAATCCAGGAGGCGCTTTCCTGGCTGGACGGCCTGGCGGTCGCCGCGCAGTCCCATCATGGGGAGCAAGGCGCCCTGAGCCTGCGGATCTATTCCAAGGATGAGCTGGAGCACCTGGGCGAAGCCTCGGTCGGCTTCATCAGCTTCCTGGAGTCGGCCGGCGTGCTGCCGCCCCCCATGCGGGAGATGGTGGTGGACCGCGCCATGGCCATCCCCGGTGCCCCGCTGGACCTCGAAGACCTCAAGATCATCGTGCTGATGGTGTTCTGGAGCTTGGGCGAGGAGCCGGACGCCCTCATCCTCGACGAGCTCTTCGTGGCGCCCGAGGATCGGCTGATCCACTGATGCACTGATCCATTGCTCCACCGACGCGCCGCTCCCGGCGCGTTTTTCATTGCTGCGCCGCTCCCCGCGCGCTTTCTTGGCAGCGCCGATGCCGGCCCGTTTCTCGCGGCGGCGCGACGTCCAGCGTCGCACGCCCCATCCCGCCGCACGCCGGCGCCAAGCGGCGGCCAGGTGCCCGCCTCGGCCGGTGTTTTCAGTTCAGCAGGCGATCGGGATCCGCGTCGATCTTGGCCAGGGCATTGCGCGTGGCCTTGACGGTGAGGGCCTCGTCCTGCGCCGGCAGCAGCAGCCCGGCTTGCAGGAAAGCCGCCAGGCGGCTTTGCTGGAACAGCACGCCGCGCCCCTTGGGCGAGACGAACAGCGTCAACTGATGCCGCAGGCCGCGCCAGGCCAGCTGCACCGGCTCGTTGCGGCCGCGGTAGTCCAGCATGTACCAGGACCCGACCTGCAGCTCCTGCGCCCAGGCGACCATCGCCGCCGACGGCGGCGCGCCCCCTTCGGCCACGACCTCCAGGTCTTCCGACTCGTGCGAGGACAGGTCCCGCATGAGCGTCTCGTCCAGCTCGCCGTCCGCAGTGTCGGGCAGCATGGCCTCCAGCGTCTCGAGCTGGCTCATCAGCTCCTCGAGGCGTTCCGGCGGGATGCTGGCGGACTTGGCCGTGAAGGCGGCCGCCAGGGAGTTGTTGAGCGCCCGGATCTGCTCGTCCTGCCTCTGCGCGGAGAGGCCCGCGTGGCCCATGCCCTCGCGCAGCACCTTCAGCAGGGGGGGCAGCCGGCGGATCACCTCGGCCCGTTCCTCGCGGGACACCTTGGCCGTCGCGGACCAGATCAGGTCCGCCGCGGCCCGCTTCATCTGCTTGGTGACCTCGGCCTGGGCGCCGGCCCGCACGGCGGTCACGGCCAGCACATCCGCCCAGGTCTGGAACAGGAAGTCGCGCACGCCATCCTGCACCGGCACCTCGTTGAGCATTTTGCGCAGCTCGATGGTGTACTGGATGGCCAGGGTCTCCCGCTGCTCGACCTGCTGGGCCAGGGACACGCCCTTGATGGAGGCGCTGTTCTCCTGCTCGAAGTAGTGGGCGAGGAACTTCTCGAACTCCGTCAACACCGTCTGGAACACGCGGCGACCGGTGTCAGGATAGGCCTCGACGACCTGCACGACACGCTTGATCTCGCGCTCCACCGCCTCGCTGACGTCGCCGCCGGAAGAGGTGTTGAAGCCCATCACGCAGGCCCCCATGCGGTCGATCAGGCGTCGCGCCGGGTGGTCCGTGGTGGCAAAGAAGTCCGGCTCGCCGATGGCCACGCGCAGCACCGGCATCTGCAGCCGCGCGAACCACACGCGCACCGAGGCCGGGATGCGCTCCTCCGTCAGGATGGACTGGAACAGCAAGGCCACCACCTCGATCGTGGCGCGTTCGGCCGGCGTGTCGGCGGCCTGCTTGAGGACCTGCTTGACGGCCAGGTTGCGGGCCTTGAGTTCCTCGATCTGCTGGGGAACCGGGATCTCGCGCACGGGGCTGCCCGTGCTGGGGGCGCCGCCCGCCAGGCCGCCGGACGTCGGCGCGCCGGGCGCGCTGGCCAGCGACGGCTGCGCACGATGGCGCAGCATTTCCTGGGCATGGTTGATGGCCGCATGGAGGCGGCCGGTGAGCGTGGCGGGGCCCGCACGATCGCCGCGCGGATCGGCCGGCATCGGCTGCGTGGGGGCGTTCATGGCCGGCGCCATGGCGGCGGACATGCCGGGCACCTGGCGATTCAGCACCCGCTGCAGCTGGGCCATCACCTGCTCGGCCGAGGTGCGCACGGCTGACTTGACGACGCCCTGCGCGGGAGCCGACGCCCCGAGGGCCTGCCCCTGCCCGGTCCTGGCAAAGCCCGCCGCCTGGCCCTGATGCCCGGCGGAAGCCGCGCCATGGCCGTGCCCCGGCGGCCCGTCCGCCCCGCCCAAGCCCCGCGCGTAGAGCGTCGTGGGCGCAAAGGCGGGGTCCTGGGAGGCATCCGGCACGGCGGAGGCCTGGCGGCTGTCGGCCGTGCGACGGATGTAGGGCCGCAGGTCGACCTCCGGCAGCACCCCCTGCTGCATCAGCCAGTGATTGGTCTCGTGGTAGGCCTCCAGCAGCAGGTGCGACATCTCCTCGTTGAGCGTCAGCAGGAACAGCTGCCATTCCGTGGGCGTGAGCCCACTGGCGTACCAGCAATCGAGGACAAGTCGCGCCAGGGCCTGTGCGCGCACCAGATCGTTCGGCGCCAGCTCCTCATGCCCCTCGAGCAGGAGCATGCGGGTGCGCAGATCGGTGAACTCCCACGTCGCCTTGTCCATCATGGCCAGCGCGAGGCGCGAGGCCGTGATCTGGCGCTCGATGGTGTCGTCATCCACCAGGCTCAGACTGGCGCTGCCGCTGACGGTGACATGCTCGGGAACGCCCTGCGTGGCGGCCGTGCGCACGGCATCCCGGAGCATGCTCAGCCACACCACGCCCCGCCGCTGCCACAGGGCGACGCCGTCACGGCGCGCCACGCTGAGGGCGTACTCCGCGGGCTGCAGCAGCAGTTGCGCAGCGGCCTCATGGAGCGCGGCCCCGGTCGCGGCGATGCCGCGCACCAGGGCCTCGGTGAAGACGCGCCGGGCCTGGGCCGCCTGGGCCTGCCGGCGCGGATCAGTGCCGCTCATGGGCGAAGTGGGACGGGAAGTCGGCCATGCGGACGACTCTACACCACCGCTCCAGCGTTCGGATCGTCCGGATCTTCCTTGACCGAGGTGCCGGTCTTGACAAGATCCTCACGCTTCACGCCCAGCCACATGGCGATGGCCGCGGCCACGAACACGGAGGAATAGATGCCGAAGCAGATGCCGATGGTCAGCGCCACCGCGAAGAACTTCAGCGTCGGGCCGCCGAACAGCAGCATCGACAGCACCATCAGCTGCGTGCAGCCGTGGGTGATGAAGGTGCGGCTCATCGTCGAGGTGATGGCGTGGTCGATGACCTCGTGCGTGGTGAGCTTGCGGTACTTGCGGAAGGCTTCGCGGACCCGGTCGAAGATCACGACGGACTCGTTCACGGAGTAGCCCAGCACGGCCAGCACGGCCGCCAGCACGGACAGCGAGAACTCCCACTGGAAGAAGGCGAAGAAGCCCAGGATGATGACCACGTCGTGCAGGTTGGCGATGATGCCGGCCACCGCGAACTTCCACTCGAAGCGGAAGGCCAGGTAGATCATGATGCCGATGACCGTCATGGCCAGGGCCTTGGCCGCATCGGCCGCCAGCTCGGCACCCACCGAGGGGCCCACCACCTCGCTGCGCGAGAGCTTGACCGGCTCGGCGCCGTCGGCCGTCGTGCAGACGTCCTTCTCGATGCCTTCGCCCTTGTCGGACACGGTCTGGCGCTTGGAGACCTGGCCCTTTTCCGCCGCGCAGAGCTCGACGAAGACCTGGCCGACGACCTTGTCCTGCTTGATCGTCTTGTGGGGCGGCATCTTGATCATCACGTCATGCGACGTGCCGAACTTCTGCACCGTGACCTCGCCGAAGCCCATGTGCTCGACCGTGGCCCGCGTCTTCTCGATGTCCGCGCTCTGGGCGTAGGCCACCTCGACGACGGTGCCGCCGGTGAACTCGATCGAGTAGTGCAGACCACGCGTGATCAGGAAGAAGACGGCGGCTGCGAAGGTGAGGAAGGAGATCGCGTTGAAGACCAACGCGTGCTTCATGAACGGGATGTCCCGCTTGATTCGGAAGAGTTCCATGTCGGATTCCTGTCAGGGGGTCAGGCCTTGCCTTCGGCCGCTTCGGGGGTGTCGGTCGAGGCGCTGCCGGGTTCGGCGGCAGGCTTCCAGACCTGGCCCACGGAGAGGGACTTCAGCTTCTTCTGACGGCCATACCAGAGGTTGACCAGGGCGCGCGAGAACATCACCGAGGAGAACATGGACGTCATGATGCCCAGGCAGTGCACCATGGCGAAGCCCCGCACCGCGCCCGAGCCGAAGGCCAGGAGCGCCAGGCCGGCGATCAGCGTGGTGACGTTGGAGTCCAGGATGGTGGCCCAGGCGCGTTCGTAGCCGGCGAAGATGGCTGCCTGCGGTGTCGCGCCGCTGCGCAACTCCTCACGGACGCGTTCGTTGATCAGCACGTTGGAATCGATGGCCATGCCCAGCACCAGGGCGATGGCGGCCATGCCCGGCAGCGAGAGCGTCGCCTGCAGCATCGACAGCACGGCCACGAGCATCAGCAGGTTGAAGCCCAGTGCGAGCGTGGAGAACACGCCGAAGAGCATGTAGTAGATGCACATGAAGATCGCCACCGCGGCGAAGCCCCAGGCCACGCTGTGCATGCCCTTGGCGATGTTCTCGGCGCCGAGCGTCGGGCCGATGGTGCGCTCTTCGATGATTTCCATCGGCGCGGCCAGGCCGCCGGCGCGCAGCAGCAGGGCAAGGTCGGCGGCGTTCTCCGTCGAGCCCATGCCGGTGATCTGGAAGTCGCTGCCCAGCTCGCTGTTGATGCGGGCCACGGTCAGCACTTCGCCCTTGCCCTTCTCGAAGAGGATGGCGGCCATGTGCTTGCCCACGTTGACGCGCGACACCTCCTTCATCAGGCGCCCGCCCTTGGCATCCAGGCGCACCGAGACGGCCGGCTGGTGGTTCTCGTCCTGACGGGGCTGGGCGTCCGTGAGCAGGTCGCCGGTGACGATGGCGTCCTTGTAGACGATCACGGGCGCTCCGCGGCCGACGCCGAAGCGCTCGCGGCCGAAGGGCACGGGGCCGGTACCGGCCAGCGCAGCCATGGCCTCGGAGGACATGTCGGCCAGGCGGAACTCGAGGTTGGCGGTACGGCCGATGATGTCCTTGGCCTTGGCGGTGTCCTGCACGCCCGGCAGCTGGATCACGACGCGATCCAGGCCCTGCTGCTGGATCACGGGCTCGGACACGCCCAGCTCATTGACCCGGTTGTGCAGCGTGGTGATGTTCTGCTTCAGCGCGGCGTCCTGCACCGCAGCGAGCGTCTGGGGCTTGAAGCTGCCTCGCAGGCTCAGCTCGGCACCCTCGCCCTGGGGGAGCCACTGCATGTCCGGCAGCTTGTCCTGCAGCAGGCCCAGCGCGGCGGTGCGGGTCTCGACGTCGCGGAAGGCGATGACCAGGTCGTTGCCCTCCTTGGCGATGCCGGCATGGCGCAGGTTCTTCTCGCGCAGCATGGAGCGGGTGTCGCCCACAAGGGACTCGACCTTCTTGGCGATCGCCGCCTTCATGTCCACCTGCATCAGGAAATGCACGCCGCCGCGCAGGTCCAGGCCCAGGTACATCGGGAAGGCACGCAGGCTCTTGAGCCAGTCCGGCGAGCGCGACACGAGGTTCAGCGCCACGATGTACGACGGCTCGCTCAGGTCGGTGTTGATCGCCTTGTTGATGGCGTCCTTGGCCTTGAGCTGGGTGTCGGTGTCATTGAAGCGGGCGCGCACGGAATTGCCCTCGAAGGCCACCGAGTCCGCCTTGACGCCGACGGCCTGCATGGCCGCCTCGACGCGGGCCACCATGGCCGCGTCCAGCTTCACCGTGGCCTTGCCACTGGACACCTGCACCGCCGGCGCCTCGCCGAAGAAGTTGGGCAGGGTGTAGATCAGACCGATCAGCAGCGCGACGACGAGCAGCGCGTACTTCCACAAGGGATAACGGTTCATGGAGGCATCCTCTGGAGGTCTGGACCAGACCTGGGCTCGCGCCCTGAAAACATGCCCGGCACCGCACTGGGGCGGCCCGGGCCGGATGAATGACAGGCGGCCCGCCACCGGGCGCGCCGCCGGGGTGTCTTACTTGACCGAGCCCTTGGGCAGGACCTGGACCACCGCCGAACGCTGGACCTTGACTTCCACGCCGCTGGCGACTTCCACGCTCAGGAAGTTGTCGTCCATCTTGGCCACCTTGCCCAGCAGGCCGCCGCTGGTCACGATCTCGTCGCCCTTGGCCAGGGCGTCGATCATGGCCTTGTGCTCCTTCTGACGCTTCATCTGCGGACGAATCATCACGAAATAGAGCACGACGAACATCAGCACCAGGGGCAGCATGCCCATGAGGCTGGATTCGGGACTCTGGGCCGCCGGAGCAGCGGTCTGGGCGAAAGCAGTAGAAATGAACACGGTCTGAACCCTCTTGGAATGGCCCGCGCGCACGGCAGTGCCAGCGCGGACGGATCGCGGATTGTATGCGTCAGGCCGGCCCCCGGAGCCTGGGGCCTGCCCCCGCCCGGGACGCCGGCCCGGGCGTCGGGCGCTCAGCGGACGCCGGTGCCTGGGATCTGGGGTTGACAGCCCCCTTTTCAACGAATATTCTGCAAATATATTGAAACAGGAGATCCTGATGACTTCCCGCCCCCTGCCCCAATGGCGCGGCATCTACCCCGCCGTGACCACCAAGTTCGATGCCGCCGAGAACCTCGACGTCCCGGCCATGGAGCGCCACTTCGAGTTCCTCATCGCCAATGGCGTCGACGGCCTGGTGACGGGTGGTTCGCTGGGCGAAGCCAGCACGCTGACGCTGGAAGAGAAGCTGCAGGTGGCCGAGATCGCCGTGAAGGTGTCGGCCGGCCGCGTGCCGGTGCTGGCCAATGTCTCCGAGACCAGCACCCGCGAGGCGCTGCGCTACGTGGAGGGCGCCAACAAGATCGGCGTGCAGGGCCTGATGCTCATGCCTTCGGTGATCTACGTGGCCGACGCCCGTGAGGCCATGGCCAATGTGCGCACCATCGCCAACGCCGCCCAGCTGCCCACCATGGTCTACAACAACCCGGTGGCCTACCGGGTCGACCTGACGCCCGAGAACTTCGTCGAGCTGGCCGACTGCAAATGGCTCGTCGCCATCAAGGAGTCGACGGACAACATCCGCCGCCTGACGGACCTTCGCAATGCCCTGGGCACGCGCTACCAGCTCTTCATCGGCGTGGACGACCTCAGCTTCGAGGGCCTGGCCCTGGGCTGCGACGGCCTGCTGGCCGGCCTGTGCACGGCCTTCCCGGCCGAGACCGTGGCGCTGTACCGCCTGATGCAGGCCAAGCGCTACGACGAGGCGCTGAAGCTGTACCAGTGGTTCACGCCGCTCCTGCACCTCGACGTCTCCACCAAGCTGGTGCAGAACATCAAGCTGACCGAGGCCATGGTGGGCGTCGGCACCGAGCACGTCCGCCGCCCCCGCATGCCGCTGGTGGGCGCCGAGCGCGAGCGCGTGCAGGCCATCATCCAGAAGGGTCTGGACACCCGCCCGGACCTGCGCCAGTTCTTCTGACGCCCGAGCCGGCCTCGGTGACTGTCGCCATTTCGCGTAATCCGGCATAGGCAGGCGCGCTTCTGCTGCGAAGATGCGGGCATGAACGCAACAACGTCCTCCCCCATCCCGCACGAGGCGGGCGACGAGGCCCTCGACAAGCGGCGCGTGGCCGACCAGGCCTACGACGCGATCGAGAACCTCATCGCCACGCTGGCCCTGAAGCCGGGCGCGCCCATCGTCGAAGCCGAGCTGATCGAGCGCATCGGCCTCGGGCGCACGCCCACGCGTGAAGCCCTGATGCGTCTGGTCGCCAACGGCCTGATCGTGCAGCTGCCGCGCCGCGGCCTGCTCGTCAGCGACATCCAGCTGGCCCAGCACCTGGACCTGCTGGAGGCCCGCCGTGCGCTGGAGCGCCTCATCGCCAGCACCAGCGCGCGCCGGGCGACGCCTCCGCAGCGCGAAGCCCTGCTCGCCTGCGCCGCCGAGATGACGGCCGCCGCCAAGGCCGGCAACCTCACTGCCTACCTCCAGGCCGACCAGGCCCTGGACCACGTCAACCACGCCGCCTGCCGCAACCAGGCTGCCGTCGCCGCGGTGATCCCCATGGTCATCCAGTGCCGGCGCTTCTGGACCGCCTACCAGCACCAGGGCGACATGAGCGAAGGCGCGCGCTGCCACCAGCTGCTTGCAGAAGCCATCGCCCAGGGGCAGAGCGAGGCGGCGGCGGCGGCGGCGGACCAACTGATGGATTACCTGCGGCAGTTCGCGCAGCAGGTGATCGCCTGAGAGCCCTGCTTCCCCCATGACGCCCATCACCCCCACCCGCATCATCGACTCCCACACCGGCGGCGAGCCCACGCGACTCGTCGTCAGCGGCGGCCCCGACCTCGGCGGCGGCCCCATGGCCGAGCGGCTGCAGCGCCTGCGCAGCGAGCACGACGCCTGGCGCCGAGCGCTGATGAACGAGCCGCGCGGATCGGACGTGCTGGTGGGCGCGCTGCTGTGCGAGCCCGTCGACCCGGCGTGCGCGGCGGGGGTGATCTTCTTCAACAACGTCGGCTACCTCGGCATGTGCGGGCACGGCAGCATCGGCCTCGTCGCCACGCTGGCCTACCTGGGCCGCCTCCAGCCGGGCGCTCACCGCATCGAGACGCCCGTCGGTGAGATCACGGCCACGCTCCATGAGGACGGCCGCGTGAGCATCGCCAACGTGCCGGCCTACCGCCTGGCGCACCAGGTTCCGGTCGACGTCGACGGCCGCCGGCTGCACGGCGACATCGCCTGGGGCGGCAACTGGTTCTTCCTGTGCGACGACCACGGGCAAGACCTGACCCCCGATCGCACCGTGGCCCTCACGGCCTTCTCGGAGCGGGTGCGCCAGGCCCTCGTGGCGCAGGGCATCACGGGAGCCGACGGGGCCGAGATCGACCACATCGAGCTGATCGGCCCGGCGGCGGATCCGGCCAACGACGGGCGCAACTTCGTGCTGTGCCCCGGCAGTGCCTATGACCGCTCGCCCTGCGGCACGGGCACCAGCGCGAAGCTCGCCTGCCTGGCCGCCGACGGCCAGCTGGCGCCGGGCGCCCGGTGGCTGCAGGAAAGCGTGATCGGCAGCGTCTTCGAAGGGCGCTTCCAGCCCGCGGGCGACGGCTCCGGCCGCATCCTGCCCACCATCACCGGCCGCGCCTACGTGAACCTCGACGCGCAACTGATCATCCAGCCCGGCGACCCGTTCGCCTGGGGCATCCCCCGCTGAGACCACCGCCATGCTGCAGGCCGATGTGCTGATCATCGGCGCCGGCATCGTCGGCGCCGCCTGCGCGCGCGAGTTCGCGCAGCGCGGGCTGTCGGTCGCGGTCGTCGAGCAGGCCGCCCCCGGCGGTGGTGCGACGGCGGCGTCCATGGGCCATCTGCTCGTCGTCGACGCCGAGGGCGCGAGCGACGAGCACGAGTACCGGCTCTCGCGCCGGTCCATGCAGAAGTGGGCCGAATGGCTGGCCGCCTCCCGGGACCATGGGCACACGGCCGAGTTCCAGCGCTGCGGCACGCTGTGGCTGGCAGCGGATGACGAGGAATGGCAGATCGCGCGGCGCAAGGCCGAGTGGCTGCAGTCCGAGGGGCTGGCCGCCGAGCTGCTGGATGCGGCCGCGCTGCGGCAGGCGGAGCCGCTGCTGCATCACCGCCTGGTGGGAGCGCTGCGCGTGCCCGCGGACGGTCGGGTCTACCCGCCCAAGGTCGTGCAGCAGTGGCTGGACGAGGCGCGCGCGCTGCTGATCCGCGGCGAGGTGCAGGCCCTGCATCCGGGCCGCGTGCGCCTGCGGGATGGCCGGGTCGTCAGCGCCGCCATGGTCGTGCTGTGCGGCGGGCTCGCCAGCCAGCGCTTCCTGCCCGAGGGCTGCCTCGTGCCCAAGAAAGGCCAGCTGGCCATCACCCAGGCCCGCGAGCAGACGCTGCGCCACCAGCTCGTCGAGCTGGGCTACCTCAAGAAGGCGCATCGGGTGGACGAGGACACCGTGTCCTTCAACGTCCAGCCGCGGCCGGCCGGGCAATGGCTGATCGGCTCCTCGCGGCAGATCGGCCGTGAGGACCGCGAGATCGACCTGCCCATGCTGCGTCGCATGCTGGCCTGTGCGGCCGACTACCTGCCCACGCTGCCGCAGCAGAGCCTGCTGCGCTGCTGGAGCGGCATCCGCCCGGCCAGCGGCGACGGCCAGCCGCTGATCGGTGCGCACCCCCGGCTGCGCAGCACCTGGGTCGCCTGCGGGCACGAGGGGCTGGGCATCACCACCTCCCTGGCCACGGCCGAACTGCTGGCGGACCTCAGCCTGGCCCAGCCCGCGGCGCTCGACGCCCGGCCCTACGATCCCGCTCGATTCCTGGCGGCACAGGACCGATGAAGACACTCACGCTCCACATCAACGGCAGCCCGCGCGCCGTGCCCGAAGGCATCACCGTGGCGGCGGCCCTGCGCCGCAGCGGCGTCGCGGTGTTCGGACTGACCGCCCACGGCGGCGCACGCGACGTGTTCTGCGGCATGGGCCAGTGCCAGGCCTGCCGGGTGCGCATCGACGGCCAGGACGAGTCACTCGCCTGCATGCGCCTGGTGGCCGACGGCATGCGGGTGGAGACCCTGGCATGAGCGCGCTGCACGCCTCCCATCTCGTGGTCGGCGGCGGGCCGGCGGGCCTCGCCGCGGTGCGGACCCTGCTGCAGGCCGATGCCGACGTGCTGTGGATCGACAACCAGGCGACGGCCGGCGGCCAGATCTGGCGCGGCGGCCCACAGGCGCAGGACGCCCATGCGCGCCGCGTGGCCGCCCGCCTCCCGCACTGGCTGGATCACCCTCGCCTGCGCTACCTGCCCGCGCACATGGCCGTCGGCGTCACGCCGGACGGCGGCATCCTGGCGCAGGCCCCGGCCGGCGGTCCGCTGCGGGCCCTGCACGGCGAGCACACGCTGCTGGCGCTCGGCGCCCGCGAGCTGCACGTGCCCGTGCCCGGCTGGGAGCTGCCCGGCGTGACTGGCGCGGGTGGCCTGCAGGCGCTGGTCAAGGGCGGGTGGCCCGTCACCGGCCAGCGCGTGATGCTGGCGGGCAGCGGGCCGCTGCTGCTGGCCACCGCGAAGACGCTGCAGGAGGCCGGTGCCCGGCTGCAGGGCATCGCCGAGCTGCATCGGTGGCAAGACCTGGCCCTTTTCGCCAGCCGGCTCGACGCCTCGCAATGGCGCCAGGCGCTGGCCCTGCGGTGGCAGTTGCGCGGCGTGCCCTACCGCACGGGTGTGCAGGTCCTCCGTGTACTCGGCCAGGACCGAGTCGAAGGCGTGCGGCTGGGAGACGGCGAACGCGAGTGGGACGAACCCTGCGAGGCGCTCGGCCTCGGCTTCGGGCTGATCCCCAACAGCGAACTGGCCGCCATGCGGGGCTGCGAGACGGGGCCGGATGGGCACATCCGCGTCGATGCGCAACTGCGCACCAGTGTCCCGGGCGTGCATGCCGCGGGCGAGTGCACCGGCATCGGCGGCATGCGCAAGGCCTGGATCGAAGGCGAGCTGGCGGCCCTCGCCATGCTCGGCTCCCCCGCGCCCAGCGCCCTGCGGCGCGCACACGGCCGGGCCCTGCGCTTTGCCGACCGGCTCGCGCGCCACTTCGGTCCGACGCCGGCGCAATGGGCGCGCTGCACGCCTGACGTGCGCGTGTGCCGCTGCGAGGGGATTCGCCTGCGCGAGCTGCAGGCCTGGCCCAGCTGGCGTGAGGCCAAGCTGCAGACCCGCTGCGGCATGGGCGCCTGCCAGGGGCGGATCTGCGGCCCGATCACCCAGCAGCTGCTGGGCTGGCCCGAGGCCCATCCGCAGCGTGGTGTGCGCTTCCCGCTGCAGCCGCTGCCCATCGGCAGCCTGCTGGACGCGGACTGAACGCGGCGGTGCGTGCCGCCGTGTTCAGCGCTTGGGACCCTCGATGCGCACGAGCTGGAAGTGGACCTTGCTGCCGCGCTGCTGCAGGCTCACCAGGCGGTAGGCCTCAGGCTTGCCGGCCTTGAAGAGCAGGCCGCCCTTCTCGGGCTTGTCGTCATCGCAGCTCAGGATCTTTTCGTCCTTCTTCGTGCCGCCGGTGTTCTGGCTGCAGTCCAGCACCGGGCCGTACTTGCCCAGGGCGTCCTTGTAGAAGCGGCTGACGGTCTCGAGGCTGTCGTCCGTCGCGAACTTGGTCACCACCAGCTTGAAGCCGAAGGTGCCGCCCCACAGGCCCATGGTCAGCGAGGCCGCATCGTCCTTCTTGTCGAACTGCGGCACGGCACCGGGATACGCCGGCAGGCCGACGTCCGCCGGTGTGGCCTGGGCCCTGAACTCCACGCCGGCGCTGAAACCGCTGGAGCTGGCGCCGCGGGCGGGCTTGTCACTCTGCGCCATCGCCGCAGGGGCCAGCAGCAGCGCAGCGGGCAACGCAAGGGCGGCCATCAGGCGGGACGAGAGAGGGCGCAAGGCGGGGAACGAGCAGCGGGCATTCATGGGGCATCTCCTGGAAGACGGTCATTGGTCCCCAGGATATCGAGGCCCGCCGGCCCTTCTCCAGTGCGGCGCGACAGGCTGCAGCCCGGTCGCCCCGAGCGGAACCTTGCGCAGATGAAAGGGCAGGCCGAGAACGCGCCGGCCCTCAGGCGGACTTGCGTGCAGCGCCCAGGTAGGTCTCGATCACGCGCGGGTCGCGCGCCAGCTCGGCCGCCGGCCCCTGCAGCGCGATCTCCCCCGTTTCCAGCACGTAGCCGTAATCCGCCACTTCCAGCGCGGCTCGGGCGTTCTGCTCGATCAACAGGATGCTCACGCCGGCCTCGCGCAGCTGCGCCACGATGCGGAAGATCTCCTTCACGATCAAGGGCGCGAGGCCGAGGCTCGGCTCGTCCAGCATGAGCAGCTTGGGCCGAGACATCAGCGCGCGGCCGACCGCGAGCATCTGGCGCTCGCCGCCGGACAGCGTGCCGGCCATCTGCTCGCGCCGCTCCTTGAGCCGGGGGAAGATCTGGTAGACCCGCTCCAGCTCGTCACGCCACTCGCGCTGCCCGAGCCGCATCGGCCGGAAGCCGCCCAGCAGGAGATTGTCGGCCACGCTCATGGTGGTGAAGAGCTCGCGTTTCTCCGGCACCAGGGCCATGCCCCGCATCACGCGCTCCTCGAGGCCGCAGCCCGTCAGGTCCTCGCCATCGAAAGTGACCTGGCCGCGCGAGGGCAGCACGCCCATCAGGGCATTGAGCGTCGTGCTCTTGCCCGCGCCGTTGGGGCCGATCACCGTCACGACCTGTCCCTGCGCCAGGTCCAGGTCCAGGCCACTGAGGACTTCGGCGCGGCCGTAGCCGGCATGCAGTCCGCGCACTTGCAGCAATTGCGTCATCGTCTCTCTCCTGCGCGGGTCAATGCTCGGTGCCGAGGTAGGCCGCCCGCACGATGGGGCTGTCCTGCACCTCCTGCGGCGTGCCCTCGATCAGCTTGGTGCCGAACTCCATCACGACGAGTCGGTCGGTGAGGCCCATCACGAACTCCATGTCGTGCTCGACCAGCAGAATGCTCAGGCCCTCGTCCTGGAGCTGCCTCAGCACCGCCGCCAGGGCCTGCTTCTCCTTGTGACGCAGGCCGGCGGCGGGCTCGTCCAGCAGCAGCAGCGAGGGGTCGCTGCACAGCGCCCGCGCAATCTCCATGAGGCGCTGCGGACCGAGGGCCAGATTGCCGGCGAGCTCGTGCATCTGCTCGGCCATGCCGATGCGGCGCAGCTGCGCCTCCGCCTCGGCAAAGAGCTGGCGCTCCTCGCTCGCGTTGAGACGCAGCATGCTCGCGACCATCCCCGCACGGCTGCGCAGGTGGCCGCCCAGGGCCACGTTCTCCAGCACCGTCATGTCCGCCACCATCTTCACGTGCTGGAAGGTGCGGGACATGCCGCGCTCCGCGATCTGGCGGGAACCAAGCCCGGCCACGGGCTGCCCGCGGAACTGCACGCGACCGCTGGTGGCCGAGAGCACGCCGCTGACCAGGTTGAAGGTGGTGGACTTGCCCGCCCCATTGGGTCCGATCAGGCCGATGATCTCGCCCGCGCGGATCTGGAAGCTCACATCGTTCACCGCGACGAGGCCGCCGAACTGCTTGCGGATGCGGTCGACGTCGAGCAGCAGCTCGCCACGCTGGGGCTTGTCGCGTGAAGGCAAGGCTGCGGCCCCTTCCCAGTCGCGCAGGCGGACGCGGGCGGGATGGCGGCGCTGCCACGCGGCCTGCACGAAGGGCCACAGCCCCTTGGGCGCGTACTTCAGCATCAGCACGAGGACCACGCCCAGCACGATGATCTCGAAGTTGCCGTTGCTGCCGAGCAGGCGGGGCAGCAGCTCCTTCAGCTGGTCCTCCAGCAACTTGACCACGCCCGCCCCGACGAAGGCGCCCGGCACCGTCGCGATGCCGCCGACCACGGCCATGAAGAGGTACTCGATGCCCATCTTCAGCGCGAAGGGGCTCGGGTTGACGGTGCGCTGGAAGTGGGCGAACAGCCAACCCGACATCGACGCCAGCAGGGCCGCGAGCACGAAGACGCCGAGCTTGTAGCGGAAGGTCGACACCCCCATGGCCTCGGCCATCGTGGTGCCGCCGTTGAGCGCGCGGATGGCGCGGCCCGGGCGCGAATCCAGCAGGTGCTTCACGCCCAGTGCGGCCAGCAGCGCACAGGCCCAGATGAGCGCGAACATCGCCCGGCCGCTGGCCAGGGGGAGGGAACCGAGCTGCAGCGCCGGCAGACCCAGCAGGCCGTCGTACTTGCCGAGGAACTCGGTGTTGGCGATGAGGTAGTTCAGGCTCAGCGCCCAGGCGATCGTGGCCAGCGGCAGGTAGTGGCCGGACATGCGCAGCGTCAGCAGGCCGAGGACCAGCGCCACCGCCCCCGTGATCGCCAGCCCCGCCAGCAGACCGAGCCACGGCGACAGGCCGAAGTGCGTGGACAGCAGAGCCGTCGTGTAGGCCCCGAGCCCCACGAAGGCGGCCTGGCCGAAGGACGTCAGGCCGCCCACCCCGGTGAGCAGCACCAGGCCGAGCGCCACCAGGGCGAACATGCCGATGTAGTTGAGCTGGGTGATCCAGAACTCCGGCACCGGCAGGGCCGGCAGCAGGAAGAACAGCAGCAGCGCGAGGGCGGGCAGGACTTTGCTTTGCGACATGGGGACCTCCTGCTCAATGCTCTTCGCCATGCGGGTCGCGCAGGGAGCGCCACAGCAGCACGGGCAGGATGAAGGTGAAGACGATGACTTCCTTGTAGGCGCTGGCCCAGAAGGAGCTGAAGGACTCCAGCAGGCCGACCAGGACCGCGCCCAGCGCCGCCCCCGGGTAGCTGGCCAGGCCGGCGAACACGGCGGCCACGAAGCCCTTGAGGCCGATCAGAAAGCCGCTGTCATAGAAGATGGTCGTCGTCGGGCTGATGAGCAGGCCCGACAGGGCGCCGATGAACGCCGCCAGCGTGAAGGCCTGCTGGCCGGCCGCGGTGCTGGAAATGCCCATCAGCCGCGCGCCCAGCCGGTTGACGGCCGTGGCACGCAGGGCCTTGCCGCGCAGGCTGTGCTCGAAGAAGAGCCACAGGGCGGCGATCAGCGCGCCGGCCGCGGCCACGATGATCACGGTCTGCCCCGAGAGACTCAGCGGCCCGGCAGAGAAGCTCGCGTCCCAGAAGGCCGGGTTGCGCGAGCCCTCGGCGCCGAAGAACACCAGCCCGAGGCCCGTCAAGGCGAAGTGCACGCCGACCGAGACGATCAGCAGCACCAGCACCGACGCGTCCGCCAGCGATTGGTAGGCCAGGCGGTACACCTGCGCGCCCATGGGCGTGACGATGGCCAGGCTCAGCGCTGCCTGCAAGGGCAGCGGCCACTGGCGCGGGGCCGCCCAGAGGGCCAACACGCCGATGAGCAAGCCCGGCAGCGCCTGCCGCGCCACCCGCATCAGCCCCCGCAGGCCTTGCCTGCCCTGCCAGGCCTGCCATCCATCCAGCAGGGCCACCAGGGCGGTCATGAGCAGCAGGAAGTGCACGGTCGCCGGCGTCTGCCCCTGCTGCATCGCGGCCAGCGTCAGCGCCCCGAAGGCCACGAACTCGCCCTGGGGGATGAAGATCACCCGCGTCACCGCAAAGACCAGCACCGTGGCCAGGGCCAGCAGCGCATAGATGGCGCCGTTGGTGAACCCGTCCAGCGCGAGAATGCTTGCTATTGTGAAATCCATGGACACCGCCTCTAGTTGCGGCCCACTCTAAACAAAGCGCCTGACACGACGCTTCGTGCCAACGCGCATTGACAAGGCTCAAGAAATAGTCCGACCGGTCGGTCGATGAATTTGCGGGCCTTTTGAGGCCTCACCGGCCCCGACATTGACGCCCCACCGACAGTCTGGTCCCGTCGGATGCGCGACGCGCGCCCAATGCCCGAGCGGCTTGGTCGGGGAATGGTGCCGGGCGCCGGCCCCTACACTGGCGATGCCACCGATTTCCTGCGCCGCCATGCCCCACCTCGCCCCCCGTCTGCACATCGACCAGCACCTGGCCTGCATCACGCTGCGGCGGCCGAAGGTGGCCAACCGCCTGGAGATCCAGGACCTGCAGACGCTGGAGCAGCACCTCGCAGTGGTCAACCAGACGGCGGATGTCCGCGTGCTGCTGCTGCAGAGCGAGGGCCGGCATTTCTGCAGCGGATTCAACATCGGCGCCGTGCCGGGCGTTGATGCGGGCGCGCTGTTCGAGCGGCTGACGGATGCCTGGGAGAACGCACGTCCGATCACGATCGCGGCCATCCAGGGCGGCGTCTACGGCGGCGCCACCGATCTCGCGCTGGCCTGCGACTTCCGCCTGGGCACCCGCGCCTGCGAGATGTTCGTGCCGGCCGCCCGGCTCGGCCTGCACTTCTACCGTGGCGGCATGACGCGCTATGTGAACCGCCTGGGCCTGGGCATGGCCAAGCGCATCCTGCTCGCCTGCGAGACGCTCGATGCCGACGCCATGCTCGCCTGCGGCTTCCTGGACCGGCTGTACGAGGACGGGGCGCTCCTGCAGGCCGAGGCGCAAGCCCTCGCGCAGTCCCTGTGCGAGCTGGCCCCGCTGGCGCTGGACGGCATGAAGCGGCACCTCAATGCCATCGCCCGCCATGAGCTCGATCCAGCACAGCTTGCACGCGACATCGCCCGTGCCGGCGCCTCGCGGGACCTGGCCGAGGGCGTGCAAGCCTGGCAGGAGCGACGGACGCCGCGCTTCACCGGCTGCTGAGGCCAGGGGCGACGCCCGTGCCCGGTCGGGGCGGCCGCCCCATGAGCGGGGGACTGCGGCGAAATTCTCACCCCCGGTCTGCGCCGAACAGCGCCTGATGATGGAAAATAGAGGGTGTAGAAAGGCCGGTTTCTCGGGCAGAGGAAGCTCGGAAAGACCGGATCCTCGTCGTTTTACTCATATATCAGTCAGGACCAGCGTGGCCAAGGACAGTACCAAGACGACCATCGACGCCGATGGTCTGCGCTACCGATCAAAAGCTCCCGGCTCGCCTTTCGCGGCCACCTCTTCGTTTGGCGCGGCCACGATGTCGTGCTTTCTTTGCGGCAAGCACCGCCCTCGGGCCATGCTGAAGTCCAAGAAGCTGCTGGGCAAGTCCCAGCCGGTGTGCGCGCCCTCCTGCAAGGAACTCGAAGAGCAACTCAACACCAAGGGCTGAGCGCGCCCCCGCGACGGGGCCGGGCATCGCCCTCCCCGTTCGCACCGTCCAGACGGCCCGTGGCTTTGCCCGGGCCGTTTTTCCATGGAGCGACGCCCCGCGGACTCAGGCCGCCTGCCGGAAGCAGCGCCCGCAGACCGCGCGGTAGCGTGCGTTTCCACCAATTTCCACCTGCGCCCCCTCGGTGACCTTGCGGTTGCTTTCGTCCACCCGCATGTTCATGGTTGCCTTGCGCCCGCAGTCGCAGATGGTCTTCATCTCGTCCATCTCGTCCGCCAGGGCCAGCAGCGTCGCGGAACCGGGAAAGAGTTCCCCCCTGAAATCCGTCCGCAAGCCATAGCAGATGGCCGGCAGGTTGCGCAGGTGCGCAATCTCATGCAGCGCATGGACCTGCGACTTGCTCAGGAACTGCGCCTCGTCCACCAGGAGACAGGCGATGCCGGGATCCGCCTGGGTGAGGGCCAGGAAGTCCGTCTGTGGCGTGAACACTTCCGCCGCCCGCTGGGGCCCCAGGCGCGAGGTGACGTAGCCGCGGCCATAGCGGTCGTCCAGCTGCGCCGTGAAGATGCGCACGCGATGGCCACGCTCCTCGTAGTTGTGCGCGACCTGCAGCAGGGCGGTGGACTTGCCGGCGTTCATCGCCGCATAGCGGAAAAACAGTTTGGCCATGGCGGGGGCAGGCAATTCAAAAACGCGGATTGTGCGCCAAGCGCGCCGACCTGCGCCTGAGGCCAGACCCGGCGGCGGGATCAGCCCGCCTTGGCCCGCCCGCTGGCCCGCGCCTCGCGGAAGAGCTCGCGCGCCTGCACGTCGCGTTCGAAGCGTCGGGCGATGTTTCCGCACACGAGGTCGCACAGCGCGTAGACCGACGCGTCAGCCATGCGGTAGTAGACGCTGTTGCCGCGGCCCTCCCGTTCCACCAGCCCCTGCTTGGCCAGCTGGGACAAGTGGCGAGACACGTTGGCAGGCGTGGAGCCGCACAGCGCCGCCAGGTCCCCCACATTGCGTTCGCCGTCGCGAAGGGCATTCAGCAATCTGAGGCGTGTGGGCTCGGCCAGCACCTGGAAATAGGCAGCAATCTGCTGAAGCGCTTCGGGCGGCAGGTCTTGCATGGAGGGGATGACAGGGGAAGGACGTTCAAGCGCCCATGATGCACCAAAAGCCCGCGCCGGGTTCGCGATGCGCCCGCCGGGGCCGGGGCCCCGTCACCCGACTCCCTTGCTCGCGGGATGTCGGCAGTCAGGCCGTGACGCGGTTTGTGACAAGAGCGTGGGTTTGCGAGGTAGCGGCCGACCGCGGCATGTGCCTAAATTGGGTTCAGAGGGATTTCGACATTCTCGGTTCGCCCTTCACCCTCGCTGTACATGGCAAGAGGTGGGCCAGGACAAGGACAAGAATGAGCAAAGATACATACACGGCCGTCAGCGAAGACGGCCTGCGCTACGAGTCCAAGCTCGGCGGTTCGCCGTTTCTTGGCAGTGGGCACACCCGTTCCTGCTTCAAGTGCGGCAAGCACCGTCCGCCCAGCGCCCTGCAGTCCAAGCGCGTCCTCGGTCGCAACGAAGTGGTCTGCAAACCGAGTTGCGCGAGTGACACAAAGACCGGCGTGAAGTCATCCATCTGAGGCCATGACGCGGCGCGCCGGCAGGGCGCGTACGTCGATACCCGCTTGGGCACCGGCCACATCCGGCACGGCGAAATCACGACAAAGGGGCAGCAGCCTTGACCGGCTGGCAGCCCCTTTTCTGCATTCCAGGCCTGGATCGCGCGCGAACTCGCGCCGACCGCCGCCCGGATGTCAACCTTCCTGGGCGTCCTGCACCGCGGCGGGCGCGGTTGTCGGTTCGGCCGTCACTGCGGTGGCCGCTGCAGGGACCGCAGCATCGCCACCAGCCGCGGGCGGGCGCACCTTGGGGGAGGCGCCCTTCGCGGGGCCGCCACGGCCGTGGCGGCGCTCGTCCGGACGTCCCTGACGCGGGCCGCGGCGATCGGCACCCGGTGCACCACGTCGATCTCCAGCGCCGGGGCGACCGCCCTCCTGGGCGCGGGGACGGGCGGCACGGGCTTTCGCCTCTTCCCGGGCCAGGGCCAGCAGGCCGTCCAGCTGGTCTTCCGCCAGCCCCTTGAGTGCGCAGAAGTTGGCGCGCGTCAGCGTCGTGGTCTCGAAGGCACGCAGCAGCTCGAAGCGCTGACGCTGCGCGACCTCTTCCTGCGCCTGCCGCTCCTGGTGCTTGGCGCGTCGGCGGGTCAGCTCGTCACGGGCCACCTGCTTGTGCTCGGCCGTGATCTCGCCGGCTTCCTGTCCATCCAGGTCAAAACGGTGCGTCGACTTGATCACCGCGTTCAGATAGGCCGTGCTGCCGGTGTGGCGACGCAGGAACGCAGACAACTGCTGCTTGCTGAACTGGCCGGGCGCGCGCTCCTGGATATCCGCCTGAATGCGCAGCTTCACCGGCTTGGGCGCCCCCGTGAACAAGGCAGGGAACAGGGCCTTGAGCTGCTCGGCACAGGCTGCTTGCTGCGCTTGCTGGTCAGCGCCCGGCTGAGTAGTCGATTCAGACATGGATTGGATTCGAAGGTGCAAAACTCGGATTGTGCCAACTCTCGGCCCGCATGCCGCATGGCACATGGTTGGTGGGGCCACCTGCGCGACGTCACAAGTACCAACCCGCCCCGCTTGCGCTCGCCGCCGGACACAGGCAGGGCCCACGGAGAGGATCGCGGCCCAGCGGGCGAACGGCGTGCCCATCAAGACAAAAGGCCCATGAGCATGGAGACTCACGGGCCTTGATTGGTTGCGGGGGCAGGATTTGAACCTACGACCTTTGGGTTATGAGCCCAACGAGCTACCAGACTGCTCCACCCCGCGACTGAACTGTCGCCAGCATCAGGGCCTGGGCCCTTCGGATGCCGCCCCGGTTGTGAACCGAGGAAAAAACAAGCCGCCTGACATCAGGAAATCACTGCAGATCACCTGGATGGCCAGCGGCTGGCTTCGAGTCAAACGCGGCTGCATGCCAGCGCCTTCCTCAAGAATTCTGGTTGCGGGGGCAGGATTTGAACCTACGACCTTTGGGTTATGAGCCCAACGAGCTACCAGACTGCTCCACCCCGCGACTGAAGCTAAAAGTATAGCACGAATTTGAAGAGCCGATCAAATGCCGGCAGCCTCCAGCGACCGGATGAAGGTAGCGGCGTCCTGGAAGCCGATGACCCGGCGGTCCTGCAGCTCTGCACCGCTCGCATCGAAGAAGATCGTGCCCGGCGGACCGAAGAGCTTGAATCGCTTGAGCAGCTCGCGATCTTCCGGCGAATTGGCCGTGACATCCGCCTTGAGCAGCAGGGCCTTGGACAGACGCTGCTGCACCTTCGCGTCCGTGAAGGTGAAGCGTTCCATCTCCTTGCAGGACTTGCACCAGTCCGCGTAGAAGTCCAGCATGACCGGGCGCCCGGCCGACTTCAGCGCGGCGTCGAGCTCCTCGACACTGTGGATCTTCCGGAACTCCAGCCCCTGCGTGACCCCAGCGGGCGTGGCCGCTTGGGCCGAAGACACACCGAAGACGCCGCGCAGCGGCTTGAGCGGATCCGTCCCACCGGCGGCGGCGCCGACCCACTGCAGGAGACCGAAGACCAGCGCGGCAAGTGCCGCCGTCTTGCCCAGCCAGGCGCGCGGGCCCGCATGCGGATGCCAGCCCTTGAACAGCCCCAGCGCCAGGGCCGCCGCCACGGCCAGCGCGCCGATCAGAATCTGCGTGACGGCATCTGACAGCAGCGGCTGCACCGTCCAAATCGCCACCGCCAGCAGCAACATCCCGAAGAAGTGCTTCACGCCATCCATCCAGGCGCCGGCACGGGGCAGCAGCGATCCTGCCGACAGTCCCAGCAGCAGCAGCGGCACGCTCATGCCATTGGCCATGGCATACAGCGCCGAGCCGCCCAGCACGACGTCGTGCGTCTTGCTGAGGTACAGCAGCGCGCTCGCCAGCACACCCGTGACGCAAGGGCTGACCAGCAGCGCAGACAGTGCGCCCATCACGAACACGGCCACCAGGCGCCCCCCCTGCAGGCGCTGCGAGGCATCGTTCAGGCGATTGGCGAATCGGCTGGGCAGCTGGAGCTCGTAGGCCCCGAACATGGACAGCGCGAACACCGCCAGCGCGACGCCGAACGTCCCCAGAACCCAAGGCGACTGGAAGTAGGCCGCCAGCCCCTCGCCCGCCAGCCCCGCCGCCACGCCCAGCGCCGTGTACACCAGGGCCATCCCCTGAGAGTAGGCGAGCGCAAGCGCAAAGCCGCGACCGCGCGACACCTGCTGACCGCCCCCCACGATGATCGATGCCAGGATGGGCACCATCGGCAGCACGCAGGGCGTCAGCGACAGCCCGACGCCACCCAGGAAGAACAGCGCGACGACCCACCAGAAGCGCCCGGACTGCAGCGCCCCCTCGAGCCCGCCGGGCTCATTGGACGACGCCGCGCGCACACCGGCGCTGGCATCGCTGCCGGCCGGCGCCCCCTCGGTGGCAGGCGCCATCGCCTCGCCATCCCCGAAGCTGCCGAGCCCTTCGCCCGGCGGCAACAGGCGCACCTGCCCGGCACCCCCAAAGCCCTTCAATTGCACCTGCAGAGGGCGCGTCATGGGCGGATAGCACAGCCCCTTGTCCGCGCAACCCTGACCCGTGGCCTTGAGCTCGAAGCTGGCAGGGGCCTGGGTCACGTCCAGACGAATCGTGAGCCCGTCGCGGTAGATCTCGACCTCCTTCTGGAAGGTCTCGTCGAACTTCTTCTTGCCGTCCGGAATGGCGGGCTTGAGTTGCACGCCGTCGGCTGCGAACTGGAACTGCTCCCGGTACATGTAGTAGCCGGGCGCGATGGTGACGCGCAGCTCGAGGCTCTTGTCGCCCTGAACGCGGGCGGCCAGCTTGAAGGCCTGCTCGGGCTCCAGGAAGTCGTCCGCCTGCGCCGCTGCGGGCGCCCATGCACCGACCACCAACAGGAGGGGTGCGAGCACCCGCACCAGCCAGGGCGATACCGCTTGCTTGATCATGTTCATGCTGAGTTCTCTTCGTGCCAGGCCGCCGGCACAGAGCGCCCGGCGTTGGCTCTTGCCGGGCGCCACGGTGCGGCCGCGGCGAAGCGCGCAGCTTAGCGGCTGCCAAGGCCAGCCGCCACCCGGCATGCGATAAGCCACGGAATCACAGGGCCTGCCAGCCAATCGCACGGGTTCGCGGACGTAAAAAAAGGCCGGCGGATGCCGACCTTCTTCAAGTCACCTGCGGCCGCGAGGGCCGCGGTGCTGGCTTATTCAGCCTTCGGAGCCTCAGCCGACTCTTCGGCGCGGTCCACCAGCTCGACATAGGCCATCGGAGCGTTGTCGCCCACGCGGAAGCCCATCTTCAGGATGCGGGTGTAGCCGCCCGGACGGGTGGCGAAACGGGGGCCCAGCTCGTTGAACAGCTTGCTGACGATGTCGCGGTCACGCAGACGGTCGAAAGCCAGACGACGATTGGCGAGCGTCGGCTCCTTGGCCAGGGTGATCAGGGGCTCGACGACGCGACGCAGTTCCTTGGCCTTGGGGACCGTGGTCTTGATGGCTTCGTGCTGCAGCAGCGAGACGCACATGTTGCGCAGCATCGCCTTGCGATGTTCGCTGGTGCGGTTGAGCTTGCGGAGGCCGTTACGATGACGCATGGTGCTTTCCTTTCCTACGATGTAATACCAGCAGCCGTATCAGGTACTGCCGGAGCACCGAGCGGGGTTTGTCAACACCCCGCCCCTTTCAAAATACTCTCTGTCCCATAGTCCCCCGCGGGGCTCGAGGATCCGGCTCTGCCGGTCCTGCGAGCCCGCCCCCTGGCGGGGGCCGCGCGAAGCGCGCAGGGCGTGGGGGATCAGCGCTTGTCCAGGCCTTGCGGCGGCCAGTTTTCCAGGCGGGCGCCCAGAGTCAGACCGCGCGAAGCCAGCACTTCCTTGATTTCGTTGAGCGACTTGCGACCCAGGTTGGGGGTCTTCAGCAGCTCGGTCTCGGTGCGCTGGATCAGGTCGCCGATGTAATAGATGTTCTCGGCCTTCAGGCAGTTGGCCGAACGCACCGTCAGTTCCAGCTCGTCCACCGGACGCAGCAGGATCGGATCGAAGGTGCTGGAACGTTGGGCCGGCTGGTCGAAGGCGTCGACCAGGTCGGTACCCTGCAGCTGAGCGAACACGGCCAGCTGCTCGACCAGGATCTTGGCCGAGGCACGGATCGCTTCCTCCGGCGAGATGGCGCCGTTGGTCTCGATCTCCATGACCAGCTTGTCCAGATCGGTACGCTGTTCCACGCGGGCGTTCTCGACGGCGTAGCTGACGCGCTTCACCGGGGAGAACGAGGCATCCAGGACGATGCGACCGATGGACTTGGTCGGCTCGTCGCCGTAACGGCGCATCGTGCCCGGCACGTAGCCGCGGCCCTTCTCGACCTTGATCTGCATGTCCAGCTTGCCGCCTTGCGACAGATGGGCAATGACGTGCTCGGGATTGATGATCTCGACGTCATGAGGCGTCTGGATGTCTGCGGCGGTGACGGGGCCTTCGCCCTCCTTGCGCAGCACCAGGGTGACTTCCTCACGGTTGTGCAGGCGGAACACGACGCCCTTGAGGTTCAGCATGATGTGAACCACGTCTTCCTGCACGCCATCGATGGCCGAGTACTCGTGCAGCACCCCAGCGATCGTCACTTCCGTCGGCGCATAACCCACCATCGAGGACAGCAGCACACGGCGCAGGGCGTTGCCCAGGGTGTGGCCATAGCCGCGTTCGAACGGCTCCAGGGTGACCTTGGCGCGATGACCGCCCAGGGGCTCCACATTGATGGATTTGGGTTTGAGCAGATTGGTTTGCATGAGGTCTTTCTTTCAATACCCTCGGTTCGTTACACCGATAAGGCTGAGGGACCAACCGAGCCCAGCGAGAGCGCTGGACCCGGACGAGGAAATGCCGAGCAGGCCCACGAAGGGCCGCTCGGCAAGCGCGAAAGAATTAACGCGAATACAGTTCAACGATCAGCGATTCGTTGATTTCGGCGCCGAATTCGTCGCGATCCGGGGTCTTCTTGAAGATGCCTTCCATCTTGGTGGCATCGACCTGCACCCAGGCGGGCAGACCGATCGACTCGGCCAGCTTCAGGCTGTCCTGGATGCGCAGCTGCTTCTTGGCCTTTTCACGGACGGCGACGGTGTCGCCAGCCTTCACCAGGTAGGAAGCGATGTTGACGACTTCACCATTGACGGTGATGCCCTTGTGCGAGACCAGCTGACGTGCTTCAGCACGCGTGGAGCCGAAGCCCATGCGGTACACGACGTTGTCCAGACGCGATTCCAGCAGCGTCAGCAGGTTCACGCCGGTCGAGCCCTTGCGGCGCTCGGCTTCGGCGAAGTAGCGGCGGAACTGGCGCTCCAGCACGCCGTACATGCGCTTGACCTTCTGCTTTTCACGCAGTTGCAGGCCGAAGTCGGAGGTGCGCTGACCGGAGGTGCGGCCATGCTGACCAGGCTTGGTGTCGAACTTGGCCTTGTCGCTGATGGCGCGGCGGGCGCTCTTCAGGAACAGGTCAGTGCCTTCACGGCGGGAAAGTTTGGCCTTCGGGCCGAGGTAACGTGCCACTTTGCGTGTCCTTGTTCAATCTGACGCAAGCGCCGCGTGAAGGCGGTGCCTGCGCGAGTCCGGCCCGTGTTTTTATGGGCTCGAACGGTGGGCTTCATGAGCGACGAGCGATGCCGTGCTCAGCAAAACAGCCGGCGAGGCACTTTCGTGCCCGCCGGCGGGGAAAACAGTCCGCGATTATCGCAGCAAATCGCCTTAGATGCGACGGCGCTTTTGCGGACGGCAGCCGTTGTGCGGGACAGGCGTCACATCCGAGATCGAATTGATGCGGATGCCGAGCGCTGCCAGTGCGCGAACGGAAGACTCGCGACCCGGGCCGGGGCCCTTGATCTTGACGTCCAGGTTCTTGATGCCTTGCTCTTGAGCAGCACGGCCAGCCACTTCAGCCGCCACCTGGGCTGCGAAAGGCGTCGACTTGCGCGAGCCCTTGAAGCCTTGGCCACCCGACGAAGCCCAGGACAGGGCGCCGCCTTGACGGTCGGTGATGGTGATGATGGTGTTGTTGAAAGACGCGTGGACGTGGGCGATGCCGTCAGCCACGTTCTTGCGAACCTTCTTGCGAACGCGCTGGGCAGCCGAGTTGTTAGGTGCTTTTGCCATGGTGAGCTCTCTTCAGGGTTGCCGCTGGATCACTTCTTGCCGGTCGGCGCAGCCTTGCGCGGACCCTTGCGGGTACGGGCGTTGGTGCGCGTGCGCTGGCCACGCATCGGCAGGCCACGGCGGTGACGGAAACCGCGATAGCAGCCCAGATCCATCAATCGCTTGATGTTGATCGACATCTCACGGCGCAGATCGCCTTCGATGGTCAGCTTGCCCACTTCCTCACGGATCTTTTCCAGATCGGAGTCATTGAGGTCCTTGACCTTCTTGTCGAGGGGAATACCGCAAGCGTTGCAGATCTTCTGCGCGGTCGTACGGCCAATGCCGTAGATCGAGGTCAGACCGATCTCGGTGTGCTTTTGCGGCGGAATGTTGATACCAGCAATACGTGCCATTTGCGTCCTCTAATTCGCTCGTGTCGTGCAGCAATCAGCCTTGACGCTGCTTGTGGCGCGGATCGGTACAGATCACACGCACCACGCCCTTGCGACGGATGATCTTGCAATTGCGGCACATCTTCTTGACGGATGCCGAAACTTTCATGGTCTGCTCCTTGACCTAAATCTATTCGCTCAAACAGCGCGTCCGGGGGACAAATTCGCTCACTTCGCCCGGAACACGATGCGAGCACGACTCAAATCGTACGGTGTCAGCTCCACGGTCACTTTGTCACCAGGCAGGATGCGGATGTAGTGCATACGCATCTTGCCGGAGATGTGACCGAGAACGACATGTCCGTTCTCCAACTTCACTCGAAACGTGGCATTGGGCAGGTTCTCGAGAATCTCACCCTGCATCTGAATGACGTCGTCTTTCGCCATGCCTCGTGCCGCTTCGGTTGGTACGGTAGTTAATGGATGGGCTCCACCGAGTCGAAACTCAGTTCGCCTTGAAATTTGCCTTCTTCAGCAGAGACTCGTACTGCTGACTCATCACGTAGGACTGCACCTGGGCCCAGAAGTCCATGGTCACCACCACAATGATCAGCAACGAAGTGCCGCCAAAGTAGAAGGGAACGTTGTACTTCAGTGTCAGGAACTCAGGCAGCAGGCACACACCGGTGATGTAGATGGCGCCAGCCATGGTCAGACGGGACAGGATCTTGTCGATGTGCTTTGCGGTCTGCTCACCGGGACGAATCCCGGGGATGAACGCCCCGCTCTTCTTCAGGTTGTCTGCGGTCTCACGGCTGTTGAACACCAGTGCCGTGTAGAAGAAGCAGAAGAACACGATCGCGGAAGCGTACAGCAGCACGTAGATCGGCTGACCCGGACGCAGCATGTCCGCAATGTCCTTCAACCAGCGCATGCTGTCACCCGTTGCAAACCAGCTCACGAGCGTGGTCGGCAGCAGGATGATCGACGATGCGAAGATCGGGGGAATCACACCCGACATGTTCAGCTTCAGGGGCAGGTGCGACGACTGACCGCCGTACACCTTGTTGCCAACCTGACGCTTGGCGTAGTTCACCAGGATCTTGCGTTGACCACGCTCGACGAACACCACCAGCCAGGTCACGCCAATCACGATGGCAATGACCACGAGGCAGGAGAAGATCGTCATGGCACCGTTGTGCACCAGATCCAGCAGACCACCGATGGCACCCGGCAGACCTGCCGCAATACCGCCGAAGATGAGGATCGAGATGCCATTGCCCAGACCGCGCTCGGTGATCTGCTCACCCAGCCACATCAGGAACATGGTGCCAGCCACCAGGCTGCTGACAGCGGTCAGGCGGAAGCCGAAACCGGGAGCCAGCACCAGACCGGGCGAACTCTCCAGGGCCAGCGCAATGCTGAGGCTCTGGAAAATTGCCAGGCCGAGCGTGCCATAGCGGGTGTATTGCGTGATCTTGCGACGACCCGACTCGCCTTCCTTCTTCAGCGCTTCCAGGCTCGGCACCACATAACCCATCAGCTGGATCACGATGGAGGCCGAGATGTAGGGCGTGATGCCCAGCGCGAAGACGGTGAAGCGCGACAGCGCACCGCCAGAGAACATGTTGAACAGGCTCAGGATGCCACCCTGCTGGCCCTTGAAGAACTGCTGCAGCTGGACCGGATCGATGCCCGGCACGGGGATATGCGCCCCGATACGGTACACGACCAGCGCCAGCAGCAGGAACACAAGCCGGCGACGCAGGTCACCGAACTTGCCGCTCTTGGCCAGTTGATTCGGGTTGGTAGCCACTGTTGCCTGATCCTTGAGCTTTACTCAGCAGCGACGGAGCCGCCAGCGGCTTCGATCGCAGCCTTGGCACCAGCCGTTGCGCCCACGCCCTTCAGCGTGACCTTGCGGCTGATTTCGCCAGACAGGATGACCTTCACCGACTTGGTCAGCTCGGGCACCAGGCCGACAGCCTTCAGCGTCAGCATGTCGATTTCGTCACCGGCCAGGCCTTGCAGATCGCTCAGGGTGATCTCGGCGTTGAACGGCAGCGTCAGCGACTTGAAGCCACGCTTGGGCAGGCGACGATGCAGGGGCATCTGGCCGCCTTCGAAGCCGACCTTGTGGAAGCCGCCAGCGCGCGACTTCTGGCCCTTGTGGCCGCGGCCGCAAGTCTTGCCCAGACCGGAGCCGATGCCACGGCCCACGCGACGCTTGGCGTGCTTGGCACCAGCGGCGGGCTTGATGGTGTTGAGTTGCATTTCTAGTCCTCAGTTCGCGCCGTGCTTACAGCACCTGCACGAGATAGGCGATCTTGTTGATCATGCCGCGCACAGCAGGGGTGTCCTCGAGGACACGAGTGCTGTTCAGCTTGCGCAGGCCCAGACCGGTCACGGTGGCACGGTGCGAGGCACGGCAGCCGATCGGGCTGCGCACGAGCTTGACCGTCAGAGTTTTCTTGTCAGACATCTGTCTCTCCAATCCTGGCGACTCAGTTGAAGATATCTTCAACGGTCTTGCCGCGCTTGGCAGCGACTTCAGCGGCCGTCGTCGAGCGCTTCAGGGCGTCCAGGGTGGCGCGAACCATGTTGTAAGGGTTGGTCGAACCGTGGCTCTTGGTCACGATGTCGGTCACGCCCATCACTTCGAAGACAGCACGCATCGGGCCGCCAGCGATCACGCCGGTACCGGCGGGAGCCGGAGCCATCATGACGCGCGAAGCACCGTGCTCGCCCACCACGTTGTGGTGGATCGTGCCGTTGCGCAGGTTCACCTTGACCATGTTGCGGCGAGCCGACTCCATGGCCTTCTGCACGGCGACCGGAACTTCCTTCGCCTTGCCCTTGCCCATGCCGATGCGGCCATCACCGTCGCCGACCACGGTCAGTGCTGCGAACGACAGCGTACGGCCGCCCTTCACCACCTTGGTCACGCGGTTCACCGCGATCATCTTCTCGCGCATGCCGTCGTCGCGACCTTCGTCCTGCACGCGGGGTTGAAACTTTGCCATGTTCATCAATCCTTTATGCGCTTAGAACTGCAGGCCGGCTTCGCGGGCAGCTTCGGCCAGGGCCTTGACACGGCCGTGGTACGCGAAACCGGCGCGATCGAACGCCACCTTCTCGACGCCAGCAGCCTTGGCCTTCTCGGCGATGCGCTTGCCGATCAGCGTGGCAGCGGCCACATTGCCACCCTTGCCATCGCCACCCAGCTGAGCGCGGACGTCCTTTTCCGCCGTCGAAGCGGCAGCCAGGACGCGAGTGCCATCTTCGGAGATGACGCTGGCGTAGATGTGCAGGTTGGAGCGGAAAACCGTCAGGCGGGCGACGCGTTGCACGGCGATGCGGGCACGGGTCTGGCGCGAACGACGGATGCGCTGTTCTTTCTTGGTCAACATTGCGCGGCTCCTTACTTCTTCTTGGTCTCTTTGAGGGAGACCTTTTCATCAGCGTAGCGGATGCCCTTGCCCTTGTAGGGCTCGGGAGGACGGATGGCGCGCACTTCGGCGGCAATCTGACCCACCACTTGGCGATCGGCACCCTTGATCAGGATTTCGGTCTGGGTCGGGCATTCCACCTTGATCCCAGCCGGCATGTCCTTCACCACGGGGTGAGAGAAACCGATCTGCAGGTTCAGCTTCTGGCCTTGAGCCTGGGCGCGGAAACCCACGCCAACCAGGTTCAGCTTCTTTTCGAAGCCCTTGCTCACGCCGTTGACCATATTGGCCACCAGCGCGCGGAAGGTGCCGCTCAGGGCGTCAGCTTCCGAGGAAGCGTCGACCGGGCTGAAGCTCAGCTTGCCGCCTTCGTTCTTGATCGCGACCAGGGGGTTGGCTGCACGAACCAGCGTACCCAGGGCGCCCTTCACGCTGATCTGCTCAGCGGAGATCGTCACATCCACGCCTTGCGGGAGTGCGACCGGCATTTTTCCAACGCGGGACATTGTCTGTCTCTCCTTGCGCTTAGGCGACGTAGCAGAGCACTTCGCCGCCGATACCGGCTTGACGTGCCTTGCGGTCGGTCATCACACCCTTCGGGGTGGTGACGATCGCCACACCCAGGCCATTCATGACCTGAGGAATGTCGTGGCGGCCCTTGTAGATGCGCAGGCCGGGACGGCTCACGCGTTCGATGCGCTCGATCACCGGGCGACCGGCGTAATACTTCAGCGCGATCTCGAGTTCGGGACGGGCTGCATCGCCACGCACCGCGAAACCGTCGATATAGCCCTCGTCCTTGAGGACCTTGGCGATCGCGACCTTCAGCTTGCTGGAAGGCATCACGACGCTGGCCTTCTCAACGCTCTGGGCGTTGCGAATGCGAGTCAGCATATCGGCGATAGGATCACTCATGCTCATACGAAATCTCCTAATCCTGCCGATTACCAGCTTGCCTTGACGACACCGGGGATGTCGCCCTTGAAAGCCAGTTCACGAATCTTGTTACGACCCAGACCGAACTTGCGGAAGGTGCCACGCGGACGGCCAGTCAGCTCGCAGCGGTTGCGCAGGCGAGTGGGGTTGGCGTTGCGGGGCAGCTTCTGCAGTTCCAGGCGAGCGGCGTAGCGCTCTTCATCAGACTTCTTGGAGTCGTCGATGATGGCCTTCAGATCTGCGTACTTCTTGGCGAACTTGGCGACCAGTTGTTCGCGCTTCAGCTCACGTTGCTTAATCGAGAGTTTTGCCACGGGTCACCTCAGTTCTTGAACGGGAACTTGAACGCGGCCAGCAGGGCCTTCGCTTCGTCGTCCGTCTTGGCAGTCGTCGTGATGCTGATGTTCAGACCACGCAGAGCATCCACCTTGTCGTATTCGATTTCGGGGAAGATGATCTGTTCCTTGACGCCGATGTTGTAGTTGCCACGGCCATCGAACGAACGGCCGGAGATACCACGGAAGTCACGCACGCGGGGCAGGGCGATGGTCACGAAGCGGTCCAGGAATTCATACATCTGGACGCCACGCAGGGTCACCATGCAGCCGATAGGCACGCCGTCACGGATCTTGAAGCCGGCAATGGCCTTCTTCGACTTGGTGACCACGGGCTTCTGGCCGGCGATCTTGGTCAGGTCGCCCACGGCGTGATCCATGACCTTCTTGTCGGCGACGGCTTCACTGACACCCATGTTCAGGGTGATCTTGGTGATGCGCGGCACTTCCATCACGGAGGTGTAGCCGAACTTCTCGGTCAGGCCGGGAACGACTTTTTCGCGATAAAACGCTTGCAAACGAGCCATGTCGAACCTCTTAAGCCTTGATCTCTTCGCCGGTCGACTTGTAGACGCGCACCTTCTTGCCGTCGTCGAGCAGCTTGATGCCCACGCGATCGGCCTTGCCGGCAGCGGCGTTGAAAATCGCCACGTTGGATTGATGGATCGGCATCGTCTTGTCGACCACGCCGCCGGTGGTGCCCTTCATGGGGTTGGGCTTGGCGTGCTTCTTCACGACGTTCACGCCTTCCACGATCAGGTGGTCAGCATCGACACGCGAAGCCACGAGGCCTCGCTTGCCCTTGTCGCGGCCGGTCAGCACGATGACCTCGTCGCCCTTACGAATCTTGTTCATGGCAGTACCTTTGACTTGACGAGGCTTACAGCACCTCGGGCGCCAGCGACACGATCTTCATGAAGCGCTCGGTACGCAGTTCACGCGTGACCGGGCCAAAGATACGGGTGCCGATCGGCTCCAGCTTGGCGTTCAGCAGCACGGCGGCATTGCCGTCGAACTTCACCAGCGAACCGTCCTGGCGGCGCACGCCCTTGGCGGTACGCACGACCACAGCGCTATAGACCTCGCCCTTCTTGACGCGGCCACGCGGTGCAGCTTCTTTGATGCTGACCTTGATGATGTCGCCAATGCCGGCATACCGGCGCTTGGAACCACCAAGCACCTTGATGCACTGAACGGACTTGGCGCCAGTGTTGTCCGCGACATCCAGTCGCGATTGCATTTGAATCATGTCTGTCCCCAACTTTTCCCGCCTCGACCTGCAGCGACCATCGCTACAGACCAAACCGGTCAGTCTTGGGCCCGTAAGCCTTGACGCTCTCTAGCACAGCAAGTGCACCAGCCAGCGCCTACAGCGGTTGTGGGCGGATCCGAGGCCGAGACGCACCGCATGATGCGCCCGACATTCGGCGAAGCATTAGATTGTGCCAGCGATTCGGATGCCGTGTCAAGCAGCCGATCCGCTGAAAGTTGAAAGGCGCCTCTAACGGAGCGCCTCCCCGTACCCGACATCCATGGCCAGGCAATGCCAGGCGGCACCCCACCCATCGGGCGAGGGCAGCCGCCAGGGCGGGCAAACCCGCCAGGCTCAGCCCTTCAGCTGAGCCAGCAGGGTGTCAGCGCCACTGACCTCGAACTTGCCCGGCGCCTCGACGTTCAGCGTCTTCACGACGCCATCCACGACGAGCATGCTGTACCGCTGCGAGCGCAGACCCATGCCGCGAGCTTGCAGGTCCAGCGTCAGGCCGGTAGCCCGCGTGAAGTCAGCGCTGCCGTCGGCGATGAAGCGCACCTTGCCGCCGGCGCCGAGCTCACGCGCCCACGCACCCATGACAAAGGCGTCGTTGACGGAGAGGCACCAGATCTCGTCGGCGCCCGCTGCCTTCAGGGCATCCGCCTGCTGGATATAGCCGGGCGCATGCTGGGCAGAGCAGGTGGGCGTAAAGGCGCCGGGCAACGCAAAGATGGCCACCGTCTTGCCTGCCGCCTGCGCTGCCGCGTCAAAGCCGTTCGGACCGATGGAGCAGCCATCGCCCTCCACTTCCACATATTCCTGCACGGTCGCGCTAGGCAGTTTGTCGCCAATCTTCAACATGGGGCTCTCCTCAAAAGCAAAGCCCGGCGCAGCAGCTGGCCGGGCGGAAATGAAAAACGGTCGGACGCCAGTATCCCAGCGTTCCGACCGTTCGCAGGTCGCGCGGCACAAGACCCCAGGGATCTTGCGCCTTTGACCCGGAGGCCTTAGACCACTTCTGCCTTCTCGACCAGGCGGGTCACGACCCAGCTCTTGGTCTTCGACAGAGGACGGCCTTCAGCGATCTCGACCACGTCACCCATCTTGTACTCGCCCTTTTCGTCGTGGGCGTGGTACTTGCGGGAACGGGCCACGATCTTGCCGTAGAGCTCGTGCTTGGTGCGACGCTCCACCAGAACCGTGACGGTCTTGGCGCGCTTGTCGCTCACCACGCGACCCACCAGGGTGCGGGTGTTCTTTTCTTGAGCTTGCGTCATATCAGGCCCCCTTCTTCTTTTCGGCCAGCACGGTCTTGACGCGAGCGATGTCGCGGCGGATCTTGCCCAGCTGAGTGGTGTCGCTCAGCTGTTGGGTGGCCTTTTGCATGCGCAGGCCGAAGTGGGCCTTGAGCAGATCGGTCACTTCCTTTTCCAGGGCAGCGACATCCTTGCCACGCAGTTCAGATGCTTTCATGGTGATCTCTCCAATCAGAGGCCGACCTGGCGTGCCACGAACGTGCAACGCAGGGGCAGCTTTGCAGCAGCCAGCGTGAACGCTTCGCGAGCCAGGGCTTCCGGCACACCGTTGATCTCGTAGAGCACCTTGCCGGGCTGGATTTCAGCGACGTAGTACTCCGGGTTGCCCTTACCGTTACCCATACGGACTTCGGCGGGCTTTTGGGAGATGGGCTTGTCCGGGAAGATGCGGATGAAGATGCGACCACCGCGCTTGATATGGCGCGAGATTGCACGACGAGCCGCTTCGATCTGGCGAGCCGTCAGACGGCCACGCTCAGTGGCCTTCAGGCCGAAGTCGCCGAACGACACATTGGCGCCGCGAGTGGCCACGCCAGTGTTACGACCCTTCTGCTCTTTGCGGAATTTGCGACGAGCGGGTTGCAGCATGTTTATTCTCCTTTGGCCTCGCCAGCTGCGGGGGCCTTGCGGACCACGCGCTTAGCGCCGGGCTTGTCGCCACCGTCGGCGGGCTTGTCAGCGCCAGGACGGCCACGGCCACCCGGGGCGCCCGGACGGGCGTTGCGACGCGGACGACGATCGTCTTCAGCGCCAGGGGGGGTGTTGATCACGGGAGCCTCGCCATTGGCCAGGCGGTCACCGCGGTACACCCACACCTTCACACCGATGACGCCGTAGGTCGTCTTGGCCTCGGAGAAGCCATAGTCGATGTCGGCCTTCAGGGTATGCAGAGGCACACGGCCTTCGCGATACCACTCGGTACGAGCGATTTCGATGCCGTTCAGACGGCCGGCGGACATGATCTTGATGCCCTGGGCGCCCAGACGCATCGCGTTCTGCATCGCGCGCTTCATGGCGCGGCGGAACATGATGCGCTTTTCCAGCTGCTGGGTGATCGAGTCGGCGATCAGCTGAGCATCGATTTCAGGCTTGCGCACTTCTTCGATGTTCACGGCCACCGGCACGCCCAGACGCTTGGTCAGTTCGGCCTTCAGGTTCTCGATGTCCTCGCCCTTCTTGCCGATCACCACACCCGGACGAGCCGAGAAGATGGTGATGCGGGCGTTCTTGGCGGGGCGCTCGATCAGGATGCGCGACACGGCGGCATTCTTCAGGCGCTGCTTCAGGTAGTCACGAACCTGCAGATCTTCAGCCAGCATCGTGGCGAAGTTCTGGTTGTTCGCATACCAGCGCGAAGCCCAGTTACGCGTGACAGGCAGGCGGAAGCCGGTCGGATGGATTTTCTGTCCCATAGTCTTCCTCTTGGCCTCAGTTACCGACCGACACGAAGATGTGGCAGGTGGGCTTGCTGATGCGGTTGCCGCGGCCCTTGGCGCGAGCCGAGAAGCGCTTCAGCGTGGTGCCTTGCTCCACATAGATCGAGGTGACCTTCAGCTCATCAATGTCAGCGCCGTCGTTGTGCTCGGCGTTGGCGATGGCGCTCTCGAGCGCCTTCTTGATGATGAGTGCCGCCTTCTTCTGGGTGAATTCCAGGATGTTGAGCGCCTGGTCCACCTTCTTGCCGCGGATCAGGTCCGCCACCAGACGGCCCTTATCGGCCGACAGGCGGACACCGCGAACGATTGCACGGGTTTCCATCGTCTCAATCCTTATTTCTTGGCCTTCTTGTCACCGGGGTGACCCTTGAAGGTGCGGGTCAGCGCGAACTCACCCAGCTTGTGACCGACCATCTGGTCCGACACATAGACCGGCACGTGTTGCTTGCCGTTGTGCACTGCGATCGTCAGACCGATGAACTCGGGCAGGATCGTCGAGCGGCGCGACCAGGTCTTGATGGGCTTCTTGTCCTTGTTGGCCACAGCCTTGTCGACTTTAGCCAGCAGGTGATGGTCCACGAACGGACCCTTCTTGAGGGAACGAGCCATGTTGGTCTACCCCTTACTTCTTGCGACGCGAAACGATGAACGTCTGCGTGCGCTTGTTGTTACGAGTGCGGTAGCCCTTGGTGAGGGTGTTCCACGGCGACACAGGCGCCTGGCCTTCACCGGTACGGCCTTCACCACCACCGTGCGGGTGATCAACCGGGTTCATGGCGGTACCACGGACGGTCGGGCGGATGCCCTTCCAGCGGATGGCGCCGGCCTTGCCGTATTGACGCAGGCTGTGCTCTTCGTTGCTCACTTCACCGATGGTGGCGCGGCAGTCGATGTGGACACGGCGGACTTCACCCGAACGCAGACGAACCTGGGCGTAGACGCCGTCACGGGCCATCAGGACCGCGGAAGCACCTGCCGAACGCACCATCTGTGCGCCCTTGCCCGGCATCATTTCCACGCAGTGGATCGTCGAACCCACGGGGATGTTGCGGATCGGGAGCGTGTTGCCAGCCTTGATCGGAGCTTCAGCGCCGCTCAGGATGGTCGAACCGACTTCCAGGCCGCGCGGAGCGATGATGTAGCGACGCTCGCCGTCGGCATAGCACACCAGAGCGATGTGGGCCGTGCGGTTCGGGTCGTACTCGATGCGCTCAACCTTCGCGGGGATGGCGTCCTTGTTGCGACGGAAGTCCACCACGCGGTAGTGGTGCTTGTGACCACCGCCCTTGTGGCGCATCGTGATGTGACCGTTGTTGTTACGGCCGGACTTCTGCTTTTGCGGCTCCAGCAGCGACGCTTCAGGAGCGCCCTTGTGCAGGTGCTTGTGCACAACCTTGACCACGCCACGGCGGCCAGGCGAGGTTGGCTTGACTTTAACGACGGCCATTACGCAGCCTCCCCGGAGAAGTTGAGCTCTTGGCCAGCCTTCAGGGACACATACGCCTTCTTGACGTGGTCGCGACGGCCGACACGGCCGCCAAAGCGCTTGACCTTGCCCTTGGTGTTCACCACGCTCACGGACTCGACTTCAACCTTGAACATCAGTTCAACGGCAGCCTTGATCTCGGGCTTCGTGGCGTCACGCAGGACCTTGAACAACACTTGGTTGTGCTTTTCAGCAACCAGAGTGGCCTTTTCGGACACGATGGGAGCCAGCAGCACCTGGGCCAGACGGCCTTCTGCAAACTTCGGGGCGCTCATGCCAGCATCTCCTTGAGTTGCTCCATTGCGGCCTTGGTCACCAGCACCTTCTTGTAGAAGACCAGCGACAGGGGGTCGGCGTAACGGGGCTCGACAACCAGCACGTTGGGCAGATTGCGCGAAGCCAGCGCCAGGTTGTCATCCACCTGGTCAGCGATCAGCATCACGGATTCCAGACCCATGGCCTTGAACTTGGCTGCCAGCAGCTTGGTCTTGGGGGCTTCGACGGAAATCGAATCCACCACGGCCAGGCGACCTTCACGAGCCAGCTGCGAGAGGATGGCGGCCATACCGGCGCGGTACATCTTCTTGTTCAGCTTGTGCGAGAAGTTTTCTTCCGGCAGGTTCGGGAAGATGCGACCACCCCCACGCCACAGCGGCGAGGACGTCATACCGGCGCGAGCGCGGCCGGTGCCCTTCTGGCGGAAGGGCTTCTTGGTCGAGTGCTTGACCTGTTCGCGGTCCTTTTGAGCACGGGTGCCTTGACGGGCGTTGGCCTGGAAGGCCACGACCACCTGGTGCACCAGGGCTTCGTTGTATTCGCGAGCGAAGACGGTGTCAGGCGCGTCCACCTTGGAGGTGGCCTGACCCTGCTCGTTCAGAAGCTCGAGCTGCATCAGTTGGCCTCCTTCTTGACCTTGACCTTGACGGCAGGACGCACGACCACGTGGCCGTTCTTGGCGCCCGGCACAGCACCCTTGACCAGCAGCAGCTGACGAGCTTCGTCAACGCGCACGATGTCGAGGTTCTGGGTGGTCACGGTTTCGTCGCCCATGTGGCCGGACATCTTCTTGCCCGGGAACACGCGGCCCGGATCTTGCGCCATCGAGATGGAGCCCGGGACATTGTGGGAACGGCTGTTACCGTGGGAAGCGCGCTGCGAGCTGAAGTTGTGGCGCTTGATGGTGCCGGCGAAGCCCTTACCAATCGAAGTACCTTGCACGTCGACCTTCTGGCCGGCGGCAAACAGCGTCACGGGCACCTGAGCGCCGGCCTTGTATTCGGCGGCGACATCAGAAGCGACACGGAATTCCTTGAGGATTTCACCGGCTTCCACACCCGCCTTGGCGAGGTGGCCGGCTTCCGGCTTGGTCACGCGAGAGGCCTTGCGTGCACCGTACGCCACTTGAATGGCGCTGTAGCCGTCAGTCTCTTCGGTCTTGACCTGGGTCACGCGGTTGTTGGACACGTCCAGCACCGTCACGGGAATGGCGTCGCCATCGTCCGTGAAGATGCGCATCATGCCCACCTTGCGGCCCAGCAATCCGAGACGATTGCTAAGACTCATGTTTTTTCTCCAGCCCCTTTCACCGCCAAGCCAAGACCAAAGCCCAAGCCCGCAGCTCCAAGAGCCATATACAAACACCCGACAACGATTGGTCGGGCTGACCAAACACCGCTTGAATCCGCTCCCGGGCCGGTAAAGGCGTCCCAGGGCACATCTAGGCGATGCACTAAAGCCGCACTGGCAAAGACCAGCGCGGAAAAGTCTGCGAGTATAGCGTCAACCCTGAGCGGGCCGCAAGCGGCGTCACACGAGGGTCAAGAAAAAAGGGCAACCTGGAGGTTGCCCTTCTCACGCTGTAGATGCAGAGCGCCGCAAGGCTCCCCGCATCAAGCCCGCATTACTGCAGCTTGATTTCCACGTCCACGCCAGCCGGCAGGTCCAGCTTCATCAGGGCGTCAACCGTCTTATCGGTCGGGTCGACGATGTCCATCAGACGCTGGTGGGTGCGGATCTCGAACTGGTCGCGCGACGTCTTGTTGACGTGCGGCGAACGCAGGATGTCGAAACGCTCCAGGCGGGTCGGCAGGGGCACGGGGCCCTTGACGATGGCGCCGGTACGCTTGGCGGTTTCCACGATTTCCAGAGCCGACTGGTCGATCAGCTTGTAATCGAAGGCCTTCAGGCGGATGCGGATCTTTTGCTTTTGCATGACTGTTCCTTCAAAGAGCGTGCGGCTGCGAGGCCGCGTAAATGGTGTTGACAGGCGACCCGTGAGGCCGCCCGCAAGTCACGCAGGGATTACTCGATGATGGTAGCAACCACGCCCGAGCCGACGGTACGGCCACCTTCGCGGATAGCGAAGCGCAGACCTTCTTCCATGGCGATCGGAGCGATCAGCTTCACGGTGATGCCGACGTTGT
>NZ_JASVDS010000023.1 GCF_030285365.1 Roseateles subflavus | reverse complement strand
CGGTAGTTCAGCAGTGCCGTCACCAGCGGCACGCCGCTCTCCAGGCCGCTGCAACGCTGGGCCAAGGCCAGCGGGGCATGCTCGTGGCGCAGCAGCCCTGCCAGGTCTTGCTGGACCTGCTTGACCGCGTCCAGCACCGGGCCCTGCAGCTTGACGCGCAAGGGCAAGGTGTTGATGTACAGCCCCAGGGCGCGGTCCGCCCCGGCCCCGGCCTGCATGCGGCCGAACAGCACGGTGCCGAACACCACGTCCTCACGGCCACTGACCCTGCCCAGCAACTGGGCGTAGGCCAGATGGCACAGGCTGGCCACGCTCACGCCCAGTCGCCGCGCTTGCGTGCGCAGGCCGCGGCTCAGCGAATCCGGCAGCGCCAGGTGGGCTTCGCCGATCTGGCTGCCGTCGCCCTGCACGTCCGACAGGCCGTAAGGCAGCGTCGGTTCGTCCACATCGCCCAACTGCTCGCGGAAGTAGGCTTCATGCTGGGCCGGCGTCAGTCCCAGCCGTGCTTGTGCCACGTAGTTGCGGAAGGGCTGCGCGGGAGGCAAGTCCTGACCCCGGTCGCTCAGCAGCAGGGCGATCTCCTGCTGCAGCACGTCCAGCGCCTGGTGGTCCACGGCCAGGTGGTGCACCAGCAGCACCATCAGCCAGCTGGCGCGGCCCGGTTCGCGCAGCGTGCGCACCTGCATCAGCGGTGCTTGCTGCAGGGACAGGCGCAGCCCGCGCGGGTCGCTGTGCTGCAGAAGGGCTTGCAGCGCTTCATCGCCCTGCGAGTCCTCGGCCAGGCCCAGCTCGGCGGCCTCCAGGGCCAGGACCGGCAGTGGCGCTTCACGCTGCACCAGTTGCACCGGCTCGTCCAATCCCTCCCAGTGCAGCGCGGTGCGCAGCACGTCATGACGGCGCAGCCCCTGGCGCAGGGCGTCCAGGTAGCGCTGCAGCCGGGCCTCGCCATCGAAGCGCAGCACCGCGCGCAGCAGGTACACATCGCCCTGCGCCGCCATCAG
>NZ_JASVDS010000022.1 GCF_030285365.1 Roseateles subflavus | reverse complement strand
TGGCTCAGGACCTGGTCGTGAAGATCGGCCACGTGGGTCCCACGAGCGGCGGCATTGCCCACCTGGGCAAGGACAATGAGTTGGGCGCGCGCATGGCCATCGACGAACTGAACGCCAAGGGCGTGATGATCGGTGGCAAGAAGGCCAAGTTCGAACTGCTGGCCGAAGACGATGCCGGCGATCCGAAGCAAGGCACGGCCGCGGCACAGAAGCTGGTGGACTCGAAGGTCAACGGCGTGATCGGTCACCTGAACTCGGGCACGTCGATCCCGGCCTCGAAGGTGTACAGCGACGCGGGCGTTCCGCAGATCAGCCCGTCGGCGACGAACCCG
Organism: Roseateles subflavus; assembly: GCF_030285365.1. GTDB lineage: Bacteria > Pseudomonadota > Gammaproteobacteria > Burkholderiales > Burkholderiaceae_C > Roseateles_B > Roseateles_B subflavus. The sequence continues at coordinate 750 of NZ_JASVDS010000022.1, read as the reverse complement.
AAGTTCACGCGCAATGGCTACAAGACCACGTTCCGCGTGGTGGCTGATGACGTGCACCTGGGTGGCACGCTGGGCAAGTACGCCGTGACGCAGCTCAAGGGCAAGGCGATCGCCGTGATCGATGACCGTACCGCGTACGGCCAGGGCGTGGCGGACGAGTTCGAGAAGGGCGTGAAGGCGGCCGGCGGCAAGGTGGTGGGTCGCGAGTTCACCAACGACAAGGCCACGGACTTCAGCTCCATCCTGACCTCGCTGAAGGGCAAGAAGCCCGACGTGATCTTCTTCGGCGGCATGGACGCCGTGGCGGGCCCGATGCTGCGTCAGATGAAGCAGCTGGGCATCGAGGCGAAGTTCATGGGCGGCGACGGCATCTGCTCGGGCGAGCTGCCCAAGCTGTCGGGCGGCACGATGGGTGACGGCCAGGTGGTGTGCGCCGAAGCCGGTGGCGTCGAGGGCGAGTCCAAGAAGTCGATGGAAGACTTCAAGGCCAAGTTCAAGGAGAAGTACAAGGTGGACGTGCAGATCTACGCCCCGTACGTGTACGACGCGACCAAGGTGATGGTGGCGGCGATGGAGAAGGCCGGTTCGGCTGATCCCGCGAAGTACCTGCCGGTGCTGGCCAAGACCGAAGGCTACAAGGGCGTGACGGGCACGATCAGCTTCGACGGCAAGGGCGACATCAAGAACGGCGCCCTGACGCTGTACACCTACAAGGGCGGTGCCCGCGAGCAGATCGCGGTCGTGCGCTGA
>NZ_JASVDS010000021.1 GCF_030285365.1 Roseateles subflavus | reverse complement strand
TGCTTTCCATCAGCAACGCTGATTCGACTCTACAAATTGTTAAAGAACAACAGCCGACTATTTAAAGCCAAGACTGGCAAACCACAATATCGATTCCCGATACTCTGGTTTGCCAACCTTCGAGTGTTTCTTCATCTCGACTTGAGATGGTGGAGGATGACGGGATCGAACCGACGACCCCCTGCTTGCAAAGCAGGTGCTCTCCCAGCTGAGCTAATCCCCCGAGGAATTCATGGTGGGTCTGGCTGGATTCGAACCAGCGACCCCCGCCTTATCAAGACGGTGCTCTAACCGACTGAGCTACAGACCCACGATTCTTCATCGTCAGCCTGCCTCACGCGCTCACCTGTCAAGGCCAGCTCGGCAGGCTCACGTGTAAACACTCTAGCGTTGTGTACTCTACAGCCGATAAGTGTGGGCGCTTGAGGCGCTCTGCATTGGATCTCGCTGCTCAATCGCTGCATGCAGCAATCAAGTGCTCGACCATTCTCTAGAAAGGAGGTGATCCAGCCGCACCTTCCGATACGGCTACCTTGTTACGACTTCACCCCAGTCACGAACCCTGCCGTGGTAATCGCCCTCCTTGCGGTTAGGCTAACTACTTCTGGCAGAACCCGCTCCCATGGTGTGACGGGCGGTGTGTACAAGACCCGGGAACGTATTCACCGCGGCAAGCTGATCCGCGATTACTAGCGATTCCGACTTCACGCAGTCGAGTTGCAGACTGCGATCCGGACTACGACCGGGTTTCTGGGATTAGCTCCCCCTCGCGGGTTGGCAGCCCTCTGTCCCGGCCATTGTATGACGTGTGTAGCCCTACCCATAAGGGCCATGATGACCTGACGTCATCCCCACCTTCCTCCGGTTTGTCACCGGCAGTCTCATTAGAGTGCCCTTTCGTAGCAACTAATGACAAGGGTTGCGCTCGTTGCGGGACTTAACCCAACATCTCACGACACGAGCTGACGACGGCCATGCAGCACCTGTGTCCAGGTTCTCTTTCGAGCACTCCCACATCTCTGCAGGATTCCTGGCATGTCAAGGGTAGGTAAGGTTTTTCGCGTTGCATCGAATTAAACCACATCATCCACCGCTTGTGCGGGTCCCCGTCAATTCCTTTGAGTTTCAACCTTGCGG
>NZ_JASVDS010000020.1 GCF_030285365.1 Roseateles subflavus | reverse complement strand
GCTGAGCCCCAGGCGTGCCTGCGCCACGTAGTTGCGGAAGGGCTGCGCGGGAGGCAAGTCCTGACCCCGGCCGCTCAGCAACAGAGCGATCTCCTGCTGCATGACCTCCAGCGCCTGGTGGTCCACGGCCAGGTGGTGCACCAGCAGCACCATCAGCCAGCTGGCACGGCCCGGCTCGCGCAGCGTGCGCACCTGCATCAGCGGCGCCTGCTGCAGGGACAGGCGCAGCCCGCGCGGGTCGCTGTGCTGCAGCAGGGCTTGCAGGGCTTCATCGCCCTGCGAGTCCTCGCCCAAACCCAGGTCGGCGGCTTGCAGCATCATCACGGGCAGGGGCGCCTCGCGCCAGACCACTTGCACCGGCTCGTCCAGGCCTTCCCAGTGCAGCGCGGTGCGTAGCACGTCATGACGGCGCAGCCCCTGGCGCAGGGCGTCCAGGTAGCGCTGCAGCCGGGCCTCGCCATCGAAGCGCAGCACCGCGCGCAGCAGGTACACATCGCCCTGCGCCGCCATCAGATGGTGGAACAGCATGCCTTCCTGCAGGGGGGCCAGGGGATAGATGTCCTGCACATTGGCGGCGCCGCCCGGCACGCGGGCCACGATGGCGTCCAGCTGTGACTGGCTCAGCGAGACCAGGGGCAGCATCTGCGGCGTGATCTGGGTCGCGCCCTCGGGGATGGCGTTGGGCGGGACCTCGACTTCGCGGAGCTGCTCGGTGGCTTGCAGGCCTTGAGCCAGCTGCGCCAGACTCGGCGTGCTGAACAGCGCTCGTACGTCGCTGGCCAGACCGGCCTGGCGCATGCGCTCGATCAGCGTGACTGCCAGCAGCGAGTGACCGCCCAGCTCGAAGAAGTTGTCATGACGGCCCACGCGCGGCAGTTGCAGCACTTCGGCCCACAGCGCGGACAGCTGCTCTTCCAGCTCGCCTTGCGGGGCTTCGTAGCCTCGGGCCGCCAGTGCTTGCAAGTCCGGTGCCGGCAGGGCGCGGCGGTCCAGCTTCCCATTGGGGGTCAGGGGCAGCGCCGGCATGGGGACGAAGGCGCTGGGCACCATGAAGCCGGGCAGCACCTGCTCCATGGCCTGGCGCAGCGTCTGCATCGACAGCGTGCCGCCCTCCGAACGGTCTTCCGACACGTCCAGCACCACATACGCCACCAGGCGCTTGTGCCCCGGCTCATCCTCGCGGGCCAGCACCACCGCCTCGCGCACGCCAGGGTGCGTCAGCAAACG
>NZ_JASVDS010000002.1 GCF_030285365.1 Roseateles subflavus | reverse complement strand
TGGTTTGCGGCTCGAGGCCGCAAACCACACCGTCCCCTCGGGGGACCGCCCAGGCTTGCCCGCGTCCAGCGCGGCAAGCCTGGGCGAGGGGCAAAAGCTCACGGCCACCTCACCGTCTCCCCATCGTCCTCGTAGGCCGGGAAAATGCTGAAGCTCGCGATCACGCCGCCGGCCTCCCAGAAAGCCACGCCCGCATCGGGACACTCATGGCATCGTCCGCCGCCCTCCACCGCCTGCGCACCCTTGAGACGGCCCAGCTTCAGGCCCTTGACGAGGCCGGGCAGTCGGTCCACCGGGCAGCCGATCACGGCTTCGTCACCCAGCGTCCACCGGCCATCGGAGAACTCCAGCTCGCCCAGACGCCAGCCGTCGGCCTCGAAGAAGGAGGCCCCCACGCCCGCCTCGGCGAAGTACCAGTGCTCCATCGCTTCCTGCCCCTCCTCGGCGGCCAGCACCTCCACGGAATCGGGTTCGCCGGCGGCGGCGCGCAGCTGCTCACGGCTGGCGCCGAGCACGAAGGGGGCGTGGCCAAGATGGATCTGGATGGACGACATGGGGGACTTTCCTCGGAACGATGATCGTGAACGGCAGGATCATAGCGAGCACCCGCCGCGGCCGGCCCGCCCCGAACCCGCCAGGCACGCCAGCCTGCCGTTATGCTGCGCGCTCCACTTCGAGGACCCGCCATGCGACCGCCGCGCCTTGCCTTCGCCCTTCTGTCCGCCCTGGCGCTGGCCGCCTGCAGCCCGCAGAACAGCACCCCCCAGGCGGCGCCCGGCGCAGCATCCTCCACGGCCTCCGCCGTCGCGAGGGCCGCATCCGGCGTGGCTCCCGGCACCCCGGCCGCCGAGGCGGAGATCAAGGCCCAGCTCCAGGCCCAGGCCGAGCGCTGGGACCGGGCCATCGTGGCCAAGGACCGCGCCGCCATTGCCGGCAACATGGCCGAGGACTTCCGGCAGATCGACGGCGAAGGGCATCTCGAGGACATCGACAGCTTCGTCGCCGGGCTGATGGACCCGCAGCTGCAGATCGCGCCGTACACCGTCCAGGACTTCGAGGTCCGCCTGTACGGCGATGTGGCCGTGCTCAGCGGCCGCACCCACATGAGCGGCAGCTACGGCGACAAGCCCTTCGAGACCGACTACCGCTACATCGACCTCTACGTGAAGCGCGAGGGCCAGTGGAAGATCGTGAGCGTGCAGATCACCAAGCTGCCCACGGCACCCCGCTGAGCCCCCTGATCCAGGAGCACGTCATGCCCTACAAAGCCAGCTGCCACTGCGGCCAGGTGGCCTTCACCTTCGAAGGCGAATTCAAGGAGGCGCTGGCCTGCAACTGCAGCCTGTGCGGGCGCCGGGGCTCGCTGCTGTGGTTCATGCCGCGCGAGCAGCTGCAGCTGCTGACGCCCGACGAGGCCGCGGCGAGCTACACCTTCAACAAGCACGTCATCCAGCACCGCTTCTGCCCGCGCTGCGGCATCCACACCCATGGCGAGGGCCGGGACCCGAAGGGCCAGCAGGTCGCCGCGGTGAACGTGCGCTGCGTCGAGGGTGTCGACCTCGACCAGCTCCACGTGCACCATTTCGACGGCCGGGCGATCTGAGCGCCGCGCCGAGCCGCCATGCCGCTGACGCTCACCCCGGACGACGTCGAGTTCACGGCCCTGCGCGCGCAGGGACCGGGGGGGCAGAACGTCAACAAGGTCTCCAGCGCCGTGCAGCTGCGCTTCGACGTCGGGGCATCCCGGCTGCCGGACTGGCTCAAGACCCGCCTGCTCGCGATGGCGGACCGGCGGCTGACGCAGGACGGCGTGATCGTCATCAAGGCCCAGACGGAACGCAGCCAGGAGCGCAACAAGGCCGACGCGCTGGCGCGGCTGCAGGCGCTGGTCGATGCCGCCAGCCATGTGCCGGCCGTGCGCCGTGCCACCCGGCCCACGCGGGCCTCGCAGCGCCGGCGCCTGGACGCCAAGAGCCAGCGCTCCGGCGTCAAGGCCCTGCGGGGGCGCGTGACGGATTGAGCCGCCGCGACCGGCCCGCGCCGATAGGCCTCAGCGCCCCTGGTCGACGTCCTTGATGAAGCGGATCAGGCCCTGGAAGTAGGTCGCCTGGTCGTCATACATGGACATGTGCGAGCCCTTGGGGCAGTGCAGATGGCGCCCCTTGGGCATCGCCGAGGCCATCTTCTCCATGTACTTCGGGTCCATGGTGTCGAACTGGCCCCCGATGGTCAGCGTGGGCACGGTGATCTTGGCGAGGTCGGCCATGCGGTCCCACTTCTCGAGCTTGCCGCTGGAGCTCATCTCGCTCGGGCCCTGCATCGGGATGTAGACGTCCTTGTTGGTCTTGTCGAAGCCGCGCTTCACGGGGTCGGGCCACTGGCTCGCGGGCATGCGCAGGATGTGGTGCTCATAGAAGTGCGGGATCAGCAGCTCCATGTAGCGCGGGTTCTCGTAGTCCTTCTTCGCCTCGATGGCGAGGATCTCCTTGAGCACCTTCGGGTCCATGGCGGGCATCAGCGTGGTCTCGGCATAGCGGACGTAGGCCGGAATGCTCGCCATCATGTTGGAGATCACCAGGCCCTTGAGGTGCTGCTGGTACTTCAGCGCGTACTCGGTGGCCAGCAGGCCGCCCCAGGAATGGCCCAGCAGGTAGAAGTTGGACGCATCCAGCTTCAGCGCCTGGCGGACCTGCTCCACCTCCTCCACGAAGCGGTCCAGCTCCCAGAGGCTGCCGTCCTTGGGCTGGTCGCTGTAGGCCGAGCCGAGCTGGTCGTAGTAGTAGTACTCGATGCCCTCGCCCGGGAAGAAGCTGTCGAAGGCCTCGAAGTACTCGTGCGTCGCGCCCGGGCCACCGTGCAGCAGCAGGACCTTGATGCGCGGGTTGTTGCCCACGCGCTTGGTCCAGACCTTGAACGTGCCCTTGGGCGTGGTGATGGGGATCAGTCGCACACCGCCGGCGAAGGCGTCCTCGCGGCCGGTGCTGTCGTGGTAGCCCGCGAGCGTCGCCTGCACACGGCCGGAGGCAGCCGAGGCCGCCGGTGCCGAAGCGCTCGTCCCCGGCCCCGGCCCGGCTGGCTGGCAGGCCTGCAGCAGGGCCGCGAGGGCGAGCGTCAGAAGCAGGCGGCAGGATGGTCGGGGCATGGCGGTCTCCGTGCAGTGAAGCCGCTGTTGTAGACGCTCCCTGGCCATCCGGCCACCGGGTCTTCACGGGCAGGCACCGGGGGCGCGGCGTCCGTCTTTGGCACATGACGGACGCGCCGCGTGCCCCTCTGGGCGCTCAGCCCGGGATCTCGGGCTCCACCAGCTGCGCCAGCAGCATCAGCGACTCCTGCCAGCCCATCAGGCAGGCCTCCTTGGGGATGACGGCGGGAATGCCCGCCTGCACCACCTCCAGCTCGGTGCCGCAGAACACCGCGCGCAGGCGGATGGTCACCGTCAGCACGCCGGGCAGGTTCGGGTCGTCGAACTGGTCCGTGTGGCGGATCAGCGTCGCGGGCACCAGCTCCAGGTATTCGCCGTGGAAGCTGTGGCTGTGCCCGCTCCCGAAGTGCGTGAAGGACATGCGGAAGCGCCCGCCCACCCGGGCGTCCAGCTCATGGATCTGCGCCGTGAAGCCGTGCGGCGGCAGCCACTTGGCCAGGGCCGAGGCGTCGAGGAAGGCGCGGTACACGCGCTCGGGCGGCGCGCGCAGCACGCGCTGCAGGTGGATGGTGTGGGTGCCGGCAGCGGGGGTGTCGGTGGCGGGGGTGTCGTTCATGGACCAGTCCTTGGCGTGAGAGTCCGCGCATGCTAGCCAAGCCCGGGCAAAGGGCAAGCCCCTGCCCAAGATGCCGTCTTTCTTCAGGCGCCCTGCCCCTGCCGGGCCCGGCGATGCCCAAGAAAAAAACCGGCCAGGTTTCCCCGGCCGGTTCAAAGAAGGCATTGGTGCGAAAGAGAGCGATCAGAGCTTGTAGTTCACGCCCAGCAGGGTCTGACGACCGTACTTCTCCCAGCCACGGTAGCGGTCCTCGCTGCCCGAGAAGGTCTGGAAGGCGGCGTTCGTCAGGTTGTTGACCTGCAGCAGGAAGGACAGCCCCTTGTAGGTGCCTTCCTGGATCTCGTAGCCGAGCTGCAGATCCACCACCGTGTCCGCCTTGATGAAGGTCTTCTCGCTGGTACCGCCGGGGCCGCCGATGGAGCCCAGGAAGTTGGAGCGATGACGCTGGCTGACGCGCACGGAGTAGCCGTGGTCCTCGTAGTAGGCCGTCAGGTTCAGCACGCTCTTGGACAGGCCGGGCAGCGGCAGGCTCTGGTCGCCGAAGCGCGAGTCCTTGACGTTGATCGAGCTGTTGGTCAGCGACAGGTTGCCCTGCACGCCGAAGCCCTTCAGCGAGGGGCTGACCATCTCCAGCGGCACGGACAGCGAGAACTCCAGGCCGCGCAGCGAGCCGCCTTCACCATTCTCCGGATGGGTGATGGTGCCGAGGGTGGTGCTGGGCTTGATCGGCGTGCCATCGGGCGCGGTACCAGTCAGCGGGTAGTCCTTGAAGTCGAACGGCGTGGTGACGTTGTAGATGTAGGACTTCAGGCGCTTGTAGAAGCCGGCGACGGCCACGTAGCCCTTGCTGCCGAAGTACTTTTCCCAGGACAGATCGACGTAGTCGGCCTTCCAGGGGTCCAGCTTCGGGTTGCCGCCGCTGCCGCTCGGGGTGCCGGTGTTGCCGGCGGACAGACCCACCTGGAACGAGGCGTTCAGGTCATCCAGCTTGGGGCGGGCGATCGACTGGCCGGCGCCGAAACGCAGCTGCTGCTGGTCCGGCAGGCTCCAGGACAGGTTGACCGTCGGGAGCACGTCCGTGTACTTCTTGCCGTCTTCCACCGGCACCAGCGAGGCCAGCGGCCACTGCAGCAGGGTGTTGGACGTGGAGCTCTGGTCGGTGTTGACGACCTGCAGGCCGACGTTGCCGCGAACCGGGCGACCGAACAGCTCGGTCTCCAGGTTGGCCTTGGCGTAGGCCGTGGTCACGTTCTCCTTGATCGCCCAGTTCTTGGTGGCGCCCCAGGGGTTCAGCACGGCCGGCGTGACCGGGCCGAAGTTGTGCGCCAGAACCTTGTCGATGTCCCAGGCCAGGATCGACGGCAGGCCCACGCGGGAGAGGTCCGTCGGGGCCAGCAGGTCGGCCGTGGCGAAGTCCGTCTTCAGCGCATTGAAGCCGGTCTCCAGGTGCTGACGGCTCTTCGAACGGCGCGAGTAGTTCAGGCCGAAGTCGACGCTGGTGACGACGCCGCCGTCCAGATCACGCGAGAAGTCCAGGCGCACGGCGTCCAGCTTGTCGCGGAAGCTCGGCACGTTGACGTAGCCATTGCCGAAGGGGCCGCCCAGCTTGACCGTGGCGTTGTTGTCGTAGGTCTTGCCGAAGGTGAAGGTCGGCACCGGGCCGGCGTAGTTGTAGGTGATGGTGTCCGCGCCCAGGCCGGAGTTCATCTCGATCAGCGTCTCGTCGTGGTCGGCCGTCGAGTGGCTGATGTCCAGCACGGTGGTCCACTTGTCGGCCACCCACTTGTTGTTCCAGCCCACGGCGCTCAGCTTGTCGGAGCGCGTCAGGATGTTGTTGCGCACGACCGGCGTCGCCTGCACCGTGCCCGACAGCGCCAGGCCGTTGGTGAGGGTGGTCGAGTTGAAGTTCGCGCCCGACCAGTTCTCGAACGGCACTTCCATGCCGCGGCGGGTCTCGTCGAAGCTGAACTTGGAGTGGTAGACGTCCAGGGTCGAGGTGAAGTTGGCGTTCGGACGGTACTCCAGCACGCCCATCACGCCGTCACGCTTCTCGCGGCCCACGTAGTCGAGGCCCTTGAAGCCCTGCGGGTACAGCGCGTTCTTGTCGGCGGCGCCGGCGCCGCTCAGGTTGCCGCCGTTCTTGACCCAGTTCCAGGTCTCGAACTGGTAGCGGCTGACCGGGTGGTCGCTGTGCGCGAAGCCCAGGGCCACGCCCAGGGTCTTGTCGGCGAACTGGTCGATGTAGGAGGCGCTGACGCGGTTGCCCGTCGAGGGGGCGCCATCGGCGATCGCGCCATTGGAGTTCTTCTCGCCGCGGACGTTGAAGGCCATCGTGCGCTTGCTGAAGTTCAGCGGCTTGACGGTCTGCAGATTCACGGTGCCGGCCAGGCCCTGGCCCACGAGGGCGGCGTCGCCCGTCTTGTAGACCGTGACGGCGCTCATCAGCTCGGACGGGTACTGGTCGTACTCGACATAGCGGTCACCGCTGGTGCTGACCTGCTCGCGGCCGTTCAGCAGCGCGGAGGACAGGTCCGGGGCGGTGCCGCGGATGCTGATCTGCTGCGCCTGGCCATTGACGCGCTGGGCGGCCAGGCCGGGCAGGCGCGAGATGGACTCGGCAATGCTGATGTCGGGCAGCTTGCCGATGTCTTCCGCGGAGATGGACTCGACCACGGAGGTCGCGTTCTTCTTCACGGAGATCGCATCCTCGATGCCCTTGCGGATGCCGGTCACGGTGACCGTGTCCAGCTTGTTGTCGGTCTGCGCCTGTTGCGCCTGGGCGCCCGCCGCCAGCATCAGCAGGGCGCACCCTGCCACGACGGGGCTCAAACGGAAGGTGTCACGATGGACTTGCACGGTCTTCATCCTTGTCTCCTGTAGCTCTTTGAACAACTGCTGCCGCGCCCCTCAGGACGGCTGGGACTGCGGCGCCATGGAACCCTGACACTGAAACAATTCTGTACTAAAACTAGATTTGCAGACAACACGAAGAAAACCCTTATCTGAAGGCTTCGATGCCAAAAAGCATCAAATTTGTCGCCAACATCAAGGGTATTCCCCTGTTATTTCCGCTCAACAGTCCCTCGCTGTCCCCTGAATTTCGTCACGCCATGTAGGCCAACTACATTTTCAGAAGGCAGGCACTCAGGACGATCAAAAGCTTTGCTCGATCGCCAGCGCCACGCCGCCCAGGGCGGCCTGGGTGTCGGTGATGAGGGCGGTCGGGATCCCGGCCAGATAGGGCGCGAAGCGGCCCTTGGCCTCGAAGCGCTCCCGGAAGCGGGAGTGGAAGAAGTAGTCGCCCAGGCGCGGCACGATGCCGCCGCCCACGTACACGCCGCCCCGCGCGCCGAGCGTCAGCGCGACGCTGCCGGCAAAGCCGCCGAGCATGGCGCAGAAGCTGTCGAGGGTGCGCTCGCAGACCGCATCGCGCCCCTGCAGACCGCGTTCGACGATCTGCTCCGGCGCCAGCGCCTCCGCCGGCACGCCGAGTCCCATCGCGACCGCCACGGCCTCATGCAGCGTCGGCAGGCCGATGCCCGACAGCAGCCGCTCGGCCGACACATGGGAAAAGGCGCCCCGGACGTGGGACAGCACCGCGCTCTCGAAGTCATCGGCGGGGGCCAGCGTGGCGTGCCCTCCCTCGCCCGGCAGAGCCAGCCAGCCGCGGGCGGTCTGCACGACGGCCGCCACGCCCAGGCCCGTGCCCGGCCCGATCACCGCCAGGCATCCGGCGGGCGGCAGCGGGCAGGCTCCCCAGGCACGCAGCTGCCCGGCCTGGAGTCCCGGCAGCGAAAGCGCCAGGGCCTCGAAGTCATTCAGCACCAGCAGCCCCTGCACCTGCAGCGCCGCCTGCAGCGCCTGCCGGGAGAAGCGCCAGTGGCTGTTGGTCAGCACCACCTCGTCCCCGGCCACGGCGGTGGCCACGGCCACGGCGGCCTGGCGCGGCGGATCGAACCGTTCGCCCCGCGCCCGGGCCTCGTCCGCCAGGTCCTGCAGATAGCGCCGAGCGGCCGCCTCCAGGCTGGGAAAGTCCTGCACGACGTAGCTGCGCCGGGCCTGCACCCCCGACGCCGGGCCGGTGACCCAGCCGAAGCGGGCGTTGCTGCCCCCCACGTCTGCCACCAGCCACGGGTAGCGAGCCGCCACGCCGCTCATCGCCATCCCCCGTCGTCGCCGCTGCCTCGCGGCAGCACGACCGGTGCCCGGGCCAGGCCCGCGCGCTCCAGGGGCGGCACCCGCGGCCGCGTCTTCATGTCTCTCATGGATTCACTTTCCAGTGCCGGTGCGCCGGGTGCCGGCTCACCGCAAGGCCTGTAGTTTTACAAGCGCATTTCAATTCCAAGAAGGTAGCAAAACTACAAGCGCATGACAAGCTCTCGCATGTCCTAGCCGCAGGTGACCCGCACGTCACGCCGCCGCCCCGCCCGCCCTCCAATGGAAGATTCCCCGCTTCGCCCCGGAGACACAGCCATTTCGTTCCACAATATGGCAAATGCGGCCCGACACAGGCAGCGCCCGGCCGGCGTCGGTGCACCAGCCCTGGGCATTTCCCCGTTGCCTGCCGGCTGTAGTCGCGTTACACCCCTGGACATCCCATGAGCCTCTACGACAGCCCCCGCCTGATTGCCGACATCGGCGGCACCTACGCGCGTTTCGCCCTGGAGAGCAGCCCGGGCGAGTTCAGCCGGAGCGCCTCGCTGCGCTGTGCCGACTACACGGACTTCCACGCCGCCGTCTCCGCCTACCTGGACGGCCTCGGCGGGACGCGCATCGAGCATGCGGCCATCGCCATTGCCAACCCCGTGGAAGGCGACCTCGTCCGCATGACGAACTACCACTGGCAGTTCTCCATCGAGGAGATGCGCCAGCGCCTGGGCTTGGACACGCTGGTGGTGGTCAATGACTTCACCGCCCTGGCCATGGCCATCCCGCGCCTCGGGCCGGGGGAGCTGCGGCAGATCGGGGGGGGCGAGGCGCGGCGCCAGAGCGTGGTGGGCGTGCTGGGCTCCGGCTCGGGCCTGGGCGTCTCGGGCCTGATCCCCGCGGGCGATGCCTGGATCTCGCTCGGTTCCGAAGGGGGCCACACCAGCTTCGCCCCCCGCGACGAGCGCGAGCTGGCCATCCTGCGCTTCGCGTGGCGGCAGTTCGACCACGTCTCCTTCGAGCGGCTCGTGTCAGGCCCGGGCCTCGAGCTGATCTACCGCGCGCTGGCCGACCGTGCCGGCGAAGCGGCCAAGCCGCTGACCGCCCCGGACATCACCCAGGCGGCGCTGGACGGCCGGGATGCCGTCTGCGGCGAGGCGCTGGAGGTGTTCTGCGCCCTCCTCGGCACCGCCGCGGCGAACCTGGCGGTGACGCTCGGCGCGCTGGGCGGCATCTACATCGGCGGCGGCATCGTGCCGCGCCTGGGCGACTACTTCGCCCGCTCGCCCTTCCGCAGCCGCTTCGAGGACAAGGGGCGCTTCAGCAGCTACGTCGCCGGCATCCCCACCTATGTGATCACGGCGGAGAACGCCACGTTCAAGGGCGCCTCCGCCATCCTGGACTCGCAGCTCAAGAGCCTGCAGAGCAGCACCGGCGCCGCCATCCTCGGTCAGATCCGGCGGGCGCGCACGGAGCTGTCGCCGGCCGAGCTGCGGGTGGCGGAGCATGTGCTGGCGCACCCGCGTGACGTGCTGAACGCCCCCATCGCGGACATCGCCCGCGCCGCGCAGGTCAGCCAGCCCACGGTGATCCGCTTCTGCCGCTCGCTGGGCTGCGAGGGCCTCTCGGACTTCAAGCTGCGGCTGGCCTCGGGCCTCACGGGCACCGTGCCCGTGACGCACACGCAGGTGAACATGGACGACTCCATGGTGGAGCTGGGTGCCAAGGTGCTCGGCAACACCGCCTCGGCCATCCTGCAGGTGCGCAGCCAGCTCAACCGCGAGATGATCGACCGCGCCATCCAGCTGATGCTGCAGGCCGGCCGGATCGAGTTCTATGCCGCCGGCCATTACGGCGTGGTGGCGCAGGATGCGCAGTTCAAGTTCCTGCGCTTCGGCGTGTCCTGCGCGTCCTACACCGACCCGCGCCTGCAGCAGCTGGCCGCCGACGTCCTGCGCCCCGGCGACGTGGCCGTGGTGATCAGCAGCTCCGGGCGCCTGCCCCAGCTGATGGAGGTGGTCGAGAAGGCCCATGCCCACGGCGCCACGGTGATCGCCATCACGGCGAGCCAGTCCCCGCTGGCACGCAAGGCGGACGCGGCGCTGATCATCGACCACGTCGAGGACGTCAGCACCCACCTGCCGATGGTCAGCCGCATCCTGCACCTGCTGGTCATCGACATCCTGGCCGTGGGCGTGGCCATGCGTCGCAATCCCGAGGCCATGCAGCTCATGGACGACGACGACAAGGCCGCCCTCGAGCCCTCGCAGGATGCCGGCGCCCGCCGAGCAGCGCCGGGCATCGGGGTGGCCTCGCCGCTGTCGAAGCTGACCTCGCATACGCGCTGACCCCCGCTCGCGCCACGGGCCGGGGGATGAGCGCCCTCAGCGGCTCTTGGACCCCGTCAGCCCGTTGAGCCAGGGGCCCAGCTCCGCGGCGGCGGACGCCTGCAGGCGCGCATCCGGCGGCAGGCCGGCCGGGTCCAGCACGGCGCAGCTCTGCTTCCTGTCCTTGGTCTCGTACAGGAAGAGGATGCGGTGGGTGCCCTGCGAGGAGCTCCAGTAGGCCGGCGTTTCGCCCGCGGGCTGGCACAGCGCCACGCCCGAGACGCCCGGCAGCATCCAGCGGAAGGCCCAGGGGAGCAGACCCTTGACGTCCCCGACGAGCGCCCGCAGCTGCGCCTCGGCCCGCGCCACCTGCGCCGGCGTGATGCTGGCCACCTTGGGCACGACCTCCAGGTTCAGGCGCAAGCCCATTGTGCCCTTGGGTTGATTCGGGATGAGCTTGGCCGTCTCCGCCTGGGCCGGCGTCAGCGGCGGCAGGCTCAGCGTGCCGTCCTCCGCCATGCCGACGGGCAGCTCGTCCTCGTTCGCCAGTTCCACCACCAGCCGCGTGCCCGGCGCCGGGGTCTTCTGCTTGAGGGCGTGGGCCTTGAAGTTCAGCAGGATCAGCTCGCTGGCATGGCGCCGGGCCAGGCCGTCAATCAGATAGATGAAGCGGGCCGGGATGATGCCGGGATCCGGCGCCCGCTTGCCTTCCACGGCCACGGGAGCCAGGACGGCGTCAGGGGCTGCCGCCTGGCTGGCGGTAGCGGCCGGCAGGGGCGCGGCTTCCGCCCCGGCCATGGTCGAGACGGTTCCGCACGCCAGGGCCAGCACCGCGCCCGCTGCCCGTCGCCCGGGCGCGGCCCCGGCGAGCCGCGCGCGCGCGAGGCCTGTGTGATTCGTGCCGGTCCGGTCGGTCGCGGCGGTGTTCTTGTGGGCTGCTGTCATGACTCGCTCCTCCGCCCCGGCGATGGCGGGGCTCCTCTTGTTCGCGGCGCAGTGTAGTCAGACTCGCGGTGGCGCCCGCCCGCCAGGCGACCTGATGCCGCGCCAGCAGCCTCAGCTGCGTCTGCGTGGGATGAACGCCAGCCCTCCCCAGCGCGAGCGCCGACGGCGTGCCCGGCCCGGCGCCGCCGGCAGGCCGACACCGGGACGCCGCGCCGACATCGGCCTGGGGGCTGGCGACGGGGTCAGGTCATGCCCGGCACCCCGCGCCCAAATGACCGCGAGGCCATGACGGTCAGCGATCCGCGAGGGTCAGGTCATGCCCGCCCGGCGCGAGGGGGCGGCATCGGGGCAGGCTCAGGAGCGAACGGCGCGGGGGGCCTCGGCGGTGTCGGGTGTCCCAGGACCCGACGCTGGCAGCGCTGCCGGCCCCGCTCCGGCCAGCCCCTGACGATCGCGGGCCAGCAGGGCCTGGAGCGCCTCGCGCTGCGCCGGGCCCGGCCGATCCTCGGGCGCCAGCAGGTCCAGCTGGCGCTGGCACAACCACCGGTACTGGGCCAGCGCGGCCTCGCCGCGGCCCGACATCACCTGCAGATGGGCCGCCAGGACCTGAGCATCTCCCCGTGCGACGGGCCCGGCGAGGGCGCCCGCCAGGCCGCGCTGGGAGGCCGCGTCCAGCGCCCCGCGAGAGAGCGGCATCAAGGCGGCCAGGGCTTCCTGCGGCCCCAGCCCGAGGGACTCGAACAGCTGGCTGGCCTCGCTGAGCACCGCCAGCAGGCCGCTGGCGGCGATGTTGGCGGCGGCGTGATAGGCCGCGCGTTGCTCGCCGCGGATGGCCAGGGGCTGCAGCCGCAGGCGCCCCGCCAGACGCAGCAGCTGCGCACGCAGGGCGTCATCGGCGGTCTCGATGGCCACCAGCGAGCCCGCGAGGCGTTCACGTGCGGAACGCGGGTCGGAGAAGATCTGCAGGGGATGGAAGCCCCCCACCGCCGCGCCCAGCGCACGGGCCGACGCCAGCGCGCCCAGGCCGGTGGCACCGCTGCAATGCACCGCCGCCTGCCCGGGCCGCCAGGGCAGGCGGGCCGTGAGCGAGGCAATGGCGTCGTCCGGGGTGCTGAGAAAGACCAGGTCCGCCTGGGCGACACAGCGCTCGGGCGTGATGGCATGGCTGCCCGGCAGCTGCGCGGCCAGGCGCTGCGCCGAGGCCGGATCCCGGCTGGCCACGGCCACGATGGCCTCGCCCTGTTCCGCCAGGGCCGGCGCCAGGCACTGGGCCAGGCGGCCCGCTCCGATGAAGGCAATGCGAAGAGTCATGCCCGCAGTCTAGGGCCAGCGCGGCGCGGCACCGGCCGCGCCCTTCACCCGCGATGGGGCCGCGCCGCGGCCGGGCGCCCGAGCGTCAGAACGCCGCGATCCCCGTTTGCGCGCGGCCCAGGATCAGGGCATGGATGTCGTGCGTGCCCTCGTAGGTGTTGACCACCTCCAGGTTCACCAGGTGGCGGGCAATGCCGAACTCGTCGGAAATGCCGTTGCCACCGAGCATGTCACGCGCCGTGCGGGCGATGTCCAGGCTCTTGCCGCAGCTGTTGCGCTTCATGATGGAGGTGATCTCCACCGCCGCCGTGCCCTCGTCCTTCATCCGGCCCAGGCGCAGGCAACCCTGCAGCGCGAGGGTGATCTCGGTCTGCATGTCGGCCAGCTTCTTCTGCACCAGCTGGTTGGCGGCCAGGGGCTTGCCGAACTGCTTGCGGTCCATCGTGTACTGGCGGGCGGTGTGCCAGCAGAACTCGGCCGCGCCCAGTGCGCCCCAGGCGATGCCGTAGCGGGCGCTGTTGAGGCAGGTGAACGGGCCCTTGAGGCCGCGCACTTCGGGGAAGGCGTTCTCCTCCGGGCAGAAGACCTCGTCCATCACGATCTCCCCGGTGATGGAGGCGCGCAGGCCCACCTTGCCGTGGATGGCCGGTGCGCTCAGGCCCTTCCAGCCCTTCTCCAGCACGAAGCCGCGGATGGCACCGTCGTCGTCCTTGGCCCAGACGACGAACACGTCGGCGATCGGGCTGTTGGTGATCCACATCTTCGAGCCGGTGAGGCTGTAGCCGCCCGGCACCTTCTTGGCGCGGGTGATCATGGAGCCGGGGTCGGAGCCGTGGTTGGGCTCGGTCAGGCCGAAGCAGCCGATCCACTCGCCGGTGGCCAGCTTCGGCAGGTACTTCTGCTTCGTGGCCTCGTTGCCGAACTCGTGGATGGGCACCATCACCAGCGAGCTCTGCACGCTCATCATCGAGCGGTAGCCGGAGTCCACGCGCTCCACCTCGCGGGCCACGAGGCCGTAGCAGACGTAGTTCAGGCCGGCGCCGCCGTAGGTCTCGGGAATCGTCGGGCCCAGCAGGCCCAGGGCCCCCATCTCGCGGAAGATGGCCGGGTCCGTCTGCTCATGGCGGAAGGCTTCCAGCACGCGGGGCATCAGCTGCTCCGTGCAGTAGTCGCGGGCGGCATCGCGCACGGCGCGCTCGTCCGCGGTGAGCTGCTGGTCCAGCAGCAGCGGGTCGTCCCATTGGAAGCTTGCCTTGGTGGCCATGGAGATCTCCTGTCTTGTCCTGATCCGGGCGGTGGCGGGGCAGCCGCCCCTTGATGGTCGGCAAGTATTCCCTGTGCGACGATTCGTGTCCAATACGATTGAGCCATTCACCGATAGGCAAAGAATATGGTCACCTCTCAGGCCTCGGCCGCCCTCTCCCGCGTGGAGCTGCGCCACCTGCGCTACTTCCTCGCCCTGGCCGAGGAGCTGCATTTCGGGCGCGCGGCCCAGCGCCTGGCGATGTCGCAGCCGCCGCTCTCGGTCGCACTGCAGCAGCTGGAATCGGCGGTGGGGGCGCGCCTGCTGGACCGCGACAGCAAGGGCGTACGCCTCACCCCGGCGGGCGAGAGCTTCCGCGCCAGCGCGCAGGCCCTGCTCGGCCGCTTCGAGGACGCCTGTGCCCAGGCCCGCGAGGTGCAGGCGGGCGAGGTCGGCCGGCTGCGCCTGGGCTTCGTGGGATCCACCGTCTTTCACGGGCTGCCGGGCTGGCTGACGGCGTTCCAGACCTCGCACCCGCGCGTGGAGGTCGTGGTGATCGAGCTGAACTCGCAGGACCAGATCCAGGCCTTGCTGCAGGAGGAACTGGACCTCGCCCTGCTCCACACCGACCGCCTGCCGCCGGCCCTCGCCTGCGAGCCGCTCTACGACGAGCCCTTCCTCGCCTGCCTGCCGGCCTCGCACCCCGCGGCCCGCAAGCGGCGCATCGCGCTGTCCAGCCTGAGCGACCAGCCGTTCATCCTCTTCTCCCGGCGGGGCTCGCCGGACTATCACGCGCGCATCGTCGAGATGTGTCGCCAGCAGGGCTTCTACCCGCGCCTGCAGCACGAGGGGCGGCACTGGCTCTCGGTGGTGTCGCTGGTGGCGCGGGGCTTCGGGGTGTCGATCGTGCCGGCGGCCTTCCAGGATGCCGGCATTCAGGGCGCGGTGTTCAGGCCGCTGGCGGAAACGATGGAGCGCAGCCGGGTGTTCGCGGCATGGCGGCAGGACTCGGCGGCCGCCCTGCGGCAAGCCTTCCTGAGCGAATGCCTGGTGACGCCCGAGCGGCGGTGATCCGCTCCGCCCCGGCGACCCGCCCGGCGCTCAGTTGCCGCCGACGGAGAAGTTGCTGCCCTGATAGCTGCCCTGGAACTGCTGGATGGACCGCGTCGTCCATCGCGCCACCTGACGCTGCAGGGCCTGGTAGGCAGCCCCTTCGCCCTGATAGGCGTACTCCGTGCCGATCTTCAGGACGCGCGCCGTGCCGGCCCCGACCACCGTGGAGTCCTCGTAGCCGCTGTGCAGCACTGCCTCCACCCGCGCGCCGGGTTCCAGCCGCAGACGCCACTGGACGCTACGGTAGGAACTGAGCACCAGCACCAGCGGCCGGGACGAGCGGCGCACGATGACATCCACCGGGCCGCTGCCGTCCATCTTGCCCGGCGTCGAGGAGAACACGCGCGGCTCGTACACGCCCACAGCCTCGATCCGCGCCGACCTCATCTGCTGGAACAAGGGCGAATCGGCCGGGATGGATGCGCTCTGCATGAGGGCGAGCATCTGCTGGTCCGCCTCGTTCAGCTTGCGGTTCTCGGATTCCTTCTGCAGGGCGACCATCGCGCTGTCCAGGGTCCGGGGCGCCTCGGCCGCGAGTGCGCCCAGCACCTGCAGGCTGTCGGGGCCCATCGCCACATAGCGGCCCGCGGCGGGGAAGTAGCGCAGCTCCTGCTCTCGCTCGACGCCCTGCACGCGCGCCAGCGTGCGGGCCGCCGCGTCCAGCAGGTAGTAGCCATTGGCCGTGCTGCTGGATCCCAGCTCCAGCTTGACCAGGTAGCGGCCCGGCTCTGCGGAGGGCGAGGCATCGCGCACAAAGGCCGGCGGCATGCTGATCCGCTGCAGGTCCAGGCTGACGGGATCGATCAGCAGGAGGTCCGAGTCCAGGCGCGTCAGCCACCGCTTGCCGCCATCCGCCTCCTGCACGTCGCCAGTGCCGAACCGCTGTCCCACCGTGCCGGGCTTCTCGGCCACCAGGGATGCCGTGGTGCGGCCCGATTCGGAACGGACCTCGAACTGCTCCAGGCTCGTGCTGGACAGCACATTCACGCGGCGCTCGTTGCCCGGCACCGGCAGGAAGCGGTAGCCGCTGGCCTGGAGCCGGGCTGGCACCAGCACCTCCTCCGCCGTTTCCAGATCGAGCAGGTAGCCGTACTTGTCGGCGCTGGGCTCGGTGACCGCGAGGTAGCGGCTGCCCAGCCAGCTGATGGCCTGGGCATGCGGCAGCTCCACCAGGACCTCGCCGCCTTCCGTGGCATGGATGCGCCGGACCCGGTCCGCCACCCGCTCGACGAACAGGCGGCCGTTGGGCGACACACTCTCGACGGACGCCTGGCTGGACTGATGCGTGTGCAGCGTCCGGCCATCCCCTAGGGCCACCAGGGCGACCTGGTCAGTGCTGCGCATCAGCAGCACCGACGATCGACCCTGCCCATCCAGTCCCGCAAAGCCGCGCTCGCCGCGGGGCAGGGTCAGCGGGCTGGCCGCATCCTTGGCCGCCCCCGCGATGGACGGCATCGTCAGCAGCTGGCGCACACGCCGCAGGCCCGCCCAGGCACTGAGCTTGCGATCGAAGACCGCGAAGCAGGTCTCCGACGCGATCCGCGTGCGCACCTGCGCATTGGAGTGGTGCCAGGCCGGCTTGAAGCCCTGACCGCAATCCCGGGCACGCAGCTGCAGGCGCTCTGCCCAGACCTGTTCCGCAGCCGCCCGTTCCGGGCTCTTCTCCGGGAGGCGGGCCATCAGCCGATCATGGGCCTGCAGGGCTTGCGCGCTGAGCGGCATCACGGCGTTGATGCGGTCCTCCCCGCTGCGCAGACGGTCCCCGAGATCGCAGCCACCGAGCAGCAGCGAAAGGGGCAGGAGCGGGATGAGAACAAGGCGGCGCATGGGCGGTTTCCGGGGCGGTGAGGCAGAACGGGCCGATGCGGCCGGTCGGGCGATGGTAGCGGGCGGGCCCCTGCCGTCGCCCACCGGGGCGGCCTCGGCGGGGGCCCGATTTTCACTGCTGCGCGGGCCCTGCCCGCCCCCCCGAAATGGGGTCTGCCAGCGCCCGCCCCGGACACCGCGCCGGGTGGAGCAAGACCTGACCCTCCCTGCCCGGCCGCCCGCGCTGCCATCGCCGGCGGCCCGCCGGTTCAGGCCAGCTGCCAGGGACGCAGCCACTGCAGCAGCTGCGCGTACACCGCGGCATCCTCCAGCAGCGCCAGGTGCCCGACCCCCTGGGCGATCCACTGCCGTTCCGGCGGGAAGGCCAGGGTGCGCTGCGGGTCCCGGTGCCGTCCCAGGGCGCTGTCCAGCGGCACCAGGCCATCGCCCAGCAGGCGGTTCTTGAGTTCGTCGGGTTCCGACCCCAGGCTGCCGGCCACGGCATAGCAGCGCAGCGAGGCCGGCAGTGGCAGGTGCTGCGGGACGGCCGGCGTCGAAGCGAACCGATCGCGGCCTTGCCAGTCCTGCGCCACCAGGCTGCCGTGCCGCAGGTCGGTGATGCCCTCGCTGCGCAAGCGCCCCAGCCGCGCAAAGGGCGCCGCGTACGGCGTCTGGCCCAGCAGGCGCTCGAACCAGTGCCCCAGGCGCTCCAGGGGGGCACCATGATGGGGCGTGCCCAGAAAGAGCAGGTCGCCCACCTGGCCAGGCCATCGGTGGCCGGCTGCGACCCCATGATGCAGGGCGCTGCGCGCCACCAGGCCGCCCATGCTGTGGCCCAGCAGGGTCAACGGCTGCGGCGGCCCGGGCCAGTGCGTCACGAGCGCCTCCAGCAGCGTCGCCAGCGCCTCGCCGTTGCGGGCGATGTGCAGGCCGGTGTTGTAGCGCAGATAGAGCGGCGTGAAGCCGAGGTCCCGCGCGAGCGCCGCGCCGTGGTCGTGCCCGGTGGCGGCGCTGCGCCATTGCCGGTCATTCATGCACAGGCCATGGATTAGCACCAGCGGTGCGCCGCCCGCGGCCGGCAGCGCGGCGGCCAGATCGGGGGCCAGGTCGGCAGCCCGCTCGGCGTTGTACCGCACCAGCTCACGCCCGCCCGCGCGCAAGCTCATGGGCAGAGCCAGCGGATTGTGCGTGCGCTCGAGGTGATCGCCCAGCACCCCGTTGAGCGCCGAGACCAGCGCGTCGCCTTGCGGGAAGGTGCCGCCAGCCTGGAGCGCGGGCTCCAGAAGACCCAGCAGCTCGTCCGCGCCGGCCCCCGCGAGTCGCGTCACACCCCGGATGCTGCGATAGACCAGCCCCGTCAGCCCCCCGGTGCGGTTGTTGGCGTCGGCCCCAGCGGCCAGCGGCCCCTGAAGCACGCGGGCGTGCACCGCCTCGACGAGGTCGGCCAGGCCCAGCGTCGCCTGGGCCGTGAGCTTCACGAGGCCTCGCACCGGCTGCGTCTTGCGTGAGGTCGCGTCCTCGTCCATGCCCGTTCTCCTCGTGACGCGCCGAAGGGCCGTCCCGTCGTGAGGATACGCCCCGGCGGCGCTGCCCCTGCCGGGCCCGGGCGCTCAGCCCACGACCGCCGTCACCTCGATCTCCACTTTCGCCCGGTCCTCCATGAGTGCCGCCACCTGCACGGCGCTCATGG
The DNA here is from genome assembly GCF_030285365.1 of Roseateles subflavus. Lineage (GTDB taxonomy): Bacteria > Pseudomonadota > Gammaproteobacteria > Burkholderiales > Burkholderiaceae_C > Roseateles_B > Roseateles_B subflavus. The sequence continues at coordinate 1,126,179 of NZ_JASVDS010000002.1, read as the reverse complement.
CCACGCCGTACTCGCGGCCCAGCACCTCCCGGTAGACCTGCCCCACCTCGCGGCCACGCGCCAGGTACTCACGCTTGTCGAGCACATACCAGGTCATGCGGCAGATGTGCTCGGGTCCGGCGCCCCCGGCGGCGAGCACGGCCTTGATGTTCTGCAGGGCCTGGCGGACCTGATCGACAAAGTCGTCGCTCTCGAACTGGCACTGCGCGTTCCAGCCGATCTGGCCGGCGACGAAGATCTGGCGGCCGCTGGCGGCCACGCCATTGGCATAGCCCTTGGGCGCGGCCCAGTCGGCGGGCTGGAGAACGGTCTTGTGCGTGGAGGTCATGGGGTGCTTTCCGGCAGGCCGCTCAAGGCGAGCAAGGCGCTGCGAACGTCATCGGGCAGAGGCTGGGCACGGTGGGTCTCCAGGGACGTGCAGACCAGCGACTGGCGGAACCAGGCCCGTCGTCCGTCGGGGCCCTCGTAGTGATGGAAAAGGCGCAGGGAGCTGCGGCCGAGATGCTCGATGGCCACGCGCTGCACGAGCACATCGCCCATGCGGCTGATGCGCTCGAAGCCGCTGTCGAGCTGCACGGTGGGCAGCCCCACGCGGCGCGGACCCAGCAGCTGATCGAAGGGGATGCCCAGGCCCAAGGTGAAGAAGTCCTCGACCACGGCATTGAGCATCTCGTAGTAGCGCGGGTAGAAGACGATGCCGGCCGGATCGCAGTGGCCGAAGCGCACGCGCTCCTCGCGGGCGAAGACGAATCGGGGGGTGGCAGCGTCCATGATGCGGTCCTCACACGCCGAGGTGGCGCTCCCACAGGGCCGGATCGGCCTCGAGCGCGGGGGAGTCGCCCTGCCAGACCATCCGGCCGCGCTCCATGATGTGATGGGCGTCGCCCAGGCGCACGAGCCGCTGGACGTACTTGTCGACCACCAGGATCGTCTGCCCGCGGCTGCGGAGCTGGTCCAGCACGCGCCAGATCTCCTCGCGCACCAGGGGCGCCAGGCCTTCGGTGGCCTCGTCCAGGATCAGGAGCTGCGGGTTGGTCATCAATGCGCGGGCGATGGCCAGCAGCTGCTGCTCGCCGCCGGAGAGCTGCGCGCCGCCGTGGTGCCGCCGCTCGGCCAGCCGCGGGAAGGCCTCGTAGACACGGCCCAGCGTCCAGGGCGCGGTCAGGCCGCGGCGGTTGGCCGCGAAGGCGACGAGGTTCTCCTCGACGCTCAGGTTCGGAAAGATCTGCCGGCCCTCCGGCACCAGCGCCAGCCCCTGGCGGGCAATGCGCTCGGGCGCCCAGCCGGTGACGTCCTCACCGCACAGGCGGATGCGCCCGGCGCTGGGCTTCAGCCAGCCGACGAGGCACTTGATCAGGCTGCTCTTGCCCATGCCATTGCGGCCCAGCAGCGAGCGCACCTCGCCCTGGCGCACCTCCAGGTCCACGCCGAACAGCACCGGGCTGCGCCCGTAGGCCGCCTCGAGGCCGCGCACTTCCAGCACCGGTTCGCTCATGTGGCCGCCTCCTGCGTGACGTGGGGAGGCCCCTCGTCCCCCAGATAGGCCTCGCGCACGCCGGCGTGGCTGCGGATCTGCTCGGGCGTGCCGGTGGCGATCACCCGCCCGCCCACCAGCACCGAGATGCGCGTGGCGAGGCGGAAGACGGCGTCCATGTCGTGCTCCACCAGCAGCAGCGTCATGTTCAGGCGCAGCAGCTGCAGCAGCTCCAGCATGCGCTCGGACTCGTCCGGCCCCATGCCGGCCATGGGTTCGTCCAGCAGCAGCAGGCGCGGCTTGGCGGCCAGCGCCAGGCCGATCTCCAGCTGGCGCTGCTCGGCATGGGACAGGCTGCCGGCGGCGCGGTCCAGCTGTGCGCTCAGGCCGACCTTCTGCGCCAGCGCCTCGGCCTCGGCGATCACCACGATCTGATGCCGGCGGGCCTGCCACCATTGATGGGCCCCGCCCCGGCGGGTCTGGACGGCAAGCACGAGGTTGTCCAGCACGCTGCAGCGCGCAAAGATGCTGGTGATCTGGTGGCTGCGCACCAGCCCGGCCTGCACGCGCGCCGCCATGCCGAAGGGGGCCAGGTCTTGCCCGCGGAAGTGGATGCGGCCGCCGTCCGGTCGCAGGCCGCCCGCGATCTGGTGGATCAGCGTGGTCTTGCCGGCCCCGTTCGGGCCGATGAGCGCGTGCACCTCGCCTTCCATCACTTCGAAGCTGGCCTCGTCCGTGGCGCGCAGGGCGCCGAAGGTCTTGACGAGGGATTCGACCCGCAGCAGCTCAGCCATGGGCACCCTCCCCGCCATCCGATCCCGCACCGCCACGCCCCTGCCGTGCGCGCCAGCGGTCGCGCAGGCTGCCCGCCAGGCCTGCCAGGCCCTGCGGCGCCAGCATCACCACCGCCAGCAGCAGCGCGCCGAGCGCCAGCTGCCAGTGCAGCGTGTAGGCCGACAGCAGCTCCTCCAGCAGCAGGAAGACGGCCGCCCCCAGCGGGCCGCCCCACAGCGCGCCGGCGCCGCCCAGGATCACCATCACCATCAGCTGGCCGGATTGCGACCAATGCAGCATCTGCGGGCTCACCAGCCCGTTGAGATTGGCCAGCAGCGCCCCGGCCAACCCGGCCTGCGCGCCGGCCAGGATGAAGGCGCTGGCCTGCAGGCCGAAGATCGGCGCCCCCAGTGCGCGCATGCGGCCTTCGTTCTCGCGCACGCCCTGCAGCAGCAGGCCGAAGGGTGAATTGAGCAGGCGCTGCAGGCCGCCCATGCACAGCGCCAAGCAGGCGAGCACGCACAGGTAGAAGCTGGTGTCGTCCTTGAGGTCGACGCCCGGCAGCAGCGAGCGCTGCGGCATCGGGAGGCCATCGTCCCCGCCATAGGCCCGCAGCGAGACCATCAGGTAATAGAACATCTGCGCGAAGGCCAGCGTGATCATGATGAAGTACACGCCCCGCGTGCGCAGCGCCACGAAGGCCACCAGGGCGGCCGCGCTGGCACTCACCGCCATCGCCAGGGGCCAGGCCACCAGCGCCTGCTGGCCGAGGCCGCCGCCGTTCGTCAGCGCGCCCACGGCATAGCCGCCCAGGCCCATGAAGGCCGCGTGGCCAAAGCTCACGAGCCCGCCGAAGCCCAGGATGAGGTTGAGGCTGCTGGCCGCGATGGCGAAGATCAGCACCCGCGTCGCGACCACGGTGTAGAACTCCAGGCCAAGCCGCTGGAGCAGCCAGGGCAGACCCGCCAGCAGGGCCAGAAGCAAGACCTGACCCCATGGGCCGAGCCCGGGGTGGTCGAGCCGGATCGGCTTGGCGGCGGAAAGAGTGGAAGCGCTCATGCGGTACGTCGTTCAGGGACTCATCGGGCCTGGGTGCTGGGTCAGCGCCGCGCAGGGAACAGCCCCTGCGGACGCCAGAACAGCACCCCGGCCATCAACACGTAGATCAGGATGGACGCCAGCGCGGGCCCGAGGCTGGAGGCCAGCTCCGGCGAGGCCAGCGCCCGCAGCGCCGCCGGCAGCAGCGTGCGGCTGGCCGTGTCCACGAGCCCCACCAGCAGCGAGCCGACCAGCGCCCCGCGGATGGAGCCGATGCCGCCGATCACGATGACCACGAAGGCCAGGATGAGGATGCTCTCGCCCATGCCGACCTGAACGGCCAGCAGCGGCCCCAGCAGCCCGCCCGCCAGCGCGCACAGCGCCGCGCCGAGGCCGAAGACCAGCGTGAAGAGCCGTCGGATGTCCACGCCCAGGGCCTGCGCCATGGCCCGGTTCGAGGCGCCCGCGCGCACCCACATGCCGACCCGCGTCCGCGTGACGCCCCACCACAGCGCCAGCGCCACGACGAGGCCCACCGCGATGATGAGCAGACGGTAGGCCGGGTACAGCAGGCCCGGCAGCAGCTCGACGGGCCCGGACAGCGCCGCCGGCGTGTTGAGCATCAAGGGCTGCTCGCCCCAGATCATGCGCACGCCCTCGTTGATCATCAGGATCAGCGCGAAGGTGGCCAGCACCTGCGAGAGGTGGTCCCGCTGATAGAGCCGCCGCAGCAGGCTCAGCTCCAGCAGCATGCCCAGCACCGCCGTGCCGGTGACGGCCGCCAGCAGCCCGAGCCCGAAGCTGCCCGTGGCGCCGCCCACCGCCGCCGCCAGATAGGCCCCGACCATGTACAGCGAGCCATGGGCCAGGTTGATCATGTCCATGATCCCGAACACCAGCGTCAGCCCGGCCGCCAGCAGGAAGAGCATCAGCCCGAACTGCAGGCCGTTCAGCAACTGTTCAGCAACAAGAACAAGATCCATGACCGGTCTTAGTACTCACATCGAATGTTCAAGCGGAAAACGCGGCCACCGTTCTCACCGCGCCACCAGGGAGCCCCCACCGCCAGGTGCGGGGTGCCCCTTCCAACGGGGAGCGCGGATCCGGCGCCGCCGGGCCGTCACTCACGCCCCCTGGGGGGCTGAGGTCGGACACAAACGCCTGGGCGTTTGTGCCTGCCGAAGGGCCGGGCCTCTGGCCTGGCGCGGTCTGCAAGGCCGGCGCAGCCGGTCGCGGGGGGTCATTTCATCTTGCACAGCGGCGCATAGGCATCCGCGTGCTGGCTGAAGATCTTGCCCAGCGTCTTGTTGGTCACGCGGCCCTGGGCGTCCTTGCCGATGATGCGCAGGTAGTAGTCCTGGATGGGGTACTGGTTGCTGTTGAACCTGAAGGGCCCGCGCACCGAGGTGAAATGGGCGGCCTTCAGCGCCTTCAGCAGCGCCGGCTTGTCCTCGATCCGGCCCTTCACGTCCGCCACGGCGCCATCGATCAGCAGGGCGGCGTCGTAGCCCTGGCTGGCGTACAGCGAGGGCAGCCGGCCGTACTCCTTCTGGAAGTCGGCCACGAACTGCCGGTTCGCCGCGTTGTCCATGTCGTGCGCCCAGTGCGAGCTGTTGAACATGCCCAGCATCGGCTCGCCCACGGCCTTGATCACATCCTCGTCCGCCGAGAAGCCGGGGCCGAAGAGCGTGATGTCCCGCGAGAGCCCCGCGCCCACGAACTGCTTGATGAAGTTGATGCCCATGCCGCCCGGCAGGAAGATGTACATCGCGTCCGGCTTGGCGGCGCGGGCCTGCGCCAGCTCGGCAGCGTAGTCCAGCTGGCCCAGCTTGGTGTAGATCTCATCGGCCACGGCGCCCTTGTAGAAGCGCTTGAAGCCGCTGACGGCATCCTTGCCGGCCGGGTAGTTCGGCGCGATCACCACGACCTTCTTGAAGCCCTTGTCCGTGACCACCTTGCCAACGGCCTCGTGCAGGTTGTCGTTCTGCCAGGCGACATTGAAGAAGTAGGGGTTGCACTGCTCGCCGGCGTACTGCGAGGGGCCGGCGTTGGCAGAGACGTAGGGGGTCTTGCTGTCGAAGATGCCGGGACCGACGGCCAGCATGATGTTGGAGAACACGACGCCGGTCATCACGTCGACCTTGTCGCGCTTGAGCAGGCGGTCGGTGGCCTGCTTGGCGACGTCGGGGTTCTGCTGGTCATCGGCGACCACCACCTCGGCGGGCAGGCCGCCGAGCTTGCCGCCCTTGTGCTTGAGCGCGAGGTTGAAGCCGTCGCGGATGTCCACGCCCAGGCCGGCACCAGCGCCGGACAGGGTGCTCAGCATCCCGACCTTGATCTTGTCGGCCGCCATCGCCGGGCTCGCGGCCAGGGCCAGCGCGCAGGCGGCGGCGAACAGCGGGGTCAGGTCTTGCTTCTTGAGGGGGTCAGGCAGGCTCATGCGGGTCTCCATCCGGTCCATGGGGGCGTTGTCGTCAGGAAAGGCTGCGTTCGCTCAGGGCTGGCGCAGGCGGAAGCGCTGGAGCTTGCCGGTTTCGGTGCGCGGCAGGCTGGGCAGGAACTCTATCGCACGGGGGTACTTGTAGGGCGCAATCGTGGCTTTGACGTAGTCCTGCAACTGCCGGACCAGATCGGGTCCCGCCTCGTGACCCGGGCGCAGCACGACGAAGGCCTTCACGACCTGCCCGCGCTCCTCGTCCGGCTGGCCGATCACGCCGCATTCCGCCACGGCCGGGTGGGCCAGCAGCGCGGACTCCACCTCGGGGCCGGCGATGTTGTAGCCGCCGGAGATGATCATGTCGTCCGTGCGCGCCTGGTAGACGAAGTAGCCGTCGGCGTCCTGCAGATAGGCGTCGCCGGTCAGGTTCCAGCCCTTGAGGACGTACTGGCGCTGCCGCTCGTCGTCCAGATAGCGGCAGCCGGTGGGGCCCTTCACGGCCAGGCGTCCGATTCTGCCGGCTGGCAAGACCTGGCCCTCGTCGTCCAGCACGCAGGCCTGGTAGCCGGGCACCACGCGGCCCGTCGCCCCGGGGCGGGCGCCGGCCTCGTCGTGGGAGATGAAGATGTGCAGCATCTCGGTCGCGCCGATGCCGTCGATCAGCTCGATGCCGGTCGCTTCCTTCCACAGCGCCCGCGTGGCCGCCGGCAGCGCCTCGCCGGCGCTGACGCACTTGCGCAGCGAGCGGAGGTCGTGCTGCGCGACCTGCGCGGCCATCGCGCGGTAGCTGGTGGGCGCCGTGAAGCACACCGTGGCGCGATGCTGCGCGATGGCGCCGAGCAGCACGTCCGGCGTCGCCTTCTCCAGCAGCACGCTGGAAGCGCCCACGCTCATCGGGAACAGCACCAGGCCGCCCAGACCGAAGGTGAAGGCCAGCGGCGGCGACCCGATGAAGACATCGTCCGCCGTGGCCCGCAGGCAGTGCGGGGGCCAGCAGCGGCAGATGGCCATCACGTCCCGGTGGAAGTGCATCGTGCCCTTGGGCTGGCCGGTGGTGCCGGAGGTGAAGGCGATGAGGCAGACGTCGTCCGAGGCAGTGTCCACATTGCTGAACTGCGCCGGCTTGCCGGCGGCCAGCGCTTCCAGGCCATCGGCGCCCTCCCCGTGGTAATGGACGACGCGCTGCAGCACCGGATGGTCCGTCTGCGCCTGGGCCAGCTCGGCGCCCAGCGCCGCGTCGCACAGGGCGTGGGTCACCTGCGCCTTGGCGATGATCTGCCCCAGCTCCTTGGCACGCAGCAGCGGCATGGTCGCCACCGCGATGGCCCCGGCCTTCTGGATGGCGAACCAGCAGGCCGCCAGCATGGGCGAATTGCCCCCGCGCAGCAGCACGCGGTTGCCGGGCACCACGCCCATGTCCTGCACCAGCACGTGGGCGATGCGGTTCGCCTCGGCCTGCAGCTGCGCATAGGTCCAGTGGTGGCGACTGCCGGTCAGGCAAGTCCTGTCCCCCTGCCCCTGCGCCACCCAGGCGTCCAGCAGCTCGCTCGCGCAGTTCAGGCGCTCGGGGAACTGCAGCGAGGGCAGCTCGAACAGCAGCTCGGGCCACTGCTCGGGCGGCGGCAGCCGGTCACGGGCAAAGGTGTCGACATGGGCACTGCGATGCATGGACGGTCTCCTCGTGTGTTCTGTGTGGTCGTCCGTCAGTCGGGATGGGGCTGGGCTTCAGCCGTTCTTGAGCAGGTCGCGGCCGATGATCAGCTGCTGCACCTCGCTGGCGCCCTCGTAGATGCGCAGGGCGCGGACCTCCCGGTAGAGGGACTCCACGATCTCCCCGCTGCGCACGCCGCGGCCGCCATGCAGCTGCAGCGCGGCGTCGATCACCTGCTGCGCCGTTTCGGTGGCCATGAGCTTGGCCATGGCGGCCTCGCGGGTGATGGGCTGGCCCTGGTCCCGCTGCCAGGCCGCGCGATAGACCAGCAGGGCCGAGCTGTCGACGCCGCAGGCCATGTCCGCGAGCTTGGCCTGTGCCAGCGGCAGGTCCGCCAGATGGCCGCCGAACATGGGCCGCGACTGCGCCTGGCTCAAGCCCTCCTGCAAGGCGCGGCGGGCGAAGCCCAGCGCTGCGGCGGCCACCGATGTGCGGAACACATCCAGCGTGCGCATCGCGATCTTGAAGCCTTCGCCGGGCATGCCGATCAACTGGCTGCGCGGCACGCGGCAATCCGTGAATCGCAGCCGCGCGAGCGGATGCGGGGCGATCACCTCGATGCGCTCGGCGATCTCGAAGCCCGGCAGCCCCGCATCGACGATGAAGGCGGAAATGCCGCGCGCGCCGGGCGCTTCGCCGGTGCGGGCGAAGAGCACGTAGAAGTCGGCAATGCCGCCGTTGGAGATCCAGGTCTTCTCGCCGTTGAGCACATAGTCGTCACCGTCGGGGACGGCGCTGCACTGCATCGCCGCGACGTCGGAGCCGGCCTCGGGCTCGGACAGCGCGAACGCAGCCAGCGCCTCGCCCGCGGCCACCCGCGGCAGGTAGCGCGCCCGCTGCGCGTCCGTCCCCGCCAGCGAGATCGCCCCGCTGCCCAGGCCTTGCATCGCGAACGCGAAGTCGGCAAGCCCGTGGTGCCGCGCCAGCGTCTCGCGCAGCAGGCAGATGGACCGCGTATCGATCACCTCCGCCGCCCCGCCCAGCGCCTGGCCTGCGACCGCATGCCGCAGCCAGCCGCCCTGCCCCAGCGCCTTCACCAGCGCCCGGCATTCGGCGTCCACATCCGCCCCGTGCCCCGCGTGCAGATGCTCGGTGCACCAGGCTTCCAGCCCATGGGCGAGTTCCCGATGGCGCTCCTCGAAAAAGGGCCAGGCCAGATGCCTCAACGCCGCGTGATCCTCATTCATCACTCATCCTTTGCAGTCCACTAATTACCGCGTGGAGACCGAGGATCCGGCTCCGCCGGTCCTCTGGTCTCGCCCCCTTGAGGGGGCCGGCGAAGCCGGTAGGGGGTGGTCCTAATCCCCTTCAAAGACGGGGCGCTGCTTGGCCACGAAGGCGTGATAGGCGCGATGGAAGTCCTGCGTCATCATGCAGATCGCCTGCGCCTGGGCCTCCGACTCAATGGCCTCGTCCACGCCCATGCTCCATTCCTGGTGCAGCATGCGCTTGGTCATCGCGTGGCCGAAGCTCGGGCCGGTGGCGATCTCGGCGGCCCATGCCATCGTCGTCTCGAGCAGCTCGTCCGGCGCGGCGAGGCGGTTGTGGAAGCCCCATTGCAGGCCTTCCTCGCCGCCGAGCGAACGGCCGCTGTACAGCAGATCGGACGCCCGCCCCTGGCCCACGATGCGCGGCAGGATCGCGCAGGCGCCCATGTCGCAGCCGGCCAGGCCGACGCGCGTGAACAGGAAGGCGGTCTTGGAACGGGCCGTGGCCACCCGCAGATCGGAGGCCATCGCCATGATCGCGCCGGCACCGGCACACACGCCGTCGATCGCCGCGAACACCGGCTGCGGGCAGGCGCGCATGGCCTTGACGAGGTCGCCTGTCATGCGCGTGAAGGCCAGCAGGTCCGGCATGCTCATCTGCGTGAGCGGGCCGATGATCTCGTGCACGTCGCCGCCGGAGCAGAAGTTCTCCCCCGCGCCCTGCACCACGATGGCCTTGATCTCCTCGACATAGCTCAGGTTGCGGAACAGGTCCCGCAGCTCGGCATAGGAGTCGAAGGTCAGCGGGTTCTTGCGATCGGGCCGGTTCAGCGTGACCAGGCCGACCGCCCCGCGCTGCTCCCAGCGGAAGTGCTGAGGCGCGAAGCCGGCCAGGCTGATCCTGTTGCCGTTGGCGAGATGGGGGCTGATGGGTTTGCTCATGGACTTCCTTTGCGACGCGGTGTCGCGGGTGACTTGCCAGCCTTGCCCGGCTTCGAGGACCGGGGCGGCGTGCGGCCGGATTCAAGGCCCGCCAGATGCAGCTTGAGATGCGCCAGCAGGCCGTAGACCTCGCTCTTCTGTGCCGCCGTCCAGCCGCCCAGCAGCTCCACCACCCAGGCCTCGTGCGTGGCGGCCATGCGGCGGAAGAGGCGCCGGCCGGCGGGCGTCAGGGTCACGGTGAAGGAGCGTCGGTCGCTGGCGTGGGGCTGGCGTTGTACCAGGGATTCGGCCTCCAGCTGGTCGACCACGCCCGTCACGTTGCCGCCCGTCACCATCAGCCGCTGCGACAGCTCGCGCATGCTCAGGCCCTCGGGATGGCGCTCGAGCTGGGCCAGCAGGTCAAAGCGCGGCAGGGTGGTGTCGAACTGCTGGCGCAGGCGGTTGCGGATCTGGTCCTCGACGCGCGTCGTGCAGGCGAGCAGGCGCAGCCACAGCTTGAGCGCCTGATGATCGTCGTCCACCACGCGGGACTCCAGGTCGGGCCCCAGCGGCAGCGCTTCGTCGGCTTCGGGCGCCAGCGGCTCGGTCGTGGGCAGGGGCTGGCGGCTCATGTCACACACTCGCCGCCGTCGATGGCCAGGGCCTGCCCGTTGATGCCGGCCGCCAGCGGGCTGGCGAGCATCAGCACCTGGAGGGCGACCTCCTCCGGCTGGATCAGACGCCCCTGCGGATTGGCCGCGGCCAGCTCCGCACGGGCCTCGTCGGCGCTGCGGCCGGTCTTGGCGGTGATGGTCTCGATGGCCCGCTGGACGATCTCCGTCTCGGTGTAGCCCGGGCAGACGGCGTTGACCGTGACACCCTTGCGCGCCACCTCTGCCGCCATCGCCCGCGTGAGACCCAGCACGCCGTGCTTGGCCGCGCAGTAGGCCGCCACATAGGCATAGCCCTTCAGCGCCGCGGTGCTGGCCACGTTGATGATGCGTCCCTGGCGCGCGGCCAGCATGCCCGGCAACACCTCGCGGCTGCACAGAAAGGTGCCCGTGAGGTTGACCTGCAGCATCTGCTGGAACTGCGCGAGACTCGTGCGCGTGAGCGGCGCGGTCTCCACCTGGCCGGCGTTGTTGACGAGAATGTCCACCGCCCCCAGCCCCTCGACCGCACGGGCAAAGGCGGCCTGGACGCTGGCCTCGTCTCCCACATCGCACGCCTGGCATTGCAGGCGCTCCAGCCCGTGCGGGGTCAGGTCTTGCGCGGCACGGGCGAGGCGATCGCCATCCCGGCCCATGAGCGTGACGCGGGCGCCTGCGGCCAGGAGCTGCCGCGCCACGGCAAGGCCGATGCCGCTGCCGCCGCCCGTGACGACGGCATGGCGGTCCCGCAGGTCAGCAGACACGGACGGAGCGTGGGCCATCATCAGACCCCCATCGCCCGGTTCGCCTGCTCCAGCGCCGACAAGCCGGCACCCTGCGCGGCCTGGGCACGCTGGCGCTCGTACTCCTTCTCGAGCTGCCCCTTGCCCGAGAGATAGGGCTGGGGCCACTCCAGCCCCGGGCCGGCCACGTAGCCGATCTTCGCGGCCTCGTGCAGGGTCCAGGCCGGGTTGGCGAGATGCGGTCGAGCCACGGCGCAGAGGTCGGCGCGGCCGGCGGCGATGATGCTGTTGACGTGGTCCGCCTCGCTGATGGCGCCCACCGCGATGGTGGCAATGCCCACGCGGTTGCGGATGCTTTCCGAGAAGGGCGTCTGCCACATGCGGCCGTAGACCGGCTTCTCGGCCTTGCTGACCTGGCCCGACGAGACGTCGATCAGGTCGGCGCCCGCCGCCTTGAACGCGGCGGCGACCTGCACGGCGTCCTCCGGCGTGATGCCACCATCGACCCAGTCATGGGCCGAGATCCGCACAGACAGCGGGCGCTCCTGCGGCCACACCTCGCGCAGCGCGGTGAAGACCTCGAGCGGGAAGCGCAGGCGGTTCTCCAGCGAGCCGCCGTAGGCGTCGTCGCGGTGATTGGTCAGCGGCGAGATGAAGCTGGACAGCAGATAGCCGTGCGCGCAGTGCAGCTCGAGCCAGTCGAATCCGGCGGCCGCGGCGCGGCGGGCGGCGGCGATGAAGTCGTCGCGGACGCGGTCCATGTCCTCACGCGTCATGGCGCGGGACCACGCGCTGACGCCGTCCAGGTACTGCTGCGGTGAGGCCGAGATCAGCGGCCACGCGCCCTCCTGCAGCGGCTGGTCGATGCCTTCCCAGGCCCGGCGCGTCGCGCCCTTCGCGCCGGCATGGCCCAGCTGCAGCGCCACCTTGGCACTGCTGCTGGCATGAATGAAGTCGACGATGCGCGCCCAGGCGTGCTGCTGCTGGTCGGTGTAAAGGCCCGGGCAGCCGGGCGTGATGCGGCCGTCGGGGCTCGGGGCCGTCATCTCGGCGAACACGAGGCCGGCGCCGCCCATGGCGCGGGCGCCCAGGTGCACCAGGTGGTGATCGCCCGGCAGGCCGTCGGTGCAGCGGTACTGCGCCATCGGCGAGACGACCACGCGGTTCTTCAGCGTGAGCCCGCGCAAGGTGAAGGGCGTGAACATCGGCGGCACCGGGGTCTGCGGCAGACCCGCGCGCGCGGCCAGCCAGGCCTCGTAGCCGCCGACATAGCGCGCGTCCCGCAGGCGCAGGTTCTCGTGCGAGATGCGCTGCGAGCGGGTGAGCAGGGAGTAGGCGAACTGCTCGGGCGGGAGCTGCGCATGGCGTTCGATGTTCTCGAACCATTCGGTGCTGTTGCGCGCCGCGTTCTGGATGCGCAGGACCTCGATGGAGCGGCTGGCCTGGTAGGCCTCCAGCGCCCGCGACAGATCGCCCTTGGCCTCGCCAATGTCGCGGGCCAGTGCAATCGCATCCTCCAGGGCCAGCTTGGTGCCCGAGCCGATGGAGAAGTGCGCCGTGTGCGCGGCATCGCCCATCAGCACGACCGGCACGCCGTCCTCGCGGCGATGCACCCAGGTCCGGCAGACCACCCGCGGGAAGCGGATCCACTGCGCCGAGCCGCGCAGGTGCGAGGCGTTGGAGATCAGCGGCTTGCCGTCCAGCACCTTCGCAAAGAGCCGCTCGCAGAAGGCGATGCCGGTCTCCTTCTCCATCTGGTCCAGGCCCGCGGCCTGCCAGACGGCGTCGGGCGCCTCGACGATGAAGGTGCTGTGCGTGCCGTCGAACTGATAGGCATGGGCCTGGAACCAGCCCCACTCGGTCTTCTGGAAATCGAAGGTGAAGGCGTCGAACAGCTTCTCGGTGCCGAGCCACACGAAGCGGCACTGGCGCAGGTCGATGTCCGGCTGGTAGGTGGCGGCGTACTTGCTGCGGATGCGGCTGTTGAGGCCGTCGCTGGCGATGATGAGATCAGCGTCAACGCCTGCGTCGTCCGGCTGGTCGTGCTCGTAGACCAGCTCCACACCCAGCTGCTCGCAGCGCGCCTGCAGGATGTTCAGCAGCTTCTTGCGGCCGATGCCGCAGAAGCCGTGGCCGCTGGAGCGCATCGTGCGACCGTTGATGTGGACGTCGATGTCGTCCCAGTGGTTGAAGGCGGTGAGGATCGCCTCGGCCGTCGGGGCATCGGCCTCGCGCAGCGCGGCCAGCGTCTGGTCCGAGAAGACCACGCCCCAGCCGAAGGTGTCACCGGGCTTGTTGCGCTCGAGCACCCGCACCTGGTGGGCGGGGTTCTGCTTCTTCATCAGGAGCGCGAAATAGAGGCCCGCGGGGCCGCCGCCGATGCAGGTGATGCGCATGATCTTCCCTCGCCTTTCCAGCTGGTCTGCGACGCACTTTAGGCATCGATAGTTTAGGTGTCAATTAGTTTTGAGATGTGCCAGACTACGGACATTCCCGCGTTCGGGGCGTTGGCCGGACCCTGTTGCCACGCACCGCGATGCCTGTTGGAATTAACCGACACCACGCCCCTTCAAAGGCCCTTAAGGTGCGCGCCGTTGACGAAGGACGCCCATGAAAAAGCTTTGGGACATCTCCCCCCTGGTGCACCCGGATGCACCCCTCTTTCCCGGTGACGAGCCCTACCGCCTGCAGTGGACGGCGCGGCTGTCGCCCCAGTGCCCGGTGAACCTCAGCGCGCTGACGATGTCGCCGCACGTAGGCGCCCATGCCGACGCGCCACTGCACTACGCGAACGAGGCACCGGACATCGCCGCGGTGGACCTCGACGCCTACCTCGGCCCCTGCCGCGTGATCCATGCCATCGGCTGCGGACCGCTGATCCGCATCGAGCACGTCGAGCACGCCGCCGAGGGCCTGCCGTCGCGCGTGCTGGTTCGCACCTGCGAGCGGGCGGACACCGTCTGGAAGGACGAGTTCACCGCCTACGCCCCCGAGACCGTGGCCTGGCTGGCCGCACGCGGCGTGCGGCTGATCGGCCTGGACACCCCCAGCGTGGATCCCGCCAGCAGCAAGTCCCTGGACAGCCACCAGCAGCTGCTGCGCGCCGACCTGCGCGTGCTGGAGAACCTCGTGCTCGATGAGGTCCCGGCGGGCGACTACGAACTGCTGGCCCTGCCGCTGAAGCTGGCCGGCGCCTGTGCCTCACCCGTGCGCGCGGTGCTGCGCGAACTCTGATGGAGCTCCCTGAATGAAGCAACGACAAGACTGCCAGGCCCTCGACGCGGCCGACGCCCTGCGCCCCCTGCGCGAGCACTTCACGCTGCCCGCCGGCGTGATCTACCTGGACGGCAACTCGCTGGGCGTGCTGCCCGCGGCCACCGAGGCACGCGTGCAGCAGGTGATCCGCCAGGAATGGGGCACCGACCTCATCAAGAGCTGGAACACCGCCGGCTGGATGGAGCTGCCGCGCCGCATCGGCAACAAGATCGCCTGGCTCGTGGGCGCGGGCGAGGACGAGGTCACGGTGGCGGACTCCACCTCGCTCAACCTCTACAAGGTCCTGGCCGCCGCGCTGCGCATCGCGGGCGAGGACCGGCCGGAACGCCGCGTGATCCTCTCGGAGCGCAGCAACTTCCCGACGGACCTCTACATCGCCGAGAGTCTGGCCGCGCAGCAGGGCTACACGCTGAAGCTCTTCGACCACGTCGACGAGCTGCCGGCGCTGATCAACGCCGAGCTGGCCGTACTGATGCTCACCGAGGTGAACTACCGCACCGGCTACAAGCACGACATGGCCGGCGTCACGCAGCTCGCCCATGCGGCCGGCGCCCTGGTGATCTGGGATCTGGCCCACTCCGCCGGGGCCGTGCCGGTGGACCTCAAGGGCGCCGATGCCGACTTCGCGATCGGCTGCGGCTACAAGTACCTCAACGGCGGCCCGGGCGCGCCGGCCTTCGTCTGGGCCCACCCGCGTCACGTGGACCGGTTCTGGCAGCCGCTGTCCGGCTGGCTGGGCCACGCGGCGCCCTTCCAGTTCACGCCGAACTACACGCCCGCGCCGGGCATCGGCCGCTACATCTGCGGCACGCCGGCCATCCTGTCCACGGCGGCGCTGGAGTGCGGCGTCGACGTCTTCCTGGCCAGCGAGCCCATGGGCGGCATGCCCGCGCTGCGCAAGAAGTCCATCGCCCTCACCGAGCTGTTCATCGAGCTGGTCGAGGCCCGCTGCGGCCTCAAGGCCCAGGGCGCGTTCAGCGACCTCGGCGTGCGTCTGGCATCTCCGCGTGACGCCGCCCGCCGCGGCAGCCAGGTCTGCCTGAGTCTGGCGGCCCCGCTGCACGAGGCCGGCTACGCCGTGATCCAGGCCCTGATCGCGCGCGGCGTGATCGGCGACTTCCGTGCCGGCGACCCCAGCCGCCTGGACGAGGTCCCGCACATCCTGCGCTTCGGCTTCACGCCGCTGTACCTCGGCTTCACCGAGGTCTTCGATGCCGTCGAGCACCTGCGCCAGGTCCTGGCCAGCGGCGAATGGAAGCAGTCCCAGTTCAACCAGAAAGCGGCCGTGACATGACCTGCCCCCACCACCCCACACCCGATGCCCACAGCGCCGGCCCCATGACCGGCACCGGCGAATCCATCGTCCGCGAGGAAGGCGCGCAGCTCGACTTCTCGAAGGACATGAGCTATGGCGACTACCTCCAGCTGGACCAGGTGCTCTCGGCGCAGCATCCGCTCTCGCCGGACCACAACGAGATGCTCTTCATCGTCCAGCACCAGACCTCGGAGCTGTGGATGAAGCTGATGCTGCACGAGCTGCAGGCCGCCGTGCGCTGCGTGCACGAGGACGCCCTGCCCGAGGCCTTCAAGATGCTGGCCCGGGTCTCGCGGGTGATGGAGCAGCTCGTCCATGCCTGGGACGTGCTGGCCACCATGACGCCGCCCGAGTACTCGGCGATCCGGCCCTATCTGTCCAACAGCAGCGGCTTCCAGAGCTGGCAATACCGCCAGATCGAATTCATGATGGGCAACAAGAACGCCGCGATGCTGCGCCCGCATGCCCACCGGCCGGATCTGCTGGCGGCCGTCGAGGCCGCCTACCGCGCGCCCTCGCTCTATGACGAGGTGCTGCGCCTAATGGCCCGGCGCGGCATCGACGTCCCCACCAGCCACACCGACCGGGACTGGACGCAGCCCTACGCCGCCAGCGAGGCCGTCAAGGCCGCCTGGCTGCAGGTCTACCGCGACCCGAAGGCACACTGGGACCTCTACCAGATGGGCGAGGAGCTGGTCGACATGGAGGATGCCTTCCGGCTCTGGCGCTTCCGCCACGTGACGACCGTCGAGCGCGTGATCGGCTTCAAGCGCGGCACGGGGGGCACGGGGGGCGTCAGCTATCTGCGCAAGATGCTGGACACGGTGCTCTTCCCCGAGCTGTGGGCGCTGCGCACGGAGCTCTGAATCCGCCCGACGGCCCGCTGATCGCTCCGGGCCCGGGCGCCATTCGCCGGCCGTGCTTGCCACTGATCCGCCCGGCTGGCCATTCGCCGCATGGGCGGGGCCTTCAGGCCGCCTGCGCGGCACAGTGCGCTCACCCCCCCAAGGAAGGAGCGCACCATGAAGAACAAGTCCCTGCCCCTGCTGATCAGCATCACCATGACGGTCGCCGGCCTCGTGAGCGGCCTGAGCACCCGCACGGCCGAAGCCGCGACGCCGGCCGCCGCCCCTGCCGCCATGAGCACGGAGGCCGCGCCGGCAGCCCTGCGCCTCACGGTGCGCGGCGAAGGCAAGCCGCTGCTGATGATCCCCGGCCTCAACAGCGCCGCCAGCGTCTGGGACGAGACCTGCGAGCGCCTGCAGCCCGGCGTGCGCTGCCTGATGGTCCAGCTGCCCGGGTTCGCCGGCCAGCCGGCCAGCGAGGCCTTCTCGGCGCAGTTCCTCGAGACCAGCAAGGCGCAGCTGATGGCCCTCCTGCGGCGGGAGGCGCCGCAAGGGGCCACCGTCGTCGGTCACAGCCTGGGCGGCGCGCTGGCGCTCATGATGGCCAGCGAAGCCGACACGCCGGTCAAGCGTCTGGTCATCGTCGACAGCCTGCCCTTCTTCGCCGGCATCCAGAACCCGGCCGCCACGTCGGACAGCGTCCGCCCCATGGCCGAGGCCATGCGCGCCGGCATGCAGCAGCCGTCGACCCCGGAGCAGCTGCGCGCGCAGCTGGCGCCCATGGCTGCCACGATGGCACACGGCCCGGAGCGCATCGAGACCATCGTGCAGTGGGGCCTGCAGAGCGACCGCAAGACCACCGCGAACGCCATGTACGAGCTCTGGACGCAGGACCTGCGCCCGCAGCTGCCGCGCATCCAGGTGCCGACGACCGTGCTTGGCTCCTGGGCCGCCTACGCCCGCATGGGCAGCACCGAGGCCAGCACCCGGGCCCTCTTCGAGCGGCAGTACCAGGGCCTGGCGCAGCTGGACCTGCGCATGAGCGCCGCCGGCTACCACTTCCTCATGTGGGACGACACCGCCCTGGTGACGAACGCCCTGCAGCAGGCGCTGCGCTGAACGCCCGGCGACACCGCCCAGCACGCCTTGCGGGGCGACGAAGGGCTGTTCGCCCCTGACGAACCCTGACGAACGGACCGGTTCTGGCATATCTCTAGAATGCAGGGCTTTGATGGCGCGCAAGACCTGCGCGCCATCGCCCCGTTTTTCAGCGCCCTCAAGGGCCGGCCCATGACGCCGGCCCCGCCCTTCGGAGACAGCCATGGACACCCGCACTTCCGAGATCAGCCTGCGCCTCGCGCGCGTTCGAGACGAGCTCCGCGCTGCCGGCGCCCACGCCCTGCTGGTGCCCTCGGCCGACCCGCATCTCTCGGAATACCTGCCGGAGCGCTGGCAGGCGCGCCAGTGGCTGTCGGGCTTCACCGGCTCGGTGGCCACGCTGGTGATCGGCCTGGAACGCGCCGCGCTGTTCGCCGACAGCCGCTACTGGACGCAGGCCGAGGTCGAGCTCGCCGGGTCCGGCATCGAGCTGGTCAAGGTCATGAGTGCGGTCTCGCCGGACTTCATGCACTGGATCGCCAACGCCCTGCAGCCCGGCCAGACGCTGGCGGTGGATGGCCAGGTGCTGGGCCTGGGTCTGGCTCAGCAGATCCGCACGGTGCTGGGCGCCAAGGGCGTGCAGCTCGCCACGGGTCGCGACCTGCTCCAGGCCGTGTGGGCCGACCGCCCCGGCCTGCCCACGGCGCCCGTCTACGAGCATGCCGCACCGCAGGCGACCGTGAGCCGAGCCGCCAAGCTGGCGGACGTCCGTGCCGCCATGGCCCGCCACGGCGCCAGCCACCACTTCATCTCCAGCGTCGATGACGTGGCCTGGCTCTTCAACCTGCGCGGCAGCGATGTGGAGTGCAACCCCGTCTTCATCGCCCATGCCCTGCTGGACGCCTCGCAGGCCTCGATCTTCATTGCCGACGGCAAGATCCCGGCGGACATCGCTGCCCGCCTGGCCGCCGACGGCGTGCAGCTGCGTCGCTACGAGGACGCCGCCGGCGCCCTGGGGGCACTGCCGGCCGGCGCCGTCGTGCTGATGGACCCGCGCCGCGTGACGCTGGGCCTGCGCGAGGCCGTGCCCGCCGCCTGCCCGGTGATCGAGGCCATCAACCCCAGCACGCTCTTCAAGAGCCGCAAGACCGAGGCCGAGGCGGCCTTCGTGCGCGAATGCATGGAGCAGGACGGCGCCGCCATGTGCGAGTTCTACGCCTGGTTCGAGCAGGCGCTGGGCCGCGAGCGCATCACCGAGCTCACCATCGACGAGCGCCTCAGCGCCGAGCGGGCCAAGCGCCCGGGCTTCGTGGGCCTGAGCTTCTCCACCATCGCCGGCTTCAACGCCAATGGCGCCCTGCCCCACTACCGCGCCACGCCTGCCGCCCACGCCGTGATCGAGGGCAACGGCCTGCTGCTGATCGACTCCGGCGGCCAGTACCTGGGCGGCACCACCGACATCACCCGCGTCTGGCCCATCGGCGAGGTGAGCGCGGCGCAGAAGCGGGACTACACGCTGGTGCTCAAGGGCACCATCGCCCTCTCGCGCACCGCCTTCCCGCGCGGCACGCTGGGCCCGATGCTCGACGCCATCGCCCGCGCGCCGCTGTGGGCGCAGGGCCTCGACTACGGCCATGGCACCGGCCACGGCGTGGGCTACTTCATGAACGTCCACGAGGGCCCGCAGAACATCTCCAAGGCCATGCCCGATCCGAACATGGCCATGGAGGTCGGGATGATCACCTCCATCGAGCCGGGCCTCTACCGCCCGGGCCAGTGGGGCGTGCGCATCGAGAACCTGGTGCTGAACGTGCCGCTGCGCACGCAGGAGAACGGCGCCTTCGGCGACATGCTGGCCTTCGAGACGCTGACGCTGTGCCCCATCGACACCCGCTGCATCGAGCCCGGCCTGCTCAACGCCGAAGAGACGGAATGGCTCAACCGCTACCACGCCGACGTGCGCCGCCGCCTGAGCCCGCTCGTGCAGGGCCCGGCCCTGGCCTGGCTGATGACCCGCACCGAGCCGATCTGACGGCTGTCGGCCGAGGCCCCCTTCCCGCGGGCACGGCCTGTCCCTCGAGAACGCGACCCACGGGTCGCGTTTTTCATGGCCGATCGACGCGGCCCCGGCTGGAAGCGGGCCGGGCGATGACCTAGATTTGTGGAGCTCCTGCATGAGCCCACGCAGGAAGGGAGCCCGTCATGACCACCCAGTCCCTGCACACCTTCTCCGACAGCGGCCTGCACACGGCGCTGCTCGTCGCCCTGCTGCTCCTGGCCGTGGCCGGCATCGTCGATGCCGTGTTTTTCACGCCGGAAGGCCAGACGCCCGTGATCTGGCGCCTGGAGACGGTCGTGGTGGAGGGCAAGTCGGTGCCGCGTTGAGCGGCGACGCCGCCCCGGTCACATCTGCCGGAAGAGGTGCAGATAGCTTCGGCTGACCGGCAGGATCTCGCTGCGCTTCTTCAGGTGCAGGTCCGCGGTCTCATTGGGCCCGCGGGTCACGTGGCTGATCGCATGCAGATTGACCACGACGGAGCGGTGCACCTGGACAAAGTGCTGGGGATCCAGCTGCTCGATGAGCTCGCGGATCGGCGTGCGGATGAGCGCTTCGCCTTCGTCCCAGACCACCAGCGTGTACTTCTCGTCGGAGCGCATGAAGAGGATCTGGTCGACGGGAATCAGACGCAGCGTGCTGCCCACCGAGGCGCGGATCCACTGCAGATAGCGCCCGGCCGGCGCGCCTGAACGGCCGCCCGCGCCCGGGGTCTGCGTTTCCTGGGCCAGGCGCTGCGCGAGCTGCTCGATCATCGCGCCCAGGCCCTCCGCGCCGCCGGCCGGCAGCTGCCCCGCACGCTGCTGGCGCAGGCGCTCCTGCAGCCGCTCGACGGTGTCCTCGAGCCGCGACGGATCCACCGGCTTGACGACATAGTCCAGCGCCCCCTGCTCGAAGGCCTGGACCGCGTACTGTTCGTAGGCGGTGACGAAGACCAGGTGGGTGCGCCGCCCGATCTGCCGCGCCGCCTCGACCCCGTTGACGCCGGGCATGTGGACGTCCAGGAAGACGATGTCGGGGGCGTGGATCTCGAACAGCTCGACGGCCTCGCGGCCGTTGCGTGCCGTGGCGACGATCTCCAGAGAGGGCCAGAGCTGCGTCAGCGCGCGGCTGAGGCTCTCCCGCAGCAGGGGTTCGTCGTCGGCGATGAGGGCGGTGGCGGCAATCATGGATTGAACTGGATCTGGGCGCGCAGGCCGTGCGGCTCATTCTCGGCCAAATCCAGCGAGGCGCCCGGGCCGTAGAAGACCTGCAGGCGCTCCCGGAGGTTGCGCAAGCCGGTGCCGGTGCCCATGGACTGCGCCAGCCCGACGCCCGTGTCACTCACCCACAGCACGACGCGAGCCCCCTGGCGCTCACCGCCGATCACGATGCCGCCGCCCTCCTCGCTGGGGTCGATACCATGGCGCACGGCGTTCTCCACCAGCGTCAGCAGCGCCATCGGCGGGAAGCGCAGGCTGTGCAGCTCCGCCGGCACGTCGAGGGTGAAGCGCAGGCGGTCCGGCATGCGCAGGTGCATGAGGTCCAGGTAGGCACGGACGAGCCCGAGCTCGTCGCCCAGCGTGGCCAGCTCGTCGTGCAGGCGCGGCATGGCGGCACGCAGGTAGGCGATGAGACTGTGCAGCACCGGCGCGGCCTGCGGCGAGCCGGTCTCGACCAGCGCCCGCACATTGGCCAGCGTGTTGAACAGGAAATGCGGCTCGACCTGGGCCTGCAGCAACCGCAGCCGGACGTCGAGTGCCTGCCGCTCCAGCTCGCTGCGCTCCAGTTCGAAGCCCAGCGCCTGCGAACGCGCCTCGGCGTCCCGCTGGCGATACAGCGCCCCCAGCGCGATCAGCGGTCCGAGCAGCAGCCCGGAGCCCACGATCCACTGGAAGCCGAGGATGCGCCCTTCGCTCTGCAGCAGGCGGTCGACATCCCCCCCGACGGCGGCCAGGTAGACGATGGCCGTCCCCACCGGTACGGCCAGCACCACCACCATCACCTGCAGCAGCCAGCGCTCGATCCAGCGCGGCAGGCGTCGCGGCCACTGCCCGGCGGCCAGGAAGGCCATCAGCGCCAGGATGGCGACGAACAGCGTCCGGCCGAGCAGGACCGGGAATGGCGTGATGAAGATGGAATTGAGAAAACCCGCCGCCACGCCACCCAGGGCCAGGGCGACCCCCACGCGGCGCGGATTCAGCTCGGAGAAGAACGCACGGCGCGCCTCGGCATGGCTGGGCATGGGCAGGGGGGACGTCTTCTCCGATCGCATGGGGCGAGACGATAGCCGCCCGCCCCGCCCTCACCAAGCCGCCAGGGCCAAACAGGCGATGAGTGACGGTATGGCGACTCTGAAATGCGCCTCGCCGCCGCGCCCGCTCGAGCGTCGCAGGCAGGGCCAGGTGTGCGCCTCGCCGCCGGGCGTCCCTCGAGTGCAGCGCGGCATCCGGCACGGCGCGGCCCACGCCCGAGCCTTTGGACCGTGCGGCTCAGGCGACCAGCATGCCGTAGGGGCGCTGCAGTGACTTCGTGGACACGGCGCGCTGGCCCTCCTTCACCGCATGGCGCAAGGCCTCCGCCGGCGAGGGCCAGCCATATCCGCCCGCCATGTTCTCGTCCCGGAAGACCTCCTGCCGAGGCCGCCCCTGCTCCAGCCGCATCACCACGACCGCGGCCACATAGCCGTAGGCGCGTGTACGTTCGATGGCACCGGCATAGATCCGGTAGTTCCCGAAATCGACTTCCTTGAAATGCATGACCCGCTCCGTCACAGCCCGGGTGTCGGGCCGCGATTGCGACTGTCCTCCCTGGCGGGTCCGGACAGGCGGGCTCTTTCGGGGGCCCCCAAAGGTGGGAGGTCGCGCGCTCGTGCCATCCTGGCGATACCGGGAATGTGCAACCTCAGCATCTCCCGATGCGAGGGCGCGCACGCCGCCCCGACCCGAGCGGATCAGCAATGCCGGCATCGGCGATCGAAACAGGTGTCGGACAGGGGGTATCGGACAGGGATTTCGGACACGCTGGCCGGAACGCAAAAAAGCCAGCACGAGGCTGGCTTCTAGGTCCTTGATCGACAAGGCATTCTGGCGGAGAGGGAGGGATTCGAACCCTCGGTACGTTATTCACGTACGCCTGATTTCGAGTCAGGTACATTCAACCACTCTGCCACCTCTCCTGATTCGGTGCTCGCGTGGTTGTTAGCGAGTAAGCCAGCTAGTATAGCGTCAATTTTTCAACCGCCAAGCATTTCGTGCTCGACGGGCGAAAAATATTCCGCCCTGCGCTCTATCAGCCCTTCAGGACCGCCAGGCCGCCCAGGTAGGGACGCAGCGCCTCGGGCACCGTGATGCTGCCGTCGGCGTTCTGGTAGTTCTCCAGGACGGCGACCAGCGTGCGGCCCACGGCCAGGCCGGAGCCGTTCAGCGTGTGGACCAGCTCGTTCTTGCCCTGCGCATTCTTGAAGCGGGCCTGCATGCGGCGGGCCTGGAAGGCCTCGCAGTTCGAGCAGGAGCTGATCTCGCGGTACACGCCCTGCGCCGGCACCCACACCTCCAGGTCGAAGGTCTTGCTGGCACCGAAGCCCATGTCGCCCGTGCACAGGCTCATCACGCGGTACGGCAGGCCCAGCTTCTGCAGGATGGCCTCGGCGTGGCCCACCATCTCGTCCAGCGCCTCGTAGCTCTTCTCGGGATGGACGATCTGCACCATCTCGACCTTGTCGAACTGATGCTGGCGGATCAGGCCGCGGGTGTCACGGCCGGCACTGCCCGCCTCGGAGCGGAAGCAGGGGCTGTGGGCGGTCAGCTTGATGGGCAGCTGGGCGGCGTCCAGCACCTGCTCGCGCACCGTGTTGGTCAGCGAGATCTCCGAGGTCGAGATCAGGTACTGCTCCGCGGCTTCGTCATCACCGCCACGCAGCACCCAGAACATGTCCTCCTTGAACTTGGGCAGCTGGCCGGTGCCCTCGAGCACCTCGCGGTTCACGATGTAGGGCGTGTAGCACTCGGTGTAGCCGTGCTCCGTGGTCTGCACGTCCAGCATGAACTGCGCCAGGGCGCGATGCAGGCGGGCCGCCGGGCCCTTCAGGAACGTGAAGCGCGAGCCGCTCAGCTTGGCGCCGGTCTCGAAGTCCAGGCCCAGGGGAGCGCCCAGGTCGACGTGGTCCTTCAGCTCGAAGTCGAAGGTCTTGGGCGTGCCCCAGCGGCGCACTTCCACGTTGCCGGTCTCGTCGGCACCGGAGGGCACCGACTCATGCGGCAGGTTGGGCACGCTCATCAGCATGGCGTGCAGTTCCTGCTGAATGGCGTCCAGGCGCTCGGCGCCGGCCTTCTGCTCGTCGCCGATGCCGCCCACCTCCGCCATCTCGGCCGAGGCGTCCTCGCCCTTGCCCTTCTTCATGCCGATCTGCTTGGACAGCGCATTGCGGCGCGCCTGCAGCTCCTCGGTGCGGGTCTGCACAGCCTTGCGCTCGGCCTCCAGGGCCTTGAAGCGTTCGACGTCCAGGAAGGTCTGGGGATTCTTGCGGCTCTGCAGACGCGCGATCACGGCGTCCAGGTCCTTGCGCAGCAGGGTCAGGTCAAGCATGGGGGTCCTCGTCTCAGGGAGGGAATTCTAGGCAGCGGACGGGCCGGCTCGGCCGCGTCCGCGGGAAAAGGGGCCGTGGGGCCGTCAGAGAGCGGCCAGCGTCAAGATCGGGACGCGGCGTGCTCGGCCATGGACTTGTCGCCCAGGCCCAGCGGCAGAGGGAAGCGCACGTGCTCCTCCACGCCCGGCAGGCTGCGCACGGTGGTCGCCCCCAGCGCACGCAGGCGGGCGATCACGGCCTGCACCAGCACGTCGGGCGCCGACGCGCCGGCCGTCAGGCCCACGCACTGGCGGCCTTCGAACCAGGTGGCCTGCAAGTCCTCGGCGCCATCGACCATGTAGGCCGGGGTGCCCAGGCGCTCGGCCAGCTCCCGCAGGCGGTTGCTGTTGGAGCTGGTGGGGCTGCCCACGACGATCACCACGTCGACCTGCGGCGCCAGCAGCTTGACGGCATCCTGGCGGTTCTGTGTGGCGTAGCAGATGTCCTGCTTCTTGGGCTCGCGCACCTGCGGGAAGTGCTGCTTCACCGCAGCCAGGATCTCGGCGGCGTCATCCACGCTGAGCGTCGTCTGGGTCACCACCGCCAGACGGCTCGGGTCCTTCACGCGGACGTGGGGCACGTCGGCGGCCTCCTCCACGAGGTAGATGCCGTCGCTCAGCTGGCCCATGGTGCCTTCGACCTCCGGATGCCCCTTGTGGCCGATCATGATGAACTCGTAGCCCTCGCGGTGGAGCTTGGCCACCTCGACGTGCACCTTGGTGACCAGCGGGCAGGTCGCGTCGTAGACCTGGAAACCGCGCTGCGCCGCCTCCTGACGCACGGCCTGGCTCACGCCGTGGGCGCTGAAGATCAGCGTGGCACCGGGCGGCACGTCCGCCAGGTCCTCGATGAAGATGGCGCCCTTGGCCTTGAGGTCATTGACGACGAAGGTGTTGTGCACGATCTCGTGGCGCACGTAGATCGGTGCCCCGAACTTCTGCAGCGCACGCTCGACGATCTCGATGGCACGGTCCACGCCGGCACAGAAGCCACGGGGCTCGGCCAGCAGCACTTCGCCCAGGGTGCGGAGATCCTGTTCACCCATCACAGCACCCCGATGATCTGGACTTCGAAGCTCACCGGCTGGCCGGCCAGCGGATGGTTGAAGTCAAAGAGCAGCCAGTCCTCGCCGACCTCGCGCACGAGACCGGCGTAGCGCCCGGTGCCATCCGGCGTGGGGAACTCGACGACGTCACCGACCGAGTAGGTCTGGTCCGGGTCGCCCAGCTCCTGCAGCAGCGTCAGCTTGACGCGCTGCAGCATCTCCGGATTGCGTTCGCCGAAGGCTTCGCCCGCGGCCAGCTCGAAACGGGTGTGCGCCCCTTCGGCCAGGCCGATCAGGCGCGCCTCGATGGCCGGCGCCAGCTGGCCGGCGCCCAGGGACAGGGTGGCCGGCTTGTCGTCAAAGGTATTGACGATGTCAGCGCCGTCCGGACCGGCAAGGCGGTAGTGCAGGGTTAAAAACGACCCTTGTTGGATGAGGTTCATGCTGTCCCGGCGCCCAGGCCGGTTTCTTTGTCGCTGGGGCGGATTTTAGGCTGGACGACAATGCCGCCCCGCGCTTGCCGACTTTCCGCTCCATTCCTTTGGCCGCACCTTTGGCCTAACGCAAGCCGGATCCCCCATGCTGCATGACCTGCCCGCCTCCGCAAGACCCCGCGAAAAGCTGCTCTCCCGGGGGCCGTCCGCCCTCGGCGACGCCGAGCTGCTGGCCCTGCTCCTCGGAACCGGGCTCAAGGGCAAGCCGGTGCTGATGCTCGCCCAGGAGCTTCTCGACCACTTCGGCGGTCTCGCGGGGCTGATGCAGGCGCGCCACGAGGACATGCGCAGCGCCCGCGGCCTCGGCCCCGCCCGTCGTGCCAAACTGGCGGCCGTGCTGGAAATTGCCCGGCGCACCCTGCAGTCGCGTTTGCAGCGCAGTGCCAGCTTCGATGCCCCCGAAGCCGTCAAGGCCTATTTGCAGCTGCAACTCGCCCACCTCGATCACGAAGCCTTCGCCGTGCTCTTTCTGGATGCCCAGCATCGCCTCATCCGCATGGAAACCCTCTTTCACGGCACCCTCACCCAGACCAGCGTCTACCCCCGCGAGATCGTCAAGCACGCCCTCGCGCTCGGGGCCGCCGCGGTGATCCTGGCCCACAACCACCCCTCGGGCGTCGCCGAGCCCTCCCGGGCGGACGAGCTGCTCACCCAGCGCCTCCTGCAGTCGCTGGCGCTGGTGGAAGTACGGGTGCTGGACCACATCGTCGTGGCCGCGGGCCACAGCGTGTCCATGGCCGAACGAGGGCTCATCTGACATGCGACGCAAACCCGACACCCCCGCCCTGCGCAGCCTGCAGGACCTCGGCCCGATGCACCAGGAGCTGCAGCGGCGCCAGCGCGAGGAGGAAGCCCGCCGCGAACGCGAGGCCGCCCAGCGGCGGCTGATGGAGCGGGAGGCCCGCATCTTCGAGCTGAGCGTCGGCCCGGTGACGCCGCTGCCCGACACCGGGCGGGTGATCCTCGCCGGCGCCCCGCCACTGCCCGAGCCACGGCAGCGTGAGCTCGACGAGCAGGCCGTCCTGCGGCAGGCGCTGTCGGACGATTTCGATGTCGAGTCCCTCCTCGAGACGGACGAGACACTGTCCTTCCGCCGCCCCGAGGTCAGCCTCGAGGTCGTGCGCAAGCTCCGCCGGGGTCATTGGGCCCTGCAGGCGCAGATCGACCTGCACGGCCTGCGGCGCGACCAGGCCCGCGAGGCCATCGGCACCTTCATCCACGACAGCGCGCGGCGCGGCATGCGCTGCGTGCGAGTGGTCCATGGCAAGGGCAACGGCTCTCCCGGGCGCGAACCCGTGCTCAAGACCCGGGTGCGGCGCTGGCTCGTGCAGAAGCAGGAAGTCCTGGCCTTCGTCCAGGCCCGCCCGAGCGATGGCGGCGCAGGTGCGCTGATGGTGCTGCTCAACAGCCCCTGAGCCGCCGGAACGATGCCGCGGATTGAGGCCGCGGATTGAGGCCGCGGATCGAAGCCATCGAGCATCCGCTTCACAGCTGAACGCCAGCTTGCAGTCCCCCCACTTGTGATGGGCTCACGACACTCCCGCCTTGCGGCGCATTCCCGATTGACGCCCGTGCGGCCATCTCGTTAGTCTGATCCTGCGGCACACCCGACGGGCGACTCCCGGCGGTCCGTCAGACAGGCGCCCGGGACGGTGTCACCGTGTAGTTCTCATTCCACAGACAGCCATGAGAGGACCGCACATGAGCGACTTGCATTCACTCGAACTCCCGAAGCGAAGCGCCAAGGGCATCGGCCTGGTCATCGTGACCCATGCCTTCATCATCTGGGGCCTGGCCGCCGGCCTGACCACGCACTTCACCAAGAAGGAAACGCCACCGGTCACGCTCATCGAGATGCCGGACAAGCCTCGCACGGTGGAGCCACCGCCGCCGGTGACGCACCCCGTGGAGTTCGTCCCGGTGATCACGCCGGTGGTGCCCCCGACCGAAGTGCGGATCGACATGCCGGTCTCGCCCATCACCGTCGATCCCGCGACCCACAGCAAACCCGTGGACGGCCCCGGCACGGGCGGTACCGTGGGCATCCCGGGCACCCGGGACGTTGGCGCCACGCCCACGGCCGGCCCGCTGCGCGCCGAGGCCGTCTGTGACGTCATGACCATGCCGGAGGTCCCTGCGGTGACCTGGAGCGGCCGTGCCAGCTTCCGCGTGCAGGCGCACCTGGTGGCCGGCCGCGTGGCGGAGGTGCAGTTCCTCAACGTCACCGGCGGCATGGACGCGCGCAGCCGGCGCGCCCTGCAGAACGCCGTCCAGACCGCGCTGGGGGCCTACCAGTGCCGCGGCAGCCAGGCCTTCGAGCAGGAATTCGTGTTCAACATCCAGTAAGCCGCCGCCGACACCCGGACGAACGGACGCCGAGGTGGGCTCGCCCCCTCGGCGTCTTTTTCATGGGTCTCGTGCTTCGAGCGTCCGCGCCCGGGCTGGCGGGGGCCCTTCAGCCGCCGATATTGCGCATCCAGTCCGCGGTGCCCATGAAGGCCTCGTCCAGGCGGGTCTGCAGGGAGGGGTCGAGTGCCAGCTCCGTCATGGCCTGGCGCATGCAGGCCATCCACTGGTCCCGCTCGCGGATGCCGATGCGAAAGGGCATGTGCCGCGCTCGCAGCCGAGGGTGGCCAAAGCGCTCGACGAAGTGGTCGGGGCCGCCCAGCCAGCCGCACAGGAACCAGAACAGCTTGTCCCGGGATCCGGCCATGTCGGTGGGATGCAGGGCACGCAGCTCGGCATAGGCCGGCTCGAGGTCCATGAGGTCGTAGAAGCGATCCACCAGGGCACGCACGGCATCCTCGCCGCCGACCCATTCATAGGCGCTGCGCGGCGCCGCCTTGTTGTCAGCCTGGTCAGTCATGCCGCCAGCTTAGCAGCGCGGCCACAGGGACGCCGGGCACAGCCACCTCCGCCTGGCGGGCGGTGCGCCTCCTGGGCGCGGACTTCAGCCCAGCAGGCGGTTGGCGAGGGCCTTGATGGACTGGGCGGCATCGCTGCCCGGGAAGTGTTCCAGCAGCAGCTGCCGCTTCAGCACGGCCTGGCGCACAGCAACGTCGGCCTTCACCTCTCCCAGCAGCTCGAGCTTGAAGCCCTGGCCGGGCGCCGAGCTGACGAAGCGCTGCAGGACCTGCTGCAGCTGGCCGCAGATCAGCTTGCCCTCGCCCGGCCGCGAGGCCTGGTTGAGCACCAGGCCGACATGCCGGCGGTCCTGCTGGGTGGCCAGCACCTTGATAGTGGCGTAGGCGTCCGTCAGCGAGGTCGGCTCGGGGGTGGCCACCACCAGCACGTCGGTGGCCAACGACACCGAATAGAGCACCACGTCGGAGATGCCAGCCCCCGTGTCCAGCAGGACCCAGTCGAAGCGGGGCTTCACCAGCTCGATGATGTGCAGGAGCTTCTCGCGAACCTCGGGCGTCAGCCGGGAATACTCGACCATGCCCGAGCCGGCGAGCAGCACGTGGAAGCCGCCAGGGGCCGGCAGGATGGCCTGCTCCAGGGTCGCCTTCTCGGTGAAGACGTCATGCAGCGTGATCTTGGGATGCAGGTTCAGCACCACATCCAGGTTGGCCAGACCCAGGTCGGCGTCCAGCACGAGCACGCGCTGCCCCCGGGCCGCCAGCGCGGCGGCGAGGTTGGCAGTGACGAAGGTCTTGCCGACGCCGCCCTTGCCGCTGGTGACGGCCAGGGTCCGGGCGCCACCGCGGCTGGGCCGGGCGGGAGATGCAGCAGGCGCTGGGGTGGTACTCATTCGCTTTCCTGTTGCGTTAGGGCAAACAACATGCTTTTTTCATCGGCGCTGACCAGGGAGTCGGGCTGCGCTTCCAGGCAGGCGCGGTTGCGCCCCTCCGCCTTGGCCCGGTACAGCTGGCGGTCGGCGCGCTCCATCCACAGCAAGGCCGAGGACCTCACCCATTGCGGCGCAAAGGCCCCGCCAAGGCTGACCGTGATATGGAGCGACAGTGCCGGCGTGGCCTGGATCGACAAGGCCTCCACCTGCTCGCGGATGCGTTCCGCCACCGTGACGCCGAAGGTCGCCGGGCAGTTCGGCAGGATGATGGCGAATTCCTCGCCGCCGACCCGCGCCACGGTGTCCATGGGGCGCACCGTCTGCATGAGGGCCTTGGCCACGGCCTGGATGACGAGGTCGCCGGCGGCGTGGCCATGGGTGTCGTTGACGGCCTTGAAGTGATCGATGTCCAGGATCAGCAGCAGCGCCGGTTCGCCGGAGCGGGCGACGCGATCGACCTCCCGCGACATCGCCATCTCGAAGCTGCGGCGGTTGACCAGGCCGGTGAGCGCATCCTTGCTGGAGAGGTCGCACAAGGCGTCCATCACGGCCTGCAGCCAGTTGGCGCTGTGGGGCTCGGTGTCCGGCAGCATGGCGCCAGCCTGCTGCAGCAATTGCAGCGCGGGCTCCAGGCGCAGGTCCTGGACGTCGATGAGTGTGCGGCTTGAACTGGAAGGCAAGAGCGTCCCCTGAGGATGCGAGGGCAGTCTATCAGCGCCCAAGTGCGCAAACTGGCACGAAATGACCAGTTCTCCCTGCCTAGTTTTTACATTCTTGCCACGGCGGGCTCACAGATACTGGAAAACACCCGAGAATCGACTCGACAGGCCCCTCAGAAGGCCTTGCCGATAAACCAGGAGCAGCGAGCAATATCCATGCGGCCCACCCTGCCAGCGTCCCCCGTTGCCGAGTCCGTGGACCACGAGTTCAGTTTCAGTCGCAGCGATTTCGATCGGGTGCGCCAGCTGATCTACCAGCATGCAGGGATCAGCCTGCACGACGGCAAGCACGCCATGGTTTACAGCCGGCTGTCCCGCCGCCTGCGCGACACCGGGCACACCTCCTTCGCCAACTACCTCCAGTGGCTGGAATCCACCACCGGCGCGCAGAGCGAGCAGGAATGGCAGGAGTTCGTCAACTGTCTGACGACCAACCTGACCTCCTTCTTCCGGGAAGAACACCACTTCCACGCGCTGCTGGACGACCTCAGGCCGCTGGCCGGCAAGCCCGTGCGCATCTGGTGCTGCGCCGCCTCGACGGGCGAGGAGCCCTACTCCATCGCCATGACCTGCTCCGAGGCCCTCGGCAGCAATGCGCAGGTGCAGATCGTCGCCAGCGACATCGACACCAACGTGCTCAACACCGCGCGCCGCGGCGTCTACAACGCCGATTCGCGCGGGCTGTCCCAGGCGCGCCTCAAGAACTTCTTCATGCGCGGCACGGGCGCCAACGAGGGCCGCATCCGCGTCAAGCCGGAGTTGCAGCGCTGGATCGACTTCAAGACACTGAACCTGATGAATGCGCAGTGGCAGCTGGGCGAGCCTTTCCAGATCGTCTTCTGCCGCAACGTGATGATCTATTTCGACGCCCCGACGCAGCGCAAGGTGCTGGAGCGCATCCACAAGGTGATGCGTCCGCAGGGCCTGCTCTTCGTCGGCCACTCCGAGAACTTCACCGAATCCAAGGACCTGTTCCGACTGCGCGGCAAGACCATCTACGAGCGCGTCTGAGCCGGGCACCGGCCCGCCCCTCCATCTTCCTGAGCCCTCTGGCCGAGACACCATCATGAGCACGCCCTCCCCCACCTCAGCCGTCAGCGCCCTGCAGGCCAGCGGCGTTGGCGCCGCGCGTGTGGCCCAGCTGAAAGCCGTGCCCCGCAAGCAGGGCGAGGCGTCCTTCTTCTTCTACGACGCGCACTTCAAGAATGCCGCCGTGAAGGTCCTGCCCGGCGAGTACTTCGTCGACACGGAAGACCTGCTGGTCATGACCACGCTGGGCTCCTGCATCGCGGCCTGCCTGTGGGACCGCCACGCGCAGGTCGGCGGCATGAACCACTTCATGCTGCCCGAGGGTGCCGGGGACTCGGGACGCTACGGCTCCTTCGCCATGGAACTGCTGATCAACGAGATGATGAAGCGCGGCGCGTCCAAGGGCCGCATGGAAGCCAAGATCTTTGGCGGCGGCGCCGTCATCAGCGGGATGAACACCATCAACGTCGGTGAGCGCAACACCAACTTCGTGCTGGACTACCTCAAGCTGGAACGCATTCCCGTGGTTTCGAAGGACGTGATGGACGTCTATCCCCGCAAGGTCTGCTTCCTGCCCCACAGCGGCAAGGCCATGGTCAAGCGCCTCGCCCCCACCAACACCGACGCCCTGCTGCAGCAAGATCGCGCCGCCGCCCAGAAGGCCCAGCCCGTGGTCGCCACCGGCGGTTCCATCGACCTGTTCTGACGCGCAACGAGGGAAAGAGCAATGGCCAAGACCAAAGTCGTGGTGGTCGATGACTCCGCACTGGTGCGCAGCATCCTCACCGAGATCATCAACCGCCAGCCGGACATGGAATGCATCGGCGCGGCCGCCGACCCGCTCGCGGCCCGCGAGATGATCCGCAACCTTGATCCCGACGTCATCACGCTGGACGTCGAGATGCCCAAGATGGACGGACTGGACTTCCTGTCCCGCCTCATGCGCCTGCGGCCGATGCCGGTGGTGATGGTGTCCACGCTGACCGAGCGCGGCGCCGAGGTGACGCTCAAGGCGCTCGAGCTCGGCGCGATCGACTTCGTGGCCAAGCCCAAGATCGGCGTGGCTGACGGCATCCGCCTGCTGGCCCAGGACATCACCGACAAGATCCGCGTGGCTTCCAAGGCCCACATCCGGCGCCACCATGCCCCCGCGCCCGCCGCGGCGCCGGGCGAGGCGCCGGTGGCGCCCAAGCCCGTCACCATCGCCAACATCGGGCGGCTGTCGACGGAGAAGATCATCTTCATCGGCGCCTCCACGGGCGGCACCGAGGCCACCAAGGACGTGCTGGTCAACCTGCCGCCCGACAGCCCGGCCGTCGTCATCACGCAGCACATGCCGCCGGGCTTCACCAAGAGCTACGCCGCGCGGCTGGACGGCCTGTGCAAGATCCGAGTGAAGGAAGCGCAGGACGGCGAGCGCATCCTGCCCGGCCATGGTTACATCGCCCCGGGCGGCATGCACCTGAGCGTGGAACGCTCGGGCGCAAACTACATTGCCCGCGTGCAGGACGGCGAGCCCGTCAACCGGCACAAGCCGTCGGTCGAGGTGCTGTTCAGCTCCGCCGCCCGTGTCGTCGGGCCGAACGCCCTGGGCATCATGCTGACAGGCATGGGAGCCGACGGCGCCCGCGCCATGAAGGTCATGAAGGACGCCGGCTCCTACAACTTCGTGCAGGACGAGGCCACCTGCGTGGTCTTCGGCATGCCGCGCGAGGCCATCAATGCCGGTGCGGCGGACGAGATCCTGCCGCTCAGCCAGATCGCGCCCCGCCTCATCGAGCGGCTGCGCAGCACCGCCGGCTTCTCGACCAACCGGGTGTGACCCCCGCCGCACCCGCCGTGCGCGGGTGCCGGGCGCCAACTTTGTCACGGCGAGGCTCCTTTCGCATCAGCGCGGGATCGGCGTCGTCGCCCTGTCACGGAGGCCGGCCACAGTGCCGGGCATGCCAGCGGCCCTCCCCCTTCTACGTCCGGTTCCCCCGGCCCTGCGCGTCCGCGACCTGATCGACGGCGAGCAATTGCGCACCCTGTTCCAGCCCATCGCCGCCCTCGACTGCAGCAGCATCCACGGCCATGAGGCCCTGGTCCGAGGCCCCGAGGGCTCGCCCCTGGAGTTTCCCGACGCCCTGTTCGAGGCCGGGCGGCGCGAGGGACTGAGCGTCGAGTTGGAGGTGCGCTGCGCCCTGCTGGCCATGCGCGACTGGGCGCAGGCGCGCCTGCCGGGCAAGCTCTTCATCAACATCTCCGCCGGCGCCTTGAGCCTGGCCCTGAGCGACCAGCACTGGCAGCGCGGCCTCGGGCTGTGCGAGCGCTATGGCATCACGCCGTCCGACATCGTCGTGGAGCTCACCGAGCACGAGCGCGTGCACGACATCGACAGCCTGCGCCGCGGCCTCGTGCGCCTGCGCCGGCTGGGCGTGGGCATCGCCCTGGACGACTTCGGCGACGGGCGCTCCAGCCTGCGCCTGTGGTCCGAGATCCAGCCCAATCTGGTGAAGATCGACAAATACTTCACCCAGCACCTGCCCGCGCATGCCGAGAAACTGCAGACCTTCCGCGCCCTGCTGCAACTGGCCGAGACCTTCGGCGCGCAGCTCGTGGCCGAAGGCATCGAGCAGGCCGAGGAGCTGCGCGTGCTGCGGGACCTGGGCGTGTCGTACGGACAGGGATGGCTGCTGGGCCGGCCGAGCGAGGCCGGCGCGCGCGAGCTGCCGGCCGGTGCCCGTGCGGTGCTGGTCAGCGCCGACATCGCCGTGCTGCCCGAGCTGCGCCGCGCGGGCGGCCCGGGCATCACCGCGGACCACCTGGCCCAGCAGCTGCCGGCCGTCAGCCAGGCAACGACGCACGAGCAGCTCTACCGCTTCTTCAACGAGCACGAGAGCCAGCAGGCCGTCGCGGTGCTGGATGCGCAGGAGCAGCCGGTGGCCCTGGTCGATCGCAGCCAGTTCATCAACCGGTGGGCCAAGCCCTTCTTCAACGACCTCTACGGTCGCCACGCCTGCACGCTGTTCGCCAACACCTCGCCGCTGACGGTCGATGCCCAGACCGGGCTGGACGCGCTGACCCGCGTGCTCACCTCCGCCGACCAGCGCTACCTGCGCGAGGGCTTCATCATCACTCGCGAGGGACGCTACCTGGGCCTGGGGACGGGCGAGCACCTGGTGCGCTCGGTGACCGAGGCACGCATCGAGGCGGCACGCCATGCGAATCCGCTGACCTTCCTGCCCGGCAACATCCCCATCAGCCAGCACATCGGGCGCCTGCTGAGCAGCGGCCGCAGCTTCGTCGCCGCCTACGCCGATCTCAACCACTTCAAGCCCTACAACGATCTCTACGGCTACTGGCGCGGAGACGAGATGATTCGCCTGGCGGCCCGTGTGATGAGCAGCCACTGCGACAGCCAGCGCGACTTCCTCGGCCACGTGGGCGGCGACGACTTCGTGATCCTGTTCCAGAGCGATGACTGGGAGACGCGCTGCGAGCAGATCTGCACCCGCTTCAACGAGCTGGCACGCGGCCTGTTCGACCCCGAGGCCCTCGCCGCGGGCGGCATCATGGCCGAGGACCGCCACGGCAACCTGCGCTTCCACCCCTGCACCACGATCAGCCTGGGCGTCGTTTGCATCAGCCCGGGCGCCCTGCATCGCGCCGAGGACGTCGCCAGTGCCGCGGCCAACGCCAAGCGCCATGCCAAGCACTCGAAGCAGAGCGTCTACGTGATGGCCGCCTGATCGGGCAGGAAGCTTCCGCTGCGGCGATCGCCGCACGAGCCTGGTGCGGTGCCGAGGTCACGCCGCCAGGAAGAGCTCCTGCAGATCGCTCAGGAAGTCGAAACCGCGTTCGGTGGCGGCAATGCGGGCGGGGTCGGCCCTCAGCAGGCCCTTCTCCCGCCCTTGCGCCATGGCCCGCGCGATGCTGGACGGCGGCAAGCCGGTGCGCTCCAGGTACTGCTGCAGCGCCACGCCGTCCTTGAGCCGCAGGGCGTTGAGCATGAACTCAAAGGGCAGTTCGGCGCGCTTGACCTCGTGCTCGTTGGACACCGCCCGGCCGGCAAGCGCCTCACGCTGGTAGGCCGCCGGCTCGCGCCATCGCACCTGACGCAGCACGCGGTGCGGGAAGGAGAGCTTGCTGTGGGCGCCGGCGCCGATGCCGAGGTAGTCCCCGAACTGCCAGTAGTTGAGGTTGTGCGTGCAGCGGTGGCCCGCGCGCGCGTAGGCCGACACCTCGTAGCGTTCCAGGCCCATCGCGCCCGTGCGGGCGGTGATGAGGTCCAGCATGTCGCTGGCCAGATCGGCATCGGGCACCGGCGGCGGCTCCACCGCGAAGCGCGTGTTGGGCTCGATCGTCAGGTGATAGACGGACAGGTGCGGCGGGCGGAAGGCCAGCGCCTGGCTCAGGTCCTGATCCAGCTCGCCCAGGGTCTGGTCCGGCAGCGCGTACATCAGGTCGATGTTGAAGGTCTCGAACACCTCCGCCGCCTCGGCCACCGCCGCGCGGGACTGCGCGCCGTCATGCACGCGCCCCAGGCGCTTGAGCTTGGCGTCGTCGAAGCTCTGCACGCCGATGGACAGCCGCGTCACGCCGGCCTCGCGGAAGCCCCGGAAGCGGTCCTTCTCGAAGGTGCCGGGATTGGCCTCCAGCGTGATCTCGCAGCCAGCCTCGAGCGGCAGACGTGCCCGGATGTCGGAGATGAGCTCGGCGATCTGTTCGGGCGCGAAGAGGCTGGGCGTGCCGCCGCCGATGAAGATGCTGACCACGGGGCGCCCCCAGATCAGCGGCAGCGCCGCCTCCAGGTCAGCCCGCAGTGCTGCCAGGTAGGCGCGCGCGGTGTCCACGGGCAGGCTGGCGCCACCCGCGTCGCTGCGCCATTCGTGCGAATTGAAATCGCAGTAGGGGCACTTGCGCAGGCACCAGGGCAGATGCACATAGAGTGACAGCGGGGGAAGCGCCGGCAGGCTCAGCGTGCCGGGGCGCATCAGCTCGACGAGCCGGTCGGGATGGGACATGGTCAGACTCCTGGCGCCGCCCAGCGGCCGGCGTCCATCACATTCAACGCAGCTGCCAGACCTCGCGGAACTGCTGCAGCAGGCTGGCAGAGGCCAGCGCGCGGTGGCTCAGGCGGTTCTTGTCGGCCGCGTCCAGCTGGGCCACGGACCGGCCAAGGGCCGGGATGAACATCAGCGGATCGTAGCCAAAACCGCCCTCGCCGGCCGCCTCGCGGCGGATCTCACCCTCCCAGCGGCCCATGGCCACCAGCGGCTCGGGGTCGTCGGCACGGCGCACGGCCACGAGAGCACAGACGAATCGCGCGGTGAACGGCGCCCCATGAGCGCCCAGCGCCAGCTGCTCGAGCAGCACGCGGTTGTTGTCGGCATCGCTCTTGGGCTGCCCGAAGAGCGTGGCATAGCGGGCCGACAGCACGCCGGGCGCGCCGCCCAGGGCGTCGACGCTCAGGCCGGAGTCGTCCGCCAGCGCAGGCAGGCCGCTGGCCGCCGCGGCATGGCGCGCCTTGGCCAACGCGTTCTCGACGAAGCTGGGATGCGGCTCCTCCGCTTCCGGGATGCCCAGCTCGCCCTGCGTCACGAGCGCCAGCCCCACGGGTTGGAACAGCGCCTGCAGCTCCTTGAGCTTCTTGGCATTGTTGGAGGCCAGCACCAGCTTCATCGTCCGCTCCCCGCCCTGTCCGCTCAGACCAGGCCCAGGGCCTGGCGCTGCGCTGCCAGCAGCTCGCCGATGCCCTTGTCCGCCAGGTCCATCAGCGCATTCATCTCGGCGCGGCTGAACGCGGCGCCTTCCGCCGTGCCCTGCAGCTCGACGAAGCCCCCGCCGCCGGTCATCACGACGTTCATGTCGGTGTCGCAGGCGGAGTCTTCGGTGTATTCCAGGTCCAGCAGCGGCGTGCCTTCCACGATGCCCACGGAAATCGCGGCCACGGCGTCCTTGATCGGGGAGCGCGAGATCTTGCTCTGGGCCAGCAGCCAGCTCACGGCGTCGTGAGCCGCCACATAGGCACCGGTGATGGCGGCCGTGCGGGTGCCGCCGTCCGCCTGGATCACGTCGCAATCGAGGTGGATGGTGCGCTCGCCCAGCGCGGCGAGGTCAAAGACGCAGCGCAGCGAGCGCCCGATCAGGCGCTGGATCTCCTGCGTGCGGCCGCTCTGCTTGCCGCGCGCCGCTTCACGGTCACCGCGGGTGTGCGTGGCGCGGGGCAGCATGCCGTACTCGGCCGTCACCCAGCCCTCGCCGGAGCCCTTCTTGTGCGGCGGCACCCGTTCCTCGACGGAGGCCGTGCACAGCACCTTGGTGTTGCCGAACTCGATCAGCACCGAGCCTTCGGCATAGCGGGTGTACTGGCGGGTGATGCGCACCGGGCGCAAAGCATCCGCGGCGCGCTCGTCGGCGCGTCGGAAAGTCGCAGTCATGGGGAAACCTTTCAGGCTTGTTTCTTGCCGGCGCGGCGGATCGCTTCCTGGATCTCGCGCACGCTGTTCTCGATCTCGGCTTCGCTCAGCTCGGCGCCGGCCTCGCCGCGCGCCTGGATGGTGGAGGCGAAGGAGTCTTCGTCCAGGCCTTCGGTGGAGATGGAGTCCAGGGCTTCCTGTTCGTCGCCCTCCCATTCCACGGCCAGGGCGGTCACGTTGTCACAGCGCGCGCCGCCATTGCGCAGCGCCTGCTCCACCAGTTCCGGCACGGCATCGGAAATGATGCGGGCCGAGAGGTACTGGGCGATGCTGGTGTCCGCCACGGTGCTCCACAGGCCGTCGGAGCACAGCAGGATGCGGTCACCGGCCTCGAGGGGAATGGGGCCGCAGATGTCCACCATCGGCTTGCCCGGGCTGCCCAGGCAGGTGAAGAGCACGTTGCGGTTGAAACGCTCGCTGCCCTGGGCGGCATGGCGGCCAAGGGCCTCCTGCAGCTCGCTGTAGGAGTGGTCACGCGTGCGGGCCATCAGCTCGCCGTTGCGCAGCATGTAAAGACGCGAGTCCCCGCAATGCGCCCAGTAGGCGACGCCCCGCTGCATCACGCAGGCCACGATGGTGGTCCGCGGGGTGTCCGGCAGGCCCTTCTCCTGGCTGTAGCGCAGCAGCTGCTGGTGGGCGATCTGGACGGCGTCGTCCAGGAACTGCGTGGGGTTCTTCAGCACGGGCTGGGCCTCGCGCTGGAACATGCTGGCCACGGTCACCAGGGCCATCTGCGCCGCCACCTCACCCTCGGGATGCCCGCCCATGCCGTCCGCCAGGACGAACAGGCCCGCATCGCGGGTGTAGCAATAGCCCATGCGGTCTTCGTTCTTCTCGCGACCGCCGCGGCGACTCACTTGGTAGACGCCGAATTTCACGCCTTGGCTCCGGTCTTGAGGTTCTCCAGCTGGAGCTTGAGGCGTTCACTGAAGCTCAGCTTCGTGTAGCGACGCTCGGTTTCCCGTGCCAGCTCCTTCTGCAGCGCAAACACGCTTTGCGGGCGGGACAGGGGGTCCAGGGACATGCACCATTCGGTGACTTCGATGAGGTTGTCCGAATACACGTTGCGCAGGCGCGAAAGGCTGAGGCTGAGGCGGTCTTTTTCGAGACGCTGGGGGGCGTCATTGGGCGGATACCCCTGCATGCAGGCGTAGATGCAGGCGCCAATGGCGTAGATGTCGGTCCAGGGACCCAGGGACCCATCCCGCCGGTACATCTCCGGCGCGGCAAAGCCCGGGGTGTACATGGGGCGGATGAAGTTGCCTTCCTTGGAAAGCACTTCGCGGGCCGCGCCGAAGTCCAGCAGCACCGCCTTGTTGTCGTTGGTGATGAAGATGTTCGCCGGCTTGATGTCCAGGTGCAGCATCTTGTGCTGGTGCACGATGCGCAGGCCCTTGAGGATCTCGTCGAACAGCGAGCGGATGGTGGATTCGCGGAAGACCTTGTCCCGCTTGAGGTCGCGGGCCGTCACGATGAAGTCCTGCAGGGTGTCCCCCTGCAGGTAGTTCATGACCATGTAGACGGTTTCGTTCTCGCGAAGGAAATTCAGCACCGAAACCACACTGGGGTGCGAAATCTGCGCGAGAGAGCGCCCTTCCTCGAAGAAGCTGCGCAGCCCCAGGCGGTAGAGCGGCTGCTTCTCGGGCTTGACGCGCGGCGTCAATTCGCCCGGCGAGCGCTCGGCGAGAGAGGCAGGCAGGTACTCCTTGACGGCAACAAGGTGGTGGTCAGGGTCTTCAGCGAGATAGACCACGCCGAAGCCGCCTGCCGCCAGTTTCTTGACAATCTGGTAGCCCCCGACCACGGTTCCCGCAGGCAAAGGCGCCGGTTTCGGCTTTGACATAATCGAGTTTTGCTTGCTCCACCGATAGCTCATGCCAGTTTACAGCATGACGGGTTACGCCAGCGCCTGTGCGCAACCCGTCCCACACCCCGAAACCGGCGTCCAATCCGCTGCCAGCGTGAGCGTGGAGGCCCGTTCCGTCAATGGGCGTTTCCTCGATCTCAGTTTCCGCATGCCAGAAGACCTGCGGGGTCTTGAACCCGCATTGCGTGACATCGTCGGGCAACACATCAAGCGCGGCAAGATCGAGATTCGTATCAACACGCAACGAGATGCTGACAACGGGTGGCCTCATCCGCAGCCCGATCAGCTCAACCGCCTGGCCCGGCTCGAGGGCACCGTGCAGACCTGGTTGCCCAAGGCGCAGGGTCTGACGGTCCATGAGGTCCTGCAGTGGTGCCGGGGTGGCGCCCCTGCCGAGAAGCTCGACGAGGCCACGCTCGATGCAGCCCGCCGCTGTGTCGAGGGGCTGGTGGAGGCTCGGGAGCGTGAGGGCGAGAAGCTGGTCGCCATCCTTCTGGAGCGCGTCGCCACGCTGCGCCAGCTCGCCGACCAGGCGGAGCCGCTCGTGCCCGCCGTGGTGCAGCGCCAGCAGCAGCGATTCCTGGAACGCTGGCAGGAAGCGCTGGCCAGCACCGGGGCGGCCCAGACCCTCCCGGAAGAGGCCCTGCGCGAGCGTGCGCTCAACGAGGCCGCGGCCTATGCCATCCGCATCGACGTGGCGGAAGAGCTGGCGCGGCTGCGGGCGCACCTGGAAGAGATCAGCCGTCTCCTCAAGAAGGGCGGCGAGGTCGGCAAGCGTCTGGACTTCCTGATCCAGGAGCTGCACCGCGAAGCCAACACGCTCGGCTCGAAATCCGCAGCACTCGACCTGACCGCCGTGTCGGTGGAGATGAAGGTCGCCATCGAGCAGATGCGCGAGCAGGTACAGAACCTCGAGTGATCCTTCCGGGCGCATCACCGTGCGCCCTCGAGGCCGTCCCCGCGCGATGCGGCGACGGCCTCCTCGCGCGACCTCGCGCGAACTGAGCGGCCTCCGCAGCAGCCCTCGGCGCCATCGGTGCGCCGGTGCCGAGCCGCCAGACACACCCCCTCGATGGGGCCTCCGCCCCAGGCTGCCGGCCTGCAATCCCCTCCCCCACAGCATCGCCGCCTCCCAACTTGTGGACGCTCACCTAATTCGTTAGTCGATCGTCCTTGTCAGATCATCGATCGCTCGCCGACTCCCCCGTCAACGCCGCACCCCCCGTGACAACGGGCCGTCGCCCCGACCTCTCTGCCTTGAGAGGTGTTGTCGACCCGGACGCCTTCCTAGACTGGCCCTGCCCTCTGAACACCACCGGGCCGGGCACCCGCAGTCACCCATAGGAGAAACGCCTGATGAGCACGAGCACCACCGATATCAGCCACACCCTCAAGGCTTGCCTGAGCGGGCTGGCGCAAGGGAATTCCGAGACCGACCTCGTCAACGAGGACACCAATCTGTTCGACGTCGGCATCGACTCCATGAACATGACGGAGCTGGTCCTGCGCATCGAGGAACGCTTCGGCCTGATGCTGATGCCCGAGGAGCTCTCGGCCGACCTCTTCACCCGCTTCAGCCGCCTCGTCGACTTCATCCAGCGGAAGCTGACCCATGAGTGACATCGGCATCGTCGCCTCGTCCGCCTACGTGCCGATCGCCTCCCGCAGCCTGCCGCAGCTTCTCGCCGCCCGGCGCACGGAGCCGGCCACCCGCCGGGCCCGCTTCATCAACGCCTGCTTCGAGGAGAACCTGCAGATGCACGGCATCTCCATGGCCGCGATGGATACGGCGCGCGCCCGGCTGACCGCCGGGACGATCGAGCGCTGCACCGGGGTGTCCGCCGTCGCGGAGGAAGCTTCGATGGAAGTCTCCGAGATGCTGCTGCGCGTCACCCGGGAGCTCCTGCATCCGGGCAGCGAGGCGCCGGTGCCGCAGGTCGACACCTTCGTCGTCTGCCACACGTGCCTGGAGAACGATGTGACAGTGTCCGCCGCCTGCCGCCTGCAGGCGGAGTTGCGCCAGGGACAGGTGCCCTTCGCGATCGGGCAACTGCAGGGCGCCACTTTCCTGCTGGGCCTGTCGATCGCCGCTGATCTACTGAGTACCGGCACCGAGGGGCAGGTGGTGGTCGCGGCCGCGGAGCGCTGGACGCAGCCGTACACCCGGCTCCTGGGCACCACGGCCGTGCTCGGCGACGGAGCAGGCGCCGTGCTGCTGCAGCGCGGTTGCCGCAGCGGGTGGCTGCTGCGAGCCATCCGCGTGGTGACCCCGCCTCCGGTCGGCGAGGTCTACCGCCATCTGCTGAACGAGGCGCCACTCGGCCCGGACCTCGACGGCCTGTGCGCCCTCGTCTCGGAGACCCTGCGCGACGCGCAGTGTCTGCCCCGGGACATCGACGTGCTGGTGCCCCATGACATGTGCCGGGACCTCACGAGCCGCCTGCGCAGGCGCTGCGGCCTCCGTTCGGCCTGGCGCGGCCCGGCGGACATCCTGGACGGCGGCTATCTGTGTTCGGCCGAAGCGCCCGTCCGCATGCACCGCCTGCTGCAGCACGCGACGGCGAGAGCCGGAGACCGGATGCTGCTGTGGGGCGCGGGATTCGAGGGAGCCCTCGCCTGCGCCGTGCTCGAGTTCGCCGACGAGGAGCCCCCTCATGCAAGCCATTGACACCCTTCCCGCCGTCGGCATCCCCGACGTGGCCTGCTACCTGCCCGAGCGAGTGGTCTCCGTCGAGGAATGGGGGCGGCGGACCGGGCAGCCGCAGCAGCGCATCGATGCCATGCGGGCCAACGGCGTTCGCCAGTTCCACGACGCGATGTCGCAGTCGCCGGTGGACATGGGCATCAAGGCCGTCCGCCAGCTCCTGACGCAGGCCCGCCTCGCCCCGGCCAGCGTGGATCTGCTGATCTACACCCACACGGTCCAGAGCAGCATCGCACCCCCGCCCACGAGCACCGTGGGCTTCATCAAGGCCGCCTGCGGGCTCGACCAGGCGCTGTGCTTCTCCGTGGCGCAGCAGAACTGCGTGTCGCCGATGCTCGCGATCCGGCTCGCCCGGCAGATGATGGCGCGCCATGCCCACCTGCGGCGCGCGGTGATCGTGTCGGTGGATCTCATGGGCGTGGCGGCCGACGGCATCCGCGGCATTCTCGATCTCTCGATTCACAGCGACGGGGCCAGCGCCTTCGTGGTCGAGCGCGACGCGGCCCGCAACCAGGTGAAGGGCAGTCACTTCTTCACGGATGGCCGCTTCTTCCGCGGCACCGACGAGAACCACGAGTTGGTGCCGGACGAGAAGTACCACTGGTCCTGCTTCGCCACCATGCGTGCGGCGCTCCATCAGGCGGGCGTCCGTGCGAGCAGCCTGCGGCGCATCCTGCCCAACCACGTCAACCTGCAGGGCTGGCAGCTGGTGCTGTCCATGCTGCGCCTGCCGGAGGATCGGCTCCAGACCGCCCACTTCGGCCCGATGGGTCATGTCTTTGGCAGCGACCCCTTCATCAACTTCCTGAACGAGCCCAAGCAGGAAGGCAGCACCTACCTGCTGTTCAGCAGCGGCCTGGCGGGGTGCTTCGGTGCGCTCGTCGTGCAGCATTGAGTCGGGAGTCAGCCGATGAAACGCCTTCTCCCCGCCACCGCCCACCCGCGTCACGACTGGCTCGCCGAGGCCCGGGCATCGCTGGACCTGAGCAGCCAGCTGCTGCTGGGCCAGGTCTCCCTGATGCTGATGCCCGTGATGGACCTGCTGACGCTGGCGCCCCTCGGAGCCCCCGCCCTGGCGGCCGCCGGCCTGCTCAACAGCATCACCGCCCTCTTCCTGCTGTTTTGCTTCGGCGTGATGCAGGCGATGGCGCCGCTGGCGGGGGCCGCCCTCGGCTCGCCCAGCGGTCGCGCGCTGGCTCGCCAGATCCTGGGGCATGGGCTGACGCTGTCGACGGCCATGGGGCTGCTGGGCGCGCTCGCGATGCAGGCCTTCCTGCGGGCCCTGCCGGCACTGGGGCAGGACCCGGCCGTCACCCAGTTGGCGAGTGCCTATGGCCCGGCTCTGTCCCTGGCCTTGCTGCCCGCCGCCTGGCTCTGCGCGTGGCGGGTGGGCTACCCCCTGCTCGGGCAGGCGAGGCCGCTCGCCCGCATCCTGCTGGCCTGCGCCCTCCTGCATGGCCTGGCCAACGTCCTGCTCGTGCACGGCTGGCCGCCGCGCGAAGGGCTGGGCATCCAGGGGTTGGGCTGGAGCTACCTCCTCAGCTACGGGCTGGCCGCCGCCTTGCTGGCGTGGCACGACCGCAAGGCCGCAGTCCCGTCAACGCCGATGCCGACGCCGACGCCGACGCCGACGCCGACGCC
This sequence comes from Roseateles subflavus, assembly GCF_030285365.1. Taxonomy (GTDB): domain Bacteria; phylum Pseudomonadota; class Gammaproteobacteria; order Burkholderiales; family Burkholderiaceae_C; genus Roseateles_B; species Roseateles_B subflavus. The sequence goes on along the minus strand of NZ_JASVDS010000002.1, from coordinate 1,082,274 downwards.
GCCCGACGATGCCACGGCCGCTCGACGCTGGATCCTGCGCCTGCTGAGCATCGGCCTGCCCATCGGCGCCGTCATGGCCATCGAGTACACGCTGTTCGCCGGGTCGACGCTGCTGATGGGCCGCCACGGCAGCCTGGCGCTGGCGGCCCATGCGGTCTGCCTGCAGTGGGTCACCCTCAGTTTCATCATTCCGCTGGCGATGTCCAACACCGTGCTGACACGGCTGTCGCTCGCCATCGGCAAGGAGGACCCGGACGAGATCCATCGCGTGGTCGTGGTCGCCTGCACGATCGCCGCGGCCTTCCATGCCGTGATGGGCGCCTGCTGCCTGCTGATGCCGGCACCGATGGCGCAATGGATGCTCCCCGCGGCCAGCCCGGATCGGGCCGCCATGCTGGACCTGGCCGTGCCCATGCTGCAGCTCGCCGGCCTGCTGCAGACCTTCAACGGCCTGTCCGTCGTGCTGGCGGCCGTGCTCCGTGCCTGCCGGGACACGCGAGCGCCGCTCCTGCAGGTGTTCGCCGGCTACTGGCTGGCCGGCCTCGGCAGCGCCTGGCTGCTCGCACAGACGCAGGGGCCCCTCGGCATCTGGCAGGGCATGTGCCTCGGTTTCGGCCTGACCTTCGTCGTGCTGCTGCGCCGCGTGCGTCGTCGCCTCCTTCACCTCACCGACCTTCTTCCCCAACCGGAGTCCGCCCATGCGCAATCTCGTTGAACTCATCTGCCACAGCGCCGCGCGCGCCCCTGAGGCGGAGGCCGTCGTGGACGGCGAACGTCGCATCGACTACGGCACGCTGCGCAAGCACGTGCTGAGTGCCGCCGCAGGCCTGCGCAAGCGCGGCGTGCGGCGGGGCGACCGGGTGGCGCTGCTGCTCGACAAGCGCCTGGAGACCGTCGAGGCGATCTTCGCCATCGCCGCGGCGGGCGGCGTGTGCGTGCCCATCAATCCGCTGCTCAAGCCAGACCAGGTCCTGCACATCCTGCGGGACAGCGGTGCCTGCAGCCTCGTGAGCTCCGCCACCCGCGTGGCGCTGCTGGCGGGCGAACATCCTGCACTGGCCGATCTCAAGGACGTGTTTCTCGTCGACCAGGTCCGGCGCCCGCCGGTGACGCTGTCGCAGGCGATCACCAGCCGGTGGTCCGCGCTGAATGAGCACGCGCTCCTGGATCTCGACGACGACGGCACCATCGACAGCGACCTCGCCGCCATCCTCTACACCTCCGGCTCGACCGGTCTTCCCAAGGGCGTCATGCTGACGCACCACAACCTGCTCGAGGGCGCCTGGAGCGTCGCCAGCTACCTCGGCAACCATGCTGGCGACCGCATTCTCTCGGTCCTGCCGCTGAGCTTCGATGCCGGCCTGAGCCAGCTGACGACCGCCTTCCATGCGGGCGCCGCGGTCGTGCTGCTCAACTACCTCGCCCCCGGCGACGTGGTGCAACTGTGCGAGCGCGAGCGCATCACCGGCATCACGGCCGTGCCGCCGCTGTGGATCCAGCTGGCCGGCGCGACCTGGCCCGCGGCGGCCACCCGGCATCTGCGCTACTTCGCCAACACGGGGGGTCGCATGCCCCGCCCGGTCCTCGCGAGCCTGCGCCAGCGATTCCCGCAGGCCAGCCCCTACCTGATGTACGGCCTGACCGAGGCCTTCCGCTCCACCTACCTCGACCCCAAGGAAGCCGCCGACCGGCCCGATTCCATCGGCAAGGCCGTACCCAACGCCCGCATCCTCGTGGTGCGCCCGGACGGCAGCCCCTGCGCGGCGAACGAGGTGGGCGAGCTCGTTCATGTCGGCGCCTTCGTGACCCGGGGCTACTGGCGCGATCCCGAGCGAACGGCACTGCGCTTCCGCCCTTCGCCCGAAGCGCCGCTGTCGCCGGACACGCCGCCGGAGCGCGCCGTCTGGTCCGGCGATCTGGTGACGCGCGATGCCCAGGGCTTTCTCTATTTCGTGGGGCGCAATGACGGCCTGATCAAGACCTCGGGCTACCGCGTCAGCCCCGAGGAAGTCGAGGAGGCCGTGCTGTCCAGCGGACTCGTCGGCGAGGTGGTGGCGCTGGGCCTCCCCGACGAGCGCCTCGGCCAGGTGATCGCGCTGGTCATCGCCCCGGCGCCGGGCCTCGGCGCCGATCCCGCAGCCGTCCTCGCGCACTGCAAGGACCGCCTGCCGCCCTACATGGTGCCCCACAGCATCCATGTCCGCGACGCCATTCCCCGCAATCCGAACGGCAAGTTCGACCGTCCCCTTCTTCTGACGATCTACAGCGACAAGGAGTCCGCATGAGTGTTCTCGACAGCTTCAATGCCCCGGGGGGCCTCCTCCAGGTCGGAGGCCTGCCCCTGGCGCGTCTGGCCCAGCGGGCAGGCCAGACGCCCTTCTTCGTCTATGACCGCAGCAAGCTGACCGAGCGGGTGAGGCTGCTGCGCCAGATGCTCGCCCCGTCGATCCGGATCCACTACTCGATCAAGGCCAACCCGATGCCGGCCCTGATCCACCACATGTCGACCCTGGTCGACGGCTTCGACGTCGCGTCGGCCGGCGAGATGCGGATGGCGCTGGACACCGGCATGGCCGCGAGTCACATCTCCATGGCGGGCCCCGGGAAGTCCGACCAGGACCTGCGGGGCGCCGTGGGCGCGGGCGTCACCGTGACGCTGGAGTCGCAGTTCCAGCTGGAGGCCGTGGAGCGCATCGGACGGGAGCTCGGCGTGACGCCGCGCGTGGCGCTGCGCATCAACCCCGACTTCCAGCCGGTGAACAGCGGCATGCGCATGGGTGGGGGCGCCCGGCAGTTCGGCGTCGATGCCGAGAAGGCGCCGGCCATGCTCCGCGACATCGCGGACCGTGCGCTCCGCTTCGTCGGCTTCCACGTGTTCTGGGGATCGCAATGCCTGGACTCCCGCACCGTCATCGCGGCCCAGCGCCATGTCGCTGAACTGGTCAGCCAGTTGGCCGACCTCGCGCAGGACCTCGAGTTCGTCAACATGGGCGGCGGCTTCGGCATTCCCTACTTCGACAACGAGCACACGCTGGACGTGGGTGCCGTCGGCGCGGCCATGCAGGACTGGGTCGAGCCGCTGCGCCAGCGGCTGCCGGGCACGCGGCTGGTGCTGGAGTTCGGTCGCTACCTGGTGGGCGAGGCCGGACTCTACGTCTGCCGCGTCGTCGACAAGAAGGTGTCGCGCGGCGAGACCTTCCTCGTCACGGACGGCGGCCTGCACCACCACCTCGCAGCCTCGGGCAACTTCGGGCAGGTGCTGCGCCGGAACTTCCCCGTCGCGATCGGCAACCGGATGGGCGGCGAGAACCTCGAACGCTGCCATGTCGTCGGCTGCCTGTGCACGCCGCTGGACCGCCTCGCGGATGACGTCACGCTGCCGGCGGCGCAAATCGGGGACTACGTCATCGTGGGCCAATCCGGCGCCTATGCACGCAGCGCGAGTCCCGCGGACTTCCTGAGCCACCCCCAACCGGTCGAGATTCTGGCCTAGCACGGACAAGGAGCCGACATGCCCTCCGCAACCCTCTGCCCCCCCACCTCCGCGCCCTTCTCCCTGCGGCTGAGCGACGACCAGCGCCAGATGCTGGAGCCGGTCCGCCGGTACGCGCGCGAACGCCTGCACCCCCTGCTGGGCGATGCGGCGAACGAGCGTCACCACCACGAGGCCCGCCGGGCGGCCCAGCAGCTCGGTCTGGCCGCCGCGGTGATGTCCGAGCGCGAAGGCGGCCTCGCCATCACGCCCCTCGATCTGTGCCTGCTCCTGGAGGAGCTCGCCGGCGGGCCCCTGGCCCTGGCGGCCGAGCTCACGCTGTCGCTGCCCGCCCTGGCCATCAGCCGCCATCACGAATGGCTGGCCAAGCTGCTCCCGCTGAACGCGGAGGCGCTGCTGACGGAGCAGACCGCCCTGCCGCTGGCGATCGCCTCCCCCGCCGGCGAGGCCACCTTCGTGCTGCTGCCGCGACAGGCCTCCGGTCTGCTCGCGCTGACGCCCTCGTCCCCGGGGAACTGGCGCCTTCGCTGGCTGGACCCCGAGGCCGTGAAGGGACTGCTCGCGAACGCCCATCAGGACCACCGGGCCGAGGGGCTGCGACTGGTGCGGCTGCCCCCGGCCGAGGACATCCACGGCACCGGCTTCAGCAGCCCGGTCACCCCGGAGGCCTGCCGGACGATGATGGTCTGGCAGGGGTTGTGGCTGGCCGGTCTGCTGGCCGGCGCGGCCCGTGCCGCCACGGCCTTCGCCTTCAGCTACGCGCAGGAGCGCACGGCCTTTCGCCATCCGCTGATCCACCATCAGGCCGTGGCCTTGAAGCTCGCGGACATGGCGACCGCCTGCGACGCCTTGCGCCTGCAGGTGTGGGATGTCGCCGCTCGCCTCGGCAACGGCGACACACTGCCGGACGGCCACTTCCTGTCGATGGTCAAGCAGCTGGTCAGCGCCAGCATGGAGATCCACCGGCACGCCGTCCAGGTGTGCGGCGGGCACGGTTATGTCGAGGGCTTCCCGCCGGCGCGGCGCTTCCAGGACGCCCGCCTGCTCAGTCTGGTGCTGCTCGAGGTCGCCGAGACGCTGTCCGAGGTGGAGTCCGAGGTGGAGTCCCAGGGCAGGCCGGAGGCGCTCAAGCACGGGAGCCGCCTGTGACCGGGCAAGCTCGCTTCTTCCTGCGCAGCCCGCGGACCGATGACCTGCTGCGCATCCAGTCCTGGATGCAGCGCCCCTCGGTGCATGCCTGGTTCGACTTCGGCCAGGGCCGCCAGCAGATCAGCACCACCGCGCTGAACGTGATGGCCCGCAGCGCGCACTACTGCATGCGGGTCTTCGGCGAGCAGGGGCGGGACACGGCGCTGGGCGTGGCCGTCCTGAGTGACGTGCTCCACCCCTTCGGCACCGCGCATTTCTGGGTGGTGCGCGACCGGCAGCAGTCCGCCTATGCGGGCATCACCGCCGAGGCCACGCGTGCGCTGCTCCACCTCGGCTTCCACACCCTGGCCCGGCGATCCATCAATGCCTGGGTCGTGGAATCCAACACCCGCTCACTGAGGCTGCTCACCAGCGTCGGCTTTCAGCGCTTCGGAACGCAGCGGGCCTGCCATTGCATCGACGGGCAGGTCCTGTCGCGCATCCACCTGGAACTGCTTCCCGAGCATTTCCATCAGACACCCCCGGCAACGCAGACCCCCGTTGCCTGAGCCACCGGAGGGCACCGAGATGAACGACATGTGGCGATGCACGATGACAGGCAGCAGCCTGTGCCTCCCTCCATCCCGGACCTGGTTCCACGGTCTTCGCGCCCAGCAGCGAACGGCCAGCAGCCTGTACCTGACGGAGCCCGGCGGTGACTTCAACCTGCCGTTCGGCCGCTGGGGAGACCCGCCGCTACCGCACATCGAGGAGATGCACACCGCGGCACCGGCACTCCTGCACATGGCGGAGCCCGGGCTGACGGCCTCGGACCTCGCGCTCGGCGCGGCCCGCGCGCTGCTGGCCACCTTGCAAGCGGCCGGCGGGCGCCAGGCGCAGCCCGGCATCGGCGTCATCATCTACTGCCATGCGTCCGCCAACGAGGACGTCGCCGACGCCATCGGCGGGCGCCTGCAGTACGAGCTGGGCCTGGCCACGCCGCTGGTCTTCTGCATCTCGCAGAATCTCTGCAGCGCGCTATTGGCCGTGCGGCTGGCCTCCGCTCTGCTCCAGGAGGAGCCGGCACTCGAGCGCGCGCTCATCGTCGGCGCCGAGAAGTGGATCCATCCCTTTGTGCGGAGCTTTGGCCGCGCCGCCCTCTTCGAGGACGGGGCGGCGGCCGTCATGATCGAACCCGCGGGACGCCCGGGATGGCAGCTCGGCGAAGTCCATCTCGTCAACGCACCCAACGCGCCCTCGCCCTTCGACAGCACCGCGCCCGCGGTGATGGTCCTCATGGGCGAGCAGGCGCCGCGAGCGATCCGCGGCCTCATGGACGCCGAGAGCCTCACGCCAGCCGAGATCGGCTTCACCGTGCTGCCCTGCCTGGATCCGGCGCTCAGCCTCCACATCCTGCGTGAAGCCGGGCTCGAGCATGTCCGCACGATCCGGGACTCGGCCCGGCGCGGTCACCTGGCCGCCGCGGAGGCGCTGGCCAATCTGCATCTGCTGGCCGACCGCGAGGCCCCGCACCAGGCGGAGCTGGGCCTGCTGTGGAGCGTGGGACTGCAGGGGGAAGCCGCCTGCTGCCTGCTGCGCCATTCGGGGACGGACGCGGAGGACGGGTCATGAGCCACCCGACGTCCCTCTTCGGCATCGAGGCCGCCAGCCACTACCTGCCACCGCGCAGGCCTGTCGCCGACTGGGTGCGGCAACAGGGCCTCCCCGGCGAGGTCCTGACTCAGCTGCACGAGAACGGCATGATGCACTTCCATCAGGCCGGCGAGGCCTCCGTCGAGACGCTGGCACGGGGTGCGATGCAGGCCCTGCTGGAGGAGCATCCCATCGATCCGCTGTCCGTGGATCTGCTGGTGTTCGTTCACTCCCTGCCGACCAGCACGCCGCCGGCCCCCGCCAGCCTGCCGGGCCGCCTGACCGCCGCCTTCGGCATGAGCCGCGCCCGGTCCTTCGCCCTGAGCGGGCAGAACTGCGCCAGCCTGCTTGCCGCCCTGCGGCTCATGAGGAGCCTGTTCCATGCCGACCCGGCACTCGATCGCGTGCTGCTCGTGAGTGCCGACCGTGCCTGTGGCGAGCACTACCGCAACCTCGGGGCCTTCTCATTCGAGAGCGACGGTGCGAGCGCCCTGCTGGTATCCCGGCACCATCCCTACAACCGGGCGATCGCCTTCGCCGGCCATGTGGACGGCCGGCACCACGCCGGATTCCGCCGGCCGCAGGCGCGTGCCCATGAATACCGGGCGCTGTACGGACTCGTCGCGCATCGGCTCGTGAGCCGCACGGCTCAGGCCAGCGGCCTGCGCCTGGGCGACTTCCGGCACCTGCTTCCCATCAATGTGGACCGCCATGTCTTCGAGCGCGTCGCGCGAAGCCTGCACATGCCTGCGGAATGGGTTTTCACCACCAACGTCGCCCATCATGGGCATGTGATGTGCAGCGACGTCGTCATCAATCTGACCGACTTGCTGAGGCATTCTTCGCTCGATCGCGCCAGCAACCTGCTCCTCTTCATGTCGGGCAACAACGGCTCGTTCGCGACGATGGCCCTTGGCAACTGTCATTCCTCTCAGCGGGGTCGGTCCCCTGGAATCTGAAGGCCCCGTGCTAGTCTCACGCTCGCCGTGAGAAGGCACACCGCGCGACGCGATGGGGCGTTCAAGGTGTGGGTGAAGCCATCGGCCCCCGTACGCTTGAACAGCGGCGCGCAAGCTCACTGGAGGGCGTGCGAGTGCACATTGGGATGCGTCGGAAGAACGCCCCGGTCGCTCGCGGTGTTGTGGGAGTACCAGATGCGCGACTACATCGAAGAGGCCCGCCAGGCCGACACCGTGGCCGATCTGATCGAAGCCTTCGAGAAGGCCGTTCAGTGCCTCGACTATCAGCTCTATTCCTTCAGTTGCTGGGATGCCAGGACCAGCGCGACGGCGAATGCTGCCAGGGACCATCGCATCGTTGCGGTGAACTATCCCGCCCAGTGGGTCCACCGCTACCGGGAGCAGGACTACTTCAGCAAGGATCCCGTCATCCGCCATGCGCGCAGCACGATCGCGCCCTACCAATGGAACGATCTGCCTGTGCAGAACGGGCGCGAGCAGCTCGTCCTGCAGGAGGCCAACGAGGCCGGGCTGAACCGCGGCCTTGCCATTCCGATCCATGAACCCTGGGGCCGGGTCTTTCTCGCCACCCTGGCGACCGACGGCAGCGCGTGCGCCACCTCCGCCTCGCATGAACTCGCCCAGGCGCAGGCGCATGCCATGGTGGTGATCTTCCATGCCCGCTACAGCGCACTCAGCGGCGCCGTGCGCAAAGGCCCTTGGGTGGACCTCACGCCACGGGAAAGCGAGTGCCTGGAATGGGTGGCGCAGGGGAAGTCGTCGTGGGACATCGGCCAGTTGATGGCCGTTTCAGAGCACACGGTCAACTTCCATCTCAAGAACGCGATGCGGAAGTTCGACACCGCGAGCCGTGTGACCGCGGCCGTGCGCGCCGTGAGCCTCGGCCTGATCCACCTGCCCTGATCCTGACCTTGATCCCGGGCCCTGGCTCCAGCGCCGCGGACGGGGCCACTCAGGCAGGGGCCATCGCGGACCGCATCGCCAGCGGCATCGCGTGCGCTGGCGAACGTCCTCACGCTTGCACCGCACGAGCGGATGGACGCGGACTTCAGGCGTCACTTGCCCGTCGAGAGAACTTCCGCCCGCCCGCTTGATCCAGCTGCTTGCCTGAGTAGGTGCGGGCTTCGAACCCCTTTTCTAGCATGCCTCGCACCACCTTAGGAGTCCAACCATGATTGACGTTGTCCGCGACTTGCGCGCCGGCTCGAGCCTGGCGCAGGAGCTCTACCGATTCCGGTACCGAGTGTTTGTCGAGCACGCCGGCTGGCAGCTGCCCACGCAGCAACGCCTGGAGTTCGATCAGTTCGACACGCCGCAGGCCGTTCATCTGGTCAACCGCGCGTCTGATGGCGGCATTGCGGGACTGCTGCGCCTGCTCCCGACCACGGCGCCCTACATGATCGAGCGCCTGTGGCCCGACCTGCTGGCCTATGCACCGCAACCGCGATCCCCGCGGATCTGGGAGGTGACGCGCCTGGGCACCGATCCCGATCTCCGACCGCACGAGCGGGGCCAGGCCGTCGCCGAGCTGGTGACCGCCTGCCTGGAGTATGGGATCGACCACGGCATCAGCGACATGCTGGCCGTCATGACCGAGGAGCACGCCCGCAAGGTCGTCGTCGGCCTGGGATGGGGCTTCGAGCGATGCGGCCCGGCGCGTGTCGTCGGTGCCTCGGAGGTCATCGCGCTGCGCCTGCGCGTGAGCCCGTCCGCCCTGGCGAACGTCCGGGAACGTACCCGCCTTCCCCATCGTCTGTGCCGGGAGTCGCGTGCCCCGCAAGACGCCTGTGCCCACACCCTGCCAGCGTGAAAGGACGCCTTCATGAATCTCAATACCCACATGCAGTTGGAGATGCTGCGCCAACGCCTCGACGCCATCGGCCTGCCGCTGGAAGGGCTCTGCCGCGCCATGCGCGATCATGCCGCCGACGTCGACGCCACCGGCAATGTGCCCGAGAGCTTCTGGCAGCAGGTCCATGTGCGTGCACTCAATCTCAACCTCGTGCCCCCGGCCCACGGCGGTGACGAAGGCCTGTGGCCCTTGATGCAGCGCGTGCTGCTCATGGAGCAGCTCGGCCATGCCGATCCGGCGCTGGCCCTCGCCCTGCCGGGCCCCGGACTGTCGACGCCGCCGCTGCTGGCGCTGGCGTCGCAGGACCAGCAGCGCGCCCTGTTCGCCCGATTCCAGAGCGACGTGCCCGTGTGGGGCGGATTCGCGATCACCGAGCCCGACCGAGGGTCCGATGCCACGGCCCTGCGAACGCGGGCGCGGCCCTGTGCAGAAGGCTATGTGCTGAGTGGCAGCAAGTGCTTCATCACGAACGGTGCGCGCGCCGACTTCGTGGTGACCTTTGCCACCCTCGATCCCAGTCGGGGCAGATTCGGCGTGCGGGCCTTTGCGGTGGACCGCCGCACACCCGGCTTCGAGGTCGTGCGGCTCGAGAAGATGCTGGGCCTGCGCGGCAGCCAGCTGGCCGTGCTGTCCTACGGCGACTGCATCGTGCCCCGGGAGGCCCTGCTGCAGCGGGGAGACGAGGGCAGACTGCACGACGCGTTCTCGGGCGCCCAAAGCTCCTGGGACTACTTCCGCCCGGTGCTGGCCTCGGTCATCGTCGGGAGCTGCGCGCGCGTGCTGGACGAGCTCACGGAGTACATCGAGCACCACGCGCCCAAGCCGATGCATTGGCGGCGTGCGCACGTCAAGGAACTCCTCAGCAGCATCAGCGGGCGGATCTCCGCCGCGCGCTTCCTGTGCCACAAGGCGGCCTGGCGCCACGAGCAGGGCCTGCCGGTCTCCAAGGACTCCTCGATGGCCAAGGCCTACGCTTCCCGCATCGCGATGGAGATCGGCGAGAGCGTGCTGCAGGCGGTGGGATTGGAAGGGCTGCACGCACGCCCGGTCTTCGAGCGCTTCTACCGCGATGCCAAGGCCTATGACATCCTCGAGGGCACGGGCGACATGCAGCGGCTGATGATCACCCGCCTGCATCAGCGGGACGGCCGCAGCGACACCCTGCTGGCTTGAGCGTCCGGCCGCTCAGCGCTTGGGCTGGCGGCGGGGCGGCTTCACCGGCCCCAGGGACGCCGGCAGTCCCGCTCCGAGACGCAACTCGGAATCCAGCACCAGCCGGCTGCGCAGGCCGGCCTGCAGCAGATCCAGGTGACGCTGGTTCTCGACGATGTGCGCGTGCATGAGCTTGCGCACCTCATCGGCATCCGCCTTGCGGGCCGCGACAAGAATCTTCTTGTGCGCCCGCCAGGCGGCCTCGCCCAGGCTCTGGTGCTCGTCCATGGTGGCATGCAAGGAGGACTCCACCATGGTTTCCAGCATGCGATTGATCATCCGGCACTGGAAGCGCAGGAAGGGATTGGGGCAGGCCTCGGCGAAGATGTCGTGGAAGCGCAGGTCCTCGATCCGCTGCATCACGGCCGGGTGGACGTTGTCCTCGCTCGGATCGGAGATCTCGATGCTCCGGGCGAGCGCCTCCAGGTCGCCATCCGTGAGATGCGGCACCGCCATGGCTGCCATCTCGGGTTCCAGCATGCGACGCAGGGCGTAGATGTCCCCGATGGTGATGTCCTGGAAGAACAGGTAGTTCTGCAGGAACTGGAACGTGCGGTCCAGCGTCACCCGCTCGATGGTCGCGCCACCGGCAGGGCCCGTGCTCAGGCGAATGAGGCCCTGCACTTCCAGGGCCTTGAGCGCCTCGCGCATCGTCCCACGGCTCACGCCGAACATCTCTTGCAGCTCAGCTTCCTTCGGGAGCTTCTCGCCGGGAGTCAAGTTGCGATCCGTGATCCACCGCTTGATCTCCTCAACGACCAAATCCCCTCTTTTGAGGCCGCGTGGCGCAACCTGTTTCTTTGTCACCGCCGCTCCCGGCTGTCCTGGCTGCGGGCGATGATACCGTAGGGCCCCGCGAGCCCATGAGGACGGATACCCTGCTCATCCGGGTTGCGGCTGCACGCGAGCCAGCGGGCGCCCGCCCTCGGTCAGCGCCAGCACGATCACGATCTCGCGCGGATGCGGCGCATCGGCAATCGAGAAGCTGACGGCGTCGAAGTGGTCAAAGCTCCAGGGATCCAGGACGTTGTGAACCGGCACGTCGAGCGTTGCTCCCGGCGCCGCCCGCTTCACAGTGGACGGCATGATGGAGAGGGCCTGCATCAAGCGCGATCGGACGGCCTTACCGAACAGCGGGTGCAGCAGGGCTGCCGCGTGCTCGAGCTCGCCCGAGGTGCCCACTAGCGCCCCCTTCCCGTAGGCCTCCACCAATGCACTCTCGCCGCCCAGGAGCTGCAGCGCCGAGGCGGTCAGCTGATGCCCGAGGTCCCGTCCCAGTTCGTAGAGCGATGACAGGTCCTCCTGCCAACGGCCCGCGTACTCGTTTTCCAGCACGGCGGCCGTGACCACACGCCGAACCGGCCGCCCGACGGGCCGCCCCTGTTCGGTCTGCACATCCTCCAGCTGACTGAAGTACTTCCTGATCCTCATGAAGCCTCCTCGTGGTGACGCACCAGGGGCGGCGCCGGGAACGCGCCACGTGCGCGCTCGTAGGCGCGGCAGACCCGCAGGACCATGCCGTCGTGATGACGAGGCCCGATCACCTGCAGCCCGATGGGCAGGCCGTCCTCGCTCAATCCGCATGGCACGCTGGCCGCCGGCTGCTGCGTCTGGTTGCACCAGGATGTCAGCGGCGGCGCCGTTCGCATGTCCGGAGGCAAGCCCGGTGCCGCTGGCGGGAAGCGATGGAACGTGGGACACACCAGCACGTCGTACGAGTCGAAGAAGGCGTGCATGGCCCCGGCCAGTTCCATGCGCGCCTTCATCGCATCCATGAGACGGGATGCCGGCAGGCGACGACCACACTCCGCGAGGTCGAGGATCTCGGGATCCATCAGGGACCGCAGGGGTTCCGGCGTCTGGCGGACCAACTGTTCGGATCGGGCCATCCATTGAATGCTGTGCATCTCGCTCTGCAGGTAGCCCTGCAGCGGCTCGACGGCTTCAAGCCAGGTCATGCGCGCGCCCTGCTGCTCCAGGAGAAGCCCGGCGTCGAGCGTGGCCCGGGCGATCTGCGGGTCAACGGCGACGATCCCCAGGTTCACGCTGAAGGCCACCCGCAGGCCTTCGACCCCGCGGTTCAGACCTCGGCAGAAGTCCTCTACCGGCCCCCCGAACGACTGCCAGTCGCGAGGCCAGGGGCGAGCCATCACGTTGAGCATCAGGGCCAGGTCCTGCACCGTGCGCGCCATCGGGCCCACGTTGGACAGCTCGCCCACGTTGTGGGGCTCCATGGTGGGCACGCGCTTGAATGAGGGCTTCAGCCCGCACACGCCGTTCCAGGCTGCGGGAACACGGATGGAGCCTCCGCCGTCCGTCCCCACAGCCAGTGGCCCCATGCGCGCGGCAAGCGCCGCCCCCGCGCCGCTGCTGCTGCCCCCGGATGTCTTCGTCAGGTCCCAGGGATTGCAGGTGACGCCCGTCAGGGGACTGTCGCTGACGATCTTGTTGCCGAACTCGGTCGTGGTCGTCTTGCCGAAGATCACCGCACCGGCGCGTCGCAGCAGTTCGACACTCGGGGCATCCACGTCGACCAGATAGTCGGACGGCACGGTGCGCGAACCGAAGCGCGTGGACATGCCACGCGTTGCGATCATGTCCTTGACGGACACCGGCACCCCGTCAAGCTGGCCACAGGGCATCCCCTGCCGCCATCGCTGTTCCGACGCGCGAGCGTCACGCAGGGCGCCCTCCGCGTCCACCTCCCGGAACGCCTGGATTCGATCATCCAGACGGCCCACCTGGTCGAGGACAGCATGCAGGACGGCAACGGGCGACAGCGCACCCTCACGGTAGGCGAGCATCAAGTCGCTCGCAGACATGTCAAGCACGTCTTCCATCATCCCGCCATGCAGCGAACAGGAACCGTCTGGGTGGTGTCCAGCAACTGGAACGTCCCGTCGGCCCGGGCGCGCGCCACCAAGGCCACGCCATCGAGATGCGAGCCGCCCGGGCCGAGCACCACACGACCGCGAGGTGCGTTGATGACCACGCCCGAGACCGCGGCCTTGACCGACGAGGCATCCGCCCGCCCCGTCTTGGCCACAGCGGCGGCGAACAGCTTCATCCCGGTGTAGGTGCTCTCGCCATGCGGCAGCATCACCACGTGCCCACCGACGCGCAGCGGCGTCGACTCCGAGAACTGCCGCGTGTAGGCGTCCAGGAAGCGCTGGTTCTCGGGGGTTTGCACGGCCATGAAATAGGGTGACACGCCCACGGTCCCTGCCGACGCGCCTTCCGTCGCCATCGCCAGGGACTCGTGCGTGATGTCGGTGATGAGCTGGGGCTTCATGCCGAAGCTGTGGTACTGCTTCACAAAGCTCACCGGATCGTCGCCGATGCTGTGCCAGACCACGTCAGGGGCCAGGCCCTGGATCTGCTGCAGCACCGGGCCATAGTCCCGGGTCCCGAAGGGGAAGTAGCGCGTGCCGATCAGCTTGCCCCCCTCGCGTTCGATGGCGGCCTGGATCTGCGGGACGAGCACGCTCCGGTTGCTGCCGATATCGGAGACCAGCACGAAGTAGGACTTGCCCCCGTTCTTGGCCGCCCAGTCCACCAGCGGGTCGACCCGCTGGTTGGGGGACAGCCCCGTGGTGACCAGCAGGGGATGACAGCGCCCTTCGTCAAAATTGGGAAACACCACCAGACGCTGGACGCGCCCCGCCACCTGCAGGGCCGCCTCGCGCTCGAAGGGCAGCACCATCCCGGTGATCATGGAGACGCCATCGCCGATCAGCAGCTTGCGTGCCTTGTCGAGCGCCACCTTGGCGGACATCTGGGTGTCCTCAGCCACGATCTTCAAGGGCTGACCCAGCAGCCCCCCCGCTGCGTTGACTTCGTCCACTGCCAGCTTCAGGCAGTTGCGGTTCGTCTCAGCCACGCGGGCCAGCGGGCCGCTGAAGGGCGCCAGGACACCAATCTTCATCGGCTCCGCGGCACGGACGATCGCTGGCGCCATGCTGCAGGCCATGCCCGCAACGGCACCTCGCAGCAGGGCACGACGCTGAATCTCTGCATGTTTCATGAAGGAATCCTTTCCTTGCATCAAGGAAGTTGGAGGGACGGGACGGGGAAACAGTCAAGGGCAGGTCATGCGGTCAAACGCCCAGCAGGCCTTCCAGCGCATGAAGCTCATCGGCGCCGGTCTGCCGGCCTTCGTGGACGATGCGCCCGCGCTCCAGGACCAGCCAGCGCTGCGCCGCGTTCATCACGAGGTCCAGGTTCTGTTCGACCAGGACCGCCGAGATCTCGAGTTCCTTGCAGAGGCTCGGGATCAGCTCGCCCAGCATCTGGACAATGTTGGGCTGCACGCCGTCGGACGGTTCGTCCAGCAGCAGCACCTTCGGGCGCGCGCACATCGCGCGGGCAATGGCCAGCATCTGCTGCTCGCCGCCGGACATCGTGCCGCCCATCTGACGCAGCCGGTGCCGGAGCACCGGGAAGTAGGTGAAGATGACGTCTGGCGGGTCCTGCCCCACCGGGCAGGCGGCCTCGAGGTTCTGCTGGACGGACAGCTTGGGAAAGATCCATCGCCCTTGCGGCACCAGGCTGACACCGATGCGCCCGATACGGTACGTCGGAAGGCCCAGCAGCTGCTGCCCGCGGAACTCGATGCTGCCGCGCGTCTCGGGCAGCATGCCCATCACGGCCTTGACCAGCGTGGACTTCCCCGCGCCATTGCGTCCGAGGATGCCCAGCACCTCGCCCTTTGCCAGGTGGAAGTGCACCCGATCCAGGATCTGCGCCCCGCCGTAGCCGGCGCACAGTTCACGCACGTCGAGCATCTCGCCCCCCTTTTCCTCGTCCGAGGTAGATGTGGCGCACCTCCTCGTCCTTTTCGATCGTGACAAAGCTGCCCTGCCGGATCACCTCGCCCTGATGGAGCACCATCGTCCGGCATCGCAGCTGACGCACGAAGTCGATGTCGTGCTCAATGACCACCACCGCCATGTCCCGGGACAGGCGCCGTAGCAGATCTGCCATCCGGCGAACCCCTTCGACGCTCATGCCGGCCGCCGGTTCGTCAAGCAGCAGCAGGCGCGGCCGGCACATCAAGGCCATGCCGATCTCCAGCCATTGACGCTCACCGTGTGGCAGGCATTCGGCGATATCGGAGCTCCGGTGTCGCAAGCCGATCAAGGACAGCATCTCGTCGAGGTCCGGCGCTGGACCTTCGCGGTCGGCAGACACCCCTTGCCCGGCCACGATGAGGTTGTCTCGCACCGAGAGCCACTGAAAGAGGTTGGTCCCCTGGAACTTCCGGATCACGCCGCGCCTGGCGAACTCGTGAGGCGGCTCCCGGGTCAGGTCCCGGCCTTCGAAGAGCAGACGACCACTGCTCGGACGCAGGGTTCCCGACAGCAGGCTCAGCAAGGTGCTCTTGCCCGCACCGTTGGGCCCGATGACGCACAGCAGGTCCTGGAAACCCACGTCCAGATGCACGTCCTTCACGGCCTGGATGCCGCCAAAGGAGACGTTCATCTTCACCGCCTGCAACAGTGACGATGCCGCGCTCATGGCTCACCTCCCGCACCTGCGACGGCGTCCTTGGTGACCGGCGCCTCGCCTTTCGAGGATCGCATCCGGTGGAAGAGTCCGACGATGCCTTGCGGCAGGGTCAGGACACAGACCAGGAACAGCACGCCAAGCATCAGCGGCCAGAGGTCGGTGCTGTAGCTGCTCACCTCCTGCTGGACGCGGGTGAAGAAGATGGCGGCGATCAGCGGGCCGACGAGCGTCCCGCGCCCACCCACAGCGACCCAGAGAATCACCTCCGTGGACATCAGGATCGAGAACAGGTCCGGCGCCACGACGCCCGCGGTGCCCGCATACAGCGCCCCGCTGAAGGCAGCCAGGCCGGCGGAGATGACAAACACCAGCACCAGGTGCCACGAGGTGTCGAACCCGCAGTGCTTGGCGCGAAACTCATTCATGCCGATGGCGGCCAGGACGAGTCCATAGCGTGTGCGAACCAGGCGCCAGGCCAGCACGGTGGACAGCACCAGGGCAGCCAGGGCCAGAAGGTAGGACGAGCGCTCGTCCGACAGGTCCGCATCCCAGCCGAGCAGACTCAGGTGGATGCCCGGAATGCCCAGGATGCCCACGTCTCCCCCGGTCACCGACTGCCAGCTCGTTGCCAGCTGTCGCGTGATGAGCAGGATGGCCATGGTGATCACCGCGAAGAAGTGCAGCCGCACGCCCGCATAGAGCAGGAAGTAGCCGACGGCGCCAGCGATGACCATGGCGGCCCCCATTCCGAGAATGAGCCCCTGCAGCCAACTCCATTGCAGCTGCGTCGTGGCGATCGCCACGCCATAGGCCCCCACACCGAAGAAGACGGCGTGGCCGAGCGTCAGCACCATGCCCCTCCCCCATAGCAGGTCATAGCTCAGGGCGAAGATCCCGAGGATCAGGGCATCCCGCATGGCCGTCGTCGCATAGGAGGACGAGAACCAGGGCACGGCAGCCAGGCACACCACGGCCAGGCCGCCCAAGCAGAGAACGCGCCGCTCACTGCTCGACAGCGCGGGCTGGCGCATGAGCGCTTTCAGTGCAATCAGGCGATGTCGCATGGCTCACCCCTTGCCCAGCAGTTGGTGGGCCGCGCTGAATCCAGGGACCAGCCCCTGAGGTTTCAGCCGGATGAGCACGATGGCCATCAGGAGCACCAGGGCCGAGGCCATGGAGGGATCCACTCGGTAGTTCATGAGGGTCTCGGCACCGCCAATCAAGGCACTGCCCGCGACCGCGCCGAGGATCGAGCCGATGCCACCGACCACGATCACGAAGAAGGCCTTGCTCAGGTAGGTCAGGCCGAGATGACTCTCCACGGAGACCAGGGGAGCGATGAGCACCCCTGCGAATGCCGCGAGCGAGGCCCCGAACGCGAAGGCGACGCGGTTCATGCGACGCGTGTTGATGCCCAGCCCCTCCGCCATCAGGGGGTTCTGGATCACGGCACGCAGGTGGATGCCGAAGCGTGTGCGCGTGAACACCAGGGCTGACACGGCGATGACCACCAGGCTGGTGACGATCACGAACAGGCGATACGCGGGGTACTCCGCCTGGCCGATGGACAACGCCCCTTGCAAGGGGGTCTGGACCAGCTGGGGATGCTTGCCGAAGCCCAGCTCCAGCAGCTTCTGGACGATCAGGCTGACGGCGTAGGTCGCGAGGAGGGTGTCCAGCGTCCGCCGGTACAGCAGCCGGATGACCGTGACTTCGAGAAGCCAGCCGGCTGCGGCGCCCACCAGGGGCGCCACCACCAGTGCCAGCCAGAACGCCTGCGTTCCTCCGGCGTGCTGCATGGCAGCGAGCGTGAAGGCCCCCAGGGTGACGAACTCGCCATGCGCCAGGTTGACGATGTCCATCATGCCGAAAACGATCGCCAGACCCAGCGCGATCAACGCCAGAACGCTGACCTGACTCAGCACATTGAGCAACAGCAGCAGGGCGTCAGTCATCGCACACCTCGCCTGCAGCCCCTGACGCCGCACCGGAGAACGCAGGGCCTTCACCCCACCACACCGGCACCTGGGAACACGTGGCACCAGGATGCGCCACCGTCCACCTCGATCCCCACTCTGCAATTTCTGTCATCTTGGCTCCTTGTTTATTTATGATCATAATAGACCTGCGTCACACAAGTGAAAGATAGGTGCTTACCCTCTATGGGACTGCCATCATCCTCCGTTTGACTCGATGAACAATGGATGTGATCGTCAATGAAGTGGATGAAGACGCTCATTACTTCTTCTTTCCTTGCGCTGAGTGCCTTTGATTTATTAGCATGATTCACACTCAAGGAGCAACGATGTCACGAATACACCAGCTGAGCGCCACCGAGCTTGTCGGTCTCTATGCCACCAAGAGCCTGTCGCCCGTCGAGACCACGCAGGCGCTGCTGGCCCGACATGAGCAACTGGCCCCGGATCTCAACGCCTTCTGCGCCATGAATCCGGAAAGCGCCCTGGAGCAGGCACGCGCCTCGGAGGCCCGCTGGCGCGCCGGCAAGGCCCTGGGCTCGCTGGATGGCATCCCCGTCTCCATCAAGGACAACCTGGGCACTGGCGACATGCCGACACGCTTCGGCTCGCTGGCCATCGGCGATGAGCGCGCCCAGATTCCCGACAGCCCCGCCGTGCAGCGCCTCCGGGAGGCCGGCGCCGTCATCTTCGGCAAGACCACCCTGCCCGACTTCGCCCACAAGATCACGAGCGACAGCCCCCTGACGGGCGTCACCCGCAATCCCTGGAACCTGCTGCACACCCCCGGCGGCTCAAGCAGCGGCGCCGCAGCCGCGGTCGCCGCGGGCCTCGCGCCGCTGGCCCTCGGCACGGACGGCGGCGGCTCGATCCGGATTCCTGCCGCCTTCACGGGCATCTACGGCCTCAAGCCAAGCTTCGGGCGCGTCCCTCATCACCCGCGAGGCGCGTTCGCCCTGCTGAGCCACGTCGGACCCATGGCTCGCACGACCGAGGATGCCGCCGCCCTGATGAACATCATCGCGAGACCCGACCCGCGCGACTGGTACGCACTGCCCTATGACCCCATCGACTATCGATCCACCCTGAGAGCCCCACTTCCACGCCTGCGAATCGCCGTCAGCCCCTCGCTGGGACTGGACCGCCTGCCGGACCCGGAGATCCTGGCAACGCTCAAGCGAAGCGCCACGTTGCTGGAGTCGCTCGGAGCCGTCGTCGAACTGGCCGACCCGCCCGCCATCCTTCAATGCCTGCAAATTCACGGCGTGCTGTGGAGCGCCTTTGCCGCAAGACTCGCCGACTCCCTCGGCGACGCCGCACGCTCGCTGGATCCCTCACTGAAGGCCTTGATCGACGCCGGGCGAGAGCTCCCTCCCCACAGCATCCTGGAGGCCCTGACACGGCGTGGCGACTGCGGGCGGGAAGTGAACGAGTTCTTCACTCAGCATGACCTCATCCTGTGCCCGACCCACCCCACCGTGGCCCCTGCCATCAGCGCCGACCTGCACCGCGATCCCCCCTACCCGCTCTACACCCCCTGGTGCAATCAGCTGGGTCTGCCAGCAGCCACCGTCCACGCCGGCATCGGCAGCGAGGGCCTGCCCATCGGTCTTCAGCTCATCGGCCGTCAGTACGACGATCTCACGGTCCTGCGCGCCAGCCATGCCTTCCAGCAGGCCTTCGGCACGTCACCGGTGATCGACACCCCCGGCTCCGGCCTCACCAGCACCACCGGACGTCACCCGTCGGAACTTCACCCCGCCTGAACCCGCCTCCCAGCCCAGCGCGACCTGTCTCATTCTCGCGGAAACATGGGGTTTTCACCCATCATCTATTCATCATCATAAATATCATTCAAATCCGGCAAGCGATGATGGATCGAATGCCGATCAGTTCAATACACAAAGGAACACACCGTGATGAGATCATCTGCACTCTTGGCCACATCCATGCTATTTATCACCATGAACGCCGCAATGGCGCAGAGCAGCGTCAAGCTGTACGGCCTTGTCAATGCTGGCGTCGGGTCCTACCAGCTGGCAGGCGCCAACCGCATCAAGGCCGTGAACTCAGGGGACATGAGCACCAGCTTCTGGGGTGTCAGCGGCACAGAAGACCTGGGCACCGGCCTCAAGGCGCAATTCGCCCTGGAGAGCTTCATCGGCATGGACACCGGCGCCGCCGGCCGCTTCTCCGGCGATGCCATGTTCGCGAAGAACGCCTACGTCGGCCTCAGTGGCGATTTCGGTCAGGTCCGTGTGGGCCGGAACACCAGTCAGATGTTCGTGTCCCTGCTGCTGTTCAACAGCTTCGGTGACTCGTTCGGCTTCTCCCCCACCCTGCTGCACTACTACCTGGATGGCCGGGACATCCCGATCAGCAAGACGGCCCGTCTGCAGAATGACACCGCCTGGCGGAACTCGGTGAGCTACCTCAGTCCCATGATGTCGGGCATGCGGGTGAACCTGCAGGCCGCCGTCGGCGAAGGCGTGGGCAAGTCGAGCTACGCCGCCACCGTGGTCTACTTCGGCGACCCCTTCAGCGCGACGCTGGCCTACCAGTCTGTCGGCACGGATGCCGCCGCTCCCACCAACGGCCGACGCGAGAAGACCTTCAACGTCGGCGCCGCCTACGACTTCAGGGCCGTCAAGCTCTACGCCCAGGTCGGGCAGATCGACGACGACTCCTACGGGAGCAAGCTGCGCCTCTATGACATCAGCGCTGAAGTGCCCATCAATGGAAACGGCAAGCTGCTGGCAGCGTGGGGGCACTCGAAAGTGCGGACCGGCACGTTCGCCGGCATCATTCCGCTGTTCGGCGGCAGCACGCACAAGACCCTGAGCCTGGGCTATGACCACTCGCTGTCCAAGCGCACCGATCTCTACGCCGTCTACATGAACGACAAGGTGGACGGCCTGCATGACGGCAACACCCTGTCGCTCGGCCTGCGCCACAGCTTCTAAGCGCGACCCGAACGCGCACCAGCCGCCTCCGCCTGGCAGCACCTGCCGAGCCGGAGCGAATGAGAGCACCCGCTGCCCACGAGGCGGGCCGACAGGCACCCGGGCGGATCTCACCCTCCTTGGACCACTGAGGCATCAACGACACCCGGCCTCGTGCCATGACACCCCTCCCCTCGCGGCTCGGACGGCCCTCGCTCGTCGGAGCGAGTCACCTCGGGCCGGCGACCGGCCGGTCGGAAGGCAGAGGCCCTGGCGGCGCGAGCCAGGACCGACCCAGGCTCTCCCGGCCCCGGCCGCCACCGCTGGCGGCGCGCTGCCGTTCGCCAGACCTTGGACACCCGCCAGATGCTGGGGGCCTGCGGACCGGCCCCTGCCCGGACTTCAGGCCTGCGTTCCGAGTGAGCGACAATCCAGGGATGGAATACCCGGGCAATCTTTTCGTCGTGGCCGCCCCGAGCGGCGCAGGCAAATCCAGCTTGGTCAAGGCCCTGCTGGAGCTGGACGCCAAGCTGGCAGTCTCGATTTCGCACACCTCCCGTGCCCCGCGTGGGCAGGAGCAGCATGGCCGCGAGTACTGGTTCATTTCGCCGGAAGAGTTCCGCTCCAAGGTGGAGCGGGGCGAGTTCTTCGAGTGGGCCGAGGTGCACGGCAACCTCTATGGCACCTCCCGTGCGTCGATCGAGGAGCGCATGAAGCAGGGGGAGGACGTCGTGCTGGAGATCGACTTCCAAGGCGCTCTGCAGATCAAGCAACTGTTCCCGTATGCCGTGCTGGTGTTCATCCTGCCCCCCAGCTGGGACGAGCTGCGCCAGCGCCTGACCCGGCGCGGGGATACGGCCGAGGAGGTCATCGAACGCCGCATGGCCAATGCGCGAATCGAGGTGGCCCAGGCCCACCGGTTCGATTTTGTCGTGGTGAACGCCGTTTTCGAGACCGCTCTTTTCGATCTGAAGGCCATCGTGCACGCGCAGCGGTTAAAATACGCCTCTCAGCGTCGCAGCAAGTCCACCGTCTTCAAGGCGCTGGACCTGCCCTGAAGCGCCTTCCACCTCTGGTGGACGGCGTTTCAAGACCCTCCGAACAACATCACTGGAACCCGCCCATGGCCCGCATCACCGTTGAAGATTGCCTGACCAAGATCCCCAACCGCTTCCAGCTGGTGCTCGCGGCCACCTATCGCGCTCGCATGCTCAGCCAGGGCCACAGCGCCAAGATCGAGAGCAAGAACAAGCCGGGCGTGACCGCCCTGCGCGAGATCGCTGCCGGCGAAGTGGGCATCGAGATGCTGCGCAAGGTGCCGGTCTAAGCCACGCACCGCTGCTGAAAAGGCGCCTTCGGGGCGCCTTTTTTCATGCGCTGGCCCCGATCGACGGCGGCATCCGTCGTCAACGCGTCGCAATTTGTCCCGGCCACGGCGACCAGCCCCGCCCTTGTGTTACTTTCTCTCCATGGGTCTTCGCTCCTTCGCCGCTTCGCTGCCCGCCGCCTTGATGCCGGGCCTGCACAAGACCGCCCCAGAGCCGACGCAGGCCGAGGCGGCCTCCTTCGACGCGCTGCTGCACCGGCTGACGTACCTGCCCAAGGGCGACATCAAGCGGATCCGCGAGGCCTACAAGTTCGCTGACGAAGCCCATCTGGGGCAATTCCGGGCCAGCGGCGAGCCCTACATCACCCATCCGATCGCCGTCGCTGGCATCTGCGCCGATTGGCGCCTGGATGCCCAGGCGATCATGGCCGCGCTCATGCACGACGCGATGGAGGACTGCGGGGTCACCAAGACCGAGCTGATCGAGCGCTTCGAGGCCCCGACGGCCGAGCTGGTGGACGGCCTGACCAAGCTGGACAAGCTGCAGTTCTCGACCAAGGAGGAATCCCAGGCCGAGTCCTTCCGGAAGATGCTGCTGGCAATGGCCCGCGATGTGCGGGTCATCCTGATCAAGCTGGCCGACCGCCTGCACAACATGCGGACGATGGGGCACATGGCGTTCGAGAAGCGCCGGCGCATCGCCCGCGAGACGCTCGACATCTACGCCCCCATCGCCCACCGTCTGGGCCTCAACGAGATCTACCGGGAGCTGCAGGAGCTGTCCTTCCAGTACATCCATCCCTGGCGGCACGGCGCGCTCTCGAAGGCCATCGGCAAGGCGCGCGGCAACCGGCGGGACCTCGTGTCCCGCATCGAGCGTGACGTCGTCAAGGCCTTCGCCGATGCCGGTCTGAAGGTCGAGATCCAGGGGCGGGAGAAGACCCTGTTCTCCATCTACAAGAAGATGCGCGAGAAGCACCTGAGCTTTGCCCAGGTCAGCGACATCTTCGGCTTCCGGGTGGTGGTGGACGAGCTGCCTCAGTGCTATCTGGCGCTGGGCGTGCTGCATCAGCTCTACAAGCCCCAGCCCGGCCGCTTCAAGGACTACATCGCCATTCCCAAGCCCAACGGCTACCAGAGCCTGCACACCACGCTGGTCAGCCCGCTGGGCACGCCCGTCGAATTCCAGATGCGCACCGAGACCATGCACATGGTGGCGGAAAAGGGCGTGGCGGCGCACTGGCTCTACAAGGCCAAGGGCAACGCGCAGGCGGTGCAGCAGCTGGGATCGCGCTGGCTGCAATCGCTGATCGACATCCAGGACGAGACCCGCGACGCCAGCGAATTCCTGGAGCACGTCAAGATCGACCTGTTCCCGGACGCGGTCTACGTCTTCACGCCCAAGAGCAAGATCATGGCCCTGCCCCGGGGTGCGACGCCGGTGGACTACGCCTACGCCATCCACTCCGACGTCGGCGATCACTGCGTCGCCGCCAAGGTCAACGGCGAGCCCGTGCCGCTGCGGGCCGAGCTTCGCAGCGGCGACGTGGTCGAGATCATCACCGCCACGGGCGCGCGTCCGAATCCGGCCTGGCTCAGCTTTGTCCGGACCGGCCGCGCCCGCTCCAAGATCCGTCACTTCCTGAAGAATCTGGAGCAGGAGGAATCGCAGGAACTCGGTCAGAAGATGCTGGCGCAGGCCCTGCGCGCCGAGGGTCTGGCGCTCCCGAGTCTCGATGCCGAGGACCCGGAGGCCCACGCCCTCTGGCTGGACCTTGCCCGGTGGGCGGGCAACCGCAACGTGCACGAGCTCCTGGTGGAAGTCGGCCTCGGCCGCAAGATCGCCACCATCGTGGCCAAGAAGATGGCCCGGATGCTCGCAGCGCAGGGCCAGCGCCCGGACGCCGTCACGCTCACGCTCGGCCGTTTCGGCACCGACGACCAGACGACCCAGGGCCAGATCACGCTGGATGGCAGCGAGGGCGCGACCGTGCGTCTGGCCAGCTGCTGCCGCCCCGTGCCGGGCGACGACATCAAGGGCTACCTGGGCCGCGGTGAAGGCCTCATCGTGCACACCGCCGAGTGCCAGGTGGGCCGCCGGCTGTTCCAGCGCGACAGCGAGCACTGGATCGCCGTCGCCTGGGCCGATGAGATGACCCGCAGCTTCGAGGCCGCCATCGGCGTGCTGATGAAGAACGGCAAGGGCGTGCTGGCCCAGATCGCCACGGCCGTCAGCACCGCGGAGGCCGACATCACGCACATCTCGATGAGCGACGAGTCACAGGCCCGGGAAACCGCCGAGATGCAACTGCTGATCTCGGTCCGGGATCGCCTGCACGTCGCCGAAGTGCTGCGCATGCTCAAGCGCTCGCCCGCGGTGCTGCGCGTCTGGCGCATCAAGCCCTGAGCGGCCCGGTCGCGGGCCTGATGCCCTCCTGGGGCAGCTGACCCCGCCCGCGGTCGATCAGCGGCTCTGCGCCCCCGGGGCGGGGTAGCGGACCTCGATCACTTCCAGCTGCTCCAGCCCGCCAGGCGTCATCAGCTGCACCTCGTCACCCTCGCGGGCCTTCAGGAGCGCACGGGCGATCGGGGACACCCAACTCACCTCGCCCTGCAGGCTGTCGGCCTCGTCGATGCCCATGATGGTGATGGTGCGCTCCTCCCCCTTGCTGTTCGCGTAGGTCACGGTCGCACCGAAGAAGATCTGGTCGCTGCCATGGTGAACGGCCGGGTCGGCGACTTCGGCGATGTCCAGGCGCTTCGTCAGGAAGCGCAGGCGCCGGTCGATCTCCCGCAGCCGCTTCTTGCCGTAGAGATAGTCGCCGTTCTCGGAACGATCGCCGTTCTTGGCGGCCCAGGACACGATCTCGACGATCTTGGGGCGCTCGACATCCAGCAGCTCCATGAACTCCGACCTCAGTCGGGCATAGCCCTGCGGGGTGATGTAGTTGCGCGTGCCGGCGGGCAACGGCGGCAGACCGGGGGCGTCATCGTCATCGTCCCCGTCGCTTTCCTTGGTGAAGGCCTTGCTCATCCGTGTATTGTCTCGCCAGACGACTACACCTCGGAAGGAACAGCATGGCGACGGGTCCCTTGGCTGGCGTTCGCATCATCGAGCTGGCGGGCATCGGCCCCTGCCCCTTTGCCGGCATGATGCTGGCCGACATGGGCGCGGACGTGATCGTGGTCGAGCGCCCTGCCGCGCAGCGCAGTCTGGGGGGCGGGGGCGCCATGAACCGGGGCAAGCGGTCACTGGTCCTGGATCTGAAGAAACCCGAGGCCCTCGAGGCCCTGCGGCAGCTGATCCTGACGGCAGACGGCCTGATCGAGGGCTATCGCCCGGGCGTGATGGAACGCCTGGGCCTGGGGCCGACGGCGCTCGAAGCGCAGCACCCGCGTCTGGTGTTCGGGCGCGTGACCGGCTGGGGCCAGACCGGCCCGCTGGCCCAGGCGGCCGGCCACGACCTCAACTACGTCGCGCTGAGCGGCCTGCTGAATCTCAGCCAGCGGCCGGGCCAGGCCCCCACGCTGCCGGCGACCGTCGTCGGCGACATGGCCAGCGGCGGCCTGCTGCTGGCCTTCGGCATGGTCTGTGCCCTGCTGGAGGCCCAGCGCTCGGGGCGCGGGCAGGTCATCGACGCCGCGATGCTGGACGGTGCCAACCTGCTGGGCAGTCTCGTCCGAAGCCTGGCCGGGCAAGGGCATTGGCCCGAATCGCCCGCTCAGAACTTCTTCCTGCACAGCAGCCCCTTCTATGACAGCTTTGAATGCTCGGATGGCCGGTTCCTGAGCCTGGGCGCCATCGAGCCGGCCTTCTATCGCGAGCTGCTGCAGCGACTGGATCTGGCAGACGAGGACCCCGCCCAGCAGATGGACACCCGCCAGTGGCCGCGGCTGCGGGAGCGCGTGGCGGCACGCCTGCGGGAGAAGCCCCGCCACGCCTGGATGGCGCTGCTCGAAGGCACGGACGCCTGCGTGGCGGGCGTCCTGAGCCTGGATGAGGCGCCCTTGCATCCGCACCAGCAGGCGCGGCAGGCCTACACGCAGGTGCAGGGCCAGTGGCAGGCGAATCCCGCGCCCCGCTTCTCGCGCAGTCAGACGCGCGCACCCGGCGCGCCACCGGCCGCGGGGGCGCACGGGGCCGACATCCTCGCCTCCCTGCAGCTGGCGCCGGGAACGGTGGAAGCGCTGCTGCTGGATGCCGTCACCACCGAGGGCCCCCGAACTGGAGCTGCTGCGCTCGAAGCCGTCCAGGGGGGCCAGTGATCCGCGCGTGCCCCGGCCTGCCGCGCCGGCCCTGCCGTCGGTTGGCGCACCCCTGTCCCGCCTGCTCCTTGTCCGCAGCCCCGGCACATGCGCCAGAAGGGAGGCGGCGATGACCACGGACCCGCTGTCCTGGGTGAGCTGCGACGGCGGTCCGCATGTGCTGCTGCCTGCCAAGGCCTGCAGCGCATGGTCTGGCACCCAGGCATCCCGTGACCCACGGCGGGGCAGCACCTCGTTCCGATGGTCGGGAGATCCGTCGGCACCCGCCTCGGACTACGACGCCGCTTGTGATGTCGCGGGACTCGCCGGTCTGGTGCACACCAGCGCCGGTGCGGCGCTCGTGCTGGGCGATGAGGTTCCAATGAGCACCTGGGTGCCCCACGACGGCTTCTGTGGCGGTGTGCTCGTGGTGCCCATGACGTGGCCGGACGCCCGGCATGATGGCCCGACCTTGCGGAGCGCTGTGGCGTCCGTCGCGCCGGACGAGTTCCTGCCGACCGGCCTCGTCCTGCCTAACTCCGGCGGCCGCTTTCTGCTGTGCGCCGCGGCCGATGCGGGCCCGGACTGGTACTACCCGACCCTGACCATCGCCGTGCCACCCGCCGTGTACGAGGTCGTGTCGGCCGAGGTCCATATCCAGGGCTTCTGGCTCCGGCTTCATGCCCTGCGTTCAGCCAGGCAAGCGGAGTAAGTCGGATATGCCGAGTAAGTCAAGTAAGTCGAGTAAGTCGAGTAAGTCGGATCAGAAAGCCAAGCGGCCTGAGGGACCGCTGACGTAGCCTGACGAATCTCGAGGCGTCCCGACCCCTCTCGAGCATCCGGGGCCCAAAACAAAAAAGGCCTGTGATTTCTCACAGACCTTTTCATTTCTTCTTGTTTTGGCGCGGCTGGCAGGATTCGAACCCACGACCCCTTGGTTCGTAGCCAAGTACTCTATCCAACTGAGCTACAGCCGCTTAGTAAGCCTTAGATTATAGCGCGATTTTCGATTGAATCGCAAGCCAAGGCTCACATTTATTTTTTCGGATTGTCTCGATACTTTTCAATATCAAGACGCACACCTCAAATCAACTATCTTGCTGATCCCAGGACAGCAGCTGGATAAAGCAGCTGCCTGAGGACTTGCATTTGAATTTTGGCGCGGCTGGCAGGATTCGAACCCACGACCCCTTGGTTCGTAGCCAAGTACTCTATCCAACTGAGCTACAGCCGCCGAAGCCTTGAACTATAGCATGGGTTTTTCCAGCTGCGCAAGTATGTTCGACATTTTTCTCCTCTGACCCCGGACCGCCATCGGCCGGAGACCATCCGCACCCGGCGCCCTGCCCCCGCCCACCCGGCGCACGGAATCCCGAAGGTAGGACGGGCCGGCATGCAGCCAGCACTCGGTCACGCCGATGCCAGACGCGCGGCGAGGCAGGAGCGCCGGGCGGCGCCCGAGGTCGATCAGGCCAGCGTCGCGGCGGCCTCGAAGCAGCGAGCGCGGCGCTCGGCGTCGCCGTCGTGCTCGGCCAGGTCCGCCAGCTTCAGCCAGCACTTGCGGCGTGCCGCCACACCCAGCTGCCGGTCCTCGGCGGCCTGCTCCAGCATGAGGCGGGCCTTGCCCCACAGCTGACGCTCCGCCAGGGCATGACCGAGGGCGTAGGCCAGCCCGGGATCGCGGGCATGGCGCTGCAGAAGACCTTCCAGGCGCTGCAGCCAGTCCTGGCCCAGGCCCGGGAGGCACTGCACCAGGGACTCTGCCAGCGCTGCACGCTCGTCGGCCGGCAGGTCGGCGTAGTCGTCCCAGGACGGGCGCAGCCAGCCGCGGCCGTCGTCCGGGGCGCCCAGGCCCGCGGCACATTGCGCGGCACGGGCGGCCACGAAGACGTCGCGCCGGTCCGCCGCATCCAGCTGCTGCCAGGCCGTGCGCAGCTGATCGACATCCCGCGCCGCCTCCAGCGCCTCGACAGCCAGCGAGCGCAGCAGCCCCTGGGCCGCCGCCTTGGAGAAGCCCTGATGCTTGGCAAGCATGCGCGCGGTGCGCAGGGCCTCCAGCGGCTGGCGCGCCAGGCGGGCCGCCTGCATCTTGAGCCGCAGCGCCTGCGTGCGCCGCGCGACGCCCGGCGTCAGCTCCGCGAGGATCTGCGCGGCACGTGTCGCGTCACGGTCGTCCAGGGCCCATTCGGCCGCCAGCAGCCGGGCGCCCTCTTCCTGGGCCTTGGCCTGCGACGACTGCTGCGCGAACTGCAGCGCCAGCTGGAGCTGCTCGTCCCGGCGACGTTTGTCCTGCAGGCGATGCGCGCTTTGGGCCGCCAGCAGGTGGCTCAGCGCCATGAAGGCGTGGTCCTGCGCGAGGTCGGGCGTCTGCGACTGAATGCTCAAGGCCCGCTGCACCGCCTTCTGGGCGCGGCCGTAGCGGGCGCCGAAGAACTCGGCCAGCGCCTCGCGCAGCGCGAGCTGGGCGCTGCGCTCCCGCTGAGACATCCGCCACTCGCGGGCCCGCCTCGGCAGGGACACGAGCGAATTGAGCGTCTGGATCAGCGTCACCAACGCGAAACACCCGGCCACCAGCGCGAGCAGGAACAGGTTCAGCGAGACATCCAGCCGCCAGCCATTCCAGTAGAAGCTCGCCAGGCCGTCATTGCTGCCGAGCGTCAGGGCCGCCACCACCGCGGCGGCAAACACCAGCACGAGCCAGATCACGATGCGCATGACCCGCCTCCCTCAGCGCCCAGCCGCGGCCAGGGCCGCCAGGCTGTCGTCAGGACGCGGCACCGCCACCTGGCGCGCCTGGCCCTGGACCTGGCGCAACAGTTCGGCGGCGGACTGCGCCTTGCGTGAACGCATGTCGAAATAGCGGTCCAGCAGGGCCAGCACCTCACGCAAGTCAGCCTGTGCCGTGTCGTACTGGCGGCTCAGCAGCGCCAGACGGGCGTTGAGCAGGCGCAGCTTGAGGTTCTCCCGCAAGAAGTAGCCCTGCTCGGGGGTGATCAGCGCGGCTTCCGGATGACTGATGCGCGTCACGCGGACCAGCGATTTCGTTTCCTGCCAGACCTGGGTGCTGAAGTCCTTCCAGCGGTCCTGCGCCAGGCCCCACCAGGCATCCCAGCCTTCGGCGGCCGAGGCGGGCTTGGCCGGTGCCGGGCTCGTCTTGCGGGCCTTGGCATCGAGGCGCGCGTCAGGGCGCATGTCCGGGCGCATCTCCGGCCGGGGCTCGCCCTCGGCCATCGCGGCGCGCTCCGGCACCGACAGCAGCGGCAGCTCGTCCGCCAGGCGCGCCACCTCGTCCAGCTTGATGCCCAGGCTGGCCACGTCGACCACGCTCACCGCCTTCACGCGGTCGAGGTCACGGATGACGGCACGACGCACGCCCTCCAGGCGGGGCTGCTTGTAGCGCTGCAGGCGTTCGTCCGCCTGCTTGAGCGCCGACACCAGGGGCTCCGCGCTCCCGGTGATGCTGGTCTGCTGCAGGGCCACGCGCAGCGACGCCTCGATGTCACCCAGCACGTTCTCGTCCCGAGAGCGGGACATGGACTGGATCAGCTCCTCGAGCTGCCCGCGCTGCAAGGCGACTTCGGCGAGGCGCGCATCGAGCAGCGTGAGCTTGGCGGCGGTTTCCTGGGCAACGTCCTGGGCGCGGGTGGCCATGACGCGGGCGTCCGTGGCCTGCGTCTGGCTCTGGTCCTGGCGGCGCACCAGCTCCTGCTCCAGCTGCCGGACACGGCTGTGGCCCTGCCACGCCAGCGCGAGCGCGCCGAGCGACAGCACGCCCAGCGACATGAGGACCAGGGTCAGCGAACCCGGCGTGCCGGCACGGGCCGGCACTTTCTCGGGCAGCACGGAGGCGCTCTCGGGCTCGGAAGCCGGGGCGCTGCGGGGGATGTCTTGCTCGCTCACAGTGCCGCGGATTGTAGGGTTCAGTCCCAAGGCCCCTGCAGGGCCGCGGCGACAGCGTCGGCGTCCGGTCGCGTCAAAACCACATGCCCGACGCCCAGCTGCTGCGCGCGCTGCGCAATGCGCTCATGCGTGGCGATGGCGCAGGCCCGGGACCAGTCCACCGGGCGCCCGGCCAGTGCGGGCAGGTGGTCGATGGCCTCGGCGCTGCTGAAGAGCCAGACATGGGACTGGGGCGCGTCCAGGGCCCGGTCGAGCACGCCCCGCTCCGGCGGTGTGAGCTGCGGCGCGGCGCGCCGGTAGACGCTGATCGCGTCCACGATCGCGCCCGCCTCCCGGAGGCGATCGGCCAGCCATTCCCGGCCCCCATCACCGCGCACCATGAGCGCCTGGCGCCCCTGCCAGTCATTCGAGGCCAGGACGGGCCACAAGTGCTCGGAATCCAGGCTGCTCGCGTCGGCCGGCGGCTGTCGCAGGAGGGCGGCCGGCACGCCCTGCTGCAGGAGGGCCTGTGCGCTGCCGGGCCCGACCGTGGCGGCCAGCGTGCCCGCCGGCCAGGGCACGCCGGGAGGGCGTGCCGCAAAAAAGTGCTCGACCGCGTTGGGGCTGACGAACATCAGCAGCGACTGCGCCGGCAGCCGCCGCCAGGCCTCGCGGGCAGGCGCCGGATCCAGCGGGGCGATGTCCAGCAGCGGCAGGACGTCGCAGGGCACGCCCAGGCGGGCCATGCGTTGCACCCACTCCTGGGCCTGCGCGCGCGGCCGGGTCAGGATGAGACGCCGCGGCGGCGGCAGGCCTGCCGGCCCGTCGCCCGCCGGCGTGGCGGGATCAGGCACAGCGGAGGTAGTCCTCGGCGCCCTGGACTCGCAGGGCCTCGGCGGCCTGCAGGCCCAGCGCTCGCGCACGGCCTTCATCGGCCGGCTGGCCCTGCACGCGCGCCTTCAGCAGCGGGCGCTCGGGCTGCTCGGGATGGCCCAGGGCCACATCCAGCACCAGCACACCGTCCTGCCAGCGGGCGTGGGCCGCCAGCGGCATGGAACAGCTGCCGCCGAGGCTGCGCGAGACCGCGCGCTCGGCCTGCGTGGCCAGCCAGGTGGGAGCGTCTGTCAAGGTGGACAGGGCCTGGGTCAGCGCGGTGGCGTCCGCGCGCACCTCCAGGCCCAGCGCGCCCTGGCCGGCGCAGGGAATCATCTCGTCCAGGGCGAAGCACGAGCGGATGCGCTCGCCAAGGCCGAGGCGCTTCAGGCCCGCGGCCGCCAGCACGATGGCGTCGTAGCCGCCCTCGTCCAGCTTGCGCAGGCGCGTGTCGAGGTTCCCGCGCAGGGGCTCGATGCGCAGGTCGGGACGCAGGTTCTTCAGCTGCACCACGCGGCGCAGGCTGGAGGTTCCGACCAGCGCGCCCGGCGGCAGCTCGGCCAGGTTCGCGTACTTGCCGGACACGAAGGCATCGCGGGGGTCTTCGCGCTCGAGGATCGCCACCAGCGCAAAGCCCTCGGGCAGGTCCATGGGCACGTCCTTGAGCGAATGCACCGCGAGCTGCGCACGGTCTTCCTCCAGGGCCGTCTCCAGCTCCTTGACGAACAGGCCCTTGCCACCCACCTTGGACAGCGTGCGGTCCAGGATCTGGTCACCGCGGGTGGTCATGCCCAGGAGTTCCACGGTGGCCCCCAGGCGCTGCTCCAGCAAGGCCTTCACGTGTTCGGCCTGCCAGAGGGCGAGCCTGCTTTCGCGCGTCGCGATCACTATCTTTTCCATCATGGTGGGATGCTAGCGCAGCGCCGTGGTCCGCCCGCCACGATGCGGTCAAAGAAACTGATAAAGTCAAATGAACGTAACTTGGTTACATTGCTGAAATGGGGCTGAACAGCGCCCAGCAAGGCAACCGGGCTACGCTTCCTGACCCCCAAGCCCCGCGTTCCGGCCTCGCTGCCGGGGCGCCAACCCGCGAGCCGCCATGCCTGCCCGACCCGCCCGTCCCGACGCCTCCGCACGAGCCCCCCGTTCCGCCGCCAGCCACAAGACCGGCAAGACGGCGACGCCCCGGACCCCCACCCGTCGCGAGGCCGAGGACAAGAACCAGCCGCTGATGGACGACATCCGCCTGCTGGGCCGCATCCTCGGCGAGGTCATCCGCGAGCAGGAAGGGCGCGAGGCCTATGAACTCGTCGAGCGCGTGCGCCAGCTCTCCGTGGCCTTCCGCCACAAGCGGGATGCCCAGGCCGGCAAGAGTTTCGACAAGCTGCTCAAGAGCCTCTCGGGCGAGCAGACGGTCAGCGTGATCCGCGCCTTCAGCTACTTCTCGCACCTGGCCAACATCGCCGAGGACCGCCACCACGTGCGCCGCCGGGAGATCCACGAGCGCGCCGGCAGCCTGCAGGCCGGCTCGCTGGCCTACTGCATGGAGCGACTGCACGAGGCCGGCGTTCGGCCCAACGAGGTGGCCAAGACGCTGCAGCACGGCTTCATCTCGCCCGTGCTGACCGCCCACCCGACGGAAGTGCAGCGCAAGAGCATCCTGGATGCTGAACGGGCCATCGCCGAGCTCGTCGAGCAGCGCGACCGCCTGCAGACCGAGCGCGAGAAGCGCGACAACGAAGGCCTCATCCGGGCCCGCATCACCCAGCTGTGGCAGACGCGCATGCTGCGCTACTCCAAGCTCACCGTGGCGGACGAGATCGAGAACGCCCTCTCCTATTACCACGCCACCTTCCTGCGCCAGATCCCCAAGCTCTACGGCGAGCTCGAGGAGGCCCTGCCCGGCCACGAGCTGAACAGCTTCCTGCGCATGGGCCACTGGATCGGCGGCGACCGCGACGGCAACCCCAATGTCACGGCCGCCACGCTGCGCCACGCCCTCAAGCGCCAGAGCGAGGTGGCCCTGCGCCACTACCTGACCGAGCTGCACGAGCTGGGCGCGGAGCTGTCCATCTCGGCCCGGCTGGCCCAGGTCAGCCCGGCGATGCAGGCGCTGGCCGAGCGCAGCCCGGACCGCAACGAGCACCGCATGGACGAGCCCTACCGGCGCGCCCTGACCGGCATGTACGCCCGCATGGCGGCCACGCTGCACGCGCTGACGGGCACCGAGGCGCTGCGCCACGCGGTCGCGCCGCAGGACCCCTACCTCACGCCCGAGGAACTGCTGACGGATCTGCGCGTGATCGCGGATTCGCTCAAGACGCACCACGCCGAGGCCCTGATCGCGCCGCGCCTGAAGCCCCTGATCCGCGCCGTGCAGGTCTTCGGCTTCCATCTGGCCACGCTGGACCTGCGCCAGAGTTCGGACCAGCACGAGCTGGTGATCGCCGAGCTGCTGGCCACCGCGCGCGTCTGCCCGGACTACGCCGCGCTCGACGAAGCGGCCCGCCGCCAGCTCCTGCTGGGCCTGCTGAACGACGCCCGGCCGCTGCGCGTGGTCGGTGCCGAGTACAGCGAGCGCTGCCAGGGTGAGCTGGCCATCTTCGAGGCGGCCCGCGAGGCCCTGCAGCGCTTCGGCCGCGAGGCCATCCGCCACTACATCATCAGCCACACCGAGACCGTGAGCGACCTGCTCGAGGTCCAGCTGCTCTTCAAGGAAGTGGGCCTGCTGCGCGGCGTCCTGGACGGCGAGGCGGTGAGCGACCTCATCGTGGTGCCGCTGTTCGAGACCATCGGCGACCTGCGCGAGGCGCCGCAGATCATGGGCGACTTCTATGCCCTGCCCGGCGAAGCCGCGCTCGTGAAGCGTTCCGGCGCCGAGCAGGACGTGATGCTGGGCTACTCCGACTCCAACAAGGACGGCGGCGTCTTCACCAGCAACTGGGAGCTCTACCGCGCCGAGATCGCGCTGGTGGGCCTCTTCGACCAGCTCAAGACGCGCCATGGCATCACGCTGCGCCTGTTCCACGGCCGCGGCGGCACGGTGGGCCGCGGCGGCGGCCCGAGCTACCAGGCCATCCTGGCCCAGCCGCCCGGCACGGTGAACGGGCAGATCCGCCTGACCGAGCAGGGCGAGGTGATCGCCTCCAAGTACGCCAACCCCGACATCGGCCGGCGCAACCTCGAGACGCTGGTCGCCGCCACGCTGGAGGCCACGCTGCTGCACCCGACCAAGAGCGCGCCCAAGTCCTTCCTCGACGCGGCCCAGCAGCTCTCGGACACCAGCTTCGCGGCCTACCGCGGCCTCGTCTACGAGACGAACGGCTTCGCCGACTACTTCTTCTCCTCGACGCCCATCCGCGAGATTGCCGAGCTGAACATCGGCTCGCGACCGGCGTCACGCAAGGCCACCCGCGCCATCGAGGACCTGCGTGCCATCCCCTGGGGCTTCAGCTGGGGCCAGTCCCGCGTGGCCCTGCCCGGCTGGTGCGGCTTCGGCTCCGGCGTGGCGGCCTTCCTGGACGCCGACCCCGCCCAGCGCGACGCGCGCCTGGCCCTGCTCAAGCGCATGCACAAACAGTGGCCCTTCTTCCGCACCCTGCTGTCCAACCTCGACATGGTGCTGGCCAAGACCGATCTGGGCCTCGCGCAGCGCTACGTGGACCTCGTCGAGGACCGCAAGCTGGGCAAGCGCATCTTCGCGGCCATCGAGGCGGAGTTCCGTCGCACGCAGGAGGCCGTCGCGCTCATCACCGGCGAGAAGCACAACCTGGCCAGCAACCCGGCGCTGGCCCGCTCCATCGCGCACCGCTTCCCCTACATCGACCCGCTGCACCATCTGCAAGTGGAGCTGATGCGCCGCTACCGGGCGATCCCGGTCGAGAAGCGGACCGAGGACCCGAGCATGGAGCGCGTGCAGCGCGGCATTCATCTGTCCATCAACGGGATCGCCGCCGGCCTGCGCAACACGGGCTGACGCGCGGCGCCCCGGCCGCGGGAGCCGCTCAGCCGGCGGCCAGGGCCTCGCGCACGGCCGCCACCTGCCGGCGCGAGACCGACAGCCAGTCGTCCACCGGCGCCACGCGCACCGCCCAACCCTCGCTGGCGTCGGCATCGGCATCCGGGGCCAGCGAGGCCGGCGGCCGCCCCAGCTCGCGCAGGGCCCGACGCGCCACCAGGGCATTGCGGTGGATGCGCAGGAAGCGCGGGCCCAGGCGCTGCTCCAGCTCCGAGAGCGAGCCCTCCATCAGGTGGCTCTGCCCGGCCGTGCGCACCGTGAGGTACTTCAGCTCGGCCTTGAAATACAGCACCTCGGCCAGCGGCACGCGGATCAGACGGCCTCGCTCGGTGATGGTCAGGAACTCGCCGTCCGGCAGGGCCTCGGCCTCGGCCTGCGCGCTTTGCCAGGTGGCGGCGGCATGGCGCTCCAGCAGGCGGCCCCGTGCACGCTCCACCGCCGCCTGCAGCCGCTCGCGGCGCACCGGCTTGGTCAGGTAGTCCAGGGCCTCGATCTCGAAGGCCCGCAGCGCGTGCTCGGCATGCGCCGTCACGAAGACCACGATGGGCCGATGCGGCACGGCCTCCAGCGCCTGCGCCAGCTGCAGGCCGTCGGGGCCCGGCATCTGGATGTCGAGGAAGACGAGATCGCAGACATGCTCCTTCAGCCAGGACAGCGCCTGCCCGGCGGAACCCGCCTCGCCCAGCACCCGCACCGGCAGCCCGGGCAGGCCCTCCAGCAGGCCGCGCAGGCGCAGTCGGGCCAGGGGCTCGTCGTCGACGATCAGGGTCCGCAGGGGCGTGTCACCGGTCGAGGTCATCGCAGGGCAGTGTCAGGATTGCAGGGGCAGCAGGATCTTCACCACATAGCGCCCGGGCTCGGCATGGAGCTCGAACTGGGCGGCCACATCATGCATCAGCAGCAGGCGCTCGCGGACGTTGTCCAGGGCCAGCCCGTGCCCGGGACGCGAGGGCCCGGGACCGACGCTGTTGCTCACCCGCAGCTCGACCTGCCCGCCGCGGCGGCGCGTCAGCACCTCGATCTCGCCGCCGTCGTCATTGGGCTCGACGCCATGCCGCACGGCGTTCTCCACGAGCGGTTGCAGCAGCAGCGGCGGCACGCGGGCGCCATCGGCCTCGGGGTCCAGCCGCCAGTGCACGCGCAGGCGCTCGCCGAAGCGGATCTGCTCGATCTCCAGGTAGCGGCGCGCCAGCTCGATCTCCTCGGCCAGGCTCACGGCGGCGCCGTTCTCGCTGAGGGCCACGCGGAACAGCTCGGCGAGGTCCTCCAGCACCTTCTCGGCGCGCTGCGGGTCCAGCTGCACCAGCACGATGGCGGAGTTGAGCGTGTTGAACAGGAAATGCGGCCGGATGCGCGACTGCAGCTCCACCAGCTGCGCCAGCGCCGCGGCGGGACGCTGCCAGCGCTGGCGGCTGTGCAGCCACATCCACAGCGCCGACGCCACGCCCGCGCCGGTGAGGGCCACGGCGCCGAAGCGGAACAGGCTGCCGGATTCGCCCGAGGCCTCGTTGAGCAGGCGCCAGGCGGCGGTGGCGCACAGGGCACCGAGGCCCGCCAGCACCAGCCACTGGCCCGCACTGCCCAGCCGCGCCAGCAGGTGCTTGCCGGCGCACACGAGCACCAGCCAGGCCAGCACGGCCGTCATCGACACGAAGCTCGCACTCGCCAGCTGCAGCAGCCACTGCTCAGCGTCAGGCGCCTGCAGCGCGATGCCCGCCGAGAGCACCAGCTGCACGCCCAGCACGGCGCGCAGGGCCAGGCCCATGTGGCAGACGTCGAAGAGCTGCGCCCGCCGCGCGGCGTCCTCGATCCGCAGGGCCGCGGGGGCCGACGCCGGCAGCACCGGCGGCAGCAGGGTCGTGCCGGGATCGAGCGAGGACGGAGGCGGCTGCTTCATGAGCTTCGAAGGCTGGGCGGATCGCAGTCTTTAGAATCGACGGCCATTCTCCCCCAGCCCAGGGGCCGCTTCGCCCGGAGCCCGCCCGTCGCCTTGCAACAAACCATGTCCGACAACCAACTCGCCAACAAGTCCCAAGCCTGGTCCGCGCTGTTTTCCGAACCGATGAGCGAGCTGGTCAAGCGCTACACCGCCAGCGTCTTCTTCGACAAGCGGCTCTGGAAGGCGGACATCGAGGGCAGCCTGGCCCATGCCGAGATGCTGGCCGCCCAGGGCATCCTCAGCGCCGAGGACCACGCCGCCATCCAGCGCGGCATGGCGCAGATCCGCGAGGAGATCGAGGCCGGCCGCTTCGAATGGAAGCTCGATCTCGAGGACGTGCACCTCAACATCGAGGCCCGCCTGACCGAACTCGTGGGTCTGGCCGGCAAGCGCCTGCACACCGGCCGCAGCCGCAATGACCAGGTCGCCACCGACGTGCGCCTGTGGCTGCGCAGCGAGATCGACGAGATCGCCGTGCTGCTGAACGCCCTGCAGCTGGCCCTGGTCGACG
Source organism: Roseateles subflavus (assembly GCF_030285365.1). Lineage (GTDB taxonomy): Bacteria > Pseudomonadota > Gammaproteobacteria > Burkholderiales > Burkholderiaceae_C > Roseateles_B > Roseateles_B subflavus. Next base: position 1,044,738 of record NZ_JASVDS010000002.1, on the reverse strand, counting down.
TGGCGGAGAAGAACGCCGAGACCATCCTCCCGGGCTTCACCCACCTGCAGGTCGCCCAGCCCGTGGCCTTCGGTCACCACCTGCTGGCCTATGTGGAGATGTTCGCCCGCGACGCCGAGCGCATGGCCGACGTCCGCCGCCGCGTGAACCGCCTGCCCCTGGGCGCCGCCGCCCTGGCCGGCACCAGCTACCCGCTGGACCGCGAGCGCGTGGCCCGCACGCTGGGCATGGAGGCCGTGTGCCAGAACAGCCTGGACGCCGTCTCCGATCGCGACTTCGCCATCGAGTTCAGTGCCGCCGCGGCGCTGGTGATGGTGCACGTCTCGCGCCTGTCCGAGGAGCTGATCCTGTGGATGAGCCAGAGCTTCGGCTTCATCGACCTCGCCGACCGCTTCTGCACGGGCTCGTCCATCATGCCGCAGAAGAAGAACCCCGACGTGCCCGAGCTGGCCCGCGGCAAGAGCGGCCGCGTGGTGGGCCACCTGATGGGCCTGATCACGCTGATGAAGGGCCAGCCCCTGGCCTACAACAAGGACAACCAGGAAGACAAGGAGCCGCTGTTCGACACCGTCGACACGCTCAAGGACACCCTGCGCATCTTCGCCGAGATGGCCGCCGGCATCACGGTGAAGCCCGAGGCCATGGAGCGCGCCGCCATGCGCGGCTACGCCACGGCCACGGACCTCGCCGACTACCTCGTCAAGAAGGGCCTGCCCTTCCGCGATGCGCACGAAGTCGTGGCCCACGCGGTCAAGACTGCCATCACGCAGGCCCGCGACCTCTCGGCCCTGAGCCTGGAGGAGCTGCAGGCGTTCGATGCGCGCATCGAGGCCGACGTCTTCGAGGTGCTCTCGCTGCGCGGCTCGCTCAATGCCCGCAACATCCTGGGCGGCACGGCACCGGACCAGGTGCGTGCCCAGGTGGTTCGCCACCGGGCACGCCTGGCCTGAGGCCCGTTCAGGCCTGACGGCGGCGGCGCAGCGGCAGCAGCGCCAGCGCCAGGCCGGTCAGCGCCAGGCTGCCAGGCTCCGGCACCTGGGCCACGGTGGGCGCAAAGGTGCTGAACAGGCTGGAGATGTGGGTGTGGTTCATGTCGGCCACGTCCATCAGGCCCGAGAAGTCGTAGGTGGTGGCGTCGGTGTCCAGGAACATGAAGAACGAGGACTTGTCAGCGCCCAGGCCCACCATCGCGCCGAGGTCGTTCAAGTGCTGGAAGTTGAAGTTGAAGGCGGCGCTCTGGGTCCCGGTGAAGCGATGGGCATTGACCGGCGCGACGTCGCCCGAGCCGTCGTTGCGCCAGTTGACGAGGTACACGCTCGTGAAGAGATTGCCCAGGCGGAAGCTGCCGATGTCGTCCGCCGAGCGGGCGTCGCTGAAGACGCGCCAGTAGAAGTCCACCGTGCCGTCGATGGACCGCACCACGCGGGACTGCAGGCTGCCGCTCACCGTGCCGTTCGTGCTGGAGAAGCTGAAGGCATCGGTGCGGTCCTCGATGATGGTGCCGGCCAGCTGCGGCTCGGCTGCGCTGCTGGTGCCCGCGACCAGGGCCACGGTCGCGCCTTCCAGCAGCACATCGGCGTGAGAGAGGCTCGGCACCGCCGCCGCCGCCGCCGCGAGGGCCAGGGCGCCGCCAAGGTGCTTGAACAGGGGCTTGTGAGCCTTCAGAACTTGATCGGTCATGGAAACCTCCTGGGGTTGGGAACTTGTGTGGCTCGAACCTTAGGACCGATCGGCCCGCAGGCGTCCCCCTAGCTTCACAAGCTGCCCCGCAATCAGGGGGCATCGGCGTCGTCGCCGGCCGAGGGGGCGGACGGCGCTCCGGATCCTTGATCGACCGCAAGATTCCCGCGAGCCGGCGGCCTGTGACGCGGCGCGCGATGCGGCGCTGTCAGGTGGCTCAGGTATCGTTCGGGCCATGAGCCTGATCACCTGGACCCCCGAGCTCGCGCTGCAGCACGCCGAGCTGGACGACACCCACGAGGAATTCGTGGGTCTGCTGAACGACTTCTCCACGGCCCTCGCCAGTGGCGGTGACCCCATGCCCGCCTTCGAGGCCCTGCTGGCCCACACCGAGGCGCATTTCGCCATGGAGGAGCGCTGGATGGCGGCCACGGGATTTGCCCCTGAGAACTGCCACAGCAAGCAGCACCAGATGGTGCTGGACACCCTGCGTGAGGTGCGCCGCTACGCTCTGGAGCTCCAGGACCTCGAGCCCATGCGCATCATCGGCCCGGAGCTGGCGCAGTGGTTCCCGGCGCACGCCGAGATGATGGACGCCGCCCTGGTGTTCCACATGCAGCAGGTCGGCTACGACAGCGCCACGGGCGCGCTCACCAAGCCCGAGGCGAGCGAGGCCACGGCCCTCCAGGCGGCGCAGGCCGCCCAGCCCATCACCTCCTGCGGCAGCAGCAGCTGCGGGCATTGAACGAGCACTGAGCGGGTACTGAGCGGGCACTAGAGCCGACACGGACCGGGGCCCGGTTCGCGCGCGGAAGGCCCTCCGCAGCGGACGTCGTGGCATAACGCCCGCTCCTGACACCCGCTGTCAGCGCCGGGCGCGACAATGCGGTGCATGCAGGACTCCGAGCGCCTCACGGACGCCAGCGCGCCCCCTCGGCGCTGGATCGCCCATCTCGACATGGATGCGTTCTACGCGTCCGTGGAGCTGCTGCGCTACCCGGAGCTCAAGGGCCAGCCGGTGGTGATCGGCGGGCGCCGCATGCACGCGCCGCGCACACGGGAGGACGGCAGTCGCGAGTACGCCCGGCTGCGGGACTACACCGGCCGTGGCGTCATCACCACCTCCACCTACGCTGCCCGCGCGCTGGGCGTGCACTCGGGCATGGGGCTGATGAAGGCCGGCCTGCTGGCGCCCGACGCCATCCTGCTGCCGACCGACTTCGACGCCTACCGCCACTACTCGCGCGTCTTCAAGGCCGCCGTGGCCCAGATCGCCCCCGTGATCGAGGACCGCGGCATCGATGAGATCTACATCGACCTGAGCGCCGTGCCGGGCGTGCACGAGGCCGTGGGGCACGACCCGCTCGGCGGCGTGCGCGCCGTCGCCCGCGAGATCAAGAACAGCGTCACGCGGGCCACCGGGCTGAGCTGCTCCATCGGCATCACGCCGAACAAGCTGCTGTCCAAGATCGCGTCCGACCTCGACAAGCCCGACGGCCTGACCGTGCTGACGATGGAAGACCTCCCCGACCGCATCTGGCCGCTGCCGGTGCGGCGCGTCAACGGCATCGGCCCCAAGGCGGCGGCCAAGCTGGAGACGCTGGGCATCGAAACCATCGCGCAGCTCGCGGCGGCGGCCCCCGCGCTGCTGCTGGAGCGATTCGGGCGCAGCTACGGCGCCTGGCTCCACGAGGCCGCGCACGGGCGCGACGAGCGGCCCGTGGTGACGCACAGCGAGCCGGTGTCCATCAGCCGCGAGACCACCTTCGAGCGCGACCTGCACGCCCGCCATGACCGCGAGCAACTGGGCCGCATCTTCACGCAGCTGTGCGAGCAGCTCGCCGCCGACCTCCAGCGCAAGGGCTATCTCGGCCGCACCGTCGGCATCAAGCTGCGCTTCGAGGGCTTCCGCACCGTCACGCGCGACCAGACCCTGCCGCTGCCCATCCAGGACGCCGCCGCCATCCGCCAGGCGGCCGGCCAGTGCCTCAAGCGCGTGGACCTGAGCCAGCGCCTGCGCCTGCTGGGCGTGCGCATGGCCTCGCTGAGCCGGCCCGGCGACGCCCTGCCGCCCCCGGCCAGGAATCCACGCCCGAGTCAAGCGAAGCCGGAGAACCTGTCGCTGTTCTGACCCCCCGGGCTTGCCGGCTGGTCGCGGCCGCGGCGGCTCGCTATCCTGCCGGCTGGACCCCGATCGCCCCGGCTGCCAGCGGCAGGGCGACCCGGAGCAGCAAGGATCGGCATGCAGCAGTCCCCCGCCTCGCCCCTTCCCCCCGCCGCCAGCCGCCCGCTGGTCTGCGACGACGCCCAGGCCGCGGCGCTGATGCACCGCCTCGCCAGCGCTGGCATGCGCCATCCGCGCCTGAGCATCCCCTGCTACGACCACGCCCTCGCCCGCGGCGAGGGCCTGCCCACGCTGCGGCGCCTGCAGCTGCTGCAGGGCCTGTTCTTCGCCCGTGAGCGCCTGGGCAGCGGCGCCCTGCTGCGACCGGCGCTGCAGCAGGCGCTGGCCCAGGCGCAGGCCGAGGGGCTGATCCGCCAGGTGACGCGGCTGAACGAGGCGCTCGGGCGGCTCAGCTACCAGGCGGCCGAGTACCAGCAGGCCAGCGCCTACTGGTCGGAGGCCCTGGACCTCGCCGCGCTGCAGCCGGGCAGCCTGGAGGGCGTCGCCCCTTGCATCGGCCTGGCCCAGCTGCACTTCGCGCTCGGCGACTGGCAGACGGGCCAGCACCTGCTCCTGGATGCGCAGAACCAGCTGCGCAGCGGCGCCTCCCGGCTCGCGGCCCGCTACCTGCAGGCCAAGCTCCTGCTGAATCTCGGCGTGGCGCAGTTCAATCGCGGCGACTACGCAGCGGCTCGCGCCAGCTTCGAGCAGGGCCAGGCGTGGGCCCGGAGCATCGGGCATCGGGATTACGTCGCCGAGAGTCTGTGGCATCTGGCCCGCTGCGCCCAGGCGGCTGGCGAGGACGACGAGGCCCGCGCGCTGTGCGAGCAAGCCCAGCAGGCGGCGCGCCGCTGCGGCTACGTGTGGCTGGAGACCATGGTCAGCGCCACCCTCACCGAGCTGGCCATGGAGGGTGAGGACTGGGAGCACGCCATCCGCAGCGGCGAGCAGGCCCTCGGGCTGGCCCGCAGCCTCGGCGCGAGACGGCAGCAGAGCAGCGCCCACAAGGCCCTGGCCCAGCTCTACCAGCGGGCCGGACGGCTGTCCGACGCGCTGGACCAGCTCTGGCAGCATCAGGCGCTGGAGGCCGAGCTCTACCAGCTGAGCCTGCCCGAGCGCCTCAGTGCGCTGGTGCGCTTCGACCACCTGCGGCAAGGGCCCGAGGAACGGATGCTGAGCCTCTCCAGCCAGCACTTCAACATCGAGACGCCCGAGGACCTGCGGCTGGCCCTGCTGCAGATGCGGGAGCAGGTGCTGGCCATCCTGGGGCTGGACCACTGGACCGTCTGGTGGGACGAGAACGGGCAGCAGCACTTCGCCAGCATCGCGCAGGCGGGCAAGCCGGACGACGCGGGCCTCAGCCCGGCCCAGTGCGGCGCCTACCTGACGCTGCTGGACGAGTCTCACGAGCCGCTGGTCATCCGCGACATGCGCCTGCACCCCCACGCCAGCGCGCTGGCCGCCCTGCCCTCGGCGCAGGCCCAGGGCGGGCGCATCGAGGTGCCGCTGCGCCTGCAGCAGCAGCTGCGCGGCATCCTGTGGCTGCAGCGCGCCGGCACCGAGCGCGCCTGGACGCGCGACGACCTCCTCAGCGCGAGCCATCTGGCCAAGATCTGCGAGCGGCTGATGCTGTCGCTGGACCTGAGCCGTGCCAAGGCCGCGCGCCAGGAGCTCGAGCAGGAGAAGTTCGCCTCGCTCGGCCGCATGGTGGCCAGCATCGCCCATGACGTGAACACCCCCATCGGCGTCGCCATCACCGCGGCGTCCGGCGTCGCCGACCACGCGCGCCGCCTCACCCGCGTCGCGGACGGCACCGAGAAGCTCACCCGGGCCGAGCTGCAGGGGCTGGCCCAGCAGCTGGCCAATGCCGCGGACCTCGTGGACCGCAATCTGCAGCGCGCTGCCACGCTCATGGGCGACTTCAAGCGCATCGCCGTCGACCAGAACGCCGAGGCCCCGCAGCGCCTGGCGCTGAAGGACTACCTGCAGAGCGTGGTCACCGTGCACAGCCCGGCCCTGCGCCGGGCGCGGGTCGAGTGCCGGCTCGAGGTGGAGGACGGCCTGCAGATCGAGACCGTGCCCGGCCTGCTGAGCCAGATCCTCTCCAACCTCATCATGAACAGCCTCACCCACGCCTTCCCCAAGGGCGAGGGCGGCCAGCTGCGGCTGGAAGCCCGCTGCTGCGGCCCGCTGCTGCGCCTGGACTACGCCGACGACGGCGTCGGCCTGAGCGAGGCCGTGCGGGCGCACGTCTTCGAGCCCTTCTTCACCACGCGCCGGGGCCAGGGCGGGTCGGGGCTCGGCATGTACATCGTGGCCCATCTCGCGAAGCGCCTGGGCGGGCAGGCGACGCTACTGCGGCCGGAGCGCGGCTTCGCGCTGCGGATCGAGCTGCCGCTGCAGGGCGCCGCGGCCGCCGCACGCCACGACGCGACGGAGCCCGGCGCCTGAAAGCCCTGGCCCATGCCTCGCGGGTGCCCATGAGGCGCGCCGCCGCGGGAGATGCAGGCCCTTCGTGGCGCGCCGTGCAGCCAAGCCGCGATCGGCGTGCCGCCCGGGATCATCGAGCGCGTGTCGGCACCGGGTGGGGGCTCAGTCCCCAGCGCCAAGGCGCTCGCGGGTCGGCAGGCGCCACATCCACAGGCCCACGGCCAGACAGCAGGCGGCCGGCACCCAGCACCACGCCAGCGGGAGACGCCAGGCGGCCACGGCCGAGCCGAGGCTCATCATCACCCAGGCCAGCTGCTTGGCCCGCCAGGGGACGGCGCGGTGGGTACGCCAGTCGTGGATCATCGGGCCGAAGCGCGGATGCCCCAGCAGCCAGGCCTCGCACCGCCGGCTGCTGCGCGAGAAGCAGAACGCCGCCAGCAGCACGAAGGGCGTGGTGGGCAGCAGGGGCAGGAAAATGCCGAGAATGCCCAGGCCGAGGCTCAACAGCCCCGCCATGCCCCACAGCAGGCGGCGCCACAGCGGCCGCGGCGCCATTGCCTCATCGCCGGCGGCAGCGTTGGCGTCATTGTTGAAAGCCTTGTCCATGAATCGATCTTCGCACGCCCCGTCGCTGGCACCGGACCTGCGCCTGCCGTCCATCGACGGGCTGCGCGCCTTCCAGGCCGTGGCTGCGCTGGGCCTGCTCGAACCGGCGGCCGAGGCGCTGCACATCAGCGCCAGCGCCGTGGGCAAGCGCATCGGCGCCCTGGAGGAGCTGCTGGGCCTGGCCCTGTTCCAGCGCCAGGGCGGGCAATGGAGCCTGACGGCAGCGGGGCGTGAGTACCTCGAGCAGGTGCGCGCGGCGCTCGACCTGCTGGCCGCGGCGCCCCAGCACCGCCGCGAGCAGCAGCGCCGCGAGCGCCTGCGCCTGTGCGCCCCGCCCACATTCGCCCGGCAGATCCTCGTGCCCGCGCTGCCCGCCTTCAGTGCCGCACATCCGCACCTGGAGCTGGAACTCGTGCTGAGCGTGCCCTATCTCAACGAGGGCGCGCCGGACGCCGAGCTGCAGGTCTACCACGCCCCGCAGCCACCGGACGCCGAGCTGCTGCTGCGCGATGTCGTCACGCCGCTGCTCTCGCCCGCGCTGGCCGCCCGGCTGCCCGCCAGTCCCCGCCCGCAGGACCTGCTGAGCCTGCCGCTGCTGCGCACGCCGCTGCAGTCCTGGCTGCCCTGGTTCCATGCGGCCGGCCTGCCGGCGGAGGAACCTGGCGCTGGCCCTCGCTTCATCGACCTCGGCCTGGTGCTGCAGGCGGCCGAATGCGGTCAGGGGGTGGCCCTGGTCGGCCAGGCCCTGGCGCAGCGTCTGCTGGAGCAAGGCCTGCTGCGGCGCCCCTGGACGCTGGAAGTACCGGCGGCCCAGGCGTATGCGTTGCGTCCCTTGCCGGCCCAGGCTTCCCCCGGGCTGCGGGCCCTTGCCGATTGGCTGCGCTCGCAGTGCCGGGCGCTTGGCCCCGCCCTCAAAGCGGGCTGATCCCCGCTCGCGGCCCACCCCCGGTCTTCGTCGGGACGCGCGGCACGGGTCCTGATTCTGGGGGAAAGCCCGGAGAGAACCCCGGCCCTGGCCCAGGGATCTGCCCAGCCCCTGACCCCGTGTCCGAGCCCGCGTCCGAACCCGCTGCTGCCCCCGCCTGTCTGCCCCGAGGCGCCGCCGGGTCGGCACGCTCGGAAAGCACTTCCGCGACGCTCGGCCCCGGATTCCGCCAGCGGCCGCCGAGCTGCCACTAGGATCGCGCCTAGGCACGGCATCCCGTGCCACGAGTTCGGCAATTCTCCGGAGGCCCCATGCCCGTCATCACCTGCATCGAAGACCTGCGACAACTGGCCCAGCGCCGCGTGCCGCGCATGTTCTACGACTACGCAGACTCGGGCAGCTGGACGGAGAGCACCTACCGCGCCAACGAGTCCGACTTCCAGGCGCTCAAGCTGCGCCAGCGCGTGGCCGTGAACATGGAGCACCGCAGCACCGCCACGACGATGGTGGGCCAGCAGGTCGCCATGCCGGTGGCGCTGGCCCCCACCGGCCTGACCGGCATGCAACATGCCGACGGCGAGATCCTCGCCGCCCAGGCCGCCGAAGCCTTTGGCGTGCCCTTCACGCTCTCGACCATGAGCATCTGCTCCATCGAGGACGTGGCGGCCCACACGAGCAGCCCCTTCTGGTTCCAGCTCTATGTGATGAAGGACCGCGGCTTCATCGCCAGCCTGATCGACCGCGCCAAGGCCGCCCGCTGCAGCGCGCTCGTGCTCACGCTGGACCTGCAGATCCTTGGCCAGCGGCACAAGGACCTCAAGAACGGCCTGTCCGCCCCGCCCAAGCCCACGCTGGCCAACCTGATCAACCTGGCCACCAAGCCGCGCTGGTGCCTGGGCATGCTGGGCACACCGCGCCGCCAGTTCGGCAATATCGTGGGCCATGTGAAGGGCGTGGACGACATGGGCTCGCTGTCCGACTGGACAGCCAAGCAGTTCGATCCCGCGCTGTCCTGGGACGACGTGGCCTGGATCAAGGAGCGCTGGGGCGGCAAGCTCATCCTCAAGGGCATCCAGGACGTGGAGGACGCGCGCCTGGCCGTGCAGAGCGGCGCCGATGCACTGATCGTCAGCAACCACGGCGGCCGCCAGCTCGACGGGGCCGAGTCCAGCATCCGCGCCCTGCCCGCCATCGTCGAGGCCGTGGGCTCCGAGATCGAGGTTCACATGGACGGTGGCATCCGCAGCGGCCAGGACGTCCTCAAGGCCTGGGCCCTCGGCGCCCGTGGCTGCTACATCGGCCGCGCCTTCCTCTACGGCCTGGGCGCCATGGGCCGCCCCGGCGTCGCCAAGGTGCTGGAGATCATCCACAAGGAGCTGGACCTCAGCATGGCCTTCTGCGGCCGCACGCGGATCACCGATGTCGACAAGAGCATCCTGCTGAAGTGACCCGCGGCCTGACCGGGCCCAATCAGCACGAAGCCCTCCGAGGAGGGTTTCTTCACTGACCCGGCAACGCGGGCCTTGCTGCGCCCCATGCTCGCCGCCGCGCATGCCTCGAAAGACAAAACGGGACCCCACGCAGCTCCCGTTTTCTCCCCCAGCGGAGCTTGGGGATCCGGCTCCGCCGGGCCCTCAAACGCGGCCCGCGGCCTGACCGGGCCCCAAAAGCACGAAGCCCTCCGAGGAGGGCTTCTTCGCTGACTCGACGGCGCGGGCTTTGCAGGGCCCCATGCTCGCCGCCGCCCCTGCCTCGAAAGACAAAACGGGACCCATCGCAGGTCCCGTTCTGTCCCCCAGCGGAGCTTGGGGATCCGGCTCAACCAGGCCCTCAAACGTGGCCCGCGGCCTGACCGGCCCCAAAAGCACGAAGCCCTCCGAGGAGGGCTTCTTCGCTGACCCGACGGCGCGGGCTTTGCAGGGCCCCCATGCTCGCCGCCGCCCATGCCTCGAAAGACAAAACGGGACCCATCGCAGGTCCCGTTTTGTCCCCCAGCGGAGCTTGGGGATCCGGCTCCGCCGGGCCCTCAAGCTCGCCCCCCTGGGGGGGCCGGCGAAGCCGGTAGGGGGGGGTGGAATTACAGCGCGTTCATTTCCTTGAGGAGACGATCGGCCTTGTCGACGTACTTCATCTGCCACTGCATGTAGCGAGCGTCCAGGCAGATGCTGCGGGTGGTCTTCTCGTTGAAGTCCCAGTCCGAGATCACGGCGTCCAGGGTGCCGTCGAACAGCAGGCCCACGAGCTCGGCGTTCTTGTTCAGCACGGGCGAGCCGGAGTTGCCGCCGGTGGTGTCCAGCGTGGCCAGGAAGTTGACCGGCACCGAGTTCAGAGACTTCATGCCGTACTTGCCGAATTCACCGGCCTTGATGGCGGCCAGCTGCTCGGCGGGGGCGTCGAAGTCGCCCTTGCCCTGGTGCTTGGCAGGGATGCCACGCAGCGTGGTGAAGGCCGTCCAGGTGCTGCCGTCCGCGCCCTCGCGGCCGGCGACCTTGCCGAAGCTCACGCGCAGCGTGCCGTTGGCATCCGGGTAGACGGCCTGGCCCTTGCTGGCCTTGAAGGCGATCAGGGCCTTCATGACGTCGGCATAGGCCTGCTGGATGTGGCCGCCCAGTTCCTTGGCCGCGTTCTCACGCGCCTCGGAGTCGGCATGCAGGGCCACGGCCGCGGCGATGAAGCTGTCACCGCTCTTCTCGAACTCGGCGGCATCGCGCTGGAACCAGGCCAGGCGCTCGGCCTTGTCAGCCAGCTTGCTGCCGGCGTACAGGGCATCCACGCGGGCCTTCAGGGCGTCCGCGGGCATGTTGGCCTGAACGCCCAGGCCCTTCAGGACGGCCGGGTTGAGCAGGTCGGCCGGCAGGGCCAGGTACTGGCTCAGGAAGTGGACCGTCTTGGCCTTGTCGGTCTGTTCGTCGTAACGGCGGTCCAGGGCCTCGAGACCCTGGCGGCGGCGCAGCGAGTCGCGGTCCTGGAAGCCCAGCTTGCGTTCGGCATCCGGCAGCTTGCGCTGCACGGCACCCTCGTACAGGCCGGAGGCCGTGCCCAGCAGCGCAGGCATGCTCAGGCCCAGCAGCGCTTCGCGCTTGGCCACGGTCTGACGCTCGGCCAGCAGGCGGTCGACGCTTTCCAGGCTGGCACCGAACTGCTCGCGGCGCTTGGCATCGGCGTTCACCCAGGCCTTCAGCTCGGCATAGGCGGCGGACTTGCGGGCGAGGATGTCGCTGCCGTCATAGCTGGCCTGCTGGCCCTGCCAGTTCTTGTAGGCATTGCCGAGGCCCGCCACGGTGCCGGCCATCTTGATCTCGCCGTCGCGGCGGCCGTCGGTCTCACGCTTGATGAGGTCGAGGTACTCGCCGAAGGCCTTGATGCTGGTCGGACGTTCCCAGCCGAAGGTGAAGTCCACCTCGCTCGGCAGGCGGTAGCGGTTCGTGCGGCCGGGGTAGCCCGTGACCATCACGAAATCGCCTTCCTTCAGCGGCGTGCTGGCCAGCTTCAGGAAGTGCTTGGGCTGGAAGGGCTTGTTGTCCTTGCTGTAGTCGGCCGGCTTGCCGTCCGGGCCCACGTAGGCGCGGTAGAAGCTGTAGTCGCCGGTGTGGCGGGGCCAGATCCAGTTGTCGGTGTCGCCACCGAAGCGGCCGACCATGTCCGCCGGGGCGTGCACGAGGCGCACGTCGCGGATTTCCATCTGCTTGATCAGCTGGAACACGAGGCTGCCGTAGAAGGCGCTCACGGTGCAGCGGTGGCCCTTGTCCTGTTCGCAGGCGGCGATCAGCGACTTCTGCTTGGACTCGATGGCGTCGGTGCGGGCCTTGCCCTTGAGCGCCTGGACCTTGGCGTCGAGCACCTCGGCGCTCACGTCCTTGACGTCCACGGTCACGAAGACGCGGCTGCCCGGCGCGGCCGGCAGCTCTTCCTCGAAGGAGCTGGCCAGGAAGCCCTTCTTGATGAGGTCACGCTGGGGCGTGGAGTTGTACTGGATGCTGCCGTAGGCGCAGTGGTGGTTGGTGACCACCAGGCCCTGCGGCGACACGAAGGAGGCGGTGCAGCCGCCCAGGCTGATCACGGCGCCCATGGGGAATTCGGTCAGCTTGTTCAGCTTGGCCGGGTCCATGGCCAGGCCGGTGGCCTTCAGGTCCTTGGCGATCTGCGGCAGCTGCTGGGGCATCCACATGCCTTCGTTGGCGTGGGCCAGGCCGGCGGCCAGTGCGAGGGGGGCCAGCGTGAAGCGGGCCAGGGTGACTGCGTTCATGGAGTAGGGCATGAATTGAAAGCGAAGCCGCGACCATACACGCAATCGTTCCCCTCGAGATGTGTCATCCGGCATTGGGTCATTCCCCGGGGGGAGGCGTGCGCCTCGCCGCATTCCCGCCACCTTCCCCGCCCGATATCGGGGACATCGCCGTGCCGAGGCCGCCGCGCGGCTGGAAAAGCACGCCGGCATCGCCGATAAATGAGCTGACACGAAACTGACGGAGTGCGCCATGACCCTGTGCCAGCTGGCCAGCATCAAGCGCTGGCTGATCCTGCATCCGGCCGCGCATGGCGTCGAGCTCTTCGCCTGGAACCTGGTCCTCACCTGCTGGCTGATGGGCTGGGTGGGCATTCCGGGCACGCTGCTGTGCGGGCAGCTCGCCGCCCTGCCCCTGTGCTTCGCGGCCTCGGTGAGCCCCCGCTGCTATGTGCTGGCGCGGCGGCGGCTGCATCGCAGCGGGCGGCTGCGCTGCGACTGGCTGACCGCCCTGTGACCGCGGCGCCGGAAACGACGAAGCCCTCGCGCAGAGGGCTTCGTTGGACGGACAGAGGGGAGGCTCAGTGCATGAGCCCGATCCACTCGCCGCGGGCCTGGTAGGCGTCGAAGATGTGCAGCGCCATGCGCTGCAGGGCGTCGTTGCCGCTGCCGTGGGCCAGCGACAGGCAGTCGAAGGCATACAGGCGGTCGTAGATCATGCGGGTGGGCTGCAGGGGCAGGCCCTGCGCTTCCATCAGGCGGCTGAAGGCCTGCAGCTCGGCCATGTCGATGCCGGTGCTCAGGGTCAGGCCGAGGCCCAGCTCCGGCAGGTCGTCCAGGCCGCCCTGCACGAACAGTTCAGGGGCGGACGCGGTGCTCGTCTTGGGAACCAGGTGCAGGGGAAAGCTCATGGGGGACCTCGGGGGTGTGGTACTGCCTGGGCCCATGATGCCGGCCAACGCCGAAACTTGAGCGCGAAAAAGCCGGGTCTTGCCCGGCTATTTCGGCTCAAGGTCCGCCACGCGCGGCCGAGGGAGACGCCGCTCAGGCCTTGGGCAGCGTGACGCCCACCTGGCCCTGGTACTTGCCACCGCGGTCGCGGTAGGAGGTCTCGCAGACCTCGTCGCTCTCGAAGAACAGCACCTGCGCGCAGCCCTCGCCCGCATAGATCTTGGCGGGCAGCGGCGTGGTGTTGGAGAACTCGAGCGTCACGTAGCCTTCCCACTCGGGCTCGAAGGGCGTGACGTTGACGATGATGCCGCAGCGCGCATAGGTGCTCTTGCCCAGGCAGATCGTCAGGACGTTGCGCGGGATGCGGAAGTACTCGACCGTGCGGGCCAGCGCGAAGCTGTTGGGCGGGATGATGCAGACGTCGCCCTGGAAGTCCACGAAGCTCTTCTCGTCGAAGTTCTTGGGGTCGACCACGGTGCTGTGCACATTGGTGAAGATCTTGAACTCGGGCGCGCAGCGGATGTCGTAGCCATAGCTGGAGGTGCCGTAGCTGACGATCTTGCGGCCCTCTGCCTCACGGACCTGGCCCGGCTCGTAGGGCTCGATCATGCCGTGCTGCTCGGCCATGCGGCGGATCCACTTGTCGCTCTTGATGCTCATTCGCTCATCCCCTGGGCCTCGTCGCCCCAAATCGGCGCCCGCTGATGGGCGTCCCGTGTTGCGCGGATTCTAGGGGCAGGCGAGGCGCCGGCCTTGCGACAGCGCAGTCTCCCTAGAATCGCCGGCAGTCGCACAGGAAGTTGGGGCGGGAGTTGGCATGAGCCTGGCTGAGATGTTGAGAAAGTCCGTCTGGGGCCGCGCCCTGGGCGCTGCCGAGCTGGAGGCCGTCGTCGCGCAATGCCACGAGCGGCCCGTGGGCGCGGGGCAGGCGATCGTGCAGGCCGGCGAGCCTGCCCTTCACTGGATCGGCCTGGTCAGCGGCGTGGCCTGCATGAGCGTCAGCATGCCGGATGGCAAGGAGACCAGTCTGACCAGCCTGGCGGCAGGCGGCTGGTTCGGCGAGGGCACGCTGATCAAGCGCGGGCACTGGCAATACGACGGCCGCGCGCTGACCGACTGCCAGGTCGCGCTGATGCCCATCGACTGCTTCGAGCACCTGCGCCAGACCAGCCTGCCCTTCAACCACTACCTCCAGCTGCTGATGGGCGCGCGCATGGGCGGCTTCATCGCCAAGCTCTGCGTGGACCGCCTGCTCGACTCCACGGCGCGCATCGCCCAGGCCCTGGCGGGGCTCTACCAGCCGGAGGTCTACCCGGACCCCGGCCCCCTGCTCCACCTGAGCCAGGCCGAGCTGGGGCAGCTGGCCGGCGTCTCCCGCCAGCGAACGAACATCGGGCTGCAGGTGCTCGAGCGCGCCGGGCTGATCGAAGTCAGCCGCCGCGGCATCCGCGTGCGGGACCTGGCCGGGCTGCGCGCGTATCGCAGCCCGCCCGCCGCTCAGTAGTCCATCGCCGGTGTGGCGATCTCGCCGGGCACGCCGCGGCGAGCCAGCATCAGGTACATCGTGGGCACCACGAAGATGGTCAGCAGCGTGCCCAGGCTCATGCCGCCCACGATCACCCAGCCGATCTGCTGGCGGCTCTCGGCGCCCGCGCCGGTGGCCAGGGCCAGCGGCAAGGCGCCCAGCACCATGGCACCGGTCGTCATCAGGATCGGGCGCAGGCGCAGGGCCGAGGCCTCGACCACCGCCGAGAGCGTGTCCCGTCCCTGCTGGCGCAGCTGGTTGCTGAACTCCACGATCAGGATGCCGTGCTTGGTGATCAGCCCCACCAGCGTGATGAGCCCGATCTGCGAATAGACGTTCAGCGTGCCGCCGCTCCACTGCAGCGCCGCCAGCGCGCCCACCATGGACAGCGGCACCGACAGCATGATGATGAAGGGGTCGACAAAGCTCTCGAACTGCGCCGACAGCACCAGGAAGATGAACAGCAGCGCCAGCACGAACACGAGGCCCAGCGCGCCGCTGGAGGCCTTGTACTCGCGCGACACGCCGTTGAGCTCGGTCGCGTAGCCCAGGGGCAGCACGCGCTCGGCGATGCGGTCCATGTCCTGCAGCGCCTCGCCCAGCGCGTAGCCAGGCGCCAGGCCGGCGGTGATGGTCACGGCACGGCGCTGGTTGAAGTGGTTCAGCTCCTTGGGGCTCACGGCCTCGCGCACCTTGACCACCGCTGACAGCGGCACCAGCGCGTCCGTGCGGCTGCGCACGTAGAGCCGCTCGATCTGCTGGGGCGTGCTGCGCGCCTGGGCCTCGGTCTGCACGAGCACGTCGTACTGCTCGGCATCGCGCTTGTAGCGGGTCACCACGCGGCTGCCCAGCATGGTCTCGACCGTGCGGGCGACCTGCTCCACCTGCACGCCGAGGTCGGCCGCGCGCTCACGGTCCACCTCCATGAAGATCTCGGGCTTGTTCAGGCGCAGGTCGTTGTCCACCTGCACGAAGCCGGGGTTCTTCGCCATCTCGGCCTGGAACTGCTGCACGACCTTGTTGAGGTTCTCGTAGCTGTCGCCGCTGACGACCACATAGCTGATCGGCCGCGAGTTGAAGCCCTGCCCCAGGCTCGGCGGCGTGATGGGGAAGGCGTTGACGCCGGGCAGCTGGCTCACCTGCGGGATGAGCGCGCGGGCCAGGTCCTGCGTGCTGCGCTTGCGCTCGTCCCAGTCGACCGTGCGAAGGATGGACATGCCCTGGGAGACGGTCGAGCCGCCTGCGAAGAAGAAGCGGCGTTCGAACTCGGGGTACTGCGAGGCGATGCGCTCGACGGCATCGAGGTAGCGGGCGGTGAACTCCAGGGTGGCGCCGTCGGGAGCCGTGATGGGCATCACCACGACGCCGCGGTCCTCCATGGGCGCCAGCTCGCTCTTGGCGTGGGCGAAGAGCCACCAGCTCCCGCCGGCCGCCGCGGCCATGACCAGCAGCACCAGCCAGCGCTGGCCGAGGGCGAAGCGCAGCGTGGCGGCATAGCGGTCGCTGACCCACACCAGCACGCGCTCCATGCCGGCATCGAAGCGTGTGGGCTTCTCGACGTGGCGCAGCAGCTTGGAGCACATCATGGGCGTGAGCGTGAGCGCCACGAAGCCCGAGACCAGCACCGCGCCGGCCAGCGTCAGCGCGAACTCCACGAACAGCCGGCCCGTGCGGCCCGGCGTGAAGGCCAGCGGCGCGAAGACGGCGGCCAGCGTGAGCGTCATGGCCACCACCGCGAAGCCGATCTCGCGCGCGCCGCGCAGCGCGGCCTGGAACGGGGGCAGGCCGTCCTCGATGTGGCGGAAGATGTTCTCCAGCACGACGATGGCATCGTCCACGACGAGGCCGATGGCCAGCACCAGCGCCAGCAGCGTCATGGTGTTGACGGTGAAGCCGGCGGCGGCCATCAGCGCGAAGGAGCCGATCAGGCTCACCGGGATCGTCACCAGCGGAATGATGGAGGCCCGCACCGTGCGCAGGAAGAGGAACACGACCAGGGCCACCAGCACCACGGCCTCGGCGATGGTGTGGTAGACCGACTTGATGGAGCGGTCGATGAAGATGGCGTTGTCGCTGGCCGGCCGCACGGTGATGCCGGGGGGCAGGTCTTGCTGCAGGCGCGGCATCATCGCCGTCACGGCTTCCGAGACCTCCAGCGGGTTCGCGGTGGCCTGCTTGATCACGCCCAGCGAGACCGAGGGGATGCCGTTCAGCCGCACGCGCGAGCGCTCGCTCGCGGCGGCCTCCTCCACGCGGGCCACGTCGGACAGCTTCACCGTGTAGCCATTGAACTGGCGCAGCGCGATGTCGCGGAACTGGGCGACGGTGTTGAGGTCGGTGCGCGCGGTGACGTTGAACTCGCGCTGCTGGCTTTCCACGCGGCCCGCGGGCACCTCGAGGTTCTGCTTGCGCAGCGCGTCCTCGACGTCCTGCACGCTCAGGCGGAAGGCGGCCAGGCGGTCGGCGTCCAGCCAGATGCGCATGGCATAGCGGCGGTCGCCGCCGATCTCGACATCAGCCACGCCCGGGATGGTCTGCAGGCGCGGCTTGACGACGCGGTTGACGAGGTCCGTGACCTCCAGCGGGTCCATGGTCTCGCTGGTGAAGGCCATGCGCAGCGTGGGCTGGGCGTCGGCCTCGACCTTGGCGATCACCGGCTCGTCCACCGCCGTGGGCAGGCGGCCGCGCACGCGGGCCACGCGGTCGCGCACATCCGCGGCGGCGTTGTCGGGGTTCTTCTCGAGCTTGAAGCGCACCGTGATCTGGCTCTGCTCGGAGCGCGAGATCGAGGTGACCGTGTCCACGCCCTCGATGCCGGCGATGGAGTCCTCCAGCGGCTTGGTCACCTGGCTCTCGATCACCTCGGACGAGGCGCCGGTGAGCCGGGTGTTGACCGTCACCACCGGCTCGTCGATGCGCGGGTACTCGCGCAGCGAGAGCTTGGAGAAGGACACCAGCCCCAGCAGCAGGAGCAGCAGGGACATGACGGTCGCGAAGACCGGGCGGCGGATGGAAATCTCGGACAGACGCATGGGAACTCCTCGGTCTGCCGGCTCAGCGGCTGGCGGCGCGTGCGGGGGCCGAGGCGCCGGCCGCGGGCTTCGCGCCCTGCTGATCGACGTCCACGCGCTTGACGAGCTGGCCGTCCCCTCGCATCAGCTTGGCCTGGCCGGCCGTCACGACCCAGTCGCCCGCCTTGAGGCCCTCGGTGATCTCCACCAGGCCGGGCACGCGCAGGCCCAGGCTGGCTTCCAGGCGCTGGGCGACCTGACCCTGGCCATCGGGCCCGGGCACGAGCTTGATGAGGTACTGCTTGCCGCCCTGCGGCACGAGCGCCTCCTCGGGAACGACCACGGCCTGCGCGCGTTCGCCGAGGCTCAGGCGCACACGGGCGAAGAGGCCCGAGCGCAGCTCCGGCCCCGGCTGGAGCACCTGGGCGCGCACGAGCAGCGAGCGGCCGGCGGCGTCAAGCTGGGCATCCAGCGCCTGCACGCGGGCGTCGAACTGGCGGCCCGGCAGCGCGTCGAGGCTCAGGTGCAGCATCTGGCCCGGGCGCACCCGGGGGGCGTCGCGCTCGGGCAGGCGGAAATCGACCCAGACCTTGGAGCTGTCCTCCAGCGAGACGAGCTCGGCGCCGTCCTTCACGTAGTCGCCGAGGCTCACCGAGCGGATGCCCGCCACGCCGTCGAAAGGCGCGACCACGCGCATGCGCTGCAGCTGGGCCTTGGCCAGGGCGACCTGCGCCTCGGCCACATCCAGCGTGGCCTGGGCCTGGTCCAGCGCGCTGGCGGTGACGAAGCCCTGGGCCAGCAGCTCCTTGTTGCGCTGCAGCTGGGTACGGGCGATGTGGGACTGGGCCTCGGCCTGCTGCAGCTGGGCCGCCTGCAGGCTGTCGTCCAGCTGGATCAAGACCTGACCCCGGCGCACGCGCTGGCCGTCCTGGAAGCCCAGCTTGACGATGCGGCCGGCGGACTCCGGCTTGAGCACCACGGACTGGTGCGCGCGCACGCTGCCGACGGCCTGGGCGTCGTCGCTGAGGGTGCGCAGCTGCACCTGGCGGGCCTCGACGGGCACCGGGCCGGCCGGCCGGGCGTCCTTGGCCTCCTTGCCGGGGGCGCCGCCCTTGCCGGCGGCGGGCTTCTCAGCCGTGGCGCCGGTCCCGAGCGCGGCGCCTGGCCGCTGCCAGACGTAGGCCACGCCCACCGCGGCCAGCAGGCCCACCACCACCAAACCCTTGTGCAAGCTCTTCTTCATGCGCGACATCCTGGAGAGAACGCGCAATGTAGCGGCGGCTGGCCCACGCAGTGCTGACATGTCCCTTGAAATGCGCCAGGGCACGCAGGGGGCGGCATGAACGGCGGTCGGCCGTGCTGCCGGACCCGCGGCGGACGCGCCTCAGCGGCGTCCGGCCTCCGCGACGCCCTTGTTGGCGAGCGCATCCGCGCGCTCGTTGCCCGGGTCGCCGGCATGGCCCTTCACCCAGCGCCAGTCCACCTCGTGCAGCTTGCGCAGGGCGTCGAGGCGCTGCCACAGCTCCACGTTCTTGACCGGCTTGCCGTCGGCCGTCTTCCAGCCGCGGCGCTGCCAGCCCTGGATCCACTCCGTCATGCCCTTGCGAACGTACTCGCTGTCGGTGTAGAGCACGATCTTGCAACTGCGCTTGAGCGAGGCCAGCGCCTCGATCACGGCGGTGAGCTCCATGCGGTTGTTGGTCGTGCCCAGCTCGCCGCCGAACAGCTCCTTCTCGTGCCCGCCGGAGCGCAGCCAGGCGCCCCAGCCGCCCGGGCCGGGATTGCCCTTGCAGGCGCCATCGGTGTAGATCAGCACCTCGGGCTTGGCGATGGCAGGGGCAGGCTTCTTGTCGGTGTCGCTCATGGATCAGGGGATTGGATATCGCGGGGATGGGGATGCATGGCCACGGCCGGCGCGGCCTTGGCGGCGAGTTTCTTGTGGCGGGCCAGGCCCACCAGGCGCATGCCGTGCACGCGCTTGACGGCCACCATGAAGTAGACGGCGCCGAACACCGTCCACCAGCGCATGCCGGCCTCCTCCATCCACTGCCAGCGCTTGAGCCAGGGCTCGGTGCGCAGGGGGGGACGGTAGCAGCCGAACTGGGCGCGCTCGACTTCGAAGTTGAGCAGGCGCAGCCAGTCCCGCAGACGCCAGTAGCCGATGAACTCGCCGGCACGCGGCAGGAACAGGCCGTCCGGACTGCCGGGCCAGACATGGCGCCGCAGACGGCCCAGATTCTGCCTCAGACCCCAGAGGCTGGCGGGATTGAGGCCGAGGATCACCAGCCGCCCCTCCGGCCGCAGCACGCGCTCGACCTCGCGCAGCGTCTGGTGCGGATCGTCCGCCAGTTCCAGGGCGTGGGGCAGCACGATGAGGTCCAGGCTGTTGGACTCGAAAGGCAAGGCATCAAAGGCGCAGCGCAGCGTGGGGCCGGCCTCCACGAGCAGGCTGCTGCTGTCGAACTGGCTGAAGCGGCCCTGCGGTGCCGGGTCATGCCCGGGCGGCGATTCGTCGTCGGGGGCCGGCGCCGGCAGGACGAACTGCTCGACGCTGTCCAGGGCGAGCCAGCGATGGCGCATGCGGTTCGCCCGCAGCCCCTGCAGCTCGGGCAGGCCCAGCTGGAGCGCGTTGAAGCCGAAGAGGTCGACGACGGCCTCGTCCACCTGCCGCTGCTCCCAGTCCAGGAGGTAGCGTCCCGGCGGTGTCTGCAGCCAGCGGGCCAACTCTACAATCTGCGCTTCCCGACTGCTCACACCCGCACCCCCCCATGCCCGCAGCCCTCGAGCTGGTCGCCCTGCCGGCCTTCACGGACAACTACATCTGGATGCTGCACGATGGTGTTCAAGCCCTGGTGGTGGATCCGGGCGAGGCCGCGCCGGTGCTGGATGCGCTGCAGGCCCGGGGACTGCGGCTCGCCGCCATTCTAGTGACGCACCATCACGGCGATCACATCGGCGGCGTGGACGCCCTGCGCGCCGTGCTCGAGGGCCCGGTCTTCGCGCCGCCCCACCCGCTCAACCCCCAGCCCTGCACCCGCGTGCACGAGGGCCAGGTCTTGCCGCTGCTCGGGCAGGCCGTCGAGGTGATCGAGACGCCGGGCCACACGGCTGACCACGTGAGTTACCTGCTGAAACAGCCCGGCGAGGCGCCGCTGCTGTTCTGCGGTGATACGCTCTTTTCCGCCGGATGCGGGCGGGTCTTCGATGGAAGCCTGGCCCAGCTCCACGCCTCGCTCGAGCGCCTGGCAGCCCTGCCGGATCAGACGCGGATCTGCTGCGCCCACGAGTACACCTTGTCGAATCTGCGATTTGCGAGGACCATTGAGCCCGCCAACGAGGCCGTGGTCCGCCACGAGGCCTGGTGCCAGGCCCGGCGCGAGGCGCAAGACCCGACCCTGCCGGCCCGGTTGGCAACCGAGCTGTCGATCAATCCATTCCTGCGTTGCCGGGAGCCCGCCGTGAAGTCTGCGGTCCGCGCCCGGCTTGCCCCCGAGCCCTGCGACCTCGACGAGCCGCTGGCCGTCTTCAGTGCCCTGCGCCTGTGGAAGAACGAATTCAGATGAAGAAACTGCCCGCCCTGCCCCGCTCCCTGCCCTCGCGCGGCCTGATCGGCGTCTGCACCCTGCTGCTGCTCGGCGCCTGCGCCCATGCCCCCCGGACGACGGACGGCGCGCTCGACGGCCAGCCCCCGGCGGCCGGCAGCGCACAGGGCGGCGCCGCGCTGGAGATGCCCCCGCTGGTGCAGCATGCGCCCGCGGCCCTGGACTACGGCCTGCTCGAGGACACCCTGAACCCGGGCGAGAAGATCGACCTGGCGGATGCCAATGCCCGCGCCGACCTCTGGGCCCGCGTGCGCAAGGGCTTCGCGATGCCCGAGCTGAGCAACGAAGGCGTGCGCAAGGCCGAGGCCTGGTACGCCGCGCGGCCGGACTACGTTCAGCGCATGACCGAGCGTGGCAGCCGCTACCTCTACCACGTGGTCGAAGAGGTCGAGAAGCGCGGCATGCCCACCGAGCTGGCGCTGCTGCCCTTTGTCGAGAGCGCCTTCCGCACCGATGCCCAGTCCACCGCCAAGGCCGTGGGCATGTGGCAGTTCATGCCCGCCACGGGCCGGGACTTCGCCCTCAAGCAGAACATCTTCCGCGACGACCGTCGTGACGTGCTGGCTTCCACGCGCGCCGCCCTGGACTACCTCGGCCGCCTCAACAAGATGTTCGACGGCGACTGGCAGCTCGCCCTGGCTGCCTACAACTGGGGCCCGGGCAATGTGCAGAAGGCCGTCAAGCGCAACCTCGCCGCCGGCCTGCCCATCGACTACGACAGCCTGCGCATCCCCGACGAGACCCGCTACTACCTGCCCAAGCTGCAGGCCGTGAAGAACATCGTGCTGCGCCCCGAGGCCTTCGGCCTCGCCCTGCCCGACGTCGCGAACCACCCCTACTTCCTGACGGTCCGCATCGACCGCGACATGGACGTCGAGGTGGCTGCGCGCCTGGCCGGCATGGACGTCGACGCCTTCAAGGCCTTCAACCCGCAGATGAACAAGCCGGTGATCCTGGCGGCCAGCACGCCGCAGATCCTGCTGCCCTACGACAACGCCGGCGCCTTCGTGGCCAGCCTGGCGGCTCATGAAGGCCCGCTGGCCACCTGGACGGCCTGGGTCGTGCCCAAGACCATGAGCCCGGCCGATGCCGCCAGGCAGGTCGGCATGAATGAGGGCCAGCTGCGCGAGGTCAACACCATCCCGCCGCGCATGCTCGTGAAGCAGGGCTCGACGCTGCTGGTGCCGCGCACGGCGCATCGGGACCAGGACGTCTCCGAGCATCTCGCCGAGAACGCGAGCATGGCCTTGACGCCGGACACCCCGCCCCTGCGCCGCATGCAGTTCAAGGCCGCCCGCGGGGACACCGTGGCCAGCCTCGCCACGCGCTACCGCGTGAGCGTGGACCAGTTCGCGCAGTGGAACAAGCTCGGCAGCAAGTCCCAGCTCAAGGCGGGCCAGACGCTGGTCGTCTACAGCCCGAACGCCGCGCCGGTGCGCGTGGCCGCCAATGGCGCGAACGCCGGCAAGAAGTCCGGCAAGGGCAGCACGGCCTCGCGCACGACCAAGGTCAGCGCCAAGGCCGGCGGCACGCGCGTGGCCCTCGGCGCCCGCAACAACCCGACGCTGGCGCAGCGCTGATCCGCGGAAGGACGCACCGCGCCGGCGCACCTCGATCCGGTCGCGGCGCCTGAAGGGCCTCAGCGCAGGAAGAAGAGCCCGATCGAGCAGGCCAGCCCGGCCGCCCACACGATCGAGCGCAGCGTGGCCAGGTCAGCCAGGTAGACCGCGATGTAGACGAGGCGGATGCCGATGAACGAAGCCGCCAGCAGATCGATGCGGTCCTGCGGCGCCTGCATCTGCTGGGCCGCCAGCACACCGGCGATGAACAGCGGCAAGGCCTCGAAGCTGTTGGCCTGCGCGGCATTGGCCCGCGCCTGCCAGCCCTGCAGCGTGGACAGCCAGCCGCGAGGGTTGTGGTTGTCGTAGCCGCCGTCACGGCGGCGTTTGCCGAAGCCCTTGGACTTGGCGAGTCCCGCACAGACGATGGGCAGCAGGGCCGCCACGATGAGGCAGGTGTTGGCGAGGGTCATGTCTTGCCTTTCTGGAAAGCGCGGGGAAGTGGGGCTGTGCAGACGGCGCTGGCACCGGCGTGGGTGGCGCCGGCACGTCGTCAGCGGCGATCCACCAGCGCGTGGGCGATGGTACCGAGATCCACGTATTCCAGCTCGCTGCCCACCGGCACGCCGCGTGCCAGCCGCGTGGACTTGACGCCGCGGGAACGCAGGGCCTGGGCCAGCACGTGGGCCGTGGCCTCGCCTTCCGCCGTGAAGCTGGTGGCCAGGATCACTTCCTCGAGCGGGCCGTCCTGCACCCGCTCCAGCAACTGGCGCACGCCGATCTCACGCCCGCCGATGCCATCGAGCGGGCTCACCCGCCCCTGCAGCACGAAGTAGTAGCCGCGGTAGGAGCCGGTGCGCTCGAGCGCTGCCTGATCCGCGGGTGTCTCCACCACGGCCAGCAGGCGCGCATCACGACCGTCGTCCCGGCAGATCTCGCACAGCCCGGCCTCGCTGAAGGTGTAGCAGCGCTCGCAGTGCCCCACCCGCTCGCCCGCCGCCCGCAGCGCCTCCGACAGACGCACCGCGCCGGCCCGATCGTGCTGCAACAGGTGATAGGCCATCCGCTGCGCCGACTTCTGCCCCACACCCGGCAGGCAGCGCAGCGCGTCGATCAATTGCTCAAGTGCGTTCAATGACGTGACTTCCGTGGTACTGGCCGCATGGGCATCCCAAGATGGGGCCGCGGCTCCAACTCAATCAACAGCGTCCCATCTTCGCACCAAGCCCCGACCGAGCGATATCCAGAGATCCGGCGCTGTCGGCCATGAAGCGGTGCCATCGCCAGGGACCCGGCAGCCCACGGCGCGCCTCGTGTCTTGTTGAGCGACGGCCGAGGATCCGGCTCTGCCGATCCCAGAGTGGCGCCTGCTCCAGGGACCCGGCCGCCTGCAGGGCGCTCCATGCCTTGTCGAGCGACATCCGAGGATCCGGCTGTGCCGGTCTCAGAACGGCGCCCGCTCCAGGGATCCAGCAGCCCGCAGGGCGCTCTTTGCCTTGTCGAGCGACATCCGAGGATCCGGCTGTGCCGGTCTCAGAACGGCGCCCGCTCCAGGGACACAGCAGCCCGCAAGCCCCCGGTGCTCGACCGAGTGACACCGAGGATCCGGCTCCACGAGTCCCAAAACGGCGCCTGCGCCACGGACAAAGCAGCCCGCAGGGCGCCCCGTGCCTGATCGAGAGACATCCGAGGATCCGGCTGTGCCGGTCCTACGGATGTGCCCCTTTGAGGGGGCGGGCGAAGCCCGTAGGGGGTGGTCCATCAGAACGGAAATTTCATGCCCGGCGGCAGCGGCATGCCGGCCGTCAGCTTGCCCATCTTCTCGGTGCTGACCTGTTCGGCACGGCGCACGGCGTCATTGAAGGCGGCGGCCACGAGGTCCTCGAGCATGTCCTTGTCATCGGCCAGCAGGCTGGGGTCGATGGTGACGCGCTTGACGTCGTGCTTGCAGGTCATCAGGACCTTGACCAGACCGGCGCCGGACTGGCCCTCGACCTCGACCAGCGCCAGTTCGTCCTGGGCCTTCTTGAGGTTGTCCTGCATGGCCTGGGCCTGCTTCATCAGGCCGGCAAGTTGACCCTTCATCATGATTCACACTCCTGGTTTCGTTGTCAGTGTCTAAGGCTGAAAGCGTTCGGGCCGCGCGGGCGCGGGCACCGGCTTTCAGTGAGGCTTGATGGACCCGGGCACGATGCGTGCCGTCTTGAACTGCGCCAGCAGCTCCTTGACGAGCGGGTCTTCAAGAATGATCTGCTCGGCGCGGCGCTGCCGGGCCTGCGCCTCGGTGGCCTCGCGCAGGGCGGGCGAATCGGTGGCGACGCCCGCCTCGAGCTCGATGCGAACGTCGGCCTGCAGATGCGCGGCCAGCGCGGCCTGCAGCTTGTCCTTCAGCGCGGGCTGGCGCAGGGAATCCCGCTCGACGCGGAAGCGCCACTGCTGCGGCTGCACGCTCTCGTCGATGGCGAGGCACTCGGCCTGCATGCCCAGCTCGCGCGGCAGGGCGGTCAGACCCAGCTGCTTCATGACGGCCGCCCAGCGCTCGCCCAGGGCCGTGCCCTGCAAGGCGATGGCGGTGCCGGCGGTCGACGCGTAGCCGCCCTCGCCGCGGGGCGAGGGGTCCGGCAGGTCCAGGCCCGCATCGGCGGACATGACGGCACCGTCTTCATCGGCCGGCGGCGCGTCCAGCCAGGGCGGAGGTTCGTCGCCCGATTCCTCGGGCGCGTCCGCATGCACGACCGGGCGGGGGCGCAGGCGGGCACTGGGAGAGACAGCATCATCCGGCCGCGTGCGGGCCAGCAGCGAGGGCGCCGGCTGGGCCGGGGGCTGGGCGGGCGCAGGCGCGGGCGCCTCCTCCACGGCGGGCGGGGCCATGTCCACGGGAGGCACCGGCGCCTCCTCAGCGGCCGCCGGCTCGTCATCGAGCCCTTCGGGCGGCTCATCCGCAGGCGCCAGCGCCACGTGCGAAGTATCGGCGGGCGGCGTGGGGGTCAGGTCTTGCGCGGGCCCGTCCGACACCGTTGGCGCCGCCGCCGGCGGCGTCAGCACCGCAGACGGCTGAGCCGGCGCAGCCACAGGAGGCGCAACGCTGGTGGCCGCGGGTGCCGGGATGGGAGCGGCAGGGGCGGCAGCCGGCATGCGTGCCGGCACAGCCATCGCCGCGGCGGTGGCGGGGCGCAGCAAGGGAGCGGCAGCGGGCGTCGCGGCGGGCGCAGCGCCGATGCCGGCCGACGCGGCACCACCGGCATTCAGCGCCGCCCCGCCCCGGGGGCGAAAGGCGAGCATGCGCAGCAGCACCATCACCAGGCCGGCGTATTCGTCCGGCGCCAGCGGCAGTTCCTGGCGGCCATGCAGCGCCATGCTGTACATCAGCTGGATCTCATCCGCCGGCAGGGCCGCGGCCAGGCGCTGGGCCTCGGCGCAGTCCGGATCCTGCGGGTCGAGCGCACCGGGCGCCGCCTGGGCGATGGCCATCTGCTGCAGCGCGGTGGCCAGGTCCTCCAGCGTGCCGCCGGCCGACAGCCCGAGGTCCCGCAGACGGTCCGCCGCGGCCACCACGGCCGGGCCGTCCGCCGCGATCAGGGCGTCGAGGATGGCGATGACATGGCTGCGATCGACGGTGCCCAGCATCTGGCGCACGCCGTCCTCGCTCAGCGAGCCCGAGCCGAAGGCGATCGCCTGATCCGTCAGCGAGAGCGCATCGCGCATGGAACCGCGCGCCGCACGCGCCAGCAGGCGCAGCGAGCCGGTGTCCACCGGCACCTGCTCGGCCTCCAGCACGCGGCCCAGGTGCATCTGCACATTCTGTGGCGCCATCGGGCGCAGATTGAACTGCAGGCAGCGGGACAGCACCGTCACCGGCACCTTCTGCGGATCGGTCGTGGCGAGCACGAACTTGAGGTACTCGGGCGGTTCCTCCAGCGTCTTCAGCATCGCGTTGAAGGCGGTGTTCGAGAGCATGTGCACTTCGTCGATCATGTAGACCTTGAAGCGCCCCACCACCGGCTTGTAGACCGCCTGGTCCAGCAGCTGCGAGATCTCCTCGACCCCGCGGTTGGAAGCGGCATCGAGCTCCACATAGTCCACGAAGCGGCCGGCGTCGATGTCCCGGCAGGCCGGGCAGACACCGCAGGGCTGGGCCGTGATGCCGCCCTGCCCGTCCGCGCCGGTGCAGTTCAGGCTCTTGGCCAGGATGCGCGAGACGGTGGTCTTGCCCACGCCGCGCGTCCCCGTGAACAGGTAGGCGTGGTGCAGCCGCTGCTGCGTCAGCGCGTTGGCCAGCGCCTGCACGACGTGCTCTTGGCCCACCAGTTCCTCGAAACGGTGGGGGCGGTACTTGCGGGCGAGAACCTGGTAGCTCATGGCGGCGGATTCTACGGGCGGGCGGGCGCCTCGCCCGGCGCTTCGGGGAAGTCCCGGCCATGACCGATAATCGCGCCCCATGAGCACGCACGCCCCCTCCTCTCCCGACACGCTGAGCTACGAACAGGCCGGCGTCAACTACGACCTCATCGACCCCCTGAAGATCAGCGCCCAGCGCGCCGCCGCGGCCACGGCGGCCCACCTGGGCGGCCATGGCTTCACCGAGGTCAAGGCCTCGCGCGGCGAGTCGGCCTATGTGGTGGACGTGGGCCCCTTCTACCTGGCGTCCATCGTCGAATGCCTGGGCACCAAGACCCTGGTGGCCGATGAGATGTCCACGCTGACCGGCAAGAGTTTCTATGCCGGCATCGCCCAGGACACCATCGCCATGGCCATCAACGACCTGATCACCGTCGGCGCCACGCCCCTGGTGGTGCAGGCCTACTGGGCCGCCGGTGGCTCCGACTGGTTCGGCGACAAGCTGCGCGCCCAGGCCCTGGTCGAAGGCTGGAAGAAGGCCTGCGACACCTGCCAGGTCGCCTGGGGCGGCGGCGAGACGCCCGCGCTGGCCGGCATCGTCGAGGAAGGCCGCATCGACCTGGCCGCCTCCTGCACCGGCCTGATCAACCCCAAGGAGCGGCTGTCCGTGGGCGACAAGCTCGGCGCCGGCGACGCCATCGTGCTGCTGGCCTCCAGCGGCATCCATGCCAACGGCCTGTCCCTGGCCCGCAAGCTGGTCGAGCGTCTGCCCCAGGGCTACCTCACCGAGATCAGCCCCGGCCTGAGCTACGGCGAGGCCCTGCTGGCCCCCACGGTCCTGTACTCGCCCGTGACCGAGGCCCTGTACAAGGCCGGCATCATCCCGCACTACTGCGCCAACATCACCGGCCACGGCTGGCGCAAGCTGCTGCGCCATCCGGGGCAGTTCACCTACCGCATCCACACGGTGCCGCCGGTCACGCCGGTGCTGAAGTTCATGCAGGAGCACGCCAAGCAGGACGACCGCGAGGCCTACTCCACGCTGAACATGGGCGCGGGCTTCGCCATCTTCGTGCCGGCCGACCAGGCCGCCCAGGTGGTCGAGATCTCCAAGGCCTGCGGCATCGACGCCTGGGTGGCGGGCCAGCTCGAGGCGGGCGAGAAGCAGCTGCTGATCGAGCCCCTGAACATCCGCTTCAGCGACGACGACCTCCAGCTGCGCTGACCGGCCCGCGCTGCGGCGCCCTCTGTTCCGCACAAAGCCTGCCCGGGCCTGGCCTCGGCAGGCTTTTTCACGCCTGGATCCTGAGGAGCCCGGGTTGACAGCCACGCGCCGGCCGGCACAAGCTCCACGCCACGGGAGCACAGAGGAGACCGCGCAAGATGGACTGGTTCTACAGCCAGCTGGTGTTCATCCACAGCCTGCTGGCCTGGTGCAGCGTGGGGCTGTTCATCGTGCGCGGGCTGGCCTTCCAGTTCGGCGCGGAATGGTCGATGGACGTGCGCCTGCGCTCCATGGTCTTCGGCGTGGACACCATGCTCACGGTCTGCGGCCTGAGCCTCTGGGGCTCCATCGGCTACTCGCTCACCCGCGACACCTGGCTCACGGCCAAGCTGCTGGCGCTGGTGGGCTACACGGTCTGCGCCCACTGGGCCATGGGCCGCGGCGAGTTCCGCGTGCTGGGCTATTTGCTGTCGCTGCTGCTGCTGGCCTACATGATGGGCGCCGCGATCACCCGCTCGCCCACCCTCGGCCTGGCCTGAGCGCTCAGGCGGCCAGTCGCCAGCCCTGCGCCCACAGCGCCTGCACCGCCGCACGGCGCAGGGACTGCAGCAGTTCAGCCGGGCGTTCGCCGGCGCGGGCGCTCAGGACGGGGCTGATCCACAGCGGACCGGTATCACGCCCGAGACGCGGCTGGCCGTGGCGGTCGGCGCGGAACAGCGCGAGGCGCCACGCCGGCTGGCGCGCCGCGCCCTGCCCTTCCTCGGCGAGCGCGCCGCACCAATCGCCCGGCTGGAGACGGTGGGCGGCCACGAGGATCTCCGCGAGGCTGGGCGCGCCGGACCACTCGGCCACGACCTGGCCTTGCGGGTCACGCAGCAGGCGGGTCGCCGGTGTCGGGGAAGTCGGGGAGGAGGCGCGGGCCAGGGTGCGCTCGCTGCGCAGCCAGTGGCGCGAGGCGGCAGCGTGGCCGCTGAGGAGGCGATCGAAATCGGCGAGACCGTGCATGAAAAAACTCCGAGTGCCCTCATCACCGGCGTTTGCCGGCCCGGGGCATCATCGGAGCCGCAACGCTTTAGCCGTACTTGTTGACCGCCCGCAAGTAGTTGGTAAATCGGCGGTGTGCGCGACAGACGCCGCAGCACGAAGCAGATTCTACGGGTCTTCCCGCCCGTTTGGGAAGCCCCCGCCGGATCGCCCAGGCTCAGCGCGTCGCGCGCCATCGTGCATTCCTGCGCACCCGGCACGTCGTTCCGGCTGACGCCTGGACACCCGGCTTTCCCGGAAGGCCTCCCGCAATGGCATACAATGGGCGCTGACGGGCCTCCTCGCATGGAAGCGCGGCCAACCGGGTCAGGTGGGGAACCAAGCAGCCCTAACCGTTGTGACCAGTGCCGGGGGTAAGGCTCGTCAACCCCAACACCCGTGAGCGCTGCTGCGGCAGCTGCCACGCAAAGCAACCCGGCTCCGGCCGGGTTTTTTTGTGCCTGCGGCACGCCGGCAGGGCGCGTGACCCCGTGCCGGCAGCCGCCCTGCGCCGGCCTCAGCCCGCCTGCTTGAAGGCCATCACGGCCTGGTTGCGCAAGGTGCGCAGCAGCGAGAGCTCCTTCTCGTCGACGTTCAGCGTGCCCCGGCCCGCCCGGTCGGCGTAGATCATGGCGAAGCAGCTGCCCTTCATCACCAGCGGCAGGATGAGAAAGCTGTCGCCGTGCATCGTGCCCTTGAACCAGCCCGGCAGGCGCTCGGCGATGCGGGGTTGGGCGGCGTCGGCGATGAGGGTGTCGGATCCCTTCAGGCAGATCGCCGTGAACAGGTCGCTCACCTGGCCGGGCTCCAGCTGCAGCGGCACGCGGAACAGCGGCACGACGCGCTCCACGTCGTCGCCGAGACCGAAGCGCCCGGTCAGCGCGTTGCTGCGTGGATCCCGCAGGCAGAACACCACGCTGCGGAAGCCGAGCCCGCGGTAGATGGTCTCCAGAATCATCCGCAGCACTTCGTTGAGCTTGAAGTTCTCCACCATCACGTTGGTGACGTCGTGGATGCCGGCCGCGAGCACCTCGGCGGCCGGCTGGCGCGCCGCGGACTCGTGGGCCATCACCTGCGTCGGCTCGTAGATGGCGGTGGCCTGCAGCTCGAGCGGCGAGAGGCTGTCGTCATCGGCAGAAGGCGCGAGCGGCGCCAGCAGGCGCTGGGCCTGCGAGCTCTTGGGCAGGCGGATCTCCATGGCCTCGGCGAGCTGGGAGAGCCGCTGCCGGGCCTGGTCGGCCGCCTGGTCCATGCGCTCGGGGCTGAGCCCCAGCGCCCGGGCGTAGCGCTGGCCCATGTGCCGAACCTTGGCATGGGCCTCGGCGGGCTCGCTGTGCAGGATCACATCCGTCACGTCGTTCGCGGCGCGTGCCAGCCAGCGCAGCCGCTCGGTGCCGCCGTCCAGCAGACGGGTCGGCGCGTCGCCTTCGGGCCGGCTCATGCCGCGCTGCAGCGCGTCGGGCAGGCCCCACTGGCGTGCGACGCCCTGCCCTAGCTGCTCGAAGCTCAGCCCCAGCACCTGCTGGGAGGCCGCCGCCTCGCTGACCGGCGCCGTCGCCGCGGCACCCTGCCCGCGCTCGGGCCTCACGAAGCGCTGGATCTGCTGCGCTTCCTCGGGGAAGTAGAACTCGGTCAGCAGCCGCCCCAGGTTCTGCAGCATGCCCACGAGGAAGGCCTCCTCGCTCTCACGCTCGGCGGGGCACAGCTCGCGGGCCAGGGACGCCGCCATCAGCGAGCGCAGGAATTCCTCGCGCAGCGCCCGCGCATGGGCCTTGTTCTCCATGCGCTCCAGCAGGATCAGCGAGAGCGCCAGGTTGCGGATCCCCGCGAAACCGATGAGCGCCGCCGCGCGGGACACCGTGCTGATGCTGCCGCCGCCGGCGTGCGTGTACTGGACCGTGTTGACCAGGCGCAGCAGCTTGTGGGTCAGCGCCACGTCCTTGAGGATCTCGTTGGAGAGGCTGTTGAGGCTCTCGTTCTCCGAGGAGGTGATGCGCTGGATGCGGGTCATGGACTCCGACATCGCCGGGAAGTCCGAGCGGTGGCGCATGCGCCGCAGCAGGAAGTCCAGCGTGCCGTTGTCGGCAAGGCCGCCCTGGCTGATCACGGGCGGATGCAGCCACTCGGCCAGGGCGTCGTGCAGGGCCCGGGCGGTGGGCCAGCGCAGGGCCGGGTCGCGGGCCAGGCCGCGCTGCACGATGGCGCGCAGGGCGTCGTCGACGTCCCGGTCGAGGCCGTCGGGCATCTGCAGGTCCTCGTCGACCACGCGGCGCACGGCCCGCCAGGGATCCGGGTCGTAATTGAGCCGGCGCCCGCTGAGCATCTCGCAGAGCATCACGGCCACGGCAAAGACGTCCATGGCCGGTGCCGGCGCAAAGCCCTGCGCCGCCTCGGGCGAGAGGTAACCGGGGGTGCCCACCACCCGGCGGCGGTGGTTGGGATCGCTCATCCAGTCGGCGATGCCGAAGTCCAGCAGCCGGCCGCGGCCCTTGGCGTCGACGAGGATGTTGCTCGGCTTGAGGTCACGGTGGACGACGCCGGTCTCGTGCGCCGCCATCAGGCCGTCGAGCACGCCGAGCATCAGCTCCACGGCCTCGCGGGCCTTCATCACCGGATTGCGCTGCAGCTTCTCGGTGAGCGTGAGGCCCGGCACGTACTCGAAGACCATGTAGGCCTGGCCGTCCTGCTGATCGGCCTCGAAGACGGGCACGATGTGCGGGTGCATCAGCCGGGCGACGGCGCGGGCCTCGTGCAGGCCGGCGTCCACCAGCGCCGGGTCGGCTGCCGGCGCGAGCACCTTCAGCGCGACGTCGCGGTCCAGGCGCGGGTCGTGGGCCAGCCAGACCGTCGCCTGGGCGCCCCGCCCGAGCTCGCGCAGGACCTGGAAACGCCCGATCCGGGGCGGTGGGCTGGGCGGCTGGGATGCGGCCATGTCAGCGCCGCTCCGGCAGCTTGCCGGACACGTAGAAGGAGCCGCCCGCCGAGCCGGCCGGGTCCGCCGCGCCGCCGGCCAGGCGCTGGCGCAGCGCCGACGCCTGCGGCGCCCCGGCCGAGCCGACGGGATTCGACGGCACGATGGGCGGGATGTCCAGGTGCGCCGTCAGGGTCAGGTTGGACGAGCCGATCTCCCGCGCAGCCTCGGGGCTGTGGCTGGCCGCCGCCTCCTTGCGCGCCGTCTCGGGCTTGAGTGCATCCATCACATCCCTCAGGCCGAGGCCCAGCACGCGGGCGTAGCGGCGCGTGGCCATCTCGAGCGCATGCTTGCGGCGCCCCTCGGGCTGCACCATGGCATCGACCAGCTCGTTGGCGAAACTGCAGGTGAGGCGGATGACGTCGGTGTCATGGCCCGCATGCCGCACGGGCGCATCGGGCGAGGCCCGGTGCATCATGTGCTGCACGTCCTCGTCCAGGCCCCAGTAGCGGGCCACGGCACTGCCCAGGGCGTCCAGGTCGCAGCCCAGCACGGCGTAGGCCGCCGCCTGCTCGCCCATGCCGACGGGATTCGGCGTCTCTTCCGTGGGCTCGGGCGGCAGCATCAGCTGGCGGACCTGCTGGGCGTCGTCCGGGAAGTGGTACTGCAGCAGCAGCCGGCCGAGGTTCTGCAGCAGGCAGACGAGGTAGACCACCTCGGGGTCGAAGCCTGCCGGCCGCAGGTTCTGCGCGATGAGGCCGGCCCGGTGCACCCGCCTCATCAGGCTGCGCATGACGGTGGCCTGCAGCTCGGACAGCGGCCCCGGCCAGGGCTTGAGCGATCGCACCGCCGCCTGCAGCCCGTTCAGGCCGATCATGGCGATGGCGCGCTGCATGTTGAGCATCGTGCCGCTGTTGGCCGCGCCGCTCTGCTTGAGCGCGTTGTTGACGCGGCGCAGCAGTTCCAGCGCGAGGGCCATGTCGTCCAGCACCAGTCCGGACAGCGCGGCGGCATGCTGGCCTTCCAGCCCCGCGGCGCCCAGGATGCGCGACAGCCGCGCCGAGCTCGCCGGCAGGTGGCCGTAGCGCTGGAGCTTGTCCATCAGCAGCGCGATGGGCCCGCCCGCGTCATGCGCGGCCGCGGTGCGCCAGCCCTCCAGCGCGCGCAGCAAGGTGCGGGCCTGGTGATAGCGCTGGCGCGCCTGGCGGTCGGTCGAACGATTGGCGATGGCGCGCAGCGGGTCGGGGATCGGATGCGGCGTCTCCCAGCCAAGGCGCACGAGCTCGCGGCCCTGTGGCTGCATCAGGGCCATGGCCTGGTGCAGGTCCGTCTGGTCGAGCACCGGCTTGCCCGTGAGCAGCCGATGCAGCATCAGCCCCACGGCCAGCACATCCTGCGCGGCCGCCTCGCGGGTGGCGCTGCGCGTGAGCGTGTTGAAGTCCTGGGACGAGGACTCGGGCTCCTGCGCCACCTCCAGGCCCAGCAGCCGGACCTGGTCCGTCGCGTTGATCAGCACATGCGCCAGCTGGAGGTCCCGGTGCACATGGCCGGCCTCGTGGGCATAGGCCAGGCCTTCGAGCAGCTGGCAGACCCAGGCCGCCACGTCCAGCGGCAGCGGCGCCGGCTGGCGGCGCAGGCGTTCCTCCAGGGTCTCGCCCAGGGCGCGGTCATAGGCGAGGTAGGGC
Source organism: Roseateles subflavus (assembly GCF_030285365.1). Taxonomy (GTDB): domain Bacteria; phylum Pseudomonadota; class Gammaproteobacteria; order Burkholderiales; family Burkholderiaceae_C; genus Roseateles_B; species Roseateles_B subflavus. Next base: position 1,010,878 of record NZ_JASVDS010000002.1, on the reverse strand, counting down.
CACAGCTCCACCTCGCCCTGCTCGACCACATGGGCCAGCTGCGGGTGGTTGATGCGGGCGCCGCCGTCCGCCAGGCGCTTCCACTGGGCCAGCGCCTCGGGGCTGGCCGGCTTCTCGCGCGGCATGGCCAGCAGCAGCTCCTGGCCATTGCGGGGATCGAAGACGAGCCACAGCAGGCTGCGGGGCGTCTTGCTGAGCAGGCCGCGCAGCTCGAAGCGGCCGAAGCGGCGCAACGGCGCGGCCGGCGCTGCGGCGGCAGCGGTGGCGGAGGAAGCGGGCGTAGAGGACACGGACAGGGGCGGACCTTGGAAACCTGGGGACCTTGGCATTGTGACGGGCAGCCGGCACCCGAGCGGCCCGACCCCCAACGTGCGCTATTTGAGCGCGAAGCGCCAGCCCGGCATAGCCTGAACTGGTGCCCGCATCACAGGTTTTTCAGCTTCTGGGCCCCGGCGTGGCGAATTCACGCCGCCCCGGGGAGTCAGGGACGCGTGCCCTCAGTGGCTCAGCTGCGTCCAGACCTTTTCCAGGCGCTTGACGCTGACCGGCTGCGGCGTGCGCAGCTCCTGGGCGAAGAGGCTCACGCGCAGTTCCTCCAGCTGCCAGCGGAAGTCGTCCATGCGGGCGTCCGACGTGCCCTTGAGCTCGGCCAGCCGTCGCTGCCAGCGCTGCTCCAGCGGCCGGTACTCGGACATCCACTTCGCATCACGGGCGGCGTCGGCCCGGAGCTTGTCGAGCCGCAGGGTGATGCCCTTGAGATAGCGCGGATAGTGCTGCAGCTGCGCCCAGGGCGTCTGCAGCACGAAGCGCTTGCCGCACAGCCGCTGCAGCTGCGCCTGGATGTCGTCCGCCACCTCCTTCGGCGCGCGGCTGTCCTTGAGCTTGCGCAGTGCGGCCTGGTACTCCACCAGCACCGTGCCGCTGAGCCGCGCGACCTCCTGCGCGATGAGGTTCAGCCGCGTGCGGCCCTCCTCGATGCGGGCCTTGAAGCTGAACTCGTCCGTCGGCAGCGGGTCGGCCAGGAAGGCGCGATCCAGGGCGACGTCGATGATCTGGTCGCGCAGCTCCTCGGCCGTGCCCAGGCTCATGAAGGCCACCGCCATCTTGGTGAGGTCGGGGACGTTCTTCTCGAGGTACTTCAGCGGCTCGCGGATCTGCAGGGCGACGAGGCGGCGCAGGCCGGACCGGTGGCGGGCGGCGGCGACCTCGGGCTCGTCGAAGACCTCGATCTCGACGTGCGCGCCCTTGTCGATCAAGGCGGGGAAGCCGATGAGCGTCTGCCCGCCCTTCTGGATCTCCATCAGCTCCGGCAGCTCGCCGAAGGTCCAGGCGGTGTAGGCCTGGGCCGCCGTCTGCGGCTTGGGCGCGGGCATGCGCACCTCGGCGCGCAAGGCCTTGCCGCCGCCCGGCGTGGGGATGGGTGCGGGCGCCGGGGGCGCCTCAGCGCCGGTCTGGCTCTGCAGCTTCAGCGCGGCCAACGCCTGGAAGGCCGATCGCGCCTGCGCGCCGAGCTCCGCCTTGAGCGCAGCCAGGTTGCGGCCCTGCCCCAGCTGGCGGCCATGCTCGTCCACCACGCGGAAGTTCATGAACAGATGCGGTGGCACCTGCTCCAGCTTGAAGTCGTTGCGCTGCACGGCGATCTGGCTGCGCTCGCGCACGGCCTTCACCAGCACGTCCAGCAGGCTCCCCTGGGCGAAGGGATTCAGCTCGACGAACTCCGCCACGAAGTCCGGCAGCGGCGTGAGGCGTGCACGGGGCTTCTGGTAGAGGCTCTTGAGCAGCGCCAGCAGCTTGGCCTCCAGCATGCCGGGGACGAGCCACTCGCACTGGTCCTCGTTGACCTGGTTGAGCGCGAAGATGGGCACGGTGACCGTGACGCCGTCGCGCGCATCGCCCGGCTGGTGCAGGTACTCGGTCTTGCAGTCCACGCCGCCCAGGCGAAGCATCTTCGGGAAGGCGTTGCTGGTGATGCCGGCAGCCTCGTGGCGCATCAGCTCGTCGCGGCTCAGGTGCAGCAGGCGCGGGTTGCCGCGGCTCGCCTCGCGGTACCACTTCTCGAAGGTCGCGCCCGAGCAGACCTCGGCGGGCAGCTGCTGGTCGTAGTAGGCGTAGATCAGCCCCTCGTCCACCAGCACGTCCTGGCGGCGGGACTTGTGCTCCAGCTCCTCCACCTTGGCGATCTGCTTCTGGTTGTGGGCCAGGAAGGGCAGCTTCGTGTCCCACTCGCCGTTGACCAGGGCCTCGCGGATGAAGATGTCGCGTGCGGCCACCGGGTCCACGCGACCGAAGTTCACGCGGCGGTTGTTGTAGATGACGATGCCGTAGAGCGTCGCCCGCTCCAGCGCCACCACCTCGGCCGCCTTCTTCTCCCAATGCGGCTCCAGCAGCTGGGTCTTGAGCAGATGGCCGGCCAGCGGGGCGATCCAGTTGATGTCGATGTTGGCGAGGCCGCGGCCGAACAGCCGCGTGGTGTCCACCAGCTCGGCCGCCACGATCCAGCGGCCCGGCTTCTTGGACAGGTGCGCGCCGGGATGGCGCCAGAACTTGATGCCGCGCGCGCCGAGGTACCACTCGTCGTCGTCGCTCTTGCAGCCGATATTGCCCAGGAAGCCCGCCAGCATCGAGAGGTGCACCTGGTCGTAGGTGGCCGGGCTGCCGTTGAGGCGCCAGCCATGCTCGGCCACCACGGTGTGCAGCTGCGAGTGGATGTCCCGCCACTCGCGCACGCGGCGCGGGCTCACGAAGTTGTCCCGCAGCAGCTGCTCGTAGCGGCGGTTGGAGAGCTTGTGCTCGCCCTGCCCGCCCCGGCCTTCCTCGATCCACTTCCAGAGCTTGAGATAGCCCATGAACTCCGACTTCTCGTCGTCGAACTTCTTGTGCTTCTCATCGGCCTGCTGCTGCTGCTCCATCGGCCGGTCGCGCACGTCCTGGCCGCTCAGCGCACTGGCGATGATGAGCACCTCGGTCAGCGCGTCTCGGCGCTTGGCCTCGAGGATCATGCGGCCCACGCGCGGATCCAGCGGCAGCCTGGAGAGCTCCTTGCCGATGTCGGTCAGCTCGTTGCGGTCGTCTACGGCGCCCAGCTCGGCCAGCAGCTGGTAGCCGTCGGCGATGGCCTTGCGCGGCGGGGGCTCGATGAAGGGGAAGTCCTCCACCGTGCCCAGGTGCAGCGCCTTCATGCGCAGGATCACGCCGGCCAGGGACGAGCGCAGGATCTCCGGGTCGGTGAAGCGTGGGCGGCCGAGGAAGTCCTTCTCGTCGTAGAGCCGGATGCAGATGCCGTTGGCCACGCGGCCGCAACGGCCGGCGCGCTGGTTGGCGGCGGCCTGGCTCACGGGCTCGATCTGCAGCTGCTCGACCTTGTTGCGGTAGCTGTAGCGCTTGACGCGGGCCGTGCCGGCATCGATCACGTAGCGGATGCCCGGCACGGTCAGCGAGGTCTCGGCGACGTTGGTGGCCAGCACGATGCGCGGCGCACCGCCGGTCTCGAAGACGCGGTCCTGCTCCTGCTGCGACAGCCGCGCGAACAGCGGCAGCACTTCCACGCCGGGCGGATGATGCTTGCGCAGGGCCTCGGCGGCCTCGCGGATCTCGCGCTCGCCGGGCAGGAACACCAGCACATCGCCGGAGCCCTCGCGCCACAGCTCGTCGACGCCGTCGCAGATGGCGCTGTTGAGGTCGTACTCGCGGCTCTCCTCGAAGGGCCGGTAGCGCTGCTCCACGGGGAAGGTGCGGCCGGAGACCATCACCACCGGCGCCGGCCCCTTGGCCGAGGCGAAATGCGCGGCGAAGCGCTCGGCGTCGATCGTGGCCGAGGTGACGACCACCTTGAGCTCGGGCCGGCGGGCGAGGATCTCGCGCAGATAGCCGAGCAGGAAGTCGATGTTGAGGCTGCGCTCGTGCGCCTCGTCGATGATCAGCGTGTCATAGGCCCGCAGCAGCGGGTCGGTCTGTGTCTCGGCCAGCAGGATGCCGTCCGTCATCAGCTTGACGCTGGCGCCGGGCTGCAGGCGGTCCTGGAAGCGGACCTTGTAGCCGACGATCTCGCCCAGCGGCGTCTTGAGCTCGTCGGCGATGCGCTTGGCCACGCTGGAGGCGGCGATCCGGCGCGGCTGCGTATGGCCGATCAGCCCGCCGCCATTGGCCCGCCCGCGCCCCAGGGCCAGGGCGATCTTGGGCAGCTGCGTGGTCTTGCCCGAGCCCGTCTCGCCACAGACGATGATCACCTGGTGCTCGCTCATCAGCTGAGCGATCTCCTCCCGCCGCGCCGAGACCGGCAGGTTCTCGGGGAAGGTGATGGGCGGGAGTGGATTGGCAGGCAGGTCCCGCTGGGGCCGGCGCTCGCGCGGCGCCCGAGACGCCTGCGGCGGCTGGGACGGCGGGGGCGCCGTCGGCGTGCGAGGCGCTCCGGCCGGCCGTGGCGGGCGCGGCGGGCGTTCGGTGTCCTGGGCCCTTCCCCCCGCCGGCCGCGTCTGCCGATCCGGACGCTCGGGCGCCTCGGGCCATGGGCCAGACGGCCGCTCGGCACGGGGCCGCGGCGACGGCGCCGGCGTGTCGGTGGCAGGGCGGGCGGCGGCCTCGGCAAAGGCCGCGGCGAGCGCGGAGGGTGGGTTCTTCTTGGAATTCACGGCGCGCGGATTATCCGTGCCCCGCGCGCACCCTGCCGGAAGAAGACCCGGACACCCCCGGCGCCGCCTGGGGCGGCTCAGCCGCGCGGAACGTAGGTGATGACGTTGATCGCCGCCCCCTGCGGATCCTGGAGGCAGGCCATCCGGCCCACCGTCGGCACGTCCATGGCCGGCATCAGCACCTGGCCGCCCAGGGCGACACAGCGGCGCACGGTCTCGTCCACGTCCGCCACGGTCACGTAGCTGCCCCAGGCCGGAGGCACGGCGGGACCGCCTTCCGGGCAGGCCATCAGGCCGCCGACGGCGACATCGCCCACCTTGGCCACGTAGTAGCGGCCGACGGGCATGTCCATGGGCTCGATCGTCCAGCCGAACAGTCCCCCATAGAACTCGGCGGCCTTTGCGGGGTCGCTGGTCATGAGTTCCGACCAGCTGAAGGCGCCAGGGACAGTGAAGACATCCATGCTCGATCTCCTCTGAAAATGGGAGGGTTGGTGACATCGCCGAACCGACATCGTCCGGCGCGATCGCCGGCTTCGCAAGTGCCGACGGCCCGGGCCACGCCCGCACCGGCAGGATCGGGGAAAGCCCGCAGCCTGCGGCACAATCGCGTGCCATGAGCCTGGTCTTTCCCCATACTTTCGTGCCCTGGTTTCGCGCCGTGGCGCCCTATATCCACGCCTACCGGGGCGAAACCTTCGTGGTCGGGATGACCGGGGAGCTGGTCGCCGCGGGCAAGCTCAATGCCTTCGTGCAGGACCTCTCCATCATGCACGCCATGGGCATCAACATCGTGCTCGTCCATGGTTTCCGCCCCCAGGTCAACGAGCAGCTCGCCGCCAAGGGCCAGACCTCGCGCTACAGCCATGGCATGCGCGTCACCGACGCCATCGCGCTGGACTGCGCGCAGGAGGCCGCGGGGCAATTGCGTTTCGAGATCGAGGCCGCCTTTTCCCAGGGTTTGCCCAATACCCCCATGGCCAACGCCGCCGTGCGCGTGGTGTCGGGCAATTTCCTGACGGCGCGGCCGGTGGGTATCGTCGATGGCGTGGATTTCCAGCACAGCGGCCTGGTCCGCAAGGTGGATGCCACCGCCATCCAGCGCGCCCTGGATACCGGCGCCGTGGTGCTGCTCTCGCCTTTTGGTTTCTCCCCGACGGGCGAGGCCTTCAATCTCAGCATGGAAGACGTCGCCACCAGCACGGCGATTGCCCTGCAGGCCGACAAACTCCTTTTCGTCTGCGAGGTGGCAGGGGTTCCTGAAAACCCGGGCGACCCGGACAGCGCCATCGACACGGAACTGGCCCTGGCCGACGCCGAGCGCATGCTCGCCGGCAAACCCACCCCGACCGACCCGCTGGACGTCAATTTCTATCTCCAGCATTGCGTGAAAGCCTGCCAGGCGGGCGTGGAGCGCTCGCACATACTGCCGCTGGCCGTGGATGGCGCGCTGCTGCAGGAGGTTTACACCCACGACGGCATCGGCACCATGGTGGTGGACGAGAAACTCGAAAGCCTGCGCGAGGCCAATGCCGACGACATCGGCGGCATCATTGCGCTGATCGAGCCCTTCGAGCGCGACGGCACCCTGGTCAAGCGCGACCGCACGGAAATCGAGCGCGACATCGAGCTGTACTCCGTGATCGAGCACGATGGCGTGATCTTCGGCTGCGCCGCGCTGTATCCGTACGTGGAAGCCAAGACCGCCGAAATGGCGGCCCTGACCGTCTCGCCCGCCGTGCAGGGCCAGGGCGACGGCGACCGCATCCTCAAGCGCGTGGAGCAACGCGCCAAGGCCATGGGCCTGAACAGCATCTTCGTGCTCACCACGCGCACCATGCACTGGTTCATCAAGCGCGGTTTCGCGCAAGTCGATCCGGACTGGCTGCCCGAAGAGCGCAAGCGCAAGTACAACTGGGACCGCCGCTCGCAGGTGCTGGTGAAGAAGCTCTGAGCCCAGCAGCCCCAGTTTCCCTATGTTTTTCGCCGCACGCTACAGTGCGGCGCTGCATTCAACAAACCCGAAATCGACGAGGAATACCATGGCCCGCACCGTGCAATGCACCTATCTGAACAAGGAAGGCGAAGGCCTGGACTTTGCTCCCTACCCGGGAGAACTGGGCAAGCGCATCTACGACAACGTCAGCAAGGAAGCTTGGCAGCTGTGGATGAAGCACCAGACCATGCTGGTGAACGAAAACCGCCTGAATCTGGCCGACCAGCGCGCCCGCCAGTATCTGGCACGGCAGATGGAGCAGTTTTTCTTCGGTGGCGGCGCCGAGCAGCCGGCCGGTTACGTGCCGCCGTCCGCCTGAACAGGGAAAACCCGGCCTGCGCGGTCCGCAGCCCGCACGTCGCGCCCGCATGCAGCCAGGCCCGGTTAATCCGGGCCTTTTTCATGCCTGCCGGCACTCCGGAATGACGGGAGTTTGTAGGAGCAATTTCCCGGCGGGAAACCCCTGTCAGACGTTGCAAAAAGCTCAAAGCTGCAAGCCCAATATTCAAGGCTGCACGGATTCTGGAATATCTAACTACAATTCCAGCCAGAGACAATTGGTTCTCAGTACCGCGCGAGGGTTGAAAAATGGCTTCATCACTGAAGGAATTGCTGGCTCAACGAGCCGCGCTGGATCAGCAGATCGCTGAAACCAAGGACAAGGAGCGGAGCGAGGCCATCGCCAAGGTTCGTTCCCTGATGGCCGACTACGGCCTCACCGCGGCTGACCTCGGCTCGCGTCCGGCCAAGCCCGCCAAGCCCGCCAGCAAGGTTGCGGCCAAGTACCGCAACCAGGCCACCGGCGAAAGCTGGAGCGGCCGCGGCCTGCAGCCGAAGTGGCTCAAGGCGGCCATCGCCGCAGGCGCCAAGCTGGAAGACTTCCACGTCTGACCCGGTCGGGCCTGCATCCCGCAAGCGGCTTCGGCCGCTTTTTTCTTGCCTGCAGGGCTCCCGAAGGCGCCCTCTCCGGGGGGAGCCGCCCCTCACCGCCCCTCACCGCACCTCACCGCCGCGACCGGCGCGACGCGGCCATTCGGGCATTCCCGCCCCCACGGCTGAGGGGCCCGGCGCAGGCGGGCGCACGCGGGCGCCGCTGCTAGCATGGCCCGTTCGCCTGGAGCGCCTGCCACACGGGCGCGCCTTGTCCGCCGTCCCTCTTCCCGAATCCGCCTCGCTTGACTGTCCGCCTCGCCAGGCCGGTGCGCCACGCCAGCACCTCCATCGCCCGAAGCCTCGCCACTGCGGCAGGCGTCACGGTGCTGCTGTACCTGCTGCTGCGCTTGACTCAGCGCCTGCAGCTGCCCGTCGACCACGCCTGGACGCAGGCCGGCCTGCTGAGCCTGTTCCTGATCGGCCTGTTGCGTGGGCACTGGCTGACTCTGCCGCTCCTGGGGCTCAGCAGCTTCGTGATCCTGCGCCTGGGTGGGGTCGGCACCACGGCGGCGCTCGCGCAGGTCCTGAACGCCGGGCTGGCCGCGGCAGCCGCCCACGCCTTCCTGTGCCGGCAGGAGTTCAAACAGTCGATCGATGAGCGGCGCGACCAGGGCCTGAGCCTCGTGGCCAGCCTGGGGATTGCGGCCCCCCTGGTCAGCCTGCTGCCCCTCATGCCCGGCCTTGAAGGTGTCGAGCAGCGCTGGGTCAGCTGGAACGAGGCGCCGGCGGAGGGTGGCCTCGGGCTGCTGTTCCGCTGGGCCGCAGCCAGCACGGCGCTGACGCTGAGCCTGCCCCTGGCGCTGAGCCTGACGCCTCGTCCGGGCACCCCCCGCGAGCCCGCCTCCACCGGCGCCGTGGCTGCCTCACTTGCGCTCACCCTGTGTCTGGCCTCCAGCTGGCTGCTGCACTGGCCCCCGCTGCCGGCGCTGTGGCTGGTCCTGCTGACGCTGCTGGCGTGGCAGTCGCCGCCGTGGATCAGCAGCCTCGCAGCCCTGGCCGTGGCGACCAGCCTCGGCCTGCACCACGGCATCCACGGCCTGCAGGAGACGATGGAGCACGGCGAGGAGCCTTCCTTCGAGATGGCCTGCGAGCTGCTGGCCGCCGCCCTGCTCCCGATGATCGTGCAGCTGATGCGCGCCGGGCAGCGGCAGCAGCTGCAGCAGTGGCAGACGCTCTTCGATGCCAGCGGGCTCGGGCTGATGCACTGGCGGGCGAGCGAGCAGCTGCCGCGCTTCAGTCTGCGCTGGCAGGCCCTCAGCGGCAGTCGCGGCGGCAAGGATCTGCAGCAGTGGCTGGAACATGCACATCCCCTGGACCGGCCGCGCGTGGCCCAGGCCCAGGAGCGGCTGCTGGAGAGCGAGGCGGACGATGCCCAGTCCGAGAGCGTCGAGCTGCGCGTGCGGCCGGCGGGCGAATGGCGCTGGCTGCAGTGGCAGGCCCGGGTCATGGCGCGCGACACCTATGGCCACCCGTCCCTGCTGGTGGCCAGCCTGCGCGACATCACCGGCCTGAAGGTGGCCAGAGAACGCGAGCAGCTCAGCGCCCATCTGTTCCAGAACGTGCACGAGGGCATCCTGGTGACCGACCCGCTCCAGCGCGTGGTCGACATGAACCCGGGGGCCTGCACCATTCTCGGCCGGGAACGCGAGACCCTCATCGGCAGCGCCTGCGTGCTGGTGGACCCCGAGGTCCTGCGCTTCAGCGGCCATCCGCCGGATGCGGTGGCCGAGGCGCTCGAGCAGCACGGCCAGTGGGAGGGCCCGCTGCGCCTGCGCAATGCCCAGGGGCTCACCCGCATGCTGCAGGTGCGCGCCAGCCTGCTGCATGATGAGGACGGCCTGCTGCGCTACCACGTCTTCACGCTGCAGGACCGCACGCAGGAGGAATGGCAGCAGAGCCAGCTCGTGCGGCAGAACCAGTTCGACGACCTGACCAGCCTGCCCAATCAGACGAGCTTCGTCTCCCAGCTGGGCCAGAGCCTGGAGCTGGCGCGGCGAGAGGGCTTCATGCTGTGCGTGTGCAACCTGGACCTGGACCACTTCGCCACGCTCAACGAACGCCACGGGCGCGCCGCCGGGGACCAGACGCTGATCGAGATGGCCCGCCGCCTGCGCAGCAGCCTGCGCCGCACCGAGACCTGGACGGACCAGATGGCACGTATCGGCGGTGACGGCTTCGGACTGATCCTGCGCTGCCGCAGCGAGGACGAGGCCCGCCTTGCACTCACCCGGCTGCTGGACGTGGTGCGGGCCCCGCTCTATGACATCGCCCCGGGCAGCCCGCTGCACCTGAGCGCCAGCCTCGGCGCCACGCTGTTCCCGCAGGACGCCTCGGACACCGAGACGCTCATGCGCCATGCCGCCCACGCGCTGTACCGAGTCAAGCGCTCGGGGCGCGACGGCTTCGAACTCTTCGACACCGACAAGCGCCAGCGCAGCGAGGCCAAGGTGCTGGCCCTCGGGCGCATGCAGGAAGCGCTGGACCTGGGCGAGCTGCGCCTGCACTACCAGCCCAAGGTGGACCTGCGCCGGGGCAAGGTGCTGGGCATGGAGGCGCTGCTGCGCTGGCACGATCCCGAGCGGGGCCTGCTGCTGCCGGGGCATTTCCTGCCGCTGCTGGAGCACACCGGGCTGGGCGTGCGCATCGGCGACTGGGTCATCGAGCAGGCGCTCAAGCAGGCCGAGCAATGGGCCTCGGACGGGCGCCCCCTGCGCGTGGCCGTCAACGTGACGGCGCGCCACCTCCAGTCCCCCGACTTCGCCCAGCGCCTGGACGAGCTGCTGGCGCGCCACCGTCCCGGTCTCGCGCGGCTGCTGATGCTCGAGGTGCTGGAGTCCGCCGCCCTGGCCGACGTGCCGGCCACGCAGCGCCTGCTCGAGCACTGCCGCAGCCTCGGCGTGCAGTTCGCGCTGGATGACTTCGGCACCGGCTACTCCAACCTCAGCTACCTCAAGCAGCTCCCCGTCGACCTGCTGAAGATCGATCGTTCCTTCGTGCAGCAGATGCTCAGCGATGCCCATGACCGCGCGCTCGTCGAGGGCGTGATCGGCCTGGCGCGCACCTTCGGCTGCGACGTGATCGCCGAGGGCGTGGAGTCCGGCGCCCACGCCCAGGCGCTGCTGGCGCTGGGTTGCGAGCAGGGCCAGGGCCACGGCATCGCCAGCGCCATGCCGGCCGAGCTGGTGCCGCTGTGGGTCCAGGCCTTCGAGCGCGCGCCGGACTTCGATGGCCGCATCGGCGTGCCGATGCCGATCGCCGAGCCCCAGACCGCCCGGCCGCGTTGAGCCGGGATCCCGCTCGGCGGGTTCAGGCTTTCCGATAGACTGCCGCCGTGATTCCACCCGGCTTTATTCAGGATCTGCTTGCCCGCGTCGACATCGTCGACGTCGTGGGCCGCCACGTCGAGCTCAAGAAGGCAGGCATCAACCACAAGGGCCTGTGCCCCTTCCACGGGGAGAAGTCCCCCAGCTTCATCGTCAGCCCCAGCCGCCAGACCTACCACTGCTTCGGCTGCGGCGTGCACGGCAACGCCATCGGTTTCCTGATGGAGCACACCGGCGCTGGCTTCATCGAGGCCGTCGAGGACCTGGCGCAGCAGGTCGGGATGCAGGTGCCGCAGGAGGAGCGCAGCCCCGCCGAGATCCAGCGCGCCCAGGCCCAGAAAAAGCATCAGCTGAGCCTGACCGATGTGCTGGCCAAGGCGGCGGACCACTACCGCAAGCAGCTCAAGGGCAATGGCCGGGCGGTGGACTACCTCAAGCGTCGCGGCCTCACCGGCACCATCGCGGCCCAGTTCGGCCTGGGCTATGCGCCGGACGGCTGGCGTGCGCTGGCCAGCGCCTTCGCCACGTACGACGACCCGCTGCTGGTCGAGGCCGGCCTCGTGATCCTGCAGGACGACCCCGGCAAGAGCGCCGAGGAGCAGCGCCGCTACGACCGTTTCCGCGACCGGATCATGTTCCCCATCCGCAATGTGCAGGGTGAGGTCATCGGCTTCGGCGGGCGGGTGCTGGACAAGGGCGAGCCGAAATACCTCAACTCGCCGGAGACGCCCGTCTTCAGCAAGGGCCGCGAGCTCTACGGCCTCTACGAAGGCCGCACCGGCCTGCGTCAGCGCGGCTATGCACTGGTCGTCGAGGGCTACATGGACGTCGTGGCCCTGGCTCAGCATGGCTTCAACAACGCCGTGGCCACGCTGGGCACGGCCTGCACGGCCGACCACGTGCACAAGCTGTTCCGCTTCACGGAGTCGGTGATCTTCAGCTTCGACGGCGACGCCGCCGGGCGCCGGGCCGCCGGACGTGCGCTGGAGGCCGCCCTGCCCCATGCCACGGACACGCGCAGCATCAAGTTCCTCTTCCTGCCCAGCGAGCACGACCCCGACTCCTACGTGCGCGAACTCGGCAGCGAGGCCTTCGAGCGCTGCGTGGAGCGCGCCATCCCGCTGTCGCGCCAGCTGATCGACCATTGCGGCGACGGCCTGGATCTGGGCACCGCCGAGGGCCGCGCCCGCCTGCTGGCCCAGGCCCGGCCGCTGTGGCAGCAGCTGCCGCAAGGCCTGCTCAAGCGCCAGCTGCTGGGCGAACTGGCCCGCATGACGCAGCTGCCCGATCAGGAACTGATGGACCTCTGGCAGACCGCCGAGCCTCGCCGCGGTGGCAGTGGCGGTGGCGGGGGAAGTGGTGGCGGAGGCAGCCGCGCCGAACGCCCGGCACGCACCGGCGCCGACGATGCCCCCTGGGACGGCCCGCCCCCGGACCTCGACGAGCTGGCCTATCTGCAATCCGGCCACCACGACGTGGGCGAGCCGCCGGACGCCGGCGGGCCGCCCGCCGGCCAGGCGCCCCAGCGCAAGCCCGGGGGCGGCGAGAAGAAGCCCTGGCGCAACGACCGCAAGGACTGGAAGGAATGGAAGAAGCGAGAGCAGGACGAGACCTACGGCCTGCCCCGCCACCAGCCGGCCCATCCGCGCGACCATGCGCTGCGCATGCTGCTGCTGCACTGCGCCTGGTGGGAGCTGCTGAGCGACCAGGACCACCAGCTGCTGCACGACATGCCCGGCGAGCACGGCCAGGTGGTGGCCTGGCTGGAGCGCTATCTCGTCAACCACGGGCCGGGCCCCTGGTCCGTCCTGCAGGCGGCCCTGGAGGAGGAAGGCCTGCTCGAACTCGCGCAGCGGGCCTGCGGCGGGCGCCTGTACGCCAGCGATGATGAACTGCAGCTCGAGGATTTCCAGCAGCTGCTGCGCAAGCTCTGGGTGAGCCAGCTCAAGGAAGAGTCGAGCCAGCTGAGCGCCGGCCCCGTGACACCGGCCGTGCTGGAGCAGATCAAGGCCCTGCACCAGCGCATCCAGGAGCTGCTCGCCGGCTGACGCTTGCGCGGTATGCGAACAATTCACCTCGCAGGCGCGCGGCTTGCCCGGTTCGGCGGCAGTTTTTGAATTCCTGCTGTTCTTGATGGATAATTAAGGGTTTTCGCGCGTCAAGAGTGACGGCAGCGCCTCCCGGACCCGGCCACCCACTGACCCTGGGCACCCCTTGAAGGTATCAAGGCCACCTTTATCCGCTTGAGGGCTGCACTTCCCAACGTACACGCTAGCCTTGTACGCGCAAAGCCTTGGCAATCGCCTGGAATGTCGGCCCGCGCCGGCCTCCGGGAAGAGCCAGGGCCCTTGTTTGTGCCGCCTGGGCGGCGCCTGACACCAGGCGCCCGCAGGTGGCCGCTTGCATTGCGCACCCACTCCACTCGAGGAACTGCATGACCGCCAAGAAGACCGCGTCCAAGGCAACCGCCCCCAAGGCTGAGGAACTGGCTGAAGAAACCAAGAAGCCGGCGCGCAAGAGCGCAAAGGCGGCTGCTGCGCCTGCCGCTGCCAGCACCGACGAAGCCAAGCCCAAGCGGGGTCGCAAGCCCAAGGCAGCCACCGAGTCCAAGAAGACCGCCAAGGCCAAGCCCGAGGCCGAGGAAGAGGACTTCTCCGACATCGAGTCGGAGCTGGAAGGCGAGCCGGAAGGCGAGGTGGCGGCCGAGGTCGAAGTGGAGGACAGCGCCGAGGACAAGCCCAAGGCCAAGCCGCTGCGCATGAAGGTCAGCCGCGCCAAGGAGCGCGCGCTGATGCGCGAGTTCGGGCTGGACGAGACGGCGCTGACCGAAGAGGAAGTCGCCAAGCGCCGCCACGAGCTGAAGACCCTGATCAAGATGGGCAAGACGCGTGGCTTCCTGACCCATCAGGAAATCAACGATCACCTGCCCGAGAAGCTGATCAACGAGGAAATCCTCGAGGCCATCGTGTCCATGCTGAACGACATGGGCATCGCGGTCTACGAGCAGGCGCCCGACGCCGCCACGCTGCTGATCCAGGGCAGCACCTCGCCGACCGCCACCGAGGAAGAGGCCGAGGAAGCCGCCGAGGCGGCGCTGTCGACCGTGGACTCCGAGTTCGGCCGCACGACCGACCCGGTGCGCATGTACATGCGCGAGATGGGTACCGTCGAGCTGCTGACGCGTGAAGGCGAAATCGAGATCGCCAAGCGCATCGAAGGCGGCCTGCAGGCCATGATGCTGGCCATCTCGGCCTCGCCGACGACCATCGCCGAGATTCTCTCCATGGCCGCCAAGATCCGCGCCGGCGAGCAGCAGATCTCCGAGGTGGTCGACGGCTTCGTGGCCGAGGACGAGGCCGATGACTACGTGGCCGAGGAAGACTTCGACGAGTTCGACGAGGACGACGACGACGACGGCAACGGTGGCTCCAAGGCCCTGACCAAGAAGCTGGAAGAGCTGAAGAATGCCGCCCTGGTGAAGTTCGATGCCCTGGACAGCAACTTCGAGAAGATGCGCAAGGCCTTCGAGAAGGACGGCTACCGCTCCGCGGCCTACGACAAGGCCCAGCACGCCATCAGCGCCGAGCTGATGACCATCCGCTTCACCGTCAAGACCATCGAGCGCCTGTGCGACATCCTGCGCTCGCAGGTGGACGACGTGCGCCGTTACGAGCGCGAGCTGCGCAAGATCGTGGTGGACAAGTGCGGCATGTCGCAGGAGCACTTCATCAAGACCTTCCCGCCCAATGCCCTGAACCTGCAGTGGGCCGAGAAGGAAGTCGCCGCCGCCAAGCCCTACTCCGCCGTGCTCGGCCGCAACCTGCCGGCCGTGCAGGAGCTGCAGCAGAAGCTGATCGACATCCAGGCCAAGGCCGTGGTGCCGCTGGACGATCTCAAGGAGATCAACAAGCGCATGAACGAGGGCGAGAAGGCCTCGCGTGACGCCAAGAAGGAGATGATCGAGGCCAACCTGCGCCTGGTGATCTCGATCGCGAAGAAGTACACCAACCGCGGCCTGCAGTTCCTCGACCTGATCCAGGAAGGCAACATCGGCCTGATGAAGGCGGTGGACAAGTTCGAGTACCGTCGCGGCTACAAGTTCTCGACCTACGCGACGTGGTGGATCCGCCAGGCCATCACCCGCTCGATCGCCGACCAGGCCCGGACCATCCGGATTCCGGTCCACATGATCGAGACGATCAACAAGATGAACCGCATCTCGCGCCAGCATCTGCAGGAGTTCGGCTATGAGCCGGACGCCCCGACGCTGGCCGAGAAGATGGAGATCCCCGAGGACAAGATCCGCAAGATCATGAAGATCGCCAAGGAGCCGATCTCCATGGAAACGCCGATCGGGGACGACGACGACAGCCACCTGGGCGACTTCATCGAGGACACCAACAACACCGCGCCGATCGAGGCCGCCATGCAGGCCGGCCTGCGTGACGTGGTGAAGGACATCCTCGACAGCCTGACCCCGCGCGAGGCCAAGGTGCTGCGCATGCGTTTCGGCATCGAGATGAGCACGGACCACACGCTGGAGGAAGTCGGCAAGCAGTTCGACGTCACCCGCGAGCGCATCCGCCAGATCGAGGCCAAGGCCATCCGCAAGCTGAAGCACCCGAGCCGCAGTGACAAGCTGCGCACCTACCTGGACAACCTGTAAAGGGTGACCAGGGACGTGTCTTGCGGCGCCTCGGCGCTGCAAGATGCCGCGCAGCGGCCACGCAGCGCGCACCCCATCCCCAAAGCCGATGCCTCACCCGCATCGGCTTTGTCTTTTTTGAAACAACCCGTCACCTCCCCCGCAGCTTTCGTGCGAGCCGCGGGAGAAGGGCCGCTCAAGCTGGCGTTATCGCCATGTCGAACGCGCATGCCGGGCCGCTACACTGCGACTTCTGTCACGCAGTACCGACATCCCATTCATGACCCAGATCAGCGAGCGCATCGTCCTGTTTGCCGACTTACGCGGCAGCACGGCCTTGTTCGAGACTCTGGGCAATGCGGAAGCCACGTCGGTGGTCACCCACGCCGTCAATCTCGTCGGCCGCGCGGTCGGCGATTGCAGCGGCAAGCTCATCAAGACCCTCGGGGACGGCCTGATGGCCGTGTTCAGCGACGCCAGCGACGGCATCAAGGCCGCCATGCAGATGCACGACGCCCTGCAGCGGATCGTCTCCCGCGGGCAGCAGCACGGCGCCTCGGCGGGCCTGCGCGGTCTGAAGCTGCAGGTGGCGCTGGCCCGTGGCGAAGTGGTGGAGATGAACGGCGACTGCTTCGGCGACGCGGTCAACGTCGCGGCCCGACTGCTGGACCACGCGGGAGACAACGAGACCCTGATCACCAAGGAAGTGCTGCAGGGTCTGCCGGTGACGCAGCGTCTGCGCTTCCGAAGCCTGGACCTCATCGCCATCCGTGGCCGTGCCGAGCCCGTGCATGTGTACGTGCTCGACAACTACGCCCACAGCAGTGAGCCCGCCGCCGCCACGCAGTTCGGCGACCCCATGCCCACGGTCGACCCGGACGGCATCCGCCTCGTCTGGCTGGACCTGGACCGCATCTTCGACATCGGCAGCATGCCGGTGATCCTCGGCCGCAGCACGCAGGCCACGTACTGCATCACCGACGTGCGCGTCTCGCGCTCCCATGCCCGCATCGACTGGCACGGCGGCAGCTTCTCGCTCACGGACCTCAGCTACAACGGCACCTTCGTGCGCTTCGGGCGTGGCAGTGAGGTCGTCTCCCTGCGCCGCGGCTCCTGCACGCTGCACGGCAGCGGCGTGATCGGCCTGGGCGGCGCGCCCACCGATCTTTCCGCCCCGACAGTGCGCTTCGAGGTGCTCCACTTCGCCGACACGGAACCCCGCACCGCCGGTCACTCGCAGCACGGCCGCTAGGGCCCCGGACAATGCCGGGCGCACGGCCGGCCGGCCTGCGCGAGAATCGCCCCCCATGAGTCTCAAGAAAGAACCGGGCCACTCGCATGGCAGCGCCCCGCGCACGGGCGTGCTGCTGTGCAATCTGGGCACGCCGGATGCCCCCACCGCTCCCGCCCTGCGCCGCTACCTGGCGGAATTCCTCAGCGATCCCCGCGTGGTGGAGATCCCGCGCCTCGTCTGGATGGCCATCCTGCACGGCATCATCCTGCGCGTGCGGCCGGCCAAGTCGGCCGCCAAGTACGCCACCGTCTGGATGAAGGAAGGCTCGCCGCTGAAGGTCTGGACGGAACGCCAGGCCAAGCTGCTGCTGGGCCTGCTGGGCGAGCGCGGTCACCAGGTGAAGGTGCGATACGCCATGCGCTACGGTCAGCCGTCGATTGCCAGCCAGCTCGACGCCCTCAAGGCCGAGGGCGTGACGCGCGTGCTCGTCCTGCCGGCCTATCCGCAGTACTCGGGCGCCACGACGGCCAGCGTGATCGACGCCGTGTCCCGCTGGGCCCTGCGGACACGCCATGTGCCCGAGCTGCGCTTCATCAACCGCTACCACGACGACCCGGCGCACATCCGCGCGCTGGCGGACAGCGTGCGCCGCCACTGGGCCGCCCATGGCCAGAGCGAGAAGCTCGTCATGAGCTTCCACGGCATGCCGGAGCGGACGCTGCACCTGGGCGACCCCTACCACTGCGAGTGCCACAAGACCGGCCGGCTGCTGGCCGAGGCCCTGGGCCTGCGCCAGGATCAGTACCTCGTGAGCTTCCAGAGCCGCTTCGGCAAGGCCAAGTGGCTGGAGCCCTACACCGAGCCCACGCTGCGCCAGCTGGCCGAGGGCGGCCTGAAGTCGGTCGACCTGATCTGCCCGGGCTTCAGCGCCGACTGCCTGGAGACGCTGGAGGAGATCGCCCAGGAGGCCAAGGAGGCCTTCGAGACCTCCGGGGGTCAGCACTTCCACTACATCCCCTGCCTGAACGACGACCCACAGGGCATGCGCGCCCTCGCCGACCTGGCCGAGCGTCACCTGCAGGGCTGGCCGACGAAGGACGCCCCGGAGGCCGCCGCGCTGCAGGCCCAGGCCGAGCGCGCCCGCAGGATGGGGGCCGCCGCGTGAAGCCCCTGCCGCTGGCCGCGGACGTCCGCCTGGACAAGTGGCTCTGGGCCGCGCGCTTCTACAAGACCCGGGCCCTGGCCGTCGAGGAGATCGGCAAGGGCCGCGTGAGTGTCAACGGCCAGCCCGCCAAGCCCTCGCGCGAGCTCAAGCCGGGCGACGTGCTCCAGCTGCGCCAGGGCGTGGTCGAACGGGAGGTGGTGGTGCGCGCGCTGTCCAGCGTGCGCGGCCCGGCCCCGCAGGCCCAGACGCTGTACGAGGAGACCGCCGAGAGCCTCCTCAAGCGCGAGCAGGCCGCCGAGAGCCGCCGCCTGGCGCCGGAGCCGGCCTCGACCATCGTCCAGGGCCGCCCGACCAAGCAGGACCGCCGCCGGCTGGCCGACTGGAACCGCTGGAGCGCCGAAGCCGAGCCGGACTGAGCCCCGAGGGCCCCACCCCACCGGCATCAAGGGTTTACCCTTGAAAATTCTGATCCAATCCCCCTCTTGAAGATCGGGGCATCGTCCCCAGCTAGCCCGCGTCGCCCCGTTTCATGGCTGGACCATGAGCCGCCGGGGCCCTCAAACGCCCACCATCCATGAGCAACGAGAACCACACCCCCGACACCGCCGAAGCCGCCACGCCCGCGACCGAGCTGAGCCCCGAACAGAAGCTGGCCGACCTGGAAGCCCGCCTGGCCGAGATGTCCGACGCCTATCTGCGGGCCAAGGCCGAGGTCGAGAACATCCGTCGCCGCTCGGACGAGGAGATGTCCAAGGCCCGCAAGTTCGCCGTCGAAGGCTTTGCCGAGGCCATGCTGCCCGTCATGGACAGCATGGAGGCCGCCATCGCCCGCCCGGACGCCCGCGTCGAGCAGGTGCTGGAAGGCGTGCACGCCACCCGCCGCCAGCTCGCCGCCGCGCTCGAGCGCAACAAGGTCCTGGAGATCAACCCGGCCGCCGGCACGAAGTTCGATCCGCACCAGCACCAGGCCATTTCCATGGTCCCCGCGGACCAGGAGGCCAACACCGTCGTCGCCGTCCTGCAGAAGGGCTACTCCATCGCCGAGCGCGTGCTGCGTCCGGCCCTGGTGACGGTCGCCGCCCCCAAGTAATTCACGGTCGGCGGCTCTTGAAAGGCCGCCACCCAACCGCATTTCGTAGTCAACGAAGCCAGATTCAGGACTCAGGAGCAAAAAATCATGGGAAAGATCATCGGTATTGACCTCGGCACCACGAACTCGTGCGTGGCCGTCATGGAAGGCAACACGACGCGCGTGATCGAGAACGCCGAAGGCGCCCGCACCACCCCGTCGATCATTGCCTATCAGGAAGACGGCGAGATCCTGGTCGGGGCCTCGGCCAAGCGCCAGTCGGTCACCAACCCCAAGAACACGCTGTACGCGGTGAAGCGCCTGATCGGCCGCAAGTTCACCGAGAAGGAAGTGCAGAAGGACATCGACCTGATGCCCTACACCATCGCCGCCGCCGACAACGGCGACGCCTGGGTGGAAGTGCGCGGCAAGAAGTTCGCGCCCCCGCAGGTGTCGGCCGAAGTGCTGCGCAAGATGAAGAAGACGGCCGAGGACTACCTGGGCGAGGAAGTGACGGAAGCCGTGATCACGGTGCCGGCCTACTTCAACGACGCCCAGCGCCAGGCCACCAAGGATGCCGGCCGCATCGCCGGCCTGGACGTCAAGCGCATCATCAACGAACCCACCGCTGCGGCCCTGGCCTTCGGCCTGGACAAGCATGGCAAGGGTGACCGCAAGATCGCCGTGTATGACCTCGGCGGCGGCACGTTCGACATCTCGATCATCGAGATCGCCGACGTCGACGGCGAGATGCAGTTCGAAGTGCTGTCGACCAACGGCGACACCTTCCTGGGCGGCGAAGACTTCGACCAGCGCATCATTGACTACATCATCGGCGAGTTCAAGAAGGAACAGGGCGTCGACCTGACCAAGGACGTGCTGGCCCTGCAGCGCCTGAAGGAAGCCGCCGAGAAGGCCAAGATCGAGCTGTCGAACTCCTCGCAGACCGACGTCAACCTGCCCTACATCACCGCTGACGCCACCGGCCCGAAGCACCTGAACATCAAGCTGACCCGCGCCAAGCTGGAGTCGCTGGTGGAAGAGCTGATCGAGCGCACCATCGCGCCCTGCCGCACCGCCATCAAGGATGCCGGCGTGGCCGTGAGCGAGATCGATGACGTCATCCTGGTCGGCGGCATGACCCGCATGCCCAAGGTGCAGGACAAGGTCAAGGAGTTCTTCGGCAAGGACCCGCGCAAGGACGTCAACCCCGACGAGGCCGTGGCCGTCGGTGCCGCCATCCAGGGCCAGGTCCTGGGCGGCGAGCGCAAGGACGTGCTGCTGCTGGACGTCACCCCGCTCTCCCTGGGCATCGAGACCCTGGGCGGCGTGATGACGAAGATGATCAAGAAGAACACGACCATCCCGACCAAGTTCAGCCAGACCTTCTCGACCGCTGAGGACAACCAGCCGGCCGTGACCATCAAGGTCTACCAGGGCGAGCGCGAGATGGCGCAGGCCAACAAGAGCCTGGGCGAGTTCAACCTGGAAGGCATCCCGCCCGCCATGCGCGGCACGCCTCAGATCGAGGTGACCTTCGACATCGACGCCAACGGCATCCTGCACGTCAGCGCCAAGGACAAGGGCACGGGCAAGGAAAACAAGATCACCATCAAGGCGAACTCGGGCCTGTCCGAGGCCGAGATCGAGAAGATGGTGAAGGACGCCGAGGCCAATGCCGCCGAGGACAAGAAGAAGGTCGAGCTGGTGCAGGCCAAGAACCAGGGCGACGGCCTGGTGCACTCGGTGCGCAAGTCCCTGAGCGAGCACGGCGACAAGCTGGACGCTGGCGAGAAAGACAAGATCGAGGCCGCCATCAAGGACCTGGAAGAGGCCCTGAAGGGTGACGACAAGGACGCCATCGACGCCAAGTCGGAAGCCCTGATGACCGCCAGCCAGAAGCTGGGCGAGAAGATGTACGCCGACGCCCAGGCCCAGCAGGCTGCCGGCGCTGCCGACGCCGGGGCGCAGGCCCAGGCGCAGCAGCAGGCTTCCGCCAAGCCGGCGGACGACAACGTCGTCGACGCCGAGTTCAAGGAAGTCAAGGACAGCAAGTAATCGACGGCCCGGCCCCGTGCGCGCGAGCGTGCGGGGTGCGCTGACCCGCCGCGCCAAAGCCTGGGTGTCCCCCTTGGCCCACGGCGCGGCGCAATTGTTTGAGAAGCCAGGATCCGCCCATGGCAAAGCGTGACTATTACGAAGTCCTCGGCGTCGCCAAGAACGCCAGCGAAGAGGACATCAAGAAGGCCTACCGCAAGCTGGCCATGAAGTACCACCCGGACCGCAACCAGGGTGACGGCGCGGCTGCGGCCGAGGAGAAGTTCAAGGAGGCCAAGGAAGCCTACGAGATGCTCTCCGACGCCCAGAAGCGCGGGGCCTATGACCAGTACGGCCATGCCGGCGTCGACCCCAATATGGGCGGTCGAGGCGGCCCGGGCGCGGAAGGATTCGGCGGCTTCGCCGAGGCCTTCGGCGACATCTTCGGCGACATCTTCGGCGGCGCCGGCGGCCGTCGCGGCGGCGGCCAGCAGGTCTACCGCGGCAGCGACCTCTCCTACGCGATGGAGATCACGCTGGAAGAGGCCGCCCGCGGCAAGGAGACCCAGATCCGCATTCCGGCCTGGGAATCCTGCGAGACCTGCAGCGGCACCGGCGCCAAGCCCGGCACCTCGGCCAAGACCTGCGGCTCCTGCGGCGGCTCGGGCACGGTGCACATGCGCCAGGGCTTCTTCAGCGTGCAGCAGACCTGCCCGCACTGCCACGGCAGCGGCAAGATCATCCCCGACCCCTGCACCACCTGCAGCGGCCAGGGCAAGATCAAGAAGACCAAGACGCTGGAGGTCAAGATCCCGGCCGGCATCAACGAGGGCATGCGCATTCGCTCGGCGGGCAATGGCGAGCCCGGCGTGAACGGCGGCCCGGCGGGCGACCTCTACATCGAGATCCGCATCAAGCAGCACGACATCTTCGAGCGTGACGGCGACGACCTGCACTGCACCATGCCCGTGGGCATGACCACCGCGGCGCTGGGCGGCACCATCGAGGTCCCGACGCTCGGCGGCAAGGCCGAGATCGACCTGCCCGAGGGCACGCAGCACGGCAAGACCTTCCGTCTGCGCGGCAAGGGCATCAAGGGCGTGCGCTCGAGCTACCCGGGCGACCTCTACTGCCACATCGCCGTGGAGACGCCGGTCAAGCTCACCGAGTACCAGCGCAAGCTGCTCAAGGACCTCGACAAGAGCTTCAAGGACGGCGGCGAGCGCCACTCGCCGAACGCCAAGAGCTGGACGGACCGGGTCAAGGACCTGTTCAAGTAAGCCCCGGCCCCACCCTGGCCGTATGGAATGAGCCCCTCGCGGGCTCATTTTCATTGCGAAGTGGTAATTAGGCCGCAGCTTTGTGCCTATTGCGGGTCAAGTCGCGCATGATCTGGCCGAAGATCGTCCCGTGAGAGTTCAGGACTGAATCCCCCCTTGGCGGGACGCCGCCAGTGCCCCATGCAAATGCTCGACAAGGACATCCAGGACGCCTGCGCCCTGGTCATCGACAGCAACGCCACCTCGCGCAGCCTGATGGCGGCGCAGCTGCGCGAGCTGGGCGTGGGCACGGTGCGCCAGTCCACGCGCGTCAAGGACGCCCGCATCATCCTGGAGCACAAGGCCTATGACATCGTCCTGTGCGACTACCACTTCGACGGCACCGACATGTCCGGCCAGGACCTGCTCGATGAGCTGCGCCGCGAGAACCTGCTGCCCTACTCCACCGTCTTCGTGATGGTCACCGGCGAGGCCACCTACGCCAAGGTCGCCGAAGCCGCCGAGGCTGCGCTCGACGCCTATCTGATCAAGCCCTACACCAGCGCCTCGCTGGCGGACCGCCTGAGCAACGCCCGCCATCGCAAGCGCGTGCTCAAGGACATCTTCGAGGCCATCGAGCAGCAGAACTTCGAGCTGGCGGCCCAGTTCTGCCTCAAGCGCTTCGAGGAACGCGCCCAGTTCTGGCTCTATGCCGCCCGCATCGGCGCGGAACTGCTGCTGCGCCTGAACCGGGTGGAGGACGCCCGCGCGCTCTACGACGCCATCATCGAGGCCAAGACGGTGCCCTGGGCCCGGCTGGGCGTCGCCCGCACCGAGCTGGCGACAGGCAACCTCGTCGCGGCCAAGCGCACGCTGGAGGCGCTGATCGGCGACATGCCGGACCACGCCGACTCCTACGACGTCATGGGTCGCGTGCAGATGGAGCAGGGCGAGATCACGGACGCCCTGCGCACCTACCGGACCGCCGCCAACCTCACGCCCGGCTGCCTGCTGCGCCAGCAGCGCGCCGGCACACTGGCCTTCTATGCCGGTGAGCGTGACGAGGCCTTGAAGCAGCTGGAGCGGGCCATGATCCAGGGCCTGCGCTCCAAGCTCTTCGACATGTTCACCCTGGTGCTGATCGCGCTGATGCGCTTCGACATGCGGGACGGCAAGGGGCTCAAGCTCGTGCACGAGGCCATGCTGCGCGAGATCGAGCGTGCGCCCAAGGCCACCCGGCTGCTGCGCTTCGGCACGCTGATCCAGGGCCTGCGCCTGCTGTACGAGCGCCGCGTGGCCGACGCGCTGGCGCTGGCGCGCAGCATGAGCGAGGAGCTCGACGCCGAGGCCTTCGACCTCGAGGCCGCAACGCTGCTGCTGGCCTTCTGGATCCGCTTCTCGGGCCAGGAGATCCAGCTCGACGAAATCAAGGACCTCATCACCCGCATCGGCCTGCGCTACTGCACCTCCAAGGCCAGCACCGAGGTGCTGATCGCCATGTGCGAGAAGCAGGACATGGCCATGACCGAGCTGCGCGAGTGCCACGCCCGCATCTTCGGCATCGCCGAAACGGCCATGCGCCACACCATGCGCGGCAGCGCCCGCGTGGGCGTGGAGCTGCTGATCCAGCAGGGCGAGGAGACGCGCAATGCCAAGCTGATCGACATGGCCCAGGCCGTGCTGAAGCGGCATGCCGAGAAGATCGAGGACGCCGACGGCCTCAACGAGCGCATCGAGGCCCTGCAGAAGCGCTTCGTGCTGCCGCTGGGCGTGACCATCTCGCGGCGCAATGTGCGCCAGGCGGGGGGCCTCGCGCTGCGGTCCTGAACGGGGCCTGCCTCCCCCTGTCGCCACCCGCGGGTGCCCGCCGCCATGACGAGCGTGCCGGGGCCGCCGGGTGCGCCACAATGCCGGGCGTCGTCCGCCCTGCCCCTCCTCCTGCATGAAGTCTTCCGATTTCGAGGCGCCCGCCAAGCGCTGGTCCCCGCTTTCCCTGGTCTGGCTCGCCGCCCTGTGGATGGGCCTGCTCGCCAACTGGCCGCTGTGGCAGCGCATGCTGGCCCTGCCCGAGCTGCAGGGCACCAAGGGCGTGGGCTTCGTCCTGCTCTTCGCGGCCATGGTCGTGGCGCTGCACGGCGCGCTGGCCAGCCTGCTGGCGTGGCCACGCCTCGTCAAGCCGGTGCTGGTGCTGTGCCTGATGAGCGCCGCCGCCGCCGCGCACTTCATGGGCGCCTACGGCACGGTGATGGACCCGACGATGATCGTCAACGTCCTGCAGACCGACGTGAAGGAAGCGCGGGACCTCCTCAGCCTGCGCCTCCTGGCCAGCCTGCTGCTGCTGGGCGTCCTGCCGGCCGTGTGGCTGTGGCGCCGCCCGCTGGCGCCGCTGGCCTGGCCGAAGCGCCTGGGATGGAACCTCGCCGCGTTCGCCGGCGGCCTGGCGCTGATGGTGGGGCTGGCGATGAGCAGCTATGCCGACCTGGCCTCGACCATGCGCACCTACCCCTCGCTGCGCTACATGATGAACCCGCTCGCCCCGTTCTGGTCGCTGGGCGTGGTGGCGGTCGAGTCCCACAAGGCGCCGGACGGCCCGCCCGCCGTCGTCGCCGCCGACGCCCGCTGGCAGCCGACGGACCCGCACGGCCGGCCGCGCCTGCTGGTGCTCTTCGTGGGGGAGACGGCCCGGGCTGCCAACTTCTCGCTCAACGGCTACGGCCGCCCGACCAACCCGCGCCTGGCCGGCCTCGACGTCCTGAGCTTCCGGCAGGCCAGCTCCTGCGGCACGAGCACCGCCGCCTCGCTGCCCTGCATGTTCTCGCACCTGGGCCGCAGCGGTTTCCTGGACCGCGCCGGTGACCAGGAAAACCTGCTCGATGCCCTGCAACGCGCCGGCCTGGCCGTGCTGTGGCTGGACAACCAGAGCGGCTGCAAGGGCCTGTGCGATCGCGTCCCGCATGCCCATGCCACCGAGGCGGCCGGCCGGACGCCCCTCCCCGCCGGCCTGTGCGAAGGCGGCGAGTGCCTGGACATGGCCCTGCTGCACGACCTCGACACCCGCCTGCAGTCCCTCGACGCCGAACGGCGCCAGCGGGGCGTGGTGCTGGTGCTGCATCCGATGGGCAGCCACGGCCCGGCCTACTTCCGGCGCTCGCCGCCCGAGCTCAAGCCCTTCACCCCCGAATGCCGCAGCAACGCCCTGCAGCAGTGCCCGCGCGAGCAGGTCGTGAACGCTTACGACAACAGCATCGCCTACGCCGACACCGTGCTGGCCGAGACCATCCAGTGGCTGAAGCGGCAGGGGGCATACGACACGAGCCTGCTGTATGTGTCCGACCACGGCGAGTCCCTGGGCGAGAACAATCTCTATCTGCACGGCGTGCCCTATGCCGTGGCCCCCCGCGAGCAGACGCACGTGCCCTGGATCCTCTGGCTGCCGGACGACAGCGCCCGCCGCTTCGGCGTCGACCGGCGCTGCCTGCAGTCGCAGCTCGACCTGCCGCTCTCGCACGACTGGCTTAGCCACACCGTGCTCGGCCTGGCGGAGGTGCACAGTGCCATCTACCGGCCCGACTGGGACCTCCTGCGTCGCTGTCGGGCGACGCCGTGACGTCATGATCGCCCCGGCCGTGCACTAGACCGCACTCGGCCGCAATCGATCGCAACTCTGGCGCGCCGGAGAGACGCGCGCGCCGGGACCCTCGCCGTAGACTCGCAGGCGGACTTCCGTTCCGCAACCTTCGACGGCTAGGGTCAGGACGATCGATGAGGCGTTCCGCAGACATCCCGCAGGCGCTCGCGCAGGGCTGGCGCACGCGCCGCTGGCTGTTGCCCCTGCTCGTGGGCCTGCTCGGCCTGGCGACGACGGCCTGGACCACCCGCTTTGCCCAGCGCAGCCAGGATGCGGCCTCCGACGCCCGCTTCGACGAGGCCTCGGAGCATGTGGTCAACGACATCAAGCGCCGGCTCTCCCTGGCCCAGTACGGCTTCCAGGGCGTGCGGGGCGTCTTCGCCGCCAACCCGGAGGCGGGCTACCGGGAGTTCCAGCGCTATGTGCAGTCCCTGGACCTGGCGCATGAGTTCCCCGGGGTGACGGGCTTCGGCCTGATCAGCCGCGTCGCCCCGGACGGCCTCCCGGCACTGGAGCGCCAGCTGCAGGCGGAGGGCGCAAGCGCATTCCAGGTGAAGACGAGCGGATCCGGCCAGGACCTGCTGTACATCGCCCGCTACATCGAACCGCTCAAGGACAACGCCTCGAGCTGGGGCAGCGACATCGGTGCGGAACCCCGGCGCCGACACGCCATCGACAGCGCCATCCGCAGCGGCCGGCCGACCTTCACCCAACCGATCACCCTGGTGCGGGACGGCAAGGCCGCGCCGGGCTTTCTGCTGATCCAGGCGCTGTACCGCCCGGGTGCCTCGCTCGAGACCATCCAGGAGCGCGGGCAGGCGCTGCTCGGGCTGGTCTACGCGCCCATCGTCGTGGAACAGGCCCTGCAGGGCGTGAGCCGGTCCGCCGGCGGGCAGCTGAGCGTGCGCGTCCTCGCCGCCGAGCCCGGCGCTGGCGGGTCGCCCCTGTTCGCCGAGGATGGCAGTGACACCCCGGCCCGCCTGCCGCGCGTCGTCGCGCTGGCGGACACCCTCCCGCTGCGGCTGGGCGACCAGACGCTGCAGGTCCGGCTGACGCCCACCCAGCTCTTCGAGGCCTTCGAGACCGACAGCCCGCTGGCCCTGCCGATCGCGGGCACCCTCAGCTCGCTGCTGCTGGCCGTCCTCGCCTGGGTGCAGATCACGGCCCGCGACCGCGCCGAGGTCCGCGCCGGCCAGCTGACCGCCGACGTGCGCCGTCTGGCGGCCGTCGCGGAGCGGACCGCCAACGCGGTCATCTGCTTCGACCCCGACATGCACGTCACCTGGGTCAATGACGGCTTCGTCCGCTCGAGCGGCTACACGCTGGACGAGGTGCGGGGCCGGCCACCGTGGGAGTTCCTCTCGCATCCGGGTTCCGATCCCGCCGCACAGCAGGCGCTGGCCGAGGCCCGGCTGCTCGGGCAGGCAACGCGGCTGGAAATCTGCAACCGCCACAAGGACGGCCATCTCTACTGGATCGACATCCTCCTGCAGCCCATCCATGACGAGCGCGGCAGGCTGGAAGGCTTCATCGAGGTCGGCATCGACATCACGGAGCGCAAGCACCGCGAGGCGCTGCACGCCCAGGCCCGCGGCGACAGCGATGCGCTGCTGGCGGCCGTCGCCCGGCACGCCATCGTGTCGGTCGCAGACCCGGCCGGCCGCATCACGAGCATCAACCCGCTGATGGCCGAGGTGAGCGGCTATGCGGAGGCCGAGCTGCTGGGCATGGACCATCGCCTGCTCAAGTCCGGCATCCACCCGGCCGGCTTCTGGCAGGCGATGTGGACCGAGCTGAAGGCCGGCCGTTCCTGGCGGGGGCAGGTCTGCAACCGCCGCAAGGACGGCACGCTGTTCTGGGTGGACTGCATCATCTCGCCAAGCCTCAACAGCGAGGGCGGCATTGATCGCTACGTGTCCATCGGCATGGACGTCACCGAGGCGCGCAAGGCCAGCGACGCGCTGCAGATGCAGCACACGCGCCTGACCAACATCATCGAGGGGACGGCCGCGGGCACCTGGGACCTGCAGGCCGAGGAGCAGCGCATCGACTACAACAGCCGCTGCATGAGCATGCTGGGCCATCACGGCGAGGAGCCGGGGTCGCTGACGCTCGCGAGCTGGCTGTCCCGCATCCACCCGCAGGACCGGGACGCCGTCCGGCGGCGTCTGGAGGACCATCTCAAGGGCCTGGTGCCGACCTTCGACGCGGAGCTGCGGCTGCGGCACCGCGCGGGGCACTGGGTCTGGGTGCAGTCCACCGGCCGGATCGCCGTGCGCAATGCCCGGGGCGAGCCGCTGTGGGTCACGGGCCTGCAGATCGACATCACCGCGCGCAAGCTGGCCGAGCTCCAGCTCCGGCAGCAGCGCCAGCTGCTGGACCGCGCCGAGCGCCTGGCCGGCATCGGCGCCTGGGAGCAGGACCTCGCCACCCAGCGCCTCGACCTCTCGGACCAGACCCGCCGTCTGCTGCAGCTGGAAAGTCCGGACCCACTCGGCCTCGAGCATCTGCTCAACGCCTTGAGCGAGTCCGATGCCGCGCAGCTGCGCCGCGGGATGCAGGCGGCCCTGGCAGGATCGGTGGGCTGGGACTTCGAGTTCGAGCTCACCCGCCCGGACGGCACGACGCTTTGGTTGCGCAGCGTCGGCGAGGCCGAGTTCGACGACAGCGGCCCGGTGCGCCTCGTGGGCGCCTTTGCCGACATCAGCCAGCGGCGCTCGCTCGAGGCCGAAACCCAGCGCAGCCACCGCCTGCTGATGTCGGTGCTGGAGAACCTGCCCTGCGCGCTGAGCGTCTTCGACAGCGACCTGAGGCTGGTCGCCCACAACACGCAGTTCCGCGAACTGCTGGGCTTCCCGGATGCCCTGTTCGACCGGGAGACGGTGACCTTCGACAGCATCATCCGCTTCAACGCCCTGCGCGGCGAGTACGGCGAGTACGCCGATGCCGACGAGGCGGAGGCCCTCGTGCAGGTCATCGTGAAGCGGGCCCGCGAGCCGACCTTCCACCAGTTCGAGCGCACCCGACCGGACGGCCGGACCCTCGAGGTGCGCGGCGCCCCCATGCCCGGCGGGGGTTTCGTCACCACCTACGTCGACGTGACCGAACGCCGCCGCCTGGAGCAGATCCGGGAGCGCCTGACCGAGCAGATGAGCGCCATGCTGGAGGCCCTGCCCTGCGGCCTGACGGTCTACGACAAGGACCTTGTCGTCACCTTGCACAACGAACGTTTCACCCAGCTCTACGGGCTCGATCCCGCGCTGTGGGACCAGGCGCGCACGACCCTCGCCGACATCGTCACGGACCTCCACCAGCGGGGCGACTACGGCGAGCTCAGCCATGCCGAAGCGCAGGCCGTGGCGCTCGCGAACGCGCGGGCCTCGCTGGCCGGCCCGTGCACCCGCGAGCGCTACCGCCCCGACGCCGACCTGCACCTGGAGGTGCGCAGCCACCCGCTGCCCAGCGGCGGCTATGTGTCCACCTACATGGACGTCACGGCGCAGCGGCGCACGCTGCAGCACCTGCACCGGGCCGAGAGCCTGCTGCGCAGTGCGATCGACACCATCAACGAGGCCTTCGTGCTGTACGACCCGCAGGACCGGCTCGTGCTGTGCAACGACAAGTACCGCGAGCTGTATGCCGCCATCGCCGACCTGCTGCAGCCGGGCATCGACTTCGAGACCCTCGTGCGCACCGGGGTCCAGCGCGGCCAGTACCCCGAAGCCCTCGGGCGGGAGGAGGAATGGCTGGCGGAGCGCCTCGCGACCCACCGCCGCGGCGGCACCTCGCATGTGCAGGCGCTCAACGACGGTCGCTGGATCCGCGTGATCGAGCAGCGCATGGCGGACGGCCACACCGTGGGCTTCCGCGTGGACATCACCGACCTGATCGTCGCCCGCAAGGCGGCGGAGAACGCCGCCGTCGCCAAGGGCCAGTTCCTGGCGAACATGAGCCATGAGATCCGCACGCCGATGAATGCCATCCTCGGCCTGCTGCAGCTGCTGGACAAGACCCGCCTGGACGCCCGCCAGAAGGGCTACACGGACAAGCTGGCCGGCGCCGCGCGCTCGCTGCTGGGGCTGCTGAACGACATCCTCGACTTCTCCAAGATCGAGACCGGCAAGATGACGATGGAGACGCGGCCCTTCGCCCTGGACCCGCTCCTGCGCGACGTCGGCACCATCGTCGGCGCCACCGTGCAGGGCAAGCCGGTGCGGCTGTACTTCGACCTCGATCCCGCGCTGCCGCCGGTGCTGGAGGGCGACGCCCTGCGGCTGCAGCAGGTGCTCGTCAACCTGGCCGGCAACGCCGTGAAGTTCACGCCCGAGGGCTCGGTGGTGATCAGCCTGCGGCCCCAGCCGGATGAGCACGGTGGACCGCGCCTGCGTGTCGCCGTGCGGGACTCGGGCATCGGCATCGCCTCCGAACACCAGGAGCGGATCTTCAGCGGCTTCTCGCAGGCCGAGGCCTCGACGACCCGCCGCTTCGGCGGCACCGGGCTGGGCCTGGCGATCAGCGCGCGGCTGGTGGAGCTGATGGGCAGTCGCATCGCCGTCGAAAGCGCGCCCGGCCAGGGCAGCTGCTTCTCCTTCGACCTGCCGCTGACAGGCACCGGGGTGCTCGACGCCCAGCAAGCCCACGAGGCCGAGCCGCCTCACGCCCGGCCGGCCCTGCTGGTGGCCGAGGACGGCCAGGACCTGGCACGCCTGGCATCGCTGCTCCGCCAGGCCGGCCTGCAGCCGCTGCGACGTGTGGAGGCCGACGCGCTGGAGGAGGCCCTGGACCCGGCGCTCGCCACCTCGCCGGGCACCCCGCCCGCGACGGACGGCGAAGCGCCCGTGCTGGTGCTGGACACGCTCAACCCGCAGGCCGACCTCGGCGACTGGGCGCAGCGGCTGCTGGCGCGGCATCCGGCGCTGCGCGTGCTGGTCCTCACCACCGCGGAGGGGCAGCACAGCCTGGCCGCACGCGAACCCACCCTGGCGACCCACGGGCTGCGGGTGATGGTCATGCCGGTCACGCCAGGCCAGCTGGGCGAGGCCCTGTCTCAGGACGCCACCGCGACAGCGTCCGCGCCCGACGCCCCCGCCCCTCAGCGCCTGCAGGGCGCGCGGCTGCTGCTGGTCGAGGACAACGCCACCAACCAGCAGGTCGCCCTGGAGCTGCTCGGCGACGAGGGGGCGCAGATCGTGCTCGCCGAGAATGGTGCCCTGGCCGTCGAGCGCCTGCGCCACCAGCCGGGGGACTTCGACGCCGTGCTGATGGACGTGCAGATGCCGGTGATGGACGGCCTCACCGCCTCGCGCCTCATCCGGGGCGAGCTCGGCCTGGCGACGCTCCCCATCATCGCCATGACCGCGAATGCCATGGCCCAGGACCAGGCCGATTGCCAGGCGGCCGGCATGACGGCCTTCGTCGGCAAGCCGCTGGACCTGAACCTGCTGGTGCAGACCCTGCACCGCTGCTGCCCGTCGCTGGCCGGCCCTCCCCCGACCGCCGTGACGCCGACGCCCGCCGCGGCGGACGCACCGGCCGCGGCGCCGTCGCCCGACGAGCCCGCGCCGCCGGCCGAGTCGGACACCCCCGCCATGCGGCGCCTGCGCGAGCGGCTGCGGCAGATCCGCCTGGACCCCGCCCTGCTGGCCGAGGCCTCGGCGCAGGGCTTCGCGCTGCAGGAGGCCATGGAGCGGGTGATGGGCAAGGCCCCGCTGCTGGTGCGGATGTGCGAGGGCTTGCAGCAGCAGGTCCAGGCCCTGCCGGCGGTGCTGGAGCAGGCCCGCGAGGCCAACGACCTGCGCGGTGCCCAGCAGACGCTGCATTCGATCAAGGGGCTGGCGGCCTCGCTGGGCGCCGAGGCGCTGGCCGCGGACTTCCGCCTGGCCGAGCAGGCCTGCGCCGCGGGACGCTGGCCGGACGCCGACGCACTCGCGGCGCTGCTCCGTCAGGGCGCGCTCGGCGCGGAGGCGCTGCTGGGATTCGCGCGCCGGCTCGGTCCGCCGGACGCCTGAACGCCGGCCCGCGTCCTCAGAAGAACTCGACCCCGGCCGCGCCGCTGCCCTGCCCGGCGCGCTGGGGCTCCTGCTGCTGCGCCAGCTCCTGCTCCACACGGGCGAGCGCCTCGCGTGACTCCTGCAACAGCGCCGCCGCGGCCTCGTCGCCGCCGATGCGGAAGGCGCTCAGCGCCTCGGCCAGCGCGGAGGCATTGCGCTGCAGCTGCACGGCCAGCTGACCGGAGCGATCCGCAACCTCCACGTTCTGGCGCGTCACCTCGTCGAGCTCGCGCACGGAGTCGGCCACGACGTGGATGCCCTGCGCGTGCTCCGAGGTGTCGGAGGTCAGCGTCTGGAACACGCCCCCCACGCGCTGCACGGCGCCCACCAGGTCACGCATGGCACCGCTGGCCTGGTCGGCGAGCTGGCAGCCGGCATCGATGGTCGCGGACGAATCCTGGATCAGGGACTTGATCTCGCGGGCGGCCTCCGAGGAGCGCTTCGCCAGGATGCGCACCTCGCCCGCCACGACGGCGAAGCCGCGCCCCTGGTCCCCGGCGCGGGCCGCCTCGACGGCGGCGTTGAGCGCCAGCATATTCGTCTGGAAGGCAATGCCGTCGATCACGCTGATGATGTCGGTGATCTTGTTCGAGGCCCCCTGGATCCGCCGCATGGACTCCACCAGCTTCGTCACGGTCTGGCCGCCGTTGCTGGCCATGGTGGAGGCCTCGACCGCCATGCCGCGCGCCTGCTGCGCCGCATTGGAGTTCTCCGTGACGATCACGTTGATCTGCTCCAGGCTCATGGCGGCGTCACGCAGGCCGCTGTCCGTATGCTCCGTGCGTTCGCGCAGCTCGGAGCTCATGGTGGTCATCTCGCTGGCCGCCTGCTGCACGCCCACGACCATGTCGCGGACCTGGCGCAGCGTGCTGGCCATGCTCTGCTGGCTCTCCTTGAGACGCTGGCCGACGTGCGAGACGGTCTTGATGGCCTCCATGTTCAGGCGGATCGCGCCGTGGCGTCCCATGGCGTTGACGAGGAATTCCAGCTCGAAGCGCTCGGCCGAGCGCCGTGCCTGGCGGCGTGCGAGGTAGACGAGCACGCCCGTCAGGAACAGCAGCATCAGCGCCTCGGGCCAATGCTCGCGCGATGTCGCGCCGCTCGCGGCCTGGGCGCCCAGGCTCAGGGAGCCTGCCAGCGCGAGGCCGCCCGCGGTGAGCTGGAGCCGCCAGTCCTCGAAGCCCAGCAGCAGGCACAGGGCGAGGAAGAGATTGCCCAGCGGCCAGGCCGCGCCGGGGGCCGCGGCGGCCTGCAGGCCGATGGCGCCGAGCATCGCGGCGACGGCCAGGTAGCGGGACATCTGGTTGCCCCGGCGCCGCCAGGCCCCGGCGGCCGCCAGGACCACCGCGACCAGCGGGCCGATCCATAAACTGCCGGTGGAAAGCACCGCCGCCAGCAGGGCATTGGCGCCGGCCGCGACGAACAACACCCCGTCCAGCTGACGTAAGCTCTTGTTGAGGGCGGGATGCATGGCCATGACCTTGTCTCTCTTTCACACGGGCCCGGGATGCCGATTCCGAACGCTTTGAAGGCACTTTAGGGCAGTCCGCCGGCCTTCCCAAATGGCATCATCGCCCCAGGTGATTTCCATCACGTCACCCCCCATTTGATCGTTGCCCATGAAGCAAATCCTCATCGTCGAAGACCAGGCCGAGATCCGCGAACTCGTGCGCATTTCTCTGGAGTTCGAGGACTACGACATCCACGAAGCCGAGAACGGCGTCGTCGGCTGGGATCTGCTGCGCACCTTGCAGCCGGACCTCATCCTGATGGACCTGATGATGCCCGGCGGCATCGACGGCCTGGAGCTGTGCCGCCGTGTCCGTGCCGACGCCCGGCTGCGGCGCACGAAGATCATCATGCTGACGGCGCTCGGAACCGGCGCCGACCGCAGCGCGGGCCTGGCGGCCGGCGCCAATGCCTACCTTGCCAAGCCCTTCAGCCCGCTGGAGCTGATGAAGACCATCGGCAGCATCCTGAGCTGATTCAGCCACCCTCGGGCGCCGGCAGGCCCTGGATCGCCGCGCCCAGGCCGTCCAGACTTACCACCTGATCCACCGCGCCCAGCTCCACGGCGGCGCGCGGCATGCCGTAGACCACGCAGCTGGCCTCGTCCTGAGCCAGCGTGCGTCCGCCGGCCCGGCGCATGCTCAGCAGGCCGCGTGCGCCATCGTCCCCCATGCCGGTCAGGATGACCCCGGTCGCATTCGCCCCGGCCGCCTGTGCGACCGAACGAAACAGCACATCCACGGACGGCCGGTGGTGGTTGACCAGCGGGCCGTCGCGCACCTCCACCACGTACTGGGCGCCGCTGCGCCGCAGCTGCATGTGGCGCCCGCCCGGCGCGATCAGCACGCGCCCGTCGATGAGCCGGTCGCCGTCACGGGCTTCCAGCACCTCGAAGTCGAGCAGGCTGTTCAGCCGCCGCGCAAAGGCCGACGTGAAGCTCGACGGCATGTGCTGCACCAGCAGGATGCCCGGGCACTGGCGCGGCAGCTGGCGCAGCAGCGCCTCCACCGTCTGCACCCCGCCGGTCGAGCTGCCGATGGCGATGACGCGGTCCGTCGTGACACTCAGCGCCTTGTCCGCGACGCTGGTCTGGCGCGGCAGGCCCGCCCCGACGGGCTCGATGAGCGGCCTGCCAGGCGCGGCGGGGGCGGCGGCCGGCGTGCGCGGCAAGGCCCGGAGATTGGCCCGGGCCGCCGCCCGCACCGCGGCGACGAGGCCGTTGCTGTCGTCCTCCAGGAAGTCCCGCAGACCGAGCTTGGGCTTGGTCACGAAGCCGATGGCACCGGCGGCCAGCGCCTGCAGGGTGGTATCGCAGCCGGCCTCGGTCAGCGTGGAGCACATCACCACCGGCGTCGGCCGCTGCTGCATGATCTGCGTGAGGAAGGAAATGCCGTCCTGGCGGGGCATCTCGACGTCCAGCACGATGACGTCCGGCCAGTTCGCCTGCAGCTTGGGCCAGGCGAACAGGGGGTCGCTGGCCGTCACCACGACCTCCATGCCTGCCCCCTCGAGCAGGCTGGTGAGGTGCTTGCGCACGATGGCCGAGTCATCGACCAGGGCGACCTTGATGCCGCTCATGCGCCACCTCCGACGGTGGCGCCCGCGGGCATGCCGCGGCGGGCGGTGACCAGGCCGGTCTGGAGGTCGAGGACCACGTGACGCGGCACGTTGTCGCCCACATCCACACCATCCAGCTGGAAGCGGAAATGCTCGATGAGCTTCCAGCCCTGCTCGATGTTGCGCTCGCCGACATTGAGCTTCACGGCAGCGCCGTCCGGCATGGTGTCGGCACCGCCGTAGAGATGGGCGATGAACTCGTCGGGCTTCACGCCCGCACGCTCGATGCACATGGCCATCGTCAGCACGGCCTCGTCGCCGAAGCGGCCGTCCAGGGGCATGCCCGGCTGGCGCGCGCGCGTGGGCAGCAGGTAGTGGCACATGCCGCCGATGCGGCGCTCGGGGTGCCACAGCGTCAGGGCCACGCAGGAGCCCAGGAGTGTCTTCAGGGTCACGTTCTGGCCGAAATGGAGCTGCCCGGGGAGCAGCATGATGGACGGACCGGGGCCGGGATGCCAGCCCACGGTCTTGCTGGGCAAGGGCAGGCTAATCATGGCGGTAGATGGCCGGCGCGATCGACTGCAGGGGCAGGTCCAGGCCGGAGAGGGACTCCGCATGGCCCGTGTAGAGCAGCCCGTCCGGCTTGAGGCGGGTGATGACGCGCCGCACGATGTCGGCCTTGGCCGGCGGCTCGAAATAGATCAGCACGTTGCGCAGGAAGATCACGTCGAACATCGGCAGCCGCTGGGGCAGGTCCTGCGTGAGATTGGCCCCGAGGAACTCGACGCGCTGGCGCAGGCTGCGGTCGATCAGCATCTGGCCCTCGTACGGCCCTTCGCCGCGCAGACAGTAGCGTTTGAGGTAGTTCTCCGGCATGTTCTCGATGCGATCGACGGGATACAGCCCCGTCCGCGCCGCGGCCACCACCGTGGTCGACAGGTCGGTGCCCCAGATCCGCCACGGCGCCTTGCCGAGCGTGTCGGCCAGCAGCATGGCACAGCTGTAGGCCTCCTCGCCCGTGGAGCTGGCAGCGCTCCATACGCTGAATTCCTCGCCGGCGCGGTGGCCCTGGGCCCGCTGGCGCAGGTCGGCGAAATGCGCGGGCTCGCGGAAGAAGTAGGTCTCGTTGGTCGTCAGCCGGTCCACCACCGCCACCGCGACGTCCTCGCCGAGCTGCCCGCGGGTCAGGCGGGCGATGAACTCGTTGAGGTCCGGGAAGCCGCAGTCCTGGGACAGGCGGTGAAGCCGGCTCAGGACCAGGGCACGCTTGCCTTCGGTCAGCCGGATGCCGGAGATGCGAAAGAAATAGTCGCAGACGCCCTTGAATGCGGCATCGGAGATCTTGCTCATGGGGCCGGATGCTCCTCGCCGATCAGGGACGTCAATTCCTCCGGAGACAGCGTTTGGGCCAGGTTCAGCAGGTTCGAGTAGCGGTCCCGCACGTTCACCATCCCGGCCACGAACTTCGGCGGCACGGCCATGCCCAGCGCGGGCACGGGCTCGATGGCGCGGGCGTCGACGTCCAGGACTTCGTACACCGCGTCGACGAGCAGGCCCATGGCCAGCGGCGGGCGCCCGGCTTCGTCCGGCACTTCCACGACGACGATGGCGCTGCGACGCCCCACCTCGATGGGGCCGTGGCCGAAGCGGGCGGAGAGGTCGATGACGGGGATCACCGAGCCCCGCAGATTCATCACGCCGCGCACGAAGCCCGGCGTCTGCGGCAGCGGCGTGAGCCGCCCCACCTCGAGAATCTCGCGGACGGCATCAATGGGCACGAGCAGCGACTCCTGGATGCAGGCCAGACGCAGCATCTGGCGCGCACCCCCGGTCGATTCGTGCTGGAGCACGGCACTCATGGTCACTCAAAGCGCTTGAAGTAGGCCTCGTCGATGGCCTGGCTGCCCGGCGATCCGGCGTCGGGACGGGCCGACGTCTGCCCGATGCGGTTGCGCGGGCGCTCCTGCGGCGCGGCCGTGCGACCGCGCGGCGACGCCGGCGGCAGCAGGGACTCCGCGCTCTCGGTGCGGCGACGGACGGCAGCACCTCGCGCGCCCTGACCGCCCGCGGATCCCCGGGCATCGCCCCGCCCGCCCGCGCCCGCCGAGTCCTCGAGGCAGAAGTAGGCCATCAGTTCCTGCAGCTGCGTCGCCTGCGCCGAGAGCTCCTCGGCGGTGGCGGAAAGCTCCTCCGAGGCCGAGGCCGTCTGCTGGGTCGAGCCCGAGAGATGGTTCATCGCCCCGGTGATCTGCTGCACGCCGTCGCTCTGCTCGCCCGACGCCGCCGAGATCTCCTGCACCAGCTCGGAGGTCTTCTGGATCGACGGCACCATCGAGCTCAGCAGATGCCCGGCCTTCTCGGCCAGGGACACGCTGGAGCCCGCCAGATTGCCGATCTCCTGCGCCGCCACCTGGCTGCGCTCGGCCAGCTTGCGCACCTCGGCCGCCACCACCGCGAAGCCCTTGCCATGCTCGCCCGCCCGCGCCGCCTCGATCGCGGCGTTCAGCGCCAGCAGGTTCGTCTGGTAGGCGATGTCGTCGATGATCGAGATCTTGGTCGCGATCTGCTTCATCGCGTCCACCGTCATCGACACCGCCTGCCCGCCTTCCATCGCCTCGGTGGCCGCCTGTGTCGCCATGCGGTCCGTCACGTTGGCGTTGTCCGCGTTCTGCCGCACGCTCGCGGCGATCTCCTGCAGCGAGGCCGTCGTCTCCTCCACGCTGGCCGCCTGCTGCGAAGCCGACAGCGACAGCGACTGCGAGGTCTGCGAGACCTGCTCCGCCGCGGAGTTGAGCTGCTCGGCCGCCACCGTCACCTCACGGATGGTGCCGCTCACCGTATCCACCAGCGAGTTGAACTTCTCGCCCAGCATGCGGAAGAAGGGCTCCTTGCCGTCGATGTCGATGCGGCGGCTGAAGTCGCCCTGCACCGTCCCCTCGACCATCTCGCTGATCTCGCGTTCGGCCGCGATCTCGGCCGTGCGGTCCTTCCACTCGACCACCGTCCCCAGCCGCTCGCCCTTGGCATCGACGATGGGGTTGGCCACCAGCTGGAAGATCAGGCTGCTGACGTTGATCTCGACGCGGTACTCCGCCTTGAGGTTCGCCAGCAGATTGCGCTGGTGCGAGGGCTGCCGGTGGAAGACGTCGAAGTTGCTGCCGACGATGCGGCGCGCGTCGAACTGCGGCAGCGCCTGGCGCAGCACGGGCTCGTTGCGCAGCATCATCTGGGCCACGGACTGGTTCATGTAGACGATCTGGCCGCTGCTGTCGGCGATCATCACATTGGTCGAGCAGGTGTCGAGCGCCTGCTTGACCCGTGCGTTCTCGGCCGCCAGCGCCTGCTCGCGCTCCTGGGCGGCCAGCTCGGCCGTGATGTCGCGCCACTCGACCACCATCCCCAGGCGCTTGCCCTGGCTGCTCACCGGATTGACGATGAGGTCGAAGCGTCGTCCGCCGATGTGCAGGCGCGTCTTGTGGGTGCCGGTCAGGCGGTCCAGCATGCCGCGCTGGTGCGCCGGGTTCTTGTGGAACTGGTCGATGTTCGAGCCGACCACCGCGGCGGCGCTGAACTGCGGCAGGTCCTTGCGCAGGTCGGCCTCCGCCGTGGCGAGCATCTCCTGCAGGGACGCATTGGTGTAGATGATGTTGTAGCCCGCGTCGGCCACCATCATGTTCGTCGCCGCGACGTCCAGGGCCTGGCGGATGCGCTCGGCATCGTCGGCCCGGCGGCGGGTGTCCGCGAACTCGAAGCCCAGGCGCGTCTGCACCCGCTTCATCGCGAGCATCATCTGCCCCATCTCGTCGTCGGACTCGGCGACGACGATGCCGTCGAAGTTGCCCTGCCCGAACTGCTCGAACTGGGCGCCCGCCTTCACCAGCTGGCGCGCCAGGCTGCTGCCGGTCCGCATCAGCCCGCCCAGGGCGACGAGTGCCACGGCGGCCGGGGCCAGCCCCAGCCAGTTCGCGCCCAGCGCCAACCAGGCGGCCGCGGCCGTCCCGGCCACGGCCAGCAGGCCGAGCAGCCCCAGCTTGGCCGTCACGCCCAGCGCCTTCCAGCGTCGGGCGACATCATTCAGCACCGAGCGCCGCACGCCATGCCCTTCGCGGATCTCCCAGCCCTGGGCCTTGCCATCCTTGAACAGCCGGTACAGCCGCTCCGCCCCCTCGACCTGCTCGCGGGTCGGCCGCGTGCGGACCGACATGTAGCCCGTCACCTGCCCGCCCTCGCGGATCGGCGTGGCGTTGGCGACCACCCAGTAGTGATCGCCGTTCTTGCGTCGGTTCTTGACCAGCCCCGTCCAGGGGCGGCCTGCCTTCAGCGTGTTCCAGAGGTCGGCGAAGGCTTCCTCGGGCATGTCGGGATGGCGGACGAGGTTGTGCGGCTGCCCGATGAGCTCGTCGGTCGTGAAGCCGCTCGCCTCGATGAAGTCGTCGTTGATGTACGTGATGCGCCCCTTGAGATCGGTGCGCGACACGATCGTCATGCCCTCCTTGAGCGTGTACTCCTGCTGCGTGACTGGAAGATTGGTACGCATGTTCGTCCTCGCCTGAATCTGAATCTGGATCGGGATCTGATCGGAGTGAAGCCTGCGTCAGCGACGCAAGCCACGTCCGTTGGGCCCGGCCCCCGAGGGGGCGTGCCTTGCTTCGAGCTGGAACTGGGCGACGAGTTCCTCGAGCTGCGCCGCTTGGGCCGAGAGTTGCTCGGCGGTGGCGGACAGCTCCTCCGAGGCCGAGGCCGTCTGCTGGGTGGAGCCCGAGAGATGGTTCATCGCCCCGGTGATCTGCTGCACGCCGTCGCTCTGCTCGCCCGACGCCGCCGAGATCTCCTGCACCAGCTCGGAGGTCTTCTGGATCGACGGCACCATCGAGCTCAGCAGATGCCCGGCCTTCTCGGCCAGTGACACGCTGGAGCCCGCCAGATTGCCGATCTCCTGCGCCGCCACCTG
This sequence comes from Roseateles subflavus, assembly GCF_030285365.1. Lineage (GTDB taxonomy): Bacteria > Pseudomonadota > Gammaproteobacteria > Burkholderiales > Burkholderiaceae_C > Roseateles_B > Roseateles_B subflavus. The sequence goes on along the minus strand of NZ_JASVDS010000002.1, from coordinate 970,894 downwards.
GCTGCGCTCGGCCAGCTTGCGCACCTCGGCCGCCACCACCGCGAAGCCCTTGCCATGCTCGCCCGCCCGCGCCGCCTCGATCGCGGCGTTCAGCGCCAGCAGGTTCGTCTGGTAGGCGATGTCGTCGATGATCGAGATCTTGGTCGCGATCTGCTTCATCGCGTCCACCGTCATCGACACCGCCTGCCCGCCCTCCATCGCCTCGGTGGCCGCCTGCGTCGCCATGCGGTCCGTCACGTTGGCGTTGTCCGCGTTCTGCCGCACGCTCGCGGCGATCTCCTGCAGCGAGGCCGTCGTCTCCTCCACGCTGGCCGCCTGCTGCGAAGCCGACAGCGACAGCGACTGCGAGGTCTGCGAGACCTGGTTGGCGGCGGATGTCAGCTGCGCCGCCGAGGAACGCACCTCGCGGATCGTGTCGACCATGATCTCCAGCAGGGCGTTGAACTTCTCGCCGCTCTGCCGGAAGAAGCCCTGCTTGCCCGCCAGTTCGATGCGCTCGCTCATGTCGCCCTGGGCCGCGGCCGTGGCGATCGAGTCGAACTCCCGCTCCGCGGCGATCTGATCGGTGCGGTCGGCCCATTGCCCCACGGTGCCGAGGACCTGCCCCTGTGCGTCACGGATCGGCGACGTGGTCACGTCGTAGGTGCGCCCGCCCAGCACCATCGTGGACTGCACGGTTTCGCGCAAGGCGGACAGGCGCTCGATGGCCGCCCGTGGGTCCCGGTAGAACATGCCGATCGAGCCGCCCACCACCCGGCTGGCGTCAAAGCCCGGCAGCTCCGCGCGGAACGCGGCCTCGTCCCGGCGCAGGACGCTCATCAACGCCTCGTTGGCGTACACGATGGTCCCGGCGTTGTCGGCGATGCGCACGGGCATCGCCGCGACATCCAGCGCCTGGCGGATGCGCAGGTTCTCGGCGGCCTCGCGCTCGGACGTCTCGCGGGCCGCGAGCTCGGCGGTGATGTCCTTCCACTCGACCACGGTCCCGAGCCGCTCGCCGTCCGGGCCGAGGATGGGATTGGCGATCAGCGAGAAGCTGAGGCCGGCCACCTGGATGCGGACCCGGTGCTCGCCCTTGATCCGCCCGAGGACGTCGCGCTGGTGCGAGGGCCGCTGGTGGAAGCGGTCGAAGCTGCCGCCGATGACCTCGCTGACCCGGAAGTTCGGCAGGCCCTCGCGCAGCTTGCTCTCGTTCTCGCTGAGCATCTGGGCCAGCGACCGGTTCATGAAGAGGATGATGCCGTCGGCATCGGCGAACATGACGTTGGTCGAGCAGGCCTCGAGGGCCTGGCGCACCCGCGAGTTCTCGGCCGCGGTGAGCGCGTCGCGGTCCAGGCGTTCACGCAGCTGGCGCTGCATGTCGCCCATGGCCGCGAGCAGCTGCCCGGATTCGTCACGCGCGCTGTCCGTGGTGTCAAACTGCAGATCGCCGTCTGCCACGGCCCGCGCCGCGGCCACCGCACGGCGCATCGGTACCGTGACCGAGCGGATGATGATGACGCCCATCGCGACACCGGCCACCAGCAGTACCGCGAGGCTCGCGATCAGCACCTGGCGGTGGGACTTGAGCACACGGATCCGCTCCATCACGAGCTCGTCGAGCGCGTGGGTCGCGGCCTGCTGCAGCGTGAACTGGGTCTCCACGGCCTGGGTGCCAAGCGCGAAGAGGTCGCCTGCGCTGAGGGGCGGCCGGGTGGCCGCCGCCAGCTGACGCAACCGGTCCTCGAAAGCCGCCGTCGCGGCCTGTGCAGCGCGGAATGGCGAGTCCACATCCTTCTTGATGTCCTCGCGCAGGGCGATGGCCTTCTCGAACTGCCGCCGGGACCGGTCGAGCCAGAAGTCCGCCTGGTGCGCCAGGGACTGCAGCTCGGCGCGGTCAAGGGCCGGTGCGTCCTTGCCCTGCGCCCACGCGTTGAGCAGCGTCGCTCCGCGCCCGCGGGCGGCCGCCAGCGCCTCGGAGGCCTGCGGGATCGCGTCCACCGCGGTGATCACGAGGAAGTAGGTCTCGGCCACGGGATCCATGGCGAGGCCCGAGTTGTCGCCCACGCGCTCCAGCACGCCAAGGGCCTGCTGGATCAGGGCCGAATGCGCCGCGAAGCTGGCCGAGGGGTCCAGCTGGCGGCCCGCCACGCGGTCAACCAGCGCCTTGAAGTCCCGGCGCAAGGCCTGCGTCTGCGCCAGGCTCGGCTGGTAGGCCGGGCGGCTGGCCAGGGCCTTCTGGAGGGCATCGAGCGCCGCCAGGGCCGAGGCCGCCGACGCCTGGCGCCGGGTGGCGGCCTCCGCGTCACCGCCCAGGGCCAGGCTGGAGAGGCCCCGGTGGACCTGCAGGGACTTCATCACCGGCATCGACAGCATCAGCATGTCGATGCCATCGTCCTCGGCTTCGGCCACGGCGATCTGGTCTCCCTGCTCGTGCACCAGCAGGGCCAGCGGCACGGCCGCCGCCGCGAGGGAGATCAGGCCCAGCACCAGGAAGCGCTGCCACAGGAGCAGTTTGCGGAAGAAGCTCATCATGCTCGGTTTCTCGCCAGGGTGGAGGGGGAGGACCGGCTCAGCGCCTGCGCGTGAACCAGCAGGCCGGCGATGTCCATCACGAGGGCCACGTCACCGGAGCCGAGGATGGTGGAGCCGGCCAGGGCCTTGAGATGGCTGAAGATGCCGGACAGCGGCTTGATCACGGTCTGGTGCTCGCCCATCAGGCGGTCCACGACAAGGCCGACACGCTGGTCGACATGCCGGACCACGACCACGCTGCGGCGCGCCCCGGCGGCCAGCGGTGTGGGCTCGACGCCGTAGAAGCGGGCCAGGTCCAGCCAGGGGAGGATCTCGCCGCGCAGGTTGAAGGTGCCACTGATGCGCTCCGGCGACGCGCCATGCTCGGGCGGCACGTCGATGCACTCGCCCACCGCAGACATCGGCAGCACGTAATGCACGCCGCCGACCATGGTCAGGAAGCCATCGATCATCGCCAGCGTGAGCGGCAGGCGGATGCGGGTCGTGGTGCCGTGGCCGGTCTGGCTGAAGAGCTGGATGCTGCCGCGCAGGGCCTCGATGTTGCGCTTGACGACGTCCATGCCGACGCCGCGGCCCGAGATGTCGGTCACGGCCTCGGCCGTCGAGAAGCCAGGCAGGAAGATGAGCTGCCAGACCTCGCTGTCGGCGAGGTCGGCGTCGTGCGGGATCAGCCCGCGCTCGATGGCCTTGGCCAGGATGCGCTCACGGGCCAGGCCGCGACCATCGTCGCTGACCTCGATGACGATGGCGCCCGCCTCCTGGTAGGCATTGAGGCGCAGCTGTCCGGTGGCCGACTTGCCCACCGCCAGGCGGTCGGCGGTCGGCTCGATGCCGTGGTCCAGGCTGTTGCGCACCAGGTGCATCAGCGGGTCGGCGATCTGGTCCACCACGGACTTGTCGAGCTCCGTGTCACCGCCGGTGACCACGAGCTCGATCTCCTTGCCCAGCTGCTTGGAGAGGTCGCGCACCACGCGCTGGAAGCGGCCGAAGGTCTCGCCGATCGGCACCATGCGCAGGGCCAGTGCACCGTCGCGGGTTTCCTGCACCAGGGTCATCACCCGTTCGGTGGCCTCCTGCAGCGGCGCCGACCGTTCCAGGTGCGCCACCATCTGCGCCCCCGAGCCGGCGATCACCAGCTCGCCGATGAGGTCGATCAGGTGGTCGAGCTTGTCGGCCCGCACCCGCACGAAGCGGGTCTCGTCGCCGGCACGCCGGTCGCGGCCCTGCTGGCGGCGGTCGCCCTCGCCGCTGCGGCGGTCGCTGCGGGCGGCGATCTCGGCGGAGCGCCGCTCGATGTGGCGCACCACCACGGGTTCGGCGTCCGGCTCCGCGGGCGGCGCCACCGACTCGCGCAGCGCGAACTGCAGGCCGAGCTGCTCCCAGATCGACAGCAGCGTCGCACGGGCCGCCGCATCATCGCCGCAGCGGTGCTCGACGAGCGACTCGAAGGCCGCCGGTGCACTGCCCGGGGGGAGGATGCGCACGTCGCTGTCCTCCGCGGCGAACTCGAAGACGCCCTCGATGTCCGCCAGGCTCGCCGTCTCGGACTGCAGGCGCAGCTCGAAGCCCAGGTGGCAGGCCTCGGCGTCGATCTCGTCCAGCGGCGGCACGGCCTCCACCAGCGTGCGGATGGCGATGACCTCGCCCAGCTTGTTCAAGTAGCGCAGGAAGGCCAGCGGATCAAGCCCGGCCCGCAGCGCATCGGGCAGGAAGCGCAGCGACAGGTGCCAGACCGGCCGCACCGCCTCGGCGCTCTCCGGGGCGAAGGCGGCCTCGGCAGCGGCGGCAGGCTCCGGTTCGGACAGCGCCTCGGCACCGCGCAAGACCCGCAGGCGGCCGACGAGCTCGCGCCCCAGGGCCTCGGTCTCGGGCGAGCCGTCGGGATCGCCCAGCTCGGCGAGCAGGCGCCCGATCTGGTCGCGGCTCTCCAGCAGGGCCGTCATGACCGGCTCGTCGAGCGGGCGTTCGCCGGAGCGCAGCGCCTCCAGCAGCGCCTCGGCCTCGTGCGTGAAATGCACGACGCGGTCGAAGCCGAACAGGCCGGCCGTTCCCTTGATGGTGTGAGCGGCCCGGAAGGCCGCGTTGAGGCTCTCGCCGTCGTCGGGCGCGGACTCGAGCACGAGCATGGCGTCCTCGAACTGCTGGAGCATCTCGTGGGCTTCGTCGATGAAGCCGGCGCGCGCCTGCGCCAGGATTTCGGCGTCGTCGTCCTGCGTGATCATGAAGCGGCCCCGGTGGTTCCTGCCGTCGGCATCAGGGTGTCGTCCAGCCCGAAGACGCCGAGAGCGTCGCGCACGGCGGGACCGGGGGATGCCAGCACCAGCTGCCCCCCCTGCCGCTCCAGCTGCAGCTTGAGCGCGAGCAGCAGCTGCAGCCCGGCGCTGTCAAAGGATTCGACGCCCGAGAGATCGAGCTGCGCCTCGCAGGGCTGGCCAGCCTCGACGCCGGCCAGCAGCTGCAGCCAGTCCGACTGGATCTGCGCCGCCTGCGCAATGCACAGCTCCGGGCCCGCGGTGAGCGACAGAGCGACCGTCATGGCTCGCCGCTCAGACGCAGAGCTTGTTGACCGCGTCGACCAGCTGCGAGGGCTGGAAGGGCTTGGTGATCCAGGCCTTCGCCCCGGCCGCGCGCCCTTCGGCCTTCTTCGATTCCTGCGACTCCGTGGTCAGCATGATCACGGGGGTGAACTTGTAGGCCGCCATCGTCTTGACCTGCTTGAGGAAGGTCAAGCCGTCCATGATGGGCATGTTGACGTCGCAGACGATGAGATGCACCTTGGCAGCGCCATTCAGCACCGCCAGTGCGGCCTGGCCGTCCGCGGCCTCCAGCACCGTGTAGCCCGCCTTCTGAAGCGCCAGCTTGACCACGGTCCGGAAGGAGCCCGAATCGTCCACCACCAGAATCGTCTTCCCGCTCATTGAGTGTTCTCCGCTACTGAGTCAGTCGAAAAAATCCACGCCCTTGCCTCGCACCACCTGGGGCCCCTGCCCTTCGTGGCGGACCCGCTGCTCGTCGGTCGTGTAGGTGTCGTGCAAATCCTGAAGCCAGCGCTCGGCGTCCGCCGGCGCCGCCTGGTCGAGCTCGGGGGCCGCCACGGCCAGCTTGTCGATGTCCCGCTTGAGCACCAGCAGCATCTGGGAGAGCCGGTCCGCGAACTGCAGGCCCTGCAGCGCCTTCTCGGCCTGCTGCCAGACCGTCTCGGCCAGCTCGGGCTCCTCGGGCATGCGCTGGTGGTGCTCGACGATCTGGGTGAAGCTCTCGAGCAGCTCCTCGGTGCCCGACTGCAGCGCGCGGTCGGCGGCCTCGACCTGGCGTGACCAGACCGGCAGCAGCCGCCCCAGCAGCAGCGCAAGGCCGTGGCCGGCCTCCGGCGTGGGCTCAGGACGCGGCGCCGGGGCCTGCCCGCGATGGATGAGCAGCAGCAGCGGAAGCCCCAGGAGGGCCAGGGGGTCGCCGCGCCAGGCCACGAGCAGCAGCAGCACGCCCAGCGCCATCAGCATCCACAGCGTTAGCACAGGCTGACTGCCTTGGGCAGTCGCGTGTTGATTCGACACCATGGGCCCCCTGCTTCGTCTCGTTGCACCGTGCACGCCGGAAGGCGTCGCGCGAAAAGTGAAATGGCCGGCCTGCCTCGACAGGGGATCCCCCTGACCGCTGCCCCCGGAGCGGCCCCGAGGGGCCCTCGCCTTCAGGTGACAGGCTTTGCTGATGAGCGTAACGAGCTTGGCAGGCGCTGTCGAGAATCGGCGATGGCGCCACTGGGCGATCACCCGTCATTCCACCTTCCAAAGGCCTTGTCTGTCCCATGAATGACGTCCAAATTCCCCTCCATTCGCCAGCAAGAGGGGACAAGCCAGACCGTTGCGCAAGCATCCGTGTGACGGAATGCCCGTTCCCCACGGCTTTGGCAGCCCTGTTCGGGCCATGCCCTCGCCGCCGTCGCGTGCAAGCATCAGCCCAGTCGTGATGCCCTTCGCGGGCGGGGGTCAGGCGTTGCGTATCTGCGCCGGGGCGGGCTTGTGGCGATCACGGCAGACGATTAGTCTCAGTTCGGCAAAGAGGCGGCCCCTGTGACGGAAAGAGGAAGTCTGCACAGCGAATCAGGCCGCCCAAGTCAACGGAGTGGACGATGGACCGACGCAAGTCTTTGCTGCTGGTGGACGACGAGGATTCGACGCTGGAGATGCTCGCCGCCAACCTCAGCGCACAGTTCGACATACGCCTCGCGCTGACGGGCGAGAGCGCCCTGGCAGCCTGTGAAGAAGCCCTGCCTGACCTGCTGATCCTGGACGTCGACATGCCCGGTCTGTCCGGCTACGACGCCTGCCGTGCGCTGAAGGCGCTCTACCCGGATCTCCCGATCGTCTTCCATTCCGCGAAGACCTCCATCGAGGAGCGCCTGCTGGGCTACGCTGCCGGCGGCGACGACTACCTGCCCAAGCCCTTCGATCCCAGCGAGCTCAGCACCAAGATCGGGCTGCAGCTCAGCCGCGTCGACCGGGCCCGCGAGATGAGCGGGCAGCTGGACGAGGCGATGAACGCGGTGATGAGCACCGCGGACATGGTGGGCGAAGCCGGCGTGGCGCTGAGCTTCCAGCGGGCGCTGAACAACTGCCACTCCTACGATGCCGTGGCGGAGGCGCTGTTCGAATCCCTGCAGGCCTATGGCTACGACGGTTGCCTGCAGCTGCGGGGGCGGCGGGACACGGTGTCCCGCAATTCAAAGACCCAGTGCTCGGCGCTGGAGCTGTCGCTGCTGGAGCACGTCGAGCAGGCGACGGGGAGCGAGCGCATCCGCTCGCTGGGACCGCACACCGGCTTTGCCTACGGCTCCGTGACGCTGTTCGTGCGGGACCTGCCGATGGACCGCTCCGCGCTGGATGCCGCCGCCGCTGACAAGGCCGGCCGCGCGCTGGACAACATCGCCCTGCTGGTCGAGGCCATGACGAGCCGCCTGATCGCGCTCGACAACGAGATGACCAGCCAGGAGCTGGCCGAGATCCGGCAATTGATCCAGATCACGCGGCGCGCCCTGACCGACATCGCCGACAGCAACCACCGGCTCCAGACCGCGGTGCGCTCGCAGTTCGAGGAGTTGCAGCACCAGTTCGAGGAGAGCTTCATCCACCTGGGGCTGACCAGCCCGCAGGAGGACCACATCAACCTCCTCATCACCGAGAACCGCGACCGGCTGCTCGGGGTGCTGAAGGAAGGCCAGGCCAACGAGGACTTCCTGGGCCGGGTCATCCGGAAGCTCGGGACCTTCATCTAGCCCCCTGCCCACCTCCGCCGCCACGGACGCGACCATGGACTCCAACCCTGCCCCGCCGCCCGTGGATGCGGCCTTCACGCCGGACTTCAACTACGTCGATCAGTTCCGGCGCCACATCGACGTCGCGCTGCACAGCGTCGGCAACCGCCTGCTGCTGGTCACCGGCTGCGCGGCCGTGCTGCAGATGGGCACCCTGGCGCTGGAGTTCGCCATTCCCTGGCCGCAGCGCGTCGCGCGCATGGGCACGTCGGCGTCGGTGCTGCTGCTGTGCATCGTGTGCGGCCTGCTGGCGAAGCGCTGGGGCCTGCGGGCCGCCATGTGCGTCTTCTGCCTGCTTGCCAACTGCATGCTGCTGGGCGCGGCCTACGTCTACGGCATCGGCGTGCACTCCTCCGGCATTCCCGGTGTGCTGCTGATCACCCTGACCGCCGCCTTCCTCGCGGGGCGCCGCCTGATGTGGGCGGTTACGCTGATCGCCGCCTCGGGCATCGCCCTGCTGGGCATGGCGCAGGATGTGGGCTGGATCACGGGCCCCACGCCCGCCAACACGCCGCCGGTGGGCAGCTTCGTGGTGGTCTACCTGACGGTGCTGATGCTGTGCGCCTGGCTCGTCACGCGCTTCTCGGCGATCTTCTGGCATGCCACGTCCTCGCTGCAGTCGTCGCACGAGCTGCTTCTGCAGTCGATGCGCAGCCAGCAGGACAGCAGCGACGAGCTGCGCCGCAGCGAGCAGCGCCTGCGCCGCCTGCTGGACGGTGCGCTGTTCGGCATCCAGATCATCGAGGCGGACACCGCCGCCGTCCGGTATGCCAACGACCAGGCGATGGCGCTGTTCGGCTGCACGCAGCTGCCCGAGCTGGACACCTCGCTGCTGGGGCTGGACCGGCCGGGCGACCGGGAGGAGTTCCTCGGCCGGGTACGAGGGGCCGCCCAGGGCCGCGTGCAGGTCTTTTCCTGGCAGGCACGGCGGCGGGACGGCACCGCGCTGTGGCTGGACCTGAAGCTGGACCGCGTGGAGTTCTATGGCGAGATGCAGGTCGTGATGTTCATCCACGACGTCACCGCCCGCGCCATGGCCGAGGCCGAGCTGCGCCAGCATCGGGAGCTGCTGCAGGAGGAGGTCGCCGCCCGCACGGCGGAGCAGAAGTCCGAACGCCAGAAGATGCAGGAGATCATCGAGGCCCTGCCCATCACGCTGTCGGTGCGCAGCCCGGCCGGGCGCTTCATGATGGTGAACCGCTACTTCGAGGAGGCGATCGGACGCCCCCGCGACGCCGTGCTGGGGCGCGCCATGAAGGACCTGTTCGACGCGGCCTACGCCGCCGAGGCCAAGGAGCGCGACGAGACCGTCCTGGCAACCGGGCAATCGGTGACCGTCGAGGAGCAGGTCCGGCACCCGGGCGGCGACCAGCGGGACTACCTGACCACGACCGTGCCCTTGACGGACCAGCGCGGCAAGCCCTATGCCACGCTGCATCTCGGTACGGACGTCACCGTGCTCAAGACGCTGCAGCGCGAACTGAGCGCGGCGCGCGACGAGGCCCAGGCCTCGGCCCAGGCCAAGGGCTACTTCCTGGCCAACATGAGCCACGAGATCCGCACGCCGCTGAACGCAATGCTGGGGCTGGCCCAGCTCGGCCGCCGCAACGGGGCGCAGCACCCGACGGCGGTCCAGGCCTTCGAGCGCATCCTGCGGGCCGGGCGCCATCTGCAGGGCGTCATCAACGACGTGCTGGACTACACGCGGATCGAATCCGGCAAGCTCCCCGTCGAGCGGCTGCCGGTCCGCCTGGCCGCCGTGGTGAAGGACGCCATGGATCTCGTCAGCGACCGGGCCGTCGAGAAAGGGCTGGCGCTGAAGTGGTCCAGCGAAGGCGTGCCGACGCATGTGGTGCTCGACCCGCTGCGGGTGAGCCAGGTGCTGGTGAATCTGCTGGCCAACGCCATCAAGTTCACCGAACACGGCTCGGTCACGCTCTACCTCCGCCGTCACGGCGAGCAGCTGAGCATTGCCGTCAGCGACACCGGGCCGGGCATTCCGGCCGAGGACCACGAGCGCATCTTCCATGCCTTCGAGCAGGCCGACTCCTCCACGACGCGCAAGTACGGCGGCTCCGGCCTCGGGCTGGCGATCAGCCGCCGCCAGGTCGAGGCGATGGGCGGCACGCTGAGCGTCAGCAGCACGCCGGGCCAGGGCGCCACCTTCACGGTCCTGCTGCCGCTGGAGGAGGTCGACGCCCCCGCCAGCCTGCCGGGCGGCGGCGTCGAGGCCCGCGACCTCAGCGGCCTGCGCGTCCTGGTGGTCGACGACGTGGACATCAACCGGGAGATCCTGCAGGACATCCTGGCCCATTTCGGCGTGGAATCCCTGCAGGCCGCCAGCGGCGAGGAGGCCATCCGACTGGTGGAGACCCACGGGGCGCAGGCTTTCGACCTCGTGCTCATGGATGTCCAGATGCCGCGCATGGACGGCTACCAGACCGCGGCGGCGCTGCGACAGCTGGACCCGGAGCTGCCCATGGTGGCCGTCACCGCCCACGCGATGGCGTCTCACCGCCAGCACAGCATCGACGCCGGCATGAAGGACCACCTGAACAAGCCCGTCGACGCGGATGCGTTGATGGCCTGCATCGCGCGCGTCGTGCCCCAGGCCCGGCCCCGGCGCCCGGCGGGCCCGGTGGGGTCTGGCGAGGGGGACGGGGCACCATCGGCGCCTCCTCACGCCGCTGTGCCCACCGCTGTGACCGCGCCGTCCACACCGCCGGTACCGCCGGTGCCGCCCGACCCCACCGGCCCGGTCCCGGACGAGTCATGGCCCGATATGCCCGACACGGATTTCGTCGCCGCCCTGCGCCGCTGTGCCGGCCAACGGCCCCTGTTGCTCAAGCTGCTGCGCCAGTTCACTCGCCACTACGCGACGCACCGGGATCTGTTCGGGGCGGCCGAGGCCGAGGGCCTGACGGTTCTGCAAAGTGCCGCGCATCGGCTGAAGGGGGCCGCCGCGAACCTTGGCATGGCGGGCCTGGCGGCCGAGGCCCACGCCCTGGAGCGCGCCTGCGCCGGACCCGAGGCCGACCCGACGGTGCCCACCGCCCTGGCCCGCCTGACATCGGCCCTGGATGAGCATTTGCAAGCCCTCGAACACTGGCTGCCGGCCGATGCCACCGACGCCGCCGCCACCCGCACGTGAGGTCGCCCCTTGCAGCGGGCGCGCTGGATGAGCGCGTGGCATGAGCGCGTGTGCAGAGCGCGCCGGGTGAGCGCATGCGGAGTGCGCGTGGCGTGAGCCCGTGGCGTGAGCGCGTGAGGTGAGCGCGTGAAGTGAACGCGCTGGGTGAGCACTTGAGCTGTGCGCGCGAGGTGAGCCTGGAGTGAGACCTGTCCGTTCGGCCTGGGCGGTGCCTGCGCAACGCCGCGGGACGCGACGAGTGCCGCCCCTCCGCGCTTGCTAGAACAGCTCACCCTGAGCACCACCAGCGCCACTACCACCAGCGCCACTACCACCAGCACCCGCACCAGTGCCTCGCCCACCCCCCGGGCGGACGGGCAACATGAAGCGTGTGAGGTCCAGCGGCGTGCGCTCGCGGTTGAGCCCCAGGCGTGCGCAGGCCTTGCGCATGCGCTGCTGCAGGAGCTCGGCCCACAGCCCTTCCCCCTGCATGCGGCTGCCGAAGCGGGGATCGTTGTCCCGACCGCCGCGCAGGTCATGCACCCGGGCCATGACGCGCGCCGCGCGGTCGGGAAAGTGCTGCACCAGCCAGTCCTGGAACAAGGGGCTGACCTCCCAGGGCAGGCGCAGCGGAATGCTGAAGGCGGATCGCGCCCCTGCCTCGGCCGCCTGCTCAAGGATGCGTTCCAGCTCGGGCTCGTTGATGAAGGGGATCAGCGGCGACACGCTCACCCCCGCGGGTACGCCGGCCTCGGCCAGCGCCCGCAGCGTCTGCAGTCGCCGGTGCGGGGCCGCGGCCCGCGGCTCCAGGATGCGTGCCAGCGCCGGGTCCAGCGTCGTGATGGAGACGTAGACCGCGGCCATGCCCTGGGCCGCCATCGGGGCGATGAGGTCGAGGTCCCGCTCCACGCCGGACGATTTGGTGACGAGCGAGAAGGGATGGCGGTGCGCCGCCAGCACGTCAATGAGCTGCCGCGTGATGCCCAGCCGGCGCTCGATGGGCTGGTAGGCGTCCGTGGCCGTGCCGATGCACAGCAGGCGCGGCTCGTAGCGCGGGCGCGAGAGCTCGGCGGCCAGGCGCTCGGCCGCGTTCACCTTGGCCACGAGGCGCGTCTCGAAGTCGAGCCCCGGTGACAGGTTCAGGTAGCTGTGGGTGGGGCGGGCAAAGCAGTAGATGCAGCCGTGCTCGCAGCCGCGGTAGGGGTTGATGGAGAGGTCGAAGACGATGTCCGGCGACTGGTTGCGGCTCAGGATGCTGCGGACGTGCTCCTCCACCACCTGTGTCTCGGGGGGCAGCGTCTCTTCCTGCACCTGCTGGTCGAGGCTGCCCCAGCCGTCGTCGTAGACCTCTCGCTGCTCATGCGCGAAGCGGTGCGCAATGGACCAGGCGCTGCCCCGGCCCTTGATGGCCTGCGGCCATGGCAGCGGCACGGCTTCTTCGCGGTCTGCAAAGGGGCCGGTATCGGGCGGGGTCAGCGCGTCAGGCATGCTGTATTTTCGTACAGTACCCAAGGCAGCGCAAACGAATGACCCGGTGCGCCGCATGCCCTTCGCCGCTGAACCGCCCATGCCCCCTTGGCGGGCCGTCACCACCCCGCCCGCCCTCCCCCGCAGGACGTTAAAAAACCCGGCGCCGCGAGTGCGGATCGCCGGGCTTGACCGTGCCGGGCCCACAGGGGGCCGGATCCATCGATCAGTACTCGTCCCCTGCCGGGCTCACGTAGCCCGGTGCCAGGTTCTCGAACTTGGTGTGCATGCGCTGGAAGGCCAGCTTCACCGTGCCCACGGGGCCGTTACGCTGCTTGGCGATGATGATCTCGGCCACGCCCGGCTCCTTGCACTCTTCCTTGGTGTAGTACTCGTCGCGGTAGATGAACATGATGATGTCCGCATCCTGCTCGATGGCGCCCGATTCGCGCAGATCGGACATCATCGGCCGCTTGTCCGGCCGCGTTTCCACGCTTCGGTTCAGCTGCGACAGCGCGATCACCGGGCAGCGCAGCTCCTTGGCCAGCGCCTTCAGGCCCCGCGAGATCTCACCCACCACCGTGGCGCGGTTTTCCTCGCTCGCACCGCCGTTGCCGCTCATCAGCTGCAGGTAGTCGACGATGATCAGGCCGAGCTGGCCGCACATCCGCGCCTGCCGGCGGGCACGGGCGCGCACTTCGCTGGGCGACAGGCCGGGGCTCTCGTCGATGAAGATGGCCGCCTTGCCGAGCTTGTCCACCGCCTCGGAGAGGCGGCTCCATTCGTCGTCCGCCAGACGGCCCGTGCGCAGGTGGCCCTGGTCGATGCGGCCGATGGAACCCACCATCCGCAAGGCCAGCTGCGCGGCGCCCATTTCCATGGAGTAGATGACGACCGGCAGGCCTTCGTTGATGGCCACGTTCTCGCCGATGTTGATGGCGAAGGCCGTCTTGCCCATGGAGGGCCGCGCGGCCAGGATGATGAGGTCGCCCGGCTGCAGCCCCGCCGTCATGCGGTCGAGGTCGTAGAAGCCGGTTCGCACGCCGGTGACGTCCTCCGCGCCCTGCTCGGCCAGCTCATTGACGCGGTCGATCAGCTGCACCACGAGCTGGTCCATGGACTGGAAGCCCTGCTTGGAACGCGAGCCCTCCTCGCCGATGCGGAAGATCTTGCCCTCGGCCTCGTCCAGGATCTCGGTCACGGCGCGGCCCTGGGGCGCCAGCGCGGCGGTGGCGATCTCGTCGCTGGTGGTCACCAGCTTGCGCAGGATGGCGCGCTCACGGACGATCTCCGCATAGCGGCGCAGGTTGGCCGCGCTCGGCACGCTCTGCGCCAGGTCGTTCAGGTACTTCAGGCCGCCGCAGTCGGCCGCCTTGCCCAGCGAGGTGAGCTCCTCGAAGACCGTCACCACGTCGGCCGGCTTGCCGGCATTGATGAGCTTGCCCAGCGCGCCGAAGATCTGCTTGTGCTCGAAGCGGTAGAAGTCCGTCTCGGTGAGCAGGTCGCCGGCGCGGTCCCAGGCGGAGTTGTCGATCAGCAGGCCGCCCAGCACGCTCTGCTCCGCCTCGACGGAGTGCGGCGGCACACGCAGGCGGGCCACTTCGTCGTCGCGAGGGGTGCCGGGGGTCGGAGAAACGATGGCGTTCATGAAACTGCGCGGTCCTTGGCCAGACCCGTCCGCCAGCCCGGCGGCAGCCGGCTGTGGACAAGTCTGTGGATGACGTGGGGGCAGTTCGGGATAACTGCACGCCCCGAAAACGACAAAAGCCGACGGCCAGGAAGGCTGTCGGCTTTGCTGATTGTGCGCAGTACCCAGGGCACTGCGCAATCAGGATTTGGCGAAGGCTTACTCGGCCTCGGCCACCACCTGGACGGTGATCTCGACGACCACGTCGGTGTGGGCAGCGACGTTCACGGGGAACTCGCCCACGGCCTTCAGCGGGCCATGCGGCATACGCACTTGAGCCTTGATCACGGCGAAGCCGTTCTTGTTCAGGGCTTCAGCGACGTCGGCGTTGGTCACCGAACCGAACAGACGGCCATCCACGCCCGCCTTCTGGGCGATACGGATGGTCTTGCCGGTCAGGCTTTCGCCCAGGGCCTGGGCAGCGGCCAGCTTCTCAGCGGCAGCCTTTTCCAGTTCAGCGCGCTTGGCTTCGAATTCCTTGATCGCGGCCTCGGTGGCACGACGTGCCTGGCGGGTCGGGATCAGGAAGTTGCGGGCGTAGCCGTCCTTGACCTTGACGATGTCACCCAGGTTGCCGAGGTTGGCCACCTTTTCAAGCAGGATCACTTGCATGGTGTCTTAACTCCTCAAACCTTGTGCTGGTCGCTGTAGGGCAGCAGAGCCAGGAAACGGGCGCGCTTGATGGCGACGGTCAGCTGACGCTGGAAGAACGCGCGCGTGCCGGTCAGGCGAGCGGGCGTGATCTTGCCGTTTTCGGCGACGAAGTCGCGCAGGGTGTCCACGTCCTTGTAGTCGATCTGCTCGACACCGGCGACGGTGAAGCGGCAGAAACGCTTGCGACGGAACAGCAGCGATTGTTGGTTGCGCTTGGGCTTGCGGTCCTTGGAGAACCGACCCTTACCACGTGCTGGGGGCATAGTGTGACCTCTTAACTTTTCAATCCGGATAACGAATCAGGCGCTGCGAGCTGATCCAGGGCGGTGACATGGAACATCGTTCCACGGCCGTTGCGCTGGGCGCTGAGGAAGCCGCTGAAGCGGGCTTGGCCTCCGATGCCGAGCGTCTGGATGCGCTTGACGATCTCTCCGATCACCACGGCCCGGATCTCCAGGGAGACTTTGCGGGGCCTTCCGGCTTCCTGAACCTCGGATTCGGCCTTGAGGCTGAAATCCAGGGCGGGCATGCCGGCGGGGGTGTAACGGATCAGACCGACTTCCTGTACCTGCGCGGTGAGAACCAGTTGATTCACTGAAAGCGCGGTACGGCTCGCGACAGAACCTGGGGCTTAGGCTTCCTGAGGAGCCTTGCGGGCTTCCTCGCGCTCGACCGCCTTCATCATGACGGAGGGAGCGGTCTCGGCCTTGCTCTTGACCACGGTCATGTGGCGCAGCACGGCGTCGTTGAAGCGGAAGCCGGTCTCGAGCTCAGCCAGGGTTTCCTTGCTGCATTCGATGTTCAGGCACAGGTAGTGCGCCTTGGCCAGCTTCTGGATCAGGTACGCCAGTTGACGGCGGCCCCAATCTTCGACGCGGTGAACCACGCCACCACCGGTGGTGATCAGGCCCTTGTAACGTTCCAGCATGGCCGGAACCTGTTCGCTTTGATCCGGATGGATCAGCAGAACGATCTCGTAGTGACGCATAAACACTCCTTGTGGATTCCAGCCCGGCTCTCGAGATGACAGCCTGGCTGAGGAAGCCGAACCCCAGCGTCTTCTCTGGGTCCGGCAAGGGAAAGCCCGCGATTGTAGCCCACCAATCCGGCACAACGCAATGCGGCATGACGTTTTAGCTGAACAAGGCCCGGCGCTGGGTCGCCGCAGGCCCTGCGAGGCCTGCGCAGATGGCCGGCGGCCGTCCCCGCTGGGTCGCCACCCCGGCGCCGCGCGCTCAGGGCTGCGGCGGCCGGTGCAGCCGCGCGATGCGCTCCCGCACCTCCTGGCTCGGCGGCGGCGTCAGCCAGCTCACCAGCACCATGGCCAGCGCGCCGGCGGGAATGCCGAACACCCCCGCGGAGATGGGCTGGATGCCCCACCAGGTCTCGGCCGGCCCGGGCACCCCGAGGCTCAGGCGCAGCATGGTGCTGGCATGGACCATGTAGTAGACCGTCACGCACAGGCCGGTCAGCATGCCGGCCAGGGCGCCCTGCTTGTTGGCGCGCCCCCAGAAGATGCCCAGCACGAGCGGCGGCACCAGGGTCGCACCGGCCAGCGAGAACGCCGCGGCGACCATGAAGAGGATGTCCGCCGGCTTCTGCGAGGCGATGGCTGCCGCGCTGAGGGCCGTCGCCAGCAGCAGGGCCTTGGACAGCGTCACGCGGCGCGTGGCCGAGGCGCGGGGGTTCACGCCGCGGTAGTAGACGTCGTGCGTGAGCGCGCTGGAGATGGTCAACAGCAGCCCGTCCGCCGTCGACAGCGCCGCGGCGAGCCCGCCCGCCGCCACCATGCCCGAGATCACGTAGGGCAGCCCCGCCAGCTCGGGGGTGGCCAGCATGATGATGTCCCCCCCGATGCGCAGTTCGGCCAGCTGCAGGATGCCATCGCCGTTGATGTCGGAGATGGACAGCAGCCCCGGATCCACGCGCATCCACTGCCCGATCCAGCCGGGCAGCTCGGCGATGGGCGTGCCGACGAGGCCGTTGAAGATCTCGTACTTGACCATCACGGCCAGGGCCGGCGCCGTGAAGTACAGCAGCGCGATGAAGAAGAGCGACCAGGCCACGGAATAGCGCGCCTCGCGCACCGTGGCGGTCGTGTGATAGCGGATCAGGATGTGCGGCAGGCCGGCCGTGCCCACCGCCAGGCAGAAGACCAGGGCGAGGAAGTTGCGCCGGGAGCGGTCGAAGGTCTCGCGTTCGTCCAGCGTTCCCTCGGGCTGCCCCGCGAAGGGCTGCGCGTGAGGCGGCATGCCGGCCAGCGGGAGCGCCAGCTGCTCGTCCTGCTGGCGGGCGCGCGTCCACCGCTCGGTGGCCTCGGCCGGGGTCTTGGGCAGCGCGGCCCGCTGCTTCTCGGCCTGCTGGACCTGCGCCAGCGTGGCCTCGCGGGCCTTGAGCTCGGCGATGCGGCGTGAGGCCTCGGCCCGCTCCCGGGCCAGCGCCTGCTCGGGGTCCTGCAGCTTGCGTTCGTAGTCCCGCGCCCGGTTGGCGAAGAACTCCCGCACGGTGATCTCGCGCGGGTCCTGCACCAGCTCGCGCTCACGCTCGGTGATGCGCTGCACCTGGTAGCCGTAGACCGCCTGCGGCAGCGGCACGCCGGTCTGCTTCACCGAGAGCCAGACCACCGGCACGAGGTAGGCCAGGATCAGGACGATGTACTGCGCCACCTGCGTCCAGGTCACGGCACGCATGCCCCCGAGGAAGGAGCACACGAGCACGCCGCCGAGCCCCACGAAGACCCCGATCTCGAAGGTCAGGCCCGTGAGACGCGTGGTAATGAGCCCCACGCCGTAGATCTGGGCCACGACGTAGATGAAGGAGATCACGATGGCCGCGGCGGCTCCGAAGAGCCGCACCCACTGGCTGTCGTAGCGCTGGCCCATGAAGTCGGGAATCGTGAACTGCCCCAGCCGCCGCAGGTAGGGCGCCAGCAGCAGCGCCACCAGGCAGAAGCCGCCCGTCCATCCCAGCACGAAGGCCAGGCCGCCGTAGCCGCTGAGGTACAGCGTGCCCGCCATGCCGATGAAGGAAGCGGCGCTCATCCAGTCCGCGCCGGCGGCCATGCCGTTGTAGAAGGCCGGCACGCGCCGCCCGGCCACGAAGTACTCCTCCGGGTCCGTGGTGCGCGAGATGATGCCGATGCCGGCGTAGACCAGCACCGTCACCGCCAGGAAGCTGAAGCCGATCCAGCTCTTGGGCATGCCCCACTGCTCCAGCAGCGCCAGCAGGGCCACGAACAGCACGAAGCCCAGCGTGAATCCCGCGTAGATGCGGTTCAGGCGGGGCAGCAAGGGGCGCGAGGGCATGGCAGCAATGATGCGCGAACGCGGCCGGCGGCCGCATCAAGATCAACCCGGCAGGACCCGGCAACGATCAAACCACACGCCCGGCCCTGCAACGGGACGCGCAAGCCGCAGGCGTCGCGCCCTCACAGGAGCCTCAGGGTCCGGCTTTGCCGGCCCTAGAGGCTCGCCCCCCTGGGGGGGCCGGCGAAGCCGGTAGGGGGGGGGTCAACGTTTCGCCAGACGTTGCCAGGTGTCGATGACGCTGTCGGGGTTCAGGGACATCGACACGATGCCCTCCTGCGCCAGCCAGTCCGCGAAGTCCGGGTGGTCGCTGGGGCCCTGGCCGCAGATGCCGATGTACTTGCCCGTGGCACGGCAGGCCGTGATGGCGCGGGAGATCAGGGCCTTCACGGCGGAGTCGCGCTCGTCGAAGTCGCCGGCCAGCAGCTCCAGGCCGGAGTCGCGGTCCAGGCCCAGGGTGAGCTGGGTCAGGTCGTTCGAGCCGATGGACATGCCGTCGAAGTGCTCGAGGAACTGCTCGGCCAGGATGGCGTTGCTGGGCACCTCGCACATCATGATCAGGCGCAGACCATCGGTCCCGCCCGCGGCAGCGCGCTTCAGGCCGCGCTCGGCGAGCATTTCCACCACGCGCTCGGCCTGGCGGACGGTACGCACGAAGGGCACCATGATCTCGACATTGGTCAGGCCCATGTCGTTGCGCACGCGCTTGAGGGCCTCGCACTCCATGGCGAAGGCGTCGGAGAACTCGCCGCTGATGTAGCGCGACGCGCCACGGAAGCCCAGCATCGGGTTCTCTTCGTCCGGCTCGTAGCGCGAGCCACCGATCAGCTTGCGGTACTCGTTGCTCTTGAAGTCGGACAGACGCACGATCACCGGGCGCGGGAAGAAGGCCGCGGCGATGGTGGCGATGCCCTCGGCCAGCTTGTCCACGTAGAAGGCGCGCGGCGAGGCATGGCCCCGGGCGACCGATTCCACGGCCTTCTTCAGGTCGGCGTCGATGTTCGGATAGTCCAGGATGGCCTTGGGGTGGACGCCGATGTTGTTGTTGATGATGAACTCGAGGCGGGCCAGGCCCACGCCGCTGGAGGGCATCTGGGCGAAGTTGAAGGCCAGCTGCGGGTTGCCGACGTTCATCATGATCTTGACCGGGCAGTACGGCATCTCGCCGCGGTGCACCTCGGTGATCTCGGTCTCGAGCAGGCCGTCGTAGATGTGGCCGGTGTCGCCTTCCGAGCAGGCCACGGTGACCAGCTGGCCATCCTTGAGCGTCTCGGTGGCGTCGCCGCAGCCCACCACGGCCGGGATGCCCAGTTCGCGGGCGATGATGGCCGCGTGGCAGGTGCGGCCGCCGCGGTTGGTGACGATGGCGCTGGCGCGCTTCATCACCGGCTCCCAGTTCGGGTCCGTCATGTCGGTGACGAGGACGTCACCCGGCTGCACGCGCTCCATCTCGGAGATGTTGTGGACCAGGCGCACGGGGCCGGTGCCGATCTTCTGGCCGATGGCGCGGCCCTCGGCCAGCACCACGCTGTGACCCTTGAGCTTGTAGCGGTGCTCGACCTGGCCCTCGGCCTGGCTCTTCACCGTCTCCGGGCGGGCCTGCAGGATGTAGAGCTTGCCATCGACCCCGTCGCGGCCCCACTCGATGTCCATCGGACGCTGGTAGTGCTGCTCGATGATCAGCGCGTACTTCGCCAGCTCGGTGACCTCGTCATCGTTCAGCGAGTAGCGGTTGCGCTGCTCGGGGGCGGTGTCCACGGTCTTGACCAGCTTCTTCGTCGCGGCCTTTTCCTCAGGCGTGCTGAACTCCATGCGGATCAGCTTGGAGCCGAGGTTGCGGCGGATGACGGCGAGCTTGCCCTTGGCCAGCGCCGGCTTGTGCACGTAGAACTCGTCGGGGTTGACGGCGCCCTGCACCACGGTCTCGCCGAGGCCGTAGCTCGACGTGATGAAGACCACGTCCTTGAAGCCGGACTCGGTGTCGATGGTGAACATCACGCCGGCCGAGCCGAGGTCGGAGCGGACCATGCGCTGCACGCCGGCGGACAGGGCCACCTCGCTGTGCTCGAAGCCCTTGTGCACGCGGTAGCTGATGGCGCGGTCGTTGTAGAGGGAGGCGAAGACCTCCTTCATCTTGTGCAGCACTTCCTCGACGCCGTGCACGTTCAGGAAGGTTTCCTGCTGGCCGGCGAAGGAGGCGTCGGGCAGATCCTCGGCGGTGGCAGAGGAGCGCACGGCGAAGGTGGCGTCGAGGTTGTCGGCCGTCAGTGCGGCGAAGGAGGTGCGGATGGCCGCCTCGAGGTCCGCCGGGAAGGGCTGCGCCTCGACCCAGCCGCGGATCTCGGCACCGGCCTCGGCCAGCGCGCGGACGTCGTCGGTGTTGAGGTCGGCCAGGCGCTTCTGGATGCGGGCATCCAGGCCCTGGAACTTCAGGAACTCGCGGAAGGCGTGGGCCGTGGTGGCAAAGCCGCCGGGCACGCGCACGCCGGAGGCGGCGAGCTGCGAGATCATTTCGCCGAGGCTGGCGTTCTTGCCGCCAACGACCTCGACGTCGCTCATTCTCAGATTCTCAAACGGGACGACCAGGGCGGCCGCGTCGAAGCGAGAGGACATGGGAAAACTCCGTGATGTTGTGAAACCGGGGTTCCCACGCCGGGCGCAGCGGGCTCGCGGGGGGCGAGCGGCGCGTCCTTCGGCGCAGCACTGGCAACAGACATCACCCGAATCAAGGCATGCGCGGCTCCACCATTTCTGGATTCTGCTTGGAGGAGGAGCGGCTGCATGGCGCTTGCGTGCGGTTGGGTGTGGCGGTCCAGCGATCGAATGCGACCGATTCTACGGGCATCAGCTTCTATGATGGAACACCACGAAACCAGGTTTCCGGAGAAACAGGACATGCCCAATCGCACCGTGTATTTCGTCTCGGACGGCACCGGGATCACCGCTGAAACCTTCGGGAACTCGATCCTGGCGCAGTTTGGCGGCAAGCCCCGCCACGTGCGGCGCCCTTTCATCGACACCGCCGACAAGGCCCGGCAGGTGGTCCGCGAGATCAATGACTTGTGCGATAGCGAAGGCCAGCGCGTCATCGTCTTCGCGACGCTGGTCAACACCGAGGTGCTGGACGTCGTGCGCGCCCAGTGCCGAGGCCTGCTGCTGGACATGTTCGGCACCTTCATCGCCCCGCTGGAAGAGGAGCTGCAGATCAAGTCCAACCACCGCGTGGGCCGCTTCTCGGACGTGGCGAAGAGCCAGGAATATCACGACCGCATCGAGGCCATCAACTTCTCGCTGGCCCATGACGATGGGCAGTCCGCGAAGAACCTGGACACGGCGGACGTCATCCTCGTGGGCGTGAGCCGCTGCGGCAAGACGCCCACCTCGCTGTACCTGGCCATGCAGCACGGCATCAAGGCCGCCAACTACCCGCTGATTCCCGAGGACTTCGAGCGCGGCAAGCTGCCCTCGACGCTGAGCCCGCACAAGCGCAAGTGCTTCGGCCTGACCATCGACCCGGAACGCCTCTCACAGATCCGCAACGAGCGCCGCCCCGGCAGCAAGTACGCCGACATCCTCAACTGCCGCTACGAGGTCAACGAGGCCGAGACCATGATGAAGCGCGAGGGGATCTCGTGGCTGTCCTCGACGCACAAGTCCATCGAGGAAATCGCGACGACCATCCTCCGCGACATTCGCCCCGACAGACTGATCTATTGATCCCCCCCTACTCGCTTCGCGCCCTTGCAGGGCGCACCGGACCAGAGGCCCGGTCCTTCGGCAGGCACAAACGCCACGGCGTTTGTGTCCGGCCTCAGCCCCCCAGGGGGCGCACCCGCAGGCCCGGCTTACTGACCACCCCCTGCTCGCTTCGCGAGCCCCCTCAAGGGGGCACGCACGGCGGCCCGGCAAAGCCGGATCCGCGTGCGTCGCCCTGAGCGGAAAGGCCCGGCTGCTGCGCAGCGGGCCTTTCCTTTTTTTTGGCGCAGCGCCGTTGTGATCGGCGCCCGAGAGTCAGGCCAACAGCCTTTGGCGGGCGCTTTCGTAGAGGCAGATGCTCGCGGCGCTGCCGACGTTGAGCGATTCCTCGCCGCCGGGCTGGGGGATGCCCACGGTCAGCGTGCAGCGCTGCATCAGCTCGGGCTGGACGCCCTGCCCTTCGTGGCCCATCACCCAGGCGCAGGGGCTGGGGAGCTGCACGCGGTGGAGTTCGGCCTCGGCATGCGAGCTGGTGGCGATCAGGGGGAGCTGCAGGCGGTCGAGGTCGGCCGGCTGCAGGCCCTCGACCAGGCGCAGGCCGAAATGCGCGCCCATGCCGGCGCGCAGCACCTTCTGCGACCACAGCGCGGCCGTGCCCTTGAGCGCGGCGATCTGGCGAAAGCCCATGGCCGCGGCGCTGCGCAGGATGGTGCCCACATTGCCCGCATCCTGCAGGCGGTCCAGCACCACGGTGTCCATGCCGGGCTGCAGGGAAGCGTCCGACGGCAAGGCCATCTCGAAGCCCATGCGCGCCGGGCTTTCCAGGCCGCTCAGGCCCTGGAACAGGCTCTCGTTGACGACCAGCACCAGCGGCGCCTGCTCGGCCAGGGCCAGCAGGGACGGATCATGGCAGGCCCCCTCGGTGATCACCGCCATGGACGGCGTGCAGCCGCGCTGCAGGGCCGCCCGCGCGAGGTGGTCGCCCTCCAGCCACACGCTGCCAAGCTTGCGATAGGCACTGGCCTCCTGAGCCAGCTTGCGCAGGCGCTGGAGCTTGGGGTTGTCGCGGGCGCTGATGTGCTGGAGCTGGGGCTTCATTCGAGGAGTGCTTTCACGGGGCCGAAGCTGCGGCGGTGCCAGGGCGTGAGGCCGTGCTCGCGCAGGGCCTGCAGATGCTCGGCGGTGGGATAGCCCTTGTGCCCGGCAAATCCGTACTCGGGATGGCTCTCGTGCCACTGCACGCACAGGCGGTCCCGGTGGACCTTGGCCAGGATGGACGCGGCCGAGATGGCCTGGACCTTGGCATCGCCCTTGACGATGGCCTCGGCGGGGATCTTCAGCGTGGGCAGGCGATTGCCGTCCACCAGGACCTTGGCGGGCTTCAGGCGCAGGCCCTCGACGGCGCGGCGCATGGCCAGCATCGTCGCCTGGAGGATGTTGAGCTCGTCGATCTCCTCGACACTGGCCTCGGCGATGCAGCAGCACAGGGCCTTGGCGCGGATCTCGTCGAAGAGCTGCTCGCGGCGCTTCTCGGTCAGCACCTTCGAATCGGCCAGGCCGGCGATCGGGTGCTGGTCGTCGAGGATGACGGCGGCCGCCACCACGGGCCCGGCCAGCGGACCGCGGCCAGCCTCGTCCACGCCGGCCATCAGGCCCGGCGCATCCCACAGCAGCCCCAGCTGATGCGGGGGCTCAGGACGCGAGGACTTGCGCGATGGCATCGGCAGCGCGCTGCGCGGTGTTGCAGCGCAGGGTCAGGTGTTGCTCATGGAAGGTGGCGATGGCCGCGTCACGACGGGCCGGGTCGTCCAGCCAGGCCAGGCCTTCGCGGGCCAGAGCCTCGGGCGTGCAGTCGTCCTGCAGCAGCTCGGGCACGACAAATCGCCCGGCCAGCACATTCGGCAGGCCCACCCAGGGCTGCAGGCGCTTGCCCTTGATGCGCCACCAGTTCAGCGCATGCAGGCGGTAGGCGATCACCATGGGCCGCTTGAACAGCGCGGCCTCCAGCGTGGCGGTGCCGCTGGCCACCAGCGTGATGTCGCAGGCGGCCAGCGCCTCGTGGGACTGGCCGTCCAGCAGCGTGAGGTCCAGATCCGGCGCATGCTTGCGGACCAGGGGCTGGACCAGCGCCTGCAGGCCAGGCACCACCGGCATCACGAAGCGAAGCTCGGGGCGGACCCGGCTCATCAGCACGGCGGCCTGCAGCAGGGGCTCGGCGATGTAGCGGATCTCGCTCTTGCGACTGCCGGGGAGCAAGGCCACGACGGACTC
This sequence comes from Roseateles subflavus, assembly GCF_030285365.1. GTDB lineage: Bacteria > Pseudomonadota > Gammaproteobacteria > Burkholderiales > Burkholderiaceae_C > Roseateles_B > Roseateles_B subflavus. The sequence goes on along the minus strand of NZ_JASVDS010000002.1, from coordinate 946,859 downwards.
GCCCTCGCCCAGCCCGAGCTTGCCCCGTGCGGCGGACTTGGGCGGCTCCAAGGGGATGACATCCGCCAGCGGATGGCCCACATAGCTCGCCGGGATGCCGGCCTCGGCCAGCAGGGCGGGCTCGAAGGGGAAGAGGCACAGCACGTGGTCCGTCGAGGCCCGGATCTTGTTCACGCGCTCGGCGCGCCAGGCCCAGATCGAGGGGCAGACGAAGTGGATGCTCTTGATGCCCGCGGCCTTGAGCTTCGCTTCGAGCGCGAAGTTGAAGTCCGGGGCGTCGATGCCGATGAAGGCGCGGGGCGGGTCGGCCAGCAGGCGCTCGCCGAGCGCCTTGCGGATGCCGAGGATCTCGCGCAGGTGCAGCAGCGCATCGACATAGCCGAAGACCGACAGCTTGTGGTGCGGCCACCAGGCGTCGAAGCCCTGGGCCGCCATGCGCGGGCCGCCAATGCCGGCCGCCTGCAGGGCCGGCCAGCGCTCGCGCAGTCCTGCCAGCAGCAGGCCGCCGAGCAGGTCGCCGGAGGCCTCGCCGGCCACCAGGCTGAGGCGGGGCGCGGCCTCAGTCATGCTCAGCGGATGATGCCGCGCGTGGCGGTGTTGAGAAAGTCCAGCATCAGCTGGATGGTGTCCTTCGCGGCGGCCATCTCGCCCTGCAGCGCCATCATCTCCATCTTCGCCTGGTCGACGGTGAGGCCGCGGCGGTAGAGGATGCGGTACATCTGCTTGACGGCATTGAGCTGCTCAGGAGAGAAGCCGCGGCGCTTGAGGCCTTCCAGGTTGAAGCTGCGGGCCTCGGCCGTGTTGCCGGCGGCCATGATGAAGGGCGGCAGGTCCTGGAAGAGGATGGAGCCCATGCCCGTCATGCTGTGCGCGCCGATGTGCACGAACTGGTGCACCACCGTGAAGCCGCCGAGGATGGCCCAGTCGCCCACGTGCACATGGCCGGCCAGCTGCGCGTTGTTCGCGAAGATGGTGCGGTTGCCGACGACGCAGTCATGGGCCAGGTGGACGTAGGCCATGATCCAGTTGTCATCGCCCAGGCGGGTGATGCCGGCGTCCTGCGAGGTGCCACGGTTGAAGGTGCAGAACTCGCGCACGACGTTGCGGTCCCCCACGATCAGCTGCGTGGGCTCGCCGGCGTACTTCTTGTCCTGCGGCGCGGCGCCGATGGAGCTGAACTGGAAGAACTGGTTGTCCCGACCGATGGTGGTCGGGCCCTCGACCACGCAGTGCGGGCCGATGCGCGTGCCGGCATCGATCTTCACGCCGGGCCCGATGAGGGTGAAGGCCCCCACCTCGACCGAGCTGTCCAGCTCGGCCTTGGGGTCCACGACGGCGGTGGGATGGATCTTGCTCATCGACAGCGTTCCAGAGTAATCGGCGAAAGGGGCGGCGCGCCGGGCCTCAGGCCTCGATGCGGCGCATGGTGCACATCAGCTCGGCCTCGCAGGCGATGTCTTCACCCACGTAGACCTTGCCGGTGTACTTGAAGATGGAGGCCTTGGCGCGGTCCAGGGTCACGTCCAGCACGAGTTGGTCGCCCGGCTCCACGGGGCGCTTGAAGCGGGCACCGTCGATGCCGGCAAAGTAGCAGACGGTCTTGTCGTCCAGCTCGGCGTCGAGGCTCACCAGCGTCAGCACCGTGGCCGCCTGGGCCATGGCCTCGAGCATCAGCACGCCCGGCATCACGGGGCGGTGCGGGAAGTGGCCCATGAAGTAGGGCTCGTTGATGGACACGTTCTTGAGCGCACGGATGCGCTTGCCCTTTTCGATCTCCAGCACGCGATCCACCAGCAGAATGGGGTAGCGGTGGGGGATCTTGGCCAGGATCTGATGGATGTCCATCTTGGTATCGGTCGCGGTCGTCATTCTTTTCTCTCTAAGGCGCGCAAACGGTCGCGCATGGCATGCAACTGTCTCAGGGTTGCTGCATTCTTTTCCCAGCTGGCATTGTCGTCGAAGGGGAAGACGCCGCTGTACTGGCCGGGCTTGCTGATGGTGCGGGTGACCACGGTGGCGGCGGACACATGGACGTGGTCCGCGAGGCTCAGGTGCCCCAGCACGATGGCGCCGCCGCCCACGGTGCAGTGGGCGCCGATGCGCGCGCTGCCGGCCACGCCGGCACAGCCGGCCATGGCCGTGTGGGCGCCCACGTGGACGTTGTGGCCGATCTGGACGAGGTTGTCGAGCTTGACGCCCTCCTCCAGGATGGTGTCGCCGAGGGCGCCGCGGTCGATGCAGCTGTTGGCGCCGATCTCGACGTGGTCGCCGATGCGCACGGCGCCGAGCTGCTCGATCTTCTCCCAGCGGCCCTGGCTCGGCGCGAAGCCGAAGCCATCCGCGCCGATGACGACGCCGCTGTGCACGATGCCGTGGGCACCGATGTGGCAGTCGAAGCCGACCGTGACACGCGGCGCGAGGCGCGTGCCCGCGCCGATGCGTGCCCGCGCCTCGATCACGCAATGGGCCCCGATGCGCGCGCCGTCGCCGATCACCGCGCCGGCCTCGATCACCGCCAGGGGGCCGATGTCCACGCCCTGCCCCAGCTGCACGTCGTCGGCGATCACGGCCGACGGGTGGACGCGCGCCGGTGCGAGCGGCCGCACGCGACGGGCCCACCACTGGGTCAGGCGGGCGAAGTAGAGGTAGGGGTCGGGCGTGACGATCACCGCCGCCCCCGGCTGGCGGGCCGCGGCGGCCTCGGCGAGCGCCGGAGCGACGATCACGCAGGCGGCCTGCGTCGTCTGGAGCTGCGACTGGTAGCGCACGTTCGCCAGGAAGGCGATGGCGCCGGCGTCCGCCGTCTCCAGGGATGCGATGCGGCGGATGGGCGTTTCGGGCGCACCAAGAAGATCGCCGCCCAAGGCGGCGATCAGTTCAGCCAGGGTGACGGCGGTGTCCAATCACTTCTGGGCGTTGAGCGCGTCGATCACCTTCTTCGTGATGTCCACGCGGTTGCTGACGAAGCTGGCGTCCTGCAGGATCAGGTCGTACTTCTCGTTGTCGAAGATCTGCTTGACGATGCGGTTCGTGCGCTCGATCAGGGCCTGGAGCTCCTCGCCGCGGCGCTGCTGCAGGTCTTCGGAGTACTCGCGCTTCTTGCGCTGCAGGTCCCGGTCCTGCTCGGCCAGATCACGCTGGCGGCGGCCGCGGTCCGCCTCGGACAGCATCGTGGAGTCCTTGTCGAACTTCTCCGCCGTCTGGCGAAGCTTCAACTCGGCGTCCTTGATGTCCTTCTCGCGACGGCTGAATTCCGTTTCCAGCTTGGTCTGCGCGACCTTCGCGAAATTGCTTTCGCGGGTGACGCGCTCAAGGTTCACGTACCCGATCTTGAGTTCCTGGGCTTGCAAGGTCATCACCGGCGCGGCCACCAGGGCCAGGGCACACAGCGATTTCATCAAGGTGCTCTTCATCAGAATGCAGTCCCGACTTGGAATTGGAATTTCTCGATTCTATCTTTCGCTTCCTTGCGGATCGGCTTGCCCATGCTGAGCTTCAGCGGACCCATGGGGGACATCCAGCTGATGCCGATACCGGCAGAGACCCGGATCGAGTCCAGGGAGACCTTGTACAGCGGGCTCTTGGTGTCCCACACATTACCGGCATCCACGAACGTGAACAGGCGGAAAGACTTGTCGTTGCCAGCCCCTGGAACGGGGATGTAGAGCTCGGCGTTGACATTGGCGCGCAGATTGCCGCCGATGTTGGAGCCCGTCAGGTCGACGGGGCCCAGCGAGTTGGCCTCGAACACGCGCACGGAGCCCAGGCCGCCGGCGTAGTAGTTCTTGAAGATCGGGTACTTGCGCCCACCCAGACCCATGCCCCAGTCCAGCTGGGCGTTGAACATCCAGCTGAACTTGTTGGTGATGGGGAAGAACTGCTGCCACTGCAGGCTGGCACGCGCGTAGCGGGCGTCGCCCAGGGCGCTCATCTCGAGGTTCACGCGCTGGTACTTGCCGGCCGTGGGCGAGATGATGCTGTCCCGCTGCTCGTTTTGCCAGCCGATGGTCATGGGGATGGCCAGGCTGTTGTTGCCCTGCTCGAGCACCTGCAGCTTGTACATCAGCGGGATGCCGGCGTTGGTCGAGATGTGGGTCTTCTCGACGCCCAGGCCGAAGAAGACGGTGTCCAGCTCGGAGAACGGCACGCCGAAGCGCAGCGAGCCGCCGTAGGTGGCGAACTCGTAGACGTCACCGAAGCTGTTGTAGGGCTTGCTGGTGCGGTAGAACACGTCAATGCCGCGCGAGACGCCATCCACGGTGTAGTACGGGTTGACCGTCGAGACCGAGAGGGCACGGCCGGTCTTGGCGGTGTTGACCTCGAGGCCCAGATAGCTGCCCGAACCCAGCACGTTCTCCTCGCGGATGGAACCGGTGAAAGAGATGCCCTGCTGGCTGCTGTAGCCCGCGCCGACCATCACGTTGCCCGTGGGGCGCTCGGTCACGGCGATGGTGACGTCCACCTGGTCCGGTGCGCCCGGGACCTCGGTGGTGTCGACCGTGACTTCCTTGAAGTAGCCCAGACGCTCCACGCGGTCGCGCGAGAACTTGATGCGCGTGCCGTCGTACCAGGCGCCCTCGAACTGGCGGAACTCGCGGCGGATGACCTCATCCCGCGTGCGGGTGTTGCCCGACACCAGCATGCGGCGCACATAGACGCGGCGGCCGGGGTCCACGGTCAGCGTGACCTGCACCTGGCCGGTGGTCTTGTCGATCTCGGGGCGGCTGTCCACGCGGGCGAAGGCGTAGCCGAAGGTGCCGAGGTAGTCGGTGAAGGCGCGCTTGGTCGCGGACACCGCATCGTCCCGGTAGGTCTGGCCCGGACGCACGGCCACCAGGCGCTTGAACTCTTCGTCGCGGCCCAGGAGCTCGCCCTCGAGCTTCACGCCGGTCACGGTGTAGGGCTGGCCTTCCTTGACGGTGACGGCGATATTGATGCTCTGCTTGTCCGGCGAGATGGTGACCTGCGTGGACTCGATCGAGAACTCCAGGTAGCCCCGGTTCAGGTAGTAGGAGCGGATCGTCTCGAGGTCGGCATTGAGCTTGGTGCGCGAATAGCGGTCGCTCTTGGTGTACCAGGTCAGCCAGCCGGTGGTCGTCTGCTCGAGCAGACCGAGCAGCGTGCTTTCCGAGAAGACCTTGCTGCCGAGAATGCGGATCTCGCCGATCTTGGCCGGTTCGCCTTCCGTCACGGTGAAGGCGACGTTGACGCGGTTGCGCTCGAGCGGGGTGATGGTGGTCGTGACCTCCGCGCCGTACAGGCTGCGGGTCAGGTACTGGCGCTTGAGCTCCTGCTCGGCGCGGTCGGCCAGGGCCTTGTCGAAGGGCTTGCCCTCGCCGATGCCGATGTCCTTCAGCGACTTCGTGAGCGCCTCGGTGTCGAATTCCTTGAGGCCGACGAAGCTCACCGCGGCGATGACGGGGCGCTCGTCGATCACGACGACCAGCACGTCGCCGTCGATGTTGATGCGCACGTCCTTGAACAGGCCGGTCGCGAACAGCGCGCGCAGTGCGGCGGCGCCCTTTTCATCGTTGTAGGTGTCGCCCACGCGGAAGGGCAGGCTGGCAAAGACCGTGCCGGGGTCGGTGCGCTGCACGCCCTCGACCCGGATGTCCTTGAGCACGAAGGGATCGACCGCCCATGCATTGCCCGCCTGCAAAGCAGCAGCGAGCGCGAGGGACAGGAGGGAGGGGCGGATGCGCGCGCGCTGGATCAGGTGTGGAGACATGCAGGTGAGAGATCAGTGCAGACCCAGCTTGCGGGTCACGTCGTTGGAAAGGGCCAGAGCCATCATCAGCAGCATCAGGAAGAAACCGGCGCGCTGCAGCCGCTCCAGCCACCACTCGGACACGGGGCGGCCGCTCAGACCCTCGAAAAGATAATACATCAGGTGTCCCCCATCGAGCATGGGCAGCGGCAGCAGGTTCAGGACGCCTAAGCCGACGCTAAGCATGGCCAGCAGCGCGAGGTACTGGTGCAGCCCCACCCGCGCGGCCTGCCCGGCGGCATCGGCGATGGTGATGGGACCGCTCAGGTTCTTGAGCGAGGCCTGGCCGATGAGCATGCGGCCGAAGACCTTGACCGTCATCGCCGACTGCTCCCAGGTCTTGCGAAGGCCGATGAACAGGGCGTCTCCGGCCGGGTGGCTCACCAGCACGGTCTGGGCCGGCGCGCCGACGGCCGCGCGGATGCGGCCGATGCGGGCCTCGCCCTCGACGTCGATGTCGGGCTGCACCGCCACGGGCAAGACCTGGCCCTGTCGTTCGATGCGCCACTGCTGCGCCTGCCCGGGCGCCTGGGCATAGGCCCGGATCAGCCCGACCAGCTGCGCCGCGTCCTGGACGCGCACGCCGTCGATGTCCAGCACGAGATCGCCCGTCCGCAGGCCGGCGCGCGCACCGGCGCCGTCCGGCTCCACCTTGCCGATGACCGGCTCGCGCAGGGGCCCGCCCAGGCCCAGCCGGCCCAGCGTGGCGGCATCCGGCTCGCGGCTGCCCAGCTCGCGCATGTCGAGGCGCACCTCACGGCGGCCGCGGCCTTGCGCATCGGCCATCTGCAGATTCAGCACGGACTGCTCGGTGATGGCCTCGATCACCGGCCATTGCAGGTCCGCCAGCGACGCGACCTCCTGCCAGGCCTGCCCTTCCCGGGCCAGCGCCATCACACGGTCCCCCGCCCGCAGGCCGGCGCGCTCGGCCAGGCCGCCCGGCTTGGGGGATCCCATCACCGCCAGCGGCTCCTGCTGGCCCAGCATGGCCAGCAGTGCGAACAGCACGATGGCCAGAAGGAAGTTGGCCACGGGACCGGCCGCAACGATGGCCGCGCGCTGTCGCAGCGGCTTGTTGTTGAAGGCCTGGGCCCGCTGCTCGGCCGGCACGGGGCCTTCGCGCTCGTCCAGCATTCGCACATAGCCGCCCAGCGGCAGCGCCGACAGGGTGAACTCCGTCGCGTCCGCCGATCGCTGGCGGCGCCACAGGACGGGGCCGAAGCCCAGCGAGAAGCGCAGCACCTTCACGCCGCACGCCCGCGCCACGCTGAAATGGCCGTATTCATGCACGAGGATCAGCACCCCCAGCGCGACGAGGAAGGCCAGCAGCTCCAGCATCAGGCCCTCAGCTGCGCAATGCGCTCACGGGCCGCCAGGCGCGCCCGGGCGTCGAGCGCGAGCAGGCCGTCGAGCGAGTCGCACTGCCCGGCCTCGGGATGCACGGACGCCAGCACGCCGGCATTGACCGCATGGATGTGGTCGAAGCGCAGCTGGCGGTCCAGGAAGGCCGCCACGGCTTCCTCGTTCGCGGCGTTCAGCACGGCCGTCGCCCCCTCCTCGGCGCGCAGCGCCTGCCAGGACAGGTGCAGCCCCGGGAAGCGGCGCTCGTCGGCCTCCTCGAAGCTGAGGTCGCGGCCCGCCAGCAGGTCCAGGCGCGAGGCGCCGGACTCGATGCGCTGCGGGAAGGACAGCGCATACGCGATGGGCACGCGCATATCCGGCGTGCCCAGCTGGGCGAGCACGGAGTTGTCACGGCAGACCACCATCGAGTGGATGATGCTCTGCGGATGGATCAGCACCCGGATCTGCTCGGGCTTGAGATTGAACAGCCAGCGCGCCTCGATCACCTCGAGCGCCTTGTTCATCATGGTCGCGGAATCGACCGAGATCTTGCGGCCCATGACCCAGTTGGGATGGGCACAGGCCTGCTCGGGCGTGACGTCGGCGAGCGTGGCCGGGTCGCGCTGCCGGAAAGGCCCGCCGGAGGCCGTCAGCACGATATGGTCGATGCGCTGGGCCCAGGTCGTGCGGTCCTCGGGGAGGCACTGGAAGATGGCCGAGTGCTCGGAGTCGACCGGCAGCAGCGTGGCGCCGCCCTCCTCCACCGCCTGCATGAACAGCGCGCCCCCGACGACGATGGCCTCCTTGTTGGCCAGCATCAGGCGCTTGCCCGCGCGGGCCGCGGCCAGGCAGGGCGCCAGGCCGGCGGCCCCGACGATGGCGGCCATCACGGCATCCACGTCCGGGTGGGCGGCGACATCGCTCAGGGCCTGGGCGCCGTCCAGCACCTCGGTGCGGCTGCCCTGCTCGGCCAGCAGGCGGCGCAGCTCGCGCGCGGCCGCGGCCTCGGGCATGACGGCAAAGCGCGGCTGCCATTGCAGGCACTGCGCCAGGAGCGCGTCCACGCGGCTCATGGCGCTGAGGGCGAAGACCTCGAACTGCTCGGGGTGGCGGGCCAGCACGTCGAGCGTGTTGGTGCCGATCGAGCCGGTCGAGCCCAGCACGCAGACGCGCTGTCGGCGGGAGGTGTTCATGCGACGAGGGAGTTCAGGGCCAGGGCCAGCGGGAACACCGGCAGCAAGGCGTCGACACGGTCCAGCACACCGCCGTGGCCGGGCAGCAGCTGACTGCTGTCCTTGGCCCCGACGGCGCGCTTGATGAGGGATTCGAAGAGGTCGCCGATCACGCTCATGGCGGACAGGAAGACCAGCGCCAGCAGGCCCAGCGGCAGGCCGAGGCCCGTCAGCAGGCGGGCGTAGAGGCTCGGGGTGTCCGTGTGCAGGCGCGGCTCCAGACCGAAGGTCCAGGCGAGGCCCAGCAGCAGCACGGCGGCCATGCCGGTCCAGACGCCCTCCCAGCTCTTGCCGGGACTGATGGCCGGTGCCAGCTTGCGCCGGCCCATCGTGCGGCCACCGAAGTAGGCGAAGACGTCCGCCACCCACACGAGGCAGAAGACGGAGAGGATGAAGTTCAGGCCGATGCCACGTGCCGTGGCGATCGCCGCCCAGGCCCCCCACAGCAGCACGAAGCCCAGCACGAGACGCCCGGCCCGCGGCAGGCGTGGCCAGCCGGCGGGCCCGAGGCGCAGCGCGTGCGCCGACCCCAGCACCCAGGCTCCGCCCAGCACCCACCACAGCCCGGCCGGCACGGCGGCCAGGCCCGGGCCCAGCAGCGTGAACAGGCACAGCCCCGCCAGCGCAGCGCCCATCGCGAGCGCGGCCGGCTGGGCGAGGCCGTTGAGGCGCCCCCATTCCCAGCCCCCGGCGGCGATGAGCACCAGCGTGACGGCCGCGAACGGCCAGGGCGAGCCGGCGAACAGCGCCGGCAGGAGGATGGCCAGCAGCACGATGGCCGTGATGATGCGGGTTCCGAGCACTCAGGCCTCCAGCGCCGTGTCCGTCTTCACGCCGCCGAAGCGGCGGTCCCGTTCGCGGAAGGCCGCGATGGCGGCGTCCAGCTGGGCCTCGCCGAAGTCCGGCCAGAGGCAGTCCGAGAACACGAATTCGCTGTAGGCCGACTGCCACAGCAGGAAGTTGCTGATGCGCACCTCACCGCCCGTGCGGATGAAGAGGTCCGGGTCCGGCGCATAGCTCATGGCCATGAACTCGGACAGCTTGGCCTCCGTCAGCTCCTCCGGCTTGACGCCGGCCACCAGGGCCGCGCGAGCCGCCTGCACGATGTCCCAGCGGCCGCCGTAGTTGAAGGCGACGTTCAGCGTGAGCTTGCTGTTGTGCAGCGTCGAGGACTCGGCCTCGTTCCAGGCGTTGCGCAGCTTGTCGGAGACCGCATCGCGATCGCCCACGATGCGGATGCGCACACCCATCGCGCCCATGCGGGCCAGGTAGCGCGAGACCGCCGCCAGCACCAGGCCCATCAGGCCTGAGACTTCGTCGGAGGGACGCTTCCAGTTCTCGCTGGAGAAGGCGAACACCGTGAGGTGCTCGATGTTGCGATCGATGCAGGCCTGGACGATGCGCACCAGCGCGTCGACGCCCTGCTTGTGGCCGAAGAAGCGCGGGAGGAATCGCTTCTTCGCCCAGCGGCCGTTGCCATCCATGACGATGGCCACATGGCGGGGGACCGCCTTGCTCTGATCCGTCACGACGCGTGCGGGCTCAGACGGCCAGGATCTCGGCTTCCTTGGCCGTGATCAGCTTGTCGATGTCGCCGATCACGCGATCGGTCAGCTTCTGCACCTCGTCCTGCGAGCGGCGCTCGTCGTCCTCGGTGATGGCCTTGTCCTTCTGCAGCTTCTTGGCCTGCTCGTTGGCGTCGCGGCGCAGATTGCGCACGGCCACCTTGGCATCCTCGCCAGCGCTCTTGACGACCTTGGTCAGGTCGCGGCGGCGCTCCTCGGTCAGCGGGGGCATCGGCACGCGGATCAGGTCGCCCTGGGCCGAGGGATTCAGGCCCAGGTCCGACTCGCGGATGGCCTTCTCGATCTTGGGGCCCATGCCCTTTTCCCACGGCTGCACGCTGATCGTGCGGGCGTCCAGCAGGCTCACGTTGGCGACCTGCGAGATGGGCACGGGCGAGCCGTAGTAGTCCACATGGACCTGATCCAGGATGCCCGGGTGAGCCCGGCCGGTGCGGATCTTCTGCAGTTCGGTCTTGAAGGACTCGACCGTCTTGGCCATCTTGGCCTCGGCGTTCTTCTTGATGTCAGCAATGCTCATGATGCTCAACCTTGTTCAGGAATGGACCCGGGCTCAACGCGCCAGGACACTCAAACGTGGACCAGCGTGCCCTCGTCCTCGCCCATGACCACGCGCTTGAGCGCGCCGGCCTTGAAGATGCTGAAGACCTTGATGGGCAGCTTCTGGTCGCGGCACAGGGCGAACGCGGTGGCGTCCAGCACCTGCAGATTCTTGGTGATCGCCTCGTCGAAGCTGATGCGGGCGTAGCGGGTGGCCGTCGGGTCCTTCTTCGGGTCGGCGGTGTAGACGCCATCGACCTTGGTGGCCTTCAGCATGATCTCGGCACCGATCTCGGCACCGCGCAGCGCGGCGGCGGTATCGGTCGTGAAGAAGGGATTGCCCGTGCCGGCCGCGAAGATGACGACCTTGCCCTCTTCGAGGTACTGCAGCGCCTTGGGGCGCACGTAGGGCTCGACCACCTGCTCGATGCTGATGGCGGACATCACGCGGGCCGTCATGCCCTCCTGGCGCATGGTGTCGGCCAGGGCCAGGGAATTCATCACCGTGGCCAGCATGCCCATGTAGTCGGCGGTGGCGCGGTCCATGCCGACCGAGCCGCCGGCCACGCCGCGGAAGATGTTGCCACCGCCGATCACGACGGCCACTTCCACACCCAGCTGCGTCACCTCCTGGATCTCGCGCACCATGCGCACGATGGTGGCGCGGTTGATGCCGTAGGCGTCATCGCCCATCAGGGCTTCACCGGAAAGTTTGAGCAGGATGCGTTTGTGCGCGGGCATTGTGTCCTCGTCGTGGGTGGTGGGTTGCCGCGATGCCGGGGAGAGCTCCTCCCCGACCGCAGGCGCAAGTGTAAAGGGCGCCAGAGGCGCCCTTTGTTTCCAGCCGTCGCGGTGATTCAAGGAAATCGGGGGCTCCCCCTCATTCCCAGGTCACGCCGAGCGGCAAACCGGGCTCGTCAGCCCGGCCAAAAGACGCTCAGGCGTTCTTGGCAGCGGCAGCCGCTTCGGCGGCAGCCTTCTGGGCGGCCACTTCGGCTGCGAAGTCGTCGACCTTCTTCTCGATGCCTTCGCCGACCACGTACAGGGTGAAGCTCTTCACCGCGGTGGCCTTTTCCTTGAGCATGGCAGCGACGGTCTGCTTGCCGTCGGCGGCCTTCACGAAGACCTGGTCCAGCAGCGAGACTTCCTTCAGGAACTTCTGCACCGAGCCTTCGACCATCTTGGCGACGATGTCGGCCGGCTTGCCGGACTCGGCAGCCTTCTCTTCGGCGATCTTGCGCTCCTTGGCGACCAGCTCGGCCGGCACTTCGGCGGAGGACAGGGCTGCCGGCTTCATGGCGGCGACGTGCATGGCGACGTCCTTGGCAGCCACGTCGTCACCGTCGAACTCGACCATCACGCCGATGCGGGTGCCGTGCAGGTACGAGACCAGCTTGCCACCTTCGTAGCGCTTGAAGCGGCGGATCGTCATGTTCTCGCCGATCTTGCCGATCAGGCCCTTGCGCACGTCTTCCACGGTCGGGCCGAAGCCTTCCTGGGACAGGGGCAGTGCCGACAGGGCGTCGACGTCAGCGGGGTTCTTCTCGGCAACCAGGCCGGCCAGGGCGTTCACGAAGGCCAGGAAGGCCTCGTTCTTGGACACGAAGTCGGTTTCGCAGTTGACTTCGAGCAGCGCGCCGGCGCCACCGACGACAGCCGCCGCCACCACGCCTTCAGCGGTGATGCGGGAAGCGGCCTTGCCAGCCTTGTTGCCCAGCTTGACGCGCAGGATTTCCTCGGCGCGGGTCAGGTCGCCCTCGGCTTCGGTCAGGGCCTTCTTGCACTCCATCATGGGAGCGTCGGTACGGGCGCGCAGCTCGGCGACCATGCTTGCGGTAATAGCAGCCATTTCAATCTCCGTTGGACTGGGAGCCGACGCAGCGGCTCCGCAAATACAGATTCAGCGTGGAAAAAAGGGGCTGAATCAGCCCCTGGTGAGCAAGTGCCGAAGGGCTCAGGCGCCTTCGTTCACTTCCACGAACTCGTCGCCGTCGGCGGCAACAGCCTGCACCAGCTCGGCGGTGCTGTTGGCACGGCCTTCCAGCACGGCGTCGGCCACAGCCTTGGCGTACAGAGCGACAGCCTTGGCGGAGTCGTCGTTGCCGGGGATGATGTAGTCGATGCCTTCGGGCGAGTGGTTGGTGTCAACCACGCCGATCACGGGGATGCCCAGCTTCTTGGCTTCGGCGATGGCGATCTTGTGGTAGCCGACGTCGATCACGAACAGGGCGTCCGGCAGGGCAGCCATGTCCTGGATGCCGCCGATGTTCTTTTCCAGCTTGGCCAGGTCACGCTGGAACATCAGCGCTTCCTTCTTGATGGCGGGCTGGGTGCCGTTCTCGACCTGAGCCTGCATGTCCTTCAGGTTCTTCAGCGAACCCTTGACCGTCTTGAAGTTGGTCAGCATGCCGCCCAGCCAGCGCTGGTCCACGAAGGGCACGCCGGCGCGCTGGGCTTCAGCAGCGACGATCTCGCGGGCTTGACGCTTGGTGCCGATCATCAGGATCGTGCCGCGCTTGGCCGACAGCTGGCGCACGAACTTCAGGGCCTCCTCGAACTTGGGCAGCGTCTTTTCAAGGTTGATGATGTGGATCTTGTTGCGATGGCCATAGATGAAGGGGGCCATCTTGGGGTTCCAGAAGCGGGTTTGGTGACCAAAGTGGACACCGGCTTCCAGCATTTCGCGCATCGTCACGGACATGAGTAACTCCGAAGGTTGGTTCTAAAATCCGGCTCGAATCGCGTCGTAGCGAAGGGCAAAAAAGGCCCGCTCATTGAGCTGCCACGACACGACACCTTTCGATTGCCGGTTTGCGATTGATTTGCCTGATCTGCCTCGATCTGCCTGACACCCCGCCACGGGACAAAGCCCACGACAACGGTGCCGGCCGCGGCGGCAAGCACGATTCAGCTCAGGGCAAGAAGCCCCCTTGAATGGCATGCACTATCCGGCAAAACCCAAAGAGTATAGCACGATTGAAATTCGCCCCCTCCCACCGCGCCCGGTCCTGCCCTCTGGCGCACCGCCCCACCGCCGCTGACCGCGCGGCATTCCACCCCTTCACCACGGCGAGGTCCTGAATGGAAGTCGCCATCATCGGCGCCGGCATCACCGGCATCCACGCGGCCCTGGAGCTGGCCGCCCAGGGCCACGCCGTCGTCGTGTTCGAGCGCAGCGGCAGCGTGGCCTCGGAGTCCAGCTTCGCCCAGGGCGGGCTCAGCGCCCCTGCGCTGAGCGGCGTCTGGGGTGCCCTGTGCGGCAGCCAGCCGCTGGCGCTGCAGGGATCGAGCCTGAGCCACCCCGCCTGGCGCTGGGCCGCGCGCCAGGCCCGCACCCAGCGCGACGACACCATCGCCGCGACCCTGCGCACCCTGGCCCAGCAGAGCCTCGCTCGCTCGACCGTGCTGCGGCGCCAGCTGCAGCTGGACCACGAACGCAGCGAAGGCCTGCTGCTCCTGGTCCGCAGCGAGGCGCAGGCCCGCAAGGCGCAGGCGCTGGCCGAGTCCTGGCAGCAGGCCGGCGTGTCCCATGCCTGGCGGGATGCGGCGCAGTGCCGCCAGCATGAGCCCGGCCTCAATCCGGACATCCCGCTGCATGGCGGCTGGCATCTGCCCGAGGCCGAAGCCACCAATGGCCGCGAGCTGTGCCTGCTGCTGAAGCAGGCGGCCCAGCGTCTGGGCGTGCACTTCAGCTTCCACACCGAAGTCCGCCAGCTGCAAGCCGGCAAGCGCCCCGCCCTCACCCACGGCCCCGCGCCGCAGGCCGGCCTGCCGGCAGTGAGCCCGCGGCAGGACGCGAACAGCGCTGCCGGCCCCGCCACCCTGCCCAGCCCGCGCGAAGTCCAGACGCACAGCTTCGATGCCGTGCTCGTCTGCGGCGCCCAGCTGGAGGACCCGCTGCTGCATCAGCTGGGTCTGAAGCCCGCGCTGCGGCAGGTCTGGGGCCGCACGCTGACGGCGCCGCTGCGGCAGCTGGAAGCCTTCCCGGACCTCGGCCCCCGCGCCAACCTCATCGACGACGAGCAGCAGGTGATCCTCAGCCGCCTGGGCCAGCGCGTGCGCGTCAGCGGTGGCGCCAGCTTCCAGCCCCCAAGCCGGGGCGACAAGGGTTTCGAGGCCCTGCATGCCGTGCTGCACGACTGGTTCCCGGGGGCCATCCAGCCTCAGCAGGTCCAGTACTGGCAGGGCAGCCGCCTGATGAGCGCCGATGGCCTGCCCTTGCTGGGCGCGAGCGGCGCCGACGGCATCTGGCTGAACCTGGCCCACGGCGGACAGGGCGCCGCGATGGCCGCGGGCGCCGCCCAGGTCATGGCCGCGCTGATCGGCGGTCGCGACCCCGGCCTGGACCTCACCCCCTTCGCCGCCGCACGACGGGGCTGAGCTAGAGTGGCCGCATGATCGAGGTCCTCCCGCACGGCGGCCGCCACCCCCTCTTCAGCACGTCGGGCTGCCGCACGCTGGAGGCCGAGGCCCTCGCGGCCGCTCCCGCCCATGCCCTGATGGCCCGCGCCGGCCTGGCGGTGGCCAGGCTCGCCCTCGCCGTCGCCCCGCATGCCCGCCGCGTCTGGGTGGCCTGCGGGCCCGGCAACAATGGCGGCGACGGCCTCGTGGCCGCGCGGCATCTCGCCCTTCAGGGGCTGGACGTCCATGTCAGCCTGTTGAATGCCGGCAAGCCGCTGCCTGCCGACGCGCAATGGGCCCTGGATGCGCTGGCCCCGCTGACGTCGGCGCCGAACGGGCACGTCCGCCTCGGCGCCGCGCCCTGCCCGCCCGCGGACTGCGATCTTTTCATCGATGCCCTGCTGGGGCTGGGCGTGCAGCGGCCACCACAGGGCGCGCTGGCCGAGGCCATCGCCGCGCTCCGCGCCGGGGGCGTGCCCGTGCTCAGCGTGGACCTGCCCAGCGGCCTGCAGGGCGACACGGGCCAGCCTTGCCAGGACGCTGACGGGCGCCCCGGCGCCGTCGCCCGTGCCGATCACACCCTGTGCCTGCTGAGCCTCAAGCCGGGCCTTTTCACGGCACAAGGCCGTGATCTCGCCGGCCGGATCTGGCTCGACACCCTGGGCCTCCACGTCCCGCGCGGCGACGCCGGTTGGCTCATCGCCCCTGGCGATCCGGGGCGGCCGCCTGCACCGGACGTCCGCGCCCACGCCAGCCACAAGGGCAGCTACGGGCAGGTGCTGGTCGTGGGCGGCGCCGCCCACATGCAGGGCGCCGCCGAGCTGGCGGCCTGCGCCGCGCTGGCGGCCGGTGCCGGCAAGGTGTTCGTGAAGACGCTGAGCCTCGGCCCTGAGCACATCCGCCGCGCGGCCGAGCACCGCCGGCCGGAACTCATGGACTGGCCCGATGGCAGCGCCGGCCGTCTCGATGACAGCACCGCCTGGCAAGACCTGACCCTCGTGGCCGGCTGCGGCGCCGGCACGGCCCTCGACAGTGCCGGCCTGCTGCAGCCACTCCTCCAGCACGCCCACCGCCTGGTGCTCGATGCCGACGGGCTGAACAGCGTCGCGACCAACGCACTGGCCCGGCAGGCGCTCGGCAGCCGGCGGGCGCGGGGCCTGCAGACGGTGCTGACACCGCATCCCCTGGAGGCCGCCCGGCTGCTCGGCCACACCGTGGGCCAGGTGCAGAACGACCGGCTGGGCGCCGCGCGCGCGCTGTCGGCCGCATTCGACTGCACCGTAGTGCTCAAGGGCTCCGGCACCCTCATCGCCAGCCCGGGCGAGCCACTGCACCTCAATGGCAGCGGCAATGCCGCGCTCGCGGGCGCCGGCACGGGGGACGTGCTGGCGGGGTGGATGGGCGGGCTGTGGGCACAGCAGTCGCGTGAAGCGCCCCATGAGGTCGCCACACGCAGCGTCGCCCGCCATGGCGAGGCCGCCCAGGGGGCGCGCGCACCGCTGCGCGCCGCCGACCTCATCGAGCAGATGCACGCCTTGCAGCCGCCGCTGCCATGAAGCCCTGAAGCGGCGGCGCCGGGCAAGGCCCGGCGGTCGGCTTCAGCGGCGCTTGCGCGGCTTGCCGGACTCCGTCGCCTGACGCGCCGCAGCCTTGCGCGCCTTCACGGGCGAGGCCGCCGTGGCGCCACCACTGCGCGAGGCGCTCCCCGAGCGTGCACGCTTGCCGCTGGCCTTGACCTCGCGGTCCTGGCGCTGCACCTCGACCAGCTTGTCCGTCGGCTGGCGGGGCGCTGCCTGGCCGGTCTTGTCACGTGGCGGACGGGCGGACGGGCGCGACTCGTCGGTCTCCCGCACGAGGCGGAAGTCGATCTTGCGGCCGTCGAGGTCCACGCGGCTGACCTGCACCTGCACCCGCGCGCCCGTGGCGTAGCGGATGCCCGTGCGCTCGCCGCGCAGCTCCTGGCGCACCTCGTCGAATCGGTAGTACTCGCCGCCCAGCTCGGTGATGTGGACCAGACCTTCGACGAAGAGCGCATCCAGCTGCACGAACAGGCCGAAGCTCGTCACCGCGTTGACGGTGCCGCTGAACTCCTCGCCCAGGTGCTCGCGCATGTAGCGGCACTTGAGCCAGGCCTCGACGTCACGCGAGGCTTCGTCGGCGCGGCGCTCGTTGGCGCTGCAGTGCGCCCCCACCACTTCCCAGCGTTCGACCTCGGTGCTCGCCGACGCCGGATTGATCGGCTTGGCCCTGCCGGGCCGCTTGGGCGGCGTAGGCACGTCCATCTTGGCCGGATCCAGCTGGTAGCGCTTGTTGCCCAGCATGGCCTTGATCACGCGATGCACCAGCAGATCGGGGTAGCGCCGGATCGGACTCGTGAAGTGCGTGTAGGCCTGGTAGGCCAGGCCGAAATGGCCGGCATTGGCCCCCGTGTAGATCGCCTGCTGCATGGAGCGCAGCAGCATGGTGTGGATCTGCGTGGCGTCCGGACGGTCCTTGGTGGCCTGGGCGATGGCCTGGAACTCACCGGGCGAGGGGTCGTCCGACAGCCCCATGCCGATGCCCAGGGCCCGCAGATAGGCCTGCAGCACCGTGCGCTTCTCGGGCGTCGGGCCCTCGTGGACGCGGTACAGCGAATGGTGCTTGCCTCCGGCGATGAAGTCCGCCGCGCAGACGTTGGCGGCCAGCATGGCTTCCTCGATCAGGCGGTGGGCGTCATTGCGGGTGCGCGGGATGATCTTCTCGATGCGGCCGTTGTCGTCGCAGACGATCTGCGTCTCGACCGTGTCGAAGTCGACGGCACCGCGCCGCTGGCGCTGGCTCAGCAGGGCCCGGTAGACCTCGTGCAGGTGCAGCAGGTGCGGCACCAGGCCCTTGCGGCGCGCGGCCTCGGGGCCGTGCGTGTTCGCCAGCACGGCAGCCACCTCGTTGTAGGTGAGCCGCGCATGCGAGCAGATCACGGCCGGATAGAACTGATAGGCAAAGGTCTCGCCCTCCTCCGTGACCAGCATGTCGCAGACCATGGACAGACGGTCCTGGTCCGGGTTCAGCGAGCACAGGCCGTTGGAGAGCTTCTCCGGCAGCATAGGGATGACGCGGCGCGGGAAGTAGACCGACGTGGCGCGCTCATAGGCATCGAGGTCCAGCGCCTCGCCGGGCTTCACGTAATGGCTGACGTCGGCAATGGCGACCAGCAGGCGCCAGCCCTTGAACGCCGTCTTGCCGCGCCCCTGCTTGTGAGGCGTGCAGTACACCGCATCGTCGAAGTCGCGGGCATCCTCGCCGTCGATGGTGACCAGCGGCACGTCACGCAGGTCCACGCGGTTCTTCATGTCCACCGCTCGCACGCGATCCGGCAGCTTGGCGGCCTGCGCGAGGGTCTCGGCGCTGAAGCGATGCGGGACCTCGTACTTGCGCACCGCGATCTCGATTTCCATGCCGGGATCGTCGATCTCGCCCAGCACCTCGGTCACGCGCCCCACGGGCTGCGAGTACAGCGAAGGCGGCTCGGTCAGCTCGACCGCCACCACCTGACCCGCCGTCGCATTCGCGATGGCGTTCTTCGGCACGAGGATGTCCTGCCCGTAGCGCTTGTCTTCCGGCGCCACGAGCCAGACGCCCGACTCGAGCAGCAGGCGGCCGATGATGGGACGCTTCTTGCGGTCGAGGATCTCCAGCACCCGGCCTTCCGGGCGCCCGCGCTTGTCATAGCGCACGATGCGCGCCCGCAGGCGGTCGCCGTGCATCACGGCATGCATTTCCTGGGAGGACAGGTAGAGGTCGGGCTGCCCGTCATCGGGGATGAGGAAGCCGTGCCCGTCGCGGTGCCCCTGCACCACACCCTCGACTTCACTCAGCAGCGCTGCCTGCGAACCGGCATTGTTGCCGGGACCACTTGTGTTCTTAAAATTTTTGATGATAGAATCTCAGCTTTCCTGAAACGGCCAGGCAATTCGTTCAGAGAGATCATAGTTCATGTGATCGGGTTTGAACAAAAAGCTTGGAAACCTTGCCCAGGTGGCGGAATTGGTAGACGCACTAGTTTCAGGTACTAGCGGGTAACTCCGTGGAGGTTCGAGTCCTCTCCTGGGCACCAAATGCTTGCAAAAGCCAGCTTCTGTTCTGCAGAGCTGGCTTTTGTTTTTGCGGCCTCTGTTTTGAGGCCCTCGACGGTGAATGGCTGCAGATCGAAAGACCTGCAGCCATTTTGCTTTGCGGCACGCCAAACACACAAGTGCGATGCCCGTGCGCCAGGCGTCCCGGCGCCCATGCGCAACACCTTGCGCAACACCCCGCACGACATCTCACGCAACACCTGACCCCCGCCCTGCCCCGCCGGAGCACAAACAGGCGAGCGGCGCGGCGCGCGCGCCCATGAAAAAGGCGCGTCGCCCGTCATGGAACGGGGCGGCGCGCCTGGCGGCGTGTGCGACGGCAATGACGCGCCGTCGCATGGCAGGGCGTGGAGGATCAGACCGAGAACTTCTTGGCCAGCGCGTCGGGGCGCATGTCGTCGTAGATCTCGAAAGGCTGATGGATCCAGGGGCTGGTCTCCAGCATCTCGACGTAGTAGTCCGGCGTGTAGGTCGAGACCGACTTCGTCCAGATCACCGCGGAACGCAGCTCCTTCACCGAGGGCATGCCACGCAGGCGCTCGACCACGGCCTTGAGCGTGACGCCGGAATCGGCCAGGTCGTCCACCAGCAGCACGCGGCCGGCCAGCTCGCCCTTGGGCATGGTGATGTACTTGGCGATGTCCAGGCGGCCCTGGATGGTGCCGGCCTCGGCGCGATAGGAACTCGTGGACATGATGCCCAGCGGCTTGTCGAACACGCGGGACAGCACATCACCCGGGCGGACGCCGCCGCGGGCCAGGCACAGGATCTGGTCGAACTCCCAGCCGGAAGCATGCACCTTGAGTGCCAGACGCTCCGTCAGCAGGTGGTATTCGTCCCAGGACACGTACAGGTGCTTGCCGTCGTCGGTCAACATAGATGCTTACTCCAAATGCGATGTGATCGTTGAGAGGGGCTCAGCCCTGGTAGGGATGGCGCAGGAGGATGGTGTGCTCGCGGTCCGGACCCGTGGACACCATGTCGATCGGCGCGCCGATGACCTCTTGCACACGCTCCAGGTAGCGCCGCGCGTTCAGCGGCAGCGCATCCCAGTTCGTGACGCCGAAGGTGCTTTCCGTCCAGCCCGGGAAGGTCTCGTAGATGGGCTTGCAGGCCACGATCTCGTCGGCATCCAGCGGAAGGATGTCGACTTGCTTGCCGTTCAGCTCGTAGCCGACGCACATCTGGATTTCCTTGAGGCCATCCAGCACGTCCAGCTTCGTCAGGCACAGGCCCGTGATGCCGTTGATGATGATCGAGCGCTTGAGGGCGGCGGCGTCCAGCCAGCCGCAGCGGCGGGCACGGCCCGTCACGGTGCCGCGCTCCTGGCCGACGGTGGACAGGTGGTAGCCGACGGTGCCTTCCTTCTCCCACTCGAGCTCGGTCGGGAACGGGCCCGAGCCCACGCGGGTGGTGTAGGCCTTGGTGATGCCCAGCATGTAGTGCAGCATCTGCGGACCGACGCCCGCACCGGCGGCGGCATTGCCGGCCACGCAGTTGCTGGAGGTCACGTAGGGGTAGGTGCCGTGGTCGATGTCCAGCAGCGTGCCCTGGGCGCCCTCGAACAGGATGTTCGCGCCGGCCTTGTGGGCCTTGTGAAGCATGTAGCCGACGTCAGCCAGCATGGGCTTGACCTGCTCGGCCAGGGCCATGGTCTTGTCGAAGATGGGCTGGAACTCCAGCGCGCTGGCGTTCAGGTAGCCCGTCAGTGCGTGGTTGTGCAGATCCAGCAGCTCGCGCAGCTTCTTGGCGAAGCGCTCGGGGTGCTTCAGGTCCTGCAGGCGCAGGGCGCGGCGGGCGACCTTGTCCTCGTAAGCCGGGCCGATGCCCTTGCCCGTGGTGCCGATCTTGCCGCTGCCGCTGCTCTCGCGCAGCGCCTCGCGGGCCTTGTCCACCTCCACGTGGAAGGGCAGGATCATCGGGCAGGATTCGCTGATGTAGAGGCGCGAGCGCACGTCCACGCCGGCCTTCTCCAGGCGCTCGATCTCGGACACCAGATGGGCCGGATCCACCACCACGCCGTTGCCGATGTAGCAGGCCACGCCGTCACGCATGATGCCCGACGGAATCAGCTGCAGGGCCGTCTTCACGCCCTTGATCACCAGCGTGTGGCCGGCGTTGTGGCCGCCCTGGAAGCGCACCACGCCCTGTGCGTGGTCGGTCATCCAGTCGACGACCTTGCCCTTGCCTTCGTCACCCCACTGGGTGCCCACAACGACCACATTACGGCCGCGCGCGATCTCACTGTGCATGATGCTCATCCAATGAAAAGTATTCAGATTGGCGGGCCGCGTCAACGCGCGCGCACCACCCATTGCCCGCCAACAGTGACCAGTTCGCGGTCGCAGTCGAATTCGTCGTTCTCGTGCTCGTGCCCGGGCAGCACGCAGACGACAGTTTCCCCTTGCTCACGCAAGGCTCGCACGGCAGCGCGCAGGGCCGCGTCCTCGCCCCAGGGGGCGCGCACGGCGGCCCGCAGCGGCGTGACGGGGCTCAGCGCCACCAGCGTCTTCAGGTCAAGGCTGAAGCCCACGGCCGGACGGCGGCGGCCGAACACGGCCCCCACCTCGTCGTAGCGCCCGCCGCGCAGCACGGCATCGCTGCAACCGGCGGCATAGAGGGCGAAACGCATGCCGCTGTAGTAGGCATAGCCCCGCAGATCCGCCAGGTCGAAGCCCAGGCGCAGGTCCGGATGGCTCTCGCGCAGGTGGCTGGACAGCCAGCGCAGGTCGTCCAGCGCCGCACGGATCAGCGGATGATCCGGCAGCTGCGCACGCGCCTGGTCGAGGACCTCGAGGCCACCATACAGGCCGATCAGGGCCTGCAGACCCTGAGCCACGACAGCGGGCATGCCCGCCGTCGCCTGGGCCAGGTTCGCCGCATCCTTCGCGGCAAGGGCCGAGACGATGGCATCCAGCGTATCCGCTGGCAGCTTCAGCTCGCCCAGCACGCCTTGCACCAGGCGGGCATCGCCCAGGTCCAGCGTGATGCCGGTCAGGCCGGCCTTGCGCAGCGTGGCGATGGCCAGCTCCTGCACTTCGAGGTCGGCTTCCAGGCCGGCATGGCCATAGATCTCGACGCCGAACTGCAGCGGCTCGCGGCTGCCATGCAGCCCTTCCGGCCGCGTGTGCACCACGGGACCGCAGTAGCACAGGCGCGTCACGCCGGCACGGTTCAGCAGGTGGGCGTCGATGCGCGCGACCTGCGGCGTGGTGTCCGCGCGCAGGCCGAGGCTGCGACCGGACAACTGGTCGACGAGCTTGAAGGTCTTGAGGTCCAGTTCACGACCCGTACCGGTGAGCAGCGACTCGAGGTGCTCCAGCATGGGAGGCATCACCAGTTCGCAGCCGTAGGTCCGCGCCAGATCCAGGAGTTCACGCCGGAGTTCTTCGATACGGCGAGCCTGGGAGGGCAAGACGTCAGCAATGTGCTCGGGCAGCAGCCAAGCAGAGGCCATGGACGTTTCTGGGGGGGTTAAAAACGGCATTGTACCGGGAAGTCCCGGACGGACGAACAGGCGAGCCTACGTGACGCGCAAATGCGGGTCACGCACAACGGGTGAACCGCGGGCGGCCACCCTGCCCTGGCAGCGCCGGGCGGCTCAGGGGCTCAGCGCAGCAGCAGGAGCCCGATCAGCCCGAAGGCCACGCTGGCCAGCCCGACGAAGCGGATTTGGCCGTCGCTGAGGGCGGTCATGCGCTGGAACAGCGCGCGCCAGCGTGCCGGCTGCAGCAGCGGCAGCAGCCCCTCGATCACGAGCATCAAGGCCAGGGCGGTCCAGAGAAGGTCGAGACTCATCGAAAAAGCCCCGCTCGAGGGCGGGGCAGATCTGCTGTGCGGTGGCGGCGCTTACTTCTTGGCCGGCGCTGCGGGACCGGTCGGTGCGCCGCGCATGGCCTTGAAGAACTCGGAGTTCGGATCGAGCACCATCACGTCCGACTTGTTCTTCCACACCGCGCGGTAGGCCTCGAGCGAGCGGTAGAACTGCGCAAACTGCGGGTCGCGGCCAAAGGCCTCGGCATACAGGGCCGAAGCCTTGGCATCGCCCTCGCCCTTGATCAGCTGCGCATCGCGGTAGGCCTCGGCCAGGATGACTTCACGCTGACGGTCCGCATCGGCGCGGATCTTCTCCGCCTCGGCGCTGCCGGTGGCGCGCCATTCATTCGCCACGCGCTTGCGCTCGGACTCCATGCGGCGATAGACCGCCTCGGTGATGTTCGCCGCGAAGTCCACGCGCTTGATCCGCACGTCCAGGATCTCGATGCCGAACTGCTTGGCTTCCTCGACCAGGCGGCGGCGCACGTCCTGCATGACCTTGTCGCGCTCCGTGGCGAGCACGGCCCGGACATCGCGCTTGGTGACTTCCTCGTTCAGCGCCGCCTGCACGATGGGGCTCAGGCGGGCATTCACGGCGCTCATGGTGCTGCCGCTGTTGCGGATGAACTGGCGGGGATCGGTCACGCGCCACTTCACCAGCCAGTCGAGCACCAGGCTCTTCTTCTCGGCAGTGAAGATCGGGCGGGGATCGGGGTTGTCCAGCGTCTGCACGCGGCGATCCAGGAAGACCACGTTCTGGAACGGCGGCGGCGCCTTGAACTTCAGGCCCGGCTCGCTGACCACTTCCTTGATCTCGCCGAGGGCATACACGACGGCAAACTGGCGCTGGTCCACGACGTACATCGTCGAGCTCAGGACCATGAAGGCGACCAGCGCGCCCAGCACGATGCTAGTGATTCGGTTCATGTCGTCGCTCCCTCAACGGCCTTCACGATTGCGCAGGGCATCGCGGTTGCGATCCACCGGTGCGGTGGCGGCAGGCGCCGGCTCGACGGTCACCGGGACCGGCGTGGTGCTCGTGACGCTGGAGTTGCCCTGCTGCATCAGCTTGTCCAGCGGCAGGTACAGCAGGTTCGAGCCGTTGCGGCTGTCCACCATGACCTTGGTGACGTCGCTGTAGATCTGCTGCATGGTGTCGATGTAGATGCGGTCGCGCGTGACGGCCGGCGCCTTCTGGTACTCGACCAGCACCGACTTGAAGCGCTGCGCATCACCCTCGGCACGGGCGATCACGCGCGAGCGGTAGCCCTCGGCCTCCTGGCGCAGGCGCGCAGCCTTGCCCTGGGCCTCGGGGATCACGCTGTTGGCGTAGGCCTCGCCCTCGTTCTTGAGCTGTTCCTTGTTCTGGCCGGCCTTGAAGGCGTCGTCGAAGGCCGCCTGCACCTGTTCGGGGGCCTGCACGCTGCCGACGTTGACGTTCTTGATCTGGATGCCGGCCTTGAGGCGGTCCAGCTGCGCCTGCACCGACTTGCCGAGCTCGGCGGCGATGGCGTCACGCTGCTCGTACAGCACGGAATCCATGTTGGACTTGCCGACGATCTCGCGCACGGCCGACTCGGCGGCCTGGCGGACCGCCTCGTCCGGATCGCGGTTCTCGAAGAGGTAGTCGCGCGCGTCCTTGAGCAGGTACTGCACCGTGAAGCGGATGTCCACGATGTTCTCGTCCTGCGTCAGCATGGAGGAGTCCCGCAGGCCGGTGACCGGCACCTGGTTCAGGCGTCCGACTTCCACCGAACGGAGCTGCGTCACGGCGACGGTCTCGTGAGCCTGGAAGGGATAGGGCAGGCGCCACTGGAAGCCGGCCTCGACCGTCCGGCTGTACTTGCCGAAGGACGTGATGACGGCCTGCTCGCCTTCCTGCACCGTGAAGAAGCCGCTGCCGAGCCAGGCCAGGGCCACGACACCACCGATCAGGCCCATGCCCACGCCAGCGCTGCGCATGTCGGGACCGGAACCGCCCGGCTGGGGTTCGGAGCCGCCGCCTCGACCGCCGAAGAAGCCGGAGAGCTTGCGGTTGAAATCGCGCCAGAGCTCGTCGAGATCGGGCGGGCCGTCATTGCGGCCATTGTTGAGCACAGCACCATCGCGACGGGTGCGCGGCGTCATCAAAGCTCTCAGCAGCGACGCTGCAGCAGCAGCGGTCTCTCGCAGCGTGGGGGCGCCAGCGGCGCGCTCAGCGTGATTCATGCTCATGCCTGTGTGTTGGAATTGGGCGCGGGGTCATTGTCCATCGCTTTGGCCTCCGGATTCGGAAGGCCCCGGCGGCGCGGACCATTCGTCCTCATGTGGCGGCTGGGCCAGGGAAATCAAGCGCGGGTCGTGCGGCGCTGCGTCGGGGGTCAGGCCTTGCTCCCGCATGCTGGTGACAATCTGGGCGCGCAGCAGGTCCAGGCCCTCGCCGCTCAGGGCGCTGACGAAGATGCGCGGCACGCGCTGGCCGTTCGGGCGCTCCATCCAGTCCGAGGGCTGGCGCGGGCGCTGGTTGTCCTCAAGGCGGTCCAGCTTGTTGTAGACCAGCAGCTGCGGGATGCCGGCGGCATCGATTTCCTCGAGCACGCGCTCGACCTCGACCATCTGCTCGTCCAGCACCGGCGACGCCGCATCGACCACATGCAGGAGCAGGTCGGCATCGGCCGCCTCCTGCAGCGTGGCCTGGAAGGCCTCCACGAGCTTGTGAGGCAGGTCGCGGATGAAGCCCACGGTGTCCGACAGCGACACGCTGGTGGACGCCTCCTCGAGGTACAGCGAGCGGGTGGTGGTGTCCAGCGTGGCAAAGAGCTGGTCGGCTGCGTAGGTGCGGGCCTTCACCAGCGCATTGAAGAGCGTGGACTTGCCGGCGTTCGTGTAGCCGACCAGCGAGACGCGGAACACGCCGTTGCGGGCCCGCGCACGGCGCTGGGTGCTGCGCTGGCGCTGCACCTTCTTGAGCCGCTCCTTGATGCTCTTGATGCGGTCGTCGATCATCCGGCGGTCCAGCTCGATCTGGGCCTCGCCGGGGCCGCCGCGCATGCCGATGCCCCCGCTCTGGCGCTCCAGGTGGCTCCAGCGTCGCACGAGGCGCGACGCAAGGTACTGGAGGCGGGCCAGCTCGACCTGCAGCTTGCCCTCATGACTCTTGGCGCGGGCGGCGAAGATCTCGAGGATCAGGGCCGTGCGATCTGCGACCGGCACACCGAGGACACGCTCCAGATTGCGCTGCTGGGCCGGCGAAATGGCCTGGTCGAAGAGCACCGTGTGGGCGCCGTGGGCCTGCACGAGCAGCTTGATCTCGTCGGCCTTGCCGGACCCGACGAACAGCGCGGCATCGGGCGCCTGGCGCTTCGCGGTCACGCGGGCCACGGGCGTGTCCCCGGCCGAGGCGGCCAGCAGGGCCAGCTCGTCCAGCGTGGGATCGAACGGGGCGCCGCGTCCGAAATCGACGCCCACAAGAATGGCGCGCGCCGCCTCGGAGGGCGGCGTCGCGGCGGAATGGCTTGAAGAACTCAAGGTCGGTGGAGGCCGTCACGGCATCAGCCGTGACGGCGAGTCCTCTCAGGCAGCGCCTTCGGCGCCGTCGTTGGCGTGGAAGTTCACGGCGCGGCCGGGAACCACCGTCGAAATGGCGTGCTTGTAGACCATCTGAGTGACCGTGTTGCGCAGCAGCACGACATATTGGTCAAAGGACTCGATGTGGCCCTGCAGCTTGATGCCGTTGACCAGGTAGATGGACACCGGCACATGCTCCTTGCGCAGGAGGTTCAGGAAGGGGTCTTGCAGGAGTTGTCCTTTGTTGCTCACGATATGCTCCGTGTTGTGAGAGGGGAAGGGAGAACGGCACCTTAACACAGCCGCGGGTTTCCCCGCGCCCGGGAATCAGTCATCCTTATCCAGGAATGGATTCTTGGATGAGCGCATCTCGATGCGCAGCGGCGTGCCCGAGAGCTTGTAGTGGGCGCGGATGCGGCCCTCCAGGTAGCGCTTGTAGGCATCGGAGACGCTGTCCAGGGCATTGCCGTGGATCACCACGATCGGCGGATTCATGCCCCCCTGGTGCGCATAGCGCAGCTTGGGACGCGACACGCCGGAGCGCTGCGGCTGCTGATGCTGCACGGCTTCCTGGATCAGGCGGGTGAGCACCGGCGTGGTCATCTTCTTGTAGGCCGACGAATACGCATCGGCCAGCGCATTCCACAGCGGACCGAGGCCCTGCCGCTTGAGCGCCGAGATGTTGAGCACCGGCGCGAACTTCAGGAAGGACAGGCGGGCCTCGATGGAACGCTGCAGCATCTCGCGCTGGTAGCTGTCGACGGCATCCCACTTGTTGATGGCCACGACCACGGCGCGGCCGCTGTCGAGGATGTAGCCGGCGATGTGCGCGTCCTGGTCGGTGACGCCCTGCGTGGCGTCGATCAGCAGCAGCACGACGTTGGCATCCGCGATGGCCTGCAGCGTCTTGACGACCGAGAACTTCTCGATGGCCTCGAAGACCTTGCCCTTGCGTCGCAGGCCCGCGGTGTCGATGAGCTTGAACTTCTGGCCTTGGCGCTCGAAGTCCACCGAGATGGCATCGCGCGTGGTGCCCGGCATGTCGAAGGCGACGAGGCGCTCCTCACCCAGCCAGGTGTTGATCAGCGTGCTCTTGCCGACGTTCGGCCGGCCGGCGACGGCCAGGCGGATCACCTGCTCTTCCTCGGCGCCCTCCCCGTCCTCATCGCCGTAGTCAAAGCCTTCCAGCACGGCCTCGAGCATGCTGCGAATGCCCTGGCCATGGGCCGCGGAGATGGGATGGGGTTCACCCATGCCCAGCTCGTGGAACTCGCCCAGCAGGGGCGATTCGCTCATGCCCTCGGCCTTGTTGACGGCGAGGTAGATGCGCTTGTTGCAGGCACGCAGGTAGCGGGCGATGTCCTGGTCCTGGGCGGAGAGGCCCAGGCGGATGTCGACGACGAAGACCACGGCATCGGCCTCGGCCACGGCCTGGCGCGTCTGCTTGGCCATTTCCTTGACGATGCCGGTGGAGCTGTCGGGCTCGAAGCCCCCGGTGTCGATGACGATGAACTCGCGGTCACCGAGACGGCCGTCGCCATAGTGCCGGTCGCGCGTCAGGCCGGCGAAGTCGGCCACGATGGCGTCACGGCTCTTGGTCAGCCGGTTGAACAGCGTGGACTTGCCCACATTGGGGCGGCCCACCAGGGCGATCACGGGTTTCATGTTCTTGTTCTTCTTTCAAAAAACGGGAGGCGCCACAGGCGCGCGGCCTCACTGGGGCCGCAGCGCGAACAGGCCTCCATTGCGGGTCACGACGAGGATGGTGTTGCCGGCGGCCACCGGCGCCGCGGCAATCGCCGAGCCGTCCGTCGGCAGGCGCAGCTGCGTCTTGCCGGTGTCGCGATTCAGGAAGTGCACCTGGCCTTCGAAGTCCCCCACGACCACGCTCTGGCCCAGCAGCAGCGGTGCGGAGAGCTTGCGGTTCAGGAACTGCTCGGCATTCCAGAGCACGTCGCCATTGCTGGTGCGCCAGGCCGTCAGGCGATCGGAGGCATCCGCCGCCACGATGGCCTGGGCGTCGCCGCCCACCCCCATGGCGCCGCCCACGTTGCGGGTCCAGACGGTCGAGCCACGCTCGGCGTTGATGCAGCTGACCGCGGACTGGAAGCCACGGGCGCACAGCAGCTCGCCGGTGCGCACCAGGGGGCCGACCACATCGGCCAGGCGTTCCACCTCGTTGGTCCCACGGGGATTGGCGACGTTGGCTTCCCAGCGGATGGTGCCGCGCAGCGGATCGACGCCCGCCAGACGCGAGCCCTGGCCGACGACGAGGGTGTCCTTGTAGCTGGTGATGGCACCGGGCTGCAGGAGCGTCAGCGGATCACCCGGGCGGCGCACCTCGAACAGCTTGCGGCCATCGATCGCATCGAAGGCCAGCACGGCGCGGTCGACCGTCAGCACGAAGATGCGCTCGCCCGCCACCAGGGGGGCGGTCAGGATGGGCACGGCCAGCGGCTTGCGCCACAGGGTCTTGCCCTCGTCGAGGGACACCAGCTCATTGTTGCGGGTCACCACGGCGGCGTAGCGGCCGTCGCTGCCCACGCCGGCTGCCAGCCGCTCCTTCAGGTCGGCACGCCAGACCACGGTGCCGTCGGCCGCCTTCAGGCGTTCGATGCGGCCGTCACCGTCCGCGACGACGAAGCTGTCGGCCAGCGCCACGGTGTTCAGCGGGAAACGGATGCTGTCCAGACGCTGCTGCCAGACGACCTTGCCGGCGATGGCCGGCGTCACGGTCTCCAGCGCCGCGGGCCTGGCTTCCTTGGAGGTGGAGAACAGCGAGCAGGCCGACAGCAGGGCCGGCACGGTGGCCAGCAGCAGCCCGCGACGCAGCAGGTTCAGGGAGGTCGTGCTCACTTGCCGGACTCCTTGGCTGCGTCCTTGGCGTCCTTGGCATCTTCCGGGACGGCCGCGCCGAGGGTGGCCAGCTTGGCCTCGACCAGACGGCGGTAGTCCAGGTTCTTGTCCAGGCCCTGGTAGGCCTTCAGGTACTCGGCCTTGGCGACCTCGGGCTTCGACTGCAGCACGGCCAGATCGCCGCGGCGGTCCGCCACGAGCGCGGCGTAGTCGGCCGTCTTCACGGCGTCCAGGGTCTTGCCGGCTTCGTCGAGCTGCTTGGCGTCGATCTGCAGCGCGGCCAGACGCAGGCGGGCGATGTCCTGGTACAGGGCGTCAGCGCCGTTCTGAGCCGCCCAGGCCAGCGTGGCGCGAGCGCCGTCATCGTTCTGCTTGTCATGCTGCAGGCGGGCCTGCAGCAGCGCGCCCTGGGCCGCGGCCACGGTGGACGGGAAGCGCTCCTTCAGGATCGCGAAGGCCGCGTTGGCCTTGTCCACATCGCCCGCTTCCACCTGGTTGGACAGCTGCTCGTACAGTGCCGTGGCCTTGGCGCCCTGGTCACGCTGCCACCAGTTCCAGCCCATCCAGGCGGCATAGGCCAGCAGCACGACGGTCAGGCCGCCGCTGATGAGATTGCCCCATTGCTTCCAGAAGGCCTTGAGCGCTTCCAGTTGTTCCTGTTCTTCCAGATCGAGATGCGACGCCATTGCTTGTGTTCGGTAGGGAATGGGGTGATTGAGCCGCGATTATGCGTTGCGGAGTTCGTGTGCCCAGGAAGCCACCTCGGCCAGCTTGCGCAGGGACTGGGCTTCGCCTTCGTTGCGCAAGGGCTTGAGCCCCACTTCGCCGCGGGCAAGTTCGTCATCGCCGAAGATCAGCGCCACGCGTGCACCGCTGGCATCGGCCTTCTTGAATTGAGACTTCATGCTGGACTGCCCCGGATGCATCACCACGGTGACGCCCTCGGCGCGCAGGCCCTCCAGGGCCACCATCACCTGCGGCAGGCCACTGGCCGAAGGCACGATGGCATAGGCATCCGGCACCGGGGCATCCGGCGCGACACCCACTTCCTCCAGCAGCAGCAGCATGCGCTCGATGCCCATGCCGAAGCCCACGGCGGGCGCCGGCTTGCCACCCAGCTGCTCGATCAGGCCGTCGTAGCGGCCACCCCCGCAGACGGTGCCCTGCGACCCGAGCTTGTCGGTGATCCACTCGAAGACGGTCAGGTTGTAGTAGTCCAGCCCCCGCACGAGGCGCGGGTTGATGGTGTACTTCACACCCGCCGCATCGAGGATGGCGCGCACGCCGTTGAAGTGCGCCAGCGAGGCCTCGCCCAGGAAGTCCAGCAGCTTGGGGGCCCCATTGGCCATGTCCTGCAGGGCGGGATTCTTGGTGTCGAGCACGCGCAGCGGGTTGCTGTACATGCGACGCTGGCTGTCCTCGTCCAGCATGGCCTTGTGCTGCTCGAGGTAGGCCACCAGGGCCTCGCGGTGGGCGCGGCGCTCATCGGGGGCGCCCAGGCAGTTGAGCTCGAGACGGAAATGCTCACCGTCCAGCAAGCCGAGCTCCCGCAGCAGGCGGCTGCCCATCAGGATGACCTCGGCGTCCACGTCGGGCCCCGCGAAGCCCAGGGCCTCGACGCCCATCTGGTGGAACTGCCGGTAACGCCCCTTCTGCGGCTTCTCGCGACGGAACATCGGGCCGAAGTAATAGAGGCGGCGGCCCGAATCGCGCAGGAAGGAATGCTCGGTCATGGCCCGCACCACGCCGGCCGTCATCTCAGGCCGCAGGGCCAGATGCTCGGCCTGGCCGTGCTTGTCGGCGCGGTCCTCGAAGGCGTACATCTCCTTCTCGACGATGTCCGTCACTTCGCCGATGCCGCGCACGAACAGCGCGGTGGGCTCGACGATGGGCGTGCGCACGTTCTGGTAGCCGTAGCGCTGCAGCACGCTGCGCATCTTGGCCTCCAGCCACTCCCAGCGCGCCGATTCCGGCGGCAGGATGTCGTTCATGCCCTTCACCGCCTGCAGCGGCTGCTTCTTCAGATCACTCATGGACTCTTTCGCGGGGGCTCAGGCGTTCTGAGCGCCGAAACGTTTCTCGATGTAGTTCTCGACCAGGGCCTGGAAGTCGGTCGCGATGCCCTCCCCGCGCAGGGTCAGGGCCTTCTCGCCGTCGATGAACACGGGGGCGGCGGGCGCCTCGCCGGTGCCGGGCAGGCTGATGCCGATGTCGGCATGCTTGCTCTCGCCAGGGCCGTTGACGATGCAGCCCATCACGGCCACCTTCATGTTCTCCACGCCGGGGTACTTGGCACGCCAGATGGGCATCTGGGCGCGCAGATAGTCGTCGATCTGCTTGGCCAGCTCCTGGAAGGTGGTGCTGGTCGTGCGGCCGCAGCCCGGGCAGGCCGTGACGCTCGGGTTGAAGGCGCGCAGGCCGAGCGACTGCAGGATCTCCAGCGCCACCACGACCTCCTGGGTGCGGGACTCGCCGGGCTGGGGCGTCAGCGAGACACGGATGGTGTCGCCAATGCCCTCCTGCAGCAGGATGGACAGGGCCGTGGCCGACGCCACCGTGCCCTTGGTGCCCATGCCGGCCTCGGTCAGGCCGAGGTGCAGGGCGTAGTCGCAGCGCTGGCTCAGTGCGCGGTAGACCGAGATCAGGTCCTGCACGCCGCTGACCTTGCAGCTGATGATGATGTTGTCCGGGTTCATGCCCAGCTCGCGGGCATAGCTGGCGGAGCTCAGGGCCGACTGGATCAGCGCCTGGTACATGACCTGCTGGCCATCCCAGGGCTGCGCGCGGCGGGCGTTGTCGTCCATCATCTGGGCCAGCAGTTCCTGGTCCAGGCTGCCCCAGTTGACGCCGATCCGCACGACCTTGTCGTACTGCATCGCCGCCTCGATCATCTGGGCGAACTGGCGGTCCTTCTTGTCGCCCTTGCCCACGTTGCCGGGGTTGATGCGGTACTTGGACAGCGCCTGGGCCATCGCGGGATGCTCGGTCAGCAGGCGGTGGCCGTTGTAGTGGAAGTCGCCGACCAGCGGGACGTCGATGCCCATGCGGTCGAGCTGATCGCGGATGTGCGGCACGGCCTCGGCGGCCTCCGGCGTGTTGACCGTGATGCGCACCAGCTCCGAACCGGCGATGGCCAGCTCCTTCACCTGGATGGCAGTCTCGATGACGTCCACGGTGTCCGTGTTCGTCATGGACTGCACGCGCACCGGGGCATCGCCGCCGATGGTCACGATGCGGTCGCCCCAGCGCACGCGGGCCTGGCGACTGCGGCGGGCCGCAGGCCGGGCCGCCGCGATGGCGTCGAGGCGGTCGGACGTTTCGGACGGGGTCGTCGGGGTCACACTCATCACTTCTTTCGGCTAGTTCAGCGCTGCGGTCCGCGGGCGGCGCAGCTCAGGGCAGTTCCAGTCGGGCCACGTTGTCGCGGGAGCGGGCGAGCAGGTCCACGGGCTCCCCGCGCAGGCTCAGGCTGGTGCCCGAGACATTGCCCACACGCACCTTGACCGGCGTCTGCACCTGCAGGTCCGCCACGTCGCCGGCACGCATCAGGCGGGAATACTGGACCTGGCCGCGGGCATCCGCCACTTCGACCCAGGTGTCGGCGCTGGCCCGCAGGCGCAGCGGCGCCAGGCCGGCGGTGCCCCCCGACGGGAGCGTCGCGGCGGCAGCCGGGGGGCTGACGGGCGCCGGTGCAGACGCCACGGCCGGCGCAGGCACGGTCGCGGCCGAGGCGGCAACCGACGCACCCGGCATCGAGGGGGCGGACGGCGTGGAGGCCGGCGCGAGGACGGCGGGCCCGGCACTCGCCTCCGCCGGGGCGGACGCCGCCGGTGCCGGGGCCGTGGTGCTCAGCGGCGTCGGGGCCGTCGTGGAGACGGCGCCGACGCGCGCATCGGCAGCGGGATCGAAGGCCGGCTCGCTGGCCGCCACCGGACCGGTGCCGACGTCCGAGGCCTTCCAGCGGGCCGCGAAGTCGGCAGGCAGGAAATACACGACGGCTGCCGCCAGCAGCACGCCGACGGGCGCCAGCACCACAGGCTTGCGCAGCACGGCAAGGCTGACGCCGCCGCCGCCCAGTGCCTGGGCCTTGAACGTCTGGTTCAGGCCCTTGCTGACCCGCTCCAGGCCTGGTTCGGTCGAGGCGGGCAGCAGGGCCAGCACCTCCGAGGGGTCCACCTTCAGCACGCGGCAGACCGCCTTGGCCAGGGCCCGGGCGAAGGTGGCATCGGGCAACTCGCCCAGACGGTCCGCCTCCAGGGCTTCCAGCCGGGCCTGCGGCACCTTCAGGGTTGCCGACAGAACACCGATGTGCATGCCGGACGCCTCGCGGAGCGCCTTCAGCCGCGCACCAGCCGTGGAGGGCTCGGCACGGCGCAGGCCCAGGCCTGCCGCCTCGTGCCCGGGGGACAGCTCGCGATCAGTCATCGAATCGCCCATCCCTCAAGCGCTGGGTCTCCGCGGCGTCGCTGAAGCGACGGCGCAGCTGCTGGCTCAGGTCATCGACGGCCACGCCGTTGTTCAGGCGGCGTTCGATGCGCAGCTCCAGCCACAGGCTCTGCGCGTTCACGAAGTCAGCCTGCGTGTTGATGCGACGCACATAGAAGCGGGCGCGCTCATACTGCTGCTGGCGGTAGAGCACCTCGGCCAGGTTCAGGGCCACGGCGGGGTTGCCGGGCTCGAGCTCGAAGGCCTTGGACAGGCTGCGCTCGGCGGCGGGCCACTCGCCGTTGCGGGCCTCGCAGACACCTCGGGCCAGCAGCGTGCGGGCCATGCCGCGGTAGTTGGGCAGGGCCAGGGCCTGTTCGAACAGGGCGCGCGACGGCGTCCAACGCCCCTGCTGGCACAGGAACCAGGCGTAGTTGTGCATGGCGTCACCATCTGCCGGCGCCGAGTTCAGCGCGCGCTTGAAGCCCTCCTCCGCCATGGCGGTCTCGCCCATCGCGGCATAGACGAGGTTGCGCAGGTTGATGGCCTCGCGCAGGTCCGGCTTCAGGGCCAGGGCCTGCTTGATCTCGTCCAGCGCCGTCTCGTACTGGCCGCGGGTGAAGTAGCCGGTGGCCAGCTCGATGCGGACCGAGGAGCGGCGGTCGGCATCCGTGCGATCGCTGTCCGTCTTCGGCTCGGTGGAGCTGCCGGCGCCCGTGCTCGCGCAGCCGGGCAGCAGCAGCGCCGCCGAGATCGCCAGGAGGCCCTGCTGCAGCAGGGAACGCACACGGCGGCCCGAGGGGCGGCCGGGGCGGGAATTCGGGAACACGATCGCTGACGTCATCATGGAGGGGCGTGACTCGAGATCAAGTAGTGGGCTGCCCGGGCACGGAGTCCGCACCCTCGGCAGAACGGTCGGCCGCATTCTTCACTACAACCACCGGCCGCACCATGCGTAGATGCGCGCGGGTGCGATCTTGCACCTCTCCGGCGAGCTGCCCGCAGGCTGCGTCGATGTCGTCACCGCGCGTCTTGCGCACCGTGGTGACGATGCCGGCACGGATCAGGACCTCGGCGAAAGCCTGCACGCGCTCCCGGGGGCTTCGCTTCAGGCCGGAGGCCGGGAAGGGATTGAACGGGATCAGGTTGAGCTTGCAGGGCACCTTGCCCTTGAGCAGGCGCACCAGCTCCTCGGCCTGCTCGGGGGTGTCGTTCACCTGATCGAGCATGCAGTACTCGAAGGTGATGAAGTCGCGCGGCGCGGCGTCGAGGTAGCGATTGCAGGCCGCCAGCAGCTCGGCGATGGGGTACTTCTTGTTCAGCGGCACGAGCTGGTCGCGCAGCGGATCGCTGGGCGCGTGCAGCGACACCGCCATCGCGACGGGGCAGTCCTCGCGCAGGCGGTCCATCATGGGCACGACGCCGGAGGTGGACACCGTCACGCGGCGGCGCGAGAGGCCGTAGCCGTGGTCGTCCAGCATGACCTTGAGCGCGGGCACCAGGGCCGCGTAGTTCTGCAGCGGCTCGCCCATGCCCATCATCACGACGTTGCTGATGACGCGGTCGGGCGTGTTCAGGCGCACGCGCAGGTGGTGCTCGGCAAACCACAGCTGGGCCAGGATCTCCCAGGTCTCGAGGTTGCGGCTGAAGCCCTGGTGGCCGGTGGAGCAGAAACGGCAGCCCACGGCACAGCCGGCCTGGCTGGAGACACACAGCGTGCCGCGATCGTCCTCGGGAATGAACACCGCCTCGACGGCATTGCCCTGCCCCACGTCGAACAGCCACTTGATCGTGCCGTCGGCGGAGGCCTGCTCGGAGATCACCGGCAGGGCCTGGATGTAGGCGCGGGTGGCCAGCTTGTCCCGCAGGGACTTGGCCAGGTCGGACATCTGCGCGAAGTCAGACGCCCCTTTCTGATGGATCCAGCGGAAGAGCTGAGTCGCGCGAAAACGCTTCTCCCCCAGCTGCTCGCAGTACGCGGCCAGGCCTTCGAGATCGAACCCGAGCAGGTTCGTGAGTCCGGATGGGGTGACCGCGTCGTTCATGGTCTTGCCTCTCAAGGAAACGCCAGGGCCACTGCGGATGTCCCGCCGCGCGGGACGGGCAGGCAGCGGCAGCCCGGCGCTCTTCATTCTTCAAATGCCGACCGCCCCAGGCACTGCACAAGGCAGCACGGCCGCGATGACGGCCTCCTGAGGCGGCTTTGTTGCGACTCGCCCCTTGAGGCTCGCTGCAAGAGGCGTTGGCGCGTTTTAGCGGCTGTAGACGTTCATGCCGGCGAAGAAGAAAGCGATTTCCACTGCGGCGGTTTCGGGAGCGTCAGAGCCGTGCACGGCGTTGGCGTCGATGCTGTCGGCGAAGTCGGCGCGGATGGTGCCCTTCTCGGCCTTCTTCGGGTCGGTGGCGCCCATCAGGTCGCGGTTCTTCAGGATGGCGCCTTCGCCTTCCAGCACCTGGATCATCACGGGGCCGGAGATCATGAAGTTCACCAGGTCGTTGAAGAACGGGCGAGCCTTGTGGACGGCGTAGAAGGCCTCGGCTTCGCCGCGCGACAGGTGGGCCATCTTGGAAGCGATGACCTTCAGGCCGGCGCCTTCAAAGCGCGAGTAGATCTGACCGATGACGTTCTTGGCCACGGCATCGGGCTTGATGATGGAAAGGGTGCGTTCGATGGCCATTTTTTCTCCTGGAATCTGAGGCTTGGCAAAGCCGATGATTGTACTGCGGGAACATGCAGGGGCGGTGTCCGCCCCGATTGACTTGTGAGAGATTGCGCCGTCAGCGGCAGGCTCAGCGGCGGCCTCGGCCACCACCACCACCGCCGCCGCCACGACCACCCCGGCCGCCGCCACCGCTGCGGCGATGGAAGGCGTCAGCGCCGATGTAGCCGACCGACGTCTGCATCGGATCCGGCTCGCGGGGGCCGCCGCCGCCCTTCTTGCCGCCGCGCGGACCGGGATCCACCGGGTCCGGCGCACTGCCGCCGCGGCCGAAGCCCTGCGGGATGCCACGCGACTTGCCGCTCGCGAAGCGGCGGTCGAAGGTCTGCTCCAGCGGGTTGATGTTGCGCGGGATGAAGTCGTCTTCCTCGTCGTCATCGCGGTCGCGGCCCCGGTCCTGGGCGCGCGGCTCGACGAAGCGCTCCTTGCGCTCCGGACGCGGCTGCTGCGACTCCTGCGGGCGGCTCGGGCGCGGACCCGTGCCTTGCGCACGGTCGCCACGGCGCTTGCCGCTCTTGCGGTCGCGCTGCTGCGGTTGCTGCGCATTGCGATCGCCACCGCGCTCGGCACGCTCCTCGCGCGGGCCACCCGCCAGACGGCGGATGACGCGCACGTCGCCGTCTTCCAGCTCGACCCACACGCCGCGCTTGAGGCCGCGCGGCAGCACGACGGTGCCGTAGCGGATGCGGATCAGGCGGCTGACGGTCAGGCCCACGGCGTCGAAGAGCTTGCGCACTTCGCGGTTGCGGCCTTCGGTGATGATGACGCGGTACCAGTGGTTCACGCCCTCACCGCCGCCGTCCTCGATGCTCTTGA
Organism: Roseateles subflavus; assembly: GCF_030285365.1. Taxonomy (GTDB): domain Bacteria; phylum Pseudomonadota; class Gammaproteobacteria; order Burkholderiales; family Burkholderiaceae_C; genus Roseateles_B; species Roseateles_B subflavus. The sequence goes on along the minus strand of NZ_JASVDS010000002.1, from coordinate 909,704 downwards.
AGCTGGCCGACTGGCCCTCGATCTCGACGCCCGACAGCAGCTTGGCGCGCTGCTCCTCGTTGAGCGTGCCCAGCACGCGCACGGCGTACTCGCGCTCCACGCCGAAGCGCGGGTGCATGAGCTGGTTGGCCAGTTCGCCGGAGTTGGTGAACAGCAGCAGGCCTTCGGTGTTCAGGTCCAGGCGCCCCACCGACTGCCACTTGCCCTGGTGCAGCTTGGGCAGGCGGCGGAAGACCGTCGGACGGCCTTCCGGGTCGTTGTGGGTGACCACCTCGCCCGCGGGCTTGTGATAGGCAATGATGCGCGGCGCCGGCGGCTGGATGCGCACCTTGATCGGCTTGCCGTTCACGGCCACGCGATCCCCGAAGGAGATGCGCTGGCCGATGTGGGCCACCTCGCCGTTCACCGAGATCTTGCCCTCGGCGATCATGTCCTCGATGTCACGGCGCGAGCCGATGCCGGCCTGGGCCAGCACCTTCTGCAGCTTGGGCGCGTCCAGTTCGGGCGCGAGCACGCGCTTGGTGTCCTCGACGGCGGCCTCCTCGGCCACGGCGGCTTCCTCGCCCTCCTCGCCGTCATAGGCGCCGGACAGCAACTCGGCAAAGCGCTCACCGGCCTGAGCCAGCAAGGCTTCGGGCGCGTCGTCGCCTCCCGCGGCTTCGCCTTCGGGAGCCAGCGTGAACACGGCCTCGGGACGGGCCTGACGTTCGCCGCCACGCTCACCACCACGCTCACCACCACGCTCACCACCGCGTTCCCCACGCTCGCCACGCTCGCCATCGCGATCGCGACGACCCCGGCGGCGGTTGCGACGACCCCGGCCGTCCTCGCCCCCCTCCTCGCCACCAGCGACCGGCGCATCGGCCGCTTGCTGGGGAGAGGTCTCGGCGGCGGACTCGGTCACCTCGGGCGCCGCGGCGGGAGCGGGCGTGGCGACTGCCACCACCGCGTCCGCCACCGCATCCCCTGCCTCGGCCTTGGCCTTGACGGTCTTGCGCGGGGCGCGCGCCTTGGCGGGCTTGGCGTCGTCGGCCGCAGCCTCCGGCACGCCAGCCGGCGCAGCGTCGGCATCCCCCACGGGTGCCGCCTCGGCGGTCTTCTTGGCCGCCGTCTTGCGCGGTGCGCGGGGCTTGGGCGCCGGCGCCTCGGCGCTGGCCTCTGCCGCCGCCGGAGCGGCAGCCTCGGCCGCCTTCTTGGCCGCGGTCTTGCGCGGCGCGCGCGGCTTGGGCGCTTCGGCTTCGGGGTTCATTGCGCCCGCGCCGTCGGCGGCCGGATCGGTGTCATGGGCATTCATGCGTCAGCTTGCACCTTGTCATTCACATCGGGATGCTGAGCTTGCTGCGGCACCAGGGCCTCCTGCTCAGCGGGGACGGCAGCGACCTCGGTCACCACCGTTGCGGCGTCACCAGGGACGCCTTCATCAACTTGCACTTCTCGCCCCTCGGGGGGCTCCATCGCCTCGTCCACCCCTTGCGGTGCGGACAGGGCCATGTTCTCGATCACGTCGGGTCCGGCCTCGGCGTCCGTCGCGGACGGCACGCCCGCGTCGGTCACCACCGCCGTCTCACCACCTTCGGCCGGCGTACCCGCCTCCAGCAGCGACCCCTGCCCTTCCAGCGCCTCGACCAAGGCCGCACCGGGCTCCCCTGCCGCCTCCAGGGCCGGCAGCTGCGACAGGCTGGCCAGACCGAGGTCATCCAGGAACTGCTGCGTCGTCGCGTAGAGCGCCGGGCGCCCCGGAGCTTCCCGGTGCCCGACCACCTCGATCCAGTTGCGGTCTTCCAGCTGCTTCACGATCTGCGTGGACACCACGACGCCGCGGATGTCCTCGATGTCGCCCCGCGTCACCGGCTGGCGGTAGGCAATGATGGCCAGCGTCTCCATCACGGCCCGCGAGTAGCGCTGCGGCTTCTCCGGGTGCATGCGGTCGAGGTACTCCCGCAGCTCCGGGCGGCTCTGGAAACGCCAGCCGCTGGCAATCGCGACCAGCTCCACGCCGCGGTCCGACCAGTCGTCCGCCAGGTCGTCCAGCAGCATCCGCAGGCTGTCCGCACCGATCTCGTCGGCGAACAGGCTGCGCAGATCCTTGATCGTCAGGGGCTGCTGCGCACAGATGAGCGCGGTCTCCAGGATTCGCTTGGCTTCCTGCGTGTTCATCGCGTGTGTCGGCAGCGCCTGCTCGTCGAGCTGGCCATGGTGTTCAACAGTGTTCCAACGGAGGGCCTGGCGGGCCCTCGAGCAAACATCAGCTCATGCTGCCGGGACCCAGCCCGCGTGCACCGCTTCCCGCATCAGACAGCACGGGGGCCGCAGTGCATCGGCACATTCAGGGACATCGAGGATCCGGCAACTCGGGTGGCGAAACTCACGCTCGCCGTCAGGTGCCGATCGTCCCTCACGGACGACCACCGGGCACCGGCATGGGATGGGGCGAGGTTCCTGGCTCCAGCCAGCGGCTGCGGCGTGGATCACACCTGCAGATTGCGGCCGAACTTCCGCGGCAATCCAGGCCTGACCCACAGCGCGACTCGTCACCGAGCCCCTTGCTTCCATGCTTTGCGGCCGGATTGTACCCTGAGCGCGATCACCCCCCGTCAGAGGGCCGGCTCGGGGAATCCCGCCTGGGCCCAGGCCTCGGCCAGATCCGGCGGCAGCGGCGCCAGGAAGACCATCGTCTCCCCCGTCATGGGATGCACGAAACTCAGCTTGGCGGCATGCAGCGCCTGGCGCGTCAGGCCCAGCGCCGGGGTGCCGCCGTACAGGGCATCGGCGAGCAGCGCATACCCCTTGTGCGCCAGATGCACCCGGATCTGGTGCGTACGGCCGGTGTGCAGCACGCAATGCACGGCACTGATCCACGGCGCCTCGGCCGTGTGCGCGAGCGGGTAGACATCCGTCTGCGCCGCCTTGCCGCCGCTGAGCACGGCCATCTTCACGCGGGAGGCCGGGTCGCGGCGCATCGGGGCATCGATGTGCAGCTCGTCCGCCAGGCGCCCGTGACACAAGGCCAGGTACTCGCGGTGCACGTCACGGTCCGCGATGAGGCGCGACAGCCCTGCCGTGGCCTCCAGCGTCTTGCCGACGACCATCAGGCCGGAGGTGTCCTTGTCCAGCCGGTGCACGATGCCGGCGCGCGGCAGGTGCGCCGCCTGCGCGTGATGGGCCAGCAGGCCGTTCATCAGCGTGCCGGACCAGTTGCCGGGCGCCGGATGCACCACGAGGCCAACGGGCTTGTGGACGACCAGCAGATGGGCGTCCTCGTGAACGATGTCCAGCGCCATGGGCTCGGCGCGGAAGGCCTGGCTCTCCTCGGTGGGCTGCAGTTCCACGCGGACCAGCTGGCCGGCGAGCACCTTGCGCGCCGCCGTCTTCTGCACCTGCCCCTGCACCTGCACCAGCCCCCGCTCGATGAGCCCCTGCAGATGGCTGCGTGAGAACTCGGGCGCCATGCCGACCACGAACTTGTCCAGCCGCTGCCCCTGGGCGTCATAGCCCACCCGGGCCTCCCGGACCTCGACCTCCGAGGCGCCTGCCTCGGCATCCGCCTCCGACTCGAAGTCGGCGGCTGCCATCTCTTGCGTGGCTTTCAGGTCCGCCAAAGCCTGAACCATATAATCGCCGCTCCTTTTTCAGCTGGGCTGGCGCTTGGGCGCCTGGCCGATGGACCATGATGGATTTCCTGGGGAAGCGTCACCCGACGCAGCGCGGCCTTCAACCCGTCGCTCAGCCCGTCTCGCCTGACGGCAGGCCTTTGCGCGGCCTCGCCCGCCTGATGGTCGGCGGCCTGGTGCTGGCGCTCGCGGCCTGCTCCTCGACCTTCAAGGACGATCCCAACTCGCAGGCCAGCCTGGACAAATTGTACTCAGAGGCCAAGGACGACCTGGCCTCGGGCGCCTTCGACCGCGCCATCAAGGGCTTGGAGAAGGTCGAAGGCCGTGCGGCCGGTACGGTACTCGCCCAGCAGGCACAGCTGGACATCGCCTGGGCCCACTACAAGAGCGGCGACCGCGCCCAGTCCATCAGCGCGCTGGACCGTTTCATCAAGCTCAACCCCTCGAGCCCGGCAATGGACTACGCCCTGTACATGAAGGGCATCGTCAACTTCAACGAGGACATGGGCCTGTTCGGCCGCCTGGCCAACCAGGACGTGTCCGAGCGCGACCAGCAGGCCTCGCGCGACGCCCTGCTGGCCTTCCGCCAGGTGGTCGAGCAGTACCCGGAATCGAAGTACGCCCCCGATGCCTCCATCCGCATCGACTTCATCACCAACACGCTGGCCGCCTACGAAGTGCACGTGGCCCGCTACTACCTGAACCGCGGCGCCTTTGTGGCGGCAGCCAACCGCGCGCAGTCGGCCGTGAAGGAATTCGAGACCGCTCCGGCCGTCGAGGAAGCGCTGTCCATCATGGTGCGCAGCTACGACAAGCTGGGCCTCGAGAAGCTCCGCGACGACGCCGAGCGCGTGCTGCGCAAGAGTTTCCCGAAGAGCCAGTACCTGGCCGGCAACGAGCCCGCCGCCAAGAAGTCCTGGTGGAAGTTCTGGTGACCCATCCGGGTCATGGGCGCGACTGAGCGCCCGCCCCGCACAAGGCGCATGCAGCGAAGGCTCATGCGCCTTTTTGCTGGGCGCATGGCCCAGGGCATGCCTCAGGGCGACGCGGCCCGCTCCGCCGCCAGGCTGCGCAGCCAGGTCAGCGCCTCGCCCTCGTTCGCCACCGGCGTCATCGGCGGAAGGGCGCCCCGCAGGCGGCGACCGTAGTTCATGCCGGCCATGCGCGGATCGCAGACGACAAGCAGGCCCTTGTCCGTCTCGGTGCGGATCAGCCGCCCGCCCCCCTGCTTCAGCGCGATGGCGGCCTCCGCAATGAAGTAGTCGGCGAAGGCATTGCGCCCCTCGCTCTCCAGCCGCTGCACCCGTGCCTCGACGAGCGGGTCGTTGGGCGGCGGGAAGGGCAGCTTGTCGATGATCACGCACTGCAGCGCGTCGCCCGGCACGTCGATGCCCTCCCAGAAGCTGGCCGAGCCCACGAGCACCGCGCGCGGGTCCTCCATGAACTGCTGGAGCAGCATGCGCTTGGGAATCGAGCCTTGCACCAGCACCTTGAGCGGGGCGCCGAGCGTCTCCAGCTCGGTGCGCAGGGCATCGCCGATCACCTGCAGCGCCCGCAGCGTGGTGGTGAGCACGAAACAACGGCCGCCCAGCGCCTGCGCGCAGCGCGCCGCGAGCACGGCCACGCTGGCCGAGTGATGGGGCTCGGAGGGCTTCGGGAAGCCGCGCGGGACGTACAGCCGGGCATGGGCGGGGTAGTCGAAGGGGCTGCCCACACGCAGCACGCGCGCGTCCGTCAGGCCAGCGGACTCCGTGAACCAGCTCAGGCGCTCGTCATCGCCCAGCGTGGCCGACGTGAAGACCCAGGCCTTGGGCGCCGCCTTCAGCTGCTCCTGCATGGCCTCGCGGATGTCCAGGGGCGACTCCACGAGGCGGGCCTGGTGCGGGCTGATGTCGATCCAGCGCACCGCGCCGGGCGCCGGGTCCTGCGAGAAGGCATGGGCCCGCTCGGACAGCTGGCGCGCCCGCTCGATGAGGCGCAGGAAGTCCGGCGAACCGTTCTCGACCTCGGCCAGCGCATCAGCGGCTTCGTCCGCCGCGCAGGCGACGTCGGCCAGCGCCGCCGCGAAATCCTCCTCCCCGGCCCGCTCGTTCCAGCGCAGCTTGATGAGACCGCGCAGCTCCTTGAGCCGGCCCGCGCACACGAGGCGCAGCTCGCGGGCGGCCCGCTCCAGCTGGGCATGCAGCGCCTGCCAGTCCAGCGCGCCGCGGGCCTCGGTCAGGCCGAGGGCGAGCACGTCGCGCGCGAAGTCGATCAGCTGCGAGGTGCCGAGGTGCTGCCCGAGGAACTGCACGCCAGCCTCGGTGAGCTGGTGCGCCTCGTCGAACACCGCCACCTCCACGCTGGGCAGCAGCTCCGCCACACCGCTGTCGCGCAGGGCCATGTCGGCAAAGAAGAGGTGATGGTTGACGACGGCGATGTCAGCCTCCATCGCCTCGCGCCGGGCCTTGACCACGAAGCAGCCACTCCACTGCGGACACTCGCTGCCCAGGCAGTTCTCGCGCGTGGAACTCACGATGGGGATGACGGGCGAGCGCTCATCCAGGCCGTCCAGCTCGGCGAAATCCCCGCTGCGGGTCTGCTGCGCCCAGCGCTCCACGCGGGCGAGCGCCAGCACGGCGCGCCGGTCGGGCAGTTCGGCGCCGTGGCGGGCGTACTCCAGGCGATGCAGGCACAGATAGCTGCTGCGCCCCTTGAGCAGCGCGATCCGCGCCGGCACGGACAGCGACTCGCACAGCCGCGGGAGGTCGCGCAGGAAGAGCTGGTCCTGCAGGCTCTTCGTGGCGGTACTGATCAGCGCGCGGCCGCCGCTCAGCAGTGCGGGCACGAGATAGGCGAAGGTCTTGCCCACGCCGGTACCCGCCTCGACGACCAGCGTCTCACGCCGCGCGATGGCCCGCGCCACGGCCTGCGTCATCGCGAGCTGCGGCGCACGCGGGCGGTAGGAGGCGTCCGCCCGCGACAGGGGCCCTCCCTGGTCGAACGCCGCCTGCACCCATTGCTCCAGCTCGCTCGGAGCGGCCTCGGCATCGGTACCGGCCGGGGCCGGGGGGCTGGCGGTGTCAGCGGCGGAAGGATCGGGGGCCGAAGGGCTCAAGGAAGTGCTCAAGGGCGTGACGTCGTCTGGGTCAGGCGCGGGGCCCGAGCGGTCTTGGGAGGGTGGATCGACCGTGGCACGGCGCGGTGCGCGCGCGGCCCTGGCCGGGCTTGCCGGCCTTCATGCCGGCTCGTCGGGATCGCTGGCCTTCTCCAGCCGGGCAATGCGGTCCTTCAGGACCAGACGCCGCTTCTTGAGGCGCTGCAGCTGCAGCTCGTCCAGGGGCAGCATGACCGACGCGCGGTCGATGAGGCTGTCCAGGTCCGCGTGTTCCATCCGCAATTCGATCAGCTGGCGTGACAGGGAGTGAAGATCTGCGTCCATTTGTGGGTAGATCGCGGGGGAAAGGCGCCTGAATGGGGGCCGCAGCGCCGGTGCGTGGCGGAATCGCGATTATAGTTTTGGGCAAACTCGAGAGACCGCATGAGCCGCAGCAATCCTGGATTTCGACTGAACGCCGCCACGGGCATTCACCGGGGCGACCGCACCTACCAGCAGGACCAGGTCCAGGTCATCGGGCACCCGCGCGTGCCAGGCTGCCTGCTGGCCGTGCTGGCGGATGGGATGGGCGGCAAGAGCGGCGGGCGCAAGGCCGCCGACCAGGTCGTGCTGACCGCGCAGCAGCTCTTCGAGCGCTTCTCGCCCGACGATGAAAGCCCGGCCGACCTGCTCCGCCAGATCGCCGACGAGGCTCACCTGATGATCAAGCTGACCGCCATCTCCGCCGAGGAGGAGCCGCACAGCACGCTCGCCGCCTACCTGATCACCCCGGACCGCCAGTGCCACTGGCTGCACACCGGCGACTCCCGCATCTACTACTTCCGCGGGCCCAACATGCTCAAGCGCACGCTGGACCATTCCTACGTGCAGCGGCTCGTCGACGAAGGCAAGATCAGCGAGGCCGAGGCCAGCACCCATCCGCAATCCAACCTGCTGACGGGCTGCCTGGGCACCGTGCAGGACCCCACGCCCACGCCCGACCAGATCGGTCCGCTGGAGCCCGGCGACTGCCTGATGGCCTGCAGCGACGGCCTGTGGCACTACTTCAATCCGCGCGAGCTCGGCACCGTGCTGCACAGCCTGCCGCCCCGCGAGGCCGCCGAGCTGCTGCTGAACAAGGCCCGCCAGCGAGCGCACGGCAGCGGGGACAACCTCTCGCTGGCCGTGGTACGGATCGAGCCGCTCGGCTGAGCCCCCCCTGACACGGGCGCCCGAGCCCGCGGCGAGGCCCTCAGCGGGGCGCCGAGGCGGCGCTGGCGGGTGGCAGGGGCGGGGCCAGCGGCTTGTGCAGGGCGCGATCCTGCAGGCGCTGCAGGACCTGCCGGCGGTGCGCCTCGGCCTTCTCCAGCCGTTCCTTCTGGTCCTGGGCGCGCCGCGCCGCGGCGGCCTCGGCTTCGCTCCGCTGCTTCTCGACGTCAGGCACCGCCCGCGCCTCGCGGGAGGCCGCACGGGCCGCCGGCGCGGCCTCCGGGATGCTGGCCGGCGGCGGCGCCATCAAGGCGGCACTCCGACGCTGGGCCTCGAGCAGCGCCTGATCCTGGGCCTTCTGGCGCAGGCGATGCCGGCTCTGCACCGCACGCTGCTCGCGCTCGGCCTGGGATTCGGCGATCTCCTCGTCCTGCAGCGGCTGCAGCGCCTGCTGCCGGGCCGTGCGGGCCTCCTGCACGCAGGCGTTGACGGCAAAGCGCGTCTGGCAGGCCTCGACGTCCGCCTGGTAGCGGCGCTCGATCTGCGCCCGCAGCGCGGCGCGCCCCTCGCCCGCCGGCGCGTCAGCCGCCATCGCGGCGCTCGCGCACCGCACGAGGAGGGCAAGCAGCAGGCCGGTGCGCGCCGGCGTTCGAGGCCATCGGTTCATGTCAGGGAGGTGTCCACTTCGCGGCGTTCCAGCTCCAGGTACTCACGGGACTGCATTTCCTGCAGGCGCGACACCGTGCGCGGGAACTCATGGGCCAGCGGGCCCTCGGTGTAGAGCTGATCCGGCGGCACGGCGGCCGAGATGATCAGCTTGCAGCGGCGATCGTAAAGCACGTCCACGAGCCACGTGAAGCGTCGGGCTTCGCTCGCCAGACGCACGGGCATCTCGGGCACGCCGGAGAGGATCAGCGTGTGGAAGCGCGAGGCCAGCTCGAGGTAGTCATTCTGCGAGCGCGGGCCCCCGCACAAGGTCTGGAAATCGAACCACACCACGCCGCCCGCGCGCCGGCGCGAGCGCAGCTCACGGTGCTCGATGTGCAGCCGTGGGTCCTCGTCCTTGGCTTCGGCCAGGCTCTCGAAGGCATGCGTCAGCGCGGCGTCGGCCTTGTCATCGAGCGGGCAGTGGTAGAGCTCCACATGCTCCAGCGAACGCTGGCGATAGTCGGTGCCGTGGTCGACGTTGATCACCTCCATCTTGTCCTTGAGCAGCTCGATGGCCGGCAGGATGCGGTCGCGGTGCAGGCCGTTGGGATAGAGGCCGTCCGGATGGAAGTTGGAGGTGGTGACGATGGACACGCGGTACTTGAACAGCGCGTCCAGCAGCCGGTGCAGGATCATCGCGTCCGTCACGTCGGCCACATGGAATTCATCGAAGCAGATCAGCCGGAAGCGCTTGGCGATGCGCTTGCCCAGCTCATCCAGCGGGTCGGCGATGCCCTTGAGGTCCTGCAGCTCGCGGTGCACCTCGCGCATGAACTCGTGGAAGTGCAGGCGCGTCTTGCGCGTCAAGGGCACGGCCTGGAAGAAGCAGTCCATGAGGAAGCTCTTGCCGCGCCCCACACCGCCGTACATGTAGACGCCGCGCGGGATCGGCGGGCGCACGAGCAGTTTGGTGACGGCATTGCTGCGGCGGGCCTTGTAGTCCGCCCATTCATCCTGGCAGCGCTGCAGGGCCGCGATGGCGCGCAGCTGCGCGGGATCGGCCGTGAAGCCGCGTTCGGCCAGGGTCTGGTGGTAGAGCTCGGTAACGCTGCTCATGGGTCCTCAGGCTACATCTCGTGAAAAGGGGCGACCGAGGCCGCCCCTTCCGAACCCGTGACTTCCGATCGAAATCAGAAGTTCAGGGTGCGCTTGTCCACGGCCAGGGCCGCTTCCTTGGTGGCTTCGCTCAAGGACGGGTGCGCGTGGCAGATGCGGGCGATGTCCTCGGCCGAGGCCTTGAACTCCATCGCGACCACGGCTTCCGAGACCAGCTCGGAGGCGAAGGGGCCGATGATGTGCACGCCCAGGATCTCGTCCGTCTTGGCGTCCGCCAGCATCTTCACGAAGCCGGTGGTGTCACCCAGCGCGCGGGCACGGCCGTTGGCCATGAACGGGAACTGGCCGGCCTTGTACTCGACGCCCTCGGCCTTGAGCTGCTGCTCGGTCTTGCCGACCCAGGCGATCTCGGGGCTGGTGTAGATGACCCAGGGGATGGTGCCGAAGTTCACGTGGCCGTGCTGGCCCGCGATGCGCTCGGCGACGGCCACGCCCTCTTCCTCGGCCTTGTGGGCCAGCATGGGGCCGCGCACGACGTCACCCACGGCCCAGACGTTGGGCAGGTTGGTCTTGCACTCGTCGTCCACCACGATGGCGCCGCGCTCGTCGAGCTTCAGGCCCACGGCGTCGGAGTTCAGGCCGATGGTGTTGGGCACGCGGCCGATCGAGACGATCAGCTTGTCCACCACCAGGCTCTGCTCGGCGCCCTTGGCGTCGGCGTAGGCGATGGTGATGCTGCCGTTGCCCTTGGTCACCGAGGCGATCTTCACGCCGAGCTGGATGTCCAGGCCCTGCTTCTTGAAGACCTTGGCGGCTTCCTTGGCCACGGACTCGTCAGCGGCCCCCAGGAAGGCCGGCATGGCTTCGAGGATGGTCACTTCCGCGCCCAGACGGCGCCACACGGAACCCATCTCCAGGCCGATCACGCCGGAGCCGATCACGCCCAGCTTCTTCGGCGTGGCGGGGATGCGCAGCGCGCCGTCGTTGGAGAGGATCAGCTCCTCGTCGAACTCGGCACCGGGCAGCTGGCGGGCGTTGGAGCCCGTGGCGATGATGACGTGCTTGGCGGTCAGCGTCTCTTCGGCGGCGCCGGCCACCTTGATCTCGTAGCCGCCGTCCTTGGCAGCCACGAAGGAGCCGCGGCCGTGGAAGAAGCTGACCTTGTTCTTCTTGAACAGGTAGAGGATGCCGTCGTTGTTCTGCTTCACGACGGTGGCCTTGCGGCCGATCATCTTGGCGACGTCGATCTGGACGTTGTCCGCCGTGATGCCGTGGTCGGCGAAGTGGTGGTTGGCGTGCTCGAAGTGCTCCGAGGACTGCAGCAGGGCCTTGGAGGGGATGCAGCCGACGTTGGTGCAGGTGCCGCCCGGTGCGGGGCCGCCCTTCTCGTTCTTCCACTCGTCGATGCAGGCCGCGTTGAAGCCCAGCTGGGCGGCGCGGATGGCAGCGATGTAGCCGCCGGGGCCGCCGCCGATCACGACGACGTCAAAGTTCTTGGTGCTCATGTCTTGATTCCTTGTCGCAGCAGGCCCCGAGGGCTCGGGGCATGGCAAACGGCCTCAGGCTCGCGCCAGGATCCGGGGATGGACCTGCCGCGCTGCCCTGAGGCCGCGCAGTCACCGTTTAGATATCAAACAGCAGACGGGCCGGGTCTTCCAGCGCTTCCTTCATCGTCACCAGACCCAGCACGGCTTCGCGGCCGTCGATGATGCGGTGGTCGTAGGACATCGCGAGGTAGTTGATCGGGCGCACCACGACCTGGCCGTTCTCGACCACGGCGCGGTCCTTGGTGGCATGCACGCCCAGGATGGCCGATTGCGGCGGGTTGATGATGGGGGTCGACAGCATGGAGCCGAAGGTGCCGCCATTGGAGATGGAGAAGGTGCCGCCGGTCAGGTCGTCGATCGAGATCTTGCCTTCCTTGGCCTTCTGGCCGAACTCGGCGATCTTCTTCTCGATGTCGGCGAAGCTCAGCTGGTCGGCATTGCGGATGATGGGCACGACCAGGCCGCGGGGCGAGCCCACGGCGATGCCGATGTCGAAGTAGCCGTGGTAGACGATGTCATTGCCGTCGACCGAGGCGTTCAGCACCGGGAACTTCTTCAGCGCGGCGACAGCGGCCTTCACGAAGAAGCTCATGAAGCCCAGCTTGACGCCGTGTTCCTTCTCGAACTTCTCCTGGAACTTCTTGCGCATCTCCATCAGCGGGGCCATGTTCACTTCGTTGAACGTGGTCAGGATGGCGTTGGTCGACTGCGACTGGATCAGACGCTCGGCGACGCGGGCGCGCAGGCGGCTCATCGGCACGCGCTGCTCGGGGCGGTCACCCAGGCTCTGAGCCACCGGTGCGGCCACGGCGGGCAGCGGCTTGGCGGCGGCTACGGGCGCGGCGACGGGCCCGGCCACGGCGGCGGGCTTGGCGCCGGCGGCCAGGGCGTCGCCCTTGGTCACGCGGCCGTCCTTGCCGGAGCCGGCGACGTCGGTGGCCTGCAGGCCCTTCTCGGCCAGGATCTTGGCGGCGGCGGGCATGGCCACGTCACCCTTGCTGGCAGTGGCGGCAGCTGCCGGCGCCGCAGCCGGGGCAGCGGCGACCACCGGCTGCACCTGCAGCGGGCTGGCCTGGGCCTTGCCGTCGGTGTCGATGCGGGCGATGACCTCTTCGCTGGCCACGCTTTCGCCGTCGTTCTTGATGATCTGCGCCATCACGCCGGCGCTCGGCGCGGGCACTTCCAGGACGACCTTGTCGGTCTCGATCTCGATCAGGATCTCGTCCACCGCGACGGCTTCGCCGGGCTTCTTCTTCCAGGAGATCAGGGTGCCTTCGGACACCGATTCGGACAGTTGGGGAACCTTGACTTCAACGATTGCCATGATGATTCTTTCTGCTTGCTGCTGGGCTGGCCGCTCACTGCCGGCGGTCTGACGTCACGAGGAGGACGCCCGAACCGCCGGGGTCAGGAGCGGCACCGAGTGCCGCTTGACTTATTTGGTGAGAACGAAGCCCTTGAGCTTGGCGAAGGCCTGATCCAGCAGCGCCTTTTGCTGCTCCTGGTGCAGGTGCGCATAGCCGCAAGCCGGCGAGGCCGAGGCCGGACGACCGGCGAAGCCCAGCTTCTGGCCGTCCTGCATGTTCTCGTGGATGTAGTGCTGCACGAAGAACCAGGCGCCCTGGTTCTGCGGCTCGTCCTGGCACCACACGATGTCCGCGAGGTTCGGGTACTTCTTGATCTCGGCAGCAAAGGCCTTGTGCGGGAAGGGATAGAGCTGCTCGACGCGGATGATGGCCACGTCGGTCGCCTTCTTCTCCTCGCGCTTCTTGACCAGGTCGTAGTAGACCTTGCCCGAGCAGGCGATCACGCGCTTGACCTTGGCGGCGTCGATGCTGGCGTCCAGCTCGCCGATCACGGTCTGGAACTCACCCTTGGTGAACTCGGACAGCGGCGAGGTGGCGTCCTTGGCACGCAGCAGGCTCTTGGGGGTCATGATGACCAGCGGCTTGCGGAACATGCGCAGCATCTGGCGACGCAGCACGTGGAAGATCTGCGAGGCCGTGGTGGGCTGCACGATCTGCATGTTGTTGTCCGCGGCCAGCTGCATGAAGCGCTCCAGGCGGGCCGAGCTGTGCTCGGGGCCCTGGCCTTCGTAGCCGTGCGGCAGCATCATGGTCAGGCCGTTGGCACGGCCCCACTTCACTTCGCCGGAGGCGATGAACTGGTCGATCACGACCTGCGCACCGTTGACGAAGTCGCCGAACTGGGCTTCCCAGATGGTCAGCGTGTTGGGCTCGGCGGCGGCATAGCCGTACTCGAAGCCCAGCACGGCCTCTTCCGACAGGATGGAGTCGATGACCACGAACGGCGCCTGGTTCTCGGCCACGTTCTGCAGCGGGATGAAGGAGCCTTCGTCCCAGTTGCTGCGGTTCTGGTCATGGATCACGGCATGGCGGTGCGTGAAGGTGCCACGGCCGCAGTCCTCACCCGACAGACGCACGGGGTAGCCCGAGGCGACCAGCGAGGCGAAGGCCATGTGCTCGCCCATGCCCCAGTCGACGTTGATCTCGCCACGGCCCATGGCGGCGCGGTCGGCGATCAGCTTCTGCACCAGGTTGTGCGGGACGAAGTCCTTGGGCAGCGTGGTGATGCGCTCGGCCAGCCGCTTCCATTCGGAGACGGGGATGGCGGTGTCGCAGTTGTCCGTCCACTTCTTGCCCAGGAAGGGCGTCCAGTCCGTGGCGTACTTGCCCTTGTAGTTGGTCAGCACCGGGTCCACGGTGTGACGGCCTTCGTCCATGGCGGCGCGGTAGGCCTTGACCATGTTGTCGGGCTCGTCCGCAGCCAGGGCGGTCTGGGCGACCAGCTTGTCGGCGTACAGCTTGCGGGTGCCGGGGTGGGCGGCCACCTTCTTGTACATCAGCGGCTGCGTCAGGGCCGGGGTGTCCTGCTCGTTGTGGCCCAGCTTGCGGAAGCAGACGATGTCGATGACCACGTCCTTCTTGAACGCGGTGCGGTAGTCCATCGCCAGCTGCGCGGCCCACACGACGGCTTCCGGGTCATCACCGTTCACGTGCAGCACCGGGGCCTCGATCATCTTGACGACGTCGGAGCAGTACTGCGTGGAGCGCAGGTCGCGCGGATCGCTGGTGGTGAAGCCGATCTGGTTGTTGATGACGATGTGCACCGTGCCGCCCGTGCGGTAGCCGCGGGTCTGGGCCATGCACAGGGTTTCCTGCACGACGCCCTGGCCGCCGAAGGCCGCATCACCGTGTACCAGCACCGGCAGCACCTGGCTGCCGGCGGTGTCGCCGCGGCGGTCCTGGCGGGCGCGCACGCTGCCCTCCACCACCGGGTTCACGATTTCCAGGTGCGAGGGGTTGAAGGCCAGGCTCAGGTGGACGGGGCCGCCCTGCGTGGACACATCGCTCGAGAAGCCCTGGTGGTACTTCACGTCACCGGCCGGCAGGTCGTGGGCACCCTTGTGCTCGAACTCGGCGAACAGGTCCTTGGGCATCTTGCCCAGAGTGTTCACCAGCACGTTCAGGCGGCCGCGGTGGGCCATGCCGATCACGATTTCCTGCACGCCGTTCTCGCCGGCGCGCTGGATCAGCTCGTCCATCGCCGCGATGAAGCTCTCGCCGCCTTCCAGCGAGAAACGCTTCTGGCCGACGTACTTGGTGTGCAGATAGCGTTCGAGGCCTTCGGCCGCGGTCAGGCGGTCGAGGATGCGCTTCTTGTCTTGCGCCGCGAAGCTCGGCTTGCCGCGCTGCTTCTCGAGGCGTTCCTGCCACCAGCGCTTCTCGGCCGGGTCGGAGCCATGCATGAACTCGGCGCCGATGGTGCCGCAGTAGGTCTCGCGCAGGGCCTGCACGATCTGGCGCAGGCTCATGGTCTCGCCACCGAAGTAGGTGTTGGCGGCGGAGAAGGCGATGTCCATGTCGGACTCGCTCAGGTCGTAGAAGGCCGGATCGAGTTCGGGAATCTTGGGACGCTCACCACGCTTGAGCGGGTCGAGCTCGGCCCAGCGGTTGCCGAGGAAGCGGTAGGCGGCAATCAGGGACTGGACGTGCACCTGCTTGCGGGCCACGGCCAGATCGGCGCTGGAGGCCTTGTTGCCGAAGGCGTTGGCCTTGGCGCGTTGGGCGAAGGACTCGATCACGGGCGCATGGGCCACATCGCGAGAGTCGGTGCCGTCCACGGCAGGGACGTGCTGGAGGGCGTCGAAGTAGGCGCGCCAGTTGTCCGGCACGGAACCCGGGTTGTCGAGGTAAGCCTCGTACATCTCTTCGACATAGGGCGCATTGCCCCCGAACAGGTACGAATTCGACCTGTATTGCTGCATCATTTCGCTCACCTCTCGCCTCGGTTTCCGAAGCTGTTGGCTGGTTGGACAACCTTCCGCGACACGGCTTGACCGGTTGGCGGATTGCGACCCGCCTTTGCTGTTGCCAGAAAAGGGGACGGGAAGGACCTGAGGATCCGCCTCGGCCCACCGGGCAATTGGCAAAAATCCTCATCACAGGGAACCGGACTGTAACACCCTTGCCATCTGCCACCAATGCGCCTGTCGCATTGATCTTCGGCAACTTGTGTGCAGTCCTGAGGCTTTTGCACGCCCCGCCGGGGGTCAGCTCTTGCCCATTTGAGCGGGACCTCGCCGGAGCACATCGGGCCAAACGTTTGCGAATTCAGAGGGCATCGCCTAGACTTCCCGCGCGCGCCACGGCCCCGCGATTGAATGGCCGGGCGACGGGAAGAGAAAAGGACCTCCCCCATGCAAGTCAGCGTCGTTGACTACCGCGCCCCGGATGCCGCCGAGCGCTTCACCCGTTCCCTCCATGAAACCGGCTTCGGCGTCCTGGTGAACCACCCGATCCCCCAGCCGCTGGTCGAGAAGATCTACGGCGACTGGCTGGGCTTCTTCAACGGGGACGAGAAGACGGGTTACGCCTTCTCCAAGGAGACCCAGGACGGCTGGTTCTCCACCGAGATCTCCGAGACGGCCAAGGGCTTCACCCAGAAGGACATCAAGGAGTACTTCCACATCTACCCCTGGGGCCGCATCCCGCCGAGCCTCAAGGACGATGCGATGCAGTACTACGGCCTGGCCAACGGCCTGGCGGCGGAGCTGCTGTCGTGGGTCGAGAAGCACACCCCCGCGGACATCGCGAAGAACTACCGCGAGCCGCTGTCCCACATGATCAAGGACAGCAGCCAGACGCTGCTGCGCGTGCTGCGCTACCCGCCGCTGACGGGCCAGGAGCCCGCAGGCTCCCTGCGCGCGGCCCCGCATGGCGACATCAACCTGCTGACCATCCTGCCCGCCGCCAACGAACCGGGCCTGCAGGTCCAGGCCAAGGACGGCAGCTGGGTGGACGTGCCCTGCGATTTCGGCATGCTCATCATCAACATCGGCGACATGCTGCAGGAAGCCTCGCAGGGCTACTACCCCTCGACCATCCACCGCGTGGTGAACCCCACCGGCGAAGGCGCGAAGAAGAGCCGCATCTCCCTGCCCCTCTTCCTGCATCCGCGCAACGAGGTGGTGCTGAGCGATCGATACACGGCGCACGCCTATCTGGAGGAGCGGCTGCGGGAGCTGGGTGTCAAGACCTGACCCCCGTGCCCGTCAATGAACAAGGCCGCCCTGGGGCGGCCTTTCTCATGGGCACTGGCCGGCGCTCGCAGCGCTACAGTGCGGCGCATGCCCCACCCTCGCATCATCGAGATCCACCCCGACGCACCGCCCAAGCCGGCAGTCGGCGAATCCTGCAATGGCTGCGGCGTCTGCTGCCTCGCCGAGCCCTGCCCGCTGGGCATGCTGCTGAGCCGGCGTCTGCGTGGGGCCTGCGTAGCCCTGCGCTGGGAAGGTGGACGCTATGTGTGTGGTGCCCTGGGGGCGAAGCCCCGCGGCCTGCGGGGCTGGCTGGTGCGCCGCTGGATCGGCGCGGGCCAGGGCTGCGACTGCTCGCTGGAGCCCCAGCCGCCCGAAGGCTGATCAGCCCAGCGCCAGGCGGGCGCGTGCGGCGCGGTACTCGCGCTCCAGGCGATCCACCAGCTGCGCGGCCGGCACCACCTCGCGGATGGCGCCGATGCCCTGCCCGCAGCCCCAGATGTCCTTCCAGGCCTTCTTGGAGTCGCCCCCGAAGTTCATCGCGCTCGGATCGGACTCCGGCAGGTTCTCCGGATCCATGCCCGCCGCGACGATGGAGCCCTTCAGGTAGTTGCCATGCACGCCGGTGAAGAGGTTGCTGTAGACGATGTCGTCGCTGTTGCTGGCCACGATCATCTGCTTGTAGGCCTCGGCGGCGCGGGCCTCTTCGGTCGCGATGAAGGCCGAGCCCATGTAGGCGAAGTCCGCGCCCATGGCCTGCGCCGCGAGCACGGCGTCACCCGTGGCCATCGAGCCCGACAGCGCCAGCGGGCCGTCGAACCACTCGCGGATCTCCTGGATCAGGGCAAACGGGCTCTTGGTGCCGGCATGGCCACCCGCGCCCGCAGCCACAGCGATGAGGCCGTCGGCGCCCTTCTCAATGGCCTTGTGGGCGAACTTGTTGTTGATGATGTCGTGCATCACCAGGCCGCCCCAGGCATGCACGGCCTGGTTGACGTCCTCGCGGGCGCCCAGGGACGTGATGACCAGCGGCACCTTGTACTTCTCGCACACGGCCATGTCCTGCTCGAGGCGGTCATTGCTCTTGTGCACGATCTGGTTGATCGCGAAGGGCGCGGCCGGGCGGTCCGGATGCGCGCGGTCATGCTCGGCCAGGGCCTCGGTGATCTCGGCGAGCCAGTCGTCCAGCTGCGCGGCCGGGCGGGCGTTCAGCGAAGGCATGGAGCCCACGATGCCCGCGGTGCACTGGGCGATCACGAGCTTGGGGTTGCTGATGATGAACAGCGGCGAGCCGATGACGGGCAGGCGCAGGCGCTTCAACAAGGCGGGCACGGTCATTCCAAGTCCTTCCGGAAAGACGGATCAACGAGAGGGAAGATGAACCGGCAAGACCTGGCACCGGCAAAGCGGGGTCAGGTCTTGCCCGGGGGGCGAAACCTCGATCAGAAGGCTTCCAGGGCCAGCGCCGTGACGCTCTCGGCGCCCTCGACGATGGCATCGCGCTGCGCCAGTGCGCGCGGCAGGATGTGCTCGGCGTAGAAGCGCGCCGTGGCGATCTTGGCCTGCATGAAGGCCACATCCTCGCCGGCGGCGAGCTTGTCCTCGGCCACGATCAGCGCGCGGGCCAGCTGCCAGCCGGCGACCAGGTTGCCCGCCAGCATCAGGTAGGGCACGGACCCGGCGAAGGCCGCGTTCGGATTGCCCTTGCCGCTGCCGGCGATGAACTCGGCCGACTCGATGAAGGCCTTGCGGGCCGAGGCCAGCTGCTTGAGCATGGCCCGGGCGGCCGCGCTGTCGCGCTTGGCGAGCAGGGCTTCCGTGCCTTCGATCTGGGCCGCGACGGCCTTGGCCATCTGGGCACCGTCACGCAGGGTCTTGCGGCCCACGAGGTCGTTCGCCTGGATGGCGGTCGTGCCTTCGTAGATGGTCAGGATCTTGGCGTCACGGTAGTACTGGGCCGCGCCGGTCTCCTCGATGAAGCCCATGCCGCCATGCACCTGCACGCCCAGCGAGGTCACTTCCAGGCTCATCTCGGTGCTGTAGCCCTTCACCAGGGGCACCATGAACTCGTAGAAGGTCTGGTTCTGCTTGCGGGTGTCGGCATCCGGATGATGGTGCGCGGCGTCGTACGCGGCGGCCGCCACCAGGGACATGGCACGGCAGCCTTCGGTCAGCGAGCGCATGGTCATCAGCATGCGGCGCACATCCGGGTGGTGGATGATGGCGGCGCTGCCGGCCACCGAGCCATCCACCGGGCGCGACTGCACGCGGTCACGCGCGTACTGCACGGCCTTCTGGTAGGCGCGGTCGGCAATGGCGATGCCCTGCACGCCCACGCCGAAGCGGGCGGCGTTCATCATGATGAACATGTACTCGAGGCCGCGGTTCTCCTGGCCGATCAGCGTGCCGATGGCACCGCCGTGATCGCCGAACTGCAGCACGGCGGTCGGGCTGGCCTTGATGCCCATCTTGTGCTCGATGGACACGCAGTGCGCGTCGTTGCGGGCGCCCAGCGAGCCGTCGGCGTTGACCAGGAACTTCGGCACGAGGAACAGGCTGATGCCCTTCACGCCCTCCGGCGCCCCGGCCACGCGGGCCAGCACCAGGTGGACGATGTTCTCGGCCATGTCGTGCTCACCGTAGGTGATGAAGATCTTGGTGCCGAAGATCTTGTAGGTGCCGTCCGGCTGCGGCTCGGCGCGGGTGCGCACCAGGGCCAGGTCCGAACCGGCCTGCGGCTCGGTCAGGTTCATGGTGCCGGTCCAGCTGCCGTCGATCAGCTTGGGCAGGTAGACGGCCTTCTGCTCGTCGCTGCCGGCCGTCAGCAGCGCCTCGATGGCGCCGTCGGTCAGCAGCGGGCACAGCGCGAAGCTCATGTTGGCGCTGTTGATCATCTCGCCGCAGGCGGCGCCGATGGTCTTGGGCAGGCCCTGGCCACCGAAGTCCGTCGGGTGCTGCAGACCCTGCCAGCCGCCCGCGGCGAACTGCTTGAAGGCCTCCTTGAAGCCCGGGGTCGTGAAGACCTGGCCGTCCTTCCAGTAGCTGGGGTTCTTGTCGCCTTCGAAGTTCAGCGGGGCGATCACATCCTCGTTGAGCTTGGCGCACTCTTCCAGCACGGCCTGGGCGGTCTCGACGCCGTAGTCGGCGAACTCAGGGATCGACTCGGTCAGCTGCTGCAGGCCGGCGAGCTCCTGCATGGTGAAGATCATGTCCTTGACGGGGGCGCGGTAAGTCATCGTCTTGTCTCCAGATGGACGAAGGGCGCCGCAACCGTGAGTTCCGGCGCCCTGCTGATGTCAGCCCCCAGACCTGTCACCTGGTGCCAGGCTCCCCCCGAGGGGGCAAGGAAGCTGGGGGCGGCCCTGCGCTTCCTTGAGAGGCTGTGGGCGTGTGGGTGCGGCTCAGAGGCTGTTGACCAGCTCCGGCACGGCCGTGAACAGGTCGGCTTCCAGGCCGTAGTCGGCCACCGAGAAGATCGGGGCTTCCGGGTCCTTGTTGATGGCGACGATCACCTTGGAGTCCTTCATGCCGGCCAGATGCTGGATGGCGCCGCTGATGCCGCAGGCGATGTACAGCTGCGGCGCGACGATCTTGCCGGTCTGGCCGACCTGCCAGTCGTTGGGGGCATAGCCGGCGTCCACGGCGGCGCGCGAGGCACCCAGGGCGGCGCCCAGCTTGTCGGCCAGCGGGATCAGGACTTCATTGAACTTGTCGCTGGAGCCCAGGGCACGGCCACCGGAGACGATGATCTTGGCGGCGGTCAGCTCGGGGCGGTCGCTCTTGGTGACCTCACGACCCACGAAGCTGCTCTTGCCGCTGTCGGCGGCGGCAGCCACGGTCTCGACGGCGGCGCTGCCACCGGTCGCGGCGGCGGCATCAAAGCCGGTCGTGCGGACGGTGATCACCTTGACGGCATCGGCCGACTGCACGGTGGCGATGGCGTTGCCGGCGTAGATCGGACGCTCGAAGGTGTCGGCGCTGAGGACCTTGGTGACGTCGCTCAGCTGGGCCACGTCCAGCAGGGCGGCGACGCGCGGGGCGACGTTCTTGCCCGAGGCGGTGGCGGGGAACAGCAGGTGGCTGTAGCCGGAGGCCACGGCCAGCACCTGGGCAGCCAGGTTCTCGGCCAGGCCATCGGCCAGGGCGGCGCTGTCGGCGTGCAGCACCTTGCTCACGCCCGCGATCTGGGCGGCCGCGGCGGCAGCGGCGGCGGCATTGTGGCCGGCCACCAGCACATGGACGTCCCCACCAGCGGCCACAGCGGCCGTGACGGTGTTCAGCGTGGCGCCCTTGATGGACGCATTGTCGTGTTCGGCAATGACGAGTGCGGTCATGTCTTCTATCTCCATCAGTGCGGCGCCAACAGTCGCCGCACCACTCAATCTGTTTTGATGTCCCGAATGGGGCATGCGGATCCGGCTTTGCCGGGCCGCCATGCCCGCCCCCTGGCAGGGGGCGCGCGAAGCGCGTAGGGGGTCAGATCACTTTTGCTTCGTTCTTGAGCTTGGACACCAGCGTGGCCACATCCGGCACCTTGATGCCGGCGCTGCGCTTGGGCGGCTCCTCGACCTTCAGGGTCTTGATGCGGGGAGCGACGTCCACGCCCAGATCCGCCGGCTTGACGACGTCGAGCTGCTTCTTCTTGGCCTTCATGATGTTGGGCAGCGTGACGTAGCGCGGCTCGTTCAGGCGCAGGTCGGTGGTGACCACGGCCGGCAGGCTCAGGGACACGGTCTCGAGGCCGCCGTCCACTTCGCGGGTCACGGCCACCTTGCCGTCGGCCACTTCAACCTTGGAGGCGAAGGTGCCCTGCGGCAGGCCGGTCAGCGCGGCCAGCATCTGGCCGGTCTGGTTGCAATCATCATCGATGGCCTGCTTGCCGAGGATCACCAGCTGGGGCTGCTCCTTGTCGACCAGGGCCTTCAGGATCTTGGCCACGGCCAGGGGCTGCAGCTCGGCGTCGGTCTCGACTAGGATGGCGCGATCGGCGCCGATGGCCATGGCGGTGCGCAGGGTCTCCTGGCACTGGGTCACGCCGCAGGACACGGCGATCACCTCGGTGACGACGCCCTTTTCCTTCAGGCGCACAGCCTCTTCGACGGCGATCTCGTCAAAGGGGTTCATGGACATCTTCACATTGGCGATGTCCACGCCCGTGCCGTCACTCTTGACGCGCACCTTGACGTTGTAGTCGACGACTCGTTTGACGGGAACCAATACCTTCATCGAAGCACTCCAGGCGAATTGACGTAAACGTTAATCAGGATTCTACGGGGGTCTGACGCCCATCCGCGAAGCCCTGCACGTCGCACGTCCATCAAGGTGAAAAATAAAACGAACGATCGTTCTATTTTAGACATGAAGATCCGGGCCTTGGCAAGCAGCATTTAGACTCCGCTCCCTGATGATGGCCGCCACCTCCCCTGCCCCAGACATCCTCGCCAGCGAGGCTGGCATGCCGCCGTGCATCGGCGTCTTCGATTCCGGCGTAGGCGGGCTCACCGTCTTGCGAGCGCTGCGCGCCGCCATGCCGGAGGCGCCGCTGCATTACGTGGCGGACTCGGGGCATGCGCCCTACGGCCCGAAGAGCACCGAGGCCATCCTGGCGCGCTGCCTGGCCATCGGCGAACACCTGATCGCACACGGCGCGGCGCTGATCGTCGTCGCCTGCAACACGGCCACCGCCCACGCCGTGGCCGCCCTGCGCGCCCGGTGGCCCGCCCTGCCCATCGTCGGCATCGAGCCCGGCATCAAGCCGGCCGTGCAGGCCACCCGCAACGGCCGCATTGCCGTGATGGCCACGCAGGCCACCGTGAACAGCGAGCGCTACCGGCAGCTCATCGCGACGCATGCCGGCGATGTCCACGTGCACAGCCAGGCCTGCCCGGGGCTGGTGGATCGCATCGAGACGGGCGACCTCAGCGACGCGCATCTGCAGGAACTGCTGAAGACCTACACCGACGCCGTGAAGGCCAGTGGCGCCGACACGGTGCTGCTCGGATGCACGCACTACCCCTTCATCCAGGACCGGATCGAGGCGCTGCTGGGGCCGGACATCACGGTGCTCAACACCGAAGGCGCGGTCGCCCGACAGGCCCACAAGCGATGGGCGGCACTGGACCTGCCGGCCACCTCACCCAGCGTGCGGCTGGAAAGCACCGGTGACCCCGCCCCGCTGGCGCGTCTGGCCACGCTGGCGCTGCAGGCACCGCAGGTGGCGAGGCAGATCGACATCTGAACCAGCCCTCCAGACATGACAAAGCCGACGCAAGGTCGGCTGGATGCTGAGCAAGGCGCTGGTGCCCGGGACGGGAATCGAACCCGTACGCCCCGTTCAGGGCCGCGGATTTTAAGTCCGCTGCGTCTACCAATTTCACCACCCGGGCGGCGGTCGCTGACGGTGCGCATTATCAGTGCGTCCCGGCTCGGCGGGCACGGAGGCTCGAACCGAGCAAGCCGGCGCTGAAACGACAAAGGGGAAGCATCGCTGCTTCCCCTGGGTCAAGACTGGAGCGGGAAACGAGGCTCGAACTCGCGACCTCAACCTTGGCAAGGTTGCGCTCTACCAACTGAGCTATTCCCGCATGGACCGGATGAAATTCATCCAGCGCATCAAAACTGGAGCGGGAAACGAGGCTCGAACTCGCGACCTCAACCTTGGCAAGGTTGCGCTCTACCAACTGAGCTATTCCCGCATGGTGCCGACTGCTTTGGTGACAGCCAGCGTTCGGACTGAATGATGGAGCGGGAAACGAGGCTCGAACTCGCGACCTCAACCTTGGCAAGGTTGCGCTCTACCAACTGAGCTATTCCCGCATGTCACTCTGGAGGCGCGGTCCGGAGTCGAACCGGACTAACCGGATTTGCAATCCGGGGCATAACCGCTTTGCTACCGCGCCATCACAATCCACGACAAGGCCCTTGGTGGTGGCCTTGACGAAAAAGGGAAGCCGGGGCCTCCCTTTTAAATTCGCTTTCAAAATCCTGGAGCGGGAAACGAGGCTCGAACTCGCGACCTCAACCTTGGCAAGGTTGCGCTCTACCAACTGAGCTATTCCCGCATGGACTCTGATTAGAGATCAACACACGTTTGCGAAGACTTATGTGCGCCGCTTTCGCTTTGCTTTCAGTGTCGCGTCGTTTGCGCTGAAGCTCAGATTATAGACAGAAATTCATGCCCCGCGCAAGAGTTCGCGGGGCATTTCATCAAAGTCTCAATGCTTGATGGCGTCGCCCGCGGCAGCGGCGGGCTTGGCGCCCTCCTCTGCGGTCTTGGCCGGCACCACTTCCTCTTCTGGCAGCGGCTTGGGCAGAGACTCCAGCGCCACCTCGAGCACGCGCTCGATCCAGCGCACGGGCACGATCTCGAGCTGGTTCTTCACGTTCTCGGGGATGTCCTGCAGGTCCTTGACGTTCTCTTCCGGGATCATCACGGTCTTGATGCCACCGCGGTGCGCGGCCAGCAGCTTTTCCTTCAGGCCGCCGATCGCCGTGACCTCGCCGCGCAGCGTAATCTCGCCCGTCATGGCCACGCCGGCTCGCACCGGGATGCCCGTGAGTGCGGACACGAAGGCCGTGGTCATGGCGATGCCCGCGCTCGGGCCGTCCTTGGGCGTGGCGCCGTCCGGCACGTGCACGTGGACATCGCGCTTCTCGAAGAGCTCGTCCTTGATGCCCAGGCGGCTGGCGCGCGAGCGCACCACGGTGCGGGCCGCCTCGACGGACTCCTTCATCACGTCGCCCAGCGAGCCGGTGCGGATGATGTTGCCCTTGCCCGGCATTGCGGTCGCCTCGATGGTGAGCAGGTCGCCGCCCACTTCCGTCCAGGCCAGACCGACCACCTGGCCCACCTGGTTGGTCTTCTCGGCACGGCCGAAGTCGTACTTGCGCACGCCGAGGAAGTCGTGGAGGTTGTCCTCGGTGACGACGACCTTGCCTTCATAACTCTTCAGCTGGTGACCCTTCACCACCTTGCGGCAGATCTTGGAGACCTCGCGCTCGAGCGAGCGCACGCCGGCTTCGCGGGTGTAGTAGCGGATCACGCCACGGATGGCGGATTCGGTGACTTCCAGCTCCTCGTCCTTCACGCCGTTGTTGCCACGCTGCTTGGGCAGCAGGTAGCGCTCGGCGATGCTGACCTTCTCGTCTTCCGTGTAGCCGGACAGGCGGATCACCTCCATGCGGTCCAGCAGGGCCGGCGGGATGTTCAGCGAGTTCGACGTGGCCACGAACATGACGTCGGACAGATCGAAGTCCACCTCGATGTAGTGGTCGGCGAAGGTGTGGTTCTGCTCGGGGTCGAGCACCTCCAGCAGCGCCGAGGACGGATCGCCGCGGAAGTCCATGCCCAGCTTGTCGATCTCGTCCAGCAGGAACAGCGGATTGCGCGTGCCCACCTTGGAGAGCGACTGCAGCACCTTGCCCGGCATGGAGCCGATGTAGGTGCGGCGGTGGCCGCGGATCTCGGCCTCGTCACGCACGCCGCCCAGGGCCATGCGCACAAACTTGCGGCCGGTGGCGCGGGCCACGGACTGACCCAGCGAGGTCTTGCCCACGCCAGGAGGGCCGACCAGGCACAGGATGGGCGCCTTGACCTTGTCCACACGCTGCTGCACCGCGAGGTACTCGAGGATGCGTTCCTTGACCTTGTCGAGGCCGTAGTGGTCCTCGTTCAGCACCGACTCGGCAAAGGCCAGGTCGTGCTTGATCTTCGTCTTCTTGCTCCAGGGCAGGTTGACCAGGGTGTCGATGTAATTGCGCACCACGGTGGCCTCGGCCGACATGGGCGACATCAGCTTGAGCTTCTTCAGCTCGCCCTCGGCCTTCTTGCGGGCTTCCTTGGGCATGCGGGCAGCCTGGATGCGCTTCTCGAGCTCCTCCATGTCCGCGCCTTCCTCGCCGTCGCCCAGCTCCTTCTGGATGGCCTTGACCTGCTCGTTGAGGTAGTACTCGCGCTGGCTCTTCTCCATCTGGCGCTTGACGCGGCCACGGATGCGCTTTTCCACCTGCAGGATGTCGACCTCGTGCTCCAGCAGGTCCAGCAGCTTCTCCAGACGCTTGGCGACGTCGGCCAGGTCCAGCACCGACTGCTTGGCGTCGAGCTTCAGCGGGAGGTGGGCGGCGATGGTGTCGGCCAGGCGGCCGGCGTCATCGATGCCGGCGATGGACGTGAGGATCTCCGGAGGGATCTTCTTGTTGAGCTTGACGTACTGGTCGAACTGCTGCGTCACGGCGCGGCGCAGGGCTTCGACCTCCGGCGCCTGGGCGGCCTCCGGCGGGATGGGCGTCACCTCGGCCACGAAGTGCTCTTCGGTCTCGGTGATGGTGCTCGTGGTGGCGCGCTGGATGCCCTCGACCAGCACCTTCACGGTGCCATCCGGCAGCTTGAGCATCTGCAGGATGCTGGAGACGCAGCCGACCTCGAACATGTCGTCGGCCTTGGGCTCGTCCTTGCCGGCGGCCTTCTGGGCCACGAGCATGATCTGGCGGCCGGCGTCCATGGCGGCCTCAAGGGC
The DNA here is from genome assembly GCF_030285365.1 of Roseateles subflavus. GTDB lineage: Bacteria > Pseudomonadota > Gammaproteobacteria > Burkholderiales > Burkholderiaceae_C > Roseateles_B > Roseateles_B subflavus. The sequence continues at coordinate 883,422 of NZ_JASVDS010000002.1, read as the reverse complement.
CTTGATGGACTTGGGGCGCCCGACGAACAGCGGAATCACCATGTGCGGGAACACCACCACATCGCGCAGCGGCAGCAGCGGCAGCGTGATGGGTTCAGCGGGCAGGATGGGATGACCGGACATAGAAACCTCTCTTTCTCAAGCCCATCTGGGGCCCGAGGACCTGATTGCAAGGCGGGGATCTCGCCCCTCGCTTGCCCTCAGGCCGGTTGTGACTGTGCGCTTTCGCACGGACAGCCCGACAACAGGCTGCCGTGCGGGCCGGGACCGGTCAGGCGCTGGCCTTGGCCTGCTCGCGATAGACGAGCAGCGGCTTGGCGTCCTCTTCGATGTTGTGTTCGTCCAGCACGACCTTGGCCACGCCATCGAGGGCCGGCAGTTCGAACATGGTGTCGATCAGCGAGTGCTCCATGATGGAGCGCAGACCCCGTGCGCCGGTCTTGCGGGCCAGCGCCTTGCGGGCGATGGCACCGAGGGCCGACGAACGGATCTCCAGCTCGACGCCATCCATGGCGAACAGCTGCTGATACTGCTTGACCAGAGCGTTCTTGGGCTCGGTGAGGATCTGGATGAGCGCGTCCTCGGTCAGCTCGCCCAGCGTGGCGACCACCGGCAGGCGGCCGACCAGCTCGGGGATGAGGCCGAACTTGATCAGATCCTCGGGCTCGACCTCGCGGAAGAGCTCGGAGACCTTGCGCTCGGACTTGCTCTTCACCGAGGCCCCGAAGCCGATGCCCGATTTCTCGGAGCGGTTCTGGATGACCTTCTCGAGGCCGTCGAAGGCGCCGCCGCAGATGAACAGGATGTTGGTCGTGTCGATCTGCAGGAAGTCCTGGTTCGGGTGCTTGCGACCGCCCTGCGGCGGCACCGAGGCCATCGTGCCCTCGACCAGCTTCAGCAAGGCCTGCTGGACGCCCTCGCCCGACACGTCGCGGGTGATGGAGGGGTTGTCGGCCTTGCGGGAGATCTTGTCGATCTCGTCGATGTACACGATGCCGCGCTGCGCACGCTCGACGTCGTAATTGCAGTTCTGCAGCAGCTTCTGGATGATGTTCTCGACGTCCTCGCCCACATAGCCGGCTTCGGTCAGCGTGGTGGCGTCGGCGATCACGAAGGGCACGTTCAGCAGGCGGGCCAGCGTCTGGGCCAACAGCGTCTTGCCGGAGCCCGTGGGGCCGATCAGCAGGATGTTGCTCTTGGAGAGCTCCACCTCGCCCTTGTTGTCCGCCATGTGGCGCAGGCGCTTGTAGTGGTTGTAGACGGCCACAGACAGCGTGCGCTTGGCCACGTCCTGCCCGATGACGTACTGGTCCAGGCTGGACTTGATTTCGCTCGGGACGGGCAGATCGGACTTGCTGGCGCGCGGCTGGGCGCCCTCGGCCGGCACTTCATCACGGATGATGTCGTTGCACAGCTCGATGCACTCATCGCAAATGAACACCGACGGGCCGGCGATCAGCTTCTTGACCTCGTGCTGGCTCTTGCCGCAGAAGGAGCAGTAGAGGACTTTCTCGCTGGAGTTGCCTTTTTTCTCGGCCATGGATCTGCTTTACGGTTCAGGTGGGAGACCTGGGGTGATGATAGTTCAAATGAAGAATGGGTCCTTGGGCGGATAAGGACCCTCATCCGGCACCAGTTGGCAGCTGGGCCGGCGGCGCCGGGCCGGCCAGGGCGGTCACCGCCGCCCCCGCCCGCCCGGGGCCCGCGCTCAGGGGCGCTTCTCGATGACCTGGTCGATCAGGCCGTAGGTCTGGGCCTCGGCGGCGGACATGAAATAGTCGCGCTCGGTGTCGTTCTGGATCTTGTCCAGCGGCTGGCCGGTGCGTTCCGCCATGATGCGGTTGAGCTGCTCGCGCGTCTTGAGGATCTCGCGGGCGTGGATCTCGATGTCCGTGGCCTGGCCCTGGGCGCCACCCAGCGGCTGGTGGATCATGATCTTGGAGTTGGGCAGCGCAAAGCGCTTGCCCTTGGCGCCGGCGGTCAGCAGGAAGGCACCCATGCTCGCGGCCATGCCCATGCACAGGGTCGAGACCTCGGGCTTGATGAACTGCATGGTGTCGTAGATGGACATGCCCGCCGACACGCTGCCGCCCGGGCTGTTGATGTACAGCGAGATCTCCTTGTCGGGGTTCTCGCTCTCCAGGAACAGCAGCTGGGCCACGACCAGGTTCGCGGTGGCGTCGTTGACCGGGCCCACCAGGAAGATGATGCGCTCGCGCAGCAGGCGGCTGTAGATGTCATAGGCACGCTCGCCGCGGCCCGATTGTTCGATGACGATGGGCACCATGCCCAGATTGCTCGTTTCCAGCGCGCTCATGAAGGGTCCTTGCGGTTGTTTTCAGCGGGGGATGGCAGGGTATATGGGGTGGGATTATGTCCCGGCAAGCCCGGCCCTTCCGGTCTGGGGATTCATTGGAACAACAGGGCAGATCCGGGCCTGCCCGAGCCATGGCCGGCGGCGAACGCCGGGGGCTGCAGAGCACCAATGAAAAAGGCGCCGGCCTCGCGGCACGGCGCCCTGTCAGCCCCGGCAAGCCGGGACGTCGGCCGATCAGGCCTGGGCCATCAGCTCGTCGAACGGCAGGGCCTTGTCGTTGACCTTGGCCTTGGCCAGGACGAAGTCGGTCACGTTGTTCTCGATGACGACGGCTTCGACTTCAGCCAGGCGCTGACGGTCGCTCAGGTACCAGCGCACGACCTCGGCCGGCTTCTCGTAGCTCTGCGACAGCTCTTCGATGTGGGCTTGCAGCTGCTCGGGCTTGGCCTGCAGGTTGTTGGCGCGGACCAGTTCCGACACCACCAGGCCCAGGCGCACGCGGCGCTCGGCTTGGGCGGAGAACATGTCAGCGGGGATCTCGACCTTGTCGGCATCCTTCACGCCACGCTTCTTCAGGTCCTCGCGGGCACCTTCGACCAGGCGCTCGGCCTCGCCAGCCACCAGGGCCTTGGGCACGTCCAGTTCGGCAGCGGCGACCAGGGCGTCCATCACGGCAGCCTTGTTGCGGGCCAGCACGCGGAACTTCACTTCGCGCTCGAGGTTCTTCTTGATGTCGGCGCGCAGGGCTTCGACGCTGGCGTCCTTGATGCCCAGGGACTTGGCGAAGGCCTCGTTCACCTCAGGCAGGTGCTGGGCCTCGATCTTCTTGACCGTCACCAGGAAGTCGGCTTCCTTGCCGGCCACGTCCTTGCCGTGGTAGTCCTCGGGGAAGGCGAGCGGGAAGGTCTTGGACTCGCCAGCCTTCATGCCGCGCACGGCCTTCTCGAAGGCTTCGAGCATCTGGCCTTCACCCAGCAGGAACTGGAAGCCTTCGGCCTTGCCGCCGGCGAAGGTTTCGCCGTCGATCTTGCCTTCGAAGTCGATGGTGACGCGATCGCCGTCAGCGGCGGCCTCGGCAGCCGGACGCTGGGCGAAGGTGCGGCGCTGCTTGCGCAGGATCTCGACGGTCTTGTCGATGGCTTCCTCGGTCACTTCGCTGGAGACGCGCTCCACTTCCGAAGCGGCCAGGTCGCCGATCTTGACTTCCGGATACACCTCGAAGGTGGCATCGAAAGCCATCTGGCCTTCGGGAGCGCCATCCTTCTGGGCGATGTTGGGCATGCCGGCGACGCGCAGCTGCGCTTCGTTGGCGGCGGCGTTGAAGGCCTGACCCAGCTTGTCGTTCATGACTTCGTACTGGACGGAATAGCCATAACGCTGGGCGACCACGCTCATCGGCACCTTGCCGGGGCGGAAGCCGTCAGCCTTGACCGTGCGGGCCAGCTTCTTCAGGCGGGTCTCGACTTCGCTGTTGATGTCAGCGGCCGCCAGCGTGAGCGTGATGCGGCGTTCGAGCTTTTCGAGGGTTTCGACGGTGACAGCCATAGTGGACTCTGTGAACAAAGTGATTCTGGTGCGCGGGGTCGGACTCGAACCGACACGCCCGTGAAGGCGTCAGGACCTAAACCTGGTGCGTCTACCAATTTCGCCACCCGCGCGAGTGGTTTCAAGGCTGCCGTGGCATCAGGGTCCGAAAACCCCAAGCCACCTCAGCCTCGTGGCATTTCGGCAAACCGGTGATTGTAGCCGCGAATACGGGCATTTCCCGGACCTAGGGGTTAGCCGCAATCCTTCCCCCCCAAAAGAGAAAGGCGCCCGGCCGGTTTCCTGGCGGGGCGCCTCCTGATCGGCGGATGGGTTCGGTCGCTCGACCCCGCGTCCTGCGGCAGCCCTTCCGTCAGAAGCGCGAGGGCGTCGGGAAGCGCGAGCTGGCTTCCGCCGGGCGCATCACGCGGAACCAGGCGGCATACATGGCCGGCAGCGCCAGCAGGGTCAGCACGGTCGCCACGATGAGGCCGCCCATGATGGCGACGGCCATCGGGCCCCAGAACACGCTGCGCGAGAGCGGGATCATGGCCAGCACCGCCGCGGCGGCCGTCAGCACGATCGGGCGGAAGCGCCGGACGGCGGATTCCACGATGGCCGACCACGCCGGCACGCCGCGCGCACGATCCTGCTCGATCTGGTCGATCAGGATCACCGAGTTGCGCATGATCATGCCCATCAGGGCGATCACGCCCAGCAGGGCCACGAAGCCGAAGGGCCGGTTCAGCAGCAGCAGGGCCGCCGCCACGCCCGCGATGCCCAGCGGGCCGGTCAGGAAGACCAGCATGGCGCGCGAGAAGCTCTGCAGTTGCAGCATCAGCAGCGTGAAGATGATGAACAGCATCACCGGCACGCCAGCCGCGATCGAGCCCTGGCCCTTGCTGCTTTCCTCGACGGCACCAGCCACCTCGATGCGATAGCCCGGCGGCATCTTGGCACTCAGCGCCTGCATCTGCGGCCAGACCTGCGCGGAGACAGTCGCCCCCTGCATGCCTTCCTCGACGTCGCCCTGCACCGTGACAGCATAGTTGCGGCCCTCGCGCCACATCACGCCCGGCTCCCACTCGAAGCCGACCTTGGCCACCTGCGTGAGCGGCACGGCGCGGCCCGTGGTGGTGGGCATGTAGGCATTGCCGAGATCGGTGATGGCGTTGCGCTCCTCCAGCGGCTGGCGCAGCACGATGTCGATGAGCTTGTCGCCCTCGCGGTACTGGCCGATGACACTGCCGGACAGGATGGTGCGCGACGCCTGGGCGAGGCTCTGGCTCGTCACCCCGAGGGCGCGTGCCTTGTCCTGGTCCACGTCCAGCTTCAGGGCCTTGATGGACTCGTTCCAGTTGTCATTCACGCCGCGCATGTGCGGGTTGGCCTTGAGCAGCTCCTTGGCCTGGTCCGCCCACTGGCGCACGACCCGGGGGTCCTCGCCCATCACGCGGAACTGCACCGGATACGGCACCGGCGGCCCGTTGGGCAGCAGCTTGACCCGCGTGCGCACCTCGGGGAACTCGGTCGCCATCAGCTCGGGCAGGCGCTTGCGCAGGGTCTCGCGGGTGACGAGGTCCTTGGGCAGCACGATGGCCTGGCTGACGTTGGATTGCGGGAAGACCTGGTCCAGCGGCAGATAGAAGCGCGGCACGCCGCTGCCCACCCACGTCGTGATGCTGGAGACGCCCTCCTCCTTGAGCATGCGCGCCTCGAAGCGCTTGGCCATCTGCTCGCTCTGCTGGATGGTCGAGCCCTCGGGCAGCCACAGGTCCACCAAGATCTCGGGGCGGCTGGAATCGGGGAAGAACTGCTGCTGCACGCGCGTCATGCCGAAGAGCCCCGCGAAGAACAGCAGCACGGTGATGCCGATGGTCTTCCAGCGGTTCTCCACGCACCAGCGCACCAGGGCGCGGAAGCGGTTGTAGAACGGCGTGTCGAAGAGCTCGTGCGCCTCGCCACCGTGGCCGGCCTTGGTCTTGAGCAGGAAGGAGCCGAGGTAGGGCACGAAGTAGATCGACACCACCCAGGAGATGACCAGCGAAGCCGCCGTCACCGCGAAGATGGCGAAGGTGTACTCGCCCGTCGTGGACCGGGCCAGGCCGATGGGCAGGAAGCCCACCGCCGTGATCAGCGTGCCCGTCAGCATGGGCATGGCGGTGACGTCATAGGCGAACGTCGCCGCGTGCATCTTGTCGTAGCCCTCCTCGAGCTTGCGCACCATCATCTCGACCGCAATGATGGCGTCGTCCACCAGCAGGCCCAGGGCGATGATCAGCGAGCCCAGCGAGATCTTGTGCAGGCCGACGCCCCAATAGAACATGGTCACGAAGGTGATCGCCAGCACCAGGGGGATGGTCACGGCCACGACGAGGCCCGGCCAGATGTCGATGCGCAGCGGCCGCGTGTGCAGACCCAGGCTGATGAAACTGACGGCCAGCACGATCACCACGGCCTCGATCAGCACATGGACGAACTCGTTCACCGAGCGCGACACCGAGGACGGCTGGTCCTGGATCTGCGACAGCTCCATGCCGGCCGGCAGGCCCTTCTGCACATCGGCCAGCTGTGCCTTGAGCGCCTGGCCCATGGCGATGATGTCCCCGCCCTTGGCCATGGAGACGCCCAGCGCCAGCACCTGCTTGCCCTGGTGGCGCACCATGGTGCTGGGGGGGTCGACGTAGTCGCGCTTGATCTCCGCGATGTCGCCCAGGCGGAACTGGCTGGCGGCGCCGGTGAAGGGGTTGACCGCACGGATGGAGAAGTCGCGCAGCGCCTTCAGGTCGTCCAGCTGGCCCTGCACACGGATCTGCAGGTTGGTGCTGCCGGCATTGAGCACGCCGGCGCCCTCGACGGCGTTCTGCGCACCGATCTGGTTGATGACCTGCGTGAAGTCCAGGCCCAGCTCGGCCAGGCGCTTCTGGGAGATCTCGATGTAGACCTTCTCCGCCTGGACGCCGAAGATCTCGACCTTCGCGACGTCCTTCACCTTGAGCAGCTGATGGCGCACGCGCTCGGCATAGACGCGGGTCTCCTCGCGGCTGAAGCCATCGCTGCTCAGGGCGTAGATGGAGCCGTAGACGTCACCGAAATCGTCATTGAAGACGGGGCCCAGCACGCCCTGCGGCAGGGTGTAGCGCATGTCGCTGATGCGCTTGCGGACCTGGTACCAGACCTCTGCCACGTCCTTGGGCGGCGTGCTGTCCTTCAGCTGGAAGATCGTGAGGGACTCGCCCGGCTTGGTGTAGGAACGGATCTTGTCGGAGTAAGGCACTTCCTGGAGCGTCTTCTCGATCTTGTCCGTCACCTGGTCGGCCATCTGCATGGCGGTGGCCCCCGGCCAGAAGGCCTGGACCACCATCAGGCGGAAGGTGAAGGGGGGGTCCTCGTCCTGGCCGAGCTGGAAGTAGGCCGCGAAGCCCATCACCATCAGCACGATCATCAGGTAGCGCGTCAGGGCCGGATGCTCGAGCGCCCAGCGCGACACATTGAAACGGGAGCCAGCGTGGCCCGGTTTGGAGCTCATGGACACGGCGGGCCTCCTCAGCGCGAAGCGGCGACGGCGGCCGACGAAGCGGTGGCGGCCGGCACGGCGTCACCCGCGTAGCGACGCACCTTCTGGCCGTCCGTCAGCACGTGCACGCCGGCGGTCACGACTTCCTGGCCGGGCTGCAGCCCGCCCGCGATGACGACGGTGTTGCCGTCCGCCCCGCCGATCTGCACCGGCTGGGCACGGACGGTCATGGCGGAGGGGTCCAGCACCCACACCTGGCTCTTGCCGCCGCGCTCCAGGATGGCGCTCAGGGGCAGCTTGACGACATTGCCCAGGCGCGGAAGCTCCCACAGCACGGCGGCAGTCTGGCCGAGCTTGACGTCGAACTTGCCCACGTCGGCCTTGACCTGGAAGGTGCGGGTCACCGGATCGGCCGAGGCCGACACCTCACGCAGCTGCAGCGGCTGAGCCTCCTGCTGGCCCCACAGCCGCATGCGCAGGGCGCCGGGCTGGCTGGCGGCGGCGCGCAGACCGCCGACCTGGTCTTCGGGGACGGAGAACACCACGTCGCGCGGGCCATCGTGGGCCACGCGCAGCACCGGCATGCCGGCACCGACGACCATGCCGGCTTCGGCGTCCACGCCGGTCACGACGCCCGGGGCGTCGGCCACCAGCGCGGCGTAGGCCACCTGGTTCCCCTGCACGCTGGCCTGGGCCTTGGCCTGGTCCAGCTGGGCCTGGGCGGCCTTGAAGTAGGCATCACGGCGCTCCAGCTCCGCGGCGCTGATGAAGCCCTGCTGATGCAGCTCGATGAAGCGGCGGTAGTCGGCGCCCGCCTGGTCGCGGTTGGTGCGGGCGGCGATCATCTGCGCCTGCGCCGCCTCCGAGCCGAGGCGCAGGTCCTGGGCATCCAGCTGGGCCAGCACCTGTCCGGCACGGACCTTGTCGCCCAGGTTCACCAGACGCTGCTGGATCTTGCCGCCCACGCGGAAGGACAGGCGCGACTCGGTGCGGGCGCGGATCTCGGCCGCGAACTCGCGGGTCATGCCGGCCGTGCTCGACTCGATCAGCTGGGTGCGCACGGCACGTTCCGGTTCAGGGGCTGCCGCCTGCTTGCCGCAGGCGCTGAGCAGCAGCGCCACCATCACAGGCAGCAGAGCGGGGAGTCGGGAATTCCGGAATTTGGGCATCAAAGACCTCTTCATGACGGATCGTGCGGCGAGGCACAGCGGCGCGCCGACACAGCGGCCGCGCAGTAACTGACTGACCGGTCAGTAATGTATTGAGCCCCTCCCGGCTTGTCAAACCCCGGAGTGGGCGCACCCGAGCTCCTCCGGCCGGGTGGACATTGCGGACACAATGCCGGCCGTGAGCATAGAGCACTACGAGAACTTTCCTGTCGCTTCCTGGCTGTGCCCCCCACACTTGCGGCCCGCCGTGGTGGCGATCTACCATTTCGCCCGGACGGCGGACGACCTGGCCGATGAAGGCACGGCGAGCACGGCCGAGCGCCAGGCCGATCTGCGGGCCTACCGCGCCGACCTCCAGGCCTGCTTCGCCGGGCAGGCGCCGTCGCCGCGCTGGGCCCGGCCGGTGTTCGAGCCGCTGGCCGTGCAGCTGCACCGGCACGCCCTGCCCGCGGCCCTGCTGGAAGCCCTGCTCGACGCCTTCGAGCAGGACCTCGTGAAGACGCGCTACCGCAGCCGCGAGGAGCTGCTGCACTACTGCGAGCGATCCGCCAATCCGGTCGGACGGCTGCTCCTGCATCTGTACGGCGTGCAGGGCGCGACGGCGCTGGCGCAGTCGGACGCCATCTGCACCGCGCTCCAGCTGATCAACTTCTGGCAGGACTTCACCCGCGACGGGCCCAACGGCCGCTGCTACGTGCCGCAGTCCGACCTCGACCGCCACGGTCTCGAGGTGCAGGCCTGGCTGCGCTGCGAGGACGGCCCCGCCGCCCGCGCCCTGATCGCCGAGCTGTGCGCCTGGGCGCGGCAGCTGATGAGGGCTGGGGCGCCGCTGGTGCATGCCCTCCCCGGGCGGGCAGGCTGGGAACTGCGACTGGTGGTCCAGGGCGGCCTGCGCATTCTTGAGAGAATCGAGGCCATGGATCACGCCTCTCTCGTTCGCCGCCCACAGCTGGGCGCCCTGGACTTCGCCCCCCTGCTGTGGCGCGCGCTGCGCATGCGCCCCACCCAAGGAGCCGCCGCGTGACGCCCGACCAGTACGCGCAGGAGCGCGCCGCCGCGAGCGGCTCCAGCTTCTACTACGCCTTCCAGTTCCTCTCGGCCCCGCGCCGGGCGGCCATCACCGCCTTCTATGCCTTCTGCCGCGAGGTGGACGACGTGGTGGACGAGATTCACGATCCCGGCGTCGCCGCGGCCAAGCTGGCCTGGTGGCGCAAGGAAGTGCTGGCGGCCTTTGCCGGCCAGCCCAGCCACCCGGCCATGAAGGCGCTGATGCCACATGCGCGGGACTACGACATCCGCGCCGAGCACCTGCTGGCCGTGATCGACGGCTGCCAGATGGACCTGGACCAGAGCCGCTACCTCGACTTCGCGGGCCTGCAGCGCTACTGCCACCTGGTGGCGGGCGTGGTGGGCGAGGTCGCGTCGGGCATCTTCGGCCGCACCGAGGCCCAGACCATCGCCTACGCCCACAAGCTCGGCCTGGCGCTGCAGCTGACCAACATCATCCGTGACGTGGGCGACGACGCCCGCCGCGGCCGCATCTACCTGCCCGTGAACGAGCTGCAGCAATTCGGCGTCAAGGCCAACGAGATCCTGCTGCGCCAGGCGCCCTGGGGCTACAGCGACCGCTTCACGGCCCTGATGCAGTTCCAGGCCGAACGGGCCCACCGCTGCTACGACGAGGCCTTCGCCCTCCTCCCCGAGGCCGACCGCAAGGCCCAGAAGCCGGGGCTGATGATGGCCAACATCTACCGTGCCCTGCTGCGCGAGCTGGAGGCCGAGGAGTTCCGCGTGCTGCACCAGAAGATCTCGCTGACGCCGCTGCGCAAGGTGTGGATCGCGATGAAGACGAACTGGCGCGGCCGCTGAACGCATGGCGCGCATCGCTGTCATCGGCGCCGGATGGGCCGGCCTCAGTGCGGCCCTGGCCTTGCAGGCCGAGGGCCATGACCTGAGCGTCTTCGAGATGGCGCCAGCCCCTGGCGGGCGCGCGCGCAGCCTGCCGCCCGACGAGGCCGGGCCGCCCCTGGACAACGGTCAGCACATCCTGATCGGTGCCTACACCGAGACGCTGGACCTGCTGGCCTCGCTGGGCCTGGCGCAGGCATCGCTGTTCCGCCGCAGCCCGCTGCAGCTGACGGACGCCGCCGGGCGCGGCCTGCGGCTGCCCAAGGGCCCGCCACAGCTCACCTTCGCCTGGGCCGTGCTGCACGCCCGGCACTGGTCCTGGTCCGCGCAATTCAGCGTGCTGGGGTTCTGCCTGGGCTGGGCGCTGAGGGGCTTCCGCTGCCGCGAGTCCCTGACCGTTCGCGAGCTGTGCCAAGGCATGCACCGTCAGCCCTACGAGGAGCTGGTCGCGCCGCTGTGCGTTGCCGCGCTCAACACCCCGGCCGAGCAGGCCAGCGCCCGCGTGTTCCTGCGGGTACTCAAGGATGCGCTGTTCAGCGGGCGCGGCTCGGCCGACCTCCTGCTGCCGCGCCAGCCGCTGTCCGCGGTGCTCCCGGATCCCGCGCTGGCAGCCCTGCGGGCCCGTGGCGCCCGCGTGCAGCTGGGTCGCCGGGCCCTGCTCGGCCGCGCCCCCGACGGCCGCTGGACGGTTCAGACCGACGGCGCCCCGGCGGCCTTCGACGCCGTCGTCCTGGCGTGCCCTGCCCGCGAGGCGGCACGGCAGCTCGCCGGCTTCCACCCCGCGTGGGCTGCCGAGGCGGAGGCCCTGCGTTACGAACCCATCGTGACCGTCTACCTGCGCGCCCAGGGGCAGCTGCCCTTCCCCATGGTCTCGCTGAAGGAATCCGCGATCGAGCCTGCGCAGTACCTCTTCGATCACGGGGCCCTGGGCCTCGCGCCGGGCCGCTTCGCCGCGGTCATCAGCGGCGCGGGCGCCTGGCTGGACCGCGGGCCGGACGGCGTGGCCGCCTGCGCCGAGGCCACGCTCGCCCAGGTGGCCCGGCAGGCCGCGCCGCTGAGCCAGTTGCGGGTGGAGCGGGTGCTCACCGAAAAGCGTGCCACCTTCGCCTGCACGCCGGGCCTGAAGCGCCCCGCCGCTCGCATTGCCGCCGGGCTGTGGGCCGCGGGCGATTACCTCGACGGGCCCTACCCCGCCACCTTGGAAGGCGCGGTTCGTTCCGGGCGTCAGACCGCCCGGGGACTGCTGGCCGAACTCGGTGAAGTCGCGCCCCACGCCACACACTGAGACCGGCCTCCAATTTCGCCATGCAAAAAATTGCTGCCATGCCGCACAATGGTCGGCATGAAGAGCAATGAGGCACAGACTCCCGCCATTCAGGTGCTGGAGCGCAGTTTCGCCATCCTGGACGTGCTGGCCAGCCACCAGGACCCGGTCTCCCTGAAGCAGATCAGCGAAACCACCGGCCTGCACCCGTCCACGGCCCACCGCATCCTGAACGACCTCGCCATTGGTCGCTATGTCGATCGTCCGGAAGCCGGCGCCTACCGCCTCGGCATGCGCCTTCTGGAGCTTGGCAATCTGGTCAAGGCCCGACTGGACGTGCGGGACGCTGCGCTGGAACCCATGCGCGAGCTGCACAAGTTCACGCACCAGCCGGTCAACCTCTCGGTGCGCCAGGGGGACGAGATCGTCTACATCGAGCGCACCTACTCCGAGCGCTCCGGCATGCAGGTCGTGCGGGCCGTGGGGGGCCGCGCCCCGCTGCATCTCACGTCGGTGGGCAAGCTCTTCCTGGCCAGCGATGACCCGCAGCGCGTGCGGGCCTATGCCACGCGCACGGGGCTGGCCGGCCACACGCGCAACAGCCTGACCGACATCGCCGCCCTCGAACGCGAGATGGCGACGGTGCGCCAGCGCGGCGTCGCCCGCGACGACGAGGAACTCGAACTCGGCGTGCGCTGCATGGCCGCCGGCATCTACGACGACCAGGGCAAGCTCGTCGCCGGCCTGTCCATCTCGGCCCCGGCGGATCGTCTCGAGGAAGCCTGGCTCGGCCGGCTCAAGGACACCGCCGCCCAGATCTCCTCGGCCCTCGGCTACCGCGGCTGACCCCGCGTCCAGGCCAGAAACGACAACGCCCGGCACCTTGCGGTCCGGGCGTTGTCGCTTCTGGGGGCCGGCGTCGATCGTCAGCCCGCCTTGTCCAGGGTCATCTGCGCCTGCGGCTGCGCGCTGCCGGAGGACGTGGCGCCCGCGTTGGTGAGCCACTTGCGGATGCGCTCGGCGTCGCCGATGCGGGAGTACTTGCCGGTGGAATCCAGCAGCACCATGATCAGCTTGCGGCCCGCCAGGCTGGCCTGCATGACCAGGCAGCGGCCCGCCTCATTGATGAAGCCCGTCTTCTGAAGACCGATGTCCCAGCTGCCCGAACGCACGAGGCCATTGGTGTTGTGGAAGGCCACCTGACGGCGGCCGAGCGCCACGGTGGCGTCCCGGGTCGTCGAGTACTCGCGCAGCAGCGGCACCTCGTGGGCCACCTTGACCAGGGCGGCAAGATCCTTGGCGCTGGACTGGTTGCGGCTGGACAGGCCCGTGGGCTCGACGTAATGGGTGTCCGTCATGCCCAGGGACTGCGCCTTCTGGTTCATGGCGGCCACGAAGGCCGTCAGCCCGCCGGGGTAGTGCCGCCCGAGGGCATTGGCCGCGCGGTTCTCCGAGGACATCAGCGCCAGGTGCAGCATCTCCGCGCGCGTCAGCGTCGTGCCGACGGCCAGGCGCGAGCCCGTGCCCTTCTCGGTGTCACGGTCTTCGTCGGTGATGGTGATCTTGTCGTCCAGCGACTGGCCGGCCTCGACGATCACCAGCGCCGTCATCAGCTTGGTGATGGAGGCGATGGGCAGGACCGCCTGGGTGTTCTTGGACAGCAGGACCTCGTTGGTGTCCTGGTCCATGACCAGGGCGACGCTGCTCTTGAGGTCCAGCGGGTCGTCAACCGAATGCAGGCCGTACATCTGGCCGAAGGTGGGGTTTGCCGGCGTGGCGACCACGGCGGCCTTGCGCACGACGGACGCCGGCTTGGCCTTGCGGACGTTCTTGGACGCGACCTTGGGGATCGCGGCGGCCTTGCTCGCGGACTTGGTGCCGGTCTTGCCCGTGCTCTTTCCGGTGCTGCCGGTGGCGGCCTGAGCCCCGTGCGGCGCCAGCGCGAGCGCCAGGGCGACGGTCAGGGCAAACGCGCTGCCGGCCACAGCGCCCAGGAAGGTCTTGACACCCAAGGTCTTTACAACAGTACTCACGCCAGCCCCCAACAAGGTCGCCACCAGTTTAGGTGAAGCTCAAAACCCGGGCAAGATCAAAAACTTAGCCGCGGCTTTTAAAGTTCACGATCGAGACGCCCCGCACGGTCCGGGCCTGCTGCCAGGCCCGGGTCCGCGGGCCTCAGCCCTGGGCCGCCACGCGCTCGATTTTGCTCTGCAGCTTGTTCAACGCGGCCAAATATGCCTTGGCTGACGCCACGACGATATCCGGATCGGCACCGACGCCGTTCACGACGCGACCGGCATGCTGCAGGCGCACCGTCACCTCGCCCTGCGATTCTGTGCTGCCGCTGGTAATGGCATTGACGGAATAGAGGATCATTTCCGCGCCGCTTTGCACCTCGGACTCGATGGCCTGCAGGCAGGCATCGACCGGACCGTTGCCGTCGCTCTCGGCCTTGAACTCCTTGTCACCGACGGAGAAGACCACCCGGGCGTGCGGGCGCTCGCCGGTCTCGCTGCGCTGCGCCAGCGAAAGCAGGCGGTAGTGCTCGTGGTCCTGGATGACGGACTCGTCCATCACCAGGGCGATGATGTCCTCGTCGAAGATCTCGTTCTTGCGATCGGCCAGGTCCTTGAAGCGCTGGAAGGCGGCGTTGATCTCGGCCTCGGACTCCAGCTCGATGCCCAGCTCCTGCAGGCGCTGCTTGAAGGCGTTGCGGCCCGAGAGCTTGCCCAGCACGATCTTGTTGGCACTCCAGCCCACGTCCTCGGCGCGCATGATCTCGTAGGTGTCACGGGCCTTGAGCACGCCGTCCTGGTGAATGCCCGAGGCATGGGCGAAGGCGTTGGCACCCACCACGGCCTTGTTGGGCTGCACGACGAAGCCCGTGGTCTGCGAGACCAGCCTCGAGGCCGGCACGATCTGCGAGGCGTCGATGCCGACGTCCAGGCCGAAGTAGTCGCGACGCGTCTTGACCGCCATCACGACCTCTTCCAGCGAGCAGTTGCCGGCGCGCTCGCCCAAGCCGTTGATGGTGCACTCGATCTGTCGCGCGCCGCCGATCTTCACGCCGGCCAGCGAGTTGGCGACGGCCATGCCCAGGTCGTTGTGGCAGTGCACGGACCAGATGGCAAGGTCGGAGTTGGGCACCTTCTCGCGCAGGGTCTTCAGGAAGTTGCCGTAGAGCTCGGGGATCGCGTAGCCCACGGTGTCGGGGATGTTGATGGTGCGCGCACCCTCGGCGATCACGGCCTCGCACACGCGGGCGAGGAAGTCCATGTCGGAGCGGTAGCCGTCTTCCGGCGAGAACTCGATGTCGTCGGTCAGATTGCGGCCGAAGCGCACGGACAGGCGCGCCTGTTCCAGCACCTGCTCGCGGGTCATGCGCAGCTTCTTCTCCATGTGGAGCTCGCTCGTCGCGATGAAGGTGTGGATGCGCGAACGGGCCGCGCCTTTGAGGGCCTCGGCTGCACGGGCGATGTCGCGGTCATTGGCGCGGGCCAGCGAGCAGACGGTGCTCTCGCGGATCACGTCGGCGATGGCCTTGACCGCCTCGAAGTCACCGTTGCTGGCGGCAGCGAAGCCGGCCTCGATCACGTCCACGCGCATGCGCTCGAGCTGGCGGGCAATGCGCAGCTTCTCGTCCTTCGTCATCGAGGCGCCGGGCGATTGCTCGCCATCGCGCAAGGTGGTGTCGAAGATGATGAGCTTGTCAGCCATGAGGGTCTCCGTGAAAACGTGAAAGAGGTGATTCGGATGGGGTGGCCGGATAAACAAAAAGCCCGCGAAGCAGGTGCTCGGCGGGCTCTTGGGGTGGAAGTACGGTGACGTTCAGACGCGCGACTGCCTCGTGCCCAAGGGCCCGATGGCTAGTAGCAGAGCGGCGATGACGGTCAGCGTCTTCATGGTGGTCGAATGTAGCACGGGGTCCGGCGGCCGCACCCGGCCTGCCTACGTCAATGGTGAAGGCCCTTTTCATCCGGCTCGTCGGTCGAGATGGCGATCACGCTGACGGGCTTGCCCTTCACGCGCTTGTAGCCGTAGACCACGTAGCCGGACAGACCGTAGGCGCAGAACAGGCCGAAGAGCACCTTCGGCGGATCAAGGTTGATCAGCGCGATGCCCAGGGCGATGGCCACCACGCTCACAAAGGGCACCGAGCGCTTGAAGCTGATGTCCTTGAAGCTGTAGAACGGGGCATTCGTGACCATGGTCAGACCCGCAAAGAGCGTGAAGCCGAAGGCCAGCCAGGCCAGGCCCGTCGAGGCGGCGGGCGCATGGTAGCCGGCGTCCTCCACCACCCAGATCAGGCCCATCACGAGCGCGGCAGCGGCGGGACTCGGCACGCCCTGGAAGAAGCGCTTGTCGACCACCGCGATGTTGGTGTTGAAGCGGGCCAGGCGCAGCGCGGCGCCAGCGCAGTACACGAAGGCCGCGAACCAGCCCCACTTGCCCAGGCCCTGCAGGGCCCATTCGTAGGTGATCAGCGCGGGCGCGGCGCCGAACGACACCATGTCCGAGAGGGAGTCCATCTGCTCGCCGAAGGTGCTCTGGGTGTTGGTCATGCGGGCGACGCGGCCGTCCAGGCTGTCCAGCACCATGGCACAGAACACGCCATAGACGGATTGCTCGAAGCGTCCGTGCATGGCCATCACGATGGCATAGAAGCCGCCGAACAGGGCCGCCAGCGTGAAGAGATTGGGCAGGATGTAGATGCCCTTGCGGCGCGGACGCACCGGGGTCAGGACTTCAGCGTCATCCTCGTCGTCGAGGTGCGCCGGCTGCTTGGAATCGGTCATGGGCAGGGAGGATAGCGCATGCGCCGGCATAAAAAAGCCGCGTCGGCCCGAAGGCGACGCGGCTCTCTAATGCCGGGTGAGGATCCTTTGACGGATCCGGCGATCAGTTCTTCGACTGGTCGACCAGGCGGTTCTTCTTGATCCAGGGCATCATCGCCCGCAGCTTCTCGCCGACCTGCTCGATCGGGTGCTCGGCCGTCAGGCGGCGGCGCGACAGCAGCGTCGGAGCGCCGGCCTTGTTCTCCAGGATGAAGCTCTTGGCGTATTCACCGGTCTGGATGTCCTTCAGGCACTGGCGCATCGCGTCCTTGGTGGCCTCGGTCACCACGCGCGGGCCGGTGACGTACTCACCGTACTCGGCGTTGTTGGAGATCGAGTAGTTCATGTTGGCGATGCCGCCTTCGTAGATCAGATCCACGATCAGCTTCAGCTCGTGCAGGCACTCGAAGTAGGCCATCTCGGGGGCGTAGCCCGCTTCGGTCAGCGTTTCGAAGCCGGCCTTGATCAGCTCGACGGCACCACCGCACAGCACGGCCTGCTCGCCGAAGAGGTCGGTCTCGGTCTCTTCGCGGAAGTTGGTCTCGATGATGCCGGCCTTGCCGCCGCCGTTGGCCGAGGCGTAGGACAGCGCCAGGTCACGCGCCTTGCCGGTCTTGTCGGCATAGACGGCGATCAGGTGCGGCACGCCGCCACCTTGCGTGTAGGTGCCGCGCACGGTGTGGCCCGGGGCCTTGGGGGCGACCATCCAGACGTCCAGGTCGGCGCGGGGCGTCACCTGCCCGTAGTGGACATTGAAGCCGTGGGCAAAGGCCAGCGAGGCGCCCTGCTTGATGTGGGGCTCGACTTCGCGCTTGTAGACATCGGCGATCTGCTCGTCGGGCAGCAGGATCATGACCACGTCGGCGGCCTTCACGGCCTCGGCGATCTCGGCGACCTTCAGGCCGGCGTTCTCGGCCTTGGACCAGGACGCGCCACCGCGGCGCAGGCCGACCGTGACCTTCACGCCGCTGTCGTTCAGGTTCAGGGCGTGGGCGTGGCCTTGTGAGCCGTAGCCGATGATGGTGACGTTCTTGCCCTTGATGAGGCTGAGGTCGGCGTCCTTGTCGTAGTAAACGTTCATGTCGGTCTCCAGAAAAACGATGCAATCAATATTCGGGCCCCTTGTGCTTGCGAACCTCGTGCCGGGGCCACACCGAGCCAGGTTCGCTGCCCCGCCGGCTCATGGCCTGCCGGGCGACGGCAGACCATGCAGGCCCGCCGCCAGGGGAAAGTTCAGACTCTGAGGATGCGCTCGCCGCGGCCGATGCCACTGGCGCCGGTGCGCACCGTCTCGAGGATGGCGGTGCGGTCGATGGCGTCGATGAAGGCGTCGAGCTTGCTGGCGTCGCCGGTCAGCTCGACGGTGTAGGTCTTCTCCGTCACGTCGATGATGCGGCCGCGGAAGATGTCGGCGGTGCGCTTCATCTCCTCGCGCTCCTTGCCGACGGCGCGCACCTTGATGAGCATGAGCTCGCGTTCGGTGTAGTTGCCCTCGGTGAGATCGACGACCTTCACGACCTCGATCAGCCGGTTCAGGTGCTTGGTGATCTGTTCGATGACGTCATCGGAGCCGGTGGTCACGATGGTCATGCGGGACAGCGACGGGTCTTCCGTCGGCGCCACGGTGAGGCTCTCGATGTTGTAGCCCCGGGCGGAGAACAGGGCCACGACGCGCGACAGCGCCCCCGGCTCGTTCTCGATGAGCAAAGCAATGATGTGTCTCATGGGTCTCGTCCTTCGCGCTCTTCAGGCCGGCGGCGGTAACCGACGGCCCTTGGCCACGCTTTCCGATGGTGGAAAAAGAATGCTCGGGGGTGCCGATGCAAGCTCTGGCGGGCCCTGCGCCGGTCCGGGGCCGGTAAGCCGGCGGACCGTGCAGGACTCACACGGGGCTCACAGGTCCTCGGACCCCAGCAGCATTTCCGAAATGCCCTTGCCCGCCTTGACCATGGGCCAGACGTTCTCGGTCGGATCGGTGCGCACGTCGAGGAAGACGGTGCGGTCCTTCAGGCGCATGGCCTCACGCAGCGCGGGCTCCACGTCGGACGGATGCTCGACGAGGATGCCCACATGCCCGTAGGCCTCCGCCAGCTTGACGAAGTTGGGCAGCGCATCCATGTAGCTGTGGGAGTAGCGGCCCTCGTAGTCGAGTTCCTGCCACTGCCGCACCATGCCCAGATAGCGGTTGTTGAGGGAGACGATCTTGACCGGCGTCTTGTACTGCTGGCAGGTCGAGAGCTCCTGGATGCACATCTGGATCGAGCCTTCGCCGGTGATGCAGAACACATCCGACTCCGGCTTGGCCAGCTTGATGCCCATGGCGTAGGGCAGGCCCACGCCCATGGTGCCCAGGCCGCCGGAGTTGATCCAGCGGCGGGGCTCATCGAACTTGTAGAACTGCGCCGCCCACATCTGGTGCTGGCCCACATCGGAGGTGATGTAGGTGTCGCGATCGCGGGTGAGGTTCCACAGGGTCTCGACGACCATCTGCGGCTTGATGACGTCGCTGTCGCGCTTGTAGGACAGGCAGTCCTTGCGACGCCAGTCGTTGATCTGGCTCCACCAGGCGTTGATGGCGGCGCTGTCCGGGCGGGCCTGCGCTTCCTTGATCTGGTGGATCAGCTCCTGCAGCACGTCCTTGACGTCGCCGACGATGGGGATGTCCACGCGCACACGCTTGGAGATCGACGAGGGGTCGATGTCGACGTGGATGATCTTGCGCTCGACCTGCGAGAAGTGCTTGGGGTTGCCGATCACGCGGTCATCGAAGCGCGCGCCCACGGCCAGCAGCACGTCGCAGTGCTGCATGGTCATGTTGGCCTCGTAGGTGCCGTGCATGCCCAGCATGCCCAGGAAACGCGGGTCGGTGCCGGGCATGGAGCCCAGGCCCATCAGCGTGTTGGTGCAGGGGTAGCCCAGCAGGTTGACCAGCTCGCGCAGCTCGGCCGTGGCCTCGCCCAGGATGACGCCGCCGCCCGTGTAGATGTAGGGGCGCTTGGCGCTCATCAGCAGCTGGACGGCCTTGCGGATCTGCCCCGAGTGCCCCTTCTTGACGGGGTTGTAGGAGCGCATCTCGACCGTGGCCGGGTAGCTGAAATGGGTCTTGTTGAGGGAGACGTCCTTGGGGATGTCCACCACCACGGGGCCGGGACGGCCGGTGCGGGCGATGTGGAAGGCCTTCTTGAGCGTGCTCGCGAGGTCGCGCACGTCCTTGACCAGGAAGTTGTGCTTGACGATGGGGCGGGTGATGCCCACGGTGTCGCACTCCTGGAAGGCGTCCAGGCCGATGGCGGGCGTCGGCACCTGGCCGGTCACGATCACCATGGGGATGGAGTCCATGTACGCCGTGGCAATGCCGGTGATGGCATTCGTGACGCCGGGACCCGAAGTCACCAGGGCCACGCCGACTTCGCCAGTGGCGCGGGCATAGCCGTCAGCGGCATGCACGGCGGCCTGCTCGTGGCGCACCAGAACGTGCTGGATGGAGTCCTGTTTGTACAGCGCGTCGTAGATGTAGAGGACGGCGCCGCCCGGATAGCCCCAGAGGTACTTGACGCCCTCTGCTTGCAGACTACGGACCAGGATCTCGGAGCCGTTCAGCTCCGAAGCGGAATGTGAAGAATGCGGTTGTGCACGACCATCGGTCGCTGCACGTTTGACGTCCGCGGCAGACATATCCATGTCGAACCTCTGTGAATTTCTCTGACGAAAAACCATCGGTGCTCCTCTTCACACCCTTGTGAGGCGGATTCGGAACGTGCGCGGTCAAAAAACTCGGCGCCCCGGTCGGGCACCAGCTTGAGACCTTGGGAACTCATTGTGCGAAGCAACATTATGCATGGAATTGGCGCTCTGGCTGGGGGTTTGACTCCAATTCCGGACCCGGTGACATAATCCGCGACGTTTTTCCCGCCGGCACTCCAGGCCGGGCGCACTGGATCCATCTTGGCGACAGACAAAGAACTCAACGATTTCCTGAAGAGCGTGGACCGGCGGGCCTTCAAGCGCACCGCCTACATGGTGCGCGACGACGATGCCGCCCTGGACATCGTCCAGGACTCCATGATCCGCCTGGCCGAGAAGTACTTCGACCGCCCGGCCGCCGAGCTGCCCATGCTCTTCCAGCGCATCCTGTCCAACGCCACGATGGACTGGTTCCGGCGCCAGAAGGTGCGCAACGCGGTCATGTTCAATCTGTCGGACGTCGAGGGCGCCGACCCGGACGATGACTTCGACCTGCTGGAAACCCTCACCAGCAGCAACGGCGGGCTGGGTACGCTCAGCGCGGCGGACGAGGTCTCGCGCAGCCAGATCCTGCAGTCCATCGATGCCGAGGTGAGCCAGCTGCCGACGCGTCAACGGGAAGCCTTCCTGCTGCGTTACTGGGAGGAGTTGGACGTCGCCGAGACGGCCAGCGTCATGGGTTGCTCGGAGGGAAGTGTGAAGACGCACTGCTCCCGGGCCGTTCACGCACTGGCAAAGGCGCTCAAAGCCAAGGGGATCACACTATGAACAAGCACACGACGCCCGGGATGGACGCAGACGCCGAAAACCGTGTGGCGGCCTATGGCAAGCGCGTGGCGGCCGGCCTGAGCCTGGCCTCCGACGAGCTGCCCGGCGACATCACCGAACGCCTGCGCTTCGCGCGCGAGCAGGCGCTGCGCAAGGCCAAGGAAGCCCGTGCCGCGGCCCCCGTCACCGCGGAGCAGACCCTGCGCATGGGCAGCACCCTCGCCCTGCAGGGCGGTGAGCGCTCGCCGCGCTGGTTCAAGCTGGCCTCGCTGGGCCCCCTGCTGCTGCTGCTGCTGGGCCTGCTGCTGATCCAGCACAGCCAGTGGTACCAGCAGATCCTGGCCGCCGCCGAAGTGGACACGGCCATGCTGGCCAAGCCGCTGCCGCCCGCCGCCTACAGCGATCCGGGCTTCAAGGAATATCTGGATGAGAATCCGGACGAGCAACAAGAACGACACGAAGAGTGACCGCCCGCCCATGACGCCTGCGCTGAACGTCCGACGCCCGCTCGCCCTGCTGCTGATCCCGGCACTGCTGAGCACCGCCCACGCCCAGCCCAGCGACGCGTCTCCCCCCGCCGCTGCGGCGAGTGCCATCGCCCCGGCCGCCTCCCTGCCCGCCGCCCTGCCCCAGGCGGCCAAGCCCCTGCCCACCGCCAGCCTGGTCGGTGGCCAGCGCTGGGCCAGCCTGAGCCCGGCGCAGCAGGCCGTGCTCGCCCCGCTGGCCCAGGAATGGGACGGCCTCGACGCCGCCCGCAAGAGCAAGTGGCTGGAGATCGCCGCCCGCTTCCACACCCTCACGCCCGAGCAGCAGTCGCGCCTGCGCGAGCGCATGATCGAATGGACCCGCATGAGCCCCACCGAACGCCAGCAGGCGCGTGTGGGCTTCCAGTCCAACCCGCAGCTGCGGGACGACAAGCTCCAGTCGGAGAAGCTGCAGTCCAAGTGGCAGGCCTACCAGGCGCTGACACCCGAGGAGCGCCAGGCCCTGGCCCAGAAGGGCGCCGAGAAGGCCGCGCAGAAGCACCCGGGCGGCAAGGCCGCCGCCGAGGCACCGAAGCCGCTGAACGGTGCGAAGTCCAGCTTCGTGCCGCAGAAGCCGGCCGCCGCCCCCGTGGCCGTGGCGCCCTCGGTGCTGCAGGCCAAGCCTGGGGTGACGACGGTCCTGATCACCCAGGGCCATCCGGCCGCGGGCGCGCGCCCCGTCGGGCGCGGCAAGCTGGTGGTCGATCCCGCCCTCGTCGACCCCAAGACCCTGCTGCCGCGCGTGCCGCCGGCCGCTCCCGCAGCCTCTGCCAGCAGCCGCTGATCATGGACGTGCCGACCCCGCAGCAGGCGCCCAGCCTGTGGCGCCGCATGGCGTCGTTCCTCTATGAAGGTGTCGTCCTCTTCGGCGTCGTCTTCATTTCCGGCTACCTCTTCAGTGCGTTGACGCAGCAGCGCAGCGCCCTCGAGGGCAAGGGCGGCCTGCAGGCCTTCGAGTTCGTGGTCCTCGGCATCTATTTCGTCTGGTTCTGGACCCATGGCGGCCAGACCGTGGCCATGAAGTCCTGGCATCTGCGCATCGTCGACGAGGCCGGCGCCCCGATCGGCCAATGGCGCGCCCTCGCCCGCTACCTGCTGGCCTGGCTGTGGTTCCTGCCGGCGCTGGTGTCGGTCGAGCTCGCCGGCCTGCACAGTGGCGGTGCCATCTTCGGTGCGCTGATGACCGGCGTGGCGGCCTATGTGCTGCTCGCCCGCCTGCACCCGTCCCGCCAGTTCCTGCACGACGTGCTGTGCCGGACGCAGGTGGTGACGCAGCGGCCCGCGCTGCGCAAGAAGCCATGAGCAACCCCCACAAGGGCCGCACCGGCCTCGACCGCATCCGGCATGCCGCGGGCTACTCCTGGGCCGGGCTGCGTGCGGCCTACACCGGCGAGAGCGCCTTCCGCCAGGAAGTCTGGCTGTGCGTGGTCGCGGTGCCGCTGGCCCTGTGGCTCGGGCAGGGCTGGGTGGAGACCGCGCTGCTGCTGGGCTCGCTGCTGCTGGTGCTCATCGTGGAACTGCTGAACTCGGGCATCGAGGCCGCCATCGACCGCGTGGGTTTCGAGCTGCACGAGCTCTCCAAGCGGGCCAAGGACCTCGCCAGCGCCGCCGTGCTGCTGTCCCTCCTGCTGTGCGCCGGGGTGTGGGGCGCCGCGGCCTGGCATCGCCTCTTCTGAACCCGTGACGCCCAAAGACCAAGGGCGCCTCGAGAGGCGCCCTTGTGCTTGCCGGGTCTGACGATCAGACCGCGGCTTCGTCTTCCTCGCCGGTGCGGATGCGGATGACCTGCTCCACCGGCGTCACGAAGATCTTGCCGTCACCGATCTTGCCGGTCTTGGCCGCCTTCAGGATGGCCTCGATGCAGCGCTCGACGTCGTCGTCCTTGACCACCACCTCGACCTTCACCTTCGGCAGGAAGTCCACCACGTATTCCGCACCGCGGTAGAGCTCCGTGTGGCCCTTCTGGCGACCGAAACCCTTCACCTCGGTGACGGTCAGACCGGACGCGCCCACCTCGGCCAGCGCCTCGCGGACCTCGTCCAGCTTGAAGGGTTTGATGATGGCGGTGATCTGTTTCATCGGGGACTCCAAAGCGGATTGATTAAGCCTGTTGCCCCGATTTAAGCATGGAACTCAGGCCGGAATGCGCAGCAGGTCGGCCAGCCAGACGCTCGCTTCACCGTCGCTCGGGGCCCGCCAGTCGCCCCGCGGCGAGAGCGATCCACCACTGCCCACCTTGGGAGCGTTGGGCACGCAGCTGCGCTTGAACTGGCTGCCCTGGAAGAAGCGTTTCACGAAGATGCCGAGTACCCTCTTGATTTCGGCAAGCTCGTATTCGTTGCGCTTCACGTGCTCGCCGTCCGGCCAGTCGCCCTGGGTACGGTCGCCCCAGGCCTGCAGCGCCAGGAAGGCGATCTTGGACGGCGCGAAGCCGTGGCGCAGGGTGTAGAAGAGGTTGAAGTCCTGCAGCTCGTAGGGCCCGATATGGCTCTCGGTGCTCTGCAGCACCTGGCCCGGCACCAGCTCCGGGCTGATCTCCGTGGCCAGGATGTCCAGCAGGACATCACGCCCGCTGTCGTGGCCCAGCTGGTCGGTCTCCGCCACCCAGCGCACGAGGTACTGGATCAGCGTCTTGGGCACGCTCGCATTCACGTTGTAGTGGGACATGTGGTCGCCCACGCCATAGGTGCACCAGCCCAGCGCCAGCTCGCTGAGGTCACCGGTGCCCAGCACGAGGGCGCCCAGGTGGTTGGCCAGGCGGAACAGGTGGCTCGTGCGCTCGCCCGCCTGGACGTTCTCGAAGGTGACGTCGTAGACCGACTCCCCCGCCGCATACGGGTGGCCGAGGTCCTGCAGCATCTGCGTGCAGCTGGGTCGGATGTCGATCTCGCGCGCTTCGCAGCCGATGGCCTGCATGAGCCGCCAGGCCTGGTCGCGCGTGCGGGTGCTGGTGGCGAAGCCGGGCATCGTCACGCCGATGATCTGCTGGCGCGGCAGGCCCAGCTGGTCCATGGCGCGGGCCGCGACGAGCAGCGCATGGGTCGAATCCAGGCCGCCCGACACCCCCAGCACCAGCTTGCGGATGCCGCTCGATTCGAGCCGCTGCACCAGCGCCTGCACCTGGATGCTGAAGACCTCCTGGCAGCGCTCGTCGCGGCGGCTGCGGTCCGCGGGCACGTAGGGGAAGCGGTCCACCCGGCGGCGCAGGCCGAGTGCCTGCTCACGCGGCGGGGCGAGCTCCAGCCCCACCCGGCGGAAGTCCCGCAGCTGGGGCGCGTGCCGGCGCACCGAGGCGCCGAAGCTGGTCTGGCGCATGCGTTCGCGCGCCAGGCGCTCGAGGTCCACGTCCGCGAAGATCAGCTGCGAGCCGCGGTGGTAGCGGCGCGACTCCGCCAGCAGCTCGCCGTTCTCGCTGATGAGCGCCTGGCCGTCCCAGGCGAGATCCGTGCTGGACTCGCCCGCGCCGGCCGAGGTGTAGACATAGGCCGCCAGGCAGCGCGCGGCCTGCTGCGAGACCAGCTGGCGGCGGTAGGCCGCCTTGCCCACGGTCACGTTGGAGGCCGACAGGTTCACGAGCACCGTCGCGCCGGCCAGCGCCGCGAAGCTCGACGGCGGGATCGGCGTCCAGACGTCCTCGCAGATCTCCGCATGGATCACCAGCCCCGGCACGTCCTGCGCTTCCACGAGCACGTCGCTGCCCACCGGCACGCGCTGGCCCAGCAGCTCCATCTCGCGGGACAGCAGCTCCTCGGCGGCATTGAACTGGCGGGCCTCGTAGAACTCGGCGTAGTTCGGCAGGTAGGTCTTGGGCCAGACGGCCAGCAGGCGGCCGCGGTGCAGGGCCACGGCACAGTTGAAGAGCCGGTGCTCGATGCGCAGCGGCAGCCCCACGATGGCGATGGGCGTCAGGCCCGCCGACAGCGCCAGCAGCTCGGCGAGCGCCTCCTCGCAGCCGTCCAGCAGGGCCCGCTGATGGAAGAGGTCGTCGCAGCTGTAGGCCGACAGGCCCAGCTCGGGAAACGCCACCAGGGCCGCACCGGCGTCATGGGCCTGCTGCATCAGGGCGCCGGTCTGCACGGCATTGAAGGCCGGATCGGCGATGCGGCACTGCGGGACCCCCACGGCGATGCGCGCCAGCTGGTGGTTGTAGAGATTGTGGAATTCCATGGCCTGCATCCTGCCACCATTTGCCCTGGCCGTTGAGCGCGGGGCAAATCCCTGCGCGCCCGCGGCTGACGCCCCTCGCCCTAAGATCGCGGCCACCATGCCCGACTGCCTGCCCCTCGAGGTCCGGATCGACGACGATCCCGCCCGCCTGCCCGCCGATGCCTGGAACGCCCTGCTGGCGGCCAGCCCGCAGCCGACGCCTTTCATGCGGCACGAGTACCTCCAGGCCCTGCACGACTCGGGCTCGGCCGTCCCGGCGCGGGGCTGGACGCCTCGCTACCTGAGCCTGTGGGACGGCGCGGCGCTCGTGGCCGCGTGTCCGGCCTACCTCAAGGACCATTCCTACGGCGAGTACGTGTTCGACTGGGCCTGGGCGGATGCCTATGCCCGCCACGGCCTGGCCTACTACCCCAAGCTGCTGGTGGCCGTGCCCTTCACGCCCGTGCCCGGCAGCCGGCTCCTCGCGCGCGATGCCGCCACCCGCACGGCGCTGATCCAGGCCTTGCAAGGGCATGCGCAGGCGCAGGCGCTCTCCTCCGCCCATGTGCTCTTTCCCACGGCCGAGGAGCAGCACGCGCTGCTCGATGCCGGCTGGCTGGCCCGCAGCGGCGTGCAGTTCCACTGGGAGGCCGAGGCCGAGCCGCCCGCCAGCTTCGAGGCCTTTCTCGCCAGCCTGCAGCGGGACAAGCGCAAGAAGATCCAGCAGGAGCAGCGCCGCGTGCGCGAGGCCGGCGTCCGCTACCGGGTGCGCCTGGGCGACGAGATCGGCGAGGAGGACTGGGACTTCTTCCACCGCTGCTACCGCCAGACCTACGCCGAGCACCGCAGCACGCCCTACCTGAGCCGCGATTTCTTCCGCCGCATGGCCGGCACGATGGCGCGCCACTGGCTGCTCTTCATCGCCGAGGTCGACGGCCAGCCCGCCGCCTGCTCCCTCATCGCGCTGGACCCGGACCGGCGCGCAGCCTACGGGCGCTACTGGGGCAGCCTCGTCGACATCTCCTGCCTGCACTTCGACGCCTGCTACTACCAGCCCCTGGCCTGGTGCATGGCGCACGGCTACCGGCGCTTCGAAGGAGGCGCGCAGGGCGAGCACAAGCTCGCGCGGGGTCTGCTGCCGGTCGGGACGCAGTCCGCCCACTGGCTGGCCCATCCCGACTTCCGCGACGCCGTGGCCGACTACCTCGCCCGCGAAGGCCCGGCCATCGCCGGCTATGCCGAGGACCTGCGGGCGCATCAGCCCTTCCGGCGCGGCACGGCCCCGGATCCCGGCTCGCCATGAAAAACGCCGCCGGGGCGGGGCCGCGGCGGCGTCGATGCGATCACGAGCGCCCGCGAGGGGTCAGCTCTTGCCTCGCAGGGCTTACTTCTGCTGGGCCTTGGCGTAGTTGTCGATGCCGGCCTGCACTTCGGCCTTGGCGGCCTCCGGGCCTTGCCAGCCCTTCACCTTGACCCACTTGCCGGGCTCGAGGTCCTTGTAGTGCTCGAAGAAGTGCTGGATCGAGTTCAGACGCATCGGGTTGACGTCCTCGGGCGAGTGCCAGCGGTCGTACAGGGGCAGGATCTTGGTCGTCGGGACGGCCAGCAGCTTGGCGTCGCCGCCCGCCTCGTCGTCCATCATCAGCACGCCGATGGGGCGGCAGGTCACCACGACGCCCGGGGTCAGCGGGAAGGGCGTCACCACCAGCACGTCCACCGGGTCGCCGTCGTCGGACAGGGTCTGGGGAATGTAGCCGTAGTTGCACGGGTAGTGCATGGCGGTGGTCATGAAACGGTCCACGAACAGGGCACCGGTTTCCTTGTCGACCTCGTACTTGATCGGGTCGGCGTTCATCGGGATCTCGATGATCACGTTGAATTGCTCAGGCGCCTTGGGGCCGGGGGTCACGTTGTGCAGGCTCATGGTCTTGTCTTTAGTCAACGAAAGGGGTCCGCGCGCAGGTCACGGGGAAACCCGGATTCTACCGGCGCCCCTGATCTCAGCCTGACACAGGCATCCCGGCTGCCTGGAGTCGGGCGTCAAGGCTTTTCTCGCAACCACTGGTAAACGATCAATCTTTCGGCACTTCCACTCGCATAGCATGCCCCGGCGGACCTGTGGAACAGCGGGCTGGACTGACGTTGAGAAGCAGGCTCTTTTTCAAACGGCAGAGACAACGAAGGAGACATGTTCATGTCGACGAGTGTGGCGCTGTATTTCGCGCTGGCCTGCGGCCTGGCCGCGGTCATCTATGGTTTCATTCAACGCAGCTGGATCCTGAGCCAGGACGCCGGCAATGCCCGGATGCAGGAGATCGCCGCGGCGATCCAGCAGGGCGCCGCGGCCTACCTGGGCCGCCAGTACCGCACGATCGCGGTGGTGGGCGTGGTGCTGGCCATCGCCATCGCCGTGGTCCCCGGCCTCGGCCTGCAGACGGCCGCGGGCTTCGTCCTCGGCGCGGTGCTCTCGGGCATCTGCGGCTTCATCGGCATGAACATCTCCGTGCGTGCCAACGTGCGCACCGCGCAGGCCGCCACCAAGGGCATGGGCCCGGCCCTGAACGTCGCCTTCAAGGGCGGCGCCATCACCGGCATGCTGGTCGTGGGCCTGGGCCTGATCGGCGTGGGCGGCTTCTACTACGCCATCACCGGCGGCACCGGCGCCACGAGCGAGGCGCTCAAGCCCATGCTCGGCCTGGCCTTCGGCTCCTCGCTGATCTCCATCTTCGCGCGCCTGGGCGGCGGCATCTTCACCAAGGGCGCTGACGTCGGCGCCGACCTGGTGGGCAAGGTCGAGGCCGGCATCCCCGAGGACGACCCGCGCAACCCGGCCGTGATCGCCGACAACGTGGGCGACAACGTCGGCGACTGCGCCGGCATGGCGGCCGACCTCTTCGAGACCTATGCCGTGACCCTGATCGCCGCCATGGCGCTGGGCGCGCTGATGGTGTCGGGCCCTGCGGCCCACGCCGGCGTGATCTACCCGCTGGCCCTGGGCGGCGTGTCCATCATCGCCTCCATCATCGGCTGCGGCTTCGTCAAGGCCAGCGAGGGCATGAAGAACGTGATGCCCGCGCTGTACAAGGGCCTGATCGTGGCCGGCGTGCTGAGCCTGATCGCCTTCTTCTTCGTCACCCGGGCCATGTTCCCCGGCGAGGTCGAACTCGCCGGCGGCCTCAAGACCGACGCCATGGGCCTCTTCGGCGCCTGCGCCGTGGGCCTGGTGCTGACGGCGGCCATGGTCTGGATCACCGAGTACTACACCGGCACGCAGTACGCCCCCGTGCGGCACGTCGCGCAGGCCTCGACCACCGGCCACGGCACGAACATCATCGCGGGTCTGGGCGTGTCGATGAAGTCCACCGGCTGGCCGGTGATCTTCGTCTGTGCGGCCATCTACACGGCCTTCCACCTGGCGGGGCTCTACGGCATCGCCGTGGCGGCGACCTCCATGCTGTCGATGGCCGGCATCATCGTGGCCCTCGACGCCTACGGTCCCATCACCGACAACGCCGGCGGCATCGCCGAGATGAGCGACCTGCCCGACAGCGTGCGCGACATCACCGACCCGCTGGACGCCGTGGGCAACACGACCAAGGCCGTGACCAAGGGCTACGCCATCGGCTCCGCCGGCCTGGCCGCCCTGGTGCTGTTCGCCGACTACACGCACGCCCTGGAAGCGCGCGGCATGCACCTGAGCTTCGACCTGTCCGACCACAAGGTGATCCTCGGCCTCTTCATCGGCGGCCTGATCCCCTACCTCTTCGGTGCGATGGCCATGGAAGCCGTCGGCCGCGCCGCCGGCTCGGTGGTGGTGGAGGTGCGCCGGCAGTTCAAGGAGATCCCCGGCATCATGGAAGGCACGGCGAAGCCCGACTACAGCGCGGCCGTGGACATGCTGACCTCGGCGGCCATCAAGGAAATGATCGTGCCGTCGCTGCTGCCGGTGATCGCCCCGATCGTGGTGGGCATGACGCTGGGCCCGGCCGCCCTGGGCGGTGTGCTGATGGGCACCATCGTGACCGGCCTCTTCGTGGGCATCTCCATGTGCACCGGCGGCGGCGCCTGGGACAACGCCAAGAAACTGATCGAGGAAGGGTTCACCGACGACAAGGGCGTCGTGCACCGCAAGGGCTCCGAGGCACACAAGGCGGCCGTCACGGGCGACACCGTGGGTGATCCCTACAAGGACACCGCCGGCCCGGCCGTGAACCCCTTGATCAAGATCATCAACATCGTGGCCCTGCTGATCGTGCCGCTGCTGCCCATGACGCCGGGCACGGCCAAGCCGATGGAAGCCGCCCCGGCGGCCGCCATGGCCCCGGCGCCTGCCGCCTCCGAGCCCGCAGCCCTGGCGTCCGCGCCGGACGTGGCGGCCTCCGCGGCAGACATGGCATCGGGCGCCAAGCCCTGACCGTCCTGGGCTGGCAAGGCCTGGCCCCGCCCGCGGGACCAGGTTTACCCGAATCCAGGCAAAAGAGCTCGCCTCGGCGAGCTCTTTTTCATTGGCGGGCACCGCGATCGGGCCACAATAGCGATCCATATGTTCGTGAGTAGTGACACCTGACGCCCCCGCCCTGTTCTGCCATGCGCCACCCGGTCCTCACTCGCCATGAATTCGAACGCCGCCAGCAGCAGCTGGCGGACCTGCAGCGCTATGTCGCCGAGCAGGAGCAGAGTTTCCACTTCCTGCACACCTCGCTGCAGGCCTTCGTGGACCGCTACATCGACCTGCTGGGCCCGCTGTACCTCGAACTGGACGCGCTGGAGTCGCAGCTGCATACGGCCAGCGTCTACCTGGCCGAGGCCCTGCGCCGCAACGGCCTGGCGGCCCCGCTGCCCACCCCGCCGCGCGCCACCGCCCTGCCCCGGGTTCCCCGCCTGCCGGAGGCCGCCCCGCTGCCGCAGCAGCCCGCGGGCGATGGCGTGGTGGAGGTCGAGCCGCCCTCGCTGAAGCAGCTGTACCGCCGGGCCGCCATGCGCCTGCACCCGGACCTCGCCCCCAACGAGCTGCTGCGCCGCCGGCGCGAGCAGGCCATGATGGAGGCCAACCAGGCCTATGCCGAGGGCAACCGCTTCCTGCTGGAGCGCCTGCTGCTGGAGGCCGGCGAGGATCCGCTCAAGGTGACCGGCAGCAACGGCGACGCCGTGCTCGAATGGCTGCGCCGCAGCGAGCTGGCCGTCCAGGGCCGCCTGCGGGTCGTGCAGGCCCATCTCGTCGCGCTGCAGGCCCATCCCATGCACCAGCTGATGCAGGCCATCGAGGGCGCCGAAGGCCGCGGCCTCGCTCCCTTCGAGGTCATGCAGAGCCGCCTGCGCACGCAGATCAGCCAGCGCCGCCAGGAGCTCTACATCGGCCAGCGCCTGCAGCCGGAGTCCGAGCTCGCGGTGGCCTTCCTCGCTCAGCGCGTGGAGCGCCTGGGCGCTTCGGCCTGCTGACCTCAACGAAAGTCCGGGGGCAAAGCCACCGCACTGGCACCACGGACTTCACCGTTGCCTTGCAAAGCGCCCATTGGCTGGATGTCCATGGCCACAGCTCCGCACCTGTGACGGCACGCATTGAAAGCAATCCTCATGCGACGTGTTCGCCCCTTCAGCCTGCTCATGACACTGCTGCTCGCCCCCATCTGTGGAATGGCAGACGGAAAGCCCGCAGGCCCGCCCAGCCGCTTCCTCTTCTCGGTCAGTCACATGGGGACGAGCAATGAGCTGCAAATTGTCGGCGGGCGCCTGAAGTGCACGCGCCATGACCGCGGCTCGACTACTCGCCCCAAGATGCGCCAGCCGACCCCCGAAGATTGGCGTCGTCTCAGACAGGTCCTGGACGATGCCAATGTATGGCGCTGGCGCCCGTCATATTCGCCGCAGGGCGTCGAGGTGATGGATGGCCAGTTGTGGCGGCTTGAGGTTCGCTATGCCGATGCCGCCGTCACCTCCCGCGGTTACGCGGAGTACCCAGCCGTCGACGGGAGCCTGGCTGCGGGTCCAGAAAAGCCCAGCGTCTGGTTCCCCCTGCGCAAGGCCTTGGTTGAGCTGGCGCCCGGCTGCCTGGACTGGCGTCCGTCCTGAAGCGCCGGCGACGTTCCGGTTCGCCATCAGCGGGGCACGGACAGAGCAAAGTCCGGCGGGCCCAGCCTGCGTAGCTCGGATCGCCCGCATGCAAGACTGCCAGCCGTCTCCCCTCGCTCCCACCGATCAATGCGAGGTCCCCTCCTCGCGGCTGATCTTGTTCCAGACGTTGTACTTGCCCACCGGCTTGCTCATGGGCAGGCGCTTGAGCTCCTTGAAGGTCCGGGCGTCGTACACGATCAGCGCGCCGTCCATCTCCCACAGGCTGGCCAGCACGTAGCGGCCGTCCTTGGTGAACTCGACATGGGCCAGGGTCTTGCCCGGCTCGCGCACCTGCGCCACGACCTCCAGGCGCTGCTTGTCGATGATGCTCAGCGTGTCCTTGGCCGTGGGGCTCATCATCGAGTCCGTCCACGCATAGGGGCTCTGGGCGTGGCTGCGCATGAAGAAGCCCGGGCCCGGCGTGACGATCTCCTGGACCAGCTGCCAGCTCTTGAGGTCGACCACGCTGATGCGCCCATCCTTCAGGTTCGGGCTGGCCAGCAGACGCCGACCGTCGCGCGTGAAGCTGATGCCCGAACCCAGGTGCGGCAGCCCCGGGATGGGCAGCTCGGCGATCTTCTTGCGCACGTCGAGATTGACCACCTGCCCCAGGCTGCCACCGCCCTCGCGCGGGCGCGCGGAGCCCAGCACATGGGCATAGCTGTCATCGAAGAAGAAGTCGTCCAGCGGCTCCGCCAGCAGCGTGCGGCGGATGTGCTGGTAGCCCGGCGTGGGCAGCGATTCGCCCATCTTGTAGTCATGCACATAGCCCTCGTGGATGGGCTCGGCCTTGGGGTCGTAGCTGATCTCCCAGAGCTCGGGCAGGTCCTTGAGCGCCACGACGAAGCTCTTGCGGGGCGTGGCGTCGTACACCGCCGACACCCGCGAGCTCTGCGCGCCGTCGCGGCTCTGCGCCGCATAGCTGCGCACGAGCTTCAGGTCGGCATCGAACAGCACCGCGTTGCGCGGCAGGTAGTTCGCCGCCATCACCCAGCGCCCATCGGCACTGACGGCCACATTGCGCATGTTGAGCCCGGCGCGCACCTCGGCCACCATCTTCAGGTTCCAGAGGTCGTACTTGCTGATCCAGCCGTCGCGCGAGCCGAAGAACACATAGCGGCCATCGGGCGTGAACTTCGGCCCCCCGTGCAAGGCATAGCGGCTCGCGAAGCGATGCAGCACCTCGAAGCGGTCGCCGTCGACCAGGCTCACGTGGTGATCCCCGCCCTCCACCACCACGAACAGGTTCATGGGGTCGGCCTTCCACTGCGGCTTGGCGGGCCAGCGGGCGCTGTCTGGGTCGATGCTGCGGGAGGCCTCGATGTCGGCGTCCGTCCAGCGGGGCAGCACGGGCGGCGGCGCGTACACAAAGGCCTGCAGCGCCTGGATCTCGGCCTCGCTCAGCTGCGCGCCGAAGGCCGGCATCTGCGTGGCGGCACGGCCGTTGCGGATCACCGCCAGCGCCTCGGGCTTGCGCAGGCGCTCCAGGCTTTCCGGCAGCAGCGCCGGACCCATGCCGCCGGTGCGCTCGGCGCCATGGCAGCTGACGCAGTGCTGCTGGTAGAGCGCTGCGGCTGACAGCGGTGCAGACGGCGGACGCGGGGCGTCCTCGGCCGCACGGGCGTAGTCGAGGCCCACCATCACGAGGCCGGCCGCCAGCAGCAGCTTGCAGAGGGACTTGATGCGTTCGTTCATGCGGACAGCACCTCGATGATGCGGCGCTTGCCGCTGAAGGGCGTGAGCTCGACGCGCGCCAGCCGGCCCGCCGCCTCGGGCGAGAGGCCGATCTCGTCGTCGTCCAGGTAGCAGCCCGGGTCCTCGGCCCAGTAGTCGCCGGTGAGCTGGTGGGCGCGGACCCGCGTGTTGCCGCCGCACAGGGCGAAGTGCTGGCATTCGGCGCAGCGGCCCTTCACGGGGCGGGGATGGCTCTTGAGGCCGGCCATCAGCGGGTCGCTGCGGTCGCTCCAGATCTCGGAGAAGGGCCGCTGGCGCACGTTGCCAAGGGGGTGGTGGCCCCACATGGTGTCGGGATGGACCTCGCCCTGGCTGTCGATATTGGCCACGCCGACGCCCGAGGCATTGCCGCCCCAGGCCACGAGGCGCGCGCGCAGCGCGGCCTGCCATTGCGGCCAGCGCCGGCCCGCCCAGGCCAGCAGGTAGGCGGCGTCGGCGTCGTTGTTGCCCGTCACGTAGTCGCGTGTGCTGCCGGCCTCGGCATCGGCCCAGGCGGTCTCGAAGAGCAGGTCCAGGGCCTGGCGTGTGGCCTGGAAATGGGCATCGCGACCGCGGTGGATGTTGCCCCGGCCGGCGTAGTTCAGGTGCGAGAAGTAGAACTTGTCCACGCCCTCGTCCTTCATCAGCTGCAGCAGGAAGGGGAAGTCCTGGCCGTTGAGGTCGGTGAAGGTGTAGCGCAGGCCCGTCTTGACGCCGCGCTCGTGCAGCAGGCGGATGCCGGCCATGGACTCGTCATAGGCCCCGACCTTGCGACGGAAGCGATCGTGGGTGTCGCGGCTGCCGTCGATGCTGACGCCCACGTAGTCGAAGTGCTGGGCCGCGATGCGGTCCGCCATCGCGGCGTCGATCATCGTGCCGTTGCTGGAGAGCGCCGTGTAGAAGCCCTGCGCCTGCGCCCGGCTGGCGATCTCGAAGAGCTGCGGGTGCAGCAGGGGCTCGCCGCCCGAGAGGATCAGCACCGGCACGCCGTAGGCCCGCAGGTCGTCCATCACGGTGCAGATCTCGTCGTAGGCCAGTTCGCCGGGGTAGTGGTGATCCGCGGACAGCGCGTAGCAGTGCTTGCAGGTCAGGTTGCAGCGCCGGGTGAGGTTCCAGATGACGACGGGTCGCGTCTCGCCGCCGGCGCCCAGGCGCCGCGCCGCCGGGTAGACCCCGTCGCGCTCGGCCTGGGCGATCTCGCGCAGGTAGTGGCTGATGCGGAGCATGCTCAGTCCTCCAGGGTTGCTGCCGGACGCGCCGCCAGGCGCAGGCCGGTCTTCTTCAGGATCGCGCTGCTGTAGAGGATGTCGTGAGCGCGGCAGGCGTCGCCCAGCAGCGTGCGGATCTCCTGCGCCTGCGCCTCCACCTCCTCGCGGCTGCGGCCGTGCAGCATGGCGAAGAGGTTGTAGGGCCATTCGGGCCGATGGCGCGGGCGGCGGTAGCAGTGGCTGACGCAGGCCAGGCTGCCGATGCGCTCGCCGATCTCGTCGACCCTCGCATCGTCCACGTCCCACACCGTCATGCCGTTGGCCAGGTAGCCCAGGCGGTAGTGATTGGGCACGGCGCCGATGCGGCGGATCAGGCCGCGGTCCTGCATGTCCTGCATCAGGTGCAGGACCTCGGTCTCGGTGACGCCCAGCAGCGCGCCCAGCGCCTCGTAGGGCTTGGCGACCAGGGGCAGCCCCTGCTGGGTGGCGGCGATGAGGTGGCGCTCCAGCGCGCTGAGCGGCGCGGGGGCCTGCAAGGCGGCAATCATGGACGGGCCTCCATCGTGGCGCGGGCCGGCAGGTGCAGGCCCACGAAGTACTCGCGCTCCTTGGGAAAGGCCCAGACCTTGAGGCCGGTCTCGGCCTCGATGGCGTGGACCACGCGCGTGATGTCCGACGCTTGCTCGGTGGCCAGCACGAACCACATGTTCAGCAGATGCTCGCGGCGGTAGTTGTGGGCGACCTCGGGATGCGCGTTCACCAGGGCCGTGACGGCCTCGTAGCGTTCCAGGGGCACCTGCAGCGCGGCCAGCACGAAACGGCCCCCGGCACGCTCGATCTGGAACAGCGGACCGAAGCGGGTCAGCGTGCCCTCGCCCAGCAGGCGATGCAGGCGCTCGAGCAGCTCGTCCTCGCTGCAGCCCAGCGCCTCGGCCACGGCGGCAAAGGGCCGGGGCACCAGGGGCAGCTCGCCCTGCAGGCGATTGATCAGGGCCGCATCGAGGGCATCAAGGCGCGCCAGGCTGCGGCGCGCGGCGGAAGGCTCATGCATGGGCACACTCCTGGGCCGACGCGCCCGCGGCCCAGGCCGGCAGCGCGTCGACGAAATAGCCCGAGCCGCACTGCTTGAAGCGACGGCGGCTGAACAGCTGGGCCTGGGGGAAGGCATGAAGGCCGGCGGCCTCGCGGGCGGCGACCAGCGCCGCACGCACGGCGTCGCGCTCGCGGCCATGGATCATGCAGAAGAGATTGAAGGGCCAGCCCGGCCCGCGTTCGCGGCGGTAGCACAGGGTGACGCCGGGCTGCTGCGCGAGCACGCGTGCGTGGGCGTCGACCTCGTCGTCCGGCACGTCGAAGACGCACATCGCATTGCTGGCGATGCCCAGCTCATGATGGCGCACGATGACGCCGAAGCGCCGCAGCACGCCCTCGTCCAGCCAGGCCTGGAGCCTGGCAAGCACCTGGGGCTCGCGCCAGCCCAGAGCCTCACCCCACGCCGCGAAAGGACGCGGCCGCAGGGGCAGGCCCTGCTCCAGCAAGGCCGCCAGGGGCCGCTGCCCGGGCTCGATGGCCCGCACCCGCGCCGGCTGGGCGGCGCCCGCCGGCACCGGTGCCGGGCCGCGCGCACGCAGGTCGAAGCCGAGGTTGATGCGGTAAGGCCGGACCATGGGCAGGCGCAGCGCCTGCAGTCCGCAGCGCTGCTCCAGCGCCACCAGGCGCTGTTCAATCCAGTCCCGCGAGGGCCCGGTGATCACGAACCACAGCGAGTACGCATGCTCGCGCTCATAGTTGTGATTGACGCCCGGCACCGCGTTGACCAGGGCCGCCACGGCCTCCAGCCGCGCCGGCGGCACGGCCAGCGCACACAGCAGCCCGGCCCCGCCCGAGCCCGGCGCGAACACGCCGCCCAGCCGCGAGACGGAGCCCTGGCTCACGGCCTGAGCCAGCTGCTCGATCACCACCGCCTCGCTGCAGCCGTAGCGCCGCCCCATGGCCTCGAAGGGCTGGGAGACCAGCGGCAGTCGCTGCTGCCAGTCGTTGAGCAGGGCTTCGCGCAGCGGCACGGGGCCCGCCACAAGGTCGAGGGTCCGTGCGTTCACAGGCCCACCTTGCCGGCCCGGCTCGTGAAGAAGATGCCGCTGGGCGAGGCCGAGTCCAGCGTGGCCAGCGTCTGGAAGCTGGCGGTGTCGATCACGGAGACGCGGTTCGCGTCACGCGAGGAGATCCACACGGCCTCGCCGCGCGGCGTGAACTCCATGTGCAGCACGGCCTTGCCGGGGCTCAGGGTCTGCACGATCTGGCGGGTCTGGGTGTCGATGACCTGCACGCGGTCGTAGTCGGGCACGGCGAAGTTGACCCAGACCTGGCGACCGTCCGGCCGGGCCATCACGAAGACAGGCTGGCCCTGCACCGGGATGCGGCCGACCTCGCGCCAGGTCTCGGTGTCCACCACCAGCACCTCGTGCCGGCCGATGGCGGGCAGGTAGGCGTGGCGGCCGGCCACGGCCCAGCCGCGCAGGTGCGGCATCTTGAAGACGGGCAGCGGCTCCTGGCCACGGCCGTAGCCCCCGAGGATGCGCTCGACGCGCGGCGCCGCGGCCCAGAGGTCGATCTTGGCCAGACCGTCCTCGCCGAAGAGGCCGGCGATGTAGTGGCGGCCGTCGGGCGTCACCAGCGCGTCGTAGGGCTGGCGACCGATGTTGCGGAACTTCTGCAGTTTCGGAACCCGCGGGTCGGCCAGATCGGCGACCCAGATCTCGTCGGCATCGAACAGCGCGTAGATGAAGCGCTGGCCGGGCAGGTCCGCCAGGCCCACCACGCGCGAGAACTTGCCGGGCAGGTACTCGGCGGGAATGTCGGCGAGGGGCTGCAGCGTCTCGGCGTCGAAGACCTTGATGCCACCGGGCTGGTAGTTCTGCGCGAC
This sequence comes from Roseateles subflavus, assembly GCF_030285365.1. Classification (GTDB taxonomy): domain Bacteria; phylum Pseudomonadota; class Gammaproteobacteria; order Burkholderiales; family Burkholderiaceae_C; genus Roseateles_B; species Roseateles_B subflavus. The sequence continues at coordinate 845,751 of NZ_JASVDS010000002.1, read as the reverse complement.
CACGAGACGGCCGTCCTGCGAGATCGCACCGCCGATGGAGTTGCCCGCCTGCTGCACGCGGGCCTCGATGCGGCGTTCGCCCAGGTTCACCTTGCTCAGGGCGCCGTCACGGCCGAAGACGTAGGCATGCAGGCCGTTGCGCGCATAGACGATGGACGCATGGGACAGATCGCCCAGGCCCTCGATGCGGCCCAGCACGCGGCGGCTGCTGGTGTTGACGACCTGCAGGCGCCCGTCGGCGCGCTCGACGACGAGGCCGAGGTCGCCCGTGCCCAGCCAGCGCTCCGCCGGCGCGGCGGGCGAAGCGGTTTGCGGTGCCTGGGCGCAGGCGGCCATCAAGGCCAGCGCCAGCGTGGACGCCAGCCCCCGGAGGCCGGCCAGACCGCGGCGTGTGTGCTTCATGGTTGTCTCCTCGGCAGCGCCTCCGCGGGCGTGCCGGCGCCGATGGGCGCGGGGCTCAGCAGTTGCAGCGCCAGCCAGTCGGCCTCGTCGCTGCTGAGCATGCTTTTCCAGGGCGGCATGGGGGTGCCCGGGCGGCCATGGAAGATGGTGGCACTGAGGCTCTGCCAGGGCTTGCCCTGCAGGGCATCGGCCGTGAGGGCCGGCCCCAGGCCACCGGTGAGGCGCATGCCGTGGCAGGACCCGCAGTCCTGTCGCAGCATGCGCAGCAGCTCGGTCTGCCGCTCCGGCACCGGCGCGGTCCGGCCGCAGACCGGCCAGGCCAGGGCCAGCAGGAGCAGGCAGACCGCGCGGCGCATGGGCGCTCAGCTCTTCAGGATCTGTTCGACGGCGGCCTTCAGGTCGCCATCGCTGATCTTGTCCGGGCCGACGGGGGCCATGGGGATCGGGCCGAAGGTGCCGGCGCCGCCCTTGCGGACCTTCTCCATCAGCTTGGCCGTGACGTCCTGGCCCTTGTACTTGGCCGCGATGTCCTTGAAGGCGGGACCGACCACCTTCTTGTCCTTGCTGTGGCAGGCCATGCAGCCCGCCTTGTTCATGGCCTCGTCCACGTCGGCATGCGCCGAGACGGTCACGAGACCCAGGCCCAGGCTCAGGGTGATCAACAAAGCTTTCATGTGTGCTCCTTGGATCGTTGTCTTGAAGACCGCCCCAGCCTCCGAGCGCGCTGGGGTCAGGTCTTGCAGTTGTCCGGGGCGCCAGGGAAGCGCCGGGCCGACCCGGGCTTCCCTGCCCCCTCGCGGGTCTGGCACTCCGTGCCAGGTCTGGGGGCCTCAGTACACGTCGTGCTGGGTGTTGTAGACGTTGAAGTGCCCCGTCGGGGTGATCAGGCGCGGGTCCTTGATCACGGCCTTGAGCTTCAGCGTCTTGTCATCCACGACCACCAGGGCGGACTGCTTGTCCTTGGCGGACCAGACGGCGAACCACACCTCGTCCCCGGCCTTGTTGAACTCCGGCTGCACGACGCGCTGGGCGCCGCCGTCCGAGATGCCCGCCCATTCGGCGATGGGCAGCACGGTGTAGCCCTTGTCCAGGTTCTTGATGTCGAACACGGCCACGGACTTGGACAGTGCGGGATCCGGGTTCAGCGGCGTGTCCACGTACAGATGCTGGCTCTTCGGGTGGCTCTTCAGGAACAGCGAACCGCCGCCCTGCCCCTTGAGCACGGCCACCTGCTTGAAGGCGTACTGCTTGTGGCCCTTGGGATCGGTGGCGATCAGCGAGATGCTGTCACCGCCCAGGTGGCCGGTGGACCACACGGGGCCGAACTTCGGATGGATGAAGTTGGCGCCACGACCCGGGTGCGGGATCTTGTCCACGTCGATCAGCGCGGCCAGCTTGCCTTCCTTGGCGTCCACCGCGGCAATCTTGTTGCTCTGGTTGGCCGCGACCATGAAGTAGCGCTTGCTGGAGTCCCAGCCACCGTCATGCAGGAAGCGGGCGGTGCCGATCTCGGTGGTCTTGAGCGCGTTGAGGTCGGAGTAGTCGACCATCAGCGTCTTGCCGGTCTCCTTGACGTTCACCACGAACTCGGGCTTGAAGTGTGAGGCCACGATGGAGGCCACGCGCGGCTCGGGGTGGTACTCCTGCTTGTCCACCGTCATGCCGCGGGTGGCGACGATCTTCAGCGGCTCGAGCGTGTCGCCCTTCATGATCACGAACTGGGGCGGCCAGTAGCTGCCGGCGATGGCGAGCTTGTCCTCGTAGCCCTTGTACTTGGAGGTGTCGACCGAACGGGCTTCCAGGCCCACGCGGATCTCGGCCACGTTGTCGGGCTTCTCCATCCACAGGTCGATCATGTTGACCTTGGCATCGCGGCCGATCACGAAGAGGTAGCGGCCCGAGGCGGAGGTGCGCGAGATGTGCACCGCGTAGCCGGTCTTGACGATGTTGATGATCTGCTTCGTGTCGCCGTCGATCAGCGCGACCTCGCCGGTGTCACGCAGCGTGGTCGAGAAGATGTTGTCGATGTTGTAGCTGTTCATCTTCTTGGTCGGCCGCTTCGACGGATCGATCAAGAGCTTCCAGGTGGCCTTCATCTGCTCCATCCCGAACTCGGGCGGGGTGGGAGGGTCCTGCTGGATGTAGCGGGCCATCAGATCGACTTCCTTGTCGTTCATCTCGCCCGAGGTGAGCCAGTTGGGCATGCCCGCGGCCGAGCCGTAGGCGATGAAGACCTTGAGATAGTCGGTGCCCTTGGCCAGCGTGATGTCCGGCGTCAGCGGCTTGCCGGTGGCGCCCTTGCGCAGCACGCCGTGGCAGCCGGCGCAGCGCTCGAAGTAGATCTTGCGACCCTGCTCGAACTCCGCCTGCGTCATGGCGGGGGCCTTGGGGTTGCTGCTCTGGTACATCGGCTCGCTGGCCAGGGGGGACGCGCCCGCCTGGTAGTTCACCTCCGCGGGGGTCACGCTCTTCTTGCCATCCTGGGCCTGGGCATTCAGGCTGGCCAGCAGGGCCACGGCGGCCAGGCTGATCACGGCGAACCGGGGACTTTGCAGTGTCTTCATCACTCCACTCCGACAGGGACGGGGCCCAACAACTAGGCGGGCGGCGCCCCAGAGGCAGCACATCGTCCAGTCATTGCTGGGCTCGGCAGGGGCTGCGTGTGCCTGATTCGAGCGAGGTCATCGTCCCGCCGCGCGCGCCCGGCGTCCTTGAACTGGTTCAAGGACGCCACAAGAGCCCCTTTCCACAATGGGCCCATCCAAGGAGAGCCCCATGAGCCGACTCGACGAGCCGCTGTACTTCTCGAACAGCACTGCCACCCCGGCGGCCTCGCCCGCCCACGTCACGCTGGTCGGTGCCGGCCCCGGCGACCCGGACCTGCTGACGGTCAAGGCCGCACGCGCGCTGGGCCAGGCCACGCTGGTGCTCTACGACCACCTCGTGTCCAAGGACGTGCTCAAGCTGATCCGCGACGACGCGGACTTGATCTATGTCGGCAAGGAAGCCGGCCATCACACGCTCACGCAGGAGGGCATCATCGAGCTGATGATTCGCCTCGCCCGCAGCGGCCGCGCGGTGCTGCGCCTCAAGGGCGGCGACCCCTACATCTTCGGCCGCGGCGGCGAGGAGGCGCAGGCCCTGGCGGAGGCCGGCATTCCCTTCGAGACGATTCCCGGCATCAGTGCGGCGCAGGCGGCCGGCGCGCTGGCGGGCATCCCGCTCACGCACCGGGACCACGCCTGTTCGCTGGTCTTCGCCACGGGCCACCTGCGCGAGGCCGTGGAGGGCGAGCCGCGCTCGGTGGACCTGGACTGGGACATGCTGGCCCGGGCGCGCCAGACCGTGGTGATCTACATGGGACTGGGCAGCCTGCCCATCATCAGCGAGCAGCTCATCCGCCACGGGCTCTCCCCCGACACGCCGGCCGCGCTCATCGAGAAGGCCAGCACGCCCCAGCAGCGCTGCCTGCGCGGCAGCCTGCAGACGCTGCCGATGCTGGCGAAGCTGCACGGCATCAAGCCGCCGGCCCTGCTGATCATCGGCGAGGTGGCCGCCCTGCATGAGCAGCTCAGCCCGGCGATGCGGGCCGCTCACTGCAAGGGATAGGACGCCAGGCTGCGGGTGTTGAGGATGCGGATGTCGCGGCGGTCGATCTGGATCAGGCCCTCCGCCTCCAGCTCGTGCAGCACGCGCGAGAAGTACTCCGGCGTCAGCGACAGGCGCGAGGCGATGGTGGCCTTGCTGACCGGCAGCGAGACGGTCAGGGTGTCGGCCGGCACGCAGTCGTCCTCGTCCTGCTCGCTCAGCAGAAAGCCGATCACGCGCTGGATGCCGCTGTGCAGGCAGTAGGACTCCACATCGCGGATGAGGCCATGCAGGCGGCGTGACACGCCGGCCAGCATGCGCAGCGCGAAGCGGGGCTCGCGGGCGATCTCCTCCATCACCGCTGCCTTGCTGATCGACAGCAGCAGGCACTCCGACAGCGTCTGCGCATTCACGATGTGCGGGCGGTCCGTGAACATGAGCGCCTCGCCGAAGCTGTTGCCGGGGCCGACCAGCTCGATGACCTTCTCCGCGCCGCTCGGCGAGAGGGCGTAGAGCTTGACCTGCCCCGTCACCACGACATGGAAGGCGTCGCAGGCCTGGCCCACGCGGAACACGGTCTCGCCGCGGCCCATGCGGTGCAGCTGGCATCCCTGCTGGGCGAGCGCCTGCAGCTCGGTGGGCTGCATGTCGCCGAACAGCGGCAGCACGGACAGATAGCGAGGAAGATCGAAGGTGGCTGGCATGCGGGCTCCCTGGATGGGCTGGCGACCTGTGAAGGCCTGACGGACGCGATTCTGTGGAGCGCTCCGCCCGCCCATTTGAGGCGGATCAAGTGCGGCCGGCGGCTAGTTCTTCCGAACGATGGGGAGGCTGTCGCTCGCTAGTTCCTCCGATGTACCGCGTTCGTGGCGGCGGCGCGGGCCGGTTCGTCGGCCGCACAAAGCCCTGCAAACCGGGCGGGCGCCGGACGGCGCTCAGGCCGCCAGCCGCGCGTACAGCCGGGGCAGGCTGCGGACGAGCTCCTGCGGGCGCCGCAGATGCACGAAGCCCTGCTGGCCGAACAGGTAGGGCAGGTAGTCGGCCGGCCCTTCGTCGATGCTGATGCACAGGGGGGTCAAGCCGGCCTGGCGCGCGGCCAGCACCGCCTGGCGGGTGTCCTCCAGACCCCAGCGCCCCTCGTAATGATCCAGGTCATTGGGCTTGCCGTCGGTCAGCAGCAGCAGCAGACGCTGGCGCTCCGGCCGCTCGCCCAGGCGATCCGTGGCGTGGCGCAGGGCCGCGCCCATGCGGGTGTAGAAGCCCGGCTTGATCGCCCCCACCCGGTGGCGCGGCTGCGCCCCCCAGCGCTCGTCGAAGGCCTTGAGCTGCTGGATGCGCACCTGCTGGCGCTTGACGGAGGAGAAGCCCAGCATCTCGAAGGGATCGCCCAGGCCGGCGAGCGCCTCGCCGAACACATAGAGCGCATCGCGGATGACGTCGATGACGCGCATCTCGCCCTGCACGCAGGCATCGGTGGACAGGCTCAGGTCGGCCATCAGCAGGCAGGCCAGGCTGCGGTCCTGGCGCTGGGGCTGCTGGAAGACGGGCGGGGACTCCGCCGAGCGGCGCCCGCCCATCAGCCGGGTTTCGCTGGCATGCCGCACCCAGGCGTCGAGGTCCAGCTCGTCGCCCTGGGCCAGGCCCTTCTGCCAGCGCGGCGCGGCGCGCAGCACCTCCAGGCGGCGGCGCATGCGGTGGCCCAGCAGACGCAGGGCCGGTGGCGGCTGCCAGGGGTCAGGTCTTGCCGCGACGAAGCGCTGCAAGCCGCAGTAGTCCTCGCGCAGCACCTGCGCCTTCCAGTCCCACTCGGGCAGGCGCTCAGGCAGGCCCACAGGGGCATCGTCCGCGGCGGCGCTGGGCAGGTCCAGGTCGAAGCGCACCCGCGAGGCCAGGGTCTCGCCGCCCTCGGCCACGTCGAGCTGGTGCATGTCGTTGGCCACGGCGGCGCCATCGCTGTCGGGGTCGTCATCGCCGGCCCGGTTGACCTTGACGAATTCGGACCAGGACAGCACCGACTCCGCGCGGAACATCAGGATCAGGCCCTGCTTGCTGCTGCTGTCCTCGTTGCGACGGGCACTGCGGCGCTGGCGGTCCTGGGCGGCCTTGCTGCCGGCGGTGGGCGCGGCGCCTTCCTTGCGGGCGGCCATGGGCGCCATCGCGGGCGCCGGCTGCAGCCACAGCCACACGGCGGCCAGGGTCTCGGGATGCAGCGAATGTGCAGCGGCGGGCAGGCCTTCCAGCCGGCCTCGGGCCTGCAGGGCCTGGCGCAGCAGGCGCTCCGGGGCCGCCTCGGCGCCGAGGGTCTCGGGATCGGGGCGCTGGCGCAGATGAGCCTCCAGCAGGCGATCCTGAAGGTCCGCGAGGCCGGGGAAGCGCGCCAGGGCCCGCGACGTGGCCTGCACATTGGCGGTGACCCAGCCGCCCTCCCCTGCCCCGCCGGATCCGGAGGATTCGCCGGCGCTCCAGCAGGCAGACAGGGCCGCCAGCCAGAGATAGAGCCCGCGGTTCAGGGCCGGGTCGTCGAACACATCCAGCCGCGCCGGCAGGGCCAGCACCTCGGGCCCCAACTGGGCCTGGGCCGCACGCTGCTCGCTGCCGGCCAGGCGCTGCAGCCAGCCGCGCGGGCCGCCATGGCGCAGGGCCTGGGCTTCGGCCAGGCGCAAGGCATGCGAGCCGCCGCCGGCGCGGAACAGCAGGCCCAGGGCGCGCTGCACCTGCGCCAGCTCCACGGCGGCCTCCGGATGGCCTTGCTCGGCGGCGCGGGTCACCCAGCGGTGCCAGGTCTTGCCAACCCACTCTTCCATCAGGCGGCCTCCCGGTCCGGGCGGGCGTCATTGGTGGCGGGAACGCCGGTCTCGCGGCCTGCGGGCGGGTCACCGGGAGGCGCCAGCGGCTGGGCCTCCAGCTTTTTCTGGCGCAGGGTCTCGCGCACCGCCTCGATGCCCACCTGCCATTCCAGCAGCGGGGCCTTGTCACGCCGGCCTTGGGAGTTCTCGCAGGCGTCCAGGCACTGGCCGCACTGCACGCAGGAGAACATCATGCGCTTGATGTTGCGCGGGTTCAGGCGCATGGGGCAGGCGGTGTCGCAGGCCGAGCCGGCCAGGCCGGGACTGATGTCGCAGGACTTGCAGTCCCGGGCCTGCTCGCGCTTGAAGGCCACCACCATGCCGCGCGGATTGGCCATCCACATGAGACTCTGGAACAGACCCACGGCGCAGCCGAAGCGGCAGAACAGGTGCCGGGCGAAGGCGAACTCGGCGGTGAAGACCAGCGTGCCGATGCCGATGAAGCGGGCCTGGTTGGGCGTCAGCGTGCCGTTCCACAGGTCGCTCCACAGCGCCCGCGGGGGCAGCAGATAGCTGGCCAGGGTGATGGCCCACACAAAGCCCAGCAGTGCGCAGGCCAGGCCGAACACGGGCCACCAGCGGCTGTCCGGGCTGCGGCCGGCACGCTTCACGGGTAGGCGGTCCCACAGCGAGAGCTTGCCGATGGCGCGGTGCAGCAGGTCGTTGAGCAGCTCCACGATGGAGAAGTGCGGGCACAGCCAGCCGCAGTAGAGCCGGCCGTAGCGCCAGGCCACGAACAGGAAGCCGCCCACCACGAGCACGAGGGGCAGCAGCGCCTTCAGCAGCAGGTTCAGCGCGGCGTCGGCACCGCTGGCGCGGCCGTGCTGGACGGCGTCCAGGCCGAGATGCCAGGGCTGGCCGAGGAGCCACAGCTGCGTCTCGTGGAGGTCAAAGCGCAGCAGGTCCAGCAGCGGCGCCGAGACGAACAGAAGAAAGAAGCCCAACTGCAGGCTGCGGCGCAGGCGCTGCGAGGGCGCCGAGCGGCCGCTGCCGCCCACGGGCTTCAGCAGGGCAGAGGGAGGGCCGCCCATGTGTCAGAGCACCGCGCTCACCACCTCGGCCAGGGCGGCGGCCGTGTCGGCCTCGTCCGTCAGCGCGTCCACGATGGCGGCCTGGACGGCCAGGTGCAGCGGCAGGCCGGCAACGGCCAGGCGGGCGGCGGCCACCAGCAGGCGGGTGCTGACCGTCTCCTCGAGGTCATGCTCGCCCAGGCGTCGCAAGGCGGCGGCCAGGCGCACCAGCTGCTGGGACAGCCGTTCGTCGCAGGCCGATTCGGTCTGCACGATGCGCTGTTCCACCTCCGGCGCCGGATAGCCCATCTGCAGCGCAACGAAGCGCTGCCGCGTGCTCGGCTTGAGGCTCTTGAGCAGGTTCTGATAGCCGGGGTTGTAGGAGATCACCAGCATGAAGCCGGGCGCCGCGGCGATCTGCTCACCGGTGCGCTCGATGGGCAGCATGCGGCGGTCGTCCGCCAGCGGGTGCAGCACGACCGTGGTGTCGCGACGCGCCTCCACCACCTCGTCGAGGTAGCAGAGGGCGCCCTGGCGCACGGCCCGCGTCAGCGGCCCGTCGCTCCAGACGGTGGCGCCGTCCTGGATCAGGAAGCGGCCCACCAGGTCGGCGGCCGTGAGGTCGTCATGGCAGCTGACCGTGATGAGGGGGCGGCCCAGGCGGGCCGCCATGTGCTCGACGAAGCGGGTCTTGCCACAGCCCGTCGGCCCCTTGATGAGCAAGGGCAGGCGCTGGGCATGCGCGTGAGCGAAGACCCGGCATTCCTCTCCCTGCTCCGCATAGAAAGGCAGCTCGCCTGGCCCCAGCTGGGCGGCGGGTACCTGGAGTCTGTCCACCGGGTCCTCCTCGTTCACGGGTCAATCACAGATCACGCACGCGTTGGGCGGGCTGGGCACGCAGCAGGCCACCGCCACGGGCGTCGGCATCCGCCTGCGTCACCGGCTCGCCGCCGATGAAGAAGCTCGCCAGATAGGTCACCAGCCCCAGCAGGAAGCCCACGCCACCGGCCAGGCGCACCCAGTAGAAGAAGCGCAGCTGGTCCTGGGTGGCCATGAAGCTCATGGCGCCCTCGGTGGGCATGCGCTGCAGCCAGACCTGCAGGATGCCGGCGCCGGTCAGGGCCAGCACCATCACGCCCATCGAGACGGTCATGATCCAGAAGCTCCACATCTCGGTGCTCTGCGCACGCTGGCTGTTGGCGATGCGGCCGCGCAGGAGGGGCATGGCATAGCTGATCAGCGTGATCACCACCAGCACATAGGCCCCGTAGAAGGCCAGATGGCCGTGGGCCGCGGTGACCTGGGTGCCGTGGGTGTAGTAGTTCACCGGCGACAGCGTGTGGATGAAGCCCCACAGGCCGGCACCGAGGAAGCCCATGACCGAGGTGCCCACCGCCCACAGCACGGCGGCCTGGTTCGGGTGTTCACGGCGGCGACGCTGCACCATGTTGAAGGCGAAGACCGTCATCATGAAGAAGGGGATGGGCTCCAGCGCCGAGAAGATGCTGCCGATCCACGTCCAGTAGCCGGGCAGGCCGATGAAGTAGAAGTGGTGGCCGGTGCCCAGGATGCCCGTCATCAGCGCGAAGGCGATGATCACGTACAGCCACTTGTCGATCACCTCGCGGTCCACGCCGGTCGTCTTGATCAGCACGAAGGCCAGCAGCGAACCGAGGATCAGCTCCCAGACGCCTTCCACCCAGAGGTGGACGACGAACCACCAGTACATCTTGTCGCGCACCAGGTTGTGCGGATTGACGAAGCTGAACAGGAACATCAGCGCCAGGCCCCACAGCCCCATCAGCAGGACCAGGGAGATGGCCGTCTTGCGGCCCTTCAGCACGGTCATGCTGATGTTGTAGAGGAAGCCGAGGGCGACGATCACGATGCCGACCTTGGTGGGCAGCGGCTGCTCCAGGAACTCGCGCCCCATGGTCTGCAGCAGGTCATTGCCGGTCAGCTCCGCGAGCTTGGCATACGGCACGGCGAGATAGCCCACGATGGTGAGCGCGCCCGCCACGAGGAAGATCCAGAACAGCGCCAGCGCCAGCTTGGGGCTGTGCAGCTCGGTCTCGGACTCCTCCGGCACCATGTAGTAGGCCGCCCCCATGAAGCCGAACAGCAGCCACACGATCAGCAGGTTCGTGTGAACCATGCGGGCCTGGTTGAAGGGGATGTAGGGGAACAGGAAGTCCCCGACGAGGTACTGCAGCCCGAGGCCCAGCCCGAAGAGGATCTGGCCCGTGAACAGCAGCAGTGCGGCAATGAAGTAGTACTTCGCCACCGCCTGGGTCTTGTACTTGAGAGTGATCATGATGGGTGTGCCTCCTCAGCCTTCGATGTTGGGGGGCCACTGCTCGGTGTTGATCTCGCCGGTCCACTTGAGGAACTCGACCAGGTCATTGAGCTGCTGCTCGTCCAGGTTGAACTGGGGCATCTGGCGGCGGCCCTCGGCGTGGGTGGGCTGGGCCTTCATCCAGGCCTTGATGAAATCGCCGCCGCGGCGCTTGTAGACATTGCCCAGCTCCGGCGCGAAGTAGGCGCCCTCGCCCAGCAGCGTGTGGCAGCCGATGCAGTTGCGCGTCTCCCAGATCTTCTTGCCCGCCACGACGGCCGGGGTGATGGCCTGGGCGTTGGAGCGCTGCGGGATGCGCTGCTCGGTGTGGAACACGATGGCCGCGAACAGGAGGGCGAAGAAGACGGATCCGCCCCAGAACATGTTTCGTGCCATCTGCTTGGTGAAACCGCTGCCCTGACTCATGGGGCCTCCTTGCGTGGTTCAAACAGATGGCCGCAAGACTAGGGGTGCAGAAGGCAAGAATCCTTGAACCGGTTCAAGAACCGGGAAAGTCCGAAAGATATAAACAAAATATAGCTATTGACAAAGAAAAAAGCCGCCCCGAAGGACGGCTCGCTGCGGCAGCGGAGCGGCTCGACGCCGGCGACGGCCCTCGCGCGGCGCTCGGGCTGCCGCGTCCGGACCCGGCTCAGACGTCGGTCAGCTGCAGCTCTTCGTCGCGCGGATACCAGGCATCCACCCAGCCACTGACGCGCACCTGCGCCACGGCCGGGCAAGCCTTGAGCCAGGCGGCGGCAGCGTCGCGCTGGGCGTCGGTGACGGAACCGCGGCCCAGCGTGCCGACGAAGCCGTCGGTCTCGGACAGGGGCACCCAGCCGCCCAGGCCACCGATCTGAAGGCCCAGTGCCGCCAGTGCCGGATAGACGGCGTCACAGAAGGCATCCAGGGCGGCGTCATCCAGGGCGGACTTGAACTTCAGCTCGACCCAGAAGCCCAGCTCCTGGAACTCGCCGACGTACAGCTTCTTGCGCTGGCGGCGGTTGAGACGGGCCAGGCGGCGCCTGGACAGCGAGGGGACGGTGTGTTGAGTCATGGGCCGCATTCTACGGACCCGTCGCCGCGCCCCTGCGCCACGCGACCTCAGTCCTTCAGCACGGCCATCGGATTCACCAGGCGCACATCGTGCATCTGCTGGAGATAGGCCTCGTAGTAGCCCTTGTGCGAGGCCCCGACCAGGGTCAGCAGACGCGTCCCCGGCTGCTGCGCCAGGACCTCGCGGATATTGGCCACCATGCGCAGATTTCGCGTCTCCCAGGCGCCGACATAGGCGCGACCGTAGCCCTGCGGCGACGGCTCGGCCAGGGCGGCGCCGAAATCGGAGCGGTAGACCAGCGCGGGCATGCCGGGCGCATTGCAGTCCTGGTAGAGCGCCAGCACGCCGCCGGCCTGGGCCAGGCCCTCACGCAGGGCCTGGTCCCGTGTCCTGCGGGTTCGTGCCGCCTCGTTGTCCCAGGCCTGCCGGATGGCGGCCTCCTGGGCCTGCGTGTCGGCCGGGTCGGGAAGGTCCGACGTATGGTCGTCCACGCTGTACACGCGCTGCAGGCCCATCTCGACGGCCAGCGGCGCGGCGATCCAACTGTCCTCGCTCGCCCGCCCGCGCAGGCGCTCGAGGCGCGCCACCAGGGCGTCATTGAGCCCCTCCCCCGCCCGACGCTCGCCCGCCGGCAGATACAGCCACTGCACCAGCGCCGAAATGGACTCGCCGCCGGCCAGGAACACGGCGGCCAGGCGCCGGCGCTGCGCGGGCGTGGGCTGGGCCGGCCAGGCAGCCAGCAGCCGCCCGGCCTCCTCGTTGGCCTGCACGACATCGAGCCCCGTCAACTGGGCCGCCTGCGTCACGTCCGGACAGTAGGACTTCACCGTGTCGGCATAGCGGGCCGGCTGACGGCGCAGGCTGTCGCACTGCAGGCCGGACAGCCGCTCCACCGCGATCAGCTGCGGGCGCCATTGCCGCAGGCGCGCCAACAGGGGCGCGAGCTGCTCCTGGCGCAGCTGCCCCTCGAACTCGGCCAGATGCGGCGTGCCCAGCACCAGCACCTGGTTGGGCGCACCCGCCGGCGTCCCCGGGTGCTGCCCGGGCTGGAAGGCCGGCACGTAGCCCGTCGCCGGTCCGGCGTCGGGCGCGGCGGCCTGCGCGTGGATCGGTGCGGCGTTGAGGGCTGCCACCAGGGCCAGCAGCACGGGAAGGGTTCGAAAGTTCATGGGTTTCATGTCGGCGACCTCTTGGCGTCATCTGGTGAATTCCGCAGCCACGGCAGGCATGCGGACCGGCCGGGGACGTCCTGCAGCGAGACGGCGAAGGGCAGCCAGCGCTCGTTGCACGGACGGCATGGTGCCGGCCAGGCGAGGCCTCGACACGCGACTTCAGACGAACTGCACCAGCCGACGGTTCAGTCGCAGCGGTGGCGGCTGAAGCGGCGAAGGTGGCGAAGGTGGCGGATGTGGTCCAAGCAGCCGCCCCGCGTGGCACTCATCGCACCGGGCGGCGGGCGAGGGCGCCCGGCGGCCCAATCAGGCTCGGTCGGTGGCCGCTCGCGAGGGTCAGGTCTTGCCTTCCGGCAGGCAGCGCCGCGTGCCTTGCCCAAGAACGCCCGTCGGAGCAGGCCACCGACGGTGCCCCTGCACGCGCTCGCGTCCGTTCGCATGTGCCCGTGCGGGTTCGCGCTGGCTCATCCTGGTTCGCGCTGGTTCGCGCTGGTTCGCGCTGGCTCATGCGGGTTCGTGCTCGTCCGTCCCCTGCCAGCTCGTGTCCCCCGACACCGCCGGCCCGCATCCAGATCCAGCACCGACCGACGCCAGGCCCAAGCAGTGGCAAGGCCCGAGCAAAACAAGATCCGAGCAGAACAAGACCCAAGCAGTGACCGGGCCCAGACAGCAAAAAGCCCGGTACTTTTCAGTACCGGGCTCGTGCTTATCTTTGGTCGGGGTGGCGGGATTCGAACTCGCGACCCCTTGCACCCCATGCAAGTGCGCTACCAGGCTGCGCTACACCCCGACGAAGAAGAAAGATTATAGAACGATTTTTTAGAGTTGTGCAAGTAGTGTCGAACGAATTGCCAATAATTCTTCGCGCACCTGCTCCAGACTCAGTTTTTCCACGCTGACGCTCAGACGGGCGGACTCGTGCTTGTCGGCGGCCATGGCCATCGCCTGGCTGTGCGAGGCCTCGAGGGCGTGCAGTTCCTCGGCCAGGGCCTCGGCCGCCACGGCCTCCTCATGGAAGCTCGCTGCCGTCTCCGGGCGAGCCAGACCATCGGCCAGCTGGTTGCGAGCCCCGCTGATGGTGAAGCCCTGGTCATAGAGCAGGTCACGGATCCGGCGGATCAGCAGCACCTCGTGATGCTGGTAGTAGCGCCGATTGCCGCGCCGCTTCATGGGCTTGAGCTGCGTGAACTCCTGCTCCCAGTAGCGCAGCACATAGGGCTTCACGCCGCACAGCTCGCTCACCTCACCGATGGTGAAGTAGCGTTTGGCGGGAATGGCGGGAAGCGCTTTGTCCATTGAAATCAAGGGCTTCAGGTGGGGAGGTCAGACTCTACTCGAAGTCCTCGTCGCCGGGAACATCCCCCTGCACCACCCCCTTGAGTTTGTGGCTCGCGTGGAAGGTCACGACATTGCGTGCCTTGATGGGGATGGACTCGCCCGTACGCGGGTTGCGACCCGGGCGCGGCGCCTTGCGACGGATGTTGAAGTTGCCGAAGCCCGAGAGCTTCACTTCACGCCCTTGCACCAGGCTGTCATGGATGATGTCGAAGAAGGCCTCGACCATGTCCTTGGACTCGCGCTTGTTCAGGCCCAGCTTGTCGAACAGCAGTTCGGCCAGCTCCGCCTTGGTCAGCGTGGGCGTCTCCAGGCTGGGCAGCAGCACCGGGCCACCCGCTGGTTTCATCTCGTCCGTGCTCATGCGAAAGCTCCTCCTCAGGCACGCAGACGCGCGCCCAGCTTCTCACCCAGGGCCGCCAGCACCGTGACCACGGCCTGTTCGATGCGCTCGTCCGTCAGCGTGGCTTCTTCGTCCAGCAGTTCCAGACGGATCGCCATGCTGCGCTCGCCTTCCTTCAGGTCGCCGCTGGGCTGCGCCGGCTTGAAGATGTCGAAAAGACGCGCCGAGCGTACCAGGGCATCTCCGGCCGTGCCGATGGTTTGCATCAAGGATTCATGCGTGACAGCTTCCGAGACGATCACGGCAATGTCACGCAGCACGGCCTGCTGGCGAGGCACGCCCTGCCCCACCGGCAGCGTGCGGGCGAGGACGGCGTCCAGCTCGAGCTCGAACAGGACGGGTGCGCCGGCGCCCTGGGGCAACTCATAGGCCTGGCGCCACTTCGGGTGCAGCTCGCCGACCACGCCGATCGGCTGGCCGTCGAGCTCCACGCGCGCGCTGCGGCCCGGGTGCAGCGCGGGGTGCTCGGCCGCGACGAAACGCAGCTGGCGCGGTGCGAACAGGGCCTCGAGATCGCCCTTCACGTCGAAGAAGTCGACGGCGCGGTCACGCTGGCTCCATTGCGGCTGATCGGCCGGGCCGAAGGCCAGGCCCCCCAGGCGCATGGGCTGGGCGATGCCGGCCACACTCGACGCGCCCGTCTGCACCGCGGCATCACGCAGGAACACTCGGCCGATCTCGAACACGCGCACGCGGCTCGCCTTGCGGGCCAGGTTGTGGCGCAGCACGTTGAGCAGGCTGCCCATCAGGCTGGTGCGCATCACCGAGAGCTGGCTGGTGATGGGATTCAGCAGGCGGATGGGGTGCTCCTGCCCCGCCAGCTCACGCTCCCAGCGTTCCTCGACGAAGCTGAAGTTGATGGTCTCGAAGTAGTCGCGTGCCGCCACGGCGTGGCGCAGGGCGTGCACGCCACGGCGCGATTCCGAGCGGGTCTTGGCCACGACGGGTGCCAGCGGCGGCGTCGACGGCAGCTGGCCGTAGCCCATCACCCGGATGACTTCCTCGATGAGGTCTTCCTCGATGGCGATGTCGAAGCGCCAGCTCGGCGGCGTGACGGTCAGCGTGCCCTCGCCTTCGGTGAAGGGCAGGCCCAGGCGGCGGAACACGCCGGCGCAGTCCGCCTGCGTGACCGGCATGCCGATCACCTTGGCGGCACGCGCCACGCGCAGGGTCACGGGCTTGGGCGCGGGCATGTTGACGCGCTGGTCCACCAGCGGGCCGGCCTCGCCGCCGCAGATCTCGAGCACCAGCTGCGTGATGCGCTCGATGTGCTCGGCGATGCTTTCGGGATCGACGCCACGCTCGAAGCGATGGCCGGCGTCGGTGCTGAAGTTGTAGCGGCGGCCGCGGCCCATGACGGCCTCGGGCCACCAGAAGGCGGCCTCGATGTAGACGTTGCGGGTGTCGTCGGAGACGGCCGTGTGGTCGCCGCCCATGATGCCGGCGAGCGACTCGACGCGGCTGGCGTCCGCGATCACGCCGACCTTCTCGTCCAGCGCCACGGTGTTGCCGTTCAGCAGCTTGAGCTGCTCGCCGGGCTGGGCCCAGCGCACGATGAGCTCGCGGTCGATCTTGTCGAGGTCGAAGATGTGCGAGGGGCGGCCCAGCTCGAACATCACGTAGTTGGAGATGTCCACCAGGGCCGACACCGAGCGCTGGCCGCAGCGGGCCAGGCGCTGGACCATCCAGTCCGGCGTCTTCGCCTTGTGGTCGACGTTGCGGACCACGCGGCCGGCAAAGCGGCCGCAGAGGTCCGGCGCCTCGACGCGCACCGGCACGGTCTGGTCGACGACCGGCTTCACCGGCGTGATGGCCGGCAGGGTGAGCGGCGCGCCGGTCAGCGCGGCCACCTCGCGGGCCACGCCCAGCACCGACAGGCCGTGGCCCAGGTTGGGCGTGAGCTTCAGCGTGAAGAGCGTGTCATCCAGGTTCAGGTACTGGCGGATATTCTGGCCGACCGGCGCGTCCAGCGGCAGTTCGAGGAGACCCCCGTGCTCATCGCTCAGCTGGAGCTCGCGGGCGGAGCACAGCATGCCGAAGCTCTCGACGCCGCGCAGCTTGCCGACCTTGATCAGGAAGGGCTTGCCGTCCTCGCCCGGGGGCAGCTCGGCACCCACGGTGGCCAGCGGCACCTTGATGCCGACGCGGGCGTTGGGCGCGCCGCAGACGATCTGCAGGGGCTCCGCGCCCCCAGCGTTGACCTTGCAGACCCGCAGCTTGTCGGCGTTGGGGTGCTGCTCGGCCTCCAGGATCTCGGCGACAACGATGCCGCTGAACGGCGGCGCCGCCGGGCTCAGCTCCTCGACTTCCATGCCGGACATGGTCAGCAGCGACGCCAGCTCTTGGGTGTTCAGGGACGGATTGCAGAAGGCCCGCAGCCAGGACTCAGGGAATTGCATGGGATTCTCGTCAGCGTGTTCGGTGGTGTTCTTGCGATGCTTGCGGTCGGGGCAAGGCGGGCTTACTTGAACTGGCTCAGGAAGCGCAGGTCGCCCTCGAAGAACAGGCGCAGGTCATTCACGCCGTAGCGCAGCATGGCCAGGCGGTCGATGCCGGAGCCGAAGGCGAAGCCGATGTAGCGCTCCGGGTCCAGGCCCATGTTGCGGATCACCTGCGGATGGACCTGGCCGGCGCCGGAGACCTCCAGCCAGCGCCCCTTGAGCGGGCCGGTCTCGAACATGATGTCGATCTCGGCGCTGGGCTCGGTGAAGGGGAAGTAGCTCGGGCGGAAGCGCAGCTGCAGGGCATCGGTCTCGAAGAAGGCCGTGATGAAGTTCAGGTAGACCGACTTCAGGTCCTTGAAGCTGATGTTCTCGCCGACCCACAGGCCCTCGACCTGGTGGAACATGGGCGAGTGCGTGGCGTCGCTGTCCACGCGGTAGGTGCGGCCCGGGGCGATCACGCGGATTTCCGGCATGGTGTCCTGGCCGGCATAGCG
The DNA here is from genome assembly GCF_030285365.1 of Roseateles subflavus. GTDB lineage: Bacteria > Pseudomonadota > Gammaproteobacteria > Burkholderiales > Burkholderiaceae_C > Roseateles_B > Roseateles_B subflavus. The sequence continues at coordinate 828,665 of NZ_JASVDS010000002.1, read as the reverse complement.
CTTGGCATGGGCCTGCGCATAGCGGATCTGCATGGGGCTGGTGTGCGGGCGCAGGTTGAACCAGCGGCCGCCTTCGTCCTTCATGTCCACGTAGAACGTGTCCTGCATGGAACGGGCCGGATGGTTCTCGGGGTTGTTCAGCGAGGAGAAGCTGAACCAGTCCGTCTCGATTTCCGGGCCGTCGGCCACGTCGAAGCCCATGGAACCGAAGATGGCCTCGATGCGCTCCATCGCCCGGGTGATCGGGTGCAGGCCGCCGGTGCCGCGCTGGCGGCCGGGCAGCGTCACGTCGAGCGCTTCGGCCTTGAGCTGCTTCTCGAGCTCGGCGTCCGCGAGGGCCTGGCGGCGCGCGTTCAGCGCGGCCTCGATGCCCTGCTTGAGCTGGTTGATCTCCGCGCCACGGGTCTTCTTCTCCTCGACCGGCAGCGCGGCCAGGCCCTTCATCAGCTCGGTCACCTGGCCGGACTTGCCCAGGAATCGCGCCTTGGCGTTCTCCAGGTCGGCAGGGGTGGAAGCCTGGGCAAATTCAGCCTGGGCGCTTTGCAGCAATTGGGCGAGGTCGTTCATCGCGGCGGCGGACTCGTATTCGTTGGCGGGGGCGGGAAGCCCCTGGATCGTCGGGCGCGAACCCGGCGGGGGTGTCGGTCCTGCAGGGCCTCGGCGGCGGGCCGGCGGCGCGTCAGGGCAGCGACTCTGGGCAAACAGAAAAATGAGAAAAGGCCGAACACCAGGGTGTCGGCCTTCAAGGGGTGCGCACCCTGCCTTTGCAGACAGGGCCGCCCGGATGCGGTTTGCACCGCATCAGGACATTTAGGCGAGAGCGGCCTTCACCTTGGCGAAGATGCTGGCAAAGCCAGCCGGATCGTTGACGGCCAGATCAGCCAGGACCTTGCGGTCGATGTCGATCTGGGCCTTCTTCAGGCCGGCCACGAACTTGCTGTAGCTCAGACCCAGGCCACGGCTTGCTGCGTTGATACGAGCAATCCACAGCTGGCGGAACACGCGCTTCTTGGCACGGCGGTCACGGTAGGCGTATTGGCCTGCCTTCATCACCGCCTGCTTGGCGATGCGGAAGACGTTCTTGCGACGACCACGGAAGCCCTTGGCCAGAGCCAGGACCTTCTTGTGACGAGCACGTGCGGTAACACCACGTTTGACGCGAGGCATGTTGTATCTCCTTAAATCGCGGGATTACAGACCGGCATAGGGCAGCATCGAAGCGATGTGACCCATGTTGGTTTCATGCACGTTCACGGCGCCGCGGAGCTGACGCTTGTTCTTCGTGGTCTTCTTGGTCAGGATGTGGCGCTTGTACGCCTGACCGCGCTTGACGGTACCACCCGGACGGACGCGGAAACGCTTCTTGGCGCCGCTCTTGGTCTTCATTTTGGGCATGACTGCTCCTTTTAAGTGCGTCCCCTGGGGCGGTTGCGGGACTCGCAACACTTGCCAGCCTCAGGGAGACTAATAAGCCCGCCGACGACCAGATCGACGGGCCTGAACCATGGGCCGAGGCCCTAGCAACGCCGGCACACCACCGACAACGATGTCGCCCAACGGGCGACTCTTCGCCAGCGAGGCCTTTTCAGGCCGTCCGCCGGGCCGCCCCAAGGACGGCCTCTTGCAATCAAAACCGGGCCAGCGCCCGGTTTTGATTGCACCCCCTCGGGGGGGGGGCCCGCGTACCCGCGGGCCCGGGGGTCAACGCTTCTTCGGCGCCAAGACCATGATCATCTGCCGCCCTTCCAGCTTGGGCATGTGCTCGACGACCGCCACATCCGCCAGTTCGTCACGGATGCGCTCCAGCAGGCGCATGCCGATGTCCTGGTGGGTGATTTCGCGACCGCGGTAACGCAGCGTCACCTTGCCCTTGTCACCATCCTCGGCGATGAAGCGGCGCAGATTGCGCATCTTGATCTGGTAGTCGCCTTCGTCCGTGCCCGGGCGGAACTTGACTTCCTTGACCTCGACGACCTTCTGCTTGGCCTTGGCCTCGGCCGCGCGCTTCTGCTCCATGTACTTGAACTTGCCGTAGTCCATCAGCCGGCAGACCGGCGGATTGGCGGTGGCAGAGATCTCGACGAGATCCACATCCATGTCGCCCGCCATGCGCAGGGCTTCCTGGATGCTCACGACACCGATGGGCTCGTTCTCAGGGCCGTTCAGACGGACCTCAGGAGCAAGGATTTCACGGTTCAGCCGATGCTTTCGCTCGGGAATCGCACGACGGTCAGCAAAAGTAGCGATGGTGCCACCCTTTCAACGAGCCCAAGGCAAGGGGCCCAGCAATAAGCAAAAGCGCGCCCAATGAAGGCTCTTCAGGCCTTGTTGGTGATGTCCGCCGCCACCTTCTCCACGAAGCTGGCCAGAGGCATCACACCCAGGTCCTGATTGCCACGGGCGCGCACCGCAACGGCTCCGTTTGCCTTCTCCTTGTCACCTACGACAAGGATGTACGGAACCTTCTGCAAGGAATGCTCGCGGATTTTATACGTGATCTTTTCGTTGCGCAAATCCGCCACGGCCCTAAGCCCTTGTTTTTGCAGCGATTTCACAATTTCAGCCACGTAATCGGCCTGAGCGTCCGTGATATTGGCCACAACGACCTGCGTCGGCGCCAGCCAGACGGGCAGCGCGCCGGCGTGCTGCTCGATCAGGATCCCGATGAAGCGCTCGAGGCTGCCCACGATGGCGCGGTGCAGCATGATGGGACGCTGACGGCTGCCGTCCTCAGCCACGAATTCGGCGTCCAGGCGCTCCGGCAGGTTCGGATCGACCTGGATCGTGCCGCACTGCCACTGGCGACCCAGCGCATCCTTGAGCGTGTACTCGATCTTGGGGCCGTAGAAGGCCCCCTCGCCCGGCAGGTACTCGAACTCGCAGCCCGAGGCGCGCAGACCCTCGGCCAGCGCGGCCTCGGCCTTGTCCCAGCTCTCCTCGGTGCCGATGCGCTGCTCGGGGCGCGTCGACAGCTTGTAGAGGATCTCCGTGAAGCCGAAGTCCTTGTAGACCTTCTGCAGCAGCGTCGTGAAGGCCGTCACCTCGCGCTGGATCATGTCTTCCGTGCAGAAGATGTGACCGTCGTCCTGCGTGAAGCCGCGCACGCGCATGATGCCGTGCAGGCCGCCCGTGGGCTCGTTGCGGTGGCACTGACCGAACTCGCCGAAGCGCAGCGGCAGGTCACGGTAGCTCTTGATGCCCTGCTTGAAGATCAGGATGTGGCCCGGGCAGTTCATCGGCTTGAGCGCATAGTCGCGCTTCTCCGATTCCGTCGTGAACATGTTCTCGCGGTACTTGTCCCAGTGGCCGGTCTTCTCCCACAGCGACTTGTCGATGATCTGCGGGCCCTTGACCTCCAGGTAGCCGTTCTCGCGGTAGACGCGGCGCATGTACTGCTCCACCTCCTGCCAGACCGTCCAGCCCTTGGGGTGCCAGAACACCACGCCGGGGGCGTGCTCGTCGATGTGGAAGAGGTCCAGGTCCTTGCCCAGGCGGCGGTGGTCGCGCTTCTCGGCTTCCTCCAGCAGGGTCAGGTACTTCTGCAGGTCGTCCTTGGAGGCCCAGGCCGTGCCGTAGATGCGCTGCAACTGCTCGTTGCGGTGGTCGCCGCGCCAGTAGGCACCCGCCACCTTCATCAGCTTGAAGTGCTTGAGCTTGCCCGTGGAGGGCACGTGCGGGCCGCGGCACAGGTCGGTGAAGGCGCCCTCGGCGTAGAGGGACACGTCCTCGCCCTGCGGAATGGACTCGATGATCTCGGCCTTGTAGGCCTCGCCGATGCCCTTGAAGTAGGACACCGCCTCGTCGCGCGGCAGCACCGTGCGCGTGACCTTCTCGTCCTTCTTCGCCAGCTCGTTCATCTTGGATTCGATGGCCGCGAGGTCCTCGGGCGTGAACGGGCGCTTGTAGCTGAAGTCGTAGTAGAAGCCGTTCTCGATGACCGGGCCGATGGTGACCTGGGCGTCGGGGAACAGCTCCTTGACGGCGTAGGCCAGCAGGTGGGCCGTCGAGTGGCGGATCACTTCCAGGCCGTCGGCGTCCTTGTCGGTGACGATGGCGAGCTGGGCGTCGGCCTCGATCAGGTGGCTCGTGTCGACCAGCTTGCCGTCGACCTTGCCGGCCAGCGCGGCCTTGGCCAGGCCGGCGCCGATGGACGCGGCCACGTCGGCCACGGTGACGGCCTGCGGGAATTCGCGCTTGGAACCGTCAGGCAGTTGAATGGAAATCATGGGGTGCTCCGAATCGCAAGGGCCCCGCCGTTCGATGCAGACGCTGCTGCAGGGGAGCCCGGAAATGAAAAAGCGCGGCCTGGTGCCGCGCTTTGTTCGGGAGGCATCACCGGTTCGAGGTGATTCGGGGATGCCCAAAGACGAGACGTGCCGCGGCCGACTATGCTCCGGTGGAGGTCGTAGTTCGCGGTGTCATAACCATCACGCCTTTCTCAGCCCTTGTTCGTCAAAGAGGCCCCGATTGTAGCCACAAGACGCCGCGCCGGGCCGGCGCTCAGTAGCGCTGGAGGCGCCCGTCCACGACGCGCACGCGGTCGCCGCTGCGCAGACCGTCCAGGCGCTCGAAGTCGAAGGCCTGCTCCCCACCGCGCTCGAGGCGCACCCACACGCGGTAGCGCGTGCCGCCGCCGCGCTGGCCATCACGCTCGATCTCGTTGCCGATCACCGCACCCACGACGGCTCCGATGGCCGTGCCGACGCCACGGTCGCGGCGGTCGCTCATCTCATGGCCGATGACGCCACCGATCACCCCACCCGCGACGGCCCCCGCGCCGGAGCTGCCGCGATCGCCGCCGCGGCCGAAGGCCTCGATGCGCCCCACGGTGCCGTAGAGCACGCGGTCGCTGCCATAGCGCGACGGCGGCGGCGTGACACGACGATCGTCGTAGCGGCGATCCTCATAGCGACGCTCGTCGTAGCCCCGGCTGTCGCCGTAGACCTGGCCGTCGTCGTCCCAGTCGCGGCGGCGCTCATGCGCGCAGCCGCTCAGCATCAGCAGGGACAAGGCCGAAAGCGTCAGCGCCAGGGACCAGGCACGGGGCTTGAAGGACGACATGGACAGCACCCACAGGGAAGTCAGGACGCCCCTTCAACGCGCGAGGCCGCCCTTTGGTTGATCGGCCCTCGTGAGATCAGAGCGGCAGCGCCTGGATCGTGTCCTGCCTGCAGGCCTGCGCAAACTCGTCCCGCAGGCGCTGGCTCTCGTCGATCGCGCGGCGCCAGGCGGCGGCACGGGCGGCGACGTCATCGCCGTAGCGCTGGAAGTCCGCCCGGTCGGGCAGCTTGCCGTTGGGCAGCGTGCGCACCCAGTCGGGGTTCGGCGCCAGCAGCACCACGTTGTCGAGGAAGGCCGTGGCCCGGTGGCGGTGCTTGAGCGCCTTGTCCAGCCAGCCCGGCACGACCTCCCGCTGGAAGTGCGGGTAGAGCACCAGGCCCTCCCCCACCATCGCCGCGTAGTTCAGGTGCAGGTGGTAGTCGGTGATGCCGCCGTCCCAGTAGGCCCCGGCCGGCGCCCCGGCGATGTCGTGCACCGCCTGCAGCCAGAAGGGAATGGAACAGCTCGCCAGCAGGCTGGCCTGCAGGTTGCGCGCGTTCAGACCGACCTGGCGGCTGCGGTAGTCCCGCAGGTCCATGGGCAGCGGCGAGCGCAGATCCGAGAACACCACGCGCTCCAACCAGCGGCCCATGGCCCGGCGAGACAGCGCATTGGCCGCGAAGGCCGCCGCGTAACCCATGGGCGTGCGCCAGCGGTGCTCGCGGGCGAGCAGGCCCTGCCCGCGCGAGGTGAAGATGTGCAGACGCCAGCGGGGGTGGCTCAGCACATGAGCCTCCCGGCCGCCGAAGACCTCGTGCAGCTTCTGGCCGAAGCCGCGCGAGACCGTCGCCGCCGTGGGCGACCGGCCCGGCAGGCTCTCGTACTGCTGATGGATGTATTCCTCGGCCAGGCGCTGGAACTCCGGCGCGGCCTCCGCCGGCCGGTGCGCCAGGCAGGCCGTGCTCATGCGCCAGGCGCCGATGGAGGCGCCCAGCAGGTGCACTTCCTGGCGACTGGCGGACAGCCACTCGCCGAAGAGGTACTGGTCCAGCGGATTGAGAATCAGCCCTTTCGGGCCGCCCGCGGCGGCGGGGATGACCTGGACGTCCTCGGGCCGCAGCCCCTGCTGCGCCAAACGGGCGCGGGCCCGAGGGCCCGCGAAGATCTGCAATGCTTGCGTCATGGCGCGATTAGAACCGCTGACGAAAGACCCGGCGGATCAGAGCTTCATTTCGAGGCCCACGTTGAAGTTGGCGCGGCCCTGGCGATCGCTGCGGCTGCCGTAGCCGCTGCTGAGCGTCGTGCTGTTCCAGCTGTCGACCGGCACGAAGTTGTTGGCCGCGACGCGCAGCGCCATCGTGCGGCTGAAGGCCCATTGCGCGAACACATCCAGCGAGCGGGTGCGGGACTGCGCCACGCCCTGGCTGGCCGTCTGCTGCGTGGCATAGCCCGGCGTGTAGGCCAGGCTCGCGCCGGTGGTCAGCGGCACGCTCGTGAAGCGGTAGTCGAAGCCGAGGTTGGCCGACCACGGCTGCTGGCCCTCGAGGCGGTTGTCCGGGCCCGGCACGGCCTCGACCTTGGAACGGTAGATGTTCAGCGCGCTGCGCAGGTTCAGCGGCAGCTTGGCATCGAACAGCGAGGGGAACAGCTCGGCGGCACGGCCCTTGAGCTCCAGCTCCAGGCCGCTGCTCTGGGCCTTGGAGATGTTGACCGGCTGCGAGATCCAGCGCGGCACGCCGGCCCAGTCCACCTTCTGCAGCGACACCACGTTGCGCACCAGGTCCTTCACCTCGCGGTGGAAGACGCCGATGCTCAGCATGCCGCCGCCGGCGAAGTACTTCTCGAAGGCGAGGTCCAGTCCCGTCGCCAGCTCAGGCTTGAGCAGCGGGTTGCCCAGGCGGTCCGGCGAGAGCTCGGTGTTGGGCTTGTTCACGTCCGGGAACAGGCTGCTGATGCCGGGGCGCGCCAGCATCGCATTGAGGTCCGGCGCCTTGTAGCTGCGGGTCAGGCTGGCGCGGATCAGGTCGCGCCCCTTCGGATCGAGCTTGTAGTTGAGGTGCCACAGCGGCGTGAGCACCGAGCTGGTGTTGCGCACCGTGCTGTCCAGGCCACGGCTCTCGGTCACGATGCGCTCGTTGCGCAGGCCGAGGTAGGTGGACCACTGCGGCGAGAGCTCCCACTCGTCCTGCACGAACAGCGCCTGGCGCTGGATGCGGGCGCCGAAGGGCTGGCCGTCGAACTCGGGCAGCTGCACCTGGCCCAGCTCGGTGACGGTGCGCTCCTCGTCGCGGTGGCGCCACTCCAGATCCCAGCCGAAGGTCAGGCTGTGGGCCTCGCCCACGAGCTGACCGAACTTGCCGGCCTGCGTCACGGTGCGGTCCGTGTTCGAGCCGGTGGTCAGGCGCCGATCGGCGTGGTCGCGGTAGGTCTGGTTGCGGAAAGTGCCGCCCGACTCGCCGCCGCCGAGCTTCAGCTCCAGCTTCTGGGTGTCGTTGAAGCGGCGGGACCACTGCGAGTTCAGGCGCACGTTGTGCCAGGTGCCGCCATTGAGCGCGTCGTCGTCCAGCACGGCATTGGGCGTGGCGTTCTCGGTGATGAAGGTCTGGCGGTTGTTCCAGAAGCCCTTCTGGATGAAGGCCTGCAGGCTGGCGTTCTCCTCGTCGGAGATCTTCCAATTGATGCGCGGCGCGGTGTTGAAGCCATGCCCCCAGAAGGCCTGCTCGTTGTGCTGCACGGCGTCCGCGGCCAGGCCGTCGTTGCCGGGCATGTGGCGGGCGTTGCGGGCGTCGTTCTGGCCGCGCCACTCGAAGAAGGACACCGGCAGCGAATAGGCAAAGCCGCCCTGGCGCGAGCCGTAGGTGAAGTTCACGCCGGGCGTCGGGCGCACGGCGCTGTAGCCGAAGCCCATGCGCAGGTCCTTCTGCGTGGTCTTGGGCGCTTCCTTGAGGATGATGTTGATGGCACCGGCCACGGCCTGCGCGCTCTGGTCAGCCGTCGGTCCCTTGGTGACCTCGATGCGTTCGACCTGGGCCGGGTTCAGCTGGGTGAAGTCGAAGCCGGGGGGCGCCGGATCGCCGTTGATCAGGATGAGCGTGTAGCCGGCGCCCAGACCGCGCATGCGCGGGCCTCCGCCCTGCATGTCCACGCCAGGCAGGCGCTTGAGCACGTCGGCGAGGTTGTTGTCGCCGTACTTGTCCATCTCCTCGCGGCCGTAGATCTGCTTGGCCACGGGCGCGCGGCGGCGCAGCTCGGTGTCGCTCTGCGGGCGGGCGTTGATCTCCACGCGTTCCAGCTTGTTGCCCTGCTGGGGGCGGCCCTGGGGATCGGTCCCCTGCGGCATTTCCTGGGCCAGCGACGGCAAGGCGGCGAGAGAGGCAAGCGCAAGCGCCGACGCAGCGGCGATGGGATGAAGACGCACGGAAACTCCTGATTCTGGTGTCCTGAACATCGGACTGGCGCGCAGCGTAACGGCGGCGCAGCCGGCTGTCAGCCCCACTGCGACCAGCTGCGGTTTCAGCGCCGCCAGGGGTCAGTGCCGGCGCTGAACCGCCGGTGGCGCACCCACCCGGTGGTGACGGGTGGGCGTCGGCTCAGCGCTTGCCCTGCAGCTTGGCGAAGGCTGCGGCCATGGCATTGCCCGATGCGGCGGCCGGCGCGGCCGCACGGCCCGGGCGCTCGTTGCGGGCGGCCGGACGGAAGCTGTTGTCCGGCTTGGATCCTCCGCGGGGCGCGGCGGCATCGAGTTTCATGGTCAGCGAGATGCGCTTGCGGGCGAGGTCGACCTCCAGCACCTTGACCTTGACGATGTCCCCGGTCTTCACCACCTCGCGGGCATCGTTGACGAACTTGCTGGACAGCTGGCTCACATGCACCAGCCCGTCCTGGTGAACGCCCAGGTCCACGAAGGCACCGAACTGCGCCACGTTGGAGACGGTGCCTTCGAGGATCATGCCCTCGGCCAGGTCCTTGATGTCCTCGACGCCGTCGTTGAAGCGCGCCACCTTGAAGTCCGGGCGCGGATCGCGGCCGGGCTTTTCGAGCTCGGCCAGGATGTCCTTGACGGTGATGGCGCCGAAGCGCTCGTCGGCGAAGGCCTCTGGGCGCAGCGCGCGGATCACGTCGGACTTGCCCATCACCTCCGCGATCGGCCGGGCGACCTGCGCGAGGATGCGCTGCACCACAGGGTAGGTTTCCGGGTGCACGCCGGAGAGGTCCAGCGGGTTGTCGCCGTCACGGATGCGCAGGAAGCCCGCCGCCTGCTCGAAGGTCTTGGGGCCGAGGCCCGTGACGTCCAGCAGCTGCTGGCGGTTGCGGAAGGCGCCGTTGGCATCGCGCCAGCGCACGATGGAGCCGGCCACCGTGGCCGACAGGCCCGAGACGCGCGACAGCAGCGGCGCCGAGGCGGTGTTGAGGTCCACGCCGACCGAGTTCACGCAGTCCTCGACCACCGCGTTCAGCGTGCGCGCCAGCTCACTCTGGTTGACATCGTGCTGGTACTGGCCCACGCCGATGCTCTTGGGGTCGATCTTCACCAGCTCGGCCAGCGGATCCTGCAGGCGGCGGGCGATGGACACGGCGCCGCGCAGGCTCACGTCCAGCTCCGGCAGCTCCTTGGAGGCGAACTCGGAGGCCGAGTAGACCGAGGCGCCGGCCTCGCTCACCACGACCTTCTCGATGTGGGTGCCGGGGGCCAGCTGCTGGATGCGCTTGATGAGGTCGGCGGCCAGCTTGTCCGTCTCACGCGAGGCCGTGCCATTGCCGATGGCGATGAGGTTCACGCCATGTGTGGCGCACAGGCGGCCCAGGGTGTGGATCGAGCCTTCCCAGTCCTTGCGCGGCTCATGCGGGTAGACCGTGGAGGTGTCCAGCACGCGGCCGGTGTCGCTCACCACGGCGACCTTCACGCCGGTGCGGATGCCCGGGTCCAGGCCCATCACCACGCGCTTGCCGGCCGGCGCGGCCAGCAGCAGGTCGCGCAGATTCTCGGCGAAGACCTTGATGGCCACCTTCTCCGCCTCCTCGCGCAGCCGCGAGAACAGGTCGCGCTCCAGGCTCATGGACAGCTTGACCTTCCAGGTCCAGGCGACGGTCTTGCGGATCAGCTCGTCAGACGCCCGCTTGCCGTGGCTCCAGCCCAGGTGGCGCGCAATGCGGCCCTCGGCGAGCGAGGGCTGGCCGGGCAGGATCTCCTCGTCGAGCACCAGCTTGGCGTCGAGGAACTCCTGCGTGCGGCCACGGAACACGGCCAGCGCGCGGTGCGAGGGCACGGTCTTGATCGGCTCGGCGTAGTCGAAGTAGTCGCGGAACTTGGCGACGTCGGCGTTGTTCTCGTCCTTGCCTTCCATCAGCCTGGACTTGAACAGGCCCTCCTCCCACAGCCACTCGCGCAGCTTGCCGATCAGCACGGCGTCCTCGGCCCAGCGCTCGGAGAGCAGGTCCCGGACGCCGTCCAGCACCGCGTAGGCATCGGCAAAGCCGGCGTCGGCGTTGATGAAGGCCTGCGCCTCGGCCGCCGGGTCCAGGGACGGATCGGCGAAGAGCCTGTCGGCCAGCGGTTCCAGGCCGGCCTCGCGGGCGATCATGCCCTTGGTGCGGCGCTTCTGCTTGTAGGGCAGGTAGAGGTCTTCCAGCTCCTGCTTGGTCGGGGCGGCCTCGATGGCGGCCCGCAGCTCCGGCGTCAGCTTGCCCTGCTCCTCGATGCTCTTGAGCACCGCGCCGCGGCGGTCCTCCAGCTCGCGCAGATAGCCCAGGCGGGACTCCAGCTCACGCAGCTGGCTGTCATCCAGCCCGTCGGTGACTTCCTTGCGGTAGCGGGCGATGAAGGGCACCGTGGCACCGCCATCGAGCAGCTCCACGGCTGCGTTGACCTGGGCCGGGCGCACGTTCAGCTCGGCGGCAATCTGAAGCAGGATCTTGTCCAAGACGTCTGGAAGGGAAAATGCTGGAAGCGCGCGAGTGTGCCACAGCGCCTGCGGCAGGCCTCGGCGGGACGCGGAACGACGCCCCGGTGTGAGGGATGTCCGGGCACCGCGTCCATGACCCGGATCAGACGCTGTCGCCGCGTCGCCGAGACGGGCGCCCAGGATGTCACGCCAATGCCGGTTCGTCGGTGTCCGAGGGCCAGGATTTCAAACGTTTGCAGGTCCGGCGGCCGCACGCACTCGCGGGGAGGGGCGGGACGCCGTCAGACCGGCATCGCCGTTCACCGTCGAGTCGATCGGCACCGGAAGGGCGCCGCGCCGCTCGCAGCGCCCGGCAGGGGGCTCAGCGCGCCCGGAGGTAGGCCGCGGCGCCCTCGCCCGCCACCCAGCCGCTGGCCATGCTGGCGGTGAGCAGATAGCCCCCGGTGGGCGCCTCCCAGTCCAGCATCTCGCCGGCGCAGAACACGCCCGGCCGCTGCCTCAGCATCAGGCCGGCATCGAGCGACGCCAGCCGCACCCCGCCTGCCGTGCTGATGGCCTCGGCCACCGGCCGGGCAGCCGTCAGGCGCAGGGGCAGGCGCTTGAGCGTGCGGGCCAGACGGTCGGCGTCCTGCACGTCCTCCTTGGACAGCACCTCGTACAGCAGCGCCGCCTTCAGGCCCTCGATGCCCAGGCGACTCTTGAGGTGCGTGGACAGCGAACGCGGGCCGCGCGGGCGGCGCACCTCGGCCAGCACCTGGGCGTCGTCGTGGTTGGGGAGCAGGTCCAGGTGCAGCAGGGCCTCGCCGAACTCCGCGATCTCGTCGCGCAGCAGGGCCGAGGCGGCGTAGACGAGCGAGCCCTCGATGCCGCTCGCGGTGATCACGAACTCGCCCTGGCGCTCGAAGCGCCGGCCCGAGCGGCCCTCGAGGATCAGCCGCACGGGCTTCACCGGCTGGCCGGCGAAGCGCTCGACGAAGAAGGACGACCAGCCGGACTCGTCCACGCCCGCACGGCGCGGGCCGAGGTCGAAGCCGCAGTTGGCCGGACGCAGCGGCGCGACGTCCGCCCCCGCCTCGCCCAGCGTCGTGGCCCAGGCGCCGGTCGAGCCCAGCTGCGGCCAGGAGGCGCCGCCCAGGGCGAGCACGGTGGCGCCGGGTGCCGGGAGGGTCACCTCGCCCGCCGGCATGGCAAAGCGCAGGCCGCCCTGCGCGTCCCAGCCCAGCCAGCGGTGGCGCATGTGGAAGCGCACGCCGGCCGCGCGCAGGCGGTGCAGCCAGGCGCGCAGCAGCGGCGCCGCCTTCATGTCCGCAGGAAAGACGCGGCCGGAGCTGCCGACGAAGGTCTCGACCCCCAAGTCGGCCGCCCAGGCCCGCAGCCCGGGGCCGTCGAGCCGGTCCAGCCAGGCGCGCACGTCCGGCGCGCGCTCGGCGAAGCGCTGCTCGAAGGCCTCGCGGTCCTCGGAATGCGTGAGATTCAGCCCGCCCTTGCCGGCCAGCAGGAACTTGCGCCCCACCGAGGGCATGGCGTCGTAGAGGTCCACCGACAGGCCTGCGGCCGCCAGACGCTCCGCAGCCATCAGGCCGGCGGGGCCGCCGCCGATGACGACGGCGGACAAGGAGGAATCAGGGCGGGTGGACATGGCAGGACTCGGTCAGGCGGGGCCGGCAGTGTGCCAGAAGTGAGCGGCGCGCGCCCCGCGGCGTGCCGTGCGCCCGGCCGCCACGGCGCCGCTCAGGCCTTGCGCAGCGCCGTCACCAGCTGCTCGCGCAGGGCGGGCTTGTCCGCGAAGGGGTCGGTCGGGTTGCGCTGCTGCATGACGTCCTCCAGCCGGGTCTGCACGCCGCCCAGGGCCTGCGGATGGCTGAAGATGTAGAAGCGATCCTCGTCCATCGCCTGGAAGACCATCGCCGCGACGTCGGCCGCCGTGATCTTGCCGGCGCTCACCGCCTTGTCCGTCATGGCCTGGGACACCAGCTGGCTGCGGCTGGGCTTGCCCATGGGATGGTCCGGCGTGCGGTTGCGATGGCTCTGCGAGATGCCGGTCGGCACGAAGTAGGGGCACAGCACCGAGCAGCGCACCTGATCCGTCACGAGGGACAGGTCTTGATAGAGCGTCTCGCTGAGGCTCACCACCGCGTGCTTGCTGACGTTGTAGACGCCCATGTTCGGCGGGTTCAGCATGCCGGCCATCGAGGCCGTGTTGACGATGTGGCCCTCGAAGGACGGATCCGCCTCGGCCGCGGCCAGCATCAGGGGCGTGAACAGGCGCACGCCATGGACCACGCCCATGAGGTTCACGCCCAGCACCCATTCCCAGTCGGAGAGGCTGTTCTCCCAGATGAGCCCGCCCGAGCCCACGCCGGCGTTGTTGAAGACGAAGTGCGGTGCGCCGAAGCGCGCCTGCACGGCCTCTGCGAGTGCCTGCATCTGGTCCGCCTTGGCGACGTCCACTTGGCGCAGCAGCAGCGGATGGGCGCCGAACTCCGCCTGGAGCCGGCTCATGGCATCGGCCTGCACGTCGCAGAGCACGAGGTTCATGCCGCGCTGCGCGGCCAGTCGGGCAACCTCCAGCCCAAAGCCGGAGGCGGCACCCGTGATCACGGCCGTGCGGCCCTGGTACTGCTTCATCTGCGTCACTCCAAGGGGGCCGCGTCGCGGCACATGTCGATGTGGGGGATGCCGTCCTCGTCGTAGACCGGCGAGGTGGCGCGGAAGCCGAGGCTGGCGTAGAAGTCCTGCAGGTGCGCCTGGGCGCTGAGTTCCTGCCCCACGCCCGGCCAGCGCCGCTCGCACTCGCGCAGCGCCTCGCGCACCAGCGGACGGCCCTGCCCCTGCCCGCGCAGCGCGGGCGCGGTCAGCACCCGGCCGATGGCGGCCCGCTGCTGCTGCGGCCCCTTGAGGCCCGGCGGCAGCAGGCGCGCGTAGGCCAGCAGCCGGCCCGCGGCGTCGCGGCCCATCACGTGCAGGCAGTGGCGGTCGCGGCCGTCGGTGTCCTGGTAGAGGCAGCGCTGCTCGACGACGAAGACCTCGTTGCGCAGCGCCAGCATCTCGTAGACGCCTTCGGCATCCAGCGCCTGCAGCGGCAGGCAGGACCAGGCGAGCGCGCTCATCAGACGAGCTTGACGAGCTGCTTGCCGAAGTTGCGGCCCTTGAGCAGGCCGAGGAAGGCCTCGGGCGCGGCGGCCAGCCCTTCAGCGATGGTCTCGCGGTACTTGAGCTTGCCGGTCGCGACCATCATGCCGAGCTCCTTCAGGGCCTCGGGCCACAGCTGCATGTGCTCGGAGACGATGAAGCCCTCGATCTTCATGCGGTTCACGAGGATCAGCTGCGGCGCCATCATGGGGATGGGCTCGCCGTTGTAGCCGGAGATCATCCCGCACATGGCGATGCGGCTGAAGGCGTTGGCGCGCAGCATCACGGCGTCGAGGATCATGCCGCCCACGTTCTCGAAGTGGCCGTCGATGCCGTTCGGGCAGGCCTGCTTCAGCGCGGCGGAGAGCGACTTCAGGTCACGGTGCTCCTTGTAGTCGATGCAGGCGTCGAAGCCCAGTTCCTCGACCACGTAGCGGCACTTGTCCGGACCGCCCGCAATGCCCACGGCGCGGGCGCCCCGTGCCTTGGCCAGCTGGCCCACGGCGGTGCCCACGGCGCCGCTGGCGGCGCTCACCACCACCGTCTCGCCCGCCTTGGGGTTGATGATCTGGGTGAGGCCGTACCAGGCGGTCACGCCGGGCATGCCGACGGCGCCGAGGTAGGCGGCCAGCGGGATGTGCGTGGTGTCGACCTTCTGCAGCACGCCGCGCTGGCTGGCATCGACCAGCTGGTACTCCTGCCAGCCGCCCATGCCCACGACCTGGTCGCCGGGCTTGAAGTGCGGATTGCGCGACTCCACGACCTCGCCCACCGTGCCGCCCAGCATGACCTGGTTCAGCGGCTGGGGCTCGGCGTAGCTCTTGCTGTCGTTCATGCGGCCGCGCATGTAGGGGTCGAGGCTCAGGTAGTGGTTGCGGACCAGCACCTGGCCGTCCTGCACCGCCGGCAGCGGGGCTTCGACGAGGCGGAAGTTGTCGGCGGTGGGCTCGCCGGCAGGACGGGAGACCAGATGGATCTGACGGTTGATGCTCATGGCTTCCTCACTCTCTCTCTGTAAGTTTCGTGTACCTGTTGGGACACCGATGGCCGGGATTGAATCATGGCGCATTCGTGAAGCCCGTCTCGGTGGCGACAAAAACGAACGGTCGTTCGTATCTGTTTGCATGGAAAACGGTTGCAACGCCGCCGGGGAACAAGGGAAAGTACGGGGTGAACGATGCGCTCGGGCACGGCGGCAGGGGCCGGCGTGCCCGAGCGCAGGAGAGATCATGCAACTGACGAATTTCCGGATCGGGACGCGCCTGATGGGCGCCATGCTGGCCGTGGCGCTGCTGGGGGTGATGGTTGGAGCCATGGCCCTGCGCAGCCTCGGCACGGTGGCGGAAAACGGGCGCCTGATGTATGCGCAGGAGCTCATGGCGATCTCCAGCGTGAAGGAGGCCAACATCGACCTCATCTACATCGCGCGGGATGTCCGCGACGTGCTGCTGGCTCCCACGGCCGACAAGCGCGCGGCGG
This sequence comes from Roseateles subflavus, assembly GCF_030285365.1. Classification (GTDB taxonomy): domain Bacteria; phylum Pseudomonadota; class Gammaproteobacteria; order Burkholderiales; family Burkholderiaceae_C; genus Roseateles_B; species Roseateles_B subflavus. Next base: position 813,111 of record NZ_JASVDS010000002.1, on the reverse strand, counting down.
CTCGCGAGGCCGTCAAGAAAAACCTCAAGACGATGAAGGACGAGCTGAACGAGGCCATGCCCTTGTTCTTCACGGACAAGGGCAGGGCGGAAGTCGCGAAGACCAAGGAACTGATGGCGAAATGGGAGTCCGCCCTGGCAGTGCTGGAGGGCAAGCTCGCCGAGGGGGGTGACGCCGAGGATGCGCAGAAGTACCTGTTCGAGGTCTACGTGCCCCAGGTCAATGCCTTTGACAACCAGCTGACCGCACTGACCAAGCACAAGGAAGACTACGCCGAGAAGCTGGCCGCCGAGGGTGTGGCCGACTACGAGCACAGCCGCAACCTCACGATCGTGCTGCTGGTGCTGAGCCTGCTGGGTGCCGCGGTGATGGCCACCCTCCTCTCGCGCCAGGTCAGCCAGGGCCTGAAGAAGGCGGTGGATGCCGCCAGCGCCATGAGCGAGGGCGACATGACCGTCAGCCTCAGCGCCCAGGGTCGCGACGAGGTGGCCCAGCTGACGACCGCCCTGGAGGACATGCGCAGCAAACTGATGGGCGTCGTGCACACGGTGCGCGCCAACGCCGAGAGCGTGGCCACCGGCAGCGCCCAGATCGCGACGGGCAACTCGGACCTGAGCCAGCGCACCGAGGAGCAGGCCAGCGCCTTGGAGCAGACCGCCGCCACGATGGACCAGCTGGGTTCGACGGTGCGCAACAACGCCGACAATGCCCAGCAGGCCAACCAGCTGGCCCTCTCCGCCTCCGACGTCGCCCAGCGCGGCGGCAGCGTGGTGGCCGAGGTCGTCGAGACCATGAAGGGCATCAACGACAGCTCGCGCCGCATCGCCGACATCATCGGCGTCATCGACGGCATCGCCTTCCAGACCAATATCCTCGCGCTGAATGCCGCCGTGGAAGCGGCCCGCGCCGGCGAGCAGGGCCGCGGCTTTGCGGTCGTGGCCGGCGAGGTGCGCAACCTGGCGCAGCGCAGTGCCGAGGCCGCGAAGGAGATCAAGTCCCTGATCACCACCAGCGTCGAGCGCGTCGAGCACGGCACGCTGCTGGTCGACCGGGCCGGCTCGACGATGGACGAGGTCGTGGGGGCCATCCGCCGCGTGACGGACATCGTCGGCGAGATCAGCGCCGCCAGCCGCGAGCAGAGCACCGGCATCGGCCAGGTCACCGAGGCCGTCACGCAGATGGACCGCGTGACGCAGCAGAACGCGGCCCTGGTCGAGGAAAGCGCGGCCGCGGCCGAAAGCCTGAAGACGCAGTCGGCCCAGCTGCTGGATGTGGTCGCCTTCTTCCGCCTGCAGGCGGGGGCCGGCGGCACGCACCGCAGCGCCAGCCCTGGCAAGGCCGCGCCGCCGCCGTCCTCGCGCGCCACGAGCGCGTACGTGTCCACGCCGGCGCGCACGCCCGTGGCGGCACCGAAAGCGAGTGTCGCGGCACGCCCCGAGCCCGCCCCGGCCGTCGCGCCGAGGGCGACGGCCGCGCCCAGCCCGGCCAGCGAGCCCCGCCGCAGCGCGCCCGTCACGGACGAATGGGAGAGCTTCTGAGCTGACCTCCCCGCTTCGGTCCGGCCGTGCGTGCGCGGCCGGACGTTCCCATCCAGGGCGCCCCGCGCGCCGTCGTTTCCGGTTCCCCGCAGTACCCGTTCAACCTCCGCCCCGCGCCGTGCCACAGACGGCGACGCAACGGCGAGCCAGCGGTTCCGCGCCACACGGTTGAAAGGAAGATCCATGTCTCACGCCAATGCCCCGCGCCTCGGGCTCACCGGCCGCCTCCTCGTCACGGTGGCGGCCCTGACGCTTGCCCTGCTCGGTGCCGCGCTGCACACCTCAAGCCAGCTGGGCGCGCTGGAGGATGCGGCGCACCAGGCGGAGGTCGCCCGCTTCCCGCAGCTGCAGAACATGGCGCAGCTGCAGCTGGAGGTCACGCGGCTCTCGCTGCAGCTGCGGCACACCCTGCTCTCCCGCACGCCGCAGGAACGCAGCGCCACGCTGCAGGACATCCAGCGGCTCAAGGGCAACATCGCCCGGCTGCTCCAGGCCTACGGCCAGGGCCTGCGCACGGAGCCGGAGCGCCAGCGCTTCCAGGCCGTGCTGCAGGCCGCCGAGGGCTTCGGCAAGGTCGAGCAAGGCAATATGGCGCTGATCGAGGCCGGCCAGATGCCGGAGGCCTTCGCCTACCTGGTCGAGCAGACCATTCCCGCCCGCAACGTCCTGCTGCAGGCCATCGGGGGCACGGTGCAGTACCAGGAAGCCCAGCTCCAGCAGGAGCTGCAGCTCATCAAGCACAACGCCAGCAGCGCGCGCTGGGTCTTCGGTGCCGTCGCCTTGGGCGTGGTCATGGCCATGCTGGCCATGGCGCTGTACATCGCCCGCACGCTGCGGCTGCGCGTCCGCCAGCTGAGCGAGATCGCCGAGCGCATCCGCGACGGCGACTTCACCCGCGCCGTCCGCGACGAGCGGCCCGACGAGCTGTCCACCGTGATGCAGTCCCTCCAGGCGATGCAGGACGCGCTGGGCGGCATCGTGCACACCGTGCGGACCAATGCCGAGGCCGTGGCCACGGGCAGCGCCGAGATCGCCTCGGGCAATGCCGACCTGAGCCAGCGCACCGAGCAGCAGGCGAGCGCCCTGGAGCAGACGGCCGCCACGATGGACGAGCTGGGCTCGACCGTGCGCAACAACGCCGACAGCGCCCAGCAGGCCAACCAGCTGGCCCTCTCGGCGTCCGAGGTCGCGCAGCGCGGCGGCGGCGTGGTGGCCGAGGTCGTCCAGACCATGCGGGGCATCAACGAGAGCTCGCGCCGCATCGCCGACATCATCGGCGTGATCGACGGCATTGCCTTCCAGACCAACATCCTCGCCCTGAACGCGGCCGTGGAAGCCGCCCGCGCCGGCGAGCAGGGCCGCGGCTTCGCCGTCGTGGCGGGCGAGGTGCGATCGCTCGCCCAGCGCAGCGCCGAGGCCGCCCGCGAGATCAAGTCCCTGATCGCCACCAGCGTCGAGCGCGTGGAGCACGGCTCGCAGCTGGTCGATCGTGCGGGCAGCACGATGGACGAGGTCGTCAGCGCCATCCGCGGCGTGACGGACATCGTCGGCCGGATCAGCGCCGCGAGCCGCGAGCAGAGCACCGGCATCGGCCAGGTCAGCGAGGCCGTCACGCAGATGGACCGCGTGACGCAGCAGAACGCGGCCCTGGTCGAGGAGAGTGCCGCCGCGGCCGAAAGCCTGAAGACGCAGTCGGCCCAATTGCTGGACGTCGTCGCCTTCTTCCGCCTGCAGGCCGCCGGCGGGGTCCCGGCGCCACGCCAGGGAGCCCGCCACGAGCCCTTCGCGCCCGTGCCCGTGCCCGCGCGCAGCCCCGCCTTGAGCCCGTCCCGCATCGCCCCGACCCGCGCGGCACCGGCCAGCCCGGCACCGCCCCCCCGCCCCGCGACGCCTGTCACGGACGAGTGGGAAAGCTTCTGAGTCGGTGGCCCCCCAGGCGGCGCACCGTCACGGGGATGGCATAGACTGCGCGCCGTGTTGCGCTCCGTCCTGATCCGACGCCGGCTCCTGCGTGCAGGGCTCGGCCTGCTGTTGGGCCTGGCCCTGTGTCGGGGCGAGGCGCAGCCGCTGCGCCTGTGCCAGACGGAATCGCCGCGCTACGACTACCGCCTCGCGCTCACCCGCCTGATCCTGGAGAAGACCGCCCAGGGCGGCGAGCCGGTCGCGCTGGTACGCCATGCGCCGGGGCCGGACCCGTCCCAGGACCGCTGCCTGGAGCTGCTGCGCACAGGCGAGGTGGACCTCGTCTACCTGCCGCCGACGCCGGCCCGGATGGCGGAGTTCGCCGCCCTGCCCATCGACTTGCATGCCGGCCGCCTGGGCTACCGCCTGCTGGTGATCCGCCGGGAGGACGCCCCGGCCTTCGCCCGCATCACGACCGTGGCCCAGTTGCGCCGCCTCACGGGCGGCTTCGGCCGCCAGTGGGCGGACATGGCCGTGTTCGAGGCCAACCAGCTGCCCGTGATCGCCGGCCCTGGCACGGAGGCCCTGCTCGGCATGCTGCGCGCCCGTCGCTTCGACTACCTGCAGCGCGGCGTGACGGAAGCCTTCGCCGAACTGGCGAACTTCGAGGGGCGGGACGATCTGATGGTGGAGCCGCATCTGGCGCTGCACTACGCGCTGCCCGTGTACTTCATGACGCGCCAGGACAAACGCCCCCTGCTGCAGCGCCTGCAGCGCGGGCTGCAGATGGCCCGCCAGGACGGCAGCTTCCGCCGCCTGCTTGACCAGCACCAGGGCCGCGACTGGGCCCGCGCCACGATCGAGCGCCGGCATGTGCTGGAGCTGGTCTCCCCGTGGCCGGCGCTCGGCACGACGCCCGCGGAGCGCTGAGCGCCCCGCCCCGCCGGCGTTCAGGCCGGCGGTCGCGGCACGGCGCTCACTCCGCCTCGCGCCGCTGCAGCGCCTTCAGCTGCCGCCCCTGGCCGGGCAGCGCGCGCAGGTACTTGAAGGTGGCGGTGGCGTGGGCGCAGAGCCGGCCGTCCTCGCCCAGCACCCGGCCCTCGCAGAAGGCCATCGTGGCGGTGTGGTGCAGCAGCTCGCCCACCGCCCGCAGCTCGCCCTCGGCGGGGCGCATGAAGCTGGTCTTCATCTCGATGGTGACGACACCCGGCCCCATGCCCTCCTGATGCAGGTGGATGCTGCGCGCGGCGTGCGCCATGGCCACGTCCAGCAGGCTCATCAGCACGCCGCCGTGGGCCACCTCCCAGGAGTTGAGATGGCTCTCGCGGATGTCGACCCGCAGCTCCGCACGGCCGTCGCCCAGGCTGTGCAGCTCGAAGCCGAGCTGCTCGACGAAGGGGATGCGGACGGGAAAGGACAGCGGGGGCGTGCGTTTCATGGGGCGAGTCTAGCTGCCACGCGCCCTCAGGCCCCGTGGATGGCCGACACGCCGCCGTCCACCGCGAGCACCTGGCCGGTGATGTGCTTGCCGGCCCGCGAGGCGAACAGCAGGGCGGCGCCCTTGAGGTCCTCCTCGTCGCCCAGGCGGCGCAGCGGAGCGGCCTCGGCGAGCTTGTCCTCGCCCATGGCGGCCAGCAGGCCCTGCGTCATCTTGCTGGGGAAGAAGCCCGGCGCCAGCGCGTTGACGGTGATGCCGTAGCGCCCCCACTCGCCGGCCAGCGCCCGCGTGAAGTTCACGGCCGCGCCCTTGCTGGTGTTGTAGGCGATCGTCTTCATCATCGACGGATTCCCGCCCAGCCCGGCGATGGAGGCCACGTTGATGATGCGGCCGCTGCGGCGCGGAATCATGCTGGCCTGGGCCACGGCCTGGCTCATCACGAAGAGGCTGCGGATGTTGAGGTCCATCACCTTGTCCCAGGCCTCCAGCGGATGCTCCTCGGCCGGGGCGCCCCAGGTGGCGCCGGCGTTGTTCACGAGGATGTCGATCTGGCCGAGGCGCTCCATCGTCTGCTCGACGATGCCGCGGGCCTGGGTCTCGTCGGCGGCGTCCGCGGCGATCCAGCGCGCGTCGATGCCGCGGGCCTGCAGGTGGGCCACGGCCTCCTCCAGGTCCTTGGCCTTGCGCGAGCTGAGCATGACCTTCGCGCCGGCCTCGCCCAGGCTTTCAGCGATCTGCAGGCCGAGGCCGCGCGATCCGCCGGTGACCAGGGCCACCTGGCCGCTGAGGTCGAACAGGTCCTGCACCTTGGTGCTCATGGCGTGTCTCCTTGAAGTCTCGAATGGGGTCGGGTCAGAACCAGGCGTCCTGCATGTCGCGGCACAGCGCCTCGCGGCGCTGCACCACGGCCAGCCAGGCGCTGATGCGGGGCAGCTCGTAGGCGAAGAAGTAGCGCTGCGCCGCGCGCTTGCCCTGCGCGAAGTCGCTGCCATCGTCGGCCCGGAGCGCCAGCACCACGTCCAGCCAGATCCAGGCCAGCACGGTGTGGCCGAAGGCCTGGAGATAGGGCGTGGCATTGGCCAGCGCGGCCTCGGGCTCGCCCGTGGACCAGGCGGCCTTGGTGGCGGCCCCGACCTGCGCCAGCGCCTGCGCGAGCTGGTTCGCCGCTTCGGCAAGACCTGGCACCTGGCCGGCCGCCGTGATGGTCTCGTTGATGCGCTGCGCCAGCGCCATCAGCGCCGCGCCGCCTTCCATCACCACCTTGCGGCCCAGCAGGTCCAGCGCCTGGATGCCGTGCGTGCCCTCATGGATCATGTTCAGGCGGTTGTCGCGCCAGTACTGCTCCACCGGGAAGTCGCGCGTGTAGCCGTAGCCGCCCAGCACCTGGATCGCCAGCGAATTGGCCTCCAGGCACCACTCGCTCGGCCAGCTCTTCGCAATCGGGATCAGCACCTCGAGCAGCAGGCGCGCACGCGCGGCGCCCTCGGGCTCGGCGGTGTGATGCTCATCGACCAGGCGCGCGCAGAACAGCTCCAGCGCCAGCGCGCCCTCGACGTAGCTCTTCTGCGCCAGCAGCATGCGTTTGACGTCCGCGTGCTCGATGATGGGCCGCTGCGGCGACGCCGCGTCCTTGCCCGCCGCCGTCATCGGGCGGCCCTGCGGGCGCTGGCGCGCGTAGGCGAGGCTGGCCTCGTAGCCCGCATAGCCGAGCATGGTGGCGCCCAGGCCCACGCCGATGCGGGCCTCGTTCATCATGTGGAACATGGCCTTGAGGCCCTCGCCCGGCGCCCCGACGCGATAGCCGACGGCCCCGCCCTGCCCACGCGGCGCATGCCGGCCCTCGCCGAAGTTCAGCAGGCAGTTGGTGGTGCCGCGATAGCCCAGCTTGTGGTTGAGCCCGGCCAGCACGACGTCGTTGCGCTCGCCCGTGAGCCGCCCGTCGGCGCCCACCAGCCACTTGGGCACGATGAACAGTGAGATGCCCCGCACGCCGGGCGGCAGCTTGCCGTCGGGACCGGGGATCTTGGCCAGCACGAGGTGGATGATGTTCTCGCGCAGCTCGTGCTCACCGCCGGAGATCCACATCTTGTGGCCGCGCAGGCGGTAGCGCGGGCCGAGGGCGTCGGCCTCGAAGTCGGCGCCATCGGGCTCGGCGCGCGTCGCCACGTCGGACAGCGAGGAGCCCGCCTGCGGCTCCGACAGGCACATGGTGCCAAACCACCGGCCCTCGAACTCGGCCTTCGCAAAGACCTCACGCTGCCGCTCGGTGCCGTGCGCCATCAGCAGATTGGCATTGCCGTTGGTGAGCATGGCGTAGCCGCCCAGGGCCACGCTGGCCTTGCTGAAGAAGGCATTCGCGGCCATCTCCACCGTGCAGGGCAGCTGCATGCCGCCGTGCGCATAGTCCTGCGCCGCGCTGAGCATGCCGGACTCGACGTAGGCGTCCAGCGCCTCGCGCGTGGCCTCGGGCAGGTGCACGCGCTCGCCGTCGAAATGCGGCTCCTGCACATCGACCAGGCGGTTGACGGGGGCGAACTTCTCGCGGGCGATGCGCTCGCAGGTGTCCAGCACCGCGTCGAAGGTCTCGCGGCTGTGGTCCGCGAAGCGCTCGCGCTGGTTCAGCGATTCGGACTTGAGCCAGTCGTGGAGCAGGAAGTCGAGGGTGTCGCGCATGGCGATCTCCAGCAATCGTTGCGGCGCCGGCTCAGGCGGCCGTGAGCGCCATGGTGGCCGAGGCCTTCATCACGAGGGTGCGCGTATCGCCGTCCACCGCATGCACCTCGGCCTCGGTGAAGCTCAGCTGGCGACCCGCCTTGAGCACCCACGCCTCGCACGCCAGCCACTGGCCGCGTGCACCTCGCAGCAGGCTGGTCTTGAGCTCGGCCGTCAGCACCCACTGCCCCTCGGGGGCCAGGGTCTGCGCCGCGGAGCCCATGCTGTGGTCGGCCAGCGAGGCCAGCACGCCCGCATGCACGAGGCCCGTGTGCTGGCGCAGGGCCTCGCGGATGTCCAGGCGGGTGCGCACGCGGCCGGCCTCCACCGCCACGGCCTGCACGCCCAGCTCGACCATGAAGGGGGAACGGGCGATGAAGCCCTGCAGCGTGGCGAGGTCCAGTTCCATGGCAGCTCCGGGCCGGGGTGGTCAAGACAAGGGCGGCGCCCGCATGGCGCCGCCCGGGCGGGGCGTCAGAGCACCTCGAAGACGCCCGCAGCGCCCATGCCACCGCCGATGCACATGGTGACGCACACGCGCTTGGCGCCGCGACGGCGGCCCTCGATCAGGGCGTGGCCCGTCAGGCGCTGGCCCGACATGCCGTAGGGATGCCCCACCGCGATGGCGCCGCCATTGACGTTCAGGCGGTCCATCGGGATGCCCAGCGTGTCGGCGCAGTAGAGCACCTGCACGGCGAAGGCCTCGTTGAGCTCCCACAGGTCGATGTCCTGCACCGTGAGGCCCAGGCGCTGGAGCACCTTGGGGATCGCGAACACCGGGCCGATGCCCATTTCATCGGGCTCGCAACCGGCCACGGCGAAGCCAAGGAAGCGCCCCAGCGGCTTCAGGCCATGCTGCTGGGCGTAGCGCTCGCTGGCCAGCACGCAGGCGCCCGCGCCGTCCGAGAACTGGCTCGCATTGCCGGCGCTCACCACGCCGCCAGGCATGGCCGAGCGCAGGTCCTTGATGCCCTCGTAGGTCGTGCCCTCGCGCAGGCCCTCGTCGGCGCTGACGGTCACTTCGCGCGTCATCAGGCCCTGGACCTTGTCGACGACGCCCGCGGTGACGGTCAGGGGTGCGATCTCGTCCTTGAAGAGACCCGCCGCCTGCGCCGCGCAGGCCTTCTGCTGGCTGGACGCACCGTAGTGGTCCATGCGCTCGCGGGAGATGCCGTAGCGCTTGGCCACGGTCTCGGCGGTCTCGAGCATGCTCCAGTAGATCTCGGGCTTGTGCTTGGCCAGCCAGCTCTCGCGGATCATGTGCTTGTTCATTTCCTGCTGCACGCAGGAGATGCTCTCCACCCCGCCGGCCACGTAGACATCGCCCTCGCCGGCGATGATGCGCTGCGCGGCCATGGCGATGGTCTGCAGGCCGCTGGAGCAGAAGCGGTTGACGGTCAGGCCGGCGACGCTGACCGGCAGGCCGGCACGCAGCGCGATCTGCCGGGCGATGTTGTTGCCCGTGGCGCCTTCGGGGAAGGCGCAGCCCATCAGCACATCCTCAATGGCATCGGGCGCGACGCCCGCGCGCTCGACGGCCGCCTGGACCACATGCCCGCCCAGCGTGGCGCCATGGGTCATGTTGAAGGCGCCCTTCCAGCTCTTGGTCAGGGCCGTGCGGGCGGTGGAAACAATCAGTGCTTGACTCATGATGGAACGTCCTCGCTCACTCGGTGAATGACTTGCCTTCGGCCACGAGGCGCTGGATCAGCGGCGCGGGCTGCCAGAAGCTGGCATCGTCGAGCGGATTGCGGGCGAAGCGCTTCATGGCCTCGACCACGTTGTAGAGGCCGACGGTGTCGGCATAGCACATGGGGCCGCCGCGCCACAGCGGGAAGCCGTAGCCGGTAAGGTAGACCATGTCGATGTCGGAGGCGCGCAGGGCGATGCCCTCCTCCAGGATGTGCGCGGCCTCGTTGACCAGCGAGAACACGAGGCGGTGGACGATCTCCTCGTCGCTGATCTTGCGCGGCGTGATGCCTTGCGCGGCCCGGTGCTGCTCGATCATCTCCACGACGACCGGCGAGGGAATCGCATCGCGCTTGCCGGCGGCGTAGTCGTACCAGCCGGCCCCGGTCTTCTGACCGAAGCGGCCCATCTCGCACAGCAGGTCGGCCGTCATCGAGTAGCGCAGATGCGGCTTCTCCTGGTAGCGGCGCTTGCGGATGTACCAGCCCACGTCGTTGCCGGCGAGGTCGCCCATGCGGAAGGGGCCCATCGCGAAGCCGAACTTCTCGACGGCCTTGTCCACCTGCTGCGGCGTGCAGCCCTCCTCCAGCAGGAAGCCGGCCTGGCGGCTGTACTGCTCGATCATGCGGTTGCCGATGAAACCGTCGCACACGCCCGAGACCACGCAGGTCTTGCGGATGGTCTTGCCCAGCGCCATCACGGTGGCGAGCACGTCCTTGGCCGTCTTCGCGCCGCGCACGACCTCCAGCAGCTTCATCACATTGGCCGGGCTGAAGAAGTGCATGCCGATGACGTCCTCGGGACGCCGCGTGAAGGCGGCGATGCGGTTGACGTCCAGCGTCGAGGTGTTGGACGCGAGGATCGCGCCGGGCTTCATCACCGCGTCGAGCTGCTCGAAGACCTGCTGCTTGACGCCGAGGTCCTCGAAGACCGCCTCGATCACCAGGTCGGCATCGCCGATCTCGGCGTAGCTCAGCGTGGTGCTCAGCAGGGCCATGCGCTGCTGGTACTTGTCTTCCTTGAGCTTGCCCTTCTTGACCTGGGCCTCGTAGTTCTTGCGGATCGTGGCGATGCCGCGGTCCAGGGCCTCCTGCTTCATCTCGAGGAGGACCACCGGGATGCCGGCATTCAGGAAGTTCATGCTGATGCCGCCGCCCATGGTGCCGGCGCCAATCACCGCGACCTTCTTGATCTCGCGCTTGGGCGTGTCCTCGGGCACGTCGGGGATCTTGCTGGTGGCGCGCTCGGCGAAGAAGGCGTGGCGCAGGGCCTTGGACTCCGGCGTCATCATGAGCGCGAGGAAGCCCTCGCGCTCGGCCTTGAGGCCCTCGTCGAAGGGCTTGTATGCCGAGGCGGCCACGGCCTCCAGGCAGCGCAGCGGCGCCGGGAAATTCTTCGCCTGGGCCGCGACCATGTTGCGGGCGAACTGGAAGTAGGCGTCCGGCTCGGCATGGCGGGCCTTGAGGTCGCGCACGCGGGGCAGCGGGCTGCCGTCCGCGTGCTTGGCAATGACGGTCTCGGCGAACGCGAGCGCGTCGCCCAGCACATCGCTGCCGGTGATCTTGTCGAAGAGCTTCTGGCCCGGGACCATCGCCAGCAGCTGGCTCTCGACGGCCTCGCCGCTGACGATCATGTTCAGCGCGGGCTCGACGCCCAGCGCGCGCGGCAGGCGCTGCGTCCCGCCGGCCCCCGGCAGCAGGCCGATCTTGACCTCGGGCAGCGCGATCTTGGCGCCCGGTGCCGCGACGCGGTAGTGGCAGCCCAGCGAGAGCTCCAGCCCGCCGCCCATGCAGACGGTGTGGATGGCCGCGATCACCGGCTTGCTGCAGGCCTCGACCTTGGCGATCAGCGAGTGCAGATTGGGCTCGGCCAGCGCCTTGGGACTGCCGAACTCGCGGATGTCGGCGCCGCCGGAGAAGGCCTTGCCGGCGCCGGTGATGACCACGGCCTTGATGGCGGCGTCCGCCTCCGCCTGGTCGATGCCTTCGGCCACCGCCCGGCGCGTGGCATAGCCCAGGCCGTTGACCGGCGGGTTGTTCAGGGTGATCACGGCAACGGCGCCGTGGACCTCGTAGCTGGCACTCATGGGCGGGCTTCCTTCCTTGTGCAGTGGAGGGCTGCGGCGACCGTCATGCGAGTCATGGCGCCGCAGAAATAGAACGATCGTTCGATTCTAGGCAGACCCCTGGCGCCCCTCCTGTCCCAGCGGCGACAGACCGGGGAGAACCCTGAGCGCGGCGCGTCCAGGGGCTTCAGGCGGGATCCGGCAGGATCAGGCGATGGGGCGGCTCGATGGTACGGCGAGTGGCAGCACCGCGGTGTGACGAAGCGATCCCGAGTGGATCGGGCACAGGCCGGCGTGCAGCGCGGCACGCACGGCAACACAGGCCTCCCGGCCCGGCGATCTCAGCCGCGGTTGAGCAGCTGGGTGGGCGCGAAGCCGTCGTTGGGGCGCTCGGGCTCGTCCTCGGGCAGCAGCTCGGGCGTGACGCTGTCACCGGTGTCGGGCAGGGGTTCGTGATGCACGACGCGGTGATGGGCGCGCTCATCGGCCAGGCGCATGCCGGAGAGCTCCTTTTGCAGCTGCTCGATCTGGCGGCGGGCCGCGGTGTTCTGCTGGGTGAGCTGCTGGCGCGCGGCGTCCACCTGGGCCAGGCGCTGCGTCAGCGCCTTCTGGCTCTGCCAGGCCCACAGGCCGGCCCCCACGAGCCCCAGCAGCAGACCGCCCAGGGCACCCATCAGCATCGACATCGTTGCGTTCTCCATCATTCCCCCTGCGCCGGTGGTGAACGGAGGCCCCGGCGAGGGGCTGCCTCACCGGGCTGGAAACAATGTAACGCCGGCCGCCTGGCGAGACCATCCTCAAGGTAGGGGCAAGCAAGACCTGGCCCCTTCAGGCAGGGGATGGCGCCGATTCCTCACGGCCCGGCTGTGGTGGGAAAGCCGCAGTCGTGAGGCCGCCCTCGGGCCGGGCCCTAGACCTCGAGCCACTCCTTGCGGATGTAGGCATTGGCCCGCAGATCGGCGGGCGTGCCCTCGAAGACCATGCGCCCGTGGCCCATGACGTAGCAGCGCTCGGCGATGTCCAGCGCGATGGCCAGCTTCTGCTCGATCAGCAGCACGGCGATCCCGCGGCGCTTGAGCTCCTGCAGGTACTGCGCCACCAGCTCGACGATCATCGGCGCCAGGCCCTCGGTCGGCTCGTCGATGAGGATCAGGTCCGGGTCGCCCATGAGCGTGCGGCACAGCGTCAGCATCTGCTGCTCACCGCCCGAGAGCACGCCGGCCTCGGTGTGCTGGCGCTCCAGGAGTCGGGGGAACATGCGGTACATGTCCTCGAAGCTCCAGCGCGGGTTCCTGGCACCACGCTTCTGACCGAGGAGCAGGTTCTGGTGCACCGTCAGCTTCGGGAAGATGTCGCGGTTCTCCGGCACGTAGCCGATGCCGGCGTGCGCCACCTCGAAGGCCTTGCGCCCCAGCAGCTCCTGATCACCGAAGCGCACCGAGCCCGTGCCATCCACCAGTCCCATGATGGTCTTGGCCGTGGTCGATCGCCCCGAGCCATTGCGGCCCAGCAGCGCGACGATCTCGCCGGGCTGCACCACGAGGTCCACGCCGTGCAGCACGTGGCTCTTGCCGTAGAAGGCGTGGACCTTGTCCAGCACCAGGCGGCGTCCTGTCTTCTCGGAGTTCATGCCGTCGCTCCCGCCGTCGCCTGCTCGGCCAGCACCGAACCCAGATAGGCCTGCTGCACACGGGCATCCGCGCGCACGGCCTCGGGCGTGTCAAAGGCGATGACCTCACCGTAGACCAGCACCGCGATGCGGTCGGCCAGGCCGAAGACCACGCCCATGTCGTGCTCCACCGTGAGCAGCGTGCGCCCCTCGGTGACCTGCCGGATGAGCTGGATGAAGCGCTGCGTCTCGCTCTTGCTCATGCCCGCGGTGGGCTCGTCGAGCAGGATCACCGAGGCCCCGCTCGCGATGGTCATGCCGATCTCGAGCGCCCGCGCCTCGGCGTAGGTCAGGTTCATGGCCAGCACGTCGCGCCGCCGGTCCAGCTGGATCTGCTCCAGCAGCTCCTCCACGCGGTCATTGAGCCCGTCCAGCCCGGCCAGGAAGTGCCAGAAGCTGTAGCGGTAGCCCATGGACCACAGCAGCGCGCAGCGGATGTTCTCGAACACCGACAGGCGCGAGAACAGGTTGGAGACCTGGAAGCTGCGCGCCAGCCCGAGCCGGTTGATCTGGTAGGGCGGCAGGCCGTCGATGCGCCGGCCGTGCAGGCGGACCTCGCCGCTCGTGGGCGCGAAGCGGCCGCTGATGAGGTTGAACAGCGTGGACTTGCCCGCGCCGTTGGGGCCGATCAGTGCGACGCGCTCGCCCGCGCGCACCTGCAGCTGCGCCCCGCGGATGATCTCGCTGCGGCCGAAGCGCTTGCGCAGGTCCAGCAGCTCGAGCGCATAGGCGCCGCCGGGGGGGTTGAGGTGTCCGCTCACAGGCTCTCCCGACGCTTGATGTCCTGCTCGATCTCTTCCTGGGTCTGGTCCCACTCGGCCTTGAAGCGCCGCCGCGCCAGCTCGAAGAGCGCCAGGCCCACGAGCATGGCCAACACGGCACCGAACCACGCGTCCACCGAGTTGCTGCGGATGCGGGCGCCCATGAAGCCCAGCTCCGGCCCCATCGCGGCATTGAGCTGCAGGTGGTAGAGCATCTCCACGATGCAGCTCGCGCCCAGCAGCACGGTGAGCCCGGTCCCGGCCAGCGCAAGGTAGGCCGTCCACAGGCGCGAGAGCTTGCCGAAGGCCGCCACGCGCAGGTTCATCATGATCAGCGAGGCGATGCCGCCGGGCGCATAGACCACCATGAAGAGAAAGACGAGCCCGAGGTAGAGCAGCCAGGCCTGCGTCAGCTCGGACAGCAGCACGCCAGCGAGCACCATCAGCACCGCGCCGATGATGGGCCCGAAGAAGAACGTCGCCCCGCCGAGGAAGGTGAAGAGCAGATAGCCGCCGGAGCGCGCCGCGCCCACGACCTCGGCCGTGACGATCTCGAAGTTGAGCGCCCCCAGCCCGCCCGCGATGCCCGCGAAGAAGCCGGAGATCAGGAAGGCGAGGAAGCGCACCCAGCGGGTGTCGTAGCCGATGAACTCGACGCGCTCGGGGTTGTCCCGCACCGCGTTGAGCATGCGGCCCAGCGGCGTGCGCGTGAGCGCGAAGAGCGCGGCCGTGCTGGCGAAGCAGTACAGCGCGATGAGGTAGTAGACCTGGATCTGCGGCCCGAAGCTGATGCCCAGCACCGGCGCGCCCACGACGCGGTTGCCCGAGACGCCGCCCTCCCCGCCGAAGAACTCCGGCAGCATCAGGGACATGGACCAGATCAGCTCGCCCAGGCCCAGCGTGATCATCGCGAAGGGCGTGCCGGACTTCTTGGTCGAGACGTAGCCGAACAGCGCCGCGAAGAAGAGGCCGGCCAGGCCGCCCGCCAGCGGCACGAGGCTCACCGGCAGCGCCAGCTGGCCGGCCGAGACCTGGTTCAGCGTGTGCATGGCGAGGAAGGCGCCGAGGCCGCTGTAGACCGCGTGCCCGAAGCTCAGCATGCCGCCCTGCCCCAGCAGCAGGTTGTAGGCCAGGCAGGCGATGATGCCGATGCCCATCTGCGACAGCATGGTGTGGGCGAGGCTGCTGGTCCACAGCAGCGGCGCCACGCCGAGCAGGAAGGCATAGATGCCCCACACCAGCCAGCGGCCGACGTTCCAGGGCTTGAAGTGGAAGTGCGCCGTGCTGGCGCGCACATGGTTCATGGTGGCGCTCCCTCAGTCGTCCCGCGTGCCGAAGAGGCCCTTGGGCCGGAAGATCAGGATCAGCACCATCAGCAGGTAGGGCAGGATGGGTGCGACCTGCGCGAGCGAGAGCTTCAGCAGCGGATAGCCCGGCGTGGCCGGCGTCACCGCCATCCCGAGGCGCTGTGCCAGCGTCGCCAGCGAGCCGTCCACCGTCAGCGGCAGCGTCTGGATCAGGCCGATCAGCAGCGAGGCCACGAAGGCCCCCGCCAGCGACCCGACGCCCCCGACCACCACGACGACGAAGATGATGGAGCCCACGATGGCGGCCATGGCCGGCTCCGTCACGAACGTGATCCCGCCGATGACGCCGGCCAGCGCGGCCAGTGCGCAGCCGCTGCCGAAGACCAGCATCAGCACCCGCGGCACGTTGTGCCCGAGGGCCTCGGCCATCTCCGGATGCGTGAGCGCCGCCTGGATGACGAGGCCGATGCGGCTGCGCGTGAGCAGCGCCCACAGACCGCCCAGCATGGCCAGCGCCACCAGCATCATGAAGGCGCGGGTCAGCGGGAACTTCGAGCAGGCCGCCGCGGCGCACTGCGCCGGCGTTGCGTCGCCCCACACGAGGGTCAGGCCTTGCCCCGCCGACTGCACCAGCGTGAAGGCCGAGCCCTGCAGCGCCGGCGGCGGGCCGAAGGGCACCGAGGTGCGGCCAAAGACCAGCTGCACGAGCTCGAGCATCACGTAGGACAGCCCGAACGTGATCAGCAGCTCGGGCACATGGCCGTACTTGTGCACCCGCCGCAGCGCCGTGCGCTCGAACAGCGCGCCGAGGGCGCCGACCACCAGCGGCGCCAGCACCAGCGCCGGCCAGAAGCCCAGCCAGCCGGCCAGCACATAGGCCGCGTAGGCGCCCAGCATGTAGAAGCTGGCATGCGCGAAGTTCAGCACGCCCATCATGCTGAAGATCAGCGTGAGCCCCGCGCTGAGCATGAACAGCAGCAGCCCGGAGGCCAGGCCGTTGAGCAGGTTGATCAGGAGTTGGTCCACATGACCTCGTGAGGTTCAGGCCGGGGGAGCATCAGCCCCGTTGAGCCGACATGCCCGTCGGCGCCCAGGTGCCGATCGGGTAGGCAGCGGCGGCCGGCGAGCGGGCTGAGGTGGCGCTGAGGAGCACAGCCGTACAGGCGTACGGCGAGCACCGCCAGCGCCAGATCGGCCCGCGCAGCCCGCCGCTGCAGCCCGATTCAGCGCTTCATCTGGCAGGAGGTGGGCGTGGACGAGACGTACGAGTCGTACATCTTCAGCGGCACCAGCGTGTAGCCCGTGTTCTCGGGGCTGTACGGGTACTTGGCATCGGCCTTGTTCCACACCGAGATGAAGAGCGGCTGCTGCAGCTGATGGTCGGTCTTGCGCACCTGCACCTCGCCGTTGAAGCTCTTCACCGTCAGGCCTTCCAGCGCCGCCGCCACCTTGACCGGGTCGGTGCTCTTGGCCTTGGCCATGGCCTCGCCCAGCAGGCTGTAGATGTGGATGACGCTGCCCGTGTAGAAGTCGTCGTTGAAGCGCTTCTTGTACTCGTCCATCCACTTGCCCATCTGGCCGCCCAGGTTGTAGTGGTTGTACGAGACCTGGAAGACGCGCCCCGCCGAGGCCGCGCCCAGTGCCGTGGGCGTGCCGCTCACGCCGGCGTAGTAGGTGAAGAACTTGCCCGTGTAGCCGGCCTCGTTCGCCGCCTTCACGAGGAGGGTCAGGTCTGAACCCCAGTTGCCGGTGATGACGGTGTCGGCGCCGCTGGCCTTGATCTTGGCCACATAGGGCGCGAAGTCACGCACCTGGGCGAGCGGGTGCAGGTCCTCGCCGACGACCTGGACGTCCGGCCGCTTGCGGGCCAGCATCTCCTTGGCGTACTTGGCGACCTGCTGGCCGTGCGCGTAGTTCTGGTTCAGCAGGAAGACCTTCTTGACGTCCGGCTGGTCCTTCATGAAGGTGGTGATGGCCTCCATCTTCATCGACGTGTCGGCGTCCATGCGGAAGTGCCAGTAGCTGCACTTGGCGTTGGTGAGATCCGGGTCCACGGCCGAGTGGTTGAGGTACAGCACCTCCTTGCCGGGATTGCGCTCGTTGTGCTTGTTGATCGCGTCGATCAGGGCCAGCGCCGCGCCGGAGCCATTGCCCTGGGTCACGTAGCGCACGCCCTGGTCGATGGCCGACTTCAGCGCATTGAGCGTCTCGGCGGGGCTGAGCTTGTTGTCGATGGCGATGATCTCGAACTTCACGCCGGCCGGGTTGGTGGCGTTGAACTTCTCGGCGAAGAACTGGAAGCTCTTGACCTGGTTCTGGCCCACCGGGCCCATCAGGCCGGACAACGGGTCGATCCAGGCGATCTTCACCGTCTCGCCCTTCTGGGCCTGTGCCCCGAGGGACAGGCCCGCCAGCAGCAGGGATGCCGCGACGTGCCGCAGCTGGAACTCACGCGATGCAGTCAACATGGATGTCTCCTTCTGACCCTGGGCGGGCCTGTTCTCGGTCTCAACATGTCCTGCAGGTCCGGACCTCGCGGCCCGTCCTGCCTCAGCGAACGCGATCGGCCCGCCGGGCTCAGGCCCCGGGCAGGCGGTGCTCGGCAAACTGCTGACGCAGCTTGAGCTTCTGGATCTTGCCGGTGGCGGTATGCGGGATCTCGTCGACAAAGACGACGTCGTCCGGGATCTGCCACTTGGCGATGCGCCCCTCGTAGAAGGCCAGCATCTCCTCGCGGCTCAGGCTGGCGCCGGGCTTGCGCACCACGACGAGCAGCGGGCGCTCGTCCCACTTCGGATGCCGGCAGGCGATGGCCGCCGCCTCGCCCACGGCCGGATGGGCCATGGCGATGTTCTCGAGGTCGATGGAGGAGATCCACTCGCCGCCGGACTTGATGACGTCCTTGCTGCGGTCCGTGATCTGCATGAAGCCGTCGGCGTCGATGGTGGCCACGTCACCCGTCGGGAACCACAGCCCGGCGTCGCTGCCCTGCTCCTTCACCGGCACCAGCGCGGACTGCGTCTGGCCGAAGTAGCTGTTGATGACCCAGTGGCCACGCACGACGAGGTTGCCGCTGCTGGTGCCATCCCAGGGCTGGGCGTCGCCGGCGTCGTCGATCACGGCCATGTCGATGCCGTAGATCACCTTCCCCTGTTTCTCCAGGATGCGGCGCTGCTCCTCCTGCGGCAGCTTGAGCTGGCGCGCGGTGAGCTTGGACAGCGTGCCCAGGGGCGACAGCTCCGTCATGCCCCAGGCGTGGATGACCTCGACGCCGTAGTCGTCCATCAGCGTGCGCAGCATGGCCGGCGGGCAGGCGGAGCCGCCGATCACCGTGCGCGTGAAACTGCTGAACTTGAGCTGGTTCGCCCCCACGTAGTTGAGCAGGCCCAGCCACACGGTCGGCACGCCGGCGCTGAAGGTCACCTGCTCGGCTTCGAAGAGTTCGTAGAGGGACTTGCCGTCCAGGTGCGGCCCGGGGAACACGAGCTTCGCGCCGACGATGGCGCTGCTGTAGGGCAGGCCCCAGGCGTTGACGTGGAACATGGGCACCACGGGCAGGATCACGTCCTTCGAGGAGCAGTCCATGCCGTCAGGCAGTGCGGAGGCGAAGGCATGCAGCACGCTGGAGCGATGGCTGTACACCGCCCCCTTCGGATGGCCGGTCGTGCCGGAGGTGTAGCAGATGCTCGACGCGGCGTTCTCATCGAAGACCGGCCAGGTGTAGCGGCCGTCCTCGGCCTCGACGAGCTCCTCGTAGCACAGCAGGCCGGGCAGCGTCGTCTGCGCAGGCATGTGGGCGCGGTCGGTCATCAGCACGAAGTGGCGCACGTGCGGGAGCTGCGGCGCCAGCTTCTCGACCAGCGGCAGGAAGTTCAGGTCGAAGCACAGGGCCAGGTCTTGCGCGTCGTTGGCGATCCAGGCGATCTGCTCGGGGAAGAGGCGCGGGTTGATCGTGTGGCAGACGAGCGCCGAGCCCGAGCTGCCGTAGTAGATCTCGAGGTGGCGGTAGCCGTTCCAGGCCAGCGTGCCGACGCGGTCGCCGGCCTTGAGCCCCAGCCGCACCAGCGCCTGGGCCAGCTTGCGGGAGCGCCGCTCGCATTCGCGCCAGTTGTAGCGGTGCAGGTCGCCCTCGACCCGCTTGCTCACGATCTCGGTGTCCCCCGAGTGGCGGGCCGCGTGCTGGATCAGCGAAGAGATCAGCAGCGGCATGGACATCATCTGTCCCATCAGACCCATCTATGTCTCCTTGGTCTCCGCCCTGCGTGGAGCGGAAATCGGCAGTTGCAAATCATGTTAACCCTGCGCCGCACAGCGGCTTAGTCACCCTCGTTACACTGGATCTCATGGTTTTCGACAAGGGCAACGGCCCCACTCCGGACATGGGCAGCGAGCCCTTCGCGAGCGGCGCGATGGGCTGGCAGGAACAGCTCGGCAGCGTCCCCACCAGCCACCCGGCCAGCTTCACCCGGCTGGGTGACGGCTTCCTGACACGGCTGCCGCCGGAGCCGCTGTCCGCACCGCACTGGGTCGCCACGAGCGCAGCCTGCGCGCAAGTGCTCGGACTTCCCGAGGACTGGCGCAATGAGGAGGCGCTGCAGGTGCTCAGCGGCAATGCGCTGTGGGAGGGCATGCAGCCCTGGGCCAGCGTCTACAGCGGTCATCAGTTCGGCGTCTGGGCCGGGCAGCTGGGCGACGGGCGGGCACTGCACCTGGGCGAGCTCGTGCACGGCGGCCAGCGCTGGGAGGTCCAGCTCAAGGGCGCCGGGCGCACGCCCTACTCCCGCCGCGGGGATGGCCGCGCGGTGCTGCGCTCCTCCATCCGCGAGTTCCTGTGCTCCGAGGCCATGGCGGCGCTGGGCATCCCCACGACACGCGCCCTGTGCATCACGGGCTCGCCGCAGGGCGTGCAGCGCGAGACGCTGGAGACGGCGGCCGTGGTCACGCGCGTGGCGCCCAGCTTCCTGCGCTTCGGTCACCTGGAGCACTTCGCGCACCATGGCCAGCTCAACGAGCTGCGCCAGCTGGTGGCTCATGTCCTGAGCCACCACGCGCCGGAATGCCGGGAGGCCCCCGTCCCCCCCGTGGCGCTGCTGGAGAAGATCGCCCGGCAGACGGCACAGCTGATGGCCGCCTGGCAGTGCGTGGGCTTCTGCCATGGCGTGATGAACACGGACAACATGTCCCTGCTGGGCCTCACGCTGGACTACGGCCCCTTCGGCTTCCTCGACGGCTTCGACCCGGGCCACGTCTGCAATCACTCGGATCACCAGGGCCGCTACGCCTATGTGCGCCAGCCGCAGGTCGCCTTCTGGAACCTCCACGCCCTGGCGCAGGCCCTCATGCCGCTGATCGGCGGAGACGAGGAGGCGGTGGCCGAGCTGCTGGGGGACGCCCTGGAGCCCTATCGCCAGGTCTTCCAGCAGGAGATGCTGCGCGGCATGCGGGACAAGCTCGGACTGCGGCACGCCGAGGCCGAGGACCAGGCCCTGATCGACGACTGGCTGCGCCTGCTGGCCCTGCATCGCACCGACTACACCATCGCGCACCGCCGTCTCTCGCAATGGCCGGCGAGGGCCGAGGCCACGTGGGCGCCGCTGCGGGACATCTTCCTGGACCGCGAGCGCTTCGATCTGTGGGCCCTGCGCTACCGCGAGCGCCTCGCGCGCGAGGCCAGCGACGACACCGAGCGCCTGCCGCGCATGCAGGCCGTGAACCCGGCCGTCGTGCTGCGCAACCACCTGGCCGAGACCGCCATCCAGCGCGCCGAGGCCGGTGACTTCACGGAAATCGAGCGGCTGCTGAAAGTTCTGCAGCGCCCGTACGACGAACCCGCTCAAGCGTCCGATGCGGACTTCCCGCCCGACTGGGCCTCCCGTCTTGAGGTGTCCTGTTCATCATGAGCAACAAGCCCTACCCCATCAGCAAGAGCGACGCCGAATGGCGTGAGCAGCTCGACGATCTGCAATACCAGGTGACGCGCCACGCGGCCACCGAGCGCGCCTTCACCGGCGCCTACTGGGACCACTGGGCCCATGGCCACTACGACTGCGTCTGCTGCGGCACGCGCCTGTTCGAGGCCGGGACCAAGTTCGACGCCGGCTGCGGCTGGCCCAGCTACTGGGCACCGGTGAACGCCGATGTCGTCGAGCGCATCGAGGACCACAGCCACGGCATGGTGCGGGTCGAGGTGCGATGCCGGCACTGCGGCGCCCACCTGGGCCACGTCTTCCCCGACGGACCGAGGCCCACCGGCGAGCGCTTCTGCATCAATTCCGCCGCGATAGACTTCGCGCCCGATGCCTGATCGATTCAGGCGCTGACCTCGTCTCCATGAAGCTTCTGCTCGATTTCCTGCCGCTGATCCTCTTCTTCGGCACCTTCAAGTTCGCGGAGGGCCACAAGGCCGCCGCCGCGGCCTTCGCCTCCTCGCACTTCGGCTTCATGGTGTCCGGCGGCACCGTGGGCCCCGAGGAGGCGCCCGTGCTGCTGGCCACGCTCGTGGTGATGGTGGCCACGCTGGCGCAGGCGCTCATCACCAAGCTGCGCGGGCACAAGATCGACCTGATGCTGTGGATCAGCCTCGCGCTGGTCGTGGTGCTGGGCGGCCTGACCGTGTGGCTGCACGACGAGACCTTCATCAAGTGGAAGCCCACCGGCCTCTACTGGGGCATGGCCGCCGTGTTCCTCGTGAGCGACCTGGTGTTCCGCAAGAACCTGCTGCGCAGCATGATGGAGAAGGATGTGCAGCTGCCCGACTTCGCCTGGCGGCGCATGAACCTCGGCTCCGTGGCGTTCTTCGTGGCCCTCGGCTTTCTGAACCTTTACGTTGCTTTTCATTTCCCGACCGCCACCTGGGCCAACTTCAAGGTCTTCGGCGTGACGGGCCTCTTCGTGCTGTTCACGCTGGGCCAGGGGCTCTACATGAGCCGCCACATCATGGAACCGGCCGGCAAGGCCGACGGGGCCGACGAGCCCGCCAAGGAGGGCCACGCCCCATGAACGACGCCATGAACGACGCCCCCCGCGCCTCCACGGCCGTGATCGAGCAGCGGCTGCGCGACGGCCTCCAGCCCCAGCACCTCGAAGTGCAGGACGACAGCGCCCACCATGCCGGCCACGCCGGCGCACGCGAAGGCGGCCACTACACGGTGCGCGTCGTGAGCGAGCGCTTCAGGGGTCTCACGAAGGTCGCGCGCCACCGCCTCGTATATGATTTGCTGGCTGAGCAGATGCGCCGCGGCATCCATGCCCTGGCCATCGAAGCCAAAGCTCCGGGGGAACCCTGAGCCGCTCTGTACGGCGCCCCGAACCCCACGGTTTCGAGGGCGTCTGTTTTTATCCAAACCTCGCCGCGTAACGCGGTGTATCTCTGATAGATCCGGTGGCACGCTCACCGGTGGAGTCTGTTGAAAGGCCCAACGTCCATGAAGAAGATTGTGCTCGCCGCCTCGATCGCGGCCCTGACCGCAGCGCTGGCACCCCTGTCGGCCAGTGCCCAGAACATCGCGACGGTGAACGGCAAGGCCGTGCCCAAGGCGCGTGTGGACCAGCTGATCCAGCAAGTCACCAAGAACGGTCAGCCCCGCACGCCGGAGCTGGAGACGCAGGTCAAGGACGAAGTCGTCCGCCGCGAGATCTTCATCCAGGAAGCCGAGAAGCGCGGCATCCCCGCCAGCGCCGACTACAAGGTCCAGATGGAACTGGCTCGCCAGATGATCCTGATCCGCGGCCTGATGGAAGACTACAAGGCCAAGAACCCGGTCACCGATGCCGAGGCGCAGAAGGAATACGACCAGTTCAAGGCCGCCAACAGCGGCATGGAATACCGTGCCCGCCACATCCTGGTCGAGAAGGAAGACGAGGCCAAGGCCCTGATCAAGCAGCTCAACGGCGGCGCCAAGTTCGAGGACCTCGCGGCCAAGAACTCCAAGGACACCGGCTCGGCTGCCAACGGCGGCGACCTGGACTTCGCCAACCCCAACAACTTCGTGCCCGAGTTCTCCAAGGCCATGACCGCCCTGAAGAAGGGTGAGATGACCCAGGAGCCGGTGAAGTCGCAGTTCGGCTTCCACATCATCAAGCTGGAAGACACCCGCGAAGCCACCTTCCCGGCCTTCGACGACGTCAAGGGCCAGATCAAGCAGCGCATCGAGCAGCAAAAGATGGGCAACTTCCAGCGCGAGCTGGTCGAGAAGGCCAAGACCGACTACAAGTTCGCTCAGTGAGCTTGAGTCCCCTGACGAGCCGCGCGACGGCTGCCTGAAGAACCCGGCCTTGCGCCGGGTTTTTTCATGCGTGCCCGGCCTTGCGCCGGGTTTTTTCAGGAGCGCCCGGCCTGGCGCCGGCTTGCTCACGCGTCCCCGGCCGTGTGCCGGGCCTTCCAGGCGAGCGTGGCCCGGCGCGGCCAGGCCCTCCCCGCCAGCACGCGGGCACTCCCGCGGGAGCCCTCGGCGAAGCCGGCGCTCGCCCGGCGCGGCGCCGGCGGACCCGGCGCCGCCGGGCCGTCAGGCGTGGCCCGTCGCGGGGGCGGCCGCCGGCTGTCGCGGAGGGACCACCAGCCGGCCGGCCTCGATGCGCAGCTGCCGCTCGCAGCGTTCGGCGATGGCCAGATCGTGCGTGACCATCACCAGCGTCGTCCCCGCCTCGCGGTTGAGCTCGAACATCAGCGCCATCACCTGCGCGCCGGTCGCGAAGTCGAGGCTGCCGGTGGGCTCGTCCGCCAGCAGCAACGCCGGGCGCTGCACGAAGGCGCGGGCCAGGGCGACGCGCTGCTGCTCGCCGCCCGACAGCACGCGGGGATAGTGGTAGAGCCGCTGGCCCAGGCCGACGCGCTCCAGCATGGCCTGCGCCTGCGAGCGGGCCTCGCGGTCGCCCCGCAGCTCGAGCGGCAGCATCACGTTCTCCAGCGCCGTCAGGTTCGACAGCAGCTGGAAGTTCTGGAACACGAAACCCACGTGCGCCGCGCGCAGGGCCGCGCGGGCGTCCTCGTCCAGCGCGTAGAGGTCCTGGCCCTGCAGGCGCACCGCGCCATGGGTGGGCGTGTCCAGGCCCGCCAGCAGCGCCAGCAGCGTGCTCTTGCCCGAACCGGAGGCGCCCACGATGGCCACGGATTCCCTGGCCTGCAGGTGGAAGCTGATGTCATGCAGAATCGTCAGCTCGCCCGTGGCATCGCTGACCGTTTTGCCCAGGTGTTCGACTTCAAGAATGGATGCAGACATGAGGAGCGCGATGCAACGCCGGATGTGGATGGGCTACTCTAGCCTGAGCGTGGCCCTGCTGCTGGTGCCGGGTCTTGCCCGCGCGACGAAACGCAAGATCCTGGTGGTGGGCGACAGTCTCTCCGCTGAATACGGCCTGGCACGCGGCAGCGGCTGGGTGGCCCTGCTCGAGGCGCGACTGAAGGCGCAGAAGCGCGAGATCGAGGTGGTCAATGCCAGCATCAGCGGAGACACGACCTCGGGCGGCCGCTCCCGCCTCGGCGCGCTGCTGAAGAAGGAGCAGCCGAGCCACGTGATCATCGAGCTGGGCGGCAACGATGCCCTGCGCGGCCTGCCGCTGGCCATGACACGGGACAACCTGCGCGCCATGGTCCAGGACAGCCGCAAGGCGGGCGCCCGCGTGCTGGTGGTGGGCATGCAGATGCCGGCCAACTACGGGGCGGCCTACGGCAAGGAATTCGCGGGCAGTTTCGAGACCGTGGCCCGCGAGGAGAAGGTCGGGCTCGTGCCCTTCCTGCTGGCGGGCGTGGCCGACCGCCCGGACGCCGAGGCCTGGTTCCAGGCCGACCGCATCCACCCGCTGGCCAAGGCCCACCCGCTGATGCTGGAGCAGGTCTGGAAGGGCCTCGCGCCGCTGCTCTGAGCGGCGCGAGGCCCCGCCCGGCGGCTCAGCGCTCGTCCTGGCGGCCCTTGCGCGGCACGTTGTCCTGAGGCACGGGACGGGCGGGCCGCGCCTCTTCCTGGCGCTGCGGGGGCGCCGCCCGCGGCGCCTCCGGCGCACGGACCGGCTCGCGGACCACCTCGCGAGGCATCTCCCGCGGGCGCTCGGGCTGGGCCTGGCGCAGGGGCACCTCGCGCGGCTGCTGCTCGAATCGCTGCTGGCGCTCCTGGCGCTCCATGCGGTCCACGCGATCCTGGCGTTCCTGGCGCTCGCGCTCCATCAGGCGCTCGCGGTCCTGGCGTTCACGGTCGGCACGCTCGCGGTCCTGGCGCTCGCGGTCCTGGCGCTCCTGGAACGCGCGGTCGGGGACCGCCGTCGGAACCTGACCTTGCATCTGAAGTGCAGGCTCGCGACTCTCGTGGCGCGAGGGCGTGTCGGGCAGGCGGCGCAAGGGCGGACCATCGTCCCGCGGGCGGGCCGGCACGACCTGCGGCACGGCGGCGGGCGAGGTCGGCACCGACACCTGAGGCACCGGCACGGCAGCGGGCGGCGCCACCGGCGGCGTCGAGCTCAGCACGGGCGCCTGGCCGGGCTGCAGGCGCAGCGGCACGCCAGGCCCCGGATCCTCACCGCGATCGCCCCGACCGCGCCCCACGTCCCGGCGAGCCGGGGCGACATCGGGCGAGGCGGCCACGCCGGGCACCGCCGGCAGGGTGCGCAGCGGGACGCCGGCATCGCCGCGGGCCTCCTGCGGACGCCACTCCTGACGGCCGGGCGCCTGCGGCAGCGGCCGCAGCGGCACGTTGGCATCGGCGTGGACCACGGCACGCGCGGCCCCGTCGTTCCAGACGCTGACGGCGCCGTGGACCTCGCGGTTGCTGCGGGGCGGCGGCAGGGCCGGGCCGCGGTTCACCACGGTCACGGGGTCATGCTCGCGATTGATGCGCTGCTCGTAATGCGGGGTGTGGCGGTAGCTCGGCACATAGACCTCGCGCGGGGCCAGCGGATACCAGCCATAGCGCGGCACCGGCCGCGCACCGATGCTGATGCCCACGCTCACGTGCGGTCCGCCCACCCAGGCCACCAGGGCCGGCGCGTAGACCGGGCGCGCGACATAGCGGCCGGGCACCCAGCACCAGCGCTCGCGCACCATGACCCAGCGGCCGTAGTGGAAGGGCGCGAAGCCCCAGGGCGCGTCGTCGACCCAGGTCCAGCCCCAGTGGCGGGTCCAGGTCCAGCGTCCGTAGCGGTAAGGCGCCCAGTCCGGCGCCACCTGCTGCGGAATCCAGACGGTGCCGTACTCGTCAGAGGCCTCCCAGCGGCCATGGCGGTCGAGGTCCTCGGCGCCGGTCATCTCCGGCGAGACATAGCGGTAGGCCGGCAGGTCGCCCTCGCTGCGGTTCATGCCCAGCAGCCAGTCGGCGAAACGATCGCGCTCCAGCACTTGGCGCTCGACGCGCGGACCGTCACCCCACCAGAACTCGGCCTGCTCATTGGGCTGCAGCCACACGGGCGGCGTGCCCGGCGCGCGGGCCTCGAAACGAAGCTCGCCCTCCCAGTTGTAGGCACGGCTGCCACGGTCGAGCTGGTCGATGCGGTACAGGCCCTTGCGCTCGAAGGAAAAGCGCCCCTCGCGCGTGCGCACCTGCAACTCGCGCACGGCCTCGGCATTGCGCAGGCGCAGACCCAGCTGGCCGCGCGCCAGCAGCAGTTCGAGGTGGTCCTCGTCGAGGCGGCTCAGTTCGAGATCGGCGGACTGGTCCACCCACAGGCTCGTGGAGCCCACCCGCAAGGCCAGGCGGCCATCGCGCTCGGTGCGGATCCGGTCCCCCTCACCCAGCGTCTGGTTCGGCGCGAGGCGCTGCCAGTCCTTGGTCTCGGCATCGAAGACCCAGGCGGTGCCCTGCGTCTCGGCCACGCGGGCGGCGCGCGTGGGCGGATCCTCCGCATGCGCCACAGGGGCCCAGAGGCTGGCGGCCAGCAGCAGCGCGGTGGCCAGGGGGCGCCAGGGTCGGGCGCGGGACGGTGTCATTGTGGGCATGGAGGCTCTCCTCGGCTGCAGCCCCAACGCGGCAGACGGCCTGCGGGATGACGCCGCGGATGTAACAGGTGGGCGGCCTTCGCCCGCCCTGCGAACGTGGGCGTTCAGTCGTCCGTGTTCGGGTCCAGGTCGGGGAACAGGACCGAGGTGTAGCCGAAGCGGCTGAAGTCCCGGATGCGCGAGGGATAGAGCCGCCCGATGAGATGGTCGCACTCGTGCTGGACCACCCGCGCATGGAAGCCCTCGGCCTCCCGCTCGATGGGCCGGCCCTGCGGGTCGACGCCGCTGTAGCGGATGCGCTGCCAGCGGGGCACCACGCCGCGCAGGCCCGGCACGGAGAGGCAGCCTTCCCAGCCGTCCTCCTGTGCCTCGCCCAGGGGCGTGATGACGGGGTTGATCAGCACCGTCAGCGGCACCGGCGGCGCTTCCGGGTAGCGCTCGTTGCGCTCGAAGCCGAAGATCACCACCTGCAGGTCGACGCCGATCTGCGGCGCCGCGAGGCCCGCGCCGTTGGCGGCCTTCATGGTGTCCTGCATGTCCTCGATGAGCGAGGCCAGCGCCGGCGTGCCGAACTCCGTCACGGGCTGGGCCACGCGCAGCAGGCGCTCATCTCCCATCTTCAGCAGCTCGCGAACAGCCATGGGGTCATCCTCACGCATCAGTTATCGTTGCGGGCATTCTAGGGAGCCTGCATGCCACCGTATCTGTTGTCCTTGGGCCCCGGCCTGTACCGCATCGACACCGCCTTCCAGCGCGACGACTTCGACGCCGCCTACCTCGTGGTCGACCAGGGCCGCGCGGCCTTCATCGACACCGGCACCAACCATGCCGTCCCGCGCCTGCTGGGCGCCCTCGCCCACCTGGGGCTCGCGCCGGAGGCCGTGGACTGGGTGATCCCCACGCACGTGCACCTGGACCACGCCGGCGGCGTCGGGCTGCTGATGCAGTCGCTGCCGCAGGCGCGCCTGCTCGCCCACCCGCGCGGCCTGCGCCACCTGGTGGATCCGCGCGCGCTGTGGGCCGGTGCGCTCGCGGTCTATGGCGAGGAGGAAATGCAGCGCTCCTACGGCCAGCTCCAGGCCGTGCCTGCCGAGCGCGCCGTGGCCAGCGAGGACGGCCAGCGCGTGCGCGTGGGTGGCCGGGAGCTGCTGCTGATCGACACACCGGGCCACGCCCGCCACCACCACTGCCTCTTCGACGCGCAGAGCGGCTGCTGGTTCACGGGGGACACCTTCGGCCTGTCCTACCGCGAATTCGACGTGGACGGCCAGCCCTGGGTCTTCCCCACGAGCACGCCGGTGCAGTTCGAGCCCGAGGCGCTGAAGCAGTCGATGCAGCGCATGCTCGACGCCCGGCCGCAGGGCATGCTGCTCACCCATTTCGGCCGGATCGGCCACAGCGAGGGCGAGGTCCGCGCCTTGCACGTGGCGCTGCTGGCGCTGCTCGACGAGACCGTGGCGCTGAGCCTGGCCCTGCGCGGCGCCGAGGATCGCCATGAGGCCCTGAAGGCGGCGCTGTCGGGGCTCTACCTGGACTCGCTGGCCGCGCACGGCTGCATGCTGCCGCGCGAGCGGCAGCATGCGCTGCTGGCCATGGACATCGAGCTCAACGCCCAGGGCATCGGCGTCTGGCTGGACAAGCTGCCCGACTGAGCCCGGGCCGCGCTCACACGTCCAGGCCCAGCTCCTGGATCTTGCGCGTGATGGTGTTGCGGCCGATGCCCAGCTTCTGGGCGGCCTCGATGCGGCGGCCGCGGGTCATGTCCAGCGCCGTCATGATGAGGCTGGCCTCGAAGCGGCGGCAGAGCTGATCCCAGACATCCGTCTCGCCGGCGGCCAGCAGGCGCCGCGCCTCCCGGGCCATCTCGGCCACCCAGGCGTCCGGACCCCCGCCGAAGCTCGGCAGGGCCGGGGTGCTCCCGGCAAAGGCCGGCATCGCCTGCCCGGCCGCTGCATTGAGCGACGCAGCAACGCTGGCGGACTCGCCCCCCGGCACGGCATCCGGCGCGCGTTCGCCCTGGAGCAGCTCCTGCGGGAGGTCCTTGGCTTCGACCTGCTGCGACGGCGCCATCACGCTGAGCCAGTGGCAGATGTTCTCCAGCTGCCGCACATTGCCCGGGAAGTCGAAGGCACACAACGAGGCCAGCGCCGCGTCCGACAGGCGCTTGGGCTCCACGCCCAGCTCGGTGGCACTGCGCTGCAGGAAGAAGCGGGCCAGCACGGGCACGTCCTCGCGACGCTCGCGCAGCGGCGGCAGGCGCAGGCGGATCACGTTGAGGCGATGGAACAGATCCTCGCGGAAGGCGCCCTGGCGCACGCGCTCCTCCAGATTCTGGTGCGTGGCCGCGATGACGCGCACATTGCTGCGCAGCGGGCTGTGCCCCCCCACGCGGTAGTACTGGCCGTCGGACAGCACGCGCAGCAGGCGGGTCTGCAGGTCCAGCGGCATGTCGCCGATCTCGTCGAGGAACAGCGTGCCGCCCTCGGCCTGCTCGAAGCGGCCGCGCCGCGTGGCCTGCGCGCCGGTGAAGGCGCCGCGTTCGTGGCCGAACAGCTCGGACTCCAGCAGGTCCTTGGGGATCGCCGCCGTGTTGATGGCCACGAAGGTCCCCTCGGCCCGCGGGCTGTGCTTGTGCAGCGCACGTGCGACCAGCTCCTTGCCGGAGCCCGACTCGCCGGTGATCAGCACGGTGACATTGCTCTGCGAGAGCCGGCCGATGGCGCGGAACACGTCCTGCATGGCCGGCGCCTGGCCCAGCATCTCGGGCACCTGCGCCGCCGACTCCTGCTCGACCGCGGCCTCGCGCAGGCTCTCCTCCTGGGCGCGGCGGATCAGCTCCACGGCCCGCGAGAGATCGAAGGGCTTGGGCAGGTACTCGAAGGCGCCGCCCTGGAAGGCCGAGACGGCGCTGTCGAGGTCGGAGTAGGCCGTCATGATGATGACCGGCAGCCCCGGATGTCGCTCCTTGACCTTGGCCAGCAGATCGAGGCCCGAGCCGCCGGGCATGCGGATGTCGGAGACCAGGACCTGCGGGCTGTCCTCCTCCAGGGCGGCGAGGAGGTCACGCGTGTTGGAGAAGCAGCGCACCGGCAGCCCCTCGCGCGCCAAGGCCTTCTCGAGCACAAAGCGGATCGAATGGTCGTCATCAACAATCCAGATGGATTTCATGCAGCTCTCCCCTTTGCCACAAGTACTCCCTCAAGGCAAAGGCAGGGTGATTCGGAAGTCCGTCCGTCCAGGCTCGCTGTCGCAGTCGATCATGCCCTGGTGCTGTTGCGCGATCGTCTGCGAGAGTGTCAGCCCGAGGCCCGAACCGCCCTCCCGCCCCGAAACCAGGGGATAGAAGATGCGGTCATGGATCTCGGGCGGCACGCCCGGCCCGTTGTCCTCGATATGCAATTCCAGTGCCAGGCGCCAACGCTGCTTGCCGAGGGTCACCTGGCGTGCCACGCGCGTGCGCAGCACGATCTCGGCGTCCCCGGCGGCGATGCGCGGCGCCAGGGCCTGGGCGGCGTTCTGCACGATGTTGAGCACGGCCTGGATCAGTTGCTCACGGTCCCCACGGAAGTCGGGCAGCGAGGTGTCGTAATCGCGCCGTACCTTGAGCCCCTTGGGGTACTCGGCCAGGATCAGCGAGCGCACCCGCTCACAGACCTCATGGATGTTGACGTCCCCCACCACCTGCGCGCGGCGATGGGGGGCCAGCAGGCGATCAACGAGGGACTGCAGGCGGTCGGCCTCGTGGATGATGACGTCGGTGTACTCGGCCAGCTCCGGGCCGAGCTCGGTCGGCTGCAGCTCCAGCGCCAGCAGCTGCGCGGCGCCGCGGATGCCGCCGAGCGGGTTCTTGATCTCGTGGGCGAGGTTGCGGATCAGCTCCTTGGTGGCCTGCACCTGGTCCAGCGTGCGCTCCTCACGGTCCTGGCGGGACTGCTGGGCGTTCTCGATCAGCTCGAGCAGCAGCAGGTCCGGCGAATCCGTCTGGCTGACGATCACCTGGACGGGCAGCGCCTCCTCGTGCGGTCGCAGGCCCCGGCGCAGCAGCGTCTCGAAGCGGCTGCTGGAGTAGGCATTGCGGGAGACGCCGTCGATGGCCTCGCGCAGCCGTGCCCCATCCTCGAGCCAGTCCTGCACATGGCTGCGCGCCAGGACGCGGCGCGAGAGCTGCATCTGGGTCTCCAGTGCCGCGTTGACATGCACGCAGGCACCATCACGGTGCACCAGCGCCACCATGGTGGCCAGCATGTCCAGGGCGCGCAGGCCCTCGGGGTCTTGATCAATGGCAGTCATGTCGGAGTCCAGCCCCGGCACGATGCTCAGGGCAGTTTGCTGAGTTCCCGCTTGATGGCGCCGATGTCCGCCTCCTGGCGCGAGATGCTGGCCTTGAGGTCCGCCACGCGGTCCAGGTACTTCTGGTAGTTGCGCTCATCCCCGCGGCGCTCGGGCGTGCCGCCGGCATATTCCTTCTGCAGCTCGGCGAGCTTGCCCTCGGCCTCGCGCAGCTCGCGCTCCAGCACGCCACGGCGATCGGAGTCGCGGGCCTTCTGCAGAAGGGGATCCACCTTCGCGGTGGCACCCTCGGCACTGCCCTGCCCCGAAGCGGCGGGGCGCGCCGGCTTGGGCACCGACACCACCGTCACCGGCGACCCCTCGATCGTGCGGCAGCCCTTCTCCTGGGCCTCCTTGGGCGAAAGCGAATCCGTGTAGAGCACCGGCGGGCCGGGGCAGCGGTAGACCTGGGAGCCCTGACTCGCCTGGGCCGCTGCGGACAGCGGGGCACTCAGTGCCAGCAGTCCGGTCAGCAGGGCCAGGCCGTGAGCGACCGGGCCGCGGAAGGAGAAGGTGGTGTTGCTTTGCATGCAGCGGGGCGCGTTCGGAGCCAAGAGCAGCCATTGTGGCGCATCCCGGGCCGAACATCGCGCCGGAATGACGCCTGCAAACACCCCGCAACAAAAGAAAAAGGGACGGCTGACGCCGTCCCTCTTGTTGCGCGGTCTGTGCAGACACCCCGCGCATCCCCATCACAGGGCGTAGTACATGTCGTACTCGACCGGGTGGGTGGCCATGCGGAAACGGGTCACCTCTTGCATCTTCAGATCGATGTAGGCATCGATGAAGGCATCGGTGAACACGCCGCCCTTGGTCAGGAAGGCACGGTCCTTGTCCAGATACTCGAGGGCCTGGTCCAGGCTGTGGCAGACGGTCGGGATCTTCGCGTCTTCTTCCGGGGGCAGGTGGTACAGGTCCTTCGTGGCGGCTTCGCCCGGATGGATCTTGTTCTCGACACCGTCCAGGCCGGCCATCAGCAGCGCGGCGAAGCACAGGTAGGGGTTGGCGCTGGGATCCGGGAAGCGGGCTTCCACGCGACGGCCCTTGGGGTTCGCCACGTACGGAATGCGGATCGAGGCCGAGCGGTTCTTGGCCGAGTAGGCCAGCTTCACCGGGGCTTCGAAGCCGGGCACCAGGCGCTTGTAGCTGTTGGTGCCGGGGTTCGTGATGGCGTTCAGGGCACGGGCGTGCTTGATGATGCCGCCGATGTAGTACAGGGCGAAATCGCTCAGGCCGGCGTAGCCGTCACCGGCGAACAGGTTCTTGCCGTCCTTCCAGACGGACTGGTGCACGTGCATGCCGCTGCCGTTGTCGCCCACGATGGGCTTGGGCATGAAGGTGGCGGTCTTGCCGTAGGCGTGGGCCACGTTCTGGATCACGTACTTCTGCAGCTGCGTCCAGTCGGCGCGCTCGACCAGCGAGCTGAACTTCGTGCCGATTTCCATCTGGCCGGCGTTCGCCACCTCGTGGTGGTGCACTTCGACGGGGATGCCCAGCGATTCGAGGATCAGGCACATCTCCGAGCGCATGTCCTGGCCGCTGTCGACCGGGGGCACGGGGAAGTAGCCGCCCTTGACGGTGGGACGGTAGCCGCTGTTGCCGTGCTCGTATTCCTTGCCGGTGTTCCAGGCGGCTTCTTCGGATTCGATCTTGAAGAAGCAGCCGGACATGTCATTGGCCCAGCGCACGGAGTCGAAGATGAAGAACTCGGGCTCGGGACCGAAGAAGGCGGCGTCGCCCAGGCCGGAGGCCTTCAGGTAGGCTTCGGCGCGCTTGGCCAGGGAGCGGGGATCGCGCTCGTAGGCCTTGCCGTCGGCCGGATCGATGACGTCGCAGGTCAGGATCAGGGTCGGCTCTTCGAAGAAGGGGTCGATGTTGGCCGTGTTCGGGTCCGGCATCAGCAGCATGTCGGAGGCTTCGATGCCCTTCCAGCCGGCGATCGACGAACCGTCGAAAGCGTGGCCCGACGTGAACTTGTCTTCATCGAAGTGAGACACAGGCACGGACACGTGCTGTTCCTTGCCACGGGTATCGGTGAAACGGAAGTCGACGAACTTGACTTCGTTCTCCTTCACCATCTTCATCACATCAGCGACGGTCTTGGCCATCAATCACTCCTAGCGGGTAGCAGGTATGGGGGTCTCGGAATTCGGCGGGCGCCGCGGCTGATCTCAAGCCGGCGGCACATGCACCAAAAACAGAGCAGGTTTCGTGCCAAAGCGCTGCAGGGCGGCCCGCGCCTCATCGGGCGGCGGCCCAGCCCGGTGCACAGGCCCTGGCGACGCGGGATTATGCGCCGCGGCCCCTTGCCGGGACATGACGCCGATCGACAAGCCAGCATTCAGGCCGCGGCGCCCATGCACCAAAGCAGAGCCACCACCGCCCCCTCATCGCACCATTTCGGTGCCAATGGATGCACCAAGTTGGACAAGCCCGGCCTTCATCGCCGCAAAGGCGGCGTCGAGCAAGCCGGCGTCGCCCTTGACGCCCAGCTCCACATGACGGCCCCACTGCGGATGGTCCACGCTGGGCAGGCTGAAGACCTTGATGCCCGGGAACTCCGCCTCGAGGCGAAGCATCAGGGGCGTCAGGGTCCCTTCGAGCGCGCCGGGCAGGATCACCGAGCGCTCCTGGACGGTGCGCGCACGCCGCAGCTGCGGGTAGCGGGTGTCGAGCACCCATTCCATCATCGGGTGGGCCATCACCGGGAAGCCCGGGACGAAATGGACATCGCCCACGAAGAAGCCGGGGATGCGGTTGTAGGGGTTCGGGATGAGGCCGGCGCCCGCCGGGAACTCGCCCATCTGGAAGCGGCGCTGGGTGTCCGGCGATTGCTCGTCGGCCGTGGCGCCCTGCTCCGCGGCCATCTCCTGGATGCGCTGCCAGATGAGCGCCCGCGCCTCGGGGTGCAGCACGAGCGGGCGCCCGAGCGCGGCGGCGGCGGCCTGGCGGCTGTGGTCGTCGGGCGTGGCGCCGATGCCGCCGCAGCTGAAGACGAGGTCGCCGCTGGCGAAGGCCTCGCGCAGCACCGCCGTCTGCGCCTCGCGGTCGTCGCCGATGTAGCGCGCCCAGGCGAGGCCCATGCCCCGCGCGGTCAGGCGCTCGATGGTGGCCGCCAGGTGCTTGTCCTGGCGCTTGCCCGAGAGGATTTCGTCGCCGACGACGATCAGTCCGATGCGCATGGCAGCCCGCCGCTCAGTGGGGCGACGAGGGCGCGGGCAGCGCGGGCGGCTGCTCCTGCGCCTCCTCGAGCGCGGGGGGCGCGGCCTCGTCGGCCGGCCGGGGGTCCAGCAGATCGCCGGGGGCCTCGGTGGCGCGGGACTGCCGCAGCTCGTGCAGCGCCTGCAGGCAGTAGTGGGCGAACCACAGCGAGCTGAAGGCGAACACCAGGGTGTAGAGGAAGACCGAGGCCAGGATCAGGAAGGGCGCGAGCGCCAGGCTCAGCACGCCGAAGGCCCAGATCGCGGTGGGCGCGGCGCCCAGGAAACCGGTCAGCACGCCCAGCCCCAGCAGCGGCACCCGGTGCTCGGCCAGGATGCGCCGCCGCTCAATGCGGGAGGCGTGCTCGGCCAGCGCATCGAAGCCGAAGACGCGGTAGCCCAGCCAGCCCCAGATCAGCGGCGGCAGGAACAGCGCCAGCGGCGGGATCAGCCAGAAGGGCATGCTCAGCAGCAGCGCCAGCACGGCCAGCAGCGTGTGCCCGAGGGACCACAGCACGCTCAGCCAGAACGGCGCCCCGCGCTTGCGCTCGAGACCGGGGAAGCGGCGCTGCGCCACCAGGTTCGTCATCGCAGGGGTCATGAGCACCGCCACGAGCAGCAGGCTGAAGACCAGCAGCGCCGGCACCGCCATGGCCAGCAGCACCAGCGGCGCGATGGCCGTGCGCAGCCCCTGCAGACCCACGTGGTCCAGCCAGGTCAGCACCGTCTCGATCAGGCGCCAGGACTCCAGCGTCGCCCGCACACCGTCGACCGCCGGCTCCCAGAAGAAGTACATCAATCCCCAGGCCAGCGGCCCGGCGATCAGCAGGGGCAGCAGGGACAGCGCGATGACGCGCGGATGCAGGCAGTAGGCCGCAGCACGCCAGAAGGCGTCAGCCACGCGGGACAGGGTGCTGATCATGGATCTCCTCGAGGGCAGCGCCCGGTCGGGGCCGGATTCGCTGGGGCCTCAGCATAGCAAGGCCCGCCCGCGCGGCGACCGTGCCGGGGGTCAGGGGCGCTCGGGCTTGCCGGCAAGCGGCTGGCCAGCCGCCGGACGCAGGGCGCCGGCGAGGCGCGTCAGGCCGAGCCATTGCTGGGCCCAGAAGCCGCGGCCGTAGTCCCGGGCGCCCTCCCCCTCGAGCTGGTCGCGCACGCCGGTGGCGTCGTAGCGCAGCTCGAAGTTGGCCGTGCGGAAGAGGATGTCCCAGACCGGGAAGAGCACCGCGAAGTTGTGCCCGCCCAGCGTGCCCTTGCCCCCGGACTCGTGCCCGATGCCGATGGAGTGATGCAGGCGATGGAAGCGCGGGCTCACGAAGAGCCGCTCCAGCACCGGGCCGAACCACAGCCGCACATTGGCGTGCTGCAGGTTCTCCATCAGCTGCGAGAAGGCGACCAGGGCCACGAACTGCCCCGGCTCCACGCCGATGAAGCGGGCCAGCAGCACGAAGAAGACATCGCGCAGGACGTCGTCCAGCAGGTGGTTGCGGTTGTCGCTCCACATGCTCATCGAGCGCTGGCTGTGGTGCAGCGAATGCAGGGCCCACCACCACTCGAACTGGTGCTGCGCGCGGTGCAGCCAGTAGTTGAAGAAATCGAAGACGAGCAGGTAGAGCAGGAAGCTCACCCAGGGCAGGTCGGTGACGCCGGGCCACAGGGCATCCAGCTGCCAGGTGGGCAGGCCGGCCAGCCGCATCTCGCCGGAGACCATGTCCAGCAGCGGGTCCAGGCTGAAGAACATCGCGAGGCGGAAGAGCCCGAGGCGATGGATCAGCGTGTAGATCACGTCCACCCGCACGGCGCGGCGGTCCTGCTGCGACTCGACAGGGCGCCAGCGCTCCAGGCTGCGGATCACCACCAGCATCAGCAGCACCTGGATGAGGCCGACCAGCAGCCAGCCGGTGCCGTCATAGGCCTCTTCCAGCCGGTTGCCGAGTCCGAGGCCGAAGCCCAGCGGCTGCACCACCTGCTCGAAGAGCCATTGCTGGGCTTGGGCGAAGAGATCGGTGAACCAGTCCATGCGTGAGGTCGTCGTTCCGGTGGGTCAGGGCTTGCGGGCGGCCAGCGGGCGCTCGGGGCTGCCGCCCTTGAGCAGGCCGGCGTAGCGAGGATGGTCGCGCAGCGGGGCGAAGCAGTAGCCCTTGTCCTTGAGCCCCTTCATCAGCGGCTCCAGCACGGCGGGCGCCCACGCGTCCTGGCGCGACCAGATGCCCAGATGGGCCATGAGGATGTCGCCCGGCTTGACGTTCTTCAGCGCCCGGCTGAGCAGCTGCTCGTTGGAGTAGCGTTCCGAGGGCAGCTCGTCGCCCAGGAAGCCGGCGGGGCTCCAGCCCACATGGGTGTAGCCGCAGGACTTGGCCGCCGCCAGCAGCGCGGGCGAGGTCCGGCCGGCGGGCGCACGGAAGATGGGGTCCAGGCGCTGGCCCGTCATCTCGGTGAAGCGCTGGGCGGTCCGGTTGAGCTCCTCGCAGTACTCGGCGGCGCTGAGATCCCGCATCTTCGGCGGCTCGATGCCGGCCTGCACCTTCATGCGGAAGCGGCCGTCGGGCAGGTCCTCCATCCAGATGTCGTGCGACCAGGTGTGCGAGCCGAAGTCGTGGCCTTCCGCCGCGCGGGCGCGCCACCACGGCGCCCATTCCTCGTCCAGCGTGCGGCCGTCCGACAGCGTGGGCTCGTTGGCGAGGAAGAAGGTGGCCTGCGCGTCGTAGCGCTTGAGCAGGTCCGCCACCAGGGGCGCGACGCCCATGTGGCCGGTGTCGAAGCTCAGGAAGACCGGCTTCTCGTCAGGTTTGCAGGCCGCCTGCGCCGCCACCACGACGACGACCAGGGCCGGCGCCACCATCCACTGTTTCATCACTGCCTCGACACATGGTCCAGGGTCCAGACCCCGTGAGGCGACTTGCCCACGTTCACCTGCTTGACGACCTTCTTCGTCTGCAGGTCGATCATGGTCAGCTTGCGGGCCCAGCGCGAGGTCACGAGCAGCGTCTTGCCGTCGGGCAGGATCTCCATGTCGTCCGGGCCGCCGGGCGCCTTGAAGGTCTCAACCACCGTGAAGCTTTGCAGGTCGATCTTGCTGATGGTGTTGTTGGCGCGGTTGCTGACCAGCACATGGCGCTTGTCGCCCATCGAGCGGAAGCTGTGCGCTCCCTCGCCCGTCTGCAGGCGCTTGACCAGCTTCGGCGCCGGGCCGCTGACGTCGTAGACCTCGACATGGCTGTCGCCGGTGAGCGCCACCAGCAGGTGCTTGTCGTCCTGCGTCAGGAAGATGTCCGCCGGCATCTTGCCGACCGGCACCTTCCAGCGCGGGGCCTGCGTGGCCAGGTCGATGGCGGTGATCTCGTCGGAGTCCTGCAGGCTCACGTAGACCACCGAGCTCTTGGTGTCGACGTAGAGGTGGCTCGGCGTCTTGGGGGCCGGGATGCGCTTGACCAGCTGCAGCGGCTCCTTCGCGTTCTGCGGCTGCCAGCGGTACAGGGCGATGTGGTCCAGACGGTTGCCCGCCGTGATGAACCACTTCATGTCCGGCGAGAAGCGCAGGTGGTAGGGATCCGTGATGCCGTGCAGCACGCGCTGCACCTGGGCAGTGACCGGGTCGATGAAGGTCAGCGAATCGCCCAGGGCGTTGGCGACGATCATGGACTTGTCGTCCGGCGTCAGGTAGAGGTGGTGCGGCTCCTTGCCGGTCGGGATGCGGCGGACCTGGGTGAAGCTCACCGGGTCGATGACGCTGATGTCGGCGTCCAGCGAATTGAGCACGAAGAACGGGTGCGGGGCGGCCTGGGCCGGGGCCAGGGCCGCGCTGGCCAGCAGGGCCAGGGCCAGCAGGGGCCGGCAGAAACGGGACATGTGGATTCCTTGAACCGGGGGCGCAGCGATCGACGCTGCCATCACCCTCAAGTGTATTCGCCTGCCCGGATCACCGGCCGCCCGGCCAGCTGCGCTGGCTCAAGCCGGGCGCAGATCGCCGGTTCCGGCGGCCTGCGCCCGCGGGGTGCGCGACAACTTACTCGTCGTCGCCACCCAGGATGGAGCCGAGCACGCCGCCGGCACCGAAGCCGCCCAGCAGCGAGCCCTCCTCCTTGCGGCCGCCGTTCTGAGGCGCCGCGGCGAAGATGCGAGAGGCCAGGCGCGAGAAGGGCAGGCTCTGCAGCCAGACCTCGCCGGGGCCCGTCATCTTGGCCAGGAACAGGCCCTCGCCGCCGAACAGCGCCGTCTTGATCTTGCCGACGTACTGGATCTCGAAGTTGACGCTGGGCGTGTAGGCCACCACGCAACCGGTGTCGACCAGGATCGTCTGGCCCGGCTGCAGGGTGCGGCGCACCACCGTCCCGCCGGCGTGCACGAAGGCCAGGCCGTCACCGTCGAGCTTCTGCATGATGAAGCCCTCGCCGCCGAAGAAGCCCGTGCTGAGCTTCTGCTGCACGGCGATGCCGAGGGACACGCCGCGCGCCGCGCACAGGAAGGCGTCCTTCTGGCAGATCAGCGTGCCACCGAGCTGGCGCAGGTCCATGGGCAGGATCTTGCCCGGGTAGGGTGCCGCGAAGGCCACGCGCTGCTTGCCGCTGCCGTTGTTCGTGTAGATCGTGGTGAAGAGCGATTCACCGGTGACGAGGCGCTTGCCCGCGCCGAGCAGCTTGCCGAAGAAGCCGCCCTGGTTGGCAGAGCCGTCTCCGAAGATGGTGTCCATCGAGATGCCTGCATCCATGTACATCATGCTGCCGGCCTCGCCGATGGCCGCTTCGCCGGGGTCGAGCTCGACCTCCACGAACTGCATCTCCGCACCCTTGATCTCGTAATCGACGACGTCCATGGCCATTGCAGGTCCTCCTCAGATAATCAAATAAACCTTGGCGGCGTGATGTTAACGAATGAAAACGGCTTGGCGTCGGGGCTCTGCCTATACTGCGCCGCATGGATGAGCCGACGACGCAGCCCCAGGGGGCGCCCGCCTTGAAGCCAGGGGACAGCTATGTGCAGTCCTTTGCCCGCGGCCTGTCCGTCATCCGCGCCTTCAGCGCCGACGCCCCCGCCCAGACGCTCACCGAGGTCTCCCGCCGCTGCGGCCTCACCCGTGCCGGCGCGCGCCGCATTCTGCTGACCCTGGAAACACTCGGTTATGTCCGCACCGAAGGCCGGCTGTTCTCGCTGACGCCCAAGATCCTCGACCTCGGCTTTGCCTACCTCTCCTCGCAGCCGCTGTGGCAGTTTGCCGAGCCGGTGATGCAGGTGCTGGCCAGCGACCTCAAGGAGAGCTGCTCCGCCGCCGTGCTGGAGGGCCAGGACATCGTCTACGTGCTGCGCGTGCCCGCGCGCAAGATCATGAGCGTGAATCTGGGCGTGGGCAGCCGCCTGCCGGCCTGGTGCACGTCCATGGGCCGCGTGCTGCTGGCCGGCCTGCCCGAGGCCCAGCTGGAGCAGCATCTCGCCCAGGCCCGCTGGCAGCCCTATACGCAGCGCACCGCCATGAACATGGACGAGGTGCGTGCGCGCATCGCCCAGGCCCGAACCCAGGGCTGGTGCCTGGTGAACCAGGAGCTCGAGGATGGCCTCGTGTCCCTCGCCGCCCCCATCGTCGATCGCCAGGGCCGGACCATCGCCGCGCTGAACATCGGCGCCCAGGTCAACCGCACCCCGCCCGAAGCCCTGCTGGAAAACGCCCTGCCCCGCCTCCTGGATTCGGCACGCAGCATCTCCCGACTCCTCCAGATCAAGACCTGACCCCCCCCTACCGGCTTCGCCGGCCCCCCAGGGGGCGAGCTTGAGGGCCCGGCAAAGCCGGATCCCCAAGCTCCGTGCCTGAAAAACAAAACGGGACCCGATGGTCCCGCTTTGTTTTGTCCTAAGCTTCCGATGCGAAGCGGTCATGCCGCCTTCGTTATGGCTGAGCAGCGACATCCCCGACCGAAGCGCGTGCCCTGACAAACAAAACGGGACGCAACGCGGGTCCCGTTTTGTTTCCCCAGCGGAGCTTGGGGATCCGGCTCCGCCGGGCCGTCAAGCTCGCCCCCCTGGGGGGGCTGAGGTCGGACACAAACGCCTTGGCGTTTGTGCCTACCGAAGGGCCAGGCCTCTGGCCTGGCGCGGCCTGCAAGGCCGGCGAAGCCGGTAGGCGGGGAGTGTTCACCCCATATGCAAGCCACCATTGCAGGAGAAGTCCGCCCCGGTGGTGAAGCCCGAGTCCTCGCCCGCCAGCCAGGCCACGATGGAGCCGATCTCCTCGGGCATGCCCAGGCGCTTGACCGGAATGGTGCCGACGATCTTCTCGAGCACCTCGGGCTTGATGGCGCGGACCATGTCGGTGCC
Source organism: Roseateles subflavus (assembly GCF_030285365.1). Lineage (GTDB taxonomy): Bacteria > Pseudomonadota > Gammaproteobacteria > Burkholderiales > Burkholderiaceae_C > Roseateles_B > Roseateles_B subflavus. The sequence goes on along the minus strand of NZ_JASVDS010000002.1, from coordinate 772,275 downwards.
GATGTAACCCGGGCTCACGGTGTTGACCGTCACGCCCTTGGCAGCCAGCTCCTGCGCCAGCGCCATGGTGAAGCCGTGCATGCCGGCCTTGGCGGCGGAGTAGTTGGTCTGGCCCGCCTGGCCCTTCTCGCCATTCACCGAGCTGATCTGGATGATGCGCCCCCAGCCCTTCTCCACCATGCCCGGCACGACCTGCTTGGTCACGTTGAACATGGAGTTGAGGTTGGTGTCGATCACGGCCTTCCAGTCGTCCGGCGTCATCTTCAGGAACATGCGGTCCCGGGTGATGCCGGCGTTGTTCACCAGCACATCGACCGTGCCGTGCTCGGCAATGGCCTTGCCGAAGGCGGCGACCGTCGAGTCCCAGTCGGCCACGTTGCCGACCGAGGCGTGGAAGGTATAGCCCTCGGCCTTCTGTTCATCCAGCCACTTCTGGAAGTCCCGGCTCGGGCCGCAGCCCGCGATGACCTTGTAGCCGGCGTTGTGCAGCCTGCGGCAGATGGCGGTCCCGATGCCGCCCATGCCGCCGGTGACGTAAGCAACTTTCTGTGTCTGAGTCATGTGAATCTCCTTCGCCTCCATGGCTTGTCAGGGGAACCCGGTGTCGGCGCCGCGTCCTACGCGCCATCCGGGCTGCTGTTGTCATTCGAAGAAGACGCGCATTGCCGGACCTCAGGCTCCCCCAGCCCCCGGATGGGGTCAAGCGGGTTGGCCCTGAGTCCGTGCCTGTGAACGGTGCGGCTCAGCGCTCCACGCAGAGCGCCACGCCCATGCCACCGCCGATGCACAGCGAGGCGATACCCTTCTTCGCCTCGCGCCGCTGCATCTCGTGCAGCAGGGTGACCAGGATGCGCGCGCCCGAGGCGCCGATGGGGTGGCCCAGGGCAATCGCGCCGCCGTTGACGTTGACCTTGGCCAGGTCCCAACCCATCTCCTGGTGCACGGCACAGGCCTGGGCCGCGAAGGCCTCGTTGATCTCCAGCAGGTCCAGATCCTGCGGCGTCCAGCCGGCGCGCTGCAGCGCCTTGCGGGCGGCGGGCACGGGGCCCATGCCCATGGTGGCCGGGTCCAGGCCCGCGCTGGCATAGGACGCGATCCGCGCCAGCGGCGTCAGGCCCAGGGCCTTCGCCTTGTCGGCACTCATCAGCAGCAGCCCGGCGGCGCCGTCATTGAGACCCGAGGCATTGCCCGCCGTCACGGAACCCGCCTTGTCGAAGGCCGGACGCAGACCTGCCAGCGCCTCGGCATTCGTCTTGCGGTTGATGAACTCGTCGGCGTCGAAGACGATCGGATCGCCCTTCTTCTGCGGCAGGCTCACCGGCACGATCTCGTCCTTGAAACGGCCGGCATCCTGCGCCGCCGCGGCCTTCTGCTGCGAGGCCAGGGCCAGCGCGTCCTGCGCCTCGCGGCTGATGGCGTACTGCTTCGCCACGTTCTCCGCCGTGATGCCCATGTGGTACTGGTTGTAGACGTCCCAGAGGCCGTCCACGATCATGGTGTCGACGAGCTTCCAGTCGCCCATGCGCTGGCCGTCACGCGAGCCCGGCAGCACGTGGGGCGCCAGGCTCATGGTCTCTTGCCCGCCGGCGATGACGATCTCCGAGTCGCCGTCGCGGATGGCCTGCGCGGCCAGCATCACCGCCTTCAGGCCGGAGCCGCAGACCTTGTTGATGGTCATGGCCGGCACGGCATGCGGCAGGCCGGCCTTGATCACGGTCTGGCGGGCGGGGTTCTGGCCCGAGCCGGCGGTCAGCACCTGGCCCAGGATCACTTCGCCGACCTGTTCGGGCGCCAGGCCCGAGCGGCGCAGCAGCTCGCGCACCACGGTGGCGCCCAGCTCCGGGGCGGCGGTCTTGGCCAGGCTGCCGCCGAACTTGCCGATGGCCGTGCGGGCCGCGGCGACGATGACGATCTCGGTACTCATGGATGGATCTCCGATGATGGGTAGAGGGTGTGGGTGCGGCCGCCCGTCGGGGGGCCGCACCGGGGCGGGCTCAGGCCTTCTGCTGGACGTAGCGGCCGGGCGCCGGTTCGATGGCTTTGTGCTGGCGGTTGCCGGGGGCCTTGGGCGCCGGCTTCAGCGGGCCGGCATGGCTGGCCAGCCACTGGGACCAGTCGGTCCACCAGGAGCCGGGATGCTCGACGGCCGTGTCGAGCCACTGGCCCGCCTCGGCCGGCAGCGCCGCCGTCTTGCCCGTCCAGTAGCTGCGCTTCTTCTTGGCGGGCGGGTTGATCACGCCGGCGATGTGGCCGGAGGCGCCCAGCACGAAGCGCTTCTTGCCCTTGAAGACCTGGGTGCTGCGGTAGGCGGCCTCCCAGGGCACGATGTGGTCCTCGCGCGAGCCGTAGATGTAGACCGGCGCCTCGATGGCCCCGAGGTCCAGGCGCTCGCCACAGACGGTCAGGGCGCCGGGCTTCTTCAGCTCGTTCTGCAGATAGGTGTGCCGCAGGTACCAGCAGTACATCGGGCCGGGCAGATTGGTCGAGTCGCCGTTCCAGTACAGCAGGTCGAAGGCCGGCGGGGCCTCGCCCTTGAGGTAGTTGCCGACCACATAGTTCCAGACGAGGTCGTTGGGCCGCAGGAAGCTGAAGGTCGTGGCCAGCTCCTGCCCCTTGAGCAGGCCGGGGCCCTTGGGGGCGTCAGGGCCGATGCTCATCTCGCGCAGGCGCACGGAGCCCTCGTCGACGAAGAGGTCCAGGACACCGTTGCTCGCGAAGTCGATCAGCGTGGTCAGCAGCGTGACGCTGGCGGCCGGCTGCTCGCCGCGGGCCGCGAGCACGCCCAGCGCCGTGGCGAGGATGGTGCCGCCGACGCAGAAGCCGAGGGTGTTGATCTTCTGGCTGCCGCTGATGGCCTGCACCGTGCGGATCGCCTGGATGGCGGCCTGTTCGATGTAGTCGTCCCAGGTCCAGCCCACGCAGGATTCGTCGGGGTTGCGCCAGCTCACCACGAAGGTGCGATGGCCCTGCTCCACGGCATGGCGGATCAGCGAGTTGTCCGGCTGCAGGTCGAGGATGTAGTACTTGTTGATGCAGGGCGGCACCATCAGGAAGGGCAGCTCGTGCACTTCCTTGCCCAGCGGGCGGTACTCGATCAACTGGAAGAAGTCGTTCTCGAAGACGACGTCGCCGGCAGTCGTCGCGACATTGCGGCCGACCTCGAAGGCGGATTCGTCCGTCTGGGAGACATGGCCGCGCTGCAGGTCGGCCCACAGCAGCTGCATGCCGCGGGCGATGCTCTCGCCCTGGGTCTTGAGCGCCAGCTCCTGGGCCTCCGGATTGAGCGCGAGGAAGTTGCTGGGCGCAGACGCGTCGACGAACTGCTGCACGGCGAAGCGGATGCGGGCGCGGGTCTTGTCATCACCCTCGACCTGCTCGGCCATGCGCTGCAGCGTCTGGGCGTTGAGCAGGTACAGCTGCGCCGTGAAGGCGGCCACCGGATTGCTGCCCCAGGCCTCGTTCGCGAAGCGCCGGTCGGGCAGCTTCGCCGGATGGCCGGCGGATGCGCTAACCGCCTGGTTCCACAGCCCGCCGGCCTGCTCGAGGTAATCCTTCTGCAGGGCAGCCCAGGCATCGACGGGGACCTTGAGCCCTGCAAAGCTCTTCATGGCTTCGCCGATGCCGGTTTGGAAGTCGCTGGCCATGTGCTCGGCCATCCTGCCCGCCGCCTCGGCGGCAGCGCCGAGGGAGAAGGGGTCGTTGGCGGGTGCGTTGCCCGCACCCTTGCTCTTGGAATTCATGTGTCTCCTCGCGGAATGAACGGCACCCGGGTGCCGTCCGTGGCAGGTTCAGGCCGGATGCACCGGCGCTGGCTCAACCCTTGAGCCAGCGTCTCACGATGGCTTCACAGCATACCCAGGCAAGAAGCTTGCCACAGTCGATGTTGTACGCTTCAAAACTTACCTTCTTATGACGCTCGCGATCCGAGGATCGCGGCCCCGCCCGTCCGCATGTACCTCATCGCCATTGCCTGGCTCTACGTCGCCCTCATGATGGCCCTGGCCGAAGCGAGCAGCCCGCAGGGCAGCATCTTCGGCGCCTTGATCACCTTCCTGCTCTACGGCGTGGCGCCGTTGGCGCTGGTGATGTACCTCGTCGGAACGCCCGCCCGGCGCCAGGCGCGGCGGGCCGCCGAGGCCCTGGCGGATGCCCAGGCGCAGGCTCAGCCCGCGAGCGACACCCCGGCCTCAGGCCAGCGTGATGGCCGCGACGAGCCGCCCGCTGAGCCGCTCCCGACGGTAGGAAAAGAACCGTGAGGGCTCGCTGTACGTGCACCAGCGCCCGCCGCTGAGGCGCGTCACGCCCGCCGCCCGCAGACGCAGCGCCGCCAGCGCCGGCAGATTGGCCCGCCAGCGGGGCTCGCCGGCCACATTGGGCTGGTAGCGGAAGAGCTGCGACTGCGCCGGGCCGAGGTCCGCGCGCGGCTCCACGCCGAAGGCCGTCAGCACATCCGCCCCCACCTCGAAGGCCGCCGGGCCGATGCTCGCCCCGAGCCAGGCCTGGACCTCGCCCGGCTCGCAGGCGGCCGCCTCGCACAAGGCCTGGACGGTGTTCTCGAGCACGCCGTCGGCAAGTCCCCGCCAGCCTGCATGCGCGCCGCCGACCGCCCTTGGTGCAGCGAAGAGCACCGGCAGGCAGTCCGCCACCTGAATGGCGCAGCCCAGCCCCGGGATGGTGCTGATGCAGGCATCGGCCTTGGGCACCTTGGCATCCGGCGCCGCCCACTCCGGCTTCAGGCGCAGCACCTTGCTGCCGTGCACCTGCGGCAGGAAGACCAGCGAGGCCCCCAGCGCCTCGGCCACGCGACGGCGGTTCTCCTCGACGGCCGCCGGCTCGTCCTGCACCGCCGAGCCCACGTTGAGGCTGGCATAGGGCCCGGTGCTGACGCCGCCGGCGCGCGTCGTCATCAGCGCGCGCACCTGCGGCGCGTCCCACTCGGGCACGAGCCAGTCCGGATGCGGCCCGGCACTCATTCGGCGTCCGGGCAGGCGGAAGGCTGGGTCTTGGCGAAGGCGTCCAGCTTCATGCAGGCCTCATGGATGCGCATGACCGTGGGCACGTGGTCCAGCCGCGCCTTGAAGCGCTGGGCGTTGAAGATCTGCGGCACCAGCAGGCAGTCCGCCATGCCCGGGGTGTCCCCGAAGCAGAAGGTGCCGGCGCGGCCCTCGCCCACCAGTCGGCGCTCGACCACCTCCAGCCCCGTCTCGACCCAGTGGCGGTACCAGCGGTCCTTGTTGTCGTCGCTGACACCCAGCTCCTGCGTCAGGTAGCGCAGCACACGCAGATTGTTCAGCGGGTGGATCTCGCAGGCGATGTCCTGCGACAGCGCGCGCACGTAGGCGCGATCCAGCGGGTCGCGCGGCAGCAGCGGGGCGTCCGGGTGCGTCTCGTCCAGGTACTCGATGATGGCCATGGACTGCGTGACGGTGGCGTCGCCATCGCGCAGCAGCGGCACCAGGCGCGAGGCCGAGACGGCGGCATAGGACTCGTTGAACTGCTCGTTCTTCGCCAGGTGCACCGAGCGGTAGTCGTAGGCCAGGCCCTTGAGCGCGAGGGCGATGCGCACGCGGTAGGACGCGGAGGAGCGGAAGTAGTTGAAGAGTTCCATGGCAGGTTCGAGACGAAGTCGGGAGACAGTGGCGACGGGGCGGCCGCAGGCCGCTGGCGGTATGTTGCCACGGCCCCGCTACACTGGCCCGATGTTCCTCACCCGACGCTTCAAGCACTGCCCCAGCTGCGGCAGCCAGGTCGCCTACCAGGTGCCGGCCGACGACAACCGCGAGCGGGCCACCTGCACCGGCTGCGGCGCCATCCACTACGAGAACCCGCTCAACGTGGTCGGCACCCTGCCCGTCTGGAACGACCAGGTGCTGCTGTGCCGCCGGGCCATCGAGCCGCGCCATGGCAAATGGACGCTGCCGGCCGGCTTCATGGAGCTGGGCGAGACCACCGCCGAGGGCGCCGCCCGGGAAACCGACGAGGAGGCCGGCGCACAGATCGAGCTGCAGGGCCTCTACTGCGTGCACAACGTCGTGCAGGTCGGCCAGGTGCATCTGTTCTACCGGGCGCGGCTGCTGAGCCCCGTCTTCAACCCCGGCCCCGAGACCCTGGAGGCCCGCCTGTTCCGCGAGGACGAGATCCCCTGGGACGAGCTGGCCTTCCGCACGGTGCGCGAAACGCTCGAACGCTTCTTCGAGGACCGCCGCCGCGGCGAAGGCTACGGCCTGCACAGCGCCGACATCCGCTGAACGCCCCCGGTGAAGCCCGGGGCGTGCCGGGCGCCGGCAGGGCCCCGCGTCAGGGCTTGATCATCTGCCCCGTGGCCCAGGGCCCGGTGATGCCGTCGACCTCGATGTCCCACAGCGCCTGGGCGTCCAGGCCGTCGTTGACACCCTCGGCATAGACCTTCAGCGCCAGGCTGCGCAGCATGATGACCAGGCCGCGCACGAAGGCGGCCCGTGCGGCATCCGCCGCGATGCCGGTGACCACCGCCGCGTCGAGCTTCACGTAGTCCAGCCCGGCCTGGTAGAGGCGGTCGACCTGCGCCAGGCCGGCGCCGGCATGCTCCAGGCCCAGCGCCACGCCCAGCGGGCGGATCTGCCGGCCGAGCTCATGCAGCAGCTCGAAATGCACCAGCGCCGCGGACTCGCCCAGCTCCAGCCCCAGGCGGCGCGCCGACTGCGGGGACTGGAAGATCACCTCGCGCAGCCGCGCCACGAAGCTGCCTTCCTGCAGCGAGGCCGGCGCCAGGTTGACGCAGCGCGGCTGGCCGTCGTCCGCGATGGCGGAGAGCGCCAGCTGCACCGCGCGCAGATCGGCCTCGGCGCTGAGTCTGCTGCGCAGCGCCAGCGGCAGCCAGCGGGTCGCCGGCAGGAACTCGCCCTGGGGCAGCAGCTGCAGCTGCAGCGGGCATTCCCAGTGCAGCAGCAGGCCCTGCCGATCCATGACGGGGAAAGGCTGCAGGCGCGCACGCCCCGCATCCAGGCAGTCACCGATCTGCTGGCGCCACACGCGCTCGCCCTGCGAGGGCAGGTCCTCGTCCTCGACGCGCTGGAAGGCCAGGCTCACGCCCCCGCCCTGCTCCGCACGTGCCAGCACGGCGTCGGCCTCCGCGAACCAGTGCGACATCGGGCGCGTGCGGGACATGTCGATGGCGGCGATCGACAGCTGCACGCCCCCCTCGACCGTCCCGCCGGTCCCGGCCCCCGTGCCCCCCGGCAGGGCCGAGCGCAGCGCATCGGCCAGCGCCTGCGCCGTGTCCTCGGCCACGTCAGGGGCCGGCAGCCACAGCGCGAGGTCGGTGCCGTTGAGGCGTCCGGCCAGGCAGCCGCGCACGCGGTCGGGATAGGCCTTCACCGCCCGCGCGATCGACTGGATGAGCTGATCCACCTGCGCGTGCCCGAGCCGCTGGTTCAGCGAGGCCAGCGCGCCGAGGCGCAGCAGGATGAAGCCACCGCGCACCGGGCCGTCGTCCCGGCCCAGTGCCGACTCGAACTCCGCCAGGAACTGCTTGCGCAGCGTCAGCCCCGTCAGGCTGTCGCAGTAGGCCTGCTGCTGCAGCACCTGCAGCTGCTCGGCCTGCGCCTCGAACAGGGAGCGGACCTTGACCACCATCGTGTTGAGCGCGCCCGTCAGACGGGCCAGCTCGGGCACGCGGGCTTCCTCGATGGTCATGAACTGGCCCTGGACGAGCGCATTGGCCTGCTGCACGGCGGCGTCCAGCGGCGCGCGGATGCGGCGCAGGCCGACGGCCGCCAGCCCGGCGGCCACGAGGCCCACGCCCAGCAGCCAGGCGGCGATGCGCAGGAAGCTCAGCCACAGGGTCTCGTGGGCATAGGCGCTCTGGCTGCGGACCTCCACCGTCCCCAGCGCCTGCCAGCCGTTGGACACCTGCGCCATGCCCGGCTGCACGTCCAGCGGCAGCCAGCCCTTGAACCAGTCCGGCGCGCGGCCCGGTGCAGGCGCGGCAGTCTTCTCGAAGGCGACTGTGCCGTCCGCCCGCCGCCAGCGCAGCACCTCGTAGGCGCCGGTGTCGAACTGCGCCGAGACCAGCAGGCTCATCAGGCTCTCGTCGCCATGCTGCTGGGACAGCGCCAGGGCCAGGGCACCGGCGTTGTCCTCGTTCTTGAGTTGCAGCTGGGTCTGCAGCACCTGGCGGACCGACCCGGCAGACACCGCCACGCTGGCCAGCAGGGCCAGCAGCAGCACGGCGAGCAGCAAGGCCGCGACTTGACGCATCAAAGACATGGTTGGTGGTTCCCCTCGGCGGTATTCATTAGAAGCCCTCGGCACGAGCCTTGCCCAGCGCGTCGCGCCATTGCGACAGCCGGGCGGCCGGATTGCCCGCAGGCGCGCCCGCGACCCCGCTCCACAGCCCCTCGCTGTTGAAGCTGAACACGGGCGACAGGTCGGTCCGTGCCGAGGCCGGCCGGATCTGCGGCTGCAGGTTGTCCAGGATCAGGGGCTCGGCCTGCGGCTGCGCATAGTAGGCCAGCACCATGTGGGCCTGCGGCCGCCCGTCCAGCATGGCCCGGACATAGACGAGGCGCAGCCGGGCCGGCTCCACGCCCAGGGCGAGCAGGCTGAAGTACTTGGCGATCGCGTAGTCCTCGCAGTCGCCACGGCCCTTCTCCAGCGTCTCGAGCGGGCTCGCCCAGTAGTCGACCACGCCCCAGACCTCCTGGTCGTCGCGGAACTGGATGCGGCGGTTGTAGAAGTCGTTGACGGCGGCGAGCCGGGCCTCCTCGTCCAGCGGCTGGGCCTTCTCCAGCAGTTGCACGAGTGCGCGGGCCCCGTTCAGCGCCTTGGTGGAACGCGAGGCGGCGATGTCGAGGAACTGCTGGGTGTCGAGCGCCTGGCTCCACAGGCTCAGCCCGGCCATCAAGCCGGCCAGCAGAACGAGGCGCCCACGCCGCAACGCCTGCCGGGGCCGGCCCGGCCGAGGCGGGGCCGCCCCGGGCCGGCCGGGGGCAGGAAGGACGTTCGGCAAGCGCAAGGGGAACCTGGGTCGCTCGAAGGGTGAGGGGTCGGAGTCCGGGACCGGGCCAGTATCGCTCGCCCCTCCCGGCCCCTGCCCGGGATTTGCCTGGATGGCCGGCGGGCGTGCCCCGCAATGCCGCCAGAGCGGGGAATTTCCACAGTTTGCGCGCCGTCGCCGGCGGGTGCCCGACCGATAATCGACAGCGTCACGGCCCCTCCCGGCCAGCCCCCGCCCCCATGAATTCCCAAGCCATTCGCCAGGAACTGGACCAGTCCCGCGCCCACGGTCCCCTGCGTCAGATCGTCATCCCCCCCTGCCCCGACCTGCTGCAGCGCCTGCAGCACGCCATGAAGGAGGCCGAGCCGGATCTGACCGAGGTCGCCCGGATCGCAGCCAGCGACGTCGCCATGGCCGCCACGCTCTTGCGCACGGCCAACAGCCCGCTGCACCTGGCCGACGGCATGCCCTGCAGCACCGTCGGGCAGGCCATGAACCGCCTGGGGCTGGACGAGACGGCGGCCATCCTGACCGGCTTCGCGCTGCGCAACGCCATCCCGGTCAACAGCCCCCATCTCACGCGCTTCTGGCAGCGCGCCGCCAAGCGCGCACATGCCATGCGCTACATCGCCCGCCAGCTGCCGGGCCTGTCGCCCGATCTCGCCCATACCTACGGCCTGTTCTGCCATGTCGGCATCCCCGTCCTGCTGCAGAGCGTGCGCGGTTACGGCGCCACGATGGTGGAGGCCGGCGCCCGCATCGACCGCCCCTACATCGCCACCGAGAACGTCAACCACAAGACGGACCACGCCGTGGTGGGCGCCCTGCTGGCGCGTGCCTGGAGCCTGGCGCCCTCGCTGATGGCGGCCATCCGGCTGCACCACGACTTCGAATCCCTGGGCGATGCCGACATCGAGCCCGAGGTCCACACCCTCGTGGCCGCCGGGCTGATCGCCGAGCAGCTCATGCGCCGTCACGAGGGCCTCCCCGAGGACGCCGACTGGGCCAGCCACCACCAGCGCGCCATGGACTGGCTGCACATCAGCGAGGAAGACCTGGAGAACTGGAACGAGGCCGTCCAGGACCTGCTGAGCGAGGAATAGCGCTCCCGCGTCGCTCGCTCCATGAAAAAGGCAGGCCCGCGGGCCTGCCTTGTTTCATTTCATGCGGGGCGCCGGCAGCCGGCGCCCGATGAGCCCGCCCGTGCTCAGGGCTGGACGGGGTTGTTCTCGGCGAAGTACTCGTGGCTGTCGGCGTTGTCCAGGGCCTTGGTGGGATTGGACAGGGCCAGCGACTTGGCCGCGCTCTGGCCGTACGCCCAGTCGTCGGTGCCGGCCACGACGGTGAAGTGCGTCATCTCGTGCACCAGCGTGCCGCCCTTCGAGTCCGTCCCGGTCATCGGGGCCGACCAGAAGGCGCCGCAGACGTAGATCTTGTACGGCTGGTTCGGATAGACGTAGGCGTAGGTGCCGGAGTCCTTGCAGCTGCAGTCGAGCGTCAGGGGCTTGTTCTTGAAGGCGTCCAGGGCTTTCGAGTAGTGCGACTTGGCGGTGTTCCAGCCGGTGGTGCTGAAGGCGCCGAACCAGGTCTTGTAGCGCGTCGTGGCCGAGGGTGTGGCGCTCAGGTAGTTGTACGAGGACTGCGAGTAGTTCGTCGCCGCCGTCACGGCGCTGGCCAGCGTGCTCTTCTGCGTGGCCGTGCAGTTGCCGGTGTAGGAGATGGAGGCGGCCAGCGACGGTGCCAGGGCGGCCTGGGCCTGCGGCTGCGGCGTGCGGCCCTCCAGCCAGAGGTAGGTCGGTGCGGCGGCGTCCGCGGCCAGGAAGGCGGTCTGGCCGGACTGCTGCTTCGCCAGGCCGATGTACTCGATGGCATACCGGCCGTTCTCGCTGAGGTCATAGCCACCGGTCAGCTCGACCTGGAAGCTCATCGAGGCGCCCGGTGCCAGGCGCACGACGTCGCGCTCGGCAGCGGCGGTGCGCTTGACCAGGCGCCCCTGGTAGGCCACCGGCTCGCCATCGCGGGTGATGCGGAACAGCGCGGCCTCGTGCACCTCGCCCGGCAGCTGGGTCTTGGGCAGGAACATCGGCGTGCGCGAGGTGTTGGTGAGCGTCAGCGTGACGTGGACGTCCACATCACCCTTGAGCACCGGGCTCGCGACATCGAGACGGACGGACAGACCTGCGGCCTGGGCGGACACGGCTGCGGTGGCAGCGCCGGCCAGAACGGCCCACTTGACCAGGGAATGGTTCATTGGTGACTCCATCGAGTTTGAGGGGCGCCGTGCACCACCCCCGTGGCAGTGCACAAGCTGCCAGCGACTCTAGGAACCCCCTCCCGGGGCGCCAACTGTCAGGCCCTACAGGGCCCCGTCAGGTGTGCAAGGGACAGGGAAATCGGGAAAACATGGAGGCACGAACGGCGCGTTTCGTGGCTTCGCGCGACGGGCGGGCGCGCAGACGGCGCGCCATGAAAAACGCCGGGCACGGGCCCGGCGTATCGAGCAACGAGCGGCAGGCGATCAGCTGCCGGCCGACTCCACCGGCAGGCCCTCGGCTTCCCACTCGGGCAGGCCGCCGCGCAGCCAGTACACGGTCTTGAAGCCCTTGGCCTGGGCCTGCTTCGCCGCCTTGTAGGACTTCCAGCACTCCGCGCCGTTGCAGGCGAAGATCACCGCCTGCGAGGGCTTGAGCTTGTCGGCCTTGTCGAGCGCGCTGAAGTCGTCCATCGCCGGGTTGAAGGCGACGTCCTTGAGGCTCTTCTCGACGTAGGGCACCCACAGCGCCCCGCGGATGTGGCGCGCGCTGTATTCCTTCTCGATGCGGGTGTCCACCAGCACGGCGCCCTTGGCCTGCAGCTGCTGGGCCTCGCGCGCCGTCACGCGCGTCACGCCGGGCAGCTGCGTGGGCGTGAAGTGGCCGAGGTCCGCCACGCGCTTGTACTCCTGCATCTCCGGCTTGAACTTCGCCTGCGTCAGGCCGGTGCTGGCGGGCACGGCGGCAAACCACTGCGCCAGGCGCGCGCGGGCGTCGGCCGGCATGTCCTTCTTGACGACGACGCTGAAGCCGCCCGGCACCGGTTCGGAGCTGGCCAGCACCTTGGCGGCGGTGCCATGCTGTCCCTGCCAGTCCTTCCACTCGCTCTGGCGCACGACGGTGGCATCGGCGCTGCCCACCAGCAACGCAGCCAGACCGGCCTGCGGATAGCGCTCGTGGGCCACGCGCAGATCCTGCATCGACAGCCCGCCCTGCGTGAGCAGGCCGCGCGCCATGTAGGTGTAGATGGAATCCTGCTGCGGCAGGTAGAGGCGACGCCCGCGCAGCGCGCCGAGGTCGGCCACATCGGCGCGGACGACCAGCACGAAGGGCTCCGAGCCCTGCGTGGCGCCCAGCAGCTCGTAGCCGCGGCTGAGGGCCGAGGCCGCAATCTGCGCCGGGCCGATGAAGAGCTCGTAGCCGCCGCTTCGCGTGGCACGCATCATGTCGGTCAGGTCCTCGCTGGTGGCGAGGCTCACGGGCTGGCCGAGCACCTTGCCCAGGCCGGCCTCGACCCCCTGCTGCGAAACGATCAGCCCCGCCTTGCGCGCCGTAGGCTCGACCACCACCATGGCATTGACCGCCGCGTGCACCTGCCCCGCAAGCAGCACGCCCAGCATGGTGGCGGACGCCCGGCCCAGGACGCTCGCGTTGCCAGCTTTCCTCATGATTTTCCCCAACTGTTCTTGATAGGCCTGAAGCGTAGTGCGACAGGTGCTCACTCTCTGTCGAATGTCGGTGAGTTTTGTTTCAGATCGTCACAGCTGCGTCCTGTCCAGCGGGGACTTGCTGTCATCCGCTGCCCTCACAATGCGCGCAGCGCCCACCGGGCCACACCATCACAAGAGGAGCCACCATGACCACCAAGAGCCATGACGACCTGATCGCCCGCCGCCGCGTGCTGGGCGGAGCCGCCACCGCACTGGGCGCCCTGGGCCTCAGCGGCTGGGCGCAGGCCCAGACCTCGGCCACCACGCCGCTCGCCGCCCCCGCGGCCAAGCCGCTGCCGGCCTACGCTGCCTGGAAGAACCCGTCCGCCGTCGTGGTCCACAGCGCCACCACCATCGAGACGCGCCGCAGCGCCTTCGGCAGCAGCGTGATCACGCCGGCGCAGCAGCTCTACATCCGCAACAACCTGCCCGCGCCCGACGCCGCCATCGTCGAGAACCGCGACGCCTGGACGCTGGACGTCGAGGGCGTGAAGCAGCCCCGCTCGCTGACGCTGGCCGAGCTCAAGACGCTGGGCCTCGAGACCGTGGCCACGGTGCTGCAGTGCTCCGGCAATGGCCGCGGCTTCTTCCCCAGCAAGCCCAGCGGCACGCCCTGGACGGTCGGCGCGGCCGGCTGCGTGCTGTGGAGCGGCGTGCCCGTGCGCAATGTCGTGGCGGCCTTGGGCGGCCTGGCGGACGGCGCGGTCTTCATCACCGGCACGGGCGGCGAGAAGCTGCCCGAGGGCGTGGACCCGCTGAGCGTGGTCGTCGAGCGCTCCGTGCCCATCAAGGCCCTGGGCGACTGCCTGCTGGCCTGGGAGATGAACGGCGAGCCGCTGTCGCTGGCGCACGGCGGCCCGCTGCGGCTGATCGTGCCGGGCTACCAGGGCGTCAACAACATCAAGTACATCAAGCGCCTGGCCTTCGGCAGCACCGAGTCCAAGGCCAAGATCATGGCGCACGGCTACCGCATGACGCCGCCGGGCGGCCAGAGCAGCCCGGACCAGGCCTCCGTCTGGGAGATGAACGTCAAGTCCTGGATCAACGGCCCGCTGTCGGACGGCGGCCCCGTGAAGGCCGGCCTGGTGCAGCTCCACGGCGTGGCCTTCGGCGGCACGCGCGCGATCGAACGCGTGGAGGTCAGCACGGACGGCGGCCAGACCTGGCAGACCGCCCGCCTCGTGGGACCGGACCTCGGCCGCTTCGCCTGGCGCCAGTTCAGCCTCGAGGTGAAGCTGGCCCCCGGCAGCTACCAGGTCGCCAGCCGCGCCGTCGACTCGGCCGGACAGGTCCAGCCGGCCGAGCGCGTCGAGAACGCCCATGGCTACAACAACAACAGCTGGCGCGACCACGCCATCTCGCTGGCGGTGGCCTGATGGCAAGACCTGACCCCGCGCCGTCGCGGCGTCCGGCCCTGCTCGCGATGCTGCTGGGCCTGGGCCTGGGCGTCGGCACCGGCGCCGTCGCCCAGGGCGCTGCGAATGGGCTGGACGCCCAGATGCAGCGCGGCCGCGCCCTCTTCACGGGCAAGGCCGCCCCGCCTTGCGCCCTGTGCCACACCCTGGCGGCGGCCGGCAGCGACGGGCAGATCGGCCCGGTGCTGGACGAGCTCAAGCCGGACGCCGCCCGCGTGCGGCGCGTGCTGCAGAGCGGCCTGGGCGTGATGCCCAGCTACGCCGGCAAGCTGGACGCCGCCGACATGGAGGCCCTGGCGCAGTTCGTCTCCCGCTCGGCGGGCACCGCCGCGCCCTGACCGCGGGGCGGACGCGCCGAACGGCCGTTCGTGCACAAGTGCACGGCCCGGGGGCGCGGCGCGAGTGCAAACCCTGAGCGACGCCCGGGTGCCGGTTCCCTAGGATGCCCGCACTCAGGGAGAAATCACATGTCACGACGCTGGCGCCTGGGGCTGGCCCTGCTTGCGATGGCCGGGCTGCTCGGGCTGAGCTGCCACCAGTACCAGAGCCTGCAGGCCGCCTTGCCGCTGCCGCTGCAACCGGACCCGCGTGCCGCCGAGTACCAGGCCCTGAGGAAGCTCGCCGTGGTGCTGAGCAGATCCCTGAGCGAACCCGGCGTCGCGCAGGACGAGGTCCTCGAGTTCCGCGCCCGCCAGCGTGCGCTGGGCCTTTTCTCGGCCTATGTGAACAGCAGCCCCTTCCGCTCCGAACTGCTCCTGGTGGCCGACAAGCCCGCCTGGACCGAAGGCTGGCTGAGTGCCGCCGCCCCCACCCGGCTGCATGAGGGTCTGTCGGGCGAGGCGAACTGGATCATTCCCGTGACGACCGGGCTGAGCGCCCCGGGCGCCCCGGCCATCCGCTGGTCCTTGCAGGTGCGATCCCTGGAAGCGACGGCCCCGCCGCTGGAGGCCTCCCGGCTCCAGCGCCACCTGGGCGCCCTGCTGGTGTGCAGCAGCCTGGCAGCCCTGCTGGGCGGCCTCATGCTGGGGCGGCTGTGGCGCTCGGGCCGTGACCGCGACACGCGGCTGCAGGGGGCGGCCCACCCCGCCTGGGACGGCGTCCGCACCGACCTCGGCCCGCTGGACGACGCCGTCAGTGACCACATGCGCCTGCGCGGCGAGCTGGCCCGCCAAAGTGAGGAGCTCGCCGCCGTGACCGAAGCCGTGCGACTGCGCCGCGAGCAACGACGCCGCGAGGGCCAGCCCGCCTGAGCCAGGACGGGATCCGGACAGCGCCAGGCCTGGGCGCTGCCCGGCCCGCAAGCGCCCGCCCGCGCCGGCCGGCGTCGGCACAGCCGCGACAATCGCCGCATGTCCGCCCGCCTCGACTACCTCTCCAACCGCGACCGTCAGCACCGCATCGCCGCCCTGGTCATCGCGCTCCTGTTCGCGCCCCTGGGCTGGAAGCTGTTCGGCCCGCGCGGTGAATGGGTCACCATCCAGACCCTGCGCTGGCAGCGCGACATCGAGATCGAACGCCTCTCGGAGGTCCATGACTCCAGCTGGTGCGACGAGATGCCAGACGGCGTGCAGGAGGTCCAGCGCAAGCTGATGGACGACCCCACCGGCCAGCGGCCCGAGGCCAGCCCGCACTGCCGCTACACGGGCCTGCAATGGCGCACGCTGCGCGCCGTGCGTGCGCAAGGCGAGCATCCGCAGCCTCCGTACTGGGGCACGCCGACGCTCGCCGCCGTGCCGCCGGGGCAGCCCGGCGCCGAGCGCATCAGCAAGTACAAGGGGATCTACGAGGTCGTCATGGTCGACAGCCAGGCGCGCGACTGGACCTGCCGGCTGACCCTGCAGCAGTGGTCGGCCCTGAAGCCGGGCCAGGAGTTCCGCCTCTTCGTGGACCGTTTCGGCGTGGCCAACTGCAGCACGGTGCCGGGCGTCCGCTGATCCCGCCGATCCCGCCACGCCCGGCCGTCCGCCCTCACGGGCAGGCCCCGGGGGTCGCCGGCGGCATCAATGGCGGATGGTGATGCCCCCGAGCACCAGCGAGCCGCGGACTTCCAGTTCGCGGGCCGCGGCCAGCGGCGGATGGGTCTTGTCCTCGACCTGCCCCAGCACCGACGAGGCCGTGACGCGCACCCGGCAGTCCGTCGGCACTCGCAGCTCCAGGCCGGCCATCACGAGGGACACGTCGATCACGGCACGCTGGAAGCCCGCCTGGCTCAGATCCAGCTCGACCCCGCCCAGCGCCACCTGCACCTGCCCGCCGGTGAAGTCCTGTGCCTGCACGCGGACCTGCTGCCCGCTCAGCACCGCCTTGACGTCCAGCGGACCGCCCGGGTGGTCCTGCCGGCCATGGCCGAACAGGCCGGCCTTCCCAGGCATCCCCCCCTGGCCGGGGCGACGGGTCAGGAGCATGCCGCCCACGCCGATCAGGAACAGCGGCCAGAGGTCCCGGAAGTCCATGTGCAGCCAGCCCAGCCGGCGGAACAGCAGGAAGCAACCGATCGCGAGCAGCACGCCACCCACCACCTGCTCGCCCTTGTCATTCGGCGCGGCCGTCAGCAGGCGCGCCGCGCCCAGGGCGATGATGAGCACCGGCCAGAACGGCAGGTAGTGGCGCAGCTCGACGAGGTGGAGGCTGTCCAGGAGGAAGGTGCACCCCGCCAGGACCAGCGCCAGGCCCAGCCACAGCTGGTGGCTGGGCGCCCGCCGGGGCGCTGGCGTGGTCGGGGGGGTTTGCGGGCCCGACGAGGGGCCGGAGTGGTCGGGCATGCTCATGCGGCCTCCTCATCGAAACGTTCCAGGACGAAATGCAGGATCTTGGCGACGCCCAGCGCGATCAGCAGCCAGGGCCAGGACTCGCGGAAGCTGAAGTCATACCAGCCGGTCTCGCAGGCATAGAACCAGGCGGCGACGGCACCGAGGAAGAGCGCGCGGGTGAGGCTGCGGGCGCTCCGCGCGAGCACGAGGCTCAGGGCTGCGACGGCGGCGATCACCAGGGACCACGGCGCCTCGAACTGGAACCAGCTCGGCCAGCCATGCCGGTGCACCAGCAGCGCCACGCCCGCCACGATCAGGAAGATGCCGAAGCCGCTGCGCCCTTCGCCTCGCGCATCACGGCGCCTCCGTTCGGCGCGGCGCAACGCGCGCTCCTGCTGCTGTTCGATGTTCATCAGGTCCTCCGGTCGCCCGCGGCACGGATGGCTGCGGATCTGGCGGCACCATAGCGGCCCTCGTCGGCGCTGTCTTCAGGGAAGTTGCCAACGGGCTGCCGGGCGTGACGAAACGCAGGGATGCCCGACGAACGGAGGCTCATACCTGCCGCCCGCCCTCGGGACGCCTGCCCACCCCGGTTCAGCCGGGGTTGTACGGGCGATAGCTGAGGTGCTGGGGCAGCTGCACGCGCAGGAGGCCGTAGCGTCCCGGGGACTCGTGCCAGGTCGAGGGATAGAGCTCCTCCGGCGGCGAGCCCATCGCCTTGACCAGCGTGTCCTGGATCAGCGTCTGCACGTACTGCTCGCCGGCGGCCCCCACCAGGTTCGACACGTTCGCGTTGTTCAGGGCCCGCGTGACGTCGCCCACCAGCAGTTCGCGGTTCTTGAGGAGGTAGCTGCGCAGCGTCTGGGCGTCGAAGCTCCCGAGGACCAACTCAATCTGCGGGACGGTCAGCACGCCCGTGCCCAGGTAGATCTCCAGCTTGGCATCCAGCAGCCGGAACGTGCGCGCCTCGAGGTCCCGGGCACGCTCCGTGTCGTCCCGCTCGCGCAGCGCCGGTGACTGCTGCAGGAGCGCCTCCTTGCGGCGCAGCATCTCGCGCAGCTCGTCCTCGGTGTGGCCGCCGGCCGAGAAACGCTGGCGCAGCGCGGCCCAGTCGTCGCCCTCTGCCGGCCGCTGCGCCCCGTAATGGCCCACCAGCGCCGCGGCGCCCAGCGCGAGCACCAGACCGATCGCCCAGCGCCCCAGCGACACCGGCGTGGCCGCCCGCGCCGGCCCCCGCGCCCCCCCCCGGGTCCGGCCCGCGGAGGCGGCCCCTGCCGCACCCGCCGACCGGGCGCCCCGGGACGAGCCGGCCGCTGCCGCGCCCGCGGCATGAGCGCCGGCCGGCACCGCCGACGCCTGCTGAGCGGCCAGCGCCTCATCGTAGGCGGCACGGCGGGCCGGGTCCGACAGCACGTCGTAGGCTTCCGTGATGGCGGCCGTGCGCGCGGCGGCTTGCGGATCGTCCGGGTGCCGGTCAGGGTGGTAGCGCTGCATGAGGCTGCGGTAGGCAGCGCGCAGCACCTCCGGGCTTGCCCGGCTGCTGACCTCGAGGGTGTCGTAGTGGTTCACAGGCCGTCAGTCCTGGCGGTCAAAGGTGGTCTGCGAGCCGTCCCGCTCGAGCAGTACGAAGCGTCGGGCGTCCACGGACACCACGGCGTTGACGTCCCGGGCGAGGTCGCCGTTGTCGTCCCGGAAGGTCCAGACCAGGCGCTGCCCGTCCAGCTGCCACAGGCCGTACTGCAGGACCTTGCCCTCGGGCGTGCGGATCTCCCATTCGCCGTTGGGCAGCAGGTGCATCGGGGTCAGGGCCAGCCGCGAGGACTTCCACTGCCCCACGAACTGCGCGGCCTCCAGCTTCTTCTGACAGGCCGCCAGCAGGGCCGGCATCATCGCAAGGCCAGCCAGGCTGGCGAGGGCGCGACGGCGCGGGCTCATGGGGTGTTCATCCGCTCCTTGAGCTGCTTCAGGCGCAGCTGCAGGCGTTTGCGGTCGTATTCGTTGTTCGTCAGCGAGATCTCGAGCGCCAGCTGTTCGGCCTCGAACTTCAGCCGCTGCTGCTCCTCGGCCTGCTCGGCCATGGCCCGCTGCACCTCGCGGGTCGTCTCGTCGCCCCGCCGGCGGTTTTCCTCGTCGATGCGGCGCTGCTGCTCCTCGGCCCGCTGGTTGTCCACGCTGGTCTGGCGCTCCAGATTCTCGCGGCGGCGGCGCTCGGCCTCCAGCATCTCCATCTCGGCGCGGTTGGCCGGACGCACGCCGTGGGTCTGGTAGTAGTCCTGCAGCGCGGCCTGTTCCGAGGCGCGGCGCTCCTGGGCCTCCCGTGCCTCGATCTGGGCGCGGGCGCTCTTGGTGGAGCAGCGGGACACGCCCATGGACACGCCGATCAGCAGCGCCACCAGCAGCGCATAGCCCAGCAGGCGGGCCATGCCGGGCGGCCAATCGCTGAAGAGGCCGTCGGGACGGGCCGAGGCGGCGCCGATGTCCGCTCGCGCCATCAGGGCATCCGCACGCAGCGCCAGGGCATCCGCGCGCAGGCCCAGCGCGTCCGCACGGGTGCCGGCGGACGGCCCCCCGATCGTCGCCAGAGCCCCCGACCCGTAGCCCGCGGCTGCGGCCTTGGCGGCGGCGTCGAGGTCGGCGTCATAGCCTGCACGGGAAATCGGGTCGTTGAGCGTGGTGTACGCGACGCGCAGCAGCTGCACGCGGTCGTCGAAGTCCTGCTTCGGCAGCGTGGCGCGCAGCGCCTCGAGCGCATCCAGCTCCAGTCGATAGCCGGTCCGGATCTCGGTGGCCGTGGCCTCCCGTCGCACCCCCAGCAGCTCGTACAGCGTTCTCGTGTCCTTCATGCCCTACCCCAAGTGCCTCGGTCGAACCGGGCCGTGCTTGCTCGCCGTCGCCCCAGGCCGGGGCTACCTCTTGTGTGCCCATGACCGGGCCCCGCCAAGTGTAGCGAGGCTGAAGCGCGCTCCGGGCGGGCCCGCTCCATCGAGGCGACAGGAAATCCCTGCCCTCCCCCTCGCCGGGCCCGGGCGTTGGCCCCGCGACACACGGGGGGATCCCGCCGCCCCCCTGGCGACGCGCCGGCGCCAGCTGCCGCGGCGAAGGCCCGGCACTTTTGCTCGCGACCGCGACGCAGCCCCCGCGCGCGGCGCCGGCCCGCGTTACGCTTCTGCTTTTCGGAGTGGCGACCCATGGTGACGACGGTCAAGCGCGAGGATTTCACTTTTCTGGTGGTGGACGATTTCTCGACCATGCGGCGCATCATCGGCGGCCTGCTGCGCGAGATCGGCTTCAAGAAGATCCTGGAGGCCGAGAACGGGCTGATGGCCCTGCGCCAGCTGGAGCTCTCGGCCGAGTCCGGCGAGCCCATCCACTTCGTGCTCAGTGACGTCAACATGCCGGAGATGAACGGCTTTGAGCTGCTGGAGGCCATCCAGTCCAAGCCGGCCGAGAGCCCGCTGCGCAAGGTCCCCATCCTGCTGGTGACGGCCGAGGGCCGCAAGGACGACATCCTGCGTGCGGCCAAGGGCGGCGCCTGTGGCTATGTGGTCAAGCCCTTCAACAAGGAGACCCTGGCCGACAAGATCCACCTGGCGCTGAAGCACCGCGCCATCCTGGTGGAATGAGCATGGCACGGCGCTGCCGGCGCCTTGCCGGCCTGCTGTGCGCCCTGGCCCTGGCGCCGATGACGGGCGGCGCGGCCCCGGCCGCCACACCTGCCTCCACAAAAGCCGCCGCACCCGGCGCGCCGGTCCAGGTCCTCGTGCCCAGCCTCGAGTCACGCGGCGCCCGGCCGCTGGAACTGGATGGCTTCTGGTTTACCGCTCCCGGCGAGGGCCGACGCCCCGCCCTCGTGCTGCTGCATGGCTGCGGCGGGCCGTACGACCGGCAGGGCCGTCTGGCCTCGCGCATGCGGCACTACGCCGGGCTGCTCCGCGAGCAGGGCTGGCATGTGCTGGTGCTGGATTCGCTCACCGCACGCGGCGAGTCGGAGCTCTGCACGCAGCGCATCGGCACCCGCGCGGTGACCATGGCCAACCGCCGCCTCGATGCCCTGGGCGCCCTCGCCTGGCTCGCGCAGCGCGAGGACGTGGACGCCGACCGCCTGGTCCTGCTCGGATGGTCCAACGGCGGCAGCACGGTGCTGTCCGCCAGCAACCTGACGCATGACGACGTCGCCGCCGCCCGGCCGCGGCCCCGGGCGCTGGTGGCCTTCTATCCCGGCTGCGATGCCGAGCTCAAGCGGGGCTACCGGCCCAGCGCGCCGCTGCAGCTGCTGGTGGGCCTGGCCGACGACTGGACGCCCGCCGCCCCCTGCGTGGCCCTCGCCGACCGGGCCCCCGCCTCGGCGCCGATCGCCATCGAGCGCTACGAGGGCGCGTACCACGGCTTCGATTCCACGGCCCCTGTCACGCGGCGCAAGGACGTGCCCAACGGCGTGCACCCGGGCCAGGGCGTCCATGTCGGCGGCAACGCGGCGGCGGAGCAGGCCTCGCGGACGCGGATGCTGGCCTTCCTGAATGAGCAGATGCGCTGATCGTCGCTCAGGGCTCCTGCGTCCGCAGGGCCTCGTCCACGGCCCCCACCCAAGGCCTCCAGCCAGTGGGGATCGAGGTCCCGCTGGCACATCAGGTGCCGCGTCGGCGACGCCGCCATGCCGGGCCGCACGCCCCCCTCCAGCGCACTCGACTCGGCGCCCAGCGCCGCCAGCAGGTGGTCCGCCTCGGCCGGGTCGGTGAACAGGAAGTCGGCATGGCCGCGCAGGCGCATGGGGACCTGGCGAGCCGGCGGGGCCCACCGTCCCCGGGCCCCTGAGCGGGTCGTCACCCCACCACCGTCGCCAGCGAGGCCCCCCGGCGGAGCGGGTTCATCGAGGGAATGCACGGTCGGCGCTAGCCATGCCCGCCTGCGATCCGGGCGAACATCGCCCGCACCAGAAGCACAAAGGCCCGGACCGCAGGAGCGGTCCGGGCCTTCTCAGGCGATCAGCGCAGCGGCTTACTTGCGCGCCGGCGGCACGTCCGTGCAGCTGCCATGCGCCACCTCGGCGGCCATGCCGATGCTCTCGCCGAGCGTCGGGTGCGGGTGGATGGTCTTGCCGATGTCCACGGCGTCGGCGCCCATCTCGATGGCCAGGGCGATCTCGCCGATCATGTCGCCGGCATGCGTGCCGACGATGCCGCCGCCGACGATGCGGTGCGTCTCCTCATCGAACAGCAGCTTGGTGAAGCCCTCGTCGCGGCCGTTGGCGATGGCGCGGCCCGAGGCGGCCCACGGGAACAAGCCCTTCTTGACCTTGACACCCTGTGCCTTGGCCTGCTCCTCGGTGAGGCCCACCCAGGCCACTTCCGGATCGGTGTAGGCCACGCTGGGGATCACGCGGGCGTCGAACTGGCTCTTCCTGAGCTTGTCGTCGTTCAGCAGCTCGCCGGCGATGACCTCGGCCGCCACATGCGCCTCATGCACCGCCTTGTGCGCCAGCATGGGCTGGCCGACGATGTCGCCGATGGCAAAGATGTTGGGCACATTGGTGCGCATCTGCACATCGACGTTGATGAAGCCGCGGTCCGTCACGGCCACACCGGCCTTGTCGGCGGCGATCTTCCTGCCGTTGGGCGTGCGGCCCACGGCCTGCAGGACGAAGTCGTAGACGCCTTCGCTCTTCGTGCCGTCCAGGCCCTCGAACTGCACCTTGATGCCCTCCGGCGTGGCCTCGGCCCCGACCGTCTTGGTCTTCAACATGATCTTGTCGAAGCGGGGCTTGTTCATCTTCTCCCAGACCTTGACCAGGTCGCGATCCGCGCCCTGCATCAGGCCGTCCATCATCTCGACCACGTCCAGGCGGGCGCCCAGCGTCGAGTAGACGGTGCCCATCTCCAGGCCGATGATGCCGCCGCCGATGATCAGCATCTTCTTGGGCGTGCCCTGGAGCTGCAGCGCGCCGGTGGAGTCGACGATGCGATCGTCCTGCGGCAGGAAAGGCAGGCGCACGGCCGCGGAGCCGGCGGCGATGATGGCCTTCTTGAAGCGCACCACCTGGCTCGTGCCCGTCTTGTCCTGGGCCGTGCCGGTGGTCTCTTCCACGCTCAGGTGGTAGGGGTCGATGAAGCTGCCGTAGCCGCGCACGACGGTGACCTTGCGCATCTTGGCCATCTGCGAGAGGCCGCCGGTCAGTTTGCCGATGACCTTTTCCTTGTGGCCGCGCAGCTTGTCGATGTTGACGGTGGGCGCGCCGAAATCGACGCCCAGGTCGGCCATGTGGCTGACCTCGTCCATCACCGCCGCCACGTGCAGCAGGGCCTTGGACGGGATGCAGCCCACGTTGAGGCAGACGCCGCCCAGCGTGGCATAGCGCTCGACCAGCACGACCTTCAGGCCGAGGTCGGCGGCGCGGAAGGCGGCCGAGTAGCCGCCCGGGCCACCGCCCAGCACCAGCACGTCGGCCTCGAGGTCGGCGGCACCGCTGTAGCTGCCCGCGGGCAGCGGCGCCGCGGGTGCTGCGGCAACAGGGGCCGGCGCCGGCGCCGGGGCCACCGCAGGCTCGGCCGCAGCCGGCGCCGGCGCGGCAGCGCCTTCGCTGTCCAGCATCAGGATCACCGTGCCCTGGTTGACCTTGTCACCCAGGCTCACCTTCAGTTCCTTGACCACGCCGGCGTGCGTCGAGGGGATCTCCATCGAGGCCTTGTCGCTCTCGACGGTCAGCAGGCTCTGGTCCACCTTCACCGTGTCGCCGGCCTTGACCAGCAGCTCGATGATGGCCACGTCCTTGAAGTCGCCGATGTCCGGGACCTTCACTTCTTGCAATGCCATGTCTGTCTCCTGGGGCGGCAGGCCGCGCGCTCATGACGCGCAGGCCCGGCCCGGTGGGGGTTCTTTGCGGTGGGGCGAGCTTACAGCGCGATGCGGCGGAAGTCGGCCAGCAGAGAGGCGAAATAGACGTTGAAGCGCGCCGCAGCGGCCCCGTCGATCACGCGGTGGTCCCAGCTCAGCGACAGCGGCAGCATCAGGCGCGGCTGGAAGGCCTTGCCGTCCCACTTGGGCTCGATCTGGCTCTTGCACACGCCCATGATGGCCACCTCGGGCGCATTGATGATGGGCGTGAAGTAGCGCCCGCCGATGCCGCCCAGGGACGAGATCGTGAAGCAGCCGCCGCTCATGTCCGCCGGGCCCAGCTTGCCGTCGCGGGCCTTCTTGGCCAGCTCGGCCATCTCCAGGCTGATCTGGACGATGCCCTTCTTGTCGGCGTCCTTGATGACCGGCACCACGAGGCCGTTGGGCGTGTCCGCCGCGAAGCCGATGTGGAAGTACTGCTTCATCACGAGCGTGTCGCCATCCAGGCTGGCGTTGAACTCGGGGAACTTCTTGAGCGCGGCCACGGCGGCCTTGATCATGAAGGCCAGCATGGTGACCTTCACGCCGCTCTTCTCGTTCTCCTTGTTCAGGAGCACGCGGAAGGCCTCGAGGTCGGTGATGTCGGCATCGTCGTGGTTGGTGACGTGCGGGATCACCACCCAGTTGCGGTGCAGGTTGGCACCCGAGATCTTCTTGATGCGGCCCATCTCCTTGCGCTCGATGGGGCCGAACTTGGCAAAGTCCACCTGCGGCCAGGCCAGCAGGCCGGGGAAGGCGCCACCACCGCTGGCAGCACCGCCCGCGGGCGCGGCGGCCTTCTGGGCCGCGGTCTGGGTCTGCCCGGTCATCACGGCCTTGACGAAGCCCTGCACATCGGACTCCAGCACGCGGCCCTTGGGACCGCTGCCCTTGACCTCGTCCAGCGGCACGCCCAGCTCGCGGGCCAGCTTGCGGATGGTGGGCGAGGCGTGCGGCAGGCGGCCCTTGTTGGCGGTCGGGTCATGCGCGGGCAGCGCGGCGCTGGCGCTCGCCGCGACGGGCGCGGCAGCCGGCGCAGCCGCAGGGGCGGCAACGGGCGCAACCGCCGGCGCACTGGCCGCCGGCGCTGCCGCCCCGGCGGCGGTCTGCACCACGGCCAGCAGCGTGCCCTTGGCGACCTTGTCACCCAGCTTGACCTTCAGCGCCTTGATGACGCCGGCATGCGAGGACGGGATCTCCATCGAGGCCTTGTCGCTCTCGACGGTGATCAGGCTCTGCTCGACGCGGATCGTGTCGCCTTCCTTCACGAAGACCTCGATCACGCTGACTTCGTCGAAGTCGCCGATGTCCGGCACCACGACGTCCACCAGGCCGCCACCGGCCGCCGGTGCAGCAGGCGCAGCCGCCGCAGGAGCGGCCGCGGCAGGCGCGGGCGCCGCCACCGGTGCGGTCGCAGGCGCAGCCGCCGCAGCGCCCGCCCCTTCCACGATCAGCAGCAGGCTGCCTTCGTTGACCTTGTCGCCCACGGCGACCTTCACTTCCTTGACCACGCCCGCGTGCGTCGAGGGAATCTCCATGGAGGCCTTGTCGCTCTCCACGGTCACCAGGCTCTGGTCGACCGAGATCGTGTCGCCCACCTTCACCAGCAGCTCGATCACTGCCACGTCCTTGAAGTCCCCGATGTCGGGCACCTTCACTTCAAGCATTGCCATGCGGATGTCTCCGTTGAATTCGTTGCGCTATGCGGATGGGATCAGGCGTACAGCGGATTGATCTTGTCGGCCTTGATGCCGTACTTCGCAATCGCCTCGGCGACCTTGGCCAGCGGCAGCTTGCCTTCATCGGCCAGGCTCTTGAGCGCAGCCACGACGATGTAGTGGCGGTTGATCTCGAAGTGCTCGCGCAGCTTGGTGCGGAAGTCCGAGCGGCCGAAGCCGTCGGTGCCCAGCACCTTGTACGAACGGCCGGCCGGCACGTAGGCACGGATCTGCTCGGCGTAGTTCTTCATGTAGTCGGTCGAGGCGATCACCGGGCCGCTGGTCTTGGACAGCTGCTGGGTGACGTAGGCCGCGCGCGGGGCCTCGGTCGGGTGCAGGAGGTTCCAGCGCTCGGCATCCTGGCCGTCGCGGGCCAGCTCGTTGAAGCTGGGGCAGGACCAGATGTGGGCGCCGACGCCCCAGTCCTTCTCGAGCAGCTCCTTCGCGGCCATGGACTCGCGCAGGATGGTGCCCGAGCCCAGCAGGTTGACCTGCAGCGCGCTGCCGGCCTGGGCTTCGTCCAGCAGGTACATGCCCTTGAGGATCTGCGCCTCGGTGCCGGCCTTCAGCCCGGGCATCGGGTAGTTCTCGTTGAGCAGCGTGATGTAGAAGAACACGTTCTCCTGGTTCTCCACCATGCGCTTCAGGCCGTTGTGCATGATCACGGCGACTTCGTGCGCGAAGGTCGGGTCGTAGGAGATGCAGTTCGGGATGGTGCCGGCCAGGATGTGGCTGTGGCCATCCTCGTGCTGCAGGCCTTCACCGTTGAGCGTCGTGCGCCCGGAGGTGCCGCCCAGCAGGAAGCCGCGGGCCTGCATGTCGCCCGCCGCCCAGGCCAGGTCGCCGATGCGCTGGAAGCCGAACATCGAGTAGTAGACGTAGAACGGGATCATCACCCGGTTGTTCGTCGAGTAGCTCGTGGCCGCCGCGATCCAGCTGGCCATGCCGCCGGCCTCGTTGATGCCTTCCTGCAGGATCTGGCCGGCCTTGTCCTCGCGGTAGTACATCACCTGGTCCTTGTCGACCGGGGTGTAGAGCTGGCCCTTGGGGTTGTAGATGCCGATCTGGCGGAACAGGCCTTCCATGCCGAAGGTGCGGGCCTCGTCCACCAGGATGGGCACCACGCGCGGGCCGAGCTCCTTGTCGCGCAGCAGCTGCGTGAGGAAGCGGACGTAGGCCTGGGTCGTGGAGATCTCCCGGCCTTCCGCGGTGGGCTCCAGCACGGCCTTGAAGGTGTCCAGCGGCGGCGTGACGAAGCTCTCGTCGGCCTTCACGCGGCGCTTGGGCAGGTAGCCACCCAGGGCCTGACGGCGCTCGTGCAGGTAGCGCATCTCGGGCGTGTCGTCGGCCGGCTTGTAGTAGGGCAGCTTGGGCAGCTCGCTGTCCGGCACGGGGATGCCGAAGCGGTCGCGGATGTACTTGATGTCGTCGTCCGTCAGCTTCTTGGTCTGGTGGACGGTGTTCTTGCCTTCACCGGCCTTGCCCATGCCATAGCCCTTGACGGTCTTGACCAGCAGCACCGTGGGCTGGCCCGTGCCGTTGTTGTGGGCGGCGTGGAAGGCGGCGTAGACCTTCTCGGGCTGGTGGCCCCCGCGGCGCAGCTCGAAGATCTCCTCGTCGCTCATGTGCTCGACGAGCTTGGCGGTCTCGGGGTACTTGCCGAAGAAGTGCTTGCGGACGTAGGCGCCGTCATTGGCCTTCATGGCCTGGTAGTCGCCGTCCAGCGTCTCCATCATGAGCTGCTTGAGCTTGCCGCTCTTGTCGCGCGCCAGGAGCTCGTCCCAGCCCTTGCCCCAGATCAGCTTGATGACGTTCCAGCCGCTGCCGCGGAACTCGCCTTCCAGTTCCTGGATGATCTTGCCGTTGCCACGCACCGGGCCGTCCAGGCGCTGCAGATTGCAGTTGATGACGAAGACCAGGTTGTCCAGGCCCTCGCGCGCGGCCAGGCCGATGGCGCCCAGGCTTTCCGGCTCGTCCATCTCGCCGTCGCCCATGAAGGCCCAGACCTTGCGGCTGGCGGTGTCGGCGATGCCGCGGGCGTGCAGGTACTTCAGGAAGCGGGCCTGGTAGATGGCCATCAAGGGGCCCAGGCCCATCGAGACCGTCGGGAACTGCCAGAAGTCCGGCATCAGCTTGGGGTGCGGGTAGCTGGACAGGCCCTTGCCATCGACTTCCTGGCGGAAGCTGTCGAGCTGGGCCTCGTTCAGGCGGCCCTCCAGGAAGGCGCGGGCGTAGATGCCGGGCGCGCTGTGGCCCTGGATGTAGAGCAGGTCGCCGCCATGCTTCTCGCTCTCGGCGTGCCAGAAGTGGTTGAAGCCGGCGCCCAGCATGGACGCGAGGGAGGCGAAAGAGCCGATGTGGCCGCCGAGGTCGCCGCCGTCCGCCGGGTTCAGGCGGTTGGCGCGCACGACCATGGCCATGGCGTTCCAGCGCATGTAGGCGCGCAGGCGCTTCTCGATCTCGATGTTGCCGGGGCAGCGGGCTTCCTGGTCGGCCGGGATCGTGTTGATGTACGGCGTGTGGGCCGAGAAGGGCACGTCGATGCCCGACTGCCGGGCGTGGTCGATCAGCGTGTTGAGCAGGAAGTGGGCGCGCTCGCCTCCTTCCTCACCGATGACGGCGGACAGCGCGTCGAGCCATTCCTTGGTCTCGAGGGCGTCGATATCTTGGGCGGCTGCGCCTGGGAGGGACTGGGGCTGCGCGGACATGCTGTCTCCTTGCAAATCTCGGGTGTCGCGATGTGGATGCCAGGCTTGACCGCCGCCAATTGCCGCCACAGACGCAGCAATCCCGGGGCCCGCCGAAGTTCCGGCCGGAGTGTCGCACAGCCTCCCCGATTTTTCCAAATCGTGCGATAGCGTTTCACATTGTGCAATTCCAATCACCGCGAATGGGCGGTCAAAGGGATTGCTCGCTGACGGCCACCGGTGCCGCCGCCCGATAATCCGCGCCATGTCTTCGCGTTTTGATGTCAAGAGCCAGCTTCGTCGCTGGTCTCAGCCCCTGCGTTTGCTGGCCACCACATGGTGGCGCCGCCAGTCCCCTTCCCGCCAGGACCGCTTCGCCACACTCGGCCCCCTGATCTCCGTCCTGCTGTTCCTGGCGGCCATCATCCTGGCCTTCTGGTACCTGCGTAACGAGGAAATAGAGCGCGAGCAGGAGGCCGTCAAGCGCGACACTGAGATCGCCCAGAAACAGATCCAGCTGCGTCTGATCGAGAACCAGGAGCAGCTGGTGCGCATCGCCCGGGAGATCGCCACCCGCGCGACCGACACCCACGAGTTCAACACCCAGGCCAGCACCTGGGCGCGCGACCGGCCCGAGATCACCCACGTGACCTGGCTCAGCAACCGCCGCGAGCGGCGCGCCAGCGTCAGCGCCGCGGGCTACCAGGCGGACAGCCTCATGGCCCTGGACGGCGGCGATCCGTCCATGCCGGCCGGCACCCCCGGCAGCGCCGCCGAGAGCGTCTTCCAGCTCGTCAAGGAGCGCCGCCAGCCGGCCTACTCCCAGGCCTTCAGCGACGCCAACAACACCATGGTCTTCCAGATCCAGGTGCCGCTGATCGACCGCACGGGCTTCTCCGGCGTGCTGATCGCCGAGTACACGGTGGAGGGCCTGCTGCGCTACTACGTGCCGTCCGACGTCGCCGTGCGCCACGCCATCGCCGTGCTGGACTCGCGCGACCTCGTCGTGGCCAGCACCGTCACGCCCATGCCGGGGCAGAAGCTCAAGAAGCCGTCCATCTTCCACGAGGTGCCGCTGGCGCCGGCCTTCAATGGTCTAGTGCTGCGCGGCCAGGGCTACCGCACCTCGGTGGGCCTGATCTCCAACACGCTCTTCTGGATGGTGGTGGCGCTGTCGGTGCTGACCGTCTGGATGCTGCTGGGCACCTGGAAGCACATGCGCCGCCGCATGCAGGCGCAGAACGCGCTCATCAACGAGACCAACTTCCGCCGGGCCATGGAGAACTCCATGCTCACCGGCATGCGCGCCATGGACATGGAGTCGCGCATCTCCTACGTGAACCCCGCCTTCTGCGCGATGACGGGCTTCTCGGAAGGCGAGCTGATCGGCCGCAAGCCGCCCTTCCCCTACTGGCCCCCCGACCGCTACGAGGAGAACGCCCGCCTGCTGCAGCAGGAGATCCAGGGCCGCAGCCCGGCCGGCGGTGCCGAGGTGAAGGTCATGCGCAAGGACGGCACCACCTTCGACGCCCGCATGTACGTCTCGCCCCTGATCGACCCCAAGGGCAAGCAGACGGGCTGGATGACCTCGATGACCAACATCACCGAGGCCAAGCGGGTGCGCGACCAGCTCTCGGCCTCGCATGAGCGCTTCACGACCGTGCTGGAAGGCCTCGATGCGGCGGTGTCGGTGCTGTCCGTGCAGCAGGGCGAGCTGCTCTTCGCCAACCGCAGCTACCGGCTGTGGTTCGGCGCCGACCCCAAGGGCCACGCGATGCTGGCCGGCGGGCAGCTCAGCCGCAGCAAGGAGGACCCGGACCACGACGAGGAGGTCGACGACTACTCCGGCCTGCCCGCGCAGCCGCTGATGGAAGTGGGCGCGGACCCGCGCGAGGTCTACATCGACAGCCTGGAGATGTGGTTCGACGTGCGTGCGCGCTACCTGCAGTGGACGGACGGCCGCCTGGCGCAGATGCTGATCGCGACCGACATCACGGCCCGCCGCCGTGCGGAGGAGCAGGCCGCGCAGCAGGCCGAGAAGGCCCAGGTCACGAGCCGCCTGATGACGATGGGCGAGATGGCCTCGAGCGTGGCGCACGAGCTGAACCAGCCGCTGACCGCCATCACGAACTACTGCAACGGCATGGTCTCGCGCGTGCGCAACGACCAGATCGGCAAGGACGACCTGCTCGCCGCGCTCGAGAAGACGGCCAAGCAGGCGCAGCGGGCCGGGCAGATCATTCACCGCATCCGCAACTTCGTGAAGCGCAGCGAGCCGCAGCGCGCGCCCTCGCAGGCGCATGACATCGTCGAGGATGCCGTCGAGCTGGCCGGCATCGAGCTGCGCCGCCGCAACGTGGCCATCCACACCTATGTGGCGCAGCGCCTGCCGACGCTGATGGTCGATCCCATCCTGATCGAGCAGGTGCTGATGAACCTGCTCAAGAACGCCGCCGAGGCCATCGACAACGCCGGGCTGCCGGTCTCGCGCCGCCACATCGAGCTGCGCGTCGTGCCCAAACACACGCCGGAGCTGGGGGCCAACATCGAGTTTTCCGTGACCGACATGGGTCCGGGCTTGCCCGAGGAAGTCATCGTGCGGATGTACGAGGCCTTCTTCTCCACCAAGGCCGATGGCATGGGCATCGGACTAGGGTTATGCCGGTCTATCGTGGAGTCCCACCAGGGCCGGATCCGCGCTGAGAACTTATACAATGGCTCGGCGATCGTGGGGTGCAGGTTCTCCTTCACCATCCCCGTCGAAATCCCGCGCCACGAGGCGCCGGGCACTGCCTCAAACACTGCCGAAACACCATGAGCCTGATTCCGAAGAAGGGTACCGTCTACGTTGTCGATGACGATGAAGCAGTGCGAGATTCCCTGCAATGGCTGCTGGAGGGCAAGGACTACCGCGTGAAGTGCTTCGATTCCGCCGAGTCCTTCTTGAGCCGCTACGACCCCCGCGAAGTCGCCTGCCTGATCACCGACGTGCGCATGGAAGGCATGAGCGGCCTGGACCTGCAGGACAAGCTGCTGGAGCGCAAGAGCCCGCTGCCCGCCGTGTTCATCACCGGCCACGGTGACGTCCCGATGGCCGTGAACACCATGAAGAAGGGCGCGATGGACTTCATCGAGAAGCCCTTCAAGGAAGAGGAGCTGCTGGCCCTCGTCGAGCGCATGCTGGAGCAGGCCCGCGTCGAGTTCTCGCAGCACCAGGAAGCCGCCAGCCGCGACGCCCTGCTGTCCCGCCTGACGACGCGCGAGGCGCAGGTGCTGGAGCGCATCGTCGCCGGCCGCCTGAACAAGCAGATCGCCGACGACCTGGGCATCAGCATCAAGACGGTGGAGGCGCACCGCGCCAACATCATGGAGAAGCTCAACGCCAACACCGTCGCCGACCTGCTCAAGATCGCCCTCGGTGCCTCTGGCCAGCCCAAGGCCTGACCCCCGTCCCATCTCGGAAAAGCCGCTGACAACCCAGCGGCTTTTTGCATTCTCCGGAGCCTTTTCACCCATGACCGCAACCCTCATCGACGGTGTCGCCCTCTCCAAGCAGCTTCGCACGGAGGTGGCGCAGCGCGCCGCCGCCCTCGCCCCTCAAGGCATCAAGCCCGGCCTCGCCGTGATCCTCGTGGGCGACAACCCCGCCAGCCAGGTCTATGTGCGCAACAAGGTGAAGGCCTGCGAGGACGTCGGCTTCCACTCGGTGCTCGAGAAGTACGACGCCGCCCTGACCGAGGCCGAGCTGCTGGCCCGCGTCGAGGCGCTCAACGCCGACCCGGCCATCCACGGCATCCTCGTGCAGCTGCCCCTGCCCAAGCACATCGACGATCACAAGGTCATCGAGGCCATCTCGCCGCTGAAGGATGTCGACGGTTTCCACGTCGCCTCGGCCGGCGCGCTGATGGTCGGCGAGACCGGTTTCAAGGCCTGCACGCCCTATGGCTGCATGAAGATGCTGGAGAGCATCGGCATGAAGGACCTGCGCGGCAAGCATGCCGTGGTGATCGGCCGCTCCAACATCGTCGGCAAGCCCATGGCCATGATGCTGCTGCAGGCCAATGCCACCGTCACCATCTGCCACAGCGGCACGGCCGACCTCGCCGCCATGACGCGCCAGGCCGATGTGGTCGTGGCGGCCGTGGGCAAGCGCAACGTGCTGACCGCCGACATGATCAAGCCTGGCGCCGTCGTGATCGATGTCGGCATGAACCGCAATGACGAAGGCAAGCTCTGCGGGGACGTCGACTTCGACGGCCTGCTGCCCGTGGCCGGCTACCTGACCCCGGTGCCGGGCGGCGTGGGCCCCATGACCATCACGATGCTGCTGGTCAACACCATGGAATCGGCCGAGCGCGCGGCGGCGGGCCGCTGAGTCCCCGCAGCGTCCAGGGGCGTGCCGGGCTCGCGGGAGCCGGCGCGCCTGCCCGCGTACCATCGACACCACCAGAGGCACCCGCGCCCAGGGAGATCCCTTGAACAACCCGCTGCTCAGTACCGCCCCCCTGCCCGCCTTCGCGAGCATCCGCCCGGAGCACATCCAGCCGGCCATCACCGAACTGCTGGCCGGCGCGCGGCAGGCCCAGGCCGACGCGACGGCACCGACCACCCCGGCGGACTTCGACACCCTGGAGCGCCTCCTGAGCACCGCCACCGAGCGGCTGTCCGTGGCCTGGGGCGCGGTCAGCCACCTCAACGCCGTGGCCAACACGCCCGCGCTGCGCGAGGCCTACAACGCCATGCTGCCCGCGGTGACGGAGTTCTACACGGGCCTGGGCGCCGACGAGACGCTCTTCGCCAAGTACAAGGCCATCCAGCAGACGCAGGGCGCCACGCTGAATGCCGCACGGCAGCAGGCGCTGCGGCACTGGATCCGCGACTTCGTGCTCTCCGGCGCCGACCTGCAGGGCGAGGCCAAGACGCGATTCGCCGCCATCCAGGAACGCGCGGCCGAGCTGGGCCAGGCCTTCAGCGAGCACGTGATGGACGCCACCGACGGCTGGACGCACTACGCGACACCCGAGGAGATGCAGGGCGTGCCCGACGATGTGCGCACCCAGACGGCCCAGGCCGCCGAGGCCGACGGCAAGCCCGGCCTGCACAAGATCACGCTGCACTTCCCCTGCTACCTGCCGGTGATGCAGTACGCCAGCCACCGTCCGCTGCGCGAGCGCGTCTACCGGGCCTACGTCACCCGCGCCAGCGAGCTGGGCGACAAGCCCGAGTGGGACAACAGCGCCCTCATGCAGGAGATGCTGGCGCTGCACCAGGAGGAGGCCCGTCTGCTGGGCTATGCGAACTACGCCGAGGTCTCCCTGGTGCCCAAGATGGCGGAATCGCCCGCCCAGGTGATGACCTTCCTGCGCGAGCTGGCCGCCAAGGCGCGCCCGCATGCCCAGCGCGACCTCGACGCCCTGCGCGCCTTCGCCCGTGAGCAGCTGGCCGCCGAGTTCCCGGACGGCGAGCTCAAGGCCTGGGACCAGGCCTACGTCTCCGAGAAGCTGAAGATGGCCCGCTACGCCTTCAGCGACCAGGAGGTGAAGCAATACCTGACCCTCCCGCGCGTGCTCGAGGGCCTGTTCAGCATCCTGGAACGCGTCTTCGGCGTGCGCCTGGTGGCGGATACGGCCGAGGTCTGGCATGAGTCCGTGCGCTTCTACCGCCTGGAGCGCCAGGGGGCCGTCATCGGGCAGGTCTACCTGGACCTCTACGCCCGCACCGGCAAGCGCCCCGGCGCCTGGATGGACGAGGTGCGCGGCCGCTGGCGCCGCCCCGAGGGCATGCTGCAGCTGCCGGTGGCGCACCTGGTGTGCAACTTCGCATCCCCCGTGGGCGACAAGCCGGCCCTGCTGACCCATGACGACGTCACCACCCTCTTCCACGAGGTTGGCCATGGCCTGCACCATCTGCTGACGCAGGTCGAGGAAGCCGGCGTCTCGGGCATCTCCGGCGTGGAATGGGACGCCGTCGAGCTCCCGAGCCAGTTCATGGAGAACTTCTGCTGGGAATGGGAGGTGCTGCAGCAGCTCTCCCGCCATGTGGACACCGGCGAGCCGCTGCCCCGCAGCCTCTACGACAAGATGGTGGCGGCCAAGAACTACCAGGCGGGCCTGCAGACGCTGCGCCAGATCGAGTTCGCGCTGTTCGACATGCGCCTGCATGCCGAACCCGGCAGCGAGCAGCGCATCCAGCAGGTGCTGGACGAGGTGCGCGCGGAGGTCTCCGTCAACCCGCCGCCCGCCTTCAACCGCTTCCAGCACAGCTTCTCCCACATCTTTGCGGGCGGCTACTCGGCCGGCTACTACAGCTACAAGTGGGCGGAGGTGCTCTCGGCCGATGCCTGGAGCGCCTTCGAGGAAGAAGGCGTGTTCAATCCCGCCGTGGGCCGGCGCTACCTCGAGAACATCCTGGAAGTGGGTGGTTCGCGCGACGCCATGGACAACTTCAAGGCCTTCCGGGGCCGCGAACCCAGCATCGAGGCCCTGCTGCGCCACCAGGGCATGGCGACCGAGGCCGCCTGACGCCCGGGGTCGCGGCCTGACGGCGGCGATGCGCTCAACGGCGGCCAGTGGCGGTCAGTGCGCATGGCCGCACGGCGGCACCCGCGACGCCTCGGCCGAGGGGTCGCGGCAGCGGTGACTCCGGCCGGCCCGCCGTGACACCGGCGGCGGCCGGGATCAGGTCGCCAGATCGAGCGCGGTCCCCGGCGCCAGCCCCAGGCGGCGGGCCATGCCGGCGCGCAGCTTGAGCACGGAGCGCGCCTCCTGGCATCGCACGGTGCGCCACGGGCGCACGCCCGTGACCACCCGCGCCACGGTGCCGTCGGCGTTCAGGAAGACGGCGTCCACCGCCTGGCGCATCCACCAGGTGGACAGCGTCTTCGTCGGGGCGATCCACAATCCGTAACTCTTGGCCCGCCCGTAGCTGGGCAGGGGCTGGCCGATCGGCCGCAGCCACCAGGGCAGGGTCTTGTGCACGTGATAGGGGGTTGCCTGCCCGTCCACGTGCAGGGCAATCGTCGCCATTCGAAACTCTCCTCGCTGTATCTCCTCGCCGCCCTGGCGCCACGGCTTCGATCCGAGCCGGTGTGCAGACAGGGGCGGCCGCCCGGCAGCCCTCCTCGGCTGCCACGTCCCGCGGCAATCGCCTGCGGGTGCGGGAAGATATCGCGCCCACTCCGACTTGTCGGTCACGAGCCGTGAGCACCCGTAAGCATTTGTCGATCGAGGGCGCGAGCCCGGCGGCGGCGATGCGGGCCGCGCAGGCTCGACGTCAGGCCCGTTCAGGCCTTGATGCGGATGCCCCGCGCCAGCCATTGGGCGCCGCCCAGCAGCCCGGCCATCAGCCACATGGGGGCGGCGTGGATCGTGGCGGCGGCCAGCAGGCCGAAGCCCGCCGGCATGCCCACCGTGGCGGCGTTGATCATCAGCATGCGCAGGCCCAGCGCCTGCCCATGGGCGTCATGCGGCGTCACGCGGTGCAGCATCGACAGCACCATGGGCTGCACGGAACCGAGTGCCACCCCGAGCAGCGCGGAGCCCAGCATCAGCCCCGGCGTGCCCGGCAGCCAGGCATAGACGGCCAGCATCAGCATGGCCAGACCCATGGCCCAGCGCAGGGCGCGCAGCTCCTCCACCGCCTCGCCCCAGCGGACGATGGCCAGGCGCACGCCCGTGGCCGCCACCGCGAACGAGGCGAGCACCAGGCCGATGCTGGAGGCGCTCAGCCCCTTGGCGTGGCCCACCACGGGCACGACGAAGCTGTGCGCGTCCCAGCAGGCCGACAGGATGATGTTCACGAACAGCAGGCGGCGCAGGGACTGGAGCTTCAGCAGATCCCAGGCGGGCCGCTGGCGGGCCGCCATCGTCTGCGGCGGGGGCGTGTGGCGCGGCACCTGCCGGGCGATGAGCCAGGCCAGCGGCGGCAGCAGCACGGCCAGCGCGAAGGCCCAGCGGAAGCCGGCGTGGTCGATCAGCAGGCCGGTCAGGATGGGCGCGATGGCGTTGGACAGCGCCGGCCCCAGCGCCACCCAGCTGAAGACCTTCTTGAGCTCGGACGGCCCCGAGGCCATCAGCCCGGCCTCGCGCTGGATGGCCACGGCCGCCACCGCCACGGCACCGCCGCTCAGCAGGCCGCTCAGCGCGATCGCCCACAGCTGCATCGAGCCCCAGGCCACCAGCGCCCCCGCGCCCGCCATGCAGACGCCGAGGCCCACCGGGCGATGGAAGCCATGCCGGTCCGCGAGGCGCCCCGCCCACAGGGCCAGGACGATGGGCGCCAGCGCGAACAGACTCAGCAGCAGGCCGACGGCCATCTCTCCGTGCCCCTCGCGCAGCACCCACAGGCTCGCGGCCACGCGCGTGACGGACATGCACGCGTGCACCGCAATCAGGCTGGTGATGACCCAGGGAAAGGCGGCGCTCAGCGAGGCCTTCGTGGCGGCAGGATCGTCAGGCGCGGCGGGCTCGGGGTCCGTCATGCGGGCTCGTCCTCACCGGCGTCCGCGAGGCCCAGGGCCAGCAGGCGCTGGGTGCTGTCCTCGGGCAGCGCCTCCACGGTCTTGAGCTTGCGCGTCATGGCGCGGGTGCGGACCTCGGCGGCATCGATGGTGTTGCTCGCCTCTTCCAGCTTCTTCTTGGTCTTGGCCAGCACGTCGCCGAACTTGCCGAACTCTGTCTTGACGGCGCCCAGCACCTCCCACACCTCGGCCGATCGCTTCTCCAGCGCCAGCGTGCGGAAGCCCATCTGCAGGCTGGACAGCGTCGCCAGCAGCGTCGTCGGGCCGACCAGCATCACCTTGTGCTCGCGCTGCAGCGCCTCGACCAGGCCGGGGCGGCGCAGGGCCTCGGCGTAGAGGCCTTCCGTGGGCACGAAGAGCATGCCGAAGTCCGTGGTGTGCGGCGGGCCGATGTACTTCTCGCGGATGGTGCGGGCCTCCAGGCGCAGGCGTGCCTCGATGGCCTTGGCGGCCTGCTCGACGGCCGCCGCGTCGGCGCGGTCCTGGGCCTCCAGGAGGCGCTCGTAGTCCTCGCGGGGGAACTTGGCGTCGATCGGCAGCCACAGCGGCGCGCCGTCCTCGCGCTGGCCCGGCAGCTTGATCGCGAACTCCACACGCTCGCTGGAGCCCGGCAGCGTGGCCACATTGGACGCGTACTGCTCGGGCGTGAAGACCTGCTCCAGCAGACCGGCCAGCTGCACCTCGCCGAAGATGCCACGCGTCTTCACATTGGTCAGCACGCGGTTGAGCGAGCCGACGTCCCGCGCCAGGTTCTGCATCTCCCCGAGGCCCTTGTGGACCTGCTCCAGGCGGTCGGCCACCTGCTTGAAGCTCTCGCCGAGGCGCTGCTCCAGCGTGGCGTGCAGCTTCTCGTCGACGGTGGCCCGCATCTGCTCGAGCTTCTTCTCGTTGTCCTGCTGGATGGACTGCAGGCGCTGCTCGACGGTGAGACGCAGCTCCGCCAGGCGCTGCTCGTTGCCCTGCTGCAGCTGCTTGAGCTGCTCACGCAGGCCCTGCGCGAGCTGGGCCAGGCTCTCGGCCTGCGCCTGGCTGCTGCGCAGCTGGGCCGCGTCCTGCGCCTCGCGCGCGGCCAGGGCCTGCGCCGCCAGCGACTGCGTCGTGGCCTGCAGGCCCTGCGACAGCGCGGTCTGCAGGCTCGCGAGCTGCACGCGCAGGCTGTCGATCTGCTCGTTCTGCGTCCGCACGGCGTCGCCGCTCTGCCCCATCAGCGCCTGCTGGAACTGCGCCAGCTGGCCGAGCGTCTCCTGCCGCAGCGCCGTGCTGCTGCGCTGCAGCTCCTCGCGCAGCTCGCGCTCCAGGCGCTCCGTCTGGCGGCTCTGCGCTTCCTGTCCCTGCAGCAGGGCCTGCAGCTGCGGGGATTCCGAGGGCTGGCGCGGACGCAGGGCCAGCACGAGCAGGACGACGATCAGGGCCAGGCAGGCCAGCAGGAGCAGTTCGGCAAGAGTCATGGCGCGATTGTCTCAGGCACCCGGCTTGCCGGCCGTCCGTCACGCCGGCTGGCGCACGGCCCGGCACCGCGGCCAAGGCCGCGACGCCGCATAAAATCCGGCGCTCACCATGCCGCGCCTCCACAGCCTCCAAGACATCCGGGACCGCCTGCGCGCGCTCGGCGCCCTGCCGAAGCACGAGCACCGCGTCCTGCGGCTCTGGAGCCAGGCCCTGCCCCAGGCCACCGCCAAGCGCCCCATCGAGGACTTCCTGCCCAAGACCCTGCGCGAGGCGCTGCCCGCACTGGAGGCTGAGCTCGAGGCGCTGGCCCGCGTGCAGAGCGAGCACCCCGCACAGGACGGCTCCAGGCGTCTGCTCGTCGAGCTGGGCGACGGCCAGACGGTCGAGAGCGTGCTGCTGCCGCGGGACGGGCTGTGCGTCTCCAGCCAGGTCGGCTGCGCGGTGGGCTGCCAGTTCTGCATGACGGGCCGCTCGGGCCTGCTGCGCCAGGTCACCAGTGCCGAGATCGTCGCGCAGGTGGTGCTGGCCCGCCGCCAGCGGCCGGTGAAGAAGGTCGTGTTCATGGGCATGGGCGAGCCGGCCCACAACCTCGAGCACGTGATGGAGGCCATCGAGCTGCTGGGCACCGCGGGCAATATCGGCCACAAGAGCCTGGTGTTCTCGACGGTGGGCGACCCGCGCGTGTTCGAGCGCCTGCCGCAGGGGCCGGTGAAGCCCGCGCTGGCGCTGTCCCTGCACACGAGCAAGGCGGCGCTTCGCGAGCAGCTGCTGCCGCGCGCCCCCCGCCTTACGCCCGAGGAGATCGTGGCCGAGGGCGAGCGCTATGCGCGGCTCAGCGGCTACCCCATCCAGTACCAGTGGACGCTCATCGACGGCGTGAACGACGGCGAGGACGAGCTCGACGGCATCGTGCGCCTGCTCAAGGGCCGCTTTGGCGTGCTCAACATGATTCCCTACAACAGCGTGCCGGAGCTGCCCTTCCGGCGCCCGGCCTGGGAGCGGGCCGCCGAGATCGCCCGCCAGCTGCACCGCCGCGGCGTGCTGACCAAGCTGCGCAACTCCGCGGGACAGGACGTGGACGGCGGCTGCGGCCAGCTGCGCGCCCGCGCCCTCGACGGCACGGTGCCGGTGCGCGTCGTGCGCGGGCCTGCGCCCGCCGCCTGAGCGCCGACTGAGCGCCGCCGACCGCTCCGACCGCTCAGGCCGCGGCAGGCTCGGTGTTCACCATCCAGGGGACGCCGAAGCGGTCCACCAGCATGCCGAAGCCCGGGGACCAGAAGGTCGCGCCATAGGGCATCGTGACCTTGCCGCCGTCGGACAGGGCCCGGAACAGGCGTTCGCCCTCGGCCTTGTCGCGGGCAGGCACGGTGAGGGTGAAGCCCTTGTAGCCCTCGAAGGGCATGCCCGGCGGCATGTCCGAGCCCATCAGCGTCAGCCCGCAGGCCTCCAGGCGGGCGTGCATGATGCGGTCCTTCCAGGCGTCCGGCGGGGCCGGCATGTCGGGCGAGGCCGGCGCCTCCGCATAGGTGGACCGCATGGTCTTGCGGCCGCCGAGGCAGGCCGCATAGAAATCCAGGGCGGCGTCGCAGCAGCCGTCAAAGCTGAGATAGGCAATCATGGGAGGCTCCTCCTTCACAAGGGGTGAACACGGACGTGGCCTGACGCCTGTGTACCCTGAACGGCAGCACGGCGTCACGACGGAACGGGGGACGTCCCCTGGGCAAGGGGCACGCCCGGCCGCGCAGGCGCCTCAGTTCAGCGGCGTCTTCATCGCGCCCCCCGTCAGCGCGGCGATGAGGTTGTCCACCGCCAGGTCGCACATGGCGCGGCGCGTGGGAATGGAGGCGCTGGCGATGTGCGGCGTCAGCACGACGTTGCGGCAGGCCAGCAGGTCCGGGTGCACCTCGGGCTCGCCCTCGAACACGTCCAGGCCCGCCGCGGCCAGGCGACCGGCCTGCAGCGCCGCGGCCAGGGCGGCGTCGTCCACGATGCCGCCGCGCGCGATGTTGGTCAGCGTGGCCGTGGGCTTCATGAGCGCCAGGGCGTCCGCGTCCACCAGGTGATGGGCCTCGGGGCTGTAGGGCACGACGATGACCAGGTGGTCGGCCTCGCGCAGCAGCTCGTCCTTGCTGACCCAGCGTGCGCCCAGCGGCTGCTCCAGCGCGGGCGCGAGGCGGCTGCGGTTGTGATAGATCACCCGCATGCCGAAGCCCAGCGCGCCGCGCCGCGCAATGGCCTGCCCGATGCGGCCCATGCCCAGGATGCCCAGCGTGCGGCCGTGGATGTCCGCTCCCACGAGCAGGTCGACATGCCACTGCTGCCAGCGCCCCTCGCGCAGGTAGCGCTCCGCGTCGCTGATGCGGCGTGCCGCTGCCAGCATCAGTGCGAAGCCGAAGTCGGCGGTGGTCTCGGTCAGCACGTCCGGCGCATTGCTCACGCGCACGCCGCGGGCCGTGCAGGCCGCCAGGTCGACGTTGTTGTAGCCCACGGTCATCAGGCAGACGGCGCGCAGGTCCGGGCAGGCGTCCAGCAGCGCGGCGTCGATGCGCTCGGTGCCGGTGGCGAAGACGCCCGTCTTCCCCTGCAGGCGCCGGATCAGCTGCTCGGGCGGCAGCGGCTCGTCGCTGTCGGTCTCGTCGACGTCGGCGTGCGCGCGCAGCCGCTCCACGATGTCCGGGAAGATGCGGCGGGCCACGAACACGGCGGGCTTGGTGGGGCTCATGGGGCGCCTCAGGTGTCGAGGAAACGGACGAACTCGTCCAGCGAGGCGCGCTCGGTCACGAGGCTGTTCTCGATGGCCGCGGGGTCGGCGTAGCCCAGGGCCATGCCGCACACCAGCATCTGCTCGGGGGCGAACTGCAGCTCCTCGGCGATCAGGCGGTGGAACTGCGTGAAGGCCGCCTGCGGGCAGGTGTGCAGGCCGCGGCCGCGGGCGGCGACCATGAGGTTCTCGAGGAACATGCCGTAGTCGAGCCAGCTGCCCTGCTGCATCACGCGGTCGATGCTGAAGATCAGCCCGACCGGCGCATCGAAGAAGCGGTAGTTGCGGCCGTGCTGCGCGTGCATGCGGGCCTTGTCGCCCTTGGTGATCTCCAGCAGGCCGTACAGGTCCCAGCCGACCTTGCGGCGGCGGTCGATGTAGGGCGAGGTCCACTCGCGCGGGTAGTAGGCGTACTCCTCCTGGTGCTCGGCCAGGGCCGCCGGGTCGTTGTAGACGGCCATGATGCGGTCGCTCAGGCGCTGCAGCGCGGCGCCGGTGAGCACGTGCACCTGCCAGGGCTGGGTGTTGGTGCCGGACGGCGCGCGGGCGGCCACGCGCAGGAGGTCCTCCAGGGTCTCACGCGGGACGGGCGTGGGCAGGAAGGCCCGCATCGAATGGCGGGTGCGGATGGCCTCGTCCACGGCCGCCTGGGCCTCGGGGCTGGGTCGATCAAAGACGCTCACAGGGGAAATCCTTCCAGGGCTTGCAGGGCATTGAGGTAGGCCGCGGGCAGGGCCGGCACGGGGCGGCGCGACTCGCGGTCGACGTAGACATGGACGAAGTGGCCGCGCGCGGCGCTCAGCGGCGCGCCCTCGGCGAACAGGCCGATCTCGTAGCGCACGCTGGAGCGCCCGCGATGCGCCACGCGCAGGCCTGCTTCCACGCGCTGCGGGAAGGCCAGGGACTCGAAGTAGTTGCAGCGCGTCTCCACCACCAGGCCGATCACCGTGCCGCCGTGCAGGTCCAGAGCCCCCTGCTCGATGAGGTACTGGTTCACGGCCGTGTCGAAGAGGCTGTAGTAGATGACGTTGTTGAGATGGCCGTAGAGATCGTTGTCCATCCAGCGCGTGGTGAGCGGCACGAAGCGGGCGAAGGCACTGCGGGGCTCGGGGCCGGGCCGGGCGTCAGCGCGGGGGGCGGGGGCGGCGGTCGTCATGGGGCGATTGTTCCATCGGCTTCCTGCCAGCGCTGCCACGCGCGCGACGCGGCGCGCACGGTCGCGAACTGCACCTCGACCATGGCGGCGAGGTCCGCCCCGTAGCCGCCGGCCATGCTCAGGGCGACGGGCAGACGCCGCTGCCAGAGCCAGTCCAGCACGCGCTCGTCCCGCGCCAGCAGGCCCGCGGCGGTGAGCTTGAGCCGGCCGAGGCGGTCGCCCTCGTGCGGGTCGGCGCCGGCCAGGTAGAAGGCGAGCCCCGGCGGGTGCGCCTGCAGGCGCTGCGCCACCGCGGCCAGGGCCCCGTCCAGGGCCGCAAGATAGGCCTCATCGCCCGTGCCGTCCGGCAGCTCGACGTCCAGGCTGCTGGCCTCCTTGCGGAAGGGGAAGTTGCGCGCTCCGTGCAGCGAGAGGGTGAAGACGCTCGGGTCGTCCCGGAAGATGGCCGCCGTGCCGTTGCCCTGGTGCACGTCGAGGTCGATCATCAGCACGCGCAGGCCGGGCCGACTGCTGCCACGCGCCCGGTGCCACTCGGCCTGCATCAGACGCGCCGCCACCGCCACGTCATTGAACACGCAGTAGCCGCTGCCCTTGTGGGCATAGGCGTGATGCGTGCCCCCGGCCAGGTTCATGGCCACGCCCTCGGCCAGGGCGGCGCGGGCCGCCGCGATGGTCGCGCCCACCGAGTGCCGGGAGCGCACCGGCATGGCGGGCGACCATGGGAAGCCGATCTCGCGCTGCTCGGCCTCGCTCAGCTGGCCCTCCAGCACCCGGGCGATGTAGTCCGGCTCGTGCGCCAGGGCGAGCTCGGCCTCGCTCGCCGCCGGCGCGGGGCAGAGCCACACGGCGCCGGGATCGGCCTCGATGCGCTCGCGCAGCAGGCGGTACTTGGCCTGCGGAAAGCGGTGCTGCGCCGGCAGATTCAGCGCATGGGCGTCGGCATGGAAGGCCTGCATGGATCCCGTGTTCGTGCCTGGATGGGTTCTGGAGGTCTCCACAAGGCCGGGGCGCCACCCCAGCAGAGCGGGGTGACAGCGCTGTGAAGACGCCCGCGGATTGTGACCTGCCGCGACATTTGTCCCCTTTTGCTGCGGCGCAGCAAAAAGTGCTTGCAAGCGGCCGGCGAGCCCTTCACAATGCGATTCATGTTGCAGTGCAACATTATCGCTGTCACGACGTATCCATCAGGACACCCGCGGGTTCCCCCGCCCAGACTCAGGAGAGCATCATGCTGACTGCAGAACAAATCTTCGCCGCACACAAGGCCAATGTCGAAACCCTGTTCGGCCTGACCAACAAGGCCTTCGAAGGCGTCGAGAAGCTGGTCGAGCTGAACCTGCAGGTGGCCAAGGCCACCCTGGCCGAAGTCGCCGAGAACACCCAGGCCGCCCTGTCGGTGAAGGACGCCCAGGAGCTGCTGGCCCTGCAGACCTCGCTGCTGCAGCCGAGCGCCGAGAAGGCCGCCGCCTACAGCCGCCACCTCTACGACATCGCCACCGCCACCAATGCCGAAGTGGCCAAGGTCGCCGAGGCCCAGTTCGCTGACGTGCAGACCAAGTTCAACGCCGTGGTGGACAACGCCGCCAAGAACGCCCCGGCTGGCACGGAGAATGCCGTCGCCCTGGTGAAGTCCGCCGTGGCCGCCGCCAACAACGCCATCGAGAACATCCAGAAGGCGGCCAAGCAGGCCACCGAAGTGGCCGATGCCAACTTCCAGGCCGTGACCAACACCGCCGTGAAGGCCTCGCAGAACGGTGCGCGCGGCAAGCGCTCCACCGCCGCCTGAGATCCGCCGATGGTCAGCGCCCGCCGGCGCTGAATGGTTGTCTCCTCGGTACCCCGTGGGGCTCGGCAGCCTGCCGCGTCACCCAGGTACCCTTGAAGCCCGATGCCCCGCGCATCGGGCTTTTTTTATGCGCCGGCCGGGCGGTACGGGGCACGCGGCGCGGGCGGGAATCTCCCTGTGCGAATGGCGGCGTCGGGCCGGCATGGCGCTGCTAGCATCCGCGCCTGACCATGCATGCGCCCGCCCGTCCTCCCCTGACCGATCGCCTGAGCCGGCCCCCGGCGTGCGCGTCGCGGACCGGGGCCCCCCTCGTGCCGCCATTCGGCCGGTTCGTCCTCTCCCTGCTGTGGACGGTCGTCGCATGAACTGGTTTCGCAAGCAGCTGCAGGCGCCGTCCCCGGTGCCCGGCCACTGTGCCAACTGCGGCACGCCGCTCGCCTCGCCGCGCCCGCGCTTCTGCAGCGCCTGCGGCCAGGAAACGGAGATCAAGGCGCCCACGCTGGGCGAGTTCCTGCAGCAGTTCGGCGGCGCCTACTTCTCGACGGAGGGCGCGCTGTGGCGCACGCTCTGGCGCCTCGTCCTGCTGCCGGGGCAGCT
Organism: Roseateles subflavus; assembly: GCF_030285365.1. GTDB lineage: Bacteria > Pseudomonadota > Gammaproteobacteria > Burkholderiales > Burkholderiaceae_C > Roseateles_B > Roseateles_B subflavus. The sequence goes on along the minus strand of NZ_JASVDS010000002.1, from coordinate 727,852 downwards.
GACCCTCGAGTACTGGGCGGGCCGCCGCCGCCATTACGTGCTGCCGCTGCGGCTGTACCTCACCGTCTCGCTCGTGCTGCTGCTGGCGCTGCGCTTCACGCAGCAGCTGGAGTGGACCGTCGAAGGCCCGGCATCCGCAGCCTCCGCGGCATCGGCCGCCTCCGCCGCGTCCGCCGCCGGTGCCTCGGCGTCCCCCGGCCTCCGGACCCAGCCCCAGGGGGGCGTGGTGATCGGACCGCAGCCGCCGCTGGTGATCGACGAGGGGGACCGCCGGGAGATGACGCTGATCGAGCTCGGGCCCTGGCGCGCGGGCACGCACGAGGGGAAGTTCTACTGCGAGGGGCTGAGCCCGCGCTTCTGCGAGCGCCTCGAGCGCCGCCTCATGGCCGACCAGGCCACGCTGATGCGCGAATTCGCGGACCTGCCCTCCCGGGCGCTGGACCACCTCGGGCAGGCGATGTTCGTCCTGCTGCCCGCATTCGCCCTGTGGCTGAAGCTCTTCTACGTGGACAAGCGCCGCCGCTACACCGAGCACCTCGTCTTCGCGCTGCACCAGCACGCGTTCTGGTTCGCGATGCTGGCGCTGCTGACGGTGAAGCTCGAGCCCGTGGCCGTGTTCTGCGGCATGGCGATCATGGTCCACCCCCTGATCGCCCTGCACCGCGCCTACGGCACCCGCTGGTGGAGCACGCTCCCCCGGGCGCTGGCCCTGATGATGGCCTACACCGTGAGCCTGGCCGTGGTGCTCGCGGCCATGTTCATCTACCTGTTCGCGTCTTAGCCGCGATCCGCTGGCGCAGCTGGGGCAGCGCCGCCTGCGCGGCGTCGCGCCCGGCCTGGATGCTGCGCTTGCGGGCGGAGAAGTCCGCGCTGCCCACGCCCTCCAGCTTCGGGCGGATGATGACGTCGGCCTCGCGCAGCTCGAAGTTGTTGATCGAGCGGCCCATGATCGAGAAGGTCTGCAGCAGCATGCGCATCGCATCACCGGGCGGCTTGGGCTCGGGCGGCTCGGAGATGTCGACCGCGATCACCAGCTCGGCCCCCATCTGCTTGGCATAGCGCACCGGCACCGGCGCGACGAGGCCGCCGTCCACGTACTCGCGCTGGCCGATCTTCACCGGCTGGAACACGGCCGGCACCGAGCTGGAGGCCCGGACCGCCGCGCCGGTGTCCCCGGTGCGGAAGAGGATGGGGGAGCCGTCGGAGAGGTCGGTCGCGACGATGCCCAGCGGCAGGGGCATCTGCTCGATCAGGCGGTTGCCCGTCTTCTCGCGCACGAAGCGCGCCAGCGCCTCGCCGCGGATCAGCCCGCGCGTGGGGAAGGCCCAGTCGGTGATGGCGCCCTCGTCCATGGACTCGGCCATCTGGGCCAGCTCCTTGCCGTTCTTGCCCGACGCATACATCGACGCCACCAGACTGCCCGCCGAGGTGCCCGCCACGAGGTCCACCTTGATGCCGTTCTCTTCCAGCACCTGGATCACGCCGATGTGCGCGAAGCCCCGCGCCGCGCCGCCGCCCAGGGCCAGGCCGACCTTGGGCGGCTTCGGCGGCGGCAGCGGGACGATGGGGTCCACCGGCTGCACGGGCTGGGCCGGCGGCGGCGTCTCGGGGGCAGCCTGGCGCGTGGGCGCCGTGGCACAGGCGGCCAGGCCCAGCGCCAGCAGCGCGGCCAGGGCGCCGCGGCGGGTGGCGGCCTGAGGGCCGGGGCGCCCGGAGGCGGCAGGAGTCGGGAAAGCAGACGTTCGCATGGCGCGGCATTCTATTGACCTCGCCGGTGCGCCCCGTGCCGGGCCCGGCCGGCCGAGCGCCGCTGCCGCGTCCCGCAGACAGGCTGCGGCGCCGGGGCCACGTCTTGCCCGCGACGCCAGAGGGGCGGTGCCACAATGCACCAGCGCCCGGCTGCGGGGCCGGCGCCCACCCCGGGGAGTCGCACGTGGACGAGTCGGCACAGGTCAGGGAACGCATCGCCGCCATGCTGCGCAGCAGCCCGGTGTTCGGCCCGCTGTCCGATGCCCTGCGGCTGGCCCTGGCGGCTGCCATGCGGCTGCACGCCGTCCCGGGCGGCAGCCCCCTCTTCCACGAGGGCGAGCCGGCGGACAGCATGGCCGTGGTGCTCAGCGGCGGCCTGCGGGCCTGGCGCCAGACACCGGCCGGCGAGCTGCTGCTCTACAACCAGTTCCATCCGGGCCAGAGCGTGGGCGAGCTGGCCATGATCCTGCAGCAGGCGCGCGCCCAGCACGTCACGGCCCTGCGCGATTCCGTCGTCGCGCTGCTGGACCGGCCGGCCTACGAAGGGCTGCTCCTGCAGCATCCGCTCGAGCTGAACCGGGTGATGATCAAGACGGTGGCCGACCGCCTGCGCGGCCCCTCGGACAGCGGCGAGCAGCGGCTGGCCCAGACCTTTCTGGTCGTGCCGCTGGCCCCCGATCCCGCGACCTGCCACGCCGCCGCCGCGCTTGCCCGCCGCCTGAGCGGCGCACTCGGGCGTCTGGGGCACGCCGGCCACCTGCTGGAGCGCGGTCCCGAGGCCACGCTGCAACTGGACGGCCAGCCCTGGCCGCGCGAGCGGCTGCTGGAACTCGACGACAGCCACGACTACCTGGTCTACGAGGCCGATGCCGTCTGCAGCGACTGGACCCGCTACGCCTTCCGCCACGCTGACCAGCTCGTGCTCGTGGGGCGCGCCGGCGCCCCTGCCGGGCTGAGCGCGATCGAGCGACAGTTGCAGCAGGAGACGGGCTGGTCACTCAAGCGCCAGCACCTGGCCCTGCTGCATCCGGCCGACGCGCGCGAGGCCGAGGCGCCGGCGCCCTGGGCCGGCGGGCGGTCACTGGAGCGCATCTATCCCCTGCGCGAGGGCCACGACGAGGACGTGGCGCGCCTGGCGCGCTTCCTCACCGGCCAGGCCGTGGGGCTCGTGCTGGGCGGCGGCGGTGCCCGCGGCTTCGCGCACCTGGGCGTGCTGCGCGCGCTGCGCGAGGCCGGCGTGCCGGTGGACCTGATCGGCGGCAACAGCATGGGCGCGCTGATCGGCGCCCAGCTGGCCCAGGGGCACGACATCGCCACGGTGCTGGCGCAGACGCGCCGCTTCGCCACCGGCGGCGAGCGACTGACGCTGCCGCTGGTCTCGCTCGTCGGCGGCCGGCGCATCGAGCGGGACCTGCGCGCGCTGTTCGGCGAGCAGCAGATCGAGCGCCTGTGGCGGCCCTTCTTCGCCGCCAGCTGCAACCTGAGCCGCGGCAGCACCACGGTGCTCGACCACGGCCCGCTGTGGCGCGCCGTGCTGGCCAGCAACTCCCCCGCCGGCCTGCTGCCCCCGGTGTTGCACGACGGCGAGCTGCTCGTGGACGGCGCCATCCTGGAGAACGTGCCCGTGCAGGCGATGCGCGTGCGCCTGGGCACACCCCTGGAGCGCCGGCGGGGCAACGGGCAGGTCATCGCCATCGATGTCGATGCCCGCGCCGAGCTGCGGGCAGACCCGCAGCTGCACCGGCTGAGCCCGGGTAGCCGGCTGCGCGCCCTGCTGCGGCGCGGCGCGCCGGCCGTGCCGGGCATCGCCGACATCCTCTATGCCGCGGGCCACGTCGGCGGAGCCAGCCAGCGCGGTCGCACGATTGCCCAGGCCGACGTCTACCTGCAGCCCGACCTGCGCCGCTATGCGCTGATGGCCTATGCCCGGGCCCAGGAAATCGCGGACGAAGGCTACCGCCATGCACTGGAGCAGATCGAGCAATGGCAAGACCTGACCCCGTCGTCCCCACCCACGAGCCAGCCGACGCCGGCGCGCGAATGAGCGAGGCTGCGCCGCTGCCCCTGTCACTGAGCCAGCGCGAGGTCTGGCTCGACCAGCGCGCCTGGCCCGGCAGCGCCCATCTGCACATCGGCGGCTTCGCCTTCCTGCACGGACCGCTGGACCCGGCCCTGCTGCGGCAGTCCCTGCAGCAGCTGGTGCAGGAGCACGAGGCCCTGCGCCTGCAGATCCGTCCGGAGGGCCGGCAGGTCCTGCTCGAACATTTCAGCGCCCCGCTGGAGATCCTGCCGCTGCCCCCCGACCAGGACCTGCGCGCCGCCATGATCGCGTGGTGGCACAACGAGTGCCACCAGCGCTTCGACCTCGACGCCGCGCCGCCCTGGCGCTGCGTGCTGCTGACGGACGGGCAGGCGCTGCACGGCCTGTCCATCCGCTTCCATCACCTCGTCATGGACGGCTGGTCCACCCAGCTCTTCATGCAGCGCTGGACCGAGCGCTACACGGCGCTGCAGGAGGGCTCGGATCCCCTTCGCCATCCGCCGGGCGACTACCTCGCCTTCATCGAGGGCGGGCAGGACTACCTGGCCAGCCCGGCCTGCGAGCGCGATGCCGCCTACTGGGCGGGGGTGTGGCCCGCACTGCACGAGACCGCCCTGCCCCCGCGCCATCCGCTGCGCGCGCCGGACCGGCTGCCCCGCGCCCACGTCGCGCGGCTGCCGGTCCCGCGGGCCGAGCTGCAGCGTCTGCAGTCGCAGCTGCAGCCCCTCGACGCCAGCCTCTTCGATGCCGCCCTCGCCGCCATCGCGCTGTACCTGCAGCGCAGCCGGGGCATCGAGCACCTGGCCGTCGGCATGCCCAGCCTCAACCGCGGCGGCGCACGCTGGCGGCAGACGCTGGGCATGTTCGTGAGTGTCCAGCCGCTGCTGCTGCGCCTGCAGCCGGACATGGCCGTGAGCGCCCTGCTGGCCGAGTGCCGGCACCAGGCGCGCACCGGCCTGCGCCATGCCCGCTACCCACTCAGCGAGACGGCCCACCGCCTGCAGCTGATGCGCAGCGGGCGGGACAGCCTGCTCGACGTCATGGTGTCCCTGGAGCGGCAGAGCTATGCCCTGGCTTTCGGCGGCTGTCGCCTGGAGCAGGCGCGCCAGAGCTTCGCCGAGGAGGCCCGCTATCCGCTGGCCCTGACGCTGTGCGAGTTCGGCGACGCCGCCGAGGTGGAGCTGGTGCTGGAGCTCTCCGAGCGCTGCTTCGAGGCGGACGAGGCCGAGCTGCTGCTGCGCCGCCTGTGGCACCTGATGCGCTGCGTGCCGGCTGCCCTGGCGCAGCCGCTGTCCGCGCCGCCCTTGCTCCCCGAGGACGAACGCTGGGCGCTGATCCACGGCCTGCACAAGAACCTCGCCAGCACGGAGACGCCGCGCCCGGTCTGGACGCAGTTCACGCGTCAGGCCGGCCTGAATCCGGACGCCACGGCACTGGTCTGGGACGAGACGCCGGACCGGGCGGGGTCGATGCGCTACGCCGAGCTCGCCCGGCGCAGCGAGCAGCTGCAGACTGCGCTGCGGGCGGCGGGGCTGATGCCGGGGCACGTCGTGGCCCTGCTGCTGGATCGCAGCCCGGCGCTGCTGGTGTCGCTGCTGGCGGCCTGGCAGTGCGGTGCCTGCGTGCTGCCGCTGTCGACGGACCTTCCGCAGGAGCGGCTGCAGGCGCTGCTGTCCATCGCGCGGCCGGCGCTGCTCCTGGGGCCCGCGGCGGCGGTGCTGCGCTGGTCGGGGCCGGCGCTGCCCGGCATCGCCCTGGACGCGCTGGGCACGCTCCTGGAGACCGGCGGACCGCGCCCCGCCATCACCGAGGCGCAGCGCCTGCACGACGCGGCCTACCTGCTCTTCACCTCCGGTTCCACGGGCCTGCCCAAGGGCGTGCGCGTGGGCCACGAAGCCCTGGCACGCCGTCTGGCGTGGCTGGCGCGGCGCTGGCACATCGGCCCGCAGGACCGCTCGGTGCAGCAGGTGCAGCCGAGCTTCGACCCGGCCCTCATCGAGCTGCTGCTGCCGCTCATCCAGGGCGGCAGCGTGGCGCTGATGCCGCCGGGTCGCCACCATCCCGAGCGCCTGGCGGCCTTCATGCAGCGGCACCGGGTGAGCTTCTGCGCCCTGGTGCCCTCGAGCCTCGCGGGCCTGCTGGCCGGCCTGCAGGCCCACCCGGTGCCCAGCCTGCGCGTAGCCTGCTGCGGCGGCGAGATCCTCGCGCCGGCGCTGGCCAATCGCTTCCTGGCCGAGACGGGCGCCGCGCTCTACAACGTCTACGGCCCGACCGAGGCCTGCATCTTCGCCAGTGCCTGGCCCTGCGAGCCCTGGCCCGCCACCGAGCCCCTGCCGCTCGGCCCCGCCGTCGATGACTCCCGCATCTACGTGCTCGACGCCCAGCGCCGACCGCAGCCCTTTGGGGTGACGGGCGAGATCTACCTCGCCGGTCCCACGCTGGCGCTGGGCTACCTCGACGAGCGGGACAGCGCGGCGGCCTTCGAGCCCGACCCCTTCCATCCCGGCGAGCGCATGTACCGCAGCGGGGACCGCGGCTGGCTGGACGTGCAGGGCCGCCTGCATTTCGCGGGCCGGCGCGACCGCCAGCTGAAGCTGCGCGGCTACCGCCTCGATCTGGGGGACATCGAGGCCGCCTGCCTGAATCTGCCCGGCGTGCACCAGGCCGCCGTGCAGTGCCTCGATGCGGGCGAGGGCCCTCGCCTGCACGCCTGGCTGGCCGGCCCGCGCCCGCAGGCGGCAGGCGCGCTGGCCGCCCTGCTGCGCCAGCGTCTGCCGGACTACATGGTCCCCGCCACGCTGACGCTGCTGCCGGAGCTGCCGCTCGGCCCCAGCGGCAAGCTGCTTCTCGAGCAGCTGCCCGCCCCCGCAAGACCTGACCCCACGCCCGGTCCGCAGCCGCCCGCCACGGCGACGGAGCGCGAGCTGCTGGCCCTGTGGCAGTCGCATCTGCACCGGGAGCACATCGGCCTGACGCAGAACTTCTTCGACCTGGGCGGCGACTCCCTGGCCGCACTGGCCATCCTGGGCGCCATGGAGGACCGCCTCGGGCGCCGGCTGCCGCTGCAGCTGATCGTGGACCACCCGAGCATCCGCCAGCTGGCCCTGGCGCTGGACGCTCCGCAGGCCGCCGCGGGCGTCCTGCTGCCCCTGAGCCGCGACATGCAGGCGCCGCGCCTCTATGTGGCGGCGTCCGGGCATGGCGACGTGCTGCGCCTGCAGGCCCTGGCCCGCGCACTGGAGGGCCGTGTGAGCCTGCTGATGCTGCAGCCGCCGCGCGAGGCGCCGGAGCAGATGCAGGCGCTGGCCGAGGTCTATGCCGACGCCATCGCCAGCGAGCAGCCGGCGCGCTTCTGGCTGGCCGGCTTCTCGGTGGGCGGCGTGAGCGCGTTGGCGGCCGCCCGGGTGCTGGAGGCGCGCGGACTCGTGCCACAGGGCCTCGTGCTGCTGGACAGCATCCACCCCGACGCCATCCTGGGCGGCACCAGCTCCTGGCGCGCCCTCGGCTGGCTGGTGCGCCGTCTGCATGTGCAGGATCTCAGCATGAACGGCCGGCGCCTGGGTGCCATGTTCGCGGACCCCGGCCTCGTCGCCCAGGTCATGGCCCTGCGCCGGCACCTCTGCGAGCCCTGTGCCTGCCCGGTATGGCTGGTGAAGACCACGGGGCTGCTGCGCTGGAGCCGCCTGCTGTTCCAGGGCTGGCAGCGGCTCTTCGGCGAACGCCTGCACAGCGTCGCGGTACGGGGGCTGCACGGGTCGATGTTCGAGCCCGAGCATGTCCAGGCCCTGGCGGACACCCTGGCCTCGCTGCTCATCCGCGGGCGGGCCCCATGACGCGCGCGCCCCGCCCGGCCTCGGCCCTGCCGCCGGCTCTCGTCGCGCGCCTGCTGGGGCTTGCGGCCCTGGCCGCGGGCCTGCTGCTGCTGGCCTGGGCCTGGCGGCAGGAGGACGTCCAGAGCTGGCTGCGCAGCGGCGCGGCGCTGGCCTGGCTGCGCGCGCAGGCCGATGCGCTGGGGCCGCTGGCCGTCTGGCTGCTGATGAGCACCGCGCTATGCCTCGCCCTGCCGCTGGTGGTGCTGAGCCTGCTCGTGATCGCGGCCTTCGGGCCCGGCTGGGGCATGGCGCTGTGCTTCGCGAGCGCGGGGCTGTCGGCGCTCGTCAGCCACCGCATCGGCCACGGGCTCGGCCACGCGCTGCTGCAGCGTCTCGCGGGGCCCCGCGTGCGCCTGCTCAGCGCGGCCCTCGGGCGGCGCGGGCTGCTGGCCGTCGTGCTGATGCGGCTGACGCCGGTGGCGCCGTTTGCCGTGGTCAACATGGTGGCCGGCGCCACGCACATCCGCGCCTGGCAGATGGTGCTCGGCACATGGATCGGCATGGCCCCCAGCACGCTGGTGATGGGGCTGTTCCTCGACCCCTTGCTGCACCTGCTCGGGCAGCTGGACCTGCCGCGCACGGCCGCGCTCGGCGCGGCACTGCTCGCGGTGCTCGGCCTCGTCGCCTGGCGCCGTCGCCGGGCCCGCCGGCAGGCTCAGCCCGGCGGCCGCGCCTGAACGTGCAGGGACTGCTCGCCCAAGCCGGCAATGCCCAGGCGCAGGTGGTCCCCTGCCTTCAGGTAGACCGGCTGCGGCTTGCGGCCCATGCCCACGCCGGGCGGGGTGCCCGTGGAGAGGAGGTCTCCGGGGTAGAGCGTCATGAAGCGGCTGATGTAGCTCACGAGATGCGCCACGCCGAAGACCATGGTGCGCGTGCTGCCGCGCTGCATGGGCTCGCCGTTGACGTCCAGCCAGAGGGTCAGGTCTTGCGGGTCCGGCACCTCGTCGGCGGTCACCAGCCAGGGGCCGACGGGACCAAAGGTGTCGCAGCCCTTGCCCTTGTCCCAGGTGCCGCCGCGCTCCAGCTGGAACTCCCGCTCCGAGAGGTCGTTGACCACGCAGTAGCCGGCCACGCAGGCCATCGCACGGGCCTCGTCGACATCGCGGGCCACCCGGCCGATCACCACGCCCAGCTCCACCTCCCAGTCCGTCTTGACCGAGCCGCGCGGCAGCCAGACGGCGTCCCGCGCGCCGATCGTGCAGGACGGCGGCTTCATGAAGAGCACGGGCTCGGCGGGCAGTGGCATGCCGGCCTCGGCCGCGTGATCGGCGTAGTTGAGGCCCACGCACAGGAACTTGCCCATGCCCCCCCAGGGCACCCCGAGACGCGTGCCGGGCGGCAGCAGCGGCAGCTGGGCGGGGTCCAGGGCGCGCAGGCGGTCCAGCATGGCGGGGGCCAGTGCGGCGCCATCCAGCGCCGGCACGTGCGCACTCAGATCCCGCAGCTGCCCGTCGGCATCGACCAGACCCGGGCGCTCGGCCCCGGGCTCGCCCCAGCGCATCAGCTTCATGCGAGCTCCTTGCTTTGATTGGCGGGCCAGTCTACGGCGCGCCGCCGCCGTTCAGGACAGCTTGTAGGTCTGCAGGTGGATGCTGGTCTCGGTGGCGCCGATGCCCTTGATGAGCCGCACCCGCTCCAGCACCTCGGCCAGCTCGCCCAGCGTCGCCGCGCGCAGCTCGGCCAGCAGGTCCCAGCGGCCATTGGTGTCGAAGAGGCCCGAGACGCCGGGCTCGCCCAGCAGGATGGCGATCACCTCGCGGGTCTTGTTGCCCTCGACCGCGATGCTCATCCAGGCCGTGATGGCATTGGGGGTCACGTCGGGCCGCAGCTTGACGGTGTAGCCCACGATCACGCCGCTGTCCTCCAGCTTGGCGATCCGGTTGGTGACCGTCCCGCGGGAGACCTTGAGCTTGGCGGCCAGCGTGGCGACGGTGGCGCGGGCGTCCTGGCGCAGCAGCGCCATCAATTGCTGGTCGAGTGTGTCCATGGGTGAGTTCAGTGGCGTTCAGAGGGAAGGCGCCGGTAGATGTGCCAAAGCGACAACTGCCAGCAATTTTGCCATTTTGCCAATTCATGCTGTCGATATGGCAACTTACCTTGAGTTTCTTTGCATTTTTTGCGCTTCTTTCTAACGCACGGCTTGAGAAGAATCAGGTCCATCAGAACAACGGAGACTTCTCATGGCCATGATGCTGAGCACCCACGACGTGGCGACGATGACCCGGCAGCTGGGCCTGCCCGCGCTGCTGGAGCGCCTGGTGGGCTATCTGGAAGCCGACTATCTGCGCTGGCAGGACTTCGACAAGACGCCCCGCGTGGCCGCCCATTCCGAGGACGGCGTGATCGAGCTGATGCCCATCGCCGACCACGAGCTCTACACCTTCAAGTACGTCAACGGCCATCCGCGCAACCACCGCTTCGGCCTGTCCACCGTGATGGCCTTCGGTGCCCTGGCCGACGTCGCCACCGGCACGCCGCAGCTGCTGTCCGAGCTCACCCTGAGCACGGCCCTGCGCACCGCCGCCACCTCCGCGATGGCCGCCAGGCGCCTCGCACGACCCGACGCCCGGTCCATGGCCCTGATCGGCAATGGCGCGCAAAGCGAATTCCAGGCCCTGGCCTTCCACCATCTGCTGGGCATCGAGGAGATCCGTCTCTTCGACATCGACCCGGCGGCCACCGCCAAGCTGATGCGCCATCTCCAATCCGTGCCGGGCCTGCGCCTGGTGGTCTGCAAGAGCACGGCCGAGGCCGTCAAGGGCGCCGACATCGTCACCACCGTGACGGCCGACAAGACCAACGCGACCATCCTGACGCCCGAGATGCTGGAGCCCGGCATGCACATCAACGGCGTGGGCGGGGACTGCCCCGGCAAGACCGAGCTGCACCGCGGCGTGCTGGAGGCGGCGAGCGTGTTCGTGGAATTCGAGCCGCAGTCCCGCATCGAGGGCGACATCCAGCAGATGCCGGCGGACTTCCCCGTGACGGAGTTCTGGCGCGTGCTGTCCGGCCAGGCGCCGGGCCGCCGCACGGCCGAGGAGATCACGGTGTTCGACTCCGTGGGCTTCGCGCTGGAGGACTTCTCCATGCTGCGCCTGCTGCGCGACGTCGCCCGCGAGCTGGGCCTGGGCAGCGAGATCAGCCTCGTGCCGCGCATGGCGGACCCGAAGGACCTGTTCGGCGAGCTGGGCCTGCCTGCGGTGGCACAGCGCCACGCCGCCTGAGCGGCACCGGACGGGCGCGTCCGCAACGCCGGCACCGGCCTGGCGCGCTCGCGACGCGCTCCGCCAAAAAAAAAGCGGCCTCCGAGGAGGCCGCTTGTCATGGCAGAGCGGGTTCAGGCCGCCAGGCTGGCCTTGAAGGCGCGCGCCTCACGGCGCTTGGCCTTGGTGGCCTCCTGACGGTACAGCTCCTCGGCCTCCTGACGCAGCACGACGGCCTTTTCCAGGGCCTGCATGTAGCGCTCCACGGTGTAGGTGGACTCGGACGCGATGTAGACGCTGCGACGGCGTGCGGCCTCACCATAGCGGGGCAGCAGCACGGTGAAGCTGCAGTCCCGCAGCTTGCCGCGACGCTGGCGCACGATGGGTCCGGAGATGCCCACCGGCAGCTCGCTCGTCTTGTTGGCGTTGGGTTCGGGCTTGAGGCGGGTCGGCGCGGGAAGCTTGGCGACGCGCTTCAGCAGTTCCTTGGTGGCCGCGGCGAGGGCCCCACCGGCACCGCCGGGGAACTTGCTGTCGGAATAGAACTTGGTGCCGCCGTAGCGGAGCTGCCAGCCATGGGTGGAGCGGGAATCAATGCGCTGCACGCCCTGCGGAACGGTGAACTGCTCACCGGTATAGATCTGTACTTCTCTCGTTTTCATGAGGTATCCCCAAACAACTGGATAACTCCCTGTGTGTGTCAGTGTAACGGTGATGTGACAGAAGCAGACTTGTGTCGTTAGGAAAGGGGACGCAAGGACGCAGTGGCTGCAGACTGGACGCCACACTGTCACCTGCGCGACAAGCGGGTGCCGAGTCGGGCAGTTCCCGTGCCCGCGGCGTCAATGCCGTCGAGGCGGTCGATCCTTAGGCGCCCCTGAAGCGCCTCACCCGCACCGCCGCGCGCCAGGTGCCTTCCTGCACAATGCGCCATCCACCACCGAGAGAAGCTATGCAACGGCGTCAATTCATCGTGAGCGGCAGCGCAGGCCTGTCCGCCCTGGCCCTCCCCGCCCTGAGCCAGGCCCAGGGCCGGCCCGTCGAAGGCCAGCAGTACCTCAAGCTCAGCACCCCGCTGCCCGGTGTCGCGGCGGAGGGCGAGGTCATCGAGTTCTTCTCCTACACCTGCCCGCACTGCCACGCCTTCGAGCCGATGCTGGGCCAGTGGGTGGCCCGCAAGCCGGCCAAGGTGCAGTTCCGTCGCGTGCCGGTGGTGATCAACGCCATCGCCAAGGTCACCCAGAAGGTCTACTACGCCCTGGAAGCGATGGGGCAGGTCGAGGCGCTGCATGCCCAGGTCTTCAATGCCGTGCAGGGCGACCTCAGCAAGTTCCAGTCGATCGAGAGCGCGCAGGCCGCGCTCGTGAAGATGGGCGTGGACGGCGCGCGGTTCAAGCAGGTCGCGGAGTCCTTTGGCGTGCAGTCCAAGTGTCAGCAGGCGACGAACCTGGCGCAGGCCATCACCAGCCACGGCGTGCCCACGGTCGTCGTCAACGGCCGCTGGGTGACCAGCCCGTCCATCGCCAAGGGCTACCCGGAGGCGCTGGCCGCCATCGACCACACCCTGACGCTGCCCCGGGCCTGAGCCCATGTCGCACTACGGCGCGCTCATCAAGGAAGTCGGGCGCGGCGCTCGCGGCGCCCGCAGCCTCGAGCGCGCCCCTGCCGCCGCCCTGTTCGGGGACCTCCTCGACGGCCGGGTGCCGGACATGGAGCTGGGCGCGCTCCTGATTGCCCTGCGCATCAAGGGCGAGAGCTGCGACGAGGTGCTCGGCTTCCACGACGCCCTGCAGGCGCGCACGGCCCGGGTCCACGTCCCCGACGGCCCCCGCCTCGTGGTGCTGCCGGCGCTCAACGGCGCGCGCAAGCTGGCCAACCTGATGCCGCTGGTGGCCCTGCTGCTGGCCCGGCGAGGCGTGCCGGTGCTGATCCACGGCCGGCACGACTTCGACAACCGCGTCGACTCCTTCGCCCTGCTGGATGCCCTCGACCTGCGTCGCGCCGGCAGTCTGGCCGAGATCGAACAGCAGCTGCAGGCGCGCCGCCTGGCCGTCGCTCCGCTGCCCCTGCTGTGCCCCGGGCTGGACGCGATGATGGCGCTGCGCACCCGGCTGGGCGTGCGCAACAGCGCGCACATCATGGCCAAGCTGCTCGACCCGGCCCCCGGGCGCAGCCTGCGCGTGGTCGCGGTCACCCACCCGGAATACCTCGACAGCATGACCGAGGCCCTCCCCGCGCTGTGCCGCGACAGCGGCGGGCAGGCGCTCCTGATGCGGGCCTGCGAGGGCGAGGCGCATGCCCACCTGCGCCGCAAGGCCTGGATGCGCCGCTTCGGTCCCGACGGCAGCACGGAGCTGCAGACCAGCGACGACGACCTCGCCCAGCCGCTGTTCGAGCAGGCGGCCACGGCGGACAACGCCGCCCTCGTCCGCACCCTGCTCACCCAGGACGCCCCGCTGCCGGCCCGCATCGTCGAGCAGGTGGACGCCCTCGAGGCGCTGGCCCGGGCCTGAGTCCGGCACCGGCCTCGGCCCGCTGACGCCCCGGCGGCCCTCCCGCCTCACGCGCCGGTCCTCCCGGCCTCCACCGGCCGCGTGTTGGTTACCAACTGTTCCGCCACGCCCTGCCCACCGACGCGCCCGATCCCCCGGCCACCGCCCCTGCGCCCTCGAGAGCACCGGCTCCCGAGGGCGCGCTCGTTTACAAGCGCACACCACGCCGCCCTGGGCCAACTGGCGCATGACGATACAAACCGTCACCCGCGCATCAGGGATTCCCTCTTGTTAAATATTTGTTGTGTACGTCAAATATATCTTCATCAGCAGATGTAGGGAGTTGTGCTACGCAGGACTGCTGATGTGCGGCTCGTTGCCCTCGGCGAGCTGGTGGCACCCGGTCCGGCCGACCGGGTGCCCTCCCCCCCTCTAACTGAATCGGAACCGTCCTATGCGAACCCCCACTCTGACGGGGCTTGGCCTCGCCATGTCCTTTTGCCTGACCCTGACCCTGGCCCATGCCGACGCGGTCGACCGGAGCCCCCAGGGCCCGATGCCGCAGATCCAGGAGTCCCCCCAGCAGCACGCGCTGCACCGCCACACGGAGTCGAAGCTGCAGGATGCGAAGGAGCGCCCGCCCGTGTCCGCCGAGCGCTCGCGGCCCCGCGTCGAGAGCGCCCGCCGCAGCGTCCTGAGCGCCGACCGCAAGGCCGCCGCCACCGCCAGCTGTGACGCCTCGCTCTTCACCTCGCGCACCGGCACCGCCCTGGTCGAGGCCGTGCGCACCAGCACCGCTGACTGCGTCAACGGGCTCTTCGGCCTGCGCGGCACCGAGGCGCAGAAGACCTTCAACGAGACCCAGATGCGCAGCGTCGCAGACGGCCTGCGGACCTACGCAGGCAGTTACGCAGGCAACAACGGCACGGGCCTGCTGCAGCTGATCCTCTTCCTGCGCGCCGGCTACTACGTGCAGTACAACGACACCGCCTCGGTGGGCACCTACGGCAGCACGCTCAAGAACGCCCTGCGTGGCGCGCTGGACACGCTCTTTGCCAATGCCAACATCTTCCTGGCCAACGACGCCAACGGCGAGGTGCTGGCCGAGTCCGTCATCCTGATCGACTCCTCGACCGAGAACGCGCGCTACAGCAGCGTCGTGAAGCGCCTGCTGGGCAGCTACACGAGCAGCTGGAACAGCTCGTACTACATGAAGACGGCCGTCAACAACACCTTCACGGTGCTGTGGCGCGGCCACCAGAACGACGACTTCCAGGCGCTGGTGAAGTCCGACGTCTCGCTGCAGACGGCCGTCAGCGATTTCGCCAACCGCAACTGGAGCCTGATCGGCACCACGGAGAGCTACCTCGTCAGCAATGCCGCCCGGGAACTCTCGCGATTCCTGCAGTACCCGACGCTGCTCCCGACCACCCGTCCGCAGGTGAAGGGCCTGATGAACCGCAGCGGCCTGGGCACGCCCAGCCAGGCCATCTGGGTCGGCCTTGCCGACATGACGGACTACTACGATCCGGGCCAGTGCAACACCTACGGCAGCTGCAACTGGAAGACCCGCGCCGAGGCCGCCATCCTGCCGCTCAAGCAGGTGTGCAGCCCGAGCCTGACGCTGCGCGCGCAGTCCATGAGCGCCGCGGACCTCAACGCCACCTGCACGTCCGTCGTCAACGAGGAAGCCTACTTCCACAACAAGCTGCAGACCGGCCGCGTGCCCGTCGCCAATGACAACAACACCAGCCTCGAGCTGGTGATCTTCGACAGCAGCTACGACTACCAGGACTACGCCGGCCCGCTCTTCGGCATCAGCACCAACAACGGCGGCATGTACATCGAGGGCAACCCCGCGCAGGCCGGCAACGTGCCGCGCTTCTATGCCTACGAGGCCGAGTGGGTGAAGCCGAGCTTCGAGGTCTGGAACCTCAACCACGAGTACACCCACTACCTCGACGGCCGCTTCGACATGTACGGCGACTTCAGCGCCGGCATGACACAGCCCTCCGTCTGGTGGGTCGAGGGCCTGGCCGAGCACGTGTCGTACTGCTACCGCAACGTGCGCTACAGCAACGCCCTCACCGAGGCCGGCACGTACCGCTACGCCCTGAGCACGCTGTTCGACACCACCTATGACAACGCCGACCAGACCCGCATCTACAACTGGGGCTACCTGGCCGTGAGCTTCATGCTGGAGAAGCACCGCGCGGACGTCACCTCGCTGCTGGGCTTCTACCGCAAGGGCGACTGGACCGGCGCGCGCACGCTGCTCAAGAGCACCATCGGCACGCGCTACGACGCCGAGTTCCGCACCTGGCTGGGCCAGGTCGGCACGGCCGGCGTCAACTGCGGCAACGCCACGTCGCAGGCCCCGGTCGCGTCCTTCAAGACCAGCATCTCGGGCCTGACCGTCGGCTTCACGGACACCTCGACCGACGCGGACGGCAGCATCGCCAGCCGCGTCTGGAGCTTCGGTGACGGCAGCAGCTCGACCGCCGCCAACCCCAGCAAGACCTACGCCGCCGCCGGCAGCTACACGGTCAAGCTCACGGTGACGGACAACAGCAATCTGAGCACCACCACGAGCCAGGTCGTCACCGTGTCGGCGCCGGCGTCCCTGCCCCCCGTGGCCTCGTTCAAGGTCGGCACCACCGGCCTGACGGCCTACTTCACGGACACCTCGACGGACCCCGACGGCAGCATCGCCAGCCGCCTGTGGGACTTCGGCGACGGCAGCACGTCGACGTATGCCAACCCGGCCAAGACCTATGCGGCCAACGGCACCTACACCGTCAAGCTCAAGGTGACGGACAACAGCGGCCTCTCGACCACGACCTCGCTGCCGGTGTCGGTCTCGGGCACGGTGCCCTCCACCTGCCCGACCCGCACCGACAGCATGAGCAACGGCTGCGTGCGCACGGGTCTGGCCGGCGCCGCGGGGGATCTGCAGTACTTCTGGATCTACGTCGACAAGCCCAATGTGCAGCTGAGCATCAGCACCAGCGGCGGCAGCGGCAACGCCGACCTCTACGTCAACACCCAGGGCTGGGCCTCGCCGACGGCCAACAACTACCGCTCCACGAGCAGCGGCAACACCGAGACGGTGACGGTGCCGGTCTACACCCCGGGCTACGTCTACCTGACGGTGCATGGCCAGGCGGCGTTCAGCGGGCTGAGCCTGAGCACGCGCTACTGAGCGCGCCTCGACCCGAGTGACGGATCACGCCCCCGGGCGTGAGGAGGAGACGGGCCGGGGCTGACCCGGCCCGATGAGAAAGCGGCGCCATTGCAGGACTGCAGTGGCGCCGCCTACTTTTTGAACCGGCCGCCGGGGCGGCAGCCGGACAAGGGGCTCGTTCCTTACCGACGCTTCCAGTCGATGCTCGGCACGAAGATCCGTTGATCGACGCTGCCGTTCCAGCGGACCTCGAAGCCGGCGGCACGCAGCTCGGCGGCAATCAGCGCCCCGACCTGGGCCCCTCCGGTCGACGTCTCGCTCGCGTCCATCGAACCGAAGGCCAGGTACAGGCCCTCGCCGCGCACCGCGCGCTCCAGGTCCTGCGAGTGATAGAAGCAGTAGCCGATGACCGCGGCCCGGTCCGGGTGGTCCTGGTAGACCTCGGACACATCATCGAACCCGTCGCTCTGCGTATGGCCGGCGAACTGCAGGGCGATGAGCCCCTTCCCCTCCAGGCTCGAGAAGACGGCGTCCAGGCGATCGCAGTCGGTCACGGCGGGCCAGGACTGCTGGTCGAGCGCGTGTCTGGCAACGGCGGCCTCCACGGCGGACGCCACCACGTCCGCGTCGAGCTCGCCCGGCTCGTACATCTCCTCGGTGAGGATCTCGACGATCCGGTCCCGATCCTCGAAGCCGCCGCGAACCAGCAGGTCGATGTCATTCAGGATGTCAGGGTCGAGCGTCGGCACGGGCAGTTCCTCGGGGGTGGCAGGCGGGCCAGTGTAGAGGCCCGGGGTCAGCGAGGCGCCTGGACCATCCTGAACTCCACATCGAGCGCCTCGGCCTGACCTCGCCAGGCCTTGAACTCCTGGCGCCTCGCCTCGCGGGCCTCCAGCTCGGTGGCGATCCCCTGGGCCTGCCTCTCCAGATCCTCGTATTCGGCGAAGAAGCGGCTCGCGAAGTCATCGCTGGCCAGCATGCTGAGCAACTCGGCGCGCTGCGTCTCAAAGTTCTCGATGAGCTTGGCAATCGACGCCTGGAAGGCCTTCTCCCGCTGGTTGCTCTCCCACAGATCCCAGACCTCGATGGCCAGCCCCACCACCACGAGGAGGCCATTCACGGTCTTGGCCAGGTTCACCGCCCCCCAGGGCTTGAACTTGAGCACCTTGGCCAGGTCGACCCCGACCACCTTGGCGATCGAGACGATGCCGTCGCGGGTGGCGAGGATGGTCTGGCCGTTGATCAGCTTCTGGCCGATCAGGTAGTTGACGCCCTGCTTGCCCATCGAGCGCACCCGGGTGTTGAAGTGGTTGATCTCCGACTCGACGCCGATCTGCAGATTGCTCAGCTCCAGCTTCACCGACGACATCTGCTGCTCGAACTCGCTCTGCAGCCTCGATGCCAGGACCACGCCTTCGTTGCCGATCTCGCGCTCGAAGAACTCGGCAAAGGTCTCCTGGTCCACCCGCTTCGCCTGCAGGATCAGATCGGTGAAGTAGGACGTGACGAAGTCGCGCAGGCCCTTGCGGACGTCCTGGATCCGGGCATGGACGCTGACCAGCTGCTTCTTGAGCCGGCGGTTGGCCTCCTCGAGCTTCTCGACTTCGGCGCCGATCTGCTCATCGGCCTGGACGGCCACGGGCAGTTCCTTGACCAGGACGTCCCGGATGATGGACTGCTTGGCGGCCAGGGCCACGGCCAGTGTGCCGCCGTTTCTCTCGACCGCGGCGCTGGTCTCCCGACGCAACGCCTCGATGTGGGAGAGCTGCTGGAACTGGTCCCGGTTCGACAGCCAGTGCTCGATCCCCAGGTCGAAGGGATTCGCGGCGACCGCGACGATGGCCAGCGACTGCTGCTCCGCGGGCGTCAGATGGATCAGCTCTCCGAGGCGCTTCGCCACCATGGCCCGCTTGACCTCGAGATGGCGCGCAAAGTCGTCCGCGTCCTCGACATCGGCCACGATGTCGAACCGGCTGAGCACAAAGACCGTGCGGGGCAGCAGGTTCAGCGCGCGGAACAGCCACTCCAGCTCGTCGCGGTGGCTCTCCTTGATGGGGTTCTTGGGATCCATCACGTAGATCACCAGGTGAGCTTCGCTGATGTACTTCCGCGTGATGTCCTTGTAGCGCTCGGCATCCTCGCGGTCGGCGCTGGTCTTCTCCTTGAAGCCGAACAGCCCCGGGGTGTCGAAGATGACGATGTCCTCGCCGACGACGTAGCTGGCGACGGCGTCGGACGATTCCTCATGGCTGATCTTCATCGTCGAGCGGTCGAGCCGGCCCAGCCACGCCGCCGCAATGGACGTCTTCCCCTCGGAGAAGCCGCCGATCAGCGCGATCTTGAGCCGGCCGGACTGCGTCTCGCGAAGGGCCGCCTCGACCTTCTCGGTCAAGGACGGATCGACGGGGATGCCCGCCTGGGCCCCCTGCTCGAGGAAGGCCTTGAGCTTGTGCAGCAGCGACGCCGCCTGGTCCTGCTGCTGTTTGAAGGCCTGCAGTGTTGCTTCCATCAGATGTCTCCCGGCGCCGCCATCGAGGCGGCAAGCAGTTTCAGTTTGTCGATCGAACGCTTCACGATCTTGTTGAGCGCCGTCGCGTTCTCCAGCGGCACGCGCATCGCGGCCTTCATGGTCTCCATCTCCGACTCGACGGACTCGACGCTGCGCTTGAGATCCGCGCGAATGCCCTCCAGCAGCGAGCCGCGCATCGAGTCGAGCTGCTGGTCGATGGCCTTGCACTGCTGGGCCTTCTTGTAGTCGCTGCTGAAGAATCCGATGAAGGACTTCGCGAGGCCGAGCAGCACCGTCGCGATGCCCGTGGCGAGGATGAGCCAGCCCCCCGGATTCCATGCCAGCAGCAGGCCGCCGATGGCCGTGGAGATCAGGCCGGTCCAGTCGATGCCCTGACTCAGGTCGAGCTTCAGCGGCGCCGTCGAGCCGGCGATCCGGATGGACCCGAACGAGGACTGCAGGTCGTTCGCGAAGTCGCGGAAGCGTTCCAGCGCATCCGCCACCTCCTCCCGGAATGACGCGAACTCGTGCTCCAGGGCGGACGTCAGGCTGGCCGTCGCCTCGGCCATCCGCCGGTCCCGAGCGTCCGCGAAGTAGCTGCGGAGCGCGTCGTTGCTCACATCGCCGTCGATGTAGTCATAGGCATCCTCGCGCAGCGCCTTGATGAACTGCCGGACCGCTGCGGAGGCCACGTTGTCCAGCCGGGTGGACAGCGCACGGACGCTCAGGTCCATCTGTTGCGTCGAGTCCTTCACGACCACCGCCAGCTCGGCCTTGAAGGGCTTCAGATGGTCCTCGTAGATGCCTTCGATGCCCGCCAGCGTCCGATGGACCAGCTGGCGACCCTTGAAGAGATTGGATCGCATGATCTTGTCCTGCTGGCCCTTGACGAGCGGGCCGGACAGCAGATCGACCAATGCCGGCAGGTTCGACTTCGCCAGGAGGCTGTCGCGGTCGAACTTGCCGAGGAACTTGTCCCGGGTGGCGGCGTCGGTCCCCCCGGGGACGAGGCACTCCGCGACGGCCAGAAAGGCCGGCCGGGCACTGATGGACAGCGTTCTGGCGTAGTGCGATCCCAGCTGCTCCCGGAGCTTTCTGTCCAGGTCCGCGAGGCTGCGCTGCTCGTCGGCATTCAGGAGCTCCGGCGCGCTCAAGGCCATCGGATTCGTCGCGCCCTTGTTGTAGAGCGTCCAGCCCTCCGTCTGGTCCCCGAGATGACGCTTGATCTTCTCCAGCGTGCCCGGCTTGCCGTCCTCCCCCTTCTGGGGCGCGGCGGGCTTGGGCGTCACGTAGAACACGGCGTGAGCCTTCTGCACCGCCTCCCAGATGGCCTGCTCGACCTTGCCTTCGCTCCCCTCGATCCCCGGCACGTCGATCAACGCGAAGCGCTGCCCCTGGACCTCGAAGCGGTAGAGCTGAGACTGGAGCGTGAAGTCCGATCGCCCGTTCCCGATGATGCGACCGTCGGCATGGGGCAGCAGCAAGTCCAGCTGCGCGCGGCGTCCGTCCAGCGCCTGCTGCCGGGACGCCAGCACATCGCGCAGACCGCTGATCCGGGCCTGATGGCTGTCCAGCGCCTGCGCCAGCGCCGCCTCGGCGGCCTTCAGGCGCTGCGTCTTCTGCAGCAGCACCGCGGCCGCCGGATCCTGCCGGAACAGGGCCAGGAAGCGCTGCCATCGGTTCATCGCGGCGCGCCGACGCGCCATCTCGGAGGCCGTGGCACGCAGCTCGGCCGAGGCGGCCTCGACCTCCCCCTCGCGCTCGGCCTGCTCCCGGGCGTGGGCCTGCGTGCAGTCCTCGCAGGCCTGCGCGGCCGTCTCGACCTCAAGCTGCGCCTGACGAAGCGAGTCAGCGCTCAGTCCGTATCGCTCCTGGATCTCACGAAAGGCGCGCCGCTCGTCCAGCTTGCCGGCTTCGCCGAGGAGGATGCGCAGCGTCTCGACGACCGTCGACTTGCCGGCGTTCGTCTCGCCATAGAAGCCGATGACGAAGGTGTCCCACTCCGCGTTGCGCGCCAGCTCCTGGATGCGGGCCTCCGACTCCTGGCTGAGGGGCTCCAGGACGGCATTGACGGTGCGCTTGACGCCGTTGGCCTGCGGGTCCTCCTGCAGCGCCTCGACGGAATGCAGGATGTGCCTGATTTCCGAAGCGAGCTCTTTGTAGAGTTCGCGAGAGTGCAGCCGCTTCATGTCGCGCCGGTGCAGCGGCGCCGTCTCGATGTCGGGCAAGGTCTGACGTTCCCTGTTAGGTGTGTGGCACGGTGGCTGGATGCTAGGGGCACCGCCGCGGGTGTGAGAGGACGTCGCAGGTGATGGCCCCGGCAAAGCGCCGAAAGGCGGCAATTTTTTGCACCCTGCCGCGAATCCGGCGTCCCCTGTGCTTCGTCAAGGACCGTCGAAGCGCGCGCACCCGCGCGGGCAGAATCCACTAGTCGGGGCGGTGCGGCGCCGCGCGGGCCGCCTGCCGCCGGACGTATCGGGTATAGGCCCCGAGGGCGGCCGAGGCGGCCATGCCGGCCACGAACGTCATCGCGAAGGCCGCCAGGTGCGCCAGCGGGGAACTGCTCTGGTGATTCATCGTTTCACTCCTGTGCGGGAACCGTTCCCGTTCAGGGCATTCTTTGGCCCGACAGGCTCACCAGATGAGCCAGCGGGCGGGCACACTTCACGCCGATGTCGATCTCTTCACCGAACAGGCAGCCTCCTCGCGACGCGCCACACCACCGCACATGACGCTCACGCCCTCGCGCAAGACAGCGGGCCTTTCGCTTCACCGCCCCGACGCCGCCTGCACCGCCGCCTACGAGCGCTTCTTCACCGACGGCAGCGCCTCCGACGGCTACGGCGGCGCACCGCTGTCAGTGGACGGCGCCCGCGCGCGGCTCGCGAAGGACCGCGAGGCCTGGGAGCGGCAGGGCTTCGGTCTGTGGGCGATCCATGACCACGGCGCCCCCATCGGCGCCTGCGGCTTCGCCCAGAAGCCCGGCTGGCCCCGCGAGCTCACCTGGTGGCTCCTGCCCGCCTTCCGCGGCCGCGGCATCGCCTTCGCGGCCTCGCGGGCCGCCCTCGCGCACGCCTACGACCACTTCCGCTGGCCCACCGTCGAGACCTACATGAAGGACAGCAACCGCGCCGCGCGGGCCCTGGCACTGCGGCTGGGGGGCGTGCCGATCGATCGCACCGTCTTTCCGGACGGCATCGCCCGCGATCGCTTCCGCCTGCCCCCGCCGCCGGCGGGCGCCTTTATTCCAATTCAGCCATAAGCAATCTACGATTCAGTAGTTCTCATATATATAAACAGCTTTTAAAGTCCGCCACCTGACTGCCAATGGGGGCAGTCCCGAGGAGCAGAAGTGGACGGACTTGCGGTTGCCAGCGGATTCGGCGTCGGCGCCATCGTCGGGATCACCGGCGTGGGCGGCGGCTCGCTGATGACGCCCCTGCTGCTGTCCGTTTTCAAGCTGAACCCGGCCGTGGCCATCGGCACGGACCTGTGGTTTGCGGGCCTGAGCAAGATGTCCGGCTCCGTCGCTCACGCCCGCCACGGCCAGGTGCGCTGGGACATCGTCCGCCAGCTGCTCGCCGGCAGCATTCCGGCCTCCATCGCCACCGTGGCGCTGATGCACTTCACGGGCATCACCAAGGGCTGGGCGAGCGCCCTCACCTTCTCCCTGGGCATCGCGCTCTTCCTGACCGCCCTCGTCGTGGCCTTCCGTCCGGCCTGGCAGCAGGTGGGCCTGCGCCTCGAGCGTCACATCCCCGATCACCGCAAGCCCGCCCTGACCGTCCTCAGCGGCCTGGTCCTCGGCGTGCTGGTCTCGCTCTCGTCCATCGGCGCCGGCGCGATCGGCGCGACGCTGATCCTCCTGATCCACCCGCGCCTGCCGGCCCGCTACATCGTGGGCAGCGACATCGCCCACGCGGTGCCGCTGACGCTCGTCGCCGGCCTCGGCCACGCCAGCCTGGGCAATGTCGACTGGGGCCTGCTGGGCTCGCTGCTGGTCGGCTCCATTCCCGGCATCTGGCTGGGCGCCCAGGCCACGCGCCGCCTGCCCGACGGGGTCATCCGCAGCCTGCTGTGCGCCTCGCTGCTGATGGCCGGATGGAAAGTGCTCCACTGAATTTCTAAGCTGAACTGACATGTACGCCTACACCGACTTCGACCGCCAGTTCGTCCACGCCCGCGCCGCGCAGTTCCGCGACCAGCTGGAGCGCAACCTCGCCGGCACGCTCACCGACGACGAGTTCCGCCCCCTGCGCCTGCAGAACGGCTGGTACGTCCAGCGCCACGCCCCCATGCTGCGCGTGGCCGTGCCCTATGGCGTGATGTCCTCGCGCCAGCTGCGCCAGCTGGCCCGCATCGCCCGCGAGTTCGACCGCGGCTACGGTCACTTCACCACGCGCCAGAACCTGCAGTACAACTGGATCCCGCTGCCCCAGGCGGCCGACGTGATGGACCTGCTGGCCGACGTGGACATGCACGGCATCCAGACCAGCGGCAACTGCATCCGCAACATCACCAGCGACGCCACCGCCGGCGTGGCGCCGGACGAGATCGTCGATCCGCGCCCCTACGCCGAAGTGCTGCGCCAATGGAGCACGCTGCACCCCGAGTTCGCCTTCCTGCCGCGCAAGTTCAAGATCGCCATCTCCGGCGCCCGCGAGGACCGCGCCGCCATCGCCTGGCATGACATCGGCCTGCAGCTCAAGAAGAACGAGGCCGGCGAGGTCGGCTTCGAGGTGCTGGTGGGCGGCGGCATGGGCCGCACGCCGGTGATCGGCACCTCGATCTGCGACTTCCTGCCCTGGAACCAGATCCTCGTCTACATCGAGGCCATCGTGCGCGTCTACAACCGCTACGGCCGCCGCGACAACGCCTACAAGGCCCGCATCAAGATCCTGGTGAAGGCCGAGGGCCAGGCCTTCATCGACGACGTCAACCGCGAGTTCGCGCAGATCCTGCAGGACGACCCGGCCGGCCACGAGCACATCATCCCGCAGGCCGAGCTGGACCGCGTGGCCGCCAGCTTCGTGGTGCCCGCTGGCGTGGCCGCGGTGCCAGGTCTTGACCTCTTCGCAGGCGTGCAGCCCGGCGCCTACAAGCGCTGGCTGGAGCGCAATGTGCATGGCCACCGCCTGAGCGGCTACCGCGCCGTGACGCTGTCGCTCAAGCGCGTGGGCCAGGCCCCCGGCGACGCGACGGACGCCCAGATGGACGCCGCCGCCCAGCTGGCCGACCAGTTCAGCCACGGCGAGCTGCGCGTGACGCACGACCAGAACCTGCTGCTGCCCTGGGTGCGCGAGAGCGACCTGCCGGCGCTGTTCGAGGCCGCCCGCGACAACAGCTTCGCCACGCCCAACATCGGCCTGCTGACCGACATGATCGCCTGCCCCGGCGGCGACTTCTGCGCGCTGGCCAATGCCCGCTCGATCCCCGTCGCAGCCGAGATCACCGAGCGCTTCCAGGACCTGGACGAGCAGTACGACATCGGCGACATCGACCTGCACATCAGCGGCTGCATCAACTCCTGCGGCCACCACCACAGCGGCCACATCGGCATCCTCGGCGTCGACAAGGACGGCACCGAGTGGTACCAGATCACGCTGGGCGGCTCGGACGGCTCCACGCTGTCCGGCCCCTGGCAGGCCGGCAAGGTGATCGGCCCCTCCTTCGCCGCCGATGAGGTGGGCGATGTGATCGAGTCCGTCGTCGGCACCTACAAGCGCGAGCGGCAGGCCGCCGAGCGCTTCATCGACACCGTGCGCCGCGTCGGCATCGAGCCCTTCAAGGCCGCCGCCAACGCCGTCCGTTCCTCTACCGCCGCCCGCTGAAGACTGCAGGAAAGATCGTCATGAAGTTCATCGACCCCCATCACGAGCAATGGCACCGCGTGGACGGCGAGGACGGCCCGCTGCCCCATCCGAGCGCCGCCCCGAACCTGCTGCTGACGCTGGAGCAGTGGCACGCCGTGCGCGACACCTGGCCGGCCGACCTGCCCGTGGGCGTGCAGCTCGCGAATGATTTCGACATCGAGGAGCTGGTCGCGGACCTGCCCCGCCTGGCGCTGATCGCGCTGCAGTTCCCGAAGTGGGTCGATGGCCGCGCCTACACCCAGGCTCGCCTGCTGCGCGTGCGCTACAAGTTCAGCGGCGAGATCCGCGCCGTGGGCGACGTCGTCGTGGACATGCTGCCCCTGCTGGCCCGCACCGGCTTCGACGCCGTGCAGCTGCGCGGCGACCAGCGCCGTGACGCCGCCGAGCGCGCGCTGACCTTCTTCCCCGGCCACTACCAGGGCGATGTGAGCGAGCCCCGCCCCCACTTCGCCCAGGTCCTGGCCGGCCAGGCCTGAGGAGCACGGTCATGAGCGACAGCGCCTCCGACGCCGTGTCCTTCCTGCCCCTGGGCAACGCACCGCAGAGCTCGGCCATCGGCCTCTATGCCCGCGCCACGGCCGGCTTCGACGCCCGCCTGGACGAGACCCGCGCCCTGCTGCGCGAGGCCCACGCCCAGTACGGCGACGGGCTGCTGCAGTCCAGCAGCCTGGGCGCCGAGGACATGGTCATCACCGCCCTGCTGGCCGAGCTGCAACTGCCCGTGGCCGTGGCCACGCTGGACACCGGCCGCCTGCACGCCGAGACGCTGGCGCTGATCCCGCAGATCCGCGCGCAATACGGCATCGAGGTGCAGGTCTTCACGCCCGTGGCGGATGCCGTCGTGCATTTCGTGAAGACCCGCGGCGAGAACGCCATGTACGAGAGCCTGGCCCTGCGCAAGGAGTGCTGCGGCATCCGCAAGCTGGAGCCGCTGTCCCGCATGCTGGCCGGCCGCAGCGCCTGGATCACCGGCCTGCGCCGCGAGCAGTCCGCCAACCGCGCCGAGGTGCCCTTCAGCGAGCCGGACGGCCAGGGCCGCACCAAGCTCAACCCGCTGGCCGCCTGGAGCTGGGCCGATGTCTGGTACTTCATCCAGACCCGCGCCGTGCCCTACAACGCCCTGCATGACCAGTTCATGCCCTCCATCGGCTGCGCGCCCTGCACCCGCGCCATCGCCGTCGGCGAGGACTTCCGCGCCGGCCGCTGGTGGTGGGAGGACGAGAACGCCAAGGAGTGCGGCCTGCACAAGTCCAAGAGCAACGAAGAACTGAAGTCTGGAGCGACTGCATGAACGCCCCCGTGAACCTGGAACAACTGGTCGCCACCGTCGATCACCGCCATCTGGACCACCTGGAGGAAGAGGCCATCTTCATCCTGCGCGAGGTCGCCGCCGCCTTCGAACGCCCGGGCCTGCTGTTTTCCAGCGGCAAGGATTCTTGCGTCGTGCTGCGCCTCGCGGAAAAGGCCTTCAAGCAGCGCGTCTCGGGCAATGAATTCAAGGGCAAGCTGCCCTTCCCCCTCGTGCATGTGGACACCGGCCACAACTTCCCCGAGGTGATCGAGTTCCGCGACCGCCGCGTGGCGGAGATGGGCGAGCGCCTGGTGGTGGGCCATCTGGAGGACTCGATCAAGAAGGGCACGATCCGCCTGGCCCACCCGCTGGAATCGCGCAACGGCCACCAGACCGTGACCTTGCTGGAGACCATCGAGGAGCACCGCTTCGACGTGCTGATCGGCGGGGCCCGTCGCGACGAGGAGAAGGCGCGCGCCAAGGAGCGCATCTTCAGCCACCGCGACAGCTTCGGCCAGTGGCAGCCCAAGGAGCAGCGCCCCGAGCTGTGGAACCTGTTCAACACCCGCATCCGCCCGGGCGAGCACTTCCGCGCCTTCCCCATCAGCAACTGGACCGAGCTCGATGTGTGGCTCTACATCCAGCGCGAGAACATCCCGCTGCCGCAGCTCTACTACGCCCACGAGCGCCAGGTGATCCGCCGCAAGGGCCTGCTGGTGCCGCTGACCGAGGTGACCCCGCCCGAGGCCGGCGAGACGGTCGAGACCGCCACCGTGCGCTTCCGCACCGTGGGCGACATGACCTGCACCTGCCCGGTGGAGAGCGACGCCGCCAGCGCCGCCGACATCGTGGCCGAGACCCTCACGGTGACGGTCAGCGAGCGTGGCGCCACGCGCATGGACGATCGCACCTCGGATGCCTCCATGGAACGCCGAAAGAAAGAGGGCTACTTCTGACGCCACCGCGCAGCGCCCCGGCGCCGCAGCCCGCCCCCGGTCCGGCAAGACCTGACCCCGGGCACCTGATGACTACAGATTGAGCAAGCCATGAGTGCAGTTCCCCACTTCGAGACGGTCCACCAGCAGGACGTGGACACCCAGCACCGCGCCCTGCGCTTCCTGACCGCGGGCAGCGTGGACGACGGCAAGAGCACCCTGATCGGCCGCCTGCTGTTCGACAGCCGCGCCATCCTCGCCGACCAGCTGGACACCCTGGAGCGCCGCGCCGCCGGCCAGCCCATCGACCTCTCCCTGCTGACCGACGGCCTGGAGGCCGAGCGCGAACAGGGCATCACCATCGACGTGGCCTACCGCTACTTCGCCACCAAGGCGCGCAAGTTCATCATTGCCGACGCCCCGGGCCACGAGCAGTACACCCGCAACATGGTCACCGCCGCCGCGGGCAGCGACGCCGCCGTGGTGCTGGTGGACATCACCAAGCTGGACCTGGCCCAGGCCGAGGTGCCCCTGCTGCCGCAGACCCGCCGCCACAGCCTGCTGGCCCACCTGCTGCGCGTGCCCAGCATCGTGTTCGCCGTCAACAAGATCGACGCCCTGGCCGCGAACGCCGCAGGCGAAGGCTTCGCCAAGGTCAGCGCCGCCCTGCGCCGCTTTGCCGAGGAAGCCGGCATCAGCGTGACGGCCATCGTGCCCGTCTCGGCCCTGAACGGCGACAACGTCACCCAGCCCCTGGACGCCGCCTGGTACAACGGCCCCTCCCTGCTGCAGGTGCTGGAAAGCCTGCCCACCGCGCAGGAGACCGTCGAAGGCCCGCTGCAGCAGCCGGTGCAGTACGTGAGCAAGGAAGGCGAAGGCACGGGCTACCAGCCGCGCACCTTCTGGGGCCGCATCGCGCAGGGCCAGGTGAAGGCGGGTGATGAGGTCGAGGTGCTGCCCAGCGGCGTCAAGGCCCTGATCGCCGAGGTCCGCCGCGCGGGCGAGACGGTGGCGCATGCCGTGGCCGGTGAATCCGCCGGCCTGGTCTTCGACCGCCAGGTGGACGTGAGCCGTGGCGACTGGATCGTCGCCCCCGGCAGCGCCGCGCCGCGCCAGCAGTTCGAGGCCACGCTGGCCTGGCTGGACACCGAGCCGGCCCAGATCGGCCGCAAGTACTGGGTGCGCCACGGCAACCGCTGGGTGCAGGCCCGCATCAGCGCCATCGAGCACCGCCTGGACATCCACACCCTGGCCGAGACCGAGGCCCACGAGCTGGCCGTCAACGAGATCGGCCACGTGGTGGTCGAGCTGCAGGCCCCCCTGCCTCTGGCCGCCTATGCGGACAACCGCGTGGCCGGCGCGCTGATCGTCGTCGACCCCACCAGCAACCGCACCTCGGGTGCGCTGCTGGTGCGCTGAGCCACCGGTTCCAGCAAGACCTGACCCCAAGGAGCTCCACATGGGACGCGTCATCTTCGTCAGTGCAGGCCCCGGCAGTGCCGACCTCATCACCCTGCGCGGCCTGCGGGCCCTGCAGCAGGCCGATGTGGTGCTGTTCGACGCCCTGACCGACCCGGCGCTGCGCGAGTTCGCCCCCCACGCCCGCTGGCTGGACGTGGGCAAACGCGGCTTCTGCGACTCCACCGCCCAGACCGCCATCAACGCCGCCCTGGTGCGCGAAGCCCGCCAGGCTGGCGTGGTGGTGCGGCTCAAGGGCGGGGACGCCAGCATCTTCGGCCGCCTGGAAGAAGAGCTGCTGGCGCTGGACGAAGCCGGCATCGATTCGGAAGTGGTGCCCGGCGTGACCGCCGCCATCGCCGCCGCCGCCCAGACCCGCCGCCCCCTGACCCGCCGCGGCCAGGGCCGCAGCGTGGCCCTGACCACCGCCATGACCAAGGACGGCGACCTCCAGGCCCTCAAGAGCGCCGACACGGAAGTCTTCTACATGGCCGGCCGCCAGCTCGGCGCCCTGGCGCGCAAGCTGGCCCTGGCCGGATGGGCAGGTGACACGCCGGTGATGGTGGTCTCCCGTGCCGGCTGTGCCGATGCCCTGAGCAGCGAGCACACCGTGGCCACCCTGCCCGCCGCCAGCCTGCTGCACCGCGGGCGGCCCACCGTCGTGACGGTCGGGGCCGGTGCCGCGCCCGTCCTCTCCACCCGCCGCGCGCGTTCCGCGGGCGATCAATGCCCCCAAGTTGAGCCCCATCAAGTGGAGCCGACGAGCGCGCACGATTAAAATCCGCCCTTTGCCGCCAAAGCGCCCGCGCCCAGGCGGTCCCCGGGCCCCCACAACTCTAGAGCTGCTCCATGACCCACGTCGTTACCGAAGCCTGCATTCGCTGCAAGTACACCGATTGCGTTGATGTCTGCCCCGTCGACTGCTTCCGTGAAGGTCCGAACTTCCTGACCATCGATCCGGACGAGTGCATCGACTGCGCCGTGTGCATCCCCGAGTGCCCCGTGAACGCCATCGTTCCCGAGGAAGACGTGCCGGGCAACCAGCAGCACATGATCAAGATCAACGCCGACCTGGCGAAGAAGTGGCCCAGCATCACCAAGCGCAAGGCCGCCCTGCCCGACGCGGACGAGTGGAAAGACAAGAGCGACAAGCTCTCCGAACTCATCCGCTGATTACCCCTGCGGGCCACGAACAAAGGGGCCCGGACTCGATAGATTGGATCCTCAAGTGACTCAAGCGACCTCCTCCGCCTCGGCTGGCGTGATCGAAACCGATGCCGTCATCGTTGGCGCCGGCCCCGTGGGCCTGTTCCAGGTGTTCGAACTCGGCCTTCTGGAGATCAAGGCCCACATCATTGACTCCCTGGCCTACCCCGGTGGCCAGTGCATCGAGCTCTACCCCGACAAGCCCATCTACGACATCCCCGCCCTGCCCGTCGTCACCGGCAAGGAGCTGACGGACAACCTGATGAAGCAGATCGAGCCCTTCGGCGCGACCTTCCATCTGGGCCAGGAAGTCACCACGGTGGAGAAGCAGGAAGACGGCCGCTTCTTCGTGGCCACCTCCAAGGGCACGCAGTTCCTGACCAAGACCATCTTCATCGCCGGCGGCGTGGGCTCCTTCCAGCCCCGCACCCTGAAGGTCGACGGCATCGACAAGCACGAGGGCTCGCAGGTCCACTACCGCGTGCGCAAGCCCGAGCAGTTCGCTGGCAAGAACCTGCTGATCGTCGGCGGCGGTGACTCCGCCCTCGACTGGGCCCTGAACTTCTGCGGCGGCAACGAAGACGGCAACCCGCACAAGGCCGAGAGCGTCATCCTGCTGCACCGCCGCGACGGCTTCCGCGCCGCCCCGGCCAGCGTGGCCACGATGAAGGAGCTCTGCGACAACTACGAGATGCAGTTCATCGTCGGCCAGGTCACGGACCTGGACGAGAGCGAGGACGGCGTGCTCAAGGGCGTGAAGGTCACCGGCGGCGACGGCGTGACCCGTGTCGTGCCCTGCGACCAGGTCCTCGTCTTCTTCGGCCTCTCCCCCAAGCTCGGCCCCATCGCCGAGTGGGGCCTGGCCCTGGAGCGCAAGCAGATCCTCGTGGACACCGAGAAGTTCCAGACCAGCGTGCCTGGCATCTTCGCCGTGGGTGACATCAACACCTACCCGGGCAAGAAGAAGCTGATCCTGTCGGGCTTCCATGAGGCTGCGCTGGCTGCCTTCGGTGCGATGCCGATCATCAATCCGGAGAAGCGGGTGCATCTGCAGTACACGACGACGAGTCCGAAGCTGCACAAGGTGCTGGGCGTTGAAACCCCGGTGTTCGACTGAGTCGGCACTGACTGAGATTGAAGAACCCGCCCGTGTGGCGGGTTTTTTGTTGGCTGGACGGAGAGTTTCAGCAGGCTTGGTGAGGCGCGTTGCGGTGGCAATGCCGACACTGGGCATGGCCCTGCCTACCAGGGCCAGGGATTGGCGTCCCGATGAGATCTGCGGGTAACCCGAAGGAGATCTCGTGGGCGAATCTGATCAATCCAACTCTGGGCGTGTTCTGCGCTTTGGGATTTCCGACATTCTTGATGAATTGGATCGGCTGCTGGAGATGCAGGCGGGGGATGCTGCTGCGTGGGCCGAATGGGGGCAAGGTGCGCGCGCGGGCTTGGCGGGGGCGTATCGGCAGCAGTTGGAGATACTAGAAGCGCTGGAAGTGATACTGGCTTTGCTCGGGGTGGATCCTGAGAATCGGGTGCGCTCGGGTGGGATGGTGTGTCTGCTGGGACCGTTGGCGGAGAAACTGGGAGCCGCCTGCCAACGCATCAGGGCGTCAAGCCAAGAAGCGGCAAGGTAATTCAGCGTAGTCGGCATTGCTGCGGTCTAGCAGCTGTTGTTGCCGTTAGCGAAGTGCATGCGGTTGGCCACTATCTGCCAGGAGCATTCGTTGACGAAAAGGCGCTTCAAGGTGCCCCTGCTCGCGACTCATGCGCAACTTGCCCAGTTTGCGTGCATGCTCCTGCGTATTAACGCGACGACGTGGTGCACGGGTTCTGCGTATGATCCAACGGCTAATGGCAAGTCACCACCCTAGCATGCGCAAGCCATCACCCAGCGTCATTGATTACAGTCGAGAAAATCCATGCTGAACCTTAAGTCCGTGGAAGTTCAGAACTTCCGATCCATCGTCGGAACGCCGCTGCGTATGGAGTTTGGAAATCTGACTTCCGTTGTCGGCCCAAACAACTCCGGCAAGTCCAACATCCTTCGAGCATTGAACCTATTCTTCACCGGTGATGTCGAAGGTGCTCCATACACAACGGACCTTGATTACCCGAAGGTTGGAAATCTTTCCAAGGGCGATCAGACGAAGATTACTGTGACGATCTCCTATGAGCCCAAGAAGGAAGTCCTAATTACTCGTGCATTGGATGAATTGGAAGCCGAGTCGACTCAGCTGCGATTGGATGGCGAACTACTTTCACTTCGCCTGTCCTATTCAAAGCACGGAGTCGAATCTTGGCAGTTCATCGGAAAGCTTGGCGTCAAGAATATCAATAGGACCTTGATTGAGAAGGTTCGCGACGCAGTTCGCCAGTCGGTGGCGTTCAAATACATTCCGGTCGGTCGTGACTCGCTAGAGAGCATCAACCGAGAGATCGGCTCTGAGTTGATACGGACGATCTTCAGCGGATGGAGCGGAGCTACGAAAAGTCGGCGAGAAATCAACGCCGCAATTGAAGTTCTGATGCAGAAACTACAACCGGAGCTTGAGTCCACCTCAACCTCCGTAACAGACTCTGTTCGCGAGGTGTTCAAAGAAATTCGGCATCTGAAGCTTCGGCTTCCATTTTCGAACTTAGAGGAGATGCTTCCAAGTTTAACGGCCGTTATCAGCGATACCGCCGAAACTGGTGTGCGATCAAAGGGCGCTGGAATCCAGACCAGCAGCTTGATATTTCTTCTCAAATTCCTTGCAGACAACCATCCGCAACGCCACAATTCGAGAGTTACTTTCATATGGGCCATCGAAGAACCTGAGTCTTTTCTTCACCCCAGCAAGCAGCGTGAAATGGCGGGCGTCATGGCGCGGTTCGCGCAAGAAGTACAAACGGTCATTACAACGCACTGCCCTCACTTCATAATTCGCGACAAAGTGTCATGCGCCACCTGGATCGTTGACAAACATTCGACCAGCCCCCACTCGACATATGTCGTTGGCAAGGACTACGATCTGGCGCGGCAGACTCTGGGAGTTTCCCTACTGGATTCAATGACCCTCTTTCCTTTGAATGTCGTCGTAGAAGGACCTAGTGATGAAATTCTCCTCTCTGGTGCATTGAAAAAGTTGTCCACTGAGTTTCCTCTCCCTTCGTACGACGTGAAGTTCTTTCCAGCAGGTAATGCGACCTCCGCGACCTACTTATTTGAATCGCTACGCTCTTACAGCGATGGCTCCACTGCAATTAGACTAATCATCGACGGTGACAGCGCCGGGGCGAAAGCGCTCAGTGGGTTGCTCGGGCGAGGGAAACGGGACGGCGTCACATGGAAGGCGAATTCGGACTACTTCCAGCTTCCAGCTGATATCGAGAATCTTTGTTCCGATCGAGTAAAACGCGCATTGGCCAAAGAGCGTCCCGCGCAGGTTGAGCTTGTGGAAGATACAAACGACAACATCACCTTCTTTGCATTCCGCGATACGTTTAAAAAGGGGTTGGCGGAGCGTGCAGTTGAACTGTCGGGCACGGCAGATCTCGCGGCCTTCAAAAAGGTGCTAAGTCGTGTTTTCGCAAGCATCTTATGAGGGCACCAGCCTGTAGAGCCTAGAGCCGTAGCGGGGGCATCGGGGCATCGGGCATCGGGGTCAGGCCTTAAATCTAAAGGCCTACAGATTTAAGGCCTGACCCCCGACTTGCCCCCCGCTTTCAGCGAACAAATCATGGCCTGGGAATACCGAGTGATGAACCGCGGTGGAGAGCTCGCCATCTATGATGATCTACTACCAGGACCGGGGTCAGGCCTTAAGTTTCAAGTCCCTACCACCCTCGCAGCACGGGGTCAGGTCTTGCATCCAAAGACCAACTGCTTCTAAGAAGCACCGCACCTGACGGGCGTAAAGCTTGTGCTGGAGCCGTGGTAGACAGAGCCGAGGTCAGGCCATAGATCTAAAGGCCTTCAGACTACAGTCCGCCCCGTCTCCACAAGGCCCCATCCGCACCAGGGTCAGGCCTTAAATCTAAAGGCCTACAGATTTAAGGCCTGACCCCTATGGCATTGGGGTCAGGTCTTGAATTAACAGTCCCCCATCCACCCGCCCAAGCCCCTCAAATGAACTTCCTCATCGAGACAAGCACCAGCGGAGCCGGGGTCAGGTCTTAAATTTCAAGCCCCCTGCCCACGCCTCGCGTCACCCTCGTCGAGCTCACCCTCATCAGGCCCTAAGCACCAGGGTCAGGCCTTAAATCTAAAGGCCTACAGATTTGCGGCCTGACCCCACCCCCGTGTTTCGTAACCATCGATACATGAAGCACCAGGGTCAGGCCTTAAATCTAAAGGCCTACAGATTTGCGGCCTGACCCCACCCCCGTGTTTCGTAACCATCGATACATGAAGCATCGGGGTCAGGCCTTAAATCTATAGGCCTACATATTTAAGGCCTGACCCCGCCTCTTGACCCCGCCTCTTGAATGACCCCGCCTCTTGATGAAAGCCGCCAACAGTGCAGCGCTAGAAATCCTACCGGCGGCGTGTCGCCCTCCAGGCTCGGTCCGTGGCCTCCATCTGGATGCGATATGCCAAGGACTGCCGCTGCTGGAGTTGCAGTTGCAGCTGAGCCGGCGTCAGCTGAGGCTCCTCCTGCAGTTCGGCCCTGGCCAGCGCCGACAAGCCTTCTCCATTCAAGTCGACCCAGCGCACGAACACCTGGATCTCCAAGACGTCAACACCGACCATGGCGCTGAACTGAGTCGGTTTGCCGTCCGCGCGCAGCTCCAGCCAGTCTCCAAGAGGGGCGTTGCATGACTCATCCAACAGCTGCCCTGTAGGCCGCACCGTGCCGTCCCGGAAGTCGTGCAGGATCAGGCTCAGGCATCCACCGTTGCTCAGGGGCCATGTCGTCGACGAGCGCTCGGGATTGGGCCACGTTCCGCTGACTGGAAACCGCAGCTGCATTGGAAGCGACTGGACCGTTCCCATCCGAGCTTGCACCTCCACAGCAAGGGTCTGACGCGGTGGCGGCGGCTTGTAGCCAATGGGTGGTGGCAACACATCCGCAGACGCATGCGTCGACACAGCAACGAACAACGGCAGCAACAGCTTGCGCAACTGGAGGGGCGTGGATCGACACATAGAGCGTCCGGTCAGGGTGGGAGACCAAACTCTAATTCACAGCGTGCGCCAAGCACCTGGAACCGGGGTCAGGCCTGAAATTTCAAGTCCCCCTGTCCCTCTCCCCCCAGCATCCTCTACCCGGTAGCCAGGGTCACACCGTAGCCAGGGTCAGGCCTTAAATCTAAAGGCCTACAGATTTAAGGCCTGACCCCCGACTTGCCCGAAGTCCTTCGGCAAGCAGAGAATCCAAAGTAGCATTCAAAAATAGTTTCGGGAGCCGGGGTCAGGCATGCGCCATCCGGCGGACATACCGCCAGACTGGCTGTGAGTGCCAGCCTCCACGGCTGACTCGGCGGGCAATCTCCGTCTTGTACTGCTCAGGGTCCGGCGGATGCTTGCGGCGGTGCCGCGTGCGATTGAGGGAGAGCCAGGGTCAGGCCTTAAATCTAAAGACCTACATATTTAAGGCCTGACCCTTGCCCCGGACTGGATGATCGATACACCGATGCCAGAATGAACTTCGGCGCCGCCATCACGATAAGAGCATGGGACCGGGGTCAGGCCTTAAGTTTCAAGTCCCCGTAGCCAGGGTCAGGCCTTAAATCCAAAGGCCTACAGATTTAAGGCCTGCCCCCCGACTTGCCCCCTGACTCCCGACTCCTTTCAGCGAACAAATCATGACCTGGGAATACCGAGTGATGGACCGCGATGGAGAGCTCGCCATCTACGAGGTCCACTACCACGACGACGGAAGCGTCCAGGGCTACAGCGAGACTCCGACGTTTCCTGCTGCCGACAGCATCTCCGCACTCCGCGCCAACTGCGACCTCTACCTTGCGGCGCTGCAGAAGCCGATCCTCACCTACGACGAATAGCATAGGCACCGGGGTCAGGCCTTAAATCCAGGAGCACCAGGGTCAGGCCTTAAATTTCAAGTCCCCCTGCCCCCTGTTCTCCCAGCATCCACTACCCTGCCCACGCCTCGCGTCACCCTCGTCGAGTTCACCCGCATCAGGCCCTAAATTCCAACTCCGACTGACGTTGAAATGGAGTGGCCCGATGACCCGCCCTCTGCGCATCGAATTCCCCGGTGCGATCTACCACGTGACCTCGCGCGGTGATCGCCGGGAGCCCATCTTTGATGACGATGTTGACCGGGATCGTCTCCTGGCCATCGTCGCCCAGACCCTGCAGCGCTGCGACGCCCAGATGCTGGCCTACTGCCTGATGGGCAACCACTACCACTTCGTGCTGTACACGCGCCGCGCCAATCTCTCGGCGCTGATGCAGCAGCTCAACGGCATCTACACGCAGGCGTACAACCGTCGGCATGCCAAGGTCGGGCATCTGTTCCAGGGGCGGTTCAAGGCAATTCTTGTCGATCGGGACAGCTATCTGCTGGAGGTCTGCCGCTATGTCGAGCTCAATCCGGTGCGGGCCGGCATGGTGGAGAGCCCTGGCGACTGGCAATGGTCCAGCTATCGCGCCCACTGCCTGCAATGCGATGCGCCGTGCTGGCTCAACGTGGATGGCCTGCACGGCTACCTGCTGGGCAAGGAGGCGAGCACGATGGCCTTGAGGCGGCGTGCAGTGCGGCGCTATGTGGAGCTGGTGGCGGCTCCGCAAGGGCGTTCTTTGTGGGAGCAGGCGCTCAGGCAGAAGATCTATCTTGGCGACGACGCGTTTGTTGCGCGCATGCAGGCGCGGGCGGGGACGGGCGCTGCGTTGGATCGGTCGAACGACGTCGCCAAGGTACAGCGTCAACAGCAGGATGCAAGGACGCTGCAGCAATACCTGGCCGTCTCGACCACACGCGAAGAGGCCCTGTGGCTCGCGCATGCAAAGTCCGCCATGACGATGACCCGAATCGGGCGTGAGTTGGGGCTGACGACGGCGCGGGTGAGCCAGTTGATCAAGAAGCACGGGGAGAGGATTGGGCCTTGAAATTTAAGGCCTGACCCTTGCGTCCCGGGTGAGCCAGTTGATCAAGAAGCACGGGGAGAGGATTGGGCCTTGAAATTTAAGGCCTGACCCTTGCGTCCTTGCGTCCCGTCACTCCTGGGCGATCCCTCATCAACTCCGACCATCCCCCCGCCCACGCAGTCCGTCGCACCGCCGCTGCGCGCCCGCGGACCGCCGGCCATAGTCGCGCCCATGCCGTGGCAAGGGCCACGGCAGCACAACATCGAGGAGACCCCATGCCTGCATTCACCCCGCGCCTGCGCGCCCTGCCCCTGCTGATGGCCACCGGCCTGGCGCTGGCCGCCGGCGCCACGCGCGCCGCCGAGCTGGACATCGCCAAGATCGACGCGGTGTTCGCCGCCTTCACCCAGGACACACCGGGCTGCGCCCTTGGTGTCTACCGGGAGGGTCAGGTCTTGCTGGAGCGCGGCTACGGCCTGGCCGACCTGAACCATCGCGTGCCGATCACGCCGGAGACCGTGTTCGACATCGGCTCCAGCTCCAAGCAGTTCACCGCCCTGGCCGTGCTGATGCTGGCCAAGGAGGGCAAGCTGAGCCTGCAGGACAAGGCGGCCAAGCACCTGCCGGAGCTCAAGGACCTGGGCCAGCGCTTCACCATCGACCAGATGCTCCACCACACGGCCGGCCTGCGGGACTACAACGAGCTGCTGCTCCTGGCCGGCCGCGACATGGGCGACGTCACGAGCTCCGACGACGCGTTGCGCCTGCTCGCCGCGCAGCAGGGCCTGAACTTCGAACCGGGCACGCGCTTCAGCTACAGCAACAGCGGCTACTTCCTGGCCGCCATGATCGTCGAACGCGTCAGCGGCCAGAGCCTGGACACCTTCCTGCAGGCCCACGTGTTCAAGCCGCTGGGCATGACGGCGACGCATGTGCGCACGGACCACACGGTCGTGGTGCCGCATCGCGCGACGGCTTACCGCCCCAACGGGCCGGCCGGCTTCGCGATCGACATGTCCAACTGGAACCAGCCGGGCGACGGCGCCGTGCAGACGCATGTGCGGGACCTCGCGCGCTGGGACGCCGAGCTGGCCCAGCCCAAGGTCATCGACCCGGCCCTGCTCAAGGCGATGCAGACCCCCGGCACGCTGGCCGACGGTTCGCCCATCCAGTACGGCCTGGGCCTCAGCATGGACCGCTACCGCGGCCTGCCTCGCGTGCAGCACGGCGGCGCCTGGGGCGGCTACCGGGCGGTCGTGATGCGCTTCCCCGCGCAGCACCTCGGCATGGCCCTGACCTGCAATGCCGCGCAATCCAGCCCGACGACGCTCGCGCAACGCGTCGCCGACATCGCGCTGGCGGGCCAGTTCCAGGACGCCCCTGTGGCGCAGGCCGCCCCGCCGGCCCCGCCCGCGGACTTCGATCCGGGCGTCTTCGTCGGCCTGTACGAGGGCGAACCGGGCGACATCCTGCGCATCGAGAAGCAGGCCTCGGGGCCCCTCACCATGCGCCGCGCCGGCGGTGGCGCGGCCCTGCGCGCGCTCGGCCTGCGTCGCGTGCAGAGCACCAGCGGCATCACCCAGCTGGACCTGGCGGACGACGGCAAGTCCCTCACGCTGACGCGCAATGACGACCCCAAGCCGGTGCTGTTCAAGCGCCTGCCCGAGTACCGCGCCAGCGCGGCGGAGCGGGGCGCGCTGGTCGGCCGCTATTACAGCGGAGAAGTGGGCGCGGAATGGACGCTGTCCCTCAAGCAGGACCAGCTCACGCTCAAGGGCCCGGGCGCCGAGGAAGCACCGGTCTCCGCCCTCAAGGCCGACCTGCTCGAAGGCCCCGGCTTCAGCCTGCAGGTGACGCGTGACGCCAAGGGCCAGCCGGTGGCGCTGGTCTACGACAGCGCTCGCACGCGCGGCCTGAAATTCGTGAAGCGCTGAAGACACGCACGGCACCCCAGACGCGGACAGCGCGTGCGCCGCAGCGGCAAGACCTGGCCCCCGCGGGCCCTCTTGCCGACGCTGCCCCTGCTGACCGCGCCGGCCGTGGACCTGGATCAATGCTCCTGCCTATCTCGCGCCAGACCTCGATGAACAGGGGCCTTTGCGCCCCGCTACAATCCGCGCCGTGGTGGCAATCGCCGCCCACCAATCGCTAGGGGTGCTGGCTCACGTGATGAGCCGGCTGAGAAAGTCCCTTTGAACCTGAATGGCGGCTTCGGCCGCCTTCTCGACCCCTCGGGGCCGAGACGAGTTAATCCTCGCGCAGGGAAGCACGCACGCCACGGCCTGAGCTCTCAGCAGGCCCTTGATGTGGCCGCTCGCCGCCCTGCCATCGCTAGAAGCAGTCCGACGATGGCCCGTATCACTTCGCGTATCTCCCGCTCCCTTCCCCATGTTGTCGCCACCGCGTGCGCGCTCGCCTGCGTGCAGGTTGCCAGCGCCCAATCCGCCGGCAACAGCCTCCCGAGCGTGGCCGTCAGCGGCCGCAGTGCCGATGCGCCCGTCAGCGTCGGCGGCTTTGGGGACACGCCCGCCGCCAAGTTGCCCTTCCAGGCCAGCGTGCTCAACGCGGACCGTCTGGCCGACGCCGGCCTGAGCAGCCTCGCCGGCCTCGTCAACCTCGACGCCTCGGTGCAGGACAGCTACAACGCCGCCGGCTACGTCTCCTACCTGAAGGTGCGCGGCTTCGACCTCGACAACCGCTTCAACTACCGCCGCGACGGCCTGCCGATCAACGCCGAGACGACGCTGGCGCTGGGCAACAAGAGCGGCGTCGAAGTCTTCAAGGGCACGAGCGGCATCCAGGCCGGCACGAGCAGCCCCGGCGGCCTCGTGAACCTCGTGGTGAAGCGCCCGACGACCAAGCTGCTGAGCGCCACGCTGAGCGTCTCGGAGCGCGGCACGGCGGAGGCCTCGCTGGACTGGAGCCAGCGCTTCGGCGCCGGCGAGGCCGTCGGCGTGCGCGTGAATGCGAGCGCCGCCACGCTGCGCCCCGAGCTGGACGACGCCCCCGGCAGCCGCCGCCTGCTGGCCGTGGCCACGGATGCGCGCCTGAGCCGTGACACGCTCGTCGAGGCCGAGTTCGAATGGAACCGCCAGTCGCAGCGCAGCCAGCCGGGCATGAGCCTGCTGGGCAGCAAGCTGCCCTCGGCCGAGGACATCGACCCGCGTCGCAACCTCAACAACCTGCCCTGGGCGCTGCCGACTGTGTTCGACAACACCCAAGGCTCGCTGCGCGTGCAGCATCAACTGGACGCCAACTGGAAGGCCCAGGCCCACCTCGGCTTCCAGCGCCTTAAGACGGACGACCGCCTGGCCTATGCCTACGGCTGCTCGGCCGAGAACCACTACGACCGCTACTGCAGCGACGGCAGCTTCGACCGCTACGACTTCCGCAGCGAGGGCGAGCGCCGCCACACCGAGGCCCTGGACCTGTCCGTGCAGGGTCGAGCACAGGCGCTGGGCCTCGCGCACCAGATCGCCGCCGGCGTGCTGACGACGCATGCCAAGAGCCGCTTCCATCAGCAGGCGTACAACTGGTCGGGCAACGGCAGCATCTATCCGGACAAGGACCAGGTCACGCCCGCGGACCCCACGCTCAGTGACGAGAGCACGAATCGCGACGAGCGCTCGACCGAGCTCTACGTGCGCGACGCCGTGCAGATCGACGCCCAGTGGCAGGCCTTCCTGGGCCTGCGCCACACGCGGATCCAGCGCGACAGCATCCGCACCAACGGCTCGCGCGCGACGAGCTACTCGCAGAGCCTCAACACGCCGTGGATCGGCCTCTCCTACGCGATCAGCCCGAGCCTGATGGCCTATGGCAGCTGGGGCCAGGGCATGGAGTCCGACGTCACGCCCAACCGCAAGCGCTTCGGTGCGCAGGCCGGTCAGGCGCTGCCCGCCATCAAGAGCCGGCAGGTCGAGCTGGGCCTCAAGTCCGGCAGCAGCACGGTGGACTGGTCCATCGCGTGGTTCGACATCCAGCGCCCCGTCTGGATCGATGCCGGCGCCTGTGACGACGCCACGCCCGGCTCCTGCACCCGCGTGGAGGACGGCCGCGCGCGCCACCGCGGCCTCGAGGCCCAGGCGGACCTGAAGTGGAGCGGCGGCGGCCTGCTCGGCAGCTGGATGGAGTTGAAGGCCCGACGCGAAGGCAGCGCCGACGCCGCCACCAACGGCCTCCAGCCCGTCAACGTGCCCAAGCGCAACATCAAGCTGCAGCTGCGTCAGACCGTGATCGCCGGCCTGCAGGGCCAGATCGGCCTCGTCTATGAAGGCCCGCGCGCCGTGCTGCCGGACAACAGCGTCCTGATCGGCGGCTGGTCCCGCCTCGACGCCGGCGTGCGCTACGAGCAGGCCATGGGCACGCGCCTCTACACCTGGCGTGTCGGCGTGGACAACCTCACCGACAAGCGCGCCTGGCGCGAAAGCCCCTACCAGTACGGTCACGCCTACCTCTACCCGCTCGCGCCGCGCACCTGGCGCGCAAGCCTGGAGGTGTCGCTCTGAACGACGGTCTCGGGCGAGGTGCGGGACGGCCCTAGGGGCTTTCCTGAGCTTCGACAGGCGGAGCTTGTAGAACCCCGAAATTTCTGTCTATAATCCAAGGCTCTGTTCCCCGATAGCTCAGTTGGTAGAGCGCCGGACTGTTAATCCGTAGGTCCCTGGTTCGAGCCCAGGTCGGGGAGCCAAGAACAGAAGGTGATGCAGGTCTTGACCTGCGGAACCGGCAGAAGCCACCGCGATCACATCAAGGTGGCTTTGCTATTTATGAAGGCCTGCAATTTTGCGCAGCAGTGAGTGCGCGAGAGAAGCGGGCAGTACCGATCAAATCCCCGATAGCTCAGTCGGTAGAGCGCCGGACTGTTAATCCGTAGGTCCCTGGTTCGAGCCCAGGTCGGGGAGCCAAATCAAGACGCGTGGTGCCACCGCTTGCCACGCCGACATCGAACGATTCCCCGATAGCTCAGTCGGTAGAGCGCCGGACTGTTAATCCGTAGGTCCCTGGTTCGAGCCCAGGTCGGGGAGCCAAATTCAAAGCCTCGTTGCGAAAGCAGCGGGGCTTTTTCTTTGGCCAGGACGTCGTCCCGCCCCTGTTTGGCTGCTCACGCCATTTGACGGCCCACCCGGCGACGGCCATTGACCGGATGCCGGCAGTCCGCCCCGGACCACGAGCAGCCGTCATTCACCTCGCCGCATTCGCCAGAGTGCGGCACGACCCCGAGCGCCACCACTCTCGACGTTTGGAAGCGGCCCACCTGCCCCGACGCGACCAGCCTCACATCTCTCGTGCTGACACCACCCCTCTGCGGGAAATCACGAGGGTGCAAGGCATCGATGGCCGGCTAACCTCCCGCCGCCGCAAGGGGATTGGCGCCGAACGCGGAGCCCTGCACGGCGGCAAACTTCAATAAAACACGACCGGCTCAAGACCGGGAGGGAGAGCCCATGCAATTGACCATGGACACACGGCGTGCCGTCTGCACGCTGTCGTTCGCTGCCGCCCTGCTTCTGCAGGGTTGTGGCGGGGGCGGGGGTGGCGGCTCAGGCACGGACCGGCCGGACACCGGAGGGAGCGGGACGGTACAGCCGCCGCCGGACCGCCACACGCCACTTCAGCTGAATGCCACCCATTTCGCCACCTTGTCGGAAAGAAGCGGCGCCTACCTTGAATCGCCGATGTATCTGGCACAGCTGGCCATCCGGGAGGTGACACGGCTGCGCCGCGCAGGCACGCTTCAACTCACCCGAGCATGCGCGAACTACACGCTGGTGGATTCGGACAACGACAAGCGCCCTTCTCCGGGCGACACCGTCAAGGTCGATTACAAGAAGTGTCTGGTCGACTACCTCGGCGAGGGCTACACGGGGACCCTGGCGATCCGGCTGTCCGCTGTGGATGACGATGCGGGCGGCGTGATGGCGGGAACCATCGAGCTGGGACAGGACGGGCTGTTCCCCGAGCGCAGCGAACTCACCGCCTGGAAAGGCAGCCTGAACTTCCGCCGTGAAATCACCCGGACCACCCAGCAACTGGACATCAGCCCGACAGCGGCTGACGACCTGCGGGGCACCTGGAGCCAGCGGGAGACAGGGCAGCCCATGGTCGAGGACTACATCGCCCCGCGGCTGACGCGTGCGCTGTTTCGCGATACGGCGCGCGTGAAGGTATCCGGCTCCGTCAGCGTAGCCAGCAGCCTTGTCAAGGGCAAGGTGGACGTGATGCTGGACCCGCCGATGACGAGCTCCTTCAACACCTTCCCGGATGCGGGGACTGTGCGTCTGCAGGGCGCGGGCCGCACTCGCATCACCGTGACTGCCGACCCCAAGGGTCAGGACACGGCCGCCGGCGAGCTGGACAGCGACGGGGACGGCAAGGCCGACAGCACAATGCCCCTTCGCTGGCGCGACCTGCAGATCGGCTATCTGCTGGACGTT
The DNA here is from genome assembly GCF_030285365.1 of Roseateles subflavus. GTDB lineage: Bacteria > Pseudomonadota > Gammaproteobacteria > Burkholderiales > Burkholderiaceae_C > Roseateles_B > Roseateles_B subflavus. The sequence continues at coordinate 684,569 of NZ_JASVDS010000002.1, read as the reverse complement.
CGGAACAATCGCTATGGCATCCTGCAGAACCGCGATGATGCCTATCTGCGTCTTGCCAGCGAGCCGGCAGACGACCAACTCAATGGCCTGGTCGTCTCCTCTCCCCTGCGGGTGCAGTTCGACAAGCCGCTGGCGCCCGACAACGTGTTGTACGCGCGCCTGGTCGACACGGGCAGCACCCGGCCGGACGAGCGACACGCCGACCCCGCCGGCCAGCTCCTCACCGAAGCCCGGCCCGTCACGGAGGCGGATGTGGAAGTCGTCGGCGCGATGCTGCTCATTCAGCCACGACAGTCGTTGAAGTACGGCCATTTCTATCAACTGCTGCTGTCCGGCAATGGCTTGTTCAATGAGCCCGAAGGGGTCGTGGTCCGCGCGCTGAACAATGGGGTCACCTTCCGGCTCAATGTGCAGTACGCCACCGTGAACACTGACGACATGCTCTGGACTGGCATCCGGGGCGCCGGCTATCGCTCGATGGTGATGCCTGGCGTGCCCGTCACCGTCACAGCAGGCCTCCCCAATGCGACCAGCCTGCCGCTGGCATACGAATGGTCCCAGGTCGGCGGCACTGCCCTTGAGCTGTCGTCCACGACCTCCGCCGCCGTCGAACTGCGGCTGCCGGCCAACAGCATGCCGGGCATCTCGTCGTCGGAACTTCAGTTGAAGGTGACAGATGCGCGCGGCCGTACGTCGATCACGCCCGTTCAGGTGCAGACGGCCAAGCTGACTGGCTTGACGTCGGTGCTCTACCTCAAGAGCGATCCGGGTGATTTCGTCGGCGCGGGACTCACGCGGGCCTTCTCCACCCAGACCGGGCAGTTCTCCGTCAGCACTGTGAGCAGCCCCTTGGATGTCAGGTACGAAGGCCAGCAGGGATCTGCGCCCGGGTGGATCCTGACTGCCGCCGACGCGAGCGGACGCACCCCCGACGTGGGGCAGTACACGGGCACGGAGCCGTTCGACTCGTCGACCGTCGCGCCACGGCTGTTGTTTGCTGGCGACGGGCGCGCCTGCAGCGCCAATGGCAACTTCACAGTGCTGGAGCGGGTGCTTGCCGCGGACGGCAGCGTGCAACGGTTGGCCATCGACTTCGACCAGCGCTGCATCCACTCCAATACGTCTGGCACGTTGCGCGGCGCGCTTCGGATCAACAGCAGCGTGCCCATCCAGCCCTGAAAGCCTGAGCGACAGCGAGGGCGGCTGGAGTCCTGCCGAAAAGCAGGGCCGCCGAGGCGCCTGGGAATGCGGCCGGGGTCGTCTGGACGGCAGCGGATAAACTGCGGGCCCGTTCCCACGTGAAGACGCACTGAACCGTGCGTGGCGCGCCCCCTGTCGCGCCCCCCCGCCCGCACCGAGAAGCCTGTCGCTGCTGGCAGGCACTTGGCGGCGGTCACGGGTCGCCCGTCGTCACCGCAGCTGAAAGTTCCCCATGAGCACCCTCCCCCCCTGCCCCCAATGCGCCTCCGCCTACACCTACGAGGACGGCGCCAACCTCGTGTGCCCCGAGTGCGGCCATGAATGGTCGGCCACGGCGGCTGCGGCGGACGGGGCCGAGGAGGCCCGCGTCATCAAGGACGCCGTGGGCAACGTGCTGCAGGACGGCGACACGGTCACCGTCATCAAGGACCTGAAGATCAAGGGCTCGTCGCTCGTGGTGAAGGTCGGCACCAAGGTCAAGAACATCCGCCTGGCCGACGGCGACCACGACATCGACTGCAAGATCGACGGCATCGGCGCCATGGGCCTGAAGTCGGAGTTCGTGAAGAAGGTCTGAGCGCCCGCCTCAGCCCCCCTGCCGCGCCAGCCACTCCCGCGGCGAGCATCCCAGCCGCTGCGCAAAGGCGCGCGAGAAGGCCGAGGGCGTGGCGTAGCCCAGCTCATCAGCCAGCTGCTTGACGGGCTGCCCGCGCCGCAAGGCCTGGCAGGCCAGGGTGAGGCGCCAGCTCAGGAGGTAGTCCGCGGGGGTGTCGCCCATCTCGGCCTTGAACAGCGCGGCAAACCGGCTGCGGGACACGCCCGCCACCTCGGCCAGGCGATCGAGGCTCCAGGCCTCGCCGGGCCGCTCGTGCACGGCCACCAGCGCGCGCGCAAGCTGCGGGTGGCTCAGCCCGCGCAGCAGGCCCGCCGGCAGGCCGCTGGACGCCGGGTGCGCCAGCATCCATCGCAGCAGCTGCATCAGGAGCACCTCGAAGAGGCGGTCCGCCATCAGGCGCTGGCCGCACTGCACGCGCTCGGTCTCGGCGAAGAGCAGCTCCAGGCAGGCCGTGAGCCCCGGCACTTGGGCCAAGGGCAGCACGATCAGCGGCGGGAGCGCTCGCACCAGCGGATGCGCGTCGCCGCCTTCGAACTCGAGCGTGGCGCAGGTGAAGTCCGAACCCTCGACGGGCGCGTTGTGGAAGTCGTGCGCCAAGGGGCGCGGATAGAACAGCAGGCTGGGTTCCCGCACCTGCAGGCGGCGCGGCGTGCCCTGTGCATCCGGATGGCTGAGGCTCATCTCGCCCCGGCGCATCACGTGCAGAAAGCCCCGGCCCGGCTCCGCCGCGAAATGGGTCGTGCCACACAGCGGCCCCGCATGGAACAGATGGGCGCGCACGCGGCATCGCTCCAGCAGGCCGGAGAGGCGGTCCAGGCCGGCCCCCTCGGGCGCCACGGCGGGGACAGGATGGTAGGGGTCAGGTCTTGCCATGGGCTTCATGCGCTTGCGTCTGGAGTGGCCATCCTCCGGGCCGGGCCGGCGCAGCGGGTGGGGTGACGGGTCATATTGTACCAATTGGACAGTTTCAAGGACGAAAAGAACCCTTTCATCCTGCCGGGGCGGACAAACTGGCGCCATGCCTCAGGGCATGCATCCCCCACGACGATGAAAGGATCGACCATGAACCGCCTCTCCCTCCCCACCCCCGCCCAGGCTCCGGCCGCCAGCCAGCCGCTGCTGGCCCAGATCCAGCAGGCCTTCGGCAGCACGCCGCAGATGTTCCGCACGGTGGCGCTTTCGCCGGCCGCGCTGCAGGCCCTGTGGGCCTTCTTCGGCGCCCTGGGCGGCGGCACGCTCGGCGCCAAGCTCGGCGAGCAGATTGCCGTCGCGGTGGCCGACCGCAACCGCTGCGAGTACTGCCTGGCGGCCCATACGGCGCTCGGGCGCAAGGCCGGCGCCTCGTCCGAGGAGCTGCGCGCGGCGCAGCAGGGCGAGTCCGCCGATCCGCGCACCGCGGCCGCCCTGCGCTTCGCGCTGCAGCTCGTGGAGCACCGCGGGCAGCTGTCGGACGCCGACCTGCAGGGCCTGCGCGCCGCCGGCTTCACGGAAGGCGAGACGGTGGAGATCCTCGCCCACGTGGCGCTGAATCTCTTCACGAACTACGTCAATGTGGCCTTCCGGGTGCCGGTCGACTTCCCGCCCGTGCCCCTGAGCCGCGCCGCCTGATCCGGGGCGCTCAGCGCAGCTGCAGCCGCGCCGCGCCGTCGGCCGGCGCCTGCAGCTCGCCGATTTCCGCCGCCTGCGCGAAGCCGGCGTCGCGGAAGCTCTGCAGCACCTGCGGCACGGCCTCGGGGCTGCAGCTCACGAGCAGGCCCCCGCTGGTCTGCGGGTCGGTGAGCAGCGCGCGCTGCCAGTCGGCCCAGGCCTCGACGCCGCCCACCTCGTGGCCATAGGCGGCCCAGTTGCGGGTGGATGCGCCCGTCCAGACGCCTTGCTGCGCAAAGACGAGCGCGCTGTGGATCAGGGGCATGTGCGCCCAGTCCACCGCCGCGCGCAGCTGCGAGCCGCGGCAGATCTCCAGCAGGTGGCCGGCGAGGCCAAAGCCGGTGACGTCGGTGATGGCGTGCACCGCGTCCAGCTGCGCCAGCGTCGCGCCGACCTTGTTGAGCCGCGTCGTGTGGGCCAGCATCTCCGCATAGCCTGGCGCGTCCAGCAGCCCCTTCTTCAGCGCGGCCGACAGCACGCCCACGCCCAGCGGCTTGCCCAGCACGAGGCGGTCGCCGGGCTTCGCGTCGGCGTTGCGCCGCACCCGCTTCGGATGCACCAGCCCCATCGCCACGAGGCCGTAGATCGGCTCGACCACGTCGATGGAATGCCCGCCTGCGATGGGGATGCCCGCCTCGCGGCAGACGCTCGCGCCCCCCTCGAGGATGCGGCCGATCACGTCCGGGCTCAGCGTGTTGATGGGCATGCCCACGAGGGCCAGCGCCATGATCGGCGTGCCGCCCATGGCGTAGACGTCGGACAGCGCGTTCGTCGCCGCGATGCGGCCGAAGTCGAAGGGATCGTCGACGATGGGCGTGAAGAAGTCCGTGGTGGCCACGAGTGCCTGCTCGTCGTTGAGCTGCCAGACCGCGGCGTCGTCGCTCGTCTCGGTGCCCACCAGCAGCTGCGGCGGCACGATGCCGGGCGCCGTGCGGGCCAGGATCTCGGACAGCAGCCCCGGGGCGATCTTGCAGCCGCAGCCGCCGCCGTGAGCCAGTTGGGTGAGTCGCGGTGCGGAGGGTTCGGTCATGGCGGTGCGTTGGCTGAAATTCTGCGAGGATTGTGCCGCTTCTCCGCTCCCTGCCCGCCATGTCCCGCCCCAGCCCCATCACGCCTGACCGCCTCGGCGAATTCGACTGCCTCATCGACGCCCGCTCGCCGGCCGAGTACGCGCTGGACCACCTGCCCGGTGCGATCAACTGCCCGGTGCTGGACGACGACGAGCGCCGCATCGTCGGCACGCTCTACAAGCAGCAGGGCGCCTTCGAGGCCAAGCGCGTGGGCGGCGCGATGGTCGCAGCGCAACTGGCGCGCCACCTGCGGGAATCGTTCGCGGACAAGCCGAAGTCCTGGCGTCCGCTCATCTACTGCTGGCGAGGTGGCATGCGCAGCGGGACGATGGTGCAATGGCTGCGCCTGGTCGGCTGGGATGCGCAGCAGCTGCAGGGCGGCTACAAGGCCTTCCGCGGCCACGTGATGGAGCGCATCGCCACGCTGACCCCGCAGCTGAAGCTGCAGGTGATCTGCGGGCCGACGGGCAGCGCCAAGACCGCGCTGCTGCATGCGCTGCGGGAGGCCGGCGCGCAGGTGCTCGACCTGGAGGCCCTGGCCCGGCACAAGGGCTCGATCCTCGGGCGCTGGCCCGGGCAGGAGCAGCCCTCGCAGAAGGCCTTCGAGACCGGGCTGGCGCTGGTGCTGCAGTCCCTGGATCCCGCCCGGCCGGTCTTTGTCGAGGCCGAGAGCCGCAAGATCGGCCGCCTGATGCTGCCGGACGCCGTGCTCGCCGCCCTGCGCGCCGCGGACTGCATCGCCATCGAGGCGCCGCTGCATGCCCGCCTGAGCTATCTGCTGCAGGACTACGCCTACCTCGGCCATGACGGCGAGGCCCTGGCCGCGCTCCTGGGGCAGCTCAATGCCAACACCGGCCTGCATGCCAACGAGACCATCACGCGCTGGCAGGCCTGGGCGCGTGCGGGGCAGATGGCCCCGCTGTTCGAGGCGCTGATGACGGCGCACTACGACCCGCTCTATGCCCGCTCCCAGCGCAGCCACTACCTGCGCCTGGCCGAGGCGCGGCCGCTGGTGCTCGAGCGGCTGGAGGGGCAAGACCTGGCACGGGCGGCGCAGTTGCTGCTGGCCTGAGGGCGCCCCCACCTCGGGCGGCCCATGCCCTTGGTCATAAGCGCAAGCCCGGCTTGTGGCCCCCCGGGGCCGCGGTATCCAATGCACGATCCGCATCCTGAGCCGCCCCCATGCCCACCCTGCCCGCCTGGACCCGACGCCGCCGCACCTGGCTGATCGCGACTGCCGCCGTGCTGGCCGCCCTGGCGGTCGGGATGCACCACGACAAGGACGAGGCCACGCCGGCCAGCCGCACGCCGCCCCTGGCCGACGCGCCCGATGCCCCGCCGTCCCCGGATGGCATCGCCCTGGCCGACGCGCTGGCCGCCGCCGTGCGCACGCCCAGCGCTGCCCTGGCCTGGGGCGGCCCGCGCACCGGGCAGGAGCCCACGCTGTCGGCGCGGGTGGTCGATTACCGCATCCAGGCAAGACTTGACCCCGTGCGCCACACGATCGACGGCCAGCAGCAGCTGACCTGGCGCAACCGCAGCGCACGCGAGGTCCGTGCGGTCTACCTGCACCTTTACCTCAACGCCTTCGAAGGCGAGGGCAGCACCTTCATGACGGAGAAGCGCCAGGGCTTCTCCTTCCGCAGCGACGTCGACTCGGACGAAGGCGGCTGGGGCCGCATGGAGCTGCGTCAGGTGCAGCAGGCCGGGCGCGCCGTGCCCTGGCATTTCGTCCACCCGGACGGCGGCCCGAAGTCCGACCGCACCGTGGTGCGCCTGGATCTGCCGCAGGCCGTGCCCCCCGGTGGCAGCACGACGCTGGACATCGCCTTCTTCGACCAGCTCCCCCGCGTGGTCGCCCGCACCGGCTACTACGGCAGCTTCCATCTCGTCGGCCAGTGGTTCCCCAAGATGGCCGTGCTGGAGCTGCCGGGCGAGCGCGGCGCCACCGAGCCGCGCTGGAACGCGCACGAATTCCATCTGCACAGCGAGTTCTACGCCGACTTCGGCGCCTACGACGTCACGCTGGACGTGCCCGAGGGCTATGTCGTCGGGGCCACCGGCGAGGAGCAGGGCGCGCCCCGCAAGGAGAACGGCCGCAGCATCCACCGCTTCACGCAGGGCGATGTGCACGATTTCGCCTGGACCGCCGACAAGCGCACCGCCGAGCCGCTGGCCGGGCGCTGGACCTTCCCGGGCAGCCCCGAGGTCACGATCAAGGTCCTCGCCCCGCCCGAGTACGCCCACACCCGCGAGGCGGTGCTCAAGGCCACGCAGGACGCGCTGAGCTGGTACTCCAAGGCCTTCGGCCCCTACCCCTACCGCACGGTGACCGCCGTGGTGCCGCCCTTCAACGCGGACGAGGCCGGCGGCATGGAGTACCCGACCTTCTTCACCACGGATGCGGTGTCCGACGCCTCGCCGGGCACCCTCGGCCGCCATGAGCTGGACTTCGTCACCATCCACGAGTTCGGCCACGGCTACTTCTACGGGATCCTGGCCTCCAACGAGTTCGAGGAGCCCATGCTCGACGAGGGCATGAACGAGTACTCGAACCAGCGCATGCTCAGCGCCGCCGGGCGCCGGCTGACGCTCAGCACCGGGCTGATGCAGCGCCTGGGCCTGACGCCCAGCCTGGACCTGTTCGACATGGAGCGCCTGGCCAGCCTCGGCGATCCGCCCGACGGCCTGGGGGGCAACGCCTGGCACCGCTACTCGAGCGGCAGCTACGGCAGCGTCTACGCCCGCACGGCCACGGTCATGCGCAGCCTCGAGCTCCAGCTCGGTTCCGAGGTCATGGACCGCGCGCTGAAGGTCTACTACCAGCGCTGGAAGTTCCGCCACCCGTCCGTCGCCGACCTGCGCGAGGTGCTGGCCGAGGTCTCAGGCAAGCCCGCCCTCGTGGCCCAGGTCTTCGACACGCACGTCTACGCCGCCGCCCGCGTGGACGACCGCATCGAGAAGCTGGAGAGCGAGGCCGTGCGCCCGCCGCTCGGCCTGTACGGCTCGCAGGCCGCGGAATGGACCGCCGAGCAGCGCAGTGCCTGGCTCAGCGGCCAGCGCAAGGCCTGGAAGAAGGCGCATCCCGAAGCCAAGGACGACGACAGCGGCCCCCTGCCCTACCGCACCACCGTCTCCCTGCGCCGGCGCGGCGCGGCCCAGCCTCAGACGCTGGTCGTCAAGTTCGCCGATGGCAGCGAGGAACGCGTGGTCTGGGACGATCAGACCCGCTGGAAGCGCTTCAGCTGGGTCAAGCCCGTGAAGGCCGTGTCCGCCGAGCTCGATCCGCTGCGGACCCAGCGCCTGGACGTGAGCTTTGCCGACAACAGCCGCCGCCTCGAGGCGGACGCCCGCGGCACCCGCCGCCTCCTGAACGACCTCGGCGCCGCACTGATGTCCTTCCTGGCCCTGCTGAGCGCGCTATGAACACCACTGCCATCGACGCGGGCAAGACCCGCCCCTCCTACCGCCGCACCGCCCTGGCAGCCGGCCTGCGCCTGGCCGCGCAGTGGCGCCTGCTGCTGAGCTGGCTGCTGGTGACCGGCCTGTGCGCCAGCCTGGCCCTGCTGCCTCTGAAGCTGGCCCTGGGTGACTACCTCAACCACTCGCTGATGGCCGACCGGCTGCTGGAGCGGCTCGATCCCGCGGTGCTCGCCGAGACCCTGTTCAACCTGCCGCAGCGCGGCTACAGCCCCGCCTCGGCCCTGCCCGGCCTGATCCTCTTCGCGCTGTGCCTGCCCTGGCTCAGCGGGCTGGTGCAGGCGGCGGCGCGCGTGCATGTCGGGCCGCTCAAGCTCGGCGCGCTGTGGCTGGGCGGCTGGCGCGAGTACCCGCAGATGGCGCGCCTGTGGCTCTGGACGCTTGTGCCCCTGGGCCTGACCGGCGCGCTGGTGAGCGCGGCCCTGCAGGCGCTGGACCATCAGGCGGAGCACTGGCTGCTGGCCTCGGACGTGTCGGACCACCGCCGCCTCATCGCGCTGGCCGGTCTCGCGCTGATGCTGCTCGTGCAGGCCAGTCTCGATGCCACCCGTGCGCAGCTCGTGCTCGAGCCCGGCCGCCGCTCGGTCGTGAAGGCCTGGGGCGCGGCCGTGCGCGGCTGCTGGCGCCAGCCCGGTCGCCTGCTGCTGCCGCTGCTGCCCGCGCTGCTGGGCCTCGCGCTGGCCCTGCTGCTGGCCTGGGCGCGCACGCAGGTGGCGCCCGTGAACGCCCTCGGCCTGATCGGTGCCACGCTGCTGACGCTGGCGCTGGTCACGGCCCTGGCGTGGACCCGCGCCGCTCGGGTGATGGCGCTGGTGCAGGCGGGGCGGGCCGGCGCGCTGCGCTGAGGCGCCGGACGCAAATCCCCAGGCCTGCAAAGGCCACGGCGCCTGGCGATACTGCCGGCCATGCGCCCCACCCTGCTCTGGTTCAAGCGGGACCTGCGCCTGCAGGACCACGCCGCCCTCTGCGATGCGGCCCGGCGCGGGCCGCTGCGCCCGCTGGCGATCATCGAGCCCAAGGCCTGGCGCCAGCCGGACGCCGCGCGGCAGCACTACGAGTTCATGAGCGAATGCCTGCAGGCGCTGCAGGCCGAGCTGGCCGAGGCGGGATGCCCGCTGCAGGTCCAGGTCGGCGAGGCCTGCGAGGTGCTGGAACGGCTGTGGCTGGCGGAGCCCTTCGAGACGCTGGTCTCGCACGAGGAGACGGGCAACGCCTGGAGCTACGCCCGTGACCGTGCCGTGGCGGCCTGGTGCCGCAGGCGCGGCGTGCACTGGGTGCAGCACCCCAGCAACGGCATCGTCCGGGCGCTGAAGGACCGGGACCACTGGCGGGCGCAGTGGGTCGAGCGCATGGACGGGACCCCGTGGGCGGTCCCGTCGCTGCGGTCCTCAGGGACGCCGTGCCCCCTGCCTGCGCAGGCGCTGCCTCGCTGGGCCGAGCTGGTGCCCGAGCGCGCCCAGGAGCCGCAGCCACCGCAGCGCCAGCGCGGCGGCCGGCGACTGGCGCTGCGCTATCTCCAGGGCTTTCTCGACGAGCGCGCCGCCCGGTACCGCGGCGGCATCTCCTCGCCGCTGAGCGCCCGCACGGCGTGCTCGCGGCTCTCGCCCTACCTCGCCTGGGGCTGCCTGAGCCTGCGCGAGGTCGTGCAGGCCACGCAGGCGCGCCTCGACGCCGCCGGGCCGGGCCGCCTCGCACAGGGCCTGCGGTCGTTCCAGAGCCGGCTGGCCTGGCATGACCACTTCATCCAGAAGCTCGAGAGCGAGCCGGCCCAGGAGTGGCGCAACCTGCACCCCGGCTACGACGGCTTGCGGGAGGCCGACTGGTGCGCCGGGCACTTCGAGGCGCTGCAGGCGGGGCGCACCGGCTGGCCGCTGGTCGACGCCTGCGTGGCGCAGCTGCGCGAGACCGGCTGGCTGAACTTCCGGATGCGCGCAATGCTGGTGTCCGTCGCGGCCTATCCGCTGTGGCTGCACTGGCGCGAGGTGGGCCTGTGGCTCGCGCGGCAGTTCCTCGACTACGAGCCCGGCATCCACTGGCCGCAGATGCAGATGCAGGCCGGCACCACCGGCATCAACACCACCCGCGTCTACAACCCCGTCAAGCAGGCGCAGGAGCAGGACCCGCAGGGCCATTACGTGCGGCACTGGCTTCCCTGGATGCGCCAGGTGCCGGACAGCTGGCTGTTCGAGCCCTGGCGCATGCCGCCCGCCATGCAGGAGCGGCTGGGCCTGGCGGGCGGGCAAGACCTGGCCCCCCTGTGCCGCCTGCCGCTGCCGCGGGTCGACCTCGAGCAGGCCAGTCGCGAGGCCAAGGCGCGCCTGCACGCCCGCCGTGCCGAGCCGCAGGTGCGCGCCGGCAAGGCCGACATCCTGCGCCGGCATGCCTCCCGGGACCCGGCCGGCTGGTCCGCACGCCTGGCATCGGACGCCCCGCGTGGCTCGAGGGCCGGCCGCACGGCGGGCGGCGCCGATCAACTCTCTCTGGAGCTCTGACATGGCCCGCATGCGCCAGAAGCAGGACCTGCCCAGCAAGCCCTGCCTGCACTGCGGACGCCCCTTCGCCTGGCGCCGCAAATGGGCCCGCGACTGGGAGCAGGTCCGCTACTGCTCCGAGCGCTGCCGGCGTGCGCGCGTCGAGCCGGCGCCGGACGGCAGGGAGCGCCCGTGAGGCAGGACCTCGTGGTGTGGTGGGTCCGCGAGGACCAGCGCCTGCATGACAACCCCGCCCTGTGCGCCGCCTGCGAGGACGCACGGGCGCGCGGCGTGCCGCTGCTGTGCCTCGCGACGGAGGCCCCGGGCGGGGTCACGCGCTGGGGCTTCGACCGTGTCGGGGCGCATCGGCGCTGGGTGACGTGGCGCCGTCTGCAGGGGCTGGCGGCGGCGCTGGGACGCCACGGCCAGGGCCTGCGCTGGCTGCCGCTGCCCGCGGTCGAGGCCCTGCGCGCCCTGCAGGCCGACCACCGACTCGTCGCGATCCACGCCCAGCAAGGCCTGGCACCGCAGGAGCGGGCGGAGGAGGACGCCTTGCTGGCTCAGGGGCTGCCCGTCCATCGGCATGAGAGCGGGGGGCTGTTCACCCGGGCGGCACTGCCGTTCGGCCAGGACGTTCGCACCGGCGCGCTGGCGCTGCCCCGCAGCTTCACGCCCTTCCGGGCCGCCATGGAGCACCGGTCGCCGCCCCCGCCGCTGGGCGAGCCGCCGCACTGGCCCCGGCGGCCGCAGGGCCCTGACGGCGCGCCGCCCCCGCCGGACTGCCCAAGCGCCGATCCCCGCAGCATCCACCCCTACACCACACCGGCCTGCGACCCGGGCGAGGCCGCGGCGCTGCAGCACCTCGAGCGCTACCTCGCCTCGCCCGCGGTCGCCGCCTACAAGCAGACGCGCAACGCGCCGTCCGACGCCGCCGCCTCGACCCGCTGGTCCCCGTGGCTGGCGGGCGGCGCCCTGTCGCCGCGCCAGGCCTGGGCCGCGCTCGACGCGCATGACGCCGCCTCCGGACGCAGCGAGGGCAGCCACTGGATCCGCGTCGAGCTGCTGTGGCGGGAGTACTTCCGCTGGCTCATGGCGGTCGAGGGGGCCCGGCTCTACCGCCCGACGGGCCTGCACGCTGACGCCCCGCCGCCTCGGCACGATGCCGGCGGATTCGAGCGCTGGCGGGCGGGCCGCACGGGGCTGCCGCTCGTCGATGCCGGCATGCGCGAGCTGGCCGCCACCGGCTGGCTGTCCAACCGCCTGCGCCAGGTCTGCGCCAGCGCGCTGCTGCACGAGATGGGCGGCGACTGGCGCGCCGGAGCCGCCTGGTTCGAGGCGCAGCTGATCGACTACGACCCCCAGAGCAACCAGGGCAACTGGGCCTACATCGCCGGCTATGGCACGGACCCTCGCGGCGGGCGACGCTTCGACCTCGCCTGGCAGGCCCGCCAGCACGATCCGGACGGGCGCTACGTCGCCCGCTGGCTGGACAATCCCGGGCCATGAACCGCCTCCCGCAAGACCTGGCCCCCGCGACCGTGCTGCGCCTCGTCCTGGGCGACCAGCTCGATCTGCTGCACCCCTGGTTCCAGGCAAGACCCGACCCCGCGGTGCTGGTCGTGCTGATGGAGATCCGCCAGGAGACGGACTACGCGCGGCATCATGCCCAGAAGGTGCTGGCGATCTTCGCGGCCATGCGCCGCTTCGCGCAGCAGCTGCAGGAGGCCGGCCATCGGGTGCACTACCTGCGGCTCGGGAACCCGCACAACCGGCAGTCGCTCACCGGCAATCTCGATGCCCTCGCCCAGGCCGTGGGCGCGGGGGTCGTGGAGGCGCAGCTGCCCGACGAATGGCGGCTCGACGCCCAGCTGCGCGCCCACGCCGCGCAGGCGCCCTACGCCCTGCGCCTGGTCGACAGCCACCATTTCCTCGGCGCGCGCGACGAGGCAGCGCGCTTCTTCGGCGACGGTCCATGGCTGATGGAGCGCTTCTACCGCCATCTGCGCCAGCGCGAGCGCGTGCTGATGGACGGCCGCCAGCCGGCCGGCGGCCGCTGGAACTTCGACACCGAGAACCGCAGCCGCTGGCCGGGGGATCCGCCCGAGCCGCCGGACACGCGCCGGCGCCACGACCTGCGCGCCCTGTGGGCGGAGATCGAGGCCGCCGGCGTGGTGACGATGGGCGCGCCTGGGGCCGAGGCGCTGCCCTGGCCGCTGGACCGCACCGAGGCCCTCGCGGACCTGCAGTCCTTCATCGCTCACGGCCTGCCGCATTTCGGCCCCTTCCAGGACGCCCTGAGCGATGGTCACGACCGGCTCTTCCACTCGCTGCTGTCCTTCGCGCTGAACACCAAGATGCTCCACCCGCGCGAGGTCATCGCCGCCGCGGAGGTGGCCTGGCGCGAGGGCCGGGCGCCGCTGGCGAGCGTCGAGGGCTTCATCCGGCAGATCCTCGGCTGGCGCGAGTACGTGCGGGGCGTGTACTGGGCCCGCATGCCGGACTATGTCGAACTCAACCACCTCGGTCACACGCGTGCGCTGCCGCCGTGGTTCTGGACCGGCGACACCCGCATGCGCTGCCTGCAGCGCGCCCTGGGGCAGTCCCTGCAGCAGGCCCATGCCCACCACATCCAGCGCCTGATGGTGATCGGCAACTTCGCGCTGCTGGCGGGCCTCGATCCGGCCGAGGTTCACCAGTGGTACCTCGGCGTCTACATCGACGCCTTCGAGTGGGTGGAGGCGCCCAACACGCTGGGCATGAGCCAGTTCGCCGATGGCGGCGGCATCACCACCAAGCCCTATGTGAGCAGCGCGGCCTACCTGGACCGCATGGGCGACCACTGCCGCCACTGCCCCTACGACAAGCGCCAGCGCCTGGGCGAGCGGGCCTGCCCGTTCAATGCGCTGTACTGGGACTTCATGGACCGGCATGCCGACCGGCTGCGGCACCTCCCGCGGCTGGCGCCGGTGTACCGGCAGCTGGAGCGGATGAGCGAGCCCGATCTCCTGGCCCTGCGCGAGCAGGCGCGCGTGCACCTGGCGCGGCTGGACCAGCTCTAGGTCCGGCCCCGCAAGAAAAAGGCCTGGCCACCCGAGGGGTGCCAGGCCTTGCGTGAGGCGCGAGGGCTCAGTTCGCCGTGGCGACCTTGCCGTCCGCGCCGCCCTTGACCTTCAGGCCACGGCGCTCCAGCAGCGGCTCGATCTTCGGCTCATGGCCGACGACGCCGCGGAACAGGTCCAGCGCATCCCGGCTGCCGCCCTGGCTGAGCAGCTTGGCGCGGAAGGCATCGCCCAGCTCGCGCTTGAGGCCGCCCTGGGCCTTGAACCAGTCCACGGTGTTGGCGTCCAGCACCTCGGACCAGATGTAGGCGTAGTAGCCGGCCGCGTAGCCGCCCATGATGTGGCTGAAGTACGGCGTGCGGTAGCGCGGCGGCACGGCCGCGTAGTCGAAGCCCTCCTCCTTCAGCACGCGGGCCTCGAAGGCCATGACCTGGTCGGCCTTGGGCACCTCGCCCGCCTTGAGCTGGTGCCAGCGCTGGTCCAGCACGGAGGACGCGAGGTACTCGGTGGTGGCCTGGCCCTGGTTGAACTTGCCGGCGGCGAGCACCTTGTCCAGCAGCGCGCGGGGCATGGTCTCGCCCGTCTTGTAGTGCTGGGCGTAGTGCGACAGGATCTCGGGCCAGTCCGCCCACATCTCGTTCACCTGCGAGGGGAACTCGACGAAGTCACGCGGCACCGCGGTGCCGGCGAAGGTGGGGTACTTCACCTGCGAGAACATGCCGTGCAGCGCATGGCCGAACTCGTGGAAGGTGGTGCGCACCTCGTCCCAGGTCATCAGCGTGGGTTCGCCGGCCGGCGGCTTGGGAATGTTGAGGTGGTTGGCCACGACGGGCAGCGTGCCTTCCAGGCCGTTCTGCGAGACGTAGGCGTTCATCCATGCACCGCCGCGCTTGGACGGGCGGGCGTACATGTCGGCGATGAAGATGGCCAGCTGCGAGCCGTCGGCGTTGAAGACGTCGTAGACGCGCACGTCCGGGTGGTAGACGGGCAGGTCCTTGCGCTCCTTGAAGCGCAGGCCGTAGACCTTCTCGGCGGCGTAGAACACGCCCTTCTCCAGCACGTTCGTCAGCTCGAGGTAGGGCTTGAGCTGGCTCTCGTCGAAGCCGAACTTGGCGGCGCGCAGGCGCTCGCTGTAGAAGGCCCAGTCCCAGGCTTCGAGCCGGAAGCTCGGCTGGCCCTTGGCGGCCTGTTCCTTGTCGATCAGCGCCTGCAGCTCGGCGCCCTCGCGGCGGGCGGCGGCCACGGCGGCGGGGGCCAGCTGGCGCAGCATGGCGTTGACGGCCTGCTGGTTCTTGGCGGTCTCCTCCTCGAGCACGAAGTCGGCGTGCGTGGCGTAGCCCAGCAGCTGGGCACGCTCGGCGCGCAGCGCGGCGACCTGCGCGACGATGGCGGTGGTGTCGTGCTCGTTGCCACGGCTGCCACGGGCCACGGAGGCCTTGTGCAGGCGCTCGCGCAGGGCGCGGTTCTCCAGCTGGGCCTCGAAGGGCTGGCCGGTGGTGTTCAGCAGGGCGATGACGAACTTGCCATCGAGGCCACGGGCCTTGGCGGCTTCGCGGGCGGCCGCGATCTGGCCGGCGGAGAGGCCCTTCAGTTCGGCCTCGCTGTCCACCACCACGGCGCTGGCGTTCACCTCGGCCAGCACGGCCTGGTTGAACTGGGCGCCCAGGCGGGCGAGGTCGGCGTTGATGGCCTTGATGCGGGTCTTCTGGGCCTCGTCCAGCTGGGCGCCGGAGCGCACCAGGCGCTTGTAGTAGCGCTCGGTCAGGCGCTGCTCGACGGCGCCGAACTTGTCACGCTGCTGATAGAGCGCCTGGATGCGCTGGAACAGCTTCGGGTTCAGCGAGATGGCGTCGCCGTGGGCAGCGAGCTTGGTGGCGTACTCGGCCTGCAGCTTCAGGCGGGCCGGGTTGGAATCGGCGCCCAGCAGGCTGAACAGGACGGTGGTGGCGCGATTCAGGGTGCGGCCCGAACGCTCCAGCGCGACGATCGTGTTCTCGAAGGTCGGCGCGGCCGGGTTGTCGGCGATGGCGGCCACTTCCTTCAGATGCTCGGCCATGCCGGCGTCCAGGGCCGGCGCGAAGTCGGCGTCACGGATCTTGTCGAAGGGCGGGTAGCGCAGCGGCAGCGGGCTTTCGCTGAGCAGCGCGTTCGGGGCGGTCGCAGGGGTCGTCACGGGAGCACTCGCAGAGGAGGTTTCGGCGGCCAGGGCGGCCGTGAGGGGCGTCGCCAGGCTCACGCCGGCGGCCA
The DNA here is from genome assembly GCF_030285365.1 of Roseateles subflavus. Classification (GTDB taxonomy): domain Bacteria; phylum Pseudomonadota; class Gammaproteobacteria; order Burkholderiales; family Burkholderiaceae_C; genus Roseateles_B; species Roseateles_B subflavus. The sequence continues at coordinate 668,779 of NZ_JASVDS010000002.1, read as the reverse complement.
GGACATAGGAGAGCTTCACGTCAGGGTCACCTGTCTGGATGCAAAGCCGGGAGCCTAGCAAATGCGGGCGCCCCCTGCCGGGAGTCACGCTCCGGGCACGGGCGCCTCAGAGCACCAGCAGCCGCCAGGCCAGCCCCAGCAGGGCGCAGGCCCCCACGACCTCCAGCACGCCGCGCTTGAAGCGGATCAGCGCCAGGCCGGCGGCCAGCGTGAGCAGCAGCGCCGCCAGGTCCGGCGCGGCCTGCAACCCGTGCGGCCAGACGACATGCACGGCGAAGAACAGCGCCAGGTTGAGGATCACCCCCACCACCGCCGCCGTGATGGCCGTCAGCGGGCCGGTGATGCGCAGGTCCTGGTGCGTGGCCTCCACGAGCGGCGCGCCCGCCAGGATGAAGACGAAGGAGGGCAGGAAGGTGAACCAGGTCACCAGCAGCGCCGCGACGGTGCCGGCGGCGAGCGCCGCCCAGTCATGCCCGACCACGGCCGCCCAGCCGGCCTGCAGGGCCTCGGACTGCCAGCCCGCCACGAAGGCGATGAAGGTCACGACCATGATCAGCGGCCCCGGCGTGCTTTCGCCCAGCGCCAGACCGTCCATCACCTGCCCCGAGCTGAGCCAGCCGAAATGGCCGACCGCGGCCTGGGTGACGTAGGGCAGCACGGCATACGCGCCGCCGAAGGTCAGCAGCGCGGCCTTGGTGAAGAACCAGGCCATCTGGGTGTAGACGCCGCCCGCGCCCTGCCAGGCCCACAGCAGGCCGAAGGGCAGGCCCCACAGCAGGGCGGCAGCCAGCGCCTGCAGGGCCAGGCGCGAGGCGCGGAACCGGGCCCGCGGCGGCAAGGGGCTGTCGTCGTCAATGACCGTGGGGCGGTGCTCGCCCCCCGCCTGGGCGCCATGCCCGCCTCCGGCCTGCACGAGCGACGGACGCCAGCGGCCGAGCCCCCCGCCCAGCAGCGCCGCGCCGGCCACGATGGCCGGGAATGGCAGCTTCAGCACCGCCAGCCCCACGAAGGCGAGCCCCGCCACGCCCCACAAGAAGGCATTGCGCAGCGTGCGCTGGCCGATGCGCCAGGCCGCGTGCGCCACCAGGGCCGTGACGGCGGGCTTCACGCCCCAGAAGACGGCGGCGACCCAGTCCAGCTGACCGTAGGCCATGTAGACCCACGACAGCCCGATGAGCAGCGCCAGCGAAGGCAGCACGAACAGCGCCCCCGCCGCGATGCCGCCCACGGTGCCGTGCAGCAGCCAGCCGATGTAGGTCGCGAGCTGCTGGGCCTCGGGGCCGGGCAGCACCATGCAGTAGTTCAGCGCATGCAGGAAGCGCCGCTCGCTGATCCAGCGGCGGCGGCGCACCAGCTCCTCGTGCATCAGCGCGATCTGCCCGGCCGGCCCGCCGAAGCTGATGCAGCCGAGCTTGAGCCAGTAGCGCAGCGCCTCGCCCAGGCGGGGGTGCGCGGGCGCGGGGGCGTCGATGGCCTCGGGGTCGGGCGGGCGTGTCATGGCGGGGCCGATGCTACGCCAGGCCGCGTCCACGGGCGACGGTCAGGCTCCTCGGTTTGGAAACATCCATATGCAAAACCTGACAGGACGGCCACGGCTTTCAGGCGCTAGGCTAGCCCCGTTGCCTCGTTTCTTCCCACCAGGAGCCCCCATGAGCCAGAAGAACCCTCACGCCGCCGACTGGCGTTTCGAGACCCGCGCCGTGCACGCCGGCTACGCCCCGGACCCCACCACCCGTGCCGTCGCCGTGCCCATCTACCAGACGGTGGCCTACGCCTTCGACAGCGCCCAGCATGCGGCCGACCTCTTCGACCTCAAGGCCGAGGGCCACATCTACACCCGCATCAACAACCCGACCAATGCCGTGCTCGAGGAGCGTCTGGCGGCGCTGGAAGGCGGCATCGGCGCACTGGCCCTGGCCTCGGGGCAGGCGGCCGTCACCTATGCCATCCAGACGATCGCCGAGGCGGGCGACAACATCGTGGCCTCCAGCGCGCTCTACGGCGGCACCTACAACCTGTTCGCCCACACGCTGCCGCAGCTGGGCATCACCACCCGCTTTGCCGACTACCGCCGCCCCGAAAGCTTCGAAAGCCTGATCGACGAGCGCACCAAGGCCGTCTTCGTGGAGTCCCTCGGCAATCCGCAGGGCAACGTCACCGACATCGCCCGCATCGCCGAGGTGGCGCACCGCCACGGCGTGCCGCTGATCGTGGACAACACCGTGCCCAGCCCCTACCTGAGCCGCCCCATCGAGCATGGCGCGGACATCGTCGTGCATTCGCTGACCAAGTACCTCGGCGGCCACGGCGCGGCCGTGGGCGGCGCCATCATCGACTCGGGCCGTTTCCCCTGGGCCCAGCACGCGGCCCGCTTCAAGCGCCTGAACGAACCCGACCCGAGCTACCACGGCGTCGTCTACACCCAGGCCGCCGGCGCCGCGGCCTACATCACCCGGGCACGCGTCGTGCCCCTGCGCAACACGGGTGCGGCGCTGTCGCCCTTCAATGCCTTCCTGATCCTGCAGGGCATCGAGACCCTGGCCCTGCGCCTGGACCGCATCAGCCAGAACGCCCTGGCCGTGGCGCAGCATCTGAAGCAGCACGCCAAGGTGGCCTGGGTAAATTACGCCGGGCTGCCCGAGCACCCGGACCACGCGCTGGTGCAGAAGTACCTCTCCGGCCAGGGCTCCGGCCTGCTGACCTTCGGCCTGAAGTCCGTGCCGGGCCAGGACCCCCGCGCCGCCGGCGCCCGCTTCCTCGATGCCCTGCAGCTCTTCACGCGCCTCGTGAACATCGGCGACGCCAAGTCCCTGGCCACGCATCCGGCGTCCACCACGCACCGGCAGCTGTCGCCGGCCGAGCTGGACCAGGCGGGCGTGGGCGAAGACACGGTGCGCCTGTCCATCGGCATCGAGCACATCGACGACCTGCGCCGGGACCTCGACGCGGCGCTGGCGGCGGTCTGATCTCCCGGGCCTCTGCCGCCTCGCGCACGTGAGCGGGCCGACGAGAATGCGCGGCATGACCGCCGCGCCTTCCGTCGATCCCCTGCTCGCACGCTTCCTGGCCGACGTGCAGGCCAATGCCCACAACCGCGCCATCCTCGACCGCTGGGAGGCCCTGGCGCTGCCCGAGGGCTGGCTGGTGGCCGGCTGCCTGTTCCAGACCGTCTGGAACCTGCGCAGCGGCCAGCCGGCCACGGCCTCGATCAAGGACTACGACCTCTTCTACTTCGACCCGGACGACCTCAGCCGCGAGGCCGAGCAGCGCGTCCAGGCCCGGGTCGAGCACCTGCTCGGCGACCTGGGCGTGGCCGTCGAATGCGCCAACCAGGCACGGGTGCACCTCTGGTACGAGGCCGACTTCGGCGAGCCCTACCCGCCCCTGCAGAGCGCCCGGGACGGCATCGACCGCTTCCTCGTCCCCGCCACCTGCGTGGGCGTGCGCCCGGGCGAGGTGTATGCGCCGAACGGGCTGCAGGGACTCTACGACGGCATCCTCACGATGAATCCGCTGACGCCGCACCGGGCCCTGTTCGAGAAGAAGGTGGCGGCGTACCGGGCGCGATGGCCGTGGGTGACCGTCGCGTCGGCCGCGTCGGCCCCATCGGTCGCATCGGCGATCTGAACGAGGGCGGTCCCGCCCCGGGCCCCCACCAGGCCAGCGGCCGCGCCGCGCCGCGCCGCAGCGGCTTGTCGGGAAAGTTGACATCGCCCCTTCGAACCCTTGTGTGCCGTCGGCCGGCGAGCGCCTCAAGCCTCTGTGGCGGTTGACTTTTTTCTGTAACACGGGGGCCCTGGCAAGACTCTTGCGATGCGCTGAGCCACATCACCCCCCTGTGGAGCGTTTCCCATGAAGCTGAAATCCGCCGTCGCCGCCCTGGCCCTGTCAGGCCTGGCCTTCGCCGCCAGCGCTGCAACGCTGACCTACAACGTGTCTCGCACCATCGGTTCGGGCTCCGTCATGGGCACCATCACGACCGATGGCACCTTCGGGACGCTGAGCACCGGCAACATCACCGCCTGGTCGCTGACGTTCAATGACGGGACGAGCTCCTTCGTCTCGAACCAAGGCAATTCCCAGGTGGGCGTGTTCGGCCTCGGCTTCACCGCCGACATCGACTCGCTGGACTTCAACTTCGGCCAGGCGGGTGCCGCGGTCGACTTCCAGTCGCCGGTCATCGGCAGCGGTGTCGACTACTGGTGCTTCGACGGCACCAGCCTGTCCTGCACCGGCGGCCACAGCACCGAGAACGTCAACGGCGGGTCGGCGACGCTGTCGATCAGCCAGCAGGGCGTGATCGCCATGGCCACCCGCCAGGCCGTCCCCGAGCCGGCCTCCCTGGCCCTGGTGGGCCTGGCGCTCGTGGGCGCCGCCGCCAGCCGCCGCCGCCGCTGAGTCCCCGACGGCGGCAGCCCGCGGCCGCCCCCAACAGCTGCCTGCCCTGAGGTGATGCCACCGAAGGGCGGGCAGCGTCGCTTCAGCAGCCGCTGCGCCGCGCCTCGGGAACCTGCTCGCCGGTGGCGCCGGCCGGGAAGCCCAACAGCAGGTACGGCCCATGCGCCGACTCGCCGGCCTCCAGCGCCTCCCACCCCAGCCGCCGGTAGAACGCCAGCGCCTCCCCATTGCGGCTGACGCACTTGAGCCGCCAGGGACTGGGCAGCCAGGCCTGGAGCGCATCGAGCAGGGAACGCCCCACCCGCCGCCCTCGCGACGCCGGAGCCCCATAGAGGTGATGGATGAAGGCATCCGCCACCTGGACGGACACGAAGCCGACGACCCCATCCGCGGCGGTCTCGGCCAGGTGCAGCACCTCCCCCACCGTGACCTCTGCCAGGATCGGATCCCGTTTCGCGGACTCGGGCAGCCAGGTCGCCTCGGTCATGCAATGCGCATAGAGGGCCTGCAGGGCGGCGGCGTCGTCAGGGGTGGTGGGGCGGAGGGCGATCACGGGGCAGGGTCGTCTGGGACGACGCGCATTCTGCCAAGGCACGCCGCCCCCGGCGGCCGGGAGCCGGCTCAGGCGTAGGCGTTCAGGTGCCGCCCCAGAGAGCCTGTCGTCGCCAGGGCGGGCTGCGGCAGGGCTGCCAGCAGCTCGGCCGCACCCGACGCCTGGGCGTCGAGGGCCTTGCGCAGCACCAGCAGGCTGGCTTCCGCGCCGACCTCGCCGGGCGTGCTGTTGGAGGCGCTGCTGACCGCAGCGGCGACGCTGGAGGAATTGGCGATGTCCATGTCGGCTCTATCGGCCGCTCCCGCGCCCACTTGAGGACTGTTTGCGCCGTTGGACGGCTTATGCAGCCCTGGTTCATTACTTATTCCGGATAAGCAAATACAAAAACTATCGTTTATCGAATAAAGGACTTTGGGCACATTGGCGACTCCTGATTCATCGAGGCTCCGCCATGTCGTTCCTGCGCTCCCTGCCCCGCCGCTCCCTGCTGCTCGCCGCCGCCCTGCCCCTGGCCGCGGTCCTGATGCCAGCCCAGGCCGCCGAGCCCGGCTTGCTGAACGTCAGCTACGACGTCTCCCGCGAGCTCTACAAGCAGATCAACCCCGCCTTCGCCGCCGCCTGGAAGGCCAAGACCGGCCAGGCCGTGGTGCTGAACCAGTCGCACGGCGGCTCCAGCAAGCAGATCGGCTCGGTGATCGGCGGCCTCGAGGCCGATGTGGTCACCATGAACCAGGCGACGGACGTCGACCAGCTGGCCGAGAAGGGCCTGACCCCGGCCGACTGGCGCCAGCGCTTCCCCCACAACGCCGCGCCCTACACCTCCACCATCGTCTTCCTCGTGAAGAAGGGCAACCCCAAGGGCATCAAGGACTGGGGCGACCTGGCCAAGCCGGGCGTGCAGGTCATCATCCCGAACCCCAAGGTGACCGGCAACGGCCGCTACAGCTACCTCGCGGCCTGGGGCAGCGTGATCGCCAAGGGCGGCAGCGAGGCGCAGGCCCGTGAGCTCGTCGGCAAGATCTTCGCCAACGTGCCCGTGCTGGACGGCGGCGGCCGCGGCGCCACCACCACCTTCACCCAGCGTGGCATCGGCGACGTGCTGCTGACCTTCGAGGCCGAGGCCGAGCTGATCGAGAACGAGTTCGGCAAGGGCCTGTTCGACGTGGTCGCGCCCAGCGTCTCCATCGAGGCCGAGGCGCCCGTGGCCCTCGTGGACAAGGTCGCCGCCAAGAAGGGCAACACCGCCCTGGCCAAGGCCTACCTGGACTTCCTCTACACGCCCGAGGCCCAGGAGATCATCGCCAAGAACAACTTCCGCCCGCGCGACCCGGCCGTGTTCAAGCGCCACGCGCAGCGCTACGCCGACATCAAGCTCTTCAGCGTGGACCAGCTGCTGGGCGGCTGGCCCAAGGTCGGCAAGACCCACTTCGCCGATGGCGGCACCTACGACCAGATCGTCAGCACCCTCAAGCGTTGAGACCTGACCCCGCGCACATGCCATGACCACCGCCGTCCTCTCTCCCGCGCCGGCTGACGCCGTGCCGATCCCGAAGCGCCGCCGCGTGCTGCCGGGCTTCGGCCCGACGCTGGGCTTCACGCTGTTCTACCTCTCGCTGCTGGTGCTGATCCCGCTGGCGGCCGTGTTCCTGAAGTCCGCCGGCCATGGCTTCGAGGCCTTCTGGGCCGCGGCCACCTCGCCGCGGGTGCTGGCCTCCTACCGGCTCAGCTTCGGCGCGGCCCTGCTGGCGGCCGGCATCAACCTCGCCTTCGGCTTGATCCTGGCCTGGTGCCTGGTGCGCTACGAGTTCCCGGGCAAGAAGCTGGTGGATGCGCTCATCGACCTCCCCTTCGCCCTGCCCACCGCCGTCGCCGGCATCGCGCTCACGGCGCTGTATGCGCCCAACGGCTGGATCGGCTCGCTGCTGGCGCCGCATGACATCAAGGTCGCCTTCACGCCGCTGGGCGTGCTGGTGGCGCTGATCTTCATCGGCCTGCCCTTCATCGTGCGCACGGTGCAGCCGGTGCTCGAAGACATGGAGACGGAGCTGGAGGAGGCCGCCGCCTCGCTGGGCGCGCACCGCTGGCAGACCTTCCGCTACGTCGTGCTGCCCACGCTGACCCCGGCCCTGCTGACCGGCTTCGCGCTGGCCTTCGCCCGCGCGGTGGGCGAGTACGGCTCGGTGATCTTCATCGCCGGCAACATCCCGCTGGTCAGCGAGATCACGCCGCTGATGATCATCTCCAAGCTGGAGCAGTACGACTACGTGGGCGCTACCGCCATTGCCACGGTGATGCTGGGCTTCAGCTTCGTGCTGCTGCTGGGCATCAACGGGCTGCAGGCCTGGAGCTCGCGCCGCAACGGTCTGGAGGGTCGCAAATGAGCGGCGCCGTGTCATCCCTCGGCCATAGCCTCGCGGCCGGCGGCCGCTACGAGAGCAACCCCGCCACGCGCGAGGCCCCCTGGGTGCGCTGGACCCTGCTCACGCTGGGCCTGGGCTTCTTCGCCCTGTTCCTGATCCTGCCCCTGGTGGCCGTGTTCACCGAGGCTCTGCGCAAGGGCTTCGACGTCTACCTCGCCGCGCTGATCGAGGAAGACGCCGTCTCGGCGATCAAGCTCACCCTGATCGCCACGGTGATCGCCGTGCCGCTGAATCTCGTGTTCGGCGTCAGCGCGGCCTGGGCCATCGCCAAGCATGACTTCCGCGGCAAGCAGCTGCTCATCACGCTGATCGACCTGCCCTTCTCCGTCTCGCCCGTCGTGGCCGGCCTGATCTATGTGCTGCTGTTCGGCGCGCAGGGCTGGTTCGGGCCCTGGCTGCAGGCGCACGACGTGAAGATCATCTTCGCGGTCCCGGGCATCGTGCTGGCGACCGTCTTCGTGACCTTCCCCTTCGTGGCCCGCGAGCTGATCCCGCTGATGCAGGCCCAGGGCCGCGACGAGGAGGAGGCCGCCACCGTGCTGGGCGCGAGCGGCTGGCAGACCTTCTGGCACGTGACGCTGCCCAACATCAAGTGGGGCCTGCTGTACGGCGTGATCCTGTGCAACGCCCGCGCCATGGGCGAGTTCGGCGCGGTGTCGGTGGTCTCGGGCCACATCCGCGGCCAGACCAACACGCTGCCCCTGCACGTCGAGATCCTCTACAACGAGTACCAGTTCGCCGCCGCCTTCGCGGTCGCCTCGCTGCTGGCGCTGCTGGCGCTCGTCACCCTCGGTTTGAAGCAGTTCGTGGAGTGGCGCGCCGCCGTCGCCGCACGCACCGCAAAGGAAGAAGCATGAGCATCCAGGTCCGCAACATCCACAAGCAGTTCGGCGATTTCACCGCCCTGGGCGACGTGAGCCTGGACTTTCCCACCGGCGAGTTGGTCGCCCTGCTGGGCCCGTCCGGCTGCGGCAAGACCACGCTGCTGCGCATCATCGCCGGCCTGGAGACGCCCGACCGGGGTCAGGTCTTGCTCGACGGCGAGGACGCCTCCGACACCCATGTGCGCGAGCGCCAGGTGGGCTTCGTGTTCCAGCACTATGCGCTGTTCCGCCACATGACCGTCTTCGACAACGTGGCCTTCGGTCTGCGCGTGAAGCCGCGCAAGCAGCGGCCCAGCGAGGCCGAGATCAAGCGCAAGGTGCACGAGCTGCTGCAGCTGGTCCAGCTGGACTGGCTGGCCGACCGCTACCCGCCGCAGCTCTCGGGCGGCCAGCGTCAGCGCATCGCCCTGGCCCGCGCCCTGGCTGTCGAGCCCCGCGTGCTGCTGCTGGACGAGCCCTTCGGCGCGCTGGACGCCAAGGTGCGCAAGGAGCTGCGCCGCTGGCTGCGCCGCCTGCACGACGAGCTGCACATCACCAGCATCTTCGTCACCCATGACCAGGAAGAGGCCCTGGAGGTGGCGAACCGCATCGTGCTGATGGACCACGGCAAGGTCGAGCAGGTCGGCGCGCCGCAGGAAGTCTGGGAGCGCCCCGCCACGCCCTTCGTCTACGGCTTCCTGGGCGCGGTCAACCGCTTCGAGGGCGAGGCGCAGGGCAGCGTGCTGCACATCGGCGAGCAGCAGCTGCGCCATGGCGGCAGCCTGCAGGCCCAGGGCCGCGTGCTGGCCTATGCCCGCCCGCACGAGCTGCAGATCCTCACCGACGCCCAGGCCGGCGGCCTGCCCGCCACGGTGGACCGCGTGCTGAGCTTCGGCGCCGCCGCCCGCGTGGAGCTCAGCGGGCCCAACGGCCAGCATCTGGAGGCCGAGCTGACGCGCGAGCAGGCCTCGCAGCTGCAGCTGCAGCCGGGGCAGCGCGTGCAGCTGCAGGCCTCGCGCCTGTCGCTGTTCGAGGCCGCCTGATCCTGCAAGCTCACCCATCATGAACTTCCAGCAGCTGCGCATCATCCGCGAGGCCGTCCAGCAGAACTTCAACCTGACCGAGGTGGCGGCGGCGCTGTTCACCTCGCAGTCCGGCGTCTCCAAGCACATCAAGGATCTGGAGGACGAACTCGGCGTCGAGCTCTTCGTGCGACGCGGCAAGCGCCTGCTCGGGCTCACCGCGCCGGGCAAGGAGCTGGCGGTCATCGTCGACCGCATGCTGCAGGACGCGCGCAACATCAAGCGCCTGGCCGACCAGTTCGCCGATGCCGAGGCCGGCCAGCTGACCGTCGCGACCACCCACACGCAGGCCCGCTATGCACTGCCGCAGGTCGTGGCGCGCTTCAAGGCGGCCTTTCCCAAGGTGCACCTCGTGCTGCTGCAGGCCAATCCGGCGGAGATCGTCAGCCTGCTGCAGTCCGGCGAGGCCGACATCGGCATCGCCACCGAGGCGCTGGGCGAGGACCCGGCCTTCGTCACCTTTCCCTTCTACGACTGGCACCACAGCGTGGTCGTTCCCGAGGGGCACGCCCTGGCATCCGAGCCGCTGACGCTGGAAGCCCTGGCCGAGCACCCCCTGATCACCTACCACGAGGGCTTCACCGGCCGCGCCCGCATCGATGCCACCTTCGCGCAGGCCGGCCTGGCGCCGGACATCGTGCTCTCCGCGCTGGACGCCGACGTGATCAAGACCTATGTGCAGGTGGGCCTGGGCGTGGGCATCATCGCCTCCATGGCCTTCGAGCCCCAGCGCGACGCGGGCCTGCGCCTGCTGGACGCCTCCCACCTCTTCCCCACCAACACCACGCACCTGGCCCTGAAGAAGAGGCACTACCTGCGCGGCTATGCCTACCGCTTCCTGCAGGAATGCGTCGGTTCGCTCAGCGAGGAGCGCATCCGCGAGGCGCTGGGCGGCGAGGCCTGAGGGAGTCTTCGCTTTCCTCCATTGCTTAGCTGTTTTTCTTGGAGGACAGCGGCGACGGGCGCGGGAAGAATAGGCAACACAGGACGCAAGACCTGCCCCCCGAACCCCAGACCTCCCCGCTGTCCATGCACGCCTTCTCCCTTCTTCGCCGCCTGGCACTTGGCGCCACGCTCCTGGGCCTTGCCGGCACCTCGCTGGCGCAGACCCAGCTGCTCAACGTCTCCTACGACCCCACCCGCGAGCTCTACCAGGACTTCAACGCCGCCTTTGCCAAGCAATGGAAGGCGAAGTCCGGCGAGACCCTGTCCATCAAGCAGTCGCACGGCGGCTCGGGCAAGCAGGCCCGCTCCGTGATCGACGGGCTGGAGGCGGACGTCGTCACCCTGGCCCTGGCCTATGACATCGACGCCCTGCACGACGCCGCGAAGCTCGTGCCCGCGGACTGGCAGAAGCGCCTGCCCCACAACGCCAGCCCCTACACCTCGACCATCGTCTTCCTGGTGCGCAAGGGCAACCCGAAGAAGATCACGAACTGGCCGGACCTGGCCCGCAGCGGCATCGACATCATCACGCCCAATCCCAAGACCTCGGGCGGCGCACGCTGGAACTACCTCGCCGCCTGGGGCTATGCGCTCAAGCAGCCGGGCGGCAATGCCGACTCCGCCAAGGCCTTCGTCAAGCGCATCTACGCCAACACCAAGGTGCTGGACTCCGGCGCCCGCGGCTCGACCACCACCTTCGTCGAGCGCGGCATCGGCGACGTGCTGATCGCCTGGGAGAACGAGGCCTACCTCGCCGTGAAGGAGCTGGGCCGCGACAAATTCGAGATCGTCACGCCCAGCCTCTCCGTCCTGGCCGAGCCGCCGGTGGCCATCGTGGACAAGGTGGTCGACCGTCGCGGCACCCGCAAGCAGGCCCAGGCCTATCTGGACTACCTCTACAGCGCCGAGGGCCAGGAGATCGCCGCCCGCCACTACTACCGCCCCCGCGATGCCAAGGTGGCTGCGAAGTACACGAAGCAGTTCGCACCGGTGCAGCTCTTCACCATCGACGAGCTCTTCGGCGGCTGGCGCCAGGCGCAGAAGACCCACTTCGATGACGGCGGCGTCTTCGACCAGATCTACGCCCCCGGGAGCCGCTGAGGCCGCGAGGCGAGGCCAGTCAAGGGGGCAAGACCTGACCCTCCCTCGCCCCTTCGTCCTCATCCCGTACCGTTTGTCTCCTCGTCAGCCCCCCGCGCGCGGCCGCACGCATGTGCGTCGCTGCGCGGCCTGACCTTGAGCCTCCCCGGATCCACCGCCGGGGGGGCTTCTTTTTTGGCAGCCCCGCCGAACCCTTGCGATTCGTCAAATGCCTGACACAAACGGTGCGCACAATGCGAAGCATCAGGACGCGAGAAATCGGCTGCAACATAGGGCAGAGCACTGGAACCCGTGACCAGCGCGAAATGATCCGTCAGGGCCTTGTGCCCTGTCCGGTAGCAGGGCCACCCACGGTGGCCCTTTGCTTTTGTGGGCCGCAAAGCCCCCCCCGGCCCGATCGAAGACCCGATCGAAGGCTCCCGGCGGGCCCACGCCCCGGCGCTGTGAAGCGCCTGTAAAGAAGTTAAAAAAGGGGGCATGCCAAACGTCAGGGCGGGCGGCCCATGCGATGCTTCGCCCCAATTGCAGCACCCGCCGTGCCAAGCCGCGGTGCTGCCCGGCGGGTCGCCCCATCGCACCCGCCCGGCCCCCCTCCCGAGATCGCGCAGTCAGCCATCGCCGCTGTGCCCACGCCTACCGCCACCATGTCCCCGATGTACGTGCCCTCCGAGTCTTCCTCGCCCCGATTTGCCCTGCGCGGGCTCTGCCTGAGCCTCAGCCTGATGGGATTCGCCAGCCTCGCCCTGGCGCAGGAAGCCGCGCCAGCGCCGGCCCCCGCCGCGAGCGCACCGCGCGCACCGGCCAAGCCCGCCACCCCCGCCCGGCCGGCCTCCCCGGCCCCGGCGGAGCCGCGCCAGACGCTCGAGAAGGTCGAGGTCAGCGGCGGCGCCAGTGACGACGCCACGCGCCGTGCGTCCTCGGCGGCCAAGATCGTGATCGGCCGCGAGGAGATCGAGAAGTTCGGCGACAACAGCCTCGGCGAGGTGATGAAGCGCCTGCCCGGCGTCACCACCGGCGGGCGGCCCGGCCGCGGCGGCGAGATCCGCATGCGCGGCATGGGTGGCGGCTTCACGCAGATCCTGGTGAATGGCGAGCGCATGCCGCCCGGCTTCTCGCTGGACCAGTTGCCGCCCGAGCAGGTCGAGCGCATCGAGATCATGCGCGCGCCGACGGCCGAGTTCGGCGCCCGCGCCATCGCCGGCACCATCAACGTCGTGCTGCGCGAGGCCTACCAGCGCAAGGTCAACGACCTGCGCGCGGGGCTCACCATCGAGCGCTCGCAGGTCAACCCCAACCTCTCCTGGCAGCGCAACGACAAGCTCGACGACGCCGGCAGCAGCTACAACCTGGCCGTGAATGCCGGCCAGATGAAGCATGTGGACGACCAGAACGGCCGCACCGTCGCGGAGGACCTGCACGGCGGACCCACCCGCGTCTTGACGACCAGCGGCAGCGGCACCGACGAGCGCAAGATGCTCAACGCCACCGGCCGCGTGCAGTGGCGCCTGGGCGAGGGCGAGTCCTTTGCCCTCCAGCCCTTCCTGAGCCTCAACAAGGGCTCGAGCAGCAGCCAGCAGCGCCAGAGCGGCGACCGCAGCGACGGCCGCCCCCTGCCCTACGACAGCGCCCAGACCGACGGCACATCCGAGTTCAAGATGCTGCGCCTCAACACCCAGCTGCAGAAGAAGCTGGACGCGGACACCCGCCTCGACCTGCGCGCCGGTCTCGGGCGGGCGCTGATGGACTCCCACACCCTGCGCCAGGAATTCGCAGGCAGCGTCGGCACCCGCACGCAGGAAGACACCGTCAGCGGCCACGACAGCAACTGGAGCCTCATGGCCAAGGCCTCGCGCCAGCTGGAGAACGAGCACAGCCTCGTCGGCGGCCTCGAGGCCGAGAGCCAGACCCGCCACCAGACCCGCGTGAGCCTGCAGAACGGCCTGCCACGCCCCGAACTGGCGGACTTCGGCGACAACATCTCCGCCTCGGTGCGCCGCTTCGCCGCCTACGGCCAGGACGAATGGTCGATGGGCCCGCACTGGTCCTTCTACGCCGGCCTGCGCTGGGAAGGCATCGAGACGAAGAGCGACGCCGCCAACTACGCCGTCAGCAACAAGTCCAGCGTCTGGACACCCCTGCTGCACGCCGTCTGGAAGCCCGAGGAGAAGAGCCGCAACCAGGTCCGCATGAGCCTGACCCGCAGCTACCGCTCGCCGCAGCTGCAGGACCTGATCGCGCGGCCCAGCATCAACAGCGAGTACCCCTGCCCGGCCGACGGCCTGTGCGGCCCGAATGCCGTGCAGTACGCCGACCGCAGCGGCAACCCGGACCTGCGCCCCGAGATGGCCACGGGCCTCGAGGTGGCCTTCGAGCGCTACCTCGTCAAGGGCGGTCTGCTGAGCGCGAACTTCTTCTACCGCCACATCAACGACCTGATCCGCACCGAGACGCGCCTGGAGACCGTCTCCTGGGCCAATGTCCCGCGCTGGGTCGCGCGGCCGCAGAACATCGGCAGCGCCAAGACCTTCGGCGTGGAACTGGAAGCCAAGTTCCGCCTCGACGAGTTCGTCGACGAGGCCCTGCCGATCAACCTGCGCAGCAACCTGAGCCTCTTCAGCTCCAGCGTGGACGGCATCCCGGGGCCCAACAACCGCATCGACTCGCAGCCCAAGGCCACGGCCAACATCGGCTTCGACTACAAGCTGCGCGCCCTGCCCCTGACGCTGGCTGCCGGCCTGAACTGGACGCCCGGCGGCACGCTGCAGCAGACGCTGATCCAGCAGAGCGTCACGCCCACCAAGCGCGTGATCGACGCCTCCGCCACCTGGGCCATCGACCGCGACACGCAGCTGCGCCTCTCGGCCTCCAACCTGGCGCCGCTGGACTACAACACCAGCACGATCATCACGACGGCCGACAACCGCATCACCACCGACAACCTGGGGCGCAGCTTCACGGTGTGGCAGCTGCGCTGGGAGAAGAAGCTGTAAGGCGCTGACGGCCCCGGCGGGGCTCTGGCATCATGGCGTGGCGGCGCCGCCCGCGCGCCCCGGAGCCTCCGCATGCACGCCCTGAGCATCCCACCGGAATCCTGGCCCACGCCCACGCCGGGCCTGTGCACCGCGCCGCTGGCCGCCGTCCTGCTGGCGCTCATCAGCCTGTGGATGCTGGCCATGCCGGCGCCGACGCATGCCGTGGCCCTGCGCCTGGATGCCAGCTGCTCGGTGGAGGGCGCCCTGCCCTCGCCCGTCCACACGGTGCGCATCGCGGCAGACAGCACCGTTTTTCTGGACGGGCAGCGCCTGGAGGGCCGCACCGCGATCGAGGCCCGCCTGCAGGCGATCGCCTCCTCGCCGGACGGGCGGCCGCCCGTCGTGCAGGTCCTGCCGCATCCGGCGGCCGACTACCGCAGCACCGTGGCCGTGCTGGCCGCGGCGCAGCGCCAGAACATCGCCCACCTGCAGGTCCAGGCCGAGGGCGCCCTGCTGCCGATGGCCGCCTGCCCCGGACGCATCGATGACGAGGGCGCGCTGGTCCGCCGCTGAGGCGGGCTCCGGCGGTCGCGGCGATCCCCGCCCGGCGCGATCAGAAAAAAGCCCCCGCGCAGCGCGGAGCGCCGTGCGGGGGCCAAAGGACGGGGCTGGCGGCGTCTGGAAGCCCGCCCCGCCACCAGCAACTTACTCGTCCGAGCTGCCGAAGCCGAACAGCGCCAGCAGGCTCGTGAAGAGGTTGTAGACCGACACATACAGGCTGACGGTCGCCAGCACGTAGTTGCGCTCGCCGCCGTTCACGATGTTGCTCGTCTCGAACAGGATCAGGCCCGCCGAGAGCAGCGCCACCATGCCGGACACCGCCAGGCTCAGCGCCGGGATCTCAAAGAACATGGCGGCCAGGCCGGCCACCAGGGCGATGATCATCCCGGCGAACAGGAAGCCGCCCATGAAGCTGAAGTCCTTGCGGGTCGTCAGCACCCAGGCGGACAGGCCCAGGAAGGTGGCGCCCGTCGCGGCGAGGGCCAGCGCGATGGTCTGCCCGCCGCCCGGCAGCGACAGCGTATGGCTCAGCACCGGGCCCAGGCTGTAGCCCATGAAGCCCGTCAGCGAGAAGACCGCGGGCAGCGCCCAGCCGCTGTTCTGCAGGCGATGGATGGCGAACAGCAGGCCGAAGTAGACGCCCATCGTGATCAGCAGACCCGGCGCGGGCAGCCGCATCGCCACGCTGGCGGACGCCACGACGGCGCTGAAGAGCAGCGTCAGGGACAGCAGCGCGTAGGTGTTGCGCAGGACCCGGGTCGTGTCCGCAGGCACGGCCACGCTGGGCATCGTCACGACGGTGGGGGACGACGACGCGGAGGTCGTCAGGTTCAGGGGGTTCATCGAGCTCATGGCCTTTTCTCCTTCAATCGGGGTCATCGTTCGTCGCGCAGCAGGCGCTGGCGTAGCCGCCGGTCATCCCGGCCGCGCCGCCACTGGCGAACCAGGAAGCGGGCCGCCCGGGCCAGGGCCTGGTCCAGCGCCGTGCGCCAGTGGCGGGCCACGGAGGCCACGATCACCGTGCCGGCGCCGTCGGTCCGCAGGGCGATCTGGCAGCGCTTGTCGATCCCGCCCTTCGGCCCGTTGACGTCCGACAGCTGCACCTCGGCACGCGGCACCAGCCACTTCAGGCGGCGCAGGGCAAAGCGGACGCGGTGCTCGCTCAGGGCACGGAATTCGGCCGCCATCGGGTGGCGGGAGATGAACAGCACTTGCATGGGTGATCTCCTTGGCTGAGGGACACCCCCCGACTGTGCCCGCAGCATCGATTCCGAAAAACCAGCAATTAGAAGATCAATCAATCGGAAAAACCTGATGAATCACGCCAGAGCCCATGGACAGGCGCCTGGCCGCCTGCCCGAGGGGAGTGCCGCCCGTCACACACCCTCTGTGGGGGTCGGTCACCGCCCAAAACCCGCCCGCATCTGGTGGATACTCTGTCCCGCGGTCGACCTGACCGCATTGCCTGGAGCCTGGAGGGAATCATGGGTTTGATGGATTTCATCAAGAAACAGTTCATTGACGTCCTGCAATGGACGGAGGACGGGGACGGCACCCTGGCCTGGCGCTATCCCATGCAGGACTTCGAAATCCAGTACGGCGCCCAGCTGGTCGTGCGCGAGTCGCAGCTGGCGGTCTTCGTCAATGAAGGCAAGGTGGCGGACGTCTTCGGCCCGGGCACTCACAAGCTCACCACGCAGACCCTGCCCCTGCTGACCAACCTGAAGAACTGGGACAAGCTCTTCGAGTCCCCGTTCAAGAGCGACGTCTACTTCTTCAGCACGCGCCAGCAGATCGACCAGCGCTGGGGCACGCCGCAGCCCGTCACCATCCGCGACAAGGACTTCGGTGCCGTGCGCCTGCGCGCCTTCGGCAACTACGCCTACCGCATTGCCGACCCGAAGCGCTTCCACCAGGAGATCTCGGGCACCCGCGAGCGCTACACGGCGCAGGAGCTCGACGGCCAGCTGCGCGGCACCATCCTGCAGCACATCAGCGACGCCGTCGCGCAGAGCGGCATCCCCTTCCTGGACCTGGCCGCGAACCAGGTCGAGTTCGCCACGCAGCTGCAAGCCGCCACGGCGCCCGCCTTCGAGAAGCTGGGCCTGAAGCTGGAGTCGGTGACGCTGCAGAGCGTGTCCCTGCCCGAGGAGCTGCAGAAGATCCTCGACCAGAAGATCGGCATGGGCATGATCGGCCAGAACATGGGCCAGTTCATGCAGTACCAGACGGCGCAGGCCATCCCCAAGCTCGCCGAAGGCGTGGGCCAGGGCGGTGGCGGCATCGCGGGCGACGCCATGGGCCTGGGGGCAGGTCTTGCCCTCGGCCAGACGCTGGCGCAGCAGATGGCCGCCGGCCTCGCCGCCCAGCCGCAGGCCGCCGCCCAGCCGGCCGCCGCGGCACCGGTGGCGCAGAGCGCCGACGACATCATGTCCCTGCTGGAGAAGCTGGGCGAGCTCAAGGCCAAGGGCATCCTCACCGAGGAAGAGTTCGCGGCCAAGAAGGCCGACCTGCTCAAGAAGCTCGGCTGAGGCCGCTGCCAACACCGCACGCCGCGCCGGGGCCCTCGGGCCCGCGGCGCGCGTGCCCAGCCTGACACCGAGTGGCCCCCACCACCCCCCAACGCCGCTGGCAAGCGGCATGCCCGAATTGCGGTGCGCCCGTCGAGTTCGCCTCGGCGGCGTCGCACAGCGCCGTCTGCAGCTACTGCCGCGCCACGCTGCTGCGCGAAGGCGACGCCCTGCGCAAGATCGGCCAGAGCGCCGAGCTCTTCGAGGACTACTCCCCCTTGCAGCTGGGCGCCAGCGGCAAGTACCAGGGCGAGCCCTTCACCGTGCTCGGCCGCATTCAACTCCGGACCGAGGAAGCCAGCTGGAACGAGTGGCACATCCTCTTCGGCCACGGGCGCAGCGCCTGGCTCTCGGAGGACAACGGCGCCTTCGTGATCGGTTTCGAAGCCCCGCTGGAGGAGGCGCCGCCGCCGCTCGGCAATCTCATCGTCGGCGTGCCCGTCACCGTCGGCGGCAGCCGCTGGGAGGTGGCCTCCAAGGTCGATGCGACCGTGCTGGCCGCCGAGGGCGAGCTGCCCCGGCCGCCCGAGCTGCTCAAGAGCTACGGGGTCGTCGAGCTGCGCAGCAGCAAGGGCGAGGTCGGCAGCCTCGAGTTCAGCCAGCCGCAGGCCCCGGTCTGGACGGTGGGGCGAAGCGTACGCCTGGCCGACCTGGCCCTGAGCGGCCTGCGCGAGGACAGCAGCAAGACACTCTCGGGCAAGTCCCTGCCCTGCCCGGGCTGCGGCGCCTCGCTGACCCCGAAGCTCGACAGCACGCAGTCCATCGTCTGCCCGCAATGCCACACGGTCACGGACATCTCCAAGGGCGTCGGCCAGGACCTGGCCCACTATGCCCAGAGCAATGGCATGGAGCCGCTGATCCCCCTGGGCACCACGGGGAAGCTGGCGCTGATGGGCGGCACGCCCCAGGACTGGCAGGTCGTCGGCTACACGGAGCGCTGCGACCTGCCGCAGGGGGATGACGAGGAACAGACCTTCTGGCGCGAGTACCTCCTCTTCAACCGCCTGGAGGGCTTCGCCTTCCTCGTGGACACCGAGGACGGCTGGAGCGTGGTGCGCCCGCTCACCGGCGCCCCGACGGCCGACAAGGCCGGCGCCGTCACCTGGCAGACCAAGCGCTTCGCGCGGCGCTGGCAGTACACCGCCGTCATCACCTATGTGCTGGGCGAGTTCTACTGGCGCGTGAAGCGCGGCGAGAAGTGCCTCGTCACCGACTTCGAGTACCGCGCCGGCAGCCGCACCGAGCTGCTCAGCCGGGAACAGACGGGCAACGAGGTCACATGGAGCCACGGCCGCAAGCTGGACGCCGACGACGTGCTCAAGGGCTTCGCGCTGCCGGGCGATCGCCGGGCCGCCTTTGCCCGCGACGCCGGCGTGCGCGCGAGCGGCGATGCCCACAGCCTCTTCGCCAAGATCATCCTGGGCGCCTTCGTGGTCCTGGTGCTGCTCCTGCTCGTGCGGGCCTGCAGCAGCGATGATTGCCAGGCCTACAAGGACGGCTACGGCGAGTCCAGCGCCGAATACCAGAACTGCCGTCGCAACGGCGGCGTGCACTACAGCGGCGGATCGGGCGGTGGCTCGTATGGCGGCTACAGCAGCGGCGGCGGCGGTCACAAGTGAGCGCGGCCCGGATCACGAAAGACGACGAAATGATGGACTTCGAAAGGTCAGGCACCTCATGAACGGCTTCGAATACCTCAAGCCCGGCATCGTGCTGGGATCCATCCTCTACGCCCTGATCGGCGTGCTGGTGTTCTGGATCAGCTTCGTCATCATCGACAAGCTCACCCCCTACAAGCTGTGGGAGGAGATCGTCGAGCACAAGAACATGGCCCTGGCCGTGGTCGTGGCCGCGATGTGCATCTCCATCGGCCAGATCGTGGCCGCGGCGATCCACGGCTGACGCCTGCCGGCCCCCTGCCCGGCTCCCTGCCCGGCCCCGACCGCCGCATGGCCGGGGGCCGGTCGCTTCCCGAGCTTTTCTCCCATGCTGTTCATCGTCCGATTCCACGACCGCGAGGAGGCCCTGCCCCTGCGCCACGAGCATATGCAGGCGCACCTCGACTGGCTGGCCGCCCACGCCGCGCAGGTGCGCATCGCCGGCTCGCTGCGTGAAGACCCGGTGCTGCCGCCCGTCGGTGCCCTGTGGATCGTGGAGGCCCCGAGCCGCGAGGCCGTCCAGGCCCTGATCGCGACGGACCCCTTCTCCGTGGCCGGCCTGCGCGCGCGCTGCGAGATC
This sequence comes from Roseateles subflavus, assembly GCF_030285365.1. Taxonomy (GTDB): domain Bacteria; phylum Pseudomonadota; class Gammaproteobacteria; order Burkholderiales; family Burkholderiaceae_C; genus Roseateles_B; species Roseateles_B subflavus. The sequence goes on along the minus strand of NZ_JASVDS010000002.1, from coordinate 649,076 downwards.
CTGCACTGGTCCAAGGCCTTCCCGGGCCAGCAGGCGGTGATCTGACATGAGCCCTGCCCCGCACGACGAGCCCCTGCCAGCTGCCCAGCGCATCAGCCTGCAGGAGCTGCTGCTGCTCTCCAGCGTCTTTGTGATCGCTGCCTGCGGCCTGGTCTACGAGCTCACCGCCGGCGCGCTGGCCAGCTACCTGATGGGCGATTCGGTGCTGCAGTTCAGCACCATCATCGGCTGCTACCTCTTCGCCATGGGCCTCGGGTCCTGGCTCTCGCGCTTCGTGGAGCGGCAGCTGGTGGCGCAGTTCCTGCGCATCGAGCTGCTGGTGGGCGTGGTCGGCGGGCTGATGCCGGCCGGGCTCTTCGCCGCCCACAGCTGGCTGCCGCCGTCCGAGCTGACCCTCTTCCGCAGCATGCTCTACGGGCTCGTGCTGCTGGTGGGCATCCTCGTGGGCCTGGAGATCCCGCTGGTGATGCGCATCATCAAGCGCCAGGTGCGCCAGCGCTATGCGCTCAAGGATCTGGTCTCGCAGGTGCTGACCTTCGACTACCTCGGCGCGCTGGTCGTCGCGCTGGCCTTCCCGCTGCTGCTCGTGCCGCAGCTCGGGCTGGTGCGCACCGGGCTCGTCTTCGGCCTGCTGAACGTGGCCGTGGCCTGCTGGGCGCTGTGGATGTTCCGCGCGGAGCTGCGCGGCTGGCGCCAGCATGCGCTGGCCTGCGCGGGCTCGGCGGTGCTGCTGCTCGCGGCCCTCGCCGGCGCCGACCGGCTGACCACCTGGGCCGAGGACCGCTTCTACGGCGAGCACATCCTCATCAAGGAAACCAGCGCCTATCAGCGCATCGTCGTGACGCAGGGCAAGGCCGGCGTGCGGCTCTTCCTCAACGGCAATCTGCAGTTCCACTCGAAGGACGAGTACCGCTACCACGAGGCCCTCGTGCACCCGGCCATGGCCGCGCACGGGGCGCCGCGTCGCGTGCTCGTGCTGGGCGGCGGGGACGGCATGGCGGTGCGCGAGATCCTGCGCTATCCCTCGGTGCTCTCGGTCACGCTCGTCGAGCTGGACCCGCACATGACGCGGCTCTTCTCGACGCTGCCCCTGCTGCGCAGCCTCAACCACGACGCGCTGCGCAACCCCAAGCTGCGCGTCGTCAATGCGGACGCCTTCGGCTGGCTGGAGCAGCACGAGGAGCGCTTCGACGTCATCGTCATCGACTTCCCCGACCCCAGCAACTTCGCGCTGGGCAAGCTCTACACCAGCAGCTTCTACCAGCTGATCGACCAGCACCTCGATGCCGGCGGCTATGCGGTGGTGCAGACGACCTCGCCCCTCATCGCCCGGCGCAGCTTCTGGACCGTGGTGAACACGCTGGAGTCCGTCGGCCTGTCCACCACGCCGTACCACACGCATGTGCCGAGCTTCGGCGAATGGGGCTTCGTGCTGGCCGGGCGCCGCCCCTGGGCTGTGCCGCGCGGCCTGCCGCCGGGGCTGCGCTTCCTGACGCTGGACAGCCTGCCGACGATGATGAGCTTCCCCGCCGACATGAGCCGGGTCGAGACCGACATCAACCGTCTCTCCAACCAGGCGCTGGTGCGCGAGTTCGAGGCCGAGTGGGGCAAGGTGCACTGAGCATGCGGCGCCGCGACCTGCTGGGCGCCCTGACGGCCTCCTCGGCCGCGGTGGCCGCACCGGCGCTGCTGTCCGGCTGCGCGCCGCAGGAGCGGCCGGCGCTGGCGGGCGGCTGGGTCGGCGCAAATGCCGAGCGCGGCCACCGCCTGCGCGATCCCGACACCCGCGAACGCCTGCTGCGCGCGGCGCGCGAGGCCACGCCGCGGCGCACCGACACGCTGGTCGTCGGCGGCGGGGTGTCAGGTCTTGCCTGTGCCCGGCGCCTCGCGCAGGCCGGCCGGGACGTCGCGCTGCTGGAGCTCGAGGACGAGGCCGGCGGCAATGCCCGCGGTCATCGCCTGGGTGCACTGGCCTGCCCGCTCGGCGCCCACTACCTGCCGACGCCAGGCCCGGAGGCGCCCGAGGTGGCGCAGCTGCTCGAGGCGCTCGGGGTGAGCCGCCAGCACGCCGGACGCACGGTCTACGAGGAGCGCTTCCTGTGCCACAGCCCGCAGGAGCGCCTGTTCTTCGAGGGGCAGTGGTACGAGGGCCTGCTGCCGCCCGCCGAGAGCGCCGCCACGCGCGAGCAGTACCAGCGCTTCGGGCAGGCGGTCTCGCAGGCGCAGCGCCTGGGTTTCGCCATGCCCTCGCACCGCGCGCCATGGACGCCCGCCCACGCCGCGCTGGACGGCCGGACTTTCGCCCGCTGGCTGGACGAGCAGCAGCTCGACGACGCCCGGCTGCGCTGGTACCTCGACTATTGCTGCCGCGACGACTACGGCGCCGGGCTCGAGACGGTCAGCGCCTGGGCCGGCCTGCACTACTTCGCGAGCCGGCACGGCTTCCACGGAGGCGACGCGCGGACCGGCGACGAGGAACGCGACGCCGTGCTCACCTGGCCCGAGGGCAATGCCTGGCTGACCCGCCACATGGCCGCCGCCCTGGGCCCGCAACTGCACACCGGGCGTCTGGTGCTGCAGGTCGTGGAGGGCCGGCATGGCGTCGAGGCGTTCGCCTGGAACGCGGCCACCGGGACCGGCGAGCGCTGGCAGGCCCGCCAGGTCGTGATGGCCACGCCGCTCTTCATCGCCGCCCGGCTGCTGGAGACGCCGCCCGAGGCCCTGCGCGAGGTCGTCGCCCGCCAGCCGCATGCGCCCTGGCTCGTCGCCAATCTGCAGCTGTCGGCGCCGCTGCTGGAGCGCAGCGGGCCGGGCCTCAGCTGGGACAACGTCATCCACGGCAGCGAACAGCTGGGCTATGTGGACGCCGGCCACCAGCGCCTGGACCCGACCCCGGCCGCCACCGTGCTGACGGCCTACTGGGCTCTGCCCGCCGCGCAGCGCCCGGCCCTGCTCAGCGGCCCCTGGGAGACCTGGGCCCGTCAGGTGCTGGCCCCGCTGCAGGCCGTGCATCCGGACCTGCCCGGGAAGCTGCAGCGCATCGATCTCATGCGCTGGGGTCATGCCATGAGCATTCCCGTGCCCGGCCTGCGCGGCTCGACCGCGTTGCAGGCCCTGCGCGAGGCCCACGGCCGCCTGCACTTCGCGCACAGCGATCTCGCCGCCTACTCCGTGTTCGAGGAGGCCTACACGGCCGGCTGGGGCGTCGCCGGGCGGCTGCTGGGACGGCGCTGAGCCCCCGGGGCCGTGGACGCCGCCTCGCCCCCATCCTGCGAATTGCTACACCCCTGATCATCCAGGGCGGTTTTAACTTTTGTATTTGCGTATTTACTCAAATAGTATAAATTCGTGGGACGCGAGAAGCGCAGACAGAACCGCTGGCCGCCAGGCCCCTCGGCGCGACCGGCCTCACAGGAGACAGTCATGGCCCATATCGTCATCCTAGGCGCGGGTACCGGCGGCATGCCTGCAGCCTACGAACTGCGTGAAAAGCTGGACGGCAGTCATCGCATCACAGTGGTGAATGCTGTCGACTACTTCCAGTTCGTCCCCTCGAACCCCTGGGTCGCGGTGGGCTGGCGGTCCCGCGAAGACATCACCTTCCCCATCCGGCCCTACCTGGAAAAGAAGGGCATCGCCTTCGTGGCCCAGCGCGTGGATCGCATCGACGCCGAGGGCAACCGCCTGTCTCTGGCAGACGGCACCGAACTGGCCTACGACTACCTGGTCATCTGCACCGGCCCCAAGCTGGCCTTCGACGAGGTGCCGGGCGCCGGCCCCGAGGCCCACACCCACTCCATCTGCGCGGTCGACCATGCGGACAAGACCTGGGCCGCCTACCAGGCCTTCCTCGAGAACCCCGGCCCCGTGATCATCGGCGCCATGCCAGCCGCCTCCTGCTTCGGCCCGGCCTACGAGTTCGCCTTCATCATCAACCGCGACCTGCAGAAGCGCAAACTGCGCCACAAGGTCCCGATGACCTTCGTGACCAGTGAGCCCTACATCGGCCACCTGGGCCTCGGCGGCGTGGGCGACTCCAAGTCCATGCTGGAAAGCGACTTCCGCAACCACCACATCCAATGGATCACCAATGCCAAGGTGACCCAGGTCGAGGACGGCACCATGCACGTCACCGAGATGGACGAGATGGGCGGCATCAAGAAGGAGCACCAGCTGGCCTTCAAGTTCAGCATGATGCTGCCCGCCTTCCGCGGCGTGGATGCCGTGGCGCAGGTGGAAGGCCTGTGCAACCCGCGGGGCTTCGTGCTGATCGACGAATACCAACGCAGCAAGAAGTACCACAACATCTTCTCGGCCGGCGTCTGCGTGGCCATCCCGCCCGTGGAGGCCACCCCCGTGCCGACCGGGGCGCCCAAGACGGGCTACATGATCGAGACCATGGTGACCGCGATCGTCCAGAACATCGCAGACGAGATCGCCGGCAAGCCGGTCATCAGCAAGGGCACCTGGAACGCCATCTGTCTGGCCGACATGGGCGACACCGGCGCCGCCTTCGTCGCCCTGCCCCAGATCCCGCCCCGCAACGTCAACTGGTTCAAGAAGGGCAAGTGGGTGCACGTGGCCAAGATCGCCTTCGAGAAGTACTTCATGTACAAGATGAAGACCGGAAGCTCCGAGCCCATCTACGAAAAGTACGTGCTGAAGTCCCTCGGCATCGAGCGCCTGGAGCGCTGAGAGGCGCGGCCCCGCGGCCGCCCGGCATAGGCCAGAATGCAGGCCCATGAACCGTCTGCATGCCCAGTGGCAACGCCTCTTCCTGCCCTCCATCCAGCCGACGACCCCGCTCGACGTCAGCGGTGGCACGCCCGCGCTGCAGGACGCCGCGGGCCGCACCCGGGCCCTGATGATCGAGCTGGCCCGCCCGGCCGACTGGCCAGCGCTTGCCACCGTCTGGCAGGGCATGCAGCAGGACCTCGGCCTGCCGGCGCCCGCCATCGCGGTGTCCGGCGTCGACGGCTTCCAGCTGTGGCTCAGCCTCGCGGAGCCCGTGGATGCCGCATCGGGCCTCGACGTTCTCGATGCCTTGCGCCGGCGCTACTTGCCGGACGTGATGCCGCAGCGTCTGCATCTGCAGGCGGGTGACCGGGCACGGACAGGGACTCAGCGCGAAGCTGCCGCCCGGCCCTTGCCGCCCCAAGCACAAGCCGTCCCGGACCAGTGGTCGGCCTTCGTGAGTCAAGACCTGACCCTCGTGTTCGCCGACACGCCCTGGCTCGACATCCCGCCCGGTGTGGATGCGCAGGCCGACGTGCTGGCCGGTATCGCCTGCATCAGCACGGACGCCCTGCAGCGGGCGATGGCACAGCTGGCGCCGCCGAGCGAGGGCCATGCCGACGCCGCGCCAGCAAGCGTCCCGTCCGGCTCGGTGACGAGCGAGATCGACCACAGCGCCACCCCAGGGACCGAGGCCGCACAACGCGCCCGCGCCTTCCTGCTCCAGGTGATGGATGACAGCACCGTCGCCCTACCCTTGCGGATCGAGGCGGCAAAGGCCTTGCTGGCATCCGGAGGCTGAGCTAACGCTCCGACACAGGCTTCAAGGCCAGTCGACGCTCAACGGCACGCACGCCTGCCGTAGCGCCGCCAGCGCCTCGCCGGTGTCCAGGTCCTGCACCGGGCCGGCGCTGTCGATCTCCTGGAATCGGACCTGCGCCGACTGCGCCGCCAGCCAGTGCCGCACGCCCTGCTCCGCCGGCTGTGCGTCGATGGCGTGCAGCGCGCTCGGGCTCAGCAGCACGGGATGCCCGCGCTGCCCGGCCACGGTCGGCACCAGGGCCTCGATGCCCGCCTCGCGGGCTTCCCACGCTGCGCGCAACGTGAGCAGGTCGTCCGACGTCAGTGCCGTGAGATCCCCCAGCAGCAGCCACAGCGGGCGATTCGGCTGGGCGGCGATGTGGGCGCTGATGGCGAGGCGCTGGGAGTCGATGAGGGAAGGCTCAGCCCGCGTGTGACGCAGCGGCGTGAGGCCCGCGCGCTCGGCCAGCGACAGCAGGGTGTCGAGGTAGGGGCCGAGCACGACCTGCGGCTGCGCGACACCCGCCCCGCGCAAGGCAGCCGCCAGACGCTCGAGGAGGCTTTGATCGCCGATGTGCAGGGCCGCCTTGGGTCGGCCGCCGAGGCGGCGCCCGAGCCCCGCCGCGAGGATGACGGCGCCAGGCGCCGAGGCGTCGCTCAGCGGCCGCACACCCACGCGTCCGCCATCGCGGGCTCCAGGCCCAGCAGCGATTCTTCCGCGCCCTTGGCCTCGGCCACCTGCACCTGGGGCGGCAAGGCGATGCCGTTCTTGCAGGCCACGACCTCGGCCATGATGGACAGCGCAATCTCGGCGGGCGTCTTGCTGCCGATGTAGAGCCCGGCGGGGCTGCGCAGGCGCGCCATCTGTGCCGGCGTGAGGTCGAAGTGCTCCTGCAGGCGCTCACGGCGCTGCTGGGCGTTGCGGCGCGAGCCGATGGCGCCGACGTAGAAGGCCGGCGACTGCAGGGCGTCGATCAGGGCGAGGTCGTCCAGCTTGGGGTCGTGCGTCAGCGCGACGACGGCCGTGCGGGCGTCCGGGCGCAGGCGCTGGATGAGGTCGTCCGGCATCTCGTGGCTGAGCTGCACGCCCGGCAGGCTCCAGCCGGCGCGCTGCTCGGGCCGCGGGTCGCACACCACGATCTCGAAGCCGAGGCTCAGCGCCATCTCGGACATGAAGCGCGAGAGATCCCCTGCGCCGATCAGCACCAGCCGCGCGCGCGGACCGAAGTGGTTGACCAGCACGTCACCCTCGCACCGGGGCACGCCGTCCGTGCCACCGGGCAGGAGCGTGACGACCCCGCTGCGCAGGTCCAGGTGGCGCTCCGTGCCCTGGCGGGCGGCGCAGGCGGCGAGCAGCTCGGCCACCCGGCTGTGCGCCTGCAGCGGCTCCAGCACCAGCTCCACCGTGCCGCCGCAGGGCAGGCCGAAGCGATGGGCCTGGTCCGCGGAGATGCCGTAGCGCAGCACCGCGGGCAGGCCCTGCGCGCAGACGGCCTCGATACCTTCCTCGCGGATGCGCAGGATGAGGTCGTCCTCGATGCAGCCGCCCGAGACCGAGCCCACGGTCTCGCCCTGGCCGTTGATGGCCATCAGCGAGCCCGGCGGGCGCGGCGACGAGCCCCAGGTGCGCGCCACCGTCACCAGCAGTGCGGGCTCGCCCGCGGCCTGCCAGGCGGCCGCACGGCGCAGCACCAGGGTGTCGAGGTCTTCCATGGCGCGGCGGTCTCAGGCGAGCTTGAAGGGCAGCGAGCGCTGCGGCTTGCCGGTCACCCGGGCGATGGCGTTGGCAAAGGCCGGCGCCAGCGGCGGCAGGCCGGGCTCGCCCATGCCCTTGGGCGGCTCGGCGCTGGGCACGATGTGCACGGCGATGGCCGGCATGTCGGGCATGCGCGCCACCACGTAGTCGCCGAAGTTGCTCTGCTCGACCACGCCGTCCTTGAAGGTGATGGCCGCGCCGGGCAGGCACATGCCCAGGCCCATCAGCGCGGCGCCCTGCACCTGCGCCTCGATGGTGCGCGGGTTCACGGCCAGGTTGCAGTGCACGCCCGCCGTCACCTGGTGCAGCACCGGCTGGCCCTTCTTCACGGAGGCCTCGACCACGTAGGCCACCACCGTCTCGAAGGACTCGTGCACCGCCACGCCCCAGGCACGGCCCGCGGGCAGCTTGCGCTTGCCGTAGCCGCTCTGCGCCACGGCCAGCTCCAGCGCGGCCCGGTGGCGCGGGTGCTGGTCGCCGAACATCTTCAGGCGGTAGGCCACCGGGTCCTGCTTCGTCCGCGCGGCGATCTCGTCGACGAGCGTCTCCATCACGAAGGCCGTGTGGGTGGAGCCCACACTGCGCCACCACAGCACCGGCACGTTCTCCTTGGGGTGATGCACGCGCAGCCGCATCGGGAAGGGATACGGCTCCTTCATGCCCTCGATGGCCGTCTGGTCGATGCCGTTCTTGACCATGAAGCCCTCGAACATCGTGCCGCTCACGATGGACTGGCCGACGATGACGTGGTCCCAGGCGAGCACGTTGCCGGCCTTGTCGAAGCCCAGGTGCGCCTGGTGCAGGTGCATGGGGCGGTAGTAGCCGCCGCGCATGTCGTCCTCACGGCTCCACTGCGTCTTGATGGGCGCCTCCAGGCCCGCCGCCCGGGCGGCCTTGGCGACGGCGCAGGCGTCCACCACGAAGTCGCTCGTGGGCGTGGCGCGGCGGCCGAAGCCGCCGCCGGCCATCTGCACCTTCACCGCCACCTGCTCGGGCTTGAGTCCCAGCACGCCCGCCGCGGCCATGCCGTCCACGCCGGGGAACTGCGTGCCCACCCACAGCGTGGCGCCTCCGGGCGTCCACTGCACGGTGCAGTTGAGCGGCTCCATGGGTGCATGCGCGAGGTAGGGGAAGTGGAACTCCGCCTGGATCTTGTGCGGCGCCTTGGCCAGCGGGGCCATGTCGGCCTTGAAATGCTCGGGGCCGTCCTGGCGCGCCATCTGGCGGTAGGCCGCGAGCTGCTTCTGGCTGTCGACCTTCTCGACGCCGCTCGTGTCCCAGTCGATCTTCAGCGCGTCACGCCCCTGCTTGGCGGGCCAGTAGCCCTCGGCGATGACGGCAACACCCTCGGCGCCGCGGTCCAGCGGCACGCGCAGCACGGCCTTCACGCCGCGGATGGCGCGCGCCGCGGCCTCGTCCACCGTGCGCGGCTTCGCGCCGAACACCGGCGGGCGGGCGACCACGGCCGTCAGCTGACCGGGCAGGCGCACGTCGATGCCGAAGTCCTGCCGGCCGCTGCTCTTGGCCTTGCTGTCCAGGCGGTTCGTGGGCTTGCCGATCAGGCGGAAGTCCTTGGGATTCTTGAGCGTGACCTGCTCGGGCACCGGCTGGGCCATGGCGGCCTCGGCGAGGTCCCCATAGCCGGCGCGGCGGCCGTCGGCGGCGATGACCTGCCCCTGCTCCGTGCGCAGGCTGGCCACGGGCACGTTCCAGCGGGCAGCCGCGGCGCCCAGCAGCATCGCGCGGGCGCGGGCGCCCAGTTCGCGGTACTGCATGAAGCTGTTCTTGATGGAGTTCGAGCCGCCCGTGATGTGCATGCCGAAGCCCGGATCGACGAAGGCGGGATCGTTGCTGCCCAGCTCGCCGCGCACGCGGGACCAGTCGGCGTCGAGCTCCTCCGCGAGGATCATGGGCAGCGCCGTCTGCACCCCCTGGCCGAATTCCAGGCGGTTGATCATGACGGTGACCGTGCCGTCCGTGGCGATGCGCACGAAGGACGTCGGCTGCTGGAAGGGCTTCAGCCCGGCAGGCGCGGCCTCACCGGCCGCGTTGGCGGCCAGCGGGGCCAGGCCCAGCGCGAAGCCGGCGCCACCGCTGACCTTGAGGAAGCCGCGGCGGCTCAGGCCGGCGGATGCCGGCGCGGCGGACTGGCGGGCCAGGATGTGCTGCAGGGCGCGCGGCATCTCGAGCGGCAGCGCAGCGGTCTGGTCGGGCGACAGATGATGGTTCAGCATGGCGATCTCCTTCAGGCCAGGGCGCGGGCGGCGTCCGCCACGGCGGCACGGATGCGGGCGTAGGTGCCGCAGCGGCAGATGTTGCCGGCCATGGCCGCGTCGATCTCGGCGGCGCTCGGCTGCTTGCCCTTGGGCAGGCTCTTGAGGAAGGCGGTGGCCGACATGATCTGCCCGCTCTGGCAGTAGCCGCACTGCGCGACATCGTGCTTGACCCAGGCGGCATGGACGGCGTCCCCGACGCGATCGCCACCGGCCGTCACGGCTTCGATGGTGGTGATGGGCTTGCCTTCGACGGCGGAGACCGGCGTCACGCAGGAGCGGATCGCCTGGCCGTCCACATGCACCGTGCAGGCGCCGCACAGGGCCGCGCCGCAGCCGAACTTGCTGCCGCACAGGCCGAGGTTGTCTCGCAGGGCCCACAGGACGGGGGTGCCGGGGTCGATGTCGAGCTGGTGCTCGCGGCCGTTGACGTGAAGCTGGGTCATGGCGTCGGGTCTCCGCGGTGAGGGAATGACGGGAAAGGAGCGCCCCCGGACCGGTACCCGAACAAGGGTGCGGCCAGGGAATCAGCCGCTGAATGTAGGACGTTCCCCGCCCGGCGGATAGCCCGGGGCGCTTGCTGCACTGTCAAGCGCTGCTTGCGAATCAGCCAGCCGGGCGCAGGTGGCGCCGGCGCCCCTCGGCCTCCAGGCGCGCCAGCTCCTGCGCCGTCAGCACATAGTCCGTGTTGCCGGCCAGCCGTTCGATGGCGAGGTCGATGAAGGCCCGCACCCGCGCGGGCTGGGCGACGCGGCTGCCCCAGTAGATGTGCAGGCCATACTGGTCCGCCACGTGCGGGGTGAGCAGCGGCACGAGCCGCCCCGCGCGCAGGTGCGCCGCGCCCATGATCCCGCTGACCTGGCCGACGGCGCGCCCCGAGAGGATGGCCCCCAGCTCCAGCCCTTCCTCGTTGGTCGAGAAGCCGGCCAGCACCTCCTGCTCCGTCGTCACGCCCTCCACCTTGACGGGCCAGGCCATGAGCCGCCCCGTGGACGGCAGCCGGAAGCCGCTGCACACGTGCGAGGCCAGCGCGGCGAGGCTGTCCGGCGCGCCGTGGCGCTCCAGGTAGGCCGGGGCGGCGCAGATGATCATCTGCAGCGGGAACAGCCGCCGCGCGATGACGCCATCCGCCGGCGCCGAGCCCACGCGGAAGCCCACGTCGACGCGGTCCTCGACCCAGTTGCCGATGCGGTCGTCCAGCAGCACATCGGGGTGGGCGTCCGGGTGGCGGCGGCAGAACTCGTCCAGCAGGGCGTTGATCACGGGCTGGAAGCTGGAGCGGGGGCCCACGATGCGCAGCGGCCCCGCGACCTCGTCCCGGGCCTGACGCACGACCTGGAAGGCGCGCTCCAGGCCCTGCAACGCGGGGAGTGCGGCGTCCATGAACAGCCGGCCCTCGTCCGTCAGCGACATGTTGCGCGTGGTGCGGTGGAAGAGCCGCGCGCCCAGCTTCTGCTCCAGCTGGGCCAGCGCCTGGCTGGCGGCCTGGGGGCTGATGCCCTCGGCGGCCGCGGCGCGGCGCAGGCTGCCCAGCTCGGCGGTCTTGACGAAGACGGACAGGGTGCGCAGTTCGTTCTGGGCCATGGCGGGGTCTGGATCTGGATCAAGCCGGAAGGCCCCGATTATCAAGCCCGCCTTGCCAATTCACGCCCGCCCTCCAGCATCCGCGCCGCGACCCGCCGCCAGTACGGATGCGGCGCCCGCAGGTCCTCCTGCCAGCAGGCGTGCACGCCCTTGATCACGTGCTCGTCGGCCTGGGCCAGGGCCGCGCGGTGCAGGGCCGGCCATGCCGACGGCGCCGAGGGCGGCACCTCGTCCTGCCACTGTACGCGCCCCGCCAGCCAGCCCGCGACGGCGGCGCGGTCCAGCGCGGCGATCAGGGGCCGGGGATCGGTGTCCGGCGGCAGCGCCGGCAGCAGCACCCGCAGCGCCCGCAGGCCGGTGATCAGGTGGAGCACGGTGAAGTTGCGGCTGTGCAGGTAGGCCTCGCGCGCCACGCCCAGCAGCTGCTCGCGACGTTCCGCCAGGGAGGCGACGGGGGCCAGGCGCTCGGCCAGGGCCGCGTAGAGGGGCGTGCCGGCGGCGCTGCGCATGCGGAAGAGGATCATCGGCAGCTCGCTGCGCCAGCGCGGCGCCTGCGCGCGCAGGGTCTCGGCCCAGGCGGCGGGCGTCAGCGGCTCACCGCCGTGCGGGCCGGCGGGCAGCAGCTCCCACCAGGCGGTCCACGTCGCCAGCGCCGCCGCCAGCTCGGCGGTGTGCGCCCCCTCGGCGGCATGGGCCACCCGGATCAGGCCATGGAAGGCGAAGGCATGGGGCGAGGCCAGCAGCTCCGGCAGGTGTGCGGCCAACACCGCCCGGGGCGTCATGCGGGCCAGCAGGGCCGTGAAGTAGGCGTGCAGCCAGGGATAGGCGAACGGCTGCCCCCGGTGGGCGAGCCAGTCGTCGCCTCGGCCGAGGCCCGCCTGCAGCCGGTCCGCCGCGCGTCTCGCATCGGCCGCGAGGGCCCCCTCGGCGGGCACCGCCACGGTCAGCTTGCAGCGTTCGCCGTCCAGCAGCCGCTGCAGGCGTTCGGCGTCCGCGCCCAGGTCCCAGGCCGCATGCAGAGCCATCGGCAGGTGATTGCTCATGGCGCCGTCAAAGGCCGGGCCGAAGGCCTGCGCCTCGTCCAGCAGCTGGTGCAGCAGCGCCAGCGAACCGGTCCTGCCGGCCGCCTCACCGCCGGGCCGCCCTTCGCCGCCGCCCCCGGAGCGCCGCTGCGACATATGGGTTTGATTCAGCACTTCGTCCATCACCGATCTCCTGTTCAAGGTTTGACGCGATGACGGCATGGTGAAAGTTCAAGTGAACTTGAAGTCAAGCGCAAAATGGGGCTGCCTACCGACGCCGGAGTCCGCTCATGCCATCGCCCGTTTCCCTCCTGCCCATCGGGGACTTCTCGCGCCGTGCCGGCATCGCCGCCAGCGCCCTGCGCTTCTACGAGGAGCAGGGCCTGCTGCAGAGCCATCGCAGCGCGTCCGGCCGGCGCCAGTTCGCACGGGGAGACCTGCGCCGCGTGGCCTTCATCCGGGCGGCGCAGACCGTGGGGCTGAGCCTTGACCAGATCCGCGCCGCGCTCGCCACCCTCCCCGACGCCCGCACGCCCACGGCGCGCGACTGGGAGCGCCTCTCCCGCGCCTGGCAGCCGCTGCTGGAGGCGCGCATCGCCGAGCTCGAGCGCCTGCGGGACACCCTCGCCTCCTGCATCGGCTGCGGCTGCCTGTCGCTCAACCGGTGCCGGCTCTACAACCCGCAGGACGCCGCCGGCAGCCGCGGTCCGGGGGCGCGGTACTGGCTGGGTGATCGATCGGCGGACGTGCTCGCCGACGCCGCGGCCGACGAATGATGGTCCCGGCGCCCGGCAGACTCAGGGCGATGCCGGGCACGGCGGACGGCGCAGCAGGGCCTGCAGCGCCCCATGGATGGGTTCGGGCGCCACGACCAGGCCCGAGCCTGGCTCGCCGAGTGCTCGCCCGCCCAGGGCCGTGACCCGTGCCCCCGCCTCCTGCGCGATGAGCAGGCCGGGCAGCCAGTCGGCCAGATGGCGGCCGCATTCCCAGTAGGCATCGAGCCGGCCGCTGGCCACGAGCGCCAGCGACAGCGTCGCCGACCCGATCCAGCGCTGCGCCAGCACCGCCGGCACCACCCGCCCCAGACCGTGCAGAAAGGCCTCGAGCTCCGCCGGCGGTCGGCGCGGCCAGTTGGGGAAGCTCGTGCCGACGGTGGCCCATGCCAGCGAAGCCGGCGCCTGGCAGCGCAGGACCTCCCCGTTGCAGTGCGCGCCGCGGTGCCGCACGGCGTGGTAGGTGCGCTGGAGGCTGGGGTCGCTGACGACGGCCAGCAGCGGCGTCGCGCCGTGCATCAGCGTCAGCGTGACGGTCCACATGGGCAGGCCGGCCAGGTACTGGATCGCGCCGTCCAGGGGATCGCAGAGCCAGTAGGGGCCGCGAGCCTCGGGCAGGCGTTCCGGCGTGAGCCCGGCCTGGATGAGCGGCACGCCCGGGGTGCAGGCGGCCAGCGTCGCGCCCAGGTCCTGCAGCACCCGCGCGCAGGCCTCGGCAAAGCACCGGCGCATCCGGGCTTCCTCCGCCAGGGCACGTACGGGCTGTGCGGCGAGCAGCCGCTGGCCGGCGGCGGCCACCGCCGTGAGGAGGGAATCGATCGCCGGCGCATCGAGGCCGGCGGGAAGTTCAGCAGTCATCAGGCACTCCGTGGATGGGATGCCTGCAGTGTTCCCACGCCGGCCGCGCCATACTTGCGCCTTTGTTCCAACCCGTTATTGGATCGGGCCAAGGCGGCCCCTTGCCATGCTCCTCTCCCCCATCCACAGCGAGGCGCTGCGCCACGAGGGCACCGATGCCCCGGCGCCGCACCGCCACGCGGCCGGCCAGCTGCTGCGGGTCGAAACCGGGCTCGTGACCGTGCTCACCGAGCACTCGCGCTGGACGCTGCCCCCGGGCTGCGTGGGCTGGGTGCCGCCGCATGCGCTGCACGGCGCGGTCTTCCAGGGGCCGACGCGCGGTGTCAACTTCTATGTGGACGCGGACTGGGCCGCCTCGCACCTGCCGGGCGACTGGAAGGTCGTGCGCTGCACGCCGCTGCTGGACGCCCTGCTCACCGAGCTGCATCGCGAGGCCGAGCGCTGCCGGCCTCCGGCCTACCGGGACGTTCTCGCGGACCTGCTCCAGCGGGCGCCCCATGAGGCGCTGGGCGTCCCGATGCCCGTCGAGCCGCGGCTGCGGCGCCTGTGCGAGCAGCTGCTGGCCCGGCCGGACGACCGCTCGGACCTCGACGACTGGGCCGCGCGCCTGCATGTGAGCCGCCGCACGCTCACGCGGCGCTTCCTGGCCGAGACCGGCCTCAGCTGGGTGCAATGGCGGCAGCAGGCGCGGCTGATGCTGGCGCTGGAGCGCCTCGTGGCGGGGCAATCGGTCACGACGGTGGCGCTGGCCGTGGGCTACGAGAGCCTCAGCACCTTCGTCACGCTGTTCCGGGCGCGCATGGGGCTGTCGCCCACGGCCTGGCTGGCGCGCACCGCGGCCGGGCGTTGACGGGAGGCCCGGCCCGGCGAGTGGCTCAGGCGCCGCGGTGCAGCGCCTGCTGCAGCGCCTCGGCCGGCGCGAAGGCCGCGACGAGCGCATCCATCAGCCGGCGGGCCTTGGCGCTGTTGTCGGCCCCGTAGTTGCAGACGTAGACGTCCAGCGTCACCCCGCCCAGCTCCGGCCAGGTGTGGATGGCCAGGTGAGACTCCGCCAGCAGCACGACGCCCGTGATGCCGCTGGCCTCGCCCTCGACGGCCGGCGTGAAGCGGTGGAACAGCTCGGCAACGGCGCCCAGCCCCGAGGCAGCGACGGCCTGCGTGCAGGTCTCGCGCAGCGCGGCGGGCTGGGTCATCAGCGGCTGGTGCGGATCGCAGCCCCGCAGGTCGGCGGTGAGGTGCAGGCCTTGCATGGCGGACCGGGGCGGCGCGTCAGCCGCCCGTGACCGGCGGGAAGAAGGCCACTTCGGCGCCCGCGGGGATGGGCACCGATTCCTTGGCGAGCTGCTGGTTCAGGGCGCAGCGCACGGCACGCGTGCGGGCGAGCGCGCTGGCATGGGGCTCGCCGCGGGCCATCAGCGCATCACGCAGCTGGCCCAGGGTCTGGCCGTCCTGCCAGGGGAGAGTCTCCTGCTCGCCCAGGGCCTCGCGCAGGGAGGCGAAATAGCGGACGGTGATGGAGCTCATTGCAGGGCGCTGAAAGGGATGAAACGCACAGTATCGCCGCTGCGGATGGGCGTGCCGGGCGGCACGTCGACCAGGCCGTCGCCCCACACGGCCGAGCTGAGCACCCCCGAGCCCTGGTTCGCGAAGAGCTCCAGCCCGCCGGCGGCATTGAGCCGCGCGCGCAGGAATTCGCGGCGCTTGTCCGCCTTGAGCCAGTCGAAGTCGGCCCGCAGCGGATAGGCCTGCGGGGCCAGCACCGCCGCGCCCTGCAGTCGCAGGATGACGGGCCGCACGGCCAGCAGGAAGGTCACGAAGCTGGAGACGGGATTGCCCGGCAGGCCGATGAACCAGGCCTGGCGGCCGTCCTGCCCGGGCCGGCGCACGGCCCCGAAGGCCAGGGGCTTGCCCGGCTTGATGGCCATCTGCCAGAGGTCCAGCTGCCCTTCGGCCTGCACGGCGGGACGCAGGTGGTCCTCCTCGCCGACGGACACGCCGCCCGAGGTGAGGATCAGGTCGGCGCGGGCCGCGGCGGTGCGCAGCGCGGCGCGCGTGGCGTCCAGGGTGTCGGGCACGATGCCGAGGTCCTCCACCTCGCAGCCCAGCTGCTGGAGCAGGCCGCGCAGCGTGAAGCGGTTGCTGTTGTAGATCGCGCCGGGCTTGAGCGGCTCACCCGGCATCGCGAGCTCGTCCCCCGTCGAGAACAGGGCGACACGCACGCGGCGGGCGACGGTCAGCGAGGCCGCGCCCACGGTGGCGGCGAGGCCCAGCGCGGCCGGGTCGAGGCGATGACCGGCCGCGAGCACCACGCTGCCGGCCTGCACGTCCTCACCCCGGCGGCGGATGGCGGCGCCCGGGGCCGGGCGGTCCACCACGCGCACGGCGCCCAGCCCGTCGCCGGCCACGGTCTCGCAGTGCTCCTGCATCTGCACGGCATCGGCGCCAGCCGGCACGGGCGCGCCGGTGAAGATGCGGGCCGCGGTGCCCGGCTCCAGCGCCATCGGCACGCTGCCGGCGGGCACGCGCTGGCTCACGGGCAGCACGGTACCGTCGGCGGGCAGATCGGCCAGACGCAGCGCATAGCCGTCCATCGCGCTGTTGTCGTGCGGCGGCACGTCGAGCTGCGAGCGGACCTCGGCGGCGAGCACGCGGCCGAGGGCTTCGAATGGAGACAGCGTCTCGGTCTCGCCCAGCGGCTGGACGGTGGACAGCAGGCGCTCGAGCGCCTCGTCGAGGCTCAGCAGCGGCTGGCGGGCGGGCGCAATGGCAGGGGTTTCAGCGGACATGGGCGTGAATGTAATCCTTCACCTGCTGCGCGTCGGCCGGCATCAGCTGCACCCGCTTGGGCAGGGCCTCGATGCCCTGCAGGTGCGCGGGCCGCGGCGGCTCCTCGCCCAGGGCCTCGACGATGGTCGCGGCAAACTTGGCGGGCAGCGCCGTCTCCAGCACCAGCATGGGGATGCCGTCCTGGCGCCAGTCCTGCGCGACCTTCAGGCCGTCCGCCGTGTGCGTGTCGACGATGACACCGTACTGCTGCTGCGTGGCGCGGATCGTCGCCAGGCGGTCGGCATGGCTGCTGGCCCCGGAGACGAAGCCGTAGCCGGCGATGGCGGCCTTCTCTGCGGCGCTGATCTCGAAACGGCCGTCGCGCTCGAGGGCGTCCTTGAAGAGCGCCTTCACGCGGGCGCCGTCCCGGCCCAGGAGGTCGAACACGAAGCGCTCGAAGTTGCTGGCCTTGGAGATGTCCATCGAGGGGCTGGAGGTCTCATGCGTCTCGGCACTGCCGCGCGGGCGGTAGACGCCGGTGCGGAAGAACTCGTCCAGCACGTCGTTCTCGTTGGTGGCGACGACCAGGCGCTCGATCGGCAGGCCCATCATGCGGGCCACATGGCCGGCGCAGACGTTGCCGAAGTTGCCGGAGGGGACGCAGAAGCTGACCCGCTCCTCATTGGACTTCGTCGCGTAGAAGTAGCCCGCGAAGTAGTAGACGACCTGGGCCAGCAAGCGCGCCCAGTTGATCGAATTGACCGTGCCGATCTTGTGCTCGCGCTTGAAGGCCAGGTCGTTCGAGACCGCCTTGACGATGTCCTGGCAGTCGTCGAACACGCCCTCGACGGCGATGTTGTGGATGTTCTCGTCCTGCAGGCTGAACATCTGCGCCTGCTGGAAGGGGCTCATGCGGCCGTGCGGCGAGAGCATGAACACGCGCACGCCCGCCTTGCCGCGCATGGCGTACTCGGCCGCGCTGCCGGTGTCCCCGCTGGTGGCGCCAAGGATGTTGAGCGTCTCGCCCCGGCGCTGGAGCTCGTACTCGAAGAGCTGGCCCAGCAGCTGCATGGCCATGTCCTTGAAGGCCAGCGTCGGGCCGTTGGACAGCGCCTGCAGGGCAAGGCCGGGCGCCAGCGGCTTGAGCGGCGTGATCTCCGGCGTGCCGAAGACCTCGGCCGTGTAGGTGCGGGCGCAGATCGCGCGCAGGTCCTCGGCCGGGATGTCGTCGATGTAGAGCGAGAGGATCTCGAAGGCCAGCTCGGGGTAGGCCAGGCCGCGCCAGCGGGTGAGCGTGGCGGCATCGACCTGCGGATAGCGCACGGGCAGGTACAGGCCGCCGTCCGGCGCCAGGCCTTCGAGCAGGATGTCGCAGAAACGGCGTTCGGTCTTGTCACCGCGGGTGCTGAGGTAGTTCACGGGCTTGGGCTTCCAGCTTGAGGTTGAGAGGGGGAGCGGTCATCCGGCCGCGCGGCCAGGGGCTGGCGCAGCTGCATGGCCTCGTCATAGGCTTCGGCGCCGCGCGCCCAGTCGCCGAGGGCCTCGGCGACGCGGCCGATGCGATCCAGCGCGGCGGCAAGATCCTGGCGGGCGCGCGGGCTGCCGCCGAGGCGGTGGTCCACGACCTGCAGGATCGACAGGCATTCCTCGAAGGCGAGGCCGGCACGGTTCCAGTCTCCCTGGGATTGCGCGACCAGGCCGACGTGGTCCAGCGCCTGCGCGACCGCCCGCAGCGTGTCCGGCGTCTCGCCGTGGCGCAGGGCGATCGTCCGGCACTGGTCGAGGCAGGCCTCGCTCGCTTCGGCGGCCTCGCGCCAGGCGCCCTGGTGCCGAGCCTGCCGGGCGAGGTGGTCGAGCGCGCGGGCCAGATCGCGCAGGGCGGCCGGCGTCTCGCCCAGGCGCTCGACCAGCGTGCGACAGACGACGACGGCCTCGCGGCTGGCGGCCAGGGCGTCAGGCGCGCGGCCGGCCCGGTGGAGCGTCTCGGCCCATTGCATCAAGGCCATGGCGAGGTCACGGCCTGCCGCGATGTCCAGCAGGCCGGGGCCCTGCTCCTGGCGGTGCCGGGCCAGGCGGACCAGCTGCGCGCCGAGGTCCAGCGCCTCGTCCAGGCGCCCGAGCCCCGCCAGCGCCGCCTGCGCGCGCAGGCCGTCGGGCAGCGTCAGCGCCAGCAGCGCCTCGTCCTGCAGCGGGAGGGATTCGACCGGGCGGTCGCCGCGCAGGCGCGTCCAGCGCTGCAGCCAGTCCTGCGCCTCGGCCGCGTCGAACCCGGCCGCACGCGGCGTGGCCTCGGCGTACACCGGACCGCCGAGGCCGTCCGGCGGGTCGAGGGCGTCTGGTGAGGCGCCCGCGGCGTCCGACGTCGGCAGCGCCGAGGCCGCCGGGAGACGGGCGGACGGCGCGGCGGGGCCCGCCCCGGCGTCGCGGCTGAGGCTCAGGCCCAGGCTGCGGACATGCCACAGGTCCGGCGCCAGGGCCGCGGCGGCACGCTGCGCGCCGTCGGGCAGCACCAGGACCAGCGCCCCAGGCAGCTCGGCCTCCAGGCGCCCGCGACGTTCGTTGAGGCGGCTCAGCAACTCGGTGCGGGCCCGCTCCCAGGCGCCCTGCCCGGCGCCGCGCTGCGCCTCCAGCCAGACGAGACGCGGCGGCGGGACGGCCCCTGCCGCATCGAACACGGCCTGCATGCTGCGCTCGGCCAGCGACGCCGGCGCGGCCTCGCCCACCTCGGCCCAGGGCCAGTGACGCGCGGCCAGCCAGGCTGACAGCCGGGCCTTGAAGGGCGCCAGCAGCGTCGGATCCGCCACGAACAGCACGATGTAGCCGAAGCCCTGCAGCTGGCCCAGGCGACGGCTCAGGCGCGCCCAGGCGGCCTCGCCGGCGGCGTCCAGGGCCTCGGCAGCGGCGCTCATGGCGCGGGGCTCCCCGCCGGGGCCGGCAGTGCCGGCGAGGTCTGGCTCTGGTCGATCAGCTGCCAGAGCAGCGGGTTCAGGTCCAGCCAGTCCACGCCATTGCGGTAGTTCAGCACGGCGCGCACATCGAAGAAGTGCGCCACCACGGGCAGCTCGTCCCGGTGGCGGAGCTCGAGCGCGTTCTGCTCGGCAATGCCCTTGAGCAGCGGGTACTCGTCCTGCACGACGAGGCTCTCGAACTCCACGCGGTGGCGCTGCACCACGGTCTCGAGGATGGCATCGTCGGCGCGCAGCGGCAGGCGATCCAGGGCGAAGGAGGCCTCGTCGAGCGTGTCCAGCAGCAGGCGGCGCAGCAGCTGGCGCAGGTCGCCGCCGGAGGTCAGGATCAGGCGGTCGAGCGCCGCTTCCGTCAGCAGCTCCCGCCAGCGCGGGCAGCGGCGCTCCACCACCTGGCGCATGGCCTGCAGCCCGGCCTCGCGGGGCGAGCGCCGCGCGCGGAACGGCGGCTCGCACACACGGACCGAGGCCAGCATGAAGAGCTGCACCAGGGCCTTGATGTTGGTGAGGTAAGGCAGGTAGGGCGGCACGGCGTACACCATGTGCAGGCCGGGCACGCGCAGCTGGTTCAGGTCCCCGTCGAACACGCGGACGACGCGGTCGAACATCTCGGTGGCATCCTTGCCGATGCCCCGCAGCCGCTCCAGGGAGTCCACCATCAGCACGACCTTGCTGGCCTGCCAGCGCTGCTGCACCGCCGCGGCCAGATGACCGATGTGGGCGCGGCACTCCGCCATCACGCGCTCCTGGCGTGCGAGGTCGAAGGCGCGCAGGCGCTGCATGAGGCTCTGCTGCTGCTGCTTGAACTCGGCCTTCACGCCGCCCAGTGTCACGCCGGAGATCTCGACCTCCGTGGCCAGCCAGCGGGTGAAGCGCTGCAGCGGATTCTCGGGCCCGTCCGGCGGGTGGCCCAGGGCGTCGGCCTGGCTCAGGCGGTCGGCAAAGGCTGCGGCGGTGACGAGCAGGAGGTCCAGGGTGTCGATCGGGTGGGTGTCCCCGATGTAGTCCAGCGCGTCGATGATGTAGGCGCGCGTGCCCGCCTGACCGTTCAGCAGGATCTCGAGGCGGCGCAGCTCCGTGCTCTTGCCGGTGCCGCGCTGGCCGCTGAAGTAGTAGAGCTGGGCGTCGCCGTGGCTGCGCCGGATGGCCCGCCCCAGCAGCGCGACCACGTCCTCGGCCCCGGTGCCATGCAGATTGGGCACGTAGTAGCCGCTCTGCGTGGAGAGCGCGCCGGGGTCGTTGGCCAGCAGCGCGGAGAAGTCATCCAGCAGCTGGCCGGGGTCGCTCGTGGTCATGGCAGCACTTCAGCGTGGGGCCAAAGCCGTTCCGGCGGGCATCCGGGCAGGCTTCAGGCCAGCTCCTCCTTGCGCAGGCGCACGATGGGCGCGAGCACCGTGGGCAGGGCCTGCATCTGCGCGAGCGCCGTGTTCATGCGGCCTTCCTGCGTCTCGTGCGTCAGGATGATGAGGTCCGTCTGCCGCTCGCCCTCGGCCGACTCGCGCTGCAGCACGGCGTCGATGGAGATGTCGTGCTCGGCCAGGATGGTCGTGATGCGCGAGAGCACGCCGGCCTCGTCCGCCACGCGCAGGCGCAGGTAGAAGCTCGTCAGCACCTGCGCCATCGGCAGGATGGGCGTGTTGTTCATGGCATCCGGCTGGAAGGCCAGGTGCGGCACGCGGTGGTCGGGGTCGGCGGTGTGCAGGCGGGTGATGTCGACGAGGTCGGCGATCACGGCCGAGGCCGTGGGCTCGGCACCGGCGCCCTTGCCGTAGTAGAGCGTCGTGCCCACGGCGTCAGCCTGGACCACGACCGCGTTCATGGCGCCCTCGACATTGGCGATCAGGCGCTGCGTCGGGATCAGCGTCGGGTGCACGCGCAGCTCGATGCCGCCACCTGCGACGTCGCTGCGGCGGCGGGCGATGCCCAGCAGCTTGATGCGGTAACCGAGCTGCTCGGCGTACTTGATGTCCGTGGCCTGCAGCTGGCTGATGCCCTCCACATGCGCCTTGTCGAACTGCACCGGGATGCCGAAGGCGATGGCGCTCATGATCGTGGCCTTGTGCGCGGCGTCCACGCCCTCGATGTCGAAGGTGGGGTCGGACTCGGCATAGCCCAGGCGCTGCGCCTCCTTCAGCACGGTGGCGAAGTCCAGGCCCTTGCTGCGCATCTCGGACAGGATGAAGTTCGTCGTGCCGTTGATGATGCCGGCGAGCCACTCGATGCGGTTGGCGGTCAGGCCCTCGCGCAGGGCCTTGATGATGGGGATGCCCCCGGCCACGGCGGCCTCGAAGGCGACCATCACGCCCTTCTCGCGGGCGGCGGCGAAGATCTCGGTGCCGTGCACGGCCAGCAGGGCCTTGTTGGCGGTGACGACATGCTTGCCGGCCGCGATGGCCTCCAGCACCAGCTCGCGCGCCAGGCCGCAGCCGCCGATCAGCTCGACGATGATGTCGATCTCGGGGTTGGCGATGATCTCGCGCGGGTCGGCCACGACCTGCGCGGCGTCGCCCACGATCTCACGCGCCAGCGCCACGTTGCGGCGCGACACCATGGTGATCTCGATGCCCCGGCCGGCGCGGCCGCGGATCTCGGCCTGGTTGCGACGCAGCACGTTGAAGGTGCCGCTGCCTACGGTGCCGATGCCAAGGAGGCCGACTTTGATCGCTTTCATGGTGTGTGCTCGTTCTGACGGGGTGGGGGGGCGGCTCAGCGCCCGTGGCGTTTTCGGTAGTTCGACAGGAAGCGCTCGATCCGGCCCACGGCTTCACGCAGGTCGTCGGTGTTGGGCAGGAACACGAGGCGGAAGTGATCGGGGGCGCTCCAGTTGAAGCCCGTCCCCTGGACGATCAGCACCTTTTCCTCGGCCAGCAGCTCATAGGCGAAACGCTGGTCGTCCTCGATCGGGTAGATCTTGGGGTCCAGGCGGGGGAACATGTAGAGCGCGGCCTTGGGCTTGACGACGCTGACGCCCGGGATCTGGCTCAGCAGCTCATAGGCGAGGTCGCGCTGGCGGCACAGGCGGCCGGTGGGCGCCACGAGGTCCTTGATGCTCTGGTAGCCGCCCAGGGCGGTCTGGATGGCCAGCTGCCCCGGCGTGTTGGCGCACAGGCGCATCGAGGCCAGCATGTTCAGGCCCGTGATGTAGTCCTGGGCGTGGCGCTTCTCGCCCGAGACGACCATCCAGCCGGCACGGTAGCCGCAGCTGCGGTAGTTCTTGGACAGGCCGTTGAAGGTCAGCGTGAGGACGTCTTCCGAGAGCGAGGCGATGCTGGTGTGGACGTTGCCGTCGAACAGCGTCTTGTCGTAGATCTCGTCCGCCATGATGATCAGCTGGTGCTGGCGGGCGACCTCGATGATCTCGAGCAGGAGCGACTCCGGGTAGAGCGCGCCGGTGGGATTGTTCGGGTTGATGACGACGATCGCCCGGGTGCGCGGGGTGATCTTGCGCTTGATGTCCTCGATGTCGGGCATCCAGTCGCTCTGCTCGTCGCAGACGTAGTGCACCGGCGTGCCGCCCGAGAGCGCCACGGCGGCGGTGTACAGCGGGTAGTCGGGCGCGGGCAGCAGCACCTCGTCGCCGTTGTCCAGCAGGGCGTTCAGGGCCATCACGATCAGCTCGGAGGCGCCGTTGCCCAGATAGACGTCGTCCACCGTCACGCCGCGGATGTTCTTTTCCTGGCAGTAGTGCACCACCGCCTTGCGGGGGGCGAAGAGGCCCTTGGAGTCGGTGTAGCCGGCGGCGTCGGGCAGGTTGCGGATCATGTCCTGGACGATCTCGTCCGGGGGGGCGATGCCGAAGGCGGCGATGTTGCCGATGTTCAGCTTGATGATCTTCTGCCCCTCTTCCTCCATCTGCCGCGCCTTGTCCAGCACAGGACCACGGATGTCGTAGCAGACATTGGCAAGCTTGGCGGACTTGGAAATCGGGTTCAAGACAGGGACTCCTCGTGGATGCCGCGCATGCTGCGCCGCAAAACGTAGAATTTAACAGGGTAGCAGGGCTTTCCCTGGATGGAACGCTCCATGATTCGCAAGCCGCGCACCTAGGCTTCGTCCGCCCTGCCTTCGCCCCGTCACCCCTCCCAACTCCAGCGCTCCGGCATGAAATTCCAGCTCGACGAACAGCAAGGCGGCAACAGCATCTCCCGTCATGAGACCAACCGCGTGTGGGTCAATGGCCGGCCCCACGGCAGCAGCCTGCTGGTGCCCTGGCGCGGCGAGGTACAGGGCTGGGGCGTCGGGCGCTTCGAGGACCTGGACGAGCCCGCCTTCGAGCGCATCCTGGCCCTCAAGCCCGAACTCGTGATCTTCGGCAGCGGCGAGCGCCTGCGCTTCGTGCCGCCGGCGCGCTACCGGGCGCTGATCGAGGCCCGGATCGGCCTGGAGACGATGGACCTCGCCGCCGCCTGCCGCACCTACAACGTGCTGGCCGCGGAAGGCCGCGCCGTGCTGGCAGCCCTGCTGATCGAAGGCGCGGAGCCGCCGCAGGCCTGAGCCCGATCGGGACGGGGGTGCGGCTCGAGGCCTCCCGGAGCACACGGGGCAAGGCGCCCTGCGGCGCAGTCCGGAGGCTGGCGAGTGCAGCATTCCTGGCGCCTCCGGACAATCCCCTGAAGGGGTCGTCCGGACCGGCTTTGGCGTTCAACGTATAATTGCAGGCTATGCCCAGCCGGGCAGGCCCACTAGCAAAAACGCCCACATGACGCCAGCGCTCAACAAACCCCTCCCGGAAATTGAAGCTCTTGCTACCGGAGGCGTGAAGTTCACCCCCCAGGCCTTCCATGGCCAGACGGTGGTGCTTTACTTCTACCCCAAG
The DNA here is from genome assembly GCF_030285365.1 of Roseateles subflavus. Classification (GTDB taxonomy): domain Bacteria; phylum Pseudomonadota; class Gammaproteobacteria; order Burkholderiales; family Burkholderiaceae_C; genus Roseateles_B; species Roseateles_B subflavus. Next base: position 624,727 of record NZ_JASVDS010000002.1, on the reverse strand, counting down.
GACAATACCCCGGGTTGCACCACCGAAGCCATGCAATTCCGCGACCGCCACAAGGACTTTGTGAAGGCCGGCGCCGTGGTGCTGGGGGTGTCGCGTGACAACATGGTGTCGCACGACAAGTTCAAGCAAGCCCTCGAACTGCCCTTCGAGCTGATCGCCGACACGGAAGAGAAGCTCTGCCACATGTTCGGCGTGGTCAAGAACAAGATCATGTACGGCAAGAAGGTGAAGGGCATCGAGCGCTCCACCTTCCTGATCGACGCCAGCGGCGTGCTGCGTGCCGAGTGGCGCGGCATCAAGGTGGCGGGCCACGTGGACGAAGTCCTGAAGGCCGTGAAGTCGCTCAAGAAGGAAGCCGCCTGATCGCGTGCTGAGTGCCGCGGGCAGCCCCGCAGTATCTCGCCCGAGCCGGTCCCGTTCATGACGAGGCCGGCTTTGTTGTATTTGGACGCCGCCCCACCCCGCCGTCGGGCAGCCCGGGCGACTTGTGCATAATCAATCCATGCCCTCGCGCCCCGGATCCCGTCCCGCCCCCAGAAGCCGCCTCACGACGAAGGCGGCTTTTTGCTTTTCTGGATGCCATCCCGGGCGCGAAGGGCGGTCTTCGCACCCACTATCCGGGACGGCTTGACCCGTCCCGCCATCGCTCACATGCCACTGCCCAAGCCCCCGACCAAGCGCGCTGCCCGTCTGGACGCCAGCGAATTCGCCACCAGCCTGGTCCCCAGCAAGAAGAAACCGGTGCTGGCCGCCCTTCCCGAGGCCAAGCCGATGGCGACGCCCGCGCTGAGCGTGGTGGCGCCGCCCGTGGCGGCCGCCGCGCCCGCCGGCCCCGCCAAGCCCCAGCGCACCGCCAAGGTCCTGCGCCCGGCCGCCGAGCTGGCCATGCCGGCGCCGGCCCCCGTGCAGGCGCGCACCCCCCAGGCCCCGGCGGCACCGGCTGCACCCGCCGTGCAGGTCACCCGCGCCGCCGCGCCCGCCACCCCCGCCAAGCCCCGCAGCAACAAGGCCGCGCGGCCGCGGGCCGGTGGTGCCACCAAGCTCTTCGTGCTGGACACGAATGTGCTGATGCACGACCCGATGTGCCTGTTCCGCTTCGAGGAACACGACATCTACCTGCCGATGATCACGCTGGAGGAGCTCGACGGCCACAAGAAGGGCATGACCGAGGTCGCCCGCAATGTGCGCCAGGTCAGCCGTGATCTCGACGCCTTGGCCGCCAGCCTCAAAAGCAGCACGCTGGAGGAAATGGCCAAGGGCCTGCCCCTGGACCAGACCGGCCACCGCGAGGCCGGCGGCAAGCTCTTCTTCCAGACGCAGCTGATCGACGCCCCCCTGCCCCAGGGCCTGCCGCAGGGCAAGGCGGACAACCAGATCCTGGGCGTCGTGCAGGCGCTCAAGGCGCAGCAACCGGAGCGCGAGGTCGTGCTGGTGTCCAAGGACATCAACATGCGGATCAAGGCCCGGGCGCTGGGCCTGCCCGCCGAGGACTACCGCAACGACAAGACGCTGGAAGACTCCGACCTCCTCTACACCGGCGTGCAGGCCCTGCCCGCCGATTTCTGGGAGCGCCATGGCAAGACCATGGAGAGCTGGCAACAGGGCGGCATCACCTTCTACCGCATCAGCGGCCCGCTGGTGCCCTCGCTGCTGGTCAACGAGCTGGTCTACCTGGAGGCGCCCGGCGCCGCGCCGCTGTATGCCAAGGTCACCGAGATCACCGGCAAGAGCGCCGTGCTGCGCACGCTGCGGGACTTCGGCCACCAGAAGAACGCCGTCTGGGGCGTGACCGCCCGCAACCGCGAGCAGAACTTCGCCCTGAACCTGCTGATGGACCCGGACGTCGACTTCGTCACCCTCACCGGCACCGCCGGCACGGGCAAGACGCTGATGACGCTGGCCGCCGGCCTCTCGCAGGTGCTGGACGAGCGCCGCTACAGCGAGATCATCGTCACCCGCGTGACGGTGCCCGTGGGCGAGGACATCGGCTTCCTGCCTGGCACCGAGGAAGAGAAGATGGGCCCCTGGATGGGCGCGCTGGACGACAACCTCGAAGTCCTGGCCCGCGGTGACAGCAGCGCCGGCGAGTGGGGCCGCGCGGCCACCAACGACCTCGTGCGCAGCAAGATCAAGATCAAGAGCCTGAACTTCATGCGCGGCCGGACCTTCCTGAACAAGTACGTCATCATCGACGAGGCCCAGAACCTGACGCCCAAGCAGATGAAGACGCTGATCACCCGGGCCGGCCCGGGCACCAAGATCGTCTGCCTGGGCAACCTCGCGCAGATCGACACGCCCTACCTCACCGAGGGCTCATCGGGCCTGACCTACGCCGTGGACCGCTTCAAGGGCTGGGCCCACAGCGGGCACGTCACCCTGGCCCGCGGCGAACGCTCGCGCCTGGCGGACTTCGCCTCCGAGGTGCTCTGACGCCCGGCGGGCGACGCCCTCCCCCGGCGGCGCTGCGGCGCCGCTTTTTCATGGAGAAGCGATGACGCTTTACGTCTCCGACCTCGATGGCACCCTGCTCGACCGGCGGGGCCAGCTCTCCGAGGCCACGCGCACCGGCCTTGGGGCACTGCTGGCCCAGGGGCTGGTCTTCACCGTGGCCAGCGCGCGCCATGTGGTGTCCATCCGCCAACTGCTGGCCGGGCTGCCGCTGAGCCTGCCGGTGATCTCGTCCAACGGCGCCTTCATCAGCGACCTCGCCACCGGCCGGCATGAGCTCGTGCACGGCATGGACGGCGCGCTGGGCGACGCGCTCTTCGCGCTGGTGCGGCGGCACGGGCAGCTGCCCTTTCTCTCGATCCACACGCCCGAGGGCGACCGGCTCTACTGGCAGGAGGTCGAGAACGAGGGCCAGCAGCACTTCGTCGACGAGCGGGTGCTCAACGGCGATCCGCGCCTGCGGGCCTGTGACGACCTGGCATGCGAACTGGGCGGCGGGCCGCTGATGACGCTCGTCGTGGTCGGCTCGCATGCGCCGCTGCAGGCCCTGTTTGACGACATCCAGGCCCAGTTCGGCGATGCCGTGCAATGCCACCTCAACGAGGATCTCTACCGTCCGGCCTGGCCCTGGCTGACCGTGCACGACCGCCGTGCGACCAAGGACCAGGCGATCCACATCCTCGCCCAGCGCTATGGCCTGAGCGACCGCGAGGTGGTGGTCTTCGGGGACCAGGTGAACGACATCACCATGCTGCGCGCCGCGCATCGGGGCGTGGCAATGGCCAATGCCATCGACGAGGTCAAGGCCGAGGCGCACACGGTGATCGGGCACCACGACGAGGACGCGGTGCTGCACTTCCTGCGCCAGGACTGGCGTCCGCGATAAGCCCCGGCCCGACGGCGTCACTGCTGCTGGGCGTCGCCGTGGCCGCGGCGTCGGTCAAGCTCGCCTGCACGGCGTGGTTGCTGCACCAGCGCCGGGTCGGCCGGCAGACGCCGGCTGACGAGGCGCTCTGGTAGGCCGGCAAGCTCAGCGCCCTGCTGCTGCTGGCGGCCTGCATCGCCCGGGCCTGGCGCCTCGGGGACGGGCCGACGTTCGAGGCGCTGGCGCTGCTGGGCGTCGTTGCCACGCCCGTGGCGCTGGTGATGATGCGGCGGCGCTGGGCGCGGACAGCTGGGGCTCGGCGCGAAGCCCATCGCCACGCCTGAGACTGGCGCGGGCGCTCGGCACGGCACCCGTCACTGAGCCAGTACCGATCCCGTCCCGATCCCATCATCGATCCCGCCATTGCGCCTGATGCCGCTTCTGGCGCCGCCAGCGGCCGCGGATGTGCCATCCCGCAGCCCGGCATGCCCTACACGCTGCGCATGCGCGGCATGCTCACGGCGCCCCTGGCGCTCAGGCCTGGCGCCCCGGGCCGACTGAACGGCAGCCGCGAACCGCCGGCAGCCCTGGCGAGACGCCCGCACGGCCGGCGCCTGCACCAAGCAGCACGATCCCCCTCTGAAATGCCGGCACCGGGCGACGTCGGGCCGCTGCGTGCCGGCACCGGGCCCAGCCGGCCCGCCGGTCCGGGTCACGCGGGCCCGCGCTCGTGATGGTCCAGGCCCTGGGCCGATCAACCCTGGGCCGATCAAGCCAGCGGCTGCACCGCCAGCCGCCCGCCCTGCGCCTGCAGGGTCTGCCCCAGCAGCCGGGTCAGGGCATACACGGCATCGAGATTCGGGCTCGGTGTGCCGGTGATCCGGGCCAGCTCCACGACGGCCCCCAGCAGCGCCTCCAGCTCCAGCGCACGGCCGGCTTCCACGTCCTGCAGCATGGACGTCTTGTGCGCGCCGACGGCCTCGGCCCCGGCGATGCGCTTGTCCAGCGAGATCTTGAACTGGACGCCCAGCTGCTCGCCGACGGCCTGTGCCTCAGTCATCATGCGCGCGGCCAGCTCACGGGACAGCGGGAAGCGGCAGATGTCCTCCAGCGTCGCGTGGGTCAGGGCCGAGATCGGGTTGAAGCTCAGGTTGCCCCACAGCTTGACCCACAGTTCGGAGCGGATGTCCCGGCTCACGGGCGCCTTGAAGCCCGCCTGCATCAGCACCTGGGCCAGGGCCTCGATGCGTTCGCTGCGGCTGCCATCAAGCTCGCCGAGCGAGAAGCGGTTGCCCTCGATCAGCCGCACCACGCCGGGCGCCTCGAGCTGCGCCGCCGGATAGACGATGCTGCCGATGACCTGCGCCGAGGGGATCGCGAGGGCCAGGGCGCCGCCCGGGTCGACGGACTCCAGCACCCGGCCTTCGTGCGGGCCCGCCAGCCCCTGGAAGTACCACCAGGGCAGGCCATTGATCATGCTGACGACCAGCGTCTGCGGGCCGATCAGCGCCGGCAGCTCCGCCAGCAGATCCGCGAGCTGATGGGCCTTGACCGTCAACAGGACGACCTCCTGCGGGCCGGCCTCGGCCATGCGCTGCACGGCGCGGAGGTGCTCACCGGCCGGGGCGTGCCGTGTGCTGCCGTCCTCCTCGATGAGCCGGAAGCCTTCGGCATTGATGGCCGCGAGGTTGCGGTTGCGGGCGATGAAGGTGACGGTATGGCCGGCCAGCGCCAGGCGCGTACCCAGCAGGCCGCCGATGGCACCGGCGCCGACGATTGCGAACTTCATGCACTCACCGCGATTTCATTGCGCGCCAGGCGGCGCTTGAGCAGCCCGTAGAGGGGCCAGACCAGCATGAGCAGGGCCAGGGCCGTCAGGCCGCCGACCAGCGCATTGGACCAGAAGATCCCCAGGCTGCCCTGGGACACGAGCATCGACTGCCGGAAGTTGGCCTCCGCCTTGTCCCCCAGCACCAGGGCCAGCACCAGCGGGGCCAGCGGGATGCGCAGCTTCTTGAACACATAGCCCATCACGCCGAAGACCAGCATCATGTAGACGTCGAACATGGCGCCATGCACCGTGTAGGCCCCGATGGCGCAGGTCACGATGATCACCGGCGCGATGATGGAGAAGGGAATGCGCAGGATGGCAGCCCAGAACGGCACGGTGGTCAGCACCACCAGCAGGCCCACGACGTTGCTGAGGTACATCGAGGCGATCAGGCCCCAGACGAAGTCCTTGTTCTCCGTGAACAGCATGGGGCCCGGTTGCAGGCCCCAGATCACGAGGCCGCCCAGCAGCACGGCGGCCGTGGGCGAGCCGGGAATGCCCAGCGTCAGCATCGGCAGCAGCGCCGAGGTGCCCGCCGCATGGGCCGCGGTCTCGGGGGCGACCACGCCGGCCAGCTCGCCCTTGCCGAAGCGCTCCGGATGGCGGGAGAGGCGCTGCGCCACGCCATAGCTCATGAAGGACGCGGGCGTCGCGCCGCCGGGCGTGATGCCCATCCAGCAGCCGATGGCCACCGAGCGCAGGAACAGCTTCCAGTGCTTGAGCAGCGCCCACCAGGTCTCGAAGACCACCTTGGGACTGATGCGCGCGCTCTGCCCCTTGAAGGCCAGGCCCTCTTCCATCGTCAGCAGGATCTCGCCGATGCCGAAGAGCCCGATCACGGCGATGAGGAAGTCGAAGCCCTTCAGCAGCTCGGTGAAGCCGAAGGTCATGCGCAGCTGCCCGGTCATGTCGTCCATGCCGATGGTGGCGAGCGCGAAGCCCAGCAGCATGGAGATGAGCGTCTTGACCGGGGCCTCCCGGCTCATGCCGACAAAGCTGCAGAAGGTCAGCAACTGCACGGCGAACAGCTCGGCAGGCCCGAACCGCAACGCGAAACGGGCGAGCAGCGGCGCAAGGAAGCTGATGAGCAGCGTGGCGAACAGGGCGCCGACGAAGGACGAGGTGAAGGCGGCCGTCAGCGCCTGCGCCGCCTCGCCGCGCTGCGCCATCGGATAGCCGTCGAAGGTGGTCGCCACGGACCAGGGCTCGCCGGGGATGTTGAAGAGGATGGAGGTGATGGCTCCCCCGAACAGGGCGCCCCAGTAGATGCACGACAGCATGATGATGGCCGTCGTGGGGTTCATCGTGAAGGTCAGGGGCAGCAGGATGGCGACACCGTTGGCACCGCCCAGGCCCGGCAGCACGCCGATGAGCACCCCCAGCAGCAGGCCCACCATCATGTAGCCGAGGTTGGGCAGGGTCGCCGCGACTGAGAAGCCATGCATCAGGCTGTTGAAATCGTCCATGTCCGCTCCTCAGAAACCCAGCCAGTGCTCCAGCGGCCCCTTGGGGAGCGGCTGCACGAACCAACGTTCGAAGAGCAGGAAGATCAGCACGACCAGCCCGACGGACACCGCGCCCACCTTGACCCAGGCGTAGCCGCCCTGCCGCCGCATGAACCAGGCGATCAGCAGGGCCGAGGGCACGTAGATGCCCAGCCAAGGGATCAGCGCCACATAGAGCACGGTGGGAAGAAAGACCGCCGTGACATCCAGCAGCGGCCCCCTCTCCACGAAGAGCTGCGTGGCGCTCGACCAGCACCGCAGCTGCTGCACGAGCAGCCAGCCGCTGCAGGCCGCCAGCCCCAGGCCGATGCGGAAGGGGAAGTAGCCGGACTGCGGGCCATCGTCCGCCCAGCCGGTGCCGAGGCGCAGGCTGTCCAGGATGAGCAGGCCAGCGAAGGCCAGCAGCATCGCCGCCGTGCCCAGTTCCACCCACCGCTGCGGCAGACCTCGCCGCTCGGTGGCCCCGCCGGCATCACCCGGTTGATCTTGTGCTTCCATCATGTCTCCCCTGCAGTTGACGGCCCCACGCCCGGGCCACGCATTCCCTCGATCGTCCTCACCGCCCGCCACGCGCCACGCGCCACCGGGCCGGGCGCTCGCGCCGGCGCGCGTCCCAAGCAGCGGACGCCGGCGTGCGCAGCGATCCGCGCGCGCCGCGGTCCTCCCCCACGACGGCACCTCAGCTGGCACCTCAGCCGACGCTTCGGCCAACACCTCAGCCGACACCTCACCTGCCATCTCACCTGGCTCCCCGAGCCTGCGCCCAGCCCACAGATCACCCGGGGCCGTGAACCCGCAGCGCTGATCCGCTCCCCTGCCGCGCAAGCCGACGGACCTCGGCCCGCCGCGCGTGGCCCCGCCGCATGAGCACAGGGGGCCCGGCGCCGTGGCGGGTGCCGACGGGCATCAGCGCCCAAATCAGCGCCCAAATCCGCACCGAAATCCGCGCTGAAAACTGCGCTGACCATCATGGGGACACTGACGCCGACGGTCAGCCCCCGCCTGTCTGGTCAGCATGCCCCAGCGGCCGACGGAGCCGCCGAGGCACGCGCCCCGGCGCCTGGCACACTGGCCATGCGCCCTTACTGGGCAATGAAGCCGGCTTCCTTCATCAGCACCCGGTGCAGCTGCTCATTGCGGCCCAGCCAGTCGAAGTAGGCCTCGCCCTGGAGCGCCTCCTGCCGGAAGGCGCCCTTGGCCATGAAGTCCTTCCACTCCGGCAGCTTGCGCAATTTGTCGAGCATCTCGACGTAGAAGGCCTTCTGGTCGGCGGTGACGCCCGGTGCCATGAAGATGCCGCGCAGCATCAGGTAGGACACGGGAATGCCCTGCGAGGCGCAGGTGGGCAGGTCCTGCCAGCTCTGAGCGGCGGTGACCTTCGCCGGATAGGGCATCGGCTTGTCGTCGAACACGCACAGCGCGCGGAGCTTGCCGGCGCGCCAGTGGGACTCGGCCTCGATGGGGTTGTTCACTGTGGAGTCGACATGCTTGCCGACCAGCTGCACCGCGACATCGCCACCGCCCTTGAAGGGCACGTAGATGATCTTCTTGCCCGCGGCCTTTTCCAGCATCACCGTGATGATCTGGTCTTCCTGCTTGGAGCCCGTGCCACCCATCTTGAAGGTGCCCGGCGGCTGGCTCTTGATGGCGTTGAAGTAGTCCCGGGCCGTCTTGTAGGGCGCGTCCTCGTTCACCCAGAGCACGAACTGGTCGAGGGCCATCATCGAGACGGGGGTCAGGTCCCGCCAGTTGAAGGGGACGCCCGTGGCCAGCGGCGTGGTGTAGAGGTTGGACAGGGTGATGACCAGCTTGTGCGGGTTGCCCTTGTCGCCCTTGACGTCCAGGAACCCTTCCGCCCCGGCGCCCCCGGCCTTGTTCACCACCACCACGGGCTGCGGCGACAGCTGATGCTTGGCCACCATGCCCTGGATGAAGCGGGCCATCTGGTCCGCGCCCCCGCCGGTGCCGGCCGGCACGACGAACTCGATGGGCTTGCTGGGCTGCCACGCAGCTGCCAGGGCATTTCCGCAGGCAGCCAGTGCCAGGACGCCGAGGGCCAGGCCTGCGCACGAGGCCCGGCGCGGCATCGAGGTGCCACGCGCGGCAGTTCGGGAGGGAACCCAGGGTGAACTCAGGCGCAGCGCGGCGCGCAGGGAGGCGTACTTCGGCATGACGATGGATCTCTTCCTCTGGTTGAACTTGTCTTGTGAATGGATCGGCCTGCGGGCCGATCTCAGGCCAGCCCGAGCTTCTGCGCCAGGCCGATGCGCTGCAGCTTGCCGGTCGCCCCCTTGGGAATCTCGGCCATGAACAAGATCTTGGCCGGCACCTTGAAGTCGGCCAGGCGCTGGGCCACGAACTGCTGCAGCTCGCGCTCCGTGGCCGCGAGCCCCTCGCGCAGCACGACCACGGCGCCGACTTCCTCGCCCAGCTTGGGATGCGGCAGGCCGAAGCACACCACCTGCGCCACCGCGGCATGGTCCATCAGGACTTCATCCACCTCGCGGGGGCTGATCTTCTCGCCGCCGCGGTTGATGATCTCCTTGAGACGGCCGGTGATCGAGACGTAGCCGTCGGCGTCCATGACGCCCTGGTCCCCCGTGCGGAACCAGCCGTTGAGGAAGGCCTCGGCATTGGCAGCCGGGTTGCTTTCGTAGCCCGCGGTGACGTTGGCGCCGCGGATGACGATCTCGCCGGTGTCGCCGGCCGGCAGCAGCTGACCGCCAGCGCCCATGATGGCGACCTCGGGCCCCGCGGCCAGGCCGACGGTGCCCGGCTTGCGGACGCCCGGCGGCAGCGGGTTGCTGGCCATCTGGTGGGTGGCCTCGGTCATGCCGTAGGCCTCGACCAGCGGAGCGCCGAAGACCTGCTCCAGCTCGCCGATGACCTGCGGCGGCATCGAGGACGAGGAAGAGCGCATGAAGCGCAGCGGGTGCCGCCGGATGACATCGGCGTTCTTGCCCGCGCGGGTCAGGATGGCCTGGTGCATGGTGGGCACGGCGGTGTACCAGGTGGGGGCCGCCTCGTCCATCCAGCCGAAGAACTTCAGCGCATTGAAGCCCGGCGTGCAAAAGACCTGCGAGCCCGCGCTCAGGGGCGCCAGCACCCCGGCGATCAGGCCATGGATGTGGAAGAGCGGCATGATGTTCAGCCCGCGGTCCGCAGCGGTGAACTGCAGCGTGTGGCGGATGTTGGCCGCCGAGGCGCACAGATTGCGCTGGGACAGCGGCACGATCTTCGGCCGGGAGGTGGTGCCGGAGGTGTGCAGCACCATGGAGATGTCCTCGGGCTGGGACATGCCCCCCGCCGCCGCCGCGCCGGCCGCCGCGAAGTCCCCATGCAGGCGGAAGTCCCCCGCGGCCTCCAGCGGCTCCAGCTCGATGAGCGGCACGCCCAGCGCCCGGGCCACGGCCACCGCGGGAGAGTCGCTGCCCTGCTCCACGATCAGTGCGCGGGCCTGGAGATCCCGCAGGTAGAACTCGAACTCGTCAGCCCGGTACGCGGGATTCAGCGGCGCGCTGGCCACGCCGCAGGCACAGGCCAGGAAGCTGGCGGCCATCTCCGGCCCGTTGGGCAGGACGAGGGCCACGCGGTCATTGCGGCCGATGCCCCAGGCATTGAGCTGCCGCACGCTGCGCTCGATCAGCGCCTGCAGGGCGCCATGGCTCAGTGGCGGGCGACCCGGTGCGCGCAGCGCGATGGCATCGGAGGGCAGAGACTGCAGCTGCAGCCAGAGGGAGTCTTGGGACATGGGTCGCACCTTATCGACAACTCAGGGACACGGCATCGCCAGGTCAGCGGACGTCCAGCCACTCGCCCAGCTTCATCATCTCGGCCTGGTCGAAGCGCTGGAAGCCCTTCCACTTGGTCGGTTCGAGCTTCTTGCGGCCCTCCTCGGTCGCGTCCAGGTTCGTGAGGTACTGCTGGACCTTCTCCAGCTGCTCGCTGGTGAGGCTGGGGCTCGCGATGATGTGCTTGATGGGCACGGGCCGCGTGTAGCCGAGGATCTTGCCGCCCTTGGCCTGCCAGGCCTTCAGCACGGCCCCGGAGGCGGTCACGCCGGCATGGGTGAGGTAGTTCTCGACGAAGAAGGGAACGGCGTCCTGGTAGCGCGTGTAGGTGATGCGCACCTGGGGCGCACTCATCTTGAGGTCCCGCAGCGTGGCTCTGAGCATCACGGAGGTGATGGAGTCCTCGTCCGGGGCACCCAGGTGCTGGCCGCGCAGATCCGTGAGCTGCGTCCAGGCGGCGTCGGAGCGCACCAGGAAGCCGGCCTTGTACTCGGTGAAGCCCTTGGTGACGGCCACCAGGCGGTAGCCGGCATGCTTCATGGCCTCGATGGACACATGGGCCGGGTGCACCATCGCCAGCTCCCAGCGCTTGTCGGCCAGGCCCTGGCGCAAGGTCTTGTAGTCGGCGATGGGCTCGATGGTGACGGGCTGCTGCAGCAGCTTCGACAGGTCGGTGGCCATGGCCGCATAGCGGGCCTGGATCTCGGCGTTGCTGACCCGGTAGGTCACGCCCTCGTTCACCGCAAAGCTCAACGCCTGCGCGGCAGACGCCATCGCCATCAACCCGGCCATCGCCAGGGTGGCGCTCCAATGCCTGCTCAAGTTCATACCACGCTCACTTCTGTCCTGCATCCCAACATGCCGGTTCACTGCAAGGCGCCCGGACTGTTATGCGCCCTCACCGGCAGTACCTCCCAGGTGAAGACGCGCGCATTTTGGCCATCTCACCCAGCCCCACAGTCCAGCAAAACCCTGACATGGACCGCAACCTGAAAGAGCTGACAGGGTAGCCAGGATTTCCTTGCAAATGCCACATTTGAAAGGTTTGGAAACAAATAAGCCGCTACACCTCGCCGTCAGGCGCGGGCGGTGGCCCACAAAGAAAAAAGCCCGCCGGAGGGCGGGCCTGGGAAGCGGGGGGTCAGCGGCGCCGATCAGTGCTTCAGGTAGTCGAAGAAGGCGGCATTGCTGGGATTGCGCCCCAGGAAGTCGCGGACCAGCTCCGGCGCCGGCTTCTGACCGCCCTGCGCCAGGACGCGCTCGCGGTAGCGGCGGCCGATCTCGGCGTCGAGCTTGCTGGCAGCGAAGGGGCTGCGCAGGTCCATGGCCAGCACCAGGCTCCACAGGTAGCCGTAGTAGCCCGCGCCATAGCCCCCCGCAATGTGGGAGAAGCCGGCCACGAACTTGCTGCCCGGGACGTGGCCCAGCGGCGTCGCGCCCTCCATCTTCGCCCACAGCGCCTGCGGGTCCTGCGGCTCCTTGCCGTGCAGGGCAAGGTCGTAGCTCGCGTAGAGGTGCTGACGGCCGTACTGCGTGCCCTTGCCGAAGTTCTTGGCCGCGACGACCTTGTCCACCAGCGCCTCGGGCATGGGCTTGCAGCTCGGGCAGACCTCCTGCATCAGCGGCAGCACCTGCTTGTTGACGACCCAGTCCTCCAGCATCTGCGAGGGCGCCTCCACGAAGTCGTGCATCACCGCCGTGCCGGCCTGTTGCACGTAGTAGGTGTTGCTGAGGTTGTTGTGCACGGCATGGCCCAGCTCGTGCAGCAGCGTCTCCATTTCGTCGATCGTCAGGCCCTTGCGGTTGAAGTTGACGACCAGCGCCGCAGCCGGCAGGCGGCCCACGCGCGTCGCGCTGCCTCGCAGCGGCCACACGGCGGCGTGGTTGTACTTGCCTTCGCGGGGGAACAGGTCCACGTAGAGATTGGCCAGCGGCTTGCCGGTGGCGGCGTCACTCACGGCGAAGGCCTTCACCTCGGGATGCCACAGATCGGCCGGCACCTCGGTGTACTTCACGCCCATCAGGCGCTCGATGATGCGCATGGCGAAGCGCAGGCTCTCCTGGGCCGGGAAGTACTCGCGCAGCGCTTCCTGGTCGACCTGGAAACGCGCCTGGCGCAGGCGCTCGGAGTAGAAGCTCGCGTCCCAGCGCTCGATCTTCACCTGCTCGGCCGGCACGCCCAGGTGCTGGGCCTTGGCCGCCTGCAGGTCCGCGACGTCGGCGCGCTCGCGCTCGGTCACCGTCGCCTGGACCTCGTCGAGGAACTTCCAGGCGGTCTGCGCGTTGCCCGCCATGCGGCGGCGCAGGTTGAAGTCCACGTAGTTGTCGTAGCCGAACAGGCCGGCGTACTCGCGGCGCAGCTGGGCGATCTCGGCCAGCAGGCGCAGATTGGCTTCGCCCCCTTCGTTGACCTTGGCCTCCCACATGCGGTGGCGGGCCTCGGCGTTCTCGGCGGACTGCAGCACCGGGCCGTAGCTCGGATAGTCCACGCCCAGCAGGACGCGGCCCTCGGCGTCACGGCGGGCGTTCTTCCAGACACCCTCCGGCACGCCCTGGAGCTCGGCCTCGGTGTAGGCGCGCTGGACGTTGGCATCGCGGATGTTCTTGTTGAACTGCTGGTCCAGCTCGCCCAGCTTGTCGATGATGGCCTTGGCGCGCTGGCGCTTGGCCGGGGGCAACGACACGCCGCTGTCCTCGAAGGCCCCCAGCGCCACGCGCTGCAGCTCGCGCTCACGCGCGGTGGGGGTCGGGGCGCGCTTCAGGGCCTTGTAGAGCAGCTCGTTCTGGGCGACGCCAGAGTTGAACTGCGTCCAGCGCATGGAGCAGGCCTGGGCGGCGTCGCGGCCGGCCTTGTCCGGGTGCACGTACTGGACGAAATCGACGGGGCCCTGGCCGTCTTCCACGGTGGCGGCGTAGTCGTCGAAGGCGGCCATCCAGGTGACGTCGACCTTGCGGCGCTCCAGCAGCGCCAGCGCCTTCTTGGCTGCGGCGAGGCCACCATCGCAGGCCTGGCGGATCTGCGCGGCGGTCTTCAGCGTGGGGAACGGCGGCGCGGGCAGGGTCGTCGCCGCGTCGGCCAGGGCGGCCGTGGAGGCCAGGCCGGACAGGCCGGCCAGGAGCAGCGCGCCGGCCAGGCGGCGGGAAGTCTGGATCGTGGTCATGGGGTTGCGGCGCAGGCCGCCAGGGCGCCCGCGCGGGTCAGCAGAAGGTGGGCGGATTGTGCCCGCCACCCCGCGTGCGCCCGGAGGTCATCGCACCGGGACAAACACCGACAAAACGATTGCGTCGCCCGGATCGAGGGGCGCACGCCCCCCGTGCCGACCCGCGGCGCTCAGCCGTTCACCAGCGTGCGGATCTGCTGGAGCGCAGTGGGGTCCTCGATGGTGGTGAGGTCGCCCGGATCGCGCTGCTCGCACACCGCCTGGATCGCGCGGCGCAGCAGCTTGCCCGAGCGCGTCTTGGGCAGCACCGTCACGAAGCGCACGCGGGCCGGGCGCGCGACGGCCCCGAGCTGTTCGTCCACGCGCTTCATGATCTCGGCCTCCTGCTGGCGGGCGCCGTCCTCGGTGGCCGCACGGCTGCCGTCCTTGAGCACGGCGAAGGCCATCGCGACCTGCCCCTTGAGCGCGTCCGCCACGCCCACCACGGCCACCTCCGCCACGTTGGGATGGCTGGCGATGCTCTCCTCGATCTCCCGGGTGCCCAGGCGGTGACCGGCGACGTTGATGACATCGTCGGTCCGGCCGAGGATGTAGTAGTAGCCGTCCGCATCGCGGATGCCCCAGTCGAAGGTCGAGTAGACGAGCTTGTCGGGGATGCTGGACCAGTAGGTGTTGACGAAGCGCGCGTCGTCGCCCCAGACCGTCTGCAGGCAGCCCGGCGGCAGCGGGCCCTCGATGGCGACCACGCCCTTCTGGTTCGCGCCCGTGAGCTCCTCGCCCGTGTTCTCGTTCAGCAGCTTGACCTGGTAGCCGTACATGGCCACGCCCGGCGAGCCGAACTTGCTGGGCTTCTTCTCCACGCCGTTGGCGATGGACAGGATGGGCCAGCCGGTCTCCGTCTGCCAGTAGTTGTCGATGATGGGTCGGCCCAGGCTCTGGGCGATCCAGGTGGCGGTGGGCTCGTCCAGCGGTTCGCCGGCCAGGAACAGCGCGCGCAGGCTGCTCAGGTCGTACTTGCCCAGGTAGGCCGGGTCCTGCTTCTTCAGCACGCGCACCGCCGTGGGGGCGCTGAACATCACCGTGACCTTGAAGCGCTCGACCAGCTGCCACCAGATGCCGGCATCCGGCACGGTGGGCAGGCCCTCGTACATGAGCGTGGCCATGCCGGCGATCAGCGGGCCGTAGATGATGTAGCTGTGGCCCACGACCCAGCCGATGTCGCTGGTGGAGAAGTAGGTCTCGCCGGCGTTGCCGCAGTAGATGTGCTTCATGCTGGCCGCCAGGGCCACGGCATAGCCGCCGACATCGCGCTGCACGCCCTTGGGCTTGCCCGTGGTGCCGCTGGTGTAGAGCGTGTAGCTGACGGCATTGGACTCCAGCCAGGCGCAGGGCACCTGGGCGTCCTGGTACTGCTCGCGCAGGGCGGCGTAGTCGAGGTCGCGGCCCGCCACGCGCTCGAAGGGCGCCAGGCCGCGGTCCACCATCAGCACGGCCTGCGGCTTGTGCTGCGCCAGCTGGATGGCCTCATCCAGCAGGTGCTTGTAGGGCACGACCTTGCCGGAGCGGCTGCCGGCGTCGGCACTCACGACAAGCTTGGGCGTGGCATCGTCGATGCGGCTCGCGAGGGAGACGCTGGCGAAGCCGCCGAACACCACGGAATGGATCGCCCCGATGCGCGCGCAGGCCAGCATCGCGAAGGCGGCCTCCGGGATCATCGGCATGTAGATCAGCACCCGGTCGCCCTGCCCCACGCCCTGCGCCTGCAGCATGGCGGCCATGCGCTCCACCTCGCGCTGCAGCTCGCGGAAGCTGTAGATGCGCTCCTGGTTCACCTCGGTCGAGACCCAGATCAGCGCGTTCTGCTCGCCCCGGTCCCGGGCGTGGCGGTCCACGGCGTTGTGGCACAGATTGGTCGTGCCGCCCACGAACCACTTCGCGAACGGGGGGCGGTCGTAGTCGCAGACCTGCCGGAAAGGCGTCTGCCACTCGATCAGCCCGGCCTGCTCGCGCCAGAAGTCGTCCGGCTGCGCCACCGAGCGGCGATAGAAGCTGGCGTAGTCGCCAGTGGACGGGCTGGAATTGCTGCTCATGGCCGACCTCTGTATTTCCATAATTACGAATTACGGCGAATTTCACGGTCATGGTCTGACGACAGCCTGACCCCGGGACGTCGCGCGGACGACAATTGCCCTGGCTCAAGACAGCGGCGCCTGGCGTGCGCTTGGACACATTTCCCGGCCGCCGCCTATGGTCCAATACCGGTCGGTCCCCAATTGAAACGCGGGGGAATTCGGCCGTCGAACGGCGCCCGGACTTACCCGCGGTTTGCCTCTGATTTGCCCCTGCCTTGCTTGACACTGCCAAGACCCGCTTCTTAAGCTGCGCGGCCGAGATCAAGTTCCCGATGCTGCCAGCCCGACGCCTCCCCCACCGCCAAGCTTCCCTGCGCCCCGCACTGGCCACGGCCGTGCTTGCGCTGGGTCTGTGTGCGGCGGGCGTGCAGGCCCAGCAGCAGCCTGCGGGCCAGGGGAGCCCGGGCAATGCGGCGATCGCGCCCCCGCCTGGCACCATGATGGGGGCCTACGGCCTGAGCCAGCAGGTGACGCCGCCGGCCACGACCGGTGCCGCAGGCCCCGCCCATGCGGCCGCCAAGACGCCCCCGGCCCCCGCCGACCTCGCCGCCGCGGCGGCGGCAGGCGCCGGCACTGCGGGCGCCGCCGCCGGCAATGACGCCATCACCCGCTTCCTCCAGGACACCGGGCTGATGAAGAACGCCAGCGAGAACCGGATCCTGAACCAGGTCCGGGACACCGCCTCCGACCTCGTCATGTCGGCCATGAACTTCCTGGGCGTGCCCTACAAGCGCGGCGGCAAGTCCCTCGAGAGCGGCTTCGACTGCAGCGGCTTCACCCGCCACATCTTCGAGATGTCCGTCGGCCTCGTGCTGCCGCATCGCGCCGACGAGCAGGCCCGCCTGTCCAGCCTCATTCCGATCAAGCAGGAAGAGCTCAAGCCCGGCGACCTCGTCTTCTTCAACACGATGAAGCGCACCTTCTCGCACGTGGGCATCTACGTGGGCGACGGCAAGTTCATCCACAGCCCCCGCGTGGGCAGCGCCGTGCGCGTCGAGGACCTGCGCGAGGCCTACTGGGCCAAGCGCTTCACCGGCGCCCGCCGGGCCGACCTCGCCGCCGCGCAGGCCTCGGCCGACAACCGCAGCGCCCAGGCACAGCCGGCAGTCATTCGCTGAGCGCGGGCCGGCCCCGGCCCCCCGCGCGGCGCCTGTCGCGCGCCCTCGCGCGAAGGCTGAAGTCCCTCAGGCCTTGGCGCCCGCGAACCAGTCCCCCAGCCAGCCCCCCAGGCGGCGGCGCTTCCCCACAGGCGGCGGCAGCGGCGTGGCGCCCGCGCGGAGCAGCGCCTCCTCCAGCGCCGGCAGGCCGACCCGGCGGGCCGCCAGCATCGGCGTTGCGCTGTCGAACTCGGACGGCAGGTCCGGATTCGCGCCGGACTGCAGCAGGTAGCGCGCGACCGCCTCCTGCCCGGCGAGGATGGCCGCCACCAAGGGCGTCGACAGGAACTCGGGGTGCGCGTAGTTGACGTCCACGCCAGCCCGCACGTGGTACTCGACCAGTGCCAGGTCCCCCTCGACGGCGGCGTTGAACATTTCCTTCCAGTTGCCTCCGGACATAGGCCCGCTCCTCATGCAGACACCCCTCGCGGGGCGGCAGGCCCAGGCGAGGGGTGGGGTTCGATGGACGGTTCGGCGCGAGGATTGGCGTGCGGTGCGACCGCCCGCCCCTCCCCGCGTCGCGCTCACTTCGGCGCGTTGGCCGTCTTCAGGTGCTTGTCGAGGAACTGCAGCATGCGGCCGCTGGCCTCGATGTTGTTCTTCTTCTTCGAGAAGCCGTGGCCCTCGTCGTCGAAGACCACGTACTCCACCGGCACGCCGTTCTTCTTGACGGCCTCGACGATCTCGTCGCTTTCGGGCTTGATCACGCGCGGGTCATTGGCGCCCTGGATCACCATCAGCGGCTTGCGGATCTCCTTGGCGTGGAACAGCGGCGAGGTGGCGATGAGGAAGTCCTTGTCCTTCACCGGGTCGCCGATCTCCTGGTACAGCGCCTGGCGGAAGCTCTCCCAGTACGGCGGGATGGACTCGAGGGTGCGCAGCCAGTTGGACACGCCGAAGATGTCGATGCCGACCTTGAAGGCCTCGGGGCGGAAGGCCATCGCCGCCAGGGTCATGTAGCCCCCGTAGGAGCCGCCGATGATGCCGATGCGCTCGGGGTCGATCACGCCGGTGCTGGCGAGGTAGGTCTTGGCCTCGATGCAGTCCCACAGCGGCTCGCGGCCGTGCTTGCCGTCATCAGCCGTGAAGAAGCTCTTGCCGTAGCCCGAGCTGCCGCGGTTGTTGATGCCCAGCACCGCATAGCCGTGGTTGGCGAAGTACTGCATCAGCGCCGAGTAGCCGCGCATGGTCTGGCCGCCGGGGCCGCCGTGCACCCACACCACGGCGGGCACCTTGTTCGTCGGCGAAGCTTCCTTGGGCTGGTAGTAGACCGAGGGGATGCTCAGGCCGTCGAAGGACTTGAAGCGCACGATTTTCGCGTCCACGAGGTCCTCGGGGTTCACCTCCTTGGACATGCTCTGCGTCAGCTGCTTGACCTGCTTGCTGGCGAAGTCGTAGACGAAGAGGTTGCTGGGCGAGCGGTCGCCGTTCACATAGAAGGCCATCTTGGTGCTGCTGCCCGAGAACTGCACGCCGCGGATCTCGCCGCCGGGCAGCTTGGGCAGGGCCACGTCGCGCTCGACGCCGTCCTTGCCCAGCTCGCGCAGCTTCAGCACGATGCTGGCGTCGGCGTTGATGCCGGTGACACGGAAGCGGCCGTCATTGGAGAAGTCGGTGTAGGCCACGTCCCAGTCGGCCTTCTCCAGCTCGCTCATCTTGCCGGTGGCCAGGTCATAGCTCATCAGGCGGGCGAACTCGGCGCCGTCGTTGCTGGTGAGCAGCAGGCGCTTCGAGGCCGGGTCGAAGCCGGCGGGCTGGTTGCTCGCCACGCCCTGGTGCGGCGTCAGGTGCTTGCTCTCCTTGGACTTCGTGTCGTAGAGGTAGACGTCCGAATCGGCCGTGGTGTTGGTCTTGCCGAAGGCGATCCAACGGCCGTCGTCGCTCACCTGGGCGACGTTCATGCCCGTCTCGTTCTTGTAGACCAGCTCGCGGGCATAGGTCTTGGCGTCGTAGCGGTAGACGTCGAAGAAGCGCGGATCGCGCTCGTTGGTGGCCACGTGGAAGCTGTTCTTGTCGCCGGACCAGCCCATGAACATGGCCTTGAGCTTGTCGCCGGGGGTCAGGTCTTTCTCGCTGCCGTCGAGCTCGCGCACATAGAGGTGGTTCAGCTCATTGCCGCCCTGGTCGCGGGTGTAGAGCACCCGGTCGTCCTTGGGGAAGTAGCTGACGGCGTAGTGACTGTCCTTGGTGGAGCTCGTCAGGGCCACGGGCTCGCCGCCGCTCACGGCGATGCTGTAGACGTTGAAGATGCCGGTCTTGTTGCTGTGGAAGAGGATGCGCTTCTCGTCGGCGCTGAAGGAGGCGCCACCGATGTTGGTCGTCGCCATGAACTGCTCGATGGTGTAGCGCTTGGGCGCCACGGGCGCGGCCGGCGCGCTGGTCTGCTTGGCGCTGGTGGCGGCCAGGACCGGCGCGCTCAGGAGCAGGCCGCTGCCGGCCAGCGTCAGGCACAGGGCCAGTTGCTTGAGGGCGGCGCGCGGGGCCGCGGACTTCCGATGTTGTGCGTTCAAGGGGCTCTCCTCGTTGAATCCGCCCGGCCATCGCCAGGCACCGCGCAAATGTAGTGAGGCCCCGGCCACTTGCCAATCCCTCCCGGACGATCTGCAGCCGCGCCCGATGAACAGCCGCCGGCCGCGGATGGCCTGCCGGCAGCGGAGGGCCTGACGGCCGGCATGAAAAAAGCCACCGGCCTCTCGGCGGGTGGCTGGGCTGCGCGGGAGGCGCCGGCGCTTACTTGCCGCCGGGCACCTTGCCCTCGACGCCCTTCACGTAGAAGTTGATGCCCGAGAGGAACTTGTCGTCCGCGACCTCGTCCTTCTTGAGCACGTCCTTGCCGTCCTGACCGACGATGGGGCCCTTCCAGATGGCGAAGCTGCCGTCCTTCAGACCGGCCTTGACCTTGTCGATCTGGGCGCGCGTGTCCGCCGGCACCGTCTCGGCGAGCGAGACCAGGTCGATCGCGCCTTCCTTGACGCCCCACCAGCTGTGGCTGCCTGCGCCGGCCGTCCACTTGCCGTCCAGCGCGTCACGCACGGCCTTGATGTAGTACGGGCCCCAGTTGATCACGGCCGAGGCCAGGTGGGCCTTGGGGCCGTAGGCCGTCATGTCGGAGTCCCAGCCGAAGGCGTACTTGCCGTTCTTCTCGGCCGTCTGCAGCACGGCGCTGGAGTCGGTGTTCTGCATCAGCACGTCGGCGCCGCCGTCGATCAGGGACTGGGCAGCCTCGGTCTCCTTGGGCGGATTGAACCACTCGTTGACCCAGGCCACGCGCACCTTCACCTTGGGGTTCACGCTCTGCGCACCCAGGGTGAAGCTGTTGATGTTGCGGATCACCTCGGGGATGGGGATCGAGCCGACGACGCCCAGCGTGCCGCTCTTGCTCATCTTGCCGGCCACCACGCCCGCCATGTAGGCGCCCTCGTAGGTGCGCGAGTCGTAGGTGCGCATGTTGGCGGCCTGCTTGTAGCCGGTGGCATGCTCGAACTTCACGTCCGGCGTGTCGGCGGCGACCTTGAGCATGGGCTCCATGTAGCCGAAGGTGGTGCCGAAGATCAGCTTGTTGCCCTGGCCGACCATGTCGCGGAAGACGCGCTCGGCATCGGCCGCCTCGGGGACCTTCTCGACGAAGCTGGTCTGGACCTTGTCGCCGAACTCCTTCTCGACGGCCTTGCGGGCGTTGTCATGCGCGAAGGTCCAGCCGCCGTCCCCCACCGGGCCGACGTAGGCGAAGGCGATCTTGAGCGGCTCGGCCTTGGGGGCCGGTGCCGAGGCGGCGGAGGCTGCCGGCGCGGGGGCGGCGCCCTCTTCCTTCTTGCCGCAACCGGCCAGCACGGCCACCGCGGCCAGGCTGGACCAGCCGGCCCACTTGATCAGATCACGCTTGCCAATGTGACGCATGGGTGCTCCTTGGAGGTTCGGCGCTGCAAGGCGCCGGTGAAAACTGCAGAAAAGTCCAGCCGACGATCTTAGCCGCCCGGATGGAAGGGCTTGCCGAGCGAGGCCGGCATGTTGGCGCGGATGAAGCCGCTGTTGCGCGAGATCAGCACCAGCACCACGATGGTCGCCACATAGGGCAGCATCGACAGCAGCTGGCTCGGCACCTCGACGCCCTGCCCCTGCAGGTGGAACTGCAGCATCGTGACGCCGCCGAAGAGGTAGGCACCGAGCAGCACGCGGGCCGGGCGCCAGGTGGCGAAGGTGGTCAGCGCCAGGGCGATCCAGCCCTTGCCGGCGATCATGCCCTCGACCCACAGCGGCGTGTAGGCCACCGACACATAGGCGCCCGCCAGCCCGCACAGCGCACCGCCGGCCAGCACGGCCAGCAGGCGGATGCGGCGCACCGGGTAGCCCAGCGCGTGAGCGGACTCCGGGGACTCGCCCACCGCACGCAGGACCAGGCCGGCCCGCGAGCGGTAGAGGAACCAGGCCAGGCCGGCCGTCAGCGCCATCGCGCCGTAGACCAGCGGATGCTGCCGGAACAGCGCCGTGCCCACGAAGGGCAGATCGCTCAGGACGGGGATGGCGAAGCTGGGCCGCGCGGTGAGCTTCTCCTGCACATAGCCCTGGCCGACGAAGGCCGAGAAGCCCGTGCCGAAGAGGCTCAGCGCGAGGCCGGCGGCGTACTGGTTGGTGTTGAGCCACAGCGCCAGCAGCGCGAAGACGCCAGCCAGCGCGGCCCCCGCGCCCATGCCGGCGACGAAGGCCAGCGTGTCGCTGCCGGTGTGCACCGCGGTGGCGAAGCCGGCGATGGCGGCCACGAGCATCATGCCCTCGGCCCCCAGGTTGACGACGCCGGCGCGTTCGTTGATGAGCAGGCCCAGGGCCGCCAGGGCCAGCAGCGTGCCGCCGTTGAGCGTGGCGGCGACGAGGGCGGCGAGTGCGTTCAGATCCATGGTGCGACCTCAGGCAGCCCGGCGCGCCCAGCGCACGCGGTAGTGAATGAGCGTGTCCGAGGCCAGCAGCGTGAACAGCAGCAGGCCCTGGAAGACACCGGTGATGGACTTGGGCAGGCCCAGGCGCGACTGCGCCAGCTCGCCGCCGATGTAGAACATGCTCATCAGCAGGCCCGAGCCCACGATGCCCACCGGATGCAGGCGCCCCACGAAGGCCACGATGATGGCCGCGAAGCCATAGCCCGCCGGCACGTGCGGCGTGAGCTGCCCCAGCGGCCCGGCGGCCTCCAGTGCGCCCGCGAGGCCCGCCATGCCGCCCGACAGCAGCAGCGCCGTCCACAGCGCCCGGCGCGAGGAGAAGCCCGCGTAGCGCGCCGCCGCGGGCGCGAGGCCGCCGACCTGCAGCGCGTAGCCCGCATAGCTGCGGAACATCAGCAGCCAGAAGCCGGCCACCGCGCCCAGGGCGATCAGCACGCCGATGTTGACGCGCCAGCCGCTGAAGAGCTTCGGGATCTTGGTGGCCGCGGCGAAGGTGACGGTCTGCGGGAAGTTGTAGCCGTTCGGGTCCTTCCAGGGCCCGTAGACGAGGTAGCCCAGCAGCAGGTCCGCCACGTACACGAGCATCAGGCTCACGAGGATCTCGTTGGCGTTGAAGCGGTCCCGCAGCAGCGCCGTGATCGCCGCCCAGGCCATGCCGCCCACCACGCCGGCCAGCAGCACGGGCACGACGATCGCGGCGCTCGTCTGCGCATCGGCCTGCATGGCGACCCAGCCGGCCGCCAGCGCGCCCGCGATGAACTGCCCCTCCGCGCCGATGTTCCAGACGTTGGAGCGGAAGCACAGGGCCAGCCCCAGGGCGATCAGGATCAGCGGCGTGGCCTTGAGGCCCAGCTCGCTCCAGGCATAGGCGCTGCGGATGGGCTCCCAGAAGAACATCTGCAGCCCGCGCACCGGGTCCTTGCCGAGCGCCACGAAGAGCAGCAGCCCCAGCAGCGTCGTGACGGCCAGCGCGATCAGGGGCGAGGCCAGGGCCATCAGCCGCGAGGGCTCGGGGCGGGTCTCAAGCCGCAGCATGATTCGCCTCCTGGCCTGCCGCGCATGCGCCGGACTCCCAGAGCCCGGACATCCACGCGCCGATGCGCTCCACCGTGGCTTCGGCCACGGGCAGGCTGGGCGACAGGCGGCCCTGCGCCATCACCACCAGGCGGTCACTGATCTCGAACAACTCGTCCAACTCCTCGCTGAAGACCAGGAGCGCGCAGCCGGCATCGCGCAGCTTGAGCAGCTCCCCCCGGATCTGGGCCGCCGCGCCCACGTCCACGCCCCAGGTGGGTTGGGCGATGAGCAGCAGCTTGGGGGCGGCGTCGATCTCGCGGCCCACGATGAATTTCTGCAGATTGCCGCCCGAGAGGCTGCGCGCCGCGGCGCCCGAGCCCCCGCAGCGCACGCCGAAGCGGGCGATGAGCTCCTCGGCCAGCCGGCGCGCCTCGCCCTTGGCCAGCCAGCCGCCGGCCTTCACGGACTCGGTGCGGGTCAGCAGGGTGTTGTCCGCCAGCGAGAGGCTGGGCACGGCGCCCCGACCCAGGCGCTCCTCCGGCACGAAATGCAGGCCCAGCCGGCGGCGCTTGCGGCAGCTGGCCCGGGCGATGTCGGTGTCGAAGAGGCGGATGCTGCCTCGCGGTGCCCGGGCATCCTCGCCCGACAGCGCCGCGAGCAGCTCCTGCTGCCCATTGCCGCTGACGCCGGCCACGCCGAGGATCTCGCCCGCGCGCAGCTCGAAGTCCAGGCCGCGCAGGGCCGTGCCGAAGGGGTTGTCCGTCGGCAGGTCCAGGCCCTGCACGCGCAGCACCGGGGCGCCGGCCTCGCGCGCGCCGGCCCGCAGGCGGGGCGGCTCGCTGCCGATCATGAGGCGCGACAGCGCGGCGTTGTCCACCGTGCGCGGGTCCACCTCGCCGGTGACCCGGCCACCGCGCAGCACCGTGCAGTGCTGGCACAGCGCGCGGATCTCGTCGAGCTTGTGGCTGATGTAGAGGATGGCGCAGCCCTCGGCGGCGAGGCGGCGCAGCACGTCGAAGAGCTTCTGCACGGCCTGCGGCGTGAGCACGGACGTGGGCTCGTCGAGGATCAGCAGGCGCGGGTTCGTGAGCAGCGCCCGCACGATCTCCACGCGCTGGCGCTCGCCCACCGAGAGCGTGTGCACCGGCCGGGCCGGATCCACCTCCAGCCCGTAGGCGGCCGAGAGCTCGCGGATGCGTTGCGACACCTCGGCGAGGCCGAGGGCCTTGTCCAGGCCCAGCCAGACGTTCTCGGCGGCGCTCAGCGTGTCGAACAGCGAGAAGTGCTGGTAGACCATGCTGATGCCGAGCTGGCGGGCCTGCGCCGGGCTGCGCACCTGCACCGGCTGCCCGTTCCACAGCAGGCGGCCCTCGTCGGGCTGGACCGCACCGTAGATGATCTTCATCAGCGTGGACTTGCCCGCGCCGTTCTCGCCCAGCACCGCGTGGATCTGCCCGGGCATCACCCGCAGCGAGACGCCATCGTTGGCCTTCACGGCCGGGTACTGCTTGCTGATGCCTTGGAGTTCGAGTCGGGGGACGGGTTCGGCCATGGCGATCAGCAAGACATCTGCGGTTCAGGGGTGTGGCGGGACGGGGGCGGCGCCTGGCCGGCGGTAGCGCGCCACGCCGGCCACATAGGCGGCGGCGAGGTTGCGCTCGTCCGACAGCGTCATCCAGGCAAAGACCTTCTCGTGCAGCTCGCGGGCGACCGCGAATCGCGCCTCGGCCACCGGACCGCAGGCCCAGTCCCAGATGCAGACGTCGGCCAGTGTACCCACGCCGAAGTGGCCGATCTCGTGGGACAGCCCCAATCCTTGCGCTGCGCCAAGCGTGGCGGCGTGCAGGCCGGCCCAGGCGGTCAGCCGGCGCCCGGCCAGGGCCTGGACCTTGTAGGCGTCGCCCAGGGTGCGCTGGGTGGAGAGCGAGGTACCGCCGCCGACGTCCGAGGCCAGGCTCACCGTGAAGCCGGCCTCGCGGGCGGCGACCCAGTCGAAGAGGCCGCTGCCCAGGAAGAGATTGGAGGACGGGCAGAAGGCCACCTGCGCGCCCCGCTCGGCGACGACGGCGCGATCCTGCGCGTCGAGCCAGATGCCGTGGGCCAGCACCGCCCGCTCATGCAGCAGGCCGACGCGATCGTAGACGTCGAGGTAGCTGCGCGCCTCGGGGAAGAGCTTCGCCACCCACTCGACCTCGGCGCGGTTCTCGGCCACGTGGGTCTGCATGTAGAGCGAGGCGTCCTGGCGGCACAGCGCGCCCGCCATCGCGAGCTGCGCCGGCGTGCTCGTCGGGGCGAAGCGCACGGTCACGGCATAGCCCAGGCGGTCCTGGCCATGGAAGCGCGAGATGAGGTCCTCGCAGTCGCGCCTCGCCTGCTCGACGTCGTCGCGCAGGCCGTCCGGCGCATGGCGGTCCATCAGCACCTTGCCGGTGAGCAGGCGCATGCCACGCGCACGGCCGGCCTCGAACAGCGTCTCGGCCGCGACCTTGTGCACCGTGGGGAAGACCATCGCCGAGGTCGTGCCGTGCGCCAGCAGCGCGTCGAGGAAGCGCTCGGCGCCGGCGCGCGCCACGGCGGGATCGGCATAGCGGCGCTCGGCGGGGAAGGTGTAGGTGTTGAGCCAGTCCAGCAGCTCCGTGCCGTAGCTGGCGATGACGTCCAGCTGCGGGCAGTGGACATGGGTGTCGATGAAGCCGGGCAGGATCAGGCGGCCGCGGTGGTCCTCGCACGTCCAGCTCGCGTCGGGCGCCTCGGCCTGGACGCCGGCCACGCGGCCGTCCTCGATCAGTAGCCAGTGGTCGGGCCGGAAACGCACGGCGGGGTCGTCGAGCCCGCCCCAGGCGGGCGGGCCGGTGAAGTCGAGCAGATCGCCGCGCAGGGCCAGGCGCGAAGGCCGGGCGGCGGCGGTGGAAGCGGTCAGGGAGGTCATCGTCATGGGGTCGGTCGCGCAGGCTCGCCGGTCAGCTCACGGGCGACCTCGAGCACCTGCTCGCGCAGCCAGCGGTGCGCCGGCGCGGTGTGGCCCAGCTCGTGCCAGAGCTGGTAGTAATGCATGGGCGGCAGCGCGACCGGGCAGCGCAGGATCTTCACCGGCAGCTGGTCCACGAAACGGCTGCAGAACTGGCGGCCCGTCGTCAGCACCAGCAGGCTGCGCGCCACCATCTGCGGCAGCTGCCCGAAATGTGCGCTGCGCACGGCGATGCTGCGGCGCAGGCCCAGGCTCGCCAGGTGCTGGTCCACGAAACCCGGCTGGGCGACGGCCAGCGGCATGGGCGCCAGGTGCTGGCAGGCGAGGTAGCGCTCGGGCGTCCAGCTGCGGGCCGGCGCGCGCGCCATGGGGTGGTCCCGGCTCATCAGCACCACGAGCTCGTCGCTGAACAGCCGGCCGAGGTGCAGCTCCTCCGGCGGCTCGGGCCAGTTGCCGATGACGAGATCCACCTCGCCGCGGGCCAGCGCGGCCCGGTAGTCGAAGTCGGCGGAGAGCGGCTGCAGGTCCAGCTGCACGCCCGGGGCGGCACGCTGCAGCCGGCCGACGAGCGCGGGCAGGAACAGCGGGTCGAGGTAGTCGCTCGCGGCGATGCGGAAGCGCTGGCGCGCGGTGGCGGGCTCGAAGGCCTGGCGGTGCTGGCGCGGGCTGAAGATGCGCTCGGCCTCCAGCAGCAGGCGCGCCGCGGGCTCCAGCAGGGCCAGGGCCGTCGGTGTCGGGGCCATGCCCTGGCCGCTGCGCACCAGGAGCGCATCGCCCGTGAGCGCGCGCAGACGCCGCAACTGGCCGGAGACGGCCGGTTGCGAGCTGCCGAGCCGCAGGGCGGCCCGGGAAACGCTGCGTTCGCTGATCAATGTGTGCAGGACCCGGATGAGCTGGAGCTCGATCTTGGCCAGTGCCGCCGCTTTCGCCATATTCGCCCGCTGATATCCACTATAGGAGTGAGCATATCCCGTTCGCGCGACCGCGCGCGTATGGTGCGAAGCTAGACCAGGACTCCCATGAACACACGCCCTCTCCGCTTCTTCTTCCGTGGCCAGATCCAGGAAGTGCGCGACCTGCCTCCCACCACCAGCGTGCTGCGCTGGCTGCGGGAGTCCGCCGATGCCTGCGGCACCAAGGAAGGCTGCGCCGAAGGCGACTGCGGCGCCTGCACGGTGCTGGTCGGCGAGCTCGACGATCACGAGCGCCTGCAGCTGCGCCATCTCAATGCCTGCATCCAGTTCCTGCCCATGCTGGACGGCAAGGCGCTGTTCACCGTCGAGGACCTCGGCGACGCCCGCGCGCTCAACCCGGTCCAGCAGGCCCTGGTGGACTGCCACGGCTCCCAGTGCGGCTTCTGCACGCCGGGCTTCGCCATGACGCTGCAGGCGATGTACGAGACGCACCAGGCGGAGGGCACCCGCCCGACGCGCCAGCAGCTGGCCGACGGCCTGGCCGGCAATCTGTGCCGTTGCACGGGCTACCGGCCGATCCTCGAGGCGGGCGAGCGCATGTTCGACGCCCCGGTGCAGCGCCTGGACCGCGCACCGGCCGAGCGCGCGCTGCAGCAGCTCAAGGCCGATCCGCCGCTGGCCTACGCGGCGTGGGACCCGGGCCTGGCCGCCGTCCGCGAGTTCCATGCGCCCCGCAGCCTCGAGGCGCTCGCCGCGCTGCGCCAGCAGCAGCCCGAGGCCCGGCTGGTGGCCGGCGCGACGGACATCGGCCTGTGGGTCAACAAGCAGCACCGCGACGTTGGCACGCTGATCAGCACGACTGCCGTCGGCGCCCTGCGGCAGCTGCAGGAGGTGCCGCTGGCCGACGGCCAGCCCGGGCTGTGGATCGGTGCCGGCGTTCCGCTGGAAGAAGCCTGGGCCGCGCTCGTGGCGCAGGTGCCCGCCCTGCGCGAGCTGTGGCTGCGCTTCGCCTCGCCGCCGGTGCGCCATGCCGGCACGCTGGGCGGCAACATCGCCAACGGCTCGCCCATCGGCGACGGCGCCCCGGCCCTCATCGCCCTGGGCGCGGAGATCGTGCTGCGCCGGGGCGAGGCACAGCGCCGCCTGCCGCTGCAGGATTTCTACCTCGACTACATGAAGAATGCCCTGCAGCCCGGCGAGTTCGTCGAGGCCCTGCACGTGCCCCTGCCCGCGGCCGACTGGCAGGTGCGCGGCTACAAGATCGCCAAGCGCTACGACAGCGACATCTCGGCCGTCTGCGCCGTCTTCGCGCTGCGCCTGGACGCCGGCCGGGTGGCGCAGGTGCGCCTGGCCTTCGGCGGCCTGGCGGGCATCGTCAAGCGGGCCGCGAAGGCCGAGGCGGCGCTCGTCGGCCAGGCCTGGGACGAGGCCGCGGCGCAGCGGGCCGGCGAGGCCCTGTCGCAGGACTTCCAGCCCCTCAGCGACCTGCGCGCCAGTGCCACCTACCGCCTGCAGGTCGCGAAGAACCTGCTGCGGCGCTGCTGGCTCGAGACACGGGCCGAGCAGCCGCTGCCGGCCTCGCAAAGCGGCGTCTGGTGGGCCACGCAGCTCGGGCGCGATGGCCACACGCCCGGCACCGCTGCCCGGGGAGGTGAGGCATGAACACGCGCGACACGCTGACGACGCCGCCCCCCGCGTCTGCCATCACGCCGGTCGCGGGCACGAGCCGCCCGCATGAGTCCGCCGCCCTGCACGTGAGCGGCGAGGCCCGCTACACGGACGATCTGCCCGAGCTGCGCGGCACGCTGCACGCGGCGCTGGGGCTGTCGCCCGTCGCCCATGGCCGCCTGCTGGGCGTGGATCGCGAGGCGCTGCTGGCCCTGCCCGGCATCGTGGCCGTGCTCACCGCCGAGGACATCCCCGGCGAGAACAACTGCGGCCCGCTGCTGCACGACGATCCCCTCCTGGCCCAGGGCACGCTGAGCTACCTGGGCCAGCCCGTCTTCGCCGTGATCGCCACGGACCGCCACCTCGCCCGCCGCGCGGCGGCCCAGGCCGCCCGCGTGATCCGCCACGAGGCGCTCCCCGCCGTGCTCACCGCGCGGGAGGCCCACGCCGCCGGCCAGTACGTCGTGCCGCCCATGCACCTGCAGCGCGGGGACGCCGCCGCCGCGCTGGCCGCCGCCCCGCTGCGATGGCAGGGTGAATGGTCCGTCGGCGGGCAGGAGCAGTTCTACCTCGAGGGCCAGATCAGCTACGCCCTGCCCCAGGAGGACCACGGCCTGCTGCTGCACTGCTCCACGCAGCACCCGTCCGAGATGCAGCAGCTCGTGGCGCACGCCCTGGGCTGGGAGAGCCACCGCGTGCAGGTCCAGTGCCGGCGCATGGGCGGCGGCTTCGGCGGCAAGGAGTCGCAGTCGGCGCTCTTCGCCTGCGTGGCCGCGCTGGCTGCGGACCGGCTGCAGCGCCCGGTCAAGCTGCGGCTCGATCGTGACGACGACTTCCTCATCACCGGCCGGCGCCACGGCTTCGACTACCGCTGGGATGTGGGCTACGACGCCGAGGGCCGCCTGCTGGCCGCCGAGGTGGACCTCATCGCCAACTGCGGCCATTCGGCGGACCTCTCCGCGCCGGTGATGACCCGCGCGCTGTGCCACTTCGACAACGCCTACTGGCTGCCGCACGTGGCCCTGCACGGCTTCTGCGCGCGCACGAACACGCAGAGCAACACCGCCTTCCGCGGCTTCGGCGGGCCGCAGGGCGCGCTGGCGATGGAGGTCATCCTCGACGGCATCGCGCGTCGCCTGGGCCTGGACCCGGCCGTCGTGCGGCAGCGCAACTTCTACGCC
The DNA here is from genome assembly GCF_030285365.1 of Roseateles subflavus. Taxonomy (GTDB): domain Bacteria; phylum Pseudomonadota; class Gammaproteobacteria; order Burkholderiales; family Burkholderiaceae_C; genus Roseateles_B; species Roseateles_B subflavus. Next base: position 595,158 of record NZ_JASVDS010000002.1, on the reverse strand, counting down.
GACGAGGGCGGCCGCAACACCACGCCCTACGGCCAGGTCGTCGAGGACAACCTGATGCAGCCGCTCACCACCCAGCTGCTGCAGGACTGCGACTACGCCCGCCGGCGCGCCGAGATCGCCGCCTTCAACGCGGGGAGTCCGGTGCTCAAGCGCGGTCTGGCGTTCACGCCGCTGAAGTTCGGCATCTCGTTCAACGTGGTGCACCTGAACCAGGCGGGCGCGCTGGTGCACGTCTACACCGACGGCTCGGTCCTGGTGAACCACGGCGGCACCGAGATGGGCCAGGGCCTCAACACCAAGGTCGCCCAGGTGGTGGCGCAGACGCTGGGGCTGCCGCTTTCGGCGGTGCGAGCCTCCGCGACCGACACCAGCAAGGTCGCCAACACCTCGGCCACGGCGGCCTCCACCGGCGCGGATCTCAACGGCAAGGCCGCGCAGGACGCCGCGCGGCGCATCCGCGATCGCCTTGCACCGCTGGCCGCCGAGCTGCTCGGCGCGCCGGCCGACGCGCTGCAGTGGAGCGACGGCCGCATCGGCGTGGCAGGACGCCCCGAGGCCGCCCTGCCCTTCGGCCAGCTCGTGCAGCAGGCCTACCTGCGCCGCATCCAGCTCTGGAGCGAGGGCTTCTACGCCACGCCGGGCCTGCACTGGAACCGGCAGACGCTGCAGGGCCGCCCCTTCTACTACTTCGCCTTCGGGGCGGCCGTGGCCGAGGTGCTGGTGGACACGTTGACGGGTGAGTACCGCGTGCTGCGGGCCGATGCGCTGCATGACGTCGGCCAGTCGCTCAACCCGGCGCTGGACATCGGACAGGTCGAGGGCGCCTTCGTGCAGGGCCAGGGCTGGCTGACGACCGAGGAGCTGCGCTGGCATCCGCAGAGCGGCAAGCTGCTGACGCACGCGCCGAGCACCTACAAGATCCCGACGGCCAACGACATGCCGCTGGACTTTCGCGTGCACCTGTTCGGCCGGCCCAATGCCGCCGACAGCATCCACCGCTCCAAGGCCGTGGGCGAACCGCCGCTGCTGCTGCCCTTCGCGGTGCTGCTCGCGCTGCAGGATGCCGTCGCCAGTGTCCGGCCCGAGGCACCGCCGCTGCGGGCCCCGGCCACCGCCGAGCGCGTGCTGGCGGCGCTGCACGGCTTCGACAGCCCCTGACGAGACAACGCCCCGGCGCCTGGGGGCCACCGGGGCGCGGGAGGCGCGGTCGCGCCGGGCTCAGTGCAGCAGCAGGTCCGCGTCGGAGCTGAGATCGCCGGCGGCGTCCAGCTTGGCGCGCAGGTAGTCGAGGTCCAGGTGCACATGGGCCACGAGCTCGGGCACCGCCTCATTGAGGGCCTTGACCGGATCCTCGTGAGCCTGCTGCGCGTCGGCCAGCACCTCGGCCATGTGCAGCACCGCCGCCATCAGCGAGAAGGGCCGGATCTCCATGGGCGCGTTGGCGTCCTTGAAGGCCTCGACCATGGTGCTCGGGAAGTGCCAGTGCTGCGCGAGCGAGGCCGTGACATCGGCATGCGTGCAGGCAAAGCGATGCATCTCGAGCGAGAAGCGGCTGCCCGGCTCGGCGGCGTGCTTCTCGACGTCGGCCACCTGCCCGGGGTCGGACAGCGCCATCATCAGCTGCCCGGTGCGCATCATCAGGCCGGCGAGGTAGGTGGTGTCGGCGTCCAGCTGCAGCATGCGCGAGAGGATGCGGGCATAGCCGGCCGTGGCCAGGCTGTGGCGCCAGAACAGCGTCCGGTCCAGACCCGGGACCGAGGGAAAGGCCCCGCACATGCAGGCCGCCAGCGAGAGATTGCGCAGGCTGTCCATGCCCAGGGCCGCGGCGGCATCCTGCAGCGTGGAGATGTTGTGCGAGGGGCTGTAGCGCGCCGAGTTGGCGAGGCGCAGCACCTTGGCGGCCAGCGAGGCGTCCTTGGACACCAGCTCCGCGATCGCCCCGAGGCTGATGCGGTCGTCGTCGAAGCTGCGCAGCAGGCGGCTGGCAACCTCTGGCATGGTGGGCAGGGCGTTGTGGTTCGAGAAGAACTTTTCTGCAGCTGCAAGCACGGTGCGCTCCTTCCTGGACAAGTGAGGTCTCGGACTGACTGTCGACCCAGTCTAGATGAGCAACCCCACGGCGCGTGAGGCCTTGGCACCCCCGTTTTCAGCGCAGACGCAGTGATAAGTCACGCTTGCCGCGCCCGGATGCAGGGGCTTGGGCGATGCTGCGGCGCAGCAGCGTGCGCCCGTCGTGCAGCGACGCTCAGTCGCCGGCCAGCTCGCGCAGCGCGGGCAGGTCGAGCACGCGGACCTGGTAGCCCTGCACCTCGATCAGCCCCTTGCGGTTGAGCTGGCGCATCATGCGCGACAGCGTCTCCGGGGTGATGGCCAGCTGGGCCGCGATGTCCCGCTTGCGCTCCTTCAGCGCCACGCGGCCCTCGCGCTCGCTCACGGGCTCGCAGGACTGCAGCAGCCACGCGGCCAGACGCCGTTCGGCGTCCTTGTGCATGAGGTCGTGGGTGACGCTGGTGAGGCTGTGCACCGTGCCCGCCAGGGCGACGAGCAGGCGCTCCTGCAGCGCCGGCTGGCGCATCAGGAGCGTGCGCAGGGGCTGCAGCGGCAGGCTCACCACGCGGGCATCGTTGACGACCCGCGCGTCCTGCGCATGCTCGGCGCCCAGCCAGGCGCTGGCCAGATCCAGCCACTGCGGGCCGCGCACGGTGCGCTCCAGATTGAAGGGCTCGTCGGCTCGGGCCAGGCCCAGCCCCACGGAGCCGTCCAGCACCGCATACAGCTGCGTGGCCGGCTGCTGGCGCGTGAAGACGAAGCTGCCCGCCGGCACCCAGTGCTGGGTCGCCATCCCCTGCAGCGCCTGCAGCTCGGTGGTGCTCAGGGCCGGAGCCCCCAGCAGCGCCGCCCAGTCGGAGGGCAGGCACAGCACGGCGCCGGCATCAAAGCCGGCCGGACGCACGGTGGCGTGGGCGGATTGCAGGCTGCGGCTGTCGAGGGTGTCCACGTGTGGGTCAAGTGCCAGGATGATGCCCGGACTGTCCCGCATGCCCCGCCCGGCGTCCTTGCGCTGAATCAAAGGGACATGGCAGCCGGGGTCCCCCCACCACGGCCACAATGGGCCGCATGGCCCAGATCAAATTCCAGGCTCCGCAGAGCCAGTCGCCGGAGCAGCGCCTCGGCAGCAGCTACGACGAGCCCTTCGAGCTGCTCGGCGCCTGCCATGAGCGCGTCGAGCGCAGCCTGCAGCTGCTCATGCGCCTGTGCCTGCACCTGAAGCTCCAGGGCGTCGACGGCAGCGCCCGGGACGCCGCCCGGGACATCCGCCGCTATTTCGACATCGCCGCCCCCCTGCATCACGAGGACGAGGAGCTGCACGTCTTCCCGGTGCTCGAGCAGTCCGCCGACGAACGCCTGCAGGAGGCCTGCGCGCGGCTGCGCGACGAGCACCTGCGCATCCACGCGCAATGGCAGGTGCTGCGCACGCTGCTGGCCCAGCTCGACAGCACCCCCGAGGGGCCGATACCCGAAGGCCAGAGGGGCGTGCTGAGCCGTGCGGCCGACGCCTTCGTGGACCTCCACCAGGAGCACCTGCGCCTGGAAAACCAGCTGGTCTTCCCCTGCGCCCGCCAGGGCCTGAACGCCGCCCGGCAGCAGGCCATGGGCGAGGAGATGGCCAGCCGGCGCGGGCTGGACCTGCGGCAGCGGCGCTAAGCACCGGCTGGCCGGGCGCTCAGGGCAGCAGCAGCGCCCGGAAGTCGTTGACGTTGGTGAAGGTCGGCCCGGGGCTGAAGAGATCGCCCAGGGCCTCGAAGAAGTCATAGGCCCGGTGCTGCGCCAGCAGCCCGGCCGCCGAGACGCCCCGGGCCTGCGCCCGCGCCAGCGTGTCCGGGTCGACGAAGGCGCCGGCATTGGCCTCCGAGCCATCGATGCCGTCGGTGTCGGCCGCCAGCACGTGCACGCCCGGCTCGCCCCGCAGCGCCAGCGCGCAGCCGAGCAGGAATTCCGTGGCCCGCCCGCCCCGCCCCCGCAGGCCGGCCGGCAGCGTCACCGTGGTCTCGCCGCCGGACAGGATCACGCAGGGCCGCCGGAAGGGCTCGCCGTGGCGCGCGGCCGCACTCGCCAGCGCCGCGTGCATGCGGCCGATCTCGCGGGACTCCCCCTCGATCTCGTCCGACAGCACATGGGCCGCCAGCCCCATCGTGCGGGCCAGCTCGGCGGCGGCCTGCAGGCTCATGCGCGGCGTGGCGAGCATCTGCAGCCGGTGGCCGGCAAAGCGCGGGTCGCCGGGCTTGGGCGTCTCGAAGGCGCCGCTGCGCAGCCCCTCCCAGGCGGCCGGCGGCAGCTGCAGGCCGTGGCGCTCGCACAGCGCGAGGGCGTCCGCGCAGCGCGTGGGGTCCGGCACCGTGGGGCCGGAGGCGATCACCGCCGGGTCGTCGCCCGGCACGTCGGAGATCAGCAGCGTGACGACCCGGGCCGGCGCGCAGGCCACGGCCAGGTGCCCGCCCTTGATGGCCGAGAGGTGCTTGCGGATGCAGTTCATGGCCTCGATGGACGCCCCCGAGGCCAGCAGCTGGCGGTTCAGGGCCTGCTTGTCCGCGAGGCTCAGGCCCGGCTGCGGCACGCTCATCAGCGCCGAGCCGCCGCCGGAGATCAGGCAGATCACGCGGTCCTCGGGCCGCAGCCCCTGCACGGACTGCAGGATGCGCGCCGCCGCCTCGGCGCCGGCAGCGTCCGGCACGGGGTGGGACGCCTCGACGATCTCGATGCGCCCGTACCCGGCGGGCTTCGCCCAGGGCGGCGTGTGCGCGCGCCGCGTGATGACGAGCCCCTCGAGCGGCGCCTCCGCAGGCCAGTGGGCCTCCAGGGCTGCGGCCATGGCGGCAGAGGCCTTGCCCGCGCCGATCACCAGACAGCGGCCGGGCAGCGCCCGGGGCTCGGCGCCGAGCAGGCCGGGCCAGTCGATGCGGTCGGGCTGCAGCAGCTGCAGCGGCGCGGCGCGGTCGACGGCCGCCTGGAAGAGCCGCGTCAGCAGCTCGCGGGGGGTGAGGTCCATCGGGTCAGTGTAGGCCGGCCCGGCCTCCCGCCCTGATCGCGTCAGGGCTTGGCGCCAGCGGCCACCCAGCGGCCGATGAGCTCACGCTCCTCCTCGGTGATGCCGGTGGCGTTGTTCTGCGGCATCGTGCGCTGCACCACCACCTGCTGGCGGATCTGCGCCGCATGGGCCTGGATCGCCTCGCCGCTGTCCAGCCGCACGCCCTTCTGCGCGAGCTGCGCGTTGTGGCACATCACGCAGCGCTGGCCGACGACGGCCTGCACCTGCGCCAGCGTGGGGGCCGGCGCGCCGGCCGCCGCAGCCGCGGGCGCGACCGGCTTCACCAGCCACAGCAGCGCCGCCAGCATCGCCGCGACCCCCACCAGCAGCGGCCAGGCGTTGACACCCTTGTGGCGTTTCACGAACCACGTCCGCGTGAGCGCGCCGCCCAGCATCAGCAGGATCAGCACGACCCAGTTCCAGGCGTGGCCGTAGAGCATGCCGTAGTGGTTGGACAGCATGCTCACGAGGACCGGCGCGGTCAGGAAGGTGTTGTGCACGCTGCGCTGCTTGCCGCGCTGGCCGTGGATCGGGCTGACCGGGCGGCCGGCGCGCATGTCGGCGATCACCTGCTTCTGGCCGGGGATGATCCAGAAGAAGACGTTGGCACTCATGATCGTGGCGATCATCGCGCCCACGATCAGGAAGGCCGCGCGGCCCGCGAAGAGCTGGCAGGCCGCCCAGGCAGCGAAGGCCACGAAGACGGCGATCAGCCCCAGCACGAGGCCGTCGTTGCCGATGCTGCCGTCCTTGCGGTGGCCGAAGCGGCGGCAGATCTGGTCGTACACCAGCCAGCCGGCGGCGAGAAAGCCCAGCGCTCCCGCAATGGCGGCCGGGGCGGACCAGTCGTGCACGCGGCGGTCGATGAGGAAGGTGTCCGCATTGAAGAGGTAGAGCACCGTGAAGAGCGCGAAGCCGCTCATCCACGTCCAGTAACTCTCCCAGTAGAACCAATGCAGGTGCTGCGGCAGGTTCGGCGGGGCCACCAGGTACTTCTGCGGGTTGTAGAAGCCGCCGCCGTGCACGGCCCACAACTCGCCGTCCACGCCGCGGGCCTTGAGCTCGGGGGCCTCGGGCTTGAGCAGGTGGTTGTCCAGCCAGACGAAATAGAAGGACGCCCCGATCCAGGCGATGGCCGTGACGATGTGCAGCCAGCGCAGCAGCAGATTGGCCCAGTCCAGCAGATAGCTTTCCATGCGGTGTCAGCTCCGAGCCGGCCCACCACAGCGGGCCCTGTGAACCGAAGAAGGTCGCGATTGCGCTGCGGGCCGGGGCGACGAGACCCCGGGTGGCAGGCGGCCGCGGCGACCGAAGCGAAAGTGTATACAGTTTCCAGCCCGGGACGCCGCGGTGCGAAGGATGGACCTGGCGCAAGCCCGGCCGGCGCCGCTTGGGCATACTGCGGGCCATTGCACCCTCGACCGGAGTACCCCATGAGCACGTCCCTGCCCCGCACCCGCGGCCTCCTGCTGAGCCTGGCGCTCGGCACCGCCTGTCTCGCCGCCCACGCCCAGGTCAGCGTGAAGGACGCCTGGGTGCGCGCCACCGTGGCCCAGCAGAAGAGCACGGGCGCCTTCATGCAGCTCAGCAGCGCCAAGGCCGTCCGCCTCGTCGCGGTGAGCAGCCCCGTGGCCGGCATCGCCGAGGTCCACGAGATGAAGATGGACGGCGGCGTGATGAAGATGCGTGCCGTCGAGGCCCTGGACCTGGCCGCGGGCCAGCCGGTGGAGCTCCGGCCCGGCAGCTTCCACGTGATGCTCATGGAGCTGAAGTCGCCCATCAAGGACGGCGACAGCGTGCCGCTGAGCCTCGTCTTCGAAGGGGCCGACAAGAAGCGCGAGACGGTGGAAGTGAAGGCCAGCGCCCGCGGCATGGGCATGATGCAGGGCGGGATGGGCCACAAGCATGGCGCCACCTCCGCCTCGGCCCCCGCCGCCGAAGAGCACAAGCACTGAGGCGCACGGCGCCCGCCGCGGCGCTCAGGCCGGCGGCAGGCTCAGCAGCTGCGCCGCCACGGCGATCGCGATCACCTCGGGCTGCTTGCCCGCAATGCCCGGCAGCCCGATCGGGCAGTGGACGGCGGCCAGCTCCGCCTCGCTGAAGCCCCGTTCGCGCAGGCGGGCCTGGAACTTCGCCCACTTGCTGCGGCTGCCGATCAGCCCGATGAAGGGCAGGTCCGCATGCTCACGCCGGCGGCGCAGGCAGGCGGCGAGGATGTCCAGGTCCTCCGCGTGCGAGAAGCTCATGATCAGCACGCGGCTGCCCGGGGCAAGACCTGGCACCGCGCCCTGCACGGGCTCCGAGTGTTCGGTGTGCACCCGCTCCGGGAGGCCGGCGGGGAAGATCTCCTCGCGGCTGTCGACCCAGTGGAGGCGCATCGGCAGGCGCGTCAGCACCTCCATCAGCGCGCGGCCCACGTGGCCGCCGCCGAAGAGCGCCACCGGCGCCCATTGACCCTCCGTGCTGAGCCGCTCCCGCAGCGAGCCGATGTGCGCCGCGTCCAGCCAGTCGAAGCTCAGGTGCACGACGCCGCCGCAGCACTGCCCCAGGCTGGGGCCCAGCGCAACACGGCGCTGCGCCTGCAGCACGCGGCCGCTGGCGAGCCCCGCGCGCGCCTCGGCCATGGCCTCGTGCTCCAGCTGCCCGCCGCCGATGGTGCCGATCAGCCCCGAGGCGCTGACCGCCATCCAGGCGCCGACCTCCCGCGGCCCGCTGCCCTCCACCTTCGCCACACGCACGAGCACGGCGGGCGCGCGCGTCAGCCATCGGGCGAGCTCCTGCCAGGGCGTCATCGCTCAGCTGCCGCGGTAGGTGGAATAGCTCCACGGGCTCGCCAGCAGCGGCACGTGGTAGTGGGCGCCGGGGTCGGCGATGCCGAAATCCAGCGGCACCTCGTCCAGGAAGGCGGGCTCGGGCAGCACCTCGCCCCGCGCCCGGAAGTAGGCCGCGACGCCGAACACCAGCCGGTAGCGCCCGGCCTGCAGGGCCTCGCCCTCCAGCAGGGGCGCGTCGGCGCGGCCGTCGGCGTTGAGCTGCAGCGACTTGATCAGCTGTGCCTCGAGGCCCGGCCCGTCCCCGAGCCGGTACAGCCGCACCGCCATGGCGGCGGCCGGCCGGCCATGCATGGTGTCCAGCACGTGGGTGGTGAGCTTGCCCATGGGTTCCTCGTTCCTGAAGTGGGGGGCCGGCGAGCGGCGATGGGCAAAGTGTATACACTTCAGCACACAGCCAACGGATCACAATGCCCAGCCCGTCCCGCCGCAAGACTGCCGCTGCCCCGCCGGACCGGGACAGCGCCACCGACCGCATCGCCGGTGCCCTGACGCAGGCCATCATCGAGCGCCGCCTGATGCCCGGCACGCGGCTCGCCGAGCAGAAGCTGGCCGACCTGTTCCAGGTCTCCCGCACGCTGGTGCGCCAGGCCCTCAACCAGCTGAGCCGCGACCGCCTCGTCACGCTCACGCCCGCACGCGGCGCGTGCGTGGCGGAGCCCAGCGTGGAGGAGGCGCGCCAGGTCTTCGAGGTGCGCCGCATGCTGGAGGCCCAGCTCGCCCGCGAGCTGGCGGCGCGCATCACACCGGCCCAGGTCAGGCAGCTGCGCAGCCACCTGAAGGAGGAGCGCGCCGCCGTGAAGCGCCAGGACATCAGCGGCCGCACGCGCCTGCTGGCCGACTTCCATGTGCTGCTGGCCCGCCTGCTGGGCAATGAAGTGCTGGCCGAGCTGCTGCAGGAGCTGCTCTCGCGCTCCTCGCTGATCGCGCTGATGTACCAGAGCGGCCACTCCGCCGCCGAGAGCCAGGCCGAGCACGAGGCCCTGGTCGACGCGCTCGAGGCCGGTGATGCCGCCCGCGCCGAGCGCCTGATGCTCGGCCACCTCGGCCATGTCGAGGCGCATCTGCGCCTGCAGCAACCCTCTTCCGACCTCCGCACCGCCCTGCAGCTATGAACGCACGCTATCCCCGCGACCTCGTCGGCTACGGCCGCAACCCGCCCCAGGCGCAATGGCCCGGCCAGGCCCGCGTGGCCCTGCAGTTCGTACTGAACTACGAGGAGGGCGGCGAGAACTCCGTGCTGCACGGCGACGCCGCCTCCGAGCAGTTCCTCTCCGAGATGTTCAACCCGGCGGCCTATCCCGCGCGGCACCTGAGCATGGAGGGCATCTACGAGTACGGCTCGCGGGTGGGCGTGTGGCGCCTGCTGCGGGAGTTCGAGCGGCGTGGCCTGCCGCTGACGGTCTTCGGCGTGTCGATGGCCCTGGAGCGGCATCCCGAGCTCACGCAGGCCTTCGCCGAGCTGGGCCACGAGATCGCCTGCCACGGCTGGCGCTGGATCCACTACCAGGGCATGGACGAGGCCCTGGAGCGCGAGCACCTGCAGCGCGGCATGGCCATCATCGAGCGCCTCACCGGCCAGCGGCCCGAGGGCTGGTACACCGGGCGCGACAGCCCCAACACCCGCCGCCTCGTCGCCGAGCACGGCGGCTTCGCCTACGACAGCGACTACTACGGCGACGACCTCCCCTTCTGGCTGCAGGTGCGCAAGACCGACGGCACCCTGGCGCCGCACCTGGTCGTGCCCTACACGCTGGACTGCAACGACATGCGCTTCGCGCTGCCGCAGGGCTTCAGCCATGGCGATGAGTTCTTCGAGTACCTGCGGGACAGCTTCGACGTGCTCTACGCCGAGGGCGCCGAGACGCCGCGCATGATGAGCGTGGGCATGCACTGCCGCCTGCTGGGCCGCCCCGGCCGCATGAAGGCGCTGCAGCGCTTCCTGGACCATGTGCAGGCGCATGAGCAGGTGTGGATCTGCCGCCGCATCGACATCGCCCGGCACTGGCGCGCCACGCATCCCTTCGACCCCGCCACCGCCTTTGTCTGGGAGTGAGCCGTGAACCTGGACTTGCACCCCCTGAACACGCTGGACACCGAGGCCTTCGTGGCCGCGCTGGACGGCATCTACGAGCACTCGCCCTGGATTGCGCGGCGCGCCGCCGCCCTGCGGCCGTTCAGCAGCCTCGCCGGCCTCAAGCAGGGCCTGGCCCGCGTGGTGCGCGAGGCCTCGCTGGACGAGCAGCTGGGCCTGATCCGCGCCCACCCGGAACTGGCCGGCAAGGCGGCCGTTGCGGGGCAGCTCACGGCGGAATCGACCGATGAGCAGAGCCGCGCCGGTCTGCAGCACTGCAGCCCCGCCGAGTTCGAGCGCCTGCAGGTCCTGAACCGGGCCTACGGCGAGCGCTTCGGTTGGCCCTTCATCCTGGCCGTGCGCGGGCCGCGCGGGCAGGGCCTGTCGCGCCAGGCCATCATCGAGGCCTTCGAGCGCCGCCTCGCCGCGCCGCCGGATGTGGAGCGGTCCGAATGCCTGCGCAACATCCACCGCATCGCCGAGATCCGCCTGAACGACCGCTTCGGCGCCGAGCCGCGCCTGGGCAATGCCGTGCTGGACGCGGCGGACCGCCTCGCACGCCACTCCGAGCCGCCCTTCGCCGAGCAGGGCCAGCTCTGCGTGACCTACCTGACGCTTCCCCATCAGGCCGTCGCGCAAGACCTGGCCCTCGCCATGCGCGAGGCCGGCTTTGACGAGGTGGCGATCGACGCGCTGGGCAATGTGGTGGGCCTGCTGCACGCGAGCCGGCCCGATGCCCCCCGCCTCCTGACCGGCAGCCACTACGACACCGTGCGCAACGCCGGCCGCCACGACGGCCGCCTGGGCGTGCTGGCCACGATCGAGGCCGTGCGGCAGCTGCGACAGGAGGGGCGCCGCCTGCCTTTCGCGCTGGAGCTCGTCGCCTTCTCGGAGGAAGAGGGCCAGCGCTACGCCGCCACCTTCCTGAGCAGCAGCGCCCTCGTGGGCCGCTTCGATCCGGCCTGGCTGGACCAGCGGGACGCGGACGGCATCCGCCTGCAGGACGCGCTGCGTGCCGCGGGCCATCCCGGCACGCTGGGTTCCATCGAGGCGCTGCGCCGCGATCCGGCCCGCTACCTGGGCTATGTGGAGCTGCACATCGAGCAGGGCCCGGTGCTGTGCGAGCTGGACCTGCCCCTGGGCGTGGTCACCTCGATCAACGGCAGCCGGCGCTACACGGGCGAGATCCTCGGCCTGGCGAGCCATGCGGGCACGACGCCCATGGACCGCCGCCGGGACGCCGCCGCCGCGGCCGCCGAGCTGGTGCTGGCCGTCGAGCGGGAAGCGCTGGCAAGACCTGGCACCGTGGGGACGGTCGGCCTGCTGGAAGTGCCCGGCGGGTCGATCAACGTGGTGCCCGGGCGCTGCCGCTTCAGCCTGGACCTGCGGGCCGGGGACGACGCCGCGCGCGATGCGCTGGACGGCGCCGTGCGCGCCGCCCTGGCCTCGATCTGCGACCGCCGCGGCCTGCAGCACACGCTCACGCCGACGGTCGTCGCCTCGGCCGCACCCTGCGCGCCGGCCTGGCAGGCCCGCTGGGCGTCGGCCGTCGAGGCGCTGGGCCTGCCCGTGCACCGCCTGCCCTCGGGCGCCGGGCACGACGCCATGAAGATTCACGAGGCCCTGCCGCAGGCCATGCTCTTCGTGCGCGGCGGCAACCTCGGCATCAGCCACAACCCCCTGGAGACCGTCAGCAATGACGACGCCGACCTCGCCGTGCGCGCCCTGCGCGCGCTGCTGGACGGCCTGAGCCACGAACACGAAGGACACCCCGCATGAGCAAGGACGCCCTCTACCAGCAGCTGGACGCCTGGATCGAGGCCCACTTCGACGAGGAAGTGGCCTACCTGCAGGCGCTGGTGCAGGTCCCCACCGACACGCCGCCCGGCAACAACGCCCCGCATGCCCGCCGCACGGCCGAGCTCCTCGCCGCCATGGGCCTGCCGGCCGAGGCGCACGCCGTGCCGCAGGCCGAGGTCGAGGCCGCGGGTCTGCAGAGCATCACCAACCTGATCGTGCGGCGGCGCTACGGCGACGGCGGCCCGGTGGTGGCGCTCAATGCGCATGGCGACGTCGTCCCGCCCGGCGAGGGCTGGACGCATGGCCCCTACAGCGGCGATGTCGAGGACGGCCGGCTCTACGGCCGTGCCGCCGCCGTCAGCAAGAGCGACTTCGCGACCTACACCTTCGCCCTGCGCGCGCTCGAAGCCCTGCAGCGCCCGCTGAAGGGCGGCGTGGAGCTGCACTTCACCTACGACGAGGAGTTCGGCGGCGAGCTGGGGCCCGGCTGGCTGCTCAGGCAAGGCCTGACACGACCGGACCTGCTGCTGGCCGCCGGCTTCAGCTACCAGGTCGTGACCGCCCACAACGGCTGCCTGCAGATGGAGCTGACGGTGCACGGTCGCATGGCCCATGCCGCGATTCCGCACACCGGCATCGACGCGCTGCAGGGCGCCGTCACCATCCTCAACGCCCTCTACGCCCAGAACGAGCGCTACCGCCAGGTGCGCAGCCGGGTGCCAGGCATCGAGCATCCCTACCTCAACGTGGGTCGCATCGAGGGCGGCACCAACACCAACGTCGTGCCCGGCAAGGTCGTGCTCCGTCTCGACCGCCGCATGATCCCGGAGGAGGACCCAGTGGAGGTCGAGGCGACGCTGCGGCAGGTGATCGCCGATGCCGCCGCGGGCTTCGCGGGCACGGTGGAGGTCCGGCGCCTGCTGCTGGCGCGCTCGCTGCAGCCGCTGCCGGGGCATGAGCGGCTCGTGGCGCCGCTGCAGCGCCACGCGCAGGCCGTCTTCGGCGAGGCCATCCCCACATCCGGCACGCCGCTCTACACCGACGTGCGGCTTTATGGCGAACAGGGCATCCCGGCGGCCATCTACGGCGCGGGACCGCGCACGGTGCTGGAGTCCAACGCCAAGCGGGCCGACGAGCACCTGGTGCTGGCGGACCTGCGCCGGGCGACGCAGGTGGTGGCGCGCACGCTGCTGGACCTGCTCGCCCCCGACTGAGGTCCCTGCACCACGGCGGCCCCGGGGACGTCCAGGGCTTGCCCCGGGGACGACCGGTTTGCGCGGCATACTGCGCTGCGACGCGCCCCTAACGCGTCAAGACCGGTCCATCAGGAGCTGAGAAGTCGCCATGCCTGCGTTCCCCCTGAGCCGCCGCCACTGCCTGGCTCTCGCCCTGAGCCCCATGGCCGCGCCATCCGCACCCGCGGCGGGCGTCGACAGCCTGCCCGTGCTGAGCTACTACGACTACCCGCCCTTCTTCACAGGGCCGGGTCATGGACTGACGCAGGACCTGCTGCACCTGCTGCAGGCGCGCGCCGGCCCGCGGCTGCCGCCGCTGCAGTTGGAGCTCATGCCGCGCCGGCGCGTGGCCGCCATGGTGGCGCGCAGCAGCTGGCGCGGTCTCGTGCCCTGGGTCAGCCCCGCCTGGTTCCAGGACACCACCCGGCATCGCTTCGTCTGGTCGGAGCCGCTGATGAATGACGAGGACCTGGTGCTCTCGCTGAAGTCCCATCCGGTGGACTACCAGGGCCCCGCCTCGCTGGCGGGCCTGACGCTGGGCGGTGTCTTCGGCCACGTCTACCCGGAAACCGAGGCCATGGTGACGGCCGGCACGCTGCAGCGCCTGGACTCCTTCAGCCAGGAGGCCAGCCTGCGGATGCTGCTGATGGGGCGGGTCGAGGTGGTGTTCATCTCGCGCAGCGGCCTGGCCAGCTGGCGCAAGCGCCTGCCGGAGTTCGAGTCGCGGGTGCATGTCGCGGAGCAGCCTCGGCAGCGCTACCAGCGCCACCTGCTGCTGTCCCCGCTGATGCCGGCCGCGCCCCGCGAATGGCTGCGCCAGACGGTGGCCGGCCTGGGCCAGGACGCGGCCTGGCGCGGGCTGCTGCAGCAGTACGGCGTGGAGGTGCCGGCCTGACGCGGACTTGATCCAGTTCGTGTCGCCGGCCCCGCCCGGGCACTACACTGCCCCCCGTGATGACCCGCCGTCCGCCCGCCCTGCTGTTGCGCTGCCTCGTGCTGCTGAGCCTCTGGTTCGGCGCGCTGGCGCCTGCGCTGTCGCAGGTCATCGCGGCCGAGCGCGGTGAGCTCACGCCCTTCACCCAGGTCTGCCGTGCGAGCCTGGTGTCGCCCCGCGCGCAGCAGGGTGACTGGCCCGGCTCCCGGCGGCCGGCGGTGGAGGACCACGGGCTCTCGGCCCACTGCATGTTCTGCGCGGCCCATCAGCAGGACCTCGCCCTGCCGCCGCCCAGCCTCCAGGCACGTCCGGTGGCCGAGCAGGTGCTGGCCCTGGTGCCGGCGCGCTTCCTCAGTGCCCCTGCCCTGCGCAGCGTCTGGCAGCCGGCCCAGTCCCGCGGTCCCCCCACGGGCAGCATCCTTCTCTGATTGACACGCCGCCGGGGCTGGCTAGCCAGGCCCGGTCGGTGCCTCCCTGCCGACGCGCGACCGCCCGTGCGCCGTCCGCAGCCGTCCCCTGATGTCCGCCCTTCCCGCGCGGACCGCCGGATCCCGCTCGCCGCACGGTGATGTCGATCCTGGCCTGCCAGCTGCCCGTTCCGATCATGAACAAGCCCCTTCGCCCGCAGCCCCTGCTGCTGGTTCTTGCCCTCGCCTGCGCCCTTGACGCCCAGGCCCAGTCCACGCCCCCCTCGGCGGTCGCCGCTGCCGAGCAGCCCATGCCGCCAGGCGACTCCCAGACCAAGCAGCTGGGCGTCGTCACCGTGCATGGCAACTCGCCCACCTCGCTGCCGACCACCCTCCCCACCACCATCGAAGGCGTCGACGCGGCCACGCTCGCCCGCACGGTCAACGCCACCGATGCCGAGGACGCGCTGAAGTACTTCCCCAGCCTGCTCGTGCGCAAGCGCTACATCGGCGACTACAACCACGCCGTGCTCTCCACCCGCGCCTCGGGCACGGGCAACAGCGCCCGCTCGCTGGTCTACGCCGACGGGATCCAGCTCTCCAACCTGCTCGGCAACGGCGCCACCTTCGCGCCGCGCTGGGGCCTGGTCACGCCCGAGGAGATTGCCCGCGTCGATGTGCTGTACGGGCCCTTCTCGGCCGCCTATCCGGGCAATGCCGTCGGCGCGGTGGTCGACTACCAGACCCGCATGCCCCAGGCCTTCGAGGCCCATGGCCGCGTGGCCACGGCCCTCCAGCCGAACGATCTCTACGGCCAGCGCGACACCTACCGCGCCACCCAGGGCAGCCTCTCCGTCGGCAGCCGCGACGGCGCGCTCGCCTGGTGGGTGCACGGCAGCCGCAGCCAGAGCCACGGCCAGCCGCTGGTCTTCGCCACCAAACTCCTGAGCGCCGGCACCGCGCCCGTCGCGGGCCTGCCGGTCGTGAGCGGCGCGCTGCGGGACAGGAACCGCAGCGATCAGGACTGGTACCTCATCGGCAGCGCCACCGAGTACGACACCACCCAGGACCACCTCAAGGCCAAGCTCGCGTGGGACGTCAGCCCCACGCTGCGCCTGAGCTATGTGCTGGCCGACTGGAAGAACCACAGCGACGGCAACTCGCGGAGCTGGCTGCGTGATGCCCGAGGCCAGGCCGTGGACCACCGCTACGGCGGCGACATCAGCCAGGGCGTGCTCATCGACGGCAAGCGCTACACGCTCACGGCCGCCGACTTCGGCCGCAGCCATGACGAGCTGGAGCACCGCATGCAGGCGCTGACGCTGAAGTCCCACACCATGGGCTTCTTCGACTACAGCCTCGCCTGGAGCCAGTACGACTACACGAGCGACCTCAGCCGCAGCTACGCGCCGACGAGCAAGGCCCAGCCCGAGGCGGGCCGCCTGACAGACCAGCACGGCACCGGCTGGAAGACCTGGAGTGCCCGCGGCGTGTGGCGCCCCGGCGGCGCCCACGTGCTGGAGGCCGGCCTCTCGCGCGGGGAGGACACGCTGAGCACCCGCGTCGACACCACGGCGGACTGGCGCTGGGGCAGCGCCGCCCGCTTCGCCTCGCTCTTCGCCGGCCGCACGCGCACGGACGCCCTCTTCGCCCAGGACAGCTGGGCGCTCGGCCGCGACTGGCAGGCCGTGCTGGGCCTGCGCGGCGAGCACTGGCAGGCGATGGACGGCCGCACCGAGAACGCCTACACCGGCGTCGCCGACCAGGGCGCCTGCAGCCTGGCCCGCCAGCGCTGCGTGCTGAGCCACGCCGAGCGCAGCCTGCAGGCGCTCTCGCCCAAGGCCGCGCTGTCCCACCAGCTGAACGAGGACTGGATGCTCAAGGCCAGCACCGGCCGCGCCGTGCGCTTCCCGACGGTGAGCGAGCTCTACCAGGGCGGCTTCGACAGCAAGACCGGCGGCGTCATCAACAACAACCCCGACCTGCGCCCCGAGAAGGGCTGGACCACCGAGCTGAGCGCCGAGTGGGGCGTCGGCTTCCATCAGCTGCGCATGACCTACTTCCGCGAGGACACGCGGGACGCGCTCTACGCGCTGCTCAACGTGACGACGAACGCCAGCACCGTGCAGAACGTCGACTACGTGCGCACGCACGGCGTCGAGATCGCCTTCAGCAGCGAAGGCGGCTGGACCGATCGCCTGCTCAAGGGCCTCGGCGTGAACGGCAGCCTGACCTATGCCGACTCGCGCGTGCTGGCCAGCACCGGCTACGTGAGTGTGCCGGGCGACGTGATCGGCAAGTGGCAGCCGCGCGTGCCCCGCTGGCGCGCCACGGTGGTCGCGAGCTGGCAGGCCACGCCGGACCTCAGCCTCAGCTACGGCGCGCGCTACAGCGGCCGGCAGTTCAGCACGCTCGACAACAGCGACCCCAACGGCTTCGCCTACCAGGGCGCCAGCAAGTACTTCACCACGGACCTGCGCGTGCAGTGGCGCATCAACCGTCAGTGGCGCCTCGCCGGCGGCATCGACAACCTCAACAACGACCAGTACTGGAACTTCCACCCCTATCCGCAGCGGACCTTCCATGCGGAGCTGACGTTCGATCTCTGAGCCTGAAAGGACGACCATGTCGATGACCTCCTGTCTGCGCACCGGGGCGATGGCCCTCGCCCTCGGCGCCCTCGCGATGGCCCCGGCCGTTTCGCGCGCCCACATCACCCTCGAGCAGGGCGAGGCCGTGGCCGGCAGCCCCTACAAGGCCGTGCTGCGCGTGGGCCATGGCTGCGATGGCGCCGCGACCACGCAGATCACCGTGACCCTGCCCCCGGGCTTCCGCGGCGCCAAGCCCATGCCCAAGGAGGGCTGGACCCTGGCCATCCGCCGCCAGGCCCTGGCCCAGCCCTACGACAGCCACGGCAAGACCATCCGCGAGGACGTCACCGAGATCAGCTGGACCGCACGCGACGAGGCCCACGCCCTGCCGGACGCCTGGTACGACGAGTTCGTGCTGCGCGGCGGCACGCCCGAGGCCGTCGGGCCGGTGTGGTTCAAGGTGCACCAGCGCTGCACCCAGGGCGAGTGGTCCTGGAGCGAGGTCCCCGCCAGCGGCGCCAGCACCGCCGGGCTCAAGGCCCCGGCCGTGCGCCTGATGCTGAAGGCCCCCGGCAGCGCCGAACACAGCCATTGAGGCGCGCCGGGCGGCGCCTGCGGTGAGGCCCTCGGGCGGATCCGCGGCTCGCACGGCCGAGAGCCGCAAAGCGTGGAATTGCACCGGAAGTGCCGCGCATCTAAGTGGGCCGGCGCACCCGCCTTCTTCGGGCTTTTGACGGACGCCGGCGGCGCGAAGATGGCAGCCATGACGACGCGCTCCACACCACACGCCCTGCGCCGCGGCCCTGGCCGCAAGACCTGCCCCCACGGGGCCGATCCCTGCGCCCGGGCGTGTCCGTCGGGCTGAGTCGCCTGTCCCTCACACGACCGCGCCCGGACCGCGTGCCCGCAGGGGTTCGCCTGATCTGCGCGGCTCGGCGCCCCTGGCTTCCACCTCCACGCTGCGGCCCCACGGGCAGGCTTCGTCCTGCCACGTCCCTCGGGCAGCGTCTCTGCTGGCGCCTCCTGGCGGCCCCTTTGCCGGGGCCGCCTTTTTTATGTCCTGATCCGGCGCGGTCCGTCGAAGGTCATGGGCGGGATCACGCGGATGGGGCGGGGGCCGGGGCACCCGATAATCGCGGGCGTTTGGAATGAGGAACGCCGCATGGCGGCGTCGAGGACGAGAATGAGATTACCCAACCTGCTGGCCAGCCGGAACGGCCGCCTGGGCGCCTTCTTTGCGCTGTACGTGACCGAGGGCATCCCGTTGGGCTTTGCCGCCATCGCCGTCGCGACCCAGCTGCGCCGCATGGGCGTGGGCCCGGCGGCCATCGGCGCCTTCGTCGCGTCCTTCTACCTGCCCTGGGCCTTCAAGTGGGCCTTCGGACCGGTCATCGACGTGTTCCGCTCCCAGCGCTTCGGTCACCGTCGCGCCTGGATCCTGTTCACGCAGCTGATGATGGCCCTCACCATCCTCGCGCTGATGGCCATCCCGCTGCCTGCCAGCCTGGGGCTCTTCACGAGCGTCCTGCTGGTGCACAACACCTTCGGCGCGATGCAGGACGTGGCCATCGACTCCCTGGCCTGCAACACGCTGCATGAGGACGAGCGCGGGCTCGCCAACGGCCTGATGTTCGCCGGTGCCAACGTCGGCCAGGCGATCGGCGGCAGCGGCGTGCTCTACCTGATGGGCACGGTCGGCTTCCAGCCGAGCTTCGTGATGGTGGCGCTGTCCATCCTGCTCGTGACGGGCTTCATCGTGCTGCCCATGAAGGAGGCGCTGGCCGCGCAGCTCGAGCAGCTGCCGGCGGCTTCGGCCCCGGCCCGCGCCACGCTGAGCCAGGCGGCGGGCGAGATGAAGGCCTTCGCGGTCCAGTCCTTCCGCTCCTTCCTCGGCTCACGCGGCGCCTTCTCCGCCGTGTTCTTCGGCCTGCTGCCCGTGGGCGCGATGTGCCTGGGCCTCGCACTGCAGTCCAACCTCGCCGTCGAGTTCGGCATGGACGACGCCGGCGTGGCCCTGCTCAACCTCTGGTGCACCATCGCCGGCGCCTTCGCCATGGTCATCGGCGGCATGCTGTCCGACAAGTTCGGCCGCCGCCGCATGCTGGGCCTGTACATCGTGCTGATGAGCTTCCCGGTGCTCTACCTGTGGTGGCAGATGCGCCTGCACGGCTACGACATGCCGCGCCCCTCCGGCAGCACGGCCGTTCCGGCGCTGATCACGGCGCTGTGGATCGCCTCCATCAGCTACAACGTCTTCAACGGGATGATGTACGGCACGCGCGCCGCCATCTTCATGGACGTGACCAACCCCAAGGTCGCGGCCACGCAGTTCACGGCCTACATGGCGCTGATGAACCTCGCCATCGCCATCGCCGCCACCTGGCAGGGCGTGGTGTCGGAGGCCTTCGGCTACCGGCTGACGCTGCTGATCGACGTCGCCACGGGCCTCATCTGCCTGCTGGTGCTGCCCATGATGACCAAGCCCTCCGGCGATCGCATCAGCGACGACAAAACCGAGGGCCGCGCCCGCAAGTCGGCCATCGTGCTGGGCCTGTGCTGCCTCGCCTTCGTGCCGGCCTGGCACTACCGCGAGCAGCTGGGCGAAGGCGCGCCGCTGATGCAGACCTTCTTCACGCTGGTCTTCGTGTCGTCCGCGCTGTTCCTGCTCGCCGCGCGCGCGGTGATGGGTCTCGACACCGGCCGCTGGCGCGGCCCCATGCTGTGGTGCGCCCTGCTGCTGCTGGGCATCTACTTCCGCAAGGATCTGGGCCTGCTGGGAGACGGCACGGCGCTGAAGCAGGTCGCGGAAGCCGTGATCCTGGCCGTACCTGTGCTGGGCGGCGTGACGCTGCTGGCCCTGGCGAGCCGTTCGTGGGCGGCCCTGCACGAGGACGCCTGAGGGCAGCCGACGGCGCCGGACGGCGCCCCACTCGCGACCAGGGCCCGTGACGGGCCCTTTTTCTTGCGGGTGCGCGTTCGCCGGCTCAGGCCGCCAGCAGGGCCTGCAGCGCCTGCTCGCGGATGCCGTAGAAGCGCTTGATCTCGTCGATCTGCGCCAGCACCTGCGCACGGCGCTCGGCGCTGATGCCCTGGGGGCGCCGCACGGCCAGGATCATCTTGTTCTTGCTGGTGTGCTCCAGCGCGATGAACTCGAAGACCTGCGTGTCGTAGCCCTCCGACTCCAGCAGCAGCGCGCGCAGGCCGTCGGTGATCATCTCGGCCTCCTGGCCCAGGTGGATGCCGTGCTGCAGCAGCGGCTTGAGCAGCGCCGGGCTCTGCATCTGCGGCCGCAGCTGCTTGTGGCAGCAGGGCGAGCACATGATGATCTGCGCCTTCGCCCGCAGGCCCAGGTGGATGGCGAAGTCGGTGGCGATGTCGCAGGCATGCAGCGCGATCATCACGTCCAGGCGCTCGGGGCGGTACTCCCGCACGTCGCCCTGGTCGAAGCGCAGGCCCGTGCAGGCATTGCGCGTCGCGACGTCGTTGCACAGGCGGACCATGTCCTCGCGCAGCTCGACGCCCAGCACCTCCGGCGCCTTGCCCAGCTCGCGCAGGTAGTCGTGCATCGCGAAGGTGAGGTAGCCCTTGCCGGAGCCGAAGTCCGCCACATGGACGTCCGGCGAGGTGGCCAGGGCCGATTGCGACAGCGCCTTGCCGAAGATCTCGATGAACTTGTTGATCTGCTTCCACTTGCGGGACATGGCCGGCACCAGCTCCAGCCCCTGGCGCCCGTCGTGGGTCAGGCCGAGGTCGCGCCACACGGGGCGCTCGAGGGCCAGGTGGCGCTGCTTGCTGCGGTCGTGGCTGGCGCCGGCATCGGCCGGCTGCGGGGCGGCCTCGCCCGGCGCGGCGGCCTTGAGCTTGCCCACGCGCAGGGTGGGCCGGCCCTTGCGGCTGTAGGCCAGCTGCAACTCGCGGGTGTCGGTCAGCAGATGTGCGTTCTGGAACGGCGTGCCCAGCAGGCCGGCGAGCGCCTGCAGCCCCTCCTCGAGCCCGTGGTTCTTGGTGACGTCGCGGGTCTGGTAGCGCCACAGGAAGCTGAGCGCCCGCTCGCCGCGCAGCTCGATCTCGCGCACCATCAGGCGCTCCAGGCCGGCCTCGCCCCCTTCGGGCTTGCCCAGGCTCAGCTTGAAGCCCTGGCGTGCCGCGAGCACGCCTCGCAGGCTGTGCAGGAAGCGGGCGACGGCATCGTCGGCATCCGGGGCGGCGGTCGGGGCAATCAGGTGGCTGAACATGGGGGAGGCAGGCAGAGGCGGCAGGCGGCCGCGGCGAGGAAGCCGCGCGACGGCAAAGCCTGGATTGTCCCCCATGCGCCCTGCGCGCCTCGATCTGGCCGTGACCTGGCCGCCTATTCCGCGCATCAATCCCTGGCCCGGC
The DNA here is from genome assembly GCF_030285365.1 of Roseateles subflavus. Taxonomy (GTDB): domain Bacteria; phylum Pseudomonadota; class Gammaproteobacteria; order Burkholderiales; family Burkholderiaceae_C; genus Roseateles_B; species Roseateles_B subflavus. Next base: position 573,823 of record NZ_JASVDS010000002.1, on the reverse strand, counting down.
CGCCGACACTGCGAAGACAATGCCTCCAGATCGGGCATCCGCGCCGCTGCGCGCGCCCGGCCTGACGCACAGACCTGAAGCGCCGGCCTCATTCCACAGGACTCCTACGCACGCCCCGTCCCATGCAAGCCCTGGAAACCTTGCTGTCCTCCCAGCTGGCCGCCTGGCACAACCGGCACCCGCTGGCCCGGCGCGTGCGCGCCGTGGACGTGCACACGATGGGGGTGATCGCCCTGCCCTTCATGCGCAGCGGGCCGCCCCGCGAGCCGCAGGAGCCCGTGCTGGGAGAGGCCGGGAGCTTCTCCGCCGAGCCCTCCTTCACGCAGCCGCCCCGGCCCGGCCTGCTGCAGCGCCTGCTGGCCTGGCGGCCCGGGCGCCAGCGTCCGCGTGACCGCTGGCCGGTGTTCAGCGAGCAGTTCGTCGTCGGCGTCTCCCCGCGGCAGGCGGGCGAGTTCGCGCGCCGCTACGGCTACAGCCAGCGGCCGGACGGCGGCAGCTGGCCGCTGCGCAGCATTCCCGTCGACGAAACGCTGGCGGCGCAGGATCCCGCGGATGGCGCGGGCGCCTGGCCCGAGGAGATCTACCTGCTCAGCGCGGCGCTCGATGCCGGCCCGGCCCGCACCCGCGTGCTCGTGGCGCAGGGCGCCGGTCTGCGGCTGTACATCACCGGCCCGCGCTGCCTGCATCCGCTGAAGGTGGGCCTGTTCGGGCTGCTGATGGCCCTGCTGCTGGGCCTGGTGCTGCTGGCCAGCCTGAGCCCGAAGAAGGCCTCCCCCGGCGCCGCCGCGCCTGCCGCAGCGGCCTCGGCGGCCCAGCCGGCCAGCGCCGCCACGCCGGCGGCGTCGGGCCCCATGGCCACCGAGGCGAGCGGCCATGAGCACGCTGCGTCGGCCCCCTTGCCTCCCGAGCTGCCGGCCAGCGCGGCCCACGTGACCGCGCCCCCTGCCGCCGCGAGCGCCCCTCCCGTGCCCAGCGCTGCGCCCGGCTCCGCGCCCACGCTGATGACGGCCAGCCAGCTGCCCGACAACATGGCCTCAGCACCGGACATCCGCCCGCGCCTCGTGCCCCGCCCGGAAGGCGGCACGTCCGCCAAGGACACGCCGGCGCCATCGAGCAAGGAATCCGGCAAGGACGGCACCAAGCCCCCGGCCCGGCCCACCGACGAAGTGATCGAACGGGCGCACAGCAGCGGCGTCGGCAATGGCGCCCTCGTCCGGCCGGCGCAAAAGACAGACCGACCGCCACTTCGCGACGGTGAGGCCAGCAGCTCAGCCAAGGCCGCCTCGGACGACAAGGCACCGCGAACGCCCGCCTCCGAAGCGAAGCCGGCGCCCGCCAGCACGGCCGATGCGCTCCGGCAGCGCCCGGGCAAGGGCGCGGAGGGCCGGGGCGGCCAGGACGTGGCCGGCACGCCGCTGGTCGCGCTCGTGGGGCCGGCCCTGCCCAGCAAGGCCGAGGCCGAGGCCTATCTCCAGAAGATGCAGCCGCTCATCCAGCCGCTGGTGGGCAAGCGCCCGCTGGAGCTGCAGGTCATCCAGACGCCCGAAGGCTGGCGCGCCGCCGCCTGGCCCTTCCCGAGCCGCGAGGAGGCACAGCTGATCAACGCAATGCTGGTCGCCCGCGGCCTGCGTACGCGGGCCGTGGACTTCTGAGCCGGCCGCACCGCCGCCACGGCGGCGGGGGGCGGCGCCGGGCTCAGCTGCGGTAGTCGGCGTTGATGGTCACGTAGTCGTGACTCAGGTCGCAGGTCCAGACCGTGGTCTGGGCCAGCCCGCGGTGCAGCTTGACGCGCACGGTGATCTCCGACTGCTTCATCACGCGCTGGCCGTCTTCCTCGCGGTACTCGGGATGGCGGCCGCCCTGGCGCACGACATGGACGTCGTCCAGGAAGAGGTCGATCAGCGTCTGGTCGAGGTCGGCGATGCCGGCGTAGCCCACGGCAGCGAGGATGCGGCCCAGGTTGGGGTCGCTGGCAAAGAAGGCCGTCTTGACCAGGGGCGAGTGGGCGATGGCGTATGCCGCGAGCTGGCACTCGGCCTCGTCCCGACCGCCTTCGATCTTCACGGTGATGAACTTCGTCGCGCCCTCGCCGTCGCGCACGATGGCCTGCGCCAGCTGCTGCGACACCGCGATCACGGCATCACGCAAGACCTGACCCTCGGGCGACGCCAGCGACTCGATCCGCGCATGGCCGGCCTGCTGCGTGGCGATGAGCACGAAGGAGTCGTTCGTGGAGGTGTCGCCGTCGATGGTGATGCGGTTGAAGGAGGCGTCGGCGGCATCGCGCACCAGGCCCTGCAGCAGCTCGGGGGCGATGCAGGCGTCGGTGGCCACATAGCCCAGCATCGTCGCCATGTTGGGGCGGATCATGCCCGCGCCCTTGGAGATGCCGGTGATGGTGACGGTCTTGCCGCCGATCTGCACCTGGCGGGAGGCCGCCTTGGGCAGCGTGTCCGTCGTCATGATGCCTTCGGCCGCCTCGGCCCAGGCGTCGGCGCGCAGGGCCGCCACGGCCTGGGGCAGGCCCGCGATGATGCGGTCCACCGGCAGCGTTTCCATGATCACGCCCGTCGAGAAGGGCAGCACCTGCGCGGGGTGGATGCCCATCAGGCCGGCCAGGGCGTCGCAGCTCTGGCGCGCACGGGCCAGGCCGTCCTCGCCGGTGCCGGCGTTCGCGTTGCCGGTGTTGACGAGGATGGCGCGCACGCCCTGCCCGGCTGCCAGGTGCTCGCGGCAGATCTGCACCGGGGCGGCGCAGAAGCGGTTCTTGGTGAACACGCCGGCCACCGAGCTGCCTTCATCCAGCGCGATCACGCTGAGGTCGCGGCGGTTGGCCTTGCGCACGCCCGCCATCGTGATGCCCAGGCGCACGCCGGGAACGGGGTGGAGCGAAGCGGGATCGGGAGCGGTGAGATTGACAGGCATGGTGCAGCAGGCTTCAGGTGGCGCCCCATGGCGCCGATCGCCCGCGATTGTAGGACCGCACCTCCGTCCGGGCACGGCGCCGCAGCAATGAAAAAGGGCGAAGCCCGCGTGGACTTCGCCCTGGTTCGTGTGCGTGTGTGTGTGTGCGCGGCAGGCGCTCAGCCGGCGCGACGGCGACGTGCGGCCACGAAGCCGACCACGCCCAGGCCGGCGGCCATCAGGGCCAGGCGGCTGGGTTCGGGCACGGGCTGGGCGATGATGTCCTGGAAGCTGTCGTTGTGCAGCGCCTGGAGCTGATAGAGGCTGGGCCCGGCGTAGTTGATCGCCGCCTGCAGATAGGTCTCGCCGATGTTGACCGCCTGCGTGACGGCCGCGAGGTCGTCGCCTCCCAGGACATAGAAGTTGCCGCCACCGGCAGCGCCGAACTGCACCTTCAGCCCGGAGGCGCCGCCGGCATCCAGCATGATCTCCCACACGGCCAGCTGGAAGCCGGCTTCCTTGACGACATCGCCGAAGGACTGGCTGTAGCTCGTGGAATACAGGTTGGAGAGCAGCGACTGCTGCGTCGACGTCAGCGTGCCCAGCGAGAACCCGGCCGGGTCGAAGTTGTTCGTCTGGCTCGGCTCGATGCAGTAGGCGAAGAACGACTGCCCCGTGCCGAGGTCACGATACTCCAGCGCCCCCGCGAAGCCGCTGGTCTTGCTGGTCGTGATCTGGAGCGCCGTCAGACGATCGCCGAGGAACTCGATGTTCAGCGCCTGGGCGCTGAACGCGAGTGCCCAGGCTGCCGCGGCAACACAGAGCTTCTTCATGACGGCACCTGCCGGTAGGCCGGAATCAGCGCTTGGCAGCGCGACGGCGCTGGACAGCGCCCATCAGGCCGGCAGCGCCGAGCAGCAGCGCCAGCGAGCCGGGCTCGGGCACGGCCTTGAGCTGGGTGAGCGCGCCGCTGAACAGGCCTGCGGACTTGGTGTCCTTCATCACGCCGGACACATAGAGCGTCCAGGTGCTGCCGGCACCCAGCATCACGGGGGCCAGGTCCCACACTTCCTGGAACGTGGGCATGCCCCAGGGCGTGGTTTCGGTGAAGTCGTAGCGCAGCGTGCCGTTCGACAGGTAGGCGCTCGTGATGTCGACGTAGATGCCTTCGGTCGGCTCCGTGGCCTTGAAGGCATGGAGGTGACCGCTGACCTGGCCGCCCGCCAGCGCGGCATCCACCACGAAGGACTGGGAGAACGCGGTCGGACGACGGACCGGTGCGAGGTTGGAGGAGGCGAAGTCCTGGACGATCGGCGTCGCCGATGCAGCCACGGCGGACAACGCAAGAGCCAGACCGGCCAGCAGCCGGGATGTAGTACCCAGAGTCATGAAGTGGGGTTCCCGTTCGACGTCCACCAAGTGCCGACCTGCGTCACCCGATGGCTATTTGTAAGATTTTGCGTTGCCATCATAGTGTGCCCCACCCCCCGCGGCGTCCCCCGCGTCCACGGGGGCAGGGCCCGGAATTCGTGAAGTTTGGCACTGACGCCGAGTGGCGCGACCGCCGCGGGGGCAGGTCTTGCCCCCCCGCAAGCGCCGCCCGGCGGCCCGGTTCAGCTCAGCTTGCCGTGGCAGGACTTGAACTTCTTGCCGCTGCCGCAGGGGCAGGGGTCGTTGCGACCCACATGGCCGAACTGCTCGACGATGGTGGCGGGGTCGATGTCCTGCGACACCGAACCATCCTCGTTGGGATGGGTGTAGGTCACGTTGCTGACGCTCTCGGCACGCTGCTCGATGGCTTCGGCCGCGGCATTGGCCTCTTCCTGGCTCTGGATGCGCACGTTCATCAGCACGCGGGTGACTTCCATCTTCACCACGTCCAGCAGCTGCGAGAACAGCTCGAAGGCCTCGCGCTTGTATTCCTGCTTGGGGTTCTTCTGGGCGTAGCCGCGCAGGTGGATGCCCTGGCGCAGGTAGTCCAGCGAGGCCAGGTGCTCGCGCCAGTGCTGGTCGATGGACTGCAGCAGCACCATGCGCATGAAGGGCGTGAACTGGTCCTCGCCGACGAGGGCCAGCTTGGACTCGAACACGGCGTCGCCGGCCTTGGTGACCATCTCGACGATGTCCTCGTCGGTCACGGCATCGCGCTTGGCGACCTCGGCGACCAGCGGCACGTCCAGCTGCCATTCATCCTTGAGCACGCGCTCGAGGGCCGGCAGGTCCCACTGCTCTTCCAGGCTCTCGGCCGGCACGAAGGTGCGGACCACGTCTTCCAGCGAGCTGCCGCGCAGGTTGCCGATCTGGGCGGTGAGCTTCTCGGCCTCGAGGATGTCGTTGCGCTGCTGGTAGATGACCTTGCGCTGGTCGTTCGACACGTCGTCGTACTCGAGCAGCTGCTTGCGGATGTCGAAGTTGCGGGCCTCGACCTTGCGCTGCGCGCCCTCGATGGAGCGGGTCACGATGCCCGCCTCGATGGCCTCGCCCTCGGGCATCTTCAGGCGGTCCATGATGGCGCGCACGCGGTCCCCCGCGAAGATGCGCATCAGCGGATCGTCCAGCGACAGGTAGAAGCGCGAGGAGCCCGGATCGCCCTGGCGGCCCGAACGGCCCCGCAGCTGGTTGTCGATCCGGCGGCTCTCGTGGCGCTCCGTGGCGATGATGCGCAGGCCGCCCTCGGCCTTCACCTTGGCATGCAGCGCCGCCCACTCATCCTTGAGCTTCTGGATGCGGGCCGCCTTCTCCTCGGCGGGCACCGACTCATCGGCCTCCAGGAACTCGACCTGCTTCTCGACGTTGCCGCCCAGCACGATGTCCGTGCCCCGGCCGGCCATATTGGTGGCGATGGTGATCACGCCCGGGCGACCGGCCTGGGCGACGATCTCGGCCTCCTTGGCGTGCTGCTTGGCGTTGAGCACCTGGTGCGGCAGCTTCGCCTTCGTCAGCAGCTGGGAGATCAGCTCGGAGTTCTCGATGGACGTCGTGCCCACCAGCACCGGCTGGCCGCGCTCGTGGCAGTCGCGGATGTCGGCGATGACGGCGTTGTACTTCTCCTGGGCGGTCTTGTAGACCAGGTCCAGCTCGTCCTTGCGGATGGTCGGGCGGTTCGGCGGGATCACCACGGTCTCGAGGCCGTAGATCTCCTGGAACTCGTAGGCTTCCGTGTCGGCCGTGCCGGTCATGCCGGACAGCTTGCCGTACATGCGGAAGTAGTTCTGGAAGGTGATGGAGGCCATCGTCTGGTTCTCGGCCTGGATGGCCACACCTTCCTTGGCTTCCACGGCCTGGTGCAGGCCGTCGCTCCAGCGGCGCCCCGTCATCAGGCGGCCGGTGAACTCGTCGACGATGGTGACTTCGCCGTTCTGCACGACGTAGTGCTGGTCGCGGTGATACACGTGGTGCGCGCGCAGGGCGGCGTACAGGTGGTGCATCAGCGTGATGTTGGCGGCGTCGTAGAGGCTGGCGCCCTCGGCCAGCAGGCCGGCCTCGGACAGCAGGCGCTCGGCGTTCTCGTGGCCGTCTTCGGTCAGGTAGATCTGGTGGGACTTCTCGTCCACGGTGAAGTCGCCCGGCTCGATGACGCCCTCGCCCGTGCGCGGGTCCAGCTCGCCGATCTGCTTCTTGAGCCGCGGCGCGACCTTGTTGATGGCCAGGTAGACGTCGGTCTGGTCCTCGGCCTGGCCGGAGATGATCAGCGGCGTGCGGGCCTCGTCGATCAGGATGGAGTCCACCTCGTCAACGATGGCGTAGGCAAGCGGGCGCTGCACACGGTCACGCACGTCGTGGACCATGTTGTCGCGCAGGTAGTCGAAGCCGTACTCGTTGTTCGTGCCGTAGGTGATGTCGGCGGCGTAGGCGGCCTGCTTCTCCTCGCGGCTGGTCTGCGGCAGGTTGATGCCGACGCTCAGGCCCAGGAAGTTGTACAGGCGGGCCATCCACTCGGCGTCGCGACGGGCCAGGTAGTCGTTGACCGTCACCACGTGCACGCCCTTGCCGGTCAGGGCATTGAGGTAGACCGGCAGCGTGGCCATCAGCGTCTTGCCTTCGCCGGTGCGCATTTCGGCGACCTTGCCGGCATTGAGCACCATGCCGCCGATCAGCTGCACGTCGAAGTGGCGCATCTTCAGGGCGCGCTTGCCGCCCTCGCGCACCACGGCAAAGGCTTCCGGCAGGATCTGGTCCACCGTCTCGCCCTTGGCGATGCGGTCCTTGAATTCCTGGGTCTTGGCCCGCAGCGCCTCGTCGTCCAGCGCCTCCATCTGGGGCTCCAGCGCGTTGATCTGCTGGACGGTGCGGCGGTATTGCTTCAGCAGGCGCTCGTTGCGGCTACCGAAGATCTTGGTGAGAAGCGAGGGCAACATGCAGTGATTCTTGGACGGTAAGAGCTGGCACCAGGCCCGCCAGGCTCGTGATTCTTCTGTGCTGGGCAGGCTGCTGGCACGGCAGGCCCGCTGCGCCTGGGCGCGACGGACCCGTGAAACCTTGTTCTGGTCCTCCATCTCGGGGCATGACGGCCGCTTGCAAGCCCGCTCGACGCACCTCCTGTATCCGGCGGTGCCTGAAGCCATTCAGACATCGTCGCGTCAGGCGCCAGGAAAGGCACCGGGAGGCCGCCCGCAGGGCCCGCCAGCCGGCAAGACCAGGGCGGAGGACAACCGGCGGAGTTTAGCACCCGGCATCCCTCCCTTTGCCTCGGGACGCCGGGCGGGCGCTCCGGGTCTACACTGAGGCGCATGCGCAGACCCGATGCCTCCACGACCGCCCCTGCCGGCGGCCCCGCCGTGCCCGACCCGACCCCCATCGGCCAGGCGCTGGCCCAGCACCAGGGCCTGGCGCGGCTGGGGGTGCTGATGCAGGAGTCGCAGCGCCGCATGGCCCTCGTCGCCCCGGCCCTGCCGGGCGCGATGACGCGCTTCGTGAAGCCCGGCCCGATCGACGAGGACGGCTGGACCCTCCTGGCCGCCAATGCCGCCGTGGCCGCCAAGCTGCGCCAGTTGCAGCCGCGCCTGGAGGCTCGCCTGCAGGAGCAGGGCCTCCAGCCCAGCCGCGTGCGGATCAAGGTGCAGGGCTGAGCGGTGCCGCAGGGGGCGCCTGAATGTCGCACCCACAAAGAAAAACACAGGCGCAAGGCCTGTGTCTTCATGGGTGTGGTGCCGGCTATCGGATTCGAACTGATGACCTACCGCTTACAAGGCGGTTGCTCTACCAACTGAGCTAAGCCGGCTGTGCGCCCCGGGCCATGAGCCCAAGGCAGGCGCGGATTGTAGGGGCAAATCGGCACCCTCGAACCCGCCCGCAGCCTCGACGGCCGAGGGGATCCGGGCGCCGCCCGTCCCTACTTGATCCGCTTGAGCGTCGGACGCGGTCCGGGGCCGTCCCCCGGGCCTTCGCCCGGCGCGCCGCCAGTCTCTTCGCCGGAGGTTTCCACCACCGGCGAGGCCGGCGCTTCCGCCACGGCCGGCGCTGGCGCCAGGCGCAGCCCCTTGGCAGCCGGCTTGGCCGCCGGGCGCGCCTCGGGCGCCGCGGGCTCGACCGCCGCCGGTGCCGTTTCAGCCACCGGCGCGGGGAAGGCCATGCCCTGCCCGTTCTCGCGGGCATAGATGGCCACCACGTGATCCACCGGCACGACGATCTCGCGGGCGACGCCGCCGAAGCGCGCCTTGAACTGGATGAACTCGTTGCCGAGGTCCAGGCCGTTCGTGGCATCGAAGCCGACGTTCAGCACGATCTCGTTGTTGCTGACGTACTCCATCGGCACCTGAACCGTGCCATCGACCTGCACCGCGATGTACGGCGTGAAGCCGTTGTCGGTGCACCAGTCATGCAGGGCGCGGATCAGATAGGGTCGCGTGGAGGTGCCGGCGGGCGCGCCGCCGTCTGGGGTCTGGTCCATGGCTCGCGTCGCTTACTTGCGCATCACCTTTTCCGAGGGCGTCAGCGCCTCGATATAGGCGGGGCGCGAGAAGATGCGTTCCGCATACTTCAGCAGCGGCAGCGCATTCTTGGACATGTCGATGCCGTAGTAGTCCAGGCGCCACAGCAGCGGAGCGATGGCCACGTCCAGCATGGAGAAGTCGTCCCCCAGCATGTACTTGTTCTTCAGGAAGATCGGTGCCAGCTGCGTCAGGCGGTCGCGGATCTGCGAACGGGCCTTCTCCAGCTGCTTGTCCGTCGGCTTGACGGCCTGGCCGCGGTTCTCCAGCACGTTGACGTGGGCGAACAGCTCCTTCTCGAAGTTCAGCAGGAACAGGCGCACGCGGGCACGGGCGACCGGGTCCCCGGGCATCAGCTGCGGATGCGGGAAGCGCTCGTCGATGTACTCGTTGATGATGTGCGACTCATACAGGATCAGGTCGCGCTCGACGAGGATGGGCACCTCGTTGTACGGATTCATCAGCGCGATGTCTTCCGGCTTGGCGAACAGGTCCACATCACGGATTTCGAAGTCCATGCCCTTTTCGAACAGCACGAAGCGGCAACGGTGCGAGTAGGGGCAAGTGGTTCCAGAATAAAGCACCATCATGGCGGCGGACTCCTGAGTTCAGGTCAACAATCGATTCCGTGTGCCCGACATGGTAGCGGCACACAAAAGGCAAACGCAGTGGGTGCCCGCGAAGGCCTCCCACTGCGCAACAGGGCCCGGCTCGCAGGCTGGGCCCGAAGGCTTACTTCACGTCCTTCCAGTAGGACGCATTCAGGCGCCAGGCAAACAGGGTGAAGATACCCAGACCCAGCAGCACGAGCACGCCCAGACGGAAGCGCTGCGCCTGTGCCGGCTCACCCATCCACTGCAGATAGGCGACCAGGTCACCCACGGCATTGTCGTAGGCGCGGGCGTCCAGGGTGCCCGGGGTCAGCTGCTCGAAGCCCTTGAAGACGTGGATCTTCTTGGCATGGTCATGCGGATCGGCTTCCTCGACGAACTTGGCGGCACGCTGGCCCTGCAGTTCCCACAGCACGTGCGGCATGGCGACGCTCGGGAAGGCCAGGTTGTTCCAACCGGTGGCCTTGGTCTCGTCGCGGTAGAAGGTCCGCATGTAGGTGTAGAGGTAGTCGGCACCGGAGCCCTTGGCGCCGTCGGCGCGCGAGCGGGCGATCACGGTCAGGTCCGGCGGGGTGGCGCCGAACCAGTCCTTGGCCTGCTTCGGGTCCAGCGAGACCTTCATGGTGTCGCCCACCTTCTCGGTGGCGAACATCAGGTTGCCCTTGATCTGGGCTTCCGTCAGGCCGATGTCCCGCAGGCGGTTGTAGCGCATGTAGGCTGCCGAGTGGCAGTTCAGGCAGTAGTTGACGAAGAGCTTGGCGCCGTTCTGCAGGGACGCCACGTCCGTCATCTTTTCCTTCGGGAACTTGTCCCACTCCATGCCGCCGGAGTTGGCCATGGCACCCGAGGCCAGGCCCAGACCGATCAGCAGCGTAGCGATGAATTTCTTCATGAGATTCGACTCCTGGACTGATCAGTGGGGGTGGAAAGTGACGCGGTCAGGCACAGGCTTGAACGTGCCTTGCTTGCTCCACCACGGCATCAGCAGGAAGAAACCGAAGTAGTACAGGGTACCGACCTGGGCGACGAGCGTGCCGATTTCCGTCGGGGGCTGGATACCGAGGTAGGCCAGCACCAGGAAGAAGATGACGAACACGCCGTAGACGTACTTGTGCCAGCTCGGACGGTAGCGGATCGACTTGACCGGGCTGTGGTCCAGCCAGGGCAGGAAGAACAGGATGATCACGGCACCGCCCATCACCACCACACCCCAGAACTTCGCGTCGAAGGTCTTGAGCAGGAAGATGGCCACGACGGCGATGGCCAGCGTCGCCACCTTGCCCTTGCCGGAGAACGTGCCCTTGAGCACGGCCAGCACGGCACCCAGACCGAGGATGACCGACAGCACGTTGACCATCACATCGGTCGTGGCGCGCAGCATCGAGTAGAAGGGCGTGAAGTACCAGACCGGCGCGATGTGCGGCGGCGTCTTCAGCGGGTCGGCCGGGATGAAGTTGTTGTACTCCAGGAAGTAGCCGCCCAGCTCAGGCGCGAAGAAGATGATGGCCGAGAACACCATCAGGAACAGGCCCACGCCGAAGATGTCGTGCACGCTGTAGTAGGGATGGAAGGGGATGCCGTCCAGCGGGCGGCCCTGCGCATCCTTCTTGGCCTTGATCTCGACGCCGTCCGGGTTGTTCGAACCCACTTCGTGCAGCGCGATGATGTGCGCCACCACCAGGCCCAGCAGGACCAGGGGCACGGCGATCACGTGGAAGCTGAAGAAGCGGTTCAGGGTGGCGTCACCGACGACGTAGTCGCCGCGGATCATCAGGGCCAGGTCGTTGCCGACGAAGGGCACGGCAGCGAACAGGTTCACGATCACCTGGGCGCCCCAGTAGGACATCTGGCCCCAGGGCAGCAGGTAGCCCATGAAGGCTTCAGCCATCAGGCACAGGAAGATCGCGCAGCCGAAGATCCAGACCAGCTCGCGGGGCTTGCGGTACGAGCCGTACAGCAGGCCACGGAACATGTGCAGGTACACGACCACGAAGAAGGCGGAGGCACCCGTCGAGTGCATGTAGCGGATCAGCCAGCCCCAGGGCACATCGCGCATGATGTACTCGACCGAGGCGAAGGCCACGGCGGCATCCGGCTTGTAGTGCATCACCAGGAAGATGCCGGTGACGATCTGGATCACCAGCACCAGCATGGCCAGCGAGCCGAAGATGTACCACCAGTTGAAGTTCTTCGGAGCGTAGTACTCCGACATGTGCTCCCGGTACATCTTGCTGAGCGGGAAGCGGTTGTCCACCCAGGTCAGCACTTGCTCGCCCACGGAGGCGCCAGCGGGAGCTTCTTTGAATTCAGCCATATCGACCTCTGTCCTCTCGCTTAGGCAGCCTTGTCCTCACCAATCAGGAGCTTGGTGTCGGACAGATACATATGGGGAGGCACCTCGAGGTTGTCGGGTGCGGGCTTGTTCTTGAACACGCGGCCAGCCAGGTCGAAGGTCGAGCCGTGGCAAGGGCAGAGGAAGCCGCCGTTCCAGTCGTCCGGCAGCGAAGGCTGCGGGCCGGCCTGGAACTTGTCGGAGGGAGAGCAGCCCAGATGCGAGCAGATGCCCACGCCCACGAAGTACTCCGGCTTGATCGAGCGGTGCTCGTTCTTGGCGTACGCCGGGGTCGGGTAGGCGGTGCGCTTGGAGTCCGGATCAGCCAGCTGCGTGTCGTTCTTGGGCAGGGCGGCCAGCTGCTCGGGCGTGCGACGCACGATCCAGACGGGCTTGCCGCGCCATTCCACCGTCAGCTTCTCGCCCGGCTTCAGGCTGCTGATATCGACTTCCACGGCTGCACCGGCAGCCTTGGCGCGCTCGGACGGCGCGAAGGTACTGACAAAGGGCACGGCGGTCGCAACGCCTACGCCGGCACCGGCGCAACTCGTGGCGATGAGCCAGGTGCGCTTGCCTTGGTCCACTTGCTGGTCACTCATGAGGGTCCTCAAAGGAGACTTCTGATCGGGAGCAACCGCAGATTCTAGCGGACGCCCACCCCCACCCCGACTTGATGCAACTCGGGGATTACGCAAATCGTCTCGTCGAGGCATCAAATCCCGACCCCGAAGGACACCCGGGACAAAAATCCCCGTGTTTGGCCCGATTTGCGACTCCTGCAAACGTAGACAATAGCGCCCAGCACATTCGGGGCCCGCCCCCGCAGGAGTAGACGAAGATGGGAATGCTGAGCGAGTTCAGGGAGTTTGCCGTCAAGGGCAATGTGGTGGATCTCGCCGTGGGCGTGATCATCGGCGGTGCCTTCGGCAAGATCGTCGACTCGATGGTCAAGGACCTGATCATGCCGCTGGTCGGCAAGGTGGTCGGCGGCCTGGATTTCTCCAACTACTTCGTCGTGCTCGGCACCGTCCCGGCGGACTTCAAGGGCCCGCAGACCTACGAGGCCCTGACCAAGGCCGGCATCCCGCTCTTTGCCTACGGCAGCTTCCTGACCGTGCTGCTGAACTTCATCATCCTGGCCTTCATCATCTTCATGATGGTCAAGCAGATCAATCGCCTGAAGCGCAGCGAGCCGGCCCCCGCGCCGGCCGCCGATCCCGTGACGCCGGAGGACATCGTCCTGCTGCGCGAGATCCGCGACTCGCTCAAGCGCTGATCCGGATCCATCGCGTCGGCCGGGCCGGCGGCGTCGGAGGCATGGAGCGCGGCGGGTGCGAAGCCCGCAATTCCATGCAATCCGACGCGCGCTCTGCGCTTGGTCACAACATGAGACCTCAAATCCACGGATACTTGGCCCACGCAGCACGTCCCCACGAGGCGTGCGCCCCGTTTCCCTGTCCATGAACCAGCCCGAGTCACGACTCAACCCGCACCTCGAAGCCGCCTTCCAGCGCATCCGGGCCGCCGCCGAACAGGCGGCCGAGCGCGGTGCTGAAGGCCTGGGCCTGGCAGCGCTGTCGGCCGCCTTCGCCAAGCGCCGCGACGCCCTGCTGGCGGCGCAGTTCGTCTTCCGCGAGCACCTGGCGACGTTCCTCCAGGAGTTCAACGCCAGCCTGCGCCGCCAGATGGCGGGCGAGCAGCGCGACAAGGCGGCCGCTCCCGCGAAGAAGGCCTGGGACGAGCTCTCCCTGATGGACGACGAGCAGGTCGACGCCATGGTGGCGGCGGACCGCATCGGCATGGCCATCGGCCATCAGAGCGAATGGGAGCTGCGGGACGTCGAATCCTTCCTGGCCGGCCTGAGCTCCTCCGAGGGGGGCCTCGACCGCAACCCCCTGCGCCCCGAGCTGATCGCGCAGGCGTTGCTGGACGGCGTGTACGCCATGACGGACGACCAGGAGATCCGTCAGTCCCTCATCGACGAGCTCACCCGCGCCTTCACGACGGAGATGCGGAGCTGCTACACCGACATCGCCGCCCTCTTCCGCAGCCGCGGCCTGCGCCAGCAGGACCTGCGCGTGCGCTCGCTGAATCCCGCCGGCGGCATGGCCGGCATGGGAGGCATGAACAGCGGCCCGAGCAGCGTCGCGGGCGACCTCGGCGGCCCCATCGGCAACTCCCGCTTTGGCGGGCTCGGCCCGCAGGCCAGCGGCTTCGGCGGCGTCGGCGGCTATGGGCAGCCGGGCTATGGCATGCCGTCCGGCGGCGGCGTGCAGAGCACCTTCACCGGCGGCTACGGCCAGGCCTATGGCGGCTACGCCGGGGCCGGCGTCATGGGCAATGTCGATCCCCAGCTGATGGAGCTGCTGCGGCGGCTCTCGACGCTCCCGCTCCCGGCCGGTGGCATCGCCGGTGGGATGACGGGCCATGGCGGGTCCGGCTTCGGCAGCACCGTCTCCGGCGCCCTGCCCGGCGGCATCTCCATCAGCGGCGCCCTGGCAGGCATGCAGCAGGCCGGCGAATGGGGAGAGGACACCGCCCCCGGCGGCGTCTACCCGCTGCCGCCCAACCTCATCCACCTGCACCGCGACGCCCTGCGCCAGGCCGCCACCGGCTCCCTCGACCACATGGTCATCGACGTGGTGGGCAGCCTGTTCGACCACATCCTGTCGGACGCCAAGGTGCCGCCCCAGATGGCGCGCCTGCTGGCCCAGCTGCAGCTGCCCGTGCTGCGCGCCGCGCTGGGGGACAACACCTTCTTCTCGTCGCGCCGCCACCCGGTGCGCCGCTTCATCAACCGCCTGGCGTCGCTGGCCTGTGCCTACGATGACTTCGGCGACTCCCCCGGCAAGGAATTCCTCGAGCACGTGCGCTCGCTGGTCCATGACGTCAGCGGCGGCGACTTCGAGCGCATCGAGATCTACGAGCAGAAGCTCGACGATCTCGAGGCCTTCATCAGCGCCCAGACGGCCCAGACCCTGCAGGCCCACGGGAATGCCGCGGCGCTGGTTGAGCGCAAGGAGACCGATCTCCGCCTGCAGCAGCGCTATGCCAAGCAGCTCGCCCAGAACCTCGCCAAGGTGCCGATGCCGGACTTCCTGCGCGAGTTCCTGGCCCAGACCTGGAGCGGCGCCATCGTGCAGGCGACGCGCCACGAGGGGGGCAGCGAGGACCGCGAGAAGCGCTTCCGCCAGTTCGGCCGTGACCTCGTCCTGAGCGTGCAGCCCAAGGCCGCCGGGCCGCAGCGCCAGGCCTTCCTGAGCGCCCTGCCCCGCATGATGCAGACGCTCAACGAAGGCCTGGATCTGATTGCCTGGCCGGAGTCGATGCGCAAGCCCTTCATCGGCCAGCTGCTGCCGGTGCATGCCGAGTCGCTGAAGGGCCAGGGGCTCTCCGCACTGGACTACAACCTGCTGGTCAAGCAGCTCGAGGCCGTCTTTGGCATCGAGGCCCCCAAGGAGCAGGACCTCCCGCCGGTGCAGCCCGAGGAGTTCCGGGACACGGAGTCCGGCGACGTCGACATCGACCTCGCCCAGGGGCTCAATGCCAAGGAGGCCTCCAGCCTGGGTCTGATCCAGGACGCGGCCGTCGACTGGGCGGGTCATGTCGACATCGACATCACCGCCCAGGAAGCCCCGCTGCAGGCCGTGGACATCAGCATCGACGGCCTCCCCGCCGCCACCGACGAACCCGAGCCCAGCTCCGGCGTCCTGCTGATCGAGCATCTGCAGCTGGGTTTCGCCTACCAGATGAACACGGGCGAGCAGTGGCGCAAGGTCCGCCTGGCCCACATCAGCGCCGGCCGCAGCTTCTTCATCTTCACCCAGGGCCACAAGCACCAGCAGACGGTCACCATGACCGCGCGCATGCTGCGCAAGCTCTGCGAGACCGGCCGCCTGCGCGCCTTCGAGAACGCCTACCTGCTCGAGCGGGCCACCGCGCGCGCCCGCAAGCAGCTCGCCGCGCTCAACACGCAGCAGTGACCCGGCGGCCGGCCACCCGGGCCGGCCCCACGCCTCCCCCGCCGCGCCCGCAGGTGGCGCTCAGCCCCGGCTCAGCTGCCAGGCCATGCGCAGCGCCGCCCGCATGCTGGAGGCGTCCGCCCGGCGCTGGCCCACGATGTCGAAGGCGGTGCCATGGTCGGGGCTCGTGCGCACGAAAGGCAGGCCCAGCGTGACGTTCACGCCCTGCTCGACGCCGAGGTACTTCACGGGGATGAGGCCGTGGTCGTGCGTCATCGCCACCACGGCATCGAACTCGCCCGGGTGGGCGGGCGGCGCGTGACGGGCGCGCATGAAGACCGTGTCCGGGGCAAACGGGCCCTGGGCGTCGATGCCCTCGGCCCGGGCCGCCGCGATGGCCGGCGCGATCTCGCGAAGCTCCTCGTCCCCGAACAGGCCGCCCTCGCCCGCATGCGGATTGAGCCCGGCCACGGCGATGCGCGGCGACGCAATGCCGAAGCGCCGCAGCGAGGCCTGCGTGATGCGCACCGTCTCGAGCACGGCCTGGGCCGTCACCAGGTCCAGCGCCCGGCGCAGCGAGACGTGGATCGTCACCAGCACCGTCCTCAGCTCCTCGTTGGCCAGCATCATGCGCACCGGCGGCGGCGCAGCGCCCGGCGGCGTCGCCAGGGCCTGCAGCATCTCGGTGTGGCCCGGGAACGGCACGCCGGCGGCATGCAGGGCCTCCTTGTGGATCGGCGCGGTGACGAGGCCCGCGCCCTCGCCCGCCAGCACGCGCGCGACGGCCGCCTCGATGCAGCGGGCCGCTGCCGCGCCGGCCTTGGCGCTGATCCGCCCCGGCGGCTCGGCGGCGAGGTCCGCCGGCAGCCCGGGCGGCTGCCACACGGGCAGGCAGCGGGGCGGCACGGCGGCCGCCTCACCCGGCGCGTCCAGCACGGCGACCGGCAGGTCCAGGCCCGCCCATTGAACGGCACGGCGCCACACGGCCACGTCGCCCACCAGGCACAGCGGCGGCAGGCCCGGCGCGGCGTGTTCGGCCGCCCAGGCGGCCACGGCAATCTCGGGACCGATGCCACAGGCATCGCCCTGGGTGATCAGCAGGGGCAGCATCGGCATCACGCGGGGTTGTGGAGGTCCAGGAACTCGACCGCGACGCCCAGCTCCTCGGCCAGGCGACGGCCCACGGCCTGCACGCCGTAGCGCTCCGTGGCGTGGTGACCGGCCGCCACGAAGGCGACCCCGGTCTCCGCGGCGTAATGCGCCTGGGGCTCGGAGATCTCCCCCGTGACGAAGACATCGGCCCCGCTGGCGATGGCCGCCTCGAAGAAGCCCTGCGCTCCGCCCGTGCACCAGGCCACGCGCCGCAGTGGGCGGCCATCCCCCGGGACGGCCACCACCGGCCGGGCCAGCTGCCGCTCCAGCACCGCCTGCAGGCCGGCGAGCGTCTGCTGATCGGCAGGCAAGGGGCCGGCAAAGCCCAGGTCCTGGTCGCCGAAGCGGGCATCGGCCTCCCAGCCGAACTGGCGCCCGAGCTGCGCGTTGTTGCCCAGCTCGGCATGCGCGTCCAGCGGCAGGTGGTAGGCGATGAGGTTGATGTCGTGGGCCAGCAGGCGCTGCAGGCGGGTCTTCATCCAGCCCGTCAGGCGCTGCTCCTGGCCGCGCCAGAACAGGCCATGGTGAACCAGCAGGGTGTCCGCCCCGCGCTCGATGGCGGCGTCGATCAGCGCCAGGCTGGCGGTCACGCCACACAGCACCCGGCGGACCCCGGGTTGACCCTCAACCTGCAGGCCGTTGGGCCCATAATCCTTGAAGCGACCCGGCTCCAGCCAGCCGTCCAGCAGGCGCAGCAGCGCTTCGCGGGGCAAGGCCTGCCCCCCTTCATGACCGGTCGCCTGGGTACTGTCCTTCATGTCCACACCATCCTCGTCTTCGTCACCGGCTTCGGGAGCGCCCTCGCCCCTGCGCCGTTCGTGGCTGATTTTCTCCCAGGCCACGACCGTTGCGCTGGCCGGCTACTTCGTGGTGGCCACGCTCAAGCCGCAGTGGCTCCAGGGCAGCCTCCATCCGGCCCCGAGCCTGCAGCTGGGCGCGAGCCAGGGCAAGCGTCCCGGCTACGCCGACGCCGCCCGCCTCGCCGCACCCGCCGTGGTCAGCATCAGCGCCAGCAAGCCCGGGCAGCCCATGAGCGAGGAAGAGGAAGCCTGGCTGCGCTACCACGGCGGCAGCCCCGATGACGACGAGCGCGACGGCCCGCGCGGCACCGGCTCCGGCGTGATCGTGTCACCCGAAGGCTATGTGCTGACCAACAACCACGTGGTGGAGAACGCCACGGAGATCCTCATCCAGCTGAGCGACGGCCGCGAGACCACCGCCGAGCTGATCGGCACCGACCCCGACACCGACCTCGCCGTGCTGCGCATCCGCCTGCCCAACCTGCCGGTGATGCGCCTGGGCGAGGCCGACACCCTGCAGGTCGGCGATGCCGTGCTGGCCATCGGCAATCCCTTCAACGTGGGCCAGACGGTGACCTCGGGCATCGTGAGCGCCCTGGGGCGCAAGCAGCTGGGTCTCTCGACCTTCGAGAACTTCATCCAGACGGACGCAGCCATCAATCCCGGCAACTCGGGCGGCGCGCTGGTGGACACCCAGGGGCAGCTGCTGGGCATCAACACCGCCATCTACTCGCGCAGCGGCGGCAGCATGGGCATCGGCTTCGCCATTCCCGTGAGCCTCGCCCGTGAAGTCATGGAGGCCCTGATCAAGCAGGGGCAGGTCTCGCGCGGTTGGGTGGGGGTGCAGACCCGCGAACTGACGCCCGAAGTGCTCGAGGCTTTCCACCTGCCGCAGCTGCGCGGGGTGATGGTCAGCGGCGTGATTCTCAAGGGCCCGGCCGAGGCGGCGGGCATCAAGCCGGGAGACGTGGTGATCAACGTGGCCGGCAAGGCCGTGCAGAGCCCCGCCGAGCTGCTGACGGCCGTGGCCGCCCTGACGCCCGGCAGCCAGGCGAAGCTCGAGGTGCAGCGGGGGCCGGAGCGCAAGTCCTTCGTGCTGAAGATCGGCCTGCGGCCGCGACCCAAGGCCGAGGACAACCCGAACTGATCGCGCGCCGGGCCGGTGATGCCCCCCGCAGCCCGGCGGTCCCGCGTCAGGACGTGGCGTCCGATTCCTCGTCCGGCGCGCGGGTCGTGCGAATGAAGGTGCCGGCGGCCCAGATGCCGAGCTCGTACAGCACGCACATGGGAATGGCCAGGGCCAGCTGCGACACGATGTCCGGCGGCGTGATCACCGCCGCGATGATGAAGGCCAGCACGATGAAGTAGCCGCGGAATTCCTTCAGCTTCTCCACCGTCACCAGCCCCATGCGGGCCAGCACCACCACCACCACCGGCACCTCGAAGGCGGCCCCGAAGGCGATGAACATCGTCATCACGAAGCCCAGGTAGGCCTCGATGTCCGGCGCCGCCATGATGCTCTTGGGCGCGAAGCCCTGGATGAACTTGAAGACCTGGCCGAAGACGAAGAAGTAGCTGAAGGCCACCCCCACGAAGAACAGCACCGTGCTGGAGATCACCAGCGGCAGGACCAGGCGCTTCTCGTGCGAATACAGCCCCGGCGCCACAAAGGCCCAGACCTGGTAGAGCACCACGGGCAGCGCCACGAGGAAACCGGCCAGCAGCGTGATCTTCAGCGGCACCAGGAAGGGCGAGAGCACGTTGGTGGCGATCATCGACGAGCCCTTGGGCAGATGCGCCACCAGCGGCGCCGCCAGCAGGTCGTAGAGACCGGCCGGGCCCGGGTAGAGGCACAGCAGGCCGAAGGCCACGCCGACGGCCAGCATCGCGCGGATCAGGCGATCACGCAGCTCGATCAAATGCGACACGAAGGGCTGCTCGGTGCCGGCCAGTTCGTCTTCGGGGGAAGCACTCATGGGGGGAGGCGCTCTCGAAAGGCGCGGTCAGAGGCGCAATCAGTAGCGCGTGGGGGGGCGGAAGCGCGCCACGCGGGCCGCGCCGGACTGGACGTGGCGGCGCACGCCTTGCTGCTGCTTGTACCAGAGCGGCATGGCGCCGCGCTTGACGCGCCACTTCTTGCCGGGATGGCGGTAGCTCGGGGGCAGCGGCTCGTAGCTGCTGCCCTCGCCGCCGATGCTCTGCCAGGTCTGGTCAAAGGCCTGGGTGGCGGCATTGACTTCCTGCTGGACGCTCTGCTCGACGTCGCGCGCGGCGTCCTCGAACTGGCCCTTCATCTTCTTAAGCTCCTCGAGCTCCATCGACCGGTTGACCTCGGCCTTGACGTCCGCCACGTAGCGCCGGGCCTTGCCCATGAGGTGCCCGGCCGTGCGCGCCACCTTGGGCAGCCGCTCAGGACCGATCACGATGAGGGCGACGGCGCCGATCAGCGCCAGTTTGTCGAAGCCGAAATCAAGCATCCGTACTCAGCTCAGGACTTGGTCTTGGCGTCCACGTCGACCGTGTTCGGGTCTTGCGCCTTGTTGTGGCTCACCTGCTGGGCCGGTGCGTCAGCCGAACCGTCCTTCATGCCGTCCTTGAAGCCCTTCACCGCGGCGCCCAGATCGGAGCCCACGTTGCGCAGCTTCTTGGTGCCGAAAATCACCACCACCACCAGCAGAACGATCAGCCAGTGTCCAATGCTCAGTCCACCCATAGTGGTCTCCTCAAAAACGAATAGCGGATTCTAGGCGCCGTCCGTGACAGTCCTTTGCGACTGAACAGATGACCCTCATTCATCAGTATTTCAAGAGGGGGTCAACCCTTCAGCCACGGACGCGGCCCGCCCATGGCGTGCATATGGAGGTGGTACACCTCCTGCCCGCCGTCCGGGCCGGTGTTGACCACCGTCCGGAAGCCGTTGTTCACGCCCAGCTCCTTCATCAGCTTCGGCGCCAGCACGCTCATCTTGCCCAGGAGCGGCGCATGCTCGTCCGTCAGATCGGCCATGCTGGCGAGATGCAGCTTGGGAATGATCAGCACATGCACCGGTGCCCAGGGATGGATGTCATGGAAGGCCAGCAGGTCCGCATCCTCGTAGACCTTCTTCGAGGGAATCTGGCCGGCGATGATCTTGCAGAAGATGCAGTTCGGATCGTGGGACATGGGTACTCCAAATGCGACAGTGACAGGCAGGGTCGAGGCGGGACGCCGGCGTCAGCCCGGCATCGCGAGGTGATCATTCCAGTTCAGGAGGCCGCGCACCAGCCGCGTGACGACCCACAGCCAATCCAGGAACAGCACCGCCGCGGCCAGGAAGAAGCTGACGATCCCGAACACGCGGTAGTCGTGGTCGACGTAGGCGTTGGAGGCGCCGATGCTCCCACTGGCCATGCCGGCCACCAGCAGGGCGCCGCCGAACAGCAGCCAGAACAGCCCCCACCAGAAGGTGCGCAGCAGCCAGCGCAGGTGGCTGTCATACAACGTCCCGCGGCTCTCCGCCAGACGGGCATAGTTGAGGACGAGGGCCAGCAGCACCGGCAGGCCCGTCACCAGGCTCAGGCCGTAGAGCACGTAGACCACCAGCGTCAGGTTGCGCAGGCTTTGCTCCTGCTGCGGGCTGCGGGCGATTGGCCGGGGCCGGCGGCGGGCCGGCTGCGGCCCCTTCGTGTGGTCGATCATGGTGTCCTCCCAGACATTGGTGATGGCTTTCCTCTGGGCGGCGGGCTGTCCTGCGACTCGTGTGTCCGACTCGTTCCTGCAGCCCGCTCGCCCCTCCTGCGCCCCGTCAGCCCTTGGGCCGCGCGGCGAACTCCTCCAGGCCCGACAGCCCTTCCCGGCGCGCCAGCTCGTTCAGCACGTCCGCCGGCTTCAGTCCCAGGGCGCTGAGCGCGATCATGGAATGGAACCAGAGGTCGGCCACCTCGTAGGTCAGCTTGGCGGGGTCGCCGTCCTTGGCGGCCAGCACCACCTCGGTGGCTTCCTCGCCGACCTTCTTCAGGATGCTGTCCAGGCCCTTGTGAAAGAGCTTGGCCACGTAGCTGGCGGACGGGTCGCCACCCGCCTCGGGCTTGCGGGAATCGATGGTCTCGCCCAGGCGGGCCAGGATGTCATTGCCGTTCATGCCGTGGTCTCGCAGTCGATCACTTGCTGTAGATGTGGTCCGGGTCCTTGAGCACCGGCTCGACCGTCGTCCACTGCTGCCCGTCCAGGCGCTGGAAGAAGCAGCTGTGCCGGCCCGTGTGGCAGGCGATGCCGGGCTCGTGGCCGCGCTGCGTGATCTTCAGCAGGACGACGTCGTGGTCGCAGTCCAGGCGCATCTCGTGCACCTGCTGGCTGTGGCCGGACTCCTCGCCCTTGTGCCACAGCTTCTGGCGCGAGCGGCTCCAGTACACGGCCTCGCCGCGCTCGGCCGTCAGGCGCAGGGCCTCGCGGTTCATCCAGGCGAACATGAGCACATCGCCCGTGTCGCGCTCCTGGGCGATGACGGGCACCAGGCCCTGCTCGTCCCACTTGATCTGATCCAGCCAATCCATGCCGGCAGTGTACTCAGCCACGGTGCGTCGCCCCCTGGAAGCCGCGCTCGGCGGCGAACCAGTCCAGGACGGGGATGGTGCCCGGCAGCACCGGCCGCACCGTCACCGGCAGGCCCTGCCAGGCCATCTGCTGGGCCTCGCGCATCTCGAACTCGCCCTGCCAGTCGTAGACCTTGCAGAAGTGCAGGCGCACCCGGGCGTGCGGGTAGTCCATCACCTCGACCTTCCACGGATGCGCGGCGCCGATGGTGATGCCCAGCTCCTCCTGGAGCTCGCGTCGCAGGGCCTGTTCCACGCTCTCGCCGGCCTCCAGCTTGCCGCCCGGGTACTCCCAGTAGCCGGCATACACCTTGCCCTCGGGGCGCGAGGTGAGCAGGAAGTCGCCTTCGCGGCCGTCGGCATCGCGCTTCACCAGCACGCCCACGGCCACGTCCACCGGCACGCGGTCCGTCGTCATCGTCTCGTTCGTCATCGGGTTCAGACCTCGTCCAGGCCGTCGGGAATGGGTGCATCGCCCGGCGCGGCCTGCATGGCCGTGCCGGCGCCCCCGCGACCGGCCAGATCGCGGGCGAACTGGTAGGCCACGCGCCCGGAGCGCGAGCCCCGCTCCAGCGCCCAGATGAGCGCCGGCTGGCGGGCCGCGGCGATGGCCGCCTCGTCGAGGCCGAAATGGCGCAGCCACTGGCCCGCGATGGCGAGGTACTCCTGCTGGCTGAAGGGATAGAAGCTGATCCACAGCCCGAAGCGCTCGGACAGGCTCACCTTCTCCTCGATGGCCTCGCCCGGGTGCAGCTCGCCGTTCTCGTCCACCTTCGCGGCGAGGTTGTCCCGCATCTGCTCGGGCAGCAGGTGGCGGCGGTTGCTGGTGGCGTAGATCAGCACGTTGTCGCTCGCCGCGGCGATGGAGCCATCCAGCATCGACTTCAGTGCCTTGTAGCCGGCCTCGCCCTCCTCGAAGCTGAGGTCGTCGCAGAAGACGATGAATCGCTCGGGCCGCTCGGCCACCAGGTCCACGAGGTCGGGCAGATCGACGAGATCGGCCTTGTCCACCTCGATCAGGCGCAGGCCCTGGGGTGCGAACTCGTTCAGCACGGCCTTGATCAGCGAGCTCTTGCCCGTGCCGCGCGCGCCCGTCAGCAGCACATTGTTCGCCGGGCGGCCCTGCACGAACTGGCGGCTGTTCTGCAGCAGCCGCTCCTTCTGGGCGTCGACCTCCTTCAGCGCCTCGAGGCGGATCGTGGCCACGTGGCGCACCGGCTCGAGCACCGGCACGCCCCGGCGGCGGCGGTAGCGGAAGGCGCTGGAGGCAGCCCAGTCCGGCGCGCCCAGCGCGGGCGGCAGCAGGGACTCGGCACGGGCCAGGAGGCGTTCCGCGCGGCTCAGGAACTGGGCAAGGGCGTCGGTGGACATGGCGGTCTTCCCGGCGAACCGGGGCATGAGAGATGAAGGACGGCCGGCGCGGGCCGCGGACTCAGCGCGTCAGCAGCGCCAGGGCGACGTCCAGCTGCTCGGTGGGCATGCGCTTGAAGCCCGAGCGGGCATAGCGCTGCAGGCGGCCGATGATGAAGCTCACCAGCACCGAGGCCTGGGCGTTGGCCTGCACCGTCGGCGTGTCCGAGCCGTCGGCCTCGGCCGCCTGGCGCAGGACCTGCCGCAGCGTGGCCTCGACGCGGTCGAAGAAGAGGTTCATGCGCTGGATCAGCCGCTCGTTCTCGTAGACGAGGGCGTCCCCCACCATCACCCGGCTCATGCCCGGGTTGCGCTCGCCGAACTGCAGCAGCACCGAGACGATGCGCTGCGCCTGCACCAGGCCCCCGGCCTCGCGCTCGGTGATCTGGTTCAGCAGGGTGTAGATGCTGGACTCGATGAATTCGATGAGGCCCTCGAACATCTGGGCCTTGCTCGCGAAATGCCGGTACAGCGCGGCTTCGCTGACCTCCAGGCGGCCCGCTAGGGCGGCCGTGGTGACGCGCTCGGCGCCCGGCTGCTCCAGCATGCTGGCGAGAGTCTGCAGGATCTGCACGCGGCGCTCGCCGGGCTTGGGGCGCGTGCGGCGCTTGGTCTCGGGCGCTGCCGCGGCGGCGGGGCCGGCGGCAGGGTCTTCGGGGTCCAGATCGGGGGTGGCGGCGACGTGCATGGCGCTGTGGATTCTGGCACAGGCCCGCAGGTCCCCCGGCCGGTGCGAGACCGGAAGCGCGCGACGCTCAGTCGCGCAGCCAGCCCAGCCGGCGTGCCTCGTAGATGGCCTCGACCTTGGAGCGCACCTGCAGCTTGCGGTAGATGCGCTTGACATAGGTCATGACCGTATGCGGCGACACCTGCAGGAACTGTGCGATCTCATCAAAGGTGAAGCCCTTGGCCGCCAGGTGCAGCACGCGCGACTCCTGTTCGGAGAGCGCAATGACGTTCTCGTCCAGCGGCGCGGCGCCGGTCTCCGCAGGCAGGCCGTGCAGATGCTGGGTGCCGGCATTCAGGCGCAGCAGCAGGCGCCGTGCGATGACCGGGCTGATGGGGCTGCCACCGCTGCGCAGCGCGCGCAGCTGGTCGGGGAGGTCGAGGGCGAGGCTGTCCTTGAGCAGGTAGCCGGTGGCGCCGGCCTCGATGCTGGAGAGCACGTGCTGCTCGTCACCAAAGACCGAGATCACCATCACTTCGCAGTCGGGGTGCGCCTGTGCGGCGTGGCGGATGAGCTCGATGCCGCTGCCGCCCGGCAGGTCCAGGTCCACCAGCAGCACGTCGGGGCGCAGCTGATCGAACATTCGGCGCCCCTGTTGCAGGTCAGACGCCATGCCCAGAAGGCGGATGTCCCCAGCTTGGGACAAGGACTTCTCGAAGGCTTCCCGGAAACGAACCTGGTCTTCGACAATCAGAACGCTGAACAATGACATGAGCTTGTCGTTCTTCTGTACCCGGCTATGCGGGGCAGGTGCACCGCCGCCACTGCGAGCCGGATGCTACCGTCAAAAGCAGGCCGGCGGCATCGGGCGATCAGGGGGCTATGGAAAACCCCCTCCGGCGTTCTCCGTAATGTGGACAAGTGCAGGCCAGCGCAGGGCGCTCAGCCCGCTGATGCGCGCGTCCACATAGGCCGGGCAGCGACGCAGCGGCAGATGCGCTTCGGGGCCGTGCACAGAGGCCCGCAACCAGCGCTGGACCCACACCGTGCGCAGGCCCAGCGAGCGGGCCGCCTTCTGGTGCATCAGGCTGTCCTCCACGAGGATGCACTGTGCCGGGCGCAGGTCGAGCCGGGCCAGCAGATGGCGGAACATGCGGCGGTCCGGCTTGGGCCGCAGCACGCCGAAGACGCGCATCTGCTCCAGCGCGATCACGCCCTCGAAGTCCTGCGCCAGCCCCACCGCACGCAGCACGCGCCATGCATAGGCCTCGGGGCCGTTCGTCAGGAGAAACTTGCGTCCGGGCAGACGGCGCAGCGCCGCCAGGTCATGGGCATGGCCATGCAGATGCCGCTCCATGCCCGGCAGCGCATGCGTCTCGGCCAGGAAGTGGGCCGCGTCGACGCCGTGGTGGCGCACCAGGCCGGTGAGCGTCGCGCCGTAGCGGGCCCAGTAGAGGCGGCGCAGGCGGTTCGCCTCCGCGGTGTCGACGCCGAGGTGCTGCTCGATGTAGCGCGTCATGGCCACGTTGAGCGCGCCGAAGACGCGGTCCGAGGCGTTGTGCAGCGTGTTGTCGAGATCGAAGAACCACACCGGCCCCTCGCCCCGCTGGCGAGCCCGGCCGACATGGCGCAGCGGGGGGCGCCGCATCAACGACCCGCGCTCAGTGCGAGCGGATCATCGTGCCGTAGGCCTGGTCGGAGAGGATCTCCAGCAGCATGGCGTGCGGCACGCGGCCGTCGATGATGTGCACGGCGTTCACGCCGCTCTTGGCCGCATCGATGGCGCCGGCGATCTTGGGGATCATGCCGCCGCTGATGGTGCCGTCCGCCACCAGCTCGTCGATGCGGCGGGGCGTCAGCTCGGTCATCAGCTGGCCTTCCTTGTCCAGCACGCCGCGGATGTTGGTCAGCATCAGCAGCTTCTCGGCCTGCAGCACCGTGGCCAGCTTGGCGGCGACCACGTCGGCGTTGATGTTGTAGCTCTCGTTGTTCTCGCCGAAGCCGATGGGGCTCACGACGGGGATGAACTGGTCGTCCTGCAGCGCCTTCACCACGCTCGGGTCGATGGAGACGATGTCCCCGACCTGGCCGATGTCGTGTTCCTTGCTGGGGTCGTCCTTGTCCTGGACCTTCAGCTGCTTGGCGCGGATCATCCCGCCGTCCCGGCCCGTCAGGCCCACGGCCTTGCCGCCGGCGGCGTTGATCAGGCCCACGACGTCCTGCTGCACCTCGCCGGCCAGCACCCACTCGACCACGTCCATGGTCTCCTTGTCGGTGACGCGCATGCCCTGGATGAACTGGCCCTTCTTGCCGAGCTTGGTCAGCAGCTCCTCGATCTGCGGGCCGCCGCCGTGCACCACCACGGGGTTCATGCCGACCAGCTTGAGCAGGACCACGTCCTCGGCGAAGTCCTGCTGCAGCACCGGATCGGTCATGGCGTTGCCGCCGTACTTGATCACGATGGTCTTGCCGTGGAACTTGCGGATGTAGGGCAGCGCCTGGGAGAGGATCTCGGCCTTCTCGCGCGGGGCGATGTGGGACACGTCGGTGTGCAGGGCGGAGTCGTTCTTCATGGGGCTGCTCGGCAGGAAGGCGCGGGAAAAAACGGAAATCGGGCGAGCCCGCGCGGAACTCGCGGCGATTGTAGGACCGTGCCCGCCGCCTCCGCGCGGAGCCGGTCTTCACAAAAGGAGAACGCTTCGCATTGCATTCGGGCCCGGCCGGGAACGGCGAGAATGCCGTCCATCATGCAAGTCTCCAGCTACCTCAAGCTCTCCGTCGCGGTGGCGGCCGTCACCATCGCCCTGAAGACCGGGGCGTGGTACTGGACCGGCTCCGTCTCCCTGCTCTCGGACGCCCTGGAGTCCCTCGTCAACCTCGCCGGCGCCATGTTCGCCCTGGCCATGGTGACCGTGGCGCAGCGCCCGCCCGACGACGACCACCCCTTCGGCCACCACAAGGCCGAGTACTTCTCCAGCGGCTTCGAGGGCGTGCTGATCTTCGCGGCCGCGGCCGGCATCATCTGGGCCGCCGTGCACCGCCTGCTGAGTCCGCAGCCGGTGGAGCAGCTGGGCCTGGGCATGGTGCTCTCGCTCGTGAGCTCGGCGCTCAACGGTGGACTGGCCTTCGCGATGATGAAGAAGGCCCGCGAACACCGCTCCAAGGCGCTCGAGGCCGATGCCCGCCACCTCTTCACCGATGTCTGGACCTCCATCGGCGTCGTCGCCGGCCTGATCGGCGTGATGGCCACGGGCTGGCTCTGGCTGGACCCGGTGATCGCCGTGCTCGTGGCGCTGAACATCCTGCGCGAGGGCGCGCTGCTGGTGATGGAGTCCGCCGCCGGCTTGATGGACGAGGCGCTGGACAGCGAGAGCCAGGCGGCCATCCACGCCGTGCTGGAGCGCTGCAGCCATCAGCAGGTCCGCTTCGACCACATCGCCACGCGCGTCTCGGGCCAGCGCCGCTACGTGGACATGCACATGCACATGCCCTCGGGCTGGTCCCTCGGCCAGGCCGCGGCCGAGCGCGGGGCCGTCGAGCGTGCGTTGATGGAGGCCGTGCCCGGCCTGCGCGCCAGCATCCAGCTGCTGCCGATGGACGTCGAGGCGCACTTCAACGACCCCAAGGACACGGAGGGCATCGGCCCATGATCGCGATCCTGCAGCGCGTGCGCGAGGCCCGCGTCGAGGTGGCCGGCCGCACCATCGGCCAGATCGGCGCCGGCTTCCTGATGCTGGTCTGCGCCGAACCCGGCGACACCGAGGCCGTGGCCGAGAAGCTCGTCCAGAAGGTGCTCAAGCTGCGCGTCTTCAGCGACGACGCCGGCAAGATGAACCGCAGCGTGCAGGACGTGGGCGGCGGCCTGCTGATCGTCTCGCAGTTCACGCTCGCGGCGGACACCAGCGGCGGCAACCGCCCGAGCTTCACCGGGGCGGCCCCCGCCGAGCTCGGCCGGCGCCTGTACGAGCACTGCCTGAGCGTCGCCCGCAGCCAGCACCCGCTGGTGCAGTGCGGCGAGTTCGGCGCCGACATGCAGGTGCACCTGGTCAACGACGGCCCGGTGACCATTCCCCTGCGCATGACCTGACCCCCGAGGAGATCCCATGCTTTCCTACGCCACCCTGGGCAGCAACGACCGCCAGGCCGCCCGCCGCTTCTACGACGCCACCCTCGCGCCGCTGGGCCTCAAGAGCACCTATGCCGACGACGAGTTCTGCGGCTACGGCCCCGATGCGCCGGACGCCAAGGCCTTCCTGTGGATCTGCAAGCCCTATGACGACGCCCCCGCCACGGTCGGCAACGGCAGCATGCTGGCCCTGGCCGCCGCCACGCGCGCCCAGGTGGACGCCGTGCACGCCGCCGCCCTGGCCGCCGGGGGGCGCTGCGAGGGCCGCCCCGGGCTGCGCGACTACGGCCCGAACTTCTACGCCGCCTACTTCCGCGACCTCGACGGCAACAAGCTCGCCGTGGTCTGCACCGCGGCCGAGGCCTGAGCCAGGAGATGCGCCCCATGAGCACCGCGCCTCGCATCATCCCCATCACCGGCACCGAGGGCCAGACCCCGCAGTGGGACCAGCCGCGCGAAGACCGCCGCGTCGAGGGCGCCCCGATGCGCCAGACCTGGCTGATGCATGAGGCCGGCCCCATGAGCGCGGGCATCTGGGCCTGCGAGGTCGGCCGCTGGCGGATCGAGTTCCCGGCCGGCAAGCAGGAGTACTTCCATGTGCTCGAGGGTCGGATCCGCCTGCATGGCCCGGACGGCCAACGCACCGAGGTCGGGCCAGGCGAAGGCGCGGTCATCCCGCCGGGATTCCGGGGCGAGTTCGAGGTGCTGGTGCCCGTGCGCAAGCACTTCGTGCTGGTGGACCTGCCCGGCTGAGCCGCCGGGCCGGGCGGCGTCAGGTCCGGCTCAGAGCCGCGTCCACCCCGCCACCCGGGCGTTGAAGAAGCCGCACTGCTCGTAGGCGCGGCGCAGGATGCCCTGCTGGCGCAGCGCCGCCAGGCCCGCATTGAGCTGCGTCCGCAGCCGGGGGCCCTGCTCGTGCGTGGCGGAGATGAGCACATGTCGCGTGCCGCGCAGGCGGATCTTCAGCCCGGGCACCGGCACCAGACGCACGCCCTCGACGGTCATCGACAGATCCGGCGTCGGCTGGAACGGCGCCAGGATCACATCGGCCCGGTCCTGCTGCACCATGCGCGGCATCAGGTTCCAGCTGGCCACATGCTGGAGCCGCGAGAAGCCCAGCTGCTCCAGCGTCTGCCAGTCCACGCGCCAGCTGCGGTTGCTCAGCACGCGCAGCTGCTGCAGGTCCTGCAGGCTGCGGGCCGCCAGGGCGCGGGCGTTGCCGGGCGCCGTGTAGAAGCCGGCCTCGAATTCGCCCTCGTCGAGCAGCGGGTCGCTGAACAGCAGGCCCTCCGGCTGCGGAAAGTCTTCGCGCCAGTAGCTCGTGGCGCTGCAGGCCGCATGGCCCGAGCGCAGTTCCGCCTGCAGCCGCTGGCTGGTGGGCATGGGCGAGAGGCTCAGGCGCAGCGCGCCGTCCTGCCGGGCCAGGGCCTGCTGGATCAGCAGCACCTCGATGACGTCACGCCGGGCATGCGGCCCGCTGTAGTCGGTGACGGCCCGCGGATCACGACCGGCCAGGAAGCGCTGGTAGTCCAGCAGCACGTCGTCGGGGATCAGGGCCGGCAGCAGACGGGTCGCCTCGCCCGCCTGGGCGTCGCGCCCGCACAGCGCGGCTGCGACGACCGCCAGGCCGAGGCCTTGGCGCAGAAACCCGCGGCGCGGCTGGCACGCCGGGGCATGGGCCGAGGCAACACGGGAACAGGACATCAGGAACGGCCCCGGCGAGGGGCAGGAAGAGGGAGTCGGGACGGCCGGCCCGCATGGGCAGGCCTCCGGCATCAAGAATACTGCAGCCGCGTCACCGTTCCAGGCGGAAGGCGCCGCCCGCCCGGCCTGTCAGTCCGCGTACTGGCCAGCCGCCTTGATCACCGTGCCCCACTTGGCGATCTCATCCGACACGAACTTCTTGTGCTCGGCCGGGTTGTTGCGGGCATCGGAGACGATCACGGCGCCCAGCGCCTCCTGGCGCTTGTGCAGGTCCGGATCCTGCAGGGCCTTCTTCAGGCCGGCATTGAGCTTGTCCAGCACCGGCTTCGGCGTGCCCCGGGGGGCGTAGAGCCCGTGCCAGATGGCGACGTTGAAGCCCTTGAGCCCGAGCTCGTCCAGCGTCGGCAGCTTGGCCAGCGCCGGGCTCGTCAGGCGCTTGGTCGAGGTCACGGCATAGGCCTTGATCTTGCCGCCCTCGATCTGCGAGGTCGTGTTGGTGGTCTGGTCGCACATGATGTCGACCTGCCCGCCGATGAGGTCCGTCATGGCCGGGCCGGTGCCCTTGTACGGGACCGTGGTCATGTCGATCTTGATGGTGCTCTGGAACAGCAGGCCGCACAGGTGCGAGGCCGAGCCCAGGCCGGCATTGGCCAGGTTGACCTTTTCCTTGTTGGTGGCGATCCACTTGGCCAGGTCACCGTAGCTGGCGGCCGTCATGGACGGGCGCGCCACCAGCGTCATGGGCACCTCGTTGATGAGGCCCAGGTACTCGAAGTCGTCCAGCGTCTTGTACTGCAGGTTGCGGTACAGCGCGGGCGAGGTGGCCATGCCGATGTGGTGCAGCAGCACGGTGTAGCCGTCCGGCGCGGCCTTGGCCACCTTGGTCGCCCCCAGCGTGCCGCCGGCACCGCCGACGTTCTCGATCACCAGCGTGGCATTGAGCGTCTTGCGCAGGGACTCCGCCAGGTCCCGGGCCACCTTGTCGGTCGGGCCGCCGGCCGAGAAGGGCACGACGATGGTGATGGGCTTCTCGGGGTACTCGGCCCGGGCGGCCAGCGGCAGCGCCATCAGGCTGGCGAGGGTGATCAGGCCGAGGGCGGTCGGGCGTGTGCGCATGGCTGTCTCCATTGGTGTGGCTTGTATCAGCGCGATGCTAGTGGAGCTGATCCGGAGCTGCACTTCGGAAACTACCGATGTGGCGTCGGAGTGCGCACAAGTGAACGTCAGGCGCCCGCAAGTCAGGTCGCGTCAGTCGAACCGGCGCCGGTCCTCGATCACCCGGCCGTCGTTGGGCAGGCTGCCGGGCGGCACGAACTGCACCTCGCCACGCAGCTTGGTCACATCGCGCAGCGCGGCCACGAGCGGCTCGGACAGGCCGTCCGGCGCACCGGCCAGCTCGACGTGCAGGCACATGCGGTCCTGCGCCAGCTCGCCCTCCACCACGAGGCGGCCGCGGCCCAGCGCGGGGAAGCGCTTGAGCACCTCCCCCACCTGCCCCGCGTGCACGAACATGCCGCGCACCTTGGCGCTCTGGTCGGCGCGGCCCATCCAGCCCCGGATGCGGGCATTGGTGCGGCCCGTGGGGCAGACGCCGGGCATCAGCGCCGAGAGGTCGCCCGTGCCGAAGCGGATCAGCGGATAGTCCGGATTCAGCGTGGTGACCACCACCTCGCCGACCTCGCCTTCCGCCACGGGATCCCCGGTGCCCGGGCGCACGATCTCGACGATCACGCCCTCGTCCAGCACCAGGCCCTCGCGCGCCGGCGTCTCGTAGGCGATGAGCCCGAGATCGGCCGTGGCGTAGCACTGGTAGCCGGCGATGCCGCGCTCCAGCAGCCAGTCGCGCAGCGCGGAGGGGAAGGCCTCGCCGCTCACCAGCGCCCGGCGCAGGCTCAGCGTCTGGCCCGCCTCCGCAGCCTTCTCCACGAGGATCTTGAGGAAGCTGGGCGTGCCGATGTAGCCGGACGGCCGCAGCTCGGCCATCGCCTGCAGCTGCAGTTCCGTGTTGCCCACGCCGCCCGGAAATACGGTGCAGCCCAGGGCGTGGGCGCCGCCTTCCATCATCGAACCGGCGGGGGTGAGGTGGTAGCTGAAGCTGTTGTGCAGCAGCTCGCCCGCGCGCAGGCCGGCCGCGTGCAGGGCCCGGGCCGCACGCCAGTAGTCGGGGCGAGCGCCTTCAGGTTCGTAGATCGTGCCGGGGGACTGGAACACGCGCCGCGCCGCGCCCCAGCCGATGGCCGAGAAGCCTCCGAAGGCATCGCCCCCCGCGGCCCGCTCCGCCTGCTGCCGGGCCAGCAGCTCGGACTTGCGTGTGACCGGCAGCTGCGCCAGCGCGGCGCGCGACGTGATGGCGGCGGCATCCACCTCCGCCAGCAGCGCCGCGAAGGCCGTGGTGCGCTGCTGTGCCAGCGCGATCTGCCGCGGCAGCGCCGCCATCAGCGCGGCCTCGCGCACCTCGGGGTCGCGGGCTTCGAGACTGTCGTAGAACTCACTCATCGGCATCACTCCAGCCGGACAGGTTTTTCTTCACCAGTGCCAGGAAGTCGCGCTGCTGCGCGCCGTCCTTGACCGTCTTCTCGATCCATTCCGGCGTGCGCGCCGGCCGCTTCACGATCGCGACCTTCAGCACCTCGCCGTCCACCGCCACCCGGGCGATGGACGTGCCGCGCCGCTCGAAGCGCCCTTCCCGCTCCACCAGTCCCAGCTCGCGCAGGTCCCGCCGCAGCTTCAGCAGCGCCTCCTCCGGCTTGAAGGCCGGCAGGGCAAAACTCCAGTTCTCTTCACTCATGGCAAGTCACCTGCTCTGTACAAAGAGCGCTCGGCGCAGCCGGCGCTCGCCCCGCACGAACACCGCCGATCCGGCTCCGCCGGGCGGCCGGTGTTGCCCCCTTGAGGGGGCCGGCGAAGCCGGTAGGGGGTGGGTCAAGCCAACCACCGCTTGCGCCGCTTGTAGCTCTTGACGTCCTTGAAGCTCTTGCGGTCCCCGCCGCCCATGCCCAGGTAGAACTCCTTGACGTCCTCGTTCTCGCGCAGGTCCTTCGCCTCGCCGTCCATCACCACCCGCCCGTTCTCGAGGATGTAGCCGTAGTCGGCATAGCGCAGGGCCATGTTGGTGTTCTGCTCGGCCAGCAGGAAGGTCGTGCCCTCCTTGGCGTTGAGGTCCTTCACGATCTCGAAGACCTCCTCGACGATCTGCGGCGCGAGACCCATGGACGGCTCGTCCAGCAGCACCATCTTCGGATTGGCCATCAGCGCGCGGCCGATGGCGCACATCTGCTGCTCGCCGCCGGAGGTGTAGGCCGCCTGGCTCGTGCGCCGGGTCTTGAGGCGCGGGAAGTAGTTGTAGACCTTGTCCAGCGTCTGCTGCACCGCGGCCTTGCCGTCGCGGCGCGTGTAGGCGCCGGTCATCAGGTTCTCCTCGATGCTCAGGTGGGCGAAGCAGTGCCGCCCCTCCATCACCTGCACCACGCCGCGGTTGACCATGTCGGCGGTGGAGAGCTTCTCGATGCGTTCCCCGCGCAGCTCGATCGAGCCCTTGGTCACCTCGCCCCGCTCGCCTTCGAGCAGGTTCGAGACGGCCCGCAGCGTGGTCGTCTTGCCCGCGCCATTGCCGCCCAGCAGGGCCACGATGCCGCCCTCCTTCACCTGCAGCGACACGCCCTTGAGCACGAGGATCACATGGTTGTAGATCACCTCGATGCCGTTGACGTTCAGAAGCACATTGCTCATAGCTGGCCTTTCCATTCGGCACGAATCACTCGAGACAGCACCGCCCGCGATGCTGTGTCCAGTCCCCCGCAACCCGGGGCAGGAAGTGCCCCTCCCCGCGGGGGAGGGGTCAGGGGTGGGGTCACTGTGCCCCGCCCTCCTGGAGGGCGGGGATGGGGTGGGAGCCCACGGAGCCCCCCGGCGAGGACGCCGGAAGGCGGCCAGTCCGATCAGGACTGGCAGTCTTCGGGCGTTCTCCGCTGCATCTTCTTCTCGGCCGCGTACTTGTCCGCCGTGCTCTTCACCAGCGGCTTGATGATCTGCTCATCCGCCTGGTACCAGTCGCCGACGAAGTTCCACTTCTTGCCGTCCCAGGTGTGCACGCGGGCCCAGTTCGCGCCCATGTGGTCCATGCAGGACGTGGACACCGGGCGCATCACGCCGGCGAGGCCGAGGCCGTCGAGCTTTTTCTGGTCCAGCGCCAGGTTCTCCAGGCCCCAGCGGACCTGGTCGCCCGTCATGACCTTGCCCTTGCCGAAGCGCTCCTGCGCACGGCGCACGCCCTCGACGCCCATGGCGGCGGACAGCAGGCCGCGCATGTACA
This sequence comes from Roseateles subflavus, assembly GCF_030285365.1. Taxonomy (GTDB): domain Bacteria; phylum Pseudomonadota; class Gammaproteobacteria; order Burkholderiales; family Burkholderiaceae_C; genus Roseateles_B; species Roseateles_B subflavus. The sequence continues at coordinate 539,342 of NZ_JASVDS010000002.1, read as the reverse complement.
GCACCTGGCCCACCTCCTCCTTCGGACCCGTGCCCTGGCCCTTGGCGTGCAGCTCCTTGAGGATGTCCTGCGCGACCTTGGACTGCGGCTCGGCGCCGTGCTGCATGGTCACGGCGCTGTAGCCCTTGGCCCCATCGCCCACGTCCTTCACGTCCGGCTCGGCGCCGGCCCACCACACGCCGTACATCTTCTCGCGCGGGTAGCCCGTGGCCTGGGCTTCCTTCAGTGCGGTGGAGTTCATCACCCCCCAGCCCCACAGGAAGACGAAGTCCGGACGGCTCTGGCGCACCTGCAGCCAGGTGGCCTTCTGCTCCACGCCCGGCGCCGTCACCGGCAACAGCTGCAGCTCGAAGCCGTGCAGCTTGGCGCGCTCCTGCAGCAGCGGGATCGGCTCCTTGCCATAGGGGCTGTCGTGGTAGACCAGGGCGATCTTCTTGCCCTTGATCTTGTCCCAGCCGCCTTCCTTCTTGACCACGTGCTGCAGCAGCACGTCGGCCGCGACCCAGTAGGTGCCCAGCAGGGGGAAGTTCCATTTGAAGACGCCGCCGTCCTGGCTCTCGCTGCGGCCGTAGCCGGCGGTGATCAGGGGGATCTTGTCCACGGGCGCCTTCTCGGTCAGCGCGAAGGTGGCGCCGGTCGAGAGCGGCTGGAACAGCGTCGCGCCCTTGCCCTTGAGACGCTCATAGCACTCCACCGAACGGTCGGTGGCATAGCCCGTCTCGCACTCCTCGAAGGTGATCTTCACGCCGTTGATGCCGCCCTTGGCGTTGATGAGCTTGAGGTAGTCCACATAGCCGTTGGCCCAGGGCGTGCCGTTGGGGGCGTAGGCGCCGGTGCGATACACCAGCACGGGGAAGAACTGCTCCTTGGCGTCCGCGGCAGCCACCGAGGTGGACAGCCCGGCCAGACATGCCGACACGACGGTGGCGGCGATTGCAAGCGACTTCAGTTTCAACATGGTGCCTGTCTCCTTGGCGTTTGCACTCGTGGTGCTGTTTTGAAGCGGTGTGATCAATGGGGGAAGGGCCAGAGGCGCAGCTTCTCTTTCGCGGTCGCCCAGAGCCGTGCGATGCCGTGCGGCTCGACGATCAGGAAGAAGACGATCAGCGCGCCGAAGATCATGAACTCCAGGTGCGCCGCCGTCTCGGTGCCCAGCGGAATGCCCAGCCAGTGCGGGATCTGGTTGAGCAGGATGGGCAGCACGATGATGAAGGCCGCGCCGAAGAAGGCGCCCGAGATCGAACCCAGGCCGCCGATGATGACCATGAACAGCAGCTGGAAGCTGCGGTCGATGGAGAAGGCGGCCGGCTCCCAGGAGCCCAGGTGCACGAAGCCCCACAGCGCGCCGGCCACGCCGACGATGAAGCTGGACACCGCGAAGGCGCTGAGCTTGGCGTAGACGGGGCGGATGCCGATCACGCTGGCGGCCACGTCCATGTCGCGCATGGCCATCCATTCGCGGCCCACGGCGGAGCGCACGAGATTCTTGGTCAGCAGCGCGAAGAGCACGAGGATGCTCAGGCAGAACAGGTACTTCTGCACCGGCGACTCGATCGGCAGGCCAAAGACCTGCAGGTCCGAGACCGAGACATTGCCGGAGGTGGAGTCATGCGTGAACCACTTGATCCGCAGGAAGGCCCAGTCGCAGAAGAACTGCGCCGCCAGCGTCGCCACCGCGAGATAGAGCCCGCGGATGCGCAGCGAGGGGATGCCGAAGAACACGCCCACCACCGTGGCGCAGAAGCCGCCGCCCAGCAGCGAGAGGATCAGGGGCAGGCCCTCGAGGCGCACATGGAAGTTGTAGGCCGCATAGGCGCCCACGGCCATGAAGGCGCCGGTGCCCAGCGAGATCTGGCCGCAGTAGCCCACCAGCACGTTGAGCCCGAGCGCGGCGAGGCCGAGGATCAGGAAGGGAATGAGGATGGCCCGAAACAGGTATTCCGAGGCCAGCAGCGGCACGCCGACGAAGGCCAGGGCCAGCAGCAGCAGGATGAAGATGGCATCCTGGCGGATGGGGAAGATCTGGCTGTCGGCGCTGTAGCTCGTCTTGAACTGGCCGTTCTCGCGGTAGAGCATGGGGGTCTCCTGCTTTCTTGTTCTTGTCGCTCAGACGCGGTCGATGATCTTCTCGCCGAAGAGGCCCTGCGGCCGCACCAGCAGGAAGACGAGGGCCAGCACATAGGCGAACCAGATCTCGATGCCGCCGCCCAGCAGCGGTCCGAGGTAGACCTCCGAGACCTTCTCGCCCACGCCGATCAGCAGGCCGCCGATGATGGCGCCCGGCACCGAGGTCAGGCCCCCGAGGATCACCACCGGCAGCGCCTTCAGCGCCACGAGCGAGAGCGAGAACTGCACGCCCAGCTTGGAGCCCCAGATGATGCCGGCCACCAGCGCGACGAAGCCCGCCACACTCCACACGATGATCCAGATGCGCGACAGCGGGATGCCGATGGACTGCGCCGCCTGGTGGTCATCCGCCACCGCACGCAGCGCGCGGCCGGTGGCCGTCTTCTGGAAGAAGAGCGCCAGCAGCGCCACGAGGCCCGCCGCGATCAGCGCGGCCACCAGGTCCTCCTTGTTGACCAGCACGCCGCCCTCGAAGGTCTGCTCGAAGAGGAACAGCGGATCCTTGGGCAGCCCGATGTCGATCTTGTAGATGTCCGAGCCGAACAGCGTCTGCCCGAGGCCCTCGAGGAAGTAGGTGATGCCCAGCGTGGCCATCAAGAGCGTGATGCCCTCCTGGTTCACCAGCTTGCCCAGCACAAAGCGCTCGATGGCCCAGGCCACCGCCACCATCACCGCGCAGGCCGCGGCGAAGGCCAGCACATTGGCCAGCACGGGGTTGTCGAAGCCCAGCCACTTCGGGATCCACTCCGAGAAGCGCGCCATGGCCAGGGCCGCGAACAGCACCATGGCACCTTGCGCGAAGTTGAAGACCCCCGAGGCCTTGAAGATCAGCACGAAGCCCAGGGCGATCAGGGAGTACAGCATGCCTGTCATCAGGCCGCCGAACACGGTTTCAATGAGGAATCCCATCGCTTCAGTCCTTCAGTGCGAGGTGCCCAGATAGGCGCGAATGACGTCTTCGTTGGCGCGGACTTCATCGGGGATGCCGTCCCCGATCTTCTTGCCGTAGTCCAGCACCACCACGCGGTCGGAGATGTCCATCACCACGCCCATGTCGTGCTCGATCAGCACGATGGTCGTGCCGAACTCGTCGTTCACGTCCAGGATGAAGCGGCACATGTCCTGCTTCTCCTCGACGTTCATGCCGGCCATGGGCTCGTCCAGCAGCAGCACCTGCGGCTCCATCGCCAGGGCGCGACCCAGGTCCACGCGCTTCTGCAGGCCGTAGGGCAGGCGTCCGACGGGTGTCTTGCGGAAGGGCTGGATCTCGAGGAAGTCGATGATGCGCTCGACCTTCTCGCGCTGCGCCACCTCCTCCGCCTCCGCCTTGCTGAAGCCGAAGGGGTTGCGGAAGGCCTGCTGGAAGAGGTTGCTCTTCATGTGCAGGGTGCGGCCGGCCATGATGTTGTCCAGCACGCTCATGCCCTTGAAGAGCGCGAGGTTCTGGAAGGTGCGGGCGACGCCCATCTCCGCCACCTGGCGCGAGTTCATGTGCCGGAAGGTCTGCCCCTTGAAGCTGATCTGCCCCTGCGTCGGGTGGTAGACCCCGTTGATGCAGTTGAGCATGGAGCTCTTGCCTGCGCCGTTGGGGCCGATGATGGAACGGATCTCGTGCTCGCGGACGTTGAAGCTGATGTCGGTCAGGGCCTTCACCCCGCCGAAGGCCAGGGAGATGTTCTTCACCTCCAGGATCACGTCGCCGATCTTCTTGCTGCTGCTCGTGCTCATGCGAATTGCTTTCGTGGCGAGGCGCCAGGCAGGGTTCAGGCCGCGCGGCCCACGGCCGGGAAGGTCTGCGTGTCGGCGATCTTCAGGTCCGCCGACACCTTGCCGGTGCGGCCATCCTCGAACTTCACCGCCGTCTCGATGAACTGGCTCGTGCGGCCCTCGTAGAGCGCGTCGATCAGCACACCGTACTTCTCGGCGATGGCGCCGCGCCGGACCTTGCGGGTGCGGGTCAGCTCGCCGTCATCGGCGTCCAGCTCCTTGTGCAGGATCAGGAAGCGCGTGATCTGGCTGCCAGCCAGCAGGGCGTCCTGCGCGAGGTCTGCATTGACCTGCTCCACGCAGCTCTTGATGAGCTCGTAGACCTCGGGCTTGGCCGCCAGGTCGGTGTAGCCGGCATAGGGCAGGTTGCGGCGCTCGGCCCAGTTGCCCACGGCCTCGAAGTCGATGTTGATGAAGGCGCAGACGCGGTCGCGGCGGTCCCCGAAGGCCACGGCCTCCTTGATGTGCGAGAAGAACTTCAGCTTGTTCTCGACGTACTTGGGCGCGAACATCGCGCCGTCGTTGGCGCCGCCCACGATGCGGCCCACGTCCTTGGCGCGGTCGATGATCTTGAGATGCCCGTGGGCATCGATGAAGCCGGCATCGCCCGTGTGGTACCAGCCCTCGGGCGTCAGCACCTCGGCCGTGGCGGCGTCGTTCTTGTAGTAGCCCTTGAGCAGGCCCGGCGACTTCACCAGGATCTCGCCCGACTCGGCCAGCTTGATCTCCACACCGTCGATGGGCACGCCGACCGTGTCGGCCCGCGCCTCGTGGTCGGGCTGCAGGCACACGAAGACGGCGGTCTCGGTGGAGCCGTAGAGCTGCTTGAGGTTGATGCCGATGGAGCGGTAGAAGCTGAACAGGTCCGGACCGATGGCCTCGCCCGCCGTGTAGGCCACCCGCACGCGCGAGAAGCCCAGGGTGTTGCGCAGCGGGCCGTAGATCAGCACGTCACCGAGCGCGTACTTGAGGCGGTCCAGCAGGCCCACGGCCTTGCCATCCATCAGCGTGGGGCCCACGCGGCGCGCCAGCTTCATGGCGCGGTGGAAGAGCCCGCGCTTGAGCGCCGAGGCATCCTCCATGCGGATCATCACGGTGGTGAGCAGGCCCTCGAAGACCCGCGGCGGCGCGAAGTAGTAGGTGGGGCCGATCTCCTTGAGGTCGATCGACACGGTGCTGGCCGACTCGGGGCAGTTCACCACGTAGCCGCAGGCCAGCCACTGGGCATAGCTGAAGATGTTCTGGCCGATCCAGGCCGGCGGCAGGTAGGCCAGCACTTCCTCGTGCGGGCCCAGCTTGTCGAAGCGGGCACCGGCCTGCGCACGGTCGATCAGCGTGGCGTGCGTGTGGACCACGCCCTTGGGATTGCCCGTGGTGCCCGAGGTGAAGAACATCGCGGCCACGTCGCCCGGCTGGCCGGACTCGACCCACTGCGCGAAGAGCTGCGGGTGCGCGCGGCTCTCGGCCTCGCCGGCGGCGATCAGCGCATCCAGCGGGTTCAGGCCGTGTTCATCGTAGTTGCGCAGCCCTCGCGGGTCGTCGAACCAGATGTGGCGCAGCTGCGGGCACTGCTCGCGGATCTCGAGCAGCTTGTCCACCTGCTCCTGGTCCTCGACGATGGCGAAGGCCACCTCGGCGTTGTTGAGCGGGTAGATGAACTCGGCCGCGACGGCATCCTGGTACAGCGGCACCGGGATCGCGCCCAGGCTCTGGGCCGCCAACATGCTGGCATAGAGGCGTGGCCGGTTCTCGCCCACCACCACCACGTGCTGGCCGCGCGCCAGGCCCGCCTGGTGCAGGCCGTGGGCCAGGGACTGCACCATGCCGGCGAGCTCGCGCCAGCTGAAGCTTTGCCAGATGCCGTACTCCTTCTCGCGCAGGGCCGCATCGGCCGGGCGATGCTGCGCATGGGCCAGCAAGAGGCGGGGGAAGGTCGTCGCCGCAGAACTGCTCACCGTTGTCTCCTGGTATTCGGGTCGTCGCCTGGATGGCGTCCGCCCGACTTTGTTGGCAGCAATGCTAGACCTTTGCTTTGACGTCGTGTTGTCGCTGCAACGACATTTGAGGCAAATCAGCCCCGGCGTTTTCCCGGGGGGGCCTGACACGCTCGCGTCAGGCTCCTGTCATGCGCAGCGGCGATGAATACGGGACCATGCGAACCAGTCCCCTGCACGACCTGCCCCCGCCGGCCATCCTCCCGCAACACCTGACCCTCCGCCAGCGCGCCCGCCCGGCGAGTGCCGGCGAGCTCGCCGCCATTCCGTGGCTGCAGGTGCTGGACGACGAGCACCGCCAGCTCGCCATCGCGCAGCTGCAGATCGGCGAGGCGGAGGTGGGCGAGCGCGTGTGCCGCATCGGCAAGCCGGCGAACTTCTGGTTCGGCGTGGTCGACGGCCTGCTGAAGATGAGCAACGACGACGCCGCCGCGCAGTCCATCACCTTCACCGGCGTTCCGCCCGGTGGCTGGTTCGGCGAGGGCACGCTGCTCAAGCGCGAGGTCTACCGCTACAACATCCAGGCCCTGCGCAAGAGCACGGTGGCGGGCCTGCCCATCGAGACCTTTCACACGCTGCTCGAGACCAGCCTCGCGTTCAACCGCTTCGTGCTGAACCAGCTCAACGAGCGACTGGGGCAGTTCATCGCGGCGCGCGAGATCGACCGCATCTCCGATCCGGACCTGCGCGTGGCGCGCAACCTCGCCGCGCTCTTCAACCCCCTGCTCTACCCCGGCGTGGGCGGCATGCTGCGCATCACGCAGCAGGAGCTGGCGCGGCTCGTGGGGCTCTCGCGCCAGCGGGTCAACGAGGCGCTCAAGCACCTGCAGGAGCACCAGCTGATCGCGGTGGACTACGGCGGCCTGCGCGTGCTGGACCTCGACGGGCTGCGCCGCTACCGGCCCTGAGGCGCCGCGCCTACAGCTCGTACTCGAAGAGCCAGAAGTTGTCGAGCCGCCGGTAGTGCGCGCGCTGCGCCCGGCCGGCCATGAGTGCCTGCAGCATGGCCTCGTCGGGGAAGTTCTTGAGCACGCGATGGACGCTGCCGTCGCGCAGCGGCCGGTGCTGCCAGGTGTTGCCCTGCGCATCGGTCTCGGCGATGGGGAAGTCCTCGCACTGGCGCTCGTGGTTGTCGATCCAGAGCACCCGTGCCCCGGGGCGCAGTCGGGCATGGAGCGAGGCGACGAAGGCCTCGCGGGCCTCGACGGGCACGTGAGAGAACCACAGCCCCGCGAAGGCCGCATCGAAGCTGCCCAGGCTCGCGGGCAGCGCGTAGGCATCCGCCTGCTCGAAGCGCACCGCCTCCACCCCCGGGCGCAGGCGCGCGAAGGCGAGCGGCTCGGCGGTGTAGTCCGTGGCCACCAGGCGGCGCGCCGCCGGGGCCAGCTCCTGCGTCCAGAAGCCGGTGCCGCAGGCCACCTCCAGCAGGTCCCGCCCCGCCAGGCGCTCCGCCAGATGCGTGCGCAGGAAGGCGATGTCCGCGGCGCGCTCGGGCTTCAGGTAGACGGCGTCGTAGTACGGCGCACGGGCGGCGTAGTAGGCCTGCATTTCGGCCGAGGCATGACTCATCGGGGACTCCCTCTCATTGGCTGATGTGGGCTCTTGTTCGATGGCGGCCCGTCGGCGGCTCTCAGCGCCCGGCGCGCTCCGGCATCCGGCAGCAGGCGCCGGCCTCGCGCTGCTCCAGGTAGCAGGCCTCGTTCATCTCGTAGATCAGGCTGGCGGCCTGCCCGGGCACATCCCCCCAGGCGCCGATCAGGCGCAGCCCGGCGCGCTCCAGGGTCCGGCGGGCGGGCTGGTTGGCCGGCCGCACCACGGACAGCACCTCGGCCTCGTGCAGCTGCTCGAAGGCCAGGGCCAGCGCGGCGCAGGCGGTCTCGGCGGCATAGCCCTGCCCCCAGGCCTGCGGATGGAAGCGGAAGTGCAGGTTCATGGCCTGGCGGTCGTCGATGCGCTTGCGCATGACGCCACCCACCCCCAGCACCTGCTCCGGCTGATCCCGCCGGCAGACCAGCCAGTAGCCGAAGCCGTGGTGCTGCCAGTGCAGCAGCCAGCGGTCCAGCTCGGCCTGCATGTCGGAGAGCGCATGCAGGCAGCCGGCGGGGTTGTAGCGGTGGGTCGCCGGGTCGGCGTGGAACTCGTGGAGGGCGGCGAGGTCCTGCTCCCGAGGGGCGCGCAGCCACAGCCGTTCGGTCAGGCGCTCGGCCGGCCCCAGGGCCTGGGGACTGGGTGGCAGGCCCGGCAGCGGGGGCAGCACGTCAGGCATCCCTCGGGAGACCGGCGTGCAGGCAGGCGCCCCCCGGAGCGCGCCGATGGGCGCAGGAATGGGCACAGCCGTCCGGAGGGCGGCACTGGCAGGAGCGGCATTGGACACGCAGAAATCCTTGCTGAGTCATGGCATCAGTCCCCCCTCAGACCCTTTTCGGGTTTTCCCTGATTATGCAAGCCCGCTGGCCGCCCGGCGGGCAACCCAGAAGGAGCACCCCCCAAATTCATGGGGGTTTGGCGCTCAACGGTACGCCTTGCGTACAGAAGGCCTGCCTCTGGACATCCTTGCTGCAGCTTCTATACTGTATTTTCATACAGTGTTTTTCTGTTTCGCGTCATGCCTGCCGCCCCGTCCGCCTCTCGCGCTGCCTTGCTCGACCACCCGCTGCTGCGGGAGGGCCGGCTGTGGCAGGCCGGCAGCCTCGGGCGCAGCCAGGCGCGCACGCTCGGCAGCGGCTTTGCCGCACTGGACGCCGAGCTGCCCGGGGGCGGCTGGCCCTGCCAGTCCCTTTGCGAGATCCTGCAGCCGCCGGGCCAGCACGCGGAATGGCGGCTGCTGGCGCCGGGCCTGCGCCAGCTGTTCTGCGGCACGCCCGGGCAGGTTGCGCGGCCGGCGCCGCCGGTCCTGCTGATCGCCCCGCCCTTCATCCCGCACGGCCCGGGCCTGCAGGACCTGGGCCTCGGGGCCGCACACTGGGTCTGCATCCAGCCTGACACGCCCGGCGCAGGCAGGCCCTCCGGCGCGCCCCGGGTCGCCCGGCAGGCGCAGCACGCGCCGCCGAACCCGTCCCTGCACCAGGCCTTGTGGGTCGCGGAGCAGGCCATCAAGTCCCAGGCGGCGGGCGCGGTGCTGGCGTGGCTGGACGGCGCGCGGCCGGAGCAGATCCGGCGGCTGCAGGCCGCGGCCCTGAACTCACCGGCGCCCGTCTTCCTGATGCGTCCGGACCTCGCGGCCTCGCAGTCCTCGGCCGCCCCCCTGCGCCTGCGCCTGAGCCAACCGGCCGCCACCCGCGGCCTCGCCCCGGGCCTCCTGGAGGTGCTGCTGCTCAAGCGGCGCGGCCCCGCCATGCTCGAGCCCCTGCTGCTGCACAGCCTGCCCCCGGCCCTGCAGCACTGCCTGCCCGGCCGGCTGCGTCAGGGCGTCGCACCGGCGCAGCGCCCGGCCCCCGCGCCGGCATCGCCGGCCGTGGTGCCCTCGCCCCTGCACCGCGCCGCGTCCGAGGTGGGCTGACATGAGCTCGCAGGATCAGAGCCCCACGGCGGCACCGGTGGCCCCCGGCATTGGCCCCGGCCTGGCGCCCCGGCCGCATGGCGCCCGGCCGCGGCCGGCGCCCGGCACGGCGGCCGCTCCTCACTGGCTGGCGCTCCGGCCTGCCGGGATCCCCCCCGACGCCGGGCGGGGCCAGCCCAGCCCGCAGCAGCAGCTCGCCTGGTGGGCCCTGCAGTTCAGCCCGCGCGTCTGCCTGCTGGAGGAGGCCGTGCTGCTGGAGCTGTCCAGCTGCCTGCGCCTGTTCGGCGGCCTGCGGGCGCTGCATGAGCGCATCCAGCGCGAGGGGCGCGCCCAGGGCCTGCTGCCGGCCGACACTCCCGCCATGGCCTGGGCCCCGAACAGCCTCGCCGCCCTGGCGCTGCTGCGCGGCGGCCGGCTCAACGGTCTGACCCGGGCCCTTGCGCCCCTGCTGGACGCCCTGCCCCTGCCCTGTCTCACGGCCGTGCAGGCCGAGTCCGCCATGCTGGCGCGCCTGGGGTGCCGCCGCCTGGGGGATGTCCGCCGCCTGCCGCGGGCCGGCCTGGCCCGACGCTTCGGGGCCGGGCTGCTGCTGGCCCTGGACCGGGCCTATGGCGAGGTGCAGCAGGCCCACGAGTGGGTCCGCCTGCCCGAGCGCTTCGAGGCCCGGCTGGAGCTGCCCTGGCGCCTGGACGACGCGCTCGCCCTCATGCCGCATGCCGAGCACCTGCTGCGCAGCGCCTGCGCCTGGCTCAGCGGCCACCACGCCGGCCTCAGCAGCCTGCGCCTGGGCTGGCAGCACGACGCCATGCGGGCCCGCGACTGCCCGCCCGGCGGCGAGCTGCTCCTGCGCAGCGCCGAGCTCACCCGCAGCGTCGAGCATCTGCAGGGCCTCCTGCGCGAACACCTGGCCCAGCTGTCCCTGCCCGCGCCCGTGGCCGAACTGCGGGTGGCCGTCGACCACATCGAGCCCCTGCGCCCGCCCAACGCCGACCTGCGCCTGGATGAGCACGCCCGCACACCCGCGCGGGAGCCGCTCGGCCTGCTGCTGGAGCGTTGCGCCGTGCGCCTGGGGCCGGCCCGCGTCTGCCAGTCCCGCCCGCAGGCCGATGCCCGCCCTGAGGCCATGCAGACGCTGGGCCCCTGGTCCGCGCCGGCCTCCGGCACGGCACGCACGCCGCCTCCCGAGATCGCCTGGGCCGGCCCCCAGCCCAGCTGGCTGCTGGAGCCGCCCCTGCGCCTGGTGATGAGCCGCAGCAGCGCGGGCTCGGCCCAGGAGCGCCCGATCTACCAGGGCGAGCTGCAGCTGCTGCTCGGGCCGCAACGGGTCGAAGGCGGGTGGTGGGGGTGGCCGGGGCAGGCCTTGCCCTCGGTCCCGGGCGCCCAGCCGCCCCAGGTCCAGCGGGACTACTACCTGGCCCGCAATCCGCAGGGGCAGCTGCTGTGGATCTTCCGCGCCCGGGGGACCCTGGCCCTGGCGCCGCAGCCCGGGGGGCCGGCGCTGACCAGGACGATGGCGAGGACGGAAGCAGCAGCGGGGGCCGCGGCAGCCCCCGGGCGCCCCGCCGGCGCGCCCACCCGGGCGGATGCGAGCCTCTCGAAGGGACCTTCGCCAGGGCAAACCGCGGCACCCGCCAGGGCCCTCCCCACAGGCACACGCCCCCCTCGCGCGGCGGCTGGTGCAGTGGCTGGTGCAGTGGCCGATGCAGCCGCTGGTGTGGCGGGAGGTGCAGTGGCCGATGCAGCGGCTGGTGTGGCGGTCTTCCCGTCGGCGCCCGAGCGCCCTCCCGCGGATGACGCCATCCACTGGTACCTGCATGGCCTCTTTGCCTGAGCGTCGAGCGCCATGCCCCCGCCCCCGTCTTCCCGCGATGACGGCGCGGCCCCGCCACCGGGGCCTCGCCCGACGGACCGTCCCCCGGACCGAGCGACTCACCGCCCGACCGACCGCTCGCTGCCGGCCGCCCTGCAGCGCATGCTGCAGGCACCCGGCGCCGCCGCGCGTTCGGGGGAGGCGCGGCCGGGCGCGCGCGTGCTGCCCGGCTATGCCGAGCTGCACTGCCTGAGCAACTTCAGCTTTCTGCGGGGGGCCTCCGATCCCGAGGAGCTGGTGCTGCGCGCCCAGCAGCTGGGCTACCGCGCGCTGGCCCTGGCCGATGAGTGCTCGCTGGCCGGCGTGGTCCGGGCCCATGTGGCCCTGAAGAAGCTGGTGGGTCGGCTGCGCGAGGAGTCGCCGGAGCTGGACCCCGAGCTGGACCTGGTGCAGCTGATCATCGGCAGCCAGTTCCAGGTGCACTGGCGCGCCGCGGACCTGCCGGAGCCCGCCGCGCCTCTCCCCGGCGCCCCCCGCGCGAGCCTCCCGAACGGCGAAGCAAGCGGTGGCGCGGCCGGCGCCCGGGCCGCCTCTTCGCCGGCCGCGCGCCCGGACGAGGGCTTCCAGCTCGTGCTCCTGGCCCGCCACCGGGAGGGTTATGGGCAGCTCAGCGAGTTCATCACCCGGCTGCGCCGCGCCTCGCCCGTGAAGGGCTGCTACCGCCTGGACGGGCCGCTGCTGCAGGAGACGCTCCGGGCGGGCGAGCTCTCGGGCTGCCTCGCCCTCCTGCTGCCGGACCGCCGTCTGGACGCCCCCGACGCGCTCCTGGCGCAGGCCCGGGCCCTGGCAGCGGCCTGCGCGCCCGGCCAGCTCCGGCTGGGGCTGACGCTGCTGCGCGAGCTCTCCGACGAAGCCTGGCTGCAGCAGCTGCGCGAGATCGGCGAGCAGCTGGCCCTGCCCCTGGTGGCCTGCGGCGACGTGCACTTCCACGTGCGCTCCCGCAAGCCGCTGCAGGACGTGATGACCGCCACGCGACTGAACCGGCCGCTGCACGACTGCGGCCTGGCCCTGCAGCCGCATGCGGAACGCCACCTGCGCAGCCGCCTGCGCCTGAGCCAGATCTACCCGGCCGACACCCTCGCCGAGACCCTGCAGGTCGCCTCGCTGTGCCACTTCTCGCTCGACGAGCTGCGCTACCAGTACCCCGAGGAAGTGGTGCCCGCCGGCCATACCGCCAAGACCTGGCTGCGCCACATGACGCTCGAGGGCATGGAGCGGCGCTGGCCGCAGGGCGTGCCGGCCGAGCACCGCCAGACCATCGAGGGCGAGCTCGACCTCATCTGCGAGCTGGGCTACGAGCACTACTTCCTCACCGTCGCGGACATCGTCCGCTTCGCCCGCTCCCGCGGCATCCTCTGCCAGGGCCGGGGCTCGGCGGCCAACAGCCTGGTCTGCTACAGCCTGCACATCACCAGCATCGGCCCGGAGCGCAGCCACCTGCTCTTCGGCCGCTTCATCAGCCGCGAGCGCAACGAGCCGCCGGACATCGACGTCGACTTCGAGCACGAGCGCCGCGAGGAAGTCATCCAGTACCTCTACGAGCGCTACGGCCGGGACCGCGCGGCGCTGACCGCCGTGGTGATCCGCTACCGCGCCCGCAGCGCCCTGCGCGACGTCGGCCGGGCCCTGGGGCTGGACGAGGCCCTCGTCGAGCGGCTCGCCAAGGACCACTCCGGCTGGAGCCACGAGATCCTGCCCGAGGACCGCCTGCAGGCGCTGCAGCAGGAGATCCTGGCCCGCCAGGGCCGGGACCTGGTGCAGGAGCTGCCGCTGCGCCAGCTGATCGTGCTGGCCCGCCAGCTGATGGGCATGCCCCGCCACCTGAGCCAGCACGTGGGCGGCTTCGTGCTGACCCAGGGCAAGCTCTCCCGCCTCGTGCCCATCGAGAACGCCACCATGCCCGGGCGCAGCGTCATCGAGTGGGACAAGGACGACCTCGACGCCTTGAACCTCCTCAAGGTGGACGTGCTGGCCCTGGGCATGCTCTCGGCGCTGCGGCGCTGCTTCGACCTCGTCAACGGCCTGCGCGCCGAGTACCGCGAGCGCCCGCTGGACCTCGCCGGCATTCCCGAGGGCGACGCCACCACCTACGACATGATCTGCGCGGCGGACACCGTCGGCACCTTCCAGATCGAGAGCCGGGCGCAGATGTCCATGCTGCCGCGCCTGCGACCGCGCTGCTTCTACGACCTCGTCGTGGAGGTGGCCATCGTGCGGCCCGGCCCCATCGAGGGCGGCATGGTCCACCCCTACCTGGAGGCCCGGCGCAAGGGCCGGGACGCGATCCGCTATCCCAAGGAGGACCTGAAGAAGGCCCTGGAACGCACCTATGGCATCCCGATCTTCCAGGAGCAGGTGATGCAGGTGGCCATGATCGCGGCCGGCTTCACCCCCGGCGAGGCCGACCAGCTGCGCCGCGCCATGGCGGCCTGGAAGCGCCCGGGCGACCTGGCGCAGTTCCATGCGCGCATCCTGAGCGGCATGCGGGAGCGCGGCTATGCGGACGAGTTCGCCGAGGCCATCTTCCGGCAGATCCAGGGCTTCGCGTCCTACGGCTTCCCGGAGTCGCATGCGGCCAGCTTCGCCCTGCTGACCTACGCCAGCTGCTGGTTCAAGCGGCACGAGCCCGCCGCCTTCCTGTGCGCGCTGCTCAACTCCCAGCCCCTGGGCTTCTACACCCCCGCGCAGCTGGTGCAGGACGCCCGCCGCCACGGCATCGAGGTGCGCCCGGCCGATGTGAACCTGAGCGACTGGGACTGCTCGCTGGAAGTCGCCCCGCGCCCCGGCGAGACGCCGCGCAGCTGGATGGATCAGGCCGAGTCCGCCGCCACCGCACCGGCCGCCATGCCGCCCCGCCGTCCCGCCCGGCCCGCGGCCGCGCGCGCCGCCGAGGCCGCCCGCGAGCACACGCGCCCGCAGCCCGCGGTCCGCCTGGGCCTGCGCATGGTGGCCGGGCTCTGCACCGAGAGCGGGCAGCGCCTCGTGGACATCCGGGAGGGACGATCGCCCGAGCCGGCCGGCCCCTACCGCGATGCGCAAGACCTGGCCCTGCGCGCACGGCTGGACGCGCGCGAGATGCAGCTGCTGGCCGCCGCCGACGCCCTGCACAGCCTCGCGGGCCACCGCCGCCAGCAGATCTGGGAGGCCAGTGCCCAGGGGCGCACGCCGGCCCTGCTGCGGGAGGCGCCGATCCACGAGGCGCCCTTGCAGCTGAGCCTGGCGCCCGAGGGCGAGGAGCTGCTGTGGGACTACCGCGCCCTGGGCCTGAGCCTGCGCCGCCACCCGCTGGCCCTGCTGCGCGAGCGGCTGCAGGGCCACGGCTTGCGCAGTTCGGCCCAGCTGGCGCAGGTGCCCAATGGCCGCCGCGTCTTCACGGGCGGACTGGTGACGGTCCGCCAGAAGCCGCAGACCGCCAAGGGCACGCTCTTCATCAGCCTGGAGGACGAGCACGGCAGCATCCAGGTCATCGTCTGGGCCGATGTGTACGCGCAGCACCGCAGCACCATCCTGGCAGCCCGCCTGCTCGCCGTGCGGGGCCGCTGGCAGCGCAGCCAGGACGGCATCTGCAACCTGCTGGCCGAAGGCTTCGAGGACCTCAGCCCCTGGCTCGGGCGCATGGCGGACGAGGCCGGGAGCCGGGACTTCCGCTGAGCTAAGCTGAGCCGGGCCGCGCCGACCCTGGCCTGCCCGCGCGGGGCCGCCTGCTTCTTCGTTATGCTCGCCCGCGGTGCGCCCGCGGACCGCGGCCGCAGGCCCTCCCACCGCCGCAGGAGTCACGACGCATGGGTGTCCAATCTCACATCACCAGGGCCGAACACCGGGCCGAGAACGCACACGCCCCGATCAGCCGCGAGGCATGGCTTCGCGACGTCGCCCCGGACCCGGCGCTGAGCCTCACCCCCTACAGCCGCTCGCCCGCCGTGCGCTGGTCCGGCCCGTCCCGGCACGAGGCCCCCCTGGCTGGACGGGTTCCAGGGCAAGGTCTACACGAAGTGGCCGGACACCGCGCTGTTCGAGAAGAGGCTGCGCATCGCCGACGCGCTGGGCACCCGGGTCCAGGACGGCGACGGCCCCCGCTACACCCAGCCGGGGGACTGGACCTGCGCCCCCTCGGAGCGCCGCACGCCGCCACCGCCACCGCCTTCGTCACGGCTGCTGGCAGCGACTGTGGGGCCGCTGTTCTCCGCCCTGCTGATGCTGCCCGTCCTGCTGCTGGCCGGCCTGCTGGTGATGGCCCTGGCGCGCCGCCTCGGGCGCCGCCGGGCCTGGCGCCTCGCCGCGGGCGCCCTGGCCGGCCTCCTCGGGATGGCGCTGGGCCTGTCCCCCCTGACGCGAGAGACGCTGACCGCCACCTGGCAGATCGGCGCCTACGCGCTCGCCCTGCTGATGGGGGCCGGGCTGGGGGCCGGGCTGTTCGAGGCGATCGCCACCTGGACCCGCCGCGGCAAGCCCACGGATTCGGCGCGCTAGCGGCAGGCCCGCACCGGGCCGGCAACGTGCGGACGGGCGGCGATCGAAGCCCCTCCGGCGCCGGTACACTGCGCCGCCAGGCCGTGGCCGAAGGCGCTGGCCGGGCATGCGGGGCTGACAATGCGGGCAGACCACGCGGGATGAACACACGGGAAGAACACGCGGACCGAAGGCGCTGATCGGAAACACCGACCCAAGCGGCCGGCCCGATCACGAGGAGGCGCATTCATGACGACCCTGACGACCTTCGCATGCGCGGCCGGCCTGGCCGCCGCGCTGCTGGGCGCCCCGAGCCATGCGCAGACGCCCGAGCGCCGGTACACGCCGATGGAAGCGTTTGCCCTGGCCGCCGGCAGCCCCTTTCCGCTGGACGCGCTGACCACCCCGGACGGCCAGCGCCTCGCTGCCGAGCCGCTGCGGGGCCAGCCGGTGCTCGTCAACTTCTTCACCCGCTTCTGTGCGCCCTGCATCAAGGAAGTCCCCAAGCTCAACCAGGTCCAGGCCCGGCATCCGGAGCTGCGGGTGCTGGCGATCACGCCGGACTCCCTCCCCGACGCCGGCCGCTACATCCAGCAGTACGGCCTGAACTGGCCGGTCGCGGCGAACGCGGGGGACGTGATGGCCCGCCAGCTCCATGTGAGCGCGTTCCCGTCCTTCGCCCTGCTCGACGCCCAAGGGCGGCTGATCACGACGGTCCTGGCCAACCAGCTGGGCGGCGAGGACGGCCACGCCACGGTCGAAGGCATCGAGGCCTGGGTGGCCGCCCATCTCCCGAGGCCGGCGCCTTGAGCCTCGGCCGACGGGCGGCCCTGGCGGGCCTTCTGGGCGGGCGCGACGGCTGCGTTGCCGTCGTGGGGCTGACGACGCCCGCGGACCTCAACGATCCCGCCCATCGCGCGGCGCCGGGCTGCTTCATGCCTTTCCCGCTGCGCTGAGGGGCCCAGCATCGGCGCGTTCGTCGGCCAGCTCACCCGCCAGCTCGCCCGTCAGCCCACCCGCACCGTCCCCTCCCCGCCATTCCTCGCCATTCCCCACAAGGACCCTTCCCATGGACCGTACCGCCCTGCTTGCCCCCGTCTTCGCGCTGGCCGCCTGGACCGGCGCCATCCTGCTGCTGCTCGCCTTCCGCCGCGTCCGCGCCGGCCTGCAGCGGCGGGTGCGGGTCCGGGACTTCCGCCTCGGCGAAGCCCCCGGCCTGCCGGACGAGCTGCTGCTGCCCAACCGCAACTACATGAACCTGCTGGAGCTGCCGCTGCTGTTCTACGTCGTGTGCCTGCTGGCCTGCACGATGGGGGCGATCACGCCGCTAGCCGTGGCTCTGGCCTGGACCTACACGGGCCTGCGCGTGGTGCACAGCCTCATCCACGTCACCTACAACCGCGTCATGCACCGCTTCGCGGCCTTCGCGCTGAGCAACGGCGTGCTGGCGACGCTGTGGGTCGTGGTGGGCCAGCAGGTCTTCGGCGGCCGCTGAGCGATCCGCCGAAGCACCCCTCCGATCGCCACTGGACATGCTCAAGACCGCCATGCATCACGCCTCTCCCTGGCGCCGCGCGCTCCTGCGCCTGCTGCCCCTGCCCTTCCTCGCCCTGCTCGCCCTGATGGCCGCCGCCTTCTGGCAGAACGACGCCGATTTCCTGCTGGGCCGCTACGAGACCTTCGAGGCCCGGCTGCTGGACCCCGGCCTGCCACAGACCCGGCGGGGGCGGCCGCACTACTTCCCGACCTTCCTGCGCAGCAATGGCGAGCGCCTGCACGTGGCGGTGGGCCAGCTGGCCACCGAGCTGCCCACCGTCGGCGAGCCCGTGAGCCTGCGCTGCAGCACGCAGCGCCCCGGCCTGTGCAAGATGCCCGGCGCGCCCGTGCTGGACCCGGTGTTCTATGGCATCGCCGCGGTGTGGACTGCCGGCACGCTCGCCCTCACCTTCGCGCTGTGGGGGCCGCGGCGCCAGCGCGGGCAGAGGTCGCCCGCAGCGTCGCCGGGCACGTCGTCATGAAGGCCCTCGCGCGCGGCGGAGCGCCCCTGCGGCGGATGCTCGTGACGGCGGCCCTGCTGCCGGCGGCGCTCGGGCCGGCCCGTGCCGAGGGACCGTCCACCGCCGAGAGTCAGGCGGTGCTGGATCTCACCGTGGCCCTGTGCAGCCGGGCCCTGCCCCACCAGGCCGCCGACTTCGAGAAGACGCGCCGGCCGCCCTACGCCTGCCTGGACGTCAGCGAGGCCCAGGTGCGGGCGGTGAGACAGTCCGCGCCCTACCAGGCGGCCTTGCGGCGCCTGACCGGCGAACTCGGCCTGATGCCGACGTCGGAGCGGCTCGCCGGGTGCCGATCACACCTGACGGCCCACTGCATCGACGAGCCGCCCCCGGCCTCCGGCGCCGCCTCGGACGACTGAGGCGCAGGCCTGGCCGGCCCGTCCCGTCAGGCCGGCCCGGCGTCCACCAGCAGGCCGCGCTGCACGAAGCCGGTCAGCGTGGCCCGGTTGAGCCCCGGCCAGCGCAGCAGCTCGGCGCCCGGGGTGGCGGCGCCGCGCAGGCGCTCCAGCGTGTCCGCCAGGGCGCCGCTGATCAGGAAGGAGCGCATCAGGCAGCGGTCGAAGAGCACGCGCGTGGTCGACCATCCCGTCTCGAGCAGGTAGCGCTGGCTGTGCAGGCGCCAGGTGCGCGCGGCGAGGTCCCCCGGCTCGCTGCCCGGCAGCAGGCGGGTCAGCGAGCGCGGGTCCAGCGAGCGGTCGACGTAGCGCCAGCATTCCCACGGCGCGGGGTCGTGGCGCAGGGCCTGCTCGAGCACCTGCCACAGCGCCTGCATGCTGGGCACGGCATGGGCGTGGCGGTCCGGCCCCGGCAGGATGGGATCGAAGCACTGCAGGCGCACGCGGGCCCGGCCCGGCGCCTCGCGCAGCGGCAGCAGGGGCACGATGGGCCGCTGGCCGAGGCAGGACAGGACGCTGGCGCCGGTGCGCGTCCACAGCCGGGCGCCGAGGAAGTCGACCGCGGCCTCGTGCGGCGACGGCTCGCCGTCTGCCGTGACGGCCGCCGGCTGCGTGCCGAGGTTTGCGTCCACGAACAGCAGCAGGCTGCGCCCCTGGCGGAGGTCCCGCAGCAGACGCAGCACCACCTGCCCGTCGCTCGTGTCGCGGATGATGAGATCCCCCGCGTTGCCACGCACGCGGGCGAACTCGGCCACCTTCTGCTGGAAGCTCTCGCCCTGCCCGGCCGCGACGCTGCGGTCGATCAGCATGGTGACGGCGCCCTTGGTCTCGAGCAGCCAGGGCAGCACCAGGCGGTAGCTGCCGTAGTGGAAGCTGCAGAAGATCGCGGGCTCCCCGCCTTGCGCCTGGGCAAGACCTGGCCCCTCGGCCTGCATGCCCGGGTAGATCTCCGCCCAGTGCTGCGGCTCCGCGGCGGCCAGGTGCTGGTGCAGCAGGATGTCCGCGATGAGCGCGTCATGGGCATCGATCGAGACCTCGGGCAGCAGGTGGAACAGGCTGCTCGAAATGCGCGCCTGCTCCAGCCCCCCGTAGGCCACGGTGCCGGCCTGGATGCGCGCGCGCAGCCCGGCGGCGACGGTGGAGATGGAGTCTTGAGTCATGGTGTCGAGAAGGAGAAGGAGGACCGGGCCAGGCGCCCGAGGGCGCGCAGCACGTGCAGCATCAGCAGCACCCCGAACAGGCTGCGCATGGGATGGCTGCAGGCCTCATGCAGCAGTTGCGACGGATCGGGCTGGCTGCCGATCCACGCCAGGCCCTGCCCCAGCACGCGCAGGGCGAGCAGGGCCAGGCCCAGCTGGAACAGCACGGCGGCCCAGGCGTAGGCGCGGAAGGCCCGCGGGTGACGGAACTCGCCCGCCGGGAGCGGCGCGAAGCCGGTGCGCAGGTCCCGCCAGACCTGGCGCGCGCAGCGCTGGTGCAGGCGGGGCATGTCCAGCCAGTCCACCACCACCCAGTAGCCGTCCAGGCGGCTGAAGGGCAGCAGGTTCACCAGGCAGCTCACGAGGCTGGCCGAGACCAGCAGGCGCAGGAACTGCGCGCCGTCCCCCGGCGCCAGCGCTCCGGCCACGGCCAGGAGCAGCGCATTCGCGGCCAGCTGGGCGAGCGCCCCCGCCAGGTTGACGACCATGCGCTCGCGCGCCGGCAGCGTCCAGATGCGGGTGACGTCGGTGTAGAGCGCGGGAAAGACCCAGAAGAGGCCGATGCCGATGTCCTGCGGCGGCGCACCGAAGCGCTGGGCCGCCGCCGCGTGGCCCAGCTCGTGGACGAGCATGAGCCCCAGCAGGGCCAGCGGCAGCCCCCACCAGGCCTGCGCCGGCAGCGTGCCCTGCACGGGCAGGCCGGCCAGCAGGCCGAGGTTCAGGCCCAGCAGGAGCAGCAGCAGGCCGGGCGCCCACGCCGGTCCCGGCACGAGCGGCGCCAGGCCGCGCGCCAGCCCGGCCACGCAGGGGGCCTTCAGCACGGGCCGGCGCAGCCACAGCGCCGGGCGGGGCGCCCCGGTGGCCGTGAGATAGCCGCGCAGCGGTGCCGCGGCGCGCTCGACGTCCGCCAGCGCCGGCCGCGGCGAGCGGGGATGCGCGGCGGCGAGGCGGTCCGTCAGTGCCGCACTGTCCTCGCCCGCGGCCAGCCCCTGCAGCAGCAGATGGGCTGTCGCGGACAGCTCCAGCACCCGTTCGCCGACGCGCACGAGCACCCGCTCGGGGCGCTGCCGCGACGAGCCCAGGACTTCGATGGGAGTGGCCATGGCCGTCAGATCAGTGGCAGGAGGGGTCGGGGGAAGGCCGGTGCGGCCGTGCAGCGGACGCGTGCCGCGCCGCACGGCTCAGCGCTTCAGCGGGACAGCTCGTCCTCCGGCTCGGGCTGGCAGGGGACCGGCTCGTCGGGGATGCCGCAGCACATGGAGCTCTGGGCGACTTCCATTTCCAGGCGCTGCTCAAGCTCGCGGACGGAGATGCTGTTGTCGAGGTTGAGTTCCTGCAGGAAGTCGATGGGTTCGTTCATGATGAAGGTTTCCTTGTTGCCTACTCTGGACAGTTTTCGGCATCCCTGTACGACGAGACGATCAGAGAGCAATACCCTTCGCGACTGCGCCGGACGCCGCGGGCGGGTCCGGCCGGATATCATTTCCGACCACGGTCCGGACCTGCCGCCCGGGAGCGCCTTCTCAGCGTTAGCTGGCGTCTTCCCGGACTCATCTCCAGACATGAATGAATGCTATCGACGCCCCCTCGGCAGCGGTACTAGCGAATCTGTTAGCGGCCTCCCCAGGATCCCCGCCCATGACCCACGCCCTGCCCCACGGCCTGCCCCACGGCCTGCGTCCCCGCGCCCGACCGGTCCTGCCCCTCGCGCTGGCCCTGCTCCTGCTGGCGCCTGCCACGCGGGCCGACCCGCCGCGCGGCTATGCGCTGAGCTTCCATCCCGTGGGCAGCCCGGATACCGGCATCGGCCCGAACCGCGTCGGCGAGCCGGGCTTCGTGCCGCCGGTCGCGCTGTCCCTGCACCTGCCGCCGGAAGCCGCCTGCCTGGCCCGCAAGGGCGCGGGCTCCTACGAGGCCCTGATCCGGGCGGATGGCACGGTGGCGGGCGTCCACTCGCACTACGAGCCCGTGGACGGGGACCGCTGCGAACGGACGCGGCTCTTCCCCTACCTCCGGCAGTGGCGCTTCACCCCGGCCACCTACGAGGGCCGGGCGATTGCGGTCTACCTGTGGATCGGCCTCGAGGGCACCGAGGCGCGGCCCTGAGCGCACAGAACGCTCGGACCGCCCACCCCCCGGCCGCACGGCGCTCCGCGTGCGGGCGTCGTGCCGGGCACAATGCCACTCATCGCCCGCCCCGCGGGCCTGCCCGCCCTGCCCCATGGACACCCAAGACCCCCACGACCACCGCCTCACCGAGCTGGAAATCAAGGCCGCCTACACGGAGGACATGCTCGACGAGCTGAACCGCGTGATCGTGCGCCAGCAGCAGCAGATCGACGCCCTGCTGCGGGAGATGCTGCAGCTGCGGGACCGCCTGCCGGAAAGCGGCAGCGGCGCCGGCGTGCGCAACCTGCGCGACGAACTGCCGCCCCACTACTGAACCCGAGCCCGCATCCATGAGCCCCACGCCCGCCGAGGCCCTGCTGATCATCGACGTGCAGCAGGCGCTGTTCGACCCGCCCCCCGCCGACGCCGCCGCCGTGATCGGCCACATCAACGCCCTCGCCGTGCGCTTCCGTGCCGCGGGCCGGCCCGTCTTTCTGGTCCAGCACGAGAGTCCGCAGGGCGCGCTGAGGGCCGGCACGCCGGGCTGGGCCTTCGCCGCCGGCCTACAGCAGGCGCCCTCGGACCTCGTGATCGCCAAGACCACGCCGGACGCCTACCTGCGCACGCCGCTCGAGGCCGCCCTGCGCGAGCGTGGCATCCGCCATGTGGCCGTGTGCGGCTATGCGAGCGAGTTCTGCGTGGACACGACCGTGCGGCGTTCCGCGGCGCTGGGCTTCGAGGTCACGCTGGCCGCCGACGCCCACACCACGCACGACAAGCCGCATGCCAGCGGCGCGCAGATCCGCGCCCACGAGAACGCCACGCTGCCCGACATCACCAGCTTCGGCCATCCCATCCGCGCCCTGGCGGGCGCCTCGATCGCGCTGTAACGCCTGTAACGCCGCGCGGCGGGATGCGAAGATCGGGCCGCCGGACGCCCCGGACCACAATCCCGCCGTGAGCCACGATCCCCGCCCCGCCCCGCCGCCCCTGGCGTCCCCCGCCGCGCCTTCAGCCGCCGCCCCCGGCGCCTGCCCGCTGAAGATCGACCTCGACAGCCAGCAGCTGCTGATCCGCGGGAGCGATCCGGCGGCACCGCAGGGCGTGCTGCGGCTGCGCAGCCGCCTGCTGCCGCGCCTGCTCGCGGCCCTGCTGCTGGCGCGCGCCGAGGGTCAGGCATGCGCCGCCCGCCCCTGCAGCCGCAAGGCCCTGCAGCAGCGGCTGGGCGACCGCGCCGAGCTGCACCGCACGCAGCTGTGGCGTGCCTTGCAGACGCTGGACGCCAGCCCCCTGGCCGGACTGGTCCGCCACAGCGCGCGATCGGCCGGGCCGTTCTGGCTGGACGACGCCCTGCTGGCGCGCTGCGAATGGTGGCAGGGCGGACAGGCGCTGGACAGCGCCGGCCTGCGCGCGCTCCTGAGCCAGGCGGCCGTGGACGGCGCGCCGCCCGTGCCCGCGCTGCCGCGTCATCGCCTGCCCCTGGCCTATGTGCAGGCCCTCTCGCGGGCGGATCTCGCGCTGGACCGCGGCGAGCTCTACCCGGCCCGGCTCGCCCTCGCCCAGGCCACGGAGCACGCGCCGCCCGAGGACCTGGCCGCGCAGCTCTCCCTGAGCCTGCGCCGCGCCCGCATCGCCCGCCGCCTTGGCGACTGGGCCACGCTGCAGCAGGAGCTGCGCACGCTGCGCCAGGGGCTGGAGCTCCCCGGCCTGCCCGCCGGCCAGGCCCGCCAGATCGGCTGGCGCCTGGCCGTGCTCGAGGCCTGGCACTGCCACGGCAGCCTGGGCGAGAGCGCCGTGGCGCTGCAGAAGCTCGCCCAGCTGGACGAGGATGTGCTGTCCCTCGACGCCGGCCTGCTGGTCGACTACCTCAACCTGCGCGGCATGGCCGGTCGCGAGCTGGCCCTGCAGGCCCCCTGCGAGCGCCAGGCCGCCGCCGCGCTGGACGATCTCGCCGCGGCACTGCGCCAGGCCAGCCTCGCGGGGCTGCCGGACGCACTGCAGGTGAGCGCCGCCAACCTCGCCAATGCCCTGTGCCTGCTGCAGAGCGCGGGCCTGGTGCCGGCCTCGCGCGGCGCCGAGGCCTGGGGCTGGCTGCTGCTGAGCGAGAGCGTCTGCGAGCGCTGGGGCCTCGCGCGCCATTCGCTGCTCAACACCATCTTCCTGCTGCGCATCGCCGAGCAGCAGGGCTGGACCTTCGCGCAGGCGCAGCAGCGGGCCGAGGCGGAGGGCCTGCCGCTGGCGGGCGACAGCTTCCGCAGCCTGGCCGCCGAACGCTGGGAAGCCTGCCGCCGGCTGCACTCGCAGCTGCCGGCGGAGCAGCGCTGCGCCTTCCTGCTGCTGTGGGCGCGGCACGCCTGGCGCGAGGGCGACGCCCTGTGCGCCGCCGAGCTCGTGCAGCAGGCGCGCCACCACGCGCGCAAGCTGCGAGCCGCCTCCCAGCGGGATCGCTACGAGGGCGAGGCACGGCAGCTGCTGGGCGCGCTGGGCCTGGCGCCCCCGCAGGCGCAACAGGCGTAACGCCGCATTCGCACTGACATCTCGGGGCCGGCGGGACACACTGCCATCACCCCTACACGAGGAGATTCCATGGCAATGACCGCCCCCCTGACCCGCACCCGTCCGATGTCGATCCTGTTCACCGCGCTGGCCCTCGCCGCCGGCGCCCACCCCGCACAGGCCGCGGGAGCCGCAACGCCGGCCGAGAGCTTCCGCGTCGCGCCCGAGCTGGGCCAGGGCTTCCAGGCCCTCGGCACGCGCGGCGTGATCGCGATCTACGACGACCAGTCCCGGCGCTGGACGGTGTCGGACCCCGCCCGCGCCTACCAGGCCTTCAGCCCCGCCTCCACCTTCAAGATTCCCAACACCCTGATCGCCCTGGAGACGGGCGTCGCACAGGACGAGGCCCAGGTGTTCAAGTGGGACGGCAAGAAGCGCTGGAACGAGGACTGGAACCAGGACCAGACCCTGCAGACGGCCTTCCGCTTCTCGACGGTGTGGGTCTACCAGGAGATCGCCCGCCGCGTCGGCGCCGAAGGCCTGCAGTCCCGCCTCTGGGCCTGGCGCTACGGCAATGCCGTGGCCGGCCCGAAGCACGACAGCTTCTGGCTTGACGGCAGCGTGCGCATCACCGCCATCGAGCAGATCGACTTCCTGCGCCGCTTCGCCGAGCACCGCCTGCCGATCAGCGAGCGCACCGAGACCCTCGGCCGCCGGGTGTTCCTGCGGGACGAGACCCCCACGTGGCAGCTCTTCGCGAAGACCGGCTGGGACGGCAGCGGGCCCGTGGAGCTCGGCTGGTTCGTGGGCTGGACCGAGCGCAAGGCGGGCACGGGCCGCTGCTTCTTCGCGCTGAACATGGACATGCAGGTCGACCCCAAGGCCCTGCCCAAGGGCGCGAAGCAGCCCTCGCAGCACACGCTGATCGGCCAGCTGGGCCCGCATCGCGAGCGGCTGGCACGCCAGGCGCTGCAGGCGCAGGGCTGCCTGGACTGACGCTCAGGCCGCCGGGCCGTCGCCCCCGGCCCGCAGCCACGCCAGGGTGTCGCCGATCAGATGGCCGGCGATGCTGAAACGCGGCGGCAGGCCTGGCAGCTCGTCGAGGTCGAACCACGCGGCATGCTCGATCTCGCCGGGCTGCTCGCGGACCTCGCCGCCCGCCCACTCGCAGCGGAAGGCGAGCATCAGGCTGTGCGGGAAGGGCCAGCTCTGGCTGGCGTAGTAGTGCAGGCGCTGCACCTGCACGCCCACCTCCTCCGCCACCTCGCGATGCACGCAGGCTTCCAGCGATTCACCGGCCTCCACGAAGCCGGCCAGTGCGCTGTAGAAGCCCGGCTTGAAGTTCGGGGACCGGGCCAGCAGCAGCTGCGGCCGGCCCTCGTGGCGGCGCCACACCAGCGCCATCATGGCCGGGCTGATGCGGGGATAGGCCACATGGCTGCAGGAGGGGCAGCGGCGCGCGCGCTCGTGCGGCTGGCGTTCGGTGGGCGTGCCGCAGACGCCGCAGAAGCGGTGGGCGCGGTCCCACTCCATCACCTGGGCGGCGCGGCTGGCGAGGTGCAGCAGCGGATCGTCCAGCTGCATCATGGCCGCGCGCAGCCCCTGGGGCGCCCAGCCCTCGGGCGCGGCGCTCGCCTGCTGGGCCCAGCAGTCGCGGCCATCCAGCTGCCCGAGGTAGTGCCGCTCCCGCGCCGCCGTGAAGGCGTCCGGCTGCGGGGTCAGGACTTGCCCCTCCGCGGCGTCGGCCAGCAGCAGCAGCTGGCCCTCGATGAAGACCAGGTGCCAGCCCTCGGCGCTGGGCGTGGTGGGCGCCTCGATGCCGGGCGTGAATCCAGGGATGCAGTGCAGGCTCGTCATGCCCGCACTGTAGAGGCATTCAGCGCGGCGTGCCGCGTGGGGCGGGCTTGCCCCTGCCCTTCGCCGTGCGAGGAGCGGGCAAGGCGGCGAAGCCGGCCACGAGGTGGTCCACCAGCGCCCGCACGCGCAGAGGGAGGAAACGCTGGCTCGGCATCACGGCATGCAGCGGGAGCTCGTCGCCCACCCAGCCTGGCAGCACGCGCACCAGCGTGCCCTCCCGCAGCGCCCGGCGCACGTCGAGCTCGCTCTTGTGGATCAGGCCCAGCCCCTCCAGCGCCCAGCGGTGGGCGATCTCGCCGTCATCCGTGCTCAGGCGGCCCTGCACCGGCACGCTCACCGGCTCGGCGTCCGGCGTCTCGGCGGGTCGCAGGCGCCAGGCGCGCTCATGGCGGTTGCGGATGCGGAAAGTGATGCAGTCGTGCTTCGCCAGGTCCTCCAGCGAGCGGGGCGTGCCCGCACGCTTCAGGTAGGCGGGGCTCGCGACGATCTCCCGCCGCACGAGCGCCAGGCGGCGGGCCACCAGGCTGGAGTCCGGCAGCTGCCCGTAGCGCAGCGCGACGTCGATCTCGTCCTTGAAGATGTCCTGCAGCGAGTCGCTCACGCTCAGGTGCAGCTCGACGGCCGGGTGCTGCGCGAGGAAGTCCTCCAGCATCGGCAGCAGCCACTGACGCGTCAGGTCGCTCGAGGCACTCAGGCGGATCCGGCCGCGCAGCCGCTCGCCGGCACGCCCCTTGAGCGCGAGCGGCGCCTCGCTGACCTGCGCCAGGCCCTCGTCGAGCAGCTCCAGCGCGCGCTGCGCGTACTCCCGCAGCTGCTCGCCCGCGGCCGTGAGGCGCAGCGCCCGCGTGCTGCGCTCCATCAGGCGCACCCCGAGGCGCGTCTCCAGGCGCTTGAGCATGGCGCTCGCGGCGGCCGGGCTCAGCTGCATCTCCCGCGAGGCGGCGCTCAGGCTGCCGCGGCGGGCGCATTCCACCAGCAGGCGGAGCTCGGAGGTATTTTCAATTTTCATTTGAAGCTGAATGATGCCAGAACCGCTGGTTTGAAAGTCCCGTTCGCCGCACAGTTCCGGTCATGCACACCACCGTGGTCTGCAACGCAACACCAGGAGTCCTTCCATGAAAGCCGTCGGCTACTACCAGTCCCTGCCCATCAGCGCCCCCGAGTCCCTCATCGACCTCACCCTGCCCGAGCCGCAGCCGGGCCCGCAGGACCTGCTCGTCGAGGTCCGCGCCATCGCCGTCAACCCCGTGGACGTGAAGGTGCGCCAGCGCCGCGCTTCGGCCGACGGGCAGGCGCAGATCCTGGGCTGGGACGGCGTGGGCGTGGTGCGCGCCCTGGGCAGCGCGGTGAGCGGCTTTGCCGTCGGCGACCGCGTGTGGTGGGCGGGCGAGATCAACCGCCCGGGCAGCTATGCCGAGTGGCAGGCCGTGGACCACCGCATCGCCGCCCACGCCCCCGCACGCTGGACCGACGCGCAGGCCGCCGCCCTGCCCCTCACCGGCATCACCGCCTGGGAGCTGCTCTTTGACCGCCTGCAGGTGCAGCAGTCCCCCGAGCGCCCGGTGGCCCTGCTGGTCACGGCCGCGGCCGGCGGCGTGGGCTCCATCCTGCTGCAGCTGGCGCGCCGGCAGCCCCACCTGACCGTGATCGCGACGCTGGGCGATGCCGGCTCGCGCCCGCAGGAGGTGGCGCGGCTGAAGGCGCTGGGCGCGCATCACGTCATCGACCATCGCCAGCCGCTGGCGCCGCAGGTCGCCGCGCTGGCGGCCCAGGGCGTGCCGCCGGTGCGCCACATCGCCAGCCTCTCGCACACGCCGCAGCACTTCGCGGACTTCATCGCCCTCATCGAGCCGCAGGGCCGCCTGGCCCTGATCGACGACTTCGAGGCCGGCGCACTCGACGTCATGCAGCTCAAGGGCAAGGCCGTGTCCCTGCACTGGGAGATGATGTTCGCCCGCCCGCTGCACCAGACGCACGACATCGCCGAGCAGGGCCGCCTGTTGGCGCAGCTGGCACAGTGGGCCGACGCCGGCACGCTGCACAGCACGCTCAGCGAGGTGCTGGGGCCCGTCGACGCCCATCACCTGAAGCGGGCCCACGCCCAGCTGGAGAGCGGGCACACGCAGGGCAAGCTGGTTCTGGAGTGGTGATCCCCCTTTGACCTTCGGCGCCTGGCCGGCCGCACCGGGCCCGAGGCCCGGTCCTTCGTCCGGCACAGACGCCGGGCGTTGGTGGCGCGTTGGTGGCGCGTTGGTGCACAGCCTCAGCCCCCCAGGGGGCCCACCCGCAGGGCCGGTGAAGCCGGCCCTTCGGGTGTCGTGCCGGGGCGAGCGCCGGGCGCTCTGGGTTAGGCGCTCTGGATTGGGCCCTCGTGCTGGGGTGGGCGAGGCGGCGCGAGGGCGCCTGGCGCAGGAGGATTGCGGCACACTCGCACGATGCCTGCCCTCAAGCCCGACTCCGTCAGTCAGGACGCGCCGTCCTTGTTCAAGAACGCCCGCGCCTTCGAGACCTGGCTGCGCAAGCACCACGCCACGTCCGACGGGCTGTGGCTGCAGATCGCCAAGAAGGGCGCGGCCGAGCCCAGCGTCACCTACGCGGAGGCGGTGGAGATCGCGCTGTGCTGGGGCTGGATCGACGGCCAGAAGAAGAGCCTCGACGCGCAGCACTTCCTGCAGCGCTTCACGCCCCGGCGCGCGCGCAGCCTCTGGTCCAAGGTCAATGTCGAGAAGGTGGCCGCGCTGATCGAGGCCGGCCGCATGCAGGCGCCGGGCCATGCGCAGATCGAGGCCGCCAAGGCGGACGGGCGCTGGGCCCAGGCCTACGACAGCGCGCGCACGGCCACGGTGCCCGAGGACCTGCGGGCGGCCCTGGACGCCGAGCCGGCCGCCCGGGACTTCTTCGCCACCCTCAACGCGGCGAATCGCTACGCCGTGCTGTGGCGCATCCAGACCGCCGTGAAGCCCGAGACCCGCGCCCGGCGCATCGCCCAGCTCGTGGCGATGCTCGCGCGGGGCGAGACGGTGCACCTCTTCAAGCCCAAGCCCACGTCCAGGGCCTGACCGGGGCGACGATCGCGCCTACCAGCTCGCCTGGAACGAGTCGCCCCGGAAGCGGCTGTCACCCGTGATGGCGCCCAGGTCCACGAATTCGAAGTCCGAGGCCTTGAGCGTCTTCAGCTGGGAGATCGTCGCGTCCTGCCACTGCGCGCTGGGCTCGCCCTGCACGTAGAGGTCGGAGCCGATGTCCGCCACGTAGAGCCCGTAACGCTGCATGGCCAGGGCCAGCGCCTTGGCCTGTGCGCTCCAGGCCGCGGGCGGCGTGAAGCCGGCCTTCAGCCGCAGGACGGCGCCGAAGGGCACGCCGCCGGGCGTGTCTCCCCCGGCATGGTGGCGGGCGGGCCAGACGTGGCTGCGAGCCATCACGCTGTCGCGCAGCGTGATGCGCAAGGCATGGCGGATCTCCCCGGCCGTCGCCTCGGCGGCGCGCGCCAGCAGCGGCAGCATCGGCAGGCCGGCGGCATCGCCCGAGGTCCAGGTGTCCGGCCGCATCGCGGGGCTCTTCAGGTCCCAGGCGGCGGTCGAGTAGGCGTACCACTGGCCATTGAGCTGGTAGCTGGCATAGCTCTCCCACAGCCGGCACCGGCCCTGCTCGACGACGAGGACATGCCGGTCGCCGCACTGCCGCGCATCGTTGCAGGCGCCGCCCTCGGCCTTCAGCAGCTCGTCGCGCGGGAAGGGAAAGCGGCGGCCCGACGCCGGCAGCGTGCTGCAGTTGCGCGTGATCTCGTAGCCACCCGCCGCCGGCGCCGCGCAGTCACTTTCGTCGGGGGCGCCGTCGCCGCTGCCGGCCCGCGGGTCCATCGGGTGGAAGGACACCGTCGGCCAGGCCGTGGTGGCCGAGGGCGTGCTGCTGCCGTCGACCACGTTGAAGGGGATGCCGTAGTAATCGACCGTCTGCTGCGGGTTCTCGTTCGTGCCCCAGTCCGGATGGAAAGCGCGCGTCGTGCCGATGCTGGCGATCCAGGTGGCGCTGCTGGCGTGCACGGGGAAGCGCTGCGCGTCGTCGATGCGCGTGTTGAAGACGGCGGTGGCGGGGAAGACGTCGCAGCCGCCCAGCTGCGGGGCAGCGCCGGGCGTGGGCGTGGGCGTGGGCGTGGGCGTGGGTGTCGGTGTCGGTGTCGGCGAAGGCGAAGGCGTTGGTGCAGGTGCAGGTGCAGGTGCAGGCGAGTCTGCACCGCCACCGCCGCAGGCGGCCAGGGCCATCGAACAGGCCAGCAGGCCGGCCTGGCCCGTCTGCTTGATCTTGTTGCGTCGCATCACTCACTCCGCGCGGCGAGGGGCCGCCGCCGTTCGGCTCGCATTGAAGCAGGGGGATTGAGGGCCCGCTGCAAACATTTGTGACAGCGCCGGCCTGCACGGCAGGGCGAGGCGGCCCCGCGCCGCCCCCTTGCCGTCCGCATGGGACGGTTTCCCCGACAATGCCGATGATCCCGGAGGACGAACGATGACGAAGTTTCTGATCTCCTTCCCCGCCCCCGCCATGACTGTCCCCGCCGAGGACCTGCCCGCTGTCGGCGAGGCCGCGCGCCAGGTCATCCGCGCGGCCAAGGCGGCCGGCGTGTATGTGTTCGGAGGCGGCATCAACGGCGCAGTCGCGCCCGTCAGGGTCGCCCCGGACGGCTCGGTCAGCCATGGAACCTATCCCCAGACCCGGGAGCTTGACGGCGGCTTCTGCGTGCTGGAACTTCCCTCGCGCGAGGACGCCCTGCTGTGGTCTGCGAGGATCGCCGCGGCCTGCCGGTGTGCGCAGGAGCTGCGGGAGTTCGGCGACGACCCGGAGAGCTGAGGGCGCAGGGCGGAAGCCGAGCCGCCGGGGGCCCCCTGGCAGGGGTCAGGTCTTGCTACGATGACGCGCACCCATCTTTCTCCTCAGCGGACACCCGGCCTCCGGGCCGCGCCACGCTGACCTTCGGAGAGACCCTGCCAGCGATGCGCGCCCTCCTCCCTATTTGCCTGCTGCCGCTGTCGCTCCCGCTGCAGGCCGCCGAGGTGAGCCTGAAGATTCATACCGAGATGGATGCCTGGGCCTCCTACGACAAGCCCCTGCCCAAGCCCTCGTGGAACAAGGACGGCACGCTGTCGGCCTGGGCCCTGGGGCATGGCACAGGCTCCGAATCGATCGTCGAGACCGGCGCCCGCGTCGTCAGCAGCAAGCAGGCGCTGCACCTCTGCTATGCGACCCGCCAGAGAACCCACGCGCCGGGCGAGCCGATTCCGGCCATTGCCTTCCCGATGGTCCTCGAGTTCCGTGTGCGGGGGCTGCCGCGCGGGGACTATGTCGTTCGAGAGACGGGGGCCTGCCGATAGGCCACCGCCGGGTCGCCGAAGTTTGCGTTCTGTCGCATCGGATTTGCGCTTCGACCGAGTGCCAGGGAGCATGTGAAGACGCCGCCCCATGCCGGCGGAACCTTTGCAACACGGACCCACCTGGAGCAGCTTTGAAGACTCACACCGCCTTCTCGATACTCGCCCTCCTGAGCATCGCCGCCGGCAGCGCCCTGAGCGCGCCCGCGTCCACCGCGCCGGCGCCGGAGGTTTCGGGCCCGCTCTTCGAGCAGATTGCCAAGCTGGATGCCGAGGTGTTCTCCGCCTTCAACACCTGCGCGGCGCCTGGCCAGCTCGACAGGCATGCCGGGTACTTCTCCGAGACCGTGGAGTTCTATCACGACAACGGCGGCGTGACCTGGAACCGCAAGGACATGATCGCCAACACGCAGAAGCATGTCTGCGGCAACTTCCGCCGCGAACTCGTGCCAGGCAGCCTGCGCGTCTACCCCATCAAGGACTTCGGGGCGATCTCCACGGGTGTCCATCAGTTCTGCCAGCTCCAGTCCGGGGCCTGCGAAGGCGCCGCCGACTTCGTCATCATCTGGCACCAGGAGCAGGACCGATGGGTCATCACCCGCGTGCTCAGCTTCGGCCATCGCAGCCTCTGAGGGGCAGGCACCGGCGGGATGGCGGTCTTCCTCCTGCCCGAGAAGCGCGCCGTGGTCGTGATCGCGACGCGCAATGACAAGCAGTGGCAGGCCCACCTCCTGATCTTCAAGCGGCTCACCCGCGACCTGCTGCTGGCGCTCCAGAAGCCTGAGCCCCGCCACGCTGCCTCAAGGAGGACGCTGAAATTCGCGGCGCTGCGGCGGCGCTTTGCGGCGAGGTGGGCCGTGAGGTGGGCGGTGAGGGAGGGTGATGCCCCATCACCCCATTGAGCGCCACCGCCTCCCTCACCCGACGCCCCACGACGGCGCGTTCAAGCGGGGTGTCTGCGTGCAGTTCCAGCGTGGCCATCTCGTACTTGCCGCCCGGCCTGAGCCGGGGCTCGATGGCGCGCAGGCGCTGGCCTCGCCAGAAGCCGAACAGCACGCGTTGCGGCTCGGCGCGGATCAGCAGCACCGGACCGTTGGAGTGATAGACGAGGTGGCCCCACGTGACGGTCTCGGCCAGGGGCGCCGCGGCCAGCGTCTCGGTGCGCACGGCCTGGACGTAGAGGCGCTGCCAGCCGGCGAGTGAGGCCAGGTAGGCGTCGGGATCAAGGGCGGGCGCGGACTTCTGCAGGGGTCTGCGCTCCTCGGTCATGGCCCCGAACGTCCCTCGCGCCCCCCGGGGATCAGGACAGGGCCGCGACCAGCAACTGGCGGCCAGCAACCGGCGGCCAAGGGGCACATGCAGGGCTCCTGCCGGCCTCAGAAGTGGATCCCCCGCATCATCTGCTGCAGCGCGATGGCCTCCGGCGAGAGCTGCGGCTTGCCGCCCTTCTCGCCCTTGGCCGCATCGCTGTCGGGGAACATGCGGAAGCTCGTGTTCATCACGATCTGCGCCACGCGCGGCACCAGCGCGTGCATCAGCTCGCCCGTGATGCCCAGGCGCGTCGCGATGCGCACGGGCTTGGCGATGCAGGCCTGGGCGATCATGTCGGCGGCCTCTTCGGGCGCCAGGGTCGGCACGTTGTTGTAGATCTTGGTGGGCGCGATCATGGGCGTGCGCACCAGGGGCATGTTGATGGTGGTGAAGGTGATGCCGAGGTCGGCGTACTCGCTCGAGGCGCATCGCGTCCAGGCGTCCAGCGCGGCCTTGGAAGCGACATAGGCCGAGAAGCGCGGCGCGTTGGTCAGCACCCCGATCGACGAGATGTTGACCACATGCCCCTTCTTCTTCGCGACCATGCCCGGCAGCAGGCCCATGGTGACGCGCAGGCAGCCGAAGTAGTTCAGCTGCATGGTGCGCTCGTAGTCGTGGAAGCGGTCGTAGCTGGACTCGATGGCGCGACGGATGGAGCGGCCGGCGTTGTTGATGAGGAAGTCGACGCCGCCGAAGTTCTCGTTGATCCAGGCGATCATGCCGGCGCAGCTCTCCTCGCTGGCGATGTCCGCCGAGTAGCTGTGCACCTGCGCGGCCTTGCCGGCGTGATCGCGGATCTCCTTGACGGCCTCCTCGAGCTTGCCCTCGTCACGGGCGCAGATGATGGTGATGGCACCGGCCTCGGCGAACTTCTTCGCGGCCGCCAGGCCGATGCCCGAGGAGCCGCCCGTCACCAGCACGACCTTGCCGGCAGTCGCGCCGCGCAGGCTGCGGTCGATCATCAGGTCCGGATCGAGGTGGCGCTCCCAGTAGTCCCAAAGCCGCCACGCGTAGTCATGCAGATTGGGGCAGGCAATACCTGACCCCTTGAGCGCCTTCTCGGTCTCGCGGCAGTCGAAGCGCGTGGGGTAGTTGATGAAGGTGAACATGTCCTCGGGCAGCCCGAGGTCCTTCATCACGGCGTGGCGGATGCGGCGCACGGGCGCCAGCGCCATCAGGCCCTTCTTGACGCTCTTGGGGATGAAGCCCAGCAGGGCCGCATTCACGAAGAGGTTCATCTTGGGCGCGTGCGCGGCCTTGGAGAAGATGTCCAGCACGTCGCCCACGCGGTAGCCCACGGGGTCGACGAGGTGGAAGCAGCCGCCGCCGCCCTTCACCTGGTGGCTGATGTGGTCCAGCGCGTTGACCACGTAGTCCACCGGCACGATGTTGACGCGGCCGCCCTCCAGGCCGATGGAGGGCATCCACGGCGGCAGGATCTGGCGCAGCCGCTGGATGGGCTTGAAGAAGTAGTAGGGGCCGTCGACCTTGTCCATCTCGCCGGTCTGCGAGTCCCCCACGACCATGGCGGGGCGGTAGACGGTCCAGGGCTTCCGGCAGTCCTTGCGCACGAGCTTCTCGCTCTCGTGCTTGGTGTTGAAGTAGGGGTGGTCGAGGTTTTCCGCTTCGTCAAACATGTCTTCGCGGAACACGCCCTCGTACAGGCCGGCCGCCGCGATGGAGGAGACATGGTGCACGTGCCCGGCGTCGATCGCCGCGGCAAAGTCGATCATGTTCCGCGTGCCCTCGACATTGGTGCGGATCTGGCTTTCCTCGTCGGCCTTGAGGTCGTAGACGGCGGCCAGGTGGTAGAGATGGTCGATCTGGCCCTTGAGGCTCTTGATGTCCTCGCTGCTCACGCCCAGCTTCTTGCCGGTGAGGTCGCCGTAGACGGGGATCGCCCGCGTCTTGCTCACGCCCCACCAGGCCAGCAGCTCCGGCAGCTTGTCGCGGCTCTCCTCGCGCATCAGGAAGTACACCGTGCTCCCGCGCCGGGCCAGGAGTTTCCTGACCAGCCGTTTGCCGATGAAGCCCGTGGCGCCCGTGACGAAGTACTGCATCGTGTCTCTCCTGTGTTCTTGGTTGGCCTCTGGAGGCGAAGCTGCGCGACGATTCTTGTCCAAACCCCGGGTTTCACCGCTGCGCGCTTTCCCCAGGGCCGACTCTAGAGCATAGAGACCGCACACTAGGATTGGATGAGCGGCACCGTCCCCCCGGGCCTATAGTGGTTCCATCCCTGCTGGAGGGCCTGCGCCGGCGCCACAATGCCGCGTGGAAAAGTTCAGCGACTCTCGCGTAGTTCCACCTCAAGAAAAGGACTCAACAATGGTCAAGAAGCTGCAGAAAATGGCTGCCAAGAACAAGGCCGCCTCCAACAGCGCTTTCGGTGGTGCACTGCCCGCCGGCCTGCTGGACAACCAGGTTGCCCAGACGATCAAGGATTCCGCCCAGCAGATCTGGGCCGCCGGCCTGGGTGCCTTCTCCAAGGCCCAGGGCGAAGGTGGCAAGGTCTTCGAGACCCTGGTGAAGGAAGGCATGAAGCTTCAGAAGAAGACCCAGTCCGCCGCCGAGGAAAAGATCGGTGCCGTGGCCAACAAGATGAGCGGCATGGCCGGTGAAGTCGGTGCCAAGGCCGGCCAGCACTGGGACAAGCTCGAGACCATCTTCGAGGAACGCGTCGCCCGCGCCCTGAACCGCCTGGGCGTGCCCAGCAGCAAGGACGTCGAGCAGCTGATCGCCCGCATCGATGCGCTGAGCGCCGCCGTGGGCATCGCCCCGGCCAAGAAGCCGGCCAAGAAGGCTGCGGCCGCCAAGCCTGCCGCCAAGGCCGCGCCCAAGAAGGCCGTGAAGGCCGTCGCCAAGCCTGCTGCCAAGCCCGCTGCCAAGAAGGCCGCGGCCAAGCCGGCAGCCAAGGCGTCGAAGCCTGCGGCCAAGCCCGCCGCCAAGCCGGCTGCCAAGACGGCCGTGTTCAAGCCCGCTGCGAAGCCCGCCGCCCGCAAGGCCGCCGCCAAGCCGGCCGCTCCGGCGGCTGCAGCCCCGGCCGCCGAAGCCGCGCAGGCCTGAGCCTGACGCACGAGGCCCTGCCTGAGCGGGGCCCGCAAGGCGCCGCCAGAGCGCCCGTGACCTGCCGCCTCGCGCCAGTCCCGTTCCGTCGGGGCGAGGCTCACCGAGGCGGCGTGTCCGTTTCTTGAGCGAGACAAACAGGATCCGCCATCGCATGAACGCCAGCTCCCGCCCCCGCTCCCCGTCGCGCGCCCGGCCCTCGGCCCCGGCCGCCACCGCAGCACCGAGGCGGCGGCGTGCCGACCGGCCCAAGGACGGTCCCCGGATCGGCCTGGCCTTGGCCGGCGGCGGCCCGCTGGGCGCCATCTACGAGATCGGCGCCCTGTGCGCGCTCGAGGAATCCATCGACGGCCTGGACCTGCGCAACTGCAGCAGCTACATCGGCGTCAGCGCCGGCGGCTTCATCGCGGCCGGCCTCATCAACGGCCTCTCGCCGCGCGACCTCTCCGAAGCCTTCATCGAGAACAGCGCCCGCTCGGCCGACAGCTTCGACCCCTCGGTGCTGCTGCACCCCGCCTGGGACGAGTACTGGCGCCGCCTGCGCACCGTGCCCGGCCTCGTCGGGACGGCGCTGTGGCAGACGCTGGTCCAGGGTCGCTCCGTGCTCGGCGCCTTCGAGCGTCTCGGCCGCGCCCTGCCGGCCGGTCTGCTGTCCGGCGAGGCCCTCGCCGAGCAGCTGCACGCGCAGTTCAGCCGCCCGGGCCGCAGCGACGACTTCCGCAAGCTGCGCCACCGCCTCGTGCTGGTCGCGACGGACCTCGACAGCGGCGAGGCCGTGCCCTTCGGCCTGCCCGGCTGGGACCACGTCCCCGTGTCCAAGGCCGTGCAGGCCAGCGCCGCGTTGCCGGGCCTCTTCCCGCCGGTCGAGATCGACGGCCGCTTCTACGTCGACGGCGCGCTGAAGAAGACCATCCACGCCTCCGTGCTGCTGCAGGAAGGGCTGGACCTGCTGCTGTGCCTGAACCCGCTGGTGCCGTACGAAGGCGAGCCCGGCGTGCAGGAGCACGAGCCGCACCGCAGCAGCCGGCCGAAGGGGCAGCGCATCCCGCGCCTGGTCGACGGCGGACTGCCGGTCGTGCTGTCGCAGACCCTGCGCTCGCTGATCCATTCGCGGCTGGAGCTGGGCATGAAGGGCTACGCCCGCAGCCACCCCGACACCGACATCCTGCTGTTCGAGCCGAACAAGCGCGACGCCGAGCTGTTCATGGCCAACACCTTCAGCTATTCACAGCGCCGGCACCTGGCCGAGCATGCCTACCAGGCCACGCGGCGCCAGCTGCTGGAGCGTGCGCAAGACCTGGCCCCCACCCTGGCGCGCCACGGCCTGACGCTGCGTCTGGACCGCCTGTGCGACAGCAAGCGCGAGCTGGTGCCGGGCGCCCTCAAGACGCCAAGCCGTGCCGCCATCGCCATGGCCCGGCTGGATCAGGCCCTGAGCCTGCTCGAGGCGCGCCATGGCGTGCACGCGCCCTGAGCGCGGGCCCGGCGCACCGCCCCTCGGGCGCGCCTTCAGCCTGAAACGCAGGCAAGCGTGACGGGCGTCACACCCCGCAAGGCCTGACCCCACCGCATGAGGGGGTCCCTCCCGCGGGGCCTCCCTGAACAATTCAACCATCGCACCGCCGGTGCATTTTCAGCCGTTCGCATCGTGTCCAAGAAGTTCCTCCTCGCCCTCGGCCTCGGCGCCGCCTCCCTCCTGGCCCAGGCCGCTCCGATCAACCTCGTCAAGAACGGCAGCTTCGAATCCGACGTCCAGGGCGGCAATTCCTGGAGCATCTACGGCAGCCTGACGAACTGGGCCGCCGGCCCCTTCGGCATCGAAGTGCGCAACAACGTGGCGGGCAAGGCCTTCGACGGCCTGAACTTCGTCGAGCTGGACACCACCAAGAACAGCTGGATCTCGCAGAGCTTCACGACCATCGTCGGCGCCACCTACCACCTGAGCTTCGTCTGGGCCAACCGCACGGACAGCCAGGGCGCCAACAGCAACGGCCTGAACTGGTCCGTCGACGCCCTGAGCGGCGTGGTCGGCCAGGACCTCACCACCGCCTGGACCCGCTTCGAGCAGGACTTCGTCGCCACGGGCACCAGCACCACGCTGCGCTTCGGCGGCGTGGGCAAGTCGGACGGCTTCGGCACCTCGCTGGATGCCGTGTCCGTGACGCAGGTGGCGAACGCCGCCGCCAAGAGCACCGTGCCGGAACCCGGCAGCCTGGCCCTGCTGGCCGGCGCCGCCGCGGCCCTGTTCATGGCACGCCGCCGCAAGGCCTGACCCTCACAGGGTCCGCAAGAGACGTCGTTGAAAAAACGGCGCGGGCACGTACCCGCACCGCGCAGCCGCCGAGCTGCTGTTCCAGAAGAAGAAAACGAGAAGAGGCCCCGCGGGGCCTCTTCTTGTTGGTGCAGCCTCCCGCCGTCGCCGGCGGGCCGCGCCCGGGGCCTCAGCCCAGGTAGCGGGCGCGCAGATGGGCCTGGAAGTGCGCCGGGTTCAGCGCCTCGCCGCTGGCGCGGCGCACCAGCTCCGGCGTCTCCCAGCGGCTGCCTTCGTTCCAGATGCGGCTGCGCAGCCAGTCGAACACCGACGCCAGGTCACCGGCCGCGATGCGGGCATCGAGGTCCGGCGTCTCGCGGCGCATGGCGGCGAAGAACTGCGCCGCATACATCGCGCCCAGCGTGTAGCAGGGGAAGTAGCCGAAGAGGCCGGCGCCCCAGTGCACGTCCTGCATCGGGCCGTCGCTGAAGTTGCCGCGGGTGTCCAGGCCCAGCAGCTCCTGCATCTTGGCGTCCCACAGCGCCGGGATGTCCTCCACCTCGATCTGCCCTTCGATCAGCGGCCGCTCGATCTCATAGCGCAGGATCACGTGGGCCGGGTAGGTGACCTCGTCGGCATCGACGCGGATGTAGCCCGGCTTCACGCGGGTCAGCAGGCGGTTCAGATTGCCCACCTCGAAGGCCGGCTGGTCGCCCAGATGGCGGACCACCAGCGGTCGCAGCAGCCCCGCGAAGCCGGGGTGGCTGCCCAGCTGCATCTCGAAGGACAGGCTCTGGCTCTCGTGCAGGCCCATCGAGCGCGCATTGGCGATGGGCAGGCCCAGCCAGTCGCGGCGCAGGTTCTGCTCGTAGCGGCCGTGGCCCGTCTCGTGGATGGTGCCCATGAGGCTCGGCAGGAAGTCGTCCTCGCGGTAGCGCGTGGTCATGCGCACGTCCTCGGGCACGCCGCCGCAGAAGGGATGCGCGCTCTCGTCGAGGCGGCCGGCCTCGAAGTCGAAGCCCATCAGCTGCATGGCGTCATGGCCGAGCGCCTTCTGCGCCGCCTGCGCGAAGGGCGGCACCGGGCGGAGGACCGTCTCGCGCGACTGCTTCTCCAGCACGTCGCGGATCAGCCCCGGCAGCCACTGGCGCAGATCACCGAAGACGCGGTCGACCTCGGCCGAGCGCATGCCGGGCTCGTACTGGTCCATGAGGGCGTCGTAAGGGGCAAGACCTGTCACCGCCGAGAGGCAGCGCGCTTCCTCGCGGGCGAGGCGCACGACCTCGCGCAGGTTCTCGACATAGCCCGACCAGTCGTTGGCCGGACGCTGGCTGCGCCAGGCATGCTCGCAGCGCGAGTTGGCCAGGCTCTTGGCCTCGACCAGCGACTGCGGCAGGGCATTGCTGGCGCGCCAGGCCCGCTGCATCTCGCGCAGGTTGGCGCGCTCAACGTCATCGAGGTCTTCCTGTGCCGCCGCGTCCAGCAGGCCCTTGAGCTCGGCCTCAGTCGCCAGCTGGTGCAGCAGGCCGCCCATCTCGGCGAGGGCCAGCGAGCGCGCCTCGTTGCCCTTGGCGGGCATGTTGGCGGACTGGTCCCAGGACGCGATGGAGTGCAGGTGGGAGAGGCGGTACATGCGCACATGGCGGGCGCACAGCGCGGAGTAGGCGGTCTTGCTCATGGGGATTCTCTTGGCGGTTCGGCCCGTGCCCGGGCCTTTTCATGAAAGGGCGTTTCCTCGACGCCCGGCGTCCGGCAGGCGGGCAGCCCGCGCCGCATGGCAGGGATTGTGGCCGGCTTTGCGCTGGATCAAGCCCCCCACTGGCCCGGGAAAACCCAGAGCAGCAGCGCGGTCATGCAGAGGTAGCGCAGGAATTTGCCGATCAGCATATAGAGCATGCAGGGCCAGAACGGCAGCTTGAGCCAGCCCGCCACGGCACACAGCGGGTCGCCCACGACGGGCAGCCAGCTCAGGAGGCAGGCCTTCGGGCCGAAGCGCTCCAGCCAGCGCAGGGCGCGGTTGCCGGGGCTGTGGTGCGTGCGCCCTTCGTAGACGCGCTCCGCCCCGTAACCCATGGCCCAGGTGATGCCGCCCCCGACCGTGTTGCCTGCCGTGGCCACCAGCACCGCCGGCCAGAACAGCGTCGGCTCCAGCTTGACCAGCGCCAGCACCGCCGGCTCCGAGCCCAGCGGCAGCAGCGTGGCCGAGAAAAGGGCGATCAAGAACAGCGCCGGCAGGCCGACCTGCGGCAGCGAGAAGAAGGCCAGCAGCGTGGCCAGCGCGTCCATCAGCGATTGCTCCATGCGGGCCATTATGCGAGGGACGCCACAGTCCCTTGCGCCGGCGGGTTGCAGCCATGACGGAAGGCATGCACACTCATTGATTCAGGGAACGCACAAGCAGGACCGGCGCGGCACAGAATCCGCAGGCCGGTCCGACCGTCGACAGTGCGCGACGGGGCGCACGGCCAAGAGGTCACTGGCATGCTGAACATCTCAAGAACCGGAGTCGTCTGTCTGGCCTTGCTGGGTCCGGCGCTGGGCTTGGTCCGTCCGGCCTTTGCCGACGAGGCCTGCCGGCACCTGCTGGCCTCCGGCAATCCGCAGTACCCGCCCTATCTCTGGCGCTCGCCGGAGGACGACAACCGCCTCATCGGCGCGAACGCCGAGATGATGCAGTGGCTGTCCAAGGAGATCGGCATTCCGATCGAGGTGCGCTACGTCGGCCCCTGGGGTCGCGTCCAGGAAGAGGTGCGCGCCGGCAAGGTGGACCTCATCGCCGGGGCCTTCTTCACCGTGCCGCGCACCGAGTACATGGACTACTTCCACCCCTCGTTCCGCGACACCCGCTCGGCGGTCTGGACCAAGGAAGGCAGCAAGCTGAAGTACCGCCGCTGGGGCGACCTGCAGGGCCGCCAGGGCGTCACGGTGATCAACAACAGCTTCGGCGAGGACTTCGACCGCTACGCGCGCGAGAACCTCAAGATCACGCAGGTGGCGAGCCTGGAGCAGGCCATCCAGATCCTGCAGAAGGGCCGCGCCGACTACCTGGTCTACGAGGACGGCCCCGGCGATGCCTTCCTGGCCAAGATGGGCATCACGGACGTTCGCCAGCTCGAGGGCGCCGTGGCGAAGGAGCCGCTGCACCTGACGCTGTCCCACAAGTCCGCCTGCAACACGCCGGAGTTGCGCGGCAAGCTGGCCCGCGCGGTCTACAAGCTCGCCAAGACCCCGCTGATGAACGACTGGATCAGCCAGTCGATCCAGCTCTGGCGCAAGCAGACCGTGCAGCCGACCCAGCCCTGACGCCGGACGCCGCATGACCCCCGCGGGCTACTCCGGCACGCCGCTGGCCCGCAAGCTGGGGCTTGAGGACGGGCAGCGACTGCTCCTCCTCGGGGCCCCACCCGGCTACCTCGACACGACGCTCGTCCCGCGGCCGCCGGCGCTGACCTTTGTCGAGACGGCCTCGCCGGCGGTCGACATCGCCCATGCCTTCCTGAGTGACGCCGAGTCGCTCGCCGCCCTGCTGCGGGACTGGCGCCGGACCCTGCGCCCGGACGCCGTCGTCTGGATCTCCTGGCCGAAGAAAGCGTCCCGCGTGCCGACCACGATCACCGAGGACGTCATCCGCGAGCAGGCCCTGCCGCTGGGCTGGGTGGACGTGAAGGTTTGCGCGGTCGACGCCGTCTGGTCGGGCCTGAAGCTGGTCGTGCGCCAGGCCCTGCGCTGAGTGCGGGGGGCGGGGCGGTATAATCTTGCCTCTTTTTTGAGCAGCCGCCCACCCCCTCCCATGTCCTCCCACCTGCCCTCACCGCTGGCCACGCCGCTGCGGATAGGCGCCCATGCGCTGCCGAACCGGCTGTTCGTGGCGCCCATGGCCGGGGTGACGGACCGCCCCTTCCGCATGCTTTGCAAGCGGCTCGGCGCGGGCTATGCGGTCTCCGAGATGGTCACCTCGCGCAAGGACCTCTGGAACAGCCTCAAGACCTCGCGCCGTGCCAACCATGAGGGCGAGACCGCCCCCATCGCCGTGCAGATCGCGGGCACGGAGGCGCAGATGATGGCCGAGGCGGCCGTCTACAACATCCAGCGCGGCGCCCAGATCATCGACATCAACATGGGCTGCCCGGCCAAGAAGGTCTGCAACAAGTGGGCCGGCTCCGCGCTGATGCAGAACGAGCCGCTGGCCGAGGAGATCGTCCGAGCGGTGGTCGAGGCCTGCCGCCCCTTCGACGTGCCCGTCACGCTCAAGATGCGCACCGGCTGGAGCGCCGAGGCGCGCAACGCGCTGGCGCTCGCCCGCATGGCCGAGGAGGCCGGCATTGCGATGCTGACCATCCACGGCCGCACCCGCGAGCAGGGCTACAAGGGCCTGGCCGAGCACGACACCCTGCGCGCCGTGAAGGCTGCGGTGGGCATCCCGGTCGTGGCCAACGGCGACATCGACAGCCCGGAGCGCGCGCTGCAGGTGCTGCAGCACACCGGTGCCGATGCCCTGATGATCGGCCGCGCGGCGCAGGGCCGGCCGTGGATCTTCCGTGAGATCGCGCACTTCCTCGCCACCGGCGAGCACCTGCCCGCCCCGCGCGTGCTCGAGGCCCGCGACTGGCTGCTCGAGCATCTGCAAGACCACTACAGCCTCTACGGCAGCGACAGCGGCATGCGCAGCGCGCGCAAGCACATCGCCTGGGCCGTGAAGGCGCTGCCCGGCGGAGAGGATTTCCGCCAGGCCATGAACCGGCTGGACAGCTGCGAGGCGCAGGTCCGGGCCCTCTCCGACTGGTTTGCCGCCCTGGCCGACCAGCACGAGCGCCTGCCCTATCTCCCGCCCGCCCTGGACGCGGCCAACGACGACGACGCAGAAGAACAAAGGCTATCGGCATGACGCCCAAACCCATCGACCAGTGCATCCGCGAGAACCTCGAGGCCTATTTCCGGGACCTCGAAGGCGAGGTGCCCCATTCCATGCATGACATGGTGATCAAGCTGGTCGAGAAGCCGCTGCTGGAAGTCGTGATGGCCAAGGCCGACGGCAACCAGAGCAAGGCCGCCGAATGGCTGGGCATCAACCGCAACACCCTGCGCCGCAAGCTCAGCGACCACGAGCTGCTCTGAGCGCGACGGCCCGCGCCGCCCGCCCCCGAATCCCCACCATCCCGAGTCCACCATGACGCAACTGACTGCCCTGATCTCCGTGTCCGACAAGACCGGCATCGTCGACTTCGCCCAGGCCCTGCATGCGCTGAACGTGCGCCTGCTGTCCACCGGCGGCACCGCCAAGCTGCTGGCCGACGCCGGCCTGCCGGTGACCGAGGTCGCCGACCACACCGGCTTCCCCGAGATGCTGGACGGTCGCGTCAAGACCCTGCACCCGAAGATCCACGGCGGCCTGCTGGCCCGTCGTGACCTGCCCGAGCACATGAAGGCGCTGGCCGATCACGGCATCGCCACCATCGACATCCTGGCCGTCAA
Organism: Roseateles subflavus; assembly: GCF_030285365.1. Lineage (GTDB taxonomy): Bacteria > Pseudomonadota > Gammaproteobacteria > Burkholderiales > Burkholderiaceae_C > Roseateles_B > Roseateles_B subflavus. The sequence goes on along the minus strand of NZ_JASVDS010000002.1, from coordinate 496,066 downwards.
CCTCTACCCGTTCGAGGCCACCGTCGCCAAGCCCGGCTGCACGCTGGAAGACGCCATCGAGAACATCGACATCGGCGGTCCGGCCATGGTGCGCAGCGCCGCCAAGAACTGGAAGGACGTCACCGTGCTGACCGACGCCGGCCAGTACGCCGGCGTGCTGGAGGAGCTCAAGGCCCACGGCAAGACCAGCGACAAGACCCGCTTTGCCTGCAGCGTGGCCGCCTTCAACCGCATCGCCCAGTACGACGCCGCGATCAGCAACTACCTGAGCGCCCGCCAGGACGACGGCAGCCTGGCCGCCTACCCGGCCCAGATGAACAGCACCTTCGTGAAGGTGCAGGACCTGCGCTACGGCGAGAACAGCCACCAGACGGCCGCGCTGTACCGCGACCTCTTCCCCGCCCCCGGCTCGATCGTCACGGGCAAGCAGCTGCAGGGCAAGGAGCTGTCCTACAACAACATCGCCGATGCCGACGCCGCCTGGGAGTGCGTCAAGTCCTTCAGCGCGCCGGCCTGCGTGATCGTCAAGCACGCCAACCCCTGCGGCGTGGCCGTGGCCGCCACGCCGGCCGAGGCCTATGCCAAGGCCTTCAAGACCGACCCGACCAGCGCCTTCGGCGGCATCATCGCCTTCAACCGCGAGGTGGACGGCGCCGCGGCCGAGCTGGTGTCCAAGCAGTTCGTCGAGGTGCTGATGGCCCCCGGCTTCAGCGCCGAGGCCCGCGAGATCTTCAAGAGCAAGGTCAACGTCCGCCTGATGGAAATCGCCCTGCCCCCGGGCGGCGACACGCCGTGGCTGCAGGGCCGCAACCTGGGCGACAGCAAGCGCATCGGCTCCGGCCTGCTGCTGCAAAGCGCCGACAACCACTTCCTGAAGGCGTCTGACCTGAAGGTGGTCACCACCCTGCAGCCCTCGGCCCAGCAGCTGGAAGACCTGATGTTCGCCTGGACCGTGGCCCAGTACGTCAAGAGCAATGCCATCGTCTTCTGCGGCGGCGGCATGACCCTGGGCGTGGGTGCCGGCCAGATGAGCCGCGTGGACTCCACCAAGATCGCCGCCATCAAGGCCGCCAACGCCAGCCTGGACCTCAAGGGCTCCGTGGTGGCGAGCGACGCCTTCTTCCCGTTCCGTGACGGCCTGGACGTGCTGGCCGACGCCGGCGCGAGCTGCGTGATCCAGCCGGGCGGCTCGATGCGCGACGAGGAAGTGATCGCCGCCGCCAACGAGCGCGGCGTGGCGATGGTCTTCACCGGCGTGCGCCACTTTAGGCATTGACTGGACCACCCCCTACGGCCTGACGGCCGCCCCCTCAAGGGGGCACGACCGACTGCCCGGCAGAGCCGGATCAGCGGTCGTCGCTGGGGGCGAGCGCCGGCTGTGCCGAGCGCTCTTGATGCGGTCCTGTGGATGGCGTTGACACCTCCAGCGCGGCGCCAGACTGAACGAAGCCCACCGGGTTGCACCGGTGGGCTTCTTTGTTCTTGGGGCTCAGGGCTTCCACCTTCGGTGCAGCGCCACAGTCATCGGGTCAGGACTCCATCGTGCCCGAGCCGGGATGCGGGGGGCGGGATTGCGCAGGTAAAGGAGGAGCCGGCGCCGCAGGCGACGGCGGGGGACACGGAGCAATCCCGCCCCCCGCGTCCCGGCGATGCGCCAGCCAATGCAGGCGGGATCGGCACAGCCGCCGGTGTCACCTCCGCGACTAGACGAGCTTCTCTAGCCGAGGGTCGCCACGCTTGGTGGCACCGCAGTTTGGGCTTAGCCTCGCGGCAGGAGACACACCGCCATGGAACATTCGACCCAGGAAGCCCTGCAGCTGGCCTTCGAGAGCCAGCGCGCCGCCTATGCCCGCGAGCCGATGCCGAGCCTGGCCGTCCGCAAGGACCGCCTCAAGCGCCTCATCGAGATGACGCGCAAGAATGAGCAGGCGCTGTGCGAGGCCATCGCCCAGGACTTCGGGCACCGCGCCCACCAGGAGACGATGCTCGCCGAGGTCTTCACCAGCATCACCGGCGCCGAGCACGCCCTCAAGCACCTGCGCAGCTGGATGAAGACCCGCCGCATGCCGACGGCCCTGCACTTCATGCCCGGCAGCAACGCGCTCATGCCCCAGCCACTCGGCGTGGTGGGCATCATCGCGCCCTGGAACTACCCCTACTACCTCACCACCGGCCCCGCCCTCGCCGCCCTCGCGGCCGGCAACCGCGTGATGATCAAGCCCTCCGAGCTGACGCCCGCGACCTCCGCCCTCATGGCCCGCATGGTCGCCGAGCACTTCAGCCCCGAGGAGATGACGGTCGTGAACGGCGACGCCGACCTCGCTCGCGCCTTCTCGGCCCTGCCCTTCGACCACCTCTTCTTCACCGGCTCGACCGCCGTCGGCCGCCACGTGGCCCAGGCCGCCGCGAAGAACCTCACCCCGGTCACGCTGGAGCTGGGCGGCAAGTCCCCCGCGATCTTCGACCGCAGCTGCCATCTGGAGCTGAGCGCCTCGCGCCTCGCCTACGGCAAGCTCCTCAACGCGGGCCAGACCTGCGTCGCGCCCGACTACGTGCTCGCCCCGCGCGACATGGTCCGCCCCCTGGCCGAGGCCGTGCTGCGCCACTGGCAGCGCATGGTGCCCACCGTGCATGCCAACCCCGACTACACCAGCATCGCCACGCCCCGCCACCGCGCCCGGCTGCAGCAGCTGCTGGACGACGCCCAGGCCCAGGGCGCCGAGCTCCTGCCCAGCCACCCGCAGGAGCTGGATCCCGGCGCCGGCCGCAAGCTCGTGCCGCATGTCGTGCTGAACCCCAGCGCCGACATGCAGCTGATGCGCGAGGAGATCTTCGGCCCCATCCTGCCCATCGTCCCCTACGACAGCCTCGAGCAGGCCATCGCCCAGGTGAACGCCGGCGACCGCCCGCTCGCGCTGTACTTCTTCGGCGAGGACCGCCGCGCCCGCGAGCAGGTGCTGGCCCGCACCCACGCCGGCGGCGTCACCATCAACGACTGCATCTGGCACCTCGGCCAGGAGTCCCAGCCCTTCGGCGGCGTGGGCGCCAGCGGCATGGGCGCCTACCACGGCGAATGGGGCTTCGACACCTTCAGCAAGTTGAAGCCGGTGTTCGTCCAGTCCCGCTTCGCCGGCACGCACCTGTTCCAGCCGCCCTACGGCGACACCTTCAAGACCATCTTCGGACTGCTGCGCAAGATCGTCTGAGCCCTGCCCGGCCCGCGCCGGGCAAGACCTGACCCCAGTCGCCAGCAAACGCACGAGAAGGACCGAGCGGCATGATCTTCGACCAGAGCCATGACTACGTGATCGTCGGCGGCGGCTCCGCCGGCTGCGCGCTCGCTGCGCGCCTCAGCGAGGACCCGTCGGTCGACGTGCTGCTCATCGAGGCCGGCGGCCGGGGGGACGGCTGGGTCGTGAACACGCCCACCGCGGGCGTCTTCCAGATCCCCACCACGCTCAACAACTGGGCCTTCGAGACCGTGCCCCAGGCCGGGCTCGACGGCCGCCGGGGCTACCAGCCGCGCGGCCGCACACTGGGTGGCTCCTCGGCCATCAACGCCATGGTCTACGTCCGCGGTCACCGCGCCGACTACGACCACTGGGCCGCGCTCGGCAACCCCGGCTGGGCCTTCGACGACCTCCTGCCCCTGTTCATCCGCAACGAGGCCAACGAGCGCCTCGGCGGCCCCTGGCACGGCCAGGACGGTCCGCTGAAGGTGAGCGACCTGCGCACCGACAGCCCCCTGCACCAGGCCTGGCTCGACGCCGGCCGCGCCATGGGCCTGAAGATCACCGACGACTTCAACGGGCCCGACCAGGAAGGCATCGGCGTCTACCAGGTCACGCAGCACCAGGGCGAGCGCTGGAGTGCCGCGCGGGCCTACATCGAGCCGAACCGCCAGCGTCCCAACCTGCGTGTCATCACCGGCGCGCAGGTGGAGCGCGTGCTGCTCGAGGGCCGGCGCGCCGTGGGCGTGCAGATGCGCCTCGGCGGCCCGCGCGTGCAGATCGAGGCCCGCCGCGAAGTCGTGCTCAGCGCCGGCGCGCTGCAGACGCCGCAGCTGCTGATGCTTTCCGGCATCGGCCCGGGCGCGCATCTGCAGGACCTCGGCATCCCCGTGCAGCACCATCTGCCCGGCGTGGGCGAGAACCTGCAGGACCACCCCGACTTCGTTCACGGCTACCTCAGCGAGAGCCTCGACACCGTGGGCATCTCGCTCAAGGGCGGCGTGCGCCTGGCGCAGAACATCGCCCGCTACCGGCGCGAGCGCCGGGGCATGATCAGCTCCAACTTCGCCGAGTGCGGCGGCTTCCTCAAGACGCGTCCCGAGCTGGCCCTGCCCAATGTGCAGCTGCACTTCGTCATCGCGCTCGTGAACGACCACGCCCGGGAGCTGGGCCTCGGCCACGGGCTCTCCTGCCACGTCTGCCTGCTGCGCCCCAGCAGTCGCGGCAGCGTGCGCCTGGGCGGCCCGCGCGTCGAGGACACCCCGCTCATCGACCCCGCCTTCCTCGCCGATCCGGCCGATGTCGACGAGCTCATGGAAGGCTTCAAGCTGAGCCGCGAGCTGATGCGCCAGCCCTCGCTGCGCGCCTTCTGGACCCGCGAGCTGTGGCAGGCCCAGGCAAACACCGACGACGAGATCCGCGCGCTGCTGCGCCGCCGCGTCGACACCGTCTACCACCCCGTCGGCAGCTGCCGCATGGGCCGCGACCCCATGGCCGTTGTCGATGCCGAGTTGCGCGTGCATGGCCTTGAGCGCCTGCGCGTGGTGGATGCCTCCATCATGCCGACGCTGATCGGTGGCAACACGAACGCGCCGAGCATGGTGATCGGCGAGAAGGCCGCGCTGATGATGCGCGCGGCCGGCTGACCGGGCGCCGCGCCCTCAGTACCCGGGCGGCCGCTCCTCCGCCAGGGGCTTGCGGGCACGGGCCTCGATGGACGTCGCGAGCTTCACCGGGCCGCCGGCCCCGCCGACCTGCACGGCCTGCGGCGCCCCGTCCACCAGCTGGTCCACATGCCAGACACGCACCCGTGCGGGACCGTCGGGCACACCGGCGAGCACGACCTGACCCTTGTCGTCGCTGACCGCCGCCCAGGGGGTGTCACTGACGTAGACATGGCCCCGCATGGAGCCGTGCAGATGGCAGCCCAGCAGGTAGGGTCCGGGCTGGCTCAGCTGCTGCGTCGCGGTGGCCAGGGGCTGGCCTTCCCGCCGGGCGGACAGCTTGAAGCTGAAGCCCTGCGTCGGGTCCAGGTAGACGCCCCCCGGCCCGCTCAGGCCGCCCCGCACGTGGTGGTTCCACTTGTCCAGGTTCGTGAAGACGACCCGGGCGCCGGGCGACACCACGCTCACCTGCGGCTGGAAGCGCATCTGCTGCTGGGTGATCGTCTGCTCCAGCTGCGGCGCCGGGCGCGGGCCGGGCTGCTGGGTGTCCAGCAGCACCACGGCCTCGGGCAAGGGCTTGCCGCTGCGGTCCAGCACCTGGATCTGCACATCCGCCGCCCACAGGGCCGTCGGCACCGCCACGATGCCCGCCAGCAGCAGGGGCCTGAACAACGAGGGAAGTCGATGCATCACCGGGGTCTCCTTGGGTCGATGGGCGCGCCGACGGGCGCCCTACTCTGGGGTTTCCTCTCCATCCTAGGGCCGCCGGGCCGTGCGCCGGCCCCCTAGAATCCCGCCCATCATGTCCATTGCCGACTCCACCGGCCTTTTCCTGGCCTTCCTGGCCCGCCTGATCACGGGCGCCCAGGGCCACTGGAAAGGCTGCCCGCCCATGGCGGAGCAGCGCATCTACTTCGCCAACCACCAGAGCCATTTCGACTGGGTGCTGATCTGGGCCTCGCTGCCGCGCGAACTGCGCGCCGCGACCCGGCCCATCGCCGCGCGCGACTACTGGACCTCCAGCCCGCTCAAGACCTGGCTCACCTCCAATGTCTTCAATGCCATCTACGTCAGCCGCACCCGCAGCACGCCGGACGAAGACCCCCTGGAGCCGCTCGTCGAGGCCCTGTCCAAGGGCGACTCGCTGGTGATCTTCCCGGAAGGCACCCGCTCCAACAAGGGCGAGCCGCAGACCTTCAAGGCCGGCCTCTACCACCTCGCCGAGCAGTTCCCGCACGTGAAGCTCATTCCCACCTGGATCGACAACGTGCAGCGCGTCATGCCCAAGGGTGAAGTCGTGCCGGTGCCCATCCTGTGCACCGTCACCTTCGGCGCCCCCATGCAGATCAAGGACGGCGAGGACAAGCGCGCCTTCCTCGAGCGCGCCCGTGCCGAAGTCATGGCCCTCAAACCCGGCGGGTGGCGCGAATGAGCGGGCTGCGCTGGGTCAAGTCCCTCAACTCCAGCGAGCAGGTCGCCTTCCTGTTCGTGATGCTCTTCGGCGCGCTGATGCTCACCAGCATCGGCAGCTTCCTCTTCTCGCTCAAGAAGCGGGCCGATGACGAGGACGACAGCGACTGGCACCGCGGCTGGAGCCGCTTCCGCCACGAACTGAACATGCTGTGGCTCTTCGCGAGCCTGTTCTGGGCCGCCTGGATCTCGGGCCCGGTGGGCGCGACCCTGCTCTTCGGCGTGTTCAGCTTCCTCGCGCTGCGCGAGTTCATCACGCTGATGCACACGCGCCGCGGCGACCACCGCAGCCTCCTCCTCGCCTTCTTCGTGATCCTGCCGCTGCAGTACGTGCTGGTGGGCACGCGGCAGTTCGACATCTTCTCGGTGCTGATCCCCGTCTACGCCTTCCTGGCCATCCCGGTGGCCAGCGCGCTGGCGGACGACCCGCGCCGCTTCCTGGAGCGCAACGCCAAGATCCAGTGGGGCATCATGGTCTGCGTCTACGGGCTCTCGCACGCGCCGGCCCTGCTGCTGCTGGACTTCCCCAGCTACCCCGAGTACCAGGGCCGCGGCGCCTTCCTGCTCTTCTTCCTGGTGATCGTCTCGGCCTGCGGGCAGATCGCGCAGTACCTGGCCGCCAAGCGCCTGCGCCGCCGGCCGCTGGCCCGCCGCATCAGCCGCAGCTTCTCGATGCGCGCCTGGTGGGTGGGCACGCTCACCGCGGCCGTGGTGGGCACGCTGCTGTACTGGATCACGCCCTTCAAGGCCGGGCAGGCGCTGGTGATGTCCTTCATCGCGGCCGGCGCGGGCAGCTTCGGCGCGCTCGTGATGAAGGCGCTGAAGAAGGACGCGGGCGTCGAGTACTGGGGCAACCGCAGCAACATCACCGGCGCCGTGGGCCTGCTGGACCGCATCGCCGTGCTGTGCTTTGCCGCGCCGGTGTTCTTCCATTCGGTGCGCTGGTACTTCAGGCTGCCCCTGTGATGACGGCCCCCGAACCTGTCACTTCGTGCCAGGCCCCCCGAGGGGGTCAGCGATGAGGATATTGGGCATCGACCCCGGCCTGCAGACGACCGGCTTCGGCGTGATCGACGCGGACGGCCCGCGCCTGGCCTACGTGGCCAGCGGCACGATCAAGACCTCGGGCGTGCCCACGGGCGATCTGCCGGGTCGCATCAAGATCCTCTACGACGGCATCCGCGAGGTGCAGCAGCGCTACGAGGCGCAGTGCGCGGCGATCGAGATCATCTTCGTGAACGTGAACCCGCAGTCCACGCTGCTGCTCGGGCAGGCCCGCGGGGCCGCGATCACGGCGCTCGTCTCCTGCGAGCTGCCGGTGGCGGAGTACACCGCCGTGCAGATGAAGAAGGCCATCGCCGGCCATGGGCAGGCCGCCAAGGAGCAGATCCAGCTCATGGTCCAGCGCCTGCTGAACCTGCCAGGCGTGCCGGGCAAGGACGCGGCCGACGCGCTGGGCATCGCCATCATGCATGCCCACGCCCGCGTGACCTTCGAGGCCATGGAACGGCACACGACGCTGCAGCGCAAGCAGCATGCGCAGTTCAAGGGCGGGCGGACGTACTGAGCGCGCCCGGCGCAAGCCCCGCGCCAGCCTGACGCCCTAGCATCGAGGCTCCCCCGACCAGGAGCCGTTCATGCTGGGCATCGCCGACTACCCCGCCTTCGTCATCGCCGTGCTGGTGTTCCTCGCCATCCCCGGCCCGGGCAACCTGGCGCTCATCAGCGCCACCGCCCAGGGCGGCGTGCGCGGCGGCCTGGCGGCCACGCTGGGCGTGATCCTGGGAGACCAGGTGCTGATGTGGGCCGCCGTCGCGGGCGTGGCGGCCTTGCTCGCGGCCTCGCCCACGGCCTTCAGCGTCGTGCAGTGGGGCGGTGCGCTCTACCTCGGCTGGCTGGGCTGGCAGATGCTGCGGGCGAAGCCGGGCGAGGCCGCCGCCCTGCAGCTCAAGCCCGGGCATTTCCTTCGCCAGGCGATGCTCATCACGCTGCTGAACCCCAAGGCCATCGTCTTCTACATGGCCTTCTTCCCGCTCTTCGTGGACCCGGCGAAGCATCGCGGCCTGCTGACCTTCGCCGTGATGGCCGCCACCATCGCCGCCCTCACCTTCGCCTACGGCCTCGTGGCCGTGCTGCTGGCGCATCGACTGGGCGAGCGGGTGCGCGGCAGCCCGCGCATGAGCCAATGGCTGCGGCGCGTGGCGGGGGTCTGCCTGATCGGGTTCGGGGTGCGGCTGCTGAGCCGCTGAAGGCCCGGCCCGGTCAACGGCGGCCGAAGGGGTCGCCCGCCAGCGCTTCGGTGGGCAGCGCGCAGGTCCTGGGCCGCGCCTCCGCTGCGGCACAATGCGCGCGCCCTCGCCGATCGGCGGTCGGGGGCGCACCCTGCCCGGGCGGTGAACGGCCCGGGCGCGAGGCATCATGGCGTCCCACATTGCATTCATCGACGGCGTCGGCGGCAAGCGCTTCATGCGCGGGCGCCTGGTCCGCTACTTCCAGGACCGGGGCCTGCAGGTCCACTGCTTCGACTACGCCGCGTCCCGCCAGTCGCTGGACGAGATCCGGGCCCGGCTGCGCGACTTCCTGCGCCAGCGGGCCGCCCAGGGCGAGTTCCACGCCGTCGGCTATTCCTTCGGCGGCGTGCTGCTGCGCCTGGCCCTGGCGGACCTGCGGGCCGAGGGCCTCCAGCCCGCGAAGGTGGCCCTGCTGGCCTCGCCGCTGACGGCCCTGCGCCTGAGCATGCGCCTGCGGCACTGGCGGATCTACCGCTGGACCTGCGGCGAATGCGGGCAGTTCGCGGCCCGGCCGGAGCTCATGGCGCAGGTGCCGATGCCTGCCGTGCCGACGGCCTGCCTCTACGGCACCTGGCCCTGGCTGGGCGCGTTCCGCTGGCTCTGCGACCCCCACGTCGGCAACGACGGCATGGTGGCCGTGGACGAGGCCCACCCGCCCCAGCATGGCCATCTGCCGGCCATGCCCATCCCGGCCAGCCATGCCTTCATCCCGGCCCATCCCGTGGCACTCGACGCCCTCCGGGCCTGGTTTGACGGGGCCGGCGGCTGAACGAGACGCCTCCGCCAGGGCGCCCGTGACTTGCTGACGTCCGGGGGCTGCGCCTGCGGCGCCCGGATGACCGACAATCACGCATGACCCGCAGCACCCCCAGCAGCCCGACGGCTGCCGCCTCCCCCAGCGCTCCCGGCGCTTCCGCCTCCTTCGCCGCTCTGCCCCTGCCGCCCCACATGCAGGCGAACCTGCAGCAGCTGGGCTACCTCACGATGACGCCCATCCAGGCGGCGAGCCTGCCGCTGACGCTGGCCGGCAAGGACCTCATCGCCCAGGCCAAGACGGGCAGCGGCAAGACCGCCGCCTTCACGCTGCCGCTGCTCATGAACCTGAACCCGCGGCGTTTCGCGGTGCAGGCGCTGGTGCTGTGCCCCACGCGCGAGCTGGCCGATCAGGTGACGCAGGAGATCCGCCGCCTCGCCCGCGCCGAGGACAACATCAAGACGCTGACGCTGTGCGGCGGCGTGCCGGTGCGCAACCAGCTCGCCAGCCTGGCGCACGGCGCGCACATCATCGTGGGCACGCCCGGGCGCATCCTCGACCACCTGCAGCGCGAGACGCTGGACCTCTCGGCGCTCAACACGCTGGTGCTCGACGAAGCCGACCGCATGCTGGACATGGGCTTCGCGGAGGACATCGCCCAGGTGATCGCCTGCGCGCCCAAGGCCCGCCAGACCCTGCTGTTCTCGGCCACCTACCCGGACGGCGTGAGCAGCATGGCCGCGCGCTTCATGCGCGAGCCGCAGGAGGTGCGGCTCAAGGAGGTCCACGCGGCCACCAAGATCCGCCAGCGCTTCTACGAGGTCACCGAGGCCGAGCGCCTGCACGCCGTCGGCCTGCTGCTGAACCACTTCCGCCCGGCCAGCACGCTGGCCTTCTGCAACACCAAGCAGCAGTGCCGCGACCTCGTCGCCGTGCTGGACGCCCAGGGCATCTCCGCGCTGGAGCTGCATGGCGACCTGGACCAGCGCGACCGCGACCAGGTGCTGGTGCAGTTCGCCAACCGCAGTTGCAGCGTGCTCGTGGCGACCGACGTGGCCGCCCGCGGCCTGGACATCGCGCAGCTCGAGGCCGTGATCAACGTCGACATCACGCCCGACGCCGAGGTGCACACGCACCGCGTGGGCCGCACGGGCCGCGCCGACGGCGAAGGCTGGGCCTTCAGCCTCGCGAGCCTCGACGAGATGGGCCCCGTCGGCCGCATCGAGCATGCGCACGGCACGCCCTTCACCTGGTATCCGCTCGCCGAGCTGACACCCGCCGGCAGCGGCACGCTGCAGGCGCCCATGGCCACGATCCAGATCCTCGGCGGCCGCAAGGAGAAGATCCGCGCCGGCGACGTGCTGGGCGCGCTCACCAAGGACATGGGCTTCCCCGGCGCCAAGATCGGCAAGATCAACGTCAACGAGTTCTCGACCTACGTCGCCGTGGAGCGGGACATCGCGGCCCAGGTGCTGCGCGCGCTCAACGCCGGCAAGGTCAAGGGCAAGTCCGTGAAGGCCCGCACGCTGTGAGCGACACGTCCGCCACCTTCGCTTCGCTGGGCCTCTCGCCCGCCCTGCAGCGCGCCGCGCGCGAGCTCGGTTTCGAGGCCCCGACGCCCGTGCAGGCCGCCGCCATCCCGGCCGCGCTGGCAGGGCACGACGTGCTGGCCTCGGCCGAGACGGGCTCGGGCAAGACCGCCGCCTTCGCCTTCCCCCTCCTGCAGCAGGTCGAGTCCCGGAATGCCCGCGCGGCGGCCGGTGCCGCGCGCGCGCCGCAGGTGCTCGTGCTCGTGCCCACGCGTGAGCTGGCCGCGCAGGCCGGGGCGCTGCTGCGGGCCGCGGCGCGCTGCCTGTCCGTGTCGGTGAAGGTGTCCATCCTCTACGGCGGCGTGTCCATCAACCCGCAGCTCATGGCGCTGCGGGGCGGCGCGGACATCGTCGTCGCCACGCCCGGCCGCCTGCTCGATGTGGTCGAGCACAACGGCCTCACCCTTGCCGACCTGCGCTGCCTGGTGCTGGACGAGGCCGATCGCCTGCTCGACGCCGGCTTCGCCGAGGAGCTCCAGCGCGTGCTGGGCCTGCTGCCGACGCAACGCCAGCACCTGCTCTTCTCTGCGACCTTCCCGGCCTCGGTGCAGGCGCTGTCGGACACGCTGCTGCGCGACCCGGTGCGCGTGACGCTCACTCAGGCGCTCACACAGGACACGGACCTCGCCGACCGCAGGCTCACCGAGCGCGCCATCACGGTGGACGCCGCCCGGCGCACGCCCCTGCTGCGTCACCTGATCGAGCAGGAAGGCTGGACGCGCGTGCTGGTCTTCGTGGCCACGCGCTACGCCTGCGATCACGTCGCGGACAAGCTGTGCCGTGCAGGCCTCGCCGCCGCCGCGTTCCACGGCGACGCCAGCCAGGGCGCGCGCACGCGCGTGCTGGAGGACTTCAAGTCCGGCGCGCTGCGCGTGCTGGTCGCCACGGACCTCGGCGGGCGCGGCATCGACATCGCCGGGCTGCCGGTGGTGCTGAACTACGACCTGCCCCGCGCCGCCGCGGACTATGTGCACCGCATCGGCCGCACCGCCCGTGCCGGGGCCGAAGGTCTGGCCGTGAGCTTCGTCAGCGCGGCCACCGAAGGCCATTTCCGGCTGATCGAGAAGCGGCAGGCCCGCCGCGTGCCCCGCGAGCAGATCGCCGGTTTCGAGCCCACCGACGCCGCGCCGGAGGGCGCGGCCACGGGCGGCGTGAAGGGCCGGCGCCCGAGCAAGAAGGACAAGCTGCGGGCCGCCGCCGCACGCGCGGGATCCTGATCCGAGGGGATCCCCGCCCCTGTCGGCTTATTTGACAGCACACGGCCCCGACCCGGGGTTCGAAGACACGGCGACCGATGCCCACGGACCTGGGCGGTCAGGGCACGATTCTTGCAACCGGTTACCGCTGTTTCTGGGTCACCCCTGGCGGCCCGTCACGTTTGTCTTCAACTCTCGGGAGCTTTCATGCATTTGCTGACCAAGGCCATCAGTGCCATCGCGCTTGCCGGCGCCTCGTTTGCTGCCGCGGCGGCGCCGGTCACGCTGACCTTCGAAGGGTCCGCCAACACGGCCTACGATTCGCCGATCCTGCGCTCGGGCTTCCTCCTGGGCAATCCCGCCGGGCAGGAACAGCACTTCCATGAGGTGGACAGCCAGCTCCTCGGCCCGGTGGGCAACGGGACGGGCGTCCTCGTGAACGACCGTGACACGCAGATCTTCGTGAAGCGCAGCGACGGCGGCATCTTCAGCGGGCTGAGCGTCGACGTCGGCTCCTCCGGCTCGCTCAACCTCGGCAGCAACCTCGGCATGGACATCGAGGCCTTCCTGGGTCTGACCTCGGTCGGCCTGCTGCACGTCGACTTCGACACCATCACGCCGCTCCAGACCATCAGCCTGCTGGGCCTTGGCAGCTTCGATCGCCTGGTCTTCGACGGCATCCGCGGCGGCTTCACCCTGGACAACCTGTCCCTGGACGATGCCCGCAACGCGGTGCCGCTGCCTTCCAGCCTGGCCCTGGCCGGCCTGGGCCTGGGCGTGCTGGGCAGCTTCGGTCGCCGCCGCAAGGCCTGACCCGCCGGCAGGGCGGCGGCGCTCCCGCGCTCAGGCCCTGCCCCACCGCAGGTGCTTCACTCGCCGGGGCGGCAGTACACCCAATCGCCCTCGTCGTACGTGGACAGCGCCGGCATCACGGGCGGTTCGGCACGGACATAGCCGGCCCGCGCCAGCAGCGCCTGGCAATGGCGGTGCTCCGGCACCGTCGTGGCCCAGCAGGCGACGCCCGGGCTCACGCGCCCAAGCGTCTCATGCAGCCACCGCAGCCCCTCGGCGGCAAGGCCCCGGCCCCAGTGCGCCGGCGCCAGCAGGAAGGCCACTTCGGCGATGCCCTCATGCAGCGTAGCCTGCAGCAGGCCCACGATCTCGCCGCCGTCTGCCAGGCGCATGACGTAGTTGAGCCACTGCTCGGGCGGCTGGTCGGGGCGCGGTCCGGCCAGCGTGCCATGCAGCCACGCCGCCACCGCCGAGGACGCCGCCGGCAGGCCGCCGAGGTGGCGGTAGACCGCCTCGTGCCACAGCCGCTCCGCCAGCGGCTCGACATCGGCCGCGGTCAGCGGCGCGATGGCCAGGCGCCCGGTGGTGCCTGCCTCTTCGGGGTCAGGTCTTGCGTCGCCACGCCCGCAGGGTGTGATTCTTTCGATGAGCATGGCGCGCATGCTAACCCTCACACAGCACGCGCTGCGATCCCAAAAAAAAGCCCCGCACAAGGCGGGGCATGAAGACGCCGACACGCAGGCACCGGCGCCGAAGAGCTACTGATGCAACCATCAGCAGAGACAAGCGTCGCGGCGCTCAGCGCAGCGTGTAGCGGGCGGCGAGCTGGACCGTCGGGCCGTAGCGGTCGTCATAGAAGCCGCCGTAGCCGGTGGAGAAGCGCGGCTTGATGTCGAAGACATTGAGCACCGTGAGGTTCAGCTTCAGGTTGCGCCAGCCCGTGTAGCCCACGGACAGGTCCCACACCGTGCGGCTGGGCATGCGGCCGGGGTCCACGCCGGGCTGCAGCGAGGCCGGGCTGCTGACGTTGAGCACGCCGGCATACGTCAGGCCGTTGAGCTGCACCCGCCAGGCGCCCTGCTCGCCGCCCACGCGCAGGGTGTTGCGCCACTTCTCCTGGCTGTAGCCGCCCACGCGGTCCAGCAGGTCGCCGTCGGGCGTGTAGGCGGACTTGTAGCGCAGGATGGCGTTGTACTCGTTCTCCAGCCAGAAGCGGATGCCCGCCCATTCCTGCTCCAGGCGCATCGTCCAGTCCACGCCGCCGGTCTCGATGCCGCCGACGTTCTTGTAGGGCAGCGTCAGGTACTTGAGGCGGCCGTCCTTGAGGCCGGGGTAGCGCGCCTCGAGGGCGGGATTGCGCGGATCGCGGGTGATCAGCTCGGCGAAGCCGGGGGTATCGAACTCGTGGTCGATGAGGTACTGGCCGTCCAGCAGGTTGATGGAGTCCTTCTGCTTCAGGTAGTAGAGGTCGACCGTGGTGTTGAGCGCCTTCGACGGATTGAAGGCGACGCCGGCACTCCAGATCGAGCTGCGCTCGGGCTTGAGCGCGGGGTTGGGCACATAGGTCAGGCGCGGGTAGTAGGCGCACTGGTCGTAGTTCAGGCCCATCGGGCGGCAGCGGACCCAGTCACGGATGCCCTCGCCCGGGTAGGCGTTGGTCGAGCCCATGTGCATCTGCGGCAGCGACGGCGCCTTGAAGGCCGTCGTGTAGCCCGCGCGCAGCAGCCAGTCGCCGCTCGGGCGGAAGGCCACGGCGAGCTTGGGGTTCGTGGTGGTGCCGAAGTCGCTGTAGTGATCGCTGCGCAGCGCCAGCTGGATCTCGGTGGCGGGATTGGGCTGGAGGTTGAACTCCACGAAGCCCGAGGCCACCCGGCGGCTGCCGTCCGAGGAGGTGCCGCTCCAGTTCTCGATGTTCTTGGCTGCCACCTGCGGATCGGCCACCTCCTGCATGCGCTCGCGCATGAACTGCACGCCGGCAGCGACGCCCAGCGGGCCGCCCAGGACGCGCGTCAGCTCGGGGTTGCTGACCTTGGCATCGACCGTGCTGAGCGTGGACGTGGCCTGCTTGACGACGTCCGTCATGAGCGCCTCGGCCGAGGCCCGCGTGTTCACGGGCACGAAGGGGTTGTAGCCGCCCTTGTCCAGCGCGTTCAGCACGGCGTCGCGCTTGAGCATGTTGTATTCGGTCTGGTCGCCGTGGCTGCGGCTGAACATGGCCGCCAGCTCCCAGTCCCAGCCCCCATACACGCCGCGCACGCCGGCCAGCGCGCGGCGGTTGCTCACCAGGGAGCGCGTGGCGCGCTCGCCGGCTTCGTCCACCGAGCGGAAGGCCAGGATCGGGCTGCCCTCGTGCGCCACGCCCTTGTCGTCCACCCAGCGGCCGAGCGCCGGCACATAGGCGGCCATGCCGGGATAGACGCGGTGGTCGGTGCCCGACTCCAGCGAGGGGTAGCCGCCCCGCCAGTCCGTGCGGTTCTGGCCGAGCACGAGCTCGCCGAAGAGCGCGGTGTTGGCATCCAGCGCCTTCGTGCCCATCACCGCGGCGTTCAGGCGCTGCAGCGTCGGACCCAGCTCGGTGCCGGGCGCCAGGTCCGTGCGGCAGTATTCGTCGCCGATCGTGTCCGTCTCGACCTGCGACGCCGGGCAGGCGGGGTGCGCCTTGCGGTAGCCCTCGTCGATGCGCAGGATCGAGCCCGGGCTGCGGGTGGTGTCGCGCAGGTCCAGGCCGCCGTAGGGGCGCAGGTCGCTGCTGCGGGCCAGCGCGTGCTTGCCGGCCAGCGCAGGCTCGCGGCGCGAGGCGGCCAGCATCGCGAGCAGGTTGTAGCCGTCACGCGCGAGGTCGCCGTGGCCGCTCGTCACGCTGAACTCGCCGCGGCGCTGGTCGCCCGCCGTGCGCTGGCCCAGCTTGCCGGCCACTTCCAGGCCCTGGTAGTCCGTCTTGGTCACGAAGTTCATCACGCCGGCCACGGCATCGGAGCCGTACAGCGCCGAGGCCCCGTCACGCAGGATCTCCACGCGCTCCACCGCGGCGAGCGGGATGGTGTTGAGGTCGACGAAGGGCGTGTCGGTGCCGGCCGCGAAGGCGTAGTTGGCCAGGCGACGGCCATTGAGCAGCACCAGCACGTTCTGCGCGCCCATGTTGCGCAGGCTGGCGCTGGTGGCGCCCGCGGAGAAGGAGTTGGCGTTGTTGCCGTCGTCGTAGGCCGTGACCGCCGCCATCTTGGACAGCAGCTCCACGGTCGACGAGGCCCCGGTGGCCTCGATGTCGCTGCGCTTGTAGATGGCGATGGGGCTGGGGCCTTCCGCGCGGATGCGCTTGATGCTGGAGCCCACGATCTCGACCCGCTGCAGGGTCTGGGGCGCCGGCTCGGGGGCGGGCTCGGCGCTCTGGGCGCGGGCCTGCGCCGCCAGCACCAGCAGGGCGCCGGCCAGCAGGCTCAGGCGTGCCGGAAGCGGGCACGGCAGGGCAGACAGGGGCGAACGGTTCATGGAGTCTCCTCGTTGTTTCTGTGGCGTCTTGCGGGCGTCGGGCGGGCGATCGCCGCTCGAGCGCAAAGGATCGTCTTCACATATCCTTTGCGAATAATTCTGGCATTTCGTGAATATATTTATCTTAGGACTTGCCCGCATCCGGGTCAGACCGTTGCGCCAACACGAGGCGCTCCCCTTTTTTTTCAGGCGCAGGGAATACTGGCGACCGCCCGCGTGTTCTACGTTCATCCCCACTGGAGATGCCCATGAAGCACCTTGCACTCGCCCTCTCGATCCCCGCCCTGCTCCTGGCCGCCTGCGCCAGCGCGCCGCCCGCCCCGGCCCGCGCGCAGGACGGCGCCCTCGTCGGCGCCAACGGCATGACGCTCTACACCTTCGACAAGGACGCCGGCGGCAAGAGCGCCTGCAACGGCCCCTGCGCCATGAACTGGCCCCCGCTGATGGCCGGCGCCGATGCCAAGGCCTCGGGCGACTGGTCCGTCATCACCCGCGACGACGGCAGCCGCCAGTGGGCCTACAAGAGCAAGCCGCTGTACTACTGGGTGAAGGACCAGAAGCCCGGCGAGCGCAGCGGAGACGGCGTCAACAAGGTCTGGCACACCGCCACGCCGTGACGCTGGACGACGCGCTCCCCCACCTGCCCCGGCTGCGCCGTCATGCGCGGCTGCTGACCGGCGATGCCAGCCGCGCGGACGACCTGCTGCAGGACACCCTGGAGCACGCCGCCCGCAAGGCGCATCTCTGGCAGGCGCCGGTGGCGGAGCGTGTGCCCGGCGCGGCCCTGCGCGCCTGGCTGCTGACCGTGATGCACCGGCGCTACCTCAACCAGTGGCGCGATGAACAGGCCGCCCGCCTGGAACCCCTGGACGAGCGCCACGAGGCGCAGGAGCAGCACCGCCCGCACGAGCAGCTCCACCTGCGTCTGGACCTGGAGCGCGGTCTCGCCGCCCTGCCCTCGGCCGCGCGCGAGGTGCTGCTGCTCGTGTGCGTGGAGGAGCTCAGCTACGAGGCCACCGCGCGGGTGCTGGACATCCCCGTCGGCACCGTGATGTCCCGCCTCTCGCGCGCCCGCGAACGCCTGCGGGTGCTCATGAGCGAGCCGGCCCGCCCCACCCCCGGCACCGCCCCCGCCGCCTTGCGAGTCGTCAAATGACACCGGCCCCGATCCCTTCTTCCGAGGACCCCGCATGAGTGCCCCGCACGAGCCCGGCGACGACGCACGCGCGCCGGCCCCGCCCTCCCCGCCCGACGAGACGAGCCTGCATGCGCTCGTCGATGGCGAGCTGACGCCGGCCGAGGCCCAGGCGCTGCGGCGGCGGCTCGACGAGTGGCCCGAACTCGCCGCCCGGGTGCAGGCCTGGCAGGCCCAGCGCCAGGCACTGCAGGGTCTGCAGGCCGAGTGTCTCGATGAGCCCCTGCCGGATGCGGTGCTGGCACCGCTGCGCGGGCTGAGCGCCTCGCCGCCCGCACCGCCCCCGCAGGCGCCCCTGCCCTGGTGGGCGCAGCGCCAGGCCGCGATGTGGCTGCTGATCGGCACCGTGGCCGTGTCCGGCGCGGCAGGCACGGGCCTGGGCTGGCTCCTGGGGCGGCCGAACGGTTCCCTGCTGCAGGCCCGCTCAGCCCCCGCCTTCGTGCGGGACGCGGCCATTGCTCACGCCGTCTACCAGGTCGAGCGCCGCCATCCCGTGGAGGTGGCCGCCGCGGACCAGGACCACCTGCTGCAGTGGCTCTCCAAGCGCCTCGGCCAGCCCCTGCGCGCGCCGGACCTGCAGGCCGAGGGCTTCCGGCTCATGGGCGGGCGGCTGCTGCCAGCGGGCGAGGCCGTGCCCGCCGGCGCGGGGGCCTCGCTGGCGCGTGCCCAGCTCATGTACGAGAACGCCGAGGGGCAACGCCTGACCCTCTACATCGCCGTCGACGGCAGCCCCGCCGGCCGCCAGGGCGGCACCGCCTTCCAGCGCAGCGAGCAGCGCCAGGGCGAGCTCCTCACCCGCAGCATCTACTGGCGGGACGGGCCGCTGGCCTACGCGGTGAGCGCCGCGGTGGACGCCACGCTGCTGGAGCGGTTGAGTGAGCGGGTGTATCGGGCGTTGCAGGGCTAAGCGGCACCGATGGCCTTCGGCGTGTCCGGCTCGCACCAGAGGGCCGCCATCCCCAAAAAAAGGGCGCCGCATGCGGCGCCCTCCGGTGTCAGGCCGGACTCGATCAGCCCTGGCGGCGGCGAGCGAAGGCCACGCCCCCCAGCGCCAGCAGGCTCAGCGCCAGGCTGGCCGGCTCCGGCACGGCCGAGGCCGCGTCCTTCACCACGTAGGCGCCGCTGCTCTCCACGCCGCCCGTGACGCTGTAGTGCAGGTAGGCATCGCTGCTGTCGAAGGAGCCGGAGGTGAAGCTGAGGCTCCAGTCCGGCGTGCCGTCGACGTAGCTCAGGCCGAGGAAGATCCCGTCCTGGAAGTCGGCCGTGGCGGTGGCGTTGAGGCCGTGGCTGGCGCCGAGGAAGTCCAGGCCGAAGGTGCTCAGCGCGACGGACTCGAAGCCGCTGAAGGTGAGCGCGGCGTCGTCGTAGCTGAAGAAGCCGGTGAAGGTCTCGTTCAGCAGCGGGCCGGCATCGATCAGGCCTTCGAAGGTCTGGCTGACGGGCGCCGCCTGGGCGCCGAGGCTCAGGCCGGCCGTCAGCAGCGCGGCGGCCAGGAGGGAACGGGTCTTGTTCATGGCGATCTCTCTCTCGGATTCAGAACTTGAAGATGGACGGGGTCACGGCGCTGCAGCTCAGGCCCTTGAGCAGCACCACCGGGCGGGACTTGGCCACGCCGACGGCGCCGTCCGGGTCATAGCCGATCAGCGCGCCGCCGGTCTGCGGCGTGCAGGTCACGAAGCCCTGGCCCAGCGGGTCGGCGCTGCTGATGCCCACGTTCTTCAGCAGCTCGGTGAAGACCAGCAGGTCCTCGCCAGGCGTGAAGTCGGCGATGGTGTCCAGGCCGTCGGCGCCGGTGCGGTAGACAAACTGGTCGCGGCCCTTGCCGCCGGTCAGCATGTCGCGGCCCAGGCCGCCCTCGATGACGTCGTCGCCGTCCGTGCCCACGATCGTGTCATTGCCGGTGGTGCCATTGATGCGCTTCGTCAGGTCCAGGCCCATCACCATCGGGTCATGGTCCGAGCTCTTGAACGCCGAGGGCGTGTAGAGGTCGGGGCTGCAGGTCGCGCAGGCGGGCTGCTTGAACTCGAGGTTGTAGTCCAGCAGCGTGGGCTCATCGGCATTGATGTGCCAGGACGTCGCGTACACCACCTTCGGGCTCAGCTCGGCCGTGCTGAAGCCATGGTCCAGGCGGCCGGCCGTGGCGTCGAACACGTAGGAGTAGTCCGCGGGATCGAAGCGGCCGACCTGGTCGACGATGCTGCCGTCGCTGGTCAGCGCCAGGATCGGGTCTTCCTTGGCGTAGGCGTTGAAGTCGCCCAGCAGCACCACCTGCGGCGTGCCGTAGCTGCTCTTCACCGTGCCCAGGAAGGTCTTCAGGCGCTGGGCCTGCGCCACGCGGGTGGCGGTCCAGCAGCCCTGCAGGCCGTCGTCGGCGTCGGGACCGGAATTCGGGCAGCTGCCCTTGGACTTCAGGTGGTTGACGATCACCGAGAACTTCTCGCCATTGGGCAGCAGGAAGCCCTGGGCCAGCGGCGGGCGGTTGTTGACGTCGTCCGGATCGGAGATCGACACCCCGTTGAGCGTCAGCTTGCCCGGCTTGTAGATCATGGCCACACGGATGGCGTCGTCGCCCGTGCCCTGCGCCGGGGTCGGCACGAGGGCATAGGTGCCCGCGCCGACCTGCGCGTTGAGCGAGTCCACCAGGTGCTGCAGCGCGGTGTTGCCGTTGTTCTGGATCTCCATCAGGCCCACCACGTCTGCGTTCAGACCGGCCAGGTTGGCCACGATCTTCGCGCGCTGGCGCTGGAACTCGGTCAGGTTGTCCGCCCCGCGGCAGTTGCCCGCGGACACGGAACCGCCCAGCGCGCAGCCCTGGCCGCTCTTGCCGTCGAAGGTCTGGCCGTTGGTGAAGGTGGTGAAGAAGTTCAGCACGTTGGCGCTGGCGATGCGCACATTGCCGCCCGACACCTGCGGCGTGGCGACGCGGGGATTGGTGCGCGCGAAGTCCGGTGCGGCCAGCGGATGGATCTTGTACGAGCCGGCGCCGCTGCTGCTGCTGGTGGCCAGGCCGTAGTCGATCACCCCGGTCAGCGAGGCCAGGGTGTCCCCGGCGCGCACGGTGTTGTCGGCGCCGATGAAGGGCGTCGGGTTGACGTTCTGCAGCGAGGTGCCGTCGTCCAGGATGATCGAGCGGCGCTGGTTGTCCGCCTTCATCGCCAGCGCATCCGGGCCCGCGGGCATGACGTTCGTCGGGGCCAGCAGGCGGCCGCCCGCGGCGAGGGTCAGCTGCCCGAAGCGCTGGAGGAAGTAGTTCTGCTGCACGGTCAGCGGGCCGCGCAGGGTCACGACCATGCCCTCATACGCTTCCAGGCCGTCGGCAGGAAGCGTCGCGAGGTCCACCTCGACAGGCGTCACCACGTAGCCGCTGCCCTGCACGGCGATGCCGGTGGGCGAGGTCAGCTGCGTCAGCGGGCGCGCCAGCGTGGCGGCATTGCCGGCCGAGCCGGTGTTGAACTCGGTCACCTTGCCGCTGAGCTGGATGAGCTGGCCCACGCTGACCGTCGGCGCCGTGCTGGTGAACACGAAGATGGCGTCGGAGGTGGTCGGGTCGCCATCGCCCACGGGGTCCTGCAGGAAGAAGCCGTTGCTGTTGAGCTTGGTCACCACGCCGCGGGTGCTCACGGTCTGGCCCTCGTAGGGGCTCTTGGCGCCGCTGCCCTGCAGCTTGTAGATGGGCAGGGGGCCGCTGACGTTGACCTTGAAGGTGCAGCTGGCGTGCTGACCGCCGTCGTTGCTCCAGTCCAGGCCCAGGCTGTACAGGCCGGGCGTGACGCTGCCGGCCACGCTCACCTGCTGGCTGGCCGTGCCGCCCACGCCGGGCGCGCTGCTGAAGCCGCCGAGGGTGAAGCCGGCCGGCCAGGTGCCCACGATGGCGGCGGCGTTGACGATGCTGTCGGCATCGCTGGCGCTCACGGCGAAGCTGGCGCTGGTGCCGGCGGTGGCGCTGGCATCCGGGCAGCTGGGGATGATGGGCTGGGCCGTGGACGATCCGCCGCAGGACTTCAGCGCGCTGGCGCTGTTGCGGGGCAGCGGCGCGGCGAGGCTGAAGTCGGCGCTGTTGCTGTTGGTGTCCGTGCAGCCGTCGGCGGCGCGGAAGGCGGCGTTCGAGGCGCCCAGCGTCGGCGTGGGCGAGCCCTCGGTGGGCGTGGAGGCCGTGCCGAAGCTGACGATGTCCTCGACACCCGCCGGGTTCGTGCCGCTCAGCGCGGTCGTGCTGCGGACCAGGGCGACCTTGCCGGCCGTGGCCGACATCGGGATGTTGCCGTTCACGTCACCGACGACATCCACCGTGCCACCCGCTCCCGCCTGCTGGCGGATCAGCAGGTACTGGCCGGCCTTGAGCTGCGTGCCGCCGGGAATGCCGGTCACCTGCCAGCTGCTGCCCGCCGACGAGGCGTACTGGACCGACCAGCCGCCAATGTCCACCGCGACGGCACCGGCGTTGAAGATCTCGATGTAGTCGTTCTTGTACGTGGCGCCGTTGTTGCCGCCGGCGCCATAGATCTGGCTGATCACGACGCCGCTGGGCGAGGCCAGCACGGCCGGCGCGGCGAAGGCCGCGGCCAGCAAGATTGCCAAGGGTTTGAGCTTCATGGATTGCATCTCGACTGCTGCATTGGAAGGAGTGACGGTCGTGCGCGACGGCTCGGGCCGATCGCCCCGGACCCTCGCGACGGGCAGGGCCGGAGATGCGGGGCGCGACGCGGATCCGGGCGATGGGGCGAAGGCGCAAAGGTTTGCGCTTCACCACTCGTCCGATCTCCTGGTCACGCGCGCTGCGCGCCTCCTGCCTCTTGCTCCCTCGCGGGCGTCCGTGGCGGCATGAGCGGGCTCGGCGCCGCGGCACGGGGTGCGTCCGGCCCACGACCTCTGCCACGACGCTTGCGCATGCTATCGGCGACTTGTGACAAATTCACGCGCCGATCCATGGGGGTCAGGTCATGCCCCCGTCGCCCCGCCCGGCCGCCTGCCTCACGCTGGTGCAGTCCCGCCCGGACTGCGGCGCCTGCCCATGGGAGGGGCGCCCGCCAGGCCTCGGGCCGCGCCCCATCGGCGGGCAGTGGCACCGCGCCCGAGCCTCGGGCAAACCATGTGGATGCCAGACAACAGCGCCGCCGTTCGCCTGCCGCCCGCGGGAGGCCTGTCACCTTTGGATGCTTCCTGGCCCCGCTTGGCACAATGAGCGGCCCCGCCCGGCGCCCGAAGCGCTTAAGCTCCGCCCCCCATGACACTCACCCGCCTCCTCTCGGCCTTCGTGGCCCGCCACTGGCGCGCCTATGCCTCGGCCGCCGTGATGCTGGCCACCATTGCCGTGCTGACCGTCTGGATTCCGCGCCAGGTGGGGCATCTGGTCGATGGCCTGGCCCAGGGCCGGCTGCAGGGTCCGGACCTCTGGATGCAGCTGGGCCTGCTCCTGGGGGCCGGCCTGTCCATCTACCTGCTGCGCGTGGGCTGGCGGCTGCAGCTGTTCGCAGCCGCCTACCGTCTGGGCCGCGAGCTGCGCACCCGCCTCTATGAACGCATGACCCTGCAGGGCCCGGCCTTCTTCCAGGCCCAGCGCAGCGGCGACCTCATGGCCCTCGCCACGAACGACATCGACGCCGTCGAGATGGCCGCCGGCGAGGCCCTGCTCGCGGCCTTCGACGGCAGCCTCACGCTGATCCTCGTGCTGAGCATGATGACCCTGGGCGTGGACTGGCGCCTGGGCCTCGCCGCGCTCGTGCCCTTCCCGCTGATGGCGCTGGCCTTCTGGTTCATCTCCAACCACGTGCACCTCGCCTGGAAGGACTCGCTGGCGCGCTTCTCCAGCCTCAACCAGCACGCCCAGGAGAGCCTGGCCGGCGTGCGCACGCTGCGCGCGCTGGGCCTGATCCCGCGCGCGGGCCGGCAGTTCCACGAGCTGGCCGACCACGCCGGCGAGGCCGCCTTCCGCGCCCAGCGCTGGGAAGCGGCCTACGAGCCCGCCGTCGGCATGGCGCTGACGGCAGCCACCGTGATCGCGCTGGGCCTGGGCGGCTGGCTGGTCGCCCGGCAGGAGCTGAGCATCGGCCAGCTGACCAGCTTCACCATGTACCTGGGCCAGCTGATCTGGCCGATGTTCGCGGCCGGCTGGGTGCTGTCCCTGCTGGAGCGCGGCCGCGCTGCCTGGAGCCGCCTGCAGCCGGTGCTGGACGCACCGCTGAGCCTGCAGGACGGTGGCCGCCTCGCGCTGCCGACCGACGTGCCGCTGCACCTGCAGGACCTCGGCTTCAGCTATCCGGGCAGCGAGCGGGCGGCGCTCGGCGGCATCGACCTGAGCCTGTCGCCCGGGCGCACGCTGGGCATCGTGGGCCCGACGGGCGCCGGCAAGTCCACGCTGATCAAGCTGCTGCTGCGCCAGTTCGAACCCACGGAGGGTCAGGTCTTGCTGGGCCAGCTCCCGCTGGTCGAGGTGCGGCTGGAGGCCCTGCGCCGCGGCCTTGCCTGGGTGCCGCAGGAGCCCTTCCTCTTCTCCGCCTCGATCGCCGAGAACATCGCGCTGGCCCGCCCCGATGCCTCGCGCGAGGCCATCGAGCAGGTCGCACGACTGGCCGCCGTGCACGAGGACATCGCCGCCCTGCCCCTGGGCTACGAGACGCTGGTCGGCGAGCGCGGCGTGACGCTCTCCGGCGGCCAGCGCCAGCGCGTGGCCATCGCCCGCGCCCTGCTCAGCGAGGCGCCGCTGCTGATGCTGGACGATGCGCTCTCCGCCGTGGACACCGGCACCGAGACGCAGATCCTGGCTCATCTGCGTGAACTGCGCGAGGCCCACCCCGAACGCGGCCTCGTGGTGGTGAGCCACCGGCTCAGCGCCGTCATGGAGGCGGACGAGATCGTCGTGCTCAAGGCGGGCCGCATCGTGGAGCGCGGCACGCACGACACGCTGCTGGCGGCCGGCGGCTGGTATGCCGCCCAGTGGCGCTATCAACAACTGGAGGCCTCGCTCGATGCAGCCTGAGGACAAGAACAAGCCGGCGCCCAGCCCCTGGCAGGCCGTGGGCCTGCTGCTGGAAGCCGCCCGGCCCGAGAAGCGGCGCCTGCGATGGGGCGCCCTGTGGCTGCTCGTCGCGGCCGGACTCGAGGCCCTGGGCCCCGCGCTGGGCAAGCGCTTCATCGACGAGCACCTGCTCCCGCGCCAGTTCGAGCTGCCGGCCATGGCGGCCTTGCTGGCCGGCCTGCTGGCCTGCGGCTGGATCGCCTCCTGGGTGCGCTACGCCCAGCTCACACGCATGGCCGGCGTGGCCCGGCGCTCGGTGCTGCGCCTGCGCGACCGCGTCTTCGCCCACGTCATGGGCCTGCCCATGGCCTTCTTCGACCGCTCGATCTCCGGCCAGCTGCTGAGCCGCGTCACGAACGACACGGAAGCCGTCAACCAGCTCTACCGCCAGGTGCTGTACGTGATGCTGGATTCCGGCCTCGTCATCCTCGGCGCGCTGGCCGCCATGGCCTGGCTGGACTGGCGGCTGATGCTGATCGTGCTGGCCCTGGTGCCGGCCAGCGTGCTGATCATCTGGCTCTACCAGCGCTGGAGCGCCCCGGCGGTGCAGCGGGCCCGCGAGCTGCGTTCCGACATCAATGCCCAGATGGCCGAGAGCCTGGCCGGCATGGCCGTGTTGCAGGCCACCGGCGCGGCGGGCCGCTTCGCCCAGCGCTTCGAGCAGACCAACGGCCGGCACTGGGAGGCGCGCGTCTCCGAGCTGCGCGCCAATGCCTGGCTGCTGCGCCCCGCGCTGGACCTGCTCAACGTGCTGCTGATCATCACGCTCATCTATGGCTTCGGGCAGCGCGAGGCCCTGCACGTGGCAGGCCTCGGGCAGGCGATGGAGGTCGGCCTGCTGTATGCCTTCCTGAGCTACATCTCGCGGGTCGTCGAACCGCTGATCCAGATCACCATGCAGTTCGGCCAGCTGCAGCAGTCGATGGTGGCGGCCTCGCGGGTCCGCACGCTGCTGCAGGAAAGCGCCGAGCCCAGCGAACAGCGGGCCGAGGCCCGCATCGCGCGGGGCGAGCTGCACGTGGAGCGGCTGCGCTTCGCCTACAAGGACCGGCCCGACGGCCAGCCGCAGTGGGTGCTCCAGGACCTGGACCTGCACTTCCCCGCCGGCAGCTTCACCGGCATCGTCGGTCACACGGGCTCGGGCAAGAGCACGCTGCTGGCGCTGCTGCTGCGCTTCTACCAGGCGCAGCAGGGGCGCATCCTGGTGGACGGCCAGCCGCTGGCCCACATCCCCGATGCGGCCTTCCGCGATGCCGTGGGCCTCGTGCCGCAGGAGCCCTACCTGATGGCCGCCTCGGCGCGCGAGAACATCACGATGGGCCGGGACATCTCCGAGGAGGCCATGGTCCGCGCGGCCCGCCAGGCCCGGATCCACGAGCACATCATGGCGCTGCCGCAGGGCTACGACACGCTGCTGGGCGAAGGCGGGGCCCGCGTGTCCACCGGCCAGAAGCAGCTGATCGCGATGGCGCGGGCGCTGGCGGGGTCGCCGCGTCTGCTGTTCCTCGACGAGGCGACCGCCAGCATCGACAGCGCGACCGAGGCCCTCATCTCCGAGGCCCTGCGCGAGCTGCACGGGCAGGTCAGCGTGATCGCCATCGCGCACCGGCTCTCGACGATCCGCGAGGCGGACCAGATCCTGGTGCTCAACCATGGCCGCCTGGCGGAACGCGGCACGCACGAGGCGCTGATGGCCCTCGACGGCGGGATCTACCAGCGGCTCGTGCAGCTGCAGGCGCTGGAGGAGTGAGGGCCGCAGCCCCGCACCGGCGTCAGAGGATCACCGCGAGACGCTCCAGCAGCAGCACGCCGAAGAAGCCGAAGGCGGCGAGGATCGTCCACTTGACGAGCAGCTGCCCGCGACGCCGCCACAGCGGCTGGCGGGTGCCGATGTAGAGCGCGAAGCACAGCAGCGCGCCCAGCAGAAGCAGGCCGAAGACAAGGCGAAAGAGCATCATGGCGGGCGCTCCTGCGTTCACCAGGCCGGCGCCAGCACGGCAAAGCCCTGCGGCGCCTCGCGCTCGTCCTCGAAGCTCACGATCTCGTAGTTGGCCTCGTCGGCCAGCAGGGCGCGCAGCAGCTGGTTGTTCAGCGCGTGGCCGCCCTTGAACGAGGTGTAGGCGCCGAGCATCGGGTGGCCGGCGACGTGCATGTCGCCGATGGCGTCGAGGATCTTGTGCTTCACGAACTCGTCGTCGTAGCGCAGGCCGTCGGCATTGAGCACGCGGTAGTCGTCCACGACGATGGCGTTGTCCATGGCGCCGCCCAGCGTCAGGCCGCGAGAGCGCATCAGCTCGATGTCCTTGGTCATGCCGAAGGTGCGGGCGCGGGCGATCTCCTTCTTGTACAGGCCGGAGCCCATGTCGAAGGTGAACTGCTGGCCCGTGGCGGCGACGGCGGGGTTGTCGAACTCGATCTGGAAGGACAGCGTGTAGCCATGGAAGGGCTCGAGGCGCGCCCACATGAGGCGCTTGCCCTCGCCCTGGCGCACTTCCACCGTCTTCTTCACGCGCAGGAAGCGCTTGGGCGCGTCCTGGAGCTGGATGCCGGCGCTCTGCAGCAGGAAGACATAGCTGGCGGCCGAGCCGTCGAGGATGGGCACCTCGTCCGCGTTGATGTCGACATACAGGTTGTCCAGGCCGAGCCCGGCACAGGCGGAGAGCAGGTGCTCGATGGTCTGCACGCGCGGAGCGCCCGGGTCGCCGCCGGGGCTGACGGTCGTGGCCATGCGGGTGTCGCAGACGGTGCTGGCGCGCACGGGGATGTCCACCGGCGTGTTCAGGTCGATGCGGCGAAAGACGATGCCGGTGTCCGGCGCGGCGGGCCTCAGGGTCATCTCGACCTTCTGGCCGCTGTGGATGCCCACGCCGACGGCGCGGGTCAGCGACTTCAGGGTTCTTTGCTTGAGCATCCCCCGATTGTCGGCGATCAGGCGATTCCCTGCCCGCCCGGGGCCAGCGTGACAGGCCCCGCATCGGCCGGCAGCGAGGAATCCTCCCCTAGGGCCGGCGGTTTCGGGCCGGCCGGCGCCGCGGTCGGAGCCTTCTCCGACTCGTCCGGCGCCCCTGCGGCCCCCGTCTCCCACTTCTGCACCGGCAGGCGCAGGCTCAGGCGCGTGCCCATGCGCGGCGCGCTCTCCACATGCAGCGTGCCGCCCAGGCGCTGGGCGCGCTTGACCTGGTTGCGCAGCCCCCGGCCCTTGCGCGCGGTGGCCATGTCGAAGCCCTGGCCGTCGTCCTCGACCCGGATCTCGATGCGGTCGCCCAGGTCCCGCGTGGCGATGCGCACGCGCTGGGCCTCGGCGTGCTTGAGCACGTTGTTGAGCGCCTCCTGCAGCAGACGCAGCACGTGCAGCGCGTCCGGCGGCTCCAGCCAGGTCAACGGCGGCAGGTCCTGCACGTCCCACTCCATCACGAGGCCGGATCCCTGCAGGCGCTTGGCCAGGCGGTAGCGCATGGTCGCCAGCAGGGAGACGAGGTCATGGCCGACGGGCTCGAGGGAGTCGATCACGAGGCGCAGGTCGTCCACGCACTCGCGCAGCACCTCCACGACGGTCGATTGCGCCATGCGCCCCTGCTCCACGGCCACCATCGCCGACAGCAGCGAGGAGCCGAGGCCATCGTGCATGTCCTGCATCAGGCGCTGGCGCTCCAGCAGCAGCGCCTGCTGGCGCTCGGCCTCACGCAGGCGCTCGTGCTGGGCCGAGAGCTGCTCGCTGCGCTCGGCCAGGCGCACGGCCAGCACCTCGTTGGACTGCTCGACCTGGCTCAGCGCGCCGAGGTAGCGGTTGCGCACCGCATACAGGAAGCTCGCGACGATGATGAGCGTGCTGAAGGGCATCAGGTAGATGTGCTCGGGCCAGCCCCAGCCGGCCAGCAAGCCGAGGTCATGCACGCCCAGCACAAGGCCGATCACGAGCGCGATGACGATGGCCCACAGCTCGCGGCTGCGCGCGTCATGGGCCACCTTGAGCATGAAGCCCGTGCCCAGGACGCCGACGATGCCGTTGGCCAGGTGCTGGGCCACGACGGTGTCGTAGTAGCGCGCCCAGGTCGGCAGTGTCAGCAGACCCGTCAGCACGACGAAGGCGACGCCGCAGCGCTCCAGGCGCGGGTAGCGCACCGGCACGATGCGCAGCGCGAAGAGGAAGGTGAGCAGCATCACCCACGACATCGAGGCGTGCGTCATCCACCAGAACCAGTCCAGGGCGCCCAGGCTGCGCGGCATGTCGATGTGGTAGTGCAGGTTCCGGACCAGCCAGCCGAGGCTCGCCAGGGCGAAGAGCAGGTAGGCGGGCTCCTGGCGCCGGCGCCACCACAGCGTGACGGAGAACAGCGCCAGCACCACCAGCGTCAGCCCCGTGGCCTGCGGCACGCCGATCTGCACCGCCCAGCGGCGCTCGTACAGGGACTCGAGGTCCTCGCGCGCGCCGAGCCAGACCGTCGTGACCGTGTGGAAGCCCTTGCGGTGCACGGGCACGGCCAGGACGAGCTCCATGTCCTGGCCATCGTGCAGGGCCGACAGCGCCCCGGGGATCAGGGCCCACAGCGGCCGCACCCATTGCTCGCGGCCACCGGCCTGGTTGTCGTAGATGGGGCGCCAGCCCTCCTCGGTACGGACGAGCACGGCCGTCGGCAGGCCCACGACGCGGGGGCTGTAGAGCGCCACGCTGGTGGGCCAGCGGTCGTCCGGCGCGCGGTAGCGGAAGCGGTACCAGCGCATCTGGTAGTCGGCCGGGCCGGAGAAGTCGGTGCCGATGGCGCGCTGACGCACGTCGGGCAGGCTCACCTGCCGCCAGGCCTGGGCATCCTCCGGCGGGAGCAGCACCGCCGGCACCGCCGCATTGCTGCCGTCGATGCGGCGCAGCGCGGCCCACCAGGCACGGAGCTCGTCCCGGGTGAGCGATGTGACCGCCAGCTCGGCACTCACGGCCTGCTCGCCGGCCCGGATGGCCGGCAGTTCGGGGTGCAGGCGGGGCGGCACCTGGGCGCCGGCCGGCCCGCAGCCAGCCCCGATCAGGCCGGCAAGCAGCCACGGCCACAGGCCCGTGCGCAGCGCGCGGCACAGGACATCCAGCAAACGGTAGCGCCCAACAACTGCCATGTGTTCTTGATCTGTGGCGGCAGGCCTGCCGCGAAGCGGCGCCAGTCTGCGCCTCGCGCCCGCTGCTGCCAAGGTGGAGTTCCCGCGCAGGCGCGGGGGAGCGTCGCGTAAATACGAAGCGACCGCCGCACTGCTTACAAACAAAAACACCCGTCCGCGCCTGAAGGAGGTAAGGCGCGACGGGTGAAGTCAGCAAGGCCCACCGGCGGGCACAGGACGCCGGGGGCGGCGGGCCGCGAAGGCCCGCGGGAGATCAGTCTGCCTGCTTGCGCAGGAAGGCCGGGATCTCGATCTCGTCCATGCCGTTGGACGACAGGGCCTCGACCTTGGCGGCGGCCGTGCGGCCGTGGCGCCAGACGCTCGGCACGCTCATGCCACCGAAGTCCTGGGCCACCGATTGCGCGGTGGGCACCGGGGCGCCCATGGCGGGGTTGCCCATCATCACGGGGTTGGTCAGCACGGGCATGTTGTCGGTGCCGGTGCGCAGCTGCGTCTGCTGCTGCACGACCTGCAGCGGCTGCTGCAGGGCGGCGCGGCGCGACAGGCCGGTGGCGATCACCGTGACGCGCATGGCGTCGCCCAGGCTTTCGTCGTAGGCCGTGCCGTAGATGATGTGCGCGTCTTCCGCGGCGTAGCGCTTGATGGTGTTCATCGCGTTGCGGGACTCGCTGAGCTTGAAGTTGCTCTTGCCCGCGGCGATCAGCACCAGCACGCCCCGCGCGCCGGAGAGGTCGATGCCCTCCAGCAGCGGGCAGGCCACGGCGGCTTCGGCGGCCTTGGCGGCGCGGTCCGGGCCGGTGGCTTGCGCCGTGCCCATCATGGCCTTGCCGGGCTCGCTCATCACGGTCTTGACGTCTTCGAAGTCGACGTTCACGAGGCCCGGGATGTGGATGATGTCCGAGATGCCGCCCACGGCGTTCTTCAGCACGTCATTGGCGTGCGCGAAGGCCTGGTCCTGGGTGACGTCCTCGCCCAGCACGTCCAGCAGCTTCTCGTTCAGCACGACGATCAGCGAATCGACGTTGGCTTCCAGCTCGGCCAGGCCGCTGTCCGCGGCCTTGATGCGACGCGAGCCTTCGAACTCGAAGGGCTTGGTCACGACGCCGACGGTCAGGATGCCCATTTCCTTGGCCACGCGTGCGATCACGGGGGCCGCGCCGGTGCCGGTACCACCACCCATGCCGGCGGTGATGAAGAGCATGTTGGCGCCCGTGATGGCTTCGCGGATGCGGGCCTCGGCCTCTTCCGCGGCGGCCTTGCCGGCCTCGGGCTTGGCGCCGGCGCCCAGACCCGTGGTGCCCAGCTGCAGCAGCTGGTCGGCCTTGGAACGGTTCAGTGCCTGTGCATCGGTATTGGCGCAGATGAATTCCACGCCTTGCACGCCCTGATCAATCATGTGATCGACCGCGTTGCCGCCGCCGCCACCGACACCAATCACCTTGATTTGGGTGCCCTGATCAAACTCTTCGATCATCTCGATCGCCATAACATACCTCCTTCAGCAATTGTGCAGTTGCCAGCAGAAAAAAACGAGAGGGATCTACCCTTTTTTATGGGTCTCCCCCTTGTTTTTTGGGGGTTTGTATCCCTTTACACCACATTCCCGGTGCCCCGCGGGCTCATCCCGGTCCCATATTCACCAACGCGTCCTCATCGGTCCGCTTCAAACCCGGCCCAAACCCCTTACCCGCGGGCCGGCCGGGCCGCTTCAGAAATTCCCCAGAAACCAATCCTTGGCCCGGCCGAACAGGGTTTTCACCGAGCCCGCCTGCTGCGCCGCCTTCAAACCGCGGGTGCGGGACAGGCGGGCGTCCTCCAGCAGCCCCATCACCGTGGCGGAGCGCGGGTTGGCGACCATGTCGAACAGGGCGCCGCTATAGGTCGGATTTCCCCGGCGGACGGGTTTGAGGAAAATGTCCTCGGCCAGTTCCACCATACCCGGCATGACCGCCGAGCCGCCGGTCAACACAATCCCGGAGGACAGCAGTTCCTCATACCCGGATTCCCGGATGACCTGCTGCACCAGCGAGAAGATTTCCTCGACTCGGGGTTCAATAACGCCCGCAAGTGCTTGTTTTGAAAGCATCCGGGGCGCGCGATCGCCCAATCCCGGCACCTCGACCTGGTCCGACGGGTCGGCCAGCAATTGCTTGGCGACGCCGTGTTCGACCTTGATTTCCTCGGCGTCCTTGGTCGGGGTGCGCAAGGCCATCGCAATATCGCTGGTGATCAAATCCCCGGCGATGGGAATCACGGCGGTATGGCGGATCGAGCCGCCGGTGAAGATGGCCACGTCTGTCGTGCCGGCGCCGATATCCACCAGCGCCACGCCCAGATCCCGCTCGTCCGAGGTCAGGGCGGCCAGGCTGGACGCGCTCGGGTTGAGCACCAGCTGGTCCACTTCCAGGCCGCAGCGGCGCACGCACTTCACGATGTTCTCGGCGGCACTTTGAGCGCCGGTCACGATGTGGACCTTGACCTCCAGGCGCCCGCCGCTCATGCCGATCGGCTCCTTGACCTCGTGACCGTCGATCACGAATTCCTGCGGCTCGACCAGCAGCAGGCGCTGGTCGTTGGGGATGTTGATCGCCTTGGCGGTCTCGACCACGCGGGCCACGTCCACCGGCGTCACCTCCTTGTCCCGCACGATGACCATGCCGGTGGAGTTCTGACCGCGGATGTGGCTGCCGGTGATGCCGGTGAAGACGCGGCTGATCTTGCAGTCCGCCATCATCTCGGCCTCTTTCAGGGCCTGCTGGATGGACTGCACCGTGGCGTCGATGTTCACGACCACGCCGCGCTTGAGCCCGTGCGAGGGCGCCACGCCCAGGCCCGCGATGCGCAGCTCGCCATTGCCCATGACCTCGGCCACGACGGCCATGATCTTGGCGGTACCGATGTCCAAGCCGACGACCAGATCCTTGTATTCCTTGGCCATGTCAGTCCTTTAGTTTTTCTTTGCGCCAGGCTTGCCCGGCGTCGTCGTGGAGGTCGAGATGCCGCGCAACCGGACCGCGTAGCCATCGACATGGCGCAGGTCCGCGCTGAGCACGGCGGTATGGAAGCGGGCGCTGACCTGCGTGATGCTGGTCACGTACTGCGTGTAGCGGGCCAGCACCTCGGCGTCCGTGCCACGGCCCAGTTCGATGACCGTGCCCTTCTCCAGCGTGGCGCGCCAGGAGCCGCGGCCGGAGAGGTCGAGGCGGCTGATGCTGTCCTCGAGGTGCGCCGTCTGCGCCTGGAGCTGCCGCCACAGCTGCAGCATGTGGGCCGAGCTCTTCTCGGGGCCCGACAGCAGCGGCAGTTCCTCGTCCTCGACGTCGCCCAGATTGGCCTGGAAGACCTCGCCGTGGTCGTTGACCAGCAGACGCTCCACCGTGGCATCGCTCTCGGCGTCGGCGCCCTCGGGCTTGGTCTCCCAGTAGGCCGCCGGCTGGTGCTCCTCCAGCGTCACCTGCAGCCGCGCCGGCCACAGGCGCTGCACGGTGGCGTGGCGCACCCAGGGCACGGCCTCGAAGGCGGCGCGGGTCTGCTGCAGGTTCATGCTGAGGAAGCTGCCGCTCATGCGCGGCAGCGCGTTCGCGCGCAGCGAGGCGGCGCTGTTGCGGTTGACGTCGCCATCGACCGTGATCGAGCGGATCGAGAACACCGGCTGGCGCACCACCCATTGCAGGCCCAGGCCCACGGCGGCCAGCAGCACGCCCAGCACCAGCAACGCCGACACGCCGTTCATCAGGCGAATGTCCGGCGGCATCGGGGTGTCGAGGGTGGGCGAACGCATGGCGTGTCGGGCGGTGGTGGAGGCGGCGGCCGGGGGTCAGACCTTGCCCGCGGGCGGCCGGCGGTCCGTCCGCGCCTGGGCGAGCAGCCACAGGCACAGCTGCGGGTAGTCGATGCCCACGGCCTTGGCGGCCTTGGGCACCAGCGAGTGCGAGGTCATGCCCGGGCTGGTGTTCATCTCCAGCAGGAAGGGCTTCATGTCCGCCTTGCGCAGCATCAGGTCGGCGCGGCCCCAGCCGCGGCAGCCCAGCAGGCGGTAGGCCGTGAGCACCATCTGCTGGATCTCGGCTTCCAGCGCGGGCGGCAGCGTGCCGAAGCAGTACTGCGTGGTGTTGGTGACGTACTTGTTCTCGAAGTTGTAGTCGCCGTCCTCGGCGCGG
The DNA here is from genome assembly GCF_030285365.1 of Roseateles subflavus. Classification (GTDB taxonomy): domain Bacteria; phylum Pseudomonadota; class Gammaproteobacteria; order Burkholderiales; family Burkholderiaceae_C; genus Roseateles_B; species Roseateles_B subflavus. The sequence goes on along the minus strand of NZ_JASVDS010000002.1, from coordinate 462,118 downwards.
ATCTCGACGACCGGCAGCACGACGGCATCGGCGCCCTGCCCCAGCACGGCGCAGGTCAGCTCGGGCCCTTCGATGCATTCCTCGAACAGCAGCTCGTCGTCGAAGCCCAGGGCCAGCTCGACGGCCTCCTGCATCGACGAGTAGCCGACGGCCTTGGTGATGCCGATGCTGCTGCCCTCGTGCGGCGGCTTCACCACGACGGGCAGGCCCAGCTCATCGGGGATGGTGCGGATGCGCTCGCGGGTCAGCTCGTCACGGGTCAGGGCGAGGTACTTCGGCGTGGTCAGGCCCTCGGCGGCCCACACGCGCTTGGTCATGGTCTTGTCCATCGCAACGCCGGAGGCCGTCACGCCCGAGCCGGTGTAGGGGATGCCGAGCCACTCGAGCGCGCCCTGCAGCGTGCCGTCCTCGCCACCGCGGCCGTGCAGGGCGATGAAGGCGCGGTCGAAGCCCTCGTCCTGGAGGGCCTGGAGCGGGCGCTCGGCCGGGTCGAAGGCATGGGCATCGACGCCCACGGACTTCAGGGCCTCCAGCACGCCGTTGCCGCTCATCAGCGAGACGGCCCGCTCGGCGCTGTGGCCGCCGAACAGCACGGCCACCTTGCCCAGGGCCTTCGGATCGATGTTCAGGTCCAGGCTCATGCGGCGGACTCCTTCAGCAGTTCAACGGTGCGGGCCGGCACGGCGCCGATGGAGCCCGCACCCATCACGATGAGCACGTCGCCGTCGCAGCTCTCGCTGGCGATGGTGGCCGGCAGCAGGCTGACGTCGGGCACGAAGACGGGCGTGCCGCCGGCGGCCTCGATCGCCGCGGCGAGCGCCTGACCATCGGCGCCGGCAATGGGCGCCTCGCCAGCGGCGTAGACCTCCGTCAGCAGCACGGCATCGGCCTGCCCGATCACGCGGACGAAGTCGGTGAAGCAGTCCCGGGTGCGCGTGTAGCGGTGCGGCTGGAAGGCCAGCACGAGGCGGCGGCCGGGGAAGGCGCCCCGCGCGGCGGACAGCACGGCGGCCATCTCGACGGGGTGGTGGCCGTAGTCATCGATCAGCGTGAAGCGGCCGCCGTCACCGGCCGGCAGTTCGCCGTAGCGCTGGAAGCGCCGGCCGACGCCGCCGAACTTGGCCAGGGCCGCCACGATGGGTGCGTCCGGCAGTTCCAGCTCGGTGGCCACGGCGATGGCGGCGAGCGCGTTGAGCACGTTGTGCTGGCCGGCGAGGTTCAGCGTGATGTCCAGGTCGGGCAGCGAGGCGCCGTCGAAGCGGCGCTGCACCGTGAAGCGCATCTGGCCGCCGGCCAGGGCCTGCACGTCCACCGCACGCACCGCGTTGTGCTCGCCCAGGCCGTAGCTGACGATGGGGCGCGACACCAGCGGCATGATGGAGCGCACGCCCTCGTCGTCGCCGCACAGGATGGCCGCGCCGTAGAAGGGCATCTTGTGCAGGAAGTCCACGAAGGCCTGCTTCAGCCGCGCGAAGTCGTGGCCGTAGGTGTCCATGTGGTCGGCGTCGATGTTGGTCACGACGGCCATCACGGGCAGCAGGTTCAGGAAGGAGGCGTCCGACTCGTCGGCCTCGACCACGATGTAGTCGCCCTGCCCCAGCGCGGAGTTCGCCCCCGCCGAGTTCAGCTTGCCGCCGATCACGAAGGTCGGGTCCACGCCGGCCTCGGCCAGCACGGTGGTGACGAGCGAGGTCGTCGTCGTCTTGCCGTGCGTGCCGGCGATCGCGATGCCCTGCTTCAGGCGCATCAGCTCGGCCAGCATCACCGCGCGCTGCACCACGGGGATGCGGGCGGCACGGGCGGCCAGCACCTCGGGGTTGTCCGCCTTCACGGCCGTCGAGGTGACGATCACCTGCGCGCCGGCGATGTGCGCCGCGGCATGGCCGATGTGCACCTGCAGGCCCAGCTGCGCGAGGCGCTGCGTGGTGGCGCTCTCGCCCTGGTCCGAACCCGAGACCGTGTAGCCCAGGTTGTGCAGGATCTCGGCGATGCCGCTCATGCCGGCACCACCGATGCCGACGAAGTGGATGTGCTTGATGGCGTGTCTCATGCGTGTCTCACGGCTTCGCGAGCCTCTCGATTTCGTCGGCCACACGCGAGGCCGCCTGGGGTCGGGCCAGAGCCCGGGCATTCGTGGCGAGCTGCAGCAGGCGCTCGCGGCTGAGCGTGGCCAGCAGCTGCTGCAGACGCTCGGGTGTCAGCTCGCCCTGCGGCAGGTGCAGCGCAGCGTTCTTGTCGGCCATGTAGGCGGCGTTGTCGCGCTGGTGCGAGGTCGTCTTGACGACCAGCGGCACGAGGATGGACGGCACGCCGGCCGCACACAGCTCGCTGACCGTCACCGCGCCGGCGCGGCACAGGATCAGGTCGCAGGCCGACAGCTCCTGTGCCATGTCGTCAATGAAGGGGCGCACGTCGGCCTCGACGCCCGCCGCCTTGTACGCCGCCTGCACCTGGGCCTGCTGGCCTTGGCCGGTCTGGTGCACGACGACCGGACGCTGGTCCAGCGGCAGTCGGGAGATGGCCTGCGGCAGCACGTCGTTGAGGGCCTTGGCGCCCAGCGAACCGCCGACCACCAGCAGGCGCAGCGGACCGTCGCGGCCGGCGTAGCGCTCGGCCGGGGCCGGCAGGGCCTCGATGGCGGCACGCACCGGATTGCCGCAGACCAGGGCCCGATCGCCCAGCGCCTTCGCCGCCTCGCCGTCGAAGCCGAAGGCGATGCGCTGCGCGAAGGGCTTGAGCAGACGGTTGGACATCAGCGGCGCGGCATCGGCATTGACCAGCACCAGCGGCTTGCGCATCAGCCAGGCCATGAAGCCTCCGGGCACGCAGACGTATCCGCCCATGCCCAGCACGGCATCGGCATCGCGGGTGACATAGACCATGCGCGACTGCACAAAGGCCTTCACCAGCGTGTAGAGCCCCGTGACGGCGTGCTTCAGGCCCTTGCCGCGCAGGCCGGCGAAGGCCAGGCGGTCCAGCGGAATGCCGGTGGGGGGCACGAGGCGGTTCTCCATGCCCGTCTCGGTGCCGATCCAGCTGACGCTCCAGCCGCGGCGCTTCATCTCCTCGGCCACGGCCAGGCCCGGGATGATGTGGCCGCCGGTGCCGGCCGCCATGATGACGAGGTGGCGTGTGCTCATGCCCGCCCTCCTCGCATGAGCTGCCGGTTCTCGATGTCAATGCGAAGCACGACCGCCAGCGCCACGCAGTTCATGAGAATCGCCGAGCCGCCGAAGCTCAGCAGCGGCAGCGTCAGGCCCTTGGTCGGCAGCGCGCCGAGGTTCACGCCCATGTTGATGAAGGACTGCGCGCCCATCCAGATGCCGATGCCCTGCGCGTAGAGGCCGGCGAAGACGCGGTCCAGCGCGATGGCCTGGCGGCCGATGTGGAAGATGCGGCGGGTCATCCAGAAGAAGCCGAAGATCACGACGGCCACGCCCACGAAGCCCAGCTCCTCGCCGATCACGGCCAGCAGGAAGTCGGTGTGGGCCTCGGGCAGGTAGTGCAGCTTCTCGAGGCTGCCGCCCAGGCCCTGGCCGAAGAACTCGCCGCGGCCGAAGGCGATCAGCGAGTGCGTGAGCTGGTAGGCCTTGCCCTGGGCGTACTTCTCGTCCCAGGGGTTGAGGTAGGCGAAGATGCGCTCACGGCGGAATTCGCTGAAGGTGATCATCAGCACGAAGGCGCCGATCAGCACCGCGACGATCAGGAAGAACATCCGCCCGTTGACGCCGCCCAGGAACAGGATGCCCATGGCGATGGCCGCGATCACCATGAATGCGCCCATGTCCGGCTCGGCCAGCAGCAGCACGCCGACCACAGCCAGCGACACGGCCATGGGCCAGACGGCCTGGAAGAAGTTCTCCTTCACGTCCATCTTGCGGACCATGTAGCTCGCCGCGTACATCGCGATGCCCAGCTTGGCCAGCTCGGACGGCTGGAAGTTCATCACCCCGAGCGGCAGCCAGCGCCGCGCGCCGTTCACGCCCTTGCCCACGTGCGGGATCAGCACGGCGACCAGCAGCACCAGCGCCGTCACGAAGAGCCAGGGCGCGACCTTCTCCCAGGTGCTCACCGGCAGCTGCACCGTGATGAGCCCAGCCACGAGGCCGAAGCAGATGGCCACGATGTGCCGGGTCAGGAAGTGCGTGGGCAGGTACTTGGCGAAGCGGGGGTTGTCCGGCATCGCGATGGAGGCCGAGTAGACCATCAGCAGGCCGAGGGCCATCATGGCCAGCACGACCCACAGCAGCGTGATGTCGAAACCCTGCAGCCGCGTGGGCTGGCCGGCGGACGTGGAGACCCAGTCGCGCACCGGCACGGCCTCGGCACCGCCGGCATCGCGGCCACCTCGTGCACCACGTGCAAACAGGCCCCGGAGCTTGTCGCCCAGGTTCAGGAGCGCATCGGCGGACATCAGGCCAGGCCCTCCTCGTTCGCGAGGGACTCGACCGTGGCCACGAAGACCTCGGCGCGGTGCGCGTAGTTGCGGAACATGTCGAGCGAGGCGCAGGCCGGGCTCAGCAGCACGCTGTCACCGCTCTGCGCCTGCTCGAGGCACCAGCGCGTGGCGGCCTCCAGGGTGTCCAGGGTCTGGACGGGCACCTCGAGCGCGTCCAGCGTCGCGGCCAGCGCGGGCGCGTCCCGGCCGATCAGGGCGACGGCACGGGCATGCCGGGCCAGGCCCTCGCGCAAGGGCGAGAAGTCCTGCCCCTTGCCATCGCCGCCGAGGATCATGACCAGCTTGGCAGGCGCGCGGTCGGCGCCCAGGCCCAGGATGGCGGCCACGGTGGCACCGACATTGGTGCCCTTGGAATCGTCATAGAAATCGACGCCGCGCACGGTGGCAACGTACTCGACGCGATGCGGCTCGCCGCGGTACTCGCGCAGGCCGTGCAGCATGGGCGCCAGCGCGCAGCCCGCGGCCGAGGCCAGGGCCAGCGCGGCCAGGGCGTTCGCCGCGTTGTGACGGCCGCGCACGCGCAGGGCGTCGGCGGGCATCAGGCGCTGGAGCAGGATCTCTTCCGGCTCGTCCTTGCGGCGCTTGACCGTGTCATCCGACTCGCGGGCGCGCACCAGCCAGGCCATGCCGCCCTCGACCACCAGGCCGTAGTCACCGGGGTGAGTGGGCGCATTCAGGCCGAAGCGCACGACCTCGCGGGACACCAGCTTCGTCGGCCGGCCGCGGCCCTGCTTGACGGGCACCGGCGCGGGCACCATGGCCTCGACCTCGGCGTCGTCGCGGTTGATGATCATCAGCGCCTGCTGGCCGAAGATGCGGGCCTTGGCGCGCGCGTAGGCCGCCATGTCGCCGTGCCAGTCCAGGTGGTCCTGCGTCAGGTTCAGCACGGCAGCGGCGGTGGGCTCGAAACCCACGACCGTGTCGAGCTGGAAGCTGGACAGCTCCAGCACCCAGACCTCGGGCAGGTGCTCGAAGACCGGCGGCTTCGGGGGCGGCGGATTGATGGGCAGGGGCTGCTCGTCCAGCAGGGCGGCCACGGCCTCGAGCGCGGAAGGTTCGTCGGCGGCCGCGGCCTCGATCACCGGCGCCGTCTCTTCGTCGAGCGCCGCCTCGAGGGGCGCCTCGGCCTCCTCCGCCACCGGCAGCGCCTCGGCATCGGGCGCCTCGGGGGGCAGCTCGCCGGCGGCTTCCAGCGGCAGCGTGTCTTCGGCAACGGGCTCCGTGGGCGCCTCAGCCTCAGCCCCAGCCTCAGCTCCAGCCACCGCGTCAGCATCCAGCGCAGCCAGGGCCTGTGCCGGCTCCAGGTCCATCGCCGCCCCCAGCAGGCCCAGCATGCTCGGACCGATATTGCCGGCCACGGCCACGCGCTTGCCCGCGCGCTCGGCCAGCAGCGCGGTCATGCAGGTGGTGGTCGTCTTGCCATTGGTGCCGGTGATGGCCAGCACGGCGGGTTCGTAGCGACGCTCGGCCTTCAGATCGGCCAGGGCGCGGGCGAAGAGGTCCAGCTCGCCCTGCACCGGAATGCCGGTGGCCTTGGCGAGCGACAGCAGCGGCACCAGGCGGCCATCCAGCGGCGACAGCCCCGGGCTCTTCAGCACGAGGTGCACGCCCGACAGCGCCGACTCCGGCAGCTCGCCATGGAAGAACTCGGCTGCCGGCAGCTGTTCGCGCAGCGTCGCCAGCTGCGGCGGCTGCTCGCGCGAGTCCCAGACCTGCAGGCGCGCCGCGCCATGCTTCGCGCCCCAGGCGGCCATGGCCAGCCCGGAGTCTCCCAGACCCAGGATCAGCAGGCTCAGGTCCTTGAGGTGTCGCATGGGCTTATCTGAGCTTCAGGCTGGACAGGCCGATCAGGCACAGCAGCATGGTGATGATCCAGAAGCGCACGACGACCTGCGTCTCCTTCCAGCCCGACTTCTCGAAGTGGTGGTGCAGCGGCGCCATCTTGAAGATGCGGCGGCCCTCGCCGAACTTCTTCTTCGTGTACTTGAACCACGTCACTTGCAGCATCACCGAGAGCACCTCGGCCACGAAGACGCCGCCCATGATGCCGAGCACGATCTCCTGGCGCGTGATCACGGCCAGCGTGCCAAGACCACCGCCCAGCGCGAGCGCACCGACGTCGCCCATGAAGACCTGGGCCGGGTGGGTGTTGAACCACAGGAAGGCAAGACCTGCCCCCGCCAGCGCGCCGCAGAAGATCAGCAGCTCGCCGGCCCCGGGGATGTAGGGCAGCAGCAGGTACTTGGCGTAGACCGTCGAGCCCGTCAGGTAGGCGAAGATGCCCAGCGCGGAGCCCACCAGCACCACCGGCATGATGGCCAGGCCGTCGAGGCCGTCGGTGAAGTTCACGGCGTTGCTCGTGCCCACGATGACGAAGTAGGACAGGCCGATGAAGCCGAAGACGCCCAGCGGGTAGCTCACCGTCTTGAAGAAGGGCACCATCAGGTCGGCCCGCGGCGGCAGCTCGGTCGAGAAGCCGCTCGAGATCCAGCGGAAGAAGAGCTGCACCACGCCGAGGAAGCTGGTCTCGGACACCGAGAACGCCAGGTAGAGCGCGGCGAAGAGCCCGATCAGCGACTGCCAGAAGAACTTCTCGCGGCTCTTCATGCCCTCGGGGTCCTTGTTGACCACCTTGCGCCAGTCATCGACCCAGCCGATGGCGCCGAAGCCCATGGTCACGAGCATCACCACCCACACGAAGCGGTTGGACCAGTCGAACCACAGCAGCGTCGAGATGCCGATGCCGATCAGGATCAGCACGCCGCCCATCGTGGGGGTGCCGCTCTTGGCCAGGTGCTGCTGCACGCCGTACTCGCGGATCGGCTGGCCGATCTTCATGGCGGTCAGGCGGCGGATCACCCAGGGGCCGAAGGCCAGGCCGATCAGCAGCGCCGTCATGGCGGACATCACCGCGCGGAAGGTGATGTAGTTGAAGAGCCGCAGGAAGCCCCACTCGGGGAACATTCCCGCCAGCCACTGCGCCAGACTAAGCAGCATGTGCGCCTCCTTGGTCTTGGGTCCCGGCCAGGGCGGCCACCACTCGTTCCATGCGCATGAATCTCGATCCCTTGACGAGCACGTTCTTGACTTCCGGTGCGGCGCCCAGCGCCGCGATGAGCTCGTCCACCGTCGCGAAGGCGCGGCATGCCGTGCGGCCGCCCTCGCCTCCCGACGCCTCGAAGGCCGCCGCCGCATGGGCGGCCGCCGGCCCGGCGCACCACAGCGCAGCCAGGCCGCGCTCGGCCGCATAGGCCCCCACCTCGCGGTGGAATTCCGGGCCCTGGTCACCGACCTCGCCCATGTCGCCCAGCACCAGCCAGCTGCTGCCGGGCAGGTCCGCCAGGACCTCGATGCCGGCCCGCACGCTGTCCGGGTTGGCGTTGTAGCTGTCGTCGATCAGGGTCAGGTCTTGCCCGGCCCGCTGGATCCGGCGCAGGGCCGAGCGGCCCTTGACCGGGCGGAAGGCTTCCAGCCCCTGGACGATGGCGGCCAGCGGTACGCCGGCCGCGAGGCCGCAGGCGGCCGCGGCCAGGGCATTGCGCACGTTGTGCAGGCCCGCGACGGACAGCACCACCGGCGCATCGCCGGCCGGTGTGTGCAGCTCCAGCGCCCAATGGCCGGCATCGACCCACTGCGCACGGCCGGTCACGTCGGCCGGGCCCTGCAGCGCGAAACTCAGCTGGGCGCGATCGCCGGCCAGCGCATGCCAGATCGGCGCGCAGGCGTCCTCGGCCGGGTACACGGCCACGCCGTTGGCCGGCAGTGCACAGATCACCTCGCCGTTCTCGCGGGCCGAGGCCTCGACCGTGCCCATGTATTCCTGGTGCTCGCGCTGGGCGTTGTTGACCAGCGCCACGGTGGGCTGGGCGATGGCCGCCAGCGGGGCGATCTCGCCCGGGTGGTTCATGCCCAGCTCGATCACGGCGGCGCGGTGGACGCGGGTCTCGTCCTGGCGCAGGCGCAGCGCGGTGAGCGGCACGCCGATCTCGTTGTTCAGGTTGCCCTGCGTGGCCAGCGCGTCGTCGCCCAGCCAGGCGGTGAGGATGCTGGCGATCATCTGGGTGACCGTTGTCTTGCCGTTGCTGCCGGTCACGGCGATCACGGGCAGCTGCAGGCGCGCACGCCAGGCCTGGGCAAGCAGGCCCAGCGCCACCTTGGCGTCGGGCACCTCGATGCCCGGCAGGCCGGCGGCCTCGAGCCCGCGCTCGGCCAGGGCCGCGGCGGCGCCGGCCTCACGGGCCTGCGCCAGGAAGTCGTTGGCATCGAATCGCTCGCCGCGCAGCGCCACGAACAGGTCCCCGGGCTGGAGGCTGCGGGTGTCGGTGTGCACGCGCTGCAGCAGCGTGGCGCCGTCCCCGACGAGCCGCGCCTGCGGCAGCAGGGGCTGCAGCAGGGCCAGGGCCTCGGCGAGGGTCATCAGGCGGGCAGCGCTCACAGGCCGGCCCTTTCGATCAGTGCGGTGCGGGCTTCCTCGACATCCGAGAAGGCATGGCGCTGCCCCTGGATCTCCTGGTAGTCCTCATGCCCCTTGCCGGCCACCAGGATCACATCGGCCGGCGTCGCGGCCAGCACCGCCTCGCGGATCGCCACGCGGCGGTCCACCAGCGCCGTGTGCGGCGCGCCGGCGGGCAGGCCCGCGACGATGTCGGCCAGGATCTGCGCCGGGTCCTCGGTGCGCGGGTTGTCGCTCGTCACGACCACCTGCCCCGCGAGCCGCGCGGCGATGGCGCCCATCAGCGGGCGCTTGCTGCGGTCGCGATCGCCGCCGCAGCCGAACACGCACACGAGCTTCCCGCCGCGTGCGGCCGCCAGCGGGGCCAGCGCGGCCAGCGCCTTCTCCAGGGCGTCCGGCGTGTGGGCGTAGTCGACGACCAGCTGCGGCAGCTCACGGCCATTGCCCACGCGCTGCATGCGGCCGGGCACGGGCGTCACCAGGCCGGCCACCGGCACGATCGCCGCCAGCGTGTGGCCCAGCGCGCGCAGGCCGCCGATCACGGCCAGCAGGTTGGCGACGTTGTACTCGCCGATCAGGCCGGTTTCGACGAGCTGGTCCGCCGCGCCCTGCTCCTTCAGCGTGAAGGCCAGGCCGCCGGCACGGTAGTGCAGGTCGTGGGCCGATAGGCGGGCATCGGCGCGGTTCAGACCGTAGGTCCACAGGGCCAGCACGCCCTGCGACGGCAGCTCGGCCGCCAGCGCGGCCCCCTGCGGATCGTCCACGTTGATCACCGCCGCCTGCAGGCCGCTCCAGCCGAAGAGCTCGCGCTTGGCCTCCCAGTAGGCGGCCATGGTGCCGTGGTAGTCGAGGTGGTCCTGCGTGAAGTTGGTGAACAGGGCCACGCGGACCTGCGTGCCGTCCAGGCGGTGTTCCTTGATGCCGATGGACGAGGCCTCGATGGCGCAGGCGCCGAAGCCCTCGTCGCGCATGCGGGCGAAGGCCTGCTGCAGCATCACGGGGTCCGGGGTGGTCAGGCCGGTGTACTCGATGGCCGCGGCCTGCGCGGTGCCGGGAATGGGCGGCACGCCCACGCCCAGGGTGCCGATGACGCCGCAGCGCTGGCCCAGCAGGGTCAGGGCTTGCGCGGTCCACCAGGCCGTGGAGGTCTTGCCGTTGGTGCCGGTCGTGGCGACCACCGGCAGCGTCTGGCTCGGCTGGCCGTAGTACTGCGCGGCGATGGCGCCGGTGCGGCTCTTCAGGCCGGGCAGCGAGGCCACGCGGGCGTCCACGAAGCCGAAGGCCTCGACGCCGTCGTCCTCCACGAGGCAGGTCGCGGCGCCGGCGGCCAGCGCGGCGGCCACGTAGGCACGGCCGTCACGCGCGTAGCCGGGCCAGGCGATGAAGGCGTCGCCGGGCTGCACGAGGCGGCTGTCGGTGCGCAGCGCGCCCGTGGTCCATTCCTGGAGCCAGCGGGCGGCAGCCTCGGGGGATTTGAGTCGGGTCAGCATGGCTCAGAAACTTTCTTCCACGGCCTCGAGCTTCTGGCTCGCGACGATCTGTGTCTTGACGTCCAGGTCCGGCGGCACGCCCATCAGGCGCAGGGTCTGGGCCACGACCTGGCTGAAGACCGGGGCGGCCACGGCCCCCCCGAAATAGACGCCGTTGCTCGGCTCGTCCACCATCACCGCGACCACGATGCGCGGCTTGCTGATGGGGGCCAGGCCGACGAACCAGGAGCGGTACTTGTGGCCGGCGTAGCCCTTGCCTTCCTGCTTGTGCGCAGTGCCGGACTTGCCGCCGATGCTGTAGCCCGGAACCATCGCCGCCGGGGCCGTGCCACCGGGCGCAGCCGCGGTCTGCAGCATGGCGCGCACCTGCTGGGCGATCTCGGGGCGGAAGACGCGCAGGCCGCTCACGGGCTCGCTGCTGGGGCGCTTCATGATGGTCACGGGGATGACCTCGCCGTCGCGGGCGAAGGTGGTGTAGGCGCGGGCCAGCTGGAACAGCGAGGCCGAGAGGCCGTAGCCGTAGCTCATGGTGGCCTGCTCGATGGGACGCCAGCTCTTGTAGGGCCGCAGCTTGCCGGTCATCGCGCCGGGGAACTCCAGCTGCGGACGCTGGCCCAGGCCGATGGCCGTGAACATCTCGTGCATCTCGCGCGCGGGCATCTGCATGGCGATCTTGGCCGTGCCGACGTTGCTCGACTTCTGGATCACCTGCGCGACGGTGAGGTCGCCGTAGGGGTGCACGTCGGTCGGCGACCAGCCGGCGATCATCACGGCGCCACGAGCGGTGTTGATGACGGTGTCCGGGCGCACGCGGCCGGTCTCCAGGGCCAGGCCGATGGTGAAGGGCTTCATCGTCGAGCCGGGCTCGAAGACATCGGTCAGCGCGCGGTTGCGCAGCTGCTCGCCCAGCAGGTTCTGGCGGTCGCCGGGGTTGTAGCTGGGCCAGTTGGCCAGGGCCAGGACCTCGCCGGTCTGCACGTCCAGCACCACCACCGAGCCGGCCTTGGCGCGGTGCTCGGCCACGGCGTCGCGGATGCGCTGGTAGGCGAAGAACTGCACCTTGGCGTCGATGGAGAGCTGGATGTCCCGGCCATTGCTGGCGGGCACGCGCTCACCCATGTCCTCGACCACGCGGCCCAGGCGGTCCTTCACCACGGCCCGGCTGCCGTCGCGGCCCTGCAGGTCCTTCTGGAAGGCCAGCTCGATGCCCTCCTGGCCCCGCTCTTCCAGGTTGGTGAAGCCCACGATGTGCGCGGCGGACTCGCCTTCCGGGTACTGGCGCTTGTACTCGCGGTCCTGGAAGACGCCCTTGAGGTTGAGCGCCTTGATCTTCGCGGCGGTGTCGTCGTCGGCCTGGCGGCGCAGGAAGACGAAGCGGTTCGACGGATCCAGGCGCTTGTCCAGCTCCTGCGGGCTGACCTTGAGGATGCGGGCGAGCTCGCGGCGCTTCTCGGGGTCGGTGTCGACGTCCTTGGGGAAGGCCCAGATGGAGGGCACGGCCACGCTGGAGGCCAGCACCTGGCCGCTGCGGTCCTTGATCTGGCCGCGGCTGGCGGGCAGCTCCAGCGTGTGGGCGTAGCGGGCCTCGCCCTGGCGCTGGAAGAAGTCCTGGGCGATCAGCTGCACGTAGACGGCACGGCCCAGCAGGCCGGCGAAGGCCAGGCCCACGAGCGCGACGATGAAGCGCGAGCGCCACGGCGGCGTCTTGGCCGCCAGCAGCGGGCTGGTGGCGTAGTTGACGCCGCGTGGGCTCAGCGCATTGCCGCCCGTGCGCTTGCCGCTCATGGCTGCACTCCGGCGGCGGCCGAGGCGGCACGCCCGCCCAGCTCGACCGTCTGGGTGATGGCGGGCGAGACGGCGCGCATCTTCAGGCGCTCGCGGGCGACCTGCTCGACACGCAGGTTCGTGGCCTGCGCATGACGCTCGGCCAGCAGGCGCTGGTGGTCGGCCTCGAGCTTGCGGCCCTCGTTCTGGGAGCGGTCGACCTCGGTGAAGAGGCGGCGCGCCTCATAGCTGCTGCGCACCAGGTAGTAGCCCGAAACCATCACCGCAGCCAACAGCACCAGCGTGATGCGAGACCACATCAGCGGCCTCCCTTGCGCTTGCCGGACTTGGGTGCCGCCGCCGGTGCCTCGACCAGCGGCGCATCGGTGCGCTCGGCGACCCGCAGGATGGCGGAGCGCGAGCGCGGATTGGCGCGGACCTCGGCCTCGCTGGGCTTGATGCGGCCCAGGGCCTTGAGCGCCAGCGGCTTGGGCGCGGCGAACATGGCGCGGCGGTCGACGACGTCCTTGCTGTGCTGGGCGATGAAGTTCTTGACGATGCGATCTTCCAGCGAATGGAAGCTGATCACCGCCAGGCGACCGCCCGGGCGCAGCAGGCGCAGGGCCGAGCTCAGCCCCTGCTCGAGCTCCTCAAGCTCGGCGTTGACGAGTATCCGTAGAGCCTGAAATGTGCGCGTTGCAGGGTCCTGGCCCGGTTCGCGGGTTTTGACCGCACCAGCCACGACTTTGGAAAGCTCGGCGGTTGTTCGAACAGGGCTCCCGCCTTCCCGGCGAGCCACAAGCGCCTTTGCAATCGGGAGAGCAAACCGTTCTTCGCCATAGTCGCGTATCACCTCAGCAATCTGGCGCTCGTCGGCACGGGCCAGGAAATCCGCGGCACTCTCGCCGCGGGTCGTGTCCATGCGCATGTCCAGCGGGCCGTCGAAACGGAAGCTGAACCCGCGCTCGGGGTTGTCGATCTGCGGGCTGGAGACGCCCAGGTCAAGCATCAGGCCGTCGATGGCGTGCACGCCGATGCGGTCCAGCTCGTCGGCCATCTGCGCGAAAGGCGCGTGGCAGATGCAAAAACGCGGGTCCTCGACCCGCGTCTCGCCTGAGGTGGCGGCCGCGATGGCCTCGGGGTCCCGGTCGATGGCGATGAGCCTGCCCTGCGGCCCCAGCCGGCTCAGCAGCAGGCGCGAGTGCCCGCCGCGGCCGAAGGTGCCGTCCACATAGACGCCGTCCGGCCGGTGCAGCACGCCTTCCACGGTCTCGTGCAGCAGCACGGTGGTGTGGGTGAACGGGGCGGGGGAAGTGGTGGCGCTCATATCAGAAGCTGAAGTCCTTGAGCGCGTCCGGCAGCTCGGACTGCATGACCTGGGCTTCGTGCGCGGCATAGGCCGCGGCGTCCCAGAGCTCGAAATGGCTGCCCATGCCCAGCAGCATCACGTCCTTCTGGAGGCTGGCGCTGGCACGGAGTTCAGGGGCGATCAGCACGCGGGCGGCGCTGTCGATCTCGACGTCCTGGGCGTTGCCCAGGAAGACACGCTTCCAGCCGGCCGCCGACATGGGCAGCGCAGCGATGCGGTCACGGAAGGTTTCCCAGGCAGGACGGGGGAAGACCATCAGGCAGCCCTCGGGGTGCTTGGTGACGGTCAGCTGGCCATTGCACAGGCCCTGCAGCAGCTCGCGGTGGCGTGTAGGGACGGTCAAGCGCCCCTTGGCGTCCATCGCCAAGGCACTCGCCCCTTGAAACACGTAATTCGCCACAGCGACCCACAATCTGACAATTTCTCCCACTTTACTAACCGACTTTCGGAAGGTCAAGGAAAATCGGAGAAAAGTTCAATGAAATCAATCACTTACAGTTGATTTCATCACTCGGCGCTGGAAAAAAAGTCGTTCAAAAATAAGGACTTGCGAATCGCAGTAAAAGTGCTGGATGAACTGCGGACGCCCGGATCGGGGACTTTCCCGCAGTCGCCCCGGCCCGCCACCCCCGGGGCCCGGCCGCGGTCAAACGCTGCCCTTACACTCGCGCCAGCCCCTTACGCAAACGCTTTCATACCGCTTCGCCATGGCTCGACCTCCCGCATCGCCCTCGGCCCGCAAGGCCGGCCCCGTCACGCTCGGCATGGTGGCCGAGGCCAGCGGCGTGTCGCCCAGCACGGTCTCGCGCATCCTCAATGGCACGGCCGTGGTGAGCGCGGAGAAGAAGGCCGCCGTGGACCGGGCCATCGCCGAGCTGGGCTTCGTGCCCAACCCCATCGCCCGGGGCCTCGCGGGCGGGCGCACGATGAGCATCGGCGTGATCACGCAGTTCATCGACAGCCCCTTCTTCGGCGTCGCCATGCGCGGGATCGAGGAAACGCTCAGCGAGGCGCACTACAGCGCCCTCTTCGTCAGCGGCCACTGGGACGTCGAAGTGGAGCAGCGCTGCATCGACACCCTGATGGGCCGCCGCGTGGACGGCATGATCATCCTCAACGGGCGCGTCGGCGACGCCGCCCTGCGGCAGCTGGCCAAGCAGGTGCCGACCGTCGTCACGGGGCGCAGCATCAAGGCCCCGAACGTCTACGCCATGGACTATGACCACCGCGAGGGCGCGCGCCTGGCCACCCAGCACCTGATCGCCCGCGGTCACCGGGACATCGCCCACATCGGCGGCGATCAGAGCCACTCCGACGCGCGCGAGCGCCTGGCCGGCTACCAGACGGCCCTGGAGGCGGCCGGCATTCCCTTCCGTCCGGCGCTGGTGGAGTGCGGCAACTATCTGGAGGAAGGCGGCCGGCAGGCCGCCGAGCGCCTGCTGGCCAGCCCGCAGCGCTTCACCGCCCTCTTCGCGGCGAACGACCAGATGGCCATGGGCGCCGCCGTGGCGCTGCACAAGGCCGGCCTGCGCGTCCCGCAGGACGTCTCGCTGGTCGGCTTCGACGACCTGGCCCTGGCCATGCACATGACGCCGCCGCTCACCACGGTGCACCAGGCCAGCCTGGAGCTGGGCCGCCTCACCGCCCAGGCCCTGCTCGAGATGCTCGCCGGCGGCAAGCCCACGCTGAAGCTGCCCGAGCCGCGCCTCGTGGAGCGCGACTCCGTGGCCGCCGTGGCACGCAGCATCGGCCGCTGAGCCGGCGCCGGCCCCACCACGGGCCCCGGCGGTGAATTCGCCGCCAGAAATCGGTTTCATCTCCCCCCTGATGGCGCACGCCGACCCGCTGTTGCTTTGCTGCAGGGCAGCAGCGCCGTATTAGGGTGATGCCTAGGTCACATCGCTTGGCGGCTGGCGCTACTATTTGAAAGCGCTTTCAGTGCTGCAGGGTGAGAAGCGCCCCTGCCGCCACACCTAAAACCACAGGAGACAGCCCCATGACCCGCGATCCGCGCCGCCGACACCCCCTCCCCTTGAGCCGGCTGGCCGCAGCCTGCGCCGTTCTCATCGCCCCGACCCTGCACGCCCAGCAGGCCGATCCTGCCCGGAAGGACGACAGCGCCAAGCTGGACGTCGTCGTGGTCACCGGCATCCGCAAGAGCCTGGACAGCTCCCTGGACCTGAAGCGCAAGGCGCAGGGCGTGGTGGACGGCATCGTGGCCGAGGACATCGGCAAGTTCCCTGACACCAACCTGGCCGAGTCGATGCAGCGCATCGCCGGCGTGTCCATCGACCGCGCCAATGGCGAGGGCTCGCGCGTGACGGTGCGGGGCGTGGGCCCCGACTTCAATCTGGTGCTGCTCAACGGCCGCCAGATGCCGGCCGCCAACCTGGCGGACACCACCGCCTCCAACGCCCGTTCCTTCGACTTCGCCAACCTCGCCTCCGAAGGCGTGGCGGCCCTCGAGGTGTACAAGACCGGCCGTTCGGAGAACCCGACCGGCGGCATCGGCGCCACCATCAACATCAAGACGGCCCGGCCGCTGGACAACCCCAAGACGATCGCCAGCCTGGGCGCCAAGCTGGTCAGCGACGCCTCCAACCAGCGCCTGCCGGGCCTGATCGCGGGCGCGCAGACCACGCCGGAGCTGTCGGGCATCTACAGCCAGGTCTTCGCGGACGGCACCTTCGGCATCGCCCTCACCGGCAGCCTGCAGAAGCGCAACTCGGGCTACAACCAGGCCGGCGTGGCCGCGGGCTGGTACTCCAAGCCCGGCAACATCGCCAACGCCAACGACTGGACGGCCCTGCCCCTGCCCACCGAGCCCGGCGCCAGCAAGATCACCAACCGGCCCAAGCTGACGGACCTGTACGAGGTGCCGCAGAACCTCATGTACAGCATGAACGGCATCGAGCGCACCCGCACCAACGGGCAGCTGGTGCTGCAGTACCGTCCGATGAAGGACCTGACGCTGACGCTGGACAAGACCTATTCCGAGAACAAGATCCACACCAAGCGCAGCGAGCTCTCGGCCTGGTTCAACTTCGCCTACGACAAGACCACCTGGGCGGACGGCCCCATCGCCTCGCCGCTGATCTTCTCGGAGCTCTACACCAACGGCCCGGCCGATGTGGCCATGGGCGGCGCCTACTTCGGCACCAAGAACAAGAACGACTCCACCGGCTTCAATACCGTCTGGCGGGCCTCGGACCGCCTGAAGATGGAGTTCGACGCGCACCATTCCGTGGCCACCGCCGGCGCGGACAGCCCCTACGGCACGAACAACGCGCTGGGCGTGTCCATGCAGAACCGCGCCAGCGACCGCGTGGACTTCTCGAACAAGTTCCCGGTGCTGGGCATCGGCCTCTCCGGCAACCCGGCGGACAGCGCCAGCCTGATGCAGGTCACCGGCTCGTCCTTCCGCAATGCCTACATGCGCAACGCGATCGACCAGGCGCAGGTCAAGGGCAGGTACACCCTGTCGGACGCCTCCAACCTGGACTTCGGCGTGGGTCTGACCAAGGTGAACAACCGCACCGCCTTCGCCAACGTCCAGCAGAACGACTGGGGCGGCCACAACAAGCCTTCTGACTACGCCGACAGCCTCTGGCAGGCCGACACCATCCAGCCCTACTTCGGCCGCGCCATGGGTTCGGCGGACCGCTCGGCCATGGTGAACAACTTCTTCGTCTGGGACTTCAACGCCGTGCGTGACGCCGCCGTGAAGGCCGATGGCAGCGACAAGTGGTTCAAGTCCTCGGACAACTTCGACGACGACCGCCGCACCCAGGAGCGCAGCACCAGCGCCTTTGTGCAGTACAGCACCGACTTCGACTGGGGCGTGCCGATGGGCGTGGCCCTGGGCCTGCGCTACGAGCGCACCAAGGTCGACTCCCAGGCCCTGGTGCCCATCGCCACGGGCATCCAGTGGGTCTCCGCCAACGAGTTCGCCATCCTGAAGGGCGCGCCGGGCTTCACGAGCCTCTCCGGCAAGTACAGCTACCTGCTGCCCAGCATCGACTGGGAGGCCGAGCTGAGCAGCCAGTGGAAGGTGCGCGCCAGCTTCGGCGAGTCCATCGGCCGCCCGGGCTGGGACAAGATCCAGGGCGGGCAGACGCTCAACGAGTACCGCGCCGCCGGCGGTTCCGGCAACCAGGGCAATCCGGGCCTGAAGCCGCTGCTGTCCAAGAACCTGGACCTCTCGGCCGAGTACTACTACGCCAAGAGCAGCTACGCCGCGATCGGCATCTTCCGCAAGAACATCAGCAACTACATCGGCACCAGCGTGGTCCCGATGACGCCGTTCAGCCTGACCTCGCCCATCAACGGGGCGCTGTTCAAGGAAGCGGCCGCCTCCTGCGGCGGCGCGGACCTGACCTGCGTGCGCAACTACCTGCTGAACACGTACAACGGCCGCAACGGCATCGTGAAGACCGGCGTGGACGGCTCGGGCAATGCGGTCGGCACGATCGCGGGGCAGGCGGGCGATCCGGCGGCCGTGTTCAACATCAGCGTGCCGACGAACCAGCGCAGCGACCACATCAACGGCGTGGAGCTCAATGTGCAGCACGCCTTCGGCCGCAGCGGCTTCGGCATGGCGGCCAACTACACCTATGTGCGCTCGGGCCTGAAGTTCCAGAACGACGACCTGAAGGACCAGAACGCGCTGGTGGGCCTCAGCAACTCCGCCAACCTGGTGGGCTTCTACGAGGACGACCGCTACAGCGTGCGCATGGCCTACAACTGGCGCGGCGAGTTCCTCAACAGCACCAATGCGGCGGTGAACGGCGGCTCCGGCCCCTCGTACACCGAACCCTACGGCCAGTGGGACCTCAGCGTGGGCTTCAAGTACAGCCCGCAGCTGAGCTTCCAGTTCGAGGCGATCAACCTGAACGACGGCGTGATCCGCACGCACGGCCGCACGAACCTCGAAGTGCAGTCGGTGACGCAGACCGGCCGCCGCTTCATGGTCGGCGCGCGCTACACGTTCTGAGCGCCCCGGTGAGCGGGGCTGCCCCACGGCGGCCCCCTCGCTCAGGGATCCTGCCCATCCCGGCGGGATCCCGGTCTCTCTACCATCGGCCCAGCCCGACCCGAACACCCCCATGCGCCCCGCCCTGCTCGACAACATCAGCCACCAGGCCCTGCACCTGGACCCCGCGCCGTCAGCGGCCTTCGGCGACGACCTGGCCGCCGTGCCCACGGTCCCGGCGGAGTTCCGCCTGCTGCAGGGCTGCTTCCCCATCGTCTTCCAGGCCGGCAGCGGCGAGCTGCCCTTCCAGCCCGTGGCGCTGATGAGCCTCAGCGGCGCCGGCAATCTCTTTCTCGGTCCCGAGGGCTGGGAGGCGCCGCACCTGCCCTGGGCGATGGAGCGCCAGCCCCTGATGGTGGGCCGCGACGCCACGCAATGGGTCGTGCACATCGACCTCGACAGCCCCCGCCTGAGCGAGCGCGGCGGCGAGCCCCTCTTCCTGCCCCAGGGCGGCCTCTCGCCGCTGCTGGAGCGCCGCATCGGCGTGCTGCAGGCCCTGCACGACGGGCTGCAGACGCTGCCCGCCTTCATCGCGCGCTTGCTGCGCCTGGAGCTGCTCGAGCCGATGGCGCTCGACCTGCCCCTGCCGGCGGGCGGCACGCGCCGCATCGGCGGCTTCCATGTGATCCACGAGGAGCGCCTGGCCGCCCTGCCCGGCGACGTCGTGGCGGAGCTGCACGAGCGCGGCGAATGGCTGCCGCTGGCCATGGCCGTGGCCTCGCTGTCTCGCTTCGGCGATCTCGTGCAGCGCGAGCAGCGCCTTGGCTGAGAGGCCCGCGATGCGCGAGCTGCCCTGCCATCCCGGCCAGGTCCCGTCCGCGCTGACCGGCACCGGCCCGGACGGCGACACGCCCTGCGTGCTGCGCGGCCTGGTCTCGCACTGGCCCCTCGTGCAGGCGAGCCGCCGCAGCCCTCGTGATGCGGCTGCGCTGCTGCGTCGCCACTGGCGCGACGCCACCGTGGGCATCTACCGCCTGGCCCCGGAGACCGGCGGCCGGATCGCCTACACGCCCGATGTCCAGGGCTTCAACTTCAGCCGCGCCCTGGTGCCCTTCGGCGCCGTGCTGGACGAGCTGATGGCCGCCCTGGACGACCCGGCGCCCTCCACCGTCTACATGGGCTCGACCACCGTCGAGACCTGCCTGCCGGGACTGCTGGCGTCGCATCCGCTGGCCATCGAGGCCGAGGAGCCGCCGCTGGCAAGCCTGTGGCTGGGCAACCGCGTCACGGTGCCCGCGCACCAGGACTGGCCCCGCAACATCGCCTGCTGCGTCAGCGGCCGCCGCCGCTTCACGCTCTATCCGCCCGAGGCCGTGGGTGATCTCTACATCGGCCCGCTGGACCTCACGCCGGCCGGCCAGCCCGTCAGCCTCGTCGATGCCGCCGCGCCGGACCTGCAGCGCTTCCCGCGCTTCGCCGCCGCACAGGCCCGCGCGCAAGAGGTGACCCTCGAGGCCGGCGACGCGATCTACATCCCCAGCCAGTGGTGGCACCAGGTGGAGGCGCTGGACCCCTTCAGCGGCCTGCTCAACTACTGGTGGCGCCGCACGCCGCCCTGGCAGGACGCGCCCACGAGCGCGCTGTGGCTGGCCCTGGCCACGGTGCGCGACCTGCCGCCGGCCGAGCGCGAGGCCTGGCGCGCGCTCTTCGACCACTACGTCTTCGAGGCCGGCGAGCACACCGCCGCCCATCTGCCCCCGCCGGCGCGGGGCGCGCTCGGTCCGCTGGACGAGGCCGCCCATCGCCGCCTGCGCGCCCTGCTGCTGAACAAGCTCAATCGTTGAGCCCCCACCACCCGACGAGGCCCTGCATGACCCCCTTCCACACCTCACAGCCCGTCCGCCGCGTCGTCATCGCCGGGGGCGGCACCGCCGGCTGGATGGTCGCCGCGCTGATGGGCAAGCTGCTCGGGCGCCAGGTGCAGATCCGCCTGGTGGAGTCCGAGGAGATCGGCACTGTCGGCGTCGGCGAAGCCACGATCCCGGCCCTGCATGCCTACCACGAGCTGCTGGGCATCGACGAGGCCGAGTTCATGGCCGCCACCCAGGCCACCTTCAAGCTGGGCATCCAGTTCGAGGGCTGGAAGACGCCCGGCGAGTCCTACCTCCACGCCTTCGGTCGCACCGGCCAGGACCACTGGAGCGCCGGCTTCCAGCACTTCTGGCTCAAGGGCCAGCGTCAGGGCCTCGCCCGCCCCTACGGCGAGTACTGCCTGGAGCTGCGCGCCGCCGAGGCGCAGCGCTTCGCCCATCTGCCGCGCAATGGCCTGAACTACGCCTACCACCTCGACGCCTCGCGCTACGCCCGCTTCCTGCGCGCCATCGCGCAGCAGCACGGCGTGCAGCGCATCGAGGGCAAGATCGCCGAGGTGCTGACGCAGGGCCCCGACGGCGCCCTGAGCGCGCTGCGCATGCAGGACGGCAGCCTCGTCGAGGGCGATCTGTTCGTTGACTGCACCGGCTTCCGGTCCCTCCTGCTGGGTGAGACGCTGGGCGTGGCCTACGAGGACTGGACCCACTGGCTGCCCTGCGACCGCGCCGTGGCCGTGCAGACCGCCGCGGTGCGCGAGGCGCCGCCCTACACGCGCTCCATCGCCCATGACTTCGGCTGGCAGTGGCGCATCCCCCTGCAGCACCGCGTGGGCAACGGCCTCGTCTACAGCAGCCGCCTGCTGGACGATGCCGACGCGCCGGACGTCCTGCGCCGCCACGTGGAGGGCGAGCTGCTGATCCAGCCGCGCGTGCTGCGCTTCACGCCGGGCCAGCGCCTGCGCACCTGGGAGAAGAACTGCGTCGCCGTGGGCCTCGCGAGCGGCTTCATCGAGCCGCTGGAGTCCACCAGCATCCACCTGATCCAGCGCGCAGCCATCCGCCTGCTGCAGATGTTCCCGGCCGGCGGCATCCGGGCCTGCGACATCGAGGAGTTCAACGGCCAGACGCAGAAGGACCTGGCGCACATCCGGGACTTCATCGTCCTGCACTACCACCTCAACGCCCGCGAAGGCTCGGCGCTGTGGACGCACTGCCGCGAGATGGCGGTGCCGCCGAGCCTGCGCCATCGCCTCGACCTCTTCGCGCAGACGGGGCGCGTGTTCCGGCCGGCCGACGAGCTCTTCGCGGAGAACTCCTGGATCCAGGTGATGATGGGCCAGGGCCTGGTGCCGCAGGCCTACCACCCGGTGGCCGACCTCATGGGCGACGCCGAGCTGCGGCAGTTCCTGGGCGGCCTGCACGAGCAGGTGGCGCACACCGTGCAATCGCTGCCCGCGCACGAGGCCTACGTGCGACGCTTCTGCGCGGCGGCCCAGGCGAAGGTGGCGCAGGCCGTGGCCTGAGGCCCGCCTGCCGCCCCGCGATGCCTCCCCCGAAGCGGGTCGGCGCCATTGACATCGCCCCAGGGCTTCCCTATAGTTTGAAAGCGCTTTCACGATTCATGCACAGCAACGGCATCGATCGCGAGGCGCGGCCCTCCGGCCCACGATTCCCAGGCGCCTCGACGCGCCCAAGACAACGACGAGAGACAACGTGGATGCACAACGACGCGCCGGCCTCGGGCTGGCCCTGGGCCTGTGGGCCGGGGCCGGACGGGCCGCGGCACCGCAGCGACTGACCGTCGCCGCCTATCCCAAGCTGGACGCCATCGTCCGCGCCGCCGTGCCGGCCTGGACGGCGCGGCACCCGGGCGTGGAGGTGGAGGTCATCAGCCGCGAGATGAACGACCACCACACGGCCATGATCACGGCGCTGTCCACCGGCAGCCATCTGCCGGACCTCATGGCGCTGGAGGTCGGCTACGTGGGCCGCTTCGCCCAGGGCCGCGGGCTCTTCGACCTGCGTCAGGCGCCCTGCCAGGCGGAGCGCCTGCGCGAGCGCTTCGTGCCCTACACCTGGGGCCAGGCCAGCAACCGTCGCGGCGAGCTCGTCGCCCTGCCCTCGGACATCGGCCCCGGCACCCTGCTCTACCGCCAGGACCTGCTGGCCCGCGCCGGCTTGAAGGCCGAGGACCTCAACGGCAGCTGGGCCGGCTACGTGGCCGCCGGGCGCGAGATCCGCCGCCAGACCGGGGCCTACCTGCTGGCCCATGCACGGGACATGAAGGACATCCTGATCCGCACCGGCGTGCAGGACGGCGAGGGCCTCTACTTCAGCCAGGACAACCGCGTGCTGGTCAACACGCCGCGCTTCCAGCGGGCCTTCGAGCTGGCCCGCCAGGTGCGCGCCGAGGGGCTGGATGCCAAGGTCTACAACTGGTCCAGCGACTGGACCGAGGGCTTCCGCCGCGGGCTGATCGCGACACAGATGATCGGCGCCTGGCTCGTGGGCTTCATGGGCTCCTGGCTGGCGCCCAAGACGCGCGGCCTGTGGCGCGCGGCCCAGCTGCCCGAAGGCGCCTTCGCGGCCTACGGCGGCAGCTTCTACGCCCTGCCCGCCAAGGGCGACCCGGCGCGCCGCGCCCTGGCCTGGGACTTCATGCAAGACCTGACCCTCAACAAGACCCTGCTGCTGGACGCCTTCCAGACGCACGACATCTTCCCCGCGCTGGTCGACACCTTCGAGGACCCCTTCTTCGACGAGCCGGTGGCCTTCCTGGGCGGCCAGCGGGCCCGGCACCTGTGGCGCGAGGCCGCCCGCCGGATCACGCCCGTGGCCGTCCACCGCCAGGACGCCTTCGCCGACGAGGTCATCAACACCGAGCTGGACAAGGTGCTCACCCGCGGCAAGGACATCGCGAGCGCCCTGGGCGACGCCGAGCGCCTGCTGCAGACGAGGGCCGCCCGATGAGCCGCCTGCGCATCCGCCCGCAGCACGCGCCCTATGTGCTCCTCGTGCCCTTCCTCGTGCTGTTCGCCGTCTTCGGCCTCTTCCCACTGCTGTTCTCGCTGTGGCTGGCACTGAACCGCTGGGAACCCACCAGCGGCCTCGCGGCCATGGAGTGGGTCGGCCTGGACAACTTCGCCTTCGCGCTGAAGGACGCCTGGTTCTGGAAGTCCCTGGGCAACACCGTGTGGCTGGGCGTGGCGAGTGCGCTGCCCCAGCATCTGGTGGCCCTGCCTCTGGCCTGCGGCCTGCAGGCGCTCGGCCAGCGCTGGCGCAACGCGCTGATGGGCGCCTACTTCCTGCCCTACATCACCTCGACGGTCGCCATCGCCATCCTGTTCAGCGCCCTGTTCTCGACGGACTACGGCCTGATCAACAGCGGCCTGGCCACGCTGCGCCAGCTCCCGGGCCTCGGCCTGCTGCTGCCCGCGCAGGCCATCGACTGGCTCAACGACCCGGACCGCCTGCGCCCCGCCATCGCCCTGGTCGTGTTCTGGCGCTACGTGGGCTTCCACACCGTGCTGTACCTCGCCGCCCTGCAGACCATTCCCAAGGACCTGTACGAGGCCGCGATGATGGACGGCGCCGGCCGCTGGCAGCGCTTCCTGCACATCACCCTGCCGGGCCTGCGCAGCATGATGCTCTTCGGCTTCACGCTCTCCGTCGTGGGCAGCCTGCAGCTCTTCGAGGAGCCCTTCGTGCTGACCAACGGCCGCGGCGGCAATGACCAGGCGGGCATGAGCAGCGCGGTCTACCTCTACCGCCTGGCCTTCGACTTCAACGACTTCGGCGCCGCGGCGGCGATGTCGTGGCTGCTGTTCGCGATCCTCGCGGCGGCCACGGCGGCCCTGCACCGCGCCTTCGGAAAGGAGCGCGCGTGATGAGCCCCCGCCCCGCCCTGCCGAGCTCACGCTGGCTCGCCTACGCCCTCGTCGGGGCCGGCGCCCTGCTGATGCTGGCACCCTTCTACGTGATGTTCGTCTTCGCCACGCAGTCCCGGACGGACATCTTCAGCGTCCCCCCGCCCCTGTGGTTCGGCGACGACCTGCTCGCCAATCTGCGCCTGCTGGGCGAGCGCATCCCCTTCTGGCGCAGCGTGGGCTGGAGCCTCTACGTGGCGCTGATGTCCACGGCGCTCACGCTGCTCTTCTGCGCCATGGGCGGCTATGCCTTCGCGATGTTCGAGTTCCGCTTCAAGCGCCCGCTCTTCGCCCTGGTGCTGGGCACCATGCTGCTGCCCAGCTTCATGAGCATGATCCCCAGCTTCATGGTGATGGACCTGCTGGGCTGGATCGACGAGCCGCGGGCGCTGTACCTGCCCGGCGCGGCCAACGCCTTCGGCATCTTCCTGATGCGCCAGTACGCCCGCAGCGCCGTGCCCAAGGAGCTGATCGAGGCCGCCCGCATGGACGGCTGCGGCGAGCTGGGCATCTTCGTCCGCATCGTGCTGCCGCTGCTGAAGCCGGCCCTCGGGACGCTGGGGCTCATCGCCTTCATCGGCAGCTGGAACAACTTCGTGGGCCCGCTGATCGTGCTGCGCAGCCCCGAGCACTTCACCCTGCCGCTGGCCCTGCGCCTGCTGCAGAACCCCGTGGACACCGAGTGGGGCGCGCTCATCGCCGGTGCCGCCGTGGCCACGCTGCCCCTCATCGCCCTCTTCATGCTGGCCTCACGCCAACTCATCGCCGGCCTGACCGCCGGTGCCGTCAAGTGAGCCCGCGCCTTCCTCACCCGTTCTCCTTCCGCCGACCTGCCCCATGACCGACCCGACCACCGCCCTGCACTTCCCGCCCGACTTCGTCTGGGGCGTCTCCACCAGCGCCTTCCAGATCGAAGGCGCCGCCGATGCCGACGGCAAGGGCCCCAGCATCTGGGACACCTTCTGCCGCCAGAGCGGCGCCATCGCCGATGCCAGCGACGGCCGCGTGGCCTGCGAGCACTACCAGCGCTGGGCCGACGACCTCGACCTCATCCAGGGCCTGGGCGTCAATGCCTACCGCTTCAGCGTGAGCTGGCCCCGCGTGCAGCCCACGGGCCAGGGCGCCTGGAACGAGGCCGGCCTGGCCTTCTACGACCGCCTGGTGGACGGCATGCTCGCCCGCGGTCTGCAGCCGCACCTGACCCTCAACCACTGGGACCTGCCCCAGGCCCTGCAGGACCAGGGCGGCTGGGGCAGCCGCGAGACGGTGGACCGCTTCGTCGACTACGCCCTGGGCATCCAGCGCCGCCTGGGCGACCGCCTGGCTTCGCTGTGCACGCACAACGAGCCCTGGGTCGTGGCGGTGCTGGGCCACCAGAACGGCGTCTTCGCGCCAGGCCTCAAGGACGAGGCGCTCGCGCTGCAGGTCTCCCACCACCTGCTGCTGAGTCATGGCCGGGCCGTGAAGGCACTGCGGGCCGCGGGCGCCAGGGAGAAGCTGGGCATCGTGCTCAACCTCGCCCCCACCCACCCCGCCACGCCCTCCGCCGCCGATCGCGCCAAGGCCATCGTCGAGGACGGACGCCTGCTGCGCTGGTACATGGACCCGCTGTGCCAGGGCCGCTACCCGGTCGACATCTGGCTGGACCTGGGCGAGAAGGCGCCGAAGATGCAGGACGGCGACCTGGCCGAGATCCGCCAGCCGATCGACTTCCTCGGCGTCAACTACTACTCCCGCTCGGTGCAGAGCGCCGACAAGCCCTGGGACCCGAAGGCGGCCGGCAAGGAGGTCAACGAGATGGGCTGGGAGGTCTATCCTGAAGGCCTGACCGAGCTCCTGCTGCGCCTGCACCGCGACTACCCGCAGGTGCCCAGCCTGTGGGTGACCGAGAACGGCGGCGCCTTCCCCGACCCCTGGGTGGACGGCCGCGTGCAGGACGAGGCCCGCACGCGCTACCTGCAGCGCCACATCGCCGCCGTGCAGGCGGCACGCCAGGAGGGCGTGCCGGTCGATGCCTACATGGTCTGGAGCCTGCTGGACAACTTCGAGTGGTCCTCGGGCTATGCCAAGCGCT
The DNA here is from genome assembly GCF_030285365.1 of Roseateles subflavus. Lineage (GTDB taxonomy): Bacteria > Pseudomonadota > Gammaproteobacteria > Burkholderiales > Burkholderiaceae_C > Roseateles_B > Roseateles_B subflavus. The sequence continues at coordinate 435,740 of NZ_JASVDS010000002.1, read as the reverse complement.
TCGGCATCGTGCACGTGGACTACGAGACCCAGCAGCGCACGCTCAAGGACAGCGCCCGCTGGTACCGCCAGTTCCTGGCCGCGCAAGCCAAGGGGGCCTGAGGTGGCACGACTGAGCCTGCAAGGCATCCACAAGCGCTACGGCGAGCAGGACGTCATCCGCGGCATCGACCTGGACATCGAGGACGGCGAGTTCCTCGTCTTCGTCGGCCCCTCCGGCTGCGGCAAGAGCACGACACTGCGCATGATCGCGGGCCTGGAGGACATCTCCGCGGGCTCGCTGCTGATCGACGGCCAGCGGGCCAACGAGCTGCCGCCGGCCGAACGCGGCGCGGCCATGGTGTTCCAGAGCTATGCGCTGTATCCGCACATGAGCGTGGCCGAGAACATGGGCTTCGCCCTCAAGATGGCCGGCGTTCCGAAGGCCGAGCGCGAGGCGCAGGTCCGCCGCACGGCCGAGACCCTCAAGCTGACCGAGCTGCTGGACCGCCGCCCGGCGCAGCTCTCGGGCGGCCAGCGCCAGCGCGTGGCCATCGGGCGCGCCATCGTGCGCAAGCCCAAGGTCTTCCTCTTCGACGAGCCGCTGTCCAACCTCGACGCCGCCCTGCGCCTGGAGATGCGCATCGAGCTGGCGCGCCTGCATCGGCAGCTGGGCGCGACGATGATCTACGTGACCCACGACCAGACCGAGGCCATGACGCTGGGGGACCGCATTGCCGTCTTCCACCAGGGCCGCATCGAGCAGCTGGGCACACCGCTGGCGCTGTACGAGGACCCGGCGACCGAGTTCGTGGCGAGCTTCATCGGTTCGCCGTCGATCAACTTCGTGGACCGCCCGCCCGAAGGCGCCACGCCCGCGCACCGGGCCCTGTGGTCGGGCTGGGCCCCGGCCCTGCCCGACACGGTCCGCCGCCTGGGCGTGCGCCCCGAGCACCTGCAGCTGGCGCCCGCGGGCGAGGGCGTGCCGGCCCAGCTGGAGTTTGCCGAGCACCTGGGGGATACGCACCTGCTCTATGCGCGCGTCGAGGGCCTGGAGAAGCCGCTGACGCTCAAGCGTTCCGGCGCGGCCCCGGCCCTGCAGGCGGGCGACCGCCTCGGCCTCGTCGCCTCGGCGGCACGGGTGCTGGGTTTCGACGGGCAGGGCCAGCGCGTTCGCCCCTGAACGGGCCGCGCGAGGGGCGCACACCACGCGGCATCCCTAACACGCAGGACCCATGTCCGCCCGTGACGGCCGGGGCTCGGCGATGATGGTGACCTCGCCCTCACGCCCGGACCCTTGCCCATGCGCCACCTCCCGCTCCGCCGTCATCCGCTGCTGGCCCTTGCGCGGGCGCTGCCCCTGCTGCTGGCGGCGGTGGCCGCCGCGCCCGCCCGGGCTCAGGACGGCTGCATCGGCAACTTCATCGACACCCAGCGTCGCTACCCCAGCAACGAGGCGCCGCCCTCCACCCAGGTCCAGGCCCTGCCGGAGGGCGTGCCGCTGGGTCCGGTGCGCTACCGCCCGCGCGGCACGGACACCTCCCGCACGCTGGACACCTACCTGGGCAGCTTCTGCACGACCGGCTTCCTCGTGCTGCACCAGGGGCAGCGGGTCTTCGAGCGCTACCTCCAGGGCACCGGGCCGGGCACGCGGCTGCTGTCGGCGTCGATGTCCAAGACGCTCCTGTCGCTGCTGGTGGGCATCGCCGTGTCCGAGGGCCGGCTCTCGTTGCAGGAGCGCGTCGCGGACGTGCTGCCCGACTTCAGGGACAGCGCCTTCGCAGCGGCCACGGTCGAGGACCTGCTTCGGATGAGCGCGGGCGCCGAGCTGCTGAACTCCTACGATCCCGGCGCGGCGTCCGACAACCAGGCCATCAACCCCATCCTCGAACCGCGCACCGACATGCGGGCCTACCTCCGCCAGAAGACGGCCCTGGACCCCCGGGGCAAGGTCTTCAACTACAACGGCGCGGTCAGCACCGTGCTGGGCTTCGTGCTCAGCGCGCGCACCGGCATGAGCAACACGGCATACCTCGCCCAGCGCCTGTGGGAGCCCCTGGGTGCCGAGGCGCCGGGCGGCTGGATCAAGAACCGCTGGGGCCAGGAAGGCGTGCAGGGCCAGTTCGTGGCCACGCTGCGGGACTACGCCCGCGTGGGCCTGCTCCTCATGAACCTCGGCCGTGTGGGGGACCGCCAGGTGGTGCCGCAGGCCTGGATCGAGCAGATGGTGGCCCTGCGCCCGGACAAGCCGCAGCCGGCTCAGGCGCCCTTCTACGGGCTGCATGTCTGGATCCCGCAGGCCGCGGGGGGGCGCTCCTTCGCCTGGGGCACCAACGGCCAGAACATCTTCGTGGATCCGCTGGCGAAGGTCGTCATCGTCCACACCGGCAACAGCCCCGCCGCGGAATTCAATGGCAATGCCCACCTGTTCCCCCTGCGCGACGCCATCACCGGCGCCCTGGCTGTCCGGGCGCCCTGAGCCTCCGCCGGGTGTCCTCCGCGTGCCGCCGTCCGCCGTCCGCTCTCAGGCATCAGGCATCAGCGCATCAGGCATCAGCGCATCAGCGATCAGGGTTGCTTCTGGTAGACCCGCACATGCTCGATCTCGTAGCGCAGTGGGAAGATGCCGTCGTCGACCGGGCCGCCCAGGTCGCCCCCGATGGCGAGGTTGAGGATGAGGAACTGCGGTGCATCGAAGGGCCACTGGGCGGGGCCGGTGCCGAGCTTGTCGTAGCGGGCATGCTCCACGCCATCGACGCCGAAGCGCAGGCCCTGCGGCGTCCAGAGCATCTGGTAGTCGTGGAAGGCGCTGCAGGCCGTCGGCACTTGCACGGCGCCCCCCTTGCCGTTGCCACCGGAGCCACTGCTCGTATGCACCGTGCTGAACACGTTGGTCGGATCGCGGCCGACCTGCTCCATGATGTCCAGCTCGCCCTGGGCCGGCCAGGTGCCCTCCGCCCCCAGCATCCAGATGGCGGGCCAGCTGCCGCGGCCGCAGGGGAGCTTGGCACGGATCTCGAAGAAGCCGTAGGTCCATTGGGCCGTGCCCGCGGTGAGCAGGCGCGCGGAGCTGTAGCGCTGGCCGCCCCAGTCCGGCTGGTCCGAGCGGCTCTCCAGCCGGGCCGTGATGACCAGGCGGCCGTCCCTCACCTCGCTGTTGGCCGGGCGCGCCGCGCTGTAGTACTGCAGCTCGTGGTTGAACCAGCCGCTGGCATTGCGGCCTGTGTCATAGGACCAGCGCCGGGCATCGGGCAGTCCCGGCTGGTCGAATTCGTCGGACCAGACCAGCACGTGGTCGGCGGGGCGAGCCAGGGGGCTGGGTGCGGGGGTCGGCATGGGGGTGGGGATGGGCGTCGGGACCGGTGTCGAGGGTATCGAGGGTGCCGGGGTCGGCGTGGCAGCGGGCGCGCCACCTCCCCCGCAGGCCGCCAGGGCCAGACCCGCGATGGCCGGCCAGCGTCGCAGCGCCCGGGCCGCCATTCCGGGGCGGCGGGGCGTCGGGGAGCCGGCGGGGGATTCGGGCACGCAGGCCATCGCGGCCATCGTTGCCATCGGGGCCATCGGGGCCATCGGGGCGGTCGGGGCGGTCGAGGCGGGAGGGGAAGACCGGGCGGACGGGCCGGACAGATCGGACAGATCGGCCGGGGCGAACAGCGCGGACAACGCGGCCCTGCACGCCGCGAGGAAGGGGGTCGGCAGGGGCAGGACGCGTGGGGATGCGGGCATGGCAGGTCTCCATCCGGCACGGGTGGATCCATGCCGCCATTCTGATTTGAAAGCGGTTTCATTATCGGAAAGCGATCGCATGGCGAGCTGAGTAGAAACACCAAGCCCGTTCGAACGCAGCGGCCTTGCAGCTTGAAAGCGGTTTCATAGACAATGCCCCACATCGACATGCACCGCATCAGGAGACCTTCATGAGCCAGGCCCATCCGACGCAGGCCCTCTTTCCGCGCTTGCTGGGAGACATCGGCGGCACCCACGCGCGCTTCGCCTGGATGGACAAGCCCGGTGCGCCGTTGAGCCATGTGCAGACCTACCGCTGCGCCGAGCACCCGACGCTGGGCGACGCCATCCAGCGCTACCTGAACGACCGGGACCCGGCGCGCCCCGCCGCCTGCGCCCTGGGCATCGCCAACCCGGTGACCGGGGACGAAGTGCGCATGACCAACCACCACTGGGCCTTCTCGATCACGGCGCTGCAGAAGGAGCTGGCCCTGCAGCGGCTGGAGGTCATCAACGACTTCACGGCACTGGCGCTGTCCCTGCCGAGCCTGGGCGGTGCCGACCTGCAGGACCTGGGCGGCGTGCGGCCCGCCCCCGAGGTCCTGGCTCAGCCCCAGGCCCCGCTGGCCCTGCTGGGCGCAGGCACGGGCCTGGGCGTCTCGGGCCTGATCCCGTCGGCCCAGGGGCTCGTCCCGCTGGCCGGCGAGGGCGGGCACGCCACGCTGTGCGCCATGGACGACGAGGAGGACGCCGTGCTGGCCCTGCTGCGGCGCAGCTTCGGCCATGTCTCCGCCGAGCGGGCGCTGTCGGGACCCGGCCTGCTCAACCTCTACCGCGCCAGCGCCCGGTGGCTGGGCCTGCCGGAGGCGGCGGGCATGCAGCCGGAGCAGGTGCTGCCGCGCGCGCGAGCGGGCGACGCGGTGTGCCAGCGCGCGGTGGATCTGTTCTGCCGCTTCCTCGGCAGCACCGCCGGCAATCTGGCGCTCACCCTGGGCGCGACGGGCGGCGTCTACATCGGCGGCGGCATCGCACCGCGCATGCTGCCGGAGCTGCGGGCCTCGCGCTTCCGGGAGCGCTTCGAGGGCAAGGGCCGCCTGCAGGCACTGCTGGCGCCCATCCCCTGCTTCGTGATCAGCAGCCCCACCTCCCCCGCGCTGCTGGGGGCCGCCCGGGCGCTGGACCGCCGGCACTGAGGGCGTGCCCGCCATCCCCGGTGGACGCGACTTCCGTGGAATTCCCCACGGCACTTTTGACACAAACAAGACAGCCGCCGCCTCGGAAGACGGGTTGCCCGGCGAAGCCGTGCACAATCCCCGCTGGTAGCTGGCGCCGGCCTCGCCGGGGGCGGCTGCCTGCCACCGGCCGGCGCACCGGCACCGGCCTCAGACGGCCCAGGAGTCCTTGTTGAGTCGAAAGAACACCAGCTCGCTGTTCGTGGCCCTTGCCATCGGCGTCTGCACCGGCCTGCTGCTGCCGGCGCTGATCATCGGCGGGCTGCTGATCGGGCTGCGCGAGCCGCAGGTGGCCCAGCAGACGCAGGAGCGGGACCTCCAGGCCAAGATCGACGTGCTCGCCAGCAGCCTGCCCGAGCTGCTCTGGAACCTCGACCAGGTTGCCGCCCGCGAAGTGGTGGCGGCCATCATGAAGTCCCCCGAGGTCGTCCGGGTGGCGGTGAGCGACGCCACGCAGGGCGTCCCCTTCATCGAGATGCGGCTGCCCGAGCGCCAGATGGGGCAGCTGATCAAGGGAGAGCGCGACATCTTCCGCGGCAGCACCCGCATCGGCCATCTCGAGATCGAGATCGACAATCATCTCGTGGCCGCCGCCCTCACCCGCCAGCGCTGGCTCTATGCCGCCACGGTGGGCGGCCAGCTGCTCATCTCGGTGGCCCTGGTGCTGCTGGCCCTCAACTCCCGGGTGATGCGTCCGCTGCGGGCGCTGGGCCGCTTCGCCAACGACATGGCCCAGGGCCGCTTCAGCACCGAGCTGGAAGGCGGCCGCAACGACGAGATCGGCCGCCTGGGCAAGCACCTGCAGGACATGCGCGATGCGCTGCAGCACCAGTTCGAGGCGCAGCGCCAGCTCATCGAGCGCCTGCGCGGCATGGCCGAGACGGTGCCCGGCGTGGTCTACCAGCTGCGGCGCAACCCGGACGGGCGCTTCAGCTTCGCCTATGTCAGCGAGGCGGTGAAGGACTACTTCCGCGTCCCCGCGCAGCTGCTGCTGAGCGAGGCCGAGGCCCTCTTCGAGCGCATCCACCCCGACGACCGCGAGGCCGTGCGCGAGGCGCTCACCGCCTCGGCCCGGCACCTGAGCCCCTGGCAGCAGGAGTTCCGTACCGACAACGCCGACGGCAGCGAGCGCTGGCTCTACGGCAACGCCATCGCACAGCTGGAGGACGGCGGCTCGGTGCTGTGGCACGGCTTCCTGACAGACATCTCCCGCCAGCGCCGCGACGCCCTGGAGCTGGACCGCTACCGTCACCACCTCGAGGAGCTGGTCGAGGCCCGCACCCTGGCGCTGGCCACCGCCACGCAGGCCGCCGAGGCCGCCAACCTGGCCAAGAGCGCCTTCCTGGCCAACATGAGCCATGAGATCCGCACGCCGATGAACGCGATCATCGGCCTGACCTACCTGGCCCGCCGCGACTCGACCGAACCGCAGCAGCAGGACCGGCTCAAGAAGGTGGCCGACGCCGCCGAGCACCTGCTCAGCGTGATCAACAACGTGCTGGACATCTCGAAGATCGAGGCCGGCAAGCTGCACCTGGAAGCCGGCATGTTCTCGGTCAACCAGCTGCTGGACAACATCTCCAGCATGATGGCGCAGCGGGCGGCCGAGAAGCATCTGCAGGTGCAGCAGGACGTGCCGGACGAATTGCTGGACCGCGTGCTGATGGGGGATTCGCAGCGCATCACCGAGATCCTGATCAACTTCGCCGGCAACGCCATCAAGTTCACCGACCACGGCTTCGTGCGCCTCAACGCCCGGCTGCTGCAGGAGACGCCGGACCACCTGCGACTGCGCTTCGAGGTCGCGGACAGCGGCATCGGCATCAGCGAGGAGGCGCAGGCGCGGCTGTTCCAGGACTTCGAGCAGGCCGACAGCTCCACCACGCGGCGCTATGGCGGCACGGGCCTGGGCCTGGCCATCTCCCGGCGCCTGGCCCGGCTCATGGGCGGCGAGGTCGGCGTGCAGAGCCGCCTGGGCGAGGGCAGCCTGTTCTGGCTGGAGCTGGAGCTGCCGCTGTCGGACCAGCCGCTGGCGGCCGCGGGCCTGCAGCGCGGCCAGGCGGCGCGCGAACTGCTGGCGCCCTACCAGGGCCGCCGCATCCTGCTGGCCGAGGACAACGTCGTCAATCAGGAAGTCGCCGTGGCGCTGCTGCAGAGCGCGGGCCTGGAGGTGGACGTGGCCGGCGACGGCGTCGAGGCCTGCGAGATGGTGCAGCAGGGCGACTACGGCCTCGTGCTGATGGACGTGCAGATGCCCGCCATGGACGGCCTGGATGCGACCCGCGCCATCCGCTCGACGGAGAAGGGCCGCCACCTGCCCATCCTCGCCATGACGGCCAATGCCTTTGCCGAGGAGCGCCAGCGCTGCCTGGATGCCGGCATGAACGACCACGTGGCCAAGCCCGTGGTCGCCGAGCAGCTCTTCCTGACGCTGCGCCGCTGGCTGCATGCCAGCGCGGAGTCCCGCACACCGGGCTGAGCCGCTGCCGGGCAGAGCGTTCCCGACGGGTGAGCGGCGCTCAGGCGCGCGGCGCCGGCGCCCGCCCCGTCACTGCGATTCCTTGATCAGCCGGCCGGAGCCGGGCTGCACGGGCCGGGCGTTCATGGGGTAGAGCTTGCCGAAGATGCTGAGCTGGTTGGCCGAGAGCTGCACCGGCTGGCGCATGACCATCCACAGCACGCCTTCCGAGCAGGGCGGCGTCGTCAGCGACCCCATGTAGGTGTAGTAGGCGCGGTCCTCGGGCAGGAGCTGGTTCAGGTCCATCTGGCCGGGCGCCGCGAGCGCCTCGCCCTTCTCCAGGGGCAGGTTGTTCCAGACCGTCTGCACGAGCGGCTGGTCGCGGCCGCGCTCCAGCAGCACGGCCACGACGGCCAGGCGGCCGTCCGGGTCCTTGTGCACCAGGTGGGCGACCATGTCGAACTGCCGGCCGTTGATGCGTTCCTCGCTCGGCCGGTGGAAGTGGAACTGCAGCAGCTCGTAGCGCCGGCCCATCACCTGCAGGCTGTTGCCCGGTGCGAGGTTGACCTGGATGGTGTGGCCGTTGTCCAGCACCGCGAAGCCGCTGGGCTGGTAGTCGAACTGGATCTTCTCGAGGTCCACGCGGATGCCGTCGCGGATGTCGATGGGGCTCTGGCGCTTGCCGGTGGCGCAGGTGCGGAACTCGGGCTTGAGCTCGCCCCAGCGCTCAGGGCCGCCCTCGCCGTCATAGGCCCAGTGGATCTCGCCGCCGTGGCCCTTGGCATCGGCGTGCCTGGTGGTCTTGGCGTCCGCCCGGGGCTCCCCTTTCCCCTCGGCCCTGGCCTCGCCCTTTGCCTCCGGCCGCGCGGCGGCGGGCGCGGGGTCCGGCCTGGTCGCCAGGCGTTCCGCCAGGCGCTGCCGGAGCATGCCGAGGTTCTCGCCGCTGCCCTTCTCCGCGGCGCCATCGTCCCGGACGGTCTCCTTGCCGAGGCTCTTCTCCGTCGCCGGCTTCTCGGCCCGCTCGGACTTGTCCGACTTGTCGGCCGCGGGGCGCGCCGGTGCCGGATGCGGCCAGGCCAGGCCCAGGGCGGCGGCCATCAGCCAGGCCAGGGCCGGACGCTGGAACGGCGCCAGGGAGGGTCGGGACAGGGAACGGGCTCGGTGGTGCATGGAAGGCTCCTGCGCAGGTACGGCCCCGCCCGGCGAGGGCCGGGCTCGGGTCTCTGGATGCGCCTGTCTCTACATCGGCCGGCCGGGCGCAGTCTTGAGCGCCAGGCTCGCCGCCTGGTCCGTCGGCGTCGTCAGACCTCGCGCTTGACCCACAGCCAGGCCACGAGCCCGATGCCCATCATGCTGGCCGAGGCCAGGGCCAGCGCCAGCGTCGAGTGCATCACCAGCGGCACGAGCACGCCGGCCACGAGGCCGTTCGCGGCGCTGCTGATGCAGGCCTGCAGCGACGACGCCATGCCGCGGCGCTCGGGCACCTGGTCCAGGACCATGAGCGTCACGACGGGCACCATCAGCGCCCAGCCCAGCGCGAAGAGGCCGATCACCGGCAGCGCCCACCAGGCGCTCGGCGGCAGCACGAGATTCAGCGCCACGTTCAGCACTGCCATCGCCAGCATGACGAAGAAGCCGCGCCGGATCTGCGCCCGGGGCTTGACCTTGCCGGCCAGCCGGCCGCTGAACCACGCGCCGCCCATGATCCCGCCGATGCTGAAGCAGAAGAACAGGAAGAACTGCGTGGGCGCCAGGCCGAGGTGCTCGCCCAGGAAGACCGGGGCGGCGAGCACATAGAGGAACATGCCGTTGAAGGGGATGCCGCTGGCCAGCGTCAGCAGCAGGAAGCGCCGGCTGCCGCACAGCTGCGCGTAGCCGCGCATCAGGTCCCGCGGGTGGAAGGGCTGTGCGAGGTCCCGGTGCAGGGTCTCGGGCAGCAGCCGCCAGTTCGCCACGAACAGCGCCGTCCCGACCAGCACGAGGAACCAGAAGATCGAGTGCCAGTCGGCATGCACGAAGAGGAAGCCGCCGACCATGGGCGCCACCGCTGGCGCCACGCCGAAGAAGAGCGTCACCTGCGACATCACCCGCTGCGCCTCGGAAGGCGGGAACATGTCGCGGATGATGGCCCGCGAGACCACCACGCCCGCACCGGCCGACATGCCCTGCACGGTGCGGAAGAAGATCAGCTGCCCGATGCTGCCCGAGAGCGCGCAGCCCAGGGACGCCAGCGTGAAGACCGCCGTGCCCACCAGCACCACCGGCCGCCGGCCGAAGCTGTCGGAGAGCGCGCCGTGGAAGAGATTCATCACCGCGAAGCCCAGCAGATAGGCGGACAGCGTCTGCTGCATCTGCACCGGCGTGGCATCCAGGGCCCGCGCGATGCCGGCGAAGGCCGGGAGGTAGGTGTCGATGGAGAACGGGCCCACGGTGCCCAGGCAGGCCAGCAGGACGGCCAGGGTCCAGCGCGGACCGCGCCAGAGGGCGCCGGCATCAGGATTCATCAGGAATGTGCGGTGTGCGCCCGGCCTGCGCGCAGGGGCGAGGCGGGACAGGGAAGGGAGAACCTCAGTGTAGCGGCCGGGGCCCGAATCGCCCGGTCTCCTGCCCTACACTGCGCCGCGCTTGCGTGAATCCTCAACATGCCCGAACCCTACGCCATTGGCATCATCGGACTGGGAGTCATGGGTCAGCGAATGCTGGACCGACTCCAGGGTCATCCCCGTTTCCAGCCGCTGTATGCCTGGGACCCCGATCCCGAGACGCGGGCCGCCATCCGCGCCCGCCATTCCCATCTCCACGTGCCGGACGAGCCCGAGCGGCTCCTGACGCAGCCCGGCCTGCGTGGCGTCTACATCGCCAGCCCCCCGCAGTCCCACCTCGGCTGGGCCGAGCGCGCCTTCGCGCTGGGGCTGACCGTGCTGTGCGAGAAGCCGCTGGCCGTCGACGCCGAGGCCGCGGCCCGCACACTGCAGGTCCTGCGCCAGGGCCAGCATCGCGCGGCCGTCAATTTCTCGCTCGCCTCCAGCAGCGGCCTTGCACAGCTGCAGTCCTGCTTCGGCGCGGCCTCGCGGCATCCCATGGGCGAGCTGCAGTCGGTGCAGCTCACGCTGCGCTTCGCCGAATGGCCTCGCCCCTGGCAGAAGAACGCCGGTGTGTGGCTGTCGGGGCGCGCGGAAGGCGGCTTCAGCCGGGAGGTGCTGTCGCATTTCATCTTCGTGCTGCAGCGGGTGCTGGGCGCCGCTGAGGTGGTCCACAGCGAGCTGCTCTACCCCTCGGACCCGGCGGCTGCCGAGATCGGCCTGCGGGCCCGGCTGTTCGCGGCGGGCGTGCCCATCGACATCGATGCCGCGGTGCTGGGCCAGGAGAGCGACGTCAACGAGATGCGCTGGCGGGCCCGCGGCGGCGAGATCTGCCTGAGCGACTGGTTCCGCCGCATCCGCCTGCGCAAGGATGAGGACTGGCGGGAACTCAGCGAGCGCGACCTGCGCCCGGACCTTGCCGAGGCCGATCTGCTGGAGCACTGGGGTGCCCTGCTGGACGGTCGTTCGCACGCCCTGCCCGGCTTTGCCGAGGCCCTCGCCGTGCAGCAGACCATCGAGGCGCTGCTGCAGGAGGGTCGCCGGACCGCGCACGGGCGCGCGGGCGCCGAAGTGCAGGAATAAGGGTGAAGCAGATCGATAGGCCGGATTCTGTGCAGGACCTGACCCTTGCGGGCCCGGTCCCGTGACCGCCATTCCTCTGGGCCGGACATCACTGCCCGGCTCGGTGCCACCTACCCGCCAGCTCTGCGAGCCGCATCATCGCTGGCCTACTTGGTGTTGCTGCGCGTAGAGATTGCCCGTTTCACCCAGACCGGCCCCCCGAAGGCGACCGGCCTGACTCGTCTCTGTTGCTCTGATCCTCGGCTTTCGCCGGGCAGCCGTTAGCTGCTACGCCGCTCTTTGCAGTCCGGACCTTCCTCCAGTGCCGTGTTTCCACGCTCGCACCAGCGGCGGTCTGACCTGCTTCACGGGGCGCATTATCCCCGAAGCGTGGGCCCCCCGGCCCGCGCGTCGCATCGGACCCGGGCCCCGGCCGTCGCCGCAAGGCCCGGCCAGGACGCCCGCGGGCGCAGCGGCGCCCTCACGCGAGGGCGCGGCCCCTCAGGTGCGCGGCAAGATGGCGTAGCGCGGGTCGTAGTTGAAATGGCGCGTGTAGCGCGACCACGGGCCGACCACGCGCCAGGCCGCCGCCTGGTCCGGGTGCCCATTGGCCAGCGCGATGGCCGCCACGGCGATCGCGCCATAGCCCTCCACCGTCACCTGGTACGAGCCGGCCGGACCGCTGCCAGGGAAGCCCTTGGTACTGTCCGCGGGCATGCTGGAGGGATAGTCGCCCTCAGCCAGGTAGCTGAAGCCGTCGTAGAGGTCATCCAGCGTCTGGTAGAAGGTGCCGTCCGTCTTGGTCTGCGGGAAGACATAGTCCGCGATGTGACGGGGATGGGACGAGTTCGCGATCACGATGGCCTGCCGCACCACCCAGTTCGCGAGCGGCTGCGCAGCCGTGAAGCCGAGCTCCACCGCATGGCAGACGGACAGCGTGATGAAGTTCTGCATCCACGGCGCCGTCGCGCCGCCGCCCCAGTCGTCCGGCGGCATGCCCACGGAGGCGATGAACTGGTCCCGCGTGTAGCCGCCAAAGCCGTCCCAGTAGGCCAGCGCGTTCGGCCGAGGCTGTGCCGGACCGCTGGTGAACCAGGCCTTGTAGTTGGCATTCCAGGTGGTCCGGATGGGGTGGCTGTCCAGGGTGCTCGGGATGTCGTAGAGGCCGTAGCGCTGCGCCACGGCGTCGGTGAGGCTCTGCTCCAGCAGCAGCCGCTCGGGACTGCCGTCCAGGGCCGCCCACCAGGCCCGCGCCCGGTTGCGGAACTGCCAGCCCCAGCCGCGCACCTGCACGCCGTTGATGATCAGGGCCTTGCTCGAGGCGCCGTTGGCCACCGAGTTGTAGGAGAGGCCGGGATTCACCACGAACTGCGACCACGCCGCCAGCTGCAGCAGCTTCTCGTGCCAGAAGGCCTGCCCGCTGCTGAGGTACATCCACCAGAAGACGCCGGGCGTATGGGCCACGTCATGCACCCAGCCGTCCCGCGCGCTGTCCGAAGCGCCGTCGACCTTGAAGCGATCGGCCACGGCAGCCTGCGTCCAGTAGCGGTTGCTGTCATAGAGGAAGACCGTGGGCCGACCGAGCTTGGAGAGGATGCGCCCCTGCCCCGAGGTGCTGCCGTAGATGGGCTTGAGGCTGTCGCCCTCTCGGAAGTAGAAGGCCCAGGAACCGGCCAGCTCGGCCTGGCGCTCGCAGATGGCCTGCATGGAGGCCTGGCCGGAATACATGGAGACGGTGTCCCACTTGGGCATCAGGCCGAGGTCCGGCCGACCGCCCGCGGCCGCCATCGCGATCTCCCAGTAGCCCCGTGCCCCGAGGCCCTGGGGTCGGGCGGCGTAGTCCCTGGCATAACTCGTCAGGGCCGTGGGCTCCATGACGAGGCTGCTGTCGTAGTTGGGCATGGCCTTGGTCCTGGCCAGGTAGGCCACGCCGTGCCGGAGGTTGGCGCGCGGGATGTCCGCGCCGCCCCAGTAGGCGCGGGACTGCCAGGTGCCCAGGTAGAGATTGGCCGCCTCGGACAGCCGCACCTGCGGGCTGGATTGGCCCGTGCCGAAGCTGACGATGACGGGCTTCTCGTCCTTCAGCTTGGTGACGTCCGCCACTTCGACGATGTGGCGCACGTGGTATCGGCCGATCGTGGGCCAGAACTGCACATGGAACATCGGGCGCACGGCCCGCGTGGCATTGCTGCCGCGGTCGAACGCCTTGGTCTTGTGGTCGCACAGCAGGACCGTCGTGCAGACCGGCCCCTGCGTCCAGTAGCGGCTCTGCACGCCGCCCGCGGCCGTCTCGGCGGCCAGGCCGGCGTCGGTGAGCGTGGCGAGGATCTCCCGCGCGGACACCTTCGCGGGCGCCGGGTCCGCCTGACCGAAGGCCAGCTGGATCGTCGCGTCGAAGTCGTAGCGGCTCAGCATGTCGGCAATGGGCACGGGCGTCTGGGCGCGCACCTCCTGGTTGCCGAACGAGATCGTGCGCTCGGCCGTGCCGAGGGTCGGCAGGATCACGGAGATCACGGCGAACTTCACCGATCCATCCGCATGGCGGGTCTTCACGTCCGCCTGCGAGGGCATCACCACGCCGTCAAGGAGCACCACCGGCACGCCGGGGATCTCTCCGGCCACGAACGGGCGCCCGAACTGCAGCGGGTACTGGGTCTCGCTGCCCGAGGGCAGGCTCACCTTCATCTGGTTGTCCGCTGCCGCAGGGAGGGTGCCGTCGATGCTGCTGCCGCTGCCGGGGGCCGTGGTCGGCGAGCTGCCGGGGGTCTGGGACGAGCCGGTCGAGGGCGCGGCATCACCGCCGCCGCACGCCGTCAGGTGCAAGCCACCCAGCATGCCCAACGCCGACCCCAGCAGAAACTGCCGGCGCACAACGGTCAAGTCTTGATCCTTGGAATCCTTCATCTCACGACCCTTCCAGTTCGAGCGGTACGGCGGCTGACCCCAAGGCCTGGGGCTGACTCGAGCGCGATTGTGGAACTGTCCAGCGATCAGAGGGGTAAGCACCTGTCCGCAAAGATGCCATTCTGACCGCCCCGCCTTACCCGCAGTTACTTAGAACATCTTTTCATAAGCGCGGCGCTACCATTGACGCCTTGCACAGGAGCGATCATGCCTTTCGACAACGTTTTGGCCACCATCGGCAACACCCCGCATATCCGCATCAACCGGCTGTTCGGCGAGGCCCAGGTCTGGGTGAAGTCCGAGCGCAGCAATCCGGGCGGCTCCATCAAGGACCGCATCGCGCTGTCCATGGTCGAGGACGCCGAGGCGAAGGGCCTGCTCAGGCCCGGCGCCACCATCATCGAGCCCACCTCCGGCAACACCGGCGTGGGTCTGGCCATGGTCGCGGCGGTGAAGGGCTACAAGCTGGTGCTGGTGATGCCGGACAGCATGTCCATCGAGCGCCGCCGCCTGATGCTGGCCTATGGCGCCACCTTCGACCTGACCCCGCGCGAGAAGGGCATGAAGGGCGCCATCGCCCGCGCCGAGGAACTGGCCGCCGCGACGCCCGGCGCCTGGATCCCGCAGCAGTTCAAGAACCCCGCCAACGTGGACGTCCACGTGCGCACGACGGCCCAGGAGATCTTGCGTGACTTCCCCGGCGGCCTCGACGTGCTGATCACCGGCGTCGGCACCGGCGGGCACATCAGCGGCACGGCGCAGGTGCTCAAGAAGGCCTGGCCGCAGCTGCAGGTGTTTGCCGTGGAGCCGAGCCAGTCGCCCGTCATCAGCGGCGGTTCGCCGAGCCCGCACCCGATCCAGGGCATCGGCGCCGGCTTCATCCCCGACAACCTCCACACGGCACTGCTCGACGGCGTGATCCAGGTCGAGGCCGAGGACGCCCGCGAGTACGCCCGCCGCTCGGCGCGCGAGGAAGGCCTGCTGGTGGGCATCTCCAGCGGCGCCACGCTGGCCGCCATCGCGAAGAAGCTGCCCGAGCTGCCGGCCGGCAGCCGCGTGCTGGGCTTCAACTACGACACCGGCGAGCGCTATCTCTCGGTGGACGGCTTCCTGCCGGCCTGATCGCAGCCGGCACGCGGCCTCCGCCGCCCCAAGAGAAAGGCCCCTCGCGAGGGGCCTTTCTTCATGGGCGCAAGACCTGGCCCGCCGGGCTCACTCCTCCATGCCGTCCTGGCTGGGCACCTCGTTGTCCTTGGCGGCCTGGCGCTTGAGCTGGGCCTCCAGCGGTGCCAGCGAATCCACCAGCGCCTCCACCGGCTTGGGCGAAGCGAGGCGCATCACCGGCGGCGGCAGCACGCTGAGGTAGGCCGGACCGAACCAGTACTGCTGCTCCCAGCGCTTGCCCACCATCAGGGCGAGGCTCACCACGAGCAGGCTGCCCAGGCCCGCGGCCAGCAGGCGCCGGGCCCGCGGCCACACGAACGAGGCATGCCACCACAGCAGGCCCACGAGGCCGACCGGGAAGACCAGCGCGTCCACCACCAGCAGACGCGGCCACGACAGCGCATACGCCAGCACGGGCAGGCCCATGCCCAGCAGATGCAGGGTCACGAGCACGATCAGCACCCGCCGCAGATGCGGCAGGAAGGCGAACCAGCGGTGGAAGAGCATGCTGACCAGCGCCCACACGGCGGACCACACCAGCACCAGCGCGAAGGGCGCGAGCATCGCCGGCGCGTACTGAACCCAGGGCGCGCCGGGGTCGGAGCCCAGCCACTGGTCGAGCCACAGCAGCACGGCCCACAGCAGGGCAAGACCTGGCACCAGCAGATGGCGCAGCGGGCTGCGGGCGAAGTCCGGATGCGCCAGCGGCTTCTCGGGGGCCAGCGTGCTGCGCAGCGTGCGCAGGCGCAGGCGGGTGTTGCCCAGCTGCCAGACGGTCTCGTCCGGCAGGGCCTGGGGTTCCCCGGCGGCCAGGCGGCGCGTGCCCAGCCAGCCGCCGTTGAGGCTCGGGAGCAGGCGCAGCTGCGGGCCTTCCTCGCCCCAGCTCAGCTCCGCGTGCTCGCCCGCGAGGTGGGCGTCGTCCAGCACCAGCTCGCAGGCCGGCGAACGGCCGATGCGCAGGGGCCAGCCCTGCACCTTGTGGACCGAACGCACCTGGCCGTCGCGGTCCAGGACTTCGATCACTGCGGCCTGGTCCATGCGAAGCCTTTCAGGTAGTGACGGGTGAGGGTCTGGGCATTGGCGAAGCTCACGCCCTTGGCGTCGAAGCGGCCGAGGGCGCCCTCGGTGTTCGCGTCGACCGTGGTGACGAGCACGCTGAGGTCGTGCAGCCCGGGCAGCTTGCGGTAGGCCCGCAGGCACACGACGGCGCGCAGCGGCAGGCCCTGCTGCTCCACGAAATCTTCGCGGCAGTAGGGGGCCGTGCGGTCGCGGTCGTCGCGGCCCAGACGCTCGTTGCGGAAGCTGTTGCCGTACTGGCGCGCAAAGCGCAGCGAGCCGAGCTTGCTGCCGTCATAGGCCTCGTGGGCCATGTCGAGGTAGCCCGTCTGCATGCCGCCGTTGAGGTAGATGGCGTGCTCCATGCGGCACTGCGAGCGCTGGAACTCCAGGCCCTTGGTGTCCGCGCCGGTGCCGCGGCCCCAGCAGCGCATGTATTGCTCCTGCGGCACGGGCAGCTGGTAGCGCGCATGGCCGGCATCGCGCCAGGGCTGCTTGACGAAGGCCTGCACGAGCTCGTCCTGGTAGGCCATCAGCTGCGCGGTGAGCTGGGGCCACACGGGCTTGTCGAGGGGCTTGGCGTCGCGGCTGCGGGCCAGCAGCGCGGCGGCGTACTGCCCCGGGACCAGGAAGCTCATCTGCTGAGCGAAGAACATCGCCGAGACATTGATCCCCACCACGCGGCCGTCCTCGTCCACCACCGGGCCGCCGCTCATGCCGGAGTTGATGGAGCCGGAGTAGTAGATCAGCGGGTCGAAGCTGCGCTCGACCAGGCCGTTGTAGTTGCCCTCGACGACGGCGAAGGCGACGTCGTGCGGGTTGCCCATCGAGTAGATGCGGTCCCCCTTCGACAGCGGCTGGTCCGGGGCACGGAAGCGCAGCACGCCGTCCGGCTTGAAGTCCTTGATGCGCAGCAGGGCGAGGTCGCGCCGCACGTCGATGTCGAGCAGCTCGATGGCACCGCCCTCGCCTTCCGTCGTGGCGTAGCGCAGGCGGTAGCGGTCCGGCTCGAGGGCGAACTGGCTGATCACGTGGTAGTTCGTGATGACGTGGCCCTCATCGCTCACCACGAAGGCGGAGCCCACCGAGGCCTGGCTGTCCTGGCTCTTGAGCAGCGTGCGGATCTGCATCAGCTGGCCCTTCGCGCGCTCGTACACGCGGCGCGCGACCGCAGAGACCGGCGGCGGCTTCTTGGCCTCGTCCTGCGGCGCAGAGGCGGGTGGGCGGGCGGGGGGCGCGGGCGGGGTCTGCGCCCGGACGGCCGGCACGGCGCCCAGCGCCAGGGCCAGCGCCGACGCGAACGCCAGGGCCCGGCTGCGGAGCGGGCGCTGGGGGCTTCGGGACATTGGATTCAAGGACACTCCCTTGCAGTACTTTGCCGCGATGCTAGCCGCATTGCAGGCCGGTCGACGGACGAGGCGGGCGAAACACCGCCGGGTCGGCGTAGAAGGCGGGATCGGCATTGCCGGCCCACCAGCCGGGCACGCCCAGCACCGGCAGCGGGGCAAAGGGCTTGCCGGCCCAGTCCGCCGCGCCCAGCGACAGCGGATCCCGCAGCAGCACGTGGGCGCAGATGGGCTTGCGCGGCTGCATCAGCTTCTCCATCAGCGCATGGCCGACCACCTGCAACCGGGCCTCGGCCCACAGCGGTCGCAGTGCGATGAACAGGCGGGGCCAGTCGCGCGCCCGCAGCGCCTCGCACAGCGCTGGCGGCGCCTCGAGCCAGGCACCGTTCTCGTCGAACAGCGTCAGCGCATCGCGCAGGGCGCCGCGCTGGCGCTCACCCGGGCGCACCGCAGCCGGGGCCTCGTCCAGGCCCGCCTGGTGCAGGGCGTTGAGCCGGACCTTGAGCGCCGGCCAGCGCAGCCACACGAGGCCGTTGAGCGCATCGTGCCAGTGGTCCCGCGTGGGGACGGTGGCCGTGCGGGCGATGAAGGCCTCGTAGCCCTCACCCGGCGGCAGCGCCGCCTGCGGGACGAAGCGCAAGACCTGACCCTGCAGGGCCGGCTGCCGGTCGGCCGGAAGGGCCGCGGCCAGCCGGTTGAGCGCGGCGGCCACTGTCAGGCCTGCGCGCAGATGCTGCTGCAGCGCGAGCCCGGCGACCCGGTCGTCCTGCAGCCAGGGTGCCGCCCAGTCGGGACCCGGGCCCCGGGCGCTCGGCGCGCTCAGGACCGCCTCAGACCAGCTGCCAGGCCAGGGCCTCGCCACCGCGCAGCGGCTTGAGCAGGGCATCGCCGAAGGGCACGCTCTCGGGCAGCGTCCAGGCCTGCTTGCGCAGCGTGACGGTGCCGGTGTTGCGCGGCAGGCCGTAGAAGGCCGGGCCGTTGAAGCTGGCGAAGGCCTCGAACTTGTCGAGCGCGCCCATCGCCTCGAAGGCATCGAGGTAGAGCTCCAGCGCCGAGAGCGCCGTGAAGCAGCCGGCGCCGCAGACGGAGTTCTCCTTCATCTGCGAGGCATGCGGCGCGCTGTCCGTGCCCAGGAAGAATTTCGTGCTGCCCGAGGTCGCGGCCTGGATGAGGGCCAGGCGATGCTCCTCGCGCTTGAGCACGGGCAGGCAGTAGTAGTGCGGGCGCAGGCCGCCGGTGAAGATGGCGTTGCGGTTGTAGAGCAGGTGCTGCGGCGTGAGCGTCGCGGCCACGTGCTCGTCGCTGGCCATCACGTAGGCGGCCGCTTCCTTGGTGGTGATGTGCTCGAAGACGATCTTCAGCTCAGGGAAGTCCTTGCGCAGCGGCGTCATCACGCGGTCGATGAACACGGCCTCGCGGTCGAAGACGTCGATGTCCGCATCCGTCACCTCGCCGTGCACCAGGAAGCGGATGCCCTCGCGCTGCATGGCCTCCAGGGTCTTGTAGCACTTGCGCAGGTCCGTCACGCCCGCGTCGCTGTTGGTCGTGGCGCCGGCCGGGTAGAGCTTCAGCGCGACCACGCCCGCGGCCTTGGCGGCGGCGATTTCCTCGGGCGGCGTGTTGTCCGTGAGGTAGAGCGTCATCAGCGGCTCGAAGCTCACCCCCGCCGGCACGGCGGCCAGGATGCGCTCGCGGTAGGCCGCCGCCTGCGCGGCGGTGGTCACCGGCGGACGCAGGTTCGGCATGATGATCGCGCGACCGAACTGGCGGGCCGTGTAGGGCACCACGCTCTGCATGGCGGCGCCGTCGCGCACGTGCAGATGCCAGTCGTCGGGGCGGGTGATGGTGAGTTCGGTGAGGGGGGCGGGGGTGCTCATGGGGCGGTATTGTCCCAAAAGCAGACGCCAAGGCGCAGAGAACGCGGCCGGCGTCGCCTATTTCGCCTTGAGCACGACGAGGGTCTGGTCCCCACGGACGAGATAGCGCTGCCCGGGCGTCACGTTGTACGGCACCCCTTGGATGATGACCTGGCAATCTCCCCCGCAGGCAAACTCTTCCATCCTTTCCGTGGCCACGCGCTGCGACGCGGTCTGCTTGGGTCCCTTGCTGGTGTCGACCCAGTAGGACAAGGTGAAACTCACCCGACCGCTCTGGGTCTTGATGGCAAAGCAGTCGCCGCAGAGGGAGTGGAGTTCGAATCCACCGGACACCTTCTCCTGTGCACCGGCCTGCGGCACGGCGGCAGCCATGGCCAGCACGGCGGCTCCGGTGTTCAACAAGGCCTTGGCGGCTCGTCCATTGCGTCGCTCCATCTTCGTCCCCTTGGGTGTTTCGATTGAATCACTCGCCTGGATGGGCGGACGACCGCGCGGCCGACTGATCGGTGCGCCCCAGCAGATAGCCGGCGATCGTTCCGAACAAGCCCAGCGCCGGAGAGATCTGCTCTGTCCGGTACCCGGCAGCGATCAGGAACATGGTGCCCACGACGATCAGGGTGATCGTGAACGTTCGGGTAATGATTTCGGTCTTTTCCTTGACGATGCTGCGCAGCAGCAGGAACTGGATCAGGGAAATGATGATGCCGAACATGACGATCAGGACCGACAAGCGGAACTCCCTGCTGGTCATCTGGCTCTCGATCGCGTTCTCGGAGGCCGACGCCGGCTGCGGATCCACGCCTCGGATCACCGAGGCCCGGTTGAGCGGAACGGTCCCGGATGTGTCGGGCGCGATGACATCCGACGTGGCCTTCGCGGGCGCGCCGGCCTGCGCCCACGCGAGGGAGCCCGCACTGCATGCCAACCCAAGCAGAACCAACAGTCGGATCACAGCAGCGGCAAAGTGCATCTGACGTCCTCTGGCAAACATCCACGGGCGCACCACCATCCCGCGGGCAAGACCCCTGCGCAGCGCCCAACGATGGGGTGGGCAGAGCGTAGCCGGCGCCAGGACCGGACAGAAGGGCCGTCCAGGCCCGGATACCGCACTGACACTCAGCTCGACCTCTCGCGATGCTGCGCCAGGGTCAGGTCTCGACTCGGCAGTCCGCCAGCGGCAGGATGTGGCTTTCCCATGCGCAGCCCTTCCGGTCTCCCGCCGGCACGAGCCCCCCCGCAGCGGGCATGCAGGCAGACGGCGCGCGCCTGCAGGGTGCACCGGCTTCCGCCCTGGCCGCCGTCCCCCGGCGATCCTCCTGTCCCGTGAAGGTGCGTTGCCGCCGCCAATTGAAGTTCGTATGCTGCCCGCCCAAGCCGGTGTCAGTGGGCGCGACGCCGGGCTCGCGTTTGATCCCCCATCGCGCCCCAGCCTCAGGACATCACGCCCCATGAAGCACCCGCTCCGCCTCGCGCTCGGCCTCATCCCCGCCCTGCTGCTCTGCGGCGCTGTGCTCGCGCAGCAGGCGCTGACCCCGGCACAGGCCGAGCTGCGCGCCCTCTACCAGGAGCTGGTCGAGATCAACACCACGGACTCGGTGGGCAGCTGCACCCGGGCCGTGGAGGCGATGGCGGTGCACCTGAAATCGGCGGGCTACACCGACGCCGACCTGCAGATCCTCGCGCCCCCCGGCAAGCCTCAGAAGGGCAACCTCGTGCTGAGGCTGAAGGGCAATGGCAGCAAGCGCCCCCTGCTGATGGTGGCCCACGTGGATGTGGTGGAGGCGCGCCGCGAGGACTGGACGCGCGACCCCTTCAAGCTGGTCGAGGAGGACGGCTACTTCTACGCCCGCGGCGCATCGGACAACAAGTCCAATGCCGCGGTCTACGTCGCCAACATGATGGCCTTCAAGCGTGAGCGCTGGGTGCCCAACCGCGACCTCATCCTCGCGCTGACCTGCGACGAGGAAGTCATTCCCTCCAACTACAACGGCGTCGAGTTCCTGCTGAAGCACCACCGCCCGCTGATCGACGCCGAGCTGGCCTTCGACGAAGGCGGCGGTGGCAGCCTGGACAGCCAGGGCCGGCCGGACTTCCAGGGCCTGAAGGTGGCCGAGAAGATCTACCAGACCTTCGAGATGGTGGCCACGGACCGTGGCGGCCACAGCTCCGTGCCGCGCCGTGACAACCCCATCTTCGATGTGGCCGAGGGCCTGAGCCGCCTGGCGGCCTACCCCTGGCCGGTGACGCTGACGCCTGCCACGCGGGCCTACTACGAGGGCATGGCCAGGATCGCCAAGGGCCCGGAGGCCGCGGACTACCAGGGCGTCCTGAAGGAGCCGATGGACCCCGGGGCGCTCGCGCGCCTGCAGAAGATCGACTACCAGCGCGCGATGCTCAGCAACACCTGCGGCGTGACGATGATCAATGGCGGGCATGCGCAGAACGCCCTGCCCCAGCGCGTGGTGGTGACCGTGAACTGCCGCATCCTGCCGGGTCAGAAGGTGGCCGAGGTGCAGGCCACGCTCCAGAAGCTCATGGGCGACCAGGTCAAGGTCAAGCCGGCACACGAGGCGGTCGAAGCACCGGCCTCGCCGATCCGCGCGGACCTGCTGGCCGCCTTCACCGAGGTGAACGCCGAGCTCTTCCCCGGCGTGCCGGTGCTCATCACCATGTCCGTCGCGACGCAGGATGCGCGTTTCCTCAACAAGGCCGGCATCTGGACCTACGGCCTGAGTGGCTCCTTCCGCAACTCGTCAGGCACGCACGGCTTGAATGAGCGCATGCGGGCGGCGGCGCTGTATGAGGGGTATGCGTTTGTGGGGAAGTTGGTGCGGAGGATGCAGTGAGGGGTTCTGGAGGGGGCATGCCGGATGGGTGCCTACGGCCAGGAGTGGTCGGCCGCGACTGACTGCTTCTGAGCATTTCGATGCAGCATCTCGCTATGCTTCCGGGACATCACCTTCCTGGCCCTGAAATGCAGCTCGACGCTGATGGATTTGCCCTTGTTCCGAAGCTTTTGAGCGAAACAGAGTGCAACGGCGTTGCCCAAGCTCTTTCATCCGCCGATTCGAGAGGCGTCGGTTCGAGGCGGTTGTTGGAAGAGGATTGGTGTGCTGATCTCGCGCACAAGGTCATGATTCATCCTGAGATTCGCGGGTCCCTGCCGGCCAATGCTCGGGCAGTTCAGTGCACGTTTTTTGAGAAGTCTGCTGAAAAGAATTGGCTGGTGCCGATTCACCAGGACCTGAGCATCCCCGTTGCGCGTCGGGTAGGTCACCCGGGGTTGTCGGGCTGGAGTGAAAAGGAAGGCGCGGTGTTCGTACAGCCGCCGGACACGGTCCTTCGGCAACTCCTCGCAGTTCGCGTTCACATCGACCGCTGCTCCGAGGACGATGGGCCTCTCCGACTCGTCCCAGCCTCGCATGAGCTTGGTCGTGTCGATCCCGGCCGCGCTGCGATCTTGGGGCGGAGACAAGGCATCGTCGTGCCCGCGGAGCGGGGCGATGCACTGGTCATGCGCCCCTTGGTCCTGCACGCTTCCTCAAAGTCGTCAGGTACAAGCCGACGAAGAGTGTTGCATTTCCTGTTTGGCCCTGAAGCGCTACCGTTTGACCTTGCCTGGTGAGGGCGCCGCTCTTGCGTCGCCGTTCGGCCAGGAGCGGTCATCTACGAACGACCGGATTCAGTTAGGCTGGGCGACCCGCATACAAAAGGCATGTCCGCATGTACCCAATTCCCCAGCTAGCCTTGCAGATCGAAGCAGAGTGGGCTCCCGAGCTTGGCGAGCACTTCGGCCGGCTCACTGATCAGGTGCTGGAGAAGGTCAGACCGTGGTTTGATTTCCCTGAGGGACTGCTGCGAATCGAACTGATGGATGGTTCGGCCGTGCAGTTCAATCGTGCGTTTCACATCGTCAACGAAGCCAAACGCGCAATTGCCGTGTTTACGGAACATTGCGGTCACCATGTCTTCCCGCACTACGAGGCAAAGATCTATCGGGACGGGAGACTTGTCTATGCGCAAGCGGCCTGACCAGTCGTACTGCATCACCTTGAGCGTCCGCTCTCTAGGAGCCTGCTAGCCCTATTCCATTTCCGCTCCGGGTCGTCTGCTGCCCTCCAAAAAAACCAATGCACTTCCCGCCAGCCTAGCCCTGACAGGCGCCAAAAACGCAAAAGGGCGGCCCGTCAGGACCGCCCTTCTCGATCAGCGCATAGCCCCGATCACTTCTTCGCGGCGTACTCTTCCATCGGCTTGTCATTGGGGTTCGCCCAGGCCGCCTTGGTGGCTTCATTCAGCGGCATGCCGATCTTCGCGCCTGCGGGCGGGATGGGCTGCAGGAACCACTTGTCGTAGGTCTTGGCCAGCTCGCCGGACTTGATCATGCCCTTGATGCTGTCGTCCACGGCCTTCTTGAAGGCGGGGTCGTCCTTGCGCATCATGATGGCGATGGGCTCGACGGACAGCACCTCGCCGACGATCTTGTAGTCGGCCGGGGCCTTGGAGGTGGCGATGTTCTTGGCCAGGATGGAGCCGTCCATCACGAAGGCGTCGGCGCGGCCGGACTCCAGCAGCAGGAAGCTGTCCGCGTGGTCCTTGCCGAAGACTTCCTTGAAGTCCACGCCCGTGGCGCGCTCATGCTTGCGCAGGGTCTGGACCGAGGTGGTGCCGGTGGTCGTGGCCACGTGCTTGCCGTTGAGCTGCGCGATGGAGGTGATGCCCGAGTTGGCCTTCACGGCGATGCGCACTTCCTCGACGTAGGTCGTCACGGCAAAGGCGACGTCCTTCTGGCGGGTGGCGTTGTTGGTGGTGGAGCCGCACTCCAGGTCCACATTGCCGTTCTGCACCAGCGGGATGCGGTTCTGCGAGGTCACGGGCTGGTACTTGATCTCCAGCTTGGCCAGGCCCAGCTGCTTCTTCACGTCTTCCAGCACGTGGTGGCAGACGTCGATGTGGAAGCCCACGTACTTGCCGTCGCCGATGGTGTAGGACAGGCCCGAGGACTCGCGCACGCCCATGGTGACGGCGCCGGCGTCCTTGATCTTCTTCAGCGTGTCCTCGGCATGGACGGCCGTGGCGGCCATCAGGGCCAGGCTCAGCAGCGTCAGGGTCTTCTTCATCGGGTTCACTCCTTGATGACAGGGGATGGGATGGCGCAGCCAGCGTGGCGCGCGCGTGACGAGCTTGTACCGCAAAAACAGGGACACGGCAGCGGGGCCGCGCCCAGGCCTCAGCCGGCCCGGGCGAGGTCCTGCTGCTCCTTGAGGTAGTTCCACAGGGCCAGCGCCGCCGGCTTGCTGCGCTTGGCGATGGCGGGGCGCTCGCGGTAGATGCGCAGGTCCATGCTCAGCTCGAACTGCCCCTCGGGCGCCGCCCGCACGAGGCGGCCGGACTTGAGCTCACGGGCGACCGAGCTTGCGGGCAGGAAGGCCAGGCCGTGGCCCTCGATGGCCATGGCCTTGAGGCTCTCGGCCATGTCGGTCTCGTAGAGCGCATCCAGGTTCAGCGGCGTCGGCGAGGCCTTGACGATCAGCTCCACCAGGCGGCCGAGGTAGGCGCCCGCGGCGTAGCTGAGGAAGGGGATCTTCTGGCCCGGATGCCCGGGCAGGCTGAACAGCGGCCGGCCCTGCGCATCGGAGCGGGCATAGGCGGCGAGCGTCTCGTGGCCCAGCGAGGCCATCTCGTAGCGTTCCGGGTCCAGCTGCAAGGGCTGGCTCGCGTGGTGATACACCACCAGCAGGTCGCAGTTGCCTTCGCTGAGCTGCAGCGTGGCGTCGTGCACGTTCAGGGCATTGAGCCGGCTCTTGACCGCGCCGAAGCGCTGGCGCAGCTCCATCAGCCAGTGCGGGAAGAAGCTGAAGGCGAGCGAGTGCGGCACGGCGAACTCGATCATGTCCTGGCCGGCCGACTGGTGGCTGCGCAGCATGTTGCGCGTGGCCTGCAGGTTGCCCAGCACCTCCATCGCCTGCCCGAGCAGGGTCTCGCCCGCCGCGGTGAGGCGCGTGGGGTAGGAGGAGCGATCCACCAGGTCCACGCCCGCCCAGGCCTCCAGCGCCTGGATGCGGCGCGAGAAGGCGGGCTGGGTCACGTGCCGCAGCTGGGCCGAGCGCGAGAAGCTGCGCGTCTCGGCCAGGCTGACGAAGTCTTCAAGCCATTTGGTTTCCACGGGGGCAGTGTAGCGAAGGGGTCCGGCGGTGGGCGCGGGGGGATCAATGGGCGGCCTGCTGCAGCGCCCACATGCGGGCGTAGCGGCCCTGCTGCGCCAGCAGATCGGCATGCGTGCCGCGCTCGATGATGCGGCCCTGCTCCATCACGAGGATCTCGTGGGCATCGACGATGGTGGAGAGCCGGTGCGCAATGACGAGCACCGTCTTGTTCTGCGCCGCGGCCTCCAGCTCGGCCTGGATGGCGCGCTCGTTGCTGGAGTCCAGCGCCGAGGTGGCCTCGTCGAAGATCAGGATGGGCGGGTTCTTCAGCAGCGTGCGGGCGATGGCCACGCGCTGCTTCTCGCCGCCGGAGAGCTTGAGCCCGCGCTCGCCCACGGTGGTGTCGTAGCCCTTGGGTGTGGCGGCGATGAAACCGTGGATGTGGGCCGCCTTCGCCGCCGCCTCGATCTCGGCCTGCGTGGCACCGGGCCGGCCGTAGCCGATGTTGTAGGCGACGCTGTCGTTGAAGAGCACCGTGTCCTGCGGGACGATGCCGATGGCGCGGCGCACCGAGCCCTGCTGCACGGCGCGGATGTCCTGCCCGTCAATGCGGATGCAGCCGCCGTCGACGTCGTAGAAGCGGTACAGCAGCCGCGCGAGCGTGCTCTTGCCCGAGCCGCTGGGGCCCACCACCGCGACCTTCTTGCCGGCCGGGATCTCGAAGCTGATGCCGTGCAGGATGGGCCGCTCGGGATCGTAGGCGAAGCGCACGTCCTCGAAGCGCACCGCGCCGTGCGGCACGTCCAGCGCGGGCGCATCCGGCGCATCCGCCACCTCGCGCTCGCGGGAGAGCAGCTGGAACATTTTCTCCAGGTCGGTCAGGCTCTGCTTGATCTCGCGGTAGATCACGCCCAGGAAGTTCAGCGGGATGTAGAGCTGGATCATGAAGGCGTTGACCATCACGAGGTCCCCGAGGCTCATGTGCCCTGCCACCACGCCCTGCGTGGCGCGCCACAGCATGGCCACGAGCGCGAACGCGATGATCAGCTGCTGGCCCGTGTTGAGCATGGACAGCGTGCTCTGCGACTTCAGCTGCGCACGGCGCAGCTTCTCCAGGCTCTCGTTGTAGCGGCGGGCCTCGAAGTCCTCGTTGTTGAAGTACTTGACGGTCTCGTAGTTCAGCAGCGAATCAATGGCCTTGCTGTGCGCCACCGAGTCGAGCTCGTTGAGCTGCTTGCGGAACTGCGTGCGCCACTCCGTCACGTAGACGGTGAAGGCGATGTAGATGACGAGCGCGGCGATGGTGATGAGCGCGAACACGGCATCGAACTTCACGCCCAGCAGGGCCAGCACCAGCACCACCTCGATCAGCGTGGGCAGGATGCTGTAGAGCGAGTAGGAGATCAGCGAGTGCACGGCGCGGGTGCCACGCTCGATGTCGCGCGTCATGCCGCCGGTCTGGCGCTCCAGGTGGAAGCGCAGGGAGAGGTCGTGCAGGTGCCGGAAGACCTGCAGCGAGATGGCGCGCGAGGTGCCCTCGGTGGCCTTGGCAAACACCAGTTCGCGCAGCTCGGTGAACAACGAGGTCGAGAGCCGCAGCAGGCCGTAGGCCAGCAGCAGGCCGACGGGCACCACCAGCATCGATTCCGGCGAGCCGGGCTTGAGGCTCAGGCTGTCGACCAGCTCCTTGAGCAGCAGGGGCACACCCACGTTCGCCAGCTTGGCGGCCAGCATGAAGCTGAGCGCGAGCCCCACCCGCCAGCGGTAGTGCCACAGATAGGGCATCAGCTTGGCCACCGTGCCCCAGTCCCCCGTGACGGCGGTGTTCAGCGCCGGCGCGCGGCCCGCGGACGAGCCTGCGTGCGAGGGAGAGGCAGAAGTCGTGACAGAAGGATGACGGCGCATGGTGATAGGGAGAGAATGGGCCGCATTGTCACTGTTGTCCCGATCGCCCACCATGCCCGACACCCAAAGCCCCCTGGCCCCCGCCCCCAGCGCCGCTCCCGCCCCTGATGCCCGCGTCTGGCCCCGCGAGCTGGTGCTGCGCGTGATGCCCATGCCCGCGGACGCCAACCACAACGGCGACGTGTTCGGCGGCTGGATCATGGCCCAGGTGGACATCGCCGGCTCCATCCTGCCGGCGCGCCTCTCGCGCGGCCGCATCGCCACCGTGGCGGTGAAGGAGTTCCTGTTCAAGCAGCCCGTGTCCATCGGGGACCTGCTCTCCTTCTACGCCCAGGTCGTGCGCGTGGGGCGGACCTCCGTCACCGTGCAGGTCGAGGTGATCGCCGAGCGCAACCCGGCCAGCCCGCACGTGGTCAAGGTGACCGAGGCGCAGCTGACCTACGTCGCCATCGACAAGGACGGCAAGTCGCGCCCCTTCAGCATCGAGGACTGAGCCCGCCCGCCCCATGCAGGACACGCTGCTGATCGTCGGCGGCGGCGCGCTGGGCAGCGCCGTGGCCGCCTGCCTGGCCGAGCGCCCCGACTGGCGCGGCCGCATCACCGTGCTGGAACGGGATCCCACCTATGAGCGGGCCTCGTCGGCCCGTTCGGCGGCGTCGATCCGCCAGCAGTTCTCCACGCCCCTGAACATCGCCCTCTCCCTGCACGGACTGGAGGTGCTGCGCGCCGCCGGGCCGCAGGCGGCGCTGGTCGAGCAGGGCTATCTCTATCTGATTCCGCCCACGGGCGTCGCACAGCAGGAGGCGCTGCATGCGGTCCAGCGCGCGCAAGGGGCCGACGTCGCACTGCTGAGCCCGGCCGAGCTGCAGCGCCGTTTCCCCTGGCTGGCCACGCAAGACCTGGCCCTCGGCAGCTGGGGCCGCAGCGGCGAAGGCTGGTTCGACGGCTGGGGCCTGCTGCAGTCGCTGAAGCAGCGGGCGCAGGCCGCGGGGGTGCGCTACGTCAAGGACGAGGCGATCCGCTTCGAGACGAACGGCACCGGGCAGATCACCGGTGTGTGCACGGCCGGCGGTGACCGGCTCCGGGCCGACCGCCTCGTGCTGGCCGGCGGCGCCTGGTCCGCCCCGCTGGCGGCCACGGCGGGCATCGCGCTGCCGGTGAGCGCCCGCCGGCGCAGCGTCTATGCCTTCCGCACGCCGGAGCCCGCCGCCGGCTGCCCGCTGGTCATCGACCCCTCCGGCCTGTGGTTCCGTCCCGAGGGCCCCGGGCAGTTCCTCTGCGGCGGCCCCCCGCTGGGCGACGACGCGCCGGACCTGCCGCTGGACCCGGAGGCCGACCTCTTCGAGGAACGCCTGTGGCCGGCGCTGGCCGAGCGGGTGCCAGGTTTTGCCACCCTGCGCCAGGAGCGCAGCTGGGCGGGCTACTACGAGATGAACGACATCGATCACAACGGTCTCGTCGGCCCCTGGCCCGGGCAGGAGCGGCTGCTGATGGCCTGCGGATTCTCCGGGCACGGGCTGCAGCACGCGCCGGGCATCGGGCGCGGGCTGGCCGAATGGATCGCCGCCGGGCGCTACGAGACCCTGGACCTCTCGCCGCTGGGCGCGGACCGGCTGCAGCGCGGCGAGCCCTACCGTGAGCTCAACGTGATCTGAACGTCGACACGATCACGGCAGCTCGCGGTAGGCCGCCAGCTCGCCCCGCTGCCAGGCCTGCCGCTGGGTGCCGGCAAAGCGCTGGAAGGTGGCGCAGGGCATGCGGTCCCGGGCGCCGAAGGCCCGCGCCATCCGCCGCTCGACGGCGCTGAGCTCCCGCGCCACGGCCCGCGTCTGCTCGTCCAGCGTGCCGAGCCGCTTGACGATCTCCACCGCCGCCAGCGACACCCGCAGATCCTGGGGCGATGCGATCACGGTCCGGGCCAGCGTCTGGCAGACCTGCTGCCGGGCGGGAGCCTCCATGGCGGACTTCGTGCAGTGCGACAGCAGCAGCGTCTCGAGCCGGGGGCGCGGCATGTCCATCATGAGCTTCGTGTAGATGACGCCCTGGACCGAATCGTCCAGCGCAGCGAACTCAGGCACCTCCGCCAGCCAGCCGAACGGGGACCGGGGAATCGGCAGCGCAGGCCGCTGGCTCATCTGGAAGTAGCCCTCCTCGAGCGCCCCGGCCTGATCGGCCATGTGCGCCTCATACAGCCGCGCGACCTGCGCCTCCAGCGAGCCCGGATCCCGGAACTGCCAGCCTTCCGCCGAAAGGCTGTCACAGCCGGACCCCGCCCGCCGGGCCTTCGGCACCCCGAAGCAGGCCGCGTAGGCCAGGCCGTAGACGCGGGCGTCCCGGCCCTCGACGGCCCGCTTCACCAGCGGCGACAGGGCCAGCACGTAGGCCGACTCCCCCACCCGGTCCGCCTCGTCCTGGCACCGCGCGTTCGCCGCGCAGCCGGGGACGCCCTGCTGGAACTGCCGGACCGCCATCTGCCGACGGTCCCACGCCCCGAGGAACTGCCCGAAGGCCTGCCCCAGCTCACCCTTCGCCCCCTGCAGCTGGGTCGCTGCGCGCCGCGCGGCCTCGGCGAACGCCGTGTCCAGATCCTGCGGGGCGACTTGGGCGGCCGGGTCGGCGTCCCCGCCGTCCTCCCGGGCGCACAGCAGCCCTTGCGCTGGGCGCCCCGGAGAGGACGCGGCGCTGGCGGGCGCCGGCGCCGGGGCGGCGTCGGCCACAGGGGCCACAGGGGCCAGCGGCGCCTCGCGGCTGGGCGGCGACGGGAGCGGCGCCGGCGGAGAGTCCGCCGGCGCCAGCAGCAGGGCCAGCAGCAGGGCCAGCAGCGCCACGCCGCCGGCCAGGACGGCCCGCAGCGTGCGTGCCGGCGGGCGGCGGACGGGTTCCGGGAATCCAGATGTCTTCATGGCTCAGCACCCGGCCGCCTGCAGTGGCACCCTCGGCCGTGGCGGCATGTCAAGGGCGCGGGCCGGCGGCCCGGCAGGCTCGGCGGCCGGCCAGGGGCGCAAGGCGCCGTCGCGCAGCTCGTAGCAGGTCTCCAGCAGCGCCAGCACCTGCGGCCGGTGCGTGATCACCACGACGCAGCATGGCAAGGCACGGATCCTCGCCATGATCTCCAGCTCGGTGTCCACGTCCAGGTGGCTGGTGGCCTCGTCCAGGATCAGGATGTCCGCGCGCTTGTACAGCGCCCGCGCGATGAGCAGGCGCTGCCGCTGCCCGCCGGACAGCGTGCGCGCCGACTCGCCGATCACGGTCCGGTAGCCCATGGGCATCCGGACGATGTCGTCATGGAGGGCCGCCATCCGCGCCGCCCACTCGACACGAGCGGCGTCCACGTCGGCATCGAAGAAGGCGATGTTCTCCTGGAGCGTGCCGGCCAGCAGCGTGTCGTCCTGCGTGACCGCGGCGACCTGCGTGCGCCAGGCCCGGGCCATGCCCTCGTCCATGACGACGTCGTTCAGACGGATGACGCCGTCGGTGGGCCGCACCAGCCCGAGCATCAGCCGGGCCAGCGTGGACTTGCCCGCACCGCTTGCGCCCTTGAGGCCGATGCACTGCTTCGGCGCCAGCACCAGGTCGAGATCGCGCAGCACCGGCTGCCCGTCCCGCGCATACCGGTAGCCGACGCCTTGCAGCTGGAGGCTCGCCAGCGGCGCCAGGGGAGCCCGCGTGGCCGGCCCCGGTTCGGGCGCCTCCAGCAGGATGTCGGACAGGCGCTCGCCATGCACGGCCAGCATGCGGAAGCCCAGGATGGCGTCGATCACCGCCACCAGGCGGTTGCCGAAGGTGGCCGCGTAGGCGGAGAAGGCCATGAGGAAGCCCAGCGTCATCTGCCCGGCCAGCACGGACGTCGCGCCGAAGTAGAAGATGAACAGGCCCTGCACGCCGAAGATCAGCACGACGCCGCCGTGATAGACGAGCGTGAAGTTCTCGGTCCGGAGGTCCCGGTTCTGCACCGCCTGGCGCAGGTTCTGCCAGCGGGAGATGCGGTCCGCCTCCCGGGAGAACAGCTTGATGGGCATCATCGAGCGGACGATCTCCAGAAGGAACTGGCTCTCGCGGCTGGCCAGCATCAGCCGCTCGCGCGCGGCGGCCTCGAAATAGGGGTAGGTCAGCGCCTTGAGCGCCAGGTACACGAGGATGGGGACAACGACGACGACCGACAGCGAGGGGCTCAGGCCGATCATCATCGCGAACGCCGCCGCGAGCACGACCACATCGAACAGAGAGCCCAGCGCGATGCCGGTCAGCACCGACTGGATGGTCCCGGCGCTGCCAAGCCGGCTGAGCACCTCGCCGGAGCCCCGCGCATCGAAGAAGCGCATCGGCAGCCGGACCAGGTGATTCAGGATCCGGCTCATCCAGCCCAGGGACAGCTCCTGGCTCCAGCGCATCAGCAGCCAGCCCCGCAGCAGACTGGTGGCGGTCTGTGTCAGCAGCAGCGCGGCAAAGCAGGCCGTGAGCGGCAGCAGGAGCTCCGTCGCATGGCCGCCGATGACGTCGTCGATGACGAACTTGCTGAACAGCGGGGACCCCAGCGCCAGCAGCTCCAGGATCAGCGTCAGGAACAGCAGCTGCCCGACGGCGCCCCACGCACCGGCCACCGGCCCCAGCAGCGCGAGCACCGAGGGCGGACGCGCCGCCTGGCCGCCTCGCTGGAAGGACTCGCCGGGCCACAGCTCCAGCGCCATGCCCGAGAAATGCGGCGACAGCGCCGCCAGGCTCAGGCGGCGCAGTCCGACCGCCGGATCGAAGATCGTGGCCACACGCTCGCCCCGCAAGGTCCGGGAGACCTTCAGCAGCACGACGAAGTGGCTCAGGTCCCAGTGCAGGATGCAGGGCACGCGCAGCCGGTCCAGCGCCTCCAGCGGCACGCGCAGCGGCCGGCTGGAGAGGCCGATTCCGGCGGACACCGTGATGAGCGTGGCCATGGTCAGGCCCCGAGAATGCCCGCCGGCAAGCTGGCGCAGCAGGGGCAGGCCCAGGGCCTTCCCGTGATGACTCGCGACCGTGGCGAGGCAGGCGAGACCGCACTCCCCGGTCTCTGACTGGAACACATGCTTCAAGGAAATCGCCCGTGGAAAGCGCAGGGAACAGGCCGGCGCGGGCGGGGTTCGATCCCCCGCCCCACCGGCCTCCCGAGGATCAGCGGACCACCTTCTGCAGGCGGATGCGGATGCCGTCGGTGAACAGCTCGCCGGACTTCTGCTCGAGAATCTTCTCCAGCAGCCCGCTGTCGAGATGGGCCTCCCGGTGGAGCCAGTGGGACTGGTACTTCAGCTGGCCACCCAGGGCCTTCGAGGCCTTCTTCAGGCGCTTCTCGTTGGGGGCGGTCAGCACGATCTCGTGGTCGCTCACGGACGTCAGCGCCGCGAAGTAGTAGCCCTTCTGCGCATCGCCGGTCTCGACGAACAGCAGCTGCTGCGCGCCCACCTGCCGGACGTAGGCCCGCACGGAAGGCAGGCCCTCGGCGGCCTCGGGCTGCCATTGCAGGGTCGCGAATTCGCCGTTGCTGACCTCGACGTTCAGCACCTGCGCGCGGATGCCGCCCACGTCATCCGCCTGCACCCGCCACAGGCCGGCCAGGGACGCCGACACCGGCAGCGCCTGCCCCAGCGGGGCGGGTGTGCGAGGCCCGCAGCCGGCCAGGCAGACCAGCAGCCAGCCGACCAGCATCAGACCGACGGAGCGCCAGCCCTTGAATGGAGTCACGTTCCGCATGGCATCAGCCTCCCAGCCCCTTCATGCACACACGGAAGGCCTCCTTGCGAATCTCCTCATCGCTCGGGATGAAGCCCCGGGCCACGAAGGGAATCCGGCCGTCCTTCTTGGCCCGGTTGACCTCGGCGACGGTCTCGTCCGCCACGGCATCGCAGATCTCCTTCTTCTTGGGCTGCGGCAGGTCGCGCACGCCACCGTCCCCGGCGGACGAGGAGCCGCCGCCGCCGCCCCCGCTGGTCAGGAAGAAGTAGCCCAGCGGCAGGAAGTTGCTGCTGAACTCGACCTGGTAGGTTCTGGACCCATTGATCGTGACCTTCGGCAGGCACGGCGTCACCTCGTCGCCGTCCTCGCAGTCGCCACCGCTGATGTATCGCGTGTCGTCGAAACTCAGCTCCTGCATGCCCCAGTACGTCGAATGCCTCTTGTTTTCACTGCTCATCGTCAGTCCTCCCTGTAGTGAATGGATGAAGTCCGCGGATCGGTCACGAGGACCGTCCCGCCTTGAACATGAGGGTCACACGCGCCGCGGTGCAGATCCGCGAGACCCCGCGCGCCGCGTGCAGGATGGATCCATCGAAGATCACCGCCCGCCCTGGCCGCGGCAGGACGGCATGGACGATGTCCCCCTCGGCATTGAAGAAGACCGTCTCGCCGGCCCAGTCCGGCTGCCAGCGCGGGTTCAGGTAGATGACCACCGTCTTCTGGCCCGGCGCCGGGGAGTCCACATGCGGGTAGCCCTCCACGCCGTAGGTGTGGGCGTTGGCGTAGCAGCGCAGCAGCGCATGGCCGGGCAGGCAGCGGCGCTGCACCGTGTCCCAGAGAGCCGCCACTGCCCGGAGGGCCGGGTCGGCGGCCAGCCGCTGCGTCTGGTCCTGCTGGTTGTTCTTGCGGGTCTTCAGGAAATCATGGTTCCAGTGCGAGAGCGGATTCACGCCATTCACCGAGCGCCAGCCGTAGGTCCAGCGCACATCCTCCTCGAAGAAGGTCTGCACCGCGTCGATCTGGGCCGCCTCGAACAGGTCGTCATGGCGCTGGATGGACAGCTCGTCGCCCTGGGGCAGGACGGGCACTTGGGGATCCCTGGCATTCATCGCAGCTTTCTCTTCAGCAGATCAAGGACATTCATGGCCTGCCCCGGCATCTCCACCCGGAGCTTCGACCAGGGCGGGTGCCCCGCGCACCCCGAAGGGTCGCCCGGCCCACGGCCCGCCATCAGGGCGATCACGACGCATTGCGCGTCTCCCGGCGCCTGGCCCTCGGCCAGCCCGTCACAGGCCGTGTGGCCCCCGCTCCCGCGCCGGACGGCGCCCCGGTGGATCACCCGCCCCTCGCCCACCTTGCGAAGCGAGCCGCCCTCGACCCCCGCGACCCGGGCCAGATCGCCCACCGCAACGCCCCCCGCCTCGGCGACCGGCACACGCAGGGCCACGACGCCCTGACCGTCCGCCGCCAGGCCGGACTGGTACACGGACGACTCCAGCGCCACCGGGATCCGCAGGCCCCCCAGCACCGCCGCCAATGCGCTCCAGGGGAGCAGCACGATGAGCAGCAGCCACCGCCGGGACAAGGGCTGGGTCAGGCGAAGATCGCCCGTGGCACCGGATCGGTGGGCCACTGCTTCAGGACGGTAGGCAACAGGTTCCAAGACGCTGGGAAGGCAAGTTCAATGCAAGGGACACAGGCAGGCACGGGCCGCAGGGCCTCGACGCTGCACGCGCCACAGCGGCACGGTTCAATGACCAAGGAGACCGCCGCCACGACAGGGCGCAGGGTCGGATTCAGGCAGGAGGAATGGATCAGGCCAGCATGGGGGAGTCTCGGGCATCGCGCGGACCGCGAATGCCTTGCAGTGGGACGGCTGGCTGGCAGAGGTGGCGTCCTGGAGCGCTTCAGAAGAAGCGGGACGGCCACTGGCTGGCTGGGTTAGCAATTGTCAAGAAATGGGCGCCCTTGAGCAAGGGCAGCGTCCGCTCCGCGTGCGCATAGCGGTCGGTGAGGCGCCCCAACCGGGCACGTGCAGCCACGGGGACGACGTCAGGCCTCAGGTGACCACGCCCGGCGTTCCCGGAGCAGCCGCTGGCACAGGGCCTGCGCCCAGACCTCGTAGCCTGCCGGGCCGGGGTGGAAGCCATCCTCGGCCATGTGCTGTGCCGCAGCGGCGCCGTGCAGATGGGCCGGCAAGGCCTGCAGGCCGCGGTCTCGACGGCCGATCAGATGGCGCGCGAGGCGCCGGTTCAGGCGCTGCGACTGCGCCCCCAGCATCCAGCGCAGGGGTTGGGGCAGCAGCGGGAAGGCATGCATGGGCGGCACGGCGCTGTGCAGGCTGTAGCGTACGCCGCAGCGCTCGGCGGCCATCGCATGGATGGCGTCGAGGTCCTGCAGGCAGTGGCTCGCGCGGCGCTGACCGACGACGTCGTTGACGCCCAGGGCCGTCACCAGCACGTCGGCCGGCTCCAGCGGGGCCTCGGCCAGGTGGCGGCGCGCAT
This sequence comes from Roseateles subflavus, assembly GCF_030285365.1. GTDB lineage: Bacteria > Pseudomonadota > Gammaproteobacteria > Burkholderiales > Burkholderiaceae_C > Roseateles_B > Roseateles_B subflavus. The sequence goes on along the minus strand of NZ_JASVDS010000002.1, from coordinate 400,100 downwards.
CGGCGCTGTCATGCCCCGTGCAGGCCACGAGCTGCCAGTGCACGCGGCCACCCAGGGCCTCGGCCAGATGAGCCGCCAGCCGCCCGGCGAGGGCCAGGTCTTGCGTGGGCGCCCCGACGCCCGCGCCGGAGGAATCGCCCACGATCAGCAGACGCAGCGCCAAGGCGCCCTGCCCGGCCTGCCCGGCGCGCGCGCCCGCGGCCTCGGGCAGCTTCAGCGCGCGGCGACGCACCTGCCGGCCCTGCCACAGCAGCACCGGCGCGAGCAGCAGCCTGGCTGCGCCGAGCATCAGTCGAACTGGGAGAAGTCGGGCTGGCGCTTCTGGAAGAAGGCCTGGAAGGCTTCCGTGGCCTCGGGGGAGCGCAGGCGGGCACCGAAGATCTCGGCCTCCGTCTTGATCGTCTCCTGCAGCTGCTCGATGCTGTGGCGGCGCATCAGGCGCTTGCTCTCGCGCACCGCGCTGGGGGCCAGGCTGTTGAAGCGCTCGGCCACGCGGCGGGCGTGGTTGACCACCTCGCCGGCGGGCAGCACGGCGTTGGCGATGCCGCATTCCACGGCGTCAGCGCCGGTGAACGGATCGCCCAGCAGCAGCTTCTCGGCCGACTTCACATGCCCCATGAGGCGCGGCACGACCAGGCTGGAACCGAACTCCGGCACCAGGCCCAGGCTCACGAAGGGCATCGCGAGGCGGGCGTCATCGGCCACGTAGACGAAGTCGCAATGCAGCAGCAGCGTGGTGCCGATGCCGATGGCCGCGCCGTTCACCGCGGCGATCACGGGCTTCTCGCAGCCCAGCAGCGCGCGCATGAACTGGAACACCGGCGCGTCCTCGTCCCGCGGCGGGCTGCCCATGAAGTCCTCGATGTCGTTGCCCGAGGTGAAGATCTGGGGCTGGCCCTGGATCAGCACGGCGCGCACGGCCTTGTCGCCGTTGGCGGCGATCAGGGCGTCGGCCATGGCCTGGTACATCGCGCGGGTCAGCGCATTCTTCTTCTCGGGGCGTGCGATCTCGAGGGTCAGCACGCCGTTGACGGTGGCGGTCTTGATGGTCACGGCTTCTCTCCAGGCAAATTCCTTGGGGGCGGATGATGCCAGAGCGGCGGGGCGGCCCTGGCGCGTCGGGAGCTCAGGCAGCGGCAGGCCGCAGGCGCTCCCAGTGGTGGGCGATGTGCATGAGGTGGGCGCGCTGGTACTCGGGCTTGCTCAGTGCACCGTAGGCGAAGTGGGGCTTGAGCGGGCCGGTCCAGGCGGCGAAGGCGTCCATGGCATCGAGCAGGCGCTGCACGCCCTGCTTGAGCGTGGCCTCGGCGTCGAGCGCGGGCGCGCCGGGGATGGGCTCGTCGCGGTCGTGGCTCATCTTGCCGCGGGCATCGAACAGCGCGAACGCCGTCTTGCCGAGCGAGGCCTGGAACCAGGCCGGCTTGGGCTGCGGGTAGCCGCTCATCGAGTACTCGATGCTCTGGGCCAGATGGACGAGCAGCTGCGGCACGGTCCAGGCGCCGTCATGGCGCATGGGATGGAAGCGCAGCTCCAGCACGGCCTTCTGCACCTCCGCCCAGGCCTGGAAGCCCTCGGGCAACCGGCCCTCGCAGGCGCTCAGGAGCCCCGTGCTCGACAGCAGGGCCGCACTCAGCAGGAGGCGGCGGGACGGTTCGGTGGCCTGGGGGTCAGGTCTTGTGTCCATGGTCAGGCTCCTTGCAGCCAGTGGCTCACGCGGGGCCAGAGCTTGGCCTCGAAGCGCGCGCGGAAGAATCCGAAATGCCCGATGCGGCGCTCGCCCACGTCCTTCGGGGCGATGCGCTGCAGCTCGGGCCGGGCGCCGGCGTAGAAGCCGTGCAGGCTCTCGGTGTTGCGGCGGGACATGAACTCGTCGTCGGTGAACGAGAGGGACAGCATCGGCAGCTGGAGCGCCGCGTACTGCCGGCGCAGCGCGTCGCCGCCCTCGCCCATCATGTAGTCCCGGTCCAGGCACCAGCGGCGCCACTGCGCCATGACGCCGCGCGGCAGGTCACCGACCTTGCGCAGGCGGCGGCCCGGGAAATAGCCGAACAGCGGCAGGCTCAGCGGCACCACCACGTACCACAGCCACCAGACATAGCGGCGCAGGCCCGCCGAGTTCTCGCGCCAGTAGCCGCTGCCGGTCCCCACGGTCACGGCCTTGGCCACGCGCTCGCGGTTGGGCAGCAGGCCGAGAATCTGGCCGCCCAGGCTGTGACCCAGCCAGTGCAGGGGCCGCTCGGGGCCCAGCAGGCGGGACAACTCGTCCACCGCCGCGGCGGCGTCCTGCTCGGCCCAGGTGCGGATGTCGGCGTCCAGGCCCTTGAGCGAATGGCGCATGCCGTCCGGCCGGGAGGCCCCCATGCCGCGGTAGTCGAAGCTCATCACGAGCCAGCCCTGCGCGGCCATCCAGCGGGCGAAGTCGGCGTAGTAGCGCTGCTCGACGCCCATGGCCGGCGCGATCAGCAGGCCGGCGCGCGCGGTGGCCGGATCGCCATAGAGATGGCCGCTCAAGGCAAAGCCGTCACGGGACTGGAAGTGCAGCATGGCGGGGCTCCTCATCGTTTCGGACCTGCAATGAAAAACGCGGCCCGCAGGCCGCGTTGCTCAGGCGTCGATCAGACGCGTTCCAGGATGCCGGCGGCACCTTGGCCGGCGCCCACGCACATCGTCACCATGCCGTACTTGCCGCCGGTGCGGCGCAGGCCGTGGATGACCGACGCGGCGCGGATGGCACCGGTGGCGCCCAGCGGGTGGCCCAGGGCGATGGCGCCGCCGTTGGGGTTGACCTTGGCGCGGTCCAGGACGATGCCCTTGCTGTCCAGGTCGTTCAGCACGGCCAGGGACTGCGCAGCGAAGGCTTCGTTCAGCTCGACCCAGTCCAGGTCGGCGGCGGTGATGCCGGCGAGCTTCAGGGCGGCGGGGATCGCCTCGATCGGGCCGATGCCCATGATCTCGGGCGGCACGCCGCGCACGGTGAAGGACACGAAGCGGGCCAGCGGGGTCAGGCCGAAGCGCTTGACGGCGGCTTCAGAAGCCACGATCAGGGCGCCGGCGCCGTCGGAGGTCTGCGAGCTGTTGCCGGCAGTGACGCTGCCCATGCCCGTGGCCTTGCCGGTCGGGTCCTTGGGGGCGGCGAACACGGGCTTGAGCTTGCCCAGGCCTTCCAGCGAGGTGTCCTTGCGGGGGCCTTCGTCGATGTCGACGAGGCGCTTCTTCAGGGTGATCTCGCCGGTGGCCAGGTTGGGCACGCGCTCGAGGATCTCGAAGGGCGTCATCTCGGCCTTGAAGTGGCCGGCCTCGATGGCGGCCAGGGCGCGGCGGTGGGACTCCAGCGCGAAGGCATCCTGGTCTTCGCGGCTGACCTTCCACTGCTGGGCGACCTTCTCGGCGGTCAGGCCCATGCCGTAGGCGATGCCGATGTTGGCGTCGCGCTCGAAGATGGCGGGGGACAGCGAGGGCTTGTTGCCGCCCATCGGGACCATGGACATGGACTCGACACCGGCGGCGATCATCACCTCGGCCTCGCCCACGCGAATGCGGTCGGCGGCCATCTGCAGGGCGGTGATGCCCGAGGCGCAGTAGCGGTTGACCGTCACACCGCCCACGGAGTTGGGCAGGCCGGCCAGCACGGCGCCGACGCGGGCGATGTTCATGCCCTGCTCGCCTTCGGGGAAGGAGCAGCCCACGATGGCGTCTTCGATGGCGGCGGGATCCAGGGTCGGGACCTGGGCCAGGGCGGCCTGCATGGCGCGCACCAGCATCTCGTCCGGACGGGTGTTCTTGTAGTAGCCGCGGCCGGACTTGCCGATGGGCAGGCGCGTGGCGGCGCAGATGTAGGCTTCTTGCACTTGCTTGGCCATGATTTCAACCTTTCAGTTCTTGGCGGGCGCTGGGGCGTTCTTGGGAACCCAGGCCCAGACAAATTCACATTCCACCGGGTTCAGCCCGGCCTCGTCGGTCACCGTCACCTGCACGCTCACCTCGCCCTTGGGCTCGGTCTGCATCAGCTGGCGCTGCTGCTCGGTCAGCACGGCGCGGGCGCTGAGGCCGCCCGTCGCGCGCTTCTTGAAGGCCACATGCATGGACTTGCACAGCGGCAGGCAGTCGTCGCGCACGTTCATGCCGACCACCATGCCCGTCGCCGTCTCGGCCAGCAGGCCCATGGCGGCGGCGTGTACGCCGCCGATGTGGTTCTGCACGGGGCGGCGGTTGGCGATGGCGATCTGCGCCACCTCGTGGTCCAGCTGCACGAAGTCCAGCTTGGCGGTGCCGGTGAACGGCACCGCACGGCGCAGCACCGCATTGCGCGCCAGGGGGCGCAGGGCGGCGGGCAGCGCGTCCAGCTTGGACAGGGTGCGGGCGAGGCGGTTGGCGCTCATGTGACGAGGCTTTCGGCGTTCTCGGTGGGGAGCGCCTTAGTTGCGAACCGGCTTGCCGGTTTGCAGCATGCCCATGATCCGCTCTTGCGTCTTGGGGTTCTCCAGCAGGGCGCAGAAGTGCTTGCGTTCCAGGGTCATCAGGTATTCCTCGTCGACCACGGTGCCGGCTTCCACTTCGCCACCGCAGACCACGTCGGCGATCAGGCTCGCCAGCAGGTAGTCGTGGTCGCTGATGAAGGCGCCGTCACGCATATTGGCCAGCTGGCCCTTGATGGTGGCGATGCCCGAACGGCCGGCCACGGGAATGCGCGACTTCAGCGGGGCGCGGTAGCCGGCGTCGAACAGCGCCTTGACCTGCGCGCTGGCCACGAACAGCAGCTCGTCCTTGTTCGGGACGATCAGGTCGGAGTCCAGCAGGAAGCCGTTCTTGCGGGCTTCGACGGCCGAGGTGGCGACCTTGGCGGTGGCCGCGGTCGTGAAACCGTCCTTCAGGAAGGCGAAGAGGTCCACGCCGGAGTTGCCGGCCGCGGCCATCTCAGCGGCACGGCGGGCGATGTAGGTCAGGCCGCCACCGCCCGGGATCAGACCCACGCCGACTTCCACCAGACCGACATACGACTCCATGTGTGCCACGCGACGGGCGCAGTGCACAGCCAGCTCGCAGCCGCCGCCCAGGGCCAGGCCGCGCATCGCGGCGACCACCGGCACTTGGGCGTAGCGCACGCGCAGCATCATGTCCTGCAGCTTCTTCTCTTCCGGGGCGATGCCCTTGGCGCCCTTGGTCATGAAGACGGGCATCAGGGACTCGAGGTTCGCGCCGGCGGAGAACACATCGTCCGGCGACCAGATCACCAGGCCCTTGTACTTGGCTTCGGCGATCTCGACGGCCTTGAGCAGGCCCTCGGTCACGGTCGGGGAGATCAGGTGCAGCTTGGCGGTGATCGAGGCGATCAGCACTTCGCCGTCCAGGCTCCAGACGCGCACTTCCTCGTTCTTGAACTCTTCCGTGCCGGCCTTCAGGGGCTCGACAGCCCCCTCGCCCACCAGGGACTCGGGGAAGGCCTGGCGCTCGTACACCGGCAGCTTGGCGCGGGGCTTGAACTTGCCTTCGGCAGCACTCCAGGAACCGTTGGCGCTGTGCACGCCACCGTTCTCGGCCACGGGGCCCTCGAACACCCAGGCGGGCAGCGGGGCGCTGGCCAGGGTCTTGCCGGCCTCGATGTCTTCCTTGATCCACTGGGCGACCTGCGTCCAGCCGGCGGCCTGCCACAGCTCGAACGGCCCCTGTTGCGAACCGAAGCCCCAGCGCATGGCGAAGTCGATCTCGCGGGCGGTGTCGGCCACGGTGGCCAGGTGCACGGCCACGTAGTGGAAGCTGTCACGCAGGATGGACCACAGGAACTGGGCCTGCGGGTTGGTGGACTCGCGCAGCAGCTTGATGCGGTCGGCTGCGGGCTTCTTCAGCATGCGGGCCACGATCTCGTCGGCCTTCTTGCCGCCGGCGACGTACTCGCCCGTGGCGAAGTCCAGGCGCTGGATGTCCTTGCCCACCTTCTTGTAGAAACCGCCGCCGGCCTTCTGGCCCAGGGCGCCCTTCTCGATCAGGCCGGCCAGCACCTTCGGGGTGGCGTAGGTCGCGTAGAAGGGGTCGTCCTTCAGGTTGTCCTGCATCGTCTTCACGACGTGGGCCATGGTGTCCAGGCCCACGACGTCGGCGGTGCGGAAGGTGCCGGAGCTGGCACGGCCGAGCTTCTTGCCGGTCAGGTCGTCGACCACGTCCACGGACAGGCCGAACTTCTCGGCCTCGATCATCGTGGCCATCATGCCGGCGATGCCGACGCGGTTGGCGACGAAGTTGGGCGTGTCATTGGCGCGCACGACGCCCTTGCCCACGGCGGTGGTGACGAAGCCTTCCAGCTGGTCGATCACTTCCGGACGGGTCGTCGGGGTGTTGATCAGCTCCACCAGGTACATGTAGCGCGGCGGGTTGAAGAAATGGATGCCGCAGAAGCGCGGCTTGATCTCTTCGGGCAGCACTTCGGAGAGCTTGGTGATGCTCAGGCCGGAGGTGTTGGACGCGACGATGGCGTGCGGGGCGATGAAGGGAGCGATCTTGGTGTACAGATCCAGCTTCCAGTCCATGCGCTCGGCGATGGCCTCGATGATGAGGTCGCAGTCCTTGAGCAGTTCCAGGTGCTCTTCGTAGTTGGCCTGCTGGATCAGCGCCGCATCTTCGGGCACGCCCAGGGGCGACGGCTTGAGCTTCTTCAGGCCGTCGACGGCCTTGGTCACGATGCCGTTCTTCGGGCCTTCCTTGGCCGGCAGGTCGAACAGCACCACGGGCACCTTGACGTTGACCAGGTGTGCAGCGATCTGCGCGCCCATCACGCCAGCGCCGAGGACGGCGACTTTGCGAACTTGGAATCGACTCACGGAATTACTCCTCTTTCAATTCAGAGATGGGCGCGCTCGCCTGAGCACGCCCGCTTGAGGCCTTACTCGACCCGGACCCAGACCTGGGTGCGGTAGAAGAAGCCGACGTAGCCACGCATTTCCAGCTTCTTGCCGCCCTCGATCGGCTTCAGCCGGGTCCGGTAGGTCTTGCCATTGTTGGGATCCAGGATCTCGCCGCCGCTCCACAGCGCCTTGTCATCGGCGTCCTGCTTGACGCCGCGGATGATCTGCAGGCCCGTCACCGGCTTGTCCTTGCGATCGTCCTTGCAGAGATCGCACTTGGAGTCCAGGTGCTTGGGGTCGAAGATCTTCTCGATGCTGCCCACCAGCACGCCGTTGCTTTCGCTGATGCGTACCAGGGACTTCTCGGTCTTGCCGTCGTCGTCGATCGTCTTCCACAGGCCGACCGGGGAGGTCTGGGCCAGTGCGGGGGCGGCAGCCAGCAGGGTGGCTGCGAAGGTGCCGACAAGGGTGGCGGCCAAGGTGCGTTGCATGGGGCGAGTCTCCTGTGTTGTTGTGACGGTCGCGCGGCGCCTCCTCGGGGCCGCGCGCCGCGGATGCTCAGCATCGCAGACGCCGGGGCGTGCTGCAATGCCGGCTCCTGGCTTCAGTCCTGCCTCAGAACAGGGCTTCGTCCATCGCCATCAGCGGCTGCAGACCGGCACGGGCGGTGCGGATCAGCGAAGCCGTCTCGGGCAGCAGCTTGGCGAAGTAGAAGCGGGCGGTGTGCAGCTTGGCGGTGTAGAACGGGTCGCCGCTGCCCTGCTTCTCCAGCGCGATCTTGGCCGCGCGGGCGAAGAAGTAGGCGAAGCACAGGTGGCCCACGACGCGCAGGTAGTCCACCGCGGCGGCACCGACTTCATCGGGGTTCTGGAAGGCCTTCATGCCGATCTCGGTGGTCAGCTTGGTGACCTTGTCGCCCAGGTCGGCCAGCGGGTTGATGAACTCCTGCATGGCTTCGCTGGTGCCCTCTTCCTCGACGAAGGTGGCGATCTTCTTGCCGAACTTCTTCAGCGTGGCGCCGTTGTTGCCCAGCACCTTGCGGCCCAGCAGGTCCAGCGACTGGATGGTGTTGGTGCCTTCGTAGATCATGTTGATCCGCGCGTCGCGCACGAACTGCTCCATGCCCCACTCGTGGATGAAGCCGTGGCCGCCGTAGACCTGCATGCAGTGCGAGGTGGCGATCCAGCCGTTGTCGGTCAGGAAGGCCTTGATGATGGGGGTCAGCAGGGCGACTTCGGCCTCGCATTCCTTGCGCTCGTCCTCATCGTCCGAGGAGAGGGCCTTGTCCAGCTGCAGCGCGACGTAGGTCGACAGCGCGCGGCCGCCTTCGGCATAGGCGCGGGCGGTCAGCAGCATCTTGCGCACATCGGGGTGCACGATGATGGGGTCGGCAGCCTTGTCCGGGGCCTTCACGCCCGACAGCGAACGCATCTGGATGCGGTCCTTGGCGTAGGTGACGGCGTTCTGGTAGGCCACTTCGGTCAGGCCCAGGGACTGGTTGCCCACGCCCAGACGGGCGGCGTTCATCATCACGAACATCGCGGCCAGGCCCTTGTTGGGCTCGCCCACCATCGTGCCGATGGCGTTCTCCAGCACCATCTGGCAGGTGGAGTTGGCGTGGATGCCCATCTTGTGCTCGAGGCCGGCGCAGAAGATGCCGTTGCGGGCGCCCAGGGTGCCATCGGCGTTCACCAGGAACTTCGGCACGATGAACAGCGAGATGCCCTTGGAACCGGCGGGTGCGTCCGGCAGGCGGGCCAGCACCAGGTGGACGATGTTCTCGGCCAGGTCGTGCTCGCCGGCCGAGATGAAGATCTTGGCGCCGGTGATCTTGTAGGTGCCGTCGGCCTGGGGCTCGGCCTTGGTGCGCAGCAGGCCGAGGTCGGTGCCGCAGTGCGGCTCGGTCAGGCACATCGTGCCGGTCCACTCGCCGCTGGTCAGCTTGGTCAGGTAGGTGGCCTTCTGCTCGGGCGTGCCGTGGGCATGCAGGGCCTCGTAGGCGCCGTGGCTCAGGCCGGGGTACATGGTCCAGGCCTGGTTGGCCGAGTTCATCATCTCGTACATGCCCTGGTTCACCAGCACCGGCAGGCCTTGGCCGCCGTAGGCCGGGTCGCAGGACAGCGCGGGCCAGCCGCCTTCCACGTACTGCTTGTAGGCTTCCTTGAAGCCCTTGGGCGGGGTGACCTCGTGCGTGGTCTTGTCCAGCTTGCAGCCCTCGGCGTCGCCGCTCAGGTTCAGCGGGGCGATGACTTCGGCGCAGAACTTGCCGCCCTCTTCCAGCACCGCGTTGATGGTGTCGGCATCGATGTCGGCGTGGGCGGGGAGCATCTTCAGCTCTTCAACCACATTCAGCATTTCGTGCATCACGAACTGCATGTCGCGCAGGGGAGGGGTATAGGTGGGCATGGTCGACTCCAGTGGGGACTTGTGGTGAGAGATCAGGCTCGCTTGCGCGAGGCGGCAACGCCGCGGGACTTGGACCCCGTTTGCGGGGCGGGTGCTGACGGGCCCTGCCCCGCGCCGGCGCGGTCGACTTGCTGACCAGCCGGCGTGATGCAGGACACGATGACGCGATCGAAGCCCTTGCCGGCGCGCTCCAGCGCACCCGGGCTGCGCATGAAGCGCGCGTCGTGGTGAAGGGACAGGATCAGGCCGTGCAGCTCGAAGAGGATCTGCAGGGCATCGGTGTCGGCGGCCAGATGGCCTTCGTCCTTGGCCAGGAGGATGGCCTTGTGCAGGGCGGCGTGCCAGGCCTTGACCATCGAGACCAGGGCATCGCGCACCGGGCCGGGACGGTCGTCGAATTCAACAGCGCCCGAGATGTAGATGCAGCCCGAATCGATTTCCACCGACACGCGGCGCACCCAGCGCTCGTACAGGGCGCGCAGGCGCGGCAGGCCGCGCGGTTCGCGGATCGCCGTGAAGAAGACTTCTTCCTCGAATTTGGCGTGATACTCGCGGACGACGGCGATCTGCAGTTCCTCGCGCGAGCCGAAATGGGCGAACACCCCGGACTTGCTCATCTTCGTCACGTCGGCCAGGGCGCCGATGGACAGGCCCTCCAGCCCCATGTGCGAGGCCAGGCCCAGGGCCGCTTCCAGAATGGCGGCGCGCGTCTGCTGCCCTTTTTGCAGGGAGCGGACGGCACGGCGCGGAGCCCGGGTCTCGGGCTTGCTGGCGGGCGTGGAGGCGGTCGGCACAGTGGTCTTTCGTGAGCGCTTGAGGCGTCAATAATAAAACGAACGATCGTTCTATTTTTGCCCAAAAGACCGCGAACTGCACAAGGCCCGCACGGGGCTTTCTAGGGGCAGGCGCCTAGAAGCGCACAGTCCGGGCCGCAAACCAAGGGTGAACCCTGATATTTGCTGCGGTGCAGCAGGCGAAACACCCCCTGCCCCGGCCCGGCGACGCCGCACCGAGGTGCCGGCAGGAGGGCGGTCAAGATGCGGGCAGGGCAAATCGCGAGCCTGCCAGTCTGCGAGGGCGGGATGACAGGGGCTTGACGGGGTCGTCCGCAGCCAACACCGCTGCCCCGAAGGGCCGCAAAGGCCCATGAATCCGGGCTTCCCGGCCCCTGACGCCTTGAGTCCCCTGGCGCACCTGCAGTACGCTGCAGACTTGGAGGTCAGCACTGTGGATGTTCTGCAACTGGATGTCTCGGGACGACCGCAAGCCTGGATCAGCACCCGGGACGCGGCCGCGATCTACGCCAACGATGGTGTCGCCTGGACCCTGGGCGAGCCGTGCCAGGTCCTGCGCGGCGGGCTGCAGCGCCGCACGGGGCTGCAGTCGCGCATCGAGGTCCACCCCATCATCGCGGTGCGCGGCGCCGTGCCCTCCCGGGCCTGGCGGCACGAGCCGGCCCTCTCCAATCCCAAGCTCTTCGCCCGTGACCGGTACCTGTGCGCCTACTGCGGCCGCGCGTTCCACCTCGACGACCTCACGCGCGAACACATCGTGCCGAGCTCCCGGGGCGGGTGCGACAGCTGGATGAACTGCATCACGGCCTGCCGCAGCTGCAACGGCCGCAAGGCGGACCGCCTGCCCGAAGAGGCGCACATGAGCCTGCTCTACCTGCCCTATGTGCCCAGCCTGCACGAGGACATGATCCTGCGCGGCCGCCGCATCCTGGTCGACCAGATGGAGTTCCTGCTGGCCAGCGTGCCGCGCAGCAGTCGCTTGCACGGGTGAGGCCCCGAGCGCGGGCCGCCATGCCGCCGATGGCGGGAGGTAGCATGCGTCGATGAGCCCTGGAAACGAAGCACGGACGCTGGAGCAACTCCTGCTGGAGGCGGCCGAGACCCTCTTTCCCGACGCCGATCCGCCGCCGAGGCTGGACCTCCATGCGAAAGACGGCAGCGGCGACACGGCGCTTCATGTCTGCCTGTGGCGTGGCGATGAGGTCGCCGCCCGTGCACTCATCGCCCATGGGGCCGACGTCAACGCCATCGGGGACATGGGTGAGACGCCCTTGCATGTGGCCATGCGCCAGGCGGGTCCCAGGACGCTGGCGGCACTGATGGCCGCAGGCTCGCGGAGGGACGTCGTCTCCGAGTTCCGACAGACCCCCCAGGATGTTGCCGTGGAAACGGGCCGCCTCGCGGTCTACGAAGAAGCCCTGGCCCTCGCGCTGGCACCGCCCCGACGCCGCCGGCCCGGCTAGCCGTTACAGAACGTACACAGAACGCACACAGGCCACCGGTGTCCGGGCAAACGGCGGCAGCTCCGGCTCGGTAAAGTTGCGTCATGCCGTCAACGCGCCAGCCCGCGCTGCGTTGCTGCGGCAGACCACTGCCGGAGAATCAAGACATGAACAAGACCTTCGCCCTTTGCGCCAGCGTGCTGGCCGTGAGCCTGCTCGGCGCCTGCGCCTCCAGCAATCCGGACGTCGTGCGCCGCAGTGACGCGCAGCGCATGTCCACCGTCATCGACGCCACCGTGCTGAGCGTGCGCCCCGTGACCGTGGACGGCAACCAGAGCGGCGCCGGCGCCGTCACCGGCGGCGTGATCGGCGCCGTTGCGGGGTCGTCGGTCGGCGGTCGCCGCGAAGGCCAGATCGTGGGCGTGCTGGGCGCCGTGGCCGGTGCCGTGGTCGGCAACGCCATCGAGCGCAATGCCACCCGCGAAGATGCCGTCGAGATCCTCGTCCAGCTGCGCAACGGCGAACGCCGCTCCGTCATCCAGGGCAAGGGCCAGGAGAACTTCCTGGCCGGCGATCCCGTCATCCTGACGACGACCGGCGGCAAGACCCGCGTGAGCCGCGCTCCCGTGGTGTCGCAGCCGGCCCACGCGCCGTCGAACTGAGGGCCGAGGGGCTGGGCCGGGGCCCCAATCGGAGGGGGCCGTGTGACGGCCCCCCCGCCTCGGGGACGCCCTTCGGGGGGGGCTGCCAGGCCGCCGGGGAGCAGCGATGCTTCGGGCCATAGCAAACGTCTGAGTCCCCGACATGCCCAGCCTCAGCCTCGACTTCTACTTCGCCCCCTACCAGGCACGCCCGAGCAGCCACCCGGAATTCCATGAGATGCCGGCCTCGCTGGACGGCCTGGAGGTGCGCGACAGCACGCTGGCGGAATGGCTCGAGGTCGGCACCGGCTTCGACGAGCTGACGCCCCTGGAAAGCCTGGACACTGACTGGCTGGACCAGCTCCCGCCGAACTGAGCGGGGCCCGCACCGCCCGCCCCCCCGCTTCCGGGACCGCCCCTTCGCCGTCGCCACGCCCGCCGCCCAGCGCCTGCCAAAGCGCCCGCCCGTGCTCGCGGCCAACGACGGCGCCCCCTGCTGGATCGACGGCGCCCGGCCTTTCGTTGGCCGTTGACGCCCTCGCGGCCCCGGCATCCCCCCGCCTCATCACATCGGCAGCGCCGCATCCGCAGGCCGCCGCACGCCGTCCTGGCGGCATTCCTAACGTCAAGAAATCTGACACTTGGCTGATCCCAAACGCCCTCGACGGGCGCAAAGCCCATGGACAGGGCCCTGGCCCGGCTTTTGCATGACGACGGCGCCGCCCTCGTCGGGGGCATGTCACAAGATGTACGACATTCAATCCACCTCACCCATGAGTTATTGAACATGAAACAAAAAGTGTTGGCGCTCATCGCCGGCCTCGCCTTCAGCGCTCTGTCCCACGCCTCCATCATCACGTTCACCGGCGGTACCGTGCATCGCCACTCGGGCGGCGATGTCGTCACCAACAACACGAGCAACTACAACGACGTGGCCCGCTACGAGGAGGCAGGCTTCCGCGTGGACTTCGTCGGTGGCAACGGCTTCGCGTCCAACATCGGGAACTACTACGGCGTCGGCAAGGACGTGATCCACGGCCACTGGGCCAGCGGTCACTTCGGTGGCCTGACCCGCATCGTGTTCACCAAGATCGACGGTTCCGCCTTCGACCTGAACTACTTCGTCCTCACTTCCAACACGGCGTTCGGCGGCGGCAGGGCGGACGGCACCGAACGCGCCTATGTGCATGCCTCGATGGATGGCGTGACCGCCAGCTACTCGCAGCTGCTGCCCAGCGAAGACTGGGGCTTCCCGGCCACACAGGTGTTCCTGGGCAACCAGTTCGACGGCATCAAGTCCTTCTGGTTTGATGTGAGCTCGCCGGTGGACTGCTTCGGCATGGACAGCTTCTACATCGACCAGCCCGCCCCCGGCGTGCCGGAACCCAGCTCCATCGCCCTGGCCGGCCTCGCCCTGCTGGCCCTTGGCGCCAAGCGCCGCCGCGCCTGAGTTCCCTGACGCCCCGATCCGTGAGAGTTCGGGGCGCCAGCCGGCGGGGCATCCTCGCCTCCCGGCCCGCACGGGCGTGTCCCGCCCGTGCGTTCGTCGGTCTCCTGCTCATGCGCTACCCTGCGCCCCATGAGCAAATCCTCCGTCGACGCCAACTACCGCTTCATCGCGGCCTACCAGGAAGTCAACGCCCGCGTGGCGCAACGCCAGCAGGTGCTGGCGCTGTACGTCAGCCTCGTGGTGAGCCTGCTGGCAGCCCTCGTGGCCCTGCGCCCGGCGCCCGGGCAGACGGCGGCTCCGATCGAATGGCTGATCCTCGGCTTCCCGGTGGCCTCGCTGTGCCTGGCCTTCCTGAATGCCAAGGCCGAACGCGCGATCACCAATCTGCGGCATTTCCTGGCGCAGCTGGAGCAGCTGGACGACGCGCACCAGCGCCTGCCCAGCTACAACACCGACCCGCACTGGTCGGCCGGCGCCAACCGCGCGCGCCGCTACCACGACTACACCGCCGCCGTGCTCGCCACCTTCGGCAACGGCGCGGGCCTGGGCGCCGCGCTGGACATCTACGGCCAGCGCCTGCAGGGCCACACCTGGGCGGTGGCCCTCGCCGGCGGCCTGGCCGGCCTGTCGCTGCTCATCCTGGTGCTCACGCCGCGGTGGAGCTACCGGCCCGCCACGGCCTGAGCGGCCTCGTCAGACGGCCGCCAGTGCCTGCGCGAGGTCACGGCGCAGATCGCCCACGTCCTCCACGCCCACGGACAGCCGCACCAGCGAATCCGTGATGCCTTGCGGCTCGCGGATCTCGCGCGGGATGGAGGCATGCGTCATGAGGGCCGGCAGCGAGATGAGGCTCTCCACCCCGCCCAGACTCTCGGCCAGGGCGAAGAGCTGCACGCGCTCCAGGAAGCGGCGGGCGCCCGCGAGGTCGGAGGCCAGGTCGATGCTGATCATGCCGCCGCCGCCTCGCGCCTGCCGCTGTGCCAGCGCATGTTGCGGGTAGGTGGGCAGGCCGGGGTAGTGCACCTGCGCGACCTGCGGCTGCTCGCTCAGCCACTGAGCCAGCTCCTGGGCGCTGGCGTTGTGCCGCTCCATGCGCAGGGCCAGGGTCTTCAGGCCGCGCAGCGCGAGAAAGCTGTCGAAAGGTCCGGCAATCGCGCCCACGGCGTTGTGCAGAAAGCCCAGCTGTTCGCGCACGGCGGCCTGGCGCGCCTCGCCGCCGACCACCACCACGCCGCCGATCACGTCGCTGTGCCCGTTGAGGTACTTGGTGGCCGAGTGCAGCACGAGGTCGAAGCCCAGTTCCAGCGGGCGCTGGGCCCAGGGGCTGGCAAAGGTGTTGTCCGCGACGGCCAGCGCACCATGCTGGCGTGCGATGGCGGCGACGGCGGCGAGATCGGTGAGTTTGAGCAGCGGGTTGCTGGGCGTCTCGATCCAGATCAGCCGGGTGTCGGGGCGCAGCGCGGCCTGCACGGCATCGGGATTGCGGGTGTCCACGTAGCTCACCTGCAGGCCGGCGCTGTGCTTGCGCACGCGTTCGAAGAGCCGGTAGCTGCCGCCGTAGAGGTCGTCGCCGGCCACGATGTGGGAGCCCGCGGGCAGGGTGTCCAGCACCGTGGCCATGGCAGCAAGCCCCGAAGCGAAGGCATAGGCCTGCGCCCCGCTCTCCAGGTCCGCCACGGCGCGCTCATAGGCCTGGCGCGTGGGGTTGTGGGTGCGGCCGTACTCGTAGCCGCTGTGCACGCCCGGGCTTTGCTGGCGGTAGGTCGAGCTGACAGAGATGGCGGGCATCACCGCACCGGTGACGGGGTCCGGCGACTGGCCGCCGTGGATGACGCGCGTGGCGAAGGCCAGGCGCTCGTCGCGTTGATCGGCTTGTCGTGCATCGTGGCTCATCACGCCACCTCCTTGCGCAGATGGTTCAAGAGGTCGAAACGGGTCACCAGGCCGTGGAAGCCGCCCTCGTCGGCGATCACCGCCACCAGGCCCTGGCGCAGCTGGGCCTGCAGCGCGGCCAGGCCGGCCGAGGGCGCGAGGGTCTGCACCTGCGGGTTCATGGCCGAGGCCACGAGGGCCGTGAAGGCCCCGCGGTCGTCCGACACCCGCGCCAGCAGGTCCGACTCGTCCAGCAGGCCCACGAGGCGGCCGGCGTCCAGCACTGGCAGCTGGGAGATGTCGGCCTGGCGCATGCGCGCGAAGGCGGTGGCCAGGGTGTCCGCCGGGCTCACGCTGACCACCGCGCCTTGCGACGCCGGTCGGGCGATGAGGTCGCGCAGATCGCCGAGGCTGGGGCGCTTGAGCAGGCCCTGGTCGAACATCCAGTGGTCGTTGTAGACCTTGGAGAGGTAGCGGGTCCCGGTGTCGCAGACGAAGGTCACCACGCGCTTGGCCTCGGTCTGGGCACGGCAGTAGCGCAGGGCGGCGGCCAGCAGCGTGCCGGTGGAGGAGCCGGCCAGGATGCCCTCGGCACGGTAGAGCTCGCGGGCCGTGGCGAAGCTCTCGGCATCGCTGATGCTGTAGGCCTGGCGCACGCGGCTGAGGTCGGAGATGGGCGGGATGAAGTCCTCGCCGATGCCTTCCACGGCCCAGGAGCCGGCCTCGCCGAAGGCGCCGGTGTCGATGTAGTCCTTGAGGATGGAGCCCTGCGGGTCCGCCAGCACCATCTCCAGGCCCGGTTGCACGCGCTGGAAGAAGCGCGACAGGCCGGTGAGCGTGCCGCCCGAGCCCACGCCACAGACGACGGCATCCAC
Source organism: Roseateles subflavus (assembly GCF_030285365.1). Classification (GTDB taxonomy): domain Bacteria; phylum Pseudomonadota; class Gammaproteobacteria; order Burkholderiales; family Burkholderiaceae_C; genus Roseateles_B; species Roseateles_B subflavus. The sequence continues at coordinate 383,784 of NZ_JASVDS010000002.1, read as the reverse complement.
GTCATGGCCGGTCTGCTGCCAGATCTCCGGCGCCGTGGTGGTCTCATGCGCCAGCGGATTGGCCGGGTTGTTGAACTGATCCGCATACCAGGCGCCGGGGATCTCCTGCACGAGGCGGGCCGCCACATCCTGGTAGTAGGCCGGGTGGCCCTTGAGCACGTCGGAGCGGGTGATATGCACCTGGGCGCCCAGGGCTCGGAGCTGCAGCACCTTCTCGGCGGACATCTTGTCAGGCACCACCAGCGCGACCTGGTAGCCCTTGGCGCGGGCCACCAGGGCCAGACCCAGGCCGGTGTTGCCCGCGGTGGCCTCCACCACGGTGCCGCCCGGCTGCAGCAGGCCCTGGCGCTCGGCGGTCTCGATCATGGCCAGGCCGATGCGGTCCTTGATGGAGCCGCCGGGATTGTGGGACTCCAGTTTGAGGAAGAGCTGGCAGGGGCCGGTATCGAGCCGGTTGACCGGCAGCAGCGGCGTGTTGCCGATCAGGTCCAGCACGGCGGGGCGGGGCTCCAGGGGAAGTCGGGCAGTCATGGGGGTTCTCTTGTGGGCAGCGAGGGTCAGGTCTTGCCTTCGCCGGACCGGCGCTGCGGTACGGCGCCGGGGTGAGCGCGCACCTTAAGGCTCCATTCGCGACGCACGAAGCACGGAAAACGCATGAGCTTCTGCACCCGTTGCTGCAGATCCGGCAGCCCCGCGGACGCTGCTGGAAATCAAGCAAGCACATGCAAAAGCCGTCCTTGGGAAGCCAGCGGGTGATCCCTAGCATTCCCTCATTCGATCGATCCGCATCGATGCCAACAGGCCGCACCCGGCCTCTGACATACCAAGGAGTACCGCATGTCTGTCTCTCGTTCCCTGACCCGCCGCCACCTCGGCCATTCCCTGCTTGCATTGAGCGCGCTCTTCCTGGGCGTCAGCACGGCCCATGCCGACCAGCTGGCCGACATCAAGAAGAAGGGCGAGCTGGTGGTGGGCGTGCTGGGCACCGACGAGCCCAACAGCTTCATCGACCCCAAGACCCGCGAGATCGTGGGCTACGAGGTGGACCTGGCCCACGCCATCGCGGCCAGACTGGGCGTGAAGCTGAGCATCAAGCAGCTGGCCGTCGCCGCGCGCATCCCCGAGCTGCAGCAGGGCCGCGTGGACCTGCTGGCCGCCTCGCTGACGCACAACAAGGAGCGCGAGGCCGTCATCGACTTCTCGCTGACGACCTTCGTGACCGGCCAGAAGGTGCTGGTCAAGAGCAACAGCGGCATCGCCACTGTGGCGGCGCTGGCCGGCAAGAAGGTGGTCACGATCAAGGGCGGCACGCAGGAGCCCAACATCCGCAAGGCAGTGCCCAATGTCGAGGTGGTGACCTTCGAGACCGGCCCGCAGGCCTTCCAGGCCCTGCAGCAAGGCAAGGGCGTGGCCTTTGTGAATGACGAGGTCTCCCTGCTGGACCAACATGCCAAGCTGGGCGCGGCGCAGTCCCAGTACAAGATCCTGGACCAGAACCTGAACGTGGAGCCCCTGGCTCTGGGCATCAAGAAGGGCGAGACGCAGTTCAAGGCCCTGGTCGACGGCGTACTGCGTGATCTGGAGAAGAGCGGCGAGGCCGAGAAGCTCTTCGTGAAGTGGTACGGCCCCGAGACCCGGCTGAAGTTCCCCAAGCGCAGCTTCAAGATCGACAGCGACAAGGTGGAGAGCTGAGCCCCGGCGGGCTCCGCCACCTCCGCTCCTGACCGGCCTGCCTGCGCACCGGCGCGGCAGGCCGCGCCCTGTCTCCTGTCCGACCGACCATGCCTTCCCTTGATTTCAGCCTGCTGCTGCAGGGCGAGTACCTCGTCTGGCTGCGCAGCGGCTTCGAGCTGTCGCTCCTGCTCACCGGCCTCACCCTGCTGAGTGCCCTGCCCCTGGGCCTGCTCATCGCCCTGCTGCGCCAGGCACCCTGGTCCGCCTTGCGGGCACTGGGCCAGGCCTACGTCGAGATCGTGCGCAGCGTGCCGCTGCTGGTTCACCTGCTCTTCTGGTATTTCGGCGTGCCCGAGCTGCTGCCCGAGGGCCTGAAGGCCTGGCTCTACGAACACCAGATCGAGACCCTCAGTGCGTGGATGGGCCTCACCGTCTACACCGCCGCCTATGTGGCCGAGGACCTGCGCTCGGGCCTGCGCGCCGTGCCGGCCACCCAGTTCGAGGCGGCCCGCGCGCTGGGCCTGCCCTATCGGAGTGCCCTGCGCCTGGTGGTGCTGCCGCAGGCCCTGCGCATCGCCGTCGGCCCCTTGCTCTCGCAGACGCTCAACCTCTGGAAGAACACCAGCATCGCCACCGTGATCGGCACGGCCGAGCTGATGTACCAGGCCCAGCGCATGGAGACCGCCAGCTTCCGCGGCTTCGAGACCTTCGCGCTGGTGACGGTGGCCTATCTCTCGGTCTCGCTGCTGCTGACGGCGCTGGCCCATGAAGTCCAGCGCCGCTGGCCCGCCCGGAGCCTGCGCTGATGGCTGACCTGATCGACACCTACTGGCTCTACTTCCTCGTCGGCCAGTACCCGCACGGCCCGCTGGGCGGCCTGGCGCTGACCCTCATCCTGGCCTCCCTGGGCCTGCTGCTGGCCTTGCCCCTGGGCGTGGCCCTGGGGGTGGCGCGCCTGAGCCCGCGGCGCTGGCTGCGCGGGCCCGTCACGGGCCTGGTCTACGTGGTGCGCGGCACGCCCCTGCTGATGGTCGTGTTCTGGGCCTACTTCGCGCTGCCCGCAGTGACCGGCCAGAAGACGGACCAGTTCAGCACCATGCTCTGCGCCCTGGTGCTCTTCGACGCGGTCTACCTGGCCGAGATCGTCCGCTCCGGCCTGCTGGCCCTGCCGGCCGGCCAGCTGGAGGCGGCGCAGTCGCTGGGCATGAGCCGTGGCCAGGCCCTGCGCTGGGTGCTGCTGCCCCAGGCCCTGCGCCACATGCTGCCCTCGCTGGTCAGCCAGTTCGTCTCGACCATCAAGGAGACCTCGCTGGGCACCATCATCGGCCTCTCGGAACTGTCCTACATCGCCAACCAGATCAACGCCCAGGTCCTCGTCAAGCCCGTCGAGATCTACCTCACCCTGGGCGGCACCTACTTCCTCCTGTGCTTCGGCCTGACGCGCCTGGCCTATGCGCTCGAAAGGCGCCTCGCCCCATGACCCCGCCCCTCATCGAATTCCAGCAGGTGCACAAGCGCTACGGCGATCAGCCCGCGCTGGTGGACATCAACGAGCAGATCCACGCCGGCGAGGTGCTGGTGGTCTGCGGCCCCTCCGGCTCGGGCAAGAGCACGCTGATCCGCACCATCAACCGGCTGGAGCCCATCCAGTCCGGCCGCATCCTGTTGAAGGGTCAGGACGTGCACCGCCCGGGGCTGGACCTCAACGCCTTGCGCGCCGGCATCGGCTTCGTGTTCCAGCAGTTCAACCTTTTCCCGCATCTCAAGGTGCTGGAGAACTGCACGCTCGCGCCCCAGCGCCTGCTGGGGCTGGGTGCGGACGAGGCCCGCGATCGCGCCACGCAGCTGCTGCAGCGCGTGGGCCTGGGGCACAAGCTGGACGCACGGCCGGACCAGCTCTCGGGCGGCCAGCAGCAGCGCGTGGCCATCGCCCGGGCCCTGGCCATGCAGCCGCCCGTCCTGCTCTTCGACGAGCCCACCAGCGCCCTGGATCCGGAGATGGTCGGCGAGGTGCTGGCCGTCATGCAGGACCTGGCCCGCGACGGCATGACCATGGTCTGCGTGACCCACGAGATGGGCTTCGCGGCCGAGGTGGCCGACCGGCTGTGGTTCATGGACGCCGGCCGGGTGCTGGAGCGCGCCACGCCGCAGGCCTTCTTCTCTGACCCGCAGCATCCGCGGGCCCGGCAGTTCCTGCGCGAGATCCGTGCGCCGGGGATGGCCGGCCGCTAGCGTCGCAGCCCGATCAGGCGGCGCGCAACCTGAACTTGCTCACCGCCGCCAGCAGCCCGTCCGCCTGGGCCTTCAGGGACTCGGCCGCCGCGGCGGACTCCTCGACCAGCGCCGCGTTCTGCTGGGTCATGCTGTCCATCTGCACGATGGCGGTGTTCACCTCGCCCACGCTCTGCGTCTGGGCCTGCACCGTGGCGGCGATGTCGCCGATCAGCTGGCGCACGTTCTGCACGGATTGCACGACCTGATCCATGGTGCTGCCGGCCTCGCCCACCAGGTGGCCACCGCGGTCCACCTGCTCCACGGAGCTGGAGATCAGGGCCTTGATCTCGCGCGCGGCCTGGGCCGAGCGCTGGGCCAGGGTGCGGACCTCGGCCGCCACCACGGCAAAGCCCCGGCCCTGTTCGCCGGCACGGGCCGCCTCCACGGCGGCGTTCAGCGCCAGGATGTTGGTCTGGAAGGCAATGCCATCGATCACGCCGATGATGTCGCCGATCTTGCGCGAGGACGTCTGGATGCCGTTCATGGTCTCCACGACCCGGGCCACCACGCTGCCCCCTTGTGACGCCACCTCGGCGGCCGCCTGCGCCAGCTGGTGCGCCTGCTGGGCCGAGGCGGCGCTCTGGCGCACGGTCTCCGCCACCTGCTGCATGGCGGCGGAGGTCTGCTCGATGCTGGCCGCGGCCTGCTCGGTCCTGGCCGACAGATCATGCCCGCCGGTCGAGACCTCCTGGGCTGCGACAGCCACGGCGTCGGCCCCGCGCCGCACGCTGCTGACCGAGGCGTTGAGGGCCTCCTGCATGCGGGCCAGGGCGCGCAGCAGGTCGCCCAGCTCGTCGCGGCGGTCCGAGTTCACCGGCAGGCTGAGGTCGCCATCGGCAATGCGATCCGCGGTGGCCGCGGCATGGGCCAGGGGCGCGGTCAGGGAACGGGTCAGCAGCACGGCCACGAAGGCGCCCAGGAGCAGGGCCACGACAATCATCAGGCCGATGCCCCAGCGCACCGAGCGGTAGTCCTGGTGGCTGCGCTGCGAGGCCGCCGCCCCGCCGTTGGTGTTGCTCTCGGTGAGCTTGACCATGGCATCGGTGGTCGCGCGGAAGGCCTGGCGGGAATCGCCCCGGAGGTAGGCGCGTGCGTCGTCGATGCGCCCGTCCTTGAGCAGGCCCAGCAGCTGCGGCTGGCTGGCCTGGTAGCGCTGTACCGCGGCCTTCAGGGCCGCGAAAGCCTGGCGCTCCGAGTCCTCGCCCAGCGTGCTCTCGTAGGCCTGCATCAGCTTGGGCAGGACCTCCCACTGCTTGGCGATGCGGGCGGATTCGTCCTTCATGGACTTGTCATCACCGCCCAACAGCATCTGCAGCTCGGCCCGCCGCATCTGGTTCAGGGCCTCGTTGATGCCGGCCAGCTGCTGGGTGCTGGGCAGCCAGTCCTCGGCCAGGGCCGTCACGCTGTCATGGACCCGGCTCACCCGGTCCAGGGCATAGAGCCCCATGGCCAGCACCAGCGCTAGCAGCACGGCAAAACCAGCCGCCAGACGCACCCCCACACGCAGATTCGACAAACGCATCGTGAGCACTCCTTGGGGCCTCGCGGGGCCCGTCGAGAACCATGGCCGCCAGGCTTGCGCCCCCGGGGGCAGCAAGCCGCCGCCGCCCGGGGCTTCCGGGGGGCAGCCGGTGGCACCTTAACAGCAGCCCTCCGCCCTGGGAAGCCGGTGCGGCACCGGCTGTGCAAGCCAGGCGACAACGGATTTCACGCCCCGTTTCACATGCTTTGCATTTTTTCTTGGAGGACAGCACCGGCCTGCCTCGCAAAAATGAAAAACGCATAACAAGAAGGCCCGCCATGAATTTCCAGCAACTCCGTTCCGTCCGCGAAGCCCAGCGCCGCGGTTTCAATCTCACCGAGGTGGCCGCAGCGCTGCACACCTCCCAGCCCGGTGTCAGCCGCCAGATCCGGGAGCTGGAGGACGAGCTGGGCATCGAGATCTTCATGCGCGCCGGCAAGCGGCTGACGGGGCTGACGGCCCCGGGTCGCAACGTGCTGCCCATCGTCGAGCGTCTGCTGCAGGAGGCCGACAACCTGCGCCGTGCGGGGGACGACTTCGCCCGCGCCGGCCGTGGCGTGCTGCGCATCGCCGCCACCCACAGCCAGGCCCGCTACGCCCTGCCTCCGGTGGTGCGGGACTTCCGCGTGAACCACCCCGAGGTCGAGCTGACGCTGCAGCAGGGCTCGCCGCAGCAGGTCGCCCGGCTGCTGCTGGACGGCGAGGCCGACATCGGCATTGCCACCGAGGCACTCGCCCAGTACGAGGACCTCGTCGCCCTGCCCTGCTACCGCTGGACCCACACCGTCGTCACGCCCCTGAACCACCCGCTGGCCGAGGCGCAGCGCCGGGGTGAGACGCTCACGCTCGAGCGCCTCGCCGAGTACCCCATCGTCACCTACGAGACCGGCTACACCGGCCGCTCGCACATCGACCAGGCCTTCAAGGCCGCCGGCGTGCCGCTGCACGTGGTGCTGGCGGCCATGGACGCCGACGTGATCAAGACCTATGTGGAGCTGGGCCTGGGCGTGGGCATCGTCGCCGCCATCGCCTATGACGACGAGCGCGACCGCCACCTCTCGGCCATCGACGCCCGCCACCTCTTCGCGGACAACATGACCCGCCTGGCCGTCCGCCGCGACGCCTACCTGCGCGACTACGCCTACGCCTTCGTCGAGACCTTCGCGCCGCCCTGGACCCGTGAGGCGGTGCTGGAGGCGCGGGAGGGGCAGACCTCGCTCGCCGGTCTTTGAGTCCGGTCACCGGGCCCCGTCCCTGAGCCCCCGTGCAGGCCGCCGGGCACCGGCGACTTCATGAGCTGATGCAGTTTTGTTCGTTCCGGCGCCCCCGCCGCCGGCCTAAGCTGAAGCCACTCTCGCCACCCGTGCGGCCCCTCGCCCACGACGCCTGAACCCCGAACCCAGGAGCTCCCATGAGCATCACCGCCATCAATGTGCGCAACCAGTTCCGCGGCACCGTCAAGGAGATCATCGAAGGCCCCGTGGTCTCCGAGGTCGACGTGCAGACCGTGGGCGGGCAGATCGTCACCTCCGTCATCACCACCCGCTCGGTCAAGGACCTCGGCCTGACCGTGGGCAAGGAGGTGGTGGCGCTGGTCAAGTCGACCGAAGTCTCCATCGCCACCCTCTGAGGAGCCCGCCATGGCCTACCGCGCGCCCCGCCTGCTCATCATTCCCGGCCTGCACGACAGCGGCCCGGCCCACTGGCAGACCTGGCTGCAGGCGCAGTACCGCGACGCGCGCCGGGTGGTCCAGCGCGACTTCAGCCGGCCGGATCTCCCGCGCTGGGCCGACCGCATCCAGCGCACGCTCGAGAGCGCGGCCCACGAGCAGGCCGGCGGCGAATGGATCGCCGTGGCGCACAGCTTCGGCTGTCTCGCCCTGGCCCGCCACCTCGCCGACCACCCGGACTCGCCCATCCGCCAGGCGCTGTTCGTGGCGCCCGCCGAGCCCGACAAGTTCGGCCTCGCCGAATCGCTGCCGCACCACCGCCTGCACGTGCCCAGCAGCCTCATCGCCAGCCAGGACGACCCCTGGATGAGCGCCGCCAGTGCCCTGCGCTGGGCCAGCCGCTGGGGCGCCAGCTTCAGCAACCTGGGCGCGGTCGGCCACATCAACACCGAGTCGGGCTTCGGCCCCTTCCCGCTGGCCAAGCGCTGGGTGGAGGCCGCTCGGGCCCGGGCGGCGCGGGAGCACCGGCCCGCGCATGCAGGGATCCAGGAGTGGCACTTCGCCGTCTAGCCGCCGGCGCAGCCACGCCGCTCACGGGCCGGGACGGCGCCGGCCACAAGGACGGCGCGGCGCCGGGCCCACAGTCGCGCCGCATGAAGCGGCCCAGGAGCGGCAAGGCGTCACGGTCACGGACGGTCCGAGCGGGTCGCGGCGACGACACGGCCCCAAGGCCGCGACATCCAGGGAGAATCCAGCCCAGCCGGCCCGTGCGCCTCAGCGCCAAGGGCCCGGCCGCTGCCCCCTCTCCACCACGCCATGCCGCCTTCACGCCCGCCCTGCCCGCTGCGCCCGGCCGCTCGCCTGGCGACGATCGCCTGGATCGCGGGCCTCGCACTGCCGCTGCCGGCGCTTGCGGCGGGCGGCCATCACGCGGTGGACGACGCCAGCATCGCCGACCCCGGTCAATGCGCGCTCGAGGCCTGGGGCGAGCATTCGCGCGACCATCGGCTCCAGCACGCCGGTGGCGCCTGCCGTGCCGGCGCCCTCGAGCTGGGCCTCAACCTCGACCGCAGCATCAGCCCCGGCGAGGCGGCGGTGCGCAGCCTCGGGCTGCAGCTCAAGGCGGCAGGCGACCTGCAGCCGGGGCTGAGCGTCGGTGCCACCTGGACCACCACCTGGCAGAGCGGCACCCCACGCCTGGCCGGCCACACCGCCCTGCTGCTGCTCACCTGGCAGCCCCGCGACGACCTGGCCCTGCACCTGAACCTGGGCCGAGAGTTCCCCACGCAGGACCCCGCCCTGACGCGCCACGGGCTGGCGCTCGAATGGCAGCTCACGCCGCGATGGCAGGCGCTGGCCGAGCGCTGGCAGGACGCCCTCGGTCCGCAGCAACGGCTGGGACTGCGGTACACGCTCAGCGAGCGCCTCACGCTGGATCTCAGCCGGGCCCGGGGCGATCATGGCAGGCACCCGGTCTGGTGGACGCTGGGGCTGAACTGGGCACTCACGCACGGGCAGCGCTGAGCGCCGCGGCCCGTCCCCGCCGGCCGCCTCGCTCAGCCCAGCAGGCGGCGCGCGATGAGGTCCTTCATGATCTCGTTCGTGCCGCCGTAGATCTTCTGCACGCGGGCGTCGGCATACATCCGGGCGATCGGGTACTCGGCCATGTAGCCATAGCCCCCGAAGAGCTGCAGGCATTCGTCCATCACCCGGCACTGCTGCTCGGTCGTCCACCACTTGGCCATGTAGGCGGCCTCGTCGTCGAGCGTGCCGTCGAGCAGGCGCTGCACGCAGTCGTTGACGAAGCTGCGCACGACGTGGGCCAGGGTCGCGCATTCCGCCAGCTTGAAGCGCGTGTTCTGGAAGCTGGCGACGGACTGCCCGAAGGCCTGGCGCTGGCTGGTGTACTCGACGGTGAGCTCCACCGCGCGCTCGATGGTAGCGGCGGCGGGCACCGCGAGCAGCAGGCGCTCGTAGGGCAGCTGGCTCATCAGCTGGCGGAAGCCCTGCCCTTCCACGCCGCCCAGCAGATGTGAAGCCGGCACGCGCACGCCCTGGAAGGACAGCTCCGCCGTGTCGGACGCATGCTGGCCCAGCTTCTCCAGGCGCCGTCCGACGCTGAAGCCGGGCAGGTCCTGCGTCTCCAGCACGAGGAGCGACACCCCACGGCTGCCGGCCTCGCCGGTGCGCACGGCCACGACCAGCAGGTTCGCGGAGAAGCCGTTGGTGATGAAGGTCTTGGCGCCGTCCAGGACGTAGTCGTCGCCGTCCCGGCGGGCCCGCGTGCGCATCGCCTTGAGGTCGGAGCCGCAGCCCGGCTCGGTCATGGCGATGCCCGCCAGCAGCGCGCCGCTCGCCAGCCCCGGCAGCCAGCGCCGCTTCTGGGCCTCGGTCCCGTAGTCGAGGAGGTAGTGCGCCGCGATGGTGTGCACGGCCGTGTTGGCCGGCATCTCGGCCCGCGCCAGCTCGTCCTGCACGACCAGCTGGTAGGCCAGGTTCGCCCCCGCGCCGCCCCAGGCCTCGTCGAGCTCGGGCAGCAGGAAGCCGAGCGCCCCGAAGGGCTGCCAGACCTCGCGCGGGATGAAGCCCTGGCGCCGCCAGCCCTCGAGCTGCGGCGCCATCTCCGCCGTCACGTAGCGGCGCACCTGTTCGCGAAAGGCGTCGATCTGCTCGTCCATCCAGGGGTGGCGATGCAGGCGGGGCAGCAAGGAAGTGTTCATGGCGGGCGTCCGGTGAGCTCAGGGGTGTCTGGCGAGTGCGCGCACTCAGGCGGCCGAGCGGTCCGGCGCTTCGTACAGCGTGACCACGCAGGCGCCGCCGAGCCCGAGGTTGTGCTGCAGCGCCAGCCGCGCCCCCTCGACCTGCCGCGCCCCCGCCCGGCCCCGCAGCTGCTGGACGAGCTCCGTGCACTGCGCCAGCCCGGTGGCGCCGAGCGGATGGCCCTTGCTGAGCAGCCCGCCGGACGGGTTGGTGACCACACGGCCGCCGTAGGTGTTGTCGCCATCAACAACAAAGGCCTCCGCACCGCCCACGGGGCACAGGCCCAGGGCCTCGTAGGTGATGAGCTCGTTGTGCGCGAAGCAGTCGTGCAGCTCGACGACGTCCACGTCCGCCGGCCCGATGCCCGCGGCTTCGTAGACCCGGCTGGCGGCGCGGCGGGCCATGCTGAAGCCGACCAGCTCGCGCATGTCCCGGGACTCGAAGGTCTCGGGGCCGTCCGTGGTCATGGCCTGGGCGCGGATCCGCACCGCGCCGCGGAGGCCCTGCCGTGCGGCGAAGGCCTCGGAGCAGAGCAGCGCCGCGGCGGCCCCGCAGGTCGGCGGGCAGGCCATCAGGCGGGTCATCACGCCGGGCCACATCACGGGGGCGTTCAGCACGTCCTCCTCGCTGACCACCGTCCGGAAGAGCGCCAGCGGGTTGTTGGCGGCGTGCCGGCTCGCCTTGGCGCGGATCTTGGCGAAGGTGCTCAGCTGCGTGCCGAACTGCTGCATGTGCGCCAGGCCCGCGCCGCCGAAGTAGCGCAGCGCCAGCGGGATCTCGGCGTGACCGACGAGCTCGTCCGTGGTCTGGTCGAAGCGGTCGAAGGGGCTGGGGCGGTCCTTGAACACCGCGCCCAGCGCCCCGGGACTCATCTGCTCGAAGCCCAGCGCGAGCACGCACTCGGCCGCTCCGCTCTCCACCGCCTGGCGGGCCAGGAACAGCGCCGTGGAGCCGGTGGAGCAGTTGTTGTTCACGTTGATGACGGGAATGCCGCTCATCCCGACCTCGTACAGCGCACGCTGCCCGGCCGTGCTGTCGGCATAGACATAGCCCACATAGGCCTGCTGCACCTGCGCAAAGTCGAGGCCGGCGTCCTGCAACGCGAGGCGCGTGGCCTCGGCCGCCATCTGCGGATAGGGTGCGCTGGCACCGGGCTTGGTGAAGGGGATCATGCCGACCCCGGCGACAAGTACCTTGCGATTCATGGACGCGACTCCTCGGGCGATGGCGGGCCGGCGCCCCACGGGCCGGCCGCATCGCCATGCTAGACAGCGGCGCGCCCGGACCCAATGGCAAAAGGCGGCGCGGCGATGTCATTTCACCTCGCCCCGCGCGGCGAGGGGGGCCGGGCCCGGCGCTACAGTACGCCGCTGTGAATGCCCGCCCTGCCCCCCCGCCAGCCCCGGCGCTGACCGTGGGCATCGAGTTCGCGCTGAACCTGCTCTCGGGCCTGCGGCGGCGGGGCATCGACGGCAGCGAGCTGCTCCTCGAGGCCGGCATCGCCCCGGAGGCCCTGCACCAGCCGGGCGCGCGCATCGCCACGCTCCAGCTCGCCACGCTGCTGCGCACGCTGATCGAGCGCCACGACGACGAGGTGCTGGGCATGCTGTCCCGTCCCTCCAAGCGCGGCTCCTTCGCGCTGCAGGTCCGCGCCGGCATCGGAGCGTCCACGCTGGCGCAGGCCATCCGCCGCATCGCCCACGTGTTCGGGCTGCTGCACGACGACCTGAGCCTCGAGCTCATCCAGGACGCGGGGCTGAAGGGCGTCCGGCTGCAGTTCCACAACGCCGAGGTGGCCGCCAATCCGCATCTGCACGAGCTGGTGCTGCGCGTCTACTGGCGCCTGTTTGCCTGGCTCGTCGGCGGGCAGCTGCCGGTCGTGCGCTTCGACTTCGCCTACGGCCGCCCGCCCTACTCCGACGGCTACGGCCCCATCTTCCCGGCGCCCTGGCGCTTCGACATGCCGCACAGCGCGATGTGGTTCGAGGGCGAGCGCCTGCAGCTGCCCGTGTGCCGCGACGAGGCCGCCCTGCGCCGCTTCATGGCCGACGTCCCCGTGCAGGTCATCCTGCCGCGCCGCGATGCCGGCACCAGCGGCCGTGTGCGCTCGCACCTGCAGCGCACCCAGCCCCTGTGGCCCGACCTCGACCGGACCGCCGCGGCCCTGCATGTCTCCGTCAGCACCCTGCAGCGCCGCCTGGCCGCCGAGGGCAGCAGCTTTCAGGCGCTCAAGGACCAGCTGCGGCGTGAGGTCGCCATCTACCGCCTGCACACGAGCGACGTGCCCCTGAGCAAGCTCGCGGCGGAGCTCGGCTTCTCGGACACCGCGGCGTTCCAGCGGGCGTTCAAGGGCTGGACGGGGATGGCGGCCGGCGGGTATCGGCGCGCCAAGGGGTGACGCCCGGCCGCCCCTGCGCGTGAGGCTCCGGCGCGATGTCGCCGGGTGCCGTCAGTCGCTGAGGGCCGCGGTCAGCGGCGTCAGGGGCGCCGACCACGGCGCGGGCGCTGGCGCTGCGGGCGGGTCCCCCGTCTCCACATACGCCTTCACCGCCCGCAGGATGGCCTGGCCGCCGCGGGACCCCGGCGAGAGGCTGGCGCTCCGGGCATGGCCGGGACTGCTGTAGTTGATGACGCCCGGCAGGTCCCCGGTCTCGGCCAGCAGGCCCCAGTCCCTGACGCGTCGCGTGACCACGATCTCGCAGCCGCCGGCGGCCGCCTTGGGCACGAGGACCTGTCTGACGAAGTCGCGTGCCAGGGTGGACGACCGCAGCCTGCCCACCAGGTCATCGCTCAGGCCGAAGCACTCGGAGTGGTAGGGCACGAGCTCGAGGGCCGCCACCTGGCGAGCCACGGCCCGCCGGGCCGCGATCACATCCTTGCCGAACCAGTCGACCGCAGCCTTCTTGATGACGGCGCGCAGCTTGCCGCTCCACCAGGTGAAGCCATCCTGCCAGGCGTAGGCGGGATCGAGGTGCAGGAAGGGGTAGTCCCCGGCATTGCCCTCGCCCTTGAGCTGCTCCAGCAGCGCGTCGCGGTACGCCGGAATGCCCTGCGCGTGGTAGTCCGAGGGCGTCAGGCCCGGGTTCAGCAGCAGGATGACGACCCGCGCCTGCATCAGGTTCCCGACGTAGGGCTCGGGGATCAGGCTGAGGTGAAGCCGGGTGTCCTCGCCGGAGCCGAGGGCGGGATCCCGCTGGTAGGACTCCCACGAGAAACCGGCGGGAGTCATCAGCCGGTCCGGCTCCTTCTCGCGGGACAGGCTCGTGAAATCTTCCTCGAGCGTGAAGCGATCGCCCGGGCGCAGGCCACGCCGCCAGGCACAGAACAGAGGATGCAAGGGAGTCCTTTCGAGAGAGGCAGGTGCAGGGCGCGCGTCACCGGCCGCGCGGCCCGCCGCTCATCGCCAGCCCGCCGCCCTGTCTTCATGCCGTCCCGTGTCCGGCCAGCCGCTGACGACGCCCGCGCCATTCTGGGGGATGAGCCCGTGTCGCTTCAGCAGGGTTCTCACGGTGTTGCGGGTGACGCCCAGCTCGCGGGCGGTCTGGACCTGGTTGGACTGCGCATGCGCGAAGGCCGTGCGGATCAGGGCGGCCTCCACCGCTTCGTAGAGCGCCGGCCGGCCGTCGTCCAGCAGGTCGCGGAAGGCATCGGCCAGGCGCTGCAGGGCATCTGCCGCGGTCGACGCCGTCGCCAGGTCTGCGCCGCCGGCGCGCGCGTCGTGCGGGCCCGCATCGGCGGCGATCCACCCGCTGCCCACCGCGCCGGCACCCTGCCCCAGCGGACTCATGCGCAGATCGTCCAGCTCGACCTGCGCGCCGCGCGCCACGATCAGCGCGTAGTGGATGACATTCTCCAGTTCGCGGATGTTGCCCGGCCAGCTGTAGTGCACCAGCGCGGTGGCGGCCGCCGGGCTCAGGGGGACGTCGGGCCGGCCCTGGCGCTGGCAGTACTGGTGGATGAAGTGCTGCGCCAGCGGCAGGATGTCCCCGGGGCGCTGGCGCAGCGCCGGCAGCACGAGCGTGGCCACGCTCAGGCGGTAGTAGAGGTCCGCGCGGAAGTGCTGGGCCTCCACCGCGCGCGCGAGGTCGATGTTGGTGGCCGCCACCAGGCGCACGTCCAGCGGGATGGCCTTGCGGGACCCGAGGCGCACCACCTGCCGCTCCTGCAGCACCCGCAGCAGCTTGACCTGCAGCGCGAGCGGCAGGTCGCCGATCTCGTCCAGGAAGAGCGTGCCGCCATTGGCCGCCTCGAACCAGCCTGCCCGGGCGCCGGTGGCCCCCGTGTAGGCCCCGCTCTCATGGCCGAAGAGCTCGGCGTCGATGAGGGACTCGCTGAAGGCCCCGCAGTTCACGGCCACGAACGGCCCATGGCGCCCGCTGCAATGGTGCAGGTGGCGGGCGACCAGCTCCTTGCCCGTGCCGGTCTCGCCGATGATCAGCGCCGTGGCATCGCTGCAGGCCACGCGCTCGACCTGGGCGAGCAGCTGCAGCGAGGCCGGATCATGGAACACCAGGGCCTTGGCACGGATGGACAGCGGGGCCGACGGGCTTTGTGGCAGGGTCAGGACTCGCTCCATGGCATTGGCTTTCCGAAGGTGGGGATGGCAAGGCACGCACCTTACGGGCGATGGGCGCCCGTGCCAACGTCCAAATGTGTTGCCCCATATGCGGGCAGCGCCGGTTCGCGCCAGGCAAAAAAAAGCCGGCACAGGGCCGGCATCTCAAAGGAAGCGCACATCGACGCCGGCCCGACAGAGCCGGTGGCATGGGCCTCCTACCCCATGAAGTTCGGACTTCGCTGGTCCAGGAGCACCAGCGTCATGATCGAGCGCCTTTGCGATGGGTGGAACGACGCGTGTCGCGCATCGATATGTGCCCGCTGCACAAGGCCTCCCCCCCCTTCAAGGCCGTGCCGCCGAGGCCTTGTCCATGCTCGCCTGGATGTTGCGCGCCAGGTCGGTGCCGGGGGGCACCTGGTCCAGCACGCGCTGCCACAGCCGCCGGGCCTCCTGTGGCCGACCGCTCTCCAGCGCGATGCCGCCCGCCAGGGCCAGCGCCTGCAGATGATCCGGATCGGCCTGCAGCGCCTGCTGCACCAGGGCCGCGGCCTCGCCCAAGCCGGCAGCGTGGTGAGACTCGGGCCTGGGCCTGGCGCGGGCCGGGGTGCGACGAGGCGCCCTCGACCGCCCCTGCCCGGTCCGATCAGGGCATCAGCCGATACCCCACTGCCGTCTCGGTCAGGAGGTGCTTCGGGCTCGCCGGCTGCGCCTCCAGCTTCTGCCGCAGGTTGCCCATGTAGACGCGCAGGTAGTGGCTGCTGTCGGTGTGGCTGGGGCCCCAGACGGCCTTGAGCAGCTGACCATGCGTCAGGACCTTGCCCGCGTTGGCCACCAGGTGCGTCAGCAGTCGGTACTCGGTCGGCGTGAGGTGCACGGGCTGGCCGGCGCGCTGCACGCGGCGGTGCAGCAGGTCCACCTCCACTTCGCCGAAGCGGAAGACAGTCAGCGCGGCGTCCTGGGCGCGTGTGGTCGTGGCCAGTCGGCGCTGGCAGACCCGCACCCGCGCCATCAGCTCGCCGATGCCGAAAGGCTTGCTGAGGTAGTCGTCGGCGCCTGCATCGAGGGCCGCGATCTTGTCGGCCTCGTTGCTGCGCGCCGAAAGCACGATGACCGTGACGTGGGACCAGCCGCGCAGGTCGCGCAGGTAGTTCACGCCATCACCGTCCGGCAGGCCGAGGTCCAGGATCACGAGATCCGGATGCCGCGTGCCGGCGTCGATCAGCCCCTGGCGCAGGGTCTCGGCCTCATGGACGGCCCAGCCCTCGGTCTCCAGGGCCAGGCGCACGAAGCGGCGGATGCTGGGCTCGTCCTCGACGATCAGGGCAACGGGATGCGGTTCACTCATGGTTCTCAGGCAGGTCGGCTTCCATGGCCTCCAGCGAAGGCGGCGTGCCACGGGGCAGGGCTATTTTGAAGGCGGCGCCGCCCAGGGCACTGCGCTCGGCCCAGATGCGGCCGCCATGGGCCTCGACGATGGCGCGGCAGATGGCCAGGCCCAGGCCCACGCCGGGCGTGCTGGACTCCTTCTCGCCGCGGCTGAACTTGTTGAACAGGGGCTCCTCGCGGCCCGCGGGCAGGCCGGGGCCGTCGTCCTCCACGCTCAGCACGACCTCGTCCGGCTCGGGCACGGCCCCCAGCAGGATCTGCGAACCCGGCGGCGTGTACTTCACGGCGTTCTCCAGCAGGTTGCAGAGCACGCGCTCCATCAGCGCGGCGTCCAGGTGCAGCAGGGGCAGACCGGGTGGCAGGCGCATCTGCAGGCGGTGCTGGGCGAGGCTGTCGCCCAGGATCTGCAGCGAGGTGCCGACGACCTCTTCCAGCGGCTGCCATTGCCGGTTGAGGCGCAGGCTGCCGCTTTCAAGCCGCGCCATGTCCAGCAGGTTGTTGACCATGGCGCCCACCCGGCGGGACTGCTGCTGCAGGGTCAGGCTCAGCTCGCGCGCCTGGGCTGGAAGGCCGGGCAGCGTCTCCAGGGTCTGGGAGAGACCGTAGAGCACCGCCAGCGGCGTGCGCAGGTCATGCGAGAGCGCCGAGAGCAGCGAATTGCGCAGGCGCTCGGACTCGATCTGCACCAGGGCCTGCTGGGCCACCTCCACGTAATGCACGCGCTCCAGGGCCTGGCCGATGATGCGACCGCAGGTGGCCAGCTGGGCGCTCAGCTCGGGCTGCAGCACGGTGCCCAGGGCGCGGGGCCGCAGCGCCATCACGCCGCGCAGGCGCATGGGGGCTTCCAGCGGCAGGTAGTGCCAGGGGCTGCCCGGCAGGGTGTCGGTCGAAAGGCCGGCGGCCTGGCGGTGGTCCAGGGCCCAGCGGGCCGTGCCGGCATCGGGCCGGTCCGCTTCGCTCAAGGCCGCCTCGCGGGGCGAGGGTTGCAGCTGCTCGTGGAGGTCCAGGGGGTAGATCAAGACCTGACCCTGCACCTCGCGTGCCAGCGTGCGCTCGGCCACCTCCAGCACCTGCTCGGTCTGCAGGGCGCCGGCCAGGTCGCTGGTCAGCTCGAAGAGCAGGCGCGCGCGGCGCTCTCGCTCCGAGGCCACCAGGGCCTGGTAGCGCAGGCCGGCCGTGAGCTGGCCGGTCAGCAGGCCGACGGCCAGCATCACGGCGAAGGTCAGCAGGTACTGCACGTCCGAGACCGCGAAGCTCAGCTTGGGCTCGACGAAGAAGAAGTCGAACAGGCCCACGCTCAGGAAGCTGGCCAGGACCGCAGGCCCTCGGCCCTGCTTCCAACCGACCCACAGCACGGCCAGCAGGAAGACCATCACGATATTGGTCTGCGCGAAGGCCCACTGCAGCGGCCAGCAGAGCACGGCCGCCCCGATGCAGGCGGCGGCGGTGAGGCCGTAGCGGCGCCAGCGCTGCAGGGCGGGCTCCGCCTGCGCGACGGAGGCGACCGGCGGTTCAGCGCGTGCCGGCGTGCGTCGCGCAACCGTCAGCACGTCCAGGTCCGGGCTCATGGCTTCCAGGGCGCGGGCCAGCGTTTGACGGCCCAGCCCACGCTGCCAGGCTTGCTGGGGCTGGGCGCGCCCCAGCACCAGCGTGGACAGGTTGTGCCGGCGCGCATGGTCCTGCAAGGCCTGGGCGATGGACTGGGCGCTCAGCACCGAGGTCTCGGCCCCCAGCTCGTGGGCCAGGCGCACGGTGCGCAGAATGCGCTCGCGCTGCGCGTCCGGCAGGCGGCTCAGTGGCGGCGTCTCCACATAGACGGCATGCCAGCTGACGTTGAGCTGCTGCGCCAGGCGGGCCGCCTCGCGCACGACGCCATCATCCGAGGGGTCCGGGCCAATGGCGCACAGCAGCGCCGCCTCCGTCTTCCAGACCTCGCTGACGCGCTGGTTGCTGCGCCAGGCCTGCACATCGTCCTCGACCCGGTCCGCCGTGCGCCGCAGCGCCAGCTCGCGCAGGGCCATCAGATTGCCCTTGCGGAAGAAGTGCTGGGCGGCCCGCTCGGCCTGCGCCCCCATGTAGACCTTGCCGGCGGCGAGCCGCGCCAGCAGCTCGTCGGCCGGCGTGTCCACCATCACGACCTCGTGGGCCGCGTCGAAGAAGGTATCCGGCAGCGTCTCCTGCACGCGCACGCCGGTGATGCCGCCGACGATGTCGTTGAGGCTTTCCAGATGCTGGACGTTGAGCGTGGAGTAGACGCTGATGCCGTTGGCCAGCAGCTCCTCCACGTCCTGCCAGCGCTTGGGGTGGCGCGAGCCCGGCACGTTGGAGTGGGCCAGCTCGTCCACCAGCACCAGGGCGGGCTTGCGCGCGAGGGCGGCGTCCAGGTCGAACTCCGGCAGCGTCCTGCCGCGGTACTCGACGGCCTTGAGGGGCAGCTGCGGCAGCCCCTCCAGCAGGGCCTGCGTTTCGGCCCGGCCATGGGTGACGACGATGCCCGCCAGCACGTCCACGCCGTCTGCCTGCAGCTTGCGCGCGGCGGCCAGCATGGCGTAGGTCTTGCCCACGCCAGCCGAGGAGCCGAAGTAGACGCGCAGCCGGCCACGCCGGGCCTCACGGTCCTGTTGGTCGATCTGCGCGAGCAGCGCGTCGGGGTCGGGGCGTTGCTCGCTCATCAGAGCCACCCTGCGCGCCGGAAGCGCCACCACAGCAGGCCGCAGACGCTGACGATCAGCCCCAGCGCCGCCGGGTAGCCCCAGGCCCACTTGAGCTCCGGCATCTGCTCGAAGTTCATGCCCCAGATGCCCGCGAAGGCCGTGGCCACGGCAAAGATGCCGGCCCAGGCCGCCAGGCGTTTGGTGACGGCGCTGTCGTCGATGGCGACCATGGAGAGGTTGGCCTGGATGGCCGTGGCCAGGGTGTCGCGTACGGACTCGATGGCGGCGTGAATGCGCGCCAGGTGGTCCGCCACGTCGCGGAAGTACTCGGTCGTGCGGCTGCACAGCAGGGGCACGCGCCCGCCGTGCAGCTTGGACAGCATTTCCAGCATCGGGGCCACCGCACGACGCAGGCGCATCAGCCGGCGCTTGAGCTCGTAGAGGCGCTTGATGTTGTCCAGCTGCGCGCCGGGCGTGAAGATGCTCTGCTCGATCTCCTCCAGCTCGGACTCCAGCTGGTCCACGATGGGGAAGTAGCGGTCCACCACGGCATCCATCAGGGCATAGAGCACGAAGCTCGGGCCCTGCATCAACAGGTGCGGCTCGCGCTCGCAGCGCTCGCGCACGCCCAGGAAGTGCAGGCGGCTGCCGCTGCGCACCGAGATCACGAAGTTCGGCCCGCAGAACACCGCCACCTCGCCGATGCTGAGGTCCGCATCGACCCAGTCCACGAGGTGCATCACCGCGAAGACCAGATCGCCGTACTCCTCGACCTTGGGTCGCTGATGCCCATGCGTCGCGTCCTCGACGGCCAGCTCGTGCAGATGGAACAGGCGCTGAAAGGGCTGCAGCTCTTCGGCCGTGGTATCGCGCAAGGCGATCCAGACAAAGGTGTCGGGGTCCGACAGATGCCGGCCCAGCGTGGCTTCGTCGTAGGGCGAGAAGTCCTCGACCTTCACCCCTGAGCGGTAGGCGGCGCAGTTGATCAGCATGGCTGCATTGTCAGGCTGTGAGGGCCGTCCGGCGCATCGATGGGGCGTCCTTCATCCCGCGCCCGGCGTCAGAAGGTCTTGCCCACGCTGAGCACCAGCCCCGCCTTGCCGACGCGCCTTGCGTCCTGGCCTGCAGCGTTGCCCACCTGGTACAGCGCCTTCTTGGCGTCGGTGGCGATGAGGGCCGCGGTCCAGTTCAGCCCCAGCATCTCCTTGGCCAGCGAGAGCTTGAGGTCGGTGTAGGACAGATCGCCGTAGTGGCGCACCTCGGTGCGGCCCACATGGGCGCCGAGGGTCAGGCCTTGCCCCAGGTCCAGCGTGTAGTTCAGGTCCAGGTACAGCGTGCCCTTGGACGACCCGTTCGCGTCCAGGGCGCTGAAGTAGGCGTAGCCGGCGGTGTCTCCGTTCAGGCCGAAGTAGTCGGTGAGGGCGTAGGACAGCTTGCCGCTGAAGGCGCCCAGGCTCAGGCCGGCGTAGAGCTCCAGGTTGTCGTAGCGCTTGTCCGTGGCGACGCCCGGGGCGCTGTTGAGGCGCGCGCCGGGGTAGACGTAGGCCAGCGCGCCCAGGTCCAGCGTGCCCTCGCCCATCACCGGCAGCTTCACGCCGCCGTAGAGGTCCAGCTCCAGGCCCGCGCCGTTGTTGTAGCTGTTGCCGGAGACGTTGGACGCCCAGGTGCCGGCGTACCAGCCGCTCTTGTGGGCATAGTCAAAGCCGCCCTGCACGGCGGGGAGCGCCCAGGTCTGGCTGAGGCCGCGGAAGCGGTAGTCGTTGACCAGGCTCAGGTTGCCGGTGAGGCTGTGCTCGGGCGTCGCAACGGCGTCGGGGCCCTGCGCCAGGCAGGTGAGAGAGGTGGAGAGCAGAAGTGCGAAGGTCAGAGGGGAAAGCTGGTTCATGTCAGGTCAGGCGTCAGCGCGGCGGCCAGCGACGCAAGGCCGCTGGCACCGCAAGGGGTTCAGAAGAAGTGGGTTCGACGAAGGACGCGGGTGTGGGGGCTGAGTCAGCCTGCCCTGGCACGGTCCAGGGCCAGGTTGAGCTTCAGCACGTTGACGCGAGGTTCGCCCAGCACGCGCAGGTCCGTAGGCACGGTATGGGCCTCGATCAGGCGCTGCACGTCCTTGACGGACAGGCCGCGCTCACGGGCCACGCGCGGCGCCTGGTAGCGGGCCGCGGCCAGGCTGATGTGCGGGTCCAGGCCGCTGGCCGAAGCGGTGACGAGGTCCACCGGCACTTGCGCGGTGTTGCCCGGGTCCGCGGCCCGCAGCGCCTCGATGCGCGCCTGGACGGCCGCCTCCAGCGCCGGGTTCAGCGGCCCCTGGTTGGCGCCGGCCGAGTTGGCCGCGTTGTGGCTCATCGGCCCGGTCGCCGAGGGCCGGCCCCAGAAGTACTGGGGGCTGGTGAAGGACTGGCCGATCAGCTCGGAGCCGATCAGCTGCCCCTTCTCCTCGATGAGCGAGCCGTTGGCTTCCTTGGGCATCGTCACCTGGGCGATGCCCGTCACGGCCAGGGGGTAGAGCAGCCCGGTCACGGCCGACAGCAGCAGCAGGCTCACCAGGGCAGGACGCAGATGTTGTTTCATGATGGATCTCCTCAGACCAGGTGCAGGCCGACCAGGATCAGGTCGATGGCCTTGATGCCGATGAAGGGCACGACGAGGCCGCCCAGGCCGTAGATGGCAAGGTTGCGGCGCAGCAGGGCCGCGGCACCGATGGCGCGGTAGCGGACGCCCTTCAGGGCCAGGGGAATGAGGGCGATGATGATCAGCGCATTGAAGATCACCGCCGAGAGGATGGCCGAGGCCGGGCTGTGCAGCTGCATCACGTTGAGCGCCTGCAGCTGCGGGTACACGCCCACGAACATGGCCGGGATGATGGCGAAGTACTTGGCGACGTCATTCGCGATGGAGAAGGTCGTCAGCGAGCCACGTGTCATCAGCAGTTGCTTGCCCGTCTCCACGATCTCCAGCAGCTTGGTGGGATTCGAGTCCAGGTCCACCATATTGCCGGCCTCCTTGGCCGCCTGCGTGCCGCTGTTCATGGCCACGGCCACGTCGGCCTGCGCGAGTGCGGGCGCGTCGTTGGTGCCGTCGCCGGTCATGGCCACGAGCCGGCCTTCGCTCTGGTAGTCGCGGATCATCTTCAGCTTGGCCTCGGGGGTGGCCTCGGCGAGGAAGTCGTCCACGCCGGCCTCGGCAGCGATGGCCGCGGCGGTGAGCTTGTTGTCGCCGGTGATCATCACCGTCCTGATGCCCATGCGGCGCAGCTCGGCGAAGCGCTCCTTGATGCCGCCCTTGACGATGTCCTTGAGCTCGACGACGCCCAGCACGCGGGAGCCATCACTCACGATCAGGGGCGTGCTGCCGAGACGGGCCACGTCGTCCACCGCCTGCTGCACCTCGGCGGGATAGCGCGCGCCCTGCGCCTCGACATGGCGGCGGATGGCATCGGCCGCCCCCTTGCGGATGCTGCGCAAGGGGGAGCTGGCGGTCTGCAGGTCGATGCCGCTCATGCGGGTCTGGGCCGTGAAGGGCACGAAGTGGGCGCCCAGGCTGGCGAGCGCGCGCTCGCGCAGACCGTAGCGCTGCTTGGCCAGCACGACGATGCTGCGCCCTTCCGGCGTCTCGTCCGCCAGCGAGGCCAGTTGGGCGGCGTCAGCCAGTTGCATCTCGGTCACGCCAGGCGCCGGCAGGAAGCGGCTGGCCTGACGGTTGCCCAGGGTGATGGTGCCGGTCTTGTCCAGCATCAGCACATCCACATCGCCCGCGGCCTCGACGGCGCGGCCCGAGGTGGCGATGACATTGGCCTGCATCATGCGGCTCATGCCCGCCACGCCGATGGCCGAGAGCAGCGCGCCGATGGTCGTCGGGATCAGGCACACCAGCAGGGCCACCAGCGCGGTGATCGACACCACCGTGCCGCTGCCCGCGGCTTCGACGCTGAAGAGGGAGAACGGCAGCAGGGTCACGGTCACGACCAGGAAGACCAGGGTCAGCGCCACCAGCAGGATGGTCAGCGCGATCTCGTTGGGCGTCTTCTGGCGCTTGGCGCCTTCCACCATGGCGATCATGCGGTCCAGGAAGGACTCGCCCGGGTTGACCGCGATGCGCAGCACCAGCCAATCGGAGAGCACGCGGGTGCCGCCGGTCACCGAGGCGAAGTCGCCGCCGGATTCGCGGATCACCGGCGCCGACTCGCCCGTGATGGCGCTCTCGTCCACCGAGGCCACGCCCTCGATCACCTCGCCGTCCAGCGGGATCAGGTCGCCCGCCTCCACCAGCACCACATGGCCCTTGCGCAGCTCATCGGACTGGACGGGGTGCCAGGAGGAGCCGTGCTGCGGCTTCTCCAGCTTCTTGGCCCAGGCCTTGGTCTTGAGCCCGCGCAGCGAAGCGGCCTGGGCCTTGGAGCGGCCCTCGGCCATGGCCTCGGCGAAGTTGGCAAAGAGCACGGTGAACCACAGCCACAGGGCGATGGCGAGCATGAAGCCCGACCCTTCGCCGCCGGCCACGGCCGGATCGCCCAGGCTGGCGAGCCACAGCCCGGTGGTCAGCAGGCTGCCCACGTAGACCACGAACATCACCGGGTTGCGCCACTGGATGCGGGGGTCCAGCTTGGCGATGGACTGGGCCAGCGCCTGCTTCACCAGGGCCGGGTGCAGCAGGGAAGCGCTGCTCGTGGATGCAGTTGTTGCAGTAGTCGAATGGCTCATGATGATTCCTCAGGCGGTCCAGAGCATCAGCTGCTCGACGATGGGGCCCAAGGCCAGGGCAGGCACGTAGTTGAGGAGGCCGACCAGCAGCACGACGCCGATCAGCAGGGACACGAAGAGCGGGCCGTGCGTGGGCAGGGTGCCGCTGCCGGTGGGGATGCGCTTCTTGGCCGCCAGGCTGCCCGCGAGGGCCAGCACCGGCACGATGACGCCGAAGCGGCCCAGCCACATCGCGAGGCCCAGCAGGGTGTTGTAGAAGGGCGTGTTGGCCGAGAGGCCGGCGAAGGCGGAGCCGTTGTTGTTGCCGGCCGAGGTCAGCGCATAGAGGACCTCGGAGAAGCCGTGGGCGCCCGGGTTGGCGATGCCGGCCTTGCCGTCCGCCGCGAGCACCGCCAGCGCCGTGCCCATGAGCACGACCAGGGGCGTGACGAGGATGGCGATGGACACCATCTTCATCTCGTGGCTCTCGATCTTCTTGCCGAGGTACTCAGGCGTGCGGCCGATCATCAACCCGGCGATGAAGACCGCCAGGAGGGCGAAGACCAGCATGCCGTACAGCCCCGTGCCGACGCCGCCGAAGACCACCTCGCCCAGCTGCATCATCACCAGGGGGACCATGCCGCCGATGGGCGTCAGCGAGTCGTGCATGGTGTTCACGGCGCCGCAGGAGGCGGCCGTCGTGACCACGGCGAAGAGGCTGCTGGCGTTGATGCCGAAGCGCGTCTCCTTGCCTTCCATGTTGCCGCCCGACTGCTCCATCGTGAGCCGCTGGTCCACCTGCAGGGCCTGCAGGCGCGGATTGCCGGCCTGCTCAGCGGCGGTTTCGACGGCCACGCCGGCGACGAACAGCACACTCATCGCGGCCAGGATCGCCAGGCCCTGGCGCCAGTCCCCGACCAGCTGGCCGAAGCTGAAGCACAGCGCGGCGGGGATCAGGAAGATGGCCAGCATCTGCGCGAAGTTGCTCAGCGGCGTGGGGTTCTCGAAGGGATGGGCCGAGTTGGCGTTGAAGAAGCCCCCACCGTTGGTGCCCAGCATCTTGATGGCCAGCTGAGAGGCCACCGGCCCCATGGCCAGTTGCTGGGTCGAGGACTCGGCGGTCTCGGTCAGCGGCTCGCCCTTCTCGTTCTTGAGGGGCTGGCCGTCAGCGCCCAGGCGCGGGGCGTCGTAGTGATTGACCTCCAGCGTGTGGGCGTCCTGGTAGGCGTCCAGGTTCTGGATCACGCCCTGGCTCACGAAGAAGAGCGCGAAGACGAAGGACAGCGGCAGCAGCAGCCACAGCGTGATGCGGGTCAGGTCTTGCCAGACGTTGCCCACATCACCGCTGAGCTTGCGCGTGAAGCCGCGGATCAGCGCGAAGACCACGGCGATGCCGCTGGCGGCCGACAGGAAGTTCTGCACCGTCAGCGCCAGCATCTGGGTCAGGTAGCTCATGGTGGACTCGCCGCCGTAGCCCTGCCAGTTGGTGTTGGTGACGAAGCTGATGGCGGTGTTGAACGCGGAGTCCGGGCTGATGGCGCCCATGCCCTGCGGGTTCAGCGGCAGCAGGTGCTGCAGGCGCTGCAGGCCGTAGACCGCCAGCACGCCCAGCAGGCTGAAGACCAGCAGCCCGATGGCGTAGTGCCGCCAATGCATGCTTTCATCGGGCTTCACGCCAGCCAGGCGCAGCAGGCCGCCTTCGATGCGCAGCATCCAGCGCGGCAGCCGTCCCTCGGCCAGGGCCGAGAGCCAGCGCGACAGCGGCCAGGCCGCCGCCAGGAGGACGCCCAGGTAGAGCGCCAGTTGGGTCCAGGCAGAGGGGCTCATTCAGAACTCCTCTGCGCGCAGCAGCGCATAGACCAGGTAGACAAACAGCGCCGCGGCCAGCAGGCCGCTGATCCAGTACAGCGCGCTCATGGCTTCGTCTCCAGCCGATGACTGGCCAGGGCGAGGCCGGCGGCCAGCGCGAACAGCGCCAGGCTCAGGCCCAAAAACACTCCATCCATAGACACTCTCAACAGGGGGTTGTGTGATGTCAGGAGCGTAGGTGGGGGGGCGTCAAGGCGGTGTAGAAGGTCGGTCGGACGGTATCAAGACGGCGTAAAGACGCAGCGTGACGGCGCGGGCGACGGCGGTCATCCCCCTCGGTGGCGGCGTGCGTGAACCCGCCACCAGGCGAGTCGTTCACTCCTCTGGCGTCACGGCCACTGGAGCTCGCGCAAAGACTGTGCGGACCACGCGCGAAACAGCCCGGCTTCAGCCCCCGAGGCCCCCGCCGGCGCCCCCTCCAACGGCTCGCAAGCATGAATGGCGAGCAGCTGCCAAGCGAGGGGCGCCGACGCCGAACGACTGATCGCCCGCCGCCGCAGGATGGCGGCGCCGCCACAGCCGGCACTGGAGACCAGGTCCGTCAAGAAGCAGGCACGCCCCTGAAAGGACCAGGCGTAGGGCGAGGCAATGGCACCCGATCTTGCAATCGGCACGGCGTGAGGCGCGTGCGACAGGCTCTCCGGAAACCCCACCATCGAGATCACATCGCCGATGGCAATGTCCTCGCCAAAATCTGCCATGTGCGTCTCATCGAATGCGAGGATGACGGCAGCTGCTGGCAAATCCCTGCTCGCAATCGGCAACGCTGCCACAGGCGTCGGCCCGGCCTGATCATGAACCGCATGCCACAGCGGCCGCCCCTCCGACAGGAGCGGTAGTGAACAGCGCGCCCGCAGATGGGCATCGTGCGCATTCATGGCCACCTCGATATCGACGCGATCTGCCACGGGCGCCCCGCGACTCCCCGCAAACGCCGATTGCGTGCTGACGAGGAACAGCGCGTCGCCCTTCCGATAAAAGAAGGCACTGTTTCTGCAGAGGCGCTGTGGGCCCCGGAATGCCTCCAGCGGCGTCACGGCAAGCCACATGGGATCGATGGAGGCAACATCGGGCGTCGCGGGCGTCATCCGCAGACCTCGCTGCAGAACCGCATGGTGCCGGGCGACCTCGCGCTCGAATGCGGCCAGGACGATGTCTGACATCTCCGAATGCAGCATGAGCGTCCGTGCGGTTTCCGCGTGGGCATCGAATGAAGCGGACAGCCTCAGCAGCCCGGCTGCCGAGAGGGAGTCCATGACGGCAGGCAGCAAGGCATCCAATGCCACCATGCCGCCCTTCAGTTCGCAGATCCGCTCGGTGGCTTCTTGAAGGTTTTTCAAAGCACGCTCCAGACAGGCAAAAAAAAACGCGGCCGAGCCGCGCTTTCGTCGATGCAGCCAGAGGGCCTGGCCGCATCCTGGGGTGAGCGATGGTCAGCTCACGCAGCGAATGCGTGAGGCCTGCGGACCCTTCTGGCCCTGCGTCACCTCGAACTCCACGCGCTGGTTCTCGTTGAGCGTCTTGAAGCCGCCCCCCTGAATTTCCTTGAAGTGAGCAAAGAGGTCCTTGCCACCATCATCCGGCGTGATGAAGCCAAAACCCTTGCCTTCATTGAACCACTTCACAGTTCCAGTTTGAGTCGTCATTTTGATTTCCTTTTAAATTGCAAAGCACGAAATTGCACTCAGCGAAGAGACGCCAAGAAAATCTTCATGGGGATTCAACTGGGGCCCTGGCAAAAAGCCGGACCAAGTGGAAAGTCCTAAGAGCGGACGGTCTTGTGCATATCAGCGAAGCCATAGTAGCCCTAAAAGCGCGGGCTGTGCAAGTTCATTTTTTCAGCCCCATGAACCACCTGCAAAGGGGGATTCAGCTGCAGTTTCAAGCCCCCAATGGGGCACCCTCACGATAACTTGCGATTTCGTGAGGGCAGGCCATCTGCCGCATGGAAGGGCAGTGTCCCTGTCATTTTGGGCATGGCTCGCCAGTGCCTTGCCGAGGCGAATGCCCACGGCCACCAGGCGGCCCGCACCGGCACTCAGCGCCGAGTCACGGCCATGCGCAATGGAGAATTGAAACCTGGGGCTTCTGGCTTAAGGTCAGTACCGACCGCCGCCGAAGCCGCCGTTTCCATAGCCCACGTCTTGGCGTTTGCTGGCGCGGAATTCAGACGGGCCGGCCGACTTGCCTGCGCCGCGATCCTCACGCGGGCGAGCCAGGTTCACCACGATGGAACGCCCCCCCACGGAAAGGCCGTTCAGACCTGCGATGGCCGCTTGCGCACACTGGGCCGTTGCCATTTGAACAAAGCCGAAGCCTTTGGATTGACCGGTTTCCGGGTCCATCAACACTTTGGCAGAGGCAACCTCACCATACTCGCCGAAGTTGCTCTTGAGCGTCTCGTCCGTGACGGAGTAAGGGAGATTTCCGACGTAAATTTTGCTGGTCATTTGAATACCTTTTGGATGGTTGAGTCACATCATCTCGATGTGTGCGAGCAGAGTTTGAATCTGCTGACCGACCTGACAAATCGCAATGATTTGTGATCGCGCATCAGAATGCCGCAGCGGTGGGCATTGGCGTTTGAAACCACCCTTGGGTGACCGCGATGATTTTGGCGGCTTCTCGGGAAGAGAAAGTCTTGTCGAGGGCGAGCGTTCTGGGTGAGCCGTCGCCACCTTGAATCCGCCGTACCGCAACAGCGGCTCTGAAGCGGCCGCAGTCGGTTGATGGTGTCGAGGGCAAGACGACGTACTGGCCCATGGGAATGGCTGTTGAAATGGGGATCAATCCGTTGGAGAGACGCAGGCCTTGTTGACGGCCTGAGTGAGCTGCTTGGCTCAGTTGACCGAAGCTCTGCGGCCAAAGGGGCGACTGGCGTCGCACGAACCGGACTGGAGGAATCGCTCGCCGCTGAGGGGCGCGGCGCTGTCCGGTATCCGGCAAATGTACACCGGATCGGTCAAAACTGGAAATTTCCTGGATTCACGAAACCTCTGCCCATTGGAAGCGACGGCCGGCGTGCAAGCGGCGGCAACTGGCCGCGGCAACAGACCAAAGCCTGAGGCAAGTGCACATCCGCTGAGCGCGAAGAGACTCGGCTGCCGGCGCTGCCGTGCCCCCGACAGGCGAGCACCCCAGCGCCGCGCCCGGGACGAACGTAGCGGACAGGCCTCACCGCACTGGAGGAAACACCGACGCATTCCCGGTCGCAGATCCGGTCTCCCTCTGCCAGGGGACGTCCCAGGGCCGTCACGAGCAGCCGTCTCGAACGCGGCGCATCAGGCCGGATGAAGCACGACGACGGCCGGGGCCTGGCCACGGCTTCTGGACGTCATCTCGCCCGCGAGGTCGTCCGCGGGCAGACCGGGGCCAGCGCAGGATCAGTGGCGAAGCCCGGCCAGTTCAAGGTCGTTCAACTGGTAGCCCTCCCCTCGCACCGTGGTGATCAGGGCGGGATGGGTCTTGCTGCGCAAGGCGTGGACGAAGACCTCGATCGTGTTGCTGCCGAGCTCCTGTCCCCAGCGGTACATCGCCGCCTCGATCCGGTCGCGCGCCACCACGGCGCCCCTGTGGCGCACGAGCACGTGCAACAACTCGTACTCCCGCCACGTCAGGCTCAGCACCTGGTCCTGCCACACGACGCGGCGGTCCATGGCGTCCAGGACCAAGGGCCCGACGCGCACGCATTGAGCGAGATTGCCCGCCTGTCCCAGTCGCAGGCGACAGAGCTGCTCCTGCAAGCGCTCGGCGCGCATCGGTCGGAGCTGATAGGCACCAAAGGCGTGCGTGCCACCACCGACCAGGCGCTGCAGGGCGCCTGCGTCACAGACCAGCAGGGCCGTGGGCGGCCCCAGGCTCCGGGGCAAGGCCCGAGCGGCATGGTCCTCCACCACATGCAGCATGGCGTCGCCCCCGAGCAGCGCGGGCGGCTCGATGCCGCCGGTTCGGACATGCCACCGCAGCTGGTCGCAGACCTGGCGGCAGACCTGCACGATGGCGGGATCCCGTGCGTGCACGAGCACTTGAGTGAGGGGTACTGCTGCATTCACGAGCCGCAGCCTCCGCGGCTGGGCTTAAGACCGGATGAAGTTGTTGCCAACCATTGCCGCACCCTTCATCTGAACTTCAGGAAGTCCCCTCAGGCTGCTCGATCTGCCGCAAGGCTGGTGCGGCGCGCACGAAACGCCGGGCCGGCACCGGGCAGCAGTCCAGGCCCGTTACAAATGTTCACGCGCTTAATGCGCCGTAGCGGGGCCTTGCACACACTGCGCCGCATGAACACGCCCGAGGTCCTTTCCCGTCAGCCCCCCAGATTCAGGGACAGCATCGCCACGCCGGTGGGCCGAGATCGCTGGCTCTACCTGGCGCTGGCGCTGCTCGTCGGCGGTGCGTGGGCGACCGTGCGCCACTGGCAGCTGACGGCAGCGTCCACCCTGGGCTACTGGCTCGGCGTCTCGGGCGGCGTGGCCATGCTGCTGCTGTTCGCCTATCCCTTGCGAAAGCGCTGGCGGCGGCTGCAGCGCTGGGGGGCTGCGCGCGACTGGTTCGCCGTCCACATGGTGCTGGGCATCGCCGGGCCCGTGCTGATCCTGCTGCACTGCGCCTTCACCATTGGTTCCCTGAACGCCGGCGTGGCGCTTTACAGCATGTTGATCGTGGCCGGCAGCGGCGTGGTGGGTCGATTCCTGTACCTGCGCACCCACCGCGGACTCAGCGGCGGTCTTCAGGGTCTGCAATCGGTGCGAGACGAACTGGGGTTGAACCGGGACGAGGCACACCGTGCCCTTGCCTTCGCCCCGGTGGCTGAAGCCATGATCAGCCGCTTCGAGGCTCGCGTCAGCCCCGCGGCATTGGAGCGTGCCGGCTGGCTCCAGGCCTTCGTCGTCCTCCCCTGGGTGCGATGGCGTACGGAGACACAGTGCCTGCACGCCCTGCACACGGCCCTGCGGCTTCGGTCGCGCGAACGCGACTGGGGCCCCGGCCGCCGTCACCAGGAATGGCTGACGCTGCGCGGCACCGTGCAGGCGCTGTTCCGCACGGGCCTGCGCGTCGCCCAGTACGAGCGCGCCGTGCGTCTTTTCGCGCTCTGGCACGTGCTGCATGTGCCCTTCGTTTACGTGATGGTGCTGTGCGCGATCGTGCACATCGTCGCCGTCCACGTGTACTGACGGTATGGCGCATGAAGCACAGCACACGCTTCCATCCAGCCCAGCGCGGGGGTTGGCATGAGCATCGATCCCCGGCTGGATCGAGCGATGCGCCGGGTACTGGGGCTGGTACTGGGGCTGGTACTGGGCCCGTTGCTGACTTCGTCGGCGGGTGCCCAAAGCATGGAGTCGGTGCTGTCTCCCGGCGTACTCAGCCAAGCCCATGCCAAATGGGACGACAGCTGCCGCAGCTGCCACACGCCCTTCGATCGCAAGGCGCAGGAGAAGCTCTGCGTCGACTGCCACAAGGACGTCGGCCGGGACCTGGGCGATCACGCCGGGCTGCATGGCCGGCAGAAGCCCCAGCCGTGCCGCAGCTGCCACACCGAGCACAAGGGGCGTGAGATGAACATCGCGCCGCTGGACCAGGCCAAGTTTGACCATGCACGAACCGACTATGTCCTGCGCGGGGGGCATCGATCCGTCGACTGCGTCAAGTGCCATGCCGTTGGCCGCAAGTACAGCGCCGCCCCTCAGGACTGCCAGTCCTGCCACCGCAAGGACGATGTGCACAAGGGTGGCCTGGGCGTGAAGTGCCAGAACTGCCACGAGGAGAAGAGCTGGAAGGAGACGCGCTTCGACCACAGCGTGACCCGCTTTCCACTCAAGGGCGCCCACGGGCCGGCGCGGTGCGAGTCCTGCCACAAGACCCGCGAGTACAAGGACACACCGAGTGCCTGTGTGGCCTGTCATCGCAAGGACGACAAGCACAAGGCCCAGTTCGGCGACAAGTGCGAGACCTGCCACACGGAACAGCGCTGGCGCGACATCACCTTCAAGCACGATGCCGACACCCGCTACCCGCTGCGGGAGAAGCACCGCGAGCTGCGCTGCGGCAGCTGCCACACCGGTCATCTGTACAAGGACAAGCCGGGCACGGGCTGCGTGGATTGCCACCGCAAGGATGACAAGCACAAGGCCACGCTGGGCACCGACTGCGCGCAATGCCACGCCGAGAAAGGCTGGCGCAGCGTGCAGCGCTTCGACCACGACCGCACGGCTTTCCCGCTGCTCGGCAAGCATGGGCAGGCCGGCTGCAAGGACTGCCACCAGAGCCTCGTCTACCGCGAGGTCACCTCGACCTGCGTGGGCTGCCATCGCAAGGACGACAGGCATGAGGCCACGCTGGGCGAGCGCTGTGCCGACTGCCACACCGAGAGCAACTGGCAGGCTCCGCGCTTTGATCACAACCGGGCCCGTTTCTCCCTGCGCGGTGCGCATGCGGCCGCCAGCCTCGCCTGCAAGAGCTGCCATGCCGACGTTCGCAGCTACCGCAAGACCCCCAGCGACTGCGTGGCTTGCCACCGCAAGGACGACAAGCACGAGACCCAGTTGGGTGAGCGCTGCGACAGTTGTCATGACGAGACGCGCTGGAAGCCGGCACGCTTTGATCACAACAAGGCCCGCTTCAGCCTGGCGGGCGCCCATGGCTCCGTCGAATGCAAGGCATGCCACCAGAGCCTGCGCTTCCGTGACGCCTCGCGCGACTGCCTGAGCTGCCATCGCAAGGACGACCGCCACAAGGCCAGCCTGGGCGCGGCTTGCGAGAGTTGCCACAACGTGCGCGCCTGGCGCCTCTGGCGCTTTGACCACGATCGGCAGACGGACTACCCCCTGGGCGCCGCACACGCCAAGCTACCTTGCTCGACCTGCCACAAGGACCCGGCGCCCCCAGGACGCAAGGTGGCGGCATTGGCCCGCGCCTGCGTGAGCTGCCATCTCAAGGACGACGTCCACGAACGGGGCTTCGGACCGCGGTGCGAGCAGTGCCATCAGCCCAGCCGTTGGTCCGTCGTGAGTCCAGGAACTGCCGGAGCGCGCCCATGAGTCAGTCTCACCCTGTCGTCGGGCTGATGCGGCGAATGCGCCTGCTGATGCTGATCCTGCTTGCAGGGCTGGCCTTCTGGGCGCTCAGCGCCAGTGGCGCCCCCCGCGAGTTTGACCACCTGCGGACAGGCTTCGCACTGACGGGCACCCACCAGAACCAGCGCTGCGAAAGCTGCCACATCGGCGGCGTGTTCAAGGGCACGCCCAAAGAGTGCGACGCCTGCCATACGAGCGGCGCGCGCTTTGCCAAGACCAACACGGTCAAGCCGGCGACCCACATCCCGACATCGCAATCGTGCGACACCTGCCACAACACGCGCAGCTTCAGCGGCGCCAAGATGGATCACAAGGGCGTCACGGGCGGCGCTTGTGCCAGCTGCCACAACGGCGCACTGGCCGCAGGCAAGCCGGCAGACCACCTGAGCACGACAGCCTCCTGCGACAGCTGCCACCGGACCAGTGCTTGGAAGCCCGCGTCCGGCTTCAATCACGCGGGTGTGGCGGCCGGCAGCTGCGCCTCGTGCCACAACGGCCAGAAGGCCACAGGCAAGCCGGCCACCCATGTGCCCTACACCGCCGTGGCCGCCACGGCCAATTTGGCGTGTGACAGCTGCCACAAGGCCGGCTTCACGTCGTGGACGCCGGCCAAGGTGCACGCCAATGCCAGCATCACGTCCCAGTGCTCGGCCTGCCACCTCAGCATGCGGCCCTCCAACGCACTGCATAGCGGGCAGACGGTCTGCGAAAGCTGCCACAAGAGCACCAGCAGCTGGAACTCAGGCAAGGTCGACCACGCGGGCTTCAACGCCTCGACGGACTGCGCCAGCTGTCACAACGGCAGCGCCGCGACCGGCAAGCCTTCGGCCCACATCCCCGCCGGGGCGACCAACTGCATCAGCTGCCACAGCACCAGCAGCTGGAAGCCGACGAAGTGGAATCACACCCAAGTCACCGTCACCAATCAGTGCAGCAGCTGCCACAGTGGGGCCTTCCCTCCTGCGGACGGCAAGCCTGCGACCCACACGCCCTACCAGCTGGTCGGCAGCCTCGCCTCGCTCAACTGCGACAGCTGTCACAAGGCCGGCTTTGTCGCCTGGGCGCCGGCCAAGTTGCATGCCAACGTGAGCGTGACGAGCCAGTGCGCAACGTGCCACCTTGCCGTGCGCCCAAGCACAGCAATCCACAGCGGGCAGACCGTTTGCGAGAGTTGCCACACGAGTACCAGCAGCTGGAGCGCCGGCAAGGTTGACCACAGCACCTTCAACGCGGCCACCCATTGCGCCAGCTGCCACAACGGCAGCGCCGCCACCGGCAAGCCCTCGGCCCACATCCCCGTCGGGGCTACCAACTGCTTCAGCTGCCACAGCACCGCCGGCTGGAAGCCCAGCAAGTGGAGCCACACGCAGCTCACGGTTGCCAACCAGTGCAGCAGCTGCCACAGCGGGGCCTTCCCGCCCGCGGACGGCAAGCCGGCGACGCACACGCCCTACCAGCTCGTCGGCACGCTGGCTGCGCTCAATTGCGACAGCTGCCACAAGGCCGGCTTTGCAGCGTGGGCGCCCGCGAAGCTTCATGCCAGCGTCAGCGTGAGCAGCCAATGTGCGACCTGCCATTTGCCCATTCGCCCCAGTACCACCCTCCACAGCGGGCAGACCACCTGCGAGAACTGCCACAAGAGCACGAGCAGTTGGAGCGCCGGCAAGGTTGACCACAGCACCTTCAACGCGGCCACCAACTGCGCCAGCTGCCACAACGGCAGCGCCGCCACCGGCAAGCCTTCGGCCCACATCCCCGTCGGGGCCACCAACTGCATCAGCTGCCACAGCACCACCGGCTGGAAGCCGAGCAAGTGGAACCACACCCAGGTCACGGTGACCAACCAGTGCAGCAGCTGCCACAGCGGCGCCTTCCCGCCCGCGGACGGCAAGCCGGCGACCCACACG
The DNA here is from genome assembly GCF_030285365.1 of Roseateles subflavus. Taxonomy (GTDB): domain Bacteria; phylum Pseudomonadota; class Gammaproteobacteria; order Burkholderiales; family Burkholderiaceae_C; genus Roseateles_B; species Roseateles_B subflavus. Next base: position 349,761 of record NZ_JASVDS010000002.1, on the reverse strand, counting down.
CCCTACCAGCTCGTTGGCACGCTGGCTGCGCTCAATTGCGACAGCTGCCACAAGGCCGGCTTTGCCAGCTGGACGCCAGCCCGCCTGCATGCCAGCGCGACCGTGACCAGCCAGTGCTCGACCTGTCACCTCTCGATCCGCCCGGCCACCCCCGTGCACACCGGCCAAACCGTCTGCGAGAACTGCCACAAGAGCACCAGCAGTTGGACGGGCGCGAAGGTGGACCACAGCGGCTTCACGGTCGCCACCAACTGCAGCAGCTGCCACAACGGCAGCGCTGCCACCGGCAAGCCCGCGGCCCACATCCCCGTCGGGGCCACCAACTGCATCAGCTGCCACACCACCAGCAGCTGGAAGCCGACCAAGTGGAACCACACCCAGGTCACGGTGACCAACCAGTGCAGCAGCTGTCACAGCGGGGCCTTCCCGCCCGCGGACGGCAAGCCGGCGACCCACACGCCCTACCAGCTCGTCGGCACGCTGGCTGCGCTCAATTGCGACAGCTGCCACAAGGCCGGCTTTGCCAGCTGGACACCGGCCCGCCTGCATGCCAGCGCGACCGTGACCAGCCAGTGCTCGACCTGCCACCTCTCGATCCGCCCCGTCACCCCCGTGCACACCGGCCAAACCGTCTGCGAGAACTGCCACAAGAGCACCAGCAGTTGGACGGGCGCGAAGGTGGACCACAGCGGCTTCACGGTCGCCACCAACTGCAGCAGCTGCCACAACGGCAGCGCCGCCACCGGCAAGCCTTCGGCCCACATCCCCGTCGGGGCCACCAACTGCATCAGCTGCCACACCACCAGCAGCTGGAAGCCGACCAAGTGGAACCACACCCAGGTCACGGTGACCAACCAGTGCAGCAGCTGTCACAGCGGGGCCTTCCCGCCCGCGGACGGCAAGCCGGCGACCCACACGCCCTACCAGCTGGTCGGCACGCTGGCTGCGCTCAATTGCGACAACTGCCACAAGGCCGGCTTTGCCAGCTGGACACCGGCCCGCCTGCATGCCAGCGCGACCGTGACCAGCCAGTGCTCGACCTGCCACCTCTCGATCCGCCCCGTCACCCCCGTGCACAGCGGCCAGACCGTCTGCGAGAACTGCCACCGGAGCACCATCACCTGGACCGGAGCCAAGGTCGACCACAGCGGCTTCACGGTCGCCACCAACTGCAGCAGCTGCCACAACGGCAGCGCTGCCACCGGCAAGCCCGCGGCCCACATCCCCGTCGGCGCCACCAACTGCATCGCCTGCCACAACACGAGCGGCTGGCGGCCGACGAAGTGGAACCACACCCAGGTGACCGTGGTGAACCAGTGCAGCAGCTGCCACAGCGGCGCCTTCCCGCCGGCTGACAGCAAGCCGGCCGGCCACATCCCCTACCAGCTGCTCGCCGGCGTCGCCATCAGCAACTGCGACAGCTGCCACAAGGGCGGCTATGCCAGCTGGGCCAATGGCCGCTTCCATGCCAATGTCAGCGTCAGCGGCCAGTGCAAGACCTGCCACTCGGGTGCCTACACCTCGCAAGGCGCCACGGCCAAGCCGAGCAACCACATTCCCGAGTCGCAGCTGCTCAACGGCAGCGCCATGGAGTGCAGTGCCTGCCATACCAGCACCACCAGCTGGGCCCAGAAGATGAACCACAACGGCAGCCAGGGCAGCGGCGCGGGCTGGTGCAAGGCCTGCCATGCCAGCGGCACCAACTACCTGGGCAGCCTGGAGCGCAAGTCCCTGACGCACCGAACCAAGACGCCCGTGCCCACCGACTGCTCCGAATCCGGCTGCCACCGCCCTCTGGGCAACAAGGGCGCCACCTACACCAAATGGGATTGAAGGCTGACGACGTGACCCAGACTGCCCCCAGCTCTTTTCTCGCCCCACTCACGGCGGCCTGCCTCAGCCTCGTTTCGGGTGCGCTGCATGCCCAGGTTCTGGATGAGGCCGAGCTGCGCCCCAGCGGCAACGATGCTGTACTTGTTCTGCGCTTCGTCACGCCTGTGCAGTTCATCCGAAACGTGGCCGGTCGCAGCGGTGACCTGGGTCAGGTCTACTACGACATCCTCCCCACCCGGGACACGTTGAACCTCATCGTCGCGGAGCGCCGCCTGCTCGATCGCCAAGGGGCGCCGCTGGTCATCGTGACCGACGAGGCCGCAGGCACGCTGGAGCGCAGCCGTAAGCTGGTGCTGCGATTCAATCAGGGTGTCGCTTACCTCGTCCGGCCTGGCGCCAATGCGCGCAGTCTCGAGCTGGTGCTGAAGGACCAGGGCTCACGGCTGCTCGTTCCCGGCATGGCCACCGCCCCCGAACGCACAATCGCACCGACCGGCCCGTCGCTGGTGCTGCAGACCCTGGCGCCAAATGAAGAAGCGCGCCCCATTCCTGCAGCGCTGCAGAACTACAACGTGCAGATTCGGCCGATGCCGGGGCGCACGGAACGCGAAGTCGTGGTGACGGGGCTGCGGGACGTGGCGGAAGGTGAAGCCCTGCGGCAGGCCGTGCTTGCCCGCTTCCCGGGCGCGCGCGTCGACCCGGGGCAGGTCTTGCATGGCGCCGGCAACGTGAGCATGCCGCCGGCCACACCCGCCGCGTCCGCCGCACGATCGACCCGTGAGCCCACCGCGCTGCCCGCCGCTGCCGCCGGCGAGTCTCTGCCGGCCTCCGTCGCCACGCTGAGTCAGGCCCGGCAGCTGATGGAACAGGGGGAGCACACGCAGGCCATCGCGAAGCTGGAAGACCTCCTCGCCCTGCCGCCGCACGCCCAGACGGCCGAAGCCCAGGAACTGATTGCCCAGGCGCGGTGGCGTCAGGGCGACCCCGAGCGCGCACGTGCCGAGTTCGAGCTCTACCTCAAGCTCTACCCCCAAGGCCCCGGCGCCCTGCGCGCCCGTGAGGCCCTGCTGACGCTTGCGCCGCCGCCCATGGAGGCCGTCCAGGCCTCGGCCACCTCGGACAAGGGCGTCACGACCACGCTCAGTGGCTCACTCTCGACCTTCTACTACGGCGGTCAGTCCAAGATCCGCACGCAGGACTTCCAGGATTCGCCCCTCAGCGGCCTGCCCGAGCTGGTCAACGACGCGACGCTGTCAGGCACGGACCAGCGACAGATCATCAGCAGCGTTGACATCATCTGGCGCCGCCGGGATGCGGACAGCGACTTGCGCATCGTGCTGCGCGACACCTACACCTCGGATCAACTGCGCAGCGACCGCAGCAAGAACAAGCTTTCCGCGCTGTATGCCGACTACAAGCTGCTGTCGCAAGGCCTGCAGTTCAAGGTCGGCCGTCAGTCACCAAGCGGTGGTGGCGTCATGGGTCGATTCGACGGCTTGCAGGTCGGCTATCGCCTGGCCCCCAAGTGGCGTGTCAATGCCGTCGCAGGCCGGCCAACGGACCCACTGCTGGATGCCAAGCGCTCCTTCTGGGGCGGCTCCATCGAGGCGGACGATCTGGGCAAGGGAGTGGGCGGCAGTGTCTACGCGATCGAGCAACGCGTTGACGGGCAGCTGGACCGCCGCGGCCTGGGCACTGAACTGCGAGTGCTCGCCGGCCCGGTCACCGCGATGAGCACGCTGGACTACGACCCCACCTATCGAAGACTCAACATCGCCTCGGTGCAGGCCACCTGGCAGGGGGCGGACAACACGGTCGTGAATGCGCTGTACGACCGCCGCGCCACCCCCATGCTGATGCTGGGCAACAGCCTGTTCTTCCAGAATCCGGTGCTCCAGGTCCAGGCCCGGACGCTGTACGAGCTGATGCAGACGCAGTCCCTGGACCTGCTGCGTCAGCAGGTACGGGATACGACGGCCTTCAGCACGCAGGGCATGCTCAGCGTGACGCACCCCTTGAATGCCAACTGGCAGCTGGGTGCCGACATCCGCCTGACCAACGTCGGCGCCCTGCCGCCGGTGGCGGACATCCTGCCCAACGGCCAGCCCGGCACGGGCAACGTCTGGAGCCTCGGCAGCCAGCTGATCGGCACCAATCTCTACTCGGCCCGCGACACCCACGTGCTGCTGCTGACGCTGCTCAAGGGGCCGACCTACAGCGGCCAGCTGCTGTCCTACAACAACTCGTCGGCCATCGGCGAGAGCTGGCTGCTGGAGCCGTCCATTCGCTTCTATGCACAGCAGGATGATGGCGGCAATCGCACGCAGCGCTGGGCGCCCGGGCTGCGGGCCAGCAAGCGCGCCACGGGCAAGCTCGTGGTCGAGGGGGAGCTCAGCATGGAGTTCAGCAAGTCGGACGGCCCGAGCCGCCACGAGTCCTCGAACCGCAGCTTCTACTACCTGGGTCTGCGCTATGACCTCTGAGCCAGGCCTCCTGGCGCGCGCCCGCGAACTGCGCTGCGAGCGTGGCGGGCGCGCCGTCTGTGCACCGCAGAGCTTCAGCGTGCGTGCAGGCCAGGCGCTGTGGCTGCGCGGACGCAATGGGAGCGGCAAGACCAGCCTCCTGCGCGTGCTGGCCGGACTGGCGGCACCCGCCGGCGGCGACCTCTGGCGCGCCCCCCACACCGGCATCCTCTACGCAGGCCACCAGAACGCGGTAAAGGACGACCTGAGCCTGTTCGAGAACCTGCAGTTCCTGGCGCAGCTCGGTCAGCTGCACGCTGCCGACGCCGACGTGCAGGCGGCGCTGCGTCACTGGGGTCTGTGGGCTTCGCGGCATCGGCCTGCCCGGATGCTGTCCCAGGGCTTGCGTCGACGGCTGAGCCTGGCGCGGCTGAGCCTGGCAGACCAGCGGGCCCTGTGGGTGCTGGACGAGCCGTTTGATGCCTTGGACGACGACGGCGTGGCCGTGCTGGTCGCTCAGCTGTATGCGCATCATGTGCGCGGCGGAGCGACGGTGCTGAGCAGTCATCTGAGCTGGCCTTCGGGGGCAGCCGAACCCGATCAGCACTGGCTGCATCCCCCGGGGGCACAGGCGTGAAGCGCACAACCACGCTCCTGCCGGCAGCGGCGGCACCCCACCGCCCCGTACCGCGGTTATCCCCGCTGCACCTGATCCTGCGGCGCGATGCCCGCCTGCTGTGGCGTCGGCCCGCCGATGCCGCGCTGGCCCTGGGCTTCTTCGCACTGGCCGCTGCGCTGCAGCCCCTCGGTCTGAGCCCGGACCCGACCCTGCTGAAGCAGATTGCTCCAGGTGTCCTGTGGGTGGCCGCCCTCCTGTCCGCCCTGTTGCCGCTGCCCACGCTGTTCGCCGGGGATCAGGCCGACGGCACGCTGGAGCAGGTCCTGCTCTCGCGGCTGCCCCTGTGGCACTACGCCCTGGCACGGGTGTGCTTCCACTGGCTTGCCAGCGGCGCACCGCTGGTGCTCATCGCCCCGGTGCTCGGAGCCCTCTATGGCCTGCCGGCCGACGAACTGCTGATGCTGTCAGCCGGGCTGCTGCTGGGGACGCCCGTCCTCAGCCTCGTCGGCGGGCTGGCCGCGGCCCTCACGCTCGGCCTGCGCTCGGCGGGCACGCTGATCCTGCTGATCGTCCTGCCGCTGATGGTGCCCGTCCTGGTCTTCGGCACAACGGCCGTGCAGGCCCTGCAGGCGGGGCAGTCGGCCTCCCCCCATCTCTCGCTGCTGGGCGCGGACCTCATCGTCAGCGCGATGGGCCTGCCCTGGCTGATCGGTCGCGCCCTGCTGATCGCCCAGGATTGAACGCCGCAGGAGTTGTTCCCATGTCCCACGTCCATTCCCTGGCCCGCAACACCGCCCCGCCCCCGGCGCCGCGACGCCGCCTCTTCACCCTGGCCGCACCGGCCCGGTTCTACCGCTTCACCCGCGCCTGCTCGCCCTGGCTGTGGGCCAGCGCCCTGGTCCTGGCCCTGCTCGGCCTGTGGATGGGATTCGTCGTCGCGCCCACCGATGCGGTGCAGAGCGAGGCCTACCGCATTCTGTTCATCCATGTGCCGACCGCCTGGCTCTCCATGGTGATGTATGTCGCGATGGCCTTCTGGGCCGTCATCGGATGGGCCTGGCGCGTGCGCATGGCCTCCATGCTGGCGCGGGCCATCGCCCCGACTGGCGCCTTGATGACCGCCCTGGCGCTGTGGACCGGCGCCTGCTGGGGCAAGCCGACCTGGGGCACCTGGTGGGTCTGGGACGCGCGGCTGACGAGCGAGCTGATCCTGCTCTTCCTCTACCTCGGCTACCTCGCCCTGACCGAGGCGATCGAAGATCCCCGCCGCTCGGACCAGGCCGGCGCGCTGCTCGCGCTGGTCGGCGCGATCAACGTGCCCATCATCTACTTCTCGGTCCGCTGGTGGAACACGCTCCACCAGGGCGCCAGCATCCGGGCCGATGCCGCCCCCTCCATGGCCAGCACCATGCTGGCCGCCCTGCTGCTGATGACGCTGGCGGCCTGGGCCTATGCCTTCGCCATCGTCTTCGCCAGGGCCCGGGCCCTCGCGCTGGAGCGCGAAAACGACCATGAGTGGGTGGCCCAGCTGCGCCGCCAGGAGTATTGAGAATGGACATGCATGCACTGATGCAATGGCTGTCGCTGAAGGGCTACGGGCTCTACGTCTGGCCTGCCTACGGCCTGAGCCTGCTGGCGATCGCCGTCGAAATGGCGCGGGTCCGCCGCCGGCTGAGCCGTGCGCTGAGCCCGCTGGGCGACACCGAGCCCACGCAGCAGGAGCTCGCATGAAGGCACGGGATCGACGACTGCTCATCGCCGGCGGCGTGCTCACGGGTCTGGCGGTGGCCGTGGCCCTGGTGATGAACGCCTTTCGCAGCAATCTGGTCTTTTTCTACACGCCGACGCAGGTCCAGACGGGCGAGGCCCCACAAGGCCGCGTGTTCCGAGTCGGGGGCCTCGTGGAGGTCGGCAGCGTGCAGCGCGACGGCGTGAAGGTCCGCTTCAAGGTGAGCGACACCCGCCATGGCCTGCCCGTGGAGTACGACGGCCTGCTGCCCGATCTCTTCAAGGAGGGCAAGGGCGTCGTCGCGCAAGGCCGCATCCAGGCGGGCGTGTTCCGCGCCCAGGAGGTGCTGGCCAAGCACGACGAGAACTACATGCCACCTGAAGCCGCCGAAGCGCTCGCCAGGGCACAGCGCGGCGGCACGCTCAAGACGGGAGGCCGCGAGTGACGGCAGAACTGGGACATCTCGCGTTGTGGCTGGCGCTCGCTGCCAGTCTCGTGCAGGGCAGCCTGCCCCTGCTGGGCCTCGCCCGCGACCGCGACGACTGGCAGGCGCTGGTGAGGCCCCTGGCCCACGGCATCGCGACGCTGGTCGGCCTGGCCTTTCTGGCGCTGACCGCCTGCTTTGTGAGGGATGACTTCTCCGTGCTGTACGTGGCCGAGCATGCCAACACCGCGCTGCCGCTGGCCTACAAGATCGCCGGCGTGTGGGGCGGGCACGAGGGATCGCTGCTGCTGTGGCTGCTGATGCTGCAGGTCTGGACGGTTGCGGTCGCCCGTTTCAGTGCCCACCTGCCGCCAGCCTTGGTGCTGCGCCTGCTGGTCGTGCTCTCCTGGGTGGGGACGGGCTTCCTGCTGTTCATGCTGCTCACCTCGAATCCCTTCGAGCGACTCTGGCCCGTGCCACCAGATGGCAATGACTTGAACCCGCTGCTGCAGGACCCCGGCATGGTGATTCACCCGCCCATGCTCTACATGGGCTACGTGGGCTTCTCCGTCGCCTTCGCCTTCGCGATCGCCGCCTTGCTGAGTGGCGAGCTCGATGCGCGCTGGGCACGCTGGACCCGGCCCTGGACGACCGTCGCCTGGGCCTTCCTGACGCTCGGCATTGCCCTGGGCAGCGGGTGGGCGTACTACGAGCTCGGCTGGGGCGGCTGGTGGTTCTGGGACCCGGTCGAGAACGCCTCCTTCATGCCCTGGCTCGTGGGCACGGCGCTGATCCACTCCCTGGCCGTCACCGAGAAGCGCGGCGCCTTCAAGTCCTGGACGGTGCTGCTGGCCATCCTCGGCTTCTCGCTCTCCCTGCTGGGCACCTTCCTCGTTCGCTCCGGGGTGCTGAGTTCCGTGCACGCCTTCGCCTCCGATCCGCGCCGCGGGCTCTTCATTCTCATGTTCCTCGGCGTGACCGTCGGTGGCGCCCTGGCGCTGTATGCATGGCGCGCACCCAAGGTCGGCCTGGGTGGTCGCTTCGCGCTGCTGTCTCGCGAGACACTGCTGCTGCTCAACAACGTCATGCTGCTCGTCGCGACCGCCGCCGTGATGCTGGGCACGCTGTATCCCCTGGTGCTGGACGCCCTCGGCCTGGGCAAGATCTCGGTCGGCGTCCCCTACTTCGAGACCGTCTTCGTGCCGCTGATGGCGCCGCTGCTGTTCCTCGTCAGCGTCGGCCCGGTCGCGCAATGGAAGAAGACAGAGCTGCCGCAGCTGACCCATCGCCTGCGCTGGGCCCTCGCCGTTGCGGTGGTGGCCGGCCTCCTGGCCAGCTGGCGGTCGGGAGAGATGCACTGGCAAGCCGCCCTGGGACTGGCCCTGGCCTTCTGGATCCTGCTGGGCACCCTGGTGGAGCTCCGGCCCGCAGGGGGCGCGTGGCGCAGCCTACGCCAGCGCAGCCGTGCGCAATGGGGCATGAGCCTGGCCCATGCAGGGCTCGCCGTGTTCATCATCGGCGTCGTCATGGTGAAGACCTACGAAGAGGAGCGCGACGTCCGCGCCCGCAGTGGCGACCTCATCACCCTGCGCCAGCACCAGTTCCGCTTCGTCGGCGTCCGGGACGTCCAGGGGCCCAACTACGTCGCCGCGCAGGCCGAGGTGGCGGTCCTTCGCGAGGGTCAGGTCTTGACCGTTCTGCACCCGGAAAAGCGTGTCTACCGCGTCCAGCGCAATCCCATGACGGAAGCGGCGATCGCACCCGGCCTGCTGGGTGACCTGTACGTGGCGCTCGGCGAGGAGCTGGACGACGGCAGCTGGACGCTGCGCGTCTACTTCAAGCCGTTTGTCGACTGGATCTGGGGAGGCTGTGCGCTCATGGCGCTGGGCGGCCTGCTCGCTGCCAGTGACGCCCGCTACCGCCGCAAGGCGCCTCAGGCCGCCGCCTCGACGTCGCCATCGCTCACCCTCCAGGGAGCGCAGGCATGAGCGCCCGCGCCCGAATCCCCCAGGCCGGTGCCGTGAGCTGGCGCGTCGTGCTCCCGCTCGCGCTCTTTGCCATCCTGCTGGTCTTCCTCGCCCGAGGTCTGTCAAGGGATCCGCGAGAAGTGCCCAGCCCGCTCGTCGGCAAGCCGGCGCCGACGCTGGACCTGCCGCGCCTGGACGACCCCGGCCAACGGGTGCAGGCCACCGCCCTGCGCGGGCGCGTCTGGCTGCTCAACGTCTGGGCCAGCTGGTGCACGGCCTGCCGGGAAGAGCACCCCACGTTGATGAACTATGCCCGTCGTGGACGTGTCCCGATCTACGGACTTGACTACAAGGACAGCCCCGCGGAGGGCCAGGCCTGGCTGCGCCAGTTTGGCAACCCCTATGTGGCGTCCGCCTTTGATGCCCAGGGCCGAGCCGGCATCGACTGGGGTGTCTACGGCGTCCCGGAGACCTTCGTGATCGACGCGCAGGGTCTGGTGCGATACAAGCATGTCGGGCCCCTGACCGAGGCCGTCATCGCCGAGCGCATCGAGCCGCTGCTCAAGAACCTGGAGCAGGCCCGATGAAGCTGATCTCTCGGAGAACCGGGCCCGTGGCGCACCTCGCCGCCCTCGTCCTGCTGGTCATGGCGGTCGTCATCGACGCCGGCGCCCTCGAGGCCCGCGATGCGGCGGACGACCCCGCCCTCGAGGCACGCATGATGCACGTCGCCTCGGCGCTGCGCTGCCTGGTATGCCAGAACCAGACCATCGCCGACTCCCACGCCGGTCTGGCGGTTGACCTGCGCCGCGAGATCCGCGAGCAGCTCGCTGCCGGCCGCAGCGAGGCCGAAGTGCTGACGTTCATGACCGATCGCTACGGCGACTTTGTGCTCTATCGCCCGCCCGTGGATGCCCGCACCTGGCTGCTGTGGTTCGGCCCGACGGCCTTGCTCGGCACCGCGGCCGGCGGCCTGTGGTGGCACCTGCGGGGGCGCTCACGCCGGCCGGACACGGATTTCGAGGCCGACCCGGACGAGCTCCCGAGAGCCCCGGCGATCGACAACCCCGCGACGCCCCCGCGACGCGCCAGCAAGGAGTGACCCCATGAGCCACGTGCAGCCATTGCGTGCACAGATCGAGCAGCTCGACCAGCTGCACCGGGACGGCGTCCTGTCTGATGAGCTGCACCGCAGCTCGCGCCTGCAGCTGGAGCAGGCCCTGGTGGCCGCCGTCCTGCAGTCCGGCACGCCCGCGCCCGAACGCTTCGAGACCCCCTCTCCCACGCCTGCACGTCGCACGTCCCCCATCGGCCGCATGACAGCGGTGAGCGTGGCAGCGTTCGTCCTCCTCGTCGGAGGTGCCGGCTATGCCTGGAAGGGATCGCCGGGCGCTGGGTCTGCGGCCACATCCGCGGCATCAGCCAGCCCCGAGACCGCCTCAGGTGCCCCCGCCGCGGGTCCACAGACCGCTCCGCACGCACTGGGCAATGAGCAAATGCTGGACATGATCCAGACCCTGGCCAAGCGGCTCGAATCCCGGCCCCAGGACCCAGAGGGCTGGGCCATGCTGGCCCGCTCCTACGCCACGCTCGGACGGCAGGCGGACGCCCTGCCCGCCTACGCCAAGGCCGTCGCGTTGAGTCCTGGCGATGCAGCGCTGATGGCCGACTACGCGGATGCTTTGGCGCTGCAGCAGGGTCGTACCCTCGCCGGGGTGCCCATGGATTGGGTGCGCAAGGCGCTGGCGGCCGACCCGCAGCAGCCCAAGGCGCTGCTCCTGGCCGGCACCGAGGCCTACGACCGCAAGGCATACGCGGAGGCTGCCAGCCTCTTCGAGCGCGCGCTGCGCAGCGCAGCGCCCGGCAGCAGCCTCGTGGATCAAGCCCGCAACGGCCTCGAGGACGCGCGGCAGGCCGGTGGCCTGCCGGCTGGCGCGACACCGGCGCCTCAGGCCGCCGCTGGCGCGCGCATCCAGGGGCGGTTGACGCTGGCGCCGGCCCTGGCCGCGCAGGTGAAGCCGGACGACACAGTCTTCGTCTTCGCGCGCCCCGCCCAAGGTGCGCGCATGCCCCTGGCGGTGCTCAAGCGCAAGGCCTCCGAGCTGCCCTTCGACTTCGTGCTGGATGACTCGCTGGCCATGAGCCCGCAGGCTCGCCTTTCTGGTGCGTCGCAAGTGGTGGTCAGCGCCCGCATCAGCCGCAGCGGCCTGGCCCAGCCTCAGCCCGGAGACCTGGAGGCCCAGGCCTCGCCCCCCCTGGCGCTGGGCAGCACCGGCGTCACGCTGCAGATCAGCCAGACCGTGCGCTGAGGTCGGCCGGGGCGCCCCGCCTCAGGCCTGCCCGTGCTTGGTCTCGAACTCGATGCCCATCTGCTGCAGCAGCGGGATGGGCAGGACACCGCCCGCGCAGACGATCACGGCATCGTTGCGCCGGCTCGTCAGGCCTGCCGGCCCCTTGAGCTCGACCTCGGCGTCGTAGATGGCCTGGATCTCCGTCTCCAGCAGCAGCTCCAGGCGCCCGGTCTTGTACGTCGCCTCCAGGGCCTGCCGGTTCTTGGGCTTGACCCGGTTGAAGGCCGCGCCGCGGTAGGACAGCTGCACGGTGGTGCCCGGCTCCTGCGCCAGCTGCAAGGCTGCTTCCAGCGCGCTATCTCCGCCGCCGACCACCATCACGTGCTGGCCGCGGTACTGCTCAGCGTCCACCAGCCGGTAGACGACCTTGGGAAGCGCCTCGCCCGGCACGCCCAGCTTGCGGGGGCTGCCGCGCCGGCCGATGGCCAGCAGCACCGAGCGCGCGCGATGCGGGCCGGCACTCGTATGCACGACGAAGCTGTCGCTGACGCGCTCGATCTTTTCCATGCGCTCCCGGAAGTGCAGTTGCAGGCCGGTTCGATGCACCACGCCCTGCCAGAACTCCAGCAGCTTCTCCTTCGAGACCTCGGTCATCTGCACTTTGCCGACCAGGGGCAGGTGCACCGGCGCCGTCATCGCGATCTTGGCCCGCGGGTAGTGGTAGACCGCACCGCCCAGGGAGTCCTCCTGCTCGATCAGCCGATAGCGCAGCCGCTGCTCATGGGCCGCCAGACCGGCCGCGATGCCCGCCGGACCGGCGCCCACGATGAGCACGTCCAGCTCGTCCGGGCCGGACTTTCGCCTGCGAAGGAACTCGATGGCCTGCACCCCCTGGGTGGCCGCCTTGCGGATCAGGCCCATGCCCCCCAGCTCGCCCGCGATGAAGAGCCCGGGGACGTTGCTCTCGAACTGGGGCGACACCTTGGGGATGTCCACGCCCCGGCGCTCGGTGCCGAAGACCAGCGTGATCGCCGTGACCGGACAGGCATCGGCACAGGCGCCATGCCCGATGCAGGCAGCGGCGTTGATCAGGGTGGCCATGCCGTCCACGATGCCCAGCGCCCCTTCCGGGCAGGCGGTGACGCAGCCGCCCGACCCGATGCAACGGCTCGCACTGACCACCGGGTGCAGCGATGCCGGCTCGTTGAGCCCGGCGGCGGCGGCAGCCCGCTGAGCGTTGGCGTTCCCTCGTTCGCGTCGCCGTCGCATGTACAAGTGCACACCGACGGCCGCGAGGGCACCACCGAGATAGAGAGCCAGGTAAGAGCTGCTCATGCCACAGGGGCCGGATCGGCGCAAGCAAGGAGGCGGTGCATGCCCCCACCCTGAGGCCTCTGCCTGAAGCCCAGATGAAGTTGATGCCGACGCACGTCAGCAATTTCCATGTCAGACACCCGATGCAGAGTGGCCGATGATGAAAGCTGGTTCACCATGGGACGGGCATGCGGCTGCTGCTGATCGAGGACGATGAGACGCTGGGCGAAGGGCTGAGTGGCTTCCTGCGCCTGGAAGGGCACCTCGTCGACTGGTTCCGCACGCTGCTCGATGCGCAGACCGTTGCCAGCGAGCCCTATGACGCCCTCCTGGTGGACTGGCAGCTGCCGGATGGATCCGGCGTGGAGTGGGTGCGGCGCCTGCGGGATCGCGGCGAGAGCCTGCCCATCATCGTCCTGACCGCTCGCGACCGTCTGCAGGATCGCATCCAGGGTCTGGACAGCGGTGCCGATGACTACCTCGTCAAGCCCTTCCGCCCGGAGGAACTGGCCGCCCGCCTTCGCGCCCTCCAGCGGCGGACGCTGGGCCATGGGCAGGCTCGCATCCGGCTGAGAGGCGATCTGGAGTTTGACCTGCGCGGCCATGTCCTCCTGCGCGGCGGTGCGCAGGTGACGCTCACCGCCCGCGAGTGGCGGCTGCTGGAGGCCCTGGTGGCGCGCCAGGGCCGCGTGGTGTCGAAGAGCGACCTGGAAGCCTTGTGCAAGGGCTTCGACAACGATGTCGCGAGCAACGCGCTGGAGGTTCACGTCTTCAATCTGCGGCGCAAGATCGGGCGCCAGGCGATCGAGACCGTGCGGGGCCTCGGCTACCGGGTGCCGAAGTGAACACCTCTGCGCGCGCCCTTCCCTCACTGCAGCGCGAGCTGAGCCGGCGCCTGACGTTGCTGAGCGCCGGCTGGCTGATGGCACTCGTGATAGTGCTGGCCTGGGGCGTCAAGCATGAGGTCGACGACCTCCTGGACGATGCCCTACGCGAAGCCGCCGAGCTGATCTACGGCATGGTGGCGCTGAACGCCCCCCTGCCGGGCGATGCCGGCAGCGACATCCTTCCCGCGCCACCGCACGAGGAACACATCGTGTGGCAGATCGTTCATCAGGACGGCCGCCTGCTCAAGCGATCCCATCGCGCCCCGAGCATTCCCTTCTTCACCGAGGGCCGTGGGGGTCTCTCGGACGGGCCCACGCAGTGGCGCGTCTACGGCGTTCATCTGCCTGGCCAGCCCACCTGGCTCTACGTGGCCCAGCGAGGCGCCGAGCGCCTCCGGTCCGGCCATGAGGCGGCCGGGTTCGTCGTGCTGAGCGCCGTGGTGGTGAGTCTCTTCTGGGCCATCGTCCTGCGGCGGCGCGTCGCCGTCACGCTGCGCCCACTGGAAGAGATGGCGCGCCAGATCCCCCATTACGACCCGATGCGCCCCGCGACCAGCCTGCCGCCCGCGGATCGCGCCGAGATTGCCGCCATCCGTGGTGCGGTGACGGAGCTGGGCCAGCGACTGGCTCGCCGCATCGAGAACGAGCAAGCCTTCGCCGCCCATGCTGCCCACGCCCTGCGCACGCCGCTGGCCGGCATGGATGCCCAGCTCGCCCTGGCCGAGCGCGAGGCAGGGGCAGACGCCATGCCGCGATTGGCCCGCACGCGCGCTGCCGTCGAGCGGCTCAAGCGTGTCGTGCAGTCGCTGCTCGCGTTCTTCAGGCCACAGGCCGAGATGGCGCTGCAGACCGTTGCCCTGGCCGATCTCGTGGCGCAGCTGCCGGTGGAGGGGCTGCAGATCGAACTGGAGGGCGAGGGCAGTCTCTACTGCGACCCCAACCTCATGTCAGCGGCCGTTGCCAATCTGATGGACAACGCCTTGCGCCATGGCGCCAGGCGCCTGCGATTGAGTGCCGAGAGCGACGGTGAGCGGCAGATCCTGCGGCTGTGCGACGACGGCCCCGGCGTGTCGCCAGAGCGCCGCGCCCAGCTGCTCGCCCAGCTCCGCAGCGGCAGCGGCAGCACGGCCGCGGACGCCCCGGCGCAGGCGCTGGGACTGGGGCTGTCTCTCGCAGCGCTCGTCGCGCAGGCCCACGGCGGCGATCTCGATCTTGCCGCCGGCGAACCTGGCTGGCCCGGACTTCAGGTCATTCTGCGACTCTGGCAACACGGCGAGGCCCCGAGCGGCCTGGTCATGGGTGCCCCCATGCAGGTGACCCGGCCCATGGAGCTCGGACCCTGAGTCGCGGTGAGTACGGCGCTGCCTTGACGCGATGCCTCTTGCCCGTTGGAAGGTGAGTTCTCTCGTGACCTTCAATTCGGACGTCCGCCGGGGTGGTTTGGCGGGAGGGGGCAGGTCAGCCGCTGTCCCGATTGATGAAGTTTTGGTAGGCCGTACAGGACTTGAACCTGTGACCAAAGGATTATGAGTCCTCTGCTCTAACCAACTGAGCTAACGGCCCCCGTGTTTCCGGCGCCGGAGAGGCACCCTAGACGACCCGGCGGGGAGCCGGGAGCGCGGATTGTACGGGCCTGCCGTGAGGCCCCCGCCCTACTTCTGGGAGAGCGCGTTGGACACCATCCGGGAGGTGATGTCGACGATCTGGATCATGCGGTCATAGGCCATGCGGGTCGGGCCGATGACGCCCAAGGTGCCGACGACCTGGCCGTCCACCTCGTACGGGGCGGACACGATGGACAGCTCCTCGAAGGGCACGACCTGGCTCTCGCCACCGATGAAGATGCGCACGCCCTCGGCGCGGCTGGAGCCGTCCAGGAGGCGCATGAGCTGGGTCTTCTGCTCGAAGAGGTCGAAGAGGCGGCGCAGGCTGTTCATGTCCTGGCTGAAGTCCTGCACGGTGAGGAGGTTGCGCTCGCCACTGATGATGACCTGCTCCTCCCGCTCGATGGCCTCGGTGCCGACCTGCACGGCGGCACTCATCAGCAAGGCAATTTCGCCGCGCAAGGCATCGACCTCATGCTTGATCTTCTCGCGCACCGCCTCCAGGCTCAGGCCGGCGTACTGGGCGTTGAGGCGGTTGCTGGCCTCGGCCAGCTCGCCCTGGGTGTGGTCCTGGGCGGTGAAGATGACGCGGTTCTGCACGTCGCCGTCCGGGGAGACCATGATGACCAGCACGCGGCGCTCGCCCAGGCGCAGGAACTCGATGTGGTGAAAGACGCTCGGCTTGCGCGGCGCCGTGACGACGCCGACGAAGCTGGACAGATTGGACAGCAGCTGGGCCGCGCTGGTGATCACGCGCTGCGGCTGGTCGGGCTGCAGGTGGGCGTCCAGGGCGATGGGCTCGGCGCCCAGCAGGCCAGGGTTGGCCGTCAGCATGGTGTCCACGAACAGCCGGTACCCGCGCGCCGTGGGAATGCGTCCGGCACTGGTGTGCGGGCTGGCGATGAGGCCGAGCTCCTCCAGGTCCGCCATCACATTGCGGATGGTGGCCGGCGACAGCTCCAGGCCGGACGCTTTGGACAGCGTGCGGGAGCCCACGGGCTGGCCGTCCGCGATGTAGCGTTCGACCAGGGTTTTCAGCAGAGATTTGGATCGCTCGTCGAGCATGGTTTTCATTGTACGGACATGGGCGATGCCGTCATTCGGGCCAGGAACGCTGTGGTGTAATTCTGCGCATGGCCAAACGATTCCAACATGTGGCGATTGTGGGCAAGCACCAGGCGCGCGGCATCCGGCCGGTCCTGGAGGAGATTGCCCAATTTGTGGCCAGTCAAGGCCTGGAGGTTTCCCTGGAGCGCGACACGGCGCTCAACACGGGGATCACCGCCTATGACGCCCTGGACAACGCCGAGCTCGGCCAGCGCTGCGACCTCGCGATCGTGGTCGGGGGCGACGGCACCATGCTCGGGTTTGCCCGGGAGATGGCCCGCCACGGCACGCCGCTGGTGGGCATCAACCAGGGCCGGCTGGGCTTCATCACGGACATCTCGATCGAGCACTTCCGCGAGGCACTCTCCCCGATCCTGGCCGGCGACTACGACGCCGAGCAGCGCGCCATGCTCGAGGGCGAGGTCTGGCGGGACAACGCCATCATCTTCGAGGGCGTGGCGCTGAACGACGTGGTGGTGAGCCGCGGCGCCACGGCCTCGATGGTGGAGCTGCGCGTGGACGTGGGCGACGAGTTCGTGGCCAATATGCGGGCCGACGGCGTGATCGTGGCCTCGCCCACGGGATCGACGGCCTACTCGCTCTCGGCCGGCGGGCCCATCCTGCATCCGAGCATCGCGGGCTGGGTGCTGGTGCCGATCGCCTCGCACACCCTCTCCAACCGGCCGATCGTGCTGCCTGACCTCGGCGAGGTGAGCCTCGAGATCGTGGCCGGCCGCGACGCCAGCGTGAACTTCGACATGCAGAGCCTGGCCAGCCTGCTGCACGGGGATCGCATCACCGTGCGGCGCTCGGCGCACAAGGTGTCCTTCCTCCATCCCAAGGGCTGGAGCTACTACGCCACCCTGCGCCGCAAGCTGCGCTGGTACGAAGGCGTGAGTTGAGCGACGCCCTCCCCTGACCTCCAACGACCTCATTCGCCCGATGCTGCGCCGCCTGAGCCTCCGAGATTTCGTCATCGTGCCCGCGCTGGAGCTGGACTTCGGCGCCGGCTTTGCAGCGCTCACCGGGGAGACCGGTGCTGGCAAGTCCATCCTGATCGACGCCCTGCAGCTGGCGCTGGGCCAGCGCGCCGACGCCGGCGTGGTGCGCGAAGGCGCCGCGCGGGCGGAGATCAGCGCCGAGTTCGACCGCCCGGCGACGCTGCTGGCCTGGCTGGAGGAAGGCGGCTTCGACCCGGACGACGACACCCTGCTGCTGCGCCGCGTGATCGACGCCCAGGGCAAGAGCCGCGCCTGGATCAACGGCAGCAGCGCCACCGTGTCGCAGCTGCGCGAGCTGGCCGACCACCTGCTGGACATCCACGGCCAGCACGCCTGGCAGGGCCTGACGCGCGCGGCGTCGGTGCGCGAGCTGCTCGACGGCTACGCCCAGACGGACACGCGCGCCGTGGCCCAGGCCTTCAGCGCCTGGCGCCAGGCACACGAGGCGCTGGCGCAGGCCCGCAGGCAGCAGGCCACGCTGGCCAGCGAGCACGAGCGCCTGAGGTGGCAGCTCGGCGAGATCGAGCGCCTGGCCCCGGGCGAGGACGAGTGGGACGACCTCAACAACGAGCACCAGCGTCTGTCGCACGCGCAGTCCCTGATGGACGCCGCCCGCCAGGCGCTGGACGCGCTGAGCGAGGCGGAGCTCAATGCCGAATCGCTGACGCAGCAGGCGCTGGACGGTCTGCAGGACGTGCTGGCCTATGACGCGAGCCTGGCGCCCGCGGTGGAAGCGCTGCAGGGCGCGCAGGCCCAGCTGCAGGACGCCGCGCACACGCTGGGCACCTATCTGCACGGCGCCGAGCTGGAGCCCGAGCGGCTGCAGCAGCTCGACGAGCGGCTCTCAGCCTGGATGCAGCTCGCGCGGCGCTACCGCCGCCAGCCTGCCGAGCTGCCCGCGCTGCATCAGGAATGGAAAGCCGAGCTGGCCCGCCTCGACGCCGCCACCGACCTGGACGCCCTGGAGCGCCAGCTCGCCGCCGCGCGCAAGGACTACGACACCCAGGCCCGCCTCCTCGGCAAGGCCCGCCAGGTGGCCGCGCCCCGGCTGGCCGCGGCCGTCACGCAGGCGATGCAGCAGCTGGGCATGGCCGGCGGCGCCTTCGAGATCGCACTGCTGCCGCAGGCCGAGCCGCAGAGCTTCGGCCTCGAGTCCGCCGAGTTCCTCGTGGCCGGCCATGCCGGCAGCACGCCGCGCCCGCTGGCCAAGGTGGCCTCGGGCGGCGAGCTCTCGCGCATCGCCCTGGCCATTGCCGTCACCACCTGCCAGCACAGCGGCGGCGCGGGCACGCTGATCTTCGATGAGATCGACGCCGGCGTGGGCGGGGCCGTGGCCGAGACCGTGGGCCGGCTGATGAAGCAGCTGGGGCGCGACCGCCAAGTGCTCGCCGTCACCCACCTGCCGCAGGTGGCCGCCTGCGCGGACCAGCATTACGTCGTCTCCAAGGCCCTGAAGGACGGCAGCACCTGCTCCGACGTCCGCCCCGTGACGGGCGAGCAGCGCGTGGCCGAGATCGCCCGCATGCTCGGCGGCGAGCGCCTGTCCTCGACCAGCCTCGCCCACGCGCAGGAGATGCTCGACCTGTCCGCACAGGCCCCGTCCGCTGCGGGCGCCGCCCGCCCCCGAAAGGCCAAGCCATGAAGCAAGCCAAGCCTGAAGCCCGCGAGCAGAGCGATGTGGTGCTGGTCACCGGCGTGTCCGGCGGCGGCAAGTCCATCGCCATGCACGCGCTCGAGGACGCCGGCTTCTTCTGCGTGGACAACCTCCCCCCCGAGCTGCTGCTGGAATTCCTGCGGCTGGAGCGCCAGCGTGGCAAGCGCCGTGTGGCCATCGCGGTGGATGTGCGCAGCGCGGGCTCCCTGCCCCACCTGCTGCCGCTGATCAAGCAGCTGCGCAGCGAGGGCGTGGCGATGCGGTCCATCTTCCTGGACGCCAACACCGAGACCCTGATGCGGCGCTTCTCCGAGACGCGCCGCCCCCACCCGCTGCGCCAGCATCCGGCCGTGCCCGGCGCCGCCAGCGACAAGGGCGAGGACGAGCACCGCGCGCTGCTGGACGCCATCCACCTGGAGCGCGAGCTGCTGGCGGCGCTGCGCGTCGAGTCCACCGTGATCGACACCAGCCAGCTGCGCCCCGCCCAGCTGCGCGCCTGGGTGCGCGACCTCGTCGTGGTGTCCGGCGACTCGCTGACCCTGGTCTTCGAATCCTTCGCCTTCAAGCACGGCGTGCCGAGCGATGCCGACTTCGTCTTCGATGTCCGCGTGCTGCCCAACCCCTACTACGACCGCGAGCTGCGCCCGCAGACCGGCCGCGACGAGCCCGTCGCCAAGTTCCTCGAGGCCCAGCCCGAGGTGCGGTTGATGCTCAGCCAGATCAGCGCCTTCATCGCGCAGTGGCTCCCGAACTTCGCCTCGGACCAGCGCAGCTACCTCACCGTGGCCATCGGCTGCACGGGCGGCCAGCACCGCTCGGTCTATCTGGTCGAGACCCTGTGCAAGCAGTTCGCCTACCACGGCCAGGTGCTGAAGCGGCACCGCGAACTGGACGCCAAGTGAGCGGGGCAGCGTGATGGGCGGCTTGACCTGGCTCGTCACCAAGTACCTGATCACCGCGGGGCTGGTGGTCGGCATCTCCGAGATCGCCAAGCGCAGCGAACGGCTCGGCGGGCTCGTGGCGGCGCTGCCGCTGGTCACGCTGCTGACGCTGATCTGGCTCTACGTCGAGCGCCAGCCGGCCGAGCGCATCGCCAACCATGCCTGGTACACCTTCTGGTACGTGCTGCCCACGCTGCCCCTGTTCCTGGCCTTCCCGTGGATGCTCGCGCGCTGGGGCTTCTGGGGCGCGCTCGGGGGCGCGGCGGTGCTCACGGTGCTGTGCTTCGTGCTGACCGCATGGGCCGTGCGGCCTTTCGGCATCGTGCTGCTGGACTGAGGCGGCAGGCCGCGGGCGCGCCCTTCGCGCGTGATCCGCGCTCAGTTCACGCTCAGTTCACGCTCATTCCGCGCGCGGGGCCTGCTCGCCAGCCGCCGCGGGCGCGTCGGCCAGGGCGCTGCTCATCAGGACCATCGCGACGATCGAGACCCCCGGGACCAGCACCATCGCGATGACCCAGGGCCACACGGCACGGCCGGCCCGCTGCAGCGCCACGCCCACATAGGCCAGGTGCGCAATCGTGCCGACGCCCATGCCCAAGCCGCCGAAGGTGGCGCGCAGGACGCCGCCCGACTCATCGCCCGTCAGCACCAGCCACAGGCTCACCGCGACGACCAGCGCCGCCAGCAGGGCCGACTCGAGGGCGTTCCTGATCTGGGCGTTCTGGGCGACGGTGCTCGGGGTCGTGGCGCTCGGGGTCGTTGCGTTCATGGCAGTGCTCGGGCGATTCGAGGGGGGCGACGGGCGGGGCGCAAGCATACGCGCAATCCCTCACCCTGACCACGCGTCCGGCGCGCCAGGCGCCCCGGGAAACTCCCGATCACCCCAGCAGCTTCTTCAGCGGCGCGGGCAGCGCATAACGGGCCAGGTCGTCCCGGGCCACCCAGGCGCCGGGGCCTGGCTCGGCACGACGCTCCAGCACCAGGCGGCGCGGGTGCAGCACCCAGTCGAAATGCGTCAGCGCGTGATCGACGCGCGGCAGCGGCTCGGGCGCCGTGGCCGCCAGGGCCTGCGCCTGCGCGAGCAGCTGCGCCTCGTCATCGAAGAGCGGCAGGCTCCACAGGCCGGCCCACACGCCCGTCGCCGGCCGTTGCTCCAGCCAGATCCGGCCTTCGTGCTCCAGCCACAGCCACCACTGCTCGCGCCGGCTGCGCTTGAGCTTGCGGGTCTTGATGGGGAACTGCTCCGCCACGCCGCGCCGCTGCGCCTCGCACAGCCCCTGGACGGGGCACAGCAGGCATTGCGGCGAGCGGGTGGCGCACAGGCTGGCGCCCAGGTCCATGAGCCCCTGGGTGTACGAGGGCATGTCGGCGCCGGCCGCGGGCAGCAGCGTCTCGGCATGACGCCACAGCCGCTTCTCCTGGGCGCTGGAGGCGAGGTCTCCATCGAAGGCGAGGAGGCGACCGAGCACGCGCTTTACATTGCCGTCGAGGATCGCCACGCGCTCGTCGAAGCAGAAGGAGGCGATGGCCGCGGCGGTCGAACGCCCGATGCCCGACAGCTCGGCCAGCTGTGCGGCGGTGCGCGGAAACTCGCCGCCGTGCTGGTCCCGCACGGCCTGAGCGCAGCGGTGCAGGTTGCGGGCGCGGCTGTAGTAGCCGAGGCCCTGCCACATCGCCAGGACCTCGTCGAGATGCGCATCCGCCAGCGTCCGCACGGTGGGAAAGCGCGCCAGGAAGCGCTGGTAGTAGCCGAGCACGGTGGTCACCTGCGTCTGCTGCAGCATGATCTCCGAGAGCCACACGCGGTAGGGATCGCGGGTCTGCTGCCAGGGCAGCGCGTGGCGGCCATGCTGGCGCTGCCAGGCCACCAGGCGCAGCGCGAAGTCAGGCGCCAGAGCGGCCACGGTGGTGTCGAGGGCGTCGGTGGTGGCGGTCGGCGTCGGCGCGGAAAGGGTAGGCATCGGGACAGGATCAGGGGTCAGGAACGCGTCTGGCATCGCGGGCAGAAGAAGGTCGAGCGCTGCCCCTGGACGATGCGCCGCACCGGCGTGCCGCAGCGCCGGCAATCCTGGCCTTCGCGTCCGTAGACCTGCGCCTGCATCTGGAAGCTGCCGGCCACGCCGTGGGCGTCCTTGAAGTCGCGCAGCGTGGTGCCGCCAGCCTCCAGCGCCTGCGCCAGCACCTGGCGCACGCTCTGAGCCAGACGCTCGGCGCGGGGCCGGCTGAGGCGTCCGGCGGGGCTCGCCGGATGGATGCCTGCCAGGAACAGCGCCTCGCAGGCGTAGATATTGCCCGCGCCGACGACGATGTCCCCCGCCAGCAGCGCCTGCTTGATGGCGACGCGCCGGCCCTGCAGGCGCTCGTGCAGGTAGGCGCCGGTGAAGCGCTCGTCGAAGGGCTCGAGGCCGAGGCCCGCCAGCAGCTGGGACACCGGCGGCACCGCGAGGCCGCGTGACCACACCACCGCGCCGAAGCGCCGCGGGTCGTGCAGGCGCAGCAGGCCGCGGTCCGTCTCGAGCTCGAAGTGATCGTGCGGCCCGGCCGGCCCGAGGTCCTGCCCGAAGGCCAGCGACCCGGACATGCCCAGGTGCATCAGCAGCCCTTCCTCGCCGATCGGCAGCCAGAGGTACTTGCCCCGGCGCTGGGCCAGGCCGGCCCGCTGGCCGACGAGGCGCTGCGGCTCGCAGCCCAGCGGCCAGCGCAGGGGCTTGCCCAGGCGCAGGGCCTGCACCGTCGCGCCCTGGATGGCCTCGGCAAAACTGCGACGGGTGACTTCGACTTCGGGCAACTCGGGCATGGGCGGCATGATACGCAGACCGCCACGCCCTGGCCGGCCGCCGGACATCCCCTCGCCGCACCCCGTCTCAGGGTGCCCTAAGGGATGGGGGGCCGCGCGTGCCTAGAATGGTCCGGCAGCCACCCCGGGGTGGCCTGCGCCTTCTGGAGATTCCATGCCCCGTTCCCTGTTCCCGCTGCTTCGCCCGACCCGGCTGGCCCTGGCCTGCGCGCTGGCGCTGGGCGCCCTTGCCCCGCTGGCCCATGCCGATGAAGGCCCCGAGGCCACTGCCGAAGCCGCCACGCAAGACAAGGCGACGGCGCCCGACCCCGTCCGGAATTCCGGCATGGACGCCCCCATGTTCTATCAGCTGCTGGTCGGCGAGATGGAGCTGCGCGCCGGCGAGCCCGGCGTGGCCTACCAGGTGCTGCTCGATGCCGCCCGGCGCACGCAGGACGAGGCGCTCTACCGCCGCGTCGTGCAGATCGCGCTGCAGAACCGCGCGGGCGAGCAGGCCCTCATCGCCGCACGCGCCTGGCGCGACGGCCTGCCGGACTCGCTCGAGGCCCACCAGACGGCCCTGCAACTGCTGGCCGTCCTGAACAAGCCGGCGGAAACCGCCGCGCCCCTGCAGAGCCTGATCAAGCTTGGCACGACGGACCAGTCGCGCGCGCTGCTGCGCTCGCTGCCCGGCCTCTTCGCCCGCTCGCCGGAACCGCAGCGCGTGCTGGACGCCCTCCTGCCCGTGCTGCAGGCGACGGCCAAGATGCCGGGCCTCACCGCCCCGGCCCAGCTGTGCGAAGCCCGTCTGCAGCTGGCCGCCGGCCACGTGGCGCCGGCCTGGGCGCGGGTCGAGCAGGTGATCGCCCAGCCGGACGATCAAGCCGCGACGCGCGACGAGGCCCTGGGCCTGGCGCTGGACATGATGGACCGCCAGCCGGCGGCCGAGGCGCCCGTTCGCGAGGCGCTGGCCTCGCAGCCGGCCAATCACGGCCTGCGTCTGAGCTATGCCCGTGCGCTCGCCCGCTCGCAGCGTCTGGTCGAGGCGGCCGAGCAGTTCCGCCGCCTGACCGTGGAGCAGCCCGACCAGCCGACCCCCTGGTACGCCCTCGGCTCGCTCGAGCTGGAGCTGCGGCACGCCGACCGCGCCGAGGCCGCGCTGCAGACCTTTCTTCAGCGCCTGGAGGACAGCGCCGGCCGTGGTGATCTGACCGAGGCCGGGCGCGAGGCCCGTCAGCAGGCCTGGCTGCTGCTGGCCCGCGTGGCCGAGCAGCGCAAGGACTGGAAGGCGGCCCAGGCCTGGCTCGACAAGATCGAGGACGCCGCGCCGCGCACCGATCTCAGCTACCGCAAGGCCCTCCTCCTGGCACGACAGGGCCATCTGGACCAGGCCAGGCAGCTGATCCAGGCCCTGCCCGGCGACACCGACGAGGAGGTCCGCGTGCGCTTCATGGCGGAGTCGCAGCTGCTGCGCGACCTCCAGCAGTGGTCGGCCGCGTATGAGCTGCTCGGCCGCGCCACCGCCCGCCTGCCCGCCGATGCCGACCTGCTGTACGAGCAGGCCATGATGGCCGAGAAGCTGGACCTGCTCGATGCCATGGAGCAGCAGCTGCGCCGCACCATCGAGCTCAGCCCGCGCCACTACCATGCCTACAACGCGCTGGGCTACTCGCTGGCCGATCGCAAGCTGCGCCTCGAGGAGGCCCGCGAGCTGATCGTCAAGGCCCTCAGCCTCGCGCCCAAGGAGCCGGCCATCGTCGACAGCATGGGCTGGGTGGAGTACCGCCTGGGCCGCCTGGACGAAGCCGAGCGCTGGCTCGCGCAGGCCTATGCGGCGCGCCCCGATGCCGACGTCGCGGCACACCTGGGCGAGGTGCTCTGGCAGCGCGGCCAGCAGGACCGGGCCCGGGCGATCTGGGCCGAGGGCCTCAAGCGCGAGCCCGGCAACGAGGCCATCGAAGAGGCCCGCCAGCGCTTGAAGGCGACGCCTTGACGTCCGGCCTGAAGTGGCGCTTGTGGCGGCTGGGTGCCGTCCTGCCCCTCGCGGTGCTGGCCGCCGCCTGCGCGCAGCTGCCGCGCCCATCCGCCGAAGGCCTGGCGCCGGCATCGCTGCCGGGCGGGCCGGCCTCGGTGGCCAGCTTCAGCGGCAAGCTCAGCGTGCAGGTCCCGCCACTGCCCGGCCAGCGCGTGGCCCAGGGCGGCAGCGGCAGCTTCGAGCTGACGGGCACGGCCGCCGAGGGTCAGCTGGCGCTGTCGACGCCGACGGGATCGCTGCTGGCGCGCGTCGTCTGGACGCCCACCAGCGTCAGCCTCGAGCAGCCCCGCGAGCAGCGCAGCTTCGACAGCCTCGATGCGCTCACGCTGGACCTGCTCGGCGAGTCGGTGCCGGTCGCGGCGCTGTTCGACTGGCTCGCCGGCCGCCCCTGGAGCGGTGCGGGCGCGACGACCCTCGCCGCACCGCTGGCCGGCTTCGAGCAGCTGGGATGGCGCGTCGAGACCGACCGCCTCGCCGAGGGCGTGCTCGTCGCCAGCCAGCGGGCCGGCCGCCAGGCCACGCTGCGCGTGCGCCTGGTGCGTGAGGAGTGAAGTCGAACGCATTGCCGGCATACTGCGGCGCCTGCCCACACGCCTCCTGCGCACCTCCCGTCCATCTCCGACCATGCAAGCGCTCTACGACGTCCCCGCCCCCGCCAAGCTGAACCTCTTCCTCCATGTGGTGGGCAAGCGGCCGGACGGCTATCACCTGCTCGAGTCCGTCTTCGTGCTCGTCGACTGGGCGGACACGCTGCACTTCGAACGCCGCCACGACGGCCTGCTGCAGCGACATGACCGCGGCGATGCCCTTCCGCCGGACGACCTCTGCCTGCGGGCGGCCCGGCTGCTGCAGCGCGAGAGTGGCTGCGGCCTGGGCGCGGACCTCCACATCGAGAAGCGGCTCCCCAGCGGTGCCGGCATGGGCGGCGGCTCCTCGGACGCCGCGTCGACCCTGCTCGCGCTGAACCGCCTGTGGGGCCTGCACTGGCCGCTGTCCCGCCTGCTCCCGCTGGGCCTGAAGCTGGGCGCCGACGTGCCCTTCTTCCTCGGCGGGCGCAATGCCTTCGTGCAGGGCATCGGTGAAGACCTGACCCCCATCGCGCTGCCCGAGCGGACCTTCGCCATCGTCAAGCCCGACGTCAGCATCCCGACGAAGGAAATTTTTTCGAGCCCCCTCTTGCAGCGCTCAGAATCTCTGGCTATAGTTGCGGTCTTTCCTGAGCACGGCAGCAAAAAAGGCACCGAGCCAAGTGAAGGCAACAGCAAGAATGTTGCCGCCGCTTCGCAAAATGCAAAAAATTCTGCCTCGCGAGTGGAACTGAACGCTGAAAGTTGTGCTAGAATCGCAGGCTTTCTGGAAATCGAAAAAAATTCCTCGCGGAATGATTTGCAGAAACCCGCTGAGCAGTACAGCAGTCAAGTGACGCAGGCCCTCGCCCTGCTCGAATCGAGATTCGGCAACAGCCGGATGACCGGTTCAGGCAGCGCGGTGTTCGCAACTGTTCAGGGAAAGAATGGCATGTCGAGCCAGCCCATGGCGACATTACCGGAGCTGCCTCCGGGATGGGTTGGCAAGGTGTGCCGCAGTCTGGTCCAGCACCCGCTTCGCGGATGGGCTGAAGACTGAAGGTTACAAGGGTGCTGCAGCTCTGCAGTGTCCTGTGTAGGGGAGTCGCCAAGTTGGTCAAGGCATCGGATTTTGATTCCGACATGCGAGGGTTCGAGTCCTTCCTCCCCTGCCAAATTTCATTGCTTACCTCCCGGACCCGCTGGGTAGGCCGCGGGGCCATTGACTCAAAGGATGGCCTGTGCTGCTGAATACCGTCCTCTTCACCGGCAACGCAAACCCGGTGCTCTCCCAAGAAATCGCCACCCATCTGGGTCTGGAACTCGGCAAGGCTTCGGTCGGCCGGTTCTCTGATGGCGAAGTCGCGGTCGAGATCCAGCAAAACGTCCGCGCTCGCGACGTCTTCGTGGTGCAGCCCACCTGCGCCCCCACGAACGACAACCTGATGGAACTGCTGGTGATGGTCGACGCGCTCAAGCGCGCCAGCGCCCGCCGCATCACGGCCGTCATCCCCTACTTCGGCTATGCCCGCCAGGACCGCCGTCCGCGCTCCACCCGCGTGCCCATCTCGGCCAAGGTCGTGGCCAACCTGCTGGAGACCGTGGGCGTCGAGCGCGTGCTGACCATGGACCTGCACGCCGACCAGATCCAGGGCTTCTTCGACATCCCCGTCGACAACATCTACGCCAGCCCGGTGCTGCTGTCGGACCTCAAGGCCCGCAACTACAGCAACCTAGTGGTGGTGAGCCCCGACGTCGGCGGCGTGGTCCGCGCCCGCGCCCTGGCCAAGCAGCTGGGCTGCGACCTGGCCATCATCGACAAGCGCCGCCCCGCCGCCAACGTGTCCGAAGTGATGCACGTCATCGGTGACATCGACGGCCGCAACTGCGTGATCATGGACGACATGATCGACACCGCCGGCACCCTGGTGAAGGCGGCCGAAGTGCTGAAGGACCGCGGCGCCAAGCGCGTGTTTGCCTACTGCACCCACCCGATCCTGTCCGGCCCGGCCATCGACCGCATCACGACGTCGGCCCTGGACGAAGTCATCATCACCAACACGATCCCGCTGTCGGAAGCGGCCAAGGCCTGCGGCAAGATCCGCCAGCTGTCGGTCGCCTTCCTGTTCGCCGAGACCATCCGTCGCATCTCCGACGGTGAATCGGTGACCTCGCTGTTCTCCGAGCAGAACAACAATTTCTGAGTCTGAGCCCGGCGCTCCTCGCAAGGGAGCGCCTGCTTGTTTGTGACCGGCCCGTCGGGCCGGTTTTTGTCAGCGGCCTTCGGGCTGCATCCACGGGTGCCTGGTCGCGGGCATCCATCCATTCTTGGAGAAACCTATGAAATTCGTCGCTTTTGAGCGCAAGCTGCAGGGGACCGGAGCGAGCCGCCGCCTGCGTATCGCTGGCAAGGTGCCTGGCATCGTCTACGGCGCTGGCGAACCCGCCACCATCGAGGTCGATCACAACGCCCTGTATCACGCCCTGAAGAAGGAAGCCTTCCACAGCTCCATCCTCGAGATGGAACTGAACGGCACCGTGACCAAGGTCCTGCTGCGTGACTTCCAGATGCACCCCTACAAGCCGCAAGTCCAGCACATCGACTTCCAGCGCGTGGATGCCACCACCAAGATCTCCAAGAAGGTGCCCCTGCACTTCGTGGGCGAAGCCGAATCCCCGGCCGTCAAGACCGACAAGTGCACGGTCAACCACGTGATCACCCAGCTGGAGATCAACTGCCTGGCCGAACAGCTGCCCGAGTTCATCGAAGTGGACCTGAGCAAGCTGACCCTGGGCCACTCGGTGCACGTGAACGACCTGGTCGTGGCTTCCCACGTCAAGATCGTGACCCACGGCAAGCCGAACCCCGTGGTCGCCACCGCTGTGGCCCCGGTCGTGGAAGAGATCGTCGTGGCTGCCGCTCCGGCCGCCGACGACAAGAAGGGCAAGAAGGGCAAGAAGTAATTCTTCGCCGCCTTGCGCAAGAAGCCCCGCCCCGGCGGGGCTTTTTTTCGTCCCTTGCATCCTCATCCACAGACCTCGGGAGGTCGTCCCGGCCTCACCCTCCCGCCTGCGGACGACGGCCCCATCGCCTCCCCGGATAATGCACGCCATGATTCGACTCTTTGTTGGCCTGGGCAATCCCGGCCCTGAATACGAGGACACCCGCCACAACGCCGGCTTCTGGTGGATCGACCAGCTGGCACGGCGCCTGGGTGGGAGCCTGCAGCTCGACAAGAGCTACTACGGCATGGTGGCCCGCATCAACAACGCCCCGGGCGCCGACGGCCCCATCTGGCTGCTGCAGCCGCTCACCTTCATGAACCTCTCGGGCAAGTCGGTGGCCGCGCTGGCACGCTTCTTCAAGATCACCCCCGAAGAGATCCTGGCCATCCACGACGAGCTGGACCTCCCGCCCGGCGAGATGAAGATGAAGCAGGGGGGCGGCACCGGCGGCCACAACGGCCTGAAGGACATGCAGGCCCAGCTGGGCTCCGGCAACTTCTGGCGCCTGCGCCTGGGCATCGGTCACCCCGGCCACAAGGGCGAGGTGGCGGCCTACGTGCTGCGCAAGCCCCCACTCGACGAGCGCATCGCCGTCGAGCAGAGCATCAGCAAGAGCCTCGATGCCGTCGAGCTGATGCTCAAGGGTGACATGAGCAAGGCCGTGACGCAGATCCATGCCAAGCCCCAGCGGCCGAAGCCGCCGAAGCCTCCGGCAGTGGCCGCGGGTGACGCGGCCGCTCCGTCTGGCGCCCTGGCGGCCCCGGCGTCCGGATCGCCCACCGGATCGCCCACCGGCTCGAGCTCGCCGGCGCTCGACGCCAAAGCCCCCGCACCGGCCCTCAAGCCCGCCCCCGCCACGCCTCCGAGCTCCGCCCTGGCCGCCGCGCTGGCGTCGGTCCTGGGCAAGGGCAAGACCTGACCCCTGGGACCCTCCGGTCGATGTCATGAAGCGGATCCCCTGGCCAGCCCTGCGTGTGCCATGCGCTCTCCCGGACCGCACGAAGGGCCCTTCAGGGAGACCGCTTCGGGCCAGCCCACGGCACCAGGCCGGGTCAGGACAAACCCGGTGGCTCGCCGGGTGGGTGCGCATCAACGGGATGAGCAGCCGGTGGATGAGCCCCCGCGGGAAGAACACCTGTTGGGGGCACGCCCGCCGGGTGAGCGTTGGCTTGATGCTCGCTGCTCTGGCGCTTGCTGGCCAGGCGCCGGTCCTCGCGGCGGTGGCCCCAGCGGCCACGCCGCCCGCCGTGCCCGGCAGCTTCACGCTCTACCGCTGCGGCCCGGACGGTCGCGAGCTGCGCAACACGCCCTGCCCCCGGGAGACGGCGGCCAGCGAGCGCGTCCGCTTCGCGCCTGATGACGCCGACGCGGCCCGCGCCGCCCACGATCGCAACCGGCAGGAGCTTCGCCTGCTGGATCGACAGCGCCAGGAGCGCGAAACCCGCCAGCGCCAGGAACAGGAAGCGCTGCGGCAGGCGCCGCAGGCCGCCTCCCTCAGCCCCACACCGCCACCCACAGCCGCCCGGGCCCCGGCGGCTTCGTCGCCGCGAAAGCCTGGCAGACATGCCCGAGGCCAGGCGCCGGGCGATGGCGATGCCCGGACGACCCGGGCGAGCAGGCCGCGATCGCACTCGACACCCTCCTCCACCGGGCCCCAGCCAGAAGTCCCCCCGCGGCGTCCCGCCCCGCCCGCCGGATCCGACGGCCCGGGCGCGATGGCGCCGTCGGACCTCCCCCTCCCCCGCGTTGCCGAGAGCGCCCGAAGCGCCCCCGCCCTGAAGCGGGCTTGAGCAGGGGGCACCCGGACGCCAATTGCCTCGCCGTGGAGGCCGCATCGACCGGTGCAGCCACAGCCACAGCCACAGCCACAGCCACACCCGCACCCCGCCGACGCTGGCAAACGCGCGGCGCTCCCCGACGTTCAGCGGCGCAAGGCACACGAGGAGGCCGAACCTTGACGCCGCTCGGGCGTCCTCGCGGGCGACGCTTGAGGTCCATCAAGCGGTCGGCCCGAGGGGCATTGGTGGCTCCCGGGGCGCGGTGCACTAGAATGCGCGCTGTTGGTGCTCGCCCGGACCCTTCGGTCAGGGCAGTTAAACGGGAATCAGGAGGGAAGGCTTCCACGAAGTCGACCTAACCTGAGCTGTCCCCGCAACGGTAAGCGGACAAGGCCGAAAGGCCTTCAGTTGCTGCACAGGAATCCACTGGCGCGCCAAGGCGCTGGGAAGGATGCAGGAGCGCGTTCCGCCAGCCCGGATACCGGCCAACGGGTGAGGTGAACGCGCAAGCATCACCTCGTTTTCACAGGAGCCTGCGGGGAAGCTGGCACCTGGAACGCCTCGTTGTCCCTACTTCTCTCATGTCCGCTTCGATTTCGCGTGCTGCACGCCTGCCTTCGGCTGCGCGCCTGTCTGCCACGCTCGCGTCCCTCGCCCCGTCCGTCACCCCCCGCTTCGCCCTGAGCACGCTCGCGCTGAGCCTGATGGCCACCGCCGCCGTGGCCCAGGAGGCCCCCAACAAGCTGGGCCAGGTCCAGGTGACCGCCACCCGCTCCAAGCTCGACCTCAGCCAGGTGCTGGCCGACGTCACCGTGCTGACCCGCGCCGACATCGAGCGCCAGGGCTTCGGCAACCTGGTCGATCTGCTGGGCCGCCAGTCCTGTGTCGAGCTCGTGCGCAATGGCAACCCCGGCACCAACACCAGCCTCTTCCTGCGCGGCGCCAACACCCAGCACACCCTGCTGCTGGTGGACGGCGTGCGCATGGACACCCAGTCCGGCTCCGGCGGTGCCGCCTGGGAGGCCATTCCCCTGGCGCAGATCGAGCGCGTGGAGATCGTCCGCGGTGCGGCCAGCAGCGTCTACGGCTCCGATGCCGTGGCGGGCGTGATCCAGGTCTTCACCCGCAAGGGCAAGCGCACGCCGACCATCGAGATCGGCGCGGGCGTCGGCAGCCTGGGTCTGGTCCGCGGTGACTTCAGCATCAGCGGCGCGGCCGGTGACCTGGACTACGCCCTGAGCCTGGCCGAGGAAGTGGCCGACGGCTTCAACATCCGCAAGGTCCTGAACGACCCCGCCTACAACCCGGACATCGACGGCTGGCGCATGCACAGCGCCAACGCACGCCTGGGCTACCAGCTCGACAAGGGCCAGCGCCTGGAGCTGGTCAACACCTACAGCGCCCTGGACAGCGCCTACGATGCCGCGGCCAAGCCCAAGCCCGGCGTCGAAGACCGCAACCTGCACAACACCCGCGCCACCCGCGGGCTGTGGAGCGCACAGTGGACGCCGGACTGGCAGACGGAGGTCTCGATCGGGGACTCGCGCGAGCGCTACGAGACGCTCACCAACCAGGCCTCGACCTACCTGACCGAGACGCAGGTGCGCCAGTACACCCTGGGCAGCACGATGAAGCTGGCCGTGGGGCAGCTCAACGCCGTGCTGGAGCGCCGCGAGGACAAGCTGGTGAACTCCGGCCTGATGCCCTCGACCGGCGGCCAGGCCAAGCGCCACCAGAACGCCATCGCCGCCAGCTACCTCTACAGCGACGCTGCCGTCGACGCCCAGCTGCACCTGCGGCATGACCAGGACAGCGCCTTCGGCGGCATCAACACCGGCACCGTGGCCGCGGGCTGGCGCTTCCTGCCCGGCTGGCGCGCCTGGGCCAGCGCCGGCACCGCCTTCCGCGCACCGACGCTCTACCAGAGCTTCAGCGAGTACGGCCCCAAGCCCGGCGTGGCGGCGCTCAACCCCGAGCGCGGCCGCAATGCCGAGCTGGGCCTGAACTGGAGCCAGGGCGACAGCGAGCTGAGCCTCACCGTCTACAACAACCGCATCCGCGACCTGATCTCCTGGGACAGCGGCTTCGCCGCCAACTGCGTCTCCACCTACGGCGGCTGCTACGGCAACCTCGCCAAGGTGCGGCTGCAGGGCGTGAGCCTGCAGGGCGAGACGCAGCTCTTCCGCCTGCGCGTGCAGGGCGGCGTGGACTTCCAGAATCCGCGCGATCTGGCCACCGACAAGCTGCTCGGCCGCCGCGCCAAGAAGCACGGCAACCTGCGCATCGAGAAGACGCTGGACCAGTGGTCCGGCGGCATCCAGCTGCAGGCCCACGGCAGCCGCTTCGACGACAACGCCAACACCAAGCCCCTGGGCGGCTACAGCCTGGTGAACCTGGACGTGGGCTATCGCGTCAACCCGCAGCTGCGCCTGCAGGCCAACCTCGACAACGCCTTCAACAAGAACTACGAGACCGCCAAGGGCTACTCGCAGGCACCGCGCACGCTGTTCATCGGCCTGCGCTTCACGCCCACGCTGTAAGCCACGCACGGCTTCGCAAGCGCCCAGGAGACGCGGCATGAGCAGCCCTCACCACCTGATCGTCGGCGGCCAGCGCAGCGGCAAGTCGCGCCATGCCGAGCGCCTGGCGCTCGACTGGGCGCGCGAGCCGGGGCATGGCGTCTGTGTCATCGCCACGGCCGAGGCCCATGACGACGAGATGCGCGCGCGCATCGCCCGTCACCAGGCCGATCGCCCGGCGGGCTTCGTCACCGTGGAGGCGCCACTGCAGCTCGCCGAGGCGCTGCAGGCGGCCGCGGCCCCGGGGCGCCTGCTGATCGTGGACTGCCTCACCCTGTGGCTCACCAACTGGCTGATGCCCATGGACGGCCAGCCCCGGCGCGAGGCCTGGCACGCCGCCTTCGACGCGCTGATGGCCGTGCTGCCCACGCTGCCCTCGCCCGTGGTCTTCGTGTCCAACGAGGTGGGCTGGGGCGTCATGCCCCTGGGCCGCGAGGTGCGCGAATATGCCGACGAACTGGGCCGACTGAACCAGGCGGTGGCGAGCCGCTGCGCGCAACTGACCTTGATGGTGGCGGGGCAGGCCTGGACAAAGGATGTTTTGACCCCTCGCCCGGGGCTGCCGGGCTGAACGCCGGCAGGCCCGGGCGGTCCCCCGAGGGGACGGCATGGCCTGCGGCCGTGAGCCGCCGGCCATGCCAGACGGGCCGGCTTGGGGCGGCCCGGCGCCGGCCCCTGGGGGCTGGCGCCCCTTGCCCCCCCACTCGGGGCTGCGGCTGGTGGCTTTGAGCCGCCAGCCGCAGCAGGGGGTGGTGGGGGGGTGGGTGTCGTGGGTGGGGTGAGAGAAAAGGACATGGAGATGAGCACGTCGATGGGCAAGACCCGATTCCTCGCCAGGCTGCTGTCGCTGCTGGCGGTCTTCTGCTGGCAGGTGGCTGGCGCTGCACCGGTGCAGCTGAAGGACGACCGCGGCCAGAGCGTGACGCTGCCGGACGTGCCGCGGCGCATCGTGAGCCTGCTGCCCTCGCTGACGGAATCCATCTGCGCCCTCGGCGAGTGCGCGCGGCTGGTGGGCGTGGACCGCTACTCCAACTTCCCGGCCTCCATCCAGTCGCTGCCCAAGCTGGGCGGCATGGACGACACCAGCATCGAAAGCATCGTGGCCCTGCGGCCCGACGTGGTGATGGTGGCCATCTCCTCGCGCCTGACCGACCGCCTGGAAGCGCTGGGCCTCCGCGTGATCGCCCTCGAACCCAAGACGCATGCGGACGTGCAGCGCGTGCTGGGCAAGGTGGCGCAGGTGCTGGGCAAGCCGCAGGCCGGCACCCAGGTCTGGCAGCACATCGATGAGGCCATCCGCGAGGCCGCCGCGAGTCTGCCCCCGGCGGCGCGGCAGCTGAACGTCTACTACGAGGTGGACAGCGCGCCCTACGGCGCCGGCACCAGCTCCTTCATCGGCGAGACCCTCACACGGCTCGGCGCGAAGAACATCATCCCGGCGGAGCTGGGCCCCTTCCCCAAGGTGAACCCCGAGTACGTGGTGCGCGCCAATCCCCAGGTGATCATGGTCGGCCAGCGCAGCGCCCCGGGCCTGCCGCAACGGCCCGGCTGGAACGGCATCCAGGCCGTGCGCAACCAGCGCATCTGCGTCTGGACGCCAGACGAGTCCGACGTGCTGGTGCGCCCCGGCCCCCGCATGGCCGAGGCCGCCGCGCTGATGGCCCGCTGCCTGCGCCAGGCCGTCGCCGGCCCGGTGCCGCTGCCCACCACACCGTTCAACGCGCCGCCCGGCGGCATGCGCTGAAGCGCACTCGCTCACGGAATGAGCCCCTCATGAAACCCTGGACCCTGCTGCTCTTGCTGCTCCTGATCGCCACCGGCCTGTGCCTGGCCGGCGTGGCCGTGGGCAGCACCGGCTTCTCCTTCAACATCCTGGCCGCCCAGGACGCGATGCAGGAGCAGATCCTGTGGCAGATCCGCTTCCCCCGCTCGGTCGGCTCCCTGCTCGCAGGGGCGCTGCTGGGCCTGGGCGGTGCCATCGCGCAAGGCCTGTTCCGCAATCCGCTGGCCGATCCCTACCTGCTGGGCGCCTCTGCCGGCGCCTCGCTGGGCGTGGCCGTGCTGCTGGTGGCGATCGGCGTGAGCCCGGCGGCGGTGGCGCTGATGCTGCGCATCGGCCTGACGGGCACGGCCTTCATCGGCGCGCTGGCCGGCGTGAGCCTGACCCTGCTCCTGGCGCATGGCGTGGAGCAGTCCATCCGCCTGCTGCTGGCCGGCGTGATCGTGGGCGTGGTCCTCTTCGCCCTGACCTCGCTGCTGACGCTGATGACCCCGGACATCATGCGCCCCATGCAGGCCTTCATGCTGGGCACCAGCGGCTTCCTGAGCTGGGCCTCCGTCTGGGTGCTGGCCCCGGCGCTGCTGCTGTGCCTGCTGGGAGCCGTCGGCGCCAGCCGCGCCCTGGACGCCCTGACCCTCGGCGAGGCCACCGCGCGCTCGCTGGGCGTGCGCCTGTCCCTGGTCCGCCTCTTCCTGATCGCCGTGCTGGCGCTGGCCACGGGCGCGGCCGTCGCGCAGGCGGGGCTCATCGCCTTCGTGGGCCTCGTCGCGCCCCACCTGGTGCGCAGCCGCGTGCTGTGCACCCATGGCTGGCTGCTGATGCTGTCCGCCCTGACCGGCGGCTGCCTGCTGCTGTCGGCCGACATCGTCGCCCGCTGGGTCATCGCCCCTCAGGAGCTGCCCGTGGGCGTGGTCACTTCGCTGCTGGGCGGCGCCTACCTGCTGGTGCTGATGCACCGCGGGCCGCTGTCGGAGAAACGCGCATGAGCCGAGGACTGCATCTGCCCACCGCCTTCGAGGTCGATCTCCTGGGCCTGAGCCTGCAAGGCCAGCCCGTGCTCAAGGCGCTCTACACCGCCCTGCCCCGCGCGCGCTGGACGGCCATCGTCGGCCCGAACGGTGCGGGCAAGTCCACGCTGCTGCGGGCGATGGCGGCGCTGCTGCCCGCCCAGGGCCGCATCGACTTCATGGACAAGCCCCTGGGCGACTGGATGCCCAAGGCCCGCGCCCGTGCGCTGTCCTGGCTGGGCCAGAACGAGAGCGGCGGCGACGACCTCAGCGCCTACGAGGTCGTGATGCTCGGCCGGCTGCCGCACCAGGCCTGGCTCGCGCCGCCGACCGCGGAGGACCACGAGGCCGTCGCCCAGGCCATGCGCCGCACGCAATGCTGGGACTGGCGCGAGCGCCGCCTGCAGCGCCTCTCTGGCGGCGAGCGGCAGCGCGTGCTGCTGGCCCGCGCGCTGGCCGTGCGTGCCGAGGTGCTGCTGATGGACGAGCCCCTCGCCCACCTGGACCCGCCGCACCAGGCCGACTGGCTGGACTGCGTGCGCGAGCTCGTCGCCCAGGACCGCACCGTGATCAGCGTGCTGCATGAGCTCAATGTCGCGCTGCAGGCCGACGAGCTGGTGGTGATGGCCGACGGCCAGGTCCACCACCAGGGCGCGCCGGGCGACCCCGCCACGCATCGCGCCCTGCAGGCGGTCTTCGACGACCGGCTGCAGATCCTGCAGGTGCAGGGCCAGTGGATCGCCCTGCCCTTCGGCGCCCGGCCGTCGCCCCCGACCCACGCCGGCGACCTCGCCCCGGTGCTGCCGCTGCGCCGGCCCGCCTGAGGCCGCCGACTCCCGCCGCCCATCCACGACCGTCCACGCCCGTCCCGCGCCCCGCCCCCCATGCCCCGCTGCCCCGCCCTCATGATCAGCGCCCCGGCCTCCGGCCAGGGCAAGACCAGCCTCACCGCCGCCATCGCGGCCCAGGCGCGCCGCCAGGGCCAGCGGGTGCGCGTCTTCAAGACCGGCCCGGACTACCTCGATCCCATGGTCCTGGAACGCGCCAGCGGTGCGCCGGTCTACCAGCTCGACCTGTTCATGGGCGGCCTCGCGCACTGCCAGACGCTGCTCGCGCAGGCCGCCTCGGAAGCGGACCTGATCCTCGTCGAGGGCGTGATGGGCCTCTACGACGGCAAGCCCAGCAGCGCCGATCTGGCGGCCGCCTTCGGCCTGCCGGTGCTGGCAGTGCTGGATGCCTCCGCCATGGCACAGACCTTCGCGGCGCTGGCCACCGGACTGGCGCGCTACCGCAGCGACGTGCGCGTGGTGGGCGTGGTGGCCAATCGCGTGGGCAGCGATGCCCACGCCCGCATGGTGGCCGAGGGCCTGCCGCCGGACCTCCCGCTCGTCGCCGCCGTGCGCCGCCAGCCCGAGCTGAGCCTGCCGGAGCGCCACCTCGGCCTGGTCCAGGCCCTGGAGCTGCCGGGGCTCGAGGCCCAGCTGCAGGCCTGGGCGGACGCCTGGGAGGCCGGCTGCGCGCTGGGTCAGGGCCTGGCGGCCGCGCTGGCGCCGGTGGACTTCCACGCGCCCGCGAGGGTCGATGAAGGGCAGCCGCTGGCGGGCCGCCGCATTGCCGTCGCCCGCGACGCCTGCTTCAGCTTCATCTACCCCGCGAACCTCGACTGCCTGCGTTCGCTGGGCGCCGAGCTGCGCCTGTTCTCGCCTCTGGCCGGCGAGCCGCTGCCCGCATGCGATGCGCTCTGGCTGCCCGGCGGCTATCCGGAGCTGCATGCCGAGACCCTGGCCGCCCACCCCAGCTTCTTCGCCGACCTGCGCCGCCACCATGCGGCGGGCAAGCCGCTGCTGGCCGAGTGCGGCGGCCTGCTGGTGCTGATGGAGCAGCTGATCGACGCCGAGGGCAAGACCTGGCCCCTGGCCGGCCTGCTGCCGGGCACGGCCCGCATGCAGACGCGGCTCTCGGCCCTGGGCCTGCAGGCGATCGACTGGCCCGAGGGTGCGCTGCGCGGCCACACCTTCCATTACTCGACGCTGGAGACGCCGCTCCAGCCGATGGCGCGGGCCAGCAATCCCAACGGCGGCAAGGCCTGCGAGTCGCTCTACCAGGCGGGTTCGCTGCGGGCCAGCTACCTACACCACTACTTCCCCTCCAACGCGCCGGCCGTGGCGCGCTTCCTGCGCGGCTGACCCCGCGCCAGAGTCCCATGCTGATCGAATCCGGATTTGCCCAGATCACCCAGGCCCTGCTGTGGCCGGTGCTGATCCTCGTTGCCCTGGGCTTCGTCTATGCCCTGTGGTCGGCCGGCGCCACGCTGATGGACGCCCTGCTGCGCCGCCGGGGACGCCGCCTGCTGCGGGCCACGCCCGACTGCGGCCTGGAGCAGCTCGAGCTGCAGGTCGTGCGCCAGCTGGAGCCTGCGCGGCTGCTGGGCCGCGTGGGCCCGCTGCTGGGCCTGATCGCGACCATGGTGCCCCTGGGCCCCGCGCTGCAGCAGGTCGCCGCCGGCCAGGGCCACCAGGCCCTCGCCGTGTTCGGCTCGGCCTTCTCCGGCGTCGTGCTGGCCATGACCGCCGCCGCCCTTGCGCTGGTCGTCTATTCCGTGCGCCGCCGCTGGCTGCTGGCGGAGCTGCTGGACATCAAGAAGGAACGGGGTTGGGCATGAGCGGAGATCGCCTGCACATCCTCACCGAGGACGACGACGACCCCATGCTCTCGGCCGTCAACCTCGTGGACGTGTTCCTCGTCCTGGTCGTCGCCCTGCTGACGGCCGTGGCGCTGCAGCAGCAGTCGCAGGCCGACGAGACCGTGATCCGCCGCGCCGGCGAGCCGGACATGGAGATCGTGGTGCGCAAGAACGGCCAGGAGATCAAGTACCGCGGCAACGGCGGCAGCAGCGAAGGCCAGGGCGTAAAGGCCGGGGTGGCCTACAAGCTCAAGGATGGCAGCGTCATCTACGTCCCGGAGGAAGGTGCGCCCGATGCGCGTTGACCGCCTGCTGCGGCACGCACTGCTGCTGGGCCTGCTGAGCATCGCCCGCCTGGCCCAGGCCCAGCTGCTGTGGATCTCCACCGACGTCACGCCGGCCGCCCGCGAAGCGCTGGTCGCGCGTGAGGCCCAGGCGGCTGGCCTCACCCTGCAGCGCTGGCAGGTGCCGCTGCAGGCCGAGGCCCTGGCCGAGAAGGACCGCCAGGCCCGCCAGCGCCAGCTGCAGGCCCTGGTGCAGGCCGCGCGCTGGGTGTGGATCGACGCGCCCCATGCCGTGGCCGAGACGCGCCTGCGCGGCGTGCTGGCCGAGATGCCCGGCCTGGATTCGCGCCAGCCGCTGTGGATCCCGGGCGGCGAGCCCCCCGCCACCGAGCGCAGCCTGCGCGCGCTGCTGCAGGCCGGCGGCGGCGCCAACACGCAGGCCGCCCTCCAGGTCCTGAAGGCCCAGGCCGAGG
This sequence comes from Roseateles subflavus, assembly GCF_030285365.1. Classification (GTDB taxonomy): domain Bacteria; phylum Pseudomonadota; class Gammaproteobacteria; order Burkholderiales; family Burkholderiaceae_C; genus Roseateles_B; species Roseateles_B subflavus. The sequence goes on along the minus strand of NZ_JASVDS010000002.1, from coordinate 310,961 downwards.
GCCGCAAGCTCGACCTGCCCCTGGCCCAGCGCCTGCCCCTGCGCGGCTTCTACCACCCCGACGCCCCGGCCCTGCTGCCGGATGCCGACGCCGCCCGCCGCTGGGCCGACCTGCACGCACAAGGCGGCGCGCGCAAGCGGGTCGTGATCCTGCTGCACCGCTACCACTTCGTCCAGGGCCAGACGGCCTGGCTGGACGCCTGGCTGCGCCAGTTCGAGGCCCAGGGCCTGCAGGCGCTCGCGGCCTTCGCCAGCCCTCTGGACGAGACCCAGCTGCAGGCCCTGCTGGCGCCTGAAGGTCAGCCCCTGCACGATGTGCTGGTCACGCACACGCTGATGCCCAAGGCCGGCTCGCTGCAGACCCTGTTCGAGCGCTGGGGCAGGCCCGTGCTCGCCACGCTGCCCTTCCGCCAGGGCGACATCGCGCAATGGGAGAGCGGCAGCACGGGCCTCGCGCAAAGCGACATCCCCTTTTACCTGGCGCAACCGGAGAGCGCCGGACTGATCGACCCCGTGCTGGTCGTGGCCCATCCCGCGGGCGGCGCCGAGCCGCAGCTCATTTCCCGCCAGGGCGAGGCCGTGGCGGCCAAGGCGCGCCGCCTGATCGCCCTGCAGGACCAGCCCGCGGCGGACAAGCGCCTGAGCCTCTTCGTCTACAACTACCCCGCCGGGGCCAGCAACTTCGGCGCCAGCTTCCTCAACGTGCCGCGCAGCCTGGCGCAGCTGAGCCAGGGCCTGCAGGCCGCCGGCTATGCCGTCGAGCCGCGGGAAGAGGCCCAGTGGCTCCAGGGGCTGCAGGGCCTGCTGGCGGCCTACTACCCCGGCGCCGACCTCGACGCGCTGCTGCGCAGCGGCCAGGCCGCCGCCCTGCCGGTGGCGGACTACCAGCGCTGGTTCGACGCCCTGCCCGCCGCCGTGCGCCAGCCCGTGCTGCAACGCTGGGGCCCGCCCGCGCAGAGCCGCTTTGTGCGCCAGGCGCAGGGCCGCGCCGTCTTCGTGATCCCGCGCCTGCAACTGGGCCACCTCGCCGTGCTGCCCCAGCCCCCGCGCGAGGAGGACCAGCACCTGGGCCGCGACGCGATGCAGCACCGCAGCAAGACGCCGCTGTCCCACCACTACCTGGCCGTCTACCTCTGGGCGCGGCAGGCCGATGCGTTGATCCACTTCGGCACCCACGGCACGCAGGAATGGGCCAATGGCAAGCTGCGCGGCCTGGACGTGCACGACGACGCCCTGCTTCCCCTGGGCGACGTGCCGGTGATCTACCCCTACATCGTCGACAACCTCGGCGAGGCCCTCACCGCCAAGCGCCGCGGCCGCGCGCTGATGGTGAGCCACCGCACGCCCAGCTTCGCGCCGGCCGGCTTCAACGCCCGCATGGCCCGCATGCATGAGCTGATGCACGAATGGGAGACCGTGGACCCCGGCCCCACGCGCCAGGGCCTGGAGCGGCAGATGGTGGAGCAGTTCGTCGAGCACCAGCTGCACCGCGACCTCGGCTGGACGGCGGCGCAGATCAGCGCCAACTTCTCCGGCTTCCTGGAGCTGCTGCATCCCTACCTGGACCGCCTGGCGCAAAGCGCCCAGCCCCAGGGCCTGGCCGTCTTCGGCCGCGTGCCGGACGAGGCCCAGCGCCGCGGCACGCTGCTGCAGATGCTGCGCGTGCCGCTGATCGAGGCCCTGGGCGAGGACATCGACGAGGCCTTCCTGATCGACTACGACCGCGTGGCCACCGCACGACCCGCGCGCTGGTTGGACCTCGCGCTGCAGGATGCCCGGGCCGCCAGCGAGCTGGACCTGCGCCCCGCTCAGCCCGACGGCCCGGTGCCCAACCATGCCGCCCGCAAGCCCATCGACACTGCCGCGCTCTACCAGCTGGCCCTGCGCGCCCAGGAGATGGAGCGCCGGCTGACGCACGAGGGCGAGATGCCGGGCCTGCTGGCCGCGCTGGAAGGCCGCTTCGTGCCTGCCGCCTACGGCGGCGACCCGCTGCGCAATCCCGACAGCCTGCCCACCGGCCGCAACCTCAGCGGCCTGGATCCGGCCCGCCTGCCCACGCCCCAGGCCTACGAGGCCGCCCAGCGCCTCTTCAGGCAATGGTGGGCCGAGCAGGCCAAAGGTACGAAGCCGCCGCAGCGCCTGGCCCTCTCGCTGTGGGCCGGCGAGACCCTGCGTCATCAGGGCCTGATGGAAGCCCAGGCCCTGGCCGCGCTGGGCGTCGAGCCGGTGTGGGACGAGAACGGCCGCCCGACGAAGCTGCGCCTCGTTCCGCCGGACCAGCTGGGCCACGCTCGCATCGATGTGCTGCTGTCCATCACCGGCTCCTACCGCGACCAGTTCCCCGGCCTGATGAAGCTGCTGGACGAGGCCGTGGCCCTGGCCGCGTCGGCCGCGGAGCAGGAAGGCGACAACGCCATCACCCGCCACAGCCGCGAGGTCGAGCAGGAACTGCGCAAGCAAGGCATGAAGCCCGCGCAGGCCCGCCAGCTGGCGCAGGCGCGGATGTTCGGCAACAGCGTGGGCGCCTACGGCACCGGCGTGGCCGAGGCCCTGCAGTCCGATGGACAGAAGCGCGAGGACCCGCGCCTGGGCGGGCTGTTCCTGCAGAGCATGAGCCAGCCCTATGTGCAGGGCGAGCCGCTGGCGGTGGACGAGCGCACGGCCCGCAGCGCCTTCGCGTCCCAACTCAAGCGCACGGACGCGGCGCTGATGTCCCGCAGCTCCCACCTCTACGCCATGCTCAGCTCGGACGATCCCTTCCAGTACCTGGGCGGCCTCGCCGCAGCCGCCAAGGCGGCCGGCCGCAAGGAGGCGCTGCAGCTGCACGTCAGCCAGCTGCAGGACGCCACCGAGCCGCAGACCGAGAGCGCCAGCCGCGCCATCGCCCTCGAGATGCAGGGCCGCTACCTCCACCCCGGCTGGCTCAAGGCCCAGCGGGACGAAGGCTATGCCGGCGCGCTGCAGGTGCTCAAGACCGTGCAGTTCACCCTGGGCTGGCAGAACATGGCCCCCGAGACCGTGCGCCCCGACCACTGGCAAAGCCTCTTCGACGTGCTGGTGCGCGACAAGCACCAGCTGCAGATCCCGCAATGGCTGGCCCAGCACAAGGAGAGCTATGCGCAGACGCTGGCCGGCCTCGTGCGCGCCGCGGCGCAAGGCCACTGGCATCCCGACGCGGCCACGCGCCGCGAGCTGGCCCAGCGCTATGCCGAGCTGCGCAGCGCCCGCAGCCGGCCCGACGAGCTGGCCGGCGTCCGGCGCTGGGTGCAAGGTCAGCTGCCCCAGTCGCCAGCGCCAGCGCCGCGCCCGGCCGCGCCCAAGCCCCCTCAGGCCTCCGACGCCGTCCCGCCGCCCGTCGTGCGCGGCCTGCAGTTGACGCCCGTGCCCCCGGCGCCGCCGTTGCGCGTCACGGGCGCCTCGCCGCTGTCCACCGCGCTGGCCTGGGTGCTGATGGGCCTGCTGATGGCCTGCGGCGCGAGCTGGCGCTGGTTCCGGGCCGGCGCGCCTGCCTTCTTCACCGGCGCTGCGGCGTCCCATCCCCTCCGCCCTGCATGAATCTGAAACGATCCCCGTCCCGCCGTCCCGTCCGCCCGTCACCCTGGCTGCTGGCGATGTGCGCCCCTGTCACGCTGACCCTGCAGGCCCAAACGCTCGAGAAGGCCGAGAAGGTCGACAAGGTGGAAGTGCAGGGCCGGGCCGTGCTGGGCAGCGCGGAGAGCGCCTCACAGGGCGAGGTCGGTGCCGAGCGTCTGGCCACCAAGCCCCTGCTGCGCCCGGCCGAGCTGCTGGAGGCCATGCCGGGCATGATCGTCACCCAGCACAGCGGGGACGGCAAGGCCAACCAGTACTTCCTGCGCGGCTTCAACCTCGACCACGGCAGCGACTTCGCCACGCTGCTGATGGGCATGCCGGTGAACATGGCCAGCCACGCGCACGGCCAGGGCTACATGGACCTGAACTTCCTGATGCCCGAGCTGGTGGACAGCCTGCGCTATCGCAAGGGCGCCTTCGCCGCCGAGGATGGGGATTTCGCCACCACCGGCGCCTCGCGCATCGCCTACGTGCGCGAGCTCGCCCAGCCCTTTGCCGAGCTGGGCCTGGGGCCCCACAACTTCCGTCGCGCGCTGCTGGCCGGCAGTCACCCGCTGGGCGGCGGCCAGGCGCTCGCGGCCCTCGAAGCCAGCCGCAACGACGGCCCCTGGGACCAGCCCGAGGGCCTGCAGCGGCGCAATGCCGTGCTGCGCTGGTCAACGGGTGATGAGCGCGAGGGGCTCTCCGTGAGCCTGATGGGCTACACCGCGCGCTGGAAGGCCAGCGAGCACGTGCCGCTGCGCGCGATCGAGTCCGGCGAGATCGGCCGCTACGGCACGCTCTCGCCCGATGACGGCGGCCTCACCCACCGCCACAGCCTCAGCGTGGACTGGGCCGGCCGCCGCGGCCCCTGGCAGCAGCAGGCCACGGCCTATGTGATCGACTACGGCCTGCAGCTCTACTCGGCCCCTTCCGGCTTCATCAACGGCCCGGACGGCGACCAGCACGAGCAGCTGGACCGACGCCAGGTGCTGGGCTTCGCCTGGCAGGCGCAGCAGTCGCGCCTGGCCCTGTGGCAAGACCTGGCCCCCGCCCAGTTCAGCTGGGGCCTGCAGTGGCGGCACGACCGCATCGCCACCCTGGGCCTCTATGACACCGTGGACCGCGTGCGCCAGCGCACGGTGCGCGAGGACCGCGTCCGCCAGGATGCCCTGGGCGTGTTCACCGAGCTGCAGCAGGCGCTGACGCCCGACTGGCGCGCCGTGCTGGGCGCGCGCTGGGACCGCGTCCAGGCCCAGGTGGAGGCGCTGGGCGGCGAGTTCAATGCCGGCAATGGCGGCACGGCCCGCGACAGCCGCCTCAGCCCCCGCCTGGGTCTCGTGCACCGCTGGAGCCCCGAGACCGAGCTGTCTGCGCACTGGGGCCGCGGCTTCCGCTCCAACGACGCCCGCGGCGCCACCAGCCGCTTCAATCCGCAGGACGGCAGCGCGCAGGATCCGCTGCCGATGCTCGCCGGCACGCGCAGCCAGGAGCTGGGCCTGCGCCACCGCTTCGGCCCGGGCTGGCAGGCCAGCTGGAGCCTGTGGCAGGCCGACCTCGATTCGGAGCTGGTCTTCGTGGGCGACGAGGGCGTCACCGAGGCGCGCGGCGCCTCCCGCCGCCTGGGCCTGGAGTGGTCCAACGACATCCGCCTGGGCCGGGACTGGCTCATCGATGCCGACATCGCCTGGTCCCGCGCCCGCTTCGTCGAGGCCGAGAACGGCGGCCGCCAGGTGCCCAATGCCATCCCGCTGAGCGCCTCGCTCAGCGCCAGCCACGACCCGGGCGGCGCCTGGAGCGCCGGCCTGCGCCTGCGCTACATCGGCCGCTATGCGCTGGAGGAGAGCGGCCGCGAACGCTCCGGCGGCGCGTTCACCGTCAACGCCAAGCTGTCCTGGCGTCCCGCACCCGGCTGGGAGCTGGGGCTGGACCTGCTCAATGCCCTGAACACGAAGGCGCATGACATCGAGTACTGGGGCAATGCCTGCACGCGCCGCGAGGGCGCGGCCTGCGGCGGTGGCGAAGGCCTGGCCGGGCGGCTGGTCCATCCCATGGAACCGCGCAGCCTGCGCTTCAGCGTGCGAGTGAAGCTCTGAGACCGAGATGAACGCCAGCCCACATCACTTCACCCCCGAGCAGGGCGAGGCCGTGCGCCAGACCATCGCCCGGCGCCGCGACTGCCGCCATTTCGTGCCGGGTCCGCCCCTGCCCGACGAGCAGCTCGAGCGCCTGCTGCTGGCCGCGCACCAGGCGCCCTCCGTGGGCCTGATGCAGCCCTGGCGCTTCATGCGCCTGTCCACGCCCGCCTGGCGCGAGCGCCTCGCCCCGCTGGTGGAGGCCGAGCGCCAGGCCACCGCGGCGGCCCTCGGCGCACGGGCGGACGAGTTCCTGCGGCTCAAGGTCGAGGGGCTGCGGGACTGCGCCGAACTGCTGGCCCTCATCCTGCCGCCGGACGACGGCACCGTCTTCGGCCGCCGCACCCTGCCGCAGGAAATGGCCCTGTGCTCGGCCGGCGCCGCGGTGCAGAACCTGTGGCTGGCCGCCCGCGTGGAGAATCTCGGCCTGGGCTGGGTGTCCATGTTCGACCCCGAGGCGCTGGCGGCCACACTGGCGCTGCCGCCCGGCGCCCGCCCGCTGGGCCTGCTGTGCCTGGGGCCGGTGCCGGCCTTCCACGAACAACCCCTGCTGGAGCTGGCCGGCTGGCGCCAGCGCCGCCCGCTCCAGGACCTGTTGATGAAAGCCCCTGACCATGGAAATTGAAGCCCCGCCCGTCGACCGCGAACGCGTCATCCCCACCGCCGAGCGGCGCGGCCTGATCCTCGTCCACACGGGCGACGGCAAGGGCAAGAGCACGGCCGCCTTCGGTCTCGCGCTGCGCGCCCACGGCCGCGGCAAGGCCGTGAAGATCTACCAGTTCATGAAGGTGCCGTCGGCCCGCTTCGGCGAGCACCGCCTCTTCGAGCAGCTGGGCGTGCCCATCGAGGGCCTGGGTGACGGCTTCTCCTGGAAGAGCAAGGACCTGGAGCATTCCGCCGAGCTGGCCCGCGAAGGCTGGGCCCGGGCCGAGGCGACGATCCGTGCCGGCGAGCACTTCCTCGTGGTGCTGGACGAGATCATGTACCCCCTGCGCTACGGCTGGCTGCCGCTGGAGCCCGTGCTGCAGGTCCTGCGCGAGCGCCCGCCTCACGTGCACGTGGTGCTCACCGGCCGGCGCGCGCCGCAGGAACTGATCGACCTGGCGGACACGGTCACCGAGATGACGCTGGTCAAGCATCACTTCAAGGCCGGCGTACCGGCCCAGCGCGGCATCGAGGACTGAGCCCGGCGTGATGGAGACGACCTGGCTTTTCCCCGCCGCGATGGCCGTGGCGCTGCTGGCGGACCGCCTCTTCGGCGAGCCGCCCGCCTGGGCGCATCCGGTCGTGGCCATGGGCCGCTACCTCGGCGCCTTCAAGCGCGGCCTGCCCGCGCTGGCCCCCGGTCGGGCGCTGGCCGCCGGCGGCCTGCTGTGGCTGCTGGGTGCCGTCCTGTGCGTGCTGCCGGCCTGGGGCGCCGAGGCGCTGATCTGGGAAGGCATCCAGCCCTGGCGAAGCCCCCTCCGGTGGGGGATGGCCCTGCTTTTCATGGGTCTGATCTTGAAGCCGCTGCTGGCCTGGCGCATGCTGCGCGAGGAGGTGGTGGCCGTGGAACATGCACTGCAGACATCGCTGGAGGACGGCCGGGCCCGGCTGTCGCGCCTCGTGAGCCGGGACACGCGGGGCCTGAGCGACGCCCAGGTGCGCGAAGCCGCGATCGAGACGCTCGCGGAGAATCTCAACGATTCCGTCGTCGCACCGCTGTTCTGGTTCGCGGTGGCGGGCCTGCCCGGCGCGGCGCTGTACCGCTTCGCCAACACGGCGGACGCCATGTGGGGCTACCGCGGCCCCTGGGAATGGGCCGGCAAGTGCGCGGCCCGCCTGGACGACCTGCTGTCCTTCATCCCCGCCCGGATCACCGGCCTGCTGATGCTGCCGGCCGCGCGCTGGCCCGCCCTGTGGCGGGAGTCCCGCCGCACGCCCTCGCCCAACGGCGGCTGGCCCATGGGCGCCATGGCGCTGCACCTGGCCCTGCGCCTGGGCAAGCCGGGCGTCTATGTGCTGAACGAGGCCGGCCGCGAGCCGGCCGCCGCCGACATCTCGCGCGCCATCGCCCATGCCCGGCTCACGCTGGGCCTCGCGGCGCTACTGCTGATGGGGCTGGCGCTGGTCCTGCGCGGAGGCCAGCCATGGTGAAGGCCGGGCCAATGGCCCCCCCGATGGACCCCTCGATGGACCCCGCCCTGGCCTCCGGCATGGACACGCACATGCCGCCCCTGATCGAGCACGGCGGCCCCGACGACGGCCCCGAGGTGCAGCATGACTTCTCCAGCAATGCCAGCCCGCTGCCCACGCCGGCGTCCGTGCTGAGGGCGGTGGACGCGGCGGACCGCACCCGCTACCCGGACCCGGCCTATGCGCAGCTTCGCCGCACGCTGGCCACCCAGCTGGCGCATCCGCAGGAGCTTCTCCTGCCCAGCGCGGGCGGCGCCGAGGCCATCCGCCGGCTGACGCTGTGGGCCACCCTGCAGGGCCTGCGCCATGTCTGGGTGCCGCGGCCGGGCTTTGGCGAGTACGCCGCCGCGGCCGAGGCGCTGGGCCTGCGCGTTCATGCCTACGAGGACCTGCCCTCGCTCTCCCGCGGCCTGTGCGCCCAGGAGGACGGGCTGCCGATGATGAGCCCGGCGCTGGTATGGGTCTGCGACCCCTGCAATCCGACGGGCGCCAGCCCGCTGCCGGACGCCTGGCAGGCGCTGGGCGACGCGCTCCTCAACAGCGGCTCCGAGCTCGCCATCGACCTCGCCTACGAGGCCCTTCGCCTCGATGGCCGCTCGCAGCTGCCACCGGCCCTGGCCGAGCGCGCCTGGCGTCTGCGCTGCCCCAACAAGGCGCTGAGCCTGACGGGCGTGCGCGCCGGCCTGATCGAGGCGCCGCTGGCCGCCGTCGAGGCCGCCGCACAACTGCGCCGGCTCGCACCGAGCTGGGTGCTGTCGGCCGAAGGCGTGGCCCTGCTGTCACAGGCCTGGCAGCCCGAGACCCGCGAGGCCCTGCGGCAGCAGCGCGAGCAGCTGCGGGGCTGGCGGCTCTCGCAGCACAGCGCCCTGCACCGGCACGGCTGGGTGGCGCGGCCGAGCGTCTGCAATTTCTCGCTGTGGCGCCCGCCCTCCGGCACCCACGTTCCCTCGCTGCTGCTGGCCCTGCGCCAGCACGGCATCAAGCTGCGCAACGCGACCTCGCTCGGGGCTCCGGGCTGGGTCCGGCTCTCGGTCCAGCGGCCGCAGAGCCAGGACGCGCTGCTGCAAGCCCTCATGGACATCGAATGCCTCTGAACAAGACGACCGGGCGCGCGCGCGCCGTGATGGTGCTGGGCACGACCAGCGGTGCCGGCAAGAGCTTCCTCGCCACGGCCCTGTGCCGCTGGTATGCGCGCCAGGGCCTGAAGGTGGCGCCGTACAAGGCGCAGAACATGAGCAACAACGCCAGGGTCGTCCCTGTCCGACCCTCGCCTGCGGGTACGCCGCCGGCCCCGCAAGGGGGGGCGGCCGGGCTTGGCAACGGCCTGGCCAGCAGGATGGGCGAGATCGGCTCGGCCCAGTACTTCCAGGCGCTGGCCGCACGCTGCCCGCCCGATGTGCGCATGAACCCGGTGCTGCTCAAGCCGGAGGCGGACACGGCCTCGCAGGTGGTGGTGCTGGGCGAGGTGGACGAGGCGCTCAGCCGCGCGCCCTGGCGCGAGCGCAGCGAGCTGCTGTGGCCGCACGCACGCGCCGCGCTGCACGCGCTGATGGCCGAGAACGACGTCGTGGTGATCGAGGGCGCGGGCTCGCCGGCCGAGATCAACCTGCATGCCTCCGACTACGTCAACATGCGCACCGCCCGCGAGGTGCAGGCCGCCTGCCTGCTGGCGACGGACATCGACCGCGGCGGCGCCTTCGCGCATCTCTACGGCACGCACCAGCTGCTGCCGCCCGAGGAGCGCGCGCTGATCCGCGGCTATGTGCTGAACCGCTTCCGAGGGGACGCCCGCCTGCTGGCGCCGGGCCCGGAGATGCTGCAGCAGATGACGGGCGTGCCGACGCTGGCCGTGCTGCCCATGTGGCGCCAGCATGGCCTGCCCGAGGAGGACGGCGTGTTCGACGAGCAGAGCACGGGCCAGGGGCTGCGCATCGCCATCGTGGCGTATCCGCGGCTGTCCAACCTCGACGAGTTCCAACCGCTGCGCCAGGTGCCCGGCGTGCAGCTGGTCTGGGCACGCGATGCCCGCAGCCTCGCCGGCGCCGACTGGATCATCCTGCCGGGCTCCAAGGCCGTGGCCGCCGACCTCGCCTGGCTGCGCGAGCAGCGCCTCGATGCCGCCATCGCCACGCACGCCGCCGCGGGCAAGCCGCTGATGGGCATCTGCGGCGGCCTGCAGATGCTGGGCGAGACCCTGGTGGACCCGCACGGCATCGACGGCAATGCGCCCGGCCTGGGCCTGCTGCCGCTGGTGACGCGCTTCGAGCGCGAGAAGCTGCTGCGTCCCGCCCGCCTGCGCTTCGGGCCGACCCTCGCAGCGCCCTGGCAGGCCCTGCAAGACCTGACCCTCGAAGGGTACGAGATTCACCATGGCCGCACCGTCCAGCACCCGTCGCTGGCGGCCGCGACCGAGATCCTGCACGAGCAGGACGGCAGCGTGGTGGGCTGGCAGCAGTCGAACGTGCTGGGGCTCTACGCCCACGGTCTGTTCGAGCAGCCGGCCCTGCTGAAGGCCCTGTTCGGGGTCGAAGGAGGAGGGTTGGAGCCGGTGTTCGAAGGCCTTGCGGACTACGTGGACCGCCACTTCGCGCCGGGTGCCCTGATGCATTTGCTGGAACCCTCCGCATGACCCCGTCACCCCCCTTCCCCACCGCGCCGCAGCGCATCGCCTGCCTGTCCACCGAGGCCGTGGAAGTGCTCTATCGCCTCGGTGCCCAGGACCGTGTGGCCGGCATCTCCGGCTACAGCGTCCATCCGCCCGAGGCCCGCGCCGAGAAGCCCAAGATCAGCGGCTTCTCGAGCATGAAGCTGGAGCGCATCCTCGCCGTGCAGCCGGACCTCGTGATCGGCTTCTCCGACCTGCAGAAGCCGCTGCTCGCCGAGTGCGAGGCCGCGGGCCTGCCCACGCTGTGGTTCGACCAGCGCGACATCGCCGGCATCCACGCCATGGTGCGCCGCCTGGCCGCGCTCGTGCAGCGCGAGGCCGAGGGCGAACAGCTCTGCGCCCACCTCGTCGCCCAGGAGCAGCGCCTCGCCGATGAGGCCGCGGCCCTGCCCTGGCGGCCGCGCGTCTTCTTCGAGGAGTGGGACGAGCCGCTCATCTGCGGCATCGGCTGGGTGAGCGAGATCATCGAGCTGTGCGGCGGCCATGACGTCTTTGCCGACCGCGCCCGCGCCGGCTTCGCCAAGCAGCGCATCGTGAGCCACGACGAGGTGCTCGCGCGCGAGCCGCAGCTCATCCTCGGCTCCTGGTGCGGCAAGAAATTCGTGCCCGAGAAGGTCCTCGCCCGCCCGGGCTTCGAGGGCCTGGGCGCCCGGCTGGCGGAGATCAAGTCCGCCGACATCCTGGCCCCCGGCCTGGCCGCCCTGGAGCGCGGCGCGCCCCAGGTCCTGGCCGCCATCCGATCCACCGTCCTGTCACAGACGCCCAGCAACCGCCCGCCCCTCTCCTGATGATGAACGACCTGATCCCGACCCTTCCCAGCCTTCACGACGCCGCCCTCGCCGAACGCCTGCAGGCCCGCATCGACAGCAAGACCAAGCCCCTTGGCTCGCTCGGCCAGCTTGAGACGCTGATGCAGCGCCTGGGCCTGATCCTCGGCACCGAGACTCCGCAGCTGAAGCAGCCGCAGCTCATGGTGTTCGCGGGCGATCACGGCCTGGCGGCGCGTGGCGTGTCGGCCTACCCGTCCGACGTCACCTGGCAGATGGTGGAGAACTTCCTGGCCGGCGGTGCCGCGGTGAGCGTGCTGGCGCGGCAGCACGGCCTGGCGCTGAGCGTCGTGGACGCCGGCGTGCGGCACGACTTCGCCCCCCGCCCCGGCCTGATCCAGGCCAAGGTGGCCCCGGGCACGGCCGATGCCCTGGAGCACCCCGCGATGACGGCCGACCAGTGCGCCACCGCCGTCGGCGCCGGGCGTGGGCTGCTGTCGGCACAGCCCGGCAACGTCCTGATCCTTGGCGAGATGGGCATCGGCAACACCTCGGCCGCGGCGCTGCTGCTCGCACGCCTGGCGGACCTGCCCATCGCCGACTGCGTGGGCCGGGGGACAGGTCTTGACAATGCCCAGCTCGCCCGCAAGACGGAGATCCTCGGCCAGGTGCTGGCGCGCCATCCGGACGCCCGCACGCCGCTGGCGGCGCTGCAGGCCTTCGGCGGCTTCGAGATCGCGATGATGGTCGGCGCCGTGCTGCAGGCGGCCCTGGAGCGGCGCGTCATCGTGGTCGACGGCTTCATCACCAGCAGCGCCGTGCTCGTGGCCGCGCGCCTGCAGCCGGCCGTGCTGGAGCGCTGCGTCTTCGCCCACCGCTCGAACGAGCAGGCCCACCGCCTGATGCTGGCGCAGATGCAGGCGCAGCCGCTGCTGGACCTGGGCCTGCGGCTGGGCGAGGGCTCGGGCGCCGCGCTGGCCTGGCCGCTGCTGGAGTCGGCCTGCCGCATCCTGGCCGAGATGGCCAGCTTCGCCGCCGCCGGGGTCAGCGAACGACAGGACTGACACGCGGGCCGCGGCCCGTTTCGTGACCTCCTGCACACCCGGGCTCGGTCGCCTGCGGCAGCGCCCCCGAAGGCCGGGACAGCGGCCGCCGCCCGGCCGCCCTTTTGCCTCTTCCCTGCCACAGCGCCGCACCGGGGCCGCACCACAAGGGCAAGACTTGCCACCATAATGAGCCCAGCCTCTGCACATGGGAGCAAGCAATGTCCGACTTGGTGTTTGCTGACGAACTTCCTGAGGAACTTCCTCACGGACGCACGAAAGCAATCGACCCCTGGGTGGTGATGATCGTCGACGACGATCCCGCGGTTCATCAGGTGACGCAACTGGTCATGGCGGACTTCGAGTTCGCCGGCCGCCGCCTGCAATTCCTGGACGCCTACAGCGCCACCGAGGCCCGGGAGCTGCTGCAGGCCCGCCAGGACATCGCGCTCGTGCTGCTGGACGTCGTGATGGAGTCCGAGCACGCCGGCCTCGATCTCGCCCGCTACATCCGCGAGGAGCTCGAGAACCACCATGTGCGCATCGTCCTGCGCACCGGGCAGCCGGGGCAGGCGCCCGAAGAGCATGTCATCAAGACCTACGACATCAATGACTACAAGGAGAAGACCGAGCTCACCAAGCGCAAGCTGATCACGGTCTTCTACTCGGCGCTGCGGTCCTACCGGGACATCATGATCATCGATCAGTCGCGCCAGGCCCTGCGCCGATCGATCGACGCCATCACCCGCATCTACGACAGCCAGAACCTGCGCCGCTTCGCCTCGGCCGTGCTGGAGCAGGTGGCGCACCTGCTGGGCTACGAGGCCCAGGGCCTGTGCGCCAGCCGCATCTCCGCCTACGCCGCCTCCCACATCGAGGGCCGCCTGAAGGTGCTGGCCGCGACGTCCGAGTATTCCAAGCTGCTGGTCGACGAGGAGGTCGACAGCCTGCCGGACGAGGTCAAGGTCTCGCTGGACAAGGCCCTGCATGACCAGCAGAGCCATTTCGAGGACCTCTGCTTCGTCGGCTACTACCGCACCAGCAGTGGCAACGAGAGCCTGCTGTACATGGTCTTCTCCGAGCCCGTGGACGCCGAGGCGCGCGAGCTGCTGGAGATCTTCTGCGCGAACGTCGCCATCACCTACGAGAGCCTGCTGCTGCGCGAGGAGATCGCGGACACCCAGCGCTCCACCGTCTACATCATCGGCGAGGCCGTCGAGAAGCGCTCCAAGGAAACCGGTGCGCACGTGCGCCGCGTCGGCGAGCTGGCGGCCCTGCTGGCGGACCTCGTCGGCATGAAGGCGGGCGACGTCGAGTTCATGCGGCAGGCCGCGCCGCTGCATGACGTCGGCAAGATCGGCATCCCGGACCGCGTGCTGAACAAGCCCGGCAAGCTCGACGCCGAGGAGTGGGAGGTCATGCAGACCCATGCCCGCATCGGCTACGAGCTGCTCAGCAAGTCCGACAAGCGCATCCTGCAGCTGGGCGCCATCATCGCCCACGAGCACCACGAGCGCTGGGACGGCCAGGGCTACCCGCGCGGCCTGGCCGGCGAGCAGATCCACGTGGCCGGCCGCATCGTGGCGCTGGTGGACGTCTTCGACGCCCTCGTGAGCGACCGCTGCTACAAGAAGGCCTGGGGCTTCGACGAGGCGCTGGCCTACGTCCGGGAACAGGCCGGCACGCAGTTCGATCCCAAGCTGGTGGACCTGCTGCTGGCCAATCTGGACGCCGTCCAGGACATCTACCAGCGACTGCCGGACCGCGTCTGAGCCCCGACATGACCCCCCGCACGCCGGAGCCGAACATCGAGCAGGCGCTGCGCGCGCTGAACCTCGCCATGGGCCCGCAGCACGGGGCCGCGCTCTTCGAGGCGGTCACGCGCGGCCTTGCCACGGAGCTGGGCGTGCACGCCTGCTTCATCGGTGCGATCCGGGCGGCGCCGCAGGGCCTGCGGGCCGAGCTGCTGGCCTTCTGGCATGGCGACGACTGGACGGCCCCGTTCGATTACTCGCTCCAGGGCACGCCCTGCCGCAACGTGGCCGACGGCGCGGTCTGCTACCACGCCAGCGGCGTGCAGCAGGCCTATCCGACCGACACGCTGCTGGTCGAGATGGGCATTCACAGCTACCTGGGACTGCCGCTCGTCGATGCCGAGAACCGCGTCATCGGCCTGCTCGCGATCCTGGACCAGGCGGCCATTCCCTGGGAGCGCCGCCTGTTCGCGCTGGAGCTCATGCAGGCGCTGGCCGGCCGCTGCAGCGCCGAGCTGCTGAACCTGCTGGCCCGCGAGCACGAGCAGCAGCTGCTGGTCGAACACGGCGAGCGCCAGCTGCGCGCCACGGGCCGCCTGATCGAGCAGGAACGCATGGCCGCGCTGGGCAGCCTCGTGGCCGGCATGACGCACGACATCGCCTCGCCCATCGGCGTGGCGGTCACGGCCTGCTCCGGGCTCGACGAGTTCGCCGAGCGGCTGCTCAAGGGCCTCAAGGCCGGACGCCTGACCGCCGCCGAGGCCGCCGACCTGGCCCAGCGCATCGCCGACGCCAGCCAGCTGGCCGGCGCCCATCTGCGCCGCGCCTCGGACATGCTCTCGGGCTTCAAGACCTACGCGGCCGACCAGGCCCAGCAGAAGGTCTCCGCCTTCGACCTCTGCGACTACCTGCGCAACATCCTTCGCGTGCATGGTGCGCTGCTCAAGGGCGCCCGCGCGCGGCTGGAGCTCGACCTGCCGCCGGCCGCGCCGGTGGTGATGTGCGGCGGGCAACTGTCGCAGCTGCTGGCCAAGCTGCTGCGCAACAGCTGCGCCCATGCCTTCGAGGGCATCGGGGACCGCCGCATCCAGCTGCAGGTGCAGATCGACGGCGACTGGGCCCGCCTGCACTACCGGGACAACGGCCGCGGCCTGCCCGCAGCGCTGCGGGAGCAGCTGCTGCAGGGCGGGGATGCCGTGCAGACCCCCGGGCTGGGCCTGCATCTCGTGGCGCAGCTGTGCCAGATGATGCAGGGCCGGATGCGCCTGGACCCGGACCCGCGTCCGGGCACCGGCTTTATCATCGAGCTCCCCCTGAACCCGCCTGAGCAGGGCTGAGCGCCCCGGCCGCGGCCGGCGCACCGGCCCCATCCGCATGCGCCGCCTGCTGCACGAAACCCGCCTCTTCCTCATCGCCCTGCAGTTCTTCACCCGCGTGCCGATCCCGGCCTGGGTAGGCTTCGAGCCGGTGTGGCTGCAGCAGTGCGCACGCTACTTTCCAGCGGTAGGCGCGGTCGTGGGGCTCTTCAGCGCCGGCCTCTTCGGCCTCGCGCTGCTCCTGTTCCCGTCGACGGTCGCGGCGCTGCTCGCCATCGCCGCCAGCGTGTGGCTCACCGGGGGCTTCCACGAGGACGGCTGGGCCGACACCTGCGACGGCCTGGGCGGCGCAGTGAGCCGCGAGAAGGCCCTGCTCATCATGAAGGACTCCCGCCTGGGCAGCTACGGCGCGCTCGGGCTGATCCTGCTGCTGGGCCTCAAGGCGGCCACGCTGTCGGCGCTGGCCGAGCAGGCACCGCTGCTGGCCGTGCTGCTGCTGTTCTGGGTTCACATGGCCTCGCGCCTGGCGCCGCTGCTGCTGATGCGCACCCTGCCCTATGCGGGTGATGCCGAGCATGCCAAGGCCAAGCCGCTGGCCACGCAGATCGGCGGCGACTCGCTGGCCGCCGCCGCGCTGATGGCCACCGCGCTCACCCTGCCCCTGCTGTGCGGCCCCTGGCCGCTGCGCGCCGTGCTGCTGATGCTGGGAACCCAGCTCGGCGTGGCGGCACTGGTGCTGCTGTGGATGCACCGCTGGCTGCGTCGTCGCCTCGGGGGCTACACGGGCGACAACCTGGGCGCCAGCCAGCAGCTGAGCGAGCTCGCCCTCCTGCTCGCGGCGCTGGCCCTGCTGCCGCACTTCGGGCCGGCCGGCGCATGAGGGGCGCACTCACCGTCTGGCGGCACCCGCGTCCCGTGGGCGTGCAGGGTCGCTGCATCGGCGGGCGCAGCGACGTGCCGGTGCACTGGCGCCGCGCCAAGCGCCTGGCCCGACGCATCCAGGCCCATGCGCGCCGGCACCGGCTGCCACACGAGATCTGGACATCGCCGCTGCAGCGATGCGCCGACGTCGGCCGCTGGCTGCGGCGCTGGGGCTGGATCCATCACCAGCGGGACGACCTGCGGGAGATCGACTTCGGTGCCTGGGACGGCCTGCGATGGGCCGACATCCCCAAGGCCGAGATCGACGCGTGGGTCGCGGACTTCCCCGGCTTCTCGCCCTCAGGGGGCGAATCGCTCAACGCCCTGCTCGCCCGTATCGACGCCTGCGGCCTGCCAGAGGGCGCGCTCGTCGTCAGCCACGGCGGCTGGATGCTGGCGAGGCGCTGGCTGCAGCAGGCGCCGGGTCAGGTGCCCGAGGCCCGGACCTGGCCCAGCCCGCCACGCTATGGCGCGATGGACGGCGACCTTCGACGCTAGGATCTCGACCCCAGGGAAGACGGCGGCTCGCCCCGTGGCCCGCCGTGCGGGCCGGGCGCTGGAGGCGGTCCGTCGCCGCGCATGCCCGCACTTGCCCGCACATGCCCACACATCGGCACACCGCCGCAGCGCCCCCGACTGCGAATCGCACATCCCGTGCCGCCTCGCATTCACACCGCTTCTTTTGCATGTTATTTTTTTCGTCCACTCTGGGAGGAAACATGCACATCAAGCACTGGGCAGGCGCGCTGGCGCTCTGCATCGGCACACAGGTTCTGGCCTTGCCCAAGGACGGCACGGTCACCCCGCAGGAGCTGGTCTACAAAGGCGAAGACCGCAGCCTGGTCATCAACTTCCTCGGGCGCGACTCCACCCTCTACAAGGAAACCGAGGGCAGCGGCCGTCTCTACCTCGATCAGGGCTTCGCGGCCAGCCGGGCCTTCTACTTCAAGCTCGAGTCCGCCTTGCGCGAACGGGTCAACGCGGAAGCCGCCGCCCAGGGCATCGCCATCATCCAGCCCCTGAGCCTCTACGGCAACTTGACCTTGACGGCGAAGGGCACCGATCAAGGCAAGCTGGCCCTGGGCGCGAGCGGCATCCGGGTCAAGTTCGCGGGCCAGGCCTCCGGCAGCTATGGCCCCCTCAGCGTGACCTGCAATGCCTTCGTGCACCTGTTCGACATCAAGCTGGAAGCCCTCCATGACCCCTTCACGGGGGTCTCCGAGTCCGGCCAGGTGTCGGCACAGACGTCCCACACCACCGCCTGCACCACCAATCTCGATGGCATCCCGGTGCTTGGCGACTTCATCCATTCGCTGGCGAATCGGCTGGTCGCCAACAAGGCGGACCGCCTGCTGCCGGCGGTCATCTCCGCGCCGTTCAGCATCGACGAGGCCTCCCCGCTCTTCGCCTTCATCAACAGGATTCAGCCGGGCACGCTGATGCTTGGCACGACCGACGTCGGCATGTACGTGAAGAACAACTTCAGCAAGCTGTACATCGATCGGGGCATCACGATCTACATCGCCTCGCCGCGCACCTACTATGACCGGCTCCCGCTGCCCCAGACGCCTCGCGACGTCACCATCAGCGAGACCAAGTTCTCCGCGACCTTCAGCGACCCCAACGGCAGCATCAGCCTGAAGGTCAACGCGGACCAGTTCTACCGTTGGGAGAACTTCCTCGGGCCGTATTCCCCGCCGGCCTACGAGCGCTGAGGTCCGACGGCCCTCTCGTCACCCTGGACACCTTGGGAAGGGCGTCCAGGGCCCGAGGCGGGCGCATCCAGCGCCTGCCCGGGCCTTGCGCGGCGGCTCAGGCCGCCTGCGTCAGCCGCACGAACTTCTGCATCAGCGTCTCGCGGCTCTCGACGTGCTCGGGGTTGACCGGGATGCAGGCCACCGGGCACAGCTGCACGCACTGCGGTTCATCGAAATGCCCCACGCACTCGGTGCACTTGCCGGGGTCGATCTGGTAGAACTCCTCGCCCATCGAGATGGCCTCGTTGGGGCATTCGGGTTCGCAGACGTCGCAGTTGATGCATTCGTCCGTGATCATCAGTGCCATGACTCGCTCCTGCCTTCGTCCTGCGTTCAGCCCAGCCGGCCCACGCGGGCCGCGAGGCGCGCGCTGACGGAGGGCGAGACGAACTGCGACACGTCCCCGCCCAGCTTCGCGATCTCGCGCACAAAGGTGCCGGAGACGAACTGGTACTGGTCGGAGGGCGTCAGGAACACCGTCTCGACATCGGGCATCAGCTTGCGGTTCATGCCCGCCATCTGGAACTCGTAGTCGAAGTCGCTCACCGCGCGCAGGCCGCGCACCACCACCTTGCCGCCGTGCTGCTGCACGAAGTCGCGCAGCAGACCGCGGAAGGCGATCACCTCGACGTTCGGATAGCGGGCCGCCACCTCGCTGGCAATCTCCAGGCGCTCGTCCGGCGAGAACAGCGTGTTCTTGTGATGGCCGGCGGCCACCGCCAGGATCAGGCGTTCGAAGAGTTGGCTGGCGCGGCGCATCAGGTCCTCATGCCCGAGGGTCATGGGGTCGAAGGTGCCGGGATAGACGGCGGTCAGCACGGTGGCAGTGGTCAACACAGGCTCCTGGCCGTCGCGAGGTCAAGGGGGCTGGCTGCAAGGGATCAGGGGCGACGGCGTCCGGATTATCCCTCGCCCCCGAGCCCTCGGCGGCAGCGGGGATTCGCCCTGCCGGCAGGCGGCTTGCGGGCCTCGCACGGCTCTGCGGGCTCACCGGGATCGCACGGCCGGTTCAGCCCTCGCGGCGGAACAGCGCGTAGTGCACCGCGCCGGCCTTGCCGCTGCGATGCGCCTGCAGGCCCAGCTCGGCCGCGGGCGTGAGCGGCTCGGGCGACTCCACGTACAGATAGCCTCCCGGCACCACCAGCGGCGCGGCGGCGCGCAGGGCGGGTTCGAAGAGGCCCGCATCGAAGGGCGGGTCCAGCAGGACCAGCTCGAAGCGGGCGGGCGCGCTGCGGGCCATCCAGGCCAGGGCATCCGTCGATTCCACACGCAGGGTTTCGGCCTTGAGGCGGGCCTTGGAAGCGTTGAGGCTGCGCGCCAGTTCGGCGTCACGCTCCAGCAGCAGCACCTCGTCCGCCCCGCGGGAGGCAGCCTCGAAGCCCAGCGCGCCGCTGCCCGCGAAGGCATCCAGCACGCGCCAGCCGCTCAGGTCCTGACCCAGCCAGTTGAACAGCGTCTCACGCACGCGGTCCGGCGTCGGTCGCAGGCCCGGCTTGTGCGCCACCGGCAGCTTGGAGCGCTTCCATTGGCCGCCGATGATGCGGACCTCGGCCGGCGCCAGGCGCGGCGCACCCTGAGGCTTGGCACGCGCGGCCGGAACGGCCTCGGGTTTCGATCGTGACTTCACTGGCGCACCTCGATGCCGCGCGAAGCCATCAGCGCCTTCGCCTCGCCCACGGTGTGCTGGCCGTAGTGGAAGATGCTCGCCGCCAGCACCGCGTCGGCGCCGCCGATCTGGATGCCGTCGACCAGGTGTTCGAGCGTGCCCACGCCACCCGAGGCGATCACGGGCACGGGCACGGCATCGCTGACGGCGCGGGTGAGCGGCAGGTCGAAGCCGATCTTGGTGCCGTCGCGGTCCATGCTGGTCAGCAGGATCTCGCCGGCGCCGAACTCGGCCATCTGGCGGGCCCACTGCAGGGCATCAAGACCCGTGTTCTTGCGGCCGCCGTGGGTGTAGACGTCCCAGCCCTCGCCGCGCGCGGCCAGGTCCTCGCCCTGGCGGCGCTTGGCATCGATGGCCACGACGATGCATTGCGAGCCGTACTTGTCGGAAGCATCGCGGATCAGCTGCGGGTTCGCCACCGCCGCCGAGTTGAAGCTGACCTTGTCCGCCCCCGCGTTGAGCAGGCGCCGCACGTCGGCCACCGCACGCACACCGCCGCCCACCGTCAGCGGGATGAAGACCTGCGAGGCCACGGCTTCGATGATGTGCAGGATCAGGTCCCGGCCGTCGCTCGTGGCGGTGATGTCCAGGAAGGTGAGTTCGTCGGCGCCCTGCTCGTTGTAGCGGGCGGCAATCTCCACCGGGTCCCCCGCATCGCGCAGGGACTCGAAGTTGACGCCCTTCACCACGCGACCACCGGTCACGTCCAGGCAGGGAATGATGCGTTTGGCCAGCATGGCGCGGGTCCTTCAAGAACAAGGGCCGCTGCGCGAGCGGCCCCTTGATGGCAGGTGGGGAGCGATCAGGCCTGGGCTTCGGAGAGCTCGTCCGCCCGCTTCTGCGCGGCCGCGAGGTCAAGATCGCCCGTGTAGATGGCGCGGCCGCAGATCACGCCCTCGACCCCCTCGCCCTCGACGGCGCACAGCGCCTCGATGTCGCGGAGATTGGAGAGGCCGCCCGAGGCGATCACCGGGATGGACAGGGCCTGCGCGAGCTTGACCGTGGCCTCGATGTTCACGCCGCTGAGCATGCCGTCGCGGCCGATGTCCGTGTAAATCACGCCCTCGATGCCGTAGTCCTCGAACTTGCGGGCGAGGTCGATCACCTCGTGGCCGGTGAGCTTGCTCCAGCCATCGGTGGCGACCTTGCCGTCCTTGGCGTCCAGGCCCACGATGATGTGGCCGCCGAAGGCCGAGCACGCGTCCTTCAGGAAGCCCGGGTTCTTCACCGCGGCCGTGCCGATGATCACGTAGGACAGGCCATCGTCCAGGTAGCGCTCGATGGTGTCGAGGTCCCGGATGCCGCCGCCCAGCTGGATGGGGATGTCGTCCCCCACCTCGCGGATGATGGCTTTGATGGCCGCCTCGTTCACCGGTTTGCCCGCGAAGGCGCCGTTGAGGTCCACCAGGTGCAGGCGCCGGGCGCCGGCATCGACCCAGCGTCGTGCCATGGCCGCGGGATCCTCACCGAAGGTGGTGGAGGCGTTCATGTCGCCTTGTTGCAGGCGGACGCATTTGCCGTCTTTCAGGTCAATGGCAGGAATCAGCAGCATGGCCGAAGTGCAGGTGGTGGGAGAAAGTTGAAGGGGAATGCGGGGCGGAGAAAAGCGGCGCTCGTGCAGGGGCGGGAGACGGGGGGCGTCCTCATGGCGTCCAGTGCAGGAAATTGCGGTAGAGGGCCAGGCCCAGCGCGGCGCTTTTCTCGGGGTGGAATTGGGTGGCGAAAATATTATCCCGGGCCACGGCGCAGGTAAAGCGCTCGCCGTATTCCGTCTCGGCGGCACTGTGGGCGGGCGCCGTCGGCGTGGTGTAGTAGCTGTGCACGAAGTAGAACCAGGCGCCGTCGGGCACGCCGGCGAACACCGGGTGCGGGCGCGTCGGAAACACGCGGTTCCAGCCCATCTGCGGCACCTTGTAGCGGCTGCCGTCAGGCTGCAGGCGGCCTTCGAGCTGGAAGCGCTTCACCTGGCCGGGGATCAGCCCGAGGCCCGGGGTGTCCTGCTCCTCGCTGTGGTCCAGCAGCATCTGCATGCCCACGCACACGCCCATCAGGGGCTTGCGGGCCGCCGCGTCGAGCACGGCCTCCTGCAGACCCGAATCGCGCAGCTCGCGCATGCAGTCGCGCATGGCGCCCTGGCCCGGCAGCACGACGCGCTCGGCGGCGTACACCTCCTCAGGGCTGGAGGTGATCCGCACCTCCACGCCCTGGCCTTCGGCAGCATGGATCACCGCCTGGGACACGGAACGGAGGTTGCCCATGCCATAGTCCACCACGGCCACGGTCCGGCTGGCCATCACAGGGTCCCCTTCGTCGAGGGGATCACGCCCGCCGAGCGCGGATCCAGCGTCATCGCCATGCGCAGCGCGCGGCCGAAGGCCTTGAACATCGTCTCGCACTGGTGGTGGGCGTTGTGGCCCTTGAGGTTGTCCACGTGCAGGCTCACCAGGGCGTGGTTGACGAAGCCCTGGAAGAACTCATAGGTCAGCTGGGTGTCGAAGGCGCCGATGCTGCCAGCGGTGAACTTGACGTCCATCTCCAGGCCCGGGCGGCCGGAAAAATCGATCACCACGCGCGACAGCGCCTCGTCCAGCGGGACGTAGCTGTGGCCGTAGCGGGTGAGGCCCTTCTTGTCGCCGATGGCCTGCGCGACGGCCATGCCCAGGGTGATGCCGACGTCCTCGACCGTGTGGTGGCCATCGATGTGCAGGTCGCCGCGGGCCTCGATCTCGAGGTCGATGAGGCCGTGGCGGGCGATCTGGTCCAGCATGTGGTCGAAGAAGCCGATGCCGGTGGCGAGCTTGGCCTCCCCCGTGCCATCGAGGTTGACGCGGACGCGGATCTGCGTCTCCTTGGTGTCGCGGCGGACTTCAGCAATGCGGGCGGCGGTGCTCATGGTCTGGACTTCGGCAGGTTCAGGGCAGGTTCAAGTCGATGAGAGTGGCTTGCAGGGCGCTCAGCAGGGCCTGGTTCTCCACCGGCGTTCCGATGGTGATGCGCAGGCACTGCTGCAGCAGCGGGTGCAGGCCGGAGACGTTCTTGATCAGCACGCCACGGGCCTTGAGCCCGGCGAACACCGAGGCGGCATCGGGCACGCGCACCAGGAGCATATTGCCCTGACTCGGGAAGACATGCACGCCCGGCAGCGTCTGCAGCGTGCTGCACAGGCGCTCGCGCTCGGCACGCAGCGCGGCGGCCTGCTCGGCGTAGACGGCTTCGTGTTCCAGCGCAAAGAGCGCGGCCTCGGCATTGAGCACGCTGACATTGAAGGGCGGCCGCAGCTTCTCGATCTGGTCCACCAGCTCGCGCCGTCCCAGCAGGTAGCCGATGCGGACCCCGGCCAGGCCGAACTTGCTCATGGTGCGCATCACGAGCACCCGGGGATGCCGCTGCATCAGGCCCATGGCATCGCGCTCGGCGAAGGGCTGGTAGGCCTCGTCCAGCACGACCAGGCCCGGCGCGGCCTCGACCAGGCGCTCGATCACGGCCTCGTCCCAGAGGTTGCCCGTGGGATTGTTGGGATGGGAGAGGTACAGCAGCGCCGGCTTGTCGCGGGCGATGGCGTCGAGCATCGCCGCCTCGTCCAGCTCGAAGTCCGGGCGCAGCGGCACGCCCACGAAGCGCAGGTGCTGGTACTGGGCGGAGATGCCGTACATCACGAAGCTCGGCAGCGGCGACATGACCACGGCACCCGGCCGCGCCACGGCGAGGCTCAGCAGCGAGATCAGCTCGTCGGACCCATTGCCCAGCGTGATGCCGAAGCCCTCGGCGGGCAGCTTGGCATGGCGGGCCAGCGCGGCGGCCAGCTGCTGCGTGCCCTCGGCGGGATAGCGGTTCAGCGCCACCCGGCCCAGGCGTTCGCCCAGCTGCCGCTGCAAGGCCTCGGGCAGGCGGTAGGGGTTCTCCATCACGTCCAGCTTCACGAAGCCGGCGCCGGACTGCACCGGGTAGGCCTGGGTCTGGCGGACGTCCTCACGGATGCAGGACAGGGCTTGGTTCAGTGCGTCCATGGCAGCTTGCGGGGTCAGGTCTTGCTGGCGCCGGACAGGGCGTCCGGAGCGGCTTGCAGGGGATTGAGGATCTGCACGCTGTCCAGCAGCAGGCCGTGCGGCAGCTCCAGGCTCAGCAGCAGCTCGCAGCCCTGCGCCTTGGCGGCGGCGACCACGAGCGCGTCCATATAGGCCAGCCCGAAGCGGCTCTCGATGGACCAGGCGCTCTCGACGGTGGCGTGGTCGATCGCCCAGGGCTGCCAGCGCTGGTAGCGGCGCACCTCGGCGCGGGCGTCGCCGTTGGGCATGGGCGGCTGCAGTCGGGTGGTGACGAGGCGGTAGAAGTCGTTCAGCACCTGGGTGGAGACACGGCCGGCGCGACGCTGCCAGAGCTCCCGCAGCCAGGCCAGGGCCTGCGCCTGCTCGGCGGGCCGGGCGCCGTCCTCGCTGAGGATCAGCACCGAGGTGTCGACGAAGACCAGCGGCGCGGCGCTCACAGGCTGCCTCGCGGGGGATAGGCCTGGCCATCGCTCGCCCAGCTGCGCTCGCGGTGCAGCCAGTCCTGCATGGCGCGCTCGTAGGCGTCGTCATGCCGCATCTTCTCCGCCAGCAGCTCACCGACCAGGCGGGAGACGCTGGTGTTGCGGCGCGCCGCCTCCAGCCGGGCCCATTCGGCCACGCGGTCTTCCATGGTCACGGTGACGTTCTTCATGAACCGAAGCCTAACACGAAGTTCGTGTTGCACGAACTTCGTGTCCCGATTCGGTGACATGTGAAATGTGACATACCGGGGCTCGGCACCGGTGCGCGCAGCGCACAGGCGGCGACTAGACTGGTCCGCGCCCGCCTCCCTCCTCCCAAGTGGCCTGCGTTTGTCCGTATCGCGCCTTTCTGGAGCCGCCCATGGCTGACTTTCGACTGTCGTCCCTTTCGCTCGGCACCCGTTTCGCCCTGTTGATCGCGGCCAATGTGTTGACCACGGTGCTGCTGCTGACGCTGGCCGTCACCAGCTTCCAGGCACTGCGGGGCGATGCAGAGCGCACCTTCGTGGCCAAGGACGTGGTGGCTGACATCCTGCCGCCGCCCCTGTACCTGATCGAGCTGCGCCTGGTGCTGTCCGAGGCCGTGGAGGGCAGCCTGAGCCTGGGCGAGGCGCGCGCGGCGCTGACCCAGCTCGGGAAGGACTACACGACGCGGACCCAGTACTGGGAGTCGAACCCGCCGCATGGCCTCGAGAAATGGCTGCTCGGCGAGCAGCATCGACTGGGCCAGCAGCTGCTGGCCGACGCAGACGCCAAGGTGCTCGCGCCTCTGGAGCGCAGCGACACGGCCGCGGCCATGGCCGGACTCAAGGCCATCCATGCGCTCTACCTGCTGCACCGCCGGAGCGTCGACCAGACCGTCGAGCAGGGCAACCGCTTTGCCGAGACCTCCATGGCCGAGTTCGAAGCCGCCCGGCAGCGCGGCTTCAGTCTGCTGCTGGCCCTCGGCAGCGCGGCCTTGCTGCTGATCGGCATCAACCTGTGGACCTTGAAGCGCTCGCTGATGCGCTATGTGCAGGAGGCCCGGGACGTCGCGCAGAGCGTGGCCGAAGGCGACCTGCGCCTGCCGGAGCGCGCAGGCCGGCACCCGACCTCGGCCGGCAGCAACGAGCTGCGCCGCCTGCAGGGCGACATCCACGGCATGGTCGTGCAACTGCGAACGCTGATCGCCTCCGTGCAGCAGGGCGCGAGCCTGATCGACGACAACTCCCGCAGCATCTCGCAGGCCAATGCCGAGCTGTCCGCCCGGGCGCAGCTGGCCGTCTATGACCTGGAAGCCGCCGACGAGGCCTTGAAGGCCATGGGCGGCAAGACGAGCGAGGGCGCCGCGTCGGCACAGCAGGCTGACCAGCTGACGCGTCAGGCGGCCGCACTTGCCGAGCGCAGCTCCGTCGACATGCAGGGGGTCGTCAGCACCATGCAGGACATCGAGCAGGGCAGCCGACGCATTGCCGACATCACGGGTGTGATCGACGGCATCGCCTTCCAGACCAACATCCTGGCGCTCAATGCCGCCGTGGAAGCCGCCCGGGCGGGCGAGGCCGGGCGAGGCTTTGCCGTCGTGGCCGCCGAGGTGCGCCATCTGGCCCAGCGCAGCGCCGGCGCGGCGCAGGAGATCAAGCAGCTGATCCAGGGCAGCAGCGAGCAGGTCGAGCGCGGCGTGGCGGCCGTTCAGGCCACGCGTGACACCATCGCCGGCATGGTCAGCCAGGTCCAGCAGGTCACGGGCCTGATCCAGCGCAGCAGCCTCAGCCAGCAGGAGCAGCTGGAGGCCATCACGGCGCTGCAGGCCCTGCTGGACGGCATCGCCGGCCGCATCCGTGACAACAGCAGCGTGGTGGACCAGACCGCGGCCGACTCCGAGGAGTTGCAGGCCCAGGCCATCTCGCTGCACGAGGCGGCCCAGGCCTTCCGGCTCTAGGCAACGCAGACCTGCAGGCGCGCGGCGGTGCCGTGCCGCGGCCCGCGCGCCCCGGCTTCGGCGATCAGGCGGTCTTGAATCCGGCCACCGCGGCGCTCAGGTTGGATGCCTGATCGCGCAGGGACTCCGCCGCCGCGCTGGACTGCTCGACGAGGGCGGCGTTCTGCTGGGTCACCTCGTCCAGGCGGTTCACGGCCTGCCCCACCTCGGACAGGCTGACGCTCTGCTCGTGCGTGGCGCGGCTGACGTCCTCGATGATGTGGCTCACGCGCTGCACGGCCTGCACCAGCTCGTGCATGGTCTGCCCCGCCTCCGCCACGAGGCGCGTGCCGGCGTCGACCTTGTCCACCGAGGTGCCGATCAGCGCCTTGATCTCGCGCGCGGCCTCGGCGCTGCGCTGCGCCAGCGAACGCACCTCACTCGCCACCACCGCGAAGCCCCGGCCCTGCTCGCCCGCGCGCGCCGCCTCCACGGCCGCATTGAGCGCCAGGATGTTGGTCTGGAAGGCGATGCCGTCGATCACGCCGATGATGTCGCTGATCTTGCGCGAACTGGTGTTGATCTCCTCCATCGTGCCCACCACGCGCCCCACCACCACCCCGCCCTGCTCCGCCACCTGGCTGGCATCGCGGGCCAGGCTGCTGGCCTGGCGCGTGGCGTCGGCGTTCTGGCGCACGGTCTCGCTGAGCGTCTGCATGGTCGCCGACGTCTCCTCCAGGCTGGAGGCCATCTGCTCGGTGCGGGCCGAGAGGTCGCTGGAGCCCGCCGCCACCTCGTTGCTGGACATGGCGATGCTCTCGGCACTGGTGCGCACCGACCCGATGGAGCGGTTCAGCGCACTGCGCATCTCCTCGAGCGCGGACGCGAGGCGGCCGAACTCGTCGCGCCGAGAGGTGTCCACCTCGACGCCCAGGTCGCCGCCGGCCACGCGCTCGGCGACACCCACCATGCGCTGCAGCGGATCCACGGTGTTGCGGGTCAGGAAGCCCGCCACCAGGCCGCCGGCCACCAGCTGCAGGACCAGCAGGACGATCAGCGTGATGCGGACGGAGCCATAGGTCTTGGTGGCGTCCGCATAACTTGCGGCGGCGCCATCTTCGTTGATCTTCACCACCTGCGCGAGCGCGTCCGAGGCCTCGGCCATCGCTCGGAGCGAGTCCCCCACGACGATGGACTGGTATTCGGCGCGGTTGCCCGCCTTGCGCTGCTCGATCAGCCGGTCCTGGATCGCGAGGTACCCGTCGATCTTGCTCTTCGCGCGCTGCCAGGCGGCCTCCTCCTCCGTGGAGGAAATCAGGGGCACGTAGATCGCCACGAGCCGGGGCAGCTCCTTGTCACGCAGCGACTTCAGTGAGTCCATCGCACTCTGGACCGCCGCGACCTCTTCCACGATGCACATGCGAAGCTCGACACGACGCATTTCCTGGAGGTGATCGTCCACCTGGGAAATCGCCTTGATGCTCGGCATCCAGTTGGCGGCCAGATCCGTGACATTGGACTGGATCAGCCCCAGTCTGGAAATGGACAGCAGACCCAGCAGTCCCGACATCAGCAGCACGGCCGCAAAACCCAGGCCGATGCGCATTCCCACCTTCATGTCCGACAGCCTCATCACGAGTCTCCACGGGTTGGTGACGGGCCATCCTAGGACAAATGAAAGGCGACCGGGAGTGCCTCGTCACATGAAAAAGCCCGGCAGAACCGGGCTTCTCATTGGGAAAGCGACAAAGTGCCGGCGCCGCGCGGCCCCTCACTTCAGCCGGTATTCCGCCGCCAGCGCATGCCCCTGCAGCCCCTCGCCGTAGGCCAGCGTCGCGGCGATGGGGCCCAGCACCTGGGCACCGGCCTCGCTGACCTCGATCAGGCTGCTGCGCTTCTGGAAGTCGTACACGCCCAGCGGCGACGAGAAGCGCGCGGTGCCCGAGGTGGGCAGCACATGATTCGGGCCGGCGCAGTAGTCGCCCAGCGATTCGCTCGTGTAGGCCCCGAGGAAGATCGCGCCCGCATGGCGCAGCAGCGGCTCCCAGCGGTGCGGCTCGCGGCTCGAGACCTCCAGGTGCTCCGGCGCGATGCGGTTGCTGATCTCGCAGGCCTCCTCCATCGAGCGGGTCTGGATCAGCGCGCCGCGGCCCTCCAGCGAGGCACGGATCACGGCCTGGCGCGGCATGGTGGGCAGCAGGCGCTCGATGGCCTCGCGCACCTGCGCGATGTAGCCCGCGTCCGGACACAGCAGGAGGCTCTGGGCCAGCTCGTCGTGCTCGGCCTGGCTGAAGAGGTCCATGGCCACCCAGTCCGGCGGCGTGCTGCCGTCGGCCAGGACGAGGATCTCGCTGGGGCCGGCGATCATGTCGATGCCGACCTGGCCGAAGACATGCTTCTTGGCGCTCGCCACGTAGGCATTGCCGGGGCCGGTGATCTTGTCGACGCGGGGCACGGTGGCGGTGCCGTAGGCCAGCGCCGCCACGGCCTGCGCGCCGCCGATGGTGAAGGCGCGGTGCACGCCGGCCACGTAGGCGGCCGCCAGCACCAGGGCGTTCTTCTCGCCACCCGGGGTGGGCACGACCATGATGATCTCGGGCACGCCGGCCACCTGGGCCGGGATGGCGTTCATCAGGACGCTGCTCGGGTAGGCCGCCTTGCCGCCGGGCACGTAGATGCCCACGCGGTCCAGCGGGGTCACCTTTTGCCCCAGCAGCGTGCCGTCGTCGTCGCGGTAGCTCCAGCTCTCGCCGCAGGCGGCCTTCTGACGCTCGTGGTAGCTGCGAACGCGGCGGGCGGCGGCCTCCAGGGCCTCGCGCTGCACAGCGGGCAGACCGTCGAAGGCTGCCTTCAGCTCCTCGCGCTTGAGCTCCAGCGCGCCCAGCGTCGGGGCGTCGAGGCGATCGAAGCGGGCGGTGTACTCGAGCACGGCGGCATCGCCGCGGGCGCGGACATCGGCCAGGATCTCGGCCACGCGGGACTCGATGGCGGCGTCGGTGTCGGCAGACCAGTGCAGCACGCGCTGGAACTCGGCCTCGAAGTCGGCGCTCTGGGTGTTGAGTTGTCGCAGCTTCAGCATCTCGTTCCCCTCAGGCGGCAGGCGTTGCGGAGGCGAAGGCGTCGATCAGCTGGCGCAGCGGCTCGCGCTTGAGTTTCAGCGCGGCCTGGTTGACGACGAGGCGCGAGGAGATCTCCATGATGTGCTCCACCTCCACCAGACGGTTGGCCTTGAGCGTGCTGCCCGTCGAGACCAGGTCGACGATGGCATCGGCCAGGCCCGTCAGCGGAGCCAGCTCCATGGAACCGTAGAGCTTGATCAGGTCCACGTGCACGCCCTTGTCCGCGAAGTGCTGGCGGGCGATTTCGGTGTACTTGGTGGCCACGCGGATGCGCGAGCCCTGCTTCACCGCGGCGGCGTAGTCGAAATCGTCGCGCGTGGCGACGCTCATGCGGCAGCGCGCGATGCGCAGGTCCAGCGGCTGGTAGAGGCCCGCACCGCCATGCTCGATGAGCACGTCACGCCCGGCCACGCCGAGGTCGGCGCCGCCGTACTGCACATAGGTGGGGACGTCCGTCGCCCGCACCAGCACGACGCGCACGTCGGGCCGGTTGGTCGGCAGGATCAGCTTGCGGGAGGTTTCGGGGTCCTCGAGCACCTCGATGCCGGCGGCCTTGAGCAGCGGCAGGGTCTCTTCGAAGATGCGTCCCTTGGAGAGGGCCAGGGTGATCATGAGTGCGTCCTTGGAGGTCTGTGTTTCGAGACTCGGCGGACGGCAGCGGGATCACCAGGAGCGGCACCTCACCGCCACCCGCTCGGTTTCAAGCGGATGGGGCGTCAGTGATGGTGATGGCCGGCGGCCGCAGGGGTGGCGGCATGCTCGGCAGGCGTCAGCGTCTTCATGGACAGCGCATGGATCTGCTCGCGCATGCGCTCGCCCAGCGCCTGGTAGACGCGCTGGTGGCGGCGGACGCGGGACAGCCCCTCGAACTCCACCGAGACGATGGTGGCGAAGAAATGGCGGCCGTCACCCTCGACCTGCAGCAGCTGGCAGGGGAGTCCGTCGGCAATGAATTGCTGAACTTCAGCGGGAGTGGGATCGGCCATGATGGGCGGGATTCTACCGAGACGCAGACCGCCCCGGCCAGGCCGGGGCTTCTGCAGTGGCGCAGCGGGGCTTCGCGGGTGTCCGCGCGTGGGGCGTCAGCCGCGGATCTTGTAGCCCCGCTTGAGCAGCGTCAGCGCGATGCCGGACACCACGAGGAAGCTCGCCCCGACGATGGCGAGGCTCAGCCAGGGCGAGACGTCGCTCACGCCGAAGAAGCCGTGGCGGAAGCCGTCGATCATGTAGAAGAACGGATTCAGGTGGCTCACGCCCTGCCAGAAGGCGGGCAGCGAGTGCACCGAATAGAACACGCCCGACAGGAAGGTCATGGGCATGATGATGAAGTTCTGGAAGGCCGCCATCTGGTCGAACTTCTCGGCCCACAGCCCCGCGATCAGGCCCAGGGCACCCAGCATGCCCGCACCCAGCAGCGCGAACACCAGGGCCCACAGCGGCTGCGCGAGACCCGGCGGCGCGAACCACGCCGTCACCGCGAACACCCCCACGCCCACGGCCAGGCCGCGCACCACCGAGGCGCCCACATAGGCCAGGAACCAGGCCCAGTGGGACAGCGGCGTGAGCAGCACGAAGACGAGGTTGCCCGTGATCTTGCTCTGGATCAGCGAGGACGAGCTGTTGGCGAACGAGTTCTGCAGCACGCTCATCATCACCAGGCCGGGGATCAGGAAGGCGGTGTAGGCCACATGGCCATAGACCTTCACATGGTCCTCCAGCACATGGCCGAAGATGAGCAGGTACAGCACGGCGGTCAGCACCGGCGCCGCCACGGTCTGGAAGCTCACCTTCCAGAAGCGCAGCACTTCCTTGTAGAACAGCGTGCGCGCGCCTTCGAGTCGGATGCCGCTCATGCCTGGGCTCCCTGCATGATTTCCAGGAACACGTCCTCGAGGTCGGCGCGGCCGATCTCCAGGTCCTCCACCGGCACGCCGGCCGCACGCAGGCGGGCCAGCACGCTCTCGACCTCGGCCGCGTCATGCGCCTTGATCTGCACGATCCGGCCCGTCACGCGGGCGATCGGGGCCAGGTCTTGCGGCAGCGCCACGTCGGTCTTGAAGCGCAGCATGGTCGAGGCCTTGCCGGCCAGCAGGTTGCTGGTGCGGTCCAGGGCCACGATGCGGCCGGTCTTGAGCATGGCGATGCGGTGGCACAGGGCCTCCGCCTCTTCCAGGTAATGGGTGGTCAGCAGGACGGTGTGCCCTTCCTTGTTGAGCCGGGCGATGAAGGCCCACAGCGTCTGGCGCAGCTCCACGTCCACGCCGGCGGTGGGCTCGTCCAGCACGATCACGGGCGGGCGGTGCACCAGCGCCTGCGCGACCAGCACGCGGCGCTTCATGCCGCCCGAGAGCTGGCGCATGTTGGCGTGGGCCTTGTCGGCGAGGCCGAGGTTCTCGAGCAGCTCGTCGATCCAGGCGCCGTTGTCGCGCACACCGAAGTAGCCGCTCTGGATCTCGAGCGCCTCGCGCACCGAGAAGAACGGGTCGAAGACCAGTTCCTGCGGCACGATGCCCAGGCACTTGCGGGCGGCGGCGTAGTCGTCGACGACGTCATGGCCGAGCACGCGCACGCGCCCGCTGCTGGCCCGGGACAGGCCGGCGAGGATGGAGATGAGGCTGGTCTTGCCGGCGCCGTTGGGACCGAGCAGGCCGAAGAACTCGCCGGGCTGGATATCGAAGGAGACCTGGTCCAGGGCCTTCACCTGGCCGCCGCGGTAGGTCTTGGAGACCGCCTCGAAGCGCAGGGCCGGGTGCTCGCCGCCGCTCGGGGCGGCTGCTGCGGGGGTGGGGCTTTGCATGGCGCCGGATTGTAGGGAGCGTGCCAAATTCCTGCCGGCGCTGGAGCCAAACCCCTAGAGTCGGGACTCTTCTTGGTGCCAGAATGGGTCGAGACAGCCACCACAAGCAATCCATGGCCACCAAGAAGCCGCGGCGCACCGCAGAACGCATCCTCGAAGTCACGCTGGACCTGTTCAACCGCTTCGGTGAACCCAACGTCTCGACCACGCTCATCTCGGCCGAGCTCAACATCAGCCCCGGCAACCTGTACTACCACTACCCGGCCAAGGACGAGCTGATCAACGCGCTCTTCGCGGCCTACGAGCGCGAGCTCACCGAGCTGCTGGGCGCCTCCGAGAACGTGCGCAACGTGGAGGACGCCTGGCTGTTCTTCCACATGCTCTTCGAGCTGATCTGGAAGCACCGCTTCCTCTACCGCGATCTCAACGACCTGCTCTCGAAGAACCGCAAGCTGGAGACGCATTTCCAGTCCGTGCTGGCGCACAAGGGTCAGGCGATGCGCGCGGTGCTCGCCGGCCTGCAGCATGGCGGCGCCCTGCGCATGGAGCCCCGCGACGCCGGCCCCACGGCCGAGGCCATGGTCGTGCTGCAGAGCTACTGGCTGAGCTACGAATACGTGCGGGACCCGCGCCATGCGCTGGAGCCGGACCGCGCCGGCAGCGCCCTCATGCGCGGGGCCTTCCATGTGCTCAGCACGCTGCTGCCCTACCTCGAGCCCGACTCGCGCGAGCACCTCTTCAAGCTGGCCGGACGCTACAACGGCTAGCCCCGCCGCCCCGCGACGCAACACCTGCCCCCGAAACCCTACACCGACACGACACGGAGACATCGATGGCCAAGTGGACTGCCTTCCCCTACGACAACGCGGCCTTCCAGTACGACGCCGCCAGCCTCAAGAAGCACTGGGCCCGCCTGCACGCCGGTGATGCCGAGCCCTTCCCGAAGGACGCCGCCGTCCAGCAGGCCTGGATCCACTTCCATGCGGGCGACTTCCAGAAGGCCTACGAGGCGGGCCTGGCCGCGGGTGGCGCCGGCATCACGGTCGCCAACAAGGCGCAGGCCATCTACGCCAACTACCTCGAAAAGAAGGAGAAGGCCAAGCTGGAGATGTTCCTGGAGGTCGCCGAGCGGGCCGAGGGTCAGCAGGAGAGCGAGCCCAAGAACGCCAACGCCTGGTACTGGCAGGCCTATGCCCTCGGCCGCTACAGCCAGGGCATCAGCGTGGCCAAGGCCCTCGCGCAGGGCCTGGGAGGCAAGGTGAAGGCCGCCCTGGAGACCGCCATCGAGCTGGCCCCCAAGCATGCCGATGCCCACATCGCGCTGGGCGCCTTCCACGCGGAAGTGATCGACAAGGTCGGCAAGCTGCTGGGCAAGACCCAGGGTGCCGACACCGCCACCGGGCTCAAGATGTTCGAGCAGGCGCTGAAGCTCAACCCGACCAGCGCCATCGCCATGATCGAGCGCGCCAATGGCCTCGTCATGCTGGAGGGCGACAAGCGCCTGGCCGTGGCCGAGCAGCTCTATGCCGACGCCGCGGCCTGCCAGCCCATGGACGCCATGGAATGCCTGGACGTCGAACTGGCCAAGGAAGAGCTGGAGGAATGAGCCGCGGCGGCCGGGTATTCCCGCAGATCGGCCCGCGCCGGCCCCCGCAGCCGCGGGGGCGCCCCGGTCGATTCGTGGGAAAGCTCACGTTTTCCACCCCTGCTCCGTGGATATCCTCAATGGCCATCGGGCTTCCCGCCCGCTAAGCTGTGTGCACTCTTACCGGCGGCCGGGTCCACGACACCCGCTCGCCACCGTCTCACTGCATTCGCAAAGGTTGCATCATGAAGAAGTTCCACCTGATCGCCCTGGCCGCCCTGCTGGGCACCTCCCTGGCCCACGCCGCCAAGCCGGCTGAAAACCGCGAAGTGCAGGCCCTGCGCGCCGAGTGTGCCGCCCAGCACACGGTGAGCTTCGACGGCGCCCGCGAGGACAACGAGTACCGCTTCGTCTACGCCAAGGGCCAGCTGCGCGGCGAGCACACCGAAGGCAAGGCGCTGAAGTGCACCGAAGCCCAGTACGTCGCCTACCTGGACAACGCCGATCCCGCCCGCGTGATGTCGGCCTACCCGACCGCCGCCGGCCGTCCCGGCAAGAGCCAGAAGGCCAAGTAAGGCCTCAGGGCCTGCCCCGCGCGGACCGCGGGGCCTCAAGAAAGAAGCCAGGCCTGCCGCCTGGCTTTTTTCATGGGTTGCCGCCAGCGGCCTACTCGAGCGCCTCGAGCTCCTCGCCCCAGGGCAGCATCAGCGCCAGCATCAGGAGCTGGTTGAACTCGGGCGCGAACTGATCGATGACGGCCTGAGGCTCGGGGCAGAGCTTCTCGTCGGTGATCAGCCCGAACTGCACCTTGCCGGCGTAGGTCAGGATCGACACGCCCATGCCGATGTCTCCCGACTGCGGCACCCAGAACATCACGCGCTCCACCGTCGCCCCGCAGAACGACAGCGCCTTGGCCGGCCCCGGCACATTGGTCATCACCGCGGTGGCCTTCTTGGCGAAGATGTTGAGCATGGCGTGCTGTACGGGCTTGATCAGCAGGCCGGCCACCGACAGCAGGCCGAAGGCCATGATGGGCTGGAAGCTGCCCTTGAGCTCCTGCATGCGCGCCCGCACGGCGTAGAGCCGCTCGACGGGATTGCTGATGCCGATGGGCAGCACCAGCGGCACTAGGCCGAAGCGATTGCCCAGCTGGTAGGCCTTCTCCAGGGGCCGCAGGTTCACCGGCACCATGGCGCGGATCTCCTTGCCCTCCACATCCTCGCCGCGCTGGCGCAGGTAGCGCCCGATGGCGCCTGCCACGCAGGACAGCAGCACGTCGTTGACGGAGCAGTTGAAGCCCTTGCCCACGGCCTTCACGGCGTCCAGCGGCAGGCCTTCGTCCCAGGCCACGCGCTTGAGGGTGCCGGGCTTGCCCTTGAGGCTGGTGGGCGAGTCGTCCGACATCAGCGCGAAGGCCGCGACGTCACTCACCGCCTGGTAGCCCAGCTTGGCGGCGTGCAGGGAATGGTCGATGGGATGGTCCGCCGCCATCATCAGGTCCACGCCCTTGGACATGGCCGCGCCGGAGACGCCGATGGCCTTGATGGTGAGGTCGGTGATGGGCTTGAGCAGGGCGTCGGTCAGCCAGTCGTGGTCTTCCTCGACCGCGGGCTCGTTGCGGCGGCGCTTCGGCGGCGGCTGGCCGCCGTCGGTGATGGACAGCATCACCGCGATCAGCGCGATGCCGTCGGCGATGCAGTGGTGGATGCGGGCGATCAGCGCGCTTTCGCCGTCCATGTCCTCGACCAGCTCGAACTGCCACAGCGGGTGCGCGGGATCCAGCGGCTGCGCGCACAGCGCACCCACGCGGTCCTGCAAGGCCTGCTGGTGGCTCTGCCCCTTCGCAGGCTTGAGCGTGCCGGGCACGACGTGGCGGGCGATGTCGAAGTCTTCATCGTCGACCCACTGCGCGCCCAGCGCGTCTTCCACCACCTTCTGGCGGAAGCGGCGGTACTGCAGCAGGCGCTCCTCGACCCGCTGCCGGAGGTCCTGCAGCGAGAGCCGCGGTCGCAGCGTCCAGATCCCGACGATCATCATCAGGTTCTGCTCGGTGTCCATCCGCAACCAGGCGGTATCGACCCGGGACATGCGTTCTGCTGCGGCCAAAGCGTGCTCCTCGTTCTAGAGTGTCTGACCCAGACATTGCTGGGTAATATGCTCGGTGTCCACCCCGATTGTCACCAAACTTTGGTGCCGCGAAACCCAAGGAGACGAGATGAGCCTCAAAGAGCAATTCGACGCCGCAGTGGCCGATTCCAAGAACCTGCCCGAGCGCCCCGACAACATGACCCTGCTGAAGATCTACGCCCTGTTCAAGCAGGCCAGCAGCGGCGACGTCGAAGGCTCGCGCCCCGGCTTCACCGACATGGTCGGCCGTGCCAAGTACGACGCCTGGGCCGCACTGAAGGGCACCAGCAACGACGAGGCGATGCAGCAATACATCGATCTCATCGAAGGCTTGAAGTAACCCCCCCCTACTCGCTTCGCGAGCCCCCCCAGGGGGGCGATCGTGGCGGACCGGCGAAGCCGGATCCGCACGATCCGTGCGGGGCGCGGGCTGCGCCGCGCTGGGACGGCGGCGCGGGCAGTGTCGAGGAAGCCAGGCTGGATGCCTGGCTTTTTCGTTTCTGGCCTCGGCTCGGTCGCAGGGGGCCCGGCGAAGCCGGATCCGCATGATCCGTGCGGGGGCGCGGGCTGCGCCGCGCCGTGATGGCGGCGTGGGCGGCGTCGAGGAAGCCAGGCTGGATGCCTGGCTTTTTCGTTTCTGGCTTCGGCTCGGTCGCAGGGGGCCCGGCGAAGCCGGATCCGCACGATCCGCACGATCCGTGCGGGGGCGCGGGCTGCGCCGCGCCGTGATGGCGGCATGGGCGGCGTCGAGGAAGCCAGGGCGGAGGCCTGGCCTCTCGCTCTTCTGGTCTCGACGGGGCCCGGCGCTCAGCCCGGCTTCTTCTTCGAGGCCTTGCCGCCCGAGGACGGGGACAGCAGGGCGTCGAGCTCTTTCTGGATCTCGGACTCGATGGTGGCCTTGAAGGCACCGAGCAGGAAACCGAGCTTGGCCTCGATCTCGAAGTGGTCGCCGGTGACGATGAGCTGACCCTTGACGCCGGAACGCTCGAACTCGACGGTGTCGCTGGTGTCGCCCTCGATGACGGTGCACTCCATGTCGAACTTCTGCTCGACCTGCTCGGCCCAGGCCCAGGCCACTTCTCGAGCCTTGGCCAGGCCCAGTTGATGGTCGCGGTGGAGGTGGATGTCAGCCATGGTGAAGGTGCCGTTGCAAGGTCATTCGGAAGTGCCCAACTCTAGCCGACGCCGGGACTTGGGCAAGGCAGCCAGGCGCCTGACCTCCGCATGAAAGCGCGCCCAGTCGGAGCCCTGCGCCACGAACAGGCGCTCAAAGGCCGGCACGAGGCCGTGATAGGCGGCCAGCACGCCAAAGGACGCGTTGTTGGCACGGGCAAACCAGCCGTCGTAACCGGCCCAGCCCTGCCAGGGCCCATCGCGCCAGGCCCGGTAGTCGGACTGGATGGCCGCCAGGGCCTCGCGCTTGGCATCCTCGCGGGCCGTCGGGGTCAGGTCTTGCGCATACGCGGCGGCGAGGCGCTCGCGCCCGCGCAAGGCCAGGGCGAGGAACTCGTCGCGCCGACGGCGCTGGCGCTCGTAGGCCACCGCCGCCTCGGCGCCGCCATGCTCGGCCAGCCAGCGCCGGGCGCCCATGCGTTCCACGGCCGTGGCGTAGCTCTCGTTGAACTCGGTGTCGTCCGCGGCGTAGGCCTGCTGGTGGGCCAGTTCATGGAAGATCAGGCCGGCCAGTTCGCCCTCGCCGTCGCGGATGAAGGTGTTGAGCAGCGGATCGCCGCCCAGCCAGTTGCCGAAGCCGAGCGTGGAATAGGCCGGCACGGGATAGACCTGCACCTCCCAGCCTTCAGCCTGCAGCTGCGCCGCCAGCGAGCGGGCGGCCGCGTAGTCGAAGTAGCCGCGGTAGCCGGCACAGCCCATCAGCGGATAGCACCAGGTCTTGAGCCGCAGGCTGAAGGGCGGTGCCGCGACCACGTTCCAGACCGCCGCCGGGCGGCCGAGATCGGCGTAGCGGCGGTAGCTGGCGTTGTCCGGCAGGCCCAGCGCGCTGACCGCGTAGTCCCGCAGGCGCTGGCTCAGCTGCAGGCGCTCGCGCAGGACCGGGTCGAGGTCCGGCTGGCTCAGCCACTGATCCACCGGTCGCGCCGCCTGCGAGAGCTTCCAATGGCCACCGACCGCCTGCCCCAGGTAGCCAAGCTGGGCGCAGCCGCCCAGCAGGCCGGCCAGCAGCGCGGCGAGACCCGCGCGCACCAGGCGCCCAGGGCAACCGCTCGCGACGCCGATCACGCGCCCGCCACCTCGACGAGGCAGTCGTAAAAGGTCGCGCCGCCGCCGATGTCGGTGAGCCCCTGCTGCGTGACGGCATTGACGTTCTCGCCGCCGGGCGAGAGCTTGCGCCACCACACGCCCAGGCCGTTGACGACGCCGGGGCGGGCGCGCTCGCTGACATGCAGGCGACACTGCAGGCTGCCGCGTTCGTTGAAGATGCGCACCATGCGGCCGTGCTCGAGGCCGCGGGCCGCGGCATCCGAGGCGTGCATCTCGACCAGCGGCTCGCCCTCGATGTCCCGCAGGCTCTTGACGTTCACGAAGCTGCTGTTGAGGAAGTTGCGGGCCGGCGGGGAGATCATGGCCAGCGGGTAGCGGGCGGCCAGCGCCGGGCTGCTCAGGCGGCTCTCGCGGTTGGGCACGTGGTCCGGCAGGCCATAGAGGGGCGAGCGGCACTGCACCTTGCCGGAGGGCGTGGGCCAGCCGCCGTCGGCAAAGGGCGCCTCGGGCAGGTCCAGGCTCACGAAGCCCTGCGACTTCAGCAGCTCCGGGTCAATGGCCGCCGTGAAGGCCTGTGCAGCCAGCGCTTCGTCCGACTCCTGCAGGCACGGGTCGTCCAGGCCCATGTGCCGGGCGAGCTCGCGGAAGATCTGCGTGTTGGGCTTGGCCTGCCCCAGCGGCGCGATGGCGGGGTCGTTGCGCAGCACATCGGTGTGGCCGTAGCTGGTGTGCACGTCCAGATGCTCGAGCTGCGTCGTGGCGGGCAGCACGTAGTCGGCCAGGTCGGCCGTGTCCGTCATGAAGTGCTCGAGCACGACGGTGAACAGGTCCGGGCGCTGGAAGCCGCGCAGCACCTGCCCGGTGTCGGGGGCCACGGCCACCGGGTTGCTGTTGTAGACGATCAGGGCCTCGATGCGCGGGCCGAACTCGGGCGAAGCCTCGCGCAGCAGGGCCTCGCCGATGGCGCTCATGTTGACCGTGCGGGGCTGGCGACCCGCGAGGAGGTCCGGGCGCTCCAGGGCCTGGGGGTTCTTGACCCGCGCCGCCCATCCGGACGCCGACAGCAGCAACCCGCCCGCCCGGTGCCTCCAGGCGCCGACGAGGCAGGGCAGCAGCGCGATCAGGCGCACGGCATTGCCCCCGCCGTGCACGCGCTGCATGCCGTAGTTGAGGCGGATGGCGGCCGGCGCGGTGGTGCCGTACTCGCGCGCCAGCTCGCGCACTGCCTGCTCGGTGATGCCGCAGACCTCAGCCGCCCGCGCGGGCGGCCACTGCAGGGCCCGTTCGCGCATCTCGGGCCAGGCGTCCACGTGGCGGTCGAGGTAGTCCTGGTCGAGCCAGCCGTTGACGATCAGCTCATGCATCAGCCCGAGGGCCAGCGCGCCGTCGGTGCCAGGCAGCAGGGCGATGTGCTGGTGGCACTTGTCGGCCGTCTCGGTCTTGCGCGGGTCGATGCAGATCAGCTTCGCGCCGTTGCGCTTCGCCTGGTTGGCGTAGGTCCAGAAGTGCAGGTTGGACGCGATGGAATTGCTGCCCCAGATCAGGATCAGCCGGCTCTCGGCGAAGAAGCGCAGGTGCATGCCCACGCGGCTGCCGTAGGTGGCATTGAGGGCCTCGGCGCCCGCGGAGGCGCAGATGGTGCGGTCCAGGCGGGCGGCGCCCAGCGTGTTGAAGAAGCGCGCCGCGATGCTCTCGCCCTGGATCAGCCCCATGGTGCCGGCATAGCTGTAGGGTTGGATGGCCTGGGGGTCGCGCGCGGCGATGGCCTGGAGGCGGCGGGCGATGTCGCCCAGCGCCTCGTCCCAGCTCACGGGCTCGAAGCGCGGCGCCTCATGCTTGGCACTGGTGCGGCGCAGCGGCTGCAGCAGGCGCTCGGGATGGTAGGTGCGCTCGGCGTAGCGCGAGACCTTGGTGCACAGGGCACCGTGGGTGGACGGGTGCTCGGCGCGCCCCTGGACCTTGACCACGCGCTCGTTCTCGACGGTGATCTTGAGGGCGCAGGTGTCGGGACAGTCGTGGGGGCAGGCGCCGTGGACGATGCGGCTGGCGGTGAGGGCGGGCTCGGGAGCATTCATCCGAGCACTATTGCACAAGCCCCCCGGACGTGACGGCAGACAGGGGCGGAGAGCGGCAATTCGTTACAGGGTTAACCCTAGTTTTGCGGTACGCTCCGCGCCTTTGCTGTAACCGACCCCGTCATGAACCGTCGCCTTGCCCTTGCCCAACTCGCCAGCCTGACCGCCCTGCCCCTGTGGAGCCATGCCCAGGACCAGAAGAAGATCGTGCTGGGCCAGTCGGCACCGCTGAGCGGCCCCGCCGCCCAGCTGGGCCTGCAGCTGCAGGCGGGCGCCAAGCTGTATTTCGACGGCATCAATGCGGCCGGCGGCGTCGGTGGCCTGCCCATCGAGCTGCGCACCCTGGATGACGGCTACGAGCCCGAGCGCTGCAAGGCCAACACCGAGAAGCTGATCGCGGGCAACGCCTTCGCGCTGTTCGGCTATGTCGGCACGGCCACCTCACTGGCCGCCCTGCCCCTGGTGCAGCAGGCCAAGATTCCCTTCTTCGCGCCGCTCACGGGCGCGGAGGCCCTGCGCGATCCGGCCAGCCCCTTCGTCTTCCACCTGCGCGCCTCCTACAACGACGAGACCGCGCTGATCATCAAGCAGCTGACGCAGCTGGGCCTGAGCAAGATCGCCGTTTTCCACCAGAACGACGCCTACGGCAAGGCCGGTCTCGATGGCGCCGTGCGCGCCCTGATGCATCGCAAGCTGACCGTGCACGCCACGGCCACCGTCGAGCGCAACAGCGTCGAGGTGGCCGAGGCCGTGAAGAAGATCGTCGCGACTCAGCCCGAGGCCGTGGTGATGGTGAGCGCCTACAAGAGCTGCGCCGCCTTCATCCGCGAAGCCCGCAAGGCCGGCTATGCCGGGCAGTTCTTCAACGTCAGCTTCGTCGGCACGCAGGCGCTGCTGGACGAGCTGGGCAAGGAGGCCAACGGCATCGTCGTGAGCCAGGTCATGCCCTATCCCTTCGGCGTGGCGACGGGCGTGGTGTCCGAGTACCAGACGGCCGCACAGAAGGCCGGCAACCACGTGCTGAACTACACCGCCATGGAAGGCTTCCTGGCCGCCAAGGTGATGACCGAAGGCCTGCGCCGCATCAACGGCAAGGGCAGCCGCGAGGCGCTGATCAGCGCCCTGGAGGGCCTGCAGAACTACAACGCCGGCGGCTTCCCCGTGAAGTTCGGCCCCGGCCGCCACGTGGCCTCCAACTTCGTCGAGCTGTCCATGCTGACGGGCGACGGCAAGGTCAAGCGCTGAGCGGCCCGCGGGCGGGCGACAGGTAAACTGCCCCGGGACCGGCCGGCGCCGGCCCTGGAGCCTGTCCATGAAACTCATCCCCGACATCCTCGCGGATGCCGCCGCGCTGACCGCCCTGCGCCGCGACATCCACGCCCATCCCGAACTCTGCTTCCAGGAAGAGCGCACCTCGGAGCTCATCGCGCAGCAGCTGTCGGCCTGGGGCATTCCCGTGCACCGCGGCTTGGGCAAGACCGGCGTCGTGGGCATCCTGAAGAGCGGCAGCAGCACGCGCACCCTCGGTCTGCGGGCGGACATCGACGCCCTGCCGATGACCGAGCACAACACCTTCGCCCACGCGAGCCGGCATGCGGGCCGGATGCACGCCTGCGGCCATGACGGCCACACGGCCATGCTGCTCGCGGCGGCCCAGCACCTCGCGAAGCACCGGAACTTCGACGGCACCGTCTACCTGGTCTTCCAGCCCGCCGAGGAAGGCGGTGGCGGCGCGCGCGAAATGATCAAGGACGGTCTCTTCGAGCGCTTCCCCATGGAGGCCATGTTCGGCATCCACAACTGGCCGGGCATGAAGGCCGGCGAGTTCGCGCTCAAGTCGGGCCCGGTTTTCGCATCCAGCAACGAGTTCAAGATCACCATCCGCGGCAAGGGCTGCCACGCGGCCATGCCGCATCTGGGCATCGACCCGGTGCCCGTCGCCTGCCAGATGGTCAACGCCTTCCAGGCCATCATCAGCCGCAACAAGAAGCCGCTGGAGGCCGGGGTGATCTCGGTCACCATGCTGCGCGCCGGCGAGGCCACCAACGTCGTGCCGGACCACTGCGAGCTGCAGGGCACGGTGCGCACCTTCACGCTGGAGTTGCTGGACCTCATCGAGCAGCGCATGGAGAAGGTCGCCCGCGCCACCGCCGAGGCCTTCGACTGCGAGGTGACCTTCGAGTTCCGTCGCAACTACCCGCCCACGATCAACCACCCGGCGCAGACCGCCTTCGTGCGCGACGTGCTGGAGGACCTCGTGGGCGCCCCCAACGTGCAGGAGTTCGAGCCCACGATGGGCGCCGAGGACTTCAGCTACTACCTGCAGCAGGTGCCCGGCTGCTATTTCCTGATCGGCAACGGGGACGGCACCCACCGCGTGGGCGGCCACGGCCTCGGCCCCTGCACGCTGCACAACCCCAGCTACGACTTCAACGACGACCTGATCCCCCTGGGCGG
This sequence comes from Roseateles subflavus, assembly GCF_030285365.1. Taxonomy (GTDB): domain Bacteria; phylum Pseudomonadota; class Gammaproteobacteria; order Burkholderiales; family Burkholderiaceae_C; genus Roseateles_B; species Roseateles_B subflavus. Next base: position 268,385 of record NZ_JASVDS010000002.1, on the reverse strand, counting down.
CTCCATGTGGGTGCGCCTGGTGGAGGCCTGGTTCCGGTGAGGCCCTCACCCAGGCGGCGCGGGGCCGGTCCTGCGGCCCGCGCCTTGCACTCCGTTCGCCCCAGGCGGACACCCTGAAGCACCCCATGAACAAAGACCAAGTGATCGACGAGACCCGCCAGTGGGTCCAGAAGGCCGTCATCGGCCTCAACCTGTGCCCCTTCGCGAAGGCGGTGGAGGTCAAGCAGCAGCTGCGCTACGTGGTGAGCGAGGCCGAGACGCCGGAGGCCCTGCTCCAGGAGCTGGCGCATGAGCTGCTCCTGCTGCGCCGCACGGACCCGGAGGAGATCGAGACGACCGTGCTCATCCACCCGAAGGTGCTGACGGACTTCCTCGACTTCAACGACTTCCAGGGCGCCGCCGACGCGCTGGTGGAAGACCTGGAGCTGGACGGCCAGCTGCAGGTCGCGAGCTTCCATCCCGACTTCCAGTTCGAGGGCACGGCGCTCGACGACATCACCAACTTCACGAACCGCTCGCCCTACCCCACGCTGCACCTGCTGCGCGAGGAGAGCATCGAGCGCGCCGTCGAGTCCATGCCGGACACCGACGCCATCTATGAGGCCAACATCGCCACGCTGGAGAAGCTGGGCCTGGAAGGCTGGAAGGCGCTGGGGCTGAAGACCCACGGCTGAGCTCCGCGGCAGGTCCGGCTGCAGGATGTCCGGATCTGACCGAAAGCGGTCCGCATGCCGCGCGACGCCGCTCCGCCCGGGCGGCACCATGAGGCCATTCCCAACCCACCCAGGAATGCCCTCATGAACACCGCGCTGATCTTCATCGACGTCCAGGAATCCTTCCGCCACCGCCCTTACTGGCGTGAGACGGACCTCCCCGCCTTCCTGGCCCGGAGCAATGCCCTGCTGCAGGGTGCACAGGCCGCAGGCATCCCCATCGTGCGCATCCTGCACAACGACGGGCCCGAGACCGCCGACAACGCCTTCGCCCTGAAGTCGGGCCATGTCCGGCCGCTGGACGGCCTCGTGCCGCATGACGTGGCCGTCGAGTTCATCAAGCATCGCCACAGCGCGCTGGCCGGCACGGGACTCTCGATCTGGCTGCACCAGCATGGCATCCAGCGGCTGATCGTCGCGGGCATCCGCACGGAGCAGTGCTGCGAGACGACCACCCGCCATGCCAGCGATGAAGGCTGGCAGGTGGACTACGTCACCGAGGCCACGCTCACCTTCGAGATGCAGCACCGCAGCGGCGCGGCGCTGAGCGCCGACGACATCAAGCTGCGCACCGAGACCATGCTCCAGGACCGCTTCGCCGAGATCTGCACCGTGGCGCAGGCCCTGGAGCGTGCCCGGGCCATGTCCTGATCTGACAGGCATACTGGCCGGCATGCGCACGCCCGCCCCTCCTGCCGCCGCCCCGGTCGACGTCGTCTTCCTGGTCCAGCCCCGCGCCCTGCTGCTGGACCTGGCCGGCCCGGCCGAGGCGCTGCGGCTGGCCAACCAGGCCCTGCAGCGACGCGGCCAGGCACCGGCGTTCCACCTGCGCTTCGTGGCCGCCCGCTCCGCGGCGCCGAGCTCGGTGGGGCTGACGCTGGGCGAGCTGGCGCCTCTGCCAGACCGTCTGCCGCCCGGGAGCTGGCTCTTCCTGCTCGGCTGCCGGCATCTGCATCCCGGCGAGGCCAGCCCGGGCAGCGCCGAGCGAGCCGAGCAGATTCGCACCCTGCGCTGGCTGCATGACGTGGGCGCCCCCCTGCTGACGCCCGAGGGCGCCGGCCGCGTGGTCACGATCTGCTCGGGGGCGCTGCTCGCCGCCGAGGCCGGGCTGCTGGGCCGGCGCCGCTGCACCACCCATCACGAGCTGCTCGACGAGCTCCGCCGCCAGGCGCCGGCGGCCGAGGTCGTGGACAACCGCGTCTTCGTGCTGGACGGCCCGCTGGCCAGCAGCGCGGGCATCACGGCCGGCATCGATCTCACGCTGCACCTGATCCAGGCCCGTTGCGGGGACGCCATTGCCGCCGCGGTGGCCCAGACCATGGTGGTCTACCTGCGCCGCAACCCGCACGATCCCGAGCTGTCGCCGCTGCTGGCTCACCGGCACCACCTGCATCCGGCGCTGCACCGGGTGCAGGACGCCGTCTGCGCTCGCCCTGCCGAGGACTGGAGCCTGGACCGCATGGCGGCCGTGGCCCATGTGACGCCGCGCCACCTCGGGCGCCTGTTCGGCGAGCATGCGGGCACGACGCCGCTGCGCTACCTCCAGTCGATCCGGCTGGAGCTGGCCGAGCGGGCGCGGCAGCAAGGGGCCAGCCTGGCCGACGCCGCCGAGCGCGCCGGCTTCAGTTCGGAGCAGCAGTGGCGGCGCACGCGCCGCTCGCTGGCCCACTGAAGTCAACTAGCACACAGTGCCATGTCCACAGTCAAGCAGGCGCCATCGGCATCTGTTAAGTTCGCGGTCCACAACGAGACGAGGAGCCCCTCTTGAACAACTGGCCGCAGCGACTGGAAGCACTGGACCGCGAGCGACTGCAAGGCATGCGTCGCGGCGTGGAAAAGGAAAGCCTGCGCACTCTGCCAGAGGGCTCCCTGGCCATGACGCCTCACCCGCTGGGCCTGGGCTCCGCACTGACACATCCCCAAGTCACCACGGACTTCAGCGAAAGCCAGCTGGAGCTCATCACGGGCGTGCACGGCTCCGCCGAGGCCTGTGCCGCCGAGCTGACCGAGATCCACCAGGCCGTGGACGCGCTGCTGGGCCCGGAGATGATGTGGGCCTCGAGCATGCCCTGCTTCCTGCCCGCGGACGAGACCATCCCCATCGGCCACTACGGCCACTCCAACATCGGCCGCGCCAAGAGTGTCTACCGCATGGGCCTCGGCCACCGCTACGGCCGGCGCATGCAGACGATCTCGGGCATCCACTACAACTGGTCGCTGCCCGGCATCAGCAGCGCGCAGTACTTCGACCTGATCCGCAACTTCCGCCGCCACAGCTTCCTGCTGCTGCTGCTCTTCGGGGCCTCGCCGGCGCTGTGCTCGAGCTTCGTCGAGGGGCGCGACCACGGTCTGCAGCCGCTCCCGGCGCCCGGTGCGGGCGGCACGTCCTGCGGTACGCTGCACCTGCCCTACGCCACGTCGCTGCGCATGGGCCGGCTGGGCTACCAGAGCGATGCGCAGTCGTCGCTGGCCGTCAGCTACAACAGCCTCGAAGGCTATGCCGCCTCGCTGCAGGACGCGCTGCTGCGCCCCTACCCGGCCTACGAGGCCATCGGCATCCGCAACCCGGGTGGCGAGTACAACCAGCTCTCGACCAGCCTGCTGCAGATCGAGAACGAGTTCTACGGCACCATCCGCCCCAAGCGCGTGATCCGCAGCGGCGAGCGCCCGCTGCACGCGCTGCGCGAGCGCGGCGTGGAGTACGTCGAGGTGCGCTGCATGGACCTCGATCCCTTCGAGCCCGTCGGCATCAGTGCCGCGACGATGCGCTTCATCGACCTGTTCCTGCTGCACTGCCTGCTCTCCGACAGCCCGCCGGACACGCCCGAGGAGATCATCGCCCTGGCCCGCAACCAGCAGCTGACGGCCTCGCGCGGGCGCGAGCCCGGCCTGATGCTGGAGCGCGCCGGCCGGCCGGTGCTGCTGCGCGACTGGGCGGCGGAGCTGCTGGAGGCGCTGGGGCCGCTGAGCGTCCATCTCGACCAGCAGCTGGGCGGCGAGGCCTACCGCCAGGCCCTGGCGGTGGCCCGCGAGCGCTTCGATCATCCGGAGCAGCTGCCGTCCGCCCGCGTGCTGGCCGCGATGACGAACGAGTTCGAGCACTCGCACATCCGCTTCATCGCCCATTGCTCGGCCCAGGCCCGTGCGCACCTGCGGGCCCAGCCGCTCAGCGCCGAGCGCCAGGCGGCGTTCGCCGAGGCCGCCCGGCAATCGCTGGCGGAGCAGGCCGCCGTCGAGGCGGCGGACACGCTGAGCTTCGAGGATTTCCGGCAGCAATACCTGGCCCCGTCGAAGCTCCAGGCCTGACGGGCCGCCGCCTGCTCAGGGCTTGGGCGGCCACGGCCAGTCGGTGATCCGGCAGCTGGGCGACAGCGCCTCCGGCACGGCCTGCGCGCGAAGCACCGCGCCGGCCGGCGTCAGGTTCTGGATGAAAAAGCAGGTGTAGTGGTCGTAGAACTGCGCGGACACCTTGTCGAGCTGGCGCTGGGTCGCCTGCCGCGGTCCGTACTGGATGCCGACGGCCCGCCGCTGCTCCGCCGTGGGCTGCAGGGCCAGGAAGCGGGCCGCCAGCGCCGCGCCGAAGTTGGGATGGTGCTCGTCGAAGCAGCCGCTGTCGGCCAGCAAGGGGTAGTCGGCGGCGGCCGGCTCGTAGCAGACCCCCTCCTTCATCGGGTCCCGCCCCTCGGCGGCCACGCGGCTGCCCAGGGGCACAACGGCGAGGTTGCCATGGTCCGTGGGCGCGCGCTCGTAGCGCATCCAGAAGGGCGGATCCCCGAGGTCCAGCGCCGCGAGGGCGCTGCCAGGATCGATGAAGGCCGGATCGTTGCGATCCAGGTAGGCGCGGTAGTCGAAGCCGGGCTGTGTCAGAGGCGGCACGGGCACGGTCGCCGTCGGCAGGATGAAGCCGTCCCGCAGCGCCGCATGCTCGTAGGTCGTCTGGGCCTGGGCCACGAAGACCGCCCGGGGCTTCGAGGACTCCGCGCGCCAGTCCGCACGGCTGCGATCGCGCAGGTCCGGCAGGAAGGCATTGAGCAGCGCCAGCGAGCCGCGGGACTGGCCCAGCAGGAAGATGTTGTCCGGATCCACCCCGAGATCCGCGGCGCGCGAGCGCACCCACTGAACGGCCTCGGCAATGTCGGTATGCGGCACCTGCGGGTCGAACTTGCGGGGATCGACCGACTGGCTGGCCCGCGGATGGCGGAACTGCACCGACATGAAGGCGAAGCCGGCGTTGACGGCCGGCACGACCAGCTTCTCCATCAGCGGCGAGGTCTCGCCGGGCGGGGCATTGCCCTCGATCATGATCTGGGTGGGGCCGCTGGGATGCGCCCAGAGGATCAGCGGCAGGGCCTGGCGCTTGGGCAGGGCGCTGCTGCGGTACATCTCGAAGCGCTGGTCGTAGGCGGTGTCCTGGTCGGTGCCGTACTTCCGCTCGATCCAGGCGGCGCCGTCGGCGTAGCACAGGCCGCGCGACTGCCACATCCAGCGGCCGTAGGCACCCGGCGCGGGCTTCAAGTAGGACGGGAAGTCGTAGTGGCCATCCGCCTGCAGCGGCACCTGCGTGCAGGCCCCGCCGGCCAGTGCGCTGCCCGCCGCCAGACCCAGCAGGCCCGCAGCGAGGGCCCGGTGGGGCCAGTTCCTGCCATGCTTCATCGTCGTTCTCCTCGTGGAATGGGAGAGCGCATGCTCGGCGGCTGCAATTGCCGGCCCTTTGCGCCCGCATTGCGCGCGCAGAAACAGTCGCAAGCAGGCGTATCCGTCGCCCGCGGCGCCGGCACGCTCATCCACGCCCGCTGTGGACAAGTGTGTGGGTGGCCCGGTGAGGGCGGCCGCAAGTCCTTGATTCACAAGGCACCGGAAGACTTTGCCTCATTTTTGCGCAGCCCGCGGGCCGGCGCCGGGTCCGCCCGCCCGTCAATGAGCAGGGCTGGGGATGGCGCACGGGTCTCCTGGCTCGAACGACGCCGCCGTCCGGGCGCGCGGCTCGGCTGCACCGCGTGGGCGCCCAGGGCCTGGGGCTGCTGTCCGTGCCGTCCTGTGCCCAGCGGGTGGGCGCCTTGGCCCTGCGACTTCACGGGCGCCTCTTGAAACGCCGCGGGTCATCCCTATAATCCTTTCCTGCTAGCACTCTCGAATGTCGAGTGCTAACAATTCGGTCCCGGCAGCCGCCGCGGCCGGTTTGTCCCGATGTGATGGCCCGCCGCCAGTTGGCGTGGGGCCCGCAACGACCCAAGACTCTCAGCTAGGAGATGTGATGAAACTGCGTCCTCTGCACGATCGCGTGATCGTTAAGCGCCTGGAAAACGAAACCAAGACGGCCTCCGGCATCGTCCTGCCGGACAACGCCGCCGAGAAGCCCGACCAGGGTGAAGTGCTGGCCGTGGGTCCTGGCAAGCGCAATGACAAGGGCGACTTCGTGGCCCTGAACGTCGCTGTCGGTGACCGCGTGCTGTTCGGCAAGTACTCCGGCCAGTCCGTCAAGGTCGACGGCGAGGAGCTGCTGGTCATGCGCGAAGAAGACCTCTTCGCCGTCGTCGCCAAGTAATCGCTACTGCGCGACTGCCTGGCGTCGTTGGGCGGTGCTCGGGATCCTCACGTAGCGCTGCTACGTTCCGGTCCCTGCGCTCCTTCCGCCTAGCCAGACAGCCGCTCGCTACGCGCTTCCTTGGCGCCGACTGAGCGCCAGGAAGCCGCCAACGCAAACCCAAAGAATTTCGGAGAAATCAACATGGCAGCAAAAGACGTGGTCTTTGGTTCCGACGCCCGTGCCCGCATGGTCGAAGGCGTGAATGTCCTGGCGAACGCCGTCAAGGTCACCCTGGGCCCCAAGGGCCGCAACGTGGTGCTGGAGCGCTCCTTCGGCGCCCCGACCGTGACCAAGGACGGTGTGTCCGTGGCCAAGGAAATCGAGCTGAAGGACAAGCTCCAGAACATGGGCGCCCAGATGGTCAAGGAAGTCGCTTCCAAGACCTCGGACAACGCCGGTGACGGCACCACCACCGCCACCGTGCTGGCCCAGGCCATCGTGCGCGAAGGCATGAAGTACGTGGCCGCCGGCATGAACCCGATGGACCTGAAGCGCGGTATCGACCGCGCCGTGGCCGCCCTGGTCGTGCAACTGAAGGCCGCCTCCAAGGCCACCACCACCTCCAAGGAAATCGCCCAGGTCGGCACCATCTCGGCCAACAGCGACTCCGACGTGGGCGAGATCATCGCCTCCGCCATGGACAAGGTCGGCAAGGAAGGCGTGATCACCGTTGAAGACGGCAAGAGCCTGAACAACGAGCTGGACGTCGTCGAAGGCATGCAGTTCGACCGCGGCTACCTGTCGCCCTACTTCATCAACAACCCGGAAAAGCAAGCCGCGATCCTGGACAACCCGTTTGTCCTGCTGTTCGACAAGAAGATCAGCAACATCCGCGACCTGCTGCCCACGCTGGAAGCCGTGGCCAAGGCCGGCCGTCCGCTGCTGATCATCGCCGAGGACGTCGAGGGCGAAGCCCTGGCCACCCTGGTGGTGAACACCATCCGCGGCATCCTGAAGGTCGTGGCCGTCAAGGCTCCGGGCTTCGGCGACCGTCGCAAGGCCATGCTGGAAGACATCGCCATCCTGACCGGTGGCAAGGTCATCGCCGAAGAAGTGGGCCTGAGCCTCGAGAAGGTGACCCTGGCTGACCTGGGTCAGGCCAAGCGCGTCGAAGTGGGCAAGGAAAACACCACCCTCATCGACGGCAACGGCGCTGCCGCTGACATCGAAGCCCGCGTCAAGCAGATCCGCATCCAGATCGAGGAAGCCACCAGCGACTACGACCGCGAGAAGCTGCAAGAGCGCGTGGCCAAGCTGGCCGGCGGCGTGGCCGTCATCAAGGTCGGTGCCGCCACCGAAGTCGAGATGAAGGAAAAGAAGGCTCGCGTGGAAGACGCCCTGCACGCCACGCGCGCTGCCGTGGAAGAAGGCATCGTGGCCGGTGGTGGCGTGGCGCTGCTGCGCGCCCGCCAGACCGCTGGCGCCATCAAGGGCGACAACGCCGACCAGGACGCCGGCATCAAGCTGATCCTGAAGGCCATCGAAGCCCCGCTGCGCGAGATCGTGTCGAATGCCGGTGGCGAGCCCAGCGTCGTGATCAACAAGGTGCTGGAAGGCCAGGGCAACTTCGGCTTCAACGCTGCCAATGACACCTACGGCGACATGATCGAGATGGGCATCCTGGACCCGACCAAGGTCACCCGCACGGCCCTGCAGAACGCCGCCTCCGTGGCGTCGCTGATGCTGACCACCGAGTGCATGGTCGCTGAAGCCCCGAAGGACGAAGGCGCTGCTCCGGCCATGCCCGGCGGCATGGGCGGCATGGGCATGGACATGTAAGTCCGGCCCTCCGGCAGCAGCGCTGCCGGATGCCTCCTCGAAACCCGCGACGGCCACCCGGCCTCGCGGGTTTTTTCATGGGCGCGTGCTCCGGACCGCCCGCCGCCCCGATGAAAGGCCCCCCCACATGAAGGGGCGTGCGCCCCCAGGTGCGCACTCTGTCGCTCAATTGGCGAGGCACAGCGCCACCGTCCCCCGTTCCCGTGTCATGCCGCCTTCATAATGCGGAACATCATGTCCCACGCCCCGAGCCTTCAATCCCTGGTCGACGAGGTCATCGTCCGGATGCCCGCGTTCAGCCATGCGGTGGCCCACAAGATCCAGGACGACCTGAAGTCAGATCCCCTGCTGCACTCGCTGCAGTACGCCTGGGCCGTCAGCAAGGGCCGCTTCCCCACGGACTTCCAGGCCGCCATCCAGCCCCTGCTGGAGGCCGCCCGCCACGGCGAGGACCCGCTGCAGCGCCGCGGCTCGCCGCTGGGCCTGCAGTCGCTCAGCCTCGTGGACGAGAAGCAGGCGCTGCAGGACGTGTCGATCGCCCATGTGGTCTCGGCCGTCGAGGAGCAGAGCCGCCCGGAGCTGCATCAGCTGGTGAACTTCTTCGCGGCGCTGCGCGGCATCGCCCGGCCGATGAAGCAGGACAACCCGCTGCGGCCGGCCGTCTTCGCCAATGCCGTGGTGACGGCCATCCAGAACCTCCAGCTCGACGGCGAGGGCTGCTACGCCATGACCAAGGTGGCCACGCCCCATGTGGTGGCCGCGCTGGGCGAGATCTACCAGACCCTGTGCGAACAGATGCGCAGCGCCCAGCTGGCGCCGCTGGTCGAGGGCTACGGCATCGGCAGCACCCGGGACGTCGAGGCCCGCCTGCGCCAGGCCGCGGTGCCGGGTGCCACCCCGACGCTGGACACGCTCGCCCGCCGTGTGGACGCCATCAACTCGCGTCCGCAGACCCTGCGCCAGCCCGGCCACGACTCCACCTCGCAGGCGCTCGGCCCGAACACGCTGCTGCGTGGCGGCGGCGACCTGCTGAGCCGCCTCTATGACCAGATCCTGGCCGACCCCAAGCTGCTGCCGCCCGTCAAGGCGCTGATGTCGCGTCTGCAGGTGGCCGTGGCGCGCCTGTCCCGCACCGACCCGAGCCTGCTGCGCCGCCAGGACCACCCGGTGTGGAGCCTGCTCAATCGCGTCGCCGGTCACGGCGCCGGCTTCAAGCGCGCCGACGACGAGCGCCTGCGCCAGTTCCTCGACGTCATGAACGGCATCGTGCAGCAGCTGGTCGAGGCCCCGCTGCTGACGGGCCTGCAGTTCCAGCAGGCGCTCGGCGTCGTCGACCAGCACATCCGCGAGCAGGCCAGCCGCCATGGCGAGCGCAGTGCGTCGGCCCTCGCCGCGCTGGAGCGCGAAAGCCAGCGCACCGCCTGGCTGGAGCTGCTGCAGAGCCAGCTGAAGGAGCAGCTCTCCGACACGGCGCTGAGCCCCACGCTGCGCAAGTTCCTGCTCAAGCCCTGGGTCGAGGTGATCGTGCAGAACATGGTGCTGTACGGTCGCGAGGCCCCGCAGGCCGAAGCCAGCATCGAGCTGGTGGACGAGTTGCTCGACAGCCTGCAGCAGCGCCAGAGCGAGGCCGCTCGCGCCCAGCTGCGCACCCGACTTCCCGCGCTCATCCAGCGCGTCGAGTCCGGCATGGAGCTCATCGCCTTCCCGGCGGACAAGCGCCAGGTCGTGCTGCAGGACCTCATGACCCAGCACGGTCGCGTGCTCAGCGGCCTGCCCCCGCATCACCACCCGGCCCCCTCGGACCGTGCGGCTGCCGCGCGCCGCGACCTCAGCCCCGAGGAGCTGCTGCAGCAGCTGCTCAACGAGCGCGAATCGCAGATGCCCTCGCGCTGGGCCCATGACCAGGTCAACCGCGGCGAGCTGCCGACGGTGCCGGTGGGCCTGTATTCCGAGGCCGGTTCGCCCGATGCGCGCATCGCCCTGCAGGCCTGGATGGGCAATCTGCAGGTGGGCAACTGGTACCACATGTTCGTGCAGAGCCAGTGGATCACCGCGCAGGTGGCCTGGATCAGCGAGAGCCGGCAGTTCTTCCTCTTCGTCGGGCAGGACGCCGACGAGCGCCACTCGCTCACGCGCGGTGCGATCGAGCAGCTGCTGGCCAACGGTCTGATCACCGCACTCGAGGAAGACACCCTTGTGCAGCGGGCCGTCTCCTCGCTCATGCAGGACCTGGACGACGCGCCCTGAGCCCGTGACGCCCCGCATGCCGCCACGACACCCGGGTCTGCCAGCACTGATGCTGGCCCTGCTCATGGGCCCGCTCGCGCCGGCCCGGGCCGAATCCCTGCCCCCGCCCCGCCCGCCCGAGCTGCCCGGCCCCGCGGCCTTGCCCGACCACACGGTGCGGCCACGGCTCGGGCTCGTGCTGTCCGGCGGCGGCGCCCGCGGCCTGGCCCACGTGGGCGTGCTGAAGGTGCTCGAGCGCGAGCACATCCCCGTCGACGTCATCGCCGGCACCTCCATGGGCGCCATCATCGGTGGCCTCTATGCCAGCGGCATGAACGCCCGCGAGCTCGAGCGCGAGCTGCAGCAGATTGCCTGGGACCGCATGTTCGCCAGCCGCGTCGAACGCCAGCTGCTGTCGCAGCGCCGCAAGGAGGAGGACTTCGAGTTCTCCGCCGTGCTGGAGCTGGGGCTGCGGGGCGGCGAGGTCCGTGTGCCCCAGAGCACGCTCTCCAGCCGGGGCCTCGATGCCCTGCTGCGCCGCCTCACGCTGCCGGTGCGCAGCGTCGACCATTTCGACCAGCTGCCCACGCCCTTCCGTGCCGTCGCCACGGACATGGAAACCGGCGCCCAGGTGGTGGCCGAGTCCGGTGACCTCGCCCAGGCGCTGCGCTCCAGCATGAGCGTGCCGGGCGTCTTCGCGCCGGTCGAGAGCGACGAAGGGCGCATCCTGGGCGATGGCGGCCTCGTCAACAATCTGCCCGTGGACGTGGCGCGCCGCATGGGCGCCGAGCGCGTGATCGCCATCAACGTCGGCACGCCGCTGTCCGGGCGCGACTCGCTGAACTCGCTGGTGGGCGTGACGGCGCAGATGATCAACATCCTCACCGAGCAGAACGTCCAGCGCTCGATCGCCAGCCTCTGGCAGGAGGACCTGCTGATCACGCCCAGCCTCCAGGGCCTGGGCTCCGGCAACTTCGAGCGCGGCAAGGATTTCATCGCGCTGGGCGAGGCCGCCGCCGAGCAGGCGCTGCCGCAGCTGCGCGTCTTCGCTGTCACGCCGGAGGCCTATGCCGACTGGCTGCTGGCCCGCACCCGCACGCAGCCCGCGGCGCCGGCACTGGCGGGCATCAGCTTCGTGGGCAGCGAGGTGGCCAACCCCGAGCGCTTCAAGGACCAGCTGGAGACGCGTCCCGGGCAGGTCTTCGACGCCGAGCGCGCCGAGCGTGACGCGCGCTTCCTGGCGTCCTCGGGCGACTACGTCCGCGTGGACTACCACGTCGAGGAACACAGCGAGGGCAACCAGCTCGTCTTCTCGATGGAAGACAAGCCCTGGGGCCCGAACTACTTCCGCGCCGGCATCGACCTCAGCACGGACTTCAACGGCGAGAGCGCCTTCAACCTGCGCATCAGCCACAACCGGCACTGGCTGACGCCGCACGGCACCGAGTGGCGCAACCAGCTCACCATCGGCCAGACGCCGCGCCTGTACACCGAGCTCTACCACCCGCTCATCCAGAAGCTGGGCACGAGCAACGACTGGTTCGTCTCCAGCTGGGGCGAGATCGAACGGCACAACCTGACCCTCTACAACGCCGAGACGGGCCAGGGCCTCGCCCGGCTGGGCCGCAAGAGCCTGACCTACGGCCTGGACGTGGGCCAGCCCTGGGGCCGCCTGGGCGAGGTGCGGCTGGGCCTCGTGCGCGAGCACTGGCGCGTGCACCCCGACCTCATCACCGTCGACCCGGGCCAGCTCGGCAACGCCGACCAGCAGCGCCTGGACAAGACCTGGACGGAGACGGGCCTGCGCCTGAAGCTGGTGGTGGACCAGCTCGACTTCGCCAACTTCCCGCAGCGGGGCTACCGCACGACCTTCGAGCACATCGCCGGCACGCAGACGCAGCCGGGCGGCCGGCGCGACGCCTTCAGCCGCACGGAGCTGCAGGGCACGCTCGCGACCAGCGTCGGCCGCCACACGCTGAACCTGCATCTGCGCGGCTTCAACGCCCACCAGCCCGAGGACTCGGCCCAGGGGCCCTACAGCCTGGGCGGATTCCAGCAGCTCTCGGGCTACCAGCCGGGCCAGCTCACGGGCAACACCTTGCTGTTCGGGCGGGTCACGTACTACCAGCGCCTCGCCCAGACGCCGGTGCTCACGCGCGGCTTCTTCGTGGGGGGCTCGCTGGAGGCCGGCAATGCCTGGGACACCCGCCAGAACGTGAGCCTGCGCGGGCTCAAGCTGGCCGGCAGTCTCTTCATCGGCGCCGACACCGGCCTCGGCCCGCTCTACCTCGGCCTCGGCAAGGGCAAGACCACCGACACCGCGGTGTATCTCTTCATCGGGCGCCCCTGAGCTCCGCGCCCGGTGCAAGAATCCGGGCATGCGGTCCTGCTTCACCGACCTGCGCCCGGCACGACGGGCCACGCGCGTGGCCCCGTTGCTCCTCGCGATCGCGATCCTGCTGCTGCCTGGCGGGTCTGGCGCCGCGCAGGCACGGGTGCTCCCGCCCGCAGGCACCGTGGCATCGCCGCCGGCCGCGCCCTCACCGGACGGCCCTCCCCACCTGACCCTGGCCACCGGCACCGAGCCCGACAGCAGCGACGGCCGCTGGCTGCGTCGCGTGTACACCGAGGCCTTCCGCCGCCTCGGCTGGCGCCTGGAGGTGCAGGTCATGCCCGCCCGGCGCGCCGAGCTCGCCCTGCAACGCGGCGAGATCGACGGCGAGATGCTGCGCACGGCGCGCTACGGCGAGCTGCATCCGGAGTTGCAGCGCGTGGAGGTGACGCTGTTGCAGGTCTCGTTCGGCATCTATGGCAACCAGGGGCCGGGCCACCCGTCGAACCTGGCGGCCCTGCGCGACGGCGAGGGACAGGTGATCTACCGACGCGGCGTCACCGTCTGCGAGCAGCGGCTGCGGGAGGTCCTGCCGGCCGAGCGCCTGGTCGAGATCTCCGCCGCCGACAACGCCGTGCGCATGCTGGCGCGCGGCCGCGTGGGCTTCGTGTGCGACATGGACAGCGCGCTCAGCCTGAGCCTGGCGCACCTGGGCAGCGCCGAAGGCCAGGCGGGCCCGCTGCAGCGGCTCTTCGACCTGGGCCCGCCCATGGCGACCTACCCCTTCCTGCATGCGCGCCATGCCGCCTTGGCGCCGCGCCTGGCGACCATGCTGCAGACCCTGCGCACCGAGGGCTGGCTCACGCCGCCCCGCGATTCAGGCGCCGCGCCCCGACCCGCCTCGCGGTGACGGCGGGTCCCAAGGGCGCGCCGAAGTGGCGGCTCAGTCCCGCGTGTCGATGGGCAGACCGGCGCCGGTGGGGTCGTCCTCGTCCAGCGGCGGCAGGTCGGGCATGACCGGCACCACCGGCGCCTGGCGCACCCATTCATGCAGGATGTGGGCGACATCGGCCACGCCCTGCTTCTTCAGCGCCGAGAACAGCGTGATGGAGACATCGGATTCGTCCGTGACCATCCCGGCCAGCACCTCCTGCGTGGCCGCGAGCGCGGCCTGCGCCTCCTTGCGATTGAGCTTGTCGGCCTTGGTCAGCAGCACCAGCAGCTTGACCTCGCCGTTGGCCACGCGGGCGGCGACGAAGTCGAGCAGCTGGCGGTCGAGGTCGGTGAGGCCCAGGCGCGAGTCCACCATCAGCACCACGCCCGACAGCGAGCGCCGCACCTCGAGGTAGTCCGCCATCACCTTCTGCCAGCGCAGCTTGGCGTCGCGCGCCACGGCGGCGTAGCCATAGCCCGGGAGGTCGGCGAAGAGCGCGTTCGGTGCGTCCTTGGGCCCCAGGTGGAAGAGGTTGATGTGCTGCGTGCGGCCGGGCGTCTTGGACGCGAAGGCCAGACGCTTCTGCTGCGCCAGGGTGTTGATGGCCGTGCTCTTGCCCGCATTGGAGCGGCCGACGAAGGCGATCTCGGGGAGTTCGTTGGCCGGCAGATGATGGAGTTGACTCGCCGTGGTCAGGAACCGGGCAGTGTGGGTCCAAGCCAACACAGTCTTGTCCGAAGGGGCGGTCTCGGCCGCTTGCGGCGCTTGGCTGGGGTTATTGCTGCTCATGTTGATCCAGTAGGCTGAGATTGCCATTGTAAAATCCGTAGGTTGCGCTTACAGACCCCCTTACTCATGAAGAATGCTGCTTTCCTGTTGATGGGCCTCGTCTTCACCGCTGCCGCCAGTGCATCGGAAGCCCCGGCGCCGGCCAAGCCCGATCTGAACAAGGGCCAGGCGATCTCGGCCCAGGTCTGTTCAGCCTGCCACACGGCGGATGGTTCGCGCGGCAGCCCCGCCAACCCCATCCTGCAAGGCCAGCATGCGGACTACCTCGTCAAGCAGCTGACCGAGTTCAAGTCCGGCAAGCGCGACAACGCGGTGATGAAGGGCATGGCCTCCACCCTGTCCGACGAGGACATGAAGAACGTCGCCGCCTTCTACGCCTCGAAGCAGGCCAAGGAAGGTGCCTCCAAGGACAAGACCCTGGTCGCCCTGGGCGAGAAGATCTACCGCGGTGGCATCGCCGATCGCCAGATCCCCGCCTGCGCCGGCTGCCACAGCCCCAACGGTGCCGGCATTCCCGCCCAGTACCCCCGCCTGTCGGGTCAGCACAGCGACTATACCGAGCTGCAGCTGAACACCTTCCGTGCCGGCAAGCGTGGCAACAGTGTCCAGATGGCCGCCATCGCCGCCAAGATGAACGACCGCGAGATCAAGGCCGTCGCCGACTACATCGCCGGCCTGCGCTGATCCGCAGCCGGCCCGGGCCCTACCGCCCGAATTGATCCATGGCAAGAGGCCGGCGCTTTGGCGCCGGCCTTTTTTCTGCGTCCGCGTCTTTGCCAGCCGCTGCGACGACAATCCGGCCCATGAGCGACTCAACCAGCGACTCCTTCAGCCCCACCACGCCCGAGGTCCCGCCGCCGGCGCGCCCGCTGGGCCATGGCACCGGCCGCGAACTCATCGAGCTGCTGTCCTCGATGCGATTCGCCATCGCCCTGCTGACGGTGATCTGCATCGCCTCGGTGATCGGCACCGTGGTGCGCCAGCGCGAACCGCTGAACAACTACGTCAACCAGTTCGGCCCGTTCTGGGCCGACGTCTTCGGCAAGGTGGACCTCTACACGGTCTACAGCGCCTGGTGGTTCCTGCTGATCCTGGCCTTCCTGGTGCTCTCGACCACGCTGTGCATCGCCCGCAACACGCCCAAGATCCTGGCCGACCTCAAGAGCTACAAGGAGCACGTGCGCGAACAGTCGCTGCAGGCGCACAAGCACAAGGCGCTGGGGATACTGCCGCTGTCGCTGGAGGCCTCGCTGCAGCAGGTCTCGCAATGGCTGGATGCCGGCGGCTGGAAGGCCCGCGCGCAGGTGCGCACGGCCGGCATCATGATCGCGGCGCGCAAGGGCGCCGCCAACAAGATCGGCTACCTGGCCGCCCACTCGGCCATCGTGCTGATCTGCCTCGGCGGGCTCTTCGACGGCGACCTCCTCGTCAAGGCGCTGATGTGGGCGCAGGGCAAGTCGGTCTACCAGGGCGCGGGCTTCATCAGCGACGTCCCCGCGCAGCACCGCCTCTCCGACCGCAACCCGAGCTTCCGCGGCACGCTCACCGTGACCGAGGGTTCGCGCAACGGCACCGCCGTGCTGAACATGACGGACGGCGTGCTGCTGCAGCCGCTGCCCTTCGACGTCGAGCTCAAGAAGTTCAAGGTCGAGTACTACAACACCGGCATGCCCAAGCTCTTCGCGAGCGACGTGCTGATCCATGACCGCGACGGCAAGACGACCGCGGCCACCATCAAGGTCAACGAGCCGCTGATCCATGACGGCGTCGCGATCTACCAGAGCGACTTCAGCGATGGCGGCTCGCTGCTGAAGCTGCGCGCCATCCCGCTCAACGGCGCCGCCCCCTTCGCGCTGCAGGGCCGCGTGGGCACCAGCACCGAGCTGGCGCAGGGCGCGCAGAAGCTGGGCATCGAGTTCAGCACGCTGCGGGTCATCAACGTCGAGAACATGGGCAGCGCCGCCGGCGCCGAGAGTGGTGCCGACGTGCGCAAGGTCGACCTGGTCGATTCGCTGCAGGGTCACCTCGGCAGCGGCGCAAAGACCCGGACGGAGAAGTCGCTGCAGAACATCGGCCCGTCCTTCAGCTACAAGCTCGTGGACGCCAGCGGTCAGCGCCGCGAGTTCAACAACTACATGGTCCCGGTGCTGCTGGATGGCCAACGCGTGTTCCTGCTGGGCATGCGCGAATCGGTGAACGAGGGCTTCCGCTACCTGCGTGCCCCGGCCGACGAGAACGGCGCGCTGGACGGCTGGCTGCGCCTGCGCGAGGCCCTGCTGAAGCCCGAGCTGCGCGAACGTGCCGCCCGCCTCTACGCCGAGGCCGCCACGCCGGACGACAAGCCCCAGATGCTCCCGCAGCTGACGGCCACCGCGCGCCGCGCGCTGGGCCTCTTCTCCGGTGCCGAGCTCGTGCGCCCCGAGGACAAGCGTCCCGCCAACGGCTGGGGCGGGCTGATGGCGCTGTCTCAGTTCGTGGACCGCGAGGTGCCCGAGGCCGAGCGCGCCCGCGTGTCCGAGGTGCTGCTGCGCATCCTCAACGGCACGCTGTACGAGCTGCTCAAGATCAGCCGCGAGCAGGCCAAGCTGCCGCCGCCCGCCAACGACGCGACCACGCAGGCCTTCATGACGCAGGCCGTGCTGTCGCTCTCGGACGCCACCTTCTACCCGGCGCCGGTCCTGCTGCAGCTGGAGGATTTCGAGCTCGTGCAGGCCAGCGGCTTCCAGGTCGCGCGGGCGCCGGGCAAGACCCTGGTCTACTTGGGGGCGATCCTGCTGATCATTGGCGTCTTTGCCATGCTCTACGTGAAGGAGCGCCGCCTGTGGATCTGGCTCGAGGCCGCACCCGGCCAGGGTGAACAGACCCGCGTGCGCATGGCCCTGTCCTCGACCCGCGAGTCACCGGACACCGCCACCGAATTCGACCGTCTCAAGTCCGAGCTGCTGAAGGACACCGCATGAACACCGCCACCTCCACCCTCATCGTCGGCCGCCGCAGCTGGCTGGCGCTGCGCTCGCCGCTCGACTGGGCCTTTGCAGCCCTGATCGTGCTGGGCGGCGTCTTCGCCTTCAGCCGCTACGGCGCCTCCATGGACGGCTACGAGAAGGGCATCCTCGCCTTCGCCGTGCCCTCGCTCGTGCTGCTGGGCTGGTTCTGGCGGCCGCTGCGGCTGCTGAGCGTGCTGGTGGGCGCCTTCAGCCTGCTGGCCATCCAGCTCTACCTGCGCAAGACGGACGACTTCGGCGCCGACCTGAGCGCCGTCGACCACGTCTTCCTGCTCAAGTACATGCTGGCGAGCCAGAGCGCGATTCTCTGGATGAGCCTGCTGTTCTTCCTCAGCACGCTCTTCTACTGGCTGGGCTTCTTCCGGCGCGGCAGCGGCACGGCCGAGGTCATCGGCTCGAAGCTGGCCTGGGGCGGCGTCTTCATGGCCCTGCTGGGCACGATGGTGCGCTGGTTCGAGAGCCACCAGATCGGCCCGGACATCGGCCACATCCCCGTCAGCAACCTCTACGAGGTCTTCGTGCTGTTCTCGTGGATGACCGCCGTGTTCTACCTCTACTACGAGGACCGCTACCGCACCCGCGCCCTGGGCGCCTACGTGATGCTGGTGGTGAGCCTGGCCGTGAGCTTCCTGCTCTGGTACACGGTGGCCCGCGAGGCCCACGAGATCCAGCCGCTGGTGCCGGCCCTGCAGAGCTGGTGGATGAAGATCCACGTGCCCGCCAACTTCGTCGGCTACGGCACCTTCGCGCTGGCCGCGATGGTCGCGCTGGCCTACCTGCTCAAGACGGCCACGCCGCGCGCGCTGCAGATCGGCCTGATCGGTCTGCCGGCGGTGCTGGTGGCCGTGCTGCTGCTGGCGCGCTTCACGCTGGACCTGCAGCCCGAGACGCTCGCCGGCCTCGATGGCTGGACGCGCAAGATGGGGGGCGTGCTGGCCTTCCTGGTCGTGTGCGTGCTGCTGCGCGAGCCGCTCACGGCACGCCTGCCGCCCCTGCAGACGCTCGATGACCTGATGTACAAGGCCATCGCGCTGGGCTTCGCCTTCTTCACCATCGCCACGATCCTCGGCGCCTTCTGGGCCGCGGAGGCCTGGGGCGGCTACTGGAGCTGGGATCCGAAGGAGACCTGGGCCCTGATCGTGTGGCTCAACTACGCCGCCTGGCTGCACATGCGCCTCATGAAGGGCCTGCGCGGCGCGGTCTCGGCCTGGTGGGCGCTGGGGGGGCTGCTGGTCACGACCTTCGCCTTCCTCGGGGTCAACATGTTCCTGAGCGGCCTCCACTCCTACGGCACGCTGTGAGCTGCATGGCCGGGCCCCGATGGATCGCGTGGTGCCTGGCCTGCCTGCTCGCGCCCGCCGGCGCGCGGGCCGAGGTCGTGCGCATCGCCACCGGCGAGCTGCCGCCCTATGCCACCGCCGAGGCCAGCGATTCCGGCACCGCGCTGCAGATCGTCCGCCGAGCCTTTGCGCTGGCCGGGCACGAGGTGCGCTACCAGTTCATGCCCTGGCCGCGCGCCCAGAACGAGACCCGGGCCGGGCTCTGGGACGCCTCCGCCTACTGGGGCGCCAACGAGGAACGCCAGCGCGACTTCCTGCTCAGCAGCAACGTCATGAGCGAGCAGTGGGTCTTCGTCCATCGGCGTGACAAGCCCATCACCTGGCGGCAGCTGGCCGACCTCAAGCCCTATGTGCTGGGGGTGGTCAAGGGCTACACCTACACGCCGGAGCTCTGGAGCCTCGCGCGCGAGGGCGAGCTCAAGACCGACCCCACGCATGACGACCTCGCCGGGCTGCGCAAGCTGCAGCTGGGCCGCATCGACGCCATGCCCCTGGAGCGCGGCACTGCCTGCTACCTGCTCCTGAACCATTTCAGCGCCGAGGACGCCCGGCAGTTCGACTATCACCCCCGGCTGCTGACGGACAGCTTCACCACCCACGTGATCTTCCCGAAGGACAAGCCGCGCAGCGCGGGCCTCCTGGCCGACTTCAACCGCGGGCTGAAGCAGCTGCAGCTCAGCGGCGAATACCAGCGCCTGCTCAAGGGTGTGCCCTGCCCGGCGCACTGGCAGGAAGTCCCGGCCCGGCGCTGAGCAGCGCCGGCCCATGGGACGAATCCCCCGCCGGGCCACGGAATTGCAGGGCAGCGTAAGCTTTCGGGCGGCGAGCCGACGAAGGCTCATCACCCCCAGCAAGGACACGCTGCCATGCATTTCCATCCCGACCGCGGCCACGGCCGCTCCCTGGCCTCCGAGGTCACGCCCCAGGCCATCTACGAGGGCCGTCGCGACTGGCTGCGGCTGATGGCCTCCGGGGCCGCCGGCGCTGCCCTGGCGAGCTGGGCCTCGCGCGACGCGCTGGCGCAGGCCACGGACAAGGCCCGCCTCGCCGCCGTGAAGAGCAAGCTCGCCGGCGCGCAGGTGATGGACAAGCCCACGCGCTACGAGGACGCCACCCGCTACAACAACTTCTACGAGTTCGGCACCGACAAGGCCGAGCCCGCGCAGCTGGCACACACGCTCAAGACCCGCCCCTGGACCG
Organism: Roseateles subflavus; assembly: GCF_030285365.1. GTDB lineage: Bacteria > Pseudomonadota > Gammaproteobacteria > Burkholderiales > Burkholderiaceae_C > Roseateles_B > Roseateles_B subflavus. Next base: position 248,480 of record NZ_JASVDS010000002.1, on the reverse strand, counting down.
TCAGCATCGAGGGCGAGGTGGCCAAGGCCGGGCTCTACGACCTCGAGGACCTGATGCGATTCATGCCCATGGAGGAGCGGCTCTACCGCCTGCGCTGCGTCGAGGGCTGGAGCATGGTGATTCCCTGGATCGGCTACTCGCTCGGCGACCTGATCCGCAAGCTGGAGCCCACCTCCAAGGCCAAGTACGTGGAGTTCGTGAGCCTGGCGGACAAGGCCCAGATGCCCGGCGTGCGCTCGGGCGTCCTGGACTGGCCTTACGTGGAGGGGCTGCGGCTCGACGAAGCCATGAACCCGCTGACGCTGCTGAGCTTCGGCATGTACGGCGAGGTCCTGCCCAAGCAGAACGGAGCACCCGTCCGCCTCGTCGTGCCCTGGAAGTACGGCTTCAAGTCCGCCAAGTCGCTGGTGCGCATCCGCTTCGTCGAGAAGCAGCCCGTGAGCTCCTGGACCAAGGCCGCGCAGCAGGAGTACGGCTTCTATTCCAACGTCAATCCTCAGGTGGACCACCCGCGCTGGAGCCAGGCCACCGAGCGTCGCATCGGCGAGGACGGGCTCTTCTCCCGCAAGCGCCCGACCCTGATGTTCAACGGCTACGGCGACCAGGTCGCGTCGCTCTACAGCGGCATGGACCTGCGCAAGAATTTCTGATGCCCGCCGTACACCGCCCGCTGCTGCTGCACCCGCTCGTCAAGCCGCTCGTCTTCCTGGCCTGCCTCGGTCCCCTGGCCTGGCTGCTGCTGGCAGCCATGCTGGACCGGCTGGGGGCCAATCCGGCGGAGGCCCTGATCCGCGGCCTGGGCGACTGGACCCTGCGCCTGCTGTGGCTCACGCTGGCCATCACACCCCTGCGTGAAGCGCTGCGCCAGCCCGCGCTCGCTCGCCTGCGGCGCATGCTGGGCCTGTTCACGGCCTTCTACGCCAGCCTGCACCTGCTGGCCTACGGATGGCTGGACATGGGCCTCGTGCCGCAGGACATCGCCCGTGACATCGCCAAGCGGCCCTTCATCCTTGTCGGCTTCCTGGCCTGGGCCGGCCTGCTGCCGCTGGCGGCCACGAGCTTCAACCGGGCGATCCGGGCCCTGGGCGCGGCGCGCTGGCAGCGCCTGCACCGGCTGGTCTATGGCATCGCCGGGCTCGCCCTGCTGCACTTCGTGTGGATGCGGGCCGGCAAGCACCATTTCGTCGAGCCGGCCGTCTACGGCGCCGTGCTGCTGCTGCTGCTGGGCTGGCGCGTGCGCCGCAGCCTCGTGCAGCGGCGCCACCGCGCGAGTGCCATGGCACCAGGGCGGGCCTGAGAAAGCAGAACGCCGCCTGGGCGCGAACCCGGCGGCGTTCTCTCGCGAAGGCCGGGACCCCTCGTGGGTCCCGGGCCCCGGCAGGCCGATCAGGCGATCAGCGCGACGGGCTCTTCGGGCCGATGTGGCGGTCCAGGAATTCCAGCATCTGGGTGTAGAGGTCCAGGTTGTTGGCGACCTTGCCGTAGCCGTGCGCCTCGCCCGGCTTGATCATGACGACCTCGGGCGGATTGCCGGCCTTCTTCAGGGCATCGACCATCTTGCGGGTCTGCTCCAGCGGCGTGCGGATGTCGTCCTCGCCGGCATAGATGAACAGCGGGCCCTTCAGCTTCTCGGCATGCAGGGCGGGCGACACCTCGTGGGCGCGTTCCCAGCCGGTGCCCTTCTGGCCCAGCAGGCGGCGCCAGTAGGCCACGCCCGCCTTGTTGCGCGCCGTGTCGCCGCGGGTGGAAGTCAGCTGCAGTTCGAAGTCGCTGACCATCAGGCCGGAGACACCGCACTTGAAGAGCTCCGGCGTCTTGATCATGGCCCACAGCGTGGCGTAGCCACCATAGCTGGCGCCCGAGATGCAGATGCGCGCCGGGTCGACGAAGCCCTGGGCGATGCCCCACTTCGCCGCGTCCTCGTGGTCCTCGGACATCTTGCGGCCCACCTCGCCGAAGCCCGCGTCATAGATCTTGCGGCCCAGGTCCGGCGTGATGCGGAAGTTGGGCAGGATCACCGCGTAGCCGCGCGACGCCAGGATCTGCGCCTCGCGCACGCCGAAGCCGCCCGGGCCCCAGACGTCCGCGCGCACGTGCGGGCCGCCGTGCACGTGCACGACGGTCGGGAGCTTGTCACCCGGCTTGTACGAGGCCGGCAGGAAGTAGTAGGACGGGATCTCCAGGCCGTCGCGCGTCTTCAGCAGGAAGGGGCGCATCGGCACGAGGTGGTGCTCCTCCATGTCGTCGCGCGAGCGCAGCGCCTCTTCCAGCGTCTTGCGTTCCTCGTCGTAGAGGAAGTAGGTCGGCACGCTGCGGTCGCTCCAGACCTGCACCAGCGTGCGCTTGCCCTCGCTGCGCTGGATGGCCACCGCCTTGCCCGGGAAGGCCGCTTCCAGGCCCTTCTGCAGACCGGCGTAGCCAGCGTCGAAGTAGGCGACCTGGTAGGTGTCGTCATTGAAGGCCAGCCCCACGGGCTTGCGGCTCACCGGATCGAAGCGCAGGCCGTCCTTGATGTCGTAGCGCGGGTGATGGGCCAGGGTCTCGGTGATGGTGCCGGTCTTGATGTCCACCACGTGCAGACCCGCCGTGTCCTTGCCGTTGCGGGCGGAGACGATCAGGTCCTTGTTGTTCTCGGCGAAGGCGAGGATGCTCCACACGTCCTTGTCGCCATGCTCGAAGGTGTGGATGGTGCGCCACTCGCCATCGGCCGTGTCGCGGATCATCAGGCGATGGTTGCGGTCCTCGGGCAACGCTTCCGAGTCGGAGACCACCATCGCGGCGCGCGGCACGCCGTCGTGGTCCAGGCCCCAGTCGGACACCCGGCCCGGCTGGTTGAAGGTCAGGAGCTTGCGCTCGCCGGTGTCGATGTTGATGCGGTAGATGTCCTCCACGCCGGCGCTGCGCAGGTCGGAGCTGACGAGGATCTCGTTCTCGGAGCCCGGCACGCGGCCGCGCATGCCCATGCGCTGGAACTTGCCCGTGCCCATCATCTCGCGCACGGTGGGATTGAGCTTGCGGTAGCCCGTGCCGTCGGCCTTGATGGCAAACAGGCCGCCGCCGTCACCGGACTCGGGACCGGAGGGCGAATCCAGGCGGCCGAGGGTGTAGACCAGGCGCTGCGAGCCGACCCAGTAGACGTTCAGCACGTCGAACTCGGTCTGGCCGGTGATCGCGCGGCCCTTCATCGTCTCGAGGTCCACCAGCAGCAGGTTGCGCTTGCCACTGGCCGTCGGGGCCAGCACCGCCAGGGTCTTGCCGTCCGGGGACAGCAGCGGGCGCGTGAACTTGGGCAGCGCCACGAAATTGGCCAGCGCCAGCGGCTCGCTGGCGGCGGCGGGCGCCGTGGCGGCCAGGCTGCCGTGGCTCAGCCCCAGGGCGAGCGCGACGGCGGTCAGTGCGTGCAGCAGGTGTTGCGATCTCTTCGTCATGAATCCCTCTCGACAGCAAAGTCTTGTCATGCGCCCCCCTCCGGGACGCCATCGCCCCGTGGTGGCGGCATTTGGACTCGGCATTATGTTGTGACCCTGGGCCGTCCAGGAGGCGCTCGAACACCCGGAAAACCCGACTCAGGCGATAATTCGGGGTTCCGTTCGCCCGCTCGGGGCGATAGGCGAGCCATCGGAAGGGCTGAACCATGACGTTCGTCATGGCGACCCCTTCGCGCGCCCTGCCCCGTGCCCCACCCGTCGTGCCGGACCGTTCGGCGGGACCCGCCTGCGCAACGCCGCCCTCCGCCCTGCCCATGTCCACCATCGCACGCAACGACGCACGCAACGACGCACGCACAGAAGCACGCACAGACGCCGACCTCCGCACCGACATCGCCATCCTAGGCGGTGGCCCCGCGGGCTGCTCGGCGGCCTCGTGGCTCGGGCAGCTCGGCCTCGGTGTTGCGCTGGTCGAGCGTCAGCCGCAGCTGTGTGCCTCGCTGCAGGCCCTGCAGTTCGACCAGGACTGGGTGCTGGGCAGCCCGGGCCGCAGCCTGGCGGCCCTCGGCGAGACCTACGCCCGCCAGGCCGAGCAGCAGCACGGCGTGCAGATCCTCACCGGCCGCAGCCTGCAGCATGCGGACTGGCAGGCCGGCCAGGGCTGGCGCCTGCAGCTCAGCGACGGGAGCTGCCTGAGCGCCCGCGCCCTGATCCTGGCGACCGGCCTGCGTCCGCTGCGGCCCGAACCCTTCTTCCCGCCCGGCCAGTCGCATGGGCGCGTGCTGGATGCCATCGACCTGACCGCGCGGCGTGCCACCCTGCCCCCGGGCCGCACGCTGCTGCTGGGCGGCGGTGACAACGCCGTCGAGAACGCGCTGTACCTGCAGGCGCGCGGCCATCAGGTGACGCTGTGGTCCCGGTCGGACTGGCGCGCGCAGCAGATGCTGGTGGATCGCATCCAGGCCCAGCCGGCCATTGCCCAGCGCCCCCGGTGCCCCATGCCCACGGCGCTGTGCCCCGATGGCGATGGCGTCACCGTGCGCTCGCAGGCCCATGGCGAGGAGCGCTTCGACCACGTGGCCGCGCTGCTGGGCTACGAGGCCGAGCCCTCGGCCTGGCTGCTCGTCGGGGACGCCCTGCAGCGGGCCGGCATCACGGCGCCCTCGCACCCCTTCCGGGACGAGCCGCGCTTCGCGCCGCTGGGCCTGTTCGTGGCCGGGGATGCCAGCGGGCGCCAGCACCCCTGCGTGCAGACGGCGCTGGGAGACGGCGTGGTGGCCGCCAAGGCCGCCGAGAGCTTCCTGCGCCCGATCAAGGAAGGCCAGCCCACGCTGGCCCTGCGCCGCAACAACCGCCAGATCATCCACCTGCAGGGGCTGCGCTTCGGCGCGAATCTCGGCGTGCTCGACTTCGAGCGCGAAGGCCCCCAGCCCATCCAGGTCGACGCCGAGGTGAACCTGGGCGCTCAGATGATCGTCTCGCGCGATGCCGACATCGGCCACGTGCTGGACTACCGCCGCGTGCGCCAGATCATCATCGACGAATGCACCGCCGAGCACACGGACCTGCTCGAGGCCCTGCTGGGCAAGCTGTGCACGCGGCTGATGAAGCTGGCCGGCGTGGTGGGCGTGCGCATCAAGGTGACCAAGCTGGAGATCTTCGAGGATTGCCAGGTGGCGATCAGCGCGGAATGCGGGCAGTGGTGATCCAGCACCCTGCATGAGACTTGACGAGGTAGACATGACGAACGAAACGATGGACATCGAGACCGCGCAGAGCATCGAGCCCATGGACGGCTTGGACGCCGCCACCGTGGCCGCCGAGAAGAAGCACGCCCACGAGATGAACAAGCTCTCCAAGCGCCTGCACCGCCTGGTCGGCCAGGCCATCGGCGACTTCAACATGATCGAGGACGGCGACAAGGTCATGGTCTGCCTCTCCGGCGGCAAGGACAGCTACGCCCTGCTCGACATCCTCATCAACCTGAAGCAGCGCGCGCCGATCAAGTTCGACATCGTCGCCGTCAACCTCGACCAGAAGCAGCCCGGCTTCCCCGCCGAGGTGCTGCCGACCTACCTCAGCAGCATCGGCGTGGACTTCCACATCGAGACGCAGGACACCTACAGCATCGTCAAGAAGCTGGTGCCCGAGGGCAAGACGACGTGCAGCCTGTGCTCGCGCCTGCGCCGCGGCATCCTCTACCGGGTGGCCAAGGAGCTGGGCGCCACCAAGATCGCCCTGGGGCACCACCGCGACGACATCGTCACCACGCTGATGCTCAACATGTTCTTCGGCAGCCGCATGAAGGGCATGCCGCCGAAGCTCGTGAGCGACGATGGCCAGAACGTGGTGATCCGCCCGCTGGCCTACGTGCGTGAGAGCGACCTCGTCACCTGGGCCGAGCACCGCCAGTTCCCCATCATCCCGTGCAATCTGTGCGGCAGCCAGGAGAACCTGCAGCGCGCCAACGTGAAGGCCATGCTGCAGGACTGGGACAAGAAGTTCCCCGGCCGCGTGGACAACATGTTCACCGCCATGGGCAACATCGTGACCTCGCACATGATGGACCGCGAGCTCTTCCCCTTCCAGACCATCAAGGCCACCGGCGTGCCCGATGCCAATGGCGACATCGCCTTCGACGAGGACGAAAGCTGCGCCGAGCCCAAGCCCGCCACCATCAGCATCGTGCGATGAAGCGCCGGCTAGGCGGGCTGCTGCTCCTGCTGGCCGGTGCGGCCCACGCGGCGGGGGCCGGCGCCCAGGCCAGGCCATTCGAGCAGCGCTTCGGGGACTGGACCGTGGCCTGCGACAACGTCCGCACCTGCTCCGCGCAGGGCTACCGGGCGATGGACGAGAGCGGCCCGCAGGCCGGCCTGTGGCTGTCGCGCCAGGCCGGTCCGCAGGGCACCTGGACGGCCCAGCTCCACCTGAGCGGCTCGGACAGCCCGGAACTGCCGGACGGCACGCTGGCCGAGGTCCGCGTCGGCACGCGCCGCTTCAGCCGGGTGCCGCTCGACACCGACATGCCCGCCGCCACGCTGCAGGCGCTCGTGAAGGCCATGCTGGAGGCGCCGCAGATGCAGGTCACGGCCGCCGGCAGCACGGCCACGGTGTCCTTGCAGGGCCTCAAGGCCGCGCTGCTGAAGATGGACGACGTCCAGGGCCGCGTCGGCACCGTCACGGCCTGGGTGGCCCGGGGCAAGGCCGCACCGTCCCAGGTGCCGGCAGCCCCCGCGATGCCGCTGATCGAGGCGGCCCCGCCGCCCGTGCAGCTCCCGGAGCAAGAGGCGCGGCCGCTGCTGGCCCGGCTGCGTGCGCTGCCCTCGGTGAGGTCGGAGTGCGCCCTGCTGGGGGAGGCCGTCGATGAGGCGGACCGGCTGCCGGACGCCACGCTGTTCAGGATCGCGTCGGGAAGCTATCTGCTGCTGATGGACTGCGGCCGTGCGGCCTACCAGATCAGCTCGCGACTGTGGCGGGTGACGCTGCGTCCCCAGCTCGCGGCCCGGCCGGAAGTGCTGCCGGACGTGGGCGAGCCCGCGCTGGACCTCATGAACGCCGACTTCAGCGAAGGGCGGCTGAACACCTGGCACAAGGGCCGGGGCGTCGGTGACTGCGGCAGCAGCCGCCAGTGGGTCTGGACGGCCACCGGCTTTGCCTTGCGCACGGCGGACGAGTCCCCCGACTGCAACGGCCTGTTCGGCGGCGGCCCGGGGCTCGGCCTGTGGCAGGCGGAGGTCCGGACGACGGCCGCCCCGGCGAAGCGCTGACCTCGGCCCGGCCGTGTCCCTCGAATGAAAAACGGGCCCCGCGGGGCCCGTTGTCATGTGCGAGACCCGCGCGACGGCGGGCGCCCGGCTCACTCGCTCAGCGGCGTGGTCCAGGCGATGTCGTAGTGGTTCAGCGCCAGGATCTTGGACTCGACGTCCAGGAAGCGGTTGGCTTCCTCCTGGCCGACGGCCTTGACCATCTTCGGGTGGTACTTGCGCAGCAGCTTCAGCTCAGCTTCGGCCAGGGCCAGGGAATCCTTGGAGGCCTGCTTGGCCTGGGCGCCCGTCAGCTTGTCACCCTGGTTCACGGATTCCACGACCATGCGGGTGCGCTGGCGGGCCAGCTCGCCGGCTTCCTTGGCGTAGGCGTCATAGACAGTGTTGAACTTGGCGGTTTGCGCAGCGTCCAGCTTCAGGTTGTGCAGCACGACGGCCTTGCGGTCCGTGCGCAGCTTGTCGCGAATCGCCTGGACACGGGCAGCGTCAGGGCCGGGCGTGGCAACTTCGGCAGCCAGCGAGGGCAGGCTCAGGCACAGGGCCAGGCCCAGCAGGGGCAGCGTGCGCAGCAGGGGCTTGCGGACCAACATCAGAAATCTCCTCAACTCAGAACGGAAAAAACCCGAGCGAGTGTTTCAGTGGAAACGCGGGGCGTCAACATGGTTTTCCTCAGCGCGCAGGCAGGCCGGTGCGAGCTGCGGGCCGCCTGGCGTCCTCTGGCGGCAGCTTTACCTCCTGGACGAGAAGGGGCGCTGCCCACTCCCTAGAATGAAGACATCCGGCTGTGGCCGCGAAGAGGAGTCCTCCATGAACCGACGCCTGTGGATGCTGGGCCTCAGCGCCCTGTCCCTGCTGGGCCTCGCGGCCTGCAGCAGCACTTATCTCGTCAGCGCCGAGGTGCGCAGCTTCGGCCAGTGGCCGGACGGCCGCCAGCCCGGCACCTTCGCCTTCGAGCGCCTGCCCTCTCAGCAGCAGGCCGAGGCCGCGCAGGCCAGCCTGGAAGCCGCCGCCCGGGCCGCCCTGGAGAAGGCCGGCTTCAAGCCGGCCGCCGACGCCAAGAGCGCGTCCGTGGTCGTGTCCATCGGCATGAGCGTCAATCCGAACGACCAGGCCCCCTGGGACGACCCGCTGTGGTGGCGCTGGCACGGCAGCTACTCGAGCTGGCGCTACGGCCCGCACTGGCGCGGCGGTCTCGGTCCGATGTGGACGGAACCCCGCTACGAGCGCGGCGTCGCGCTGCTGCTGCGCGACCGCACCAGCGGCGAGCCGCTCTACGAGGCCCGCGCGAGCAACGAAGGCATGACCATGGGCGACGCCCGCCTGCCCGGCGCCCTGTTCGAGGCCGCCATGAGCGACTTCCCGAAGGTCGAGCCCAAGCCGCACCGCGTCAGCGTGCAGGTCAGCCGCGACGGGTCCTGAGCCCGCGCCCACGCCCCGGGACCGGCCCCCTCGTTCCCGGGCCGGGCCCGGCCGGGCCTGTCACGGTCGACCGCCATAATCGCGTCTTCCCATCAAGACCACGCGATTCCTCGACATGGCACTGAACATCGTCATCATGGCTGCCGGCAAGGGCACCCGCATGAAGTCCGCCCTGCCCAAGGTGCTGCACAAGCTGGCCGGGCGCTCGCTGCTGCAACACGTGCTGGACTGCACCGCTCCGCTGGCTGCCAGCCAGCGCGTCGTCATCACGGGCCATGGCGCGGCGCAGGTCGAGTCGGCCGTGGCCGCGAGCGGCGCGCAGTTCGTGCGCCAGGAGCCGCAGCTCGGCACGGGCCATGCCATCCAGCAGACCGTGCCCGTCCTGCCGGCGGACGGCACCACGCTGATCCTCAACGGGGACGTCCCGCTGATCCGCACCGAGACCGCCCGCCGCCTGGCCGAGGCCTGCGACGGCCGTGCACTGGTGCTGCTCACCATCGACCTGGCCGACCCGACGGGCTACGGCCGCATCGTGCGTGCCGGCGGCCAGCCGGACGGCGCCGTGCAGGCCATCGTCGAGCACAAGGACGCCAGCGCCGAACAGCGCCTGATCCGCGAGGGCTACACCGGCATGATGGCCGCGCCCACGGCGCTGCTGAAGCGCTGGGTCATGGCGCTGTCCAACCACAATGCGCAGGGTGAGTACTACCTGACCGACATCGTCGCCATGGCCGTGGCCGAAGGCGTGCCGGTGCTGGGCGTGAAGGCGCCGAACGAGACCGAGGTGCTGGGCGTCAACAGCCCGCTGCAGCTGGCGGACCTCGAACGCCGTTTCCAGCGCCAGCAGGCCGAGGCGCTGATGGAAGCCGGCGTTCGCCTGGCCGACCCGGCCCGCTTCGACGTGCGGGGCACCCTGCAGTGCGGCCAGGACGTCGAGATCGACGTCAACTGCATCTTCGAGGGCCAGGTGACGCTGGGGGATGGCGTGCGCATCGGCGCCCACTGCGTGATCCGCAATGCCAGCATCGCAGCCGGCGCGCGCATCCATGAGTTCACCCACATCGACGGCGAGTCGGCCGGCGCCAGCGTCGGCGAAGGCGCCCTGATCGGCCCGTTCGCGCGACTGCGCCCGGGCGCTCAGCTGGGCGCCGAGGTGCACATTGGCAACTTCGTCGAGGTCAAGAACTCCACCCTGGCGCGCGGCGCCAAGGCCAATCATCTGGCCTACCTGGGTGACGCCACCGTGGGCGAACGCGTCAACTACGGCGCCGGCTCCATCACCGCGAACTACGACGGCGCCAACAAGCACCGCACCGAGATCGGCAATGACGTCCACGTGGGCTCCAACTGCGTGCTCGTGGCCCCGGTCAAGCTGGGGGCCGGCGCGACCATCGGCGGCGGCTCGACCATCACCAAGGACGTGGCTGAAGGCGAGCTGAGCGTGGCGCGCGGCAAACAGGTGGGCATCAGCGGCTGGCAGCGACCGGCGAAAAAACGCTGAAATAGCAGGAGCTTGCGTGACAAAGTTCATCCTCCTGCCTAGGATGGGCCCATCGACCCCTCTTCAGGGGGCGCCAAAGTCGCCGAGCCTGCCTAGCATTGCCAGCAGGTGGAAGAAAGCAGTACCCCATGGCACACACGCATCCTGAACCCATGAGCAGCGAATCGCCGGCCTTCGAGGCCGACAGCTCGCCCGAGGCCGAACGTGGTCAGTTGCTGGCCGGCCTCGACGCCGTGCTGGACGCCGACGCGCAGGCCGAGGAGCTGGCCCGCACCGAGGCGCTGGAGCGCATGGCGCTGTACCACGCCCGCTGCGACGACGCCGCGAAGGCCTGCTGGTACCTCTGCCGCAGCCTGGGGCTCGCACGCCAGGAACCCGGTGAACCCAATCTCGAGCTGCTGTTCGACTTGCTGGGCGCCCTGGCCGACCTGCCGGCCGAAGTGGCCACGGCGCCGCAGCCCGAAGCCATGGGCGAAGGCGACGGCCTGGGCGTGTTCGAGCTCTGCAACCAGCTGGCGGCTGCCCGCGAGCTGACCCAGGAAGCCTGGGACGACGCCGAGGCCCAGGCCTTCGTGAACGCCCCCTGCCCCTCGCTGCCGGCGCACGCCATGCATTGAGCGCGGTTGCGCATCCCAAGAGAAGGGCACCGTCACGCGGTGCCTTTTTTTTCATCAGCGCAAGGTTTCCCCTTGCCGATCAATCACTTGCCGGGACTACCGCCAGCTTTTGCACGGACTTGTCCACAGACGGCGGGGATAGTCCGCAGCGGGCCGATCAGGCCTGGTGACGCTGGCGCTCGTGACCCGCGATCAGGCGGCTCACGCGAGAGACGGACAGCCCCAGCTCCCGCGCCAGGCCGGTCATCGACAGGCCGCCCTCGGTGTGCGCCCGGTAGAGCGCCTCCTCGCGGCTGCCGGCCTCCTGCAGCCAGTCTCGCCACGGCCGGCCCTTGAGCGCGGTGCCTCCGCGGGCCGGCCGGCGGCCCGTGCCCGGCCCCAGCTGGCGCTTCAGGCGCTCGACGAAGGCCGCATCGCCGAGGTAGATCTGCTGACGCAGGTGCTGCCAGAGATCGAGCGAACCGGCGTCCTGCATGAGCTTCTCGTAGCGCTGGGCCGCCCGGCGCCGGTCGGCAGCGCCGTGCAGGGCATGGCCCGCCACATAGGTCTGCAGGCCCTGGACGTCCAGCCACTCGGGCGCCTCGGCCTGGCCGATGTGGGCGGCATAGCTGGACCACGGCCAGCCCGCCGGCGACGCCGCCAGGCCGCGCCGCACGCCGCCGTACTCGACATGCCGGCAGGCGTCCAGCAGCAACTGCTCGCGGTCGACGAGCACCGCCTTGAAGCGCCCCTGGAACAGATGCCCGACGGTCCCGTGGCGGCGATTGCAGCCCTGGGTGTAGACGCCATTGATGTGCCGCATCAGGCGCGAGAGATTGGCCTGGCGCGTGAAGAGCAGCAGCTCGTAGGAGTCGGGCTCGAGGCAGTAGGCCAGGACCTGGGCGTCGAAGCGCTCCATGGCCTGAGCGATCACCGCGAGCAATGCCCGGCGGTCCGCGTCGTCGTGGAACACCACCGCGCCCGCCTCGGCCTTGGAGCTGAGGTGGTAGACGGCGCCCGCAAATTCGATCCGCAGTGGTCTGGCCATGCTGCAAATTAGGCCAGCAGCCCCCAAAACGCAAGTGCCGGGCAAGGCCTGACCCCACACACTGGGGACGTCATCCGGACGTCCTCCTGGGGAGCGCGCCATATGCCATGGGGCCAGGTGTTGCGTTCCCGCCAAACGTGGCCCGGGAACGCCGTCGGCGTCAGTGCTTGAGGCCGTCCAGCACCTTGAGGACCGCGTCGTCCCCCATGTTGCGGGCATCGGCGAGCTCGCCGCCGCTGGTGGCGCTGAGCACCTGGCCATCGCGGCCCAGGACGGCCACGGCGGGGATGCCCTTCTTGAGCGGCACACCCAGCTGCGCGGCCAGATCGGTGTTCTTGTCGAAGCGGCCGACATTGACCTTCAGGACGACGAAGCGCTTGGCCACGGGACCGGCCAGCGTGCCGCCGGAGAACTTGCGATCCAGGGCCATGCAGTCCCCGCACCAGTTCGCGCCGAAGACCACCAGCACATTGCGCTGCTGGGCATTGGCCTGGGCCAGCGCCTGATTGAGCTCGGCGCGGGCATCGGCCTGCTCGTTGTAGACCTGCTTGGGCGCGTCGTCGGCATGGGCAGGGGCCAGGGCAGCCACCAGGCTCAGGGCCAGGGCGCTGCTGCGAAGGAGGGTGGCAAGGGTGTTCATGCGCGCAGTGTGCCGCAAGACACCCCCCATGCCGGAATGCACACGGCTGCCCAGGAGCTCATGGGGTCCGCCCCTGACGGGTTCCTGATGCCAAATCAGGTACAAAGCGGGGTTTCAACTTCGTGCCCATCATGGCCTCGACCCTTCTTGCCCTCCTCGACGACATCGCCACCCTGCTGGACGACGTCGCCGTCCTCTCCAAGGCTGCCGCCCAGAAAACCACGGGGGTGCTGGGGGATGACCTCGCGCTCAATGCCCAGCAGGTCAGCGGCATCCGGGCCGAGCGCGAGCTGCCGGTGGTGTGGGCCGTGGCCAAGGGCTCGATGCGCAACAAGGCCATCCTCGTGCCCGCGGCGCTGGCCATCAGCGCCTTCGCACCCTGGGTCGTGCTGCCCCTGCTGATGCTGGGCGGCGCGTATCTCTGCTTCGAGGGCGTCGAGAAGCTGGCGCACAAGTTCCTGCACAAGGCCGAGGACGATGCGGACCATGCCCAGCAGGTGCAGGCTCTCAGCGATCCGGCCGTGGACCTCGTTGCCTTCGAGCAGGACAAGATCAAGGGGGCGATTCGCACCGACTTCATCCTGTCGGCCGAGATCATCGTCATCACCCTGGGCCTGGTGGCCGGCTCGCCGCTGCTGACCCAGGTGATGGTGCTCAGCGGCATTGCGGTGCTGATGACCGTGGGCGTCTACGGCCTGGTGGGCGCCATCGTGAAGCTGGATGACCTGGGGCTCTACCTCAGCGGCAAGGCCGAGTCCTGGAAGCAGTCGCTGGGCGGCCTGCTGCTCGCCGCCGCCCCGCGCCTGATGAAGACGCTGGCCGTGGTCGGCACCGCCGCGATGTTCATGGTGGGTGGCGGCATCCTCGTGCACGGCCTGCCGCCGGTGCACCATGCCATCGAGCACGTTGCGCAGGCGCTGCCGGCCGTGCCCGCCCTGCCCTGGGTGGTCTCGACGCTGGGCGAGGTGCTCGTGGGCATCGCCTGCGGCGCCGTGGTGCTGGCGGTCGTGGAAGGCGTCGGCAAGCTGCGCCAGCGCTGATCAGATCGCGTCGCGCTGGTAGGGCGGGAGCCGCTCGCCGCAATCGCGGCAGTAGCGCGCCTCGGGCAGGTGCCCTTCGCTCAGGCAGTGGGGGCAGCTGCGCGTCGTGGGCGTGCTGCCGCGCCGCTGCGCCGTCATCTCGGCGGTCACGATGCCCGTGGGCACCGCCAGCACGCCCCAGCCCAGCAGCATCATGGCCGAGGCGATGAGACGGCCCAGGTCCGTCTTGGGCGTGATGTCGCCGAAGCCGACGGTCGTCATCGTCGTCACTGCCCAGTACATGGCCGTCGGGATGTTGACGAAGCCGTTCGCCGGCCCCTCGACCACATACATCACCGTGCCCATGATCAGCACGGCCATCAGCACGACCGAGAGGAACACGAGGATCTTGCGCGTGCTGGCCCGCAGCGCGCTGCCCAGGCTGCTGAACTCGTGCAGATAGGCCCCGAGCTTGAAGACCCGGAAGATCCGCAGCAGGCGCAGGATGCGCACGTCCACGAGGGCGTAGGCTTCCGGCATGAACAGCGCCAGGTAGGTGGGCAGCACGGCGAGCAGGTCCACGATGCCGTAGAAGCTGCGCACATAGCGCCAGGGCCGCGGCACGCAGGCCACGCGCAGCACGTACTCGACCGTGAAGAGCGCCGTGAAGAGGTACTCCGCGATGTCGAAGGCGCGCTCGAAGTGCAGGCGCCAGTCAGCCACACTCTCGGCGATCACCAGGGCCACGCTGAGCAGCACGGCGACCAGCAGCGCCACATCAAAGGCCTTGCCGGCGCGCGTGTCCGCCTCGAAGATGATGGTGTAGCAGCGGGCTCGCCAGCCGCTCAGGGGCGCCATGCCAAGGGCCGGGTCTGGATGCGTCATTTCGCTAGCCTAGCAGCCGACGCGCGGCCGCCAGCCCTTCGACGAGGGAGAATCACGGGATGAAGACACACACCATCGAAGTCCAGAAGCTCAAGGCCGCCGGCAACGCGCACGGCCTGATCATGCTCAAGGTGGACGCACTGGTCGCGCCCAAGGCCAATGTCGAAGGCCTCGAGCCCAGCTCCATCCTGAGCATGACCGAGGCCAATGCCCGCGTGCTGATGTCGCTGCTGAAGGCCCAGATCGCCGAGCTGGACACCAAGAAACCCAAGAGCCGCCACGGCCGCCACGGCTGAACCCAGACTGAAGACACCCCATGGAATATCCCAGCTACAACCCCGCCTCCGACTACCTGCCGCTCCGCGACGAGGAGCTGTCGGCGCTCGATGACATGCTCAGCAAGCTGCCCAGCGATGCCGCCATGAACATCGAGGCGCTGGACGGCTACCTGACCGCCCTGCTGCTGAGCACGCAGCCCCTGGCCTCGCTGCCCGGCGCGGCCTGGCTGCCCGAGGTCTGGGGCGGTGACGGCGCCGACGGCGTCGCGCCCTTCGTCAGCGGCAAGCAGAAGAAGCGCGTGATGATGCTCGTGCTGCGCCACGTGCACAGCATCGCCGTGCAGCTCAAGGAACGGCCCGACGCCTGGGAGCCGATCTTCAGCATCGCCGTGGACGACGACGGCACCGAGCTGACCGACGCCGAGGACTGGTGCATCGGCTTCATGCTGGGCGTCGACCTCGCAGCCGACGACTGGGCCACGCGCTTCGAGGACGAGACGCAGGGCGCCCTGCTCTCGCCCATCGCGCTGCTGGGCGGCGACGAAAGCCAGCAGGACCCGCAAGACCTGGCACAGCTGGCCAATCCCCAGCTCAAGGATGCCCTGAGCCGAGAGATTCCGGACGCCGTGCTGGCACTGGCCGGCCACGGCTGACGCGCCCTCGCGCCCACGAAAAAGGCGACCCGCGGGTCGCCTTTCTTGTGCGTGTCGCCGCTTACTGCGCGCGGCCCAGGTGCTGCAGCCAGAAGGCTTCGTACTTGCGGTGCCAGCCGGCGGTCTTCACCACGCCGCCCATGCCGTGCTCGCCGTCCGGATCGAGGAAGAGCTCGACCAGCGACTCCTTGCCGGATTCCAGCAGCGCGCGGTAGACGTTGACCGTGTCCTGGTAGAGCACGTTCGGGTCCATCATGCCGTGGACCAGCATCAGCGGCTTGCGCAGGCCCTTGGCCATGGGCAGCAGCGAGTACTTGCGCAGGGCCGGCTTGCTGCGGTCCACCTTGCCGATGGTGCGGCCGCTGTACCAGCTGTTGTAGTTCTCCCATTCCGTCGGGCCCGCACCGGCGATGCCGGCCGCGAAGACGTCAGGCTGCGTGTACATCGTGTACTGCGTCTGGAAGCCGCCGAAGCTCCAGCCGTTGAGGCCGATGCGCTGGCCGTCCACGCCGAAGTTCGCCTTCATGTGCGCGACGAGGTCCAGCAGGTCCTCGGTCTGCGGCAGGCCGACCTGCTCGAAGTTGGCATCGGCGAAGCGGCGGCCGTAGTTGGAATGGCCGCGGGTGTCGATGGAGACGGTCACGTAGCCGTGCTTGGCCGCCATGTACATGCCGAACAGGTAGCCGGTGGGCTGGAAGCTGTCGGTCTCGATGGTGTGGCGGTCGTTCAGCGGGCCGCCGTAGACGTAGACCACCGCCGGGCGCCGGTCGCTGGCTTGCCAGCCCTTGGGCTTGAAGACGTAGGCGTTGAGCGTGTCGCCGTGGCGGTTCTTGAAGCTGAAACGCTCGGGGCGCAGCGGATGGACGGCGTCGAAGGCCGGGTCATTGCTCTGCGTCAGCACCTTGGGCGCCTTGGCCTCGCCAGCGCCAGCGAGGAGCTTGAGCTCCGGACGCTGCGACCAGTGGCCGGCATTGGCCGCCACCCAGCGGCCGTCGTACGAGACGGCGGCATTGCGGTGGTAGTCAGGGGACTGGCCCAGGGCCTGCATGCGGCCGCTGGCCATGTCGACGCGCCACACGTTCATGGCGGCGTAGTCACCCTTGTTGCTGACCACGAACATCTGCTGGCTGTCCGGCGTGAAGCCGACGACGCGGTGCGCCTCGAAGTCGCCCTCCACCAGGCGCTTGAGGCGCTTGCTGGCGAGGTCGTAGGCATAGGGCTGGCGCCAGTCGTGGTCCGCCAGGATGAGCACCAGCGTCTTGCCGTCGGGCGTGAACTCGGGCTCCATGACGTTGACCAGCTCGTGGTGCACGTCGCCGCGACGCTCGAGGATCATCTCGGGTTTGGCGTTCTCGTCCGCCTTGCCCAGGTAGACGCGCAGCAGCTCCTTCTCGCGCTCGAAGGTCACGAAGGCGTAGTGGCTGCCGTCGCGGGCCCAGGCCACGGGGCTCATCTCGAACCAGACGTCGCCGCCCTTGTTCGTGAACACCGGCTGCGGCTGGGCCGTGGGCGCGGCGCCCTCGGCCGCGACCTTGCGGATGTACAGCGCCAGCGGCTGCTCTAGGCGCTTGTCGTCCGAGACCTCGCGCTCCACCTTCTTCGCGGCGGCGAAGCGGGTGTTGTAGTCCATGATCTCGACCATGCGGCCGGGCTTGGGCGCCGGGCCCTTGCCGTCGGCGGCGGTCAGCGGCGCCTGGGCCAGCAGGGACATCCAGCGGCCGTTCTCGCTCAGACGGGTGCTGCTGATGCGGTACTTGCGCTCGGCGTCGTCGTCATGGATCAGCTCGCGGTTGAGCACCTGCACGCCAGCGGCATTGAAGCGGCTGCGCAGCACGCGGGTGTCATCCTGGTAGATGAAGCCCTGGTCGTCCGGCGTGAAGGCCACGATGCGCAGGTTGCGCTGCGTGCTCAGCAGCGGCTGAACCTTGCCGTCGGCCGCCTGCCAGCGGTAGAGGCCGCCGCGGTACTGGAAGATCAGCTCGTCGCGCTGGTTGGCCCACACGACCTGGGTCACGCCGGGATAGAGGTCGCCCGGCTTGAGCTTGTGCTTGGCTTCCTTCTTCTTCAGCTCGTCGCGGAGCTCCCAGAGCTCCTTCTCCTTGTCCGCGGGCTTGTCGGCCTTGGCCGTCGCGCCGGCAGCGCTGGCGGCACTTGCGGCCGGTGCCGCGGCGTCCGCCACGGGCTTGCCGGCGCGCCGGGCGGCCAGCGCCTCGGCGGCCTTCTTCTCGGCCTCCGCCTCGGCCTTCTCGGCCGCCTTCTCGGCGTCGTCCTTCGCCTTCTTCTCGGCGAGCTCCTTCTTCAGCTGCTCGATCGCGCGGGCCTCGAACTGGCCCAGGTCCACGTTCTCGCCGCGCAGATAGGCCTGCTGCAGTTCCTCGCGCTGCTGGCGCTCGGCCCACTCGGTCTGGCGTTGCTGCGCCTTGCGGGCAAAGCGAGCCAGGTCCTCGGGCGCATCAAAGGCGGCCATGGCGGCCGGCGAGGTCAGGCGCAGGGTCTTGCCGGTCTGGGTGTCGTGGATGTAGAGATCCGTGCCCGGCTCGCCGAACGGATTCCAGAGATAGGCCAGGTAGCGGCCGCTGTGGCTGAACTGCGGATCGCGGGCCGCCTCGCCCCGGTAGGGCTGGGTGCGGAACAGGCTCTCGAGGCTCAGCGACGGCGCGGCGACGTTCGGGGTGGCAGGGGCGGCCTGCGTCTGCAGGCTCGTCGCGGCACTGAAGGCCAGCACGAGGGCGCAGGCGACAGAGGCGGGTTTCCAGGCTTTCAAGGGGATCTCCTCAACAGGCTCCGGCGGGTGCGCCAGGCGGGCAGGATTCTAGGAAGCACCCCCGGACTTGCGGCCGCCCAGCCCCCCGCGATGCGCTGGACGGCGGAATCCGGCCCCTCAAGCACGAGGGATGCGGGCGCCAAGCGCCCTGGAATGCGCGGAAATACGGGTTTTGTTCGAAGCCACGGCCCCGGGTGCTGCGCTACCATCGATTCACCGGTGCGCGGGGTCAGCCCTTGCGCCAGGCAACAAGGGGCCCCCCGTGGCTGTCATGCTCCAGAAAATCATCGCTGCGCTCGGTCTGCTGTGCGTCCTGTGGATGGCCGTGCACATGATGCTCGGCCCGCGCCAGCGCCTGGCCCTGGAGCGCGGGCCGCGCGCCACCTGGCGCTGGCTGCAGCGCCATCTGCTGTGGCGCTTCAACTCCCGCGAGCGCCGCCGCATGGCCCGCGAGGAGGCCCTGGGCGCCATCCAGCGCGCCAAGCGGGCCGCCAATGACGACGGCCTCTGGGAAGGCAATGTCTACCGGCCCAAGAAATTCGAAAAACCGAAGAAATGACCCCCCCTACCGGCTTCGCCGGCCCCCCCAGGGGGGCGGCGCCGGCTGACCGGCGGAGCCGGATCAGCGGCACCCGTTGGGGCGCGATGCGCTTCGCGCGATCGCGGTGGGATTTGCTTCCCCCCTCACGGCGTTGCGAGCCCCCCGGGGGGGCGGCGCCGGCTGACCGGCAGAGCCGGATCAGCGGCACCCGTTGGGGCGCGATGCGCTTCGCGCGATCGCGGTGGGATTTGCTTCCCCCTCACGGCGTTGCTAGCCCCCCAGGGGCGACGCCGGCTGACCGGCAGAGCCGGATCAGCGGCACCCGTTGGGGCGCGATGCGCTTCGCGCGATCGCGGTCCGGCGGGGCTGGCGACGTTTCTACGCGGAATCGATCCAGCCTTGCCACGGCGCGCGGCCCTCGAAGTTCAAGCTCACGACATGAGCGACTCGACGGCCTGCAGTCCTTCCAAGGCGCCGCAGTCCAGCCCCACGTCCAGCCGGCCGGGGACCTGCCATTCGCGGGGGTTGATGCGCAAGAGCCGTCCTTCCAGCCGATGCAGCACATGCTGGCTGAACATCCGCACGGAGGGCACCGCCGTGCCCGCGCCCACCTCGATGACCAAGGGCCGTCGTGCGGCGGCCAGGCGCGGCGCCACGCGATGCGCCTGCGCCCGCTCGCGGGAGTCCACCCAGGCGTCGTCGCCGAACATGAGCACATTGGGCCGGGCCAGGGCACCGCAATGCGGGCACAGGGGCCAGGTGTTGCGCAGCTCGCAGCGCTCCTCATCGACGTCCGGCTCGAAGGCATCGGCTGACCAGACCGCGTCCGTGCAGGCGTGGCTGCACTGCAGGTGGCGCAGCGAGCCGTGACATTCCCAGATCTCGACCTCGTCGACGCCCGCCCGCTGGAACTGAGCGTCCACATTGCTGGTGTAGACCACGCCGCCGAGATCCGCCCGCGCCATCCAGCGTCGCAGGATCGCGAAGCCCTCATGCGGCACCGTGCGGCGATACAGCGCCAGCCGATGGCCATAGAAGCCCCAGGCCTGGCGCGGGGCCTCGGTGAAGCGCGCAGGATTGGCCGCGGCATAGAAGTCGATGCCGCTGCGCGCGAGCGCCGGGTAGGCCTGCCAGAATCCCTCGCGGCCGCGGAAGTCGGGCAGACCGGAGTCCACCCCCATGCCGGCGCCGGCCGCGACCACGATCAGGTCCGCCTGCTCGACAAGCTCGGCGGCGTGCTGCAGCAAGGACGGATCCAGGGGTGCCTCAGCCACGCTGGAGCACCGGCGCCAGTGCGCGGCCGGTGTGGCTGCCGCTGGCCACCACGGCCTCCGGCGTGCCCGCCACCACGACGCGCCCGCCACCCGTGCCGCCTTCGGGGCCGAGGTCGAGGATCCAGTCGGCCTCGGCGATGACGTCGAGGTCGTGCTCGATCACCACCACCGAATGCCCGCCCTCCACCAGCCGGTGCAGCACACGGATCAGCTTCTCGACATCGGCCATGTGCAGGCCCACGGTGGGCTCGTCCAGCACGTAGAGCGTGTGCGGCGACTTCTGGCCGCGGCGCGTGACGTCGTCCCGCACCTTCACCAGCTCGCTGACCAGCTTGATGCGCTGCGCCTCACCGCCGGAGAGCGTCGGGCTCGGCTGTCCCAGCGTGAGATAGCCCAGGCCCACGTCCTGCAACAGCTTCAGCGGGTGGGCGATGGAGGGCATGGCGGCGAAGAAGTCCACGGCCTCGTCCACCTCCATGGCCAGCACATCGCCGATGCTCTTGCCGCGCCAGCTCACGCCCAGCGTCTCGGGGTTGAAGCGCTGGCCGTGGCACTGGTCGCACAGCACCTTCACATCGGGCAGGAAGCTCATCTCGATGGTCTTCATGCCCTGGCCTTCGCAGCCGGGGCAGCGCCCCTCGCCCGTGTTGAAGCTGAAGCGGCCGGCAGCGTAGCCGCGCGCCTTGGCCTCCAGCGTCTCGGCGAAGAGTTTGCGGATGGCGTCCCAGAAGCCGATGTAGGTGGCCGGGCAGGAACGCGGTGTCTTGCCGATGGGGGTCTGGTCGACCTCCAGCACGCGGTCCACCTGCTCATGACCCGTGACGGACTCGCAGCCGATCCAGCGCGAGGGCGCCTTGCGCAGCGGCACGGCCATCGCCATGTTGGCCAGCAGGACGTCGCGCGCCAGCGTGGACTTGCCCGAGCCCGAGACGCCCGTCACCGCGACCAGGCGCTGCAGCGGGACGTCCACCGTCACGCCCTGGAGGTTGTGCAGCGTCGCGCCGTGCACGCCAAGTTTCGGGCCCTCGCCGGTCCAGGGACGGCGCCCCTGCAGCGGATGCCGCAGCGGCTGCGCCAGGAAGCGGCCGGTGAGCGAATCGGCATGCGCCGCCAGCTCCGCCGCCGACCCCTGGGCGATGACGCGCCCCCCGCGCTTGCCCGCACCCGGGCCGATGTCGATGATGTGGTCGGCGCGGCGGATGGTGTCCTCGTCGTGCTCCACGACCACCAGCGTGTTGCCCTTGTCGCCCAGCGTGGCCAGGGCATCGAGCAGGATCTGGTTGTCCCGCGGGTGCAGGCCGATGGTGGGCTCGTCCAGCACGTAGCAGACGCCCTGTAGATGGCTGCCCAGCTGCGCCGCGAGGCGGATGCGCTGCGCCTCGCCGCCCGAGAGCGTCGGTGCCGCGCGGTCCAGAGTCAGGTAGCCGAGGCCGACCTGCTCGAGGAACTCCAGGCGGCCCCGGATCTCGCTCACGACGTCGCGGGCGATCTCGGCATCCCGCCCGCGCAGGGCAAGACCTGACACCCATTCACGCGCCTGGCTGACGCTCCAGCCCGCCACGGCGGCGATGCCCTCGCCCTCGAAGGTGACGGCCCGCGCGGTGGGGTTCAGGCGCGCCCCCTGGCATTCGGGGCAGGCCGCGTCGGCCAGGCCCTCCACCTCGACCTCGGCGTTGAAGCTCTGCTCGCGGCCGCGGTTGTCCTTGTCCTGCTGGGAGTCGTCGAGGAGCTTGCGCTGCTCCTTGCTGAGCGCCAGGCCCGTGCCCACGCAGCTGTGGCACCAGCCGTGCTTGGAGTTGTAGCTGAACAGGCGCGGGTCGAGCTCGGGGTAGCTCTCGCCACAGGTGGGGCAGGCGCGCTTGGTGGAGAACACGCGCACGGCGCCGAGGCCGGCCGTGGACGCGCCGCTCTTCAGCGCCGCCTGAAGGCCATCCAGGGGGCTCAGCACGTGCAGCACGCCCTTGCCGTGGTCCAGGGCCTTCAGCAGGTACTCGCGCAGCTCGCCTTCCTTCTCGGGCGACACGACGAGATCGCCCACCGGCAGCTCCAGCGTGTGCTCCTTGAAGCGGTCCAGCTTGGGCCAGGGCGCCACGGGCAGGAACTCGCCGTCCACGCGCAGATGGCTGTGGCCGCGGCCCTTGGCCCATTTGGCGAGGTCCGTGTAGAGGCCCTTGCGGTTCATCACCAGCGGCGCCAGCAGGCCGATGTGCTGGCCGCGGTAGTCCCGCATCAGCTGCGCGAGGATGGACTCCACGCTCTGCGGCTTCACGGGCGTGCCGTCGTGGCGGCAGTGCTGCACGCCGAGCTTCACGTAGAGCAGGCGCAGGAAGTGCCAGACCTCGGTGGTGGTGGCCACCGTGCTCTTGCGGCCGCCGCGCGAGAGGCGCTGCTCGATGGCCACCGTGGGCGGGATGCCCCACACCGCGTCGACCTCCGGCCGCCCCGCCGGCTGCACGATGGAGCGCGCGTAGGCGTTGAGCGACTCCAGGTAGCGGCGCTGCCCCTCGTTGAAGAGGATGTCGAAGGCGAGCGTGGACTTGCCGGAGCCCGACACGCCGGTGATGACGTTGAACTTGCCGCGCGGGATGGCCACGTCGACCGACTTCAGGTTGTGCTCGCGGGCATTGACGATGCGGATGGCCTCCTCGGCCTGCGCACGGCGGGCGCGCACCACGCTCTGCAGCGGACGGCCCTCCTCCACCTGCATGGCGGGGCGGTCCATGTGCAGGGCGTACTCGCGCAGGGCCTCGGCCGTGTGCGAGGTGGGGTGCTCGCGCACCTCCTCGGGCGTGCCCTGGCAGACGACCAGGCCGCCGTCCTCGCCGCCCTCGGGGCCGAGGTCGATCAGCCAGTCGGCCGCGCGGATCACGTCGAGGTTGTGCTCGATGAGGATCAGCGAATGCCCCGCGCCGAGCAGCTTGCGCATCGCGCGCATGAGCTTGGCGATGTCGTCGAAATGCAGGCCGGTGGTGGGCTCGTCGAAGAGGAAGAGCGTGCCCTTCTTCGCGACGGACTGGCGGCTCTTGCTCGCGCTGCTCGCGGCCTCGGCCAGGAAGCCGGCGAGCTTGAGACGCTGGGCCTCGCCGCCGGACAGCGTCGGCACGGGCTGGCCCAGGCGCACGTACTCCAGGCCCACGTCGAGGATGGGCTGCAGCTTGACCAGCACCTCGCGGTCGTAGCGGAAGAGGTGCACGGCCTCGCTCGCGGTGAGCTCCAGCACGTCGGAGACGGAGAACTCCCGCTCATCCCGGATCACCTTGACGTCGAGGATCTCCGCGCGGAAGCGGCGGCCGTCGCAATCGGGGCAGCGCAGGTAGACGTCGGAGAGGAACTGCATCTCGACGTGCTCGAAGCCCGAGCCGCCGCAGGTGGGGCAGCGGCCGTCGCCCGCGTTGAAGCTGAACATGCCCGCGGTGTAGCTGCGTTCCTGCGCGAGCGGCGTGGCGGCAAAGAGCTTGCGGATCTCGTCGAAGGCCCCGACATAGCTGGCCGGATTCGAGCGCGCCGTCTTGCCGATGGGCGACTGGTCCACGAAGACGGCATCGGCGAGCCAGTCCGCGCCCAGCAGGCGGTCGTGCGCGCCCGGGGCCTCGGTGGCCCGGCCGTAGTGGCGGGCGAGCGCGGGGTAGAGCACGTCCTGCATCAGCGTGCTCTTGCCCGAGCCCGAGACGCCGGTGACGACGACCATGCGCTGCAGCGGGAACTCCACGCTGACGTTCTTCAGGTTGTGCTCCCGGGCGCCTTCGAGGATGAGGCGCGGCGTCGAGGCGTCCACGAGGCGCTTCAGCCCCATGCCCACCTGCTTGCGCGCGCCGAGGTAGGCACCGGTGAGCGTGTCCGCCGCGCGGATCGCCTCCGGTGTGCCGTCGAAGACGATGCTGCCGCCCTTCTCGCCGGGGCCGGGGCCCATGTCGATGAGGCGGTCGGCGGCCAGCATCACCGCGGGGTCGTGCTCGACGACCACCAGCGTGTTGCCGGCGTCGCGCAGGCGGTGCATGGCCTGCACGATGCGGTTCATGTCCCGCGGGTGCAGGCCGATGCTGGGCTCGTCCAGCACGAAGAGGGTGTTCACCAGGGAGGTGCCGAGCGCCGTGGTGAGGTTGATGCGCTGCACCTCGCCGCCCGAGAGCGTGCGGCTCTGGCGGTCCAGGGTGAGGTAGCCCAGGCCCACGTCGCAGAGGTACTTGAGCCGGTTGCGGATCTCCTCCAGCAGCAGCTTCAGCGCCTCGTCCAGCATCGTGGAGGGCAGCTGCAGCTCATCCATGAAGCGGCGCAGGCGGTGCATGGGCAGCTGCATCAGGTCATGCAGATGCAGGCCCGGCAGGGCCTCCAGCTGGTCCCGGCGCCAGGCCGTGCCGCTGGGCAGGAAGCGCTGCTCGCGCGGCAGGGCGGCGTCGGCCAGCGCGGCCGAGCCCACGCGCCACAGCAGGGCCTCGGTCTTGAGGCGCGCGCCGCGGCAGTCCGGGCATTCGGTGTAGCTGCGGTACTTGGACAAGAGCACGCGGATGTGCATCTTGTAGGCCTTGCTCTCGAGGTACTCGAAGAAGCGGTGCACGCCGTACCACTGCTGGTTCCACTTGCCGTTCCAGTTCGGCGAGCCGTTGACGACCCAGTCCTTCTGCGAGGCCGTGAGCTGGCTCCAGGCGGTGTCCCGCGGGATGCCGGCATCGCCCGCGTGGCGCATGAGGTCGTCCTGGCATTCAGCCCAGGCCGGCGTCTGCAGAGGCTTGATGGCCCCGGCGCGCAGGGTCTTCTTCTCGTCGGGGATGACGAGGCCGAGGTCCACGCCGATCACCCGGCCGAAGCCGCGGCAGGTCTCGCACGCGCCCATGGCCGAGTTGAAGGAGAACAGGGCCGGCTGCGGGTCCTGGTAGCGCAGGTCGCTGTCGGGGCAGTGCAGGCCGGTGGAGTAGCGCCACAGCTCGGGCGCCTGCTCGTCGCTGCCGCCGGCGTAGACGCTCAGGCGACCGCTGCCGCGCTTCAGGGCCAGCTCGATGGCCTCCATCGCACGCTGGGTGTCCACGCCCTGCATGCGGAAGCGGTCCGCCGCCACATCGAGCACCTTGCGGTCGCCCGACTCGCGCTCCGCCTGGATCCGCGTGAAACCGCTGGCCGCCAGCCACTGCTGCACCTGCTCGGCGCTGGTGTTCGCCGGCAGCTCGACCGGGAAGGTCAGCACCAGTCGCGGATCATCTGCGAGCGTCCGGGCCTTGAGCTCGGCGAAGATCGTCTGCGCCGTGTCGTGGCGCACCGCCTGGGCCGTCTGGCGGTCGTAGAGCTGGGCGGCGCGGGCGAACAGGAGCTTCAGGTGGTCGTTCAGCTCCGTCATCGTGCCGACCGTGGAGCGCGAGGTGCGCACCGGGTTGGTCTGGTCGATGGCGATGGCGGGGGGCACGCCCTCCACCTTGTCCACCGCCGGCCGGTCCATGCGGTCCAGGAACTGCCGGGCGTAGGCTGAAAACGTTTCCACATAGCGGCGCTGGCCCTCGGCATAGAGGGTGTCGAAGACCAGGCTCGACTTGCCGGAGCCGCTGGGGCCCGTCACCACCGTCAGCTCATGGGTGGCGATGTCCAGGTCCAGGTTCTTGAGGTTGTGCTGGCGGGCACCGCGAATCTTGATATGACCGTCGGACATCTTGGGGGTCTCTGGCAGGAAGAGGCGGTCATTCTAGGGAGCGCGATGACACGAATCTGTCAGCAGCGGCGATGGCCCTGACGCCGCCTCCGGTACGTCGCCCGCCCCTGCCGCTTGCCTTGTATCAAGACCTGTCCCCCGGACGCCCCGTTTCTGCCGCGTAAACGGCGCCGAAGGGCATTGCGCCTTCGCCGTTCCGGGTGCAACATCACGCCCCGAACGAGCCGGAAATCAAGTACAAGGGATAACCCTAGGCCTGTTCGCCTGCTGGCCGGGGATGTCTGTCCCGTCCTCAGGGAGGTGCCGCCGCGCTGGACGGCACACGGATCGCCAGCCCCCCGCCGGCGCTTCGCAGTCACGGCGCGCGGCGAATGGAAATGGGCCAACGAGCAGGTGGGCAGTTCATGACGACAGCAGGCACGAACGGGAGTTCCTCGGGCATCAACCC
The DNA here is from genome assembly GCF_030285365.1 of Roseateles subflavus. Classification (GTDB taxonomy): domain Bacteria; phylum Pseudomonadota; class Gammaproteobacteria; order Burkholderiales; family Burkholderiaceae_C; genus Roseateles_B; species Roseateles_B subflavus. The sequence continues at coordinate 222,587 of NZ_JASVDS010000002.1, read as the reverse complement.
CGGCAGCGCGGCGATCCGCACGCAGGTGCTGCTGGTCGAGGACAACCCCGTCAACCAGGTCGTCGCGCTGGAGTTCCTGTCTCTCATGGGCCTGCGCAGCCGCCTGGCCAACAACGGCCTCGAAGCCGTGGACGCCTGCATGCAGGCCGCGCCGGACCTCGTGCTGATGGACATCCAGATGCCTGGCATGGACGGCCTCGAGTGCGCCCGCCGCCTGCGCGATCTGCAGGCCCGCGCGCAGCTGCCGCACTTTCCCATCCTCGCCCTCACCGCCCACGCCCTCGAGAGCGACGTGAAGGCCAGCCTCGCCGCCGGCATGGACGAGCACCTCACCAAGCCTCTCGACTTCGCCGCCCTGCGCCGCCGGCTGGACCACTGGCTCGGCCGCGGCACCGCGCACTGAGGCCTGCCGGCGACGCAGAGCGCATCGCCCGGCGGTCGGGCCGGTCGGGGTGCCCGCCGGTCTCGCCATAATCCGCGGCCAAGGAGAGAGGCCGTGATCGAGATTCCCAAGCTGAGCAAGCCCGCGGGCGAGGACAAGGCGCCGCGCTGGTTCCACGTGGCCGTGGCCATGAGCATGGTGCTGAGCGCCGGCGCCGCCCTGGTGTCCGCCCTCAAGACCAGCGCCACCATGCAGGCGCTGGTCGACCAGAACGCCCGCCTGGTCCGGGCCGGTTCCACCCCCATCCTGCAGTTCTACACGGGCAATGTGAGCCCGGAGGGCAAGGCGCGCCTGCGCATCTGGGTCGAGAACGTCGGCACGGGCCCGGCGCGCATCGTCTCGCTGAAGCTCCGGCTCAAGGACCAGGTGCTGGACGACGTCCGGGAGCTGCCCGCGCTGGCGGCCCAGGCGCCCGGCGAGGCCGTGCTGGCCGGCCAGGGCTTCCCCTTCATCCGCAGCACGATCGAGGGCCATGTGCTGGCCGCGGGGCATCAGCGGTCCATGTTCGAGGCCACGCGCGAGCACATGCGCGAGGGCGAGAACCTGCAGCTCTACGGTCGTCTGGACGAGCGGCTGCACCAGGTCCAGGCCGAGGCCTGCTACTGCTCCGTGTTCGACGAATGCTGGGTGACGGACTTCGGCCCGCAGCTGCCCAAGGCCGTCGCCCGCTGCGACGTGCCGAAGCGCGACGCCGGCAAGACCTGACCCCGCCTCCGTCAGCCGCCCTCGATGAAGCGCCGCACCAGCTCGAGCTGCGCCGGCACGTTGAGCGCGGGCGCATGGCCGCAGCCGGGGATCGTCGCGACGGCGGCGCAGGGCCCGCGCACGCGCATGGCCTCGGCCGTCTCGACCAGCAGCAGGTCGGAGTCCTCGCCGCGCAGGCACAGCACGGGCAGGCTGAGGCTGTCCCATTCGGTCCAGCGCTCGTAGTCGTCGGGCCGGTTGACGAACTGCCGCACCATCGCCGGGTCGTAGTGCGGCGTCACGCGCCCATCGGGCAGGCGTCGCAGCGAGGTCTCGGTCAGCAGCCGCCACTGGGCATCGCTGAGCCAGCCATAGGGCCGGTAGACCTGCCGGAAGTACTGTTCGAGTTCGGTCACCGTGTCGAAGGCCTGCGGGTTGCCCGCGTAGGCGCGGATGCGTGCGATGGCCGGCGCCGCGAGCGAGGGGCCGTTGTCGTTCAACACCAGGCGCTCGATGCGACCGCGCAGCGTCGTCGCCGCCGCCACGGTCCCGATCGCCCCGCCCATCGACGTGCCGACCCAGTGGAAGCGCCCCAGCCCCAGCTGGTCCACCAGCGCCGTGGCGAGCTGCACATAGAAGTCCAGGCAGTACTCGCGGTCCGGCTCGGGGCTCCACTGCGAGAGGCCGCGGCCGATCGTGTCCGGGCAGATCACGCGGTAGCGCGGGCTGAGGAAGGCGGCCAGGGCGTCCATGTCCCGCCCGGTGCGGGCGAGGCCGTGCCAGGCGATCACGACCGGCCCGTCCGCCGGCCCCCAGTCGGTGTAGTGGATCTCGCGGCCCGCGCACGCCAGGTAGTGCGATGTGAAGCTCATGTCCGCTCCTTGTCGAGGGCCGCGATCGCCTGCCGGGCCGCCCGCAGCCGCAGGCCGCCGACGATGCCCGCCGGGAAGTGATAGACCGCCAGCACGAAGAGCAGGCCGAGCCACAGCAGCCAGCGGTCCGGCGAGATCAGCTGTGCCAGCACGGGCACGCCTTCCACCGCGGCGGCGCCCAGTCGCATCAGGTCCTGCAGATAGGCCTGGGCCGCCATGAACAGCACGCTGCCCACGATGGCGCCGTAGAGGCTGCCCATGCCACCGATGACGCAGATCAGCAGCACGTCCAGCATCAGCTCCAGCGACAGCGAGGTGTCCGGCCCGTTGTAGCGCAGCCAGACGGCCAACATCGCGCCGGCCAGGGTGGCGAAGAGCGCGGCCAGCACGGTGGCCAGGACGCGGTAGACCACCGTGCGGTAGCCGATGGCCTCGGCCCGGAAGTCGTTCTCGCGGATGGCCTGCAGCACGCGGCCGAAGGGCGAGTTCACGATGCGCAGCATCAGCAGGGTGAGTGCCACCGTGCAGGCGCACAGCAGGTAGTAGGCCGCGAAGCGCCCGTCGATGCTGGCGCCGAGGCAGGGCTCCTCGAGGAACTCCGTGCCGGGCTGCAGCAGCTCGGGCACCTGGAAGCTCAGGCCGTCCTCGCCGCCCGTGAACTCCGACAGCTGCGAGGCCAGACCCAGGAAGGCGGAGGCGACGGCCAGCGTGATCATGGCGAAGAAGATGGCCTTGACCCGCAGCGAGAAGAGGCCGATCAGCACGGACAGCAGCAGGCTCGCGAGCAGCGCCGCGCCGGTACCGACGGCCAGCGCCGGCCAGCCCGGGCCCATCTGGTTGCTGGCGATGGCCACACCGTAGGCACCGATGCCGAAGAACATCGTGTGCGCGAAGCTCACGATGCCGGTGTAGCCCAGCAGCAGGTCGTAGCTCGCCACGAGCACGATGAACACGAGGATCTTGGCCGCCACATTGAGCGCCTTGATCCCCGGGAAGAGGAAGGGCGTCAGCAGGAGACCGGCCACGCAGGCCGCGAGCAGCAGCGCCAGCAGGCGGCTGCGCGGCAGGTCATGGGACAACAGGGCGCGCAGCATCAGCGGGCCTCCACGGGATACAGGCCCTGCGGCCGCCACAGCAGCACCGCCACCATCAGGCCGATGGTGGAGAACAGCGCGGCCTTGGGAAAGAGGAAGCCGCAGTAGTTGGCCATCAGCCCCACGGCCAGCGCGCCCACGAAGCAGCCGAGTGTCGAGCCCAGGCCACCGATGATGATGACGATGAAGATCAGCGTGTTCACCTGCGCGCCGATCTGCGGCGTCACCCCCTGCTGGTACAGGCCCCACATCACGCCGCCCAGGCCCGCCAGCGCCGAGCCCGCCACGAAGACGGCCACGAACAGCCGGCGGATGCGGTAGCCCAGGCTCTCCACCATCTCGCGGTCCTGCACGCCGGCCCGGATCAGCAGGCCGAGCTTGGTGCGGTTGAGCAGCCACAGCAGCCCCGCGAACACGGCCAGGCCCACGACCACGGCCAGCAGGCGGAACTTCTCGACGGCGACGTCGCCCATCAGGAGCGAGCCGCGCAGGCCTTCGGGCACCGGCAGCGGCACCAGCTGCGCGCCCCACAGCAGCTTGATGCACTCCTCGCCGATGATCATGCCGCCCATCGTGATGAGGATCTGCTTGAGGTGCATGCCGTACACCGGCCGCACCAGCACACGCTCGAACAGCAGGCCCACCGCGCCGGCCACGGCCATGCCTGCCAGGCTGGCCAGGGCGACGGCGACGAGGTTGGCGGCCAGGCTGCTGCCCTCGCCCGTCCAGGCCGTCATGCCGCCCATCACCGTGGTGGCCATGAACGCCCCGAGCGCGATGAACACGCCGTGGCCGAAGTTCATCACGTCCATGAGGCCGAAGACCAGCGTGAGGCCCGAGGCGATGATGAAGATGATCAGCCCCATCGCCAGACCGGCGATGGTGAGCGTGGCCCAGGTGGAGGCGCTGCCGGTGAGGGCCAGCGCGAGCGCCATGAGCCCCAGCAGCAGCGCGATGGGCTGCCAGTCGAGCTTCAGGCGCAGGCCCGCCGCGCGCGCGGGCGCGGTCGAGGCCGGGGACGTCATGGGAATGCTCATGCGCTGCTCCTCATTGATGGGCCGCGAGCGAGAGCCCCAGCAGCCGCTGCTGCAGGGCCTCGTCGGCGGCCAGGTCGGCCATGCGACCCGCATGCACGACGCGGCCGTCGTCCATCACCGCCACACCGTCGCCGAGCTGGCGGGCCATGTGGAAGTTCTGCTCCACCAGCAGCACCGTCGTGCGGCTGCGCTTGAGCTCCTGCAGGGACTCGATCAGGTTCTGCACGATGGCCGGCGCCAGGCCCTTGGAGGGCTCGTCGATGAGCAGCAGGCGCCGCGGCTCGATCAGCGCCCGGGCGATCGCGAGCATCTGCTTCTGCCCGCCCGAGAGCTTGCCCGCCGGGTAGTGCCAGAACTTCCTCAGCGCCGGAAAGAGGCCGAAGAGCCAGGCCAGGCGGGCGTCGTCCAGCTGATCCAGCCGGCGGGCGTCGCGGGCCGCCAGCAGCAGGTTCTCGGCCACGCTCAGGGCGCCGAAGATGCCCATGTTCTCGGGCACGTAGGCGATGCTCTGCCGCGCGATCTCCGGCGTGGCCAGCTGCAGGCCCGGTCCGCCGATGGGCTGACCGGACAGCAAGACCTGACCCCCGCTCGGTTGCCACAGGCCCATGATGCTGCGCAGCGTCGTGGTCTTGCCGGCGCCGTTGCGGCCCAGCAGCAGCGTCAGCTCGCCCTCGGGCACCACGAGGTCCACGCCATGCAGGATGTGATACGCCCCGATGTGCGTCTGCACCCCGCGCAGTTCCAGCAGCGGCGTCATGCGACCACCTCCTCGGCGCCCGTCGCCGCCACGCCCAGGTAGGCCTCCTGCACGACCGGCAGCGCCATCACCTCGGCCGGCGCGCCGTCCGCCACCAGGGCGCCCTGGTGCAGCACGATGACGCGGTCCGCCAGTTCGCGCACCACGTCCATCTTGTGCTCGACCAGCAGGATGGTGTGCCGCCCTTCCCGCTTCAGATCGCGGATCAGGTCCAGCACCACCGGCACCTCGTCCACGCTCATGCCCGCGGTGGGCTCGTCGAACAGGTAGACCTTGGGCTGCAGCGCCATCAGCACGGCGACCTCGAGCTTGCGCTGGTCCCCATGCGGCAGGCTGGCCGCGAGGGCCTGGGCCTTGGACGAGAGCCGCACCCGCTCCAGCAGCGCCATCGATTCCTCGATCAGCGCCTTGTGGTTCACCCACACCGACAGCATCTTCAGGCCCAGCCCCTGCCGCGCCTGCACCGCCAGCCGCACGTTCTCCAGCACCGGCAGGTGCGGAAAGAGCTGCGTGAGCTGGAACGCCCGCCCCAGCCCCTTGCGCGTGCGCAGCGGCGCCGACAGCGCGCTCAGGTCCTCGCCATCCAGCAAGACCTGACCCTCACTCGCCGGCAGCTGCCCCGAGATCAGGTTGAAATAGGTCGTCTTGCCCGCCCCGTTGGGCCCCACGATGGCCGTCAGCGAGCCCGGCACGAACGCGCACGAGACCCGATCGACGGCCACATGCCCACCGAACCGTATCGTCAGATTCCGAGTTTCAAGCACAGCAGTTCCAGAAAGAAACGAAGTAGCACCATCCCAGCTTCCAGCGCCCGAGGCGTAGCGAGCGAACGCTGGACCAGGCGCGGGGGGACCCAAAGACCGGAGCGACCTGGCGGGTCGTGAGGATCTTTGGGAGGACCCGCAACGACGGCCAGCGTTCGCGCAGTAGCCGAGCCGCGAGCGGACGCTGGACCAGGCGCGGGGGGACCCAGAGACCGGAGCGACCTGGCGGGTCGTGAGGATCTTTGGGAGGCCCCGCAACGACGCCAGGCGGCCGCGCAGCAGCCGAGCGATCAGCGCTTATTGCGGATGGGGATGGCCATCTCCTCCGCCTTGATCTCCCGCACCAGCTCCGGCACCCCCCAGTCGAACGCCTTGTCCACCTTGATCTTGAAGTGGTACATCGACTGCATCGCCTGATGGTCCTCCGCACGGAAGCTCATGCGGCCCTTGGGCGTCTCGAAGCTCATGCCCTCCATGGCCTTGATCAGCTTGTTCGTGCCCGTGTCGCCGCCCGTCTTCCTGAGGGCCTCGACGAGCGCGATCGCCGCCGTCATGCCGCCCGCGGTGAAGAAGTCCGGCGGGGTCTTGAACTGCTTGTAGTGGTTGGCCACCAGCCATTCGTTGACGGGGTTCTTGGGCATGCCGAAGTAGTAGTAGCTCGCGCCCTCCATGCCCGGGAACTGCTTGTAGGCCACCATCGCCGGCAGGATGTTGCCGCCGGTGGCGATCTCGATGCCATAGCGCTTCAGGTCCAGGTCGGCGATCTTGAAGGGATTGCCGCCACCGGCCCAGATGATGAAGATCACCTTGCGGCCGGGCTGGTCCTTGAGCTTGTCGATCAGGCGCTGGGCACCGGCGGTGAAGTCCGTCGTGTTGGTCGGCAGGTACTCCTCATGGACCAGCTTCGCCTTCTTGATGGCATCGCGGAAGGCCTTCACGCCGTCGCGACCGAAGGCGTAGTCCTGGGCCAGCGTGGCGATCACGGTGCCGGGCTTGTCCAGCGCCACGGCATTGGCGATGGCGTCCTGCGAGCTGTTGCGGCCGGTGCGGAAGATGTACTTGTTCCACTTCTCGCCGGTGATGGCATCGGCCACCGCCGGCTCCACCAGCAGGATCTTCTTGTACTCCTCGGCCACGGGCAGCAGGGCCAGGGCCACGCCGCTCGACGAGGGGCCCACGGCGATGTCCGCCTTGTCATCGCCATAGGCCGCGGCCAGCAGGCTCTTGCCCACGTCGGGCTTGCCCTGGTCGTCCTTCTCGATGACCACCAGCTTCTTGCCGTTGACCGTCATGGTGCCACCGGTGGCGTAGTCCAGGCCCATCATCAGGCCGGTCTGCGTCTGCTTGCCGTAGGCCTCCAGCGGGCCGGTCTTGGAGTAGACGTGGGCGATGCGGATCTCGTTGCCGGCGGCCTGCGCGGCCAGGGGGAGGGCCAGCAGGGCGCTGGCGCCGAGCAGGGCGAGGCTCGCCACGCGACGGTGGATGAGGGGCATGACAGGTCTCCTGTTGTGATGCGCCCCGGGATCGGCGCCCGGGACTGGCCATCATGGTGCAAGCCCCGTGCCCACGGCAGCCCCGGAGGCCCCGCAGCCCGCACAAACTCGCGTAAACCCCGAGCGGCAGGCCCGCGACAGGCCCGCCACCCCCCTCTACCATCCGCGCCAGCAGCCCCCGGCGGGCAGGGGACCCGGCCTGCGCCGCGTGCGTCAAGACCTGACCCTGACCGATTCATGGACAGGCCTGTTCAAATTTCAAACACAGCGCTTCGCCTGTCTGCCCCGCAGACAGCGGAGTCCGAGTGGGGAGGATGCGCAATGACTACTGCCGCGACACGGCGCCAGGTGCTGCGTCAGGGGCTGGCGACCGGACTCGGGTGCAGCCTGGGCCTGGGGGGTGCCCACGCCCACCCGGCCGCAGCCCCGGCACCGGGCCGGGTGGGCGCGGGCGCCCTGGCCCGCGTGGACCGCTATGCCCGGCAGTGGCTGAAGGACCAGCAGATGCCGGGCCTGGCCCTGGCCCTGCTGCAGGACGGCGAGCCGCTCCTCGCCGCCGGCCTGGGTTGGGGCGACGTGGGGCGGCAGCACGCCGTCACCGTGGACACACGCTTCGCCCTGTGCTCGATCTCCAAGCCCCTGCTGTGCTGCGCCGCACAGCTGATGGTGGAGGACGGCCAGCTGCGCCTGGACCAGCGCCTGGCCGACCTCATCGACGGCCTGCCCGAGCCTTGGCAGGCCATCACGCTGCAGCAGCTGATGCAGCACACGGCCGGCCTGGCCCCCAACGTCGACATCACCGACCCGGAGGTGCGGGCGCTCTTCCCTCGCAACTATGGCGAGGCGCAGTGGCTGCCCCTCGTCGCGCGCCTGCCTTTGCAGAGCCCGCCCGGGCAGCGCTTCCTCTACAGCAACATCGGCTACAACCTGCTGGCCAGCGCGGTCAGCCGGCTGGCCGGGCGTCCTTACGAGCAGGTGCTGGCGCAGCGCCTGTTCGAGCCGCTGGGCATGACGAGCGCCCGGCTGATGGCGCCCACCCCCGGCTTCGCGGACATGGCCTCACCCCACCAGCGCCGCGCCGGCGTCATCGTCGACATCGGCGCGGAGCAGCCGCCGGGCGTGCGCAGCTGGATGGCGGCGGGCTGCGGCGGCTTTGAGATGAGTCTGCGGGACATGATCCAGTGGGAGCGCGCACTGCAGGGCTGGGGCCGCTTCAAGCCGTACCGGGCCGTGTTCGAGAAGCTCTGGGCCCAGGGCGTGCCCACCGGAGAGGGCCCTGCCTACGGCCGGGGCTGGAACTTCCAGCGCGACACGGCCGGCCGGCTGCAGGTCTGGCACGAGGGTCAGAGCGAGGGCTTCTCGGTGCGCCTCGAGCGCTTCCCCGAACTGGGCCGGGCCCTCATCCTGCTGGGCAACCTCGGCGACTTCAAGCCCGGCGACCTGGGCCGCGCGCTCCGGGACCTGGCGTGGCAGGCCCGCGCCTGAGCCGACCCCTGCCCTTTGGCGGCGCCGCCCGGCTTCACTAGCATCGTCCCATGAGCGTCCTCCACACCCCCCGCCTCCGCCTGGAACCCATGGTCCCGGCCCATCGCCTCGGACTGAACCACCTCAACAGCGACCCGGTGGTGATGCGCTATCTCGGCGGCCGCCCCGAGACACCGGAGGAGACGGACGCCGCCATCGCTCGGGTGCAGGCCCGCTGGGCCTCGCTCGGCTTCGGCTGGTGGAGCTTCATCGAGCAGGGCAGCGAGGAGATCGTCGGCGCGGGCTGCATCCAGCACCTGGCCCACATCGCCGGCGAGCCGCTGGAGATCGGCTGGCGGCTGCGGCAGGACCGCTGGGGCCGCGGCCTGGCCAGCGAGGCCGCACAGGCCATGGGCGACTTCGCCTTCCGGACGCAGCCCATCGAGCTGCTGGTGTCCGTCTGCCATCCGGAGAACGAGAACTCCTGGCGCGTGATGGCGCGCCTGGGCATGCGGGACGTGGGCTTGAGCCGCGCCTATGACATGGACGTGCGCCGCTACGAGATCAGCCGCGCCGAGTGGGAGGCGCGCGCTGCAGCGCGGCCGGCGCGCTGAGCGCCCCTCAGCCCTGGTCCAGCAGCGGCAGCTTGTCGTAGAGCGAGGCGCGGGACATGCGCAGCAGCTTGGCCGCGGCCAGCTTGTTGCCCCCCGTCGCCCGCAGCGCGGCGCGCAGGGCGGCCCGCTCCAGTTCGGCAATCTGCTCGGCCAGCGGACGCAGCAGGCGCGGATCGTCCGGCCGCGGCTCGGCCGTCGGCAGCACCGTCGGACGATCGCCTCCCGCCGGGCCCCCCAGCCGGGGCGCGGCGCTGGCCGCGTGCTTGAGGTAGGGCGCCAGCTGCGCGGCCTGCAGCAGCATCTCGTCGCCCATCAGGCAGGCCTGCTCCAGCACATTGCGCAGCTCGCGGATGTTGCCCGGCCAGTCCTGGCGCATCAGCAGTTCCAGCGCGTCCGGCGCCAGGCTGCGAGAGGCCATGCCGGCGCGGCGCACGATGTCCTCCAGCAGCGCCTCGGCCAGTGCCTCGACGTCGTCCAGCCGTTCACGCAGGGCCGGCACGCGCAGGGGAAGCACATTGAGGCGGTAGAACAGATCGGCGCGGAACTCGCCGCGGGCCACCATCGCCGGCAGGTCCCGGCTGGTGGCGGCGATCACGCGGACATCGACGCGGATCACGGTATTGCTGCCAAGCGGCTCCAGCTCCTGCTCCTGCAGCACCCGCAGCAGCTTGCTCTGCAGCGGCAGCGGCATGTCGCCGATCTCGTCCAGGAACAGCGTGCCGCCGTCGGCCAGCTTGAACTTGCCCTCGCGGCCCTTGCGGTCGGCGCCCGTGTAGGCGCCCGGGGCGACGCCGAAGAACTCGGCCTCCAGCAGCGTCTCGGGCACGGCGGCGATGTTGAGGCTCACCAGCGGCTTGAGCGCGCGCGGCGAGGCGGTGTGGATGGCGTGTGCGAGCAGCTCCTTGCCCGTGCCCGTCTCGCCCAGCAGCAGCACGGTGGCGTCGGACAGCGCCGCGCGGCGCGCCTGGCGCTTGATCTCCAGTGCCGGCGCGCTGCTGCCCACGAAGCTGGCGATGCTGTACTTGGGCCGGCGGTTCTTCACCTGCTCGGCGGCCAGCTGCCGGCGGGTGTCGTCCAGCTCCTGCTGCAGGCGGTTGAACTTGGCGATCAGCGGCTGCAGCGTCGTCTCGGGATGGTCCAGCAGGACCATGCCGACCGCACCGATCACCTCGCCGCGGTCGTCCCGCAGCGGCAGGCGGCTGACGAGAAAGGTGCCGGCCTTGTTGGTCAGCAGGTCCACGAGCATGGGCTGGCCCTGGTCCACCACCTGCGCCATCAGCGTGTTGGGCACCACCTCCTCCACGCGCCGCCCCACGAACTCCGTCTCGTGCCCGAAGCCCAGCGCCGGCAGGAAGCGCTTGTAGCCATCGGAGATCCAGACGATGCGATGCTGGCGGTCGACCACCATCATGCCCTCCACCGCCTGGGCGAAGACCTCGAACATGGACTGCGCCGCCAGGCGCAGCACGCCGTCGGCGTCTTGGGGCAGTTGGGGCGGGTTCATCGGGTGCGGTACTGCTGCAGCGGGAACAGCCGGGGACTGTAGCGCGGGGCGGAACAAAGGCCATGGGCGCGGGACTCGGAGAAACCATTACACGCCCGGGATTCGCGACCGCCCGATCGTCGCTACCATCGGGCCCGAAAAAAAACACATCCATGCCAACCATGAGGGAGGAACGCATGATCCAGCGTTCAGAAGGGTCGCGCCTGCGCGGACGGCCCCTGCCGGGCCCAGTCATCGCCCGCCGACGGCGCAGCCGCGCCGGCCACGCGCCGCCGGTGCTCCCGCGGCCGGGCTGATCGCCCCACACGCCCCCATCCTGACTCGCCCCCCAGCGTGACGCCCGGTCACCGGGGAACGAAGCCGGTCGACCGCCCTGCCGCCACGGCAACGGCCGCGCCGCCCTGTACCTGCGCCCTGTCCATGAAACAAGATCGCCTTGCCCGCACGACGCCCCGTCGCGTCCTGGGCCTCCTCGCCGCCACGTCCCTGACCCTGACCGCCTGCGGTGGCGGTGGCAGCGACGCCAGTCCGACACCCACGCCCGCCCCGGTGCCGGTTCCAGCGCCCACGCCCACGCCCACGCCCACGCCGGTGCCAGCCCCTGCCCCTGCCCCTGCTCCTGCACCCGCTCCCGCACCGGCACCGGCACCTGCACCTGCACCTGCACCCGCACCGGCACCGGCACCGGCCCCGGCCCCGGCGCCTACGCCTACGCCTACGCCTGCTCCCGTCCCTGCGCCTGCGCCTGCACCCACGCCGACACCGACACCCGTTCCCACGCCCACGCCCACGCCGACACCCGCGCCTTCGTCCGAGTCCGTGGACCGCAGCAGCACCCAATGGGTCATCGGCGCTGGCACGGCTTCGGACGGCACCGCCTACACCACCCTGACGGCCGTCGGCGAAGGGGGCCGCCAGCTCTCCATCACCTGCAACAGCCGGGGCGGGCGTTCCCTGTCGATGCGGACCAACGCCAGCCCCGCCCCGCTGGCCTACAGCTGGGTGAAGCTGCGCATCGGATCCCACGAGAGCCAGACCGATGCCTGGACCGAGACCTCATCCGCCGGCCAGCTGACCCTGACCGCCCCGACCTTTGACCTGGACCTCGTGCGCCAGCTCTACCGCAACTGGGACGTCATGGCGGAGGTCGTCTCCGGCAGTAGCCGCTACAACGACTCGTTCGCCGCCCGGGGCTTCCCCGCCGCCATCGACCGGACGCGGGCCGCCTGCAACTGGTCCGACGCGGAGTTCCCGCCGGAGAACGGCTGGGGGCGTCCCTATCCCGATGCACCGCCCGCCTACGCCAAGGAGGTGGTCTACGAGTCCTTCACCTCGGAACAGATCAGTGCCCGGGCCTGGGTCGCCACCAACGCCTACGGCCGGGCGCAGCTGATGGTGCGCATCAACGAGAACCCCTCGATCTGCCGCAGCAGCTCGGGCTTCGACAGCACGCGCTTCTATGTGGAGCAGGCGGGCGGCCGGCGCTCGGCCATCCCGGGCTTCCATCTGAGCTACTCCTGCGGCATGAAGCCGGTGACGCTCGCGCTGCAGGGCGAGTTCGACCCGTCCGCGCCGCTGCTGCTGAAGCTGGTGCCCTTCCATTGGCATTCCCTGAGCGATTTCACCTACTTCATGTCCTCGGTCGCGCTGCCCTGAGCGGCGACAGGCCCGGGCGGCGGCAGACATCGCACAATGTCAGCCCATGAACGCCGCCGCCCGCCTCCCCGACGCCAATCTCTTCACCGCCCTGCGCGCCGCCTTCCCGGCGGACCTCGACGCCTGCGCCATCGAGTGCGCCGACGGCGAGGCGCTGCGCTACAGCTGGCGGGACCTCGAACGCGGCACGGCCATGCTGGCCAATCTGCTGGACACGCTGGACCTGCCGCCGGCCAGCCGCATCGCGGTGCAGACCGAGAAGAGCGTCGAGGCCCTGATGCTCTACCTGGCGGTGCTGCGCGCCGGCCACGTCTACCTGCCGCTGAACACGGCCTACCAGGCGGCGGAGCTCGAGTACTTCGTCGGCAATGCCGAGCCGGCCGTGGTGGTGTGCGCCGGGCGGCACTTCGGCTGGGTGTCCAAGCTGGCCTTCCTCGCCGGCACGCGCTGGGTCTTCACTCTCAACGAGGACCGCAGCGGCACGCTGCTGGACCGCGCCTCCCAGATGAGCGATGTGCACACGCCGGTGCCCCGCCAGCCGGGCGACCTCGCCGCCATTCTCTACACGAGCGGCACCACCGGCCGCAGCAAGGGCGCCATGCTCAGCCACGGCAACCTGCTCTCCAACGCCCGCGTGCTGCAGGCGGCCTGGGGATGGCGTCCGGGCGACGTGCTGATCCACGCGCTGCCCATCTTCCACGTCCACGGCCTCTTCGTCGCCTCGCATGCGGCGCTGCTCAACGGCAGCCGGATGATCTGGTTCAGCCGCTTCGAGCCGCGTGCCGTCGTGGCGCGCCTGCCCGAGGCCACCGTCTTCATGGGCGTGCCGACGCTCTATGTCCGCCTGTTGGCCGAAGCCTCGCTCACGCGCTCGGCCTGTGCCGGCATGCGGCTCTTCATCAGCGGGTCCGCGCCGCTGCTGATCGAGACCTTCCGCGACTGGCAGACCCGCACCGGCCACACCATCCTGGAGCGCTACGGCATGAGCGAGACCCTCATGCTGACCTCCAATCCCTACGAGGGCGGCGAGCGGGTCGGCGGCACCGTCGGGCCGGCGCTGCCGGGCGTGGACCTGCGCATCGTCGACGACGCCGGCCGCCCCTGCGGCGTCGAGGAGATCGGCCACATCCAGGTGCGCGGGCCGAATGTCTTCGCGGGCTACTGGCGCATGCCCGAGAAGACGGCCGAGGAGTTCACCGCCGACGGCTGGTTCCGGACGGGCGATGTCGGCCAGCAGGACGCAGCCGGCTATGTGCGCATCGTCGGGCGCAGCAAGGACCTCATCATCACGGGCGGCTACAACGTCTATCCGGCCGAGGTGGAGGGCTTTCTGAACGAGCTGCCCGGCGTGCTGGAGTCCGCGGTGGTGGGCGTGCCGCACCCGGACTTCGGCGAAGGGGTGATCGCCGTCGTCGTGCCGCGCCCGGGGCCGGCGCCGGACCCGCAGGCACTCGTCGCGGCGCTGAAGGCCCGCATCGCCAACTTCAAGGTGCCCAAGGCCGTGTTCGTGCAGCCCGAGCTGCCGCGCAACGCCATGGGCAAGGTGCAGAAGAACCTGCTGCGCGCCCAGCACCAGGCGCTGTTCGGCAAGACCTGACCCTGCCCTGCCCTGCCCGGCTCGGCGCGGCTCAGCGCTTCTTGAACAGCCTGCCCAGCGATTCGCCGGCCTGCTTCACCGTCTCGCCGGTGGACTCCAGCGCCCGCTCGAAGAAGTAGCTGGCCTTGAGCCGCTGCTGCAGCGCGCGTGCCACCTGGGCGCCGAGCTCGCCGGCCGTGAGGCCGCCCTCGGCGCGGCCCAGGTCGCGCAGGTCCATCTCCGGCAGCTTCAGGCTGACCGTCCGCCCCTGCAGGAGCGCGGCGCTCGCCTGGGCCCGCGGGCGCAGCAGCTGCAGGCGATCGACGATGTAGCGGCGCGGCGCCTGGCCGTCATCGGCCGCCGGCGCACCACTCTGCAGCTGGCGCGCCAGGTGCGTCTGGATCGCCTCGATATTGGTCTGCGTCGCGCCCTTCTCGTAGATGACGTCGGGCGCCTCGATCTCGATGACGGGGATCACCACCACCGGCTGCGTCAGCGTGCGCACGTCCACCTGCACCCGCACGCGCTGCACCTGCAGCAGGTGGGGCGTCTGGAAGCCCGGCGGGTTCCCGATGGTGAGCTGGCGCAGCTCGCCCTCCCCGCTGCGGGGGTCGATGTGGACGCTGCCCAGGCGGATGGGCGCGCCGATGAGGGCGCTGCCCTGCTCCTCGATGGCGCGATGGACGAGCCGGTCCAGGTTGCCGTGCAACCACCACAGCCCGCCCAGCACCAGCAGCGCCACGAGCACCAGCAGGGCGATGCCGCCCAGCAACCACTTCTTCACTTGCGTTCTCCCCGGACCCGGATCAAGGGCGCATCCTAGCGCCGCCGCGCCGGATCGAAGGGCGGCGACTCACAGCGCCGCAGGCGCGTGCAGCTGCCGCCAGGGCGCCTCACGCTGCCAGGTCTCCAGCCAGTCGGCCAGCGCCTCGGCCGGCATGGGCCGCGCGATGCCGTAGCCCTGCATGCGGTGGCAGCCCAGCTGCAGCAGGACGCGGCCGTGCGCCAGCGTCTCCACGCCCTCGGCCACCACCTCCATGCGGAAGGCCAGCGCCATGCGGATGACGCCGTCCACGATGCCCATGTCGTCGGCGTTCCCGAGCATCCCGCGCACGAAGCTCTGGTCGATCTTGAGCGTCTGCACGGGCAGCTTGCGCAGGTAGGTCAGCGAGGAGTAGCCCGTGCCGAAGTCATCGAGCGCGAAGCGCACGCCCAGCTCGCCGCAGCGGCGCAGGATGGTCACGGCGGCGTCCATGTCCTCGATCTGGGCCGTCTCCAGCACTTCGAGCTCGAACAGCTCCGGCGCCTGGCCCGGATGGCGGCGCAGGGCGATCTCCAGCCAGTCATGGAAGCCCGGCTGCTGCAGCTGCGCCGCGCTGACGTTGACACTCACGCACAGGTCCAGCCCCTGCTCGCGCCAGCGCTGCGCCTGGTCCAGGGCCTCCTCGATGACCCAGCCCCCCACCGCCAGCTCCAGATGGCTGGACTGCAGATGGGGCAGGAACTCGCCGGGCGACACCAGGCCGTGATCGGGACGCTGCCACCGGATCAGGGCCTCGACCCCCAGCAGGCGCCCGTCGCTCAGGTCCACCTTGGGCTGGTAGTACAGCACGAACTCGCGTGCCGCGAGGGCCTGCTCCAGGCGCTGCAGATACTCGCGGTGCGTCTGGGCGCGCCTGTCGCTCACCGGGTCGAAGAGCTGGTAGCGGTTCTTGCCCGCCTCCTTGGCCAGGTACATGGCCTGGTCGGCATGGCGCATGAGGGTGTCGGCATCCGCGTTGTCGCCCGGGAAGAGGCTGACGCCGATGCTCACCGTGACCCGCAGCTCCCGCCCCTCGTACGGCATGCCGACCTGCACCACCTGCAGGATGCGGTCCAGCACGAGCGTGCAGTCGCGCTCACAGTCGATGTCCGTGAGCAGGACCACGAACTCGTCGCCCCCCAGGCGGGCCAGCGTGTCCTCCACGCGCAGCACCTCGGTGATGCGCCGCGTCACCTCGATCAGCAGCAGGTCGCCCACCGCGTGGCCGTGCGCGTCGTTGATGGCCTTGAAGCCGTCGAGGTCCAGGAAGCACACGGCCAGGCCGGATTCGGTGCGGGCCGCGCGGGCCAGCGACTGGTGCAGCCGGTCCACCAGCAGGCGCCGGTTCGGCACGCCCGTGAGCGGGTCGAAATGGGCGATGCGATGCAGCTCGGCCTCGTGGCTCTTGATCTGGCTGATGTCCGAGAACACGCCGATGTAGTGCTGCACCACGCCCTTGGCATCCCGCACGCAGGAGATGGTCAGCAGCTCCGCATAGACCTCGCCGTTGCGGCGGCGGTTCCAGAGCTCGCCCCGCCACACCTCATGCGCGGCCAGCGTGCGCCACATCTCACGGTAGAACTCGGCATCCTGGCGTCCCGAGGACAGCAGCTTCGGGCTCTGCCCGAGCACCTCCTCCGGCGCGTAGCCCGTGATGTGCGTGAAGGCGGCGTTGACCTTGGTGATGCGCATCTGCGGGTCCACCACCATGATGCCCTCGAGGCTGCTGTCGAAGACCATGGCGGCCTCCCGCATCGCCAGCTCCAGCTGCTTGCGCTCGCTGATGTCGGCGTGCGTGCCGGACATCATCAGCGGCCGCCCCTCGGCGTCCCAGCTCACCACGCGGCCGGAGGTGCGGATCCAGCGCCAGCCGCCGTCCTTGGTGCGGGCCCGCATCTCGATCTCGTGGGCCGGCGTCTCGCCCCGCAGGTGCTGCTGGACGGAGACCATCACGGCCGGGAAGTCCTCGGGATGCACCAGCTCCGGCCAGCGCTCGACGCTGACGTCCACCTCGCCCGGCTCGTAGCCCAGCATGGTCTCCCAGCGGGCGCTGACCTGGAAGGCATTGGTCTGCACGTTCCAGTCCCAGTAGCCGAGGTCGGAGCCCTCCAGCACGCGGCTCAGCTGGGCTTCGCGCTCCAACAGCGCCAGCTCGACGTACTTGCGCTCGCTGATGTCCTGCACGGTGCCGACGAGGCGCTGCACGACGCCGTTCGAGCCGCGGATGGCGCGCCCCCGGGCCGTGATCCAGGTCCGGCTGCCGTCGCCGCGGACGACCTCGGCATCGACCTTGTAGGGCTTGCCATCGACCAGCGACTGCTCCACTGCGGCGTTGATGGCGGCCCAGCCCTCCGGCGTGAAGTAGCGGGACACCTCGGGCACCGGCGCCGGGCCGAGCGCCGGGTCTCGGCCGTAGATGCTGAAGACCGCCTCCGACCACTGGTGCACATCCCGCGCGACGTCCCAGGACCAGTCCCCCACGCGCGCCAGCGACTGCGCCTCCCGCATGGCCGTGGCCGCTTCGGCCAGCGCCATCTCACGGCGGCTCTCGGCGGTGATGTCGCGGGAAATGCCGAAGAGCCCGCGCACCGCGCCGTCGGGGTCTCGCCAGGGGCCCTTGGTCACGTGGAAGACGAGGGACTGCCCCTGATGGTTGTGCAAGGCCTCCTCGTGATCGCGGGTGACGCCTCCCGCCATGACTGCCTCATCCTGGGCCCGCAGCGCCGCGGCGGATTCCGCCGGGAAGATGTCCGCATCGGTCCGCCCGAGGATGTCCTCGCGGGGGTGCCCCACGAAGCGCGCGGTGGCGCCGTTGACCATCAGGTAGCGCCCCTCGAGGTCCTTCACGAACACGGCATCGTTCGTGCCCTCCACCACGGCGGACAGCAGCTGGCGGTGGTTGGCAAGGCCCAGCAGACTGGCGCGCAGCCGCCCACCGAGGAGGCTCACGGCCAGGCCATTGAGCATCAGGAACATCAGCTGCAGACCGTCCAGCGCCTCGAGCTGCCCGAGGCCGCCGCGCACCGAGCTCAGGGTCAGCAGGGCGCCCGCCCCGGCCAGCAGGCTGGCGCTGAGCCCCGGTCCGAGGCCGCCCAGCATGGCGCTCACGAGCACCGGCAGCATGAAGATGCCGACGAGCAGGCGGCCTTCCAGCGCCGGGCCGAGGAGCAGGTACAGCCCGGTCGCCGAGAGACACAGCACCAGGGCCAGGCCATGCCACACGGAGGGCGCGCGGTGGCGGCTGCGCGCCTGCGAGGCCCAGAGCGCCTCGAGGGCCGGCGTGTCCGCCATGGGCACCGTGCGCAGGGCGAGGTACAGCAGCGCCGCCGTCACGAGGACGAAAAAGAAACCCTTGGCTGTGGCGGCCGCGAGACGCTGCGGCTCATCCACGAGCAGCACGAGGGCCCGGTCGGAGAAGAAGATCCACAACAAGGCGAACGCCAGGTAGGCCAGCGTCACCATCAGCGCATGACGTGCCCGCGCAGGAGCGGTCGCGCCGGCCTGCTCCGTCGATCGTGTCATTGACAACTAGCCCCCCCGGATCGGGTCATGACCTGCCGCGCATCCTCTCACAAGGCGGGGCCGTGCCGACGAAACCCTCCGGCGGGCGGGGGACCCGACAGGCGGGCGTCAGGCGAGGCAGGGTCGATGGCGGGTCAGGCCCCGCTCAGCCCCGCAGGCGGCACAGCTGCGCCGCGACCATCTCGGACATGGTGCTGGCGACGGCCTCCGCGTCCAGGCTCGGATCGTCGAACAGCAGCTCCTGTGCGGCGTAGAGCGCATCGATGGCCAGCCGGATGGTCAGCTTCGCCCGGGCGGGATCGGCGCTCGGATGAGCGCTCATGAAGGGCAGCAGCAGCATGTCCGTGACCTGGTCGTGCGACAGATTGCGCACCGACTGCAGCGAGGGCACCGCCCGCAGCGCCCGCGTCACCCACACGCCGGCCGGCATGTGCTCCGTCAGGGCCAGGGTCTTCAGGAAGAGGTCCGCCACGCTCGCCGCGAAGTCGGTCTCCGGCAGCTGGAAGGTGGCGGGCACGGCCCAGGGCGTGAGCAGCTCGTTCTGCACCTGCATCAGCCGCGTGCCGAGCTCGTGGAGGATGGCGTACTTGTTCGGGAAGTACTGGTACAGCGCCGGCGGCGAGATGCCAGCCCGCTGGCACACGAGGTTCGTCGACAGCCGCTCGATGCCCACCTCGCCCAGCAGCTCGGCGCAGGCCGCGAGGATGCGCTCGTAGGTCTCGACGGCCCGCGCCTGCGTGGGCGCCTTCTTCAGCTCGAGATCAGGCGGGGCGGGGCGGGTGGCGGGCATGGGCGGGAGTCTATGCGAGGGATGCATCAGATCGGATCAATCGAGGCGGCGGCCCCTGGGATTGTCCGGATCGCGATGGCGTCCAGCATAAATATAGTCATCACTACATTCAAGAGCCATCCCGGCCACCAGGAGACTGCCCATGTCCTCGAACCAGCAATGTCCGGCGCGACACCCGCGTCTTGTTCCCCACGCCCTGTGCCTGGCCATCGGCGCGCTGGCCGCGGGCGCCGCCCACGCGCAGGCGGCGGAGGCCGGCACGTCGGCGGAGAAGGCCAAGCTCGATGCCGTCGTTGTCTCCGGCCAGGGCCGGGTGCAGCAGCTGCAGAACGTGCCCATCCCCATCCAGGTGCTGGGGCCGGACCAGCTGAAGAAGAGCGGCGCGGCCAATCTGGGCGACATCGCGGCCACGGTGCCAGGTCTTGCCATGGACACGACGCAGGCGACGCAGCCCAGCATCAGCCTGCGCGGGGTCGGTACGCTGGACTTCGGCATCGGCACCGATTCGCCCGTGGGTCTGTATGTGGACGGCGTCTATGCCGGCAAGACGGGGGGCGCGCTGCTGAACTTCAACGACGTGAAGCGCATCGAGGTGCTCAAGGGGCCGCAGGGCACGCTGTTCGGCCGCAACAGCGCAGGCGGTGCCATCAGCATCGTGACGAACGAGCCCGAGTTCGAGCGCAAGGGCAGCGCGCTGGTCCGCCTGGGCGAGCGCGGGCAGCGTGACGTGCAGCTGCTGGTGAACGAGCCGATCCATGCCGACCTCGCGCTGCGCGCCACGCTGGTGAGCCAGCGCAGCGACGGCTTCACGCGGGACGCCGGCACGGGCGAGCGCTTCGGCGGCGACCACAGCTGGGGCCTGCGCGCCAGCCTGCTGTGGCAGGGCGAGGCCGCCCGCGCGGTGCTGAGCCTGGAGCAGGAGACGCTGCACCAGAACGCCCGCCCCGCCATCGGCGTGGTGCCGCTGCAGACCGGCACGCCGCCCTTCCCCGCCAACCCGGCCGCCTACGCCAATCCCCTGAGCACCGCCTGGCGCAACGACGTCGCCGACCAGGGCGAGTCCCGCGACTACCAGGGCGCGACGCTGCGCCTCAGCTGGCCGCTCGCGGGTTGGCTGCAGGGCGCGGAGCTGCAGTCGACCACCGCCTGGCGCCACTTCAACAGCCGCAACCGGCAGGACAACGACGGCACGGCCAACCCCGCCCTCTTCCTGGCCACCACCAACCGCGAGGGCAACACGAGCTGGCAGCAGGAGTTCCGCCTGAGCGGCAAGAACGCGCTCGTGGACTGGATGGGCGGCGTGAGCTTCTACCGCGAGCAGGCCCGCCAGGGCGCGGACGCCGACAGCACCACCACCGCGCTCGACACCCTCTCCGGCAACGTGCTGGGGATGCCGCTGTTCAGCACGGTCAACGGCCTGATCGATGCCGTCGGCATCCCCGGCATGGACCTGCGTGGCCAGTCCTGGCATGAGCAGATGGACAACCGCGGCACCTTCAGCGCCATGGCGGTCTACGGCGACCTGATCTGGACGCTCTCCCCCGCCACGCGCCTCACCACCGGCCTGCGGCTCACGCAGGACCGCAAGACCTTCAGCTGGTCCAACCCGCTGCGCAGCGCGCCGGGCCTCGACGCGCAGCTGAGCGCGCTGGACGGCGCCGGCTTCTTCCCGGGGCTGGTGGCCGCCGGGGCGCTGACGGCCGACGAGGCCGCGCAGCTGCAGGGCGCCATGGCGGGCAATGTGCTGATCGCCACGAGCGGCGCGACGGCGGCGCCCGTCGAGCGCCGCCAGCGCTGGCATGACGCCAGCCCGCGCCTGGTGCTGGATCACCGCGTGAGCCCCGACCTGATGGTCTACGGCTCGTGGAGCAAGGGCTACCAGGCGGGCGGCTTCAACAGCCTGCAGGTCAACTCGCTCTACGAACCCGAGCACGTGCGCAACCTCGAGGTGGGCGCCAAGGGACGGTGGGCCGATGTGGGCCTGAGCTATGCAGCCTCGCTCTTCCAGTACCGCTTCGACAACCTCCAGACGCTGCAGCTCGTGCCCAACGCCGGCGGCGGCATCCCGGCCTACCAGGTCACGATCAGCGACCAGCAGGCCAAGGGCGCGGACGTCGACCTGCGCTGGCAGCCGGATCGCCACTGGCAGGTGTTCGCCAATGTGCAGTGGCTGGACCAGACCTACCGCCGCGGCACGAGCAGCCAGGGCCATGCGCTCGACGGCCAGCCCGCCGGGGCACCCAAGGTGCAGGCCAGCGGGGGTGTCGAGTACGGCTGGAACACCGCGGGCGGCCTGGCCAGCCTGCGCCTGCAGTGGAGCCACCAGAGCGCCACGCGCTGCAGCGAGGAATCCTATGTGCAGGGCCTGTGCTTCCAGGGCCAGGGCTGGCGCGTGGGCGGCAGCCGGCAGCGCCTGGATGGCCGCGTGGCCTGGGAGGCGTCCGATGGCCGCTGGGGTCTCGCGCTGGTGGGACGCAATCTGCTGGACAAGCGCGAGGTGCAGCGCGTCTGGTACGAGGCCACCCCGCTCGGCGCCGCCTACGCCACGCTCGCCAAGCCCCGCAGCATCGCCTTCGAGGCGCGGGTGAGCTACTGATGGGCAAGACCTGGCCCTCGGTGCTGTCGGCGCTGGGCGTGGTGGCGGCCACGGTGCTGCTCGTGCTGCTCGGCCTGCGCGAGCGCGCGCCCGCGGCGCCCGGGCCGGCCGAGGTCGCGCGGGCCGAGCGCGCCCGCCCGGCCGACGCCCGCCTGGCCCAGCGCTACGAACAGGCCTGCGTGCTGTGCCACGCGCGGGCGGACAGCGGCGCCCCGCTGAGCCACCACGCGCCCAGCTGGGAAGCGCGCCTCGCACGGGGCCTGCCGGCCCTGGTACAAAGCGTCCAGAACGGCAAGGGCGGCATGCCCGCCGGCGGCCTGTGCGCCGACTGCAGCCCGCAGGACTACGACTCCCTGACCCGTTTCATGAGTGGCCCCACGCCATGACATCACGCCGCAATTGCCTCAAGACCGCCGCTGCCCTGGGCAGCAGCCTTGCCCTGCCCGCCCTGGCGCAGCCCGGCGCCGCCTCCGCCGCCCAGGCGGCTGCCAGCGGAGTCGCCGCCCCTCGGCCCCGCCCGCCGGCGGCCCCGGCCAGCCCGCAGGCGGCAGCGCCCGCGCCCGCCGTGCCGCCGCTGGCTGCCCAGCCGCCACGCGCCTGGCAGAACTGGTCCGGCCTGCAGCGCTGCGAGGCCGCCTGGCTGCTCCCGACCTCCGAGGAGCAGCTCGCCGCCAGCCTGCCCGCGCTGAAGGGCCCGCTGCGTTGCGTGGGGGCCGGCCACAGCTTCACGGCCCTGGTGCCGACGCCCGGCACGCTGATCTCCCTCGACCGCCTGAGCGGCATCGTCGAGGTGGACAAGGCCGCGATGACCGTGCGGGTGAAGGCCGGCACGCGCCTGGGCGCCCTGGCGCGCGAGCTCGACGCGCAAGGCCTGGCCCTGCACAACCAGCCGGACATCGACGTGCAGACCCTGGCGGGCGCGCTCTCCACCGGGACGCACGGCACGGGCCTCACCCTGCCCGCGCTGCATGCGGAGATCCAGGCCCTGCGCCTGCTCACGCCGCAGGGCGAGGTCAAGGTCATCAGCCGCCTGCAGAACGCCGAGCTGTTCGACGCGGCCCGCGTGTCGCTGGGCGCGCTGGGCATCATCACCGAGTACACCCTGCGCGTGCGCCCCCGCTACATGCTTCGCCGCAAGGTCTGGCTGGAGCGCACCGAGGCGCTGCTGGAGCGGGCGCCGGCCCTGGCTCGCGAGCATCGCCACTTCGAGCTCTACGTGCTGCCCTTCACCGGCTATGCCGCCGGCATCACGCACATCGAGGTCCCCGAGGGCCCGCCCGAACGCCCGCACAGCGCGGACGAGGACGTGCTGGCCGATCTGCAGAAGCTGCGGGACTGGCTCGGCCGCTGGCCGCAGATGCGGCGCTGGGCGGCCGCCAAGCTCATCGACCCGGCGCAGACGGAGCTGGCGCAGGACTGGTCGCACAAGCTGCTGTCCACCGCGCGGCCCACGCGCTTCAACGAGACGGAGTACCACCTGCCCCGCGAGCAGGGCCTGCCCTGCCTGCGCGCGGTCGTCGCCCAGCTGGAGAAGCGCAACGAGGTCTTCTTCCCGCTCGAGTTCCGCTGGGTGCGCGCGGACCACGCCTGGCTCAGCCCCTTCTTCGAGCGCGACAGCTGCTCCGTGGCCGTGCACGCCAAGGCCGGCGAGGCCCATGACTACCTGCTCGGCGAGATCGGGCCGATCTTCCAGCGCCATGGCGGCCGGCCGCACTGGGGCAAGCTGCACACCCTCACGGCCCGCGAGCTCACCGCCCTGTACCCGCGTTTCAAGGACTTCCAGCAGCTGCGCGAGCAGCTCGATCCGCAAGGGCGGCTGCTCAACGCCCACCTGCAGCAAGTTTTCACGGGAGGTGCTCGTGGATGAGCTGAAGCAAGCCCGGCGCTGGCGCCGCCGCCACTGGCTCGGCGCCGCGGGCCTGATGGCCGCCGGAGGCGCCTGGCTGGCCCGCCCCGCGGACCGCGGCGGCGCGCACGACGCCTACTTCCAGCGCCTCGCCCGTGCACTGCAGGACGCCGGCGTGGCGCAGGCCCGGCTGGTGATCGACCTGCCCCGCCTGCGCGCCAACCTGGCCCGCATCCAGGCCCACCAGGCGTCGACGGGCATGGCGCTGCGCGCGGTGCTCAAGTCCCTGCCCTGCCTGCCCCTGATGGACGAGGTCGCCACCGCCTGGGGCAGCCGCCGGGTGATGGCCTTCAACGCCGCGCAGACGGCCGCGCTGCTGCAGGCGCGGCCGGACGCGCAGGTCCTGCTGGGCAAGCCTTTCCCGGTGGCCGCTGCGGCGCAGCTGATCGAGCAGCTGCCACCGGAGCGCATCGCGGCCATCGAGTGGCTCATCGACACCGAGGCCCGGCTGGCCCAGTACCGCCAGCTCGCCCAGGCGCGGGGCCAGGTCTTGCGCGTCAATCTGGAGATCGACGTCGGCCTGCACCGCGGCGGCTTCGAGGACGAGGCGTCCCTGGCCCGCGCACTGGCCACGTTCAAGGGCTTGCCCGGGCTGCTGTGGCGCGGCTTCATGGGCTATGACGCCCACGTCGCCGCTCTGCCGGACGTGGCGGGCATGCGCAGCACGGCGTGGGCGACGGCCCAGGCCCGGTACGAGCGTGCCTGGGCCCTGGCGAACGAGGTGCTCGGCCCGCAGCGCCGGCAAGACCTGACCCTCAACACGGCCGGCTCCCCCACCTTCCGCCTGCACGACGGCCGGGGCGTCCCCAACGAGGTCTCCGTGGGCTCCGCCGCCCTGCTGCCCTCGGACTTCGACAAACCCCTGCTGGCCGATCTGCAGCCGGCCGCCTTCATCGCCACGCCGGTGCTCAAGACCTGGCCCCGCTTCCGCCTGCCCGAGGGCGCCACCTGGCTCAGCCGGGCCGCGCAGGCCTGGGACCGCAACCAGGCGCGGGGCTACGCCATCCACGGCGGGCACTGGCTGGCCGATCCGGCGTCGCCGCCCGGCCTGCAGCCCAGCGGGCTGTACGGCCCCAGCTCCAACCAGCAGGTGATGGTGGCCAGCGAGTCCGTCGAACTGCAGGCCGACGAGCTCGTGTTCTGGCGGCCGCGGCAGAGCGAGGCGCTGCTGCTGCAGTTTGGGGAGCTGCTGGTCTTCGACGGTGAACGCGTCAGCGGCGCGTGGCCTGTGCTGCCGTCCTCCGCCTGAATCCCCCGAAAGAGTGTGGCACCGGCCCCAATGACTTCAGGCAGGGGCGGCTGCCGCATGTCTAGAATGCGAGCGCTTCGCAACGGGCCTCGACGCCCGGCGCCCCAGAACGGGCCGCGAGGGCAGCGGGCCATGCTTCGCTGCGTCACAAGCATTCAATCCTTTGAGGGAATAGTCATGAAGAAACTGATGGCCCTGGCCATGGCCGCCGCATTCGCCGCTCCCGCCTTCGCTGGCGACTACTACGCTGGTGGCGACCTCGGTCGCAACAAGTTCAGCGACGGCGGCGCGTCCGTCACCAAGACCGGCTTTGCCGTGTTCGGTGGCTACAAGCTCAACGACACCGTGTCGCTGGAAGCCGGCTATCGCTCGCTGCTCAACGAGACCGTCAAGGAAGACGGCCTGACGGGCAAGGTCGACCTGTACGCCCTGCAGTTCTCGGGCGTGTTCAGCGCTCCGGTCACCAATGAGCTGAGCCTGTACGGCCGTCTGGGCCTCAACAGCGTGCGCGGTGAAGTCAGCATCTCGGACGGCCACAACAGCGACAGCGGCAGCGGCAACAAGACCAAGGCGCTGTGGGGCATCGGCGCCAGCTACGCCTTCTCGAAGGACGTGTCCCTGCGCGTGGAATTCCAGAAGCCCATGAAGGAAATCCAGGTCCTGTCCGTCGGCGTGAAGTTCGCCTTCTGATCGACCCGGCTCCTGCAGCAAGAAGGGCCGGTGGCACTGCCACCGGCCCTTTTTTCTTGCGGCCTCACTTCACGATCATGACGGCGACCGGCGAGAGCGTCAGCACCTTCTGCGCGACGCTGCCCAGGATGACGGCGTCCAGGCCGCGGCGGCCGTGCGATCCCATCACGATCAGCTCGGCACCGATGGCCTTGGCCTGCTCCACGACCGCGACGGCCGGCCCGTGCTCGCGCAGGATCAGCCCCTCGAAGGGCACGCCCGCGGCCTCGGCCAGCTGGCGGGCCTGCGCGATGCCCTCGTTGGCGGCCTGCTCGGCGGCCTCGAGGTAGTAGGCCAGGGCTTCGCCGCCGCCCTCGGGGAACGCCACGAAGGGCACCGGGTCGATCACGCTGACGACCTGCAGCGAGGCGCCATAGCGGCGGGCCATGTCGACGGCCACGCCGCAGGCCTTGAGCGCCAGGGGCGAGCCGTCGGTCGGGAAAAGGATGCGCTGGAACATGGAACACTCCTGTGGCAGGGCTGACAGGCTTCCAGCTTAGCCCGGTCGTCCGAGCGGCCCAAGTGCGCGGCCGGCGCAAACCGGCAGCGCTTGATGCAGCGCAAGCCGCCTTCGCCCGTGCCGCGGCCTGCCTTGTCGCCGCGCTCGGTCCGATCTCAGCCCGCGTGGGCCGCCGTGCGCACGCGCTGCACGCACAGCTGGAGCAGGCGCGCGTCGCTGCTGGCGCGATGCCGCTCGGGCCGCAGTTCGTCACGCAGCGCGCGCAGGCTGCGGTCCCAGCCGCCAAGCTGCCGCTCGTCCAGCAGCACACGCACATCCTCCAGCCGGAAGGCGGGGCTGCGCTCGGCCTCGTCGAACAGGCGGGCGATCCACGGGTAGTCATGGCCCCAGCCGTCGCAGTAGACCGTCTGGCCGGCCAGGCGCCGGTTCAGCTCGGCGGCCACCCAGTCCACCGGTCGGCCGTGGCGCTGCAGGAGCTCGCGGCTGATGCCGTGCAGGGATTCGGCGGCGGGATCCCAGTGCTCCCAGCCCGGCGCGGGCTGCACCAGCGTGCAGAAGAGGCCGCCATCCGCCGCGACGAAGCCGATCTCGATGGGATAGCTGCCCCGGCCGAAGCCGGAGGCCTCCACATCGAGCATGGTGGGCAGCTGCATGGGACGGACGTTGGGCGAGAACGAGACGGGGGAAATCGGGGGCAGTGTAGGCCGAACGGGCCGGTTCGCCCCCCTCCGCACGTCACCCGATCCGGGGGCCGCGCTCCTGGGGCAAGCCAGGGCTCGCAGCAAGGCGCGGCAGGTGTCCAATCGGCTTTCCCAGGCAACGGCCCGCACGGGCCCGCAAGACCATGCACGACTTCCCCCTGACCGCCCTGGTGCTCAGCGGCGGCGGCGCGCGCGCGGCCTACCAGGTCGGGGTGCTGCAGACCCTGGTGCGCCTGCGCCGGGAAGCCCAGGGCGAGGCCAGCGCGCGCAGCAATCCCTTCGGCGTGATCGTCGGCACCTCGGCCGGCGCCATCAACGGCACGGCCCTGGCCTGCGGGGCCGACCAGTTCGACGGCGCGGTGGAGCGGCTCGTGCATGTCTGGAAGCACTTCCGCGCCGAGCAGGTCTACCGCAGCGACTCCCTCGGCGTGGCCGGCAGCGGGGCCCGCTGGCTCACCATGATGTCCTTCGGCTGGGCCATGGCGCGGCTGCGGCCGCAGTCCCTGCTGAACAACAACCCGCTGCAGGGGCTGCTGCACGAGCTTGTGCCCATGGACCGCCTGCCCGCCGTGCTCGGCCGCCGGCACCTGCACGCGCTCGCGGTGACGGCCTCCAGCTACAGCAGCGGCGAGCATGTCACCTTCTACCAGAGCGCCCGCCCCATCGAGCCCTGGGTGCGCTCGCAGCGCCTGGCCGTGCCGACGCAGCTCAAGCACCAGCACCTGTTGGCCAGCGCGGCCATCCCCTTCATCTTTCCGGCCAAGCAGCTCGGCGGCGAGACGGACCGCGCCTGGTACGGCGACGGCTCCATGCGCCAGAGCGCCCCGCTGTCGCCCGCCATCCACCTGGGCGCCAAGCGGCTGCTCGTGATCGGCGCGGGCCGCATGAACGAGCCGCAGGGCCGCAGGGCGCCCGACCAGGGCTATCCCAGCCTCGCGCAGATCGCCGGCCATGCGCTCTCCAGCATCTTCCTGGACGCGCTGGCCGTGGACATCGAGCGCATGCAGCGCATCAACCGCACGCTGTCGCTGATGCCGCCGGAGAGCCGCAAGTACAGCCCGCTGCAGCCCATCGACGCGCTGGTGATCTCGCCCAGCCAGCGGCTGGACGACCTCGCCGCCAAGCATGTGGAGGACCTGCCCAAGCCCATCCGCCTGCTGCTGCGGGCCGTGGGCGTGCAGCAGGGGCAGGGCCAGGGCGCGGCGCTGGCGAGCTACCTGCTCTTCGAGGCCCCCTACACGCAGGCGCTGATGGCGCTGGGCGAGCAGGACACGCTCGCGCAGAAGGACCGCGTGCTGGCCTTCTTCGGCTGGGACCAGCCCGCCAGACCGGTGCGGACGCAGCCGGCGGCGCTGAGCGAGGCCCGCTGAGAGGCCTCCCGCCTGGCACGAGGACCCCGTGCCCTGTTCACCCGCCTGAAGGCTGAGCCAGACGATCGGTGGGGCGATCCGTGCCGCCTCCCAGCCTGGGAGCAGCCCGGCCGCTCATGGCCGCTCATGGCCGCAGCCGGCAGGCCAGGGCGATGATGTCTCTTTGGTAGGCGAGCCGATCCGCCACGAGGCGCAGGGAGACTGCACCGAGCGTCATGCCGGCCAGTCCTGCCATGCCGAGCAGCACGGGGTCGGAGACGGCGTCAAGCTTTGCCGTCTGCATCAGCTCTTTGCCGACGGACCAGCAAGTGCCCACCAGTGCAAAGAGGGCCACCTTCTCTGCGCCGCCAAAGAAGAAGGACAGTCGGCGCTCAATGCGTCGGATCTTCTGGGCCAGCCAGTCGTCGGCGATCAGAAGTGCCTCCGTCGAGACGTTCGCCACGGCCGCCACATTGGCCAGGTCGTGCTCGAACTGCACGACGCGCAGCCGGGGGGCATTGCGCCGATAGAGAACGACCGACGCCAGCGCGGAAGCCAGCTGCAGCAGCAGCGCCGCGACGGCGGCCAAGAGGCAAAGCGCGATCAGCAGAAGAACGAAGACCTTCCACGCGCCAGGAAGGGGCTTCTGCGAACCCAGGGAGAATCCCACAGCGCAGAGCAGCAGAAACATCAGCCCGGAGGCCATGAGAAGCCCATGGGCCCAGATGTCGCAGGTCCGCTCAAAGCGAGTCGACGTCGAATCGGCATGGGTGGACTTGACTCGTTCCAGCGCTTCGATGGCGCTTGAGGCGTGCCGGAGCACGGCCGGTTGAGTCGCGGCAGGGGGCTTGGTGACCAGGGTCGACATGGGCGCTACGAAGGATCGGTCCGCAACATCGGCGAGGACGACCCGTCCGCGCAACTGCGGCGTTGGAGTGTAGTCCGCCCGCCTGCATGCCCTGCGACATCTTGCGCGAGCATCGTGCGCGCACCGCGACCGACGGCCAGGGAGGCCGCTCACGCCACGGCCGGCGCCACGCCGAACTAGTCCGCCATCGACGCGAACAGCGCCTGCGCGCTGCGCCCGACCTGGCGCGTGTCCCACCAGGCATAGGCGCCGACGCCCGCCGCCCCGGCGAGCGGCACCCAGCGCGCCAGGGCGCTGCCGACGCTGCGCTCGCCCAGCTTGACGCCGATCGCCTGCAGCACGCGCTGCAAGACGGCCTGCCCCGCACGCTCGCCGGCGCGCACCGCGAGGTCCCGCACGGCCTGCGCCGCGGTGTGGCGGAAGAGGCAGTAGAGCATCTGGTCCCGCCCGAGTTCGGCGCTGTGGCCGTGCAGGGCCGCCACGTCCGCCACCAGCTGCGCCTGGATGCGCCACACGGCCATCAGCTCCGGCAGCACCGTGAGCCAGCCCAGCGGGCCCGGCGGCAGCGCCAGGCCCGCGGCGGTGGCGCCGGCCTTGCGCGCGGCGGCCTCGGTGAGTGCCCGCGCCCGCGCCTCGCGCTCCGCCAGCGGACGCTCGGGCTCGCCGGACGCCGGCTGGCGCGCCACGAGGTCCAGCAGCGCCTCGGTCCAGGGCCGGGTCGATTCAGGCAGGGCGGGGAGCGTGTTCATGGGCCGATTGTGGCCGCGGCGCCTGCGCCTGCCCCCAGGCATGGATTTAGGCGGGCGACTCTATCTAGGCGTGCACCCTCTTGGTGTGCCGCGGCACTTGCGACTAGGCTGCGCCCAGCTTTGAATCATCCGGCCCGCGCCGGTGCGCCAGAGAGGTGCGCCGCGGGCCGCTGACGCCGATTTCCCGACCTTCCGATTTCCTGATCTCCCGCATGCAACGTCGAACTCTCATGAAGCTGGGCCTGGGCAGCGGCCTCCTGCTGTCGCTGGCCGGCCTGGGGCTGCGAGGCACCGAGCCCGGCCTGCAGGCCGACGGCAGCGGCACGCCCCGCCAGAGCCCGCGGGCCCGCGCCGTGATGGGCGCCGTCGCTCTGGCCGTGCTCGAGGGCGCCTGGCCGGACGACGCCGCCGAGCGCGCCCGCGCCCTGCAGGCCCACCTCGACCAGATGGACGGCGCCATCGCCGGCTTCCCGCCCGCGCTGCAGGCCGAGCTGGGCCAGCTGCTGACCGTGCTGAGCAGCGCCGCCGGTCGCCTGGGGCTGGCCGGCCTGCGCACGGACTGGGCCGAGGCCGGCACCGCCGCCGTGCAGGCCGCGCTGCAGCACATGCGCCGCTCGCGCGTGAGCCTGCGCGCCCAGGCCTACCAGGCGCTGCGCGACCTCCACTGCGCCGTCTTCTTCAGCTCGCCCGGGCACTGGTCCCGGATGGGCTACCCGGGCCCGCAGTCCTTCCAATGAGCATTCAGCGAGGCTGAGCATGAGCATGTTCCAAGACCCGATCCGCGAGGGCCTGGCCCAGGGCTGGCGTGTGCTGGGGGGCGGCCTCGCGCCGCTGCCGGCCGAGCTGGACTGCGACGTCGCCATCGTCGGCAGCGGTGCCGGTGCGGGCGTCAGCGCCGAGCTGCTGGTGAAGGCCGGGCTGAAGGTGCTCATCATCGAGGCCGGCCCGCTGCGCTCCAGCAGCGACTTCAAGCAGCGCGAGGCCGAGGCCTACACCGGCCTCTACCAGGAAGGCGCCGCCCGCAAGACGGCCGACAAGGCCTTCAACATCCTGCAGGGCCGCTGCGTGGGCGGCTCCACCACCATCAACTGGACCAGCAGCTTCCGCACGCCGGCCGACACGCTGGCCTTCTGGGGCCGCGAGTTCGGTCTCTCGGACCTGAACGAGGCCGCGATGGCGCCCTGGTTCGCCCAGGCCGAGGCCCGGCTGAACGTGCACGACTGGGAAGGCACGCCCAACGCCAACAACAGCGCGCTGGAGCGCGGCCTGCAGGTGCTGAAGCTGGAGGCCAAGCGCATCCCGCGCAACGTCAAGGGCTGCTGGAACCTGGGTTCCTGTGGCCTGGGCTGCCCGACGAACGCGAAGCAGTCGATGCTGCTGACGACGATCCCCGCCGCCCTGGCCGGCGGCGCGACGATGCTGGTGCAGACGCGCGCCGAGCGCCTGGAATGGTCGGGCGACACGGTCCAGGCCCTGATCTGCCGCCCGGTGACGCTCAATGACGCGCCGGCCGGCCCCGAGCTGCGCGTCAAGGCCCGTCACTTCCTCGTGGCGGGCGGCGCGATCAACTCCCCCGCCCTGCTGCTGCGCTCGAACGCACCCGACCCGCACCAGCGCCTGGGCCGCCGCACCTTCCTGCATCCGGTCGTCATCTCGGCGGCGCTGTTCGACGAGCGCATCGACGGCTGGGCCGGCGCGCCGCAGAGCGTCTACACCGACCACTTCCTGCACACCGACCCCATCGACGGCCCGCTCGGCTTCAAGCTGGAGGTGCCGCCGCTGCACCCGGCGCTGATGGCCTCGACGCTCGTGGGCATGGGCGCCAGCTATGTGCAGACGCTCCAGCAGTTCCCCCACGCGCAGGCCGTGCTGGCCCTGCTGCGGGACGGCTTCCACCCCGAGTCCCCCGGCGGTCGCGTTCAGCTGCGCGGCGACGGCAGCCCGGTGCTGGACTACCCCATCAACGCGGTGCTGCTGGACGGCGCCCGCCGCGCCCTGCTGGCCATGGCCGAGCTGCAGTTCGCGGCCGGGGCGCGCACGGTGATGCCGCTGCACGAGGAGGGCCGCTTCGTGAAGAGCTGGGCCGAGGCCAAGGCGCAGATCGAAGCGCTGCCGCTCGGGCCGCAGCAGCTGCGCCTGGTCAGCGCGCACGTGATGGGCGGCTGCGGCATGGCGGCGGACGCCTCGCGCGGCGTGGTCCGCCCGGACGGCCGGCACTGGCAGCTGCGCAATCTGTCGGTGCACGACGGCTCGATCTTCCCGACCAGCATCGGCGCCAATCCGCAGCTCTCGATCTACGGGCAGGCGACGCGCCTGACCGTCGCCCTGGCCCGCGCGCTGGGCGGGCGGGATGTCGCGCTGAACGCCCCCGCCTGACGCCAAATCACAAGCCCGGCGTCGCCAAAGACCAAGCCAGCCGGCCGGCCGCTCCCTAAGCTTCGACCTCATCTGATCATGAGGGGAAGACGCGATGCGACGCTGGAACGGCTGGGGCGACGAATCCATCCACGCGACGATTGACGAGGGAGCCCGGAGCTTCTTGGAGGAGGCTCTGGGGCTGGGCGCGCCGCCGCAGGACGCGAGTCTGGCGGCGGCGCTGGCGCAGCTGCCGCCCACGCGGCTGACGGCGGCCCAGCTGCACGGCGCACCGCTGCCGCTGCAGACCGACGCGGCGGCGCGGCTGCAGGCGAGCGTTGGCCAGAGCCTCGGGGACTGGCTGCGCCTGCGCTTCGGCCGCATCGGCCCCGTGGGCGATGCCGTGGCCTTCCCGGAGACGGGCGACGAGGTCCGCCAGCTGCTCGACTGGGCCCGTGCGCAGGGCCTGGTGGTGATCCCCGTGGGCGGCGCCACGAGCGTGGTCGGCCACCTCACGCCCCCCGAGGGCGGGCGGCCGGTGCTGATGCTCTCGATGCAGCGCCTGCGCCGGCTGCTGACGCTGGATCCGCTGTCGCAGCTGGCCCGTTTCGAGGCCGGCGTGCTCGGCCCCGATCTCGAGGCGCAGCTGCGTGCCGAGGGCTGGATGCTGGGTCACTACCCGCAGAGCTTCGAGTACGCCTCGCTGGGCGGCTGGATCGCCACGCGCTCGTCCGGCCAGCAGTCGGCCCGCTACGGCCGCATCGAGAGCCTCTTTGCCGGCGGGCGCGTCGAGCTGCCCGAGGGCACGCTGGACCTCCCCACCCTGCCCGCCTCCGCGGCCGGCCCGGACCTGCGCGAATGGGTGCTGGGCTCCGAGGGCCGCGTGGGCGTGATCACCGAGGCCAGCGTGCGCATCAGCCGGGTGCCCGAGCGCGAGGACTTCGTCGCCTGGTTCCTGCCGAGCTGGGAGCGCGGCCAGGCCGCCGTCCGCGAGCTGGCGCAGGCCCGCCTCGGGCTCTCCATGATGCGGCTGGCCAATGCCACCGAGACGCTTACGACGCTCAAGCTGGCGGGCCACGCCGGCGCCATCGCCTGGCTGGAGCGCTACCTCGCGCTGCGCGGCTGCGGCGAGGGCAAGGTGATGCTGATGCTGGGCTTCACCGGCGGCGCGGCGCAGGTGCGGGCGATGCAGGCGCTGGCGAAGCCGCTGCTGCGGGCCCAGGGCGGGGTGTCCACGGGCACCGTGCTCGGCCGCAAGTGGGCTGCCAAGCGATTCCGCGGCGTCTACCTGCGCAATGCGCTGTGGGAGGCCGGCTTCGCGGTCGACACCATGGAGACGGCCTGCGACTGGCCCCGCGTCACGCCGATGATGCAGGCCATGGAACACGCCGGCCGCGCCGCGCTGGCCGGCCATGGCGAGCGCTGCCATGCCTACACGCACCTCTCGCATGTCTATCCGCAGGGCTCCAGCGTCTACAGCACCTTCGTGTTCCGCATCGGGCCGGACTTCGACGCCGCCTGGGCGCGCTGGCAGTCGCTCAAGGCGGCGGTCAGCGAGGCCATCGTGCGCGAGGGCGGCACCATCAGCCACCAGCACGGCGTGGGCAAGGACCACGCGCCCTACCTCGGCGCCGAGAAGGGCGTGACGGGGCTGCGCCTGATCGACGGCCTGATCCGCGAGGCGGACCCGGGTGGCCTGCTGGACTCCGGCAATCTGCGGCCCGCGCCGGCCGCCGTCCAGCCATGAAGCGCGCCGAGGCCTGGGCCGCGCTGCGCACGCACGAGCGCGAGCCGCTGGACCTGCTCGTCATCGGCGGCGGCATCGCCGGGGCCGGC
Source organism: Roseateles subflavus (assembly GCF_030285365.1). Taxonomy (GTDB): domain Bacteria; phylum Pseudomonadota; class Gammaproteobacteria; order Burkholderiales; family Burkholderiaceae_C; genus Roseateles_B; species Roseateles_B subflavus. The sequence continues at coordinate 188,718 of NZ_JASVDS010000002.1, read as the reverse complement.
GTGGCCCTCGAGGCCGCGCGCTGCGGCGCCCGCGTGGCGCTGGTCGAGGCGCGGGACTTCGCCAGCGGCACGTCGTCCAAGTCGTCCAAGCTCGTGCATGGCGGCCTGCGCTACCTGGCGCAGGGCCGGATCGGCCTGACCCGTGAATCCGTGCGGGAGCGCCGGGCGCTGCTGCGCGACATGCCGGGCCTCGTCACCCCCCTGCGCTTCCTGCTGCCGGTGCGGCAGTCCGACCGCAAGGGGCGGCGCATCCTCGGCGTCGGGCTGGCGATGTACGACTTCTTCGCCGGCCGCCGCACCCGCCAGTGGCATGCGCCCGACGCCGTGCTGGCGCAGGCCCCGCACCTGGCGGCAGAAGGCCTCGCGGGCGGCTGGTCCTACCTCGATGCGCAGACCGATGACGCGCGCCTCGTGCTGCGCGTGCTGGCCGAGGCGCGGCAGCTCGGCGCCCTCACGCTCAACCACGTGGCCGCCGAACGGCTGATCGAGACCGACGGCCGGGTGCGCGGGGCCCTGCTGCACGAAGACGCCAGCGGCGAGCGGCTCGCCGTGCAGGCCCGGGTCGTGGTGAACGCGACCGGCGTCTGGGCGGACCAGCTGCGCCAGGACCTCGGCGCGCGCCCCCTCCTGCGCCCCCTGCGCGGCAGCCACCTGCTCTTCGAGGCCTGGCGCCTGCCCGTCGCGCAGGCCCTGGCCTTCTTCCACCCCCAGGACGGCCGGCCGGTGTTCGCGCTGCCCTGGGAGGGCCGCACCCTGCTCGGCACGACCGACCTGGACCACCGCGATCCGCTGGACCGGGAGCCGGGCATCACGGCCGAGGAATTCGACTACCTGATGCAGGCGGCCCGGGCCGCCTTCCCCCGCCTGGCGCTCGAGGCCGAGGACGTCGTCTCGACCTACTCCGGCGTGCGTCCCGTGCTGGATTCGGGGGATCACCGCGATCCGTCGAAGGAGGCGCGCGAGCACCTCATCCTCGACGAGCGCGGGCTGCTGACGGTCAGCGGCGGCAAGCTCACGACCTTTCGCGCCTCCGCCATCCAGGCCCTGCGACGGGTGCAATCGCGCGTGCCGGCCCTGCGGCGCCTGCAGGCCGATGCCGCGCTGCTGCGCGCCCCCGGCATCGCCAGTGTCCACGCAACCCACGCGCTGCCCGCACCGCTGCGGCAGCGCCTGCTGGCCCGCTACGGCGACGCCTCCGCGACGCTGCTGGCCGAGGCCGCGCCCGGCGAGCTGCGCGAGATCCCGCATGCCGAGTGCTGCTGGGCCGAGCTGCGCCACGCCCTGCGCCACGAGGCCGTGCTGCACCTGGACGACCTGCTGCTGCGCCGCAGCCGCATCGGCCTGCTGCTGCGCGACGGCGGCGCGGCGCTGCTGCCCGTGCTGCGTCCCCTCGTGCAGGAGACGCTCGCCTGGAGCGACGAACGCTGGGACGACGAATGTCACCGCTACCGCGAACGCGTGCTGCGTTGCCACGGGATTCCCAGAGAATGGCGCCCATGAATGATGAGACCCCCTCCCCCGTCCGCCCGGATGAGCTGATCCTGAGTCTGGACTGCGGCACGCAGAGCGTGCGTGCCCTGCTCTTCGACCTGCAGGGCCGGCTGCTCGCCAAGTGCCAGCAGTCGCTGGACGACTACGTGAGCCACCAGGACGGCTGGCTGGAGCACGACGCCGAGGCCTTCTGGCAGGCCGCCGCCGGCGTGTGCCGGGGGCTGTGGCAGACGCACGCCCATCTGAGGTCCGCGGTGAAGGGCCTGGTGGTCACCACCCAGCGCGGCACGCTGGTGCCCGTCGATGCGCAGGGTCAGGCCTTGCGTCCCTTCATCATCTGGCTGGACCAGCGCCGCGCGAGCAAGGCCCGCCCCGTGGCGCCCTGGTGGCGCCTGGCCTTCAAGGCGGCGCGGGTGGACGGCACCATCGACTACTTCAGCCGCGAGGCCGAGATCAACTGGATCGCCGAGCACGAGCCCGAGGTCGCCCGGCGCACGCACAAGCTGCTGCTGCTCTCGGGCTGGTTCAACTACAAGCTCACCGGTCGCTTTGCCGATTCCGTGGCCTGCCAGGTGGGCTACCTGCCCTTCGACTTCAAGCGCCAGGACTGGGCCGCCAGCTGGGACTGGAAATGGCAGGCGCTGGCCACCACGCGCGAGCAGATGCCGGAGCTGCTGCCCGTGGGCAGCACCCTCGGCGGCCTGACGCGGGAGGCGGCGGCGGCCTGCGGGCTGCCCGAGGGCCTGCCGGTGATCGCCGGCGCCGCGGACAAGGCCTGCGAGATCGTCGGCGCCGGGGCCATCGCACCGGACGTGGGCGCGCTGAGCTATGGCACCACCGCCACCATCGACATCACCACGCCGCGCTATGTCGAGGCACTGCCCTTCATCCCGCCCTACCCCGCGCTGCTGCCGGGCCAGTACAACACCGAGGTGCAGATCTTCCGCGGCTACTGGATGGTCAGCTGGTTCAAGGAGCAGTTCGGCCACCCCGAATGCGCGGCGGCCGGCGAGCAGGGCGTGGTGCCCGAGGTGCTCTTCGACCAGCTGGTGCGCGCCGTGCCGCCGGGCAGCGAGGGCCTGATGCTGCAGCCTTACTGGACGCCCGGCATCCGCCATCCGGGGCCGGACGCGCGCGGCGCGGTGATCGGTTTCTCGGATGTGCACACGCGGGCGCACCTCTACCGCGCCATCCTCGAGGGCCTGGCCTATGCGCTGCGCGAGGGCGCCGAACGCATCCAGCGCCGCGGCGGCACCACGATCCGCAGCCTGCGCGTGTCGGGGGGCGGCTCGCAGTCCGACGCCGCGCTGCAGCTCACGGCCGACATCTTCAACCTGCCGACCTCGCGCCCGCACACCTACGAGACCTCGGGCCTCGGCGCGGCCATCGCCGGCGCAGTGGGCCTGGGCTTCCACCGAGACCATGTCAGCGCCGTGGCGGCCATGACACGGCTGGGACAGACCTTCGAGCCCGTGCCGGCGCACGCCGAGCGCTACGAGGCGCTCTACCAGCGCGTCTACAAGCGCATGTACGAGCCACTGCGGCCGCTGTACGCGGAGCTGCAGGACATCCTGCGCCCGCACTGAGCGCCGCCCGGCTCGCGCCGGGGGCACCGCGCTTGCGGCACACTTCGGGCCATGCCCGACCGACCGCCTGCCTCGGCGCCCGGGGCGACTCCCGCCCTGCCCGAGGCCCATCCACTGCAACGACTGCCCGCCGCCGCCCAGGCGCGGGTGGTGGGCGCCTATGCGCGCACGGCGGTGGAGACGGCGCAGTCGCTGGGTCTGGACCTCGGCGTGCTGGCGCAGGCCTGCGACTGGCCGGCCCTCGCCACGGCCCCGTTGCAGCTGCCGGAGGCGCTGCCGGTGGAGCGCTACATCCGCTTCCTGGACGCGGCCGCGGGCCTGCTGGGCCACCGCGGCTTCGGGCTGGAGGTCGGCCGGCGCATGCAGCTCTCGACCTTCGCCAGCTACGGCCTCGTGCTGTGCGCCTGCCCGGACGTGCGCGCCGCGCTCGTGCAGACGCAGCGCTTCGAGGGCCTCGCCCACGACCTGGGCCGCAGCGAGCTGGGCGTGGAGGGCGACACCGCCGTCTACCGCTGGCACAGCCCCTGGCTGGACCGCCCCGGCGCGGACCAGCTGGTGGAGAGCGTGATGATGGGCATCCACAGCTTCGGCCACTGGCTGGTGGGCCGCCAGCTGCCCCTGAGCCATCTGCGTTTCGCCCATGTGCCCGCGGACGCGTCCACGGGCGAGGTCTACAGCCGGCTGCTGGGCGTGCCCGTCGAGTTCGGGGCGCCCGTCACCGAGGCCCGCTTTCCCGCCGCGCTGCTGGATCTGCCGCTGGCCAATGCCGACGCGAGCATGTTCCCCGCGCTCACGCAGGCAGCCGAGGCGCGCCTCAGCGCCCGCCTGCGCGAGACCCAGGAGCCGCCGCTGGTGCAGGCGCTGCGCGAGGACATCGCCGCCCAGCTCATGCAGGGCCGGGCCACGCTGGCGCTGCTGGCCGAGAGCCGGCAGCTCTCCGCGCGCAGCCTGCAGCGGCGGCTGGCGGACACGGGCCACAGCTTCAGCCAGCTGCTGGACGAGGTGCGGCAGGAGCTCGCCCGGCGCTACCTGCGCCAGCCCGAGCTGTCCTTGACGGATGTGGCCTTCCTGCTCGGCTTCAGCGAGCAGAGCAGCTTCAACCACGCCTTCAAGCTGTGGTTCGGCGCCTCGCCCGCGGCCTGGCGGGCGCAGCAGCGCTAGCGCGGGCGCTCAGTCGCGCACGGCCTGCGGCCAGCCCGGGGCCGGATCGCCCGGCACATGGATGCGCGCCTTGATGTGCTTGAGCTGGGCCACCAGCGTGAAGCTCATCAGCACCAGCAGACTCCAGGCGCTCCACTTGCTGACGTGCACGGAAGCCCAGGCACCCAGCTGGTTCGGGTAGCGCCACAGGCCGAGGAAGGTGCCCAGGTTCTCGGCCAGCCAGATGAAGAAGCCGATCAGCACCAGCGCCAGCGGCAGTGGCATGCGCAGGTCCCGCTGCCAGGGGCGGAACACGACGGTCGAGCGCGCGTAGAGGCCCAGTGCGCCGGCCGCGAGGTACCAGCGCCAGTCGCCGATGTAGTGCTGCGTGAAGAAGTTCAGGTAGAGCGCCCCCGCCACCAGCCCGGCCATCCAGTAGGGCGGATGGTGCAGGATGCGCAGGTCGAAGAGCCGCCAGGCCTGGATGATGTAGCTGCCCACGGCGGCGTACATGAAGCCCGAGAACAGCGGCACGCCGAAGACCTTGGTGTAGGCGGGATCGGGGTAGCTCCACGAGCCGATGGCCGCGGACGTCTTGAACAGCTCCAGCGCGAGCCCGAGCAGGTGGAAGGCCGTGATGGCCTTGATCTCGTCCAGGCTCTCCAGGCCCGCACGCCACAGGATCCACTGCAGCGCCAGCGCGATCACCAGCAGCACGTCGTAGCGCGGGAGCCCGAGCACGCCGGCGCGCGGCACCAGGAAGACGGCCAGGAAGAAGAGCCCCGCGAACAGGCAGGCCTGCGCCTCCTTGCGGGTGAAGTGCCAGAACTCGGTCAGCAACGCGGGCATGGTGCGGCGACGCTCCGGGCTCACTCGGAATGCGAGCGGATCACCCGGATCTTCACGCCCGTGAGCGTGCGCACCAGGGTCAGCTCGTCGCGCGAGACGACGGTCATGGCCGGCAGCTTGGCGGCCTGCACCGTGACGGTCTCGGTGTAGTTGAGCGTCGCCTCGGTCCAGGGGAAGCCCTTGCGCTGCAGGGCGACCTCGCTGAACTCGGTGTGGATGTTGGCGTCGAGCAGCGCGAAGGCGGCCCCCGCCTTGCGCAGGTAGCCGCACACCTCGTCCTTGCCGCCCTCGACTTCCCAGCGGCCCTGGCGGTCCTCGGCGAGGATCTCGACCTGGACGTCGTCGGTGTAGAGCTCGCAGGCGCGGGTGTCGCCGGCATAGACCTGCGCGGCATGTGCCGACAGCATCGGCATCAGCCGGGACTCGGTGAACATCAGGCGGCCATGCCCGATCCAGGCGGCCACGAGCAGCAGGGGCCAAATCAGCAGTTTCAAGAGATCACCCTCCTTCGGGCGTTATGTCTAGGGATGCGAGACGTGCCGAACGCCGCGGCGCCTCGTCGGGGCCGCATGGTAGCGGCTGTGCAGGCCGGGCCGCTCAGCCCAGCGTGCGCGGGGTCTGCGGCGCGAGGCCCTGCGCGCAGCGCGGGCACAGGCAGGCCTGCCCCCGCTGCTCGGGCGGCACGCGCGCGAGGGCTTCGGGGCTGACGGGCGTGGTGCGGCACCAGCAGTCGCCCTCGAAGCTGCCGGTCAGCGCCGGCTGGCACTGGTTGCTGCCGCCGCACAGCGGGCAGCGGGTGTGGGGCAGCGGCTTCATCGCGCGGCCTCCGCAAGGGTGGGAGCCAGGTCCAGCGGAATCCAGCGCGTCGCGCGCCGCTGCAGCCGATCGGCCAGTGCCTCGCCCTCGAAGCTGACCTCGGCCCGCTGCAGCAGCGCGGCGTCCACGTCATCGAAGGCATTCACGCTGACGACGGCATACGCGCGGCCGTCGATCTCGCTGACCACCCAGGGCACGGCGCCGCAGCGCGCGCACACCTGGAAGTCCGCCGTGCGGGTCTCGAAGGCATAGGCGATGACCGCGGCCGGATCGCTGACCTCGAGCTCGAGCCGCGCCGCCGGATGCGCCGTCCAGACGCCCCCATGCTTGCGGCAGAAGCGGCAGCCGCAGGCGCGGGCGGGGATGGGCAGGGCGTCGTCCGGCCAGTGCAGGCGGAAGCGCAGGTTCTGGCAATGGCAGCTGCCGTGGATCAGCATGAGGGTCTCCTGTTCAGGCGCCCGGTGCGGCGCTGGCCGACCGGACGAAGAGCGTGGCGGGGTCGAGCGGCGCCCCCTCCCAGACCAGCTCGCCGCCCTTCGCCACGAAATCCGCGAGAAGGTCCGACGCCAGCTGCTGGGCCAGCTGCAAGGCCTGCCAGGCGTCGATGCCCACGAGGTGGGCCGGCGCTTCCAGGTAGGGGCCGACCGTCACGGCGCAGCGCCAGTCCGGCGACGCCGGCTGCGGTGAGCCGATGCCCACGTGCAGGTCGAAGCACGCTCCCTCGGCCGTGCGGGCCTGCAGCGTGCGCTGGATCAGCCAATCGGTGTCAGGGGTGCTCATGGGATGCAGGCGCAGGGACAGAGGATGGGGCGGACGCCGGCGGGGAGGTCGGCGCGACGGACGAGGCCGCGGGCGGGCGCAGAAGGGTCGAGCGCGGCTGGCCCGGGCACTGGTCGAAGCCGACCTCCGCGGCGTACTGGGCCTCCAGGCGGTCCGCCTCGGCGGCCTCTGCCGGGCTCAGCGGGCGGTAGGCGCGGCCGTAGCCCCAGCCATAGCCCCAGCGGAACCAGGTCGGCCACAGGGCACTGCCGCCCAGGCGCACGCCGCTGTGCATCAGCGCGGCGCGGGCGTCGTCGCCGGTCTGCGCCTGGACGCAGGCGCGAAGGGCATCGTCGGCCCGGCGGCGATCGTCCTCCGTGCCGCCGCGCCAATAGGCCCGGTCATGCGCGACGCAGCAGGCACACCAGTCCTGCCCGGTGCTCGCCGAGCGGTCGGGGTACAGCGAGCAGCCGTCGGTGCTGAAGGGCCGCAGCGTGGTGGTCGAGGCGCAGCCGGTGAGCCAGCTCCCCAGAACCAGGCCTGCCATGCAGCCTCCAGCACGGCATACCGCCCACAGCAAGTCTTTCCTGGTCCTCATGCCGAAAGCTCCTTCAGCCAGCCCGCTCGATGCAGGGCCCCATGCGCCAAGGCTCCGGCGAGCACCGCGGGTACGCCAAAGACGAGCGACGGCCAGGCCGCCAGCGCGGCACACAGGCACAGCAGGGTGCCCAGGCACAGCATGGCCGCGGACACCAGACGGCGCTCGCGCGGCGCCATCAGTGCGGGCACGAGCACCGCCAGGAGGGCGCCCAGAGCGACGGTCACGATCTGCAAGGACAGCAGAAGCCTGCTGAAGCCCGCCGCCATGCAGACGCCGGACACCAGGTGCTCAGGCGGGCACCACCAGCGCGTGGCGTAACGGTCCACGAGCAGTACGCCCCACACGGTCGCCGGCAGCAGCAGCAGCCCCGAGAACCAAGCCATCAGCCATCGGATGCCGTTCATGATCACACGTCGTTCCTCCTGCCGCAGCCGAGCTGGCGCCCGTTGCGACGTTCATTCACTCGCCTCGGCAAAGCAGTCCGCCAGCCACCGCGCCGCCGCCTCGCTCAGGCCCACGACCTTGTCCGTGGCCTGCCGGTAGAGCTTGAAGTTGAGCTCGGTCTCGGGACGGCCATCGTCCCAGCGATCAAAGGTCCGCAGCACGGCCCGGCCCAGCGGACGGGCCGCCGTCGCGGTGCGGCGCACGGTCAGCGTCACGCGGGGCGTCTGGCGCGGCACGCCGACGCGAGGGGCGCAGACGGCCGCCTGCACGACCACGCCGCGGGCGATCAGCCCCCGTCCGCCCGCGTTCTCGCTGTCGAAGAGAAACAGCTCGTCGCCCGCCGCGATCCGCTTGCCGCCGTACATGGTCTTCTGCTCGACGAGTTGCCAGCCGTCCGCCGGCTCATCCGGCAGGGGCGTCTTGATCGCAAAGGCCGCTGTCATGGTCAGAAGCTGGATCCGGGCTGCTGCAGGAAGTCCAGTTCCTCGGCCGTGGACGCGCGCCCGAGCATGGCGTTGCGATGCGGGTAACGGCCGAAGCGGTCGATGATGGCCCGGTGGCGCAGCTCGAAGTCGTGGCTGCTGCCGGGCGCCCACTGCGCGAAGAGGCGTTCGGCTTCGGCGTGCACGACGCGCGATTCGCTGTGCATGAAGGGCATCAGCAGGAAGGGCCGCTCCTCGGGCCGGAGCGCGTCCAGCGCGCCGGCGGCGACGGCCTCCTGCGACAGCGCCAGGGCCATGGGGTCCTGCGCGAAGGCCCGTGGCGTGCCGCGGAAGATGTTGCGCGAGAACTGGTCCAGCACGAGGACCTCGGCCAGACGACCCTGCGGTGTCCCGCGCCAGGCCGCGAGCTCGCCCTGCGCGGCCTGCTCGAGGACGGGCAGGAAGCGCTCGCGCAGCAGGGTGTCGAAGGCGGGATCGACGGCCCACCACTGGCGGGGCTCGATCTCGTGGAACCAGAACTGGAGGATGTGCTGAGGCATGCGCGCTCCCGGGTCGGGCGAGGTGGATCCGACGTTCAACGTGGCCGGTACTGCCACAGCTCGTCCAGGCCGCCGAGCACGAAGCTCAGCCCGACGATGAGGGCCAGCGCGGCCAGCACCGGCACGATCCAGCCGCGTCGCGGATACCCCCGGCCGTACAGCGCGGCCACACGCGTCGACTGCGCCTTGCCCGTCCCGTAGTACCAGGCCACCAACAGCGCCACGCCCACGGAGCGGCTCAGCGTGTCGAGCGCTCGGCTCTCGGGCCAGACGATCAGGAGCAGCATCGTCCCGAGCATCGCGGCCACGAGGCCGATCACCCACTGCTTCGCCTCGTGCGCCTTCTCGGCTTCGCCCAGGGCCTGCCAGTTCATCAGGTGCAGGACGGCGCTGAAGACCGGGCTCAGGAGCAGGCCCCAGGCGGCCGCGGCATTGGGGTTCCACAGCACCGGGCCGGCCGGTGGCGCAGCGTCAGCGCTCGGGGGGGCGTCGATCGGGGGGAGTTCGGGGGGCTGGGTCATGGCTGCGCGGATTCGGTCGTGGAGGTGGTGGTGGAGGTGGGGGTGGTGGGCAAGGTCGAGGCCCCCGGGCGCCGTTGCCGGACCCACTGCCAGGCCACGCCGGCCAGCAGGCCCAGCGGCAGCCCGAACGGCATCAGCAGGAGGCCATACAGCAGGGCGGCGGACAGCCCGCCCTCCAGCCCCGGCCGTGCGGACGCATGCCAGAGGTTCACGCCGAACAGGAGGCCGTAGACGAAGGGCATGCCCAGCGTCAGCGCCACCCCGGCCGCGAGACCGCGCAGGGCCGCGCGGCGATAGCGGGAATGCCACAGCCGCCAGCACAGCCCGCCGAAAGCGGCCAGCAGCAGCAAGAGCACGAAAGTCCCCATCGAAGTACGCCTCCCCGCGTCGTTGAAGCCCGCGCCGGCCCGATCCCATCCAGGCCCAGGCCGTGCGCGCAGTGCTGGCAGATTATGCGACGCGGCCGCCGCCGCGCCCCCCACGCGCCTGCTCACCATCGGATGCAAATCGCCCTCGCGCGCCCACCCCGGCGGCGCGATACTGCCGCCCCGGCGTGCACCGGTCCACCAATGGCCGCCCTGATCCGTTGTGGACGGGCGCAACGGGACGTGAAGGGGCGGTGCACCGCCCGGCCCGCGCCTCAGCCCTGGAGATCTCATGAACCACAGAAGACACCTGCTGCAATCCGGCATCGCCACCGCCCTGCTGGGCAGTTTCGCCGGCCTCGCCCTGGCCGACCGCGACGACCGCGATGACGGCGACTACAAGATCCTGCAGGCCCGCTACGGCACCGGGGATCGCAATGTGGACGTCACGCCGCGCCTGCGCGAACTCGCCCGCGAGGACCGCCGCGTGCGCATCACCAACGACCTCTTCGGCGTGGACCCGGCCCCGGGCCACCGCAAGACGCTGCGCATCATCGCCCAGGGCCGCGACGGCCAGGTGCGCACCTTCGACTACGAGGAGTTCAGCCACATCGACGGCAACCAGTTCATCGGCTGGGGCCGGGGCAACTGGGGCCACGACAACTGGAACGGCGGCTGGAACGGCGGCAACGACCGCCGCGACCCCGAGGTGCCACGCCGCAACGACGACGGCGACTACCAGATCCTCCAGGCCCGCTACGGCACCGAGGGGCGCAACGTCGACGTGACGGACCGCCTCAAGGACCTGGCCCGCCGCGACGCGCGCGTGCGCATCACCAACGACCTCTTCGGCATCGACCCCGACCCGGGCCGCCGCAAGACGCTGCGCGTCTACGCCCGCGGCCGCGGCGGCGACGTCCGCACCTTCGAGTACGAGGAGTTCAGCCACATCGACGGCAACCAGTTCACCGGCTGGGGCGGCGGCAACTGGGGCGACCGCAACTGGCGCGGTGGCTGGCACGGCCGCGAGGAGCGCGGGCAGCTGCGCATCCTGCGCGCCACCTATGGCGCCAGCGGTCGCGACTGGGACGTCAGCGACCGCCTGCGCCGCCTCGTGCGGGACGGCCAGAGCCTTGAGGTCTACGTCGACAACAACCTCGGCGGCGGCGACCCCTACCCCGGCCAGCGCAAGATCCTCATCGTGACCTACAGCGTCGGCAACGGGAGTCCGCAGGAAGTGCGCGTCAGCGAACGCGAGACCCTGCGCCTGCCCTGATCCCCCGGGCCGGCCGCGTCCCGGCCGGCCCCGCGCGCTTCGTCGGGAGACGTGGCTGCGCAAGCGCCCCCCCGGGTGCACGCCTCGAGCGCTCACCCGTCCCACCCGGAGCGCGGCCCTGCTGACGCGCGCTTTCCCCGCGGCACCTTTTCACGACCCTGCCCGGGCACGCGGGGCAGCGCTTGACAACTGACCGCCGGTCATTTCAAATTCGCCCACCAAATGACCGCCGGTCATTTATTTCTCAGGAGCATGGAATGACCTCGAACCGCGATTGGACCGGCCAGTGGGCCCTCGTGACGGGCGCCTCCAGCGGCTTCGGCGTGGACTTCGCCACGCTGCTGGCCGAGCAGGGCGTGAACCTGGTGCTGGCGGCCCGCCGCACCGAGCCCATGGAGGCCCTGGCGGCTGAGCTGCGGTCGAGGCACGGCGTGCAGGTGCGCGTGGAGGGCATCGACCTGGCCCGCGCCGGTGCCGGCGTGGCGCTCAAGGCGCGCCTGGATGCGCAGGGCCTGGCCATCGACATCCTCATCAACAACGCCGGCTACGGCCTTTACGGCCCCCTGCTCAGCCAGCCGCTGGACCGCACGCTGGACATGCTCCAGCTGAACACGGCCAGCCTCACCGAGCTGACGCATGTCTTCGGCACCGCGATGGCCGCCCGCGGCCGCGGCCACATCCTGCTGGTGGCGAGCATCGGCGGCTACCAGGCCACGCCCACCTACGCGGCCTATGCGGCGAGCAAGGCCTACGTGCTGCTCTTCGGCGAAGCGCTCAATGCCGAGCTGGCGCCGCAGGGCGTGAAGGTGAGCGTGCTGTCGCCCGGCATCACGGCCACCAACTTCCTGGCCGTCTCCGGCCAGCGCCCCACGCTGTACCAGCGCCTGCTGATGATGAAGTCGCGCCCGGTGGCGGCCCTCGGGCTGCGCGCGCTGAAGGCCGGCACGCCCAGCGTGGTGCCGGGCCTCGGGAACAAGCTGACGGTCTGGAGCGCCCGGCTCGCACCGCGGCGCCTGCAGACCTGGATGGCGGCCCGGCTGATGGCCAACTGAGGCCTCGCCGGGGGGCGTCGCGGGTGCGGCGTCCCCGGGGCGGGCTACCATCGGGCCTCCCTGCCCCCGGCAGGCGGCCTGCGCCGCACCGGGGCCCTCGTCAACGCGACTCGCCGCCGCCCCCGTCGCCCTCCCGGGGCCACACCGCCCTCCTTCACCCATGCGCACGCTTCTCATCCTTGGCAGCACCGGACTGGTCGGGCAGCAGGCCCTGGCCCTCGCGCTGGCGGACGCCCGCGTGACACGGGTCGTCGCGCCCACCCGCCGGCCCCTGCCCGCGCACGAGCGCCTGCTCAACCCGCTCGTGGACTTCGAGCAGCTGCCGGCCCAGGCCCCCTGGTGGCACGCCGATGCCGTGCTCTGCGCCCTGGGCACCACGCGGCGCCAGGCGGGATCGCCCGAGGCCTTCCGGCGGGTGGATCATGACTATGTAGTGGCGGCCTGCCGCCTGGCCCGCGAGGCCGGCACGCCGACCTGCGCCCTGGTGTCCTCGCTGGGCGCCGACGCCGCGAGCCGGGGCCTCTACCTCCGCGTGAAGGGCGAGACGGAGCGCGACGTCGCGGCGCTCGGCTTCGACGCCCTGACCTGCCTGCGCCCCTCGCTGCTGGACGGCGGCCCGCGGTTGGACCGTCGACCCGGCGAGGCCGTGGCGCTGGCGCTCAGCCGCGCGGTCCTGCCCCTGCTGCCGCGCCGCTGGCGCCCCGTGCGCACCGAGCACGTCGCCCGCGCCCTGCTGGAGGCCGCCCTCGCCGCAGGGCCCGGCCGTCACGTGCTGCTGTCGGAGGCCCTCCAGCCATGAGCCGCAGCAAGATGCCTCCCCGCGTCACGCTGCCGCCGGTGCGCCTGCTGAAAAGCCGCGCCGTCGACGGGCAGGACAAGGCCGCCCGCCGTGCCGACATCCTCGCCGCCGCCCGTGCCCTCTTCATCGAGGACGGCCGCCAGCTGCCCTCCGCCGCGCAGATCGCGCAGGCGGCCGGCCTGGCCAAGGGCACGGTCTACCTCTACTTCAAGACCAAGGAAGAGATCTTCGTGGCCCTGCTGGCGGAGGACTTCGCCGGCCTGCTGCAGGCCGTGCGCGACGCCTTCCGCGAGGGCGATCCCGCGGACGCCCTGCCCCGCTTCGTGGACCGCTTCGCGGCCTATCTGGACGCGCGCCCCGAGCTGCTGCGGCTCGATGCCATGGCCTACAGCGTGCTCGAGCAGAACCTGGGCGACGAGCACCTGCGCCGCTTCAAGCTGGACCTCGTGCAAGGTCTCGTGGAGGCGGGCGGCGTCATCGAGGCCGCGCTGGGCCTGGGTGCCGGCCGTGGTGTGGCGCTGCTGCTGCGCAGCTATGCCCTCACCCGCGGCCTGTGGCAGACACTGGACTACCCGCCCCCGCTGCGCGCCCTGCTGGCCGAGCCCGTCTTCGCCCCCATCCGCCCACCGTTCCAGGCCGAGCTCAAGGCCGCACTGACCGAATACCTGCGCGGCGCGCTCGCGCCCTGATCTGACCGGCGGAGCGAGGGGTGCTCACCAAGCCCGCACCGGCTTGCCCAGGAAGCGGGCCAGGCGGGCGCCGAGGATGGAGGCATCGACGTCGTCCTGCGACCAGCCCAGGTGCACGTCCGCCAGGAAGCCCCGCACCTGCAGCGTAACGGACCAATGCTCGGGTCGATCGTCACTGTCGCGATGGTGGCGCACGATCACGCAACGGATGTCGTCGAAGGCAGCCTTGCGCCGCGTGCCGACGCGCACGCAGCGCTGGCGGGCGTCGAAGCAGAAGACGGCGGCGTTGCCCTGGATGACGAGCTGCCGCTCGTCCGCCTGCAGGATGGACAGGGGCACGGCGCTCGGCTGCGGCCACAGGGACTGGCCCAGCAAAGCCAGTTGCTGCGCCAGCCACTCAACCATGGGGGGGCTGCCGGTCGATCCGCGTCGGTGCCGGCTGGCGATGCAAGGCGTGCGTCATGGCGCGGCATCTTATCGCCGCGCCTTTTCACGCCGACCCGCTCCCTGGGGAGATCCCTGCCCGATGACCTCCGTCGCCGACCGGCCTGACGCCTAAACTGCGCGCTCTTTGCCCTTCGCCCCTCGCCCTTCCGGGCCACGGGCCCGCCCCATGACCGCAACGTCCAAACCCGCCACCGCCCCCGCCGCCCCTTCCGGTCCGCCACTCGGCCCCGCCTGGCGTCGCCGCGGGTACCGGGTCCTGGTCGTGCTGCTGGCGCTCGGGCTCGTCGCGGCGCTGCTGGTCTGGGCGATCCCGGCACCGCCCTCGCGCCTCACCCTCGCCACCGGCTTTCCCGGCGGGGCCTACGAGCACTTCGGGCAGCGCTACGCGCAGGCACTGGCGGCCTCCAAGGTGACGGTCACGTTGCGGCCGACGCAGGGCTCGCTGGAGAACCTGGCCCTGCTCTCGCGGGCCGATGCGCCCGTCCAGGCGGCCTTCGTGCAGGGGGGCGTGGGTGACGCCGCGGCCTACCCGGGCCTGGTGTCGCTCGGGCGCATCAACCGCCAGGTGCTGTGGATCTTCCAGCGCCCCGGGCTGACCCTGCAGCGCCTGCAGGACCTCGCCGGCCTGCGTCTGGCCCTGGGCCCGGCCGGGAGCGGCACGCGACTCGTCGCCGAGCGCCTGCTGGCCCTCTACGACCTCGACGGCCAGCGCACGCGCCTGCTGCCCCTCGCGGGCGACGAGGCCGCCCGCGCCCTGCTCGACGGGCGCGTGGACGTCGTCTTCATGGCCTTCGCCGCCGACGCCCCGGTCGTCCAGCGCCTGCTTCACCAGCCCGGCGTCACATTGATGAGCGTGCCGCAGGCCGAGGCCATCAGCCGGCGGCTGCCCTTCCTGGAACGCGTGACCCTGCCCCAGGGCGTCGTCGACCTCGGCGCCTCCCTGCCACCGCGGGACATCGAGCTGCTGTCCACGAGCAATGCGGTGCTCGTGCGCGAAGACCTCCACGCCGATCTGGTCCAGGAGCTCGTGGAGGTCCTGCGCCGCGAGCACGGCCAGCCCAGCTGGCTCGACCGCCCGGGCGACTTCCCCAAGGCCAGCGATCCGGAGTACCCCGTCTCGGGCGCCGCGCAGCGCTACTACCGCCAGGGCCCGAGCCTGCTGCAGCGGCTGCTGCCCTACTGGCTGACCGCCCATGCCGAGCGCCTGCTGACGCTGCTGGCCGCCGCCGCGGCGCTGCTGCCGCTCGTGAGCCAGGGCCCCCGCCTGTACCGCTGGTACCTGCGTGAACGCATGCGCGGGCTGTACAAGCGCCTGCGCGGCCTGGAGTCGCAGCTCGATGGCCTGCCGGGGCCCGTCACCCAGCACAGCGTGCGGGACGAGCTGGAGGCCCTGCACCGCGCCGTGCGGCAGCTGCAGGTGCCCATTCGCCACTCCGACCTGTTCTTCGAGCTGCTGCATGGCATCCAGCTCGTGCGCCGCCGGCTCGATGAGCTGGCCGTGATGACAGCGCGAGCCGGTTCGGGCGCCGGTGTCACGCCCGCCGACGCACGAGCGGTGGCCTGACCGGGCCCGCACGGCAGCGCTGAGAATCCGCCCATGACGCTGCGCCCACTCCCCCGTCCGGCCTCCCGTCCGGCCTCCCCGCCTGCCTCCCGCGTCGCCGCGCTCGTCGCTGCTGCATTGATGCTGGGCGCCGCCGCCGCGGTGCAGGCCGGGGAACAGCTCCGCTGCCCCCTCCCCGACGGCAGCGCCTTCGAGTTCGACGGCCGGCACGGGGGCGTTCAGCTGCACAAGCTGTTCATGTTCCACAGCACCACGCCGCCGGACGCGATCCGCTGGGCCTACCAGGTCACGTACCGGCACCATGACGGCCGCACCACCGTGCTGCCTTTCCGCGACGACTGGCCCCGTTGCGAGCGCTATGGCCGCGCGGGCGCCACGCTCTACGGCAGCACCGGCTATGGCCGGGTCGAGGGCCAGCGGCGCTGGTCGCAGCACTGGCTCGTCACCAGCGAGGACGACGGGCGCACGTTCTCCGACAACCTCCATCCCTACCGCGAGAGGCCCCGGTCGGCGAAGGTGGTCGACCCGCTCGTCGTACCCAGCGATGCGCGCTTCGGCCTGCAGGGCGGGCACTACGTCATGGAGTTTGGGGAGCCCAATGGCTACGAGCAGTTCCTCGTCTTGCGCTCCAGCGACCAGGGCCGGCACTGGGAAGCGCCCGAGACGGCGCCGGAACCGCTCCTGTTCGACGCCGCGCGGGTGGCCCGCGCCCGGGACACCCATGCCGTCGGCCGGTGGATCGATCTGGTCTACCGGGCGGGCCGGGAGGCCTGTGCACGACAGCGGGGGCCGAACTGCGAGCGCCCCACCGCACGGGCGGCCGACGCGCGCTGGGAGGCCTGTCGCGTGGCGCACCGATCACAGGACTGCCTGCGCCTGCTGAAGGCGCCCGAGGTGATCCTGGCGCCAGCCCCCGCGATCGCGCCAGCCGCGTCGGCCAGCGCCGCGCCGTCCGCTCCGGCGGCAGGCCTCTGAGGCGGCCCGGGGCCCGGCCAGCCGCTCGACATCCCCCCGACCGCCTTCGCGGGCCTCGCCTCATCGATGCGTCAACGGTGCCTCAGCCCCACCGCGGCTGGAGCACCGCCGTGGTAACAGTCGGTGACTTCAGCGGAATACCTCGCAATCTCCCGCCCTCTGAGAACGGGCCTCATGGAAAACCCGCGTCACCGTGTCGCGGTCACGCTAGGATGCGCGGCACATGCCAACAGCGCGGCCCCACGAGCGGCCCTGCGCGCCAGGCCTGCCCTGCGCACCCAGACCCTGCAGCCGCCGCCTCCACCCGAGCCGCGGCGCCACGACGGAGACACACCATGAAGCTTTCCCGCCCTCGGGCACCTGCCCTTGCCTCGGCCAGCGCTCGCCTGGGCGCCCTCTGCGGCGCCCTGTGCCTCGCGCTGGCGGGGACGCTGGCGCTGCCGGCCCATGCGGACATCGTGGTCGGGCAGACCATCGGCGTCACGGGCCCCGCGGCGGCCACGGTGAAGGAGGCGCTCGTGGGCGCCCGGCTGTGGATCGACCACGTCAATGCCCAGGGCGGCATCAAGGGCGAGAAGATCCAGCTGATCACGCTCGATGACGAGTTCGACGTCCAGAAGGCGGCGGCCAATGCCAAGGTGCTGATCGAGCAGAAGAAGGCGGCGGTGCTCTTCATGAACCGCGGCACGCCGCACACCGAGGCCATCCTGCCCCTGCTGCAGCAGCACGGCATCGCGCTGGTGGCGCCGTCCACCGGCGCCATGCTGCTGCACACCCCCGTGCAGCGCTATGTGTTCAATGTGCGCGCCCCCTACCAGCGCGAGGCCGAGAAGGCCATCGAGCACCTGCACACGATGGGCACCACGCGCATTGCCGTCGTGCATGTGGACGACTCCTTCGGCCGCGATGCGCTCGAGGGCGCGAACAAGGGCTTCGCCAAGGCGAAGCTGCAGCCGGCCGCCGTGCTCAAGGCCGACCGCGAGAAGCCGGCCTACGCCACGCTGGTGCCTGCCCTCATGAAGGCCGAGGCCCAGGCGGTGATGTGGATCGGTTCGAGCGTCGTCGTCGCGGAGGGCGTCAAGGCCCTGCGCGCCGCGGGCTCCAGCGCGCAGGTGATCACGCTCTCCAACAACGCGTCCGCCGGCTTCATCAAGCAGCTCGGGGAGTCCAGCCGTGGCGTCATCGTGACGCAGGTGTTCCCGGGCGAGCGGGCGGTGAAGTACCCGCTGGTGCAGGAGGCGCTCAAGCTCGGCAAGGCCAAGGGCCTGGAGGAACTCTCTCCCGCAGTGCTGGAGGGCTTTGCGGCGGCCAAGGTGCTGACCGAGGCCCTGCGCCAGGCCGCCCCCAACTTCACGCGCGACAAGATCGCCGCGGCGCTGGAGGGCCTGCGCAAGGTGGACGTCGGCGGCCTGGAGCTCAGCTACAGCCCCACGGACCACAGCGGCCTCGACTTCGCGGACCTCTCGATCATCAGCGTCGACGGGCGCTTCGTGCGCTGAGTCTGGCTCGATGGGCCGGCTCGATGGGCCGGCCGGCGAGCGTCAGGGGCCCGAGGAGCTCGCCGCTGCCGCGCCGTGCCGGCGCTTCCCGACCGGCACGACATGCCCGAAGGCGCCGAGCGTCGTCAGCCCCTGGCGATGCTCGGTGACAGAGCACACGACGAGATTCTGATAGCGCACCGGCGGTGCGGCACGCTCGTGTGCCGCGAACCTCGCGCTGACCGGATGGCCAGCCTCGACGGCCGCCCGCAAGGCTTCCCGGTGGTGCCCCTCATCCGGGTTCAGCAACCAGGCCGCGAGCACCAGCACGGCAGGCACACCTCCGTTCCAGACCGCCCGCACGCGCTGGGGCCAGGTCTTGCGCGGCAGACGCGACCGCGCCGCAGCCCGGCCCAGTCGGCAGGGCGACGGGGAGGTCGGATCGCTGGGGTCCATGCCGGTCGCTCGGTCAGTCAGTCTTCGGATTGCTTCATGGCGGCGAGGCCGCTGGCCGCATCGGATGACGCAGCGGGCAGCGTCGGCGCACGCTGGGAACGATTGTGACGACTCGCCCCCGGCCTCCCGCGCTTTTTCAAGGGACAGAGCCGGCGGCTTGCGACCGCCGGCTGCCGCTCCAGGCCCTGAGGCTCAGGGCTTGGGCAGGATGACGGTGTCCAGCACGTGGACGACGCCATTGCTGGCCAGCACATCGGTGCCGGTGATCCTGGCCTTGCGGCCGCGGCCGTCCGTGATGGTCAGCGTGCTGTCGACGGTGAAGGTCTGGCCCTGCACCGTGACGATCGCACTGCCGACCGGCACGTCCGCCTTCAGCACCCGTCCCGGCAGCACGTGATAGGTCAGCACCTGGGTCAGCAGTGCCTTGTCAGCCAGCAGCTGCTCCTTGCTCACCCCCAGTTCCGCCAGCAGCTTGGCGAAGGCGGCATTGGTGGGCGCGAAGACGGTGAAGGGGCCGTTGCCGTTGAGGGTGTCGACCAGCCCGGCCGCGACCACCGCCTCGACCAGGATGCTGAAGTCCGGCAGCGACTGCGCCGTGGCCACGAGGGTCTTGTTGGCCGGCAGCAGCACCTTGTCGATCACATGCACGACGCCGTTGGAGGCCATGACGTCCGTGGCGAGGATCCGGGCCTGCCGATTGCGGCCGTCCGTCACCACGAGGCCGCCGGTGGTGCTGTCGATCTTGAAGATGCCGCCCTGCAGCGGCGTGATGGCCTTGCCCACCGGCACGCTGACCTTGGGCACCTGGGCGCCGAGCACGTGGTACTGCAGCACCGCGCGCAGCAGCGTCTTGTCTGCCAGCAGCTGCTGCTTGGTGACGCCCAGCTCGGTCAGCAGCGAGGCAAAGGCATCGTTGGTCGGGGCGAAGACGGTGAAGGGCCCGGCGCCGGACAGCGTGCCGGCCAGATCGGCCGCCACCACCGCCTCCGCCAGGAGGCTGAACTGCGGGTCGCCCTGGGCGATCTCCACCACCGTGGGGTCCTTGTCGTCGCTGCCGCTGCCGCAGGCGCTCAGCAGGCCTGCCATGCACACCGTGGCTAGCCAGTGCCACCAAGAGGTTCTACGCATCATGGTCTCCTTGATCCTGAATGTCCGACGTGGATGAAAGTGCCGGTCGCCCGAGGCGCCGGGTTCCGCCCCGTCCCATCCGGCGGCGAAGCCCGCCGAATGAGGCAAAACTGAACAGGCCGCAATGTGAACTCATCAGTTCACATTGTCAACACGTCAGTTCTTACATGAACCAAACGTTTCATTTGCATACGGAATGGTCTTGCCTCCCGCCGGGTGCATAGAATCCGGCGCATGCAACGTCCACGATTTCGAGATCAGGTGCTCCAGGCCCGTGAGGAGGCCATCATGGCGTCCGTCAATCGTCTGCTGTCCGACAAAGGCTTCGAGGCCATGACGGTGGACGAGGTGGTGGCGGAGGTCGGCATCGCGAAGGCGAGCCTCTACAAGCACTTCACCTCGAAGGAGGAGCTGGCCGCGGCGGCCATGGTGCGCGTGCTGGACCGGGCCATCGAGGAAGCGCGGCGTCTGCAGGCGGAGCCGCTGGAGCCGCGGGCGCAGCTGGAAGCCCTCGTGCGCTGGACCTATGCCGAGCAGCTCGGCGGCCGCATGCCCGCCCTGCCCTCGCAGAACTCGAGCCTGAGGGCCGCCCTGCTCGTGGACGCGGCCTACATGGACCGGCTGAACACGCTGTCCGACCTGCTGGGGACGTGGATCGAAGCCGCACAGCAGCGGGGGCAGCTCGATGCCGGCCTGCCGTCGGAGCTGGTGCTCTACACGCTCTTCGCCCGCGCCTGCGACCCGGTGCTCGGCGTCATGCGAGCCACGGGCGCGTACACCGACGCGCAGATCGTTGACTGGCTGGTGCGGACCTGCCTGCGCGGACTGGGGGCTTGAGGCGGGGGCGCCCTCCCGGCGCCCGGCCATCGCCTCTCACGCATGGGCGCACGGGCGCCCCGCGCGCCTGGTACGTCACTGCAGTCGCGACGCGCAGCTGAGGCCGGCGCGCAGGCCGAGCTGCTCCAGCCCGGCGCGGTCACCGCGCAGGGCCATGCTCTTGAGCTGCTCGACATTGCTCAGCGACTGGTCCGCCACGCAGTCACAGAAGCTGCGGAACTTCGCCGGCTGCGAGGAGGCCAGGCGACGCAAGGTGGCATCCCCCCGGGTGTTCACGCTGTTGGTGCAGCTGGAGATGAGCGCCTGGCGAAGCTCCGACACCGACACATTGCCGGACTTGAAGGACGATTCCGAGAACGTCGGCATGGCCGATGCGGTCCAGCGCAGGTCGAGCTGGGCGCTCTTGGTGGTGTCCGGGCAGGGCTGGGACTGGTAGCCCGTCTTGCCGCTGGCATCGGTGCACTTGTAGACCTGGGCGCTGGCGCCGGACGACAGCACCGCCCCCGCGAGCAGCAGGGCGGCCTGAACGGCCAGGCCGGCCACACGCCGGGTCAGGGAGGAAGAGAGGGTGGGCAGCATAGGAACAGCAAAGACGCCCGGCCATGGCGTGGCCAGCCGCGTTTCATGAGGGCGGATTGTCACGCGGATCCTCCACTGATTCCCTGAGGCAAGTACCTACCCATGGGGGAGATCGGTGGCCGTATTCCACGACCGGCGACCCTGAAGCCCCTGCCAGACCGGCAGCGCGCGGGCCTGACGGGTCAGCCCTGCCGCCGGACGCTTGACACGGCCATCACCAACGTCCGCACATGCCAGGCGTTGTGCCCATGGAACACCTCGCCGGTGAGCGCCACCTGCCGGCCGACACGGCGGTCGAGCTGTCGGCGGATCGCGGCATCCATCGAGTAGACCTGGATCTCCCGAACCCCGTCGGCGGCCCCATTGACCGGATTGGCGGGATCGGCGCGGACGCGGACGGGCTCGCGCACCTTCACGAACCAGAAGCGCACACGCTGCCCATTGGGATGGCTGAACCACCCGCCCGACAGCGTGCCGTTCAAGGTCGTCGTGGCGGGTTCGTAGGCGATGAGCTGCTCCGCCCGCACGGCGCCCGGCAGCAAGGCCGCGATCAGAAGCGCCCCGCCCACCAGCCGACGCCAGACCCGCAGGAGCCAGGCCCCCCAGGCGGCCGGGCCGCCGGCGTTCGAGGGCATCAACGCCCCACCCGCGGCTCACGCAGCGCCACGGCATACGGGCCGAACACCACCCACTGCGCCTTGATGGACTCGCGGCCTTTGAAGGCGACGTAGACGCCGCTGGCCGGTCTCATGAGGCTCGTCGCGCCGAGGTCCAGGGGCTGGCGGGTGCCGAACTTCGCGGGGTCGGCGTGCACGACCACGCGGCTCGCTCCCACGGGAACGCGGTACTGGCGGCTGACGAGGAAGTCATCGGCGAGGCCGCCGTTCGCGGCCATGTAGCCGGTATCGCCGGCGGCGGCGACGGGCTGCCCGTTGCGGTCCAGAAAGGTGGCGGCAAGCGGCGCCACGGCGGCGGTATCGGCATCGCCCAGCAGGCCGGGGCCGATCAGGGCGGTGAGCTCCAGCACGCGCCCGGGTGCCTCGGCCGGCAGCTGGTAGGCCTCCGCGGCGCTGCGGCCCGCCGGGAGCGCCACGACGGCGCTGCTGGATGACAACGCCCCCTTCTGCTGGGTCGGGCCGAGCACCCGCTCAGCCGCCAGGGCCGGCAGGGCGGTACAGCAGCGGGGATCGGCCTGCAGCTGGCGGGCCTGGTCCGCCGGATTTGCGGCGCAGGCCGCCAGCCATTGAATGGCGCCGCACAGCAGAGCGGCACGGAACAGTCTCTTTCGCATGAAGTCCTCGGTGCTGGGGATCGTCACCGCCACGAGCCCCTCCTCAGAAGCTCTCTGTGGCGATGCGGGGTGCCGCGCGCCGCTACACGGCATTGGCAGGTTAGGGTTTGAAGGCTGCCCGATGATAGCGGCGCCGCCCTTGCTCCCTCCACCTGAGCCCGCTCACCGCCGGCCGAGGCCGGCTCGTGCCGCAAGCACGAGAGCAACGGGGCACACAAGCCCAAAAGGTATCGAGATATTTCCTTCCCACACATCGGCGCGGGCCGCCGTCGCTCATCAAGGGGACGCAGCGGCGTCTGCCCCGCAGGGCTGACCCAGGAAGCCCGCGCACGCACGGGATCCCGCCCCCACGAGTGTGGGGGGGCGACCCATGGACGCCTGCCGGACCGCTCCCTACAGTCCCCCCAGGCATCATTTCGGCCTCTCCCTGGGATCACCATGAAACACATTCTTTCCGCCCTCGCACTGGGTCTGCTCGCCGCAGGCGCTCAAGCCACGCCCATCGTGAACAGCTTCGGCCTCAGCGCGCCCGAGACCACGGTCACCTTCAGCGAGGTGTCCTTCTCCGCCGGCACGCTGATCACGAACCAGTTCGCTGGCTTCGGCGTGACCACCAGCGGCCACCACTACAACAGCCAGGGCAACTCGCCCTTCCCCGGCATCAGCGGCGACTACATCGGCGTTTCGACGACCGTCCCCTTCGTGCTGAGCTTCAGCAAGGTGGTCACGGCGGCTGCCTTCGGCTATGCCAAGAACCCGACCACCGTGCTGGTGGAAGCGCTGCTGGGCAACACCGTCGTGGAATCGTTCTCGCAGGCCGTGACCTACAACAACGCCAACACCGCCTTCCTGGGCTTCAGCGGCATTGCCTTCGACGCCATCCGCGTCACCGCCAATGTGGGTGAAGGCCTGGTGGACAACGTGCAGATCGGTACCGCCGGCCAGGCCGTGCCGGAACCCGCGGCCCTGAGCCTGCTGGCCGTGGCCCTGGCCGCCGCCGGTCTGGCACGCCGCAGCCGCAAGAGCGCCTGAGCGTTCGCCGCTGGCACGGAAGAAGAGCCCGCTGTTGCGGGCTTTTTTCATTGGGGGCCGCGCCAGGCCGACGCGGCGACAGAGACGACCTGCCTCTTGACGCAGGACCAGGCCCCGGCGGCACGGCGACCGTGAGGCGCCCGGCCGCATCGGAGCCTTGCAGGCGGCGCGTGGGACCGCAGCCCCCAGGCCGCGAGGATCACGGCCTCTGCTCACACGGCCCGGCTGGATGGAGACGCCATCCTCCCGGGTGACGTCGATGAGGGGGGCCGCACGCTAGCGGCTCTCGGCGGGACCGTGCCACCATGGGCCGAGCTGCCCCTCCCGCATGCCGTCAGCCCCGCCAGCGCCGGGTCCCGGCAACCGTGCCGGGCTAGCGTTCCCGTCAGTTGAAGACGGCGGCGCCGACCAGGGCAAACTCGACGGCGACCCCGATCAGGAACCAGACGAAGAACGAGCGGTCCCTGAACTTGGCCACCACACCGAAGACCAGGCCGAACATGAAGGTGCGGAGCATCTTCAGGCTGGCGCGGCGCCGGAGCTGCTGGCGGTGGGCGTCCTCGCTGCTGACCCCAGGTGCCGGGAGGTCCCCGGGCGGCAGGCCGTTCGCACCGGGCACCGCGTCCAGACGGCCCGGATTCGGCGGCGCAACGACCTGGCCGGGCGTGACGCCCCGAGGCGCGCTGACGGCCTCCGGATAGGTGAGCACGGTCTTCGGACACTCGCCCACCTGGAAGTAGGCTTCGCCGCGCTCGTTCACGCAGCGGTAGACCTCCGGCCCCTTGCCGCCCGACTGCGCCAACGCGGGGGCCGTGGCGATCCACAGCAGCAGCATCAGGGTGGCCAGCGCGACCAAGAAGGGGTGAGTGGAGCGGTTCATCGGGGCGTGGAATTGACGGGGCATGGGGGCGGACGGGCGCGACCGCGCATGAAGGCGGCCGGACTATAGCGCCCGCTCGTCCCGGCCTGTCGCGGCGGTGGCCCTCAGCCTCGGGGGCAAGGCGGGTGGGCGCGTCGGGTGGGGGATGCGCTCGCAGGTCGCAATGGGAGAGCCGACGCCTTCAACGCCATCAAGAGGGTCTACAAGCCACAGCGTTCAAGCGTCGACAGTCCCAACAGCTCAAAGGCTTCCAGGGAAGCCGTGGCGATTCGTCCGGGCGTTGAGCTGGGTCGGTGACGGACGGATCGCGTCTGCGACGCCCTTGTAGGTGGCTGCAGACGTCAATGCCGTCACTCAGGTCCGGGCCCTGGATGACCAGCACCTTGCCGTCCCGATGAGGCGACAGAAGGCCGAGCAGGGCCCGCCTTGCCCCCTCCTAGCCGAGACATCAGGCGGCCCATCATCGCCCGTGGCCGCCGACTCCAAGCTGACGGAGGTGATGGCGCTGCAGAAGGCCAGATCCACCGCGCGCAAGCCGCACGTGCATCGTTGCTACCTGTAGGAGCTGGCAGGGCGCGCGTCGGAGATCGCCCCATAGACTGCGAGCCGTTGCGACGCTAGCCACCCGCGAGGCTCGCCGTCGGAACGCCATGGCCCCAAGGCTCAACCTCACGAAGCCGGGCCATCTGTCTAACAGGGAGAACACTCAATGAAATCCATCATGGCGCTGCTCAGCGCTGTCTGGCTGTGCGCGCATGGCGCTGCACTGGCCCAAAGTGCCCCCGCGTCGGCGGCATCGGCCCCGACGGCAGCTTCACCCGCCGGCAAACCGACCTTGACACCACCCAAGCCGGGCAGCGACCGACAAGCCAAGTCCGAGGAAAGCGGGCCCGACAACTGCCCGCGGGGGCCAGACGGCGAAGAGGAGTGCACGGTGGTGGTCAATGGCACCAGCAGGGGTGCTGGCGGCGGGATCGGCGGCGGCGGAAGTACCGGCGGCCCGCAGACCTGTGGGTCGAGCAAGGTGCTGCAGGCGGCGCCGTGTACGCCGGATACGCCAGGGGCAGGGGGGGGAGACTCCGACTGTCCCGACGCCCACCACGAAACTGCAGCGCTGCCAGAACTCAAAGGCCCAATGCATCGATGATGCCGCCGTCCTCCGTGATGCAGATTTCAAGGCGTGTGAAAAGCAACTTGGAACATTCAAGCAAATGGCATGCAATGAAGGGGTGATGTTTAGATATCAGAAGACGCGAGATGAAGCGTGTGTGGCCGCCTATGCCAGCTGCATGGTGAACCCATGATTTTCTGACGAAACGGACCGAGTGTATCTATTCACGTTCAGATCCTGATGCGCACTGGGCCGCCCCACTTCGATCTGCACCCATTGGACATCTCCTCCGGAAAACACATGAACCTTTGAGAGCATTTAGCATGTTGCGCTGGCTACTTTGCGTCATGATGGTGCTTGCCACTGTGATCGCCTCGATCAAATATTGGGGCGACGCGGGTCTGCGTCCCGAAAACTCAAGGGTGGAAGACAAGAATCGCCCTGGCGATGCCTCAGCAATAAGTGAGACGCCAATACTGGTCCCGGCGATACGCGCCTCCGGGCAGGCGCCTCGAATTGCAGATACTCTACGCCCGGAGTCTAAAAACGCAGGCGATCGCTCCGCATCGATTCGCTCAAAGCTACTCAATAGCGTTTCTGGATTGGCAGGTGAAATTCAGCTGGCAAAATCATCCCGAAACCCTGCAGACTCTTTTGCCTTGGCTGCAATCATCGCCCAATGTGACGGCATGGAGAGTTCGATGGCTGCGAACTATCGGCGCCTGCATGGCAGCATGGGGGCTACGCCGCTCGCCGATGCCTATAAGCAGAACCTGGAAGAGGATCAGAAATTGCTTCAGCAGTGTCAGTCACTTGGAGGGAACCTGCGGCAGACTCGGATAGATCTGCTGAAAATCGCCGTTGATGGTGGGGTCGCAAAAGCTGCAGCCCTCTATATCTCGATAGTCGATATGTCGAAGGCTCCTGAGCCTGAGGTGGCCACCGTCTTCAACCAAGCCCTTCTCGATGCAAGAAACGGTGACGTGACAGCGGCTTGGCTGGTCGCATCGGAGCCCTTGAATCCAATCAGTATCCAGGAGCGCTCCGCAATCTACGCCGCCTTGCAAATGCTGGCTAGCGATCCTGCGGCTGGTGATATCGTCAAGAGATATCTAGAGATAGGGGCAAAACTAGACCTGAAGGCCGTCGAAAATTTCGACGAAAGCGACAAGAAGAGCGTGGAGCTCAGAGACAGATATATTGCAGCCATCAAGTCCAGAATAATGCGGGCTGCTTGAATCCGGTCCTGGAGGATCGAAGAGCATGCAGGCGCGAAGATACTTGCAATCAATGAACAAGTTCCTCGCCGTCGTTCCTGCCTGCAGCGTCTTGGCGCTGGTTCTCAGCGGCCCATGACCGATGGGCCGGCCATGGGTTTCTCCGGTGTCACCAGAGGCGATACCGCAGCGGACTCATCAGCCAGCCCGAATCTGCGCGTCGGGTTGTCGAACTCGACCATGAACGCTAGCGTTCTCATCGCGAGTGCCCATTGACAAAAAAACAGCCCCGGATCACCGGGGCTGCTTCATAGCCAAAGCGTTTGAATTCTGAAAGATCCGTTCCTTCGTCTGACGCGCGCGGCATTGAACGCCACCCGCCACCTTCGACTCAGGGGTCCAGAACTTTCAGGTGGTGGGGCCGCGCACCTCTCACCCGCACTGCCCCACATACCCGCAAGCGGTGCAGAAGTCGCAGCCGTCCTTGTGGATCATGGTCGCGTTGCCGCATTCCGGGCAGGGCTTGCCGGCCATGGCCGGGATGCTGTTGGCGCCGCCGGCGAGCTTGGGCGCCGGGGCCTGCAGCAGGCCCATCTCGACGAGCGGCATGCCCTGCTCGTCGAGGATGCCCAGCATGGCATAGCGATGGATCACGAGGCGGGCCACATAGGCGACGGTCGACGGCCAGATCTGCTGGCGGCGCTCGCCGCTGAGCGTCGGCACCGGCGCCATGAAGTGGCCCAGGGGCTCACCCACGTTCAGCAGCTTGCGCAGCTTCATGCCGATCCAGGCCGGGTCCATCACACGCATGTCGAGGGACAGCAGGCGGGCCATGCCGTCGAGCGCCTTCGGATAGTTGCCCGAGAAGCCCATGGCACAGGGGCGGGTGATATGGCCGCCGTCCGGCGTGGGCAGCGTCACTTCCTTCAGCGTGAGGGTGAACTGCTCGCCAGTGGCGGGGTTCTCGACGTCCACGGCCCAGGCCAGGGTGCCCATGGTGCTGGTGCGGGGCTCCTCGCGGCTGAACATGGCGTCCAGCACGGGCGTCGGGCCACCTTCCTGCAGGGCGCCGAGCTGCTCGCAGCGCCAGCGGATGACGGCCGCCGTCGCGGCGACGACGCCGGGGAACAGGCGGCGCTCGCCGCCCGGAGGCACGGGCATCTCGAAGGCGCGCTCCTCGGCCACGGTGGCCAGGGCGTCGAGCTTCAGGCGCAGCCACGCGGCGTCATTCGTGCGCAGGTCCATGGACAGCGTCTTGGCCACGGCGGACAGGCCGCGCGGCTGCTCGGCGCCGTTCACCCACACCTCGAAGGGCAGGTTCTTGCCGAAGAGGCCGGCATCCGGCCCTTCCGCCGGCAGCTCGCCCACGAAAAGCGCGAAGTCGCCGTGCGGGTGGCGGATCATGTAGCTCCAGGCCGGGTTGCCATTGGGCAGCTCGGGGCGGCTCGGCCAGCGCAGCGAGGCCAACACGGCATTGGGCAGGCGCTCCAGGCGCAGGCGACGGTTGGTGCCGTCCTCCTCGGACACGGGCTTGAGGGGCTCCGGCGTGGCCGTGGGTTCGACGCTCAGCACTGAGCCGAGCACACTGTTGGGCCGGTAGGTGGCCAGGCCTTTGAGCCCGCTCTTCCAGGCCTGCGTGTAGAGGTCCTGGAATTCGGCGTAGGGGTAGTCGGCCGGCACGTTCACCGTCTTGGAGATGGCCGTGTCCACATAGGGCGCCACGGCCGCCACCATGGAGGCGTGATCCGACGCGGACAGCTCCAGCGCCGTCACGAAGGCATCCGACAGCGGGGCATCCTTGCCGAAGAGATGGCGGTACAGGCGCCAGGCGTGGTCCTCGACGGCGTATTCCTTGAAGCTGCCGTCGGGCATGCGCTTCTTGCGGGTGTAGCTCCAGCTGAAGGCCGGCTCGATGCCGTTGGAGGCGTTGTCGGCGAAGGCCAGGCTGATGGTGCCGGTGGGCGCGATGGACAGCAGGTGCGAGTTGCGCAGGCCCTGGGCGCGGATCTTGTCCTTCAGCCCTTGCGGCAGGCGCGAGGCGAAGTTGCCGCCGGAGAGGTACAGATCGGCATTGAACAGCGGGAAGGCGCCGCGCTCGACGGCGAGGTCGGCGCTGGCGTCATAGGCGGCATTGCGCATGACTTCGCTGATGCGGCGGGCCATCTCGCGTGCGGCCTCGGTGTCATAGCGCAGGTTGAGCATGACCAGGGTGTCCCCCAGGCCCGTGAAGCCCAGGCCCACGCGGCGCTTGTTGCTGGCCTCATGCGCCTGCGCGGGCAGCGGCCAGGGGGTCACGTCCAGGACGTTGTCCAGCATGCGCGTGGCCGTGCGGCAGACCTCGGCGAAACCTTCCTCGTCGAAGCGGGCACCGGGGCCGAAGGCGTCCTGCACGAAAAGCGTGAGGTTCACCGACCCCAGGCAGCAGCAGCCGTAGGGCGGCAGCGGCTGCTCGGCGCAGGGGTTGGTGGCGTCGATGCGCTCGCAGTAGTAGAGGTTGTTGTCGTTGTTGATGCGGTCCAGGAAGAGCACGCCCGGCTCGGCGTGGTCGTAGGTGGATCGCATGACCTGGTCCCACAGCTCGCGGGCGCGCAAGCGGCGGTAGACCCACAGGCCATCACCGCGCTGGTAGGCGCCGGCCTTCTTGAGCTTCTTGCCGGGCTCGGCCTTGTGCGTGAGCTCGACCTCGGCGTCGGACTCGACAGCCTCCATGAAGGCGTCGGTCACGCCGATGGAGATGTTGAAGTTGCGCAGGTCGCCCTGGTCCTTGGCGTGGATGAACTCCTCGATGTCCGGATGGTCGCAGCGCAGCACGCCCATCTGCGCGCCGCGGCGGGCGCCGGCGGACTCGACGGTCTCGCAGGAGCGGTCGAAGACGCGCATGTAGCTCACGGGGCCGGAGGCGCTGCTCTGCGTCGAGCCCACCCAGGCGCCCTTGGGACGGATGCGCGAGAAGTCATAGCCCACGCCGCCACCGCGGCGCATGGTCTCGGCGGCTTCGGTCAGGGCGGTGTAGATGCCGGGCACGCCGTCATCGGCCAGGGCGATGGAGTCCCCCACCGGCTGCACGAAGCAGTTGATCAGCGTGGCGCTGAGCTCGGTGCCGGCGGCGGAGTTGATGCGGCCGGCCGGCACGAAGCCGCGGCGCTGGGCCTCCAGGAACTTCGCTTCCCAGTGGGCGCGCGCCTCCGGCAGCTCGGCTTCGGCCAGGGCACGGGCCACGCGGGCGCGCAGCTCGTCCAGCGTCTGCTCCTCGCCCTTGGCGTATTTCTCCAGCAGCACCTCGGCGCTGATGTCCTGGGCCGGCAGCGACGCGGCGGCGGCCAGGGGCACGAGGGAGGTGGTGGGCAGGTCGAGGGAAGCCTGGTTGGGCGGGGGCATGGAATCTCTCCGGATTTCTGATCGTCGATCGTTGGAATGTGGCAGCGAATGCTCGTCGCAGGGGCTGCATCGGGTTTTGACCCTGGTCACTGAGCATGCATCCCGCCACCGGGCCGGGCAAGCCCCAAAAAGTGCTTGTGAGTGACCACTAGCGCGGTGTGCGTTGCCGGCCCGGCGCTCATCGAAAACCCCGAGGATGGAGGACTTGACGGCAGGGGTTCACCGGGGCGCCGGCAAAGCCCTGTGCAATATCCGGTGCAAGGCGAGCCGATATGCCAAACGCCGACCTGACGCATACCGCACGGGCGGCGCCAGATGCAGCGGCGGCTGCCCCGGCGACGCCGGCCGGGGGCGGTCTGGGGGTCAGAACGGGTTGTAGGACTTCTCGCGGCGGTAGTGGACATAGCCCACGCTGGCGCCCGTGCGCAGGCCCACCCCCAGGCGGATCGGCGCCAGGGTGATGCCATTGAGGCGCTGGTAGTTGATGCCGGCGCCGCCGATGTAGTAAAGGCTGCCGTCCACGCCCGGGAAGCGCTGGAAGATGGCGGCGGTGCTGGGCAGGTGGTAGCACAGCGTGAAGACCTTGGAGGCATTGGCCCCGAAGTCGAAGCCGATGGACGGGCCGGCCCAGTAGACCCGGGCGCTGCCACCGCCCTTCATCACGAGCTGGCCATCGCCGTAGCGCAGGCCCACGGTGACGGCCGCGCCGGCCTCCTCGCCCTTGACGTAGGCATTGGGCCGCCCCTGCTCCTTGAAGGCCTTCTCGATGACCTTGGCCAGGCCTTCCGTGGTGCTGCCGAAGAAGTCGGTGGCGGCCTTCAGGATGGAGTCCTCGTCATAGGTGTCCTCCTTCCTGTCGGCGGCCAGCGCAAGGCCGGGCACCAGCAGGCCGGCCCCCAGAGCGCTAAGCCCCTGGAGGGCGTCGCGGCGGGGCATTGCGGGCAGGTCCTGCGGCAGGCGGGGGAGTCGGTGATTCGTCATGAGGGCCTCCTCTGGGGGTCGGGGATGCGCAACAATAGCGCAGTCTGAAGCGCCGGGAAAACCATCAGCCGTGCTCCATACAAACCGTGACAAAGCACCAGCGTCGGCACTCCCGGCCCGGCAAGACGCGCACCTACACTTCCGTGCACAAAAGTACAGGAGAGAGGGCGCCAGATGTCTGGAGGACCACTGCTTGCCGAGCGAGCGACCACCATTCCCCCGGTCGCGCCCTCGGCCCCCCCACCGCGCGGACGCACCATGAACGCAGACATGCCCAAGCTGGCCCTGGCGCTGGAATATGCGGACATCGCTGCCGGCCTCTACATCGACGGCGGCAGCGACCACGCGGCGCGCCTGCTGGCCGGCGCGGCGGAAAAGCTGCTGGGGGACCTCGGCCGGCTGATCCTGTCCCTGCCGCCCAAGGACGAGGTGCAGCACCTGCTGACCGAGATTGCCCTGGGCCACGAGGCGCCGGAGGAACTGCCGTACAGCCATGGCGGCTCGCGCAGCCGCCAGCCATCGCTGGACCGCGTCAGCGAGCTCGGCGCCCTGCTGGACAACGAGGCCCGCCAGGAGACCAGCGCCCTGCTGCGTGCCTGCTGGTTCACGCTCGAGTCCCTGGGGCTGGAGGCCGTCGCCCCCAACCGCCTGCAGGAAGCCATTGAAATGAGCACGATCTACGCCCAGGACTATTGATCCGGCCGCAGGCGCGGTGGGCGTGCCCTGCTAGCATCGAACGATCACCGTCCCACGATCGGAGTCCACCATGGACAAGCCCCAGGAACGCCGCCAGTTCGCCCGCGTCAGTTTCGACGCGCCCGCGGAGCTGATCACCGTGGATACGCGGCTCCACGTGAGCGTGCTGGACCTGTCGCTGAAAGGAGCTCTGCTGAAGCTCCCCGCCGCCGCGAGCGTCACCATGGGCGAACCCTGCCTGCTGTGCATCCGCCTCGACGGCGCCGAGCAGCGCATCATGATGGGCGCCGAGGTCGCGCACCTGGATGGCGAGCGCGCCGGGCTGATCCTGCGCAGCATCGACATCGAGAGCGTCACGCACCTGCGCCGGCTCATCGAGGTCAACCTCGGCGAGGCCTACCTGCTCGAGCGCGAACTCAAGGCGCTGCTGGCGGCCTGAGCCCCACGTCGATCCCACGCCGCCCCATGCCGGTGCTTCAGGGCTCCTGCCTCTGCCAGGGGGTGCGCTACACCCTCGCCAGTCCGCCGCGCTTCATCAATCTGTGCCACTGCAGCCTGTGCCGGAAGCTCAGCGGCAGCGCCTTCGGCAGCTTCCTGCATGCCGACGGCCGTGGCCTGCGATGGCTGGCCGGCGAAGCGCTCGTGCGACGCTACGAGTCGTCGCCCGGCAACTGGCGGGCCTTCTGCACCGCCTGCGGCAGCCTCCTGCCCGTGCTGGAAGACGGGGGGCGCCATGCCATCATCCCGGCGGGCACCCTCGACGACGACCCGGGCCTGCAGCCCCTGGTGCACATCCATTGCGCATCCAAGGCCCCCTGGTACGACCTGCCCGCGGACGGCCTTCCACGCTTTGACGCCTTCCCGCCGCCCACCTTCTGGCCCGCCGGACCGGACGACGATCCCGCCGCCTGAGCTCACTCCAGGATGAAGCGCCGCAGCCGCTCGAAGGCGGCCCGCGGGTCATCGCGCCACACACCGTGGCCGCAGCCGGGGAAGCGGGCGAGCTGCAT
This sequence comes from Roseateles subflavus, assembly GCF_030285365.1. GTDB lineage: Bacteria > Pseudomonadota > Gammaproteobacteria > Burkholderiales > Burkholderiaceae_C > Roseateles_B > Roseateles_B subflavus. Next base: position 156,288 of record NZ_JASVDS010000002.1, on the reverse strand, counting down.
GCAGCGCGAGGGCAGCGCCGCGGCGATTTCCAGGGCGTCCTCGATCGGGCAGACGGGATCGTCCTCGCCCACCATCACCAGCACCGGACAGCGCGCACGGCTCAGGCCCGGCAGCAGCCGCATCTCCTGCTTCTCGCCGCGCACGAAGTGCAGGAGGATGTCCAGCTTTAGCAGCGTGCGCTGGGCCGCGGCGGGGTCGGTCTGCGGCGTGGCGGTGTAGAGGTCCCGGCACGCTTCCCAGTAGGCTGCGAAGCTCAGGGGCGTGGGCTCGGTCCAGAACGCGCGGACCTTCTCGCGCACGGCGTCCCGCACCGGTGCGGGCGCGCGGCGGGCAAATCCCTTGATCTTGCGTTCCAGCCCCGTGTGGTGCGAGGTGCTGGACAGGATCACCTTGCCCGGATGCTCCGGGTGGCGCTCGAGGTAGCGCTGCGCGACGAAGCCGCCAAAGCTCTGGCCCAGCACGATGGGCTTGACGATGCCCAGCGCGTCGCACAGCCGCACGACGTCATCGGCCCAGGTGTCCAGCGTCCATTCGCTCGCCGGACGGGGGTCGCTGCGGCCGTGGCCGCGGTGGTCGTAATAGACGATCTGCGCCACGTCCGCCAGCGCGCTGAACGCCGGCTTGAACGAGCTGTGGTCGAAGCCCGGCCCGCCATGCAGCAGGAGCAGCGTCGGCTTCTCCCGCATCCCGGCACCCTCGGGCACCAGGCCCTCACCCTCGATGTCCACGAACAGCCGGACACCGGGCTCAATCTCGATTCTCATGGTTCTCCTACTCCTGCGGGGGCGGGAGTCTATGCAAGTTCCGGGCGGTCAGACGGTGGTCATGCCGCAATTGCCGCGGCTCTTACATCTTCTTGCATTCCGCCCCGGGCCCTCTCATGGTTGATACCAAGCCGCGGCTGTCGCCTGGATGACGCTGCCGCGGCCCGCGCTGACCACAATGCGCGCAGGCCCCGCCCCGATGACAGCCCCCGAGGAAACCCCGATGAGCACGACGGATCCCCAAGCACCCCGCGTCCACTACCGCATCTGCCCCCTGTGCGAGGCCTGCTGCGGCCTGGAGGTGCAGACGTCCGGCGATCGCGTGGTGAGCATCCGAGGCGCCCAGGACGACCCCTTCAGCCACGGCTTTCTCTGCCCCAAGGGTGTGTCGCTGAAGGACCTGCATGAGGACCCCGACCGCCTGCGCCAGCCGCTGATCCGGCGCAACGGCCGTCACGAGCCCATCGGCTGGGACGAGGCCTTCGAAGAGATCGAGCGCCGGCTGCAGCCCCTCATCCAGGCCCACGGGCCGGATGCGGTCGCCCTGAGCTTCGGCAACCCGGCCGCGCACAAGGTGGGCCTGCTCGCCTACACACCTCGCCTGGCGCGCGCGCTGGGCACGCGCAACGTCTTCTCGGCCTCGACGCTGGACCAGATGCCCAAGCAGCTCTCCAGCGCCCTGATGTACGGGCACTGGCTGAGCATTCCGGTGCCGGACCTGCCTCGCACGGACCTGCTTGTGGTGCTGGGCGCGAACCCGATGGTCAGCAACGGCAGCCTGTGGACGGTGCCGGATTTCCGCGGCAAGGCCCGCGCCCTGCGCGAGCGCGGCGGCCGGCTGATCGTGATCGACCCGCGACGCACCGAGACCGCGGCCGTGGCCGACGAACACCATTTCATCCGCCCGGGCAGCGATGTGTGGCTGCTGCTGGGTCTCGTCCACACGCTCTTTGACGAAGACCTGGTGCGCACCGGCGCCCTGGGCCCATGGATCGAGGGGCTGGATGCCGTGCGGGCCGCCGTCACGGCCTACCCGCCTGAATCCACCGCCGCCCATTGCGGCATTCCCGCCGCCGAGCAGCGCCGCCTCGCGCGCCTGCTGGCCACCACCCCGCGCGCCTCGCTCTATGCCCGCATCGGCAGCTGCACGCAACGCCACGGCACGCTCAACAGCTGGCTGGTGGACGTGATCAACATCCTATGCGGCCAGCTGGACCGGCCCGGCGGCGCGATGTTCCCCAAGGCCGCGGCCTTTGCCGTCAACACGCAGGGGCGGCCAGGCAGCGGCCGGGGCGTGACCGTGGGACGGCGCAGGAGCCGGGTCAGCGGCGCGCCGGAGGTCTTCGGCGAGCTGCCGATGGTGTGCCTGGCCGAGGAGATCGAGACGCCCGGCGAAGGCCAGGTGCGCGCGCTGATCACTGTGGCCAGCAATCCCGTGCTCTCGGCGCCCAATGGCCCCCGCCTGGCGCGCGCGCTCGACGGTCTCGACTTCATGCTGAGCCTGGACATCTACCTGAATGAGACCTCGCGCCACGCCGACCTCATCCTGCCGGCGCCCTCCCCGCTCGAGGATCTGCACTACGACATCGCCTTCGGCCAGCTCTCCTGGCGCAACCACGCGCGCTACAGCGAGCCGGTGTTCCCGCCGCCCGCCGGCATGCCCGAGGAATGGGAGACGCTCACGCGGCTGGCCGCGCTCGTGAGCGGCGCGGACTGGCGTCAGGACGCCGCGGACCTCGACACCGCCGCGCTGCGCCAGGAGCTGCGCCACCAGCTCAAGGACGGCGACGGCGCACAGACCGAGGCGCTGCTCGGCGCCCTCGCCCCGCGCGTGGGCCCGGCCCGCCTGGTCGATCTCGCCCTGCGGGGCGGCCCCTATGGCGACCAGTTCGGCGCGCGGCCCGACGGGCTCACGCTGGATCGCGTGCAGGCCGCGCCGCATGGCCTGGACCTCGGCGAGCTGCAGCCCCGCATGCCCGAGCTGCTGCGCACGCCCTCCGGCCGCATCGAGCTGGCCCCCGCGCCCTTCCTCGACGCGTTGGCCGCGTTGCCCGCGCAGCAGCCACCGTCCGCGGCCGCGGGCGAGCTGCTGCTCATCGGGCGGCGTGACCTGCGATCAGGCAACAGCTGGATGCACAACCTGCCCGTGCTCGCCAAGGGGCCGGACCGCAGCGCGCTGATCGTGCATCCCGAGGACGCCCGCCAGCGCGGCCTGCGCGACGGCGAGCGCGCCCAGCTGCGCAATGCGGCTGGCGCCACGCTGGAGGTGCTGCTGCATTGCAGCGATGAGATGATGCCCGGCGTGGCCAGCCTGCCTCACGGCTGGGGCCATGAGCTGCCCGGCACGCAGCTGAGCGTCGCCCGGCTGCGGCCCGGCGCCAACCTCAACGCGCTGCTGGACGACGGCGTGCGGGATCCGCTCTCGGGCAACGCCGTGCTGTCCGGGCAGCCCGTGACGCTGGCGGCGCTGCCGGCCTGAGTCAGCGGCAGACATGAAAAGGACCGGCCACCGCGCGAGGCGGTGCCGGTCATGAAGCCGGCGATCGCAAGGATCACGCCGGGGAGGAGAAGATCGGTCCTCGCTCAGAACTTGTAGCTGGCCCCCAGGCTGACGGTCCGCGGCGCGCCGTAGAAGCCCGTCAGCACGCCCAGTGCGGCGATGTTGTAGCCGTCGGTGCGGTAGGCCTTGTTCGTGAGATTGCTGGCCTGCAGCGAGAAGCTCAGGCGCTCGTCGCGCTCCCAGATCAGGCCGGCGTTGACCAGCGCGTAAGCGTCCTGCGCAATGGCCTCGCTCAGGTCCGTCGTCGGATAGACCTTGGTGCGGTAGCTGACGCCCACCCGCGTGCGCAGCGTGCCACTGCCCATCGGCGTGCGGTGCTCGACGTTGAGCGCCGCCTGGAACTTCGGTGCGTTGGTGAACTTCTTCTGGTCCGCGACGTTCACGCCCTTGTCCAGGTACTCGTCATAGCGCGCATGGAGTGCCGAGGCATTGCCGCTGATCGTCCAGCGGCTGCTCGGGCGCCAGGCGATTTCCACCTCGGCGCCGTCCACCGTCGCGCGGCCGGCGTTGGTGAAGTCGCCGAAGAAGCCCGGCGTGCCATTGGCCTGGGTGTAGGACGTGAAGACCGAGAGCTGCACGTTCTTGTACTTGTTGTGGAAGACCGCCGTGTTGAGCTCGAGCCGGCCGTCGTCCAGCAGCATCTTGGCGCCGCCCTCGATGGAATCGAGCACCTCGTCCTCGAAGGGCTTGCTGGAGATGGGCACCGCCGCGGTGTTGGCGCGGATGTTGAAGCCGCCGGACTTGAAGCCGCGCGAGGCACTGGCGTAGAGCGAGGTCGTGCGCGAGAGCTTGTAGTCGAGCGAGACCTTGGGCGAGGTGTTGCTGACCTCGCGGGTCTTGTCGAAGTCGGCCAGCGTCGCGATGGGCTTGGTGAAGGTGGCGTCGCTGAAGGCCTGGTTCAGCACCACGGCGCGCTTGCTCTCCTTGGTGTAGCGCACACCGGCGCTCAGGCTGAAGCCCTGGGCCAGGCGCCAGCTCCAGTCGGCATAGGCCGCCTTGCCACGGGTGGTCACCGTGCCGTTGGTCGTGCCAAAGGACAGGTTGAAGAAGTTGTTCGAGACCTTGCCGCCGGCCTCGCCGTTGAAGGCATAGACGCCCATCACGCCGGAGGAGTCGCTGCCATCGAAGGCCAGTTGCGCCTCGGCGCTGTTCTGCGTGTCCTGGTAGATCGCCAGCACATCGGCGATCTTGGCGGGCAGGCCGTCGAAGTCGATGCCGGTGCTGGTGTCGTTGCTGCGATGGGCGGCGATGAACTTGGCCGTCCAGCGCGAGTCCACGGTCCAGTTCAGCGTCAGCGCACTGCCGCCGGTCTCGGTGCGGTTGCGGTTGGGCATGCCGCTGGCGATGTCGTAGCGGCTCTCGCCCACCGGCGTCTTGGCCGGGTCGAACTTGTTGACGTCCAGGCGCTGGAAGCCGCGCATATTGGACTCGTCGAAGGTCTTGTCGGTGCTGAACTGGACGCTGAAGGGCTGGCCGTTCGGATAGAAGCCGAGGGTCAGGCGGCCGGCGCGCGTCTTCTGGTTGCTGACGTCGCTGCCGTCGGTGGTGTTCTTGCCGTAGCCGTCGCGGTTGAGCGTGGCGAGGGCCAGCCGTGCGCGGAACTGCCCGTCGGCGCTGGCGCCTCCCACTGAGCCCTTGACGTCCGCCTGCCCGTAGCTGCCGATGGTCACGCTGGCGCCGCCCTCGGTCTTGGTGCCGAGGGGCCGGGACACATATTTCACCGCGCCGCCGATGGTGTTCTTGCCATACAGCGTGCCCTGCGGGCCGCGCAGCACCTCGATGCGCTGCGTGTCGAACACGTCGAGCAGCGCACCCTGCGGGCGGGCCACATAGACGTCGTCGAGGTAGATGCCCACGCCCGGGTCCACGCCCCACAGCGGATCGGCCTGGCCCACGCCGCGGATGAAGGTGGTGATGGTGGAGTTGCTGCCGCGCGCGGCGTAGATCGTCAGGTTGGGGACCTGGGACTGCAGGTCACCGAGGTTGCGGATGTTGAGGCTCTCCAGGGCGCCGGCACCGAAGGCCGTCACGGCGACGGGCACATCCTGCAGCGTCTCCTCGCGGCGGCGGGCAGTGACGGTCACGGCCTCCAGCTTCTGCTTGTCGGCGCCGGGCTGGGCGTCCTCGGCGGCGGCGGCCGGCGCCGGTGCAGGATCGGCCCAAACGGGCATCGAGGCGGCCGAGGCCGCGAAGGCCGCCAGCAGGGCCAGGGTCAGCGGCGTGCGGCGCTGGGCCGCGCCGGGCGTGGCAGCGGCAAGAGAGGTCAGGGTCATGCGTTGTCTCCGTGATTCTTTGAGGTGTCGACGCGGACGTCGCCCCAGCGGAGTGCAAGTGCCATGCCCAGACCGGTGCCTGCTGCCTTTTCTACGTGCAAACCATGAGGCGCGGGCGCCCACACCGCCCCGGCGTCGCCCAGGCGGCCCCACCGGGCGCCCCCCGGCGTTCTGGCAGCGCCGGGTGCTGTCTGTTTGTCGAGCAGCGCACAACGCCGCCCTGTACGACGTTCAGGCAATGACTGAATGTCGGACAGCGTCCGTCCCCCGCCCGAGGCGCGTCGAGGGCGCCTCAGCCGCTCATCCGGCCGACCGCTGCCAGCCCAGCAGCCGCAGGCTCCAGCCCGTCAGCGCGATGGCCCACAGCCCGGCGGCCAGGGGCAGCACCCAAGGCGGCGCGGACATGGCCACGGCCGCCCACAGGCGCAGGGCCACGGCCAGCTGCAGGATGAGCACCCACCCTCCCAGGCCGCGATCCATGGCCACGGCGCGCCCGGCGTGGGCGCTGCTCACGCGAGTCACCTGGGCCAGCATCAGGCTCGCCAGCCCACCCGCAAAGACCGCATGCAGCGGCGCCAGGCCGAGTCCCGTACCGCCCAGCCCCCGGGCCGCCGCGGACACCGCCGACAGCCCGATCCCCACCGCCAGCCACCCGCCTCCGCACAGCATCAGGGCCATCAGCGGCAGGCCTGCCATGCGGCGCCAGCGCCAGGCTTGCGCCAGCAGCAGCGCGGCGGCCAGGGCCTCGATGCCGGCGCGCCCGAACCGCACGAACGAGGGCAGCGCCAGAGGTGTCGGCCAGACCTCCAGCAGGGCCCAGGCTCCGCCCCAGGCACAGGCCGCCAGAGCCGCCCAGAAGAGCCGGCGCTCCGGCACGGGCCAGGGGGCAAAGTCCGCAAACATCGGCACCATGCGGTGCAGGGCCATCAGGAAGATGGGCAGCAGGCTCCACCACAAGCCCCCCTGAAGCCCGAGACGGGCAATGCCGAACTGCCCGGCGAGCAGCGCCAGCCCCGTCACGCCGAGGCACATCAAGCCGACCAGCCAGGCGCCGTGCACGCCGCGCAGATGCAGGCGGTCCGGCGCGCGAGAGCTACGCAACAGCTGCCCGGCCAGGCGCCACAGCGCGCCCCAGCCCACCGCCACCCCCACCACGCCGGCGCCCGCGAGCGTCGCATTCAGGTGCAGCCCCGGCCAGGCGCAGGCCCAGCCCAGGGCCATCACGGCTGCATACCGATGCAGGCGCGTCACCGGGACGAGATCCGGCGCCACCTGCAGCCAGCGCGGCCCGGCCGTGAAGAAGAAGCCGGCGATGAACGCCGGCATGGCCCCCAGCCCGAACAGCAGCCCGTGCGCCAGCCCGGCGGGCACGGCCCAAGGCACCGCCAGGCCCTGTGCGCGTGCCAGCAGGACCGCCGCCCACCACAGGCCCGTGAGCGCCGCCAGGGCGAGTCCCAGGGCGAACAGCCGCTGATGCGGTCGCGCCCCGGGAGGCAGCTTGCGCGTCGGCGGGGCGGCGAAGGGTGTGGTTCGGGGGGGCGGAGTGCGCATGTGGGGACGGGCCAGGCGGTGATCTTGCCGCGCCTCGGCCGTCGCCGTCTTGCGCGCCAACAAGGCTGACCAGTCCGGCGGGGCAGGACGTGCTACACTCTGACTCTATACATTCGCTCAAGACCGTTTCTTCAAGGTCTTTGCAAGCGTTCCGGTTTCAGCTCTCACCGATACCGGCCCGCCCTTCAGCCTCCAGCGCCATCTCTCGGGATCCCACGGATTCCGCCCACGGGCTCCGCCCGAAGCGCCTGCCCCCAAGCGACTCGCTGGGTGGCTCAATCACCGGCTTGATCTCTCTTGCGTGTCTGTACTACCCCTCCGTGTGTCGCGGCTCGCGCGCACGGATTCCTTCTTCATTTTTGAAAGAAAACACCATGAGCAGCATCCAGAACGGCATCGTCAAGTGGTTCGACGACGGCAAGGGCTTCGGTTTCATCACCCCGGCTGACGGCAGCAAGGACCTCTTCGCCCACCACAGCGAAATCCGCAACGGCGGCGGCTTCCGCACCCTGGCAGAAGGCCAGCAGGTTGAATTCGAAGTCAAGCAAGGCCCCAAGGGCCTGCAGGCTTCGAACATCAAGCCCCTGTAAAGCTTCCTCCAGGCCTGGGAAGGCCCGGGCCATCCGCGTGGATGGCCCACACCCCCTGCCGTGATCCCTGCGGATCACGGCCCTGGCGCCCGATCTCCCTGGGCGCCCATTCCTTGAGTTCACCACGTCACGTGACCTGAACTCCCACACCATCCGCGCCAAGACGGCTCTTCCGACCCCATGACGGGGCGGCTCCCTCAAGGCGCACACCTCGAGAAGACCATGCAAAAGAACAGCATCGAGGTGGGGCGTTTCCTTGTCTCACCTTTCATCAAGACTTCCGACGACGGCGGCTTCTACGCCAGCGTCTCCATCCGCTCGGGCCACGGCTCGGCCAACCACGATCGCGTGATGCGCTTCACCCCGCGCTTCACCGGCCGCCGCCAGGCGCTGAACTATGCCCGCGCACAGGGGCAGGCCTGGGTCACCGCGCAGCAGTAACACGACCACGCCCTGCGCGCTTCGCGCCCCTCAAGGGGGCACGGCAGACGGGCCGGCCTCGCCGGCCCCGCGGCCGTCGCGCCGGGGAGAAGCCCACGAGCTTGCAGCCGTGGGCTTCTTTGTTTTGGGCGCGGCTTCCGGTCTCGTTGACCATCCATGCCCCTTCCTGCTGACCACTGGGCTTGCTTGTATGGGCTCGCACTGGTCGGGAGACGACCGTCTCGCCTAGGCTGGTGGCGGCCACTCACCACCGACTGCTTTGCGGCGCTTCACCTGTGGGCAGCGAGTCCAATGGGCTTCGCACAGCGCCGCCGCCGACCTTGAACACAGGGGTGTAGATCATGGCGGTGGCCACATCGGCGTGGCCCAGCAGTTCCTGCACCGTTCGGATGTCACGGCCGCGCTGAAGCAGATGCGTGGCGAAGCAGTGCCGAAGCGTGTGTGGCGTTGCCGGCTTGGCGATACCAGCTGCCTGCACGGCTCGCTTGAAGGCGAGCTGGAAAGTCTGGTCGAAAAGGTGATGGCGGCGCACCACGCCGCTACCCGGGTCCGTCGAGTGCACGGCCTGCGGGAACAGCCAGAACCAGGCCCATGACGCCCCGGCGCGCGGGTGCTTGCGCTCCAACGGGTGAGGTAGCTCGACGCCCGCCTTACCGGCTGCCGCATCGGCCGTCCAGATCATTCGTCCAGCGGCGAGTGGATCGCGTAGCGGGCGACAAGCGATTGCGGCAACATCAGCACTCGGTCCTTGCTGCCCTTGCCTGCCCGCACGATGAGCGCCTGGTGTGCGAAGTCGCCATCCTTGACGCGCAGTTGCAGAGCTTCGTTGATCCGCATGCCAGTGCCGTAGAGCAGGCGGGCCAGAAGGCCGAGTTCGCCAGTTAGCAGCTTCAGTACCGCCGCAAGCTCCTGGCGGCTCAACACAAGGGGCAGTCGGCGGCGCCCCCGCGGGCGCTCGATACGGGCCACCCATGGCGAATCCACGTCCAGGACCTTTGTGTAGAGGAAGAGACGGGCCGATAGCGCCTGCTTGTGCGTGGCACTGGCCACCTGGCGCTCGTCAGCTAGCCAAGCCAAGAAGGCCTCTACCTCTGGACCGCCCATGTCGCGAGGATGGCGCAGCCCGTGGAATCGAATGAAAGAGCGGCACCAGTAGACATAGATGTCCTCGGTGCTGCGGCTGTAGTGCAGATAGCGGATCCGCTCGCGCAACGGGTCCAGCAGCCGAGGAGCCGTCAGCGGCGGCAGACGGTGTGCCGAGCTGGGCCGCAGAGTTCCGCGAGACGGCATTTCGCGCGTTGGACTCGGCATGCATGCCTCCCCGCTGAAGTGAAAGCCCACCGTTGCATGCCCCGGAAGCAACTGGCACAGTCAGCGGCCTGGGAGCAGCCGATTTGTGCAAGAGTTTAATGCTGTATGGAACAACAGTCCATCCACCGATTGTGGATGCCGATCAAGGACTTGCAAGCGCACAGGCGCGGTTGGTTAAGCGGCAAGCCGCTGAGTTCTGCGGCACACCGTGCTGGATAAACCAGTAGTTAGGCCTCGCAACCTATGTCTGATGAGCAGTGGCGCCAGTTCTTCTTCATATGCAATCGCGTCCTTGGGAAGGGCGATCCAGTTGCAGAGTTCAGCGAAAGTTGGTGCGCCTGGACAACCTTCGAAAGGTTGTCTCGCGACGCTGGGTACTGGACGAGCGGTCTTCCAAACGCGGGAGACGTCCTCAAAAACTGCATTGGAGATTCAGGCGTTTGGGGCCAGCCTTTCCCCTTCCAGGAGATCGCACACCTCATCATCCCAAAGCAGTTCTACTGGGAACGTATAGAGCCAGGGTCGTTTGCAAACGGGACAAGAACTCAGGATCTTGTACGCCTTGCGCAAGCCCTCGAAGGTGCTGGTCTTCCACATCGAGTCACGGTGTCGGTTCTTGAAGTCAAGTTGTACTAAGCCAGAGCCAAGGGCTTTGCGCCGAGCGAGGCCTAACCCCTCGCTCAACCGGACCCGCAACGGCATGCCGCCTTCGGGCCTCATTTCATTCTGGCCCTTCGGCGTCCTGCCGTAGCGGGCCGGTTAGCTACAACGTTAGCCAGCATGAGTTTTCACATCTACGTCGCGCGAGACGGATTCAAGTCGAACCCGATCAGCACGTCCGATTGGATGGATGCCGCACGCCAATGTCCAAAACTTGACTTATCTGATGAGTTCAACCGATCGGGCGTACGCATCTCAGTTGCAAAGCTCAAGTCCAATCGCCGACAGCACCTGTCACTCGATCCACATGGACTCATCCACGCGCAAGATCCAACCCAAGAGCTTGTCGAGGTTATGTTCGAATTGGCTGGGCTGCTCAATGCAGGTGTGTACAGTGAAAAGCTGACGCGCTTTCAGTCAGTGGACGACTGGCGAGATCGAACCAATTCGTATCGCATGCAAAGGGGGCGTCAGCTGGCCGAAGCGCGCAAGCGTCGACGCCGCCGAATGGCTATGTATATTGCAGTCATCGCATCGTCTGTAGTTCTTGGGGGGATCATTGGAGGCCGCAATGCCGGCTAACCCGTCACTCAACCGGACCCGCAACGGCATGCCGCCTTCGGGCCTCATTTCATTCTGGCCCTTCGGCGTCCTGCCGTCGCGGGCCGCTTTGCTTCAACGTTAGGCGAGGCCACTCTCACCTCTGAGGGCGATCCCGTGGCAGAACCCAAAACCAAACCTACAGGGGCCAGCGTCGAGGAGTACCTTGCTTCCCGCGCATCGGTGGATCAACTGGCGGACTGCAAATCGTTGATATCCATGTTCGAGCGAATCACGGGGCAAGAACCCAAAATGTGGGGCGCTAGCATTGTTGGTTTCGGAGTGTATCGGTACCCCCTCGCAGGTGGGAAATCCGGCGAGTCCTGTGCCTCTGGTTTCGCAATCCGCGGGAAAGACATCGTCCTCTACCTCCTGGCCGGTGGCTCAGAGCAGTCGGCACTCCTAGAGAGACTCGGCAAACATAAGATGGGCAAGGCATGCTTGTATTTCAGGCGCCTCGAAGACCTTGATCAAGGTGTGTTGGAGCGATTGGTCATGGGGTCCCTTTCTGAACTCAATAGGCGTTATGGTTGAGACCGCCATGCCTAACCAATCTATGCAGCCGACGGAATCGCTACGCGGTCCCGCGGCTGATATCGAACGTTAGCCGTCCCATGTCACCACTTGCAGTGCTTGGCATAGTCGCCGCTTCGACTGCCGCATTGGCTTTGGCGGTGGTTCTTGTGCGCTTCAATCGCAAACGGCTGTGCGTTGCGCGTTGTGCTGCAACGCTTACACCAGAGCAACTCGAGCGCATCTATTCGCTTGTCGAGCAAACCGGAACTACCGCCGCCAACGGCTATGTCTTGGCTCGTACAAACAAGGCGACCACCGAAACGAGATGCCTTGTACCAATTCCAAAGGAACTGCCTCAGTTTCCCTGGGCCGGGAGAGTCGTCGAGGCCACGGTATCCAACACAGTCGAACTCCAGTTCGTTGAGGCCACAGCCTTCGAGCCCTCCCTCTTGGGTCATGTGTATCGCCCGGTGCAAGTCCCTCGCCATGCAACGAAGAGCTCGACCAAGGAGAGAAACACGTTCTCACCAGAACGGTACGTTGCCGACAGTGCAGCGTTGTCGGTGGCTTTGAGCACCGTATGCCCGAAGTACCCGACCGAACTGCTGTCCTACCTCTTGTGCGTCGGCAGGGAGAGCTTCGAGTTCGAACCCATCGATCAAGCTCGCATCGGTACGAGTCCGGCATGGGTCCAGGATCCTGAGCACCAGATTTGCGATGAGTGCCAGAAAAGAATGCATCTCGTCCTGCAACTGCCTGGCACGCTCATTAGCCGGAAGGCCTTCCACAGGGGAACGTTTTACCTCTTCGGCTGCGTCACGCATCCAGACCGAACCAAGACTCTCGGGCAGTTCACGTGAAGACGGCCACCCCTTCCATCGAGATGGGATGTCCCAGGGCTAGCGCCCTCGGTCGCCCCTCATGTACAACGTTGGGCAGCACTAGATGCAGCTTGATCGACCTTCTTGGGCAGTTCGTGGAATCCGATGCCAGTGCTGCGCCGGGCAGGGTGCACTTTGCTTTTTGGCGTGTCCCAATTGCAAGGCTGTGGTGCTGGTATGCGATGAAGTATGAGTGAGAGCACGCTGCCCAACCCGTCATCGCAGCCGACCTGCTCCAGCTTCGCTGGATGGTCGGCTGAATTCCAACGTTAGACACCATGAATCCAATTCTTGACGCCGCCAGCGCGTGGTTCTTTGATTCGGCGAACCATGCCTTGAATGGTTCGCTTGAGGTCAACCTGGTCGAAGGCATCAAAGGCGCTGAGCGCCAGTACGTCGAAGTCGGTGAAGATCGCTTGGGGCCGTACTTCCCGGTCACGGTAGAACCGAGCAGCCGATGCGTGCTTGTGGTGTTCCCTGCATGCCGGGCATTCTTCATTTACGACGAATCACTAGATCAACCGGATCCTGAGCTAGAGAAGCAGGAGGGGCGGGTTCTCTTTGAGGCGGTGTCGTCGTCCTTCCGGGCCTTTGCCGAGGCGCGAACGACAGTCGCCGCGCTAGAAGATTCGCCAACTCTAGAGTTTGTGCTGTGCTGCGAGGACAGGATCATCCACGTGCTGGCCAGCTCCTCGCCAACCGTCCATCTATTGAACCGGGCACCAGATCTGCAAGTCGAGAGAACCCAAACATGGTCTGCCAGCTAGTCGTGGCGCCGCAGGGATCTCACCAGTCGCTCGAGCCGACTCGCGTCGGCAGGCCGCCGCTCGCGGCTCAGCTTCGACGTCAGGGCTACATGAAGCCACTGTGGTTTATCGCACTAATGGCAATTGCCTGCGCTAGCTTTGCGGCTCAGCGAGATGCATGGATGCGCGAAATTCCGAATGAACTCCGCCCGCGTGGGGACGCTCTGCGACTTTCCGCATCTCGGATTGCTGAGATTCCGGCATCGAAGCTGCAAAGCGCGCAGGAGCGCTTGGCTGCGGTCTCGATCAGCGAACTGAAGCAAGAGTACGAAGTCGTCGCTTTCGCGCCGGCCCAGTTTTCGTGCCCTCGTGGTGAGCGGACATTCTTGGTTCGCGCCCTATACGAATATGGAGAGCGCGGTCTTTGGGAGGTCATTCCTCATGGCAGCGATTTGCTGATCCGGAACTCCGCGCCTGGCCCCGCCGCACCAACTCATCGATCTGCCCTGGTCGTGTGTCTGCGTTCGAAGCCAGCCAATGTCTACGTTGAGGTGCATGGTGCAATGTAGGACTAAGCAGTCGCTCGAGCCAACTCGCGTCGGCAAGTCGCCGCTGGCGGCTCCTCTTCAACGTTAGGCATCGAAGATGGATCAGACGCTTCTTCAAAGAGTTCTCGATGGAGACCCAGAAGCCAAAGCCCAATTCGGAGGTTCGGAGCATTGCGCCGTGATCGATTGGCGCGACGGGGCACCAGAGATCGTCGATGCCGTTGCGTCGTTCCTGCCTGATGGCCACCTAGTGATCGGGCGTTTGACGGAACGCTCTTGCGAGTTGGTCGTGCAAGGCAAACCGCCAATCCTGGCTGAGCTGTCTTCCAAGGCAGCACAAGAGCAACTTCTCTTTTGCATCGGCAACGCCATTGCGCCTGAGTATGAACTTCGACAGTTCAGACCGATGGATGGTGACAGCTACTCGATATTCGTCGCGCCGCGCTCTGTGTGGGCCGGTATTGATAGCGAGCATCCTCGAGCGGCAGAGCGGCTATTTCTCAGTGCGCAGAGGCTTGCTGCGTACTGCAGCAAGGGCTTCTTGGCCCGGATGCTTAGTCGTCCTTGAGCGCGCGACCTCACCACTCGCTCAAACGGACCTGCAAGGGCAGCGCCCGCACACAGCCCCCCCCCCCGGCCGGCATGGCCGGACCGGCGACCGTCGCGCCGGGCGAAGCCCACGAGCCTGCAGCCGTGGGCTTTTTTCGCTTTCGCACCGGACCTCGCTCCCGCGAAGGGGCAGCGCCCTGGCCACCTCACTTGGCGCTTCGCAAGCCGCCTCCGCGGAGCACCGCCAACGGGCCGGCCGCCTGACGCTCAGGCCGCCTGCGCTTCCCGGGCCGGCTTGCCGCGGGCGAAGAAGTCCGGGGCCAGCAGGCCCGGAGCGCCCCGGCGCGGGGCATGGCCGATCAGCACATCCGCCAGGGCATCGGCGATGGGCAGGCCCGGGTGCTGCTCCAGCCACATGAACTCGCCGGCCGGATTGAGCTCCAGGAACACGTGACGGCCATCGGGCGTCAGGATGAGGTCGATCGCGCCGTAGTTGAGGCCGAAGGCATCCATCAGTGCCAGCAAACGGGACTGGATGTCGGCGGGCAGCGTGTGGTGTTGCCAGTCCTGGAGCATGCGCCGACCGTCGCGCCGCCAGTCGGTGCGGGCACGCTCGTGGGCCTGGGAGTCGATGGCCGCGGCAAAGATCTGCTCGCCCACGATGGTCACCCGCAACTCCAGGGCCTTGGGCACCAGGGCCTGGAAGGTCATGGGGCCGTGCCGCAGGGCGTCCAGGTGATCCAGGTCTTCCGGGCGGATGCGGTTGGTGAACATCACCTTCTCCTGCCCCTGCTCGTAGATGGCGAAGGAGCTGAGCATCTTGCCCACGATGCCCTGCGGGTGCGACGCGAAGAACTCGCGCACGGCGGCCGGATCATTGGTGGAGAGGCTGTCGGGAATCTCCAGACCCAGGTGGGCGGCGGTCTTGAGCTGCAGCTGCTTGTGGTCGGCCCGGCGCACCTTCTCGTAGCCATCGAGCTGGAAGCAGTCCAGGCTGTGCAGCAGCCCCAGCACCTGGGCGCGGCTCTCCTTCTGCGCCGCTTCGCGGTAGGCACCGGGCACGGTGTCCGGAATGCCGCCGCCGATGCGCAGCCGGCGGTAGTAGCAGGCCTGCAGCTCGGCCATGTCCAGCTGCCCCTGGGGCGCTGTCAGCAGCAAGGTCTGCTGCCGGCTGTCAGCGTGCAGGCTCAGCTGCACGGATGAGGGAAAGAGATCGGTGTCGAAGCACCAGGCCGTGGCGCCTCGGGCCTTCAGGGCCCGCGTGATCAGGGGCGTGCAGTGGTGGTCGCGGGAATGGGTGACGATCAGGACATTCATGGCATCAGGCATCAGGCAAGGACGCAGGGATCAGGCCCTGGGCGCGTCCGTGGAACTCGGAGGGGCGTCGGTCAGCAGGGCCTCGGCCAGCGCGTCGGCAATGGGCAGGCCCAGGTCGCGCTGCAGCATGCCCCATTCCCCGCAGGCATTGACCTCCAGGAAGACCCAGTCGTCATCCGGGGTGTGAATGAAGTCGGCAGCGCCGTACCGCAGCCCCAGCCGGCGCATCAGGGCCAGCAGCCGCGCGGCCACCGCATCAGGCAGTTGGGCAGGCGTCCAGGCCAGGCCGGTCTGGGGCCGCCAGTCGTCCACACGGCCGGTGCCGGCCTGCGGACGGATCGCGCCGCAGAACAGGCGGTCGTCGACGGCGATCACCCGCAGCTCCTCGGCCTTGGGGATGCGCTCCTGGAACAGCGGCGGGCACAGCGTCAAGCCGCGGTCGTCGCGGAGATCGGCCGCCTCGATGACCGTGGTGTAGAGATTGCCCGCCCCACCGCCCATGCCAGGCGCCAGCACGGTCTGCATCTTCATCACCACGCCCGATGTCTGGCGGGCGTGGAAGGCGCGCACTTCGTCGGGGTCGTTGCTGCACAGCGTCTGGGGCACACGCAGGCCGGCCTCGCGTGCCAGGCGCAGCTGGCGCAGCTTGGCACCGGCGCGCTCGACGTCCGCCAGGCCGTTGACCCAGCGAGCGCACTCCAGCCGGTCCCACAGCGCACGCAGGACGTGGCGGCACTCCTGGAGGCAGGACGCCTGGAAGCGCGCCTCCACAGCATCGCCCAGGGCCGGCGGCTGCAGCTGGCGCAGCCACACGGCCTGCACCGCCTCCAGGGCATACGTCTGACCCTGCAGGCGCAGGAATCCGGCTTCTTCGTCACGCGACTGACGCAGGCCCAGCTGCCAGTCCAGCGGAAAACGGTCGGTGTCCACGCGCAGGGGCTGAGCGCCCCGCTGCCGCAGGGCATCGGCGACCCAGTCCACGGTCGTGTGGTCGGCCGCGTGGGTCAGCAGGAGAACAAGAGGCGGCACATCGATTCCAGGCAGGCCAGCGAAACCGCCCCGCTCACCCGAGGGCCAGCGAGGCGGGCTTCGAACGCGGGCGCCGCTCCCGAAGGCGCGGCGCTTCCGGGGGTCAGACCTCGTTGCCGAGGTGGTCGTCGCCGTCAGAGGGGTACTTCAGGGTCACGACGACGTCGTCCTTGATCGGGCTGGTGGTGGTCGCAGCAGCCGACTGGGTCTCGGGCAGGTGATCATCCCCATCGGAGGGGTACTTCAGGGTGTGCTGCGGCTCGTCCAGGGTCTTGGACGTGGCAGAAGCGCCACCGCTGACGGCTTCCAGCTCCTGGGCTTCCAGGAAACGGGCAAAGAAAGGCAGTTTGTCGGACATGGTTCATTCCTCCATCGGTTGCTGATTCAGCAGCTGCCACAGGACCTCCCGATCCCGGCGTGACAGCCGCTGCGCATCATAGAAGGGCATGCCGCCCTTGATAACCGTTATTCCTCAGTGCCAACCCCGATATGCGGCGAGGATCGCCCAGTCACTGCAACAAAAAAAAGGGCAGGCCGCCAGGCCCGCCCTCTTCATCATCCTGACACACCCGGCTCGCGCCGAGAGGCAGGGTCCGCCGTCAGCGCTGTGCGCGCAGCTCCGCCGCGGCACCACCGCCCAGCGTCTTGTAGAGCTGGACGCCCGACTGCAGGGCCGCCAGGCGCACCTGCAGCGCGGCCTGCTGTGCCGCGAAGCTGGCGCGCTGCGCATCCAGCAGCTCAAGGCTGCTCGAGGCGCCGTTGGCGAAACGCAGCTCGACGAGGCGCAGACGCTCGGCCTCCGCCGCGGCCTGGGCCTCCTGGGCGCGCAGCTGCTCGGTCAGCGTGCCGCGGGCGCTCAGCGCATCGGCCACTTCGCGGAAGGCCTGCTGGATGGCCTTCTCGTATTGCGCCACGGCGATCTCGCGGGCGGCCTGCGTGGCCTTGAGGTTGGCGCTGTTGCGACCGGCATCAAAGATGGGCATCAGCGCCTGGCTGGCGAAGCTCCAGGCCGTGTTCTTGAACAGGCCCGACAGCTCGGAGCTGGCGCTGCCGATGTTGGTGCTCAGCGTGATGCTGGGGAAGAAGGCGGCGCGAGCGGCGCCAACATTGGCTTCCGCCGCCACCAGCTGGGCCTCGGCCTGGCGCACATCCGGACGATCCAGCAGCACGCTCGACTTCAGGCCGGCGGCCAGCGGCGCCAGGGCCTGGCTGGCCAGCGGCGAGCCGGCCGGCAGCTCCTGCGGCAGCGGCTGACCCAGCAGCAGCACCAGGGCGTTCTCGTCCTGGCTGCGCTGACGCTGGGCCTGCGCGACGGCCGCGCGGGCCGCCTCCAGCGCCGAGAGGGCGCCCTGCAGTTCCAGGCTCGAGGCCGCCCCCTGGTCGAAGCGCAGGCGCGTCAGGCGGTGGCTGTCCTCGCGGCTGGCGAGTGTCTTGCGGGCGTAGTCCAGCAGCGCGTCGTCCACCTGCAGCGCATAGTGGGCCGAGGCCACACCGGCGATCAGGCTCAGCTGGGCAGCGCGGGCGCCGTCCTCGCTCGCGAGGTAGCGCGCCTGGGCGGCGTCGCTCTGGTTGCGCAGCTTGCCCCACAGGTCCAGCTCGTAGGCCGTCACCTGCAGGCCCGCCTGGTAGTTGGCGGTGATGGTGTCGTCCTTCGCGTTGGGCACGCGGCTGCTGGTGAAGCCGGCGGCCACGGTGGGCCAGCGGTTGGCATCGCTCACGCGGGCCAGCGCCGCGGCCTGGTCCACGCTGCGCAGCGCCACGCGCAGGTCGCGGTTGTTGCGCAGCGCGATGTCCACCAGCGATTGCAGGCGGGCGTCGGCATAGAAGTCCCGCCAGGCGGGCAGGGTCAGGTCTTGCGCGCCCGCCGCGCCCAGCTGTTCCGCCACCGGCAGTGCCGGGCGTTCATGCTGGGGCGCGAGGTTCACGCAGGCCGTCAGCGCGGCCAGGGCCACGACGCTGAGGCCGAGGCGCACTCGAGAAAATTGAGTCTGATTCATATCGCTTGCTCCGTTGCTCGCGCAACTCCTCGCAGGGCATCTCGCCGACCGAGTGACCTCCGAGGATCCGGCTTTGCCGGTCCTGCGGAGGTGCCCCCTTGGGGGGGCCGGCGAAGCCGGTAGGGGTGGGACATCAATGCCCTTCGGCGGCATGGCCGATGCCATGGGCATGTTGCGCATCAAAGGCCTTCTGGCGCTCGCTCGGCTTGACCAGCTTGCGCACGACCAGGAAGAACACCGGCACGAAGAGCACCGCGAGCACCGTGGCCGAGATCATCCCGGACATCACACCCGTGCCGATGGCCCGCTGGCTGGCGGAACCGGCGCCGCTGGCGAACACCAGGGGCAGCACGCCCAGGATGAAGGCCATGGAGGTCATGATGATCGGGCGGAAGCGCAGGTGGCAGGCCTCGAGGATGGCCTCGACCAGCCCCCGGCCTTCTGCCTGCAGGTCCTTCGCGAACTCGATGATCAGGATGGCGTTCTTCGCCGAGAGGCCGATGATGGTGATCAGGCCCACCTTGAAGAAGACGTCGTTGGGCATGCCGCGCATCGTGGCCCCCAGCAGCGCACCCAGCAGGCCCAGGGGCACCACCAGCAGCACGGCGAAGGGGATCGACCAGCTCTCGTACAGCGCGGCCAGGCACAGGAAGACGGCCAGCAGCGAGAACACCAGCAGCACGGTCGCCTGCGAGCCGGAGAGCTTCTCCTCGCGGGACATGCCCGTCCACTCGTAGCCGATGCCCGGCGGCAGCTGCGCCACCATCTTCTCCAGCTCGGCCATGGCCGCGCCGGTCGAGGCGCCGGGGGCGGCGTCGCCGGCCAGGCGCATCGCGGGGTAGCCGTTGTAGCGCACGGCCTGCATCTGGCCCGTGATCCACCGGGTGGTCGCGAAGCTGGACAGCGGCACGCTCTGACCCTTGTTGTTGACGACGTTCAGGCGCAGGAGGTCATCGGGCTGCATGCGGGCGCCGGCCTCGGCCTGCACCACGACACGCTGCAGACGGCCGCTGCTGGGGAAGTCGTTCACATAGGCCGAGCCCAGCTGGGTGCCGATGACGGTGCCCAGGTTGTCGAAGCTCACGCCCAGGGCGTTGGCCTTGTCGCGGTCGATGTCGAGCTGCAGCTGCGGCGCATCTTCCAGACCGTCCGGGCGCATACCCGTGATGATCTTGCTCTTGCTGGCCATGCCCATCAGCTGGTTGCGGGCGTTCAGCAGGGCCTCGTGCCCCAGGCCGCCGCGGTCCTGCAGACGCAGGGCGAAGCCGGTGGCCGTGCCGAGCTCGGGGATCGGCGGGGGCGAGAGCGGGAAGATGAAGGCGTCACGCACGGCCATGAAGGCACCGAAGGCCCGGCCGGCGACGGCCTGCGCGCTGTGCTGCGGGCCCTTGCGCTCCTCCCACGGCTTCAGCGGCACGAACACCAGCGCGGCATTCTGGCCCTGGCCCGAGAAGGAGAAGCCGATCACGCCCACGGTGTTCTGCACCTCGGGCTGCTTGAGCATGAAGTCCTCGACCTGCTTGACGGCAGCCTCGGTGCGGTTGGCCGTGGCGCCCGGAGGCAGCTGCACGTTGACGATCAGGTAGCCCTGGTCTTCATTGGGCAGGAAGGAGGTCGGCATGCGCAGGTAGACCCAGCCCACGGCGGCGATGACGGCCACGTAGGCGATCAGCATGCGGCCGCTGCGCTTGAGCAGCTTGCTCACCCAGCTCTCGTAGCCCTTGGCCGTGGCCGAGAAGCCGCGGTTGAACCAGCCGAAGAAGCCGCTCTTGGCATGCGCCTCGCCCTGCTTGACCGGACGCAGCAGCGTCGCGCACAGCGCGGGCGTCAGGCTCAGCGCCATGAAGGCCGACAACAGCATGGACGCCACCATCGCCAGCGAGAACTGGCGGTAGATGTTGCCCACGGAGCCGGAGAAGAAGGCCATGGGCACGAAGACCGAGACCAGCACCACGGTGATGCCGATGATGGCGCCGGAAATCTGCCCCATCGCCTTCTTGGTGGCCTCCAGCGGCGAGCGCCCTTCCTCGTTCATGATGCGCTCGACGTTCTCGACCACCACGATGGCGTCATCGACCAGGATGCCGATGGCGAGCACCATGCCGAACAGCGTCAGCACGTTGATCGAGAAGCCCATCCACAACATGATCGCGAAGGTGCCCAGCAGGGCGATCGGCACGACGATGGTCGGGATGAGGGTGTAGCGCCAGTTCTGCAGGAACAGGAACATCACCAGGAACACCAGCACGATGGCCTCGATCAGCGTCTCGACGACCTGCTCGATGGAGATCTTCACGAACTTCGAGGAGTCGTAGGGGATCTCGTAGACCACGCCTTCGGGGAAGAAGCGCTGCAGCTCGACCATGCGGTCCTTGACGGCCTGCGCGGAGGCGAGTGCGTTGCCGCTGGGCGAGAGCTGGATGCCGATGCCGGTGCTCGGCTTGCCGTTCAGGCGCGAGTAGGAACCGTAGCCCTGCCCGCCCAGTTCCACGCGGGCGACGTCCTTCAGCCGCACGGTCGAGCCGTCGGCGCTGGCGCGCAGCACGATGGACTTGAACTGCTCGACCGACTCCAGCTGCCCCTTGACCACCACGGTGGCGGACATGGTCTGCGTGCTCAGGTTGGGCAGCTCGCCGATCGAGCCGGCCGGCACCAGGGCGTTCTGCGCGCGGATGGCGGCATTGACCTCGGCGGGGCTGACGTTGAAGGACTGCAGCTTGGCCGGATCCAGCCAGATGCGCATGGCCCGCTCGGTGCCGAACAGCTGGGCCTGGCCGATGCCGGGCAGGCGCTGCAGCTCGGGGATGATCGAGCGCGAGGCGTAGTCACCCAGTGCGATCGGGTCCATGCTGCCGTTCTTGCTGGACAGCGTGACGAAGAGCAGGAAGTTGTTGCGGGCCTTGTCCACGCGCACGCCCTGCTGCACCACCGAGGTGGGCAGGCGCGGGGTGGCGCGCGAGAGCCGGTTCTGCACCTCGACCTGCGCGAGGTCGATGTTGGTGCCGGGCTCGAAGGTCACCGTGATGGCGCCGGTGCCGTTGGCCTGCGAGACGGACTCGATGTAGGCCAGGTTGGGCGAGCCGTTGAGCTCCTGCTCCAGCACGGAGATGACGCTTTCGTCCAGGGTCTGGGCGGAGGCGCCGGGATAGGCGGCGCTGACCACCAGGGAGGGCGGCGCCACCGTGGGGTACTGCGCCACCGGCAGCTTGGTGATGGACACCGCACCGAACACCAGGATGAACAGTGCGATCACCCAGGCAAAGATCGGCCGGTCGATGAAGAAGCGTGACATGCCTTCTCCTTGGGATCAGTGGGCCGCCGCGGATGCCGACGAGGCCGGCGCTGCCGCTGCAGCAGGGGCCGAGGCGGCACCGCCCGGCGCCCAGGGCACCGGCGACACGGGCGCGCCCGGCACGAACATCTTCTGGAAGCCGTCGACGATGACCTGCTCGCCCGGCTTCAGGCCATCGAGCACCACCCAGCTGCTGCCCTGGGCGCCGCCGAGCTTGACGGGGCGGTTCTCGGGCTTGTTGCCCTCGCCCACGACCATGACGGTGTCCCCCTGCGTGCCGCGCTTGACACCCTGCTGGGGCACCAGCATGCCGGCCGGCATCTCACCCTGGGCGAGACGCACGCGCACGTACTGGCCGGGCAGGAGCTGGCCCTGCTCGTTGGGCAACTCGGCGCGCAGCAGCACCTGGCCGGAGGTCGGGTCGACGCTCAGGTCGGTGAACAGCAGCTTGCCGGGCTTGGCGGCCTCGGTGCCGTCATCCAGCACGGCACGGACCTGGGCGGCGGCGCCGTCCTTGCCGGCGGCGCGCAGCTGGCCCGAGGCGAGCGCGCGGCGCAGGCCCTGCACTTCATTGGCACTCTGGGTGAAGTTGACGTAGACCTTGTCGGTCTGCTGGATCAGGGCCAGCTGCGTGGCCTCGGCGGCGCTCACCAGCGCACCTTCCGTCACGAGGGCGCGGCCGATGCGACCCGAGATGGGGGCGCGCACGCTGGCGTAGTCCAGGTTCAGGCGGGCGGTCTGCACCGCGGCCTTGGCGGCGGCGACATCGGCCTCGGCGGCCTTGGCGGCAGCGACCGAGCTGAGGTATTCCTGCTGGCTGATGGCCTTGGCCTCGACCAGCGGCTTGTTGCGCTCGGCCTGGGCCGACGCCTGGCTGACGTTGGCCTGGGCCTTGGCGAGTTGCGCCGTCGCGCTGTCCAGGGCCGCCTGGTAGGGCGCGGGATCGATCTGGAACAGCGGCTGGCCTTCCTTCACCAGAGCGCCTTCAGTGAACAGGCGCTTGAGCACCACGCCGTTGACGCGAGCCCGGACCTGGGCGGTGCGCAGGGCCTCGACACGGCCGGGCAGCTCCACCTGCAGCGTCACCGCCTGGGGCTCGGCCTTGATGACGCCGACCTGGGGAGGCGGCATGCCGCCAGGCCCACCCTGGGCACCGGCCTGGCCGCCGCCACAGCCCACCAGGGCCGCGGCGAGCGCCACCGCGAGAGGCAGCAGATACAGGGCACGCGCCCCGGGGGAGATCGACAAATGGGAGGCCGTCACGGCGGCCGTCTTGTGATGGGACATCACGGGCAGTCCTTTCTGGGGCAATCACAGCCCCCAGTGTCGGAGGCAGCAAACACAAAACTGTCAGGAGTGCTGACGGCGCAGCAGGCGCCATCGCGGCAGGCGGCATGCCGCAGCATCTTGCTGCAGATCAAGCCTCATGGCCACGACGAAAAAGGCGGGGCTTTTTCGACAACAGTGCGGCACAGTATACATACATTCGTGTATGTATGTTTGCAAAGCCTGATCTACAATGCGCCCACCATGGTCCGCAAAACCAAGCAAGAAGCCCTCGAAACCCGCCATCGCCTGCTCGATGCGGCGGAGCAGCTCTTCCATGAGCGCGGCGTCTCCCGCACCTCGCTGCAGGACATCGCCACGGCCGCCGGCGTCACCCGCGGGGCGGTCTACTGGCACTTCGAGGACAAGGTCGAGCTCTTCACGGCCATGATGGACCGGGCCACCATGCCGCTCGAGGAGGGTCTGCTCCCCCGCGAGGGCGCGGACGTCCCGCCCACGCTGTCGGACCTGCGCTGGGGCCTGCTGAACGTCTTCCACACCTGCAGCCACAGCGAGCGCACCCGACGCGTCTTCGAGATCGCGATGAAAAAGGTCGAGTTCAGCGGCGAGATGCAGGCCCTGCACGCCCGCAAGCTCGCCAACCACCGCGCCTGGCGCAGCCAGAACGAGGCCTGCTTCCAGGCCGCCCAGAAGGCCGGCCAGCTGCCCGCCACGATGGACACCGCCGCCGCCGCCATTGCCCTCGTCGCCCTGGTGGACGGGCTGATCCACCAGTGGATCATGGACCCCAGCGCCTTCGACCTCATGGCCATGGGCGAGGCCGCCATCGAGGTGTTCATGAACAGCCTGATCCAGGACGGCGCCCCGCTGCTGCCGCCCGTCAGCCCCGAGGAACGCGCCCGGCTGGGCACCCAGGCCATCTGCCGCCCCACGGACAGCGGGCTGAACATCGCCACGCCCAAGGACTGAGACGCCCGGCCCGCCGTTCAAAAGGCGGGCGCCCGCGCCAGATTCACGCCCTCAATCTCCCGCATGGCATGGGGCCATGCACCGCACCCGGGATTGACCCACGACAATAGTGGGTTGCCCGCAATCGAAGCCCCGATGTCCTCCCACGCCACCGTCACCCCGCCGAAGCCCGCCAAGACCTTGAGCGGCTACAAGCCCTTCTGGGCCAAGCGCTTCGGCCCGGCCCCCTTCCTGCCCATGAGCCGGCAGGAGATGGAGCAGCTCGGCTGGGATTCCTGCGACATCATCATCGTCACCGGCGACGCCTACGTGGACCACCCCAGCTTCGGCATGGCGGTGATCGGGCGGACGCTCGAGGCGCAGGGCTTCCGGGTGGGCATCATCGCCCAGCCGGAATGGAACTCGGCCGAGCCCTTCAAGGCCCTGGGCAAGCCCAACCTGTTCTTCGGCGTGGCCGCCGGGAACATGGATTCCATGATCAACCACTACACCGCGGACCGGAAGATCCGCAGTGACGACGCCTACACCCCCGGCGGTGAGGCCGGCAAGCGACCCGACCGCGCCAGCCTGGTCTACACGCAGCGCTGCCGCGAGGCCTACAAGGACGTGCCCGTGGTGATCGGCGGCATCGAGGCCTCGCTGCGCCGCATCGCCCATTACGACTACTGGCAGGACAAGGTCCGCCGCTCGGTGCTGGTCGACTCCAAGGCCGACCTGCTGGTCTACGGCAACGCCGAGCGCGCCATCGTCGAGATCGCCCACCGCCTGGCGCGCCGCCAGCCCATCGAGTCGATCACCGACGTGCGCGGCACCGCCTTCATGCGCCACCCGGACGATCCGGCGCTCGCCGGCTGGTTCGAGCTGGACTCCACCCACGTGGACGCCCCGGGCCGCATCGACGAGATCCTCAACCCCTACGCCACGACCGAGGAAACGGCCGAGGCCAAGGGCGCCAGCTGCGCCAAGGCGGAAGGCGATGCCGGCGCGAAGCCGGACGCGGCCGTGCCCGCCGTGCAGCCGATCCAGATCGTGCGCCGCACCGTCTCGCGAGAGGACGGCCGCGCCGTCACCACCCCGCGCGATCGCACCGTGATCCGCCTGCCTGCCTTCGAGCAGGTCAAGAGCGACCCGGTGCTCTACGCCCACGCCAACCGCGTGCTGCACCTCGAGACCAACCCCGGCAACGCCCGCGCGCTCGTGCAGCGCCACGGTGAGCGCGATGTCTGGCTGAACCCGCCGCCCCTGCCCCTCTCGACGCCCGAGATGGACCTGGTCTTCGACCTGCCCTACGCCCGCAGCCCGCACCCGCGCTACGCCGACGAGAACGGCAGCCACGACCACGGCACCAAGATCCCGGCCTGGGAGATGATCCGCTTCAGCGTGAACATCATGCGCGGCTGCTTCGGCGGCTGCACGTTCTGCTCCATCACCGAGCACGAGGGCCGCATCATCCAGAGCCGCTCGGAGGACTCCGTGATCCGCGAGATCGAGGAGATGCGCGACAAGGTCAAGGGCTTCACCGGCATCGTCTCCGACCTCGGCGGCCCCACGGCCAATATGTACCGCATCGGCTGCAAGTCCCCCGAGATCGAGGCGGCCTGCCGCAAGCCCAGCTGCGTCTATCCGGGCATCTGCCAGAACCTGAACACGGACCACGGCCCCCTGATCAAGATGTACCGCCGCGCCCGCGCGCTGCCGGGCGTCAAGAAGATCCTCATCGGCTCGGGCCTGCGCTACGACCTCGCCATCCAGAGCCCGGAGTACATCCAGGAGCTGGTGACGCACCACGTTGGCGGCTACCTGAAGATTGCGCCGGAGCACACCGAGTCCGGCCCGCTGTCCAAGATGATGAAGCCGGGCATCGGCACCTACGACCGCTTCAAGCAGCTGTTCGAGGCCGCCAGCGAAGCCGCGGGCAAGAAGCAGTTCCTCATTCCCTACTTCATCGCCGCCCACCCGGGCACGGCGGACGAGGACATGATGAACCTGGCCGTCTGGCTCAAGCGCAACGGCTTCCGCGCCGACCAGGTCCAGACCTTCTACCCGAGCCCCATGGCCACGGCGACGGCGATGTACCACTCCAGCAAGAACCCGCTGAAGAAGGTCACGCGAGACAGCGAGGCCGTGGACATCGTGCGCGGCGAGCGCCGCCGCCGCCTGCACAAGGCCTTCCTGCGCTACCACGACCCCAACAACTGGCCCCTGCTGCGTGAGGCGCTCCAGGCGATGGGCCGCGCCGATCTGATCGGCAACGGCAAGCATCACCTGATCCCGACCTACCAGCCCGCGACGGACGGCAGCTACCAGAGCGCGCGCCGCAAGAACTCGACGCCCACGGGCGTCAAGACCTCGGTGGCCAAGCCGCTGGCCAAGGCCGCAGCCCACGGCAGTGCCAGCGGGCGTGCCGGTGCGGCAGGCTCGGCTCCGCGCAAGGGCCAGCTCCTGACCCAGCACACCGGCCTGCCGCCCCGCGTGACGGGCAGCGCCAAGCCGGGTGTCAGCCGCACCGCCGGGGTCAAGGCCGCCGCGCCCCAGGGGCCCGCTGGCGCCCGGCCGGCCGCACGGCCGCCGGCCAAGGCGGGCGGCCGCCCGCCGGCAACGGGAAGTGCGCGCCCGGGCAGCAAGAAGCCTCGCTGAGCTTGCCCGGACGTCGCGCCGCGGCCGCGCGCCGCCGGCTCAAGGCTGTACGGGGGACCCCTCGCTCGGCGCTGCTGCCGAGGGGTCGGGGGCCTGGTCCGCGGTCGATCCCGCGCGTGCCGCAGCCGACGATCCAGCCGATGATCCAGCCGACGGTGCCGCCTCGCGCGGCCAGCTCTGCCACAGGCCGTAGGCACTGCGGGCCAGCTTGAGCATCGGCAGCCAGCGGCGCCAGCGACGGCCGACCGAGCGTCCCGCCAGCCCGGCCAACACGCCGAGCCCCAGGGAGGTCCAGCGCCCCGCCGGTGCCTCGTTCCAGGCCCGCCAGCGCCGCCAGGCGCCGAGGCCGAGGTCGCCGACCGCCAGCACGGGCTGCAGGCGCGCGGCATCGGCGGCCAGTTCCGCCCGCAGTTCCGCCTGCCGCAGGCGCAGCTCGAGCTGGCGCTGCTTCAGGGCCAGCTGGCGCGACTCAAACATCCGGCCCTCCGCGCAGCAGCGCGCGGTCCCGCTGCAGCTCCGCCAGGCTCTGCTCGAAGAGACCGCTCGGGGCGGCCAGCTTCGCCAGGGCCCAGCGCCAGGCCAGGAAGGCGCCGGCCCCATAGGCCAGCGCCAGGGCCAGCGCCACCAGCCACTGCCAGGGCGCCGGCATCAGCCAGACCAGGGCCAGGCTCAGCAGGCCAAGGCCGACGGCTCCGAGCACCAGGCACAGCAGCAAGCCGGCCAGGCCGGAGAAGAGGCGAAGCTTCTCGGCCTCCCACTCGGTGCCGAGCAGCGCGAGGCGCAGCTGCAGGCTCTCCAGGACGCGGTCGAGGCTGCGGCGCAGCTGCGCCTCCAGGCCCGGCTGCGGGGGTGGGGTCGAGGGATCGGCGTCCACGGTCATGGTCGATTCGGGCCGGCGGCGGCCGCGGGTGGGCAGGTCCTGCATTGTGCGCCGCACACAGGAAGCGCCGGCGAGGCTGTGGCGTGCAGGACGCAGCCCGACGCCAGGGCGGCCCGGACAAACCCTGAAGCACCCCCGTCCCTGGGACGATCCCGGGGCTCAATCCGCTTTGCAGCCCCCGGGCTTTGCGACATAGTCCGGCCTATGCGGTCTGTCGACACCTTGCCGAATGCGGCACAACTCCACGCGCCACGGGCGCCGGAAGCGGGGCCTTCGCGTGTAAGCTCAGGCCAGCCGTCGTTGCATGCTGCCCAACCAGGCTGCTCCGCCCATGCCGGGACTCGGGGCGGGCAGCTCAGCGACATCGTCTCCGTCGTACAGGATCCGCTTCATGCCTGAGAACCACAGCCTGGCACCTGCATCCGGCGTCCCCGAGGACGACGATGACCTGCTTGAGTTTCTGGACGGCCCCGAACACCACGACGAGCACGAGGGTGCCAGTGACCTCCCGCCCTGGCGCATCCTGATCGTCGACGACGACGCCGACGTCCACAAGGCCACCGAGCTCGCCATGCAGGGCCTGCGCGTCGAGGGCGTGCCGCTGAGCTTCCTGCATGCCGACTCCGCCGCCGCCGCCCGCGACATGCTCTCGCGCGAGCCCGATCTCGCCGTCGTGCTGCTGGACGTGGTGATGGAGTCCGAGGATGCCGGCCTGCAGCTGGTGCGCTTCATCCGCGACGAGCTCAAGCTGCGCGCCGTGCGCATCGTGCTGCGCACGGGCCAGCCGGGCTACGCGCCCGAAATCGAGACCGTCCAGTCCTACGACATCAACGACTACAAGACCAAGTCCGAACTGACCCGCACGCGGCTGTACACCGTGCTGACGGCCGCCATCCGCTCCTACCGCCAGATCCGCGCACTCGAGTCCAACCGCAAGGGGCTGGAGCTGATCGTCGAGGCCAGCACCGAGCTGAGCCGCATGCACGGCATCAACCGCTTCGCCGAGGGCGTCGTCACGCAGCTGTGCGCCCTGCTGGGCATCCTGCCCGAGGGCCTGGTCTGCGCCCACATGAGTGGCGACGAGCGCCAGCCGCCGCGCGTCATCGGCGCCGCCGGCCAGTACAGCAGCCTGATCAACTCGCCGCTGAGCGCCGTGAAGGTCACCCGCATCCGCGAGATGCTGGAGCGCTGCCTGCAGGAGAAGCGCAGCCTCTACGAGGACGTCACCTGCCTCTACTTCGGGCTGAGCGACGGCCGGGCCATGGCGGCCATGGTCGACGTCGGCCGGCCGCTGGAGGAGCTGGACCAGCAGCTGCTGCGCGCCTTCTGCTCCAACATCGCCGTGGGTTTCGAGAACGTCGTGCTCTATGGCCAGCTGCTGGACCACGCCTACAACGACCAGCTGCTGCACCTGCCCAACCGCACCCGCTTCATCGAGGTGCTCGAGCAGAACCTCAAGGCGCCGGAGGGCGTGACGCTGGCGCTGATCGACCTCGACGACTTCGCCGAGATCAACGACGCCTTCGGCCATCGCTTCGGCGACCAGGTCCTGCAGGCCGTGGTGCAGCGCATGAGCGACCAGCTCGGCTTCAACACCTCCATGGCCCGCATCTCCTCCGATGCCTTCGGCCTGCTGGGTCCGGAGGCACTGGTCAACGGCGACCGCATCGGGGCCCTGTTCGTGGATCCCTTCATGGTCGCGGGCGAGCGCCTGCAGCTCTCGGCCACGACGGGCCTGGTCCGGCTGACCGACTCCGAATCCATCGGCTCCGAGCTGCTGCTCGATGCCCAGATCGCGCTCAAGCGCGCGAAGGTCCAGCATCGCGGGTCCTCGCAGTATTTCTCCTCGGCCATGGGCGTCGATGCGCGCGAGCGCTTCAAGCTGCTCAAGGGCCTGCGCGCCAGCTTCGAGGAGCGGCGCCTGTTCGTCGTCTACCAGCCGCAGGTGGACCTGGCCACGGGCCGTCCCATCGCGGCCGAGGCGCTGCTGCGCTGGCGCACGGCGGAGGGTCAGTTCGTGCCGCCGGACCAGTTCATCCCGCTGGCCGAGCAGTCGGGGCTGATCATCAGCATCGGCGACTTCGTGCTGCGCACGTCCTGCCACCAGGTCCGGCGCCTGATCGACCAGGGTCACCAGGACTTCCGCATCGCGGTGAACATCTCGCTGGCGCAGTTCCGCCACCCGAGCTTCATCGACACGCTGAAGGCCGCGCTGGCCGACGCCGGCATCCGGGGCAGCAGCCTGGAGCTGGAGATCACGGAATCGATGGCCATGGAGGACATCGCCACGGTGCTGCGCGTGCTGGCGGACATCCGCGAGACGGGCGCCTCGGTGGCCATCGACGACTTCGGCACCGGCTTCTCCTCGCTGAGCCAGCTGCGCCAATTGCAGGTGGAGCGCCTCAAGATCGACCGCGCCTTCGTGCGGGAAGCCCAGCACTCCAGCGCCGGCAGCACCATCGCGCAGATGGTGGTCAACCTGGGCTGCGGCCTCGGCATGCGCGTGATCGCCGAGGGCATCGAGACCGAGGAGCAGCGCCAGCAGCTGCTGGCCCTGGGCTGCCACGAGGGCCAGGGCTGGCTGTTCGCCAAGCCCATGCTCTCGGATGACCTCGAACGCTGGCTGAGCGAGCCTCGCTGAGCCCGTGCGGGCATCGGCGGCGCCCCCGGCACGCACCGGGGGCCGACGGGCCTGACGGCCCGGCTCAGCGTCTCGCGATCAGCAGTCCCAGCAGCAGGCCGATCCCCGCCGCCACGCCGATCGCCTGCCAGGGCTTCTCGTGCACATAGGCATCGGCGGCCTTGGCCTTCTCGACGGCGCTCGCCTGCAGCTCCTGCAGACCGCGCCGGGCACGCTCCAGCGTGGCCTGGGCCTTCGCCCGCAGCTCTGCCGAGCCCGCACCGCCCTGCTCCGCCGTGGCCCGCAGCAGGGACTCGGCCTCCGCCACGACGGCATGCAGATCTGCCATCAGGCGGTCCTTCTGACCTTGACTCATGTCGCTCATCGTCAGCTCCTCGTGAATCCCGTGGGACCGTGTTTGTACACCCGCCGGCGGTCGGGCGTCAGCCCCAGGCCGCTGCGCCGGCAGGGCTTCTTGTCCTGACGCAAGGCCGGTGCCGGCCGTCAGAGGTCCAGGCGGTAGCCGACGCCGTAGACCGCGCTCAGCGGCTCCTGCGGCGGCGTGAGCTGGGCGAGCTTGCGGCGGATGTTCTTGATGTGGCTGTCAACGACGCGATCGCTGACATCGCGGAAGTCCTCGTGAAGCTGCTCGAGCAGCTGCGCACGGCTGAAGACGCGCCCGGGCTGCCGCAGCAGCAGTCGCAGCAGGCGGAACTCCAGCGGCGTCAGCGGCAGCAACTGGCCCTGCCAGTAGAGGCGCTGACCGGCCTCGTCCACCGCGTAGCCGCCCTCCAGCGCCGGCGGCCCGCCGACGGCCAGACCCGGCAGACGCCCCTGCGCGCGGCGCAGCAGTGCCTTCACGCGGGCCACGGCCTCGCGCGGGCTGAACGGCTTGCACAGGTAGTCGTCCGCCCCGAGCTCCAGGCCGAGCAGGCGATCGAGCTCGTCCACCCGCGCGCTGATCATCAGCACCGGCAGGGCCGAGAACTGCCGCAGCTCGCGGCACAGGCTGAGCCCGTCCAGGCCCGGGAGCATGAGGTCCAGCACCAGCAGGTCGGGCGGCGACTGCCGCAGCCGCTCGAGTGCCTGCGCGCCGTCACCAAGGACCTCGGTGGTGTGGCCGGCGGCCTGCAGGTAATCGGCCAGGAGTGCGGCAATCTTGGCCTCGTCCTCGACGATGAGGATGCGGGCGGCGGCGGGACTCGGGATCGAGGTGTTCATGCGGGATCCTTCAGCTGGGGCGTCGCGGGCAGGCTCAGGCACTGCGCCAAGCCGCCCAGCGGCGAGGCCTCGGCTCGCAGGCTGCCGCCATGGCTCTGCGCCAGCGCACGGGCGATGCTCAGGCCCAGGCCGCTGCCGCCGCTGGCCCGGTTGCGCGAGGCCTCGGCGCGAAAGAGCGGATCGAAGAGCTGCCGCCGCTGCTCGGGCGGCAGGCCCGGCGCGCTGTCCTCGACGACGATCTGGACCGCGTCACCGCGGCGGCGCGCGCGCAGCAGCACGCGCCCCGGCGCGTCGGTGTAGCGCAGGCTGTTCTCCAGGAGATTGCCCAGCAGCTGGGCGATCCGGTCCCCGTCCCAGTGCGCCGTGCCCAGCGCGTCGTCCAGGTCCAGCAGCAGCTGCAGACCCTTGGCACGCAGGCGCTCGTCCACGCGCTGCGCGGCCTGGCGCAGCAGCGCGGTCACGTCCACCGGCTGGAACTGGCAGGGCAGGCGCCGCATGTCCGACACGGCGAGCAGGTGGAAGTCCTCGATGAGGCGGTGCAGGCGCTGCACCTCGTCCTGCAGCGAGGCCAGCGCGCTGGCACTCCAGGGGCGCACGCCGTCGGCCAGGGCCTCCAGCTCGCCTCGCAGGATGGCCAGCGGCGTGCGCAGCTCATGCGAGAGCTGGGCGATCCAGCGACGGCGCTCGGTGTCGGTCTGCTGCAGGGAGGCGGCCATGACATTGAGGTCGCGCATGAGGGCGCCGATCTCGTCCTCGCGGTCCTGCGGCACACGCACGGCCAGCTCGCCCTGGGCCATGCGCCGCGCCGCCCGCTGGGCCTGCTGCAGCGGCCGCAGCCAGCGCTGCGCCACCCCGTAGGCCAGGGCCAGGGCGACGAGCAGGCTCAGCCCGGCAACGGCCGCGATGCCCAGGGTCTGGCGCCGCAGGAACTGCACATCGAGCGCATCATTGACCTCGCTGCGGTCAGCCAGGAAGAGGTAGGCCTGGGTCTCGCCGTCGCGCTTCAGGGCCCGGCGCTGGCCGGGCTGCTGGAGGGCTTCGGGCCGCCCCGCCAGCCAGGCGCCCTGGGCATCGAGCAGCACCAGCCGCTGCCCCAGCCGGGCCGGATCCCGGGGTGGTCGCGGCGGGCGGGGCGGCGCCGGCAGGCCCTGCGGCGGGCGGGGGCGCAGCAACTGCCGGTCCGCGCCCGGCGGCTCGGCGGGTGGCGGCCCCGGGGTCTCGGGATCGCGCCGGGGCGGTTCGTCGACCGGGGGCTCGACGTCGAACTGCGGGTTCGTGCTCTCCAGCCACTGGTGCAGGGTCTGGCGCAGCTCGCGGTGCGAGCGGCCCGGCAGGCGGTGCAGGTCCGCCTCGGCAACGCGCATGAGGCGGTCCAGCACCAGGCCGTCCTGGACGCGCAGGTAGTCGCTGAAACCACGGCGCAGGTTCCAGACCTGCAGGCTGGCCATGGCGCCCACGGCCAGCAGCACGGTCAGCGCCATCAGCAGGGCGAGCTGGTGCACGAGTCGCAGTCGCAATCGCAGGGGCGCAAGCATGGCGCGATCTTAGGCGGGCCACCGCGCCGAAATGTGGAGGCGCCCTCCACAGTTTCTCCATGCTCGCTGCCCAATCGACGCGCAGGCTGGAGGCCTTGCAACACTCCAGGAGCGCTCATGCCCACCTTCGCCTCCCGGCCCTCGCGCCGCCTCGCCTCGCTGGCCCTGCCCCTGCTACTCGCCCTGTCGTCCCCGCTGCCGGCGCGAGCCCAGCCGGCCGCCCCGCCCCCGCAGCTGAATCCGCAGGGATCGCCGCCCCAGCCGCCGGCCCGGCGCTGCGGTCCGCCCCCGGAGGCACCGCAACCGCCACCGCCGCCGCGGCTGTCACCGGCGCAGCACCAGCAGCATCTGCAGGACGCGTTGTCCCTGAACGCGGAGCAGGCCCGCCAGCTCGGGGCGCTGCTGCACCAGGCCCACGAGCAGCATCAGCCACCGGATGAAGCCGCGCTGGCCAAGCTTCTGACGCCCGAGCAGCGCCAGCGCCTGCGTGCGATGCGCCCGCCGCGCCCGGAGCGCCCGCCCCAGCCCCCGGGCCACGAGCCGCAGAGCCTCCCCGACTGCGCTCGCCCTGGCGTTCCTTCGAACGCCGCCTCGCACCCCGCCCGCTGAATCCCGCGCCGCCCCGACAGGAGACCGCCATGCGCCCCTTCCCCATCCCCTCTGCCCGCCGTCGTCCCGCCCTGCTGACCTGGCTGACGCTGAGCACCGCCTTGCTGGCCGCCTGCGGGGGCGGCTCGGGCAGCGCCGGCACCCCGCCGGACGTGACCGCCAGCGCGACCAACGACAGCGCCGCCAGCACCGCCGCGCTGACGCAGGCCACCGCGGTGCGCCCGCCGCCGCCAACGCTCGCCAGCGTGGGCCAGCAGCTCTTCAACGAGCCCCGTCTGTCGGCCAGCGGCCAGCTCTCCTGCGCCGGCTGCCATGCCGCGGCCCAGGCCCATGCCGACAAGGCCGGCACCTTCCTGCCTGTCGGCGGTGTCCTCATGAACCAGCAGGGCCTGCGCAGCAGCCCCAGCCTGCGCTACCTCAACGGCACGCCGGCCTTCAGCATCGACGCGCAGGGCCGGGCGCACGGCGGCCTGTTCTGGGACGGGCGCGCCAATGACCGCATCGCACAGGCCCGCGGACCGCTCTTCGCCGCGAACGAGATGGCCAATGCCGATGTGCCGAGCTATGTGCGACGCCTGCGCACGGTGAGCGCCTTCCCGGCGCTGCTGCAAGCCAGCGGCCTCACCGCCGCCGCGACCGATGCCCAACTGCTGGACGCCAGTCTGCAGGCCCTCGCCCGCTACCAGCAGCAGGACCCGGACTTCGCGCCCTTCAGCAGCAAGTTCGACGCCGTCCAGGACGGCCGCGCCACCTTCACCGCCCAGGAGGCCCGCGGCTTCGCGGCCTTCACCGACCCGCGCCGGGGCAACTGCGCCGCCTGCCACAGCGCCACGCCGCCGGCCAACGCGCCGGCCGGCGCGCGCGCGCTCTTCACCAACCACGCCTATTTCGCGCTGGGGGTGCCGCGCAACCAGAGCGCGGCCACACAGAACCCCGCCTTCTTCGACCTGGGTCTGTGCGGCCCGCAGCGCACGGACCTCGCCTCGCAGCCGAGCCAATGCGGCCGCTTCCGGGTGCCCAGCCTGCGCAATGTGGCGCTGAGCGCGCCCTACTTCCACAACGCCCGCTTCCAGACCCTGGAGGAGGTGGTGGGCTTCTACGCGACACGCGACGTGGACCCGGCGCGCTGGTATCCCGTCGTCAACGGCCAGGTGCAGCGCTACAACGACCTGCCGGCGGCCTATCAGGGCAATGTGCACCGGGGTGCGCCCTTCGATCGCCGGCCCGGCCAGTTGCCGGCGCTCAGCCCGCAGGACGTGAACGACATCGTCAGCTTCCTGAAGACGCTCAGCGACGGCTACTCGCCCGCGACGCCCGCGACCCCGCTCTGACGGCCGCAGCTCCGCCCGGCAACGGCACGGGGCCCGTCACGCCGGAGGCGCCGCTCAGACGTCCGGCGTCGTCTTGCCGCCGTCCTTGGCGTCCTTGGCCGCCCGGGCGGCGGCGGCACGGCGGGCGCGCCAGGCCTTCACGGCCTGCTGGCACTCCTTGGCGCGCTCCAGCCATTCGCCGAAGACGCGCTCGGCCGTGCACAGCGCCCAGGTCCGCAGGCTCGACCGGTACAGCAGCAGGTGGCCCCGGTTCTCGATGCGGTTGGACGACTGGTGGCTGTGCGCAGGCGAGCTGTAGCCCAGGTCGATGGCCGTGAAGCGCCCTTCGCTGCTCAGGTCCTCGATGGCCATGTACAGGATGGACGTGCCCACCGAGAAGCGCAGCATGGCCGGATCGGTCAGCACGTTGTGCAGGTGCAGCGTCGAGCCGAACTGCGTGGCCACCAGCGCGGCGACCGGCACACCGTCGGACTGCAGCACATAGCAGCGCAGCAGGCCCAGGCGCGCCATCGCCAGGAACTTCTCGGGAGAGATCAGGACGGAGCGGACTTCGGCCGTGGCCATGCGCTCGATGGCCGCCATCAGCACGTCCATGCCCTCGGGCGAATCGATGCGCGTCAGTGCCAGCGGCGCATGCTCGCGCAGCAGCCGGACCTGACGCTTGAGGTTGTAGCGGTGCTTGCTGCCGAACTGCGCCAGGTAGGCGTTGAAGTCGCCCGGCAGCGGAATCTTGTGGCACTCGCGCCAGCCATGCAGCACGCAGGCCCCCAGACCTCGCGCCTGGCGGGTCACCGCCTGCAGGCCCGCCCAGGTGCTGGCCTCCTGCGACATCGCCGGCAGGGACAGCGCCCCCACGCGAGGGCGCTCTGCGAAGAGAAAGCGCACCATGCTCTCGAGCACGGCCGGGGACTCGTCCCCCAGCACCGCGCTGCCCATGACCGTGCCCACGTGCAGCGCGCCCAGCTTCAGGCGCCAGTGCCGCACCTGCAGCCCCATGGCGAGATCGCGGTAGCGGATCGGCGTCAGCGCCAGCAGACGGCCATCGGCGGCATCCCGGACGGTGAGGATCTCCACCTCCATGGGATCCTGGCTGGTCGCCCGGATGTACTGGATGAAGGCGGGGGACTGGTAGATGGGCTCGGGGCCGTGGCTGTGGGCCAGCAGCGCCTGCCACTCCTCGATGAAGGCCGGATCCAGCTCGCGGTCGGTCTCCCACTGCACGCGATGACGCTGCAGCCCCAGGACCTCGCCCGACGCCGGCTGGCGCCGCCCGGACGGCGCTGGCACGGCCTGCGCAGGCGCGTCCGCTCGGCACACCGAGGTGCCGGCTTTCGCCCATGACATGTCGACCTGTTTCAGCACCCTTGCCATACCCGTTGACTCTTCTGCACGCCCGCCGATCCCGTTCGATCGAGCGGCGACTCCCCTGATTGACCAGGCCGCCCCCGCCGCGTCCATGAGCCGGAAACTCGTGTTCTGCAGGGGCGACACCGTCAAGACATCTCCGAAACAATCAGAAACGTCTGAACAGCGGCGCGATGATAGGCGGCCTCGGGGGGGGTTCGGAGCAGTCTGACGCCCTTGCCCTCCATTCAGGGGGACGGGGATTCGTGCAGGCTTGCACACTTGATGCCGGAACGCGCCGAAGCAGCGTCCGGCGGCTCCGGCGCCTGTTCATCGGGGTCCTGCCGAGGGCGGCCGCCGGCGCCATGAGAAAAGCCGGGCGAACCCGGCTTTGCGCAAGGAAAGACAAGCTGCTCAGGGCAGCAGGGCATCCGCGGCCAGGTAGTCGTAGCCCAGGTCGCGGGCCACGGCCTCATACGTCACCCGGCCCTGCGCCACGTTCAGGCCGGCCTTGAGGTGGGCGTTGTCCTTGAGGGCCTGGCGCCAGCCCTTGTCCGCCAGCGCCACGGCATGGCCGATGGTGGCGTTGTTCAGGGCAAAGGTGGAGGTGCGGGCCACGGCCCCCGGCATGTTGGCGACGCAGTAGTGCACCACGCCGTCCACCAGGAAGGTGGGTTCGGCGTGCGTCGTGGCGTGCGAGGTCTCGAAGCAGCCGCCCTGGTCGATGGCGACGTCCACCACGACCGCGCCCTTCTTCATGCGCGAGACCATGTCGCGCGTCACCAGCTTCGGCGCCGCGGCACCGGGGATCAGCACGCCACCGATGACGAGATCGGCGGCCAGCACGGACTCCTCGACGCTCTGGGCATTGGAGTACAGCGTGGTGATGCGATTGCCGAAAACCAGGTCCAGCTGGCGCAGGCGGTCCACACTCTTGTCGAGCACCGTGACACGGGCGCCCAGGCCCACGGCCATCTGCAGCGCATGCGTGCCGACCACGCCGGCGCCGATGATGGTGACCTGCGCGGGCGCCACGCCGGGCACGCCGCCCAGCAGCACGCCCATGCCGCCCTTGCTCTTCTCGAGATGGGCCGCCCCCGCCTGGATGGACATGCGGCCGGCCACTTCGCTCATCGGGGCCAGCAGCGGCAGGCCGCCGCCCGGGCCGGTGATGGTCTCGTAGGCGATGCAGATGGCGCCGCTCTTGACCAGGGCCGCGGTCTGCTCGGGATCCGGCGCCAGGTGCAGGTAGGTGTAGAGGATCTGGCCTTCGCGCAGCATCGCGCATTCCTGCGGCTGCGGTTCCTTGACCTTGACGATCATGTCGCTCTGGGCGAAGACCGTCGCGGCGTCCGGCGCGATCTGGGCGCCGGCGGCGACGTACTGCTCATCGCTCAGCCCGATGGCGGCGCCGGCCTGCGTCTGCACCAGCACGCGGTGACCTCGGCTGGTCAGCTCGCGCACGCTGGCCGGCGTCAGGCCGACGCGGTACTCATGGTTCTTGATTTCCTTCGGGCATCCGATCTGCATGGCTTGTCTCCTTGTTTTGGCCCGTGAGCCGTGGTTCTGAAGCCATGGGTTGTACGACCGCCGCCCGGCCCCCCGCAAGCGCCATTCACGGATCTCGGCCCCTATTAGCCGCGCTTATGGCGCAGCGCAGCATGGCCCTGCGCACTCAGCCGCAGGCAAAGGACTCGATCTGCAGCACGCCGCTGTCCAGCTGGCGCGCCTGGACGGTGAGCCGCTGGCCGAGCAGGGCCTCCAGCACCTCATCGCGGAAGTCGTTCCCGCCCAGACGGCGCACAGGCAAGACCTGCCCCCCATCCAGGCGAAGCACCAGGCCCTGCCGTTCGCTCTTGCTGCCCGCGGCAAGGTGGCGGCGCTCGATCACGCCGGTCCAGGTCTTGACAGGATGGCCCATGCCGGCGCCCGCCGTTCAGGCCCCGCGGGCATGCAGGCGGCGCACGTGCAGCAGCTCGCCATCCTGCTCGGTGGCCACCAGCGTCACCAGCTGGCCGTTGAGCTTGCGGCCCTTCAGCACGTGAATGCTGCGCGGCGGGATCTTCGGCCCAAGCCGGCTGGCCTGCAGGACGTAGCTGCGTCGCTGCGCGGCCTTGAGGTCGAGGCCACTCTCCTTCGCCATCGAGCGCAGCACCTTCTCGACCGGCGCGGCGGCGGCTTGCTCGCTGGGCCGCAGCAGCGGCAGCGAACGGCCGAGGTTCAGGCCCTCGCGCTCCAGGCGTTCGCGTCGCAGGCCACGCACGCCGCGGTCCTGCACCTTGGAGAAGGCGGTCTTGAACGCCTTCGTCTTCGTGAGGGCATGGCCGATGAAGCCCACGGGCTGCACGGACGGATCGCCCAGCAGGTAGAACTGCGCCAGGGTCTTGAGGTCCACGGGATCCAGGTGCGTGCGCTCACCCGCGAACTTCTGCCGGGCCTCCAGCGCCGCACGGCCCAGCGAGGCGCCCGCGAGCACGCGCTGCAGGAAGTACTGGCAGACGAGGTCGGCCGAGCCATTGCCCTCGCTCGGGCCGTAGGCAATGGTGGTGCTGCCGAAGAAGCCCCACGCACCATCGGCCAGATAGCTCAGGGCGATGCCCAGGTGGCCTCCTGCGTCGTTGGGGTCGTAGAGCTGCGCGCCATAGCAGCACTCCGCGGCAATCACCGTGCCCGCACTGACACGGCCGCGCAAGTGGCTGGCCCGGTGCGCCACCGGATAGTCGTCGCCCTGCTGCCCGAGGTACTCGGGGCTGGTGTCGCCGCCATGGCAGTTGATGAAGTGCACGCGCGGCGCGAGCTCGGCCTTGCTCCAGCGCGGGCCTTCCGGCGGCGCCAGCTTCAGCTGATCGGCCTGACCGAAGAGATTGCTCAGGCTCAGGCGCGTGGAGGCCTGCCACTCGGCGGCGCTGAGACCGAAGCTTTGCTGGAACAGGGCGCGATCCAGCGGCTTGGCACGCGCGGCGGCATGGATGAGCTGCAGCAGCAGGTCCGGCGTCGTCGCGCCCGGCACGTCGGGCAGCCGCCCCACCACCCGGCTGGGGCCCTGGAAGCGCGCCGCGTCGGTGCTGTAGGGCGCCTCGCAGGCATAGGGCAGATCGCTGGGGACCGTCTTGTCGCAGTCCCCGTCGTCGCCGGTGAAGGCCGGATTGACGAGCGGCACGAAGGGCAGCACATCCTGCGCCCCCAGCAGCAGGAAGTAGTGGGGCGCCAGCGCCGTCGCGAGGCCGTCGATCGCGGCCTTCAGCGCTTTCGGGTCGGAGCGCGGCACCGCGGCCAGGCCGAGCCGCTTCATGGCCGCCGCGTCGTCCACGCTCAGCACCTGCGTGGCGATGCCGCGGCGGCGGTCCGCCGTCACGAGCGCCTTGAGCGCCGCGTCGATGCGGCCCAACCCGGCCTTGCCGTACTTGCCCGTCAGGGCGGCGCCATGGCGCAGGATCAGCTTGTCCATGCAGTGAACTCCCCGTGCTTCAAAGTGCGTTGAAATGCGTCAAACGGCGCATTGTTGCGGGCGTTCCCGCGCCAGGACAAGGGCCTCTCCCTAGTTCATTCATTCTCGGGACGACAGTGGACGGCATCGCGCCTAATCTGCGCACTCCCGCAAGAAGCCTCAAGGAACCCCGATGAAAGCGCCTCCCCAAGGCTGGCCCCGCATCGCCAGCAGCCTCTTCTACAACGATGCCAACACCGCCATCGCCTGGCTCGTCCGGGCCTTCGGCTTCACCGTGCAGCTCAAGGTGGACGGCCCCGATGGCACGGTGCTGCACAGCCAGCTCAGCTACGGCGAAGGGCTGATCATGGTCGGCGAGGGGCGTGCCGACCGCACGCAGCGCTTCGGCATTCCCTTGCGCAGCCCGCTCGCCTGCGATGGCACCAACACCCAGGCGCTGATGGTCTATGTGGACGACGCCGAGGCCCATTGCGCCCGGGCACGCGCCGAGGGCGCCCGCATCGTGATGGAGCCCGCCGTGCAGGACTACGGCCCCGGCTACTGGGCCGACCGCTGCTACGGGGCGCTCGATCTCGACGGCCATCTGTGGTGGTTCTGCGAGCGCGTGCGGGATCCCGCCTGAACGGCACGGCCCTTGTCATGACGGCATCAAAGTCCCGCCGCAAGATGCGGGGCTCGAACGATCCGCAGTTCACGGGATCGCCTGCGGCACCCCCTTGGAATGCGCCCATGAAACTGCAAAAGACGGACCTTGCCCGAGAGCTGCTGCGCAGCCCCCGCCGCGACCTGCCCGCCGGCGAGCGCATGCTGTTGATCACCGTGGATGGCCGCCGCGATCTGCCCCAGTTGCGCGAGCTGGCTCGCAACCTCGGGCTCGACCCGGCGGTGGTGGAGACGCTCTATGGCCGTGGCCTGATCGCGCCGGTGCCGGCTGACTCGACCGGCGCCGACGAAGTCACGGTGACCCAGGGGCGCACCGGCGCTGCGAGCGCTGCGAGTGCCTCGAATGCTGCGAGTGCTGCGAAAGCCTCGAGCGCCGCCGGCACCTCGAACGCCGCACTCACCACCGCGCCCGGCACAGGCGCAAGGGCGGCGTCTCACGCGGGACCGCTTGCCCCGAAGGCGCAGGCCTTGCCGGACCCGCGCAAGGGTCGTTCACCGGAGCCCCCGGCGTCCGCGACGTCCGCGGCCAGCCGGGCAGCGCGGGACCCTGCGCCATCCCCGGCGGCATCGATGTCGCCATCGGTGTCGGTGTCGGCATCAGCATCCCTATCTGCGGGGACGCCGGCCGCGCGGAGCGGCGAGCCGAGGCCAGCCGCGGGCGTGTCGCCACAGGGGCTTGCGCCTGGGGTAGGGAGTCCGGGGGCCGAGGCCAGCGCCCTGGCGGCGTCGGGACACGAGCAGGCACGGCTGGCACTCATCGCCGCGCAGGAGGCCGCGGGTGCTCAGGCGCGTCGCCTGCTGCGCGCGAAGGTCTATGCGCTGGATCTCGTCGCCCGCATGCTCGCGGGCCAGGATGGCGATCTGCGCGCCCTCGCCCGCCACATTGACAACGAGGAGGGCCTGCTGCTGTGGATCGAAGTCGCCGCACAGCACCTGCGCGAGCGCGCCGGGGACGAGCGCTCGGAGCGCTTCAGGCAGCGGGTCCTGGAGGAGCTGGGGCTGGCCTCGGCCATGGCCTGAGGCCAGCGCTCGTTCTGCCGCTCGACGACGCGCGCCACGTCTGCCGGCCTGCACTTGTCGGCCTGCACTTGTCGGTCTGCACAGGCCCCCGCACTCCAGTTGCCACTCCAGTTGCCACTCCAGCGGCCACGCCAGCGGTCACTCGAGCCCGCACTCGAGCCCGCCTCGGGCCGGCTCTCTGGGCCCCATCCGGCCCTCCATGCCCCCTCCTCGCACGCCACGCCCGAGACGCATGGTCCGCCCGGCTCGCACGGCTCGCGGCTTCAATCGCTTCGACAGGGTTGCTCACCTCGGGCCATGGGCGACGCTGGCGCCGTGCCATGGCCCCGGCACGCCGTCCGCGCAACGCGCGCAGCGGGCCTGCGGAGGAACCGGCGGCACAGCGCAGCTTGCGGGATGGGATGGCGGAACGGATGTGCCGGATGGGCTCGCTGAACCGCCTCGCTGAACTGGCTCACTGAGCCGGAGCACTGAGCCGCCTGGGGGAGCGTCAGCCCTGCCGCTTGGCCAGCAAGGCCCGGGCCACGCGGGACACCGGCGGACGGCCGAGCTGCTCCGAGATGAAGGCACCGGCATCGACCAGACGGTCCAGGTCGATGCCGGTCTCGATGCCCAGGCCATTCAGCAGGAAGACCACGTCCTCGGTGGCCACATTGCCCGTGGCGCCCTTGGCGTAGGGGCAGCCGCCCAGACCCGCGACGCTGGTGTCGAAGGTATGGATGCCCATCTCCAGGCAGGCGTAGATGTTGGACAGCGCCTGGCCGTAGGTGTCGTGGAAGTGGCCGCTGACCTCATGCAGCGGGTAGTGCTTCAGCGCGCGCTCCATGGCGGCCTGGATGCGGCGGGGCGTGCCCACGCCGATGGTGTCGGCGACGCCCAGGTGATCCACGCCGATGCCCTTCATCAGCAAGACCACGCGCTCGACCTGGTCAGGCGAGATGTCCCCTTCGTAGGGGCAACCGACAGCGCAGGACAGCGCGCCGCGCACCTTGAGGCCGGCAGCGTGCGCCGCCTCGACCACCGGCGCGAAGCGCTCGATGCTCTCGGCCACGCTGCAGTTGATGTTCTTCTGGCTGAAGGCTTCGGAGGCCGCGCCGAAGACGACGATTTCATCCGGCTTTGTCGGCAGGGCCGACTCCAGCCCTTTCATGTTGGGCGTCAGCACGCTGTAGCGAACACCGGGGCGGCGTTCGATGGCAGCCATCACCGCGGTGTTGTCGCCCATCTGCGGCACCCACTTGGGGCTGACGAAGCTGGTGACCTCGATGTTCTTCAGGCCGGCGTCCTGCAGCATCGCCACAAGACGGGCCTTGTGCTCGGTGGCGACGGGCTGCTTCTCGTTCTGCAGGCCGTCGCGTGGGCCCACATCGACCAGGGTGACGCGGTGAGGCAGGGTGCTCATGAAGGACTCCTTTGCAGACTTATTCGGCGGCCTTGAGCTTCAGCAGCTCGGCGCCATCCCCCACCTGATCG
Source organism: Roseateles subflavus (assembly GCF_030285365.1). Classification (GTDB taxonomy): domain Bacteria; phylum Pseudomonadota; class Gammaproteobacteria; order Burkholderiales; family Burkholderiaceae_C; genus Roseateles_B; species Roseateles_B subflavus. Next base: position 113,625 of record NZ_JASVDS010000002.1, on the reverse strand, counting down.
CCGACGGCGAACAGCAGCTCGGCCACGACGCCATCACGCGGTGCGGTGATGGTGTGCTCCATCTTCATGGCCTCCATCACGGCCAGCGGCTGGCCTTTGGTGACGGTATCGCCGGCCTGGGCCAGGAAGGCCACCAGCTTGCCCGGCATGGGCGCCGTCAGGCGGCCCCCCTCGCCCTGCCCTTCACCGGCGTGGGCGATGACGTCGACCTCGGTCATCAAGGCGGAGCCGGCATCGGCGAACACCGCCACCTGCTCGCCCTGCTTGTAGGTCCGGACCGTCACGCGCTGCTGGCCCAGGCCCTCGCCCAGCAGCAGCTCGTGCTGCTCGGTGCCGGTGGAACGCACGGCAAAGGCCATCGCCTCGCCCGCGACCGTCAGTGCCATGCCGCCCTGGTGGTGGCGGGACAGCAGCACCTCGTGATGCGCCTCGCCCTCGGCCAGATCGAAGCGGCGTGCCGAGGCGCCGAAAAGGCGCCAGCCGTCGCGGCGACTCCAGGGGTCGCTGCCCACCGTGGCGGCTTCCTCGGCCAGCGTGTGCGCGACGACCGCCGCAGCGGCCACGCGCAGGGGCAGGCCGGGCTGGCCGAACAGGGCGGCCTTCTCGCGTTCGATCAGCGCAGTGTCGAGGTCCGCCCCCGCGAAGGAGGCCGTGGCCGCACAGCGGCGCAGGAAGGCGACGTTGGTCTGCAGGCCGACGATGTGGGTGTCGCGCAGGCTGGCGTCCAGGCGGGCCAGGGCCTGTTCGCGCGTCTCGCCCCAGACAATCAGCTTGGCGACCATGGAGTCGTAGAAGGGGCTGATCTCGTCGCCCTCGTCGACCCCGGAATCGATGCGGACGTCACCGCGCTGGAACTTCACGTGGGCGGGCCAGCGGGCCACCCCGAGGCGGCCGGTGGCGGGCAGGAAGCCGGCTTCCGGGTTCTCGGCGCAGATGCGGGCCTCGATGGCATGGCCGTGCATGCGCAACTCGTGCTGCTTCAGCGGCAGCGGCTCGCCGGCGGCCACGCGGAGCTGCCACTCGACCAGATCCTGGCCGGTGATCGCTTCCGTGACGGGATGCTCCACCTGCAGGCGGGTGTTCATCTCCATGAAGTAGAAACGCCCATCCTGCTCGGCGATGAACTCGACCGTGCCGGCACCCACGTAGCCCACCGCCTTGGCCGCGGCCACGGCCGCCTCGCCCATCTCGCGGCGGCGAGCCTCGGTCATGCCGGGCGCCGGGGCCTCCTCCAGCACCTTCTGGTGACGGCGCTGCACCGAGCAGTCACGCTCGAAGAGGTAGACGCAGTCGCCCTGCGTGTCGCCGAAGACCTGGATCTCGATGTGGCGCGGCTTCTGCACATAACGCTCGATCAGCACGGCGTCATCCCCGAAGCTGTTGATGGCCTCGCGCTTGCAGGAAGCCAGCGCGGCCTCGAACTCCTCGGCCGCATACACCGCACGCATGCCCTTGCCGCCGCCGCCCGCGCTGGCCTTGATCAGCACGGGATAGCCGATGCGGTCGGCTTCCTTCTTCAGCAGGGCCGGGTCCTGGTCCGCGCCATGGTAGCCGGGGACCAGCGGCACGCCGGCCTTCTCCATCAGGCGCTTGGACTCGGCCTTGAGGCCCATGGCCAGGATGGCCGAGGCCGGCGGGCCGATGAACACGAGGCCGGCGGCCGCGCAGGCCTGGGCAAAGTCTTCGTTTTCCGACAGGAAGCCATAGCCCGGATGGACGGCCTCGGCGCCGGTGGCCTTCGCCGCCTCGATGATGCGCTGCCATTGCAGGTAGGAGTCACGGGGCGCAGGACCGCCGATCAGCACGCCCTCGTCGCAGGCCTGCACATGGCGCGCGCGGGCGTCGGCCTCGGAGTAGACCGCCACCGTCTTCACGCCCAGGCGACGGGCAGTCGCCGCGACGCGGCAGGCGATTTCGCCGCGATTGGCGATCAGGATCTTCTTGAACATGGCGGTGACTCCGTTTTCTTGTGATCAGCAGGGCGGCGGGTAAGCCGCGGTAGGCATCGGGAGGGCGGGGTGGCCTCTTGGATCCAAAGGTTCAGTTCGAGTGGCAGAACAGCTGGCAAAGCGCTGACTTGTGCTCAGCGGCGCCCGAGGATCCGGCCTGGCCGGGCCTGCGGTCGACCTGGCCGTCCGCGTCGCGCCCGAAGGCCCGACGCGTCGCCGGGTGGGTCAAGCCGCTGCGCTGCAGCCGCGCAGCGTGCCCACCGGCGCCGGCTCGACGGCATTCAGGCGGATCTTGGCTTCCTTGCCATGGCCGTCCGACAGCTCGGCTTCCGTGGCGCAGTGCATGCCCAGGCGATCCAGCAGCGCGCGGTCCTTCTCGGCCTGCGGGTTGGACGTGGTGAGGAGCTTGTCGCCGTAGAACATGCTGTTGGCGCCCGCCAGGAAGCACAGGGCCTGCAGACTTTCGGGCATCTCCTCGCGGCCAGCCGAGAGGCGGACCATGGCGCGCGGCATGATGATGCGGGCCACGGCGATGGTGCGCACGAACTCGAAGGGATCGAGCTGGGCCGTGCCGGACAGCGGCGTGCCCTCGACCTGCACCAGGTTGTTGATGGGCACGGACTCCGGGTAGGGGTTCAGGTTGGCCAGCTGGACCAGCAGGCCCGCACGCTCGCGGCGCGTCTCGCCCAGGCCCACGATGCCGCCGGAGCAGACCTTCAGGCCCTGTGCACGCACGCGGTCCAGCGTGTCCAGGCGATCCTGGTAGGTGCGGGTGGTGATGATCTGGCCGTAGAACTCGGGCGAGGTGTCGAGGTTGTGGTTGTAGTAGTCCAGGCCGGCATCCTTGAGCTTCTCGGCCTGACCGTCCGCCAGCATGCCGGCGGTGAGGCAGGTCTCCAGGCCCAGCGCCTTGACCTCGGAGATCATCTCGCCGATGGCCTCGATGTGACGCTCCTTGGGCGAACGCCAGGCGGCGCCCATGCAGAAGCGCGTCGCGCCATTGGCCTTGGCGGCACGCGCGGCTTCCATCACTTCCTGCAGCGGGATCAGCTTCTCGGCCTTGAGCCCGGTGTCGAAGTGGGCCGACTGCGGGCAGTAGGCGCAGTCCTCCTCGCAGCCGCCGGTCTTGATGGACAGCAGCGTGGAGAGCTGGATCGCGTTGGCATCGAAGTGCTCGCGGTGCACCTGCTGGGCGCGGAAGAGGAGGTCATTGAAGGGCAGCTCGAACAGCTCGGCGACTTCGTTGACCGTCCAGGCCTTGGCGTTGCGACGCTCGGCGTCGGTGGTGGGCGTGAGCGTCTGGACTTGGTTGGTGGTCTGCTTCATGGTCAGGGTTCCTGGACTTGTCGCACGGCCTGCAGCAAGGTGGCAGGCATCAGGGAGAAATGGGCGGCCACGGCCGCAGGCGAAGGATCGGCGAGACGGGGCACCTCGCCCCAGCATGGCGCGCCCATCCGGTCGAAATGGGCGGTCAGCGCGGCGACATTGTCGGCCACATGGGTCTGGCGCGGGTCGGCGACGTTGGCCACCCATCCCGCCAGGCGCAGGCCGCGGGCGCGGATGGCCTCGGCCGTCAGCAGCGCATGGTTGATGCAGCCGAGGCGCAGGCCGACGACCAGCAGCACCGGCAGCGCGAGGTCCACGGCGAGGTCGGCGGTGTCGTAGGCGTCGTTGAGCGGGACGCGGAAGCCGCCCACCCCCTCGACCAGTGCCAGCTCGCCGAGCTGCGCGCTGGCGCGGATGGCGGCGAGCAGCGGCTCGCGCTCGAGCGTCCGCCCCTCCAGCCGCGCGGCGATGTGCGGCGCGCAGGGTTCGCGGAACTGCACCGGGCCGACCTGCACCGGCGTGAGCCCAAGTCGCTGCGCGGCGTGGAGTTGCAGCACGTCCTCGTTGACCCACTGGCCGGCGGCGTCCTGCACCTGGCCCGCGGCGAGGGACTTCACCGGCGCCACGCGCGCCCCGGCCTCCGCCAGCGCGTGCGTCAGGCCGGCGGTGATGCAGGTCTTGCCGATCTCGGTGTCGGTGCCTGTGACGAACAGGCCTTGGAGGCGCGTGCTCATGCGGCGGCTCTTTCCATGTCAGCCGCCGCGGTTTCCAGCGCAGCGAGCAGGCGATCCACATCGGCGACGGTGTGGGTCGCGCACAGCGTGATGCGCAGGCGCGCCTCGCCCACGGCGACGGTCGGCGGGCGGATGCCCGGCACGCGCAGACCCTCGCGCTCCAGACGCGCGGCGAGCTGCATGACCTCGGCGTTACCGCCGACGATCAGCGGGCGCACCGGCGTTTCGCTGGGCGCCAGGCGCCAGGGCAGGCCGCGGTGGCGCTTGAGGATCGCCTTGATGCCCTGCGCGAGCTGCAGCTGCAGCGCCTTCAGGTGCTCGCGCCGCTGCTGGCCGACCTCGCTCTCGATCAGGTCGAAGCTCGTGAGCAGCGCGTGCTCCACGGCCGGCGGCGAGGCCGTCGAGAAGATGTAGTTGCGCGCCGCCTGCAGCAGGTACTCGGTGATGGTCTCGTGCGCGACGACGAAGGCGCCGGCCAGGCCCGCGGCCTTGCCCAGCGTGCCCACGAGGATCAGGCGTTCGCTGCAGAGGTCGAAGTGCTCCAGCGAGCCCCGCCCCTTGCGGCCCAGCACACCGAAGCCATGGGCATCGTCAACGATCAGCCAGGCGTCGAATTCCTCGGCCAGGGCGAGCAGCGCGGGCAGCGGCGCGATGTCGCCGTCCATGCTGAAGACGGCGTCGGTGACGATGAGCTTGACCTTGGCCGTGCTCGCTGCCAGCAGCGTGCGCAGGCCCGCGACGTCGGCGTGGCCGTAGCGCGTGGTCCTCGCGCGGGCGAGGCGCGAGCCGTCGATCAGCGAGGCGTGGTTGAGCGTCTCGGAGAAGATTTCCGTCTCGACATCACCCAGCGCCGTCACGACAGCCAGATTGGCCATGTAGCCCGTGCAGAAGCCCAGCGCACGGGCCTTGGGGATGTGCGGCGAGAACCAGTCGGCCAGGGTGTCGGTGACCCGCCGGTGCGCGACGGAATGGCCGCTCACGAGGGGCGATGCGCCGCTGCCGCCGCCATAGAGCCGCGCGCCCTCGGCCAGGGCTTCCGCGAGGCGCGGATGGGCGGCGAGGCCCAGGTAGTCATTGCTGCAGAACATCAGCAGCTCGCGCGGGAGGCCGTCGGCGCCGCGCACGGTCTGGTGCGGCGCGGTCGGGCTTTCCGCCTCGCGCAGGAAACGGGTCAGGGACTGCGCTTCAATCGCGCGCAGCTTGGACTGCAGGTGCTCAATCAACATCGGATTCTGGGAAAAGATCGGCCAGGGTGCGCCGCACCGCCGCGGCCAGCCAGGCGGCCACGTTGGCATCCAGCAGGTAGGGCGGCATCACGTAGACCGTGCGCCCGATCGGGCGGATCAGCAGCTCATGCCGGCGTGCGGCGAGATGGAAGGCCTCCGCGAAGCCCGCGGGGGCGTCGACCACGTCAAAGGCCAGGATCATGCCCTGCTGGCGCAAATGGGCCACGCGGGCATGCTTCGCCAGCGGGGCGAAGGCCTCGGCCAATTGCGAAGCCTGTTCGGCATTGCGCGCGAGCTGCCCGGCATCGAAGCGGTCCAGCACCGCGTTGGCGGCGGCGCAGGCCAGGGCGTTGCCGGTGTACGAGTGCGAGTGCAGGAAGCCGCGGGTGACGTCCTCGGACCAGAAGGCGCGGTAGACGGCGTCGGTCGTGAGCACGAGCGACAAGGGCAGCGTGCCGGCGGTGATGCCCTTGGACAGCAGGATGAAATCGGGCCACGGGGATGGTGGGCCCCCACGCTCGCCGGCAGGCGAGCTGCCCCCCACAGGGGCTTCGCCAGCTTGGGGCGGCGCGGCGCTGGCGAGGTCGCCATCAAGCAGCGTGTGCTGCCAGGCAAAGAACTGCCCCGTCCGCCCGCAGCCCACGGCGATCTCGTCGGCGATGAGGTGGACGCCGAATTCGCGGGTCATGGCGCGCACCTGGCGCAGGTAGTCCGGCGAGTGCATCACCATGCCGGCCGCGCCCTGCACGAGCGGCTCCAGGATCACGGCGGCGATGTGGGCATGGCGCTCGGCCAACAGCGTGCGCAGCGCGGCCAGGGCCTCGGCCTCGTTGCCCAGGCGGCTGTCGGGCGACTCCACGATGTGGGCGCGCATCAGCAGTGGGTCGTAGGCATCGCGGAAGATGGCGACGTCGGTCACGGCCAGCGCGCCGATGGTCTCGCCGTGGTAGCCGTTGCGCAGGCACACGAACTCGCGCTTCCCGGCCTGCCCGAGGTTGCGCCAGCTGTGGAAGCTCTGCTTCAGCGCGATCTCCACGGCGCTGGCACCATCGCTGCCGAAGAAGACATGGCCCAGCGCACCACCGGTGCGCGCGCTCAGACGCTCGCCGAGGCGGATGGCGGGCTCGTGTGTGCAGCCGGCCAGCATCACATGCGGCAGGGTGTCGAGCTGCTGCTTGATGGCGGCGTTGATTCCGGCATCCGAGTGGCCGAAGAGGTTGACCCACCAGGAGCTGTTGGCGTCGAAGTAGCGGCGGCCGTCGAAGTCGAAGAGCCAGGGGCCCTCGCCCCGCGCGATGGGCAGCGGCGGCACGCGCTCGGCGCGCGCCATCTGCGTGCAGGGGTGCCACACCGCGTCGAGGCTGCGGCGTTGCAAGGCGGCGGTGGTGCGGTCGTCAGCCATGGTCCGGCGTCACGCGAGCCACGAGGGCTTGGCCTTGTTCAGGAAGGACTGCACGCCCTCACGCCCTTCGGCGGACGCACGGATGTCGGCGATGCGGCGCGCGGTGTCGTCGCGCAGCTGGGGCGTGATCTCGCGGTGGGCCACGTCCTGCACCAGCCGCTTGCAGGCGCGCACGGCGGCCGGACCGTTGGTGCACAGGGCGTCGACGAGGCCCTGGACCTTGGCATCGAGCGTCTCGGGCGTGGCCAGCTCATGCACCAGGCCCAGGCGGTGGGCTTCGGCGGCGCCGAAGCGCTCGGCGGTCACGAAGTAGCGGCGCGAGGCCTGCTCGCCCAGCGCGCGCACGACATAGGGCCCGATGGTGGCCGGCAGCAGGCCCAGCTTGGCCTCGGACAGGCAGAAGCCCGCGCCCTCCACCGCCACCACCATGTCGCACACCGACACCAGGCCCACGCCGCCGGCATAGACGTCCCCTTGCACGCGGGCGATGACGGGCACGGGGCAGCTGTAGAGGGTCCAGAGCATCTCGGCCAGGCGGCTGGCGTCGGCGTGGTTCTCGTCCCAGCTGTAGCCGGCCATGGCCTTCATCCAGTTGAGATCGGCACCGGCGCAGAAGGCCTTGCCCTCGGCCGCGAGCACGATGGCGCGCAGGGTCAGGTCTTGCCCCAGCGCGGCGAAGGTCTCGGTCAGTTCGGCGATGACCCCCTCGTTGAAGGCGTTGCGGACATCGGGGCGATTGAGGGTGACGCGGGCCACATGGCCTTCGCGTTCGATCTTGAGCGTGCTCGTCATGGGGTTCTCTTCTCAGTGCTTCCAGACCTTGAGGCCACGGTGGACCTCCAGGGCGTCGAAGTCGCGGTCCTTGTGCAGCAGGGCGTAGTCGTTCTCGATGCAGAAGGTGGCCAGCAGGACGTCGATGGGGCTGCGCACCGTGTAGCCCTGGGCGCGCAGATGGCGGTAATGGTCGACAGCGGCCATGGCCAGCGCCTCGCCGCCCGTGGTCTCGACGGCCAGGCTCTGCATCAGCAGCGTGGCCTGGCGCAGTTCGCGCGGATGGCGGAACCCGCGCAGGACCTCGAACAGCACCAGGTCCGGCACCACGAGGCGCAGCTCGCCCTGCTCCAGCAGCGCGGCCAGCTGATCGACGGCCGGGTGCGAGGCCCCCGAGAAGAAGTCGATCCAGACGCTGGAATCAACGACGAGCACGGCGCTCCCCCGGAGCCGGTTCCTGGACGGACAGGGGCGCGGACGCGGGCGCAGCCGTCCAGTCGACGTCATCACCGCCCTCCCACTTGAGCTTGCCGCGCCACTTGAGCAGCTCGCGGTAGGCCGCCTGGCGCGCCAGCAGCTTCAGCCCCGCCTCGACCGCTTCCTTCTTGGTCTTGAAGGGGCCGGCCTGCAGGGCTTTGGCCATCAGCTCGTCATCGATCTCGATATTGGTGCGCATGATGTGTACGTTTTGCAGACGGAACGCACATTGTATGCATCACATGCGGAAAACGCCGAACTTGGCGTCCGGGATGGGGGCATTCAGCGCGGCCGACAGGCCCAGTGCCAGCACGCGGCGGGTGTCGGCCGGATCGATCACGCCGTCGTCCCAGAGGCGGGCGCTCGCGTAGTAGGGATGGCCCTGGTCCTCGTACTGCTGACGGATGGGCGCCTTGAAGGCCTCCTCCTCCGCCGCGCTCCACTGCCCCCCCTTGGCCTCGATGCCGTCGCGCTTGACGGTGGCCAGCACGCTCGCCGCCTGCTCCCCGCCCATCACCGAAATGCGGGCGTTGGGCCACATCCACAGGAAGCGCGGGCTGTAGGCGCGACCGCACATGCCGTAGTTCCCGGCGCCAAAGGACCCGCCGATGATCACGGTGAACTTCGGCACGTTGGCGCAGGCCACGGCGGTCACCATCTTGGCGCCGGCGCGGGCGATGCCCTCGTTCTCGTACTTGCGGCCCACCATGAAGCCCGTGATGTTCTGCAGGAACACCAGCGGGATCTTGCGCTGGCAGCACAGCTCGATGAAGTGGGCGCCCTTGTTGGCGCTTTCGGCGAAGAGGATGCCGTTGTTGGCCACGATGCCCACGGGCATGCCCTCGATGTGGGCGAAGCCGCACACCAGGGTGTTGCCGTAGCGGGCCTTGAACTCGTCGAAGGCCGAGCCGTCCACGACGCGGGCGATGACCTCGCGCACGTCGAAGGGCTTGCGGGTGTCGGTGGGGATCACGCCGTGCAGCTCGGCCGGGTCGAACAGCGGGGCCACGGGCGGCTGCAGGCGCAGCGACTGGGGCTTGGTGCGGTTCAGGCTGGCGACCACGTTGCGGGCCAGGGCCAGGGCATGGGTGTCGTTCTCGGCCAGGTGGTCGGCCACGCCGGAGAGGCGGGTGTGGACGTCACCGCCGCCCAGGTCCTCGGCGCTCACCACCTCGCCGGTGGCGGCCTTCACCAGGGGCGGGCCGCCCAGGAAGATGGTGCCCTGGTTCTTGACGATGATGGTCTCGTCGCTCATAGCGGGCACATAGGCGCCGCCGGCGGTGCAGGAGCCCATCACCACGGCGATCTGCGGGATGCCCTTGGCGGAGAGGTTGGCCTGGTTGTAGAAGATGCGGCCGAAGTGGTCGCGGTCCGGGAAGACCTCGTCCTGGTTGGGCAGGTTGGCGCCGCCGGAGTCCACGAGGTAGACGCAGGGCAGGTTGTTCTGGTCGGCGATCTCCTGGGCGCGCAGGTGCTTCTTGACGGTGACCGGGTAGTAGGTGCCGCCCTTGACCGTGGCGTCGTTGCAGACGATCACGCACTCCACGCCATTGACGCGACCGATGCCGGCAATCATGCCGCCGCCCGGCGCGGCGTTGTCGTACATGCCGAGGCCCGCCAGCGGCGCGATCTCCAGGAAGGGCGTGCCGGGGTCCAGCAGCATCTCGACGCGGTCGCGCGGCAGCAGCTTGCCGCGGGCCGTGTGCTTGGCACGGGCCGCCTCGCCGCCGCCCTCGGCGATCTTGGCCAGACGGGCGTTGAGGTCGGCGATCAGGGCCTGCATGGCCTCGGCATTGGCCTTGAAGTCGGCGGAGCGCGCGTTGAGCTTGCTGTGCAGCACGGACATGGTGTCTCCTGGCGGGCGGGGTGCGGAGCCTGATCTGAGTCAAGCTCAATTCATCATGTGAAACCCATTGAATCGTGTTCGCCGGGCTCGCGAATCCGTGAGGATACGACATGCGGCAACACCCCAGCAAGCAAGACTTGAGCTTGACTCAGAATTTCAGGGAGAATGGCCCGCATGAGCCTGCCCGCCGACCCGCCCGCCGTCATGCCTCCCGCTCTGCAGCGCCGTGCGCCAGCGGGCGCCAAGGCGGAGCAGCGCGTGCGGGACCTCCTGCGCGTGGGCCGCGAGGTCTTCGCCGCCAAGGGCTACGAGCGGGCCACCACCACCGAGATTGCCAAGCGCCTGGGCATCTCGGAGGCGACGGTGTTCACCTATTTCCGCGGCAAGCGCGAGCTGTGCATGCGCGTGATCGCCGACTGGTACGACGAGATCATCGACGCCATCGAGCAGGGCCTGCCCCGCGAGGCGCCGATCCGGGAGCAGCTGGAGTTCGTGGTGCACACGCACCTGCGGCTGTTCCTGATCCAGGGCACCGGGCTGTGCGAGCTGGTGCTCTCGGAAGGCCGCAAGCGCGAGGCCGACATCACCGGCGGGAGCGGCAGCTCCGCGGAGTTCGGCGAGGCCTTCATCGAGCTGCAGCGCCGCTACACCGCGCCGCTGATGGAGCTGCTGTCGCGCGGGCAGCAGCTGGGGCAGGTGCGGCAGGACATTCCGCTGCGCATGCTGCGCTCGCTGGTCTTCGGGCCGATGGAGCACATGCTGTGGGAGGTGATCATCGCGGGCCGGCAGATCAACGTCGACCAGAGCGCCCGCGACCTCGTCGCCCTGCTGTGGCCCGCCCTGCAGGCGCCGGAGGCGGAGCTGCTGCGCCTGCGCGCCCTGAAGGCGACGCTGCAGCAGGCGCTGGGCCAGGCCTGACCGCACCCCGGCCCACGACGGGCGCGCGCCATGAAAAACGCCCCGTCGTCGCGGGGCGTGCCGGTGAGCGAAAGAGCGCTCAGCCTTCGAGCTTGACCAGCCCCAGCAGGCCGTCCCGCGTGGAGTCGCGCACCTTCGGGCCGATCCACACCTTCATCATCATCGGGAAGAAAGCCTCGCCCGCGATCGGGTCGCCCAGGCGCTTGCCGTTGAGCGAGAACTCGGTGTTCTTCTCGACGGGGTTGTAGTCGATCACCACCAGATCGCCCTTGTTGACCTTGCTGCGCTGGCCGAAGACGGCACCGAGCTGCGAGGTGGCGATGACGTTGGCCGAGAACTCCTCGGTCGTCACGTTCTGACGGATGCGGTCCAGCATCGCATTGGCCAGGTCCTTGGCGGACACGGCGCGCAGCATGTAGAACTGGATGCGCTTGGGGCCCTTGATGCCCGTGGCGCCTTCCATGGTCGTCTGCTTGCTGGGCAGGTAGAAGGCCACGACGGTGGAGCGGGTCGAGAGAATGCTCGAGGCCGCAATGCCGTTCAGGACGAGGTTCTGGTTGCCCACGGCGGCCGTGGTCGGAAAATCGAAGCCCTCGAACTTGACGTCCGTGGCCTGTGCCGAGCCGGCCAGCACGAGCAGGCCCATCGCGAGGGGTCGCAGGAATCGCAGCATCTTGTCTCCTTGACATGCGGCAGCGCCACATCACGACGGTACTGCCAGGGGGCGGATCATAGAGAAGTGCGCTCGCCGACGCAGCAGCGCAGTCCGGCAAGATTACGCAGCTTGCACCGATTCGACAGGCGCCTCTAGCTGGATTGCTGTGCATTTCACGCCAACACTGGCAGCATCCGCCCCACTCCCCGTCCCGGCGCCCCCGGGCCCGCCCGCAACGCTGCCGCGCCGACCGCACGGCGGCGTCTTGCGCCTTCCCTTTTTCCAGCAATCAGGACCACCATGAAGAAGTACACCCTGGCCCTCCTCGCTGCCACTGCCGCCCTCGGCACGGCCCATGCCACCGAAAACGGCCAGCTGCGCGCCCTGCTCGGCGCCCCGAGCTACGAACTGGCCTCGCCCCAGTTTCCCGGCTGGTACGGCCAGCTCTGGCTGCAGCACTACAGTGCCAAGCGCCTGAAGGGTGACGATGGCCAGGCCCTGCAGACGCAGGCCGCCACGCCCCTGGGCACGCTGCCCGTGCAGATCCAGGGCGAGATCGACGCCGACGTCTTCGTGACGCGCGGCACCTGGGTCACCGAGAAGCTCGTCGCCGAAGGCCGCCTGGGCTTCTCCGCCACGCTGCCCCTCATCCGCCAGCGCAATGACATCCGCCTGAGCGCCACGCTGCCTGCCGGCGTGCCGGCCGGCGCCGCGACCGCCGTGCAGGCACTGCTCGACCAGCAGAGCGCCGCACGCTCCGGCAGCAAGACGGGTCAGGGCGACCTGGACGTGGCCGGCTTCGTGGACTGGCAGAACGACGACAGCCGCCTGGTGCTGGGCCTGAGCGTGGTCGCCCCGACGGGGGCCTACGACGCGCAGCGCGCCGTGAACCCGGGCGCCGGCAAGTTCTGGACCGTGCGCCCGCTGGTGATCGCCTCCAAGGTCTGGGAGAACGGCGTGGAACTGGGCCTGCGCGCCACCTACTCCGTCAACACCCGCAACACCGCGACCGACGTCCGCTCCGGCCAGTACCTGCATGCCGACTACGCCGCCATGTACCGCATCAATGACGAATGGCGCACCGGCCTGCAGGGCTATCTGGTCGAGCAGACCACCCGCGACAACGGCCCGGGCGTCGCCGCCAATGGCAACAAGGCCCGCGTGCGCTCGCTGGGCCCGATGGTGGCCTATGTGTCGGAAGACGGCGTGTGGTCGGCCGAGTTCAAGGTGGCCAAGGAGTTCAGCGTGCGCAACCGCCCGGAAGGCACGACCGCCTGGGTGCGCCTGAATCTGCGCCTGGATTGATGCATCAGTCCTAGATGCGAAAGGCCGGGCATTGCCCGGCCTTTTTACCTCAAACAAGCAATATCCCGCTTAGGGATTCGGCTCAGCAAACTGGAACTTAGGCTTGCCCTTATCCAACGCCGGCCCGCCGAAATCACCGATTGCAGAAGACCCAGCTCGAGGACCAGAAACCTCCACGGGAGGCAGCACGTTCTTGCCTTCCTTATCCGTCCCCTCCCCCTCGCCACCTTCTCCGCCGGCAACGAGTTCAATTTCAGCAGCAATCAAATTCTTCATATACATCCCTCAAATATCGATACAGGAGCCCCAATTATTGCGACCAAGCAACCTTCAGACAACACGGAAACCATTACATATGAAGAAAGTAATGCGCAAAAAAAAGCCGGGCATTCGCCCGGCTTTTTGCATATGCGCTGGCGCTGCCAGCTGCGTTACAAGCTTAGAACTTGTACTCGGCACCCACCTTGATGGTGCGGGGACGCACGCCGTAACCGCCGCGCAGGTCGACCGGGAACTCGTCGTGGAACAGGTTGCCGATGTTCATGCTCAGACGCAGGTTCTTGATGCCGCTGTAGGCCATGTTGAAGCTGGTGACCAGATCCTTGCCGTAGTAGCAAGGCAGGCTACCCGGCTTCAGACGAGCCTGGCAGGACGCCTCGCCCCACACGCTCGGATCGGTCTCGTCGAAGTTGAGTTCCGTACGCGAGGTGTAGTTGAAGCGCAGACCGGCGGTCCAGTCGCCTCGAGCCCACTGGGTCGTCAGGATGGAACGAACGCGCGGCGTGCTGCGAAGGCCGACGGTGTTCGGGCGCCATTCGTTGGCGTCGATGTCCCAGCCGCGCGACTTCAGGGCGTAGGTGGTCTGCCAGCCGACGGTGAAGGTGCCGACGTCAGCAACCTTGAAACGGCCCTTCATGTCGATGTCGATGCCGGAGGACTCGGTCTTGCCGAAGTTCTCGTACTGCAGCAGCAGCGTGATCAGCTGGCCGGCATCCCACTTCAGGTTGGCACCCGGCTTCAGCGCGTTGGCACGTGCAGCCCAGGCTTGGTCTTGAGCGGAGATCGGCTGACGGGCGATCAGAGCTGCGTACTCAGGCTTGTCTTCGCGGTCCAGCACATAGCTCGGGTCACGGTAGCTGATTTCGTCGCGGCGCTCGATGTGGAAGTAGTCCACGGCCACGGAGAAGTCACGCACCGGCTCGAACACGAAGCCGACGGTCTTGCTGGTGGACAGCTCAGGCTTCAGCTTGGAGTTGGCGGAGATCATGGCCGGCACGGAAGCCAGGCAGCCCGTGTTGTAGGCCGTGGTGGCGTCCTGCTTGTCGTTGGCGTCGCCCAGGCGCAGCGCGTCACGGATGGCCGTGGCGGTGTCGCAGCGCTTCGGATCGTAGGTGCTGTTGAAGAAGCCAGTCAGACCCACCTTACCCAGCGTTTCGGGGATGTTGGGGGCGCGGAAGCCACCAGCGATCGTGCCGCGCAGCAGGAACTGCGGGCTGGCTTCCCAGCGCAGGCCCAGCTTGGGAGACACGCGGCCGTCGAAGCCCGTGGCCTTGTCGTAGCGCAGGGCGCCGTTGGCGGTCAGGCTCTTGACGATCGGGCCTTCCAGCTCGACGAAGGCAGCGGTCAGCTTGCGATCGCCTTCCACCCAGACCGAGCCACGGTTGATGATCTCGGCGTTCATCACGTTGTCGCTGGACTTGATCTTCAGGTGCTCGTCACGCAGATCCACGCCCACGGCCATCTGCAGCGCGCCGGCGGGCAGCTTGGCGACTTCGCCGCTGACCTTGGCGTCGATGAAGCGGGTGCGGTTCTCACCCTTCATCTCGAGAGGCACGAACATGCGGTCCAGCAACTCCTGGCTGTTCTGGGCACCAATCTTGTACTCGCCGCTTTCCACAGCGTTGATGAACGACGTGCGATGGGCACCGACGCCACCCTTCTTCGCATCAGCGCCGATCTGGCCGAAGGCGGTTTCCCAGTCCCAGTTGCCATAGGTGCCGCGGAAGCCGGCCATCACACGGTACTGGTCAGCAGTGGCGGGGGCGCCCCACATGTCCAGGTTGTCCATGAAGCGGTATTCCAGGCCAGCCACACCACCGGTGTTGTTGGCCGGATTGTTGGCGGCCAGCAGGGGCTTGTTGACCGTCTGGATGGTTTTGCTGTTGCCATCGAACCAACGGAAGGGCGTACCCGGGCTGTTGATGCCGAAGGGCAGATCGCGGTACTCCGTCTTCGTGTGCGACAGGCTCACTTCAGCGAAGGCTTCCACGTTCTCGTTCACGGCGTAGCGGCCGGCCGTGTACAGGTTCACTCGCTGCGCAGGGTCCGAGAAGGGGTTGATGCCGGTCAGGTCGCTCGTGCAAGCCTTGGCGCTGTTCAGCTGCGAAGCCGGGCACAGCGGGCTGGCCACGCGCGAGGAGGCGACGAAGTTGCCGTTCTTGTCCTTGGCGCCCTTCAGCAGGTTGCCAGGGTAGGACACGAGGCTCGGATCGCCGAAGGCCGGGCTGACGAACTGCTTATGCCACGCGGGGTAGTAAGGAATGATGTCCTTCTGCATGTAGCCCTCGCGCTTGTACAGCTCGAGGTTGGCCAGCACGTTGTAGCGGTCGCGGGCCATGTCGCCCATGCCGGCCACGATACCTGCAGTGGTCTGCTTGCCGGTGGCGGGCGAAACGCCACGCTGGTAGCTGGCGGACAGGCCCACGCCGCTGTAGTCGCGGCGGGTGATGATGTTGATCACGCCGGCCATGGCGTCGGAGCCGTAGATGGCGGAGGCGCCGTCCTTCAGGATTTCCACGCGGTCGATCACGTCGGCCGGGATGGAATCGATGTTGACGAAGGTTTCCTTGGCGCCGTCGGCCAGGCCGAAGTTGGCGATGCGGCGGCCGTTCAGCAGCACGAGGGTGGCAGCCTTGCCCAGGCCGCGCATGCCCACGCCAGTGGCGCCGGCGGCGAAGCTGGAGCTGTTGCCGTCGTCACGCAGTTCGCCGGTGTTGGTGGCGGTGATGGTGTCCAGCACCTGGCGCACGGTGTTAGCGCCGGTCTGCTTGACTTCATTGCGGGTGATCACTTGGACCGGGGATGCGGTCTCGGCGGCCAGGCGCTTGATGTTGGAGCCGGTGATTTCCACGCGCTGCAGCTGCACGGGTTCCGACTGGGCCTGAGCGTGTGCCGACAGGCAGGCGACGCTGCTGGCGATGGCCAGGGTGGACAGCGCAAGCTTGCGCTGGCTGATGATGATTCGAGACATTGGAAAGCCCTCTGACATGGCGCCACTTGTGGCGGAGCCGTAGCTCTGATGTAGTAGTTGCCCGCTGCCAAGTCCCCGACGTGCGGTACACCGGACAGCGCGGGGCGATTGTTTCATCCGTGTGTAGAAACGTATCTGGGAACTCCACCAAGTCTGCGGGCATGTGATGCAGGAATGCCACAGATGCCGCCGTCGGCGCGACGGCGTGCGCGCGCAGCGCCCGCCCCAAAGCCGGTTCAGGCCCGTTTCGGCGCTCCTTCTGCCCCCTCCCCGCCCAGGCACCGTGAGCAGCTGCACATAAATCGGGCGGCCGCGGGGAAGGTGCGCATCGCGCCAGGGGTTTACACCAGTTTCGGCGGGTAGCCGGCCTCGGTAAGCGCCTCGACCAGCCGGGCGTCCTCGGCGGCACTGCCGACCTGCACGGTCCGGGCCTCGCGCTGGAACTCCAGCTTAACCTCGGGATCGACGGCCTTCAGCGCCTCGGTGATGGCCGCCACGCAGTGGCCGCAGCTCATGTCGGGAAGGTGGAAGGTACGCATGGAAGGCTCCTAGACAGTTGATTCGCGCTGCAGCTTATTCATTGCCATCATGGCAAGGTCAAGCACAGACCCGGGCGGGTCACAGACCGCCGAGCACGGCTTGACCTTACCATCAGGTGAAGCTTGAGACTGGCGCCATGAACACCCCTGCCCCCCTGACCCTGCCCATCACGGGCATGAGCTGCGCCTCCTGCGTTAAGCGCGTCGAGCGCCTGCTGGCCAAGGTTCCCGGCGTCGCTGCCGTGACGGTCAACCTGGCGACCGAGCAGGCTGAACTCTCCGGCGAGGCCAGCCTCCCGGTGCTTGCCGCCGCGCTGCAGCAGGGCGGCTACGGACTGCGGGAGCGGCATTGGCAGCTGCAGGTCACCGGCATGACCTGCGCGTCCTGCGTCGGCCGGATCGAGAAGGCACTGCGCAAGCTGCCGGGCGTGCTGGACGCCACCGTGAACCTCGCCACCGAGACCGCCAGCGTGCGCGGCCTGGCCACGCTGGACAGCGACAGCCTGATCGCCGCCATCACCCGCGCAGGCTACGGCGCCCGGCTCCAGGACGAAGGCCAGACGGCCGAGGAGCCCAAGGGCATGCTGTGGCAGTCGCTGCAGGAGGGGCGGCTCGGCCTGGCCCTGGCCGTGCTGCTGAGCCTGCCGCTCTTGCTGCCCATGGTCGGCATGCTGTGGGGGGCGCACTGGATGCTGGACGGCTGGCTGCAGCTGGCGCTGGCCACGCCGGTGCAGTTTGTGCTGGGCGCCCGCTTCTACCGCAAGGGCTGGGCAGCCCTGAAGGCCGGCAGCGGCAACATGGACCTGCTCGTCGCCCTGGGCACGAGCGCGGCCTACGGGCTGTCGGTCTACGAGCTGCTGCGCCATGGCCCCATGAGCATGTCGCTCTATTTCGAGTCGGCCGCCGTGGTCATCACCCTCGTGCTCCTGGGCAAGCAGCTGGAGGCCCGCGCCAAGCACCGCACGACGGAGGCGATCCGCGCGCTGCGCAAGCTCCGCCCCGAGACCGCCCGCCTGCGCCGCGCCGACGGCAGCGAGCAGGACGTGCCGGTCGCCACGCTGGCGCTCGGGGATCGCGTGGTGGTGCGCCCGGGCGAGCGCATCCCGGTCGACGGCACGGTGCTGGAGGGCGCCAGCCATGTGGACGAATCGCTGATCACCGGCGAGAGCCTGCCGGTGGCGCGGGGCGAGGGCGATGCCGTCGTCGGCGGTGCCATGAATGGCGAGGGGCTGCTGCTGCTGGCGGTGCGGGCGCTGGGGGCCGAGTCCACGCTGGCGCGCATCGTGCGCCTCGTGGAGTCCGCGCAGGCCGGCAAGGCGCCGATCCAGCGCCTGGTTGACCAGGTCAGCGCCGTCTTCGTCCCGGTGGTGGTGGTTCTCGCCGCGCTGACGGTGCTCGGCTGGGGCCTGGGCACGGGCGACTGGGAGCGCGCGGTGCTGCATGCAGTGGCGGTGCTCGTCATCGCCTGCCCCTGCGCGCTGGGCCTGGCGACGCCCGCGGCGCTGATGGCCGGCACCGGCGTGGCCGCGCGGCGCGGGCTCCTGATCAAGGACGCCGAGGCGCTGGAGATGGCGCGCCAGCTGGAGGTGGTCGCCTTCGACAAGACCGGCACGCTGACCGAGGGCCGCCCCCGCCTGCTGGCGCACCAGCCCGCCGGGGCCCTCGCCGCCGACGAGCTGCTGCGGCTGTCCGCCATCCTGCAGCAGGGCAGCGAGCATCCGCTGGCCAAGGCCGTGCTCGGCGCCTGGCAGGAGGCGGCTGCGGGCCGGTCTCTGCCCCGGGCGACCTCGCTGCGCGCCGTGCCCGGCCGTGGACTGTCGGCCGAGCTGGACGGGCAGGCGCTGATGCTCGGCAGCCAGCGCTACATGCAGGAGCTGGGCGTGACGCTCGCGCCGCTGGAGGCCGCGGCGACGGCGCTGCAGGCCGAGGGCCGCACGCTGTCCTGGCTCGCCCGGCGCCCCGCCCCCGAGGCGCCCGCTGAGCTGCTCGGGCTGCTGGCCTTCGGCGACCCGGTGAAGCCCGGCGCGCGCGAGGCCATCGCGCAGCTGCGGCAGCTGGGCCTGCGCACCGTGCTGCTCAGCGGCGACAACCGCGGCGCGGCCGAGGCCGTGGGCCGCGAACTGGGGCTGGACGAGGTCCACGCGGAGGTGCTGCCGGAGCACAAGGCCGAGCAGGTGACGGCGCTCAAGGCCGGCGGCCGGCGCGTGGCCATGGTGGGTGACGGCATCAACGACGCGCCGGCCCTGGCCGCGGCGGATGTCGGCCTGGCCATGGGCAGCGGCACGGACGTCGCCATGCACGCGGCGGGCATCACGCTCATGCGCCCGGACCCGCGCCTGGTGGCCGAAGCCATCGACATCTCCCGGCGCACGGTCGCCAAGATCCGCCAGAACCTCTTCTGGGCCTTCGCCTACAACGTCGTGGGCATCCCGCTGGCGGCGCTGGGACTGCTCAACCCCGTGATCGCCGGCGCGGCGATGGCCCTGTCCAGCGTCACCGTGATCAGCAACGCGCTGCTGCTGCAGCGCTGGAGGCCCACCCGATGAACGGACGTCTCAACATTGGCGAAGCCGCGGCGCGCTCGGGCGTGTCGGCCAAGATGCTGCGCCACTATGAAAGCCTCGGCCTGCTCGGCGAGGTGCCCCGCACCGAGTCCGGCTACCGGCAGTACAGCGAGCGCGAGGTCCATCTGCTGCGCTTCATCCGGCGCGGCCGGGACCTGGGCTTCTCGATGGCGGAGATCGCCGAGCTGCTGAGGCTCTGGCAGGACCGCGACCGGGCCAGCAGCCAGGTGAAGAAGATCGCGCAGGCCCACATCGCCGACCTCGACCGCCGGCTCGCCGAGATGCAGGCCATGCGCCAGACCCTGCTGCAGCTCACCCAGTGCTGCCACGGGGACGAACGGCCGGACTGCCCCATCCTCGAGGGCCTGGCCGGCGGCGCCAGCGGCTGACGGTCGGCCGCCCGCGCGACTCGCACTCGTCAGCCGGCGAGCGCCTGCAGCAGCGTGTGCGGCAGGTCCGCCCGGCCCAGGCGCGCCGGGCGGGTGCTGTCGGGCACGGCGATGTCGAAGCGGTAGTCCTCGTCGCCCAGCTCGATCCAGCACCGCAGGCCGTGGCGCTGCCGCAGCGCTTCCACCAGGGCCGCCAGGCCCGGGGCCTCGGCGGGAATGCCGGACACGAGCGCATCCCAGCCCGGATCGGCCGATTCAAGCCGCGCGCGGGCATCGTCCAGCGTCGCATGGCAGTCGAAGGCCAGGCCGGCCGCCCCCAGCAGACGGGCGCATTCGACGCGGCTGCTCTCCTGGGGATCCAGCACGAGCACCCGCATCGACCGGTCCAGGCGGCGCCGGGGCAGGGCCGCGCCTTCCGCCCCCGCCGAGGGGTGATCCAGGCCCACGGCCGGTCCCAGATGCAGCTCGACGTCGATCGTCCCCGCGGGCGTCTCGCGGCGCAGCAGCGCCCAGCCGCGCGCCCGGGCCAGCAGTCGCAGCAGCTGCCAGTGCAGCTCATCCTCCGCGGCAGCCGGCCCGAGGCCGGACAGGCACAGGCGGTGGCGGGCCTCGTCGAGTGTTGAAAGGCTCAGCCGCACGTCCCGCCCGCCCGCCAGGCCATGACCCAGCAGCAGGTCCAGGGCGTGCTGCAGCAGTCCGGCATCGAGGTGCTGCACGAGGGCGGGCCCCGGCAGCAGCTCGGCACGCAGCCCGGCCCGATGCCAGGCGGGCGCCCACAGCGCCAGCGCCTGTGCCGCCGCCGCGTGCAGGTCCAGCGCTTCCGCGGCGCCGGGCCGTGCGCCGCGCAGCGCGTGGACCAGCGCCTGCATCTCCAGCCCCAGCTGCTCCAGCGCCGCGCCGGCCCGGACGACCCGCTCCGGACGGTCAGCCTCGGCCTGCAACTGCAGCGCCTGGCGCGCCAGCCACTCGCCGAGGCTGCTCAGCAGCAGCGCGGGCACTTCCAGGTTCAGCGGACCGGCCAGGTGGGCGTCGGCGGGGGGAGGTGTCATCTGGAGCTCCTTGCGGTCATGGGTCCGTCACTGGTTGCTGGCCGCCAGCACCTCGGAGAGGTCGGTCAGGCCGGCCAGCACCTTCTCGATGCCATCCTGGCGCAGCGTGCGCATGCCGGCCTGCAGGGCCAGCTGGAACATCTCGGCGGCAGGCGCCCGGCGGCGCACCAGCCCTCGCAGCGGCTCGTCGGCCACCAGCAGCTCGTGGATGCCGAGCCGGCCCCGGTAGCCGCTGCCCCCGCAGGCGTCGCAGCCATGGTGACGGTACTGCACCAGCCGGCCGTCCACGCCGAAGCGCTCGCGCCAGCGGGCCAGCAGGGCCTCGGTCGTCAGCCCGGGCGGCGGGGTCTGGAGATAGAGCTGCGCCAGGGAGTGCGCGGCCCGGTCGTCGAGCGGCTCCGCGACCCGGCAGTCCCGGCACAGCCGGCGCACCAGCCGCTGCGCCAGCACGCCCAGCAGGGAGTCGGAGAACATGAAGGGGTCCAGCCCGATCTCGAGCAGCCGGGTCACGCTCTCGGGCGCCGAGTTGGTGTGCAGCGTGGACATCACCAGGTGGCCCGTGAGCGAGGCCTCGATGGCGATGCGCGCGGTCTCTTCGTCCCGCATCTCGCCGATCATGATCACGTCCGGATCGGCCCGCAGAAACGTCCGCATCGCCGCCGCGAAGGTCCAGCCGATGCGGGCGTTGACCTGGACCTGGCGCAGGCCTTCCTGTGTGATCTCGATGGGGTCCTCGGCGGTCCAGATCTTGCGCTTGTCCTCGTTGAGCTCGCGCATCACCGAGTGCAGCGTGGTCGTCTTGCCGCAGCCCGTGGGACCGCAGATGAGCAGCAGCCCGTAGGACTTGGCCATCACCCGCCGCAGCCCGTCCAGATTGCCGGGCGACAGGCCGATCTCATCCAGCGGCAGCGGCTTCATGCCTCCCAGCAGGCGCAGCACCACATCCTCCAGGCCGGTGTTGGTGGGCACCGTGACCAGACGCAGCTCCACCGGCGGGCCGCCGAAACGGCTGAAGTCGATCTTGCCGTCCTGGGGGCGGCGGTGCTCCGAAATGTCCAGGTCCGCCATGATCTTCAGGCGGGCGATGAGGGCGAAGCGCACCCGCGTGGGCAGCTCCAGGTAGCGGACCAGATCACCGTCGATGCGCAGGCGCACGCGCACCGGACGCGGGGCATCCGAGGCCTCGATGTGGATATCCGAGGCGCCCAGCTCGACCGCATCGGCGATGAGCCGGTTGACCAGGCGCACGAGCGTGTTGTCCGACTCCGCCACCACGCCGACCTCGGCGTCGCCCGTCAGGCCGTCGGACTCCGCCAGCTGCTGGGCCAGTTCGCGGATGGTCGTGGCCTGCACGTCCGGGGCGAGGGCCTTGTCCGGGGCCTCGCCGGCCCCCCGCGCGGCGCTCGTCAGGTCCTGCTGGTAGGCCCGGGCTATGGCGGGCAGCAAGGTGCCGGGCCGGGCCAGGACCGGCCGCACGTGCAGCTCGCTGACGAAGCGCAGCACGTCCAGCAGGTGCTGGTCCCAGGGGTCCGCGACGGCCACCACCAGCTCGTCGGCCCGCACCATCAGCGGGCAGACGGACTCGCGCAGCGCGATCATGCGGGGCACCTGGGCCAGGGCCTCGGGCTCGGGGCGCACGCGGGCCAGGTCCACGGTGGGCACGCCCTGCCAGGAGGCGAGCATCTGCCGCAGCTGAGCCGGGCTCAGCACGCCGTCCTTGACCAGCTGCTCACCGAGCGGCAGATGGGGCACCGCCCCGAGCTGCCGGCTCAGGGCCCGCTGCAGCTGAGGCCGGCTCAGCAGACCGGCGGCGATCAGGGCCTCGCCCAGGCGGGCCGCGCGCGTGCCATGGCCCGTCTGCATGTGGCGCCAGAGCTGATCCAGGTCGGTGTGGACCTGGGCTCCGGCGGGCGGCGGCGCCGCGGTGTGGGTCAGATCCTCCAGGGCGGCGGGGACGGTGTCGTGCTCGTACTGCAGCTTCGTATCCATGCAACAAAGTGTGACAGCACGGGCGCAATCCGCACAATGTGCAGATTGCACCGCCGCCACGACTCGCTGCACCACACCGCCGATTCTTGAGCCATGTCAACGCCGGGTGGCCCGTCCCGGCCCGCCGCGTCCTCAGGCCAGCCGGCCGCTCTGGAAGTCGCGCACCGCCTGCATCAGCTCGGCTTCCGTGTTCATCACGAAGGGGCCGTACTGGGCGATCGGCTCGCCCAGCGGGCGGCCGGCGATGAGCAGCAGCCGGGCCCCCGCCTCGCCCGCCTGCAGGCGCACGCCGTCGCTGCCGGGCGTGTTGGCGAGAAGCGCCATGCGCTGCTGCGGCACGGTGCAGCCGCTGTCGAATCGCACGGCGCCGCGGTAGACATACACGAAGGCGTTGTGCGTGTCCGGCAGGGCATGCTCGAAGCTGGCGCCAGGCGGCAGGTGGACGTCCAGGTAGACCGGTTCGGTGTGCTCGCGCTGCACGGCGCCGGCCACGCCGCGGTGGGTCCCGGCGATGACGCGCACGACCGTGCCGTCCTGCGTCCATTGCGGGATCTCGCTGCTCGGGATGTCGCGGTACCACGGCTCGCAGAGCTTGTTGCGGCCGGGCAGGTTCAGCCACAGCTGGAAGCCTTCCATGCGGCCCTCTTCCTGCTCGGGCAGCTCGGAATGGATCACGCCGCGCCCGGCGGTCATCCACTGCACGCCGCCGCTCTGCAGCAGGCCTTCGTGGCCCGCGGAATCGCGATGACGCATGCGCCCTTCAAGCATGTAGGTGATGGTCTCGAAGCCGCGGTGCGGGTGGTCGGGGAAGCCGGCGATGTAGTCGTCGGCCTTGTCCGAGCCGAAG
The DNA here is from genome assembly GCF_030285365.1 of Roseateles subflavus. Lineage (GTDB taxonomy): Bacteria > Pseudomonadota > Gammaproteobacteria > Burkholderiales > Burkholderiaceae_C > Roseateles_B > Roseateles_B subflavus. The sequence continues at coordinate 90,389 of NZ_JASVDS010000002.1, read as the reverse complement.
GCGTCGAGCATCAGGAAGGGGTCCAGGCGCTGCTGCAGCGTGTGGGTCAGCACGCGCGTGAGCTTGACGCCGGCGCCGTCGCTGGTGGGCTGCCCGGCCACCAGGCGTTCCACCAGGCGGGGTTGGGTCAGCGGGAGCGTGTCGGTCGACATGAGAGATCTCCTTTCGATACGCCTCGGCCGGCGCGGCCCGCAGGCGCCCCGGCTCAGAGACCGCGGCGGCGGGGCCAGTGGGCCCAGGCCACGGCACAGAGGCAGCTGATCATCAGCACGCTGAACTCCATGCCGCCTTCACCCGGGCCAACGACATACCAGCCCAGGGGGTAATGAAACACCACGATGCCCGTCAGCAGCACCACCACATGGGCGACGCAGGCCGGCACCACCAGGCGCCCGGCCAGCATCAGCAGGCTGGCGGCGGTCTGCGCCAGCAGCACGATCCAGGCCAGCACGCCGCCGTAGGGGAAGCCCAGCGAGGACAGGTACTCGCCGAAGCGCGGAATGTTCTCGAGGTGGGCATAGCCATGCAGCGGATGCATGAGGATGACCAGCGCCACGGCCACGCGCACCAGCGCCACGCTGACATGCGCCTGCGTCGGCGCGCTGCGAATCCAGGTCGAGATCATCCTCTTGCGCTCCTCGTGCGGGGCCGTGACCGGCCTTGTCGAAATCGAATTGCGCGCGATGGTGCCATGCCCGGCCCCGCACCCCGACGCCGTGGCGCCGGGGACTTACCCTCAGGCGGGCTGGGCCTCGCCCTGGCCCTGCAGCAGCGACGCGATCTGCTCGCGCGCGGCGGCCAGGCCCTGCGCCTCGGCGTCGGGGCCCATGGACAGGCCTTCGGCGTAGATGAAGTGCAGGTCCGTCATGCCCAGGAAGCCGAGCACCGTCTTGAGGTAGGGCACCATGGTGTCGCTCGGTTGGTCGCGGTAGATGCCGCCACGGGTCAGGACGATGTAGACCTTCTTGCCCCCCAGCAGGCCCTCGGGGCCGTTGGCGGTGTAGCGGAAGGTCACGCCGGCCTTGGCGATGGCGTCGATCCAGTGCTTGAGCTGGGTCGGGATGCCGAAGTTGATCATGGGCACGGCCAGCACCAGGGTGTCCTGGGCGCGGACCTGCTCGATCAGCGCCATGTCCTGGGCGACGCGGGCGGCCTGCGCCTCGCTGCGCTGCTCGGCCGGCGTGAACAGGGCCTGCAGCGTGGCTTCATCGAGCGCGGGCAGATTGCGCTGGCCCAGGTCCAGGATGTCCAGGCGGGCCGCCGGTTGGCCTGCGCGCAGGGCGGCGACCAGCTCATTGGCCAGGCGGGTGGAATGCGAGCCTTGGCCATCGTCTTGAAGGCGGCGGGCGCTGCTGTTGATCTGCAGGATGTTCATACCGGGCTCCTTGCTCGCCGCAGGGCGGCGTGTTGTTGGCATGGCTGAACTTTATTGATCGCAAGACAGCACCAGAAGACCATCGAATGGATAAGATTGTTCCACCAACGGAACAATCACCATGAGCCTGGATGCCGACGACCTGCTGCTCTTTGCCCGCGTGATGGAGGCCGGCAGCTTCAGCCGGGCCGCCGAGCGCCTGCACCTGCCCAAGTCCACCGTCTCGCGCCGCATGGCGGCCCTGGAGGACCGGCTGGGGGAGAAGCTGCTGCAGCGCTCCACCCGACGCCTCGCGCTCACCGACTTCGGCCAGGGCGTGCTGGAGCATGCCCGCGTGGTGGCCAGCGAGGTCGACGGTGCCCTGGCGCTGGCGCTGCACCGGCAGCAGCGGCCGCGCGGCCGCCTGCGCGTCTCCATGCCCGGGGACTTCGCCCAGCAGGCGCTGCCGGAGATGCTGTCCGCCTTCGTGCGCGACAACCCCGAGGTGCAGCTGGAGCTGGACCTCTCACCCCGCCGCGTGGACCTCATCGCCGAGGGCTTCGATCTCGCGATCCGCATGGGCACGCTGCCGGAGGACTCGCAGCTCGCGGCCCGCCGCCTGGCCCTCATCGGCACCGGGCTCTATGCCTCGCCGGGCTATCTGGCGCGGCACGGCGAGCCTCAGCTGCCGCAGGCGCTGACTAGCATGCACGGCCTGATGATCCTCAGCCGCCATGGGGACGCCGTCCCCTGGAAGCTGCGCCGCGGGCACGAGGGCGCCTGGGCGCTGTGGGAGGGGCAGCCTCAGCTCAAGACGCTGGTCAACGCCCCTGACATGCTGCTGCGCCTGGCCTGCGCCGATGTCGGCATCACGGCGGTGGGCGCGCACTTCGCGCAGCCCTTCGTGGACCGGGGCGAGCTGGTGCGCGTGCTGCCCGACTGGGAGCTGCTGCCCACGCCCTGCTGGGCCGTGTTCCCGGAGCGTCGGCTGATGCCGCTGCGCACGCGTGCCTTCCTCGATGCGCTGGTCGCCACGCTGAGCCGCTGCCCGAGCAGCGCCAGCGGCGCCTGACGCTCCCCCGGATGCCGACCCCGCAATGAAAACGGCCCCGAGATGGGGCCGTTCAGGCAGGGCGGGCGGCCGCGTCAGTCGAGCTTGAAGCCGATCTCGACGGTGGCTTCGCGCTGCTTGGGGATGGGCGCGAACTTCCACTGCTGGACCGCGGCAATCGCGCTCGAGGCCAGGCGCTTGTTCGGATTGCCGAGCGTCTCCACCTTGGTCGTGGTGCCGTCCGGCTTGACCTGGAAGCGGACCATGACGGAGCCGTTGCGGATGTTGCTGACCAGTTGGCGCGGGATGTCCGGATCGACCTTCTGGATCAGGCGCAGCGCGACTTCCTCTTCAGGCTCCGGCTGCGGCTGGGGCGCCGGGCGGGTGGGTTCGGTCGGCGGCGGTGCCGGCGGCGTGGCGGGAGCGGTGGCGACCAGCTCGGCCTTTGGCGCGGGCTCGGGCTCGCGGGCCGCGACCTGGGACTCCTGGCTGGCGGCCGGCGCGGGCACGGAGGCGGCGGCCTGCGACGGTGCGGCGGCAGCGGCCGTCACGGCCGGCTTGGGCGCCGGTGCCGCGGCCTTGGCCGTGGGGGCAGGCTTGGGGGCCGGCGCCGGGGCCTCCGGCTTGGTGGCGTGCGAGGCGTGGAACTTGATCCATTGCAGGACCTTGTCGGCATCGCGCTTGGCGCGGTCGGAATCACTCAGCCCCGAGGCGGAACCGGCCTTGCCGGCGGGCTCCGCCGTCTGGGCGGACACGGCTGCGCTCAGCAGCAACTGGCAGGCCAGCGCCAGCGCGGTGGCGGAATACAGCTTGGTGGACATGCTCATTGCAACCCTAAGACCCCTGGCACGGTGTCGTGCCATCCCGTGAACAGCGGAACCTCTGCGGGCTCGTCCGTCGTTTTGATTCAGAAGTTGGCGGTCTCTTACGCCTATGACTTCCGGAAACAAGTGTCCTCCACCGGTCTGCAACCGGCACTGCGGGATTCCACCAAGCCTGCGTGCAGATCGCACGCTTCCTCCTATACACTGGCGCCTTGCTCCGGGGAGCCCTGATGCGCCAAGGCGATGGCCTTGGCGTCGGGCTGAGACGTGGTGGAAGCCATGGACCCGCTGAACTTGATCCGGTTCGTACCGGCGTAAGAAGAGCCTGCCAGCCCGTGCCTCCTGCCGGGGCTGCGGGCCCTGGCACCAGGGCCGCCATCCGCGAGATGGCGCACCCGCGGCGACCCGGGCCCCACCCCGCACCCACGCCCCGCTGGCGCCCTCGCGCCCCGACGGTTCCTGCTCGGCCTCCGGACCCAACCTGGAGACCGCATGAACAGCCTCACCGATCCGGGCCTCGCCGACGGCAGCCCCCTGGCCCCATCCCTGACCCTGACCCGCGAGCCGCTGCCGGCCTCGCGCAAGGTCCACCTGAGCGGCCGGATCCACCCGGACCTGCGCGTGCCCCTGCGCGAGATCGCGCTGACCAACGGCGAGCGCATCAGCGTCTACGACCCCTCCGGCCCCTACACGGACCCGGGCGCCACCCTCGACGTCAGCAAGGGCTTGCCTGCGCCACGCGCCGCCTGGGTCGAGGCGCGCGGTGACACCGAACCCTACGAGGGCCGCCCGATCCAGCTGATCGACGACGGCCTGCGGGACCAGGCGCAGCAGCTGCGCCTGCGCGAGCTCAGCGCCGGCCTGCAGCGCCAGCCGCGCCGCGCCAAGGCGGGCGCCAACGTGAGCCAGATGCACTACGCACGCCGTGGCATCGTCACGCCCGAGATGGAGTACGTCGCGATCCGCGAGAACCAGCGCCTCGAGTGGATGCGCGAGTACGAGGCCGACGCCGAGCGCCAGCAGCGCCTGGCCGGCAATGCCTTCGGGGCCAGCATTCCGGACGTCATCACGCCGGCGTTCGTGCGCGACGAGATCGCCCGCGGCCGCGCCATCATCCCCGCCAACATCAACCACCCGGAGCTGGAGCCGATGATCATCGGCCGCAACTTCCTGGTGAAGGTCAACGCCAACATCGGCAACTCCGCCGTCACCTCTTCCATCGAGGAAGAGGTCGAGAAGCTCGTGTGGGCCACGCGCTGGGGCGCCGACACGGTCATGGACCTCAGCACCGGCCGCAACATCCACACGACCCGCGACTGGATCATCCGCAACAGCCCCGTGCCCATCGGCACCGTGCCCATCTACCAGGCGCTGGAGAAGGTCGGCGGCGTCGCCGAGGACCTCACGTGGGAGCTCTTCCGCGACACCCTCATCGAGCAGGCCGAGCAGGGCGTGGACTACTTCACCATCCACGCCGGCGTGCGCCTGCCCTTCGTGCCGATGACGGTGAAGCGCCGCACGGGCATCGTCTCGCGCGGGGGCTCGATCCTCGCGAAGTGGTGCATCGCCCATCACCGCGAGAACTTCCTCTACACGCACTTCGAAGAGATCTGCGACATCATGAAGGCCTACGACGTCAGCTTCTCGCTGGGCGACGGCCTGCGCCCCGGCTCGCTGGCGGACGCGAACGACGAAGCGCAGTTCGCCGAGCTGCGCACGCTGGGCGAGCTCACGAAGATCGCCTGGAAGCATGACGTGCAGACCATGATCGAAGGCCCCGGCCACGTGCCCATGCACATGATCCAGGCCAACATGACCGAGCAGCTGAAGCACTGCGACGAGGCGCCCTTCTACACCCTGGGCCCGCTGACGACCGACATCGCGCCCGGCTACGACCACATCACCAGCGGCATCGGCGCCGCGATGATCGGCTGGTTCGGCTGCGCCATGCTCTGCTACGTCACGCCCAAGGAACACCTCGGGCTGCCCGACCGCGATGACGTCAAGCAGGGGCTGATGGCCTACAAGATCGCCGCCCACGCAGCCGACATCGCCAAGGGCCACCCCGGCGCGCGCGCCCGCGACGACGCGCTCTCCAAGGCCCGCTTCGAGTTCCGCTGGGAGGATCAGTTCAACCTCGGCCTCGACCCCGAGACGGCGCGCGAGTTCCACGACGAGACGCTGCCCAAGGACAGCGCCAAGGTGGCCCACTTCTGCTCCATGTGCGGACCGAAGTTCTGCTCGATGAAGATCACGCAGGACGTGCGCGACTACGCGGCGCAGCTCGAGCAGGAGGCCGGCATGCAGGCCAAGAGCGCGGAGTTCAAGGCGCAGGGCGGGGAGCTCTACATCCCCATCCAGAAGGCCTGAGCCCCCGGGAGCACGCATGAGCGCGACCATCGCCATCGCGGGGGCCGGCCTGGCCGGGCGACTCTTCGCCTGGGCCCTGGCCCGGGCCGGGCACCGGGTGCAGGTCTTCGACGCAAGACCTGGCCCCGAGCCGATGTTCGACGGCCTCGGTGCCGCCGCGTTCACCGCAGCCGGCATGCTCAGCCCGCTGGCCGAGCTGGAGAAGGCGGACGTCGCCATCGCCGCGGCGGGCTGGCGCTCGCTGGCGCTGTGGCCCGGCCTGGTGCAGCAGCTGCGTCGGTGCCGGCCGGTCGGACTGCAGCTGAACGGCAGCCTGCTGCTGGCCCAGCGCAGCGATGGCGGTGCCGCCCGGCGCGTGCTGGACCGCCTGCAGCAGCCGGGACTCGGCGCTTTCCCGACGCCGCAGGCGCTGGACCCCGAGGCCCTGGCCGCCCTGGAGCCCGCGCTGCGACGCAGTGCCGGCCTGCAGGCCTGGCTGCTGCCCGGCGAGGGCCTCGTGCACCCGCTCGAGGCCATGGCCGCGCTGCAGGCCGACGCCGCCGGCGTGGCCTGGCACTGGTCCATGCCCGCCGTGCAATGCGAGGCCCACCGGCTGACGCTCGCGGACGGCCGCGGCCTCGATGCCGACTGGGTCATCGACTGCCGCGGCCTGGGCGCCCGGTCGCAGCTGCCCGCCCTGCGCGGCGTGCGCGGCGAGGTCATCGCCCTGGAGGCGCCGGGCCACGGACTGACGCGGCCGGTGCGCCTGCTGCATCCGCGCCATCGCGTCTACCTCGTGCCCCGCACGGCGGACCAGCTGCTCATCGGCGCCAGCGAGATCGAGAGCGAGGACCGCAGCCCGGTGAGCCTGCAGAGCGCCGTCGAGCTGATGGCGGCGGCCCACAGCGTGATGCCGCAGCTCGGCGAGGCCCGCATCACGCGCCTGGACCGCAACCTGCGCCCGGCACTGCCCGACCACCAGCCCCACCTCCACCACGAAGCCGGCCTGCTGCGCCTGAACGGGCTCTACCGCCACGGCTGGCTGCTGGCGCCGGCCCTCGTCGACCAACTTCTCCGGCGCAGCGGCCTCGGCGCGCTGCCCGACCCCGCATGAAACCTGCCATGACGCCACGCATCGATCACTACGCCACCACCGTGCCCAGCTCGCTGCGCGTCCACCTGGACGGCCAGCCCATGGAAGTGCCCGACGGCTGCACGCTCGCCCAGCTGCTGAGCCTGCTCGGCCAGGCCCAGGAGGCCGCCGCGACGGCCGTCAACGGCCAGCACGTGCCGCGCGAGCATCGCGGCCTGCATGAGCTGCGCGAGGGCGACCACATCCTCCTGTTCCGTCCCATCGTGGGCGGTTGAGACGCGCCATGGACGATCTCCTGCACATCGACGGCCGTGCCTTGCGCAGCCGCTTCTTCATCGGCTCGGCGGGCTACCCGAGCCCCCAGATCCTGAGCGAGGCCATCCGGGCTTCGCAGAGCCAGGTGCTGACCGTGGGTCTCAAGCGCAGCCTCCAGGGCGCCGGGGACAACGGCGCCGTGGCACTCGCCCTGCAGTCCATCCAGGCCCAGGGCGGACACCTGCTGCCCAACACGGCCGGCTGCCGCAGCGCGCGCGAGGCCGTCACGCTCGCGCACATGGCGCGGGAGCTGTACGGCACGGCCTGGGTCAAGCTCGAGGTCACCGGCGACGATCACACGCTGCAGCCGGACCCCTTCGAGCTGCTCGACGCCGCCGCGCAGCTGGTGCGCGACGGCTTCACCGTCTTCCCCTACTGCACCGAGGACCTGGTGCTGTGCCGCCGACTGCTGGAGGTGGGCTGCGCGGTGCTGATGCCCTGGGGCGCGCCCATCGGATCCGGCCAGGGCCTGCTGCACCGCCACGGTCTGCGCACGCTGCGAGAGCGGCTGCCGGACGCCGTGCTGATCGTCGATGCCGGCCTGGGTGCCCCCTCGCAGGCGGCGGAGGCGCTGGAGATGGGCTTCGATGCCGTGCTGCTGAACTCGGCCGTGGCCCAGGCGCGCGATCCCGTGCGCATGGCGGCGGCCTTCCGCGATGCCGTCCTCGCCGGCCGCACGGCCCGACGAGCCGGGCTGATGGCCCCGCAGGACTTCGCCGTGGCCAGCACGCCGGTGGGCGATCACGCCTTCCTGCTGGGATGACGACCATGGCGACCCTGACGACCGCCCTGCCCCACCCCAGCCTGCCCTCACCCTGGTTCGAGGCCCCGGACCCTGCGCTGACGCAGCTGCCCGACTGGACGCAGGAGGCCACGCCCCCCGTCATCTGGAGCGTGGCCGGCCACGACAGCGGCGGTGCGGCAGGCCTCAGTGCCGACGCCCGGGCCGCAGCGGCCTTCGGCGTCCATCTCTGCCCGGTGGTCGCGGCCATCACCGCGCAGAACTCGCTCGGCGTGCAGGCCTTGCATCCCGTGCCGGCCGCCCAGATCCGCCATCAGCTCGCCGCGCTCGCGCAAGACCTGACCCCGCGCGTCATCAAGACCGGCCTGCTGGGCAGCGTCGAGGCCATCGAGGCGCTGCTGGAGACGCTCGCCGCCCTGCGCGCCGATGGTCGGCGCGTGGACCTGGTCGTGGACCCGGTGCTCGGTGCCAGCGCGGGCGGTGCGGCCTTCTGCAGCGACGCCCTGCTGCAGGCCTGCCGCGAGCGCCTGCTGCCCCAGGCCACCCTGGTCACGCCCAACCGGCGCGAGGCGCTGGCCCTGCTGGCGCACCTGCCTGGCGCCGCGTCTCGCGAGGCGCTGGATGTCCCCGCACTCGCGGCGGCCCTGCGCCAGCATCTCGCCCCCCAGGCGGGCGTCTGCATCACGGGGGGTGACGACGCCCTGCCCGTGCCTGGCGCGCAAGACCTGGCCCTCGACTGGCTGGACTTGCCCCCGCACGCCGGCCCGGGGCTGCGCGGCTGGATGGCCCTGCCGCGCCAGCAGCAGACGCCCCTGCACCATCACGGCAGCGGCTGCACCTTCGCCAGCGCCGCGGCCGCCGCACTGGCCCGGGGCTTCCCGCCGGCCGACGCGCTGGTGCTGGCCAAGATGTGCAGCTGGCACGGCCTGCGCCAGGGGCATGCGGCCGGTGCGGGTGCCGGTCCGCTGCGCCCGGCGGCCTCCTTCATCCACGCCCCCGAGGCCCTGCCGGTGATGGGATTCGGCGACGAGACCCGCCCCGACGCGGCCACCCTCGCCCGCTGGCAAACGGTGCTGACCGGTGCCGCCGAGCCCGGCGCCTTCGCGCCCGGGCTCTACGGCATCGTCGAGGACGAGGAACGCCTCGCGGCCGTGGCGGGCTGGGGCCTGCCGCATCTGCAGCTGCGCAGCAAGACCACCCCCGGCCTGGATCCCGCGTCACTGCGGGCACGCGTCACGCGAGCCGTGCAGTGCATGCGCGACCATCCGGGCACGCAGTTCTGGATCAACGACCACTGGCAGCTGGCCCTGGAGGTCGGGGCCACCGGCCTGCATCTGGGCCAGGAGGACTGGGCCTGCCTGGACGCGATGCAGCGCCGGCGGATCCTGGACAGCGGCATGGCGCTCGGCCTGTCCAGCCACAGCCTGTGGGAGCTGGTGCGGGCACGCGGGCTGGCGCCGCGCTACATCGCCTGCGGCCCCGTCTGGGCCACCACGACCAAGCACATGCCCTGGCTGGCCCAGGGTCTGAGCCAGCTGGCGTGGTGGGCGCGCATGGCGGGGCGGCCGGTCGTGGCGATCGGCGGCGTGCTGGAGGCGGCTCAGGTGGAGGCGGCCGCGCGCTGCGGCGTCTCGGCCGTCTGCCTCGTGCGCGGGCTGGATGCACAGCGCCTCACGGCCTGCCGTGCCGCCTGGGAGGCCGGTCGATCCTGATGGCGACGGCGCTTCGCCAGCGCTGGCTCAGCGGCTGAGCCCCCGGGCTTCGATCGCCCACAGCGCCTCCACGCGCCCCTGGCGATGCACGACCAGCTGATCGTGCAGGTTCAGCGTCGGGTCGCAATGCCCGGGCACCAGCAGGACCTGCGTTCCCAGCGCCGGCTTCGCCGAGCCGGGTGCCCGGCATTGCAGGAGGCCGTGCTCGTCGTTCGCGGAGACATAGTCCCAGCGCGGGCTGCGCCCGCCGGCTTCCCAGACCCAGGGCATGCCGGACTCCGCGCTGAGAGACTTGAGTCCGGCATCGAGCACCGCACGGTCTCCGACGCCCTCGCTCATGACGGTGCTCGCCAGCAGCAGCGCGTGCTCGAAGCGCAGGCCTTCATCGGCGACGTCGTTGCGGCCGTAGTCGGCGTCCATGAAGACGTAGGAGCCCGGCTGCAGCTCGGTGTACAGCCCGAGGCCGAGGTCGAAGGCGGCACTGCCCGTGCCGCCGCCGGTCACCGTCTCACACACGACGCCCTGGGCCTGCAAGGACTGCAGCACCGCCGCCGCGCGGTCGGTGGCGCGCTGCACGGCCTCACGGCGCGCCTCGACGCCACGCACATGCTGCAGCGCTCCCTGGTAGGCCTGCAGCCCCTTGAAGCGCAGGGTGTCGGGGTACTGGCACAGGGCGTCGATCAGGCGCAGCACGGCGTCGGCATCGGCCACACCGCAGCGGTCCTGCCCGATGTTGATCTCCACCAGCACGTCCAGGCGACTGCCCGCCGCCTCGCAGGCCTGCGCCAGCTGCTCGACCTGCAGCTCGTGGTCCACGCAGACGCTCAGCCGCGTGCGCCCGGCGAGCCGGGCCAGCTGGCCGGCCTTGGCCGCCCCCACGACCTCGTTGCTGATGAGGATGTCCGGGATGCCCGCCTGCACGAAGGGCATCGCCTCGCTGACCTTCTGGCAGCAGATGCCCACCGCCCCCGCCGCCATCTGGGCCTGCGCGATGGTCACGCACTTGTGTGCCTTGGCATGCGGACGCAGCGCCACGCCGGCGGAGTCCGCGGCGGCCTGCATCTGCCGGACATTGCGCTCGAAGGCATCGAGATCCAACAGCAGGGCGGGGGTGTCCACGGCCGGGAGCGGGTCGCCGGGGCGGGCGACCGGCGGCAGGGTCAGCAGGGCGTCGGAGGCAGTCATGCAACCATTGTGGCGCAGGACACTAGCGCCGCAAAGGCGTGCACGGCGACGAGGCGGCACGGCGGCGTCGCCCCTCGCGCAGCGGACCCTCCGCCCTGCCCCCAAGCGGCAACCTCGGCGGGCAGGCGCAGGCATACTGCAGGCCCCGCGCGGGCCTCTCGCCCGGCGCGGACCGCCGCCCGCCATGACCCCCCTTGCCCTGCTCCTCGTCCTCGCCGCTGCGCTGTGCCACGCCAGCTGGAACCTCATCGTCAAGCGCCATGGCGGCGGCCAAGAGGTGGTGCTGATCAGCGCCATCCTCGTCGGCCTCGTGTGGGCGCCCGTGGCCCTCTGGCAGGGCTGGGACACGGTGCCGCGCTTCGGGGCGGTCGAATGGGCGGCGCTGGCGGCCAGCGCGGTGCTGCACCTCGTCTATTTCAACTGCCTGCTCTACGGCTACCGCGTCTCGGACCTCACCGTGGTCTACCCGGTGGCGCGCGGCAGCGGCCCACTGCTGAGCACGCTCGGCGCCGTGCTGCTGCTGGACGAACCCCTGAGCATGACCGGCGCCATCGGCGCACTGGCCGTGGTCGCCGGCGTGTTCCTCATCGCGGGCGGCCCGGCGCTGCTGCGTCAGGCGCACGACCCGGCGCGCAAGGCGCGGGTCCTGCTGGGCCTGCGCTGGGGCGCCATCACGGGGGCCTGCATCGCGGGCTACACCGTGCTGGACGGCTACTCGGTGAAGATCCTCCTCATCTCGCCCATCGTGCTGGATTACCTCGGCAATGTGCTGCGGATCCCCGTGATGCTGCCCCTGGCCCTGCGCGACCCGGCCGGTTTCCGCGCCGCCTGGCGTCGGCAATGGCGTGTCGCCCTGGCGGTCGCCGTGCTGGGACCGGCCAGCTATGTGATGGTGCTGTATGCCATGCGGCTGGCACCGCTGAGCCATGTGGCGCCGGCGCGGGAGCTGTCGATGCTCTTCGCCGCGCTGGCCGGCGGCTCGCTGCTCGGGGAGGGCGACCGCGCCTTGCGCCTGCTCGGCGCCGCGTTCATCGCCCTGGGCGTGATGGGACTGGCGCTCGGCTGAGGCAGCGCCGCCTGGATCAGGGCGAGGCGAAGTCCTGCGTCCACGTCAGGCGGCCCGTGCCACCGTTGGCCCGCACGCAGGCGAGGCCCATGTCCACATAGCGCGCGTTCATGATGTTGCGGCAGTGGCCCTCGCTGTTCATCCAGGCCTGCACGACGGACTCGGCCGAGCTCTGCCCCGCGGCGATGTTCTCGCCCCACGAGGACCACCGATAGCCGGCGGCACTGATGCGCTGCCCGGCATTGCTGCCGTCCGATCCCGTGTGGTCGAAGAAGTTGCGGTCCACCATGTCCTGGGAGTGCCGCTGCGCTGCCTGCGCGAGCGCCGTGCTCCAGCGGATCGCACTGACCGCCGGCATCGACTGCGTGCCGCAGACCGCGCCGCGCTGCCGCTGCGTGTTGACCAGGCGCAGCAGGCTGGCCTGGAAGTCCGGCAGACCGCAGTCGGCCGCCAGGGGGGTGGGTGAAGGTGTCGGCGTGGGCGTGGGCGTGGGCCTGGGCGTGGGCGTGGGCGTGGGTGCTGGTGCTGGTGCTGGTGCTGGTGCTGGTGCCGGGGCAGGAGCAGGAGCAGGAGCAGGAGCAGGAGCAGGAGCGGGCGTAGGCGTAGGCGTAGGCGTAGGCGCTGGCGCTGGTGCTGGTGCTGGTGCTGGTGCTGGTGCGGGCGCAGGTGCCGGTGCCGGTGCGGGCGCAGGTGCCGGCGCAGGCGCAGGCACAGGGGCCGACGCCGCCGGGGAGGTCGGCACCGGCGCGGGCGTCGGCGCCGTGGACGAGCCCCCGCCCCCGCATGCCTGCAGCAGCAACAGAAGGCTCAGCACGCCCAGGGGCTTGCGGGAAGGCAGGGAGGAAGACGGCATGACGGCTCGGGAGGGAGGCCCACAGGGGGCGGCGGCGCATTGTGAAGGGGCTCGGGCCGCCTGGCGCGCGCCTGCAACAACTGCACACCGTCTCATGCAGCTTGTTGCGCCCGCGCCCGGCGCGATGCCGCCCCTCGGGCCGCCGGCAAGCGGTGAAGTCCCCAGGCGTCCGGGCGACAGGCGGGTGCTAGGCTGGCGCCCTCCTCGTTCACGTCGCCTGGCCACCGTTGCGGCCCCTGCCCATGATTCCCATGCCCCCGCCCGGCACGGTCCTGCCGCCCATTCCGCCGACCGCCCCCCGCCTGGTCGATGACGGCCTTGAGCTGGGTCGCAACTACTGGGTCTGCGACAACGTGCTGCCCAACGCCCACGAGATCCGCGAGCGCTGCCTGCAGCACCAGGACTGGCATTACGGCTTTCCCCACGCCAAGGAGAGCTGGCCGGGCATGCGCTTCCGGGGCGCCCTGAACGAGGACGAGATCGCGCAGCTGGAAAGCCGTGTCCGTGAACTCACGGGCGCCCGGCGCCTGTGGGTCGGTACCGCGCCCAATGGGGCGACGCTGGACTTCAATGTCGCCCAGCTCGTCGGGGCCAAGGAATGCGGCGCCCGCCCGCATACCGACCGGCGCGACCTCTGCACCTATGCCGCCGTGCTCTACCTGCACCCCGACCCTCCGGCGGACAGCGGCACCAGCTTCTACCGGCTGCGCTACCCCAACGGCGCAATCGGCGGCAACCTCGTGGGCGCGCCGCACAAGAGCCTGGTGGATGCGCTGAACGTGCGCAGCCTGCCGCCGCAGGCCTGGTACGAGGAGCGGCGCGTGGACAACCGCTTCAACCGCCTGCTGCTCTACAAGGCGGCCCTCGTCCACAGCGCGACCGGCTATTTCGGCGAGCAGCTGTCGGACAAGCGACTCACGGCCGTCTTCTTCTGGCTCGCAGAACACTGACTTGTTCACGGTCTGTGCCGGTCTGGCGCGCCCCGGGCTTGCCACACCCCCGGACGTCGGCTAGCGTCCACCTGCCGACTGCCACCATCGCCATGAAAAAAATCCTGATCGTTGATGACCAGAACGAGATCCGCGATCTGCTGCGCATGACGCTGGAGCTGGCGCAGAGCTTCTCGCTCACCGAGGCAGGCACCGCCGACGAGGCGCTGGCGAAGGTCAAGGCCGAACAGCCCGACCTCATCCTGATGGACGTGATGATGCCCGGCGGGATGTCGGGCCTCGAGGCCTGCCGCCAGATCAAGCAGGCCGCTGAGCCCGGGACGGCGCCCAAGGTCGTGATCGTCAGCGCCCGCCCGTTCTCGGACATGCAGGCGGAGTTCGAGGCCTCCGGCGCCGACCTCTTCATCGCCAAGCCCTTCGGCCCCATCCAGCTGGTGCAGGGCATCATGAGCCTCTACGGCCCGCCCGGCGGCGACGCCTGACCCCCGGGCAAGCACCAACACCACCGCGCATCTGACGGATTAGCATCGCGCTCCAGAGTCAGGCCCCAGGAGGCCTGCCACCCTGGAGGGATCCAGCCCTGACCGCATCCAAGCGGTCGCCCACACCTGACCAAGGACTGGATCATGAAATCGATCAAGAAGCGCATTGCCCTGTTCGCACTGGCCGCCATCTGCGGGGGAGCCATTGCCTACCCGCCGCCCAGCTACTTCTGCTACAAGGCCTGCGCCAAGGCCTTCCTGAAGGGCACCCCCGAGTACGCCGAGTGCATCGCCGAGTGCGATGACATCTATCCCTGACGTCGTGCCATGGGGCCCGCCTGAGGCGGGCTCCACCGGGCGGCAGGCCCGAGGGCGCCGCGCCCCCGGCGCCTGCCGCGCCATCCCCTGAACCTCCTCCATCCGGGCCGCGAGGCCTTCTGCCAATGCATCGCCTGCTACGCCGATTCGGTCCCGCGCTGGCCATCGTGGCGCTGGGCCTCGCGGCCGGCTATGCCGCGCCCCGCGTGCCGACGTGGCTGCGCCCAGCCTATACCGAGGGCGACTACCGCGCCCACTTCCAGGGCCACGCCGAGCCGGTGCTCCTGTATGGCACCGCCAGCTGCCGCTATTGCAAGGCCGCGCGGGCCTACTTCCAGGCCCGCCGGATCCCCTTCGCCGACCTGGACGTGCAACAGGACCCCGAACAGCAGCGCCGCCTGCAAAGCCTGGGAGAGGGGCAGGCCGTGCCCGTCGTCCTCATCGGGCGGCGCATGATCGTGGGCTACCAGCCGGAGGCCTTCGAGGCGGCCCTCGCCCAGCTCCCGCCCTGAGCACGCCGCCGGGCCGGGATCGGCCGATGTGCCGGAGCGTCCATCATGAATTCTGGTGGCGAGTTCCCAACCAGAAGGCATGGCGCGGACCTCCCGGCTTGCTATAAAGCGGGCCTGCCTGTCTTTGTCTGTGCCCGCCATGCTCCAACGCCGCTCCCTCCTCACCCGCAGCGCCCGCGCCCTCGTGCTGGCCGGTGTCTGCAGTCTCCTGCCGCTGGGGGCCGCGACGGCCGCGGAGGCCGGCACCGACGCCGCCAAGCGGGCCCTCGCCTACAGCGACTACGCCCCGTGGCGCAGCATCCAGGGCGCCGTGCTGTCGCGGGACGGCCGCTTCGCCGCGTATGCCCTGGTCGGGCAGGAGAGCGATGGCGAGCTGGTCGTGCGTCGGCTGGCCGACGGGCAGGAATGGCGCGTGCCGCGCGGCCTGCAGCCCGTGTTCAGTGCCGACAGCCGCTTCCTGGCCTTTGCCCAGGCTCCCACGCGCGCGGCGCAGGACCAGGCCCGCAAGGACAAGAAGAAGGGCGACGACGCGCCCAAGCCAGGCGCCGGCTGGCTGGATCTTGACAGCGGCCGCTTCGAGACCGTGGACCGCGTCAAGCGCGTCGCCTTCGCCGAGGACGGCGGCAGCCGCCTGGCCCTGTGGCTGGAAGCGCCGGCCAAGCCGGACGGCAAGACCGATGCCAAGAGCGACACCCGCAAGGCCGGCACCGCCCCGGCTGACGACGACGGCCCGGACCAGATCGCCCTCAGCGAGACCGGCTTCTTCGGGGCCAGCCATGCCAGCGCCGAGGCCGGCCGGAAGAAGGATGCCGGCACCGCGCTGCTGCTGGTGAATCCCGCCGACGGCCAGCGCCAGCGCCTGGAGGACGTCAGTGCCTTCGCCTGGAGCCGGGATGGCCTGCGGCTGGCGTTTGCCGTCACCACGCCGGCCCCGAAAGACACGAAGGACTCGAAAGCCCCGAAGGACGCCAAGCCCCCGCGCGACGGGGTCTACCTCCTCGCCGGCACGGGCGGCGAGCCGCGCCTGCTCCTGGGCGGCCGGGGCGCCTACCGGCAGCTGCAGTTCGACGACGCCGGCCGCCAGCTGGCCTTCGTCAGCAACCGGGACCATCTGGCCCAGGACGCCGGCGCGGAGCGCAAGGAGGACGGCAAGGGTGATGGCAAGGACGACGCCAAGGCCCCCGCCACGCCCTTCAAGCTGTACCACTGGCGCGCGGACGAAGCCGGCGCCGTCGAGCTGCTGGCCGCCGGCAACGCGGGGCTGCGGGAGGGTTTCTCCCCCAGCGAGCACGCCAGCCTGCGTTTCAGCAAGGACGGCCGCCGCCTCTTCCTGGGCACCGCCCCGCTGCCCCCGGAGCCGGCCAAGGACGCACCGGAGCCGCTCAAGGTCGACCTCTGGCACTGGCAGGACCCGGAGCTGCAGTCCATGCAGAAGGTGCGGGCCGAGAAGGAGAGGCTCCGCAGCTACCGTGCCGTGGTCCACCTGGACCTGCCGGCCGAACGGCGCTTCGTGCAGCTGGCCACGCCGGAGCTGCCGGAGGTCGTCGTCAATGACAACGCCGACTTCGCCCTGGGCTTCAACGAGCTCCCGTATCGCGCACTGCAGTCCTGGGACACGCTCTACCGCGACGCCTACGCCGTGAGCCTGAAGGACGGCAGCACGCGCCTGCTGGCACGCCGGCTGCGCGGCATGCCGCTGCTCTCGCCCGGCGGGCGCTACGTGACGGCCTTCCTGCCCGAGAAGAAGCAGTGGATGGCCTGGCGCACCCAGGACGGCAGCGCCCGCGCCCTGACGGCCGGCATCGCCGGCGAGCACTTCGAGAACGTGGAGCGCGACGTCGTCGAGCCCGCCGATGCCTACGGGCAGGTCGGCTGGCTGCCCGACGACCGCGCGGTGGTGCTGAACGCCCAGTTCGACCTCTGGTCCGTCGACCCCGAAAGCCTGGCGGCGAAGCGCCTCACGCCGGGCATCAACACGGCCCGGCCTGGCGCTGCATCGCCCCGGATCCAGCTGCGCCTGCAGCGCGTGGATGACGAGGGCGGCGACCGCACCGAGCGCGAGGAGCAGCGCCACGCCCGGCCCCTGCCCGCCGGCCCCTGGATCCTGCTCGGGACGGCCGAGCAGGACAAGTCCACCGCCTTCTACCGGATCGACCCGGCCGGCACCAGCGCCCCCGAGCGCCTGCTGCACCGCCCGCAGCTGCTCGGCGGCCTCGTGAAGGCGCGCGATGCCGAGGTCTGGCTGCACACCGCGCAGGACTTCCGCACCTTCCCGGATCTCTGGCTGAGCCAGGGGCCGCTCGGCCAGGGCCAGCGCCTGAGCGACGCCAATCCGCAACAGGCGCGCCTGCGCTGGGGCACGCAGGAGATCATCGGCTACACCTCGGCCAAGGGGCGCCCGCTGCGCGCCCTGCTGGCCAAGCCCGAGGACTTCGACCCCAGGAAGAAGTACCCGCTGATGGTCTACATCTACGAAAAGATGACGGACAACCTGCACCGCTATGTGCCCCCGGCACCCGGTCAGAACATCAACGTGAGCCGCTACGTCAGCAAGGGCTACCTCGTGCTGCGTCCGGACATCGTCTACACGATCGGCCACCCGGGCCAGAGCGCGATGGACACGGTCATTCCCGCCATCCAGCAGCTGGTGAAGCAAGGCTTCGTCGACGAGAAGCGCATCGGCATCCAGGGACACAGCTGGGGCGCCTACCAGGTCAACCACCTGCTCACCCGCACCACGATGTTCCGCGCGGCCGAGGCCGGGGCCTCGATGGCCAACATGATCAGCGGCTACGGCGGCATCCGCTGGGGCACGGGCCGCAGCCGCGCCTTCCAGTACGAGCAGCAGCAGAGCCGCATCGGCGCCACGCCCTGGCAGCGGCCGGACCTGTACGTCGAGAACTCGCCGATCTTCCGCATCGACCGCATCACCACGCCCTACCTCACCGTGCACAACGACGAGGATGACGCCGTGCCCTACTACCAGGCCATCGAGTTCTTCACCGCGCTGCGCCGCCTGGGCAAGGAGGCGTACTGGTTCAACTACAACGGCGAGAAGCACGGCCTGCGGGACCGCGACGCCCTCAAGCATTTCACGGTGCACATGGGCGAGTTCTTCGACCACTACCTGCTCGGCGAGCCGCGCCCGGCCTGGATGGACCAGCCGGTGCCCTATCTGGAGCGCGGCAAGCGCGACGTGATGCCGCTGTTCAAGCCGGTCGCCGAGCGCATCCCGGTCCGCGCGCCCGTGATCGAGGACCCGTCGACGCCGCCGCCTCAGCCGCTGCAGACGCGCTGAGGGCTCAGCCTGCCGACTTGTCGACCCGGGCGGCCGGCGCGGCGCCGGCGGGCGACACGGGCGGTGCCGGCTGCTCGCGGGCGAGGGCCTCGAAGAAGCTCTCGCTCATGGTGCCGGCACTCAGGCGGTGCACCAGCGCCATCATGAACCGGCGCTTGGCGGCCAGGGCCAGGTCCTGCTCGGACCAGGCCTTGACCCGGCCGGCGTAGCCCGGCGTCATCAGCCAGCCGAAGACCTCGGCCTTGTCTTCCTCGGGGCCGTAGAGGGCATAGCGGCTGACCAGCCCGGCCGCCGGATGACCCAGGTTGTGGAAGGTGCCGCCATAGGCCGTGGCGCCCCCCTGCCCGTAGGCCAGCCCCTCGGGATTGAGCGCCAGCCAGGCCGGGTCGCGGTAGTAGAAGTCGCCGAAGAGGCGCAGTTCGACGAGATGGTAGAGCTCGTGATGCACACGCAGCTCCATGCCGGCGGCGCACAGCGGATTGGCGTTGTCCGCGTAGACCACGGCGTGTCGCTCGGGCGCCGGCATGGCCAGGCGCATCTGGGTCTCCCCGACGACCAGATCCTTCACCAGCCCCACTTCCTGCAGGCCGGTCCGTTGGAAGAAGCTGGGGTGGTAGCGCTCCAGCGCCGGCAGCACGACGGCCAGCAGGCGGCGCAGGCGCGCCAGCTCGGCCGGCTCCCCGCCGAATCGCTGTGCCTGTGCGTGCGCCCAGGGGCCGTCCCAGTTCGCCCGCAAGCCCAAGGCCTGCAGACGCTGCTCGGCGTGGTCCCGCAAGGCCGCGAGGGGCGCGCCCAGCGGCACCGGCAGCTCGTAGCGGAATTCGGAGGGGCACTCCATCGCCAGGCTGTCCGGCCCCTGCACCGGCTTGCCAGGCCCGCCCGATCCGCCCGGGCCGATCCCGGCGCAGGCACTCAGGACGACGAGCACGGCGGCACACACACTGCGCGCGGCGGCCTGGCGCCCCGCCAGGGCGCGGCACCGCGACACCAGCCCGCGCGGTGCCGGGCCCTGCGCGCGGTCGCCTCGCGGCCGTGATGTCCGGTCCGCCGTGCCGTCCCTTGCCTTGTCGCCCGCTGCGCCCATGCCCGCTGTCCTCCCTGTTGACGGGCCGGTCGTCGCGGCCGCGGCTCCGCCCGGCGGCGCCATCCGCTGATCCGGATGGTCTGCACGACCCGGCCCGTGGCGGATGGTAGCGGCCTCGCGCATGGGATGATGGCGGCGCGGCGCGCCTGCCGCACGCCCTCTGTCTCCCACGGACCCGCGCCATGCTCGACGCCATCGAACTCCAGACCCCGGCCGCGCCGGCCGCCAGCCTCATCGTCCTGCACGGCCTCGGCGCCAGCGGGGACGACTTCGTGCCCGTCTGCCAGGCCATGGACCTGCGCGGCGTCGGCGGCCTGCGCGTGATCCTGCCGCAGGCCCCGGATCGGCCCGTGTCCATCAACGGCGGCTACCGCATGCCCGCCTGGTATGACATCGGCCTCGACGCCACGGGGCAGCGGGTCGAGGACGAGCGCGGGCTGCGGGAGTCCCAGCGCAGCATCGAGGCCCTGATCGCCAGGGAGATCGAGCGCGGCATCCCCGCCTCGCGCATCGTGCTGATGGGCTTTTCGCAGGGCGCCGCCATGACGCTGATGACGGGCCTGCGCCATCCGCAGCGGCTGGCGGGCCTGGTGGCGCTGTCAGGTTATCTGCCGCTGGCCTCGACCACCGAGGCCGAGCGGCAGGCCGCCAACGTCGACGTGCCACTCTTCCTGGCCCATGGCGATGCCGACGAGGTCGTGCTGCCCGCCCGCGGGATGGCCGCCAAGGTGGCGCTCGAGCGCCTGGGCTACCGGCCGCAGTGGCACGGCTATGCCATGGGCCACGAGGTCTGCATGGACGAGATCCACGACATCGCCGGCTTCATCAGCCGCTGCCTGGCGCCGGACGCCGCCGCCAGCGCGGGTGAGCGCTGACGGGCCGCCTCGCCCGTCGCCCCCCGTTCAGAAGCTCAGCACGAAGCAGGCCCCGCCCTGTGCCGGCCGGTGCAGGCGCACCGTCCCGCCCATGCCGTGCACCAGCTGCCGCACCACCGCAAGCCCGATGCCGCGCGCGCCCTGGGTGGCGTCGCGGGGCCGGGTGCTGAAGAAGGGCAGGAAGATGTCCCGCTCCAACCCCGGCGGCACGCCCGGGCCGTTGTCGCGCACCTCGATGCGCAGGCGCCCGCCGCGGCCGAGCCGGGCCTGCACCCAGGCCTCGGGTCGGCACTCGTCCTGCGTGGCCTGCTCGGCATTGCCCAGCAGGTTCAGCAGCACCTGCTCCAGCTGCCCGGCATCGGCCGTCAGCAGCAGGCCGGACGCCGGCAGCTCGAAATGCAGCGCGCCGCCGCGTGCCTGCCATCGCGCTGACAGCAGCTGCGCCAGGCGGTCGAACAGGGCCTGCAGCGGCACCGGCTCCAGCATGGGATCCGGCCAGTCGCTGATGCGGCGGTAGTCGCCCACGAAGCGCGACAACGCCTCCGCCCGCCGGGCGATCGCCTCCAGCGCCAGCTGCAGGTCCGCCCGACTGGCCTCGTCGGCCCCAGGGCCGCAGGCGGCGGCGGGCGGCAGCGCCTCCGCCTGCAGCTCCTGCGCGCTGCGCGCCAGCGAGGCGATGGGCGTCAGCGAGTTCATGATCTCGTGGGTCAGCACATGCACCAGCTGGCGCCAGGCGCGCAGCGTCTCGGCCTCCAGCGCCGACTCCAGCGGCTGCAGCGCCAGCAGCCAGCCCAGCTGGCCGTCCTGGATCCAGGCCCGCGACGCCAGCAGACAGCGCTCCTCGCCCCGCTCCGTGTCGACGCGCAGCCAGCTGCGCTGCCGGCTCGCCGCCTCGGCGTGCTCGTGCAGCTGCGCCAGCAAGGTGGCCGCGTCACGTGCCCCGCCGGGCGCCAGCCAGCGCCGGGCCGCCCCGTTCAGGGCCTCGGGGGCGCCGCCTGACGGGCAGCGCCACAGGGCGACGGGCGCCTCGTCCAGCAGCGCCTCGCTCAGCGTCGCGGCGTGCTCCCGCTGCCGCAGCAGCGCCTCCTGCCCTTCGCCGGCGCGCGCCCGTGCGCCCAGCTCGTGCATCGCCCGCAAGAGAGGCAAGACCTGACCCCACATCAGCGCAAGGATCACCAGCAGGACCAGCCCGGCGAGGACCCGTGCACGCGCATCGTCCAGCGCCCCGATGGCCGACGCCGCCAGCAGCGCCAGGCCGAGCAGCGGCAGCAGACGCCAGGCGGCGCGGCGAAGGAGGGGCTCAGAGTCCATGCTTGTCCAGACGGCGGTAGAGCGCGGCGCGGGACACCCCCAGGCGCCGCGCGGCCTCGCTGACATTGCCCTGGGCCAGGCGCATGGCCTCGTCCAGCGCGGCGCGTTCGCGCTCCGCCAGGGTCTGGCCTGTTGACGGACGATCCGCCTCGGCAGGGGCCGCGCCGGGCGCGACGAGCCCCTCCAGCTGGAAGTCCGCCGGCTCGAACTGCGCGCCCGGCGCCAGGATCACGGCCCGTTCGCAGGCCTGGCGCAGGTCCCGCACATTGCCCGGCCAGTCGTGTGCCTGCAGCCGCTGCATCGCGGCAGCGCTCAGCGGGCGGGGCGGGCGACCGTGCTCGGCCGCGAAGCGCGCCAGGAAGTGGGTGGCCAGCTGCGGGATGTCTTCACGCCGCGCCCGCAGCGGCGGCACGCGCAGCACGATGGTGTTGAGGCGGTACAGCAGATCGGGGCGGAAGCGCTGCGGGTCGAAGAGGGCCGTCTCGTCGAGGTTCGTGGCACTGACGATGCGGGCCTGCAGCGGCAGCGGCGTGTCCGCGCCCAGCGGCGTGAACTCGCGCCGCTCGAGCACGGCCAGCAGGCGCGCCTGCCCTGACATCGACAGGTTGCCGATCTCGTCCAGCAGCAGCGTGCCGCCGGCCGCCGCCAGGAAGCGGCCGGGACGGTCCTGGCGTGCGTCGGTGTAGCTGCCGCGGCGATGGCCGAAGAGCTCGCTTTCCAGCAAGGTGTCCGGCAGCGAACCCAGGTCCACGGCCAGCAGCGGTCGCAGGCGACGCGGCGAGCGCTCGTGCAGCTCGCGCGCGACCAGTTCCTTGCCCGCGCCCATCTCACCCAGCACCAGCACATGCGCATCCGTCGCCGCCACGGCGGCAATCAGGCGACGCAGCTCCTGCATGGGCGGGGACTGCCCGAGCAGCGCGCTCGGCGGCCCTGCCTCCGGCGCTGCGCCGGCCAGCCGTGACGGATCGCGCAGCGCAAGGGCCGCGGCCACTGCAGCCAGCAGGCGGGGGTGGTCCCAGGGCTTGGTGACGAAGTCCAGCGCGCCTGCCTTGAGCGCCTGGACGGCCAGCTCCACGCCCGCGTAGGCCGTCATCACGATCACCTGAGGCGCGCCGGGCTGCTGCCTCAGCTGCCGCAGCAGCGACAGCCCCTGCGCGCCGTCACTGTGGCCCGGCAGGAAGTTCATGTCCAGCAGCAGCAGGTCGGGCCGCCATTGCGCTATCGTCGCGGCCAGCTCGGTCGGACGCTCCAGACAGCGGACCTCGCCGAAGCGTCGCTGCAGCAGCAGGCGGGCGGCGATGCCGACGTCCGGGTCGTCGTCGAGCACAAGGAGGCGGGCCGGGCTGGTCAGCATGGGCGCGACCATACCAGCCCCGCCCCGGTGTCCGCCAGCGACTGTCCGGATCCGGACACCTCCACGCCCCTGCTGTACCGCCCCCGGACAGTGCCGCCCGCGGCGACCCCGTCGGCAGGCGCTGCCGGGCGCTGGCATGCGCCTTGCGATGAGGCCAGGCATGCAACGCTCGCCCGAGACTCCCACCGCACCGCCCGCGCCCCCCGCTCACTTGCGAGCCCTGTCCGGCGCCGCCATGGACCGCCTGCTGCCGCCCAGCCGCTGGCGGCATGCACGTCGGGCCGCCTGGGCTCTGCTGCCGGCCCTGGCCCTGCTCGCTTGGGCGCTCGCGCCGCAGGGCGTGCGGGTCCAGGCCCGGGACCTGCAGTGGGCGACCGTCGAGCAGGGGCCCTTTCTGGACGAGCTCACGCTGCGGGCGCAGGCCCAGCCGCAGGAGCAGCTGATGATCGATGCGACCGAGGGTGGGCGTGTCGAGGCCGTGCAGGTCCGGGACGGGCAGGCGATCACGGCGGGCCAGACGCTCGTGCTGCTCTCCAATCCGCAGCGCGAGCAGGAGGTGCTGGCCCGCACGGCCGAGGTGGCGCAGCAGCTCGCCAACCTCTCCACGCTGCGCGCGGCCCAGGCGGGCGCACAGGCCCAGTGGCGGCGTGAGCTGGCCCAGCGCCGGCATGAGCTCGCCCTGGCCAGCGACGAGTCCGAGCGCCAGCAGGCCTTGGCCGCGCAAGGCTTTGTCTCGCCGCTGGCCGCGCGCAACGCCCGTCGCCAGGCCGAGCTGCAGGCCGAGCTGCTGCGGCAGTGCGAGGAGGACAGCCAGGCCGAGCTGCGGGTGCGGGCCCGCACCGTCACCGAGATGGAGCGGGCGGTGCAGGGTCTCTCGTCCGGCCTGACGCTGGTGCGCCAGGCCGCCGGCCGCCTGACCGTGCGCTCACCGGGCGCCGGCCAGCTCAGCGGCTTCGATCTGCAGGTGGGCAGCGTGGTCCGCGCGGGCGAGCGGCTCGGCCGCATCGACGACCGCCGGCACTGGCGGCTGCAGGCCGAGGTCGACGAGTTCTACGACGCGCGCGTCCGCCCCGGCCTTGAGGCGCGGCTCACCCTGGGCGGCAAGACCTGGCCCCTCGTGCTGCGAGATCGGCAGGAGACGGTGCAGCAGGGGCGCTTCCGGGTGTCGTTCGCGTTTGCCGACCCGCCGCCCGAGGGCCTGCGCGCCGGCCAGTCCTTCGAGCTCAGCGTGCAGCTGGGCGCCCCCGCGCAGGCGCTGTGGCTGCCCACCGGCGCCTACCTCGACGAGGGGGGCGGCAGCGTCTACGTGCGGGAGAACGGCGGGCCGCTGGCCCACCGGCGTGCCGTGCAGCTGGGTCGGCGCACGGGCACGCAGGTGGAGCTGCTGGCCGGGCTGCGCGCGGGCGAGCGTGTGCTGGTGAGCGCCAGCGCCCGCCATGCCGGACAGCCCGTGCTGCGCCTCGTCGGCGAGGGCGCGGACGAGGCCGAACGCCCGCCTGCCTCCCCCCGATAGACCCGCCCCCCATTCGCACGAAGCGCCCCCGGCGCCCTACCATTGCCCCCGGAGATCCCGATGATCCATTTGAAATCCCTCAGCAAGCGCCACCGCAGCGGCGACGTCGAGACCACGGCGCTGGACCGCGTCGACCTGCAGATCGAGGCCGGCGAGTACCTCGCCATCACCGGGCCCTCCGGCTGCGGCAAGACCACGCTGCTGTCGCTGCTGGGCCTGCTGGACCGCCCGAGCGACGGCGAGTACTGGTTCGACGGGCGCGAACTCTCGCGCTGCACCGAGCGCGAGCTGGCGCTGCTGCGCCGGGGACAGATCGGCTTCGTGTTCCAGAGCTTCAACCTGATCGACGAGCTGAGCGTCGAGGAGAACGTGGGCCTCGCCCTGGACCACGCCGGGCTGCCCGCGCGCGAGCAGCGCCAACGCATCGCGGGGGCGCTCGACCGCCTGGGCCTTGCGCACCGCGCACGGCACCGGCCGTCCCAGCTCTCCGGCGGTCAGCAGCAGCGCGTGGCCATCGCCCGCGCCATCGTGCGACGCCCGAGCCTGCTGCTGGCGGACGAACCCACCGGCAACCTCGACAGCGCGCAGGGTCAGGAGGTCATGCGCCTGCTGCGTGAGCTCAACGACGAGGGCACGACGCTCGTGATGGTGACGCACTCGCCCACCCATGCCGCCCTGGCGCCCCGCAGCGTGCGGCTGCTGGACGGGCGCGTGCTCGTCGACGCCCTCGCGGCCTGAGGGAGACCGCCATGCGTTTTCCCGATCTCCGCGTCGCGCGGCGGCAGATGGCCGCAGCGCCCCTGCACACGCTCGCCAGCCTGGGCGGCCTCGCGCTGGCCGTGGCCGCCTGCCTGCTGCTCGCGACGCTCATCCTCGAGCGCTTGCTGCCCGACGCGACGCTCCAGGACCCCGAGCGCATCGTGCTGATCGACTTCAAGGGCAACATGCCGGGCCGCCAGGAGGACTGGTTCCTGCGCACGCCCTTCGCCTTCCACGGCGAGCTCAAGCGGGCCGGAGCGCCGCTGACGGACGTCGGCCGCTACCTCGAGGCTGAGCGGACACTTCGCCGCGCCGGCCCATCGGTCGAGGACGAGGGCCGGCCCGTGCGCACCGCCGCCCTGGATGCCGAACTCGCGTCGCTGTTCGCCCTGCAGTCGCTGCGCGGCGATGCCCGCCAGGCCCTCGCCCGGCCGGACCAGCTGGTGGTCACGGCGGACGTCGCACGGCGCCTCTTCGGTCGGGTCGATGTGCTGGGCGAGGCCCTGACGCTCGGCACGCACACGCTGCACGTCGGCGCGGTGATCCGCACGCCCACCGCCCGTCACCCGGTTCAGGCGGAGGTGCTGCTGAACTTCGACAGCCCGGCGGCCGGACTGAGCGAGGACCTCAAGACGGCGTGGTTCTGGGTCAGCGGCCAGGTGTGGGGGCGACTGGCCCCCGGGGTCTCGGCGGCGCAGGCCGGCGCCGTGGCCCAGGGCCTGCTGGACCACAGCCCCGTCATCAAGGAACTGCCGCCGGACTGGGTCGCGGGTGGGCGCAAGGCCGGCTTCATGCGCGCCCTGCCGCTGAGCGAGCGCGGCTTCGAGGGGCGGCTGGGCCAGCAGCAGCGGCAGGTCCTGGCCGCCCTGCTCGGCGCCGGGCTGCTGCTGGGGCTGCTGGCGCTCGTCAATGCCGTGAACCTGGGCGGCGTGCGCATGCTGCAGCGCCAGCGCGAGATCGCCATCCGCCAGAGCCTTGGCGCCGGACCCGGCGGGCTGCTGGGCCTGGCCCTCGCGGAGGCCGGCCTGCAGGCGCTGATTGCCGTCGGCCTCGGGTGGCTGATGGCCTGGCTGCTGGCGCCGTGGATGGCCGGTCAGCTGGAGCTGCCGCAGCCGGACGTCCTCTCCGGGCCGGGCTTGCTGCTGTGCGCCGGGCTGTTCGTCCTCATCACGCTGGTCGTGGCGGCCTACCCGGCCTGGCTCTGCCGGCGCCTGCGCTGCGCCGAGGCGCTGCAGGGGCGGCTGGGTGGCGAAGGCCGCTCCGGGCGCTGGCTGCGACGCCTGTTCGGCGCCCTGCAGTTCGGCTGCGCGCTGCTCGTCGTGGCCATGGCCCTGCTGGTGTGGGCGCAGAACCGGCACGTGCTGGCGCGCGATCTGGGCTACGAGCTGCCCGGCCTGCACGCGCTGACGCTGCCCGCGGGGACGACCCGGACGAAGCTGGAGGCCTTCCAGCAGGCCCTGCGCGCTTTGCCGGGTGTGCGAGGCAGCAGCTGGGCGCAGTGGATCCCTGGCTCGGGGCGGATGGAGCAGGAGGCCCTCATCGAGCGCCTGGAGCGCCAGGTCACCCTGCGCCGGCAGATCGTCGACGGCGACTTCCTCGACCTCTACCGCGTTCGGCTGCTGGCCGGGCAGGTCGGGCGCCCCTCGACCGCCGAGCCCCGGCTCGTGATCGATGCCGACGCCGCCCGGGCGCTGGGCTGGACGCGCCCCGAGGAGGCCGTCGGCCAGACCGTGCAGGACCAGCTGCGCGGCCTGGACCAGGCCCGGAAGCACAGCCGCATCGTGGCGGTGGTCGAGCACCTGGCGCTGGAATCGACCCGCGAGCCGCGCCTGCCACAGGGCTTCCTGCTGCAGGACCCGCCGGAGTCGGGCACCCCGGCGGACGGTCCCGGCGTGCTGCTCCTGCGCAGCTCGCCGGCCTTCGACGCGGCGCAGGTGCACGCCCTGTGGCGGCGGCAGTTTCCCTCGGCCCCCCTGCGGCTGGAACGGCTGGAGGAGGCACTCCTGGAGCCCTACACCCAGGACCTGCGCCTGGGCCATCTGGTGGCCCTGTGTGCGGGCCTGGCGCTGGCCATCGCGGGCTTCGGCATGTACGCGCTGGCGGCGCATCTGGTGCAGCGGCATGCGCGGGAGATCGTGCTGCGCAAGCTGCATGGCGCAAGCACCTGGCAGTCGCTGCGGCGCCTCGGCCGGGAGCTCGCCCTGCTGCTGCTCGCCGGAGCGCTGATCGGGCTGCCGCTGTCGTGGCTGCTCGGTCGCATCTATCTGGGGGGCTTCGCCGATCAGGCGGCGCTGGGCGTCTGGCCGCAGGGGATCGCCCTGGGCGGGCTGCTGGCGGTGGCCCTGCTGGCCAGCCTGCGCCACGGGCTCAAGGCCGTCGCCCTGCGCCCCATCGCGGTGCTGCAGGACTGAAGCGGCGCGCTCAGCGCAGCGCCAGCAGCGCGCGGCAGCGCTCCTCGTGCTGGGCGATTTCCTCGAGCGTCACCTCGATGTCCTCCAGCTGCTGCTCGAGCTGCCGGCGGTGCTGGGCGAGCACCTCGAGGAAGGCCTTGAGCTGCGGGGCGGTATCGGCGCCCGCCGCGTCGTACATGTCCACCAGCTGCTTGATCTCCTGGAGCGACAGCCCCAGGCGCTTGCCGCGCAGCGTCAGCTTCAGCCGGGTGCGGTCGCGATGGGTGTAGACGCGGTTGCGCCCCTCGCGGGCAGGGCTCAGCAGGCCCATGTCCTCGTAGAAGCGGATGGCGCGCGGCGTGATGTCGAACTCCGCCGCCAGCTCCGTGATGGTGAAAAGGCGGGTGCTGCCCTCCGCCGCAGCCTCGGCGGCGGCCGCGTCATCGGGCACCGCCAGGGCTTTTGCGGGGGCGCTCAGGTCGGACTCGATGCTCATGGCTACACTGCGCTGAATGACGTTTACGTTAACGTTAGTCTAAGCCCTTGCAGCCCATGGCCAATCCGCGCGAATCCGAACTGAGCTATCCCTGGGGCGACACCCTCCCCTCGCCCGGCGGCCTGTTGGCCCTGGAGCCTGGCCTGGCCTGGGTGCGCATGGGCCTGCCTTTTGCGCTGGACCACATCAACCTGTGGCTGCTGCGGGACGAGATCGACGGCCGTGCCGGCTGGACGCTCGTCGACTGCGGCGTCGCCAACGACGCCACCCGCACGCTGTGGGAGCAGGTGCTGACGGAGGGCCTCCAGGGCGAGCCGCTGCTGCGCGTGCTGGTCACGCACTTCCATCCGGACCACCTGGGCCTGGCCGCCTGGCTCACCGAGCGCTTCAGCACGCCCGAGCAGCCCTGCCGGCTGTGGATGAGCGCGGCGGACTACAACCTCGGGCGCATCGCCAGCAGCTCGACCGTCGGCATGGGCGGCGAAGCGGCGGCGGCCTTCTTCGCCAGCCATGGCCTCACGGACCCGGAGGCGCAGGCCAAGATCCGCGGCCGCGCCAGCTACTACCCCAGCATGGTGCCCGCCGTGCCCGCGAGCTACCGCCGCCTGATGCCCGGGCAGACGGTGCGGATCGGCGGCGCGCGCTGGCGCTGCATCGGCGGCTACGGCCATGCGCCCGAGCATCTGAGCTTCTTCCGTGAGGACGGCCCGCCGGTGCTCATCTCCGGCGACATGCTGCTGCCGCGCATCTCCACCAACGTCAGCGTGGTGGACGTGGAACCCGAGGCCAATCCGCTGCAGCTCTACCTCGATTCCCTGGCCGCCCTCCTCGAACTCCCGGCAGACACGCTGGTGCTGCCCTCTCATGGCCGGCCCTTCCGCGGCCTGCCGGCACGCGTGGACCAGCTCCAGGCCCACCACCGCGAGCGGCTGGACGAGGTGCTCCAGGCCTGCGCCGACAAGCCCTGCGATGCGGCCGAACTGCTGCCCCTGCTCTTCAAGCGTCCGCTGGACCTGCACCAGACGACCTTTGCCATGGGCGAGTCCATCGCCCACCTGAACGCGCTGTGGCTGGAAGGCCGCCTGCGCCGCGAGCGAGGCGCCGACGGCGTCCTGCGCTTCCGCTGCTGACCGGCGCGCCCTGCGCAGACGGGAACCCAAGAAAAAACCGCCGGCGCTTGCGCGACGGCGGTTTCCCTTTTGGTTGTCGATCGGGCCGGGCAGAGCCCTGGCTCGGCGATCCACGACTGACCCAGATGAATCAGCTGGGATCTCCTGAACACAGCCCGGACGAAACGGCCGCTGAATCGCGGATGCCTGGTTCGCCGAGGGCTGCCCTGTTCCTCTCAGAGCAGCCGGGGCCGTGTCGTGATGACAGCTTGCAATGGAGAGTGTGCGTTTGGCGGCCCTGCGACGACTATCCTCCTAAAGGGGGGACTGTCGGATCAAATCCGTATCACTCGCTGAAGTTCGGCAAGGCCGCCCGGCGCAGTTGCTGGCGGAATTGTTCGTAGTCCGGCAGGACGGCGCCCACGACGGCCCAGAAGCGCGGGCTGTGGTTCATCTCGTGCAGGTGGGCCAGCTCGTGCACCACCACGTAGTCGATCGTGGCGGGCTCGAAGTGGATCAGCCGCCAGTTCAGGCGGACGGAGCCGTCGATGCTGGCGCTGCCCCAGCGGGTCTGGGCCGAGGAGAGCCGCAGCCGGCTGATGCGCACCCCCATCTGCGCCGCGAAATGGGCGCAGCGCTGAGTGAACAGGCTGCGGGCCTGTGCCTGAAGCCAGGCGAGCACGGCATCCCGGATCTGCAGCGGCGCGGCGTCCTGCGGCAGGCCGAGGTAGAGCGTCTGGCGCGGCACGGTGGCGAGGCTCGACTGCGGGTCGGCCAGGCCGGTGTCCAGGCGGGCCTTGTGCGGCAGGCGGGCCGCCGAGGGGTCCAGCACGATGATCAGGTCCTGCCCGAGATAGGGCACCGTGCAGCCATCGGCCCACTGGATCTGCGCGGCCGCCAGGCGCTCACTGCGCTCCTGCTGCTCCTGGAGCTTGCGCAGGATCCAGCCGGCCTTGTGCTGCAGGGCACGCTCGATCTCGCCCACGGGCACCCACTTGGGCGCGCTGACCCGCAGGCCCGCCTCGCTGATGGTGAAGCCGATGCTGCGGCGGCGTGCGCGGCGCAGCTCGTAGCCCACCTCCTCCGCGCCGAGAAGAACACGGCGCTGCGGGTGAGACAGCGGGGGGGATGACGGCGGGACGGCGGACGAAGGCGGCATGCTCGGGCGGCGCGGGCGCCGGCTGACCGGCGGCACCGAAGCGTCCGCGGGAGGCGCCGAGGATGGCGACTCCGGCTCCCGCTCGAAAAGCGAGAGCTGGACGTACTGGAAAAGGCCGGCCAGGCGATGCAGCATGGCCGCCAAGTTTACGGGGGGAAGCCCACGCTCGCGAGAGGGAAGGCGATCAGTTGACAGCCGGACGCCCGCTCAGGCTCCCGGGCTCGTGCGTTCCGTGAGATAGGCCTCGGGATCCAGGCGTCGCATCTCGGCCTCGATCCACTCCTCGACCTGCTTCATCAGCTCGACGGGCTCCCGGCCCACCGAGGGGATCGGCTGGCCGATGGAGATGTCCACCACGCCCGGGCGCAGCAGGAAGCTCTTGCGGGGCCAGCAGCGCGCCGAGGTGGCGGCGATGGGCACCACCGGCACGCCGGTGGCCACGGCCAGACGCGTGCCGCCGCTCTTGTACTCGCCCTTCTGGCCGCGGGCGATGCGCGTGCCCTCGGGGAACATGATCACCCAGTTGCCCAGCTCGGCCATGCGCTTGCCCTGCTTGAGCACCTTGGCCCAGGCCTCCGAGCGGCGGCCGCGGTCGATGTGGATCATGTCCATGCGGGCCATGGCCCAGCCGAAGAAGGGCACGTAGAGCAGCTCGCGCTTGAACACGTAGGCCATGGGGTGGGTCATGATCGCCGGATAGGCGAAGGTCTCCCAGGTGCTCTGGTGCTTGGACAGCAGGATCACGGCGCTCTTGCGGTCCGCGCGGGTGGGCAGGTGCTCCATGCCCTGCACGCGGTACTTCACACCGCAGATCGTCTTGGCGCCCCAGATGGCCAGGGCCAGCCAGCCGGCGCAGGTCCAGTAGACCTTGTCACCCCGCACGAAGACGGACAGCAGCACCGCGAACAGCGCCCAGGGGATGACGGTGACGATCAGAAAGAGGACAAAGATCAGCGAACGGATCGCCGCCAGCAGCAAGCTCAATTCAAGTCTCCGGGAACGGTGTTGGGGGACAGCTGCTCGCCGCGGGCATCGGCCCGGGCGCGCCGTTCTTCTTGGATCAGGTGTTCGGCGAAGTTCGCCAGGTTGTCATGCAGGCGCGCGCCGGGGACCTGGGCGAGCTGCGCCTGGATCTGGCCTTCGTCGGCCAGGCCGAGACGTTCGCCGCGCAGCAGGTGCGGGATGCAGCCGGCGGCATGCGCCGTCTGGAGATCCTTGAGGCTCGCGCCCACCATGTGCACCTGCGCGAGGTCCACATTGAAGCGCTCGCCGATCTGGGTGACCAGGCCCGGCAGCGGCTTGCGGCAGGCGCAGCCCTCGTCCGGCGTGTGCGGGCAGAAGAAGACGGCATCCAGCCGGCCGCCCTTCTCCGCCAGCAGCTGGTTGAGGCGCTGGTGGACGGCGTTGAGCGAGGCCATGTCCAGCAGGCCGCGACCGATGCCGGGCTGGTTGGTGGCCATGACCGTGTGCCAGCCGGCGTGGTTCAGGCGCGCCACCGCTTCCAGGGCCCCGGGCAGGGGCTCCAGCTCGTCGACCGACTTGACGTGGTCGTCCCGGAAGCGGTTGATCGTCCCGTCACGCCCCAGGATGACGAGTTTCATGCTGTGGCTGTGATCGGAACGGGCAGGCATGGGAAGCTCCTCAGGAAGCCAGACGCGAGAGGTCAGCGACGCGGTTCATGGCACCGTGCAGCCGGTTCAGCAGGGCCTGGCGGTTGGCGCGCAGGGCCGCGTCCTCGGCGTTGACCATGACGTCATCGAAGAAGGCGTCGACCGGGCCCTTGAGCGCGGCCAGGGCCTTCAGCGAGCCGGCGTAGTCATGCTGCTCGAACAGCGTATCGGCCTGCGGCTGGACCTCGGCCAGCGCGGCGGCCAGGGCCTGCTCAGCGGCTTCCTTCAGCAGCGCGGCATCCACGGCCGTGGGCAGCTCGCCCTCGATCTTCTTGAGGATGTTGCCCACGCGCTTGTTGGCGGCGGCCAGCGAGGCGGCCTCGGGCAGCGCGGCGAAGGCGCGCACGGCCTCCAGGCGGCGCGGCACGTCGCCCAGGCGGCTCGGGTTCAGCGCGAGCACGGCGTCCACCTCCTGGGCGCTGTAGCCCTGGTCGCGCAGCGAGACGGCCAAGCGGTCCGCGAAGAAGCCCTGCAGGGCCTCGCCCGGGTTCGTGATCAGCTCGCCGAAGGCCGGCACGGCGGTGTCGATCAGCGCGGGCAGGTCCAGGGGCAGGTTCTTCTCGACGAGGATGCGGATCACGCCCAGCGCATGGCGGCGCAGCGCGAAGGGGTCCTTGTCGCCCGTGGGCAGCTGGCCGATGCCGAACAGGCCCACCAGCGTCTCGAGCTTGTCCGCGAGAGCCAGCACGGTGCCGGTGTGGTTGCGCGGCAGGGCGTCGCCCGCGAAGCGCGGCTTGTAGTGGTCCTCGATGGCGATGGCCACGCCGTCGCGCAGGCCCTCGTGGCGGGCGTAGTAGGCGCCCATGATGCCCTGCAGCTCGGGGAACTCGCCGACCATGTCGGTCAGCAGGTCGGCCTTGGCCAGCATCGCGGCCTGCTGCACCTTGCTGTCCAGCACCTCGAACTCGTCACGGGCCTCGACCGTGTAGGGCACGGTGGCCATGCGCAGCAGGTTGACGATGCCGTGGGCGATGGCGCGCACGCGCTCGGCGCGGTCGCCCTGGCTGCCCAGCTTGCCGTGGTAGACCACCTTGGCAAGACCTGGCACCCGGTCGGCCAGCGTCTTCTTGCGGTCCTGGTCGTAGAAGAACTTGGCATCCGAGAGGCGCGGGCGCACCACGCGCTCGTTGCCGCCGGTCACCGCGCTGGCATCCGCCGGGCGGATGTTGGAGACGACGAGGAACTTGTGCGTCAGCTTGCCCGCGGCGTCCAGCAGCGGGAAGTACTTCTGGTTGGCCTTCATCGTGAGGATGAGGCATTCCTGGGGCACGGCCAGGAACTCGGGCTCGAACTGGCAGGTCAGCACATTGGGGCGCTCGACCAGGGCGGTGACCTCGTCCAGCAGGGCCTCGTCCTCGATGGGCTTGAGGCCTTCCTTGGCGGCGGCCGCGTTGAGCTGGGCCAGGATCTCGGCGCGGCGCTCGGCAAAGCTCGCGATCACGGCGCCCTGCTCGCGCAGCTGCTGGCCATAGCTGTCAGCGCTCTCGATGGCGAGGCGCGGCTGCGCGGCCTCGAAGCGGTGGCCCAGCGTCTCGCGGCCGGACGTCAGGCCCAGCGTGGCCACGGGCACCACGGCCGTGCCATGCAGCGCGACGAGGCCATGGGCCGGTCGCACGAAGTTGACGCTGCTCCAGCCGTCGGCCAGCTGGTAGCTCATCACCTTGGGAATGGGCAGCTTGGCGAGGGCCTCGTCCAGCGCCTTCTGCAGGCCTTCGGCCAGCGTGGCGCCGGCGACCATGGAATCCAGAAACAGCGCCTCGGCCTTGCCATCCGGCAGGCGCTTGAGCTGGGGCACGACGCTGGCGTCGGCGCCCAGGCTGGCCAGCTTCTTCAGCAGGGCCGGCGTGGGCTGGCCGTCGGCGGCCAGAGCCACGGCGACGGGCATGAGCTTCTGCTGCACGGCGCGGTCGGCCGCCTTGACGGCCACGGCCGTCACGTGCACGGCCAGGCGGCGCGGCGAGGCGAAGGGCGTGACGGCGGCATCAGCGCCAGCCAGCCCCTGGGCCTTCAGGCTGTCTGCCAGCACGGTGGCGAAGGACTCGCCCAGCTTCCTGAGCGCCTTGGGCGGCAGCTCTTCGACAAACAGTTCGACGAGGAGGTTCTGCGGAGTGCTCATAGGGTTCAGGCCGCCTTCTTTGCGTTCTTTTCAGCTTGCTTGGCGAGGTTCGCCAGCACTTCCTCGCTCCAGGCCTTGGGCGCCATGGGGAAGCCCAGGCGTGCCCGGCTGTCCACATAGGCCTGGGCCACGGCGCGGGCCAGGTTGCGGATGCGGCCGATGTAGGCGGCACGCTCCGTGACCGAGATGGCGCCACGGGCGTCCAGCAGGTTGAAGGTGTGGCCGGCCTTGAGCAGCTGCTCGTAGGCGGGCAGCGCCAGCTGCTGCGTCATCAGGTGCTGCGACTGCTTCTCGTGCGCGGCGAAGGCCTGCAGCAGGAAGTCCACGTCGCTGTGCTCGAAGTTGTAGGTCGACTGCTCGACCTCGTTCTGGTGGAAGACGTCGCCGTACTTGATGTCCGGCGCGCCGTTCTTGCCCTCGACGTAGACGAGGTCGTAGACCGATTCCTTGCCCTGCAGATACATGGCCAGGCGCTCGAGGCCGTAGGTGATCTCGCCGGTGATGGGCTTGCAGTCGATGCCGCCGACCTGCTGGAAGTAGGTGAACTGCGTCACCTCCATGCCGTTGAGCCAGACCTCCCAGCCCAGGCCCCAGCAGCCGAGGGTGGGGTTCTCCCAGTCGTCCTCGACGAAGCGGACGTCGTTCTTCTTCAGGTCGAAGCCCAGGGCCTCCAGCGAGCCGAGGTACAGCTCGAGGATGTTGGCCGGCGCGGGCTTCAGGACCACCTGGAATTGGTAGTAGTGCTGCAGGCGGTTGGGGTTCTCGCCGTAGCGACCGTCCTTGGGGCGGCGGCTGGGCTGCACGTAGGCCGCATGCCAGGGCTCGGGGCCCAGGGCCCGCAGGAAGGTCGCGGTGTGGCTGGTGCCGGCGCCGACCTCCATGTCATAGGGCTGCAGCAGCGCGCAGCCCTGGGCGGACCAGTATTCCTGAAGTTTCAGAATGATTTGCTGGAAGCTCAGCATGGTGGTGTGCAGCGGTAAGGCCCGGGGCGCTGCGCGGGGCAGCACGGGCGTTGAGGGAAGCGGCCCATTCTACGGGTGCCCATGCGGGGCGCCCGCGGGTGGATCAAGCCGCGCGCCGCCGGGCGATCAGCGGCCCGCCGGGCGGCGCAGCACAAGCACGGCGGCCAGGCCCAGCCCCCACAGCGGCCACAGGCCCAGGGCCGCCAGCCAGCGGGCGTAGGGCGTGGCCCCGGTGCGCCCCTCCACCCGCACCTCCAGCACGCCGGGCACCTCGGCCGGCAGGCGGGCCGTCACCCGGCCCTGGTGGTCGAGGGCGGCGGTGGCGCCGGTGTTCGTGGCGCGCACCAGCGGGCGCTGGAACTCCAGCGTGCGCATGCGGGAGAACTGCAGGTGCTGGTCCTGCACCATGCGGGGTCCGAACCACGCGAGGTTGCTGGCGTTGGCCAGCACCGTCGCAGCCTCGGGACCGACCAGGCTGCGGGCGAAGTCCTCGCCGAACAGATCCTCGTAGCAGATCAGCGGACGGATGCGCTGCCCGTCCAGCACGAGCGAACGCTGGTGCTGCCCGGTGGCCTGGTCGTCCAGCGGGATGCGCAGGGCCTGCACGAACCAGTGGAAGCCGGGCGGGATGAACTCGCCGAAGGGCAGCAGGTGGCGCTTGCCGTAGCTGTAGGCCTCGCCACCGGGCTGGCGCGGCGCGCCGAAGGCCACGAGGGAGTTGACGAAGCCGGCCTGGTCATCCCCCAGGAAGCTGCCCAGCAGCACGGGCCGCACCTGGCCGACGGCGGCGATGCGCTGCACCACCTCGGGCTCGAGATAGGCCAGCGGCAGCGGCACGACGGACTCGGGCGTCAGCACCAGCTGTCCACGGGCGCTTTCGGCCTGCTGCAGCAGCGCATCGAGGTTGCGGGCCCAGAGCTCGCGGTCGAACTTCTGGTCCTGCGCCACATTGGGTTGCAGCAGGGAGAGGCGGATCTCGCCGCTGCTGCGGGTGAAATCGGACGGCAGCACCGCCGGCACCGCCGCCAGCACCGCGAGCACGGCCAGGGGCCGCCAGGCCTTCGCGAGCAGCAGCGCCGCCCACGCCGCCGCCAGCGCCGCCGCCAGCGCGGCGATGCCGTAGACGCCGATCCACGGCGCCCATGCGGCCAGAGGGCCGACGGTGTGGGCGTAGCCGCTGGCGATCCAGGGGAAGCCCGTCAGCCACTGGGCGCGGGCCAGTTCGGCGAGCAGCCACAGCGCGGCGAAGAGGAGCACCCGGGCCGCCGGCGCAGCACGGCGCCAGCGGGCGAAGCCGCCCATGGCCGCGGCGTAGTAGAGCGACAGAAACGCGGCCAGCAGCGCCACCGCCATCCCGGCGAAGGGCGCGGGCAGATGGCCGTAGTCATGCAGGCTGATGTAGAGCCACCAGAGCCCGGCGGCCAGCCAGCCCAGGCCGAACATGAAGCCGCAGGCGGCCGCACGGCGCGGCGCGGCGTCCCAGACGAGCACGGCCAGACCGGCCATCGACAACGGCTGGAGCCACCAGGCCTCCACCGGCGCGAAGGAGGCCGTCTGCAGCACGCCCGCCAGCAGCGCCAGCAGGAAGGTGACACCCGCCCCCCGGGTCATCAGCCAGCGCGACAGCCCGCTGGCTGGCGGCCTGGCTCGGGGCGCGCGCCCCGTCATTCAGCGGCCGCGGTCGGCTCGGCCGGCGCCGCCTCGGGCCCGCGGGTGACCTTGAACCAGCGCACCGAGCCGCCGCGCGTCAGCATCACGCTGAACACGAGCCCGCCCAGCGCCACGACCTCGCCCCGGCGCGGCACGCGGCCGTGCTCGTGGGCCAGCAGGCCGCCGATGGTGTCGAAGTCCTCACAGGCCAGCTGCAGCCCGTAGGCCTCGTTGACGGCCTCGATCGGGGTGTCCCCCGCCACGCGCTGGGTGCCGTCGGCCAGGGTGTAGATGCCGGCATCGCTGGCCTCGACGACGTCGAATTCGTCCTCGATCTCGCCGACGATCTCCTCCAGCACGTCCTCGATGGTGATGAGGCCGGCCGTGTTGCCGAACTCGTCGATCACGATGGCCAGGTGACTGCGGTTGGCGCGGAAGTCGCGCAGCAGCTCGTTCAGGCCCTTGCTCTCCGGCACGAAGACGGTCGGACGCAGCAGGGTGCGCAGGTTCAACCCCGGCGCGCGCTGCAGCTTCAGGAGGTCCTTGGCGAGCAGGATGCCGATGATGTTGTCGCGCTGGCCCTCGTAGACCGGGAAGCGGCTGTGGCCCGTCGCGATGACGGAGGCCAGCAGGGTCTCGTAGTCGGCATCGATGGGCAGCAGGTCCATGCGGGGCGCAGCCACCATGACATCGCCGGCGCTCAGCTCGGCCATGCGCAGCACGCCTTCGAGCATCTGGCGGGACTCGGGCGCGATCAGCGCGCGCTCCTCGGCCTCGGCGAAGTTCTCGATCAGTTCGCTGGTGGAATCCGGTCCGGGATGGAGGAACTCCAGCACGCGTTCCAGCAGATTTCTCTTGACCGCGGGCGTTTCCGCACCGGGCCTCGTACCCCCACTTCGGGCGTGGGGGTATCGACTAGGCTGTGGTTCAGACACAGGCACTCGTGTCGTAGTTGGGGGACGCAAAGAATAACCGATTGACTTTGACAGGGACTTGAATGACAGTCGGCCGCCCCCATTTATTGGGGCCTCTGTCTACATTTCAAACAGCCGGCCCTGCGGCCGACTGCGCCCGCCATGTCTCAAGGTTCGTCCCCAGGTTTGATCCCCGCCACCATCCTCACCGGCTTCCTCGGTTCGGGGAAGACCACGCTGCTCAAGCGGGTGCTGTCCGAGGCCCATGGCCAGAAGATTGCCGTGATCGAGAACGAGTTCGGCGAGGAGAACATCGACAACGACATCCTGCTCACCGAGACGAAGGAGCAGATCATCCAGATGAGCAACGGCTGCGTCTGCTGCACGATCCGCGAGGACCTGCGCACCACGCTGTCCGACCTGGCGGCCAAGCGCCGCAAGGGCGAGGTCGAGTTCGACCGCGTGGTGATCGAGACCACCGGCCTGGCCGACCCGGGCCCTGTCGCCCAGACCTTCTTCATGGACGACGAGATCGCCGAGAGCTATCTGCTGGATTCCGTCCTGACGCTGGTGGACGCCAAGCACGCGGAAGAGCAGCTCAACACCCGCCAGGAAGCGCGCCGCCAGATCGGCTTCGCGGACCAGATCTTCCTGTCCAAGACCGACCTCTGCGACCCGGCCGCCGTGGACGCCCTGGCCCACCGCATCAAGCACATGAACCCGCGTGCGCCGCAGCAGCGCGTGCATTTCGGCGAAGTGGAGCTGGCCCGCGTCTTCGACCTGCGCGGCTTCAACCTGAACGCCAAGCTCGAGATCGACCCGGACTTCCTCAAGGCGGACGACCACGGCCACCATCACCATGCGCATGACGAGCACTGCGACCACGACCATGCGCACGGCGAGCACTGCGACCACCCGCACCACCATGCCCACGACGATGACGTGAAGTCCTTCGTCTACCGTGCCGAGAAGCCCTTCAATCCGGCCAAGCTGGAGGAGTTCCTGGGCGCCATCGTGCAGGTCTACGGCCCGAAGATGCTGCGCTACAAGGGCGTGCTCTACATGAAGGGCACCGACAAGAAGGTGATCTTCCAGGGCGTGCACCAGCTGATGGGTTCGGACCTGGGCCCCCGCTGGATGCCCGGCGAGAAGAAGCAGAGCAAGATGGTCTTCATCGGCATCGACCTGCCCAAGGAGATCCTGCTGCAGGGACTGGAAGGCTGTCTCGCCTAGTGACACACTCTGTCAGATGGGCGCCGCCTGCTGTGGCTACAATCCGCGGCGCCCAAAACTGAGCCGGGCCTCGACCCCGGCTCGGGCCCTGGCGCCGACCCTGATGCCGCCCCCTGGATCTTCCCGTGGGGAACTGCCCCGCAAAGGCAGGACAGCCGGGTCGGCAAAAGTGTGGCGAAGCTGGTCAACAGAACTGGTCCCGTTGGCGAATGTGCCCTTTGAAGCAGGTATAAACACCCTGCGAGGAGACTGAACGTGAGCAAGACCCCGGCCCCGAAATCCACCGCTGCCCCGGCTCCGGCCGCAGCGCGGTCGGCACCCAAGGCCAGCAAATCCGCCGCCAAGGCCAGTGCCGCTGCATCCGGCGACACCGACACCGTGGTGGCGGAGGCTCCGGCCCCCGCCAACCGCTTCGCTGATCGCTTTGCCCCCCCCAAGCCGCCTGCGCGGTCCTCGAGTAGCCCTTTGATTGAAACGCCCCGCCCTGCCGTGAAAGCCGACCCCAAGCTCGCGAACGCCTGGAAATCCAAGCCTGGCAACGAACTGACCGACGCCGAAGTCCTGGCCATGCCGGACAGCGAGTACATGAACGACAAGCAGATCGAGTTCTTCCGCGCCAAGCTGAACGAACTCAAGGAGAGTCTGCTGTCCAACGCCGGTGAGACCACCGAGCACCTGCGCGAAGACACCTCCATCGTCCCCGATCCGGCCGACCGCGCCACGATCGAGGAGGAGCACGCCCTCGAGCTGCGCACCCGCGACCGCGAGCGCAAGCTGCTGAAGAAGATCATGCAGTCGCTGCAGCGCCTGGATTCCGGCGACTACGGCTATTGCGACGAGACCGGCGAGCCCATCGGCCTCGGCCGCCTGATCGCCCGCCCGACCGCCACGCTGTCGCTGGAAGCGCAGCAGCGTCGCGAGCTCAAGCAGAAGATGTTCGGGGACTGAGTCCCCCTGATCGCCCCGTCCAGGCCCCCAGCCCCAGCCCAGCAGGAAACGCATGACCGACCCCAAGGACAGCGAGAGCTTCTTCCGCAAGGTCGCGCGCTTCGTCGCCAACCCGACCACCGACTGGGCCGAAATCAACTCGCGCCAGGATGACCCGCAGGCCGACGCCGCCAAGGCCGAGCTGCGGGCCATGGTCGAGCGCAAGCGCCGCAACGACTTCGTGCGCAAGCGCGAGCTCGACATGCTGCGCCGCATCCGTCGCGAGGGCCTGTCGCCCGAGCAGCTGGCGGCCCTGGGCGCCTCGTCCTCCCGCATGGACGAGGTGGAGCGCCTGAACAGCGACATGGGCCAGCGGGTGGACCTGCAGGTCAAGGCCAAGATCGACGAGATCGAGCAGCAGATGGTGGGCGAGAGCTTTGCCCGTGCGCCGTCGCCGCCCTCGTCGGGCTTCTTCGAGACCAGCACCCGCGCCGCGGCCTTCGCGCCGACCATGCCGGCGGCGCCCAACACCGAACTCCCCGCGGCCGAGGCGCAGCCTCGCACCGCCCCGCCCTCGCCTCGCGAGCGCCCCAGCAATGCCCCCGTGCCCGCCGCGGCCGTCGTGGACACCAAGCTGCCGCCGCCCGTCGAGGGCCCGCCAAGCGAGCTGCCGGCCCTGATGCCGATGACCCCCGGCCTGAGCTTCCGCATGACGGAGAGCGCCGCCATCGAGGTCAATGAGCTGGTGCACGATGCCGAGCTCGACGAGGCCGTCATCGCCTTCGCCAATGCCGACAACGACACCTGTGAGCGCAGCCTGACGGAGCTCACGCAGCCGGGCGGCAGCCGCAACCTGCACGCCGAGACCTGGCTGGTGCGCTTTGACTTCTACCGGGCCACGGGCCAGCAAAGCAAGTTCGAGGCCCTCGCCCTGGAGTACGCCCAGCAGTTCGGGCTCTCCGCGCCGCAGTGGTTCTCCATGCCCAAGATGGTGGCGGAGCAGCAGCGCAAGGTCCGCCCGCCCAAGGGCAGCCCGGGCGCCGTGTGCTGGTCGTCTCCGGCCTACCTGGACGCCGATGCCGTGCAGCAGATGCGCGCGCGCTGCGAGTCCTCGCCCATGCCCTGGGTGCTGGACTGGAAGGACCTGCAGCAGCTCGACACCGAGGGTTGCGCCCGCCTGCAGACCGTGTTCAAGGACTGGTCCCGCCAGGTGCTGGACATCCGCTGGCTCGCCGGCGACCAGTTCCTGCAGGTGCTCAAGGACATGGCGCCGGTCGGCGTCCGCGACGTCGACCCCGCACTGTGGATGCTGCGCATGGAAGCGCTGCGTCTGGTCAACCGGCCGGACCAGTTCGACGAGGCCGCGATCGACTATTGCGTCACGTACGAGGTCTCGCCGCCGTCGTGGGAGAAGGCCAAGTGCCTGGTCCGCATCAGCGGCAACAGCCTCTCGACCCAGGGCCCGACCACGACCACCCAGCAGCAGGCCCTCGACGCCCAGAGCACCTTCCTCGAGACCAGCCTCGGCGAGCAGACCAAGCTGGGCCAGGCGGTGCAGCTGGAGCTCAGCGGCCAGCTGCATGGCGACATCAGCGAGACGCTCAACCTCATGAGCGGCGAGCTGGGCGCGGCGACGCTGGTCGAGGTCTCCTGCCCTGCCCTGATCCGCCTCGACTTCATGGCGGCCGGCGACCTTCTCAACTGGGTGCTGAGCCGCCGCAGCGAGAACCGCAACGTCGTCTTCAAGGACACCCACCGCCTGGTGGCCCTGTTCTTCGGTGCCATGGGCATCAACGAGCACGCGCGGGTCAAAGTCAGGACTGTTTGACCACCCCCTACGGCCTTCGGCCGCCCCCTCAAGGGGGCAACACCGACCGCCCGGCAAAGCCGGATCGGCGGCGTTCGCGCGGGGCGAGCACCGGCTGCGCTGAGTGCTCTTTGTCGGGTGGGATGCCAGGAGTGGCGCGTCGGAGAGCCGTCACTCTTTTGCGCCGCAGGGCTGCGAAGTGGTCCTGTGATGGTTCGCGGCACAGCGACGCCCTTGCCCGCAGCCCGACGATGCCCTTTGCGGCGCCATGCTGACCCCTCCCCTGACCTCAAGCACTGCCCGCATGGGCCGCTGCCGGCTTGAAAATGCCCTTCCTGCCCTTAGCTGGAATGGCTATGACTGCATCCGCTTCCCAAGATCCGGTGTTTCACGGGACCACCATCGTCAGCGTGCGCCGCAACGGCCAGGTCGCCATCGGGGGTGACGGCCAGGTGACGCTGGGCCACATCGTCGTGAAGGCCAGCGCACGCAAGGTGCGCAAGCTGTACAAGGAGCGCGTGCTCGCCGGTTTCGCAGGCGCCACGGCA
Organism: Roseateles subflavus; assembly: GCF_030285365.1. Lineage (GTDB taxonomy): Bacteria > Pseudomonadota > Gammaproteobacteria > Burkholderiales > Burkholderiaceae_C > Roseateles_B > Roseateles_B subflavus. Next base: position 48,408 of record NZ_JASVDS010000002.1, on the reverse strand, counting down.
GATGCCTTCACGCTGTTCGAACGCTTCGAGTCCAAGCTGGAGAAGCACCAGGGCCACCTGGTACGGGCCGCCGTGGAGCTCACACGCGACTGGCGCACGGACCGCGTGCTGCGCCGCCTCGAAGCCATGCTCGCGGTGGCGGACGCCGAGACCTCGCTCATCATCACCGGCAACGGCGACGTCCTGGAGCCCGAAATGGGCATCGTCGCCATCGGGTCCGGCGGCGCCTATGCCCAGGCCGCCGCGCGCGCCCTGCTCCAGCACAGCGAGCTGGAGGCCGCGGACATCGTCAAGCGCTCCCTCGAGATCGCCGGCGACCTCTGCATCTACACCAACCAGAACCACACCATCGAGACGCTGGACGGCGTCGCCCGTGCCTGACGGCCCCCCGCACCGAACGAGGACGCCCCATGTCCATGACCCCGCAAGAAATCGTTTCCGAACTCGACCGCCACATCGTGGGCCAGCAGGAGGCCAAGCGCGCCGTGGCCATCGCCATGCGCAACCGCTGGCGCCGCCAGCAGGTCGACGAGAAGCTGCGTGGCGAGATCACGCCCAAGAACATCCTCATGATCGGCCCCACCGGCGTCGGCAAGACCGAGATCGCCCGGCGCCTGGCCAAGCTCACCGACGCGCCCTTCATCAAGGTCGAGGCCACCAAGTTCACCGAGGTGGGCTATGTGGGCAAGGACGTCGACAGCATCGTGCGTGACCTCGTGGAGATCGCCGTCAAGCAGGAGCGCGAACTGCAGATGCGCCGCCTGCGCACGCGCGCCGAGGATGCCGCCGAGGAACGCATCCTCGACGTGCTGGTCCCGCCGGCACGCAGCAGCACCAGCGGCAGCGAGTTCGGCTTCACCGCCGCGGCCGCCCCCCCTCCCGCACCGGACAACACGGCCCGCCAGGTCATGCGCAAGCGCCTGCGCGAGGGCCTGCTGGACGACAAGGACATCGAGCTGGAACTGGCCGAACCCAAGCCGTCCATGGAGATCCTCGGTCCGCAGGGCATGGAGGAGATGACCGAGCAGCTCAAGGGCCTGTTCTCCCAGATGGGCACGGTGAGGAAGCGCAGCCGCAAGCTCAAGATCGCCGAGGCCATGAAGCTGCTGGTCGACGAGGAAGCCGCCCGGCTCGTCAACGAGGAGGAGATCCGCACGGCGGCCCTCCTGAATGCGCAGGAGAACGGCATCGTCTTCATCGACGAGATCGACAAGGTGGCGAGCCGCGCCGAGGGCAGCGGCGCCGAGGTCTCGCGCCAGGGCGTGCAGCGGGACCTGCTGCCGCTCGTCGAGGGCAGCACCGTCTCCACGAAGTACGGCATGGTCAAGACCGACCACATGCTCTTCATCGCCTCGGGCGCCTTCCACCTGGCCAAGCCGAGCGACCTCATTCCCGAACTGCAGGGCCGCTTCCCCATCCGCGTGGAGCTGGGCTCGCTGAGCGTGGATGACTTCGAGGCCATCCTCTCCAGCACCCACGCCAGCCTCGTCAAGCAGTACCAGGCCCTGCTGGCCACCGAGGGCGTCACGCTCGAACTACTGCCAGACGGCATCCGGCGCCTCGCGCAGATCGCCTGCGACGTCAACGAGCGCACCGAGAACATCGGTGCCCGCCGCCTCGCCACGGTGATGGAGCGGCTGCTGGACCCCATCAGCTTCGACGCGCCCAACATGGGCGGGCAGACGGTGCGCATCGATGCCGCGGCGGTGGACGAGCGCCTTGCCGCGCTGGCCGCCAACGAGGACCTCTCGCGCTTCATCCTCTGAGCGCAGTCCCCTGAAGGCGGCTCCGCCGGCTTGACGGCCGTCAAGCCGGACGGACCGAGCCGCCGTTAGGCTCGGGGGATGCCGCATCGCATCAGCACCCGCAGCTGGGGTCTCGCGCGTCCCAGCCAGCTCAACGCCGCCGCCACCCACGCCGAGCAGCGCTGGCGCTGGCCGGTCCTCGTGGTGCTGCTGTGCACCATCCCGGCCTTCTACATCGAGCTCATCGAGAGCCTGCCCACGCCCGTCGCCATCGCGATCTACCTGGCGGCGGCGGCGATGGTGAGCCTCTCGCTGTGGCGCGTCGGGCGGCTGTGCGCGCATCCGCAGCAGTACCTGCGCAGCAATGCGCTGGACCTGGTCCTGGTCGTGGGCCTGCTGGCCTCCGCCCTGCTGCCGCCCAGCGCCGAGTCCGCCCTCGCCCTGGCCGGCCGGCTTTTCGTCTCGCTCCTGACGCTGCTGCGCATGGTGTGGGCCCTCAAGAGCTGGGTGACCCGCGGCGGGCTGGGCTACCTGCTCCTGCTGGCACTGATGGTCCTGCTCTTCTGCGGCGTGGGCTTCTGGGTCCTCGAGCCCCGCGTGAAGACGCCCGCCGACGGCATGTGGCTGGCCTTCACCACCGCGGCGACGGTGGGCTATGGCGACATCGTGCCCACCACGGCCGCCGCCAAGATCTTCGCCGTCTTCGTGGTGCTGCTGGGCTACGCCGTGCTGTCGCTCGTGACGGCCGCCATCGCCGCCATGTGGGTGGAAAGCACCGAGCGCGAGGTCGAGAAGGACATCCTGCGCGATCTCCACGCCCAGCTGCGCTCCGTGCACGAGGAGCTCGGCGCCCTGCGCGAGGAGGTCCGGCACCTCCGGCCGCCCCCGCCACCGGCAGACTGATCCGCCATCCCCCGCGGCTGCAGACTGTCCGCCGCTTGCGCCGGTCCGTCTGAAGCCGCGTGCCCTCGCAGCGACACGCGGCTACGCTGCGCGCCAGATTCACATGATCGCGAGGAGGGGCGGCATGCTCAGCATTCAAGACCTGGTCAAGACATTCGGCGACCACCGGGCCATCGACGGCCTCAACCTGGAGCTGGGCGCCGGCCTCGTGGGGCTGGTGGGCCACAACGGCGCCGGCAAGACCACGCTGATGCAGATGCTCGCCACGATCACGCGGCCCAGCCAGGGACGCCTCCTGCTCGACGGGCAGGACATCGTCGCGCGCCCGGAACTGATGCGCCGCCGCCTGGGCTACCTGCCGCAGGACTTCGGCGTCTACCCGCAGCTGACGGCGCGCGAGTTCCTGCAGTACTTCGCCGCGCTCAAGGGCGTGCGCGACGGCCGCCGCATCCAGCAGCTGCTCGAGCTGGTCAACCTGCACGAGCACGCCGACCGCCTGGCGACGGGCTTCTCGGGCGGCATGCGGCAGCGCCTGGGCATTGCGCAGGCCCTGCTCAACGATCCGGACGTGCTGATCGTCGACGAGCCGACCGCCGGCCTGGACCCCGAGGAGCGCCTGCGCTTTCGCCAGCTGCTGTCCGAGCTGGGCTTCTCGCGGCTCGTGATCGTCTCGACGCACATCGTCTCCGACATCGAGAACATGGCCACGCACCTGGCCATCCTGCGGCAGGGGCGCCTGCTGGCCTTCAGCAGCCCCGAGGCCCTGGTGGCCGCCGCCGAGGGTCAGGTCTGGACGGCACTGCTCGAACCGGGCCACTACGAGGCGCTGCGCCGCGACGTGCACGTGCTGCAGACCCAGCGCCAGGGGCGCCTGATCCAGGTGCGCATGGCCCACGCGGAACGCCCGTGCGCCGAGGCCCAGGCCACGCTGCCCAGCCTCGAGGAGGCCCTCATGGCCCAGCGCTATGCCGACACCCGTCACCTGGGGCTGGCGGCATGAGCGCTCCGGCCTCCCTCCTGCTCGAGTTCGCACGCCACGAATGGCGGCTGCGGGCGCGGCGCACCTCCAGCCTCGTCATCCTGGGGCTGGTGATCGCCGCCACCTGGCTGATGATCCCGGACAACACCGGCACCATGACGCTCTTTGCCGTGCGCGAGCAGCGCATGGCCTATGACAGCGCCACGCTGGCCGTCGGGGGCGGGCTGCTGGTCAACCTGCTCTTCGGGCTGCTGGGCTTCTTCCTGGCACGCGGGCGCAGCCAGCAGGACCTGCAATGCGGCGTGGCGCCGCTGCTGGCCAGTGCCCCCGTGGCCGGCCCCTGGCTGCTGCTGGGCCGGTGGCTGGGCTCGATGGCCTTCCTGATGACGCTGGCGGCGCTGGCGCTGCTCACGCTCGTGGTGCTGCAGCTGCTGCGCGGCGAAGGCCCGGTCTCGCCCGGCCCCTATCTCGCCATGTGGATCCTGGGCATGGGCCCGACCCTGCTGATGGGGGCCAGCATGGCCCTGTTGTGCGACGCCTGGGCACCGCTGATGCACCGTCGCGGCGACCTGCTCTTCTTTGCCGTGTGGATCGGCCAGTTCGCCACCCTGCCCTTCACGCTGGGCGAGGGAACGCAGGCCCTGCAGCCCCTGCAGGCGCTGGACATCTCCGGCATGTCCGCCATCGCCACCCGCCTGGCCCAGCTGCTGGGCACCAGCAGCGTGAGCATCGGCGGCACCGACTTCGACGCCAGCCTCGGCGTGGGGCATCTGCCGGATGGGGTCTGGTCCGCACCGCTGGTGGGCCTGCGTCTGCTGTCGGCCCTGATCGCCCTGCTGCCGCTGCTGCCCGCGCTGGCGCTGTTCCATCGCTACGACCCGGACCGCGTGAAGCGCGCCAGCGCCCGGGCCGGTTCGCGCTGGACGGGATGGATCCAGGCCGGTCTGCGCCCGGTCGCGCGGGTGGCCGGACGGCTGCTGCCCCTGTGCGCCCGCGTGCCAGGCTGGCCGGGCCAGGTGCTGGCCGACGCTTGCGTGGCCCTGGTCGGTCAGCCGGCGGCGCTCCTGGCACTGCCCGTGCTGCTGCTGCTCGGTGCCACGCTGCCCTTGGCAGACCTGGGGCCGCTCATGGTCGCTGTCACGGGGATCTGGGGGCTGCTGATCTGCGGGCTCGGCGCGCAGGACCACCAGGCGGGCACCCTCGCGCTGGCCGGTGTCGTGCCGGGCGGCCCCCGCCGCCGTGGGCTGCGCCCCCTGGCGAGCGCCGCGCTGCTGGGCCTCCTCTTCAGCGGCCCGGTACTGCTGCGCTGGAGCCTCCATGCGCCGGTGCAGGCCCTGGCCCTGATGAGCGGTGTGCTGATGATGAGCAGCCTGGCCGCGGCCCTCGGCCACTGGACGCGCGGTGCCCGCACCTTCCTGGCCCTCTTCCTGTTCTGGATGTACGTGGCCACCCAGGCGGCGGTGTTCCCCTGGCTGGACCTGATGGGCTTCAACGGCCGCGCCCAGCCCGTGACGGTGATGACCTGCGCGCTGATCGGGCTGGCCGGCCTGGGCCTGCTCCGGCAGCAGCCCGCGCGGTCCTGAGCGGCGGCCGGGCCGGGCCGGCCCGCCGGCCCGGCTCAGAGCGCCAGGCGATGCGCCTGCAGGGCCAGGATGCCGTCGAAGAGGAGGCTCTCGACGAGTTCGTGGCGGATCTCCAGCGCGGGAGACACCTTCCAGCCCGCGCCGCCGGTCATCAGGGTCAGCGGCTCATGGCCGGCCCGCTGCGCGAGGTGGCGGTGCATGCGCTCGATGGCGCCCGTGATGGCGAAGGTGCCGCCGCTGGTCAGCGCATCCGAGGTGTTGGTGGGGAAGGTCCGCACTTCACCGGTGGGCACGCGCAGCCCGGCCGTGCCGCTCTCGAGGGCCCGCAGCATGATGCCGTGGCCCGGCAGGATCAGCCCGCCGAGGAAATGACCCTCGGCATCCAGTGCGTCCACGGTGACCGCCGTCCCGATCATGACCACCAGCGCCGCACGCGGGCCGCCGCGCTGCAGCGCATGCGAACGGGCGCCTACCAGCGCCACGTAGCGATCCGTGCCGAGGCGGCCGGGATGGTCGTAGCCATTCACGATGCCGCCGCCCTGGGCCGTGGAATGCACCCAGCGCGGCTCGATGTCCCAGCGGTCCATCTGCTCGATCTGCTCCTCGACCCGGTGCCGCACGGCATCGCCCGCCACATTGCACCCCAGCATGCTGCGGGGGGCCGGCAGCTGCCGCCATTCGTCCTCCGCCAGACGTTCGATGTTCTCGAGAAACACAGCACCTTGCGCCAGCACGACCGCGCCCGGCTGGGGCGATGCGTAGAGCGCCCACTTGAGGCGGGTGTTGCCGATATCGATGGCCAGAAAGCTCATGGGAGGGAGGGCTGCGCTGGAGACAGCGGGAGCCTACCAGCAGTCCAGGGGCACTTCGTAGCGGGAATGCCTCAGATGTCAGCAGGGATTCACGCCGCAATGACGCGCACCCGACACATCATCCGCAATGGAAGCGCACGCCACACCCGACGGGGCGCACGATTCATGGGGAATTCTGATGAAGCACCTGTCAATCTCGACCCGCCTGTGGTTTCCCGTCATCACGCTGGCGGTGCTCACCCTCGTGATGACCGTCGGTGCGGCGCTGCGCACCTCGCACCTGCTGGAGGAGGCGATGAAGACGCAGCAGGACCAGCAGCTGAAGCTGAGCCACGCCCTGCGCTGGCGCGGCATGACCGAGACCAACGCCACCCGGGTGATCCTGGGGTTGGCCGCGACCGACGACGCCGTGAGCACGATGGCCAAGCCCATGATCGAGGCCACGTCCCGCCAGATCAGCGAGATCCAGAAGCAGCTGGAGACGCTGGCCGTCTCGCCGGAGGAGCAGCGGGCGATGCAGGCCATTGCCGAGCGGCGCCAGACCTACATCACCCTGCGCAACGAGGTCGGCAAGCTCAAGGCCGCGGGCGATGCCCAGGCGCTGCGTGACGGGCTCGGGCGGATCCAGCAGGCCGTCGACCACTACCTGCAGGCGCAGCAGGCCTTCGTGCAGATCCAGGCGGACCGGGCCCAGACCATGCAGGAGCGCGCGGGTGCCGAACGCATGCGCACGGTGTGGAGCGTCGCGGCCCTCATGGGCGTGATCGTCGTCGCCCTGGCGCTGGGGACGTGGTCCCTGGTTCGGTCCATCGCGGTGCCGCTCAAGGCGCTGGTCGGCGAGGCCGAGCGCATCGGCAACGGGGACCTGAGCGGCCGTCTGGACAGCAGCCGCCAGGACGAGATCGGCGAGGTGCAGCGGGCGCTGGCGCGGATGCGGGTGGCGCTGAACCGCATCGTCAGCGAGGTGCGGGCCAGCACGGAGAGCATCCAGACGGCCAGCGCCGAGATCGCCTCGGGCAACCTGGACCTGAGCCAGCGCACCGAGCAGACGGCCTCCAGCCTGCAGCAGGCCGCGGGCGCCACGGGGCAGCTCACCGGCACCGTCAGCCACAGTGCGGACAGCGCCGCGACGGCCAACCAGCTGGCCGGATCCGCGGCCGAGGTGGCCCAGCGCGGCGGCGCCGTCGTGGGGCAGGTGGTGAGCACCATGGAGGAGATCAACACCAGCTCGCGCCGCATCGGCGACATCATCGGCGTGATCGACGGCATTGCCTTCCAGACCAACATCCTCGCGCTGAATGCCGCGGTGGAAGCGGCGCGGGCCGGCGAGCAGGGCCGCGGCTTTGCGGTGGTGGCGTCCGAGGTGCGCAACCTGGCCCAGCGCAGCGCCGAGGCGGCCAAGGAGATCAAGCAGCTGATCGGCGCCAGCGTCGAGCGGGTCGAGCAGGGCTCGCGCCTCGTGCAGGAGGCCGGCAGCACCATGGACGAGATCGTGGCCAGCGTCAACCGGGTCAGCGACATCATCGGCGAGATCTCGGCCAGCACCGGCGAGCAGCGGGACGGCATCGGCGCGGTCAACCAGGCCGTCACCCAGCTGGACCATGCGACCCAGCAGAACGCCGCCCTCGTGGAACAGAGCGCCGCCGCGGCCGAATCCCTGCGGGAGCAGGCCACCCGCCTGGCCGAGCTTGTCAGCGGATTCCGCCTCGCCGGCATGCGCTGAGGCGTTCGCCCCCCGGGGTCCGTGGCAGATTGCCCACCTGTGACGCCTGTATGCACCGGCGGGGCGCTGACGCCGCGCAAGCCTGACGCTGCCGTGCACAATCGGTCAGGCATGGGCGCGCCCCGGTGCGCCCGCCCCACGCGCAGCAGGGAGCGGCGATGAGAAGCCCCCAGGGCCAGGTCCCAGCATTGACACGGATCCACGCATCTTCAGGCCGCTGGCTGGGCGCCCTGCGCTGGCTGCTGCGCCTCGAGGCCAACGAGGGACTGGTGCCCCAGGCCTTCGCCCGGCGCCGCGAGCATGTGCTGCGCGTCATGGCCTGGCTGACCATCGTCGGCTCGCTGCCCTGGGCCGCGCATTTCCTCTTCATCGACCGCCCCTGGGTCGCCTGGATGCCGGGGCTGGCCATCGTCGGCTCGGCGGCCACGCTGGTCCTGCTGCAGCATCGGCTGCCCCGCGCGGCGTCCGTCTTCTACTGCCTCAGCGCCTGGGTCGTGGTGCTGGCGCTGAGCCTGCTGGTGGACCTGCCGGGTGACGGCATTCCTCGCAGCACGCAGCTCTATCTGATCCCGCTCTTTGTCTGCAGCTACTTCCTGCTGCAGTACCGGCCCGGCTGGCTGCTGGGCCTCATGTCCGTGCTGATCCTCGGCGCCTTCGTAGCGCTGCAGACCTTCGACCTGCGCTTCGTGCCGGTGCCGCCGGTGCCCATCCACACGCGCCAGGTGGGCGTCGGCCTGGTGGCCGTGCTGACGGCGCTGCTGACCTACGCCTGCATCGTCACGATGATGCGCGACGCCCGTCAGGCGTCGGCGCTGGAGCTGGACTTTGCCCGGGGCATCGCGGCCGGCGAGATCGAACCCTTCTTCCAGGCCCAGTGCAACGCGCAGGGCGAGCTCATCGGCGCCGAGGTGCTGATGCGCTGGCGGCACCCGAAGCGCGGCCTCGTGTCGCCCGCCGAGTTCGTGCCCATTGCCGAGGCCACCGGCCTGATCGAGCCCGCCGGACAGCGCCTGCTGGAGCAGGTCAGCCGGCTGATGAGCACCTGGCAGGACGGCGGGCCCCTGCACGGCATTCCGATCTCGATCAACGTCAGTTCCTACCAGCTGCAGTCCGAGAGCGCCACCGAACGGCTGATCGCCACCGTGCCGCCCGCACTGGCCGCCGCCGGGCTGGTGAAGTTCGAGCTGACGGAATCCGCCTATTCCGACCACTTCGAGCAATTGCGAGAACGGATGCTGCGCATGCGCGCCCATGGCATCCGGCTGGCGCTGGACGACTTCGGCACCGGCTTTTCCTCGCTGAGCCGCCTGCGCGGCCTGCCCCTGGACCAGCTGAAGGTGGACCAGTCCTTCGTGCATGACCTGCCGGACGACGCCGACGCCTGCCGCATCGCGGTCACCATCGTTCACCTGGGGCTGGACATGGGCCTGGAGGTGGTCGCGGAGGGCATCGAGAACGTCCGCCAGCTCGACTGCCTGCGCGAAATGGGCTGCACGGCCTTCCAGGGGCACTGGTTCTCACGGCCCGTCTCGGCCGCCCGCTTCATGGCCCTGGCCGAGAAATGGCAGCAGCGCGAACCGGGCGAGCAGCGCTTCATGGCCACGGCGCCCGCCTCGCTGCAGGGTTCCTGAATGCGCTCCGGGTCGCGGGCCTTGCCCGGCACACCGGCTCAGGCTCGCCAGAACGCGAAGGATTGACGTTTACGTAAACGTCAAGCAACACCTAGAATCAGGTCCTTGTTGCTGATAGAACCGGGCCCATGCCGTCACCCCGGCCGGCCCCGCAGGAGACCCGCGATGACCGATTTGTCCGCCGAGTTCAAAGCCCTCGCCGATTACCGGCCCACCCACAAGGTGCGCTTCGTGACGGCCGCCAGCCTCTTCGACGGCCATGACGCCGCCATCAACATCATGCGCCGCATCCTGCAGGGCATGGGCGCCGAGGTGATCCACCTGGGGCACAACCGCTCGGTGGACGAGGTCGTCACCGCCGCGCTGCAGGAAGATGCCCAGGGCATCGCCATCTCCTCCTACCAGGGCGGGCACGTCGAGTACTTCAAGTACATGGTGCAGCTGCTGAAGGAGCGCGGTGGCGAGCACATCCAGGTCTACGGCGGCGGCGGCGGCGTGATCGTGCCGGCCGAGATCCGCGACCTGGCCGACCACGGCGTGCGCATCTTCAGCCCCGAAGACGGCCAGCGCATGGGCCTGCAGGGCATGATCGGCGAGATGGTGATGCGCTGCGACAAGGACATCAGCGGCTTCGCCCCCACGAGCATCGACGCCATCCACGGCCAGAGCGAAGGCGCCTGGCGCGCCCTGGCCCAGCTGATGACGGCCCTGGAGAACGAGAAGGCCGACGCCGGTCTCGTCCAGGCCTTGCGCGAGCAGGCGGCCGGCCTCAAGACCCCCGTGCTGGGCATCACCGGCACCGGCGGCGCCGGCAAGTCCAGCCTGACGGACGAGCTCATCCGCCGCCTGCGCCTGGACCAGGACGACCGCCTGCGCGTGGCGCTCATCTCCATCGACCCGTCCCGCCGCAAGAGCGGCGGCGCCCTGCTGGGTGACCGCATCCGCATGAACGCCATCTCGCCCTGGAGCCAGGGCGCGCGCGTCTTCATGCGCTCGCTGGCCACGCGCGACTTCGGCAGCGAGATCAGCAAGGCCCTGCCCGACGTCATCGCCGCGGCCAAAGTGGCCGGCTTCGACCTCGTGATCGTCGAGACCTCCGGTATCGGCCAGGGTGACGCCGCCATCGTCCCGCACGTGGACATCCCCATGTACGTGATGACGCCCGAGTTCGGCGCCGCCAGCCAGCTCGAGAAGATCGACATGCTGGACTTCGCCGAGTTCGTCGCCATCAACAAGTTCGACCGCAAGGGTGCGGCCGATGCCTGGCGCGACGTCGCCAAGCAGGTGCAGCGCAACAAGGAAGCCTGGGGCAAGAAGGCCGAGGACATGCCCGTCTTCGGCACCATGGCCAGCCGCTTCAACGACGACGGCGTGACCGCGCTCTACCAGGCGCTCAAGCCGCGCCTGGCCGAACTGGGCCTGCAGCTGGCCGAGGGTCGCCTGCCCCTCACCGGCACCCGCTTCAGCACGCACCAGACGCCCATCGTGCCGCCGGCCCGCGTGCGCTACCTCGCCGAGATCAGCGACAGCGTGCGGGGCTACAAGCGCCGTGCCCGCCAGCAGTCGCTGCTCGCCCGCGAGATCCAGCAGCTGCACGGCGCGAGCCGCATGCTGCTCGAGGCCAACCCGGAGAAGCAGAATGCCCGCGGCGCGCTGGCCGAGCTGGCCACCGCGCGCGAAGCCCGCCAGGACGCCGACGCCCGCCAGCTGCTGGCCCAGTGGCCGGACATGCAGAAGGCCTACGCCGGCGACGAATACGTGGTGAAGATCCGCGACAAGGAGATCCGCACCAGCCTCGTCTCGACGAGCCTCTCCGGCACCAAGATCCGCAAGGTCGTGCTGCCGCACTACGAGTGCCAGGGTGAGCTGCTGAAGTGGCTGATGCTGGAGAACGTGCCCGGCTCCTTCCCCTACACCGCCGGCGTCTTCGCCTTCAAGCGCGAGGGCGAGGACCCCACCCGCATGTTCGCCGGCGAGGGCGATGCCTTCCGCACCAACCGCCGCTTCAAGCTGGTCTCCGAGGGCATGCCGGCCAAGCGCCTGTCCACCGCCTTCGATTCGGTCACGCTCTACGGCGCCGACCCGGCCCCGCGGCCGGACATCTACGGCAAGGTGGGCAACTCCGGCGTCAGCATCGCGACGCTGGACGACATGAAGGTGCTGTACGACGGCTTCGACCTCTGCAGCCCCACCACCAGCGTGTCCATGACCATCAACGGCCCGGCGCCGTCCATCCTGGCCATGTTCATGAACACGGCCGTGGACCAGCAGATCGCCAAGTTCAAGGCCGACAACGGCCGCGACCCGACCGCCGACGAGACGGCCAAGATCAAGGCCTGGGTGCTGGCCAATGTGCGTGGCACGGTGCAGGCCGACATCCTCAAGGAGGACCAGGGCCAGAACACCTGCATCTTCTCGACCGAGTTCTCGCTGAAGGTGATGGGCGACATCGCCGAGTACTTCGTGCACCACAACGTGCGCAACTTCTACTCGGTGTCGATCTCCGGCTATCACATCGCCGAGGCGGGCGCGAATCCCATCTCGCAGCTGGCGCTGACGCTCTCCAACGGCTTCACCTTCGTCGAAGCCTACCTGGCGCGCGGCATGCACATCGACGACTTCGCGCCCAACCTCTCCTTCTTCTTCAGCAACGGCATGGACCCCGAGTACACCGTGCTGGGCCGCGTGGCGCGCCGCATCTGGGCCGTCGCCATGCGTGACAAGTACGGCGCCAACGAGCGCAGCCAGAAGCTCAAGTACCACATCCAGACGTCCGGCCGCTCGCTGCACGCGCAGGAGATCGCCTTCAACGACATCCGCACCACGCTGCAGGCGCTGATCGCGATCTACGACAACTGCAACTCGCTGCACACCAACGCCTACGACGAGGCCATCACCACGCCCACGGAAGAGAGCGTGCGCCGCGCCATGGCCATCCAGCTCATCATCAACCGCGAGTGGGGCCTGGCGAAGAACGAGAACCCCTCGCAGGGCGCCTTCATCATCGAGGAGCTGACCGAGCTGGTCGAGGAAGCCGTGCTGGCCGAGTTCGAGAAGATCGCCGAGCGCGGCGGCGTGCTGGGCGCGATGGAGACGGGCTACCAGCGCAGCAAGATCCAGGAGGAGTCGCTGCACTACGAGATGCTCAAGCACACCGGCGAGTACCCCATCATCGGCGTCAACACCTTCCGCAACCCGCATGGCGAGCCGGTGCCCGAGCACATCGAGCTGGCCCGCTCGACGGACGAGGAGAAGCAGAGCCAGCTCTCGCGCCTGGCCGCCTTCCACGAGCGCCATGCCGCGCAGTCGCCCGCCATGCTGCAGCGCCTGCAGCAGGCTGTGATCGACAACAAGAACGTCTTCGAGGTGCTGATGGACGCCGTGCGCGTGTGCTCGCTCGGCCAGATCACCTCGGCACTGTTCGAGGTGGGCGGGCAGTACCGTCGCAGCATGTGAGTGCGACATTTGCACCCGCTCACCAGGCCTCCCGCGGGAGGCCTTTTTCATGCTTTCAAAGGGTCACACGCCCCACGCTCATCGTCGTTAGAATCGCCGCAAACAATGGGCAGCCACAGGCCCTGGGAGGTGTCATGCGTCAGATTCAACACATCCACATCCGGTGCTGGCAGGCCGTTCCGGCCTGCGCTGCCCTGTCGTTGCTGCTGGCCGGCTGCGGGGGGGGCGGGGGTGGCGAGAGCCAGGCCTCCATGACCCTCCAGAGCAGTACACCCAACCAGGGCGCGACTGGCGTCGCGACGGACAAGGGCACGGCGACCGTCTCGGTGCGGATCCATGGCTTCTCCGAGCCGCGAGGCGCCCTGGCCTTGCGCTGCGGTGCCGTCCAGTACGCCGGCACGGACACACCGGCATGGAGTGCCGCCCAGGAGCTGCTGGAGCTGCGCCTGAGCTATGACGGTCTGCCCGGCAGCGCCAGCTGCAGGCTCGAAGCTCAGGCCGAGGCCACGAACGCCACCGGGCCCAATGTCGTCAGCTGGTCCGTCCCCTTCACGACCGGCCCGGCGACGCCCCTGCACTATGGTCCGCTGCTGGTGGGAATCCTTGGCGACCGGGTCTTCGTGCTGGACTTCAAGGCCGGCACGGCTCTGCAGCGCCAGCCTGCGCCCACGACCGGCCCCACCCTGCGCCCGCCGCCGACGCCATTCCTGCTCGGCACCGCCCTCACGCCCACCGGCCGCATCCCCCTGGCCGCGATGGGTCACGGGGCAGGCGGCCCCTTCGCCGTGCTCTACCGCTTCAACCCCTTGAGCCTGCAACAGTCGGTGCCCAGCGACGCCGACCCGATGCCGGTCAACCATGAGTTCTCCGGCAGCTTCAGCTACGGCAGCGCCTGGCAGGTCGACAAGGGCGGTGTCGGCCCGGCGCCGACACCCTCCGCCAGGTTCTGGAGCGCGGATGGCGCGGGGGGCTGGTTCTATGTCGAGGACGGCTCGCCGGACACGCTGCGCCGTCGCACCGCCGCAGGCTCGAGCACCGTCGTGCACCAGCAGACGGGCGAGAACTTCGGCTCCTTGCGGGTCTTCTCGAACTGAGGCTCAAGGCGCCAATGCCTTTGGGGCTTCGTGGCCCGGCACTCGGCATCCAAATGTCAAAGCAGTGCGCTGTGCGCCCTGCGGGCACCCGTTCATCCCCCTTTCGTCCACAAAAGCATCAGGCAGCACTTGTCCAGGGAGCCATCATGAGACAAAGACATCAGACGTCCGCCCCCCTTCGCGGTGCCCTCCGTGCCGGCGCCGCCGCGCTCGTCAGCCTCATGACGGCCTGCGGTGGCGGCGGCGGTGGTGGGGACGCCGCATCGATGACCGTCCAAGGCAGCAGCCTCGGCCAGGGCGCGTCCGGGCTCAATCCTGACAGCGGCACCTTGACCGTGACGCTGCGAATCCATGGGTTCCAAGACCCTCGAGGCACCGTGGGCGCGTCCTGTGGCAACGTGGAGGCCGCGGGTCCGGCGGTGCCCGACTGGAACGCCGCGCAGGAGCGCCTCGTGTACACCGTCACCTACGACGGTCTGCCCAGCAATGCCAGCTGCAAGCTCTACGGCAAGGTCCAGGCCACTAACGCGACCGGCCCCAACACCGTGGAATGGTCGATCCCCTTCACGACCGGCGCCTCGACCCCGATGCACTACGGACCGCTGCTGGTCGGCCTCCTCGGTCGCCGCCCCTTCGTGCTGGACTTCCAGGCCGGCACCCCGATGCGGCGCGCAGCCCCGCAGTACCACGATCCCTCCGTCCAACGCCCGCCCCCCGAGCCGCTCTGGTTTGGCACGGCCCTGTCGACGTCCGGACGCATTCCGGTCGCGGCCATGGGCTCGAGTGTCGGGGGACCGCTGGGCTTTGGCTTCCTGTTCAACCCGCTGACCCTGCAATACGCCACCCCGAGCAGCTTCGATGCCCTTCCGGCAGGACATGAGGTCAGCTTCAACCCCATCGGCTTCGGCAATGGCTGGGATGTGAACAACGGCGGCGTCGGCCCTGCCCCGACGCCCACCTCCATCGCCTGGACGGCCGACGGCCAGGGCGGCTGGTTCTACGTCGAGGACGCGACAGCGGACACCCTGCGGCGGCGCAGCGCCGCGGGCGTGAGCACCGTCGTGCACCAGCAGCCGGGCGAGCGCTTCGGCTCGATGCGGGTGTTCAGCCGTTGACGCAGCGGCGGGTTCGCCCCCAGCGGACCCGCACGACTGCCAGCGGCCTTACCGCCGCTTCGAGCCACTGCCAAGCGCCGAATGCGGGGACGTCCGCCGGGCTGGCGCCCTCGGCCACTTCGGCGTACAAACGGTGCCGGGGGCATCTGCCCCTGCGTTCCCGGAGGTGCCGCATGCTGTGGTCGTCATCGCCCTCTCCTGAAGTCGCCGCGTGCCTGACGCCCGTCATGCCGCCCGAGGCGCACGAGCCGCCGGCGATGCCTGCCGCGCCCTCGCCGCTCGAGGCCGACGCCCTGCTGCTGATCGACGTGCGCTCCTATGGCGAGTTCATGGCCGGCCACGTGGCGGGCGCGCATTGCGTGCCGCTGTCGCGCCTCGCCGATGACATCGTGCATCTCGCGCCCGACCCCAGCCAGCCCATCGGCCTGTACTGCGCCAGCGGTCATCGGGCAGAGCAGGCGCTCGGGCTGCTGCAGCGTCTGGGCTACCGGGCCGTCTGCAATGCCGGCACGCCCGTGCTGCTCGCAAGACGGCTGGGCCGCGCGCTGGAATCGGGCCTCTGACACGCTGACCGGAGGTGACCATGATGCTTTGGGTCTCTCAGCTGCACTGGCCGGAACCCCTGCCGGATCTCCAGGTGGAGCCTCCGCCGCCGGACGACACCGATCGAGCGATGGCGCCGGACTGGCCCCGTGACGCCGTGCGCATCGACGTGCGCTCCTATGGCGAATTCATGGCCGGCCACCTGCCGGGCGCCCACAGCCTGCCGCTTCCACGGCTGATGGAGCTGATGCCCGCGCTCCAGCTGCGACCGGATACGCCGCTGCTGGTGTACTGCGCCACCGGGGCGCGTTCGGAGCTTGCCGCGGCCGCCCTGCGCCGCCAGGGCTGGCAGCAGGTCTACTATGGCGGCGGCGCGCTGGAATTGGCCGGCCGCCTGCACGAGCCGCTGCTGCGCGGCATGTGAACGCCCATGCTGGATCCCCGTGTCGACGCCTACATCGAGAAGGCCGCCCCGTTCGCCCACCCCCTGCTGCGCTTGTGGCGCGAGCTGGTGCATGCGCAATGTCCCGGTGTCGAGGAGACGATCAAGTGGGGCTTCCCGCATTTCATGTGGCAGGGCCGCATCCTGACCAGCATGGCCGCCTTCAAGGCCCATGCCAGCATCGGCTTCTGGCAAGGGGAGGCCGTGACCGGCGCCGCGGAGCGACGCGAAGGCATGGGTGAGCTCGGCAAGCTGACGGCCGTGTCCGACCTGCCGTCCACGACCGAGCTGAAGGCCATGCTCCGGCGTGCGCAGACCCTCATCGAGCAAGGCGCGAAGCCTGCGCGCGCGCCCCGGCCGGCACCCCGCCCCGTTCCCGACCTGCCTCCCGCCCTGGCGCAGGCGCTGGCGGCACGCCCTGCCGCGCAGGCCTTCTTCGAGGGCCTGCCACCCAGCCATCGGCGTGAGTACCTCGAGTGGATCGTCGAGGCCAAACGCGAGGAGACCCGGGACAAGCGCATCGCCCAGGCGGTCGAGTGGCTCGGCGAAGGCAAGCGGCGCAACTGGAAGTACGAGAACTGCTAATCCGCCATGTCCTGGCACCGTGTCGGTGCATTTTCCTTGATCCAGTTTGCCAAATCGCCATGCGGCGGGCACCGCGTGTCGCGCTGGCTCCACGCTCGCCGGGCGCCGCGCGTTTCGTGCACCGGACGGCACAGGACCTCGCTATCCTCGCGATGACGCAGGAGATGGCCGCTCAGGCCACGGAGCCCCGGGAGGGACTGCCAGGGAGTCTGTAACGATGGAATTCCTCAGAACCATGAGGATCGGCGCGCGCCTGGGCCTGGCCTTCGGCGCGATGTTGCTCCTGATGCTGACCTTGAGTGTCCTGGGCTGGCTCAACAGTCGCCGGATGCATGACCAGGCCCAGGAGCTGTACCTTCGCCGGGCCCTGCCCATGCAGCAGATCGGCGCCATCGACACGCTGATGCTGCGCAACCGCCTGCTCGTGATGGAGATGATGCGCGACCCGCAGCCGGGCCAGGTCGAGGCCCTCGACCAGCAGCTGAAGGCCAACGTCGCCCAGGTCACAGAGACCTGGAAGCGCTACGTGGAGGGTCCGATGGATGGCGAGGAGAAGGCCCTCGCCGACCGCTTCGCGCAGACGCGGAGCGCCTACGTCAAGCAAGGGCTGCTCGCCGCGCGTGATCTCCTCAAGCAGGGCGACAGCACCGGCGCCGAGCAGGTCTACCAGCAGAAGATCCAGCCGCTCGGCCGGGAGGCGAAGGCGTCTATCGACCAGCTCATTGCCACCCAGGTCCAGGGCGCGAAGCAGGCCTACGACGCGCTTGAAACGCTGCAGGTGCGCGTCCAGTGGTGGTCCGCCTCACTGTCCTCGGCGGCGGTACTGCTGACCGTGCTGGGCGCCCTTGCCTGCACCCGCTCCATCGTCCGGCCGCTGGCCCAGGCCGTGCAGCTGGCCCGCCAGGTGGCCGCCGGCGACCTGCGCGAGCAGGTGCCCAGCCAGGGACGCGATGAGGCTCATGAGCTGCTCGAGGCGCTGAACGCCATGGCCTCGAGTCTCTCGACCATGGTCCAGCGCGTGCGGGACAGCAGCGAAACCATCGCCACCGGCTCCTCGCAGATCGCCACGGGTTCCGCCGACCTCAGCCAGCGCACCGAGGAGCAGGCCAGCAATCTGCAGCAGACCGCTGCGTCCATGGAGCAGCTCTCCGGCACGGTGACCAGCAATGCCGAGACCGCCTCGGAAGCAGACCGGCTCGCCCGCGAGGCCTCCTCGGCGGCCGCCCTGGGCGGAGACGTGGTCACCCAGGTGGTGCGCAATATGCAGGGCATCGCCGATTCGTCGCGCCGCATCGCGGACATCATCTCGGTCATCGACGGCATTGCCTTCCAGACCAACATCCTCGCGCTGAACGCCGCGGTCGAGGCCGCCCGCGCCGGCGAGCAGGGACGCGGCTTCGCCGTGGTGGCCGGCGAGGTGCGCGCGCTGGCACAGCGCTCCGCGCAGGCCGCGCGCGAGATCAAGAGCCTGATCGGGCAGAGCGTCGAGCAGGTGGACCAGGGCAACCGCCTGGTCGAGCAGGCGGGTCAGTCCATGACTGGCATCGTGGCCCAGGTACAGCAGGTCAGCGCCCTGATCGGGGAGATCGCCTCGGCCAGCCAGGAGCAGTCCAAGGGCATCGCGCAGGTCGGGGCGGCCGTCACGCAGCTGGACCATGTCACGCAGCAGAACGCGGCGCTGGTCGAGGAGAGCACCGCGGCGGCCGAGAGCCTGCAGCACCAGGCCCAGCGCCTGGCGGAGCTGGTGAGCGAGTTCAAGACGGCCTGAGGCCGTGCACGCGGCGGCTGGCCGCGTTCAGGGCACGACGGCGAGGAACAGGAAGACCGCGAACAGCACCAGGTGCACCGCACCCTGCAGCACGGTGGCGCGCCCGCTGCCCAGTGTCAGGGCGCCCACCAGGATGCTCAGGACCAGCAGCACGATGCCGGTCGGCGGCAGGCCCAGCAGCAGCGGGTTGGGCAGGAACAGCGACAGCACGGCCACCGCCGGAATCGTCAGGCCGATGCTGGCAAGCCCGGAGCCGAGCGCCAGGTTGAGGCTGGTCTGAAGCCGGTTGCGCAGGGCGGCATGCACCGCCGCCAGCGTCTCGGGCAGCAGCACCAGCAGGGCCACCATCACCCCCACGAGGGACGCCGGCGCGCCCATCGACTGCACCAGCGCTTCCATCGGCGGTGCGAGGCGCTTGGCCAGGCCGACGACGCCCACCAGACAGACCATCAGCAGCGCCAGCGCCGCCCAGGCGACCGCGGCTGAGGGCGGCGTGGCGTGGGCAGGCTCGTCGCCTTCCTCCGTGGCGACGGGCAGGAAGTAGTCGCGGTGCCGCCAGGCCTGCACGAACACGAAGGCGCCGTACAGCACCAGGGACACCACGCCGGCGAACATCAGCTGCGGCCGCGCGAAGGTGGGGCCGGGCGAACTGGTGGTGAAGGTCGGCAGGACGAGCGTCAGCGTGGAGAGCGCCGCCAGCACGGCCAGCGTGGGGCTCGTGCCCTCGACGCGGAAGGCCAGGACGCGGTGCTTGAGCCCGCCCGCGAGGATGCACAGCCCCACCACGCCGTTGCAGACGATCATGATGGCCGAGAACACCGTGTCCCGCGCCAGCGTGCTCGCGCCGTCGCCGCCGGCCAGCATCAGGGACACGATCAGCGCCACCTCGATCACCGTCACGGCCACGGCCAGCACCAGTGAGCCGTACGGCTCTCCCACGCGATGCGCCACGACCTCCGCATGGTGCACCGCGGCCAGCACCGCGGCGCCCAGGCACAGGGCGATGGGCAGCAGCACCCAGCCCTCGGTCCCGGGCCAGGCCAGCGCCCCGAGGGCGGCGAGCGGGGCCAGCAGAGACCACAGGGGCAGGGCAAGGGGCAGTCGTGACAGGACGTGGCGCATGACGCGACCCTAGCACAGGGCATGCCGGTGGGCACCCGGGGGCGCGCCCAGGACGCCCGGCCGGCACGCCCGAGCCCTCCCCATGACCAAAGACACTGCGGGACTTCCTGCTGCCGAAAGTCCGCAGACCTCGCTAAGGTGCGCACTCCACCGGGGAGGACATGCACATGGGTTCTGGGACGAACGGGCGGGCCTGGCTGCGCCCGCTGCTGCTGGCGGGCCTGATCGGCGCGAGGTTCGCCGCCCCGGTGAACGCCCAGGTGCCGGTGCCCGAGGATCGACCCTATCCAGGCGTCATGCAGGTCAGCGTGGACGCCACGGACCTCGACCACCGTGTCTTCCAGGTCTGGCAGCGGCTGCCCGTCCGGCCGGGGCGCCTGACCCTGCTGCATCCGCGCTACCTGCCCGGTGCGCATGGCCCGTACGGGCAGGTGGACCGCCTCGCGGGCCTGCAGATCGACGGCGGGGGCCAGGTCTTGCCCTGGGTCCGCGACACTGTCGACCCCAGCGCCTTCCACGTCGAGGTTCCCGCGGGCGTCTCGCAGATCGAGATCCGCCACCAGTTCCTCAGCGCTGTCAGCCGCGACACCGGTCGCGTGGTGATGACCCGCGAGATGCTGAACCTGCAGTGGATCAGCCTGGTGCTCTACCCCGCCGGCTACCCGGTCGACCGCATCCAGGTCGAGCCCGAGGTGCGCCTGCCGGCCGGCTGGCAGCAGGCCAGTGCGCTGCGGGCGCGGGCGGCAAGTGCGGTGGGGGCGGCCGGCGGGCCGGTGCGCTTCGAGCCCGTCAGCCTGGAGACGCTCATGGACTCGCCCCTCTTCGCCGGACAGCACCTGCGCCGCGTCGAGCTGGACCCGCCCGGCCGCGAGCGGCCCGTCGCGCTGCACATCCTGGCGGACTCGCCCGAGGAGCTGCAGGCCAGCGAGGCGCAGATCGAGGCCCACCGCCAGCTCGTGCGGCAGGCCGACCAGCTCTTTGCCTCGCGCCACTTCGCGCACTACGACTTCCTCCTTGCCATCTCCGACCGGATGGGCGGCATCGGCCTGGAGCATCACCAGAGCAGCGAGAACGGCGTGCGTCCGGGCTACTTCAGGGACTGGTCCAAGCGCCCCGGGGCGCGCAGCCTGCTGCCGCACGAGTACACGCACTCGTGGAACGGCAAGTTCCGCCGCCCGGCCGACCTCTGGACGCCCAACTACAACGTGCCGATGCAGGACAGCCTGCTGTGGCTCTACGAAGGCCAGACCGACTACTGGGGCCGCGTGCTGGCCGTGCGGGCCGGGCTGGTCAGCCCGGATCAGATGCGCGACTCGCTGGCCGAGACCGTGGCCCAGCTCAGCCATCGCGCCGGCCGCGTCTGGCGCAATCTGCAGGACACCACGAACGAGGGCGCCATGGCCCGCTCGCGCAGCGAAGCCGAATGGAGCAACTGGCAGCGCGGGGCTGACTACTATGCCGAGTCGAGCCTCATCTGGCTCGATGCCGACACGCTCATCCGGGAGAAGAGCGGCGGGCAGCGCAGCCTGGACGATTTCGCGCGGCGCTTCTTCGGCATTCAGGATGGCCGCGTGCAGCCGCTGACCTACCGTTTCGAGGACATCGTGTCCACGCTGAACGACGTCCAGCCCCACGATTGGACCCGCTTCCTGCGCGAGCGCCTGGACGGCCACGGGCCTGGCGCCCCGCTGGACGGCCTCGCCCGCGCCGGCTGGCAGCTGGCCTGGGCCGAGACGCCCAGCGACGTCCAGCGCCACCAGGCCGAGGACAGCGAGGTGAAGACCGATGACTTCAGCTACTCGCTGGGCCTGCAGCTCAAGCGCGACGGCCGGGTGGGGCGCGTGCTGTGGGACAGCCCGGCCTTCCGTGCCGGCATGAGCCACGCCCTGAGCGTGGTGGCCGTCAACGGCACAGCCTACAAGGCAGAGCGCCTGGCCGCGGCGATCACGGCCAACAAGACCGGCCAGGCGCCGCTGGACCTGCTGGTGCGCGAGGGGGACCAGTACCGCCACGTCCGCCTCGACTACCGCGGCGGCCTGCGCTACCCGCGCCTGCAGCGCGTGGACGGCAGCCCCGAGCGCCTCGACGCGGGCATTCTGCAGGCGCGGTGACCTTCGCCAGGGGCCACGGCGCGGCGCCAATAATGGGGGCCTCGCAAGCCCTGCTGGAGAAGGAATCCCCATGTCCGCGCCGTCCGCCCTGTCCCGCCCGCTGCTCGCTGCAGCCCTCGTGTCCATGAGTCTGTTCGCCGGGGGAGCCAGCCACGCCCGGCCGGACACCATCGGCGAGGTGGACACCGTCTTCAAGCTGATCGGCCCGGATCACAAGATCGTGGTGGACGCCCATGACGACCCGCGCGTGGAAGGCGTGACCTGCTATGTCTCGCGGGCCAAGACCGGCGGCATCAAGGGCGCCCTCGGGCTGGCCGAGGACAAGAGCGAGGCCTCCATCGCCTGCCGCCAGACCGGCCCCATCCGCTTCGCCAAGCCGTTGCCGCAGCAGGAAGAGGTCTTCAATGAGCGCATCTCGCTCGTCTTCAAGCGCCTGCGCATCGTGCGCATGGTCGATGCGCAGCGCAACACGCTGGTCTACCTGACCTACTCGGACCGCCTCATCGAGGGCTCGCCCCAGAACAGCGTCACGGCCGTGCCCGTGGACCGCGCCACGCCGATTCCGCTCAAGTAGGCAGGCGCCCCGGGCCCATCACCAGCGGCCCAGATGCACGCACACGGGCCGCGGCACGGCCACGTGCAGCCCCGTGGCGGCGAGGCCCATGCCAGGCTCGACGCGCAGCACGGCGAGGTGGTCGCTGCGCTCGTTGCACACGTACAGGAAGCGCCCTGCGGGGTCCAGCGCCGCGCTGCGCGGGTAGGAGCCCCGAGTCCAGAAGTGGTCCTGCAGGCGCGGCAGGCCGTCGTCGTCGAGCGCGAGCAGGCTCACGGCGTCGAAGAGACGGTTCAGGGCGTACAGGTGCCGGCCGTCCGGCGCCACAAGCAGGTCGGACGCATAGCTCGTCCCCGCGAATCCTGGCGGCAGCACGCTGATCTCGTCCAGCAGTCGCAGCCGGCCCTCCTCGGCGTCGAACGCCAGGGTCGCGAGCGTCGAGGACTCCTCGCACAGCACATGCACCCGATCCGCCCGGCGCGGCGAGAAGAGAAAGTGCCGCGGCCCGGCGCCCGGCGTCAGAGCCAGTCCCTCCCGTGCCTGCAACTGCAGCGGCCCGGTGCGACGCCAGACCTGGATCCGGTCCAGGCCCAGATCCGTGGCGAGCACATGCCGGCCGTCGGGGCTCGGGCAGACCATGTGCAGATGCGCCGCCTCATGCCCGCTGCGGGCGCGACTGCCCGGCGGCGCGTTCTGCGCCTGCGGAGGGCCGGGCCGCCAGCGTCCCGCCGGATCGCTGGGCCAGTGCGTGCCCTCGCCGGTGAGCAGCCCCTGGGCGTCCAGGGCCTGCATCGTCAGGGCCGCGGCCTCGTAGTGCGCGATCAGCAGCGCTTCGGCTCCCGTGCCCGTGGCCCGTGCGAGGTGCACGGCGCCGCCCGCGCCACTGCCCTGGCGCTGCAGGCACGGTGAACCGGCCCGGCCCGGCCGGTACACCGCCACCATGCCCTCCCGCAGCTCATGGGCCGCATAGAGCAGCCCGCGCGGCGCGTCGGCCAGCAGCCAGCTGGCGCAGGGCAATGCCTCGGCCGGCGCCAGGGGCCGCAGGGCGCCGGCAGACTCGTCCTGGCCCAAGCGCCAGAGCTGGGAAAAGGCAGGATCGGCGCTGCCCACATGGGCAATCACCGACGGGAATTCGTCGGGCATGGCGGAACGCGGTGGATCGTCAGCGGGACGCATCAGGCCCGGTGCAGGCCGGCGTCTTCGCGTTCGATTGGTATTCGATTGGGCTGCGCCATTGTGAACCGAACCCGCAACCCAGTGCCCCTAGTACTTGGGGGAGCGTGCGCCCAATCGTGGCCGCCAGGCGTACAAGCCCGGCTGATGCGGGCCGCGATGGGCGGATGCCGCACCAGCAAGGAGTGATCCCATGAAACACAAGCCAATGCGCGCCGCAGCCCTGCTGTCCGCGCTGGTGCTGGGTGTCGCCGGGGCTGCGCAGGCGGCCCTGGTCGGCAGCACCAGCCTGACGAGCTTCAACACCGCGAGCGCGGGTCTCGGCAGCCAGACGGTCGTGGACTTCGAGTCCGCGCCGCCGGGCGGCTTCCTCATCGGCGGCAGCACGGCCGTCGGCCAGCCGCCCAGCCTGCGCAACCAGCCGACGCTGTGGAATCCGTCCGGCACGCATTTCCTGGGTGTCAACGACGCCGGCAACTTCGACCAGTTCAGCTCCGGCGACACGCTGACGTTCACGTTCAGCAGCGCGCTGCGGGCCTTCGGGCTGTATGTCGTGGCCGGCCGTGACGTGATCGAGGGTGACCTGAGCCTGTCGATCGGCAGCACGCTGCTCAGCAACGGCCCGCAGAGCGGCGCCCTGACCGACGGCCAGGGCAGCTATGCCTACTTCATGGGCTTCGTGGCGGGCACGGCGGCCGACGCCTTCACCACGATCACGCTGAAGACCAACGGCGACTTCTTCTTCGTGTTCGACGTCGACGACCTGCGCTTCACACCCGCCGGCCCGCGTCCCAGCGATCCCTCGAACGGCGTGCCGGAGCCCCAGGCGCTGGCACTCGTGCTGCTGGCCGCCGCCGCAGCTGCCACGGCCCGCCGCCGCCGCAAGGCCGGTGACCGCTGACGCCTTCGCATCCCTCAAGACCTGACCCCCAATTCCATCCAGGAGCAAGATCCATGAACACCATCCGCATCCGCACCGCCCTGCTGGGCGCCGTCGCCGCCCTGGGCCTGGCCCAGCAGGCCCAGGCCCAGGCCGAGCCCTTCATCGGCCAGGTCATGTGCGCCGGCTTCAACTTCGCGCCGCGCGGCTGGGCCGCGATGAACGGCCAGCTGCTGCCCATCGCCACCAACACCGCCCTCTTCTCGCTGCTGGGCACGACCTATGGCGGCGACGGCCGCGTGACCTTCGGCCTGCCCGACATGCGCGGCCGCGTGATGATCCACACCGGCATGGGCCCGGGCCTCACCTTCCGCAATCTGGGCGAGCAGGGCGGCACCGAGAACCAGACCCTGAGCGCCTCGCAGATGCCTCCGCACAGCCACAGCGTGGCCCCCGCCGCCAGCAGCGATGACGCCAACAGCATCTCGCCGACCGGCAAGGCCCCGGCCACCAAGGCCCGCACCTCGCTGTATGCCGATGCCACCCCGGGCAACACCATGGCGCCGACGATGAGCAGCGTGGCCGGCGGCGGCCAGCCCTTCAACAACATGCAGCCCTTCGTCACGATGAATTGCTTCATCGCCACCGAAGGCATCTTCCCCTCGCGCCCGTAAGCCGCACACCGGCGGGACCGGCACGCCAGGCCAGCCTTCGGGCTGGCCTTTTTCATGGGAGAACGGATACGCATTCCACGCCACAATGCCCGCAAGGAGTGCCCATGAAGAAAGCCAGCGCCGCCCCCGCCCGTTCCAACGCCCTCGCCCCGGCCGCCGGCCCCTTCACCGCGCCCGTCCGCTTCGAGGACGCCGAGGCCGCGTGGGCGCAGGTCCGCCTCATCTACGAGCAAGGCGTGCAGCACCTGCGCAGCGCCCTGCAGCGCTTCCTGCAGGGCGAGGACGTCGGCCGCGTGCGGGCCTGCTACCCCTTTGTGCGGCTGCGCAGCGAACGCCTGACCCGGGGCGACTCGCGCCTGGCCTACGGCTTCGTCGCCGGCCCCGGCGTCTACGAGACCACGCTGACCCGCCCTGACCTCTTCGCCCGCTACTACCGCGAGCAGTTCGCGCTGCTGCTTCGCAACCATGGCACCGCGCTGGAGATCGGCACCAGCAGCGCGCCCATTCCGCTGCACTTCGCGCTGAGCGAGCACGATCACCTGGAGGGCGAGCTCCCGCCCGCGCGACGCCTGCTGCTGCGCGAGTGCTTCGACCTGCCCGACCTCGCCGCGATGGACGACGGCATCGCCAACGGCACGCACGAGCCGGCGCCGGGCGAGCCCGAGCCGCTGTCGCTGTTCACGGCGCCCCGCGTGGACTACTCGCTGCACCGCCTGCGCCACTACACCGGCTGCTCGCCCGAGCACTTCCAGAACTTCGTCCTTTTCACCAACTACCAGTTCTACATCGACGAATTCGTGCGCCTCGGCCGCTCGCTGATGCAGGCCGCGCCGGACCCCGCCGCGCCGCACGCGCTGGACGACTGCATCGGCTTCGTCGAGCCCGGCAACGTCTGGACGGCCCGCGTGGGCTGCGAGGCCGAGTTCGCCGCGCTCACGCCGGGCCAGCAGCCGCCCCGCCTGCCGCAGATGCCGGCCTACCACCTCCTGCGGCGCGACGCGGGCGGCATCACCATGGTCAACATCGGCGTGGGGCCGGCGAATGCCAAGACGATGAGCGACCACATCGCCGTGCTGCGCCCGCACTGCTGGCTGATGCTGGGCCACTGCGCGGGGCTGCGCAACAGCCAGCAGCTCGGCGACTACGTCCTCGCCCACGGCTACGTGCGCGAGGACCACGTGCTGGACGAGGAGCTGCCGCTGTGGGTGCCCATCCCGCCGCTGGCCGAGGTGCAGGTCGCGCTGGAAAAGGCGGTGGCCGAGGTCACGCAGCTCTCGGGCTTCGAGCTCAAGCGCATCCTGCGCACCGGCACGGTCGCCTCCACCGACAACCGCAACTGGGAGCTGCTGCCCAGCCATCACCAGGGCGGCCCCGAACGGCGCTTCAGCCAGAGCCGCGCCATCGCGCTGGACATGGAAAGCGCCACCCTCGCCGCCAACGGCTTCCGCTTCCGCGTGCCCTACGGCACCTTGCTGTGCGTGTCGGACAAGCCGCTGCACGGCGAGATCAAGCTGCCCGGCATGGCCAATCAGTTCTACCGGGAACGCGTGGACCAGCACCTGCGCATCGGCCTGCGAGCCATCGAACTGCTGCGCGCCGGCCCCATGGGCCAGCTGCACAGCCGCAAGCTGCGCAGCTTCGCCGAGGTGGCGTTCCAGTAGGCAGTGTCGCGTGGCGGTGCACGAGCGGCCGCGCCACGTGACATTTGGGTGCAGGCAGCCCCACAATGGGGGACATCCCTAAGCAAGACGCGACCCCATGGCCCTGGACACCTCCACGCTGCTCAGTCTGCTCCTGCTGGAACTGCTGAGTCTCATGGTGATGCTGCCCCTGCTGATGGGCACGCCGGTGAGCCGCGCCGCGCGCTTCGCACAGGGCTACATCGCGCTGCAGAGCCTGGGCTGGATGGCCCTGTGGCTGCGCCAGGCCTACACCGCCCCCATCGGGAACTCCGTGGGCGGCTTCATCGGCATGCTGTGCGTCAGTGGCAGCCTCAGCGCCCTGTGGCTGGCCCTGCGGGACTGGCTGGGCCGGCGTCCCGGGCGCTGGGCCATGATGGCCGCGCCGGTGGTGCTCGCCATGGCCTCGCTGCTCGACGGCACCGGTGCCGACAACTTCGCCGTCGGCTGGTCGGGCCTGGGTCTGGCGGTCCAGATGCTGGCGCTGGCGCTCGCCTGCTCGTGGCCCCGCGAAGCGCAGGCGCCCGCGCTGGAGGCCCGCCACTCGCCCCCCGTCGAGCACAAGGACCGCGCCTGGCGTGCGCTGCTGGGCGTGGGCTTCTGCGTGATGGCCGGCGTGGTGCTGGTGCGCGCTGCGCTGCACTGCTTGGGGCACGAGCCGAGCTGGCAGGCCGGGCTCACGCAGGCCATCATCCTGGGCTCGCACGTCATGCTGCTGGTGAGCGTGCTGGCCATCCTCGTGGCCTGGCGCGGCGAGACCGAACACCACCTGCAGCGCCAGGCCCAGACGGACGCGCTGACGGGCCTGGCCAACCGGCGCGCCTTCGGTGCGCGCTCCGAGGAGCAGATCGCCCTGGCCCGCCGGCATGGGGAGCCGCTGTGCCTCGTCATGCTGGACCTCGACTTCTTCAAGAAGGTCAACGACGAGCACGGCCACGAGGGCGGCGACCGCGCGCTCGCCCTGTTCGCGCGCTGCGTGCAGCAGGTGCTGCGCGTGGGTGATCTGGCCGGGCGGGTGGGTGGCGAGGAATTCTGCGTGCTGCTGGCCCGCAGCGACCACACCGGCCCGCGCGCCATGGATGCACGCCTGCGTGCGCAACTGCAGGCCTGCACCATGTCGGAGCTGGGTTTTGCACTGGACTTCAGCGCCGGCTGGGCCCTGCTGCGCCCCGGGGATCGCAGCGTCGAGGACATGATGCGCCGCGCCGACGCCGCCCTGTACGAGGCCAAGCGCAGCGGCCGGGGCCGCCTGTGCGACGAGCCGGGCTGGACCCCTGCCGAACAGCCGGCCTGAGACCGACACCACGCGGCCATCCGTCGCTGGCACGCTGCTTGCTTGATTCAAGGCGACCCTGTCCACCCGACGGGCTGACCTGAACTCAGGAGCGCAGCACCATGCAAGCCTTTGACGCCCCCTTCGCCTACACCCCTGCCGCCCCCGCCCGTGTGCCGCTCGTCGCGCCGCAGACGCCCGGTGCCGCCGCCCGCCTGCGCGTGGTGGGGCAGGTGCGGCAGCGTGGGGCGGTGAAGGTCCGGGCCCTGGGCTCAAGGGACCTGCAGTGGCTGCCGGCGCTGGCCGACCTCCTGATCGACAGCGTCCACCACGGCGCCTCGCTCGGCTTCCTGGCCCCGCTGTCCCGCTACCAGGCCATGGACTACTGGCACAGCGTCTATGCCCGCCTGGGCAGCCACCATCACCTCTGGATCGCCTGCGAGGGCGACGGCAACGGCCCGCTGCAGGGCGCGGTGCAGCTGGCCCTGCCGCAGCAGTCCAATGCGCACCACCGCGGGGAAGTCCAGCGCCTGATGGTGCACAGCCAGGAGCGCGGCCGCGGCATCGCCAGCCAGCTGATGGCGACGCTGGAGTGCACCGCCCTGCGCCAGGCGCGCCGGCTGCTGGTGCTGGAGGCCCCGGCGGACTCGCAGGCCGAGGCGGTCTACACGCACCTCGGATGGCAGCGTGCCGGCGCCATCCCCGAGCACAGCGTCTGCGCCGAAGGCCGACTGCACTCGGCGGCCGTGCTCTACAAGACGCTGTGACGCCCGCCCTGCCCCTCGCCTGAATCGGCGCGCCGCCCCGGGCGGACGGTCTGGCGCCGTCCGCGGCGCACGTGGCCGAACGCGGCGGCACGCTGGCGCGCGAGGCGGCGACGCTGGGCGAGATCCCGCGGGCCGCTCGGCACGGGTCGGCGCCATCGCCGGCGTGTTCGACGGCATGGCCCTCCATTCCCACCTCCTGACGCTGAACGCCGCCGTGATGGCCGCACGGGGCATTGAGCCGGGCCGCGGCTTTGCCGTGATGGCCAGCGAGGGACGCGAGGTCAAGGCATGGAGCCGTGCGTCCGCGGAGCGCGTGGCGGCCGGTGGACGGCCGGTGGCGGCGACGGGCGGGGCCCGCGAGGGGCGCAGCGCGTGACGCAGATCGCCTCCGGAATCTCCGGCGCCACGCGCGCGCAGGCGACCACCTTCGGCGAGAGCGGCCAGGCCATCCCGCGGCTGGGCCCGACGACATCGCCGAGCGCCTCGCTCGTCGAGGCGTCCGCTGCCGCTGTCGGGCTGACGCGATCGGTACAGGCGCTCTACGACAGCACGGCGTTGTTCCAGCTCACGTCACCCTGACGCAGGCGCACCCTTCAGCGGTAGAGGCGCAGCAATTTGCCGCTGTCGGTGAGCAGCAGCAGGGCGCCGTCGGGGGCCTGCCGCACATCGCGGAAGCGCTCACCGAGGTTGCCGTACAGGGCCGTCCGCTCCAGCACCGTCGTGCCGGACAGCCGCAGCCGCCACAGCGCCTGCCCCGCCAAGCTGCCCGAGAAGAGCTGGCCCTGCCACTCGGGGAACATGGCGCCGGTGTAGAACAGCAGGCCGGCCGGCGCCACGGAGATCGGCACCCAGTAGGTCAGCGGCTCGAGATACGCCGGCGCATGCGTGCCGCCGCCGATGCGGCAGGCATCGCCCACCGGGTCGCCGTAGTTGCAGCCGTAGCTGCGCACGGGCCAACCGTAGTTGCCGCCCGGCACGATGCGGTTGATCTCGTCGCCCCCCTGCGGTCCGTGCTCGCTGACCCACAGCTCGCCGGTCTGGGGATGCAAGGCCGCGCCCTGGGGATTGCGGTGGCCCAGCGAGTAGATCCCCGGCGCAGCGCCGGGGCCCAGGGCCGGGTTGTCGGGGGGCATGCTGCCGTCGCGGGCGATGCGCACGACCTTGCCCAGCGTCTTGCCCAGGTCCTGCGCCGGACTGCCCTGCTGGCGCTCACCCAGCGTCACGAACAGGGTCTTGTCGCGCGAGAAGACGAGGCGCGATCCGTAGTGGCCGGCGCCGCTGACTTTCGGTGTCTGGCGAAAGATGACCTGCCCCTCGACCAGCGCCGCGCCCTGCAACCTCGCCTTGAAGACGGCCGTGCCGCTGCGGCCAGACTCGCTGCCCGTGCCAGGCTCGCTGAAGCTGAGATAGAGGAAACCGTTCTGGCTGAAGTCCGGATCCAGGGCGATGTCGAGCAGCCCGCCCTGCCCGGCGGCATCGACGGCCGGCAGACCGAAGATCGGCTCCATCTGCCGCCCGTCGGCGCTCAGCCGCAGCAGGCCGCCGCTGCGCTGAGTCACGAGCAGGCGGCCGTCCGGCAGCACCGCGAGCGACCAGGGGCTGCCCAGGTCCGCGCGCAGGGTCGTGAGCTGGGGCGTTGGCGTTGGCGTTGGTGTTGGTGTCGGTGCGGGACTCGCATTCGAATCGCCGCCCCCGCCACCACAGGCGGCGAGGACGGCAGCCATCAGGACGACGGACGTGGGCTGCCAGGCACTCATGGGCGCTCTCCTGCTCCAGGACGGCCCAGTCTACGGCGCCCCTCGCCGCAGGGCTGTAAGCAGCTGTGGCCCGCGTCAATCGAGGCGGGCCAGCGCCTGCCGCACGGCGCCCAGGCTGCGTTCGCGCAGTCCTGCATCGGGCTGCTCCTGCAGCATCACGTACAGCGGCCAGAGGAACTGCCGGGCGTTGTGGAGCAGGCGCAGCCGGTGCTCGTCCAGACCCGTGCCCGCCGTGGGCGCGAGGAGGCCGTCCAGCCAGCCCTGGACCTGCGCGGCACGCCAGCCGCTGCGCAGCAGGGCGAAGCGCGCGGCCCGCGCCAGGCGCTCGCCTTCGCCGTGCAGGTAGGCCACCTGCCCGTGCGCCAGGACCTGGCTGCCCAGGGCCTCCAGGACGCGCGCCGCCCCGTCAGCGGGGAGGGTCGGGGCGATCGACAGCTGCATCAGCAGATCCGCCCCGTGGGCCACGCCGTGCCGCCAGCCCTGCACGTCGTCATGGGCGCGATAGTCACGCCACCGGACCAGCCAGGCGATGCCCGCCTCACGCAGCGCCTGCCGCTCCTCGTCGCTCAGGAAGGGCTGAACGCGGTCGACACGGGCCACCTCCGACAACGCCAGGGCGGCAAAGGGGGCGTGGAAGCCCTCGGCATCGTCCGGTCCCTGCAGCACGGCCAGCCAGCGGTCGCGCAGGCGCCGCAGCGTGACCGGCGGCAGGCGCCCCGCCCGCATCCACGCGGACAGCACCTCGAAGCCCATCGCATCTCGCCACTGCGGATCCGGAGACGCCAGGCAGTCCGCCAGCTCAGGGGCGAGTTGCTCGAAGCGCGACGACGGCACGGTGGCATCGGCGGCCCAGGCCCGCAGCGTCGCGGCGTCCGGTGGCGACCCCGCCCGTTCCGACGGGCAGGCAGCCATGGTCGAGGCCCCCAGCGTCAGGAGGAGCGCTGCCATCCAGGCAGCGGGACGGCAGCGGGGCGGCGAGGGGCGGCGCATGGGCATCTCCTGGGGGATGGGCTTCGTGTGCCCTGCATCTTCGGTGGCTCCGGGGAGCGTCGCCAGCGGGCTTGCCCGCCATGCACAAGGGCATGGGCAGCGCCCCGCTTGCGGCGGCGGCCGGGAGGCACGTACACTGCGTTCCGGATTCAGGAGAGTGCCGGCCGCAGGGAAACCCGCTGCGCATCGGCCGCCGAAGGCGCAAGCTCCCATACTCGCTCAGGCCCCGTACTGGATCCATGACCAAGCCGAATGCTGGAGAGTGAGTCCAGGGCCCACCGCCCGGACTCCGCCGAAGGAGCAAGGCCGCACCCGTCGTGATGCGGCTGAATCTCTCAGGTACCGAGGACAGCGGGAGCGGCGCGCACAGGCGCACGCTCTCTTTGGCACTTCCCCTGCCCGAGTCATGCACGCCTGCGCGTTCAACCCTCTGACCATCGAGAGTTCCGCATGCATGTCATCGTCCTGGGCGCCGGCGTCACCGGCATCACCACCGCCTGGTTTCTGCGCCGCGCCGGCCATGAAGTCACCGTCATCGACCGCCAGCCCGCCGCGGGCCTGGAGACCAGCTTCGCCAACGGCGGGCAGATCTCCGTCTCCCATGCCGAGCCCTGGGCGAACCCGGGCGCCCCGCTGAAGGTCCTCAAATGGCTGATGAAGGAGGACGCGCCCCTGCTGTTCCGCCTGCGCGCCGACTGGGCGCAGTGGCGCTGGGGTCTGCAGTTCCTGCGGGAATGCACGCCGGGCCGCACGGCGCACAACATCCGCAACATCGTCCAGCTGGGCCTCTACAGCCGCGATCAGCTGCGCGAGCTGCGCCAGCAGCTGGGCCTGCAGTACGACCAGCGCACGCAGGGCATCCTGCACTTCTACACGAGTGAGGCCGAGTACGCCGCCGCCCAGGAGCCGGCCCGCATCATGCGTGAGCAGGGATGCGAGCTGGACATGAAGACGCCCGACGAGTGCGTGGCCATCGAGCCTGCGCTCGCGCAGTGCCGCCAGCAGATCGTCGGCGGCTCGATGACGCCCAGCGACGAGTCCGGCGACGCGCACCGGTTCACGCAGGCCCTCGCAGCGAAGTGCCTCGAGGCGGGCGTGCGCTTCGCCTACGACACACGCATCCTCGGCCTCGAAGGCAGCCGCGAAGCCGGCATCAGCCGCGTGATCTGCGCCGATGCGGCCGGCGTCGTGCAGCGCCTGTCCGCCGACCGCTTCGTGCTGTGCATGGGCAGCTTCAGCCGCGGCCTGGCGCGCGAGCTGGGCATCCACCTGAACATCTATCCGGCCAAGGGCTACTCGGTGACATTGCCGGTGATCTCGCCCGAGCACAGCTACCAGGTCTCGCTCACGGACGACGAGTACAAGCTGGTCTTCTCGCGTCTGGGCGATCGCCTGCGCATCGCCGGCACCGCCGAGCTCAACGGCTACAGCACCGAGCTGAACCTCACGCGCTGCGAGGCCATCGTGCGCCGCACGCGCGAGCTCTTCCCCGCCATGACGGACGGCCGCGGCGCGCAGTACTGGACCGGCCTGCGCCCGGCCACGCCGTCCAATCTGCCCTACATCGGCGCGAGCCACGTGCCCAACGTCTACCTGAACACGGGGCACGGCACGCTGGGCTGGACGCATGCCTGCGGCTCGGGCGCCGCGATCGCTGACATCGTGGACGGCCGCCGCCCGGCGCTGGACTACGCCTTCACGGCCGCCACGCAGGAGCAGATGCAGGACGGCCACTGGCGCTACGCCTGAGGCCGCACGGACCTTGTGCCCGCCCCCTTGTGCGGGGCCATGCCTTGCCCTAGGCTCCTGCCACGGCATTTGTGCATCGGTCCCGACCTCAAGGAGCACGCCATGGCCTCCAGCCCTTCACCCGCAGGAGGCGCTGCCTCCGGCTTGTCCGGCAGCGCGCAGGATTCCCGTCTGCAGCGCCTGCGCACCCTGGCCCTGGTCGGCCCCGCAGGCAGCGGCAAGACCACGCTGTGCGAGGCCCTGCTGCTGCAGGCGGGAGTCATCAAGCAGGCGGGGTCCGTCGAGAAGGGCAACACCGTCAGCGACCACGAGCCGCTGGAGCGCCGCATGCAGCACTCGCTGCAGACCAGCGCCGTGCACCTGGACTGGCAGGGCCTGCGCCTGCATGTGCTCGACACGCCCGGCGCCCCCGACTTCATCGGGCAGGCCCTTCCCGCGCTGGAGGCCGTCGAAAGCGCCGTGCTCGTGATCAACGCGCAGGCGGGGCTGGAGCTGATGGCCACGCGCTTGATGGAGGTGGCCGCGCAACGGCAGCGCACGCGCCTCATCGTCATCAACAAGATCGACGCCCCCGAGGTCGACCTGCCCGGGCTGCTGGCGCTGCTGCAGGAGCGGCTGGGCCGCGAGTGCCTGCCGCTGAACCTGCCGGCCGGCGGTGGCACGCGGGTGTCGGACTGCTTCTTCCAGCGGGAGGGCGACAGCGACTTCGGCGCCGTGGCAGAGGCGCACCGCGCGCTCGTGGAGCAGGTGGTGGAGGTGGACGGCGAGTTTGTGGACCGCTACCTGAACGAGGGCGATGTCCCGGCCACCGACCTGCACGCGCCGCTGGAGCAGGCCCTGCGCGAGGGGCACCTCATCCCCGTGTGCTTCACGGCGGCGAAGTCCGGCGTCGGCGTGCCCGAGCTGCTGGAGGCCATCGCCCGGCTGCTGCCCCACCCGGGCGAGGCCAATCCCCCGCAGTTCCTCGAAGGCGAGGGACCGGACGCCCGGCCGCTGCAGCCGCTGCCCGACGCCGATCGCCACGTGCTGGCCCACATCTTCAAGATCCAGGCCGACCCCTACCTCGGCAAGCTGGCGCTGCTGCGTGTGCACCAGGGCACGCTGCGGCGCAACGCGCAGCTCTACGTGGGCCATGCGCGCAAGCCCGTGCGTGTAAGCCACCTCTTCATGCTGCGCGGCAAGGAGCACGTGGAGGTCGAGCACGCGCTGCCGGGCGATATCTGTGCCCTCGCCAAGCTGGACGAGCTGCACTACGACGCCGTCCTGCACGACGCGCAGGAGGACGAGCATCTGCACCTCGCGCCGCTGCCCTTCCCGGAGCCGGTGCACGGCCTGGCCATCAGCCCCGCCCGCCATGGCGACGAGCAGCGCCTGTGGGACCAGCTGAAGCGCCTGGTCGACGAAGACCCGTGCCTGCGCCTGGACCATGCGGCGCAGACGAACGAGACGCTGGTCTACGGCCTTGGCGAGCTGCACCTGCGCGTGCTGCTGGAGCGCCTGCGCGAGACCTACAAGGGCGAGGTCGTGACGCAGCCGCCGCGGGTGGCCTATCGCGAGACCATCTCGACGCTGTCCGAGGGCCACCACCGCCACAAGAAGCAGAGCGGCGGCGCGGGGCAGTTCGGCGAGGTGTGGCTGCGCATCGAACCCCTGGAGCGCGGCGCGGGCTTCGAGTTCCGCGACGAGGTCAAAGGCGGCACGATTCCCGGCGTGTTCATGCCGGCCGTCGAGAAGGGCGTGCGCCAGGCCCTGGCGCAGGGCGTGATCGCCGGCTTCCCGCTGGTGGACCTGCGCGTGGTGGTGTTCGACGGCAAGCACCATGCCGTCGACTCCAAGGAGATCGCCTTCGTGACGGCCGGGCGCAAGGCCCTCATCGCCGCCGTGAAGGAGGCGCGGCCGCAGGTGCTGGAGCCCATCGTGCAGGTCGAGATCCTCGCGCCCGCCGCGACGATGGGGGACATCACGGGCGACCTCGCCTCGCGCCGCGGCCAGGTGCTGGGGACGGGCAATCCGGTGCCGGGCAGCATCAGCATCCAGGGCCTGGCGCCGCTGGCCGAGCTGAGCAGCTACCAGACGCGCCTCAACGCGCTGACCAGCGGCCAGGGGCGCTACACCGTCAGCCTGTCTCATTACGAGCTCGTGCCGCCCAGTCTGCAGACGCAGCTGGTGGCCGCCCACCAGCCGCGGGACGAGGAGGAATAGCCAGGATGCCGGGCGCCGTTCACCGGCGCTGGTGAACAAGGCTTTATCATGGCGACATGTGTTCCGCTGCCCGGGACGTCGCACAGGTCCGGCTGGACAACGCGATGATCCTGTTTGAAGAGTTCGTCGCTGCCACCATCAAGCACCCCGATGCCGCCGCTTTGCGCGGCCTGGAGCGGCGTTTCGCGGAGCGCTTGCAGATCCAGCCCAGCTACTGGAGCCAGATCAAGAGCCGCTCCCGCCAGATCGGCGAGCGCCTCGCGCGTCAGTTCGAGCAGCTGTGCCACAAGCCCACCGGCTGGATGGACCTGGAACACGGCGCAGCCGCCACGCCCGCTGGCGAGGCGGCCCCGCTGGAGCCCAAGGATGATGACGAGCGCTTCATTCTTGGCCTCGTCCTGACCTACTACCGGCGTCACCCTCAACGCGCCCGCACGCGCCTGCTGGACCTGCTGGGCGAAGTGCTGACGCCGGAGAGCCCCGCCGCAGCGCCGCCCCCGAAGGCCGCGCCCGGCCGGGGCAGCGCCCCGTCGCCCGTGCGCCCCGGCGCGGCCAGCCCGGCCGCCCCCGCCCCCAGCGACCTGGACGACTGGCGCCGCCTGCAGCGGGGCATTGCCCCGCTCAAGCCCAAGAAGCGTTAATCAGGGACACGGCGGCCGCCTTGGCCGCCGAGGGCCCGACCTCCGCGCGCCACGCTGCGCGACGCCCGCCCCTCTGCCTTGCAAGGCCCATGCCCAGGGGCATCTCCGTCGCTGCACGGCCATCGCCCTCACCATGCGACACGCGCACAAGCGGCGTTCTTGCTTTGCATCAGAGATAAAAAGCACTTGCGCAAGATAATCAATCGTTTATCATTTGAGCAAGTCGCGAACGGGTTCACCGCGATGAAACCTCTGCCCTCCGGCATCGCCAGCTCCTGCAGTGGCCGGCCGCCCGGGGCGAGTCACACAACCCTTTCTGCCCCTGCCAGCCAGGCTCTCACGAGCGCCGCGTCACCGCCGAACCCGGGCCGACGCCTGCTTCGCTGAGTCCCAGGCGTGCGCCTTGCACGCCGGCGGCAGATTCCGTGCCCCTGCCGTGCGTCGGCAAGGCCTGTGCCGCAAGAACCCATTGCGTGCGCCGGTCGCCTGTCCGCCGCGTTCCGTTCCGTTCCGTCGCCGGCCCTCGTGCCCGCCCGAT
Source organism: Roseateles subflavus (assembly GCF_030285365.1). GTDB lineage: Bacteria > Pseudomonadota > Gammaproteobacteria > Burkholderiales > Burkholderiaceae_C > Roseateles_B > Roseateles_B subflavus. The sequence goes on along the minus strand of NZ_JASVDS010000002.1, from coordinate 11,920 downwards.
GCCGCAGCCCACGCTGCCGGCCCGGCCGCGCCATGGTCCGTCCGCCGTGCCCTGTTCTCATCTGCGCCCCTCGCACTGCCCGCGAAGCGCCAAGGAAAGTGATATGTCCCAGTTCACCGCCCCTCGCCCGCAGCTATCGCTGCAGGCACGAAAGCCGCGCAATCCCCTGGTGGCACCGGCCCTGATGCGTCAGGCCGGCCGCCACCAGGCTGACCGCGCCGCCGAGCGCCAGCGTGCCAAGCAAGACCTGGCCCTGGAAGTCCGCCGTCTGCGTCCTGACGAACGCAGCCCGTGAATCGCAGGCCTCGCCGCCTTCCGGCGCGAGGCCCGAGGGAGCACCACCATGCAAAAGATCATCAAGACGTCGCGCCTCAGCGTCGTCAGCAGCACCACCGACCATCTCTCCGCCCTCCTGCGCCGTGTGACGCAATGGCTGAGCGCGCCGCCTGCACGCCGTGAAGCGGCCGCACAGGAGCCCACGCCCTCCATGGCGCACGAGGGCCGCCCCCGCCGCCGCGCGGGCGACCCGATCGGCAGCGTCCATTTCGATGGCGAACGTCTGGGCGGCTGGCCCGGCGAGGGGAGGATCCGATGAGGCAATTCCTCCTCACTTTGTTGCTCGCCGTGGGCGGCCTGGCGCTCAAGTTGGCACCGGCATTGCCGATACTCGACGAAAGCGCCTACGCTATGGCTTGCGATGGACCACTCGCCGAACCTCCCGTTCACCCCGCTGACCAAGCCCTTCCTGGACTTGAGCCGGTGGACTGCGTATTTCCGGGAGGCGGAGATCCCTGTCCTGGCCTCGACAGCCGAACAGCTCGAGCTCTGGCGTGCTAACGAGGACGCCGTCGATGCCCACAGCATCGGCGAAGGGCTGGCCACCGACCCGCTCATGACGCTCAAGGTGCTGCGCTTCGCCTCGGCCCATCGGTCCAGCCGCCTGCTGGCCGATGCCGAGACGGTCACCGCGGCCCTCGTGCTGATGGGCATCACGCCCTTCTTCGCCTACTTCGGCCCGCAGCCGACGGTCGAGGAGCGCCTCTCGGCGCTGCCCGGCGCCTATGGCGGGCTGATGCGCGTCATGCGCCGGGCCGACCGTGCCGCCCGATTTGCGCTGGGCTTCGCGGCCCACCGCCTGGACCCGGATGCCGCCATCATCCACAGCGCCGCCCTGCTGCACGACTTTGCCGAGATGCTGCTGTGGTGCCACGCGCCGGACCTGGCGCAGAAGGTGCAATGGCGCCTGGCGTCCCAGCCCGGCACACGCAGCGTCACCGCCCAGAAGGAAGTGCTCAACATCGAGCTCGGCGATCTGGAGCAGAGCCTCATGCATGCCTGGCGCCTGCCGGAGCTGTTGGCCCACTGCACGGACGACAAGCGCGGCAACGACCCTCAGGTGCAGTGCGTGCGCCTGGCGGTTCGACTGGCCCGCCACACTGCGGACAGCTGGGAGAACCCGGCCGTGCCGGACGACCTGCGGGAGATCGGCGAGCTCCTCACCCTGGGGCCCACGCACACCCTGCATCTGCTGCGGGAGCTGGACATCTCTGACGCGCGCCCGGCTGCCGGGCCGTCTAAGATGGCCTGATGGCAGGTCCCACCCTCGATTTCTGGCAGCAACGGTTCGAACGCGGGCAGACGCCCTGGGACCGGGGCGCACCACATCCTCAGCTGCAGGCGTGGCTGGCGGCCGGCGTCCTGCGCGCCGGGCAGCGCGTCCTGGTGCCGGGCTGCGGCAGCGGGCATGAGCTGGTCGTGCTCGCCGGACGGGGCCTCCAGGTGCGCGGCCTGGACTACGCGCCCGCCGCTGTCGAGCAGGCCCGCGCCCGCGTGAGGGCCGCTGGGCTCGGCGACGCCCCGCCCGTCGCGGTGGAGCAGGCCGACGTGCTGGACTGGCAGCCCGCCGAGGCGGAGGTGCCGGACGTGGTCTATGAGCAGACCTGCCTGTGCGCCCTGCACCCCGACCACTGGCAGCGCTATGCCGCCCAGCTCGCCCTCTGGCTGCGCCCGGGTGGGCTGCTGCTGGCGCTGTTCATGCAGGCCCGGCGTGAGAGCGCGGGCGGGGGTATGGTCGAAGGTCCCCCGTATCACGGCGACATCAATGCCATGCGTGCGCTGTTCCCCTCCACGCTGTGGGACTGGCCCGCCCCGCCCTACGCCGCGACGGCGCATGAACAAGGCTGGCAGGAGCTGGCCGTGGCCTTGCGGCGGCGCTGAGGCGCTGCCCGACGTCAGAGCGGCAGCGCCGTCGTGTTCTTGAGGCGGTCCAGCACAAAGCTGGTCTTGCAGTCCTGCACGCTGGGGTGCTTGAGCAGCGTCTCGGTGATGAAGCGCGAGTAGTGCGCCATGTCCTCGACCAGCACCCGCAGCAGGTAGTCCATGTCCCCCGTCAGGGCGGAGCACTCGACCACCTCGGGCCAGGTCTGCACCGCCGCGCGGAACAGGTCCATCGGGTTGCGCTTGTGCGACTCCGTGTGCTTCTCCAGGCGGACGTTGATGTAGGCCGTGAGCCCCAGGCCGACGGCCTCCGGATTGACCAACGCCACATAGGCCGAGACGACGCCGATCTCCTCCAGCCGCCGCACGCGCCGCAGCACGGCCGACGCCGACAGGTTCACCTGTGACGCGAGGGCGTCGTAGGTGACGCGCCCGTCAACCTGCAGCGCCCTCAAAATGCGCCGGTCGATGGCATCGAGCTGACTTTCCTTGTCCATATTCGCATTCTTGCAGCTTTCTTGCGCGTGAACGAAGAGCCCTTCGCAAGATCGCATGAATCCTGCGGGCCCATCCTCGTACAGTTTTGCGCTATCGCAAAACTTTCCGCCAGGAGGCGTGTATGGCTTTTACTCCTTGGGACAACCCCATGGGCACCGACGGCTTCGAGTTCATCGAGTTTGCCGCCCCTGATCCCGCCGCACTGGGCCGCCTGTTCGAGACCATGGGTTTCAAGGCGGTCGCCAAGCACCGCCAGAAGGACGTGACCCTGTACCGCCAGGGCGACGTCAACTTCATCATCAATGCCGAGACGGACTCCTTCGCCCAGCGCTTTGCGCGCATGCACGGCCCGTCCATCTGCGCCATCGCCTTCCGCGTCAAGGATGCGGCCTTCGCCTACCAGCGCGCGCTGGAACAGGGCGCCTGGGGCTTCGACAACAAGACCGGCCCGATGGAGCTGAACATCCCGGCCATCAAGGGCATCGGCGACTCCCTGATTTACCTCGTGGACCGCTGGCAGGGCAAGGATGGCGCCCAGCCTGGCGCCATCGGCAACATCAGCATCTATGACGTCGACTTCGTACCCCTGCTGGACGCCGACGGCCAGCCGGTGGCGTCTGCCCAGGAAGGCCATGGCCTGACCTACATCGACCACCTGACCCACAACGTCTTCCGGGGCCGCATGAAGGAATGGGCGGACTTCTACGAGCGCCTGTTCAACTTCCGTGAGGTCCGCTATTTCGACATCGAAGGCAAGCTGACCGGCCTGAAGTCCAAGGCCATGACCAGCCCCTGCGGCAAGATCCGCATTCCCATCAACGAGAGCAGCGACGACAAGAGCCAGATCGCCGAGTACCTGGACCTGTACCACGGCGAGGGCATCCAGCACGTCGCGCTGGGCACGAACCAGATCTACAAGTCCGTCGAGGGCATGAAGTCCACGGGCGTCGAGTTCCAGGACACCATCGAGACCTATTACGACCTGGTCAACAAGCGCCTGCCGGCGCACGGCGAGGACATGGCCGAGCTCAAGCGCCTGCGCATCCTGATCGACGGGGCCACGCACCAGGGCGCTCCGAACGAACTGCTGCTGCAGATCTTCACCAAGGAAGTCATCGGGCCGATCTTCTTCGAGATCATCCAGCGCAAGGGCAACGAGGGGTTTGGCGAGGGCAACTTCCAGGCGCTGTTCGAGAGCATCGAACTCGACCAGATCCGCCGCGGCGTGCTGAAGGCTGAGGCCTGACCGAGCACAAGCCCTGCGGCTTGTGCGACGCGGGCCGAAGGACCCAGCGCATGCCAGCGCTGGGGCTGGGTGAGGCCTCGCCGTGATCCAGACATGAGAACGCCCGGGCTCTCCCGGGCGTTCTCACATCGGCCGCGAACGGACTCAGCGCTCGCAGACGCTGCCCATCACGGCAGCCATGACGGCTGGCTCGAACACCAGCTGCAGATGCCCGGCCGCAGGCACGAAGAGCGTGCGGGCCTCCGGCAGCACGGCCAGGACGGACGGACACACCACCTGGTCACAGCAGCTGTAGACGCAGGTGAACTGGCGCCACCAGCTCACCGACTCCGACTCGGCCAGCGCCTGGAGCCACTCGGACCGCGCCCGCATCTGCCTCGCATTGACCGCGCCGGACAGCTGCGCCATCAGCGTGCCAGCATGCGGCGTGCCGAGGGTGAAGACATGGTGCAGGCGGGCGGGCGGCGACTGCGTGGCCCGGCGCCAGGCCCGCAAGGCCAGCCCGCCCATGCTGTGCGCCACCACGACAGGGGGCTGCCCCGTGGCTGCTTCCAGCGCGCGTACGGCGGCCTCGATCTGCTCGGCATAGGCATCGATGGAGGCGAACGGCGGCGAGAGGCTCAGCGCCACGTGCGGCACGCCCTCCTCGTCCAGCCGACGCGCCCACCCTTGCCACAGGCCGCGATTGCAACGGAAGCCATGCAGCAGCAGCACGCCGCGCCGCCCCCGCGCGCCCGGCGGACAGCGGTCAGGCACGGCGGACTCACGCCAAGGCTGCTGCCAAGAGAAGACCCGCTCGTAGGCCCACCACTCGCGCGCGGCGGCATGCAAGCACTGCCCTAGCGTGGGCATGGGCTGGCCGTCTGGCCGGGGCAGACGCCGCACCAGCAGGAACGCCGGCAGGACCAGGAGCACCCAGCCAAAGAGGCCCACCCCTCCCATCAGCAAGGCTCCCGGCGCGCCCCAGTGGCGATAGCCCCACAGGGCGAGCAAGACTCCCATGAGCAGGCGGACGAGGATCAACAGTTGCTGCTGTCTTGCGTTGCTCATCGTGGAGCGTCTCCCTGCGATCTCATTCGAGTCTCCGCACTAGCCAAGTCGGGGCAGTGTAGGCGGACAATCTGCCGTCGAGCTTGACCCATCCGCCATGGCCCATGTCTTGGAATCCCACATCCTCCGGCATCTGCAGGACGTCGAGCAGGAGCGTGAGCGCCGTCGGGCCGCGCCGTCGCTGGACAAGGCGGTGCAGGCCCTGAAGCGCTATCAGCAGCAGCGCTTCGCGCACACCTATGCCGACCTGCTCGCGACGCCCCGGTATGCGCCGGCTGCGCAGTTCTTCCTGGAGGAGCTGTACGGCCCGGGTGACTTCACGCGGCGCGACGCCCAGTTCGCCCGTGTGGTCCCGGCCCTGGTCCGGCTGTTTCCCGAGCAGGTGGTGCAGACCGTGGCGCACCTGGCGGAGCTGCATGCGCTGTCGGAAAAGCTCGACGGCGAGATGGCCGTGGCGCTCGATGGCGCCCCGCTGAACGCCGCGACCTACCAGGCGGCCTGGCGTGCCGTTGGCCAGCGTGACAAGCGGCAGCAGCAGATCGACCAGACCCTGGCCGTCGGCGCGTCGCTCGATGAACTCACCCGCAAGCCGCTGCTCCGTCAGGCCCTGCGCATGATGCGAGGCCCGGCCGTCGCGGCCGGGCTCGCGGAACTCCAGCACTTTCTGGAGCAAGGCTTCGACACCTTCAAGTCCATGAAGGGCGCCCAACACTTCCTCGGCACCGTCCGCCAGCGCGAGGAGGATCTGGCAGCTGCACTGTTCGACGCCGCCGAAACCGTGGGCGTCGACTGTCACCCACGCGACGCCGTGCTAGGGCAACTCCCCTAGCCGCCAGCCGGCGCGCCACTCACCATGCGGCGAGTTCCCCGCGAGGAGTGCCGTCCGCCATGAGTGCTGTGCTTGAGTCCCCCGGCCTGCCGTCCACGGCCCAGGCCAAGCCCTGGCTGAAGTCCTATCCGCCGGAGGTGCCCGCCCGGATCGCTGTCGACAGCTATCGCTCCCTGGTGGAGTTGCTGGAGGAATCGTTCCGCAACTTTGCCGATCGCGACGCCGCGGTCTGCATGGATCAGCGGCTGAGCTACCGGGCCCTGGACGAGATGTCCCGTGCCCTGGCGTGCTATCTGCAGGGCCTCGGGCTGCCCAAGGGCGCTCGGGTCGCCATCATGATGCCCAATGTGCTGCAGTACATGGTGGCCATCGCCGGCATCCTGCGCGCGGGCATGGTCGTGGTGAACGTCAATCCGCTCTATACGCCACGCGAACTGGCCCACCAGCTCAAGGACAGCGGCGCCCAGGCCATCCTGGTGCTGGAGAACTTCGCCGCCACGCTCGAGGAGGTCATCGCCGAGTCCCCGGTGCAGCATGTGGTGCTGGCCTCGCTCGGCGATCTGCTGGGATGGTGGCGCGGGCCGCTGGTCAACTTTGCGGTGCGCCATCTGCGCAAGATGGTGAAGGAGTTCCGCCTGCCGCTGGGCGAAGGGCGGACGGTCGTCCGCTTCAACCCCGCACTCGCCGCGGGCCGCACGCGCGCGTTGCAGCCCGTGAGCCTCGGCCCCGATGACGTGGCCTTCCTTCAGTACACCGGCGGCACGACCGGGGTGTCCAAGGGCGCCACGCTGCAGCATCGACAAGTGGTGGCGAACATCCTGCAGAGCGAGGCCTGGTTCACGCCCATGCTTCAGCGTGTGGCGGGCAAGCAGCTGACGGTCGTGTGCGCGCTGCCGCTGTATCACATCTTCGCACTGACGGCCTGCTACATGCTGGGCGCGCGCCAGGGGATGATGAACCTGCTCATCCCGAATCCGCGGGACATTCCGGGCTTCATCCGCACCTTGCAGCAGTACCGCGTGCACATGTTCCCGGCGGTCAACACGCTCTTCAACGCCCTGGCCAACGAGCCCGCCTTTGCGCGACTGGACTTTTCGGAGCTGGTGATCTCCAACGGTGGTGGCATGGCGGTGCAGCAGGCGACTGCCGAGCAATGGCTGCGCATCACCGGCTGTCCGGTGGTCGAGGGCTACGGGCTGTCAGAGACCTCACCGGTCGCCACGGTGAATCGCCTGGACGTGCGCCAATTCAATGGGTCCATCGGCCTGCCCATTCCCAATACCGAGATTGCCATCCGCGATGACGAAGGTCGCGACGTGCCGCTGGGGGAGCGCGGCGAGATCTGCATCCGCGGCCCGCAGGTGATGGCCGGCTACTGGAACCGCCCGGAAGAGACCGCCCAGGTCTTCTGGCCCGACGGCTACTTCAAGAGTGGCGACATCGGCGTCATGGACGAGCAAGGCTATGTGCGTATCGTCGATCGCAAGAAGGACATGATTCTCGTGTCGGGCTTCAATGTGTACCCCACAGAGATCGAGCAGGTCGTGACCCTGCACCCCGGCGTCCTGGAGTGCGCGGCCGTCGGCGTGCCGGATGCCAAGTCAGGGGAGGCGGTCAAACTGTTCGTGGTGAAGCGGGATCCTTCTTTGGCTGAAGAGGACCTCGCCCAGCACTGCCACGCCCAACTCACGGCCTACAAACGCCCCAAGTACATCGAATTCCGGGATGAACTGCCCAAGAGCAATGTCGGCAAGATCCTCAGGCGAGAGCTCCGCAGCTGAGCGCGCCCTGGTGCGGACTCGGGCCTTGGAAGGCCGTGGCACATGAGCGACCACCCGCAGGTCCAGTTCATCGAGCGAGGCTGGCTCTCCGCCAACATGATTGTCCTGGGAGGTGACACGAGGGGCCCCCTCGTGATCGACACCGGATACGCGAGCCACGCGCAGCAGACGCTGGCGCTGGTCGAGCAGCAGCTGCTGGAGCATGGGCACACGGCCCCCCGCGCCTTGCTGAACACGCACCTGCACTCCGATCACTGCGGCGGCAACGCGCAGCTGCAGGCGCGATATGGCTGCCCCCTCTGGATACCGCCGGCGGAATTCGAGGCGGCCGAGCAATGGAACGAAGCGGCACTGACCTTCCGCGACACCGGACAGCGTTGTGAGCGATTCACGCCGCATGCCCGCCTGCAGCCCGGCGACACCGTCGAGCAGGGCACGATGCAGTGGCACGTCCATGCAGCACCAGGGCATGATCCTGCGTCTGTGCTGCTGTTTGAGCCCCGATTGGGCCTGATGATCTCGGCCGACGCCCTGTGGGAGCGCGGGTTCGGCATCGTCTTTCCAGAAATTGCGCCACAAGCTGCCTTGGGCGCGGCCTTCGATGAGGTTGAGCAAACCCTGGATTTGATTCAGGCGCTCAGCCCGCGCCGTGTCCTGCCGGGGCATGGGCCTCAGTTTTCGGACCTCGCGGCCGCGCTGCAGGAGTCGCGCAGCCGTCTCGCCTATTTCCGGTCAGAACCCGTGCGTCATGCACTGCATGCGGCCAAGGCGCTGCTCATGTACCACCTGCTGGAGTGGCGGCAGCGGACATGGCCCGAGTTGCAGACCTGGCTGGCAGAGACGCCCGTCCAGACTCGGCTACGAGAACAGGCCGGCGAGCCAGACGCAGCACGCTGGGCGCAGGGCCTGGTGGTGGGTCTGACCAAGACGGGCCAGGTGGCCGCGGACGAGGCGGGCGTGCGGCTGAGGGGCTGACGCTGCGCCGAAGGCCGCATTGGCTGGCGCGACGGGATGCCAGCGGCGGACGTATACAGCTTGTACCCGCCAATCAAGGAGGCGCGATTCGGATACCCCAAAAGCAAAACCCCCGATCCTTGCGGGACCGGGGGTTTGGCGGGATATTAGCCTGACGATGACCTACTTTCACACGGGAATCCGCACTATCATCGGCGCTGACTCGTTTCACTGTCCTGTTCGGGATGGGAAGGAGTGGGACCAAGTCGCTATGGTCATCAGGCTTAAACTTTTTGGCCTGCTGCTTTTGTGAGCAGCATGCCCAATTCGTAGAGTCTGCAGAAGCTTGTTCTGCGTGAATCAGCTGTATTTGATTGCGTCTTCAGACTTCTGAAGAACGACTTAACTTGAATACCGTCCACTTCGACTATGAAGTCAAAGTTATAGGGTCAAGCCTCACGAGCAATTAGTACTGGTTAGCTTAACGCATTACTGCGCTTCCACACCCAGCCTATCAACGTCCTGGTCTCGAACGACTCTTCAGGGGGCTCAAGGCCCCGGCAAGACTCATCTTGAGACGAGTTTCCCGCTTAGATGCTTTCAGCGGTTATCTCTTCCGCACATAGCTACCCGGCGATGCCACTGGCGTGACAACCGGTACACCAGAGGTGCGTCCACTCCGGTCCTCTCGTACTAGGAGCAGGCTCTCTCAATCTTGCAGCGCCCACGGAAGATAGGGACCAAACTGTCTCACGACGTTTTAAACCCAGCTCACGTACCTCTTTAAATGGCGAACAGCCATACCCTTGGGACCGGCTACAGCCCCAGGATGAGATGAGCCGACATCGAGGTGCCAAACACCGCCGTCGATATGAACTCTTGGGCGGTATCAGCCTGTTATCCCCAGAGTACCTTTTATCCGTTGAGCGATGGCCCTTCCATACAGAACCACCGGATCACTTAGTCCTACTTTCGTACCTGCTCGACTTGTCAGTCTCGCAGTCAAGCACGCTTATGCCTATGCACTATCAGCACGATTTCCGACCGTGCCTAGCGTACCTTCGAACTCCTCCGTTACGATTTGGGAGGAGACCGCCCCAGTCAAACTGCCCACCATACACTGTCCCCAACCCGGATAACGGGCCAAGGTTAGAACCTCAAACACACCAGGGTGGTATTTCAACGTCGGCTCCACCTGATCTAGCGACCAGGTTTCAAAGCCTCCCACCTATCCTACACAGATCTGTTCAAAGTCCAATGTAAAGCTACAGTAAAGGTTCATGGGGTCTTTCCGTCTTTCCGCGGGGAGATTGCATCATCACAAACATTTCAACTTCGCTGAGTCTCTGGAGGAGACAGTGTGGCCATCATTACTCCATTCGTGCAGGTCGGAACTTACCCGACAAGGAATTTCGCTACCTTAGGACCGTTATAGTTACGGCCGCCGTTTACTGGGACTTCAGTCAAGAGCTTGCACCCCATCATTTAATCTTCCAGCACCGGGCAGGAGTCACACCCTATACGTCGACTTTCGTCTTTGCAGAGTGCTGTGTTTTTAATAAACAGTTGCAGCCACCGATTCTCTGCGGCCTCATTCAGCTCCGTTTGTACAACTTCACCTAATAAAGGCACACCTTCTTCCGAAGTTACGGTGTCAATTTGCCGAGTTCCTTCTCCAGAGTTCTCTCAAGCGCCTTAGAATACTCATCTCGCGCACCAGTGTCGGTTTGCGGTACGGTCGTCAATAGCTGAAGCTTAGTGGCTTTTCCTGGAAGCAGGGTATCACTCACTTCGTCTGCAAGCAGACTCGTTATCACCCCTCATCTAAGCCCGGCGGATTTGCCTACCAGGCACGACTACAGGCTTGAACCGGGACATCCAACACCCGGCTGAGCTAACCTTCTCCGTCCCCACATCGCACTATTGATCGGTACAGGAATATTGACCTGTTTCCCATCAGCTACGCATCTCTGCCTCGCCTTAGGGGCCGACTCACCCTACGCCGATGAACGTTGCGTAGGAAACCTTGCGCTTACGGCGAGGGGGCTTTTCACCCCCTTTAACGCTACTCATGTCAGCATTCGCACTTCTGATACCTCCAGCAGGCTTCACAACCCACCTTCACAGGCTTACAGAACGCTCTCCTACCACTTGCACTTGCGTGCAAATCCGCAGCTTCGGTAACTGGCTTAGCCCCGTTACATCTTCCGCGCAGGACGACTCGATCAGTGAGCTATTACGCTTTCTTTAAATGATGGCTGCTTCTAAGCCAACATCCTGACTGTTTTAGCCTTCCCACTTCGTTTCCCACTTAGCCAATTTTAGGGACCTTAGCTGGCGGTCTGGGTTGTTTCCCTCTTGAGTCCGGACGTTAGCACCCGGTGCTCTGTCTCCCAAGCTGTACTCATCGGTATTCGGAGTTTGCCAAGGTTTGGTAAGTCGCCATGACCCCCTAGCCTAAACAGTGCTCTACCCCCGATGGTAATACTTGAGGCACTACCTAAATAGTTTTCGGAGAGAACCAGCTATTTCCAAGTTTGTTTAGCCTTTCACCCCTATCCACAGCTCATCCGCTAGTTTTGCAACACTAGTCGGTTCGGACCTCCAGCACCTGTTACGGTACCTTCATCCTGGCCATGGATAGATCACTTGGTTTCGGGTCTACACCCAGCGACTGAACGCCCTATTCGGACTCGATTTCTCTACGGCTTCCCTATTCGGTTAACCTTGCCACTGAATGTAAGTCGCTGACCCATTATACAAAAGGTACGCAGTCACCCTTTCGGGCTCCTACTTTTTGTATGCATGCGGTTTCAGGATCTATTTCACTCCCCTCCCGGGGTTCTTTTCGCCTTTCCCTCACGGTACTTGTTCACTATCGGTCGATTACGAGTATTTAGCCTTGGAGGATGGTCCCCCCATGTTCAGACAGGATTTCACGTGTCCCGCCCTACTCTATTCGTGCCTAGTTCCACAATCGACATTTTTCATACGGGGCTATCACCCGCTGTGGCCGGACTTTCCATTCCGTTCTGATATGCCAACTGCTAAAACACGAGGGCTACTCCGATTTCGCTCGCCACTACTTTCGGAATCTCGGTTGATGTCTTTTCCTCGAGCTACTGAGATGTTTCAGTTCACCCGGTTCGCCACAATGACCTATGTATTCAGTCAGAGTTACCTCTTGCGAGGTGGGTTTCCCCATTCGGAAATCTCCGGATCAAAGCTAATTTGCCAGCTCCCCGAAGCTTATCGCAGGCTATCACGTCCTTCGTCGCCTGTAATCGCCAAGGCATCCACCACATGCACTTAGTCACTTGACCCTATAACTTTGACATCTTGCGA
>NZ_JASVDS010000019.1 GCF_030285365.1 Roseateles subflavus | reverse complement strand
CCCGCCTGCCAGACCCCCAGCAGCGCCTGCACCCACGCCATCGAGCGCGGCACGCACACCGCCACGCGGTCCTCCTCGCCCACGCCCTGCGACGCCAGCCAGCCGCCCAGGGCCTGCGTCTGCGCCAGCAGCTGCGCATAGCTCAGCCGCTGATCTCCCTGCTCCAACGCGATCGCCTCGGGCGTCTCCTGCGCCCGCGCCTGCACCCGGGCCAGCACGTCCTCGGGGCCGACCAGGGGCTGCTGCGCCTCCTGGCGCCACTGCTGCACCTGCGCCTGCTCTTGCGGGCTCAGCAGCGGCAGGGCCGCGACGGCGGTGGCGTCCTGCGCCGGTGCCACCCAGGCGCGCAGCAGTTGCTCCAGGTTGTGCACACGGCGCTCGATGGTGCGCTGATCAAACAGCGCCGTGGCGTACTCCAGGTGCCCCACGATGCAGCCCTGCGCCTCCATCAGCTCCAGGGTCAGATCGAACTTGGCCACCGCATGCGGCGTCTGCAGCCCTTGCAGGCGCAGCCCCGGCAGTTGCCAGCTCTGCGCCACCGCGCCTTGCCAGGCGAACATCACCTGGAACAGCGGCGTGTAAGCGAGGCTGCGCTCGGGCTTGAGCAACTCGACCACTTGCTCGAAGGGCAGGTCCTGATGGCGCTGGGCCTGCAGGACGTGCTCGCGCAGCTGCTGCAGCCAGCGATGCGCCGGGAGCTCGTCCACGGGCGGCAGGCGCAGGGCCAGGGTGTTGACGAACAGGCCGATCAGCCCTTCGAGCTCTCGGCGCGAGCGGTTGGCCACCGGCGTGCCGATGACCACCTCCGCCTGACCCGACCAGCGCGACAGCAGCACGCCCCAGGCGCCCAGCAGCAGCATGAACAGCGTCACGCCGTGGCGCTGGGCGTAGGCCTTGAGCTGCGCGCTCAGGGCCTCGTCCAGGTGCAGCGCCACCCGGGCGCCCTGCAGGGACTGCTCGGCCGGCCGCGGCCGATCGGTGGGCAGCTCCAGGCGCTGCGGAGCATCGCCCAGGGTGTGCTGCCAGTACCGGGCCTGCGCGCTCAGCGCCTCGCCCTGCATCCAGCGGCGCTGCCACATCGCGTAGTCGCCGTACTGCAGCGGCAGCGGGGCGAGCTCAGCGCGGCGCGCCGGCTGCGCCACCGCGGCGCTGTACTGGGCCTGCAGCTCCTGCCACAGCACGTCGATGGACCAGCCGTCCGCCACCAGGTGGTGCAGCGTCAGCACCAGCACCTGGCTTGTG
>NZ_JASVDS010000018.1 GCF_030285365.1 Roseateles subflavus | reverse complement strand
CGAGTGGACGTGGTGCAGTTCACGGACTTGGCCAGTACGGACGTCAAGTCGTTGGAGAGGCGCGGATCGGATCTGGTGCTGACGTTCAAGTCAGGTGACAGCCTGACAATGACGAAGTTCTATCACGCGGACAACTCCCCGGAATACAAAGTCGACCAGATCACGTTCTCCGATGGGGTGAGCTGGAACCAAGCGACGATCTTTGCAAAGACGATCACGCGCGGAACAGACGGGAACGATAGCCTGACGGGCTACAACGTGGGGCCGAACACGGTCCAAGCCCTGGGCGGTGATGACGTGCTGCAGGGCAGCAATCGCGACGACGTGCTGGACGGAGGAGCGGGCAACGACACACTGATCGGCGGCGAAGGCAACGACACGCTGATCGGTGGTGCCGGCAACGACACGCTGGATGGAGGCGCCGGCAGCGATACCTTCGTGTTCGCGTCGGGCTTCGGTCAGGACGTGCTGAACGAGAACGACTGGGGCGGTGGCCGAGTGGACGTGGTGAAGTTCACGGACCTGGCCAGCACCGACGTCGAGTCGTTTGAGCGACGCGGATCGGATCTGGTGCTGACGTTCAAGTCCGGTGACAGCCTGAAGCTGGTTGACTTCAACCTTGCCAGCAACTTCCCGGAGCGCAAGATCGACCGGATCGAGTTCAAAGACGTGATCTGGGATCAGTCGACGATTCTGCGCAACGCGACGGGGACGCCGGACGGCGATGTCATCGCCGGCTACGCGATTGACGACGTCCTGGACGGCAAGGCCGGCGACGACGTGATCAACGGCAATGCGGGAAATGACCTGCTCAAGGGGGGCGAAGGCGCTGATCAGCTGCTGGGTGGCGAAGGTGACGACACGCTGATCGGTGGTGTCGGCAACGACACGCTGGACGGCGGTTTCGGCAGCGACACCTTCGTGTTCGCATCGGGCTTCGGTCAGGACGTGCTGAACGAGAACGACTGGGGCGGCGGCCGAGTGGACGTGGTGAAGTTCACGGACCTGGCCAGCACCGACGTCGAGTCGTTTGAGCGACGAGGATCGGATCTGGTGCTGACGTTCAAGTCCGGTGACAGCCTGACGCTGGCAAAGTACTTCTACGCTGACAGTTCCCCCGAGTACAAGATCAATCAGATCCAGTTCACTGATGCGACCTGGGACCAGGCGATGGTGAATGGGATGGCCAGCGGTACTCGCGGCGATGACATTTTGCAGGGCACGGGGCTGAATGACGTGCTGGACGGCAAGGCCGGCGACGACGTGATCAACGGCAATGCGGGGAATGACCTGCTCAAGGGTGGCGAAGGCGCTGATCAGCTGCTGGGTGGCGAAGGCAACGACACGCTGATCGGTGGTGTCGGCAACGACACGCTGGACGGCGGCTTCGGCAGCGACACCTTCGTGTTCGC
>NZ_JASVDS010000017.1 GCF_030285365.1 Roseateles subflavus | reverse complement strand
CGGGGCAGGCACAGCAGCACCAGGGGCTGGCCGTCCTTCGCTTCCTTCGCACCCGCAAGATGCGGCGCGATGTGGGCCGCCAGTCGCTGCGTCAGGGCGTCCAGCTCGGCATAGCTCAGCTGCCCCTGCTCGTCCACCAGGGCCAGCGCCTGCGGGCTGCGCCGGGCCTGCGCCTGGATGAGCCCGTGCAGGCTGCCTTGCTCGTCAAAGCGCTGGGCCAGCTCGGCGCTCAGCGCCTGGGCCGGCTGGCCGAAGTCGTGCAGCCGCTGCTCCTGCGCCGACGGCAGCACCGGCAGCGCACTCAGCGCGCCCTGCCCGCCTTCGCGCAGCGCCTGCTCCAGACTTGCCAGCGCTTGGGCCATCAGGTCGCAGACGTCCTCGGGGTCATGCGGCTCATCCACCGTGACGGCCAGCGTCAGCGCTCCGCCCTGCTCCGCCACATCCACGGTCAGCGGGTATTCGCTGATGCTGTCGACGGTCAGCGCCTGCACGCCTTGCGAGGGCGCCTCCTCCCCGGCATCGGCCACCTGGTCCAGGCGGCGGCAGTTCAGCAGCCCCCCGAACAGCGGCAGCGGCGGCACGACGCCGCTGCAGCGCTGCGCCGTGGACAGCGGGGTCTGCTCGTAGCGCATCAGCTCCAGCAGCAGCGCGTGCATGCCCTTGGCGGCCTCGCGCACCGAGCCCGTCACCACGTTCCAGCGCACGGCCAGCGTGTTGATGAAGGGCCCTAGCACCTGCTGCGCATCCTGCCCCGCCTGCATGCGTCCCATCACCACCGTGCCGAACACCGGGTCGTCTCGCTGGGCCAACCGCCCCATCACCAGGGCGAAGGCCA
This sequence comes from Roseateles subflavus, assembly GCF_030285365.1. Taxonomy (GTDB): domain Bacteria; phylum Pseudomonadota; class Gammaproteobacteria; order Burkholderiales; family Burkholderiaceae_C; genus Roseateles_B; species Roseateles_B subflavus. Next base: position 625 of record NZ_JASVDS010000017.1, on the reverse strand, counting down.
GGTGGAACAGGCTCGCGCTGTTGATCCCCAGCGCCTGTGCCTGCTGCTGCAGCGATTGGCTCAGCCCCGTCTCCAGGCGCCTCGTGGCCGTGCGGCCTTGCTGCTGGCGCCCATGCACCTCGCTCAAGCCATAGGGCAAGGTCGGCTCGTCCACGCCGTCCAGCAGGCGCTTGAAGAACGCCTCCTGGCCGCGGCGCGACTCCTCCCGACGCGACAGGGCCACGAAGTTGCGGAACGGCAGCGAGGGCGGCAGCCGGTGCTGCTGCCCCTGCAGGCAGGCCTGCACCTCCTGCTGCATCAGCAGGATCGTCTGCTGGTCCATCACCAGGTGGTGGATCAGCAGCATCAGCAGCCAGCTGCCATCGTCCTCCTGCAGCTCGAAGGCCCGCAGCAGCGGGGCCTGGCGCACGTCGATGCGACGCAGCCGTGCGTCCTGGCGCGCCTGCAGCTGGGCGCTGGCGCTGGCGAAGCGCGGATCGCGCTCCAGTCGCTGCAGCGGCATCGGGGCGTGGCGCCAGACCAGCTGCACCGGATGGTCCAGGCGCTCCCAGTGCACGGCGCTGCGCAGGATGTCGTGGCGGTCCAGCACCTGCTGCAGCGCCTGGATGAAGCCGTCCAGGTCCTC
>NZ_JASVDS010000016.1 GCF_030285365.1 Roseateles subflavus | reverse complement strand
GCTCAGCTCGCGCAGCGCCTGTTCCATCGCCTCGCACAACGCCTGGGCGCTGTGGGGCTCGCGCAGCTGCACGGTCAGGGCCAGACCGCCTTGCTCGTAGTCGTCGATGTTCAGCAGCAGCGGGTAGTTGGTGCGCTCTTCGGCCGTCAAGGACTCCGCGCCAGGCACGGAGAGCGGCGCGTGAGCGGCTGCATCCGACCCATGGCGGTAGTTCAGCAGCGCCGTCACCAGCGGCACACCGCTCTCCAGGCCGCTGCAGCGCTGGGCCAGCGCCAGTGGCGCGTGTTCGTGGCGCAGCAAGCCGGCCAGGTCTTGCTGGACCTGCTTGATCGCGGCTTGCACCGGGCCCTGCAACTTGACCCGCAAGGGCAAGGTGTTGATGTACAGACCCAGGGCGCGGTCGGCGCCCGCTCCGGCCTGCATGCGGCCGAACAGCACGGTGCCGAAGACGACGTCCTCGCGGCCGCTGATCCGGCCCAGCAGCTGGGCATAGGCCAGGTGGCACAGGCTCGCCACGCTCGCGCCCAGGCGCCGGGCCTGCGTGCGCAGCGCCTGGCTCAGGGCCTCTGGCAGTACCAGGTGGGCTTCCCCGACCTGGCTGCCATCGCCCTGCACGTCTGACAGGCCGTAGGGCAGCGTCGGTTCGTCCACATCGCCCAGCTGCTCGCGGAAGTAGGCCTCGTGCTGCGCGGGGGTGAGGCCCAGCCGCGCCTGTGCGACGTAGTTGCGGAAGGGCTGCGCGGGGAGCAGCGTGTCCTCTCGCGCTTCGATCAGCAGCGCAATCTCCTTCTGCATCAGCTCAAGTGCATGGTGGTCCAGGATGAGGTGATGCATCAGCAGCGACATCAGCCAGCTTCCATGGGCTGGCTCCTGCATCAGGTGCGCCTCCATCAGCGGCGCTTTGCCCAGTTCCAAACGGCAGGTCCTGGGATTGGTCAGCCTCATGAGCTGGCTCTGGGCGCTGGAGCCGTCATCCAGAGCCTCATGACAGATGATCGGCAGCTCAACCTGCCGATGCACCAGCTGCACCGGTTCGGTCAGCTCGGTCCAGTGGATGCTGGTCCGCAGCACGTCATGGCGGTTCATGACTTGCTGCAATGCCGCCAGGTAGGCGCTCAGGTGCGCCTGCGTCTTGAAGCGCAGTGCAACGCGCAGCAGATAGACGTCGCTCTCCCGTTCCAGGAGATGGTGGAACAGCATGCCGCTCTGCAGTGGCGCCAACGGATAGACATCCTGCACATTGGCAGCGCCTCCCGGAACGGTTGCGACCAACCGATCCAGCGCCTGCTGGCTCAGCGTCACCAGCGGGAGCATATCGGGGGTCAGGTCTTGCGCATCTTCGGGAATTCCGGAGCGAGACGCGACAACGGTGGTACTTGCCCAGGCCTCTTCCATGGCGGGCTGCCGCTCAGAAAGCTGCAAAGCCAGTTGGCTGAGGCTGGTTGCCGTGAACAGCATGCGCACATCTCCGCGCAGTCCACACGCGCCCATTCGCGACGCCAGCTCCAATGCCAGCAGCGAATGCCCGCCCAGCTCGAAGAAGTTGTCATGACGACCCACGCGCGGCAGCTGCAGCACCTCGGCCCACAGCGCGGCCAGCTGTTCTTCCAGCTCGCCTTGCGGGGCCTCGTAGCTCAGAGCGGCCAGCGCCTGCAGGTCGGGTGCCGGCAGTGCGCGGCGG
>NZ_JASVDS010000015.1 GCF_030285365.1 Roseateles subflavus | reverse complement strand
CGGGGCGTGGCGCCAGACCAGCTGCACCGGATGGTCCAGGCGCTCCCAGTGCACGGCGCTGCGCAGGATGTCGTGGCGGTCCAGCACCTGCTGCAGCGCCTGGATGAAGCCGTCCAGGTCCTCTCGGCGTTCAAAGCGGTAGGCCGAGGGCACCAGGTAGGCGTCATCCGCGCGGTTCATCAGCAGGTGGAAGAACATCCCCTCCTGCAGGGGCGTGAGCGGGTAGAGGTCCTGCACATTGGCGGCGCCGCCGGGCACCGTGGCCACCAGCGCGTCGATCTGCGCCTGGCTCAGGGTCACCAGCGGCAGCATCTCGGGGCTGATGGCCTGTGCGCCCGGGGGGATCGCGTTGGCAGGGACCGTGAAGACGGCGCTGGGACGTGCCGGCGAAGGCGTGGTCTGCAAGTAGTGGATCAGTTCGGGCTTGCACTGGCGCAGCCGGGTCAACAGGTCCGGGGTCAATGCCTGACGCTGTCCTTGGATGACCAAGTCCTGGTTTCGAGTCTCGAGCTGGATGCCGAGTTCGTTCAGTTCAATCAGTAGATCCTCAATCATCACAATACGATCTCCACGGTCGCAACAGCTGCGACAAAGTCGCTCAGTCTTGGTTGTGTAAACAGGGTTCTCACGTCGCTGTCCAGCCCGGTCTGGCGCATGCGCTCGACCAGTTGGATGGCCAGCAGCGAATGCCCGCCCAGCTCGAAGAAGTTGTCATGACGACCCACGCGTGGCAGCTGCAGCACCTCGGCCCACAGCGCGGCCAGCTGTTCTTCCAGCTCGCCTTGCGGGGCTTCGTAGCCTCGGGCCGTCAGCGCCTGCAGGTCCGGGGCCGGCAAGGCGCGGCGGTCCAGCTTGCCGTTGGGCGTCAGGGGCAGCGACGGCATGGGAACGAAGGCGCTGGGCACCATGTAGCCGGGCAGCTCCTGGGTCAACGCCTGGCGAATCGTGTCCATGGCCAGGGTGTCGTCGGCCTCCCCGTCGTGCGCCATATCCGGTACCACGTAGGCCACCAGGCGCTTGTGCCCCGGCTCGTCCTCACGAGCCAGCACCACGGCTTCGCGCACGCCAGGTTGCGCCAGCAGCTTCGCCTCGATCTCGCCCAGCTCGATGCGGTAGCCCCGCAGCTTCACCTGCTCGTCGTTGCGCCCCACGAAGGCCAGGCGCCCCGTCTCCAGCCAGCGCACCAGGTCGCCGGTGCGGTACATCCGCCCCGATCCATCCTGCACGAAGGGATCGACCAGGAAGCGCTCCTGCGTCAGCTCCGGCCGCCCGAGGTAGCCGCGCGCCACGCTGGCGCCGCCGATGTACAGCTCGCCCACCGCGCCCAGCGGTACCTCGCGCTGCTGTGCATCCAGCACATACAGCCGCGTGTTGCTGATCGCCGCGCCGATGTCCGGCGACTCCTGCCCGGGCTGCAGCACGCCGGAGCTGGCCACCACCGTGGTCTCCGTCGGGCCGTAGTTGTTCACCAGCCTCAGCCCTTCGGGCAGCGTGGCGGGCACCCGGCGCAGCCGCTCGCCGCCGGTCAGCAGCGTGCGCAGGCCCTGGGGCAGCGGCCCCTCGGCCAGCGCCAGCTCCGCCAGCGGCGTCACCAGGAAGCTGCTGTCCAGCCGCTGGCTGCGCCACCACGACAGCAGCGCCCCCGCGTCCAGCCCCTCGCCCTGTTCGGTCAGGGGCGGGATCACCAGCGTGCTCCCGCTGGCCAGCGCCACCCACAGCTCCCAGCTGCTGGCATCGAAGGCCACGCCAGCAGTCAGCGCGCTGCGATGGCCTGCGCCCAGCCCGAAG
>NZ_JASVDS010000014.1 GCF_030285365.1 Roseateles subflavus | reverse complement strand
GCGCGGGGCCATCGGCGAGATCTGCATCGGCGGGCAGGGCCTGGCGCTGGACTATCTGAACCAGCCCGAGCTGACGGCGCAGGCCTTCATCGCGCATCCGTTCAAGCCCGGCCAGCGGCTGTATCGCAGCGGCGACCTGGGTCGCTGGCGCGAGGACGGCACGCTGGAGTTCATGGGCCGGCGCGACCAGCAGGTCAAGCTGCGGGGCTTCCGCGTGGAGCCCGGTGAGGTGCAGAACCGGCTGCAGGAGCATCCGGCGGTGGCGCAGGCCGCCGTTGTGGTGGACCAAGCGGAATCGGGGCACAAGCGCCTGGTGGCCTATTACACGCTGGGAGAGGGCGAGCAGCCCTTGTCGCCGCAGGATCTTCGCGAGCATCTGTCCGCAGAACTGCCCGATTACATGGTGCCCAGCGCCTTCGTCCAGCTGCAGGCCTTGCCGCTGACGGCCAACGGCAAGCTGGATCGCAAGGCTTTGCCGGCGCCGGACCAGGAGGCGCTGGTCGCCCGGGGCTATGAGGCCCCGCAAGGCGAGCTGGAAGAACAACTGGCCGCGCTGTGGGCCGAGCTGCTGCAGCTGCCCCGCGTGGGGCGGCATGACAACTTCTTCGAGCTGGGTGGTCATTCGCTGCTGGTCATGCAGCTGGTGGCCAGGCTGCGCCAACACCTCGGCCTGGACGTGACGGTTGCCGATGTCTTTGCATGGCCTTCACTGGCGGCGCTGGCCGCGCACGCTGAAAAGTCGCATCCGAGCGACGCCGCCCAGGATATCTCCATCACCCGTCCCGCGAAGCTGCCGCTCTCCTTCGCCCAGCAACGGCTGTGGATGCTTGCGCAGATCGACCCCGATGCGAACGCTGCCTACAACATCCCCTTGGCATTGCGCCTGCGCGGTCCTCTGAACGAGGAGGCCTTGGCGTCGGCACTTGCGGCGGTGGTGAGGCGTCATGAGTCCCTTCGAACCCGTTTCGAGCTCGACGAGGATCAGCTGTTCCAGCGCGTTGAGCCGGACGTCGTGCTGCCGATGGAGCGCATCGACCTGCCCGGGTCGTCCACCGAAGCGCTGCGCCAGCTTGCTGAAGAGGAGGCCGGCATACCTTTCGATCTCCGGACCACGCCTCTGCTCCGCGCCAAGCTGCTGAGGGTATCGGCCGAAGACCACGCACTGCTGCTCACACTCCACCACATTGCCGCCGACGGTTGGTCCATGGGGGTGCTCATGCGTGAGTTGTTGGCCCTCTATGCATCCGCACTGAAAGGGACGCAGTCAGCGCTGCCGCTGCTGCCGCTGCAGTATGCCGACTACGCACTGTGGCAACGCCACTGGCTGGAGCGGCAGGCTGATGTGCAGCGCCGCTACTGGGTCGACACCTTGACGGGTGCGCCCGCGCTGCTGACCTTGCCCTACGACCATCCCCGGCCGGCGATGCAGGACTACACGGGGGGCAGCGAAGCGGTGGAGGTCGATGCCGACCTGGTTCACGCGCTTCGCCAACTGGGCCATCAGCAGGGCGTGACGCTCTACATGGTGGTCCTGGCCGCTTGGGGGCTGGTCCTGGGGCGGCTTTCCGGCCATGAGGATGTGGTGATCGGAACGCCGCTGTCGAATCGGCCGCGGACAGAGTTCGAAGGGCTGATCGGCCTCTTTGTCAACACGATGGCCATCCGTCTGGATCTCTCGGGGAATCCGTCGGTCAATGCCCTGCTCGCGCAGGTCCGGCGCCAGGTGCTGTCGGGCCAGCAACACCAGGACATGCCTTTCGAGCAAGTGGTGGAGGCCCTGCAGCCGCCGCGCTCGACCGCCCACACCCCGCTGGTCCAGGTCATGCTGTCCTGGCAGGACATGCCCGACGGCGATCTTCAGTTCGAGGGCGGGCTGCTCGTGGAGGGACTCGGCACCGAGCTGCGCAAGGCGCAGTTCGACCTGTCGCTGGAGATCGGCGAGCACGCAGGCTGCCTGGCGGGGCATCTGAACTATGCGAAGGCGCTGTTCAAGCCGACGACCTTGCGCCGATTCTGGGACCATGTCCTGTGCGTTCTGCGCGCCATGGTCGCGGACAGCACCCAGTCCATCGATGCCATCAGCCTGCTGTCGCCTTCGCAGCAGCGCTTGCTGCTCGAGCAGTTCAATGCCCCGGTGGGCGAGCTGCCGGTCGGTCTGATCCACCAGCGCTTCAGCGAACAGGCCGCCCGCACGCCGGAGGCCCTGGCCGTGCAGTTCGGCGAGCATCAGCTGAGCTACCGGGCGCTGGACGAGCAGTCCAACCAACTGGCCCGCCATCTGATCGATCGCGGTGTGGCGCCAGGCAAGTTCGTGGCCTTGGCACTGCCTCGCAGCGTGTCCATGGTCCTGGCCATGCTGGCCGTCCTCAAGGCTGGCGCCGTCTATGTGCCGCTGGATGCCGGCCAACCCGCCCAGCGCCTGCAGTACCTGCTGCAGGACATTGAGCCTGTCCTGATTCTTCAAGCCCCGGACGCGTCCGGGGCGCCGATCTTGCCGACCGGCTGTGACCGCCTCGTCCTGGCGGATGGCGCCGTGGGGCCCTGGACCACTGCATCCCGTGCGCCGGTGACGGTGACGGCGCCTTCATCGCTCGCCTACGTGATCTTCACCTCCGGGTCCACCGGCATGCCCAAGGGCGTGATGGTGAGCCACCGCGCAGTGCTCAACCTTCAGCAGGCCTTGAGCCAGCGCCTGGGTCTGGATCGCCCCTTGCGCATGAGCTTGAATGCCCCCATGAGCTTCGATGCCTCGGTGCAGCAGCTCTGCCAGCTCATGGCGGGCCACGCGCTGATCGTGGTGCCGGAGGAGGTCCGCACCGATGCTCAGGCGCTGGAGCAGTTCCTGATCGACCAGTCCATCGATGTGCTTGATGCAACGCCGACGCAGATGAAGCTGCTGCTGGCACAGGGGTGGTCGCAGGGCGAGTTCCACCGTCCCGCGCTGCTGCTGATTGGTGGAGAAGCCATCGATGAGCCGCTGTGGCAGCAACTGGCCGCCTTGCCTGGCACCCGGGCGTTCAATGTCTACGGTCCTACGGAATGCACCGTGGACAGCACGGCGGCGCTGATTGCCGCGGACAGCGCGCCGAACATCGGCCATGCGCTGAGCAATGTCCGTCTGTATGTGCTGGACGCGCAGCAGCGCCTGGTTCCGCCCGGTGTCGTGGGCGAGCTTTTCATTGGCGGTGCCGGGGTGGCGCAAGGCTACCTCCGCCGGCCGGAGCTGACGCAGGAGCGCTTCCTGGCCGATCCCTTCGTGCAGGAGGCGCAGGGCGGGGCAGGGCGGATGTACCGCACCGGCGACCTGGTGCGCTGGCGTGAGGATGGGGTGCTGGAGTATGTAGGCCGCAACGACGCGCAGGTGAAGCTGCGAGGCTACCGCATTGAGCTGGGCGAGATCGAGGCGCGCTTGCTGGCGCAGCCTGGCGTGCGCGAAGCCGTGGTGTTGGCTCGCGAGGACGAGCCGGGGCACAAGCGCCTGGTGGCCTACGTGGTGGGGGAGGACACACGGGCGGTGGAGGCGCTTCGCCAGGGGCTGGAGCGGGAGCTGCCCGGCTACATGGTGCCCAGCGCCTTCGTGCGCCTGGCGGCGCTGCCCCTGACACCCAACGGCAAGCTGGATCGCCGGGCGCTCCCTGCGCCGCAAGGCCATGACCACGCGCTTCGCGCGTACGAGGCGCCGCAGGGCAGCGTTGAAGCACGGCTGGCAGACCTGTGGGCCGAAGTGCTGCAGCTGCCGCGCGTGGGTCGTCTTGACAACTTCTTCGAGCTAGGCGGGCATTCGCTGCTGGCCGTGACGCTGATCGAGCGCATGCGCCAGGCCGGTCTGGCCAGCGACGTGCGAGCGCTGTTCAGCACACCCAGCCTGGCGCAGCTGGCTCAGGGGTTGCAAGGCAGCTCCGAGCAGCTCCGCGAGGTCGAGGTCCCGCCCAACGCCATCCCCGAGGGAGCGACCCACATCACGCCGCAGATGTTGCCGCTGGTGACGCTGACCGAGGCACAGCTTGACGCCATCGTGGCCCGCGTGCCGGGCGGCGCCGCCAATGTGCAGGACATCTACCCCCTGGCACCGCTGCAGGAAGGCATGCTGTTCCATCACCTGATGGCGGCGCAGGGCGATGTGTACCTGCAGGACGTGCTCTTCAGCTTCCAGGAGCGGGACAAGCTGGACCGCTTCGTGCAGGCCCTGAGCCAGGTCGTGCAACGCCACGACGTGCTGCGCACCGCGCTGCACTGGGAAGGCCTGGACGAGCCCGTGCAGGTCGTCTGGCGAGAAGCACCTTTGCTCGTGCAGGAAGATGCTCTCGATCCTG
>NZ_JASVDS010000013.1 GCF_030285365.1 Roseateles subflavus | reverse complement strand
AGCACCACGCGCGAGACGGCGCGATGGGGCACCCGCACGCCCTTGGGCCGGCCGGTGGAGCCGGAGGTGTACATGACATAGGCGGCGGCCTGGGCGTCGTGCGGCAGCGGCTGGGCGGGGCGCGCCGGCTCGGCCAGCAAGGCGTCGATCGACACCGTCAGCGAGGCCAGGTCGTCCAGGGGCGAGGCCTCCTCGGGCGACTGCAGCAGCAGCCGCGCGGCGCAGTCCTGGACGATCAGGCGCTGGCGCGCCTGGGGCATCTGCGGGTCCAGCGGGACGTAGACCGCGCCGGCCTGGAGGATGGCCAACTGGGCCACCACCAGTTCCAGCGAGCGCTCCAGCCGCGTGGCCACGGTGTCGCCGGGGGCGACGCCTTGGTCGCTCAAGGTCTGAGCCAGGCGGCGGCTGCAGGCGTTCAACTGGGCATAGCTGAGCTGGCGCTCGCCCTGCACGACGGCGATGGCGTCGGCATGGGACTGGCGCATGGCGTCGAAGAGCTGAGGCAGGGTCTGGGTGTCCGGATAGGGACGCACATGCTCGGCCAGGGCTTGCAGCTCGGCTTGCTCCGAGGCGCTCAGCAGGGGCAGCTCGGCCAGGGGCTGGTCCGGCGCGGACTGCAGTGCCAGGACGAGGCCCTGCAGCGCCTGCTGCATGAGCGCGCACACGCGCGCCGCCTGGGCGGGCGCGCTGACCTGGGCGCTCAGCGCCAGACCATCCTCGCCCAGGTCATCCACGCTGAGCGTGAAGGGGTAGTTGGTGCGCTCTTCGCTGCCGCCGAGCAGCGTCATGCCGGCCAGCGCCTGCTCCTGCTCTCTGGATGTCGCGCCGTCCTGCGCGCTCTGTGCCAGACCGTGGCGGTAGTTCAGCAGCGCGGCGAAGACCGGCGCGCCGCTCTCCAGCCCGCTGCAACGCTGAGCCAGGGCCAGCGGGGCATGCTCGTGGCGCAGCAGCCCGGCCAGGTCTTGCTGGACCTGCTTGACCGCGCCCAGCACCGGGCCCTGCAGCTTGACGCGCAGGGGCAAGGTGTTGATGTACAGCCCCAGCGCGCGGTCCGCCCCGGCGCCGGCCTGCATGCGGCCGAACAGCACGGTGCCGAAGACCACGTCCTCACGCCCGCTGACCCGGCCCAGCAACTGGGCATAGGCCAGGTGGCACAGGCTGGCCACGCTCACGCCCAGGCGACGGGCTTGCGTGCGCAGCGCTTGGCTCAGTGAATCGGGCAGCGCGCGATGGGCTTCGCCGATCTGGCTGCCGTCGCCTTGCACGTCCGACAGGCCGTAGGGCAGCGTCGGTTCGTCCACATCGCCCAGCTGCTCGCGGAAGTAGGCCTCGTGCTGCGCGGGGGTGAGCCCCAGCCGCGCCTGCGCAACGTGATGGCGGAAGGACTGAGCAGGCGGCTTCGGCGGCTGAGCACCAGAAAGCAGCGACAGGACTTCGCCCTGCATCTCACGCATGCTGGTGTCGTCCAATGCCAGGTGGTGCATCAACAGCAGCAGCAGCCAGCGCTGCTGGGCGGCATCGTGCAGCACATGGGCCCGCATCAGCGGCGCCTGGGTCAGCTCGATCCGGGTGTGTCGGGGGTCCCAGCGTTCGCGCAGCTGTGCCGCGACGTCCTGGGTGTCGTCGAGCTCCAGGGCCTCCTCCTGCACCACCAGCGGTGCCTCGTGCCAGACCACCTGCACCGGCTCGTCCAGGCCTTCCCAGTGCAGCGCGGTGCGCAGCACGTCGTGGCGTTGCACGACCTGGCCCAGGGCCTGCACGAAGCGGTCCAGCTTGTCCCGCTCCTGGAAGCTGAAGAGCACGTCCTGCAGGTACACATCGCCCTGGGCCGCCATCAGGTGGTGGAACAGCATGCCTTCCTGCAGCGGTGCCAGGGGGTAGATGTCCTGCACATTGGCGGCGCCGCCGGGCACGCGGGCCACGATGGCGTCCAGCTGAGCCTGGCTCAAGGACACCAGGGGCAGCATCTGCGGCGTGAGCTCTGTCGCGCCTTCGGGGATGGCGTTGGGCGGCACCTCGACTTCGCGGAGCTGCTCGGTGCCTTGCAGGCCTTGAGCCAGCTGCGCCAGGCTCGGCGTGCTGAACAGCGCTCGCACGTCGCTGGCCAGGCCGGCTTGGCGCATGCGCTCGATCAGCGTCACCGCCAGCAGCGAGTGACCGCCGAGCTCGAAGAAGTTGTCGTGCCGGCCCACACGCGGCAGCTGCAGCACTTCGGCCCACAGCGCGGCCAGTTGTTCTTCCAGCTCGCCTTGCGGGGCCTCGTAGCCCCGGGCGGCCAGTGCCTGCAGATCCGGGGCCGGCAAGGCCTTGCGGTCCAGCTTGCCATTTGGGGTCAGCGGCAGCGAGCGAAGCAGCACGAAGGCGCTGGGGACCATGTAGACGGGCAGCGCTTGCTCTAGCGCCTGGCGTAGGGCCTGCACCGACTGTGCATCGGCTTCCGAACGGACCTTTGAGTCGTTCTTTGAGTCGTCTGTCGAAGCAGCCTCTGCCCCGCTCTGCGCCTCATCCTCCGCGCGATCGCTCACCACGTAGGCCACCAGGCGCTTGAGCCCCGGCTCATCCTCGCGGGCCAGCACCACCGCCTCGCGCACCCCAGGCTGCGCCAGCAGCTTCGCCTCGATCTCACCCAGCTCGATGCGGTAGCCGCGCAGCTTCACCTGTGCGTCGTTGCGACCCACATACTCCAGCACCCCGTCCTCGCGCCAGCGCACCAGGTCGCCGGTGCGGTACATCCGCCCCGATCCACCCTGCACGAAGGGATCGGCCAGGAATCGCTCCTGCGTCAGATCCGGACGGCCCAGATAGCCTCGCGCCACCCCAGCGCCGCCGATGTACAGCTCCCCCACCACGCCCGGTGGTACCAGGCGCTGGTGGGCGTCCAGCACGTACAGCCGCGTGTTGGCCATGGACTGGCCGATGGCCCGCCACTCCTCTTCTCCTGCCCCGGGCTCGTGGATGGTGGCGTTCACCGTGGTCTCGGTCGGACCGTAGGCGTTGAGCAGCGTGGGGCGGTGCCCTTCGCGCTGCCACCAGCGCGCCAGCGCCCGCTGGTTCAGCGCCTCGCCGCCGATGATGATCAGCCGCAGGCTGGCCGCGATCGGCTCGTCCTGCTGGATGAGCTGCTCCCAGAACTGCAGCGGCAGGTCCGCCACCGTGATCCCGTGGGCCTGGCAGCGCTGCCAGAAGGCCGGCGCCCCTTGCAGCCAGGCGTCACTGCGCAGCACCAGCGTCGCTCCGACGCCCAGCGTCGCGAAGATCTCCTCCACCGACACGTCAAAGGCCACCGAGGCGAACTGCAGCACGCGGTCCTGCGCGCTCAGCCCCGTGCGCTGCACCACCGCGCCGAGCTGGCTCAGCGCCTGGCGGTGCTCGACCATCACGCCCTTGGGCGTCCCGGTGGAGCCCGAGGTGTAGATCACATAGGCCAGCGACGAGGCACTCGCCCCTCGCTCCGGCAGGGTCTGCGTCGTGACCTCCTGCTGGCGCAGCTCGCGCACATCCAGCACCACCGGCGGCTGTTCCTGCGCTGCCACGGCCATCGCCAGCCGGGCCTGCGCCGAGGCCTCCAGCTCGCCATGCGTGAGCACCACCCGGGCGCCGCTGTCGCGCAGCATGGCGCCCAGACGCTCGCTGGGGTAGGCCGGGTCCGCCGGCACGTAGGCCGCGCCAGCCTTGAGCACGGCGATCACGCCGGCCACCAGCGCCGCCCCGCGGGGCAGGCACAGCAGCACCAGGGGCTGGCCGTCCTTCGCTTCCTTCGCACCCGCAAGATGCGGCGCGATGTGGGCCGCCAGTCGCTGCGTCAGGGCGTCCAGCTCGGCATAGTTCAGCTGCTCCTGCTCGTCCACCAGGGCCAGCGCCTGCGGGCTGCGCCGGGCCTGCGCCTGGATGAGCCCGGGCAGGCTGCCACGCTCGTCAAAGCGCTGGGCCAGCTCGGCGCTCAGCGCCTGGGCCGGCTGGCCGAAGCCCTGCAGCCGCTCCTCCTGCGCCAGCGGCAGCACCGGCAGCGCACTCAGCGCGCCCTGCCCGCCTTCGCGCAGCGCCTGCTCCAGACTTGCCAGCGCTTGGGCCATCAGCGCGCAGACATCCTGCGCGCGACCATGCCCGGCCACCTGCGCGGTCAGCGTGAGGCCGGCGCCGCTGTCGTCCACGTCCATATTGAATGGGTAGTTGCTGCTTTCCTCCCCGTGCAGGAACTCCACACCCTGGAGTGCATCCAGATCCAGTGCTTCCGTCGGCCCCTGGGCTTCGTGATCGCTGTGGCGGTAATTGAGAAGGGCAGAGAACAGCGGCACGCCCGGTGTCAGTCCGCTGCAGCGTTGGGCCAGTGACAGCGAGGCGTGCTCATGACGCAGCAGCCCGGCCAGATCTCTTTGGACCTTGCGCGCGGTATCGCGAATCTGCCCCAGCAGCCGCACCCGCAAGGGCAAGGTATTGATATAGAGCCCCAGCGCCTGGCCTGCTCCGCCTTGCATGCGACCGAACAGCACGGTACCGAAGACCACGTCGTCCCTGCCGCTGACCGCGCCCAGCACCTGCGCAAAGGCCAGGTGGCACAGGCTGGCCAGGCTGAGGCCGAGGCGGCGGGCCTGCAGGCGCAGACCGGCACTGGTCGGTTCAGGCAAGCTCAGATGCGCCTCGCCGACCTGGGTGCCATCCCCTTGCACATCGGACAGGCCATAGGGCAAGGTGGGTTCATCCACGCCGCCCAGTTGCTCGCGGAAGTAGGCCTCGTGCTGTGAGGTGCTCATGCCCAGCCGCGCCTGTGCGACGTGCTCCCGGAAGGGCCGGGTGGGCAAGAGGCGGCCGCCATGTCCGTTGAGCTCCCAAAGAATCTCCTGCTGCATGGCATCCATCGACTGGTGGTCCACGGCGATGTGGTGGACCAGCAGCGCCATCAGCCAGCTGTCGCGACCCGGTTCGCGCAGAACCCGCGCCTGCATCAACGGCGCTGTCTGAAGCGGCAGTCGCTGTCGGCGCGCATCACTCTGATGCAGCAGCGCCTGCAGGGCCTCGTCCCCCGAGGCATCACTGGGAACGCCCAGCGCCTCGGCCTGCAAGGTCTGCACCGGGAGCGTGACGGCGCGCAAGACCACCTGAACGGGTTCGTCCAGGCCTTCCCAATGCAGCGAGGTACGCAGCACGTCATGGCGCGCCAGCACCCGCTGCAGCGCGGCCAGGTACTGATCCAGTCTCTCGCCTTGCTCAAATCGCAGCACCGCGCGCAGCAAGTAGACATCGCCCTCTCCTCCCATCAGATGGTGGAAGAGCATGCCTTCCTGCAGGGGCGCCAGCGGATAGACGTCCTGCACGTTGGCCGCCCCGCCGGGGATGCGGCTGACCAGCGCGTCCAGTTGCTGCTGGCTCAGTTGGACCAGCGGCAGCATGTCCGGGCTGAGTCGGCTTGCACCCTCGGGGATGGTCGAGGGCGGGACTTCCAGCGGGCGCGAACCACCGTCGCCGCTCTCCAGCTGCCGGGCCAGCTGTGCCAGGCTCGGGGCGCTGAACAGGGCTCGGACGTCGCTGGACAAGCCCGCCTGGCGCATGCGTTCGATCAGCGTCACGGCCAGCAGCGAATGCCCGCCCAGCTCGAAGAAGTTGTCATGGCGGCCCACGCGCGGCAACTGCAGCGCATCGGCCCACAACTCGGCAATCCGCTCTTCGATCTCGCCTTGCGGCGCCTCGTAGCTGCGGTGTGCGTGGTCCTGCCCGCCTGGCGCGGGCAGCGCGCGACGGTCGAGCTTGCCGTTGGCAGTCAGGGGCATGGCGTCGAGCCGAACAAATGCGCTGGGCACCATGTAGGACGGCAATGCCCGCTCGAGGGCCTGACGCAGGGTCTCGGTGTCCGGGTCGTTCTCGGGCTCCGCACCCACGACATAGGCGACCAGCCGCTTGTGGCCGGCCTCGTCCTCTCGTGCCAGCACCACGGCTTCGCGAATGCCGGGCTGCTCAAGCAGCTTCGCCTCGATCTCGCCCAGCTCGATGCGATAGCCGCGCACCTTGACCTGATGGTCGTTCCGACCGAGGTACTCCAGCTCGCCCTCCTCCGTCCAGCGGGCCAGGTCGCCGGAGCGGTACAGCCGGCCGCCTGGCACCCAGGGGTCGGCCAGGAAGCGCTGCTCGTTCAGGTCGGGGCGGTTCAGGTAGCCGCGGGCGACACCGGCACCGCCGACATGGATTTCTCCCGCAACACCGATGGGCGCCAGCCTGCCTTGAGGGTCGAGCAGTCGCAGGCTGAGGTCGGGGATCGGGCATCCGATCGGTCCGGGACCCGCGCGGTTCGCGTCGACGGCCGTCAGCGGACGGTAGCTCACATGCACCGTGGTCTCGGTGATGCCATACATATTGACCAGTCGGGTCCCGGCGTTCACCGGCCGGTCATACCAGGGCTTGAGCGCGCTGAGCTCCAGGGCTTCGCCGCCAAAGATCACCTCCCGCAAGGCATGCGGGCGCTCGCGCAGCCCCTGGACGGCGATCAGCTGACGAAACGCGCTCGGCGTCTGGTTCAGGATCGTCACGCCTTGCGTGCACAGGAGTTCGTGGAAGGATTCGGCGTCCCGTGCCACCGCACCCGGCACGATCACGAGGCGGCCGCCATGCAGCAACGCCCCCCAGATCTCCCAGACGGAGAAGTCGAAGGCATAGGTATGGAACAAGGTCCAGACGTCCGTCGGCCCGAAGCCGTACCAGGCCTGGCAGGCTTCGAAGAGGCGCATGACCTGCGCATGCTCGACCATCACCCCTTTTGGCTGCCCGGTGGAGCCCGAGGTGTAGATCACGTAGGCCAGCTGGCGGGGCGAGAAGCCGGACTGTTCCGGTTCGCTGCCCGGCAGATGCTGGAAGGCCGCCAGCCCGGGTTCGACATGGAGCAGGCGATCGGCAGAGACCAGCTCGTTCCTCAGCCCTTCGAGCACCGTGGCGTCAACGTCGCCGTGGGTCAGCAGCAGGGCCGGTGCACTGTCTTTCAGGCAGTAGCGCAGGCGGTCCGTCGGTTGAGCGGGATCCAGGGGCACGTAGGCCGCCCCCGCCTTCAGCACCGCCAGGATGGCGATGAGCATCTCGAAGCTGCGCTCGAAGCACAGGGCGACCCGCGACTCCGCACCGATGCCTCGCTGGCGCAATGCGTGAGCCAGACGGTTGGCCTGCTGTTCCAGATCGGCATAGCGCAGGGTCCGTTCACCCAGCTGCAGGGCCACGCGGTCCGCATGGCCTTGCGCCTGCTCTGCAAACACCTGGTGCAAGCCACGGGCCGCGGGGAAGGTCGACTGGGCGGCGCCGAACGCCAGCAGCGCGTTCCGCTCGGCGTCAGCCATGGCGTCGAGGGTCTCCAGCGGCGTCTCGCTGGCCGACTGCAGTGCCTGGGCCAGGGATTGCAGGATGGCGCACAGGGCTTCGCAGACACGGGCGGCAGAGGCCGGTGCCTGCACGCGGGCGCTGATGTGCAGCTGTGCGCCGTTGTCATCCAGGGTGACCAGGAAGGGGTAGTTCGTGCGCTCTTCGCCGATGAGGACGTCCACGTCCTTGGCGAAGTCGGCGAGTTGAGCGTCGTCCGCGCTCTCCGCTGTTGCGACGTTGTGGCGATAGTTGAACAAGGCGGTGAAGACCGGCACACCGCTCTCCAGCCCGCTGCAACGCTGGGCCAGCGCCAGCGGGGCATGCTCGTGGCGCAGCAGGCCGGCCAGGTCTTGCTGGACCTGCTTGACCGCGCCCAGCACCGGGCCCTGCAGCTTGACGCGCAAGGGCAAGGTGTTGATGTACAGACCCAGCGCGCGGTCCGCCCCGGCCCCGGCCTGCATGCGGCCGAACAGCACGGTGCCGAACACCACGTCCTCACGCCCGCTGACCCGGCCCAGCAACTGGGCATAGGCCAGGTGGCACAGGCTGGCCACGCTCACGCCCAGGCGACGGGCCTGGGCGCGCAGCCCGCGGCTCAGCGAATCTGGCAGTGCCAAGTGCGCTTCACCGACCTGGCTGCCGTCGCCCTGCACATCCGACAGGCCGTAAGGCAGCGTCGGTTCATCCACGTCGCCCAGCTGCTCGCGGAAGTAGGCCTCGTGCTGCGCGGGGCTGAGCCCCAGGCGTGCCTGCGCCACATAGTTGCGGAAGGGCTGGGCGGGAGGCAAGTCCTGACCCCGGTCGCTCAGCAGCAGGGCGATCTCCTGCTGCATGACCTCCAGCGCCTGGTGGTCGGTCGCCAGGTGGTGCATCAGCAGCAGCAGCAGCCAGCGCTGCTGGGCCGCATCGTGCAGCACATGGGCTCGCATCAGCGGCGCCTGGGTCAGCTCGATCCGGGTGTGCCGCGGATCCCAGCGTTCGCGCAGCTGTGCGGCGGCGTCCTGGGTGTCGTCGACCTCCAGGGTCTCCTCCTGCACCACCAGCGGTGCCTCGCGCCAGACCACCTGCACCGGCTCGTCCAGGCCTTCCCAGTGCAGCGCGGTGCGCAGCACGTCGTGGCGTTGCACGACCTGGCCCAGGGCCTGCACGAAGCGGTCCAGCTTGTCACGCTCCTGGAAGCTGAAGAGCACGTCCTGCAGGTACACATCGCCCTGGGCCGCCATCAGGTGGTGGAACAGCATGCCTTCCTGCAGCGGTGCCAGGGGGTAGATGTCCTGCACATTGGCGGCGCCGCCGGGCACGCGGGCCACGATGGCGTCCAGCTGAGCCTGGCTCAGCGAGACCAGGGGCAGCATCTGCGGCGTGATGTGGGTCGCTCCTTCGGGGATGGCGTTGGGCGGCACCTCGACTTCACGAGTCTGTTCGGAGCTGCCTTGCAACCCCTGAGCCAGCTGCGCCAGGCTCGGCGTGCTGAACAGCGCTCGCACGTCGCTGGCCAGGCCGGCCTGGCGCATGCGCTCGATCAGCGTCACCGCCAGCAGCGAGTGACCGCCGAGCTCGAAGAAGTTGTCGTGCCGGCCCACACGCGGCAGCTGCAGCACCTCGGCCCACAGCGCAGCCAGCTGTTCTTCCAGCTCGCCTTGCGGGGCTTCGTAGCCTCGGGTCGCCAGTGCCTGCAGGTCCGGTGCCGGCAGGGCGCGGCGGTCCAGCTTGCCGTTGGGGGTCAGCGGCAGCGAGGGAAGCAGCACGAAGGCGCTGGGCACCATGTAGCCCGGCAGCTCCTGAGTCAGCGCCTGGCGGAGGGTGTCCATTGCCAGGGTGTCGTCGCCCTCACCGTCCTGTGCCGCATCCTGCGCCACATCCCGCACCACATATGCCACCAGGCGCTTGTGTCCCGGCTCATCCTCGCGGGCCAGCACCACGGCTTCGCGCACGCTGGGCTGCGCCAGCAAGCGCGCCTCGATCTCGCCCAGCTCAATGCGGTAGCCGCGCAGCTTCACCTGCGCGTCGTTGCGGCCTACGTACTCCAGCACCCCATCCTCGCGCCAGCGCACCAGATCGCCGGTGCGGTACATCCGCCCTGCCCCGTCCTTCACGAAGGGATCGGCCAGGAATCGCTCCTGCGTCAGATCCGGCCGGCCCAGGTAGCCTCGCGCCACCCCGGCCCCGCCGATGTAGAGCTCCCCCACCACGCCCGGTGGCACCAGGCGTCGGTGGGCGTCCAGCACGTACAGCCGCGTGTTGGCCATGGCCTGGCCGATGGCCCGCCACTCCTCCTGGCCCGCCCCGGGCTCGTGGATGGTGGCGTTCACCGTGGTCTCGGTCGGACCGTAGG
>NZ_JASVDS010000012.1 GCF_030285365.1 Roseateles subflavus | reverse complement strand
ACAACGTCGGCATCACCGTGAAGCTGATCGCTCCGATCGCCATGGAAGAAGGTCTGCGCTTCGCTATCCGCGAAGGTGGCCGTACCGTCGGCTCGGGCGTGGTTGCTACCATCATCGAGTAATTTTTGAAGGACCACAGGGGCATAGCTCAATTGGCAGAGCGTCGGTCTCCAAAACCGAAGGTTGGGGGTTCGAGACCCTCTGCCCCTGCCAACAGTCTCTGATCAAGATCGTTGGTCTTTGTGGTCAAGCCAAGCCCGCGGGAGTGCATCCCGGCGGGCTTTGCTGCTGATGGGTCAGTCATGGCCCTTGCCCGTTTCGGGCGCTGAAAGCGAATCGAATGTCCAATCCTCAAGTCGAAACCGTCACTTCCGGCGCAGACAAGGCCAAGCTGGCCGGTGCCGTGCTGTTGCTGATCGGTGCGCTGGTGGCCTTCTACGCGCTGTCCAAGCAGGGCGCGCTGGCCCAGTGGGGGGCGCTGCTGGTACTGCTGGCCGCCTCTGCCGGTGCCTTCTTCACCTCTGAATCCGGCAAGTCGCTGATCGCCTACGGCCAGGACTCGCTGCGCGAGGTGCGCAAGGTCGTGTGGCCGACCCGCAAGGAAGCGACTCAGATGACGGGCTATGTGTTTGCCTTCGTCGTGGTGATGGCGCTGTTCCTGTTCCTGACGGACAAGACCCTGGAATGGGTGTTGTATGACCTGATCCTGGGTTGGAAGCGCTAAAGGACTGATATGAGCGAAGAGCAACAAGTCGTCGCAACCGACGCCGCCCCGGCCGGTCTGCCCAAGCGCTGGTACGTGGTCCATGCCTATTCCGGCATGGAGAAGGCCGTCGAGCGCAATCTGCGCGAGCGCATCGACCGCGCCGGCATGCAGGACAAGTTCGGCCGCATTCTGGTTCCCACTGAAGAAGTGGTCGAGCTGAAGAACGGCAAGAAGTCCGTCACCGAGCGTCGTTTCTTCCCCGGCTATGTGCTGGTGGAGATGCTCATGGACGACGACACCTGGCACTTGGTCAAGAACACGTCCAAGGTGACCGGTTTCGTCGGTGGCGCGAAGAATCGCCCGGCCCCGATCTCGGAGCACGAGGTGATGAAGATCGTCAACCAGATGCAGGAAGGCGTCGAGAAGCCCCGGCCCAAGGTCGAGTGGACGGTTGGCGAAATCGTTCGCGTCAAGGAAGGCCCGTTCACGGACTTCAACGGCGCCATCGAGGAAGTCAACTACGACAAGTCCAAGGTGCGCGTCTCGGTCACGATCTTCGGTCGTGCCACGCCGGTGGAGCTGGACTTCTCGCAGGTCGAGAAGGTCTGATCCCACAAGATCAAAGGGCCCGATGCGGCCCTTCAGGTGCTTCTGAAGTGCCTGAGAACGCATCCGTAGCCAGCCTGTGACGAGACACGGGCAAGAGGAGCCAGGGTAGGGGCGCAAGTCCGAGTCCCTGGCGCTAGCACTCAGGCGCAGCGGCGTGGCCGTCGCGGCGCTTCTAGGAGAAATCATGGCCAAGAAAATTGTCGGCTTCATCAAGCTGCAAATTCCGGCTGGCAAGGCAAATCCTTCGCCTCCGGTCGGTCCCGCGCTGGGTCAGCGCGGCCTGAACATCATGGAATTCTGCAAGGCGTTCAACGCCCAGACGCAGAGCTATGAGCCGGGCCTGAAGCTGCCGGTGGTGATCACCGCCTTCGCAGACAAGAGCTTCACCTTCGTCATCAAGTCGCCCCCCGCGACCGTGCTGCTGAAGAAGGCTGCCAAGATCGAGAAGGGCTCGCAGCGCCCCCACCTGGACAAGGTCGGCAAGCTGACCCGTGCCCAGCTGGAAGAAATCGTCAAGACCAAGCAGAAGGATCTCACCGCTGCTGACCTGGACGCTGGCGTTCGCACGATCGCTGGTTCGGCCCGCTCGATGGGCATCATCGTGGAGGGTGTGTGACATGGCTAAGCTGACCAAGAAGCAAAAAGCTCTGCAAGGCAAGGTCGAGACCACCAAGCTGTACCCGCTGGGTGACGCTCTGAACCTGGTCAAGGAACTGGCCACCGCCAAGTTCGATGAATCCATCGACGTGGCTGTGCAGCTGGGCATCGATGCCAAGAAGTCGGACCAAGTGGTGCGCGGCGCTGTCGTGCTGCCCCATGGCACCGGCAAGACCAAGCGCGTGGCCGTGTTCGCCCAGGGCGCCAAGGCTGAAGAAGCCAAGGCCGCTGGCGCTGACGTCGTCGGCATGGAAGACCTGGCTGAACGCGTGAAGGCTGGCGACATGCCCTTCGACGTGGTCATCGCCTCGCCCGACACGATGCGTATCGTGGGTACCCTGGGTCAGATCCTGGGCCCCCGCGGCCTGATGCCGAACCCGAAGGTCGGCACCGTGACCCCGGACGTCGCCACCGCTGTCAAGAACGCCAAGGCTGGTCAGATCCAGTTCCGCGTCGACAAGGCCGGCATCATCCACGGCACGATCGGTCGTCGCTCGTTCGACACCGACAAGCTGCAGGACAACCTGCGCGCGCTGGTCGAGGCACTGAACAAGTCCAAGCCGGCTTCGAGCAAGGGCATCTACCTGCGCAAGGTGGCTGTGTCCTCGACGATGGGCGTCGGCGCCCGCGTCGAAATCGCCAGCATCAACGCCGCGGCCGCTGCCTGAGCGTGATGCAGTCCGGCGCCTCGGCGCCGGGCGGCCAAAGAATCTGCGCGGCACGAGTCTGGTGCCGCGCGACAAGATTGGTGGGGCGCCTCCATCCCTGATGGGGGCGCGTCATCCAAGACCGCTGGCGTGAAGTCCTGCAGTGCCGGGGACGACGCTTAATGGCTGCCTCGTGTGGCCGCCAGCGCAGATGGCGAACCCGCTGAAGGGAAAGTTTTGTGCCCGGGCCCCTGAGGTCCTGGTGTGAATTCCTGACAGAAGGTCGCTGAATTCCGGTGTGCCGAAAGGTCGAAAGACCCCAGGCATTTTTGTGAGGAGTAGACCTTGAGTCTCAATCGCAACGAGAAAGCAGCCGTCGTGTCGGACGTGGCAGCCCAGGCTGCCAAGGCTCAGACGCTGGCGTTGGCTGAGTACCGTGGCCTCACCGTTGAAGCCTTGAACAAGCTGCGCGTCACCGCGCGTGCCCAGGGTGTGTATCTTCACGTGCTGAAGAACACCCTGGCGCGTCGTGCTGTGGCCGGCACCTCGTTCGAGGTCGCTTCGGAGAGCATGGTCGGCCCGCTGATCTACGGCTTTTCGGAAGATGCTGTCGCGGCTGCCAAAGTCATTGCTGACTTTGCCAAGACCAATGACAAGCTGGTGATCAAGGGCGGCGCCTATGGCGGCAAGGCCCTGGACGTCAATGGCGTGAAGGCCCTGGCCGCCGTGCCGAGCAAGGAAGTGCTGCTGTCGCAAGTGGCCGGCCTGCTCAAGTCGCCCGTGCAGCGTACCGCTGCCGTGCTGGCTGCACTGGCTCAGCAACGTGGTGGCGGCGCAGAAGCCGAAGCCCCGGCTGCCGCCTGATCGACGACGATCACCGCATCAACTGCAACTTATCTGTATTTAGGAAAACATCATGGCATTCGATAAAGACGCATTCCTGGCTGCTCTGGACAGCATGACCGTTCTGGAACTGAACGACCTGGTCAAGGCCATCGAAGAGAAGTTCGGCGTGTCCGCCGCTTCCATGGCTGCTCCCGCCGCTGGCGGCGCTGCTGGCGGTGGCGCTGCTGCTGCTGAAGAAAAGACCGAGTTCACCGTGGTGCTGGCTGAAGCCGGTTCCAACAAGGTGGGCGTGATCAAGGCCGTGCGCGAAATCACCGGCCTGGGTCTGAAGGAAGCCAAGGACCTGGTCGACGGCGCTCCGAAGCCCGTCAAGGAAGGCGTGTCCAAGGCTGACGCCGACGCCGCCAAGAAGAAGCTGGAAGAAGCCGGCGCCAAGGTCGAACTCAAGTAATTCGTACGGCGTTCGGCTACTGCGCCGGCCGATCTCGGGCTTTCGATGCTCGCCGTACCCAAGTACGGCTGCGCGTCTCAAGCCCGACCTCGACCGGCTCGCTACGCCGCCCGCCGCACGAATTCAGGTTCACCTGGATTCGAGAAGGGGTTGCCTTTGGGCTTCCCCTTTTTCGTCATTGCGGGTTTATCTTGATTGAGAACAGTTGAAAGAGCTTCGCGAGGTATCATTCGCGGTTCTTTCAAGTGTTCTCTGATCCGACTGCAGAGAGCCGGTTTGGTCGGACTCTGGTTACGCATGAGCATGCGGCCAGGGTTGTCCGCCAGCGGTTGGTAGTGGCCAACCACCAAGCTTCGGGTGCAATGCCTGAGAAGCCAGTCGCCGACGCAGCCCCTGCCATGGCCAGGAGGGGGCTAGCCACGGAGTGTTTATGGCGCAAACAACCCCCTACAGCTATACCGAGCGCAAGCGTATCCGCAAGAGCTTCGGCAAGCGCGAGAACGTTCAGAACGTTCCCTATTTGCTGACCATGCAGAAGGACTCTTACGTCGCCTTCCTGCAAAAAGACCTTCCCCCCGCCAAGCGCAAGCCCGAAGGCTTGCAGGCAGCCTTCCTCTCCGCCTTCCCGATCGTGTCGCACAACGGGTTCGTGGAGATGAAGTTCCTCGAGTACAACATCGCCAAGCCGCCGTTTGACACCCGCGAGTGCCAACAGCGTGGCCTGACCTATGCAGCGGCCGTGCGCGCCCGCCTGCAGATGATCATCTACGACCGCGAGAGCCCCCAGGCCAAGACGGTCAAGGAAATCAAGGAACAAGAGGTCTACATGGGCGAAGTGCCCCTGATGACCGACTACGGCTCCTTCATCGTCAATGGCACCGAGCGTGTCATCGTGTCGCAGCTGCACCGCTCGCCCGGCGTGTTCTTCGAGCACGACAAGGGCAAGACCCACTCGTCCGGCAAGCTGCTGTTCTCGGCACGGATCATTCCCTACCGTGGTTCGTGGCTGGACTTCGAGTTCGACCCGAAGGACATCCTGTACTTCCGCGTCGACCGCCGCCGCAAGATGCCGGTCACGATCCTGCTCAAGGCCATCGGCCTGAACCCCGAGCAGATCCTGGCTCACTTCTTCGTGTTCGACAACTTCCGTCTGATGGACTCCGGTGCCCAGATGGAGTTCGTGGCCGACCGCCTGAAGGGTGAAGTCGCCCGCTTCGACATCACGGACAAGAGCGGCAATGTGCTGGTCGAAAAGGACAAGCGCATCACCGCCCGCCACGTGCGTCAGCTGGAGCAGTCCGGCACGCAGCACGTCACGGTGCCCGAAGACTTCCTGGTCGGCCGTGTGCTGGCCAAGAACATGGTCGACGGCGACACCGGCGAGATCATCGCCAAGGCCAATGACGAGCTGACCGACGCCCTGCTGAAGAAGCTGCGCAGCGCCGGCATCAAGGACATCCAGTGCCTGTACACCAACGAGCTGGATGAAGGCGCTTACATCAGCCAGACGCTGGCCCTGGATGAAACGACCGAGCAGCTGGCTGCCCGTGTCGCCATCTATCGCATGATGCGCCCTGGCGAGCCGCCGACGGAAGATGCCGTCGAGGCCCTGTTCAACCGCCTGTTCTACAGCGAAGACACCTACGATCTGTCGCGCGTCGGCCGGATGAAGTTCAACGCCCGCGTGGGCCGCGACACGCCGGAAGGCAAGATGACCCTGTCGAACGAGGACATCCTCGACGTGGTCAAGATCCTGGTCGAGCTGCGCAATGGCCGCGGTGAAGTCGATGACATCGACCACCTGGGCAATCGTCGTGTGCGCTGCGTGGGCGAACTGGCCGAGAACCAGTACCGCTCGGGCCTCGCCCGCATCGAGAAGGCAGTCAAGGAACGTCTGGGCCAGGCCGAGACCGAAGCCCTGATGCCGCATGACCTGATCAACTCCAAGCCGATCTCCGCGGCGCTCAAGGAGTTCTTCGGTGCCTCGCAGCTGTCCCAGTTCATGGACCAGACCAACCCGCTGTCCGAGATCACGCACAAGCGTCGTGTCTCCGCACTGGGCCCGGGCGGTCTGACCCGTGAGCGCGCCGGCTTCGAAGTCCGTGACGTGCACCCCACCCACTACGGCCGCGTCTGCCCGATCGAAACGCCGGAAGGCCCGAACATCGGTCTGATCAACTCGCTGGCTCTGTACGCCCAGTTGAACGAGTACGGCTTCCTCGAGACGCCGTACCGTCGCGTGGTCGACGGCAAGGTGACCAACCAGATCGACTACCTGTCTGCCATCGAGGAAGGCAAGTACGTCATCGCTCAGGCCAATGCCACCCTGAACCAGGATGGCCAGCTGATCGACGAACTGGTGTCTGCCCGTGAGAACGGCGAATCGGTCCTGACCTCGCCGGAACGCATCCAGTACATGGACGTGGCCCCGACGCAGATCGTGTCGGTCGCTGCCTCGCTGGTGCCGTTCCTCGAGCACGATGATGCGAACCGCGCACTGATGGGCGCCAACATGCAGCGTCAGGCTGTGCCGACCCTGCGCCCCGAGAAGGCCTTCGTCGGTACCGGCGTGGAGCGCGTGGCGGCCAAGGATTCGGGCACGGTCGTGACGGCCCGCCGCGGCGGCGTCGTGGACTACGTCGACACCAACCGCATCGTGATTCGCGTCAATGACGAGGAAACGGTGGCCGGTGAAGTCGGCGTCGACATCTACAACCTGATCAAGTACCAGCGTTCCAACCAGAACACCAACATCCACCAGCGCCCGATCGTGCGCCGGGGTGACAAGGTGGCCTCGGAGGACATCATTGCCGATGGCGCCTCGACCGACATCGGTGAGCTGGCCCTGGGCCAGAACATGCTGGTCGCGTTCATGCCCTGGAACGGCTACAACTTCGAAGATTCGATCCTGATCTCCGAACGCGTGGTGGCCGAAGACCGCTACACCTCGATCCACATCGAGGAACTGGTGGTCATGGCCCGCGACACCAAGCTGGGCTCCGAAGAAATCACCCGTGACATCCCGAACCTGTCCGAGCAGCAACTGGCTCGCCTGGACGAGTCCGGCATCGTCTACATCGGTGCGGAAGTCGGCCCCGGCGACGTGCTGGTCGGCAAGGTGACGCCGAAGGGCGAAACCACCCTGACCCCGGAAGAGAAGCTGCTGCGCGCCATCTTCGGCGAGAAGGCGTCCGACGTGAAGGACACCTCGCTGCGTGTGGACCAGGGCACCTCCGGCACCGTCATCGACGTGCAGGTCTTCACCCGTGAAGGCATCCAGCGTGACAAGCGCGCCCAGCAGATCATTGACGACGAGCTGAAGCGCTTCCGCCTGGACCTGAACGACCAGCTGCGCATCGTGGAAGCCGATGCCTTCGACCGTATCGAGAAGCTGCTGACCGGCAAGATCGCCAATGGCGGTCCCAAGAAGATCAGCAAGGGCACGGTCATCAGCAAGGACTACCTGGCCGAGGTCGAGAAGTTCCACTGGTTCGACATCCGTCCCGCCGAGGACGAGGTCGCCAATCAGCTGGAATCCATCAAGAACTCGCTGGAGCAGACCCGCCACAGCTTCGACCTGGCCTTCGAAGAGAAGCGCAAGAAGCTGACGCAAGGCGACGAACTGCCCGCCGGCGTGCTGAAGATGGTCAAGGTCTACCTGGCCGTCAAGCGCCGCCTGCAGCCTGGCGACAAGATGGCCGGCCGTCACGGCAACAAGGGTGTCGTGTCCAAGATCACCCCGATCGAAGACATGCCCTACATGGCCGACGGCACGCCTGCCGACATCGTGCTGAACCCGCTGGGCGTGCCCTCGCGGATGAACGTGGGTCAGGTCCTGGAAGTGCACCTGGGCTGGGCCGGCAAGGGCATCGGCCAGCGCATCGGCGACATGCTCCAGCAGCATGCGGCCGTCAGCGAGCTGCGCAAGTTCCTGGACGAGCTCTACAACAAGAACGGTGGCAAGACGGAGCACCTGGACGACCTGACCGACAAGGAAGTCGTCGAGATGGCCCAGAACCTGTCCAAGGGCGTGCCCTTCGCGACGCCGGTCTTCGACGGTGCCAAGGAAGAGGAAATCCGCGGCATGCTGAAGCTGGCCTACCCGGATGACATCGCCGCCCGCAAGGGTCTGACCGAGACGCGTACGCAGGCCTACCTGTACGACGGCCGTACCGGCGACCAGTTCGAGCGCCCGACGACCATCGGCTACATGCACGTGCTGAAGCTGCACCATCTGGTGGACGACAAGATGCACGCCCGTTCGACCGGTCCGTACTCGCTCGTCACGCAGCAGCCGCTGGGCGGCAAGGCGCAGTTCGGTGGCCAGCGCTTCGGTGAAATGGAAGTGTGGGCCCTGGAAGCCTACGGCGCGTCCTACGTGCTGCAGGAAATGCTGACCGTGAAGTCCGATGACGTGAACGGCCGGACCAAGGTCTACGAGAACATCGTCAAGGGCGAGCACGCCATCGATGCCGGCATGCCGGAATCGTTCAACGTGCTGGTGAAGGAAATCCGTTCGCTCGGTATCGACATCGAGCTCGAGCGCAACTAAGAGACGGAACAGGAGAAACACATGAAAGGTTTGCTGGACCTGTTCAAGCAGTTCACGCCCGATGAGCACTTCGATGCGATCAAGATCGGGCTGGCCTCGCCCGAGAAGATCCGCTCGTGGTCCTTCGGTGAGGTGAAGAAGCCCGAGACCATCAACTACCGGACGTTCAAGCCGGAGCGCGATGGCCTGTTCTGCGCCAAGATCTTCGGCCCGATCAAGGACTACGAGTGCCTGTGCGGCAAGTACAAGCGCCTGAAGCACCGCGGCGTGATCTGCGAGAAGTGCGGCGTCGAAGTGACCCAGACCAAGGTGCGCCGCGAGCGCATGGGGCACATCGACCTGGCGGCTCCCTGCGCCCACATCTGGTTCCTGAAGTCCCTGCCTTCGCGCCTGGGCCTGGTGCTGGACATGACGCTGCGCGACATCGAACGCGTGCTGTACTTCGAAGCCTACGTGGTCGTCGACTCCGGCATGACGCCGCTGAAGAAGTTCTCGATCATGAGCGAGGACGACTACGACGCGAAGCGTGCCGAGTACGGTGACGAGTTCATCGCGCTGATGGGCGCCGAGGGCATCAAGAAGCTGCTGGAGGAGATGGATCTCGACATCGAGATCGATCGCCTGCGCAACGACATGACCGGCTCCGAGCTCAAGGTCAAGAAGAACTCCAAGCGCCTGAAGGTCATGGAAGCCTTCAAGAAGTCCGGGATCAAGCCGCACTGGATGATCATGGACGTGCTGCCCGTGCTGCCGCCGGACCTGCGTCCGCTGGTGCCGCTGGATGGCGGCCGCTTCGCCACGTCGGACCTGAACGACCTTTACCGTCGCGTCATCAACCGCAACAACCGTCTGGCTCGTCTGCTGGAGTTGAAGGCCCCTGAGATCATCGTGCGCAACGAAAAGCGCATGCTGCAGGAAGCCGTCGACTCGCTGCTGGACAACGGTCGCCGCGGCAAGGCCATGACTGGCGCCAACAAGCGCGCCCTGAAGTCCCTGGCCGACATGATCAAGGGCAAGAGCGGTCGCTTCCGTCAGAATCTGCTGGGCAAGCGCGTGGACTACTCCGGTCGTTCCGTGATTACCGTGGGCCCGACCCTGAAGCTGCACCAGTGCGGTCTGCCGAAGCTGATGGCGCTTGAGCTGTTCAAGCCCTTCATCTTCTCGCGCCTGGAAGCCATGGGCATCGCCACGACCATCAAGGCGGCGAAGAAGGAAGTGGAATCCGGCACCCCGGTGGTGTGGGACATCCTGGAAGAGGTGATCAAGGAGCACCCGGTGCTGCTGAACCGCGCACCGACGCTGCACCGCCTCGGCATCCAGGCCTTCGAGCCCGTGCTGATCGAAGGCAAGGCCATCCAGCTGCACCCGCTCGTCTGCGCGGCCTTCAACGCCGACTTCGACGGTGACCAGATGGCCGTCCACGTGCCGCTGTCCATCGAGGCGCAGATGGAAGCCCGCACCCTGATGCTGGCCTCCAACAACGTGCTGTTCCCGGCCTCCGGCGAGCCCTCCATCGTCCCGTCGCAAGACGTGGTGCTGGGCCTGTACTACGCCACCCGCGATCGCATCAACGGCAAGGGCGAAGGCATGATCTTCTCCGACGTGTCGGAGATGCTGCGCGCCCTGGACAACGGCGTCGTCGAGATCACCGCCAAGATCAGCGTGCGCCTGACCGAGTACACCAAGGACAAGGAAACGGGCGAGTGGATCCCCGAGACCAAGCTGGTGGACACGACCGTCGGCCGCGCCCTGCTGTCCGAGATCCTGCCCAAGGGCCTGCCGTTCTCGAACATCAACAAGGCGCTGAAGAAGAAGGAGATCTCGCGCCTGATCAACACCTCCTTCCGCAAGTGCGGCCTGAAGGAAACCGTGGTGCTGGCAGACAAGCTGCTGCAGTCCGGCTTCCGTCTGGCCACGCGCGCCGGCATCTCGATCGCCATCGACGACATGCTGGTGCCGAAGCAGAAGTACGAGCTGATCGAGCGCGCCGAGAAGGAAGTCAAGGAGATCGAGCAGCAGTATGTCTCGGGTCTCGTGACGGCCGGCGAGCGCTACAACAAGGTGGTGGACATCTGGGGCAAGACCGGTGACGAAGTCGGCAAGGTCATGATGTCGCAGCTGTCCAAGCAGAAGACCATCGACCGCAACGGCAAGGAAGTGGATCAGGAGTCCTTCAACTCCATCTACATGATGGCTGACTCCGGTGCCCGCGGTAGCGCGGCCCAGATCCGCCAGCTGGCCGGTATGCGGGGCCTGATGGCCAAGCCGGACGGCTCGATCATCGAGACGCCCATCACCGCGAACTTCCGCGAAGGCCTGAACGTTCTGCAGTACTTCATTTCCACCCACGGTGCCCGTAAGGGCCTGGCGGATACGGCACTGAAGACCGCGAACTCGGGTTACCTGACCCGTCGTCTGGTCGACGTGACGCAGGATCTGGTGGTGGTCGAGGACGATTGCGGCACCGACAACGGCATCAACATGCGCGCGCTGGTCGAGGGCGGTGAAGTCATCGAGTCCCTGCGCGATCGCGTGCTGGGCCGCGTGGCTGCCATCGACGTCCTCCATCCGGAAACGCAAGGCGTGCTGCTGACCGCCGGCAACATGCTGGACGAAGACACCCTGGACGTGCTGGAACAGGCGGGCGTGGACGAGATCAAGGTCCGCACCCCGCTGACCTGCGGCACCCGCTTCGGTCTGTGCGCCAAGTGCTATGGCCGAGACCTCGGCCGTGGCGGCCTGGTCAACACCGGCGAAGCCGTGGGCGTGATCGCTGCACAGTCGATCGGTGAGCCGGGTACCCAGCTGACCATGCGTACGTTCCACATCGGTGGTGCCGCATCGCGTGCTGCCGTGGCCTCGAGCGTGGAAGCCAAGTCGGACGGCATCATCGGCTTCAACGCCACGATGCGCTACGTCACGAACGGCAAGGGCGAGCTGGTGGTGATTTCCCGTTCCGGTGAAATCATCATCGCCGACCAGCACGGCCGCGAGCGCGAGCGCCACAAGGTGCCGTACGGCGCGACCCTGAACGTCAAGGCCGACCAGACCCTCAAGGCTGGCACGGTGCTGGCGAACTGGGACCCGCTGACCCGCCCGATCATCACGGAATTCGCCGGTCAGGCGAAGTTCGAGAACGTCGAGGAAGGCGTCACCGTGGCCAAGCAGGTCGACGAAGTGACCGGTCTGTCCACCCTGGTGGTGATCGATCCGAAGCGTCGTGGCGCCGCCAAGGTGGTCCGTCCGCAGGTCAAGCTGCTGGACGCCAACGGCCAGGAAGTGAAGATCCCCGGCACCGACCACTCGGTGACGATCGGCTTCCAGGTCGGCGCGCTGATCCAGATCCGCGACGGCCAGGACCTGGCCCCCGGTGAAGTGCTGGCCCGTATCCCGGTCGAAGGTCAGAAGACCCGGGACATTACCGGCGGTCTGCCCCGTGTGGCAGAACTGTTCGAAGCCCGCTCGCCCAAGGACAAGGGCGTGCTGGCCGAGCAGACCGGTACCGTCTCCTTCGGCAAGGAAACCAAGGGCAAGGTTCGCCTGCAGATCACCGATCCGGACGGCAAGGTCTGGGAAGAGCTCGTGCCCAAGGAAAAGAACATCTTGGTGCACGAAGGCCAGGTGGTCAACAAGGGTGAAGGCATCGTCGACGGCCCGGCCGATCCGCAGGACATCCTGCGTCTGCTGGGTATCGAGGAGCTGGCTCGCTACATCGTCGACGAAGTGCAGGACGTCTACCGTCTGCAGGGCGTGAAGATCAACGACAAGCACATCGAGGTGATCGTTCGCCAGATGCTGCGCCGCGTGCAGATCGTCAACCCGGGCGATTCGACCTACATCCTGGGCGAGCAGGTCGAGCGCTCCGAGCTGCTGGACACCAACGACCGCCTGCGCGCCGAGGGCAAGCTGATCGCCACGCACGCAGATGTGCTGCTGGGTATCACGAAGGCCTCGCTGTCGACGGATTCGTTCATCTCGGCCGCTTCCTTCCAGGAAACGACCCGCGTGCTGACCGAGGCTGCCATCATGGGCAAGCGCGACGAGCTGCGTGGCCTGAAGGAAAACGTGATCGTCGGCCGCCTGATCCCGGCCGGTACCGGCATGGCCTTCCATCTGGCACGCCGTGCCAAGGAAGAGATGGACGACGCCGAGCGCCGTGCCATCGCCATGCAGGAAGCCGAGGAAATGGCGGCTGTGCAACTGGCCGCTCTGGACGAGTCGGCTGGCGAAGGCTCCGCCGAGTAAGGCTGGACGCGAGGGCCGGGGCAACCCGGCCGGCGCCCCTCAAAACCGCCGCACCCGCAAGGGGCGGCGGTTTTTTATTGCCTGGACGGTTGTGCGGCGCGTACTTGGACGAGTGAGCTCACGGCAGCGTGTCGCTGGAGGCCGGCGGCATCGTCAACTTCAGCCATTGCTCGGGCCGAAGGATGGCCAGGCCGTGCTTTCGGGCGCGTTTGGACAGCGCCAACACGTCGCTGTCCCGGCTGATCAAGGCGTCGGCCCGCTGGCTGAGCGCCAGGTCGATGAACTTCTGGTCATCCTTGTCGCGGCACTTGAGCAGGGGAGGGGGGGCGTCGCCGTCCTGTGCGGCCGGCATCTGGCACAGCCGCGCAAAGGTGCTGGCGATGCCCTGCGGGTCGGGGTTCCAGCGCGCGGCCACGCCACGCGAGAGCACGTGCAGCAGCTCGTCCCGCATGGCCTCGCTGCCGATCCAGGTCCAGCGACCGGCCTCGATGGGGCCAACAAGGGGCTGGATGCCCGGATCACGGAAGACCAGCCACTCCATCACCACCTGGGTGTCGAGCACCAGTTTCGGCCCCGGTGTCGTGCCGCCGGGCTGCAGCGCGGGTGATGGGGCGAGGGGAGGCGGTGTCAGCATGGGGGTGATGCGATCGTGGGGAATGGGATGAAGTGCCAGGGGAGAGGGTGGCGTGCGGGCGCTTGCTTTGTCGCACGCTGAAAACCGTCCTTGGCAGCTCAGTGGGGCGCCCATTTTCCGCGCAAACCCCGTGCCCATCGGGCTTGTGCGCCCAGCTGCTTGTGCAAAAGAGGGTGGCTGGCATACAATCGAGGGCTCTCTAGTTGGTCTAGCTGCGTCCATCGTGATGCAGACAGCTTGAAATCAGCGTGCGGCGCCTAGGTGCTGCGCGCTTTTGCGCTTCCCTGTGGGGTGCATCGAGTGCCCTTCGGGCCGTGAATTCAGGCGGCGTTTTGCCAGGTGGCGAAGCGCGTCAGGTCGCTAGAGGTCTGTGACTTCAAACGGGAACAAGTTACTTATGCCAACCATCAACCAGCTCGTGCGCCAAGGTCGTGAGACCGAGGTCACGAAGTCCAAGTCGCCTGCCATGCAGGCTTGCCCCCAGCGTCGTGGCGTGTGCACCCGCGTGTACACCACGACCCCCAAGAAGCCGAACTCCGCTCTGCGTAAGGTTGCCAAGGTGCGCCTGACCAACGGCTTCGAGGTGATTTCCTACATCGGCGGTGAAGGCCACAACCTTCAAGAGCACAGCGTCGTGCTGGTGCGCGGCGGCCGTGTGAAGGATCTGCCGGGTGTTCGTTACCACATCGTCCGCGGCTCGCTGGACCTGCAAGGCGTCAAGGATCGCAAGCAGTCCCGCTCCAAGTACGGTGCGAAGCGCCCGAAGAAGGCTTAATTGAGTTGTCACGACCGGCCGTCAGGCTCTGGTCGGATGTTTTTGCGGAGCGCATGACCCCATCGAGGGCACAGCGGCCGAGTAAGTGGATGGTCCGAATGCGTGATCGTCCCCGGTTGCGGCAGATGGCAGCGAGCCATTGCCAGACCAACTGAAGCGAAGAAGGAAATACCCATGCCACGTCGTCGCGAAGTACCCAAGCGCGAGATCCTGCCTGATCCGAAGTTCGGTAGCGTTGATCTGTCCAAGTTCATGAACGTCATCATGGAATCGGGCAAGAAGGCTGTCGCCGAGCGCATCATTTACGGCGCTCTCGACCAAGTCGAGAAGAAGGCCGGCAAGGATCCGCTGGAAGTGTTCATGACCGCCCTGAACAACGTGAAGCCCATGGTCGAAGTGAAGTCCCGCCGTGTTGGCGGTGCGAACTACCAAGTTCCCGTGGAAGTTCGCCCCGTCCGCCGGATGGCTCTGGCCATGCGCTGGCTGAAGGAATCGGCCCGCAAGCGTGGCGAGAAGTCCATGGCTCAACGCCTGGCCAACGAACTGCTGGAGGCCTCGGAAGGCCGCGGCGGCGCCATGAAGAAGCGTGACGAAGTCCACCGTATGGCTGACGCCAACAAGGCTTTCTCGCACTTCCGCTTCTAAACACGTCTTTTACGGCCGCCTCGGGTTTCTACTGACCCGCTGGCGGCTCACTGCATCTGGAGCAAGACCATGGCCCGCAAGACCCCCATCGAGCGCTACCGCAATATCGGTATTTCGGCGCACATCGATGCCGGCAAGACCACGACGACCGAACGGATCCTTTACTACACCGGTGTGAACCACAAGATCGGTGAAGTGCATGATGGCGCCGCCACCATGGACTGGATGGAGCAGGAGCAGGAGCGTGGCATCACGATCACCTCCGCTGCCACCACCTGCTTCTGGAAGGGCATGGAAATGACCTATCCGGAGCACCGCTTCAACATCATCGACACCCCGGGGCACGTGGACTTCACCATCGAGGTGGAGCGTTCCATGCGCGTGCTGGACGGTGCCTGCATGGTCTATTGCGCCGTGGGTGGCGTGCAGCCCCAGTCGGAAACCGTCTGGCGCCAGGCCAACAAGTACAAGGTGCCTCGTCTGGCCTTCGTGAACAAGATGGACCGCACCGGTGCCAACTTCTTCAAGGTCGTCGACCAGATGAAGACGCGCCTGAAGGCCAACCCCGTGCCCATCGTGATCCCCATCGGCGCTGAAGACAACTTCAAGGGCGTCGTGGACCTGCTGAAGATGAAGGCCATCATTTGGGACGAGGCTTCCCAAGGCATGAAGTTCAGCTACGAAGACATCCCGGCCGATCTGGTCTCCGTTGCTCAAGAGTGGCGCGAGAAGATGGTCGAGGCTGCCGCCGAGGCCACCGAAGAGCTGATGAACAAGTACCTCGAGACGGGTGACCTGTCCGAGGAAGAGATCAAGCTCGCCCTGCGCACCCGCACGATTTCCACGGAAATCCAGCCGATGCTGTGCGGCACCGCCTTCAAGAACAAGGGTGTGCAGCGCATGCTGGACGCCGTGATCGACTTCCTGCCCTCTCCGGTGGACATCCCCCCGGTGACCGGCACGGACGAAGACGAGCAGCCCGCCACCCGCAAGGCCGACGACAGCGAAAAGTTTGCCGCTCTGGCGTTCAAGCTGATGACCGACCCGTACGTCGGTCAGCTGACCTTCGTTCGCGTGTACTCGGGCGTGCTGCAATCCGGCGCCACCGTGTACAACCCGATCCGTGGCAAGAAGGAACGTATCGGTCGTATCCTGCAGATGCACGCCAACCAGCGTGAAGAAATCAAGGAAATTCTGGCTGGCGACATCGCTGCCTGCGTGGGTCTGAAGGACGTCACGACCGGCGAAACGCTGTGCGATCCGGATTCCGTGATCACGCTGGAAAAGATGGTCTTCCCTGAGCCCGTGATCTCGCAGGCCGTGGAACCCAAGACCAAGGCTGACCAGGAAAAGATGGGTCTGGCGCTGGGCCGTCTGGCTGCAGAAGATCCTTCCTTCCGCCTGCGTACCGACGAAGAGTCCGGCCAGACCATCATTTCCGGCATGGGCGAGCTCCACCTGGAAATCATTGTCGACCGCATGAAGCGCGAGTTCGGCGTGGAAGCCAACGTGGGCAAGCCGCAAGTGGCCTACCGCGAAACCATCCGCAAGACGGCCACCGACGTCGAAGGCAAGTTCGTTCGCCAGTCGGGTGGTAAGGGCCAGTACGGTCACGTCGTGCTGACGGTCGAACCGCAAGAAGCCGGCAAGGGCTTCGAGTTCGTCGACGCCATCAAGGGCGGCGTGGTGCCTCGCGAGTACATCCCGGCGGTCGAAAAGGGCATCATCGATTCCCTGCCGAACGGCGTGCTGGCTGGCTTCCCGGTCGTGGACGTGAAGGTCACGCTGACCTTCGGTTCGTACCACGACGTGGACTCGAACGAAAACGCGTTCAAGATGGCCGCTTCGATGGGCTTCAAGGAAGGCTGCCGCCGCGCCAGCCCCGTGATCCTCGAGCCGATGATGGCCGTTGAAGTCGAAACCCCGGAAGACTACGCCGGCAACGTGATGGGCGATCTGTCCAGCCGTCGCGGCATGGTCCAGGGCATGGACGACATGGTCGGCGGTGGCAAGGTCATCAAGGCCGAAGTTCCCCTGTCGGAAATGTTCGGCTACTCGACGACCCTGCGCTCGATGTCGCAAGGCCGTGCCACGTACACGATGGAGTTCAAGCACTACAGCGAAGCTCCGAAGAACGTGGCCGACGCGATCATTACCGCTCGCGCCAAGTAAAGACCACCCCCTACCGCCTGCGGCGGCCCCCTCAAGGGGGCGAGCCCGAGGGCCCGGCAGAGCCGGATCCCCGGGCTCCGTGCGGTGGACGCCCCTGCGGGCGTCCGTCGTGTGTGCAGGCGGTGCGGGTTTGAATCGTCTTCGTCGAGAGTCTCCTGCTTGCCAGCCGGCAGGGATCAAGGCCTCGGCGGAAACGCTAAACCATCAGACTGGATGAATGCTCTTTTTGGAGAATTGAAATGGCAAAAGGCAAGTTTGAACGTACCAAGCCGCACGTGAACGTGGGCACGATTGGTCACGTTGACCATGGCAAGACCACGCTGACGGCTGCGATCGCGACCGTGCTGTCGAAGAAGTTCGGT
>NZ_JASVDS010000011.1 GCF_030285365.1 Roseateles subflavus | reverse complement strand
GAAGGCTACAAGGGCGTGACGGGCACGATCAGCTTCGACGGCAAGGGCGACATCAAGAACGGCGCCCTGACGCTGTACACCTACAAGGGCGGTGCC
The DNA here is from genome assembly GCF_030285365.1 of Roseateles subflavus. Classification (GTDB taxonomy): domain Bacteria; phylum Pseudomonadota; class Gammaproteobacteria; order Burkholderiales; family Burkholderiaceae_C; genus Roseateles_B; species Roseateles_B subflavus. The sequence goes on along the minus strand of NZ_JASVDS010000011.1, from coordinate 59,478 downwards.
CGCGAGCAGATCGCGGTCGTGCGCTGACGTCTCCCCGCCGGGGGAGTGACCCGGCAATCTCACGCGGAAATGTTGGAGCCGCCGCCGTTGGGGTCAGGTCTTGCCTGATGCCGCGGCGGCGGTGTCCATTGGGGCGCCGGGTCAGCCGAGGCGGGATGCCTGAGCCTGCCGGCGCGCCGCGGCGACGGCCGCCAGCGCCGGCAGCAGGTCCTTCCAGGCGGCGGGATCGAAGCCCGGCGGGCAGCGCAGGGCGGCGGCCGTGATCTGCGGCAGCGGTCCCTTGCTCGCAAAGACGATGGTGTTGCTGCAGTCCTCGTCGCCCAGGGCCAGCACCTCGCCATCAAAGCTGCGCTCGATGCGGGACAGGTACAGGCTGAAGTCCGTGTGGCCGGTGTGCAGGTTCACCACCAGCAGGCCGCCGGGCTGGAGCGCGTCCCGGCAGTCGTCGTAGAACTGCTGCGAGCACAGGGCCGGTGGCTGGCCGTCGTAGTCGAAGCCATCGACCATCAGCACGTCCAGCGGATAGGGCGCGAAGCGCACGAACTCGGCGCCGTCGCCGAGCACCACCCGGAAGCGCGCGTCGTCCTCGGGCACCTGGAATTCGTGCCGCAGCGCCAGCACATGCGGGTTGATTTCCACGACCTTGAGGCGGGTGCGCGGCAGCTGCCGGTGGCAGAACTTGGCCAGCGAGCCCCCGCCGAGACCGATCATCGCCAGCGTCGCCGGCTGCGGCTTGAAGAGCAGCACGCCCATCATGGTGCGCGTGTAGGCCAGGGCCAGCGCGTGCGGTGCCAGGAGGTTCATCGTGCTCTGGATCTCGTCCATGCAGAAGTGCAGGGACTTGCTGTCTAGGGTCTCGCGGACGTAGGGCTTGACGTGCTGGGTGCCGTCGGCATCTTCCAGGGGGAAGAAGGAATCGTGGTGGGGCATGGGCAGGGGACGGGACGGCTGGCGATGGCCCTCGCGGGCAGGAACGGCGTCCATTGTCGCCGGGGTGGGCCGTTCAGAAGATCGAGCGCCCCGTGAGTGTCGTCAGCCACTCGAGCGCGGCCACGCCGGCCAGCGAGTTGCCGTTGGCGTCGAGCCCGGGCGACCACACGCAGATGCCGCACAGGTTGGGGATCAGCGCGACAATTCCGCCCCCGACACCGCTCTTGGCCGGCAGCCCCACGCGGAAGGCGAAGTCGCCGGCCGCGTCATAGGTGCCGCAGGTCAGCATCAGCGCATTGAGCCGCTTCGACAGGCTGGGCGTCAGCAGGCGTTCGCCGCTCCAGGGCAACTCCCCGTGATTGGCCAGCAGCAGCATCGAACGGGCGAGATCGACGCAGCTCATCTCGATGGCGCAATGGCTGCAGTAGGCATCGAGGATGCGGTCCACCGGGTTGTGCAGCCGGCCGAAGCTGCGCATGAAATGGGCCATCGCGGCATTGCGGTCGCTGTGCCGGCGCTCCGACTGCGCCACCCGCAGGCTGTAGTCGATGCCCGGGTTGTCGGCCAGCTTGCGCAGCAACTCCACCAGCGCGGTCTCGGGCTGCACGTGCCGCGTGCACAGCACGTCGGTCACGGCCAGCGCGCCGGCGTTGATGAAGGGATTGCGCGGCTTGCCGCCCTCGTGCTCCAGTTGCACCAGCGAGTTGAAGGGCGTGCCGGATGGCTCCCGGCCCACGCGCTCCCACAGGGCGTCTCCCTCATGCTGCAGGGCCTTGAGCAGCGCGAACAGCTTGGAGATGCTCTGGATGGAAAAACGCTCCCGCGCGTGACCGACTTCCCAGACCTCGCCGCCGATGCCCACGATGGCCATGCCGAAGCGCTCGCGCGGCACGCCGGCCAGCTCCGGGATGTAGCTCGCGACCTGGCCCTGGCCAAGCAGCGGCTGGACCCGGGCGGCAATCTCCTGCAGCGCGGCGTCGAAGTCGGGGCGGGGCGGGGCGGGGGTGCGGCTCATGGCGGCATGCTAGCGCCGCCGGGGGCTGGATCGCTCCGTCTGTGGCGTCCGCCCGCCAACCCATCCTTCCGATCTGGTGATCGCAGGCTTGCCGCGTGCGGCACGGTTCACCGGCCCACGCCCCCCGGGAGTCGCCCGGGTGTCGCCCGGGGGCCGATCAAGGCGCCACGAAGCTCTCCTTGCCCGCCTTGCGCTCTTCTTCGGCCAACCGCACATCGGCCTCGTCCACCACGTCGTCGTGGTTGCGGTCGTGCAGCTGGAACATGCGCAGGCCCGCGGCCTGGAACTCCTCGCGGGTGATGCTGCCGCTGCGGTCGGTGTCGAGCACACCGAACCGGACCTTGGCCTGGCGCATCTGGCGCTGCAACTCCTCGTGCCGCTTCTCCGGATCGACGATCTTGCCGACGCGCTGCATCAGGCGGCCTTCGAACTCGCCGAGGTATTCGGTTTCGCTCAGCAGGCCGTCGGCGTTGAAGTCGATGCGCGTGAACTCGACCTCGCGGCCCAGCTTCAGTTCTGCCTGCGTGACCTGGCCGTCGCCGTTGAGGTCCTGCTCGCTGATGAAGAGGGCCGTCGAATGGGAGGCGGCCCAGGCCGGGAGCAGGGCGAGGCCGAGGAGCGTCAGGGTCAAGGGATGTTTCATGGTCATGGGCTCAGGGTTGGGGCAGGACTTCGAGCGTGAGCGTGGCGGTGTGGCTCAGCCAGAGGGACGGATTCCCGGGGGCGGGCTGGCGCACGCGCACCTGCAGCAGGTAGAGGCCGGCCGACGCCGGCGTGAAGCGCACCTGGCCGGCGGCATCGCTGCTGTAGTGCTGCTCGGCCGGCTTGTGCGCGGCGTACTGCTGACCATCCGGGATGACGGTGAGGGTCTGTCCCGCCAGGGGCTGGCGGTTCTCCCGGACGCGGACGGTGACGGTCTCGCCGGCATAGATGTCCTGCGGCGGGGTGACGGGATAGATCTCGAGCCCCTCGGTGCTGTAGTCCACGGCGCTCGGGCGGCCCCGGCTGAGGTAGACGTCGGCGCGCGTCAGGCTCTGGACTTCGATGGGCAGGTCCCCGGGCTGCGTTTCGTCGCGGCCTTCGGTGAAGTGCACCTGGCCTTGACGCAGCACGGCCTTGGCCACGCGTCCCTTGCGCACGCCGGAGGACACGAGGTAGGTGCCTTCCGCCAGCAGCGGGACCTCCAGATAGCTGGCGTCCTTCAGCACGGCGGCGGGCGTGAGCGGCTGCCGGCGTCCGTCGGGACCGATCAGGTGGAAGGACTCGGACTTCATCGCCACGTCAGGCCGCAGTCCGCCTTCGGCAAACGAGGCCTCCACGGTGACGTGCTTGCGCTCGGGCTCGGCGCTGAAGGTGTTGGGTTTGAGATAGGGCGAATGCGCCTGGGCGGCAGCGCTCAGCAGGAGCCACGCGGGCCAGGCGGCGGGGTGGAGGCGGGGAAGTCTCATGGGAGATGGCGTGGGTGAGTGGGGAAGGAAGCGGCCCGGCGACGCCGGCCGCACGATCACGACGGGGCTCCGGCAGGGCCTCGGTCAGTGCAGGCTGAAGCGGATCGGGTACTCGATCCAGACGGCGAGGCGCTGCTCGCCCTGCCGCGCAGGTTGGTAAGGGCAGGCCGCCGCGACCCGCCGTGCGGCCTCGTCCAGCAGGCGCCAGCCGCTGGCGGACTGGACCTGCACCTCCGCCGCGCGGCCCGCCTCGTCGACCATGACGCGTACGACCACCCGGCCCTCGATGCCGCGGTCTCGCAGCAGGGCCGGGTAGTGGCGCTCGGCTTGCTGCGCCCTGCAGGCCTGGTGGTCCGGAGGCAGGGTGGCCGGGACCCAGGCTGTCCTTGGCGACGGCGACGGTGACAGCGACGGGGCGGGCACCGACCGGGCCAGGTCCTCCCGCAGGGGCAGCTGCGCCTCGGACGGCTCCTGCGGGCGGTGGTCCGCCTGCGGCAGACGAGCGCTCGTGGCGCTGGCTCTCTCACGCACCACCGGATCCGATACGACCTCGATCGGTTCGATCCGCAGCGGCGTCAGCGGCCTGGGCAGTGGCGGCATCGTCGCGTGCTGGCGATGGGGAGATGCGGCGGCCGGCAGCAGGCGGACCGCCACGGATGGGTGGCCTGGTGGCGCCGCCCGCGGGCCGTGGGGATCGACCAGGCCGCGCCAGGCCCAGAGCGCCAGACCGTGCAGCAGGGCGGTGGCGAGGAGGCCCGGGCGGTTCACGGGCGCGCCCTCCAGGCCGACCGTGGTACTGACCGTGGTGCGCGCCGCACGGCGGAGGTCCGAGGGGTGCGGCCCATGGCTCAGATCTCGGCGCGCAGGGAGACCTGCAACTGGCGGCCCGGTGCCGTGTAGGCATCGAGGAGGGGGCTGTTGGCGGCGATGCCGCGCACATCGCTCCAGCGCCAGTACTTGCGATGGCCGATGTTGTTGACGAAGGCGGCGAGCCGCAGGTCCGGTCGCAGGCGGTAGCTCACGCCCAGATCGAGGACGTCGTGGGCCGGCGGCAGGAAATAGCTCGCGTTGCTGGTGCGGGAGGCCTTCTTGGCGGCGACGTGCTGCCACGCCGCTTGCAGGTCCCAGGCTCCTCGCTCCCAGCGCGCCGCCGCGGTGAAGCGGGCGGGCTGCACGGTGTCCAGCGGGGCCTCGACGCCGGCACGGGTGGTGTCACCCCGCGTGTCGGCCAGCGCGATGCTGAGGGCGAGGCCCTCGGCCGCCTGCCACGCCAGGCGGGCATCCAGCCCCTGGATGCGGGCCTGCGCCAGGTTGACGTACTGGAAGACCAGCGGGTCCGCCGGCGTGCCCTGGCCCTGCACGATCTCCTGGCTGATGAAGTCGCGGTAGCGGTTGCGGTAGGCGCTGAGCTGCCAGCGCACGTCCCGGCCGAGCGTGCCGCGCAGGCCCAGCTCCAGGCTGTTGGCGTGCTCGGGGCGCAGGTCCGGATTGCCGATGCTGCGGTAGCCCTGGGCCGGATTCGCAAAGCCGTTGTTCACCTGGTCGGGCGTCGGGGCGCGGAAGCCCTGGGACCATTGAAGATAGGGCTGCAGCGCCGGCTGCAGACGCCACAGGACGCCCAGGCGCGGCGTCACGGCCTGGTCGGACAGCGACACCACGGCACCGCCGGTGTAGCCCTCGGTGGACGGCTTCAGCGCGTAGTGCTCCAGGCGAAGGCCGGGGATGACGCTGAGCTCGCCCGCCTCGATCTCGTCCTGCACGAAGGCGCCCGCGAGCGTGTAGCGGGTGTCCGGGAAGGGCTTGTTGGGGAAGGTCTCGCCGGCCGGCGGCACCGTGCCGTCGCGCAGCGCGGTGATTCGGTTGCGGCTCAACTCCAGGCCATAGCTCAGACGCTGACCGGGCAGCTGCGTCTGCGCCTGGGTGCTCAGGCCCACGAGCTGCTCGCGGTAGAGGCCGTCTCGGGTGCGGTCGGCGGCCTGGTAGCGGTCCTCGGCGGAGAACTGCCGGGTCTTGCTGTCCTGCGTGTAGACCTGGGTGCGGACCACCTGCACCCAGGGCGCCTCCAGGTCCTCGTAGCGGTGCTCGAAGGACAGCCGCTGGCGGTCCAGCCGGTCCTGCGCCTGCAGGCCGATCACGGCGGTGGCGGGCGTCCTGGCGTCGATGATGGGGACGACAGCGCTGAGCACGTTCGTGTCGGTGCTGCGGCGCCGGGTCTCCAGGGTGGCCAGCAGCGCATGGCGGGCGCTGAGCTGGAACCCCAGCTTTCCCAGCACGCTGCGGGACTTCACGTCGCTCGGGTTGACGGCCGTGCGAGAGGCATTGGGGGACTCGTCGCTGCCCCGCGTCTTGAGGCCGTGACCTTCGCGCGCGACGCCGGCCAGCAGGACCGTCCAGGGGCCGAAGGCGGTCGCGCCGCCCGCGCTGAGCTTGGTCGACCGATCGGCGGTGGCCGCACTGGCCGAGACGAAGCCCGCCTGACGCCGACTGCCCGAGAGGAGGTCCTCCGCGCTCAGCGTGCGCAGCAGGAGTGCGCCGCCCAGGCCGTCGCTGCCGAACTGCGTGGAGGCCGGGCCGCGCAGCACCTCTGCACCCGCCAGCAACTCGGTGTCGAGGTAGTCGACGCGACCACTGGCGAAGGCGCCGAAGCTGAAGCTCTGGGGCAGGCGGATGCCGTCCAGGCTCATCAGCACCTGGTTGCCTTCGAGCCCGCGGATGTTGATGCCCTCGTTGCCAGCGCGGCCTGTCGATGCCCCGGCGGCCGTGAAGCGCGGGGTGCTGGCCCGGACGGCGATGTCGACGTCCTGCTCGAGCAGGTCCTTGAGGTCCCGGGCGTCGCGCTGCTGGAGGCGCTTGCGGTCGTGGACGGTGACGGTGTTGGGCACGGCGTCCGTGCTGCGTGCCGTCCGCGTCGCGCTGATGGTGAGTTCGCCCAGCGGCTGGGTGTCGGCGGAGGCGGGCGCGGAGGGCGCAGGTCCCGGGTCGGCAAGGGCCGTGGACGAGAAAATGGCGGCGAGCGCCAGCGCGACCGGAGTCTTGCGCAGCAGCATGTGCGGGTCCTTCTGAAAAGGCGGCACGGGCTGGCGCGGCAAGCTGGCTTGTGCGATTGAATGGAGGTAGCGGGAGACAGGAAACGGGCGGCTGACGCCCCGGGACCTGGCGCCCGAGCGGCGCGGCCGTTCAGGACAGCGGTCTTGCTCCCATCAGAGGGTCTCATCATGCCACAAATGCGGATGATTCGCATTAACTTGATTGCGGGCGTGCGGATGCCGGACGTTGATGGGCGTTGCTGAATGAATCCGTCAAGCGACGGCATCAAGACGAAGTGCCGTGAGGCTGCGGTACGCTTGCGGCAGGCCTGCCATTCCCGCTGCCTCGCCGCCAGCCACGCCTCCTGCACGACGCGGTGCACCGCCCGTCGTACGACTCGCCGCCATGCCCCGGATGACGCTCCCTTCCCAGGATTGCCCCTCATGACGCCGCCGCATGCCGGGCTGAGCGCCCAGGAGGCCGCGGCGCGTCTTGTGCGCGACGGCCCCAACGAGCTGCCGGCTGCCGGCCGCGAAGGGGCGCTGCGCCTGCTCCTTGATGTCGTGGCGGAACCCATGTTCCTGCTGCTCGTGGCCTGCGGAGGCATCTACCTGGCGCTCGGCGACCGCCAGGAGGCGTCGATGCTGCTGGGCTTCGTGCTCATGGTCATCATGATGACCTTCGTGCAGAAGCGGCGCAGCCAGGCGGCACTGGACGCGCTGCGGGACCTCTCGAGCCCGCGTGCGCTCGTCCTGCGCGATGGCCTGGCGGTCCGCGTGCCGGGCAAGACGCTGGTCGTGGGGGACTGCGTGCTCCTGGCCGAAGGCGACCGCGTGCCGGCGGACCTCGTGCTGGAGGAGGCCAGCTACCTGACCGTGGACGAATCGCTGCTGACGGGCGAATCGCTGCCTGTGCTCAAGGAGGCCTGCGATCCAGGGAGGGGGGAGGTGGCGGAGGACGCCTCCAGCCGGTGCTTCTCGGGTTCCCTGGTGACGCAGGGCACCGGGCGGGGTCGGGTGGTGGCGACGGGCCCGCGCAGCGCGCTCGGCCGCATCGGCGCTTCGCTGGGCGGCATCGCCATGGACGAGACGCCCATCCAGCGGGAGACGGCGCAGGTGGTGCGCCGGGTCGCGCTGATGGGCGCGGCGCTGGCGCTGGTCCTGGCCGTCGGCTGGGCCCTCAGCCGCGGCGACTGGCTTACCGGGCTGCTGGCCGGCCTGACGCTGGCCATGGCCATCCTGCCGGAGGAGCTGCCGGTGGTGCTGACCCTCTTCCTGGGCCTCGGGGCCTGGCGGCTGTCCCGCGAGCGGGTGCTGACGCGGCGCATCCCGGCGGTCGAACTGCTCGGCGCGACCACGCTGCTGTGCGTGGACAAGACGGGCACGCTGACGCGCAACCAGATGGCGGTGCGCCAGCTCTGGGCGGACGGGTGCGGCTTCACGCTGGCCGGCGAGGACCCCAAGGCCATGGCGCATGCCTTCCATCCCGTGCTGGAATACGCCGTGCTGTCCAGCCACCGGCGGGCGTTTGACCCAATGGAATCGGCCATCGGCGCGGCCGGCCAGCACTGGCTGCAAGGCTCGGAGCACCTGCATGCGGACTGGACGCTGGTGTCCGACTATCCCCTGTCGCGCGAGCTGCTGGCGATGTCCCGGGTCTGGCGCTCACCGGACAGCCGTGCGCTGCTGGTGGCGGCCAAGGGCGCGCCGGAGGCGGTCATCGACCTGTGCCATCTGCCCGTCGACCGTCGCGACGTGATCCAGGCGCAGGTCGGCGCGCTGGCCGCGGACGGTCTGCGCGTCCTGGGTGTGGCGCGCGCGGTGTTCGCGTCCGAGCCGCTGCCGCCGCTGCAACACGACTTCGACTTCGAGTTCGTCGGCCTCCTCGCGCTGGAGGACCCGGTCCGTGCGGACGTGCCCGCCGCCATCGCGGAGTGCCTGGGCGCCGGCATCCGTGTGGCCATGATCACGGGCGACCATCCCGCCACGGCGCTGGCCATCGCCCGCCAGGCCGGCCTCGACCTGGCGGGGGGCATCCTGACGGGCCCGGAGCTGGACGCCCTGGACGATGCGGCCCTGGCTCAGCGGCTGAGCCACACGCAGGTGTTCTGCCGGGTCCGGCCGGAGCAGAAGCTGCGCCTGGTGCAGGCCTTCAAGGCGCGGGGCGAGGTGGTGGCCATGACCGGCGACGGCGTCAACGACGCCCCGGCGCTGAAGGCCGCGCACATCGGGATCGCCATGGGCGGGCGGGGCACCGACGTGGCCCGCGAGGCGGCGGACCTCGTGCTGCTCGACGACGACTTCGGTGCGCTCGTCACGACCATCCGCTATGGCCGCCGCGTGTTCGCCAATCTGCGCAAGGCGATCACCTTCGTGCTCGCGGTGCACCTGCCCATCATCGGGCTCGCGCTGCTGCCGCTGCTGACGGGCTGGCCGCTGGTGCTGATGCCGGCGCATGTCCTGTTTCTGCAGCTGGTCATCGATCCGGCCTGTTCCATCGTCTTCGAGGCCGAAGCGCTGGAGCCCGACGCCATGCGGCAGCCGCCGCGCCGGCCGGATGCGCGCCTGTTCGACGGGGCGCTCGTCCGGCTGGGGCTGGCCCAGGGTGTCGGCCTGCTGCTGGCCGTGCTGGCCGCCTACCTGCTGGTGCCCGCGTGGAGCGCGACGCCCGACGCGCCCGAGGTGGGTCGGACCGGCGCCTTCGTGGTGCTGGTGCTGGGCAATCTGGCCCTGATCCAGGCGAATCTGTCGTGGACATCGGGGCCTGGCGCCGCGCGCCCGCGCAACGTCGCCTTTCGTTGGATCGCGGGCGGCACGCTGGCCTTGCTGGCGCTGGTGCTGACGGTGCCCCCCGTGGCGACGCTCTTCAAGCTCGTGCCGCTGCCCGGCGCATCGCTGGCCCTGTGTGCTGCGCTGGCCCTGGGCGCCTGGGCCTGGTGCGCGTGGCGGGTGTCGCGCCACGCGCCTGCACCGCGGGCTGTGCCGGCTCAGTCGTCATCGTCGTGAGCGCGATGCGGGCGGCCATGGGCAGGGCCGCCATGAGGCCCGCCATGCCGGCTGCCTTCCCGCAGGCCGTCGCTCTGCCAGCCGATGCCGGTCGACGGCGAGGGGGTGGGGCCCGGCTGGGTCTGCCACGCCATGAAACCGATCCAGGCCGTCACGAGCGCGGCCGCGAGCCAGGCCCGGTTGGCCTTGACGAGGTCCGGGCCCGGCCCCTCGGCGCGTCCCGTCACCATCGGCTGGGCCAGGTTGCGACGTCGCATCACCGAGAGCAGCGCCATCAGCGCGAGGTGCGCCATCACGAGGGCGAGGGCGGTGTTCGCGAAGAACTCGTGGACCTCCTCGAGCGCGTCTTCCTGGCCCAGCCAGTCGATGTGTCCGGCGTAGCCCGAGAGCACCAGCGGCGCGGCCAAGACGATCAGCAGCAGCATGGCCAGCCCCATGCCGAGCGTGGTGAGCCGGGAGAGATCGGTGCGCCCGGCGAGTGCGCCGCGCAGCCAGTCGCCGAGCCCGGACACCCGGTGCCACAGCATCGACAGGCGGGCCTGACGCGGCCCGAACAGCCCGTAGACGACGCGGAACAGCAGCAGGCCGCCGAAGGCATAGCCCAGGGTCACGTGCACATCGCGCCAGCGCTCGGACTCGGCCGTGAGCCAGGCTCCGGCAAAGCTCAGCGCGAAAAGCCAGTGGAAGGCGCGGGTCGGGGCATCGATCATCAGACGCCCGCGGCGGCCGGCCGCGCGGGGCGAATGGGCCGTCTGCGGTGAATGGGGGGTCGAAGGGCTGGCAGAGTGGTTCATGGCTTGCTCCATGTCGTGGATGTCAGTCGTCCCAGGCCGCACGCTGACGCGGGCTCAGCCCGGCCGGCATGCGCAGGTCGTGTTCGTCGTAGCGCCCCTGCGCGGCGCCTGCATGGCAGGCGGCGCAGTTCGCGGCGGTGCGGACGCTCGGCAGGCGCCAGGTGGCTGCCTCGATGTGGCGGTGCTTGCGCTCGAACCAGGGGCTGCGGGTGATGCGGTCCTCCGGAGGGAGCGCGCCGCGGCGCGTGTCCGCGTGGTCCTGCAGCCAGCGGCTGATGAGGGTCAGGTCTTGCGCATCGAGCGTGGCGTCCGTGCCGAAGTGCCGGTCGAGGCCGCCCATGAGGCGTTGCCAGGACGCCGCCGGCAGCAGGCCAGGGGGGTAGGCCAGATGGCAGGCAGCGCATTCACGCACATAGACGGCGGGCAGCGGCAGGCGTTGCCGAGGGCCCTGTTCGTCGGCCCGGGCAGGTCCTGCCACGCTCGCCACGCTGGCGAGGAGGGCACAGACCAGTCGGCGCAGGCGGATGGGGAAGGGCATGATCGAGGGGGGCATGGGGGCTCCTGGGTTCAGCGCAGCGTTTGCAGCCAGGCCAGGACGTCGGCCTTCTCGGCGGGGGTGCACTCGCGCCGTGCCACGTCCTGGCAGTTCCGGCGGAGCCACTTCTCGACGCGGCGCTCGTCTGTGAAGGCGCGGGGGTTGAAGGCGGGGGCCAAGGGATCCAGGGCCTTGCCGGTGACCGCATGGCGTCCCGCGCCGGTGGGCCTCTCGCCATGGCAGGACGCGCAGGACCACTCGCCGCCGTGCGACCGGGTGAAGAAGGCCTGGCCCCGTTCGGCCTGCCCGGGCGCGTCGGCCCTGGCCTCGTAGCCGCGCTGCAAGTCAGCGGGCGTGGTGGCTTGCGCCGGGGTCCACAGGGTGGCCGCCAGGAAGAGGGGAGCCAGCCGAAGGCGCAGGGGCAGGGCGGGGAGCAACGATCGCATGGGAGGCACCTCGTGAAGGAATGGGCTCATGATCGAGAAGCGCCCTTGAACCGCGCCTGAACCTGCCGTTCATCTGGCGTTCAGACTCGGCGCGGGATACTCACCTCATGAACTCGCCTGTGTTCACCTCCCCCCATGGCGCCGTGGCTGCCCTGGCCCTGTCGACCGCCTTGCTGGCGGGCGCCGTGCCGCTGGCGCGGGCGGACGAGCATCGGGACCACGGTCGGGATCACGACCGCGCTCGGGCGGCGCTGCAGGCCGGCGAGATCCTGTCTCTGCAGCAGGTGCTGGCCCGCGTCCAGCCGCGCTATCCGGGCGAGGTCCTGGCCGTGGAACTCGAACGCGAGGACGGACGCTGGATCTATGAGCTCAAGTTGCTGCAGACCGGCGGGCGCCTGCTGCGTCTGGATGTGGACGCCAAGACGGCGGAGGTCCTGCGCAGCCGCGCCCGCACGGGCCCGGCGGGTCGGCTGCCGGCCTCCACCCCGGGGCAGCAGCCATGAGAGTGCTGCTCGTCGAGGATGACCCCCTGCTGCGCACCCAGCTGGCGCGGGTGCTGGACCAGGCCGGCTATGCGGTGGACCAGGCTGCCGATGGGCAGACCGCGCTGCACCTGGGCGTCACGGAGCCCTACGACGCCGTCGTGCTGGACCTGGGGCTGCCGGTGATGGACGGGCTCACCGTGCTGCAGCGCTGGCGCAGCGGGGGGCAGGTCATGCCGGTGCTCATCCTCACGGCGCGCGACAGCTGGCACGACAAGGTCGCCGGCATTGACGCCGGGGCGGACGACTACCTGGCCAAACCCTTCCATACCGAGGAGCTGCTGGCGCGTCTGCGCGCGCTCGTGCGCCGCGCCCACGGGCTGGCCTCGCCGCTGCTGCAGCATGGGGCGCTCACGCTGGACACGCGCAGCGGCACCGTCACGCAGGGCGGCGTGACGGTGAGCCTCACCGCCCATGAGTACCGCCTGCTGGCCTACCTGATGCACCGGGCCGGCGAGGTGGTGTCCCGCACGGCGTTGATCGAGCACCTGTACGCCCAGGACTTCGACCGCGACTCCAACACCGTCGAGGTCTTCGTGGCGCGCCTGCGCCGCAAGCTGGGCGCGGACCTGATCGAGACCGTCCGCGGCCTGGGCTATCGCCTGGTCGCCGCGCCATGAGCCGCCCCGTCGCTCCCGTGCTGACATCGCTGCGCTCGCTGAAGCAGCGGCTGCTGCTGCTCACGCTCGTGACGGCGGGGCTGACGCTGGTGGCGGCGGGCGTCATGCTCTCGGCGATCTTCCGTGACCACGTGCGGCAGCAGTTCATCGAGCGCCAGAGTGCCGAGCTGGACCAGATCCTGGCGCATCTGGAGGTGGACGCGCAGGGCCGCCCGGTGCTCGACGCTGGCTCGCTGTCGGATCCGCGCTGGACGCGTCCGCGGTCCGGGCTCTACTGGCAGGTCGATGCCGGCGGCCTCGGCGGGCAGGCGGGCCTGCTGCGCTCCCGCTCCTTGTGGGATGAGCAGCTGACGGCGCCGCAGGACCTGCCGGGCGATGGCGAACTGCATGTGCATGAGGTGAGCGGGCCGGGCGAGGTGCCGCTGTTGCTCATCGAGAGACGCCTGCGCCTGGACAGCGCGCCGGTGCCCTGGCGCGTGATGGTGGCGGCCGAGACGGCCCCGCTCGTGCAGGCGGCCGAGCGCTTCAACCGGGCACTCGGCGCGGCCTTGCTGGGCCTGCTTCTGCTGCTCGTGACCGGCGCGCTCCTGCAGGTCGCTGTCGGGCTGGCGCCTCTGGGACGGCTGCGCGAGGCGCTGGCCGCGCTGCGCGACGGTCGGACCCGACACCTCGACGGCCGCTGGCCGGAGGAGGTCCAGCCCCTGGTCGACGACCTCAACGGCGTGCTGGACCGCCAGGCCGCGATGCTGGAGCGCGCGCGGGCCCAGGCCGGCAACCTGGCTCATGCGCTCAAGACGCCGCTCACGGTCATGGCCCAGGGCGCTGCGGCGGCGCAGGCCTCGTCGCCGTCCGCAAACCAGGCCGTGCAGACTCTGGCGCCGCTGGTGAGCGAGCAGGTGCAGCTGGCGCGGCGGCACATCGACTGGCATCTGGCGCGGTCCCGTGCGGCGGCGGCGGTCGGCATCGTGGGGCTGCAGGCGCCGCTGCGCTCCGGGGTGGAGGGGCTGGTCCGGGTCATGCAGCGCGTGCATGCCGCCCGCGGCGTCTCCATGACGGTTGAGGCCGACGCTGACCTCGTCTTCGCCGGCGAGGCCCAGGATCTGCAGGAGATGCTGGGCAACCTCCTGGACAACGCCTGCAAGGCTGCTCGGCAGCGGGTCGTCGTTCACGCGGTCCGGGCGGGGCGGCAGCTGCGGGTGACGGTGGATGACGACGGGCCGGGCATCCCCGCGGACCGTCAGGCCGAGGCGCTGCGGCGCGGCGCACGACTCGATGAATCCACGCCGGGCAGCGGCCTGGGCCTGGCCATCGTGCAGGAGCTGGCCGCGCTGTACGGCGGCTCGTTGGCGCTGGGCAGCAGCGCGCTGGGCGGGCTGCAGGCCACGCTGGTGCTGCCGGCGGCCTGAACGTCATGCGGTCGCCGGCCCCCGGGCGGGCGAAGCGCGCCCGCGACCCGGCCCTTGCGCACTTCCTTTGCCCTGCATCAGCAGAGCGCGAGTCGCCGCTTGCCGGCGCCGCACCGCCGCCTCACCATGGCGTCACGTGAGGACGCGTGTGGAGGTCATCGGCATGGGCACCATTTCCCAGCAACTCTTTCTGGCATCGATGATCGGCGAGCGAGTCGAGCTGCCCCGTTGCGGCACCGCCCTGGAGCTGCCCTGGGTCTATGACGACGTCGCCGAGGACATCTGCGCCCTGGCGAAGTCCGGCAAGGTCGAGGTGCTGGCGCGGCAGGTGCAGCAGGTCCAGGGGGAGCCCTTGATCACGCATCTGGCCTTCCGCCGGCTGGGCTGATGTAAGCGAGCCGCCGTGAAGCCTTGGCTCCGGTTGGCGGTCCTCCTTCGAGGCAGGCGGGCGGCCCGGCGAGTCGGGCGTCCTCCTCTACACTCCCGACCATGAGCAAGTTCCTGCGGATCGTGTGGGCCTGGTGCCTGGCCATGGCGCTGCCCCTCCAGGGCTACGCCGCGCAGGCCATGCCCTGCGTGCCGGCGATCCCTGTCGGCAGCGCCATCGCGGCTCAGCTGGAGCGGGCCGCTCAGGCCGCGGCTGCCACCGCCGAGGCGGACTGCCACGGCGCGGCCGGCATCAGCGCGCGCTGCCCCCTGGGTGACTCCGCCGCCCAGGATCATGGCTCGCAGGCCTGCCACTGCAGTGCTGGCGCCTCCTGCTGCGGGGCTCTGGCGATCATGGGCGGCCTGGTGAGCATCCCGCTCGTGCCGCCCGGCCGGCTGGAGGTCCCGACCGTGCCTGTCATCCGCGATCGCGTCATGGTGAGCGGGCTGGAACGGCCGCCTCGAAGCGCCACGCGCTGACGGGTCCGGCCTTGGCGCACGCCTGCGCCGGCCGCCAGGGCTTCCTGCGGGAAGCCGGCACCCGTCGCCTGAGACGCCTGACTGATGCCACGCGCCGCGCCTGCATGCGTCGTGAGACGACGCTCCCGCCCGCGGGCGCCGCGACTTCCACTCGGACCCCCGAAGGAACGCCCCATGAAATCCAGATCCCTTCCCTTCCTCCCCGCGCTGGTGTTGGCGACGCTCGCCAGCGCCGCGCACGCCAGCGGCAATCACGCGGCCGACGTCGGCAAGCCCGGTGTCGCGGCCCAGGCCACCCGCCGCGTGCAGGTCGACATGAGCGACGCCATGCGCTTCACGCCGTCGAGCATCGACGTGAAGCAGGGCGAGACCGTCCGCCTCGTCGTGACGAATTCCGGCCGGCTGCCGCACGAGCTGGTGATCGGCTCGGCCCAGGACCTCAAGGCCCACGAGATGCAGATGAAGCAGCACCCGGGCATGGTGCACGCCGACGAGAACCTGGTCAGTGTGGCGCCTGGCCAGACCGGCGAACTGGTGTGGCAGTTCACCCGGGCCGGCAGGATCGAGTTCGCCTGCCTGCAACCGGGCCACTTCGATGCCGGGATGAAAGGCGCCTTCCATGTAGCCGGCAAGCCGGCGAAGGCCGCAAAGGATGACCATGCCGATCACTCGCATTGAGCCCCGCGCCGGACGGTCCCGGCGGCAGATCCTGTCCGGTGGTGCCGCATGGGCGCTGGCCGCCACGCTGGGCCTTCCACGCATCGCCCGCAGTGCGCCGGCCACGCCGGCCGCCCCAGGTCCGCAGATCCAGATCTGGAAGGGCCCGGCCTGCGGCTGCTGCAAGGACTGGATCCGCCACCTGGAGACCCAGGGCTTCCGGGTGGCGGCCGTCCACGACAGCGGCAACACCGAGGCCCGCCAGCGCCTGGGCATCGATCTGCGCTACGGCTCCTGCCACACGGCGTGGGTCGGCGGCTATGCCATCGAAGGCCATGTGCCCGCGCGGGAGATCCTGCGCCTGTTGCGCGAACGGCCGAAGGCCATTGGCCTTGCCGTGCCGGCCATGCCGCTGGGATCGCCGGGGATGGACGGCCCCGAGTACCCACGCAAGGACCCGTACGACGTGCTGCTGATCGCCCCCGATGGCAGTGCCCGCGTCTATCAAAGCTACCGTTGAAGGAGGAACGCATGCAAACATTCAAGACCGCGGCATCCCTGGCCGCGCTCACCCTTGGTGCCCTCGCGGGCGCGGCCCAGGGCCAAGCGAAGATGCCCGCTCAGACGCCGGGCGCCGGGGCCTCGTCGCCGGTGCCCGCCGTGGAGCTGACGGAGGGCGAGATCCGCAAGATCGACAAGGACCAGCGCAAGCTCACCCTGCGCCACGGCGAGATCAAGCACCTGCAGATGCCGGGCATGACCATGGTGTTCCAGGTCCGGGATCCGGCGATGCTCGAGCAGGTGAAGGTGGGTGACAAGGTCCGCTTCAGGGTCGAGCGGGGCCCGACGGGCCTTGTCGTGACCGATCTGCAGCCGGCAGGGGGCTGAAGCGGCGGGTGCCAGGCGGACCGGTTGTCGCATCGTCGCGGCCCCGGTCAGCCCGGCAGTGCCGCCAGCGCGCTGGCGCTCCACGGTGCGGAGCCTGGCTCCCTCGCGTGAGCACGCGGCCGGTGGCGGCGGACCCGCCATCCGCCGAGCCGCTCGAACATCGCGGCGCCGAGCTCGTGCGCGGGCGCGGGCTCACCCGCAGGCTGGTCGGTGAAGCGGGGCGCAGCGGTCCCTCCGCTCGAGTGACCGTCCCCGGAAACCGGCCTGCACCGGGCTGCCGCGTTGAGGCACGACACCTGCGCTGGTCTGAACGACATCCGGCGATCCGGGACGCTCAGCAATTGCGCGAATGCCAGCGAGGCACGGGCTCAGCCCGCTTTCACCGCCGGCACGCGATCTGAGCTGCGACTCGGGGCCTCCGCGCTTGTCGTGAGGGTCTTCATTGCCAATTCGGTGCGATTCGAAACACCCGTCTTGCGAAAGACCGCGTGAATCTGGTTGCGGACCGTGTTGGGACTGGAGCCCAGCTGCTTGGCAATCTGCTTGTTGCTCAAGCCGTCAGCCACGAGCTTGAGAATCTCCAGCTCGCGTGAGGTGAACTGGTACCAGTCCAGGTCCTGGGTCGCAGCATCCACCGATGCGGCCGGGGGCTTCGCAGCGGGAAGGTCGTCCCAGATCGATTGGGCGGTGGCCACGAATTCCTTGGCCAGGCGCTTCACGAATTCAGCGTCGGCCCACGGCTTCGTGGCACTGAAGACGACGAAGAGCAGGCGATCGTGGTCGATGGGGCTGGCATGAATGGCGAACCGCCGTCCGTGGCGGGGCTCCATGAGAAGCATTTTTCGGCCAACGCATCCGCAATGGCCCAGATCGATCAGCGTCGGCGTCTGCATGGCGCTCCAGATGGCGATCAGGGACGCACAGTGGCTCTGGAGCGTCTTCGGCTCCTCGTGAATCTCGCCACTCAAGAACAGGATCTCCTCGATCCGTACGGCGTCCTGACTCTTGTTCGAGAGGCCTGCGGCGAAGCAGTCGATGTCCAGCGGGGCCAGCTCGGTGCTGACCAGTTGCTGCGCCAGCGCAGCCCACGCCTTGTCCTGCTCGTCTCCCATGATCCGCCTCGTACCTGCCTCTTATGGATGTGCGGCCTTGATACAGGGCCACTGCAAAATCTAGGTAGAAACTATACGAGACAACGGCGGAACTGGGCCGGCACCGGGGTGTGCCCCCCCTAATGTCAATGTTTTCAGTTGTTGGCGCCGGTTCAGGCGATGCGGGACTTGGGTGAGCTCAGTTCCCGCCATGCCCGGATGCCTGCCGCGCGCCGGATGCTGGCCCACGTGCCCTTGTAGTAGGGGACGACATGTCGGTCGACCCAGGGCGTGACGACATCCCCCGCCGTACCGCGCTTCTGGCCAAAGGTCATGAAGGTCTGACCGGGTTTGGCAGTCGGCTCGAGGCGCACGAGCGCAAACGTGCTGCCGTGGTCATTGAACACTTCGGCGATGTCGCCTCCCTGGAGGCCCAGCGAGCTTGCATCCGCAGGACTCATCTCCAGCAGGGCCGCTGGCATGCGCTCATCCCAGGACGGCTGATGCTGATCGTGATAGCCGGTCTGCCACACCTCGTTGGTTCGGCCGTTGTTGATCCAGAAGCGATGCTTGGACTGCTGAGCCGTGACCATGTCAGGCCATCCGTTCCATGCAGCCGTCAGGAACGTCGCCCTGCCGTCGGCGGTGCTGAACCGTTCGTCCTCGTAGAGCATCTCCGTGCCGATGAGCTTGTCGCCTTCGGCGCGCTGGATCGGCAGCTGGACGCCGTTGTTGCCGGCGAGCCGCAAGCGGTGATATGTCGCGAGATGGCCCGTCTCGCCACCCTGCGAGTCGATGGGAGGGGCTCCCGGTGTGCCGGCGCGACGGAACCCATCATTGAAGGCATCCTCTTCCGTCACCCAGTCGAAGCCGGCAAACCGGGCGGCCAGTTCGTGCCGACCCGACTCGCGGTAGAGCGCCTGCAGCGTCCGGGCGATCCGCGCGGCGATCAGGCAGTCCGGAAGTGCCTCGCCCGGGGGATCCATGAAGCGCTCGGTCAAGCGGAGCCGGCGCTCGCCATTCATGCTGGTGAGATTCATCTCTCCAGGCTGTGCGGCGGGCAACATGAGGTGTGCAGCCTCCGAGAGCGGGTCGGCATACAGGTTGATGCTGACCAGGAACAAGCCGCCTCGCGTCCTGCACGCATCAAAGGCGATGTCGGCCAGCTCCTTGATCGAGGCCCCTCGCGCTGCATCAAGGGCCTCGGAGACGATGCGTGAACGACGGACCAACGCTGCGCGATGCGCTTGTGCGTTCAGGGTGGACTGGAAGGGATTGGTTCCCCAGACCGTGTAGATCAAGCCCTTTCCGTGGAGCAGCTCCTGGTCAACGTAGATCTGCCGATCACCGGGGTAGGGCGGGCGGGTGTAGCCCTCCTGATGGCCGCCCATCCGGCATACCCCCGTGCCACGCCGTCCCACGTTGTGGGTGGCCAGCGCCAGGTTGACCAGCGCACTCTGGATCCTGTAGTTGTCGTTGCCCCAGATGATGCCCTTCTCGTAGGCATGGAAGGTACGGGGGCGGGCCAGGCCGGCCTTGGGGCGATAGGCCCATTCGGCGGCCTGGACCAGCTTCGCTTCGGGAATGCCCGTGATGCGGGCCCCCTCCGCCAGGGGCATGCGAGCCGCGACCATGGCCTGGTCGAAGCCCTTGGTGGCTCTCGCAATGAAGGCCGTGTCATGCCAGCCCTGGTCCACCACGTAGGTGAGAAGGGTGTTGAAAAGGGCGGTGTCCGTGCCCGGCCTGATATCCAGGTGGAGGACACGATCCTTGCCCGCCACCTGCTCGGCAACGGCCACCGTCTTTGTCCGGCGAGGGTCGACGATGATGACCCGGGTCGGCGGACAGGATTCGCCCGGGAAGCGCGCGGCGCGCTTGCCTGCGGTGCTGCCGTTCAGATTCGGGATCCAGTGATTGAGGAAATAGTTCGTCTGCGTTTCGTAAGGATTGCAGCCGATCGCGAACAGGCAGTCCGCCAACTGGGCGTCTTCGTAGCTGTTGTTCAGCTCTGCGATGCCCATGTCGCGCGTCGCGTGGCATTCGGAGTTGTAGGCCGGCCGGTTGTGGATGCGGACCATGGGGGTCCGAAGCGCCGAGAACATCAGCTTGCCTGTCCCCCATGTGTTCTCGAAGCCGCCCCCGGCGCCGCCGTGATCGAAACAGTCGAAGAACAAGCCATCCGGGCCGACTTCGTCGAGAACGCGCTGGGTGAATCGCGCATACAGCTCGAGCGCCTGCTCCCAGTCGAGGTCCATCCAGCGTCCGTGGCGTTGCAGGCGAGGGTGCTTCAGCCGGTCGCGCGTGAGGCCCTCGGGGCTGTAGGTGTACTGCCCCATCTTTGCCCCGCGGTGCGAAGACAGACCGGCATTCACGACGCATCCGCGGTCGGGAACGATCAGGACGTGGGATCGCTTGCCTCGAGGGTCCACGATGACTTGCGCCATCGTGTCGGAGATGGAGGCGCTCAGGGCCGGCAGTCCTTGGCGGAAGTCCAGGCCGAGTGCATTTTCCTGAGGCGCCGGGCCCCCCTTCCGGCCTTCATCCCATTTGTAGACGTGGTAGCCGCAACCGACGATGCAGAAGTGGCAGGTCATCTGCGTGCGCTGGGCACCGACAGGTGGGAGCGTCGTGGTCAAGTGCTTCATGCGTAGGTTCACAGGCGGCCGAAGATGCGACCGTTGACGCCGGTGGCAGTGATGATGTCGGTCTTGCTGTCGTGGCGGAGGTCAATGCGCGGCAGGTCGGTGCTGGCTTGCCCGCAGACCATCGCCCCTCCGCGTTCCGGGTCGAAGGTCGTGTAGTGGCACGGGCACTGCAGCAAGCGCAGGCCAGATTCATAGCTGACCGGGCAGCCCATGTGGGTGCACAGCTGGCTGAACGCCACGACGTCCTGGTTCGGACCCACGCCGCCCTCGGTCGGCATACCCATGCGGATCAACAGGCACGGTGATCGTGCGTCCGGGTAGTGGAAGCTGCGGGGCTCGCCGACGCGGAGCGTGCCCAGCCGGCCCAATGAGAGTGCGGGGGGCGTCGCATCACCCGCCGGGCAATGCACGGGAGTCGCGGCGGCCGCTTCACCCGGGGCGGCGAAGGTCCCTGCCAAGCCGGCGACAGCACCCGCGGCACCGGAGCTCTTGAGGAAAACGCGTCGCTGCAGATCAAGGCTCTTGCCCATGGTGGTCTCCCTGCGCAGCGTCAGCAGCAGCCGCTGCCGGGGGCGCAGGCGGAGGAGGGGGCCGTCGCACCGGCAAACTCAGCGAGGCCCTTCGTGACGGCCGGAGGGCGCAACGCCGGGGTATGGCAATCGAAGAGTTCGGCGCTGGCGAGCGCGGGTTCATTGACGCTGCGCAATCCCACGAACTGCCCTGCGTAGGGCGGCTTCATGAGCAGGTCATACGTCTTGGCGCAAACGGCCACGCGGGCACCGCGGGGATAGACATGCCCGTCATCGTCGGCCACTTGGCTCCAGGGCCCCTTGTAGACGACCGCCTGCCCCAGCTCATAGCAAGGCCCCTGCTTGCCCTTCGTGGCCTTCACGAGGACCAGTCGCACGTCGGCACCTTCGATGCGGTCAATGATGACGGGGTTCTCATCAGCGCAGAAGGCCCATTGAAGGCCGTGGAACCCGGCACGCTCAAAGGCCCCCAGCACGGCACCTTCTGAGGGAAGGAATGCCTTGATGCCATCGGTGCCGAATCGAACGTTGTGCATGCCAGCGACGGGCTCGTCAGCGAGCAGCACGACCGCCATCAACTGCCCATGTCTGGGCAGAACTCTGAACGCCTCCGCCAAGAGTTCATCCATGCCGTCTGCAGGAACGCGGTTCAGCAGCATGTCCATCACCACCACGCTGGCCGATGCATCGCCGACGGCCGGAGCGGCCGCCGCCTGTTGCGCGAGCCGGTCACGCATCGCCTGATAGGCATCGATGCTCTTGAGGGCGAGGCCGCACAGTGCACTTTCCACCCCCGCGGTATCCAGGCGCAGATCGTGGAGGTCCACCAGACGCAAGGCCGTCGCCTGCTGGCCTGCCGCCGCCATCGCGCGACGAAGCGCGCGTGCATCCGCATCAGCGACAACGACGGCGCCGGGCAGGGCGGGCCTGCATGCCTGCAGGATCTCGGGGTGGCTGGCGCCCCACCAGACGCAGTGATTCCCAGCGTCGTGGCGCTCGTTGCCGAGCGAGGCTGCCATCTGCTGGCAGGTGGATTGCAGACTCTGCTGCCAAGGTTGTTCTCTCACGATCAAGCGGCTGCGTTGGTTGGAATGAAGTCGGAAGGCTCGAGCACGGCGATGTCGGCGCTCAGATGTGGCGAGAACCGGGTCCGGTACTGACGGAAGAGCGCCGAGTTCTCGACGAAGCGGTCCTGGCATGTGCGGATGGTGGCTGCCGTCGTCTCCGTGAACGACAGGCCGCGCTCGGCGCGCAGCACTTGCAGCCAGCCCCGGTCGAAGGACCACCCATAGGCCCCGATTTCCAGGTTGGTCTGGGCGAAGCTCAGGTAGGCCCGCTGGCGAAGGTTGATGGCCTTGAGGTCGACGTCATCCATGCTGGGATAGAACACGATCTGCTTGGGGCGCGTGACCTCGCACAGCTGGATCCACAAGTCCTTCATGGACGGTGCCAGCGCGCTGTCAGTGACGACGTTCATGACGGCGTTGTCAGGCATCCAGCTCAAAGCCGCTCCTGCCGCCCGCTGGAACGCATCCTGGTGCAGCAAGTTCAACGGCTGGTCCGTCGCGACGGTATGCAGCGTCTCGTGATAACGATCCGTCAGCAGACGCTCGACGCCCATCCATTGCTGGTAGAGCCCGTAGCGTTTGCCGCTGTAGCGGCCATCACAGGCGTTGCCGATGACGATGGACGGACGCAGGATGAGGAAGGGAATGCCGGACTGGGCGACGATGTGCTCGGCCTGGCGCTTCGTCGAGGTGTAGGCCGTCGGGTCGCGATCGGGCTCGCGCAGCAGGGATTCGGGCACCGTCGCACCCGAGTAGCCGGCGGCATAGGCGGTGGAGACGAACGCGAAGAACGAAACGCCCGCCGCCGACGCCGCTTGAGCCAGGGTCCGCGTGAAGTTCACGTTGACCATCTCCAGGGCACCCTCGTTGAAGTAGTCCAGGCAGCCTGCGCTATGAACGACCGTGTCAATGCCGAAGGACGTCATCAACTGCTGCAGCTCTTGCCGGGTGCAGGTCTCCGCGCCTCCCCAGGGGACGAGCGTGATGAGGGATCGGGCGGCCTCAAGGTCCAGACCCGCCGCCGAGAGTTCAGCCGCCAGCTCGGGCGAGAGACCCGGATCACCGGCGCGCCGGGTGGGGATGACGATGCGTGTGGCCCAGCCGAGGCGCAGCATTTCGGCGGCCAGCAAGGCACCCAGATAGCCGGTCCCACCCGTGAGAAAGACATGCCCGCCATGGCGGGGACGATCAAGCAGCGTCTTCATGCGCGACCGCCTTCGGAGCCGTGGGCAGATTCTTGAGAACGAGGGCGAGATCGGGGACGCCGCCATAGGACACGACGCGTTGATTCACGATCAGGACGGGAAATGCGCCGAGTCCGGACGAGACGAAGAGCTCGCTGACCTGGGCCGCGGTGGCTGCCGCGGCATCGCTGAGCTTGCCGGACAGCTTGCCCAGGGCGCCTTGTGCCTCGGTGACGGTGACGAAGAGCACCGGCCAGTCGAGATGGGCTTCCTTCAGGGCTTGTGCCGCTACCGACTTCAGCTGCTCGTCGAGCGCGCCCACTCCTGACATGCAGCAGCTGGCGGAAACGATGGCCACCACATGGGGGTCCAGCGCCTGCTGCACGAGTTGCATGGATTCTTCGGTCTTCTTGGAGCTGAACAGTCCGAACATGGGGGTCTCCTGGTTGGTGTGACGGTCAATCAAAGAGCAAGGGCAACGGCAATGCCGAGCAGCAGGGCGCAAAGGACAACGGTGACGGTGTGCGCAAGCACCAGGGGAAGCCGGAACATCCGCATGAGCAGGACGATCTCCGGGGGACTTGTGCCGATGGCCGCCACGAGGAACGTGACGAGAGGGCCAACGGGGAAGCCCTTCTCGATGAGTGCAAAGCCGATGGGAATGGCAGCGATCGGCGAGACATAGAGCGGCAGGCCGATCAGCGAGCAGATCAGGTAGAGCGCCCAGTCCGGCACCGTGCCGACCGCCGAGCCAAGCATCTCCTTGGGGACGGCGCCATAGATCACGCCGCCGACGAGAAGACCGACGGCGAGGTAGGTGCCGACGCCACGCAGCTCCTGGACCGCCGAAAGCCAGGCGAACTTGCCTGCGGCCTTCCAGCCGGGCCACGACGGCGTGGCACTGCCCACGAAGGTGCCCGCCGCCAAGGTGCTCGGCTTGTTCACGATGTGACGATCCAGTCCCAGCTTCTGAGCGACCACGCCCGCGGTCGTGGTCAGGATGAGCCCCACCACGAGGAAGGTCACCCCTGCGACAAAGCGTCCCGTGGAGAACAGCAAGATCAGAACCCCCTCGTTCACCACCGGGGACGAGACCAGGAAGGCGAAGCTCGGAGCGAATCCGACACCCGCCCGCAGCATCCCGTTGAGAACGGGGATGGTCGAGCATGAGCAGAACGGCGTGATCACGCCCCCCACGCTCGCCGCAAACGAAGCCCCCCAGCCCGACGAGCCCACGAGACGGCTTTGCGTCTGCTGGAAGGGAAGTCGCTGCTGAAGCAGCACCACGGCCCAGGTGATGAGCAGGAAGAGCCCCACCAGAAGGGTCCCATCCATGATCAGAAATTTCAGGAACTCAATGAACCAGTCACCCATGGGCTTGCTCCAAAGTCCATGCACACCCCCGATCGCTCAGGGGTGCGCATGTGGCTGCGTCAACAGTCAGTGGGTGGCGGTTGCTGCCGGAGCGCCGGCCGGGGTGCCGCCGTAGGCTTGCATGGACTCGATGAGATCCGCCGTGATGCGCGGGTCGAAGCCGGCCTTGTCCAACGTCTCGATGTAGGCGTCCAGGGCTTCGACCCGGATGGCGTCAATGTCGGTCTTGAGCTCGCCGAGGGACAGCGCGCCACAGTCGATGTTCAGGCGGTCGCACAGGAAATGGCAGCTGGTGCTGACCATGCTGAAGAGCTCGGGCATCACGCGGTGGTGGGCCCACTTCAGGCTTTCGTGGACGCCCTCCGAATCGCGCGCCAGCATGCCTTTGATGCGCTGCATGCCGATGTCCAGGTGCTCCAGCTCGTCTTCCAGGATCTTCGCGGCGAGGGCAGAGGTGTCAGGGTCGCCTTGGCGGACGAGCGTCTTGTACAGCACGATGGCCATCGTTTCCGTCATCAGGTCCTGGATCACCAGGCAGGCGGCGAGGTCCTTGTTGGCCACCGCGGTGCTGAAGTGGCGGCGGATGTTGTACCACTGGGGTTCAACGATCTCGCGCATCACGTGGTAGTCATGGCGCTTGCCCAGGCTCGCCAGCATCAGGATGTGCTTGGACTCTTCATGGGCCTGCTTCACCGTCTCGATCTTCGACTCGGTGTCGGCCATCAGCGGCACCATCTCCGAGTAGTTCTCGACGGCCATGATCTCGCCGGAGATGGCGTTGGACGTGATGTAGGAGAGCAGATTGAAATAGCCCGTGCCGTGCGCACCGCTCAACTCTTCGCGGCGGCTGCCCCCACGCAGGTCCACGGGGCTTTGGACGCCTTCGACGTCGGCGATATCGTTCATTGCGCAATCTCCATTCATGAGTTGGGAAAGGCAGTGGACGTGTGAAGTCCGCAGCCTGAGTTGTTGCGCAGGATTGTTTGGCACCCCCTTGATTCGTGAAATAGTACATAGATTCCATTCACTGGCAGGCGACTCTTCCCTAGCATCTGCGGCCTTCAAGGGAGAAGAGTCATCCATGGGTACTGGACATCCGAGGCGCCAAGCCATTCGTGCGGCCGTGGCCGCCGCCGTCGTCACACTGGCGGCTTGTGGTCGTTCCGAGCAGGCAAAGGGCGCGGAAGCGCTGAAGCTGACCGTGGTCGGGTCCAGCACCATCGCTCCCTTGATGAGCGAGCTGGCCAAGGTCTACGAGGCCGATCATCCGGGGGCGCGCATCGACGTCCAGTCGGGCGGCAGTTCGCGCGGGGTCACGGATGTCCGCCAGGGGACCGCCCGGCTCGGGATGGTGTCCCGCGAGTTGAAGCCGGACGAGTCGGATCTGGGCAAGCTGCTGATCGCCA
Organism: Roseateles subflavus; assembly: GCF_030285365.1. Lineage (GTDB taxonomy): Bacteria > Pseudomonadota > Gammaproteobacteria > Burkholderiales > Burkholderiaceae_C > Roseateles_B > Roseateles_B subflavus. Next base: position 33,962 of record NZ_JASVDS010000011.1, on the reverse strand, counting down.
AGGACGGCCTCGCGCTGATCGTCCACAAGTCCAATCCGGTCAGTGCGCTGTCCAAGGAACAGGTGGTTGGCATCTACACCGGGTCCATCACGAACTGGAAGCAAGTCGGCGGGCAGGACCAGCCCATCTCGGTGGTCAGCAAGGCCGAGGGCCGATCGACCTTGGAGATCTTCAGCCACTACTTCGGTGTCAAGTACAAGGACATCAAGGCACAGGTGGTCATCGGCGACAACCAGCAAGGCATCCAGACGGTCTCGGTCACCCCTGCGGGCATCGGCTACGTGTCGATCGGCACCGCCGAGTACGAGGCAGCGCATGGTGCCAGCATTCGCCTGATCAGCCTGGACGGGCATGTTCCAAGCACGCAGGCCGTGGCTCAAGGCAGCTACCCCATCACCCGCGAGCTCAACCTGGTGTTCAAGCCCGAACATGCGGCCGAGCTGAAGGACCTCCTGGCTGCAGCCAGCAGCGACAAGGCGCGGGCCATCATCACGGGTCAGTTCTTCGTGCCCACCAGCCGCTGAACAGGCGGGGCCCCGATGCTTTCCCCTGCTGCGACCCATGCCGTGCCGGGCGTGCGCATCCGCACACGCGCGGCCTGGACGGTGTTGATCGGGCTGGCGGGCCTGGGCTCGGTCATTGTGCTGCTCATCGCCGCCTTTCTCGCTGCGGAGGCCGCGCCGCTGATTCAGCAGGTGGGCATGGGAACGTTCCTGCTCGACACCGAATGGTGGCCGCGGGACGGCAGCTACGGCATGGGCACGATGGTGCTGGCCAGCCTGCTGCTGACGGTCGGCGCCGTGCTGTTCGCGGCCCCCGTCGGCTGGGCTCTGGCGGTTCAGCACACCTTCTTTCTTGGCGCTCGCGGCCGGCTGCTGGTTGGCAAGCTGGTGGAGGGCAGTGCTTCCATCCCCACGGTGGTCTTCGGGCTCTGGGGGGTGGGGTCCATCGTGCCCATGGTCGGGCAGTGGCGGCCGCCGGGGGCGAGCCTTCTGGCAGGCATGTTGGTCGTTGCCGTGATGATCCTGCCGACCGTCACCCTCATGATGATGGAAGCGTTCCAGGCCACCTCACACTCGATGCTTCAGGCGGCGGAATCGCTCGGCGTGTCCAGAACCCATGCAGTCGTCCACCTGGTCACGCCTGCCGCCCGGTCGGGCCTGCTGGCAGCCCTGATCCTTGGCGCCGCGCGGGCCATCGGGGAGACCATGGTGGTGCTCATGGTGTGCGGCAACATCCCTCAGGTTCCTTCCAGCGTGACGGACCCCGTTCGAACGCTGACGGCCAACATCGCCCTGGAGATGCCCTACGCCATGGGGGCGCATCGAAGTGCGCTGTTCGTGGCCGGTCTGCTGATCCTGCTTCTGGTTGGTGTGCTGGTCCTGCTGCGTGATGCGCTGCCGCTGATGGCACGGAGGCGCCCATGAGCGCGGCGCTGCCTCGACGCCAGCGGGGCTCCGTGCTTTTCTGGACGGCGGCACGCTGGCTCCTTTGCCTGCTCGGGCTGGCGGTGTTGGCATGGCCGCTGGTGTCCGTGGTGGTTCAAGGTCTGCCGTCGGTGTCGTGGGAGTTCCTCACCCGTGCGCCGGCTGATGCCGGCCGCGCCGGCGGCATCGCCCCCATGCTGGTGTCGACCCTGTGGATTGTCGGCATCAGCATGCTCTTCGCCATACCCGTGGCTTGGGCGCTGGCGATCCTGCAAGTCGAGGTGCTGCCCCAGAACGGCCTGGCCAGCCTGTTCGTTCGCGGCAGTCTCGATGTCCTGGCCGGCGTGCCGTCCATCGTGTTTGGCCTGTTCGGACTCACGCTCTTTTGCAGGCAACTGGGTTGGGGCTACTCGTTGATGGCAGGCGGGGCTGCGCTGGCTTGCATGATCCTGCCCACGCTGGCCAGAGGCTTTGCGCTGGCGCTCGAATCCCTGGGGCCGACCTACCGCATGGCGGGGGCTGCCCTGGGGCTGGACCGCTTGACGGTCCTGCACCGCATCTCGATTCCTGTGGCCTTGCCCGCGCTCACGGGGGCCGTCCTTCTTGCGCTGACACGCGCCGTCGCCGAGACGGCGGTGTTGCTGTTCACCAGCGGCTACTCCGATCGCATGCCTCAAGCGCTGTTCGATTCGGGCCGCAGTGTCTCAGTCCATGTCTACGAACTCGCGACGAACGTGCCTGGCGGCATGCGAAACGCCTACGGGGCGGCCCTGGTGCTGGTGGCGTTGCTGATGCTGATCTCTGCGGTGACGCAGCTGTCGATGCACTGGCTGCAATCGCGCCTGTCGGGTTGTGGCGCGGGATGCCAAACAGGGAAAACTACATGACGAACACACCTGCACAAAGCTCATTGGAGCGAGCGTCCGTGACCTACTTGCATGAAGCCACCGGCAGGCGGCGCGCCGCTTCAGCAGGGGCCCTGGAAGTCCGGAACATCTCGGTTCGCTACGGTAGACAGGCGGTTGTCGAAGACGTGAGCTTCGATGCGCCGCGCAATGCCATCACGGCGCTCATCGGGCCCTCCGGCTGCGGGAAGTCGACAGTGCTGAGTTGCATCAACCGGTTGACGGACATGGTGCCCGGCTGCTGTGTCGATGGTTCCGTGGGCATCAGCTGGCTTCGGGACACATGGATCGAGCGCGATGTCGTGCACTTGCGCCGGCAGGTGGGCATGCTGTTCCAACGGCCGAATCCCTTCCCGTTCTCCATCTGGCGGAACCTGGAGTTCGCACTGAAGCAGCATGGGGTGAAGGACCGGGAGGAGCGCGACGACAGAATCAAGCGGGCGCTGGAGGAAGTGGGCTTGTGGGAGGAGGTCCGGGGACGCCTGCAAGACAGCGCCATGGCCTTGTCCGGCGGCCAGCAGCAACGCTTGTGTCTGGCGCGCGCCCTGGTGCTGAATCCGACGGTCATGCTGATGGACGAACCCTGCAGCGCGCTGGATCCCATCGCCACGCAGCGCATCGAGGAACTGATCCAGAAGCTCTCCACCACACACACCGTCCTCATGGTCACCCATAGCCTTGCCCAGGCGCGCCGTCTGGCCAGCAAGCTGGGGGTGATGTGGAAGGTCGACGGTGTCGGTCGAATGATCGAGTTCGGTGACGCCGACGCGATCTTCGAGGACCCGGCGGAAGACCTCACGAGCGCCTATCTCAAGTTCGCTTGAACACCTGACCCTAGGGATGGTCCGGACCGCGTGGGGCGCGTAGTACATCGCTTCCATTGAGGGCGGCGTCGGGTCTCCCTAGCATGCCGCCATGACTACCTCACATGCCCTTTCTGCGGCGGTCTCTGCCAAGGTGGAGTTCCAAGCACTTCAAGTGCACGCCCTCCTGGAGCACGCCGCACGTGTTCATGCCGACAAGCGGGTGACCAGTCTTGACGCCACCGGGACGGTGCGTGAGACCAGCTACGCCGATCTTGCTCAGCAGGCGGACCGGATCTCGTACGAGCTTCGTAGTCACGGCCTCGCAGCGGGCGATGCCATCGTCAACCTGGGGTTCAGCTCAGCGGAGCAACTGGCCTGGCTCTACGGCGCGCTGCGACTGGGTCTGGTGACGCATTTGCTGAATCCGCTGCACGAGGCGGCCCACCTGGCAGCCATCGTGCAATCGAACCGGTTCAAGGCCGTGCTCTATGACGCAGCCACCCAGGACCTGGCTCGCGTGCTGCCCTGCGACGCGCCTCGCTGGCCGATGGTGACGCCGGCTTCGGGAGCGCTGCTCGGCGCACAGCGGGTCGAGGAGACCTGGCCCTCGTTCGTCTGCTACACCTCTGGCACGACCGGGGTGCCCAAGTCGGCCCTGTACACCCATCGCTCGACGGTGTTGCATGCCTGGGCTTGCGCACTGCCCGATGCGCTCGGTGTGAGCCGTGCAGACCGGGTCATGCCGCTGATGCAGACCTTCCACGCCAGCGCCTGGGGTGCCCCCTTCGTCTGCCCACTGGTGGGTGCGGACCTGCTCTTGGTGCCCCCCAGCCGGGACCCCGCGCAGTGGTACCAGTGGATTGAAGGGCAGGGCGCGACCATCCTGGGTGCGGTGTCAGCGCACTGGTTGGCCTTGGCGGCCTATATGCAAGCCCAGGGGCTGAAGTTCACGACCTTGCGCAAGACGATCGTCGGCGGCACCCGTCTGCCGAGCGCGGTGGCTGACTTCATCAGCCATGGACTGGGGGTGGAAGTCCGCCATGCCTGGGGCATGACGGAGACATCGCCACTGGCCACCATCGAAGTCCACCAGCCTGCGCGCCCCTTGCTGCATGGGCGCCCGGTGTTTGGTGTCGAGTGTGATGTCAGCACCGAGGCGGACTGCCCGCTGGGCAGTGGGGAACTCAAGGTGCGTGGACATTGGATCGCTCAACGGGCGGAGGAGCCCGGCGGCTGGCTGTGCAGTGGCGACCGGGCCTTGTGGAATGGCGACGGCCGTCTGCAGGTGGTCGACAGGATGGTCGAGAGCCTGCGTCCGGCCCAGACCGGTGGAGTGGTGGTCAGTGCCTCGGAGGTCGAACACCTGTGTCGCATCCCGGGTGTCCGGGACGTCGCCCTCGTGAAGCTGGCGGATGAAGCGCCCGCCATCGCCTTGATCCTGGCGGAAGGGGCCGACCCGGCCGCGTGCATCGAGGCCTTGGAGCGTCGGCTAGCCGGCGCGTACCAGGGCTGGCGGCCGCGCCACTTCGTCCAGGTCCGTGAGTTTCCCTACACCGCCTCTGCCAAGGTCAAGAAGCAGCAACTGGCCGACCTGCTGGCGCGCGAGATCTCCGCTGGGCGTCCGGCGGCATAACAAGCAAAGAGACACACCATGAACCAAGCGACTCAAGTCATTGTGGACACCCCGCATGGGGTCGGGGGCGTCTCCAGCAGCCTCAAGCTTGAAAAGTATGTCGAGTGGATCGTTGAATGGCGCAAGGCCGTCATTGCGGTCATCCTGCTGTTGACGGTGTTCTTCGGGCTGTTTGCCGCCAAGCAGCAGGTCATCATCAACCCGGCGTCTGTCGTGCCGCAGAGCCATCCCTTCATCAAGGCCACGAACACCATCGAGCAGGTGTTTGGTTCCAAGTATCTGGTTGTCATCGGCGTCACCCCGAAGCAGGGCGATGCGCTGCAGGCGCCGGTGCTTGCAGCGGTTCAGCGGATGACGGACAAGCTCTATGCCTCCAGCAGCGTCTCGAAGAACACCTTGCTCAGCCTGGCCTCCCGCCAAGCCAAGGGCATCTCCGGCACCGCCGATGGCTTCGAGGCTCGCCCCTTGCTGACGGCAGGCCAGCTGCCGGCGACCGCCGAAGCCGTGGCGGCCCTGAAGCAGAGGATCGAGCAGAACCCGATCTACCGGGAAACGGTGGTCTCCAAGGATTGGCGCACCGCCACCATCATGGTGGAGCTCAAGGAGAACCCCAACGGCTTCGGTGCCATGCTGGCCGACCTGCGCAAGATTCTTGGCGAAGAGAGCGCCAAGGACTTCGACATCTCCCTCAGTGGCAACCCGGTGTTCCTCCATCAGGCGGAGGTATTTGCCGATCGCATCAACTGGCTGTTCCCGATCGCCGTGCTGGTGATCGGCCTCCTTCACTACGAGGCGTTTCGCACACGCCAGGGCTTGATCCTGCCGTTGGTGACGGCACTGCTGTCGGTGGTCTGGGGTGTCGGTGTGATGGGCCTGATGAAGATTCCGCTGGACATCTTCAATTCCCCCACGCCCATTCTCATCCTGGCGGTGGCGGCTGGGCATGCGGTGCAGCTGCTCAAGCGCTACTACGAGCACTACATCGATCTCGTCAAGGTCCACGGCATGGAGCCAGCGCAGGCGAACCGGCGCGCGACCGTGCAGTCCCTCAGTGCCGTGGGTCCTGTGCTGGTGATTGCCGGCGGGGTGGCCGCGCTGGGCTTCTTCTCGTTGGTGGTCTTCGAGGTGGAAACGGTCCGGGCCTTCGGTGTGTTCACCGGCATCGGCATCCTGACGGCCGTCATCCTGGAATTCACCTTCACGCCGGCGGTGCGTGCCAGCCTGAAGCCCCCGTCCCTGGCGCAGATCGATACGGAAACCAAGGTCCGCTTCTGGGATCGTTTGGCCGGTCGATTCGCGTCGCTGGCACTGAACCACAAGCAGCGCGGTCTCGCCTTGCTGTCACTGATGGTCATCGTCGGCATCGCACTCGTGGGGGGGCAGCGGGTGCATGTGGACAACGCCAGCAAGAGCTTCTTCGCGGAGTCGCTGCCGCTCCAGCGCGATGACACCCTGCTGAATGCGCAGACCGGTGGCACCAATGTGCTGTACGTGATGGTCGACACCCAGGCGTCCGATGGAATCAAGCAGCCTGAGGTGCTGACTGCCATTCACCGCCTGCAGCAGTTCGCCAATGGGCAGCCGATCGTCGGCAAGACGCTGTCGATCGACGACTTCCTCATTCGCATGCACCAGGCGGCGAATGGCGAGAAGCGCGATGCCGAGATGCCGGCCGACCGCGACCTCATCGCGCAGTACCTCTTCCTCTATTCGATGTCCGGTGATCCGGAGGACTTCAACGCGCACGTGGATTACGGCTATCGACGCGCCAAGATCTCCATCATGCTGCGCACGAACAGCAATGCTGAAATCGACGCGCTCGTGAAGGACCTGCAGAAGCAAACCCGCCAGCTGTTCCCGACCCATGTGGCGGTGTCGTTCGGCGGGGAGGTCGCCCAGACGCTTGCAGTGACCGAGGTGATGGTCCGCAGCAAGCTGCTCAACATCGCCCAGATCCTGGGTGTCATTTTCGCGGTGGCCGTCATCGCGTTTCGTTCGGTCCTCGCGGGCGCACTTGTGCTGGCGCCGCTGCTGGTGGTGCTGTCGCTCCTGTTCGGCGCCATGGGCTTCTTCGGCGTTCCGCTGAACATCCCCAATTCGCTGATCTCTGCCATGGCCGTCGGCATCGGCGCTGACTACGCCATCTACTTGCTCTACCGCATGCGCGAGTACGTCGCCTCGGGGCTCACCTTGGAGGACAGCGTTCGCAAGGCGCTGCTGACCGCCGGCAAGGCCTGCCTGTTTGTCGCCACGGCGGTGGCGGGGGGCTATGCCGTGCTGCTGTGCTCCTACGACTACAAGGTGCATACCTGGCTGTCGTCCTTCATCGTGCTGGCGATGCTCGTCAGCGTCTTCTCTGCCCTCCTGATCATTCCGAGTGTCGTTCTCATGGCCCGTCCTTCCTTCATCTTCAAGCGTCGCTCCAGCGACCTGGCCGCAGTCCTGCTCGTCGTCGTGGCCTCGGCAGGCTTTCTGACCTACTCACGTGTGGCGTGGTCGGCCACGGTGGACGCGACGCAGGTGATGGAAAGGAACACCGCCGTTACGCGCTTCAGCACCTCGGAGGCCATGGCCGAGTTTGTATTGGAGAACAAGGAGGGAGCGCGGCGGACGCGGCAAGCGGCGATGGCGACCAAGCTGCAGCCGAACCAGGTCGACACCATGCGGCTGGTTCGCTTCGACGCCCCGGCGGACATCAAGGGCACCTCGACGCTGCTCATCGAGCGTTCGGGCAAGGACGATGACATGTGGGTCTACCTGCCTGCCATGAAGAAGGTGCGGCGCCTGGTGGCCTCCAACAAGCGTGACAGCTTCATCGGCACCGACTTCAGCTATGGCGACGTGATGGGGCATCGGGTGCAGGACTGGAAGCACTCCTTGCAGGCGGATCAGATGCGCGACGGTGTTCCACACTATGTCGTGGAGTCGCTGCCGGCCTCCGACGCCATCAAGAGCGAGAGCGCGTACAGCAAGCGGGTGACCTGGATCCGCAAGGACAACTTTTCTACGAGCTATGTCGAGACCTTCGATCTCGGAGGCCAGCCCTACAAACGGTTCACGTTCAGCGACACCAAACTGGTCGACGCTGCCAACGGCAAGTGGCAGCCCATGCGGGCGGTGGGCGCCAATCTGCAGACGGGACACAGCACCACCATCACCTTCACCGACTTCCGCGTCGGAGGGACAGTCGCCGACGACAAGTTCTCGCCGAACAGTCTGTCTGCGCAGTGAGGCCCCTCACCATGCCCAAGGGGAGTTCCTTCGCACGTCCTTCTGGCCAGTGGTCGGCTCGCGCTCGCATCACCGGTCTCGTCCGGCCGATGACCTGGGCACTGGTCGCGACGTCGTTGTGTGGCGGCGCCCTTGCCGAGCCGCTCAGCTGGTCAGGGGAGCTCGGCGCTTCCGTGTGGTCTTCAAACCGACAGCTGGATCAGCAATCCGGTGTCGGCATTGGACGGGCCAGACTGGAACTGGAGGCCAAGGTCCCGGGCGGTGCACATCTGCGCATCGAGGGATGGGCCATGAATGGCGCCGCGCGACAGGAGGGCTCGGCCTGGGGGCTCAAGGAGGCCTATGCGCAGTGGCGTCAGCTGCCGTGTCAGCCCAGTGTGGGCAAGCGCTTCGTTTCATGGGGCAAGACGGACGTCTTCACCCCGACCGATCTGCTGTCGCCCCATGATCTGACCCGGCTCGTGGCCAGGGAGACCGATCAGCGCGATGGCGTTGTCGGGCTTCATGGCAGCTGTGTCGCGGGGCCGGGGAGGCTGGCGTGGCACCTGCTGGATCGATTCAAGTCGAGCCACGTGCCCTTGCCGAATGTGCCTGGTGTCACGATCCAGCGTGAGCGGCCGTCCGTGAGCGCAACCCAGGCGCTGCGCTACGAGGTGTCAGGGGAGGGGCTCGACTGGTCGGTCTCGGCCATCCGGGGGCACGACGTGCTGCCCACGATCAGCCTGCGCAACGCCGGACCGGCAGGCATGGTGCTCGGACTGCGTCCGAGTGCGATGCGCATGCTCGGGGTGGATGCCGCCACAAGCGTGGGGGCCTGGGTTTTCCGAGGAGAGCTTGCGGTGGTGGACTACCCGGACCGCTCGACAGCGCCAGGCGCCATGCTGACGGCGGAACGCAGGCCCTATGCCATGGGAGTGCTTGGGGCGGAGCTGGGGCTGGGGGATCGGGAAGCAGTGACATTCCAGATCTATGGTCGCCGTATGCGGGCAGGGCAGGGCGCTGTGTCGCCGGCGTCTCAGATGCTGCAATCCTTCCAGGAGCTGCTGAGCAACGAACTGGATCGCCATCAGCATGGGTTCAGCGTTCGCTATGCGACGCCCTTTGCTGAGTCGAGGGCCGATGCCGATCTGCTGCTGGTCTGGTCGCGCCCTCGGAACGACTGGTTCCTGCGTTCTCGCCTCAACTATGCCTACACGGACGCGATGAGGATCACCATCGGGGTCGATCTGCTGCGAGGACCGCCCGACTCCTTCCTGGGCAATCTGCGCCGGAACACCCTGGCCTTTGCCGAGCTCAGCACGGCCTGGTGAGGTCCCGATGGATGTCGTGAGCTACTTTGTCGATTTGCTGTCCCACTTCGACAGCCATCTCCACGGGTGGTGTGCCGCCTATGGCACATGGGCCATCGCGCTCCTGGCGTTGATCATCTTCGCCGAAACGGGGACGCTCATCTTCCCGTTCCTGCCGGGTGATTCCATGCTCTTTGTCGTCGGCATCTTCTGCGCGGCAGGTCATCTTCCGTTCACGCTGACGGCCGTGGTGCTGGTGGCTGCGGCCGTTGCGGGTGATCTTCTCAACTACAGCGTGGGCCGCTACTGCGGCACACGGCTGGTCCGGCGCTGGCCCTGGATTTGCAGCGGGCATGCGATGGCCAATGCCCACTTTGCCCGGCATGGCAGCAAGACCATCGTGATCGCCCGGTTCGTCCCTGTGCTTCGCGGCTTTGCGCCCTTTGCAGCGGGCTTTGCCACCATGTCGTCGCAAAGATTTCTGACCTACAACGTGCTTGGTGGTGCGTTGTGGGTGCTCAGCCTGATGTCGCTGGGCTGGGTGATCGGAGACCACCCCTGGGTGAGGCAGAACTTGAGCCGGACCATCCTGTTGATCATTGTGGTCTCGCTGATCCCCACGGTCCTTGGGCTGTTGAGACGGCGGACCGTGGCGTGATCTGTGCGTCTCGCGCTCGCGTGCAGGTACCTGGCTTGGCGCGGGTCTGAAGACTGGTATCAACGATGAACCCAAAGCTTCTGCATGCCCATCCAGTCGCCGCGCCGGAGGTCGCTGAACCGCCCTGTGTGGACGTCTATGCCTGGCGCGCGCTGGAGACGCGCTCTGGCAGCGTTCACCTGGTGATGCTGCGGGAGGGCGGTGTCGTGCGGAACACCTCGGCCGTTGCTGCCGTCGATCCCGGCCTGCGCACAGTGACGACCTCATCGAATCGTCGCTACCAGATGTGCTTGCCGCCAGAGGACGAGGAGTTGGCGAAAGCCATCTTGCTGGCCAATGCGGTCCGCATCGGCTTGGGCGGTGCCCACGACGTGAGTGAGCGACTCTGGGCTCAGCTGACGGCGCAGCCGCCCGGGGATGGTGTGCGATGAGCTTCGTGAGCCGCCCGGTGTCCCCGAGACACGGATGCCAAGGCGGAAAGATGGGTTCAGCCCGCTCACGATCGTTGACTGCCAGCAGGCACTTGGGGCTGCGGGATTCCTGTCGGTCAGCGAGGGCTCAACGCCTCATGCACTTTGGTTTACATAATGCACATTGTCGAAATCGCCGACGCAAGCACCTGGTGCTTTTGGCCTGGCTCAACGACCGCTTCGGCGGTCTTTTTTTTGGCCTGGCGAGGCCGATAAGCCAGCCATGCTAAATCGCCTTCCGAGCGATCTGCCGAGCTTCAGGGAGCTCGCAAACGACATTGGTCTCAAGACCTCCGACACACGCGCGATAGCTCGGGCGCTGGGTGTCTCGGAGCGCACGATTTGGACCTGGTGGGCCTCAGATTCGCCTAGACCAGCACGTCTAGCCCTCTGGTGGCTGTCGCGCTGGGGCCACAACATGTGGGACGTCGAGATGGCAAACAGGACTCAACTGGCCGTTGCGACCAATCGAATCCTGTGGGCTTCCTTCAAAGAGCTCGCACGGCACGAGCGCGCCGGCAAGGACCTCCGGGCGACCTACGGCCGCCCACCAGCGAACGAACCTAGCTGCGGGCCGCTCTGCGGTCTTGATGGCATGAAGGCTTGACCAGGCTTCAGCCGAACCCTGGAGGCACAGCGGGCGTCCGACCTGGCTTGACCACTGGCCGAGGCGGCGAAGCCTCTACCCCTGAGTTCGACACCGGCTCAGACGGGACAACCTGCGGCCGCAGGTTGAGCGACGTGAAAGACGGCCCCTGAGGGGCTGCGGGCTGCGCCTGGCGCTCCACAGGAACCGCCTGGGCCACCGGCTGATTCCACCCGATGAAGAAGCCCCCATCAGCAATGGCGCGGCACAGCTGGTCCGGCGTGTCGATCTTGGTGGCCTGCTGCGTGTAGCACTGGCACCTGGCCTTCGAAGCCAGGCACGCGGCCGGATAAGGAACGTTCACCGGCTTCGTGGCGTCGTCATAGATCGGCGCTGTGTGCGGCAGACCAGCGACCCGGGCCCGGTAGGCCTCGGCGTACTGCTCAGGCGTCAGAGGCTCACGATCACGACCCGACCCACGTTCACCAGCTGCGCGGGCACCTTGCGCGCCTGGTGCACCTGGTTCGACCTGGTCAGACTGCGCAGCTTTTGTGCCAATCGCATTCTTCGGATTTAGGCGCTGGACAACCACGTAAATCAAAGCAATGGCAATAACGAAAGCAGCCAGGCCAAGCCAGAGCTTTGCCGGCAACCTGGCTTTGACGGTGTGAACCTCGGCAGACTCATACCAATCAAACACCTTCTTCGGATACCGCCATTCATGGCGAATCGAATCCTTTCGATTCTTGGCGACGTTATCCCGAACACCATTCACAAACTCGTGAATCGTTGCCCAATGGGTGCCGAATTTGCGAACCACGTGAAAGTGTCGATCGACCAGGCGGCGAGCGAACGAATCAAGCAGCATCGGATCCTGCGTGATCAACACGAAGTCCAGGCCGAGGTGCCGGTGCGTCGCCAGCTTCTGGACCCATTCAGGCGTCTGCCCCCTCCCCGTCACGGGGAATGCAAACTGCGCTTCGTCCACGATCATCAGCGCACCGCCTGGCAGGTTCTGCCAGTCCTCAACGTCCCACTCCTGCCAGCCAGGCACCTTGAGACCCTTGATGCCGTGGTAGTAGACACGGCGCGGCACAGGCTGGGCCTTCTCGGCCTCCTCTTTCCACCTGGCGAGCGTGTACAGCGTCTTGCCATGGCCAGGCAGGCCAGTTACTAAGGTGATTGGCATTACTTCACCGCCATTTTCTTAATGGCGCCGTTGACCATGCCATTAAGCGCCATGCGGGCCGACAAGGCGCTGGTAATGATGCTGATACAGGTACCGACTTTAGCCAGGCCGGCAACCTGAATTGCCATGGCGGGCAAACCTTGGAAATTGGCAATGGCCTGATCGCGAACCCAATTCAGCGAGGTATCCAGCCCGCTATACATGGTGTAGCCAATTCCGAGGCTGAGAAGAATTCGACCGACGAGGGTGCCGGCAATTTGCACCAGGCCGCCCAGAATCGCAGAGATGGCAAAAGCAGGCATGTTTACCCCTTGAAGATAATCAGAGCAGCGACGAGCATTGACAGTGCAACCATGGCTTTACCCAGAATCGCAGCGGGCTCGCATACTCGAGAAAATGGAATGACGAGGTTGTAGGAGGCCACCGAGAAGGCCTGATCACCAGGGCATGAACCTGGCAGCGCGTCCTCCTGAGAAATCCGTCCAGCGGCCGAGGCATCCACCTTGGTGACGTTGCCCTCCGCGCCGGGGTGATCCGAAGGCTTCAGGCCAGCACCAACGGCAGCATCGCCGGCCGCCTGCAAAGGCTTCGTGACCCCGGCGTCATCGAACAACAGGCAATTGCGCTTGATGACCTCTTGGGTCAGCGCGCACTGCACCGCATCGCCATCGCAAGCCGTAGCGGCACAGGAGCCACCGAACGACGACTTCTTGCACATGGGCGAGTTCGGGTTGGCCTGGCAGAAGTTCTCTTGCGGCTCCTGCTTAGAGGTACTGCCAGTGACGGAGCCGCCAGAGTCCCGCGTAACCGTCGTGGTCGTGCACGTGGTGCCGTCGCACTCGGTCTGCGTGGTCTTGGTCTGATCCCCGACCGTGGTACTGCCGCTTGCAGCTCCAGCCGGGGCGCTTGCGGCCTCAGTCGTCGGGGCCGCGCTGGTGCCCTTGCAGGCCACACACATCTGGGTCATGACACCGTTGATGCCGGCCATGCCGGGGCACTGGTTCTGCCCGCAAGGTACCGGCGCCGGCTTGCCTGTGTTCTCTTCGCCGGTCTTGACCCCATCAGTACCAGCCAGACCAGCACAGGCCTTGCCGGTGCTCTTGAACGGCCAAGCCGCCCAGATGGTGCCATCCTGCCCAGCCTTCCAGCTCGACGGCGTGTAGCCGCATCCACCCTGACAGATACCGTCCCCCGCATTGGTCACGGCCTGGTCAGGCTGTGTCGTCGCCGTGTAGTTGCCAGCAGCTGGACACGCGTAGGGAACGCACTGCCCGGCCTGGGGGCTGGTGCCGTTGTTGCACTCGCACTTAGATGACGAGCCCGGCACCTGGCGGGAATTGGGCGGACAACCCTGCCCACCCGAGCTGGTCACCGTGAGCTGAGGCTCAGAGTACGAGTACTGCCAGTCGCGCTGGAAGTAGCTATCCCAGAACATGCCCACCACGACAACAGTGCAGAGGCTAGCGGTACAGCCGGACAGCTTGCGAGTCCAAGTAACGTTAACGCTGCCCTCCATGGTCTTGGCAGGCTGCGCTGCAATCCACGCATTGCAAGCATCGGCGGGACTTGAGCCCGTGTACTTGTCGGCGCATTTGTAGACCTGAATGGCGGTCGGTCCCACCTGGCCATATGACCAGGCGGACGGCGAGAGCAGCACGCACCAGAACAACAGAATCAATCGCGCAAGATGAGCCATAGCGCCCCCAGAAAAGCAATCACCACGTAGACCCCCACAGTCACCCCCTGATGGAAATAGAGGCCCCGCAGGGCCTCTAGAAAGCGCGTCCCTAAGCCGGGATCACAGGGCGCGGCGCACCCACTTGATCACCTTGATGCCGACCATGACGGCGAAGACGGCGGTACCGACAGCAGCCACCGACACGCCGGCCGCGACGATCACCGAGGTATCGGGCGTGAAGCCGTCAGCACGTGCAGCGCCGGCAGCGACCAGAGCGGAAGCGGCAACCAGGCCGCGCGAGATTTGCTTCTTCATTTCAAACACTCCTGCCGAAGACATGAAGCCTGGCCCGTATCGGCGTCGGGAGCCAGGACAGGAATCAATCGGAGCCGTCGACGTTGAGCGCCTGGATCACGCGACGGATACCCCAGCCGATGAGCCAGACCGTGCCAACCGCGGTAGACACGAGCACGCCTTGTTCATTGGTCAGATAGAACGGGTTAGGTGGGACGTCTGAGGCCTCGACGAGAACGACACCAGCGCACGCCCCGCCAGGCTGCATCGGCTGCAGGTCAAGACCTGACCCCGTGTTGACGGCGCACTGCATCAGAGGCCCCTGAAATAGCGGAAGACCAGACGCAGAAGCCAGCACAGCAGCAGCACCCAGAAGACCCGCGCGATAGCGTCTAGATCAAGCATCACGGGCGCGACCTCCGAAGCGCACGCAGCCGCGCTCGAACGACTCGGTCCCGGCGAATGCCAGTGACAGCCCAGCGCCTCGCAAAGGCTTCCTTGCCGGCGTCAGACACCCAGCCGAGCAGGTAGCCGAGAACGAAGAAGCTCGCGGCAACACCAAGACAGGCGAGCACGAGCGACCAGGCTTGATCGACGGTCACGGCAGCCACCTCCGGCACAGGTGCAGGCCAACGGCCAGCAGCGCCAGCGAGGCAGCCAGGAGGGAGCTAGCGGCCAGCATTAGGGAGCAGCCTTAGCCGGCTGAGCAGGCTTTACGAGATCCACGGGGCGCAGATCCACCACCACGTTCTGCACGGTCTTGCCATTGCTGACCTCTTCCTCGGTCAGCTCTGCGGTAAAGGGCACGGGAAGATGGGCAACCTTGCGCAGCACTTCCTCGGGAACACGAATGGCCGCAGTGCACAGGCCCTTGATGATGCGATCCGTGCCGTTATTGCGTCGATCGTCCAGAGCGACCTCTCGGTAAATCTCAGAGGTCACGCCCTTCTTGCCTTCCATCTCCCACGCGGCGAGCTTGATGCCCACAACCTTCACGGTGCGCTTGCTGTAGTCCATTTGAAAATCCTTCATGCTGCGAGCTGGTACCAAGAGGGTCTTTCAGCGCGGCGCAGCTCAACGACGCGGACCCGAGGTGCGAACGGCCTGACATTGCGAACAGCAAGGTCCAGGCCGTACTTCAAAAGTTCGTTGCGGTGCCGATACCAGGTGGCCTGGCTGAGCGTCTTGCGCGTGTCCATTCCCGCGAGGTAGTCCCGGGCAGTAGCGCGCAGATGCCGAGGCAGTTCGTCCAGGTCATCGGTGGCCTTCTCCGCCCTGGTGAGGACGGCGCTTTTCTCGTTGAACAGGTGGACCAGCTGTTGCATGGCAAACCCCCTTTCGTAGTCGCCCAGGTAAGCGGCACCCATGTCCGTTAGGGCATTCGAGCGGACCGTGCCTTCAAATCGAACGAGGCCCACAGCCTCACAGTGAGCGGCTACGCGTTCATCCGCGCATTCATGGCGCCGCAGTTCCAAATGCTTTAGATAGGCCTTCCAGTACTGGCGACGGCCACCACCCCAAGCAACCGTCTCGCCCTGACCCAGAACGCGACCTTCCTGCCGTCCTGCGTGCTGGGTTCCCAAGTACTGCATGACTGCGTGAGCGTCATCGGCGGAACCGGCCTCAAAATTCGCCGTCAGGTCAATTCGACTGACACGAGCACCCGTCCACGCGTAGCGGACGTCCTTGCCCTGCTTCGCGGCGTACTCGATACGCCGGCCAGCAGTGAAGGGAGGCAAACCGTAGTGAGACAACACGTCGTTAGCACGGCGGATGCAATCCGAGAAGCCAAACCCGAACAGGTTCTCAGCCCGACCGAAGCGGGAAAGGTTGCCTGACAGCGTGACCCGAACCCCATCGCACTTCACGGAGATGGAGGTTTCGAACGAGCCCTGATGCTGAACCGCCCGTACCGTTTTCCAGACCAACTCGCCCGCGTCGTCGCAGGCCATGACACAACCACTGTCGACCACAGGCAGGCCCTTTTCCGGGTGCTCCTGGCTGATAGTCAGCCAGTCCACGAAAAAGGGTGTTTCCCGGTCCAAAGGCCATGCATCCACCGAGCAGAAGGCCGGTTTTTTCTCACCGGTGAGAATTTCGGGACGTGTTACTAGACCGTCCCGACCCCGGGGCAGGGTTTCCCCGGGGGTGCGCTGCGCGCCTCCCCCGGCGATCCCCTTCCCCGGCAACAAATGCGCCAGGCGTGACGGAGTGACAAGCTCCAAAGTCATTGAGCGCCCTCGCAGGTGCAGCCCAGGCCAGAGCACAGACGGACATTGCGCGACTCGACCCAGACCAGGCCGAACACTTCGGTTTCGACCTGGTAAAACTCTCCCGAGCTCGTGAAGGTCTCGTGCATCTTGGCGACGCACCCGCAGGAGGTGACGCCCTGCTTCCGGATCTGGACCCTGAGCGGGTCAGCCTGGCCGGCCAGGTAGCGCTGACAGACGGCGGACGTGTAGGCCCTGTGCGTCAGTGGCCCCTCCCCCGTCAGTGCATCCTGGATCTGTCCGTTTATCATCGCGCCGCGTCCCATTTAGGTACGGCGCGAATTCTCGTACCGTCTTGGTACAAGGAGGACTTAGATGCTTACCCAACTTTTGGCGGGCTTGACGAGAGATCAAAAACACGCTCTCGCGGACCTTGGTATCCCGCACAGCCGCATTAGCGAATGGAAATCGGGCAAAAGAAAGCCCACGCTCGCGCAAATTTTGGTGCTTGCGATGGTGGCAAACACCGACCCTAAACCGCTGGTGACCTGGCTGGCAGAACAGGAGGCAAATCCGGCCCAGCTGGACATGTTTCGCAAAGTCCAAGAACGGGGATCTTGGGCCCTCCTGACTGCAGTTTTTGCAGTGGCCTTGGCAACACCTGACCCCGCTTTTGCTCAGTGTTCATCGGGTCAAAGTGGATTCGAACCCTTATCCCAGGGGAATGCACATTGTCGAATCAATCCGCCGGCGTCGACGAGAGCTTTTGGCCTGGCCAGGCCGATAAGCCAGCCATGCTAAATCGCCTTCCGAGCGATCTACCGAGCTTCAGGGAGCTCGCAAACGACATTGGTGGCTGCCGAATGCGTGTATGACCAGGAAAGCTTCCGGGAGCGTGGCCAGTGGCTGCCGAATGCGTGAATGACCAGGAAAGTGACCGGGATCACGGCCAGTCGAACTTCGAAATGGCGCTGTGGCTACGCTCTGGCCACACTATCGAAAACTGGCTGCGGTCTGGCCATTCATGCGTGTCTGTTGGCCGCCGCAATCCGTCCTGGGCAGAACCCGTCGAAGATTGGGCCTGCCTGAGGAAGCAAATCTGCTCCTCGGTGAATCCGCACTTCTTCATGTCCGTCATTCTCCAAGTTGTCGGACTTCACTACCTTTGTGTTGGAACGGCTGGGACGCGGCAGCTCAGTCGGGCTGCGCAGTGTGGGGCTATCCGCGCTCGATGCCTCTCCGTCATGAAGGGTCGCTAGACTGTGCCATCTACTCAATCAGTCAGCAGTTCATGTCTATCACTGAGAAAGCCTGGAATGTGCAGCGCCCTGGCCTTGTCATCCAAGGCAGCCTTTGCCTCCCCGCCGAGGGCCGTTTTCCGCTGGCGCTGATTCTGCAAGGCAGTGGCCAGGTGGACCGGGATGGCAACGTCCGCGGTCGCGGCCCCTCCATCTACGCCAAGTTGGCCAGGGCTCTCGCCGAGTTCGGCGTGGCCAGCTACCGCTATGACAAGCGCGGTGCCGGTGCGAGTGGCGGCAAATTTCTTGAGACCGGGTATCACGACCTGGTCGACGACGCCCAAGCCTGTTGGGAGTCGCTGGTGACGGCACCCTTCTGTGATCCACAGCGCATGTACATGATCGGACACAGCGAAGGAACGGCCATGGCGGCCCAGTTGGCGGCCAGAGTCGCGCACCGTCCTCGAGCGCTTGTCCAGCTCTGCCCCTTCGTCGAGGGCGCGGAGGGCATGCTGATTCATCAGGCCGACCAGATCGAACGTGAGTTGCCCGATGTGCCTGGCCTGTTGGGCCTCATCCTGCGGCTGATGAACCGCTTGACAGGGCCGTATGGCCAGAGTCTGCGCAAGATGCTGGAACGGGTCCGGACGCTGGAAGGGGGCACGGTCCGCCTCGGCAGCGCTCGCGTGAGTGCACGCTGGTTGCGCGAGCTGATCGAGCTGGACGTCAACCGCCTCTACCGCGATGTCCCCTGCCCCATGCTGCTGCTGTCGGGTGAGAAGGACCTCCAATGCACGCCCGACAGCGCAGGGAAGCTCGCCGACCTGGTGGACGTCCCGACGGAGCATCACGTGGTGCCCGACATGATTCACCACCTGTCGGCGTGCGAAGGGCCGCCGGCGCTGTTTGACCTGAGGGACATCGACCCGCTGCCGCTCTCGCCTGCCCTGCTGGCCCATCTGCAGCAGTGGTTCGCGCGGGAGGCTTCCGATGGACCCGCGCCAGGCGGGGCGCCAGCCCCGGCCCTGGCTGGCCCCTGACACCGCCCTCTTGCCCTCGCCCTGCCCAGAGGCGGCGGTGCCGCACGAGCGCGTCACTCGTGGCGAAGTGCGTCAATGGGCGTCAGATTGGCAGCATTGCTGGCGGGCAGGATGCCGAACACCACGCCGATCAGCCCCGAAAAGCCGCAGGCCCCCAGCGAAGCCCACCAGGGCACCGTCGGTGGCGGGAAATTCGGAATCAGCGCGGCGATCACATGCGCCAGTCCCGTGCCGATCAATAGCCCGATGAGCCCACCGATCACGGCCAGCAGCATGGCCTCGATCAGGAACTGAAGCAGGATGAAGGCCCGAGGCGCGCCCAGGGCCTTGGCGATGCCGATTTCGCGGGTGCGCTCCGTCACGGACACCAGCATGATGTTCATGATGCCGACGCCCCCGACGATCAGCGAGATCCCGACCACGGCACCCACCACGATGGTGATGGTGGTGCTGATCTCGCTGAAGGACTTGCGCAGCGAATCGGCCGACTCCAGAGCGAAGTCGTTGGCTTGGCCCGGCTTCAGCCCGTGCGCCAGCCGCATCAGCTCCACGACCCTTGCCTGTATGGCCGCGGCCTGGTCCGGGTCGCTGACGGTGAAGCTGATGGACAGGTCGGGCTCCTCCACCACGCCGTTCACAGCCAATGCCGTCTGAAATGGCATCAGCAGATAGGCATCCTGGCTGATGCCAAACATCTCGCCGCGGGGCTCCATCACCCCCACGACCTTGAACCACTCGCCCGCGATCTGGATGTGCATGCCCACCGGGTTGGGCGGCAATTTCAGATCCCGGCGCAGCTTCTCGCCCAGCACCACCACCCGGCGACGTGTCAGGTTGTCGCTCTCGGTCAGGAACCTGCCGTGCAGCGGATACAGCGCCTGCACGTCCTGGTACAGCGCCGTCGTGCCGTACATGGTGCCGTAGGCCACATGCGATCCGTTGCGAATATCGGCGCCGGTGCGGCCGCCCGCCACGACGGTCGGCGTGATGTCCTGGATGCCGTCGATCCGATGGCGAAGCTGTTCCAGATCGCTCAGCTTGAGCCGATTCACCTTGCCGCGCAGCGCATCCTCGATCGGGGTGTCGGCCCGCAGGGTGAGCACATTGCCGCCGAGGCCCTGGAACTGCTGGCTGATGGATTTCGACAGGCCCTGCACCAGCGAGATCACGGTGACGACCGATGCCACGCCGATGATGATGCCCAGCATGGTCAGAAAGCTCCGCATGCCATGCGCCCGTATGCTGGCCAGCGCCGAGCGCAGGCATTCCTGCAGCAGGTAGAAGCGCGCGCCCCAGAGAGCGTGCGGGCCTGGGCCATGCGGATCGGTGCCGGGTGCCTCGATCAATGGAGTGGACGCGTGCGTCGAAGAAAGGGTCGGGTTCATGAGAAGGCGGGCTCCCTCATCCGTACGGGTGTGGTCACGGCGTCTTCGGCGACCAGACCATCATGCAGGCGCACGATGCGGCGGCACTGCGAGGCAATGCCGGGTTCATGGGTGACCAGCAGCACGGTCAGCCCGTGGGCATGCAGTTCATGGAACAAGGTCATGATTTCCTGCGCAGTGCGGCTGTCCAGGTTGCCGGTCGGCTCGTCGGCGAGAAGCAGCTTGGGCTCGCCGACCAGGGCCCGGGCGATCGCCACGCGCTGTCTTTGTCCGCCTGAGAGCTCGTTGGGGCGGTGTTCCGCGCGGTGCTCCAGCCCCACGCGCTTGAGCGCGAGCAGGGCCGCTTCCCGGCGCATGGCCGGAGACCAGCCGCGGTAGATCAAGGGCTGAGCCACCGTCACCCAGGCGGGCATCCGGGGCAGCAGGTAGAAGCTCTGGAAGACGAAGCCGATCCGCAGATTGCGCTCCCTGGCCAGCGCGGCTTCGCTGAGGGAGGACACATCGCGTCCATCCAGCAGGTACTGGCCGCTGCTTGGGGTGTCCAGGCAGCCCAGGATGTTCATCAGCGTGGACTTGCCTGACCCGGAGCTGCCGGTCAGCGCCACGAACTCGCCGGCCGCCACCTGCAGCGAGATGCCATGCAGCACCGGGCATTCCTGTCCGTCCAGGTGGTAGGACTTGTGGATGTCATGCAGCTCGATCATCGGCTCGCCTCCGCGGCAGGCGGTTGGCCCAGGGCCGCCGTCTTCAGGGCGCCAGGCCGGGTCTGGACCCGCTCGCCTTCCCGAAGGAATCGAAGTGTCTTGGCGGGGCCGACCACCACCACGTCGTCTGCGTTGAGGCCCTTGACCACTTCCTGGTAGCTGTCATCGGAGATCCCGGCCTCGATCGCGCGCTTGCGCACGGTGCTGTTCTCAACGACGAAGACGTTGGCCTTGCTGGCGCCGGACGGGCCCTCGTACTGGATGGCCTGCAGCGGCACCGACAGCCGCTGCGCGGTGGCCGCGGTGGCGATGTCGGCGCGCGCGCTCATGCCCGGATGGAACTTGAGATCGAGCACCGGATCCAGCCGGATCCGCACGGGATAGGTGCGGCTTTGACCCGGCGTCTGCCGGGGTGTCAGGGCGATGGACTCCACCCTGCCCTTCAGCAGCCGGTCCGGGAAGGCCACCGGGACGATGGTCGCCGCATGGTCGGCCGTCACGCGTGCGATGTCCGACTCGTCGACCTGGATCTCCGCATACAGCTGCCGGGTGTCGGCGACGACCATCAGGCTGCCGCCCGCGATGCTCATCGCGCTGGGCACGGCCGTCTCGCCGCGCTTGATGGAAACGGCGGTCACGATCCCGTCTATCGGCGCCCGCACCTCGGTCTTGGTCAGGCGCAGCTGCGCCTGCGCCAGCAAGGCCGAGGACTGCCGGACCGCCTCCTGGCTGTTGCGAAGCTCGACCTCGGCCAGATGCACTTCCGAGGCCAGATCATCAAAGCGCAGGGAGTCCACCATGCCGTGCCTGTGCAGCTCTTCATTGCGCTTGAGCTTGCTCACGGCGGCCTCGAGGCGAATGCGCTGGCGGTCGACCGCCAGCTCCGCCTGGCGCCTGGCAGCCGTGAGCTGGGCAATCTCGGCGTGCAGCGACTCGCTTTCCAGGCGGAGCAGCACTTGGCCGCGCCTGACGCTGCTGCCTTCGGTCACCAGCACCTCGTCCACCCGGGCAAGGACCTCCGACACCAGGGTGACCTGGCTTCCGAAGGCGAGGATGCCGGAGGCCAGGATGGAGGGCGTGATCGCACGTTTCTCCACCGTCACGACCTCGACGGCCTTTTGTTCTGACACCCGCAGCGCCTTGATGGACAAGGGCAGGACCACCAGCAGCGCTAGCGCGCCGCCCAATAGCAGTTGACGACGCATCTCAGAGTCCCACCACCAAAGCCCACACGCCGTACACCAGCAACCACGGGATCAGCGCAAATGCCAGGCTGAATGCCCAGCCACGCCCGCTCCAGGTCTTCACGCCCACGGCACTCAACCACCAACTCCAGGGATGCAGGACGCTCAGCGAGTTCAGGAGCACATACCAAGGGCTGTCCGGCGAGGCATGGAAGAACAGCTCGTTGAGCGCGAGGGCGTTGAGCTGCTCCTGCAGGATCTGTCCGCTCGGATAGACCACCAGCATGCCCACCGACAGCATGGGCAGCAGCAGCAGCGGCAGGCTGGCCCAGCAAGCCAGTGCCAGCCACTGATGGAAGGGGAAGTCGATGCGGGTCGCGCGGCCTGCGAGAAAGTAGTACCCGCCCTCCAGCAGCCTTCCACCCACCAGGGCGATCAAGGCGCCGACCACGGAGGTGATGGCCAGTGCCTGGAGGGAGAGGACCGGCACGCCATCCTGGGCCTTGTCGCCCACAGGTGCCAGCAGCTGCGTCTGCAGCCAGGCCGGATCCACCTGGCTGAAGTAGGCGCCGATGGATGCCAGCGTCAAGCCGACCAGCAGCAGCAGCGGGAAGGCAAAGCGGGGCTGCGCGCGCAGCGAGGTGAAGGCCAGCTCGGGCTGCAGCAGCATGGATCGTGTGAGTTGAGGTGTGTTCATCAAGGATGCTCCCAATAAAGTTTCGTTCGTCAATTCGATTGCTCGTTCAAGCGCTTACAGGGGCGTGCAGCCGCGCCGGCTTCAACGCAGCTCGCGCAGCGGGCGCAGGGCAATGCCTCCGATGGAGGCCATCAGCCCCAGCAGCCCGCAAAGCACGAACATGGCGGCGACCGCCTGGCCTTCACCGCTTCCCACGGCGCGGCCCATCATCTCGGCCACCCAGTGCCCATGCTTGAAGGCCGGCTTGAAGACCTCTTCCACCAGCAGACCACCAAAGACGACGGTGGAGGCCGTCGCCAGCATGGTGCTGGTACTCGTCAGCACCAGGATGCCCCCTTGCTGTGAATCGGGGACACGCGTCATCCAGAGCGCGAAGACGCAGCTCGAAGCGATGGCCGCACTGAGACCAGCCAGGAACTCGGTCGCGCACAAGGCGGGGACGCCCTCCACCATCCCGACCAGCAGCACGCACAGGGCCACGATCGCGTCGCAGGCCAGGACGATGCGCATGCGACGCTCCGGCATGTCGAACCACACCATGGCCATGCTGCCGAACAGCGCGCCCAGGGACTCGAAGCTCAACACGATGCCCAGCGTCTGCTCATCGTGCCGCTCCAGGATCAGAGGCACGACCAGGCTGACGGACACGGCGATCAGGCCGGCCTGCATCATGGAATAGAGCAGCAGCGCCAGCATGATGGCGTCCCGCTTGAAGAACCCCAAGGCCGACACGAAGTTCTTCCGCGAGTCGAGCAGCGCCTCCTTGAGCGTGCCCGGTTTCAGTGCTTCGCTGTTGGACTTGGCGATGCTGAAGGCATACCAGACGAACAAGGTGCCGATCACGAACGTGATCAGGTCGATGGTGACGATGCCGGGCAGGCCGATGAGCGCCATCAGCATGCCCGCCATGGAGGGGGCGATGACGCCCAAGGTGGTCGCACTCACGCCGAACGCGCCGGCGGCCCGCGTCAGCAAGCCCTTGTTGACGATGTTCGCCACCGACGCCTCGAAGGCAGGCCCCTGGAAGGCGCTGACCATCGACGCCACCGCGGTGAACGCGTACAGATGGGCCACTTCAAGACGGTCCGTCCAGAGCAGGATCAGCAGCATCAAGGTCATCAGGGCCGCTACCGAGTCCGCGGCGATCATGACGTTGCGCCGCTTCACCCGATCCACGACGCTGACGGCGATCGGCGAGACCAGTACGGCCGGCAGCAGGCTGGCCACGATGGCGCCGGCGAAGCTCAGCGTGGAGTTGGTGCGCTCGTAGATCCAGACGCTCATGGCGAACTGGACCATCTGCGTCCCCACCATCGAGACCGTCTGGCCGGTCCACAGCATCCAGAACGGTCGGCCCAGTGCGGCCAGTCGGGAAAATGCTTTCATCAATTGACTCCCATGTCCTTCGTTTTCTGTTGAGGCGAGGTCGGCGTTGCCGGCCTGTTGACGCCCTGTTGCTGGGCCAGCCACCAATCGACGCAGTCCTGCACATGCGGCGGCTTGAGCATGCTCATGTGATTGCCAGGCCCCTTCCAGTGCTGGAGCTGCGGCGCCCAAAGTCGCCACCCTTCAGCGTCCCGCTGCTGGTCTTGCGCATTGCGCTCAGCGGAGCGACGCGGATCGTCGGCCTGCACCAGGCAGACGGGCCGGATCCACTGGCCGTTCGGCCGGTAGCTGGCACGCAACGCTGCGCCAAAGGCCTGCAGGGGGCCTTCCATCACATCAGGGCGCGTGCGAGTCGGCAGCAGGCCGTGGCGCGTCATCGCTGCGTGCAGCGCAGCCAGGCGCTGAGCCGGAGACAGGGGCGCCAGCTGGTGGCGGAAGAGGCCCAGGGGGCGCCCCAAGGCAAGTTCCAGGCTGCCCGCCAGTTGCTCGCAGATGTCCAGATGGCTGTGTTCCTTGTCCAGTACGCCCGCAGCGTCCGGTGCTTCGCTGTCCAGCAGCGCCAAGGACAGCACCTCGCGCCCCAAGGCCTGCCATTGCAGCGCGATCTCGAAGGCGATCCAACCGCCGAAGGAATGCCCGGCCAGGTGCACCGGCCCCCCGCCCGTCACGGATTCCATGGCCCGCACCGCCGCACGGGCTGCGGCCTCGACCGTGGTGTGGGGCAGCAGCACGCCGTCGGTTCCGCGTGGCTGAAGACCATAGACAGGCCATTCCCTCCCCAGGGCCGCCGCAAAGTCCCGCAGGCCCATGACACTGTCGCCGGCACCCGGAACACAGAACAGCGGGACATGCCCCGCTGCCCCTGACTGCAGCTTGATCAAGGGTTGATAGTCCAGCTCCGGCGCCCGTTGTGGCGCCTGGCTGTCCGCCAGGTCCAGCACGTCCGACCACAAGGCTTGCAGGCTTTCGCGGGTACCGTCGGGCTCGCGAACCACGGTCGAGGACATCACCTTGGCGCCCGTCGCCATCAACGCCAGTCGTTGCACCACGCCGTTGTCCGGATCGATGGACCATGCAGGCAGGTCCCGTGAGCGGGAGGACGGCGCCGTCGCCACCGGCGCCGGCAGGGTCCCGAGCAGACCGAGGAAGGCGATGTCCTGGTCCTGGCCGAGCAACTGCAGGGCGACGGCATGCATCAGCTCGGCGCTGCCTGAGTCCGTCGCCAACCAGTAGGGGCCCTCGCCCTGCCAGGACCGGATGCTCTGTGCGAGCCAGGCCGCCGCGCCTTCCGTCGTGCGAGGACGGCCGGCCTCGCGCCAGTCCAGGGCGACGCACCGCAAGGGCGCCGCGTCGCCCGGCCCTTCGATCCAGTCTGGAGGGGCTGCCAGGTCGGCGGGCTCGCCGTCGAACCAGAATAGAAGGGGCTCGTGGCCCGGTCCTTGCGTCGCATGTCGCTGGCCGGGGCCTTCGTGGGTGTGTGGCTTGCTCATATTGCCTTTCCTTGCAGGGATTCATCGAGTGCTTTGGAGATCGCGGTTCCCAGCTCGGCCACGTAGTCGCTCATCATGCTTCCGTGGTCGCCCGGCACCGGCACGACGCGCAGCAGCGCCTCGGGGATGTAGTGCAGCCACCCTGCGCGCGGATCCGAGTTCTGCTCCAGCACTTCAATCGGCACCAGTTCGTCGAACACGGTGCTCTTGTCCTCGGCGGAGAACAGGTGCACGGGCAGGTCGGCCGAACGCGGCGTGTAGCCGTCCAGTGCGTCCTCATGCGCCTGGAGGCGCGCAATGAAGTCGCGCATGGCGGCTTCGTCGAACGGGTCGAGATAGTCCGGCAAGATGCGCGCCTTCCGGCACTCGGCCAGCAAGGCGTCGAAGCTCAGCTGGTCCGCCCGCTGGGTCAGCTTGCGGATGGCCCGGCCCTTGAGCTTCATCTTGACGATGTTCTGGAGCCAGTTCAGCGTCGGTTCGGGGCGCTCTTCGCAGAGCAGCATCAGGTTGCGCTGCAGTGACAGGTCGTGGCGCAGGCGGACATGCGCCCGCAGCAGGCGCAAGACGGCGGGGGCGAAGCTGTCCAGCAAGCCGATGAAGCCGACTTCCGCGCCTGCGTCCTTCAGCTGCATGGCGACTTCATAGGCGAGGATCCCGCCGAACGACCAGCCGGCCAGCCGGTACGGTCCCTCCGGCTGCACGGCGCGGATCAGCTTGACGAGCCGGTGGGCCAGCCCGGCCATCGTGTTCGCGCTGCTCGTGCCCTGCTTGCATCCCGGAAGCCCGAACACCGGCACCTCGGTGTCGATCTTGGGGCCCAGGCGGTGGAAGTAGATGTCCAGGCCGAGGTACTCGTGCACCAGGAAGATCGGCGGCTTGCTGCCCATGGGCCGGATGACCGTGACCGCGTCGCCGATGGGCGCCGGGCGCTCGCGCAGGTAGGCGGCCAGATCGCTCAGCACCGGATGCCCGAAGAGCTCGGCCACGCTGATGTCGATGCCGCAGGCTTCGAATCGGTTCACCGTCAACGCCAGCAGCAGGGAATGGCCGCCCAGCTGGAAAAAGTCATCGTTGCGCTGGATGCGTTCGAAGCCGAGCACCTCACGCCAGACGCTGGCAATCGTCTGCTCCAGGTCACCGCTGATCTCCTGGCCCGCCGCCGAGCCGTGCCCCTCGCCATCCGGCGCCGGCAGTGCGGCCCGGTCGATCTTGCCGTTGCGATTCAGCGGCATGCGCTCCAGCACCACGATGGCCGCAGGCACCATGTAGCCGGGCAGCGTCGAGGCCAGCTGGGCGCGCAAGGCGTCCGGGTTGAGCTGTTCCTGGTCACCGGCCACGTAGGCGACCAATCGTTGCTGGGGCGTCTGGCCGTGTTGAACCAGCACCAGCGACTCGCGCACGCCCGGCCGCAGCAGCAGCTGGGCCTCGATTTCCCCGAGCTCGATGCGGAACCCCCGCATCTTGACCTGGAAGTCGCGGCGTCCCACGAAGACGAACTGGCCATCAGGGCGTTGATAGGCCAGATCGCCGCTGCGGTACAGCGTGGCGCCCGGCACGAACGGATCTTCCACAAAGCGCTCGTGCGTCAGTTCCGGCCGATTCAGATAGCCCTGTGCGACACCTTCGCCGCCAATGTAGATTTCGCCGATGGCGCCGAAAGGCACCAGCCTGCGCCATTCGTCCAGCAGATAGACCCGGGTGTTGCAGATCGGGCGCCCCAGGGGCAGCGTCAAGGACCCCTCGCTCACCGAGGTGATGTGGGACGTCAGCGCGAAGGTGGTGGTCTCGGTCGGACCATAGCAGTGGATCAGGCGGACGGGCCCCTGCTTTGCCAGGACCCGGGCAAAGGCTTGCGGATCGCAACGTTCCCCGCCGGTCATCAGGTGACGCAGTCGAGACAGCGCCTGAGGAATGGACGCCGCCAGCTGGTTGAACACCGCGGTGGTCAGGAAGATGACAGTGATGCCCAGGTGATCGAGAGCCTCGGCCATGCGGGGCGGGTCCAGCACCGTGTCGGTGTCCATCGTCACCAGCGTGCCGCCGTTGAGCAGCGCCGCCCAGACTTCCATCGTGCTGGCATCGAAGGCCGGGTTGGAGATGAACGCGACGCGGTCCGTGGGCCCGAAGTCGGCATAGCCGTTCTGGATCGCGATGCGGCCGATGGCTCGATGCGGAATCCGCACGCCCTTGGGGCGGCCGGTCGATCCGGACGTGTACATCAGATAGGCCAGGTCCTTCAGCTGTGCAGGGACTTCGGCAGGCGTGCCCGCCTGTGTGAGGTCCGGATGCCGCAGGTCAACGATCAGCCGTTCCACATCGGGCAAGGGCCGCTCTTCATGGCCGGGCAGTACCAGCAGCAGGGCGGCGCCGCTGTCCTCGACGAGCTCGGCCCAGCGCTGCGGTGGCGCCTGCTCGTCCAAGGGCACGAAGAAGGCGCCGCATTTCAGGACCGCCAGCTGCGAGGTCACGAGCTCGATGGAGCGCTTCATCAGCAAGGCGATCGGATGACCGGGGCGCACACCCGCCTGCTGGAGCTGCCAGGCCAGGCGATTGGCGCTGGCATTGAGCTCGGCGTAGCTGACGCTGCGCTCGCCGTCGATCATCGCGAGGGCCTTTGGCGTCCGATGGACTTGGGCCTCGAACAGGGCATGCACCGTCAGACGCTGCTCGTAGCGCACGGGTTCGTGGCGGCCATGGATCAGGGCCTCCCTCTCCGCGTCTTCCAGCATGTCCAGCGACAGCAGCGACCGCGAGGTGTCCGCCTCCAGGGCTTCCGAGAGCGCCTGGAGCAGTCGTGCCATGTAGCGGCAGGTCTGCTCGGCAGAGATGCTCTCATGCACCTGGGCGGTCACGAAGAGCGCCTCACCGTCGTCATCCACACTGAGCGTGTAGGGATAGTTGCTCCGTTCAGCGCCGACCTCGCTCTGGATCCCGGCGGTGAAGTCGGTCAGCGTGGCGTCTGCGTCAGGCGTGGTGTCCTTCGGGCTGTGGCGGTAATTGAACAAGGCGGCGAAAACCGGCACGCCGCTCTCCAGCCCGCTGCAACGCTGAGCCAGCGCCAGCGGGGCATGCTCGTGGCGCAGCAGGCCGGCCAGGTCTTGCTGGACCTGCTTGACCGCGCCCAGCACCGGGCCCTGCAGCTTGACGCGCAAGGGCAAGGTGTTGATGTACAGACCCAGCGCGCGGTCCGCCCCGGCCCCGGCCTGCATGCGGCCGAACAGCACGGTGCCGAACACCACGTCCTCACGCCCGCTGACCCGGCCCAGCAACTGGGCATAGGCCAGGTGGCACAGGCTGGCCACGCTCACGCCCAGGCGACGGGCCTGGGCGCGCAGCCCGCGGCTCAGCGAATCTGGCAGTGCCAAGTGCGCTTCACCGACCTGGCTGCCGTCGCCCTGCACATCCGACAGGCCGTAAGGCAGCGTCGGTTCATCCACGTCGCCCAGCTGCTCGCGGAAGTAGGCCTCGTGCTGCGCGGGGCTGAGCCCCAGGCGTGCCTGCGCCACGTAGTTGCGGAAGGGCTGCGCGGGAGGCAAGTCCTGACCCCGGCCGCTCAGCAACAGAGCGATCTCCTGCTGCATGACCTCCAGCGCCTGGTGGTCGGTCGCCAGGTGGTGCATCAACAGCAGCAGCAGCCAGCGCTGCTGGGCGGCATCGTGCAGCACGTGGGCCCGCATCAGCGGCGCCTGGGTCAGCTCGATCCGGGTGTGCTGTGGATCCCAGCGTTCGCGCAGTTGTGTCGCGGCGTCCTGGACGCTGTCAGGATCGAGAGCATCTTCCTGCACGAGCAAAGGTGCTTCTCGCCAGACGACCTGCACGGGCTCGTCCAGGCCTTCCCAGTGCAGCGCGGTGCGCAGCACGTCGTGGCGTTGCACGACCTGGCCCAGGGCCTGCACGAAGCGGTCCAGCTTGTCACGCTCCTGGAAGCTGAAGAGCACGTCCTGCAGGTACACATCGCCCTGGGCCGCCATCAGGTGGTGGAAGAGCATGCCTTCCTGCAGCGGTGCCAGGGGGTAGATGTCCTGCACATTGGCGGCGCCGCCCGGCACGCGGGCCACGATGGCGTCCAGCTGTGCCTGGCTCAAGGACACCAGGGGCAGCATCTGCGGCGTGAGCTCTGTCGCGCCTTCGGGGATGGCGTTAGGTGGGACCTCGACTTCACGAGTCTGTTCGGAGCTGCCTTGCATCCCCAGGGCCAACTGCGCCAGGCTCGGCGTGCTGAACAGCGCTCGCACGTCGCTGGCCAGACCGGCCTGGCGCATGCGCTCGATCAGCGTCACCGCCAGCAGCGAGTGACCGCCGAGCTCGAAGAAGTTGTCGTGCCGGCCCACGCGCGGCAGTTGCAGCACTTCGGCCCACAGCGCGGCCAGCTGCTCTTCCAGCTCGCCTTGCGGGGCTTCGTAGCCTCGGGCCGCCAGTGCCTGCAGGTCCGGGGCCGGCAAGGCCTTGCGGTCCAGCTTGCCATTGGGGGTCAGCGGCAGCGAGGGAAGCAGCACGAAGGCGCTGGGGACCATGTAGGCGGGCAGCGCTTGCTCGAGGGCTTGACGCAGACTCTGCGTCCACTGTGCTTCGGCCGCCATGCCGTCCTCCGAATCCTCGGTCGAGACGTCCTCCGATTCGCCTGCCACCACATACGCCACCAGACGCTTGTGTCCCGGCTCATCCTCGCGGGCCAGCACCACCGCCTCGCGCACCCCAGGCTGCGCCAGCAGCTTCGCCTCGATCTCACCCAGCTCGATGCGGTAGCCGCGCAGCTTCACCTGTGCGTCGTTGCGACCCACATACTCCAGCACCCCGTCCTCGCGCCAGCGCACCAGGTCGCCGGTGCGGTACATCCGCCCCGATCCACCCTGCACGAAGGGATCGGCCAGGAATCGCTCCTGCGTCAGATCCGGACGGCCCAGATAGCCTCGCGCCACTCCGGCGCCGCCGATGTAGAGCTCTCCCACCACGCCCGGTGGCACCAGACGCCGGTGGGCGTCCAGCACGTACAGCCGCGTGTTGGCCATGGCCTGGCCGATGGCCCGCCACTCCTCCTGGCCCGCGCCGGGCTCGTGGATGGTGGCGTTCACCGTGGTCTCGGTCGGACCGTAGGCGTTGAGCAGCGTGGGGCGGTGCCCTTCGCGCTGCCACCAGCGCGCCAGCGCCCGCTGGTTCAGCGCCTCGCCGCCGATGATGATCAGCCGCAGGCTGGCTGCGATCGGCTCGTCCTGCTGGATGAGCTGCTCCCAGAACTGCAGCGGCAGGTCCGCCACCGTGATCCCGTGGGCCTGGCAGCGCTGCCAGAAGGCCGGCGCCCCTTGCAGCCAGGCGTCGCTGCGCAGCACCAGCGTGGCCCCCACGCCCAGCGTCGCGAAGATCTCCTCCACCGACACGTCAAAGGCCACCGAGGCGAACTGCAGCACGCGGTCCTGCGCGCTCAGCCCCGTGCGCTGCACCACCGCGCCGAGCTGGCTCAGGGCCTGGCGGTGCTCGACCATCACGCCCTTGGGCGTCCCGGTGGAGCCCGAGGTGTAGATCACGTAGGCCAGGGACGATGCGCTCGCCTGCGGCAGGGACTGCTC
The DNA here is from genome assembly GCF_030285365.1 of Roseateles subflavus. GTDB lineage: Bacteria > Pseudomonadota > Gammaproteobacteria > Burkholderiales > Burkholderiaceae_C > Roseateles_B > Roseateles_B subflavus. The sequence goes on along the minus strand of NZ_JASVDS010000011.1, from coordinate 2,898 downwards.
CGTTGCCTGTTGTTGGCGCAGCTCATGCACATCCAGCACCACCGGCGGCTGTTCCTGCGCCGCCACGGCCATCGCCAGGCGGGCCTGCGCCGAGGCCTCCAGCTCGCCATGCGTGAGCACCACCCGGGCCCCGCTGTCGCGCAGCATGGCGCCCAGACGCTCGCTGGGGTAGGCCGGGTCCGCCGGCACGTAGGCCGCGCCAGCCTTGAGCACGGCGATCACGCCGGCCACCAGCGCCGCCCCGCGGGGCAGGCACAGCAGCACCAGGGGCTGGCCGTCCTTCGCTTCCTTCGCACCCGCAAGATGCGGCGCGATGTGGGCCGCCAGTCGCTGCGTCAGGGCGTCCAGCTCGGCATAGCTCAGCTGCTCCTGCTCGTCCACCAGGGCCAGCGCCTGCGGGCTGCGCCGGGCCTGCGCCTGGATGAGCCCATGCAGGCTGCCTTGCTCGTCAAAGCGCTGGGCCAGCTCGGCGCTCAGCGCCTGGGCCGGCTGGCCGAAGCCCTGCAGCCGCTCCTCCTGCGCCAGCGGCAGCACCGGCAGCGCACTCAGCGCGCCCTGCCCGCCTTCGCGCAGCGCCTGCTCCAGACTTGCCAGCGCTTGGGCCATCAGCGCGCAGACGTCCTGCGCGCGACCATGCCCGGCCACCTGCGCGGTCAGTGTGAGACCGGCGCCGCTGTCGTCCACGTCCATATTGAACGGGAAGTTGCTGCTCTCCTCCGAGTACACCAGCTGCAGGCCGAGTTCCTGTGACCACCGTTGAGGCAGTGTCTCGATGTCCTGGCTGTGTCGGTAGTTCAAGAGTGCGCTGAACAGCACCTTGTCGCCTGGGAGCTCGCTGCAACGCTTGGCCAGGGACAGGGGCGCATGCTCGTGCTGCAGCAGCCGGGCGAGGTCCGCCTGGGCCTGCAGCAGGGCATCGGCAGCGCCCCTTCCGGTCAGTCGAATCCGCAAAGGCAAGGTGTTGATGTAGAGCCCCAGCGCACGATCCGCACCCGGCCCGGCCTGCATGCGCCCGAACATCACCGTGCCGAACACCACGTCCTCTCGACCTGAGAGCGCGCCCAGCACCATCGCATAGGCCAGATGGCACACACTGGCCATGCTCTGGCCACGGGATCGGACCAATCCCCGCAGGCTGGAGACCAAGGACCTGTCGACTTGCTGCTGCGCCTGCTCGATGCCCAGGCCGCTGCCCATCACGTCATCAAGACCGTAGGGCGTCGTGGGCTCATCAATGCCCGCCAGCATCTGCCGGAAGAAGCCTTCGTGCGCCTCGCGGGGCATCGCGTGCCTGGTCTGGGCCACGTAGTTGCGGTAAGGCTGTGGGGTTGCCAGCAGGTCTTCGCGGCCCATCATGATGGCCTCGATCTCCTGCTGCACCGTGTCCAGGGCGGTGTGGTCGATGGCCAGGTGCTGCACCAGCAAGGCCAGCAGCCAGGGTTCCCCGTCGGTGGTGGCGCCGGTTTCCCGGGCAATGCGCGCCTGCAGCATGGGTGCCTGGCGCACATCCAGGCGAAGTCGACGCGGGTCGGATTGGCTCACCATCTCCGCGCTGCTCATGGCCGGCAGCTCCAGGACCGGAAGCGCCGCGGAGCGCTGCACAAGCTGGATGGGCTCCGGCAATGACTCCCAATGCACCGAGCTGCGCAGAACGTCATGGCGATCAATGACCCGCTGCAACGCCGACAAGTACGCATCCAGCTGATCGCGGCGCTTGAAACGCATCACACTGCGCAGCAGGTAGACATCCCCCTGATCCTCCATCAGGTGGTGGAAGAGCATGCCCTCTTGGAGCGGGGCCAGCGGGTAGATGTCCTGAATGTTGGCGGCGCCGCCAGGAATCTGCCCGATCAATCCATCGATCTGCGCCTGCGTCAACTGCACCAAGGGCAGCATCTCTGGCCTGATCGTCGTGGCGCCTTCGGGGATGGCCGCCGGCGGTGCCATCACCTGGCCGTCTCCCTGCATGCTGATCGCACCGCCCTTCAGCGCGGCGATCAGCGCAGCCTTGTTCTGGCGCAGCAGCGTCAGCAGCGCCTGATCATCGAGGACTCCCTCTTCCGCCTTGACCGACAGTTCATCGCCCTTCAAAGACAGGGCAACGCCCCGGGCATTCAAGCTGCGCAGAAGCTCGGCAGTGGTCATAGAACAATTTCCCTGATTCGTTTGGTGCCGGCCGCAAAGCGCGCCAGCGTCGGTGACTGGAACAAGGTCGAGGCGTCGGCGCTCAACGAGGCCTGGCGCATGCGCTCAAGCATGCGAAGCGTCAGGAGCGAATGCCCGCCCAGTTCGAAGAAGTTGTCATGCCGCCCCACCAGCGGCCGTCCCAGGAGCTCTGACCAGATGGCCGCAAGCTCGGCCTCAATGGCTCCCTCCGGGGCGGCATAGCGTTCGGCATGGAAGGCGTCGTCATCTGGCGGCGGCAAGGCCTTGCGGTCCAGCTTGCCGTTGAGTGTGATCGGCAGTTGTGGCAGCCATACGAAAGCGCTGGGCACCATGTAATCGGGCAGTTCTGCGGCCAAGTGGTCGCGCAGTTCCTGCACCGACACCGGCGTCGCGCCCTCCGCCGTGACGTAGTACGCCACCAGGCGCTTGTTCCCTTTGTCGGCCTGGTCCACCACGACGGCGGCCTGCGCCACCGCCGGGTGCTCTTGCAGCCGGCTCTGCACCTCGCCGGGCTCCACGCGGAAGCCCCGCAGCTTGACCTGCTGGTCGCGCCGGCCCATGAACTCCAGCGTGCCGTCCTCGCGCCAGCGACCCAGGTCGCCGCTGCGGTACAGCCGCTGGCCGGGCTTGAACGGATGCGCGATGAAGGCCTGCGCCGTCAGCTCGGGCTGGTTCAGATAGTCCAGCGCCAGGCCCTGCCCGCCGATGCAGATCTCGCCGATGGCCCCGCGC
>NZ_JASVDS010000010.1 GCF_030285365.1 Roseateles subflavus | reverse complement strand
CGGCTGGGGGATGTAGCTGTCCAGAGCGTCAGCCAGGCGCATGATGGCCTGCTCGCCCAGGTCGCCTGCGTCGCCTTCCAGCGCCAGCTTGGCCGAACCCTTGATGATCGGGGTGTCGTCGCCAGGGAAGTCGTACTTGCTCAGCAGCTCGCGGACTTCCATTTCCACCAGCTCCAGCAGCTCGGCGTCGTCCACCATGTCGCACTTGTTCAGGAAGACGATGATGTACTTCACACCGACCTGACGTGCCAGCAGGATGTGCTCGCGGGTCTGGGGCATCGGGCCGTCAGCGGCCGAGCACACCAGGATCGCGCCGTCCATCTGGGCGGCACCGGTGATCATGTTCTTCACATAGTCAGCGTGACCCGGGCAGTCCACGTGAGCGTAGTGACGGTTGGCGGTCTCGTACTCGACGTGAGCCGTGTTGATCGTGATGCCGCGTGCCTTCTCTTCGGGCGCAGCGTCGATCTGGTCATAGGCCTTGGCCTCGCCACCGAACTTCTTCGACAGCACGGTCGCGATCGCAGCCGTCAGCGTGGTCTTGCCATGGTCAACGTGACCAATCGTGCCCACGTTCACGTGCGGCTTGGTACGTTCAAACTTGCCTTTTGCCATCTTGCGCTCCTGGCGATCAGATCAGAAAAGAGAAGGGGGAGAAAAAAGGTGGTGCCCATGACGCGGATCGAACGCGTGACCTCTCCCTTACCAAGGGAGTGCTCTACCACTGAGCCACATGGGCATCGACACGGGTTTGGCGACGATGTCTACACATCATCAAACCGGTGCCGACATGACCTACAAGCTGCCGCTGGAGCGGGAAACGGGAATCGAACCCGTGTCATTAGCTTGGAAGGCTAAGGTTCTACCATTGAACTACTCCCGCCCGGGAGTTTTCTCTTTGAGCCAGAACCACCGACTCATCGACTGTGCTTTGCCTTGGTGGAGGAGGCTGGATTCGAACCAGCGTACGCGTAAGCGGGCAGATTTACAGTCTGCTGCCTTTAACCACTCGGCCACCCCTCCGAGGCAAGCCCGCTACTGTAGCACAGCTTTTGAGAATCTCAAGCATTCTTGCGAAAACTTTATCTCTGGGCTGCGCGCCAGCGGCCAGCGCAAGCACTAGATCCCGATGGCCTTGCGGCCGCCGCGATCCGGCATTTGCACCCACCGAAGCGGAGCCCGCGACTATAGCAGCTTCTGAACCGGCGGATCAAGAAAACCTGAACGGGCAGCACGCCGCCCTCACCGTCCGCCACCCCACGCGGCCACCGCCCCGCCCCAAGCCGCCTCGGTTCACACTCGCTTGCGAACGACCCGCAGTGCAGCGCCCGACGACCCCCATCAAGAATACCAATCGACTACCAAGCAGCCTTTGCTTCCCCCTCCATTGGAAGCGACACTTCGCGCGGCCCGAAGCGATTCCTCACAGGTCGTAGTCGCGCCACAGCAGGGAAAACACGGCCCCAAAAGTGGTAGCAAAGTGGATCTATTGCTCGTTATAGTGGCATGGCATTGGTTGCATTTGAGGTGTGTATCGGAGATGTCTTCGCCTCGCGGCTCGCGCTGCTGGGACGACGGCATCAAGTCTTTCAACAGGCCAGACCCATGTTCGCTGGCCACATCGAGGAGCAGTTCATGAAGGTCATGAAGACCCCCATCGCCGCAGCGGTGAGCATCACCCTGCTGAGCGCTGCAATGGCAGCACAGGCACAGCAGGCCGAGCCGTCCAAGAAGGAGGGCAATCAGCTGGAGCAGGTGGTCATCACCGGCATCCGGGCATCGCTGCAATCGGCCGCCAACATCAAGCGCAACGCCAGCGCTGTGGTCGATGCGGTGACGGCCGAAGACGTGGGCAAGCTGCCCGACTCCGATGTCGGCGAGTCGCTGGGCCGCCTGCCCGGCATCACCGTCGGCCGGGCCTTCGGCCAGGGCGCTACGGTGTCGGTCCGCGGTTCCGATCCGCAGATGACCTACACCACCCTGAACGGCCAGACCGTGGCCTCCACCGGCTGGTATGACCAGGCCACCGTGGACCGCTCCTTCAACTACTCCCTGCTGCCCTCCGAGCTGATCGGCGGCATGGAGGTCTACAAGTCCTCCCAGGCCGACCTGACCGAAGGCGGCATCGGCGGCACCGTGATCGTCAAGACCCGCAAGCCCCTGGACCTGAAGGCCGGCACGGCCTTCGCCAGCCTCAAGCTGGGCAAGGGCACGGTCAGCACCGACCTGTCCAAGGACGTGGCGGGCCTGTACAGCTGGCGCAATGACGCCAAGACCTTCGGTGTCCTGGTGGCTGGCGCTCAGGAAAAGAGCGAGTACATCCGTCGCGGCATCGAGTCCGACGCCGGCTGGGCAGGCGACGTTGCCCCTGCCACCTTCGTGCAGGATCGCAAGCGCACGGCCATGAACCTGACGCTGCAGGGCAAGCCCGCCGACAACGTCGAGCTGGGCCTGAACTACCTGACCCTGGAGCTGACGGGCGACAACACGAACAGCAATCTGTACCTGTTCACGGGCCAGAACGACAGCAACTGCAAGGAGAAGAATGCAGCCGGTCTGTGCGTCAAGGCCGTCGCCGGTGCTGCGGACCCGGTCAACACCTTCATGCAGACCTGGGCCCGCCAGGGCAAGATGAGCTCGGACAGCCTGGTCCTGAACGGCACGTTCAAGGCCGACGCCTTCAAGATCGAGGCCGTCGCCGGCCAGACCAAGGCCAAGGGCGGCACCGAGCACACCATGAACTACGGCGTGGGCTGGTGGGATGACGGCCAGAGCCTGCCGAAGTTCCAGGGCACGATCGACGCCACCGGCAAGCAGATCGTGATCTCCCCGACGGGCAACATGAACGTGGGCGTGGGCAACCTGCCGTCCAAGCTCGTGCCGACCGGCTGGGCCACCGACCTGCAGCAGCCGAATGCCGACCGCGAGAACTTCGCCCAGGCGGACGCCACCGTCGACCTCGACTGGAACGGCCTGACCTCCTTCAAGGCCGGCGTGCGTGCCACCAAGCACAAGTACGAGCAGAGCGGCCTGCGCGCCAAGTTCATCGGCACCGCCATCTCCGGCAACACCGCCGACCTGTACAGCGGCTCCATCAAGATGGGCCCGAACGGCTGGGACTTCCCCAAGGCCAACCTGGACGGCATGGCGGCCCTGTACGCCAAGAACACGGCGTCCTGGACCCCGCAGCGTTCGAGCTTCGCCGAGATCGAGGAGGACAACAAGGCCGCCTACGGCATGTTCGAGTTCGAGAAGGAAGGCTGGCGCGGCAACTTCGGCCTGCGCTACGTCCACACCAACGTGACGGGTCGCGGCTACAAGTTCGACGGCACGCCGCTGGCTGCCAATGACGTGCCCAACAACGACGGCTGGGGCAACACCATCCGCGAAGAGAAGGCCGGCTACAGCGACTGGCTGCCCAGCCTGAACGCGGCCTACAACATCGACAAGAACACGGTGCTGCGTGTGGCCGCCTCCAAGGCCATCACGCGCCCCAACTTCGAGTACATGTTCCTGACCAAGCAGGCCGGCTACAACGACGACCGCGCCGGCAACGAGTCGATGACCTTCGGTACCGTGGGTCTGAAGCCGCAAGCCTCGAAGCAGTTCGACCTGGGCATCGAGTACTACTACGGCAAGGGCAACATGGTGTCGGCGGCGGTCTATCACAAGACCATCGACAACTTCGTGACCGCCCTGGTCAAGACGAACCAGAAGCTGGGCGTGGTGGATCCGCTGAGCAAGGTCGACAGCTGGACCGTCAACCAGTACGTCAACGCCGGCGGTGGCAAGATCAACGGCTTCGAAGCCCAGATCAACCACAGCCTGGACAACGGCTTCGGCTTCGCCGGCAGCTACACCTACGCCGACGCGAAGGCCCCGAGCTCCAGCTACCCCGACCGCCTGGCCCTGTTCACCCAGTCGTCCAAGCACACCTTCAACCTGGTGGGCTTCTACGAGACGGAAGCCTACACGGCCCGTCTGGCCTACAACTGGCGTTCCAAGTACATGATCCGCGAGACGGGCTACTACAGCTACCGCATGCACGATCCGTACGGTTCGCTGGACTTCAGCGCCGGCTGGAACATCAACAAGAACCTGCGCCTGACCTTCGAAGCCGTGAACCTGCTGAAGAAGGACGACGTGCAGTACGGCGCCGCCGACGCCACCAACCCGGACGTCAAGGGCAGCATGAAGGTCGGCTACCCGGCTTGGTCCTTCATGGGCGAGACGACGTACCGCCTGGGCCTGAGCGCCAAGTTCTGATCGAACGCGCACCGCAAGGTCGCACCCCGAAAGCCCGGCTCTGCCGGGCTTTTTTCATGTCAGGGAGGGCAGGCTGGATTGCTACGCCCGGCCCTGCCCGGGTCGACAGCCGACGGGACCCGGCTCAGGGGCACGCTGCAGGGGAGGCGCATGGCGCACGCGCAGGCCCGCCCAGGCCATCGCGTGTCAGGCGGGACGGCGGTGCGGCGGACGTCAGGGCGTGGGTGAGGCGGCCTCAGGCCGGCGGGACGCGAACGGGGGCAGGCCGGATCGCCGGCTCAGCGCGCGGCCTGCGCCGCCGCACGCAGCCCCTCGAGCCACTCACGGTGCGAGGGCAGCTCCTGGGCCAGGTGGCGGGCCCGTGCGCCGACCTGGGCGAGGCGCACCTGCGCCTCCCGGCGCTCGGCGGCGTCCACGGGGAAGCCGCGTGTCGGGAACTTCATGCCGTAGAGCACGTAGAGGTAGTTCTCGACGCTGAACAGCTCGAAGCGGCTGCCGAAGTCCGTGGCCTGCGGGGGCACGACGCGCCATTTCGCGAGGCGCTCGCGCAGGGTCTCGGACAGATGGCAGGACTGCCGGTTGTCGAGCCAGAAGGCGGAGTCGCTGCGATCCGACAGGTGGTAGTGCAGCTGGATGAAGTCGATGACGCGCTCCCAGGCCGTGCGCGTCGCCTCGTTGACATGGCGTCGCAGCGCGGGCTCGTCCCCGCGCTGGCGCGGGAAGTTGCGGGACAGCAGGTGGGCCGCGAAGTCCGTCAGCAGAATGGAGGTGGCCTCCAGCGGCTCGACGAAGCCCTGCGCGAGCCCCAGGGCCACACAGTTGTGACTCCAGACCTCCTGTCGGAAGCCGATCTTCATGGCGATCCGGCGCGGCGCGAAACCGGCCTCCGGGCGGCCCAGGTAGCGCGCGAAGGCACGCACGGCCTCATCCTCGCCCATGTAGGCGCTGGCGTAGACGAAGCCGGTCCCCCGGCGCTCGGTGACGGGGATGTCCCAGATCCAGCCGGCGCGATGCGCCGTGGCCAGGGTGTAGGGCGCGATGGGCTCGTCAGGGCCGAAGGGCACCTGCTGGACCAGCGCGGTATCTGTCAGCACCTGGTGCGACTTGTCGACGAAGGGCACCTTGAGCACGCCCTGGGTCAGCAGCGAGGCGAAGCCGCTGCAGTCGACGTAGAAGTCGAAGGGCAGGCGCTCGCCGCTGCGGGTGCGCAGGGCGGTGATGCTGCCGTCCTCGCCGCGCTCGGCGCCGACGATCGTCGCCACCCGGTGCCGCACGCCGAAGCGCTGCTGCGCATTGCGCGCCAGCAGCTGGGCGAACTGATGGGCATTGACGTGGTAGGCGTAGTCCATCTCGCCCACGTAGGGTCCCGAGGCGATCTGCTTGGGGCTGCGACCGGCCGCCGAGAGAGCGGCTGCGACGGACACCGCATCAAAGGCCGGCTCGCCACCCTGCGCCAGCCAGGCCGGCGTCACGTCGATGCCGCCCGGGAAGGGCGAGGCAAAGGCGTGGAGGTAGTGGTGATCTGCACCGTGCCGCGCGGCGTCCAGCCAGCCCTGGAAACGGATGCCGGTCTTGAAGGTGGTCTCGCAGGACAGCAGCAGCTCGGCCTCGCTGATGCCGAACTTCTGCAGCGACTGCTTGATGTAGGGCACCGTGCCCTCGCCCACGCCGATGATGGGGACCTCGTCGGACTCGATGACCGTGAGGCTCACCTCGGGGTCCGCGAGCAACTCGCGCCCCAGGTGGTTGGCGGCCAGCCAGCCGGCTGTGCCGCCGCCGATGATGGCGATCGTCCGATGCTTCATGAAGGTCCTGCCTGTCGTCGCTGGAGAGGCGCCGTGGGGCGCTCAGAGCTTGATGTACCAGCGCTGCCGGTCCATCAGCCACACGATGGCGGTCCACACGAGGACAAAGACACAGGCAAAGCTGAGCGATTGGAACTCGGGACCGAAGGCGGCGCCAATCGGCGCAAACACGGTGCGGTACAGCGGCCCCATCCAGCCGAAGCCCTCCAGGAACACCGTGCACATCCAGGCCCCGGCATAGGCGGCGATGGCGTTGACGCCAAAGATGCGCCCCAGCGGCGGCAGACCGCGCCGGTCGACGAGCTCGTAGACCAGGGCCAGGGCCGCGAAGGCCCAGCCGCCGGTCCACAGGACAAAGCTGGGCGTCCAGAGCTGCTTGTTCCAGGGCACCCACAGGGCACTGACGGCGCCCGCCAGCAGCAGCCCCGCGGCCGGCAGCCAGAGACTGCGCCCGCGGCCCTGACGCAGGCGCTCGCCGGCGATCAGGCCCAGCAGCGTGCTGCCCAGCGCCCCCAGGGTGCTGAGCAGGCCCTCGGGATCATGGCCCAGGCCGGTGGCGCCCTCCCACCGCAGGCTCCAGCGGCCCAGCACCTGCGCATCCAGGCGCGATGCCAGGTTGCTGTCGGGCACCCAGCCACCGTTCAGGGCCATCAGCGTGCCGTAGCCCAGCAGCAGCGCCGCCAGCGCCCCCCAGCGCCCGCGTTCGCGCCGGCAGAGCGAGCCCAGCAGCGCCGCCAGCGCCAGGCACAGGCCGATGCGCTGCAGCACGCCCATCAGCCGGAACTGCGGCTTGTCCATCAGCCACCAGGCCAGCAGGTGCAGCACCAGGCCCAGCGCGATCACCTTGGCCGCGCGCGTCAGCAGGGGCGGCAGGAGCGCGGCAGCCGGCTCGCCGCGGCTCCAGCGGCCGCCCGTCGAGAGGCTCAGGCTGACGCCCGCGATCAGCAGGAAGAAGGGAAAGATGAGGTCCGTCGGCGTGCAGCCGTTCCAGGCCGCGTGTTCCAGCGGCCAGTACACGGCGCCCCAGTCACCCGGGTTGTTGACCAGCAGCATGGCCGCGACGGTGAGGCCGCGCAGGGCATCGACGGAGGCCAGGCGTGAAGGAGCAGTCATGGGAGTCCCGCAGGATCAGGGCATCAGCCGGAAGTCAGAAGTCGCAGCGGCTGTCCAGCGCCGGCTGCGAAGCGGGCACGCCGTCCTCGCGCGCCAGCCCGCGGCGGCGGTAGTCGGCCACGGCCGCCGCCACCTGGGGCGGGCCGAGGACCTCGTTGCGTGCATGGAAGACCCAGTCCACGTCCTGCTCGTAGCGCCGCGTCACCGCGCTGGCCGGCAGCAGCCCGCCCGGCGAGAACCAGAGGTTGAAGTTGATCGACATCGGCACGACAGGATAGTTGCGCCCGCCATGCTCGGCCACCTGCCGGCCATCGAGGAACAGTCGCACGCGCCCGCCGCTCACCTGCATGAGCAGCACGTGCCAGGCGGCGTCACCCGCGCCCAGCGCGCCCATCTCCTCGTGCGAGCCGTTGTGGGCGTCCCAGGGCTCGATGCGCACGGTCTGCCAGCTGATGCCGTAGAGCCGCGTCCTGTCACTGCCCCAGCCACCATTGGGCAGGTATTCCCAGTCGATCTCGCTGAACTGCGGGTCGTAGTCATGCCGCAGCGGCGCCACGGCATAGAAGGTCTGGATGACGGGGTCACCGTCCACGCCCTGCACCGGCGCATCGCTGAAGCGGATCCGAGCGGCGTAGGTGCCCTCGAAGAACTTGCGCTGCTGGCACAGCTGGGCCTGGCGGGTGCCGGGGCCGGTGCCGTCGGTCTCGGCGCTCAGGCGCAGCAGGCGGTTGCCCTTGAGCGCCGGATCGTCGATGAGGCGCAGCTGGGACTCACCCCACTGCGCGCCGGGGACGCCGGGATGGCCAGCGGCGGTGCGCGGCGTCCAGCCCGCAGCCCGCAGCCCGGTCAGGTCGGCGTCGCTGAAGTCGTCAAAAAAACGGCCGGCCCCGCCCTGTGCGGTGGCCGGCCCAAGAGACAAGGCAAGCACAAGGCCTACCACATGAAGAACGGAGGGGCGCATCGACACGGGCTCAGCGGCCGGCAGCCAGCGCGTCGGACTGCCCCGGCGCCTGGGCAGCGTCTGCGCGCTGGGCATCGGGGAAGCGCACGAAGAAGTACAGCAGCAAGGCCGGCGCCCCGCACACGATCGTCCACAGGAAGAAGCGCTCGTAGCCCAGCGCCAGCTGCACGTCACCGCTGAAGGAGCGCGCCAGGATGAAGCCCAGCTGCATCACACCCGAACCCAGCGCGTAGTGCGCCGTCTGGAAGCGCCCCGGCGCGAGGACCTGCATGATGAAGAGAATCATCCCGACGAAGCCGAAGCCGTAGCCGAACATCTCCAGCGCGATGGCCGCACCGATGTGGAGGATGTCCGTCGGGCGGGCCGCCGCGAGGTAGTAGAAGGTCACGCTGGGCACCGCCATCGCCACCAGCAGCACCGGCATGGCACGCCGCAGGCTCAGTCGCGAGGTGAAGTAGCCGCCGAGGATGCTGCCCACCAGGAACGCCGCGGTGCCCACGGTGCCGTAGACGCCCCCGGTCTGCTCCTGCGTGAGGCCCAGGCCGCCCTTCTCGCGTGCTTCGAGCAGGAACAGCGGACCGATGGTCTGCACCTGCCCTTCGGCCAGGCGAAACAGCACGATGAACAGCAGGAAGAGCCAGATGCCGGGCTTGCGCAGCAGATCGGTGATGACCTCCACCAGCGTCTGCCAGACCGCCGAGGCACCGCCCGTGGGCGCCGTAGCGGGGCGGGGGTCCGGCAGCGCGATGGCGTTGTAGCTGGCCAGCAGGGCCAGCAGCACGCCCAGCATGACGAAGATCGTCGTCCAGGCATTGCTCAGGCCGAAGCGCTCGGCCAGCACGCCGGCCAGGATCAGCAGGCCGCCCTGCGTGAGGAACTTCGAGGCATTGAAGAAGGCGCCCTGCCAGCCGGCGTAGGCCGCCTGCTCCTTGTCGGACAGCGAGGCCATGTAGAGCCCGTCGCAGGCGATGTCGTGCGTGGCGGAGGCATAGGCCAGCACGAAGAACACCGCCAGCGAGGCCCCGAACCAGCTCGGCAGCTGCAGGGCCAGCGCCACGAGCAGCAGCCCGGCCGCGCCGAGGAACTGCATGCTCACGACGATGCGCTTCTTGCTGGGGATCAGCTCCAAGAAGGGGCTCCACAGCGGCTTGAAGGCCCAGGCCAGGCCGATGACGCTGGTCCAGCGCGCGATCTGGTCGTTCTCCACCCCGAGCTTCTTGTACATCATGCTGGCGATCAGCATCACGACGAAGAACTGCAGGCCCTGCACGAAGTACAGGCTGGGCACCCAGCGCAGCGGCGTGGCCGTCCGGGGATCCTGGGGGTGCGGGGTCGCGCTCATGGGAGTTCCTTGTTGTTCTGGCCAGCCTCAGCCGAGGCTCACCGGTGCCACGGCCGTCGCGGCCAGCTCGCCCTGCAGCCAGCTCTTCAACGCCGCCAGGGCGCCGTCGGCATAGCCCCAGCTGATGACGGTCGGCCCCTGCACATCCAGCGCCTGGAACGGGTTCCACAGGACGAGGTGCAGGTCGGGCTGCCAGGCCCCGGCATTGGCGCCGTAGCGCATGCGGTGCGTGGAGGCGACGATCGTCTGGCGGCCGTCCGCGGGCACCTGCGACCAGTCCAGGCCCAGCAGGTCGTCCAGCATGACGATCTCGGCATCGGCAAAGCCGCTGAAGAGGCCCGCGATCTGCGCGCCCGTCGGACCGGCCTCGCTGACCATGTCGGTGGGCACGTCGGTCTGGACGTAGACGCGGATCGGCGCCTCCAGTGCCGGTGCCTTCGCGGCGCGCAGCGCGGCCAGGCCACGCGCCCAGGCCTCGGCCATGAGGGCGCCGTCGGCCTCGCGGACGGCGCCGGCGTAGTCGTCATGCGCGACCGGATAGGCGCGGGCCAGGCGGTCCAGGCGGTCGCGGGCGCGGGCGCCCTGGGCCGCCGTCAGGTCGCCGCGCGCGAAGGCCTCGCGCAGCGCCCGGATGGACTGCCCCTGCTCCTCCAGCGAGCCCTGGGCCAGGATCATGTCGGCGCCCGCCTGCAGGGCCAGCACCGCGGCACGGTCGTAGCCGTAGCGCTCGCAGATGGCCTTCATCATCAGCGCGTCGGTGATCACCACGCCGTCGTAGCCCCACTCGCGGCGCAGGATGCCGCCCAGGAGGGTGGCCGACAGCGTGGCCGGGTACTCGGGGTCGATCTGCGGATAGACGATGTGCGCCGTCATCACCGCCGGCGCGATCTCGCGCAGGGCGTGGAAGGGGCGCAGCTCCAGGGCGTCCAGCTCGGCGCGGCTCTTGTCCACGGTGGGCAGGGCCAGGTGGGAGTCGACGTGCGTGTCGCCATGGCCGGGGAAGTGCTTGACGCAGCAGGCCACGCCTTCGCGCAGCGAGCCCCACATCCAGGCACCCGCCAGGCGGGTGACGTCGTCGGCGCGCTCGGAGAAGCTGCGCTCGGCGATCACCGGGTTGGCCGGGTTGTTGTTGATGTCCAGGACCGGCGCAAAGTTCCAGTTCACGCCGATGCTGCGCAGGCCGCGCGCCACAGCGGCGCCCACGCGCTCGCACAGCTCGCTGTCGCCCGCGGCGCCGAGGGCCATGGCCGAGGGGGCCTGCGGCAGGAAGGTGGCACGCACGACGGAGCCGCCCTCCTGGTCGAGGCCGATCAGGGCGTGCGGACCCATGACCTCGCGCAGATCGCGGGTCAGCTGCCGCACTTCGTCCTCGGTACCGAGGTTCTTGCGGAACAGGCACACGGCGCGGATCTGGTGCTCGCGCAGAAAGGCCGCGGTGGCGGCGTCCAGGGTCTTGCCCTGGATGTCGACCATCACCAGCTGGCCGGCGTCCTCGGGGCGGAAGTCTTGGGCTTGGGTCATGACGGCGCCTGCCTCAATGCGTCTTGGTGACCTTGGCCAGATGGCGCGGCTGGTCGGGATTCAGGCCGCGGGCGCGGGCCAGGGCCTCGACCATCGGGTAGAAGCTCTGGACGGCGGCGATGGGATCGAGGTCCTCGTTGCCGGTGCAGGCCAGCTCCAGCTCGGCACCGGGCGTGCCGGCCGGCGCCGCCAGCAGCACGCGGGCGCCACGGCCGCGCATTTCCTCGGCCAGGGCCACGAGACCGGCATGTGCCGGGCCGCGCGGGGCGAAGACGAGCAGCGGGTAGCCCTCCTCCACCAGCGCCATCGGGCCATGCTTGACCTCGGCCCCGGAGAAGGCCTCGGCCTGGATGCCGCAAGTCTCCTTGAACTTCAGCGCCGCCTCCAGCGCGATCGGCAGGCTCGTGCCGCGGCCGATGACGAAGAGCTTGTCGGCCCCGCGCAGCGCCTCGACGGCCGTGTCCCAGCGCAGGCTGGCCGCCTTGACCAGGTCATCCGGCAGCTGCTGCAGCGCGGCGGCGAGGTCCTCGTCCCCCTGCCAGGCCGCGACGACGCGGGCACCGGCCACGAGCTGGGTGATGTAGCTCTTGGTCGCGGCGACGCTGTTCTCCGGGCCGGCATGCAGCGAGAACACATGCTCCGCGGCCTCGGCCAGCGGCGAGCCCGCGGCGTTCACGAAGGCCACCGTGCGCGCACCGCCTTCGCGGAAGAACTTCGTCGGCACGACGAGGTCCGGGCTCTGGCCGGACTGCGAGAAGGCGAAGGACACGAGCCCTTCGCAGGCGATCTTGCTCTGGTAGAGCGTGATGAGCGACATCGGCAGCGAGGTCACGACGCGACCGAGGCGCGCCATCATCAGGTAGGCCATGAAGTGCGCGGCATGGTCCGAGCTGCCGCGCGCCACGGTCAGCAGGCTGCTGGGCGGCGAGGCGCGCAGCGAATCGCCGAGCGCCGCATAGGCGTTCTGGTCAGCGGCCAGCTGGCGCGCCACGGCCGCAGGCGCCGAGAGGCACTCTTCCAGCATGCGGGTCTTGAGATCAAGCGAGGTCAATTCCATCTCCTTCAACGACCACGCCTTGCACCTGCAAATCACGGTCCAGCACAACAAAATCCGCCCACGCGCCCACGGCCAGCCGGCCGCGGTCGTTCAGGCCCAGGTAATCCGCCGCATAGGTGGAGACGCGGCGCGAGGCGTCCGCCATCTCGAGCCCGAGGCCCACGAGATTGCGCAGCGCCTGGTCCATCGTGAGCGTGCTGCCGGCCAGCGTGCCGTCGGGCAGGCGCACGCCGCCCATGCACTTGGTGACGCGGTGGCGGCCGAGGCCGTACTCGCCATCCGGCATGCCGGCGGCAGCCGTCGAGTCGGTCACGCAGAAGAGGCAGGGGATGGACCGCAGGGCCACGCGCACGGCGCCCTCATGCACATGCAGCAGGTCGGGAATGATCTCGGCGTAGCGCGCATGGGCCAGCGCCGCGCCCACCATGCCGGGCTCGCGGTGATGCAGGCCGGTCATGGCATTGAAGAGGTGCGTGAAGCCGCCGGCGCCGCGCTCCAGGGCCTCGACGCCGTCCTCGTAGGTGCCCAGCGTGTGGCCGATCTGCACCTGGAAGCCGGCCGCGCGCAGCTGCTCGGTGAGGTCGAGATTGCCGGGCAGCTCCGGCGCCAGCGTGATGAGGCGGATGGGCGCCAGGGCGTCGAGCGCCTGCACCTCGGAGATGCTGGCGGCCTTGGCGAAGTCGGGCTGTGCGCCGAGCTTGCCGGGGTTGATGTAGGGCCCCTCGAGATGCACGCCCAGCACCCGCGCGGCCTGCGGCTCGCGCTCGCGGCACACCGGGCCCAGGGCCGTCAGCGCCGCGCGGATCTCGTCCATCGGCGCCGTCATGGTCGTGGCCAGCAGCGAGGTCGTGCCGTGGCGCACATGCAGCCGGGCGATCTGTCGCGCCGCGTCGCCGCCTTCCATGGTGTCCCGGCCGCCGCCGCCGTGCACGTGCACGTCGATGAAGCCGGGAAGGATCAGGGGCAGATCCTGAGATCCGTGGCGGACCTCGTACTCGGTGACCGCCTCGCCCTCGATCCGGGTGATGCGGCCTCCTTGATGCTCCAGCACACCGCGGATGAATCCCGCAGGTGTCAGTACGAATCCGTCAGTGCGCTGTGCTTCGGTCATCCATCCCGCCTCATCTCCGCAACGAAGTCGTAGTAGTCGCTGCGGCAGTACGAATGGGTCAGCTCCACGGCCTGACCCGATTCCAGATAGCCCACCCGTGTGATGAACAGCACGGCCTGACCCACGGGGACTTCCAGCAGGCTGGCAAGGCGGGAGTCGGCGTTGATGGCTCGAATGTGCTGGAGCGCGCGCACCGGGGCGCCGCCCAGGCGGCCCAGGTGCTCGTAGAGCGAGGCGCTCACGGACTCGGGGTCCGGCAGCACCGCCTCGGGCAGCACGCTCACTTCGTAGGCCATGACCACGGCATCGGCCAGGCGCAGGCGCTCCAGGCGCGCGACGCGCTGGCCGGTGGTCAGGCCCAGGGAGAGTTGTTCGTCCGGCGCGGCCAGGGAGAAGCCGCGCGTCAGCCAGCGCGAGCTGGGTTTGAAGCCGCGCTGGTGCAGTTCCTCCGAGAAGCTCGTCAGGCGCGACAGCGGCTGCTCGAGCTTGGGGGCGATGTAATTGCCGGAGCCGCGCTTGCGGATGATCAGGCCCTGCTCCACCAGGCGGTCGATGGCCTTGCGGGCCGTGACGCGGGAGAGGTCCAGGGACTCGGAGAGCACCCGCTCGGAGGGCAGGGCTTCATCGGCCTGGTAGTGGCCTTCGCGGATCGCCTGCGCCAGCTTGTGGGCCAGCTGCATGTACAGCGGCGAGGCGGCTTCGGGATCAGGCTTGAATTGGAACGGCAGCTTTGTCATCGTGTACCCGTCTTGTCGTTGAGTGCACTGCCGACCAAGAGCAGTGCGCCGTCGGCCGAATCTCCTTGGGACTCGACGCAACGGGCACGAATGTTGCCTGAGAAATAGGCCAAAAGACGCTTGGCGATGCTGCCGGCAAGGGCGAGGGGCAATTCCGCCTGCGGATCAAGGCTGTGGGCCAGCTGCTCCAGGGCAGCGACGGCCTGCGCCCGCAGGGCCAGGGCCGCCGCGTCACCGGCATCGGCGACATCCAGCACCAGCGGCGCCAGCGAGGCGTAGCCGTGCTGGCCGGCCCCGGCGCACCAGGCCAGGATGGCTTCGCGGTCCTGGCCGGCCACGGCCCACACGCGGCGCGCCAGCTCGCTCACCGGCACGCGGCCATCCTGGGCCTGCTGGGCATGCGCCATCGCCCGCAAACCCAGCCACGCCCCGCTGCCCTCGTCGCCGCAGACCCAGCCCCAGCCCGAGGCAATCGCCCGCGAGCCGTCGGCCCGCAGCACCTCGCCGACCGTCCCGGTGCCGGCCGCCACGACCAGCCCCGGGGCGCCGCCATGGGCGCCCAGCACGGTGGTGTAGCCGTCGTTCTCGAGCAGCACGGCCGCAAAGCCCGGCTGCGTGTCGATGAAGGCCTGGGCATCCGCCAGCACGTTGGCACCGGACAGGCCGGCGCCCAGCGCGCAGGTTTCCAGCGCCAGTTCGCCCAGCCCGGCCTGCGCGGCCGCCTGCGCCAGCGCCGCCTGGATGTGGCGCCAGGCCTGCGCCACGCCCTGCCCCAGCGCCGAGGGGCCGGCCTCGCCCTGCCCCAGCACGCGCCCGGTGGCATCAGCCAGCTTCACGCGCGTGCCCGTGCCACCGCCATCCACCCCCACCCAGTAGCGGACCCGGGCCAGCGCCGAGGGGCTCGCCAGGGTGTGGTGCAGGGGCAGCGGGTGATTCATAGTAATACCAGTTTAGTACCAGAATTAGCCGAGCGTCAATTGGTATTGCACTGGCTTACATCCAATTCGACCCCGGCTCGCGATGCGTCGCATGACAGTCGCCGAAAGAGCGCTTTCAGGGGGAAGGAAGCGGGCGCAATGCACCATGGCTCCAACTGGAACAATACCAGTTTAGAACCAAGTGCGGGATGGGGATGCCCCCAGGGTCTACCCGGAGCAGGCAGCGCGGGCGCTGGCGTATTTGATGAGGGCGGACCGGGCGCGGGGCCCCGCCCGAGGCCCCCTCGTCGGTCGCCCTGCTGCATGCGGCATAGAGGAGGTGCCCAGGCCCCAGGTCAGGGCAGGCCGGGTCCTGCATGGCAATGCCTGCCGCCGTGGCAGGGAGGCTGCCCGGGCCGCGCGGAGCCCCGCCACGGAAGCCCGGGGGGGCACGCGGACGCATGGGGCCACCGCTGGGCCATGCCCGTCGGGCGGAAGGCGGAAAGCGACCGGTAGCGGGAGGCCTCGATGGCCTCCCCGGAGGGCGCTCAGTACCGCAGAAGCACGGAACCTGCACCGCCCTTGCCGGCGGACCCGCCATTGCCGGCCCACGTACCGCTACCACCGGGCGGGATCAGGCTGCCACCGCCGCCGCCGCCACCGCCGGTGGAGGACCCACCGCCGTAGCTGCTGAATCCGCTGCCACCCGCACCGCCACCCCCATATCCACCGCCACCGCCACCGGCGGGATAGGAGCCCGCAGCGCCTGGCACCAGCACGCCGGACAGGCCGGACTGCCCGTGCGCCCCGGAGCCGCCGAAGAAGCCGAAGCCTCCGGCGCCACCCAGCCCGCCGGCCCCGCCCAGGCCGCCATCGACCGTCGCAGAATTGGGCGGATACCCGATGGTGCCATCGCCACCGCTCCGTCCACCGCTGCCGATGTCGGCAAAACCGCCTCGCCCACCCGTGGCCAGGCCCGAGGATCGCCCAGCGGCGCCGCCCGCACCGGCCACCAGCAGCGGCGTCGATGCCCCGGCCAGCGTCACTGCAGAGGCATCGCCGCCTCGTTGCGCCTCACCGCCATCCCCCACCTGCAGTGTCAGCACGTTGCCCGCAGTGACAGCGACTCCGGAGACAGAAACCGTAGCCCCAGACCCGCCATCGGCGAACGCGCTGTTCCCGGAACCCGGGCCGCCGCCGCCCGTCGCGCTGACCAGGGTCAGCTGCGTCACACCGCTGGGCACCGTCCAGGCATGAGCCCCAGGCGTGCGGACCTCCACGCTGCCGCCGCACACGACGCGGGCGTCGTCAACTGGACGAGTTCCGACCACGCCGGAGCCGGCACTGACGGCGCAGGAGAGCGTCACCGCCACGGGGCCGGTGCTCGGCGTCGGCTGCGAACGGACGGTCAGTGTGTAGGGGCTGCCGGAAGACACCCGGGTAGGCAGCGCGAAGGTCGTGGCGCCCGGCGGGACAGGCGCCAGGTCCGAACCGTTCGCGATGACAAGCCCTTCCAGATTGCCCAGGCCGGTGATGGTGCCGCCGATCGAGTAGGCGTCCTTGCAGGACACCTGCAGATTGCCGACGTCATCGACCATCCGCCCCCCCGATGCGTTCAGGACACTGCAGAGCTGACCATTGGGTTGGGTGCCGACGCTGACGGCGTAGGCACCACCGGACGCCACCGGGGCGTTGAATCGAAAGCCTCCGTTCCCCAACACGGTCACGGGGTCCGTGCCGTTGTTGTAAAGCGTGACCTGTCCGCCCGCGGCAAGGCCCGTCACGGTGCCCCCGAGCGTGAACGAGTTGCGGGCACATTCGACGCTGACGCTTCGAACGGCCGCCGTCACCGCGGAACCCGAAGCGCCGCGCACGGTGCAGGCCTGCCCCTGAGGGGCGGTGCTGACAGTGACCAGGTAGCTGCCGTTGTCGGCCACCGGCGATGCAAAGGTGAAGGGGCCGTTGCTCGTCAGGGTCAGCGCATCCGTGCCGTTGTTGAACAGGGTCAGTTGTCTGCCCGCTGCAAGTCCGGTCAAGTTGCCGCCAATGGAGAAGCTGTTGCCCGCGCACACCACGGAAACCTTCCCGACGGGCGCGGTCACGCCGGCCCCAGCGCCGAACTGGACGGAACAGGTCTGCCCTGCAGGCTGCGAACTGACGGTCACGGCGTAGCTGCCATTGAACGGCACCGGCGCCGGGAACGAGAAGCTGCCGTTCTTGCTCACCGTGAGGGCGTCGGAGCCGTTGTTGTAGAGCGTCAGCTGTCGGCCAGCCTCCAGCCCGCTGACCACGCCTGATACGACATAGGTCTCCGCCGAGCAGATGACGCGGCTGGCCAGGTAGTCCGACGTGATGCCGGCGACCGAACCGTTCAGCACCGAGCAGCTCATGCCCAGCGGCTGGCTGCTGACGGTGATCGACGCGCTGGCGCCGTAGGCCACGCGCGCCGGCGACACAAAGCTTCCGTCAGCTGTGGCCGTGACCGGATCGGCACCATTGACCAGAAGGGTGACCTGCTTGCCGGGCGCAAGGCCGGACACCACGCCGCCCACGGCGAAGGTGCTCGCGGCACAGGTCACCTGCACGTGGCGGACGTCTGCCGAGAGGCCGGCGCCGGAGCCCGCACCCACGGTACACGTCTGGCCCGACGGCTGCTCAGTCACCGTGACGCCATAGCTGCCATTGAAGGCGACCGGCGTGGCGAAGGTGAAGCTGCCGTTCGCGCTGATGGACAGGGCGTCAGCACCGTTGTTGGCGAGCGTCAAGCGCCCTGAAGGCGCGAGGCCGCTCACGGTACCGCCCACGCTGTAGGCAGTGGTCGAGCAGGTGATGAGAACCTGAACCGACTTCGCCGTCACCCCCGCCCCCGCGCCAGTGCCTGCCGCGACGGAACAGGTCTGCCCGACGGGCTGGCTGAGCACGGCGACGCTGTAGGTGCCTCCGACGGGAATCAGGGTGGCGAAGCTGGACTGGCCGTTGGCATTGATGGTCAGGGACTCGTCGCGGCTGCTCTTGAGCACGAGACTTCCCGCGGCACTGAGCCCGGAAACCTGGACCGTCAGCTGCGTTCCGGCCGGTGTCTCGACCTGGCCGGCCCCAGCACTACCACCACCTCCGCCGCCGCCACATCCACTGGCGACCAGGACGGGCAGCAGGCAAAGAAGCGTTGCCCTCCGAGCCAGGCCGAACACAGAACGGAGTAGGGAAACATGCACACGAGGTAGAGCGTTAGGAAACATGAGGGCCCGGCCGCACAAAGATCAATGGGCGGCGATGATATCCGCTAGCGACCCGCTGACTTGCGCCAGCAGCCTCCATCAAGACTTCAGCGCACGTCGATCAGAGACGCCAGTCCAGGCTCACGCCACGCGCGGCCAGCCAGGCCTGCGCCGCGCCGAAATGACCGCAGCCGATGAAGGGCTGCGGCGGCCGCGTGGCGGACAGCGGCGAGGGATGGTTGGCCTGCAGCACGAGATGCTGACCGCCGGCCGCCTCGATCAGCGGCGCCTTGGCCTGCGCGTGGGCGCCCCACAGCAGAAACGCCTTGGGCGCCGCATGGGCCGCCGTGGCGGCGATGAGCGCATCCGTCAGGGCTTCCCAGCCCTTCTTCGCATGGCTGCCCGCGGCGCCCTCCTCCACCGTCAGCGAGGTGTTGAGCAGCAGCACGCCCTGGCGCGTCCAGGCCATCAGGTGCCCGTCGCGCGACGGCGGCTGGCCGAGATCGCGCTGCAGCTCCTTGTAGATGTTGCGCAGCGAGGGCGGCAGCTTCTGGCCCGGCGGCACCGAGAAGGCCAGGCCCTCGGCCTGCCCGGCACCGTGGTAGGGATCCTGACCCAGGATGACCACGCGCACCTGCTCCAGCGGCGTGAGGCTCAGCGCCCGCAGCGGCTGGGCCGGGAAGACCGTGGCGCCTTCGCGCTGGCGCCGCTCCACGTGGGCGACCAGGGCCTGCCCGGCGGCGCTTCGGCGCCAGTCCTGCACCACGGCCTGCCAGCCGGGCGACAGCACCGTGGCCTCCAGCACCTCGCCCAGCGGGCGCGCGAGGGCATTGGGCGCCAGGGCGCCGCCGTCGTCCAGCAAAGAGGCCTGCATCAGGCGAACAGGGCCGCGAGGGCCTCGCCGGGTTCGGGCGCGCGCATGAAAGCCTCGCCCACGAGGAAGGCGTGCACGTCGTGATCGCGCATGCGCTGGACGTCGGCACGCGAGAGGATGCCGGACTCCGTCACCAGCAGGCGGTCCGCCGGCACGCGGGGCAGCAGGCCCAGGGTGGTGTCCAGTGTGACCTCGAAGGTGCGCAGATTGCGGTTGTTGATGCCCACCAGCGGCGTCTTCAGCCGCAGCGCGCGATCGAGCTCGGCCCCGTCGTGCACCTCGACCAGCACGTCCATGCCCAGGTCCAGCGCGCAGGCCTCGAGATCGGCCATCAGCGCGTCATCGAGGCTGGCCGCGATCAGCAGCACGCAGTCCGCGCCCATGGCCCGGGCCTCGACGATCTGGTACTCGTCCACCATGAAGTCCTTGCGCAGCACGGGCAGATCGCATGCAGCGCGCGCGGCCTGCAGGTACTCCGTCGCGCCCTGAAAGAAGGGACGGTCGGTCAGCACGCTCAGGCAGGCCGCGCCGTGGCGGGCATAGCTCTGCGCGATCTCGGCCGGGCGGAAATCCTCGCGCAGCACGCCCTTGCTGGGGCTGGCCTTCTTGACCTCGGCGATCACGCCGCTGCGGCCTGCCGCGATGGCGCTGCGCAGCGAGGCCACGAAGCCGCGCGTGGCCCCCTGGGCCGCGGCTTCCTCGCGAAGACGGGCCAGCGAGCGCACGGCGCGTGCCGCGGCCACTTCCTCGTGCTTGACGGCGTTGATCTTGTTCAGGATGTCGGACATGGTCTTGGCTTGATTCAGAAGTTCAAGGGGGAGGTGGCCACGCTCACAGCGTCAGCCCCTCGCGCCGCATCTGCAGGCGCTCAGCCAGCGCATCGGCGATCTGGCTCACGAGCTGGTGCTCCTCGCGGCTCGCGCCGGCTCGCGTCTCCAGCACGCGCAGCGCCTTGCCGCCGTCCTCATGGCGGAACTCGAGCGCGAGCGAGCGGCGCTTGGCCCCGCCCACGCAGAACAGGCCCCAGCCGCTGCCGTCGAGCCGGCGCGACTCCCCGTCGACGCCGACCGGATCGAGTTGCCGCGCCGCGAAGTCCAGCCGCCAGCCCAGGTGCTCGCGGCGCATGAAGCCCCACACGGCCATGCCGGCGACGACAAGCCCGAGGGCCAGCCAGCCGGCACCGGGCCGCATCGCGGCCGGCAGCGCGGGCACGCCCCACAGGCCCAGCGCCGTGCCCGTCAGGCCCAGACCCCAGGAGAGCGGATGCACCTCCACGCGCGGCAGCAGCACCTGGCGGGCCTGCGGGATCTCGTCCCGCAGGCGCCGGAACAGCGCGGCGCTGGACCTCATGCGCCCAGCGACCGGGTCGTCGCCACGAACTGGTCGAGCTTCGCGCGGGCCGCACCGGAGCGGATGGCTTCGCGGGCGCGCTCGATGCCATCGCCGATGCTCTCGCCCACATTGGCGGCGTAGAGCGTGGCGCCGGCGTTGAGCAGCACGATGTCGCGCGCCGGACCGGGCTCGTCAGCCAGGGCGCCGAGCAGCATCTGGCGGCTGTCCTCGGGGCCGGCCACCTTCAGGCTGCGGTTCGAGGCCATGGCCAGACCGAAGTCCTCGGGATGGATCTCGTACTCGCGAATCTCGCCGTTCTTCAGCTCGCCCACCTGCGTGCCCGCACCGAGCGAGATCTCGTCCATGCCGTCCTTGCCGTACACGACGACGGCATGCTCGGCGCCCAGGCGCTGCATCACGCGGACCTGGATGCCGACGAGGTCCGGGTGGAACACGCCCATCAGGATATTGGGCGCGCCGGCCGGGTTGGTCAGCGGGCCCAGGATGTTGAAGATGGTGCGCACGCCCAGTTCCTTGCGGACCGGGGCGATGTTCTTCATGGCCGGGTGGTGGTTGGGCGCGAACATGAAGCCGATGCCGCACTGCGCCACGCTGGCCGCCACCTGCTCGGGCTTGAGCATGATGTTGGCGCCCAGGGCCTCGAGCACATCGGCACTGCCGGTCTTGCTGGAGACGCTGCGGTTGCCGTGCTTGGCCACCTGCGCCCCGGCCGCGGCCGCCACGAACATCGAGCAGGTGCTGATGTTGAAGGTGTGCGCGCCGTCGCCGCCCGTGCCGACCACATCGACCAGGTGCGGCTGCGGCGCCAGCGGCACCTTGATCGAGAACTCGCGCATGACCTGCGCGGCGGCGGTGATCTCGCCGATGGTCTCCTTCTTGACGCGCAGGCCGATCAGCAGGGCTGCGGCCATCACGGGCGACATCTCGCCGCTCATGATGCGTCGCATGAGGGTCAGCATCTCGTCGTGGAAGATTTCGCGGTGCTCGATGGTCCGCGTCAGGGCTTCGTTGTCGGTGATGGGCATGGCAATTCCCGTTCAGGCTTTGAAGTAGTCGCGGACGGCGGCGATGGCGCGGTCCACGCCCGCCGCATCGACGTCCAGATGGGTCACGAAGCGCAGGCGGTACAGACCCGTGGCCAGCACACCGCGCTCCTTCAGGAAGGGCAGCAGACCCGCCGCCCGCTCGGCATCGGCGACGTCGGCAAACACGATGTTGGTCTGCGGCGTCTCGACGGCAAGACCTGGCACCCCAGCCAGGCCCTCGGCCAGGCGGCGCGCGAGGGCATGGTCATCGGCCAGCCGGCGCACGTGGTGGTCCAGCGCATGGTGGGCCGCCGCGGCCAGCAGACCCGCCTGCCGCATCCCGCCGCCGGCCATCTTGCGCCAGCGGTGGGCGGCCTTGATGAAGTCGCGCGAGCCGCACAGCACCGAGCCCACCGGGGCGCCGAGGCCCTTGGAGAAGCACACGGAGACGCTGTCGAAGTGGCTGCAGATGCGGCGCGCCGCGGCATACGGGTCTGCTGCGTCCACGGCCACCGCCGCGTTGAAGAGCCGTGCGCCGTCGAGGTGCCGCGCCAGCCCGCGCCGCTGCGCCAGCGCCGAGGCGGCGGCCAGATAGTCCATGGGCAGGACCTTGCCGCCGATGGTGTTCTCCAGGGTCAGCAGCCGCGTGCGGGCGAAGTGGGCGTCGTCCGGCTTGATGTTGGCCTCGATGTCGGCGAGCAGCAGGCTGCCGTCGGGCTGATGCGGCAGGGGCTGCGGCTGAATGGAACCCAGCACCGCGGCGCCGCCGCCTTCCCAGCGGTAGGTGTGGGCCATCTGGCCGACGAGGTATTCATCGCCGCGCTGGCAGTGGGCCATGAGCGCACAGAGGTTGCTCTGCGTGCCCGTGGGCATGAAGAGCGCCGCCTCGAAGCCCAGGCGGGCCGCGAGGTCCTCCTGCAGCCGGTTGACGCTGGGGTCGTCGCCGAACACGTCGTCGCCGAGCGGCGCGGCCATCATGGCCTCGCGCATGGCCGCCGTCGGCCGGGTGACGGTATCGCTTCGCAGATCGATCATGGGCACATCACTCCTGGGTGTCGGGGCTTCGATGGAAGCACATCACTTGCGCAGCTGCAGGAAGTTCTTGAGCATGGCATGGCCGTGCTCGGACAGGATGGACTCCGGATGGAACTGCACGCCCTCCAGCGGCGTGGCGGTGCCGGCCAGCTCGCGGTGGCGCAGGCCCATGATCTCGCCGTCCTCGCTGCGCGCGGTCACGACGAACTCCCGGGGGAACGTGGCTTCCTCGACGACCAGCGAGTGGTAGCGCACCACGGTGAAGTCCTGCGGCAGGTCGCTGAAGACGCCCTGCCGGTCCGTGGTGATCACGCTGGTCTTGCCGTGCATCTGCGTCTTCGCACGCACGATGTTGGCGCCGAAGGCCGCGCCCATGCTCTGGTGGCCGAGGCACACGCCCAGCAGCGGCAGCTTGCCGGCGAAGTGGCGGATGGCCTCCACGCAGACGCCGGCCTCGGCGGGTGAGCAGGGGCCGGGCGAGAAGACGAGGTGGTCGGGCTTCAGCGCCGCGATCTCGGCGACGGTGATCTCGTCGTTGCGCACCACCTTCACCTCGGTCCCCAGCTCGCCGAAGTACTGCACCAGGTTGAAGGTGAAGCTGTCGTAGTTGTCGATCATCAGCAGCATGTCAGGCCTCTTGTCGTGCAGGGCGGTTCATCGGGGTCGTCGTCGCGGCGCGCATCAGAAGCCCTCCTCGACGAGTTCGGCGGCGCGCAGCAACGCCCGCGCCTTGGCTTCCGTCTCCTTCCACTCCAGCTCGGGCACGGAGTCCGCCACCACGCCGGCAGCGGCCTGCACGTAGAGCATCTGGTCCTGCACGATGCCGGTGCGGATGGCGATGGCGAGGTCCATGTCGCCCGCATAGCTGAGGTAGCCGCAGGCGCCGCCGTAGATGCCGCGCTTGACGGGTTCCAGCTCGTCGATGATCTCCATGGCGCGGATCTTCGGCGCGCCGGACAGCGTCCCCGCCGGGAAGGTCGCGCGCAGCACGTCCATGTTGGACAGGCCCTCCTTGAGCAGGCCCTCGACGTTGGAGACGATGTGCATCACGTGCGAGTAGCGCTCGACCGCGAAGGCGTCGGTGACCTGCACGCTGCCGGTCTTGGCGATGCGGCCGATGTCGTTGCGGGCCAGGTCGATCAGCATGAGGTGCTCGGCGCGCTCCTTCGGGTCGGCCTTGAGCTCGGCTTCGAGCGCACGGTCCAGCTCGGGCGTGGCGCCGCGCGGCCGGGTGCCGGCCAGCGGGCGGATGGTGATCTTCTCGCCCTCGGCGACGCGCTCGTGGCGCACCAGGATCTCGGGCGAGGCGCCGACGATCTGGAAGTCCCCCATGTCATAGAAGTACATGTAGGGGCTCGGGTTCAGCGAGCGCAGCGCGCGGTAGAGGCTCAGCGGGGACTCGGTGTAGCGCTTGGACAGGCGCTGCCCGAAGACGATCTGCATGCAGTCGCCCGCGGCGATGTATTCCTTGGCGCGCAGGACGGCCGCCTCGTAGTCGGCGCGAGGGAACTCGCGCTGCACAGGATGCGCCTGCCCCCGCCGCACCTGCGGAGCGGAGACGCTGTAGCTGAGTTTGTCCCGCAGCTCGGCGAGGCGCTTCTTGGCCTTGAAGTAGGCCTCGGGCTGGGCCGGGTCGGCATAGACGATGAGGTAGAGCCGGCCCGAGAGGTTGTCGATGACGGCCAGCTCCTCGCACTGCAGCAGCATCACGTCGGGCGTGTCCAGGCCCCCGGTCTTGGCGGTCTTCGCGAGGCGGGGCTCGATGTAGCGGACGGCGTCGTAGCCGAAATAGCCGGCCAGGCCGCCGCAGAAGCGCGGCATGCCCGGGCGCAGCGCGACCTTGAATCGCTGCTGGTAGGCCTCGATGAACTCGAGGGGATTGCCCTCGTGGCTCTCGATGAGCTCGCCATCGCGACGCACCTCCGTGCGACGGCCTTCGCTGCGCAGGACGGTGCGCGCCGGCAGGCCGATGAAGGAGTAGCGCCCGAAGCGTTCGCCGCCCACCACCGATTCCAGCAGGAAGCTGTGGCGCCCCTGACCGGCGCCGGCGCAGAGCTTCAGGTAGAGCGACAGGGGGGTTTCGAGGTCCGCAAAAGCCTCGCTGATCAGCGGGATGCGGTTGTAGCCTTCAGCGGCCAGGCTCTGGAATTCCAGTTCGGTGATCACGTCTTGTTCTCTCGCGAATGCGTCGGCGCCGGCCACAGGCCCGGGGCGCTCGATCGATCAGATCAGCTTGGCTCGCATGCCGCAGCGCTGCCGAAGGGCAGCACCGGCGCACGGATTCGCAGTGACTTCGCGGAAGTGTGGGCCCCGGGAACCGGAGCCGGCAAGCAGGCCAGGCGCTTCAGTGGGTGAAGGCGGACGGGCGTCGCCAGGGCCAGGCTCCCCGGTCGTTCGACCCCTTGATCTGCTTGCGCGTGATGAACATAGTGCGGCCGAGTGTAGCAGCGGCCCCGTGAAACTGAGACTTGCCCCTATTTCAAGCCTTCGTCGTTCAGACATACTCCTTCTTACAAGTTCTGCAGCTGTCATGCAGACATCCTTGGAGTGAGACATGCGTCGTTCGTTTCTTGCAGCGCTGATGGCGCTGGCACTGCCGCTGGGGGCGCTTGCCCAGACCGTGGAACTGGCTGGGGTGAAGTACGAGGCCCAGACCGAGCTGGGGGGCCAGAAGCTGGTCCTCAACGGCGCGGGCATCCGCTACAAGGCCATCTTCAAGGTCTACACGGCCGGCCTGTATCTCAAGGACAAGGCCGCCACGCCGGATGCCGTGTTCAGCACCGCGGGTCCCAAGCGGCTGTCGATCCACATGCTGCGCGAGATCGACGCCAACGAGCTGGGCAAGCTCTTCACCAAGGGCATGCAGGACAACGCCACGCCGGAGGACTTCTCCAAGTCCATCCCGGGCGTGATGCGCATTGCCGAGGTGTTCGCGGCCAAGAAGAAGATGAGCGCCGGCGAAGGCTTCTCCGTCGACTACGTCCCCGGCACCGGCACGATGGTGCTGGTCAACGGCAAGGTGCAGGGCGAGCCCATCAAGGAGCCCGAGTTCTTCACCACGCTGATGCGGATCTGGCTGGGCAAGAACCCCGCCGACAGCCAGCTGAAGGACGCCCTGCTGGGCGTGCAGCCGCAGGGCCGCAGCCGCTGAAGGCGCGGCCGGATCAGGGCGCCAGCAGGCGCCGGATCTGGTCCAGCCGGTCCAGGTGCGCCAGCGCCGGGACGGCATCGATCGGCTCGCCGTGGTTGTAGCCATGGCGCAGCAGCACCACCGGGCAGCCGGCGGCATGGGCCGCCTGCGCATCGTTGCTCGAGTCCCCGATCATCCACGCCGACGGCGGCGCCACGCCCAGCGCCTCGCAGGTCTTGAGCAGCGGCAAGGGGTCGGGCTTCTTGCGCTCGAAATCGTCCCCGCCGAAGACCCGGTCGAAATAGCCCGCCAGCCCCTTGGCGGCCAGCAGGTCGCGGGCGAAGCGCGCCGGCTTGTTGGTCAGGCAGGCCATCGGCAGGCCTTGCGACTTCAGCAGGTCCAGGCCCTCGCGCGTGCCCGGGAAGATCTCGGACGCCTGCCCATTGATCCGCAGGTAGTGCGCCTGGTAGCGCGCCCAGGCCGGCTCGTACAGGGCGGCGTCGCCGCCGACCTCGCGCAGGGCGGCGCGGATCAGCTGCTCGCTGCCCCGGCCCACCGCCTGCAGCACCCACGCGCGGCTGACCGCCGGCAGACCGAGGTCCGCCAGCGTCAGCGCCAGCACGGCCACGAAGTCCCCGGCGGTGTCGACGAGGGTGCCGTCGAGATCGACGAGAAAGGCCAGGGGGCGCGAGGGAGCAGACATCGGTGGCACGCAGGGAGATCGGGGCAAGGCCTGCATCCTAGCGGCTCCCTCATGCATGAGCGCCGTTCATGCCGGACATGACGGCTGCTGGCGGACGGCGCCTCCCCTCGGCCGATACCGTGGCGGTCATGAAAACACTCGTCAACCTCTTCCACCCCCGCCTCGAGCAGTCCCGCATCAACCGCCGCTGGGCCGACGCCTGGCGCACGGCGCCGGACGTCACGCTGAACCTCGTCCACGCGCAGTACCCGGACGGCCGGATCGACGTCGCCCGCGAGCAGGCCCTGCTGCTGTCCCATGAGCGCATCGTGTTCCAGCATCCGCTGTACTGGTATTCCGTGCCGCCGCTGATGAAGGCCTGGCTGGACGACGTCCTCCAGGCCGGCTGGGCCTACGGCCGCGGCGTCACGACGCTGCACGGCAAGCAGTGGTGGTCCGTCATCAGCGCGGGCGGCACCGCCGAGGACTACCAGGCCGGCGGCTTCAACGAGTACAGCCTCAGCGAGCTGCTCAAGCCCCTGCAGCGGACGGCCGGCATGCTGGGCATGCACTACCTGCCGCCGCATGTCGAGGGGGGCGTCCACCAGCTGGGCGAGGAGGCGCTGGCCGGCCTGGGCGAGCGCCTGCTGCAGCGCCACCGGGCCGTCCAGCCGCGCCCGGCCGCCTGATCAGGACCCGCGCAGGGCGGCCACCACCTGCTGGCGCAGCCAGCGGTGGCGTGGGTCCTGGTGCTGGGCCGCGTGCCAGAGCATCACGACCTCGTAGGACGGCAGCGGCAACGGCGGCTCCCACAGCCGCAGGGGCGCGTGCTGCGCCAGGCCCTCGGCCACGCGCCGCGGCATCGTGCAGACGAGGTCGCTGCCCGCCACCTGCCGCGCCGCGCTGGCGAACTGCGTGAAGGTGCAGGCCACATGCCGACGCCGCCCCTGCCGCTGCAGCCAGGCGTCGACCGGCCCCAGGCCCACGCCCTGGGGGCTCACCAGCACATGGGATTCCGCCAGATAGGCGTCCAGCGTCAGCACGTCGCCCGTCCAGCGCGGGTGGTCGGCGCGCGCGATGGCGACGAAGCGCTCGCCCCACAGCACGCGCCGGTGCAGGCTCTCGGGCGCACGCTCGTAGCGGCCGATGAGCACGTCCACCTGCGCGGCGGCCTGCAGCAGGTCGAAATCGCTGGGCTGCACGCAATGCAGCGTGGACTGCGGCGCCAGCCGGCGCAGGCGGGCCAGCAGGGCCGGGGCCAGCACCAGATCGCCGTAGTCCGGCATGGCCACGCGAAAGGCATGCGCCCCCGCCGCCGGATCGAAGCCCGGCTGCGGCGCCACCACCCGTTGCAGCTGCTGCAGGGCCTGGGCCAGGGGGGCCTTCAGCGCCAGGGCCCGCGCAGTAAGCTGCATGCCCCGCCCGGCACGCACCAGCAGCGGGTCGTCGAAATGGGCCCGCATCTGGCGCAGGGCATGGCTCATGGCCGATTGCGTCACGTTGGCATGCAGGGCGGCGCGGCTGACGCTGCCCTCCTGCAGCAGCAGGTGCAGCCATTGCAGCAGGCGGGGATCCAGGTCGGTCGCGCGGGCGGGTGGCGTCATGGGGCGAGGGCCGGCCCGGCCCCTGGGTAGATGCGGAGCGGCGACTATACGCAGCGCAGGGACAATGCCGCACCGCCCGTCGCATCGGGCTCCCTGAGCATCACCTCCCCATGTCTGCCACTTCCTCGCATCGGGCGGCCCACCCGGCGGTCTACTTCGTCCTCTTCGCGCCCTTCAGCGCACTGAGCGGCTACCTGGCCATCGCCGCGGCCTACGCCCTCGCCCAGGCCAAGGTGCCCGCCGAGGCCATCGCCGGCCTGCTGGCGGTGACCTTCATGCCCCACGCCGCCAAGTTCCTGTGGGCCCCCGTCGTGGACCTCACGCTGACCCGCAAGACCTGGTATCTGATCGGCTGCGTCGGCTCGGCCGCGGGCATGTTCATCACCGGCATGACGCCGTATCGCCTGGAGTCCATCCCCTTCCTGACCGTGGTCGCCGTGACCGCCGGCATCGCCGCCAGTCTGCTGGGCATGTCGGTGGAGAGCCTCATGGCCCACAACACGCCGGACGAGGAGAAGGGCCGCGCGGCGGGCTGGATGCAGGCCGGCAACATGGCCGGCTCCAGCCTCGGGGGCGGCCTCGCCTTGTGGATGATGGAGGACCTGCACGTCTCCGCCATGCTCACCAGCAGCCTCATGGCCGTGCTGACGCTGGCCTGTGCCGCCGCGCTGCCCCTGGTGCGGGAGCAGCGGGCCGAGACCCCGGCCGGCGGCTTCAGCTTCGCCACCAACGCCCGTGCCGCCGGCCGCGACCTCTGGGAGGTGGCCTGCTCCCGCATGGGCCTGCTGGCCATCCTGGTCTGCTTCCTGCCCATCGGCGCGGGCGGCGCCAGCAATCTGTGGTCGGTCGTCGCGCCGGACTGGCACGCCAGCGCCGCCACCGTGGCGCTGGTCACCGGCGTGGTCAGCGGCATCGTTTCCGCCGGCGGCAGCCTGCTGGGCGGCTTCATCTGCGACCGCATGGACCGCAAGTGGGCCTACTGCCTGTTCGGCGCCCTGCAGGCGGTCTGCGCCCTGGCCATGGCGGCCGCGCCCCGCACCGAGAGCAGCTTCGTCGTGTTCACGACGCTCTACGCCCTGACCACCGGCCTCTGCTACACGGGCTATGCGGCCGTGGTGCTGGAAGCCATCGGCAAGGGCGCCGCGGCGACCAAGTACAGCCTGCTGGCCTCGCTCGCCAACATGCCCCTGAGCTGGATGACGCTCGTGGCCGGCTACTCGCAGACCCACTGGGGCAATGGCGGCATGCTGCAGGCCGAGGCGGCCATCGGCGGCGCCGCGCTGCTGGTGTTCGCCCTGGCCTCCAAGCTGGCGCAACGCCGGGTCGGGCCGGCCACGCAACCGGCCGGCGTCGCATAAACAATTGTCCAAATATCCGGACATTTGCGTAGAATATCCGGATGGACAGCCCCAAGCAGCGGCTGCTCGCCCTTTTGCGGGAGCAGCCCTTCATCACGCAGGAGGCGCTGGCGGCCCAGCTGGGTCTCTCGCGCTCCACGCTCACCCACCAGCTCGCGCAGCTCACCCGTGAAGGCCTGATCCTCGGCCGGGCCTATGTGCTCGCCGAGCCCGGCCAGCTGCTGTGCATCGGCGCCGCCAACCGCGATCGCAAGCTGCGCACCACGGGGCCGGCGCGGCTCGCCAGCTCCAATCCCGCTGCCCAGACCGAGAGCGCCGGCGGCGTGGCCCGCAACATCGCCGAGAACCTCGCCCGCCTGGGCTTGCCGGTGCAGCTGCTGACCGCCGTCGGCCAGGACCCGGCCGGCCAGGCGCTGCTGGCCGAGGCCGCGGCGCTGGGCATCCGCACCCAGGGCAGCCTGCAGCTGGCCGAGGTGCCCACGGGCAGCTACACCGCGGTGCTCGACGCCCAGGGCGACCTCATCATCGGTCTGGCCCAGATGCAGGCCTGCGAGGCGCTCGACACCGCCTTCCTGCAATCCACCCTGGCGCAGCGCCGCAGCGCGCGCTGGACGGTGCTGGACCTGAACCTGCCCGCGCCGACCGTCGCCGCCCTGCTGGCCGAGGCCGCGGCGGCCCAGCGCCCGCTGGCGGCCGTCGCCGCCTCCGTGCCCAAGATGGATCGCCTGCCGCCCGACCTGCGCGGGCTGTCGCTGCTGCTGCTGAACCGCGACGAGCTGGCCGCCTGCACCGGCCTCGCCCTGACGGACGACACCGCCCTGGCGGCCGCCTGGGCGCAGCTGCAGTCGCGCGGCCTGCAGCGCCTCGTGCTGACGCAGGGCGGCGGCGACGTCTGCTGCGCGTCAGCCGGCGAGCCGCTCACCCGCGTGCCGGCGCCGCCCGTCGAAGGCATCGTCGAGGTCACCGGCGCGGGCGACGCCTTCTCCGCGGGCGTCCTCGCCGGCCTCCTGCGCGCACCGCAGGACCTCCCGGCCGCCTGCCGGCTGGGCCAGCGCCTGGCCGCCCTCACGCTGCAAAGCACGGCCACCGTCTCGCCGCTGCTGAGCCCCGCCCTCCTGGACACCCCGGAAGAAAGCCTGCCATGAACCTGCCCCTCGTCTTCTCGCCCGAAGTGGCCCTCGCCCGTGAACAGGGCCGCGCGATCGTCGCGCTCGAGTCCACCATCATTTCCCACGGCATGCCCTACCCGCAGAACGTGCAGACGGCCCGCGAGGTCGAGGCCCTCGTGCGCGCCGAGGGCGCCGTGCCCGCCACCATCGCCGTGATGGGCGGCAAGATCCGCATCGGCCTGGCCGACGAGGAGCTGGAGCTGCTGGGCCGGAGCCCGGACGCGCTCAAGCTCAGCCGCCGCGACCTGCCCTTCGCGCTGACCAGCGGCCGCGTGGGAGCCACCACCGTGGCGGCGACGATGATCTGCGCGCAGCTCGCGGGCATCCAGGTCTTCGTGACCGGCGGCATCGGCGGCGTGCACCGCGGCGCCGAGACCAGCTTCGACATCTCCGCCGACCTGCAGGAGCTGGCGCGCACCTCCGTCGCCGTGGTGTGCGCGGGCGCCAAGAGCATCCTGGACCTGCCGCTCACGCTGGAATACCTGGAAACGCACGGCGTGCCGGTGCTCTCGATCGGCCAGGACAACTTCGCGGCCTTCTACACGCCGGACAGCGGCCTCAAGGCCGACTTCCGCATCGACGACCCCGCCGAGCAGGCGCGCTTCCTGAAGGCCAAGTGGAACCTCGGCCTTGCCGGCGGCGTGGTGATCAGCAACCCCGTGCCGGCCGACGAGGCGATGCCGCGGGAGGAGATCGAGCGCATCACCGCGCAGGCGCTGCAGGAAGCGGCCGACCAGGGCATCCAGGGCAAGGCGGTCACGCCCTATCTGCTGGCCCGCATCAAGGCGCTGACCGACGGCCGCAGCCTCGCGACCAACATCGCGCTCGTGCGCCACAACGCCCGTGCCGGGGCGAAGCTCGCCCTAGCCTTGCTGCATGCATAAAGTCATGCGCCGACTTCACGTCGGCGCAATACGCGGGAGCGGCCGGCGGGCTAAGCTTCGGGGCTTCCCATCAGCCTCCTGCTGAGCCTGCGGACCACGCCGCGTCTGCCGCCTCCTCGCGCAGTGCCCCGTGCCGCACCGGCTCAGGTCAGAAAGACCCGCCCATGCGCCGCACGCCCGTCGTTGCCACCCTTGCCCTGCTGATCCTTGCCGGCGTCGCCTGGCGCTGGAACGCCCACCGCACCGAGACGGCCGGCGCATCCGGCAATGCCCCGGCCGGCGCGGCCTCCGCCCCCGGCGGCAAGGGCAACGCCGCGCCGCAGGCGGTGGGCGTCGTGACCGTGCAGCGCCAGGACGTGCCCGTGAGCATCGACGCCGCCGGCACCGTGGCCGCCCTGCAGAGCGTCGACCTGCGCGCCCAGACCACCTCCACGGTGCGCGAGGTCCTGGTCAAGGACGGACAGATGGTCAGCAAGGGTCAGGTCTTGTTCCGCTTCGACGACCGCACGGACCGCGCCAATCTGGACAAGGCGCGCGCCCAGCTCGCCCGGGACCGCGCCAGCCTCGCGGACGCCGAGCGCCAGCTGCAGCGCGCCCAGGATCTGCTGCGCCAGAACTTCGTCGCGCAGAGCGCCGTGGACACCGCCTTGACGAACGTCGAAGCCCAGCGTGCCGTGGTCCAGTCCGACGAGGCCGCCGTGCAGGCCGCGCAGGTGAGCCTCAGCTACAACGAGCTGCGCGCCCCGCTGGCCGGCCGCGCGGGCCTCGTCAACGCCATGCCCGGCGCGCTGGTGCAGGCCAATGCCAGCGCCGCGTCGCTGCTGAACATCGCCCAACTCTCGCCCATCGGCGTGAGCTTCGTCGTGCCCGAGACCCAGCTGCAGCCGCTGCTCGCCGCCGTGCGTCCGGGACCGGACGGCAGGACCGAGCCGCTGGACGTGCAGGTGAGTCTGCCCGGATCGCCCCGCGGCAAGGGCAAGGGCGGCGAAGCCCCGCTCACCGGCCATCTGGGCTTCGTGGACAACCTCGTCGACGCCACGACCGGCACCATCAAGGCCCGCGCCGAGTTCGACAACGCCGGCCAGCAGCTCTGGCCCGGCCAGTACGTGCGGGTGCGGCTCACGCTGCGCACCCTGAGGAATGCCGTCGTCGTGCCCCAGGCCGCGCTGATCGTGCGGGGCAATGAGCGCACGCTGTATGTCGTCGGGCCGGACAAGACGGCCCAGCTCAAGACCGTGCAGCTGCGCTACGGCTTCGGCGACTTCGCCGTCGTCGAGGGCGTCGAGGCCGGCGAGCAGGTCGTGCTGGAAGGCAAGCAGAACCTGCGGCCCGGCACGCCGCTGAAGGTCCAGCCGGCGGCGGTGAATCCCGGCCGGGCCAAGAGCGCCGACGAGCCGGCCAGCGCATCCTCCGCAGCCTCCGGAGCCGGTGCATGAGCCCCGCACGACCGCCCGAAGGGGCGCAAGCCCGCCGGTCGGGCCCGCACGCCGTGCGAAGGACGCCCCAATGAAGCTGACTGAACTGTTCATCCGGCGGCCGGTGATGACCGTGCTGCTGAACCTCTCGCTGGTGATCGCCGGCCTCGCGGCCTTTTCGAAGCTGCCCGTCGCCGCCCTGCCCTCCTACAACACGCCCGTCATCAACGTGCAGGCGAGCCTGCCGGGCGCGAGCCCCGAGACGATGGCGTCCTCGGTGGCGTTGCCGCTGGAGAAGCAGTTCTCCACGATTGCCGGCCTGTCAGGCATCTCCTCGACCAGCATCCTCGGCAGCACCTCGCTGACGCTGGAGTTCGATCCGAGCCGCAACATCGACGCCGCCGCGGTGGACGTGCAGGCGGCGCTGTTCCGCTCGCTGCGCGCGCTGCCCACCGAGATGACCTCGCCGCCGTCCTATCGCAAGGTCAACCCGGCCGACGCACCGGTGCTGATGGTGGCACTCACCTCGCCCTCGCTGAACCTCTCGGACCTCAATGACTACGCCGAGAACCTCATCACCCCCGCGCTCTCGACCATCAACGGCGTGGCGCAGGTGTCCATCTTCGGCCAGAAGCGCTACGCCGTGCGCATCCAGGCCAAGACCGAGGCGCTCACGCAGCGCGGCATCACCCTGGAGGAGCTGCAGGCCGCCGTGCGCTCGGCCAATGCCAACACGCCCGTGGGCGTGCTCGACGGCGCGCGCCAGACGCTCACCATCCAGGCCAACAAGCAGCTGAAGAACGCCCGCGAGTTCGGCGCCATCGTGGTCGCGAGCCGCAACGGCCAGCCCATCTTCCTGCGCGACGTGGCGGATGTGCAGGACAGCTTCGAGACGACGAAGTCCTACGCCAGCTTCAACGGCGAGCGCTCCATCACGCTGGCCGTGCAGCGCCAGCCGGACGCCAACACCGTGGCGGTCGTCGATGCCGTCAAGGCCATGCTGCCGCGCATGGCCGCGCAGCTGCCGGCCTCCGTGCAGATGAGCACGCTGAACGACCGCTCCTTGTCGATCCGCGAGTCGCTGCACGATGTCTACTTCACGCTGGCCCTGACCGTGGCGCTCGTGGTGCTGGTGATCTTCCTCTTCCTGCGCCGGGCGGTGGCCACGCTGATCCCGACGCTCTCGCTGCCCATCTCGCTGATCGGCGCGCTGACGCTGCTCTACGCCCTCGGCTACAGCCTGGACAACATCTCGCTGCTGGGCATCACCCTCGCCGTGGGCCTCGTGGTGGACGACGCCATCGTGATGCTCGAGAACATCGTGCGCCACGTGGAGGACGGCATGGCGCCCTTCGACGCCGCGGTGCGCGGCGCACGGGAGATGGCCTTCACCATCCTGTCCATCTCGATCTCGCTGGTGGCGGTGCTGATCCCCATCTTCTTCATGCCCGGCGTGATCGGCCTGCTCTTCCATGAGTTCGCCGTGGTGGTGATGCTGGCCATCCTCGTCTCGGCCGTGGTGTCCCTGAGCCTCGTGCCCATGCTGTGCAGCCGCTTCCTGCAGCCACACCACGAGGTCGAGGAATCCGCGCTGGGCAAGACCTTCGAGCGCGGCTTCAGCGCGGTGCTCGGCGCCTACGAGCGCAGCCTCGACTGGGCCCTGGCCCATCGCAAGGCCGTGCTCGGGGTGGCCGTGGCCAGCTTCGTCGCCACCGTCGTGCAGTACAGCCTGATTCCCAAGGGCTTCTTCCCCGAGGAGGACGTCGGCCAGATCCAGGCCAGCACGGAAGCCTCGGAAGACATCAGCTACGCCGCCATGGAGCAGCTGCAGCAGCGCCTGGCCGAGATCGTCCGCCAGCACGAGGCCGTGGCCAGCGTGGCCTCGGCGCTGGGCGCGGGCGGCGGGGGCGGCAACTCGGTGAACAACGGCCGCATGTTCATCAACCTCAAGCCCCGCAAGGACCGCCCCGCCATGCCGCAGGTGCTGGAGAGCCTGCGCAAGGAGCTGCGCAAGGTGCCGGGCATCGCCGTCTATCTGCGGCCGGTGCAGAACCTGCAGCTCGGCGGCCGCCAGAGCAAGGCGCGCTACCAGTACTCGCTGCAGTCCGTGAGCGCGGGCGAGCTGGGCCAGTGGGCGCAGAGGCTGCAGGAGAAGCTGCGTGGCGACCCGATGTTCCGCGACGTCACGAGCGACGCCCAGCAACGCGGTCTGCAGGCCAACCTCGTGATCGACCGCGAGCGCGCCAACCTGCTGGGCGTGCAGATGCAGGACCTGCGCACGGCGCTCTACGACGCCTTCGGCGAGCGCCAGGTGTCCAGCATCTATGCCGAGAGCAACACCTACCAGGTCATCATGGAGGCGAGCCCCGAGGACCGCGGCACCGAGGACGCCTTCGCCAAGATCCAGCTGCGCGGCCGCAATGGCACGCTGGTGCCGCTGCAGGCCTTCGCCACGGTGCAGCGCGGCCTCGGCCCCACCGCGGTGAACCACCAGGGCCAGCTGCAGGCCGTCACGGTGGCCTTCAACCTGGCGCCCGAGGTCCCGCTGGGGCAGGCGACGGCGAAGCTGGACGGCTACGTGCGCGAGATGCAGCTGCCGGCGTCCATCATCACCAGCTATGGCGGCGACGCCGCGGTGTTCCAGGACTCGCAGGGGGGTCAGGTCTTGCTCATCGTGCTGGCCCTGGCGGTGATCTACGTGCTGCTGGGCGTGCTCTACGAGAGCTACATCCACCCCGTGACCATCCTCGCCGGCCTGCCCTCGGCGGCCGTGGGGGCGCTGGCCACGCTGGAGCTCTTCGGCATGGAGCTGACCATCATCGCGACCATCGGCATCGTGATGCTCATCGGCATCGTGAAGAAGAACGCCATCATGATGATCGACTTCGCACTCGACGCCCAGCGCAGCGGCGGCATGACGCCCGAGCAGGCGATCCGCGAGGCCTGCCGCCTGCGCTTCCGGCCCATCATGATGACCACGCTGGCCGCGCTGATGGGCGCCCTGCCCATCGCCCTGGGCCTGGGCGCCGGCGCGGAGCTGCGCCAGCCGCTGGGCCTGGCGGTGGTGGGCGGGCTGATCGTCTCCCAGGCGGTGACGCTCTACATCACGCCGGTGATCTACCTGGCGCTGGACCGCTTCAGCGGCACCGGCCCCGACCTGCGCGAGGTGCGCGACGCCCCGAGGACGGCGCACAGCGCCTGAGGCCGACGCCGATCGGCTTCAGGCGCCTCTGCCGGCGCCCGGGTGTGATCGCATCTCCGCCTTGTCGCGGTACATGTCCTGGTCCGCGATGCGCATGAGACCCTGCGCGTCGTTGGCCATGACGGGGTAGACGGCGATGCCCATGGCCGCCGTCACCCGCACGGCCAGGTTGTGGACCGAGATGAAGATGGGTTGCTCCAGCAGCGCCACCAGCTTGGCCTTGACCTGCTGGGCCTGCACCAGGCTGTCGACATCCGGCAGCAGCACCAGGAACTCGTCCCCGCCGATGCGGCCCACCGTGTCGGCCTCCCGCAGCGAAGCCGCCAGCCGCTGGGCGACGACCTTCAGCACCTGGTCGCCCGCCTCGTGGCCGTAGCGGTCGTTGATGGGCTTGAAGTCGTTCAGGTCCACGAAGATCAGCGCGAGGCCCTGGCTCTTGCGCTGCGCCTGCGCCAGGGCGCGGTCCAGGCGGTCGTGCAGCAGGCGCAGCGAGGGCAGGCCCGTGAGCGCGTCGTGGTTGGCCAGATGGCGCACGACCTGCTCGGCACGGGCGCGGCGCGCCACCTCTTCCTTCAGCTCGTCGAGGCTGCGCTCGACGGACTCCGCCATCTCGTCGATGGCCTGCGAGAGTTCGCCGAACTCCGAGCTGTGACCGAGGCTGATGCGCTGGCTCTGCTGCCCCTTGCGCACCTGCCGGGCCCAGTGGCGCAGCATCTCGACCGGGCGGCGCACCGAGCGGTCGTAGCGCATGGCCATGAAGACGGCGTTGCCGCCGGTGAACACCAGGCACACGATGGCCAGCCAGGCGGTGAAGCGCAGGTTGTCCTTCAAGGGCTGGATCACCGCCTCGTGGCCCGCCTTCAGCGACTGCCGCACGGCGCGCAGCGGCCCCATGATCTCGGCCTTGGCGTGGCGGTAGGCGGGGCCGTGCAGCATGTCCAGCGCCTCCTTCCACTCCTCTTCCGACAGCGGGTGTGTGGAGCCGCGCGTGTCCACGCGACCCATGGCCTGCTGCTCCACCTTCATCAGCGCCTCGGAGCGGCGCAGCGCCTCGGCCAGGCGGGCGTAGTCCTCGGGCGCGAAGCCGGCGTCCTGCAGTTTCGCCTGCATGGCGCGCGCGGCCACGGGGCGGCCGGCGGCGCGGGGCTGGTCCAGGGCCAGGTCCCAGTAGACCTCGTCATAGCCCTCGGGCTCCGACTGCAGGCCCTCGCGCATGCGGGCCACCTCGCGGTAGTGGTCGGCGAACTGCGCGTCGCGGCTCACCACGAACAGCCGCGCCATGCGTGTGAGCTCGTCCGAGCTGCGCTGCAGCTGAGCGACCAGCTGGTCCCGCTGCTGGAACTGCCGTTGCAGCTCCAGCAGGCTGCGGTAGCCGGCGACCAGGTAGCCCACCGCGGCCGTCGCCACCAGCACGAGGACGATTTGCGCGATGAGATTGAGGGCCAGCTTGGTGCGGAACAGCATGGTCGGCGGGTTCTTGGACATCGGCTAGGGCACCACCCGGCGCACGAGCGGCGACTGCGACCAGCTCCTGGCGGCCAGCTCGATGAGGTCCAGCACGTTCTCGAAGCCCTGCGCGCTGCCGAAATAGGGGTCCGGCACTTCCTGGCCTTCGCGGCCGGGCACCACGTCCAGCAGCAGGCCGACCTTGTGCAGCAGCTCGGGCGGGCACTGGCGGCGCAGCGCATGGAGGTTGTCCTCGTCCATCGCGAGGAGGTGGTCAAAGCGCAGGAAATCGTCCGCCTCGATGCGGCGGGAGCGCCATTTCTTCTCGAGGGGGTACTTGCGGCGGCTGAGCGCCGCGGCGGCTCGCGCATCCATGCTCTGCGCCCGGGAGGAGGCGCGCACGCCAGCGGAGGCCACGCGCCCGAGTCCGAGGACGGCAGCCTGCGCCTTGAACACCGCCTCGGCCATGGGCGAGCGGCAGATGTTGGCCGTGCAGACCAGCAGCAGGGATTTCATGGCGGGCATTATGGGCGAGCCCGCCCGGGAGGATGTGCTCCAAAGCCCCTGCAGCCAAGGGTGGGAGGTGACGGATGTCAAGGCCTGACCCCGGCACGCCGGCGGGGCCGGGCGTCCGCCGGGCTGCTTCGCGCCAGGCGGGGCCCCGTGACCGCCTTCGCCCCCCGGGGAATCAGTGCTTGGTTTCGCCCGCCAGATACTCGGCCACGGTCACCGGACGCATTTTCACGATTCTCTCGACGGGGACGTTGAAATACCGTGCGAGTTCCCGCGCGATACGAAAAAGCACTGGCCGCCCGATCTCTGCCCGCTTGATGGAAGCGATCGAGACGCGAAATCGGCCCTGCTGGCAAGCTTCTGCCATTTCCTCCTGGGTCTGCAGTTTCTCGTTGCGCAGGCTCTTGAGAATATCCTTGACCAAGAATACCCGGCCCTGCTGAACCATGGGCTCGTAACGAACCACCGGGGCGGGATTCATGCCGGCCGTGACCTGTGCCAGCATGTTTTCATACGACAGGGTGGTATCCAGGCTGGCGTCACCGCCAATATGGGGGGATTCCTGAGAGTCGGCAGCGGCATGGCCCAGGTTATTGGCAGCCGATTGCTCCTCATTCAAGCTGGTATCGATTTCCTTGCTCATATTGACCTCGTCAGATGCGACTGGAGGGGCGGGCCAGCAGATGCCGGGGAGGCGGGGCGGGCGGCGCGTCGATGCGCGATGCATCGATGGGCTGAACGATAGGAAATCGGAGAAAAAGTCGCCTTCCGGGAACCTTCCGGTGGCTTTTTGTGCTCAGAACGGGATCAAAACTAGGGTTAACCCTTTGTTTTCAAGGTCTCTGGGCCCGTGCACCCCGGGGGGCGGCGTTTCGGATGGGCCACACGGATTGTGAGGCGAGCGCTTCGCGCCGTCAGCGCCATGCGCAGGGCAGAGGCGCGGCAATTGGGAATCAGATGAATTTCATCCCGTCCACCCCGGGGGGGGCCGTCCGCAGCTTTACGGCAGGCTATCCATCCGGCGCCGCCGCGGGGGGAAGAATACCGGCAGCCACGAGCAGCCGATCGGCAACCGATGAACAACGACAAGCCCCCTTCACCGCTCAATTCCAGACGACAAGAAGAGAGGCCTGGTCCGCAGCAACGAGGGTTTCCGCAGAATCCCCGGAACGCACCCCCGAAAACCCGGGCATACCTACCGCCCCCACTGATGGAAACCCCGGTCCGCTGCCGGATTCATCAAGGAGCGACAAGACACCCTCGGGAATCGTCAATCAATCCCTTTGAAGCCGGCCCTACGAGACCATCAGCATCACGGCTCTGATGGCACCTGCCAGATTCAATGCGCCGAGAAAATGCATGGGGAAAATGCCCTGTGCGCAGCATCCCATGTGCCTGATGTCAGCGTCCACGGTTTTGACACGGCCCCCAAGGCGCTGAATGCCAACGGCTTGGGCGTTCAGGCCCTGATGCTCTCGCTGGGCGTCGCAGCCAGCGACCCGCACGGCCCCGCGCGGCTTCACCTTGCCGATCTTCGTCAAGCGGTGCGTGAACGTCCCGGTCCGGATCCCCGTGGGCGCCACCCTGACGCTCTGCGGCCAGCCCAGCGGCCGCGTCATGCCCGCAGGGATGACGCTGACCTTGTTCGCCCACAACGGCGCATTGCGCACCGTCGTCGGGATGTGCGGAGCCCCCGGTGAGGGCGAGGTGCGCCGATCCGAGGCGGGGTCTTCACTCACCCAGAGCAGGCAGCCTCACGGCGGCCGTTTCGTTCGCCATGGGGAACACCGCAGGGGAAGGCGATGCCCCCGCCGGTCTGACCGCGCCCGCGGCGCCCGGTCGCTTGGGCCCACCGGTGCCGGATGGCGTGCTCACCGGGCCGGCCGGCATGACGGGAAGCCCCGAGCCGGCCGAGGTGTGTCAGGTGCCCGGGTTGATGACCTGAGGATCCGACGTGGGGTACAGCACGGGGTAGCCGCTCGCGCTGAGCTTGCTGAAGACCAGGACCACGCCGCGGACTGCCTGCGGGGCGGCGTTGGGATTGGGGACGCTGACGCTCACCTGGGACACCGAGCCCTCGGTGATCGAAGCCGGCACAAAGGAAGTCGTGGGCGGCGTGGTGTTGTTGGTGACCATGGCGCCCACCAGTTGCAGGCCGGAAGCGCTGGGCAGCGTCTGGTTGAACTGAGCGACCGCCGACGGGGCATTCAGGGGCGGCGTGACGACCTTGCCACCCGAGGTGTAGGTGCATTGAGCAAAGTTGCCCGTGCTGTCGATCTTGGCAGTCACGGTATAGATGTTCGGTCCGCTGGAGGGCATTCGAGACTCCGATTTGGCTTTGGTTAGTTTTCAATACCGGCGCGAGGCAGCGCACTCTGGCGAGCGGCCACCGACTGGAGCCAATCCGCCTCCTGGCTGACCTGGGCGGCTTGTCCCAGACATTGCGCCGAACGTACATAGACCGATGTCCATTGCGCGCTCTGCCGTAGCAGTTGCGGCAGAACACTGGCCTTGGTCTGCTGGCACAGCGCCTGCCCTTGAGCAAGCAGGCCGCCGGTGCGCAGCAACTCAGCCAGCCGCAGACGCACTATCGCCTGCCGCCAACCAATTTCGAACAGATCTGAATGTCTGACACTCATCTGACCCAGATGGCTGGCCAGCACTTCCAGGCTCGCCCGCTCCTGCTGCGGGTCGTTCAGCAGCGCCCATTGCCGGGCTCGCAGATGCAGCAGCTGCGCCAGCACGCGCTGGGTGTACATGCGATCCTTGGACCGGGCAAAGACGTCCCGGCACTTCGCCTCCAGCTGGTCCAGTGCCGCCAGGCGCTGCTTCGGCGTGAGGGGTCGCAGGTCGACCCATTCCAGCTGGCTGACGAAGTAGGTGTCCTGCCAGGCCAGCTGGTCTGGCTGCGTGGCGACCAGCGCCGACGACAGGGCAATGGATCGCTCCAGATGCCGCGAGGCCTCCGCCGCCTTGCCGAACTCCTTGAACAGGCGCCCCTGCATCAGGTGCGAGCGTGCGAGCCGGTGCTGCCAGGTCAGATCCTGCGGCGCCTTCGCCTGCACCGCAGACTCGATCTCAATGCGCTCCCGCCCGAGATCGAGCGCCTGCCTCAGCTCGCCCCGCCGTTCCTGCGTGGTCGCCCACCAGGACAAGGTGTCGGCCAGGTCCGCCTGCAAGGTCAGGTCAGCCGGCTTCGTCTGCAGCGCCCGCCTCTTGAGTTCCGCCGACCGCTGGAAGGCGTCAGCCGCCGACGACAGCTCGCCACGTGCGAGATCTGCCGACCCCAGGCTGTTGAGCGCATACGACAGCTCCGCCAGGGTTTCCGGCGCGTCCGGACGCAGTGACTGCATGCGCTCCGCGGCCTTCAGGTAACGCCGCCAGGACGACGACGCCTCGTCCATGTCGCCCTTGGAGTAATCCGCCTGGCCGCGCCAGAACGCCGCGGCCCCCAGCACCAGCTGTCGTTCGAACTCCTGGTCGGGCGAGGGCATCACCGGCAGGGGGTCCAGCATCTGCAGCGCCTGATCGGAGGCCGCCAGAGTCCCGGGCAGGTCGCCCCGGGCAAAGCGGACTTCACTGATGACATTCAGCGCCTTGGCCCGCTGGACGAGTGCGGCGACGTGCACCTGCCCCTCCGCGGCGCCGGCACTCAGGTGATCCAGTGCCTTGCCTCCGACGCTGTCCAGCAGCTCCAGGCGGCCGATAGGCCGGAGTTTGTCGGCCAGTTCCCCCAGCATGTAGCCCAGGAGGTCATCGGCCTGCGCGCTACGCTGTCGCGCCACGCCTTCCGCCTGCTGCGCCCGCCAGGCCATGCCGCCGGCCAGCACGGCGAGCCCCGCCAGCGCGGCGACGGCACCGCCCTTGAGCCGTCCGGCCCAGGCCGCGCGGCGCTCGCAGCTGGCGAGGAAGTCCTGCTCGGCCGGCGCCAGGGCCAGCAGCCCGTCGCGACGCAAGGCCAGCGCATCCTGCAGCTGCCGCCCCCGCGGCCACAGGAATTCAGCGGCATGGCCGCCCTGCTCCCAGCGCTGCACCTGCTGGCGCAGACGCGCTCGGGTCTGCAGATCCTGGCGATGCTGGGCGATCCAGTCCGTCACGCGCGGCCAGCGGCGCAGCAGCGCTTCGTGAGCGACGCGGAAGCCCGGCTCCTCGCGGGCGAACTCGGTGCTGTGCTCGCTCACGAGCAGGCGCGCGTCCACGAGGGCGCGCACCAGCTCGCGCTCGGCGGCGCTGCGCAACTCGCTCCAGACGGCACGCCGGCCGCCGACGGGGCTGGACTCGTCCTCGCCCACCAGCACCAGCAGCGCCAGCACAT
This sequence comes from Roseateles subflavus, assembly GCF_030285365.1. Lineage (GTDB taxonomy): Bacteria > Pseudomonadota > Gammaproteobacteria > Burkholderiales > Burkholderiaceae_C > Roseateles_B > Roseateles_B subflavus. Next base: position 55,794 of record NZ_JASVDS010000010.1, on the reverse strand, counting down.
GCGGCAGCGCCTCCTGCTGGATGGGCGTCATGGCCCGGATGAGCTGCTCGGCCTGTTCGGCAATCACGCCCTCGAGGCCGCCCATGCCGCCCGTGGCACCGCCCAGTGCGTGGTAGGCCGCGAAGGTGAGCTCGCCATGCGCACTGCGCTGCTGATAGAGCTGCTCCAGCGTGTACTGCAGCAGCGGCAGGGCGTCGGGGCTGGCGGCCGCGGCGTCGCAGAGCAGATCGTCCAGGCGCTGGTGCGTGGACGCATCGATGCCGAAGCTCAGGCCCGCCGCGCGGGCCGGCAGGCGCACCATCTGGGCGATCTCGGCACGGCTCGGCGGCGCGAGGTCCAGGTGGCCGCCCTGAGCCTTGTCGCGCATCAGCCAGGCGTGCTGGGCCAGCTGCGGGTAGTAGTCGTTGCGGCAGGCCGCCACGAGCAGCACGCTGCCGCTCTCGGCCAGCTGCTGCAGCAGGCGCAGCGCCGGCTCGCGCTGCGCCTCCTCTCCCAAGGGTGGGCGGAACAGGGCCTCGAGCCGATCGATGAAGAGCAGCGCAAAGGGCTGCCCGCTGCCGCCTTGGCGCTCCAGCGCGGCACGCAGCTCGGCCAGCACCGTGGCGGGCGTCTCGCTGAGGGCACGGGCGAGGTCGTGGGCATTGAACCCGGCCAGCAGGGGCTCGCCGGCAGCCGTCTCCCAATCCAGCAGGGCGGCCGCCAGGGCCAGGGCGAAGGCCGGCGGGGACACAGCACCGCTGGCAGACTCGGACGCCTGCACACTGAGGTCAGCCAGGTCCAGCTGGCTGTGGCTGATGAGCTGCCAGCGCCCGGCCAGCGGCTCGCGCTGCAGCGTGGGGATCAGGCCGGCACTGACGAGCGAGGTCTTGCCGGAGCCGCTCGGGCCCAGCACCAGCACCAGGCCATGCTGGCGCTGCATCTGCGCGATGACGCTGCGCAGCAGGTCCTGCGTGGCCTGCTCACGACCGAAGAAGACCTCGGCATGGCGCGTGTCGAAGGCCTGCAGGCCGCGGAAGGGCGAGCCGCCCCGCCAGGCACCGCTGCGGGCCTGGCCCTGACCGCCGCGCACGGGCGCGATGACGCGGTAGCCCCGCTTGCGGATGGTCTCGATGTAGCGCGGCGCCGTGGCGCTGTCGCCCAGGGCGCGGCGCAGCTGGTTGATGCTCTTGTGGACGGGGTTGTCGCCGAGGCCGCCATCGACGAGCGCATCCCCCCAGCAGCGCACCAGCAGCGTGTCGGCACTGATGACCTCGCCCGGCATGGCGCACAGGGCCAGCAGCACGGCCATCGCGCGGGGCTCCAGGGACTGCTCACCCTCGGTGGCATGCTGCAGGCGGTTGGCGGCCGGATCGACGCGCCACTCCCCGAGCTCAAAGCGTTCCGCAGCCGGCCTGGACTGCGCGGCATTGCTTGCCGCCCCAGCGCCGACGGTCCCCGTGACGGTCATGTCCCTGCACCTCGTGGCGTCGCGGCGCTGACCGGCAGGGGTCAGGTCTTGCGACGATTGGTCCTTGCATGGGTGCCCCGGGCCCCATGACTTGGCGGGGAGTATAGAAGTCAGCAGGCCCCAGGCGGGCAGCGGTAACCCAGGGGGACACCTCCGGCGTACCAGCGATGCTATCGGCAGAGCCGCCGGCCGGCGGCATCAGAAGTGCCGCAGTCCGGCCTCAGGCCCGGGCCTCGGCCTCAGGAGCCGTAGCCCAGGTCCCGGGTCTCGACCAGCAGACCGTTCTCGAAGCGAAGGGCCTGCATGAACTGCTGCGGGCCGAAGTTGTAGACCCATTCCTCGATGACGACGGGCACCTGGCGCTCCACCTCGACAGCGCTCTGGACGGCGGGGCCGCCGTTCACCGGGCGCGTCCAGACCGTCTCACGGACGCGCTGGATCCGGTACTCCGTCCGCTGGTCCTGGCTGAAGGGCGCGCCGCACTTGCTCAGGACCTCGGCCTTGCGCAGACCCGGGTCGATCACCCAGGTGTTGCAGCGGAAGGCATGGGCGTGCGATTGGCAGACCAGGCCGAGCAGCAAGGCGGCCATGGCGATGCATGCCGGCGGTGCGCGGCGGGGGCGTGGGCGGTGAAAGCTCATCGGACCTCAACGCGGCAGGCAGCGCAGCGGCTGACGCCCCCCCCCGCGTGACGGGCTCATCGCGCCAGTTCGGCCCGCATGGCGTCGATGACGGCCTTGTAGTCCGGCTTGCCGAAGATGGCCGAGCCCGCCACGAAGGTGTCGGCACCCGCGTCGGCAATCTGGCGGATGTTGTCCACCTTGACGCCGCCGTCGATCTCCAGGCGGATGTCTCGGCCGCTGGCGTCAATGATTCGGCGGGCCTGCTCCAGCTTCTTCAGCGCGCTGGGAATGAAGCTCTGGCCGCCGAAGCCGGGGTTGACGCTCATGATGAGCACGAGGTCGACCTTGTCGATGACCCACTCCAGCACGTCCAGCGGCGTGCCGGGGTTGAAGACGAGGCCGGCCTGCTTGCCCTCGCCCTTGATCAGCTGCAGCGTGCGGTCCACGTGGGCCGAGGCCTCGGGGTGGAAGCTGACCAGGTCGGCGCCCGCCTTGCAGAAGGCCTGGGCCAGGGCGTCGACGGGCTGGACCATCAGGTGCACGTCGATGGGGGCGGGCGTGCCGTCCGGCTTGACGGCGTGCTTCCTGAGCGCCTCGCAGACCATCGGGCCGAAGGTCAGGTTGGGGACGTAATGGTTGTCCATCACGTCGAAGTGGATCCAGTCGGCGCCCGCCGCCAGCACGTTGCGGACCTCCTCGCCCAGGCGGGCGAAGTCGGCGGAGAGGATGCTGGGGGCGATGCGGTGGCTCATGGCGTGCGGGGCTGGGAAAGGAAGCGGGAATCGGCCCCGGCCTTCGTGGCGCCGGGGAGGCAGAAGCGCGGATTTTACGAAAGCGATCCGCCCACCGCTGCGCCACCCCGAGCGGATTCAGCGCGGGGGCGTGAAAGCCTGCCGCGCGGCATCGACCTCGGCGCGCCATCGGCAGCCGGGCGCATGGTCGTTGATGAGGCCCATGGCCTGCATGAAGGCGTAGCAGGTCGTGGGGCCGACGAACTTGAAGCCCCGCCCGCGCAGGGTCTTGGAGAGGCGGCGCGAGGTCTCGGACTCGCCGCGCACCGGCGCGTCCTTCTCGGCGGGCTCCTCGAAGCGCCAGAAGAAGGCGGCGAGCGAGCCGAACTCCTGGCGCAGGGCCGGGATCAGGCGGGCGTTGTGGATGGCCGCCTCGATCTTGCCGCGGTGGCGCACGATGCCGGCGTCCGCGAGGAGGCGTTGGACGTCCGCTTCGTCGAAGGCGGCCACCTTGGCCGGATCGAAGCCGGCAAAGCCCGCGCGGAAGGCCTCGCGCTTGGCAAGGATCGTCCGCCAGCTCAGGCCCGACTGGAAGCCCTCGAGGCACAGCTTCTCGAACAGGCGGCGCTCGTCGGTCACCGGATAACCCCATTCGGTGTCATGGTAGTGACGGTAGGCCTCGAAGCCGGGGGCCTCGCACCAGGCGCAGCGGGCATGGCCGTCGTCGGCCACATAGGTTCGGGAGTTCATGGCGGGGAGCACAGGGGTTCGGATGGCCCGGAGCTTACGCGGCGCACGGGGCGGGTGTCGTCATGGATCGTGCGGAGGCCGCCCGCACCCGGCCTGGAAACACCCCGTCGCACGCGGCCCGGCCCCTGTCCCTAGAATGCCTCGCATGGCCCATCTCGAAATCACCTGCAGCGTGCAGGTCGCCGCCCTGCCCGAGCAGACCGACCCTGAGCGCGGTCTGCACGCCTACAGCTACACGATCACGATCACCAACGCGGGAGACACCCCCGCACAGCTGATCGGCCGCGAGTGGACGATCACCGACACCGCCGGCGCCGTGCAGGAAGTGCGCGGCCTGGCGGTCGTGGGCCACCAGCCGCTGCTGCAGCCGGGCGAAACCTTCCGCTACAGCTCCTGGGCGCAGATCGCCACGCCGCAGGGCACGATGCGCGGCCGCTACCTGTGCGTGAGCGAGGACGCCGAGGTGTTCTACGCCGACGTCCCCGAATTCCTGCTGGCCGAAGCCAGCCAGCTGCATTGATGGCGGGGCGACTCTTCCAGCATGCCGCAGCGTGGGACCTCACGGCCCTGCTGAACGCCGCGGATCCGAAGGCCTCGCTGCCGGCCCGCAACCTCTGGCTGGCCCGTCTCCTGGAATGGCTGCGCCACGCCCCCACCTCGCGCGAGGACGAACGCGCCGCCGACGCCACGCCCCTGCCCCTGCTGCGCCTGAAGCACCTGCTCAATGTGCTGGAGCGCCATCCCGAGCACCAGGCCGCGGTGCGCGGCGTCATCGCCCGCTGCTGGACGGAGCTCAACGCCATCGGCCTCTTCGCCGACGTCGGCTTCGCGCCGCGCATGGCGCTGTGGGGGGAGGTCTTCCATCGGCTGCGCCTGCGCGTGCTGCCCGGCACCGTCGACACGACCGAGCTGGGCGAGCTCTTCGCGCAGCTCTTCCCGGACAGCGCGGACGAAGCCTGGCTGCGCCGCATCGACGCCCCGCTGCTGGCCCGCCTGCAGGCGCTGATGTTCCCCGCGCAGGACGCCGACGGCTGGCGCGGCCCGATGCGGGACGCCTTCACCGTGCTGATCAGCACCGTGCGTGCCGCGGGGCTGTCCGGCCCGCTGCGACTGCGCATGGGCACCGAGACGCTGGCCGGTCATCCCTTCGCGCAGCTGGCGCGCGCCAGCGAGCAGTTCCTCGACGCCCTGGATGCGCGGGACGACACCGCCCTGCGCCAGGCCCTGCAGCTGCTGCGCGCGCTGCTCGACCAGTGCCGCGGCGCGGTGCAGTCCGTGCCGGAGCACCTCGAGACGTATGGCGTCTCGGTGGACATCATCTTCGACGTCGAGCAGCTCACCGAACGCCTGCGCCGCATCGAGAGCCTGATGGACTGCCTCGTGGCGCCCGAGCCGGCCCCCCGCCTGCTCGCGCTCACGGCCGACCTCGTCCGCGTGACGCATGAGCGGCGCAGCCTGCGCACGCTCTTCGCGCGGCACTACTCGCTGCTGGCCCGCAAGGTGGCCGAGCGCAGCGCCGAGACGGGCGAGCACTACATCACCCGCGACCGCGACGAGTACCGCGGCATGCTGCGGCGTGCCGCCGGCGGCGGCGTCGTCATCGCGGGCACAACCTTCGCGAAGTTCGCCGTGATGGCCCTGGGGCTGAGCGCCTTCTGGGCCGGCTTCTGGGCCGGCGCCAACTACGCGCTGAGCTTCGTCATCATCCATCTGCTGCACTGGACGGTCGCGACCAAGCAGCCCGCCATGACGGCACCGGCCATGGCTCACAAGCTGAGCCAGATCGGCACCGACGAGGGCCTCGCCGGCTTCGTGGACGAGGTGGCCCACCTCGTGCGCTCGCAGGTGGCGGGCATCCTCGGCAACCTCGCCCTGGTGACGCCGCTCGTGCTGCTGGGTCAGGGCGCGGCCTGGCTGCTGGCGGGCGCACCGCTCGTGGGCGCCAAGGACGCGCACTACGTGCTGCACTCGCTGAACGTGCTCGGGCCCTCGTGGCTCTACGCGGCCTTCACGGGCGTGCTGCTGTTCTCGTCCAGCCTCATCGCCGGCTGGGCCGAGAACTGGTTCGTCTTCCACCGCCTGGACAGCGCCATCGCCTGGAACCCGCGCATCGTCGCGCGGCTCGGGCCGGTCCGCGCCCAGGCGTGGGCGGCCTGGTGGCGCCACAACATCTCCGGCATGACGGCCAACATCAGCCTCGGCCTGATGCTGGGCCTGGTGCCGGCACTGCTGCAGTTCGTGGCCCTGCCCGTCGAGGTGCGCCACGTGACGCTGTCCACCGGCCAGCTGGCCGCCGCGGTCGGGGCCCTGGGCCCGGGCATTGCCCTCACGGCGCCGTTCTGGCTCTGCGTGCTGGGCATCGCGGGCACCGGCGTGCTGAACCTGGCCGTGAGCTTCGCGCTGGCCTTCCGCGTGGCCCTGCGCTCGCGCGGCATCCAGCTGGCGGACCGGGCGCGCGTTCGTCGCGCGATCTGGGAGCGGCTGCGCACGTCGCCGCGCAGCTTCTTCCTGCCCCCGGCCGCGCCGCGGGCGTGATCAGCGCGAGCGGTCGTCCTCGGGCGGCAGCTCGCGCTCACCCCGGCGGCGGCCGGAGAACATGGTCCACCAGACGATGAAGATCAGCAGTCCCAGGGCCCCGAGGGCCTCCAGCACAATCACGCCCATGTTGTTCGCTTCCTCTTCCTTCCAGACGGCCCCGGCCGCCCCCGCAGCGGCCTCGCGAGGCCGGCGTTTGCGGAGCCTGCTGGGCGCGGCGATTCTAGGACTGCTGGCCGCGTGCAGCACGACGCCCCTGCCGCCGGCGCCCGTCGTGACGCCCCCCGTGCCCGGCACCGTGCCGCCGGGCGACACGGCGCCCGCCAACGCCCCCGTGCAACTGCGCGAGCGTTCGCGCTGGGTCCAGGCCGCGTGGTCGGACCTGCCCGGCTGGAGCGAGGACAGCACCCTGGCCGTCTGGCCCGCCCTGCTGCGCTCCTGCAGCAAGCCGGCCCCCGGCTGGGCGACGGCCTGCGCCTCGGCCCTCGCCACGGATCCGCAGGACGAGATCGCCCTGCGCGCCTGGTTCCGCGAACAGCTGCAGCCCTGGCGCGTCGAGAGCCTGGAGGGCCAGACCGAGGGCCTGGTGACGGGCTACTTCGAGCCCCTGCTCCAGGCCGCCCGCCGGCCGCAGGGCGCCTTCCGCATCCCCCTGCACGGCGTGCCGCCGGACCTGGCCCAGCGCAAGCCCTTCTTCACCCGGGCCCAGATCGAGGGCGACGCCGCCGTGAAGGCCCGGCTCAAGCCCCTGGAGCTGGCCTACACGGACGACGCGCTCGAGGCGCTGGTCCTGCACATCCAGGGCTCCGGCCGGGTGCAGATGCGGGAGCCCGACGGGCAGACGCGCCTGCTGCGCCTGGCCTTCGCCGGCCACAACGACCAGCCCTACCAGTCCATCGGACGCTACCTGATCGACAAGGGCGAACTGCGCCCCGGCGAGGCCTCCTGGCCGCAGATCCGCGACTGGGCCCGCCGCAACCCGGCCCGCCTGAATGAGCTGCTGTGGGCCAATCCGCGTTACGTCTTCTTCCGCGAGGAGGCGCTGCCGGATCCCGAACTGGGCCCCAAGGGCGCCCAGGGCGTGCCGCTCACGCCGGGCCGCTCCATTGCCGTCGACAAGACCAGCATCCCCTACGGCACGCTCGTCTGGCTGGACACCAGCGAGCCCCTCAGCAGCACGCCGCTGCGCCGGCTCGTGGTGGCGCAGGACACCGGCAGCGCCATCGTCGGCGCGGTGCGGGCGGACTTCTTCTGGGGCTGGGGCCCCGAGGCCGAGGCCCAGGCCGGCCGCATGAAGCAGCCGCTGCGCCTGTGGGTGCTGTGGCCCCGCGTCTGACGTACGCCGCGCGAACTGCCGTCCCCTCTTTCAGCCTCGTTCGTGGCCGCGCACCGTCGTAGCTAGTGCAACACAGCCCCATGGCCCGCGGGGTCTTTGCTTTCGCGCCGGGTCAATCCCCTGTTTGATTGATATCAAGCGCCGCCTCCCGGTCTTCCGATCGGGGCGGCCGCTGCGCAGCGCGGGGCGGAACACAGCCTGCTCGCCGCGTTCAGGGAGTTCCGGACATGGCTGAAGACCAGAGCCCGTCGCCCTCGGTCGGCGAATTGCGCGCCGTCCTTGAGCACGCCCCCGTCGGCGTGCTGGTGGTGAGCCCGGCGCAAGCCCGCATTCTGTACGCCAACCTCGCGCTCGAGCACATGCTGGGCTACGCGGCCGGCGCGCTCGTCGGGCAGACGCTGGCCGGGCTGCTGCCTGAGGTGGTCCGCCCGCACCACGAGAGCTGGATGGCCGCCTTCTTTGCCGACCCGCGCCAGCGCCGCATGGGGGCCGGCCGCGAGCTGCATGCCCTGCACCACGACGGTCACGCCGTTCCTGTCGACATTGCCCTCGCCCCCATGCACCTGGATGGGCAGCTCTGTGCGGCGGCCTACATCTCCGATCTCTCGGTCCGTCGCCAGATGCAGCGCCAGTTCGAGCAGATCTTCGCGGCCATGCCGCAGGGCCTGCTGATTGTCGATCCGCAAGGTCGCATCAAGCTGAGCAATCCGGCCCTGGACGCCCAGTTCGGCTATGCCGCGGGCGACCTGATCGGCCGGCCGCTGGAGGTGCTGCTGCCGGACCGCTACCGCGAAGGGCATGTCCAGCTCCGCGACGGCTACGCCCGCCAGCCCACGCTGCGCCGCATGGGCGCCGGACGCGACCTCACGGCGCTGCACCGCAGCGGCCAGGAGTTCCCCGTCGAGATCGCCCTGACGACGCTGGACATGCCGGATGGCCGCCACGCACTGGCCATGGTCAGCGACATCTCCCTGCGCAAGAAGGCCGAGGCGGCCCTGCGCCAGACCAATGCCCAGCTGGAGGAGTTCACCTACGTGGCTTCGCATGACCTGCGCTCGCCGCTGCGGGGCATCGCCGACCTGCTCAGCTGGATCCGCGAGGACCTGCCCGAGTCCGCGATCACGCCGCCCGTGCTGCAGAACTTCGAGCGCATCAGCACCCGCATCGAGCGCGCCGAACGCATGATCGACGACCTGCTGGACTACGCCCGCGCCGGCCAGCGGGACCAGCGGCTGGACACCGTCGATCCCGGCCCGCTGGTTGACGAGGTGCTGGCCCTGGTGCACCTGCCGCCGGGCTTCCAGGTGGAGGTCGATGTGCAGGGGCAGCCCTTCCCGGCGCCCCAGGCCCCCCTGAGCCTGAGCCTGCGCAACCTGATCGGCAATGCCGTGAAGCACCACGGGGGCACCCAGGGCCGCATCCGGATCCAGATGCGCGAGGAAGGCCGCTTCAACGTCTTCGCGATCGAGGACGACGGCCAGGGCATCCCGGCCGGCGCGGAGGAGCGCATCTTCAAGCTCTTCCACCGCGCCAGCGCCACCACGACGGGTCATGGCGTGGGGTTGGCGGTGACGCGCCGCATGATCAACGCGCACGGCGGCGCCATCGTCGCCAGCCGCAGCCCCACGCTCGGAGGCGCCTGCTTCCGCGTGCACTGGCCGCGGATTGCGCTCAAGGAGGTGGACGATGAATCCTGACACCCTGGCCCCCCCCGCGCCGGCGGCCTCGGCCCTGGCGCCGCCCTTCAGTGTGCTGCTGGTCGACGACGACGACGTCGCCACCGAGGGCGTGCTGCGCAGCTTCCGCAAGCTCGGTGTGCATTGCCAGACCGTGACCGCGGAGGACGGCCTCGTGGCCCTGGAGATCCTGCGCAACCAGCACCCCAGCCGCCGCCTGAGCCCGCCCTATCTCGTGCTCCTGGACCTCAACATGCCCCGCATGGACGGCTTCCAGTTCCTGGAGGTGCTGCGCAAGGACCCGGCGCTCAAGCAGACGGTGGTCTTCGTCCTGACGACGTCCTCCCGCGACGCCGACCGCACCCGCGCCTACAACGAGAACGTGGCCGGCTTCATGGTCAAGTCGGCCGTGGGGCCGCAGTTCTCGCTGCTCGCGAACTTCCTGGACAAGTACGCGGCCTCCGTCCGCCTGCCCTGAGAGAAAGCCCCTGCATGACGCCCCTGCGCGCCCCCTCCCCACCGACCGGCTCCACGCTGGAGGAGATCCACGCCCTGGTGGTGGACGACGACGATGTCGATCGCGAGCGTCTGGCGCGCATGCTGCGGCGCTATCGCCTGCCCATCCACATCGCCGAGGCCTCCTCGAAGTCGGGCGCGCTGAGCGAGCTGCGCGAACGCAAGGTGCGCTTCTCCTTCATCTTCCTGGACTTCAAGCTGGACGACGGCGATGGCCGCGAGCTGCTGCCCGACATCTGGGAGAGCGTGGGGGCGGACTGCGTGGTCGTGGCCGTCACCGGCGGTGGCAGCGAGAAGACGGCCGCCGACGCCATCAAGCTGGGCATCCACGAGTACCTCTCCAAGCTCGATCTCTCGGCCGACAAGGTCAGCAGCGCGATCGACGAAGGCCTGAACTGGATCCAGGTCCAGGCCCGGCTTCGCCAGGCCGAGCAGGACCTGCTGCACAAGAGCCTGCACGACGCGCTCACCGACCTGCCCAACCGGCACGTCTTCTTCGACCGGCTCGAGCAGCTGTGCATGATCCACCGCCGCAAGGCCGACCCCTTCGCCGTGCTGATGCTGGACCTGGACCGATTCAAGGAGGTGAACGACCTGATGGGGCATGCCGTCGGCGACCGGCTGCTGGTCGAGGTGGCCCGGCGCCTGGAGGACAGCGTGCGCGAGGCCGACACCGTGGCCCGGCTCGGGGGTGACGAGTTCGCGATGATCCTGCACGGCGTGCATTCGCTGGAGGTGGCGCAGGCGCTCGGCCTGAAGGTGGTGCGTCTGCTCGAGCAGCCCTTCGCGCTGCAAGGGGACGTACTGAAGGTGGGCGCCTCGGTCGGCATCGCCCTGTGCCCGCAGCATGGCCAGGATCCGAACACGCTGCTGAGCCGCGCCGACAACGCCATGTACCGCGCGAAGAAGGGCTTGGACAAGGCGGTGATCTACGACGCCCTGGAGCCCAAGAGCAGCAACTTCATGGACCGCATGACGTTGCTGGGCGACCTGGAGCTGGCGCTGGACCGCGGCGAGCTGCAGTGGCACTGGCAGCCCAAGATCGACCTGCGGGACGGACGCGTGCTGGGTTTCGAGGCCCTGGCGCGCTGGCAGCATCGCAAGTTCGGGCCGATCGCGCCGGACGTGTTCATCGCCGCCGTCGAGCCCTCGACCCTCCTGCCGCGCTTCACGATGGAGACCTTCGAGCGGGTGCTGGCCCAGCTCGCGCAACTCACGACGCTGGCCCAGGCCGCCGCCCTGCCCGGCGGCACGGACGTCCCCCGGGTGGCCATCAACCTGTCGGCCCGCATGCTGGAGCACGCGGACTTCGTCGAGCAGCTCCTGGCCGTGCTGCAGCGCCACGGCCTGCAGCCGGAACAGCTGACCCTGGAGCTGACCGAGACGGCGCTGATCGCCAACCCGGTGCAGGCCCGGCGCGTCATCGACGCGCTGGCCGCCGAGGGCATCGCGCTGTCCATCGACGACTTCGGGGCGGGCTTCACCTCCTTTGGCTACCTGCGGGAGTTCGCCATCAAGGAGATCAAGATCGACAAGTCCTACATCATCACGCTCGGCCAGAACCAGTTCGACCTGTCCCTGGTGACCAGCCTGGTGGTGTTCTGCCGCGCGCTGGACATCCGCCTCGTCGCCGAGGGCGTGGAGAACGCGGACTGCTGGCAGCGCCTGCTGGACCTGGGCTGTCACTGCGGCCAGGGCTATGGCATCAGCCGCCCCATGCCCTTCGCGGACCTGCCGGGCTGGCTGGAGCGCTGGCAGCAGCGGCACTGAGGCCGCGGCCCGCTCATTCGACGATCTGCACGCCCTTCCAGAAGGCCACGCGCCCCTTGATGGCCGCGAAGGCCTCGTTGGGCTTGGCGTAGAACCACACGGCATCGGGGTTGAACTCGCCGTTCACCAGCAGGCTCAGGTACTGCGCCTGCCCCTTCTCACTGCTGCTGCGGTGGTTGCTGAAGCTCGTGTAGGCCTTGTTCAGCGAGGCCTCGGGGAAGTAGTGGTTGCCGTCGACCAGCACCGTGTCGTTGCTCTCGGCGAGGGTCACGCCGTTCCAGATGGCTTTCATGCCCAGGACTCCCGGATTGAAGATGCCGCGACTATAGGGCGGCCGTCTGCACCGACAATCCACCGGATGTACGAGCCTCTCAAACGCTTCCAGACCTACCGCGGCAAGGACATCCGCATCACCAGTGGCAGCGCCCGCGAGCTGCCCCCTGGCACCTTTGCGGTGCTGGCCATCGGGGGCGGCGCCGAGGGCTGGGGCCTGGCCCACATCGGCCCGGACGGCGACGCCGCGGACCTCGGGGGCGAGTACTACTTTCCCACGCCCGAGGAGGCGCTGGATTTCCTGCACCAGCTCATCGACCTGATGCTGGACGGCGGCGCGCCCGGCGAGGGCTGAGCCCTCCCGGCCTCAGGGCAGGCGGCGCAGGTCCTTGTCGGCCAGCCCGACCAGCAGGGCGCGGCCGTCCGGCATCACGCGGAACTCGCCATAGGCCGCGGTGCGGAACACCGGCTCCTGCCCTTCGGCGAAATACCAGGCGTCGCTGACCAGCGTCCAGCGCCCGTTGACGGGGCTCAGCTCCAGCACCTGCAGGCCCGGCGTGGGCGCATCGTCCGGGCTCAGCAGCCGCGCCGGCCCCAGCACCCCGCGGGCGTCGACCGCCCCTTCCACACGCGGCCGGCGCTGCCAGGGGCCGATGATCCCGTCGACCACGGGCACGGGCGGCAGGGCATAGGCGATGCGCATGTAGTCGCCCTGGATGAGCGAGCGCGGATCCACGGGCGCGAGGCTCACGAAGACCGGGCGGCCCTGCGCGATCAGGGATTCCTTCTGCCAGATCAGCCCGTTCACGAGACCGAGGGCCAGCAGCGCACACAGGGCCACCGCCCGCGCACCCGGGTCGGGCTGCGACGCGGCCGAAGGCGCGGTCGCGCCGGTCCGGTCGCGGGTGAGCCACAGCCAGGCCCCCAGCAGCGCGCCGGCGACGACGAGGATCAGGGCCTTGTCCGTGAGGGGCAGGTCCAGCTGGTAGTAGAAGCTGCCGAGCGCCCACAGGCCCGTCGCGGCGGCGCTCAGCGCCAGCACCCGGCGGCCGCGCACGAGCGCCAGGCTCAGCATCAGCAGACAGGCTCCCAGTGCCGGCAGCACCGAGGCCAGCCCCATCAGCAGCACGGCCGGCAGCCACACGCGCGGCCGGCCAAGCTCGGGCCAGGCCTTCGAGAGCACCGCCTGCGCCAGTCCCGCGGACAGCACCGAGAGCAGCGCCGGCCCCATCCGGTCCGCCGGCCACAGATAGGGGCCAAGCGTGCCGTGGACCTCGCGGGCAAGACCCGACCCCAGCGCCCCCGCCATCATGAAGCTCGGGCCGCACAACCATGCCAGCGCGGGCAGCAAGCCCAGCGCCCAGCCCTGCAGGACCGGCTCCAGCAGCGCCGCTCGCGCCGCCCCGCCCGCCTGCAGGCCCTGGGCATGGACCCAGGCCTGCGCCACGGCCCAGACGCCCAGCGCCAGGTAGATCGCCCACCACAGGGCCACCATGCCCACGCCCCACTGCCCGCCGGGCACCAGGGCCATGCACAGCCACGATCCGGCCATGCCGATGAGCAGGCGCAGCCAGTGGCGCGGCAGGGCGACCAAGAGCCCGCCGCACAGGGCCAGCGAGGCCGTGAGCGCGCCGCGGTAGGGCAGGTCGCGGCCGAAGGCGTAGCCGACGCTGCAAATGCCCAGCAGGAGCAGCGGCAGGGCCAGCTGCTCGAGGAACTGCCCCGCGCGCCCTTGCCGCAGGATGATCAGGGCCGCCGCCAGCAGCGCCCCGCCCACCAGGTAGGCCGTGGGGCCGTGCCGCCAGGCGCGTTCGAAGAAGAGCGCCAGGAAGAACAGCAGCGGGACCACCGCGAGCCAGGCGCCCAGCGCCGACAGCAGCTGGACGGGCCAGGGGCGCCCAGGCGTCGGCAGCCCGGCCTGCGGCGCGAGCAGCCCCTGCTGGCGCGCCTCGTCCATCCAGGCGGGGACCTTCGGTGTCGTCGTCATGGCGTGACCTCCGGCGAGACGGCCGCAGCGCGTGTGCGGCGCAGGATGAGCTGCACGCTCAGCGTCAGGAGGCCGGCGGCCGCCAGCCCCAGCACGAGCAGCGTGCCGAGGGGCTCGCCGTGCTGGCCTTCCAGCATCGCGCGGGCCAGGCCGCACAGCAGCAGGGTGTCCAGCGCCAGCGCCTGGGCGCTCAGCGCATACACCTCCCGCCAGTGCCAGGCCGCTGCCAAGCCGCCGGCCAGCACCGCCAGGCCGAGCCCGAACTGCGGCTGCACCTCCCGTTCGAACAGGCCGCCCAGGGCCGTGGCAGACAGCGAGATCACGCCCAGCAGCACCGCGGCCCGCCAGGCCCACGGCTGCACCCCGGGCGTCGCCGGCTTCAGGGCCATGGCGGCGCACAGCAGGGCCAGTGCCACGAAGCCGCAGGCATGCACCCGCAGCGTGGAGGTCGTGACCGTCCAGCGGAAGCCGACATGGGCATGCATCCACAGGCCGATGGCCGTGACCATGACCAGCACCCAGGGCGTCCACACCAGCTCGCTGCGGGCGCCCCAGCACAGCGGCAGGGCCAGCGCCGCCCACAGCGCGAAGAGCTGCCAGGCGTCGGCACCGGTGGGATAGGTCTGGCCGAACAGCGCCAGCAGGCCGCCCAGGCTGAGCAGCGCCAGCAGGCCGAAGGCCCCGCGCCAGGCCGGGCGCGCCCAGGCGCCCAAAAGCGTGCTCGCCAGCAGGCCCTGCAGCAGGCCGAAGCGGGCCGCGCGGGGCAGCTCGCCCCAGTTGGCCGCCACCCACATCATCACGCCCAGGCCCAGCAGTCCTGCGGCCAGGCCGGCCGCGCCGAGGCGCAGACGCTCAAGCACGTCGCGCGGCGGCTGGTCCAGCCCGCTCAGGGCCCAGAGCTGGCGCGCCTGCGGCGGTGCCAGGTCTTGCTCCGCCGTCCATCGATACAGCTGCTCATGCAGACTCATAGGTGTCCTCCCCTGGCCGGCCGTTTGCGTCGGCCATGCCGGTGCGATGATAGCCAGCTCCCGTCCACCACCTGCCAGGAGACGCCGCATGGGACAGATGATCGAGTTCAGCCGCCCGGACGGGCAGCGCAGCCAGGGCTATCTGGCATCGGCCGCGCCGGGCTCGCCCGGGCTGGTGCTGATCCAGGAATGGTGGGGGCTCAACGACCACATCCGCGCCGTGGCCGACCGCTTCGCCGCCGCCGGCTTCGAGACGCTCGCCCCGGACCTCTACCGCGGCCGTCTCGCGAGCAGCGCCGACGAGGCCAGCCACCTCATGAATGGGCTGGACTTCCCCGATGCCACGCATCAGGACCTGCGCGGAGCCGTGCTGCATCTGGCGGCCCAAGGGCGCAAGGTGGGCACGCTCGGCTTCTGCATGGGAGGTGCGCTCACCGTCGCCGCGGCGGTGCATGTGCCCGAGCTGGGCGCGGCGGTGTGCTTCTACGGGATTCCGCCGGCGGCCTTCGCCGACCCGGCCCGCATCCGCGTGCCCTTCCAGGGCCACTTCGCGACGCGCGACGACTGGTGCACGCCCGCTGCGGCCGCGCAGCTGGCATCGGCGATGCGTGGTGCGGGCCAGGCGCCTGAGTGCCATCACTACGAGGCCGACCACGCCTTCTTCAACGCGGCCCGCCCCGAGGTCTACGACGCGGCCGCCGCGGCGCTGGCCTGGCAGCGCAGCGTCGCCTTCCTGAAGATGCACCTGGCCTGAACCGCTAGCCCTGCAGCGCGCCCAGCAGCAGGCGGGCGCTCGCGACGTTGGTGGCACAGGGCACGTCGTGCACGTCGCAGGCCCGCACGAGGGCGTTGATGTCCGGCTCGTGCGGTTGCGGCGTCATGGGGTCGCGCAGGAAGATCACGGCGTCCACCTCGCCCACGGCCAGGCGGGCCCCGATCTGCAGGTCACCGCCCAGGGGGCCGGAGAGCAGGCACTCGACCGTGAGGCCGCATTCGCGCTGCAGGCGGCCGCCGGTCGTGCCGGTGGCCATCAGCGTGCAGCGGGCGAGGAATCCGCGGAACTCGGTCGCAAGCGCGACCATCTCCTGCTTCTTGCCGTCATGGGCGATCAGGGCCAGCTTCATGCGGCCCATGATAGGGCGCGGCAGTTACAGCGAGATATCGAGAATCGTCTCGGGCACGTCTTCCAGCCAGGCGGAGAGCTGCTGCTGGACGTGATGGGCGGGGCAGGCCTCCGGCAGGTACTCGTCGGCGCCGTCGGCGAGGTCGATGACGATGTCCTCGAACTGGTTGCCGCCCAGCATCAGGATCTTGGTCCGCCACAGGCTCGGGTCCGCCTTGATGCGACGGCACAGCTCCATGCCGTCCACGGGGCCGGGCATGAAGCGGTCCAGCACGACCGCATCCGGGCGGCAGCTGCGGGCCAGGATCTCGGCCGTGGCAGCGTCGGCACATTCCAGGATGTCGACGTCCTCGGTCTCGAGGCTGGCTCGCAACTGCTGGCGGATGTCCGTCCGGGATTCAATGAGCAACAACTGCTTGCGCATCACGCACCTTTCAAAAAGGGGGGTGTCGGGAAACCGGGCGAAGGGTCGCAAAGCACGCAACACCTGACCAAGGGGTTTGTCCTGACGCCGGCCTGATTCCGGTGACGGCGGCCCACGGCGCGCGACAAATGTCACGAACCGGGGGCTCGGTGTTTGCCCGGACCCGCGTCCGCGGGCGGGCGATCCGCGCTCAGACCGCGATGTCGGGCTGCAGGGGCGGCGGCCCGTCGAACCAGGCGCGGAGCTGCTCGGCCACACGCTGGGGGCTGAAGGGCTTGACGAGGTACTCGTCGGCGCCGGCCTGGCGGCCGATCAGCACATCGTTGCGATGGCCGCGGGCGCTGACCATCAGCACCTTGATGGCCGACATCGTCGGGTCGGTCTTGAGGCGCCGGCACAGCTCGAGCCCGTCGAAGGGGCCCGGCATCATGACGTCGAGCACGATCGCATCCGGCATGATCTGCCGCGCGAGGATCTCGCCCGTGGCGGCATCCGCGCACTCGAAGATCTCGAGGTCGTCGTCCTCGAGGGTCATGCGCAGCAACTGGCGGATCTCGGACTGGTCTTCGACGACCAGCAACTTCTTTGTCATGGGCGGGGCTCCGGCTCCCGCTAGGCTAGCGCCGGCGGGCCGCCTCCCGGCGGACACCGGCCGTGCGCGCAGCGCCCCCGCGTGAACTTGTGGGCGCCGTCGGGTGCCTTGTGCGCCCCGTGTGCCTGCCGGGGCCGGCTCAGATCAGGCCGCGGCGTTCCTGGTCCTTCTCGAGCGAGCGGAACAGCGCGCCGAAGTTGCCCTCGCCGAAGCCCAGGTTGTTTGCCCGCTGGATGATCTCGATGAAGATCGGGCCGATGATGTTCTTGGTGAAGATCTGCAGCAGATAGCCCTGCTCGTCGCCGTCCACGAGCACCTGGTGCTGCTGCAGGCGGGCATGGTCCTCGCGCACGCCGGGCACGCGGTCGAAGACCTCGGCGTAGTAGTCGGCATCGATCTCCAGCGTCTCGATGGGGCTGCCCTCGAGCGCGTCCAGCGAGGCCAGGATGTCCCTCGTCAGAAAGGCCAGGTGCTGCACGCCCGGGCCCTTGTACTCGCGCAGGTACTCGGCGATCTGGTCCTTGTCGTCCTTGGGCTGGTTGATGGGGATGCAGAAGGAGCCGTCCGGCGACCGCAGCGCGAAGCTGGTCAGGCCGGTCTTGACGCCCTGGATGTCGAAGTAGCGCACCTCGGTGAAGCCGAAGATGTCCTTGTAGAACGAGGCCCACCGGTCCTGCTCGCCGGGCGGCACGTTGTTGGTCAGGTGATCGACCACGAGGAAGCCCTTGTCCGGCTGGACGAGCGGCTGCTCCAGCGCCACGAAATCGCGCTCGTAGAGGGACAGCGGGGCAGAGGCGGCCTGGTCGGCGCCGATGAAATAGATCACGCTCTCGCCGATGCCCCAGACGGCCGGATAGGCATGGTCCTTCAGGGCGGCCGGCACCTCGACGGCGCCACGGGCCACGGCGGCCTGCAGCGCGGCCTGGGCGTCGTCCACGCGCCAGCCCATCGCGCTGATGGCCGGGCCATGCCGGCGGGCGAACTGGGCCGAGTGGCCGTCCCGCTCGCCGTTGAGCAGGAAATGGATGTCGTTCTGGCGGAAGTAGCTGATGTTCTTCTGCGCATGGCGGCGCAGCTTGGAGAAGCCGAAGGCCCAGAACAGGTCTTCCAGGTGCTGCAGGTCGGGGCCGCAGAACTCGGTGAACTCGATGCCGCGCAGGCCGCAGGGATTGATCTGGCTCATGGGGTCTCCTCTTTTCCTGAAAGAAGCCGTTGGATGGATTGACCCTGATTTTTCTAGGGGCTTAAATTCGAAGAAAGCGAATTTCCTTGTGAAACTCATTCAAGAAAATCGATCATGAAGCTCGACCTGGACGCCCTTGCCGCGCTCGACGCCGTGGTCACCACGGGCAGCTACGCGCAGGCGGCCGAGCACCTGCACAAGGTGACCTCGGCCGTGAGCTACCAGGTCAAGAAGCTGGAGGAGCAGCTGCGCCTGCCGTTGCTGGACCGCAGCGGCTACCGCGTGCGGCTCACGCCGCAAGGCGAGGCCGTGCTGGCCGAGGGGCGGCGCCTGTTGCAGCACGCGCACCAGGTCGAGGCACTCGCGCAGCAGCTCGCCACGGGCTGGGAGCCGCGCCTGCTGGTCGTGGTGGACGGCATCCTGCCGCAGGCGGACACGCTGCAGGCGCTCAAGCAGCTGGCGGACGAAGGCATCCCGACCCGGGTGCAGCTCAAGATTGAGTTCCTGCACGGCGTGCAGTACCGCTTCGAGAAGGACCGCGCCGACCTGATGCTGGTCAAGGAGTACGAGCCCGCCGCCCAGTGCCGCGCGCTGGCGCTGCCGGAGGTCGAATGCGTGCTGTGCGTCGCGCCCGGGCATCCGCTGGCCCGGCAGGGCCGCCCGGCCACGCTGGCGGAGCTGCAGGCCCATGTGGAGCTGAGCGTGCAGGACAGCAGCGAACGCGGCGATGATCGACACATGTTTGGTGGTGAACGCGTCTTCTATCTTTCCGGCTTCATGGCAAAGCGCCAGGCGCTGCTGATGGGCATGGGCTTCGGCTGGATCCCCCGCTACCTGGCGGACGAGCCCCTGGCCAGCGGCGCCCTGCTGGAGCTGGCCTACGAGGGCGGCTCCCGCTACCGCTTCACGCCCTGGCTCGTGCAGCGCCTGGACCGCCCGCTCGGGCGCGCCGGGCAGCGCCTGGTCGAGCTGCTGGCCCCCGCGAGCCGCCCGTCGTCGCCTTCCGGAGCACGCGATGCCTGAACTCAGCCTGCTGCTGCTGGCGGGCGGCGTGTTCGTGCTCAATGCCATGCCGGCCTTCGCGCCGCCGACCTGGATGCTGCTGGCCTTCTACGCCCTGCAGCAGCCCGGCACGGCGCCGCTGGCCATCGCCGGCGTCGCGGCCTGCGCGGCCACGGGCGGGCGGCTGCTGCTGGCGCGCTCGGCCCAGCGCATCAGCGACAGCCGCTGGATGCGGCCGTCCATGCGCGAGAACATGCTCGCCGTGGCCCGCGCCATCGACGGCCACCAGCGCGCCAGCACGCTGGCCTTCCTGGCGTTCGCCATCAGCCCCCTGCCCTCCAACGTGCTGTTCCTGGCCTACGGCCTCGCGCGCGCCCCGCTGCGCCTGCTGGCCTGGCCCTTCTTCGCCGGCCGGTTCGTGAGCTACACGCTGGCCGTGATCGGGGGCAGCTATGCCGGGCGCCAGCTGCAGCTGCAGTTCAGCGGCCTGGCCTCCGGGATCTACTTCGTCGTCAGCCAGTGCCTGCTGCTGCTGGGCGTGTGGCTGTTCACCCGCGTCAACTGGCGGCAGGCCCTCAGCAGCCGCTGGCTGCGCTGGTGGCACTGAGCGGGGCGCCGGCAGAGCGGCACCGGTCCGCCGTCAGGCCGCCCGCTGCCCCAGCCGTCGCAGCTTCTCCTGGTGGGCCTGCGCTTGCGCGGCGCTCATCTGCCCGACCATGCCGATCAGCGTCTCGTGGATCGGCGCGATGCCGACGAAGCCGAGGATGTTGCGCTCCAGCGACTTGAGGCTGTGCGCGCGGAAGTAGTAGCGGTACACCAGCGCCGGCATGCCCATGGTGACCAGCACCCGCGCCGAGCGCCCCTGCAGGCCCTTGCGGCCGAAGGGGTTGCCGCCCTCGGCCTTGAAGGCGAAGCCCGGCCGCGCGACCTGCTCCAGGAAGCCCTTGAGCAGCGCCGGCATCTCGCCCAGCCACAGGGGAAAGACGATGAGCAGGTGCTGCGCCCAGGCGATGTCGTCCTGGGCCTGCCGCAAGCCCTCCGGCAGCGTCCCGTGCTCCCAGTCCTGCTGCGAGCGCAGCAGGGGGAAGTCCAGCCGCGCGACGTCGAGCTGGCGCAGTTCATGGCCCGCTTCGCGCGCGCCCGCGGCATAGGCCTCAGCCAGCGCGTGGCAGAGGTGGGGCGCCCCGGCGTCCGGGTGGCCCTGCAGGATGAGGATGCGTGTCATGAGGCCCTCCGGGGCGAGTGCGGCTGCCCCCAGCATGCCCCGGGATCAGCGGCCGCGACTTGATCTCAAGCAGGCATCGCGCCGGCCCTCAGTCCAGCGTCAGCACCACCTTCACGGTGCTGTCGACCGCGGACTTCTCGATGTAGCCGACGGCTTCGGGGTTCGCCGCCACGAACTTCTTCACGTCGGCCGCGGTGGCCACTTCCTTGGGCGGCGTCGCCTTGCCCGAGAAGGTCAGGCGGGACCACGCGGCCTTCACCTGCGCGGACGTCTTGCCGGCGGCCTTGCTGTAGAACTGATCGCGGGCCGCACTGCCCTCGGGCAGGTCCACGAGCGCCGCCGTGCCGGCGGTGCCGGGCAAGGCGTTGGCACGGCCGAGGAACACGCTCGCCGCGGCCTCGGGCGTCAGGTTGGCCAGGCTGCTCTTCGGGTTGACGATGACCGCCACCTGCGCCTGCGCCGCCAGCGCCAGGAGTCCGCCGGCCAGCAGGCAGGCCACGTTTCTGAAACTCTTTGCATGCACCATCTTCATCTCCTTGTCTTTCACGCGACGGCGGCTCAGAACACCAGGTCCCAGGAGGCCGTCAGGGCGTTGGCATTGCCCGCGAAGGGTTGGGCGCCGTGCTCGCGCACGCGGTCCCACTGCAGCTTCAGCGCACTGCTGGCGTTGAGCTCGTAGCGCACGGCGAGCAGCAGGCTGCGGGTGTCCAGCGCCGAGTAGTCGGCGAGGCGGGCCTTTTCCTTGTACTGGCTGATGCCAACCGTGGGGGTCCAGGGGCCGAAGCGGTGGCCCACGGTGGCGAGGTAGTAGTCGGCGTCGTAGCCGACGGCCGGCCGCTTGGAGCGGCCGAACTCCGAGCGCAGCACCCATTCCCCCGGGTCCGCATTCAGCGCGATGCCGATGAAGGACTGGCGCCCCTTCATCGAGCCATCCGGCAGCGTCCCCCAGCCCTGGCCATGCAGCCCCTGCTGGAAGTCGGAACGGATGTAGCTCAGACGGGCACTGAACCAGTCGTGCTCCAGCTCCGCCACGGCGCCCACGATGCCGGACCAGCGCACGTCCAGCGAATCGTCGCTGACGATCTTGGAGTAGGGGTTCTTCTTGCTCGTCTCACCACCGTAGAGGCCCTCGACGCGCAGGTTCCAGCCGCCCAGCTCGGTGCGCCAGGCGGCGCTCAGGCCGTTGTAGTTGACGACGTCCCAGCCGTAGACGTCCGGGCTCGGCCGGATCGTGTTGTAGGCATAGCCGATGTCCTGGAAGTCCGAATAGAAGTACAGCGGCAGCCGCTTGCGGCCCGCCTGCAGCGTCCAGCTGGGGCTGGGCGTCCAGCTCAGGTAGGCCCACTCGAGGTTGAGGTGCTGGTCCGGCCGCGTGCGCGCCGTGATCTGCGTGGTGGCGGACCAGTCCTTCGTGGGGGTCCAGGTCAGCTGCACGCCGGCCCGCGTCTCCTGCGAGGCGCTCCAGTCCTGCGAATAGACGCCGGCATGCGCCCAGTCGGCGATGTAGCGGGTGCAGTCGGACTGGTAGGACGAGGCCATGCCCGTGTCACTCACACAGGCGCCGGAGCTGCGCCCCACGACCAGCGAGGCGAAGCCCGAGGTCTTCCACTCCTGGGCCTGGGCCGTCGCGCCCAGCAGACCCGCACCCCACAGGCCCAGCAGGGCCGGAACCAGACGCAAACGAACAGTACGCATCGAATCCCCCTTACAACATGGCAGGCGTTCAAGAATGAACCGTCAGGCCTGCGATGCCCGGAAGGGCGCAGCGCAGGCCAGTCGCCCGGTTATAGCCGGGGGCCCTTGCGTGAAGGGGGGGCAAGCCAGACTGCTTTGCTGGGTCGTGGTGCGAGCGCCACCTTCCTGCGCGCTTTGGCGCTCAAGGCGTGCACTTCTGCACGCAATGCCTCGCGGCGGTCAGCGCGGGCTCAGGGCAGCGCCGGGTGACCCAGGCCCCGGTTCATCGCGTTGAACAGCACGCCATCGTCCTGGCTCCACTCCCAGGCGAAGACGCCGGCCAGGCCCTCCTCGCGCACGAAGCGGCCCTTGGCGATCACGGCGCGCGGGTCGTCATAGCCGATCCACAGCTGCAGCCGCGGGTGGTAGATCGCGTAGGACTGGGTGACAGGATCGAAGCGCACCTCGTAGCCGTGCAGGGGCCGCCCTTGCCCATCGAAATAACGCCTTGACAGCGCAGCCCATCCCAGGGACCCCTCGCTGCCCGGGAAGGCGCCGGACTTCGCCGCCCCGTGCGCCGGCTGCGACACGCCGCTGAACCCGCGGCCATACATCGCCACGCCAGCGACGAGCTTGGACCGCGGCACGCCCGCCGCGACGAGGTTCTGCACCGAGGACGCCAGGTCGTCGTCGGAGTCCGGCCCGGAGCCGCGCAGCGCGCTGTGATGCCCAACCCGCTCGGACCAGCCGCCGTGGTAGTCGTAGCTCATCATGAAGACGAGGTCCAGCGCCGGCGCCGCGCGGCGGTAGTCGATGCGCCGGGTGATCTGCCGGATCGGATTGACGGCCACCGTGAGCTGGTAGGGGCGTCCCGTCTCGGCCGTCAGGCGATCCAGCCCCGCGCGCAAGTCCTGCATCAGGTCGGCGAAGCCCTGGCCATCGGCCGGGCTGCCCAGCGCCACGCCGTTGGCGCTGCCGTTGCCGCCCGGGTGCTCCCAGTCGATGTCGAGGCCATCGAAGGACGGATGCTCCCGCAGGAACTGCAAGGCCGAGGCCACGAACACGGCCCGCCGCGGCGCCTCGTTGGCAAAGTGAAAGAAGGGATCCGAGCCGCCCCAGCCGCCCACCGAGGCCAGCACCTTGAGCTGCGGCGCACGCGCCTTGAGCGCGGCAAAGGCCTCATCGAAGCGCGCGTCGACCGGCCCCCAGCCCAGCGCATGGTCGGGTCGGCCGGCGCACCTGGGGCCATCCTTGGGCAGTTGCCCCGGCCCGCAGGCCCGCAGGAAGGCATAGAGCACATGCGTCAGGCTGCCGCCCGGCAGCGCCGCCACACGGCTCACCGGCTCCCAGTTCGCGACGTACAGGCCCAGCACCTTGCCGCTGGTCGGCTCGAAGTCCAGCGCGCCCGGCTTGAACAGGCCGGCCGCCGGCCGCGGAGCCAGCCGGGACGACACCGGCGGCTGCGCCCACGCAGCCGCCACGACGCAAGCCACGAGCAGCAGGCCGACGCTGCGGCAGAGACGGCGGGGCCGGACGAGGTTCAGCATGACATTCCTTCCACACAAGGCCTCGCAGCCTAGCGCATTTCAAATGCCACTTAAATACCAATTAACAGCAAGCTGGAGACGGGCGCGGCGCGCCAGGCCGACGGGCCGACGGGCCGCCCTCAGGGTGCCGCCTGGATCCGCACCTGCAGCTCCCGGCTGCTCACGCCCTCGGCATCGCGGCTGCTGAAGGTGCCGCGCTCGGTGCGCCGCAGCGACCCGCCGCTGCGGGCCAGCGTCACCCATTCGTCCAGCGGCACGAGCGCGGTGGACTCGATCTCCGTGCGCGCGGCCGGCTGGCCGGGCATGCCGTTGCCGGTGGGGGTCAGGTCTTGCGCCCGCAGCGTCACACGCACGGGCTCGCGGCCACCGGGCCAGTGCGGTTCGAGCGTGAAGCCGCGCAGCTGCTCGACATAGCCCTGGCGCAGCTGCGCACGGCCGGCGTCGCGCGGGGCCGTGGCGGGGTCGCCGCCGCCGGCGAGCGGCACGCTGACGTCCACCCACTGCAGGGGCACGAGCTCACCCAGCTGCACGGAGGCCCTGTAACCGTTGAGCACCGTCAGGCGCTGCAGCAGCTGGCCCTGCGAGGCCTGCTGATCGGTGCTGAGCACGACCGCGCCCCGCGGCGAGACCGAGCCCCCCGTGCCCACGACCACCGCGCCGTCCCGCACGCCCGCGACGGCGGCCTGGCTGACGCGGCTGTCGACCCAGCGCAGCTCGACCCACAGGTTGACGCGAGGTTCGGCCGCCCAGGCGGCGGGCACCAGCGCCAGGGCGCCGGCAAGGCAGAGGAGGCTTCGGCGGGGCAGCTTCATGGCGTCAGCATACGCCGCCTGGCCCCCGCCGGAAGTGCCGCTCAGGCGCGCTCGGCTGCCGGCTTGCGTGCCCAGGGGCGCAGCGGCCACAGCAGGTTCAGCGCGAGCCCGCTGAGCACCAGCGCGGCGGCGCCAAGCTTCCAGTCGGGCAGCGGCTCATGCAGATACCAGGCCGCGGTGCTCATGCCGAAGACCGGCACCAGCAGCGCCATCGGCACGATCTGGGAGGCCGGATGGCGCGAGAGCAGCCAGCTCCACACCCCGTAGCCGAACAGCGTATTCGCGAAGGCCTGCCAGGCCACCGAGGCCCAGGCGCCCAGGCTCGCCTGGGCCAGCCCGTCGCCGATGCGGGCCGGGCCCTCGAAGATCAGGGACATGAGGAACAGCGGCGGCGCGGCGAACACGCTGCTCCAGACCACGTAGGCCAGCATGTTCACGCGCCCGGCCTGCTTGCCGACGATGTTGCCGCTGGCCCAGCTGAAGGCCGCCAGCAGGACCATCCCCAGCCCGAGCACGGTGGTGCTGCCGTCCGTGTGGCTGGCGATCACGCCCAGGCCGCAGGCCGCCAGGGCCAGCGCGACCCACTGGAAGCCCCGCACCGGCTCGTGCGTGATGCGTATGGCCAGCAGCAGCGTGAAGAAGACCTGCGTCTGGATCACGAGCGAGGCCAGCCCCGGCGAGATCTGCGAGCCCATCGCGAGGTAAAGCAGGCCGAACTGCCCCACCCCCACGAGCGCACCATAGGCCGCGAGATTGCGCCAGCGCACGTCCGGACGGGGCAGGAAGAAGATGGCCGGCAACACCGCCAGCGAGAAGCGCAGCGCCGCAAAGAGCAGCGGCGGGAAGGCATTGAGCCCGAGGCGGATCACGACGAAGTTGCTGCCCCAGATGGCCACGACGGCCAGGGCCAGCAGGAAGTGACGAAGGGGAAGTCTGCCGGAAGCACTCAAGGGACGCCTCGCAAGCGCGGCTGCGCAAAGGGATGGAGCCTAGCAGGCGGCCCGGTGCGCCGCCGCCGCAGGGCCTCGGAGATCGCACGGGACGGCTCGATTCCCCCATAAGGGGGTCTGATCCCGTGCAGCGACTGGGCACAATCGCGCGTCGCGCTCCCGGGCGCCTCCCCAGCCATGCCCACCGTCCGCAAGGGCCGGCGGCCTAACAGGAAGTTGAATGAAAGAACTCGTCTACCCCAAGGAACGCACCCTGGGCCTGATCACCCTGGTGCTGGGCGTCATCGTCTGGCTGGGGCTCATCGTCGGGACCTTCGGCACCGCGCTGATCGGCCTGCTGTTCGCGTTCCTGGTCTATGTCTTCGCGCAGTCGGCGCTGATCTCCTACATCAAGGGCAACGGCGTCGAGCTGACGGCCAACCAGTTCCCGGACCTCTGGGACCAGTTCGAGGACTGCTGCCGCCGCCTGGACATGCCCAAGCTGCCGCGCGCCTACGTGCTCAACGGCGACGGCATGCTCAATGCCTTCGCCACGCGCTTCCTGGGCACCCAGTACGTCGTGCTGCTGAGCGGCACGCTGGAGGCCATGGCGCAGCATGAGGACGGCGTGCGCTTCTACCTGGGGCACGAGCTCGGCCATCTGCGCATGAAGCACCTGCAGGGTCAGGTCTTGCGCTGGCCGGTGCTGTGGCTGCCGCTGCTGGGCGCCGCCTACTCGCGAGCCCGCGAGTACACCTGCGACCTCCACGGCGCCGCCTGCTGCAAGACGCCCGAAGGCGCGGCCCGCGCGCTGGCCGCGCTGGCGGCCGGCTCGCAGCGCTGGCGTGACCTCAACCTGCCGAGCTACCTGAAGCAGCTGCGCGAGACGCGCGGCTTCTGGATGTCCTTCCATGAGCTCTGCGCCGCCTACCCCTGGCACACCAAGCGCGTCGCCCGCGTCCTGCCGGACGCCAAGGTGCCCTCGCGCAATCCGCTGGCCTACCTGCTGGCCGTGTTCGTGCCCTATGCCGGTCGACTCGGCGCCGGCTTCGGCCTGCTGATGCTGGTCTACATCGTCGGCGTGCTGGCGGCCATCGCCCTTCCGGCGTACCAGGAGTACCAGCTGCGCTCCAAGGCCGTGACGCTGCTGATGGACTCGGCGCCCGCCCGCCAGGCGCTCTCGACCTACTACAAGGACCAGGAGACCATCCCGGACAGCCTGGAGCAGCTGGGCATCAGCGACACCCTGCCCACCGGCCAGCGCATGAGCCTCAACGGCGAGAACATGACGCTGTCCCTTCCCCTGGGCAAGGGCACGCTGGACCTGGTGCCCCAGGTGCAGAAGGACGGCAGCCTGCTGTGGGTCTGCGAGACCAGCGGCGAGCTGACGCTGAAGAAGCTGCCGATGAACTGCGAGCACGGCATTCCCTGACACGAGGGACGATCGCCAAGACAAAGGGGGCCTCGGCCCCCTTTTTTCATGGCGCGGCGGGACTCAGCTCGCGCGCTGCTCCAGCACGAAGTTCGCGCCGTCGTACTGGCCGAGGTGTTCGACGAGATAGGGCAGGCACTCCTGCAGCTCCTCGTGCAGGGTGAAGGGCGGGTTGGCCACGAACATGCCGCTGCCCAGCATGCCGAAGCCGCGCTCGTCCGGCTGGGTGACGGTCAGGCGGACATGCAGCCAGCCCTTCTTGGCGGAGGCGTCGGCCGTGGCCTTGAGGCGCGTGGCCAGCTGGGCCGACTCCAGGGACTGCAGCTGCGGGTACCAGATCATGTAGACGCCGTCTGCAAAGCGCTGCAGGCCCTCGCGCAGCGCGGCCAGCACCTTGCCGTAGTCCGTCTTGATCTCGTAGGGCGGGTCCATCAGCACCGCCCCGCGGCGCGAGGGCGGCGGCAGCTCGCCCTTGAGCGAGGCGAAGCCGTCCTTGTCGGACACCTGCGTGTTGGGGCGCTCCGCCAGGTAGCTGGCGAGGATGCGGTGGTCCGTCGGGTGCAGCTCGTAGACACGCAGGCGGTCGGCCTCGCGCATCAGCAGGTTGGCAATGGCCGGCGAGCCCGGGTACTGGCGCAGCTGCCCGTCGGGATTGAAGTCCTTGACCAGCTGCACATAGGCCGCGAGGGCCTCCGGCAGGTCCTTGCGGTCCCAGAGGCGGGAGATGCCGGTGCCGTACTCGGCGTTCTTCTGGGCATAGCGGCCCTCGACGGAGTAGCCGCCGGCGCCGGCGTGGGTGTCCACGAGGGTGTAGGGCTTGTCCTTTTCGCCCAGGTAGCGCAGGACCCGGGCCAGCACCAGGTGTTTGAGGACGTCGGCATGGTTGCCGGCATGGAAGGCGTGTCGATAGGCGAGCATGTGCGCACTGTAGCAAGCGGCTCGCGCGTCACCTAGCACAGCGGCGCCGGGGCTGCAGCCCGTGCGCCCAAGTCCGGGCGGGGCGCCACGCTGTCGCCGGGGTGGCAGGCGGGCCGAGGCCAGCTTGGCTACGCTAGCGTCACTTTCCTGATCTCGCGGCCCCGTGCCGCCCCTGAAGCCCCATGCCCCAACTCTTCGATCCCCTCCGCGTCGGCGACCTCGAGCTTGCCAACCGCATCGTCATGGCGCCGCTGACCCGCAGCCGCTCGGTCGGCCTGAAGCCCGGCCCGCTGGCCGTCGAGTACTACCGCCAGCGCGCGAATGCCGGTCTCATCATCACCGAGGGCGCCCAGATCAGCCCCGAGGGCCAGGGCTACCTGGACACCCCGGGCATCTACAGCCCCGAGCAGGTCGAGGCCTGGAAGCGGGTCACCGACGCCGTGCACGCCGAGGGCGGCAAGATTGCCGTGCAGCTGTGGCATGTGGGCCGCATCTCCCATGCCGACTTCCAGCCGAACGGCGGCGCACCGGTGTCGTCCACGGCCCGCCACATCGAGGCCAAGACCTTCACGTCGCGCGGCCTCGAGACCGTCACCCCGGCCCGCGCCCTGCGCACCGACGAGATCCCCGGTGTCGTGGCCAGCTACGCCCATGCCGCGCGCTGCGCCATGGAGGCCGGCTTCGATGCCGTCGAGGTGCACGGCGCCAACGGCTACCTGATCGACCAGTTCCTGCGCGACAGCATCAATGACCGCACCGATGCCTACGGCGGCTCGATCGAGAACCGGGCGCGCTTCCTCGTCGAGGTCATGACGGCGGTGAGCCAGGCCATCGGCGCCGGGCGCACCGGCCTGCGCCTGAGCCCCGTCACGCCTGTGAACGACGCCGGCCAGGACAGCCAGGCCCAGGCGCTGTTCAACCATGCGGTCGAGCAGCTGGCCCCGCTGAACCTGGCCTTCCTGCACGTGATCGAGGGACAGACGGGAGGTGCCCGGGACATCGCCCCCTTCGACTACGACGCCCTGCGCCAGCGCTTCAAGGGCGCCTGGATGGTCAACAACGGCTACAGCCGCGACATGGCCATGCAGGCCGTGGCGAACGGCCAGGCCGATCTGGTGGCCTTCGGCCGCGACTACATCAGCAATCCGGACCTCGTGCGCCGTCTGCGCCTGAACGCCGAGCTTGCCCCGGTGGAGCGCGCCACGCTGTACGGCGGCGGCGCCAAGGGCTACACGGACTACCCGGCCCTCGCCTGAGCCCGGGCGCGGCGCGGGTCAGTCGCGCCGCCGCCTCGCCCGGAACAGCTCCGCGATGTTGACCTCGCGGGGCCCCGGCACCAGCGCGAAGGCCTCGCCGGCCTGCAGGGTGCCGGGCGTGAGCACCGCCAGGTAGAAGCCGCACCAGCCGCTCTGGCTCATCAGCTTCGCCGCCTGGTTGAAGCCCATCACGGCATTGAACTTGAAGCAGGGTTGGCGCGGCTCGCTCACGGCCAGCTCGCAGTCCGGGAAGCGCAGGACGTCCCCCACCCAGACGTCCTGCTCCACGAGCCCGTCCAGCGTCAGGTTCTCGCCCAGCGCGCCCGGGGCCAGCGGCTCGTCCCACCCGGCCGCCTTCGCCTGCGCCCGCACCGTCTGCCAGAAGGCGTAGTGCGCCTGCGGATAGGCATAGATCGCCTTGCTCAGGCCGCCGTGCACACTGAGATCCGCCTGCTCGTCTCCTTCCAGCCCCAGCGGCGCCACGGCAATGCGCCCCTCGCGCGGCGCCTTGCGGATGCCGCTGGCATGGGAGCGGCCGTCGATCAGCAGGGAGTGGACGCGGCCGGTGTTGAGCGAATTCAGGCGCATGGCAGAAGCGGAAGTGGGCCAGGGTGCCGCACTGTAAGGCCTGCGGCTTGCCCAGGCTGGCCAGACGGCCTGCGGTCCGGCGCCGGCCCCCGGTTGAATCGCCCCGGCGTCCCCAGCCACCGGTCAGCCTTTCACGGATGGACTCCCGGACGTTGGCCCAATGACCGGTCACGCGGCCGATCGGACATCGGTGCTGCAACTGTGGGCCAGACCGATGTGCCGCTCCCTTCACAACCGCTTGCGCAGATCCCCATGGCCGTCCGGCGCGCCGATGCGCACCGCATGGCCATGTCGCCACACTCACCCGAGCGCCGGCTCCAGCGTGGCGTAGCGTCCTGTGACGACCAGAACGGCGTGAACAACGTTCGGCACTGAATGAACTTCGACACCAGATTCAGACCAGTGCAGGTGTCGAAGTTCATTGAGTCATGCAATGGGCTTTCAGGGACATCAGATGTTTAGCGCGCACCTGCGCATGGGGTCCTGCAATCAATGCTCGTTGAGTTTGCAAATATCAATGAAATTATTCATTGAGTTCACAAATTATCTAAACAACCCCAGCGTCAAAATCGAAGCCCAATGCATGCCAGATGCATTAAAAGTGCATTCCAAATGCAAACTCCGCGCATGTAACATGCAAACGCTCAGCAGCTTGGGCGCAATTTATTAACCAATTTGCAAAAACCTCGCATTTGGTAATAATGTTCGGTACGAATTGTGTTGTCGCCGACCATGCCAAAGATCACTCAGCAGGACTTAGCGCGCGTGAAGCAGGAGTTCTATCTGCGAGGCGAGTCCATTGCTTCCTGGGCTCGGGACCGCGACTTCCCCCTGACTACGGTGTACCAAGTCCTGAGCGGCCGTTGCCACGCGCTACGTGGGGACTCACATCGAATCGCAGTGGCTCTGGGATTGAAGCCCAGCTGGCCATCATCAAAGGCAGTGGAAGCCCCACCCCATGCGGAGGACGCCATGTAGAAACAAAAACGCCGACCCGTCTTTCGACAGATCGGCGCTTAGGGGCTGTAGAAACAACCAAGTTAGCACCTTTAGTTTCTACCCTCTTGCGCACGACGTCAAGCCCCCGGCCACCGGTCGGGGTGGCTTTGTATTGCCAATACTCGGGCATGAAACCAGCACGTCAGGTCATTCATCGGTCGAACCACCGCAGCGTCGGTTCGATTAGCGCCACTTGGTTCCAAGACTCGCCGATTCATCATGAGTCCGATCTAGAAGCAGGGGTGATCAAGGTTCTGCTTATGTGCCCTCTCGTGAGGCACATTCAGCATCAGCCGACGACGCTGGCGTACATCGACGATGACCAAGCGCGCTCTCACATCCCGGATCTCGGTTTGACTCTAGTGGACGACGTAAAGGCCATAGTCGAGGTCAAGCCGCAGAAATTTGTTACTGACCACGTGTCGAAGTTCAATGCTTGCGCCGCCTTGCTGCAGGCCAAGCAAATGAACTACTACGTCTGCACGGATGAGCACGTGACCGAGGAACGAATTGCGCGGGCGACAGAGATCCTGGATTCAGCGAAAAGGGCAGCCCCGAATGATGCGCTCCAAGCGCTGACCGCTTGGGTTCAGCGGAAGCGAAAAGTGCTTGTGCAGGACGCCCTCGCGGCAGGCTACAGGGAAGCGTTGATCCTGCATGCTGTTGGCCGGCGTCATCTCGTCACCGACCCATCGTTGAGACTTGCCCCTGAGGATTGGCTCACTACGCAGGAAACCGCGGATGAGCAACTCTCACTTGCAGCTTGGCTTGGCAGTGGTCCATGGCCAGGTAGCAACCAACCATACCAACAGTGCAACCATACAACTGGGACTCCCCCGCCATCTGAAGGCACTTAAGTCTCAGACAGGCTGCACGCAACGCCCGCATGCACAGGGCTCTCGTCGCACTCCAATTCATCTTGGAGGAGCGCGATGAGCACCTATTCGTTGACGGTCGGACTGATCGTTCGGCATGGAGACCGCACATGGCGTCTTGAGCGCCAGCTACAGGACGGCCTGCTGGTCTTCATCGACCAGATCACTGGCACGCCCCATACGCTGACACCGTCAGCTCTTCAGCGAAGCATCCTCGCCAAGAAGTACGTCGTCGTCCATGGAGATCAGATATCCGCATCTTCGGCACCGAACAGCGCCGTGCCATTGATCAAGACTTTGGACGACTTCGCGCCTCACGACGCAAAGGAAGTGCAGCGACGGTACCGATATGTCATTCACATGAAGCGGATGGGCCTGAGTCGGGGCATGTACGGAAGGATCCAAGACGCCGTCAGCGACTTGAAGGGCCTCATTCCCAAAGGCAGTGCGGACGCCGAGCAAATGCTGGATCCCCGGGTCCCTAGCGCTTGGACAGTCATGCAATGGATGAAACGTTGGGAGGAAAGCGGCGGCAACATCGTTAGCCTACTTCGTCGTCATTCAATGAGAGTCACTCCCAAGCGTCTGGACAGTAACGTCCTGCGCATTGCCCGGGACAAGGTTCGCACCTTCTATTGCACCCAAGCACGGCCCACGGCAGCTGCGACCCATGTGCAGATTGACGCCGCACTCGCACGGGAAGCTGCGAAGAACGGCACTCCGGTTATGTCGATTAGCGCCAGCACGTTGCGGAGGTTGATCGATGAGGTACCTCCCTACGAGCGCGACGTCAGCCGTTTCGGCAGGGCTTACGCCCGCAACGAGTGGCGCTACTCTTTAAAGGGCATAGACGCTCGGCGTCCGATGCAAAGGTACGAGATCGACCACACAGTCCTGGACATCGTGGTTATCAGCGACATAAGCGGCATGCCGCTGGGACGCCCAACCATCACCGTCCTAATCGATGCATTTTCGGGCTACGTCGCAGGCTTCTTCATCTCCTTCTGGGGAACAGGTCTCGCCAGTTCATTGGCTGCACTCAAAGTGGCAATTTCTCCAAAGGACGAGTACTGCCAAGGTCAGAACCTCGAGCAAAAGTGGCTGCCTTACGGAATCCCGTCACTGATGGTGGTGGACAACGGACTTGAGTTCCACTCCCCTCAGTTCTTGGCGATCGCACAGCATCTGAACACCGACCTGCGCTTCTGCGCGGTCCGCCAGCCTTGGCTCAAGCCCTTTGTCGAACGCGCACTTGGCGCACTGTGCGCCTACCTTCCCTCTCAAGGGCGGGTAGAGAAGCGGCTGGACAACTACTTGCCAGCGAACCCAGACAAGTCAGCGGCAATCACCTTCAGTGCTTTGTGCAGCGGGCTCCAGAAGGCCTTTGTAGACATCCATCCATTCGAACCGAATGAACGGAAGCTTTGGCTTCCTTTCGATCGATTTTCGGAAGGAATGGAGAAGCAGTTGCCACCCAATCTCCCTACGAGCACCAGCGAGTTGGACATCATCGTTGCCGTTAGCAAGTCGCTTACGGTTGGAAATGAGGGGGTGGTCATGAACTACTTGCGCTTCAACAGCATCGAACTGCAACAGATCCGGCGCCACGTCGGTCTGACGTTCAAGGCCAACATCAAATTCAATCCTGAAGACTTGAACATGATTCATGTCCAAGACCCACGCAGCAATGGCTGGCTTCCAGTACCAAGCTGCCAGCCCGAGTACACCGCAGACTTGTCCCTCGTCCAGCACAAAGCAATTCGGGCACAGCTAAAGGGTGACCTTACCCGCCGCCAGATTCCCGAATACCTGATGCGCACCAAGGCTGAACTCGCAGACACCTGGAACTCGCAAGCCGTAATCGGCAAGCGCCTCAAAGGCAACCAGCTGCGTGCAATGGCAGGCCTGACCTCGAGCCATGTCCTGCTGCCGAACAGGCAATGCGATACAGCCCCCCTCGAGAGACGACCGGCCGAATCAGTTCCGCTACTCACGGACGATGAACTTGTTCCGCTGTCCACGAGCATCCCCGACTTCGAAGCCTTTGCCATGTTGTGAGGTCGCGTGAACGCATTTGATCACTACACGCAGCCAGAACCAGATGGCGATGACGACGGACTACAGCTCAAGGCCCGGCGGCTGACAACCTACTCCGCGGAAGCATTGAGAACGGCGCATGTCATCGACAAGCTGGTTGTGACGCACTCGGACTTCCGGGACGGCCTTGCCGCGATGGACAGGACGTTCCAACTTGGCCACGAGTTCAGCGTGCCAAAGGGACTCCTACTTTGCGGTCCTCCAGGCAGCGGGAAGTCCACGCTGATCGACTACTTCCAGCGCTCCCTTCCAGCTTCTAAATCGATCGATCCAGGCATGGGGGCAATATCAATTCGCTTGGCTCGTTCAGTAGCGTTAAGCACTGTCGTTGAGGCCGTACTGTGTCGGCTGGACTACCCCTTCCCCAAGGTCACGAGCACGACCGTCGGCGTCAAGAAGGGCCTGTCATACCAAGCGGTACGCCGAAAGGGCACTCGCCTCATCTTTGTCGACGAAGCACACAACCTTTGCAGGTCATCCTATGGCGGAGGACGAGCACAGGGAAGCGGGACGGCATTAACGAACTATTTTTCGGAATTGATGGATGTGGCGCGCGTAGGGCTGTGTCTCGTCGGCGGCCCAGACCTGGCGCGCCTCGCGGATACCGATCCGTTCCTCGCAAGCAGATGTCCGGTGCGGCTTGAATTCAGCAACTTCACGCTGTCCGGACCCTGGTTAGGTGTAGTGAAGGCCTTCATCAAGCAATGCGCGGGTGTCGACCTATCGCTCCTCGATACCGACCGCCAACGGAAGGCACTGCATCAGGCGACCCAAGGCAACCTTCGGTCGCTCAAGGACTTGCTCACGGAAATGGTCCTGGTCGCCGTTGATGCGGGAAGCAGGAAGCTGGAGGTTCAGCTAGCCTCCACGGCCTTTGACCGCGTCTTCGGATCGACGGCCCGCTCAAGCAACCCCTGGGCTAGCTAGATGAGCGCGATGGCAATTGAGCTAGAGCCGATGGCCCTTGAGTCAGCAGAGGGCTATCTGCTGCGCGCCCTGACAGCAAACGGCGCCAACGTTCGCGACCTTCTTGCACTTCGCCGTGGCACTGCTCGCCGCCACATTTCGCCGGAAGACGCCCGGCTCTACGAGTCATTGACTGGCGTGGCGGCCTCTTGGTTTTCCTGCCGAATCCCCACAGCAGTGGCCGGCGAACGTTGGAGCGAGTTGGATCTCTTCGGCCTTCGCTGGCGCAGCGACTGGACCGTGCGAGCTCTTTATGGGCAGGTCTGCCCTGAATGCCTCGCTGACAAGCATTTCGCGCGCCTAGAGTGGGACCTGATGGCGTTCGTCGCCTGCCCGGTGCACAGGTTGCTGCTTGTGGATCGGTGTGCGGAATGCGGCAGATCTCTGATGCCGCATCGCCCTGCCATTGAGGTATGCCGCTGCGGAGCCTTCATCTCCAGGCCGCAGGACAATCTCCAAGTTGCAGATCCTTTGATCCTCGCCTGGTGCTCGTGGCTCTCCGCTACGGTGCAAGCCGCCATCCAGCAAGCACCGCTGCCCGCATCTCCCTTCGAGGGCCTTATCGGGCTCAGTGCTGACGGGATTTACCGCCTTGCCATATGCCTTGGAGGAGGCACGCGTGCATTGCGTGGCGCCCAGCTCAACTCGCCAGGTCCATGGCTTGCAACTTCAGCAGTGGACGTCGTCTTGCAACAGGGTCTTGCGGCACTCGCTGAGCTCGAATGCGGTCAAGCGCCAAGCATCAAGCTCCTTCCTAGCAGCGGAGACTCTCTCGCTGAGCAGGCGTATCGCGGAGTCACTCTGGCGGATCGCAATGCCGCGGCAACTCTTCGACGTCGACTACGGTTGCCTTCACGCTGGCGAACCTCACGAAAGCTGCTTCACCGGCAAGGCGACCTGTTTGAAGGCTGGTCATGAATCCGAAGCGATTCGACGAACTTGTGGAGGTTTGCCAAGCTATCGACTTCGAGACCCCCGCATCTTGGCTCACTCGTACTGCCTTGAGGCAGGGCACCTCGGTGCGGCACATCGCGGAGCATCTGGGTTGGCCCGTCGTAGGAGACCTCGACTTACTGTTCCCCTCCATGTATCCCTTCGGTCTGCCGAAGGGCGTAGCGGCGATTGCCAGGCTGGAGATCGCTCGACGCGTAATGGCTGGGTTCAAGCAAACGGGCATCTCGCCCGATCGGCTGCTCCTCAACGAGCGAAAGAGAAGTTGCTACCGATTCTGCCCACTGTGTCTTGAGTCTGACCGCACGCCCCACATCCGCATCCACTGGCGATTTGCTTGCTTTATTCACTGCCCATTGCACAACTGCCTGCTAGAGGACGCATGCCCCCACTGCCAGGCAAAGATTCGTTTGCCGCTATCGCTGCTTCATGCGGGCCCGACTGGCAAGGGAATTGCGGAGTTGGATGCCTGCCGTCGATGCGCTGGCTCGCTCGCCGACGGCGAGCCTCAACTGCTGCGCCCCTCTGCAAGCGACAGCAATGATTGGGAGAAGGCCCGACTTGGCAACGGAAGAGCCGTCCTATCAGCGCTGTATCACGGCTGGTTTCGCGTCGAAGGACAGACCGCCGTCAGATCACTGAAGGCACTTCGAAGTGTGGACCAGAACGGACTGATTCCGAGGCGAGCATAGAGGCCCCCTAGTGCCGACAACGCTCGCATCACCACTCACCTGCTGAAGGGCTACACCAGCCCCATGTCAGTCCGCCAGAAGGGCGCCCGATGATGGCTGTGCTGATCCCACGGGAATGATGCCAAACCGGCAGCAGCCCATTTCAAGGCATATCGACCTAGACTCGAAACATGGTGACATCAAAGTCTTCGGCCAAAAGACTCGCTAGACAGCGTCTTTCCAAGCTCGCTGTGAAGCGCCTTCGCGCTGCCAAGGCTGAG
This sequence comes from Roseateles subflavus, assembly GCF_030285365.1. Classification (GTDB taxonomy): domain Bacteria; phylum Pseudomonadota; class Gammaproteobacteria; order Burkholderiales; family Burkholderiaceae_C; genus Roseateles_B; species Roseateles_B subflavus. Next base: position 19,637 of record NZ_JASVDS010000010.1, on the reverse strand, counting down.
CGAGCTCGCTTCTTGGCGTCAGTTAAAGCAACTCGGCTGACCGATGCTGGCGCGCAGAAGGCCACCCAGTTGGTGGAACGAGTTCGCGCAGCAAAGGCAGCGCACTTCCTGCAGCAGTACCGCATCAATGCGCACGGAGTTGGATGATGATTCAAAGGGCCCTTCATGGAGCCCCGCTCGATGAACAGGTCGCCGCTAACCCGGGAAGCGACTCCTGGACGAGATCGAGCGGGGTCGGGGCTGCATTAGGCTGACCTCGGTCCTTCACAGTGCTCCGCCTGAACGTCAGTGACCACGCAGACCGGTCATTAGACGCCGCTGGCTCTGGCCGGCTGCTTAACCTCCAGCACCAGTCGGTCGACCGCGGCTCAAACGTCGTGCCCACATGAGCGACCCGTAACGCGTGCAGAGCTGGATCAAGCAAGCGGGCCTGAGATCCGAGGACTTTCTGCTCCCGAGTCGCATGGACGGCTCAGGTCGCCTTCGCCGCCTTCCTACGGTCTCGGATAGATTGGAGAGCGGCCCGAAGCTCGGCGATGTCGGCCTTGACGTTAGCGGCCGAGGGCCGAGGCAGACCGCGCGCCCCCGACTTGTCGTGGCCTTGAAGGATGTCACCGGCCTTCTTATACAGGCGCTGCAGCGGTTCGCATTCGGCGGCCTGGAGACCTACGGTATCGATGATGTTGGGCACGCGCACGTAGTCGTTGTACCGACTCAGGACACCGGCAAATACAACCTCCTCAACCCCGCGCTCGATGACCTCCCGCAACTTTCCGTAGATTTGACGTACGGTCTCGTCCAACTTGTCGTTGGTAAGGGTCTGCTCATTCGCCTCAAACTGGCGAGACCACTTCTCCATCGCATCTATGCGGTCTGTCGTCTTCAGATGCTGCCAGGGCAGACCCTCGTTCACGTATCCAGCTTGGGCTTGGCTGTAGGTCAGATGCCAGAACAAGCTACTCACCGCTGGGGCCTGCTCAAGAGCGACCATCAACTCGGCCAAAAAGATGGTGTCGTGCGTGAAGACGATTACCTGACGGTGGGCCGCTTCCTCGACAAGGCGCAAGGCCACGCTCTGTCGTCGTTGGTGGTCCAAGGACGACACGGGGTCGTCGAACACTGCCGGCCCACGATGACCGCTCGCCTTCAACTCAGCGAAGAAGGATGCAATGGCGATGACGCGTTGCTCGCCCTCACTAAGAATCTGCTCGGGCTTGTCGAAGCTCGGCAGCCCGAGGACAAGCTTGACCTTGGGCTTGCCCTTGTCATTGCGGGCCTTCAGCTTTGCCTGCAGGTGCGCGACGCCAAGCCGCTCGAACTCATCGTTCAGAGCTTCGCCGAGCTGTTTCGTGATGGCTCCGCTGGCGAGCTGGCCCGCCTTGTCCGAGATTGGCTTAGTCCTGAGCTGAGCCAGGCAGATGCCGAGTGCGTGTGCCTTTCGCTTAGCGGCCAGCAAGGCAAGCAGAGCCTCCCTACGCAGGGAGAGTTGATGCCGTGAGGAAAGCTCTGCCGCTTCGGTTTCCAGCTTGACCTTCGCGCCGGCGTCCTTGATAGCGTCGAAGGCCAGCGCAGCTGCCTCATGCACGGCGATAAGCCTGTTCGGGACGGTAGTCACATCAGCGTCGACGGCGGGGCAATGGGACCAGTCGTGAGTCTCTGCCAGGGCACGTACTAGCCAGTCGCGCCGAGCTTGAAGTTCCTCCACAAAAGCGCTGCGCTGAGCGGCCCACTTGGCGTCGGCATCGCCCACCGCGGAAACGGTGACGGCGTCGAGATTTGGATCGCAGGTAAGCGCGCGCAGTCGGACAAGCTCCTGCTGCTGGATTTCGCGCTGCTGGGTAGCTTGCGCGCTGGCGCTGTCAGCAACGTAGGCTGCGAATCGACCAAGTCGCGCGGCGGCGCCTTCGTCGAGTGGCGACTGGCACAACGGGCATGGTGCACCGGCCTCCACCGAATGCTCGTGCTGGGCCACAAAGGCGGCAGCGGCCGAATACAACGATTCCCACGCAGCCTCGCCGGTGCCGGCCAGCATTTGGCCGTCGCCACGCATGCGCGCCGCCGCAGCTTGCTCGGCTTGCAACGCCACAATTAGTGCACCGTCGAGCGACTGCAGCCGTTGCACTTCAGCGTCTCCGACCGACAGCCCAGCCGTTTCCAAAGCGGCAACCAGCGTTCGCAACCGCGCAGCCTGGTCCCGCAAAGATTTTGCACGTTCGGCAGGTGACTTCTCTGCAAGTGCCTCTGTTAGGAAGGCCAAGCGCTCTGCGTCCTCTGGGCTGAAGGCTGCAGCAGCTTCGGCCTCCGCGTCAGTGGTCAGGTGCGTCAGCTTTGCCAGGAACTTCGCCACGGCCGTGTCGCCAAGTTTGAGGTCGGCGAAGCCCGCATCCGACGCGTTGCAGGCGTCGAGCTCAATCTGCACGCCCTCCGTCAGCTTGGGAAACACGTTGCGCGCCAGGTTCTCGACAATGTCCAGCCCCCACGGGGCAAAGGTGAGCTCTCCCTCTTGGTCGGTGTAGGCCCGCGCGCACTTGGTGTCCAAGATGGCGACTGACGCCAGCTCCGCAGGCGCGGGTTTGTCGGCGGCCCAGGCTACTGGGTACGCCGTGTTGTTTTGGTAGACGATGAATGTGGCCGACGGCGTCTCGTGCAGCAGCTCATGCTGCCTTGCATCAGGAAGAACCGGGTCCTCCTTCACCCGAGCGCGGCAGGCAGCTTTGATGACGCGCGAGTAGCCGGACTTGCCCGCGCCGTTGTCACCATGTATGACAGTGAGACCGCGCGCCACGAAGTCCAGCTTCTGCTTCGGGGCCAGCCGGTTGACATGTTTCAGGTTCTCCAGTGCTGTCAGCACCAGCGGCTCTGCCTGCTTCGGCTCCGGCGCCGGCAGGTGCTCTTCGGCAAGTCGTATGGGAGCTGGCGCAGCTACTACGGCGAGGCCGTTATGCGCGCGGAGCATCTTGGCCAGGTCAGCGAGGTCGGGCTCGTCGAGCGTGCCCCTCTGAATCAGTCGCCGAACGGCATCGCTCTGCCAAGGCAATAGCTCGTCGGTAGCCCAGCGCAGGATGTCTTGAAGAAGTGCCATCGCCTTCCCTCCCTAATTTCTCTTGATGTTAGGCGCAGGCGAATACGCGCGGTGTGGCTTTGCCCGGAGCTGCGAGGCAGTAGAACGAACACTTTCAGACCGGCACAGGCCATCCAAGCATCGAGACGGCTGAAGCCGGTCGGTCTTGCGCTCCTTGAACAGATGGCGATCGACAAGGCGGCACTTGCATATCGCTGTGGGCTCGCTGGCTAACGACCGCAGCGACCTCGGCATCAGTCGCTGGCGCCTTCTATAGCTGCGGGTGTGTCGGCGACTGCTTCATGCCAAACAGCGTGACCTCATTTGCTGCCCGTCGACGACGGCACCCGCTGCGCAGCAGCCATGCAAGTGCCAATGGCAGCTTCAGGCTGCTAGCAGTCATTAACGAGCGACTGCTCTCTGGTGGCTCTCCACGGCCGCGTGCAGTTGCGCGCCCGACTGTGCCGCCAGTGCGTCCATGGGACTGCGCACCGCCCCTCCGCCGACCTTGAGCACATGCGTGTAGATCATGGTGGTGGCGACGTCGGCATGGCCCAGGAGATCCTGTACCGTCCGAATGTCATAGCCATCCTGCAGCAGGTGCGTAGCGAACGAATGCCGTAGCGTGTGCGGCGTTGCCGGCTTGTGGATGTCAGCTCCTTGGATCGCCCGCTTGAAGGCCCGCTGAAAGGTTTGGTCGTAGAGATGGTGCCGGCGCACGACACCCGAGCGAGGATCCACCGAATGATGATCCTGCGGAAACACCCAGAACCACGCCCACGAGGCCCCGGCACGTGGGTACTTGCGCTCTAGCGCATCCGGCATCTCGACGCCGCCTTTGCCTGCAGCTTGGTCAGCGGACCAGAGCACGTGGGCGCGCTGCAACTGCACCTTGAGCGGGATCTGCAAGGCCTCCGGCAGCATAAGCACGCGATCTTTGCCCCCTTTGCCGTGCCTTACGATGAGGGCGCGGTGCGAGATGTCCAGGTCCTTGACCCTGAGCTGAAGCGCCTCGGCGATTCGAAGTCCCGTGCCATAGAGCAACTGCGCCAACAGTGCATGCTCACCCTGCATCATGGCGAACACCCGGCCCAGTTCCTCTCGGGTCAGCACGACGGGAATCCGGCGCTGGCTGCGCGGTCGACCGATTTCCTGCATCCAGGGCAGATTCACACCCAGCACCTTGCCGTACAAGAACAGCAAGGCCGATAGCGCCTGGCGATGGGTCGAAGAAGCCACTCGTCGTTCGTCAGCCAGCCAGCTCAAGAACGCTTCGACGGCCTCGGCGCCCAAGTCCTTCGGATGCTGCAGCCGGTGAAAACGGATGAACGCCCGACACCAGTACACATAGGCCTCTTCCGTGCGCAGGCTGTAGTGCAGGAAGCGAATGCGCTCGCGCAACTGATCCAGGAGCCGCTTGGACCGCAGGGGAGGCAAGTCGGCGGCGGGCACTGGCGGCGGTACCCTCTCAGGTGCGATTGACGAGCCCGGCATCCTTGCCTCCAATCCACCCTTCTGGGCGACAAGCCTTCGGCTAGAGGGCCCGAGGCGAGCGCTCTTCGACGAAACTGACGTTGTGCCGGATTTGTCGGCCGTTAGTGCTGTATAAATTAACAGCTGATATGCAAGAAATCAAGCAATGGCGCGGTCTGCAGGCCGGTGATGTGTCCGATGCTATGCAGACAGGCTTCGGTGTTATCCAGCAGAACTGTCGCCCTACAACCTAGTTAGGAAAATCAACGGCCCGCGGCTGGTACCTGCTAGATCGGAACACGAGAACTATGGACACGGCGCCCTATTCCATCGAAGCCTTTGAGCGGACCTCAAGCGATACGTTCAAAGCTGAGCTGGCGCGCAGGCTGCAGGCGGCAGTAGAAGCCGAACTTGGCCCTGCTGTGCGAGAGATCATGAGCCGCGTGGCCGCAGAACTGAATCAGGTCGGTCACGAACTGGCGCCCTACGGCGAACAGACAGACACCGAGAGTCACTATCGGCATGTGGTGGATTCCGATGACTACAAGCTTTTGCTGGCATGCGACGTCGTCGTGACAACCTACTTTGGAGCGAGCGGTGGAAGACGCTAGGACTCCAATTCTCTTAGGCAATGTAAGTTGGCTCTTCATTCAACCGAAGTTGCCTAACCAGTCGCTCGAGCCGACTCGCGCCGGCAAGCCGCCGCTCGCAGCTCAGCTTCAACGTTAGGCCGCAATGGGAAGGCCCATGGATATCGATCCGCTCACCGTCGAACTCAGGCGCTTCATCCTTACCTACGCAGAGCACGATCCGGACTGCCCAGGAATTGATGCGAACGCCTGGGAAGAGCAGCGCCGCGTTTGCATTTGTGGCCTTGCCCAGCGGCTGGACGAGCTTCTGGGGAAAGTCGATGAAAGGCTTGCGCAGTGAACACTTTCTATTGCAGCGATCGGCCTAACCAGTCGCTCGAGCCGACTCGCGTCGGCAAGCCGCCGCTCGCGGCTCAGCTTCAACGTTAGGCCTCACAAAGTGGATCTCAGCCTTACCTTCCACGACAACACGACCGGGCACCAAGACATCGTGCTGCGCTTCGCCGGGCAAGAGTGGATATGCGACTCGTATTACCTCGCAATCGACAGCGCGCTTCTTCCAGATGTCGAAGACGAGCAAAAAATTCGAACAGTTCTTTTGCGGCTTCACGAGCAGTGGCTTGAAGCAGTCTGCAGCCTCAAGGTCGGCGAGACTGCAAATCTGCCGTTTGACCTCTCAGACCAATGTACGGGCTGGTTGCGCTGCACAGCCACGTCGAACGGGTTTTCGGTCATTCAAGGTTGGTCGAGTGTCGAAGGCTGGTCTTTCTCCCCCTCCTCAGTCGGAGGCCTGATGCACAAACTAGAAGACTTTCGCGCTAGTGGCGCAGCGGTCGAAGTAGCCAGCAGTGAGTTTCTGGCTGCCATTCGTGAGTCTGCCTCGCGTGCGGCCTAACCATTCGCTCAACCGGACCCGCAACGGCATGCCGCCCTCGGACCTCATTTCATTCTGGCCCTGCGGCGTCCTGCCGTCGCGGGCCGGTTAGCTCAAACGTTAGGCCGCAATGGGAAGGCCCATGGATATCGATCCGCTCACCGTCGAACTCAGGCGCTTCATCCTTACCTACGCAGAGCACGATCCGGACTGCCCAGGAATTGATGCGAACGCCTGGGAAGAGCAGCGCCGCGTTTGCATTTGTGGCCTTGCCCAGCGGCTGGACGAGCTTCTGGGGAAAGTCGATGAAAGGCTTGCGCAGTGAACACTTTCTATTGCAGCGATCGGCCTAACCAGTCGCTCGAGCCGACTCGCGTCGGCAAGCCGCCGCTCGCGGCTCAGCTTCAACGTTAGACAGCGCTATGTACCAACGGATCAAAGCCCTGTTTTCTCGTTCGCATCAGCCAGACTTGGAAGTTGAGAAGCCTGAGTACATCTCACGGCCTCCGATCAATGCGACCACCGTTGACTCGGGCTTTATCCCGCCGCAACCTGATGCTGTATGGGTGAGCGACGGGGAGATCAAAGAATTCATGCGGAACGGATACTCGTTTTGCCCGCATCCGGACGGCGGAGACGTGTGTGTTCGCTTCCATAACAAACCGCCGAAACGTCTGCTTATGGATTGGCTGCTCATTCCGCCGAAAGGTCGTGGCGATGTCTAACCTCTCATTGCAGCCGACCTGCGCCAGCTTCGCTGGCTGGTCGGCTGAATTCCAACGTTAGGCCTACTTGTACATGGATCACGTCACTGCAACTCCGGGTTTGGACCTTGCCCAGGTGGTGAGGCGTCATCTCGACCTGACCAAGTACCTGGATCTGCTCCGGGGAAACTCGCTATACCTGCGAAGGGCTGACCGATTTCCGGATCGCCTTGAAGGCGCACTCACGCCGTCGATTCGCCGCGCCATGAATGAAGGGCGAAGCGAGCATCCTGACATTGAGACTGCAGAGCAATTTCAGCTTCGGTCCAGGGTAGGCGCTCTTGTTTCCTGTTGGACCATGGGTAAGGCGGACAACATGGCGCTTTGGCAACTTTATGGAGGTGCGTCTGCGTCTATTGCGGTGGTTACTACGGTCGAACAATTGGCCATGGCATCGATCGATTGGCCAGACCCAGCCTACATCTACCAAGTCAAGTACATTGACCATATGTCGGACCCGGACATGATCGTGGGTCACTACACCGACATGCTCCAGTACAAGCACACAGCGTACGCGTTTGAACAGGAACTGCGCGTGATTGCGTCTCGGCATCGCGGGAATTGGCAAGACACGCCTGAGGGCGTTCGATTGCCGATTCCAAATCTAAAGTCTTTCGTGCGCGAGGTAATCGTTGCGCCAGAAGCACAGGATTGGTACGTTGACCTAGTCGCTGACGTTAGTGCCAAGTACGGACTCAACGTGCCTGTTCGGAGGTCGGATCTTGCTCATGTGCAAGCGTAGGCCTAACCAGTCGCTCGAGCCGACTCGCGTCGGCAGGCCGCCGCTCGCGGCTCAGCTTCAACGTTAGGCCGCACCCGAGGATGAACTGCTCCTTCGACGGACCCACCTCTCCGCTGCTAGGCGTTGCTCTCGTCACAGCTTGTCTCGCTGGCTGCGTCTCCTACCGTGACTTGGGTCCGAGTCTTGACGCCGCAATCGGCCGGGTGCCATCTGAAGTCAGCTATCCGCCAATGAACCGCCTGGTACGCACCTTCAGAAACGAAAGCGTGCAGACCTTCGAATATGAGCTTTCTAGTGCTGGCAACTGCAGATGGCAGGTTGATGCGGTGGCCTCAGGTCGCATAGTCGCTTGGCGGTACCCGGATGCCGAGGCTGCGAGCTACTGCCGGGCGATGGCTCGGACGAGACCATGAAATTCCTGCGGCCTAACCCGTCGCTCAACCGGACCCGCAACGGCACCCCACCTACGGGTCTCACGTCATTCTTCCCCTTCTGCGTCATGCCGTCGCTGGCCGGTTATCTTCAACGTTAGGTTTCAGGAGAGCACGTGCGTCGCATAGTAATTTCCGCTCAAGTACTCTGGCTGCTAGTTCTTTCAAGCGCCGATGCACAGCAACCGGATATGAGTTCGGTGGCGTCGCCCTGGAAGCAGGCAGAACTCACTGAAACATACATGCGTGAACTGTCCAAGCAACAGTGCATGGAGAAGACGATCGCCTCACTCAAGTCCGGCTGCACTTCCGACCAGTGCCTGAAGACTCTCGCCGGAATCAGCGGAGACTGCGTCACCTGGGCCAAGGGCGATCCCAAAGAGTTCTGCACGAGCTACAGACAGGCTTACATTTCAAGGTACTGTTCGACCAATGAGCTTGATGCACGTCGCTGTGTATTGCTCCATATCGCCGAGCCCAAGAGTTGCGAAAAGCCAGGGCAACATTAGTGTCCGGCCTGAAACCTAACCCCTCCGTCAAGGGGACGTCTTGCGCCGAGGCGCAAGACGTCCCTTACGTCGAACGTTAGGTCTCATGAAAGTCAGTTGCTCCGCTGCCCTGATTCTGTGCTTCGCATCGATGAGTTCGGCGGTTCTTGCCGAGGAGTGCCTGCTTAACCAAGAGTACTTTCACGGCGAAGCACAGGCCTTGGTGCGCCGTCACGCAGGTGCGAAGTACATCGGCGATGAACGCTTGGTTCGCTGGGATTCAAGTGACCTGGGGCGGATTTCCGTCATTGTCGGAGGATGCGAAAGCTTCGGGCTCGAATCGTCCTCCGAGCGAAGAGTCATAAAGCCATCATCTCGCGAGGCAGTCCTGAAAATCGCCAAGCGGCTCGCGAGGCTGGGCTGGCCCGAACCGTACGGACGTGAAGCCGAATCTGTTTTATCGACGAAGCCGCGCGTCGAGGGGCGAAAATCTGGCGGCCTAGCTTTTGAATACGATGCACCTGACTACATGGAGTTTGCCGTGTCCCAGTCATTTGATGGCACCGTCGAGAAGATCACTGTCTCGGCAATTCATCTGCAGTAGGTCGTGAGGCCTAACCAGTCGCTCAACCGGACCCGCAACGGCATGCCGTCTCCGGGACCCATTTCATTCTGGCCCTCCGGCGTCATGCCGTCGTGGGCCGGTTATCTTCAACGTTACCCGTCTCAATTCCACCATTCGAAAGGTTCATGCTATGGCGGGAAGGCCACCGGAAGTCGAACACACCAAGCGCAGCCTGATAGCTGAGATCAACTCAGCACGAGGACTTGTGGCCGCGATCTCTGCCCTGCCGCAGCAGGTCCATCCAAATGCGCCTGCTGGCTTGCATCCAAAGTACGTGCGGCAAGTTGTTGAACTGGCCTTCATGGGACTAGTTGCCGCATGGGAAGAATTTTTGGAACAGGCGTTAGTGCGGTATGTGGCCGGCGCCAAAGCAAAAAATGGGTACAAGCCCACTCCAAGGTATGGCCTGGCGAAAGACATTTCCCATGCCTATGAGCTTCTCTCTCGCGACCCGTCCTACGACCCCCTCAAGCACTACCTGAAGGTCACGGATACGAAATGGGTGCGAACCAACGCTGATTTCTTCTTCTCCAGCCATACGTTCTCGGCGCTGCAGCAGAAGGCCGATCTGCTTAGCCATGCGAGCTCAATCAGGAATCGGGTTGCGCACAGTTCCGAGAAGTGCCGGGCCGACTTCAAGGCAACGGCATTGCACTTTCTTCAGCCGGCGAACGGCAAGCTCACTCAGGGATATGCGCCAGGTGACTTCCTTCTGGCTGGCGTCCAGCGCCATTTCGGTCAACCCGTTGTTCAAGCTGGGCATACTCACTTCGAGGCATATGCAAAGCTATATGAAGAGCTCGCCGGCAAGATCGTGCCCTGAGACGGCTAACCAGTCGCTCGAGCCGACTCGCGTCGGCAAGCCGCCGCTCGCAGCTCAGCTTCAACGTTAGGCGTCACAGATGCCCCGCATACGCGAAGACTGGTTCGAAGCTGAGCAACTCATTCGAGCTGCGCAAGACGGTGACCTACCTTTGGTTCAGCGCCTCGCGTCGGAGGGGTTCGATGTCAACCTGATGGACGAACTCGGCAAGAGTGCACTGCACTATGCCGTCGAAGGTGAGCACTACAAGCTAGTCCAGTGGCTGCTGGAGCATCACGCGAATGTGAACCTCCACGACGAAGACATGATCGGAGAAACCGCGCTCTCGCTGGCGGCGCTGCGCGACTACCCTGAGTTGGTCGAACTACTCCTCACAAATGGAGCCGATCCGGACATTACTGGCTGGATGCAGCAAACGGCCCGAACACGAGCACATTGGCGGAAAGATCCGGATGGAGTCAAGATCGCCGCGCTCATCGAGAAGTACAAGCCCACCAAGCCGAACCCTGGCTCTCGGCCGCAACGAAGGTGACGCCCAACCCTTCGCTCGAGTGGACGCGCTCCGGCACGGCACTTGGCCCGCGAGGTGGTGTGGCTCATCATCCGCCTCACGGGCCAATCGCCATCCCTGCGCGCCCCCCTCAGCTCAAACGTTGAACGGCAGCTTCCGGGCGTCGAATTCGATGGAACGGAAGACCGCAACCGCTGCGGACCTGCCTGCCACCTGGTGAAGGGCAGTGACAGGCTGGGTCCGGACATTCGCAATTGCGATCCAAACGCCAGCTGCTGCCGAGACCGGTCTTTCGTCGGCACGCGTCGCGGGTGACCGCTGAATTCCCCAATGCGAACGGTCGCCGATGTCCTGCACTCTTGTATCTTCTGTTGATCTGCATTGACGCCCTCGCGTGCATGGCGACTCATCGCAATCGCACCTGATCCGGATTCAGGCATGCACTGGGCAAGTTCAGATCGCAGTCTGGCTCGCTCACTTGTGCCCATTCAGAATTGAGATCGCAAACGCAAACTGTCGCATCTCTCTCTAACCCACCCAAATGGGGGGGGGTGACATAAGGGTATGTACTTATGAAACAATACGGCACCCCTTGATAAGGGGGAAGAGCCGCTGACTTCAGCGAGCCCAAAGAACAGAGGGAACAAGTTGGAATCCAACCCGATGGGAGGGGGAGGCACGCCGCCGCATGCGTGCCTGCAGGCATTGGCCATCATTGCGCGGCTTCATCAGGTGGCAGCTGAGCCTCAGGCCTTGCGTCATCAGCTGGGATTGGGGGAGCACCAGGAGGTATCAACCCAAGATCTACTGCTCGCGGCCAAGCATCTGGGGCTGAGCGCCAAGCGCAGCCGCAGCAGCGCGGAGCGTCTGGGCCTGGTGCCGCTGCCGGCGCTGGCCTTGATGAGGGACGGCCGCGTCGTGGTGCTGGCCCAGACGGACGGCCAGCGCGTGCTGTTCATGGATCCGGCGCAAGGTACCTCTGGTGCCTCCAGCCCAGAGGCCAGCGCCCGGCCCACCATCGAGTCCGTGGCCGACTTCGCCGCCGCCTGGTCCGGCGAGCTCATCCTCATCAGCAGCCGCGCGAGCCTCGCCGGGGCGTTGGCCAAGTTCGACTTCAGCTGGTTCATCCCCAGCATCGTCAAGCACCGCCGGCTGCTGGGCGAGGTGCTGCTGGTGTCGCTGTTCCTGCAGCTCTTCGCGCTGGTGAGCCCGCTGTTCTTCCAGGTGGTGATGGACAAGGTGCTGGTGCACAAGGGCCTCTCCACGCTGGACGTGCTGGTGATCGGCCTGGTGGTGATCATGCTGTTCGAGAGCACGCTGACCGTGCTGCGCAGCTATGTGTTCAGCCACACGACGAGCCGCATCGACGTGGAATTGGGCGCGCGCCTCTTCCGCCACCTCATGCACCTGCCGCTGGCCTACTTTCAAGCCCGTCGTGTGGGGGACTCGGTGGCACGGGTGCGCGAGCTGGAGAACATCCGCCAGTTCCTCACCGGCAATGCGCTGACCCTGCTGCTGGACGTGCTCTTCTCGGTGGTCTTCATCGCAATGATGCTGGCCTACAGCGGCACGCTCACCTTGATCGTACTGCTGTCGCTGCCGTTGTATGCGGCGGTGAGCCTGGTGGTGGTGCCGGTGCTGCGCGCGCGGCTCAATGAGAAGTTCGCCCGCAGCGCTGAGAACCAGAGCCTGCTGGTGGAGACCATCACCGGCATCCAGACGGTGAAGGCCAGCGCGCTGGAGCCGCAGATGGCGCGGCGCTGGGACGAGCAGCTGGCGGCCTATGTGGCGGCGAGCTTTCGCACTCAGACCCTGGCCCAGTACGCCAACGAGGCGGTGAACCTCATCGGCAAGCTGGTCAACGCGGCCACGCTGTGGTGGGGTGCGCATCTGGTGATGGACGGCCAGCTGACCCTGGGCATGTTCATCGCCTTCAATATGTTCGCCGGCCGTGTCGCGCAACCCATCATGCGCCTGGCCAATATGTGGACGGAGTTCCAGCAAACGGGCCTTTCGATGGCCCGCCTCGGCGATATCCTCAACACCCGCACCGAGCTGCCCGCGCACAGCGCCAGCCCGCTGCCGCGCCTGCAGGGCCGCGTGGCGCTGGAGCGTGTCACGTTCCGCTACCGGCCCGACGCGCCGCCGGTGCTGCAGGAGCTGAGCCTGGAGGTGCAGCCCGGCGAGGTGATCGGCATCGTGGGCCGCAGCGGCTCGGGCAAGAGCACGCTGACCAAGCTGATCCAGCGCCTCTACGTTCCCGAGGCCGGCCGCGTGCTGGTGGATGGGCAGGACATCGCGCTCATCGACGCCGCGCAGTTGCGCCGCCAGGTGGGCGTGGTGCTGCAGGACAACATGCTCTTCAACCGCAGCGTGCGCGAGAACATCGCCATTGCCGACCCCGCCGCGCCGCTGGAGCTGGTGATGCGCGCGGCCCAACTGGCCGGCGCACACGAATTCATCAGCGAGTTGCCCGAGGGCTATGACACCGTGGTGGGCGAGCAGGGCGCGGGGCTCTCCGGCGGCCAGCGCCAGCGCATCGCGATTGCACGGGCGCTCTTTGCGCAGCCCCGCATCCTGATCTTCGATGAGGCCACCAGCGCACTGGACTACGAGAGCGAGGCCATCATCCAGCACAACATGCGCCAGATCTGCCAGGGGCGCACGGTCTTCATCATCGCCCACCGCTTGAGCGCGGTGCGCCACGCCGACCGCATCATCGCGATGGAGCGCGGGCGTATCGTGGAGATGGGCTCGCACGAGCAGCTGCTGCAACGCCCGCAAGGGCTTTACGCGCACCTGTGGCGCATGCAGGCGCAGGGCGGCATCGATGCCGAGGAAGCGCCTGCCGTGGAGCAGCCCCTGCCCACGCATGTGGAAGGGAGGACGGCATGAGCATGACGCCGCAAGAACCGGTGAACGAAGCGATCACCGCGACCCCTTCCCCTCGTCACCCCGTGCGCGAGCTGCTCGCCCGCTATGCCGCCATCTTCCGCGCCGCCTGGGCCATGCGTGAGGAGCTGGCCGGCCCCAAGCGCCTAGCCGATGAGCGCGCCTTCCTGCCCGCTGCCATGGCCCTGCAGGAGACGCCGCCGCACCCGGCGCCGCGCCGCGCGGCCTTCGTGCTGTGCGGCCTCTTCGTCATCGCGTTGTTGTGGGCTTGCCTGGGGCGGTTGGACATCGTCGCCGTGGCCCAGGGCCGCATCGTGGTGAGCCAGCGCAGCAAGACCCTGCAGCCTCTGGAGACCAGCGTGGTCAAGGCCATCCATGTGCAGGACGGCGACAAGGTGCGTGCCGGGCAGCTGCTCATCGAGCTCGATGCCACGCTCACCGCGGCCGATGCCGCCCGCGTGGTGCAGGAGCGCGCTGCGGCGTGGTCCGAGAAGCTGCGGGCGCAGGCGGTGTTGCAGGCCTTGGCCGGTGCCGCGCTGCCGGCGGTCCAGCCGGTGCCCGAATTGAGTGCCGATGAGCTCGCCGCCGCGCGCACCCAGCTGCGCAGCGACTGGTCCGACATTGCTGCGAAGCAGGCCCGGCTGCAGGCCGAGCTTGCGCGCCGTCAGGCCGAGATCCGCACCGCCGAGCAGACGGTGGCCAAGCTGCAGACCACGCTGCCCCTGGCCCAGGCCCGTGAGCAGGACTACCAGCAGCTCTCGACGCAAGGATTCATGTCCAGCCACGCCGGGCAGGACCGCACGCGCGAGCGCATCGAACTGGAGCGCGATCTGGCCACCGCGCAAGCGCGGCTGCAGGAGGCACAGGCCGCGCTGAAAGAGAGCGAGCACGGCCGTCTGAGCTACATCGCCGAGACCGAGCGCAGCTGGCGCGACCGCCTGGCGCAGGCCGAGCTCAAGACCCGCGAGCTGGGCGAGGAGAGCATCAAGGCCCAGAAGCGCGAGGCCCTGACGCGCCTCACCGCGCCCGTGGCGGGCACCGTGCAGCAGTTGGCCGTACACACGGCGGGCGGCGTCGTCACGCCCGCGCAGGTCTTGCTGGTGCTGGTACCGGACGACGCCGAGGTGACCGCCGAAGTCGTGCTGGAGAACAAGGACGTGGGCTTCGTGCGAGACGGCCAACTCGCCGAGATCAAGCTCGAGCCCTTCCCCTACACCCGCTACGGCACGGTAGAGGCCGAGGTGCGGCACATCAGCGCGGATGCGGTGAACGATGAGAAGCGCGGCGCCATCTTCCCCGCCACGCTGGTCTTGAAGCGCCACCAGCTGGAGGTGGACGGCAAGACGATCAAGCTGGCCCCGGGGATGAACCTCACGGCCGAGATCAAGACCGGCAAGCGCCGGGTCATCGACTACCTGATCAGCCCGCTGCAGCAGCATGTGCAGGAAAGCATGGGGGAGCGCTGACCATGCGCATCTTGATCATTCACCAGAACTTCCCCGGCCAGTTCCGCCACGTGGCGGCGGAGTGGGCCAGCCGCCCGGGCTGGCAGGTCATCGGCATCGGTCGTGATACCGCACCGGGCCTGCCGGGTGTGCAGGGGCTGCGCCAAATCCGCTACAAGCCCCACCGCGGCGTGCACCGCGAGCAGCACCACTACCTGCGCCGCATGGAGGACGCCGTGCTGCACGGCCAAGCCGTGGCGCGCGTGCTGCTGCAGCTCAAGAAGGAGGGCTTCACGCCCGACGTGATCCTGGCCCACCCCGGCTGGGGCGAGACGCTCTACGCCAAGGACGTCTTCCCCCACACCCGCCTCGTGCACTACTGCGAGTGGTTCTACAACACCCCGCCGCTGGACGGCCTGGACCAGGTCGACCGCGCCACCTGGCCCTATGCTGACGTAGGCTTCGACCCCGAGTTCCCCGTTACGTTCGACGATGTGGCCCGCATCCGCAGCTGGAACGCCCTGCACCTGCTGAACCTGCAGAACTGCGACGCCGGCATCAGCCCCACCCATTGGCAGAAGGCCCAGCATCCCAAGGCCTACCTGGACAAGATCACGGTGGCCCACGAGGGCATCGACACCGAGAACCTGGGGCCGGACCCCAACGCCGTGATTAAGACCCCCAGCGGCGAGATCCTCAAGGCCAACGACCCCGACAAGCCCGTCATCACCTACGTGGCCCGCAACCTGGAGCCGTATCGCGGCTTCCACACCTTCATGCGCGCGCTGCCGGCTGTGCAGCGGGAACACGGGAACGCGCATGTGGTGATTGTGGGGGGCGATGACGTCAGCTATGGCGCGCGGCCCAAGGACGCGAAGAACTGGCGGGAAAAGATGCTCGCCGAGGTGGGGCAGCAACTCGATCCGACGCGCACGCACTTCGTCGGGAAGGTGCCTTATGCGGATTACAAGCGGGTGCTCCAGGTGTCGTCAGCGCATGTGTATTTGACCTATCCGTTTGTGCTGAGTTGGTCGTGTTTGGAGGCGATGGCGACGGGGTGCCGTTTGGTGGCGAGTGATGTGGCGCCGATGAGGGAGGTGGCGATGGAGGGGATGGGAATGTGCAGGGCATTGGATGTGAGGGCATTGGCGATTGGGCTGACGCAGAGGGCTGAGATGGCGGAAACGGCTGTCGGGGCGTATGCCGGCGCTGACATGCCTGGCGCGGACACAAGACGGACATATTCTCTTGAGCGAGGTAGACGGAGGTTTGAAGAAGGTGTTCGCAAGGGGATTCGGAGTGAATTAACTTCAGTCGTGTGATTTTCATATTGGAAAAGATGCTTGCGTCTGGAATTCGATATTTTGACCAATGGGGGTGGCATGGGATGGTTTGTTAAGCTTGGATTGGTGTGTGCAGCGATCCTGACTTGTTTGGGGCTCGGTGCTTGCGCTGAAACAGAGAAGCCAGAAGTTAGGCGCGTATTGTCTGCGCTGGACGGTTCATGGCTGGTGGTTGTGAAGTCTGCCTGCGGCGGGGTGCTGTTTGAATCCTACGCAAAAGTGAATGGCCAGAATGACTACAAAAAATCATCGGAAAAATGCCGTCCGGGCATCTATGCCGGGGCGTCGGCGGCATTCGATGGCAAGTCGATTCTGGCTTCGATTTATACAAAGCATGACGAGATATACGTGCTTTCCGAAATACCTGTTGCGCCGAATGGGGCCTTGGGTGATGGTGTCATGTTGACGACCAGCAAAAATCCGCTTCGTTTTCCGGTGAAAGTGGGAAATAAGTATCTATATCTGCACGATATTTCGCCGGATGCGCGTGGGGGTCAGTGGGAGGTTTTGGAAAATGGATCATCCATCAAGATCCCGGCCAAGGGATCTTGGAGATATGCATACTACCCCGCCAAACGGTCAGCATTGGTCGTCAAGTTGAATGGGCGTGGGGAACGGGAACTTGTAAGTATTTTGGGAGAGAAAGATCTAGCACTGGAGCGTCTAGTAATTGAGAAGAAGATTGATTGGTTGAGTTGCGAAGCGTCTGGTCAATGCGTTGGCGGAGGAGAGTCGGGCGAAAGGTACTTGATTGATGCGACCATGAAGGTCACGCAATTGGCGGAAATTTGCACAGCCGGCACTCGAATCGAAACATGGCTGAATGCGGATAATTTTCTGGTGCGCTGCCAAGATTCAAGGGGTGAGTATAAAACTTGCTCCAGAGGCGGCTCTTGTGCTGAAGTTGTGCTTAGATAATGGAGGATGGAATGGCTTTCAGGTTTCATGGAAACTATTGTGGTCCTGGTTGGACTGGTGGTGAATACGTCGGCCCTGGTGAGAAGGGGAACTTGAATGTGGATCCCCTCGATCCGTCCGATGCGCTATGCAGAATCCACGATGAGGCGTATTGGGAAGCTGAGGTTCTATTTAAAAACGGAGACATGAAGGCTGGGTGGGATAGGGAAATTGAAGCGGATGCGGCACTGCTACAAGGCCTTTCTTTGCGAATTTCGGAGCTGGAAAGCAGGTATCCAAATATCGGCCAATATAGGGGAGATGCGAAGGATCTTCCGCAATATGCTGAATATGCCGCCGCCAATCAAATGGAGATCGCGTTTCAGGCGAAACAGCGTTGGAATAGATATCAGCGTGAAAAATTCGACGGTACGCTATCCCCGGACGAAGCCCGCCGCGTAGTTCAAGCTATGCATGACGCAGCGGCCACAATGTGGGACAACGGCTTGATGGACGACGCCTACACTCTTCACCCCGAGTGGGCTGGAAGATCCAGGGGGGATAGCAGCCGTATCAACGACTCTGTCAGTCGCCAATACCGCTCCGCCTCCACATGGCGTGCCCGGGACCCCCTCGCCATCGATCTCGATAGCGACGGCATCGAGATGCTGGCCGCCAATGCCCAACCCGTGGTGTTCGACCACAACGCCGACGGCATCAAGACCGGCACTGGCTGGCTGAAAGGCGATGACGCCTGGGTGGTGATGGACCGCAATGGCAACGGCACCATCGATTCAGGCCGCGAACTTTTTGGCGTGGACACCCTGATCCCCGAGCGCAAGACGGTCGTCAATGCGGATGGCAGCACCAGCGTGGTGACCGTCGAGCGGAACGCCACCAGCGGCTTCGAGGCCCTGCGTGCGCAGGATGACAACAACGACGGCATGCTGGACGCCAAGGACGCCGCCTTTGCTCAGGTGCGCCTGTGGCGCGATCTCAACAGCGACGGCATCTCTCAAGCCAACGAACTGAGCACGCTTGAGGCCAACGGCATCGTGAGCATCAACCTGGTGGCCAACACCGCCAGCCAGGACCTGGGTGGTGGCAATTCCATCACCGGCAAAGCGACGGTGACCCGCGTGACGGGCGGCAGTACTGAGATGGACTCTGTGATGGTGGGCGGTGAATCGGCCGCCAACCTGAACCTGACGGACAACCCCTTCTACCGTGAGTTCACCGACAAGATCCCGCTGACCGACCTGGCCAAGTCCCTGCCCGAGATCAAGGGCAGTGGAGAGCTGCGCGACCTGCGTGAGGCCATGAGCATTGACTCTGCGCAAGGGCGCCGCTTGGCGGAACTCGTCCAGAAGTTTGGTATGGCCACCACGCAGGCGGAACGTCTGTCACTCACGGAGCAGGTGGTGGTGGCGTGGGCGGATACGGGGAAAACGGACTTCGTTAGCCCGTTGGCTGGCCTCATGGTCAAGACCTTTGACATGAGCCTGGGCACTCCGGCTGACCGCAAGGCCATGTTCGTGGCCCTGTGCGGCGAAGCCATGGATTCCAAGGTTCCCGGCTGGCGTAGCCTGCTGGAGTCAGCAGAGTTTCAGTTCTACGGACACATTCAAGGCATGAGTCCGACAGACGTCGGCACCCAAGCCCTGCTTGCGTCGGCCGTCAGTGCGGGAGTGCTGGAGCTCAGACAGGGGAGGCTCGGAGAAGCCTGGTACGGCATTCCCGGTAAGGATCGAAGCGCTCTAGATACCGACCTCAACCAGTTGACCGTTCTCGAGAGCTTTAATGGCGCCGCATTCCCTTCACTAAATGAATTCTTCCGCCCGACTCTTCCGGGCAATCTGGGGCCTCGTTACGAGCGTGTTCCACCAAACACGCAACTTACGGACTTGCTGAACGCGGCCTATGTAGCGCTCCTGGATGGCGTCTACGACGCACTCGCCACGCAGACCTATCTGAAAAATTACATCGACTTGATTGCGCTGGATATCTCCGAGGGGGGAATTTCCTTCAAGTTTGATGCGCTTCAGTCTGAGTTGGAAAAGCTCTGGAGCAGCAACAAACCAGAGTGCGCAGCATTGATCATGGACTTGAACAAGGCGTATGGAAAGACACTCAGCAGCCTTGGATTTGACATGCAGCGCGCTCTTGGGAAGGTGTATTCAGCTGCCTCGGATGACGGGGACGTCCTGATCGCCTTGACTGCTCGCATGCACAGCGCTAAGCGGTCCGTTGACCTGGCGCCCACCGCGTCAAGTGATCTATATATTGCCAATTCGATGGCAGCTAAGTTGAACGGCGCTGGCGGCGACGATGTGTTGGCTGGCGGACTTGGCGCTGACACCCTGAGCGGAGATGCCGGTGACGATTTGCTCCTCGGGGGTGGGGGGAGCGACGAAGTTCTAGGCGGCGAAGGCAACGACACGCTGATCGGTGGTGTCGGTAACGACACGCTGGACGGCGGCTTCGGCAGCGACACCTTCGTGTTCGCGTCGGGCTTCGGTCAGGACGTGCTGAACGAGAACGACTGGGGCGGCGGACGAGTGGACGTGGTGCAGTTCACGGACTTGGCCAGTACGGACGTCAAGTCGTTGGAGAGGCGCGGATCGGATCTGGTGCTGACGTTCAAGTCAGGTGACAGCCTGACAATGACGAAGTTCTAT
>NZ_JASVDS010000001.1 GCF_030285365.1 Roseateles subflavus | reverse complement strand
GGCATGGCTGGATCAGACTTGCGTCCATTGTCCAAAATTCCCCACTGCTGCCTCCCGTAGGAGTCTGGGCCGTGTCTCAGTCCCAGTGTGGCTGGTCGTCCTCTCAGACCAGCTACAGATCGTCGGCTTGGTGAGCCTTTACCTCACCAACTACCTAATCTGACATCGGCCGCTCCAATCGCGCGAGGCCTTACGGTCCCCCGCTTTCACCCTCAGGTCGTATGCGGTATTAGCTGCTCTTTCGAGCAGTTATCCCCCACGACTGGGCACGTTCCGATGCATTACTCACCCGTTCGCCACTCGTCAGCACCTTGCGGCCTGTTACCGTTCGACTTGCATGTGTAAGGCATGCCGCCAGCGTTCAATCTGAGCCAGGATCAAACTCTACAGTTCGATCTTGATTACTCAACGGAATCGAACAAAGACTATTTGCATAGCTTCATTCTCTATCCGTGAGCGTTTAAAGTCCAAAGGACTTGGCAATCATCTCTGACTACCAGCACTTCGCTTCAAACGCCCACGCTTATCGGCTGTGAATTCTTAAAGAACATCCGCTTCACTCATTCGGCCTGGCTGCTTTCGCTGCCTGCCGCTTCGTTTCGCGTCGCTGACTTGTCATCAGCAGAGAAGCGAGATTATGACTGAATTTCTTTCGTATCGTCAAGCATTTTTGAAAATTTATTTTCGAAACTTTCAAACCGCTTGGCGAAACATTCAGATCTCGCCGCGCATCAAGACCGAAATCTCTTTGCGCCCCGCCACCTCTGTTTTGCGCTTCGTTTCGAAGCACTGCATCAGCAGCGAAGCCTTAGACTGTAGCACAGCTTTTTCGGCCAACGCAAGACTTTCGGAAGAAATTCTTGAAGAGGGCCCTCGCGGGCCCCTCACCTTCTCTCAGTGAAGGCGCTGGCTGGTGGCTGCAAAGGCCAGGCTGGCGGTCTTCTCCGGGTCCTCGCTGGCCAGGATCGCCGGCAATGCCAGCTTCAGCTTCTGCGAGTCCGCACGAAGAATGCGCTGCTTGACCGAGGGTATCTGCGACGGGTGCATGGAGAAGCTCCGGAGCCCCATGCACAGCAGCAGGTCCGTGAATGCCGCGTCCCCCGCCATCTCTCCGCACACGCTGACCGACTTGCCCGCCGCTCGCGCCTGGGCGATGGAACTGGCGATCAGCTGCAGCACCGCCGGATGCCAGGGGTCATACAGATGAGCAACCGCCTCGTCGGCCCGGTCAATGGCCAGCGTGTACTGGATCAGGTCATTGGTCCCGATGGACACGAAGTCCACATGAGGCAGCAGCAGGGGCAGCATGACGGCGGCGGCGGGAATCTCGATCATGACGCCCAGGTCCACGTGCGTGTACGGCTGCCCGGCATCGTCCAGCTGCTGCTTGACGCGGCGGAGCGTCTCCAGGATCTGCCGGATCTCGCTCAGGTGGGCGACCATCGGGATCAGCAGACGGATCTTGCCGAAGGCGCTGGCCCGGTAGATGGCACGCAGCTGCTGCCGGAACATGCTTGGCTCCGCCAGGCTCCAGCGGATGGCCCGCAGGCCCATGGCCGGATTGAGCACATGCTCGTGACGCAGTTCGTTGGCGGACATGCGGTCCAGGGGCTTGTCGGCGCCGACGTCCACCGTGCGGATCGTGACCGGCATGCCCTTCATGGCCTCGACCGCTGCCTTGTAGGCCTGGAACTGCTCCTCTTCCGTGGGCAGCTCGCCGCCCCGGTTCATGAACAGGAACTCGCTGCGGAACAGGCCAACGCCCGTGGCGCCCGCCTCGACCGCCGAGACGGCGTCCGCCGGCAGCTCGATGTTCGCGTGCAGCTCGATGCGCTCGCCATCCAGCGTGACGGCCGGCGTGTGGCGCAGCCGCGCCAGGCGCGCGCGCTCCAGCTCGCTCTGGCGCTGCCGGAAGCGGTACTCCTCCAGCACGATGGGCGACGGGTTGACGATGACCACGCCGCTGTCGCCGTCGATGATCACCCAGTCGTCCTGACGGATCAGGCGCGAGGCCTCGCGAGTGCCGACCACGGCGGGGATATCCATGCTGCGCGCCACGATGGCCGTGTGGGAGGTCTTGCCGCCGATGTCGGTGATGAAGCCGTGGAAGACGCTGCGCTTGAACTGCATCATGTCGGCCGGGGCGATATCGGCAGCCACCAGCAGCAGCGGGTCCTCGCCGGCGAAGTCGCGCTGCACCACCTGGGCGGCCCCCACCTGGCCCTTGCCCAGCTCGGCCGCCATCGCCCCCAGGAGGCGCTCGACCACCTGCTCGAGGTCCGCCTTGCGCTCCCGCAGGTAGTCGTCTTCCATTTCATCGAACTGGCGCGCCAGCACTTCCAGCTGGGCCGACAGCGCCCACTCGGCGTTGTAGTGGCGCTCCACGATCCACTGGCGGGTGGCGCCAAGCAGCGCCTCGTCGTGCAGCAGCATCAGGTGGACGTCCAGCAGCGCCGCCAGCTCGTGCGGCGCGTCCTCGGGCATGTCCTCCTTGAGGGACTCCAGCTCCCGGGCGACTTCGTCCCGCGCGCGCAGGGCCCGCTTGATCTCGCCGGGCACATGGGCCTCGTCAATGAAATAGTGGGCGACGTCCACGCGACTGGATGCCACCAGCACGGCGCGGCCGATGGCCACACCCCGAGACACAGGAATGCCGAAGACCTGAAAACTCATGCGCCGACTGTAGCAGCGAGCTCCCTGGACCCAACGGGCAAAGTGCCGCTTCCCGGCTGTCACAGCTCTTGTCACGAGGCCGTCAAGCCGTCGTCACGGGCACGTCACGGCCAGCGCCGAGCATGGCGACCGTCACAGCACGACGAGGCCACCCATGAGGGACATTCCCCTGCCCACCCTGCCGTTCTCGGAAATCCGGCCGCCCAAGGCGGAACGGGGGTCACTTCCAGCGGCTGCGCAGCCATCTGCAGGCGCGGGTGAGGGCAAGCCTCGCCTGGACGTGGCCTGGGCTTGCACGCCGGAAGACATCCGCGCCGCCCAGCGCCTGAGGCATGAGGTGTTCGTGGAGGAGATGGGCGCCCGCCTGAATCTCCCGCCCGACGCCCCGGCCGGCCATGACATCGACGCCTTCGACCCCTTCTGCGAGCACCTACTGGTGCGCTCGATCTCGGCGGATGGCCACAGCGCCCAGGTCATCGGCACCTACCGCGTGCTGACGCCCGAAGCCGCCGTGCGCGCCGGCGGCCTGTACAGCGAGACCGAGTTCGACCTCGCGCCGCTGCAGTCACTGCGGTCGCGGATGGTGGAGCTGGGTCGCTCCTGCGTGCATGCCGAGCACCGCTCGGGCGGCGCCATCATGGCGCTGTGGGGTGCACTGGCGGAATTCATGGTGCGCAACCAGCTGGACACCATGATCGGCTGCGCCAGCGTCAGCATGCGTGACGGCGGCCACTACGCCGCGAGCCTGTGGCACCAGCTCAAGGACAGCCACATGGCGCCCGAGCAATGGCAGGTGGCGCCGAAGCTGGCACTGCCGGTGGACGAACTGCGACAGGACCTCGCCGTGGAGCCGCCGCCGCTGATCAAGGGCTATCTGCGCTGCGGGGCGCGCATCCTGGGCCGACCGGCCTGGGACCCCGACTTCAACACGGCCGACCTGCCGATGCTGATGCGCATCGACGACCTGCCGGCCCGCTATCGCCGCCACTTCCTGGGCGCGGCCTCCTGAGCGGCATGCCCGGGCGTCGGGACACCCCGGCGCTCCGGCGCGTCACTCGCCTTCGCCGAACTTGTCGTTGACCAGCGTCGTGATGGCGTCCTGGGCGGCCTGTTCGTCCGCGCCGTCCGTCTCGAGCTCCACCTGCGAGCCAATGCCAGCGGCCAGCATCATGACGCCCATGATGCTCTTGGCATTCACACGGCGGCTGCCGCGGCTCAGGAAGACCTCACATTGAAAGGAGCCGGCCAGCTTGGTCAGCTTGGCCGAGGCGCGGGCGTGCAGGCCCAGCTTGTTGCTGATGGTGAGGGTCGTCTTGATCATCGGTCCGCGGGGTTGGAGGGCAAATCACTGAGCACCACGCCCTGCGTCGCGCCCTGGCTGGCGCGCTGCACGAGCGCTGCGAGCGGCTCATGGGCGTAGCAGAGGCTGCGCCACAGCATCGGAACGTTGACGCCGCTGAGCACCCGCACATGCCCGGCGGCATCCTGCAGGCGCTGGGCGGCATTGCTGGGCGTGGCCCCGAAGACGTCGGTCAGCACCAGGACATCCTCGTGCCC
This sequence comes from Roseateles subflavus, assembly GCF_030285365.1. Taxonomy (GTDB): domain Bacteria; phylum Pseudomonadota; class Gammaproteobacteria; order Burkholderiales; family Burkholderiaceae_C; genus Roseateles_B; species Roseateles_B subflavus. The sequence goes on along the minus strand of NZ_JASVDS010000001.1, from coordinate 1,277,833 downwards.
GGCCTGCAGCATCAGCGCACGGCTGCGCTGCTCGACGTCATCCGCCGACATCTCCGCCGTCACGTCCAGGACGGACAGCTGCGTCGCGCAATGGGGAAAGGTGTGCTCCGCCACGGCCTTGAGCGCCGAGGCAAGGGGAGCATGGGCAATGAGCAGCAAGCCGGTCATGGCTGCATTATCAGCGGGCGCCGTGACGGCGGCATCGCCCGTGGCGCTGCGGCGGGGACGCCGTCCAGGCATTCGGTCGCACTTTCATCGATGCCCTCATTCGGGCAGGCGGACCGAGCCCAGGAAGTTCTGCCAGGCGGCCTCGTCGTCGCGGGGGCCGGTCATCACCAGCTGATAGACCCTCAGCCCGCGCGAGAACAACGCCTGCCGCGCCTGCTGCCCCTGGCCGAGGAGACGCTGCTGCCCGGACTCCGGCCGCGGTGTCATGCCAGGCACCTGCACGGCCTGGAGGACCGCCTCCGGTGCCTGCAGGCGCTGGCGCAGCCCCTCGCCCATGGCGCGCAGAGCGGGGCCGGGCATGTCCGGGCGAGGCATCTCGGCCCAGCTCAGGGAGAAGCTCAGCCCGCCCGCGCGGCAGGCCGCCAGCCCCATCGCGGGCTCCGCGGCACTGGCCGGGCGCAGCGCCTGCTCCGGCTTGCAGGGGAAGGTCAGCTCCGCAGCGCTGCCCTGGGGGCGGACCTCGCGCCAGTCCAGCGTCGGCGAGCAGGCGCCCAGCAGTGTCAGTCCCGCCAGCAGGCCGGCGCGCGAGGAAGTCTTGAGCGGCGTCATCCCCGGATTATCGAGCGCCCGGCCCCGACGTCCCGGTCATGCAAACCAGACACAATCCCCCCATGCAAGACCCGACCCCCACCCTGGCGGCCCTGCCGCCCGGCGCCCTGAGCGGCGTCACCGTGCTGGACCTCTCTCGCGTGCTGGCCGGCCCCTGGTGCACCCAGACGCTGGCCGACCTGGGGGCCAACGTCATCAAGGTCGAGCGCCCGGACAGCGGAGACGACACCCGCGCCTGGGGCCCGCCCTATCTCAAGACCCCCGGCGGCGAGGACAGCAGCGAGGCGGCCTACTTCCTCGGCGCCAATCGCAACAAGCGGTCCATCACGGTGGACATCGCCCACCCCGAGGGCCAGGCCCTGATTCGCCGCCTGGTGCTGCAGGCCGACGTGCTGGTGGAGAACTTCAAGGTGGGCGACCTCGCCCGCTACGGCCTCGACGCCCAGGCCCTGCTGGCGCTCAAGCCGGGCCTGGTGGTGTGCTCCATCACCGGCTTCGGCCAGACCGGCCCCTACCGCGACCGTGCCGGCTACGACTACGCCATCCAGGGCATGGGCGGACTGATGAGCGTGACCGGCGAGCGCGACGACCTCCCCGGCGGCGGGCCGCAGAAGGTGGGCGTCGCGGTGGCGGACCTCTTCACCGGGCTCTACTCGACGGTGGCCATCCTCGCCGCGCTGCGCCACCGGGACCTCACCGGCCAGGGCCAGGTGATCGACATGGCCCTGCTGGACACCCAGGTCGCCATGCTGGCCAATCTCGGCTCGAACTACCTCTGCACCGGCAAGGCCCCCGGCCGCATGGGCAATGCGCATGCCAACATCGTGCCCTACCAGGTCTTCGAGAGCAGCGACGGCCACCTCATCCTCGCCGTGGGCAACGACAAGCAGTTCGCCAAGTTCTGCGAGATTGCCGGCCATCCCGAGTGGGCCACGGACCCGCGCTTCCTGCGCAACGCCGACCGCGTCCACCACCGCGCCGAGCTCGTGCCCCTGATTGCCGAGGTGCTGCGCCGGCAGCCGCGCCAGCACTGGCTCGGCCAGCTGGAAGCAGCCAAGGTGCCTTGCGGCGCCATCAACAACCTGGACGAGGTCTTTGCCGACCCGCAGGTCCAGGCCCGCGGCATGACCGTGCCGATGGCTCACCCCTTGAGCGACCGGCTCCAGGTGGTGGCCAATCCCATCAAGCTGTCGGCCACGCCGGTGCAGTACCGTCGCCCGCCGCCGCTGCTGGGTCAGCACACCGAGGAGCTGCTGAGCGAGGCGGGCCTGTCGCCTGCCGAGGTCCAGGCCCTGCGTGACCAAGGAGTGATCGGATGAGCACACCGCGAGACTTCGTCCTCGTCCACGGCGCCTGGCATGGCGCCTGGTGCTGGAAGCGCATCCTGCCGGCCCTGTGGGCGGCCGGGCACCGGGCGTTCGCCGTGAGCCTCAGCGGCGTCGGCGAACGCGCCCACCTCGGACCGGCCGGCATCACGCTGGACACCCACATCCAGGACGTCGCGGCCGTGATCGAGGCCGAGGAACTGCAGCAGTGCATCCTCGTCGGGCACAGCTACGCCGGCATGGTGATCACCGGGGTCGCGGACCGCCTGCACGAGCGCATCGGGCAGCTGGTCTATCTGGACGCTGTCGTGCCCTGGCCCGGCGATGCCTGGTCCAGCCGACACAGCGACGAGACCCGCACGCAGCGCCGCGCGCTCATTGCCGCCCAGGGGGTGCTGCCGGCGGCGCCGCCCAGCCTCTTCGGCCTGGCGGACGACGACGCGGCCTGGGTCGAACGGCGCCAGACGCCCCACCCCGGCGGCGTCTACGACCAGCCCCTGCCCTACGACGCCGACCGCTGGGCCCGGTTGCCGCGTCGCTTCATCGACTGCACCGCCCCGGCCCTGGCCACCATCGCCGCCAGCCGCGAGCGCGTGCGCCGCGAGCCGGGGTGGATCGTGGACGAGATCGCCACCGGGCATGACGCGATGATCAGCGCGCCGCTCGCCCTGCTGGACTGCCTGCTCGCCGCCGCCGGCGATCGTCCCGGAACGTGACGATGCCCCCAGGCTGAGGGAAGACGCCAAGGCCGGGGAGATCCCTGGGGCACCCGGCGCTGCGCCTTTCACAATCCTGACTCAGGGCCCGATGCCACTGCCCCCGACTCACGGGATGGACGCTGAGGGCTGGACTGCCAACCATGGCGGACCACAACGGAGGGTGTCGCCCTCCGCAGGAACCCAGCGCATCACCTCCATGCCGATCAGCCCGCAGTCCCCCTCTCACGCCACGGCGGCCCATGCCGGCGCCTCGGCCTGGGCGGACATCGTGCAGCAGCTTGGCGCCGAGATCGCCGGCCCCCTGAGCCAGGCGCTGGAGCGCATCCAGACCCTCATCGCCACCGGCCAGATCGACCGCCAGAGCCTGCGCGCCCTGCGCGAAGGCGTGAGCCAGGCGCGCGAGGCCGGCATGATGGGCCAGCAGCTGGCCCGGCTGGCGTCAGGCAAGCTGCGTCTCTCGAAGGAGCGCCTGCAGCTCACGCAGATGCTCCGCGGCGTGCTCGCCCACCGCAGCCGCGAGGCCATGTCCCGGGGCATCCAGATCCGCCAGACCCTCAAGCCGGCCGACGTGCTGGGCGATGGCGCCCTGCTCTTCTCGCTGCTCAACGCCCTGATCGACTGGGCGCTGGCGTGCACGCATTCCTCGGTGGACTTCCGCCTCGACCTCAGCCCCTGGCCGGCACGCGCCCGCCTGAGCTGCCGTTTCGCCCACCGCTCGCTGGAGCTGGTGAACGAGGGCCCCGAGGAGGAACTGCCGGCGGCCCTCGACTCGCTGGCCTGGCGCCTGCTCGAGCAGACGGCCCTCACCATGGGCCTGCAGCCCCTGCGCGAGCATGAGGCCGGCATCACCGAGCTGACCCTGGAGTTCCCGCACACGCTGCTGGACGAGCCCGGCGCGCCCGTGTCCGAGCCCGCCGAGGGCTGGGGCATGCCGGATGCGCGGGACTTCGCCAACTCCTCGAACTCCAAGCCCCTGGCCGGCAGCCATCTGCTGATCGTCTCGCCACGGCGCGAGCTGCGCGGGCAGATCCAGGACGCCGTCCGGCACATGGGCCTCATCATCGACGTGGTCAACACCATGGCCGAGGCCCAGCACTTCTGCATGGAAGGGCTGCCGCACGCCGTCATCTTCGAGAGTTCGCAGCGCGGCAGCGACCTCGAGGCGCTCAAGATGGGCATCGTGCGGGACGTCAAGGACTTCTGCTTCATCGAGGTCCAGGACAGCGCCCAGCACACGCAGCTCTCCAGCGCCACGGCGGACGGCATGGCCCGCATCGCCCGCAGCAATCTCACCGAGGCCCTGCCGGCGATGCTGCTGTTCGAGCTGTCGAAGACGCTGTAGTTCGCAGAGGGCCCGCTCTTGCCCCTGCGCAGACCGGGGCACCACGCGCTGGCCTACACTGGGCGCCTGCCTTTACGGATGCTGACTGCCATGCGCCGCCTTGTCCTCTCCGCCGTTCTTGCCGCTGCCGCCCTCGGGGCCGGCGTGCTGGGCTATCAGAGCCTGCTGTCGACGCCCAAGGCGCCGGCCGTCAGCTACGTGCTGCTGAACGGGCAGAAGCTGGACTCCTCCAGCTGGCAGGGCAAGGTCATGCTGGTGAACTTCTGGGCGACGAGCTGCACGACCTGCGTGCACGAGATGCCGCAGATCGTCGCCACGCACGAGAAGTTCAAGCAGCGCGGCTTCGACACCCTGGCCGTGGCCATGAGCTATGACCCGCCGGCCTACGTCGCCTCCTTCGCCGAGACGCGCCAGCTGCCCTTCGGCGTGGCCATCGACAACACCGGCGAGGTTGCCCGGCGCTTCGGGGACGTGCGCCTGACGCCCACCACCGTGCTCATCAACAAGCGCGGCGAAATCGTGAAGCGCTTCGTCGGCGAACCGGACTTCAACGCCCTGCACGCACTGATCGAGCAGCTGCTGGCCCAGGGCTGAGCGCTGCCGCCATTCACATGAAGATCTACCAGGTCGGGGGCGCCGTGCGGGATCGCCTGCTCGGGCGCCCCGTGAGCGACCGCGACTGGGTCGTGGTGGGCGCGACCCCGCAGGACATGCTGGACCGAGGCTTCCAGCCGGTGGGCAAGGACTTCCCCGTCTTCCTGCACCCTGGGAGCCACGAGGAATACGCCCTCGCCCGCACCGAACGCAAGACGGCGCCGGGCTATCACGGCTTCAGCGTCCATGCGGCGCCCGACGTGACGCTGGAGCAGGACCTGAGCCGTCGCGACCTCACCATCAATGCCATGGCCGAGGACGCCGACGGGCAGGTCATCGACCCCCATGGCGGCCAGCGGGACCTCGCGGCGCGCTGCCTTCGCCATGTGTCGCCAGCCTTTGCCGAGGACCCGGTGCGCATCCTGCGGTTGGCCCGCTTCGCGGCGCGCTTCACCGACTTCACCGTGGCCCCCGAGACGCTGGCCCTGATGCGGGCCATGGTCGAGGCGGGTGAGGTCGATGCCCTCGTGGCCGAGCGCGTCTGGCAGGAGCTTTCTCGCGGGCTGATGGAGGCGCGCCCCTCGCGCATGATCGAGGTGCTGCGCGACTGCGGCGCCCTCGCGCGGCTCGCCCCCGAGCTGGACCGCCTCTTCGGCGTGCCGCAGCCCGAACAGCACCATCCCGAGATCGACACCGGCGCCCACCTGCTCCTCGTGCTGGACCAGGCCGCCGCCGCCGCTGCGCCGCTGACCGTGCGCTATGCCTGCCTCTGCCATGACCTCGGCAAGGGCACGACGCCGCGAGAGGAGTGGCCGCGCCACATCGGGCACGAAGGCCGCAGCGCGCGCCTCAGCGCATCCCTCAGCGAGCGCTGGCGCGTGCCGAACGAGGCGCGCGAGCTGGCGGCGCTCGTCGCCCGTGAGCATACGCATGTGCACCAGAGCATGGGCTTCGGTCCGGAGGCCCGGCTGCGTCTGATGGACCGCTGCGACGCCTGGCGCCGGCCGGACCGCTTCGAGCAGCTGCTGCTGGCCTGCGAGTGCGATGCGCGAGGCCGGACGGGCTTCGAGGCCCGCGACTATCCGCAGCGCGAGCGGCTCGCCGCCGACCTGCACCGCCTGCAGGCGCTGGATCAGCGCGCCATCAGTGCGGACGCCATCGCGCGTGGCGTCAAGGGGCCGGGCATCGGCCACGCCATCCACCAGGCACGGCTGGAAGCCTTGACGGCCGCGGGCTGAGCGCGCGCCCCGCGCCGGGGCCGAGCGCTCAAAGCGTGTGGCTGCGATCCCCGCGCGTGAAGCCCAGGGCGTCGAACTCCGGCACGCCGGCCACGAAGCCGATCACCTTGAACAGCTCGCCCATCTCGTGCTCGGCCAGCAGCTTGTGTGCCATCGTGCGCGCCGGCAGCGAGGCTTGCGCCATCCGCTCGATCAGCCCGCAGTTGATCAGGAAGTGGGCCTGGCTGGTGTAGCCCAGCACCTGCAGCCCCGCCTCCTGGCCGGCCAGGGCCACGCCGGTGAAGTTGACGTGGGCGGTGATGTCCTTGTCTCCCACGCGCTGCAGCGGATCGGGGTCCGCCTGGTGCAGGTAGTGGCACATGAGCGTGCCGCCGCTGCGCTGCGGGTGGTAGTACTCGGCTTCGGGGAAGCCGTAGTCGATGAAGAAGGCCGCGCCGCGCTCCAGCTGCGCGGCGATCGTGCGGATGAAGGCCTCGGCCTGGGCGTGGAGCTCCGTGACGAAGCCTTCCGTGAACCCGTCGGGCGGCGTGCAGGGAGGGGCCAGCCGCGTGGGCCGGTCGGCCCAGCCCAGGCCGTCGCCCTCGCGCACCACGCCGCGCTCGAACCACTGCCCACCGTCACGGCGGATCAGCTGCACCGGCATGGCGTCCAGCACCTCGTTGCCCACCACCACGCCGCAGAAGCGCTCCGGCAGCGCCTCCACCCAGACGACCTTGTCCGCCCAGGGCTGCAGACGTTCGGCCTGGCGCGCTCGCAGGTTGCCGGAAAGATCGACGATGACGTAGCGCCGCACGGCTTCACCCAGCGCCCCCAGCAGCTGCTCGGCCAGCGCGCCGGTGCCGGCCCCAAACTCCCACACCTCGTCCGTCGAGGTCTCGGACAGGGCCTGCGCCACCTGGGCGGCGAGCGCCTGCCCGAAGAGAGGCGAGAGCTCCGGTGCGGTCACGAAGTCGGAGCCGCTGTCCGGCAGCAGGCCGAACTTCTGGCGTGTGCCACTGTAGTAGCCCAGGCCCGGCTCGTAGAGCGCGGTGGCCATGAACTGATCGAACGGCCACCAGCCGTCGGCGGCCAGGCGTTCACGGATCAGGTGCAGCAGCGGTGTGCCGGTGTCGGCAGCCGGCGGCAGGGAGCGGTCATGCGGAGACATTCGCGCATTGTAGGGACGCCCTCTCGCGGGCTCGGCGCCTGAACGGGCCAGGAGAGGTCTGTCCGGTTCAGGCGCGCGGCTGCCGGGCGGCCAGCCAGCGCTCGAACTCGACGGCCGGCATGGGCGGGCCGATGAGCTCGCCTTGCAGGCTGTTGCAGCCCCATTCGCCGAGCAGCAGCGCCTGCGCCGGCTCGCGCACCCCTTCCGCGCTGACCTGCAAGCCCAGGCCCTGGCCCATCTGCACGATGGCCCGGGTGATGGCCACGGCCTTGGGGTCTCCGGGCAGGCCGGCGACGAAGCTCTGGTCGATCTTCAGCTTGTCCACGGGCAGGCGGCCCAGGTGCGACAGCGAGGTGTAGCCCGTCCCGAAGTCGTCCACCGAGATGCTGAGCCCCAGCGCCCGCAGCGCCTGCAGCAGGTCCGGCACGCGCTCGATGTCGTCCATGAGCATGCGCTCGGTCAGCTCGAGCTCCAGCCAGGCTCCCGGCACGCCGGCGTCCTGCAACACGAGGGCGACGACGCGGTCGAAGTCCTCCAGGCGGAACTGCATGCTGCTGAGGTTCACGGCGATGGGCACCGCGGCCCTGCCGCTCTCGTGCCAGTCCCGGCTCTGACGGGCGGCCTCACGCATCACCCACTCGCTGAGCGGCAGCATGAGGCGATGCCGTTCCGCCACGTCGATGAAGGCCTCCGGCGTGAGCAGCCCGCGTTGCGGATGACGCCAGCGCAACAGCGCCTCCGCGCCCCGCAGCGCCCCGGTGCGGGCGTCGATCTGCGGCTGGTAGAACAGCTGGAATTCGTCGCGGGTCAGTGCCTGGGCGAGCTCGGCCTCGAGCACGAGATCGGCATAGGCGCGCTGGGCCAGCTCAGGCTCGAAGAAACGGTAGTTCGCACGGCCGCTGGCCTTGGCCAGGTACATGGCGGCATCGGCATGCTGGATCAGCTCCTCGGCCGTGCTGCCGTGCTCCGGGAACATCGCCACACCGATGGAGGGCGTGACCGAGAGATCGCGGCCGTCCGCCTGCACCGGCACTTCCACCACCGCCAGCAGCGCCGACAGCACGGCCTGGACATCCGCCCGGCTGTGCACGTCGGCGAGCAGCACCACGAACTCGTCCCCGCCGAAGCGGCCCACGAGATCGGAGCTGCGCAGGCAGGCGCTGACGCGGTCCGCCACGGTGCCCAGGACCTTGTCGCCCTCCAGATGGCCCAGCGAGTCATTGACGCGCTTGAAGTTGTCGAGGTCGATGAACAGCAGGGCCAGGGGCCGCGGCGGCACGTGGGCGTCATCCAGCCGGGACTGCATGCGCTCCATGAACGCCGCACGGTTGAGCAGCTGGGTCAGCGGGTCGTGATGGGCCAGGTGGTGGATGCGGGCCTGGGCCGCGAGCTGCTCGCGCATGTCGCGGATGATGGTCATGCGCAGGCGCTCGCCCTGCCGCTCCAGCGTCCGCACGATGAACTCCACGGGAATGCGCTCCCCGCTGCGGTGCAGGATCGCCGACTCGTAGCGCACCTCCTGCCCGGCCAGCATCACCCCGTTGACCTTGGGGCGCATGTCCTCGGCGACGAAGTCGAGCGCGGCCCGCCCGACCAGCTCCTCGAGGCGATAGCCGATCAACTCGCACAGGGGCGGGTTGGCGTCGGTGATGATGCCGCCCCGGTGGAAGAGGATGCCCTCGACGGTGGCCTGCATGAACTTGTCGAGGCGCTCCTCGGACTCGCGCAGGGCCGCCTCGGCGGCGCGCCGCTCGCTGATGTCGTTGATCATCACGAAGGCGCCGATCACCGGCCCCTTCGTCTGCCCCGGTGCGAACTGCGGCAGCAGATTGACCTCGAGCCAGTGCGGGCGGCCGTCCGGCCCCTGCATCTGCCGCTCGTAGCGCACGGCCTCGCCCCGCTGCATGACCTGGTCGACATAGGGCTGGATCTGCCGCGCGGCGGCGTCACCGATCACGTCGGCGAAGGTCCGTCCCAGCACGGAGCCCGCGGTGTGCCCGAAGGTGCGGGCGTAGGCCTCGTTGGCGAATCGGCAGTGAAAGGTGCCGGCCTCGTAGAGCGCCATCAGGACGGGGACGTTGTCGGCCAGCAGCCGCAGCATCTGCGCCTCGGCGCGGGCATCCTGCAGGGCGCGTTCGAGGCTCCCCGGCGGCGGCGTGCCGTCCGCCATCAGGCAGCTCCCGATTCGGCCAGCTGACGCTGGTAGACCTCCCGCGCCAGGCAGAGGTCTTCCCAGGCGCGGGCCTTGTCCGGCAGATTGCGCAGCAGGTAGGCCGGGTGGTAGCTGACGACCACCGGAATGCCCTGGTAGGCATGCACCTGCCCGCGAAGACGGCCGATGGCGTCACTGCGCTGGAGCAGGGTCTGCACGGCGAAGCGGCCGAGCGCCAGGATGACGCGCGGCTTCACCAGTTCGACCTGACGCTGCAGGTAGGGCAGGCACTGGGCGAGCTCGGCGGGCTCCGGATTGCGGTTGCGCGGGGGCCGGCACTTGAGGGTGTTGGCGATGAAGACCTGCGTCGGGGCCTCGGCGTCGCCGCGCGTGAGGCCGAGCGCCCGGAGCATGTTGTCCAGCAGCTTGCCCGCCTGGCCCACGAAGGGCTCGCCCTGCAGGTCCTCCTGCTCGCCGGGCGCCTCGCCGACGATCATCCAGTGCGCCTGCTCGTGGCCGACACCGAACACGGTCTGCTTGCGGCCCTCGCACAGTCCGCAGGCCTGGCAGGCCGCGACGCTCTCGCGCAGCTGCGGCCATGCCATGCCGGCGATGGCGCGGGCGCGCTCGCCATCCACGGCGGCCAGGGCCTGAGGCAGCACCGACTGCAGGGCGCTGGCGGCGGGCGACGGGCTGGGTGGGCTCGGCTCAGCCGGCGACGGACGGGGCGGGAGTGCCGCGGCGCTGGGCGCCGGGGCGGCGCGCACGGGCGCACCGGCTGTCACGGAGGGGCGGGCCACGAGGCGCTCGCGGCCCTCGGGCGCCACTGGACCCGAGGCACGATCGGATGCCGCGCCAGCCGGCGAGACCACCGCATCGGCCGTGGACACCGCCTCAGGCGCACCGGCGAGCGGCGTCCAGACCTTGAGGCCCATGGCCTCTAGCATGGCGCGTTGACGGACGTCCCAGCTCACAGGACCTCCCCGCGCGGAAGTCGGGCCGCCGACAGACAAGGGTGCGGACGGCTCATGCGCCCACCTCCTGGGCCGGCAGCTGCAGGCTCATCAGCACGGCATCCTCCCGCAGACCGTTGGCGGCGGGATAGTAGGCCCGGCGCTGGCCGACCTCGGTGAAGCCATAGCGGCGGTACAGCGCACGCGCCCGCTCATTGCTCTGCCGCACCTCCAGCCACAGCTGCAGACAGCCCGCCTGCCGACACAGCCGGCACAGGACGTCGAGCATGGCTCGGGCATGGCCCCGCCCCTGCTGCCCGGGCGCGACGCTGATGTTCAGCAGGTGCATTTCATCCACGCCTTGAAGGGCCAGGAAATAGCCGGTCACCGTGGTGCCTTCGGCCAGCAGCCAGGCTTCGTAGCCGGCGGCGAGGGAGTCGATGAAGTTGCCACGCGACCACGGGAACTCGTAGACCGCGTTCTCGATGGCCAGCACGGCCTCGACATCGGGCACCTGCATGCGACGCAGGCCGGGGCCCGGGCATTCGGCCAGGCAGGCGCTCATGCCATCCCCTTGGCCGCCAGGCGCTCGGCGGTGGTCTGGGCGACCTTGTCGCGCACATAGACGGGCATGGCCTCGGCGGCATCGACGGCCGCGCCGGCCCCCCAGGCCTGACGCGCCAGCGAAGCCAGTGCGGCAGCACGCGAGCGGGTGGCGGCGGCCTGCGGGACGCCCGAAGGCAGCACCGGGGCCAGCGCCTCGGCGAAGACGCTCAGCGCATTGCCGGCCAGCGCCTGGGGCGGAAGTGACTGCAGCGCCTCGGTGGCCGCAGGCAGGGTATAGAGCGCAGGCGGCCGCAGGGTCACCCAGTGGTCCCCCTGCCATTCGTAGGCCGCGGCGTAGATCTCGTTCATGCGGGCGTCCATCAGGACCCAGCACGGGCCAGTGAAGCGGGTCTGCGGCTGCTGCAGGCGCAGGTCCTCGGCCACGAGCAGGAGACTGTCGAGCGGCAACACGGGCTTGCCGGCGCCGAAGGCCAGGCCCTGGGCCACGGCACAGGCCGTGCGCAGGCCGGTGAAGGCGCCGGGGCCGGCGGCAAAGGCGATGGCGTCGAGCTCGGCGAGGCTCAGGCCCGCCTGCGCCAGCAGCGCCATGGCCTGCGGGACCATCTGCTCACTGGCACGTGCACCGCCCTCGCCCTCCCGGGCCAGCAGGTCGGCCTCACGGCTCACGGCCACGACCAGGGTTTCGGTGGAGCTATCCAGGGCCAGTAGAAAAGACATGCGCGCAGTGTAGCGGCCCGTCTCTCCCGAAGTGCTGGCCAGGCCGGCCGCATCCCCCATCGTCAGGGGATGGCGGCAGGGGTGCCGCGGCGGGCGGCACCCCGGTCGCGGGACGCGTCAGAAGCTGTAGCCCAGCGACAGGCTGTAGACCGTCGGGCGGAAGTTGATCCGCGTGGTCCGGGTGATGTCGCCCTCGCGGGTCTGCGTCACGGCGCTCATGTCGCTCTTCACGTCAGCGCGCGCAATCGTGGCCACCAGCGACCAGTGCTTGTCGTACTGGACCGTCATGCCCACGTGACCGGCCAGCCCCCAGGAGTCCGACAGCGAGATGGTCGTCGGGCCGCCCGAGGCCGCATCGCCCGAGGGCGTGCTGCGCGTCTTGGTGAAGCGGGTGTAGTTGATGCCGAGGCCCACGAAAGGCTTGACGCGCTCCCACAGGTTGAAGTGGTAGTTGGCGAAGACCGTGGGCGGCATCTGCTCCACCACCGAGATCTGGCCGAAGGCCTGGATGAAGCCGGCGCCGTAGACCTTGTGCGAGGGCGGCAGGCCCAGGGCCACCTCGGCGCTCCACTCCGGAGAGAAGCGGTAGGTGTAGCCGAAGCCGAGGGTGTCCGCCGAACCGATGCGCAGCAGCGCGCCGGGGGCGGGGATGGCCGGGCCGCCGGTCAGGGGCGGCATGGTGGCGTTGACGTCGATGTGCGCACCGCCCAGATAGACGGTGTGCTGCGCGTGGGCGCCCGCCGCGGCGCAAGCCAGCAGGCCGGCACACAGGATGTGGTTTGCTTTCATGTCTTGATGCTCCTGGATGTCGTCTTCAGAGGCCGGCGGCGATCACTTGCTGGAAGAAGCCGCGCGTCAGGGCGTTGCAGAAGGGCGGCACCAGCCCGCCGTGGTACTGCGCCTGCACCGAGGCGCCGGCAGCGGCCTTGGCCTGCTGGAAGCCGCCATAGACCGTCTGGCCGGTGATGCCGGCCGGCAGCGTGCTCAGGGTTTCCAGGTCATAGGTGGCCATCAGGGGCATGCCGCGGGCCTTCAGGTCGGCCGCGGCCACGGTGGTGTTCAGGTCATAGAACACCGTCGGGTCAGCCTTGCCGCCGCACAGGGCGATCGGGCGGCGGGTGCTGACACCCAGCAGCGTGTTGGTCTGCAGGGCCTTGCGGAAGTTGGACGTGGGGTAGGACGCCTTGAAGCTGTCCTTCAGCAGCCCGCCTGCACCGAAGAGCTTGGTGAAGGTCGGGTCGGCGGGCAGCTTGCCGGCGGCCATCAGGTCGGCGATGGGGGTGTCGGTGGGCAGCAGCGTCTCGGCGTGGGCGTCGAACGGGGCCTGGTAGGCATCGCTCGGAGCACCGTAGATGTTGCCGTAGGACTTCTGGTAGCTGGTCAGCTGCATGACGGAGAACAGCGTCGCGCCGGCATTGGCCTGCACGTTGACCACGGCGTCGCCGAAGCCCACGAGGTTGTACGGGCCGGACATCGGCGCCGTGGCGGTGATCTTGAACTCGCTGCCGTAGTCGCGCTCGATGACCTTGTGCGTCGCCAGGGCCACATGGCCGCCCTGCGAGTAGCCCGAGATCAGGAGCTTGTCGGATGCCTTGGTGCTGCTCTCGGCCTTCAGGTGGGCGATGCCGGCGCGCAGGCCGTCCACCATGTCGACGGCCTGGGCCTCGGCATTCAGGTAGGGATGGAAGCCCAGGCTGGAGCGCTCGTAGCCGAGGTAGTTGGGGGCGATCACGATGAAGCCCTGCGCGGCGTACATCGCCATCATCAGCGAGGCTTCGCGGTTGTTGGTGACGTCCGCCATGTTGTAGCTCTTCTGCGTGGCGGTGCCATGGGCGTAGAGCAGCACGGGGCGGTTGCCCGTGCAGGCGGCGTCGCTGCCGGTGGGCACCAGCACGCCCGCGGAGGCGGTGGCGGGTTGGCCGGCCGGGTCGCGGGTCATGTAGTACACGTAGCGGACGTCCACTTCGCACTTGGCCTTGCCCGACAGGGGCTGCAGGCCGCTCGCGGCGGTGCCGCCGTCAATCTGCGCCAGGGTGGCGTGGCCCGCCAGCGTGCCATAGATGATCGAGCCGCGCGGCGCGGGTGGGTCATCTCGGCTTTCGCTGGTACCACCACCACAGGCGGACAGGGCTGCGACGCTGATTGCCAGCATCGCCAGGTTGAACTTGCTCATCGTGCGTACCTCTGCAGTCGGCATGGAGTGAAATCCGGATTCCGGACAAAAAAGCGAACGGTCGTTCGCTTTTGTTGGAGCTCACTATAGAGTGACACGACTCTGTCATCAGGAAGTAAAAACCCCGACACCGTTGCCGGTGCCGGGGTGGCAGGGATCCTCTGGGGGGGAGGGATCAGAGCGGGTTGCGCAGGACGCGTGACAGCGCCAGGTTGCCCAGGGTCGAGTGGCCCACCGGGCCCAGGTGGCGGTCGTCCGCCCAGAGGTAGGTCGTGACCGTGGCACCGCCGATCAGCGTCCCCGTCGAGCAGTTCGGCAGGCTGACCGCCGCCTGGCAGGCCGGGTTCAGCACGTCCGACAAGCCGTACTGCGCCGGGAACTTGGTGACCGAGGTGGACATGTCGTCCCCCAGCACCAGGGCACCGAGGCGGCCGTCGTTGAGCGCGCCCAGGGCACGGTACAGCTCGGTGTTGAAGGAGACCGTCAGGGCGGTCAGGAATTGGGCGCGGTTCAGGCCTTCGCGGACCGGAGGCCGGTTGTTGCGCTCCTGGATGGCGAAGGGCGTGGCGCCCACATCCGGCAGGGACACCACCAGCGTGCGGCCGCCCGTGCGCATCATGCGCACGGCGAGCTCGCCCAGCTGGCGGCCGGCATCACCGGCGGCACGCATGAGGTCGGCCTCGGACTGGGCCGGGTACTGCGCGTAGAGGCCGAGGATGTCGTTGGTGCCGACATAGAGCGTCACCAGCGTGTGCTCGGTCAGGACGTCGCTCGCCAGGTAGCGGTCCAGCTGCGCGCGGGCATCGTCCACCTTGGCGCCGACCGTCGCCATGATGCGCCCCTGCGGTGCCGCCAGATTGCTGGGGTTGCATTGCGGGAACACCATGCCGTAGCGATTGGCCAGCAGCTGGATCCACAGCGGATTGCTGCTGCAGTCCACGGCGTTGCTGATGGAGTTGAGGGCATTGACGCTGTACTTGCGACCATCGCTGGTCAGCACGCTGGTCTCGTCGCCGAAGGCCACCAGACGCGTCGGGGCGAACGGCTCGATGGGCTCGCTGCCGCCCCCACAACCGGCCAGCGCTGCCGCCGCCACCAGGCCCACCAGAAGGGCGCGGGCGCTGCCGCGGGCAGCTTGCTTGAAACTCTTCATGAACACTCCATCTCCGGAAATCAAATGCCGGCATCGGCGGCAAAGGCCGCAGCCGCGCGCGACAGACGGTCGCGAACACCATCCCAGGCCGTTTCGGCCGGAGGCTGCTCCACCCAGATCTCGCGCACCCCGGCGTCGTCTAGCTCGCGCAGCACGGCAAACAGGTCATGCGCTGCCATGCGGGCATCCACGGGCATCGGGCGCCAGAACTCGGGGAGCCGGGCCGGTTTTGTGCGGGAATATACCGCCACACCCTTAGGCGCAGCTTCAGCCAGACCGGATTCGATCTGCGCCAGGCTCATCAGACGCACGGCGGCCGAAGGCGCGTAATGGGCCGCCAGCGTGCCCGAGGCGCGCGGTGCCGCCGCGTCACGGTCGCGCAGCGGCTCGCCGAGCACGGCCTCGATCTGCGCCCGCGTCAGGACGCCCGGGCGCAACAGCACCGGGTGCTCGCGGCTGCAGTCCACGATGCTGGACTCGATGCCCACCTCGCAGTCGCCGCCGTCGAGGATGAGCAGCGTCTCGTCGAACTCGCTGCGCACGTGGGAGGCGTGGGTGGGGCTGACGCGCCCGAAGCGGTTGGCACTCGGGGCCGCGACGCCGCGCACGCCCAGCGCGAGCGCCTCGCGCAGCAGGGCCTGGGCGACGGGGTGGGCGGGGCAGCGCAGGCCGACCGTGTCCTGCCCGCCGGCGGCCGCGGCGGCCATGCCCTCGGCCCGCGGCACGATGACGGTCAGCGGACCCGGCCAGAAGGCCTGCATCAGCTGTCGCGCCGCCTCGGGCAGGCGCGCCGCGAAGGGCGCGGCCGACGCGGCGTCCGGCACATGGACGATCAGCGGATGATCCGCCGGCCGCCCCTTGGCCGCGAAGATGCCCGCCACGGCCGCGTCATCGTCCGCACGGGCCCCGAGGCCGTAGACCGTCTCGGTGGGCAGGGCCACCAGTTCGCCGCGGGCCAGGGCCTCGGCGGCCCGGCGCACGGCAGCGGGATCGGCTCCGTTCAGCAGCATGGCTTTCCCTCTCGCACCGGCCGGCTCACCACGAGTCCGGCAGGCCCAGCAGGCGGGCGGCGGCGCGCGCGGAGGCCTCGGCGGCCTCGGCCGTCGCGCCGGTGATGTTGAGGTGGCCCATCTTGCGACCCGGCCGGGCGCTCTGCTTGCCATAGAGGTGCAGATGCGTCCCGGGCAGCGCGAGGACCTCGCCCCAGGGCGGCGTGCGCTCGGTGCCGGCGGCGTCGAACCACAGGTCGCCCAGCAGGTTCAGCATCACCGTCGGCGAGTGCAGGCGCGGCGCGCGCAAAGGCAGCCCGGCCATGGCGCGGGCCTGCATCTCGAACTGCGACACGTCGCAGGCGTTCATCGTGTAGTGGCCGGAGTTGTGCGGACGTGGCGCCATCTCGTTGACCACCAGCGAGCCGTCCTGCAGCAGGAAGAACTCGACGCACAGCACACCCACGTAGCCCATCTCGGCGGCGATGCGCGAGGCGGACGCCACCGCCTGGCGCTGCAAGGCCTCGGACACCGCGGGCGCCGGCACCTGCGTGACAGCCAGGATGCCGTCGCGGTGCAGGTTCTGCTGCACGGGGAAGTGCACGACCTGGCCGTCGTCGCCCCGCACCACGAGGCAGGACAGCTCCAGCTGCAGCGGCAGCATCTGCTCCAGCACGCAGGGCACGCCCTTCAGTGCATGGAAGGCCTCGGCCAGCTCCTGCGCGGTCTTCACGCGGACCTGGCCCTTGCCGTCGTAGCCCATGCGGGCCGTCTTGAGGATGCCCGGCAGCAGAGCGGCCGGCACGGCGGCGAGATCGGCCTCGCTGCGGATCACGGCATAGGGCGCGCACGCCACGCCGCTGCGCTGGAAGTGGGCCTTCTCGTCCGCCCGGTCCTGGCAGATGGCGACGCAGTCCCCGGCGGGCGCGACGAAGCGCTGCTGCGCCAGGCGGCGCAGGGCCTCGGCGGGCACGTTTTCGAACTCGGTGCTGATGGCATCGCTGGCGGCCGCCAGCCGGGCCAGCCCGGCCTCGTCGAGGTAGTCGGCCTGGATGTGCTCATGCGCCACGAGCCCGGCCGGGCTTTCCGGATCCGGGTCCAGCACGACGGTGCGGTAGCCCAGAGCCTGGGCGGCGTGCACGAACATGCGGCCCAGCTGGCCGCCTCCCATCACGCCGAGCGTGGCCGTGCCGGCTTCCAGACGCTTGGCCATCAGATCAGGTCCTTGCTCATGCCGCGGGCATGCTCGGTCTGGCGCTGGCGGTAGGCGGCGAGGCGCTCGCGCAGTGCCGCGTCATCCTGGGCCAGCATGGCCACGGCGAACAAGGCGGCATTGCCCGCGCCAGCCGTGCCGATGGCGAAGGTCGCCACCGGAATGCCCTTGGGCATCTGGACGATGGAATGCAGCGAGTCCACGCCCTGCAGGTGGCGGCTGGCCACCGGCACGCCCAGCACAGGCACCAGCGTCTTGGACGCCAGCATGCCCGGCAGGTGGGCGGCGCCGCCCGCACCGGCGATGATGGCGCGCAGGCCGCGGGCCTGGGCCTGCTCGGCGTAGGCGAACATGTCGTCCGGCATGCGGTGGGCGGAAACCACCTGTGCCTCGAAGGGCACACCGAACTCGGAGAGAATGTCTGCGGCGTGCTTCATGGTCTCCCAGTCACTGCTGGATCCCATCACCACGCCGATCAGGGGAGAGGCGCTGCTCACGGCTCGCTCCATAGGCTGGAAAACCTTGAATTGTAGGCGGCGCGCCCCATCTGCCGCCGGACGGCCGGGCCGCCAGGCGCCGACTTCCGGCAAGAACACACCCCACACCATGATCGACATCACTCTTGAGAACTTCGAGACCGAGCTGCTGCAGGCCTCCCTCCAGCAGCCGGTGCTGCTGGACATCTGGGCGCCCTGGTGCGGCCCCTGCAAGAGCCTCGGCCCCATCCTCGAACGCCTGGAAGCCGATTACGGCGGCCGTTTCCTGCTGGCCAAGCTCAACAGCGACGAGCAGCCCGAGATCGCCAGCCAGCTCAGCCAGGCCTTCGGCGTGCGCAGCATCCCCTTCTGCGTGATGTTCGTCGGCGGCCAGCCGGTGGACGGCTTCGTGGGCGCGATTCCCGAGTCCCAAATCCGCGAGTTCCTGGCCAAGCACCTGCCGGAGGCCGGCGAGCTGGCGGCCGAGCAGGAGGTGTCCGAGGGCGAGGAGCTGCTGGACGAAGGGGACGCCGACGCGGCGCTCGACAAGTTCATCGCCGCCCTGGAGGCCGATCCCGCCAACGAGGCCGCCCGCTTCGACCTGGTCAAGGCGCTGCTGGAATCCGGCCGCGTGGGCGAAGCCCGTGCCGCCTTCGAGCCGGTGGCCGCGCAGGCAGCCGACACCATCACCCCGCACGCCCGCTTCGCCGCCCTGGCCTTGTGGCTGCAGGCCGCCGAGGCGGCGCAGCGCGGGCTGGACGCCACGGCGCTGCAGGCGGCCATCGGCGCCAACAAGCGCGATTTCGACGCCCGCTACGGCCTCGCGCAGCTGCACTTCGCCGCCAGCCGCTTCACCGAGGCGATGGAGGAGCTGCTGGAGATCATCATGCGGGACAAGGCCTGGAACGGCGAGCTGGCCCGCAAGACCTACGTGGCCATCCTCGAGATCCTGACCAAGCCGCAGCCCAAGGCGGCCGTGCCTGCCGCCGGCGAGCCCAAGGGCGGCCTGCAACTGGCCGGGCATGCTACCGTGACGCCCGCCGATCCGCTGCTGGACCAGTACCGTCGCAAGCTCTCGATGGCGCTGTTCTGAAGCCCTCGCCCCATGAAAAAAGGCCCGCATCAGCGGGCCTTTTGCATGGCGCGGGGTGGGGTCAGGCGTTGCCGACGCCGGCCTGCGCGGCCTGCTTGTCCGCGTGGTAGCTGGAGCGCACCAGCGCGCCGACGGCCGCGTGGGTGAAGCCCATCTTGTAGGCCTCGGCCTCGTACATCTTGAAGACGTCGGGGTGCACGTAGCGACGCACCGGCAGGTGATGGCCGGACGGGGCCAGGTATTGCCCGATGGTGAGCATGTCGATGTTGTGGGCGCGCATGTCCCGCATCACCTGCAGCACTTCCTCGTCGGTCTCGCCGAGGCCGACCATGATGCCGCTCTTGGTCGGCACGCCCGGCACTTCTTCCTTGAAGCGCTTGAGCAGGTTCAGGCTGAATTCGTAGTCGGAGCCCGGGCGCGCTTCCTTGTAGAGGCGCGGCGCGGTCTCGAGGTTGTGGTTCATCACATCGGGCGGCGCGGCCTTGAGGATGTCCAGCGCACGGTCCATGCGACCGCGGAAGTCGGGCACCAGCACCTCGATCCGGGTCGCCGGACTCAGCTCACGGACCTTGGTGATGCACTCGGCGAAGTGGCCGGCGCCGCCATCGCGCAGGTCGTCGCGGTCCACGCTGGTGATCACCACGTACTTGAGCTTCAGCGCCGCGATGGTCTTGGCGAGGTTCTCCGGCTCATGGACGTCCAGCGGGTCCGGACGGCCGTGGCCGACGTCGCAGAAGGGGCAGCGGCGGGTGCACTTGTCACCCATGATCATGAAGGTGGCCGTGCCGTGGCCGAAGCACTCGCCGATGTTCGGGCAGGAGGCTTCCTCGCAGACGGTGTGCAGCTTGTGCTCGCGCAGGATCTGCTTGATCTCGTAAAAGCGGGTGCTGGGCGAACCGGCCTTCACGCGGATCCAGTCCGGCTTCTTCAGCGTCTCGGCCGGGACGATCTTGATGGGAATGCGCGCGGTCTTGGCCTGGGCCTTCTGCTTGGCGCTGGCGTCGTAGTCGTCGCCGGTCTTGGCTTCGTGGGTGATGTTCTCGGTGGGCATGGCGCCTCGTCCTCAGGGCTGGCTCGCTGCAGGCTCAGTGCAGCTTCATGGCGTGAGCTGGGCAGCCAGCCGCTCGCCGAATCGCTGGGCCACGGTGGTCCAGTCGGAGAAAACCCGAAGTGTAGCGAGGTCCACCGTCTTCAGGCCTGCGTAGCCGCAAGGGTTGATGCCTTGGAAAGGCTGCAGATCCATGCCGACGTTGAGCGCCACGCCGTGGTAGCTGCAGTGGCGGCTGATCTTGATTCCGAGCGCGGCGATCTTGCCCAGGCCCCGGAACGGGTCCGTCGGGTCGGCCGGGCCGGTCAGCGCGGCATGCGACGACGGGTCGTCCAGGCGCACGTAGATGCCCGGGGCGCCGCTCACCCGGTGGCCGGTGATGCCGAAGGTCTCCAGCGTCTGGATCACGGCGGCCTCCAGGCGGAACACATACTCGCGGACGTAGATGCCCAGGCGCTGCAGGTCCACCAGCGGATAGGCCACGACCTGCCCCGGGCCGTGGTACGTCACCTGGCCGCCGCGGTTGGTCTGCACCACGGGAATGCCGGCCGGATTGAGGATGTGGTCCGCCTTGCCCGCCAGGCCCTGGGTGTAGACGGGATCGAACTCGCACAGCCAGAGCTCGTCCGGCGTGTCGGGGCCGCGCTCGGCGGTGAAGGCCTGCATGGCGGCCAGCGTGGCCGCGTAGTCGACGCGGCCCAGGGTCTTGATCAGCATGGGCAGGATGGTAGCGCCGCGGCTGTAAGGCCCCACGCGCCGGTCACGACAAAGACTGCGCTACAAGTCGCACCACACGGATCAACGGCTCGAATGAATCGACCATGACTGCACGCCCGCTCCTCATTGCCGCCCTTTGGGCCCTGGCCCTCCCCGGCCATGCCGCATCGCCTCCCGCCGCGCCGGTGGACCGCGCCATCGCCGCCTATGCCGATGGCCGTCTGCCCGAGGCCGCGGCGGGCTTCCGGCAGCTCGCGGCGCAGGGCAATGCCCTCGCCCGCTACAACCTGGCCATGATGCACCTGCGTGACGAGCTGCCACGCAGCCGCGTGCCCGAGGCCCGCCGGCTCCTGGAACAGGCGGCCGGCCAGGGCTTTGTCCGCGCCGAGCTGGCGCTGGGCGAGCTGCATGAGCAAGGCCGGCTGGGACGGGTGGACCTGGTCCAGGCCCAGCGCTGGTTCCTGCGCGCGGCCGAGCATGGCAGCGCGGACGGCCAGCTCGCCGTCGGCACGGCCTTCTTCCTCGGCAGGGGAGCGGCCCGGGACATGGCGCAGGCCGCGCGCTGGTTCCGCGAGGCCGCCAACGGGGGCGACGTCGGGGCGCAGTACCTCCTGGCCTCGCTGTACGAGCAGGGCGACGGCGTACCGCGCGACCTGCGCCTGGCGCGCTACTGGTACGACATCGCCGCCCGCAACGGCGACGAGGCGGCGCCCTTCAAGCGCCAGGAGATCGACGCCCGGATCGAGTCCGAGCGGCAGCCGGACGGCGCCTGAACGTCAGAGGACGACCTTCACCATCGGGTGCGTGCTGAGCGTGCGGTAGAGCTCGTCCAGCTGCTCGCGGCTCGTGGCCGTGATGGTGATGGTGAGGCCCAGGTAGTTGCCGCTGCTGCTGGGGCGGCGCTCGACGGTGCCGGCGTCGAAGTCCGGATCGAACTGCTGCGCCACCATCACGATGGCCTCGAAGAAGCCCTCGACATGCGCGCCCATCACCTTGATGGGGAACTTCGAGGGGTATTCGATCAGGGACTGCTCGGGGGGAATCGTCGGCGCCATGCGCCCTCCTTCAAAAACTCGATCGCTCATCGCCCCGCAGGTGAGGTCATTCAGACCGACTGCAAGGCCTTGGCACGCTGGTAGGCCTCGTGAAGCCGCGCATACACCGGCCCGGGCTTGCCGCGCATCGCACCATGGCCGACGGGCTCGTGGTCCAGCTGCGTCACCGGCAGCACCTCCTTGGTGGCCGAGCTCAGCAGGACCTCGTCCGCCGCGAAGACCTCGGCCTCCGCGATCGGGCGCAGGTTATAGCCGATGCCCAGCTCCTCGCACAACTCGTGCAGCAGGCCCATGCGCACCCCCTCCAGCAGCAGCTCGGAGCGTGGCGGCCCGAGCAGCGCGCCTTCCTTGACGATCCAGACATTGGACGCAGACGCCTCGGTGAGGAAGCCGTCCCGGAAGAGGATGGTCTCGGCGGCGCCCTGGTCCGCGCTGACCTGCCGGGCCAGCACATTGCCCAGCAGCGAGATGCTCTTGATGTCGCCCCGCTGCCAGCGGAAGTCACGCGCCGTGATGCAGGCGACACCCTGGTGCCGCTGCTCGGCCGTGGGCCAGGCCGCCGGCAGGCAGTAGCTGAACACCGTGGGCGTGATGTTCTGGGGCATCACGTGATCCCGCGGTGCCTCGCCGCGCGTGACCTGCAGGTACCACCACTGGTCCCCGCCGCCTGCACGCTCGACCAGCGCCCGGCCCAGCCGCAGCCACTCCTGGCGGCTCAGCGGGTTGGCGATGCGCACGCGCGCCAGGCTGCGGTCCAGGCGCTCGAGGTGGTCCTCGAGGCGGAACATGCGGCCGCCATACACGGGGACCAGCTCATAGACGCCGTCCCCGAACAGGAAGCCCCGGTCCAGCGGCGAGATCCGCGCCTCGGCCAGCGGCAGGACGGCCCCGTTCAGGTAGCACAGGCCCTCAGGCATCGGCTTCATGGCGCCTCCTCGCTGTGACGTTGGCCGTCGGCGACGACCTTCGACGTCTCCTTGCGACGGCAGCTTACGCCACCCGGCGGCGCCTGGGCAGTCCTGCCCGTGGCGAAGATGTGTTTACTTGATCCAGAGGCGGATCGAGTCCCAGGCGCGCCCGAAGATGCCGGCCTGCGCCACGCTCTCCTGCACGACCAGCGGCACTTCGGCCACGGCCACGCCGCCCGTGGTCGTCACCTTGATGGTGCCCACGCGCTGGCCCTTGTTCAGCGGCGCTACCAGCGGGTCGGTGCGCTCGACCTGCGTCTGCAGCTTGCCACCCTCGCCGCGCGGCACGGCCACGAAGACCGGGCCCTCGGCGCCCAGCTTGACCTCGGGGATCGCGCCCTTCCAGACCTTGACCGTGCTGGCGGCCTGGCCGGCGTCGAAGAGCCGGACGGCGTCATAGGCGGAGTAGCCCCAGTTCAGCAGCTTCTGGCTTTCGTTGGCACGCGCCTCCTTCGAGGCCGTGCCCATCACGACGCTCAGCAGGCGGCGCTTGCCGTTGGGGAAGTCGCGCTGGGCGCTGGAGACCAGGCAGTAGCCCGCAGCGTCCGTGAAGCCGGTCTTCATGCCGTCGACGCTGGGGTCGCGGGTCAGCAGCAGGTTGCGGTTGTGCTGGCGGATCTTGTTGTAGGTGTATTCGCGCTGCGAGTAGTACGGGTAGTACTCCGGGAAGTCGCGGATGATGTGCGCGGCAATCACGGCGATGTCGCGCGCGCTGCTCTTGTGGCTGGCCTCGCTCAGGCCGGTCACATTGCTGAAGCGCGTGTTCTTCAGACCCCAGGCCTGGGCCTGGCGGTTCATCATCGCGACGAACTGGTCCAGCGTACCGCCCACCCCCTCGGCCAGCGCCACGGCGGCGTCGTTGCCCGACTGGATGATCAGGCCGCGCAGCAGCTCGTCCACCTTGGGGCGCATGGTGGTGTCGATGAACATCAGCGAGGGGTCGCCCTTGCGCTCTTCCCAGGCCCGCTTCGAGACGCTCAGCTCCTGGTCCAGCGTCAGGCGCTTTTCCTTCAGGGCCTGGAAGGTCAGGTAGGCCGTCATCAGCTTGGTCAGCGAGGCCGGGTCGTTCGGCACGTCGGCCTCACGCTCGGCCAGGACCTTGTTGGTGGTCATGTCCAGCAGCACGTAGCTGCGGGCGGCGATCTCGGGGGCTTGGGGCGCCTGGGCCTGCGCGGACACAGCGGCCACGCCGGCCAGGGCCAGGGCAATCAGTCGTTTCATGGGATGCGGAAGAGAGAGAAAAACGTGCGGCGCAGCAGGGCGGCTCAGTGCCAGCTGCGCAGCACCAGGTTCTTGAGCAGCGTCAGCTGCCCATGGAAGAAATGCCCCACGCCGGGCACGACGATGACAGGCAGGTGCTGCGGACGGGCCCAGTCCAGCACCGAGCTGAGCGGCACGACATCGTCGACCTCGCCATGGATGACGAGCGCATCGGCCGGCACCGGGGCCATGTCGAAACGGGAGGTCGCGGGCCCGACCAGCACCAGGCGCTCAGGCGCCGCATCCCCCGTCAGCTGCAGCGCGGCGCGGGACGCCACGTAGCCGCCGAAGGAGAAGCCGCCCAGCACCAGGGGCAGGCCGTCCTGGCGGAAATGCGCGATCACGGCCAGCGCGTCGTCCACCTCGCCACGGCCTTCGTCCCACGCGCCGGCCGACTGGCCGATGCCGCGGAAGTTGAAGCGCACGACCTGATAGCCAAGCTGCACGAAGGCGCGTGCCAGCGTCTGGACGACCTTGTTGTCCATCGTGCCGCCCTGGGTGGGATTGGGATGGCAGATCACGGCCGTGCCACGCGGCGCCTGCAGGTCCAGCAGCTGGTCCACGGCGCATTCGAGCGTGCCCGCCGGGCCGTCGATCAGCAGCTTGCGCGTCTGGGAGTTCATGCGCAGCCCCGGATCAGCGGCCGACGGCGTCGGGCAGCACCAGCCGCTCGACGACCTCGCCCTTCTTCAGGTGGGACTCGACGATCTCGTCGATGTCGGTGCTGTCCACGAAGCTGTACCAGACGGCCTCGGGATAGACGACGGCCACCGGGCCGCCGGCGCAGCGGTCCAGGCAGCCCGCCTTGTTGACCCGCACGCCGCCCTTGCCGGCCAGGCCCTCGGCCTTGACCCGGGCTTTGCAATGGTCGAAGGCCGCCTGCGCGCCATGCTGGGCGCAGGCGTTCTCGCCGCTGTCCCGCTGGTTGAGGCAGAAGAAGATGTGGCGCTCGTAATAGCTCATGGCGCGGGATTGTAGGCGGCTGGGGTTTGCCCCGATGGCAACGGGCTCTTCAGCGTTCGCGCTGCGTCACGCCCCACAGCAGCCACGCAATGGCGGCGAAGGGCCAGACCCATCCCACCCACTGGGCCAGGCCATAGAGATTGATGAAGCGGCCCTGCTCCCAGGTCTGGAGCGTCTGGGCGAGATAGGGGTCCGTCGGGGCTTCGGTGATCAGGGCGATCAGCACGGTCAGCGCCACGAGGCCCCAGGCGGCGTTGGCGCGTCGGGACATCAGACAGGCCAGCACGCCCAGCAGCAGGCCCGCCCCGAGACCGGGCAGCGTCGTGGTGCTGACCCAGGACCAGGCATGCTGGGGGCCGAAATTCAGGGCGGTCGAGAGCGCCGTCAGCAGCACCCCCACCAGCAGGGCGCCCGCCACCAGCAGCAGGCGGCGCCAGCCCGGACGGGCCACCGACAACGCCAGCAGCACGGGCCCCAGCAGGCCAAGGGCGATGGCGATGGCTTCCTGCCCCGGCGGCAGCGGCAGCTCCACGAGGTTCACGAAGTCGGCGTCGCGCAGGGCCCAGGGCGTGCCATCGAGGGCCTGGGCGCTCAGCTCGCGCAGGCGCGGCAGCCACTGCCCCAGCCCCAGCGGCAGCGGCGCCGGAAAGAGCAGGCCCACCGGCCACAAGGCCAGCAGCGCCAGCGCGCCGGCACTCTGGGGCACGAACCAGCGTTCCCGCCAGCCGTGCCAGCGCGCCAGCACGCCGAAGCGGTGCATCAGTCCCCCGAGCAGGCCCCCGGCAAGCGCGCCGGCGCTGTTCAGCGCCCAGTCCGCCAGCGACGGCACGCGGCCCGGCAGGAAGTACTGCAGCACCTCGGTGACGTAGGAGGCCAGCGGCAGCCCCAGCAGCACCGCCAGCCAGGCGGCACGCTCCCGCCCGCCGCTGCGCACCACGGCCGCGAACAGCAGGACGCCGAAGGGCGTGTAGCCCAGGGCATTCGCCCAGATGTCGAAGCTCAGCCAGTAGCGCGGCCAGTGCAGCACCAGCACTTCCGTGCCCGCCACGCCGGGCGGCCACGCCCAGGGCCAGAAGGGGTACAGGCTCGCATAGGCCACCAGCAGCGCATAGATCAGGACCAGCCAGCTGGCCGAACTGCGCCGCCCCATGGCTCAGAAGGGCTTGACGACCACGAGGATCACGATGGCCATGAACAGCAGCACCGAGACCTCGTTGAACACGCGGTACCAGCGGTGGCTGCGACGGTTGGCCAGGGCCTCGAACTGGCGCAGGTGGCTGCGGCAGACATGGTGGTAGCCCACGGCGCCGATCACCACGGCCAGCTTGGCGTGCATCCAGTACTGGCCGGGCCCGCGGCCGATGCCGTAGTGCAGCCACAGCACCAGCCCCAGCGCCAGCGCCGGGATCATCAGCAGGTTCATGAAGCGGTACAGCTTGCGCCCCATCAGCAGCAGGCGCTCGCGCTCGGCATGGCTGTCCGGCGGGACCATGGCCAGGTTGACGAAGATCCGCGGCATGTAGAACAGACCCGCAAACCAGGAGGCCACGAAGACGATGTGGAAGGCTTTGATCCAGAGCATCGGGGCATTATGGACCGCGGCCCGGGGGGCGATGCCCGGGCACGTCAAGCGGCGTCAGGACTTCAGATGATCCAGCCAGGCGGCGAAGTCGGCGTCCATCTCCTGCCCCCAGCTGCGGACGAGCGCCTGGTAGCGCGGGTAGTCTCCCGCCCGGGTGAGCGCCAGCATCTGGTCGATGCGGGGCCGATGCCGCTCCATCATGAAGCGCACGGCCAGGTAGCCGCCGCCGTAGATGCGCTCCGTGCCGCCCTGCGTCTCGTAGCCGGTGTTGAACAGCTCGCTGAGCGGCAGCGGCTGGGCACGGGCGATCTGCGCCAGCCGGGGGTGCGCGTCGCCGTGGGCCACGTACTCGGCCACCCCCTCGGTCCACCAGACGAGGTAGGGCCGCAGCGGCGAAGGCTGGGCGCAGTTTTCCGGCGGAGCGTGGGAGTCGTGCAGGTTGGCGCAGAAGTCCCCCTGCAGGTTGAAGCGGCCGTCCAGGTAGTGCGTGAACTCGTGGGCCAGGTTGTGCACGGCCCCGCTCGCCTGCTGGTAGGCCACGAACTCGGCCTGGTTGCCCGGGCGGTCCGGCAGGCCCTCGAGGTACATGCCGCCGTTGTCCACCGGCATGTCGAAGTGCCGGCCGGCCCAGCGCTTGAACTCCGCCACCGTGCGGTAGATGTTGGCCCGCAGCGCCACATTGCCGTCGTGCGCCACCGGCCTGCCAGCCGTGCCGAACATCGCGTGAAAGCGACGCTCCACGGCGCCGAGGTCCTCGCAGATGCGCCCTTCCTGCTCGCTGGCCAGGGCCTGCGAGCGCAGCACGAGGCTCGCGCTGCAGCGGTGCTCCCGGCTCAGCACACGCGTCACGGCGTCCTCGCTCAAGGCCGGCCGGCCGGAGCAGCCCGCCAGCAGCAGGAGCGTTGCGATCGTCAGCAGGCCCGGCACCGGCAGCCACGATTCAGGCGCCGTGCGGACCGGGCCCAGGGCTTTCATCGACATTTCCATCACCTCCTCTGCTAATATATTTTCAGAATCTCAATGATATTTCTGAAACAATGAATCACGCAAGGCATGCCCCGGCAGCACAGGTCCTGCAGACCTGGCAGCCCTCGACAGACACCCTGCGACTGCGCACGATCGACTGCCATACGGGCGGCGAGCCCCTGCGGGTGATCGTCGACGGCTTCCCCGCCCTGTGGGGCCAGACCATGCTGGCGCGCCGGCGTGACTGCCAGCAGCGCTTCGACGGCCTGCGGCGGGCGCTCATGTGGGAGCCGCGCGGCCATGCGGACATGTACGGCGCCCTGATCACCCCGCCCGAGCGCAGCGACAGCGCCTTCGGCGTGCTCTTCCTTCACAACGAGGGCTACAGCACCATGTGCGGCCACGCCATGCCGGCCCTGGCCAAGCTGGCCATCGAGAGCGGATGGGTGCCCGCTACCGGAGCGACGACCCGCCTCGCCATCGACGCACCCTGCGGCCAGATCCGCCTGGAGGCACAGTGCGTGCAGCAGGAGGGCCAGCCCTGGCGCGTCGGCCGGGTGCGTTTCTGGAACGTGCCGTCCTTCGTGCTCGCCGACCGCCAGACCCTGCCCGTCGAAGGCCTGGGGCTGGTTCACTATGCCCTGGCCTACGGCGGCGCCTTCTACGCCTACGTGGAGGCGGCGTCGCTGGGCCTGTCCCTGGCGACGGCAGCGCATGCCCGGCTGATCGAGGCGGGGCGCCAGATCAAGGACGCCATCGTCCGTGCGGGCACCCATATCGAGCACCCGGGCGACCCCGATCTGGGCTTTCTGTACGGGACCATCTTCACCGGTCCGGCGCTGGAAACCGGGGCGGACTACCGCAACGTCTGCGTCTTTGCCGAAGGCGAGCTGGACCGCAGCCCCACCGGCAGCGGCGTCTCCGGCTTCGCCGCCCTGCTGCATGCGCGGGGCCAGCTGCCACTGGGCCACCCGCTGACCATCGAGAGCGTGCTGGGTTCGCGATTCGAGGTCCGGGCCGCACACGAGAGCCGCTGCGGCCCGCATCCCGCCATCGTCCCGGCGGTCGAGGGCGAGGCCCATGTCACCGGCCGCCATGAATTCCTGATCCATCCCGAAGACCCGCTTGCCAAAGGATTCCTGCTGCGATGACCCCGCCTCTGCAACCCCTGTTCGCCCAGCGCCTGGCGCGGCTGCGCACCCACATGGCCGAGGCCGGCCTGGACGCGATGCTCGTCTTTGCGCCCGAGCATCTGCGCTACCTCTTCAACTACAGCGGCGAAGCGGCCTGCGGCCTGCTCAGCGCGCGCAGCAGCTGGCTGGTGACCGACTACCGCTTCATCGAGCAGGCCGAAGAGGAATGCATGCATCACGAATGGCGCCGCGGCGTGGCCACGGAGCTGCTGTGCCGGGACCGCCAGCGCGAGCGCCTGGGTGAGGCCCTCGGCCGGCTGCTGGCCGACCTGGGGGCCACGCGCGTGGGCTTCGAGGCCGGACATGTCAGCGTGGCGCAGTGGACGGCGATCAGCGCCGATCTGCCCGGCCTGGCCCTGCTGCCGGCCTCGGACCTCCTGGTCCAGGCGCGCCGGGTCAAGGACGCCTGGGAGCAGCAGCAGCTGCGCCAGGCCGCCGCCTTGGCCGACGCGGCGCTCGAGGCCCTGCGCCCCGAGATCCGGCTGGGCCGCAGCGAGCGCGAACTGGCCACGCGTATGGAGCAGCTGCTGCAGTCCCTGGGGTCGGAAGGCCTGTCCTTTCCGACCATCCTCGGCTTTGGTCCCCGCTCGGCCCTGCCGCACAGCGCCCCGTCAGACCGCCCGCTGCAGCGGGGTGACCTCCTCGTGCTGGACTTCGGCGCCGTGGTGAATGGCTACCGCTCGGACATGACGCGCAGCCATGTAGCCGGCCCCGCCCAGCCCTGGCAGCAGCGCCTGCATGACACCGTCAGCCAGGCCCAGCAGGCCGCGCTGGCGCTGCTGAAGCCGGGCGTCAGCGGCCGGACGCTCAACGACGCGGCCAGCGCCGTGCTGGCCGCCAGCGAGTTCGCCGCGCACGCCGGCCCGGGGCTGGGACATGGCGTCGGCCTGGTCCTGCACGAGCAACCCTTCCTGGACACGGTCTGCGAGGCCCGTCTGCGCGCGGGCGAGGTCGTCACCATCGAGCCGGGGATCTACATCCGCGGCCAGGGCGGCCTGCGCATCGAGGACGACGCCTTGCTGCTGGACGGCGGTCATGAGATCCTGACCCGCGCTCACCGTGACTTCGAGCTCCCTCTTTGAACAAGGCCACGCCCCCATGCACGTGATCAGCGCCGAGCAGGTCGATGCCGCCCTGGACTTTCCCGCCTTGATCGACGCCCTGGCCGCTGGCTTTGCGGCACCGTTCGAGATGCCCGCCCGGCAGCTGCTGGCACTGTCGCCCTCGCGCAGCGCCGACTGCCTGGGCCTGCTGCCGGCCTGGACCGAGCGGCTGATCGGGCTCAAGGCCTTCACCTACCTGCCCGGCAACGCGGCACAGGGCGAGCCGGTGCTGCATGCCCAGGTACTGGTCTTCGATCGGCGCGATGGCCGGCCCCTGGCCCAGCTGGAGGGGCGCAGCATCACCCGCTGGCGCACGGCGGCCGTCTCGGCGCTCGCCTCGCGGCTGCTGTCACGCCCCGACGCCCGCCGGCTGCTCCTGCTGGGCACCGGCGAGCTGGCCTGCCCGCTGGTCCAGGCCCATCTCGCGGTCCGCCCCTTGGAGGAGGTGCGGATCTGGGGCCGCCGCCCGGCGCAGGCCGCGGCGCGCGTCGAGACGCTGCGGTCCCTCGGCGTTCCGGCCGCCCTCGCGGTGGCCGTGGACCTCGCAGCAGCACAGCCATCCGCCGATCTCATCGTGGCGGCCACGGGCGCCGGCGAGCCCCTGGTGTTCGGCGAGCTTGTGCCGCCGGGATGCCATGTGGACCTGCTGGGCAACCACCGGCCCGATCAGCGCGAATGCGACGCCGCGCTCGTGCAGCGCGCCCGGGTCTATGTGGACAGCCGCGCCAATGCCCTGGGGGAGGCCGGCGAGCTGATCCTCCCACTGCAGCAGGGCCTTGTTGACTTGGATCACATCCTCGGCGAGCTGGCGGACCTCTGCCGTCTGCCGCATCCGCCGCAGCGCGCGCCTGGCGACGTCACGCTGTTCAAGTCGGTCGGCACGGCGCTCGCCGATCTGCTGTGCGCCCAGCGGGTGCTGACACGCCTGGGGCTGCTGGAGCCCTGAGCCGCTCCCCCGGGGCTATTCCGGCAGGGCCAAAAAAAAGCCCCAGCCAATGGGCTGGGGCGAGAAAGCCTTATCGCTGTCATCACGCTAAGGCTCCTGCTCAGGGAGGAAAAGCAGGGAACGACGCCTTGCGGCTATCATTCGAAAACCAGTTTAACAGAGCCGCCATCGGGCCGTCTCTACGGGTCACTGCGTAGAACTGCACGTTTTTGACGGCCCCACAACCAAACCCCTAGATCGAGGGGGTTTGTCCGGAGAGCCTGCCTTGTCCCGCACCCTCAGCGCCCCCTTCCCCGCGGCACGTCCGCGTCGCCTTCGCCGCGATCCCTTCACCCGCTCCCTGGTTCGCGAGTCCCGCCTGGATGCCTCGGACCTGATCCTGCCGGTGTTCGTGCACGAAGGCAGCGAGCCCCACCCGATCGACTCCATGCCCGGCGTGTCGCGCCTGCCCATCGAGCACCTGCTGCGCACGGCGGAGGAGGCGGTGTCCCTGGGCATCCCGGTGATCGCGCTCTTCCCGGCCATCGAGCCCCACCTCAAGACACTCGACGGTGCCGAGGCCTTCAATCCGCAGGGCCTGATCCCGCGGGCCGTGCGGGCGCTGAAGTCGCGGTTCCCGCAGCTGGGCGTGCTGACCGACGTCGCCCTGGACCCCTACACGAGCCACGGGCAGGACGGCCTGCCCGACGAGACCGGCTACCTCATCAACGACTCGACGGTCGAGCTGCTGGTGCGCCAGGCCTTGACGCAGGCCGAGGCAGGCACGGACATGGTCGGCCCGAGCGACATGATGGATGGCCGCATCGGCGCCATCCGCGATGCGCTGGAGGCGTCCGGTCACATCCACACGCGGATCATGGCCTACAGCGTCAAGTACGCCAGCGGCTTCTACGGCCCCTTCCGCGATGCCGTGGGCTCCAAGAGCGCCCTGGGCAAGGCCGACAAGAACACCTACTACGTCGACCCGGGCAACAGCGACGAGGCCCTGCGCGAGGTCGCGATGGACCTGGCCGAAGGCGCCGACATGGTGATGGTGAAGCCCGGCATGCCTTACCTCGATGTGGTGCGGCGCGTGAAGGACGAGTTCCGCGTGCCCACCTTCGCCTACCAGGTGAGCGGCGAGTACGCGATGCTCAAGGCGGCCGCCATGAACGGCTGGCTGGCGCATGACGTCGTGATGATGGAATCGCTGCTGGCCTTCAAGCGCGCCGGCGCCGATGGCATCCTCAGCTATTTCGCGCTCGAGGCAGCCCGCCTGCTGAAGAAATGAGGCTCGCCGTGCCGGCCGCCCGCCCGGCTCCGCCGTCCGGCGGGGGGCGCTGAATGCGCCTGTTCCTGCTCAGCGGCGAGCAGCTCAGCGAGCTCGCCCAGCTCCCCCAGGACCTGCCCGACACCGGCTATCTGTGGGTCGGCCTCAGCCGCGAGGAATTCAGCCTGCGCAGCCTCGAGCTGCAGCTCGCGCTGCAGCGCTGGTGCGGTGCGCCCCTGGTGGACCTGCACGTCTCGGATCTGCTCAACGTGCAGCTGCCCTCGCACTTCGACTACACCTCGTGGTACGACCTCATGGTCTTCCGCCGCCTCGCCACCGTGCCGGGCACGGAAGCACCGGATGAGGATGCGCCCGTGTCCGCCGAGGCCATCGAGCGCTCGCTCCAGTCCATCGACACCAGCCCCGTGGGCTTCGCGGTGTTCGATCGCGTGCTGCTGAGCGTGCATCCCGGCGATTGCCAGGTGCGGGACTTCTTCGCCACGCGCCTCGGCCAGATGCACGAGGGCCGTGACCTGCGTGGCGGCAATCGCCTGCCGACCAGCCCGGCGGACCTGATGCTGCGCATGCTCAACCACATGGTCGACAGCTACCTGGACCTGCGCCGCCTGCTGACGCGCCAGCTGACGGGTCTGCAGCGCCAGCTCTTCGACCCGCACAGCAACTTCCGCGAATGGCCCGCCCTGCTGACAGCGCGGGACACGCTGACCCGGCTGGAAGACGTCTGCGAAGACCAGCGCAGCGCGGTCCAGGAATGGCTCGATGCCCTCGCGGAATGGCCGCCGGCGCAGGACGCCCGGGCCGACCGCGAGCGCGAGCTGCTGCGTGTGCGCTCGCGTGACGTGCTGGAGCATGTGGAGCGCGTGCTGAGCCACGTGCGCCGGCTGGAGAGCTCGGCCGAGTCGGCGGTGCAGATGCACTTCTCCGCGCTCGGCCACCGCACCAACAACATCATGCGGACGCTGACGGTGCTCACCGCCATCTTCCTGCCGCTGAACCTGATCACCGGCATCTTCGGCATGAACTTCGACAGCCTGCCGCTGATCCACAAGGCCACCGGCTTCTGGGTGGCACTGAGCCTGATGCTGGGTGTGGGGCTCGGCCTGGGCCTGTTCTTCTGGCGCAAGCGCTACCTCAGCAGCAAGAGCTGAGGCGCCCGCACACGCCGTCAGCGCCGGTAGGGGTCGGCGAAGCCCAGCGCCAGGAGGATCTCGGTTTCCCGCGATTCCATGGCCTCGGCCTCGTCGTCCTCCTCGTGGTCGTAGCCCTGTGCATGCAGGGTGCCGTGCACCAGCATGTGGGCGTAGTGCGCCACGAGGTCGATGCCCATTTCCTTCGCCTCGCGCTCGACCACCTCGGCGCAGATCACCAGGTCCGCGCCGACCACCGGCTCGTGGCTGTAGTCGAAGGTGAGCACATTGGTCGCGTAGTCCTTGCCGCGGAACTCGTGGTTGAGCTGGCGGCCCTCGTCGGCGTCGACGATGCGCACGGCGATCTCGCCGGGCAGCTCGAGCGCCGCGCGGATCCAGCGCTGCACCTTGTGACGCGGCAGCTGCGCACGATGGCGCGGGTCGGCGAACTGCAGGGACAGGCTCAGGTCAGGACGGCTCATGCGCGGGCTCCGTGCGGGGCGCCACCGGCGGGCGCCTGCTTCTTCTGTTCAGCCTTGGTGCGGGCCTCGTAGGCCTCGACGATGCGGGCCACCAGCGGGTGTCGCACGACGTCGGCCGAGGTGAAGTGCGTCATGGCGATGCCGCGCACCTTCTTCAGCACACGCTCGGCATCCATGAGGCCGCTGAGCGTGCCCTTGGGCAGGTCGATCTGGCTCGTGTCGCCGGTCACCACGCACTTGCTGCCGAAGCCGATGCGGGTGAGGAACATCTTCATCTGCTCGGGGGTGGTGTTCTGGGCCTCGTCGAGGATCACGAAGGCGTGGTTCAGCGTGCGACCGCGCATGAAGGCCAGCGGGGCGATCTCGAGCTGGCCCTTCTCGAAGGCCTTGCTGACGCGATCGAAGCCCATGAGGTCGTAGAGCGCGTCGTACAGCGGTCTGAGATAGGGATCCACCTTCTGCGTGAGGTCGCCCGGCAGGAATCCGAGGCGCTCGCCGGCCTCGACCGCGGGGCGGGTCAGGATGATGCGCTGCACCTGCGAGCGCTCCAGCGCGTCCACGGCACAGGCCACCGCCAGGAAGGTCTTGCCGGTGCCGGCAGGGCCGAGGCCGAAGGTGATGTCGTGGTTGAGGATGTGGCGCAGGTAGCTGTGCTGGTTGGGCGTGCGGCCGGCCAGGTCGGCGCGGCGCGTGCGCAGCACCACGCCCTGGGAGTCGGGCACGGCCGCCGTCTCATCCACCGCCGCGGCCTTGCGCGGCTTGCGCGCGCCCAGTGCCTCGGCAAGCTGCTGGGCCGCCTCGAGGATGGCCAGCTGCAGATGCTCCGGGGCGATCGGCTTGCGGGCGTTGTCGTAGAGGCTCTGCAGCAGCTGCAGCGCCTGCTCGGCCGCCGCCTTGTGCCCCTCGATGCGGAAGGCCTCGCCGCGGCGCGTGATGCGCACATCCAGGGCAGCCTCCACCTGACGGAGATGGTCGTCGAGCCCCCCGCACAGATGGGAGAGACGTTTGTTGTCGGCGGGGGTAAAAACGTGGCGCAGTATCAAGGCGGGACCTTTGTCGCGGTCGGAAGTCAGGCGGGTATTGTCGCCGGGCGCGGCGGCCAGGCGCTCGCCGCCCTCCGGCGCTGTGGCAGATGGGGATGGACGCGCGGCAGGCTATCCCCAGACGTTCGGCACGACGTTCGGCACAATCAGGCCCGGCCGAGTCCGGCCCGCACGCCCACCATCCATGAGCATCCCTTCCCTTCTCCTGCGACTTCCCCTTCTGGTGGGCGTCGCCCTGCTGAGCCTCGTGCCCGGGCTGCTGCCGTTCCCGGCCCAGGCGCAGTCGCAGAACCTCCTCCTGCAGCAGGCCCTGGTGGCCGTGGGCTCGGAGCCGCAGTTTCCCGAGCAGGCGGCGCTCTCCCTGCAGGCGCTGCCGCATGACTGGCATCAGAGCCGTCCGGAAGCCCCGTCGGAGTTCGCGGCACATCCGCTGTGGTACCGCCTGGCCTTCGATGCCCCCTTCACCCAGCCCGCCGGCCCGCTGGCCGCCTACATCGCCCAGGCCTGCAGCAATGTGCAGGTGCGCTTCAACGGCATCAGCCTGCTGACCCGGGGCCGCATGGTCGATCCCATCACGGACCACTGCTTCCAGCCGCTGCTCGTCCCCCTGCCTCCCGAGCTGCTGCGTCCGCAGGGCAACCTGCTCGACCTGCAGCTGGCCGGCTACAGCCGTCAGCAGCTCAACTCCAGCCAGCGCAGCGCGCGCCTGAGTGCCGTCGAGATCGGCCCCCTGGAGGCCCTGAGCCAGCGCCATGCCCGCGCCACTTTCTGGCGCCAGAGCCTGCCCCAGGCGCTGAACGCCATGCTGGTGATGATGGCCGTCACCACCGGCGTACTCGCCATCCTGTACCGGCGCGAGCGGCACCTGCTGTTCCTGTCGGGCCTGATGCTCAGCTGGGTGCTGCTGTCCACGCGCTTCTGGATCGGTGCGCTGCCCCTGCCGCGCCACTGGCTCGAGATCGGGCTGTCGACCTGCCTGCCCGCCATCACGCTGTTCTCGCTGCAGTTCTTCCTGCGGGAGATGGGCTGGCGCCATGCCCGGCTCAACGCCCTCCTGCTGGCGCAGTGCGCCCTGGTGCCGCTGAGCCTCGTCGTCGCCGGGCCGCTGCATCACTTCACCGTGGCCAGCGTCTGGACGGCGCTGCTGGCCGCCGAGCTGGTCGCCGGCATGGCCTTCCATCTCTGGCTGCGCTGGCAGGCCATCCAGGCCCGGCCGCTGGACAGCACCGTGCAGCGGCGGGACTTCACCATGGTGTGCACGCTGCTGGGCCTGTCCATCGCGGCCGTCCTGCTCGAGCTGATGCTGTCCCAGCTGCAGCTGCCGATGTGGGTGCCGCTGACGCCGCTGACGGTGCCGCTGCTCATGATGGGACTGGGCCTGCACGCCACGGTCTGTGTGGCGCGTGCCCGCAAGGTGGCCGAGCACAAGCACGTGCAGCTGGAGCAGCGCATGGCCGAGAAGCTGGCCGAGATCGAGCGCAGCTACGCGCAGATGGCCGAGCAGAAGCTGGAGCAGGTCACCGAACGCGAGCGCAAGCGCATCGCCGCCGACCTGCACGATGACCTCGGCGCCAAGCTGCTGACCATCGTCCACACCAGCGAGTCCGACCGCATCTCGACGCTGGCCCGCGAGGCGCTGGAGGAGATGCGGCTCTCGGTGCGCGGCCTCACCGGCAAGCCCGTGCACCTGCTCGACGCCCTGGGGGACTGGCGCGCCGAGCTCGTCTCCCGCCTGGGCCAGGCCAACATCAACGCCGAATGGAAGTCTCCTGCCGAGGACGTGGAGCACACGCTGCCGGCGCGCGCCTATGTGCAGACCACGCGCATCCTGCGGGAGTCCGTGAGCAACATCATCAAGCACAGCGGCGCGACGCATTGCACGGTGAGCTGCAATGTGCAGGGCGGCGATTTCCAGGTGGTCATCCAGGACAACGGCCAGGGCATCCCCATGGAGCTGGACGGCCGCCTGGACAAGGGCCACGGCATGGCCAGCATGAAGGCCCGCGCCAAGCAGATGCAGGGGCAATGCCTGGTCGAGTCCGGGCAGGGCCTGGGCACCATCATCCGCCTGACGATTCCGCTGTGATCTGCGACTCAGGGTCTGGCCGGGACTGGCGCCACTGCATCAAAAGGCATACTGTTGCCTGATCGCCAGGCCGTGGGCCCCTCCGGGCCCGCCCATACCAAGACCACACCATGAACAACATCCTGCTGCTCGAAGACATCCCGGAAATCCGCGCCTGGCTCAAGACCCTGGTGAGCCAGGTCTTCACCAATGCCGTGATCACCGAGTGCTCCCGCGTGCAGGACGCCCTGCAGCACATCAACAGTCAGCGTTTCACCCTGGCCCTGCTGGACCTCGGTCTGCCCGACGGCTCCGGCGTGGACGTGGTCGCGGCGCTGCGCGAGAAGCAGCCGGAGGTGCAATCGGTGATCGTGACCATCCACGATGACGACGAGCACATCTTCCCCGCCCTGCAGGCCGGCGCCTTCGGCTACCTGCTGAAGGAGCAGGCGCGCGAGCTGCTGGTCGAGCAGCTGCAGCGCATCAGCCAGGGCGAGCCGCCGCTGTCGCCCTCCATCGCCCGCAAGGTGATCGCGCACTTCAACTCGCAGCGCCGCCCGCAGGCCTCGCCGCAGCTGATCGAGGTCTCGCTGACCGAGCGCGAGACCGAGGTGCTGCTGCGCGTGGCCAAGGGCTTCACGCTGCCGGAGATCGGCGTGCAGCTGGGCCTGTCGCGCCACACCATCGCGGACTACGTGAAGCAGATCTACCGCAAGCTCAACGTCTCCTCGCGGGCGGAAGCGGCGCTCGAGGCGCAGCGCCTGGGCCTGTTCGGCCGGAACTGATGCCGCGGCGGGCCGCCCGGCCCGGAAGCCCCCGATAATCGCCCGATGATTGGAAGGCTCACCGGCGTCCTCGCGGAAAAATCGCCCCCGCTCGTGCTCATCGATGTGCAAGGCGTCGGCTATGAAGTCGACGTGCCGATGAGCACCTTCTACAACCTCCCCGGCCTGGGCGAGCGGGTGAGCCTGCTGACGCACTTCGTGGTGCGCGAGGACGCCCAGATCCTCTTCGGCTTCCTGAGTGCCGAGGAGCGCGCCACCTTCCGCCAGCTCATCAAGATCAGCGGCGTGGGCCCGCGCACGGCGCTGTCCATCCTGTCCGGCCTCAGCGTGGGCGACCTGGCTCAGGCCGTGAGCCTGCAGGAGGCCGGCCGCCTCGTGAAGGTGCCGGGCATCGGCAAGAAGACGGCCGAGCGCCTGCTGCTGGAGCTCAAGGGCAAGCTGGGTCCCGATCTCGCGCTGCCTGCCAGCGTGGCCAACGACAGTCAGGCGGACATCCTCCAGGCCCTGCAGGCCCTGGGCTACAGCGACAAGGAAGCCGCCGCCGCCCTCAAGCAGCTGCCGGCCGACGTGGGGGTGAGCGAGGGCATCAAGCTCGCGCTGAAGTCCCTGAACCGCTGACCCCGCCCCTCCTGCGCCCCGCCCCGCCATGCCGATCCAGACCGACGACTTCGCCCCCCAGCCGCCCACCCGCGTGATCAGCGCGGCACCCGGCAACCCGAACGAGGAGGCGCTGGAGCGCGCGCTGCGCCCCAAGCTGCTGGACGAGTACGTGGGTCAGGCGAAGGCGCGCGAGCAGCTGGAGATCTTCATCGGCGCCGCCCGCAAGCGCGAGGAGGCCCTGGACCACGTACTGCTCTTCGGCCCACCGGGCCTCGGCAAGACGACGCTATCGCACATCATCGCCGCCGAACTGGGCGTCAATCTCCGCCAGACCTCGGGTCCCGTGCTCGAGAAGCCCAAGGACCTGGCCGCCATCCTGACCAATCTCGAGAAGAACGATGTGCTCTTCATCGACGAGATCCACCGCCTCTCGCCGGTGGTCGAGGAGATCCTGTACCCGGCGCTGGAGGACTACCAGATCGACATCATGATCGGCGAGGGCCCGGCCGCCCGCTCGATCAAGCTGGACCTGCAGCCCTTCACCCTCGTCGGCGCCACCACCCGCGCCGGCATGCTGACCAATCCGCTGCGGGACCGCTTCGGCATCGTGGCGCGGCTGGAGTTCTACACACCTGAAGAGCTCCAGCGCATCGTGACACGCTCGGCCGGGCTCATGAACGCGCCCATCGCGGCGGAGGGCGCCCTGGAGATCGCGCGGCGGTCGCGCGGCACGCCCCGCATCGCCAACCGCCTGCTGCGCCGCGTGCGCGACTACGCCGAGGTGAAGGGCGACGGCCGCATCACCAAGCTGATGGCCGACAAGGCCCTGGCCATGCTGGACGTCGACCCCCAGGGCTTCGACCTCATGGACAGAAAGCTGCTGGAGGCCGTGGTGCACCGTTTCGACGGCGGCCCCGTCGGCCTGGACAACGTCGCGGCCGCCATCGGCGAGGAGCGCGACACCATCGAGGACGTCATCGAGCCCTACCTGATCCAGCAGGGCTTTCTGCAGCGCACGCCGCGCGGGCGCATTGCAACGCTCGCGGCATTCCGGCACCTCGGCGTCGCGCCGCCGAAGAGTTCGGCGGGGCTGTTTGACGAGTAGCGGCTGACCGGCAGGTGGCCCGGCACTTCAGCGTGCCGCCCGCTCCACTGCCAATGGCATGCACCCAATGGCATGCACCCAATGGCATGCACCCAATGGCATGCACCCATGAAAAAAGGCGACCCGAAGGTCGCCTTTTGCACATTCTGATCCCGAGGGATTAGAAGTTGTGACGGATACCGACAGCCAGGCTGTTCAGGTCGCCAGCGTTGTTGTCCTTGTTGTCCAGCTTCGTGAAGAAGCCGTACACCTTGGTGCGCTTGCTCAGGTTGTAGTTGTAGCCCAGGGTCAGCTGGTTG
Source organism: Roseateles subflavus (assembly GCF_030285365.1). Classification (GTDB taxonomy): domain Bacteria; phylum Pseudomonadota; class Gammaproteobacteria; order Burkholderiales; family Burkholderiaceae_C; genus Roseateles_B; species Roseateles_B subflavus. The sequence continues at coordinate 1,238,628 of NZ_JASVDS010000001.1, read as the reverse complement.
GCCTTGGCGCCGACAGCGCTGCGGCCAGCGTCGCCGTAGTTCACGTGGAACTCGGAAGCGCCCATGGTGTACATACCGGCCAGACGCCAGATGTTGCGGGTTTCGCCGTTGACGTCTTCACGTTGCACGTAGCCACCGACGGTGAACTCGCCCAGCTCGTACAGAGCGCGGCCAGCGTACTGCTTGGCATCGCCTTGCTTGCTGTAGCCAGCGCCCAGGTGCAGAGGACCTTGGTCGTAGTTGGCCGACAGGTCGAAAGCGCGCTTGTCGGCGCCTTCACCAGCGTGCATCGTGATTTCAGCGGTGAAGCCGTCGATGTTCGGGGTGAAGTAGCCCACCTTGTTGGCGGAGGTCCAGCCAGCGCCCGAGTACAGCTTGTCGTCGGAGGTGCCGGTGTCGTGGTTGTGCATGCTGACGTAGTCAGCGGTGGCGAAGTACGAACCGTTGGTCCAGTTACCCAGACGGATGGCACCGAAAGCGCCGCTCAGTTGCACGGACGATTCACGGTTCCAGAAGGCGCCGCCGGTTTGCTTGCCGGTGTCGATGTCCAGGCCGTGTTCCAGAGCGAAGCTGACCTTCAGGCCGCCACCCAGGTCTTCCTGGCCCTTCACGCCCAGGCGCGAACGGTTGTCCTGCACGACCACCTTGCGGTCGGCGGTGCCGATCTTTTGGCTTTCAACGGTCACGTTGGCGCGGCCCCACAGGGTCACGGAGCTTTGTGCGAAAGCCGAAGCCGACACAGCGGCCAGAGCAGCGACGAGAGCGATCTTCTTCATCATTTGCCTTTGTAGGTTGAGGTTGTGCCGGGCTGAAACACCCGGTCTTGTCACGCGGAATGTGGCGGGAGTATAGGAGGCCTAGGGTTTGACCGAAGCCCCGGCGACGTGAATTTGCAACAGTCACTTTTTGCAGGGGGGCAAGGCGCTTTTTGTCGTCTACCCCGGGCATCAGCGTCAAAGCAGGGCCCGAGGTGGGCTCAGGACGCCACCGGGAGATGGCTTTCGTCCGCCCATCCCACCAGATGCAGCTGCCCGCCGGAGACCATCAGCCGGTTGATGGCGGCATTGCCGAGGCGCCAGCTGCGCGGCGCCTGCAGGTCCAGGCCCAGGGCAGCCCGGTAGAGACAGTCCAGCACGCCGCCATGGGTGACGAGCAGGAGGCTCTGGCCCGCATGGCGGGCCGCCAGCGCCTGCACGGCAGCCAGCACACGCTCACTGAAGATCCGCAGCGATTCACCACCGGGCGCGGCAAAGTCGGGCTCCCGCAGCTTCCAGCGCCGGGCGGCCTCCGGATCCCGCTCGCTGAGCTCGGCCCAGGTCAGGCCCTGGAAGTCGCCGAAGCTGCGCTCGCGCAAGCCGGGCTGCCACTCGACGGGCAGCGGGCGGCGGCGGGTCAGCGGTGCCAGGGTCTGGCGGCAGCGCTGCAGGTCGCTGCAGAAGACGTGGTCCAGGCTTTCGTCCTGCAGCGCGCCGGCCAGCGCCTCGGCCTGGGCCTCGCCCGTGGCATCGAGCGCGATGTCCAGCTGCCCCTGCAGCCGGCCCTCGGCATTCCAGCCGGTCTGCCCATGGCGCACGCACACTAGGCGCGTGACGTCGTCCAGTCCGTCCATCGGGGCTCAGCCCTGCCAGATCACGTCGGCCCGCTCGGCCTCACTCAGGCGCAGCATGTCCAACAGGGGCCAGACCCGCTGCTTGAGCGTGACGCCCTGCCGGCGCGGCGCGGGCTCGCCCTGCGCCTCGGCTTCGGCGACCAAGCCGGCAAAGGCCGCTTCGTCCGCCTCGACGGCGGCCAGCAGCGCCCGCTGGGCAGCCGGCAGATCGGCGAGCTCGATGATGCCTTCCCGGGCCGGCTCGCGACCCAGGGCCGCCAGGACCTGCTGGGCGGCATCAGGCATATAGATCACATCGGCCGCGGCCTTGGACTTGAATCGAAACATGGAAACCTCGGCGCAGAGCTGAACACGGATGGCAGGCCACGCACGGGCCTGCCGCCTCTATTGTGGACCGCGCTCCGGACCGGCTCAGCCGGCGCCGCCCTGCACCAGCCGCATGGGCGGGCGCTCCACGCCCCACACCCGCGCCTCGAACGTGGCGGCGTCGAGCGCGGCCGAGAAGAGATAGCCCTGGAACTCGTGGCAGCCAGCCTCCTGCAGGAAGCTCCGCTGCGCCTCGCTCTCCACCCCTTCCGCGATGACCTGCAGGCCCAGCGCCCGGCCGACCTGGACCACGGCACGAACGATGCCCGCATCGCTGGCGTCATCCGGCAGCCCCTGGACGAAGCTGCGGTCGATCTTCAGGCGCTGGATGGGGAAGCGCTTGAGATAGGCGAGGCTGGAATAGCCGGTGCCAAAGTCGTCGATGGACAGGCACACGCCCAGCTCGGCCAGCGCCTGGAGGCGGCGCAGGGCTTCGTCGGCATCCCGGAGCAGGATGGACTCGGTCAGCTCCAGCTCCAGCAATGCCGGCGGCAGCCCGGCCGTCTGCAGCACCTGGCGCACCCGGTCCACGAACTGGGCCTGCTGGAACTGCAGGGCCGAGACGTTCACCGCCACCGGCAGTCGCCGCCCCTGGCGTGCCCAGGCCTGCGCCTGGGTCACGGCCTCGTGCAGGACCCAGTCCCCGATGGCGACGATGAAGCCGCTCTCCTCCGCCACGGGGATGAATTCACCCGGCGGCACCTCGCCACGCACCGGGTCTCGCCACCGGATCAGCGCTTCGGCGCCGATGACCTGGCCGCTCGCCAGATCCAGCTGCGGTTGGAAATGCAGGCGGAAGCGCCGCTCCAGCAAGGCCTGGCGCATGGCGTGATCCAGGCGCATGCGGGCCAGCAGGTCCACGTCCTTGCGCGGCTGGTGGAAGCGGAAGCCGGCACGGCCACTGTCCTTGACGCCCTGCATGGCGCGCTCGGCACTGGAGGTGAGCTCATCCAGGGACTCGCCGTCGCCCGGGAAAAGCGCAATGCCGATGCTGGCGGTGACGGTGAAGCTGAGGGTGTCGAAGCCGAAAGGCCGAGTCATCGCCTCCAGCACCCGCCGGGCCGTGTGCTCCGCCCCGCGGGCGTCCGCTTCATGGATCAGCAGCGCAAACTCGTCGCCTGAGAGCTTGGCCACGGTGTCCACCTCGCGAAGGCAGTCCCGCAGCCGCTGGGCGACCTCTCTCAGGACGCGGTCGCCGAAGGCATGACCCAGGGTGTCGTTGATCTGCTTGAAGCGGTCGAGATCGACGAAGAGCATCGCAAAGCCCGAGGCCTCTCGCTTGGCGATGGCGCGGGCGTACTCGACCCGCTCGGCCAGTGCGCGACGGTTGGGCAGGCCCGTCAACATGTCCGTGTGGGACAGCTCCTCGATGCGCTGGCTCGCCGCCAGCTGGTCACTGAGATCACGGAAGGAGAACACGCGGCCTACCGGCCGCTGCCGGCTCCACTGCGGCAGCGACACGCGCTCCAGCACCCGGCCGTCCAAGAGGCGGATCACCTCGCTGCTCTGGGCCAGCGGCGCGTCCAGCAAGGCACTCAGGCGCGCGGCGTAGGCGGCGCCATCCGAGACGCTGCGACGCATCCACGCCTGCACGGCAGCGTCGTCCCGCTGCTGCAGCAACTCCTCCGGGATGCCCCACATCGCCGCGAAGCGCTGATTGAAGTTGCGGATGCGACCGGCGAGGTCCGTCACCAGGATGCCGTCGACGGTGGACTCCAGCGTGCTGCGCAGGTCCACCAGCAGGGTCTCGCGCTCCTCCTCGCTGCGCCGCTGGGCGCTGAGGTCGCGCATGCTGAGCACCCACACCGACGGCTCGTCTGGCGCGGCGCCGGGCAGCAGGCGGATGCGGCGGTCCACCCACAGCGTGTGGCCGTCGGCATGGCGCAGCAGCGTCTCCGTGTGCAGCCCTTCGCGGGCGCCTTGGGCGACGTCGCTCCAGAACAGCTGATCTTCGGGCGTGACGCACAGCGACTCGATGCGCTGCCCCTGCAGTGCCGCGGCGGGCAGGCCCAGGAGCTGCTCAGAGGCCACGTTGGCCGCCAGGAGCGTCAGGTCCTGGGCGTCCACGAGCCAGACCGCCTCCTGCAGCGCGTCGAGCAGGCCGGCCCAGGGCGCCACCCATGCCGCGGGGAGCGCGGCTGGCGGGGAACTGGACGCTGGGGGATTCGCCGAGGCTGCCTGCTGCGCGTGCCGGACCGGCTTCACACCGCCACCTCTCCCATGGGCGAGGCGGCGACGGACTCGAAGAAATAGGCCACGCGCGCGCGCGGGCTGAGGTAGTCGAGAGAGGCCCGCGGCAGCGCGCCGGGCTTGAGGCTGCGGCGGATGCCGAGGTCGGGATGGTCTTCCAGATTGACCACCAGCGCCTCGTCGCGCGGGATCTTGGGGTCATGCACCATCACCCGCGGCTTGAGCGGTCGCGAGGAGTTCACCGCGACGACCAGCGCGTAGCGGTCGTCGGTCAGCTGCACCGTCGAGCCGGGCGGGTAGACGCCCATCATGCGGATGAAGGCGTTGAGCATGGTCGCGTCGAAGCGGCTGCGCCCCTGCGCGAACATCAGCGAGAGCGCCTCGTGCGGCGTCATGGCCTTGGAGACGAGCAGCGGGTTGCACAGGCCGTCAAAGCGGTTCACGAGCGCCACGATGCGCGAGGCGGCGCTCATGCGGTCCACGTTGATGCGCTGTGGGAAGCCGGTGCCGTCGGCGTTTTCATGGTGCTGGGCGATCACCAGCAGCGGGCCCGCCGCCAAGTCCATCTGCTTGGCCAGGGCCACGCCCTTGACCACGTGGGTCTGGTAGACCTGGCTTTCGGCGGTGGTGAAGCTCTCGTCCCGGTGGCGCAGGCGCGGCGGGAGGTCGAGCTTGCCGATGTCATGCAGCAGTGCGCCGACACCGAGATCCATCATCTCGTCGCGCCCAAGACCGAAGGCACGCCCCAGCAGCAGCGAGATGATCGACACATTCAGCGCATGTGCGGTGCCGCGGTCGCCCGCCCCCTCGTTGAGCAGGCGGATGTTGAGGTCGCCCTCCACCAGCATCTTGTCCAGCAAGGCACTGACCAGCGCCGTGGACTGGTCACGGGAGTTGACCGGGGCGCGGGGCACCAGGTCCACGATGCCCTTGAAGGCCGCCGCCGCCTCGGCGTACTGTTTCTCGCAGAGGGAGAGCGCCTCGCGCTGGGCGGCCAGCGCCTTGCGGTGGGCCTCCTTCTGCTGCTGCTCCGGGCTGAGCTCGGGATTGAGCGGCTCCGAGGCAGGGGCGGGGACCGGCGGCGCATCATCGGACAGCTCGCTCTTGGCGGGGCTCCAGCGCACCTGCTTGAGGCCCAGACGGCGCAACACCAGCAGCTGATCTTCCGAGCTCAGCTTGAAGCTGCTCAAAGGGAAGGGATGCGACATCCAGCCCAGGTCGAGATGGATGAACATCCCCACCTTCAGCTGTGCCACGTCAATCAGCGGATCTGTTGTGTTGTCCTTCATGCCTGTCCTAGCCCATTCCTCCGCGGGCGGCTCTGTCGATGCATCGGCCGTCCCTTCGGAGAACTTGAGCAATGCACTAGGGAACTTTACACGGATGGAAACACCTCTTTGCCGAATCTGACGCATCAGCCACCGCCTTGACTGGAAAGATCGCACGGCCCTAGCATGTTCATTTAATGAACCCTCGTTCATCTAAAGAACTTTCTTGACTGCAATCCTTTCCATTTCCTAATCACCTTCCGACCCTCCTCTTTCCTCGAGGGGCAAGGGTCGCGCCTCCCTTCAGGAACCCCATGCGCACTGCCTATATCTGCGACGGACAACGCACCCCCTTCGGCCGCTACGGCGGCGCCCTCTCCGGCCTCCGTGCGGACGATCTCGGCGCCCTGCCCCTCAAGGCACTCATGGCCCGGCATCCCGGCCTCGACTGGCAGGCCGTGGAGGATGTGCTGTACGGCTGCGCCAACCAGGCCGGCGAGGACAACCGCAACGTCGCCCGCATGGCTGGCCTGCTGGCCGGCCTGCCCATCGAGGTGCCGGGCGTGACGCTGAACCGCCTGTGCGGCTCGGGGCTGGATGCCGTGGGCTCCGCGGCACGCGCCATCAAGGCTGGCGAGGCGGACCTGCTGATCGCCGGCGGCGTGGAGAGCATGAGCCGTGCGCCCTTCGTGATGCCCAAGGCCGACGCCGCCTTCTCCCGTCAGAACGCCGTCTATGACACGACCATCGGCTGGCGTTTCATCAACCGGCTGATGAAGGCGCAGTACGGCGTCGACTCCATGCCCGAGACGGCCGAAAACGTGGCGCGCGAGTTCGGCATCGAGCGCGAGGCCCAGGACCGCATGGCGCTGGCCAGCCAGAAGAAGACCCTCGCCGCCCAGCAGGCCGGCTTCTTCGACGCCGAGATCTGCCCGGTCGAGATTCCGCAGAAGAAGGGCGACGCCGTCTGGGTGCGGCAGGACGAGCACCCGCGCGACACCAGCCTGGAGTCCCTGGCCCGGCTCAAGGGCGTGGTGACGCCGGACGGTTCGGTGACCGCCGGCAACGCCTCGGGCGTCAACGATGGCGCCGTCGCCCTGCTGCTGGCCAGCGAGGCCGCCGCGCAGCGCCACGGCCTGACGCCCCGCGCCCGCGTGGTGGCCATGGCCACGGCCGGCGTGGCGCCACGCATCATGGGCATCGGACCGGCGCCGGCCACGCAAGCCGTGCTCGCCCGGGCCGGGCTGAGCCTCGAGCAGATGGACGTGATCGAGCTGAACGAGGCCTTCGCAGCTCAAGGCCTGGCGGTGCTGCGCCAGCTGGGGCTGCCGGACGACGATCCCCGCGTGAATCCCAACGGCGGCGCGATCGCCCTCGGGCACCCGCTGGGGGCCAGCGGCGCCCGCCTGGCGCTGACCGCCGCCAACCAGTTGCAGCGCACCGGCGGCCGCTACGCCCTGTGCACCATGTGCATTGGCGTCGGCCAGGGCATCGCGCTGATCCTGGAACGGGTGTGAGGGTGTGATGAAAGAAGGGGCGCCCTGGGAAGGGCCGCCCCAGGCCCCGCCAATGCTGGTCGGCATGCGAACGAGCGGCCCGCGCACCCCCTCGGCGCCTCCCCCTTTGGACGGCCCCGCATCGCGATCACCGGGCCCCGGAACGTGTGATACTGGCCGCCGCCGGGGCCATATATCACACATATGCCTAAAGTCATATGCGTACGTTCTTGGCCCCTCCTGCAACTTGCCGAACAGAAGAAGCAAGACAGGGAGTCGATCCGCCACCCGGTGCCACAAGGTGATCGGGGCCTGCTCAAAGCGACCTGCACCAGGCCGTCAGATCAGTGCGCCCAAAATTCACCAACATGGTGCATTCATGTGCGTTCGTCGCCCAATGCTTGCAAAGCCGTCACCATTTGTAGTGACAGACTTCTATAGTCGGCGACTGATTTGATCGCGCTCAGACGTTTTTGGGCGCTCTCGCACCCTGGAATGCCATGTCTGCAGCTCGCGCCCTTGATGATCTCGCCTCCGTCGCAGTTCCGGCCAGCCCGGCAACGACTGTCTCCCAGGAACCACAGGCACCGCTGAAGCGCGACCTGGTGGCCGGCCTGGAGAAGGGTCTCGCCGTGATCGAGGCCTTCGACCAGGAGCGTCCCCGCCTCACCATCAGCGAGGTGGCCGCCCGCACCGGGCTGACCCGCGCGGCCGCCCGCCGCTACCTGCTGACCCTGAGCTACCTGGGCTTCGTCTCGCAGGACCGCAAGATGTTCGCCCTGACGCCCAAGGTGCTGCGTCTGGGTCAGAGCTACATGCATTCGGCCCGGCTGCCGCGCATCGTCGAGCCTGAGCTGCACAAGCTGGCGTTCGCCCTCAAGGAGGCGAGCGCCGCCGGCGTGCTGGACGGCAACGACGTGATCTGCATCGCCGCGACGAGCGCCGGGCGCGTGCTGTCGCAGCATCTGCAATCCGGCGGCCGCGTGCCCGCCTACTGCTCGGCCAATGGCCGCGCCCTGCTGGCCGCCCTGAGCCCCGAGGATGCCGACGCCTGGATTGCACGCCAGACGCTCGAAGCCGTGACGCCGCACACGATCACGAATCCGGACCGCCTGCGCAACGAGGTCGCCCGCGCCCGCGCCCTGGGCTATGCCAGCGTGGACCAGGAGCTGGAGCTCGGCCTGCGCAGCCTCGCCGTGCCGCTCAAGAACTACCGGGGCGACGTGGTGGCGGCCCTCAACATCTCCATCCATGCCTCGCGCATGAGCATGGAGCAGCTGGTGGAGCATGCCCTGCCCCCGCTGCTGCAGGCGCAGCAGCACCTGCGCATGCTGCTCTGAACGCGCAGCACCCCAAAGAAAAAGCCGCCCTCGGGCGGCTTTTCTGCTTTCTGGCCCGAGCGATCAGCCGGCCCAGACGCGGTGCTTCAGCAGCGGGCTGACGCGGTAGCGCTCGCTGCGGCTGGCCTCGAACAGCGCGTCCAGGGTCTCGACCACGCGGGCGGCGCCCAGCAGGGCCAGCCACTCGAAAGGCCCGGCCGGGTAGTTGACGCCCAGCTTCATGGCCTGATCGGCAGCCGCCTCATCACACACGCCCTGCCAGACCGCATCGGCGCCTTCATTCACCAGCATGGCCAGCGTGCGAGCGACGACGAGGCCCGGCGCATCGCGGAGCACCAGCGGCGTCCAGCCCAGGGCCGCGAAGAGCTGGTGGGCGGCGGTCCGGCCGGCCTCGCTGCAGCGCGGTGCGAAGGCCATGGCCAGTGCCTCGGTGCGCGGGCCGTTGACGGGCCAGTCGATCACGGCCAGCTCGGTCACGCCGTCGCGCTGCGCCAGTTCCGCGGCACAGCGGCCGCTGCTCAGGCGCAGCTGCAGGCCGTCGAGCGCCAGGCCGGCCCAGCCCGCGCCGCTGCCACGCTGGAAGGCCACCCCGGCGGCCTCAAGCGCCTGCGCCAGCGCCTCGACCAGCGCGCCCTCGCCATGCAGAACGAACGACGCCCCGCCCGCGACGCCGGATCGCTCGGCCGGCGCCGGCATGGCCGGCACGCCGTCATAGAAGCCCTTGCCTACCTTGCGGCCCAGCCGCCCGCCGTCGACCAGCGCCTTCTGCACCAGGGACGGCACATAGCGCTTGTCGCCGAAGTTCGCCTCGAAGACGGACTGGGTGACCAGGAAGTTCGTGTCGTGCCCGATCAGGTCCATCAGCTCGCAGGGGCCCATGCGGAAGCCCACCGAGCGCAGCGCCCGGTCCAGCTGGGCCGGCGTGCCCGCCTGCTCCAGCAGCAAGGCCAGCGTCTCGGCGTAGTACGGACGGGCAATGCGGTTGACGATGAAGCCGGGCGTCGACTTCGCGTGCACCGACGCCTTGCCCCAGCGGCGCGAGAGCTCGTAGATGGCCTCGGCCACGGAGGCCTGGGTCTCCGCGCCGGACACCACCTCCACCAGCTTCATCAGCGGCACGGGATTGAAGAAATGCATGCCCACCAGTCGCTCCGGACGCTGCAGGCCATTGGCCAGCGCCGTGATGCTGATGGACGAGGTGTTGGAGGCGATGAGCGCCTCCGGCCCCAGCAGCGCATCCAGTTCGCGCAGCAGGGCCTGCTTGGGCTCCAGCTTCTCGACGATGACCTCGACGACCAGCGCGGCGTCGGCCAGCTCGGACAGCGCCGACGCCGGCCGGATGCGCGCGAGCACCGCGTCGCGCTCGGCGGCCTCCATGCGGCCCTTCGTCACCAGGCCGTCCAGCGCCTTGGCAATCTGGCCGTGTGCCGCCTGGGCAGCGCCGTCGCGGACGTCCATCAGCCGCACCGGATGCCCGGCCTGGGCGGCCACCTGGGCAATGCCCGCGCCCATCACGCCGGCGCCGACCACGCCGACCAGCGCCTCGGCGGCCGGCCGGCTCGTCACGGCCCATGTCTGAGGAGTGCCGCTCATGCGCCTTCTCCTTGCGGCACCCAGGCCGCCGGACGCTTCGCCATGAAGGCGGAGAAGCCCTCGCGCGCCTCGTCACCGACCCGCACACGGGAGATGGTCTGGGCGGTGAGCTCGCGCACCTCCTCCGTCACCGGCCCGACGGCCAGCTGGCCGAGCAGCCGCTTGATCTCCCCCTGCGCCTGCGGGCCATTCGCCAGCAGCTCGTGCAGCCAGCGCTCGAGCGCCTCGTCCAGGGCTTCCAGTGGCACGACCTCATGCACGAGGCCCATCGCCAGGGCCTCGCTGGCGGGGATGCGGCTGCCGGTGAGCGCGAGGCGTCGGGCCTGGCGGCTGCCGACGGCGTTCACCACATACGGGCCGATGACGGCCGGCAGGATGCCGAAGCGCGCCTCGCTGACCGCGAACTTCGCGTCATGGCTGGCCACGGCGATGTCGCAGGCCGCCGTGAGCCCCACGCCGCCGCCCAGCGCCACGCCCTGCACGCGGGCGACGGTGGGCTTGGGGCAGGACTGGATGCGGTACAGCATGGCCGCAAAGCGGCGCGCATCCTGCAGATTCCACTCCTGGCTGGATTGCGCGGCGCGCTGCATCCACTGGATGTCCGCCCCGGCGCTGAAGGCCTTGCCGGCACCGGCCAGCACGATGACGCGCACCTTGGGGTCCGCCGTCAGGCGCTCGAAAGCCTGGTCCAGCTCGCCGATCATCTGCTCGTTGAAGGCGTTGAACACCTCCGGCCGGGTCATGGTGACGCGCGCGACGCCGCGGGCATCCACCGCAATATGCAATGTCTCCACCGTGAAACTCCTTGTAATGCATCGAAGTATCGCAGCCCGCGCCGGCACTTGCGGCGGCGCACAATGTGCGCATGAGCACGTCCAGGCGCCCTGTCGCACCCGAGATCTTCCAGCAGCCCGTGATGCTGGATGGGCAGACGCTGCGCATCGAGGCCTGCTGGCTGGGCCCCGCCGCCGCGGTGCAGGACCCGCAGCAGCCGCTGATCGTCTTCCTGCATGAGGGCCTGGGCTCGCTGAGCCAGTGGCGGGACTTTCCCGCACGGCTGTGCGAGGCGCTGGAGATGCCGGGCCTGGTCTTCTCCCGACCGGGCTATGGCCACAGCACCCCACGCACCGAGCCCTGGCCGCAGGACTACCTCCAGCGCCAGGCCCGGGGCCTGCTGCCCGCCTGCTTCGCGGCGCTGGGGCTCGCCGACCGCCCGCTGCTGCTCTTCGGTCACAGCGATGGCGCCAGCCTCGCCCTGCTCTATGCGGCGCACGCCCCGGCCCACGTCCAGGGTCTCGTGGCCATGGCCCCGCACCTGTTCGTCGAACCCGTCACGCTGCTGGGCCTGCAGGCCGCCCGCACCGCCTATGAGCAGGGCGAGTCCCTGCGCAAGGCCCTGGCCCGCCATCATGCGGACACCGACTCCGCCTTCTACGGCTGGAACGACGCGTGGCTGCGTCCGGGCTTCGAGGCCTGGAACATCGAGTCGCTGCTGCGCGGGCGCCTGCCCTGCCCGGTGCTGGCCGTCCAGGGCGTCCATGACGAGTACGGCAGCCTGCGCCAGATCGAGGCCATCGCCGAGCTGCATGACGACACGCGCCTCGTCGCGCTGCCCGACTGCGGCCACAGCCCGCACAAGGACCAGCCGGAGCGCCTGATCGCCGGGGTCCGGGACTGGCTGCCCGGACGGGCCTGAGCGACCTCCCGGTCCCGCACGCCGATCGCCGCCAGCGACCGTTCACGTCGCCGCGGCGTCAATTCGTCGCAGGCGCCTGGAAGCGCGGGGCCGTGGCGCGCACACTCCTTCCATCGACAAGGCCATGAGGCCCGCCCAGCCGGAGACCCCGCCGAACTTCAGGAGAGACACACCATGAAATCCGCCACCAAGACCCTGCTCACTGCCCTGCTTGCCATCGCCAGCGCCGCGTCCCTGACGCTGGCCCAGGCCGATGCCACCGGTGAGCAGCCCTGCCTTGGTGCGCCGGCCCTGCAGCTGCCCTCGATGAGCCTGGCCCAGGCGGCCACGCCCGAGACCGGCCCACAGGCCTGATGCCTGCCCCGGCCCGGGCCCGGGCCCGGGCCAAAACCGAGTAAGTCCTCCCTTGAGCCCGGCACCCGCCGGGCGCTTTTTTTTGCGCCCCGCCCCCGCCGCTGGCTGCGCCGGCCATGAAAAAGGCCACCCGAAGGTGGCCTCGCGGACCCACGGCAGCCGGAGCCGCCGAAGCGTCGGGGGGCGCCGCCGCTGCGGTCACCAGATCCGGATGCGCTCCTCGCCGGCCTTGTACATCTTGTCGCCCTGCTTGGTGCCGAAGGCCTGGTGGAAGCCATCGTGGTTGACCACGGCGCCATTGGCGCGGTACTCGCCGGGCGAGTGCGAATCGGTCGTGATCAGCTGCAGCATGCGCTCCTCGCGGGCCTTCTCGCGCCAGGACTGCGCCCAGCCCAGGAAGAAGCGCTGCTCGCCGGTGTAACCGCCGATCGTGGCCGAGGGCTTGCCGCCCAGCGAGCGCAGGTAGGCCTTGTAGGCGACCTGCAGGCCCGACAGGTCGGCGATGTTCTCGCCCAGCGTCAGCTTGCCGTTCACGTGCTTGCCCGGAATGGGCTCGTAGCTGTCGTACTGCGCGACGAGCTTGGCGGCGATGCCCTCGAAGGCCTTGCGGTCCTCCGGCGTCCACCAGTTGCGCAGCACGCCGTCGCCGTCGTACTGGCTGCCCTTGTCGTCGAAGCCGTGGCTGATCTCGTGGCCGATCACGGCACCGATGGCGCCGTAGTTCACGGCGTCATCGGCGTTCATGTCGAAGAACGGCGGCTGCAGGATGGCGGCCGGGAACACGATCTCGTTGGACAGCGGGCTGTAGTAGGCATTGACGGTCTGCGGCGTCATGCCCCATTCGCTGCGGTCCACCGGCTTGCCGGCCTTGGCGATCATGCGCTTCCAGCCGAACTGCGCGGCACGCTGGCTGTTGCCGAAGGCATCCCCCTCGCGCACCTCCAGGCTGCTGTAGTCGCGCCACTTGGCGGGGTAGCCGATCTTGGTCACGTACTTGGACAGCTTGTCCTGCGCGGCGGCCCGGGTGGTCGGGCTCATCCAGCTCAGGCCGTCGATGGAGTCCTTGTAGGCGGCCAGCAGATTGGCCACCAGCTTCTCCATGCGGGCCTTGGCCTCCGGCGGGAAGTGGCGGGCCACGTACAGCTGGCCCACGGCCTCGCCCAGCGCGCCGTTCACCTCGCCGATGGACTTCTGCCAGCGCGGCAGCTCCGCCTTCTGGCCGGACAGCGCCTGGCCGAAGAAGGCGAAGCGCGCCTCACGCACGGCCTTGGGCAGCACGTCGGCATTGCTCGAGACGGCGTGCAGGCGCAGGTAGAGCTGCCAGTCCTTCAGCGGCTCGCTGGCGATCAGGCCCGACAGCGCCGCGATGGCGCTGGGCTGGGCGACGGCGATGCTGTCCAGCTTGCCCAGACCGGTGGCGGCGAAGTAGGCGTCCCAGTCCATGCCGGGCGCACGGGCGGCGATCTCGGCCGGGGTCATGGGGTTGTAGGTCTTGACCGGATCGCGGTTCTCGACCTTGTCCCAGTGCACCGCGGCGATCTTCTCCTCCAGCGCCAGCACGCGCTCGGCGGCAGCGGCCGGGTCCTTCTCGCCCAGCAGGCCGGCCAGCGTGGCCAGGTAGGTCTTGTAGGCCTCACGGGCCTTGGCGAAGCGCGGATCGTCCTTCTTCAGGTAGTAGTCGCGGTCGGGCATGCCCAGGCCGCTCTGCCACATGCGCACACCATTGACGGTGGGCTTCTTGGCATCCGCGGCGACGAACACGCGGATCGGCGCCACCGAACGCATCTGGGCGCCGCCGAACCAGCGGGCCAGCGCCTTGGGCGAATCGATGCCGGCGATCTCGTCCAGCGTGGGCTGCAGCGGGGCGAGGCCGGCCTTCTCGATGGCGTCGACGTCCAGGTGGCTCTTGAAATAGGCGGCCACCTTGAAGGCATTGCTGCCGGCGGGCTGCGGCTTGGCGGCGAGCTCGTCGATCAGCGCCTTGACGCGGGCGTCGGACTGGTCGCGCAGCAGCTCGAAGCTGCCGAAGCGGGACTTGTCGGCGGGGATCTCGGTGGACTGGATCCAGCCACCGTTGACGGCGCGGAACAGGTCGTCCTGCACGCGGACCTGGGCGTCATAGCCCGACGTCTGCAGGCCGGCGGAGGGGTCGGCCATGGCGGTGCAGGCCAGCTGCGTGAGCAGCGCGAGGGTGGCGAGGCGGAGTCGTTTCATGAAGTGGCAATCCGTGGGTTGCATGAAAGGGCAGCGAGGCCGGCGAGGCCGGCCGGGCGGGCATTACCAGATGCGGATGCGGTCCTCGCTGGACTTGAACATCTTGTCGCCCTGCTTGGTACCGAAGGCCTGGTGGAAGCCGTCGTGGTTGATGGCGGCGCCGTTCGCGCGGTACTCGCCAGGCGAGTGCGGGTCGATCACCAGCAGCTGCAGCAGGCGCTGCTCGCGGGCCTTCACGCGCCAGGACTGCGACCAGCCCAGGAAGAAGCGCTGCTCACCGGTGTAGCCGCCGATGGCGGGCGCCGTCTGGCCGGCCAGCGAGCGCTGATAGGCCTTGTAGGCGATCTGCAGACCCGACAGATCGGCGATGTTCTCGCCCAGGGTCAGCTTGCCGTTCACATGCTTGCCGGGGATCGGCTCGTAGCTGTCGAACTGCGACACCAGCTTGGCCGTGATGGCATCGAAGGCCTGGCGGTCTTCCTGGGTCCACCAGTTGCGCAGCACGCCGTCGCCGTCGAACTGGCTGCCCTGGTCATCGAAGCCATGGCTGATCTCGTGGCCGATCACGGCACCGATGGCACCGTAGTTCACGGCGTCGTCGGCGTTCATGTCGAAGAACGGCGGCTGCAGGATGGCGGCCGGGAACACGATCTCGTTCTGCGAGGGGTTGTAGTAGGCATTCACCGTCTGCGGCGTCATGCCCCACTCCTTGCGGTCCACGGGCTTGCCGGCCTTGGCGGCCATGCGCAGCCACTCGGCACGGCCGGCGCGCTGGTTGTTGCCCAGCGCATCGCCGGCCTTCACCACGAGGCGGCTGTAGTCACGCCAGGTGTCGGGGTAGCCGATCTTGGTCATGTACTTGGACAGCTTGTCCTGCGCCTGCAGCTTGGTGGCCGGGCTCATCCAGCTCAGGCCGTCGATGGAATCCTTGTAGGCGGCCAGCAGATTGGCGACCAGCTTCTCCATGCGGGCCTTGGCCTCGGGCGGGAAGTGGCGGGCCACGTAGATCTGGCCGATCGCCTCGCCCAGCGCGCCGTTCACCTCGGCCACGCCCTTCTGCCAGCGCGGCAGCTCGGCCTTCTGGCCCGACAGCGCCTGGCCGTGGAAGGCGAAGGCGGCATCACGCATCGCCTTGGGCAGGACGCCCGCGTAGCTGTCCAGCGTGCGGGCCTTCAGGTAGAGCTTCCAGTCGGCCAGCGGCACGTCAGCCATCAGCTTGGCGATGCCCTTGACGGCGCTGGGCTGCATCAGCGAGACGGACTCCATCGTCGGCAGGCCGGCGGCCTGGAACAGCGCCGCCCAGTCGAGCTCGGGCGCCTGCTGGGCGAGGTCCGCCACGCTGATGGGGTTGTAGGTCTTGACCGGGTCGCGGTTCTCGACGGTGCTCCAGTGCAGCTGGGCGATCTTCTCTTCCAGGGCATAGATGCGCTGGGCAGCCGCGGCGGCGTTCTTCTCGCCGGCAAAACCGGCCAGCTGCTGCAGGTAGGCGAGGTAGGCCTTGCGGGCCTCGCCCATGCGGGCGTCGTCCTTGAGCAGGTAGTAGTCGCGATCAGGCAGACCCAGGCCGGCCTGGTAGACCGTCAGGCGGTTCTCCTGCGGCTTCTTGGCGTCGGCATCGACGTACATCGCGAAGGGCGTGGCCACCTCGCCCTGCACCTGGCCCACCCAGCGGGTCAGCTCGGCGACGGACTTCAGGCCGTCGATGGCCTTCAGGTGCGGCTGCACGGGCTTGAAGCCGGCACGGTCGATGGCAGCGGTGTCGAGGTAGGCGGCGTAGTAGGCGCCGATCTTGGCCTCGTTGCTGCCGGCCGGCTGCTTGCCCTTGGCCAGCTCCTCGACGATGGCACGCACGCGGGCGTCCGACATGTCACGCAGCTGCACGAAGGTGCCGAAGGAGGACTTGTCCGCCGGAATTTCCGTGCGGCTCAGCCACCCCCCGTTGGCGGCCAGGAACAGGTCGTCCTGGGCTCGCACGGCCGGGTCGTAGTTGGGCAGGTCGAGCCCGTGGTTGTGGGGGGCAGCGAAGGCGGCACCGGCCAGCTGGATCATCAGCGCCAGGGCGCCCAGTTTGAACGTGGACTTCATCGACTCTCTCTCGGCCCCGCCGCGCTTCTGGCGCCCGGAGCTGGTGATGGATCTAGGGATGGACGAAAGGCCCGAAGCATACGTGCAGCGATGCATCGGCCCAAAAGTCAGTCACCCCGTGAAAGCCCTAGAAAGCGGGCAAAAAGCCCCGCAGACACGGGCGGCCTGCGCCCGGCGCCCGAGCCCGCGCCATGGCCTTCGGCATCTTGCGGCGCGCCCCGGGGCTGGCACCATGTCCGGCATCCCCAACCCGGCCACGAGGCACCGCACCATGTCTTTCGTCACCCTGCTGCTGTGGTTGCTGCTGGCCGTCGTGTGCTGGCCGCTGGCCTTGCTCGTCCTGCTGCTGTGGCCGCTCGTGTGGCTGCTGCTGCTGCCCCTGCGCATCCTCGGCTTTGCCGTCGGCGGCGTGATGGCGCTCGTGCAGGCGATCTTCTTCCTCCCCGCCCGGCTGCTGGGCTGGCGGGCTTGATCAACCCTGCATCTGCCCGTCCACCACCATGAGCGTGGTGTCGCAGCGCCGGGCGAGGTCCGGGTTGTGCGTCACGAAGAGCACCGCGGTGCCGTGCTCCCGGTTGACCTGGCGCAGCAGCTCGAAGACGGCATCCGCGCTCCGGGTGTCCAGGTTGCCCGTGGGCTCGTCCGCCAGCAGCAGGGCCGGCTGCATGGCCAGCGCACGGGCTACCGCCACGCGCTGCTGCTGACCGCCGGAGAGCCTCGCCGCGGGCGTGTCCTTCCAGCGCTCCAGGCCCACGCTGCCCAGCAGGCGCAAGGCCTGCCCCTCGGTCTCGGCGTCCGGAAATCCCTTGAGGCCGACCATCGGCAGCATCACGTTCTCGAGCGCGCTGAAGGCGCCGATCAGGTGGTGGTACTGGAAGACGAAGCCGATCGTGTGCCCGCGCAGTCGCGTCAGGCGGGCGTCGTCCATGGCCGTCGTCTCCTGGCCCTGGATCAGCAGCTGGCCGCCGGTCGGGCGGTCGAGCAGGCCGACGATGTTCAGCAGCGTGCTCTTGCCCGAGCCGGACGGCCCCATCACGGCCGAGAACTGGCCCGGCATCAGGCGCAGGTCGATGCCGTGCAGCACCTCCACCTCGGTGGGCTGGCCCACATTGAAGGACTTGCGCACCTGGCGCAGCTCCACGACGGGTGTGTTCATGTCATCCACGGATGGCCACCACGGGATCGAGACGCGCCGCGCGCAGGGCCGGCGCCAGCGCGGCCAGCAGGCCGGTGAGCGTGGCCAGCACGAGGGCCGTCAGGTAGAGGCTGGGGTCGAAGGTGATCGTGAACATCGGGCTGCCGTCGGGCGTCTTCGCGTAGCCCAGCCACAGCTGGAGTGCCGCCGAGCCGACGAGGCAGCCAATCAGCGCGCCCCCCAGACCCAGCAGCCCGCCCTGCAGCAGGAACACGCGCATGACCTGACCCCGCGAGATGCCCATGGCGCGCAGGATGCCGATCTCCTTGGAGCGCTGCACGACGGACACCACCAGCACGCTCGCGATGCCGAAGGCCACCGAGAGCCCGACGAAGAAGCGGATCGCGGTGTTCGCCGTGCTCTGCGACTGCACGGCGCTGAAGAACTGCGCATTGGTCTTGATCCAGCTGTCGGCCTGCACGGGCGCCATGGCGCCGATGCGCTGGGCCACGACCTCCGCGGCATAGACGTCATGCACGGTGAGGTCGATGCTGGTCACGCCGCCGGAGTAGCCCAGCAGGCTTTGCGCGCTGTGCAGCGCCACGAAGCCGGTGCGCTGGTTCGCGCCCTTGTTGCCGAGATCCAGGACGCCGGCGATCTCGAAGGTGTTCGCCGCGCCGCTGGCGGCGCTCACCCGGAGCTTGTCGCCCACGGCGAGGCCGAGGTCGTGCGCGAGCTCGATGCCGATGAGGATGTCCGTGGCCCCCAGTCGGGCGCGCCCCTCCACGATCTTGTCGCTGAGGCTGACGATGCGGTCGTAGTGCTCCAGCTCCACGCCGACGAGGCTCAGCGAGCGGCTGGTGTCCCCGCGCTGGATCAGCGTGGAGCCGCTCACCGTGGGCGACACCACCTTGATGTCCGGCATGGCGCGCAGCTGCAGCAGCAGCGACTGCCACTGATCGATGGACTTGAGCCGCTGCAGCGGCGCCTGCGTCGTGGTGGCGAATCGCTCGCGCCCCTCGGCATGCAGCACGCGGACCTGTTCCTTGGGCGGCAGCAGCTGGATGTGGGGCTGCGCCGTCAGGACGCGCCGCACGAGATTGCCCTGCAAGCCGGCCAGCAGCGCCGACATGAAGACGATCACCGCCACGCCGATGGAGACGCCGACGATGATGAAGAGGCTCTGCATGCGCCCCTCGCGCAGGAAGCGGGCCGCGACGATCCACTCGAAGGGCTGCCAGCGTGCCAGCGCCATGCTCAGGCCCCTGCCTGGCGAAGGTGCTGCCCGGCCTTCCAGCGGCGGTCGGGCGCCAGCAGCACGCGCTCGCCGGCCTTCAGGCCCTGCTGCACCTCCACGACGCCACCGGCCCGCAGGCCCAGGCGCAGCTCACGGCGTTGCAGCCGGTCCTGCGCATCCAGCACCCAGGCGAAGGGCTGGGCCGAATCAGCCTGGACGACGGCTTCCAGCGGCAGGCTCAGCACCTGCGGGCGGCGGGCCACCTCGATCTCGACGGACACGGTCATGTCCTGGCGCAGATAGGCCGGCGGCTTCGGCACGGCGAGCTTCACCTCGACGGAGCCGCGCTGGGCGTCGACGCCCGGGCTGACCTCGCTCAGGCGGGCCTCGAAGCGCTGGTCGGCATAGGCATCCGCGGAGGCCAGGGCGGCCTGCCCCGGCTGCAGCAGGCCGAGGTTGCGCTCGTCGATCTGCGCCACCAGCTCGCTCGCCCCCGCGGGCGCCAGCAGCAGCAGCACCTTGCCGGCCTGCACCACCTGTCCGGGCTCGACACTGCGGTTGACGATGGTGCCCGCCACCGGCGCCTTGATGCTCAGATAGTCCAGCCGGGCCCTGGCCGCGAGCGCGCTGGCCCGGGCCTGCTCAAGCGTGGTGCGCGCCAGCGCGAGGTCCGCGCCCTGCGGGTCGCCGGACTGGCGCTGCAGCGTGGCGGCACGCGCCTGCGCCTCGGCCACCTGGAGCGCGCGGCGGGCTTCGTCCAGCGCCGCCTGGCCGATGAAGCCCTGGCGGAAGAGATCCTGCTGCCGCGCATGCTGGGCGCGGATCTGGGCCAGGTTGGCCTCGGCCTGGCGCTCGGATTCGCGCGCCGCCGGCGCCTGCACCTCCTGCAGCTGCCGCAGCCGCGCCGCCGCCTGCTGCACGGCCAGATCGGCGGCCTGCCACGTGGCCTGGGCCTCCGTCGCCTCGAGCGCCACCAGCGCCTGCCCGGCCTGCACCGCCTGCCCCTCCTCGACCAGGACCTGACGCACGGTGCCGGTCACCTGCGCCCCCAGCTCCACCGAGTGCGGAGCCTGCACGCGGGCGCTGGCCACGACGGTGCGGACAAGGTCGCGCGGCTCCAGCGTCTGCAGGCGCACGACCGGGCCTTCCCAGCTGCGCCACGCGAAACCGGCGGACAGCAGGACCACGGCCCCGAGGGGCAGCAAGACTTTCCAACTCCAGCGCATGGGCAGAGGGCTCCCGATCGACGAGTGATGAGACCATTGTCGAAACAAGGCGGGCCGGGGAGGCTTGACACAGCTCAAGCCTCCGCTGCGCCCCATCGTAAAGAAGCCCAGCGTCGGCGCGCGGGCGCGAGCCGCCTTTTTTGGCATCATCCCCCGATGCCTGGACACCTTGACCCGTCGCCGGAGCTGCGCCCTCTTCCCGCCGACCGCTACGCCGACTGGCTGGACGGGGCCGTCGAGCGCTATGCCGACTATCTCGTGGCCGTCGGCCGCAGTGCGGCGAACGAGTCCCTGAACACGGCCCGGCGCACCCACGCGCAACTCCTGCCGCGAGGCCTGCAGACGCCGGGGCACCATCTCTTCGAGATCCCGGACGGCAAGGGGCGTGCCGTCGGCAGCGCCTGGCTGCACCTCGGCGCGCAGGGGCGCGCCCATCTCTACGACCTGCATGTGGACGCCGCCCATCGCCGCCTCGGCCATGCCCGGCGAGCCCTGACCGCCCTGGTGCGGCACGCCTGCGCCCTGGGAGCGAACCAGCTGAGCCTGAACGTGCAGGCCGACAACGTGGCCGCCCATGGCCTGTACCAGGCGCTGGGGTTCGAGACACACAGCCTGCAGATGAGCCGGCGCCTGGCGCGTGACGAGCCTTAGGTGACGAAGTTCCCCGGATCAGCTGCGACGCACCTCCGCAGAGGCGAGGTCAGGGCTTACAGTTGACAGGCCCGGCGCGGCCCGACAACCGATCGAACCGCGCGGCGAGGAGGACCTCTCTTGCAAAGCCCGCGCGAGCTTTCGAACCTGACGGCCCTAGGCACGGCGACGGACGCCGCCAGCGTCAAGCTGCCGGCCCTGGCCCGACAATGGCTGGACCACCTGCCCGAGATGGTGTGGCTGGCCAACGCGCGCGGCCAGCTCAGCGCCTGCAGCGGGCCACTGCAGGTCTACGTCGGCCTGCCCGAGAGCGAACTGATCGCCCAGGGCTGGCGCCGCTTCATGGCCGCCGAGGAGCTCGCCCTGCTGGGCCAGGCCTGGCCCGCCCGGCAGCCAATGAGCATCGACCTGCGTCTGCGCAACGCCCAGGGAGAGCTGCGCTGGCACCTGTGCCTGGCCCGGCCGCTGATGGACCACGACGGCAGCCTGCAGGGCTGGATGGGCTCCTTCGTGGACATCGACGCCCGCAAGCGCAGCGAAACCCTGCTGCGCGAGGCCGACGCCGTCTGGAAGCTGGCGCTGGAAAGCACGGGCGACGGGGTCTGGGACTGGCGCGTCAACGAGAACGTCGAGACCTTCTCGCCCCGCTACCTGCAGATGTATGGCTACGACCCCGACGAGATCGCGGAGCGGCCCGATGCCTTCGATGCCCTCACGCACCCGGACGACGTGTCCGGCATGGTGCGCGACCGGCTCGACCACTTCGAGGGCCGCACCCCGGCTTACGTCAACGAGCACCGCGTGCGCTGCAAGGACGGCAGCTGGAAGTGGGTGCTGAGCCGCGGCATGGTGATCGCGCGCGACGAGTCCGGGCGCCCCCTGCGCATGGTCGGCACGCACACCGACATCACCGCGCGAAAGGAAGCCGAGGTGCTGATCTGGCAGCAGGCCAATTTCGACCCGCTCACCGGCCTGCCCAACCGCCGCATGCTGCGCGAGCGCCTGGAGCGCGAGATCCGCCGGGCGCGCGAGCACGGGCATCAGCTGGCCGTGCTCTTCATCGACCTCGACCACTTCAAGGAAGTCAACGACACGCTGGGCCACGGCAAGGGTGACCTGCTGCTGCAGCAGGCCGCCCAGCGCATCCGCGAAAGCGTGCGGCCGGCCGACGTGGTCGCGCGCATGGGGGGCGACGAGTTCACGGTGCTGCTCAGCCCCGTCACGCAGCATGCCGACGTCGACCCCATCGTGGAGCTCATCATCGAGCGGATCGCCAGCCCCTTTCGGCTGGAGGACGAGCGCGCCTTCGTCTCGGCCAGCGTGGGCATCAGCCTCTTTCCCGACGACGGCGAGCACATCGAGGCGCTGTTCAAGCACGCCGACCAGGCGCTGTACGTGGCCAAGGATGCCGGCCGCAACCGCTACAGCTACTTCACGCCCGCCCTGCAGCGCGCGGCCCTGAACCGCATGCGCCTGAGCAACGACCTGCGCGACGCCCTCGCTGCGGAAGGCCTGCAGGTCGTCTACCAGCCGATCGTGGACCTGCGCCGCGGCCACATCTGCAAGGCGGAGGCGCTGGTGCGCTGGCACCATGCCGAGCGCGGGCCGGTGCCGCCCGCCGAGTTCATTCCCATCGCCGAGAGCAGCGGGCTGATCCTGGAGATCGGTGAATGGGTGTTCCGCCAGGCGGTGCAGGATGTGCTGCGCTGGCGCACGGAGCTCGACGAGCACTTCCAGATCAGCGTGAACAAGTCGCCGGTGCAGTTCCACAGTGAGGCCGGCATGCACACCCGCTGGCTGCGCCAGATCGTGGAGGCGGGCCTGCCCGGCGATGCGGTGTCGCTCGAGATCACCGAGGGCCTGCTGCTCGAGGGCGGGGACAACGCCAGCCAGCAGCTCATGGCCCTGCGCCGTGCCGGGCTGAGCGTGGCGCTTGACGACTTCGGTACGGGCTACTCCTCGCTGTCCTACCTGCAACGCTACGAGATCGACTGCCTCAAGATCGACCGCGTCTTCGTGCACGAGCTGGAGCCGGGGAGCAAGGCGCTGGCCCTGTGCCGGGCCATCATCACGATGGCGCACGAGCTGGGGATGACGGTCATTGCCGAGGGCGTGGAGACGGCCCGCCAGCGCGACCTGCTGGCCAGCATCGGCTGCGATCTCGGCCAGGGCTTCTTCTTCGCCCGACCAATGCCCGCGGCGGCGCTCGAGGAGCTGCTGCGGCAGCAGGGCGGGCCCCGACCGGCCTAACCCGGGGTGCGGCCGGGGACGGCCGACGCCGGTGATCCGGTGCGGGCGGCACAAAACGAAGCCCGGAAAACGCAAAGGCCAGCACTTGCGTGCTGGCCTTTTTGTTTGGTGCCCAGGAGAGGACTCGAACCTCCACGGAGTTACCCGCTAGTACCTGAAACTAGTGCGTCTACCAATTCCGCCACCTGGGCTTTGCTTCGTTGCTGTCTAAGCAGCGAAGACCGCTACTATAGCACCGGATTTTGGGATTACCAGCAAATTTCTGAAAAATTTCAAGAAATCGCGTCGGGGCCCTTCGCCGCAGCGACCGTGGCGGCGGCTCCCCAGTGCGTGTGCGCCAGCAGCGCCCCAGGGTCCAGCTGGCCTTGCAGGTCGCCACTGAGCGCCAGCACGGCCGGGTCGGTGTGCCGCCAGTAGGCCTGCTGCAGCTGAGGCCCGACGCCATGTTCGGCGCTGATGCTGCCGCCATGGGCCCGCACCAGGGCATAGACGCCCTCGCGCAGGGCCGCCTCGTCCAGCGGCTCCGTGGCCGGCCAGACCAGGTTGAAGTGCAGCCCGCCGTCGCCCAGGTGGCCGAAGTCCGCCAGCGTGGCCGGCGCGAAGTGCTCGGCCAGCCAGGCCCGGCCGGCCTCGCGGAACGCCATGAAGTGACGGCGCGGCAGCGACACATCGAAGCCGACCACCTTGCCCCGCCGCCGCAGGCCCTCGCTGATGTGGTGGCGCAGATGCCAGCAGTCGGCGTCCGCCCCCAGCACCGCGTCCACCACCGCCTCACCGAACTCGTCCTCCAGCAACTGCTGCAGCAGGGCCTGCAGGTCCAGCTGATCGGCCCCCAGTTCACTGGAGAGCTCCAGCAGCAGCGCGTAGTCCGGCAGCTGGCCGGCAAACCATCGCTGCGCCTCCGACGGGCTCGCCAGCGCGGCCGCGAAAGCCTCGCGGGAGATGGCCTCGAAGGCCGACACCAGGCTCGGGAAGCGCGCCATCACGCGCTGGTAGAACGGGAAGACGTCCGCCAGGCTGCGCGGCGCGATCATGGCCACGGCCTGTTGGCGCGGCACGGCGGCCAGCCGGAAGGTGGCCTCAAGCACAAGCCCCAGCGCCCCCGAGGCACCGATGAAGAGCTGGTGCAGGGCCAGCTGCGCGTTGTCCTTCTGCAGACCTTGCCCGAGCTGCACGACCTGGCCGTCCGCCAGGGCCACGCGCAGGGCCAGGGTGTTGGCGCGCACATCGCCGTAGCGCAGCATGCGGGTGCCGCCCGTGTTGTGCGACACCAGGCCGCCGACGCTGGGGTCCGCGCTCAGGTCGATGGGCAGCATCAGCCCGTGCGGCGCCAGCCGCTCGTTGATCTCCGACAGGCGATAGCCGGCCGACACGCGCAGCGTGCGGTCCCAGGCATCGAACGCGAAGACCTCGCGCAGCCGCTCCGTCGACAGCAGCACGTCGCGCTGCGCATCGTCGGGCGTGGCTGCGCGCACGAGCCCGGTGTGGGCGCCCTGCGGCACCACGCGCAGGCCGTGCGCCGCGCACAGCGGCAGCAGCCGCGCAGCCTCGTCGGCCGTCGCGGGGCGCAGCAGCGCCGCGGCCTGCCCGGCGGCATAGCGAGCCGGCTCCAGGTAGCGGGGCTCGATGGCCGGACCAGGCAAGACCTGACCCTCGCCGCAGATCGCCGAGGCCGCGTCCAGGAAGCCGGTCAGCGACGCCGGCGTCAGCACGCCACGGCCTCCTCGGGCGCGGTGCCGGCCGTCATCTTGAAGATGCCCGTGGCATTGGCCGCATCGAAGCGCAGGTCCAGGCCATCGCCGTCGCGGCCGCGCTGGATGAACTCGTAGAAGGAGCCCGGCACCTCCATGCCCACGACGCGGCCCTCGCTCAGGAACTCGCGGCGGACCTGAGCGGCGCGGAAGGCCGTCTGCAGCACGCGGCCGGACGCCGAGACCTCGATGCGGTCCTTGATCGGCCGGCCCAGCGCCTTCTGCGTGGCGGCCAGGGCATTGAGATCCGGCACGCGGTCCGTGGCGTGGTTGAAGGCATTGCCCTCGGTGGCGATCCAGGCCATCTCCGCGGACTCCAGCAGCAGCGCCTGGTAGTCCTCCAGCGGGAAGAGGCCATGCTGGCGGTCAAAGCAGCGGATCATCGCCGGCAGCAGCTGCAGCGCGGCGGGCCAGGGCAGGCAGCGATCACGGGCCAGCTGCTCCAGCAGGGCCATGTCGGACGGCTGCAGCGGGTCGCGCGAGGTCGACAGCACGCGCGTCACCGCCGCCTGGAAGCCCTTGGAGAACAGCTCCGGGTGCAGCTCGGAGACAAAGAACTGGGCGATGTCCTCCGGGTGGTCGGCATGGCACCAGGCGCGGCCCGTCATCTTCAGCTTGGGCAGCGGATAGGGCGACGCCAGCTCGAAGCCCAGCGGCCGCAGCACGCGGGTGATGGCCGCCTCGCCGGGCGGCAGCGCGCCGCTGGGCCAGGCCACGGTGCGCAGCGCACCGTGGTCGAACACCAGCTTCTGCCCGGCCCGCTGCTGATCCGCCACATAGGCCGCGGCCGCCGGCACGCGCAGCGTCACGTCACGGAACAGCGCCATGTTCAGCGCCTGCGCCAGCTCCGCGCGCGAGACCGTCTCGCCCGCCGGCTTCAGCAAGGCGGGCGCCACCGCCAGCTGCGCGAAGGTCTCCCGCGCCGCGTTCTCCCCCATCGCACTCGCCAGCAGGCGATACAGGGCCGTGTCCATCATGTCCAGCACTCCAAAACAATCGATTCAGGCAAAGCTCCGCCCAGCCTGCTTGCAGCAGGCCGGCAAAGCTCAAAAGGATTCAGCGCGGTGGCGAAGCCCACCGCCCCCTACGGCACCCGAGGATCCGGCTTTGCCGGGCCTGCGGGCGCGCCCCCTGGGGGGCCGGCGAAGCCGGTAGGGGAGGGTCAAATGTCAAACTTGACGCCCTGGGCCAAAGGCAGCTCGCGCGAGTAGTTCACCGTGTTGGTGGTGCGGCGCATGTAGGCCTTCCACGCGTCGGAGCCCGACTCGCGGCCGCCGCCGGTTTCCTTCTCGCCGCCGAAGGCGCCGCCGATCTCGGCGCCCGAGGTGCCGATGTTGACGTTGGCGATGCCGCAGTCCGAGCCCGAGGCCGAGACGAACAGCTCGG
Organism: Roseateles subflavus; assembly: GCF_030285365.1. Taxonomy (GTDB): domain Bacteria; phylum Pseudomonadota; class Gammaproteobacteria; order Burkholderiales; family Burkholderiaceae_C; genus Roseateles_B; species Roseateles_B subflavus. The sequence continues at coordinate 1,212,781 of NZ_JASVDS010000001.1, read as the reverse complement.
CTTCACGGATGTCATTCGTGAAGATGGCCGAGGACAGGCCTTGCGGCACGTCGTTCTGCAGGGCGATCGCCTCGTCCAGGGTCTTGTACTTCAGGGTGTACAGGATGGGGGCGAAGGTCTCGTGGCGCACGATCTCGGTCTGGGCCGGCATGCGGACCAGGGCCGGCACGGCGTACCAGGCGTTGGGCAGCGCCTCGGCGAGGGCACGCTCGCCGCCGCTCACCTGACCGCCCTGCTCGCGGGCCGCGGCCAGAGCCGCCTGCATGCCGTCGAAGCTGGCCTTGTCGATCAGCGGGCCGATCAGCGTGCCGGCTTCCAGCGGGTTGCCGATGCGCAGCTGGGCGCGGGCCTTGTCCAGGCGCGCCACCAGTTCGTCATGGATGCTTTCATGGGCGATCACGCGGCGGGTGGTCGTGCAGCGCTGGCCGGCCGTGCCGTAGGCGCCGAAGAGGATGCCGCGCACGGCCAGTTCCAGGTCGGCGCTGGGGGTCACGATGATGGCGTTGTTGCCGCCGAGCTCCAGCAGGCAGCGGCCGAAGCGGGCGGCCACGCGCGGGCCCACGGCACGGCCCATGCGGGTCGAACCGGTGGCGGACACGAGCGCCACCTTGGGGTGGTCAACCATGGCCTCGCCGACGGCCGCGCCGCCGTTGAGCAGCTGCGACAGATGCGCCGGGGCCTTGTGGCCGGCGGCCACGTAGCGGGCCAGGGCCTTCTCGAAGAGCGCCTGCGTGGCCAGGGCCGTCAGCGGGGTCTTCTCGGAGGGCTTCCACAGGCAGGTGTCACCGCAGACCAGGGCCAGGGCCGAGTTCCAGGCCCACACGGCCACGGGGAAGTTGAAGGCCGAGATGATGCCCACCACGCCCAGCGGCATGTACTGCTCCATCATGCGGTGGCCGGGGCGCTCGCTGGCGATGGTCAGGCCATGCAGCTGGCGCGAGAGGCCGACGGCGAAGTCGCAGATGTCGATCATCTCCTGCACTTCGCCTTCGCCTTCGCTGGCGACCTTGCCGGCCTCGATCGAAACCAGGCGCGCCAGGTCGATCTTGTGCGTGCGCAGCTCCTCGCCGAAGAAGCGCACCAGCTCGCCGCGCTTGGGCGCGGGCACCGTGCGCCATTCCAGGAAGGCCGCATGCGCCCGCTCGACGGCGGCGCGCATGTCCTCGGCGGAAGCCTCATGCACGGCGCCGAGCGAGGCGCCATCGATGGGCGAACGGACAGACAGGGTGCCACCCGTATAGGCAGCGGCGGGGACGCCACAGGCGTTCAGCAGATCGGTGATGTTCATTCCGTCATTCTCCAATGCAAGACCCCGGCGACACGCGAATGTGGCCGGGGCTCTGTGTCAATTCATGCGTTGCGCGCAACCCCCGCCGACTTTACCGAGCGGCGCCCGCCGATCCGGCTCTGCCGGGCGGTCGGGCGCGCCCCCTCGAGGGGGCCGGCGAAGCCGGTAGGGGGGGAGCCCATCATCCAATGCTCTCGACCTGGCGCGACTGCTGGTACGCCTTGCCGAACTCATTGGCCAGGAAGGCCGGCAGTTCGACGGCCTCTTGCGGCACGAAGCCCTGCTGCGGCAGCTTGCCCTGGCGGAACAGGTCCACGGCAGCGCAGATGCCGGCGGCGGTCGTGATCTGGATGGCGGACAGCGGGCGGGCGCCATCACGCTCGGCGAAGATCTTGCGGGCGAAGACTTCCTGCACCAGGCGGCCCTGCTTCATGCCCGAGACGGTCACGAAGACCAGCACCACGTCCTGCATGGTGGCAGGCATGCTCTTGCGCATGATGTCCTTGAGCTTTTCCTGGTCGTTCTTCAGCTGGAGGTCGTCCAGCAGGAACTGCATCAGGTCGCGGTGGCCGGGGTAGCGCACGGTCTTGTAGTCGAGGTTCTGGACCTTGCCGGCCAGCGTCTCGCACAGGGTGCCCAGGCCGCCCGAGGTGTTGAAGGCCTCGTACTCGGTGCCGTCCAGCGAGAAGTGCTCCAGGCCTTCCAGCGGCAGGGCGTCGATCTTGCTGCCGTCGTGGATGCACTCGCAGGGGTGGCAGTACTCGTTGATCAGGCCGTCCACCGACCAGGTCAGGTTGTACTTCAGGGCATTGGTCGGGAAGGCGGGCAGCGCACCGACGCGCATCTTCACGTCCTGCAGGGTGTCGAAGCCCTTGGCCAGGTGGTGGGCCACGATGCCGATGAAGCCGGGCGCCAGGCCGCACTGGGGCATGAAGGCCGTGCGCGAGCCTTCGGCGATGCGCATGATCTCCTTGGTGGCAGCCACGTCTTCCGTCAGGTCGAAGTAGTGGCAGCCAGCTTCCAGGGCCATGTGGGCGGCCGGGATGGCCAGGTGGTAGGGCAGCGCGTTCACGATGGCATCGAAGCCGCGCACCAGGGCGGCGGCGCCCGGGCCGATTTCCTGCACGGCCTGCACCTTGATGCCCTCTTCGGACAGGGCGCTGAGCGCCTTCTCGTTCTTGTCGAAGACGGTCACGTCGTAGTGGCCGGAGTTGCGCAGCAGGCGGGCGATGGTTTCGCCGATGTGGCCGGCGCCGAGCAGTGCGATCTTCATGGGGTTCTCCTCTTGGAATGCGATGTGATGAGCCGCAGTCTAGGAAGAGCGATTGACGAAAGAAAGCATGAGTTCGTCATAAACGGCTATGCTTTCGACGATTCGTCATCCCGTCTTGACGAATAGCAAAATTCAAGGGTTTCTCAGGAGTCCCGTTTCATGAGCACGCGCAAGCCCCCGGCCATGGCCGCCGTCAGCACCTTTGCCGCCCCGCGCGACCAGATCGACCGCGACCTCATCACCCTGCTGCAGGCCCATGCGCGCGAGAGCACCGCCAACCTGGCGCGCAAGCTCGGCATCGCCCGCACGACCGTGGTGGCGCGGCTCGCGCGGCTGGAGTCCGAGGGCGTGGTGGTGGGCTACACGGTCAAGCTGGGCTCCGAGGCCGCGGACCGTGGCGTGCAGGCCTATGTGGGCATCAGCGTGCAGCCGAAGGCGCAACGGGAGGTAATCAAGCGCCTCTCGCGCCTGCCCGAGCTGCGGCAGCTGGCTTCGGTGAGCGGCGAGTTCGACTACATGGCCCTGCTGCGCGCGGACACCACCATGCGCCTGGATGCCCTGCTGGACGAGATCGGCGAGATCGAGGGCGTGATCAAGACCACGACGTCCGTCGTGCTTGCCCTGCGCGTGGACCGCAGCGCCGGCGGCTGAGCACGCCGCCTGCCCACGGCCGCCGTCAACCTGGCACGCGGCTTGCACGTTGTCCGCAGCATCAGCCCTCACCTTTGCGGAGTGCACCATGAAGCTGCAGACCCTGCCCCATCGCGGACAACGCCTGAGCACCGCGCTCAAGGCCGTGGTCCTCATCGCCCTGGTTTGGGGCGTTGCCTACCCGGCCCTGCTGTGGACGCTGCAGCACGCGCTGCCCGCGGCCTGAACGGCCGCCGCCACGCCCGATCCCCCATCGCCCAGGAGTTCCGCGATGTCCTACCGTCCGCTTCCCGTCTCTTCCGTGCCTCGCCCCTCGGCCTGGCGTGCGCTGCTCCTGTGGGCCGTACTGACGGCGCTGGCCCTGGGCGGCTTCTCGATGCTGCGCCAGCTGGAGGGCGACGCGAACATCGTGCAATCGCACGCGCCTCACGCGGCGCGCGCCTGAGGTCCCGGCTCAGCCCAGGCCGAAGGGGTCGTCCAGCGACTTCATCGGCGGCGTGAACCAGCGCGGGCCCTCGGCGCTCATGAACATGTGGTCCTCATGCCGCACGCCGAACTCGCCGGGGCAGACGATCATGGGCTCGTTGCTGAAGCACATGCCCACGTCCAGCGGCGTGAGGTCGCCCTCGACCATGTAGGGCCACTCGTGGATGTCCAGCCCGCAACCATGCCCGGTGCGGTGCGGCAGGCCCGGCAGGCGGTAGCCCGGGCCCAGGCCGGCGGCCTCCAGCACGCGGCGCGCGGCACGATCGACTTCCTGGCAGGCCCGCCCCAGCTGCGCCGCCTCAAAGGCCGCGGCCTGCGCGGCCTGCTCCAGGTTCCAGATCTCGCGCTGGCGCGCCGTGGGCGTGCCGAAGACGTAGCTGCGCGTGATGTCCGACATATAGCCCTCCACCAGGCAGCCGGTGTCGATCAGCACCATGTCGCCCTCGCGCAGGGTCTGCGGCTCCTTCACGCCATGCGGGAAAGAGCTGGCGACGCCGAAGAGCACGATCTTGAAGTAGGAGCCCGGCGCGCCCACGCGGCGGTGCGCCTCGTCGAGGAAGGCGGCGACCTCGGTCGTGGTGATGCCCTCGTGCAGGATGCTCGCGGCCGCGCGGTGCACGGCCATTGTCATGTCATGGGCACGCTGCATCAGCGCGAGCTCCGCCGCGGACTTGCGCATGCGGCAGGCCGCGGTCATCGGGCGGGCGTTGATCCACTGCAGCGCCGGCGCGGCCTGGCGCAGGCCATCGGCCACGAAGAAGGGGCAGTCCTCCGACAGCCCCACCGTCGCGCCCGGGCCCACGCCCATCTCGCCCAGGACCCCGGCCAGCAGCGCATAGGGGCTCTCGTGCTCCTCCCACAGGCGCAACTCACCGGGTAGCAGCCAGTAGTCGCGCAGCGTGCCCTGCTCGAAGGCTGGGGCGAGATACTGCAGCGCGCCCTGCGCAGGCACGAGTGCGCCCACGAGGCGCTCGCTGGCGGGCCACGCGAGGCCCGTGAAATAGCGCAAGTTCGTGCCCGCATGCAGATACACCGCTGCCACACCGGCCTCGCGCATCAGGCTTTGCAGGCGTCGCAGGCGTGCCTCGTACTCGCCCACGCCGATGGGCTCGACGCCCGCCGTCATGACCTGCAGGTCCGCCAATGCCTCCGCACGGGAGCGCCCACCAATACCGATTGCCTTCATGGTCCGTCTCGCAGTTCTTTTGATATATCGACAGAATACCATTGCATCACTCGCCCGATGTCACCGCTGCTTGCAATTTCCCACCGCTCGGGGGATGGGCACCGCAAAGCACCCCTCCTATCGTGCGCCGGCGCCAATGGGGCGCGCCCCATTTCGTGACCTTGCCATGCGCCGATCCCTGATCCATGCCCTGCTGCCCCTGACCCTTGCGCTGAGTGCGCTGCCCGGCCATGCGCTCGAGGTCACGCCGGTGAAGGGTTACGCCGGCAACGGCGAGAAGACCAAGGCGATGGACGTCATCAAGGTGTGGGCGGTCTGCGGCACCAGCTATTGCGGCGACACCCCGGCGGGCAAGCGGCGCGACATCGAACTGGCCGGCCGGATCCGTGAGCAAACCATCGTCAACCGCGACCGCGCGCTGATGGTGGGCCCGGCCATCGTGGCCCGCGAGTATGCCGAGGTGGCCAAGCGTCAGGGCGGCAAGCTCATCAACCAGCAGGAGGGCTCCAGCGGGCCCTTCATGTACCGCTTCGCGCGGGCGGATGGCGGCGCCGACTGGCTGGTGCTGAAGGACAACTTCGAGGGCTACTACACCCTCATCGTGGTCGAGGAAGCCCAGCGCGAGAGCACCGTCACCATCTCGGCCGAGGACATGTCCAACGCGCTGAAGGCCGAAGGCGATGTCGCCCTGTACATCGAATTCGAGACCGCCAAGGCCGACCTCCTGCCCGCCGGCCAGGGCGTGGTGAAGGAGATCGCCACCCTGCTGCGCAATGAGCCGGCGCTGAAGGTCTCCATCGAGGGCCACACCGACAACACCGGCAATGCCGCCGAGAATCAGCGTCTGTCGCAGGCCCGGGCCGAGGCGGTCATGAAGGCCGTGATCGCGCAGGGCATCGATGCCAAGCGGCTCAAGTCGGCCGGCCATGGCGCGACCTATCCGATCGCGGACAACCGCAAGGAGGCGGGCCGCAGCAAGAACCGCCGCGTCGAGCTGGTCAAGCTGTGATGCAGGCGCTGAGTCAGATGCGACTGCACCGCCGCTCCTTCCTCGCCCTGCTCGCCAGCGCAGGGCTGCCCGGCTTCGCCCGAGCCGCCGAAGGCGAGATGACCGATCACCCGCTGCTGTCCGGCATGAGTGGCTTCGGCCTGCGCAGCAAGACCGTGCGGGACGCCGACACCTTCGCCCTCGAGCAGGTCTGCGGCAAGCTGCCTTCTCAGGCCCTGCCCTGGCTCGTGGACGGCAAGGTCACCCGCATGGAGTACCGGCCGCAGGGCAAGGGCAGCGGGCCGCTGGCCATCCTGCGCAGCTACCAGCAGGCCATCGCCAAGGCGGGGGGCCAGCAGCTCAACACCGGCTTCAGCCTCAACGACGACGGCGTGCAGTACAAGCCGCACGTCTTCCGTCTGCAGGTCGACAAGACCCCGGTGGTGGTGGTCCTCCACCTCGACACGAGCAACTATCAGCTGACGATCATCGAGCAGCAGCCCTTAGGCGAGCTGGTGACGGCCTCAAAGCTGGCGGCCGACCTGAAGGCCGCGGGCGTGGCCACGCTGCACATCGAGTTCGAAACCGGCAAGGCCCAGCTGCCCTCCGCCGGGCAGGCGATGGTCAAGGAGATTGCCACGCTGTTGCGCAATGCGCCGGAGCTTCAGCTGTCCATCGAGGGCCACACCGACCGCGTCGGACAGGCGGCGGATAACCTGCGCCTGTCCCAGGAGCGTGCCGAGGCGGTGATGAAGGCGGTGGTGGCCCAGGGCATCGAGGCCAAGCGCCTGAAGGCCGTGGGGCATGGTCAAAACGAGCCCGTGGCGGACAACCGCACCGAGGAAGGCCGCGCCAGGAACCGCCGGGTCGAGCTCGTCAAGAGATAGGGCCCCGACCGATGCTCAGGCGGCCGGTCGGTGCGGCCGTCACCTCACCCGCAGAGTCCCCCGACGAATCACCGCTCAGTCGGCCCGTCAGGGTGCCAGGCGCGCCAGCTCCCGCTCCAGTGCGAGGACGTCCTGCCGTGCGCGCTGCAGGGCATCGGCCGCCCCGGGCTCGCGGGCGCCCGCCAGTTGGAGAGCGGCCAGACGCGCGCGCTCCTGGCCGAGCTCCTGCTGAAGGATCTGACGACGCCCTTCGTCATTGCTGCGGGACGGCACCGCGCTGACCGATCGCCCCCCCGCGGCAGACGCCGTCGCGATCTCGCCGCCGGGTGCGCGTGCCGCGACCGGGCAGGCCTTGCCGCCCGCCCCCAGCCATTCCACGCCCCCTTGCCGGCACGACGCGGCAGTGGCCGCCTGTGACCGCTCCAGGATCACGCCGCCCGCCTGCACGTCCAGCGCGCAGGCCAGCGCAGCCAGGCCCATCAGGAGACGACCGCCGGGCGCCCCGCGGGCATCAGCCGCCGCTGCTGCCATTGTTGACGGTCACCCGCGCCAGGCGACCCATGTCGTCTTCCACGGTCACCACCATGCTGGTCATGCAGATGCCGCCCACGAAGTTGATCTGGAACGCATCACCGCTGGCCGGCACGACCGAGCGGCTGAAGGCCAGGCCCACCGGCAGCGGGTTGCTGATCCGGTAGGGTGGCGTGCCGCCGAACACATGCACCTGCGGGCCGTTGCCGACATAGCAGCCGCCGTCGCCCTTGGACACCGTCACAGTGCTCATGGACAGCTCGATCGAATCGGCCGGGCCCGACTCGTTGCCGCCACCGCCACAGCCGCCCAGCGCCAGCAGGGCCGCGACACACCACATCATCTTCATCAGGACTCCCTCTTCATTCATCAATCAATCGGATTCACCGCTCGGCACGGGTCTGCATCTCCACGACCGCGAAGCTCTCGATGGGCATGCGGTCACGCAGGTAGTAACGGAGACACTCATCGGACACTCCTCCCGGATAGACCGCATCGAGCGCGCCCACATTGCCGAAGGCATCCACACCCGACTGTCCGCCACACATCACCCGCTTCAGCACGCCCATCATCAGGGGCACCTTCAGCTGGTAGGCGTACACGACGCGGATCTTCAGGACGTTGGCATCTCGCAGGCGCTGCTGGGACGTCGCCCCTGGCTTGTCCAGGCGCCACTCCAGGTTGTCATTCGGGATGTAGGTCTTGCCGGACTTCGGATCCTTGACCCCGAAATCGTCGAAGGACAGCGCCGATGGATTCAGGCGCTCCAGCTTCACCGGATGCAGGATCTGGTCGAGCTCCGTCTCCGCCTTGGCCTTGGCCAGACGCACGCTGTCATTGGTCTCGAAATTGTTCTGATAGAAGGGGCTGAGCGAGCGCATCAAGGCCGTCTTCATGACCCCTTCATCCGCGTTGTGCAGGGAGCCCAGGCGTGCCGCCTGAAAGGTCGCGTGGTTGATCTGCAGCTTCGCCATGTAAATGAAGCCGGCCTGCACGATGCCCAGCACGAACACGATGGCCACAGGCAGGACGATCACGAACTCGACCAGGCCCAGGCCTCTGGGCGACCTGCCATGACGATGCCTGACGCGCATCTCGCGCCTCCTCCACTTGAACTCTGTTGATGGGCCCGCCGTAGGGGGGCGGACCTGCATGAATGCTGGGCGGCGAGCGCCTGTGCAGCCGGGAAGCCCCATGACATGGGCCTTGCGGCGGGGTCGGGCCGGCTGCCTTCTCCTCTTTCGGCGGCGCGAGTCTGGCCGGCGACTGTGACAACGTCAACAAATTCCGTGCATTTTTAACAATGCAACAGATGCCTTACCTTGACTTACAAACGACCAGCCTTTAGGGGGTGGTGCGGCGCAACAAACATCGAATAAGGTGCCGACCTGTGATGCGATGGCCACTGAGTCTCGCGTCCAGACAGGGCCTCAGGAGGAGGCTCGCCATCCACACACCCATGCGAGGAAATCATGCTGCAAATGCAACAACGCGCCCTGAACAAGTCCAAGATCCGCGGTCAGGGCATGACCGAGTACATCATCATCGTGGCGCTGATCGCCATCGCTGCCATCGGCGTCTACAGCCTGTTCGGTGACGTGGTGAAGAAGCAGACCGGCGCCATGGCCGCTGGCCTGGCCGGCGACAACGGCAACGCCGTGTCCTGGAACGGCAAGGCCAAGGAAAAGACCGAGAACGAGAAGAAGAAGGTCGAGAACGTGAAGGGTCTGAACGACTTCACGAAGGACAACGACCTGGGCTCGAAGTAAGCCTCTGAGTGCAAGGGTGCGGCGCTTGCGCACGCACCCTACACTTTGATCCCCACCTACTTCAACGTACATCATGTCCTCGCGTTCTTCCCGCTTCTTGCTGTCCGCCCTTTGCGTGCTCTCGCTGGCTTCGGCCCATGCGCTGGAGGTGACTCCGCCGCGCGGCTATCAGTTCAGCCGGCCGCCGGAAGTGAAGCAGCATGGGATCTACACGGTCTACATCCGGTGTGCGTCGAAGTTCTGCGGCAGCATCGCGACTGGCAAGACGGGTGACCTGGAACTGGAGGGCAAGACCTCCCGCTACACGGTCAACGCCATCAGCGACCAGAACGAGATGGACAGCCGCTCCATCAACAAGGAATACCTGGCGCTGGCCACCAAGGCGGGCGGTGCACAGGTGGACGAAGGCAACTCGATCGGTCCGAACGTGTACCGCATCCCTCGTGCCAACGGCAAGGGCGCGGACTGGATCGTGATCGAACACAACTACGGGCGTCGCTTCGAGATGACCGTCATCGAGGAAGCGGCCCAGGAGCTGACGGCCACGATCACGGCCTCGCAGATGGGCCAGTCGATCGATGCCTCCGGCAGTGTCGCGCTCTACATCGAGTTCGATACCGCCAAGGCCACGCTCAAGCCTGCGGGCGAAGCCACCGTGAAGGAGATCGCCGCGCTGCTCAAGAGCCAGCCGGCACTGCGCCTCTCGGTGGAAGGCCACACGGACAACGTCGGCCAGGCCGCCGACAACAAGCGCCTCTCGCAGGCGCGCGCTGAAGCCGTCATGAAGGCCGTAGTCGCCCAGGGCATCGATGCCAAGCGACTCAAGGCCGTCGGCCAGGGGCAGGAGTACCCCATCGCCGACAACCGGACCGAGGAAGGCCGCGGCAAGAACCGCCGGGTCGAGCTCGTCAAGATGAAGTGAAGCAGGGGCGGCACGAGCCCGCCCACTGAACGAGAACGAGGGAGTCGCCATGGTTTGCGAGATGACCACCGCGCGTGGCATGGGCAGCGCTTTGCCCAAACACCGCCGGCCGATCGGCGCCAAGCCCCAGCGGGGCCAGGCCATGATCTGGATGCTGGGCATGCTGGCGGCCAGCGCGGCCGTGATGTTCGCGCTGTTCAACACCTCCCAGACCGTGGTGGGCAAGGAGCGGACCATCAACGCTGCCGATGCGTCCGCGCTGGCGGGGGCGACCGCACAGGCGCGTCTGCTCAATCTCATGGCCTACACCAACCGGGCGGTCATCGCCAACGAGGTGTTCATGGTGCAGATGCTGAGCCTGGAGAGCTGGACTCAGTATGTGGCCCGCACGACCGACAACATCGGCTACGTGGTGGACGTGGCCAGCGTCTTCTTCCCGCCGCTGGCCGGCTTGGCCCGCGGCCTCCACGAGGCCGCCAGCTTCGCGGATGAGGGCCACGACGTGCTGCAGAGAGAGGTCATGCCGCTCATGATCACGGTGCTCGAGGGGGCGAAGAAGGCCATGACCATCGCGCACCGGACGCTCCAGCTCGGCGGGGGCCTCGTGGCCGAGAACGCTGCCAAGAACATGGCCGCCGCCAACCGGACGGACTTCGGCGGCCGCAAGGACGACGGCATTCAGGTCATCGACGACCTCGGCATCCGCGGCGTCACCTTCGCGTTGAACGAGAAGGCCTGGATCGGCTTCACCAAGCAATACAGCGACAACGAGCGGACAGACGCCCGGCAGATCCTGCTGGACTCCCGTGATGCCTTCACCACCAATCGTCCCGGCTCTTCGCTGGTGAACTGGCGGCTGCCGACCAGCCCCGTGACAACCATCGGCCTGCACAAGGAAGGTGGCACGCGACTGGTGGCCTTCGACCGCTGGGAGACCGAGGACACCCTGGAGCTCGAGAACCGCGTGCTCCGCCCCTTCCGCGGCTGGCGCAGCAGCTATGTGCCCATCGGATGGGGGCGCGCCAATGCGGACGACACCGGCAGCCGCGGTAATGTGTGGTCTCCGCGGCGGCTCGCGCAGTCCTGGGCGTACTCAAGCGGCGGCACCCATGACAACTGGAGCGGCGTCCCTGCTCAGTTCGACATTGCCGACAAGACAAAGGGTGCCCGCGAGACGCTGGGGTTCGACTTCCTGGTGGCCGTGGGCCGCCCCGGCAGCCACGACTTCACCACCACCACGATGGGCATCAACAAGGGCAGTGGAGGCCCGCTGGGTTCGCCCGAGACGCCCGAGCGGCAGGCTTCGTCACGCAACACGGCCTTCGCCAAGGCCCGCGTGGCCTTCGAGCGGCCGCAGCGGGGCCTGGCCAATGACATCACCGCCCGCCCGCTATGGCGCGACGACAGCGCGAAGGAATACGGCTCGCTCTACAGCCCCTACTGGCAGGCGCGCCTGGCCGACCTCTCCCCCGGCCAGAAGACGGCTTTGCTGGCGGCTGTCGGCCTGACGCCCGACTACGTGGTCTACACGCCCGGAGGCCAGACGAAATGAGTGCGCCTCGCCTCGCCCTGATGGCGCCCCTGATGGCGGCCCTGCTGGCAACGGCAGGTGCCGCCTGGTCTGCGGAGCCACCTCCCAGCCTGCGCATCGTCACCTCCGGCGCCCCCAATCCGACGGCGTACCAGCAGAACATCGCCGTGGCCCTGGAGGCCTGCCAGCTGAAGCTCGGACTTCCCCGCAACAGCGCCGGCCTGCCCTCCGAGAGCGTCCTCGCCGCCTTCAAGCTGCGGGAGGAGGAGCGACTGCTGGACGGCCCGATGGCCGCCGTCTACGAGACCCTGAGCGAGGTCATGCCCGACGCTTCCCAGGGATGCAAGCTGCGCGTTGCGCGACGCTATCGCGTGGAAATCGACAAGACCTGCGCCTGGCGCCTCTACGGGCACAGCGGGTTGCTCGGGCCGGACGGCCCCGGCCGCCCTGCCCCTCTGACAGAGGAGCGCAGCGAAGTGCCGGACTGCAAGCCGATGGCAAAGGCACGCCCCGCCACCGCCGCCGCCCAGGCCAAGGCCCCACGACACGCCGTCGGACTGGGGCAGTCCTGCATCTGGGACAGCCACATCCTGGCTGTCATGGTCGGCGAGCCACTCAAGGAGGTCGGGGAAGGCGGCTGCCAATGGGCCGACATGCCGGTCTACCCCTTCACCAGCTACCAGGGCGCCAATCGCAGCGTGCCCCTGGCACACCACCTGGACGACACGACGCGCGCCGGCACCCGCCTGTCCAAGGCGATCGGCTCGGTGGCGGCCGTCGTGGATGCACGGCTGACGGCCTTCGACAAAGGCAGTCGCATTTCCCCGGACCGCTTCAGCAAGGCCGGTGCGGAGGCCTTCCTGGCCCAGCCGCGCTGGGTCAATCTCGGAGACGCCAAGTGACACCTCGCCACCCCCGCATCGCGCACCGACAGCGCGGCCAGTCGACGACCGAATTCCTGGTCGCGCTGATCGCCATGGTTCCGATCTTCTTGGCCGTCAACTATCTGGGCCGCTATGCCGACATGCAGCAGCGTGCCACCCAGGCCAGCCGCTACGCCGCCTTCCAGCGCGCCCTGGAGCCCAGCACTGCCAGGCTCTCCGATGCCGTGCTGGCAGACCAGACGCGCGCGCGCCTGTTTCTCGCACCCAAGGCGCTCAACGGCGGCGCCATCCGGTCGGACGACACGGTCGCCAGCGCAAAGGACGCGAAGCAGCTCCCCGCCTTCTGGCGCGATCTGGGCGGCGAGGCACTGCTGAACAACCCCTCCAAAGTCACCGTGGGATGGACCACGCATGACCTCAACAGCAAGGGCATGAACACCGGCCTGGACAAGGTTACGGAATTCATGGGCAAGGACTATGCACCCGGTCATCGCGCCCAGGTGGAGCTCACCTTGCTGAACCGCCTGAGCCAGGCCGAAGCCAAGCCGGCTGACTTGAAGATCGGGGCAGCAACGGCTGCCGCCGGTGACATGATGGGCAGCGGCGGGACCGACGAGACGGTGGCCACGGTGTCGCCACTGGTCCCGGTGCGTTTCATCCCCTCGCCGGTCCGCACGGCGGTGTCCCTGGTGGTCTCCCTGCTCGAGGGCAGTTCGCACAAGCCGGAGTTCGGCTGCATCAAAGCCAACGTGGTCGCCAGCCATCGCCTGGAGGGTGACACCCAACGGGACAGCTGCCGATGAGTCCGCGTCGCCCGCTGCCACGCCTGCAGGGCCTGGCCGGCCTGCTGATGGCGCTCTGCGTGTCTGCGCACGCGGCTTCCTGGGAGGACGGCCCCCTGCCGCCCCGCACCCAGGCCCAGTGGGCGCTGGTGGCCGCTGTCGTGAATGGCGTGCCCATGCAGGCCCAGCAGTTGCACTCAGAACTGCCCGTGCAGCAGCTCCTGAGCCACTACGAGAACCAGTGGAAGCGTCTGGGCAGCGTGAAGATGGGCCGACAGGGACCGTGGCAGACGCTGTCACTCCATACTGACCAACTGCATCTCGTCCTTCAGGCGCAGGCCGACGGCGCTGGCAGCCGCGGGCTGCTGAGTCAGGCGCAGTGGCGTGACGTGCGTCGCGATTTCATGCCTGTGGAAATGCCTGCCGCGCTGCGAACGCAGGTCAACCAGGTCACCGAGACACGCGACGGCCCCCGCCGCAGCCGCCTGGTGACGGCCGCGTGCCCCGACGGGTTCGAGATCACACGCCAGCGCATGGTGGCGCATGCACGCAGCAAGGGCTGGACCGTCGTCACCGACCAGGTCCTGCGCAAGGACGGCGCCCGCCACTGGCTGGCCGCCTACGACGCCATGGGGCTCTCCGTCGACGTCGTGCTGACGCAGGCGGACGGCGCTTCGGCCAGCCATCTCACTCTCAACTTCACCGACTCGCCGACATGAGCATGTCCACACTGTTTGGTTCCCGCCGGCAAAAGGGCCAGGCCACGCTGGAGTACGCCATCGCCGGCAGCGTGCTCGTGATGGCCCTGTTCGTCGTCGAGTTCGACGGCAAGACGGCCGCGCAATTCCTGGCCGAAGCCGTCCGCGTCTTCTACAAGAACCTCAGCTATTTCCTCTCCCTGCCCTGACCATGGCCCTCTCCCTGAAAAAACTCAACAGCAACTGGCTGCTCCTCGGCGCCGCGATTCTCCTGGGCGGCGGCGCGGCCTATCTCGGGGGGGCCGCGTTGAATCAGCGGATGAACGAGCTGGACGAGAAGGCGAATGCTGGCAAGGACATGGTTTCCGTCGTCGTCGCGCGCCGTGACATGCAGCGCGGCGAGCCCGTCGCGCCGGACTCCTTCGCCGTGCGCAAGGTGCCCAGCGAGTACCTCAACGCCGATGCCGTGAAGCCGGCAGACTTCGAGCCCTACGTGACACAGCGCCTGATCGTCGGCCTCAAGCGCGGCGACGTCCTGCTGCCCGTGCACACCGAGGGCAACGGGAACAAGGTGTTCTCCTCCACCCTGGGCGTCGGCAAGCGCGCCCTCACCTTCGAGGTGGACACCGTCAACTCCGTCTCCGGGATGCTGCGTCCGGGCGACCGCATCGACCTGCTCTATACCGCCAAGGGGGTGGACTCCCTCGACGTGACGCAGCCTCTGCTGTCCAACCTGGAGATCCTCGCCACCGACCAGAACCAGACCCGCCGTGACGAGGACGGCAAGGAGCGCACCTTCTCGACCATCACCATGGAGCTGTCGCCCCAGGATGCCCAGCGCGTGATCGTCGCCAAGCAGGCCGGCCGCCTGACCGCCCTGCTGCGCCACCCGGACGACAAGGCCGCCAACCCCAGCGGCGCCATGGACCCCACCGTGCTGCTGACCGGCCGCGTGCGCCGCGCCAATGGCGAGCGTCAGGGCATCGAGTACCTGGTCGGCGGCGGCGGCGGTCCGGCTGACATCAAGACCCAGCTCAGCCGTCTGGCGCTGAGCGGCGAGCTCGGCACCCCCGCCGCGCCCCCTGCCAAGCCCTGATCGCCGCCATGTCCACCGAATTCAATCTCACTTCTTCCATGTCCTCGACTCCTACCCTCGGTCTGGCGCGTCCGCTCGTCCTGCTCGCCTGTCTCACGCTCTGCGCCACGGCCCATGCCGATCCGGCCGGCGATACCTCCACGGCGGGCCCCGGCGCGGGCCGCGGCGCGGTGAACCCCGCGGCCGTGCAATCGACGCTGATCGAGACGGCCAAACCGGCCCGCGGCGCCGCCAAGCCGGCCCCGGGTCCGGTCGCCATCGAGTCCGGCCCCACGCGGACCCTGGCCGTGGGCGATGTCTCCACGATCAACCTGCCCGGCGTCGTGCGCATTGCCATCGGCAATGGCGGCCTGCTCAAGGCCACGGTGGTCGATGACCGCGAGATCGTGCTGATCGCCGAACAGGCCGGCCGCACCACCATGCACGTCTGGCTGAAGAACGGCCGGCAGCTGAGCTACGAGATCGAGGTGCTGGCCTCGCGCCCCAACCGCGTGCTGGAGGAGCTCCAGGGCCTGCTGAAGGAAACCCCGGGCCTCACCGCCCGCGTGGTGGGCGAGCGCGTCGTGATCGAGGGCCGCTACCAGGACAGCACCGTCGCCCAGCGCATCAAGCGCCTGGCGAGCAACTTCCCGCAGATCCTCAACCTGGTGCCCGACCGCCCGGTGGACGCTGATCCGCTGCAGCTCGAGCGCATGGTGCAGATCGACCTGCGCGTGATCGAGGTGAAGAAGCGCGCACTGGACCAGCTGGGCATCAAGTGGGCCAGTGGCGCAACGGGCCCGACCTTCGCCACGAATGCGCTCGTGTACAGCAACACCCCGTGGCGCCCGGAAACGACCAATGGCTACCCGCCCGTCAACACCAGCAACCCGATCTACAGCTACCTCGGCATGGCGACGCAGATCACCAGTGCCCTGCGCTTCCTCGAGACCCGCGGTGACGCCTGGACCCTGGCCGAACCGCGTCTGAGCTGCCGCAGCGGTGGCGAGGCCAACTTCCTGGCGGGTGGTGAGATCCCCATCCCCGTCGGCCAAGGCAATGGCGCGATCGGTGTGTTCTACAAGCAATACGGCGTGCGCATCGAGTTCAAGCCCCTGGCCGACGGCCACGGCAACATCGACTCCGGACTGATGGTCGAGGTGAGCGAGCCTGACGGCCGCAACTCCAATGCAGGCTTCATCGCCTTCGCGACGAACCGCACCGACACGCAGGTCGCCATGAAGGAAGGGGAACCACTGGTGATCTCCGGCCTGCTGCGCCAGCGCACGGAGCGCAGCACCGACGCCGTGCCGGGCCTGGGCCGCATCCCCATCATCAGCAATCTGTTCAAGTCGCGCGACCACACGAACGAGCAGACCGAGCTCATCGTGATCGCCACGCCGCGCGTCATCACGCCCGACTCCGCCCTCAACCGCCTGAGCGTCGACAAGGCCGCCAGTCTGGCGGAGCAGGTCAACGAGCGCGTGACGAACAAGCTCAAGCCCGAGTCCGGCGGCAACGGCGCCGAGCCGGGCCAGGAGGCACGCTGATGCTGCACATCCAGATCGAGGGCCGTGACGGCCTGCAGCAGCTGGCCAGCACCCGCTGCATCGTCGGCAAGGACAGCGAGTGCGACCTCGTGCTGTCCGGCTGGAAGGTCAGCCGTCGGCATGCCGAGCTGTTCGTCTCGAACGAGCGCGTCTATGTGCGCGACCTCGACTCCAGCTTCGGCACCTGGCTGGGCGAGCAGCGCGTGGGGGACACGATGCCCGTGCCCACGGGCGCCACGCTGCGCATCGGCGGCCACAACATCCGGGCTCACTGGGCCCGCCAGGGCGCCGAGGCGACGCCCGCCGCGCCTGCGGGTGCAGTGCATCAGGCCAGCGCCGCAGCGGGCATCGAGCTCCGCCCGCAGACCGCGGCCACCGCCGCCACCCCGCCTGCTGCCGCGCCGGCCGCCGCGTCGCCCGTGGCCGCCCCGGCCGCGGCCCCGGCCGCTCCGACCGAGGCCACCGACGTCAGCTTCAAGTACCGCCGCCTGCTGCACGAGCGCCTGCTCGAGTCCTTCGACCTGCGCCGCACCGACACCCACCGCATGGCGGACGACGAGCTGCAGGAGCTCACCGAGAAGCTGATCTCGGAGCAGATCGACAAGCTGGGCAAGGAGCTGCCTGCCGGCATCGACAAGCGCGCGCTGCTCGAGCAGGTGCGGGACGAGGCCATCGGCCTGGGCCCCCTGGAGCCGCTGCTGGCGGACCCGTCCATCACCGAAATCATGGTGAACAAGGCGGACGAGGTCTTCGTCGAGCAGGCCGGCCAGCTGACGCGCTGGCCCGTGGCCTTCACCAGCGATCGCGCGGTCCAGGGCATCATCGAGCGCATCGTGGCGCCCATCGGCCGGCGCATCGACGAAAGCTCGCCGATGGTGGACGCCCGCCTCAAGGACGGTTCGCGCGTGAATGCCGTGATCCCGCCGCTGGCGCTCAAGGGGCCGTCCATCACGATCCGGAAGTTCTCCAAGCGCAAGCTCAACTCCGACGACCTACTGCGCTTCGGCTCGGCGAGCCCGGAGATGATCGAGTTCCTCAAGGTCTGCGTGGAGCATCACCGCAACATGCTGATCTCCGGCGGCACGGGTTCGGGCAAGACGACCTTGCTGAACATCATGTCGAACTTCATCCCCGAGGGCGACCGCATCGTCACCATCGAGGATGCGGCCGAACTGCAGCTGCATCACCCGAACGTGGTCTCGCTCGAAGCCCGCCCGGCCAATATCGAGGGCAAGGGCCTGGTCGCCATCCGGGACCTCGTGAAGAACTCGCTGCGGATGCGCCCGGACCGCATCGTGGTCGGCGAATGCCGGGGCGGCGAGGCCCTGGACATGCTGCAGGCCATGAACACGGGCCACGACGGCTCGCTCACCACCGCCCACGCCAACAGCCCGCGCGACATGCTCGCCCGTCTGGAGGTGATGGTGCTGATGGCCGGCATGGACCTGCCCGTGACGGCCATCCGCGAGCAGATCGCCTCCGCGGTGCAGATCGTCGTGCAGCAGACCCGATTCGCCTGCGGCACCCGCAAGGTCACCAGCATCACCGAGGTGACCGGCGTGGAAAGCGGCAAGATCCAGCTGCAGGAGATCTTCGGCTTCGTGCAGACGGGACGCGACGCCCGCGGCAAGACGCAGGGCTACTTCACCGGACGCGGCTTCGTCCCCGAGTTCTACGAGGAGCTGGCGGCCATCGGCATTCCGCTGCGCATGGACATCTTCGACGAGACCCCGCCGGAACAGCGGGGAGCCCGCGCATGACGTCCCAGCTGGTCCTGGTCGGGCTGATGCTCTTCGGCGCGACGGCCGTGCTGCTCCTGCTGGCGCGGCGCGCGCTGCTGAGCTGGCAGACGCGCTTCACCGAAACGGCCAAGGTGTCGCTGGAGGACATGTTCGTCTTCATCGACCCGGGTTCGCTCTTCAAGCTGAACCTGGCGCTCTTCGTCCTGCTGCCGCTGCTGCTGTGGGTCTTCACGGGCTCGCCCGTGCTGGCCGTGCTGGGCGGCCTGAGCGGCGCCATCCTGCCCCGCGCCAGCTGGATCATCCTGCGTCGCCGGCGCATGGCGCTGCTGGTCGAGCAGCTGCCGGACGGTCTCACCATGATGGCCGGCGCCATGCGCGCCGGTGCCAGCCTGCAGATCGCGCTGGACCTGGTGGTGAAGGAGTCGCCGGCGCCGCTGTCCCAGGAGTTCTCGGTCCTGCTGCGCGAGCAGCGCCTGGGCCTGGCCCTGGAGGATTCGCTGCGCGGCCTCTCGCAGCGCCTCAAGCAGGAGGACATCGACCTCTTCGTCTCGGCGCTCACCATCGCCAAGGAGGTCGGCGGCAACCTGTCCGAGATCCTGGAGCGGCTGTCCGCCACGCTGCGCGCCAAGGCCGTCATGGAGGGCAAGATCAAGGCCCTCACCTCGCAGGGCAAGCTGCAGGGCATCGTCGTGGGCATGCTGCCGATCCTGCTGGCCGGCGTGCTCTACGCCATGGACCCGCGGGCCATGACGCCGCTGTTCACCACCATCTACGGCTGGGGCACCATGAGCGTGATCTTCATCCTGATCACCATGGGCGCCTTCTTCATCAAGAAGATCGTCACGATCGACGTCTGAACCATGTCCATGGTCTATCTCTTCGCCGCCTTCTCCGGGCTGGCCACGCTGCTGCTGTTCTATGCGGTGTATCGCCTCTACACCGAGCTGGGCAGCGCCAACACGCAGTACCGCGACAAGCCGCCGCGCGGCTTCCAGTACGTCTGGCCGCTGATCAACATCCTGGCCAACAGCTTCGGCTTCCTGATCAGCGAGGGGCGGGTGCAGGCCTGCCTGCTCCGGCTGCGCCGTGCCGGCCAGGACTACGCCCTGACCCCGCACCAGTTCTATGCCGGCAAATGGGTCGCCGCGCTGGGCTTTGCCGGCGTCGGTGTCATCCTCGCGGGCAAGGGCGGCGGCACGATGGGCGCGCTGCTGGGGGCGCTGCTGGGCTTTCACTACCCCGACATCTGGCTGCGCGACCACACCAAGATCCGCAACCTGGCGCTGCTCAAGGCCCTGCCCTTCTTCCTGGACATCGTGACCCTGTCCGTCGAGTCCGGCCTCAACCTCACCGGCGCCCTGCAGAAGGCGGTGGACCGCTGCCCGCCCGGGCCGCTGATGGTGGAGGTCAACCGCGTGCTGCGCGAGATCCGCGGCGGCAAGCCCCGGATCGAGGCCCTGCGCGCCCTGGCCGACCGCCTGGACTACGCCCCCATCTCCAGCCTCGTCAGCGCGCTGATCCAGGGCGAGCTCATGGGCTCGAGCCTCGGCCCCATCCTGCGCGCGCAGAGCGACCAGCGCCGCACCGAGCGCTTCCTGCGGGCCGAGAAGCTCGCCATGGAAGCCCCCGTGAAGATGCTGGGCCCGCTGATCATGTTCATCTTTCCCTGCACCTTCATCGTCCTGGGCTTCCCCATCGTCATGAAGTTCATGCAGTCGGGGATCTGAATGGGCTGGCCCGAAGCACGCCTGCATCTGCAGGGCATCGCCACGCATGTGCGGATCGGCCTCGCGCTGCGCTGGTGGGAGCGCGCGCGTGGCCTGCTGTTCCACGGCCCTCTGCAGGACGCGCCCGCCGGGCTGTGGATCGCGCCGTGCAACAGCGTGCACATGCTCGGCATGCGCCAGGCGCTGGACGTCGTCTACCTCGACCGCGAGGGCGTGATCCTCAAGTGCGTGGCGGGCCTGCGCCCCTGGCGCCTGAGCGCCTGCCCGGGCGCGCACGTGGCGCTCGAGCTGCGCACCGGGCTCATCGCAGAACTCGGCCTCAAGCCGGGCCTGCGACTGCAGGCGCGCGGCGGCTAGACCGCAGGCCGGCGCTCACAGCAGGCCGCGCGTCCGGGCCATCAGCCGCGTGAGGCCCAGCATCGCGTCGATGTTGGGCGTGGGCTGGCCGATGTGCTGGCCGATCTCCCGGACCACCGTCACGAGGGCATCGAGCTCGATCTTGCGGCCGGCCTCCACGTCCTGCAGCATCGAGGTCTTGAAGGCGCCCAGCTTGCGCGTCACCTCGTGGCGCTGCTCGGGCGTCTGTCCGACGGGGCAGCCGATGACGTCGCCGATGGCCGCGGCCTCGCGCATCACGGCGCTCACGAAGCCGCGCACCAGCTCGTCATCGAGGATCCGGTC
Organism: Roseateles subflavus; assembly: GCF_030285365.1. Taxonomy (GTDB): domain Bacteria; phylum Pseudomonadota; class Gammaproteobacteria; order Burkholderiales; family Burkholderiaceae_C; genus Roseateles_B; species Roseateles_B subflavus. The sequence continues at coordinate 1,192,130 of NZ_JASVDS010000001.1, read as the reverse complement.
GCAGGTGGCCCCCGTCAGCGCCGAGATGGGGTTCATGGTCATGTTGCCCCAGAGCTTGTACCAGATGTCCTTCTGGATGCGCGGGGACACCGTGGCGTTGAAGCCGGCCCGCTGGAACAGTGCGGCCCACTCGGTGATGTGCGCCGGCTCGCCTCCGGCCGGGTCCCCGAGGATCAGGCCCATGCCCATCACATGCTTCACGAGGCCGGGTTCGGGCGTGGCGCAACTGGCGTGCACGACGGAGCCGATCACGCGGTCTGCCGGGATCAGGCCGGCCACGTGGCCGCCCGGGTCCACCGACTGCAGCGCCAGCCCGCGGCAGGGCCCGTCGAGCTGCTGGAAGAACCACCACGGCACGCCGTTCATGGCCACGAGCACGCGGGTCTGCGGACCGAGCAGGCGCTGCACCAGGGGTGCCACATCGGCCAGCGCGGGGCCCTTGACCGCCAGGACCACGAGGTCCTGCGGGCCCAGGTCCTCGGGACGGTCCGACGCCACCACCGGCACGGTCACGCGGGTGGGCTGGCCGTCGATCACGGTGTCCATGCGCAGCCCCTGCGCGCACAGCGCCGCCAGGGTCGCCCCGCGCGCCACGGCACTGAGCTGAACCTCATCGCCCAGCCGGTGCCCCAGATGCGCCGCCACCCAACCGCCGATGGCGCCCATGCCCACGATGCAGATCTTCTTCATCACCTGTCCTGCTGCTGAAATGCTGCCCGCAGTCTACGCGCCGCCCACCCCTCGCACGCCCGTGGGGCGAGGGGGCCCGCCCCTGGGGTGAACCGCCTTGGCAGGGCACGCGGCGCTGCTATCGTGGCCGCCCATGCCCCACGACGCTTCCCTCCTTCCCCGCCGCTTCTGGTGGATCTACGCCGGCCTGCTGGCCGGGGTGGCCGTCTTCTTCGCCCTGGCGGAGCTGCAGCACTACCTGCGCAACGGCGGTGAGCACCCCTGGGAGCCCTTCCTGTGGGAGTTCAGCTCCGTGCTGGTCGTGGCGGTGCTGCTGCCGCCGATGTTCCGCTGGCACCGCGCCAGCCTGGGCCGAGGATGGCGCGTGCTGCTCGCCCGCCATGCCGCCGGGTATGCCGCCTACACCGTGCTGCATGTGCTCGGCATGTTCGGCCTGCGCTTCGCGGTGTATGCCCTCACCTCCGTGCCCTACGAGCCGGGCAATGCCTGGCAGGTGCTCGGCTACGAGGCGGCCAAGGACCTGGTCTTCTATGTCACCAACGTGCTGCTGTGCCAGGCCTGGCTGACCCACCTGAAGGGTCAGCAGTCGGCGCTGGAGATGGCCCGCATGCGCACCGAGCTGGCCCAGGCGCAGCTCGCACGCCTGGCCGAGCAGGTGCAGCCCCACTTCCTCTTCAACAGCCTGAACCTGATCGCCTCGGTGATGTATGAGGACGTCGCCCGCGCCGACCGGCTGCTGTGCCAGCTCTCGGAGCTGCTGCGGGCCTCGCTCTCGGCGCAGCAGCGCGGGTGGCAGACGCTCGGCGAGGAGATGGCGCTGATCGAGCCCTATCTCGCGCTGATGCAGGCCCGCTTCGGCGAGCGGCTGCAGGTGCGGGTGGAGATGCCGGCTGAGGCCGCGCGGTGGCCGCTCCCGGCGCTGCTGCTGCTCAACCCCGTGGAGAACGCCGTCAAGCATGACGTGGCGCTGAGCCGGGGCGAGGTCGAGGTGTCGGTGCGTGCCCGGCCGGTGGCGGACGGGCTGCAGGTCGAGATCCGCAACAGCGGCGTGAGCGCCGAGCAGATCGAGCGGGCCGGCGGACTCGGCCTGAGCAATCTGCGCGAACGCCTGCGTGTGGCCTACGGCGATGCGGCCACGCTGTGGATCGGACCGGACCAGGGCGGCACGCTGCTTCGCCTGCAGCTGCCGGCGCGGGAGGTGCTCGCATGAGGCTGCTGGTCGTTGATGACGAAGCGCCGGCCCGCGCCCGCCTGCGCCGCCTGCTGGCCGACCAGCCTGGCGTGCAGTGGGTCGGCGAGGCCGCCCATGCCGACGAGGCCCTGGAGCAGCTGCAGCGCCACCCCGACATCCAGGCCCTGATCCTGGACATCCAGATGCCCGGCCAGAGCGGCCTGGACCTGGCGCTGCAGCTGCCGCCGCAGCTGCCCGTCATCTTCTGCACGGCCTTCGACCAGCACGCCATCCAGGCCTTCGACCTGCACGCCGTGGACTACCTGCTCAAGCCCTGCAGCCCGGAGCGCCTGGCGACGGCCCTGCAGCGCCTGCAGGGGCGGCTGCTGCCTGCGCAGCCCGCGCATGGGGCCGCGCGCGGCGGCCTCATCGCGGCGCTGCAGCAGCTGCAGCCGGCGTCCGGCCACTGGCTGGTGCAGCGCCAGGGCCGGTTGCACAAGCTGCCGCTGGCCGAGCTGCAGTGGGTCTCGGCGGCCGACAACTACATCGAGCTGCACGCCCCCCCGCACAGCTACCTGGAACGGCGCACGCTCAGCGCCTTCCTGGAGCATCCGGCGGTGGCCGGCCAGTTCCTGCGCATCCACCGCAGCCATGCGGTCAACCCCGACCACATCGACAGCATCGAGGGCCTGCCGCACGGCGAGGCGCTGCTGACGCTGCGCGGGGGGCAGCAGCTGCGGGTCTCGCGCAACTATCGCGATCAGGTGCGCGGCTGAACGGTGGCGGAGCCGCCTTCCAGCTCGCGCGCCTTGAGCGCCGTCATCAGGCCCAGCAGCGTGCCGAAGGCGTTGCCGCCCTCGCCGCCCGGCGTGCCCAGCTGGATCTGCGGCACCAGGGGCACTCGCGCAGTCTCGAAGGCCTCGGCCAGTCGCAGCATGACGGTCTGCATCAGCTGCTTGTCGGCGCCCTCGCCCTCCAGTGCCTCCGACTTGGCCCGGATCGCCGCACCCTCGGCCTCGCCCACGCTGCGGATGGCGGCGGCGCGGCCCTGGCCCTCGGCCTCCTGGCGGTAGCGCTCGCCCTGGGCCAGCGCCTCGACCTCCTGCCGGCGCTTCTCGGCGGCCTTCACCGCGGCGGCGCCGTGGTTCTCCTTGATCGAGATGTCCACCAGCGAGGCCGTCAGCTCCGCCTGCTTCTCGGCCCGCTTCTCGGCCTCGTTCAGCTCGCGCTGCTTGTTGGCCGCGATCTCCTTCTGCGCGAAAGTCTCGACCTGCTCGCGGGCGATCTGCCGGTCCCGCAGCTGGGCCATGATGGCCTCGATCTTGTGGTCGCCGGCCTGCGGGCGCGGCGTGCCGATCAGCACCTCCTGGAACTCGAGCGAGTAGGCCAGGAAGCGCTCGCGCATGTCCCGCGACGCGTTGGTCTGCAGCTCCGAACGCGACTGGATCAGCTCGATGAAGGTGTGCGTCTGCGAGACGTTCTTGAAGTAGCTCGACACCATCGGGTCCAGCGTCTGCTCCACCAGCTGCTTCACGTTGCCGAAGCGCTGCACCACCATCGGCGCCTTGCGGTAGTCGATGTGCACCACCACGGACAGCGGCAGCTGCGGCTCGAAGGCGTCCTTGGTGATGAGCGTGATCTCACGCAGGTTGGAGTCGAAGCTGGAGCCGCTCTCGCCGCTCTTCCACATCAGCACGAAGTTGGTGGTGGGCACCAGCTCGATCTTGCCGGCGTAGGTGTTGAAGGCGTACTTGCCAGGCATCAGCGGCTCGCGCCACACGCCACGGCAGCCGGCATTGACCAGCTCGCCATGGCTGTACTCGCTGCCCGAGACATCCTCGCCCCGCGCGCCGGTGTAGGACACGACCACGCCCACGAAGCCCACCGGGATGATGGTCTTGCTGATGAACTCGACCGTCGCGAAGAGGCGGTTGATGTAGTAGGTGCCCTCGACCAGCACGCGCTCCTGGCGGCCGCGGCGGCCGCCGGCGGCGAGGAAGCGCTCGGGCTCCTGGAAGCTGTTGTGCGCATCGCCGACATCGGGCGCAAGCAGCTCGTCGCGCGAGAGCGCCGGCCCGTCCTGCACCGTCACCACGGCCAGCTGGTCGGAGTCGTGGGTGCCGCTCTTCTCCTTGATCACCACCGGCGAGAAGGCGTTGCGCTCCTCCAGCAGGCCGCGCATGCGCTCGTAGTAACTGCGTTCATGGGCGTCCATGTTGAGCGCATAGGTGGCCTCCTCGGTCATCACGACGAACAGCGCCGGGTTGATCACGTGCGTGCCCTCGCGCAGCACCTTGCGTTGCGGCCCCTTCTGGCCGCCGTGCTGCAGGAAGCTGCGCACATCGAGGAAGTCGTCGACCTCGGCGTTGCTGGCCAGCGTCTGGCCCGCGGGCAGGTCTACGCCGTCGCGGGCGAAGACGTAGCCGATCTTGCCCTGCGTCACCGAGACCATGGGATGGATGTGCACCCGGTACTGGAAAGGCGTGAAGAAGTGGAAGCCGCCGCGGCGCAGCGCGGGCTGAAAGCCGGCCTCGCCGTCCAGCGCCAGCAGGCCGGACTGCACGGAGCCCGTGGCGCTCCAGAGTTTCTCGACCACGCCGACGCGGTCGTTGGGGATGTAGCGCACGATGCCCGCGGCATACAGCAGCAGGGCGAAGGCGCCGATGCTGCCGAAGCCGATCAGCAGGGACAGCAGCACGGAGCCGGACAGGTCAGACCAGGACATGGATTCCTCCTCTTGTGATGGGGTGACGCCCTCGGCACCGATGCCTGGGCGTCGCCAGGGCTCGTTTGTCGCGGCAGTCGCATCAGGAACGCATATGGGCCGCACCGCGCTTCGCCATGGAAAGCCTGATGGACACCGCCGAGTCCGTCTTCTATGCTGCGGCCCGCCAGATCTAACAAGCCGGCGCCACAGGCAGCCAGCCCAGCCGGCAAGGAGGGAGCCCCCATGGAATCGCAGAACCTGCGCGCTCGTTCGCGCCATTGGCCGTCACTCGTCCCGCTGTTGCTCATCCTCGGTGCCCTGAGCGCCTGCGGTGGCGGCGGTGGTGGCGGAGCCGGCGGTGGCACCTCGACGCCATCGGGCGGCACCAGCCAGCCGGCGGACGCGCTCGATGCCTCGCTCTATCCGCTGAATGCCGGTGACACCCGTGCCTGGCGCTCGGCCGATGACCCGCAGGGCTTGCGCCTGCGCATCGAGCGCGTGGATGCGTCCGTGACCCTGCCCTCGGGAGCGGCCTTTCATGTGCGCAGCACGAGCGATCGCGGTCTGACCGTCGACGAGGAGTACCTGCAGGTGCGCAGCACCGGCGTCCATAGCATGCCTGGCCCGGGCTCCGACCCCATCACCGGTGCCCTGGGCGGGGTCCAGGTCTTCCGCGCCGGCCTCGCGCTGGGCCAGACGGCGACGCTGGTGGACCAGACCCTCTCGGTCGACGTCGACGGCGACGGCCGCGCGGACAGCCTCGCGCTGCACGTCGACAGCACCTTCGTTGGCCGCGAGTCCGTGACGACGCCCCTGGGCACCTTCGCCGGCACGGCCCATGTGCGCACCGTTGGCCGCACCGTGATCCGCACCGCGGCGGGCGCGGACGGCATCACCACGGTCTTCACGGAGGACCGCTGGTACGCCCCGGGCGTCGGCCCCATCCGCGCGCGCTCGAGCACCGAACGCAACGGCACCCGCACCGGCAGCAGCGACGAGGACGTCGTGGCCTACGGCGTCGGCAGCCGGCACCAGCCCAGCGTGGCCACCGGCGTGCAGCGGACCATCCCGACCGCCGGGCTCCAACGCACGGCACCGACCTACATGATCGTCACCTTCGATCATGCCGTGGACCCGCTGTCCTTGTGGGGCGAGCGCGGCATCGAGCTCGTGGATGCGAGCGGCCGCGCAGTGCCGCTGAACCATGATGTGCCCTCGCAGAACCTCACCGAGATCACCGTCTGGCCGCAGACGCCGCTGGGCGACGGCAGCTACACCTTGCGCCATGCCGGCAAGGCCACCGACCTGGCCGGCGTGCCGCTGCCGCAGACGCTCCTGAGCTTCCAGGTGGATCTGCGCGCACCGCAGCTCGTCAGCTCGCAGCCCGCACAGGGGGAGCTCCAGGCCTCGCTCACCGCCCCCCTGCGGCTGAGCTTCAGTGCGCCGATCTTCACGTCCGGCGGGAAGCAGCCCACGATCGAGCTGTGGGAACCCACCCAGTCGGCCCGCATCCTGCCGGCCCAGATCCAGGGCAATGACCTGGTTGCGAACCTGCCCGAGCCGCTGCGGCCGAACGTGCACTACACCATCAATCCCGGGCCGGGACTGATGGACCGTGCCGGGCAGGACGCCATCTACCAGCCGGTCAGCTTCACGACGACAGGCGGCGCCCTGTTGCCACCCCAGGGCCTGATGGACGGCTGGATCGTCGGCACGGTCCGCAAGGCCGATCTGTCGGGGCCCGGCAGCCAGGACCTCGCACTGCTGGCGACCTCGACGTCGACGCAGCGCAAGAGCCTCTTCACCCGCACCCGTCGGCCGGATGGCACCTGGGCAGCGCCCGTGCGGCGCGTGGACTTCACTGCGACGGGCAGCCCTTTCGCTGAGGTGATCACGCCGGGCGACTTCAACAGCGACGGCCGCACCGACCTGCTGGTGACCACGGGCGACGTGCGCGCTCTGCTCCTGCAGCAATCCGACGGAAGCTTTGTCGAGGAGAGCCTCGGCGACGCGGCCGACCAGCTTCAGGCGGGCATCGTGGGCGGCGGCGTCGACCCGGACGGCAAGGCCTACGTCGCGCAGACCGGGACGTGGCTCAAGGTCTGGCGTCGCATGGGGCCGCAGGCTTGGGCAGCGCGAATCATGATGCCGCCGGGTGGTGCTCCGGGGAGCGTACCGTCCGGCGCCACCTTGGGAGATCTCAACGTCGACGGGCAACTGGACTGGGTCTGGATCCGCGATGAGGCCGGCGGTTCCGGGCGGCAAGAGCTGGTCTGGTCGCTCCGCAACGGCGATAGCTACGGTGCAGACTACTTGCGCACGATCGAGGGCCACTACAGCCGACGCATCCTGGTCGGTGACTGGAACGGCGATGGCCGGCCAGGCCTGGTCATCATCAACGGCCAGAACGCATCGGCCATCCCGCTGCAGCTGTGGACTCAGAACGTCGCCGGCGGGTTAGAGCCCGCCTTCACCACCGGGGGTGGCCGCACCTTCACGGACGGGCAGCTGGGCGACCTCAACCGCGACGGGCGGCTCGACCTGCTCCTGTGCCGCGGCAGCGTCGTCGAGGTCTGGCTGCGCACGGCTGCAGGTGGCTGGCAGAGCCCGCAGGACTTTGACATGCCCGAAGGCTGTGACGGGATGCAGGTGCTGGACTGGAACGGCGACGGCATCCCGGACATCGTCGCCCGAGGCCGTGTCCTGCTCGGGCGTAGCGACGGCGCCTGGCCGGTGGCCCAGCGCCCCGCCGCCGCCATTGCCACCCCGCGCCCGGGGCGCCTCCCGGGGGCGATGGACGCGGCCCGTGCCCTGGCCGGACGCCGCGCTCCCTGACCTGGTCCGCCAGCTCCACCACGCCGGCGGCCATTCACCCCGCCGGCGTGGCGACTCGCCCCGAAACACTGGGGCGAAAGGCGCCTGCGCCGCGACGATGTCTGCATGAACACCGCCACCCCTTCCCGCCTCCTCTTCATCGACTGGCTGCGCATCGCCGCCTTCGCGCTGCTGATCCCGTACCACGTGGGCATGTACTACGTGAGCTGGGGCTGGCACGTGAAGAACCCCGTGATCCACGACTCGATCGAGCCCCTCATGCTGCTGAGCAACCCTTGGCGCATGGGGCTGCTCTTCCTGATCGGCGGCGTGGCCGCCAGCCAGCTGATGGGCAAGCTGCAGAGCCGCGGCCGCTTCATCCGCGAGCGCAGCAGCCGCCTGCTGTGGCCCCTGATCTTCGGCATGGCGGTCGTGGTGCCCATCCAGCCCTACCTCGAGGTGGTGCAGAAGATGGGCTATGCCGGCAGCTACCTGGATTTCCTGGGGCTCTACTTCAAGGCCTATCACGGCTTCTGCGAGGGCGACAAATGCCTGACGCTGCCCACCTGGAACCATCTCTGGTTCCTGCCCTACCTGTGGAGCTACTGCCTGCTGGCCGCCTTGCTGGCCAAGCCCCTGGCCCGTGGGGGTCAGGTCTTGCAGCGGGGGCTGCAGGGCCCGCGGGGGGGCCTGTGGCTGGCCGGCCTGTGCCTGCCCCTGATGGCGGCCCGCTGCTTCTACGGCCTGTTCCCCGTCACCCACAACCTCACCGGGGACTGGTACAACCACATGGTCTCGCTGTGGCTCTTCCTGGTCGGCTGGATGGCGGCCTCCCAGGCCCCCGCGCTGTGGAGCTGGGCCGAGCGCCTGCGCTGGCCGGCCCTGGCCCTCTTCCTGGCCGGCTGGCTGGGCTTCGGGCTCTACATCCAGCACTACGCCGACCACGAGCCCTCGACCTTCGTGCTCTACGCCCAGCGCCTGCTCTACGGCCTGAAGCAAGGCGCCGCCCTGCTCGCCGTGCTGGGCTTTGCCAAGCGCCACCTGGACCGTGACCACCGCTGGCGCGCCGGCCTGGGCGCCGCCGTGTTCTGCGCCTATGTGCTGCATCAGAGCGTGATCGTGGGCCTGACGCCCCTGCTGGAGCCGCTGCAGCTGCCGGACGGCCTGGAGGCCCTGCTCCTGGTCAGCCTGACCTTCCTGGCCTGTGCCGCGGTCTACCGCCTGGCAAGACCTGTCCCCGGCCTGCGCCGCCTGCTGGGCATCGCCGCGCCCAAGACCCCAGGCCGGCAGACGGCCGGGCGCGGGGCCACAATGGCACTCTCCCAAGCCTCTTCCGCCCAGCAGCCATGAAGTACCTGCACACCATGGTCCGCGTCACCGACCTGGACCCGTCCCTGAAGTTCTACCGCGACGCCCTGGGCCTGCGCGAGGTGCGCCGCACCGAGCACGAGGCCGGCCGCTTCACCCTGGTCTATCTGGCCGCCCCGGGCGATGCCGACGGCCCCTTCCAGCCGCAGGTCGAGCTGACCTACAACTGGCCCGCACCGGACGGCACGTCCGAGACCTACACCGGCGGGCGCAACTTCGGCCACCTGGCCTTCGCGGTGGACGACATCTACGCGGCCTGCGAGCGTCTGGCCGAGCACGGCGTGACGATTGCACGGCCACCCCGGGACGGCCGCATGGCCTTTGTGCGCTCGCCCGACAACATTTCCATCGAGTTGCTGCAGAATGGACCCGCCCTGGCTCCCGCCGAGCCCTGGGCATCCATGCCCAACACCGGCAGCTGGTAATCGACCGGCGCCGGGTGGGGCCCCGAGCCGCATCCCAGGAGCGCCATGTCCGCACGCCGCCCCCGATCGCCCCTCGACTCGCCCCGTCGCGCCCCGCGCGGGGCCTCGCTCCTGCTGGCCGCCTGCCTGGCGGTGCCCGGCGCGGCCGTCGCGCAGGGGCAGGGCAAGCTCCTGCTCACGGGGGGCGTCAGCAGCATTGACGGCGCCGCCGGTGGCGGTCTCACCCCCTGGGCCTTGATCGGCAGCTATGCCGCACCGGGCGAGGTCGGCGCCACGGCCTTCGCCACGCGCCTGCGCACCCAGGACTACGGCCTGACGGTCTACGGTGCCGCGCTCGGCCTGCACGACCGCTTCGAGCTGAGCCTCGCCCGCCAGGACTTCGCCACCGGCCCCACCGGCGCCGCGCTCGGGCTGCCGGGGCTGCACCTGAAGCAGGACATCCTGGGCGCCAAGTGGCGTCTTGCCGGCGAGGCGGTGCTCGACAGCGACCGCTGGATGCCCCAGATCACGCTCGGGCTCGAACACAAGCGCAGCCATGCCGGCGCGCTGGCACCCACGCTGGCCAGTCTCGGCGCGCGCTCGAGTGACACGGAGCTCTACCTCAGCGCCACCAAGCTCCTGCTGCGGCACAGCACGCTGCTGAGCCTGACGCTGCGCGCCACCCGCGCCAACCAGAACGGGCTGCTGGGCTACGGCGGCGCCGCCAGCAGCCGCTACAGCCTGCAGCCCGAGCTGTCGGTGGCCTACCTGCTCAACCGCCATCTGGCCGTGGGCGCCGAGTACCGCGCCAAGCCGGACAAGCTCAACCCCTCCGCCCTGGGCCAGGGCCTGGCCGAGCAGGACTGGAAGGACCTCTACATCGCGTGGGCGCCGAGCAAGCAGTTCTCGCTCACCGCGGCCTGGGTGGACCTGGGCGCCATCGTGCCCGGCGTCGTGCCGCGGCGTCAGACGGGGCTGTACCTCTCGGCCCAGATCGCCTACTGACCGCCCCCGCACGACGTGCACCAGATGCCCCGAGGAGCCCGCCCATGAACGCCAACGCCCTCATCCTGGCCCTGATCCTCGCTGCCCCCGCGAGCGCGCGCGCGCAGGAGAGCCTGTATGCCCGCCTGGGCGGCCAGGCCGCGCTGGAGACGGTCGTCGACGGCCTGCTGCAACGGGCCACGCGGGACCCGCGCATCCAGGAGTTCTTCAAGGACACCAATGTCCGGCACCTGCGCACGCAGCTCGTGGAGCAGCTGTGCGCCGCCTCCGGCGGCCCCTGCCGCTACGAAGGCGAGACCATGAAGAACGCGCACGCCGCCATGGGGCTGCGGACCGCCCACTTCAACGCGCTGGTCGAGGACCTGCAGGACGCGCTGGACGCCGCGGGTGTGCCCTTCGCGCTGCAGGGCGAGCTGCTGGCGCTGCTCGCGCCCATGCACCGGGACATCGTCACCCGCTGAGCGCCTTCATGCAGCACGCCGCCCTGCCGGATGCCCCGAAGGCCACCGCCTCAGCGGCGGGCCTGCGCGGCGGTGTCGTCCTTCACATGCTTGAGGAAGTAGCGCAGGTAGAAGCCGCCCATGCCCAGGGTGATGGCCAGCACGGTCAGGCTCATCAGGCCCACATCGCTGGTGAACAGCAGTTCGATGGCTTTCATGGTGACGTCCGAAGGTCGTTGTTGAAGCCTTCATTGAACGGCGTCCCCCCGCCCCTGTCCTTGCCCTGGCGCAAAGTGGCACCGCCGGAACCGCCCCGGCGCGTGGGGTCTCTGCGCTGGCTCAAAACCATGCTGCCCTCGCTGCTCCTGGCCGTCCTGACGCCCGCGCGGGCGGACCCGCGCAAGCCTCCGTCACCGCCGGGCCTGGTGGAGGTGGCTCAGGCCTACCGGCGGCATGTGGAGGAGAGCAATGCCGCGCTCATCGAGACCCTCGGGCCGGCGCGTGCGCGCGAGCAGATGGTGCGCATCGTGGAGCTGGAGGCCGTGCGCTGCGAGTACCACTCGGGTCGCAGCCATGTGTGCCGCATCGTCGTCGTCACCGAGGTCAACGGTCGGGTGGGGCAGCGGCGCGGCGGGGACATCCTGATGATCCCGGACGGGGAGGACGGCTGGCGGGTGCGCCTCGTGCGCCGCCCGCGCTAGCCCTCGGCCGCGACCCAGCGGTCCCCCGGCCGCTCGGCGCAGGGCTCGTCCGGCCGGAAGCCCCCCTCGCGCACCAGCAGCCCTTCCGCGCGCTCGCAGAGGTCCACACGGCGGGCGTCGGGAAATCGCAGCTGCAGCCAGTCCATCAGGCCCTGGGGCAGGCTGATGCGCTGGCGCGCGGCGGCGAGATCGTCCTGCGGGTGCTCCTGCAGATGCAGCCAGGGGCTGAACGCCGCCAACCACAGCCAGGGACGGCCGGGCAGCTGGATCGTGGTGCCCTCGTAACCCTGCCCGCGCAGCCACTGCTGCGCCTCGGCGCGGTCTTGCGCGTCGCCCCAGGCGGCCGCCAGCAGCTCCGCGAGCCATTGGTTGCAGTTCTGGAAACGCAGGCCGAAGACGTAGGCATTGGCGCTGTAGGCCGGGTGCAGCAGCTGCAGGGCCCGCGCGTTGTCCAGCGCCACGGCGCGCAGCGTCTGCGCGGCTTGCGCCGGCAGCAGCAGCAAGGCGACGAAGCCCTGCCCGGCGCGCTGCCCGCCCTGCACGAAGGCGGCCAGACCCTGGTCGAAGAGGCGCGGGTGGCCGCTGTCGCAGTCGAAATAGAGCTGGCGCACGGCCCAGGGGCCCGCCGGGTTGTCCCGCAGGGCGAGGCCGGCGTGCGAGTAGCGCTGGCCGAAGCGGCGAAGGTCCAGGCCATCACGCGCGATGAGGGCCAGGTCTTGCCCGCTCTGCGCCAGGAGCTCGCGCAGGGCCACGCTGAAGCGCAGGGCGCGGGCCTGCTGGGCGACCGTCGGATCCCGCTCGGCGGCGCACAGCAGCTCGGCGCCGGCCCATGCGGGTGCCAGGGGAAAAAGGCTCAGCCCCGCGGCCAGCAGCCAGCGGGTCGCCACGCGGGACAGCCACCGGCCCGGTCCGGGTGCCGCCAGCCTGCGGCCCCGCCGGGACCTGTTCACCGCGTCACGGCCTGGCGCTGGAACTCATGGCGCCAGGCGTCGTCCAGTGCCAGGAAGAAGGGCTCGGCGGCGCCCTCGCGAACGAACGCCACGCCGTAGGCCGGCGTGCTCACGGCGACGCGGTCGCCGGCCTGCAGCGCCGCGCGCTGTCGCACCTCGGCGGGCAGCAGCAGCGTGAACTGCGCCGCGTCCCCCTGCAGCTGCACGCGCTCCACACCCGGACGGTCTTCGGCCGCGGCGATCTCCACCACGCGGTAGGGGCCCGCCGCGACGCGTGGGCCGCTCGCACTGTGGCTCGATCCCTGGATCGAGTCGGAGACGCTGCCCACGGCCTTGGACACGCTCGCCGAGATCGACGCCACCGAGCTGCTGTCCGCCCGGGCCGCCAGGGGCGGCACGGCCAGCAGCACGAGGGCGAAGGCGACGGGCAGGCGGAGGTGGTGTGTCATGGCGGCGAGGGGGCAGCGTGAAGGAGGCGTGAAGGCGTCAGGCCCGGGCGCGCGGGGGCCCGCCCGTCCCGCAGCATAGCGCCCCGCCGGAGCCCGGCCTCAGGCCGTGTCCGGCGGGTCGGCAAACTGCCAGCGATTGCGTCCGCCCGCCTTGGCGGCATACATGGCGAGATCAGCCGCGCGCATCAGCGTCTCCACGCTGCGCCCGTCCAGCGGGAAACGGGCGATGCCCACGGAAACGCCCACCACCACGCTCTGCCCCGCGAGCACCACCGGCTGGCTGACCGCCTCGATGAGCCGCCCCGCCACCTGCTCGAGCTCCTGCATGCCGGCGGCCTGGTCCAGCAGCAGGACGAACTCGTCGCCGCCCAGGCGGGCCAGGGTGTCGGTGTCTCGCACCAGCGGCGTCATGCGGGCCGCCACGAGGCGCAGCAGCGCATCGCCCTGGGCGTGGCCCACGCTGTCGTTGACGGCCTTGAAGCCGTCCAGGTCCATGTACATGAGCGCCAGCTCGCGGCGCTCGCGGTGCGTCTGGCCCAGGAGGCGGCTCAGCCGCTCCATCAGCAGGCTGCGGTTGGCCAGCCCCGTGAGCGCGTCGTGGAAGGCCAGGTGGCGCAGGCGCTCGTCGCGCTGGCGGCGCTCGGTGCCATCGCTGAACACATGCAGCAGGCGCTCGCCCGCGCCGTCGTCGTCGGGGATCAGGCTCACATCCAGCCACTGCAGGAAGGCCTCGCCGCTCTTGCGACGCCGCCACAGCTCGCCCTGCCAGTGCCGCTGCGTGCGCAGCGCCAGCCGGGCCTGTGCCTCCAGTGCCGGGTCATCGCGGCCCAGCAGGTCCAGGGTGCGCCCGAGCACCTCCTGCGCCTCGAAGCCCGTGATCGCGGTGAAGGCCGGGTTGACGGACAGGATGACGCCCTGGGCGTCCGTCACCATGATGGCGTCCACCGTGGCATCCAGGACGGTGGCCGCCAGCATCAGCTCGCGCTGGGCGAGTTTCAGACTCGTCACGTCGTTGGCGACGGCGAAGATGCCGCGCACCTCGCCCCGCGCGTCGGTGTCGGGCACGTAGTGGACCAGCATGTGGCCCAGGCGGCCGTCGGGCCGGCGGATGCTGCGCTCGAAGGCCTGCACCTCCCCGGCCAGCACACCGCCCAGATAGGGCTGCGTGCGCGCGAAGGCGTCCGCGCCGAGCACCTCGGGCATGGTCAGCTGCAGCATCTCCTCGCGGCTGCGGCCGTACCAGTCCAGGAAGGAGCGGCTCGCGAAGCGGCAGCTGAGGTCCCGCCGCCAGTACGCGACGAGCCCCGGCACGGCATCGGCGATGTTGCGCAGCAGGCGGGCGTTCTCGAGCGCCTCCTGCGCCGCCGCGCGCGCCTGGTCCCGCGCCTGCACGAGCTGGCTCTCGAAGGCGCGCCGCTCGGTGATGTCCTCCACCATGCCCACGAAGCCCAGGGGCTCGCCGCGCAGGCTCAGCAGCTCCTGCGCGCGGCTGCGCACATGGCGGATCTCGCCGCTGGGCCACACCACGCGGTAGGTTTCGTCAAAGGGCATGTTGCCGCCCTGGCTGAGATGCGAGGCCTCACGGACGCGGTCGCGGTCCTCCGGGTGGACGCACGCCAGCCAGGCCTCGTGGCTCACCTGCCCGAGCGAGAGCTGGTAGATCTGCCGCCACCGCTCGTTCGTGTAGCCCGACAGCCCGCTGCGGTCGACGTGGAACACGCCCACCGGCACGCAGTCGCTGAGGCTGCGGAAGCGCTCGGCGCTGACGGCCAGGGCCTGGGCGGCCTCTTCGCGGGCGGTGATGTCGCGGATGAATTCCGTGGCGCCGCCGTCCTCCGGTTGCGGGCCGGACTCCGCCACCAGCGTGACGGACACCAGCAGCCGCTGCCCGTCGAGGCGCAGGCGTTCACTCTCATGGCTGAAGGCTTCGCCGGCGCCGAGCGCCTGCCGGTTGTTGAGCTCGCGGGCCTGCAGCGGCGCGGGCACCAGGTCGGCATGCGGCCGTCCCAGGAGCTGCAGCGGCGCCGCGCCGAAGAGGCGCTCGGCCGCCGCGTTCGCCCGGCAGATGCGCCCCTGGCGGTCGATGCTGAGGATGGCGTCCGCGCTGTGCTGCAGCAGGGACGCCGCCCGGGTGGCCTCGGCCATGGCGTGGCGCTCGATGCGTCGCGCGCGCCGCCCTTCCAGCAGCTGGCTGGCGACCACGGCGAGCTGCTGCAGGACCTCGCGCTGCGTGCCGTCGAGCCGGCGCGGCTCGCGGTCCATCACGCACAGCGTGCCGACGTGCTCCCCGCCGCTCAGTCGCAGCGGCGCCCCGGCATAGAAGCGGAGGTAGGGCTCGCCCAGCACCAGCGGGTTGTCGGCGAAGCGTTCGTCCAGACGGGCGTCCGGCACCTCGAAGATCGCATCCCCCAGCACCGCATGGGCACAGAAGGCGATGTCGCGCGGCGCCTCCGACAGACCCGGCATTCCCGCCTGGGCCTTGAACCACTGGCGGTGCGCGTCAATCAGCGTGAGCGTGGACACCGGCACCCCGCAGACCAGCGAGGCGGTGCGGACGAGGGCATCGAACTCGGGCTCGGGCGCGCTGTCCAGCACCTGCAAGGCGCGCAGAGCGGCCAGGGCCCGTTCCTCGTCATCTCGCAGGGGCGCGGCAATCATGGGCGGATTCTTCCGTCAGATCGGACACGCGTCACGGCAGCGGGTGTCCCCGCCGCGCAGCGCTGATCAGGGCTTGGCGGCATCCGGCCAGATCGTCTGCAGCAGCTGTGCCAGCCGGGCGCCGGCGCGGGCCAGCTGCTGGCGGATCAGCGCCTGGTTGCGGGCGTCGTAGTCGGCCGGCAGCGTCACCGCCCAGCGCGAGCCGCGCAGGCTGGACTGGCGCTCGCCGAACTGGACGTTGGCGTAGGCGCTCTCGGCCTCGGCCATGGTCTCGCTGGCCCACAGGGCGGGCCACTGCGCCACCGGGCCGGCGGTGCCGGGCACTTGGCGCGCGGCGGCCGGCAGGGCGGCCAGCTGCTCGGCGCCGAGCTTGCCCGGCAGGTTGTCCCAGTAGGCGTGCAGGTTGCCGCCGGGGCCGTTCGGGCCGTTGATCACGAGGGCGTTCCCGCCGACGGTGCGGGCCTGCGGATCGTCGCCCTGCACGTCGGGATCGCGCCGCTGGCCCTTCTCGTCGAGGTAGACGGAGCCCACGTGCAGCGGCTGGTGCAGGTCGCCCAGGTCATGGACGAGCAGCGCCAGCGCCTCGCGCTCGGTCTGCAGCGCGAAGGGCGCCGGCACGGTGCCGCCGGCGAGGCGCAGCCGGGCGGCGTCGATCGCGGCGACGATGTCGTGGTCGCTCGTGCCCACCGCGCCCGCCTTGTAGCGGCCGCGCTCCAGGGCAGGATTGGTGTAGTGGTACTGCTTGTGGCAGCTCTCCTCGCCCGGCTTCGGCGAGCAGCCCTCGTTGTTGCGCTTCACGTAGTCGCGCATCAGGGCCTCTTCCTCCGGCTTGTTCTCGAAGGGCGCGCACTCGGGGTAGCGGCCGGTCACCGTGTAGGCGAAGCCCTTGGACGGGTCGATGCCCTTCACGCAGTCGGCCCAGACGGCGATGTCGTGCAGGCTCGTCGTGCCGAGGATGCGCGCCACCTCGCGCTCGGCGCGCGTGCCCTTGATGAGCGTCGCGGCGATGTCACCGACCGCCGAATGGCCGGTGGCGCCGAAGGCGTGGGCAGCCTGGTGCGGCAGGGCGGCGAGCGCCAGGGTGGCCAGCGCGGCGGCGATCGAGCCCAGGGCGGGCTTGCGGGTGGGGGAGATGAACTGCATGGCGTGACGTCGGTGACAACTGATCGCTGATTCTCGATCAAGTCCATGACTGCGCCAGGGCTGGTGATTGCCCGGACGGCACGGCGTGGCGCCCGGCGCACAATCCGCCACTCCTCCACCCGCCCAGAGCCGCCCCCATGAGCTACATGCTGCTGATCCTCGAACCCCACGGCCAACGGGCCGAGCGCGGCCGGGAGGCCGGCGAGCAGGTCTACGAGCGCATGCTGCAGTTCGGCGCCGAGCTCCAGGCGCAAGGGCGGCTGTTGGCCAGCAACTCCCTGGCGGTGCGCGGCAGCCGCGTGCAGAAGCGCGACGGCCAGCTCAGCATCACCGATGGCCCCTTCGCCGAGAGCAAGGAGCTGGTGGGCGGCTTCTTCCTGCTGGACGTCCCCACGCGCGAGGCCGCGCTCGAGATCGCCGCGCGCTGCCCCGCCGCCGAATGGGCGACGGTGGAAGTCCGGGGCGTGGGGCCCTGCTTCGACGACGCTCAGTAGAAACCCGGATCTCACCGCCGCGTGTCGAAATCCCGGCGCGCCGATCGTCGTACCGGCATGGGGCCGCAAGGCGCGGCCCGTTCAAGGAGGATGACATGCGATTCATGATCCTGGTGCGCGCCAACGCCACCAGCGAGGCGGGCGGCCTGCCCGAGCCGGCGCTGATGCAGCAGATGGCGGACTTCCACGAGGCGCTGGCCCGCGCGGGCGTGCTGCTGGACGCCGCGGGCCTGAAGCCCAGCCGCGAGGGCTGGCGCATCGAGCACGGCCCGCAGGGCGCCCGGCTGCTGGACGGCCCCTTCACCGAGACGAAGGAGCTGATCGCCGGCTACACGCTGATCCAGGTCCGCAACCGCGAGGAAGCCCTGGAATGGGCGCGGCGCTTCCCGGCGCCCTTCGGCCCGGGGCAGGCCGGCTGCATCGAGGTGCGGCCGCTGTACGACCTGGAGGACTTCGACGCCGTCGAAGGCATCGACCGTTTCAAGGCCCTGGAGGCGGGCCGCCAAGGAGAAGGCGCATGATCAAGACCCTCGGACTCCTCGTCCTGCTGCTGATCGTCGGCGTGCTCGTCGTCGCGGCGTTCCGCCCGGACAGCTTCCGCGTGGAGCGTCACCAGCGCATCCAGGCCCCGCCCGCCACGGTCTACGGGCTCATCCAGGACCTGCACCAGTTCAACCGCTGGAACCCCTGGCTGCGCAAGGAGCCCACCGCGAAGGGCGAGTACAGCGGCCCCGCGGCCGGCGTGGGCGCCCGCTACGCCTGGGAAGGCAAGGAGCTCGGCCAGGGCAGCATGGAGATCACCGCGCTCAAGCCCGCCGAGGAGGTGCGCCTGCGCCTGGACTTCATCCAGCCCTTCGAGGCGCACAACCAGGCCATCTTCCAGATCCGCCCGCAGCCCGACGGCAGCACGGAGCTGAGCTGGGCCATGGAAGGCCCGAGCCCCTACCTGAGCAAGCTGATGGGCCTGGTCTTCAACATGGACCGCATGGTCGGCAACGATTTCGAGCAGGGCCTGAAGCACCTGCAGCAACTGGCGGAGACCCCCTGACATGCAGATCAAGTTCAGTCCCCTGCTGGTCGATGACCAGGACACGGCCCTGCGCTTCTACACCCAGCAGCTGGGGTTCGAGACCTGCGCCGACATCCCCATGGGCCCCTATCGCTTCCTCACCGTGCGCTCGCCCGAGGGCCTGCCGGGCGTGGAGCTGGTGCTGCAGCCCCTGGGCTTCGAGCCCGCGCGGACCTACCAGCGCGCGCTGTACGAGGCCGGCATGCCGGCTGCCGCCTTCACCACCCCGGACATCGCCGCCGAACATGCGCGCCTGAAGGCCCGCGGCGTGCGCTTCCGGGGCGAGCCGCAGGCCATGGGCCCCATCATCAGCGTCCTGTTCGAGGACGGCTGCGGCAATCTCATCCACCTCGTCCAGCCGCTCGTGACGCCGCCGGACGCTGCCTGAACGAAGGAGCTCTCCATGCACCGCCAGATCTTCGTCAACCTGCCCATCGCCGACATGACGCGCTCGCGCGCCTTCTTCGAGGCCCTGGGCTACGCCTTCAATCCGCAGTTCAGCAATGAGCAGGGCGCCTGCCTCGTGCTGGGCGAGAACCTCCACGCCATGCTGCTGGTGCACCCCTTCTTCCAGGGCTTCATCGACAAGCGCATCGCCGACGCGCACGAGAGCACCGAGGTGCTGGTCTGCCTCTCCTGCGACAGCCGCGAGGAGGTCGACCAGCTCGTGGCCCGCGCCCTCGCCGCCGGCGGCCGCGCGCCGCGCCCGCCGCAGGACCACGGCTTCATGTACGCCCACAGCTTCGAGGACCTCGACGGCCATCTGTGGGAGCTGGTCCACATGGCGGACCCGAGCCAGATCAACGCGGGTGACGCCGCCGGCGCATGAGTGAGGCCCCGCGCGACGGCCCTGGCGGCGATGACGGCGCCGCCCTGCGCGCCCGCGTGGCCGCGCTGTGGCGGCTGGAGTCGGCCGTCGTCATCGGGGCCGTGCGGCGCCTGCTGCGGGACCTGGACGAGGCCGAGGAGATCGCACAGGAGGCGCTGCTGGCCGCGCTGGAGCACTGGCCGCGCGAGGGCTTTCCCGACAAGCCGGGCGCCTGGCTGATGACCACCGCCCGCCACCGCGCGCTGGACCGCCTGCGCCAGCAGCGCATGCAGGAGCGCCACCACGAGGCGCTGGCGCAGGACCTGGAGGCACGGCAGGAGCACGTCGTGCCGGACCTCAGCGACCGCCTGGACGAGCGCCGCGCCGACGACATCGGGGATGACCTGCTGCGCCTCATCTTCACGGCCTGCCACCCGCTGCTCTCGCCCGAGGCCCGCGCGGCGCTGACGCTGCGGCTCCTGGGCGGCTTGAGCACCGCGGAGATCGCCCGCGCCTATCTGTGCCCCGAGCCCACCGTGGCGCAGCGCATCAGCCGTGCCAAGCGCACGCTCAGCGAGGCCCAGGTGCCCTTCGAGCTGCCCGGCCCGGCCGAGCGCCTGCAGCGCCTGGGCGCGGTGCTGGAGGTGGTCTACCTCATCTTCAACGAGGGCTATGCCGCCAGCTCCGGCAGCGACTGGCTGCGGCCGGACCTCATGGCCGAGGCCCAGCGCCTGGCGCGCCTGCTGGCCTCGCAGCTGCCGCAGGAGCCCGAGGTGCTGGGGCTGCTCGCCCTGGTCGAGATCCAAGCGTCGCGGCAGGCCGCGCGTCTCGACGCCCACGGGGCCCCGGTCCTGCTGATGGACCAGGACCGCCGGCGCTGGGACAGCCTGCTCATCCGCCGCGGCCTGGCCGCGCTCGCGGCCGGCGAGGCCGCCTGCCGCGCGCTGGGCGCGGCGCCGGGCTACTACCTGCTACAGGCGGGCATCGCCGCCTGCCATGCGCGCGCCACGCGGCCCGAGGACACGGACTGGTCGCTGATCCTGGGCCTCTACACCCGGCTGCTGGAGGGCTGGCCCTCCCCCGTCGTCGCGCTCAACCGGGCCGTGGCCCTGAGCCGCGCGCCGCAAGGCAGTGCCGCCGAGGCGCTGCTGCTCGTCGACGCGCTCGGCGCGGACGGCCCGATGCAGCGCTACCCCTGGTGGCACAGCGTGCGGGGCGACCTGCTGGAGCGCCAGCAGCGCTGGGCGGAGGCGGCGGCGGCCTTCGAGCAGGCGGCCGCCCTGAGCCTCAATGAAAAAGAGCGCGCTCTGCTGCTGCAGCGCGCGCTCAAAGGGAGGAGCAAGGACGAAGAAAAGGGTCGTGGGGCTCAGACGCCCAGGCCGAGCGAGTAGCCGCCCGTGGTGCCGGTGGTCCGCAGCACGCGCAGCACCACGGTCACGGCCGTGGAGCCGGTGTTCGTGATCTGCAGCACCTGCGTCGCGCCCAGCACGCCGTTGGACAGCACGAGCTGCAGACCGCTGCTCGTGTAGGCCCCGAGGCCGAAGCCGGAGCTCGCACCGGCGGTGAGCGTGGCCTTCAGCGTCTTGCCGGCGGGGATGCTGTAGCGGTAGTAGTCGTTGTCCGTGTTGCTGGCCATCGAGCCACTGATGGCGGCGCTGGTGACGCTGATGACCTGGGCCTTGGCCACGCTGTCGTTGGGCTCCGCCTCCTTGATGGCCGTCGGGCCGGGCGTGGGCGTGGGCGTGGGCGTGGGCGTGGGCGTCGGGGTCGGCGTGGGCGTCGGCGTCGGCGTGGGTGTCGGCGTGGGGGTGCCGGCCGCGGCCAGGGCGGCGTTCACGGCGGCATTCGCATCCACGAGGCCGGCGCCGCAGCCCGAGCAGGGGGCCGGGAATGCGCGGGCGCTGCTCTTGAGCAGGGTGCTCACCTGATCCGGCGTGAGGTTCTTGTTGGCCTGCAGCATCAGGGCCACGACGCCGCTGACCACGGGCGTGGCCATCGAGGTGCCCATCATGCCGGCGTAGCTGTCGGTGCCGGGCGTGGTGGCGCCGGTGTTGTAGGTGGACAGGATGGCGCCGGTGGTGTCGCCGCCCGGCGCGGCCAGGGCCACCTTGGCGCCGAAGTTGGAGTAGGAGGCACGCGCGCCGGTCTTGCCCGTCGCCGCGACCGTGATCACGCCCGCGCAGCTCGCCGGAGAGAAGGCGGTGGCGTCCTTGGCATCATTGCCGGCCGCCACGACGACGACCGCGCCCTTGGCCCGGGCCGCGTTGATGGCGTTCTGCGTGGTGATGTCGCAGGCGCCGGCACCGCCGAGCGAGAGGTTGATGACCTTGGCCGGGTTGGCATTCGCGGGCACGCCCGTCACCGTGCCGCCCGCCGCCCAGACCATGGCGTCGGCGATGTCCGAGGTGTAGCCCCCGCACTTGCCCAGCGCGCGCACCGGCAGCAGGCGGGCCTTGAAGGCGACACCGCTCACGCCGATGCCGTTGCTGGCCGCGGCGCCGATGATGCCGCTCACGTGCGTGCCGTGCCAGGAACTGTTCGCGGCCTTGGAGCCCGTGCCGCAGGCGCCCGCGGCCACGAAGTCGCCGGGGTCGCTGGCGTCGGCGTCACGGCCGCCGCCGTCGCCGGCCGTGGTCGTGTTCAGGATGAAGTCGTAGCCCGGCAGCAGCTTGGCCGAGAAGTCCGCATGCGGGCGCACGCCGGTGTCGATCACGGCCACGGTCACGCCATCGCCGGTGGACCTGTTCCAGGCGTCGGGGGCGCGGATGCCGCCCACGGCATCGAAGAGGCTCCACTGCTGGCTGTACATCGGGTCGGTGGGCGTCAGCTGCGGCTGCAGCAGGCGGTCCGGCTCCACGTACTCGATGTTGGCGTCACCCGCGCGGAAGCTGGCGGCCAGGGCGTCGATGTCCCCCTTGGCCATGCGGCGGCTGATCTTGAACACCTGGGCGCCACTGGCCATCTGGCGCAGCGGGCTCAGCTGCACGCCATGCCGGTTGCCGGCGATCTGCGCGGCCAGACGGGCGTTCTCGGTGGGGAAGGCCCCCTTGCCCGACTTGTACTTCACGATCAGGCGGTCCGTCTGGCTGGCCTGCACGATCAGGCCTTCGGGGCCGATGGCGGCGGGCTGGTAGGCGGCCTGAGCCGCCGGGATTGCGGCCAGCAGCGCCCATGCCAGGGCGGAAAGGAGGGGAGTCTTCATGCGGTTTTGCCTCGTACTGCGTCCATCGAGGCCAGTCGCGTGCGGGGAGCACGGCGGCTGGCGGCCCCGCTGCCCTGGCCGGCGTCACGGGGGCGCTGGCGGTAGGCCGGAAGCTTTGCGTCCCGCGCTTTCGCGCGGTTTGCCGATCACGGGAAATCCCGTAGGGCGAACAGTAGGGGCTCCCGCGGCACTTGACCAGCCGTGAGCGGCAGCCGGCGGCCATTCGTGCGACTTTGTACGCGGCCGGCGCTCCCCGCGGCGGCCGCCGCGGCCGTCCACGCTTGATGCGCATCAAGCCGGCGTCGCGGCCCGCCCCGGGCGCGTCATGGCAAGGCCTGCTCCAGGCGCAGCACGGGGTACAGCCGGTAGCGCTCGTCCCAGGAGGTGTGCCGGCGGGCGAAGAAGGCGAGCCGGGCGCGCGGGTCGGCGGCGAAGGCGGCGTCCTCGGCCAGGCGGCGCTGGAACTCGGTCGCCAGCGCCGGATCCGCGGCCAGCTGCGCGCGGGCCACGTCTTCCGCCACGTAGTCCTCCATGTACTCCTTCATCTCGAAGGCGTTGTTGAAGGCGCCCCACGCGAGCAGCGAGTCCGGCGCCTGCGGCTCGAGCAGGGCCATCACGAGCCGGGCGCCCGGCTGCGCGATCGGCACGTAGAGGCTGCCCGCCGGCACGTCGCGCGGCTCCTCGCGCCAGGTGCCCTTCACGTCGAGACGCTGATGCCCCTCGACCGACTGCGCCCCGAAGCGCGCCTGCTCGGCCCGGAAGGTCTGCACCGGCAGCGCGGCGTGCGCTCGGGCCAGCCGCTCGAAACGCAGGCCATGCCGACGCAGCACTTCGCCCACGTGCCCGGCCTGGGCGGCCGGCACGAGATAGCCCGCCCCCGGCGCGCGGACACTCAGGACGGGCTGGATGTCGTCCCGCAAGGGCACCCGCCAGATCTCGGGGCGGGTCTCGTCGTAGCGCGTCATCAGCGCGCCCGAGATCTCGGACGGCGTGCGCGTGTAGGCATAGCCCCGGAAGTCGATCAGGCGGCTGCGCTCGCTCGCCTCGAAGGCCAGCGGCTGCTCGGCGCCGGCCAGCCCCGCCGCGCGGAGGTCGGCCGCCAGCGCCTCGGCGCGCCACCGCGCCCCGTGCCGGGCGATCTGCGCCAGCACCGCCACGATGGTGTTGCGGGTGATCCGCACACGGGTCGGGTAGTCCTTCCACGAGTGCGTCTCGACCAGCATGCCGAAGCGGTTGCGCAGCCAGAAGTAGCCCGTGGAGAAGCGCGGCGGCGGCACGCCGTCGGCAAAGCCGGAGGACGGATCGTCCATCTTCTCGAAGGACATGTAGAAGGGCTGCGGCAACGAGCCCTGCGCGGCCAGCGCCTGGATCACGCCGTCACGCAGCGCCTGGCCGCTGCGGCGCTGGGCCTCGTCGCCGGCATGCACCGGCTCGACCTGGATGGAGACGTCGTGCTCGAACTGCGCGCCGTCGGTGACGTGCAGGTCGATCGTCGCGAGCGGGTCCCAGGCCTGGACGAGGCGCAGCATGGCCTGCATCTCCGGCGCATCGGCCTTGGCGTAGTCGCGGTTGAGGTTGTAGTTCTGCGCCGTGGTCCGCCAGCCCATGGCCTCCGGGCCGCGCTGGTTGGGGCGGTTCCAGGCGCCGAAGCGCTCGTGGCCGTCCTCATTGAAGACCGGCACGAACACGAGCACCTGCCGCTTCAGCGCGCCGGGCGCGGCCTCGCCGTCGAGCACCTGGCGCAGCGCGAGGAAGCCGGCGTCCTTGCCGTCGATCTCGCCGGCGTGAATGCCGCCCTGGATCAGCGTCACGGGCAGACCGCGCCGGCGGGCCTCGGCCGGCGTGAGGGCGCCGCTCTGGCTCGCCACGATCGCCCACAGCGGGCGCCCTTCCGGCGTGGTGCCGAAACGCGTGCAGCGCACGGCACGGGGATGGCGCTGCTGGAAGGCACGGCACAGGCGGCCGACCTCCTCCATGCGCCCGGTGCGCTGGAAGCCGCTGCGCTCGGCCTCGGTGCGCAGCGTGGCGTCCGAACCGGCAGCCAGCGACAGCGCCGGCTGGCCGCCCAGCGCCAGCAGGCAGGACAGCAGGAAAGAGGAGCGGAGCGTGCGCGGCAGTGACATGGCGGAAAAGGACGGCGGAGGCAAGACCTGGCACTGTAGCCAGCCCCTGCCACCGACGCTGCTGCGGATGCCCCGGGGTGTCTTCCGTCACCCTCCCCCGCCGGCCCGCATACTGCGCCGACCCCATTTCCGCCCGATCGGAGGATCCCATGCGCCTGACCCGCCGCGGCTTTGCCGCCCTCGCCAGCCTGCCCCTGATGACCGTCGCCTGGGGTGCCCAGGCCGCTGAACCCCCGGCCGACACGGCCCTGCAGGCAGCCATCGCCGGCAGCCACCGCACGCCCGCCTTCGTGGCCCGCGACGCGGCACGTCACCCGTACGAGACCCTGCGCTTCTTCGGCATCCAGCCCGGCATGACCGTCGTGGAGCTGAGCCCCGGCGGTGGCTGGTACACCGAGATCCTGGCGCCCTACCTGCACGAGCGCGGCCAGCTGGTCCTCGGTGCGGACGATCCGCAGTCCACCAACGCCTACCGCCAGCGCAGCGGTCAGCGCCTCAAGGACAAGCTCGCGGCGGCTCCCGCGGTCTACGGCAAGGTCCGCATGAACGTCTTCGAGGTGCCCGCCCGCCTGCAGTACGCCGAGCCCGGCTCGGCCGACCTCGTGCTGACCTTCCGCAACGTGCACAACTGGATCGACGCCGGCGGTGACGCCGCCGTGCAGGCCGTCTTCCGCAGCGCCTTCGAGGCCCTGAAGAAGGGGGGCACCTTCGGCGTGGTGGAGCACCGCCGCCCGGTCGCGCAGGCACAGGACGAGAAGGCCAGCAGCGGCTACGTGCACGAGGCCTACGTGATCCGGCTGGCCGAGGCCGTGGGCTTCAAGCTGGCGGCCCGCAGCGAGGTCAATGCCAATCCCAAGGACACGGCGGACCATGAGAACGGCGTCTGGGCGCTGCCGCCCACCTTCACCAACAAGGACAAGGACCGCGAGCGCTACGCCGCCATCGGCGAGAGCGACCGCATGACGCTGCGCTTCGTGAAGCCCTGAGCGACGGCGGGCGCGGCCGGGGGGATCAGCCTCCGGCGCGCTTGGCCGGATGCCCCTGGGCGATGAGCCAGGCCGTCACGCGCTCGGCATGGTCGCCCTGGATCTCGATGACGCCGCCCTTGGCGGTGCCGCCGCTGCCGCAGGCGCTGCGCAGCTGCTTGCCCAGGGCCTGCAGGGCCGCGTCGTCCAGGGGCAGCCCCTTGACGAGTGTGACGGTCTTGCCGCCGCGGCCCTTGCTCTCGCGCCACACGCGGGCGATGCCGTCCCCCGCGGGCCGCGCTGCCGGCTGGCCGCAGCGGCACGCCGCCAGCGCGGCGCGGCACTGCGGGCAGGTCCGACCGACGTCGGTGGAATAGACGAGGCGGCTGTGGCTCATCGGGCGGCGGCCGGCCTCAGCGCTGCTTCATCACGGCCGCGGTGCTCGCACCCGTGCCTTCGCCGGTCTGCTCGCTGAGCATGCGGTGCATGAGGGCGAAGAAGCGGTCGTAGAACTCCCCGGCCGGGATGGTCTCGGAGGCCACCTTGACCATGGAGTCCTGCGAGGCCGACATCGGCACCGAGATCGAGCCGATCGCGCTCACGCCGATGCTGGTGGAATTGGCGCTCTTCTTGATGGCGTAGCGGTCCTGCTGGGCGGAGACGAAGGCCGTGGCCAGCTGGGCATTCCGGCCGTCAGGCACGCAGACGATGTTGAAGTTGATCTCCACGTGCACCTCGCCCTCCGGCTGGAAGCGCTTGGTGCCGCTCACGGCCCCCACCTTGCCCGGGTTGATCAGGTAGCCCTGGCTCAGCAGCGCGCGGCGCGCGGCTTCGCAGGTGTCCTCCAGCGAGGCATCGAACAGGCGCGAGTAGGTCTCCTCGGCCTGGAACTTCTCGTTCTGGTAGACGGACACCTTGGGCGGTTCGCGGCCCGGCACGGCGATCGCACAGCCCGCCAGCAGGCAGACCCCGGCCAGGCTGGCCCAGGTGGTGGCTGTCCTCGTTCTGTTCATCGATCTCTCTCCCTGCCCCTGCCGTGGCAATGCCGTGTCAATCCCTGCGACCTGCCCTCGCGGGGGCCGGCCCTGGTCCCGCATTATCCAGATCCCGCCTGCCTTGCCCAGGAAGACACCCCTGCGGATTCGGGCCTGCGCACGGCCGCGCCACCTCGGGGCGGACGCGGGACGGCCTCTCGCGTGCGGTATTCGCCCATCGTGGCAAAGCACCGCTTTGCGCCCGCCGGCGGCCTCGTGACGTGAGGCATATCAGGCCGAAGCGCGCGCAGCCGGCGCACAATGGGCGGGTCATGCCCGATGCCTTCGTCCCCTCACGACGCCACCTGGTCGGCCTGCTCACCCTGCTCGGCGTGGGCTTCCTGCGCGCCCGCGCGGTCGCCGCGACGCCGCCGGGGCCCGAGAACGAATGGCGCATCGGCAGCTCCGCCGCCCTGACCGGCCCCGCGGCCCAGCTGGGGCTGCGCTACCACGCGGGCATCCGGGCGCAGCTCGCCCTCGTCAACCAGCAGGGCGGCATCCAGGGGCGCAAGGTGGTGCTCGACCTGCGCGACGATGGCTACGAGCCCGAGCGCGCCGAGGTCAACACGCGGCAGCTGGTCGAGGACGAGCGCGTGCTGCTGCTCTTCGGCTACGTGGGCACGCCCACCAGCCGCGCCGCCCTGCCCTACCTCAAGCGTCACGGCATCAGCTTCATGGGGGCCTACACCGGGGCCGGCATGCTCTACGAACCCTCGCTCGGGCGCATCTTCAGCATCCGCGCGAGCTACCTGGACGAATCGCTGGCGCTGGCCGATGCCATGAAGCGCGACGGCGTGAAGCGCTTCAATGTCCTGCTGCAGGCCGACCTCTTCGGCCGCGCCGGGCTGGAGGCGATGCGCGATGCCGCGCAGGGCCGCCAGCTGACGCTGCAGGCCTCCGCCACCGTGCGCCGCAACTCCACCGACGTGGGCGAGGCGCTGGACGCCCTGATCACCCGTGCGCCGGCCGACGCCATCTTCATGATCAGCACCTACGAGACCTGCGCGGCCTTCATCCGCCAGGCGCGCAAGCGGGGCTACACCGGCCGCTTCTATCTGCTGTCCTTCGCGGGCCTGGAGCCCCTGCAGCAGGCCTTGCAGGGGGACATGCGCCAGGTTCGCATCGCTCAGGTGGTGCCGGACCCGCGCGACCCCATCCTCCCCGTCACCGCCGCCTACCAGAAGGCCATGCTGGCTCAGGGCGACCGGCAGTTCGATTCGATCAGCTTCGAGGGGTATATTGCGGCCCGCGTGCTCTGCGAAGGCCTGCTCCGCGCGCAGCGGTCCCACGGCCGCGATGGCGTGCAGCAGGCGCTGGAACGCGTGGGCGAGCTGGACCTGGGCGGCTTCCGTGTGCGTTACAACGAGAACTCGCATCGTGGCAGCTCCCTGGTCCTGATCCGCTGAGGCCGGCACGCCGGCCCCGCTCCTGGAACTGCCGATGATGTCCGTACCGCCCCTGCCCGTCCGCCCAGGGCATCGCCCTGCCCTGCAGGCACGCCTGGCCCTCCTGGCCGCGGGCCTGACGATGGCCACCACCGCCCTGGCGGGTCCCGAGCCGTGGGTCGGCACGGCCTACCTGCGCCAGGAGATCCGCCACACCTTCGAGGGCCAGACCTACGGCCTGGGCCGCCAGACGCTGGAGGGGCTCGTCGCCCTGTGCAACGTGGTGCGCCGGGAGGCCGGTCTGCCGGAAACGCATCCGCCGGAGGACCTCATGGCCGGGCTCGATACCGAGACGGTCGAGCGCTACTTCGACAACGGCCGCGCCCTGACCCGCCGCCAGGGCTACGGCCTGGTGCTGCCCGACATGCGCCGCTGGATGGACGAGCGCACCGCCCGGCCGACGGTCATCCCCGCGGTGCCGCCGGACTGCAGCGTCACCCGCAAGGTGGACAACACCAGCACCCTGCTCTGGAAGGACGGCATTCGCTACGAACTGCGTGCCGACGGCAAGGGCAGCGGCCACCGCCGCCACGCCACCCTCTCGCCGCGGCCCCTGGGGCCGACGCCGGAGGGCAGCGGCCCCGACAACGTCCATGGCCAGCCCTGCCTGCGCGTGCGTGTCAGCAGCCCGGTCGCCAAGGGCGACAGCTGCCTCTGGACCGGCTACCCGCTGCAGGAATACCTCAACTTTCCCTGGGCGCTGGCGTCGCACCGCGTCATCGGCATGGGCCCGCAGCCTTTGGTCGAGGACGTCCGCACGCTGGAGATGACGGTCGGCCGGGCCAGCCCGCGAGGCCTGTTCGAGCTGCCGGCCGACGTGGACATCAAGATCCTGCCCTGAGCGCCTCGCGCCGGGCTCAGTCGGGCCGCGCCGCCTCCCACACGCCGACCCACTCCTGGCGAGCGTCGGCATGGTGCCCGACGAGCCGGAAGCCGGCCTTGGTCAACACGCGCTGGGACGGCAGGTTCTCGGGGAGCACCTCGGCGCGCACGATCTGCACGCCGGCGGCCCAGGCCTCCTCGAGCATCAGGCGCACGGCGGCAGTCGCCAGACCCTGGCCCTGCTGGCCCGGCGCGACCTGGTAACCGATCTCCACCCGGCCCTCGCACGGCGCCCCCTTGAAGCTGATGTTGCCCAGGTAGCGGCCGTCGCTCGGCCGGCACATCATGCGGCTGGTGGCCCAGCAGGCATCGCACCCCTGGGCCAGCAGGGCCAGTGCGCGGACATGCACGCGCTCGGGCGGCAAGGCGCCAGGCTCCACGCGGTCCAGCCAGCCCTCGGGCCAGTCACCGGCCTCCAGTACGCGCAGCTGCTCCTGCGTCAGTCGTTCCAGTACGAGATCCATGCCCGCATTGTGACGCCGGCAGCGCGCCTGCCCGGAAGGCATGCGGCGGCCGCGCATCCAGGGCGTCAGGCCGGGCGCGCGCGTCCGCGCCTCCGGATCAGGCGACCGGTCCGCCCACAGCCGCCCTCAGCGGCGGAGCGCCTCGCCATCGCGCGGGGCCGGCGGCGGGTCCCGAGACGAACGGGCCTCGAAATGGCCGCCAAATGGCCGCCCCAATGTCCGCCCAAATGTCCCCCCAAATGGCCCAGGCCCCAGCACGCTTGTGGCGGCTGGGGCCTGGACTGCAGGGGGGAGGGCCTTCGTGGGCCGGGCCTGCTCCGCGGGGTCTTGGCCGGGCGGTGAGGAGGCTGCTGTTTGCAGTGCATCCAGTGTAGGCAGCACCGTCGGGCAGAAAATTGCGAAGATGGCTCAATCAAGACTCAATTTGGCAGTAGATTCCAAACATTCGAATATTGGCGCAATTCAAATGGAACTTGACCGCATCGACCGCCAGATTCTGGAGATCCTGCAGCAGGAAGGGCGCATCGCCAACCAGGACCTGGCGGACCGCGTCGGCCTCTCGCCCTCCCCCTGCCTGCGCCGCGTGCGGGCGCTGGAGGACAGCGGCCTGATCGCGGGCTACCGGGCCCTGCTGGACGCCCGCAAGCTCGGCCTGAGCCTGATGGCGCTGGTGCACATCTCCATGGACCAGCACACGCCGGAGCGCTTCGAGAACTTCGAGGCCGCCATCCGCGTGCTGCCCGAGGTGCTGGAATGCCTGCTCATCACCGGGCAGGCCGCGGACTACCAGCTCAAGGTCTGGGTCCGCGACATGGATCACTTCCAGAGCCTGCTGCTGGGCAAGCTGACCCGCATTGCCGGCGTCACGGGCGTGCATTCAAGCTTCGTGCTCCAGCACGTGATCACCCGCACCGCCCTGCCGCTCGATGCGGCGCAGGGCTGACGCCCTCTTTGCCCTCTGTGCCCTCTTCGCCCCCGGCGGCCGGGGCCGGCTCCACCACCACGCGGGCGTAGCGCTGGAAGCTCCAGTAGGCCCAGGCCCAGTCCATCAGCACGACCAGGCGGTTGCGGAAACCGATCAGGAAGTAGATGTGGACGAAGAGCCAGAACAGCCAGGCCGCGTAGCCGGAGAACTGCAGCCAGCCCAGGTCCGCCACCGCCGCCTTGCGGCCGATGGTGGCCAGCGCGCCGTAGTCGCGGTAGCGGAACGGGCGCAACGAGGCCTCGCGGCCGCGCAGGCGGGCGAGGATGCTGCCGGCGGCATGGGCGCCCATCTGTTTGGCGGCGGGGCTCACGCCGGGCACGGGCCGGGTGCGGCCGTCGGCCTCCTGGCTCTGCGCGGCGGCCAGATCGCCGATGACGAAGACCTCCGGGTGCCCGGGAATGCCCAGCAGGCCATCGACCTGCACCCGGCCGGCCCGGTCCAGCGGCACCTCCAGCAGGCGCCCGAGCGGCGAGGCCGCCACGCCGGCGGCCCAGACCACCGTGTGCGCCGGGATGCGCTGGGGCGCGCCGCCGCCGTCCGGCTGCACGTCCACGCCTTCGGCGTCGATGCCCACCACGCGGCACCCCGTCCGGACCTCGACCCCCAGGCCCTGCAGCTGCTGCTCGGCCCGGGCCGACAGCGCGGGGGGCAGCGCCTGCAGCACCCGCTCCGAGCCCTCCAGCAGCAGCACGCGCGCGCCCGCCGGGTCGATGCGACGGAACTCGTCTCGCAGCGTGTGATGGGCGATCTCCGCCAGCGTGCCGGCCATCTCCACGCCCGTCGGGCCGCCGCCGATGACGACGAAGCTCAGCAGGGCCGCCTGGCGCGCCGGGTCGGGCGCCAGCTCGGCCTGCTCGAAGGCCTTGAGCACGCGGGCGCGCAGCCGGAAGGCGTCTTCCAGCGTCTTGAGCCCCGGCGCATGGGCCGCCCACTCGTCACGCCCGAAGTAGCTGTGCGTGGCACCGGCGGCAAGGATCAGGAAGTCGTAGCCCAGCACCTGCCCGTCCGCCAGCGTCACGCAGCGCCGGGCCTTGTCGATGCCGCTGACTTCCGCCATCAGCACCGTGACGTTGCGCTGGCGGCGCAGCATGTGGCGGATGGGCGCCGCGATGGACGGCGCCGACAGCCCCGCCGTGGCGACCTGGTACAGCAGCGGCTGGAACAGGTGGTGATTGCTGCGGTCCACCAGGGTGATGTCGACCGGCGCCCCGGCCAGCGCGCGCGTCGCCGCGAGCCCCCCGAAGCCACAACCGACGATGAGCACCCGAGGGCGGGTGGACGAAGCGGAGCCTGCGAGATGGGTGTCCATGCGGTGCATTGTGCGCCGCAGCAATCACCCGTGCCTGGCCCCGGACATGCCGGGTCGGCATGGGCGCACAGCCGCCGTGCATGGGCGGGCCGGCCCGCCGTCGGCTAGGGCGCGGACGCAGGGCCCGGCTGCGGAGGCGGGTTCGCCCTCGCCCAGCCCATCCAGGCCCTCGCCAGAGCCAGCACGGCCGTGGGGCGGCCGTCCAGCCCCTGCAGGGACACGGCCACGTCCGCGCCGTCGCCGTCCCAGCGAATGGCCAGCGCCGTCCAGCGCGCGCCCGCTCCCCGCCGCTTCAGCACGGCCGTGCGTCGCGCGGCGTGCAGGGCCACGAACAGGCGCGCGCCCGCCAGCTGCACCTCCTGGATGTCCGCCCAGGCGATCGGCGGGCGGCCGCGGCGCAGGTCCTGCAGCCCCTCGGGGCCGAGCACGAGGAGCGGGCCGCGGTGCGGGCGCCAGACCAGCCAGCGCAGCAGGCCGACCAGCACGAACAGCATCGGCAGACCGGTGATCATCCAGCGCGCGCGCCCCAGCACCGGCTCCAGGGTGGCGTGCATCAGCGCCACGGAGGCGCCGCAGGCCAGCAGCGCCGCCAGGCCCGCCAGGCGCCGCCCCACCCCGCGCGGCCGCTCGTGCAGCTGCAGGCGGGGTGGCTGCTCGCGCGGCAGCGGGGCGGTGTCCTGCCAGAGCCGGGCGTCGGGCGCCAGCGTGCGGCGCCACAGGGACCAGGCGCCCCACAGACAGAAGCCGCCGCCCAGCATCCAGCCCACGAAGCGCAAGGCAAAGCCCAGCGGCTGCGCCTGCCAGATGACGACGTGGTCGAAGTGCCCCTGGTGCAGCCCGCGCAGGCCGATGAAGCCCAGGCACAGCCCGAAGACCGCGATCGTGAGCAGCCCCACGGCATCACGCGCCGGCGCGGCGCTGCTCATGGCGCCCGCCCGATCACCGCCACCTGCACGTCCGCCCGCCAGCGGAAGCCCAGGCTTTCGTAGAGGGCGATCGCGGCGGTGTTGCTCCGCCAGGCATGCAGAAAGGGGCGCTCGCCGCGCGCCTCGATCTGCCGGGCCACGGCCGCGGACAGCTGCCGCGCGAGGCCCCGGCCACGGAAGTCGGGGTGGGTGCAGACGCCGCTGATTTCCGTGTGCCCGTCGAGGTGCATGCGCTCGCCCGCCATCGCGGCCAGGCGGCCGTCGATGCGCACCCCGAGGAAGCGTCCCATGCGATGCGTCTGAGCGAGGAAGGGGCCGGGCTGGGTGAGCTCGGCCAGCGCCAGCATCTCGGCGGCGTCGGCCTCGCCGAGCGCCTGCAGACCGGGCGGTGCGGGCTCGTCCTGCAGCGAGCGTGAGGCCAGCATCTGGACGCCCGCGGCCTCCTTGAGCGCCACGGCACCCGGCGGCAGGCAGATCGCCGGCACCTGCAGCAGGTACAGCGTGCCCGTCGGCGGCAGCAGCGCGGCCAGCGCCTCCAGGGCGGGCGGGCTGTCATCGGCGGCGGCGGCGAAGAGGTGGATCGCCGGCGGGTAGCGCCGTGCCAGGGCACCGCCGAGGGCCAGGTCTTGCTGGGGGCCCGTCAGGCTGTGCCAGACGGGCCGGTCCAGTGGATGCTCGGCAGACGGGGACGAGGACATGCAGCGGGGCTCCAGCGATGGCGGTCTGGGGCGCAGACTAGCAGAGTGCGGCGCGGCGCGGCGGGTCCGGGGCCGGCCCGGCGCGCGGCTCAGCTGCCGAGCCGGTCCCGGCTGCGCCGCACGGTCAGGCCGGCAGGCGGCTGGCCCAGCCACCAGTCCTTGGGCAGGCGCATCGGCGTCAGGCCATCGGCCCGCTCGACGCCGACGTGGCCGTCGCGCCCTTGCGCCTTGGCGGCGTAGAGCGCCACGTCGGTGAGGGCCAGCGTGGCGGCCCAGTCCCAGGCCCGCGGCTGGCGCGGATCCAGCGGGAAGGCACACCAGCCCAGCGACACGGTCACCGGAATCTGCCGGCCGTCGCCAATGTCGAAGGGACGCTCGCGCATGACGGCGCAGGCGCGCTCGGCCAGCTCGGCCGCCTTGCCCCGGCTGCTGTCGCGCACGAGGACGAGCACTTCCTCGCCGCCCCAGCGCACCAGCGAGTCCGTGCCCCGGAACACGCGGCGCAGGCGTTCGGCCAGCTGCACGAGCACGGCATCGCCCGCGCCGTGGCCGTAGACATCGTTCACGCGCTTGAAGTGGTCGAGGTCCAGCAGCATCAGCAGCAGGTCGCTGTCCGGGCCCGCCTCGACGCCGTCGATCTCGAAGCGGCGCAGACACAGATGGAGGTCGTCCTCCAGGCGCAGGGCGAGGTAGCGGCGGTTGCGCAGGCCCGTCAGCGTGTCGGTGAGGCTGGCCTCGCGCAGCTCCGAGGTGCGGGCGTCCACCAGGGCGCGCAGTTCGACCTCGCGATGGCGCAGCCGGCGCGTACGCCACTGCACGAAGCCCCAGAAGGACAGCAGCACCAGCACGCCGGCGCCGGCCCGCGCCCACCAGGTCTGCCACCAGGCCGGCAGCAGCTCCAGAGGCAGGTCCAGCGTGCCGATGAGCCCCGGCCCCTGCACCGGCGTCGCGCGCACCTGCAGCACATAGCGGCCCGGCTTGAGCGGCCCGAAGCTGGGGCTGCGGGCGCTGGCGTCCACGCGGGTCCAGTCGGCGTCCTGACCCTGCAGGCGGTACTGGTAGCGCAGGCGCTGCGGGTCGGCGTAGTCCAGCCCCGCGAACTCGACGGTCAGCGTCCGCAGGCCGGGTTTCAGCACCAGGCCGTCCTGCAGACGCTCGGGGTGGTAGGGCTGGCCGTTGACCCGCAGGCCGCTGATGACCACGGGCAGCGAGCCCTGGCGCGGTGCATAGGCCTCCGGCTGGACGCGCAGCAGGCCGCGGCTGCCGCCGAACAGCAGACCGCCACCCGGCAGGTCACAGGAGGCGAAGAACCAGAAGCTGCCGAAGAAGGCGCCCTCCGCGGGGCCGAAGGCGTCGACGCGGTCGGCGCGGGGGTCATAGACGTAGAGCTGGCTCCAGATGCGGCCCTGCGCGTCCTCGTGCAGATTGCCGCCGAACACGCCCTCGAGCTCGTGCCGCTCGCTGATGCGCTCGAAGCGCGAGCGGCCCTGCGCGTCCAGGCCGATGCGGCGGTGCAGGCCGCTCACGGGGGTGTCCACCCACAGCGTGCCATCGCGCGACCACAGCAGGCCCATCACGATGGGGCTGCCCAGCGATTCCTCGGGCGCCTGCGCCAGCCGCTGCAGGCCCTGCGGTCCTTCGAGAAACAGCCCTTGCTGCCCGCCGACCCACAGCGCCTGGCTGCCCGGCTCCTCGCGCAGCGCGTAGAGGCCGCCCTGCAGCGGCTCGCCGCCGGCCAGCGTGACGCGCTCGAGCCGTGCGGCCTGCGGCGACGCGAGGCGGTACAGCCCTTCCTGCATGCCCAGCCACACCTCGCCGGTCGAGCGGATCAGCAGCTGCTGCGCCCGCCCGCCGTCCAGCGGCCAGTCCCGCAGCAGGCGGCCCTCCTCGGTCCGGTGCTCGAGCCGGCCGGCCGAGGCGAGCCAGATGCTGCCGTCCGCCGCCTGGCTCAGGGACTCCACCACGCTGCTGCGCTCGCGCGGCCAGACGCCCCGCGTCGCCAGCGCCTGCCCGGGGCGGCCATCCAGCCGCGCGACCGGACCGAGCTGCGTGGGCGCCAGGATCTCGCCGCTGCGAAGGCGCAGCAGGGCGCGCACGTCCGCCTCCCGCAGCGGGCTGTCCGGCGTCGTGTCCGGGCCGCGCACGGCCAGGGCGGGATGCCCCTGATGGCGCTGCAGGCCGAGGCCGTAGCCGCTCACCCACATCACGCCCCACTGGTCACGCACGAGGCCGCTGACGTCATTGCCCGCCAGGCCGCGCAAATGCCGCGGGTCGTGGCGGAGCCAGGTCTCGATGCTGCCCCGGTTCGGGTCCACCCAGAGCAGGCCCGCCTTGCCGCCGACCCAGATGCGGCCGTCCTCGGCCTGCGCCAGCGCCTGGATGGGCG
The DNA here is from genome assembly GCF_030285365.1 of Roseateles subflavus. Classification (GTDB taxonomy): domain Bacteria; phylum Pseudomonadota; class Gammaproteobacteria; order Burkholderiales; family Burkholderiaceae_C; genus Roseateles_B; species Roseateles_B subflavus. Next base: position 1,156,840 of record NZ_JASVDS010000001.1, on the reverse strand, counting down.
CCTTCAGGTCCTGCACCCAGCGCGGCTGTCCCTGTTCGACCACGCCCAGACGCCCGTCCTGCGTGCCGAACCACAGGCGGCCGTCGCGGTCCTCGGCGAGCGCGAGCACCGTGCCCTCGTCCCGCCCGCCCGGCAGCGGCACCGTCACCCAGGCGTCGCCCTCGCGGCGTGCGAGACCCCGCCAGTGACCGGCCCAGACCGTGCCGTCCCGCGTGACGGCGAGCGCCGTCACGCGCGGCTCCGGCTCGCCCTTGAATCGCAGGTCCTGGCGCTCGAAGCGCTGCTGCTGCGGGAGATAGTGCTGCAGGCCCTGGCCCACCGTGCCCATCCACACGCTGCCGTCGGCGGCCTCGGCCAGCGCCCGGATCGGCGCGTGGGCGCGGCCCTTGCCCTCGGCACTGCCCAGCGGCTGCAGGCGGTCCTGCTGCGGGTCGTAGACCATCAGCCCCTGGAACTCGGTGCCGATCCACATGCGACCGTCACGGGCGGCGGCCAGCGCCCGCACCCAGCCCAGGTTGCGCTCGGCGGTCGTGCGGCCTTCCTGTTCGATGGGGCGCAGCCGGTAGCCGTCGTAGCGGGCCAATCCCTTGACCGTCGCCACCCAGATGAAGCCGGCGCGGTCCTGCGCCAGCGCGGGCACGGAGTTCTGGGGCACCTCGATGCTGCGGAACTGCGCGTCAAGCACCTCCCCCGCGAAGGCGGGCGAGGCCAGCAGACCGGTCCCCTGAAGGCCCATCCACAGGAACAGCAGCGCGGACAGGCGCAGAACAGCTCGGTGCATGGGGGCGGATGATAAGCAAGCGACGTTGCGGGCGCCCGCACGGCCCCGATTCCCCTGCGCAGAAATCCGCAGGGCGGCCGGGCGCCCGGCCCTGGCCGTGCGAGGGGCGCCGTCTGGCGGGTTCATCGGTCCGCGATTCGCACAGATGGGCCGCACGCCGCGGCGATCGGTCCGGCCGGCGGCCACGCGGGACTCAGCGGCCCAGCAGCTTCATCAACAGCCACAGCGGCAGGCCGGCATACAGCAGCGCCAGCCCGGCCTGCTCAAGGCGCAGCCGCAGCCGCAGGGCGGCCTGGGGCTGCCACCACAGCCCGAGCCAGGCCCCGCCTTCGATCAGCAGGCGCAGCACCGCCGCCGTCACCGCGACCCCGAGAGCCCAGGCGGCCCACCACAGCGCGAAGGCGCGCAGATAGGCCACGAGGCCATAGCTGTAGAGCTCACCGAGGAAGCCGCCATAGGCGATGTGCTGATGCAGGGCGAAGGCCGGTGTGGCCAGCAGCAGCGGCAGCAGCACGAATTTCCACAGCGGGCGCGCCAGCCGCAACCGGGGGCGCCACTGGCGGGCCCAGGCGTACCAGTCCGCCCGGCTGCGCTCGCCCTGGGGCTCCGCCGACCCGCCGACCGTCCGCGCGGCCTCCAGCGCCTCCTGGAGGGCCTGGGGGCGGGCCGTCACGAGGTGCCAGGCCTTGCCCTCGGCCGACGACAGCGTCAGGCCCGGCCCCGGCCAGGGCAGGCGCCACACGTCCATCCCCTGCAGCGCGCCTAGCGGCCAGCCTTGCGTCGGCGTCCCGCGGGACTCGATCACCAGCCGCTCCCCGGCGAGACGCAGCTCGGCGGCCCACGCGGCCAGCAGCAGCCAGGCCGCCAGCTCCGGCGCCACCACGAGCGCCGCGAAAAGACGCAGCTGCTGAAGGCCCTGGCTGCGGAAGCCCTCGTCGAGCCCCCAGGCCAGGCCCAGCCCCAGCAGGCTCAGGCGGGCGATCCCGCGCAGGGCCGCCAGCGGCCAGCGCAGGCCGGCGGGCAGGACGCGCACCCGCACCGGCCAGGCGAAGGCCGGCACCACGGGGGCCGCCGGCAGCACGCGCCGCAGCAGCGCCGCCGCGCCCAGCAGTCCGAGCAGCGCGACGCTCGCGGCGCCGACCCAGTCGCCCCAGCGCACCATCAGGGTCGGCACAACCTCCGGCACCGGCAGCGCACCGACCACCAGCGTGCGTTGGCCGAAGTCCCCGCGCGCGTGCACCGTGCCGCGCGCGTCGATGACGGCGCTGTAGCCGTTGGTCGTCACGCGGAACTGCGGCAGCCCGGTCTCGATGCTGCGAAAGGCCGCGGCGGCCTCGTGAAGCCGGGCGCCGAGCGGATCGGCGCTGAACCAGGCGTCGTTGGACATCGTCAGCATCGCCCGCGCCCCGAGCCGCGCGCCGGCGAGCGCCAGCGCGCTGTCGGTGTCGTCGCGGCAGATCAGCGGCTGCACCGGCACCTCGCGCCCGTCCCGCAGGCGCAGCGGAAAGACCCGCGCGCCGCTGCCCGCCTGCCAGCGCCCCGCCCAGGGCAGCCAGCGCTGCAGCAGCGGCCCGTCCAGCCAGGCGGGCACGGACTCGGTGAGGGGGAAGAGCCGCGCCTTGCGGTACATGCCAAGCAGGCCCTGCTGCGGCTGGACGAAGGCGGCGGCGTTGTACTCGCCCGCGCCGTCACGGTCGTAGGTGCCGAAGACGAAGGGCACCCCGGCGGCGTTGACGATGGAGACGATCTCCTGGTCCAGCTGTGCCCCGGCCTCGCTCTTGGGCTGGCCGAAGGTCGTGGGATAGATGGTCTCGGACCACAGCACGGCGTCGGCACGCTGGCGCTCGACGGCGTCGTAGCTCATGGCGTAATGCGTGTCGAGCACCTCGCGCACCACGGCGTAGGTGCCTTGCGCTTCGCGGCGGCGTTCGTAGTCGGCCATGTTGGCCTGCACGAGCCCCACGCGCAGCTGGGGCGTCTCCGCCGCGAGAGCGGGCGCCTCACGCTGGCTGCCGTAGAGGACGGCGGCCAGCGGCAGCAGCAGCGCGGCGGCGGCCGGCCGGGCCAGGGCAGACGCGGGTCGGCGGCCCGGTGCCGAGCGGTGGCTCAGGCCCTGAGCCAGCAGCGCGGCGAGCGCCTCGTTCACCAGCAGCAGCAGCCCGGTGAGCCCGGCGGCGCCGCCCAGCGCGGCGGCCTGGCGCAGCTGCGCCGCAGGGTAGAGCCCGTGGCCGAGCGTGTCGCCCAGCACCTTGGGCACGGCCCATTCCATGCCGACCCAGGTGGCCGAGGCCACCACGGCGCCGAGCAGGGGACGCTGCCGAGCGCCGAGCCCCTGCCGCACCAGGGCCCAGGCCATCAGCTGCGGCTGCATCAGCGGCGCGATCAACATAAGCACGAGCCAGCCGGCGGGCTGCGGCCACTGGGCGTAGTGCGCCATGGCCGTGCCGAACCAGCCGAAGCCGGCCAGGGCGAACGCCAGACTCAGGAGCCAGGCCCGCAGCAGGCGGCGGCCCCAGGGCGCGGGCGTGTCCAGCCACATCAGCCACGGCAGCAGGGCCACGAAGCCCAGCCACCACTGCCCGCGGGCATAGAGCGCCAGCAGCAGGGCGCCACCGCCCAGCAGCGCGCTCGCGCGGACACCGGGCCTCATCAGGAAAGCAGTCATGGAGAGGTGGGGGGAAGAGGCAGGTTCAGGGCGTGCCCGCGGCGTCGGCGCCCGGCTCCTGCGGTCGGGGAATCACGACGTAGCGGATGGGAAAGCCCGCCGGCGCGAGGGCCGGCGTGACCACGCGGTCCGCCGGCACAGCCAGCGGACGACCGGCGGCATCCCGCGGCGGCTGGTCGGGCGAGAACATCAGGATGGCCTCGATGCGCTGGCCGTCGTCCGTGGCCTGGTGATGCCGCACGTAGCCGGGCGGCAGCACATAGTCCTCGGGCACGGCCAGGCCCACGATGGGTGGGCGCGTGCCCGGGGGCTGGAAGGCGCCCAGGCCCGTGCGCACACCGGCCTTGTGCAGGCGCTCGATCACCTCGCGCATGGAGGGCGCGGTGCCGGGCGGCACGTGGTCGGCCAGGTCATCGCTCGCGGCGGCGCCCGTCGTGCCGACCATCAGCCAGGGATGCGGCGCGGTGCCGGACGCGGACGCGCTGGCGCTGAGCGCCACGCCCGCCGCGGGGGCAGCGCCCGCCGGCACCGCGGGCATCGCCTCCGGCGCAGGGTCCTCCTGCGGCCACAGCAGCGCCAGGCCCGCCGCGAGGCACAGCAGTGCCGTCGCGACGTAGCCCAGCGTGGCCAGGCGCGGTTTCATGACGAGGACCCGGCGCGGCCGCGACGCCTCAGGGCGCCGCCGGGTTCGAGACCGACAGGGCCCAGCCCATGCGCTCGTGCCCGTACTGGTTCCAGATCGGGCTCTTGCCGCCGCTGAAGCTGGTGTAGCGCGGCGCGCCCGAGCCCGTGCTGCCGCCGAAGAGGCCGGCCGTCACCGTGCCGCCGTTGTAGGTCGGGTGGGTGTCGTCGGACTGGATGTAGTCGTAGCTGCTGCTGGCCGAGACGAAGTGCGTGTTGGCGTCGCGCAGGGTGCTGCGGTAGGTCGACGTGATGCGGGTCACATAGGCCGCCTCGGTGTCGCCGGCCACATAGCGGATCGCGTCGGAGTCGACCTGCCCGTCGCCGTTGCTGTCGTAGTCCGCTGCCATGTACTGCGCGAAGTTGTCGGCGCAGCGGAAGCCCTTCTGGCGGGCGTACTCGCACATCCAGTAGTTCATCTTCGTCAGTGCCGGCAGGAACTTGTCGCGCAGGTTGACGGTGGCACCGGTGCCGGCGTCCTTGCAGCTGCTCTGCACGTTGTCCGCGGCGTAGCCGGGGTAGTGCAGGTTGGAGATGATCTTGAGCTTGGTGCCGGCATAGGCATTGGCGTTGATGTAGTCCATCGCCTTGGCCACATAGGTCTTGCAGCTGGCCAGGGCGTTGTCCAGCACGCTGTAGTCGCAGGTGCCGCTCTGGCCCTTGAAGGCCGTGCGGGCCTGCAGGCCGTCGTTGCCGCACATCTCGAAGGTGACGACGCGCGTGCTGCTCGCCTGCATGTAGCTGGCCTCGCCCACGATCTTGTTGTTGTAGACGTCCGAGGCCACGGCGCCGGACTTGGCGCGGCGCACGCTCTCGATGTCGGCGTTCCACAGCGCGGAAAGGTACTCGGCATCCACCGTGGGCGCGGAGTACTTGGCCGCGTTGAGCGTGGAGCCGTTGTAGCCGGCGTAGATCGAATCACCGTAGGCCACGACGCGGTACTTCGTCGTGGTGCCGGCGCGATCGATGGTCCAGGACACGTTCTGGTTGAGCGTGCTGGCCGTGGCGGGCAGCACGCTGGCGGCCAGGGCCAGGGCCGTGGCGCAGCGGACCAGGGCGCGGCGAGGCGTGCGCTGGCCCAGGAGGATGGACGAGAACTTGTTCATGCTTGTCTCCGTTGGGGGTGAGAGTCGTGGGCAAGTCGTGCACGCGAATCCACAGGCTGTCTTGTTGCAGCTCGTTGCACGATCCGGCAAAAGCCGGCGGGGCTCCACCCCAGCAAACCCTAGGGCGCGGGGGCGGCCTGTGTCAGCGTGGACCACGCCTGTCCCGCAGGTGACAATGCCGCCGCACGACACCGCATCGCGTGCCCGTTCACGCGTCGTCCGTTCCCGGGCAAGATCCCGCCCGTGCCTCCCCATGACCCCGCCCTGCCGCCCATGACATCGCCCTTCCCCGCCCGCTGCCGGCCGCTCGGCGAGCGGGCCGTGCAGCTGGACTTTCCCGGCCAGGCGCCGAGCCTCGCGCTGCAGCAGTCGCTGTGGTGTCTGCGCGACCAACTGTGGGCGGCAGGCGACGCCATCGACTGCGTGCCGGGCATGGGCAACCTCACCTGGGTCTTCGATCCCGATCGCCTCGACGGCACCGAGGCCGCCGAGCGCCTGCTGCAGCACTGGCAGGCCGTCCAGTCACGCCCGGCGCCGGCGCCCGACGAGGGCCGGCTCGTCGAGGTTCCGGTGCACTACGGCGGCGAGGCCGGTCCGGACCTGGCGGCCGTGGCGGCGCACCACGGACTGGCGCCCCGCGAGGTGGTGCGCCGGCACAGCGAGGCGGCGTACCGGGTCTTCTTCCTGGGCTTCTTGCCGGGCTTCGCCTACCTGGACGGCCTGCCGCCCGCGCTGCACACCCCCCGGCGTGCCACGCCGCGCACGGCGGTGCCGGCCGGATCCGTGGGCATCGGGGGCGCGCAGACCGGCATCTATCCCTGCGCCAGCCCGGGCGGCTGGCAGCTGATCGGCCGGACCTCGCTCCCGCTGTTCGATGCCGGCGCCGAAGCACCGACGCTGCTGCAGCCGGGGGATCGCCTCCGATTCGTGGTGGAGCGCTGCGATGACTGAGCGTCCCACGCTGCGCGTCATCAAGCCCGGCCTGCAGAGCAGCGTGCAGGACCTGGGGCGACCGGGGTGGCGGCATCTCGGCATCGGCCAGGCTGGCGCCATGGACGCAGTCGCCCTGCAGCAGGCCAATGCGCTGCTGGGGCAAGACCTGACCCTCCCTGCGCTGGAGATCAGTGGCGGCCCCCTGGAGCTGCGCGTCGAGCGGGACACGCTGCTCGCCCTGTCCGGCGCCGACTTCGAGGTCCTGCTGGACGGCTCGTCGTGCCCGGTGGGCTGGGTCCACCTCGCCCGAGCCGGCCAGCGGCTGCGATTGCACGGGCCGCGCGCGGGGCGATTCGCCTACCTCGCCTTGCCTGGGGGCATGGCCACGGCGGCCCGCCTGGGCGCCTGCAGCACCGACCTTGCCGGCGGCTTCGGCGGCCTGCACGGTCGCGCGCTGCAGGGCGGCGACGGGCTGGAGGCCGCTGCACTGGCGACTGCGCTGCCCGAGGGGCGCCGTCGCGGGCTGCCCCCCTTCGTGTCACCCGCCGTCCTCCACGTGCGCGTGCTGCCCGGTCCCGAGGCCGAAGGCTTCCATGCCGAGGCCATGGCCGCGTTCTGGCAGGCCGACTGGCGCGTGAGCCCGCGCAGCAACCGCATGGGCAGCCGCCTCGACGGGCCCGCGCTGCGCAGCGCCGAGCGCCCCGATGACCTCGGCGAGCTGCTGTCGCATGCGGTCTTGCCGGGCGTGGTGCAGGTGCCGCCCGACGGCCAGCCCATCGTGCTGGCGGCCGATGCCCAGGCGACCGGCGGCTATCCCCGGCTGGCCGTCGTCATCGAGGCCGACCTCCCTCGCCTCGCACAGGCGGGGCCCGGCCAGCGCCTGCGATTCCTGCCCGTCGACGAGGCCGAGGCGCGTGCCGCCCGCCGCCAGTCCCGGGACGCCCTGCACCTGCAATGCCTCGCCCTGCGCGGCCGCTGACGTCGACAATCGCGCCATGCACGCACGCCCCCCACTGCCCTCGCTGGACCTCAACGCGGACCTCGGCGAAGGCTGCCCGGACGAGGCGCTCATCCTGCCCTGGATCAGCTCCGCCAACATCGCCTGCGGCGGGCACACGGGCGATGCGGCCAGCATGCGGGCCTCGATCGCCCAGGCCCGGGCGCAGGGCGTTGCCGTCGGCGCGCATCCCAGCTTCCCGGACCGCGCCGGCTTCGGCCGCCGGGCCCAGGCACTCGATGCCGCCGGGCTGTTGGCGCTGGGCGGCGAGCTGGCCCGGCAACTGCAGGATTTCCAGCGGGCGGCCGCGGCTGAAGGCGCCACGCCGCAGCATGTGAAGCCGCACGGCGCGCTCTACAACCAGGCCGCGCAGGACCCGCGCCTGATCGAGCTGCTGCTGACGCTGCTGCCGCGCGAGGCGCCCGGGCTGGCGCTCGTCGCGCTGGCCGGCAGCCCGCTCGCGGCCACCGCGCGCAGCGCCGGCATGCCCGTGCGCGAGGAAGGCTTCGCAGACCGCCGCTACACCGCCGCCGGCGCCCTGCAGCCCCGCAGCGAAGCCGGCGCCGTGCTGCAGGAGATCGCCGACGGCGTGGCGCAGGGCCTGGCGCTGGCCCGCGGCGAGGCCGTGACGACGGCCGGCGGCACACCGCTGCACCTGCGCATCGACACCCTGTGCGTGCACGGCGACGGCCTGGCCGCGCTGCCGCTGGTGCGCGCTCTGCATGAACACCTGAATGCCGCCGGGATCGCCGTGCGCGCCCCCGCCTCACGCAAGACCTGACCCCATGGAACCCTCCTCCTTCCTGCCGCTGGTCGGCATCCCTCTCGTCGTGGCCGGCTTTGCGCTGCGTTTCAACGCGCTGCTCGTGGTGCTGGTGGCCGGTGCCGTCACCGGCCTGTGTGCCGGTCTGCAGCCGCTGGCCCTGCTGGAGCTCTTTGGCGAGAAGTTCCTGGCGAGCCGCTCGCTGGCGGCCGTGGTCCTGCTCCTGCCGGTCGTGGCGCTGGTGGAGAAGCACGGCCTGCGCGAGCACGCCCAGGCCTGGGTGGGGCGCCTGCGAGGCGCCAGCACCGGCCGCCTGCTCATGCTCTATTACCTGCTGCGCCAGGGCACGGCCGCGCTCGGGCTGACCAGCCTCGGCGGCCCGGCCCAGACGGTGCGCCCGCTGCTGGCGCCCATGGCCGAGGGGCTCGCCGTGCACCGCCACGGGCCCCTGCCACCGGCCCTGCGCGAGCGCATCCTCGCGCAGGCCGCGGCCTGTGACAACGTGGCCCTCTTCTTCGGCGAGGACATCTTCATCGCCTTCGGCGCCGTGCTGCTGATCCACAGCTTCATGCAGCAGAGCGGCATACCGGTGGCCGAGCCGCTCGTCATCGGGCTCTGGGCGATTCCCACCGCGCTGTGCGCCGCCGTCGTGCACCTGGCCCGGCTGTCACGGCTGGATGCGCAGATCGCCGCCGCCATGCCGCTCGAGTCCAGCACCTGGGAGGCCGCATGAGCGCGCCCGCCGCTGCCGACGGCAGCACCGCCGTGCAGGCGCTGATCAGCCCCGGCCTGACGCTGCCGCTGGTGGGCGTCGTGCTGGTGTGGGTCGCCATCGCCTGCTGGCGTGACACCGGCACGCCGCGGCGCTTCTGGCGCGGCCTGTTCTGGGCACTGTTCGCGCTGCCTTTCCTCGCCGGTGACCTGATGACGGCGCAGCTGGGCCAGACGCTGACCTACCGACTCGTCGGCGGGCTGGTGCTGCTGCTCGGGCTCATCGCCGGGCTGGGCCTGAGCCGCGGATCGGGCGCCGCGCCCTCACCCCGGGCCCTCGCCCTGCGCCAGCAGCGCGCGAGCGTGCTCGGTCACCGCCTCTTCCTGCCGGTGCTGGCGATCCCGGCGCTGACCGTGGCCGGCGTGCTCGTCGGGCCCTGGCTGCGGGTGTCGCACTGGAGCCTGCTGGCGCCCCAGGCCCTGACGCTCGGCGCCCTGACGCTGGCCTGCCTCTGCGCAGTGCTGCTGGGCTGGCGCATCACCGGCGAGTCGCCTCGCCACGCGCTGGCCGCCTCGCAGGGCGTGATCGAGTCCATCGGCTGGCCGCTGGTGCTGCCGCTGATGCTGGCCATGCTCGGCGGCGTCTTCCTGGCGAGCCATACCGGGCAGGCGGTGGAGTCGCTGACGCGCCTGCTGCTGCGCCCCGACAACAAGGCCGCGGTAGTCATGACCTACACGCTCGGCATGGCCGCCTTCACCATGGTCATGGGCAATGCCTTCGCCGCCTTCCCGGTCATGGCCGCGGGCGTCGCCCTGCCCTTCCTGATCCAGGGCCATGGCGCCAACCCCGCGCCGGTGCTCTCCATCGGCATGCTGTGCGGCTATTGCGGCACCCTGCTGACGCCCATGGCCGCCAACTTCAACATCGTCCCCGCCGCACTGCTGAACCTGCAGGACCGCCACGGCGTGATCAAGGCGCAGGCCCCGACGGCGCTGCTGCTGCTCGCCCTGCAGACCGTGCTGCTCTACCTGATCGTCTGACCCGGACCGCTGCCATGAATGCCCCTGTGACGCCCCCCAAGACTGCGCACGACTGCGTCCTCGTCACGGGCTTCGAGCCCTTCGACGGCGAGGCCGTGAACCCGTCCGCCCAGCTGGCGCTGCGCCTGCAGGGGGAGCTCGTCCTGCCCGGCGTCCGGGTGGAGGCGGCCGTGCTGCCCTGCGTGTTCGATGCGGCGCTGGACGCGCTGGCCGGCCACATCGACCGCCTGCGGCCGCGCCTCGTGCTGTGCTGCGGCCAGGCGGGCGGTCGCAGCGCCCTGAGCCTGGAGCGCGTGGCCATCAATCTCGATGATGCCCGCATCCCCGACAACGCCGGTGCGCAGCCCATCGACCGCCCGGTGCAGGCGAGTGGCCCGGCGGCCTATTTCACGACGCTGCCGGTCAAGCGCATGGCGCAGGCCCTGCGCAGCGCGGGACTGCCCGCGGAGGTGTCCTACACGGCCGGCACCTTCGTGTGCAACCACGTCTTCTACGGGCTGATGCACCTCGCGCAGCAGCGTCCGTGGCTGCGCCAGGGCGGCTTCCTGCACGTGCCCTACCTGCCGGAGCAGGCAGCGCACCACCCGCACGCGGCCTCGATGGCGCTGGACACGATGACGACGGGCCTGCGCCTGGCGCTCCAGGCCGCGCTGCAGGCCGGCGAGGATCTGCATGTGAGCGAGGGCACGATCTGCTGAGCGCCCTCTGAGCCCGATGGAGGGGGCTTGATCCCGGCTTGGGCTCCCGCCTAAGCTGGCGCCAGCGGCCACGGCATTCCGCCACGTCCGGATCCGGGTCTTGCGTTCAGGGAGTCAGGCATGGTGCATCGCACGCGCAACCATCGGCATCTTTTCGGTGACGGCGACCCCACGCTGGTGTTCGGCCATGGCTTCGGCTCGGACCAGTCCTCTTGGCGAACCGTGGCGGAGGCTTTCGCGGCTCGGCACCAGGTCCTGCTGTTCGACCACGTGGGTTTCGGCGGCTCGGACCGCCTGGCGCACTGCGACCAGCGGCACAGCTCGCTGGAGGGCTATGCCCTCGATCTGCTGGACCTCCTGCACGACCTGCCCCCGCGGCCGATCGTCTACATCGGGCATTCGGTCGGCGGCGTCATTGGGCTGCTGGCCAGCCTGATCGAGCCTGCGCGCTTCGGGCGTCTGGTGCTGCTGAATGTCTCGCCGCATTTCATTGACGAGCCGGGCTACCGTGGCGGCTTCGCGCGGCGGGAGGTGGCCGGGCTGCTGGCCCAGATGGATGCGGACTACGGCGCCTGGGTAGCCTCCCTCGCGCCGGTGGCCATCGGTGCCGACAATGCGCCCCAGCACATCGAGGCCTTCGGGCTCGGGCTGCACGCCCTGGACCCGATGATCGCGGCGCGATTCGCGCGGCTGGCCTTCTACGTCGACTGCCGTTCGCGGCTGACCGAGGTGCGCTGCCCCACGCTGATCCTGCAGAGCACGCAGGACAGCTTCGCGCCCGTCGAGGTGGGTGACTACCTGCACCGGCACATCGCCGGCTCCACCTTGCGGTTGCTCGAGAACTCCGGCCACTGCCCGCACATCACGCATCCGCAGCTCGTCATCCGCGCGCTGGAGGCGCTGCTCTCGCCGCCGGAAGACCGCCCGGCCACGGGCCCGCGGCCGGCCGCCAGGGTGCCGCAGCCGCAGGCGTCCTGAGACGTCAGCGGAACGCCTTCACGAGCGAGTCCATCATGACCTTCAGCGACTGGTCATGCCGCGTGATCGACGGCACCGGGCGCTGCACGCCGAGCAGCTCGTAGACGGCCATCTGCGCCGCCCGCACCGAGTACTCGACGGTGAAGACGACGTCGTCCGCGATCTCCACGAACTGGCTCACGAAGGCCAGGTTGCGCGAGCCCGGCGGCACCGGCAGCGGACGGTCCGCATGGGCGCGCGGCATGAACATGCTCGTGATGTAGGGCATGCGGCAGGGAATGCAGATGGCCTGGTCCAGGACCTCGGGGTCGAGGTTCAGGTGGCCGCGCAGCTCCTGCAGGATCTCCGCGCCGGTGCACTCGCTCATGGGCTTGGCGACGAAGTTGCCGATGCGGTCGGGCTGCAGTGCGTAGCCCCAGAACACCTGCATGTGCGCGGGCTGGCCGCGGAAGTGCGGCTGGTGGTAGAGCACGACGGACATCTGCCAGTTCGAGTCCTTGAACGTCACCAGACCGCCCGTGCCCGCCCGGTTGCCGGTGAAGGCCTCCATGTGGTCGAAGAAGGCCGGCTGCTGGCAGGTAACGGTGAAGGACAGCCAGTAGGACTCCGCGATGCGGCTGTTGAAGGCCGCCGGGTTGCCGAACTGCGGCCGGCCCAGCGCGAGCTTCTCCCACAGCGCCCAGCCGTGGCTGTCCGCCTTGGTCAGGCGCGGTGCGGGCGCGCTCATGCTGCCCACGCTGGAGGCATCCGTCATGGAGGCGTTCTGCACGAACACCAGGTCCTGCGGCGCGAGCGGCACGGTGCGCTCGCCCGCGGCGTCACGCAGCGTGATCGCCCGGGCGACGGTCTCGCCGCCCACCACTTCGAGCGCCACGTCCGTCGCGGTCGTGCCGTAGACGAAGTTCACCCCGCGCTGCAGCAGCCAGGCCTCCAGCGGCCGCACCAGCGAGTCGTACTGGTTGTAGACCGTGCGCTTCACGCCCCCCAGCGTCTCGATGCGCGGGAACTCGTTCATGAAGCGGTGCAGGTAGCGCTTGAACTCCACCGCGCTGTGCCAGGGCTGGAAGGCGAAGGTCGTCTGCCACATCCACCAGAAGTTGGTGTCGAAGAAGGCCGGCGAGAGCCAGTCGCTGATCTTGCTGGTGCCGAGCGAGACCTCGCTGGCCTCGGTCAGACGCAGCAGTTCCAGGCGGTCGGCGTTGCTGAAGCCCATGTGCGAGACGTCGAGCTTGTGACGCCGCCGATCCACCAGACGCGCCTGCGAATGCGCCGGGGTCTGCTCATTGAAACGAACGGTCTCCTCGAAGACCGAGAGCTCCGGATGGTCGAGCGACGGGATGGTCTTCATCAGGTCCCACAGGCACTCGTAGTGGTCCGTGGTGAGCATGCGGCCGCCGCGCAGGCTGTAGCCGAGCTCGGGGCGCCAGGCGGCGTCCAAGCTGCCGCCGCTGAGGGGCAGGGTCTCGTAGATCGTGATGTCCGTGCCGGGCACGCCGGCGTCGCGGATCATGAAGGCGGCGCCGGCCAGCGAGCCGATGCCGCTGCCGAGGAAATGGGCTTTCATTGGAATGTGCTCCCTGGGAAAACTGCTGTGAAAGCCATTCTTCCCAGGGGACAAAACCCCGACTTGATGCATATCAGCCCCGCCGCCCGGCGCGGGCGAGGAGTGAGTGCCCTCCCTAATCCGCAGCCGGCCTGTCAGGACGGCGTTGACGGCGCCTGCCGGGCCTGCCACGCCCGCAGCGCCTGGCGGTAGTCGTCCATGGCGAGGTCGTGCGCGTCGAAGATGCAGGGGTCGCAGCCGTTGCCGCAGCAGTCCTCGAGCGCCGGCGGCTCGGGCGGCTGGGGCATGGGGTCATCGCCGGACGGGGAGATGGGGGCGGTGGACGGGTTCATGCGCGGGATTGTCCCGTCTTCGCGAAGCCCGTGCCGTCCTTGCGGTCGCTGCACAATCGGCCGCCATGGCACAAGGCAAACGCATCTCCGACGACATCTCCCCCCTCGCTCTGCAGTCCATCCAGGCGCTGGGCGCCGCGGCCCGCCAGGCACGGTTGCAAGCCGGAGAGGGCCAGGCCGCCGCCGCCGCGCGCCTGGGCGTGCATGTGCAGACCATCGGCCGCATCGAGGCCGGCGAGCCGGGCGTGGCCATCGGCCATGTGCTGGGGCTGCTCGCGCTGTATGGGATGACGGCGACGGCCGCAGCCGCCGGGCCGGCCACCTGATGCCAGCCGATGCCGTTTGACGCCGACTGAGGCCGACTGAGGCCGACTGGGGCCGCTTCAGGCCTGTGCGCCGGCCGCGACGGGACCGGATCGCCCCATCGCCGGTCGCTGCGGCCACGTCAGCGGCACCGGCTCTGCCTGCGCCCGCGCCGCCACCTCGTCATACCAGTAGGCCGCCGGCTGCGCCCCGGCCGAGAGTTCGGTCCAGGTCCGCTCCAGCGCCTGCACAAGCCGCCGGCTGGCGCTGCTGTGCAGCCAGCGGGCCGCCAGCGCCCGGAGGGGTGCCTCATGCACGGACCCCAGCCACAGCGATGGGGGCAGCTCGTGCGTCAGTGGCAGCACCTGGCCGTCCGCCTGCAGCACCAGCACGGGCGCCAGCGCCCCCAGCCCAGCCACGGGCCAGGCCGGCACGAGGCGCTCGCGATAGGCCAGGATCTGCGCCTGGCTCAACGCATCCACCTGCACGCGCACGCCCCGGCGCGCCTGCAGGGCCTGTGCGAGACGCTGCGCCTCCACGATCGCCGCGAGCAGCTCCATCCCGTCCGGGCGCGCGCCGGGGAGCGCCTGCCGCGCGCGGCCATGCAGTGTCAGCGGGTGCACCTGCACGCTCTGTGCGCCCTGCTCGGCGGCCATCGCCACGACGTCCTCCAGCTCGTCCACGTTGTGCTGCGTGAGCGTGAAGATGAAGCCGAAGGGCGTGCCCGTGCGGCGCGGCTGCTCCAGCAGGCGCAGCGTGCGGGCGAGCGCGCCGGGCTGGCCGCGCAACGCGTCGTGGGAGGCCTCGCGGCCGTCCACGGAGATCGCCAGCCGGTCCAGATGCGGCGCCACGGTCGCCCAGCGGCGCGGGCTCAGAAGCAGCCCGTTGCTCGTGAGACTCGTCAGCAGACCCCGGTGTCGCGCGTGCTGCAGCAGGGCGGGCAGCGCGTCATACAGCAGCGGCTCGCCGCCCGACACCGCCAGCTGCCCGTAGCCCAGCGCCGCCGCGTCGTCCACGGCCGCGCACAGCAGCGCCAGAGGCAGCTGCCCGACTTCATGCGGCCCGGACGTCGTGTAGCAATGCGCGCAGGCCAGGTTGCAGCGGCGCGTGGGGTGCACCTGCAGAATGGGTGCGATGCCCGTGGGCCCGCCGCAACCCGGCTGCAGCACCGGGCTGCGGGTGGCGCCGAGGCCGGCCCAGGCGCCGAAGGTCTCAGCCACGCACGGCCCCGCGCAGCGTGCCCTGCGTGATGCCGCCTTCCAGGATGTTGCCCGGCTGCACCACATGGCCGAAGTCCAGCTGCATGCGGATCAGGTCCGGCCACGGCGTGCCGTCGATCAGGATGCGCGGCGGCTTGACCTCGCCGCCGTGCGTGCGGTGCCACTTGAGCCAGAAGAGCAGGTCGTTGCCGCACATGGGCACGTCGTCGCCGGCATAGCTCAGCGACAGGCGCATGCCCGTGGCATTGGCCCCGCCGTAGACGGTGGCCTCCTCGATGCGGGCGGGCGACTTGTCCATCGCCTGCGAGATCTCGCGCACCGATTCCTCGGTGAGCAGGCGGGCCTTCCAGGCGGCCAGCAGCTTTTCCGAACCGCGTTGCTTGTCGATGCTCATGATGAGACTTCCTTGTGGGGTTGCAGAGGCGTCCGCGCGATGTGCGCGGGGTAGCTCACCCAATCTAGGCGGCAGGCGCGGACCGCCGCGCCCACGAGCTAGGGGGCTCCGACGCAGACGTCCTCAAACTTAAGGGCTCGCGGGCGGATTCCGTCTCCGTGCCGAACAAGGTGTTCGCCCCATGACCAGCGTGGCCGCGTCAAGAACCGCCTAGGATGCCGGCATGTCCCGCCCCGATGCCCTGCTGCCCCGCAAGTCCCCCCGCCAGCGCCGTGCCCGGCTCACCGTGGCCAGCCTCCTGGAGGCGGCGGCGCAGCTGATCGAGACGCAGGGCATGGACGGCTTCAACACCAATGCCGTGGCCGAGCGGGCGGGCGTGAGCATCGGCTCGCTCTACCAGTACTTCCCTTCCAAGGACGCCCTGACCCTGGCCCTGCTGGAACGCGAGGCCGGGCGCTTCGAGGCCGACGCCCTGGCCGCGCTGGAGGCGCCCGACGGCCCGGCCGCCCTGCGCCACCTGATCGGCGCTTCGGTGCGCCAGCAGCTGGAGCGCCCGGAGCTGGCGCGGCTGCTGGACGAGCAGGAGGGCCGCCCCGAGCTGCGTGCCCATCTGGACAAGGGGCGCTTCGGCCAGTTGATCGACACCCTGCTGCAGCGCCCGGGCCTGCCCCGGCAGATGGACGCCGCGCTCGCCGCGGCCGATGTCGCTGCCCTGATCCGCGGCCTGGTGGATGGCGCGGGCGAGCGGCGGGAAACCGATCTGGCGGATCTGCAGCGCCGCGTGGAGGCGGCGGTCTTCGGCTACCTGGAACGGGCCGCGGCCGCTGCACCGGGCGGGCAAGGCCGCGAATGCGAGTCGGGCATGCGGGCCGGCCCCGGACCGGCCTGATCCCGCCGGCCCGGCGCACGCCGGCGGGATGCGAGTACCGGCCCCGAGGCCCGCTCCCTAGCATGGGCGGACCTTTCAACGCACGGAGATTCCATGCCTCAGTCCCGCCCCCTGGCCCCCGCCACCCAGACCCTCAACCACCTCAGCTTCCCGGCCCCCGACCTGGAGGCCACCACCACCTTCTTCGAGCAGCAGCTGGGCTGCACCGTGCGGCGCATGGGCGGCTTCAACTTCCTCAAGCACCAGGGCTTCGACATCGTCATCGAGGACGGCCGCCTCCACGGCCTCAGCGCCGTCGACTGGCCGCACAACTTCCACATCGGCTTCGAGCTGCCGACCCGCCAGGCCGTGCTCGATCTCTTCGAGCGATTCACGGCCCAGGGCGTTCACTTCACCCAGACCCTGCACCACGCGATGCGCGGCACACGCTTCTTCTGCGAAGCGCCGGGCGGCCTGGTGATCGAGGTCAACACGCGGGAGGACGCGCAGATTCCGCTGGATTGAGGCTCCTTCGCGCCGGGGCCTCAGGGGGCGGCTGCCCCGCCTCCTCCAGCAGCCAGTCGCGAAAGGCGGCGAGGCGAGGCAGGCCGGCGCATTCGCTGCGGTACACCACGTAGTAGGCCAGCGGCGATCGGTACTCGACCTGCGGGAAGAGCCGGACCAGCCGCCCCGCGGCCAGGTCGTCGCGGACCATCACGCTGCGGGCCAGCGCGACGCCCTGCCCCTCGGCCGCGGCCTGCAGCACGGCGGCCGAGTTGTTGATGCGCAGGGGGCAGCGCGCCAGGCGGGTGTGCACGCCGGCGGCCTCCAGCCAGGCCGCCCAGCCGGGGAAGCCGGCGTGGTCGTCCATGGATTCGTCATGGATCAGCGTCTCCTTCAGCAGGTCCTCGGGCTGACGTAGGCGGTCCGGCCCCTGCAGCAGCCGGGGCGCGCAGACGGGGAACAGGTCTTCGCCCATCAGCTGCACCGCGCTCAGGCCGGGCCAGTGGCCCAGGCCGTAGCGCACGCCGATGTCCACCCGCTGCGCGAGGAAGTCCACCGCCTTCAGCCGGGTCTCCAGGCGCACGTCCGTGTCCGGGTGGCGCTGCTGGAAGCGGTCCAGGCGGGGCAGCAGCCACTTGGCCGCGAAGGCCGGGCTGACGGTGAGGGTCAGTACGCCGTGGCCCGCCCCTTCCCGCAGCCGCTCCAGCCCCATGGCCAGGCGGTCCAGGCCGGCACGGATGTCCGGCAGGGCGCGCTCGGCCGCCTCGGTGGGCGTCAGCCGGGCACGGCCGCTGCTGCCGCGCAGGAACAGCGGCGTGCCCAGCCAGTCCTCCAGCGATCGCACCAGCTGCCCCACGGCCGCGGGCGTCACGTGCAACTCCCCCGCCGCCAGCGCAAAGCTCTGGTGGCGGGCCGAGGCCTCGAAGGCGCGCAGCGCATGGAGGTGGACCAAGGTCTTGCCGCTCATGAAGATTTTCTTTCCCGTGCGAACACATTATCTGGTTTGTCAGCCTGGCCGCCTCCCCGAAGAATCCATCACAACGACAACGCATGCAGTGAGCAGCAGCGGTGTCGTGCAGTCAGTCGGCGGGCCTCGGGCCGGATAGCTTTTCTTTCTTGCCCAAGCGAGGCTCGGGCGCGCCGCTTCCATCCACGGACAAACGAGGTTTCAGATGAGTGATGCATTTCAAGGCAAGAAGCTGCTGGTGCTGGGCGGGACGAGCGGCATGGGTCTGGCGACCGCACGCCGGGTGCTGGGCCAGGGCGGCAGCGCGGTGATCGTCGGCCATGACGCCGGCAAGGCGGAGGCGGCGCGGGCCCAGCTGGCCACGCTGGGGCCCGTGCAGGCGCTGACGGTGGACCTGGGCAGCGACCTGGGCGTGGCCGCCCTGCTGGAGGTGCTGCGCAGCCGGCATGCCGACATCGACCTGCTGGTCAATGCCGCCGGCGTCTTCTTCCCCAAACCCTTCCTGGACCATGAGGCCGCCGACTACGAGCGCTACATGGCCCTGAACAAGGCCCTCTTCTTCATCACCCAGGCGGTGGCGCGGCAGTGGGTGGGTCAGGGGCGGCCGGGCGCCATCGTCAACATCGGCTCCATGTGGGCACGCCAGGCCATCGCGGCCACGCCGTCCTCGGCCTATTCCATGGCCAAGGCCGGCCTGCACGCGCTGACCCAGCACCTGGCCATGGAGCTGGCGCCGCACCGCATCCGCGTCAACGCCGTCTCGCCGGCCGTCGTGGAGACGCCCGTCTACGAGCGTTTCATGCCCAAGGACCAGGTCGCCGCCACCCTGCAGGGCTTCAACGCCTTCCATCCCATCGGCCGCGTGGGCCGGCCGCAAGAGGTGGCCGACGTCATCGCCTTCCTGCTGTCCGACCAGGCGGCCTGGGTGACCGGGGCCATCTGGGACGTCGACGGCGGCGTCATGGCCGGTCGCAACTGAGGATCGGCGCCGGCTGCATCCCTAGCAATGGAGATGCGCCCGGGCCGGAAGTCGGTCAGCATCGTCAGCTCGTTCCCCGCCTGCGATGTCAGGCATCACTCCAGGAGGCGAGACGATGGACACCCCGATGATCTCGAGGATCGAGGCCGCCGAGCGCTATCTCAAGCTGGCCCGCGAGCTGGCCATCCTGGCCGTGGGCCTGTACCTCGCGCTGCTGCTGCTCCCGGCCGCGCCGGCCCTGGCCAGAAACCTCAGCGGCCTGCGCGTGACGGAAGTCGAGGCCCTGGGCATCAAGGCCCGGCTCGAGGAGGCGCAGCGCAGCGTGCAGAGTGCGCTCGGGCCGGCCCAGCCCGTGGCGGACGCCAAGGCCGACATTCCCTCCACCACCACCGTGCAGCTCTACCAGGCCCTGGACAAGCTCAATGCCCTGCAGCGCGCCGTCGACCCCATCATCGAGCCCGCCCGCAGCGCGGCGCCGTCGGCCCTGGGCGGCTCGCCGGCGCCCGCGACCGCCGTGCTGGCCACCGGCAATGGCCATGGCAACGGGGCCGTCAGCACCTCGGCCACCGGGCCCGGCGCCGGCGGCACGTACTGGGTCTACCTGGGCGAGCTGCGCGGCAGCAGTCTGCGCTCCGATTCCTTCAACCTCACCGGCGTGCCGGAGATCGGCAGCCAGCTGGTGGCCCGGACCAGCCTCAACAAGCGCCGGACGGCCCCGGTGGAGCGCGAGGGTGTGCGCTACATGGGCGAACCACTGGGCGTAGTGAGCGAGGGCGCGACGCTCGTGGTGGTGGCCCTGGACCGCGGGCAGCTCAAGGACGGGGCCGAGGCGGTGTGGGCCAAGGTGCGGCCGGCGTCGTGAGCTGGGCTGCCCCGTGGGTCCGCCTGTCTGCCCGCGTCCCGCTTGCCCGAGCGCCTGCTGGTCGCCTGCTGGTCGCAAGATGATCGCCAGCTGATCGGCGCCAATCGCCCCCTGAGTGCCCCTGACCGTTACCTGAGCGTGCCCTGAGCATTACCTGAGCGCCACCGAATCGCACATGAGCGCGCCCGAGGCCGCGGCCTACACCTCCGGCGAAAAGAACAGCGTCGTGCCGCACTGCCCGCAAATATGGGCGCGCATGTAGGTCTTGTTCATCAGGTTCCTGATCTGCACCTCGTTCGAGCCGCAGGAGCGGCAGCGCAGGCGACCGCGCTCATCCACCAGCGTCGGGTGCTGCTGCCGGTACCACGCGTGGTTGAAGCGCCGGCGCCGCCGCCCCTGCAGGATGGCGGCCGTGATCACGCTGATGAACAGTCCGGGGACGGCAATCGTCAGCAGCGTGACGCCCCATGGGCTCCAGGTGCGGTCGTGCGTCACATCACCCCAGGCAAGCAGCCCGAACGAGGCCACCGCCACGATCAGGAAGACGCCGGCCACGCGCGATTCCCAGCCAGTGATTTTTGGTTCCATGGCCCATGATGGCCGCGGCCTGATGCGCCTCAGGGCGCACGCCGCCCGGAAATGCCAAATGTTTCTCGATGTAACAGAAATCAGAAGGGCGTTCGACGGCACCTCGGCCCACTGGCGCCGCGATGCGGCCGGGCGACGGCATTGAAGGGCAGGGCTTTCAACCCCGTCGCCGCCCCCAGCAAATCCCCGCCAGCGTCACCCCCATCGACGACAGCAGCAGGTACAGCGCCACGTCCTGCGCGAGCCTTGATGCATCGCCGGCGGCTGAGGTCAGCGCCGCCAGGCCCGCCAGTACGCCGAAGGCCAGCAAGGTGGCCCACCGTGGCATCTGGTTGTAGCGCGCCAGCAGGGCCGGGCGCTGAAGCTGCAACGCTTGCCGGGTGAGGTGGTCGCGGTAGCCCATCATGAACAGGCCGAAGGCGACCCCGAGCGCCGCGCTGGCCCCCAGCTGCAGCCCCCATCCGCCCGCCGACGCGGCCGACGGCATGAGCAGGCTGGCGCCCACGAGCATCAGCGTCACGGGGGCCACCGGCAGCCACGCCAGGCGTGGTGCCCAACGTCGCCACTGCACGCAGGCATTGCTGAGCATCGCCGCGGCATAGACCACGGCGATCAGCAGCCAGGCACGCTCCATCGCGCCGCCCTGCGCCAGCAGGTCGCGCAGCAGAAAGGGGGCGGCGCTCGCCAGGACGCAGTAGTTGGCGTAGACCAGCACGCCGGCCCACCACAGCGTCCACTCCGCCACGTCCCTTGTGCCCGGTGCTCGCGCAGGCTCGATGCGGGCTGCGCGCTGGGCGGTGGCGCCGCGGGGGTCTTCTGAAGTGGCGGCCTGGGTGGCGGTGTCCGTGGCGCCCGCCGAGGCGGGTCCGGGCGCCGCAGCGGCGCCCGCCCCGCGCACCGGGCCCGCGGCCCTCGCTGGTGTCAGCAGGCACCAGCCGCTCAGCCCCACCAAGACCACCATGAGCAGCAGCAGCCCCTGTGCCGCGGCACTGCCCGGCGGCAGGACGCTGAAGGCACCGGGCGCGAGCAGCATGCCCAGGAATCGCAGCAGGGAGATGCTCAGGTCATTGGCCACGCGCCCGTCCAGGCCGGCCTGCAGCACGGAGCGCTCGTCGAAGCGCTGCATCAGCGCGCCCGAGCTGAAGGACAGGGCCCAGACCAGGCCCGCATAGGCCAGGGGGCGCTGCAAGGCATCCGAGCCCGCCAGCATCAGCAGGACGGCGTAGACGGCGCAGCCGGCCCACATCGGCCCGGGGCGCATCGGAGCGCCCCGCTGGCGCGCCGCCCACGCGAGACCCAGCAGCGCTGCGATCGCACCGCCCAACAGCACCGCCGTGGTCCACATCGCCTCCTGCGGATGACGCCAGAAGCGGTGTTGCGGGAAGACGGTGATGCAGGCCGTGTTGGCGAAGGAGAAGGACAGGAAGGCCAGGTTGCGCACCCAGCGCCGGCCCGCGCCCAGCGGGGCGGTGCTCCCTTGCGCCGCGCTCATGCAGACGGCGCCGCGGCCGGCCGCGGGTCGACGTGGAAGTCCAACACACGCAGGTAGCAATGCCAGAACGGTGCCTCGTGATAGGGCAGGCCGTGCGCCGTCACGAACGCCCGAACATAGGGCGCGGCGCGGTGCAGGTGATGGCGGGGCAGGTGCGGGAAGAGGTGGTGCTCCAGCTGCTTCTCCAGCCCGCCGAAGACAAAGTGCGTCCACCAGCCTCCGGCGTAGTTGCGCGTGGTGCGCGACTGCAGGCTGACCACATCCAGGGTCTTTGCTTCCTCGGGCGTGAAGGTCTCGAGGTCGTAATGGTTGCCCGCGAAGGCCGAGTTCAGGTACAGCATGCCGACGTGCGTGTGCAGCAGGAACAGCAGGAGGCCCCCCCAAGGGCCGGCCAGCAGCACGAAGAAGGCGAGCTGCCCGCCCAGGCCCATCAGCACGGCCACCAGTTCCGCGGCAAAGCGCTCGCGGTGGTGGCGGAAGCAGTAGTAGCCGTCGCGCAGCGCCATGAAGATCAGCGTGGCCGGCAGGTAGACGCCGTTGTAGCGGGTGAAGAGAAAGAGCCCCAGCCAGGCGGTGAGGCGCGAGTGGTAGCGGCGCGTCGGGTCCCAGCGCTCGCGCTGGTCCAGGTCCTCGCCCCGCACATTGGTGCGGGCATGGTGGCGGTTGTGCCCGTAGCGCCAGCCGCTGGGGAACTCCCCCAGCACGCCGGCTGTGAGCGCGGCGAAGCGACGGTTGGCCTGGATGCCGGCACAGCTGCCGCCATGGGCCGCGTCGTGCATCAGCCAGCCATTGCGGTAGAAGAGGAAGCTGCCCAGCACGAAAAGCGGCGCCGCGGCCCAGAGCGCCCAGGCCTGGGCGACCTCGCGTGCGGCGTAGAACGCCAGGGCGCTGCCGAGCAGGTTGAGGGTGAGCTCCAGGATCGCGCGGCCCGGCTTGCGCTCGAAGCAGCCGGCAGCCTCCAGCTGGGCGCGTAGGACGGCCAGGTCAGGCGACGCGGGGCGGGCAGACGTCGCGCCCGATGAGGACGGCGAGGGCGGGACTGGCGTCATGCGCTCACCTGCATCAGCAGCCAGAACCAGGGGGCGACGAAGATCAGGCTGTCGCAGCGATCCAGCGCCCCGCCCTGCCCCGGCAGCAGCGTGCCGGTGTCCTTCACGCCCGCGTCCCGCTTCCAGCACGAGACCAGCAGGTCGCCTACCAGACCCAGGCCGACCATGGCCAGCGCCAGCAGCACGCCCGCCCAGGCCGGCAGGCCCAGCAGCCATGGCGCCAGTCCAAAACCCAGCAGCGAGCAGATCAACGCGGCGAAGGCCAGCCCCTCCCAGGTCTTGGCGGGGCTGATGCGCGGCGCCAATGCGTGGCGGCCCCAGCACTTGCCGCCGACGTACTGCATGGCATCCGAGAAGATGACCAGCACAAAGAAGAAGCCGCCCTGGCCCGCGCCGCCCAGCGGCCGGGTGGCCGGCGCCTGCAGCACCAGCAGGCAGACGAAGAGGAACAGCGTGACGCAGCCCTGCAGCACCAGCGTCAGCCCGCCCACGCGGGCGAAGAAGCGGTCCGGGCCACCGGCGAGCATCTGCACGGGTCCCAGCAGCAGGCCCGTGTAGGCCAGGCACAGGCCCAGCGCCCAGGGTGCCTGCCCGAGGGCGACCAACGCATGGGCCGTGAGGCTCAGCAGCGCCGCCAGGCCGCCGTGCAGGCGCTGCTCGGCGGGCGTCAGCGGCAGCAGCCGCAGGCCCTCGCGCAGCAGCAGCAGGGACGCGAGGCCGCAGACCAGCCAGCTCAGCCCCGAGCCCAGCAGCACCGTCAGCGCCGCCATCAGGATGACGGGCACCCAGGACTGCACGGCCTGTTGCACGCGGCGCTGCGGGCGCAGGGCCGGATGCAGGTAAGTCACCGCCGTGGCGGTCGAGACGGCGGCCAGGCCGCCGCCCACCAGGATCCAGAGGTCCGGGGGAGCGGGGGCGAACTGCCAGAGCGCAGAGAAATCGGTCTTCAAGTGAATGGGGGGCAAAACTGCAAAGGTGCGATCATGCCCGCCCGCGACGCGCCCCAGCCGCTGTGCAGCCCGCGGCGGACCGCATGTTTGCGGGACGCCGGCGTAAGCGCACGCGGGCTTGCGCTCACACCTCTCCCCTGCCGACGCCGCCATGACCTCGTACGCCGCCCTCCCCAATGCCATCACCCTTGGCTCCGCCGCTTCCGCGAGCGTGGGCCTGCTGCACCTGGGATGGGCGGCGCCCGGCCAGGCCGTGGCCGTGGGGACGCTGTGCCTGGCCATCTGTCTGCTGTGCGATGTGCTGGACGGCAAGCTGGCCCGCGCCCTGGGCGTGAGCTCGCCGCTGGGCGCGCAGCTGGACAGCCTCGCCGACCTCCTCGCCTTCGGCATGCTGCCGGCCTTCGCCATGGCCAAGGTGCTGACGCCGGCCGGCGCGCCCTCGTGGGGCGTCGCGGCCCTGTGCATCAGCTACATCCTCGCCACCGTGTTGCGGCTCGCTCGCTTCAGCGAGCGTGGCCTCGTGCGCACCCGCTTTGGCGAGTGCTTCCAGGGCCTGCCCAGCTCCGTCGCCGCCATCGTGCTGATGGCCGGCGTGGTGCTGCACCCCCAGGGCCAGGCGACCGACCTTGCCCTGGCCCTCCTCGCCCTCGGCCTGGCCGTGGCCATGAACCTGTCCTTCCCCTTCCCCAAGCGGGGCATCGGCTTCTATCCCTTCGTCCTGCTCGTGCCGGTGATGGTGGCCGGGGCGTGGGGGTGGTTGCCGGGATGAACTGACAAACGCAGGATGTTCAAGGCACCGAAAGCGGCCGATCCGTTCATTTGCGGACCATATGCTGCACACTCAGAATTGGCCTCCATCCGTCAGGCTTGGTGAGGGCCGCACGGCAGACCCAATCTGCCCGCCATATTTGCTCCTGACTCGTGCCATGTCTCGACACCGCGCCAATCGCCGACCGCCATCCCAGCCAACGCTTGTCTCTCAGGCAAAGCCCGCAGCCCAGCTTCGCGTCAAGCCGGACGAGATCGAAGACGAAATGCACCGCCTCCTTGGTCGCCTCATCCACGGAATCGCGCGCTTCGATTTCATCGTCGGCCTGCAATTGCGCTGGATCGGGGTCCGACTCGGGGTCGACACGACAAAGTCACTGAACGTCCAGAAGTACAGGCTGGCCGATCGGCTCAAATGCCTGCAACTGCACATCGAACCACTTCTGTCCAAGCAGTCTCCAAATGCGTTGTGCGAGTTTCAAGCGTGGTTTGACCGGGCCGAAAGAGCGCGGGCACTCAGAAACGACTATGCCCATGGCAGGTGGGCTGCGCCAGGAAAGTATGTCGAGTCACCCCAGGGCCCTGAGCACCCGCGCGTTCCACTATTGGCCTTCATCCCGCTCGATTGGGACATGTCTTCCGGCAGGCCCGACACAAGCCGCTACATGAGCCTGGATGAATTGGCGGAGCAGGTGTCTGACGCGGCCGACCTGTTCCGCTCATTCAAAGCGCTGTCCGACAAATATCTGGAACGCATTGATCCCGTTGGGAATGAGTGAGCGCTGCAACGCAATAAAAAGCCCCGCACGCGGCGGGGCTCTTGGCTTGCGGAGGCGATGTCCTCAAACGTCGATATTCCCCGCCCTCAACGCATTCGTCTCGATGAAGTCCCGACGCGGTTCCACCTCGTCGCCCATCAGCATGGTGAACACGCGGTCGGCCTCGATGGCGTCCTCGATCTGGACGCGCAGCAGGCGGCGGACGGTCGGGTCCATGGTGGTTTCCCACAGCTGCTCGGGGTTCATCTCGCCCAGGCCCTTGTAGCGCTGGCGGCCGACGGAGTTCTCGGCCTGCGTGAGCAGGAAGCCCATGGCGCCGCGGAAATCGGCGACCTTGCTCTCCTTGGCCTTCTCGCCCTCGCCCTTGCGGACCAGGCCGTCGGCGGTCATGAGACCCTTGAAGGTCTTGCCGGCCTCGGCCAGCACCTGGTAGTCGGCGCCATGGACGAAGTCGGCGGTGATGGTGCTCGAGCGCACATTGCCGTGATGCTTGCGGCTGATGCGCAGGAAGAGCTTGTCGGTGCGGGCGTCGTACTCGGCGCTCACCTCGGCGTCATGCAGCGCCCCCGCCATGTCACGGGCGGACTGCTCGGCCGCCTCCTGGCTGTCGAGGTTCAGGGCCACCAGGCCGCCGGCCAGGGCGCGCAGGGCCTCGAAGTCCATCCAGTTGGACAGGCGCTCGATGACGTTCTCGGCCAGCACGTACTGGCGAGCCAGGGTCTCGAAGGCCTCGCCCTTGAGGACGTCGCCGCGGCCGGTGTGCAGCTCGGCGTCGTTCAGGGCCACGCGCAGCAGGAAGGCGTCCAGCTCATGGCCGTCCTTCAGGTACTGCTCCTGCTTGCCCACCTTCACCTTGTACAGCGGCGGCTGCGCGATGTAGATGTGGCCGCGCTCCACGAGCTCGGGCATCTGGCGGTAGAAGAAGGTCAGCAGCAGCGTGCGGATGTGCGCGCCGTCCACGTCCGCGTCAGTCATGATGATGATGCGGTGGTAGCGGAGCTTGTCCGGGTTGAAGTCATCGCTGCCGGCGCCGCGGCCGATGCCGGTGCCCAGGGCGGTGATCAGGGTGATGATTTCGTTGGAGGTCAGCAGCTTCTCGTAGCGGGCCTTCTCCACGTTCAGGATCTTGCCGCGCAGGGGCAGGATGGCCTGGAACTTCCGGTCGC
The DNA here is from genome assembly GCF_030285365.1 of Roseateles subflavus. GTDB lineage: Bacteria > Pseudomonadota > Gammaproteobacteria > Burkholderiales > Burkholderiaceae_C > Roseateles_B > Roseateles_B subflavus. Next base: position 1,130,701 of record NZ_JASVDS010000001.1, on the reverse strand, counting down.
GGCCCTGCTTGGCGGAGCCACCTGCGGAGTCACCCTCCACGATGTAGATCTCGCACAGCGAGGGATCCTTCTCCTGGCAGTCGGCCAGCTTGCCGGGCAGGCCCAGGCCGTCCAGCACGCCCTTGCGGCGGGTCATCTCGCGGGCCTTGCGCGCCGCCTCGCGAGCGCGGGCGGCGTCGAGGATCTTGCCGCAGATGATCTTGGCGTCGACCGGGTTCTCCAGCAGCCAGTCGGTCAGCTTGTTGGCGACGATTTCCTCGACGGGGCCGCGCACTTCGCTCGAGACCAGCTTGTCCTTGGTCTGGCTGCTGAACTTGGGCTCGGGCACCTTGACCGAGACCACGCAGGCCAGGCCTTCGCGCATGTCGTCACCGGCCACCTCGACCTTGGCCTTCTTGGCCAGGTCGTTGTCGGTGATGTACTTGTTCAGCACCCGGGTCATGGCGGCGCGCAGGCCGGTCAGGTGGGTGCCGCCGTCGCGCTGCGGGATGTTGTTGGTGAAGCAGAGCACGTTCTCGTTGAAGCCGTCATTCCACTGCATGGAGACTTCGACGCCGATGTTGGTGCCCTGGTCCGAGGTCTTGTCTCCCTGGGCGTGGAAGATGTTCGGATGCAGGGTGTTCTTGCCCTTGTTGATGAACTCGACAAAGCCGCGCACACCGCCGGCATAGGCGAAGTTGTCTTCCTTGTTGTTGCGCTCGTCGACCAGGCGGATCTTCACGCCGTTGTTCAGGAAGGACAGCTCGCGCAGACGCTTGGCCAGGATGTCGTAGTGGAAGTCGTTGTTCTGCTGGAAGATTTCGGTGTCCGGCAGGAAGTGGACCTCGGTGCCGCGCTTGTCGGTCTCGCCGATCACGCGCATGGGGCTGGTCTCGACACCGTCCACCACCTCGATCAGGCGGTCCTGCGGGATGCCCTGCTTGAACTCGATCTGGTGCACCTTGCCGTCGCGGCGCACGATGAGGCGCAGCCACTTGGACAGGCCGTTCACGCAGCTGACGCCCACGCCGTGCAGGCCGCCCGAGACCTTGTACGAGTTCTGGTTGAACTTGCCGCCGGCATGCAGCTCGGTCAGCGCGATCTCGGCTGCCGAGCGCTTGGGCTCGTGCTTGTCATCCATCTTGACGCCGGTGGGGATGCCGCGGCCGTTGTCGATCACCGAGATGGAGTTGTCGGTGTGGATGGTGACGATGATGTCGTCGCAATGGCCGGCCAGCGATTCGTCGATGGAGTTGTCCACCACCTCGAAGACGAGGTGATGCAGGCCGGTGCCGTCGGAGGTGTCGCCGATGTACATGCCGGGGCGCTTGCGCACGGCCTCCAGGCCTTCGAGGATCTGGATCGAATCGGCCCCGTAGACGGCGCCCGACGCGGCCTCCGCCGTGACAGCGGCCTGCTGCTTGTCGGTCAGGCCTTCGGGGCTGCCTTCGGGCTTGGGTTCGTTGCTCGGAACATCACTCATCGGGAACTCTCTCTCACACGGGGTCAGGTCTTGCATGCCCCCTCTAAAGCACTGAAGCGGGCCGGGCCTCCTGGCCCTTGCCCGCTGCTCTCATTTCTGGATCTCGATCAGATTCGCATCGGCATCACGACGTACTTGAAGCCGCTCTGCTCGGGGATCGTGATCAGCGCACTGGAGGCGCTGTCGTTCAGGTCGATGGAGACCATGTCCTGGCCCATGTTCTGCAGCGCGTCCATCAGGTAGGTCACGTTGAAGCCGGTCTCGATGAGGTCGCCACCGTAGTCGATCTCGATCTCTTCCTTGGCCTCCTCCTGCTCGGCGTTGCTCGAGGCGATCGAGAGCAGGCCCGGCTCGAAGGACAGGCGCACGGCCTTGAACTTCTCGCTGGTCAGGATGGCGGCGCGCTGCAGGGAGGACAGCAGCGGTGCGCGGCCCAGGGTCACGCGGAACTTGTGGTTCTTGGGGATGACGCGGTTGTAGTCGGGGAACTTGCCCTCGACCAGCTTGGTCACGAACTCCATGCCCGAGAAGCTGAACTTGGCCTGGTTGCCGGCGAAGCGCATCTCGATGGGCTGGTCATCACTGCCATCCTTGCCGCCATCCTTCAGCAGGCGCATCAGCTCCAGCACCGTCTTGCGGGGCAGGATGACTTCCTGCTTGGGAATGTCGGACTCGAGGTCGGCCTGCGCGAGGGCCAGGCGGTGGCCGTCGGTGGCCACCAGCGTCAGGCTCTTGCCCTCGGCGACGAAGAGGATGCCGTTGAGGTAGTAGCGGATGTCATGCACCGCCATCGCGAAGTGCACCTGGTTGATCAGGTGCTTGAGCGTCTTCTGGGGCACGCTGAAGGCGGGACCGAAGTCGGCGGCTTCCTGCACCAGCGGGAAGTCGTCGGCCGGCAGGGTCTGCAGCGTGAAGCGGCTCTTGCCGCCCTGCAGCGTCATCTTGCTGGCGTTGCTGGACAGGCTGACCGTCTGGTCCGAGGGCATGGAGCGCAGGATGTCGATCAGCTTGCGCGCGCCCACGGTGGAGGAGAAGTTGCCATCATCGCCGTCGAACTCGACGGTCGTGCGGACCTGGATCTCAAGGTCGCTGGTGGTGAGCTCGACCTGCGAGCCCTGCTTGCGGATCAGCACATTGGCCAGGATGGGCAGTGTGTGGCGGCGCTCGACGATGCCGGACACGGCCTGCAGGGCACCCAGCACCTTGTCCTGGCTGGCTTTCAACACAATCATGTGAACCTCTCTCCACTTGTTCGGGGCGACCCGCGAGCGCCATCTGAAGGCCTGCCTTCCCCCGGGACCACCCCTGGGTCACACAGTCATAGCAAGACGCGCGCGCGTGAGACAGCGCGCATTGTCACCCAGGAATGGGGCAATTCCCGAAGGGTGAAAACCATGCCTTTGATCTGTTGCATGCCAGCCCCGCGCGGCGACCCGGAACGCGACCCCGCCGGCCCCTTGCGCGCGCCGCTTCTGGGGCGCCGGCGAGGCGCGCCAGGGGCGGGCCGTCACCCCTTCAGGGTCTGCTCGAGAACGTGCAGCTGCTGATTCAGCTCGGTGTTCTTCTGGCGCTCGCCACCGATCTTGCGCACGGCGTGCAGCACGGTCGTGTGGTCCCGGCCACCGAAAAGCTCGCCGATCTCGGGCAGGCTCTTCTGCGTCAGCTCCTTGGCCAGGTACATGGCAATCTGGCGCGGCCGGGCGATGCTGGCCGGGCGCTTCTTGCTGTACATGTCGGCGACCTTGATCTTGTAGAAGTCGGCCACCGTCTTCTGGATGTTCTCGACGGAGATCTGGCGGTTCTGGATGGAGAGCAGGTCCTTGAGCGCCTCGCGGGCCAGCTGGATGTTGATTTCCTTGTGGCTGAAGCGGCTGTAGGCCAGCACCTTGCGCAGGGCGCCTTCGAGCTCGCGCACATTGGCGCGGACGTTCTTGGCGATGAAGAAGGCGACATCCTCCGGCATGGGCGCCTGCTCCGCCTCGGCCTTCTTGATCAGGATGGCGACGCGCATCTCCAGCTCGGGCGGCTCGATGGCCACCGTCAGGCCGGCATCGAAGCGGCTGGTCAGGCGCTCGTCGATGTCCACCAGGCCCTTCGGATAGGTGTCCGAGGTCATGATGATGTGCGCACGCTTGGCCAGCAGGGCCTCGAAGGCGTTGAAGAACTCCTCCTGCGTGCGGTCCTTGCCGGCGAAGAACTGCACGTCATCGATGAGCAGCAGGTCCAGCGAGTGGTACTTGGCCTTGAGCTCGTCGAAGGTCTTGCGCTGGTAGTTCTTCACCACGTCGGAGATGAACTGCTCGGCGTGGAGGTACAGCACGCGCGCATCGGGCTTGTCCTTCAGCAGGGCGTTGCCGACGGCGTGGATCAGGTGGGTCTTGCCGAGGCCGACGCCGCCGTAGATGAACAGCGGGTTGTACATCTGACCCGGCGCCCCGGCGACGTGCAGGGCCGCGGTGCGCGCCATCTGGTTGGCCCGGCCGGGCACCAGGGTGTCGAACGTGAGGGCCGGATTGATGCGGTGCCGCGTGCTGGCCGGCGCGGGCAGGCCGGCCGGCGACGTCACCACGGCCGGCGCCGCCATGGCAGGCTGCACCGGCGCCAGGCCGTTGACGGCCGGCTGCTCGACGGGCGCCGGGCGGTTCACCGGCACGGGGCGAAGGCCGTTGTGCAGCACCTGCCCCACGGCCACCGGCTGATTGGCCGGCAGCGCCGTGGCCGCACGGGGCACGGCCTCACGCGGCGCCACGGCCAGCTCGAGCCGCGCAGGGCGGCCGGCCAGCTCGGTGAGGATGGATTCGATGCGCCCGGCGTACTGGTTGCGGATCCAGTCCAGCTTGAAGCGGTTGGGGACGCGCAGGGAGACGGTCACGCCCTGCTCGCCGCCGTCGGCCACATCGGCCGGGGGCAAGGGACGGATCCAGGTGTTGAATTGCTGTTCGGGCAGCTCGGCGGCCAGACGTTCACAGCCGCGTTGCCAGAGATCTGCGCTCATTGTGGAAAACTTCTTCTTGAGCGGCCGGATTGTACGGATCCACGGCCGCAAAAGACGGGGTTATCCACAGATTTTTTTAGGCTCGCACCCCTGCACCGCCCACCCCGCGAGCGCCGAGGGAAGTTGACCGCCGGCCAGAAGTTTGGTGTAATCGCGGGCTTTTCCGGACGCCGGATGTATTTGCTTGGGCGCGTGGCTTTCTTCAGCTTTGAGGGGCCAAACCCCTGGCGGTAAGTCCACCGCGCCAACAGTCTGGGCTTTGCCCCGGAGAATTCCCCAGGCCTTGCGCCTTGGCGGCATTCTTCTGGCAGGGTCTTGATGTGGGCGCACGCAGCAGCGGCGCCCCGGCGCGGCGCACATCAGCGGTGCGGCAGGCAGACGCCTCATGGGCTTGACCCACAGGGCGCCGGCTTGCAGCTCCGAGATGCACCCGCATCTTTGATTGGCCCATCAGCTATCGCGTCCACAGACGTCCACAGAGGTTTTCCAACATGAAACGCACCTACCAAGGCTCCAAGACCCGCCGCGCCCGTACCCACGGCTTCCTCGTCCGCATGAAGACCCGCGGTGGCCGCGCTGTGATCCGCGCCCGTCGCGCCAAGGGCCGCAAGCGCCTGGCCGTCTAAGCGAGCCGCATCAAGACCATGATCGGCCGCATCGAACGATCGGCCGACTTTGAGCGCGTGCTGGGTCAGCCCAGCCGCGCCCGCAGCAAGCACTTTGCTGTGCACCATCTCATGGCCGCCCCCAGCCTGCCCGGACCTGCGTTTTCCACAAGGAAAGCCGAGTTATCAACAGGCCAAGCACCGCTTACCCACAGTCCTGTGGACGATTCGGTGCCTGCCGCGGGGGACACGCCCGTTCCCGCTGCCGTCCAGGCCCCGCCGGACGGCCAGTGGCTGGGCTGCGTCGTGCCCAAACGGCACGCCCGCCGTGCCGTGACACGATCCCTGATCAAACGCCAGATCCGCGCCGTCTTCGCCGACGCCGCGGGCTTGCTGCCGCCCGGGCTCTGGGTGGTTCGCCTGCGCATGCCCGTGGATCGCAAGCAGTTCCCGAGCGCCGCCTCGGAGCCTCTCAAGGCCCTCGTGCGCGCCGAACTGCTGCAGCTGCGCGCCAAGCTGGCCCGCGCCGCCGAGACGCCGGTCGTCCCGACCGCCCACGGCATCCCGGCCGCCACGCCGGCCGTGCCGGGCTGAAGCCCGCGCCCCGTTGCCATGTCGGCCCGCCGCAGCCCCCTCCAATGGTTCCTGATGGGCCTGATCCGCGCCTACCAGCTGCTGATCAGCTCCTGGATCCAGGCCGGTTGCCGCTACTACCCCAGCTGCTCCGCCTACGGCATGGAGTCGGTGCGCCGCCATGGCGGCATCGCCGGGAGCTACCTGGCCGCGGCGAGAATCCTGCGCTGCAACCCCTTCTGTCTGGGCGGACATGATCCCGTGCCTGACAATCCGCCCCGTCTGTTCTCGCGCCTCGGGCTCGGGGGCAGCACGACACCCTCTTCTTCCCATCCTGAAGCTTCTCCATGACTGATATTCGCCGCACCGTGTTGTGGGTGGTATTCACCATGTCGCTCGTCCTCCTGTGGGACGGCTGGCAGAAATACAACGGGCACCCCTCGATGTTCAGCCCCGCGCCGGCCAAGCCCGTCGCGAGCGCCGCCCCCGCGGCCAGCGTGCCGGCCTCGGGCAGCCTGCCCGCGGTCGCCGGCACCGCCGCGGCCGCACCGGCCGCCGCCGCCTCCTCGTCCCAGCCGGCCGGCGAGAAGTTCGAGGTCACGACCGACGTCGTCAAGGCCACCTTCGACACGCGCGGCGGCAGCCTCGTGCGCGTGGAGCTGCTGAAGCACCTGACGACCGAGACCCACGGTCTCATGGACCCGCTGATGCGCCTCGTGGGCCTGAAGGCGCCGTCCGGCTTCAAGCCCCAGCCCGTGGTGCTCTTCGATGCCGCCACCTACCGCCCCGAGTCCGGCCTCGTCGGCACGCCCGGCGCACCCAACCACTTCACGCTGATGAACGTGGTGGGCACCGAGCGCGAGCTCAGGGACGGCGCCGGCTCGCTGACGGTGCGCTTCGAGTCGCCCGAGCAGGGCGGCGTGAAGCTGGTGAAGACCTACACCTTCAAGCGCAGCGACTACGCCATCGACGTCAAGCACGAGGTGGTCAACGCCGGTGCCGCTGCCGTCAGCCCGCAGCTGTACGTGCAGCTGGTGCGCCCGACGGCCGCCGAGTCCTCCTCCGGCTACATGGCGCCCGCCTCCTTCATCGGCCCGGCCATCTACACGGACAAGAACAAGTTCCAGAAGTTCGAGTTCAAGGACCTGGACAAGGGCAAGACCGACTACGACAAGCACGCCGACGACGGCTGGGTCGCCATGGTCCAGCACTACTTCACCACCGCCTGGCTGCACAACGCCGCCGGCCCGCGCGAGTTCTTCGTGAAGAAGACCGAATCGGGCCTGTACAGCGTGGGTCAGGTCTTCCCGCTGGCCTCGATCAATCCGGGCGCCTCGGCCTCGGCCGAGCACGTGCTGTATGCCGGCCCGCAGGAAGAGAACAAGCTGGCCGAACTCGCCCCGGGCCTGGAGCGCGTCAAGGACTACGGCGTGTTCTACGTGATCGCCAAGCCGCTGTTCTGGCTGCTGGACAAGATCCACGGCATCCTGGGCAACTGGGGCTGGTCCATCGTGATCCTCGTCGTGCTGCTGAAGATCGCCTTCTTCGGCCTGAACGCCAGCGCCTACCGCTCGATGGCCAAGATGAAGGCCGTCGGCCCGCGCATCAACGAGCTGCGCGAACGCTACAAGAACGACCCGCAGAAGCAGCAGCAGGAGATGATGCGCATCTACCGCGAGGAGAAGGTCAACCCGCTGGGTTCCTGCCTGCCGATGCTGCTGCAGATGCCCTTCTTCATCGCCCTGTACTGGGTGCTGCAGAGCACGGTCGAGATGCGCAATGCGCCCTGGATCGGCTGGATCACCGACCTCTCCTCGGCCGATCCCTACCTGATCCTGCCCATCCTGATGACGGCCTCCAGCCTGCTGCAGGTCGCCCTGAACCCGACGCCGGCCGATCCGACCCAGGCGAAGATGATGTGGATGATGCCGCTCGCGCTGAGCTTCATGTTCTTCTTCTTCCCGGCCGGCCTGGTGCTGTACTGGCTGGTGAACAACCTGCTGTCCATCGCGCAGCAGTGGCTCATCAACCGCCAGATGGGCGTGCAGAAGTAAGCGCCTTCGCGAACTAGCGCACGAAGCCCCCGGCCGCCCCCGCGTCCGGGGGCTTTTTTTCGGCGGGAGCGTCGCCTTTAATGCACTCATGCGGGGCAGCTTGATGCAGGCGGTCCACACCACCGGGCTGCATCACAGGCCTGCCGCGGGGCTCACGAGAGCCGCCACGGCCGCCTCCCCCGCGCCATCTTCCACGGCCCCCGGCTCCTGCAGCCCGGGGCCGTTCTCATGGGCCCGGCGGCGCGGCATAGGACAATGCAGCCCATGCTGGCCCGCCACCAAGACCCCATCGCCGCCATCGCCACCGCCCCCGGCCGGGGTGCCGTCGGCATCGTGCGCGTCTCGTCTGCGCAAGACCTGACCCCGCTGATCGAGCAGATCTGCGGCCGTGCCCTGCGCCCGCGCGAGGCCCATTACCTGCCGCTGCGCGCGGCGAACGGCGACGCCATCGACCACGGCCTGGCCCTGCACTTCCCGGCGCCGCATTCCTATACCGGCGAGCACGTGCTGGAGCTGCAGGCGCACGGCGGTCCCGTGGTGCTGCAGCTGCTGCTGGCGCGCTGCCTGGAAGCGGGGGCCGCCGTCGACGCGCTGCGCCACCTGCGCCTGGCCGAGCCGGGCGAGTTCACCCAGCGCGCCTTCCTCAACGGCAAGCTGGACCTGGCACAGGCCGAGGCCGTGTCCGACCTGATCGACGCCAGCACCGAGGCCGCCGCCCGCAGCGCGAGCCGCGCGCTCTCCGGGGCGCTCTCGACCGAGGTTGGCGAGCTGCGGGACGGGCTCATCAACCTGCGCATGCTGGTCGAGGCCACGCTGGACTTCCCCGAGGAGGAGATCGATTTCCTCCAGCAGGCCGATGCCCTGGGCAAGCTGCGCCGCATCCAGGCCCGCCTCGAGCACGTGCTGGACCGCACCCGCCAGGGCGCCCTGCTGCGCGAGGGCATCAAGGTCGTGCTGGCCGGCCAGCCCAATGTGGGCAAGAGCTCGCTGCTCAATGCCCTGGCCGGCGCTGAGCTGGCCATCGTCACCCCCATCCCCGGCACCACGCGGGACAAGGTGAGCCAGACCATCCAGATCGAGGGCGTGCCCCTGCACATCACGGACACCGCCGGCCTGCGCGAGACCAGCGACGAGGTCGAGCGCATCGGCGTGGCCCGCAGCTGGGACGCGATTGCCGAGGCGGACGTCGTGCTCTTCCTGCATGACCTCACCCGCATCGGCGAGACGGCCTACGAGGCGGGTGACGCCGAGATCCGCGAGCGCCTCGCCCGTGTCGACCCGACGCGCCTGCTGCAGGTCTACAACAAGGCCGACACCTCGGCGGAGCTGCGCACCAGGCAAGACCTGACCCTGCCGGAGGGCGCGGTGCAGCTCTCCGCCAAGACGGGCGCCGGCCTGGCCGAACTGCGCCGCGAGCTGCTGGCGCATGCCGGCTGGCACGCCGTGCCGGAGGGGCTCTTCATCGCCCGCGAGCGCCACGTCCAGGCCCTGCGCCGCACCGCCGAGCACCTGGCCCTGGCGCTGGCGCAGGTGGAAGTCGAGCCTCCGGCCCTGGACCTGATGGCGGAGGAGCTGCGTCTGGCCCACGACGCCCTGGGCGAGATCACCGGGGCGTTCTCGGCGGACGACCTGCTGGGAGAGATCTTCAGCCGGTTCTGCATCGGCAAGTAGCGCAGCGTCCAACGAGGTCCTGAGCAGCGGGCGGCTGCGCCTGCATGTGTTGAGCTGCCAAGGAAGTCGCCCGGAAACACCCCGCGCTGCCCGGCATGAGCCGGCACGTCCGGCGTCCAGGTTTGCGTCCGAACTCGGGCTTGACATCAGGCCTCGCTGCACGGGGCTGCCGCTGCCGCATCGGCTCGCCCCCGCGCGACGTGCGCTCAGGCCGCCGGACCGGGTCTGCCGGGTCGCCGATGAATGAGGCCTCCACGTCGCGGTCGTTCCCACGGGGGTGGAATCCGGCGGTACCGCCATCGGCTGGCGGGCCTTCTGCGGTGTGTGCGGTGGCGCACCGTCAGCAAGCCCCCTCCTGGGCAGGATCAGCGCCATGACAGCCCGCCCTCCAGATGCCGTGCGCACCACCGAAGCCCGACCGGATGAGGCAGCGGCCCACAAGGGCTTTGCGACACCCCGCCCCCATGCCGATGCTGCACACAGACGCAGCGTCGGGGCCACTTCGACCGGCACGGACCGCCCCTCGGAGCCCCGGGCTCCCGCGCGTGAGGCGCGCATCGGAGCGCGCCGTCATGGAAGCCATGCCTTGGCATCGACCGGACGTTCGGGAGCGCCGCTTGCCCCCTGGCCCACGCCCGGAGCGCGGGCCGCCCAATGGCCTGCAGAGAGGACGCCATGGACACCACACGACACCTAGCCTCGGCCACATCAGGCAATCTGGAGAGCCGGCCCTCCGCGCTTCGAATCCTGGCCCGACTGCTGCGGGATCTGCCTGTGCCGGCGGAAGTCAGGCTGCAAAGCGGACACGCCCTGCGATCGGGTCGCGGCGACCCCGCCTTCACGCTGCAGCTGAACGACACCGGACTGTTGCGCCGCCTGGTGACCACGCGCAGTCCGCTGCCGCTCGTCGACGCGTACTTCCGGGGTCAGATCGATGTCGACGGGGACCTTTATGCGGCACTTTCTCTCAAGGCTCACTTCGAGCGGCTGACGCTCCCATGGCGGGAACGACTGGCGCTCCTGGTCGAGTGCCTTCGGCTCGGACGCGACCCGACGGCCCGTGGCGAGCGCCGCCCGACGGAACGTGCCGTGCCCCGCGCGTCGCGGCGGCATACGAGGGCCTCCGACCGGCAGGCCGTGCGCTATCACTACGACGTCTCCAACGCCTTCTATGCGCTGTGGCTGGATGCGGAGCGGGTCTATTCCTGCGCTTACTTCGAAACGCCGGATGACACCCTGGAGCAGGCGCAGCGACAGAAGCTGGACCACATCTGCCGCAAGCTGCGGCTGAGGCCGGGGGAGCATCTTCTCGACATCGGCTGCGGCTGGGGTGCGCTGGCCTGCTGGGCCGCCCGGCACCATGGCGCGATCGTCCACGGCATCACGCTCAGCAACGCCCAGTTCGAGGATGCCTGTCGGCGGGTGGCGGCGGAGGGGCTCCAGCAGCAGGTCCGCATCGACCTGCTCGACTACCGTGATCTGCCCGAGCGCGTCGCCTACGACAAAGTGGCCAGCATCGGCATGATCGAACATGTGGGGCTCAAGAACCTGCCCGCCTACTTCGCCAAGGTGCACCGCGTCCTGCGTCCTGGCGGCCTGTTCCTGAACCACGGGATCACCCATGACGAAGAAGGGTGGAACCGCACGGTCGCCACCGACTTCATCAATCGCTACGTCTTCCCCGACGGGGAGTTCGACTGCCTCAGCAACATCCAGCTGGGGATGGAGCGCTGTGGATTCGAGATCCACGATGTCGAGGCCCTGCGCCGCCACTACGCGCTGACGCTGCGTCACTGGGTGGCCCGGCTCGAGTCGCGACGCGAGCTGGCCATTCGGGAGGTCGGCGAGACCAACTACCGCATCTGGCGGCTCTACATGGCCGCATCGGCCCTGGAGTTCGAGGCCGGCGGGACGGGCGTCAGCCAGATCCTGGCCTCGAGACGAGGCGCCGAAGCCGCCCTCCCCCTCACACGGCGCGACCTCTACGGCCCCGTGCATGACCGGGCGGCCACGCCCCCTCAGCCATGAGCGCCGCGCCGGCGGAACAGGGTCACGCCGGGCACTCGGGGCCGGCGCCGGTGCCTCCGCATTCAGCCGCCCCCGGGGAGGCGCAGGTCTGATGCCTCCGCTTGGCGAGATACATGGCCGCATCGGCGGACGCCAGCAGCGTGGCCAGGTCGGCCCCCTCCGCCGGGCAGCGCGCGAAGCCCAGGCTGGCCGAGGTGGTGAGTCGATGGGATGCCAGCTGCATGGGTGCCGCGATGACCGCTTCGAGCTTCGCTTCCAGCGCAAGCAGTTGCTGCGCATCGACGATGCCCGTCAGGAGGCAGGCGAACTCATCCCCGCCCAGGCGGCTGACGAGGTCGCCCGCCCGGAGCACATGCACCAGCCGCGCCGCCACGATGCGCAGCACGTCGTCGCCGGCGGCATGCCCGAGGCGGTCGTTGACTTGCTTGAAGTCGTCCATGTCCAACAGGAGCACCGCGTGATCGCCAGGGCTCTGGAGGACCTGGGCCGCTCGCTCCCGGAACGCCGCCCGGTTCAACAGTCCCGTCAGGTCGTCGTGATCGGCACGGTGCTTGTGACGCCGCTCCCTGCGCAGACCGTCGCGGAGCTCCACCTCCAGACGATCGCAATGGCGCTCGAGCACCCGCAGGGTCTGGTGCGCCTCCTTCAGCTGCTGGCGCAGGGATGCCTCGACGTCACGCTCGGGAGGGGCGGCGCCATGACCGGCGGCACCGTTCATGACGGTGCGGGACTCCGAATTGATCATCGTGCAAGCTCCTCCATCATGTGAGCAGGCGGGCAGGGCCTGGCATCGGGTGCGATCGAGCCGCGGGCGCAAAGCGCATGCCCCTCTGGTAGGCCTGCCGGTCCTGCTCGTAGCAGCTGCAAGACGCGGCCTGCAGGCCCCGTCGATCCAGCACATCGACCCGGCCACGCTGGTACTGAATCAGGCCGGCATCCTGCAGACTGCCGGCTGCGACGGTCACGCCCACGCGACGAACGCCCAGCAACCGCGCCAGCAGCTCGTGCGTGGCCGCGAAATCGCGGCCACCTGCCCGGTCCAGCACCATGAGCAGGCACCTGGCGAGTCGCGCCCGAAGCGTGTGGAAATGCAAGCAGGCCGCCATGGTGATCGTCGTCCGCATCTGGACCATCAGATAGCGGCCCAGCAGCCGTTGAAGCCCGGGGGTCTCCGCCAGAGCCCTGCGCAGGGCATGGGCCGGCAGGCGCCAGGCCTCTCCCCCTTCCTGAACGACGGCCCCGACCAGGCAGCGCTCCTGCCCCAGCAGCAGGTGAGCCCCGATGGCGCCCTCGGCGCCCACCATGCCCAGCTGCAGCGGCGCGTGTGGCTCGAGTCTGGTGACCAGGCAGATCCAACCTTGCAAAGGGAAGTGGATGCAGCGACAGCGCTGGTTCTGTAGCGCAACGTCCTGCCCGATCCGCAGTTGCACCGAGGATCCGATGGGCAGCAGCCGGCGAAGTTCCCCGGCGGGCAGATGGTCGAGCAGGAGGTTTGCATGCATGGCCAAGTGTGGTCGGAGTCGCGCCGCTCAGCTGTGCGCCAGCGCACCGATCGCCCGGCGGTGCTAGGGGGGGCCGACCCCATGCGGCGCCAGCAGCCGGTCGTACTCGCGCTTCACCACCGCATAGCATTCACAGCTTCGACTCTCTAGGCCAGGGCGATCAATCACCTTGATGTGCCCGCGGGCGTACTCGATCAGGCCCTGCCGCTGCAGCTTCAGCGCCGCCTCCGTGACGCCCTCCCGCCGGACACCCAGCATGTTGGCGATCAGCTCCTGCGTCATCACGAGCTCGTCGCCAGGAATGCGGTCCAGGCTCAGCAGAAGCCAGCGGCACAGCTGCTGCTCCAGCAGGTGATGCCGGTTGCAGACGGCGGTCTGGGCCATCTGGGTCAGCAGCGCCTGGGTGTAGCGAAGCAGCAGATGCATGCCCTCCCCGTACCGGTTGAACTCGGTCTTCAGCGCGGCCGCCCTCAGCCGGTAGCCGCCACCCGCACTCTGGACCACGGCGCGGCTGGGCGTCGTCTCGCCCCCCATGAAAAGCGCGACGCCGACCACGCCCTCGCAGCCCACCACCGCGATCTCGGCCGATGCGCCGTCCTCCATCACGTAGAGCAGGGACACGATGGCGGTGGTCGGAAAGTACATGTGCGTCTGGAGACGGCCGGACTCGTACAGGACCTGTCCCAGCTGCAGTGGGATGTACTCCAGCTGGTCGACCCAGCGCTCTCGCTCGCCGTGCGGAAGGGCTGCCAGCACGTGATTGGTCAGCGGATCGCAGGGCTCTTGCAGTATCGACATGGCGGCTCCTGAATGGCAGGGACTCCTGGGACGGACACCCGAGCGCTTCGGAGCACCCAACGTCTGTGCGCTGTCGGACATAGCACCGCAGAGGCATGCCAGGAAACGGACTCGTAGAACAAGTCCACAGGGCAATCGTCATGCCTGCCTTGCGTCCCTTGCGTGCAAGAGGGCGTCAGCTCAAGGCCGCGCCGATCAGCGGCCGAGAACCCGCACGAGCAACGCCAGGATCGCCCCTCCGCCCGCGGCCAACGCGACGGAGCGCATGGGATGTGAGCGGATGTGGTCGCGCGCACCGTCGTGCCAGGCACCGGCCAGCCCGCGGCCTTGCCTGAGTCCCTGGTGCGTGAGATCGGAAGCCGTTGCGGCGGCATGCCGGAGCGCCTCGCTGCCTTGGGCGCCGGCATGGCGCATGGCATCGCCCGCCTGCTCCAGCACGCTCGGTTCGGCATCTTGGGTCTTGTCGTGGTTCATGGAAACTCCAGGTCATCAGTCAGTGGAAAAGTCGCGCACCGGCGGCGCGGACATGACGGCGCGAGACGGACATCGACAGGCGCCTTGCCGATTGACGGCGGGGCCAGCTTGCGCCGCAGCGTCGCGCAGGTCGGTTCGATGCCGCACGCAGACGCCGCCGATTCGAGGAGCGCCAGCCCCTGTGTGCGGTAGCGAACAGACGGGACCCGGCGGAGAACGCAGGCTGGGCCTTCGACAGCGGCGCCCGCGGCTGCCTGCACTGACGCCTGCCCATGCGACCCCACCGTCCTCCCGCCCTGCGATTCCTGAGCATCGAACCCGGGCTGGCGGTCTACCGCGCGGACTTCCTCTTCTATGCCATCGCACTGACGTGCCTGGCGCTGGCCCTGCTGACGCACCCGATGGATGCGCCCCTGCTCGGCTGGGTGATGGCAGGCGCCGCAGCATGGACGCTCCTGGAGTACCTGCTCCACCGCTTCGTGCTGCATGGCCTGAGCCCCTTCCGCGACTGGCATGCCGAGCACCATGGCCGGCCCGACGCCCGCATCTCCGCACCCACGCTGCTGACGGCCGGTCTGTTCACGCTCCTGCTGCTGCCCATGGGCTGGTGGATGGGACGCTGGCCGGCGCTCGCCCTCGGTTTCGGTCTGCTCGCGGGCTACTTCTGCTACGCGGTCATTCACCACGTCCTGCATCGGCCGCTCCCGCCGACGGCCGCCCGGCCCGGGCGCTCCCTGCTGCGCCGGCAGCGCCGCTGGCACGCGCGGCACCACCAGCGGGCGTCCCCCGCCCGCGGCGAGCTGGGGACGCCCGGCCACTACGGGGTCACCAGCGCGTTCTGGGACCACATCTTTCGCACCGGTGACCGGCCGCGGCCACGCCCTCGGCGCGCCCCCTGAGGCGGACTGTCTGCTGGCGCACAGACGGGGCGGCCCTCGGCGGCGGACCATGGGTTGACATCCTCCCATCTGGCCCTCGGAGTCTCCATGCTGCATTACGCCCTGCTCTTCTGTCTCGTGGCCCTCGTCGCTGGGGGAATCGGGCTCCTGGCCCTGCCTGGCGAGGCGGGCAGCCTCGCCCGCCAACTGGCCGCCGGGACGGCCCTGCTGGCGCTCGTGGCGCTGGGCATGGGCCTGCGGACGGGACGCTGAACCATGCGGATCACCTTCAGTCGCGTGGCCCCTGAGGTGCTGTGTGAGCACCTGCGGGCCTGCAGCCATTCCCGAGGGGCGGGGCATCGACTGCGCGGGATCGCCCACGCCTGTCACACCGTCATGCGCCCTCGCCTGCATTCCTCGCTGCTGGTCCTGCTGCTGCTGCTCACGGCGGCCCTGTGGCTGGCCTGAGATCCCTGTTCCCCGGTCGAGCCGGCGCCCTCGACTGGCGACTGCTCGACCCGGCCGCCGGCCTGGTGGCCGAGCCTATCCGCGCGGAGGTTCTGGGGAGCGAGGGGTTCACGCAGCTCGGCGACCACCTCGCGCGCTCGCACGGCCCGACGCAGGCGCCGGGCCCCCGCTTCGCCTTCGTGCCCCGGCTGCGAGAGAACCTGTGCGTCCTGCGCCGCGCACAGCGCGTCCTCGCGATCCAGTCGGGGGGCCAGGAGACCGAGGGGCCGGCCGCGGCCTGGCTGCAGGACAACCTCCTGGACGTCATTGCCCAGACGCAGGCCCTGCACGTCGACCTGCCCCGGGGCTACTACGAGGATCTGCCCGCGCTGCGGGTGGAGGGGCAGTCGGGGCTCCCGCGCATCTACGCCATCGCCTGGCACTACCTGGCCCATGCCGACGGAGAAGTGGACCTGTCCCTGCTTGGCGACCTGCTGAACGCCTATCAGCACGTCCATCCGCTGCAGCAGGCGGAGCTGTGGGCGCTGCCCACGACCTTGCGCATCCTGCTCGCCGAGAACCTGAGGCGCCTCGCCGAACGGGTCGCGGCCGAGGCCGCCGCCCGTCGTCTGGCGCATCGGCTCTGCGATGCGCTTCGGCATCCCGTCACAGCCCGGGCGCCGCTGGACTGCTTCACGCTGATGAAGCAGCGCGGCACCGCCGACGCCTTTGCGTTGCAGATTCTGCAGCGGCTGCATGCGGACTCGGACACGGGCTCCATGCAGGGGGCCGCGGCCCGGGAAGCCCTGCGCGCCTTGCTGGAAGCGGCTTTGCCGGATCCCCCCGCCGCCCTGGAGGCCCTGCAGGCGCATGCCGCCGCTGACTCCCTCAGCGTGAGTCGCAGCATCGGTGCGCTGAACGACCTGGCCAGAGCGGACTGGCGCACCCTGATCACGAGGTGCAGCACGCTGGTGCGGCAGCTGTCAGACTGGCCACCGTTCGCCGCGGAGGACATCCGGACCCAGGATCGGACGCTGCACGAGATCGAGCGCCTGGCGCGGCGCAGTGCCTGCACGCAGGCGCAGGTGGCCGAACAGCTGCTCGAGCTGGCGACCGAATCGACGCCAGCCGCGGGCCAGGAGCCGGTCGAGTCCCTGGGCTATTGGCTCACGGGCCACGGGGCCGCCCGCCTGCAGGCGCGCCTTGGCCTGCGGCCCCGCTCGGGGCGCCCCTCGCCGGACCTGCGCGTGACGGGACTTCTCGCGGCGCTGGGCACCCTGTGCCTCCTGCTCGTGCTGGGCTTCATGCACGGCGCGCTCCAGGGCCCCGTGGATGCCGGCCTGTGGCTGCTTCTGGCCGCACTGGCCCTGCTCCCCGCCAGCGAGATCACCAGCGCGGTGGTCCATCGGCTGCTGAGCGAGTCCATCGTCCCGCAGCGTCTGCCGCGGCTGGCCTTCGAGACCGGCATTCCGTCCACGTGCCGCGTGCTGGTGGTGATGCCGGTCCTGCTGGACCGCCTCGACATCCTGGATGCCCTCGTTCGGCAGCTGGAATGCCATCACCTGGCCAACCGCGAAGACTGCGCCCAGTTCGGGCTTCTCGCGGACTTCACCGACGCGGCCACCGCGGAGACCCCCGCCGACGCGGGGCTGCTCGCCCATGCGCAGAAACGGATCCGGGCCCTCAACCAGCGCCACCCGGGCGCCGCCGGCGAGCCGCCGCGGTTTCTCCTGCTGCAACGCACCCGACGCTGGAGCCAGGGGGAGGCCTGCTGGATGGGCTGGGAGCGCAAGCGCGGCAAGCTCGAAGCGCTGATCTCCATGCTGGCCACGGGCGGCCCCTCTCCCTTCCTTGACGTGGGGGCGATGTCCCGATGTGCGGCGGGAACGCGCTATGTCGTCACGCTCGACGCCGACACCGTGATGCCGCCCGGAACGCTGCGCGAGCTGGTCGCCGTGGCTGCCCATCCCCTGAACCGGCCCCGGCTGGGTCAGCGCCCCGGGGAGCCCGTTCGCGTGATGGCGGGGCATGCGATTCTGCAGCCCCGGCTGCAGACGCTCTGGCCGGCGGTGAGGAGCGGCAGCCTGTTCCACCAGCTGTTCAGCGGTGCCGTTTCTGGCCACCAGGCGTACGGCGGACCCGCCTCGGACGTCTACCAGGACCTGTTCCATGAGGGCAGCTTCTGTGGCAAGGGGCTGCTCGACGTGGCCGCCGTGCATCAGGTGCTCGGACACCGGCTGCCTGACGCCCAGATCCTGAGTCACGACCTGATCGAGGGCTGCATCGCGCGCTGCGGCGGCGTCAACGACTTGAACTTCCTGGAGCCCTTTCCCCAGCACGCCGACGTCGCCAGCGCCCGTCTGCACCGGTGGACACGGGGCGACTGGCAACTGCTGCCCCTGATGCGCCA
The DNA here is from genome assembly GCF_030285365.1 of Roseateles subflavus. Taxonomy (GTDB): domain Bacteria; phylum Pseudomonadota; class Gammaproteobacteria; order Burkholderiales; family Burkholderiaceae_C; genus Roseateles_B; species Roseateles_B subflavus. The sequence continues at coordinate 1,112,804 of NZ_JASVDS010000001.1, read as the reverse complement.
GCCGCGCCGCTATGGCCTGTCCCTGCTGGACCAGTGGAAGCTGGTCGACAACCTCCGCCGCAGCCTCGTCGCGCCGGCCAGCCTGCTGCTGCTGTTGCTGGCGCTGGGCGGCGCCCCGCTGTCGCCTTGGGCCGCCCTGGGGCTTGCTGCATGCGCCTTCGGTTGTGCCCCACTGCTGAGTGCCATCGCCGGACTGGCGCCGGCCCGGGACGACGTCGCCCTGGCCCCCTTCGGCCGGCAGGCCCTGCGGGAATTTCTGCGTGGCGCGCTGTCGGTGGCCTGGCACCTGGCCCTGTGGCTCCAGCAGTCGCTGCTCGCGCTTGATGCGATCGGGCGCACGCTCTGGCGCAACGGCGTCAGCCACCAGGGCCTGCTGGCCTGGACGACCGCGGCCGATGCCGAGCGGCGCGCGCCCCTTTCGCTGCGGGCACAGGTCGCGGTCAAGGCCCCCGTCACGCTGCTGGCGGCCGGCCTGGGTGTCTTGCTGTGGGGGCTGAACACGCCGGCGCCGGCCCTGAGTCTGGGGCTCTGCCTGGCTTGGGCCGCCACGCCGGTGTGGATCGCCCTGACCGCCCGACTGCCGGCGCCCTCGCCCGCCCCGTGCCCGGACGATCGGCGCTACCTCCTGGCCGTCGCAAGGGAGACCTGGACGTGGTTCGCCGACCAGGTCGACGAGCGCAGCCATCACCTGCCCCCAGACAACGTGCAGACCCTGCCGCGCATCGTCGTGGCCCAGCGGACCTCGCCCACCAACATCGGCCTGTACCTGCTCTCCGCGACCTGCGCGCAGGCCTTCGGCTGGCTGACGCCTCAGGCGCTGCTCGCCCGGCTGGGGGCCACGCTGGACACGCTCGAACGGCTGCCGAAGGAGCGGGGGCATCTGATGAACTGGATCGCCACCGACACCCTCGAGCCGCTGGCACCCGCCTATGTCTCCACGGTCGACAGCGGCAACCTCTGCGGCCACCTGATCGCCGTGGCCGGCGCTTGCGAGGCGCTTGGCGCCGCCCAGTGCCCCGAGGACCCGGAGGCGCTGGGCGCGGGGGAGCCGGCGGACCTGCGCCGGGCGCTCCTGGCGCAGGCGGGCCGCTGCCGGCGCCTGGCCGAGGCGGCCGACTTCGGCTTTCTGTATGACCCGAAGCGCCGCCTGCTGCATCTGGGCTGGCGGGTGGCAGAACAACGGCTGGACCCCGGTCACTACGACCTGCTCGCGAGCGAGTCGCGCCTGGCCAGCCTGTGGGCCATGGCCAAGGGCGACGTCCCGCCCGCCCACTGGGCCGCGCTGGGCCGGCCATTCCTGGCGGTCGGGTGCGACGTCGGCCTGCGGTCCTGGTCGGGCTCCCTCTTCGAGTACCTCATGCCGCAGCTGATACTGGCCGAGCCGCCTGAGAGCGTCCTGGGATGCGCCGCCCGCCTGGCGATCGCCGAGCAGCGCCGCGATGCGCGGGCGCGGGGCCAGCCCTGGGGCGTCAGTGAATCGGCCTACGCCGCCACAGACCGCACGCTGGCCTACCAGTACGCCCCGCAGGGCGTCGCGAGCCTGGCACAGCGTCGCGCCCCCGCGCAGGAGTCCGTGGTCGCGCCCTATGCCAGCGCGCTGGCCGCCATGTGGGACGCCGCGGCCGCCACCCACAACCTGACCCGGCTGCAGGCCCTGCACATGCGCACCTGCTGGGGCTTCTATGAGTCCCTGGACTTCACCCCCGGTCGGCAACGGGACGGCAGTGCCAGCACCCGCGTGCAGACCTACATGGCCCACCATCAAGGCATGACCCTGGTGGCGCTGGCCCAGGTCCTGCTGGACGGCCAGCCCCGGCGGTGGGCCCTGTCGGATACCCGGCTGGCGGCCATGCAGGTGCTCCTGCAGGAGTCCGTGCCGCGGGAGGTGCCGCGGCGCCGACGCGCCCCCCCGGACCTTCGGACCCGGGTCGACCCGCCGGACGTGGCCCCGATCGAGCGAGCCGTCCGGCCTGGCGAGGAGGTGCTGGCGCGCACGCATCTTCTCAGCAACGCCGGCTACCGCGAGGCCGGCTCGGCCAGGTCGGCGTGGCGACCGGTCTACAGCGTGGCCTTGCGGGCCAACGGCGCAGGCTGGAGCCGCTATGGCGAAGCGGACATCACCCGCTGGCGCGACGATGCCCTGCGCGACCTGCAGGGGCACTTCCTCTACCTGCGCCGGCCGGGAGAGGCCACGCCCGTCTCACTGACGCTGCACCCGGCGCCCAGTGCCGAGGCCATCTACTCGGCGCGCTTTCTCCGCGATCGCGTGTGCTTCGATGCCGTCTGGCCCGATCTGCACGCCCGATGCACCGTCTGGGTCTGCCCGGAAGATGACGTCGAGTTCCGCCGCGTCGAACTGTGGAACACCTCCAGCCGCGCCTTGACGCTGTCGCTGATGTCGGCCTTCGAGGCCAGCCTCAGCAACGCCCGCGCGGACGAGATGCACCCGGCGTTCGCCAAGCTGTTCATCAACGCACGCTGGGATGCCGACGCACAGGCCCTCTACCTGGACCGGCGCCCGCGCACCGCGGATGAAGCGGCGCTGCATGTCGTTCACTTCATCGCGCAGACCGATGCCCCCGGGACGAGGGGCGCGGCCGTGCTGGCCGATCGGGCGCGCTGGCTGGGCCGACTGCAGACGGCCTGGGCGCCGCGGGCGGACTTCGATGACGGCCCCAGCCCGAGCGGCCCTCTTGAGACCGGTCTGGATCCCGTGGCCGCGATGAGCGTGCCCCTGACGCTCGCCGCCCACGGCACCGTGCAGTGCACCTGGGCCACGGCGGCGGCGACGGACATGAGCGCCCTGACGGCGCTCGTCGACCGGCATCGGCAGCCCGGCGCCGTCGACCGGGCCTCGCAGCTCAGCGACACCCTGCACAGCCTGCGCCAGGGAGAGGCGCAAGGCGACGATGAGGAGCGGCGCGCGATCCAGGCGCTGACCAGCCTGCTGGTCCAGCTGCATGCCCGCCCCGTGCCTGCTGCGCAGACCTGCGACCGCCGCAGCCTGTGGCGCCTCGGCTTGTCGGGCGAGCGGCCCCTGCTGGCGATCACGGTGTCCTCCCTGGCGGGTCTGCCCCTCGTGCACACCCTGCTGCGAGCCCTGCGCAGTTGGTCACAGGGGGGGGTCGGCGTGGATCTCGTGCTGATCAACGGCGAGCCGCTGTCCTACCTGAAGCCTGTGGCGCAGGCCCTCAGAGCGCTGAGCGACGCCTCCGCGCTGGATCTGCCGCACGGTCCGCCTGCCAGCCGGGGCAGCGTGGTCCTGGTCGCCCTCGATGACTTGAACCCCGTCGAGCGAAGCACCTTGCATCTGCTGGCCCGCGTGCGACTCAACGCCGACGGGCGCCCGCTGGCCCGTCATGTGGCGGACATCAAGACCTGGCACGAAGGCCTGCGCAGCCCGGAGGCGTCCCGCGTTGCAGCGCCCGACGCCCTGCCGCCCACGCCGCGCTCCCTGCCTGCGCCGGGGCGTCCCTTCGACGGGGGCTTCCGCCCGCCCGATGGCGCCTATGGCTTCAGCACTTCCAGCGACGCCCCGCCCTGGCACCCCTGGGTGAACGTGCTGGCCAACGCCGACTTCGGCACGGTGGTCTCCGAGCGGGGCGCCGGATGGTCCTGGGCCGGGAACAGCCGCCTGAATCAGCTCAGTGCCTGGAGCAACGACCCCCTGAGCGACGCCGCGCGAGAGCACTACGCGCTGCAAGACCTGGACACCGGCGAGGTCTGGCAGCTCGCCGGGGGGGACGGGCCGGACACAGTCGAACGGCACGTCGTGCATCACCCCCAAGGCACCCGCATCACCCAGGCCCTCGGCGACCTGACCGTCGACATGCACTGGCAGGTGGATGCCGTGCACCCACTGCGCCGCCTGGAGATCACGCTGCGCAACCGGGGTTCCTCCGCGAGGCGCATGCGCCTGCTCGGGGCCATCGAATGGCTGATGGGGGCGGTCCTGGTCGATCGGCAGTCCGTGCTCACCGCCCATGCCTTGTTGACCCCGCCCGAAGCCCGGCCGCTCGACGTGATGCTGGCGACGCAGCTGGACGCCCATGACGGCAACGGCGGAAGCACCGCCTTCTGGGCGATGTGGGCTCGCCGCCCTGTCAACGCCGCGCGGCCATCCAGGGGAGCGGATGGCCGGGCCGAGGTGGCGGGCGAGTCCGACTGGACCTGCGATCGCCGGGAGCTGATGGACCGGCAGGGGCGCCAGGCCTGGCCCTCGCGCTTCGGCAGACGGTCCGGACTGGGTACCGACCCTTGTGCGGCGGCGGGACTCCGCCTGGCGTGCGCCGCCGACAGCATCTGCCGCATCGACGTGCTGCTGGGCCAGGGCGCCACGGCCGAGACGGCGCTTGCATTGGCCGCGGAGGCGCTGGCGGCGCCCCCTTCGACGCCGCACGTGCCCCTTGACGCGATCCAGGTGCGCAGCCCCGATCCGCTCTTCGACGCGCTCGTCAACCACTGGCTGCTGCACCAGGTCACCGCCAGCCGGCTCTGGGGGCGGGCCGGGTTCTACCAGGCCGGGGGGGCGTACGGCTTCCGCGACCAGCTGCAGGACGTGATGGCGCTGGTGGCCACGGCGCCGCAGCTGGTGCGGGAGCACCTGCTCCGTGCCGCCGCCCGCCAGTTCAAGGAGGGGGACGTGCAGCACTGGTGGCATCCGCACAGCGGCGCTGGCGTGCGCACGCGATGCAGCGACGATCTGCTGTGGCTCCCCCATGCCACGCTGCACTACGTCGACACGACCCAGGACAGCGCGGTGCTGGAGGTCGAGGTGCCTTTTCTCGAAGCCCCCGCGCTGGACCCGGGCGAGGACGATGCCTACACCACGCCCGAACGCACCTCCGGGACCGCCACCCTGTACGAGCACTGCGCGCGCGCCCTCGATGCCCGCCTGCAGGTCGGGGCGCATGGCTTGCCGCTGATGGGCAGCGGCGACTGGAACGACGGCATGAACCGCGTCGGCGCTGGCGGGCGCGGCGAGTCCGTCTGGCTGGGCTGGTTCCTGTGCCGGGTCGTCGCCGACATGACGCCGCTCGCCGCACGTCGCGGCGACGCCGAGCGCGTGGCGCGATGGCAGACGGCCGCGGAGGGCTGGCGCCGGGCCCTGGAAGGGCCCGCCTGGACCGGCCACTGGTATGCCCGCGCCTTCTTCGATGACGGCACGCCGCTGGGCACGCCGACCGGCAGCGAATGCCGCATCGACCTGGTCAGCCAGGCCTGGAGTGTCCTGTCCGGCATCGCCCGCCCCGAGCGCCAGGCCCAGGCCATGGCGGCCGTGGAGCGCCTGCTGTGGGCCCCCCGCTGGCAGCTGCTGCGCCTGCTGGACCCGCCCCTGTCGCAGCAGCAGCCGGCGGCAGGCTACATCCAGGCCTATCCCCCAGGGGTTCGAGAGAACGGCGGCCAGTACACCCACGCGGTCGTCTGGGCGGGCATGGCCTGGGCGCGGCTGGGCTGGGCGGACTCGGTGTGGCGGGCCTGGCAGTGCTGCAGTCCGGCGCACCGCAGCGCGGACCCCGTCCTGGGGCCCCGTTTCGGCATGGAGCCCTATGCGGTCACGGCGGACATCTGCAGCCAGCCACCGCTGGCAGGACGGGGCGGATGGAGCTGGTACAGCGGCTCGGCGGCCGGGCTGTACCGGCTCGCCATCGAGTCCATCTGCGGCCTGGAGTTGAATGGCCCACGCCTGCGCTTCGACCCGCAGCTGCCGAGCCACTGGCCGGTCGTTCACCTGCGACTGCAGCGCCATGGACGGACCTGGCACTTCAGCCTGTGCCGCAGCGAGGCCGCACAGGCGCTCGCCGAGGCCGCGTCCGAGGGCGCCAGACCGCTGGCGGTGCGGGAATGGCTGGTGACCGACGGGGCCGACGGCAGCACGCGCTGCCTCATCGTGCTTCCGCCCGGAGGGCAGGCCTGAGCGGCCGCCACCAGAAGGTCCTGCCATGTCCCTGCCCCACTGGACCGTGTTCATCGGTGTCCTGCTCCTGTCCCTGGTGCTGCTGGGCACCTGGCTGCAGCGGCTTCCCCTCAGCAGTGCCATGGTCTACCTGGCCCTCGGGTGGGTGCTGGGGCCAGATGCCCTGGGGCTGCTGACCCCCGATCCGATCCGGCACGCCGCCCTGATGGAGCCCTTCGCGGAGGCCGCCCTGCTCATCTCTTTGTTCGCCTCCGGCCTGCACCTGGGCGCGCCGCTGACGAGCAGGCGCTGGTGGCTGCCCCTGCGCCTGGCGTCCCTGTCCCTGGTCGCCCTGGTGGGCCTGGTGGCGGCCGTCGGGACCTGGGTGCTGGGCCTTCCGCTGGGAGCGGCGGTGCTGCTCGGCGCCATCCTCGCGCCCACGGACCCCGTGCTGGCGTCGGGCGTGCCCGCCGAATCCGGTGTGCGCCCGGATCGCCTCGGCTTCAGCCTCGCCGGCGAGGGGGCCCTGAACGATGGCGCCGCCTACCCTTTCGTGCTGCTCGGCCTGGGCCTGCTGGCCACCGGACAGCCCGCGCAGGGATGGGACCGATGGTGGTACGTGGACGTGCTGTGGTCCAGCGGGGCCGGTCTGCTCATCGGGGCGCTCCTGGGCGCATCGATCGGCCGCTTGGTGGTTCACCTGCGCGGCCGCCATCGCCAGGCGCTGGGTCTCGACGTGTTCCTCGGCCTTGGCCTGATCGCGCTGAGCCACGGCCTGGCCCAGCTGGTGCAGGCCTCGGGATTCCTCGCGGTGTTCGCCAGCGGTCTGGCGCTGCAGCGCGTCGGCGAGCGGCCCCGCGCCGGCAGCCAGCCGCTCGGGGGCAGTCCGGCAGGGCAGCTTCACGGCTACGCCACGCTGTCCATCCACTCACATCACGCCAGCGCGGCCATGCGAGGCGCGGTCCAGCTGTTCAACGGGCAGCTGGAGAAGGTGGCGGAACTGGTGCTCGTGCTGTTCGTCGGCGGCATGCTCGGCTACGCCCGCTGGACGCCGCACGTCCTCTGGTTCGTCCCGCTGTTGCTCCTCGTGCTGCGGCCCTTGTCCGTGGCGCCTGCCCTCTGGGGTGAGCGACTCGCGCCCGGCCAGGCCCCCATGCTGGCCTGGTTCGGCATCCGCGGCATCGGTTCCCTCTACTACCTGTTGCTCGTCCTGCGCCACGGCGTCGACGCGCCCTTGGCGTCGCTGCTCGTCTCGCTGACGCTGTGGACCGTGGCCAGCTCCATCGTGCTGCACGGCATCACCGCCCGGCCGTTCATGCGGCGGTACCTCGCCGTCCGACGGCGGATGCCGCGGTCTGGGGCGTCTGTCTAGCGGCACGGTCCAGGGGCCCGATCCAGCGCGGCACGCGGGGCCGGATCGGGCGACCGTTCGGTTCCGCACAGACGTGGCCCTGTACACCGGGCACGCTGCAGGGCATGAGGGGCACCCGGAGCGCGGCCGTCGCCGAGCCGGGTCCTGCGCGCGGGTCGATGACGCCCGGCGCCGTCCCCTCGAGGCCATCGACGGTCGGGCGCCTGTCCGGACCGGGAGTCACCCCATGAACAATGCCCTTTCCTCGTTCCACGAGTTCAGTTCACTGCGCGCGGCCGAGGACGCCGTCCTCAGCCTCGCGGGCGTGGGGCTGGACATCAAGCTGATCTCGGTGCTGGGTCGGGGGTATGGCCCCACGGAGCGTCTGATGGGCTTCTACACCGTGGGAGACCGCATCAAGCGCTGGGGTGGCACGGGCGCGCTGTGGGGCGGCAACAGCGGCCTGGTGTTCGCTCCGGCGGTGTTCTTGCTGCCCGGCCTCGGCATCGTGACCATGGGCGGCCCGCTCGTGGTCGCGCTCATCCGGTCCCTGGAGGCCGGGGCGCCGTCCCCCGGCACCTCGGTGCTGGTCTCGGCCCTGTGCCAGGTCGGCATCGCCCCAGCGCTGGCACTGCGTTGCGAAGCCGCCCTGATGACGGAGCACTACGTGATGGTGGTGCATGGCCATGCCGCCCACCAGGCGCAGGTGCGCACGGCCCTGGAGACCGCCGATGCCGTCCACTGGTCCTGACGCCCCTCCCCGGCACGATGACACGTCCACCGCCCCACAGGCGACCGCGCGATGCTTCGATCCCTGGACAGCCATGAATGACTCGCGCCGCTGCCGTTCGGCACAAGCCGCCTTGTCGTCCTGCACGCCCTGCCGAGGCCGGCCACGTGCGGGCTGGCGGGCATCGAGCACCGGCCTGGACGACCCGGGCGCCTATCTTGGTCTCCTGCAGCCTGGCATCGTCGCGAGGTTCACGCCGGCCGGTGCTGCGCTGCCACCTGGCCCGAACCGGGCCGCGAGCCCCGGCCAGCGTGCCGCAGCGACGCCCGCCCTGGCCGTCGCCGCGGCACGAACGGCGAACCCACGGTCACCCTGACCCGACAAACAAGGAGACGTTCATGACACTCGGCCTCATCCTGCTGGTGGTTCTGGTGCTCATGCTGGCGGGCACCTTTCCCGCATGGCCTCACAGTCGCGGATGGGGCTACGCGCCTTCCGGCGGCATCGGCCTGGTGCTGCTGGTCGTGCTGGTCCTGTGGCTGCTGGGGCGGCTGTAGTCCCGGCGCGAAGCAAGCGCTCCGTCCCGGCTGGCTCCGGATCGCCGGCATTTCATCGATCACGTGCGCTGCCGCACCGTCAAACGCATGCAGGCGGCCTAAGGTCGGGCGGGTCCTGGTTCGACATCCTTCGAGGCCGGGATCACCCCCCTGGAGCACCTCATGAAGAAGTCGATCAAGCCCAAGAACGCGCCCGCCACCCCGGCGTCGCATCCGCCCGTGCTGGAAGCCAACGCCGACCAGCGCAAGCGCTCCAACGCCGTGCCGCAGACGCACCCGCAGTCGGCCCGCAAGGGCCCGAGGGACCCGCGATGAACACACAGCCCGCCGGACGCCCGGTCCGCGAGGGCGCCCCCCTCCCCCTGCGTCATCCCGATCTGCCCCTCCCCGGCCCGGCCCTGTGGCCGGTGACCGGCGCGAGGGGACCCGGCGCACCTTGGCCTGGCGGCTGCGGGCCGGGCACGGCGCCGCGCTGTGCTCTGCTCTTCTGTGCAGCAGTCTCGCGGGAAGCGGCAACGCCGTGCCATTCATGACACCCATGACACGGGTGATCCACGCGAGTCCCGAAGGGAATGCGCGCTGAGCGGCCGCCCTGGCGGCGCCTGTGCCGCGAGCGACCACTCAGCGCGCGGGTTCAGGCGGATCGCATGGCCCCAGGCCTCTACCGGCAGGACGTCCGAGCGTTGTCTGCGCGATCCGGTGGGCCGCGTCCAGCGCCTGGAGCTCGGTGGAGGGCCCGGGCGCAGGGGCTGCCTGCATCCCCGCGCTCACACGCTCCACACCAGGGCCTGGCCCGCTTGATGGGCGCGCCGCATCATGTCCAGGAGCGGCCAGATGCGCTGGTGCAGCGACACCTCGACGGTGCCCTCCGCCAGGGCTTGCGTGCCCTCTGACGCCGAGAGATCGGCCTCCCGGAGCGCCTCCTCCTCCCGGAGGGCGTTCTCGACGGATGTGATCGCGGCCCCCATCGCCTCGGGCTGAATGAGCCCCATGGGCGCGGGCTCCCTGCCCAAGGTGCGCAGCACCCGCTGCGCCTCAGGAGCGAGCATGAGGACATCGCTGCTGTCCCGCGAACGGAATCGGTAGATCATGGGTTACCCCCGCGCCAGGCATGCACTGCGTGTCGGCCGGGGGCCATCACTTCACCCGCATGTCGTTCACCACCGTCCCCACGCCCTTGACACCGCGGGCCACCCGGACGGCCGAGGCGATCTGGTCGGGGGTGGACACGAATCCGCTGAGCTGGACGCGCCCCTTGAAGGTCTCGACGTTGACCTCGGCGGACTTCAGCGACGCCTCGCCCAGCAGCGCGGCCTTGACCTTGGTGGTGATGACCGTGTCGTCCAGATACTCGCCGGTCCCTTCCTGCGTGCGTGTGGCGGCACAGCCCGCCATCAGCGGCAGTGCCAGGGCGAGGGCGAGGGAGGCGCCGACGACTCGTGTGCCGGCGCTGAACATCGAGGTACTCATCTGAATCTCCAGAAGTGGGGAAGCGAGGCGAGTGGCTCGCCTGTGATCACAGGGCGCGCCCCTCAATGGGCGGCCCGGGCGAAGACAACCTCGACGCGGCGATTCATCTGCCGGCCGGAGGCCGTGCCATTCGTTGCGACGGGGTTCTCCTCACCAAAGCCTTGCGTGCTGAGCTGGTCCGCCGGCACGCCGAGTTCGATCAAGGCCCGCATCACGGCGTCTGCGCGCCGCGTGGAAAGGACCTGGTTGGCCAGCGCCGAGCCGACGTTGTCGGTGTAGCCCTCGATGGCCGCACGCCCCGCCGGCGTTCGGCGAAGGAAGGTGGCCAGACGATCCAGATGCCGGGTGCCCTCGGGTCGCAGCCGGGCCTCGCCGGTGTCGAAGAGCAGGTCCCCCAGCGTGACGATCGCTCCGCGGTCGGTGAAGCGGGCATCCAGGTCGCGCAGCTGGGTCTCGAGATCCATGACCTGGCGCTCACGCCGGCTCGCGAGCTCGCGCTCGTTCCGGGTGGCGGCCTCGGCCCGTGACAGGGCCTCCGTCTTGGCCGCGCTGTCGGCCTCGGCCGTCGACTGCCGGGCCCGCGCGAGCTCCGTCTCCCGCGTGCGCGTGGCCAGACGAAGGCGGTCACGCTCCGCGGACGCCCCTGCGACGACCGCCTCCGCCGCGCGGCTGCTGGCCGTCTCCTCGGCAATGACCACCTGCTGCAGGCCCAGATAGGCCAGGTGGGAGACGCGGGCCGCCCCCTCCCCGCTCGCCTGGGCCTGCGTCGCCTGCTGAACCGCTTCGCTGGCGCGTGCCAACTCGCTCGGGGCCAGGGCCGCGACCTGAGGCTGGCGCTGGGCGTCACTGAGCCGGCTGCGCGCCTCCTCGAGCGCTTCGTGGGCAGGGGGCGAGCTGGCACAGCCCGCCAGCACGGCGAGGGCCGTGACGACAAGGCCGAGGCGGTGCGAGGACATGCGGATCAATCGTTGCTTCATGGCGTGCTTTCGAGGTGGAGGAACAGGATCACTGCCCCGGCTTTCGCTGGAGCTCTTCACGCAGCGCGCGCGCGGCGTTCTCGGACTCCCTGGCGGCCCGGTTCGAGCGCACGGCGTCGGCACGCGCCTCGGCCACGCGGGCATCGACCACGGTCTGCTCGGACAACTCACGAGCACGGACGGTGTCGCCTGCGGCGGCCGCCGCTCGGGCTGCGGCAAGCCGGTCTGTTGCTTTCTGCAGGGCCAGCGGCGCGTCCGCCGCCGTGGCTGGCGTACGGGCTCGCAGCATCGCGGCCTCGGCCGCCGCCAAGGCCGGTGCGGAAGGAGGCGTGGACGCGCAGGCGCTGAGCACGAGCAGGCAGGTCCACAGCAAGGGCACTGCCGAGGCATGACGGAGGTGGACAGGGGCAGGGTCATTCAAGGTCACGGGAACTCCTCGATTGAGTGCGCCGGATCGGTCGGCGGGGCCGGGCCGCAGGGGACTTGAAGCCCATGAGGCGCCTGGCCCCCAGAGTGGCGCCTGACACCGCCCCCGTCTGTCTGTCACCGCACGCTGGCGCTGTCGCAGCTCGCGATGACTCGGTGCGCGATGCACAGCCCATCGCCGCCGCCAACGGGCGCTGCGCCCGGTGGGACGAACCGCCCCCGGCGCCCGTTCAGGTCTGCATCCAGGCCTGGGGTCCGGATGAAGCCCCGTCAGGGGCAGGTCTTGCCTGGGCCCGCCGTCCGTCGCGCGCCCGCCCCCATCGCGCCGGCGGCATCACGACGTCCCCCCGTGCGCTGACAGGATTTTTTTCACTCAGTGCATCCGGAATCGGGCCGCGCGCATCCAAGGCAGGGACACGGCAAGGTCTGCCGTGCCTCATCGGTCCAAGGATTGCACCCCATGACATCCCGCCCTGCCCGCCTCTCCTCGCTGACGCTGACACTCAGCGCCCTCGCCCTCGCCCTCGCCACCGCCGTCTGCCTGGCCGCCGTGGCGCCGGCCTCGGCCGAGCCCGTCCCCGCCCCTCTGCCCGCCGACCTCATGAGCGCGCCCGCCGGGCGCCTCGGTGCCGAGATCGTCCGGCATCTCAATGCCGACGCACCCGCACAGCTGCGACGCTGGGCGCCCACCATCCTGTCGCGGCAGATGGCCGAGGCCGACCAGCGCGCCTTCATCCAGGGCCTGGTGTCGACGGCCGCCGACAGCGGTGGCGTGGACCTGCTCGAGGCCCGCCCCGAGGGGCCCCAGGGCGAGCTGCTGCTGCTCACGCTGAAGAGCCGTCGCAGCGGCAAGCAGGCGCTGCTCGTGCTCACCGCCGACGACGCGCAGGCCGGCACGCTGCGCGCGGCGGACTTCATGCCCCAGGACGATCCGCGCCCCTACGCCCACTGGCCCGCAAAGCTCGCCACGCTGGCCGAGCTGCCCGGCGTGATCGAGCCGGTCCTGGCCGAGCTGGTTCGCACGGACGACTTCGCGGGCTGCCTGGCCGTGTCGGCCGGCGGGCGCACGGTGTACGAAACCTGCCGCGGCCTGGCCGAGCGCCGCCATGGCACGCCGGTGACGGGGCAGACGCGCTTCCTCATCGGCTCCATGGGCAAGATGTTCACGGCCGTGGCCGTGGCGCAGCTCGTCGAGGCCGGCCAGCTGTCCTGGCAGGCGAGCGTGGCCGAGCTGCTGCCGGAGTACCCCGACCGCGACGCGGCGCGGCAGATGACGGTCTGGGGCCTGCTGCACCACACGACCGGCCTGGGCGACTTCTTCGTCCCCGAGTTCTTCGAGCACCGCGAGCGCTTCGAGGACCCGGCGGACTACCTCGACCTGATCGCCCGCCAGCCGCGGGCGTCCGCGCCCGGCGAACGCTGGAGCTACAGCAATGCGGGCTATGTCGTCCTGGGCCGCATCATCGAGAAGGTCTCGGGCGAGTCCTATGGCGACTACCTCCAGCGGCACGTCTTCGCGCCGGCCGGCATGACGTCGAGCGGCCTCGACAGCCTGGAGGACATCACGCCACACCTGGCCACCGGCTACTTCCGGGACGCGCCCTTCGCCGCCCGCTGGAAGGCCAACTGGATGACGCTGCCGTTCAAGGGCAGCCCGGCCGGCGGGGGCTTCTCGACGAGCGCGGACCTCCTGCGATTCGCGGACGCCCTGCAGTCCGGGCGCCTGGTGAAGGACACCACGCTGGCCCGGATGTTCGAGGATGGCGTGCCCGCGGGCCCGGGCCGTTATGCCGCGGGCTTCGGAGACCGGCCGGCCCACGGCCTGCGCGTGCGCGGGCACGCGGGCGGAGCGCCCGGCATGAGCGCGAACCTGGCCATCGTCTGGGAGACCCGCGCCGCCGTCGCGGTGACGAGCAATCTGGGCCCCTCGGACGCCGTCGTGATGCTGTCCGAACGGCTGGCCGACCTGCTCGCGGCCTCGCGCCTGCCCGCTCCCGCGACGCCGCTCAGCCCAGCCGCGCCCTGAACAGCGCCAGTGTGCGCTCCCAGGCCAGGGCCGCCGCCTGGGCGTCGAAGCGCGGCGTGGTGTCGTTGTTGAAGCCGTGCTGCGTGCCCTCGTAGACATGCGCCTCGTAGCGCACGCCGGCGGCCCGCAGCGCGGCCTCGTAGCGCGGCCAGCCGGCGTTGATGCGCTCGTCCTGCCCGGCATAGTGCAGCAGCAGTTCGGCCTGGATCCGCGGCACGTCCTCCACCGGCGGCTGGCTGCCGTAGAAGGGCACCGCCACCTGGAGTTCGGGCAGCTGCGTGGCCAGGAAGTTGGCGATGCTGCCGCCGAAGCAGAAGCCCACCACGCCCAGCCGGCCGTTGCTCTGCGGGAGCGCCCGGATCGCCTGCGCGGCGGCGATGAAGTCGGCGCGCACCTTGGCGGGTTCCAGCTTGGGGAAGAGCTCACGGGCGCGGTCCTCGTCCCCCGGATAGCCGCCGAGGCTGTCCAGCGCGTCCGGCGCGAAGGCCAGGAAACCCTCGACGGCCAGGCGGCGGGCGATGTCCTCGATGTGCGGATTCAGGCCGCGGTTCTCGTGCACGACCAGCACGGTGGGCAGCGGCCCCCGGGCCTGCGCCGGTGCGGCAAGCAGGCCGCGCACGGTGCCATGGCCGGCCGGCGAGTCGAAGCGCTGTCGGCGGGTGCTGATGCGGGGATCGTCCGGCTTCACCTGCTGCGCCGAGGCGAAGCTCGGGCTCAGCGCCGCCAGCGTGGCCGTGGCGGCGGCAGCGCTGCCCAGCAGGCGCTGCGCGGCGTCCAGGAACTCGCGCCGGCTGACGTCGCCATGCACATAGCGGTCGAACAGGCGCAGGATGCCGGGGCTGAAATCGCTGGCACGCAGGCGCGGCGCAGCGGCAGGGGCGCCGGTCGAGGGCAGGTTCATCGTGAGCTCCAGGGTGGGCCGACGCCCGTCAGCGCGACGGACGTCCGAGGCTGGCAAGCCTAGTGCCAGAGCGTGCTGTCCGCCAAGCGTGAAAAACGCGGATGCAATGCCGCGCGGTGTTGCACCGCCGGCCCGCGCGGTCGGCGCCCCTGGCCTGCTGGCCAGCCTCCGGGGGGGCTCGGTCCGGCAAGCAGGCCGCCGCCTCCTTTCATTTGCTGACAGCCTGAGGGTCCCTCCTCAGGCCACTCCCTCGAGACGCTACTAACATCGCGCCACCTTGAGGGAGTGAGAAGCATGAAGCCCACCCGTGACGCCACGGACCCCGGCCCGCGCCCGGGTCCCGCTGACTTCGGCCTGCCGCTGCAGGCCGGCGGCGCACCGGCGTCCCCCCCCGCACCCCGCCCCTTGCGCGCGCTGCCCGCCCCGCCGGCGCTGCCGCTGCTGGGCCATCTGCTGAGCCTGGACCGCCGCCGCCTGCAGCAGCAGCTCGAAGGCTGGGCCGCCACGCTGGGCCCGCTCTACCGCCTGCAGCTCGGGCGCCGCCCGGTGCTCGTCGTGGCCGACCACGCCCTGGCCCAGGACGTCATGCGCCGCCGCCCCCAGCGCGTGCTGCGCAGCCCGACCACACGGCGCGTCTGCCAGGAGCTGGGCGTCGACGGCCTCTTCATGAGCGAGGGCGAGCGCTGGCAGGCCCTGCGCCGCCTGACCGTCCGTGCGTTCACGCCCGACATGCTCCGCGCCTTCCATCCCCAGCTGCTGACCATCGGCACGCGCTGGCGCGACCGCTGGGTCCGCTCGGTCGAGGCCGGCCTGCCGCCCGACCTCGCGCGGGACCTGCCGCGCTTCTCGCTGGAAGTGGGCGTGGCGCTGGCCACGGGCGTGGATCTCGGGGCCGGCCCCGGCAGCCAGCAGCTGCAGGCCGACATCGAGTTCCTCATCGGCCAGGTCTGGCGCCGCATCAACAGCACGGTCCCCTTGTGGCGCTGGTTCAAGACCGCCCCTGAGCGCGCCGTGGACGACGCCATCGCCCGGGTCCGCGTCGCCCTGCTGCCCCTCATCGAGCAGGCCCGCCGCCATCGCGCCGAAGACCCGGACGCCGCACCGCGCCACCTGCTGGACGCCCTGCTGGTCGCCCAGGCCCGGCCCGAGGACGGCGAGCACCCCATCGAGCTGAGCGACGAGCAGCTCGTGCGCCTGCTGACGGAACTGGTCTTTGCCGGGGAGGACACCAGCGCCTACTCCCTGGCCTGGCTGCTGGCGCACAGCAGCCGCCATCCCGGCGCCTGGCACCAGCTGCAGATGGAGATCGCCCACAGCTGCGACCCCACGGGCCTGCCCGACTACGACTGCCTGCGCCGCCTGCCCTACACCGAGGCGCTGATCCAGGAGTCGCAGCGCCTGAAGCCGGTCATCAGCCTGCTGATGTTCCAGTCCGCCGAGGACCAGGTCGTGGGCGGCGTGCAGGTGCCCCGGGGTGCGGGCCTCATGACGCTCAACCGCTTCAGCGCCCTGCAGGCCGGCCCCGAGGATCGGCACCAGTTCCGCCCGGAACGCTGGCTCGCCGTCGACGGGCAGGCCGCCTGCCCCTCGTCGATGCCGTTCGGGGCGGGCGCCCGGACCTGCCCGGGCCGCTACGCCGCGCTGCTGCAGATGAAGACGCTGCTGGCCCTGCTCGCCCCGGTCCTGGACTTGCTGCCCAGCCAGGCGCCGCTGCCGCAGGAAGTGCTGGAGGTGACGCTGCGGCCGGCCGCGCTGGACCTGCAGTGGCGGGTCCGGCAGCGGCGGCCCTGAGCGGCGTCGGCGCGGAAGGGCGCTGAGAGCGCTCCCAGGGACGCTGACCGGCGCTCACGTGCACTGGATGGCACAAACGGCACGCACGGCACTGGATGGCGCTGATTGGCGCTTCGGCGGCAGCGTCCGGGGCCCCGTGGGCCGTGTGGGGTTCAGTGACCGTCGAAATGCACGAGAGTATGCAAGGGCAGGCCGGCCGCGCGGATGCGGTCGGAGCCCCCCAGCTCGGGCAGGTCGACGATCGCCGCACCCTCGATCACCTCGGCGCCCAGGCGCTGCAGCAGCCGCAGGCCCGCAAGCATGGTGCCGCCCGTCGCGATGAGGTCGTCGATCAGCACCACGCGATCCTGCGGTCCGACGGCGTCGGTGTGGATCTCCACCGTGGCGCTGCCGTACTCCAGCTCGTAGCTCTCCTGCACCGTCGTGAAGGGCAGCTTGCCCTTCTTGCGGATGGGCACGAAGCCGATGTTGAGCTCGTAGGCCAGCACGGAGCCGATGATGAAGCCGCGCGCATCCAGACCGGCGATGGCCGTCGGGCGGGCATCGAAGTAGCGGTGCACGAACTGGTCGATCAGCACCCGGAAAGCCTTGGGGCTGGACAGCAGCGGGGTGATGTCGCGGAACTGCACGCCCGGGCTCGGCCAGTCGGGCACGGTGCGGATCTGCTGGCGGATGAAGTCGAGGTCGGAAGCGCTCATGGCGCGCATTGTGCCGCCGCCCGGGCTCAGGCGCAGCGGCTGTCGCTCACCAGCCGCGCCCGGCCGTTGCGCTTGGCCGCATACAGCGCGGCATCGGCCAGCTCGACCAGCAGCCCCCCGTCCTCGCCCGGCTGCGCCACCCGCGTGGCGTGGCCGATGCTGAGGGTCACGCCGCCGCGCAGCGGGCTCGCGCCGTGCGGGATCGCTGCGAGGCGCAGGCTGTCGAGGCAGCGCTGCGCGACCTGGCGGGCCTCGGTGGCATCCACGTTCTCGAGCAGCACCGCGAACTCCTCGCCGCCGTAGCGGCACAGCACGGCCTCGTTGACGCAGGACTGCAGCAGGCTTGCGACCCGGCGCAGGCAGTCGTCTCCCGCCACATGGCCGTGGCAGTCGTTGTACTGCTTGAAGTGGTCGATATCGAGCAGCAGCAGGGACAGCGGCTGCGCGTGCTGCTGGCTGCGTTGCCAGCCCTGGCGCAGCAACTCGTCGAACAGGCGGCGGTTGCCCACGCGGGTCAGGCCGTCCGTCGTGGTCTGGCGGGCCAGCAGCTCATTGGCATGGCGCAGGCGCAGCTCCTGGCGCTTGCGCTCGGTGAAGTCCGCGATGATGCAGACGAAGAGGTGGGTGGTGGCGGTCTTCACCTCCGCCACGTTCAGCTGCAGCGCCAGGCCGATGCCGCCGCGGTGACGGCCGTTCATCTCGTGCTGACGCCCCAGCAGCAGCTGCGGCTGCAGGCGGGCCTCGCCACGCTCGCTGGCGTCCAGCACCATGCTCAGGTGCGCGCCCTGCAGCTCGCCCGCGGTGTAGCCGAAGAGCGCCTCGCAGGCCGGGTTCACCTCGAGCATGTGCCCGTCGGTGTCGAGCGTGATGATGGCGTTGCGCGCGGCCAGGATGACGGCCTGCAGATGGGCCTGGCTGGCGGCCAGGCGTTGCTGCTCCTGCACCAGGTCGCTGACGTCCATGCGCACGCCGACGATGCCACCGGAGGCCGTGCGCTGCTCGTGGATCCGCAGCCACTTGTTGTCATGCACGCGCTGCAGCAGCGGCTCGACCTGCTGGCCGCGCTGCGCGAGCCGCTCGGCCAGCCAGGCCTCCTCGCGGCCGCGGGCCTCGGGCACGCCGCCGCTGAAGGCCGAGGCCCGCGCCATCTCCGCAAAGCTGGCCCCCCGGTCGAAGGCGCCCCACATGTGCGGATAGATCTCGATCAGCTTGCGGTTGTACGCCACCAGCCGGTCCTCGGCATCGAAGATCTCGACGCTGGCCGGGAGCGCGTCGATGGCTTCCTCGAGCTGGTCGTAGGCGCGCTGGATCTGGCGGCGTCCGTGGAAGAGCATCAGGAGGCCCAGCACGGCGGCCAGCAGGCCCGGCACCATGCCGGCGATGGCCCAGCCGAGCACCGGCTCGCCCTGCGCATGCGCGTGCAGGCCGGCCAGGAAGCAGGCCAGCTGCATCAGCAGGCACAGCAGCAGCAGCACCCCCATGCCCTTGCGCAGCAGCAGGTCCTGCGTGCCGCGCAAGGCCGCGGCCCAGCGCATCCGCGGGCGGCGGCGCACAGGAGCAGTGGCGGGCGGGCTGGACATGGCGGGGAGCGGGCTTCGGACGCGTTCGCGGGCAAAGCCGGCATCCTAGGGACAACCCCGGCCCCTGCCCAGACGGACAAGTCCTGACCCTCTCCCCAACCTTAGGGGGATGGACCCGCCCGGGCGCTCAGGCCCCGCGCGTCACCGGCATCTCGACCTTCTCGGATGACAGCTTCATGTGCCGCGCCAGCTCCAGCTTGGCCAGGGCATTGCGGTGCACCTCGTCCGGGCCGTCGGCAAAGCGCAGCGTGCGCTGATGGGCCCAGGTCATGGCCAGCGGCGTGTCATCGGAGACGCCCATGCCGCCGTAGACCTGGATCGCCCAGTCGATGACCTTGAGGGCCATGTTGGGCGCCACGATCTTGATCATCGCGATCTCGGCCTTGGCGACCTTGTTGCCCACGGTGTCCATCATGTAGGCGGCCTTGAGCGTCAGCAGGCGCGCCTGCTCGATGAGGCAGCGCGCCTCGGCGATGCGCTCCTGCGTCACCGTCTGCTGCGCGAGCGTCTTGCCGAAGGCCACGCGCGCGATGGCGCGCTGGCACATCAGCTCCAGCGCCCGCTCGGCGGCGCCGATGGAGCGCATGCAGTGGTGGATGCGCCCGGGTCCGAGGCGGCCCTGGGCGATCTCGAAGCCGCGGCCCTCGCCCAGGAGGATGCTGGAGACGGGCACGCGCACGTCCTTCAGCTCGATCTCCATGTGCCCGTGCGGCGCGTCGTCGTAGCCGAAGACCGGCAGGTGGCGCTTGACGGTCACGCCCGGGGTGTCGGCCGGCACCAGCACCATCGACTGCTGCTCGTGGCGCCCGGCTTCCGGATCGGTCTTGCCCATCACGATGTACAGCGCGCAGCGCGGGTCGCCGGCGCCGCTGGACCACCACTTGGTGCCGTTGATCACGTACTCGTCGCCCTGGCGCTCGATGCGGCACTGGATGTTGGTGGCGTCGGAGGAGGCCACCTCCGGCTCGGTCATCAGGAAGGCCGAGCGCATCTCGCCGCGCAGCAGCGGCTCGAGCCAGCGGTCCTTCTGGGCCTCGGTGCCGTAGCGCTCCAGCGTCTCCATGTTGCCGGTGTCCGGTGCGGAGCAGTTGAAGACCTCGGCCGCCCAGGTCACGCGGCCCATGATCTCGCACAGCGGCGCGTACTCGAGGTTCGAGAGGCCCTCCGGCGCGCGGGCCGACTGCGGCAGGAAGAGGTTCCACAGGCCGGCCTCGCGCGCCAGGGGCTTGAGCTCCTCGATCAGGCGGGTCGGCACCCAGGCATTGCCGGCGCGACGGTTGGCCTCGACCTCCTCATGGAAACGCCGCTCGTTGGGATAGATGTGCTGGTCGAAGAAGGCGAGCAGGCGTTCGCGGTAGGCCTGGACCTTGGGGCTGTAGTCGAAGTTCATGGCGGGTCCTTGAAGAAGGGAATCGGGTCAGGCGGCGGGCGCCGCGTCGGGGCGTCCGGCCGGCGTGCGGCCATCGCGCCATTGCAGGTACTGGGCCAGCAGATGCTCCATGGTGGTGAGCCGGTCATCGTGACGCAAGCCGTCCAGGGGCGCGAAGTTCAGGCCGCGCAGCACCCAGTCGGCGGGCTCGTCCCCCACATCGATCACATTGAGGCAGGCGGGGCTCTGCATCAGGCTGCCGAAGAGCACGCGCTGTCCGCCGCTGAGGGCATGGGACAGCAGCGCGGCATTGACCACGCCGTGCAGCACCAGCAGGGCGCTGTCCCAGTGCGGGTCGGCCCGCAGGCGCTGCAGTGCCGGCAGCACGCGGTCGAGGAACTCGCCGACGGACTCGCCGTTCAGGAAGCGCTGCGTCTCGTCCACCCGGCCCTGGTGCAGTCCGCAGAAGGCCTGCTGCAGCGCCGCCGGCGGGATCTCGGACAGCTTGCCGCCACGGATCTCCTCCCACGCCGGCCAGGCCTGCGGCTCGAGCGTGGCAAGCCCCGCGGCGCCGAGCACCTCGGCGGCGGTCTGCGCCGTGCGGGGCAGGCCGGAGATGATGACGCGGTCCAGCCGCACGCCCTGCTCGCGCAGGTAGAGGCCGGCGGCACGTGCCTGGGCCTGGCCGTGGGCCGTCAGGCTCACCTGCTCGGGCAGCACGGGCCGGCCCGTCGAGGCATCGAAGTAGCACACCTCGCCATGGCGCATCAGGTAGAGGCGGCGCCGGCGACCGGCAGTGCGGGAGGGCTGGGACATGCGCGCAGTGTGGCGCAGCGGCCAGGGCCCGGCTGTCGCGCAGGCGGCAGGGCCGACAATGCGGCGCCACATGGACACGACCCTTCCCGTCGCCTCGGCGACAGACAAGCCCATGCGCTGGGACATCCAGGCCCTGCGCGGGCTCGCCGTCGGCTGGGTGCTGCTGCACCATGCCCAGCTGCCCGGCCTCCCGGGCGGCTACCTCGGGGTGGACATCTTCTTCGTGATCTCGGGCTACCTGATCACGGGCCTCGTCCAGCGCGCCCTGCTGGCGGGGCGCTTCAGCTTCCGGGACTTCTATGCGCGCCGGGCCCGCCGCCTGCTGCCGGCCGCCTACGTCACGCTGGCCGTGACGCTGCTGGCCAGCCCGTGGCTGCTCAATGCGCGCGAGCAGCTGGACCTCGCCGGCCAGGCCCGCGGCGCCCTGCTCTTCGCGAGCAACTGGGTGCTCTGGCAGCAGAGCGGCTATTTCCAGGGCGCGGCGGAACTCAAGCCGCTGCTGCACTTCTGGTCGCTGTCGCTCGAGGAGCAGTACTACCTCCTGCTGCCGGCCTTGCTGTGGTGCTGCGCGCCACGCTGGCGGCGCCTCGCCGTGGGCCTGATGGTGCTGGGCAGCGTCGCCGTGGGTGTCCATCTGCTGCACCGCGACGCGAGCCTCGCCTTCTACGCCTTGCCGAGCCGCGCCTGGGAGCTGGGGCTGGGCTCGCTGGTCGCGCTGACTCCCCTGCCGCGGCGCCTGCCCGGCCTCGTGCGCGGGCTGGCGGTGCTGGCGCTGCTCGCGCTGCCGCTGCTGCCGCTGCCGGGCTGGCCGCATCCGGGGCCGCTGGCGCTGGGGGTGTGCCTGGCGACGGCCCTGCTCGTGGGGCAGCCGGCCGCGTCCCCCCAGGCGCCGCGCCCCCTGCGGGCGATCGTCTGGCTGGGGGACCGCAGCTACTCGCTGTACCTGGTCCATTGGCCGCT
Organism: Roseateles subflavus; assembly: GCF_030285365.1. Classification (GTDB taxonomy): domain Bacteria; phylum Pseudomonadota; class Gammaproteobacteria; order Burkholderiales; family Burkholderiaceae_C; genus Roseateles_B; species Roseateles_B subflavus. The sequence goes on along the minus strand of NZ_JASVDS010000001.1, from coordinate 1,091,256 downwards.
GATGGCCGCCGTGCACAACGCGTGGCTGGGCACGGGACGGGCGCCCTCGCCGGAGCTGACCGGCTGGCGCCTCGCGGCGCTGGCGCTGTCCCTGCCGCTCGCCTGGGCCCTGCACCGCTGGGTGGAGGTGCCGGGCAAGGCACGCCTGCACGGGGCCCGCGGGGTCGCGGCGCTGGTCGCGGGCTCGGTGCTGCTGGCGTTGCTGCCCGCCTGGACGCAGCGCTGGGTGCTGGCGCCGGACGGGCAGGACTTCGCCCGCCTCACGCGCCCCAACCATGGCTTCTCGCCCTGGTGCGATGCCGAGCAGCCCTATGCGCCGCGCCCCGAATGCCAGCAGGGCGCCACGCCCCGGTGGATGGTCTGGGGCGACTCCTACGCCATGCACCTGGTGCCAGGTCTTGCCCGCCATGTGGGTGGCGAGGGCCTGCTGCAGGCGACCAAGTCCTCCTGCGGCCCCTTCCTCGGCCTCGCGCCCTTCAAGCCGGCCGCGGCACCGGGCGACACCTTCGCGCCGCCCTGGATCGCCCGGTGCCAGGCCTTCAACGCCGCCGTGCTGGATTGGCTGGCCGCACATCCCGAGGTGCAGACGGTGGTGCTGTCGAGCCTGCTGACCCAGTACCTCGACGAGCCCCGCTACCAGGCGCGGCGCCTCGACGCCCAAGGTCGCCTCGTCGGCGAGCCGCTCACGGGCCCGGCCCTGCACCAGGCGCTGCTCGACGATCTGCGGCACACCGCCGGGCAGCTGCAGGCGCTGGGTCGGCGGGTGCTGTTCATCGCACCGCCACCGCGGGCCGACTTCAACGTCGCGGCCTGCCTGGAACGCCAGGCGCTGGGCCGCTGGACCCTGGGCGCCACGCCGGACTGCCGCATCGACGCCGGACACCGCGATGCCGGGGACGCCGCCGTGCAGGCCTGGCTTGCGCAGGCGGGCGCGTCGCTGCCGGTACTGCGCTTCGATCCGCTGCTGTGCCGTCAGGGGCGCTGCGACGTGACGCAGGACGGCGTGATGCTCTACCGCGACCAGGGCCACCTCAGCGAGGCGGGCTCGGCGCTGCTCGTGCCCCGCCTGGCCTGGCCCCCTGCGACGCCCGGGTCAGGCGCGCAGTAGCTTCTCTTCGGCCAGCGCCAGCGCCTCGGGCGTGCCAGCGAGCACCAAGGTGTCGCTGCCCTGCAGCTCCAGCGCGTCATGCGCGGGGCGCACGGCCCCGCTGGCGCGCCGCACCGACACCACCTGCACGCCGACGGCCTGCAGGGCCAGCTGGCCGAGCGGTTCGCCTGCATAGGGCGTGGCCACCGGCAGTGTGACGGAGCGCAGGCGGGCCTGCTCGCGCTCCTCGGCGCTGTCGTCATCGGCCCCGTGGAAGTAGCCGCGCAGCAGGCCGTAGCGGGCGTCGCGGGCGTCACGCGTCAGGCGGATCACGCGGCGCATGGGCACGCCCACCAGCGCGAGCGCATGGCTCGCCAGCATCAGCGAGCCCTCGATGGCCTCGGGCACCACCTCCGTGGCGCCGGCCGCGCGCAGGCGCTCCAGGTCGCTGTCGTCGATGGTGCGCACCACCACCGGCACATGGGCGGCGTGCTCGCGCACCAGCTGCAGGATCTTCAGGGCCGAGGGGGTGTCGTGGTAGCTGATCACCACCGCACTGGCGCGGGCCAGGCCCGCTGCCATGAGGCTCTGCACCTTGGCCGCATCGCCAAAGACCACGCTCTGCCCGGCGGCCGCGGCCTGGCGCACGCGGTCCGGGTCGAGGTCCAGGGCCATGTAGGGGATGTGCTCGGCGTCCAGCAGGCGCGCCAGGTTCTGGCCGCTGCGTCCGTAGCCACAGATGATCACGTGGGCATCGGCCTTGATGGACTTCTTCGCGATGGTCGTGAGCTGCACGGACTGCAGCAGCCAGTCGCTGGCCGAGAGCTTCATCACGATGCGGTTGCTGTACATCACGATGAGCGGCGTCGCCAGCATGGAGATGACCATGGAGGCCAGCACCGGGCTCACCCACTGCGGCGCGATCAGCTGGTGCTGCGCCCCGAGGCTCAGCAGCACGAAGCCGAACTCGCCCGCCTGCGCCAGGTACAGCCCCGTGCGGATGGCCACGCCCGTGGGCGCCCGGAACAGCTTGGCCAGCACCGCGATCAGCGTGGCCTTGGCCAGCAGCGGCAGCAGGGTCAGCAGCACGACCAGCGGCCACTGCGCCACCACCGGGCGCCAGTCCAGCTTCATGCCGATGGTGATGAAGAACAGACCCAGCAGCACGTCATGGAAGGGGCGGATGTCGGTCTCCACCTGGTGCTTGTATTCAGTCTCGGCGATCAGCATGCCCGCCACGAAGGCGCCCAGCGCGAGTGACAGCCCGGCGTGCTCGGTCACCCAGGCCAGCCCCAGGGTCACGAGCAGCAGGTTGAGCATGAAGAGCTCCTCGCTCTTGCGCCGCGCCACGAGGGTCAGCCACCAGCGCATGACCTTCTGCCCGCCCGCGAGCAGCAGCGCCAGCACGGCCGCCGCCTTCAGACCCGCCCAGGCCAGGGACACGGCCATCTCGCTGCCCTCGCTGCGCAGCGCCGGGATCAGCACCAGCAGCGGCACCACCGCCAGATCCTGGAACAGCAGCACGCCCATGACGCGGCGGCCGTGCTCGCTCTCGAGCTCCAGCCGCTCCGCCATGAGCTTCACGACGATGGCGGTGGAGCTCATGGCCATCGCCGCCCCCAGCATCAGTGCCCCTTCCCAGCCCAGGTCCCAGCGCAGGCCGAGCCAGCCGAAGACATGGTCCAGCAGGACGTTCCCGAAGATCGTGCCGAGGATGGTGATCAGCACCTGCAGCAGGCCCAGCCCGAACACGAGCGAGCGCATGCTGCGCAGCTTGGGCAGGTTGAACTCCAGCCCGATCACGAACATCAGGAAGACGACGCCGAACTCGGCGAGGTAGCGCACGCCTTCGGAATCCCCGGAGAGCGCCATCGCGTTCGGCCCGATGAGCACCCCCACCGTGAGGTAGCCCAGCATGGGCGGCAGCTTGAGGCTGCGGCAGACGACCACGCCGAGCACGGCGGCCACGAGATACAGCAGGGCAAGGTCCAGGGAACTCATCGGGCGATGGTACTGCCTGGGGCCGCCCGCCCTGCCGCCGGCGTCCGCGCCAGCCATCAGAACGGCCGGGCGCACGCACCTATTAGTTTTGTCAGTAGCGCCCTACGGATCTGATATTTAGAGTTCAACCCATGCGCTGAACGAATAACAGAAAGCAACCGGAAAGCTGCAGAAGAAAGTTGCCTCTCATTCAAAGGCCATGGCTTCGGAATAAAAACCCGGAGTCCTTTTCAAGGACCGAATATACCCGGTCAAAACCTTTAATCACCTTTTCAAGGAAACATCATGCAAAACACCGACCTGAACACCCTGAAGGACGAACTGGCTGCCGTCGAACTGGACCAGCGCTTCGAAATGGTCAACGCTGCTGCCGACCAGGACCTGATCGACATCACCAACTTCATCTGCTCGCCCCGCGAAGAGCAGGCTTCCGAGTAATTTCGGGCCCGTGGCCTGGGTTTCATGCCGCATGAAACTCAGGCAGCGGGATGCATTCAGACATTCACCTGCCTTCGGGTGCATCCCGCCCTTTCCAAGACCCTCCCATCATGAGCACCCTCGACATCCCAGCCCTGGTCTCCCAGGTCCAGCTCCAGGTGGTGGACGGTGCCTTCCAGGCCGAGCTCAACGGCCGCCACTTCAAGATTCAACCCCGCCTGCACGAGACCCTGACGGTCCTGAAGCAGGAGGGCGTGGACGCCGGCTGCGAACGCCTGATGGACCGCTGGGGCGTGGCCCCCGCCGGCCGTGACGCCTTCAAGGCGGACCTCCTGGCACGGATCGCGGGCCTGGCGCCCGAGCGTCCGAGCCGCAACTACATCCACACCTCGATCACCGTCCTGCCCGCCACGCTGGTGCAGCGCCTGGCCGCACGCCTGGCCGGCCTGTTCGCCGCCCCCCTCGTGTGGGCCGTGAGCCTGCTGACGGTGCTGGTCCTCGCCGATCTCTTCGTCTTCCACCAGGTGGGCGGCACGCAGCTGCGCAGCCTGGACCTGACGGCGCTGGACCTCCTGATGGGCTACGCCTGCATCGTGGCCGTCCTGCTGTTCCACGAACTGGGCCACGCCGCGGGCATGCGCCACGTCGGGCAGCCGCCGCAGGAGATCGGCTTCGGCTTCTACCTCATCTTCCCGGTCTTCTTCGCCAATGTGAGCAACGCCTGGCTGGTGGACCGCAAGTCCCGCTTCGTCGTGAACCTGGGCGGCATCTACTTCCAGATGCTCGCGACCGTGGTGCTCTATGCCGGCATCGCGCTCACCAGCGGCCACACGCAGGCCTGGCTGACGCTGGCGTTCAAGTCGAACCTCGCCACGGCGATCTTCGTGCTGATTCCCTTCATCCGGAATGACGGTTACTGGCTGCTGGCTGATTTCCTGGGCCTTCACGACCTGTATCAGCGCGCCGGCGGCATGTGCTGGATCGTATTCCAGCGCCTGCGCGCCCGCCTGCCGGTGACCGGCACCGAATGGTTCATCGCGGGGTATGCCGTCTGCAACTATGTATTCCTGGCTTTCGTGAGCTGGGGATTGCTGAAATCCACCTATATCAGCTTCAACCGAAGTTTCGATATTGCCAGCGCGCAAAGCTTGGAAATTCTGGCGATCGACCATCCGAGGACTCTCTTTTCCTCAGCCGTCAGCCTGATCCTGCTTTTCTTCTTCGCACGTCCCTTCCTGATGAGAGCGTATAGCCATGTCAAAAGCAGAACCCCCTCTCCATGAACTGCGGGAAGCCCATCAAAATGCCTATTTTGATGCGGGTGACAGCGCCGCAGCCCTCAACCTGGATATTCCCGGCCCCGAGCGCCTGGACTGGTTGAGATTCCGCATCGCGCATGAATATTTCTTCCCGCAGCTCGCTCACGGTGAAAGCCGCCAGCAGTACCGGGACAACTTCCGTCATCGCGAGATGAAGAAGTTCGAGTTCGGCGCCATCTGCGACCTCGAAACTGCCGGGCTGCTGAATCTGCAGCGCGGCCGCCCGGCCGACGGGCCGGCGATCTACTGCTCCTATCACCTGGGCGCCTGGGCCATCCAGCCGGTGCTGCTGCTGCGCCGCGGCGTGCCGATGTCCATCGTGGCAGGCCCGGGCATGGCCCAGGAGCATGGCGGCGCGATGGTCCGCATGAACCAGCTGGGGCGCGAGCGCCGGCTCTGGGATGCCGAGCTCAACGTCCTCAACAGCGACGGCGGCGCTGCCCTGATCCAGATGATGCGCACGCTGCGCGAGGGGCGCAGCCTCTACATCTGCATCGACGGCCAGCGCGGCCAGCGCGGGCAGATGAGCTCGGCGGAGGAGGACCGGCACACCGTGGGCCTGCGCTTCGCCGGGCGCGAGATCCTGGCGCGCATGGGCGCGGCCTACCTGGCGCACAAGCTGGGCCTGCCGCTGGTGCCCATGGTCTCCTGGCGCGAAGTCGACGGCACGGTGAGCGTCGAGATCGGCGATGCGCTGCATCCGGCCGGCGATCGCGAGACCTTCGCCCAGCAGGCGCTGCAGCAGCTGTGGCACCGGTTCGAGGCGGCGGCCCTCCATCACGCCGAGCAGTGGGAGATGGGCTGGTACAGCTACCGGACCCGCGCCCAGCAGCGCCGCATGAGCGCCTTCGAACCCCAGCGTCACTACCGCTTCAACGAGGACCGCTACCACCTGTACGAGCCGTCGCAGGGCCTGCTGCTGGATTCGCAGACCGACGAGCTCAAGCGCGTGCCGCCCATCTACACGAGCTGGATGCAGCGCCTGCGTGACAGCCGGCAGGGCATCTCCGGCCAGTGGCTGGCCCAGTTCTTCAAGGACCCGCAGTCCCTGCAACAGATCGTCGCCAGCGAGCTGCTGGTGGCCCAATGACCATGAGCACTTCCCCTGCCCTGCGCGCCAGCCACTACCTGGCCGTGAGCCCCGCCGTCGGCCGGCGCGCCTTCCGCATGGTCTATTCGACCCGCAGCGCCCGCTCGCTGCTGGTGAGCGATGCCGACTGGGCGGACGTCCAGCACGGCCGCATCGACCAGCTGCCGGTCGCGCTGAAGTCCGCGCTGGTCGAGCACAAGATCCTGGTGCCGGCCCATGAGGATGAGCGCGCCGTGGTCGTGGCCCACAACAAGGCCTCGATCAAATCGGACGACATGCTCTACCTGGGCATCGCGCCGTCGGCGAACTGCCAGCTCGGCTGCGACTACTGCGGCCAGAAGCACGAGAACCGGCGCATGGACGACGCCATCATGCAGGGCGTGCTGACGCGGGCCGAGCACAAGCTGGCGCAGCGCGGCGGCTACCGGCGCCTGCAGATCGGCTGGTTCGGCGCGGAGCCCCTGCTGGGCATCGCCTCCATCCGCACCCTGTCGCCTCGGCTGCAGGCCCTCGCGAAGGAGCACCGCCTGGCCTACAGCGCCCAGATGGCCACCAATGGCGTGGCGCTCACGCCCCGGCTCTTCTTCGAGCTGGTGGAGCAGCACCGCGTGATGGCCTTCGACATCACGCTGGACGGCGCCCGCGAGTTCCATGACCAGCGCCGCGTGACCAAGGATGGCCGCCCCTCCTTCGACACCATCCTCAACAACCTCAAGGGCATCGCCGCCGACCCGCGCTTCGCGAGCTGCGGGGCCTGGATCTCGATCCGCTGCAACGTCGACGGCCGCAATCACGACGGCACGATCGCCCTCGTCGAGACGCTGCGCGAGCAGGACCTGCTGCGCCACTTCCGTTTCTACACGGCGCCCGTGCACAGCTGGGGCAACGATGCGCACCTGGAGTCGCTCAGCCAGCAGCGCTACGCCGACTTCGAGGTCGACCTGCTGGGCCGGCTGATGGACGCCGGGCAGTCGCCGAGCCTCGTGCCCAAGGCGCTCAAGCCCATCGTGTGCATGAGCGTGCGCGAGGAGGCCGAGCTGATCGACCCCTACGGCGAGGCCTTCAACTGCACGGAGGTCTCGCAGGTGCCCGCCTACCAGGAGGTGCGCTTCTACCGTCTGGATGACGTGCGCAAGCCCGCGATCAGCCCGCCCAAGGCCCGCCCCTTCGCCGACTGGAACGACCGCATCCTCGCCGGCGAGGTGCCCTGCCACAGCTGCCGCATCCTGCCCATCTGCGGGGGCAAGTGCCCCAAGCACTGGACGGAGGGCATCTCGCCCTGCCCCTCCATCAAGCACAACATCGAAGCACGCCTCACGCTGGAGATGGTCCGCCTGAACCGTCAGGGCCGTCTCGTCAACCGGAGCCAATGACCATGCGCACGCCCACCGCCCTCTCCCGCCTCTTCGCCCTCGCCCTGCTGGCCGCCGCCGCCCTGCCGGCCGGCTCGCAGGCCGCCAGCATCGAGACCGAGCCCGGCACGCCGGACGCCGTCGAGGTCAACGGCAAGCGCAGCTCCGTGATGCCCTACGAGACCTGGGCCCGCACCGTGCGCCCCATCCACGAGCTGAGCCACGGCCACATCCGCCAGGGCATGCGCCTGTTCAGCCGGGACAAGACCACGCCGCTGCGCGTGAGCGTCTACGACGAGGACAAGGACGTGGCCATCACCCCGGCCATCGGCGAGCTCTACGTCGTGCCGCACGACCTGCCCGTCGACGTCAAGCAGGCCGACCTCACCGTGAACCGCGCCGATGGTGCCTGGGGCGTGGGCAACTTCGCCCTCGTGCCGCAGCTCGGCGGCAGCGCGTCCGACATGGGCTGGGTGCGCCAGGTGCTGCGCGACTACCAGGCCGTGTACCGCGAACGCTTCCCCTTCAAGTGGCGCCTGCTGTCGCGCTCCGATGCCAGCTTCGACGTGTGCTCCACCCGCGAGGACCAGTCGCTCAAGGCCACCAGTGCCGACGGCACCGAGCTCGCCACCGTGCGCCTGGACAGCAAGGTCAAGGAGCACAGCCAGACGACGGGCCGCACGCTGTACTGCGCCAGCATCAAGGCCGATGCCGGCTGGGATGACCAGGTCCGCCTCACGCTGCCCGAACACGCCGTCGCGCTGATCGGCTTCCGCCTGCTCTGAACCCGCGCTCCGGCGCCCCTGAACACCCCTCGCCCGAGGCGCCGTGCGCCCGGGCCGCAAGGAGATCAAGATGCTCAAGAATCGTCGCCGCTGGTTCGTGCTGGGCAGCGTGCTCACCACCGCTCTGCTCGCCGGCTGGGCCTGGAACAGCCAGGCGTCCAGCAGCACCCGCCCGTCGCCCTTCAAGTCCGCCGCGCTGGACGAAGGCGCCATCACGCAGGTCATCATGGCCAACGGCAGCCTGCAGCCGGTGTCCACCGTGACCGTCGGCACGGCCGTCAGCGGCACCGTGGCGCAGCGCCTGGTGGACTTCAACGACAAGGTCGTGAAGGGCCAGGTGCTGGCGCGGCTGGACTCCGCCAACTTCGAGGCCCGCGAGCGCCAGGGCCGCGCCCAGCTGGCGTCGGCCGAGGCCCGCCTCGCCTTCGCCGAAGCCACGCTGCGCCGCAACGAGGCCCTGGCCGCCCAGGGCTTCATCTCGACCCCGCAGCGCGACCAGAGCCTGCGCGAGGCCGAAGCCGCGCGCGCCGACCGCGAGCTGGCCCGCGCGCAGCTCGACGCCGCCCGCACCGACCTCAACAACAGCATCATCCGCGCCCCGGTCGACGGCGTCGTCATCAAGCGCAGCATCGACGTCGGCCAGACCGTCGCCGCGAGCTTCCAGACGCCCGAGCTCTTCCTGCTGGCCCGCGACCTCAACGAGATGGTGATCCAGGCCAACGTCAGCGAGGCCGACGTCGGGCTGATCCGCGAAGGCCAGAAGGTGCGTTTCGTCGTGGATGCCTTTCCCTCGCGTGAGTTCGAGGGCAGCGTGCAGCAGTTCCGCCTGAACCCGACCAACACGCAGGGCGTGGTGACCTACACGGTCATCGTGAACGTCGCCAATCCCGAAGGCCTTCTCAAGCCCGGCATGACCGCGCAGACGCGCATCGTCGTGGCCAGCAGCGAGAAGAGCCTGCGCCTGCCGACGGCCGCGCTGCGTTTCAAGCCGAACGACGACGAGCTGCTCGTCAAGCGCCTCAAGAAGGGCGAGACCAGCCCCTCGGCCAGCGACGACGGCGTGCTCAGCAGCCTGCGCGACGGCGAACGCGTGTTCAAGGTCTACACCGAGGGCCCCAACCGCAAGCTGGAGGCGCACGAGGTCACCATCGGCATCTCGAACACCCGCTTCACCGAGCTGCTCAGCGGGGACCTGAAGCCCGGCGACACCGTGGTCATCCGCCGCGCCAAGACCGACGTGCGCGAGGGGGCCTGACATGCGCGCGCACGCCACCCAGACCAGCGCCGGGGCGGCCACCGGCGCGGCGCGCCCGCCGGTGCTCAGCATGCGGGGCATCCGCAAGAGCTACCGCACCGGCGACGTGCAGACGCCCGTGCTGCATGGCATCGACCTGGACGTCCAGCCCGGCGACTACGTGGCGCTGATGGGCTCCAGCGGCTCCGGCAAGAGCACGCTGATGAACCTCATGGGCCTGCTGGACCGCTGCGACGACGGCCGCTACACGCTGCAGGGCCAGGATGTCAGCGGCCTGAGCGCCACCGAGCACGCCGCGGTGCGCAACGGCCAGATCGGCTTCGTCTTCCAGAGCTTCAATCTGCTCAAGCGGATGAACGTGCTGGAGAACGTCGCGCTGCCGATGATCTACGCCGGCCGCAGCCGCCACCAGGCGCGCGAGCGGGCACGGCACATGCTGGAGCAGGTCGGCCTCGGCGCGATGGCGGCCCGCATGCCCAACCAGCTCAGCGGCGGCCAGCAGCAGCGCGTGGCCATCGCCCGCGCGCTGGCCAACGAGGCGCCGCTGCTCCTGGCCGACGAGCCCACCGGCAACCTCGACACCCAGACCACCGCCGAGGTGCTGGAGGTCTTTGACAAGCTCAACCGCGAGGCGGGCCTCACCATCGTGCTGGTCACGCACGAGCCGGACGTCGCGCTCAAGGCCCGGCGCCTGGTGCGCCTCAAGGACGGACTGATCGCCTTCGACGGGCGCCCCGAGGAACAGGCCTACGCATGAGACCCCTCCAGATCTTCATCGAGGCCCTCCGGGCCCTGAACGGCAACCGCCTGCGCAGCGCGCTCACCATGCTCGGCGTGGTGATCGGCATCGCGTCCGTGCTGCTCATGCTCAGCGTGGGCGACTCCGTGCGCGCCTTCATCGCCAAGGAGCTGGCGGTGCTGGGCAGCAACCAGCTGATCGTCCAGCCCGGCACGCCGGTGGACGGCGGCGTGCGGCGGCGTGCGGGCGAGGTGCCCAACCTCACCGTGGACGACGCCCGCGCCCTGGCCCAGCTGCCCAGCCTGCGCGGCGCGGCGCCCGCGCTGCAGGGCTTCTTCCAGCTGCACTACGGCGACGCCAACAGCAACCAGACCGTGCTGGGCATCACCCCCGCGATGCTGGAGCTGCGCAACTGGCAGATCGACCGCGGCGTGGCCCTGGACGAGCGCGATGTGCAGTCCGCCAACCGCGTCGTGGTGATCGGCTCGGCCCTGGCCCGCAAGTACTACGCCGACCGCGACCCGATCGGCCAGGTCGTGCGCCTGGACGGCCAGCCCTTCACCATCATCGGCGTGTTGGCCGGCAAGGGCCGCACGCTGGACGGCACCGAGCTTGGCGAGCTGGTGCTGGTGCCCATCAGCGCCATGCCCCTGCGCCTGTCCCGGCCCGGGCTCGTCCACTACATCAGCCTGCAGGCCCGCAACGCCAGCCAGATGGACGACGCCCGCCAGGACGCCGAGGAGCTGCTGCGCGACCGCCACCACATCACGGGCGACAAGAAGGACGACTTCGCCATCACCGACCTGGCCAGCATCGCCGAGACGGGATCGTCGATCGCCCGGGGGCTGTCCATCGGCCTGGGCGTGATCGGCGCGATCTCCCTGCTCGTGGGCGGCATCGGCATCATGAACATCATGCTGGTGAGCGTCTCCGAGCGGGTGCGCGAGATCGGCATCCGCATGGCCATCGGCGCCAAGCCCCGGGACGTGCTCTGGCAGTTCCTGGGCGAGTCCGTGGTGCTGTGCCTGATCGGCGGTCTCGTGGGCCTCGGGCTGGCCGCGCTGGGCGCCCTGGGCATCAACGCGCTGGACAAGGTCGTGGTGAGCCTCTCCGCGCAGCATGTGGTGGTGGCCGTCGGCTTCGCCAGCCTCGTGGGCCTCTTCTTCGGCTACTACCCGGCCCGGCGCGCGTCCAAGCTCCTGCCGATCGAATGCCTGCGGCAGGATTGAGAACGGCCCCGCCGCAGCCCACCGGGCCGGACACCGTCCGGCCCTTTTTGCGTGCGGCGCCGGCGGGATTCCCCGGCCCGCGGCTTTCGCCACAAGGCTGGTATCAGAGCGGCACGGGTGGCAACCCGCCCCCACCTGAGCAAAAATTTGCGCGAAAGGCGGCTTCGGCGCAAACTTCCACCACCTATGCGTTCCCCGCATAGGCGCATGTGCACTCGGCTTTGGATTCACTGGCCTCGCGATCCCGGTTCGCGATACCGTTCGCGCCACGCTAAAGATTACGGAGCATTACATGCCCAACCTGTCCTTTGTTTCGCCCACGCGCAACAGCCCCTGGGGCACCTATCTGTCGCAGATCGATGCCGTGGAACCCTACCTGGGCCACCTGGCTCGCTGGGTCGAAACCCTGCGCCGCCCGAAGCGCGCCCTGATCGTCGACATCCCCATCGAGCTGGACAACGGCACGATCGCCCACTACGAGGGTTACCGCGTGCAGCACAGCCTGACCCGCGGCCCGGGCAAGGGCGGCGTGCGCTACCACCCGGACGTCACGCTGGAAGAAGTGATGGCCCTGTCGGCCTGGATGACGGTCAAGAACGCCGCGGTGAACCTGCCCTACGGCGGCGCCAAGGGCGGTATCCGCCTGGATCCCAAGACCCTGTCGCTGAAGGAACTGGAAAAGGTTACGCGCCGTTACACCAGTGAGATCGGCATCATCATCGGCCCGCAGCAGGACATCCCGGCACCGGACGTGAACACCAACGGCCAGATCATGGCCTGGATGATGGACACGTACTCGATGAACGTCGGCGCCACCGCCACCGGCGTCGTGACCGGCAAGCCCATCCCCCTGGGCGGCTCGCTGGGCCGCGTGGCCGCCACCGGCCGCGGCGTGTTCGTGATCGGCCGTGAAGCCATGCGCCGCCTGAACGTGCCCATGGAAGGTGCCCGCATCGCCGTGCAGGGCTTCGGCAACGTGGGTTCCGTGGCCGCGAAGATGTTCGCCGCCAACGGCGCCAAGATCGTCGCCGTGCAGGACCACACCGGCACCATCCTGAACGAAAAGGGCATGGACATGACGGACCTGCTCGACCACGTCGCCAAGACCGGCGGCGTGGGCGGCTTCAAGGGCGCCGACAAGATCGACAACGAGAACTTCTGGGACGTCAAGACCGACGTGCTGATCCCCGCGGCCCTGGAAGGCCAGATCACTGCCGAGCGCGCCCAGCGCCTCTCGACCCGCATCGTGCTGGAAGGCGCCAACGGCCCGACCACCCCGGACGGCGACGCCGTGCTGGCGGACCGCGGCATCATCGTGGTGCCGGACGTGATCGCCAATGCCGGCGGCGTGACCGTGTCCTACTTCGAGTGGGTGCAGGACTTCTCCAGCTTCTTCTGGACCGAGGACGAGATCAACGTCCGCCTGGACCAGATCATGATCGGCGCCTTCAAGGGCATCTGGGAAACCAGCGAGAAGCACAAGATCTCGCTGCGCACCGCCGCCTTCACCGTCGCCTGCACCCGCGTGCTGCAGGCCCGCGAAGAGCGCGGCCTGTACCCCTGAGCTTTCGCAATGCCGCCGGCGGCTTCGGCCGCCCGGACCCAAGGCCCGCCCTGGCAACGCCCGGCGGGCCTTTTTCATTGGGCGCCGGCGGCGGCCCTGTGGCATCATGCCAGGCATGAAAGCGCTGATGAGCCCCCTCGCCAAGGCCGTCCTGGCTGACCCGCAGGCCAAAGGCCAGCTGCGTCACTACCTGGCGCGCAAGTCCGCCATTGCCGCGCAGGCCGCTCCGGAATCCGCCGACGCCGTCCCGCAGGCCACCGTCATCGAGCTCAAGGCCGATGGCGGCCGCACCCTCAAGCTCACCCCCGTTGTCGTTCCGCGGGCCGCCTGACCCCCGGCATCGTCGAACGCGGGCATGAATTTCGCACTGCCGACGCTGGCCGTCTTCGCGCTGCTGCTGCCGGGCTTCATCGCCCGCTCCCGCATCAAGCGCATCGAGCGCCAGTCCCTCGACTACTCCCCCTTCGGCCAGATCGTCAGCGAGGCCCTCGTCTGGGCGCTCGCCCTGCACCTGCTGTGGTGCGGCCTGGCCTGGCTGATGACGGCCTATGAGCCGCGTCCCGAGGTGATGCTGCGCCTGCTCGGCTCCGACACCGCGCGCCAGGCCCAGTCCGTCGAGGCGATCGCCGCCATGGCCGGGCCGATCACGGCCTACCTGGGCAGCCTGCTGCTCTTCGCCTACCTGATGCCCACCGCCCTGCGCCGCCTCATCAGCCACTGGCGCCTGGACAGCCACCGCTCCCGCCTCAGCCCCTGGCTGCGCTTCTCGGGCGCGCCCTGGTACTACCTGCTCACCGGCGCCGACTTCCCCCGCGGCCATGCGCCCGACCTCATCGCCGTCAGCGCCATCGTGAACATCGCGGGCGAGGCCTTCCTCTACACCGGCCTGCTGAGCGACTACTTCCTCGACCCCGAAGGCAAGCTCGACCGCCTGGTGCTGCGCGAGGTCATGCGCCGGCCCCTGGCCGCCGACAAGCCCGAGCACCCCGGCGCGGACGGCAGCCCCCTGCTCTTCACCGACCGCTTCTATGTGGTCGACGGGGACTATTTCGTGCTGCGCTACAGCGAGCTGATCACGCTCAACATCGAGTACATCAAGCTGGCCGAGCAGGCCGCCTGAGCCCGCCGCCGGCCCCTCGGCAGCCGACCCCGGTTGGTACACTGCCGCCCATGAACGCCCCCCAGTCCTACGACGCCGCGCGCGCCATCGAGATGGCCCGCCAGGCCCTGCAGATCGAGGCCCAGGCCCTCACCGACATGCTGCCCCGCCTGGGCGACAGCTTTGCCCAGGCCGTGCAGACGGTGCTGGACTGCGACGGCCGCGTGGTCGTGATGGGCATGGGCAAGAGCGGCCACGTGGGCCGCAAGATCGCCGCGACGCTGGCGTCCACCGGCACACCGGCGATGTTCGTGCACCCGGGCGAGGCCAGCCACGGCGACCTCGGCATGGTCACGCCCCGTGACGTGGTGCTTGCCCTGTCCAATTCCGGCGAGAGCGACGAGCTCAACGCCGTGCTGCCCGTGCTCAAGCGCCTGGGCGTGTGCGTCATCGCCATGACCGGCCGCGCCGAATCGAGCCTCGCCCGCCATGCCAGCCTGGTGCTGGACAGCCGCGTCGCCGTCGAGGCCTGCCCGCTGAACCTCGCGCCCACCGCGTCCACGACGGCGCAGATGGCCCTGGGCGATGCCCTGGCCGTGGCGCTGCTGGATGCCCGCGGCTTCCGCCCCGAGGACTTCGCGCGCTCGCACCCGGGCGGTGCGCTCGGGCGCAAGCTGCTGACGCATGTGCGCGACCTCATGCGCAGCGGCGAGGCGCTGCCCCGCGTCGAGCCCGACACCCCCTTCACCGACATGATGCGCGAGATGTCCGCCAAGAGCATGGGCCTGGCCATCGTCGTCGACGAGGCCGACATCGTGCAGGGCGTGTTCACGGATGGCGACCTGCGCCGGCTCATCGAGCGCGGCACGGACCTGCGCAGCCTGCGCGCCGGCGAGGTCATGTCGCTCAAGCCCAAGAGCGTGCGCCCCGACGATCTCGCCGTGGACGCCGCCGACCTCATGGAGGCCGCCCGCATCACCGTGGTGCTGGTCACCGAGGAGGAGCGGCTCGTCGGCGCTGTGCACATCAACGACCTGATGAGCGCCAAGGTGATCTGAGCCTCCGTCACCCCAATGGGGGGAGGTGGCCCATCGTCGCTCCGTCTTAAGTTTCGGCAAGGACACTCCGCGCCACGGAGGAACCGCCGATGAGAAAGAGACGAGGGCGCCGGCCACAGGCGCTGCTGACGACGCTGCTGACGGCGCTGCTGCCGGCACGGCTCATGGCAGCAGATGCGCCGCCCGCGGAGACGCCCAGCACCCTGCAGCGGGTGGAGGTGGGCGGCGAATCAAGCGCCGCCCGAGAGCAGAAGACCGTGGCGCAGTTGCTGGCCATACGGAAGTCCTTCGAGAAGCACCGCAAGCTGGCGCCACAGGCTGAGCTGCGCATCCGCCTCTATCCGCGCCACGACGACGCCGACCTCGAACGCCTGAGCCTGAGCCTGCGCGCCGAAGGGCTCCACCGTCCGGTGCCGCTGGACGAGCAGCAACGCTTCGAGATCGACCCGGCCTGGGCCGCGCTGCCGGCGGACACGGTGCTGCGCAGCGGCCTGCGGGACGGCCGGCTGGCCTGGCATCCGGACGTTCGCACGCCCGGCCTGCCGCCCAACACCCGTCGCCTGGGCGACCTGCGCCTGGAATGCCATGCGGACCTGGTCGGCACCTCGCATCTCGCACGCGGCATCGTCACGCCCAGCTATCTGGCCCTGGCCGCCCTGACCGATGTCTGCAGCCGGTACGACGTCTATGGCCACTACGCCGACGTGCCCGTCTTCAGCATCACGCTCGTCGACGGCACGCGCCGCAAGCAGCTGCCGTATGTGCATCTGCACGGCTCCGTCACGGGACAGAGCCATCCCTTGCATGCCCTGCTGGATTGGCCCTACCGGCTGCGCGACCGCTTCTACTGGCTGCCGCTGTCGGATGCCAGCTGGTCCGACGACACGCGGGTCGTGCTCGAGCCCATGGACAGCGCCAAGGAGCCCTCATGAAGGCACGCCCCTGGATCGCCGGGCCGCTGGCGCTGTCGGCCGCCTTGCTCAGCGCCTGCACCACCGTCGGCAACGGCCGCATGCGCGAACTGGATGCACCGCGGACGGCCGAGCTCCTGAAGCCCGGGCTGACGAGTCGCGAGGACGCCGAGCGACTGCTGGGTCGAGGCCAGGTGCTGCGCTTCGAACCCAGCGGATGGGAAAGCTGGCACTACCTCGACAAGCCCGGCTTGCCCCGGTTTGTCGACTACCTGCCCGTGGTGGGCCTGGTCAGCAGCCGTATCGACACCGGGAGCCGCGAGCTGGTCCTGCTGTTCGACGCGCAGGGCCGGCTGCGCAAGTATTCGCTGCTGGAGATCCCGCCCCAGCTGAAGACGCCGACGCCCTGAGCGAAGCGCAGGGCCGCCAGGGCGCTTGCTACACTGGCCGCCATGATTTCCGCCCCGCATCTCAAGCCGGTCCTGAGCTTCCCCCCGGCCCTCTTGTTGAAGGCACAAGGCGGGAATCTCGGCCTGAAGGCCGCCATCTTCGATGTCGACGGCGTGCTGACCGACGGCCGCATCTACATCGGCGAGAGCGGCGAGAGCTTCAAGGCCTTCTCGACGCTGGACGGTCACGGCCTCAAGCTGCTGGATCAGGGCGGCATCACGCCCATCATCATCACCGGCCGCGACTCTCCCGCCGTGCGTCGCCGCGTGGCGGACCTCGGCCTGAAGCATGCCGCCTACGGTGCCAAGGACAAGCTGGCCGTCGCCGAGCCCCTGCTGGCGCAGCTGGGGCTGGACTGGAGCCAGGTCGCCGCGATGGGTGACGACTGGCCCGATCTGCCCCTCATGTGCCGTGCCGCCTTCGCCTGCGCCCCCGCGCAGGCCCATCCCGAGGTGCGGGCCATCGCCCATCACGTGACCGCCGCGCCCGGCGGCCATGGCGCCGCGCGGGAATGCTGCGACCTCCTCCTGATGGCCGCCGGCCGCTATGCCGCCCTCTTGCAGGGGCATCTCAGCACGCTGGACGGGAGCGGCGGCGCATGAACGCCGCGGCGGACACCCCGCTCGCGCCCCCGCCGACGCCCGCGCGGCGGCGCGAGGCCCCCCCGCTGCTGTGGCGCCTGCAGAACCTCGTCGGCACCTACCTGCCGCTGCTGATCCTGGCACTGCTGGCGGGCCTCACCTGGTGGCTCGTCAAGAGCACGCCGCTGCCGGACGACGGCAGCGGCCAGCGCGTGCTGCGCCATGAGCCGGACTACCAGATGCAGGGCTTCGAGCTGCAGCGCTTCAAGGCCGACGGCTCCCTGGCCCTGCAGGTGCGCGGCCGCGAGATGCGCCACTACCCCGACACCGACACCCTGGAGATCGACGGCATCGAGCTGCGTGCGATGGGCCAGGAGGGCACGCTGACCATCGCCGAGGCTCGCCAAGCCGTCAGCAATGCCGACGCGAGCGAGATCCGGCTGCAGGGCGAGGTCCTGGTCCGCCGCTTTGCGCCCGCCTCGAGTGCCACCCCGCAGGACGCACAGCCGGCGCAGCTCGAGATCAGCGGCGAGTTCCTGCAGCTGAATCCGCCCGTCGAGCAGATGCGCTCGCACCTGCCCGTGACGCTGCGCACGGGGCTGGGCAGCTTCAGCGTGCAGTCCTTCGCGTACGACAACCTCAGCGGCCAGCTTCAGTTCCACGGCCACAGCACGGCCACCTACCAGGCCCGGCGCAAGCGCCCCTGAGCAGCCCCCCGGGCGCCACGCACCGCCGTGCCGCCCTCATGAGCCCCCTTTTCGAGCCCGCCCATGACGCCCCTGAATCCTGCCCCCCTCGTCTACATCACCGGCGCCTCGAGCGGCCTGGGCCAGGCCATGGCCCTGCAGTACTACGCCCGAGGGTGGCAGCTGGCGCTGGTGGCGCGCCGCACCGAAGAGCTGACGCGCTGGACGCAGGAGCAGGGCCTGGACGCCGCCCGCGTGCGCATCTACGGTGCGGACGTCAGCCAGGTGGACGCCATCGTCGAGGCCGGCCGTCGCTGCATCGCCGAGCAGGGCCTGCCTGAGGTCGTGATTGCGAATGCCGGGATCTCGGTGGGCATCGACAGCGCCATCTACGAAGACCTGGCCGTCATGCAGCGCGTGTATGCCACCAACAACATCGGCCTGGCCGCCACCTTCCATCCCTTCATCACGCCCATGAACCAGCGCGGCCGCGGCAGCCTGGTGGGGATCGCGAGCGTGGCGGGCATCCGCGGCCTGCCCGGGCATGCGGCCTACTGCTCCAGCAAGGCCGCCGTGATCAGCTACTGCGAGAGCCTGCGGGGCGAATGCCGCCCATTCGGGGTGCGCGTCACCACCATCGCACCGGGCTACATCGACACGCCGCTCACGCGCAAGAATCGCTATCACATGCCGTTCCTCATGTCTGCTGAAAGCTTTGCCATGGCGGCCGTGCGCAGCATCGAGGCCGGGCACCGCTTCCGCGTCATTCCCTGGCAAATGGGCGTGGTGGCGCGGGTGTTGCGCCTCCTGCCGGGCGCCCTCTACGACCGCCTCCTGGCCGGTCGTCCGCGTAAACACCGAGACGGCGAGTAAGCGGGGCGCGACAGGTCGCCCCCTGCCCGTGCAAGCCCTGGTGGGCGGGCACGGCTGGCCCTCCTAAACTTCGCGCGCCCGATTGGTTTCCCGCCGGGCACGGGAGACTCGCGTCAAAAAATCTACGCGCGCGAGACAAGGAGGAACCATGAAGAGAACCCGCCACGCGGTCGCTTCGGCCTGCCTGGCCCTGCTGGGATCGGCGGCGGCCCGCGCTGCCGAGCTGCCCGACATGCCCTGGCCCAAGGCCCTGCGCGTCGAGCAGGCCAGCGTGCAGATCGACGGCCGGCTGGATGACGCCATCTGGCAGCGCGCGCCCATCCACGACAGCTTCATCCAGCTGCAGCCGCAGGACAAGAAGCCCGCCCGCTGGCGGACCACGGTGCAGGTCGTGGCCGACCGGGACGCCCTGATCTTCGGCATCCGCTGCTACGACGACGCTCCCGAGCAGATCCGCGCGCCCCTGGTGCGGCGCGACCAGGTCAAGCGGGATCAGGACTACGTCGTCGTCTTCCTTGATCCCATGGGGCAGCGCCGCACGGCGCAGTTCGTGCGCGTGGGCGCCAACGGCGTGGTGGCGGATGGCAGCATCGCGGCCGTCGACGACGTGGAGGACTTCGCCCCGGACTTCGACGTCAAGGCTGCCGCTCACCGCCTGCCGGACGGCTACAGCATCGAGCTGCGCTGGCCGCTGTCCACGCTGCGCTACCCCTACCAGGGTGGCGCCGACTGGCGCCTGATGGTCGGGCGCAGCGTGCCGCGGGACGAGAACGTCTTCATCGTCTCCGCCCCGCTGACACAGGACTCGCTGCACAACATCGCCGAGCTGCAGCCCATCGAGGGCCTGGGGGACCTGGTGCAGACCGTGCGCGAGCGCAGCTTCGTCGAGCTGCGCCCCGAGCTGACCCTGCGCCGGCACGAGGAACGCAGCGCCGCCACGCCCTTCATGCGTCAGAACGACGCCAACCTCGGCCTCGAGCTCAAGTGGCGCCCGCGCGCCGACTGGGTCATCGACGCCACGCTGAACCCCGACTTCTCCCAGGTGGAGCTGGACGTGCCCCAGCTCACCGGCAACACGCGCTTCGCGCTGCAGCTCACCGAGAAGCGCCCCTTCTTCCTGGAGAGCCAGGACGTCACCGGCAAGGGCCAGCCCGACGAAAGCGGCCAGGCCCGGGGCCTCGCGGCCTTCTACTCCCGCGCCATCACCGACCCGAACTGGGGCCTGCGCGCCACCTGGCGCGGCGCCGAGGCCGAGGGCACCTTCCTCAGCCTGCGGGACAAGGGCGGTGGCCGGATCTTCCGCTCGAACGCCTACGAGACGCTGGAGTACCTGCCTCAGAACCTCAGCTCCCAGGTCAGCTTCGGCCGCCTGCACCAGCAGTTCGAGCACTGGGGCGCCGCCGGCCTCGTGTCCATCCGCGACTACGGCCTCGGCCGCCACAACTGGGTGCTGGGCACCGACTTCCACGCCAACCTCAGCGAGCAGGCCAGCATGCGAGGCCACGTGCTGATGTCCTCCACCACGCTGGGCTTCGACGACGAGGGCACGCCGCTGCGCCAGCGCGCCCAGAACGGCAGCTATGTCTGGCTGGAGGGCCGCCATCGCACGGAGGACTGGGCCAATGCCTTCCATGTGGAGCGCCTGAGCCCGCGCTTCGCGAACGACAACGGCTTCGTCAGCCAGACCGGCATCCAGCGCCTCACGGCCCAGATCAACCGCCGCATGGGCAGCCAGACGATGAGCCTGCCGGGCACGTCGCTGAGCTGGCCCGCCTACGAGTTCGAGTGGCAGCTCAAGCTCGCCCAGACCAGCACCCTGAGCGACGCCCAGTTCGGCGTGCCCTCGGGGCAGGTGATGGAGCGCCTCGTCCAGCCCGGCGTCTGGTTCACCTCGGCCCGCAAGTTCGAGTTCTGGGCCCATCTGGGGCTGGACGCGCAGCGGGCCCGGGCCACGAGCCCCCTGCACCAGCCGCGCACCGTCAATCTCGGCTTCATCCTGAACCCCTCGTCCTGGTTCAGCCTCTTCAGCATCGACTACGAGTTCGGCCAGCGCCTGGACGTCGAGGCCGACCGCCTCGGGCGCGGCCAGATGCTGACCGTCGACGGCAACTTCCGCTTCAACCTGCCGGCCCGGATGGCCCTGGAGTGGAATCAGCACCTGGGCTGGTCGGATGTGCGGGGCCCGCAGCACCAGCGCTCGCTGCAGGAATGGCTGGGGCAGTCCCTCGCCGTGCTGCATTTCACCGCCCAGGACTCGCTGCGGCTGATCCTGCAGCAGCGCGGCCTCAGCCGCGTGGCGGACGCCAGCCTCGAGGCGGACCGCCGCCACGGGTCGACGCAGTCGCTGGTCTACCAGCACCGCGACGGGCTGAGCAGCGCCTTCAGCGTGGGCTACACCCACACGCGACGCCAGCCGGGCGAGGCGGTGCAGAAGGAATGGTTCGCCAAGTACAGCACCGTCTTCGGACGCTGAGTGAAGCCCCAGGAAGGGGCACGGAAGGCCAGGCCGGACGCCGCGCCGGCGTCCCCTGGCTCGGACCGGGAGCCAGAAGGCCCCGGTGAGCCTGTCGGGCTCATTGCGGGTCGCGGTGGCATCCCCACCCCATGAGCCCGTCCTGCCCGACGCCGCGACCACGAGCCCCTCAGCCCGACCTCAGTCCGACCTCAGCCCGGCAAGGCGAGCGTCGCCGGCACTCACGAGCGGGCATCAAAAAAGCACCCTCAGCCAGGGTGCTTCTTCATGCTGGGGCTGACCCGCGTTCAGCCCTGGCGTGCTCAGCAGCCGCCGGAACGGCCACCGCCGTAGCCGCCGACATCACAGCAGCAGCCGGCCCATCCTGTCCGACGCCGTAGCCACGAGCCCCCGCACCCGGCCTCAGCCTGGCCTCAACCCGGCAGGGCGGGCGTCGCCGGCACTCACGAGCGGGCATAAAAAAAGCACCCTCAGCGAGGGTGCTTCTTCATGCTGGGGCTGACACGCGTTCAGCCCTGGCGTGCTCAGTAGCCGCCGGAACGGCCACCGCCGTAGCCGCCGCCGCCGGAACGGCCACCGCCGTAACCGCCGCCGCCGCCACCACCGTAGCCGCCGCCGCCGGAACGGCCACCGCCGTAACCGCCGCCGCCGCCGCCACCGAAGCCGCCGCCGCCGGAGCGACCGCCGCCGCCGAAGCCGCCGCCGCCGGAGCGACCGCCGCCACCGAAGCCGCCCGGACGCTCTTCACGGGGACGGGCTTCGTTCACGACGATTGCACGGCCTTCCAGTGCAGCGCCGTTCATGCCATTGATGGCGGATTGCGCTTCGGCGTCCGAACCCATCTCCACAAAGCCGAAGCCCTTGGAGCGGCCGGTTTCACGGTCCATCATGACCTTGGCCGACGTGACCGTACCAAATTGCGAGAACGCTTCGAGCAGCGATTCGTCGCGGACGCTATAGGCCAGATTGCCTACGTAAAGCTTGTTTCCCATGGGGAAGCCCTTTCAATACCAAATAACCATGTGGAGCTTCAACCCATCGTGAACCATTCAACCGAAGGCGCTGCATCCAGACACAGGTTGCCGATTATGGGCGGAGCTTTTCTGGACGCGCAAAGCACCCTCAGTCGACTGTTGTTTTTAGACGCCGCATGAAAACGGGGGAAAACCCTTGATTGGGCGCATTTCGACACGCTTGGCGTCGGATGACTAGGGTAAGCGAGCAAATCCCATGACAGCAGCAGGCGCCGCCGCCCGGCTCGCTAAGATGCGCTGCCACCCCACCTGCGCCGTGAACTCCCGCCTCAGCCCCCATACCCTCAGCCGACTGCTCGCCAGCCTGGATGCCGCACGCAACGACGGCGCCTTTCGCGCGCTGCTTGCCGCCTTCTGCCTTGCCGGCCTCATGCTCGGCGCCGCGGAGGCCGCCCTGGCCCGCGAGGCAGTCTGGCGCGGAGCCGCCTGGGGCGTCGCGGCCCTGGCCGTGGTGTTCCTGGGCGTGAACACCACGGGGCTGATGCTCATGGACCAGGCCTGTGGCCGCCCTGTGCGCGATGCGCGCGACGCGGCCTATGACTCTCTTCGTATTGCTCCGAAAGTGCTGTTGTGCTTGGCGGCCATCGTGGGTACGGCCGGTGTGCTGGCGGCCCTGATGGTGGGCCTGCTGACGCTGTCCCGGCTGCCGCAGGTCGGGCCGCTGCTGCTCAGCGCGCTGGTGCCCGCAGGCGTGGGATTGTTCGGCGGCATGCTGCTGACCCTGATCGTGATGGTGGGCCCGCTCACCGGGCCGTCGATCTGGTCCGGCCTGCCGCCGGCCCGTGCCCTGCGCAAGCTGGCCGGGCTGCTGCGCTGGCGGCTGCTGGACACCGCCGTGCTGATGGTGGGCGTGCTCGGCCTGTCGGCCCTGGTCAGCGCCTGCATCAGCGTGGTCGTCATTGGCGGCGGCCAGGTCATGGCCCTGCTGGTGCCCTGGGCCGCGGGCATCGAGATGCCTCCGCAGCAGCTGATGGCGGGGCTCTTCGGACGCGGGCTGCGCAGCCTGGGTGCCGAGGGCACGCCGCTCAACACCAGCGCCGCCGGGCTGGCGGTGCAGACCGGCGGTGGCGTGGTCTTCGCCCTGGCGCTGGTGCTGCCGGCCCTCTTCTATCTGCGCGGCTGCTGCGCCGTCTGGCTGGCGCTGAGCGAGCCGGCCGTCGAGGAGGCCCAGCTGTGACGGCAGCCCCGGCACCTCGGATCGCGTCGCTGGTGCCCTCGATCACCGAGCTGCTGGTCGCGCTGGGCTTGCGCCCCTGGCTGGTGGCGCGCACCGGCTTCTGCATCCACCCGGCGGAAGCGGTGGCCGACGTGCCCAAGATCGGCGGCACCAAGGACGTGAACCTCGACAAGCTCCGCCGCCTGGCCCCGAGCCACGTCATCGTGAACGTGGACGAGAACCGCATCGACACCGCCGAGGCCGTGCGGGCCTTCGTGCCCGACGTCATCGTGACCCACCCGCAAGGTCCGCAGGACAACGCCGCCCTGATCGACCAGCTGCTGGCCCGCTTTGGCCATCTGCCCGGCGTCCAGGCCCGCGGCGAGGCCCTGAAGCGGGGGCTGGCGCAGGCACTGCAGGATATCCGGGGCAAGACCTGGCCCCCGCGCCGCGTGCTCTACCTGATCTGGAAGGATCCCTGGATGAGCGTGGCCCGGGACACCTACATCGCCCGCATGCTGGCCGAGGTGGGCTGGCAGACTTGGCCCGAGGCCGAGGGCGGCGACACCGGCGCCGCCCGCTACCCGGCGATTCGCGGCGACGAGCCCTGGCTGGCGCACATCGACGAAGTGCTGCTCAGCTCCGAGCCCTACAGCTTCGGCGAGCGGCACGTGGCCGAAGCGCAGGCCCTGTGCCCGCAGGCGCGGGTCCGGCTCGTGGATGGCGAGCTGCTCAGCTGGTACGGCCCCCGCGCCGCGGCCGGCCTTCACTATCTGATGGAGTTGCGTGGATGGACATCGTCAAGCCCCTGATCGCCCTGCTGGCGATCGTCAACCCGATCGGCGTGGTGCCGTTCTTCATCCATTTCGCACAGGACCTCAGCGCCGAGCAGCGCCGCCACACGGTGAGGGTCAGCTCGATCACGGCCTTCGTGGTGATCTCCATCAGCGCGCTGGCGGGGCTGAAGGTGCTGGACTTCTTCAACATCTCTCTCGCGAGCTTCCAGGTCGGCGGCGGCGTGCTGCTGCTGATCAGTGCCCTGCAGATGCTCAACGCCCGCCCGGCGGAGAGCCGCCCCGAAGACCTCAGCGAGGGCCAGGCCAAGCTCAGCAGCGGCGCGAGCATCGCCGTCGTGCCGCTCACCATTCCGCTGCTGACGGGGCCGGCCACCATCTCCACCATGGTCATCTACGCTGACAAGACCCGCCACTGGTGGGAGCTGGGCGTGCTCGTGGGCTACGGCGTGGTCGTGGGCCTGGTGACCTACCTCGTCTTCTCCGCCTCCGGCCGCATCGCCCGCGTGCTGGGGCAGACGGGCATCAACATCATGACGCGGCTGATGGGTCTGATCCTCGCCGCGCTGGCGGTGGAGCTGCTGCAGGACGGCCTGATCAAGCTCTTCCCCGTGCTAGCCTCGCACCTCTCCAACTGAAGGAGCAGGCGATGAAGGGGTTTCTGCAGAAGCTGGGCATCCCGACGCCGGTGCTGATGGCCCCCATGGCCGGCGAGGCCGCGAGCGCGGCCCTCGTGGCCGCCGTCAGCGAGGCCGGCGGCCTCGGCCAGCTCGGCGCGGCCTACCTGAGTCCGGCGCGCCTCCGGGCCGTGGTGGCCGACATCCGCGCCCGCACGCAGCGCCCCTTCGGCATCAACCTCTTCTGCCCGCTTCGCTGGCAGGCCGACGCCGGGCGCATCGAGGCCTACCGCCAGCGCCTGGCCCCCCATGCCCAGGCCCTCGGCGTGCCCGTGCCCGAGTTGCCGGCCGCCTGCGAGGAAGACTTCGAGGCGCAGCTCGCCGTGGTCCGCGAGCTGGCGCCGGCGGTGGTGAGCTTCGCCTTCGGTGACCCGGGTCCGGCGCTCGTCCAGGCCCTGCGCGACGAGGGGCGCATCGTGCTGGGCACCGCGACTCAGACGAGCGAGGCGCTGCAGCTGCAGGCCAGCGGCGTCCACGCGATCGTCGCCCAGGGCAGCGAGGCCGGCGGTCATCGGGGCGGCTTTCTCGGCCGGCCCGAAGGCGCACTGATCGGCACGATGGCACTGGTGCCGCAGCTGGTCGATGCCCTCTATGTGCCGGTGATCGCGGCCGGCGGCATCGCGGATGCCCGCGGCATGGCGGCCGCCCGTGCGCTCGGGGCCACGGCGGCAGCGGTGGGCACGGCCTTCCTGCTGGCCGAGGAATGCCCGCTCTCCCCGGCCTACCGCGACGCCCTGCTGCAGGCCGGCGATGCCGACTCCACCCTGACGCGAGCCTTCTCCGGCCGGGAGGCGCGTGGGCTCGCCAATGCCTTCACCCGAGACCTGGCGGACGCCCCTCTGCCGGACTTCCCCATCCCCAACGCCCTCAGCCGCCCGTTGCGGCAGGCCGCGGCCACACAGGGCCAGGCCGATCGCCTGAGCCTGTGGGCCGGCCAGGCGCTGCCCCTGGCCCGCCCGAAACCGGCCGCCCAGCTCGTGCGCGAGCTCGCCGCCGGCTGGGGCTGAACCTCCCGCAAGAGCCCGCCCCTCATGGATTTCGACACCATCATCGTCGGCGCCGGCACCGCCGGCTGCCTGCTGGCCAACCGCCTGAGCGCCGACCCCAGCAAGCGGGTGCTCCTGCTCGAGGCCGGCGGCAAGGACGACTACCACTGGATCCACATCCCCGTCGGCTACCTCTACTGCATCGGCAATCCGCGCACGGACTGGCTCTACCGCACCGAAGCCGAGCCCGGCCTCAACGGGCGGCAGCTGCGCTATCCGCGCGGCAAGGTGCTGGGCGGCAGCTCCAGCATCAACGGCATGATCTACATGCGCGGCCAGTCCCGGGACTACGACCACTGGGCTGCCGTGACCGGCGAGGACGCCTGGTCATGGGGTCAGGTCTTGCCGCTCTTCAAGCAGCACGAGGACCACTGGCGCCTGGACGCCAAGGGCGTGGCCAACGAGGCCTTCCGTGCGCTGCACGGCCATCGCGGCGAATGGCGCGTCGAGAAGCAGCGCCTGCGCTGGGACATCCTCGATGCCTTCGCCGCCGCGGCCGAGCAGGCCGGCATCCCCCGCACGGACGACTTCAACGGCGGCAGCAACGAGGGCGTGGGCTACTTCGAGGTCAACCAGCGGGGCGGCCTGCGCTGGAACGCCGCCAAGGCCTTCCTGCGACCGACCTGCCTGGGGCGCCCCAATTTCGAGCTCTGGACGGGGTCCACCGTCCAGCGCCTGCTGCTGAACCGCGACGACGCGGGCGCCCTGCGCTGCACAGGCGCCGACGTGCGCACCCCGCATGGGATGGAGCAGGTGAGGCTCTCGCCGGGGGGTGAGCTCGTCCTGGCGGCCGGCGCCATCGGCTCACCGCAGATCCTGCAATGCTCGGGCATCGGGCCCGCGGCACTGCTGCAATCCCAGGGCATCGCCGTGAAGGAGGACCTCCCCGGCGTCGGCCAGAACCTGCAGGACCATCTGCAGATCCGGGCGGTCTATGCCGTCGACGGCACGCGCACGCTCAACACACAGGCCGCTCACTGGTGGGGCAAGCTGGGCATCGGCCTGCAGTACCTGCTCTCCCGCAACGGGCCCATGAGCATGGCGCCCTCGCAGCTCGGCGCCTTCACCCGTTCCTCGCCCCGCCTGCGCTGGCCGGATCTGGAGTACCACGTGCAGCCGCTGTCGCTGGACGCGTTCGGCGAGCCGCTGCACCGCTTCAATGCCTTCACGGCGAGCGTCTGCCATCTGAACCCGACGAGCCGCGGCCACGTCAGCATCCGCAGCGCCGACCCGGAGCAGCCGCCCGCCATCGCGCCCCGCTACCTCAGCACCGAGGAGGACCGCCGCATTGCGGCCCAGGGCCTGCGCCTCACGCGGCGCATCGTGGCCCAGCCGGCGCTTGCGCCCTTCCACCCGCGCGAGGTGAAGCCGGGCGTGGAGTTCGAGAGCGACGACGAGCTGACGCGACTGGCCGGCGACATCGCCACCACCATCTTCCACCCCGTCGGCACCTGCCGGATGGGCCGAAGCGAAGACCCGCTGGCCGTGACGGACCCGCAGGGCCGGGTGCGCGGCGTGGCCTGCCTGCGCGTGGCCGACGCCAGCCTCATGCCCACCATCACCAGCGGCAACACCAACTCGCCGACGCTGATGATGGCCGAGCGCATCGCCAGCTGGATGCTGGAATCCCGGCGCTGACCCGCACGCCGCCATGAGAAAGGGCCCGCCGAGGCGGGCCCTGTGCCAGGCGATGCCCCGGGGCGTTCAGCCGCCGAAGCGCTCTTCCAGGTAGGCCAGCAGCGTGCGGATGCCCTGCGCCTCGCCACCTTCCGGGCGGCCCGGGAGCGAACGGGCATTGGAGCCGTAGATGTCGAGGTGCAGCCAGTCCTGCAGCGGCTCCACGAAGTACTCCAGGAACAGGGCCGCATTGATGGCGCCGGCCATCGGGTTCGGGCCGGTGTTGACGATGTCGCCCAGGCTGGACTGGATGCCCTGCTGGTACGGCGCCCACAGCGGCATGTGCCACACGGGGTCGTCGATCTTCAGGCCCAGGTCGACGAGCTCGCGGGCCGTGTCCATGTGCTTGGCGAACAGCGCCGGCAGCTGCGGGCCCAGGGCCACGCGGGCGGCGCCGGTGAGCGTGGCCAGGTCGATGATCAGCTCGGGCTTGCCTTCGCTCGCATAGGCCAGGGCGTCGGAGAGGATCACGCGGCCCTCGGCGTCCGTGTTGCCGATCTCGATCTGGATGCCCTTGCGGGTCTTGATGATGTCGCCCGGGCGGTAGGCATTGCCGGCCACCGCGTTCTCCACGGCAGGGATCAGCAGCTGCAGGCGCACCGGCAGCTTCAGCGTCATGATGAGGCCGGCCAGCGCGATGGCATTGGCGGCGCCGCCCATGTCCTTCTTCATCTGGCGCATGCCCTCGGCGGTCTTGAGGTCCAGGCCGCCGGTGTCGAAGCAGACGCCCTTGCCCACGAGGCTGATGAGCGGATCCTTGGCCTTGCCCCAGTTCAGCTCGATCAGGCGCGGCGCGCGCGTGCTGGCGCGGCCCACGGCGTGGACGGCGGGGAAGCCCTTCTTCAGCAGCTCGTCACCGACGATCTGCTTGAACTTGGCGCCATGCTGCTTGGCCAGCACCTGCGCGGCGGCGGCCAGCTCGGCCGGGCCCATGTGCTCGGCGGGGGTGTTGATCAGGTCGCGGGCGGCGCACATGGCCGCGGCCACGGCGAGGCCGCGCTCGGCCTCGATGCCGGGCTTGAGCAGCAGCGTGGCGCTGGCGCGAGGGCGGGCCTTGTAGACATCGAAGTGGTAGCTGCCCAGCTCCCAGGACAGGGCCGCCTGTTCGGGCGCCACGGCCAGGCCTTCATCGGCGAGCGCATACGCGCCTTCCGGCAGGGCCATGGGCAGGGCCGACAGCACCCAGGGCGAGGCCACGCTGGCCACGCCGGCCAGCACCTTCTCGATCTTGCCGTCGGCGCCGGGCACCAGGGCGTGGCTGTCCGGCTTGGCCGTGAAGCCGATGGCGGCCAGCCAGTTCTGCGTGGGCTTGGGCAGCTTGGACTTCAGGGCCTGGAAGCTTGCCGCATCGAGCACGACGATGGGCGTGGCGCGCGCCAGGGCGCTCTTGAGTTGCACGGTCATGGGAGGGCCTGTGATTGGGAAGGCCCCGATTGTCACCCCCGCAGCCGCGGCGTGACGAGGGTCAGGGCTTGACTCAGCAGCTGTGCTGCAGGCGGGACAGCAGGGCCTGGGCGTCAGGGCCGGCCACCGCGGCGGCGGCATCGGGGGCCAGGACCGTCTCCAGCAGGCGCTGAGCCGTGCTCAGCTGGGGCGTGACCGGGCCGCAGAAGCGCAGCTGCTCGCCGACCCCCACCACCAGCGTCGGGAAGGTCTCGACGTCGAGGTCCCCCACCAGCTCGGCGTCGTCCTCGATGTCCACCCAGATGAAGCGCACGCCGGGATGCTGCTCGCGCAGCTCGGCAAAGGTCTCGCGGTAGCTGTCGCACAGGCGACACCAGGCCGCGCACAGGCAGGCGACCAGGGTGGGCGGCGGGCGACGTTGGGCGAGAGCGGAGGACATGGCGGGCTAGCTTAGCGACAAAGCAGGGGACAGCCGGAAGGGACAGCCCTCGCGTTGTAGTCGCACGACGCAGGCGGCGCCACTCCCGGGGCGGGGAGCTGGCGCCGCCGCCCGCCAAGGGCTTTGTGAAAAAGTGTGCCGGGGCTGTCAACCGGCCGTCCTTTCCCCGCGTTGTTCCCCTCAAGACCCGGATGAAAGGGTCCTAGCAGAGGAAAGGCATCTCGCCATGATGAAGTCGCAATACCGCACTGAAGCCCAGACCCGTCGCCTGCCCATGACCGAATGGAACACCGACAAGGGCCGCAAGCACGAAGCCTTCGAGACCGCCAGCCTGGGCACCGACCGCCGCAGCCTGGCCCGCGCCCAGCGCTTCGACCGCAAGCGCTGATCCGCCCCGGAGCCTCACTGCCCCACCCCGCCAGAGCGCCCACCAGGCGCTCTTCGTCTTTCAGGACGGGAACGCCGCGTCGTCCGGCTCGTCACCCGCCCCTTCCATCGCCTCGGGCAAGGGCGCCAGCAGGCCGTCGAGGTCCGCCGCGCTGAACTTCAGCAACTCGGCCGCCCCGTCCACCCCCATCACACCCTCCGCCAGCGCCTTCTTGCGCGCCTGCAGCGCGAGGATGCGCTCCTCGATGCTCCCCTGGACCAGCAGCTGGTGGACGAACACCGGCTTGTCCTGCCCGATGCGGTGTGCACGGGCGCTCGCCTGGGCCTGCACCGCCGGGTTCCACCAGGGATCGAGGTGGATGACCGTGTCGGCGGCCGTCAGGTTCAATCCGACCCCTCCGGCTTTCAGGCTCAGCAGCATGAGTGGGCACTCACCTGCCTGAAACCGGGCCACGCGCGTGCCGCGCTGGCTTTCGGGCGTCTCGCCACTCAGGCGCAGCGCCGGCAGGCCCAGCTCGTGCAGCAGGCTGTCCACCAGATCCAGCATCCGGGCGAACTGCGAGAACACCAGCACCCGGCGCCCCTGCCGGAGCAGGTCCGGCAGGTGTTCGCGCAGCCAGGCCAGCTTCACGCCCTCGCCCAGGTTCGGCGGGACCTCCTCGATCAGCCGCGGGTCACAGCACAGCTGGCGCAGCCGCAGCATGGCGTCCAGCACCGAGATCAGCCCGCCCTCCAGCCCCTGGCGCGCCAGGATGCGCCGCACCATGTGATCGGCCGCCACCCGCACGCTCTCGTAGAGCTGGCGCTGCGGCATCGGCAGCGTGAGGCGCACCTGCAGTTCGGTCAGCGGCGGCAGCTCG
Source organism: Roseateles subflavus (assembly GCF_030285365.1). GTDB lineage: Bacteria > Pseudomonadota > Gammaproteobacteria > Burkholderiales > Burkholderiaceae_C > Roseateles_B > Roseateles_B subflavus. The sequence goes on along the minus strand of NZ_JASVDS010000001.1, from coordinate 1,060,792 downwards.
GGGGCGACCTCGTCCTTGAGGCGCCGCAGCAGAAAGGGCCGCACGCGCGCGGCCAGCCAGCGGGCCCGGCGCCCGTCCCCGCCCTCCTCGATCGGCTTGCGCCAATGGCGGGCGAAGCTGCGGGCGTCGCCCAGGTAGCCCGGCATCAGAAAGTCGACATGGGCCCACAGCTCGCCCAGGTGGTTCTCGAGCGGGGTGCCGCTGAGCACCAGGCGCTGGCGCGAGGGCAGGCGTCGCAGCGCGCGGGCCGTGCGGGAGGCGGCGTTCTTCACCGCCTGGCCTTCGTCCAGCACGAGCCAGTCCCAGTCCCGCCCGGACAGCACCCGCAGGTCCCGCCAGACGAGGCCGTAGCTGCACAGCAGCAGGTCGCATTCGGGCAAGACCTGGCCCCGCGGCGTGCCATGCCAGGTGGCCACGCGCAGGCCGGGCGTGACGCGGGCCGCCTCCTGTGCCCAGTTGAAGAGCAGGCTCGTGGGCATCACCAGCAGCGCGCCGCGGGCGAGGCGGCCGGCCTGCTTCTCCAGCCACAGGTGGGCCAGGGTCTGGGCGGTCTTGCCCAGGCCCATGTCGTCCGCCAGGATGCCGCCCAGGCCCTGCTGCCCCAGGTACTGCAGCCAGCCGACGCCCTGCCGCTGGTAGTCCCGCAGCGCCAAACCCAGGCCCTCGGGCTGAGGGGCCACGACCGGCCGGCCGGCCGCATGCAGCCGCGCCACCAGCGCCTCCAGCACGTCCCGGCCATGAAACTGCCAGCGCCCCCGCTCCTCCTCGAACAGCGCCAGCTGCTGCGCCTGCCAGCGGCTCAGCCGGACTGCCCCGCCGCCCTCCAGCTGGCGCGGCGTGACGAGGCTCAGGAGGTGCCGCATCAGCTGCTTGAGCGGCGCGGCCGGGGTGTGGAAGCGGCGCCCGCCGGGCGCACGCAGGAAGACCACCTCGTCGTCCTCGATCGCCTCGAGCGCCACGGCGTCCAGCCAGCGCTTGTCCCGGCGCAGGAGGTTGGCCATCAGCGGGGCCAGGTCCAGACGCTCGCCCTGGACCTCCAGGCCCAGGCTCAGCAGCCAGGAGCCCCGCTGGCGCGGCGCGGCGAGGCGGGGCACGGCCGTGCCCTCCGCCGCTTCCGCCCCCTCCGCCGCCGACAGGCCCAGATGCCAGGCAGTGACCGGCAGCGGCTCGTGGCGAAAGCCCGGCAGACGCTCCACCACCCAGCCCTCGGCCGTCAGGCGGGGCAGGACATCGGTGACGAAGTCGCCGAAGTCGTCCTCCAGCAGCAGCGTCCAGACCCGGCCCGGTGCCGGCGGCGAGGCCTGGCGCCACTGCAGGTGATCGGCCCGCAGCGGCTGGGCGCCCAGCGCCAGCAGCTGCTGGATCCAGGGGCCGTGCGGGCCCGCGTGGCCCTCGGGCGGACAGGGCCAGGGCGCCCCGCCCGCGTCGTCCACGAGGAAGAGCTGCATCAGGCTCAGCGGCGCCCCGCGCGGCCCCAGGCGCCCATGCCGCCGCACGCCGAGCAGGCCGTCACCGCGGTCGAGGGTCTGCAGTCGCAGCAGCGGGCGGAGGAGGGGCGGGGCAGGGGTCGCGGGCGCGGGCATGGCCGCCATTGTCGCCAGCGGCGGGGCTGGCTTTCGGAAGCGGTCGGCGCAAGGTGGCAGACTCCCGCCCATGACCTCGATCCCGCGACACGCCCAGTTCGGCCGCCTGCTGCGCCGCAGTCTCTGGCTGCTCCTGACACTCGGCCTGGGCCTGCCGCTGCTGCTGGCGGTGCTGGCCCTGCAGGCCGACCCCAGCGTGCCGCCGCCGGCCGCGCTCGAAGGCGCCCAACTGCAGCAGGCCAGCGAGATCCTGCGCCAGAACGATCCCCGCCAGCTGCCGCCCGGCGGCCTGCGCGTGGTGCAGCTCAGCGAGGTCCAGCTCCAGCTGCTGCTGGGACGTCTGGTCAACCGCTACCACGACGCCCGCGCCACGGCCCAGCTCGCCCGGCACGAGGCGCTGCTCGAGGTCAGCATTCCCCTGCGTGCAGGCGGCGGGCCCTGGCTCAATCTGCATGCCCGGCTGCAGGAGACCGGCAGCCTGCCCGTGCTGCGCCAGCTGCGCGTCGGCCATCTGCCCCTGCCGACCTGGGCCTCCGACTGGCTGGTGCGGCGGCTCACCGAGCGCCTTGCCGCGCAGGCCGAGGCGCAGGTGGCGGGCGAGCTCATCCAGCACGTGGGCTTCGAGCCGGGCCGTCTGCAGATGAGCTATGAGTGGAAGCCGGACTCGCTCAGGCGCGCCCTCAACGCCCGCTGGCCGCTGGCCGAGCAGGCGCGGCTGAAGCACTACAACGCGCTGCTGGTGGCGATCAGCGAGCCGCGCCCGCCGGGCACGCCGGTGTCGGTGGCCGCGCTGCTGCCGACCTTCTTCGCCGAGGCCCAGCGGCGCAGTGCGGCGGGCGAGGACCCGCGGCTGGAGAACCGCGCGGCCTTCATCATCCTGGCGCTGCAGGCGGCGGGCGAGCACGCCAGCCGCCTCCTGCCCGCGGCGCAGGATTGGCCCCGGGCGCGGCCGATGCTCCTCACCGTCAACGGGCGCGACGACTTCTCGCAGCACCTGCTGGTGTCGGTGGTGCTGGCGATCGAGGGCGGCGGGCCCATGGCGGATGCCATCGGCATCTACAAGGAAGTGGCGGACTCGCGGGGTGGCAGCGGCTTCAGCTTCAACGACCTGGCGGCGGACCAGGCCGGCGCGCGGATGGGGCTCTATTCCGAGCAGGACCCGCGGGCGCTGCAGCAGCGCCTGGCCGCGCATCCGCCGGAAGGCGCCTTCATGCCGCTCACGGACGACCTGCCCGAGTACCTCTCCGCCGAGGCGCTGCAGCAGCAGTACGGCGGCCTGCAGGGCGAGGGCTACCGGCGCATGGCCGCGCTGATCCGCCAGCGGGTGGACACCCTGCCGCTCTACCGCTGAGCGGCGCGGCGCTCAGCGCTGCGGCCGCTGGCTCCACAGCACGCCGCCGAGGATCAGGCCCATGCCCGCGAGCGTGGCGCCATCCGGCACCTCGCCGAACATCGGCCAGGCCAGCGAGGCCGCCAGCACCGGCGTCAGCGCACCGACCGTGGCCGCCCGCTGCGCGCCCAGGCGCTGGATGGCGAAGGCATAGCTGAGCGTCGAGAGCAGGCCCACGCCCAGCCCCTGGATGCTGCCGTGCAGCGCCCAGGCCCGCGCGGGCAGCGCCATCAGGCCCACCGGCGGATGCATCGCCAGCCAGGGCAGCAGCAGCGCCAGGGACACGACGGAGATCAGGGCCGCCGCCTCGATGGGGCTCAGGCCCGAGTGGCGCAGGGCCAGGGTGTAGTTGGCCCACATGAGGCTGCCCAGCAGGAAGAGCCCGTAGCCCTGGGCCAGCTGCCCCTCGCCATGATGGAAGGCCAGCAAGGTCACCACGCCGCTGACCACCGTCAGCAGGGCGGGCCAGCGGCTCAGGGCAGCACGGCCCTGCGTGAAGGCGGCGATCAGCGCGACAAACAGCGGGATGGTGCCGGGAATCAGCGTGGCGCCATCCGCCACCGGTGCATGGCGCATGCCGGCGCCGGCGATCAGGAAGTACGGGAGGCCGGCGCCCGCGACGATGCTCATCCACTGCAGCATCGGCAGCGCGGCAAAGCGGCGCCAGCGCATCACCACCACGGGCAGGAAGATCAGTCCGGCCGGCAGGAAGCGCACCAGGGCGAGTTCGGACGGCGCCAGCGCCGCCCGGGCCCCCGCACGCAGCGAGACGAAGAAGCTGGCCCAGATCAGCAGGGTGAAGGCCAGGGCGGCCCAGCCCGCCCAGGGGACGACGGCAGGGGCGCGGGACGGGGCGATCGACGGCAGGCCGGCGGCCTGGAGCGTGGAGGGAGCAATGCTGGACACGGGACGACTGCGGGTTACTACTGAACGGCGCCGATTTTCGAGGGGATCCAGCGCGATAATTGACCGCATTCGCTGGTGATTGGCGATGTCAAAGCACATATTCGCCAACGAAATACTTATCAACGCTCTTTTTCACCCATGGACCGCATTGATCTGCAATTGCTGGAGCTGCTCCAGCGCGAGGGCCGGCTTTCGGTGGCCGAGCTCGCCGACCGCGTCGCGCTGTCGCAGAGCCCCTGCGCGCGCCGCCTGCGCCGCCTCGAGGAGGCGGGCTACATCAGCGGTTACCGGGCCGTCCTGGACCGCAAGCGCCTGCAGCTGGCGACGACCGTGTTCGTGAACGTGCGGCTGATGCACCACCGGGAGGACGCCGTGCGGGAGTTCGAGGCCGGCATGCAGGCCATGAGCGAGGTGGTGGCCTGCCATGTCGTGTCCGGCGCGCACGACTACCTCCTGGAGGTGGTGGTGGGCGACCTCCCCGACTACGAGCAGATCGTGCGCCGGCTCCAGGCCCTGCCCATGGTGCAGGACATCACGAGCAACTTCGCCATCCGCTGCGTCAAGAGCGGCGCCCCGCTGCCCCTGAAGGCGCCCTGAGCGCGGGGGTTCCATGAGCCGCCGTCTCCACTGCCCCCGCTGCGAGCGCCCGCTGGCCGGCTGCCTGTGCGCCTGCGTCCGGCCGGTGGACAACGCCGTGCCGCTGCTGATCCTCCAGCATCCGGACGAGTCCCGGCAGGCCAAGGGCACGGCGCGCCTGCTGCAGCAATGCCTGCAGCGCTGCGAGCGCCGGGTCGGCCAGGCCTTCGCACCGCCGCCGCAGGACGGGCACCCGCTGCTGCTGCTCTACCCGCCCGACCCCGACCGGCCGTGTGGACCGTCGCCCGCCGCGTCCGGCCTGCCGCCCCGGCTCGTCCTGCTGGACGGCACCTGGCGCCAGAGCCGACAGCTGCTGCGCGCCTCGCCCTGGCTGCAGGCCCTGCCCCGCCTGACGCTGGCCGAGCCCCCGCCGAGCCGCTACGCCATCCGCAAGGCCCATGCCGCGCACCAGCTGAGCACGCTGGAGGCGGCGGCCCTGGCGCTGGGGCAGTTGCAGCCGTCGCTGGACGCCACCCCCCTGTGGCAGGCCCTGGACGACTTCGTCGCCCTGCAGCGACGGCTTCAGTCCCGGGGCACCGACGCCCGGGCGCAGCCCTGACCGACGCGTGGGGCACCCCCGGGTCGCGCCGGGAGGCCGGCGATGCCGCACGGGTTGAGGGGATTGAGAGGCTGACGGGCTGAGCAGCTTTGCATTTCTTCGCACAACAGACGCGAGCGGCTCAGGCAGGGCACGCATCCTTCGGCCTGCTCTTCCCTCGTGCCACGGCTCCCTGCCCGCCCTGCCTCCATGAAATCCACGGTCTTCCTTGCTCTTGCGCTTGCCGCCGTGGTCCTGGGCCACCGGCTGCCCTCGCTGGAGTCGACCGCGGCGGACGGCGTCGTGAGCGAGCCGGCCCCGCCCCGTCCCGCACACCGGCCGGCGGCTCCCGCGGCGGACGGCCTGCTGCGCGTCGCCTACGAAGCGCCGCCCCAGGCCGGACCACTGCAGCCGTCGCCGGCCCAGGATCCGCTCCCGGCGGGCGCCGGATCCCGGGCGGCCCCCCACGCCGCGACGCCGGCGTTCGCCCCACCGGACCTGCCCGCCGGTCCGGCCAGCCGTCCCATGGCCGCGACCGAACCGGAGAGCCCGAGTTGGCGGGACAACGCGCTGGACCTGCTCAGCCAGATCGGTGTGCTGTGCCCCGCCGCCGGTTGCGACAGCCTGGAAGACGACTGAGCGCAGGCCGCGCGGCCGATGGGTCGCGAGTCACCCGCGGGCCTGGTCCGCGGGGCAGAATCGGCAGCCTTGCCTTCCGCGTTGCCGCCTTCCCGATGCGCCTGCCCGCCCTCATCAAGCCCTCGCCCCGCCGTGACTGGGTCACACCCGAAGACGTCAACGTCAGCCCCGACCTGCTGGGCCACGCCCTGGCGCGGCCATCGCAGCGGGCCTGGGCCATGGCGCTGGACCTGGCGCTGATCGGCCTGGCCTCGTCGCTGGGGAACTGGATGCTGCTGGGGAGCGTGGCCGCCGCGGCCTGGCTGAAGATCCGCCAGCGGGACGCCGAGCAGGCGGCACGGCCGGCGCCATCGGTGCTGTGGTGGGTCCCCGTGGCCCTGGCCCTGGTGCTCGGGCTGTACGGGGTCTGGCAGGACCTCCGCCCTGCGAGCTTCCGTGAGAAAGGCCCCTCGCGCGCTGCCGCCACCGCCCCGGCGGACGACGAGAGCGAGGACCGGGCCGACGCCCCGGCGGCGGCCCTGCCCGAGGCGGGCGCTGCCAGTGCCGCCAGCGCAGAAAGCCGCCGCATCGCCGACCTGGAACGTCGGATCCAGCAGCTGCGCCGTTCGGAAGAGGAGGCGCGCAAGCACAGCGGCTTCCGTCCCCGGGAGTGGCTGGACGAGGCCCTGGGCGAGGCCGGACTGCGCTTCAGCCTGGCCATCGTCTACTTCACCCTGCTGCCGGTGCTGTGGCCAGGCCAGACCGTCGGCAAGCGGCTGATGGGCTTGCGGGTCGCGGAACTCAGCGGCAAGCCGATCAACTTCCTGCGCAGCTTCAGCCGCTATGGCGGCTACCTCGCCGGCATGGGCACGGGCGGCATGGGCTTCGCCCAGGTGTTCTGGGACGCCAACCGGCAGGCCCTGCAGGACAAGGCCGCCCATACCGTCGTGCTGGACCTGCGCCGCCGGGACCGCCTGCCCCTCGAGGACGCGCGGATGCAGGCCCCCGCCCCGGTGCCTGCTCCGGCTCCCACCCCAGCCCCCGCCACCCCGTCCACCGAGACCGCCCCATGAGCGCTGCCGCCCCCCGTCGCCCCCTGCCCGCCCGCGGGCGCCTCGATCGGGCCCTGCACCGGCTGGCCGCCCACGCCACCCACGCCGCGCTGAGCCTGGCGGGACTGCTCGGCGGCACCTCCGCGCTGGCAGCCGAGCCCGCGCCGCCGAAGCCCTTCGAGTTCGTGGCCCTGGGCGACATGCCCTACGGCGCGCCCGAGACGGCTTACCCGGTCTACCAGCACCTGATCGGGCTGGTCAACGCGCAGGCCCCGGCCTTCAGCGTCCACGTGGGCGACTTCAAGAGCGGCAGCAGCCTCTGCAGCGACGACGAGTTCGCCCGCCAGCGCGACTTCTTCAACCAGTTCGACAGCGCCCTGGTCTACACCCCGGGCGACAACGAATGGACCGACTGCCACCGCCCCGCCGCAGGCGGCTACGCGCCCCAGGAGCGGCTGGAGGCGCTGCGCGAGATGTTCTTCGGCGCGCCTCGCAGCCTCGGCCGGCGTCCGCTGGCCGTGGAGCGGCAGGCCGATGTCCAGCCGGCCCATGCGCGCTACCGCGAGAACCTGCGCTTCACGCGCGAGGGCGTGCTCTTCCTGACGCTCAACGTGCCGGGCTCCAACAACGGCTTCGAACCTCGCGACCTCGCCGCCGTCCAGGAGCATTTCGCCCGCACCGACGCCAACCTGGCCTGGCTGCAGGCTGGCTTCGAGCAGGCTCGCCGGCAGGACGCTCGCGCCGTGGTGATCGCCATGCAGGCCGATCCCTTCCTCGGTGCCAATGTGTGGTCCGAGTTCCCCAGCCACAGCGGCTTCACCCGGCTCTTCGAGCAGGGACTGCTCCCGATGGTGCAGGACTGGGGCCGCCCGGTGCTGCTGATCCACGGCGACAGCCACCGCTTCGTGATCGACCGCCCCTTCAAGGCCGTGAAGGAACCCGGCAAGGGCCAGGTCCTGCGCAACCTGCTGCGCCTGCAGGTCTTCGGCGAGCAGGAGGTGCATGCGGTGCGGGTCACCGTGGATCCGGCCAACCCCGATCCCTTCGCGTTCAAGCCACTGTTCAATCCGCTGTCGCCGCGCTGAGCCCGCCCGGCGCCCCCGGATCAAGGGACAGCCGCCCGCCGACCGCTGGCGCGCGGTGGAGCGCCCGCAAACCGGCGCCGCCGGCCCTGCGTCATGGAGAAAAACGGGGTGCGGACGACTGGCGGCGAGCCCCCGAACGGCGCGGACGGCACCGTAACGGTGCGTGACATCCCGTAAAAACCCCAAGTGCGTGCATGTCGGCCCGCCTCTACATTGGCGTCACTCGACGCGGATGCTGCTTTTGCAGTGTCTGCCTACGGGGGCTGAGGAGACAAACAAGACGGGGCCGCCACTACCGTGGCGCGCCACTGTCACAATCGACGGGCACCACATCGGTGCCCGTTTTCATTGGTGCCCGCCTCGCGGCCACCGCCCTGCCGCCTGAAGCCTGCCCATGCTGGATCTCGTCACCGTCGCCCTGGCCTCCCTGCTGGCCGGATTCATTGATGCCATCGTCGGCGGTGGCGGCCTGATCTTGGTGCCGGCCCTCTTCAGCGTCTACCCGCAGGCGGCACCGGCCACGCTCTTCGGCACGAACAAGGGCGCCGCCATCTGGGGCACCGCCTGGGCCACGAAGCAGTACGCCGCCCGCGTCACCCTGCCCTGGCACGCCCTGCTGCCCGCCGCGGGCGCCGCGCTGCTGGGCAGTTTCGGCGGGGCCTGGACCGTCACCCTGATCAGCCCGGAAGGCCTGCGCAAGCTGCTGCCGCTGATCCTCGGCGCCGTGCTGCTCTACACCCTGGCCAAGAAGGACCTCGGCCGCGACCACGCCCCGCGCTTCAGCGGCCGCACCGAGGCGGCGGTGGCCTGCCTGATCGGCGGCGTGATCGGCTTCTACGACGGCTTCTTCGGCCCGGGCACCGGCAGCTTCTTCGTCTTCCTGTTCGTGCGCCTGCTGGGCTTCGACTTCCTGCACGCCTCGGCCAGCGCCAAGCTGCTCAACACGGCGACCAACGCCGCCGCGCTCGTCCTCTTCTCGTTGAAGGGGCATGTGTGGTGGCACATCGCCGCGGTGATGGCCGTCACCAACGTCATCGGCAGCCTGCTGGGGACGCGCATGGCCCTGGCCCGCGGCACGGGCTTCGTGCGGGGCATGTTCGTGCTGGTGGTCGGGGCGCTGATCCTCAAGACCAGCTACGACGCCTTCCTGCGCTAGGGCGCCGGCCTGTTCGAGGCGCGGAATCATTTCCAGGCGTCACAAGATGCCGCGGCGGGCCTGCTGCGGCGCTACCATTGCCGGATTACGTCTCTCAGGACGCCGCCGCACCCTGCCGGCCGGCCTGACTCCCGCGGGGGGCGGAACGGGCCCGGCCCGTTTCCCGGAGATGCTCTCATTCAAGGCCGCCCATGTCCGTTGATCCTGAACTGCGCAACCTCGAGATCGAAATCCCGACCCAGCCCGAGGTGCTGGTCAAGCTGTCCCTGCTGATGGCGGCCGACGACATCGACCTGCTCGCCGTCTCGGCCCTCGTCGAGACCGACATGGCCCTCGCCGCTGCCGTGATGAAGGCCGTCAACTCCTCGCTGTACGGCCTGCGCGGGCGCGTGCAGACGGTGCACCAGGCCCTGACCTACCTCGGCATGCGCGAAGTGGCCGCCATCACCTTCGAGATGGGCCTGCGCGCCGCCTTCCCGCCCGCCCCCGAGCTCGAGCCGGTGTGGGCGCGCGCCTCGCAGCGCGGGCTGCTGATGGGCCGCATGGGGCAGATGCTGGGCGTCGATCCCTGGGCCGCGCACTCGGCCGGCCTGTTCGAGGAATGCGGCAAGGCCGTGCTGTACCGCCACGCGCCGGCCCACTACCCCGCGATGCTTCGTGCCACGCAGGATGACGCCGAGCTGGTGAAGCTGGAGCACACGGCCTTCGGCGTGAGCCACGATGCCCTGGGCGCCGCGCTGTGCGAGAGCTGGGGCCTCGCCCCCGCCTCGGTGGCCAGCGTGCGCAGCCACGTCGAGGTGCAGACCAAGCTCGAGATGCCCGAGACGCTGCAGCGCCGCAGCATCTGCGCCATCTCGGTCATTGCGTGGGCGCTGATGAACGCCCCGGAACGCCTGGACGAGATCGCCCAGGCCATCGCCCCGCAGGCGCAGCTCGACGAGACGCTGGTGCTGCGCGCCGCACGTCGCGTCAGCGAGCAGCTGCTGGAGGCGCAGGCCCACGGCCGCGACTGAAGTCCGGCGCCCCCGCCACAACGAAGCCGGCCCGGGGCCGGCTTTTTCTTTGGCGAGGCCTGCGACCTCGCACGCCAGCGCTCAGGCGGCCAGGCTGAGGCGGTCCCGCCCGGCGTGCTTGGCGATGTACAGCGCCTCGTCGGCCGCCTGCATGAGGGCCAGGGGGCTGAGGTAGGGCTGGGCGGGGCTGTAGGCGGCAAGCCCGATGCTCACCGTCACCACGGCATCCACCGGGCTTGCGCCATGCGGCAGCGACAGGCGCCGCCATTCCTCGCGCAGGCTTTCGAGCAGGCCCTGGGCCGAGTCGGCGTCAAAGCCCGGCAGCAGCGCCCCGAACTCCTCACCGCCGAGGCGCGCCACCAGGTCGGTATCGCGCTTGAAGCGCTCGCCCAGCAGCCGGGCGAAGCGGCGCAGGAGCTCGTCCCCGGCGTCGTGGCCGTGCAGCTCGTTGTAGGCCTTGAGGTGATCGAGGTCCAGCACCGCCAGGGCCAGGCGGGACTGCTGGCGCTGGGCGCGCTTGAACTCGCGGCGCAGGGCGTCGTCGAACTCGCGCCGGTTGGCGAGCCCCGTGAGCTTGTCATGGCGCGCCAGCTGGGCCAGCTCGCGCTGCTTGATGTCCAGCGCCGCCTGCGCCTCGTGCAGGGCGCGGGCCTGCTGGGCCACCTGGGCGCTCAGGTCCCGCATCTCGCGCTGCTTGCGCTGCAGCTGCTGGTCCACGCTCTGGTGGACGTGCGCCATGGCGCGGTTGATCTGCTGAAGCTCGGCGGGCGTGCGGGCGGGCAGGCCGTCGTCGAACCAGCTGAATTCGCTGGGCGGGCGGCTGGGATCGAAGCGTTCCATGTCCGAGGCCATGCGGCGCAGATGGCGCAGCAGCAGGCGGTCGACCAGCATCGCCGCCCCCAGCCCGAGGGCCAGGGCCAGGGCCAGCAGCTGCAGCAGCCAGTGCTGCATCGAGGGCTTGCCCAGCTGCCCCCACGCACTCAGTTCCGGGGCGATGACACGCACGCGGCCGATCTCTTCGCTGTCACCCGGCAGGCGCAGTGCGAATTCGCTGTGGGGGCTGTCCTGGCCGGGCAATGCGTCCGGCCCGCTCAGCAGACGGAGGCCATCGCGCCCCCGGAGCTCGGCGGACTGCAGCTCGTGGCGGCTGACCATCGCTTCCAGCAGGCGCTGGGCCGCGCTCGTCTGGCTGCTGGCCATCGCGCGCGACAGCGGCTCGGCATACAGCAGCGGCAGCAACTGCTGGCTGGCCTCGGCCTGCTCCGCCTGCAGGTTCAGCTCGCGCCGCAGATGCCAGCCGCCGAGCACCAGCACCATGGCCAGGCCCAGCAGCAAGAGACCCATCAGCGTGCGGGACTTGAGCGATCGGAGCGGAGCATAGGTGGCGTTCATGATGCGGCACCGGCATTGCAAACGTTGCCGGTTCTTCAGCATCGGCCGATTCGCGCGGATCGCACACCCGGGAATCCCCGGAACTTTGTCGCCGGAGCGGCGCTTGTGTCCCCAAACTGAGGCACAAGTTGGCAACGCTTGCTACATTGGCGTCGCCGCTCCAAGGGGGAGCCGGCCCTCCGGAGGAGCCTCATGCTGCGTCCGTTCCTGCCCACCCTGCTGCGCCGGGCGCCGCTCGTCGCCGCCCTGCTGGGCCTGGGCACCGCCCACGCCGACCCTGGCTACTACGTGATCCGCCCCTATGCCCAGGCGGCGCAATGGGGCCTGGAGCTGCGCTACTGGACGGTCAAGCAGCGTGACGGCAGCCCGGCGGTGCTGTGGCCGGAGCTGGCGCTGTCCTATGGCATTTCCGAGCGCTGGACCAGCGCGCTGCTGGCCAGCTACGAAGGCACGCGCGAGGAGGCCGTGCGACTGGACACCTGGAACTGGATCCATCAGGTCCGGCTCGACGATGGCCGGGGCGACAGCGATCTGGCGCTGCATGTCCAGCTGATCAAGACCGGCGGCGAGCAGCGCGGCCATGCGCTCGAGCTCGGCCTCGTCACGCAGACGGAATGGCGTCTGGCGCGCCTCCAGGCGAACGCGATCCTTGAGCACGGCTGGGGCGACCTCGCCCGCAACGGCACCGAGCTCAAGGTCCAGTGGCAGCTCAGCTGGCCCCTGCAGCCCGGCTGGCGCGCGGGCGTGCAGGGCTTCGGCGAGCTGGGCAACTGGCGGCGCTGGAAGCCGGCCGAGCGCCAGTCCCTCCGCGCCGGCCCGTCGCTGCAGACCGACTGGACGCTCGGCGCGCAGCGAAGCCTGCACGTCGAGGCCGCGTGGCTGCTGGGCAAGACCTACGGCCAGCGCGGGAACATGTTCTCGGCCACGGCGAAGCTGCTGTTCTGAACGCGGCCCGTCCCGGCCCCTAGAATGCGGCCGCCGGCCCCCCCCCTGGGTCGGCGCGTTCTCAGGGCGAGGTGCAATTCCTCACCGGCGGTATCTGCGCCACGCGCAGGAGCCCGCGAGCGCCTCGGCCGCTTCGGCCGAGGGTCAGCAGACCTGGTGCGAGGCCAGGGCCGACGGTCACAGTCCGGATGAAAGAGATCGCGTTGTTGAAGCCATGCGGCGCACCTGCCTTGTTCACGCCAGGCCGGAGCGCCGCTGTGGCTTGTCTGCGCGCGCCCTGATTTGTGTGACCTGCTTTCAGAAAGCTCAACATGAATCAGACCTTTGACACCCTTCCCGCTCCGAAGCATCGCGGCCGCATCGCCTTGCTGGCCAGCCGATGGCATCCCGAGCTTGTCCAGCGCCTTACCGGCGGCGCCACCGAGGCGCTGCGGCGCCTGGGCTGGACCGACGACCAGATCGAGGTGCACGAGCTGCCCGGCGCCTTCGAGTTCCCGCTCTACGCCCGCCGTCTCGCCGCCGGCGGCCAGCACCAGGCCGTCATCGCCTGCGCCCTGGTCGTGGACGGCGGCATCTACCGCCATGAGTTCGTGGCCCAGGCCGTGGTCGACGGGCTGATGCGCGTGCAGCTGGACAGCGGCCTGCCGGTCATCTCGGCCTCGCTCACGCCCCAGCATTTCCACGAGCACGACGTGCACCAGCGCTTCTTCCACGAGCATCTGGCGCTCAAGGGCGTGGAGGCGGCCCAGGCCTGCGCGATGACGCTGGCCGCGCACGAGCGGCTCGCGCCGCTGGCGGGCTGATCAGAGCCCCTGGACCGTGAAGCGCAGCCGGGCGTAGCGCCCCTGCGCATCCAGCGCGGTGAGCTGCTGCTCGCCGTTGCGCTGCGGCTGCAGCAGGACGCCGCCCCGGGCTGCCGCCCCCGCGGGCGCGTCCTGCCAGGCCAGCAGCTGCCCGTCGAGCAGCCAGGCGACGGCCCCCTGCGCGCCCAGCACCTGCAGCGGCAGCCGGATGTGCGTCTGTCCGGGCGACGGCCGCAGCACGGTGCCAGGCTCCAGCCCCACGATGCGCAACCGGGCGCTGGGCCCGCCCTGCGCCTCGCCACGGCACCCGGACTTCCACGGCAGACGCTCCAGCGGATGCCGCTGCGCCGGCTCGATCCAGGGCTGCAGCAGCTGCGGCCAGCGCACGGCGGGCACGCTGTGTGCGCCCGGGCCGGCGCAGTCGCCCGACACGCGCTCGCGCCCGGCGCCCTCCACCATCACCTGCATCTCCAGCCCCTGCGACACGCCGCGCTCCGGCAGCGTGGGCGGCGCCGCACCGTCCAGCAGCCAGGCCGTGCGCTGCTGCAGGCACTGGTCGGGCGGCGTGCTCGAGGCCAGGCGGCCGAGCGGCCAGCAGACGGCCGCGGCCTGCACGCTGGCCGGCTGGCGGCGCGGCGCGAGCTGCTGCGGCCCCAGCGCGGCGGCCAGATCTCGCAGGAGCGGCGCCGCGCTGTTGGCCCCGAAGTGGCCCGGGTTCGGCGTGCCATCGGGCCGGCCCATCCAGACGCCCAGCGTGTAGCGGTCCGTCACGCCCAGCGCCCAGGCGTCCCGGAAGCCGAAGCTCGTGCCCGTCTTCCAGGCGATCCGAGCCCCGGACTCGCGAAAGGGCGCGCCGGGCCGCCCCCCGTTTTCCAGGATCTCCCGCACGATGAAGGCCGCCCCCTCGCTCATGAGACGCGTCGTGCGCACCGGGTCCGCGGCCTGCAGGCGCGGCTGCACGGCCTCGCCGCCCCGTGCGAGCGCCGTGTAGGCCCCGACCAGCTCCTCCAGCCGGGTGCTGCCGCCGCCGAGGATCAGGCTGAGGTTGGGCGTCGCGTTCGCCGGCAGGCGCAGGCGCAGGCCCGCGCCACGCAGCTGCGCCGCGAAGCGCTCCGGCCCGATCCGGTCCAGCAGGTCCACGGCCGGCACATTGAGCGAGCGCTGCAGCGCCTCGGACACGCTCACCGGCCCGGAAAAGTCCGCCTGGAAATTGCCCGGCGCATAGCCGCCGAAGTTCTGCGGCGCGTCGATCAGCAGGCTCTCGGAGTGGACGAGCCCCTGATCCAGCGCCATGGCGTAGAGGAAGGGCTTGAGCGTCGAGCCCGGCGAGCGCAGGCCGCGCACCATGTCCACGTGGGCGGCGCGCTTCATGTCGCCGAAGTCCGCCGAGCCGGCGTAGGCGCGCACGGCGCCGTCGCGGTTGTCCACGATCAGCGCCGCGATGGAGACCTGCTCGGGCAGCGTGTTGAGCCGATCCAGCAGCACCTGCTCCAGGCGCAGCTGCAGGCCGGCATCGAGCAGCGAGGGCACGACGGCGGTGCCCGCCTTCAGCCCGCGCTGGCGCAGGCGCTCGGCGAACAGCGGTGCCAGCACGCGCGAGCGCAGGGGCGGCGCGAAGACCTTCTCCAGCTGGGCGTCCCGCACCTCGGCGGCCGGCCACACGCCCTGGCTCATCAGACGATCCAGCACCTTGTCCCGCGCCGCCTGGGCCTGCGCCGGATGGCGATCCGGTCGCAGCCGGGACGGGCTCTGCGGCAGGGCGGCCAGCAGCGCCGCCTCGGCCTGCGAGAGATCGCGCGCGGACTTGCCGAGGTAGGCCTGCGCCGCCATCTCGACGCCTTCGACCATCCCGCCCATTGGGGCCTCGTTGAGGTAGAGCGTGAGGATCTCGCGCTTGCCCAGATGCCATTCGAGCTGCAGCGCGCGCAGCATCTGCCGCGCCTTGGCGCCGACGGTGCGGGTGGCGCAGGTCTGCAGATTGCGCCGGCGGTCGGCGCACTCCGGGTCGAGCAGGCGCGCGACCTGCATCGTCAGCGTGGAGCCGCCCGACACCACCTGCCCCGCGCGCACCCACTGCCAGGCCGCCCGCGCCAAGGCCACCGGGTTGATGCCCGGGTGCCACCAGAACGCGCGGTCCTCGTAGTGCAGCAGGGCTTCGACGTACCGCGGCGACACCTGCTCGATCGTCACGCGGTGCCGCATGGCGCCATCCGCCCCGGGCCAGTAGCGCAGCGGCGTGCCGTCCTCGGCCAGCACCACGACGGCCTCCAGCGGGCGCCGCGCCGGGCTGTCGGGCCAGGCTGCCGCCGGCAGCGGGAACAGCCGGTCCAGGGCCAGCAGGGCCAGCGCCAGCAGGGCCAGGACTCCGCAGACCCGGCGGCGCCGGGCCCATCGTTTCAAGTTCAGACGCGCAGGCATGGGACGATCACCTGGCCCGGCTCAGCACGCCCTGACGACGCGCCGACGACGCACCGACGGGGCGCACTTCACGTCGGGCTCATTTCTTGTTCAGCACGGTGATCTCGCCTTCCGCCTTGCCGATGCCGCGCAGCTCCGGCCGGTACATGTCCTCCGCAAAGGGCGCCGGCACCTGGTAGCGGCCCGGCGTCACCACGCGGACGAGGTAGTAGACGTCCAGCGGATTGCCGTCGAGCTGTGCGGCGGCCACGAAGCGGTCGTCGCGGTACTCGGTGTGCACGATGCGGGCATTGGCGTTGGCCTGCGCGATGTTCTGGCCGTCCACCTCGAACTCGCCCGCCTGCGGCCCCTGGCTGAGGTTGAGGTTCTCCACCTCGAAGCCAGCCGGGATGCGGTCCACGATCAGGCCGTCCTTGATCGGACGCTTGGCCGTGGCGCGCAGGCGCACGATGTACATCTCCCCGGTGGTGAACTGGCGCGTCGTGACGGGCTTGCCGGACGTCGTGAAGAGGCTGCGCTCGACCACGATGCTGTCCGCCTGCGGTGGCAGTGGCTTCGTCGGGTAGCCCTGGGCATGGACCTCCACGAAGAGCGAGCCCTTGCCCTCGTTCTTCACCACGGTGCCGGCCTTGAGCTTGGCGCCGGGAATGTCGCGCTGTGCGGTCTCCTTGCCGGCCAGCGCCTCGGGTGCGGCGGCCGCGGTCTGCAGGCTGGCGCTCCAGCCTTCGCCGCCGGCCTGGCCGTGGGCGCTGCGCACCGCCAGGAACAGCGCGAGGCGTTCCTGCGTCGAGAAGTAGCGGCGGCGGTCGAAGTCGGAGGCCAGGTCGAAGAGCAGGCCCTCGCGGCGCTCGTGCTGGATGCCGTGCCGGGTCAGCAGGGCGTAGGCCAACGCCTGGTCGCGCACGCGGCTGCCGTAGTCGCCCAGCCATTCCTCCCACCACCACCACTCCTGCACCGGCGCGAGCGCGGGGTTGATGCCGTAGGCGCGCTTCACGCCTTCGTCCAGCGCCTGCTTCGCCCGCGTCTCGTCGCCCATCAGCTTGAGCGCGAGGCCCAGGTGGATCAGGGGCAGCGGCGAGCGGGCATTGCCGCGGTACTGGTCATGCAGCGTCTTGAGCGTCGCGAGCGGTGCCTTCTGCGCGCGGGCCAGGATGTAGCCCGCGTGTGCGGCCTCGGCGAAGCGCTGGTGGGCGATGCGGATCAGCTCGATGTCGCTGTAGCTCGCCACGCGGCCCTTGTCGTCCCGCTTCGGGTCCTTGGGCGGCTGCGTCTGCTGGCCGGGGCTGCGCTGGAACTGCTCCAGGAGGTTGTCCATGGCGCGCGTCATCATGCTCTCGGGCGGCGCGAAGCCGGCGTCCTTGGCATCCTGCAGGAAGCCCGTCACGTAGGCCGTCAGCCAGGCCTCGTAGGGGCTGGTGTTGCTCCACAGGCCGAAGCCGCCCTTGGCCTGCTGCATGCCGGCCAGCCGCCCGAAGGCGGTGTCCAGGCGCTTGGCACGCTCCTCGCGCGGGACGGGCGTCATGCCGAAGGCCTTGGCGGCCTCCTCGTCGATCATGGCCAGCGGGTAGGCGCTGCTGGTCGTCTGCTCAAGGCAGCCGTAGGGATAGCCCAGCAGTCCCTTGACCTGCTCGCGGATGTCGATGGGCGGGGAGTCCGAGAGGCTCAGCGTCGCGCTGGCCGAGCCGCCCCAGTAGCCGTCGAGCAGCCCCGGTTCGAGCTTGAGCGTGGCGCCGGGCTCGAGGCGCGTGCGCCTGAGCTCGTGCACCGGCGGCGTGAGCGGCTGCAGCTGCAGGGCGGCCTCGCGGGTGAGCTTGAGGTCGCCGGCCTGCACGTGCAGCTTGATCGGCACCAGCCCCGCGGCCTCGGTCGCCTCGACCTGGAAGCTCAGCACCTTGCGCTGCTTGTCGGCCAGCTGCACGGGCTCGGGCTGGGCGGCCACGCGCAGCGGCCCCTCGGCTTCCAGGCGCACCTTCACCTCGCGGGCGCTGCCCGAGAGATTGCTCACGTCGAGCGCGATGGTGGCCTTGTCGCCCGGCGAGAGGAAGCGCGGCATCGACAGCTCCGCCACCAGCGGCGCCGCGACCACGGTCTCGGCCTGCGCACTGCCGTAGCTGTCGGGGCTCGACACCACCGCCATCACGCGCAGGGTGCCGTTGAAGTCCGGCAGCTTGAAACTGACCGTCGCCTCCCCCTTGGCGTCCAGCAGCACGGGGCCGCTGAAGAGGTCCACCAACAGCACCTTGCGCGGCATGCTCTGCGTGTCGCGCTTGCCGGCATCACCGCCGAAACGCTGGCGGGCGGCATTGCCCTCCATCTTCTCGATCAGCTTGCCGTAGAGGTCCAGCAGATCGGCGCCGTAGCGGTGCTTGCCGAAGAAGAAGTCCTGCGGGTCCGGCGTCTTGTAGCGGGTGATGTTGAGGATGCCCACGTCCACGGCGGACACGGTCACCATCGCCGACTTGCCCGCCAGCTGCGGCACCTTGACCTTGATCGGCAGCGCCTGCTCCGGCGTGGCCTTCGGGGGCGCGACGAGCTCCACCTTGGGCTTGCGGTCCTCGCGCCACAGCGGCAGGTGCACCAGGCCCAGCGCGCGCGCCGGCGTCACCTTGTCGCCCTGGCTGCCCGGGCGGAAGGCGGCCACCGTGATGTAGAGGTCGTGGCGCTTCCAGTCCTCCGCCACGGGGATCTCGACCGTGGTGCCGCGCGCCTTGACCGAGAGGCGCTCGCTCCACAGCACGCGGTCGCCCTCGACGGTCACCAGCGCCTCGCCGTCATGCGGCGGCTTGATCTCGAGCTTCGCCTTCTGGCCCGGCTTGAAGGGGGCGCCCTCGAGCTTGAGTTGCACGCGGTCCGGACGGTTGCCGACGTCATCGGCGTCCTGCGCGCCCCAACCGGCGTAGAAGCCGTAGCGCAGCGTCTCCTGGGTGCCCGGATCCGCGATCTCCAGGCGGTAGCGGCCCCAGCGCACGGGCAGCGCGATCTTGCTGCGCTTGTCCAGCTTGATCTGGCGGGCCTCGACCAGCTCCTCCTGCGTATTGAAGCCCGAGTGCCAGCCACGGCTGTCGTCATAGCGCCAGTACCACTGCCGCTCCTCGTAGATCAGCTTGAGCTGCAGATCGGCGGCGGGGTGGAACTTGCCGGCGGCGTCCACGCGCGTGATCTCGAACTCGGCCATGCCGCCTTCCTGCACGACGTTGCGGTCGAACAGCGGGCGAAGTGCCACGAGCTGCTCGGCCGGCCACCAGCTGCGCTCCAGCGAGCGCACCACCGGGCGGCCGCCGCTCTCCAGCAGCGCCACGCTCGTGCGCAGCAGCATGGGCGAGCTGCGCTCCGTCAGCTCGGGCTTGAAGCTCAGGCTCGCGTGGCCCTTGTCGTCGAGCTCGGTGTCCGAGGCATCGCCGCGCTTCTTTGCCTTGTCGTCCGCGAAGTCACCGAAGATGAAGCCGGGCAGCTGGCGTGCCAGCGGATTGACCTGGCGCTCGCTGTAGAGGCTGGCCTGGACGCGGTTGCCGGAGGCCGGCGCGCCGTAGAGGTAGTCGCCCTGCACGTCGACGCTCAGCTCCGCGTCGCCCGTCAGCACGGCCTCGGGCGCGCTGAGCTGCAGCTTCATGCGCTCGGGCAGGAACTCCTCGACCTGGAAGCTCCATTGCGCATCCGGCTGCTTGGCGGCCGGGTCCACGCGCGCCTGCAGCTGCCAGCGGCCCGTGGGCGCATCAGCCGGCAGCGTGAGGGCCTGCTGGTAGTAGCCCGCGCCCGTGGCGCCGGGGCGCACCAGCAGCGTGGCGGCATTGCTGCCGTCGGGCTTCTTGAGGCTCAGCGTCAGCGGCACGGGCTTGGTCCAGGCGCGGCCGTCGGCATCGCGGGCCAGCACGGAGGCCTGGAAGCTCTCGCCGGGCCGGTAGAGATCCCGGCCGGCGTAGACGAAGAGCTTGTTGTTGCGCGAGGGATGGCCGACGGCGTCGAACTCCGAGAGATCCAGCGCCGCATCGCCCAGCGACAGCACCGACATCTCCTTGCCGCGCTTGGCCAGCACCACGCGGGCCTTGTCCAGCTTCTGCGTGAAGACGGCATGGCCCTGGCCGTCGCTGCTGGCCTGCTGCACGGCCTTGCCGGCCTCGTCCACCAGCGTCAGCTCGATGCCCGTCAGCGCCGAGCCGCTCTTGAGCGAGGTGGCAAAGACGTCGATCTGCGCGGCGTGGCGACGCAGGTGCAGGCCGATGTCGGTGACGTAGAAATGCGTGACCTGGTAGTCCCAGCCGAAGCGGCCGGGGGTGTTCATGACAGCCACGTAGATGCCGGGCTCCTGCAGCTCCTTGATGCGCTCGACGGGCAGGAAGGAGACGTTGCGGCGGTTGGGCCGCTCGTCCGTGGTGAAGCGGCCGATGTAGACGCTGTCGGACATGCCGCGCAGCTGGTCCAGCACGTAGCCCGAGGTCGTGCCCTTGAGACGGCGGCCCGGGTCCTCGTAGTAGTAGCCCCCCTCGTACTCCTCACTGCCCTCCTCGTAGCTCGCGGCGCGCGGGCGATCCCGGCGGCCGCCGACCTGGTCGAGGAAGGCGCTGAGGTTCTCGGGGCGGATGCGCAGGAACTGCACGTCCACCTGCGGCGTGTTGACCGTCACGACGGGCAGACCGCCGTTGATCTCGGCCGGCAGCACGGTGCCGCGGCTGGCGAAATAGTAGGCATCGGGCATGGCCTCGCTCGCGACCTCGCAGGTCTGCGGCGTGGCCAGCGTCGCGCCCGCGCGGGCGGCCAGCTCGCCGGCCAGCTTCACGCGGAACTTGCGCTCGGGCTTCACGTAGGGGAGGTAGAGCACGCGCGGGTTGTCGCCGAGGACCCAGCGGGCCTCGACGGGCTTGGCCTTGTCGGCGTCCTCGTTCGTGGCGGATTCCGTGGCCGTGAGCAGCTTGCCGAAGTCCTGGCCGCCGGCCAGCGCCTGCGTGAACATCACCGCGATGGCGGGCGAGCCGTCGAACAGGCGCGCCTTGCAGTCCGCCAGCGCGAAGGCGGCCGGCGGACCGCTGTCGGCCTCGGAGGCCTCCGGGGTGCCGCGCAGGCGCTGCCAGCCCCACCAGCCCGCGGCAGCCACCGCCGCCGCCAGGCCCACGCCCGCCAGGATCTTCAGTCCCTTGCCCATCGTTGCCATCGTCATGCTCCCGCCCTGCTGTGATCAAAGGGCGCCAGCAGTGTAGGGCGCGCCGCCCCTCGCGCCGGGTCCCTGTTGCGGCTTGTTGCTCCCTCCTGCTGGGGGGATGACAGCACAGCCGGCACGCCCCTCGCACAGCCATGACGCCTCTTGGCATACTGCGGCTCCCCCGCCCTGCGCCCCATGCTGCCCCACCGCATCCCCGACGCCAATCTCGCCGAGCTGCCCGCCGCCTGCGGGGTCTACGTCTTCCATGGCGAGGGCGCGCTGCCGCTCTACATCGGCAAGAGCGTCAACATCCGCTCGCGCGTGCTGGCCCACCTGCGGGAGCCGGCCGAGGCGCGCCTGCTGGCGCAGACCTGCCGCATCAGCTGGCAGCGCACGGCCGGCGAGGTCGGGGCGCTGCTGCTGGAGTCCCGCTGGGTGAAGGAGCAGCAGCCGCTGTTCAACAAGCGCCTGCGCCGCAGCCGCTCGCTGTGCGCCTGGATGGCGGCGGGCAAGCCCGCCGTGCTGCGTCTGGTGCATTCGCGGGACCACGACTTCGCGCGCAGCCCGGGCCTCTTCGGCCTTTTCAGCTCGGCCCATGCCGCCCAGCAGGCCCTGCGCAGCCTGGCCGAGGACCACCGCCTGTGCCTCGCCCGGCTCGGCCTGGAAAGCGCCTCGTCACGCGGCTGCTTCGCCCGGCAGCTGGGACGATGCGCGTTGTGCGCCGGGCAGGACACCCCCGCCGCGCACGATGCCCGCCTGTTCACGGCCCTGGGCGACTGGCAGGTGCAGGCCTGGCCCTTCGACGGCGCCGTGGGGCTGGTGGAGCGGGACGGCGACTGGGTCCAGACCCATGTGCTGCAGCACTGGGCCTACCTCGGCACCGTCGAGGGCCCCCACCTGGCACTGCCGGCGTCGCACCGGCCGCCGCCCTTCGACCTCGACGGCTACCGCATCCTCGTGCGGCCGCTGCTGAGCGATCAGGCGGAGCTGCTGCTCGCCTCGGCCAGCGCCAGCTGACGCGTCGAGCGATAGGCCCGGCGCTCGCCCGTCACCGGATCCGTGAAGGCGATGGCCCGCGCCAGCAGCTGCAGCGGCTCGTCGAAGTCTTCGCGCGGCGGCTGCAGCACCGGGTAGATGCGATCCCCTGCCAGCGGCAGCCCCAGCGCGCACATCTGCGCGCGCAGCTGGTGCTTCTGCCCCGTCAGCGGGTGCAGCTCGTACAGCGCCCGGCCCTGCCCCAGCAGGCGCAGGCAGCGGATCTGCGTCTCGGCATTGGGTTCGCCCGGCACCTCGGCCATCTGCATGAAGGCATCGCCCGCGCGCTCCACCAGACGGCTGCGGTAGCGCAGCGGCAGGGCCAGGCCCGCCGGCGGTGCGGCGGCCACGGCCTCGTAGACCTTATCGACGCTGCGCTCGCGGAACAGGCGCTGGTAGGCATCGCGGTGGGCCGGCTGCACGCAGAACACCGTGAGCCCGGCGGTCTCCAGGTCCAGGCGATGCACGGGCGTGAGGTCCGGCAGATCCAGCCGGCGCTTGAGGCGCGTCAGCAGCGTCTGCTGCACGTGCCGGCCCTTGGGCGTGACCGAGAGGAAGTGCGGCTTGTCGGCGATCACGAGGTGCTCGTCCACCTGCACCAGCCGCTCCTCGAAGGGGACGGGCGCCTCGTGGGCCACCCGGCGGTAGTAGTAGATGCGCTGGCCGGCGCGGTAGGGCGTGCCGGGGGGCAAGACCTGACCCTGCGGCCCCAGCACGTCGCCGGCGGCCATGCGGTCGGCCCAGTCCTCGCGTTCGACCAGGGGGAGGCGCTCCGCCAGGAAGTCCAGCAACAGGGTCCAGGCGCCGGCCGGGCAGGCCAGGGCGGAGGCGCTCACGCCCTCGCGCATGGGCAGCGCGAGCTTGGGCGGACGGCTCACTCGATGGCCGGGCCGCCGCGGGCCCGCTCGTCCATGTAGCGGATCACGCGCTGACGGTCCTGCTCGTCCAGGCCCTCCTTGCGCCAGCCACGCATCCAGCCCTCGCGGTCCTTCTCCTGGGCGAGGCGGCGCACGGCGGCGTCGATGGCCTCGATGTGCTGGCGCCCCTCCGGCGTGCGGCTGCAGGCGACGGTGGCGAGCTGCGTGCTGCGCCCCTCGGCCAGCGGCAGCTTCACCAGGTCGTCCCCGCCCTGCAGGCGCAGGAACTCATCCACCACGGAGGGGTACTCCAGCGTGTAGTCCATGCGCCGGGCCCGCAGCATGTGCAGCAGGTGCATGTTCCGGTTGGGCACGACGGTGCGGGGTGCGGCCTCGCCCGCCTGCTTCAGGAGGGCATCGATCCGCGGACCGAAGGCCCGGTCCCGCGGCAGCAGGCCCTGGAGGTCCGGGCGCTGGAGCAGGTCGGTCAGCTGCAGCGCCTGCCCGGTCGTGGCGGTCTCGAACTGCGCGAGCCGGTCCCGGTGCACCACGACGTGGAGCTGGCGCGAGAACAGCGGCGGGTACAGATGACTGAAGTAGAGCCAGGCCAGGCGCTCCGGCGTGCGCACATGCAGCAGGCTGCACATCGTCTGCCCCTGCCGAGCCTGGACCTCGAAGCGCGTGAAGGGCATCTCGACCAGCACGTGACGGTACTGCGGCATGCGCTTCAGCAGGATGCGCATGAAGCCGTCGAGCTCGCCCTGGCCGAGGTCCTCCACCGTCAGCGGCGTCTGGCCCGAGCGGGTGTAGCTGAAGTGCGGCGGCACGTCCTGGACGAGCCAGGTGATCGCCGGCAGCTCGGCGGCCCGCGCCGGTGCGGCGAGGGCCGACAGCAGCGCCAGCCCCGGAAGCAGGGAGCGCAGGCAGGAGCCCAGGAACTGCGGCAGCATGCGGACAGCGGGATGGCGTCAGGGGGCCGGATCAGTCCCCGTCCACCCACTCGATGCGGGCGCCGAGGGTGCAGATGTTCTCGACGAAGTGCGGGTGGGCGCGCCGGATGGGCGTCGCGTTGCGGATCACCGAACGCCCGGGGATCGACGCCGCCACCATCAGCAGGGCGATGGCCACGCGGATGATGTAGGGGCTCTCGACCTCGGCCGCATGCAGGGGCTTGCCGCCGAAGGTGACCATGCGGTGCGGGTCCGAGAGGAAGGCATGCCCGCCGAACTTGGACAGCTCGGAGGTCCAGCCCATCGCCCCGTCGTAGATCTTGTTCCAGAACATCACGCTGCCCTCGGCCTTCACGCCCAGGGCCACGAAGATGGGCAGCAGGTCCACCGGCAGGTAGGGCCAGGGCGCGGCCTCGACCTTCTGCAGGATGTTGCGCGTGAAGGGCTCCTTGACCTTGAGCGGGCCCTGCGTGACGGCCCGCGACCAGCCGTCCTTGTGCTCGATGTGCACGCCGAACTTCGCGAAGGTGCGGTCGATCAGCGGGAACTGCTCGGGATGGGAGTTCTTGACCTGCACGTCGCCGCCGGTGATCGCGCCGAGCGCGAGGAAGGTGACGATCTCGTGGAAGTCCTCGGCGAAGGTGAAGTCGCCGCCGCCCAGGCGCGGCACGCCGGTGATCTTGAGACGCGAGGTGCCCAGGCCCTCGATCTTCGCGCCCAGCATCTGCATGAAGGCGCAGAACTCCTGCACGTGCGGCTCGGAGGCCGCGTTCATCAGCGTCGAGGTGCCTTCGGCCAGCGCGGCGCAGAGCACGAAATTCTCGGTGGTGGTGACGGAGGCGTAGTCCGTCCAGTGGTCGTTGGCCTTGAGCGGGCGGTCGACGCTCAGCAGCAGGCCGTCGCTCAGACGCTGCACGCTGGCGCCGAAGCGCTCGAAGACCTCCACGTGCGGATCGATCTCGCGGGCGCCCAGCGTGCAGCCCTTGACGTCGTCCTCGATGCGGGCGGCGCCGAAACGCGCCATCAGGCCCGGCACCAGCATGATGGAGGAGCGCATCTCCTCCGGCAGGCGGTCCGTCGCGGCATCGAAATGGGTGTCGCGGTGGTGCACGTCCAGGATGCCGGTCTTGTAGTCCACCTCGACGGTGCTGCCCAGCTTGCGGAAGACCTCGAGGATCTTCTTGACGTCGGTGATCTCGGTGATGCCCCGCAAGCGCACCGGCTCGGCGGTGAGCAGGGTGGCGCACAGGATGGGCAGGATGGCGTTCTTGTTGGCCGAGGGGATGATGCGGCCAGCCAGCGGGGTGCCGCCGTGAACAATCAGATTCGACATGGATGCTGCAGCGAGAGGGTCGGGCCCCTGGGAAGGGGGACGGCGCCGATTATCCCGGATCGGCCCGCCCCCGGCGCGCCGGGGCCTTGCGGCCGAGGGACGGGCCGCGCTGACGCCGCATCCATCCCGCGGTCTCAGTCCCGCTGCGGTGCCTCGCGGCGGGGGCCGAAGGGGCAGTGCCCGGGCCGCGGCCCCACCTGGGGATGCTTGCGGCAGATGTCCGGGCGGCGCTCGTAGACCGTGCAGCGTCGCGTCTTCGCATCGAGGAACTGGCAGTCGCCCCCGGCACGGCGGGCCAGCTGGAAGATCTCATGGCGGAAGCTGAAGTGCTCGATCAGCCCCGCCTTGCTCAGACGCTTGGCGATCTGCTTGGGCGCCTCGTGCTCGGCCTCGAAGGCATCGACCAGCCCCAGTCGCACGAGGTCCGCCAGGCGGGCCTCCACGGGCATGGTGCAGCAGTTGGCGGCGCAGGTGTCGCACAGGCCCTTGCGGTAGCGCGTCCAGGTCTCCGTGCGGTCGACGTCGACGATGTGGATGGACGATCTCATGGCGCGGGCGGCGGGCGTTGATGCGGCTGGGGCCGGCATCGTACCGCGAGGCCCGCTCAAGATCCGCGCCGCGCCAGGGAATCCGCCCGACGCACGGCGGGTCCGTGCGTCAAATCACCGCCGCGCGCCCGCTCAGTTCGCCGGCTTCCAGCCCTGCACCGCCAGGCGGCCGACGGCGGAGTCGTCGGTGAAGAAGCCGTCGATGCCGGCATCGAGGTAGGCGCGGATTTCCGCCACGCTGTTGCCGCGCGCCGTGGCGTCGGCGGACGGCGCCCCCTGCAGACCGGTCGGCAGGAAGGCGTTCTCCGGTCGCAGCGTCCAGATCGTGATCTTCAGCCCCGCCGCGTGCGCGTCACGCGCGAAGCTCGTCGGCTGGCCCAGGCCCGTGGCCACGCCCTTGGCATCGCGGACCTGCGGGATCACCCATTCCTTGTACGGACCGACCGCATAGGCGTAGCGGGCGATCTCCTTCAGCCCGTCCGGGGTGACCAGGTCGGCGTAGCTGCGCGTGTTGGCCGCGCCTTCCTGGATGAAGTCCCAGGGCCGGCCGCTGCTGTTGATCAGCTGCACCAGGCGCACCGTGCTCTTCTGCGCGATGGCCTTCAGGTTGGCCACCTCGAAGGACTGGACGATCACCGGCGCATCGCGGTGGTTCCAGCCGTTCTTGTCGAGCACCGACAGCAGGGTCGGCTCCAGCGGCAGGCCGATGGACTGGAAGTAGGACGGGTGCTTGGTCTCGGGAATGATGCCGATGGTGCGGCCCTTGGCGGCCGTCTGCGCCTTGGCGAGGTCGATCACCTCCTGCAGCGTCGGGACCTCGAACTGGTCGTTGAAGGTGACATTGCCCGGGCGCACGGCCGGAATGCGCTCGCGGGCGCGCAGCGTCTTGAGCTCGGCCAGCGTGAAGTCCTCCGTGAACCAGCCCCGGATGCTGACGCCGTCGACGGACTTGGTGCGCAGCCGGTCCTTGAACTCGGGCTTGTCCGCCACGTTCGTCGTGGCCTCCTTGAGGCTGCCGTCGGCGTTCAGGATGGCGATGGCGTTCTCGTGGCGGGCCACCAGCACGCCGTCCTTGGTCGAGACGAGATCGGGCTCGATGATGTCCGCGCCGTCGTCGATGGCCTTCTGGTAGGCGGCCAGCGTGTGCTCGGGACGCAGGGCGGACGCGCCACGGTGAGCGATCACCGCGGAGGCCGGCGGCCAGGGCTGGGGTTCGGAGGCACTGCCCCCGCAGGCGGCCAACGCCGCCAGCAGGATGGCCACCGGCAAGGCGGCCAGCGGCGTCAGGCGGCGCGACGCGCGGGTGGAAACGGGCACTGGGACGATGGACATGCGGGACTCCGTGAGTGAAGTCCGGCAGCATCGCAAGGCCGGATGACAGCTTGATAAGGGCGGCGTGTCGGGGCTGTCACACAGGCGCCGGGCGGGCCCGCGGCACGGCGCGGCCCGGCGTCAGCCCAGGCGTCCCTGGCGCACCAGGTCCTGGTGCATGGCGTTGACCGTCATGGCGGCCTCATGCCCGCCGGCCATGTGCGTCATGATGATCTCGTTGGCCTTGGTGAAGCGGTGCCCGATGCGCACCGTGTAGGACTTCAGCAGCCAGCTGCCCAGGCCCTGGAAGAAGACGGCCTCGTCCAGGTCGCGCCACTTCACGCCGGTGATGCCCTTGCTCCAGGGCAGGATGCCGCGGGAATGCCAGACGCCGATGTCGTCGACATAGAGATGGTGGCTGCGGATTTCCAGCACCTGGTAGACCAGGAAGGCCACCACCGGCACCGTGAGCAGCAGCCCGCCCTTCCAGTTGGCCCCCCAGAACGCGGCCAGCAGCACCAGGGCCACCAGGCCCAGGAGGACGACGCGGATGTAGGCGGTCCAGGACTTGCGGGCCAGGATGCGGGCGTCGCGGCCGACGTTGAGCGAATTGTCTTGATCCATGGGAGGCTCCCTAAAAAGTCCGGCATGCTACGTGGGACCGCCGCCCGGGCCTACGGGGGAATTGCGGAAGCCGCCCCGAGGCGAGCGGCCCGTCACCCACCGTCGGTGGCCCACACGGACGCAAAAAAGCCCGGGCATGCCGGGCTTTTGTTGCGGCTTCAGCCGCCGGGAGGCGATCGAAGCACTTGTCTTGGTGGCCAAGGGCGGAATCGAACCACCGACACGCGGATTTTCAATCCGCTGCTCTACCAACTGAGCTACTTGGCCATCTTTTCTTCTCTGACCGCCTGCGTCTTGCGGCGCAAAGATCAGCGAAGACCATGACTATAACACTAAATTTGGCTGTTGCGCTTATTTCTTGAAAGATCAACGCCCAGCTGCTTGAGCTTTCGGTACAGATGGGTGCGCTCGAGGCCGGTCTTCTCGGCCACGCGGGTCATGGAGCCGTTCTCCTTGGCCAGGTGGAACTCGAAGTAGCTCTTCTCGAAGGCATCGCGCGCCTCGCGCAGCGGACGGTCGAGCTCGAAGAGCTGTTCGGAGGCCAGCGCCTGCACAGGGGCGATCACCGGCGCCACGGCATGGCCGCTGTGGTTCAGCACCGAACTGTGCGGGTGCATGGGCAGCTCCGGACGCGCCGCGTAGCTCGGCAGACCGGGCGCCGGGGCGGCCGGGCGCGGGGCGGTCTTGACGAGGGCCTGCTCGACCGCGCGCAGGAGCTTCTGCAGCGTGATGGGCTTTTCCAGGAAGGCGATGGCGCCGAACTTGGTGGCCTCCACCGCGGTGTCGATGGTGCCGTGGCCGCTCATCATGATGACGGGCATGGTCAGCTGGCCGCTGCTGCCCCACTCCTTGAGCAGGGTGACGCCGTCGACGTCGGGCATCCAGATGTCCAGCAGCACGAGGTCGGGGCGCATGCGCTCACGGACGGCGCGGGCCTGGCCGGCGTTTTCCGCCAGCTCGATCGTGTGACCTTCGTCGGTCAGGATTTCAGACAACAGGGCCCGGATGCCCAGTTCGTCGTCAACAACAAGAATGGTTGCCATGTATGCCTACTGTTCACGCAGCCCCGGGAGCGTCGCTCGGCTCGGCCGGGCTCGGTGCAGTCGCGAGTTTTGAAAATGATAACGAAACTTGCGCGCCGTTCGGCGGCAGGGACTCGTCGGCCTCGGGATGCAGATTGCTGAGGCGGATGCGCGCCCCATGCTCGTCGGCGATCTTCTTGACCACGGCCAGCCCCAGCCCCGTGCCCTTGGACTTGGTGGTCACGTAGGGCTCGAAGGCTCTCTTGAGCACTTTCTCCGCAAAGCCGGGACCGTTATCCGAGATCACGAGGCGCAAGCCCCGAAGTTCGCCAGTGTCGCCCAGAGATTTGAGCGTGCGTACCCGCACATGCCCTTGTTCTCGATCAGCAACCGCGTCGAGCGCGTTCTGCACCAGGTTGTGGATGACCTGGCGCAGCTGGGTCGCGTCCCCCACGATCATGGGGAGATCCGCGGTGAGCTCGGCATGCAGCCGCCCGGCCTCCTGGGCCGAGGCATAGAGCATCAGCACCTCGCCCACCAGCGCATTGAGGTCCAGCGGCTTGAGCTGCGCGGCGGGCAGGCGGGCGTAGTCGCGGAACTCGTTGACGAGCTGCTTCATCGCCTGCACCTGGTTGACGATGGTGCCGACCGAACGCACGAGCATGGCCTGGTCCGGCCCCTCGAGCTTGGCCTCGAGCTTGTGCTGCAGGCGCTCGGCCGAGAGCTGGATGGGCGTCAGCGGGTTCTTGATCTCGTGCGCCAGACGCCGGGCCACTTCGCTCCAGGCCGCGGAGCGCTGGGCCGACACGACCTCGGAGATGTCGTCGAACACGATCAGCCGCTCGCCCTCGGGCAGGGTCGCGCCGCGCATCAGCAGGTTGAGCGATTCCTCCTGCCCCGGCAGCTTGAGCTCGAAGCTGTCCTGCCAGGTGCCGTCGCTGTCCTCGCTGCTGGCGAAGCGCTGGGCGACCTCGGCGGCGAAGTCCTGCAGCTCGGGCACCGCCTCCATGCGCTGCCCCTGGTAGGCCGACAGCGGCAGGCGCAGGATGCGCGTGGCGCCGGGGTTGATGGTGTCCATGCCGCCGCGGGCATCGAAGCCGATCACGCCGGCGGTGAGGTTGTCCAGGATGGTCTGGAGGTGGGTGCGGGCGCTTTCAAGCTGGGTCACGCTCTGCTCGACCATGTGGCGGGCATCGGCCAGCTGCTGGGTCATGTCGGCAAAGCTGCGGGTGAGGCCGCCCAGCTCGTCGCGCGAGGCGATGGTGGGCTTGGCGGTGAGGTCGCCCTGTGCCACCTGGCGCATGCCGTCGGCCAGCAGCAGCAGCGGCTGGGCGAGCTGGTCGCCCAGGGTCACGGCCAGCAGCAGCGCGGCGAAGGTGGCCAGGATCAGCACCAGCGTGAGCGTACCGAGGTACATGCCGCGCATGCCGTCCCGTTCCAGCGAGCGCTGCTGGTACTCGAGGTTGGCGTTCTGCACGGCGAGCGCATTGGCCAGCACCGAGCCCGGCAGGCCCTGCACGACCATCAGATAGCGGTCGCTGGCGCCGAGGCTGAAGTCGTTGCTGGGCACGAGGGCCAGGGCGCGGATGCGGGCCTGGCCCTGCAGCGCCTTGGCCTCGTCCTCCAGGCCTTCGATCTTGCTGATCACGCCCTGGCGGCGCACGTCGCGCAGCAGGTTGCTGCTGGTGCGGCTGAGGGTGAGCGAGGGGTTGTCCGCGCCGCCGACCACCGCCAGCGGCTGCCCGTTGGCGCCCAGCAGGCTGACGGAACGGGCCGAGAGCTGGTCCCGCAGCCGCTCGAGCGCCAGCGTCATCGGCGTGCCGCCCTGCTCGCCCAGGCGCTCGGCGGCACTGCGTGTCTTGGTGCCCAGCTCGTTGACGAGGCCGTCGAGCGTGCCCTGCCCCAGCTTCAGGCCGGACTCCAGGGCGCTGGCGAGGCGCACGTCGAACCAGCTTTCGATGGAGCGGTTCACGAACTGGTAGGACACGGTGTAGATCAGCACGCCCGGCACCACGCCCACGAGGGCAAAGATGCCGGCGAGCTTGAGCAGCAGGCGACTGCCGAACTTGCCCCGGCGCACCCGCAGCACCAGACGGACGCCGGCGCTGATGATGACCGTGGCCAGCACGACCGCCACGCCGACATTCAGCCCCAGGAGCCAGAGCGAATGCCGCACGAAGAAGCCGCGCTCCGCCGTGGCGCCGATGGACAGCAGGAAGGCCAGCAGGCCGCCCGCCCCGGCAACGGCCAGCAGCGAGACCAGCCAGGCCCAGCGTCTCACACGGCTCACGGGAGCATCCTTCGCACGATGTGCGGTCCCGCCAGGCGGGAATTCGCGCCTACGGGCGGCCGGGCGGCGTCCATTGTGGGCACCCTTCGCACGATGTGCGGTCCCGCCAGGCGGGAATTCGCGCCTACGGGCGGCCGGGCGGCGCTCATGGCTGCAGCTTGGCGCTGAAATCAGGCGCGAGGTTGAGGCGCTGCTCGACGCTCAGGCCCCAGCCCTGCGGCGCGCCCAGGCCGATCTGCATGGGGCGCGGCAGCTGGGAGGTGTCGAGCTTGTAGCTGAACTCGAGGTAGTACTTGCCTTCCTCGTCGATGTCGCGGGGCTCGGCGATGCGCCAGCCGGCGACACCCCGCATGAAGGCCAGGGCCTCGGGGAGGGAGTCGAAGTTCTGGTGCAGGCCCTCGGTGGTCACCCGGTACTGGCGGGTCAGCGGCTGCCAGACGAGGCGCCAGCTGCGCGTGGCCCGCGCCGCACGGGCATCGCGCCAGTACCAGCGGCTGCGCATCACGGTGACCTCGGCCTGGAAGAAGACCGGCAAGCCCTTGAGCAAGGCCTCCTCCACCGGGCGGGTCAGCTCGAAGCGAGCGCTGAAACTCAGCTGCAAGCCGTCGTCGGTGCGCTCCGTGCGCAGGTCGCTCAGGTGGATGCCCTCGGCGCGCGCCGCGGACACCGCCCCGAGCAGCAGGGCCAGCATCAGCACGATCCCCAGAAGCAGCCGCCCGCCCCATGCCACAGCGCGGCCCAGACCCTTGGCGGGCCAGGCGCAGCGCAGCAGACATGGCGACACCGGCGCCAGGGGAGCAAGAACCATCAGTGGGTGGATGCGGGCGATTTCAGGAGCAGGGCATAGAAGAAGCCGTCCAGCGGGACAGCCTGCCCGGCCGCGTTCTGGGAGCCATTGTCAGGCACGGGTAGCAGATGGCCCGTGAGCCCGGCACACTCCAGGGCCTTCGCATCAGGCCGGCGTTGCAAAAATGCGTCGACCTGGTCCTGCCCCTCCGCCCTGAACAGCGAGCAGGTGGCGTAGACGAGCCGCCCCCCCGGCTTGAGCAGCGGCCACAGGGCGTCCAGCAGCTCGGCCTGGATGCGCGCCAGCTGGGCGATGTCCTCCGGGCGGCGCAGCCAGCGCACGTCCGGGTGGCGGCGCACGATGCCGGAGGCGCTGCACGGCGCGTCGAGCAGGATGGCGTCAAAGGGGCGGCCGTCCCACCAGTCGGCGGTCTGGCGGGCATCCACCGCGCGGGTGCCGGCCTGCAGCTGCAGGCGGGCAAGGTTGTCATTGACGCGGGCCAGGCGCTCGGCGTCGGCGTCCAGGGCCAGCAGGTCCAGCGCCTGCAGCTCCAGCAGGTGCGCGGTCTTGCCCCCCGGCGCGGAGCAGGCGTCGAGCACCCGGGCGCCGCTTGGCAGGGCGGCGAGGGCCAGGTCTTGCCCCTCGCCCGTGCGCCCGCGCAGGGCGGCCACCGTCAGCGGGGCGGCGATCTGGGCGGCGGCGTCCTGCACCGACACGGCCCCCTGCTCGAAGCCCGGCAGCGCGGACACCGGCTGCGGGCGATCCAGCAGCAGGCCCTGCGGCAGACGATCGCCCAGCAGGCGCGAGGCCAGTCCCTGCGCCGTCAGGCGGGCCTGGTAGTCCGCCGCGCTGCCCTGGCGGGCGTTCACGCGCAGCGTCATGGGGGGACGGCTGTTGTTGGCGGCCAGGATGCCCTGCCAGTGCTCGGGCCAGTCCTGACGGACGCGGTCGATCCACCACTGCGGATGGTTGTGGTGCGCCACCGGGTCGCGCTGCAGGGCCTGCACGAGGGCCTCGCGCTCCCGCAGGAAGCGGCGCAGCACGGCGTTCACGAAGCCAGCGCTCGGGGCCGCGCGCTGGCGCATGGCCCGCACGGCCTGGTCGACGACGGTATGGGCGGCGTAGGGCGGCTCCTCGGCGGGCCACAGCAGGGCCAGCGCGCACAGCAGCAGGTTCTCGACCTTGGGCGGTGGCGCCTTGGGCGCGAGCTGGCGGCGCAGAGCCTGGGCCGCGCCCAGGTGGCGCAGGACGTGGAAGCTCAGGGCCTGGGTGCCAGGGCGCAGCTCGCGCGGGCAGCGGGCCAGGACATCCGTGAGCGAGCGCCCCTGGCGCACGGCCTGGACGGCGTCCGCGGTCTGGAGCAGGAGGCGCTGCAGGGGGATGCCGGCAGCGGTGGAGGAGGAGTTTTCAGACACCCGGG
This sequence comes from Roseateles subflavus, assembly GCF_030285365.1. Lineage (GTDB taxonomy): Bacteria > Pseudomonadota > Gammaproteobacteria > Burkholderiales > Burkholderiaceae_C > Roseateles_B > Roseateles_B subflavus. Next base: position 1,027,946 of record NZ_JASVDS010000001.1, on the reverse strand, counting down.
CAGTGTAAGTGCCGCCCCGTTCCGAGACTTAGGCCGGTTTGAAGGGGGCCGGCGACGGGCGTCAGACGGCGGCGCCGTCGCCTCCCCAGCCTGCCTCCATGCGACGCCCACCGCCCTTGCCCTGCCGGCCCCTGGGGACAAGCGCCCGGCGCCTGCGCTCTTTGCCGCCAAAGAGGCCACAATCCGCGCACAACAAGTTCTCTGCGAGACCCCCATGCCCGGCAAGACCGCCTCCCTCCCCGCCCTCAGCGCCGACGAGCTGGCCGCGCTGCCCGCCTCGGAGCGCGTGCGCTACCGCCTGCTCGCCGCCGACTGCCGACACCACGCCAACGACAACATCGCCGACTTCATCGAGGACGGCGAGCTCGACGAGATCCAGGCCGAAGTCCAGAAGCAGCTCCAGGGCGTGCTGCGGGCCCTGGTGATCGACACCGACAGCGACCACAACACGCAGGACACCGCCAAGCGCGTGGCCAAGATGTTCGTCCGCGAGGTGTTCAAGGGGCGCTATGTGCAGGCGCCGGACGTCACCGAGTTCCCCAACATCACGCGGCTCAACGAGCTGATGATCGTCGGCCCCATCACCGTGCGCTCGGCCTGCTCGCACCACCTGTGCCCCATCGTCGGCCGGGTGTGGATCGGCCTGCTGCCCAACGAGCACTCGAACCTGATCGGCCTGTCGAAGTACGCGCGGCTCACCGACTGGATCATGAGCCGCCCCCAGATCCAGGAAGAGGCCGTGACGATGCTGGCCAACGAGCTGCAGGAGCGGGTCCAGCCGGACGGCCTCGGCATCGTGATGGAGGCCGACCATTTCTGCATGCATTGGCGCGGCGTCAAGGACAGCGACTCGATGATGACCAACAGTGTGATGCGCGGCGCCTTCCTCAAGGATCCGAACCTGCGTCGCGAATTCCTCTCGCTGCTCAGCAAGAAGTAAGCCCCGCCCCACCCTCCCGGAGTGCCCCATGCTTGTCCGTCTTCTCTATGCCAGCCGTGCCGCCGAAGGCACCAAGGAAAGCCAGCTGGCCGCCATCCTCAAGCAGTCACGAGAACACAACCCGGCCGAAGGCATCACCGGCCTGCTGTGCCTGAGCGACGGTGTCTTCATCCAGGTGCTCGAGGGCGGCCGCGATGCCGTCAATGCGCGCTACAAGGCCATCGTCCAGGATCCGCGCCACCACGACGTGATCCTGCTGAGCTACGAGGAAATCGACGAGCGCCGCTTCGCCGGCTGGTCGATGGGCCAGGTCAACCTGCACCGGCTCAACCCGGCCCTGGTGCTCAAGTACTGCGACACCACGCGCCTGAACCCCTACGCGATGCGCGGCCAGGCGCTGATGGCGCTGTTCCAGGAGCTGGTGAGCTCCGGCGTGATCGAGTGCAGCTGAGACCCGCGCCGGGCTGGGGGCCACCGCCTCCCGGCCGCGCGCAAGATCAGAGCGAGCGGGCCTCGCCGAAGCCGAAGAAGCTGGCCAGGACCCGCGTCGGGAACTGCTGCACCGCCTCGTTGTAGACACTCACCGCCTGGTTGAACAGCTGCCGGGCGAAGGCGCGCTGGCGCTCGACCATCTTCAGCTCGTCGACCAGCGCGAAGACCTCGGGATGCTCGGCGAGCTCGCCGTGGTGTTCGACGAGGGACATCAGCCGCGTGAGCGCCGCGGCATGCACCGCCGCCGCCACGGCCAGCGCGGCGACCGGGTCCGCCGCGAAGGGCCGGGCGCGCACGGCGTTCGCCGCCGCCTGGGCCTCGGCCTGGGCGCTCTCCAGCGCATCGAAGGTGGCCTGCTCGTTCTGCAGCAGCGGCCGCAGCCCCTCCAGCAGCCGGGCGCACAGCTGCGCACGCTGGCTGAGCAGGCCGTCCAGCTGCCCGTAGGCCGCGCCGATGGCATTGCGCAGCCGCATCATGCGGTTGTAGCCACCCACGCCCCAGAAGAAGAGCAGGGCGCCGAGCACCCAGGGGGTCCAGGACCAGGACGTCATCCCGCTCACGCCCCGCGACCCGCCAGCCAGCCCTCATAGCCCTGCGCCCGCAGCTCGCAGGCCGGGCAGGTGCCGCAGCCATGGCCCCAGGCGTGCCGCAGCGTGCGGTCGCCCAGGTAGCAGGTGTGCGTGTGCTCGACCACCAGCGCGTTCAGCGCCGCGCCGCCCAGGCGCTCGGTGAGGGCCCAGGTCTCAGCCTTGGTGATGAACATGAGCGGCGTCTCGATGGTCATGGGCTGGTCCAGGCCCAGGCTCAGGGCCACCTGCAGCGCCTTGAGCGTGTTGTCCCGGCAGTCCGGGTAGCCGGAGTAGTCCGTCTCGCACATGCCGCCGACCAGCACGGAAGCCCCGCGGCGGTAGGCCAGCGTCGCCGCGAAGCTCAGGAAGAGCAGGTTGCGACCGGGCACGAAGGTGTTGGGCAGGCCGTTCGCCTGCATCTCGATGGCGCGCGATTCGGTCAGCGCCGTGTCGGAGATCTGACCCAGGAGAGAGAGATCCAGCACATGGTCCTCACCCAGCTTGGCGCCCCAGGCGGGGAACTGCGCGGCCAGCTCGCGGCGCACGGTCTGGCGGCAGTCGAGCTCGACGCGGTGGCGCTGGCCGTAGTCGAAGCCCAGCGTCTCGACGCGGGCGTAGCGGTCCAGCGCCCAGGCGAGGCAGGCGGTGGAATCCTGGCCGCCGGAGAACAGCACCAGGGCCTTGCGGCTGGAATTGGCTTGCGGGGGAAGACTCATGGCCCGCAGTGTGCCATTGCCGGCCGAGCTGCTCCCGATCGAGCCCCTTGCCGCAGTGCCCGGCGCCGCGCCAAGGGGCAGGGTCGACGTGAAACCGTTTGGAAGGACATGGCTCGGGCAATACCCTGAAGTCGGAGGGGCTTCCGCACTCCTAGACTGCCGCACCCGTCCTGCAAACGATCCACGCAAGAAAAAGAAGAACGACGGTGCCGAGGAGGTCTTAGGACCTACACGAGGACTTCATCATGCAACTCCCGGATTGGGATGCCTTGCTGCGCCTGGTGGCGCTCTATGCCCACGTCCTGGCCTGCTTCGCCGCTGCGGCGGGCATCGTCATGGGCGACCTGGCCGTGTTCATGCGCCGCCGCATCGACCACGAGCAACTGAGGGAGGGCACGGTCTGGGTGAGCCGCGCCCTGCTGGCTCTGTGGATCACCGGACTGGTGATCATCGGGATCGACACCGGCTTTGCGCCGGCCGTCATCGCCTCCAAGGGCAAGCTGCTGGCCAAGATCGCCGTCGTGGTCGTGCTGACGCTCAACGGCTTCGCCCTGCACCGCTGGGCCCTGCCCCGCCTGCTGGCGCCCGCCGGTGACGCGGACTATGCGCGTCAGGCCGCCAAGGTCCCGAGCCTGCTGGGGGCCGTGAGCGCCTGCAGCTGGCTCTTCGCCGCCTTCCTCGGCCTCGCCAAGGTGCTGGCCGCGGTGATGGGCGTCGGCGGCTTCCTCGAGCTCTACGCCCTGGGCCTCGTGCTGGCGATGGCCGTGGCCTGGGTCTGGGCCCGCCCGCGCCTGGCTCGCCAGCTGCGCGAGCCGAGCCCGGCCAGCGCGGCCATGGCGCTGGACGCGCTGCACAGCGAATCCCGCCTCGAAGGGCTCTGGGGCACCTGAGGCCGGCAGCGGGCTGGCGGTGTTAGGCTCAGGCTCCCATTGCCAGCCCCCACTGCCATGCCCGTCGCCCTGCCTGTCACGTGCCGCCCCCTCCCGCTGCTGATCCTGCTCGCCGCGGGCCAGGCCTCCCTGGCCCAGGCCGCCCCCGCCTCCGACACCCTCCGCCAGGTCACCCTGCATCCCCAGGGCGCCACGATCGAGCGGGCGCTGACCCTGGCGCCCCATGCCCGCGAGGCCCGCTTCAGCTGCCTGAGCCCGGACCTCGTCGCCGATTCCCTCCAGCTCCTGCCCGCAGCCGACATGGGCGTGGGCGAGGTCCGGCTGGAGCTCAAGCCCGCCGAGCTGCTGCCGGAATGCGACCGTGGCAGCCGGGTGCGGGAGCTGGAGCAGCAGTCCCGCCAGCTCCAGGCCGAGAAGGAGGCGCTCGAGGTCTCGCTGAATTTCCTGCGCCACCTGACCGGCAAGGAGCTGCCCCCGGGCCCGCGCCTGCAGGACACGCTCGAGACGCTGCGCCGCCAGACGTTCGAGCAGCTGCAGCGCCAGCAGTCGCTCAAGGAACGCGCGGAGGCCCTGGACCGCCAGCTGGCCCAGGCCCGTGAGCAGGAGGGTGAGCAGCGCCAGTACCAGGTCCTGACCGTGCCCGTGGACACCGCCGCGGGCGGCGAGCTGCGCCTGGTCTACCGCAGCGAGCAGGCGGGCTGGACGCCGCTCTACCGCGCCCGCCTCGACACCGCCACGGGCAAGCTGAGCGTGGAGCGCCGCGCCGAGGCCTCGCAGAAGACGGGCGAAGACTGGAGCAGCGTGCCGCTGCGCCTGAGCACCGAGCTCGGCCGGCCGCAGGGTGGGCCGGGCTTTCTCGCGCCCTGGCTGCTGGACATCCGCCCGAAAGAGGAGCCGCGCCCTCGCTATGCCGCCGCGCCGGCCCCCGTCATGATGGCGGACAGCAAGCCCGGGGCGCTGGAGCACGTGCAGGTCACCGGCTCGCGGGTGCGGTCGCCGTTCACGCCCGAGGTCTTTGCCGGCGAGTTCGCCACGGACTACACCCTGCCCGGCCGCCAGCGCCTGCTCAGCGGCGCGCAAGCCCTGCAGCTGTCGCTCGGCCAGGAGGTGATCGAGGCCGGTGTCTACAGCCGCGTGCAGCCGCAGGTCGACAACGCCGCCTTCCTCATCGCCGAGCTCTCGCGCCCGGCCGGCAGCTGGCCGCGCGGCAAGCTGCAGCTCTACCGCGACGGCCTGCTGGTCGGGGACTCCCAGCTGCTGTTCAGCGGCGAGCAGAAGGTCGACTGGGTCTTCGGCCGGGACGATCGCCTGCGCGTGCGCCGCCTGCCGGAGCGCCTTGACGGCGCCCAGTCCGGCCTCATCAGCCAGCGCCAGGAGCGCCAGGTGGAACGCAGCTACGAGGTGGAGAACCGCCTCGACAAGCCGATCCCGGTCGTGGTGCTGGAGGCCAGCCCGGTCAGCCAGCATGCGGACATCCGCATCGATGCGACCTTCACCCCCGAGCCCCAGCCGGGCGAATGGCGCGAGCAACGCGGCATCCGCGCCTGGCGCCAGACGCTCGCCCCGAAGCAGACGCAGCGCTTCAGCGCCCGCTACAAGCTCTCGGCCCCGGCCGACGCGCAGGTCACGGGCTGGCGCTGAGCCACCCACGCCCCCCGGTCAGGACTTCGCCGCCTTGCCGCTGCAGCGCTGCAGGTTGTAGCGCGCGGCGCGGTAGAGCGGCAGCAGGATGTCGTGGTCCGTGGGGGCCGTCTCGCGGAACATCTTCAGCTGCTCCTCGTTCGCCCCCTCGCGGGACAGCCGGATGCACTCGTCCGACTGCCCCAGGTGATAGGCCGCCACCGCGCGGTCGTTGTTCAGGGCATAGGCCTCCGACCAATGCAGGTAGGGGCCGCAGGCGGTGGCCAGCGCCGCCCAGCGCGCCGCGGCCTCGGCATGGCGGCCGGCCTTGTAGTCCTTGAGGCCCGCCGCCTGGCGCGCCTGCCGTTCGGGCTCGGTGCAGCCGGCCGGCGTCGGGTGGTAGATGCCCTCGAACGTGGCCCGCTGGCCGCAGAACATCCGGCAGGCCGACTCCATGGCCGGCGAGGCGGGCCCCACCTGCAGGCGCCCGCCCGGCAGCGGCTTGAACGCCACCTTGCAGCCGTCGCCCGCATCCCCGATGTCGCCCTTGCGCGGGCCGTCCAGCGTGCAGCTGTGGCCGTTGGAGCCCATCGCGAGCAGCTCGAACTTGTCACCCTCGAAGCTCAGGTCACCCCAGCCCTTCTCCGTGACGTAGCGGGTGCCCGGTGGGGCCGCCAGCGCGACCATCGGCAGGGACAGCGCGGCGGCCAGCAGGGCGCGCGAGGCGAAAGACAGTCGGGGAGCAGCGGTCATGGCATCGAGGGACATCCGGTGCGCGGACCATAACACGGCCCCTGCGCGGCGCCCCACATCGCCCCTCGACGGCGGGCCCTCAGCCGCGGACCTCGCCCTGCCCCAGCACGACCCACTTCATCGACGTCAGCCCTTCCAGGCCGACCGGGCCGCGGGCGTGGAACTTGTCGGTCGAGATGCCGATCTCCGCGCCCAGGCCGTACTCGAAGCCGTCCGCGAAGCGCGTGCTGGCGTTGACCATCACGCTGGCGGAGTCCACCTCGCGCAGGAAGCGCATGGCATTGGGGTGGTTCGTGGTGAGGATGGCATCGGTGTGGTGCGAGCCGTGGCGGTTGATGTGGTCCATGGCCTCGTCGAGGCTGTCCACCACCTTGATGCTGATGACCAGCGCGAGGTACTCCGTGTCCCAGTCCGCCTCCGTTGCCGCGACGAGTGTCGCGCCGGGCACGCCCTGAAGCAGCGCGAGGCTGCGCGGGCAGCCGCGCATCTCGACGCCCTTGGCCGCGAACACCGCACCCATGCGAGGCAGGAAGGCCGCCGCCTGCGCCGCATGCACCAGCAGGGACTCGGTCGCGTTGCAGGGGCTCACCTTCTGCGTCTTGGCGTTGTCCACCACGCGCAGGGCCAGGTCGAGGTCGACCTCGGCATCGACGTAGCAGTGACAGTTGCCGTCCAGGTGCTTGATGACGGGCACGCGCGCCTCAGCGGCGATGCGCTCGATGAGGCCCTTGCCGCCGCGCGGGATGATCACGTCCACATAGGCCGGCATGGCGATGAGCAGGCCCACGGCGGCGCGATCGGTGGTGCCGACAAGCTGCACGGCGGCGGCCGGCAGGCCGGCCTCCTCGAGGCTCTGTGCCACGAGCGCGGCCAGCGCCTGGTTCGAGTGGAACGCTTCTGAGCCACCGCGCAGCAGGCAGGCATTGCCGCTCTTGATGGCCAGCGAGGCGGCCTCGATGGTCACGTTGGGGCGGCTCTCGTAGATCATGCCGAAGACGCCCAGCGGCACGCGCATCTGCCCCACGCTGATGCCGGTGGGGCGGCGCTTCACGCCGGTGATCTCGCCGATGGGGTCCGGCATGGCGGCGATCTGCTCGCAGCCCTCGGCCACGGTGGCGATCACGGCGGGCGTGAGGCGCAGGCGGTCCAGCATCGGGCCGGCCAGGCCGGCGGCCTCGGCGGCCTGCAGGTCGCGGGCGTTGGCGGCGGCCAGGGCCGGCCCCTCGGCACGCAGGCGCCGCGCCAGGGCCAGCAGGGCGGTGTTCTTGGCGGCGGTCGGGGCCGCGGCCATCAGCCGGCTGGCGGCACGGGCGGCCACGCCCAGGGCGCTCATGTAGGCCGGGAGGTCCTGGGCGGGATCGGGCCGGGGCGCGGCCCCGGCGGTGAGCGAAACGGCGGTACTCATGCGCCCCATTCTCCGCCCTCGCCCCCGGCCGGCGCCCGGCGACGGCTTTCGCCGCTGGGCAAGCCGATCTTGCGGCAGCACGGGCCGGCAGCGCCCGCGGGTCCGCAAGATCGGCACGGCGCGCGGGCGGGTGCGGGGGTAGGCTTCGCCCCACGATGAACACGCCCGCCCTGCCCTCCCCGACCGACAGCCCCCAGCGCTGGCAGGCCCGCATGCAGCGGGTCCTGCGCCATGTCGATGCCCAGCCCGGCGCGGCGCTGGACCTCGCCGGCCTGTCGGCACTCGCCCACAGCTCGCCCTTCCACTTCCACCGCCAGTTCGCCGCCCTGTGCGGGCTGCCGCTGGCGCGCTACGTGCTGCTCTCCCGCATGCGACGCGCCGCCCAGCAGCTCGCGCACCGGCCGGCGCTGCCGGTGCTGGAGGTGGCGCTGGCCAGCGGCTACGAGAGCCCCGAGGCCTTCACCCGGGCGTTTCGTCGCCTGCTCGGCAAGACGCCCAGCCAGTGGCGGCGTGACCCGCGCTCCGCCCGCTGGGCCGCCTGCGAGCAGCAACTTCATCTCGCGGAGCAATGGCCCATGAACGACACGATCTTCTCCCTCGCCCAGGTGCGCCTCGAGCGGCGCCCGGACGTCCCCGTCGCGCTGCTGGTGCATCGCGGCCCGATGCAGGACCTGGCGCCCAGCCTGCAGCGCTTCATCGCGTGGCGGCGCGAGCGCCAGCTGCCGCCCTCGCGGGCCGCGACCTACAACCTGCTCTATGACGATCCGGCCTCCGTGGCCCCGGCCGACTGCCGATTCGGGCTGGCCGTCGCCTGGGAGGCGCCGGTGCCGCCGAATCCGCAAGGGCTGGTGGCCTCGCGCATCGAGGGCGGCCTGCACGCGGTGCTGCGCCACGAAGGGCCGGACGCCAGCCTCGACCAGGCCATCCGCTGGCTCTACGGCGTCTGGCTGCCGCAGAGCGGCCACGAGCTGCGCGACGCGCCGCCCTTCCTGCACCGACTGCGCTTCTTCCCCGATGTGCCCGCGCACGAGGCGCTGGTGGAGATCCACCTGCCGCTGCAGGCGGCCTGATCACCCGACCCGGCGCATCCAGAGCTGGTGCAGGGGCTCGGCGCCCAGGCCCAGCGACGCCAGGGCCTCGCCCCCGACCGACGGGCGCAGCAGCTGCGGCATGCGCCAATGCCGCCAGCCGGGATGCGCGGCGGCCAGGGCCTGCAGCAAGGCGCGCAGGTCCGCCTGCGAGGGATCGCGGTCCACGACGGCACTGAGCTGGAAGCACCCGTCGTCGTCGGGCCTGGGCGCCCCGGTGACGAGCGCCCCGCCCCAGGCGAAGGCCCGCTGCCCCTGCGCGGACGCGAGGCCAAGCCGCGTCTGCTGCAGCGGCAGGGCCAGGCCCTCGGCCTCGGCCGCGTCGAGCCAGGCCAGGGCCTCGTTCCAGGCCAGCTCGCGCCAGCCCACGCCGGGGCCGGGCGGCACCGTCCCGGCCCAGCCCTGCAGCAGGTCCCGCGTCTCGAAACCGTGGCGCTCATACAGCCGCCGGGCCCGCTCGTTCTGGGCGAAGACTTCAAGCTCCGTCTGTTCGCAGCCGGCGGCGCGCGCCCGCGCCAGGAAGTCCGCCAGCAGCGCGGGGGCCGCCCCGCTGCCCCGTGCGGCCGGCAAGGCGCCCATGGTGCCGAGGCGCCAGCTGGACCGGGCCGGACGCGGCGCCGTGAAGGCGAAGGCCAGCGGACGGCCCTGCCCATCGACGGCCACGCGGCTCAATGCCAGGTCGATCCCCTGCCGGGCCAGGAATCCCGGCCAGGCCTCGGGCGGCAGCACGAAGGGGCCGATCAGGTAGTCGGCGAAGGCGGCGGTGAAGGCCTCGTGCAGCGATGCGGCGGGCACCGCATCGGCGCAGATCAGCGTGACAGAGGGGGACATGGGCAAGACCTGGCCCTCGCCTGGCGCGGGGCCCCTGACAGAACAGGCCCCCAGTGCATCAGAGCAAGCCGAGGCGCGCCAGTCCCAGGAGCCATAGCGGCGCGGTGCCGGCGAAGATCAGGGTGCCCAGCACGACGGCGGCCGTGGTCTCGGCTTCCTCGCAGCGGTAGCGCTGCGCGAAGATCAGCGCATTGGAGCCCGGCGGCAGCGCGGCCATCATCACGATCACGGCCAGCGGCAGGGCCGGCAGTTTCAGCCCCCACAGGCCCAGGGCCAGCACCAGGCCCGGCAGCACCAGCAGCTTCCACACGAGCAGGCCCAGCACCGAGCGCCAGCGCGCCGGCCAGCCGTAGTAGGCCAGGGACATGCCGATGAGCGTCAGGCACAGCGGCACCACCGCCGTGCCCAGCATCTGCAGCACTTCGTCCAGCGCCGCCGGCAGCGCCCACCCGGTCGCGTTCCAGGCGAGGCCCGCCAGCACCGGCAGCACCACGGGGTGGATGATGGTGTTGCGCGCCGTGGCCCGCATCGTCGCGCGCAGGCCCAGGGGGTTGTGGGCATGCGCGGCGCGGGCGAGGTCCAGCTCCACCAGCAGGGTCAGCACGCTCAGCAGCGTCAGCGCATGCAGGCTGACCACGGTGATGTGGATGGCCAGCCCCTGCTCCCCGAAGACCGCCGCGGCCAGCGGCACGCCCACCTGCAGCGTGTTGCCGAAGCTCGCCGTGATGGCCCGCACGCTGGGGCTCGCGACCGCCCCCTGCCCGCGGAGGCGCAGCCAGCCGTAGCAGGCCAGCATGCCCAGCACGACGGGCGTGAAGAAGCCGATCAGCGTGACCCAGGGCAGGTGGTGGAAGTCGATGCGGGCCGTGGTGCGGAACATCAGCGCCGGCACGAAGATGAAGAAGGCGGCGTTGGACAGCACCCGGGCGGGATCGCCGCCGCTGCCGCCGGCATCGGCCTCGCCAAGCCAGCGCATGCGCCCGACGAGCCAGCCGATGCTGACCGCGGCCATGATGGCCATCAGCTTGGCCAGGACCGTGTCGTTCATCGCCCGCCCCGCCCGTTCACGACTGCAGCGGCAGCTCGAGGTCGAACCAGAAGCGGCTGCCGACGCCGGGCTCGCTGTGCACCTCGATGCGGCTGCCCATCAGGCGCACGAGCTGCTGGCTGATGGACAGGCCGAGGCCGGTCCCGCCGGCGCGGCGGGCATCCTCGGCCACCTGCTCGAAGGGCTGGAACAGGCGGCTCGCCTGGGCGTCGTCCATGCCGATGCCGGTGTCGCTGACCTCGATGCGCACCGTGGCGGTGGCCGGGCTCTGCGCCACGAGCTCGGCGACGAGGCTCAGCCGGCCGTGGTCCGTGAACTTGACGGCGTTGGAGAGCAGGTTGAGCAGCACCTGGCGCAGGCGCTGGCCGTCCACGCGCACGCGCAGCGGCAGGTTCTCGTCGATGTGCACCTGGAAGGCGAGGCGCTTCTCCGCCACCCGCAGCCGGATGGCGTCGCAGGCCACCTCCAGCAGCGCGCGCAGGTCCACGGTGGCGGGCTGCAGGCGCACCTTGCCGGCCTCGATGCTGGCCATGTCCAGCAGATCCGTGATGAGTGCCAGCAGGTGCTCGCCGGAGTCGCGCACGAGGTTGATCTTGCCGCGCTGGCCGTCGTCCAGGCGCTCGTCCATCTGCAGCAGCTGCGCGAAGCCGAGGATGGCGTTGAGCGGCGTGCGGAACTCGTGGCTCATGGTGGCCAGGAAGCGGCTCTTGGACTGGTTCGCCGCCTCGGCGCGGATCTTGGCCTGGGACAGCTCCATGGTGCGCGCCTCCACCAGCTCCTCGAGGTGGTCGCGGTGCCGCGTGAGCTCCTGCTCGGCCAGGCGGCGCTGGGTGATGTCGCTGATCATGCCCTCGATGCGCGCGCCCTGCCCCTGCGCCCCGGGCACGACGTGGGCGCTGAGCTCGATCCACAGCTGGCGGCCGTCATGCGTGCCCACCAGCATCGGCACCTGCTGCAGCAGGCGATGGCGCATCAGCGCCCGCAGCACGCGCCGCAGCTCGCCGGGCTCGAGCCGGACCAGGCGGCGCAGATTGCGGGACACCGCCAGCGCCTGGGCCGGACGCTCGTAGCCCAGCATCTGCGCCATGGCCTTGTTCAGCCCGAGCAGGCGGCCGCGGCCGTCCGTCTGGAAGATGCCTTCGGTGGCGTTCTCGAACAGGCTGCGGTAGCGCGCCTCGCTGGCCCGCAGCCCTTCCGAGGACTGCTGCAGCTGGTGGCTCATGATGTTGAACTGCTGCGTGAGCTCGCCGATCTCGTCGTGGCGCACCACGTCCAGCGTGACCCCCAGCTCGCCATGCGACACGCGCTGCGCCAGGGCGCCCAGGCGCGAGACCGGCTGCTTCACGAGCCGGTTCACGAGCCAGTAGCAGGAGGCCAGCACGGCCACGAGCACGGCCGCGAGCAGCATCACCACGAAGCGGCGCATCTCCGACACCGCGGCCGCCACGCGGTCCCCGGTGAAGTGCAGCCGCGCCTGGCCGACCTTCACGGGCCGGTGCTGCGAGGCCGTCTGGTAGACGACGTCGAACTCCTTCACGAGCGGCGGCGTGCGGCTCTCCTGCTCGCGGTGGCGGCGCATCGGCTGGACGTCGACGCCCAGGGCCTCCAGCTCGACCGACAGCACCTCCGGGTCGGCCATGACGGCATCCAGCAGATTGGAGATCGCGGCGCTGTCGAGATTCCAGATCGGGCCTGCAAAGCCACGGGCGGCGATCTCGGCCAGCCGCTCCTGGCGCTGCAGCAGCGCCTCGGTCAGCTGGCGTTCCTCGCGGCTCGTCCAGTACGCACCGACGGCGAGCACCAGCAGCGTGGCCACGAGGCCGAGGCCCGCCATCAGGCGCGTCTGGATGCTCCAGTCCCTCAGCGGCAAGCGCATGCGACTCCTCGTGGGGGGCACCACGGCTGCGCGGTCAGGCCTTCTTCGCGGCGGTCTTGCGCGCCGCCGACTTCGCCGCCGGCTTCGCCGCGCGCGGCTCGAACTCGAACATCACCTTGCCGGCCTTGGCGTCGAAGGCCAGGAAGGCCTTGAACTTGCGGCGGGTCTTGTTCGAGACGAAGTTCTCCAGCAGGTCCGTCTTGCCGGCCTCCAGCAGCTTGCGCATCTGGTTGAGCTCGATGGGCTGCTGCAGGATGATCTTGCCGCTCTTGAAGTCGCAGGAGGGCGCCGGGCCGGTGCTCTTCTCGCAGACGTAGTTGCTGCCGTGCTCGTAGACGGTGCCGCCGCACTTGGGGCAGGCGCCCAGCGGCTCGGACTGGCTGAAGTCCACGGCCTCGGCGGCCTCATCGGCCTTCTTGGCGTCCTCGCCGAAGTCGAACTCCAGCTTCCAGTTCTGGATCTCCTCGTCATAGACCAGGGCCAGCTCGGCCGTGAAGGGCCAGCCCGCCTTGGAGCGGAAGCCTTCGAGCGGGCCGATCTTCTTGTCGTGCAGGAACTTCTCGACCTCATGCAGCTCGAAGCTGCGGCCGCCCGGGATCTTGCCGATGGAGAAGCCGCAGCCTTCGCCCTCGCCCGACTTGCCGCAGCAGGTGAAGCGGCGGTAGTTCTCCTTCACGACGCCGCCGCACTTCGGGCAGGGCGTCTTGAGGGTGGCGTAGTCGCCGGGGATGGTGTCGCGGTCGTATTCCTTGGCCTTCTGCACCACGCGCTGGGTCATCTCGGCGATGCGGGCCATGAACTCCTCGCGGTTCAGGCGGCCCTTCTCCATCTCGGCGAGCTGGTGCTCCCAGTTGCCGGTCAGCTCGGGCTTGGTGAGGTCCTCGACGCCCAGGCCGCGCAGCAGCGTCATCAGCTGGAAGGCCTTGGCCGTGGGGATGAGCTCGCGGCCCTCGCGCAGCATGTACTTCTCGGTGATCAGGCCTTCGATGGTGGCGGCGCGCGTGGCTGGCGTGCCCAGGCCCTTCTCGGCCATGGCCTCGCGCAGCTCGTCGTCGTCCACCAGCTTGCCCGCGCCTTCCATGGCGGACAGCAGCGTCGCTTCCGTGTAGCGGGCGGGCGGCTTCGTGGCCAGGCCCTTGACGTCGACGCTCTCGGTGCGCACCACCTCGCCGGGCTTCACCGGCACCAGGCTCGCGCCGCTGCCGTCGTCCTCGCTCTGGGCTTCCTTGCCGTAGACGGCCAGCCAGCCCGGGTTCACCAGCACCTTGCCGTTGGTCTGGAACTTGTAGTCCTTGCCGGCGGCGGTCACGGTCGAGATGCGGGTGGTGACCTGGAATTCGGCCGCGGGGAAGAACACCGCCAGGAAGCGCTTGACCACGAGCTCATAGAGCTTGGCCTCGGCCTCGGTGAGGCTCTTGGGCGCCTGCAGCGTGGGGATGATGGCAAAGTGGTCCGAGACCTTGGCGTTGTCGAAGACCTTCTTCGTGGGCTTGATGTAGCCCTTGTTGAGCGCCACGCGCGCATGGCCGGCGAGGGCCTGCAGCGGACCGGGCAGGTCCTCCTCGGCGATCATCTCCGCGGTCTGCTTGGCGACGGCCAGGTAGTCCTCCGGCAGGTAGCGCGAGTCGGTACGCGGGTAGGTGAGGACCTTGTGCTTCTCGTACAGCGCCTGGGCCAGGCCCAGCGTGGTCTTGGCCGAGAAGCCGAAGCGCGAGTTGGCCTCGCGCTGCAGCGTGGTCAGGTCATAGAGGCCCGGGCTGCTCTGCGAGCTGGGCTTGCTCTCTTCAGTGACGGATGCCGGCTGGCCCTTCACCGCGGCGGCGATGGCCTCGGCCTCGGCCTGGGTCCAGACGCGGTCGGCCCTGAGCTCGGCATCCTCGGCGTTCTTCTTCCAGGCCGGGTCGAACCACTTGCCCTCGTACTGGCCGGCCTCGGCATCGAAGCTGCCGCGGATCTCCCAGTAGTCGCGCGCGACGTGCTTGCGGATCTTCTCCTCGCGCTCGACGACGATGGACAGCGTGGGCGTCTGCACACGGCCGACGGTGGTCAGGAAGAAGCCGCCGTCGCGCGAGTTGAACGCGGTCATGGCGCGCGTGCCGTTGATGCCCACGAGCCAGTCGGCCTCGGAGCGGCAGCGGGCGGCGTCGGCCAGGGGCAGCATCTGCGCATCCGTGCGCAGGCGATCGAAGCCGTCGCGGATGGCCTGCGGCGTCATGGACTGCAGCCACAGACGGCTGACCGGCTTGCTGATGGCGGCCTTGGCCGTGCCGGCGTACTGCACGATCAGACGGAAGATCAGCTCCCCTTCACGGCCCGCGTCACAGGCGTTGATGAGCGTCTCGATGTCCTTGCGGCGGATGAGCTTGACCAGCGCGTTGAGGCGGCCCTTGCTCTTGTCGATCGGGTTGAGGTCGAAGTGCGGCGGGATGACGGGCAGGTGGGCGAAGCTCCACTTGCCGCGCTTGACGTCGTACTCCTCCGGCGCCTTGATTTCCACCAGGTGGCCCACGGCGGAGCTCACCACGTACTGGTCGTTCTCGAAGTACTCGTCATGCTTGTCGAACTTGCCGGACTGCGGCGTGAGGGCGCGCACGATGTCCTGCGCGACGGAAGGCTTCTCGGCAATGATCAGGGCTTTGCTCATGGTCTCTTCTGACGTTCCTGGTGGGGCTGGCCGCCGGCATCGAAAGCTCTGCCTACAATGCGGCCTCGCGCGCACGCACACGCGCACGCACCCATGATTTCAATGTAACCAACTCGAGCCATGCCGCAAGCCGCCCGCAAGAAGTCCGCAGACGCTCCCGCCCCGATGGCCGTTCGCAAGGCCGCCAAGGTGGTCAAGGGCGGTGGCCGCCGCATCCAGGTGCGCCGCTCGGGCGTGCATGGCCGCGGCGTCTTCGCCGTGGCGGAGATCGCGGCGGGCGAGGTCCTGGTCGAGTACACCGGCGAGCGCATCGACTGGGACGAGGCCATGGACCGCCACCCCCATGACCCGGCGCAGCCCAACCACACCTTCTACTTCGGCCTGGACGACGGCACGGTGATCGACGCCCTGCACGGCGGCAACAGCGCCCGCTGGATCAACCACAGCTGCGACCCCAACTGCGAGGCGGACGAGGTCAACGGCCGCGTCTTCATCAAGGCCCTGCGTGACCTGATGCCCGGCGAGGAGCTGTTCTACGACTACGGGCTGACGGTGGACGAGCGCTACACGCCGAAGCTCAAGAAGGAATACGCCTGTCATTGCGGCGCGCCGCACTGCCGTGGCACCATGCTCACGCCCAAACGCTGAACCGCCCGCCCCACAATGGCCGTCAATCATCAGAACTGGGGCGCCGAGTCGCTCTGGCAAGACCTGGAACCCCTGCTGCCGGGCCTGTCCATCGAGGTCCTGGCCCGCACGGACTCCACGAACAGCGTGCTGCTGGAGCGCGTGCGCTCGGAGCAGCGCTCCACCAGCGATCGCGGGGCGGAGCGCCCCCCGGAGCGAGGCCAGGAACGCGGCATCGACCGCCATGACACCCCCCGCTTCGGCCGCCGCGCCCACGACATGCAGCCCTGCCTGCTGGTGGCCGAGCACCAGACCGCCGGCCGTGGCCGCATGGGCCGCATCTGGCATGCGGAGGCCGGCGCCTCGCTGACCTTCTCCCTGGCCCTGCCGCTCGCGCTGCCGGACTGGTCCGGCCTGTCGCTCGCCGTCGGGTGCGCCATGGCCGAGGCGCTGGAGCCCGCGCCCGCCGCCGCGCCGCGCCTGCAGCTCAAGTGGCCCAATGACCTCTGGCTGGACGGCCGCAAGCTCGGGGGCATCCTCATCGAGACCGTCAGCGCCGGTGAGCAGCGCATCGCGGTGATCGGCGTGGGCCTGAACATCCGCCCGCAGCACCCCGGCAACGAGAGCCAGTTCATGAGCGGCTACGCCAGCCTCGATGAGCTCGACGCGAGCCTCAGCGCCCCCGAGGTGCTGCGCCGTGTGGCACGGCCGCTGATCCTCGCCGTCACCGGCTTTGCCCAGGGCGGCTTCGGCGCCTGGCAGCAGCGCTACCAGGCCCGGGACCTGCTGCGGGGCCGCCCCATCAGCGCCGCCGGCGCCGAGGGCCTGGGCGCGGGTGTCAGCGCCCAGGGCGAGCTGCTGATGGACGTGCGCGGCCAGCGCCAGGTCGTGAGCGCTGGCGAAGTCTCTGTCCGCCTGCAAGCCAGCGAGCCGCCCGCATGCTGAGAATCCTCTTCATCGCCGCCCTGCTCCTGAACGCCCTGGTGTTCGCCTTCACCCAGGGCTGGCTCGACAGCATCACCGGTCTGCGCGCTCGCGGCGACAGCGACCCGACGCGTCTCGCCCGGCAGGTGCAGCCGGAGCAGCTCCAGCTCCTGAATGCGCAGGCGGCGAAGTCCGTCCAGGCGCGCGCCTGCCTCGAGTTCGGCCCGCTGATGGGCGACGACGCCCTGCGCAGCGTGCAGGCGCAGCTGGACAAGGCCGGCATCGCCGCCTCGCAGTGGCAGGACCAGCGGGCCGAACAGGCCGGCGTGTGGGCCGTGGCGACCATCCGTTTCCCGAACAAGGATTTCCAGCAGCGCAAGGAAGAGACCTACAAGCGCATGCGGATCAACTTCGAGTACCTCGCCGGCCCCCCCGAAGAAGTGCCGACGATGGTGCTCTCCCGCCACGGCAGCGAGAAGGCCGCCGAGGCCGCCCTGGAGGCCATGAGCCAGCGCGCGCTCAAGGGCCTGCGGGTGATGCAGCTCCAGGCCGCCAGCAGCCTGCACGTGCTGCGATTTGCCCAGGCGGACGGCGTGACGCAGGGCAAGCTGCGCGGCATCAAGGAGCTGGGCGAAGGGCGGGCCTGCCCGGCCTCGGGGGCGCCTGCCACCGCCGACAGCGCAGCCGCCAGCGCCGCTTCCAGCGCCCGCTGATCCACAGGCGAGTGCCGGCCGTGCCCGGTGAGGCCGGGCCGCGTCCGCCCTGCCCCCTCGATGCCTGACGATGCGCACATCGCCCCGGGCGCTTGGGCATGCCGCACGAGACCTCGGATCGCGTGGACGGGCCCGGGCGTCACGGGCGCTTCCGCCCTCCCCACGGCACCTCGGCCTGCCACCCCCGACGGCAGACCGTCAGGGCCGCCGCCACCGGGCCAGCGGCAGACTCAGCGTGGGCCAGAAGCAGACAGGGCGCCCGCGGGCGCCCTGTCGGCATGAGCAGGCGCGGTGGCCTTCAGCGCAGCCGCCGTGCGCGGCGCAGCCAGGGCACGCTGGCCAGCAGGGCCAGCAGCCAGACCGGGCTCATGGCACCGCCGCCGCCGCCACCGCCGCTGGAGGTCGG
This sequence comes from Roseateles subflavus, assembly GCF_030285365.1. GTDB lineage: Bacteria > Pseudomonadota > Gammaproteobacteria > Burkholderiales > Burkholderiaceae_C > Roseateles_B > Roseateles_B subflavus. The sequence continues at coordinate 1,010,404 of NZ_JASVDS010000001.1, read as the reverse complement.
CGTCGGCGCCACGCTCTTCAGGGCCGCCTGCACGTCCAGCATGCCGGCGCCACAGGTGCTGGTCGTGCAGTAGCACTCGAACTGGGGGGTGCCGTCCGGCGCCTTGCAGGCGGCCGGATTGGCGTCACCCGAGGACCCACCCCCGGTGGTGGGGAAGGGCCGGACGGTGCTCACCAGGGTCTGGCGCACCTGGTCCGGCGTCAGGTCGGGACGCACGGACAGGAGCAGCGCGACCGAGCCCGCGACCAGGGGCGCCGAGAAGCTGGTCCCGATCGTGACCTCGTTGTTCGTGTAGGCATTGACCGCGGCCTCCGGCCCCTGCTTGCCGGTGTTGCTGGTCGTGAGCATGGGATACAGGCAGGGGCCTTCGGCCAGGACGCAGTTCCCGCCCGGCGCCGAGAGCGTGACCTCGGGACCCACGCTCGAGAAGCCCGACTTGGTGCCCACATGGCGCAGGCCTCCCACCGCGATGACGCCGCTGCAGTTGGCCGGCAGGCCGACCGCCAGGCCGGCCGAGTTGCCGGCCGCCGCGACGATCACCGCCCCCTTGGCCCGGACCTCGGCCACGGTCTCCGTGTAGAGCTTGGCGATGCTGCTGCCGTCGCTGCAGCTGCCGTTGCCGCCAAGGCTCATGTTGAGCACCCGGGCCGGCGTGGGGTTCGCCGGCACACCCGGCGCCGTGATGCCGGCCGCCCAGCGCATGCCCAGCATGATGTCGGAGTCATAGCCGCCGCACTTGCCCAGCACGCGCACGGGCAGGATCCTGCTGCTCCAGGAGACGCCGGCAATGCCCACGCCGTTGTTGCCGGCCGCGCCGATCAGCCCGGACACCTTGGTGCCGTGCCAGGAGCTGTTGCTCACGTCATCGTAGGTGCAGCCGCTGATGAGGCCGCTGGCGATGTCCGCGTCGCTCACCCAGTCGCCCGGGTCGCTGGCATCGCTGTCCCCCCGGTTGCCGTCATTCGCCACGGCCAGGGCGTCGATGTCATTCGTGCTCGCGCCGATCATGTCGTAGCCGGGCAGCAGCTTGCCGGCGAGATCCGGATGGTCGTAGCGCACGCCCGTGTCGAGCACCGCCACCACCACGCTGCTGCTGCCGGTGCTGAGATCCCAGGCCCCTTCGGCATTGATGGAGGAGACGAGGTCCTTGCCCGGCGCCATCAGGTACCACTGGCCGTGGCCATTGCTGCCCTGCGCCTGGTTGACCTGGGGATACAGCGGATCGTTCGGCACCGCGGCCAGGTGCCGGCGCTGGTCCACCGCGACGAACTCGACCTCGGCGTCCTTGCCCAGGCGCGCTGCCAGCGCGTCGGAGCTCAGGCCCCTGGCCAGCACCACCTGCGTGCGCTCGTCCAGGCTGTGATGGGCGCGCAGGGCCAGGCCGGTCCGCCCGCCAAGGCCTTCCGCGCGGACGCGGGCGATCTGCCGCGCCGTGGCGACATCCGTGCGGGCGCTCAGGGCCTGGGCCCGCACGCTCTGCGCGCCGGCCTTGAAGCGGACGATGACACGCCCGACAGGCTCGGCGGTGGCGCTCGCGCCGGTGCCGGTGCCGGATTGGGCCTGCAGGCCCAGGGGAGCGGCCAGGGCGGCCATCAGCAGGCCCAGGGCAAGTGGGCGCAGGCGGGTGGGGAGAGACATGGGAAAGGCTCCGGTGCAGGTCGGTTCAATGCCCGGCAGTGTAGGGATTTGCACGCGGCACGGACGTAAAGAATCGCTAGGCAAAACACGCAGGGCCAAGACCGCGGCCTCGTGCTTGCCCGGCGCCCAGACATGAAAAAACCCCGCCGTGGCGGGGTTCTGCAGCGGGAGCGCGCCGGATTTACTTGGCGACCACGCGGACCATTTCGAGGACCTTGTTGGAGTAGCCCCACTCGTTGTCGTACCAGGACACGACCTTCACGAAGGTGCTGTCCAGGGCGATGCCGGCCTCGGCATCGAACACCGAGGTGCAGGACTCGCCGCGGAAATCGGTGGCGACCACCTTGTCTTCCGTGTAGCCCAGCACGCCCTTGAGCGCGCCTTCCGACTGGGCCTTCATTTCGGCGCAGATGTCGGCGTAGCTGGCGGCGCTGTTGAGCTCGACGGTCAGGTCGACCACGGAGACGTCAGACGTCGGCACGCGGAAGGACATGCCGGTCAGCTTCTTGTTCAGCTCGGGGATCACCACGCCCACGGCCTTGGCGGCGCCGGTGCTGCTGGGGATGATGTTCTCGAGGATGCCGCGGCCGCCGCGCCAGTCCTTGTTGGACGGGCCGTCGACGGTCTTCTGCGTGGCGGTGGCGGCGTGCACGGTGGTCATCAGGCCGCGCTTGATGCCCCACTTGTCGTTCAGCACCTTGGCCACGGGGGCCAGGCAGTTGGTGGTGCACGAGGCGTTGGAGATGATGGCCTGACCGGCGTAGGTCTTGTCGTTCACGCCGTAGACGAACATCGGGGTGTCGTCCTTGGACGGGGCGGACATGATCACCTTCTTGGCGCCGGCCTTCAGGTGGGCGTCGGCGGTGTCCTTGGTCAGGAACAGGCCGGTGGACTCGACGACGATGTCGGCGCCGACCTCATCCCACTTCAGCTCGGCCGGGTTCTTCACGGCGGTCAGGCGGATCTTCTTGCCGTTGACGATCAGGGTGTTGCCATCGACGGCGACGTCGCCCTTGAAGCGGCCGTGCACGCTGTCGTACTTCAGCATGTAGGCCAGGTAGTCCGGCTCCAGCAGGTCGTTGATGCCCACGACCTCGATGTCATTGAAGTTCTGGACAGCGGCGCGGAACACCATGCGGCCGATGCGGCCGAAGCCATTGATACCGATCTTGATCGTCATGCGGAAGTCTCCGGAGTGAAATGAAAAAGCTGTGAAAACCTGACTGCGCAGGATTTTCGCCGATTCCGGAGCCCTGGGCGCTGCCGCCCCGGAACAAAGGGGGTACGCAGGCTTCACTTTTCGATCCAGCGCAAGTCGTGGCATCGCGTGTCCTGCCCGGTTCAGCGCTGACCGCGCAAAAAATAGGCCGACCCGCAGGTCGGCCTCCGGCCAGCGCCGGCGCCGGTGCGTCAAGCCTTGCGGCGGCGATGGACAGTGGCCACGCCCAAGCCCAGCAGCAGCAGCAAGCTCCAGCTTGCCGGCTCGGGCACGTCGAAGGCGTCGATCCGGACGCCCTGCACGGACAGGCCCACGAACTGATCGCCATCGCTCGGCACCAGGCTGGCCCGGATGAGGCGCGGGTGGTCCTGGCTGAGCCACAGCGTCGTGAAGCCCCCGTCCGGCGTGATGCGACCGAACTGCACATGGGTGTCCGTCGCGAAGTCCGCCCCCACGATCGCCGTGTCCACCGGACGCGCCAGCAGGTCCAGCAGCGGGATGCCGGCCGCATTCGTCGAGATGTAGCTCTCTCCCAGGGCGCCGGAGAAGGACGTGAAGGTCATGTCCAGGCTGCCGCCGATGGCGCGCACGCGGGCACTCTTGATGTCGGAGTTCAGGTACACCTGGCCCAGGCTGCTGCTCGCGCCGTTGTCCAGCGTGAAGTCTACCCAGATGTGACTTCCGAACAGCGCGGGGTTGTGATTGCGCTGCCAGTCGGGCATGTCGAATCGGAAGGTCACGGGACTGGCCTGTGCCAGGCCCGCGGCCAGCAGCCAGCAGCTCATCAACAGGGCACGTCCCGCCTGCAGAGGGCGGGCTCTTCTCAGGAACGTCAACATCGGGAATCCTCCATGTTTTGGACTATTGACGGGCGCCCTGGGGGCGCCACGCCGTGGCCTTGTAGCACGCCTGCGGGCGGCGGCGTGAGGGGGCTCGCCCGCCCTCCGGCTCAGGATCCCGGCGCCGCGGCGGCGGCCGCAGGCGCGAGGTCCAGCTTGCCGCAGGGCACCTCGACCTGCAGGGTGGTCCCGAACAGCTCGTTGGCCTGCCGGTCCGACGCGAAGGCGATCTGGCGCTCGCCCAGCCACTTCAGGAAGACCGTGCGGTTGGGGTCATGGGCGCCGACTTCCCGGACCCGGTTCGGCCGGGCCGGGCCGAAGTTCGTGAAGTGCAGCTTGAACAGGCAGTTCATCGTGCTGAAGTCGAAGTAGGCCTGCAGCTGCTGCGCGCCCTGCATGAAGCCCAGGAACTCGGCCAGGGCGAAGGCCTCGCGCTTGAGCACCGTCTGGCGGTGCCCGTACGGCACGAAGGTGAAGCGCAGCTCCATGGTCTGCGGCTTCTCCTGCCCGGTGCGGCAGGGCATGCGGTAGGCCTGCACGCGCTCGATGACGGCGGCCTCCAGGCGCTTGTTGCCGGAGGAGTAGACCAGCTTCACCTCGGGCGCCTGCGTCCCGTCGCCCGTGAAGGTGGCCTCGGCCATCACGTGGTGCATCTCGCGGGTCAGCGTGTCCAGGCGATCCGGGTCGCGCCGGGGCATCACGATGCACAGCGCGGCACTCGGCGCCGCGTCCTCGGGCACCGGCGCCTCATCCAACATCGAGTTGTCGAACTGGAACTCCTGCACGGCACTCACCGTGCCGTCCTGGGGCTGCTGGCAGGGCAGGCGGTAGGCGCCGACATGGCAGTAGACCAGGTCCTGCATGTCCTCGCGCGCCGTGTTGGACAGCTCCTCGACGCGCGGCTCAGCGTCCGGCTTGCTGAAGTGCAAGCGTATGAAGCCGCAGGTGCGGTCGAGGCGGTGCTTCTCCGGATAGCTGAGGGTCGCCGAGGGCGGCTTGAGGCAGCTCAGCGACTGCGCCGCCGAGGGCGGCGTGCTGTCCGTCTGGGCCAGGGCGGCGCCGGCCAGTGCGCCGGACATAAAAAGGGCCGCCACGAGGCGGCCTTTCAGGGCGTTGATGGGCGATCTTGTTGTCATGCGCTCCTCCCCTGTTGAATGAGCCCGGACTCTATCGCAGGCAGCCACAACGCATCGCCGACGGCCCGCCAGGGCCTTCCTTCGCACTCGCCAGGCAGGCCGTCGCCGACCCCGCGATGTGGTATCGGAGACAACGATTGCCGGGGACTGCGGCGGCACCCTGGATTCCGTCGGCACAATCCCCCGGTCACTGCCCATAACCAGACATAAACAGGGGATCCCATGCCAAGGCACGAGCTGGCGCATGCCATCGCGGAAGAACGGATTCGACAGGCCCTGGACACCGGAGCGACCAAGCTGTCGCTGGGAGCCCTGCGCATCGACAGGCTGCCGGAGAGCTTCCAGCAGCTGGCGCCGCAGCTGCTGGAGCTGGACTTGAGTCATTGCGAGGTGCTGCTCGAGTTGCCGCGGCTGGACGAATTCCATGCCCTGCAGCAGCTGCGCTTGCAAAGCTGCAGCCGCCTCGGCAAGTTCGATGCACTCGCCGGGATTCCCGCCCTGGAAGGGCTGGATCTGCAGGGATGCGAGAACCTCAAGGACCTCTCGGCCTTGGCCAATCTGAAGACGTTGCGCCAGCTGAACTTAAGCAATTGCCTTGGAGTACAGGACCTGGCCGCACTCGCTTGCCTGCCTCGACTCGAGGAATTGGCGGCGACCCAAAGCGCGGCATTCCGGGACCTGTCCTTCTTCGCCGATTTGTCGGCGTTGCAGACGCTGCAGCTGAGCGCCCGCGCAAGAGAGCTGGATCTGTCTGCCCTGGCCCGCTTGCCACAGCTTCGGACCTTCGTCCTGGGTGGCTCCGTTTCATGCATCAGCCACCTGTCTTGCATTGATTTTCCGCAGCTCCAGGAGCTGGACTTGAGCTGGTGCATGTCGCTTGAGGGCCTGGGGGCCCTGACCAGGATGCCGCAGCTCCAGGAGCTGGACTTGAGCGGGTGCCAGAAGATCCGCGACTTGTCAGCGCTTGCGGAGCTGCGGCAGCTGAGTTCGCTGCAATTGGGCGAATGCGAGGGGCTTCAGGACCTCACCGCGCTCGCTGGGCTGGCCCAGCTGCGGTCTCTGGCACTGCAACGATGCAAGGGTATCCGGGACCTCGGCCCGCTTGCCCAGCTGACCCAGCTGCAGTCGCTGACTGTGAACCGCTGCCCCTCGATTCGGGACCTGTCCCCGATCGCAGGACTTGATCAACTGCAGGCCCTGCACTTGTGCGGTTCAGCACTGCTTCGAGACGTTCAGACATTGGCGAAGCTGCCTCAGCTGACGTCACTCACTCTGCAGAACTTCGATGAGCTTGAGGATCTGTCTGCGTTGACCCCCTTGAAGCAATTGCAGGGACTCAACATTCGCGGTTTCGAATCACTCCGGGACGTGTCGGTGCTGAGGCTGTTCACGGCGCTCCACAGTCTACAGTTGACCTGGTGCCCCAGGCTTAAGGACCTCTCGGCGCTAGCAGCGTTGACACAGCTGAGATCCCTGGATTTGTCAGGCTGTACATCGCTTTTGGATCTATCTCCGCTCACGCAGGCCACGGAACTCCAGAGCCTGGATCTGGGGTGGAACGGCACCCTGCGCGACCTGACTGCGCTGGCCGGCCTGACCCGCTTGCAGCAGCTGGACCTGACTGGGTGCACTGCTGTCCAGGACCTGTCGGCGCTGGCAGGCATGACACAGCTGGAAGCACTTGAGCTGCGCAACTGCCGCCAGCTCAGCGACATTGCCAGCCTTGCCGGACTGGAGCAGCTTACGGAGCTGAATCTGTCGGGCTGCAAGGCCATCGAGGACCTGTCCGCACTCAGCCAACTGAGCCGACTCCGCATGCTGGTGCTTCGTGACTGCCCTGCCATCCGGCATCTGGCGCCGTTGGCCGGCCTGCACAGCTTGTCGACATTGGCACTGGCGCAATGTGCCGCGGTCCAGGATGTGGGAGCGCTGTCGCAACTGACCCAGCTCGAGTTCCTCGACTTGACCAATTGCGCCGCGCTGCAGGACCTCACCCCTCTGACGACGCTTCAGAACCTGCGGGCGCTCCATCTTTTAGGAACACCGACGGCGGGATTGCTGGCATCGACGTGCTGGACCTTCTGGCCGCAACTGTCGACACTGGTGGCCAGCACGCTTCAGGGCCTGCCGGGCGACCTCCTGTCCAGCGAGGCCCATGACTCCCTGCTGGAGCGCATGATGGGCTGGATGGACGACCTGGCCGAGCACGGCAGCATCCCCATCGACGAAGTCAAGCTCTTCGTGCTGGGCAACGGCCGCATCGGCAAGACCCAGGTCTCGCGACGCCTGTGCGGCCAGCCTTTTGACCCCGAGGTGCCCAGCACCCACGGCGTGGTCCTGCAGCGCTTTGAGCTGCCCATCTCGGCCGGCCGCCCGCAGCAGACCGTGCAGCTGTGGGACTTCGGCGGCCAGGATCTCTTCCTCGGCACGCACAGCCTCTTCCTCGACGCACGGGCCATGTACCTGCTGTTGTGGCATCCGGCGCTGGAAAACGAGAAGGAGGTCTGGGACGGCGGCCTGTGCCTGCCCTCGCACCGCCTGTCCTACTGGCTCGACTATGTCCAGTCCATGGCGGGACCTGAGGCACCCACGATCGTGGCACAGGCCCAGTGCGACGAAGAATCGGCCGTCGTGGAAGCCCCCATCCCCCCCGAGCATGGCTTCCGGTGGCTGCGACGCAGCAGCTGCAGTGCAAGGAGCGAAGACGGCACCGAGCGCCTGGTGCTGGACCTGCGATCGGCCGCCAAGCTCCTGGCCGAGCGCTATGGCGAGGAACTCATCCCCAGGAACTGGGTCGCGCTGGGCAAGGTCCTGCGCGAGCATGCCCGGACCCGGAAGGTGATGTCCCTGGCGGACTACCAGGCGCTATGCGCGGCTCATGGCGTGCGCGCCCCGACAACGCTGCTGACCTACCTCCACCAGTCCGGCCAGGTGTTCTGGCGCGAAGCTGTCTTCGACAGCGCCCTGATCCTGGACCAGGCCTGGGCGCTGGAGGGCGTCTATGCGTTGCTGCACCGGGACAAGGTGCTGCCTGTCCTGCGTCGCCAGGGTGGGCGCTTCACGCCGGAGCTGCTGGAAAGTCTGCTCTGGGAAGGGCACTTCAACCAGGCGGAACAGGCCCACTTCCTCAGCCTCATGGAGTCCTGCCGCGTGTGCTTCAGTCTGTCGGATGGCGAGTACATCGCCCCCGACTGCCTGCAGGAGCGCGCGGCCGTAGCCGCCGCCGAAGACAGTGTCTGGCGCGGTGCCCGGCCGGATGCGGAGCTGCACCTGATCTACCCTTTCCTGCACGCGGGACTGCAGCGGACCTTGCTGGCAGAAATCGGCGGCATGGCCGGCATGAATGCGGTGTACTGGCGCCATGGCTGCTGCCTTTTCGACGCAAAGGCGCAGGCGCTGCTGCGCATGGACTGCGAGCCGGCCGCCGCGGGGGTCAGGCATGGGCGTGTGGTGCTGCAGGCTGCTGGGCCGCAGGCAGGAGACTACCTGCGGCAGCTAGTCTCGCATCTGCTGGACCGGGTGCGGATTGGAAGGCCTCCCGAACTCGCATGGATCAGCGGCGAGCCCCAAGCCAGGCCACCGCTGGATGAGGAGCGCAACAGCAAGGACCCGATGGACAAACCAACCACGAACACCCCTGTAGTCATGCCCGCCGCCCTGCCGCCAGGCACCACGGCAACCCGTAACAAGCCCGTGGTCTACGTGTCCTATGCCTGGGGCGGCGACAGCGACGCCACTGTGGATGGACTCCAGAAGGCCCTGGCTCCCTGGGTCGAGGTGCACCGCGACAAGGAGGTGATGCGTACTGGCGACAGCATTCGACGCTTCGAGGAGGAGATCGGTCGCGGGCTGTGCGTCCTCGTCGTGCTGAGTGCCCGCTACATGCGCAGCGTCGACTGCATGCGTGAACTCGGTTTTGTGTGGGAACGCGCTCAGCGCGATCCAGCCCAGTTCGCCGATCGGGTCGTTCCCGTGGTATTGGAGGATGCCGGCATCGGAAAGCTGGCGGATCGGCTGCGTCATGTGCAGCACTGGAAGGCGACCCTGGCAGAGCTCAAGGCACTTGTGGCTGAGATTGGTCCGGTGGAATGCGGCCAGACCACGACGCAGCAGCTGCAGGACATCGGCACCTTCACCGTCCACCTGGCGGACGCCTTGAACACCCTGGCTGACAAGGTCATGCCACGCGGAAAGGCCACCTTGGAGGCCAGCAATTACTCGCCCGTCGTGGACCTGGTGAAGCGCCGGCATCAGCTGGGCTGAGGCAGGCAGCCGACACCAGGGTGACCCGAGCGTCACGATCTCGACGGCCCATGAAAAAGCCGCCCGAGGCGGCATCTGGAAGCACGGGGCAGGCCGCCCGACGGCGCGGGCGGCTCCCGACCCTTAACGCTTCAGACGTGCGGCCCCCACAGCCACCTTGACCGTGTCGACCACGTTCTCGGCCGTGAAGCCGAAGTGCTTGAACAGCACCGGGGCCGGGGCGGATTCGCCGTAGGTGTCGATGCCCACGACGGCGCTCACGCCGTACTTCCACCAGAAGTCGCTCACGCCGGCCTCGACGGCCACGCGGGGCAGGCCGGCGGGCAGCACGCTCTGCTTGTAGGCGGCGTCCTGGCGGTCGAAGACATTGGTGCTGGGGACCGAGACCACGCGGGCGGCGATACCGTCCTTGGCCAGCAGGGCCTGGGCGTTCATGGCCAGCTGCACTTCGGAGCCGGAGGCCATGATCACGACCTGGGCCTTCTTCTTCAGGCCCACCTCGCTCGGCTCGGCCAGGACGTAGGCACCCTTGGCGATTTCGTCCACGGCCGTCTTGGGCGCGTAGGGCAGGTTCTGGCGCGACAGGGCCAGCACGCTGGGGCGCTGGGCGTTGCCGATGGCCATGGTCCAGGCGACCACCGTTTCCACGGTGTCGGCCGGACGCCAGACGTCCAGGCCCGGGATCAGGCGCAGGCTCGAGACGTGCTCGATGGACTGGTGCGTCGGGCCATCCTCGCCGAGGCCGATGGAGTCGTGCGTGAACACATGGATCACGCGCTGCTTCATCAGCGCGGCCATGCGGATGGCGTTGCGGCTGTAGTCGCTGAAGGTCAGGAAGGTGCCACCGTAGGGGATGTAGCCGCCGTGCAGGGCAATGCCGTTCATGATGGCGGCCATGCCGAACTCGCGCACACCGTAGTTGATGTGGCGGCCGCCATTGGCGCTGCCGTCCGCCTCGATGCGGAAGGCGGGCGTGCTCTTGGTGTTGGTCAGGTTGGAGCCGGTCAGGTCGGCCGAGCCGCCCAGCAGCTCGGGCAGTGCGGCGGTGAAGGCTTCCAGCGCCAGCTGGCTGGCCTTGCGGCTGGCCACGGTCTCGGCCTTCTCATGGGCGGCCACGACGGCGTCCACGGCGATCTGCGCGAAGTTGGTGGGCAGCACGCCGGCCATGCGGCGCTGGAACTCGGCCGCCAGCTCGGGGTGGGCGGCGGCATAGGCCTCGAAGCGCTCGTCCCAGGCCTTCTCGGCGGCGGCGCCGGCGGTCTTGGCGTCCCAGGCGGCGTAGACGTCGGCCGGGATCTGGAAGGGCTCGTGCGACCAGCCCAGGGCTTCGCGCGTCAGCTTGATTTCCTCGGCGCCCAGGGGCTCGCCGTGGGCCTTGGCGGTGTTGGCGCGGTTGGGCGAGCCCTTGCCGATGTGGGTCTTGGAGATGACCAGCGTAGGCTTGTCGCTGCTCTTCTTGGCGGCGGCGATGGCGGCGTCCACGGCATCGACGTCATGGCCGTCGATGGGGCCGATCACGTTCCAGCCATAGGCCTCGAAGCGCTGGGCGGTGTTGTCGATGAACCAGGGGGCGACCTGGCCGTCGATGGAGATGCCGTTGTCGTCGTACAGGGCGATCAGCTTGTTCAGCTTCCAGGCGCCAGCCAGCGAGCAGGCCTCGTGGGAGATGCCTTCCATCAGGCAGCCGTCGCCCAGGAAGACGTAGGTGTGGTGGTCCACGATGGCATGGCCGTCGCGGTTGAATTCCTTGGCCAGCATCTTCTCGGCCAGGGCCAGGCCCACGGCGTTGGTGATGCCCTGGCCCAGCGGGCCGGTGGTCGTCTCGACGCCCGGGGTGATGCCCACTTCGGGGTGGCCCGGCGTCTTGCTGTGCATCTGGCGGAAGGCCTTCAGGTCGTCGATCGACAGCGCGTAGCCGCTCAGGTGCAGCAGCGCGTAGATCAGCATCGAGCCATGGCCGTTGGACAGCACGAAGCGGTCGCGGTCCGCCCACTGCGGATTCGTCGGGTTGTGACGCAGGTGGCGACCCCACAGGGCGACGGCCATCTCGGCCATGCCCATGGGCGCGCCCGGGTGGCCGGAGTTGGCCTGCTGCACGGCGTCCATGGCCAGTGCGCGAATGGCGTGGGCCATCAGGGTGGGGGTGCTTGCAGCGGTGTCAGCCATGGTGGGTGCGGGCGGGAAGTTGGGGGTAAACCCGGCATTTTAAGCGGCGAAGACGACACCGGCACGCGCCGACAAACCCTGCCCGCGCGCAAACGATTACGTCCCCGGCCGCCGCCAAGGGCTTCACGGAACTTGATCCATGGCAAGGCGGCCTGCGCCCCCAGCGACGAGCCTAGGCGGGATCGACAAGAACACGCACGGAGACCTCGCCATGACCGGCCTCAAGCCCCTGACCCTGCGCATCATCCGCGACGAGCACTCGGCCCTGGCCGCCATGCTGCGCACCCTGCCGCTGCTGCTGGCCGAGCATCGCCGCGCCGGCACGCTGCCGGACTTCAGCGCGCTGCGCGCGATGCTGTTCTACGTGGACGAGTTCCCCGAGCGGCTGCACCATCCGAAGGAGTCGGAGCTGCTCTTTCCCAAGCTGCGCGCCCGGGCGCCGGCGCTGCGCGAACTGCTGGACAAGCTCGACGACGACCACGCCCGGGGCGAACGCGCCATCCGGGACCTCGAGCACACGCTGCTGGGCTTCGAGATGCTGGGCGACGCTCGCCGGCAGCCCTTCGAGCAGCAGGCCGAGCGCTATGTCCACCACTATCTCCAGCACATGGAAATCGAGGAGCGGGAGATCCTGCCCGCCGCGATCCAGCTGCTCAGCGAGGAGGACTGGCAGGACCTGGACGAGGCCTTCGCCCAGAACCAGGACCCGCTGACGGGCCGCCACCTCGGCCAGCGGCAGCAGGATCTCGCCGGCCCCTACCAGGCCGTCTTCCAGCGCGTTCTGGGCGCCCTGCCCGAGCCGCTGGGCCTGGCCCCGGCGCCCGGTCGCGGCCCGGGCCGGACGTGACCGCGGCGCAACACTTGCGGGGGGGCGACAGTCGCCCAGTCGTGAGCTAAGCAACAGACGGGCGCCTGTCGCACGTATTAGGGCTTCTACTGAGATGCGCCAGGGTCGATAAAGCCGCATGGACGCCAGATGGGCTGGCGCGACTCCCTCAGAAGGACCTTGTGATGACACATGCCCGGCTCTCCAAGCGGCACCGCCTCGGCGCCCTCCTCGCGCTCGGCGGCCTCTGCGCCTCGGCACAGGCGGTGGACTTCAGCTGGTCCGGCTTCGCCAACGTGACCGCCTCCAAGGTGGTCAGCGGCTCCGGACTCGACATCGGCTACCCCGACACCACGCAGTGGACGAACTGCCCCTGCTTCATCTCCGACTTCTCGCATGGCAGCGTGATCGAGTCCAAGTGGTCGCTGACCCCGGAGTCCCGCCTCGGCCTGCAGGGCAGCTGGACCTTCGACCCGAAGTGGTCCTTCACCGCCCAGGCCATGGCCCGCCACAGCGCCCAGAAGGCCAAGCTCGAACTGGAGTGGGCCTACCTCTCGTATGCGCTCACGCCGGAGTGGACGCTGCAGGCCGGCCGCAAGCGCCTGCCGCTGTTCTACTACTCCGACTACCAGGACGTGAGCTTTGCCTACACCTGGGCGCGCGTGCCGCCGGACGTCTACGGCTGGGCCGTCGTGAACTACAACGGCGCCAACATCACCTACCGCAGCGATGTGATGGGCTGGGCGGTGAAGTCCAGCGCCTACGTCGGCCAGGAGCACACCAAGGACAACCCCATTGCCCGCCTCGAGTCGCCCGTGCCGGCGCAGATCGACTGGGACAACATGTGGGGCGCCGACCTGGAGCTCACCCGCGACTGGTTCACCATGCGCATCGCCTACAACAGCTCCAAGCAGCGCCTGGTGCGCGAGGGCGTGCAGACGAGCCCGGACCCGGCCCTCTTCGGCAAGAACTCCAAGCAGAGCTTCGCGTCCATCTCGTTCAACGTCGACAAGGACGACCTGATCGTGCGCAGCGAGTTCTCCAAGGTGGACCGCTCGCCGGCCCGGGGCAGCTACTTCGGCTACCTCGTGGGCGTCGGCTACCGCTTCGGGAACTTCACGCCCATGTTCACCATGAGCCAGCTGCGCGCCTACGACAACGACTTCAGCGTGCTGGCCGAGCGGGACAAGCTGCGCACCTTCACGCTGCGCTACCAGCTCAACGACAGCAGCTCGCTGAAGTTCCAGTACGACCGCAGCCACTGGGACTACCTGAACGGCACCGACACGCTGCGCAAGGTCGTCACCCTGTCCTATGACACCGTCTTCTGAGCGGGGAGTCGACATGCAACATCACCAGACCCCCACCCGCCTCTTTGCCGCACTGACCCTGGCGCTCGGCCTGAGCGCCTCGGCGCAGGCTGACATGGTCGTGATCGTGCATCCCAGCAATGCCGCTGCGATGGATGACGAGCAGATCAGCAAGATCTTCCTCGGCCAGACCAAGACCTTCCCCGGCGGCGGCGAGGCCATGCCGGTCGACCAGAAGGAAGGCGCGGCGGCGCGGGAGGACTTCAACGCCAAGGTGCTGAAGAAGAGTTCGGCGCAGCTCAAGGCCCTGTGGGCGCGCCAGATCTTCACCGGTGGCGCCAAGCCGCCGAAGGAGCTGGACGGCGACGAGGCCGTGGCCAAGTTCGTGGCCAGCACGCCGGGCGCCATCGGCTATGTCGATGCCGGCAAGGCCGGCAGCGGCGTGAAGGTGCTCAAGCGCTGAGCGCCGCGACCGCCTTGGTCCTGCCTGCGGGCAGCCACCTCCGGGGGGCTGCCCGTTTTTCATGGCCGGCACCGAGGCGGCCCGCCCGGCCTGGATAGACTCCCGCCCATGAGAGCCATCATCCTGGCAGCCGGCCGCGGCGAGCGCATGCGGCCGCTGACCGACCACACACCCAAGCCCCTGCTGAACGTCCGCGGGCAGCCGCTCATCGTCTGGCACATCCAGGCCCTGGCCGCCGCCGGCGTGCGAGACATCGTCATCAACTGCGCCTGGCTCGCCGAGCAGTTCCCCGCGCAGCTGGGCGACGGCAGCCGCTACGGCGTGCGCCTGCACTACAGCGACGAGCAGCGCGACCACGGCCGTGCCCTCGAGACGGCCGGCGGCATCGCCAAGGCCCTGCCCCTGCTGTGCGCGGACGGCGACGATGCGTTCTGGGTGCTCTCCGGCGACGTCTTCCTGCCCGGCCTGGCGCTGGACGTGCAGGCGGCGCAGGACTTCGCCGCCAGCGAGCGCCTCGCCCACCTCTGGCTGGTGCCCAACCAGCCCCACCATCCCCGCGGCGACTTCGGCATCAGCGCCGAGGGACTCGCCCTGAGCGGCGATGCCGTGAGCCCGCGCTACACCTGGTCCTGCGTGGGCCTCTTCCGGCGGGCGCTGTTCGACGGCGTGCCGCCGGACCAGCCCCAGCCCCTGCGCCCCTGTCTGGAGCGCGGCATCGGCGCCCAGCGCATCAGCGCCTCGCTCTACCCCGGCGAATGGGCCGACGTCGGCACGCCCGAGCGCCTGGCCGCCGCCCAGCGGGGCAGCGACGCCGGGCCCGCCGCCGGCTGACGATCCCAACGTTCCGATACAAGACGTCGGCCCGCCACAACAGGCCGCGACGCTTGCTCGCGCCTGAACCCTGTCAAGTCTTACAGCTTCGCCCCGCCTGTAGGCCAAACGGCGTGCGAAGCGCGCGCAAACCCTGAGCACGCGGTGCGATTGCCGCCCGAACAATCGCCTCGCGCCGCTGGCAGTCCCGCAGCGTGCATGCAATCCGGGGCCTGCTGACATTGCTCGCTGCCACGAGCAGGGCGGTGTGGGGTCCCTCTTTCCTAATCGTCAGGAGACCTCCATGCAACGCAAGAACGCCTTGTCCGCCCTGGCCCTCGCGGCCAGCCTCGTGTGCCTCAGCGTCCCGGCCCACGCCGGCGAGAAGATCTGGATCAGCCTGGGCGACGTCGCCTTCGGCGAGCTCCAGAAGCTGCAGCCCGCCACCCGCCCGACGGCCTCCGTGGCCGTGTCCGAGGCCCAGCTGCGCCGCGGCGAGATCGCCGGCCTGGCCACGCCCGCCGCCGCCCTCAAGGGCGAGAAGGTGCACCTCGTGCAGATCGACGAGGACCTGCTGCCCACGCTGTCCGAGGCGCTGCATGAGAACCAGCACCGCTGCGGCGGCTACATGCACCATGCCAGCGAGCGCGACGGCCGCCGGGCCCTGGACCTGCATGCCGCCGGGAGCGTCAATGCCCGCATCCTGACGGACCGCCGCAGCCTCGCCACGCGCCCGAGCTACGTCATCGACCAGCAGACGGTGGTCAACCCGATGCTGTCGCAGATGCAGGCCAGCAACATCGTCCAGACCATCTCGGACCTGTCCAACAACTACACGAACCGCTACTACCAGACCAGCGGCGGCGTGAACGCCTCGGACTGGCTGAAGAACAAGTGGCTCACGATGGCCAATGGCCGCACCGACATCACCGTCGAGCAGTTCACGCACAGCGGCTGGAAGCAGAAGTCGGTGATCGCCACCATCAAGGGCACGGACAACCCGAACGAGATCGTCGTGCTGGGCGGCCACCTGGACTCGATCAACGGCTCCGGCACCACCGAGACCACCCGTGCGCCGGGCGCTGACGACGACGCCTCGGGCGTCGCCAGCATCACCGAGATCTACCGCACGCTGCTGGCCAACAACTACAAGCCGCGTCGCACGATCAAGTTCATGGCCTACGCGGCCGAGGAAGTGGGCCTGCGCGGCTCGGCCGAGATCGCCAACAGTTTCTCGGCCGCCGGTGCCAACGTCGTGGGCGTCGTGCAGCTGGACATGACGAACTACAAGGGCGCGGCGAACGACATCTACATCTTCACCGACTACACCGACAGCGCCCAGAACACCTTCGTCACCAACCTGATCAAGACCTACCTGCCGACGCTGACGGTGGGCACGGACCGCTGCGGCTACGCCTGTTCGGACCACGCCTCCTGGAATGCCAAGGGCTATGCCACGACGATGCCGTTCGAGTCGTCGTTCTCGGGTGACAACAAGGCGATCCACACCGCCAACGACACGCTGGCCAACAGCGACAGCACGGGCGCCCACTCGCTGAAGTTCGCGCGCATGGGCCTGGCCTATGCGGTGGAGCTGGGCAGCGACGGCCCGACGACGACGCCCGGCAACAAGACCGAGACCTTCACCGGCAGCCTCAGCTCGGGCCAGACGAAGAGCTTCGGTCCCTTCAAGGTCGGCGCGGGCGGCACCTTCAAGCTGTCCACCACCGGCACGGGCGACATCGACATCTACGGCAGGCTCGGCTCCGTGCCCACCACCAGCACGTATGGCTGCAAGTCCGACGGCAGCACCGCCACCGAGACCTGCACGATCAACGTCACCGCCAACAGCGATGGCTACGTGCTGGTCAAGGGCTACACGGCCGGCAGCTACACGCTGACCGTGACCTACCGCCCGCAGTGATCGCGGCGCGGGTGCGGCCGCGACGCCGCGCCCGCGAGGCCTGGATCCGTTGGCCCGGGAGGGCCTGATCCGGGCCTTGCACGGCACTCGCACGGCCCCCGATCAACGCCCCGATCCGCCGTCCGTCTCACCGGCCCCCGGCGACTGCGGCGACTCCGGCCGCGACTGCCCGGACCCGACCATCTCCAGCCGGCCGGTCGCGGCCCATTCGGCCAGCGGCCGGCGGCTCCACTCGCGCAGTTCCTCCAGCGTGTCGACATTGGCCGACACCAGGCCCAGCCAGCCGTTGCGCCCGCCGCGCTTCACGGCATAGAGCGCCGCATCGGCCAGGTCGACCACCGTGCTCCAGTCCAGCCCGCGCGGGAACTTGGGCGAGAGCGGGAAGGCCGCAAAACCGAGCGAGCAGGTCCGTCGCAGCATGCGGCCGTCGTCCAGCCGGAACTCGTAGCGCGCCAGCGTGCGGCGTGCGCGCTCGGCCAGCTCGGCGGCATGGTGGCGGTCCGTGTTGCGGGCCACGACGAGGAACTCCTCGCCGCCCCAGCGGATCAGATAGTCCGCATCGCGGAAGACCTGGCGCAGCAGGGCCTGCATCTGGGCCAGCACGGCATCGCCGGCCGCGTGGCCGTAGTCGTCGTTGACCTGCTTGAAGTGGTCCAGGTCGACCATGAAGAAGACGATGTCCTGCCCCGGCTCGCGGGCCAGGCGCTGGACCTCGCCCTCGTAGCCGCGCACCACGCTGTTGATGTCCGACTCGATGTGCTGGGCCAGGAAGCGGCGGTTGCGCAGGCCGGTCAGCGGGTCGGTGAGGCTGGCCTCCTTGAGCGCCTGGCTGAGGCTGACGAGCTCGTGCGTGCGCTCCCGCACCCGGGCCTCCAGCACGGCCTGGGCGCGCCGCAGGTAGCCGGTGCGCAGGTGCACGATCCCATAGACCCCCAGCAGCGCGACCAGCACGCCGCCGAGCCGCGCCCACCACGTCTGCCACCAGGCCGGCTGCACATGCAGCGGCACCAGCAGCTCGTGCGGGCTCCACTGGCCGACGCGGTTGCTGCCCTGCACCTGCAGCAGGTAGCGGCCAGGGTCCAGGTTGGTGTAGCTGGCCATGCGCTGGCTGGCTTCGCTCTCGACCCAGTCCGTGTCATAGCCCTGCAGCCGGTAGCGGTAGTTCAGCACCGCCGGATTGCTGAAATCGAGCGCCGAGAACTCCAGACTGAAATCGCGCTGGCCGGGCTTGAGGACGATGGTCTCGCCCACCGGGCCCGGCGGGGTGCGCTCACCGGCCACGCGCATCTCGGACACCACGAGCGGCGGCTGGTAGGTCCAGGGCTTGAAGCGCCCGGCGTCGATGACGAGCACGCCCTTGCTGCCGCCGACCAGCATGCGGCCGTCGTCCAGCCGCGCATAGGCCCGGAACCAGCCCGTGCCGAAGGCGGCGCCGTCCGCCACGCTGAGTTCGTGGTGGCGGCCGCTCTTGGGATCGAAGACGGCGCGATGGGTCCAGATGCGGCCCTGCTCGTCGTCCATCAGATTCGCACCGAAGGCCTTGCCGCCCAGGCCATGCTTCTCGCTGATGCGCTCGAACAGCGCCTCCTGGCCCTTCCAGCCGTTGAGCTGGTGCAGGCCCGCGGCCGTGTCGACCCACAGGCGCTGCTGGCGGTCGATCAGCAGGCCCAGCACCGAGTGGTTGGACAGCCCCGCGCCCGGCGGCGAGCGCATCTCCTCGAGCTCGGACGCCCCCTTGGGCAGGAGGTACAGCCCGCCCTCGCCGCCGACCCACAGCCGCCCCTCGGCGTCCTCGGCCAGCGCGTTGACGTCCCCGCTGAGCTTGCGACCGCCCGCCAGCGTCACACGCTGCAGCCGGTCCTGCTCGCGGTCGTAGTGATAGAGCCCGTCCTGCGTGGCGACCCACAGACGGCCGGCGCCGTCGGCCATCAGCCGGCGCACGCGGCCCTTGCCGGCCGAGTAGTGGCCCAGCAGCTGCCGGGCCTCGTTGAAGCGGTACAGCGCCGTGTCGGTGCCGACCCAGACCTGGCCGTCCGGCGTCTGCGCCAGGCCGCCCACGCGGCCCCCCCGGAAGCCGGCGCCCTCCTGCGGGGCGATGTGGCCGACGAGCCGCAGGTCGCGGTCAAGGATCGCCACGCCGCGCTCGTTCGTGCCCATCCAGACGGCGCCGCTGCGAAGCTGAAGGATGCTGCGCACGTCCGCCTGGGCCAGCGGGCTGTGCTCGTCGAGGTCGGCGTGCCGCACCCACAGCCCGGCGTTGGCCGGGTTGTGCAGCTGCAGGCCGCCGCCGTAGCTGCCCACCCAGATCCAGCCGGCCGCGTCGCGCAGCAGCGCGCGGACATCGTTGCCGGCCAGCCCCCAGGGGCGGCGGATGTCGTGCTGCAGGCGGCGCAGCAGGCGGCCGCTCAGGGGGTCGCGCTCCTCGATGCCGCTGGCCCGCGCCACCCACAGACGCTGCGGGTCGGGCGCCACCATGGCATAGAGCGTGTCACGCCGGCCGGACTGCTCGCCCAGCTCGATCCATTGCAGCTGCGGCGAGTCCTTGCCCAGGCGCAGGAGGTCGCCCTGCTGCGTGCCGACCCAGAGGTGCCCGTCGGGAGACTCCGCCAGCAGCGTGATGATGCGCTCGCCCAGCGGCCGGCCATCCACCGACAGCGTCTCGAAGCGTTCGGCGCCCTTGCGCAGGCGCGCCACGCCGTTCCAGGTGCCGACCCAGAGGTCGCCCCGGGTATCGATGAACAGGGTCTGGATGCGGTCGTCCGGGAGGCCGCTGGCCGCGCCCTGGCGGAAGTGCGTGAACTGGCCGGTGGCCGGATCGAAGCGGTCCAGACCGCCGCCGATCGTGCCGACCCACAGCGTGCCGTCCAGCGCCTGGGCCAGCGCGCGCACCGTGCCCGGGGCGAGCGCCTTGGGGTCGTCGGGCTTGCTGCGGAAGAAGGTCCAGCGGTCGGTCTGCGGGTCGAAGCGCGCGAGGCCGTCGCTCTCGGTGCCGATCCACAGCACGCCTTCCTGCGAAGCCAGCAGGGAGCGCACGAAGCTGGTGCCGGCCGGGGTGTTGCGCTTGCTGTCGTTCCCGAGCTGGTAGGTGCGCAGCTGGTAGCCGTCGAAGCGGACGAGGCCCGCCGTGGTGCCGATCCAGATGAAGCCGCGGCCGTCCTGGGCCAGGGCGGACACGACGCCGTCGGTGATGGAGGCGACGTCGCCCACCGCCTCGAAACGCGGCTCGGTCAGGGCCGGCGCGGCCCGTGCGTCCGCGGACGCTGCCGCTGCCGGCGGCTTCACCGTCGCCGCGGGCGCTGCCCGGGGTCCGGCCTGGGCGACCAGGGCCCCCGTGAGCAGGGGCAGGAGCAGACAGCGACGAAAGCGAATGAAGCGGGCCAGCATCCGGCCGATGTTAGCGGCCCCGCGCGACCGCCGTGGCGCTATCGGCCGCCCCGCCCCTTCAGGCAGGGGGAGGCGGCGGCGGGCCCTCAGTTGGCGAGCGAGGCGGTCAGGGCGTCGATCCGCTCCAGCACCTCGGGGGTGAGCTTGGGCGTCAGCGCCAGGGCGGCGAGGTTGTCCTGCAGCTGGCTCATCCGGCTCGCCCCGAGGATCACGGTCGACACCCGCGGATTGCGGTTCACCCAGGCGATGGCCAGCTGCGCCACGTTGCCGCCCAGCTCGGCGGCAATGCCGGCCAGCTCGGCCACGGCGGCGTTGCGCTGCGGGTGCTGGAGCTGCTCGCGCAGCCAGCTCATGCTCTCCAGCGAGCCGCGGCTGCCTTCCGGGATGCCCTCGCGGTACTTGCCGGTCAGCAGCCCCGAGGCCAGCGGGCTCCAGGTGGTCAGGCCCAGGCCGATGTCCTCATAGAGCCGCGCGTACTCCTGCTCCACCCGCTTGCGATGGAAGAGGTGGTACTGCGGCTGCTCCATCACCGGCTTGTGGAGGTGGTGGCGCTCGGCGATCTCCCAGGCGGCGCGGATGTCCGCGGCGCTCCATTCGCTGGTGCCCCAGTAGAGCGCCTTGCCCTGCGTGATGATGTCGCTCATGGCGCGCACCGTCTCCTCGACGGGCGTGTGCGGGTCCGGCCGGTGGCAGTAGATGAGGTCGACGAAGTCCAGCTGCAGGCGCTTCAGCGAGCCATCGATGGCCTGCATCAGGTACTTGCGGTTGAGCGTGTTCTGCAGATTGACGGTGCTGCCCTCGCGCTGCAGACCCCAGAAGAACTTGGTCGAGACCACATAGCTCTCGCGCGCCCACTTGAGCTGCTTGAAGGCCTCGCCCATCACGCGCTCGCTGGCGCCCTGGGCGTAGACCTCGGCGTTGTCGAAGAAGTTGACCCCGGCGTCGCGCGCGGCGGCGAGCATCTCGACGGCGGCCTGCGTGTCCACCTGGTTGTGGTACGTCACCCAGGAGCCCAGGGAGAGCTCGGACACTTGCAGGCCGCTGCGGCCCAGTCGACGGTATTGCATGCTGATTCCTTCTTGGTTCCGGGCTGAACGCCCATCCGGTGCCCATGGCATCGGGCGCCAGCGTAGCCGAGCCGGCTCGCTATAGTGCAGATCTCCCGCAATACCGGGGCACCGCCTGCGGGCATCTGTCGCCCGGGCGACGCCGCCCCGCCGCGGCCCCGTCACTGCACCGCCATCGCCATGAGCACCGACCACGAGCCCTCCGCCCCGCCCGCCCCCTTGCGCGTTGCCATCGTCGGTGCCGGCCCCGCGGGCCTGGGCCTGGCACTGCTCACCACCCAGCGACTGCCCGGGGCGCAGGTTCATCTCTTCGACGCCCGTCCGCTGGACAAGGACATCAGCGGCGATCCCCGCACCCTCGCGCTGTCGCTGGGCAGCGTGCAGCTGCTGCAGCGGCTCAAGGCCTGGAACGAGGCCGCGGCGCAGTCCATCCGGCAGGTCCACGTGAGCCAGGCGCCGCCCACGCTGCGCCACCCGGTCTTCGGCGAGGCCGGCCAGCCGGTGGTGAGCATCCACGCCCACGAGCAGGGTGTGGAGCGCCTGGGCGCCGTGCTCGCGTACGGCCAGCTGGTGGCGCCGCTGCAGGCCGCGTGGCTGCGCCACGGCGAGGCGTGCCCGGGCCAGGCCTTCACGCGCTTTGGCCAGCCGGTGGCGGGCATCCGGGCCGTGGGCGACGAGGTCGAGGTGGATGCCGGCATCGCCGAGCGCTTCGATCTTGTCGTGATCGCCGAGGGCGGCGTCTTCGCCGAGCAGGCGCGCAAGAGCCTGAGCCACGACTACCGGCAGAACGCCTGGGTCGGCACCGTCAGCCTGGACCCCGCCTCGCCCCCCGGCGTCGCCTACGAGCGCTTCACCCGCAACGGCCCGCTGGCGCTGCTGCCCCTGCCGCCCACGGCGCAGCAGCCGCGGCGTGCGGCGCTCGTCTGGTGTCTGCCGCAGGAGGAGGATGAAGTCGCCGGGCTCACCGACGCCCAGCGCCTCACCGTCATCAACCAGCAACTGCCGCCGGGCCTGCCGCCGCTGCTGGGCATCAGCCCGCTGAAGTGCTTCCCGCTGGGACTCAATGCGGAACGCAGCCTGGTCGAGGGGCGCGTGGTGCGCATCGGCAATGCGGCGCAGACCCTGCACCCCGTGGCGGGCCAGGGGCTCAACCTGGGCCTGCGCGACGCCTACGCGCTGGTGGAGGCGCTGCGCCAGGCACAGGACCGGCATCCGGCCGCGCCACTCGCCGCGGCCGTCCCGCAGGCGCTGCAGCGCGTGCAGTGGCAGCGCGGCCCGGACCGCTGGAGCACCATCCTCGGCACGGACTTCCTCGCCCGCAGCTTCAGCTGGCGCTGGCCCGCACTCCCCGCCCTGCGCGGCCTGGGCCTCGCCGCCCTGCAGGCACTGCCGCCGGTGAAGAAGGCGCTGGCGCGGCAGATGATGTTCGGGCGGCGCTGACACCGGGCGCCCACGGCACGTCAGCGCCCGGCGTCAGGCTGCAGTCGGCGGCCCGCCCTCCGCCAGCCGCGCCTGCAACGCATACAGCTGCGCATACCCGCCGCCCAGCGCCATCAGCTCGGCATGGGTGCCGGACTCGACGATGCGCCCGGCGCGCAGGAAGTGGATGCAGTCCGCCGTCTGGGCGCTCGCAAGCCGGTGCGTGATGAGCACCACCGTGCGCTCACGGCGCAGCTGCGCGAGGCTCGCGTAGACGGCCGCCTCGGCCTTCGCGTCAAGGGGGGCCGTCGGCTCGTCCCAGATCGTCAGCGCGGCATCACGGTAGAGGCCGCGCGCCACCGCCAGGCGCTGCCACTGCCCGGAGGACAGCTCGATGCCGCCCTTGAACAGCCGGTTGAGCCGGGTCTTCCAGCCCTGCGGCAGCTGCGCGGCCACGTCGTCGGCCTGCGCGGCCTGCACGGCGGCACGGAATCGCAACGCCTCCGCGGCGTCCTCGGGCAGGCCGACGCGGCCGAGGCGCACGTTCTGCTCCGCACTGTAGGGCCAGCGCAGCGGATGCTGGGGCACGATCAGCGTGTGGGCCAGGCGCTGGCGGGCATCCAGCCGCCGGCAGTCGATGCCGTCCCAGCACAGGCGGCCGCGCGTCGGCTCGTACAGGCCGGCCAGCAGCTTGGCCAGCGTGGACTTGCCCGAGCCGTTCTCGCCCACCAGCGCCAGGGTCTGACCCTGGTGCAGCGTGAGGTCGATGTCCTGCAGCACCGGGCGGTCCGGTGCGCCGGCGTAGGCATAGCTGACCCCATGCAGGGAGATGGTGCGGGGCGCGGTCAGCGGTGCGGCGGTGGGCATGGCGCCCGGCTCGCCCGGCACGCCCGGCGCATGGCGGACGAAGGCGAAGTAGTCGTCGAGATACAGCGCCTTCTCCATCATCTGGTCCAGCGCATGCACCAGCTGCCGCACGGCGTCGAGGCTCGTGCGCATGCCCAGCGCCGCCGCACCGGCCAGGGCGGGCGCGAGGCTGCCGCGATCCACCAGCAGCAGCAGCCACAGATAGGCCATGCCCTGCGCCACGCCACTGAGCACGGCGCCGGCGGCCTTCGTGCGGGCGATGCCCGCCTTCAGCCGCGACAGGCTCTGCCGCAGGGCCTCGCTCACGCGGCGATGACGCGCGCCGAGCAACGGCTCCATCTGCAGCGCGCGCAGCTCGGCGGCCGGCTCGGGCTGGCTGGCGAGGTCCTGCAGCATCCAGCCCTGGCGGGACAGTGCGATGCTCTGGTCCCAGTGGCTTTGCACGCACAGCAGCGCGCGGATTGCCGACCACGCCTGCGGCAGCAGGCACAGCAGCAGCACCGGCAGCAGCGCCGGATGCAGCACCGCCAGCGCCAGCCCCCCGGACACGAGGCCGATGCCGGCCCCCGACAGCGCCACCACCTGGTCGACGATGCTCTCGACGTAGTGCAGGCCGCGGTCCCGTGCGCGGTGCATGCGGTCCACGAACTCCGGGTCGTCGAAACGCTGCAGCGGCGCCCGCAGGCAGGCGTCGACGAAGTCCTGCTCCGCCGTGGCGATGAGGGTCGGGCTGAGGCGCGCGCGCAGCATCTCGGCCGCGGCGTCGAGCGCCAGCTTGCCGAGGTAGGCCGCCCCGAGCCCCAGCACCGTGCCGTAGTGCCCGGCCAGCTGCTGGCTCAGCGGCCGAGCCAGCGCCTGCGCGTCCAGCACCGCCTGGAGCAGCTGCGCCCCGAGCACCAGCGTCAGCGCCCACAAGGCGCCTGCCAGCAGCTGGCAGGCCAGCACGCTGACGACGGCAGCGGGCCCCACGCGGCGCAGGAGCGCCAGGACCGGCGGCAGCGCGCTGGCCACGCGGCGGAAGAAGGCCCGAAAGCTGCCGAGCGAGGTGTCGGCGTCGCCCAACTCCCAGTAGGGGTTGTCGGTGGCGATGAAGACGTCGTCGTCGCTGCCTGCGGGCGCGGCCGGCCCGACACGGGGCGACGTGCGCTCCGGCGCCGGGGGCGTCGCGGCAGCGCCATCCATGGCCGCGCTCACGGCCGCACGAAGGACGGCAACCGCGCGTCGGGATGCGCGCGCAGCAGCTGGTAGACGATCCCGCCGGGCCCCGTCATCAGCGACGGCGAGAACACCTCATTGGTGATGCCGCAGCGGCTGCCATGCCGGTCGAGGCTCGCGAGCAGGCGCGCCAGCTCGGACGCCCGGCTCACCTCGGGCGGCGCGAGACCGCGGTCCGCCGCCTCCTGCAGCAGCTCCAGCGCGCTGGCATCGCCATGGCAGGCGCAGTGGTTCCAGCCCATGCCGAAGCGGAAGGTCGCACCGGCCGCCTGCCGCACGCGCTCGCGGACGCGGTCCTCACCGATCAGCGCGGTGAAGCTGAGGTAGGCCAGACCATTGCCGACGGCGCCATGGCACCAGGCCGTCGAGCAGTTCACGCCGTCCAGGTGGCGCAGGTCGCGCCAGTTCTGGTCCGCGTCATCGAACAACGATTCCTCGAAAGCCAGCGCCTCCCGCGCGCCCTGCAGGAAGCGCACCTCGCCGCTGGCCTCGTGCAGGCGCCACAGCGCCCAGGCGATGCCGGCGGTGCCATGCCCGAAGCCGCCCATGCCCTCGGGCGCGGCAGCGGTGGGCCAGAAGGCTCGATCGCCCTCGCGCTTCGCGGCCTGCAGCAGGTGGTCCCCCGCCGCGACCGCCAGCGCCAGATGGGCCGCCTGCCCCGTGCGCCGGTGCAGCAGCAGCAGGCCGGGAATGGCCCCGGCCGCGCCGGCCAGGAGGTCGAAGGTCTCGTCGGCCTCGATGGAACCGCGCATGTACTCGGCCGTCAGCGAAGCGCACTCGACCGCCTCGGCGCCGATCGCCCCCAGCGCCTCGAGCTGCAGCCAGCCCCAGATCTGCGAGCCGATGCCGAGATAGGCGCCCGGCTGGTGCGGCCGCACCTTGCCCGCCGCGCGCTGCAGCTCCACCTGTCGGTAGAGGCCCTGGCGCATGGTGAGGATGACGGCCTGCAGCAGCGCGTCGACGCCGGGCAGCGGCAGGGCCCGGCCCGCGGCCACCTCGCGCTGGTAGGCGGCCAGCAGCAGCGCCACGCCGGCATTGCCGCCGTAGAGATTCTGGTCGATGGCCTGGATGCCCCAGCCCGTGGCGCCGAGCGTCGGCGAGATCCACGTCGCGGTGCCGTCCTCACCTCGGATGCAGGTCTGCAGGAAGGGCTCCAGCAGGCGCTTCGCCCAGGCCTGGCGCCGCGCCTCCAGGTCCTCCTGCGAGGCGTCGATCACGCGGAACGAGCGCTCCGTCGGCATCCAGCCGTCGTTGAGATAGGCGCTCAGCAGCGACGCCTTGATGATGTCGCGATCCAGGCGCTGGTCCGAGGTCGCCCAGGCCTGCAGGGACTGCGCCACCAGGTCGCACACCGGCAGCCAGCGCGTGCCGCCCGGCCCCGCCATCTGGCCGTGGCCCGCGGTGGTGTGGAAGTAGGGCACGTCGCCGCGCAGCATGTCGTCGATCTCGGCCTGGATGACGACCGGGTCGGAGGGCGTGGTGGAGATCAGCGCCGCCGCACGGGACAGCAGGCCCGCCGCACGCGCCCGGGCCGGCGCCTCGTCCGCGAGCGAGATCGGATGCCACAGCATGCGGATCAGCTCGGCGTAGACCTCCGTCGCGCGCGGCACGAGGCGGATGTGGCAGGGCTTGAACGGCTCCAGCAGCGGTGCCAGCGCCCCGCGCCCATGCAGGGCGAGCAGGCATTCGGTGAGCTCGTCATAACCTTCCAGCACCTGGCCCCAGTAGCGCTCCAGCGAGGGCGTCTCGCAGGGGTGGTTCTTGGCGATCTCGACCTCGACGAGCGTCTGGCCGATGCGCACCGTATCCCGGCCGGCGTCCACCAGTGCAGGAATGCTGATCCGCGGCTGCTGCTGGCGGATGTTGCCCATGCCGGAGTTGTCCACGCCGCGCCAGCCCAGCGAGGCGCCACGGCCGGGCAGCAGGCCGGTCTTCATCAGCGAGGCGAACATGGCTTCGTCGGCCTTGTCGACGGCCTGCCCGAAGCCGGAGGGCTTGATCTCGGTGCGCGGGCAGAAGAGCGTCTCGCAGTCCACGATGATGGGCAGGCAGCCCTGCGCGATGACGTTCTCGCCGTGGAAGTCGGTGCCGCCCAGCAGCCGCATGATGGCCAGCCAGTGGCCCATGTTGCGGTAGAAGCGCTGCAGCTCCGGCTCGCCGTCGGCATGGCGATGGACGATGAACTCGCTCCAGCCGTGGTCGCCGCCATCGATCACCGCCGGCACGCGCACGCGCGCCTCGGGGGGCAGGCCCGGCACCTCGGCCAGGACTTGCGCCAGGAAGCCGGCCAGCGCGCGATCGGTGTTCAGAGGCCGCGGCTTGTAGACGACGGTCCCGCCCTCGAGCCGCAGCAGCGCGACACCGGCGCCGCCGTTGTGGCTGTCCCCTTGCGCCAGCTCGAGGCGCTGCAGCCGGCCCGGCGACGCGGGCAGGAGCCGGCCCAGCTGGGCGCGGTCCTCGGCCAAATGGCGCGCGAGGGTGGCGACGAAGCGGACCTTGTGATTGACGATCCACTCGACCCGCGACAGCAGGCTCGGGTACTGCGCCCCCAGTGCGGCCCAGTGATGCGGCGTGGCGGCCAGCGCGAGGTACTCCGCCCAGCGGGCTTCGGGCGTCGGCGCCTTCAGCCGGCCCTGCACGCGAGCGGCATTGATGTCCATGACCAGCACGCGGGCGAGCTTGGCATGCAGCTGCTGCTCGAGGTGCTGGCGCAAGGCCTCGGTAATGACGCGGCGCTCCGCATCGTCGAGGCCCTCGAGGGCCTGCAGCGACGGACTCAGCGCGGCCAGGGCTGGCTCGATCCAGCTCGCCAGGCAGGGAATGAAATCGGGCTCGACGGCGTCGCGGCGCTCGCTCGGGGCGATGGATTCGGTGGGGGTGGTGGACGGCATGGCGAGCGATTCAGGGCGAAGCCGGGACAGCGAAGCGGCCATGAGCACCGGGCATCGGCGCCGGCCGCGTCAGGGCCAGGACAGCCCCGCCACGATCGACGGGGCTGCCGCGCCAGAGGCCGAAGCCTCTGGCGATCAGGGCATCAGCAGCACATGATCGTGCGCGAGCCGGAGCAGCTGGAGCAGCCCTGGCGGGTTTCGCGCGACACGTCGCCGGCGATCTCGGCTTCGCTGTACACGCCGCTGGAGAACAGCGGGCCAGCCGGGTTGGCGGAGGACT
The DNA here is from genome assembly GCF_030285365.1 of Roseateles subflavus. Lineage (GTDB taxonomy): Bacteria > Pseudomonadota > Gammaproteobacteria > Burkholderiales > Burkholderiaceae_C > Roseateles_B > Roseateles_B subflavus. Next base: position 982,687 of record NZ_JASVDS010000001.1, on the reverse strand, counting down.
CGTCCTGCATCCATTGCTCGACTTGCTGCAGTGCGCTGGTGATTTCGTTCATGGGGTTCTCCTTGCTTAGTTGCGTTTTGAAAACCTTGCGCCTGACCACGGCCGCAGCACACCGTCACTTCTCGAGAACTGCAACATGACAGGTGCCGAACGCGGCCGGACATCGCGCAAAGCGAGCGAAGGCTATGCGCGGCGCGAACGCACCCCCCATGGGGCAAGTCCCTAGAGGAGCCCGGCTTTACATGGATTCGGGCGCCAACCTGCAAGGGTTTACAGGTTGTCCGCGCCGGCACCGACGCCGGGATGGAAACCACCCACCAACCAGTTGGGCGCGGTGCGCACCACGCCTCCGTCGGCGCCTCGCCCCTCCGATCACCGCGCGGGATCGCCCGGGGGGCCCCCTGCCGGCGCCCGGCAGGAGTCGTCCACCCAGGCGGCGAACGCCGGCTCCGCCCAGCTCACCGGCACGCACAGCACGGCCGGCAGCTCGTAGGGATGCAGGTCCGACACCAGCGCCGCGAGCGCGGTGCGGCAGGCCGGGGTGGTCTTGAGCAGCAGCCGCCACTCCGGGTCTTCGCAGAGCGTGTCTTCCCAGCGGTAGAGGCTCTCGATGGCCTCGATCTGTGCACAGGCCGCCAGCCGCCGCTGCACGGCCTCGCGGGCCAGCGCCTGCGCCGCCTCGCGGCTGGGCAGCGTGGTGAGCATCAGCAGGAGCGGCGGCGCCTCGTCGGCGGCGGCAGCGGCAGCGGGCGCAGGGGGTGTCGTCATGGCGGGCTCCCGGGCGCACCGGGTGGCGCACCGGGTGGCGCCCCGCCCAGCATTGTGAGGCGCGCCGCTCAGACGAGGCGCAGCTCGATCAGTTCGCGCACCAGCTGGTTCAGCGATTGATGCAGCGCCGCCTCGTTGGCCAGGCGCGTGCGCTCGTTCATGTCCAGCCAGGCGGCGTCCAGCGGCGTGGTGTGCACCAGGCGCATCTGGCGCTCGTAGACCAGCTTGCCGGTAGCTCGCTCGACCAGGCGGTAGTGCATGTAGAGCGCCACGGTGACGTCCGCGGCGACCATGGGCTGCTTCAACTGCTGCAGCTGCGCCTGCAGTTCGTAGCGCCCGCCCTCCGGCATCACCGCCGCGAGGCCAACCCCGCGGAGCGACTCGTCGATGGCGATGCGCAGGCTGTCGTCGCTGATCTTGGAGCCCCAGTACTCCCAGGTCTCGGCCCCGCCGCCGACCTTGCCGAGGCGGATCTGGCCCTTGAGTCCGTCGGGAATCCAGCTGCGCAGCTGCAGCCGCTCGGCGGCACCCAGGGCCATGCCACCGGGTTCGGCGGGCGTGCCGCAGGCGCCCAGCAGCAGGGCGAGAGCCAGCAGCGGCAGGGACGCAAGGACGGTGGGCGGAATCGGGCGCATGGCGGGCAGTCTCCTCGGGCCCATCATGCCCGCCAAGGCCGCCGCCGAAGCCGCGAAAAGCGCGGCAAAGCCGGTCCGGATCGGCTCCGGCGCCCGCTCAGAGCAAGCGGTGCTGCAGGGCCGGCAGCTGGCTGCGCACGGCCGCCAGGCGCTCGGCGTCGAGTTCCGCCATCACCACGCCCTCGCCTTCCGGCAGGCAGGCCAGGACCTGGCCCCAGGGGTCGATGATGAGGCTGTGCCCCCAGGTGCGGCGGCCGTTCTCGTGGCGCCCGCCCTGGGCCGGCGCGATGACGTAGGCCTGGTTCTCGACCGCGCGCGCGCGCAGCAGCAGCTCCCAGTGCGCCTCGCCCGTCGTGTAGGTGAAGGCGGCCGGCACGGCGATGAGGTCGCAGGGCGGCTGCCCCGGCTTGAAGCTCATGGCCCGGAACAGCTCGGGGAAGCGCAGGTCGTAGCAGACCGACAGCCCCGTGCGCCAGGTCCGGCCGTCCCGCGCGCGCAGGTCCACCGTGACGGGCTGCTCGCCGCGCTCCAGCACCTGGCCTTCGTCGTAGGCCTCGCGGCCGTTGTTGAAGCGGAAGAGGTGGATCTTGTCGTAGCGCGCGGCCCGCTGGCCGTCGGGGGCGTAGACGCACACGCTGTTGCGCACGCGCTCGCCCGCGGCCGCGCCCTCGCAGGCGATGGGCAGCGTGCCGCCGAGCACCCACACGCCCAGCTCCCGCGCCGCGCTCGCCAGGGCACGCTGCAGGGGTGCGGCGGCGTCGGGCGCCACTGCCAGATCACGTTCGGCGATGGCGAGCTTGTCGCGGTCCTGCAGGCCCATCAGGCAGAAGTACTCGGGCAGGGCCACGGCCTCGGCGCCGCCGGCCGCAGCCTGTGCCATGAGCTCACAGGCGCGCGCCAGGTTGCGGCCGGCATCGGGGCTGGACACCATCTGGATGGCAGCGATCTTCACAGGCTTCTCCTCAGGGGGTGACGGCAGGCGGCGGCACGGAGGGCGGGCTCGACGCCGGCGAGGTGGCAGGGGCGGATGCGGGTGCGGAGGCGGGCATCGCCGCGGCCGGCTTGCTGGCGGCGTCGTCGGGCACGCCGCCCTTGTGCGGCACCTCTTCGACCTTGGGCGACTCCCAGGTCCCGGTGACGTGGAACTCGCTCGTGCCGGCGGCCGCCATGGGCTTGCGCAGCAGCAGCTGGGCCAGGAAGGTGCCGAGGCCGATGGCCGGGTTGATGGCGGCATAGGCCAGCGAGGCGCCGCCCGCGTTGACCTGCGGCACCACGAGCACGCGCAGGTCCTGGGTCTCACGCGCGAGGTCGGCGTGGCCGTCCATCAGCACCAGGGCCTGCACGCCGCGCATGCGCAGGTTTTCGCTGCGGGCCAGGCCGCGCTCGATGCGCACGTCGCCCTCGAAGCTGTCGAAGGCGAAGCCCTCGGCGAAGACATCACGGAAGTCCAGCAGCAGCCGCCGCGGCAGGCTCTGCAGGCTCAGCACGCCCAGCAGACGGCCGACACCAGGCTCCGCCTTCAGGAACTGGCCCGCATCCAGGGCGACGTTGAGCTGGCCGCCCATGCTGGCGTAGTCGGGTGACAGCGGCGAGCCCTGCCAGCCCAGCTGCCCGCGCAGCTTGCCGCGCCCGCTGCGCAAGACCTGACCCTGCCCGATGCGCTCCAGCAGCTTGCCGGCATCGGCCACATCGAGCTGCCAGTCAAGCTGGGTGCGCCGCTGCGTCTGGCCCGGTTCGGCCTTCCACTGGCCGGTGGCGGTGAGCGTGGCATCCGGACTCTTGAGCTGCAGTCGGTTGAGCTTCCATTCGCGGCCCGCGGGCAGGCGCGGCCCCTGGAGCTGCGCCTCGACTTCCAGGCGGCCGAGGCGCTTGCCGCGCAGCTCGAAATCGTCCACCACCACGTCGAGCGCCGGCACCTGCGTGTCCGTCTTTTCCAGCAGCTGGCTGACGGAATCGGCCTCGCTCTTGGGCAGCGACAGGCGGCTCAGCCGCGCGAACAGACGCCCGCCCTGCGGCGCGGCGTTGTCCCGCCAGTCGATCTGGCCGGCCAGCTGCTCGGCGTCCAGCGTGCCGCGCCAGGACCAGGCGTCCGCTCGGGTCAGGTTGGCGTTCAGGCGGTTGATGGCCCGCCCGCCCACCTGCAGCTGCTGGGCCTGCAGCTGGATGCGGGTCGGACCGTAGCCGGCGTCGGCACCGCCACCGCCCGGGCTGCCCATCAGCTGGGATTCCACCGCCAGCCACGGATCGGCCAGCAGGCGCCCGAGGCGGGCCTGGAAGAGCACGCCGCTGTCCGGCAAGGCGGGCAGCCGGTCCTCGACCGCGATGGCGCCACGCAGCACCCGGGGGGCTTCGGCCTCGCTGGTGTCGCGCTGGTAGAGGGCATGAAGCAGGTGGCCGACATCCAGGCGCAGCTCGTCGCGCTGGGCGCCGACCGGTTGGGTCTGGTAGAGCAGCGGCAGGATGGCGTCGGCGTCCTTGCGCAGCGGGGCGGGCAGGTCCACGCCGAGGCCCTGCAGCGAGGACTGCACCGAGATCTCCGTGGCGCCGCCCCGGATGCCGAGCTGCAGCCGGTACGCCGCCTGCCCCGTCATGAAGGACCCGAGCCGGCTCACGAGTCCCATCTCGGCCGCGCGGCGCAGGCCGTCCGCCGTGGCCACGCCCTGGCCGGTGAAGCGCAGGCTGCCGTCCTTCTGGCTGCCGCCCTCGAAGCTGGCATCGCCGCCCAGCACCTGGGCCTGGCCGCCGGTGATCTGCAGGCCTTTGTGGTCGAAGTCGATGCGACCTTTCGCCGCGCCCAGCAGCGGCACGTCGGGTCGCAGGCGCAGGTCATTGCCCTGCAGCTGCACGCTGCCCTTGACCTGCGTGGCCTCGGCACGGTCCAGCGGCATCTGCAGGCTCAGCTTGAGCCCGGCATTGCCATTGGTGGTGGCCGTGGCCAGGGCCTGGCCCGTCCACTGGCCGACGGGCGAGACGTTGACGAAGCGGATCAGCTCCGAGGCCGGACCGCGGCCCACGCCGTCCAGCGACAGCACCTGGTGGTGGATCAGGTCACGGATGCCGCCGTTCACGCCGGTGAGCTCGTAGCCCAGCACCTGCGCCCGGCCGTTGCGAATGCTCATGCTGCCGCGGTCGAAGAGCAGCTCGGCCTGCACCCGCTCCATCACGGGCCAGGGCGATTCGTAGGCCGGGACGCCATCGCGGGCGGCATGGCTGGGCACGTAGGCGAGCAGGACGTCGCGGGCCTGCGCGCTGATGCGGAACTGGCCGTCCTTGCTGCGGTCGTAGGGGAAGTCCCAGAGGTCGCCGCGGCTGCGGAACTGCACATTGCTGGCGGTGCCGTCCAGCACGGCGTCGCGGACGTAGTGGCGGGCCTGGTCGCCCACGCCGAGCGGCAGGTAGCGCCAGACGGCCGCGGCCTTCGCCTCGGACAGGCGCCCGTTCAGGTCCAGCAGGCCCGGCAGGCGCCCGCCGCGGCCCACGCCCTCGCCGGACCCGGTGCGCCAGGTGGCCTCCAGCTCGCCCAGCAGGTCGTCGTTGGCGACGCTCACCTCGCTGGCCTTGAGCTCGACCATCGGCAGGCCATTGGGCCGCGCCTCGATGCGCCAGTCCAGCTGGGCCGAGAGGCGCTGGATGGGGATGCGCGGCGCCTCGAAGACGCCGGGGAACTCCACCGAGCCTTCGCTGATGTGCAATTGCGCCTGCCCGCCGCGCTCCGTGGCGTCGAAGCGCAGGCTCGCGCCGTCCAGGCCCGGGCGGCCCACGTGCAGGGCGTCGGCGCCGGCCTGGGCCTCCATGCTGAACTGCGTCAGCTGCCCGCGGGCGCGGTAGCGGGTCGGGGCATCCAGGCTGCCCTCCCAGCTCGCGCCGAGGTCGCTGAGCACGCCCTGCGGGGCGATGTCGTCGATCAGGCGGCGCAGCTGCTCGCCCAGCGGGAGCTTGGTTGCGATGCGGGCCAGCAGGTCGAGGTCCAGGCGCTGGGCCTTGAGCTCGCCGCCGACGATGCGCCCGGGCGCCGGAGCCTGGGTGACATCGCGTTCGCTGGCCTGGGCCTCCCGCACGCTGAGGGACCAGTCGCTGCGGGGCCAGACGAGGCGGTCGTCCAGCTCGAAGCCCAGCTGCTTTGCGGAGAGTGTGAGCTGCGTGCCGCTGCGGCGCAGTTCCAGGCGGCCGGCGATGCCGCTGAGGTCGAGCACGTCGACCCGCGGCGACAGCCGCATGCGCACGGAGCGAAGCGCCATGTCCAGCGTGAGGGCCTGCGGCTGGCCCGCGCGGATCTCGGCCCAGGCCCGCAGCGCGCCGTCGCCCTCGGACAGCTCGAAGGGCAGGTCCAGGTAGCGGCGCAGCTCGCGCACGTCCGCGCGCGGCAGGTCGGCGAAGAGCTCGCCGCTCCAGTGCTGAAACTCGCTCGGCCGGGTCAGCAGCGCCTGCTTGAAACGCCCGCGCAGGCTCAGGGCCTGGCCCCAGGCCGCGGGTGGCGTGGCGTCCAGGCGCAGGTCGTGGTGGACCAGGCCATTGCGCATGACGAGATCCAGCCCGCCCAGCTCCAGGGGCGGCGCCTGGCGTTTCTCGTCCACCCAGCGGATGCGGCCTTGCCGAATCACGAACTCGGGCTGGGAGAAGAACCAGTCCGCGAGCTCGGCGCCGTCGGTGGAGCGCTCACCCTCGGCGATGTCCAGGCCCGCCACGAAGATGCGGCCCCGCCGGTCCCGGCGCAGCTCGAGCTCCGGCTTGCTGATCAGCAGCTGGGCGAAGCGCAGCTCCAGGGCATAGAGCGAGCGCAGGGACAGCACCGCCTTCACCTCGGGCAGGCGCAACGCCGTGCGGCCCTGAGCGTCGCTCAGGCGCAGGTCATGCAGGGTGATGGCGGGCAGCCAGGCGCCGGGATCGGCCTCCAGGCGGCCGATCTCGGTCTTCAACCCCAGAACGCGGGTGGCTTGTTGCTCCAGCGGCGCACGCCATCGATCCAGCTGCGGCAGAATCGCCCAGTGAAGCGTGAGCCAGGCTGCCAGCAGCAGGGTGCACAGCGTCAGCAGGGCGATGACGACCCAGCGCATGCAGCGGCGCGTCCACCAGAGCGGACGCCGGCAGGCAGCAAGCGTTTGGGCAATCAGCGAAGACATGACAGAGGCACGAGAGGCCGGCAATCGGCAGTGGACACCATGAGTTTTGATTCGAAGCCTCGGCCAGCGCGCGTGCTGAAGCGCACGGCGGCCCTTCGCTCGTGGAATGCCCCGGCATCTTACCCAGGGGCATCCCGGCGATGAGCACCATGGAGCAAAGTTTTACGAAGCCCGGCGCCGAGCCCGCCGCCCCTCCCCTTGCCAGTGCCGCGCACAGCCGCTTCGTGCAGCGCATCCGCCGCCGCTACGAGGCCGAGCTGCCCCTGCTGCCGCCCGGCCTCCCCGGCCGCGAGGCCATGCAGACGCTGATCGGGCAGCTGCAGGCCGGCGGCCGCACGCTTGCCAGCAGCCTGCGGGTCTGCCGCCACCTCGTGCTGGAGCGCCTCGCCGTGGCCGACATCGAGCAGGCCGCCCCCATGCCCGCCATCACGGAGGCCATGACCACGCTGGCCGAGGTGACGCTGTGCGCTGCCCTGCGCCAGGCCCGGCTGGAGCAGGACGAGGTGAACGGCGAGCCCCGCAATGAGGCCGGCGAGCCCATCGAGTTCTGGGTCGTCGGCATGGGCAAGCTGGGCGGGCGCGAGCTGAACGTCTCGTCCGACATCGACCTGATCTACGTCTACGAGGACGACGGCCAGACGCTGGGGCCCCGCGTGGTCACGGCGCATGAGTACTTCAGCCTCGTGGCCAAGCGGCTGTACGCCCTCATCGGCGACGTCACCGAGGACGGCCAGGTCTTCCGCGTGGACCTCGCCCTGCGGCCCAACGGCAACTCCGGACCGCCGGTGGTGAGCCTGTCGATGCTGGAGGAGTACTTCCTCGTCCAGGGCCGCGAATGGGAGCGCTTCGCCTGGCTCAAGAGCCGCGTGGTCGCGCCGGCCCAGCCCGAGGCCGGCGAGCCGCCCTCCCGCGCCGTGGCGCTGCGCTCGCTCGTGACGCCCTTCGTGTACCGCCGCTACCTGGACTACGGCGTCTTCGAGGGCCTGCGCCAGCTGCACCGCAAGATCCGCGACGAGGCCCAGCGCCGCGCCGCCGGCCGCCCCGAGCGCGCCAATGACGTCAAGCTCTCGCGCGGGGGCATCCGCGAGATCGAGTTCATCGTGCAGCTGCTGCAGGTGGTGCGCGGCGGTCAGTTCCCGGAGATCCGCACCCGCTCGACCGTCAAGGCGCTGGGCCGGCTCGCCGCGCGCGGCCTGATGAAACCGGCCACCGCCGAGAAGCTGGCCGAGGCCTACGACTTCCTGCGCCGCGTCGAGCACCGCATCCAGTTCCTGGACGACCAGCAGACGCACTGCCTGCCCGGCTGCGACGACGACCTCGGCTGGATCGCCCGGTCCATGGGCATGGCCTGCACGGCCGAGGCCTGCCAGCTGCTGGACCGGCTGTGCGAGGTGCGCGAGCTGGTGGCGACGGAGTTCGATGCCCTGCTGCACGACGGCCAGGCACCGGGCGCCGGCAGCTGCAAGAAGGGCCAGTGCGGCGGCCCGCCGCTGCCGGTGGACGCCGACGAGTTCCTGGAGAAGCTGCCGCCCGAGCTGTCCGAGGCGGTGCGCCGCTGGGCGCAGCAGCCGCGTGTGCAGAACCTGCGCGAGGAGTCCCGCCTGCGCCTGGCCAAGCTGGTCGGCCGCACGGCGCTGGGCGTGCGCGACGGCGAGTGCAGCCTCGATGCCGCCCTGCGCTTCATCGACTGGATGGAGCCCCTGCTGCGCCGCGAGAGCTACCTCGCGCTGCTGGTCGAGCGCCCGTCCGTCCATTCGCGCCTGCTGCGCCTGCTGGGCCTGGCCCGCTGGCCGATGCGCTATCTGATGCAGCACCCCGGCGTGATCGACGAGCTGGCGGACACCCGCCTGCTGCACGAGCGCTTCGACGGCGCCACCTTCATCGCCGACCTCCAGGCCCGCCACGACGCCTGGGCGCAGCACGGTGAGGCCGACGAGGAGGCGCTGCTGGACAGCGTGCGCCGCGCCCACCATGCCGAGGTCTTCCGCACGCTGGTGCGTGACGTCGAGGGCGAGATCACCGTCGAGCAGGTCGCCGACGACCTCTCCGCGCTGGCCGATGCCACCCTGCAGTGCGTGATCGACTGGGCCTGGTCGCGCCTGAAACAGAAGCACCGCGAGCAGCCCTGCTTCGCCGTCATCGCCTATGGCAAGCTCGGTGGCAAGGAGCTGGGCTATGGCGGCGACCTCGACGTGGTCTTCCTCTTCGACAACGAGCAGGACACCGACGAGAACGCCCCCGAGGTCTATGCCGCCTTCGTGCGCAAGCTCATCACCTGGCTGACACTGCGCACCGCCGCGGGCGAGCTTTTCGACATCGACACCGCCCTGCGGCCCAATGGCAACTCGGGGCTGCTGGTCACGTCGATGGCCTCCTTCGGCAACTACCAGATCGGCCGCGGCAGCAACACGGCATGGACCTGGGAGCACCAGGCCATCACGCGGGCCCGCTTCTGCGCGGGCGATGCCGGCCTGGCCCAGCGCTTCGACGATGTCCGCCGCCAGGTGCTGACCGCCCCGCGCGACCCGCAGGCGCTGCGCCAGGAGGTGCAGGCCATGCGCGAGAAGGTGCGCGCGGCGCGGCCGGTGAAGCCGGGGCTGTTCGACGTCAAGCACAGCCCGGGCGGCATGATGGATGCGGAGTTCGCGCTGCAGTACCTCATCCTGGCGCATTCCGGCCAGCATCCCGAGCTGCTCGCCAACGCCGGCAACATTGCGCTGCTGCAGCGCGCCGAGGAGGCCGGGCTGCTGCCCGTGGGCGTCGGCCGCAGCGCGGCCAATGCCTACCGCGAGCTGCGTCGCCTGCAGCACCGGGCGCGCCTGGACGAGCAGAGCACCGCGCTCGATGAAGCCGCCCAGGCGGCCCAGGGCACGGCCCCGCTGCAGGCGGCCGTCCTGGCGCTGTGGCAGGCAGTATTCCCCCCCGAGACGGCCGTCTGATGCGCGCGTGGACCACTCTGTGCGCCGCCGCCGCGGCGCTGGCTCTGCTGGCGGCCCTCCTCGCCACCTCCGTGCTGCCCGCCGGGCGCGTGGACTGGCAGGCCGACCTCGTCTGGCACCAGCCCTGGCGGCTGTGGACCGGTGCCCTCGTGCACTGGAGCTGGCATCACCTGCTCGCCAACCTCGCGGGCTGCCTCGTGCTGGCGCTGCTCGGCTGGGCCAGCGAGCCGGGCGGGCGCGCCGCCCTGGCCTGGTTCATCGCGTGGCCGCTCACGCAGCTGGGCCTGCTGCTGCAGCCCGGGCTGCATCGCTACGGCGGGCTGTCCGGTGTGCTGCACGCCGGTGTGGCCGTGCTGGTGGTGATGCTGTGGCAGCGCAAGGGTCGCGAACGGGCGCTGGGCGCGGCCATCGGCCTCGGCCTGCTGCTCAAGCTGCTGTCGGAGCAGCCCCTGGGGGCGCCGCTGCGCACGGTCATCGGCTGGGATGTGCCCATCGCACCCTTCGCGCACCTGTCCGGCGCGGCCGCCGGGCTGCTGTGCGGGCTGCTGCTTCTGCGCGGCGGCAAGCGCTGAATCCGCCGCATCGCGCGCCTCACCCCAGACGTCACCTGCGCTCGGCCCGCGGCGCCTCGCACGCCAGCCGGCGAGGGCCGGCGGGCCGGCTCACAACGTGCGGGTCATGAAGAGGCTGTAGGGATCCTCGGCATAACCCTCGAAGGGGCCGCAGGCCTCGAAGCCGGCGGAGCGGTACAGCGCATGGGCCGGCGCGAAAAAGGGCTGCGGCCCGGTCTCCAGACTCAGGCGGCGCACCCCCTGGTCCCGGGCGTCGTCCAGCAGGCGGTTCAGCAGCGCACGAGCCACGCCCCGACCCCGAGCAACGGTGGCGGTGCGCATGGACTTCAGCTCGGCATGATCGCCGCTGAGGCGCTTGAGAGCCCCGCAGCCCAGCAGCTCGCCGGCCGCATCCCAGGCCGTCCAGAAGCGGACCTCGGGCCGCTTCAGCCGCTCGAGGTCCAGCGCATGCACGCTCTCCGGCGGGGACACGCGCCGCATGTCCGCCAGATGTTCCTCCAGCAAGGCCGCGATGCGCGGGTCACTGAGGTCGTCGAGGCGCAGCCGCAGGCCGGTGGCGGCCACGGGCGGCAGGGTGGATGTGTGCATGGGTCGTCCCTCCATCGTTCGAGTTCATCAGGATCCCCGAGACTGCGCAAGCGCCGTGCCAGCGGAAGCGCCACGGGCGCGACGCGCATGCACCAACCCCAGGCCCGGATCGCCGCCCATCGCCCGCCCTGCGCCACGTCTGTGCGCCAATGCCCGCACAATGCACCCGCCCGGTGCGCCCGCGTGCCGGGCGTCACCCCCTCTTCACTGCAGTCCCCCCCCCATGACCGATCGCCGCGCCCATCTGGACCTGTTTGCCATCAGCTCGCTGCTGGCCTGCTGCCTGCTGTGGGGCCTGGGTCAGGTGGCCATCAAGGCGGCGCTGACGGAGATCACGCCCCTGTGGCAGGCCGGCCTGCGTTCGGCCCTGGCGGCCGTGCTGGTGTGGGTCTGGGCGCGCTGGCGGCGCATCCCGCTGTTCGATCGCGACGGCAGCCTGCAAGGAGGCCTGCTGGTCGGCAGCCTCTTCGCCGCGGAGTTCGCCTGCATCTACGCCGGCATGCAGTACACCAGCGCCGCGCGCATGGTGGTGTGGATCTATCTCTCGCCCTTCGTCGTGGCCCTGGGCATGCCCTTCATCGCGCGTTCGGAGCGGCTCAGCCTGCGCCAGAGCGCCGGCCTGCTGCTGGCCTTCGGCGCTGTCGCCTTTGCCTTCGCGGAAGGCTTTGCCACACCCACGGCCGACGCCCCGCGCCAATGGCTGGGCGATGCGCTCGGCCTCCTGGCCGCACTGCTGTGGGGCGGCACGACGCTGGCAATCCGGGCCACGACGCTGTCGACGGCCAGCGCCGAGAAGACGCTGTTCTATCAGCTCGCCGTCTCCGCCGTGCTGCTCTGCGCCGGCGCTGTCTGGACCGGCGAGGCCTGGCCGCTGACCTGGAGCTGGCGCCTGGCCGGGCTGTTCGGCTTCCAGGCAGTGATCGTGTCCTTCATCAGCTATCTCGTGTGGTTCTGGCTGATCCGCCACTACCCCGCCACGCGGCTGGCCAGCTTCACGCTCAGCACGCCGCTGTTCGGCCTGCTGGCGGGCAGCGCCCTGCTGGGCGAGGCCATCTCCGGCCGCCTGATGGGCGCCATGGCCGGGCTGGCGCTGGGCATCGTGCTCGTGAACCGCTGAGATCCCGGGCGAAAGCCGTCCGACCTGTCGCGCGGGCGGCAGGCCGGTCCACGTCGTCGGCATAGACTCCGGCGATCCCAAGAACACCGGAGACCCCCCATGATCACGCTGTGCGGCTTCTCGCTCTCGAACTACTACAACAAGGTCAAGCTGGCCCTGCTCGAAAAGCAGATCCCCTTCCAGGAAGAGCTGGTGATGACGAAGTCGGCTGACGAGGCCGTCCTGAGCTGCTCGCCGCTGGGCAAGGTGCCCTTCATCAAGACGCCGCAAGGGGCGCTGTGCGAGAGTCAGGTCATCATGGACTACCTGGAAGCGGCCTATCCCCAGCAGCCCCTGCTGCCGGCCGATCCCTTCGCCGCCGCCAAGCTGCGCGAGCTGACCACCTTCATCGAGCTGCATCTCGAGCTGGTGGCCCGGGAGCTGTATGCGCAGGCCTTCTTCGGCGGCACGGTCAGCGAGTCCAAGCAGGAGTGGGTGCGCAAGACGCTGAACAAGAACATCCCCGCCTTCAAGCGCCTGGCGCGCTTCGCGCCTTATGTCGGCGGCGAGCACTTCTCGCAGGCCGACTGTGCCGCCTGGGTGAGTCTGCCGCTCGTGGGCATGGCCACCAAGGCCGTGCTGGGCGAAGACCTGCTGGCGACGCATGGCGTGGACTGGAAGGGTTATGCCAAGCTGATCGGCGACCGCCCCGCTGCCCAGCAGGTGGCGGCCGATCGCAAGGCCGACAACGACCGCCAGCTCGCCGCCGTCAAGGCCAGGGGCTGAGGCAGGGGCCCGACGTGACCACGCCCTCCTCCTTCGACGACTTCCGCGCCAACGCCCTCGCCGCGGGCTTCACGGAGGTGCTGGAACGAACCTGGGCGCCCGACACGGTCGTGGCCGCCCACACGCACCCCTTCGACGCGAAGGCATGGATCGTTCAGGGCGAGATGTGGCTCACCGTGGCGGGCGCCACCCGGCACCTGCGCCCCGGCGAGGGCTTCGAGCTGCCGGCCGGCACGGTGCATGACGAGCGCTACGGGCCGCAGGGCGCGACCTACTGGGTCGCCAGACGCTGAACGGGCCCCGGCGGCCGGCCGCACGCCGCCGCCGGGTCAGTGCGCGACATCCTGTGACGCGCACGCAGGCCGTCATGCCGAGCGACGAAGGCATGACCGTCACGCTGGGATATCCCTGGCTATACTGAAAACGCACCGCCCTCCCCCGGCCGCCCGGCACCCCGGTGCGTTGCCATTCCCGCCGCACCCCGGCGATGGCATCTGGTCTTGAGGGCGTGGGAGATTCACCAGATTTCCGATGACCGGCACCCGCGCGTGCCCAGCTTCCCGATATCTCGAGGCAGTCTGCAGTTGACTTCCAAACATCAACGCACAAGCGCCCCTGGTGATGCAGAAAATCAACTTCAAGGATCCTGCGCAATACGGCAGCCTGTTCCAGGCTGCCCCCGTGCGGAACAGCGTTCCCTTCCAGTGGGGGGAGCTCTATTTCGAGCGCCGCGAGGAGGCGGCGTTCGAAACCCTGGAGCACAGCATCGATGGCCATTACCTGATGGTCAAGCTGAATCCCTGGTCGATCGCGGACCGGCGCATTGACGGCAAATGGCAGTCGGAAGTCCAGCGTCGAGGATCCGTGGCCTATGTGCCGGACGGCTGCCGCCACAGCGTGCGTTACCAGAAGCCGCTGGGCGCCTTGTGTTTCGTGACCCTGTCGCGCGGGCTGGTGGATGCCGTCGCCGATGAGCTGAACCAGCCCCGTTTCGCGGGCCAGCCGCGCTTCGCCAAGGACACCGATCCCACGATGCTCAACGCCGTCGAGGCCATGGACCGCGAGCTGCGGGAGGGCAATCCCAACGGCATCCTCTTCGCGCAGAACTACAGCAAGCTGATGGCCGCCCATCTGGTGCTGGGCTACGGGCCGGCCCGGCGCGCCCGGCCCGGCCTGCAGAACCTGCCCCATCGAAAGATGAAGTGGCTCGACGACTACATCGACGCCAACCTCGCCGCCAAGATCACCCTGGAAGAGCTGGCCCAGCAGGTGGACCTGAGCCCCTACTACTTCACCCGCATCTTCAAGGCCACCGCTGGCATGGCTCCTTACCAGTACGTCCTGCACAAGCGGATCGAGTTCGCGCGGGCTTGCCTGAAGCTCGACCAGCAGTCCATCCAGGATGTCGCCCTGGCCTGCGGCTTCAGCGATGCCAGCCAGTTCTCGCGGCAGTTCACGAAGATCTGCCAGCAGACGCCGTCGGCCTACCGGCAGACCTGTCGCACCGATGGCCCCCCTGCGTGCACGTCAGGGGACTGACGCTCGGGCCGCGAGGGGCGGGGCGATGGACGGAGCGGCTCAGGCGAATGGCATCGGGTCCCTGCGGCTCGCCCTGCGCTGAACCGGGTTCGGACCCAAGCCCTGCGCTGGCCGCGTCACTGGAGCTGTCACTGGTGCTGCGCTGCCCACGCCCGTGACAGCGCAAGTGGCAACACCTGCGGCGACCTCGGCGGCGCTGTCATGACCGAGGGCCCTGATGTCGTCGCCCGGGCCTGTCCCCACACTCAGACCCGTGCCCATGCCCATGCCCGTGCTCGTGCCTGTGTTCGGCTTTGGCATCGGTTTCGGCTTCAGTTGGAGGCCCGAGTTGGAGGTCCGGCTGCGACCCGCATGCCCTGCTGACCGCACCGGTCCGCGCCTCAGGCCATGGCCACCGCCACCTTCAGGCGGGTCAGTGCGACCCGCATGTGGTCGTAGTGCCGGTGGGCGTAATGCTGGACGGGTCCCGGCACCTCCAGCGCCTCGTGCACGAAGTCCAGCAGCGCCGCCTTCACCTGCTCGACGGGCTCATGCTTGATGCGGGACTCGATGTCGAGGATGTCCCGGAGGATGGCGCGCAGCGTGGGCACGAGCGAGGCATTCAGATGAATCTTGCCGTCGACGATCTCCAGCGCCCCACGCCGCTTCAGCAGATTGAAGAACATGTAGCTGGACAGCGCGTCGTAGGAGGGCCAGGCCTGACCCTCCGCATCGAAGCTGACCCCATCGACACCGTATCGCAGCAGCCGCTCCGCCAGGATGAACTCGAAGAGGAAGGCGGTGCTGGCCTGGAAGACGTCCTTGTCGTCCAGCAGGGCCAGCGCGCTGGCCACATCCACGCGCAGCTCTTCCAGCCCCGCGAGGGACCGGCTCGACTTGAGTTTGAGGAAGGCCGGAATCGGCAGGTCGCCGACGCGCTGGTGGTGGTACTCGTGCATCCAGACCCAGTAGACCGTCGCCCGCTCGATCGCCGGATAGCCGGCCTCCCGGATGTGCTGGAACGAGTCGTCCGTGGTCAGGTGCTCGACGATGCGCTGCGTCAGCTTGTGGTGGCGGCTGGCGAACTTGTTGATGAGGTAGTAGATCTTGTCGCCCGGCTCCTGAACCGCGCCCACATGGTTCTCCGGGAAGATGGCCACCGTGTGCACCGGGATCAAGCCCTCCGTCGACTCGCGCACGACGATGGGCATCACATTGGTGGCGTACTTCCTCAGCGCGGGGTCGACGGGCAGGAGCTCGAACTTCAGATACTCCAGACCCATGGGTTTGGCGTAAGGCGCGCTCAGCAGAGAAATGAGGGTGTCGCTGCGGGGGTTGTTGAAGTAGCGACGGGTGTCCCGCAAGGAGAAGCCGTCGCCGGTGGCGCAGCGCTGGAGGTCCCTCAACAGGCTGCGGGCGCATTCCATGTCGAAGAAGTCGGGCACGGCCAGCAGCTGATCCATCAGCGAGCGGGCGGCGCGAAGACTCAGCCCCTGGGGGTTGCCGACCCAGCCCAGCGTCTGCTGTCGAATGGCGTTGAGCCGGGGCAGCGTGGCGTCGTGGTTCATGACATCGCTTCCAGAAGTTCACGGGCGATGGGCACGATGGACAGCAGCAGCAGGCCGCCCATCAGCAGCTTGAAGGCCAGGTCCCGGCGGGGGCTGGTCAGCAGGCGGGACATGAATCCACCGAAGACGGCCCAGACCAGCATGCAGGGCGCATTGATCACGAGAAAGGTGAGCGCCACGAGACCGACCTGGGGAAGCCCAGCGGCCGGCGAGGTATAGGACGTCACGGCCCCGAAGGCCATGATCCAGGCCTTCGGATTGAACAGGGGCAGCGCCAGCCCGCTGGGAAAGGAGACGGCTGCGGCAGGCTGCCCGTCGGCGCCGCTCCCTTGGGCCACGGGCGCTTCGCTGCCGGGCGCCGTCATCAGCTTCCACGCGAGATAGGCGATGTAGAGCAGCCCCACCCCCTTGAGCACCAGCAGGAAGCCGGGGCTGCGGCCCAGCAGCTCGAAGAGACCGAGGCCGGACACGAGCACCATGCCTCCCAGGCCCGTGGCGATGCCCAGAATCATGGGCAGGGACCGCACCGGGCCATGACGCGCCCCCGAAGCCAGCACCAGGAAATTGGCGGGCCCCGGCGTGATGGACATGGCCACGGCGTACAGGCAGAACGCCAGGAAGAGTTCGATGTTCATGGGACCTCGACTGCCGGCAGGACGGTGGAACCCCGGGCAGCGGCGAGCGCCCGTGCGAGCCGCAGCGCGGCCTCCTGCGCGGTGGCCGGGGAGATCATGGAGTAGGACAGACGCAAGGTGTTCGGCTCGGGATCCGCGGCGTAGAAGGCAGCCCCCGGCACAAAGACCACCCCCTGCTCGACCCCATGCGCCAGGACGCGGGCGGCATCCAGAGACGGGTCGAGACGCGCCCAGAGGAACATGCCGCCCTGGGGCTCGACAAAGTCGATGTCTTCCCCCAGATGCTGGCGCAGCGCCGCCATCAGGGCGTCCCGACGCCGCCGGTAGCCATCGCGCAGGACCTGCAGCCGCAAGGGCAGGCGACCGCTGGCGAGGTAGGTGGCCACCACGTGCTGGGACAGCGTGCAGCTGTGCAGGTCGATCGCCTGCTTGGCGAGCGCGGCCTGCCGGAAGCAGGCGTCCGACAGCACCATCCACCCGATTCGCAAGCCTGGCGCCAGGATCTTGGAAAAGGACGACAGGTAGATCACCTGTTCGCTGGCGCCCTGCCGGCTGGCCAGGGTGTACAGGCTGTCGAGTGGCTCGCCCTGAAAGCGCAGCGCGCCATAGGGGTCGTCCTCGATGAGCACGGTGCCACTGCGCGCCGCGAGCTGCACCAGCTGCTGTCGGCGCGCCAGCGACAGCGTCGCCCCGGTGGGGTTGCCAAAATCCGGCACGACGTAGATGGCCTTCACCCGGTGCTGCTGGACGTAGCGCTCCACCCAGTCGACGTCCATGCCGTCGGCATCCGACGGCGCCGAGACGATCTGGGCCTCGGCCAGTCCGAAGGCCTGCAGGGCGGCCAGGTACGACGGACGCTCCAGGATGATGCGGTCACCGGGCGCGAGCAGGATGCGCGCAGCCAGGTCAAGACCTTGCTGCGAGCCTGCGGTCACCAGCACCTGCTCCGGTCGCGCCTCGATGCCTCGCTCCGCCATCAGCGCGGTGATCTCGGCCCGCAGCGGCCATCGCCCTTCGGTTTCGCTGTACTGGAAGAGGTTGGCATCAGCCTGGGACTCGACATCCGAAAGAATGGCACCCAGGCCTTCCAGGTCGAACAGGTCCGGCGCCGGAATGCCACCGGCCAGGGAGATCATGCCGGGCGTCCGGCTGTGCTTGAGAAGGTCCCGCACGGCCGAGCTCTGCAGGCGCTGCATGCGCCCAGCGAATTCGACAGGCTCAGACGATGGATGAAGTGGCGTCATGGTGATGCAGCGAGTCCAGAAGTGGCGAAGACAGCCCGTCGCCCTGCGGGGCGGGCATGGCGAAGCGAGACGCCCAGCTTTCGTCGTCGCCCCCCATTGCGCGGGCGACCGACACAATGCCGCTGGCCTTGAAGTGCAGCGCCCCGTTGCGACCGAGCAGCCGAGCCTCGACAAACGCCAGCGAGTGGGTGCGACGCAGCACACGGCATTCAAGTTCCGGTGAGGCCGATCGCACGGGCTTCATGAAGTCCATGGAGAGCTGCAGCGTGCCGCAGGTGCGGCCGCGAAAGAGGAGCACTCCGGCCGAGGCGATGCCGCAGTCCGCCATCGCCGCAAGCGTGGCGCCGTTGATGGCCTCGCCGCCCAGTCCGCCGGTGTGGGCGGGCAGCGAGCGGACCAGACGAATCCGCACCGCCTGCTCGTCCGAGAGGTCCAGCGCCGCGCCCAGGTGCGTCAGCAAGGCCATGGTGTTGAGGCGAGCTTCCCAGCAGGCGCGCTGCGCGGCATCCAGCGGGAAGCGGATCGCCCGGTCCTGCGCCGGCCAGGGCAGCGGCCCGTCCATCAGTTGAGCTCCAGCGACTGCAGGACCTGGGCGTCGGCAGTCCGTGGCGGCTGCGGCTTGCGCCGATAGGGCGACCAGATGAACTGGCGCCAGTAGCTTTCGGCGACGTCCACCCAGGTCTCCAGCGCTTCCTTGGATGCCAGCGAACCGGCGAGATTCACCATGAACCAGCTGTAGACCGCCTGGCTGTCCCGGCAGCCCTCGCAATGGCCGGAGGTGCAGCAGCGCTCCAGCGTCTGCAGATCCGCCTTCCAGGTGTTGAACATGGGCAGGACCGGCGCCCCGCCCGCGACTCGCGCCGCGTTGTCCGGATGGTCCACGCTGATGCTGGGACAGCTGTCCCGACCGAAGCTGCCCAGCCAGCTGGAGCCGGTCACCATGGCCTCGATATGGGCCGGGTGGTTCAGGACCACCTCGGGATAGGCCTCCCGGACGCGCAGCATCTCGGCCAGCAGGAGACGCTGGTTGTGCATGCGCAGGGGATGGCCCGTGTTGTATTCGCTGTAGAAGTTGAAGGTGACGGTGTTGCCGTTGTCCCGGATGCGCTGCACCGTGGACTCCACATGCCCCAGCCCTCGCTCCGTCACGGCAAACACGAAGCAGGCGCGGGGATCGTCCTTGTAGTTGGCCAGCGCCGTGTCGAAGAGGCCGGTGAAGGTGCGACCGCCCGGCTTGATCGCCCGCAGTTCGTCGTCCAGCGGACCGCCGCCGAAGACCGACACGAAGACCGTGACGTTCTCGAACGGCGCCTCGCGGGGCAGTGCCCGCAAGCCATTGGTCGAGATGGACACATAGCGCATGCCCTCGACGAAGGCCGCCACGCGATCAGGAAACAGGGCCGGCTCACCACCGATCAGCAGGGCCGCCGACACCTTCTGGCGGCGCTGGGATTCGATGAAGGCCTTCCAGTCGTCCAGGGACTTGGCTTCACCCGCCGTCCTGTCGTGACCGTACTCATAGAACCAGCAACCCTTGCAGCGGATGTTGCAGGCGTTGGTGACGTGGTATTCCGAAGCACGTACGCGGGAGCCGAAGCGACGCAGGGCGTCGAGGCGGTCGGCCAGGATCTCATCACCCGCCAGGAGTTCCTCGAGACGGGCCGCCACGGCATGGCGGGCAACAGTGCGGTCCTGCATGGCTCACACCTCCACCAGTGCAGCGTCTCCGCGGACGGGCTCGGGCACCTTGAGGCCCAGGACTTGAAGGCGCGGCACCGTCTTGTTGAGGAACTTCTGACGGAGCTCGTCGTTGCTGGTCTTGCGAAGCCCCCACTTGATGTACTGCAGCGTGCGCGGCGACTCCGCACGGCCGAAGAGCTTGAGCAGATGCGGCCAGAACCGGTCGAGCGCCTGCTGGACCTCCGCACGCCCGGACTCGGTCTGGCAGGCCTCGTGGATGATGCGGTAGCCATGCGCGATGTGCGTGTGCTCGTCACTGATGATCTGCCGCGTGAAGATCTCGGCAAACGGTGCATAGCTGGAGTCGACAAACTCCTGCAGATGCTCGAGCACCACGGCCTCGCCGAGGAACGAGAAGATGCCCCGTTCCATCCAGGTCTTGACGCCCCGGACCAGTTCGTTGGCATAGAGCGGGCGCTGCAGGTAGTTCTGGGCCAACATGTAGCTGGTGTCCACGCCGAGGTCGGACAGCACCTTGGCACTCAGCTGGTAGTGCTCGATCTCTTCCGCCGCACGCTCGCAGCAGACGAGCTTCTCATAGGCATTGGGTGCGATGTTGTAGAAGACCTGGGTGTAGTCGTCGGCCCCGGTCAGCTCGCCTTCGGTGTGGACCTTCATCAGGTGAATGGCCAGCTCGCGATACTCGAGCGGCATCTTCTGGAAGTCCTCCGGTGACTTGACTGAGCCGGGTTTCGCCAGGACTTCGACTGGGGCGTTGCTGCTGGGTTGCACCTTCAAGTTGCTTCTCCGTCTGCCATTGGGGTGGCGACCAGTCTAGAAGTGCCGCCCCCCGGACCAAACGCAGAAACGAGCAGGTCTTGTCGATTCTTGCCATTCAACTAATTGATTAGCAAAACTCCGCCAATTCATTTGCCCTATGAGGCATAGCGATGACCTTCGCGCGCCGCCCTGGCGAGCGTCAATGGTGCAGGCGCTGCGCGATCTCACACGCCGTCGCCGCGGTGAGTGGGCACCTCCATGCTCCTCTTGGGAGAACCGCCGCCGGGCCGGCGACAATCCGGACATGAACGACGTTCCCGCCGCACCTGCGCAGCCGCGCAATCCATTGCATGGCCTGACGCTGGAAGCCATCCTGACGGCACTGCAGGAGGAGTACGGCTGGGCAGGCCTTGATGAACGCATTCCTCTGCGCTGCTTCGCATTCGATCCCAGCATCAAGTCCAGCCTGAAGTTCCTGCGGCGGACGCCCTGGGCCCGCGCAAAGGTCGAAGGGCTCTACCTCTACATGCTGCGCGAACGGCAACGTCGCGAGCGGGCGGGCGGCGCTGACCCGGCCTGAGCCCTCTCGAGGTCGCCCGGCTTGACCACGCAGCGTCCAGGCCGGCCTACCCTTCCGGCAGGCCGCCTGCCTTCTAGCGCGATGCGCCCGACGCAGGGGCGGCCTAGCGTCCTTGTCCGTCGCGCCAGCGCAGCATGGGCAAGGGCTCGTCCAGCTTGTCTTGCGGGCCGCTCGCGGTGGGCGTCTGCTGAAATCCCAGCTGGACCAGCTCCTTGCGCACGCCCTCCACCAGCTTGGCAAAACCAGGTGGCCGGGACCGCCTCTGGCGCAGTTGCTTGTTCATCGCGAACGTGAAGGCGCCGTAGGCTGTGGCCCCATGGTCATACTCCGCCGCCAGCTCGTTCTGCCCCGCCGCAAAGACCAGCAGCGGCAGGTAGGGGCCGCGGTGCCCATAGCGCTCCCGGGCGGCATCGAAGTCGAGCTTGTCACCCAGACGCAGTGCCCCCGCTTCGCCCAGTCCTGATCGCTGAGGCAAGGGGTGGCGCGCCGGCGACTCCTCGGTGCCGACACGGCTCGCATCGAAAGGCCGGGCGCCCCGACGGGCCGCTTCCACGAAATCCCGGGGCACCCACATCTGATGGGACGGGCTCCATCGCAAGGCGCGATGCCGCACATCATCCGGCGGCTCGATGCCCCGGACGCGCTGGCCGCCTCGCGTCATGCCCCCGGCATGGCAGCAGTCGAACATCGCCACGAAGCTCGATTCATAGGGCAGCTGGCTGTAGTAGCGATTGAAGTCCTGATCCGTGAAGGCATGCGCCTCGCTCCAGTCGAAGTCGACCGGCACCAGCGTCTCGGCCATCTGCCCGGGCCGGTCCGCACCGTAGAGCGGCATCTGCGCGCCATGCCCGGAATAGAAGAGAACGCGCTCATCCCCTTTGCCCACGCCCTCCGACAACCATTCCAGCCGCTCCTGCAAGGCAGCCCGCGTGGCGCGACCGTCCGTCAGCACACGGATGTCGTCTGCGTCGAACCCGCACTCCTGAAGCAGCGCGCTCATCAGGTAGACGTCGTTGACGCAGCCGTTGAGCCGCATTTGTGGGTCAGGGTACTCGTTGATCCCGACCAGCAGGGCGCGGCGATGGGCCCGGCGTGGGGCGATGATGGCAGGAGCCAGGCGCAGCCGGGGTGCCGCGCCGGGAACCGCCGGCGCAGGCGCCGCCGGCAGCACGACCGGCAGCACCGAGCGCTGCATGACGCCATGCTTCAGGTAGGCGCCCCCATCGTGATTGAGCGGGTCGAAAGGCAGGTCGAAGGCCGCCACCAGCGAGTGCGTGTGCACATCGCCCCCTGGCAGTGGCGCCGTGAAGACGTGGTCGTTGGGGTTGAAGAGATGGAACCACTGGGCGAAGCCGTTCAAACCGTCATTCAGCGGCGCAATGCGCCCGCCGAAGACGCCCTGCACGGCGGGATGGGCGATCTGGCTGCCGAACGTGATGAAGCTCCGCCCGTTGAAGGCGTGGCCGGCGTGCATCGCCACCTCGCGCCGGAACGCGTCATAGCAGGCCAGGGATCCGAGACTGTGAGCGCAGACGATGTCGCAGCGGCTGTCGGTGAACGTCTGCATGATGCGGCGTGACAGCTCATCCCGAAGCGCCTCGTTCTCGATCCACTGGATGACCATCCCCGCGGTCCAGCGCACGACGTCCGCCAGTCCGCGCTGAACCAGGTCCCGCTGACCGAACACGGGTGCCGGGCCGAAGGCATGGCGTCCGAGCAGCAGCAGACCCCGCGCGACAGTGGAGGCATCGAGCGGATAGCGATCGAAAATGTCGTCAAATGGCGTGAATTCAAACGAGATCTGGATGGTTTCCGCAAGCCCGGCGGCGCGTGCACTGGCCGTGAACTCGTCCTGCCATTGCTGCTTCCAACCCTGCGAGGCCGGGTCGTCGCCATGGCCCACGCCATGCACCATCAGGACCCGAAGCGCGGGGGCACCCACCGCCGGGGCCGTGGCCCCGGACGCGGCCTGACTCTTCAGCCACCGCAGCGCCTCGTCGGCCTTGCGCTCCACATGCTCGCCCGAAATGGGAGCAACCGCGGCCAGGTCCCGTGTGCCGGGCGGCCCGTCCACCGGCCGCTCGGCGAGACCCAGCTCCCCGCGGACGAAGTCCACCATCAGCGCCAGCGCCCGCTGGTTCTCGTTAACCATTTCTGGTGAAACCCGGGCACTCAGGGCCTTGCGCCGGGGCAGTTCGATGCGCGGCAGCACGTCCGGATTGGCACCCGCGACGATGGACGCGGAGAAATCGGCGGCCTGCTCGCATCTCGCTCCCAGCGGCAGGAGGTCCCATTTGCGGCAGAGGTAGGCCAGCAGGCTGGTGTGGTCGTAGGTGCCATGGTCGACGCCGCCCGCCTTCACGTGCGGCGACACCAGCAGCGCCGGCACTCGCACGCCCAGGCGCCGGAAGTCGAAGTGGAAGTGCGTGTCGACGGCGTCGTCCGGAGGCACCGTCGCCGGAGGCGGCACATGGTCGTAGAAGCCGCCGTGCTCGTCATACAGGACCACGAGAAGGGTCTGCTGCCAGAGCGCCTCGTTGCCCCGCAGCGCGTTGTAGACATCCGCGATCAAGGCGTCGCCCAAGGACACGTCGTGAGGCGGGTGCTGGTCATTCTGGGTGTGCCCGAACACCGAAAAGTACTTGGGCTCGATGAAGGAGAACTCGGGAAAGGCGGCCGGATCCCCCGATGCCAGCTCGTGGAAGTCGTCCATGTCGCCGTACACGCCCGGATGTGCCCACGTACGGCGCAGCAGCATCGACAGGGACACCCCCTGGTGGAAGATGCGGTGGCTGCGGCCTGCTTCACGCAGGCGATCGAAGATGGTGTCCATGTCGTAGGCCTTGAACAGCAGGCCGACGTCACTGAAGGTCTCCGGCATCTTGACGTTCCCGGCCGCTGTGCCGCACAGCGCGAAGAAGCGGTTGGGCCAGGTCGGGCCGGGCAGGGAGGCATGCCAGCGGTCGCACACGGTGTAGTGCCGCGCTAGGCTGCGCAGGGCCGGCAGCGGGTCCTGGGCGAGATCCGGCTCCGCGCTGAAGTAGCCCATGACCTGCCGGGCCACCGTGTCGGCCTTGAAGCGTTTGGCGAGTGACGCGGCCCCGTCGGCCACAAAACCGTCCATCGTCGGGTGCGCCGCCCCGCCCAGCTGCGTCAGCACATTGGGCAGCTCGTGCCTGGGGTCGAAGTGGTCCGGAAGCTGCAGCGAGGCCCCCTCGCTCTGAAAGGCGACGCCACCGCCCGGAACGGGATTGCTGCCGGGATTCGCCCGATCGATGCCCTCGATGCCGCGCGCCGGATCCAGCCGGACGAGGTCCCCCAGCATCTGGTCGAAGGACCGGTTCTCCATCATCAGCACGACGACGTGCCGGATCGGATCATTCAGGAATGCCATGTCGTCCTCCCTTGCCAGATGCGGTGATCGCCCCCGCATTGAAGCAGGAACTGCGGCGGCGAAGGCGCAGGAACGGCCCCCTAATTCGTGGGCGAGCAGGGTGTCGGTTTTCGCTGGGTGCTGAACTCGAGCGTGCGGCGTATTAACGGCCCGGCGCGACTTGCTTCATCGCAGGCTGAATCGATGTTTCACCGAAGTCTGAATTCGCAGATCTCTGGCTCGTCGAAGGTCGAATTTCGGCAACGAAAATCGAACAGTCACCTGAGGATTTCCCTGCAACTTCATCAGTATTGAAAGAGCGTCTGGCAGACGTCTAAGCCCATACGTCGGGACGACGGAGGGGCGGAGGGTCACTTCAAGCGGCGCAACTCGTCGGCTAGCGGCAGCTGAGCTTGGCGCTCAACAGACGGCGTTCGGCGCGCCTTGATCTATTCGCACAAGCTGTGCTGGTATATGCCAAGCTTGGCCGACACATCGATCGCCTTGCACCTCCACACGTTGATCTGTTTGACCGCTTCGGAGTATCGCTGCTTACTCATGGCACCTCCTATTGGGCCTCTGGCTTGAGACTCGAAGGTGTCTATTGAATCCGAGGTGATTCATGGTGACCGGCACCTGAATTGACGATGAATCACCCCCAAGGTACAGCAGGCGCCTCCTGCCCTTCCTCTTCTGCCCTTGCGCCCCGGTCTCGGGGCAGGATCGCCGAAATACTACTGTTCAACGCCCCTCATGCTTCTTAAATGAGGAGCATATCAGCTACCGGTCATTTCACTTATCACACCGCGGCAGATTACGTAGAAGCAAGGTTTAACCGCCGCAATTCGACCGACATGTTCTTGTTTTGCACCAATACTTACCAATGAAAGTGCCTGCAGAGCAAGCCAACCCAACCACGGCTGCCCCAGGAGCGCCCACACCGGCATAGGCCAATGCGACCGCGACCCCATTGCAAGCAACACCAACGGCATCGCCACCGACATCGCAGGCATCGGTGCAGGCAGCCTTGCATCGCTCACGCGCATCAGACGATTGGAGCGAAAATTCTTCGGCAGCCTGTACTCCGTAATCAGCAATCACTGACTCCCAAATATCTCCCCAAAAATTCGGATCATTGTACTCAGTAGGGTAAATAAGCCCACCCATGTCTCCCGTGGGCTCCGTCTGAATGCCGGCCAATGCTTTCGTATCTTTCTTTATGGCGCCACTTGCGACTTCACCATTGCATAGCAACTTCACCCTTCGATAAAGTTTTAGGCGATTGATGAGGTGCCTGGTGAGATCGATTCTCGAATGATCAGGAATGCTCACACGCGCGTGAACACCCTAACCCGCGATCGCAGAGGGAACCTTGTCCTTTTCGGTGGCATATTGAATGACATATTCAATACCATTCCCACCAACGATCACACCTGGGCGACCGAGATGGTCAAGCTTAACGGTTGCCGCTGAACGTTCGTGTGACTTTTGCTTAAGGCACTCACAGCTATTTAAGACTTTCGCAATAGATCGCGGACTGAATCCTCTTGCTGAGATGGGCCGCCTTCTGAGTGTGCGCTTTGCACCGCAAAAACGCAAGAATGAATGTAGAAAGCAGTTTAAAAATTTGCTTTAGAGATCTCATCAGATATTTTTGTACGCGTTATCAGTATGGCCGCCTCAGCAAAAAACAGCATGGCAAGCATGAGCGCGCCAAAAAGAAAACCAGCATGCACAACAAGAGTAGTCGTTGTGTAGATAAGTAACGGCACAACAACCCACGCTCGCGCGGGATAGATAATGGATGATTTCCCCCCGCAGACTGGACAATGCAAATTTCTCCCTTGCGGCCTGAATAGCACCTTATATGTCGAGAATGTTTTCTGCTTGCAATGCGGGCAAGTGTGCATGTTGATGGGTTCCTTTCTACCTGTTGATTATTTTGCTTGCGCCCGCGAGGCGCCACCATCGTGAAAAGAGGTGAGTGGCATTTGAAACCAGTTTCTATTTACATGGCGCTCAGGTACGTGATAGATCAGAGCTAGCGCCGGCACCACCTAGGCTGCTGCCAGTTTGAAAGACACCTTGTTAAGGCGGAAGTTCAATCCGGAGAAGGTTGATGAGGACGAGACGGTAGTTCAGCCGGGAATTCAACGTCGAGGCGCTCAATCTAGTGACCGAGCGGGGCGGACCGCGCGTGATCTCGACGCGCATGAGACTCGCCTGCGAGCGTAGATGAAGGAACCGGCTCGAGGGGATGCGCAAGGAGGAGGCCAAGCTCAAGATGGCGCGCGACATCTTGAAAAAGCCGCGGCCTTCTTCGCCAAGGAATCGATGTGAAGTTCGGCTTCGTCGCGAAGCACCGAGGAGCGTGGCCGGTCAATGTGTGGTGCGAGGCGCTCGGTGTCTCGCGAAGCGGCTTCTACGAGTGGATGTCGCGCCGGCGCAGCTTGGACGACGAGCAAGTGAGCGCGCCGGTGCGCCAGAGCTTCGTGGCCAGCGACCGTACCTACAACGCACGGCGCGTCTGGCATGACCTGCTGACGCTGGGTCAACCCTGCGGTTTGCATCGCATTGAACGGCTCATGTGCGCACAAGCGCCGAGCGCCCGCGCCGCCATGGCTTACCCAAGGACCATGGCGAGCACAGCGCCATTGCCGCCAAAGTGCTGGACCGCCAGTTCCAGCCCGACGCGCCCAACCCAATAGTGGGTGGCGGAGTTCACCTACATCTGGACGGCCGAGGGCTGGCTTTACGTGGCTGTGGTGCTGGACCTGTTCTAGCGGTGCATAGGGAGGCGATCCATGCAGTCGCTCTACGTAGCCATGACAACGCGATCACTTTGCGGCAAGAAAATCTCCATCAGATCAATAACTTGCATCCATCACAGAGCCACAAGCCACGGCCTCCCGAGTTCAAATTAAAGCGCAAACCGCCAGACAGTTACTGAGGCACCAACCATCGGGCATCCTATGCAGCTCATCCCCCCTTCGCTGCAGTCTGTCGCCCACCCCTAGGTCGCCCCCCAGGTCATTGTTATGGTGTGCTACATCAGCAACACACCGCAGGCGTCTGGCCTGAAGCGACATGCACAGCTGGAATGACAATGCGCCGATCTACCAGCAACTGGCTGACCGCCTGGCCAGTCAGCTGCTGGATGGCAATCCGCCGGAAGGCGAAGCCCTGCCCTCGGTTCGCCTGCTGGCGAACCAGTACCTCATCAACCCGCTGACCGTCAGCCGCGCGCTGCAATCGCTGGCAGACAACGGGCTGGTGGAGAGCCGACGGGGCCTGGGCATGTACGTGCGACCCGGGGCGCGCCAGCGCCTGCTGCAAAGCGAGCGCGAACAGTTCCTGCGCAAGGAATGGCCGCAGCTGCGAGAAAAACTCAAACAACTGGGCATCGGCGCCCAGGATCTGCAATGGGAGGACCTGCAATGAGCACGACGATCAACTCACCCGACGCGCTGGTCAGCGCGCGAGACTTCACGCTGCGCTATGGCCGCAAGGTCGCCTGCGATCACCTCACCTTCCAGATTCCCAAGGGTCGCGTGGTCGGCCTGCTGGGGCACAACGGCGCGGGCAAGACCTCGCTGATGAAGGCGATGGTCGGCCTGCAGGCTGGCGAAGGCGAGCTCCGGGTGCTGGGCGTGGATCCCCGCCAGCAGCGCACGGAGTTGCTGAAGGGCCTGTCCTACATCCCGGACGTGGCCGTGCTGCCGCGCTGGGCCCGCGTCCATGAACTCGTCACGCTCATGGGCGGGCTGCAGCCGCAGTTCTCGGCCGAGCGAGCCCGCGCGCTGCTCAAGCGCACGAGCGTGGGCCTCAATGACAAGGTCAAGTCCCTCTCCAAGGGCATGGTGACGCAGCTGCACCTGGCCCTGATCGCGGCGATCGACACGCGCCTGATGATCCTGGACGAGCCCACGCTCGGGCTGGACGTCATCTCCCGCAAGAGCTTCTACGAGATGCTCATCGATGAATGGTGCGACGGCGAACGCACGGTGGTGATCTCCACCCACCAAGTGGAAGAGATCGAGAGCCTGCTGTCCGACGTGATGATGCTGGACGAAGGCAAGCTGGTGCTGAACATCAGCCTGGAGGAGATGGACTCGCGCTTCGTGGCCCTGGCCCACGACCCGGCCGCCGCCGACACGGTGGCCCGCGCCCATCCGCTGCTGCGCTATCGCCAGCAGGGCCGCTCGGCCGCGCTGTTCGACGGCGAGCCGCCGGCCGATGTGCAGGCGCTGGGGCAGCGATTCCGCCCGAGCCTGGTCGACCTGTTCGTCGCCCTCACCCGCAAGCCCGAACTGCAGCCTCGCGAAGCCTGAAGGAGCTCCCACCATGAATGCACAACGATTCCTGACCCTCATGCAGCGCGAGTGGATGCAGCATCGCATCGGCTGGCTGCTGGTGATGCTGGTGCCGCCCGCGCTGATCCTGCTGCTGATGCCCCTCCAGGGCCCTATCGTCGACGGCGACGCCCACGTACCGCCGCCGGTGGCCGTGGCCGCCGTGGCCATGCTGGGCAGTATGGCGGGCGTGTTCGCCCTGAGCTGGATCGTGTCGATGTTCCAGCTGCCGGGCCTGTCCCGTCGCGATCAGCAGGACCGCTCCGTCGAGTTCTGGCTCTCCCTGCCGGCCACACATGTCGAGAGCATCGGCGCCACCGTGCTGACCCACGCGCTGCTCGTGCCCATGGCAGCCATGGCCGTCGGCCTGGTCTGCGGGCCCGTGATGGCAGCGGCCGCCCTGCTCAAGATCCACGGTTTGGCCGGTTTCGGTCAGGTGCCCTGGAGTGGCCTGATGGGCATCGCTGTCCTGGGCTGGCTGCGCCTGAGCATCGGCCTGCTGCTGATGACCCTGTGGCTGGCGCCCATGTTCATGGCCATGATGGCAGCGGCGGCCTGGCTCAAGCGCTGGGGGGTTCCCGTGCTGATTGGCGGCACTGTGATCATCGCCAACGTGCTGGACAAGGTCTATCACAACCGCGTCGTAGCCGAACTGCTGAAGACTCAGTTCGAGGGTGCCGGCAAGGCCCTGTTCAATGCCAGCATGACCCTGGAAGGCCGGGGCGCCGCTCAGCAACTGGAGCACGAGAGCTTCGCCAGCCTGCTGCAGCTGATGCTGCATGACCTGGGCGCGGCCTTCGCCCAGCTGGCATCGCCGCACTTCGTGGGCGGCCTGGCCCTGGCAAGCCTGTGCTTCTACCTGCTGGTGCTCAAGCGCCGCCAGGCCACCTGAGCCCTCGCCGGTCTCCAGCAAAAAGCCCGCCAATTGGCGGGCTTTGTCTTTGCAGGATCGACGGTGCGATCAGGCCGCGGGGCTGGGCTCGGCGCCGCCGGCAGCGCCGGTGGCCGCGGACACCTTGGCGCTGACTTCCTTGCGGAAGCGGTTCAGCTCCTGGACGCTGGCGAAGCTGCGTTCCATCAGCAGGCTCATGTTGTGCAGGATGCGCTCGACCACCTTGGTCTCCCACACGGCATCGAACTGGATCTGCTTGTCCAGCCACTTCTCCAGCCACTCGGGATCCGGCAGGCGGCTCTGGATGGTGTCGCGCGGGAAGAGCTTGGCATTGACGTGCAGATTCGTGGGATGCAGCGCCTGGGCCGTGCGGCGGGCGCTGGCCATCAGCACGCCCACCTTGGCGAAAGCTGCACGGGCCTCGTCACCGAACTTCTGCATGGCACGCTTCATGTAGCGCAGGTAGGCGCCACCGTGGCGGGCCTCGTCCCGGGCCAGGGTCTCGTAGATGGCCTTGATCACGGGTTCGGTGTGCCATTCGGCGGCACGGCGGTACCAGTGGTTCAGGCGGATCTCGCCACAGAAGTGCAGCATGAGCGTCTCGAGGGCCGGGGCCGGGTCGAAGTCGAAGCGGATCTCGTGCAGTTCCTGCTCGCTGGGCACGAGGTCCGGGCGGAAGCGGCGCAGGTACTCCATCAGCACCAGCGAATGCTTCTGCTCCTCGAAGAACCAGACGCTCATGAAGGCGGAGAAGTCGCTGTCGTCCCGGTTGTCACGCAGGAACATCTCGGTGGCCGGCAGTGCCGCCCACTCGGTGATGGCGTTCATCTTGATCGTCTGGGCCTGGTCTTCGGTCAGCAGGCTGGCATCGAACTTGTCCCACGGGATGTCGGTGTCCATGTTCCAGCGCACGGCTTCCAGTTGCTTGAAGAGTTCGGGGTAGAGCATGGTCCGTCCTATGGTTTAGGGGCGGCATTCTAAACGGGGTGCCGCACGGCCACCCTTCGCATCCCGTGAGCCGGGGGAACCTCCCCCCGGCCGTCGGGCGAAAGCCGGATGCCACGGACCCGTTTCCGGGCGTCGTCTATCGGCACCGGCCGCAGTTCAACAGTCTTCGCTTGCAGGCGTATGACAAGCCCCACGTGCGTCGGCCGTTCCCGGATGAGACTCAAACGCGGGACAAGCCATCCACTCCTGCCTACGTGAAACGGCCTGACTTGAAGCTTGGTGTAAGCCCCAAGCCCCAGACTCCGAGTCAGGAATTCACCCATGTACCCAGCATGGGGGACAGAAGTAGCAAAACTTCCGCCTCCGAGAGCCAACAATCCAAGGCGTGGCGCCAAATCATTTACAGATTTACGCAAAGGTTTGAAAAGTACGGTTGGCGTGCATCCCCATCAACAAGTCAAACGAGTACAGTAGCCACAAGCTTTCGGTCGCAAGATCTCCCCAGTGTTGGGGCTGAAATCCCGGGACTCTTCTCCTCCTCCTCCCTCCCTCCCTCGTTGGTCCCGGGGCATCTTGCGGCTTCTTTTATGTCCAGGGCTCCCGCTGTTGCGGGAGCCCTTTTTCATTGCGGCCCACGCCTGCGGCCTGACACAAAGCTACACGCCGGTGCATGTCGGGAACGGCGATCGGCTACCGCACGAATAACGTGTGCAGCGTGCAGGTTTCGTCTGGCGCGATCTCCGCCATCACCGATGGCGAATCCCGGCAGCGAAGCACCTCCCGGTGCGCCGCCTGGCGCCCTCAGCGCAGCCAGCCCTTGCGGCGGAAGTAGATGAAGGGCGCCGCCACCGATGCCACCATCAGCGCGATGGCAAAGGGGTAGCCCCATTCGGCGTCCAGCTCCGGCATGTGCTTGAAATTCATGCCGTAGATGCTGGCGATCAGCGTCGGCGGCAGCAAGGCCACGCTCGCCACGGAGAAGATCTTGATGATCTTGTTCTGGTTGATGTTGATGAAGCCGACGGTGGCGTCCATCAGGAAGTTGATCTTGTCGAACAGGAACGCCGTATGGGAATCGAGCGAGTCGATGTCACGCAGGATCTGTCGCGACTCCTCGAACTGCTCGGCATTGAGCATGCGGCTGCGCATCATGAAGCTCACGGCACGGCGCGTGTCCATCACGTTGCGGCGGATGCGACCGTTCAAGTCCTCCTCGCGGGCGATGGCAGCCAGCACCTCGCCGGCCTCGGCGTCATTCACATCGCTCTTCAGCACGCGGGCGCTGATGCGCTCGAGCTTGTCGTAGATGTTCTCCAGCACGTCGGCAGAGTATTCGGCGTCGGCGTCGTAGAGCTTGAGCAGCACGTCCTTGGCATCCTCGATCAGCGCAGGGATGCGGCGTGCCCGCAGGCGCAGCAGACGGAAAACGGGCAGGTCCTCGTTGTGCACCGAGAACAGCACGTTCTGATGCAGGATGAAGGCCACACGCACATTGCGGGCGGACTCGTCATCCTCGATCAGGAAGTCCGAGCGGATGTGCAGCTCGCCGTTGTCTTCCTCGTAGAAGCGGGCGGATTCCTCCAGGTCGTCGTCGACGATGTCCTCGGGAATGATCAGGCCGAAGCGTTCGCGGATCCAGGCTTTCTCTTCGGAGCTCGGGTTCTCGAGGTCCACCCAGACGGGGCGGGCCATGGCGAGGTCGGCGGCGGATTCGGTTTCGTCCTGGAAGAGTCCGCCCTTGAGGCGGCCGTTGTCCAGCGTGAAGACATTGAGCATGAGGGCTCCAGCGCATGCGTCCGGCCGGCATGCAGGCACGGCGGGATCAATCTGTGGGCGTTGGACAAGCCTTGCAGTGCAGGCCAGGTCCGGGGCAGGGGGCAGGGTGACCCGTCTCACTCCGGACACCGGTCACCCGAGGCGCCTGCTCAGGCGCCGCGCGAACCAGGACGCTGGAGTGGACGGTCACCGAGGGTGATCGCTGTCCAAGGAGGGCTCCAGTAGCGGGGACGGCGCATTATCGCGCCGCGCCGGAGGCCGCATCAAGCATTTCTATTGCGCACGCGGCGACGATATCCGAGGGCTTGCCCCAGGGGCATCCGGGTGGCCCGCAACGGCGTCCTGCGCAATCCGTCACGGCTTTGCGCTCGAGCAAATATGCACTTGCGGATGCCGCCTGATGCCGCCTTAAAACGCTTGTCACGTTCGGGGTTCAGGAGCACACTGATCCGCAACTAGAACGATTCCTCCACTCTGCTACTGACTGCCGCACACGCCTCAATCTCCCCCCTCAAGACCTCTGAAGCTCCGATGACTGGCGTATCGCCACCGCGACCGCCAACGTTCTCAAGCACCAACGCTTTCTCGCGACTAAGCCCTGTGAAAGGAGGCTTTATGAACCTGACTATCAGCGGCCACCATCTTGAAGTGACCCCAGCGCTGCGCGAATACGTGCTGACCAAGCTGGACCGGGTGACCCGCCACTTTGACCAGGTCGTTGACATCAACGTCCTGCTCACGGTGGAGAAGCAGAAGGAGAAGGAGCGCCGACAAAAGGCCGAGGTCACGGTCCACGTGAAGGGACGTGACATCTTTGTCGAGCAGGCTCATGAAGATCTATACGCCGCCATTGACCAGCTGATGGACAAGCTGGATCGTCAGGTCTGCCGCTACAAGGACAAGCTCCAGGACCACCACCACCAGTCCGCCAAGCGGATGGATGTGCCGGCCCCCTGAGCCCTGATTTCCTTGAGTTCGCAAGGCGCCCACTCGGGCGCCTTTTTGCTGATCGCCCACACGTGCAGGAGCGTTGCCGGAGCGCCTCAATGTCACGCAATCGACCGCATTTGGGGGGCTCTCCCGGTGGACGGGCCGCCCGTGGGCAAGGAGCTTTCTATAATCGGCGCTCCAACCCTAGTGACCAAGCGTCCCGCCCAAGGCCTACCCAGCCGTAATCGGCGCTGTGACCTCGATGAACCGTCTCGCCGCCATCCTGCCTGCCAGCAATGTGCTGGTGAATGTGGACGCCTCCAGCAAGAAGCGCGTTTTTGAACAAGCCGGGCTGCTGTTCGAGAACAACCACTCCATCGCTCGCGCCCTGGTCACGGACAACCTCTTTGCCCGGGAACGCCTCGGCTCGACCGGGCTGGGCCATGGCGTGGCCATTCCGCACGGCCGCATCAAGGGCCTGAAGAACCCGCTGGCTGCCGTGCTGCGCGTGCAGCAGGCCATTGGCTTCGATGCGCCGGACGACGAGCCCGTCTCCCTGCTGATCTTCCTGCTGGTACCCGAGGCCGCCACCCAGCGTCACCTGGAAATCCTCTCCGAGATCGCCGAGATGCTCTCGGACCGCGAACTGCGTGAGCGCCTCAAGACCGAGGCCGAGGCCGCGACGCTGCACAAGCTGATCGCCGACTGGGAACCGCTGAAGTCGGTCGCCTGAGACTGATCACCGGATGAAACCCACCTCGATCAGCGCCGACCGCCTCTTCGAAGAACTCCGCGAGGCCCTGCGCTGGGCCTGGATCGCCGGACATGCCCATCCGGAGCGCCGTTTCGACGACACGGCCGTGCGCGACGCGCAGTCCGCCGCCGACCTGGTCGGCTACCTGAACTACATCCACCCCTACCGCGTGCAGATCGTGGGCCGCCGCGAGGTGGCCTATCTCAGCGAGGCCTCTGGCGAGGTGCTGGACCGCCGCATCGCGCGCATCGTGACCCTGGAGCCGCCGGTGATCATCGTCGCCGACGACCAGACCCCGCCGGACCGCCTGGTGGCCATGTGCGATCGCGCCGAAATCCCGCTCTTCGTCACCTCCGAGTCCGCCGGCCACACCATCGACGTGGTCCGCTCCTACCTGGCTCTGCTGTGCGCCAACCGGACGACCCGCCACGGTGTCTTCATGGACATCCTGGGCCTGGGCGTGCTGCTGACCGGGGAGTCCGGCCTGGGCAAGAGCGAGCTGGGGCTGGAGCTGATCTCCCGCGGCCATGGCCTCGTGGCTGACGATGCGGTGGACTTCTTCCGCATCGCCCAGACCGCCATCGAAGGCCGCTGCCCGGAACTGCTGATGAACCTGCTCGAGGTCCGGGGCATCGGCCTGCTCGACATCAAGGCCATCTTTGGCGAGACCGCCGTGCGCCGCAAGATGCGGCTCAAGCTCATCGTGCACCTGGTCCGCAAGGAGACCATGGAGCGCGATTTCGAGCGCCTGCCCTACGAGCCGCTCTACGAGGAAGTGCTGGGCATGCCCGTGCGCAAGGTCGTGATCGCCGTGGATGCCGGCCGCAATCTGGCCGTGCTGGTCGAGGCCGCCGTGCGCAACACCATCCTGCAGCTGCGCGGGATCGACACCTACCGCGAGTTCGTCGAGCGCCACCAGCGCGCCATTGAAAAGGGCCTGCAGGACGACGCCTGAGGCCTTTTCCAGGGAGCCGCAGCGCCGGGATCAGCGCCGGTTCGCGCAGTCCTTCTTGACGCAGCTGGCGTAGAGCGACAGCGAATGCTCCTGCAGCTCGAAGCCCCGCTCCAGGGCGATCTTGTGCTGGCGGGCCTCGATCTCGGGATCGAAGAACTCCTCCACCTTGCCGCAGGTCAGGCACACGAGGTGGTCGTGGTGATGGCCTTCGTTGAGCTCGAACACGGCCTTGCCGGACTCGAAATGGTTGCGCGACAGAAGACCGGCCTGCTCGAACTGGGTCAGCACCCGGTAGACGGTGGCCAGGCCGATGTCGGCATCTTCCACGAGCAGGGCCTTGTAGACATCCTCGGCCGTCATGTGACGCTGGGCGGTCTTCTGGAAGATCTCGAGGATCTTGATGCGAGGCAGCGTGGCCTTGAGGCCGCTGTTCTTGATTTCGTCGGTGCGGTTCATGGTCTTGCCGGCAATCTGCGTGCTGTCAGCAGGCCCCGGGCCTGCCGCTAGAATGGGTCGATCATAGCCAGCTTGGGCCGCCGACTTCTAAGCCCCTAGTGACATGCGACTCATTTCTCCTGACGCCAGCCCCCGCGGCTGGCCGCTGACCGGCGCGCTGGCGCTGGCGCTGCTGACCCTGGGCGGCTGCAGCCAGATGCCCAAGCTGAGCGAGCTGACCTCCGCGACCGGCGACAAGGTGCTGGGCTTCGTCCGCCCCTACCGCGTCGAGGTGGTGCAGGGCAACGTGCTGACCAAGGAACTCCTGGCCAGCGTCAAGCCGGGCATGCCCCGCGCCCAGGTCCAGGATCTGCTGGGCTCGCCCATGCTGACGGACGTCTTCCACGAGGAACGCTGGGACTACATCTTCACCATCCGCCGCCAGGGCACCGAGCCGCAGCGCCGCCACGTGGTGGTCTGGTTCGAGGGTGATGCCCTGAAGAGCGTGGATGCCCCCAGCGACATTCCCACGGAGCGCGACTTTGTCGCCTCCATCAACAGCTTCAAGCCGAAGGGCGACTCCCCCAAGCTGGCCCTGAGCGAAGCTGAGCGCAAGGCCCTGCCGGCCCCGGCCAAGCAGGCCCCGGCCGCCGTGGAGCCGATGGGCCCCGTCCGCAGCTACCCGCCGCTGGAACCTCGCTCATGAGCGTGCGCATCGCCATTGCCGGCGCGTCCGGCCGCATGGGCCGCATGCTGATCGAGGCCGTGATGCAGTCGCCCGACTGCCAGCTCAGCGGCGCCCTGGACCGCGACGGCAGCCTGCTGCTCGGCCAGGATGCCGGCGCCTTCCTCGGCCGCGAGAGCGGCGTGCGCGTGACGTCCGACCTGCGCGAAGGCCTGGCTGGCGCGCAGGTACTGATCGACTTCACCCGCCCGGAAGGCACGCTGGCCCACTTGGCCCTGTGCGAGGAGCTGGGCGTGGCCATGGTGATCGGCACCACCGGCTTCGAGCCCGAGCAGAAGGCCCGCATCGCGGCCGGCGCCCAGAAGATCGGCATCATGATGGCGCCCAACATGAGCGTGGGCGTCAATGTCGTGCTCAAGCTGCTGGACATGGCCGCCCGTGCGCTGAACGAGGGCTATGACATCGAGATCATCGAGGCCCACCACCGCCACAAGGTCGATGCCCCGAGCGGCACGGCCCTGAAGATGGGTGAGGTGGTGGCCGGGGCCCTGGGCCGCGACCTCCAGGCCTGCGCCGTCTATGGCCGCGAAGGCGTGACCGGTGAGCGCGACCCCTCCACCATCGGCTTCGCGACCGTCCGCGGCGGCGACATCATCGGCGACCACACCGTGCTGTTCGCCGGCACGGGCGAACGCATCGAGATCTCGCACAAGTCCTCCAGCCGCGCGACCTACGCCCAGGGCAGCCTGCGCGCGGCGCGCTTCCTGGCCCGCAGCGGCCCGGGCCTCTACGGCATGGACGACGTCCTCGGCCTGACCGGCCGGGGCGCCTGAGCACCATGGGCGGCTTCCTCCAGTTCTGGGCCCAGAGCGATGGCGTGGGCCGCACCGTGGCCCTCGTGCTCCTGGCGATGTCCGTCAGCGCCTGGGTGCTGATCTTCTGGAAGGGCTGGCAGCTGCGCCGGGCCCGCCTGGACCTGGCGCAAGGCATGAGCGCCTTCTGGAACGCCCCGTCGCTGGACGAAGGTCGCACCACCGTGGCACGGATCGACCGCGAAGGCGTGCTCGCGCCGCTGCTGCAGGCCGCCACCGAGGCCCCCGCCGCCCAGACCCTGGCCGCCCAGGGCGACCGGGACTCCCAGCTGACCCGCCGACTGCGCGACGCCCTGCACCGCATCGTGCAGCAGCTGCAGTACGGGCAGGTGCTCCTGGCCTCCGTGGGCAGCACCGCGCCCTTCGTGGGTCTCTTCGGCACGGTCTGGGGCATCTACCACGCCCTCGAAAGCATCTCGGCCGCCGGCAATCTCACCATCGACCGGGTGGCCGGCCCGGTGGGCGAGGCGCTCGTGATGACGGCGGCCGGCCTGGCCGTCGCGATTCCCGCCGTGCTGGCCTACAACGTCTTCGGCAAGCGCATCGGCGCCTGCGAGGCCGAGCTCGAAGGTTTTGCGCACGACCTGCGCGAATTCCTGGAATAGGCCTGCCGCCATGGCCTTCGGACGCCTGGAACGCCGCGAAGCGCCCAAGCCCATGGGCGAGATCAACATGACGCCGCTGATCGACGTCATGCTGGTGCTGCTGGTCATCTTCATGATCACGGCGCCGCTGATGACCTCCTCCCTGCGCCTCGACCTCCCCAAGAGCGAGGCCGCCTCACCCTCCGACACGCCGCAGTTCATCGCCGTCGCGCTAAGCCCGGCCGGCGAGCTCTTCCTGGGCGAGGAGCGTCTCGACCCGGCGACCTTCAAGACCCGCATCAAGCAACTCGGCCAGTCCCGGCCCGAGATGGAAGTGCAGCTGCGCGCCGACCAGGCCGTGCCCTACGGCCGCGTGGCCGAACTCATCGGCTGGATCCAGGACGGCGGCCTGCACCGCATTGCCTTCGTCGCCCAAGCACCGAGCAGCGACAAGCCCTGAAGCGGGCGCACCACACCCTGCGCCTACAATTTGGCGCATGAACGACAAGTACGCCCCCAACGAGATCGAAGCCGCCGCGCGGCAGTACTGGAACGAACGCGACGCCTACCGTGTTCTAGAAGACGAGAACAAGCCCAAGTTCTACGCCTGCTCCATGCTGCCCTACCCCAGCGGCAAGCTGCACATGGGCCATGTGCGCAACTACACGATCAACGACATGCTCACGCGTCAGCTGCGCATGAAGGGCTACAACGTGCTGATGCCCATGGGCTGGGACGCCTTCGGCCTGCCGGCCGAGAACGCCGCCATGAAGGGCAAGGTGCCGCCGGCGCAGTGGACGTACTCCAACATCGCGTACATGAAGTCGCAGATGCAGGCCATGGGCCTGGCGATCGACTGGTCGCGCGAGATCGCCACCTGCCAGCCCGAGTACTACAAGTGGAACCAGTGGCTGTTCCTGAAGATGCTCGAGAAGGGCATTGCCGAGCGCCGCACGCAGGTCGTCAACTGGGATCCGGTCGACCAGACCGTGCTGGCCAACGAGCAGGTCATCGACGGCCGCGGCTGGCGCTCCGGCGCGCTGGTCGAGAAGCGCGAGATCCCGGGCTACTACCTCAAGATCACCGACTACGCCGAGGAGCTGCTCGCCGCGGTGGCCAACCCCGAGGACAAGAACTACCTGTCCGGCTGGCCCGAGCGCGTGCGCCTGATGCAGGAGAACTGGATCGGCAAGAGCCAGGGCGTGCGCTTCGCCTTCCCGCATGACATCAAGGACGCCAGCGGCGCCCTGATCCAGGACGGCAAGCTCTACGTCTTCACCACCCGCGCCGACACCATCATGGGCGTGACCTTCTGCGCCGTCGCGCCGGAGCACCCCCTGGCCGCGCATGCCGCCGCCGGCAATGCCGAGCTGGCCGCCTTCATCGAGGAATGCAAGCAGGGCGGCACCACGGAAGCCGAGCTGGCCACGCAGGAGAAGAAGGGCCTGCCCACGGGCCTCGTGGTCACCCACCCGCTGACCGGCGCGCAGGTGCCGGTGTGGATCGGCAACTACGTGCTGATGAGCTACGGCGACGGCGCCGTGATGGGCGTGCCCGCGCATGACGAGCGCGACTTCGCCTTCGCCAACAAGTACGGCATCGAGATCAAGCAGGTCGTGGCCGTCGAGGGCCAGACCTTCTCGACCACCGCCTGGGCCGACTGGTACGGCGACAAGTCGCAAGGCGTGTGCATCCACTCCGGCGTGCTCGATGGCCTCACCCACAAGCAGGCCGTCGACAAGGTCGCCGAGCTCGTCGGCGCCAAGGGCCTGGGCGAGAAGAAGACCACCTGGCGCCTGCGCGACTGGGGCGTGAGCCGCCAGCGCTACTGGGGCACGCCGATCCCCATCATCCACTGCGAGGAGCACGGCGCCGTGCCGGTGCCCGAGAAGGACCTGCCGGTCGTGCTGCCCGAGGAGTGCATCCCGGACGGCAGCGGCAATCCGCTGAACAAGCACAGCGCCTTCCTGAACGTGCCCTGCCCGGTCTGCGGCAAGCCCGCCAAGCGCGAGACCGACACCATGGACACCTTCGTGGACTCGTCCTGGTACTTCATGCGCTACTGCGACGCCCAGAACCAGGACGCGATGGTGGGCGCCGGCACCGAATACTGGATGCGCCCCGGCGCCGCGATGGACCAGTACATCGGCGGCATCGAGCACGCGATCCTGCACCTGCTGTACGCGCGCTTCTGGACCAAGGTCATGCGTGACCTGGGCCTCGTGAAGATCGACGAGCCCTTCACCAAGCTGCTGACGCAGGGCATGGTGCTGAACCACATCTACTCGCGCCGCACGACACAAGGCGGCATCGAGTACTTCTGGCCGCACGAGGTCGAGAACGTCTTCGACGAGAAGAGCGGCAAGATCGTCGGCGCCAAGCTCAAGAGCGATGGCTCGGCCATCGACTACGAGGGCGTGGGCACCATGTCCAAGTCCAAGAACAATGGCGTGGACCCGCAGGAGCTGATCAACCAGTACGGCGCCGACACGGCCCGCCTGTTCGTGATGTTCGCCAGCCCGCCCGAGCAGACGCTGGAGTGGAACGACGCCGGCGTGGAAGGCGCGCACCGCTTCCTGAAGCGCGTGTGGGGCTTCGCCGCCAAGAATGCCGACACGCTGAAGGCCGCCGGCAATGACTTCGCCGCCCTGAGCGCCGACGGCAAGGCCCTGCGCCGCGAGGTGCACCTGGTGCTCAAGCAGGTCTCCTACGACTACGAGCGCATGCAGTACAACACCGTGGTCTCCGGGGCCATGAAGCTGCTGAACGCGCTGGAAGCCTTCAAGGACGTGGCCGGCCAGGCCGCCGCCGTGCGCGAAGGCGTCTCGGTGCTGCTGCGCGTGATCTACCCGGCCTGCCCGCACATCGCCCACACCCTGTGGCAGGCGCTGGGCTTCGCGGCCCAGCTGGGCGACCTGCTCGACACGGCCTGGCCGACGGTCGACGAAGGCGCGCTGGTGCAGGACGAGATCGAGCTGATGCTGCAGGTCAACGGCAAGCTGCGCGGCTCGCTGAAGGTGCCGGCCGGCGCCGACAAGGCCGCCATCGAGGCCGCCGCCCTGGCGCACGAGAAGTTCGCCGAGTTCAGCGGTGGCCAGGCCCCGAAGAAGGTCGTGGTCGTGCCCGGCCGTCTCGTCAACGTGGTGGTCTGAGCGCCATGGGCCCTGTCTCGCGCCGTGGGCTGCTCGCGCTGCCCCTGCTCTCGGGTCTGGCGGCCTGCGGCTTCGAGCTGCGCCGCGAGCCGGAGTTCGCCTTCCAGTCCCTGGCGATGACGGGCTTCGCGCCCGAGTCCCCGCTGGCCGAGGAGCTGCGCCGGCAGCTGCGGCAGTCGCCGCTGCAGCTGGTGCAGGATCCTTCCAAGGCCCAGGTCGTGCTGGAGGCGCTGCGGGACAGCCGCGAGCGCTCGGTCGTGGTGTCCACGAGCGCCGGCCAGGTGCGCGAGTGGCAGCTCAAGCTGCAGCTCGACTACCTCGTGCGCACGCCCGGCGCCGAGCCGCTGCTGCCCATCACCGAGCTGCGCATGAGCCGCGAGATGAGCTACCTCGAATCCCAGGCCCTGGCCAAGGAGCAGGAGGAAGCGCAGCTCTACCGCGCCATGCAGTACGACGCCGCCGCCCAGGTGATGCGCCGCCTTGCCAGCGTGCGCCTGCGCTGAACGGCCCGCATGCAGATCCGTCCTGACGCGCTGGCCGCGCAACTCGCCAAGGGCCTCAAGCCGATCTACACCGTGCACGGCGACGAGCCGCTGCTGGCCCAGGAAGCCGCCGACGCCATCCGCGCCGCCGCGCGCACGCAGGGCTACAGCGAGCGCAAGGTCTTCATCGTCACCGGTGCCTATTTCGACTGGGGCCCGGTGCTGGGCGCGGCGCAGGCCCTGAGCCTCTTCGCCGAGCGCCAGTTCATCGAGATCCGCATTCCCTCGGGCAAGCCCGGCAAGGATGGCTCCGAGGCCCTGCAGCGTTACTGCGCAGCACTGCCGGAGGATGTCCTCACCCTGGTCACCCTGCCCCGCCTGGACAAGACGCAGCTCTCGAGCGCCTGGTTCACCGCCCTCGACCAGCAGGGGGTGAGCGTCAAGGTCGAGCCCGTGGAGCGCCGCGCGCTGCCGCAATGGATCGCCCAGCGCCTGGCCGCGCAGGGCCAGTCCGTCGTGGAGGGCGAGGAGGGCCAGCGCGCGCTGACCTTCTTTGCGGACCGCGTCGAGGGCAACCTGCTCGCCGCGCACCAGGAGTTGCAGAAGCTCGCGCTGCTCCATCCCCCCGGGCCGCTGAGCCTGGAGCAGATCGAGGGCGCCGTGCTGAACGTGGCGCGCTACGACGTCTTCAAGCTCAGCGAGGCCATCCTTTCCGGCCAGACCGCCCGCGTGCTGCGCATGCTGGAGGGCCTGGAAGCCGAGGGCGAGGCTGCCGTGCTCGTCCACTGGGCCCTGGCCGATGACGTGCGGGCGCTCAAGCGCGTGCGCGACGCCGTCGATGCCGGCAAGCCCCTGCCGATGGCGCTGCGGGAGTCGCGCGTCTGGGGTGCCAAGGAACGGCTGTTCGAGCGCATCGTGCCCGGCCTGCACCGCAGTCAGCTCCAGGCGCTGGTGGATGCCGCCCAGGTCTGCGACGGCATTGTCAAAGGCCTGCGTCACCGGGACTGGCCACTGGATCCGTGGGCCGCGCTGCAGAAGCTGGCGCTCCTGTTGCTGGAGACGGCGCAGGGTCCCGTCGGGCGCCAAGCGGGCGGACGTCACGCCAGCCTCGTCCTGAAGGCCTGAGCCCGGCATTCCTGCCTGCCGCAGCGCGGCGTTTCGCGTTATGGTCTGCCCTGTGTTTCTTCGCAGGAAGGCGCCGGCATGCTGCCCCAGTCCCCACGAGCCCGTTTCCTGGCCGCGCTGTGCCTCGGCGG
Organism: Roseateles subflavus; assembly: GCF_030285365.1. Lineage (GTDB taxonomy): Bacteria > Pseudomonadota > Gammaproteobacteria > Burkholderiales > Burkholderiaceae_C > Roseateles_B > Roseateles_B subflavus. Next base: position 940,732 of record NZ_JASVDS010000001.1, on the reverse strand, counting down.
CCAGCTGCTGGCGCTGCCGGGCCTGTCCGCGGCCGCGAGCTGGCAATTCCAGGTCCGCAACCCCGAGGGGCAGCCGCTGGCCGATGCCGTGGTGGCCGTGGAGATCAAGGGCCCGACCCGCACCACCAGCGCTCGCGCCGAAATCGCCCAGCGGGAGCGCCGCTTCATCCCCAACGTGCTGGTCGTGCAGACGGGCACGGCCGTGTCCTTCCCCAACCAGGACACGGTTCGCCACCACGTCTATTCCTTCTCGCCGGCCAAGCGCTTCGACATCAAGCTCTATGCCGGGACGCCCGCCGAACCCATCGTGTTCGACAAGCCCGGCGTCGCCCCGCTGGGCTGCAACATCCACGACCGCATGAGCGCCTTCGTGGTGGTGGTCGACACCCCCGTCTTCGGCAAGACCGACGAGCAGGGCCTCCTCACCCTGGACATCCCCCCGGGCGAGCACGTCCTCAGGCTGTGGCATCCCTCCCGTCTGCAGCCGCAGCTCGTGGAGCAGAAGTTCAGCGTGGCGGCCGGCCAGGCCAGCGGCCAGTCCAGCCTCGTGCTGACGCCCCAGTGACGCCGCCGTGACGCCGCCGTGATGGGTTCAATGCCGCTGCCCGCCTTCCTCAACCCGCGCCGCATCGAGGGGCGCATCGTGGCGCTGTTCCTCGGCCTGCTGCTGCTCGTGCAGCTCGCGAGCTACGGCTTCATCGGCCACAGCATTGAAGCCAACGCGGAAGCCGCCATCGACGCCAAGCTGGCCACCGCGGGCCGCATGCTGCAGCGGCTGCTGGTGCAGCAGGCCGCGCGCGAGCAGGCCGCCGCCGAGCTGCTGGCCGCCGACTACGGCTTCCGCGACGCCGTCACCGCGGGCCAGACGCCCGAGGGCCAGGAGGACGTCGAGACCCTGCGGTCGGCCCTGGGCAACAACGGCGAGCGCGTCAACGCCTCGCTGGTGGCCTACGCCAACGTCAACGGCCAGCTGGTCGCCGCCACGCGCGACCGGGCCGAGCTCTACCTGCCGCTACTCAAACGCCGGCAGGTCGACCCCGAGCAGCCCACGCTGGTGCTCCTGGACCGCGAGATCATGCAGGTGGTGACGGTGCCGGTGCGTGCGCCCATGACCATCGGCCACGTGCTGATGGGCTTCCGCCTCGACGAGGTGCCGCTGCTGGACCTCAAGCGCCTCATCAACGTGGACGCCATGTTCGTCGTCGGCGAGCGCGGCCGCTGGCAGGACAGCGTGTCGGTGGCGGAGGACGGCGAGCGGGGCCCGGCCTTCTTCGCCGCCATGGCCGATCTGGCGCCCGGCCAGTCGCTGCGACGCGAGTGGGGCGGCCAGCACTGGCGCGTGCGCCTGCTGCCCCTGCCGCAGGAGCTGGCGGGCCGCCGCGAGATCGGCGCCGTGATGTGGGCCTCGTTCGACGAGGAGGTCGCGCCCTACCGCCAGCTGCAGTGGTCCCTGCTGGCATTGACCGCCGCGGGCATCGCCGCCTTCGCGATGGGCAGCGTGTTCACGGCGCGGCGCATCAGCCGGCCCATCGCCGCGCTGACGAAATCGGCCCAGCGCCTGGGGGCCGGCGACTACGACACGCCGGTGGCCTCCGGCTCCGACCTCGGCGAGGTGGCCGAGCTGGCCCGCAGCTTCGAGGCCATGCGCCAGGGCATCCGCGAGCGCGAGGAGCAGGTGCACCGCCTGGCCTACTGGGACCCGCTGACCGGGCTGCCCAATCGCGAGCAGTTCAGCCAGCGCCTGCAGGAGCGGCTGCAGGCGAGCGAGGCGCCCTGCGCCGTGCTGATGCTGGACCTCGACCGGTTCAAGCATGTCAACGACGTGCTCGGCCACCGCATGGGCGATCAGCTGCTGTGCGGGGTCGGCGCGCGCCTGACCGAGCTGTGCCGGGGTTCGCACAGCCTGCTGGCGCGGCTGGGCGGCGACGAGTTCGTGCTGCTGCTGGACGGCGCCGATGAGGACGCCGCGCTGGCCATGGCGCAGCGCATCCAGCGGGACTTCGAGCAACCCCTGCACATCGAGGACCAGACGGTCGACCTGGGCGCCGGCATCGGCATCGTGCTGTACCCGAAGCAGGCCCGGGACGCCGGCGGCCTGCTGAGCCGCGCGGAGCTGGCCATGTATGCCGCCAAGCGACGCCAGAGCGGCAGCCAGCTCTACAGCCCGAGCCTCGACGCCGGCAGCCAGGAGTCCCTCAGCCTCCTGGGCGAGCTGCGCCGCGCCGTCGAGGGCGGGCAGCTGCGGCTGTTCCTCCAGCCCAAGGTGGACCTGCGCAGCGGCCAGGTCATCAGCGCCGAGGCCCTCGTGCGCTGGGAGCACCCGCAGCGCGGCCTGGTGCCGCCGATGCAGTTCATCCCGTTCGCCGAACAGACGGGCTTCATCCGCCAGCTCAGCGCCTGGGTGATCGCTGCCTCGGCCCGCGCCTGCCGCATTGCCCGCGAACGGGGTCAGGTCTTGCGCATCAGCGTCAACCTCTCGACCCGCGACCTGATGGACCAGGACCTGCCGCTGAAGATCCGTGCGGCCATCGAGGCCGAGGGCGTGCCGCCGTCCGCCCTGTGCCTGGAGATCACCGAGAGCGCCATCATGGACGACCCCGCGCGGGCGCTGGGCACGCTGGAGCAGCTCTCGGCCATGGGCTTCAAGCTGAGCATCGACGACTTCGGCACGGGCTACTCCTCGCTGGCCTACCTCAAGCGGCTGCCGGTGGACGAGCTCAAGATCGACAAGAGCTTCGTGATGGCCATGGAGCGCGACCTCGACGATGCCAAGATCGTGCGCTCGACCATCGAGCTGGCGCACAACCTCGGGCTGTCCGTGGTGGCAGAGGGCCTCGAGACGCTGCAGGCCTGGCAGATCCTCGCCCGCCTGGGCTGCGACGAAGGCCAGGGCTACTACATCAGCCGGCCCATGCCCGAGGCAGAGTTCAACGACTGGCTGGCCCAGTGGACGGCCCCGGCGCTCGACGCCGAGGATCCGCCGGACACGCTGCTGGCCGGGCTCGGCTGACCCGACGTGCTCAGGGCGCCACCAGCGGCAGCTCCAGCACGAAGCGGCTGCCCTGCCCGGGCTCGCTGCTGACGCGGATGCGCCCGCCCAGCAGGGTCTCCACGATGTTCAGGCAGATGGACAGGCCGAGCCCGCTGCCGCCCTGCCCGAACTTGGTCGTGAAGAAGGGCTCGAAGACCCGCCTGAGCACGGCCTCGCTCATGCCCACGCCATCGTCGGACAGGCTCAGGTGGACCTGGTCCAGGCCGACAAGCTGGGACTCCAGCAGCAGCCGCCCCTGCTCCCGCCCCTCGAAGGCATGGGTGACCGCGTTGTTGATGAGGATCACCAGCACCTGGCTCAGCGCCCCCGGATAGCCCTGCAGCATCAGCCCCTGAGGCACGGACAGCTGCAGGTGCACGCCGGCGCGGCGCAGCATCAGGCCCAGGCTCTGCTGGCATTGCTGGCACAGCTCCAGCAGCTCGTAGGGCCGGCGCTGTTCGGCGCTGCGGTCCACCGCCACCTGCTTGAAGCTGCGCACCAGGGCCGCCGCCGTGTCCATGCAGCGCTCGATGACCTCGAGGCCCTCGCGCGTGCGTTCGGCATGCAGCTGCCAGTCGCTGCGCCTCAGGGCACCACGCTGGACCTGCGTCTCGAAGTCGCGGGCATCGCTCAGCAGCGCGGACGCCACGAGCAGGCTGTTGCCGATGGGCGTGTTCAGCTCATGCGCCACGCCCGCCACCATGGCGCCCAGCGCGGCCAGCTTCTCCTGGGCCATCACGTGGCGCTGCAGCTCCGACAGGCGCAGGTAGGCGCGGGCGTTGTCCAGCGCGATGGCGGCATAGGCGCAGAGGCTGGCAAAGATCAGCTCCTCGCGATGGCCGTAGGCCGCCACCTTGGGCGTCTGCACCGTCATGACGCCGACGACGCGCTCGCTGATCATCAGGGGCGAGAACATCACGCTGTGCATCTCGCTCGTGCCGGGCACCTGGGACTCCTCGTGCGGCCGCTCGTCGATGCCCAGCACGAAGCCGCGCCGTTCGCGGACGCAGCGGGCACAGTAGCTGTGGACCTCATCCACCGGCACCGGCGGATCGACGAAGGCCTGCGCCTCCTCCACACCGAAGGCGCAGACGAGCTGCGTCCGCGTCTCGTCGAGCAGGTAGATGGCCATGCAGCTGACCGGCAGCAGGGCATGCACATGGCGCTCCAGGGCCTCGAACACGCGCTCGGCCACCAGCTCGGCGGTGATCTCCTGCCCGATGCGGCTCAGGTGGGTGAGCACCTGGTGCGCATCCTCCAGCGCCTGGGCCCGGGCCGACTCGGCCTCGGCCAGCCGGCGCAGGTGCTCGCGCTCGGCGGACATGGCCTCGATCTGCTGGTGCAGATGCAGGGCCGCGGCCCGCTTGGCGGCCTCGTCGCTGAGGCTGTCACGCCGCACGAGCGCGGCCCGGCGGGCATGGGCATAGGCTTCCTCATGGCGCCCTGCGGCCGCCAGCGCCTCGGCGGCCTCCTCCAGCAGCCCGGGCGGCGCCCGGTATCCCTCGATGGCACCGGCGAGCGTCACCGCCTCGGACAGGCCCTCCAGCACGACCGCGGAGGTGGCGCCGGCAGAGCGGGCAATGGCCGTCAGCAGCCACAGCAGCTCCACCCGCATCGTCTGCTGCTGCAGCTGCTGCGCCAGCCCGAGCGCGGCCTGGGCCACGCCGCGCGCGTCGTCCAGCCGATGCAGGCGATGCAGGCTGCGGGCCCGCCCCAGCTCGCCGTCGAGGCGCAGGTCCGTGGACCCGACCTGCAGCGCGCGCGACACGAGCGTCTCGAACAGCGCCAGAGCCTGCGGCGCGTGGTCCGAATCCAGCTCCACCTGCCCGAGGTAGCTCAGGGCCAGCAGGATGGTCCGGCTGACGGGATGGCCGTCGAGCGTGTCGAGGCATTCCTGCAGCAGCTCCCGCGCCGCCGCCACCTGCCCGACCCGCCGCATCGCCTCGCCCGTCTGCGCGAGGCACAGGCCGATGGAGCCGGGCCAGCCGGCCTTGCGGGCCAGCGCCAGGCCCCGCTGCAGCCAGTCGATGGCGCGGGCGTAGTCGGAGGCGGCGGTGAAGGTGAAGCCCAGGTTGGATGCCAGCGCCATGGCCCGGCGCAGCTGGCCGGACGCGAGCGCCTGCTCGAAGCCGAGTTCGAACCAGTTCGCCGACGCCGCGAAATGCGACAGCAGCCCCTCGCGCACACCGAGGTAGTCCGCCAGCGCGGCCGCGCACATGGACGACAGGCCCTCCGCGGATTCGGGCAGGCGCCCCGCCCAGGCCTGGCGGGCCTGCTCGGCGTCCTGCAGCATGTCGGAGCGCGCCATCACGATGCGGAAGTACAGCTGCCGCTCCGGCTCCGCCGCCCGCTCGGCGTGGCGCAACGCCTCCTGCAGCGACTGGCGCAGGGCCTGGGTGTCCCCGCGATCCGCCGCCAGCATGTGGTGCAGCCAGCAGACATCCGCCAGGCCGCAGGCATCGTCCACGGCGGCGAACAGCGCCCGGGCCTGCGCCGCGGCCTGCTCGGCGTCGTCCAGGCGCAGATGCTGCAGGTGGACTTCGGCCAGGATCAGCGTCATGCGGCCCTGCAGCTGCACGCCTTGCTTCCCCGCCAGCGCCAGGCCCGGCAGCGCCTCCAGCACCTGCGTGGCCCACAGCAGGGCCTGGTGGCCGTCCTGCTGACGTTCGGTCCAGGCCCGCCGCGCCAGGGACAGCACCGACAGCGACGCCTCGGCGCCCCCGCCCGCGGGCGTCACGCGACCGGGAAACAGCGCAGGCCTGCGAAGCCAATCCATGGTGTGCCTTCCACCCGACGACAGTCGCAAGGCTATCGCAGGCGTCCCGCCGCTGGGAAGCCCTTGTTGGGGGACGCCCTACGGCCTGCCGGCCGGCTCAGTAGCCCTGGCTGCGCTCCACGCGATGCAGCAGCGGCGCCCCTCGGCGCCAGGCCCGCACATTGGCGGCCACGACCTCGGCCGCGGAGCGCGGGTCCGTCTGGGCCGCCGTGTGCGGCAGCACGGTCACGCGCTCATGCCGCCAGAAAGGGTGCGGCGCGGGCAGCGGCTCCTGCTGGAAGACGTCCAGCACCGCATGCCCCACCTGCCCGCTGTCGAGCGCCGCCAGCAGCGCCGCCTCGTCGAGATGCGCGCCACGCGCCAGGTTGATGAGGCTGGCGCCGCGCTTGAAGGCGGCGAGGCGGCGGGCGTCGAGAAAGCCGCGGGTCTCGTCGGTCAGCGGGAGGAGGTTGATGACCGTGTCCGCCGCAGCCAGGCCTTGGGCCAGCCCGTCGGCGCCATGCAGGCCTTGGCGTCCCTGCAAGGCTTCCGAGGGGCGCGGGCGGCGGCTCCAGCCGGTCACGGCATAGCCCAGGCCGGCCAGCGCACGGCCGACGCGCCCGCCCAGCTCGCCCTGCCCCAGCACCAGCACCTGCCACTCCGCGGCGCGCAGCTGCGGCGGCTGCCGCCACAGCGCCTCGCGCTGCTGGCGCTGGCACTGGAAGAAGCCCCGGTGCAGCGCCAGGGTGGCCCACAGGGCCGTCTGCACCATGGCCTCGTTCATGGCCGGGTCGACCATGCGGCACAGGGGCGGCTCCTGCGGCACGGTGCCGTCGAGCAGCAGCCGGTCGACCCCGGCCCACAGCGACTGGATGAGCCCCAGCGCCGGCAGGCCCTGCAGGCTGCCGGGTGGCGGGTTGGCCACCACGGCGACGTCGATGCGCCCGGCGGCCGCGCCATCGGCGGGCGACTGCAGGATCCACTCCTCGCCCGGCAGCGCCTGCTCCAGGGCCGCCAGCCAGCGCTGCTGCTCGGCCCGTCCCTCGGGCTGGTCCAGGCGCCAGCCCCCGCACAGCAGCAGGGCCATCAGCTGTCCCGGTCCTCCAGGGCCTCGCACAGTGCCGCAAGGCCCACGCGGACGGTGGCGGCGCGCACCGCATGGCGATCCCCCGTGAACAGCTCGTGCCAGACCTTGACCGGCTTGCCGTGGTGATAGAGCGCCAGCCAGACCGTGCCGACAGGCTTGTCCTCGCTGCCGCCGCTCGGGCCGGCAATGCCCGTCACGGCCAGCGTCCATTCCACCGGCGCATGCGCATAAAGGCCGCGGGCCATGCTCTGCGCCACCTCGGCGCTGACGGCGCCGTGCAGCTCCAGCAGACCGGGCGGCACGCCCAGCATCTCGGTCTTGGCCTGGTTGCTGTAGCTCACCACACTGCGCTCGAACCACTGGCTGGAGCCGGCGAGGCTCGTGCAGGCCGCCGCGATCAGGCCACCGGTGCAGGACTCCGCCGTGCCCATGCGTTCGCGCCGCTGGATGAGCGCGAGGGCGATGCGATCGATCAGTTCGGGTTCGTCAGGGCACAGCATGATGGTCATCCTCCGAGGGTGAAGCGCCACAGCGCCAATGCCACGAGCGTACATCCGGCCGCGACCAAATCATCCAGAAGGATGCCCACGCCCTGGCGCCAGCCGATGGGCTCACCGGGGCGGCACTTGAACAGGCCGTCCGCCCATCGCACGGGGCCGGGCTTGGCCGCATCGAAGTAGCGGAACAGGGCAAAGGCGAGCAGCTGCCCGCCGAAGCCCACCGGCATGACCAGGCACAGGATGAGCCAGAAGGCGAGGACCTCGTCCCAGACGATGGCCCCGGGGTCGGCCACGCCCAGGTGCTGGGCGGTGCGCGTGCAGGCCCACACGCCCACCAGCGTCCCGGCGGCGATCAGGGCCAGCCATTGCAGATCGCTCAGCCAGGGCTGCAGCAGCACGAAGCTGAGCCAGGCCCACAGCGTGCCGACGGTGCCTGGCGCCACGGGCGACAGGCCGCTGCCGAAGCCCAGCGCGATCCAGCGGGCAGGGTGGCGCAGCATGAAGCCGGCGGTCGGGCGGCGGGGTGCGGCACGGCGAGCCGCCGCGTCGGGCGGTGCTTCGGCCGGCGCCTCGGCCATGTGCACATCGTCTGGTCGCAGCGGGGCGCCGACGTCGTCCACGGGTTCCGGGGTCAGGTCTTGCGGGAGGCTCATGCTCAGCTCTTGAAATGGTCGAACGACGCGAAGCGCAGGGCCAGCGGGGCGCCATGGGGATCGAGGACCTCGAGGCCAGGCTCGGTGCGGATCCGGCCCACCCGCCGCACCGGCGTGCCCGCGCGGGCGGCGGCGTCCCGCACGGCCTGGTGCTGCTGCGGCGACGCGGTGAAGACCAGCTCGTAGTCGTCGCCCCCTGCCAGCAGGCACTCCTGCTGCAGGGCCAGGTCTTGCCCGGCCAGCACGGCGCTGCGCGGCAGGGCCTCGAAGTCGATCGTCGCCCCGACGCCGGAGGCCCTGAGCACGTGGCCGAGGTCGCCCATCAGCCCGTCCGACACGTCGATGGCGCTGCTGGCGATGCCGCGCAGGGCCTGCCCCAGCGCCACGCGGGGCTGAGGCAGCTCCATGGCGCGGCGCACTTGCGCGAACGCATCGCCCGGCAGGCTCCGCGTGCCGCGGAAGACCTCCAGCGCCAGCCGGGCGTCCCCCAGCGTGCCGCTCACCCACAGCTCGTCGCCGGCCCGAGCGCCGCTGCGCAGCAAGGCCTGACCCTGCGGCGCCTCGCCCATCACGGTGATGCAGACGTTGAGCGGCCCGGCCGTGGTGTCCCCGCCGGCCAGGGCAATGCCGTGGGCATCGGCGAGGGCGAAGAGCCCGCGGGCGAAGCCTTCGAGAAAGCGGGCATCGGCGCGCGGCAGCGACAGCGCCAGGAAGAAGGCACGCGGCGTCGCGCCGCAGGCGGCCAGGTCGCTGAGATTGACGGCCAGGGCCTTGTGCCCGAGACGCTCGGGTTCGACCGTCGACAGGAAGTGCCGGCCCTCGACCAGCATGTCCGTCGACACCAGCCACTGCGAGCCCGGCGTCGGCGACAGCACGGCGCAGTCATCGCCGATGCCCGTCGCCACGCCCGGCGCGGCCGGGCCCTGGCGGTCGAAGAAGCGGCGGATCAGCTCGAATTCACCCAGGCTTGCACTCATGCCGCGATTGTCGCCGGGCCGGCGCCTGCCTCAGCGCAGAAGGTTCGACAGCTCGACCGCGGACTTCACTTCCATCTTGTCGAAGACCCGCGCCCGGTGCACCTCCACCGTGCGCACGCTGATGTGGAGCTGGTCCGCGATGAGCTTGTTGGGCAAGCCCTGCACGATGAGCTGCATCACCTCGCGCTCGCGGTCCGTCAGCTCCTGCACGCGCTGCTGGAGCTGGCGCTCCTGCGTCCGCCGGGCGATGGCCTCGCCGCTCTGCGCCAGCGCCTGCAGCACGCGGTCCACGAGGGCGTTGTCGGAGAAGGGCTTCTCGACGAAGTCGTAGGCCCCGCGCTTGAGCGCGTCCACGGCGCTCGGCACATCGCCATGGCCGGTCAGGAAGATGACGGGCAGGCGTTCCAGCAGGCCCCGCTCGATCAGAAGCTCGAACAGCGCCAGGCCGCTCAGGCCGGGCATGCGGACGTCCAGCAGCACGCAGCTCGGGCAGTTCGGCCACTGCGCGCCGCCTTCGGGCAGGGCGTCCAGGAACTCGAGGAAGGCCTCGGCGCTGGGGAAGCCTTCGAAGAGCTGGCGTCGCGAGCGCAGCAGCCAGCCCAGGGCGTCGCGCACGACCTCCTCGTCATCGACGATGTAGACCATGGGCAGGCTGGCGGACATGGGCAGGCTCCTGTGTTCGGCACCGTGGATGGTAGACCGTCGCCCGGCCGTCAAGCCGCGTGATCCGCCGGCAGGGTGAAGCGGAACACGCAGCCGCGCCGCGCGCCCTCCTCGCCCAGGTTCTCGAAGTCCATCGCGCCGCCGTGCTGCTCGATCACGGTGCGGCACAGGCTGAGGCCAAGGCCCATGCCCTCGCTGCGCGTCGTGAAGAAGGGCGTGAAGAGCTGGCGCGCGACGCCCTCGGGAATGCCCGGCCCGCGGTCCTGCACGGTGATCATGACCCAGCGCCCCTGCACGCTGGCGCCCAGCGTCAGCACCCGTTCGCCCAGCGCCGTCTGCGCCTCCATCGCCTGGATGCCGTTGCGGCTCAGGTTCAGCAGCACCTGCTCGACCATCGTGCGGTCGCAGCGCAGGTCCGGCAGGCCGTCCGGCACGACCACGTCGATGCGGGTGCCGCTCTTGCGTGCCTGCAGGCGGATCAGCGGCAGCACCGCCTCGAAGAGCCGCGGCACGGCGATGCGCTCGCGCGCCTGCTCGCGGCGCCGCACGAAGTCATGCACGCTCTTGATCACGCGGCCGGCCCGCTCGGCCTGCTCGGCGATGCGGGTGACGGCCTGGCGCACCATGTCGGGCGTCTGCGGGTCCTGGGCCTCGAGGCGCAGCAGGTTGAGCGAGGCCGTCGCGTAGCTGGCGATGGCCGACAGCGGCTGGTTCAGCTCATGGCTCAGCAGCGAGGCCATCTCGCCCACCGTCGCCAGGCGTGCCGTGGCCTGCAGACGCTCCTGCTGCTGGCGCGACAGCTCCTCGATGCGGCGCTGCTCGCTGATGTCCAGCGCCGCGCTCATCCAGCCCGTCTGCTGGCCCTGGGCGTCCAGCAGCGGCGCCTCGAAGATCATCACCGGGAAACGCTCGCCGGTGCGCCGCATGAAGACCGTCTCGAAGCCCTGGCGCGGATCCTGGCCGCCTGCGGCGGGCTCGTCCGCCTGCCAGCGGGCGCTGCGCTCGCGATGGCGGCGCCGGTATTCCTCGATGAACTCGGGCGGCCAGTAGGGCGGCGCGCTCTGCTCGCGCTCACCGCCGGTGGCCAGGATCTCCTCGGCGCTGAAGCCGACCATCTGGCAGAAGGCCGGGTTCACGTAGCTCACGCGGCCGTCCATGTCCCGGGCGCGCAGGCCGGTGATCAGCGAGTTCTCCATCGCCTTGCGCAGCGCCAGGGCCTCGGCCAGCGCGCGCTCGGCGAAAGCGCGCCGTCGCACATCGCGCGCCAGCAGCACCACCACCGCGAACAGCGCGAGCGAGAGGCCCAGCACCAGCGAGGTCATCAGGTTGGGGATCAGCTTCGGGCTGCCCGACGCGCTGTCCACCCGCAGCTGCAGCGTCACCCCGGGCAGGTCCAGCACGCGCTCGGCGCGGTAATGGCCAGCGCCCCGCACGAGGCCGGCGCGGGCCAGCCGCGTGCCGTCGCCCTCGACGAAGCTGAACTCGTGCCGCCGCGCCTGCTCGGGCGTCGAGGCCTCGTCCAGCCAGGGCCGCAGGCCGATCGTGGCGACGAGGTAGCCCTCCGTGCGGCCGGCCTGCAGGCGCGGCAGGCACAGGTCGATCACCTCGAGGCCGTCCCCGCCGCCCAGGGGCACGAAGTAGCTGCGGGAGAACTGCGGCGAGCCCTGGCGCACGGCCGCGGTACAGGCCAGCTCGGACTCCAGCTGCAGCTCGGCACGGCCCAGCCGCGCGAAGATCGGACCGCCGAAGGGTGAATCGACCGCCCGCTGCACCTGCCGCCGGGCGTCGCGCCACTCCAGCCGCAGCAGCGGGCGCGAGGTACGCAGCAGCCGGGCGGCCTCGGCCTGCCAGTTCATCGCGACGTCCTCCCACATGAGCGCCTGCACGTCCTGCATCTGGCGCGCGCCGAGCTGCTGCAGCCGGCCCACGAGCTCCAGCGCCAGGGCATCGACCTGGTCCTGCGCCCGCTGGGTCTCGTAGCTGAGCGTCAGGGCCAGCAGCAGGCTCTGCGCCACCAGCAGCAGCGACACGAGGGCGGCCCACAGCAGCCAGCGGCGCCCGCGGCGGGACGGCAGGGCGGCGGCCGCCGGTGCGGTGTCGGGGCGCGAGGCGGGAAGCGGGTCCGGGCTCGCGCTGTCAGGGCGGGAATCACTCATGGGGTCCGCCCAGTATTGCTGCAGGCAGCGCAAATCAGATGCGCAGTTTCGCGTACCCCGGCCGGCGCATTCGGGTTCACACTAGGGCTTGAGACCCGCGGCCGCCTCCCAGGCACGGGCTGGATCACATGCAGATTCGGCATGATGGCGTCAGCTCGCGTCAGGACCCGGCTCCTACAATCGCCGCCCACCCCGGCTTGTCCGGGCAGGCGTCCGGCCCCGTGCCAGGCGTCGGCTCCGGCCCAGAACGACGAGATCTGTCCATGCCCACTGCTGAACAAAAACGCGCCCAGCTCCGCCAAGCCGCCCTGGAGTACCACGAGTTTCCGACCCCGGGCAAGATCGCCGTCACGCCCACCAAGCAGCTGGTCAACCAGCGTGACCTGGCCCTCGCCTACTCGCCGGGCGTGGCCGCGGCCTGCGAGGAGATCGTCGCCGACCCGGCCAACGCCTTCCGCTACACCTCGCGCGGCAACCTCGTCGCCGTGGTCACCAACGGCACCGCCGTGCTGGGCCTGGGGGACATCGGCCCGCTGGCGTCCAAGCCGGTGATGGAAGGCAAGGGCGTGCTGTTCAAGAAGTTCGCCGGCATCGACGTCTTCGACCTGGAGATCCAGGAGCGCGACCTCGACAAGCTCGTCGACGTGATCGCCGCGCTGGAGCCCACCTTCGGCGGCATCAACCTCGAGGACATCAAGGCGCCGGACTGCTTCTACGTCGAGCGCAAGCTGCGCGAGCGCATGCAGATCCCGGTGTTCCACGACGACCAGCACGGCACGGCCATCGTCGTCGGCGCGGCACTGCTCAACGGCCTGAAGGTGCTGGGCAAGGACATCAAGCAGGTCAAGCTCGTGACCTCCGGCGCCGGCGCGGCCGCGCTGGCCTGCCTGAGCCTGCTGCTCAAGCTCGGCCTGCCCCGCGAGAACATCTGGGTGACGGACCTCGCCGGCGTCGTCTACGAGGGCCGCACGGAGCTGATGGACCCGGACAAGGCGCAGTTCGCGCAGAAGACCGAGCAGCGCAGCCTGCGCGAGGTGATCGCCGGGGCCGACGTCTTCCTGGGTCTCTCGGCCGGTGGCGTGCTCAAGGCCGACATGGTGGCCAGCATGGCCGAGCGCCCGCTGATCTTCGCGCTGGCCAACCCGACGCCGGAGATCCTGCCCGAGGAAGTGCAGGCGGTGCGCACCGACGCCGTGATGGCCACCGGCCGCACGGACTACCCGAACCAGGTCAACAACGTCCTGTGCTTCCCCTACATCTTCCGCGGGGCCCTGGACTGCGGCGCGACCACCATCACCGATGAGATGGAGATTGCCGCGGTGCACGCCATCGCCGAGCTGGCCCAGGCCGAGCAGAGCGAGGTGGTGGCCGCAGCCTATGCCGGTGCCAACCTGAGCTTCGGGCCCGAGTACCTGATTCCCAAGCCCTTCGATCCGCGGCTGATGATCAAGATCGCCCCGGCCGTCGCGCAGGCCGCGATGGACTCCGGCGTGGCCCGCCGCCCCATCGTCGACTGGGACGCCTACCGCGAGAAGCTGCAGAGCTTCGTCTATGCCTCGGGCACGACGATGAAGCCCATCTTCCAGATCGCCAAGCGGGCCGGCGCCAACAAGCGCGTGGCCTACGCCGAGGGCGAGGAGGAGCGCGTGCTGCGCGCGGTGCAGGTGGTGGTCGACGAAGGCCTCGCCCGCCCGACACTGATCGGCCGCCCCGCCGTCATCGCCCAGCGCTGCGAGCGCTTCGGCCTGCGCCTGCAGGAGGGCCGCGACTACGACATCGTCAACGTCGAGCAGGACCACCGCTACCGCGACTACTGGCAGACCTACCACCGCCTGACCGAACGCAAGGGCGTGACGGAACAGCTGGCCAAGATCGAGATGCGCCGCCGCCTCACGCTGATCGGCGCCATGCTGCTGCACAAGGGCGAGGTGGACGGCATGCTCTGCGGCACCTGGAGCAACACGGCGATGCACCTGCAGTACATCGACCAGGTCATCGGCAAGCGCCCGGGCGTCAAGACCTACGCCTGCATGAACGGCCTGATCCTGCCGGGCCGTCAGGTCTTCCTGGTGGACACCCACGTCAACTACGACCCGACCGCCGAGCAGCTGGCCGAGATCACCGTGATGGCCGCCGAAGAGCTGCGCCGTTTCGGCATCCGCCCCAAGGCCGCCCTGCTCTCGCACAGCAACTTCGGCTCCAGCAACCATCCCTCGGCGGTGAAGATGCGCGAGGCCCTGACGCTGATCCAGCAGTCCGCCCCCTGGCTGGAGGTGGACGGCGAGATGCACGGGGACACCGCCCTGGACGCCAACTACCGCACCCAGCTGATGCCCCGCACCACGCTGTCGGGCGAGGCCAATCTGCTCGTGATGCCCAACATCGACGCCGCCAACATCAGCTACAACCTGCTGAAGACGACGGCCGGCGGCGGCATCGCCATCGGCCCCGTCCTGCTCGGCGCGGCCAAGCCGGTGCATGTGCTGACGCCCTCGGCCACGGTCCGCCGCATCGTCAACATGACGGCCCTGACCGTCGCGGACGCCAACGCCGCCCGCTGATGGCCCGGCCCGCCGCGCCTCGGTCCGGGAGGACCGGGGCCGGCCCGCGCAGCGCCTTCGGCAGGCGGCAACGCAGGAGTCCAGCGCTGTCCGGCGGCCTCATTTGCACCTTTTTTGTGCAATCCAGTCCCTGGGGTGACGACTCTTAACAAAAGTTTGTGACGGCTCACTGAGCGAGAATCCCGAGCAGGAAGTGTGCATTTAAGCCCTCCATAAGCATTGTGGGCGCACACTCACATTGCCGCATTTCTAGGCATCGGCAAAACCCTCGGCTTGAGATTTCCGGGGGGCTTCGGTACCATCTTGCCTTCAGGATTCAGGGTAAACCCGTGTTTTTGCTCGATCGGTCAGGGGCTGGGCCCGCATGGCGTCCGTGGGGCAGAGCCCTGGCAGCGGCCGTCAGTGCCGTCGCCACAGTGGCTGTCCTTGCGACGGCGCCCACAGCGCACGCCAAGGGAAACGCCAATGAAGGCGCCACCTCGACCGACGCAGCCAGCAGCACGGTGGCCTTGTCGGCCTTGCCGCGCGAAGCCCAGCAGACCCATCAGCTGATTCTTTCCGGGGGACCCTTCCCCTACGAGAAAGACGGGGTGGTGTTCGGCAATCGCGAGAGGCAGCTGCCGAAGAAGGCTCGCGGCTTCTACCACGAATACACCGTCAAGACGCCGGGGGCTCGCAACCGCGGCGCCCGGCGGATCGTGTGCGGCGGCCAGCCCCCCAGCAATCCCGAGGTTTGCTATTACACCGAGGATCATTACGCGAGCTTTCGCAAGATCGTGAAATGAGCAGCGGCGCACCCAGTTCTGTGACCATTCTAGGAGGAACGTGACCATGCTTTTGCAGACCGTCCGTCCCAATATCGTGCAGGCCATACGGGCCTACCGCGTAGAGGACTTGATGCAGGCGGCCCAGGCGGCCGGCCAGCATTTCCTCTATGCCAACCTGACCGAGGCGGAGTCCAAGCAGGAGGTGTTGGAAGGGATTGCACAGTCTTTCCTCTTCCCCGCCCACTTCGGCAAGAACCTCGACGCGCTGTACGACTGCATGACCGACCTGGTCCACAAGTCGGGCGCGCAGCCGGGCTTCGTCGTGGTGCTGGAGCAGTTGCCGGACAACCTGCGCTTCGACCGTGAATCGCGCGAGCAGCTGCTGGATGTCTTCCGCGACGCCGCCGATTACTGGAGCGACCGCAAGATACCCTTCCGGTGTTTCTATTCTTTTCAGTAGCCCGCTCCCAAGAAAACGGGTCATGGGAGCGGGCTACTGAGGTGGCCCCGGTTGCTGAGAAACCTGCAACGAAGAGCAGCAAGGCTGCTGCGAATGCCAATTTCGGCATGAACATGCCAATGATGAGCAGCGCGTTCGATACGGCCATGTGGCTCAGCGCGGCATGAGACCACCCCCTACGGCCTGACGGCCGCCCCCTCGAGGGGGCAATACCGACTGCCCGGCCAAGCCGGATCAGCGGTATTCGCTAGGGGCGAAGCCCACCGGGTTGCACCGGTGGGCTTCTTTGTTTCTGGGGTGGTGTCCATGCGGGGGACACGGAGCACCCCGCTCGGCCCCACAGACGGCGGCATGAGGGACCGCTCAGCAGCGGCTGCCGCCGGTCGTCAGGCCCGGGTCGTGGGGCTGCTCTCGGCCAGGAGCGGTCATCTACGAACGACCGGATTCAGTTAGGCTGGGCGACCCGCAAACAAAAAGGCATGTCCGCATGTACCCAATTCCCCAGCTAGCCTTGCAGATCGAAGCAGAGTGGGCTCCCGAGCTTGGCGAGCACTTCGGCCGGCTCACTGATCAGGTGCTGGAGAAGGTCAGACCGTGGTTTGATTTCCCTGAGGGACTGCTGCGAATCGAACTGATGGATGGTTCGGCCGTGCAGTTCAATCGTGCGTTTCACATCGTCAACGAAGCCAAACGCGCAATTGCCGTGTTTACGGAACATTGCGGTCACCATGTCTTCCCGCACCACGAGGCAAAGATCTATCGGGACGGGAGACTTGTCTATGCGCAAGCGGCCTGACCAGTCGTACTGCATCACCTTGATGCGTCCGCTCTCTAGGAGCCTGCTAGCCCTATTCCATTTCCGCTCCGGGTCGCTGACAGCCGGTGGACACAACTGAACGGAACGACTGCACCCCGCCTGCCCCGTCGTGACGACAGGGTCAAGAAAAAGCCCGCTCATGGCGGGCTTGGTCATTTCTGGAGCTGCTGCGCCAGGGCCACGTATTCGTGGACCGGCACTTCCTCGGCGCGCCGCTGCAGGTCGAAATGCCCCTGGAAACCGCGCTGGGCCAGCCAGACGCCCAGGCTGTGACGCAGGAGCTTGCGACGCTGGGAGAAGGCGGCAGCGACCATCTGCTCGAGCAGGCCGGCATCGAGCGCCGGCGGCTCGGCCAGCGGGATCATGCGCACGATGGCGGAATCCACCCGCGGGGGCGGGTCGAAGCACTCCGGCGGCACATCGAGCACCGACTCGATCTGGTAGCGCCACTGCAGCATCACGGAAAGTCGGCCGTAGTCCTTGTTGCCCGGCGCCGCCGCCATGCGGTCCACGACTTCCTTCTGCAGCATGAAGTGGTGGTCCACGACATGGTCCACGAAGCCCAGCAGATGGAAGAGGATGGGCGTGGAGATGTTGTAGGGCAGGTTGCCGACGACACGCAGCTTCTGGCCCTTCGCCGCCGCGATGGCCGCGAAATCGACCTTCAGGACGTCAGACTCGATCACCTCGAGGTCCCCCCGCTTGCGCAGGCGGGCCGCGAGGTCACGGTCCAGTTCGATCACGGTCAGCGGCTGGATGCGCGCCACCAGCGGCAGCGTCATGGCCCCCAGGCCGGGGCCGATCTCCACCATGGCATCACCGGCCTCCGGCGCGATGGCGTCGATGATGGACTCGATCATCACGCGATCGGTCAGGAAGTGCTGACCGAAGCGCTTGCGGGCGACGTGCTGCATCAGGCGCCTTCGCTCACTGCCACTCGCGCATCTCGATGAAGGCGTTGGCGCGCAACTCCTTCACCCAGTCCTTGTAGGCATCCTCGTAGCGGCGCTCACGCAGCGCGGCACGCGCCTGCTCGCGCAGCTGCTTGGGCTGCAGCTCGACCTGCCGGCGCTCCAGCACCTGGATCATGTGCATGCCGAAGCGCGAGGCCACCGGGCCGGAGATGCCATTCAGCGGCAGGGCGTTCATGGCCTCCTCGAACTCGGGCACGAAGTTGCCCGGGCCGGCCCAGCCGAGATCGCCGCCGTTGGAGGCGCTGCCGTCCTCCGAGTTCTCGCGGGCGACCTGCTCGAAGGTGACCTGCCGGGACTCGATGGCACGCTTGAACTCCTGCAGGCGGCGGGCAGCCACCTCGGCCGTCAGCTGCTGCGACGGGCGCAGGAGCACATGGCGGGAGTGCGTCTCGGTGATGATGTTGGGATTCGCCGCGGCCTCGCGGGCCAGCAGCTTGATGATGTGGAAGCCCACGTCCGAGCGGATCAGGCGCGGGTTCACCTGGCCGGGCTTGAGCTCGCGCACGGCGTCCACGAACACGTCCGGCAGACGGTCGGCCTGGCGCAGGCCCACTTCGCCGCCGCGTTCGCGGTTGGCATCCTCGGAGAACTCGCGGGCCACCTTGGCGAAGTCCTCGCCCGCCTTCACGCGGGCCAGCGCCGTTTCCGCGCGGGCCTTGCGCTCGGCGATCTGCGCTTCCGTGCTCTTCTCCGGGATCGGCACCAGCACCTGCGCGACGTTCAGCTGCGGGTTGCTGTCCGCCTTGGCCTGGCGCTCCTCCAGGTAGCGGTCGATGTCGCCGTCGGTGATGCTGATGCGCTTCTGCACCTCGCGCTCACGCACGCGCTCGATGAGCATCTGGTCGCGCAGGTTCTCGCGGAAGGTGCGGAAGTCCATGCCGTCTGCCTTGAGCCGCTCGCGGAGCTCCGGCATGGTCAGCTTGTTCTGGGCCGCCACGTTGGCGACCACGCGGTCCAGCTCCGGCTCGTCGATGCGCGACCCCGTCTCGCGGGCCAGCGTCACCATGGCGCGCTCCTCGATCAGGGACTCCATGGCCTGCTTGCGCAGCGCTTCCATGTCGGGATTGGCCTCGCCGCGGCGGCGGGCTTCCTCGCGTGCGCGCTCGGCCCGCAAGGTGATTTCACTGGCCGCCACCACGTCCTGGTTCACCACGACCGCGATATGGTCCCCGGGCTTGATGCGGCTGGCACCGGTCTGGGCCGAGGCCAGGGGCAGCACGCCAGCACAGAGGCCGGCGAGGAGAAGAATGCGTAGGGACAGATCAGTCATAGATGCCATGAGAGCTGGCCGAGCGGTCTGAGCTCAGCTGACGGTAACCGGGGATATTGTCCTTCAAGACCTTGAGCGCATTGGAACCCAGCTGGGAGAGGCCCACCAGCTCGATCTGCAGCAGCAGCCGCGTGTTGGTTTCGGCGCGGCCGGCGGAGAGCCGCTCGGCACCGAAGCGCAGCACCCAGCAGCCCGCGTCGTACTCGAAGCCCACCACCGAATCCGTGAGGCGGCGGTCGCGCATGCTGTACTGGACGCGACCGGCGCTGTACCAGGCGCCCCCGCAGCTGGCCGTGCTGCTGCGGCGCTGCGGGCGCTCGGCCGCGCCGAACAGCGGCCACTGCCAGGCCAGCTCGACCTGCTCGCTCTGCTCGCGTGCCAGGCGGTAGGCCACGCTGACGGTGCGGAAGGGACCGGGCGCGTAGCGGGCGCGCAGCACCGATCGCATCGTGCGGCCGGTCTCGGGGCTGTACTGCAGGGCGCCGTCCATCCACCAACGGCGATCCAGGTGTGCCGCTCCGAAGAGCAGCACGTCGGAGACCCGCTGCGACACCGGCTTGTCGTCCGGCGTCACCCGCTGATCCTGGAAGAGGAAGCGCTGCACCAGGCCCAGGCGCAGCATCTCCTCGCCCTGCGCCGCATCGAGCCAGCGCGAGGTCACGCCGGCCGTCAGCGAATGGGCATCGGAGACGCGGTCCACGCCGGAGAACTGGTTCTCGGCGTAGATGGAATCGGCGTTGAAGTCCTTGGCGGCGCTGTCGAAGCGCGGGAAGAGGTCCTGCTGGCGGTACGGCGTGCGGACATAGAGCAGGCGGGGCTCGAGGCTCTGCTGCATGGCGCGGTCGAACAGCGTCGTGTTGCGCTCGAAGACCCAGCCGTGGTCGAGGCTGAAGGTCGGGATGCTGCGACCCAGGCTCGTGCGGCCGTCCGCCACCGGCTGGTCCAGGCGATAGCGCGCGGCATTGATCGAGAGCTTGGGCACCAGCCACCAGGCGGCGCTGCCCATCGGCAGGCTCATGTGGCCCAGCAGGTGCATGCGCTCGCCGGTGTTCTGGCCCTGCGGCAGCGCGGCGGTGGCGAGATCGAAGCGGTTGTACTCGAGCTCCAGCCCGCCCTCCAGGCGTGCGCGACGGCCCCAGGGCCGGAAGCCGGCCAGCACGACGTCATCCGCCTGGGTGTTCAGGCGCAGACCGACCTGCGGCGAGCGCTGGTAGGGCGTCTCGAACTGCGAGGCCTCGTCCAGGCCCTGCAGGGCCTGCCAGCGCTGCACGCGGGCGTAGGACTGCATCTCGCCCCAGCCGTAGCTGCGCAGGCGGCTCAGGCTGAAGTCGGCCGGCAACAGGCGCTGCGGCACGTTCTGCAGGCGGCGCGGCATGTCCTTCCAGTACTCGTCGTCGGACACCCGCTCGAGCCGCCAGCGGTAGCGCCAGTCGTCCACGAGCTCGCCGTCATGGCTCAGGCGCAGGTCCCAGCGCGAGCGGTCGATGAGACGGTCCTTCGGCAGCAGGGCGAGGTTGAGCTGGCCGCTGTGCCCGGGCTCGAGGTAGCGGAACTCGCTGTCCACGCCCGTGCCGCGGCGCGTCATGAAGAAGGGGGTGATCGTGGCGTCGCGCTGCGGCGCGATGTTCCAGTAGTACGGCAGGCCCAGCTCGAAGCCGCTGCGGTTGTCCAGGCCCATGTTGGGCGGCAGCCAGCCCGACTTGCGGCCCTCGCCCAGCGGGAAGCTCAGCGCGGGTGCCGCGAGGATGGGCACGCCGTAGAAACGCAGCACGGCGTCCTCGGCCACGCCCTCGTTGGCGTCGAAGTTCATGCGCAGCTGCTTCGTGGTCAGCTGCCAGGCCGGCCGGCCGCTGCCCTCCTCGACGGGGCAGCTGGAGTACGTCGCTTCGTCCGCCTGCACACGGGAGGCATCCAGGAAGCGCAGACGCTGGGCGCGGCCGCTGCCGCCGGTCAGCGCAAAGCTGTACTGGGGCGCCAGGAACTCGCCCTCGAACTTCTCAAGGTAGAGCTGCAGGCTGGGGCCGCGCACCACGGTGCCATTGCGGCTGACCTCGACCGAGCCCTCGGCCCGGGCCAGGTCCTTCACGTGGTCGTAGCTGAGCTGGTCGGCACGCAGCAGCAGGTCGCCGTAGCGCAGCCGCACCAGGCCCTGGGCCACGGTCTGGGCATCCACCTCGCTCTTGAGGGAATCGGCCTCCAGCACCAGCGCCGGCTTCTGCTCGCTGCCATGACGCGCCGGATCCAGGCTGCGGGCCGGCCGCAGACGCGGCGGGATGGCCTCGGGATCGATCGACGACGGCGGAATCGTCTGGGCACCCACGCTCAAGGCGGCGGCCGCGAGCGGCGTCAGCACGAGCAGGGAGCGCAGGGAGGGCAGCGGGGGGGTCAGGACGGAGGCGGGGCGCAGCACAGCGACGGCATCGTTCGGGGTGGAGTGGCAGCCCGCGAGGCAGGCCGGCGCTCGCCATGACGGCGGTTTGTAGAATTCATTATCCATGAGCCGGCTGCCACGCCCCCCTGCCCTCGGACAGGGATCGCCCGGCTCTCCTCTCACCCCCCGGATTCGCGCGGGTGACCCGAGCAACCCACGATCCTGCTGCCGCCCATGTCCGCCGTCTCCTGGTCCGACCCCGCCCGCGCCGATGCGCTGCTCCACTGGCTGCGAGGCCTCGACCCGGCGCTCGGCCTGCGCCCCGACACCCTGCGCCCGGCCAGCCAGGACGCCAGCACGCGCCGCTACCTGCGCCTGGACGGCGCGGACGACCGCAGCCTGGTGCTGATGGACGCCCCGCCCGCCAGCAACGACCTGCGCCCCTTCCTGCAGGTGGGCGCCCAGCTGCGCGATGCCGGCCTGCATGCGCCGGACGTCCTCGCCAGCTCGACCGAGCTGGGCTTCATGCTCCTGGAGGACCTGGGTGACACGCCCTATCTGCAGGCCCTGCTCGCCGCCGAGCCCAAGGAGGCCGACCGCCTGATGCGTGCCGCCATCGGGGCGCTGGTGCAGTGGCAGGCGCGGGCCGACGCCAGCAGCCTGCCGGTCTATGACGAGGCTTTCGTGCGCCGCGAGCTGCAGATCTTCGTCGACTGGTGCGTGCACAAGGAACACGGCCGCGAGTGGACCGAACAGCAGCAGACCTGGTGGGAGATGAGCTGCAAGGCCCTCGTGCGCAACATGCTCGACCAGCCCTTCGTGGCCATGCACCGCGACTACATGGTGCGCAACCTGATGGTCTGCGAGCCCCTGCCCGGCATCCTGGACTTCCAGGACACCGTGCGCGGTCCGGTCTGCTACGACATCGCCTCGCTGCTGCGCGACGCCTTCATCTCCTGGGACGAGGAGCGCGAGCTGGACTGGGCCATCCGCTACTGGGAGCAGGCCCGCCGCGCCGGCGTCCCCATCGGCGACGACTTCGGCGAGGTCTGGCGCCGCATCGAGTGGTGCGGCCTGCAGCGCCACCTCAAGATCCTCGGCATCTTCTGCCGCCTCAAGCACCGCGACGGCAAGCCGCACTATGCCGAGGACCTGCCGCGCCTCTTCGCCTACGCCATCAAGGTCAGCACGCGCTACATCGAGCTCTCGCCGCTGACGCACCTGCTGCAGGATCTGCGCGGCAGCCTGGTGCAGGACGGCTTCAGCCTGCGCTGACCCGGCCGCTCGCGGGCGCCGCGATCCGCCCCTCGTTCAGCGGGTCGCGCAGCCCGCGGCCTCCAGCCACGGGTCGTGGTCCTGGCCGCCGAAGATGCTCACGAGAAAGTCCAGGAACACCCGCGTGCGGGCCGGCACGAACTTGCGCGAGGGCATCGCCGCCCAGATGTCGTAGCTCTGCAGGCGCCACTGCGGCAGCACGCGCTCCAGGGCGTGCTCCATCAGGGCATCCTCGATCATGAAGGACGGCAGCGCCGCGATGCCCAGGCCGTGCAGCGCCGCGGCGTAGTTGGTGTCGTTGTGGCCGGTGGTCAGCACGCCGCGCCGGCACTCGCCCTCGATGCGTTCGTCCGGCGCGCCGTCCTGCCCGCGGCGCATGAAGACGATGCCGCGCTGCTGGATCGCCATCGGCGGTACCAGCACATCGAACTGCGGCAGCTCCTGCGGATGCTGGGGCCGGCCGCGCCGCTGCAGGAACTCCGGCGCCGCGCACAGGATCACCTCCGTGCGTGCCAGGCGCCGCGCCACGAAGTCGCCCTGCAGCGGCTCCTTGGTGCTGAGGATGCTGATGTCGAAGGCTTCGTCGATCTGCGTCACCGGCCCCGGCGAATGCAGCTCGATCGTCACGTGCGGATACTGCTGGTGAAAGCGCGCCAGGTGCTTGGCCAGCTGGTGCACGGCAATGGCCGGCGGCACCAGCACGCGCACGTGGCCGCGCGCCTCGTGCGTGGCCGACTGCACCAGCGCCTGGGCATCCTCCAGCTCCATCAGCACGCGGCGGCAGCGCTCCAGGTAGGCCTCGCCCACCTCGGTGAGCGCCAGGCGGCGCGTGGTGCGGTTCAGCAGGCGCGCCCCGAGGTGCTCCTCCAGCTCGGCCACGAGGCGCGTCACCACGGCCGGCGCGAGGTCCAGCGCCCGCGCCGCGCCGGCAAAGCTGCCCTCGTCGATCACCCGGGCAAACACGCGCATCGCCTTGAGCTGGTCCATGGGGAGCGGATCTCCGTGCGGCTGGGGTCAGGTCTTGCGCGACAGGGCGTCTCAGGCCTTGCGCAGGTTCGCCGGCGCGATCTTCAGCGCCTCGCGGTACTTGGCCACGGTGCGACGCGCCACCTGGATGCCCTGCTCCTCCAGCATGCTGGCCAGGGCGCTGTCGGACAGCGGCTTCTTCGCGTCCTCCGCCGCCACGAACTGCTTGATCAGTGCCCGCACCGCGGTGCTGGAGGCATTGCCGCCGGTCTCCGTGGCGAGGCCCGAGCCGAAGAAGTACTTGAGCTCGAAGGTGCCCCAGGGCGTGGCCATGTACTTGGCCGTGGTCACGCGGGAGATGGTGGACTCGTGCAGGCTGAGCTCGTCGGCGATCTCACGCAGCACGAGCGGCTTCATGGCCAGCTCGCCGTGGGTGAAGAAGCCCTTCTGGCGCTCGACGATGGCCTCGGACACCCGCAGGATGGTGTCGAAGCGCTGCTGGATGTTCTTGATGAACCAGCGCGCCTCCTGCAGCTGCCCGCCCAGCGGCGAGTTGGTCACGCCGCCGCGCGTCTGACGCAGGGCCTGGGCGTAAAGCTCGTTGATGCGCAGCTTCGGCGCCACCTCGGGATTGATCATCACCCGGAAGCCGCGGCCGGACTTCTGCACGATGACATCGGGGATCACCGCCTGCGCCACGTTGCGCACGAAGGGGCGGCCCGGCTTGGGCTCGAGGCGGGAGATCAGGGCCTGCGCCTCGCGCAGCAGGGGCTCGTCGGCGCCGGTGAGGGCGCCCAGGCGGCGCAGGTCGCGCCGCGCGAGCAGCTCCAGGTGCTGCTTGCAGATCAGGATGGCGACGGCCTGCACCTGGCTGCGCGGCATGGCCCGCAGCTGAAGCACGAGGCACTCCGCCAGGTCTCTCGCGCCCACGCCGGCCGGCTCCAGGCTCTGCAGCCACTTGAGCGCACAGCGCAGGCGGTCCAGCAGCTCCTCCTGCACCTCGGGATCGGCGTCCGGGTTCAGGCTGGCGGCGATCTCGTCCAGCGGGTCCTCGAGATAGCCGTCGTCGTTCAGGGACTCGATCAGCACCAGCAGCGCGGCCCGGTCGAGCTCGCTGAGGCTCATGCCGGCCATCTGCGCCTGCAGGTGCTCCTGCAGGCTGACGCTGCCGGCGTCGGTGTCGGCGCGGTCGTCGCCGTCGTCGCTGCCGCTGCCACTGCTGCTGCCGGGCATCTCGCGGATGCCGTCGAAGTCGTCGCCCTCGGTGCCGTTCTCCCAGTCCTCGCGCTCGGTGGTGCCGAAGTCCTCGGCGCGCATCTCGGCCTGGGCCTCGCCGGCGTCGCTGCCGACAGCTCCGGCATCGTCGCCCCCCTCGTCCCTCCCACTGCCGGCCGGCACCTGCAGCTCGGCGCGCGGGGGCTCCTGGCGGGTCTCGAAGTCCTCCTCGGTCTCGAGCAGCGGGTTCTGCGCCAGCATCTGCTCGACTTCCTGGTTCAGCTCCAGCGTCGACAGCTGCAGCAGCCGGATGCTCTGCTGCAGCTGGGGCGTCAGCGAGAGATGCTGCGAGAGGCGGACCTGCAACGAGGGCTTCATCGGGAGACGCCCTTACATGCGGAAGTGTTCGCCCAGATAGACCTTGCGGACTTCGGGGTTCTGGACGATCTCGTCCGGCTGCCCCTCGGCCAGCACGCGGCCCTCGCTGATGATGTAGGCGCGATCACAGATGCCCAGCGTCTCACGCACGTTGTGGTCGGTGATCAGCACGCCAATGCCGCGCGCCTTGAGGAAGCCGATGATGCGCTGGATCTCCAGCACCGCGATCGGATCCACGCCCGCGAACGGCTCGTCCAGCAGGATGAAGCGCGGCTGCGTGGCCAGGGCGCGGGCGATCTCGACGCGGCGGCGCTCGCCGCCCGAAAGGGCCGGAGCCGGGCTGTCGCGCAGCTTCTCGATGCTGAGGTCGGCGAGCAGGCTCTCCAGCAGCTCGTTCACGCGCGCCACGGGCCAGGGCTTGCCCTGCTCGTCCTGCTGCAGCTCCAGCACGGCGCGGATGTTTTCCTCGACGCTGAGCTTGCGGAAGATGGAGGCCTCCTGCGGCAGGTAGCTCAGGCCCAGGCGCGAGCGCTGGTGGATGGGCAGGCGCTGCACGGGCTGGCCGTCGATGCGGATCTCGCCGGCATCCGCACGCACGAGGCCCACGATCATGTAGAAGCTGGTGGTCTTGCCCGCGCCGTTGGGGCCCAGCAGGCCCACGACCTCGCCGCTGTTCACGGCCAGGTGCACGTCCTTCACCACCTTGCGCACGCCGTAGCTCTTCTGCAGGCCTTCGGCCTCCAGGCGGCTGGGCGGCCCGGCTTCCAGGGCGGGGCGCTGGTTCATGGCGTCTTGCGGGGGGGTTGCAGGGCCGGGCTCGGCTGCAGCTGCAGCGTCGGGGCGGATGCCGCCGGCACGGGCGCCGAGGCGCTGCCGCGCGGGCTCATCACGAGGCGGACCCGGCCGTTGGGCTGCAGGGCGCCCTGGCCGCCCTCGACGCCAAAGACCTCGGTGCGGTTGTCATAGACGATCACCGCACCGCTCACCTCGTCGACCACCACGGTGCCCCGCATGCGGCGCACCACGGCATTGCCGATGAAGCGGATGGTGTCCGCGCGGCCGTCGTACTCGAGCTGGTCGGCATAGCCCTGGATGGATTCACCCGGCACGTCGCGGTCCTGGCGGAAGTTGACCGGCTTGCCGGTCTCGCCCTGGGCATAGGCCAGCACAAAGCCGTCGGCGCCTTGCTGGATGTCCATGCGCTCCGCCTTGAGCTGCATGCTGCCGCGGCTGAGGATGACGTTGCCGTTGAGCTCGCTGCGCTGGCGGACCACGTCCACCCGGCCGTTCCTGTCGGCGCTGACGTTCAGGGGCTTGTTGGCGTCGTCCCGGGCCGCGTGCGCGGGGACGATGCCGATCAGGCCTGCCACGAGGGGCAGGCACAGCAGGGCAGGGGCTCGCAGGCCGGTGGCAGTCATACAGCGCTCGGACAAAAGTTCAGGAGGCCCGGCCCGGCGGGACGGCACCCGGGGGGGCCGCCCACATCGCATACAAGGCACGGTTCTTGCAGACCATTCTGCCACGAGGACGCCCCGCCCCGGGGGCTCCCGTCGCCCCCGCGGCCAGGGGCCTGACACCCGTTCGCGTGTCTGACCCCAAGCGGCCGGCGGCCGGCCGGTGCCGGGATCAGGCGCCCTGGCGTGCCCGCTTGATGAGGATCTCCATCACGGCGAGGGCGCGCAGGCCGCTCTGCTCTTCGTCGATGCGAGCGCCGCCGGCGGCCATGGCCGGCGAGGTCAGGTAGCGGCCGGCGATGCCGATCGAGGGCACGCCGTCGATGCGGAAGGCCTCGGCCAGCCGGTCGGCCTGGCCGCACTTGGTGCTGATCCCCATCGACCCGAAGGTGTCCTTGAACTTGGCCGCATCGACGCCCTGCTTGGCCAGGAAGGCGGCCATGGCGTCCAGCACGTCCAGGCGCTGGCCCTGGCGATGGATGGCGTCGAAGATCTTCGCCCGGACCTCGGCTTCCTTTCCCATCACCTCCAGCGCGAAGAAGGTGCGCTGGTGCACAAGCATGTTCGGGCGGAACAGCACATGGGACTTGCGGAAGACCACGTCGGCCGGCAGCTGCTGCGTGAAGGCGGACAGCGCCGGTTCGAACACGTAGCAGTGCGGGCAGCCGTACCAGAAGAACTCCACCACCTCGACCTTGCCGGGGGTGGTGGACAGCGGCTGCTGAAGCTTCTGGTAGTGGCGGCCTTCCACCGGTCCGCCCTGGGCATGGGCCAGCGGAGGCAGGCTCAGCGCGGCGAGGCCGGCGCTGGCGGCGGCGGCGGCAGTGAAATCACGACGGTTGATGCTCATGGCAGTCTCCTGGAAACGGGGGCGTCAGGGGCGGACGTCAGGGGCGGGATTCAGCGCTGGACCAGGGCCAGATTGGCCTCCAGCCCTGCCGACTCGACCTTGCCGCGCTGGGCTTCGGCCTCGGCGCGGCTGTCCATCGGGCCGATGCGCACCCGGTAGACGGTGCGGCCCGACTGTTCTTTCTCGTAGACCTTGGAGGTGAAGCCCAGCATCGCCAGCTTGGCGCGCTGGGTCTCGGCGTCCTCGGCCTTCAGGAAGGCACCGACCTGCACGAAGAACAGGTTGGCGCCGTCGCCGGGCTTCTCGGCAGCCTTCTCGGCCGTCTTCTCGGCCACCTTCTCCATGACCTTGTCGACGGACTTGTCCGCGGCCTTCTCGGCCGGCTTGTCGGCCGCCTTCTCGGGGGCCTTCTCCGGGGCCTTGTCGGCGACCTTGTCCGCCGGCTTCTCGGCCGGCTTCGCGGCCTCCTGCGGCGCCGAGGCCGGGCTCAGCACGCCGCTGGCGCTGCGTGCGGCCTTGCCGGCCAGCGGGGCGTTCGGGTCCCAGTTCTTGTTGCGGGCAGCTTCCTCGGCGTCCTGCTCGGCCGTGCGCTGCGGCACCTTGTTCACGAAGGGGATGGGCACCTTGGTGATGTAGAGCGCCACGCCCAGCGCGACCGCCAGGCCCAGCAGCAGGCCCACGATCATCCCCAGGACAAAACCACCGCGCTGCTTGCCAGCTTCAGCCTTGCTCATGCCATCTCCATGCTCGCGGCCCCACCGGGGGCCGACCCTTCAACGCGGCGGATTCTAGGCTCGCCGACCGGTTCGGAAAGCCGTCAGGCCAGCGCCTCGCGCGCCATGACGTCGGGAGCGCTGACGCCCAGCACGGCCAGCGCATTGCGGATGACCTGGCGGGTGGCGGCCAGCAGGGCCACGCGGGCGCGCGTCAGCTCGGGCGCCTGGTCCAGCACCCGCTCGGCGGCGTAGTAGCTGTGATAGGCCCCGGCGAGGTCGCGCAGGTAGAAGGCCACGTCGTGCGGGGCCAGGTCTTGCGCGGCGCTCGTGAGCATGCGCGGGAAGTCCGCCAGCTTGAGCATCAGGGCGGCCTCGGTGGGGGCCGTCAGCAGGCTCAGGTCGGCACCGGCCAGACCGGCTTCATCGCCGCCCTGTTCCGCCCACTTGCGGATCACCGAGCAGATGCGCGCATGGGCGTACTGCACGTAGAAGACCGGGTTCTCGTCGTTCTGCTTGAGCGCCAGGTCGACGTCGAAGGTGAACTCGGTGTCGGCCTTGCGGCTGATCAGGAAGAAGCGCACGGCGTCGCGGCTGGTCCAGTCGATCAGGTCGCGCAGCGTCACGTAGGAGCCGGCGCGCTTGGAGATCTTGACCTCCTCGCCGTTCCTCATGACCGTGACCATCTTGTGCAGGATGTAGTCCGGGAAGCCCTGCGGAATGCCCAGGTTCTGCGCCTGCAGACCGCCGCGCACGCGGGCGATGGTGCCGTGGTGGTCGGTGCCCTGGATGTTGATGCACTGGGTGTAGCCGCGCCCGAACTTGTTGACGTGGTAGGCCACGTCCGGCACGAAATAGGTGAAGCCGCCCTCGCGCTTGCGCATCACCCGGTCCTGGTCGTCGCCATAGTCCGTCGAGCGGAACCACAGGGCGCCGTCCTTCTCGTAGGTCTTGCCGCTGTCGATCATGCGCTGCACCGCGGCTTCGAGCTGGCCGTTGGCGTAGACGCTGGACTCGAGGAAGTAGTTGTCGAACTTGAGGCCGAAGGCCTGCAGGTCCAGATCCTGCTCGTGACGCAGATAGGCCACGGCGAACTGGCGAATGCCGTCGAGGTCCTCGACATCGCCCGAAGCGGTGAACTCACGATCATCGGCTTTGACCGTTTCCTTGCGCAGGAAGGCGTCGGCGATGTCCTGGATGTAGTCGCCGTTGTAGAACTTCTTGCTGTCGGGATGGTCGGGATCGGTGGGCCAGCAGGCGTCGCCGGGCTTGAAGCCCTTGAGCCGCAACTGCGTGGAGTGGGCCAGCGTGGCGATCTGCACGCCCGCGTCGTTGTAGTAGAACTCCCGGGTCACATCGTGGCCCTGGGTCTTGAGCAGCGAGCAGATCGCATCACCCAGCGCAGCCTGGCGGGCATGGCCCACGTGCAGCGGGCCGGTCGGGTTGGCCGAGACGAACTCGATCATCACGTGCTTGCTGGTGGCCGGAAGGTCGCCGAAATGGCTGCCGGCGCCCAGCACCTCGGTGACGACCGCCTGCTTGGCGGCATCCTTGAGGCGGATGTTGATGAAGCCGGGGCCGGCAATCTCCATGCCCTCGACCCATCGCTGGAAAGCCGGCTTGGCCTGCAGCGCCTCGATCAGCGCCTGGGCCAGCTCGCGGGGGTTCTTCTTGAGCGGTCGGGCCAGCTGCATGGCGGCCGTGCAGGCGTAGTCGCCGTGGCTCGCCTGCTTGGGCGATTCGAAGGCCGGGGCCAGCGTGGCCTCGGGGCTGATGGAGTGGATGGCCTCGCCCAGGGCGGCGAGCAGTTCCTGCTTGGCTTGGATCATGGGCGCGATTCTACGAAACCCCCCGGCCCCGAGGCCGGTCGCCGGCCTTCTCCCGCCCCTGTGTCATCACGGAACACCTGTTGCCAGCTGCTGTTACCGGCTGTTCACGGTCTTGCCTCGCCTGGGGGCCTGGGGCAGGATACGAGCCGACATGAGCTTCGACTCCCTCCCCCTTGCCAGCTCGCTGCCCTCTGCGGGGGCGGACGCGCTGGGCACCCTGTCCACGCGGGACCTCCCGGCCTACATCGGCAAGTACCGTGTGCTGCGCCAGCTGGGGGAAGGCGCCACAAGCGACGTCTTCCTGGCGCTGGACGAGTTCCACGAGCAGGAGGTGGCCATCAAGCGCCAGCGCGCCTGGGCCAGCCAGCAGCGGGACTCGGCCGAGGGCCACATCAGCTCGCGCTTCTTCGCCGCCGAGGCCGCGCTGGCCGGGCGCTTGCAGCACCCCAACGTGGTGCAGATCCTGGACGCCGTGCCCGATGCCGACGCCCCCTTCCTCGTGATGGAGTACGTCCCCGGCGTCACGCTCAAGAGCTTTTGCCGCAGCGACCGCCTGCTGCCGCTGGACCAGATCGTGGAGCTGGGCTTCAAGTGCGCGATGGCCCTGGGCTACGTCTTCCGCCAGGGCGTCATCCACCGCGACGTCAAGCCCGCCAATCTGCTGGCCGTGCTGGACGCCCAGGGGCAGGTGACGGATGTCAAGGTCAGCGACTTCGGCAGCGCCCTGAACCTCAATGCCGACCAGACGCAGGTCCACCGCGTGGGCTCGCTGGCCTACATGCCGCCGGAACAGATCGAGGGCGGCGACGTCGGCTGCCAGGCGGACATCTACTCGCTCGGTGCCGTGCTCTACCACCTGGTGGCCGGCCGGCCGCCCTTCGACGCGCCCAACCAGATGGCGCTGATGCACCAGATCTACCACCAGGCGCCGCAGTCCCTGGCGGACCTGCGCGGCGGCGTCACGCCCGAGCTCGACGCCGTGGTGCAGCGCGCGCTTGCCAAGCATCCGGCCGAGCGCTACCCCGACTGGGACAGCTTCGCCACCGCGCTCTCGGAGCTCGTCGCGAAGCAGCTCGTTCCGCTGGCCCGGCTCTACGAAGTGAAGGATTCCGAGCGCTTCAACCTCGCCCGCGGCCTGGAGTTCTTCGGCGGCTTCGGCGACGTCGAGCTCTGGGAGGTGGTGCACCGCGCCAAGTGGCGGCGCTACCCCGAAGGGCATGCGCTCTACAAGAAGGGCCAGGAGGGCAACAGCTTCCACATCATCGCGGCCGGCGAGGTGGAGGTCTTCCGCGACGGCCAGCAGGTGGCGACGCTCGGAACCGGCACGTCCGTGGGCGAGATGGCCTACCTGGCGCCCAATCCCGAGCTGCGCCGCCACAGCACCGACATCCGCGTGACGCAGGTCTGCACGACGATCTCCTTCACGCCCGAGTCGCTGGCGCTGCTGAGCCCCGAATGCCAGCACCGCTTCGACCGTGCCTTCATCCAGGTCCTGGTGCGGCGGCTGCATGCCGCGCACGAGGCCATGGCCCATCCCCGGCGCATTCTCTGAGGCGGTCAACCGCAAGACGGCCTCAAGCATTGAGTCTCGTAAGCACGCAGGGCAAGACCTGACCCCAACGTGACCCACCCTCCCTCGCAGTCCCCTGTGGTTCCCTTTTCAACATGCAAGGCAGTCCGATCATGAAGAAGTCCCTCTCCCTCCTGGCCCTGAGCTTCCTCCTGGGCGCCGCCCATCTCGGCGCCCACGCCGCCACCTGTGACGACACCGCCGCCGAGAAGAAGCTGGCCGGCGCCGCCAAGACCAGCTTCCTCAAGAAGTGCAATGCCGACGCCGGCGCCGCGAACGGCTGCGACGCCAAGGCCACCGAGAAGAAGCTGGCCGGCGCGGCCAAGACCAGCTTCCTGAAGAAGTGCAATGCCGATGCCGCGGGCGGTGCCGCTGCAGAGGCCAAGCCCGACCCGGCCGCGGCCTGCGCGGCCCAGGCGGCCGAGAAGAAGCTGGCGGGCGCCGCCAAGACCAGCTTCGTCAAGAAGTGCACGGCCGACGCCGCCAAGGGCTGATCCCGCGCCACGCCCCGACGTGACAAGGCCCGCTGCATGCGGGCCTTTTTCATGGGCGGTCGCCGATGCGTGCCGCATCAACGCATCAGCGCATCAACGCGTCAGCACCCCGCGCGCCAGCATCGCCCCGAGGATGGGGAAGACGAGGATCAGATGCGCCTGGATCATGACGAGCCGGCGCGTGGCGGCGATCTCGGCGGCCTCGGGCAGGCGGCCCGTGGCGTCCAGCGCGCGGCCCCAGCGCCGGAAGGTCAGCGTCGGCTTGATGGAGAGGAGCCCGACGACGACGAACAGCGTCAGCTTGGCATGCAGCAGCGGCTGGCCCCAGTACCAGGCCGAGCCCTTCATGCCCAGGAAGGCGCGCAGCAGCCCGGAGGCCAGCAGCGCCACCGCGGCGATGCCGTAGATCAGGTCCACGCGCTGCAGGCGCTTCACGACGGCGGCATTGAGCCATTCGACGCGGCACAGCGCGGCCTCGCTGCTGATGAAGACCACCAGGGTCAGGATGGCAAGCCAGTGAAAGATGGCCAGGCCGGTCTCGAGCATCATCGACACACTCCCTCAAGCGGCAGGAACGCCTGCACGAACGCAGGCGCGAGTGTGCCTCAAGCCTCGACGCGCGCGGGGCGCTGCCAGTACTCCGCGCTGCCGTAGTGGTGTTTGAGGAAGTCGATCCACAGCCGCACCCGCAGCGGCAGGTGCTTGCGCTGGGGAATCAGCGCGTAGATGCCGTTGGGCGGCGCCGCGAAGTCGTCGAGCACCGACTGCAGGCGCCCCGCCGCGACGTCCGCCTCGACCTCCCACGTGCTGCGCCACGCCAGGCCCAGGCCGGCGATGCACCAGTCGTGCAGCACCTGGCCATCGCTGCAGTCCAGGCGCCCGACGGGGCGGATGTGCTGCAGCTGCCCGTCCACCGTGAAGGCCCAGCCGCGCGACTGGCTGGCGTCCGAGCTCAGCACCAGGCAGGCGTGGCGGGCGAGCTCGTCCGGGTGCTGCGGCAGGCCCGCGCGCCTCAGATAGGACGGCGCGCCGACGCACAGGCGGCGGTTGTCCGCCAGGCGCATGCTGACGAGGCTGGAGTCGGCCAGGTCACCCACGCGAACGGCGCAGTCGAAGCCTTCGTGGACGATGTCGACCACCCGGTCGGAGAGGTTCAGCGAGAGCGAGACATCCGGGTGCTGCGCCAGGAAGTCCGGCACCAGAGGCGCGACATGGCGCCGCCCGAAGCCGGCCGGCGCCGTGATGCGCAGGTGGCCGCTGGCCTTCACGCCGCCCGCACTGACGCTCGCCTCGGCATTGGCGAAGTCCACCAGCAGGCGCTGGCAGTCCTCCAGGAAGGCGGTGCCCTCGTGCGTGAGCGACAGCCGGCGCGTCGTGCGCAGCAGCAGCTTCACGCCCAGGCGCTCCTCCAGCGCGTCGATGCGCCGCCCCATGACCGCCGGCGCCACGCCCTCGGCCTGCGCCGCGGCGGTCAGGCTGCCCTTGGTGGCCACGGCGACGAAGGATTCGATCTGTTTGAGCCGGTCCATGCGCCGCATTCTGCGCCCATGCTCGACACATCGAAGCAATCAGCGCCCAAATGTTGGATTTACACCTACGCAGGGTTGCAATCCCGTTTTCATCCCGTGAAATGTGTTTTCTTTAGGTGGAATCGGCGGCATCCTGGCGTTGATCTTTGCGTTTTCATCACGAATCTTGGTGTGTGCAACGCAGCAATCGCACGCCCGTTTGGCCCTAAATTGGGACCATGGCTGCATCCACCGTCCGCGCCGTCCTCTTCGACGCCTATGGCACGCTCTTCGACGTGCACAGCGTCGCGCTGATGGCCGAGCAGCTCTTCCCCGGCCAGGGGGCCCTGCTCTCGCAGCGCTGGCGGGACAAGCAGATCGAGTACAGCCGCCTGTGCTCCATGAGCGGCCAGTACCAGCCCTTCTGGGACCTCACCCGCGCCGCGCTGCGCCATGCCTGCCTGAGCCTGAAGCTCACCCCCGGCGCGGGCGGCGAGGAACGGCTGATGAATGAATACCGCCACCTCAGCGCCTTTCCCGAGAACCGCGAGGTCCTGCAGCAGCTGAAGGCGCGGGGCGTGCGCGCCGGCATCCTCAGCAACGGGGATCCGGGCATGCTGCAGATCGCCGTGCAAAGCGCCGGGCTCGCGCCCTGGCTGGACCCGGTGCTGAGCGTGCACGAGACCCGCCGCTACAAGACCGACCCCGCCGCCTACGCCCTCGGCCCCGCGGCCCTGGGCCTGCCGCCGCGCGAGATCCTCTTCGTCTCCAGCAATGCCTGGGACGCCCTGGGCGCAACCTGGTACGGCTTCACCACGCTGTGGGTGAACCGCCAGGGCCAGCCGCGCGAGCAGCTGGGCCCGCCACCGCACCACGAGGCCAGCTCCCTGCGCGGGGTGCTGGCCCTCTTCCCCGACACCGCTTCCTGATTCTTTCCCTTTGCCTTCACGAGGTTTGCCATGAACGCACGCACTTCCCTCCACCGCCTGCAGGTCGACAGCCGCCTGGCTGCCTTCATCGACCAGGAGGTCCTGCCCGGCACCGGCGTGGACCGCGACGCCTTCTGGGCGGGCTTCGACGCCCTCGTCCATGAGCTGGCCCCGAAGAACGCCGCCCTGCTGGCCGAGCGGGACCGCATCCAGGCCGCCATGGACCAGTGGCACAGCGCCCATCCCGGCCCCATCACCGACATGCCCGCCTACCAGGCCTTCCTGAAGGCGCTGGGCTACCTCGTGCCGGTGCCCGAGCAGGTGCAGGCCACGACGGCCAACGTCGATGCCGAGCTGGCCACCCAGGCCGGCCCGCAGCTGGTGGTGCCCATCCTCAATGCCCGCTACGCCCTGAACGCGGCCAATGCGCGCTGGGGCTCGCTCTATGACGCGCTGTATGGCACGGACGCCATCCCCGAGACCGACGGCGCCGAGCGCGCCGGCGCCTACAACCCGGTGCGCGGCGCCAAGGTCATCGCCTTCGCCCGCCAGGTGCTGGACCAGGCCGCCCCGCTGGCCGGCGCCTCCCACCGCGATGCCACCGGCTACCGCGTCGAGAACGGCCGTCTGGTCGTGAGCCTGACCGGCGGCGCCACCACGGGCCTGCAGGATCCTGGCCAGTTCGCCGGCTACCAGGGCGACGCCGCGGCCCCGAGCAGCGTGCTGCTGGCCCACCACGGCCTGCACCTGGACATCCAGATCGACCGCAGCACCGCCATCGGCAAGACCGATGCCGCCGGCATCGCCGACGTGGTGATGGAAGCCGCGCTGTCCACCATCCTCGACCTGGAGGACTCCGTCGCGGCCGTGGACGCCGAGGACAAGCTGCTGGCCTACCGCAACTGGCTGGGCATCCAGCGCGGCACGCTGACCGAGGAAGTCGCCAAGGGCGGCAAGACCTTCGTGCGTCGCCTGAACGCCGACCGCCGCTACACCGGCCCCACCGGCGGGGAGGTGGTGCTGCACGGCCGCTCGCTGATGTTCGTGCGCAATGTCGGCCACCTGATGACCAATCCGGCCATCCTGTGGGACGGCGGCAAGGAGATACCCGAGGGCATCATGGACGCGGTCATCACCACGGCCATCGCCCTGCACGACCTGAAGCAGCTCTCCGGCAGCGGCCTGCGCAACTCCCGCCGCGGCTCCATCTACATCGTCAAGCCCAAGATGCACGGCCCGGCCGAGGTGGGCTTCGCCAACGAGCTCTTCGGCCGCGTGGAGCAGCTGCTGGGCCTGCCCGACAGCACGGTGAAGCTGGGCATCATGGACGAGGAGCGCCGCACCTCGGTCAACCTCAAGGCCTGCATCGCCGCGGCCGCCAGCCGCGTCGCCTTCATCAATACCGGCTTCCTGGACCGCACGGGCGACGAGATGCACACCGCCATGCTGGCCGGCCCGATGCTGCGCAAGGGCGACATGAAGACGAGCGCCTGGATCCAGGCCTACGAGCGCAGCAATGTGCTGGTCGGCCTGGCCTGCGGCCTGCGCGGCCGTGCCCAGATCGGCAAGGGCATGTGGGCCATGCCCGACCTCATGGCCGCCATGCTGGAGCAGAAGATCGCCCATCCCAAGGCCGGCGCCAACACCGCCTGGGTGCCGAGCCCGACGGCCGCCACCCTGCATGCGCTGCACTACCACCAGGTCAGCGTGGCCGCCGTGCAGCAGGAGCTCGAGCGGACCGACGAAGCTGCCGAGCGCGCCGGCATCCTGGAGAAGCTGCTGACCATCCCCGTGGCCGCGAACCCGAACTGGAGCGCCGCCGAGCGCCAGCAGGAGCTGGACAACAACGTCCAGGGCATTCTGGGCTATGTGGTGCGCTGGGTCGACCAGGGCGTGGGCTGCTCCAAGGTGCCCGACATCCACAACGTCGGCCTCATGGAAGACCGCGCCACGCTGCGCATTTCCAGCCAGCACATCGCCAATTGGCTGCACCACGGCGTGGTGACCGAGGCCCAGGTGCGCGAGACCTTCAGCCGCATGGCCGCCGTCGTGGACCAGCAGAACGCGGGCGACCCGGCCTACCGGTCCCTCGCCGCGAATCCGCAGGGCGCCGCCTTCCAGGCCGCGCTGGACCTGGTCTTCAAGGGCAAGGAGCAGCCCAGCGGCTACACCGAGCCCCTGCTGCATGCCTGGCGCCTGAAGGTCAAGGCTGGCAAATGCTGAGCCGCTGAGCCCCTGCCGATCCGATCGCCCAGCGCACGCCAGACATGCTTATTTCGCTGGGAGCACAGGATCTTTACATGATGTTGCGACGCACCAACGGCGCGCCGGACCGCTAGGGTTATCCCGATCAGCAAGCGTCCCCATGCGGCTCAAACTGCGCCCTCGCCCGCCACACCCGGGTGGGCGAGGGCATTGTCTTTGAGCCTGCGCGCCTGCCGCAGGCCGATGACGCCGAATTCATCCCCGGAGGAATCTGCTTTGAAACTCACCCAAATTAGCTTCGCCGTTGCGGCCACCATCGCCGCAATCGCCCTGCCCGCCAGCGCCCAGCAACAACTGGAACGCGTTGAAGTCACCGGCAGCCGCATCCTGTCGCCGAACGCAGAGTCGCCCGCGCCCATCCAGGTGATGACCGCCAAGGACATCGCAGCCTCCGGCGTGGCCAACATCCAGGACCTGCTGACGAAGAACCCGGCCATCGGCACCCCCTCGCTGAGCCGCACCAACTCCAACTTCCTGACCTCCGGCGGCGGCGTGGCCACCATCGACCTGCGCAACCTGGGCTCCAACCGGACCCTGGTGCTGGTGAATGGCCGCCGTTATGTGTCGGGCGTCCCCGGCGACACCGCCGTTGACCTGAACACCATCCCGACCGACTTCATCGAGCGCGTGGAACTGCTGACCGGCGGTGCCTCCTCGACCTACGGCTCCGACGCCGTGGCCGGCGTGGTCAACATCATCCTGAAGCGCAACTTCAACGGCCTGACGCTCGACGCGCAAGCCGGTCAGAGCTCCAAGAGCGACGACAAGAAGAAGAAGTTCAGCGCGACCTGGGGCACGAGCACCGACAAGGACAGCCTGATGGCCCACATCGGCTTCACCCGCCAGGGTGAGGTCCGCTCGGCCAGCCGCGACGGCAGCGGCGTGGACAACAACTCGCTGGTCGCCGGTGGCCGTTCCAACAAGGCCGAAGACCTGTACCGCACCTACCTCGGCTTCTCGGGCTATGCCCCGGCCGGCCACTTCTTCGCCGGTGACGAGGACTTCACCTACGACGCCAACGGCAAGCAGATCGCCTGGTCGCAGAACGGCCCGAACGGTGACGGCGTCGGCGCCACCGGTTTCAACCGCAGCGCCTTCCGCCGCATCGCCGTGCCGGTGGACCGCCTGCTGCTGGCCAGCAAGGGCGAGCACCAGATCGCTGACGGCCACACCGCCTTCTTCGAAGCCACCTACGCTTCGACCAAGTCCTCGACCAACATCGAGCCGTTCCCGCTCGACACCAGCAACATCTACCCGGATTCCGGCGGTGAAGTGCCCGTGTCGTTCAACGTGAACGGCAAGATGGTGCGCAACCCCCTGGTGCCGGCCAACGTCACCAGCGACACCTACTTCTTCACGAAGCGCATGAGCGACTTCGGCCCGCGTCACCAGGATGTCGAGCGCGACACCATGCGCGTGCTGGGTGGCGTGAAGGGCGACCTGACCAAGGTCTGGAGCTATGAGGCCTACGCAGGCTACGGCTTCACCAAGGAAGCCCAGACCGGCTCCGGCCAGGTCAACGTCCTGAACTTCCGCAACGCGCTGGAAGTGATCCCCGACGGCAAGGGCGGCGCCATGTGCCTGGACGCGAACGCTCGCGCCCAGGGCTGCGTGCCCGCCAACGTGTGGGGCATCGGCACGATGAGCGACGCCGCCATCAAGTACATCCAGGCTCCTCAGTCGCTGACCACCAAGGTCACGCAGAAGATGGCCGGCGCCTCGGTGAGCGGCGAGCCCTTCGACCTGCCCGCAGGTCCGGTGGGCGTGGCTGCCGGCGCCGAATGGCGTGAGGAAGGCTCCAGCACCCAGTACGACGCGCTGACGCAAGCCGGCCTGAACGGCGGCAACCAGCTGCCCAACACGTCGGGCAACTACAACGTCAAGGAAGGTTTCATCGAAACCCGCCTGCCGCTGCTGAAGAACCTGGCCATGGTCAAGTCGCTGGACGCCACCGTCGCGTACCGCGTGGGTGACTACAGCACCGTGGGCAACACCCGCAGCTGGAACGCCGGCCTGGACTGGGCCGCCAACTCGACCGTGCGCGTGCGCTTCACGCAAGCCCTGTCGACCCGCGCTCCCAACATCAACGAGCTGTACCAAGGCCGTTCGCAGACCTTCCCGAGCGTCAGCGATCCCTGCCAGGGCGTGAAGCTCACCGACACCGGCGTGCTGGCCGATCGCTGCAAGGCTGCGCCTGGCGTGATCGACAACATGAAGGCCAACGGCGGCGTGTTCACGCTGACCCAGCCTGACCAGCAAGGCGTGAGCGGCTTCGACAGCGGCAACTCCGCCCTGGACGCTGAACGCGGCAAGTCCACCACCCTGGGCCTCGTGATCACCCCGAAGAACATCCCCCTGCTGAAGAACTTCAGCTTCACGGCGGACTACTTCGACATCAAGATCGAGAAGGCCATCAACAACCCGGGTCGCGACTACGCGCTGGACCAGTGCTACAACGGTGGCGACACTGCATTCTGCAAGTTCATCACCCGTCGTGCCGTGGCCACCAGCGGCGGCAGCGCCGGCGCCCTGACCTTCATCGACCAAGTGCCGGTGAACAGCGGCGGCCAGCAGATCCGTGGTCTGGACCTGACCAGCAGCTACAGCGAGAAGGTCGGCCCCGGCCGCGTGAACGCCCGCCTGTCCTGGACGCACCTGCTGGAAGCCTGGACGAAGGCCACCGACACCTCCACCGAGGACAGCTCGCTGGGTGAAGTCGGCAACCCGAAGAACAAGTGGACCCTGGGCCTGGGCTATGACCTCGGCAACTGGAACGTGAGCACCACGACCACCTACATCGGTGAGTCGTACCTCGACGACCAGTTCTCGAAGAAGTACCTGACGGACACCACCGGCAAGTACACCGGCTTCACGAAGGACACCTTCAAGATCGGCAGCAAGGTCTACATCGATCTGCAGGCTTCCTACAAGATGGGCAAGGCTCAGTTCTACTTCGGTATCGACAACGTGGCCGACACCAAGGCGCCCCCGATCGTCTCGGGCCTGCCTGGCAACACCACCGGTACCCAGACCAACGCCAGCGTGTACGACCCGATCGGCCGTCGCTACTACGTCGGCGTGCGCTACTCGATGTAATTCCTTCCTCGCCTGACCCGGCCTTCGCGGCCGGGTTCACGGTGAAAGGCACAACCCCGGCTCTCGCGAGAGGCCGGGGTTTTTTCATAGGCGAAAACAGTAGAAGCCTGATGGCCAGCGTCGCACCGGACTTCCTAGAATCGACGCTCATCCCCTCGACGCCATGACTGACTTCCCTGCCGCCGAACCCCTGGCGGCCCCTCCCGCGCCGGCACTGCCGGACACCTGCGACACCCTCATCATCGGCGCCGGCCCTGCCGGCAGCGCCTGCGCCCGCTGGCTGGCCCAGGCCGGCCGCCAGGTGCTGCTCGTGGACCAGCACCCCCTCGGCCGGGACAAGACCTGCGGTGACGGCCTGATCCCCGATGCCCACCACGCCCTGCAGCGCCTCGGCGTGCTGGAGGCCGTGATGGCCCGCGCCGAGCGCGTGAACCATGTGGGCTGCATCGGCCCGCGCGGCGGACGCATCGACGTGCCCGGCAGTCTGGCCGTGCTGCCACGCCAGGTGCTCGACGAACTGCTGGCCCGCCACGCGATCGCCGCCGGCGCGCGCTTCGAGCAGGCCCGCTT
The DNA here is from genome assembly GCF_030285365.1 of Roseateles subflavus. Taxonomy (GTDB): domain Bacteria; phylum Pseudomonadota; class Gammaproteobacteria; order Burkholderiales; family Burkholderiaceae_C; genus Roseateles_B; species Roseateles_B subflavus. The sequence continues at coordinate 900,578 of NZ_JASVDS010000001.1, read as the reverse complement.
CGAGCGGCCGCTGCAGGACGCCGACGGCCGCGTCTGCGGCGCCGTGCTGCGCCAGGGCGACACCGAACGTGAGGTCCGCGCCCGCTGGGTCATCCTGGCCACCGGCGCGGTGCCCAAGGCGCTGGCCGCGGCCGGCGTGTGCGAGCGCCACACCCCCAGCGGCGTCGCGCTGCGCGGCTATGTGCAGGCGCCGGCGATGGTCGGGCGCATCCAGGCCATGGAGGTGGTCTGGGACCGCTCCGTCCAGCCCGGCTATGGCTGGATCTTCCCGGCGCCCGGCGGGCACTTCAACATCGGCGTCGGCGTCACGGACAGCCACCGCGACCTCGCCGGCAAGGGCCGCAAGAAGGACGTCAACCTGCGCGCCATCTTCGACGCCTTCTGCCAGCACTACGCGCCGGCCGCGGAACTCATGCGCCAGGGCCGCCTGGTGGGCGATCTCAAGGGCGCCCCGCTGCGCTGCACGCTCAAGGGCGCCCGCTGGACGCGGCCCGGGCTGCTCGTCACCGGCGAGGCGGCGGGCAGCACCTACTCCTTCACCGGCGAGGGCATCGGCAAGGCCATGGAGACCGGCCTCCTCGCCGCCGAGGCCCTGCTCGCCCACGGCAGCGACGACAGCGCCGCGCGCGGGCACTACGAAGCCGCCCTGCACGCCTTGCAGCCCCGCTTCCAACTCTACGAGCGCGCCAACCGGATCAACGCCGCCCCGTGGATCGCCGACCTCCTGATCTGGCGCGCCAGCCGCAGCCCGCGCCTGCTGCAGCGCATGGGCGGCGTGCTGAACGAGACCAGCAACCCGGGCAATCTGCTGAGCCTCAAGGGCATCGGCCGCCTCTTCTTCGAATGAGCAAGGAACCGCCATGTGCCAGCTGTTGGGCATGAACTGCAATGTGCCGACCGACGTGATGTTCAGCTTCACCGGCCTGGCCACCCGCGCCGAGGAGCACAAGGACGGCTTCGGCATCGCCTTCTTCGAGGGCCGCGGCCTGCGCCATTTCGTGGACCACCACAGCGCGCGGGTCTCGCCGCTGGCCGGCTTCATCCGGCACTACCCGATCCAGAGCGACAACGTCATCGCCCACATCCGCAAGGCCACGCAGGGTCAGGTCATGCTGGAGAACACCCACCCCTTCGTGCGCGAGCTGTGGGGCCGCTACTGGGTCTTCGCGCACAACGGCAACCTCAAGGACTTCCACCCGCCCCTGCACGCCGCCTTCCGGCCGGTGGGCGACACCGACAGCGAGCGCGCCTTCTGCTGGCTCATGCAGGAGCTGGCCAAGGCGCACTGCACCGTGCCCAGCATCGAGGAGCTGAGCCTCACGCTGGCCGAGCTGATGCCCCGCCTGAACGCCTACGGCACGTTCAACATGCTGCTGTCCAACGGACAGGCGCTGTGGGCGCATGGCTCCACGAAGCTGCACTACCTGCTGCGCCAGCACCCCTTCGGTCGCGTGCACCTGCAGGACGAGGACCTGAGCCTGGACCTCTCGCAGCACACCTCGCCGCTGGACCGCGCCGCCATCATTGCCACCGAGCCGCTCACGCGTGACGAGCCCTGGGTGGCTTTCCAGCCCGGGGAGCTGAAGGTCTTCGTGGGTGGCGCACTGGCTGCCTGAGCCGGGCCCAGCCGCCACGCAATCGCCACGCAATCGCCCCTCGGGCCCATCCGCCCGTGCCGGCTGCCATTCGCCGCATCGCGGGTCCATGAGCGGACGGCGCCGGAGATACTGCTGCCATGACGCCGAACGCCCCTGACCTGACCCTGTCCTGGCATGCCGCCCTGCGCCGTGATGCGACGCAGGCGCTCGGGCGCATCGCGCGCAACGAGAACGGCATCTGGCGCAACTCCCAGTTCCTCGGCGCCGTCTTCGGCGGCGCCTGCGGCGGCATGGGCCTGTTCGCCGGCGTGATCCAGTCCCGGGGCGCGCTGTGGGAGGCCGCGCTCGCCGCCTTCGCCTTCGGTTGCGGCTTCCTGGGGCTGCTGGGCCTGGCCTGGCTGCGGCCCCTGTGGTTCTCCGGGCGGCCCGCTGTGGCGCTCAGCGCCATCTGCGGCTTTGGCGCCGCGCTCGTGGGGATGACGACCGGCCTGCGCAAGGTCCCCGTCGACAAGACCCTGCCCTGGTCGCAGCAGATGGACGGTCTCGTGAACGCCGCCAAGGTCGGCATGCCGATGCCGCTGATCCTGGTCTTCACGATCCTGCTGGTGCTGATCCTCACCGCCAGCCAGCGGCGCGAGCACATGGCGCGTGACCTGGCCCTGGCCCAGAGCCGCGCGGAGCAGGAGCAGGCCCGGCGCGAGGCCAGCGAGGCCCGGCTGCGGCTGCTGCAGGCCCAGATCCAGCCCCATTTCATCTTCAACACGCTCGCCGCCGTGCAGCACTGGGTGGACACCGGCGATGCCCGCGCCAGCCCGCTGCTGCGCCAGCTGAGCACCTTCCTGCGCGGCTCGGCCGAGCTGATGCTGCAGCCCGAGGTGCGCCTGGCCGACGAGCTGCAGCTGGTGCAGTCCTACCTGGGCGTGATGCAGGCCCGCTGGGGCGAACGCCTGCGCTACGCCCTGGACATCGACCCGGCCTGCGCCGCGGCGGCGAGCCTGCCGCCGGGCATCGTGCTGAGCCTCGTCGAGAACGCCCTGGAGCACGGCATCGCACCGACGCTCGATGGCGCCGAGCTGCACCTGCGCCTGACGGCACGCCCGGCGGGCGGCTGGCAGCTGCTGATCGAGGACAGCGGCGTCGGGCTCACCGAAGGCTGGCAGGAGGGCCTCGGCCTCTCCAACAGCCGGGCGCGTCTGCAGGGCGTCTTCGGCAGCCGCGCCTCGCTGGACCTCACCCCGCGCGCGGACGGCCCCGGCACCCGCGTGTGCCTCCAGCTGGAGCGTGCGCAATGAGCCTGCGCGGGCTTGGGGCGCGCCTGCGCCAGTTCTGGCGCGAGGTGGACTGGCGCGTCGCGCTCTTGCTCGGCCCGCGGCACCGCTTCACGCCCGCCCAGTGGACGCGGCTGGATGCCCTGCCGCCCATGTCCGCGAGCATCACGGCGGCCGTCTGGCTGAACATCCTCGCGTCGGGCGCCTTCTGCGTGATCGCGATGCGGCAGTTCTTCAGCGTCACGAGCGCGGCGGAGCTGCTGGTCGTGTTCCTGGTCAGCCAGGCCATCGGCATCCTGCAGCTGCTGATGCTGCGCAGCCTCTGGCGGCGCCCGACGATGACGCGCCTGTACCTCCTGTTCGGCCTCTACGCCGCCGTGTGGGGCGCCTCGGCCGAGGGCATGCACGTCTGGCAGCTGCATGCCGGCACCGCCAGGGAGCCGGCCCGGTTCATGCTCACCACGCTGATGCTGGGCATGATGCTGGGCGCCCTGGCCCTGTGGATCATGGCCTGCTGGCGCAACGAATACTGCGATCAATGGCTGCGCGAGCAGGACCGGCAGGCCGAGGCCCTGGAGCTCGCCCGCCGCCTGGCCACCGCGCAGATCCAGCCGCACTTCCTCTTCAACTCGCTCGCGGCGCTGCAGCACTGGGTGCAGCACAAGGACGACCGCGCGGCCCCGCTGCTGGGCTCGCTCACGGGCTATCTGCGCGCCACGCTGCCGCTCTTCGAGCGCGACCTGCTCAGCGTCGCCGAGGAAGCCGAGGCCGCGCGGCGCTACCTGGAGGTGATGCAGGCCCGCCTCGGCGAGCGCCTGCGCTTCCGCCTGGACATCGCGCCCGATGCCGCCCAGGCCCTGCTGCCGCCGGGCGTGCTCCTGACGCTGGTGGAGAACGCCGTCGAGCATGGCGTGCAGCCCCGGATCGATGGCGGCGAGATCTGCATCCGGGCCCGCCAGGACGCACAGGGCGGCCTGTGCCTGCAGGTGCTGGACGACGGCGACGGCCCGGTGCCAGGTCTTGACTTCGACCAGCCCACACCCGGCGCCACGCGCCAGGGCGGCCTTGGCCTGCGCAACACGCTGCTGCGCCTGCGCCAGGCCTTCGGCGAGCGCGCGAGCCTGCAGCTGCGCCCCTTGGAGCCGGGCGGATGCGCCGCCGAAGTGCGCATCCAGCCGGCCTGAACAATGACGAACGCCAGGAGAGAGGCCCCATGAACACGACCATCCGCACCCTCATCGCCGACGACGAGGAAGGCCCGCGCGAGCAGCTGCGCGCCGCCCTGCAGCGCCTCTGGCCCGAGCTCGACATCGTGGCCGCCAGCCGCCATGGCGTCGATGCCTGGGACGACTTCCTCGCGCACGAGCCGCAGGTCTGCTTCCTCGACATCAACATGCCCGGCCTCACCGGCATCGAGGTCGCGCGCCGCATGGGCGCCACCGCCCGCCCGCCGCACGTCGTCTTCGTGACGGCCTACGGTGACCATGCCCTCGCCGCCTTCGATGCCGGCGCGGTCGACTACGTCATGAAGCCCGTCGAGGACGCCCGCCTCGTCCAGGCCATCGAGCGCCTCAAGGCCCGCCAGCAGCAGCCCGCGCCGGACCTCCAGGCCTTGCTCAAGCAGCTGCTGCCCCTGGCCGCCACCCCGCCCAAGCCGCGCCTCATCCAGGCCTCGCTCGGCCGCGAGGTGAAGATGATCGACCCGCAGGACGTGATCTATTTCGAGAGCGACAACCGCTACACCCGCGTCGTCTACGACGGCGGCGAGGCCCTGATCCGCACGCCGCTCAAGGAGCTGCTCGCCTCGCTCGACGCCGAGCTCTTCTGGCAGGTCCACCGCTCCGTGCTCGTCAACAGCCGCTGCATCGCCAGCGCCGTGCGCCTGGACGAGAACACCATGCAGCTCACGCTCAAGGGGCGGGACGAGAAGCTGCCGGTGTCACGGCAGTTCCAGGGCTTGTTCAAGGGGCAGTGAGGGCGAGGGCGGGCGCGGCACGGGTGGATCGCAGTGCGCACGAAACCTGTCAGAGATGACAGGGGGCCTGGGAATCGGACATCCCTTTTGATCATTAGGATGGCGACCCTCCCCACGGCCGGCGGGCTGCGGGGTCTCATCGACAGACCATGATCGCCATGAAGATTGCCTTGCCTTGCCTTAATCCTCAGCCTCCAGAGCGCTAGCACGTACGCCGCTGACGTGCAGCCCGCGAGCGTCTTCCCCGATTTGCCATATACAACGCAGCGATTCTTCAAGCCTGCTGCCAACGACAAGTCGAGCCGGCCGACAGGCGGCAGGACAGCCTTGCGATACAACCCCATCTGTACCAGTACAGACCTGCCCTGCAACGGGGAACCCAGTGACTACTACAACAGCATGGGGGGCTGGGAGTTGGTGCTCGACACCGTCGTGGAACTGGAGCGGGTCGAGGTGTTTGGCCGCTCTGCATCGCAGAACGCCGTCTGCATTGGCTCTGCCTGCCGCGAGTACATGGCGGACCTTAAGACCATCTATGAGAGCTCGAGCGGGTCGGTGAAGACCGCTCTTTGGGGCCTGATTCGGAACCCAAAGCACTTGGAGCAGTGCGTTCCGCTGGGTCGGAACCTAGTGCCACCCTACAGCAGCCTGGACAGCGAAGCTGCGGTAGCAGGCATCGCCAAGTCATTCTTCTTGAACAGTGGCATCCAGACAGTTGTCGGTGACCAGTTCGATACTCGCCAAGCCAATGGCGTTGTCGTCCGATACAAAGTCACCCTGATCACCTACGCATATGGCATCGGGAATGTGTCGTTTGTGGGCTCCGTACCCGTGGGAGATGCCAGTAGCAAGTGCCGTTGACGCAGCCCCTGTGCCCTATGCCTCCACACCTCCACATGTTTGCTCGTCGTTCAATGCAAGTCTGCCTGGCATCGCTTTTCATGGCGTTGCTGGCGCTCGGGGTGGTCTGGCTGCGGGCTGCACCCGAAGGCGCCACCCCAAGCCCAGAAGCGAAAGAGCCGTCTCCGGCGGCCCTCGCCTCCGTGCCGTCGCGCCTGTCCAGCGGGCTCAGCGCCAGTCGCGCTGTGATGCCTCACGAGGCTCCCAGCGCTCCGCTCTCGACGTATGCCCTCATCATCCAATCACAGGCGGACCGCAATCCGGTCGTCCGGGCCCAAGCGCGAGGGCTCGTCAGAGCATGTAGAGGTGCCGTGGTAGCGCTGTTTGACGCCCACCGGAAGCATCAAAGTGAGATCGACCTTCGGACGGCCTTGGACAGTCGCACCGCCTTGCCGCGGCTTCCAGAGGAAGCAGGCGTCCAGCATGAGCAACGCCAGCGTGCCCGTGAACTGATACTCGCGCACTGCAGTTCGGTGGCTCATGATGAGCAAGCGCTGAACCACCCTGCGGTCAGCGAACTCGACGCGGCTTGGCACCTGGAATTCAAGGAAGCCTTGCGCATCCAGCTCCAGGCCCAGGATTTCCACGGCGCGGTTTTCCAGGTGCTCATGGGCCGCAAGTCGGCGGTGGCCTACTTCGAAGGGCTCCCGTGGGGAGGCGCAAGCCCGGAGGGCTATGCGCGTGCTCTCTACTACGCGATGGCGCTGGATCCCAGGCCCAGTACTCAGACCTCGATTCAACTGAGCATGGCAGGCAATTGCCTGGAATCGGGCATGTGCGACTTTGACCTGGAGGCCATGCCGCTGTTCCGAGACCCCAATACACCAGCCATCCGTGCACAGGCTCACGCCCTGGCCCCTCGCATCTTTTCGGCCATGAAGGAGGGGCGTGTGGAAGCGTTCCTTTCCCCTGCTGCGCCTGCCCCCTGACTCAGCGGCAGCCCCGGCTTCTGCTGGGTCTCCCGTACCCGATGAACGCAGATCGGGCGAGCCGTCGACCAGTCGCTGGCAACCCAGAATGAAGCGATCCAGGGTGCAGGGACGAGAACACCCTGCCACCCACGCCGCCGATCCCTCCGCTGATGCCCCGCCTCCGTCCAGCCTCTGCATTGAAAGTCACGGCCCTCGGTGCGCTCCTGGGCCTGCTGGCCTTTGGGCTCTGGTGGCGCCAGGCACCTCGGATCGAACCCTGGCCGGCAGGCGGCGAAGTGACGGTACCGCCGCCTCGTGCGGCGAATCCTCGACCCGCCGCGGCACGGGCGGCCGGCACCTCTGCCCCGCTGCCACTGCCGGCGCCCGTCGATGCGCCCCCGGAAACGTCCGCCTACGCGATCGTCCTTGCCGGGGTCGCGAAGCAGACGCCCCAGGCGCTCGCCAAGGCCCGGATGCTGGGCAGTCTTTGCGTGGGAAGCTATGGCCTCCTGCTCACGCCGCCCGGGGACTGGCGCAGCACCGCGGCAGGCGTGCGGGGCCCACTGCCTGCATTGCCCGGCGAGACGCCGCAGATCAGCGCGCAGCGGCAGCAGGCGCTGGAGCTTCTGCACCGGCACTGCGATCCCGTGATGCAGGACGCGGATGCCATGAACCGCGACGAGGTGCGACTCCCTCTCCGCTCCCAGCCCCCCCATTTCGTGAAGGACCTGCAAGCGCAGCTTGCGGCCCGGAGCTACCTGGAGATCGGCACGACGCTGATCAGCGGACGAGCGACGCCGATCGCCTACTTCGACGGCGCGCCCTGGGGTGGCGTCGGCCCGGAGGCGTTCGTGCTGGCCGTCCACCTCGCGACGTGGATGGACCCCCAGCCCGTCGGCCGGATGGCGGCACAGCTGGACGTCGCCATCCATTGCCTCCGGCACGGCCGCTGCACGGCAGACGAGGTCACCCTGCATGCGCTGGGCGACGACACCCGCCCCTCGCCCGAGACCCTGGCCCGGGCCCGCGCCCTGGCACCCCGCCTCTTCGCGGCGATGCAGGCCGGGCGTGTGGATCCCTTCCTCCCCCCGAGTGCGCCGAAGCCATGACAACGCGAGCTATCCGATGGTGGCGACGGGCCCTGCTGGCAGGCCTCGCGCTGCTCGGCGTCGGCCTGGGGCTGCACGTGTGGATGACCCAGGCCCCGGCGTCCGCGGGTTCGTCGACGCCTGCTGCAGCGACGGCAGCCCCCACCCTCTCGCCGGTCCCATGGAGGGCCGCGCTGCCGGCAGCCTCCGCCGCCTCGCCAGGTCCAGTGGGCACCTCGGCCTCCTGGGCCCGGTGGAGCGAGACCATGAGGCGCCTTCGGGATGTGCCGCCATCGCTGCTGATCCACCGTGCCGCCCTCACGCGGGCGCCTGAGGACTTCTTCGCCGCCCAGGTGCAGCTGCGCCGCTGCCTCGACCAAGGGGTGACACAGGCCATGGTGGCTCACGTCGCCCCGACAGCCTCCGAGCAGATGAAGCAATCGATCCGCCAGCTCGAAGCACTCTGCGGGCAGCGAGGCGATCGCGGGCAACTCGCCTATGTCGCCCAAACCTGGCGTCCTGACTCGCCCCCACGAATGGCCTACGAGGCCCAGCAGCGCAATGACGTGGCCGGACTGGTCGACTATGTGCGTTCGACGGGCTCCGCGGACTTCGCTGCGCAGGTGCTGCCGGGCTACATCACCGCCGATTTCCTGGAGGCGCGCGGCCTCCTGCCGCCCCTGACCCCCGAGCCCGCCGACCGGCTGGGTCTGGACGAGCATCTCGACCTCGCCGGCGTGAGCCATCTGCGGGACCAGTTCGCGGTATCCAGGATCGTCGCGATCTGGTCCTGTCGCCGCCTGGGCACCTGCGTGGAGGAGGCGCAGCTGGACTACGCTTGCCATGCACTCGACCTGTGCGTCGATGATTGGCGAGACTTTCCCGAGAAGAAGGTCTTCAACCGAAGCCCGGTGGATCCCAATGGCAGTCCCAGCTTCTTCTGGGTCTCCCGCACCCGCTGGGCGCAGATTGAGCGAGCCGTCGCGCAGTTGCTGGGTGAGCTGAAATGAGCCTGCCCGCGCGCTTCATCCGTCGGCACCTCGGAGCCTGCTGACATGCGACGTCTTCATCCCCTGCTCACGACCGCCGCGCTACTGGCACTGCTGCTGATCCTGGGCTGCTGGAGGGCCTGGGCGCCGGATGTGCCGCCGGTGGCGCAAGCGTCACACAAGGCCCCTCCCGCTTCGCCGGCGCGGACCGCCGATCGGCCGCAGTCCTCGACGGCACCCCGTCGGCAGGACCCCCCCTCGCGCGCCAGCGCAGCCGCCTCCGGGCACAGCCTGCCCACCGCCTACACCCTCGTCCTCGACGGCCTCACCCGGCAGACCCCGCAGGCGCTGGCCACCGCCCGGCGGCTGCGAACCCTCTGCATGGCCGGCTACGGCGTGCTCTACCGGGAGCTGAGCGGCCCTGCCGAGGACACGATGGCCGCGCTGACCGCGCTGACCGGCCCGCTGCGCCCGTTGCCCGATGAAACGCCTGAGGTGAGCCAACAGCGACAGAACGCGCTGGAAACAGTCCAGCGGCAGTGCAGCGCCCTGGTGCGCGACCCACAGGTCATGAACCGCCACGAGATCCGCTTCGTGCCCAAGGCCAGCCCGTCCGGCTTCGCGGCGGAACTGCAGATGTACCTGAGCGCACAGGACTTTCATGGCGCCGGCATGACGATCCTGACGGGGGCGAGAAGCACGCCCATCGCCTTCTTCGACGGTCTGCCCTGGGGCGGCACCTCGCCGGAGACCTTTGCGCTGGCCGTGCACTTCGCCATGGGGATGGACCCGCGCCCCGAGGGGCGGCTGGCGGTCGCGCTGGACCAGGCCGCCCAGTGCCTCCAGGACGGTTACTGCACCGAGCAGGAGATCGCCCTGCACGCGCTGGGCGCGGACACCCGCCCCTCGCCCGAGACCCTGGCCCGGGCCCGCGCGCTGGCGCCCCGCCTTTTCGCGGCGATGCAGGCCGGGTGGGTGGAGCCCTTCCTCGCGCCCTGGGACTCGCGTCCCTAGCGGGCGGCGACGCTCCACCGCCCCAACTTCCCGAGTGCTCGCCCGGGTTCGCCCCCACCCCTCGGGCCCCGGCGGCCCCGTAGCATGACGCCCTGCCTCCACAAGACGCATGCCATGGCCGCCGCCCTCCCGATCCCGGACTTCAGTCAGTTCCTCCGCTACCAGCCCCTCACCGAACTGCTGCAGGCCTATGCCGCGGCGCGCCCGCAGCTCGTCTCGATGCGCTCGATCGGGCAGAGCCACGAGGGCCGCGAGATCTGGCTGCTGGCCGTCACGAACGCGGCCACGGGCCCCGACACCGACAAGCCCGCGCTCTGGCTGGACGGCAACATCCACGCCGCGGAGCTGACGGCCTCGACGACCTGCGTCTACTACCTGCATCAGCTGCTGAGCCAGCACGGCCAGGACAGCGAGGAGGGACGGCGCGTGAGCGCGCTGCTGGACAGCCGCGTGGTCTACCTCGTGCCCCGCCTGAACCCCGACGGTGCCGAGCTGGCGCTGGCGGACCGGCCGCGCCACATCCGCTCCTCCACGCGCCGCTACCCGCATGACGAGGACCCGGTGGATGGCCTCACGATGGAGGACGTCGACGGCGACGGCCGCATCCTGACCATGCGCGTGCCCGACCCGCACGGCGGCTACAAGAAGCACCCCGACGACCCGCGCCTGATGGTGGCGCGCGAGCCCGGCGAGTTCGGCGGCGAGTACTACCGCCTCATGCCCGAGGGCTTCATCCAGCACTACGACGGCCTGCAGATCAAGGTCAACGGCGACGTCGAAGGGCTGGACCTCAACCGCAACTTCCCCGGCGGCTGGCGGCAGGAGCACGAGCAGGGCGGCGCCGGCCCCTACCCGGCCAGCGAGCCCGAGGTGCGGGCGATGGTGGACTTCATCGTGAAGCACCCCAACATCGGCGCGGCCATCAGCTTCCACACCTACAGCGGCGTGATCCTGCGCCCCATGGGCAGCTGCAGCGACGACGACATGGCGCCCGAGGACCTCTGGCTCATCAAGCAGTTCTCGGCGCTCGGCGAGAAGCACACCGGCTATCCGGCCGTGAGCATCTGGCACGACTTCAAGTACCACCCCAAGGACAGCATCAGCGGCACGCAGGAATGGCTCTACGAGCACCTCGGCGCGCTCTTCTGGGTGGTGGAGCTGTGGAACCCGAACCAGGAGGCCGGTATCAGCGGCTACAAGTGGATCGACTGGTTCCGCGAGCACCCGGTGGAGGATGACCTCAAGCTGCTCCAGTGGAGCGACGAGCACTGCGGCGGCCAGGCCCATGTCGACTGGACGCCCTTCCAGCACCCGCAGCTGGGCGCCGTAGAGATCGGCGGCTGGGACAAGATGAACTACTGGCGCAACCCGCCGCCCGCGCTGCGCGAGCGCGAGGCCGCGCGCTTCCCGGCGTGGCTCACGCAGATCGGCCTGTCGCTGCCGCGGCTGGAACTGTTGCGAGCCGAGGTACGTGCCCTGGGCGCCGACACCTGGCGCGTGCGCCTGGCCGTCGCCAACACGGGCTACCTGAGCGCCGCCGTGACCGCCCGCGCCAAGGAGCGCGAGGTGGTGCGCGGCGTGATGTTCGAGATCGAGCTGCCGGCCGACGGCAGCGGCAGCCTCGTCACCGGCAAGTCGCGCATGGAAGGCCCGCACCTGGCCGGCCACGCCCCGCAGGCGACGCAGCTGAGCTTCCTGCCGACCGACGAGATCACCGGCGACCGCGCCGTCGCGGAATGGATCGTCCGCGCGCCGCATGGCACGCGGCTCTCGCTGTCGGCCCGCACGGAGCGCGCGGGCGTGGTGCGGACCGAGGTGACGCTGGACTGAGCGGGCCTGGGGCGGGCTGCCATCCGGCCGGGCGGCCCGGCCGGCGCCGCACAGCGCACAAGACCTGTCAGAAGTGCCAGGCCAACCGGCTGAACGCAGGCGAAGCACCCTCCTAGAATCCGCGGCCTCCGTGATCCAGCGCCATGGAGAGATCACCGCGACATGGCTGCGCTCGGCCCTGTCGGTCCCTGCAATGTCCACCACCCAGGCCGGCTCATGGAACGCGTTCGACACGCCCTTGTCCGACATTCGCGACGCCTGACCGGCGTCCTGGGCATCGCGGGCCTGGTGCTGCTCGTCGGCATCGCCGGTCCGCGCCTTCTCGACCGCACACCGGCCCCGATCGCGCCCATGCCTCAGGCGCCAGAAGCCCCCGCGAAGCCGCCTGCCGTCCCAGCCCCTGCCCCTGTCCCGCAGGTCGAGCGCCGCGACGCGACACCGATGGCACCGCCAGCGGCCTCCTCGACGCCCGAGATCGGCGCCGAGGGCTATGCCCCGCGGATCCAGCACGCGCTGGACCAAGGCAGCGCCACCGACGCGTTCCAGGCCGCGCAGGACATCTCGCGCTGCCGGGACATCGATCGCCACGTGAAGGGCGTGTTCGCCGCCCGCGACGCCGACCAGGACCCCCGACGCGCGGCAGGCTGGCTCAAGACCATCGACTGGGTGCAGACGGAGCAGCGCCGCTGCCAGACAGTGACCCCCGCCGTCAGCGCGCTGAAGCGCCCCTTGCTCCTGAAGGCGGCGCAGAACGGCGCCCTGGGCGCGGCCGCCAGCTATGCCGCCGACCTGACGCTGCAGGAGCCGGTGCCCGCGGTGATCGTGGAGGCCCTGAAGCGCGATGCCGAGGCCGGCGACGCGCTGGCCCTGATGTCCTTGGCCGCGACGCCCGCACGCTGGGGCCTGGGTGAGGAGGACGCCGCCCTCTACCGCGAAGCCTGGCGGCAGACCGCCGCGAAGGACCCGCAGCGCCAGCAGGGCTTCGGGCAGATGCTGCAGGGCTTGCTCGGTTCGGAGCCTCCGATGAGCGCATCGCCGCGCGTGCAGGCCCTCGTGGAAGCGCAGCTGCGCCGCAAGCAGCAGGCCCCGCACTGAGCCCGGTCGGCCGCGCTCAGCGCAGCGCCGCGTTCAGCCGCTCGAGCCAGGCCGCCGGCACGGCCTTGTTGCAGTAGAGGTGCCGGGCCTGCGGCGGCGGGGCGTCGCTGAAGTGCAGCAGGTGCAGGGTCTGTGCCCGCTGGCCGTCCCGCTGCAGCTGGACCTGCACCTCCTCGGGGGAAGCCGGCATCCAGTCGGCATGGCCGGCCTGCAGCATGCGCAGGAGCTGGGTGACCTCGCCGGTGCCACGGGCCAGCTCGCCGGTGCGCATGGCGATCAGCGCGTCGAGCTCCGGGCCATAGGAATAGCCCTGCTTCACCAGCAGGCGGGCCGGGGATTCCATGGCCTCGCGCAGGCTCATGCCCTCGCGCAGGGGCGCATCGCGGCGAGCGAGCATGGCCAGGGGCTGACCGCGGTAGAGCGGCGCACTGAACTGGCCCTTGGCCTCACGCGCCGGGTTGCGGAACCAGCCGACGGCGCAGGCCAGATGCTGGCCGCTCTCCACCATCAGCAACTGGCGCACGGCGGGCGTCAGCACCCAGCGGTGCGGCACCCGGCTGTGCTCCAGCCCGCGCCGCAGCGGCTCGATCACCAGCCCCTCCGGCGGCTGCTTGCCGGGCTGGGGGGCGTAGTAGGGCGGGCGGTCCTGGAAGAGCACGTCGACGGGCGGCAGCGCGTCGCCGCTCGCGGCGGCGGACGCCGCGGGCTGGGCGGCACTCAGGCCCGCGCCGGCCAGCAGCGCGGCCGCCAGGACCAGGCGCCGCGCGACGCTCATTGCGGGGGCGCCTGGAGCCCCTGCTCCTCGGCGGCCTGCAGGGCGGCCCGCCAGATGCGCGCCGGCACGAAGGTGCGCAGCTGCTGCAGGGCTCGCTCAATGAGCTCGGGATGCAGCTCGTGGCCGATCTCGGGCAGCACGTCAGCCGTCACGTCGGCTCCGAGCGCCACCAGGCGCTTGGCGGCCTGGACCTGGTCCTGGTAGGGCAGCACGCCGTCCTGCTGGCCGTGCAGCAGGTGCACGGTGACCTCCTGCGGCGCATGCTCGGGCAGCGTGGCGTAGGCGCCGCCGAAGGCCATCACGCGGCCCGCCAGCTGCAGCTCGGCCTGCACCGCCTCCAGCGCCATCACGGCCCCTTGCGAGAAGCCGCCGAGCGCCACCTGCTGCCAGGGCAGCTCGAAGTGCTCGGTCCAGGCCCGCACCAGGGCGATGAAGTCCGGCAGGGCCTCGGCCACGCGGCGGGCGTGGTTCTCGTCATCGGCCCCTTCCAGCGAGTACCACTGCAGCCCGCTGCCACCGCCCGGCACGAGGTCATAGGGCTGCGGACCGGTCAGGGCCAGCACGGCCGCCTGCGGGTACTGGCCGCGCAGCGCGTGGGCCAGCGGCCGCATCTGCGTGGCGTCCGCCCCGGCGCCGTGGAAGAGCAGGAACAGCAGATTGGGCACGCCCTTGTCAGGCAGCAGGGCCAGGGCGTGGGAACGGTGGGGGGCGGTATCACTCATGCCCCGCATTGTGCGCGGCGGGGCCTGGGCCGCAAGTCCCCCGAATGAATCGCCCCATGACAGGCGCGACCTGAGACCCTGCCTCAGGCCCGGCGCAGGCGCAGCCAGAAGCGCACGCCGCCGTCCTCGTTGCGGGCCTCGATCTGGCCGTCCATCTTGGCCAGGTAGCTGCGGGCCACGAACAGGCCCTGGCCCCGGCGTTCGGGACCGGCATCGGGCGGCAGGTCGGAGACGCCGTACTCGAAGATGCGCGTGAGCCTGTCCGGCGCGATGGCCGGCCCGCGGTTGTGGATGCCCAGCCGCGCGAAGCCGTCCTCGGTCGCCAGCGTGAGCGTGATGGGCGTGCCCGCCTCGCGGTAGCGCTGGGCATTGCGCAGCACGTGCGTCACCACGTCCTCCAGCGCGTAGGCCTCGCCGCGCACCGGCAGCGGTGCCTCGGCCTCGCCCGCCAGCACGACCCCGTCGATGCCCGCATGCGGCGCGTTGGCCACCACCTCGCGGCAGAACTGCGCGAGGTCCAGCGTCTCCAGCTGCAGGTCCGCGGCCTCCAGCGCCTCGCTGGGGGACGCCGTGCCGTAGAGCACCCGCACGGCCTGCTGCATGCGCTGCACGTAGCGGTGGCTGGGGTCGTCCGCGCCGCCATGCAACACCATCAGGGACTGCAGCGGCGACATGATCTCGTGCCCCACCGCATGCCACATCTCGCGCTCGCGCTCGGCCCGCAGCTGCTCGCGGCGCAGGCCGTCCTTCACGCGCTCCAGCAGCGCCTGCAGCGTGCCGGCCAGGATGCCCAGCTCGTCGCGCCCCTTGAGGTCCGCCACGTCCAGCTCGCCGATGCGCTGCTCCGCCCGCGGGTCCTGCATGTTGTAGGACACCGCCGCCGCGCGCCGGGTGAGCACGGTGATGCGCCGGATCAGGCCCAGCTCCACCAGCAGCCACGCGAAGGCGATGGCCGCGAGCATGGCCGCCACCAGCCACAGCAGGCTGCGCGCCTCGCGGGCGAGCTGGCGGTCGAGGCTGCGCAGGTCGCCCTGCAGCGTGAGGCGGTAGCGCCCGGCGGCGGTGATCACCTCGTCCTGGGCCTGCAGGCGCAGGCGCGCGTCGCCCACCGGCACGTCGACGGGCAGGCGCCGGATGAGGCGGCTCAGCCAGGGCAGCGGCGCATCGCCGATCTCGGCCCCGCGCCGCTCGGCGATGACCTGCGCGCGCTCGCCCAGGCGCTCGATCTGCAGCGTCTCCCCGGCCTGCAGGCCCGCCCCCAGGCGGTCGAGGGACAGCGCCACGGCGGCGCCGGCCCGGGTGCTGTCGAAGAGCCGCGGCGTGGCGCCGGCCTCGTCGGCCGGGCCGAGCAATTGCACGCGCAGCCGCAGCTGCTCGAGGTCATGGGGCGGCCAGGCCTGGGCGCCGCGCTCGAACAGCGCCGTCTTGAAGGCCTCCACCGGCAGGCGGACGGAGAACACCGTGCGCCGCGCGCAGGGCCCCTCGGCGTCGCCCTCCTTCGCGCAGGGCCCCTCGCGCCACAGCCAGCCGCGGAACTCCCGCTGCGGGCGGGCCTGGCGCTCGAGCGAGTCGGTGTCGGCCAGGAAGCCGGTGAGGCGGCCCCGCTGCTGGGCCGGGCCCTCGTCGGCGCGCGCCGCCTCGTAGGGCGCCGTCCAGACCGTGTGCTGGCCGCGGTAGTCCAGGCTCACCCGCAGGCGGTGCACGCCGGCGAGCGCCCCCTGGCCGATCTGGCGGGACTGCAGCGGCCCGGCATCCAGGCTGCCCACGAGATAGACGAAGCCGCCCGCGTAGGCATTGCTGCCCACCGCCGCGCACAGGCTCGCGCCGCCGGGCCAGCGCAGGCCGCAGCCGGCCATTTCCACCGCGCGCAGGGCCTTGTACTGGTCGTCGAAGTCGATGGCCGAGAAGGGCAGCAGCACGGGGGCCAGGCCTTGCCCGTCGCCCGGCCCGAGGCCCGGGTTGAGCAGTGCCAGCTGGCCCGCCGGATGGCGCAGCTGCAGCGTGATCTCGGCCAGCGACTGCCGGAAGCCCTGCTCGTAGCGCTGGTAGCTGCGCTGCTTCTGGTCCTGCAGCACCGTGAGCGCGAGGCCCAGCGTGGCGGCCACCAGCAGCGCGAAGGCCAGGTGCACCACCAGGCGGCGGCGGAAGGCCGCGAGGCCCAGGCGCGGCACGGGCAGGGCCGGGAGTTCGACCGGGCCGAGCTTCATCGGCCGCTCACCGCGGGCCCGCCCAGCGGAAGCCGCGCATGGGCACGTTCTCGATCGCGTCGAAGGCCGGGTCGACCTCGCGCAGCGCCTCGCGCAGCGTGGAGACGTGCTTGCGGACGTTGTCCCGCGTGCGGCCGCTCTTCACCACATCGAACAGATCCTCGTAGCTCACGACCTCCGGCGCACGCTGGTGCAGCGTGGCCAGGATGCGCTGCGCGGTGAGCGGCAGGTTGATGCGCTGCCCCTTCCAGAGCGGGCTGCGCTGCCACAGCGGGTCCAGCTGCAGAGCCGTGGCGGTGTCCGGCACGGGGCTCGGCGCGCGGGCGCGGGCGGCGCGCAGGATGTCGAGGAAGGTCTCGGTGAACTCGGCCTCGTCGAAGCTCGTCTTCTGCAGGTAGTCCCAGGCATCGAGCGCCTTCATGATGCCGCGGTAGATGGCCGCCGGCATGGCCGAGACCACCAGCACCGGCGTGCCCTGGTGCAGCTTGTTGATCGCGTTGATGAGGGCGACGCCGGCATGGCGCTCGCGGCCCAGCTCGATGTCCAGCACCACCATGGCGTAGGACTCGCGGGCCAGCGCGGCCTCGGCGCTGTCGCGGTCGAACCACTGGTCCACCTGCAGCTCGGGGCGGGCGGCGCGGATCCAGCCGGCCAGCTGCTCGCTGGTCGGGCGGTCGTCCTCGATGACGGCGACTTTGTTCATGCGCCCGATTATCGGCAGGGCCCGGCGGCGCCCCCTGTGAAGCTTTCTTCCGCGCCGTGAGCACACTGCCCCGCCGCCGCCCTGGCGCCCTCCGCCCCCGTCGCCGAACACTGCAGACATCGATCCACACAGGGCCCCGACCCTGATCCGCACCAGGAGCTGCACCATGAACGAGCACACCCCCGGCACCGACCACCGCGCCGACGACGACGCGCTGAACACCCGTTTCGTCGAGGACTACGAGGCCGCCGCCGCCCATGAAGGCGCGAAGCCCGCCCTGGGCGCCCGCCTGCTGCGCCATGCCCCGCTGCTGCTGGCCCTGGGCGTGAGCATCGCCGCCGTGACGGCCCTGGCGCTGCACCCGCCCTTCTATCCCGTGCCTCGCGGCGAGGTCGCGCTGCGCACCAACACGCTCACCGGCGGCGTGACCCAGGCCCGCGACGGCAGCCTGTTTCGCCTGCCCGGCCTCCACGAGATCCGCACCCTGCCCCAGCAGGACCGCAGCTACCAGCCCACCGCCTTCGCCCGCGCCGACGGCCCGGCACCGCTGCAGTCGGTGGAAGGCCTCTCCCTCGGAATGGCGCTGACCCTGCGCTGGGGCGTCGACCAGACCCGCCTGCCGCAGCTGGCCCGCAGCCTGCCCGACCACATCGAGCGCGAGCTGATCGACCCCGTGCTGCAGGGCGTGATCTACCGCCAGATCGCCAGCCACACGGTGCGCGAGATCTTCTCCAGCCAGCGCGCCGAGATCCAGCAGGCTCTGGAAACCGAGCTGCGCAAGAAGCTGGCCGCCGACGGCATCGTGCTGCACAGCGTGCAGATCGGCAATGTGGACCTGCCGCAGGAATACCGTGCCGGCCTGGAGAACCTGCTGGCCGAAGGCCTGGCCACCGAGAAGATGCGCTACACGCTCGAGCAGCAGGAGAAGAAGGTCAAGCAGACCGAGCTGGAGGCCGCCGCCGACAAGATCCGCCGCGAGACCGCCGCCGAGGCCGCCGGCCGCGAGCAGGTCATCGCCGCCAAGGCCCAGGAGGAGGCGATGAAGCACGTGCTGCCCTTCAAGCAGCGCCAGGTCGAGCAGCGGCAGCTGGAGGCCGAGGCCGAGCGCGTGGCCCGCGTGCGCATGGCCGAGGGCTCGGCGCAGGCGCGCGGCATCGAGGCCGAAGGGGAAGCCAAGGCCCGCGAGAAGCTGGCCGACGCCGAGGCCTACCGCCAGGGCCGCCTGGGCAAGGTGAGCCTGGAGCAGATGTCCGCCGAGGGCGCGCTCCTGAGCCAGCACCCGCTGCTGATCCAGAAGGCCATGGCCGACAAGCTCTCGGACAAGGTGCAGGTCATCATCGCCCCGCCCCCGGCCGATGGCGGCTTCATCGGCAAGACCCTGCTCGGCGGCAAGGCCGAGACGCGGGCCCGCGTGAAGCGCGAGGACGCTCAGACCGAAGGCGGCGAATGAGCCGGCCCAGCGACTGAACACCCCCCACACAGGAACGATCGATCATGCGAACGACGCTCACCACCGCCGCCCTGGCCGCCGCCGCCGCCCTGCTGCAGCCCCCGCACGCCCACGCCGCCACGGCCCTGGTGCTGCAGGACCAGGCCGCCCTGCGCGCCGCCGCCCGCGACGCCGCCCCCTCGCAGGCCGCCCTGTGGCGCGGCGAGGCGGTGGAGATCCGCGGCGAGCGGCTCGACTACTACCAAGTCTACGACTACCGCCGCGAGCGCGGTGGCTTCGTCCGCAAGGGTCAGGTCTTGCCCCTGGACGGCCCGGCCGCCGAGCCCGCCGCGCTGCTGGCCGCCCTGCGCCTGGTGCGCCTGCAGCCGGGGGCGGAGTCCCTGGGCCTGGGCCTCGCCGCGGCCTATGTGCAGCAGGCCCGCGCCGAGCAGATGGCGGGCCCCGGTGGCGTCGAGGCGCTCGACGCGCTGGGCACGCTGGCCGAACGGCTGGCCGACCGCGCCTCGCGCAGCAATGCCGCCCGGCTCGACACCCCGCAAACCTCGACGGACACGCAGCTCGCCGCGCAGCTGGACGTGGCGGCGCGCTACGGCCTGAAGTTCCAGAGCTTCGAGCGGGAGGCCGGCAGCCTGCAGATCTGCTACGAGGGCGAGGTCTTCCGCCGCGTGCTGGCCCTGCCCGCCAGCACGCCCGAGCAGCAGGTGCGCGCCGCCCTGGCCCTGACGCGGGGCGACTGTCAGAACCCCGCCGCCACGCCTGCGCAGAAGCTGCAGCGGGACCTGTGGCGGGCCGACATCCTGGGGCGCGTGCAGGCCCCCGGCCTGGCGCCGATCTGGCGCAACCGCCTGGCGATGCGGCAGGCCGGCGTCTGGAGCAGCCTCGCCTACGCGCTGGCCCGCCAGCCCGATGCGGCGGCCGCCACGCCCTCACAGGCCGCGAGTGCGCGCGCCCTGCAGGCCCTCGCGCGCCTGCAAGCCGCCGAACTGGCCGATGAGGACCAGCCGCTGGCCAACGACGCCGCCATGCGCGTGAACGCCGTGCGCTGGCAGGCCCTGCCCGCCGGCAACGCGCCGATGAGCTGGCGCCGGGGCAACGACGAGTTGCAGTTGCGCGTGGTGCCTGGGGCCGACGGCGACCAGTGCCTGCTGCTGCAGTCCGCCAAGGCGAAGGAGGCCCTGCTGCGCCACTGCAGCTACGGCCTGATCCAGACGGCCTCCTTCAGCGTCAACCGCGAGGGCAACGCCGCCGTGCTGGCAGTGCAGCCGACCGAGTCCTGGCGCGAGCTGTGGGTGCTGCGCGCCACGCCGCAGGGCTGGCGCCTGGACGTCCTGCCCCCGGCCGCCGCCAATCCGGGCCTGGGCTATGCCGAGTTCGCCGGCTGGGTGCCCGGCGGCCAGCAGCTGCTGATGGTGCGCGAGTCCCGCGCCGAGGGCCGCTACAGCGCCCGCAGCTTCGAGGTCGTGGACCTGCCGACGCTCGCGGTGCAGCGCCGCAGCGGCGAGGCCCAGCAGCTGGGCCCCTTCCAACGCTGGGCGGACGCCGGGTGGAAGACGGGGAGCCTGAGCCTGCGCTGAGGGTCAGGGCAAGACCTGCCCCTCGCCCACCAGGCGCCCGCCCTGGAACATCTGGAACTGCCGGCGGTCGTCGCGCAGCTTCAGGGCGTCCAGGCAGCTGACGGAGGCCTCGGCGGTCTCGCCGGGCTTGAGCTCGCCGCCGACGCCGGGCGGGATGCTCAGCGCGCAGGTCGTGCCCGCGGGATGGTCGGGGAAGCGCAGCTGGGGCCGGTAGCCGGTGTAGACCGGCGTGTCGCGTCCCTGGCTGAACCCCATCGGCAGCAGGCGCACCTGCACGCGCAGCGGCGCCTGGGCCTCGACGTGGATCCAGGGGAGCGCGGCGGCGCTGGCGCCGTCGGCTGGCGCGGAGGCGGCGGGGGAGGCGTGGGCCAGGGACGGCGCGGCCATCGACAGGCCGCAGAGGCCGAGGAACAGGGACTTCAGCATGAGGTAGGCACACAGGGGAGGCGGGACACCGGCGCCCCGCAAGGCCGGGGCTGCCGCGCCGGGATTGTGGCAGCGCCCCGGGTCGGCCCCTCAGCGCCGCTGCCGGTCGTTCGGCTTGTGCCCGATCAGCTTCACCAGCACCTGGCGCAGGCGGTTGGCGTCGATGGGCTTGGTGAGGAACTCGTTCATGCCGGCCTCCAGCGCCTCGTCCCGCTCGGAGACGAGCGCCGCGGCGGTCAGGGCCACGATGGGCAGCTGGTCCGCGGGGAAGCGGCGACGGATCTCCCGGGTGGCCTCGTGGCCGCTCATCACGGGCATCTGCACATCCATCAGCACGACGTCGAAGGGCTTGCCCATGCTGGCCGCCGCGTGAATGGCCTCGATGGCCTGCTGGCCGTCGCTCGCCTGCGAGACCTCCAGGCCCCACTGCTCCAGCAGCGCCACGGCGATCATCATGTTGACGGGGTTGTCCTCGACCATCAGCACGCGCAGGCCGTCGAGGTCGGCGTTGTCACGGGCCTCGCGCGGCTGGGACGACAGCGTGCTCGCCGCCGCCACCAGCGGCAGCTCGGCCCAGAAGGTGGAGCCACGCCCGGTCTCGGACTGCACGCCGACCTCGCCGCCCATCAGGTGGGCCAGCTCGCGGCAGATGGACAGGCCGAGGCCGGTGCCGCCGTAGCGCCGCGTGGTGGACTCGTCCGCCTGCGTGAAGGGCTGGAAGAGGCGGGCCTGCACCTCGGGCGTGATGCCGGGGCCGGTGTCGGTGACCTCGATGCGCAGGCGCTCGTCGTCGACCTTCGCCACGCGGACCGAGACCGAGCCGCTCTCGGTGAACTTCAGCGCGTTGGTCAGGTAATTGGAGAGAATCTGGCGCGTGCGCACCGGGTCCCCCACCACCCAGCCCGGCACGTCCTCCTCGACGTCGATACGGAAGGCGAGGCCGCGGACCTGGGCCAGCGTGATGTAGGCCATGCGCATGGTGGCGAGCATGTCGCGCAGCGCGAAGGGCTGGGACTCCAGCGTGAGGCGGCCGGCCTCGATCTTGGAGAGGTCCAGGATGTCGGCGATCAGGCCGGAGAGGCTCTCGGCACTGTCCAGCATCTGGTCGAGGTAGTGGCGGCGGGTCTCGTCATCGAGGTCCGGCTGCTGCAGCAGGCGCGCGAGGCCCACCACGCCGTTGAGCGGCGTGCGGATCTCGTGGCTGGTGTTGGCGAGGAAGGCGCTCTTGGCGCGGCTCGCGGCCTGGGCCTCGTCCTTGGCCTGGGCCAGCGCGGCCTCGACGCGGCGCTTCTCGGTGACGTCCTCCAGGATCCAGATGGTGCCGCCGCGGCTCGGGTGGTCCGGGTCCACGGCGCGGGCCAGGAGGCGGCACAGGAAGGTGCTGCCGTCCTTGCGGGCCATCATGCGTTCCGTCTCGACCTGCTCGCCCGCGGCCAGGCGCGGGCCCATCTCGCGGCCGGCGCTGCGGTAGTCCTCGTCGGTGGCCCACACCACGCGGCCGGGCTGCCCGATGAGGCTGCCGTCGGGCCAGCCGAACATCTCCTCCACCGCGCGATTGACCTGCACGAAATGCTGGTCGCGCGTGAGCGTGATGCCGATGGAGGCGTTCTCGAGGATGGCCGCGTGGATGAGCCGCGTGCGCTCGGACTCCGACACGTCGCGCGCGTTGATCACGAGGTAGGCCTGCCCGTCCATCTGGAAGGGCGCGGCCGACATCACCATCGAGATCAGCTCGCCGCTCTTGCTCTTGAAGGCCGCCGGCATGTCGTTCACGCGGCCGTGCTGCTGCACGCCGTCGACCAGGCGCTGGCGGTCCTCGGGGTGGTGCCAGACCCCCAGCTCGTCGGCCGTGCGCCCGAGCACCTCCTCGGCCTTGTAGCCGGAGAGCTCCTCGAAGGTCTTGTTGACCATGGCATAGCGCCCGGTGGCGATCTCGGTCAGCGTGATCACGTCCGGGCTCGTGGCCACCAGGTGGGACAGCAGCCCCTCGGAGCGGCGCAGCGCCTCCTGCGCGCGCGAGGCCTCGGTCTGGTCGATGAAGAAGGACAGCGTGGCCGGGCCGCTGGCGGCGTCCACCCGCACGCTCGTGACCTGCACGAGGCGGCGGCGGCGCGAGAGCGTGCGCAGCTTGAATTCGGCCATGGGCAGGATGGCGCCCACGGGCATGGACTCGATCTTGGCGGCGCGCTCGCGGGCGCGCTCGTCCTCGCCGGATTCGTAGTGGGTGAAGAGGTCCTGGCCGATCATGCTCGAGCGCTGCGTGTAGCCGAACATGGCCATGGCCGCGGGGTTGGCGTCGAGCACGCGGCCCCAGCGGTGCAGCACCAGCGGCGAGGGCGAGCGGCGGAAGAGCTCGCGGTAGCGCGCCTCGGTGGCCACGATGGCCTGCTCGGCCTGGACCTCGTCGGTCACGTCGCGGCCCACGCCCCAGTAGCCGCGGAAGTTGCCCGCCGCATCGAAGCGCGGCTCGCCGCTGACCGAGACGTAGCGCAGCAGCCCGTCCTCGCCGCGGCGGCGCGCCACCATGCCGCGGAAGGGGCGGTGGGCTTCCAGATCGGCGCGGTGGGCGTCCATGTCCTCGTCGCCCAGCCCCTGGGCCTGGTCGACCTCCCAGGGCGTCTTGCCGATGCGCTGGTTCAGGTCCAGGCCCGACTGGCCGGGGATGTTCTCGGCCATGTGGGTGAAGCGGAAGTCGCGATCCATCTCCCAGTACCAGTCGGCCGCCATGGACAGCAGATGGCGGAAGCGGGCGTTGCGCTCGCTGGCCTCGCGCATGGAGCGGCGCACCAGGCGCAGCGTGCCCATGCCCACGACGAGACCGGTGCTCAGCAGCACGAGCTGCGTGATGAGCTGGGCCGAGACGCTGGAGCCCAGCGACACGGCGGGCAGCCGGCCGTTCGCCTCCAGCCAGGCCATGGCCAGCAGGCACAGGGTCCCGACACCAAAGAGCCAGAGCCCGGCGGTCAGGCCCGTCACCGCGGTGCCGAGCGCGACCATGAGCGCCAGCACGCCCAGGCCGGGGGAGCCCAGGCCCGCGCCGCGCGACCACGCGAGCGCCAGGCCCATGGTCATCACCAGGCTCATCAGCAGCATGACGCCCGGCTTGGCCTTCTCCCGCGGCAGGCGCAGGTAGAAGCCCGTGCCGACCAGGCACACGAGGCCGGCCAGCAGCGGCGGCAGCAGGCCGGCGCAGGGCTCGCCCTCGCGGACGGTGGCGGCCAGCAGCAGCGTGACGAGTCCGCCGATCAGTGCGGAGGCGCCCAGCAGCATGCGCACCGAGCGCCAGCGCAGGCCCCGCTCCAGGGCCAGGCGGCGCTCGTCCAGCGACATTTCCTGGCCGACCAGGCTGCTGAGATCGTCGAGGGCGTCCTTGCTCACTTTGACTAGACCGGCGTGCTCCAGGGGCGCCGGCCCCACCGCGGGGTCACGCCAGGGGGTGAGTCTCGGTCACGGCGAGCCGGCTGACCAGCGGATCGGGCCGGCAAATGCGGCCCGTGCCTCACGCGCGCCGGGGGAGCGAGAAGGAATGCGCAGGCGCAGGCCTGCGGCGGGCTCAGCCGCGGGCGGCGTTGAGCTGCTCGCGTGTCGCCAGCGCCACGCGGCGGGCGGCGGCGGCGAAGTCCTCGCCGCTGCTGGCATACAGCACGGCGCGGGAGGAGTTCACGATGATCGGCGCCGTGCTGCCCTCGGCCGTGCCGCGCCAGCCCGCGCGCACCGTGGCCACGGCGTCGCCGCCCTGGGCGCCCACGCCGGGAATCAGCAGCGGCAGCGTCGGGGCGATCTCGCGCACCCGGGCGATCTCCTCGGGGAAGGTCGCGCCCACCACGAGGCCCAGCTGGCCGGTCTTGTTCCACTCGGTCTGCGCCAGGTGGGCGAGGTGCTCGTACAGGCGCGGCTGGCCGGGGATGTCGGCCAGGCGCTGGTTCTGCCAGTCGCTGCCGCCGGGATTGGAGGTGCGGCACAGCACGATCACGCCCTTGTCGGCATAGCGCAGGAAGGGCTCGATCGTGTCGAAGCCCATGAAGGGCGACAGCGTCACGGCATCCGCCTGGTAGCGCACGAAGGCCTCGCGGGCGTACTGCTCGGCGGTGGAGCCGATGTCCCCGCGCTTGGCGTCCAGGATCACCGGCACCTGCGGCGCCACGCGCTTGATGTGGGCCATCAGGCGCTCCAGCTGGTCCTCGGCACGGTGGGCGGCGAAGTAGGCGATCTGGGGCTTGAAGGCGCTCACCAGGTCCTTGGTGGCGTCGACGATGGCGCTGCAGAAGTCGAAGATGCGACCGGCGTCGCCCTTCCAGGCGCCCGGGAACTTGGCCGGTTCCGGATCCAGCCCCACGCAGAGCATCGACTGGTTGAGGCGTTCGGCGGCGTGGAGTTGCTGGAGGAAGGTCATGGATCGCACCCCTGAGCGGGCTGGGCTGGTGAAGGTGCCGTATTGTCTCGCTTCTGGGCGGACATCCGCCGCCCTCGCCCGCTTGCCCACCCCGGAGCCCCGACGATGCAGATTCTGGAGACCGAACGCCTGCGCCTGCGCTGGTTCGACGACCGCGACGTGCCCTTCATCCTGGGCCTGATCAATGAGCCCTCGTGGAAGGCCAACATCGCCGACCCGGGCGTCAGCACGCCCGAGCAGGCCCGCCAGTGGATGCGGGACCGTCTGCTGAGCCGCTACTGGACGCAGGGGCACGGCTTCTGGTGCGTGGAGCGCAAGTCCGACGGCGAAGCGCTCGGCCTGTGCGGCCTGATCCATCGCGACGGGCTGCCGGAGCCGGACCTCGGCTACGGCCTCGCCGAACGCCACTGGGGCCGGGGCTACGCCCGCGAGGCCGCCGCCGCGTCCCTGCGCTATGCCCACGAGGTACTCGGCCTTCGCCACCTGCTGGCCACCACCGCGCCGCACAACGACAGCTCCGGCCGCGTGCTGATGGACATCGGCTTCCAGGACCTGGGCCTGCAGCAGACGGAGGCGCACGAGGGGCTCTCCCGCGTCTACGAATGGAAGGCTCCGGGCGAGGCCGGCACCGACGTGCAGCAGATCGAGGCCCTGGTGCGGCGCTTCCTCGGCGCCTTCGACAACCGCGCCGGGCGCATCCCCACCGTCGCGGCGCTGCCGCACTGGCTCCTACCGGACGCCCGCGTCGTGCTGCGCAGCGGCGACACCCTCACGAGCATGGACCCGCGCCAGTTCATCGAGCCGCGCGCCCAGTGGCTGGCCGACGGCACGCTGCGGGAGTTCCACGAAGAGGCCGAGGCCCTGCACATCGAGCAGGAAGGCGGGCTGGCGCAGGTCCGGCTGCACTACGCCAAGGCCGGCCTCCGCGAGGGCCAGGCCTTCGAGGGGCGCGGCCGCAAGCTGCTGTCCTGCGTGAAGACGGCCCGGGGCTGGAAGATCGCGGCCGTGCTGTGGGAGGACGCGCCCGCCTGAGCGCCGCCCTTCAGGCCGGGCTCGCCCGCCGCTCGCGGGCCAGCTCCTGCGCCAGGGCCGGCGCATGCCGCGTGAGCCACCCCACCGCGCCCTGCTCGCGCGCCAGCGCACAGGCCTCCGAGGCCAGCGCCTGCGCCCGGCTCCAGTCGCCCGCGCGGCGCTCGCAGTCGGACAGCAGCATCAGCAGGCCGGGGCGGCAGTAGTGGTCCTCGTCCTCGAGGGCATCGGGCAAGGCCTGGTGGAGCAGCTTGAGCGCCAGCTCGTGCTGCTTGAGCAGCTCCAGCGTGCTGGCCAGGATCCAGCGGGCCGTGCTGCGGCCGGCCTTGTAGGCCCGGTCGGCCTGCTCGGCGGCCTGGAGCACCTGGGCGGCCACCTCCGCATGGCCGGTGCGCACACGGGCCCAGGCCAGGAAGAGCCCGTTCATGCCCTGCCACAGCGGGTAGCCCAGGCGCGTGGCCAGCGCCAGCGCCTCGCCGGCATGGCGCAGCACCGGGTGCGGCCGGCCGCGCGTCCAGTTCATGGCCGCCGCGAAGGTCAGCATGAAGCACAGCCCGTGGTTGCGACCTTCCTGGCGGGCCAGCGCCAGGCCCTGCTCCACGGCGGCGTCGGCCCCGGCGCCATCGCCGCAGAACCACAGGGTCCAGCAGTGAAAGGCCAGCAGCAGCACGCCGGCGTCATCGCCCAGGTGCTGGCGGCGCGCCTCGGCGTCGAGGCCGGGCAGCAGTGCCAGGCCCTGCAGCTGGCAGTGGCGGGCCTCCTCGAAGCGGCCGCGCCAGAAGAGCGAATTGCCCAGCGCGAAGCAGGCGGTGAGGCGCTCGGCATCGGTCAGCGCCTCCTGCTCCAGCTGGCGCGCGACGCGCAGGCCGCCGCTCTCGCCCTGGGAGCCGGCACCCATGTAGAGCCGGCTCAGGGCCACGAAGCGCAGGCGCGCCGGTGCGGACTCGGCGGCGTCCTCGTCGGGTGCCGCGGCCAGCAGCTGCCGGCACAGGCGGTGCGCCTCGGCGGAGCCGTAGCCCTCATGCATCTGCAGGGCGCGGACGCGGTCCAGATCCAGGCGCCAGCGCGCGCGGGCATCGCCGCCCGGGTCGGCCACCGCGAGGCGCGACGCCTCCTCCAGCGAGGCCTGCGCATCGGCGGCGAACTCCTGTAGCAGGGCCTGCTGCCCGGCCTCCCACCACGCCTGGCAGGCCGCCTGCAGGTGCCCGGCTCCCGCCAGATGGCGGGCCAGCAGCCCCGGGGCATCGCCCCGCCGGGCGCGCAGCTCGGCCAGGCGTGCGTGCCAGGGCCGGGTCTGGGCCGGCAGGGCGCCCTGGGCCGCCGCCTCGTGCAGCAGGGCGTGGCGGAAGCGGTAGACCCCGTCCCCCAGGGCCCGGGACTCGTCCTCCTGCACCACCAGCCGGCACTCCGCCGCCCGCTGCAGCGCCTGCGCCACCGCCGCGGCGGGCAGGGTCTCGGCCAGCAGTTCCGCCAGCAGCGCCGCGTCGAAGCGCGGGCCGATCAGGGCGGCGGCCTGCAGCACCGGCTTGTTGATGCCGAGACGGTCCAGCTCCGCCTGCATGAGGGCGACGATGCCGCCCCCCGCGGACGGCCGGCCTTCCAGCTCGCCCTGCACCATCGCCTCGATCAGCAGCGGAATGCCGGCCGCCGCCTCCAGGATGGACGCGCGCCGGGCGCTGCTGAGGCGCCCCTGCGCATCGAGCGCCTGCAGCAGCTGCTGCGCGGCCGGTGCCGTCAGGGGCTGGACGTCCATGCACACGGGATCGGCACCCGCGGACTCGAGCACCACCTCCGGCCGGCTGCTGACGAGGATGAGCAGGCGCTGCCGGTCCATCCAGGCGGCGTAGCGGGCCAGCAGCTCGCGCGTGGCCAGGTCGGCCCAGTGCAGGTCGTCGACCCACAGCAGCACGGGCTGGCGGGCGGAGAGGCGGTCGAGCCAGGCGAAGCAGGCATCGAACAGCGCCGGGCCGGGCACGACCTGACCCTGCAGCAGCTGCTGCAGGCGGGCCGGCAGCAGGGCTTGCGCCGTCGCCGGCAGGCGCTGCAGGCATTCGCGCAGTGGCGCCAGCGGCTGGTGCTGCCATTCGAGGCGACAGGACCAGGACAGGCGCAGGGCCGAGCTGCCCTCCAGTGAGCGCGCAAAGCTCGCGGCCAGGGTGGTCTTGCCGATGCCCGCCTCGCCCCGCAGGATGACCCAGGCCGGCTGCCCGCGGCAGGCGGCGAGCCAGTGCAGGCGCAGGTCCTGCAGCGGCAGCTCGCGGCCCAGGCAGGTGCGCGAGGGCAGCGCGGCCGGGTCCAGCCCGCGCAGCCCCAGCCAGCGCCGGGCGCCGGGATGGCCGTCGATCGCCGACGCGTCGCAGCGCACGCGGTCCGCCAGGCGCTCCACCGCGCCGGCGCCGAGCAGCAGCTCGCCAGGCCCTGCCCGCCCGGCCAGCGTGCGCAGGACCTCGGGTTGGCGGCTCATCAGCTGCCAGTGGCTCGCCTGGAAGCGCAGGCGCTCCGCCCCGCAGTCCAGCGCCAGCCCCGGCACCCCTGCGACCGGCGCGCCCGGGTCCGCCGGCCAGTGGCCCAGCAGGTCCTGCGCGGCCAGCAGCGCACGCCACTCGGGGGCCTCGCCCTCCGCCCGCAGCCCGAAGACCGCCAGCAGGCCGGCATCCGCACCGCTCAGGCAGCGGGCGCCCCAGCGCTGCATCTGCGCGCGGACGGCGTCCAGCTGCGCCGCCAGCGCGTGCCAGGCTTCGTCGGTGTCGGGCCCCGGCGGGGGATGGATCCACAGCAGCGCGAGGTGGCGGCGCTCCCAGCGGCTGGCCACCGCGGAGGCCGGCGCCGTCCCGGCGGGCGCGGGGCGCTCCGTGTCCACAAGGCGGCGCAGCTCCGGGCTGGCGCGATGCCCCAGCTCGCGCACCAGCAGCTGGTCCGTCTGCGCGAGCACCTGCTCGGCGCCGCGGCGGTCCCCCAGCTGCAGCAGCAGCTGGATGAGGCGGGCGGCGCTCGCCTCATCCAGCGGGTCCAGCGCCAGGGCCTGCCGTGCCGACCCCACGGCCGCCTCCAGCTGCCCGGCCGCGCGCTGCGCGTCGTGCAGCTGGCGCAGCAGGCCGCGGTGGCGGTCCCGCAGGCTCGCCGCGGCCTCGGCGCGCCAGGTCTCGAAGTCGGGGCATTCGGGCAGGCACAGGTCGGCCAGGAAGGGCTGGCCGGCCTGCGGCAGGCGGGCCAGGAGCTGCTGCCGGACCGCCTCGTCGGTGAGGTCCGGCACCGGCGCTGTCAGCAGGCAGGCATCGATGACGAGGCCCGGGTGCGCCTGCAGCATCAGCCGGTCCCGCTCCGCCCGCAGGCCCAGCGCCCCGCCGTCCTGCCCGAGCACCCGCTGCAGCGGCGACAGCACCTGGCGCAGGTTCGTCAGCGCGCGGGACTCCTCCAGCGCGGGCCACAGCATCGCCGCCAGCGTGCGCCGAGCGACCCACTGGTCCCGGTGCAGCGCCAGGAAGGCCAGCAGGGCGCGCCCCTTGGCGTAGCGCAGGGCGCCTGCTCCCTCCGGCAGGTCCAGGCGCATGGGGCCGTACAGGGTCAGCATCACGGGGGCGGCGTTCATCAGCGCGGCACTCTATCAGCGCCGATGGGCCTGCGGGCCCCGGCCGGTGCGCTCAGCGCGCCGCCCCCACGATCGGGCGGGCCCGCGCTGATACCGACCCGCTCACGTCCGGCTTACGGGCCCTCGATACGCTGCGCGCCATCCATCACAACCACTCGAGGGAATCTCCATGACGCCACGCTTCCTGATCCCCGCCGTGCTGAGCCTTGCCGCCAGCCTGCCCGGCCTCGCGCACGCCGATGTGCTGCTGAGCTTCAACCACCACAATGGCTGCCAGATGAACAAGGCCTGCCAGCAGGACGCCAGCATCGCGTCCTCCACGATCGGCGGCAATCTGCCGGCCTGGGCCTGGGCCTATGACTTCATCCCGAACAATCCGTGGTCCAAGGGCTACTACGAGGGCAACCGCACCAACCCGGTCTTCACGCTGGGCCTGAAGGCCGCGCAGGGCCTGCAGCTGACGGACTTCCGCTTCAGCATCAAGAACAATGACTGCCAGTACGGCGCCCCGGCGTCCTGCCGCGGTGCCAACTGGAAGCTGGTGAAGGTCGTCAACGGCATCGAGTTCACCGAGCCGCTGCTGGCCTTCAACTCCGGCCCGAAGTTTGCCGATCTGGACTTCGACGTGAAGATCGACCAGTGGCTGAACGCCGGCGATGTCTTCGACCTGAAGATGATCTACACCGGCGGCTTCAAGGACCGCACGGGCCAGTACTTCTTCCACGACCTGGCCCTCGACGGCAAGGCCCAGGTGGACGAGCCCCAGACCCTGGCGCTGCTGGCCCTGGGCGCCGTGGGCGTGGGTGTGGCGCGCCGCCGTCGCGCCTCGACCGCCGCCTGAGCGATCGCGGCCTGCCCCCCCGGATTCGAGGGGGCGGGCCACGCGGGGCCCGGCGCCCCATCTCGTGCATCCAGCCCGAAAGGAACCGCCATGGCCTCGTCCCTCTCAACGCACGCCGCGGCCCGCCCGCAGGCCCGAGGCGCCGCCCATGCCAGCCCCCACAGCCGGGCGGCCACGGCCTCGGGGGCAATGCCGCGCTCCGGCGTCATGGACTCCGCACGCATGGTCGCCCAGCGCCAGCGCCTGGCCGATGTGTCCGGCGCAGGCAGCGCCGTGGGCGGCGGGACGATCCAGCGCATGACCCACCCGTCGGCAGGCGGGCAGACGCCGGGGCATCCGACGCCGCCGGCCTCGACCCAAGGCTCGACCCACGGCTCGTCGTCCACGGACGAAGACACCGGGCGGCGCACGGGCGTCATTCACTACACGGGGGCCGCCGCGATGCCCAGGCCGCAGAGCCGGGATCCCGGCGCTTTCCTGAGCCGCGATCCCGAGGACTGAGCGAGCGCGTGGCGGCCAGGCTCCGCAAGACCTGACCCCACCCGGCGGCGCCCCGGACGGAAATCCGTCCATCGCACCGCCTGGCCGACGGATATCCGTCCGGAAGACCGCCCCGCCTGGCCGGCCGCGCCCGGTGTTGCGCGACAAATCAAGCACTTGGCGCATCCCGCGACGCCCATCTGACGATGGACTCAGGGTTTTCACCAGATGGCACGACCCCTGCATGACAGGCGCTCATGCCTTGCCGCCTCGTCTCCCTGCTGATCCTTGCGCTGCCGCTGCTGGCCCTCCAGCCCGGCAGGGCGCAGGCCGCCGGCAGCCCGGAGCGCGCGGCCAGCCCGCTGCTCGATCAGAGCGAGACCCTGCGCCGCATCGCCGCCACCGGCACCATCAACCTGGGCCACCGCGAGTCCTCGGTGCCCTTCTCCTACTACGACGCACGCCGCCAGGTCGTGGGCTACTCCCAGGACCTGATGCTCAAGGTGGTCGACGGCATCCGCCAGGAGCTGAAGCTGCCAGCGATCACGCAGCGCCTGGTGCCCGTCACCTCGCAGAACCGCATGTCCCTGGTGCAGAACGGCACCGTCGATCTGGAATGCGGCTCCACGTCCAACACACTGGCGCGCCAGAAGCACGTCGCCTTCTCGGTCTCGATCTTCATCGTCAGCACGCGCATGCTGGTGCGCCGCGACGCGCCGCTGCAGGAGTTCGCCGACCTCGCCGGCCGCCGCGCGGTGGTCACGGCGGGCACCACCTCCGAGCGCCTGCTGCGCGCCTGGAACGAGACCCACGGCGGCCGCATCCAGCTGCTCTCGGCGCGGGACCACGGCGAGGCCTTCCAGTCCCTGGAGACGGGCAAGGTCGACGCGCTGATGCTTGACGATGCCCTGCTGCTGGGCGAGCGCGCCAAGGCCGCACAGCCCGAGGACTGGCGCCTCACGGGCACGCCGATGAGCTCGGAGGTCTACGGCTGCATGCTGCGGCGCGACGACCCCGGCTTCAAGGCGCTGGTGGACCGCGAGCTGAGCCGCCTCATGCACAGCGGCGAGGCGCTCAAGATCTACCAGCGCTGGTTCCAGCGCCCCATCCCGCCCAAGGGACTGAACCTCAACTGGCCGCCCACCGAGGCCCTGCTGCAGCTCTACCGCCAGCCCTCGGACCGCGCCCTGCAATGAATCCCACGCCTTCCAAATCCCAAGAGACAGGACGCCCCATGAAGACCCGCATCCGCACCACGACCCTGGCCGCGCTGGCCGCACTGGCCACGCTGGCCGCCACCCCGGCCCGCGCCGAGGACACGCTCAAGAAGATCAAGGACAGCGCCAGCGTCACGCTGGGCGTGCGCGAGTCCAGCGGCGCGCTCTCCTACACCCTGGGCGACGGCAAGTACGTGGGCTACCACGTCGAGATCTGCCAGCGCATCGTCGGCGCCCTGCAGAAGCAGCTGGGCCTGGCCAAGCTGGACGTGAAGTACCAGCCGGTGACCTCGCAGAACCGCATTCCCCTGGTGCAGAACGGCACGGTGGACCTCGAGTGCGGCTCCACCACCAACAACCTGACCCGCCAGAAGGACGTGGCCTTCGCCGTGACGACCTTCGTCGAGGAAGTGCGCATCGCGGTCAAGGCGAACGCGGGCATCCACGCCATCGACCAGCTCGCCAACCGGACCGTGGCCACGACCACCGGCACGACCTCCGTGCAGACGCTGCGCAAGCACGAGCGCGCCACGGGCGTGGACTTCAAGGAAGTCTTCGGCAAGGACCACGCCGACAGCTTCCTGCTGCTGGAAAGCGGCCGCGCCGACGCCTTCGTGATGGACGGCTCGCTGCTGGCCGGCCTCATCGCCAAGTCCAAGAACCCGGCGGACTACAAGATCGTCGGCGAGGTGCTGTCCGTCGAGCCCATCGCCATCATGTTCCGCAAGGACGACCCTGCCTTCAAGAAGGCCGTGGACGACACCCTCGTGGCGATGATGAAATCCGGCGACGTCGCCAAGCTCTACGACAAGTGGCTGATGCAGCCCATCCCCCCGACCAACAGCCGCGTGGGCCTGCCGATGAGCGAGAACCTCAAGGCCGCGCTGGCCGCGCCCAATGACAAGCCCATGGAAGCCTACGCCAAGAAGTAAGCCCCGCGGCGCGGGGTGCAGCAAGACCTGGCCCCGCTGAAAGGACACCATGACATTCGAATGGCAGGAACTCTGGTGCAAGGACACCGTCGAAGGGACGGTCGTCCAGGGCTGCTTCGGCGAGCCCGGCACGCAGACCTATCTGGACTGGCTGCTCTCGGCCTGGGGCTGGACCCTGGCCGTCTCGGCCATCGGCCTCGTGATCGCGCTCGTGCTGGGCTCGCTCATGGGGGTGCTGCGCACCGGCCCCGGCCGCAAGCTCGCCTTCCTGGGCGAGGCCTGGACCGAGCTGTTCCGCAACATCCCGCTGATCGTGCAGCTCTTCCTGTGGTTCTTCGTGATCCCGGAGTTCATCCCGGTGCTCAAGAGCCTGCCGAGCTTCCTGATCGCGGCACTGGGCCTGGGCTTCTTCACCTCGGCCCGGATCTCCGAGCAGGTGCGCGCCGGCATCCAGAGCCTGCCGCGCGGGCAGCGGGCCGCCGGCCTGGCGCTGGGCCTGACGCTGCCCCAGACCTACCGCTTCGTGCTGCTGCCCGTGGCCTTCCGCATCATCGTGCCGCCGCTCACCAGCGAGGCCATGAGCATCGTCAAGAACAGCTCGGTGGCCTTCGCGCTGTCGGTGCTGGAGCTGACGCAGTTCGCGCGCCAGGTCGGTGAGGAGACCTCCCGCCCCACCGAGGTCTACGCCATGGTGACGCTGCTCTACTTCGTGTCCGCCTTCGCGGTCTACCTGCTCGCCGCCCTGATCGAACGCTGGGTGCGGGTGCCGGGTCTTGCCGGAGCAGGCCACAAATGAATCTCGACTTCTCCTTCCTGACCTTCGAGTTCCTGCGCGCCTTCATCGCGAAGGGCTTCATCTTCTCGATCCAGCTGACCCTGGTGGCCATGGTGGGCGGCATCCTGCTGGGCACCGTGCTGGCGCTGATGCGGCTGTCCAGCAAGCGCTGGCTCTCGGCCCCGGCCGCGGCCTACGTGAACCTGCTGCGCTCCATCCCGCTGGTGATGGTGATCCTGTGGTTCTTCCTGCTGGTGCCCCTGCTCACGGGGCCCATCAGCGCGGAGCTCTCGGCCTTCATCACCTTCACGCTGTTCGAGGCGGCCTACTACGCCGAGATCATGCGCGCCGGGGTGCAGAGCGTGCCCAAGGGCCAGACCTACGCGGCCTACGCCCTGGGCATGAACTACCGCCAGGCCATGGCCCTCGTGGTGCTGCCGCAGGCCTTCCGCAACATGCTGCCGGTGCTGCTCACGCAGACCATCATCCTCTTCCAGGACACCTCGCTCGTCTACGCCATCGGCGCCTACGACCTGCTCAAGGGCTTCGAGGTGGCCGGCCGCAACTTCAACCGCCCGGTGGAAACCTATCTGCTGGCCGCGGGCCTCTACTTCGTGATCTGCTTCAGCCTCTCCATGCTCGTGCGCCGGCTGCAGCGACGTATCCAAATCATCCGCTGAGGTCGACCCATGATCCAGATCCAGAACGTTTCCAAGTGGTACGGCAGCTTCCAGGTGCTGACCGACTGCACGACCAGCATCCAGAAGGGCGAGGTCGTGGTGGTGTGCGGCCCCTCGGGCTCGGGCAAGTCCACCCTGATCAAGACCGTCAACGCGCTGGAGCCCTTCCAGCAGGGCGACATCGTGGTGGACGGCATCTCGCTGGCCGACCCGAAGACCGACCTGCCCAAGCTGCGCTCGCGCGTGGGCATGGTGTTCCAGCACTTCGAGCTGTTCCCGCACCTCTCGGTCACCGAGAACCTGACGCTCGCGCAGATCAAGGTGCTGGGCCGCAACGCCGATGACGCCAAGGTGCGCGGCCTGAAGATGCTGGACCGCGTGGGCCTCTCCGCCCACAAGGACAAGTTCCCCGGCCAGCTCTCCGGCGGCCAGCAGCAGCGCGTGGCCATCGCCCGGGCGCTGTCCATGGACCCCATCGTGATGCTCTTCGACGAGCCCACCTCCGCGCTGGACCCGGAGATGGTCGGCGAGGTGCTGGACGTGATGGTGCAGCTCGCCAACGAGGGCATGACCATGATGTGCGTCACGCACGAGATGGGCTTTGCCAAGAAGGTCAGCCACCGGGTGATCTTCATGGACGCCGGCAAGGTCGTCGAGGACTGCCGCAAGGAGGACTTCTTCGGCAAGCCGGAGGAGCGCTCGCCGCGTGCTCGGGATTTCCTGTCCAAAATCCTCAACCATTGACCCCCCCTACTCGCTTCGCGAGCCCCCCGAGGGGGCGCATGCGACGGCCCGGCAGAGCCGGATCCGCGCACGCCGTGCCTGAGGGACTCGACCGCTTCGCTGGCCTCGTCCCGCCTGCATCGGCGTCGGCGCAGGCCGGCTGCGCATGGCTGCACTAAGTCCAACATGACCCGAGGTCTGCGCATCCTGCTCGGCTCGCTGGCCGCGGCGCTGCTCGTCGGCGGCGCCGGCTGGCTGGCCTACACCGCCAGCCTGCGCCAGGGCACGGAGGCGCTGCGGCGCGAATCCAACCACCAGCTGGAGCTCTTCGCCACGGCGGCGGAGGGCGTGATCAAGCGGCAGGAATCCATCCCCGCCACGCTGCAGCTGAGCCCCGAGGTGCTGGCGCTGCTGCGCGAGCCGCAGTCGGCGGCCCGCGCCGAGGCCGCCAGCCTCTACCTGCGCCGCCTCAATGCCCACCTGGGCAGCCTGGAGCTCTTCGTCCAGAACCAGCAGGGGCTGGTGCTCGCCGCGAGCGACGCCTCGCTGACCGGCGAGGACTTCTCCTTCCGCCCCTACTTCCTCGAGGCCCTGGCCGGGCGCGTGGGGCGGCATTTCGCCATCGGCACGCGGGACGGGCGGCCGGGCTACTACGTCTCCCACCCCATCCACGACGGTGCCCGCGTGGTGGGCGTTGCGGCCATCAAGATCCGGCTCGACCCCATCGACGAGGCCTGGGCCACGCTGGAGTCGCCGGCCCTGCTGGCGGACTCCAACCAGGTGGTCATCCTCTCCTCCGAGCCCGCCTGGCGCTACACCAGCCTCACGGAGCTGAGCGTGGACCAGCGCGTGGATCTGCAGCTCTCGCGCCTCTATGCCGCGCAGCCGCTGCCGCGCTTCCCGCTGAAGGTGGACCTGCGGGTGGATGAGGACAGCCAGGTCGTGGAAGGCGTGCTGCCGCATGGCCTGGGGGAGGCCGCCCCCACGCCCCGGCTCGCCAGCCGCGCCATGCTGGTCCTGGGCCGGCCGCTCAACGGCATGGACTGGCGGCTGATGATGTTCAGCGATCTGCGCCCCGTGCGGCAGCAGGCCAGCACCCACGGCCTGCTGGCGGCGCTGGTGCTGGGCGTGGTGCTGCTGAGTGCCCTGATCCTGCTGCAGCGTCGCCGCATCCTGCGCCAGAAGCTGGAGGCGCACGCCGCGCTCGAGGACCAGGTCGCGCGGCGCACGCAGGCCCTGTCGGAGGCCAATGCGCAGCTTGCGCAGGAAGTGACCGAGCGCCAGCAGGCCGAGGCCACGCTGCGCCAGGCGCAGGACGAGCTCGTGCACGCCGGCAAGATGGCGGCGCTCGGGCAGCTGGCCACGGGCATCACGCACGAGCTGGCACAGCCGCTCGGCGCCATCCGCACGCTGGCCGGCAACGCGCTCGAGTTCATGCGGCGCGAGGACCTGCGCTCGGTGCAGGGCAATCTCGAGATCCTGACCCGCCTGGCGGACCAGATGGGCCAGATCATCCAGCCGCTCAAGGGCTTCGCGCGCAAGAGCCAGGCGCGGCCGCAGCGCTGCGATGTCGGGCTGGCCCTGGGCAATGCGCTCTTCCTGCACGACCAGCGCCTGCGCCAGCTGCAGGTGGCGCTGCACCGCGGCATCGAGCCCGGCCAGGTCTTCGCCTTCTTCGACCCCAACCGCCTCGAGCAGGTGCTGCTGAACCTCGTCGGCAACGCGCTGGACGCCGTGCAGGACCAGCCCTCGCGCCAGCTCTGGCTCCAGGCCTCGCACCGGGAGGGTCAGGTCTTGATCCATGTGCGGGACAGCGGGCCCGGTCTGGGAGACGAGGCGCTGGCCCGCCTGTTCGAGCCCTTCTTCACCACCAAGGCGCAGGGCGTGGGGCTGGGACTGGGGCTGGCCATCTCCCGCGACATCGCCCGCGAGGGCGGCGGCGAGCTGGAGGCCCGCAACCACGCCGAGGGCGGCGCGGAGTTCATCCTCACGCTGCCGGGCGTCGACGCCGGCCGGGCCCAGGCCTGACAATGCCGCCATGACCCTGCCCCCGAATCCCGAGCTGTCCGTCCTCCTCGTCGAGGACGACCTGCACATGCAGCTGGGCTGCGTCCAGGCCCTGCAGCTGGCGGGCCTGCCGGCACGCGCCGTGCTGTCCGTCGAGGAGGCCCGGCCGCTGCTGCACGCCGGCTTCGCGGGCGTCGTGATCACCGACATGCGCCTGCCCGGCGCCGACGGCCTGAGCCTCGTGCGCCACTGCCAGGAGCTGGACGCCGCGCTGCCCGTCATCATGATCACCGGCCATGGCGACGTGAGCCTGGCGGTGGAGGCCATGCGGGCCGGCGCCTACGACTTCATCCCCAAGCCCTTCTCGCCCGAGCACCTCGTCGAGGTGGTGCGCCGCGCGCTGGACAAGCGCCGCCTGACGCTGGAGGTCGCGCAGCTGCGCGAGGCCCTGGCCCGGCGTGACGGCGTGGCGGGGCAGCTGGTGGGGCGCTCGCCGCAGATCGAGGCCGTGCGCCAGCTGGTGGCGCGCGTGGCGGAATCGCGGGTGGATGTGCTGATCCGCGGCGAGACCGGCACCGGCAAGGAGCTGGTCGCGCAGGCCCTGCACGAGCTCTCGGCGCGCCGCGGCGGCCCCTTTGTGGCCCTGAACTGCGGCGGCCTGCCGGAGACGCTGCTGGACAGCGAGCTCTTCGGCCACGAGCCCGGCGCCTTCACCGGCGCGCAGAAGCGCCGCATCGGCAAGATCGAGCACGCCAGCGGCGGCACGCTGTTCCTGGACGAGGTCGAGAGCATGCCCATGGCCGCGCAGATCAAGCTGCTGCGCGTGCTGCAGGAGCGCCAGATCGAGCGCCTGGGCTCCAACCAGCCGCTGCCCGTGGACTGCCGCGTGGTGGCCGCCAGCAAGGACGATCTGCTGGAGAAGTCCCGCCAGGGCAGCTTCCGCAGCGATCTCTACTACCGTCTCAACGTGGTGACCATCGACCTCCCGCCGCTGCGCGAGCGGCGCGAGGACATCCCGCTGCTGATGGAGCACTTCCTGCTGCTGGCTGCGAGCCGCTACAGCCTCGCCGTGCCGACGGTCAGCGCCGCGCAGCTGCGCACGCTCACGGCCCACCACTGGCCGGGCAATGTGCGCGAGCTGCGCAATGTGGCGGACTGCCTCGTCCTGGGCGTGCGCAGCGACGTGCTGGGCGACGTGCAGGGCGACCCCGCCGCGCCGGCGCCCGCCCCGCAGGCGCTGTCGCTGGCCGAGACGGTCGAGGACTTCGAGAAGAGCCTCATCCGCGAGGCCCTGCAGCGCCACGGCGGCAACATCGCCCGCAGCGCCCTGGCCCTGCGCACACCGAAGACGACGCTGGCGGACAAGATCCGCAAGTACGGCCTGAACGCCGGGGACGCCCCGGGCTGAGGGCCCCGCCTCGCAGCCGCCGCGACGTGCCTTTCGACCCCGGGCAGCCGGCTTGCATACACTGCGCGTGGAATGAGCAACCCACCCATGGACCCCGCACGCATCCTCCTCGTTGAAGACGACGACCGCCTCGCCGCCCTGGTGGCCGAGGCGCTGCGCAAGGCCGGCTACGACGTCGAGGTCTGCGGCGATGGCGCCGAGGGCGAGGCCCGCCTGCGCGCCGAGGCCTTCGACGTCGTGCTGCTGGACGGCCATCTGCCGGGCAAGGACGGTTTCGATGTGCTGCGCGACGTGCGCCGCGACTTCAAGGGCCGCATCGTCATGCTGACCGCCCGCGACGACGACATCGACCAGGTGCTCGGTCTCGAGGGCGGCGCGGACGACTACATCACCAAGCCCGTCGCCCCCCGCGTGCTGCTGGCGCGGCTGAAGGCCCTGCTGCGCCGGGATGCGCCCCCGGCCGCCGCCGAGGCCGCGACGGCGGAACCAGCGGAGGCGATGGACTTCGGCCCGGTGCAGATCCGCCCCGCCGCCCGCGAGCTGCGCGTCCACGGCGAGCCCGTGGAGCTGACGACGGCCGAGTACGAGCTGCTGCTCTTCCTGGCGTGCCGCGCCGGGCAGGTGGTCTCGCGCGAGGACATCATGCAGGGCCTGCGCGGCCTGGAGTTCGACGGCCTGGACCGTGCCATCGACGCCCGCGTCTCACGCCTGCGCAAGAAGCTGGGCGACGACGCCCAGTCGCCCGAACGCATCAAGACCGTGCGCGGCAAGGGCTACCTCTTCGTACCATGACCTGGCGCCATCCACCTCCCCCGACCGGCTTCGCCAGCCCCTTTCACGGGGCGCCCCCGCAGGACCGGCAAAGCCGGATCCTCGGGCGCCGCTGAGCCGGAGGGGGCCTGGCCGGCCCATCCCATTGCGACCCATGCTTCGCCTGCCACGACTCCGCTTCAAGCCCTCGCCGCTCGCGCGCATCGCGCTGGGGCTCGGGCTGGCGGTGCTCACGCTGCTGCTGCTGGCGCAGGGGCTGGTGGCCGTCGCGGTCGACCAGTTCACGGCGGACTACGTCAAGCGCTTCATGCGCGGCACGGTGGACGTGCTGGTCAACGAGCTGCGGCCGCTGGACCCCAAGGCCCGCGAGGCGCGCATCCGGCAGCTGGACCAGACCTTCGCCTATCCGGTGAGCCTCGTGCGCATGCAGGATCTCAGCGGCTCGCGCCAGGAGCAACTGCTGCGCGGCGAGCTGGTGGTGGCCGGGCTGAACCGGCGCGTCTATGCCCGGCTCGATGCCCAGGGCGATGCCGTGCTGCAGCTGGGTCCGCTCAACGCGGACTGGCAGCCGGGCCAGTCCTGGCAGCTGCCGCGCGAGCTGTGGCTGCAGCTGCTCACCGGGCTGGCGCTGGCCTTCGCGGTGATGGGGCTTGCATGGTGGCTGCTGCGGCCGGCCTGGCGGGACCTGCGTGAGCTGCAGGCGGCGGCCGACCAGATCAGCGCCGGCCACTTCGACACCCCGCTGCCGCGACCGCGCAGCCGCCTCTTCTCGCCGCTGGCCCACGCCATCCGCTCCACGCTGCAACGCCTGGCCTCCGCCCTGGCCAGCCAGCGCGAGCTCACCGGCGCGGTCTCGCACGAGCTGCGCACCCCGCTGGCGCGCCTGCGCTTCGCCATCGACGCCCTGATCGACGAGGACGACGCCGCCCGGCGCGAGGCCCAGGTCCAGGCCTGCGAGCGCGACATCGAGGAGCTGGAGGGCCTGATCGACGCCAGCCTGATGCTCGCCCGCCTGGACACCGGCGCGCTGAGCGCCAAGCCTGAGCTGGGCGATCTGGCGGAGCTGCTGCACCGCGAATCCGAGAGCCTGCGACCGCTGCTGGACGACAAGGACCTGAGCCTGGCCGTGAGGCTGCCGGACACGCCCCTGCCCTTCGATGCGCAGATCCTGCCCTATGCCCTGCGCAACGGCCTGCGCAATGCCGCCCGCCACGCGCGCCGCCGCATCTGCCTGAGCGCCTGGCTGGAGCACGAGCAGATCTGGCTGGCCATCGACGACGACGGCGAGGGCGTGCCGGAGGCGCTGCGCGAGCTGGTCTTCACGCCCTTCAAGCGCCTCGAGCGCCACCGCCGCTCGCGCGGCTTCGGCCTGGGCCTGGCCATCGTGCGGCATGTGGCGGAGAGCCATGGCGGCCACGCGCTGATGCAGCGGGCGCCGGAGCTGGGCGGCGCGCGGCTGCTGATCCACTGGCCGCAGCAAACGCCGCCCGGGCGCTGACGCCCCCGCTATGCTTCCGGCATTGCGCCTTCAGGAGTTCGCCATGCAACGACGTGCCGTGCTGCACGGGGCCACGGCCCTGGCTTCCCTCGCCGCCCTGGCGGCCCTGCCCCCGGCCTGGGCGGACGAGGCGCCCGCGCCCGCGCCTGCCCCCGCGCCGGGCCGGGACTGGTTCGTGTTCCTGGAGCGCGGCATCCCCACGCCGCCGGACAAGGCGCGCGTGACGGCCATGCAGAAGGGCCACATCGACAACTTCGGGCGGCTCTTCGCGGCGGGCAAGCTCTTCGCGGCCGGCCCCATGCGCGACCCGACGCAGCTGAAGCGCGGCATCGTGGTCGTGCGGGCGCCGGACCTCGACACCCTGCGCCACTACTTCGACGAGGACGAGTACGTGGCCCTGGGCCACATGACGCTCAACGCCCAGCCCTGCATCGTCAGAAAGGCCTTGAACACCACTGGCCTGAACCTCCAGAAGATCGTCGAGAACCGCATCGTGATGCTCAGCGGTGCGGCGGCGCTGCGCCCCGAGGAGCGGCAGCAGCTCGAGGCCGCGCTGCAGGCGCTGGTCGACGACGGCACGCTGGGCGCCTGGTACGCGATGCAGGCCGGGCCCATCGACCACGTGCTGTTCCGCGCCGGCAATGACGAGGCCCCGCTGCAGGCCGCTCTGGCAGGCCTGCCCGGGCGCACGGACGAGCGCTTGCAGGCCGCCGTCTGGGGGCAGTGGTTCGCGGAAGGCGTGGTGCGCTGACGCGTCAGCCGCGCGGCCGCAGCCGCAGCGCCGCCAGCGCCAGCAGACTGCACAGGCCGCCCATCGCGAAAGTGCTGCCGGGGCCGAGGGCGTCCCACAGCCCGCCGGCCAGCCCGCCCGACACCAGCATGGCGAGGCCGCAGAAGAGGTTGAAGAAGCCGTAGGCCGTGCCGCGCAGCGAGGCCGGTGCCACCTCGGCCACCAGCGCCGCCAGCAGCCCCTGGCTCATACCCAGGTGCACGCCCCACAGAGCCACGCCGGCCAGCACCCACGGCCAGCCCTGGGCCCAGCCCAGCAGGGCCTGCGAGACCATCAGCACCAGCAGGCTGCCCGCCAGCAGGCGCGTCGCGGGCAGTCGGTCGGCCAGCTTGCCGAAGGGATAGGCACCGAGGGCATAGACCACGTTCATGGCCACCATCACCAGGGGTACCAGGGCCAGGGGGATGCCCTGCTGCTGCGCGCGCAGCACCAGGAAGGCCTCGCTGAAGCGGGCGAGCGTGAAGAGCGCGCCGAGGCAGGCCACCCACCAGAAGGCCGGGCCCAGCTGGCGCAGCTGCTTACGGCTGAGAGGATTGGGGCGCTGGTCCGCCGGCGCGGCCGCGGGCTCGCGCACCCCCACGGCCAGCAAGGCCACGCAGGCGACGGCCGGCACGCAGGCCACCCAGAACACGGCACGGAAATCCCCCGCCCACAGCACCATCAGCACCGTGGCCAGCAGCGGGCCGAGGAAGGCGCCCACCGTGTCCAGCGACTGCCGCAGGCCGAAGGCCGCGCCGCGCAGGGCGGGCGGTGCGATGTCCGCCACGAGGGCGTCGCGCGGGGCCCCGCGCAGGCCCTTGCCGATGCGGTCGCTGAGCCGCGCGGCGACCAGCAGACCCGCGCCCGGCGCCAGCGCGAACAGCGGCTTGCTGAGCGCGCCGAGGCCATAGCCCAGCAGCGCCAGCGGCTTGCGGCGGCCCCAGTGGTCGCTGAGCATGCCGGAGAAGATCTTGACGATGAGCGCCGTCGCCTCGGCCGCGCCCTCGATCAGGCCCACGGCCGTGGCGCTCATCCCCAGGCTGCCGACCATGAAGAGCGGCAGCAGGCTGTGGATCATCTCCGAGGAGATGTCCATCAGCAGGCTCACGAAGCCCAGCACCCAGATGGCGCCGGGGATGCGGCGCAGGGTGGCGAAGCGGGCGTTCTCGGCGGCGGGGCGGCTCATGAAGCGGACTTCAGCGCAGCCCCGTCCAGACTCAGAGGCGGCGGGCCAGGGACTCGGCCGTGCCGGTGTAGCCGCCCGGCGTCAGCGCGAGCAGGCGGGCCTTCTCGGGCTCGGGCAGTTCCAGGCCGCGGATGAAGTCCTGGATGGACTCGCGGGTGATGGCCTTGCCGCGGGTCAGCTCCTTCAGGCGCTCGTAGGGGTTGGGCAGGGCGTAGCGGCGCATCACGGTCTGGATGGGCTCGGCCAGCACTTCCCAGGCGGCGTCGAGGTCGGCGGCCAGCGCGGCCTCGTTGATCTCCAGCTTGTCCAGGCCCTTGAGCAGGGAGTCGTAGCCCAGCAGCGCGTAGCCCAGGCCCACGCCCATGTTGCGCAGCACCGTCGAGTCCGTCAGGTCCCGCTGCCAGCGGCTGATGGGCAGCTTCTGGCTCAGGTGGGTCAGCACGGCGTTGGCCAGGCCAAAATTGCCCTCGGCGTTCTCGAAGTCGATGGGGTTGACCTTGTGCGGCATCGTCGACGAGCCGATCTCGCCGGCCTTGGTGCGCTGCTTGAAGTAGCCGAGGCTCACATAGCCCCACACGTCACGCGACCAGTCGATCAGGATGGTGTTGGCGCGGGTCACGGCATCGAACAGCTCGGCCATGTAGTCGTGCGGCTCGATCTGGATGGTGTAGGGGTTGAAGGTCAGGCCCAGCTGCTGCTCGATCACGCGCTGGCTGAAGGCTTCCCAGTCGAAGTCGGGCCAGGCGCTGAGGTGGGCGTTGTAGTTGCCCACGGCGCCGTTCATCTTGGCCAGCAGCTTGACGTCGGCGATGCGGGTGCGGGCATTGCGCAGGCGGGCCACGACGTTGGCGATCTCCTTGCCCACGGTGGTGGGGCTGGCGGTCTGGCCGTGCGTGCGCGAGAGCATGGGCACGGCGGCCAGGGTGTGGGCCATGCCGGTGAGCTTGTCGATGATGCGGTCCAGCGTCGGCAGGATCACGTCCTGGCGGGCGGCCTTGAGCATCAGGCCGTGGCTGGTGTTGTTGATGTCCTCGCTGGTGCAGGCGAAGTGCACGAACTCGCCGGCGGCCTTCAGCTCGGCGTGGCTCTCGAAGCGGGACTTGATCCAGTACTCCACGGCCTTGACGTCGTGGTTGGTGGTCTTCTCGATGTCCTTGATGGCCTGGGCATCGGCCTCGCCGAAGTTCGTCACCAGGGCGCGCAGCAGCTCGCGGGCGCCGGCGGACAGGGGCTTGAACTCGTCAAAGCCGGCATCTGACAGGGCGATGAACCACTCGACCTCGACCTGCACGCGGCGGTGCATCAGGCCGAACTCGGACAGCAGCGGGCGCAGGCTGCCCATGCGCGAGGCATAGCGGCCGTCCAGGGGAGACAGGGCGGTGAGGGCGGAGAGGTTCATGGCGGGAGCCGGCCGCGAAGCCGGAAAAGAGCGAGGGCAAACCCGCGGATTTTAGCGTTGCGCCCAGCCGGACGTCCGTGCCATCCGTCGCACCTGGGCAGGCCCGTCTTCGCGCCGGGTCACAATCCGGGCCGCGCCCGGCATCGCTTCGGGCCGCCTGCATCATGACGAGGGAGTCCGATTTGTCATCTGTCACCACCCCCTGGCGCCGGCGCCTGCTCGCCGGCCTGCTGCTGACCGCGGGCCTCACGCTGAGCGCCTGCCAGCGCCCCGGCGCCCCGAACGCCGGCCCGGCGCTGTCAGCGTCCGCTGCGGCCTCCGCCGCGCAGACCTCGCCCAGCCTGACCGCGAAGGCGGACGCCCTGCTCGCCCTGCATCGCCAGATGGTCGTGCTGATGGACGGCGAGGCCGCGCTCAAGCCCGCCGAGCGCGAGGCCGTCAGCAGCGTCGGCCTGATGCTCTTCCACGACCTGCAGAAGGGCCAGAGAGCCCTGGTGGAGCAGGCCTTCGCCAAGGACGCCTCGCTGGACGCGCTGGCGCAGCTGCTGGACCGCATCGAGAGCGAGCCCAGCTGGTTCGACGCCGACCGCCTGGCCTTCAAGGACCTGCTGCTGCAGCTGCAGCAGCGCCTGGGCGCGAGCCAGAGCATCGCCGGATTGAAGCTGGCCAAGCGCGCGCAGGAGGACCTGGCCGTGCTGTCCGAGGTCGAGCAGGCCT
Source organism: Roseateles subflavus (assembly GCF_030285365.1). Classification (GTDB taxonomy): domain Bacteria; phylum Pseudomonadota; class Gammaproteobacteria; order Burkholderiales; family Burkholderiaceae_C; genus Roseateles_B; species Roseateles_B subflavus. The sequence continues at coordinate 855,639 of NZ_JASVDS010000001.1, read as the reverse complement.
ACGAGCGCGAGCTGCGCGACACCTTCGGCCGCTTCGCCCAGCGCGGGATCGAGCTCAAGCGCGAGAAGTGGACGGACTACGTCGCCAAGCTCAAGACGATCTACCACCGCGAGCAGATCCTCAAGGACTACGCCACCATCCTGCCTTCGGTGCAGGCCAAGCCGAGCGCGGGCAAGAGCGAGCGCGAGCTCTTCGGCCAGCAGCTGCCCGAGAAGACGGTGCTGCTGAGCTTCGACGACGGCCCGCACGGGCGCTACACCGACGAGATCCTGGAGATCCTGCAGCGCTACCAGGCCCCGGCGATCTTCTTCGAGCTGGGGCAGAACCTCGGCAGCGTCGACGCCCAGGGCCAGGTGAAGCCGGGCCCCGGCAGCGACGTCGCCCGGCGCGTGCTGGCCGCCGGCCACCAGCTCGCCAACCACAGCTTCACCCATGGGCTGATGTCCAAGTTCGCGCAGGAGCAGGTGCGGGACGAGGCCGCGCACACCGAGGCCCTGCTCGACAAGGCCGGCCGCAGCGGCCAGGCGCTCTTCCGCTTTCCCTACGGCGCGCGCAACGACGAGGCCCTGAGCACCATCGAGTCCCTCAAGCTGCGCTCGATGATGTGGAACATCGACTCGCTGGACTGGTCCGACCCCATCCCCAAGTCCATCGCCGCCCGCGTGATCGGCGAGGTGCAGAAGCAGCAGCGCGGCATCGTGCTCTTCCATGACATCCATGCCCGCACCGTCCAGGCCCTGCCCCTGGTGCTGGACCAGCTCGTGGCCGAGGGCTACAAGTTCGCGAGCTGGAAGGACGGCCAGTTCCTGAGCGCCGACCGCAAGCCCCTCGACACGGGCGACACGCAGCTGGCCGGTGCCGCGCTCTACCGCGACAGCCACGCGCTGATCATCGGCATCGACCAGTACCAGCGCTGGCCCCGCCTGCAGCATGCCGGACGCGACGCGAAGGCCATGCAGGAGACGCTGCAGACGCGCTTCGGCTTTCGCCCCGAGAACGTCAAGCTGCTGCTGGACGGCGACGCCACGCGGTCCAACATCCTGCGCGCGCTCAACAAGCTCTCGGGCAAGGAGCTCAAGCGCGATGACCGCGTCTTCGTCTTCTTCGCCGGCCACGGCAGCACGCGCAAGCTGCCGAGCGGGCGCGAGGTGGGCTATGTGATCCCGGTGGACGCCGGCCTGGACGACCTGCAGACCGACGCCATCGCCATGCCGCAGCTGCAGGAGCTGGGCGAGGCGCTGCCGGCCAAGCATGCGCTGTTCGTGATCGATGCCTGCTACTCGGGCCTGGGTCTCACGCGCGGCGGCGGGGCCTCGAACAACAACAACTTCATCCGCGACAACGCCCGCCGCCTGGGCCGCCAGATGATGACGGCCGGCGGCACCGACCAGCAGGTGGCGGACGACGGCCCCGGCGGCCACTCGGTCTTCACCTGGACGCTGCTGCAGGCGCTGGCCGGCAAGGCGGACCTGAATGGCGACGGGCTCATCACCGCGACGGAGCTGGCCGCGTATGTGGCGCCGGCCGTCTCCGCCGTCGCGCACCAGACGCCGGCCTTCGGCAGCCTGCCGGGCTCGGAGGGTGGCGAATTCGTGTTCGAGCTGGCGGCCGCGCAGGAGCAGGCGCTGAGCAGCGACAGCGGCCAGCTCGACGCCCAGGCCTCCGCCCTGGCCAAGCGCCTGGACGAGGCCAAGACCGCCGCGCAGGCCCCCACGGCCAAGGCCGTGCAGGTGAAGCTGCAGGGGCTGGACGGCAAGGAGGTGGCCATCGCCGCGCCCACCGCCAAGGTGGATCCGGGCGCCCGCGTGGCGGCTCAGCGCGCCAATGACCGCGGACTGCAGCTCTACAAGGAACGCCGCTACGAGGAGGCCGAAGCCGCCTTCACCGAGGCGCTCAAGCTGCAGCCCCGCTTCGCGCTGGCCGCGAACAACCTCGGCTTCATCTACTACAAGCGCGGCAAGCCCGTGGAGGCGGCGCGCTGGTACCAGAAGGCCCTGGAGATGGACGGCAGCCGCTCGATGGCCTGGCTCAACCTGGGCGATGCGCAGCTGCAGGCCGGTGACGACATCGCCGCGCTGGTGGCCTACAAGAGCTTCGTGGAGCTGGCCCCCCAGCACCCGCGCACCGCCGAGCTGCGCGCGTGGATCGCCCAGCCCGACGCGGCCCACCGGCCCAAGCTGCCGGGCTGACCGCGCGTCGGGGCCGGGCCGCCGATCACAGGCGGCCGTTCCACAGCGGCAGCTGCATCTGCCACATCGCCAGCCCCTGGGCGACGAGGGCCAGCAGCAGCACGGCCAGGTGCACGCGGCGCGTCCAGGGCGCGTCACGCCAGGTCCGCAGCACCCAGAGGGCCAGCACCGGCACGCACGCCATCTGCACCCAGGCCCAGACCTGGGCCCAGCGCAGCGTGGCCAGCCCCGGTCCGCCCATCAGCGTCGCGAAGGTGCCGCCGCCGGCGATGGCCAGCCAGGCCAGTCCCGCGGCGGGCAACAGCAGCACGAGGGCGACCCCGCGCAGCGACCACCGGCCCGGCCAGTGCCGCAGCCGCTGCGGCCCCTGCAGGTGGCGTCGGGCCAGGCTGGCGATCGGCCAGGCCAGCAGGGCCAGGGCGGCCGCTGCCACGCTGAACCCACCCAGCCCCACCAGCCAGTAGGGCCGCTGCGTCCACCGCGCCGGCTGCCAGACCGAGACTCCGACCTGCGTGCCGACCGTCGTGGTGCCATCAGCGGCCTGCTGGACGTAGAGATGCCGGCGCGGCTCCTCCTCGGCCTGCCACACGCCCTCGCCCACGCGGACGAAATGCAGCGGGCGGCCGTCCCGTCCCTCGAAGTGGTTGCCGAGCAGCCGCCCCTGGGCATCCGCCTGCAGGTGCAACGCGGAGGCCAGCGCGGCGCCGTAGAAGGGATGGGACTCGCCACGGCGGCTGTCGATGTACCAGCCTGCCAGGCGCTCGGCGGCGCCGGCCTGCGGCTGCGCGGTCTGGAGCGCCGTGGTGCCCACATAGCGGGCCATGAGCCGGGCGATCAGGTCCGAGCGCAGGGTCTGCTCGCTCAGGCTGTTCTGCGCGATGAACACGCCCAGCCCGCGTGAGGGCATCAGGTACAGCCCGGCATGGAACCACTGCGTGTCCCCGCCGTGGCCGAGCACCTGCACCGGCCAGCCGCCTTCCTCGTAGAAGCCCAGGCCGACGAAGGGCGCCTCCGGCCGCAGGCGCGTCTGCGGGGAGAGCATCTGCCGCAGAGAGGCCGGCTGCAATACGGGTGCGCCGCCGGCCAGCATCGACTGCATGAAGCGCGCCATGTCGGTCGCCGTGGCCGAGAGCGATCCCGCCGGTGCAAGGTTGATGGTCTCGAAGGCCTGCGCCTTGCCGCTCGCGTTCTCGAAGCCCGCGGACATCTGCGGCGCCAGCGCGGGCGGCAGCGGCTGGGCGAAGCTGCTGTGCGCCATGCCCAGGGGCTGGAGCACGCGCTGCTGCACATAGGCGTCGAAGGACAGGCCGCTGACGCGCTGGACGATGTAGCCGGCCAGCGTCACGCCATAGTTGGAATAGGCCGGCGTCGTGCCCGCCGGATAGAGCCGGGCCGGCACGTTGCGCACCAGGTGCTCGCGCAGGGGCGCGGGCTGTGGCGACGAGGCCCAGGCGTCGCGGTAGCCGTCCTCGAAGCCGGCCGTGTGCGAGGCCAGGTGGCGCAGGGTGATGGCGGGCGTCCGACCGTCGGCCGTCGGCGGCGCCGGCGGCAGCGGGAAGTCCAGGTAGCGCTGCACGTCGGCGTCGAGGTCGAGCTGGCCCTGCTCCACGAGCTGCATCACGGCCACCCAGGTGAACAGTTTGGAGATGGAGCCCACGCGGAACAGCGTCCGGTCCGCCTGCACGGGCTGGCGGCGCTCCGCATCGGTGAAGCCGTAGCCGCGCGCCGTGAGCAGCTGCCCGTCCTTCACCACGGCCACCACGGCCCCCTGGATGCCGGCGCGCTGCAACTCGCGGGGCACATAGCCGTCGAGGAAGGCGTCGAGGTCGGCCGCCGTCAGGGCCTGCACAGGCGCGGCGGGCGGCGGCTCGGCCGCCTGCGCGGGGCCCCATGACCAGGCCATTGCCAGCACCAGGCCGCACAGGGCCCCTCTCATTCGTCGCATGGCCACGTCTTCTCCTTGCCAGCCTCCCCGGCCGGTTGGAGCGGCATGCTAGTGAGCAGCCGCCGCGGCGCCAGCGGCTTGCGACCAAGTGGCAGATTCGCCGACCAGACCGCCCGGATTCGCCGCCGGGCCGTCTGGGCGGCAGGGGCAAGGGAGGCGGCACACCGGGGCCCTGACTTCACGGCAAGGGCCGCCCGGCGCGGCAGAATCCGGCCTCCCCGATCCATCGCCTGGCCATGTCAGCTCCTTCCGACCCCTCCGCCCCCCGCCGCGGCGCCCGCTGGGCCACCATCCATGCGATCCGCACCCGGACCATGGTGGTGTCGATCTGCGCGCTCGCCGCCACGCTGTGGCAGGGCTATGCCCTCCAGAAGCACAACCGGCTGATGGTGCAGCCCATCCTGGATCACGAGATCAACACCGAGCTCGACGGCGGCTGGATGATCCTGGTCCAGAACAGCGGCCTCGGCCCGGCGCGCGTCACCGAGGCCGACATCCGGGTGGACGGCCGGCCCGTGCACAGCACGGTGGAGGCGGTCCAGGCCCTCGGGCTCGACGGCCGCTGCATGGGCACCGGCAGCCTGGTGCACTTCTACCGTGTCAACCAGCGCCAGCAGGTCCTGTCCTCCGCAGGCGAGGCCTGCAAGATGAACAGCACGCAGCTGCAGGCCCTGCTCAAGCGCCTGTCGATCACGCTGCGCTACGAGTCGCTCTACGGCGACACGGCCACGCACCGGGTGCTCTGAGCCCGCCAGGGCGGCACCCGCGGCAGGATCAGCGACCCGGAAACGCCCATCGCATCCCGCGCACCATCGCGCTGGGGAAGACGGAGAGGTGGTCCTCGTCCGGCACGATCTGCCGCTGCACCTGGAGACCCGGCAGCTGTCGCAGCGCGCGCTCGAAGCGGCGGGTGTTGCCGACGATGTCGCCGTCCGCCTCCACGCCCGGGCGCGGCCGGCGGCCCGGCGCGGACTGCTCCCGCTCGCCCGCCAGCAGCAGCACCTGCGCCTTCAGCGGCTGGCGGCGGGCCGCCCGCGCGTCGGCCTCGCGCAGCAGCCGCTCCTGGTCGAACCACAGCGAGGGGCTGCTGAGGATGTAGCGCTGGAAGAGATCCGTGTGATGCAGCAGCACATGCGCCCCGAAGAGGCCGCCGTAGGAGTGACCGGCGAAGTAGCGGCGCGCGGGATCGGCCTGCGGCACATGGGCGGCAAGGTAGGGCAGCACCTCCTCGCGCAGGAAACGCACATAGGCCTCGGCCTCGCCGTAGCGCACGCTGCTGTCCTCGGCGGCGGAGGCGCGCTGGCTGGGTGTGTAGTCCCGGTTGCGGCTCACCGTGGGGCTGTCGCCCACGGCATAGGACAGGCCGACCAGCACCATCTGCTGCGCCTGCAGGCCCTCATGCGAGAGGCGCCGCGCCATCGCATGGATCACCGGAAAGCCCACTGGCGCGTCGGTCACGAAGAGCAGGGGATGGCGAGCGCCGGCCGGCGTTGCGGGCGGCAGGCCGATGTAGAGCTCGTAGTCCCGCTGCAGCACGCGCGAGTGCAGGCGGTGGACCTCGGTGCGCTCGAGCGCATAGGGGGCGGGCTGGGCGCCGACGGGCGGCGTGCCCCACAGCGGCAGCAGGCAGATCAGGCCGAGGACCAGGTTCAGGAGACGGTGCATGGCGGAGCGAGGACAGGTGGGTCGGGCATGCGGCAGCCCGGGCCGGGCATGCCGGCCCGTCTGCACGGGCGGGGTGGGAAGGCGCCGGCTCAGCGGCCCAGGGAGCGGCGAATGGCGGCGGCGTCCTTGAGGCGCTGTGCCGAGCCGTCGGCGTCCAGCAGCACGACGGTGACGGCCTTGCCGGCCTCCTTCATGCGCATGGTCAGGCAGCGGCCCGCCTCCTCGGTGTAGCCGGTCTTGGACAGGAGGATGTCCCAGCCCTTGCGGCCCACGAGGCGGTTGGTGTTGTGGAACTCGCGCGCCTGGCCGTTGACCGGCAGCTTGGCGCGGGCGCTGCTGGTGATGGCGTTGATCTCCTGGTAGCGGCTCGCGGCCGCGGCAATGCGCGCCATCTCGCTGGCCGTCGAGACGTTCTCCGGCGAGAGTCCGGTGGGCTCCTGGATCACGGTGTGCTGCAGGCCCAGGCTCTGGAGCTTGCGCCGCACGGCCTGCCGGAAGCCCTCGAGCCCGCCCGGGTAGGCCCGCGCCAGCGCGGAGGCGGCGCGGTTCTCGGAGGACATCAGCGCCAGCTTGAGCGCCACCTCGCGCGGCAGCCGGGCGCCCACCTTGAGATAGGACGCGCTGTGCTTGAGGCGGTCGACATCCGCGTCCTCGATGCGCAGCTGCTCCTGCGGGTCCTGGCGGGCGTCCAGCACGACCATGGCCGTCACCAGCTTGGTCAGCGAGGCGATGGGCACGGTCTCGTCGGCGTTCTTGGCCATCAGCACGCGGCCGCTGCCCTCCTCGATCACCATGGCATGGCGCGCGTTGACGGGCAGGCGCCAGCCGGTGTTGACGCTGGCGGGCGGGGCCGCCAGTACGGCGGTGGCGGCGGTGGCGGCGGTGGCGTCGGGCAGCGGCAGGGAGGCCGGCGCGGAGACCGGCGCGGCGGGTGCCGAGGGCGCCGGCTGGGGCAGAGCGGCCACCACGGCCGGCTCGGCCTCGACCCGGGCGTTGACCTTGGCCTGTGCCTGGGCCAGCAGGCCGCCCAGCGCCACGAGCAGCGTCGGCAGGGCCAGCTTCCAGGCCGGCAGGCGCTCGCGCGGCTGCAGCAGGCCGCGCACCCGGCGCAGCAGCAGGCCGCCGCGGCTGCCCTGGGCCGCCTGGACCAGGGGCATGGACGGCAGCGGGTGCTGCAGCCAGGCCTCGTCATCCGGCCGGGCCGCCTGCAGCTGCCAGTCGTTCAACTGCTGGAGCGCGCGGGCCAGGTCGCGGGGCTGGGGCAGGGCCTGGGCCGCGAGAGCGTCGGCCACCTGCTCGCGCTCGATCCGCATGCGTTCGGACAGCCACCACACGACCGGGTGGAAGAACAGCAGCGCCTCCGCCAGGCTTTGCAGCAGGTTGATGCCGTAGTCCCAGCGGCGCACATGGGCCAGCTCGTGGGCCAGCAGCGCCTCCACGAGCGGCGGTGGCAGGTGGCTCAGCAGGCTGCACGGCAGGATCACCAGCGGCCGCCACAGGCCCAGAGCCACCGGGCCAGTGACGCGGTCCGAGAGCAGCAGCCGCACGGGACGGCGCAGGCCCAGGCGGCGGGCCAGCTGCTCCAGGCGGACCTGCCACGCGGCCGGCGCCGGGCAGGCCTCGCGGCGCAGCCCCCGCACCCACCACAGGCCACCTGCCAGGCGCAGGCTCATCAGCAGCACGCCCACGCCCCAGGCCAGCACCACCTGCGGCATGAGCTCGGTCATGGCCTGCATCCACAGCAGCTCACTGCTGAATTCGAGCGCCTGCTCCAGCTCGCCCGGCGCGGCCGCCCAGGCCTGCCAGCAGGCGCTCAGCGGCAGTGCCAGGCACCACAGCAGGCCCAGCCCGCAGACCAGGTAGCGGTGGCGTGCCGGCGCCTGGGCCAGCAGGCGCAGGGCCCCGGCGATCAGCAGGCCGATCAGCGCGCCCTGCCAGACGAAGTTCAGCAGCGCCCAGCCCAGCGCGGGCAGCCAGGGCAGGGAATCGAGAAGTTCCAGCATCGCGCTCACGCCTCGTCCCCCTGCAGCAGGCGACGGATCTCGTCACGCTCCTTGCGGCTGACATGGCCCTTGAGCGCGGCCATCACCAGCGCCTTGCCCGAGCCGGCGAAGGCCTTGGCGATGAGGTCCTTGAGCAGATGGGTCTGCAGCGTCTGCTGGGCCTGGGCGGCCGCGTACTGGTGCGGCCGGCAGGCTTCGTCGCGCTCGACGAGGCCCTTGGCATGCATCAGCTGCAGCTGGCGCAGCACGGTGGCGTAGCTGGCCTCGGGGCGCTCGGCGAGCAGGGCCTCGTGGACCTGCCGGGCATCGGCCGCACCGATGCGCCAGAGCACGCGCAGGAGATCCAGCTCGGCAGGCGTCGGCTTGGGAGCCGGCGCCGCGGAAAGGGGGGACGCTGTCTTCATGGCGGGCAGCATAGCCGCATCTAGAACAACCTGTCTAGAACTTTTCTTCTGAAACCGGATGCTTCAGGCCTCAAGCATCGGGCCGCCGGACTCGGGGCGTCAGTTGGCGCCCTGCCCGGCCAGGCGCCAGTCGTCCCGGGTCATGCCGTAGAACTCTCCGTCGAGGTACTCGCCGGCGCAGAACACCACGCCACGCATCAGGCCCTCGCAATGGAAGCCCGCCTTCTGCGCCACGCGGGCGGAGGCCAGGTTGTCGGGCGAGAGGCTGCAGCACAGGCGGTGGATGGGCAGGCTGCGGAAGAGATAGTCCACCAGCGCGCGGGCGCCGGCCGCGCCGTAGCCCTGGTTGCGGTCGGCGGGGTCGAACACCGTCCAGCCGATCTCCCGGGCCGTGGAGTAGCGGTGGGCCGGGAAGTGCACGACGTCGCCCACGACGCGCCCCTCGGCGTTGACGATCATCAGGCGCTCCATGTCCTCGCTGGAGAAGCCGTTCTCGCGGAAGCGCTGCCACAGCGTGGCGGGCGACGTGATCCGGCTGGGCAGGAAGGCGCCGCGCCAGGCGGGATCCGTCACGGCGCGGATCAGCAGCGGCATGTCGGACTCCGTGACATGCCGCAGGGTGACGGCAGGCGGGACGGCGGGGGCGGGGGATGTGGAGCTCATGAGGGCGTGCCGATCCGGCAGGAGGGGGTCAGGCGGCGCACCGCACCGAAATGAGGCGCGGGCGCGGGGCTTGCATTGCGGGCAGGAGTGTCGCCACGCGCCCCTGCGCTGACAAGCCGTGCTTTCCTGCCCTTCTTCAATCCCCCATGCGGGGCCCGGATTGGCCACACTCTGTCAGCGAGTGCCGGGGGCTCTGCCCCTAGAATCGCGCCGAAACGAGGACAGCAGTCCCCTGCCCACACATGAAACTCATCGGTTCCCTTACCAGTCCCTACGTCCGCAAGGTCCGCATCGTGATGGCGGAGAAGAAGCTCGACTACCAGTTCGTGCTGGAAGACGTCTGGGCGTCCGATGCCATCATGAAGATGAACCCGCTGGGCAAGGTGCCCTGCCTGGTCATGGAAGGGCAGGACTCCATCAGCGGTGCGGTCTTCGACTCGCGCGTGATCGTGGAGTATGTGGACACGCTGTCGCCCGTGGGCAAGCTCATTCCCGAGCGTGGCCGCGAGCGCACCGAGGTCCGCACCTGGGAGGCCCTGGCCGACGGCCTGCTGGACGCCGCCATCCTCGCCCGCATGGAACAGACCTGGTCCGGCCGCACCGAGGCCCAGCGCAGCGCCGCCTGGATCGATCGCCAGCTGGAAAAGATGGAAGCCGCCCTCAAGGCCATGAGCCTCGGCCTGGGCGAGAAGCCCTGGTGCTCGGGCAACCACTTCAGCCTCGCGGACATCGCCACCGGCTGCGCCCTGGCCTACCTGGACTTCCGCTTCCCCGCCATCACGTGGCGTGAGGACCACCCGAACCTGGCGCGTCACCTCGCCAAGCTGGGCACGCGCCAGAGCTTCATCGACACGGCACCGCCCAGCGCCTGAGCGCCGTGGGCGCGTGACGCGTCAGATCGGGGTCAGGCCGGGAGCAGGCAGCGGTCGCCGCCCGCCATCACATGGGCCGGCGGGCACAGCGCATGCAACTTGCGATAGAGGCGGGCGATGCGGCGCTCCACCTCCTCACGCAGCACGTACCACGCGTCGGCGATCTCCTCGACCAGCAGGCCGTGGGACAGCAGGCTCAGCAGGGCCTGCTCCGCGCGGCTGATGAGGCTCAGCATCGCCAGGGGCTGACGGTCCAGCCCGGCCTCGAGGCGGCGAGCCTCGCTCACGGGCCGGCGCGGGGCGCCGAAGCTGTGCAGCGCCTCCCGCGCGATCGCCGGGGACATGCGCGCCCGCCCCTGCTCCAGCGCCTGCAGGCTGTCCTGCAGGCTGGGGCCGCGGGGCTGGTCCAGGTGATAGGCATGGCCGCCGCTGCTGAGCGTGGGGAAGAGCGTCAGCTCATCGACCGCGTCGCTGATCAGCAGCACGCGCGGGCGCACGACGCCGGGTGGCAGGGCGCTCAGCTGCTGGAGCAGGCAGCTGGCATGGCCGTCGCTCAGGTGCAGATCGCTGACCAGATAGGCCGGCATGGCATGCCGCAGGCTGGCGGCCGCCTCCTGCCAGTGCTGGCTGGTGCCGAGGCACTGCCAGCCGGTGTCCGCCAAGTCCAGCGCCGCGCGCTGCAGGGAGCGCTGGCTGTGGCGAAGCAGGAAGACCGAGGACATGGGCGCGGACGGGAACGGCGACAGGGAAGGACGGGCCGGCACGACGGGCGTGCAATTCGTTACAAGCCGCGGATTCTCCCCAATCGGAGGGCCTTGACCACCCCGCAGGCGCGGGGCTCGGCACGGATGCTGATCCGCGTCAAAGCCCGTGGAAGCCGCGGCGCAACGGGCGCGCCGGCTCGAAGCTGGCCGCGCTGGCCATGGGCCAGTAGGTCTTGAACACGGCACCCGGCAGCTCGCCCTCCAGCAGGGCGCCGGGCCGCACGAAGGGCAGCAGCGTGGTCAGCAGCCGCACCTCGTGCGGGCTGATGCGGTGGACGATGTGGTTCGCGCTGATCTCGCCCGGATGCAGGAGCCCCGCCGCCTGCACCAGCTCCTGCAGCGCGTGCAGCGTGTTGCGGTGGAAGCGGTAGACACGCTCGGCCTTGTCCGGCACGACGAGCGCCTGCTGGCGCAGCGGGTCCTGCGTGGTGACCCCCGTGGGGCAGCTGCCGGTATGGCAGGCCTGCGCCTGGATGCAGCCCAGCGCAAACATGAAGCCCCGCGCCGAGTTGCACCAGTCGGCGCCGAGCGCCATCGCGCGGGCGATGTCGAAGGCACTGACGACCTTGCCCGCGCAGCCGATGCGCACCCGCTCGCGCAGCCCGAGGCCCTCCAGCGTGTTGTGCACCAGCAGCAGCCCTTCCTGCAGCGGCGCGCCGACGTGGTCCGTGAACTCCAGGGGCGCGGCGCCCGTGCCGCCCTCGGCGCCGTCCACCACGATGAAGTCCGGCACGATGCCGGTCTCCTGCATGGCCTTGGCCAGGGCGAACCACTCCCAGGGGTGGCCGATGCACAGCTTGAAGCCCACCGGCTTGTCGCCCGAGAGCCGGCGCAGCTCGGCGATGAAGTGCATCAGCTCCATCGGCGTCGAGAAGGCCGTGTGGGCAGCCGGCGAGTTGCAGTCCTCGCCCACGGGCACGCCGCGCGTGGCGGCGATCTCCGGCGTCACCTTCGCGCCGGGCAGCACCCCGCCGTGGCCCGGCTTCGCGCCCTGGCTGAGCTTGATCTCGATGAGCTTGACCTGCGGGTCGTTCGCGTTGGCCGCGAACTTCTCCGGGTCGAAGCGCCCCTCCGGCGTGCGGCAGCCGAAGTAGCCGGAGCCGATCTCCCAGATCAGGTCTCCGCCGTGCTGGCGGTGGTAGGGGCTGATGGAGCCCTCGCCCGTGTCATGCGCGAAGCCGCCCTGCCTCGCCCCGGCGTTGAGCGCGAGGATGGCGTTGGCCGACAGCGCGCCGAAGCTCATCGCGGAGATGTTGAACACGCTGGCCGAGTAGGGCTGCGCGCGTTCCTCGCCGATGGTGATGCGGAAGTCGTGGCCCGGCAGCACGGTGGGCTGCATGGAGTGGTTGATCCATTCGTAGCCCGCGGCGCCGACGTCCTTCTGCGTGCCGAAGGGGCGCTTGTCGGGCTCGCCCTTGGCGCGCTGGTAGACGAGCGATCGCTGCTGGCGGGAGAAGGGCGTGGCCTCGTTGTCGGCCTCGATGAAGTACTGCCGCATCTCCGGCCGGATGTACTCCAGCAGGAAGCGCAGGTGCCCGATCACTGGGTAGTTGCGCAGGACCGCCCGCTTGGTCTGGCGCACGTCGCGGAAGCCCAGCAGGCTCAGGCCCATGAAGAGGATGAACCATGGCCAGGCCGGCCAGAAGTACCAGGTGCCCACGGCGCTGAGCACCGCACCCAGGCCGCACAGCCACCAGCTGAGGTAACGCAGGGGGAAGAAGTCGTCGACGGTTCTGAGCCAGGGCAGCATGCGGGAGGTCTCCTCGGGCGCGGGGCGCCGTGGGGCCGCAAGACCCGACCCCACGGCGCCCGGCAAGCCTGCAGTGCAGCACCAAAGCGCGTCGCTGTCACGCTGCATCGCAATGGCTTTGCTCACACGCCACAGCCGGCGGCTTGCTGCACAATCGGCGCGCATCAAGAACTGCGCCGAGCGCGCGCCCAACCTGGAGGAATCGCATGGGCATCAAGACCCTCGTCTCACCTGTCTGGTGGCTGCTGAAGAAGATCTGGTGGGTGGTGGACGGCATGCGCCGTGCGCTGTTCAACCTCATCCTGCTGCTGTTGCTGATCGCCCTGATCTGGGGCCTCGTCAGCGGCGGCCCCAAGCCCCTGACCGACAAGAGCACCCTGGTGCTGGGCTTCGAGGGCCCGCTGGTGGAGCAGTTCTCCGGCTCGGCCCGCGACCAGGCGATGAACCAGCTGCAGGGCATCGAGCCCAAGCAGGTGCGCCTGCGCGACGTGCTGACCGCCCTGGATGCCGCCGGCAAGGACGCCCGGATCGGCCAGGTCCTGCTGGACCTCGACGGCTTCAGCGGCGCCGGCCTCGCCGGCCTGCACGAGGTCGCGGCGGCCCTGCAGCGCTTCAAGGCCAGCGGCAAGAAGGTGCTGGCCTACGGGGACAACTACAGCCAGCGCGCCTACTACCTGGCCGCCCAGGCCGACGAGATCTTCATCCACCCGATGGGCGGCGTGATGATGGAAGGCTTCGGCCGCCAGCGCCTGTACTACAAGGACGCCCTGGAGCGCGTGGGCGTCACGCCCAACCTGCTGCGCGTGGGCACCTACAAGAGCGCGGGCGAACCCTATATCGCCAACGCACCGTCCCCGGCGTCGTTGGAAGCGGAAAGCTACCTCTACAACGAGCTCTGGAACGGTTTCCTGGCCGATATCGAGAAGGCCCGCAAGCTGGAGGCCGGCAGCCTGGCCCGCAGCATCGAGCAGGCCGACAAGGACCTGGCCGCCGTGCGCGGTGACCTCGCCAAGCTGGCCCTGCAGCAGAAGCTGGTGGACGGCATCAAGACGCGCGACGAAGTCCGCGCCCTGCTGATGCAGCGCGGCGCCAAGGACGAGAAGGGCCACAGCTTCGCCCGCGTCAGCCTGGGTGACTACCTTGCCCGCCAGAAGCCCGCGCTGCCCGTCGGCCCCGCCGTGGGCGTGGTCGTGGCCCAGGGCGAGATCAAGGACGGCAGCGCCGCCCCCGGCACCATCGGCGGCGACTCCACCGCCGAGCTGATCCGCCAGGCCCGCGAGGACGAGCAGGTCAAGGCCGTCGTGCTGCGCGTGAACTCGCCCGGCGGCAGCGCCTTCGCCTCGGAGATCATCCGCCGCGAGCTGGAGCTGACCCAGAAGGCCGGCAAGCCCGTGGTCATCTCGATGGGTGACGTCGCGGCCTCGGGTGGCTACTGGATCTCCATGTCCTCCGACGAAGTGATCGCCGACGCCGGCACCATCACCGGCTCCATCGGCGTCTTCGCGCTGCTGCCCACGGGCGAGAAGCTCATGGACAAGCTCTCCCTGCACACCGGCGGCTACACCACGACCTGGCTGGGCAAGGGCTACGACTTCCGCACCGGCCTCGACGCACGCATGGCCTCGGCCGTCCAGAGCAGCATCCAGCACATCTACGACGAGTTCACCGGCAAGGCCGCACAGGCCCGCAAGAAGAAGGTCGAGGAGATCGATGCCGTGGCCCAGGGCCGCGTCTGGACCGGCAAGCAGGCGCTGGAGCGCGGTCTCGTCGACCGCCTGGGCAGCCTCGACGACGCCATCCAGGCCGCCGCCAAGCGCGCCAAGCTCGACGCCAAGCCGCGTGTGAGCTACATCGAGAAGGAACCCGGCAAGCTCGAGAAGCTGCTCGAGAGCCTGGGCAGCGCCCTGGCCCCGAACATTGCCGCCTCCGTGCGCGCGCAGCTGGGCTTCCAGGTGCCGGCCGGCGTGATGCAGTCGCAGCAGGAGCTGGCCATGGTCAGCGAGCTGCTGGAGGGCCGCAAGCCCTTCTCGACCACCGTGCACTGCCTGTGCACGGCCCCCTGATCCTCGGAGGAGCCTGACATGATGCGCATCGCCGCCGCCTTCCTGCTGCTGCTGGGCCTGTTCAGCGGGGCCGCCCTGCTGGCCGAGCCGCTGCACGTGGCCCCGATCACCGCGGGCATGGCCCTGTGGGTCTTCTTCCCGCTCTTCAGCCTGCTGGGCTATGTGCTCTTCGCCATGGCCGCCCGCAAGGACCAGAGCCTGCTGGTCACCCGCGCCGCCGGGGCCACCCTGCTGCTGCTGGCCGGCAGCGCGGCGGCCCTGCTGGTGCTGTCCAGCGCCGGCGTGCTGAAGCTCGAGGCCACGGCCTCGATCTGGTACGTGCTGATCGTCGCCGGCCTGCTGGGCCTCACGGCCGCCCTGCCCGGATCCAAGCAGGAAGACTGAGCGCCGGGGCGGCGCCCTGCCCTGCCCTGCCCTGCCCGGCCGCTGCCCCTGCCCCTGACCCACCCCTGCCCCGGTGGCGCCGCCCGGCGCCACCCCCCAAGGTGCCCCCCTTTGCGCTTGCCGGAGCGCTTGCCGGAGCGGGCGTCCCTGGGTTCCAATGCCCGGATCGCGGACTCGCACTGCAGATGCCGGCATGCCTTCCTCGCCTCCCCTTCCCCGCCCGCCCTGGTGTCGCGCCCGACCGGGGCACGGGCTGGCCCGCCGCCTGGCCGCGGGCTGCGCGCTCGCCTGGACGATGACGGCGGTGCCGGCCGGCGCCATGGAGCTCGTCACCGCGGACTTCCCGGCCGTGATCAGCCCGCAGGGCCGCGATGCCCCCGGACCGCTGGGCGACTTCCTCGTGCTGCTGTGCGAGCGCGCCGGATGGGACCTGCAGCCGCACTTCTATCCCTTCGCCCGCGCCACGCTGATGGCCCGCACCGGCCACCAGGTGCTCATGGCGCCGCTGGCCCGCACGCCCGAACGCGAGCTGCTCTACCGCTGGCTCGTGCCGCTGTACACCCACCGCTACGCCCTCATCGGCCCTCGCAGCCGCTGGCCCCAGGGCATCGACGAGGCCCGTGCGCGCAGCACCAAGGTGCTCACGCTGCGCGGGGCCCTCAGCAGCGACAGCCTGCACAAGCGGGGCTTCCGCCACGTCTCGCAGGAGGCCGGCTACGAGCACATCCTGCGCCGCATGGAGGAGGGCAGCGCCGGCCTGATCTACGGCGCCGTGCCCGTGGTGATGGCCGCACTGCAGGCGGCCGGCCAGGCGCCCCAGGACTGGGTGGTGGGCCCCAGCTACGACCAGAGCGAGATCTGGCTGGTGGGCAGCCCGGACCTCACCGACCGCGAGATCCAGCCGCTGCTCGAGGCCTTCGAGAAGCTCCGCCGCGACGGCGAGCACCAGCGCCTGCTGCAGCGCATGGGCGTGCTGCAGGGGTCCGGCGGCCTATAATCCGCCGCACAGCGCCGATTTGTTCCGAATTGCGGGCGCTCAATAAATTCCGCTAAAGAGGGGCGCTCCTGCAAACCGGCGTCCGCACCTTTCGCGGAGCCGGTTTTTGTTTTTGGAGAGTCCAGATGGCCACAGCATCGGTGGGCGATGTCCAGCCCCAGCGCATGCGCTTCGAGGCGCCCCTGCCCCTGCGCAGCGGCGCCCGGATCCGCGACTACGAGCTGGTCTACGAGACCTACGGCCAGCTCAACGCCGACAAGTCCAACGCCGTGCTCGTCTGCCACGCGCTGAACGCCAGCCACCACGTGGCGGGCACCTATGCCGGGCAGGAGAAGAGCGAGGGCTGGTGGGACAACCTCGTCGGCCCCGGCAAGCCGCTGGACACCGACCACTTCTTCGTCATCGGCATCAACAACCTCGGCTCCTGCTTCGGCTCCACGGGCCCGATGCACACGAACCCCGACACCGGCCGCATCTATGGTGCCGACTTCCCCGTGGTCACGGTGCACGACTGGGTGGACGCCCAGGCGCGCGTGCTCGACGCCCTCGGGATCACGCAGCTGGCCGCCGTGCTGGGCGGCTCTCTGGGCGGCATGCAGGCGCTTGACTGGTCCCTGCGCTACCCGGACCGCATGCGGCACTGCATCGCCATCGCCACGGCGCCCAGCCTCTCGGCCCAGAACATCGCCTTCAACGAGGTGGCGCGCCGCGCCATCGTCACCGACCCGGACTTCCATGGCGGCTTCTTCTACGAGCACGGCGCCATCCCCAAGCGCGGGCTGCGCGTAGCCCGCATGATCGGGCACATCACCTACCTCAGCGACGACGTGATGGAGCAGAAGTTCGGCCGGGAGCTCCGCGCCGCCGAGCTGGGCTACAGCACGCAGGACATCGAGTTCCAGATCGAGAGCTACCTGCGCCACCAGGGCGACAAGTTCAGCGAGTACTTCGACGCCAACACCTACCTGCTCATCACCCGCGCCCTGGACTACTTCGACCCGGCCCGCGAGCACGGCGGGGACCTCTCCCGCACCTTCGCCAGCAGCCGCTGCAAGTACCTGCTGGCCAGCTTCACGACCGACTGGCGTTTCTCGCCGGCCCGTTCGCGCGAGATCGTCAAGGCCCTCGTGGACAACCGGCGCGACGTCTCCTACGCCGAGATCGACGCCCCGCACGGCCACGACGCCTTCCTGCTGGAGGATCCCCGCTACCACGGCGTGCTGCGCGCCTACTTCGAGCGCATCGCCAAGGAGTTCCGCTGATGAGCACCCCCCTGATCGAGACCATCGCCGCCCTGGTGCCCGAAGGCTCCCGCGTGCTGGACCTGGGCTGCGGCACGGGCGAGCTGCTGGCCTGGCTGCAGGAAAAGCGCGGCTGCACGGGCTACGGCGTGGAGCTGTCCGATGCGAATGTGCTGGCCTGCGCACGCCGCGGCGTCAACGTGATCCAGCTGAACCTGGAGGAGGGCCTGTCCGTCTTCGAGGACCAGAGCTTCGACGTCGTGCTGCAGCTCGAGACCCTGCAGCACCTGCGCAATGCCGAGGCCATGCTGCGCGAGACGGCGCGCGTGGGCCGCGTGGGCATCGTGAGCTTTCCCAACTTCGCGCACTGGCCCAACCGCCTGCAGGTGCTGGCCGGCCGCATGCCGGTCACGCGGACCCTGCCCTACGAGTGGTATGACACGCCCAACATCCGCGTGGGCACCTACGCCGACTTCGAGATCCTGGCGCGCAAGAACCGGCTGCGTCTCCTCGACAGCTTCGGCGTGCAGGACGGCCAGGTCGTGCGGCGCTGGCCGAACCTGATGGCCAGCATGGCCGTCTTCAAGTTCGACCGCGGCTGAGTCTCGACCGCGCCGGGCGGGGCGGGCGGGCGCTCAGGTGTCGGCTCAGGTGTCGGCTCAGGTGTCGGCTCAGCCGCGCCGGCCCAGGCGGGCCAGCCAGCGCACGCCGTCGGCGAAGCCGCTCATCTCCGCCTCGAAGACCAGCGGCGGGATGTTCGCGCCGTCCAGGAAGCGCGGCAGGTAGTGCAGCGCACGGGCATCACCCTCGGGGCACAGGCCGGGCAGGCAGGTGGTGGCGGTCTCCACGCCATGCTGCGTCATGAGCTCGTGCGCCGCGGCGTCGTGATTGCCGCTGGGGTAGCAGTAGTGCCGCCCGGGGGGCAGCGACTGCGAGGCGAAGACCGCCTGGCAGCGCTGCAGGTCCTGCGCCAGCGCGGCCGGGTCGCCGGCGGGATAGCGGTGCTCATGGCCATGCAGCTCGATGGACCAGCCCTGGGCCCGCAGGGCCTGGAGCTCGTGGCCGTCCAGATAGCTGAAGCGGCGGCTGGCCAGGTCGAGCGACCTGGGACTCTGGCCCAGCGCGCCGGCCAGCAGGTCCAGCCGCGCGCTGACATCGCCCGCGCCCGCCTCGCGGACCCAGCGGATGGCGCGGGCGAGGAAGTCCTTGCGCGACGGCGGATCGGCCAGGTCGTAGCGGCCATCCAGCGCCGGATCGACGCCGTCCAGGTGCACGACACGCGCGCCGGCCTGCCAGACCAGGTAGGCCATGCTGACGTCGGGAACGGGCTCGCCGCGCTGGAAGTGGCTCGTGCACAGGTAGAGCACAGCCGGCACCTGATGGCGCGCCACCACGGGGCCGAGGACCTGGGCGGTGGAATACCAGCCATCGTCGAAGGTCAGCACCACCGGCAGGCGCGGGCGTGCAGCGGCGCCCTTGAGCATGTCCGTGGCCGAGTCCAGGCTCACCCAGCTGAAGCCGTGGGCGTCCATCCAGGCCAGGCGGCGGGCCAGGTGCTCGCCCGTGCAGAACAGCAGGGGGTTGAACCGGTGCTCGTCACCGAGGCTGCCGCCGTGGAAGCAGAGGATGCGCACCCGGTGCCGCGTGAGATGGCGTGCGAGCGCAAACAGCCCGAGCGCGCGGGCGGCACCATAGACAAGGCGCTTGGCAGGATTCATGGGCGTGACGGGAGATGGATGTCGGGCCGGCAGGGGCCGCAGGCCCTCAAGGCGCCGCCGGTGCGGCAGCAGCGTCGAGGCGCGCCCACTCGATGAGAGCCTCGCGCCCCCACACCATCATGTAGGACTTGGGAACGTAGCGGCCTTCCTCGTACAGCTTGCGCCGGCTCGGTGACGTGGCCGTGGCATTGCCGATGGAATCGCCGCCGGTGGCGAAATACCAGAGGTGCGCGCCCCCCTGGCGCGGGACGGACTGGAGATAGGACAGGCGCGGGCTGATCTCCATGACCACGGGGTCGTAGAACCAGCTGCTGCCGAACATGCCCCGCAGCTCGGGATGCGCCGTGCACAGCTCGGCGCAGCAGCGGTAGCACTCCGCCCAGCCGTCCTCGTTGAATTCATCGAGGTAGGACTTGTGCGTGTGGATCTGCATGTAGGGCTTGAAGCCGCCGAGCTGCACAAAGGTGAGCAGGCCCCTCGCGGCGGTGCCCCAGTCCTGGCGCGTCAGCAGCGAGCGGGGCACACCGCAGCGCATGTCGATCAGCTGGGCGGCGGCGGCCATCAGCCGCAGGGTCGCCAGGCCCATGTCCTTGCGGAACACGTCCTGGTCGGTGTTGAGCGCAGGGCCGTCGGGCACCAGCTCCCGGAGGATGCGCTGGAACTGCCGGAGCTGGTGGCCACGGACTCTCGGCGGCAGCGCTGCCACGGCGCCGCTGTCGAGGCTGCGCGCGATGGCCCCGGCGAGCGCCGCCTGCAGGAAGGGCGTGACGGCCGGTTCACCGCCGGTCTGGCGCACTGCCGCGAGCGTGGCCTCGGCCGCCGCCGGGACGTGGCCGTAGTGGTCCAGCGGGCCGACCACGGCGAACTGCTCGATGAATGCGGCCACCTGCGCCGTCCAGTCGCCCGGGCCGAGACTGCCGAGCACGCGTTCGCGGACGCGAAGCGCATCGGCGCGGACCTCTTGCGGCAAGACGGTTTCCATGGTGCAGGGCAACGGGAGTGGGGGCGTCTGATCATACCCGTCGACATACCCATGCACCGGAGCGGGCGATCCACCATTCCCCTCCGACGGGCTTCGCCAGCCCGCCACCGGCGGGGCAGGCGTGATGGGCCGGCGCGGCCGGATCCGCACGCTCCGCGGGGGCGCGGGGGCCCCGCGCGTGGGGCCCTCCTGCGGGGCGGATGGGGCGTCTCACGAGGCGCTGGCGGGGTGCGCCGGCCTCTCGTCAGAAGGCGCCCTCACACGCCGCGCAGTGGCGCAGCGTGTTGACACTAACGTTACGACTGATTTCCTTCAGGCCTTGTCCGGGCCGGGGGCGGACTGGTTCTCGCCACGCTCGTAGACCACGTTCGCACGGCCGACCAGCAGCGGGTCGAGCTGGCCAATCTTCTCGAGGTCCTTGTTGGCATAGGGCAGCTGGTGCAGGACGTGGCGCATGGCGTTGAGGCGCGCGCGCTTCTTGCAGTCGGACTTCACGACGGTCCAGGGTGCCTCGGCGATATCGGTGTGGAAGAACATCGCCTCCTTCGCCCGCGTGTAGTCGTCCCACTTGTCGAGCGAGGCGAGGTCGATGGGCGAGAGCTTCCACTGCTTGAGCGGATGGGCCCGGCGCTCCTTGAAACGGCGGCGCTGTTCCTCGCGACTGACGGAGAACCAGAACTTGATCACGTGCATGCCGGAGCGGGCCAGGTTGCGCTCGAACTCGGGCGCCTGACGCATGAATTCCTGGTACTCGGCATCGGAGCAGAAGCCCATCACGCGCTCGACGCCGGCGCGGTTGTACCAGCTGCGGTCGAAGAGGACGATCTCGCCGGCCGTCGGCAGGTGCTGCACGTAGCGCTGGAAGTACCACTGGCCGCGTTCGACCTCGCTTGGCTTCTCCAGCGCCACGACGCGGGCGCCGCGAGGATTCAGGTGCTCCATGAAGCGCTTGATCGTGCCGCCCTTGCCTGCCGCATCCCGCCCTTCGAACAGGATCACCACCTTCGCGCCCGTGGCCTTCACCCACGCCTGCAACTTCAGCAGTTCGACCTGCAGGCGGTACTTCTGCTTCTCGTAGGCCTTGCGGGACATCAGGTTCTTGTACGGATAGCCGCCGCGGCGCCAGGTGGGCGAGAGCTCATCGTCGGGATGGCGTCCCGTGCCGGGCAGCTCCTGCAGCTCGGCCAGCAGCGCCTGGCGCAGCGCCAGGGCGTCATCCGGCGAGGCCCCCGCCAGCAGGCTCTTCACCGAGCTGGCCAGACCGCCGGTCGCCCCCGTCTGCGCGATGTCCTTGAGCGCCTCCAGCTCCCGGGCCTGCGCGGCCTCGACCCGGTCGGCAGCGACGCGGCGGGCGATGCGCTCGGGCTGGCCGCTGCCGCTGGTGTCGCCCGCACCCGCCCGGCGCGGCTGGGGCGCCTGCACGCCGTTCAGCGCAGACGTCGACGCCGGCTTCGGCGCAACCTTGCGCGCAGGGGTGGCCGTGGTGGGCGGGGTTCGGCGGGTAGGCATCCTGGACTCCGGGGGCTGTCATCAAACCCTCACGTTCGCACCGTTGGCGGCCCTCGTCCTTGATTCGGGTCAAGCCTCCTCCGCCCGGCGGCCGCAAACGTGTAGGCTTCACGGACTGCTTCTTTCCCATTCACGACGACGAGGAGCCCCCCATGATCGGCTACACCACCCTGGGCACCAATGACCTGCCGCGCGCCGCGGCCTTCTACGACGAGCTGTTCGCCGTCATCGGCGGCAAGCGCCTGATGGAGTTCGACCGCGGCTACGCCTGGGGCGTCAGTCACGACACGCCGGGCTTCGGCGTCCTGCGCCCCTTCGACGGCCAGCCCGCCACGGTGGGCAATGGGGTGATGGTGGCCCTGGTGGTCGACAGCCAGGAGAAGGTCCAGGCCCTGCATGCCAAGGCGCTCGCCCTGGGCGGCAAGGACGAAGGCGCGCCGGGGCTGCGCGGCGGCGGCTTCTATGCGGGCTACTTCCGCGATCTCGACGGCAACAAGCTCAACGCCTTCTGCATGGGCTGAGCCCCTGCGGCGGGCGGCCCCTCAGCGCGCCCGCCACCACACGGCCAGCAGGGCATAGCCCAGTGCCGCCAGCCCGGTCGCAAGGACGACGCTGCGGACCACCCAGGCATGAAGCTCCCCCTGCCAGCCGCCATCCGGCCGGGCGAGCAGCGCACCGAGGACGCCGGCGATCGCCAGCAGGCCCAGCAGGGCGGCCCGGCGCAGGCGTTCCGCCGCGGGCTCGGCGCCGTCCGCTTCCGGAGGGCCCAGGCGACGGCGCCATGCGGCCAGCATCCGCCACAGCACGGCCAGCCCCACGAGCGTGCTGAGATGCTGCAGGACGTTGAACAGCTGCCAGGGTCGCCCATCGAGCAGGCCCAGTTCCGTGCGCAGCCAGGCCAGGTGCTGCACGAAGAAGCCGGGCGCATGGGTGAAGCCGTCCCACAGCAGATGCGTGGCCGCACCGGCCGCACTGGCCGGGAGCAGCTGCGCCAGGCAGCGCAGGTCGGCGTCGCGCAGGCCAGGCAGCGCCTGCAGGCCGCCGCGCCAGGGCTGGGGCAGCGGCGCGGCGATCCACGACCGCCCCGCCAGGAACAGGCCCGCCATCAGGCCGCCCAGCGGGGTATCGACCAGCAGCCATCCACCCGGCGCATGGGCCCAGCGGCCCCAGCGCCCGGCGTCGACCGGCCCGAGCAGCCCGCCCAGGTAATACGCCAGATCCGGCACGAGGGCACCCGCGATCAGCGCCGCGAGCAGGCGGGGGTCGGGAAACTGGCGGCGCAGCGGCAGCACCGCGGCGGGATGGGCGAAGGTCCAGGGCATGGTGTCGATCCAGGCAGCTGACGCATGCTACGGGCGCGGCGTCGGCCTGCCGTTCGGGATGGCGAGGGGGCGCGGCGGCGCCTCGCTCGATATAGTGCCGGCCAAACGCCCGCTCCGAGGCCGTCCTTCCAGGGAGATCCCATGCCATTCCTCGCCCTCCTGCACGTCGCCATCGCGATCTTCTTTGCCGTGCACGCCGTGCGCACCGGCCGCAACACCGTGTGGCTCTTCGTGCTGCTGTCCTTCCCCTTCCTGGGCAGCCTGGTCTACCTCTTTGCCGAGTTCCTGCCCGAGCAGCGTCACAGCCGCCTGGGCCGGCGGGCCGGCGCCGCGCTGCGCCAGATCATCGACCCGCAGCGCGAGCTGCGCGAGGCCCGCCTGGCGCTCGAACAGACGCCCAGCATGGGCAACCGGCTGCGGCTCGCGCAGGCCCTGCTGGAGGCGGACCAGGCCGGCGAGGCGCTGCCGCACTTCCAGGCCTGCGCGCAGGGGGTCTTCGCGCATGACGCGGCGGCGCTGAGCGGTCTGGCGCGCTGCCAGGCGGCGGCGGGCCAGGAAGCGGCGGCCGTGGCCAGCCTGCGTCGCCTGTTCGCGGACCAGCCGGCGCGCTTCAGCGGTGAGCTCGCCCTGCTGATGGCTCGCCTGCTGGCCGTGGTCCATCCCGAGGAGGCCGAGTCCGCCTTCGAGGTGGCCCTGCGCACCCACAGCGGCATCGAGACGCACAGCGCCTGGGGCCAGTTCCTGCTGGCCAGCAATCGCAGGGCGGAGGCCCGCCCGGTGCTGGAGCAGGTGCTGAAGGACGCGCGCCTGAGCAGCGCCCATGCCCGCGACGTCAACCGCCACGCCATTGCCGCCGCCGAGGCCGCCCTGGACCAGCTCGGCCGTGCCGGCTGAGCGGGCACGGGCGGGCGTCAGCCCTCGGGCAGCGACGCCACCGGCTTGAGCGGCGCGAAGCCCGCATCCTCGCGCTTGGCCTGCCAGGCCACGATGGCGCGGCCCATCTCGCCCGTGTCGAAGATGGCGCTCTGCAGCAGGCTCATCTGCTGCAGCGACGCCGCCACGCCGTGGTCCCGCGCGTGGTTGAGCGCCAGCTTGCTGCCGGCGATGGCCAGCGGCGACTTGAGCGCGATCTGCCGGGCCAGCGCCAGTGCCTGCTCGAGCAGCGCGGCCGCATCCGGCGCCACGGCGTTCACCAGGCCCAGTTGCAGGGCGCGCTCGGCGCCGAGCCGCTCACCGGTGTAGGCCATCTGCCGCGCCATGCCGGCGGGCATCAGGCCTTGCAGGCGCTGAAGAATGCCGAGGTCGGCCGCCATGCCGATGGTCGTTTCCTGGATGCTGAAGAAGGCGTCGGCCGTGCACAGGCGGATGTCGCAGGCTGCCGCGAGGTCGAAGGCGCCGCCGATGCAGCCGCCCTGCACGGCGCAGATCACCGGGAAGCGCGCCTCGTCCAGCACCGAGAAGCAGGCCATCAGCCGGCGCAGCGATTCCTGGAACGACAGCCGCGCGCGGGCATCGCCCGTGTCCAGCAGGCCGCCCTGCCCGGCGAAGGTCTGCAGGGCCATGCCGGCGCTGAAGTGCTTGCCGGTGGACGCGATCACCAGCACGCGGGTTCCGCCCTCGTCGTGCAGGCGCTGGATGGCATCACGGAAGGCCGGGAAGAAGTCCGGCGCCATGGTGTTCATGCGCGCCGGCTGATTCAGCGTCAGCCGGGCGATGCCGTCCTCCTGCAGGTCCAGGTCGAAGTAGTCCGAAGCGCTCATGGAAGTCCTTGCCAAGCGGTGTGAAGGCGCCAAGCCTAGCGCCTCCTGGGGTGTCGGCCATCGCCCAGGCGACAAGGCTGGAGAGCTGCCCCTAGGTCAAAGCACACGTTTCCCAGGGCTTGCCCCAGGGAGAGCCGTGCCGGGCCCTGCCTACACTTCGCCGCATGCGAACCCTGAAGACTGATGATGGCGTGCCCCTGCATTGGCGGCAATGGAACAAGACCGGCATGGGCCCGGCGCAAGGCACGGTCCTGATCGTCCATGGGCTGGGCGAGCACATCGGCCGCTACGAGCACGTGGCGGCGCACCTGAACCACTGGGGCTGGCATGTGGTCGGGCTTGACCAGCGAGGCCACGGCGCCTCCGGCGGCCCGCGTGGCGACCTGCCGCATGACAGGCGCTTCGAGCAAGACCTGGCCCTGGTGATCGACGAGCTGCGCGCCGACGAGACCCTGGGCGCCGGCCGGCTGGTGATGCTCGGACACAGCATGGGCGGCCTGATCGCCGCGCGCTTCGCCGCGGGCGGCCTGCCGGGGCCGGACGGTCGCCCGGCGCCGTGGTTCCGCCCGCTGGACGGCCTGGTGCTCAGTTCTCCTGCGCTGGCGGTCGAGATGAGTGCCTTCCAGCGCGGCCTGCTTGCCGCCACCCTGCCCCTGGTGCCGCACCTAGCGGTGGGCAACGGCCTGAAGCCGGCGTGGATCTCCCGAAGCCAGGACGTGGTCAGCGCCTACCAGCTCGATCCGCTCGTGCACAACCGCATCACCCCCACGCTGGCCGCCCTGATCGCCCGCGGCGGCGAGGCCGTGCTGGCCCGTGCTGCCGAGTGGACGCTCCCGACCCTGCTCATGTGGGCAGGTGCCGACCGCTGCGTCGCCCCTGCCGGCTCCAGCCGCTTCGCCGCCACCGCCCCCAAGGCCATCGTCCAGGCCCAGTGCTTCGACAAGCTCTACCACGAGATCTTCAACGAGCCCGAGCAGCAGCAGGTGTTCGAGCGTTTGAGGGGCTGGCTGGAGAAGCGCTGAGGCGCGGGGCTAGTCGAGCTTGAGTCCGGCTTGGCGGGCGACTTCGGCGCGCCAGTCCAGCGCGGCTACCAAGGTGTTCAGATACACGGTGGACCTGTTCGCGCTGACGAATCGTTCCATCGCCGCGTCGACAAACCGCAGATTGCTGGCAACCGACATCGCATCGGCGACCAGCAGGCAGTTCTGCGGATAGTCCAGCTGCGCCCATTCCCAACCGAGGCCAATCGCATCCACGCTGTTGATGCAGGCCCACAGCGTGCGCCCGTAGGCGACGCAACCCATGCTGGCATCCACGCTCGTGAGACGCGTGGTCTGCAGGTGCGCAAACTTCAGCGCCGTCTTGCTGCTTACGGACCACAGGACAGCCGGCCAGGACCTCGCGGTCCAGTTCATCAAGGCCGGTGACTTGTGCGAGGGAGGCTGCATCGAGCTGCTTCTGTCCGAATCTGGGCGCGAGTCTCCTTGCCGTGACGGCGCATGGCTACTGTCAAGCGTGACAGCGGCGCCGGGGCAGACACGTCCGCACAATCCGTGCGAACCGACAGAGTTGCCACCCATGTTGCACAAAGACCATCTCGGCGTATTGGCTGCACAGAGCGAAGGCGAGTTCAGGGCGGAGATTGCTCGGTTTGCGAATAACTTGGGGTTCAGAACCGCAGATGCTCTGACGGTTCTTGACCATGAAGCTTCGGAAACCCAGTTCGTCTATGTCAGCACCATAGAGAACCCGAGCTGGTATGCCTTGGACCCCGGCTACGGCCGGCGCGACCCTGTTATGCAGCACTGCAAAAGAAGTAGCGTGCCGATGGTGTGGGGAGCACGGACATACGTAGAGACTGGTCTAGTCGACATCCATGACGTCCTTTCAGCCTTTGGCATGCAGTCTGGCATTCATACCTGCTGCCATCTCAGGAATGGACGCCACTTCGTGATGAGCATGCACACGGACAAGGATGTATTGGCCGACTCTCGTCATGTTTCCCATGCACTTCCACAGCTGCAGCTGTTCATGACGCACGCACTGGACGCAGCATTTCGATTGTTCTTGCCTGCAGAGACGCTATCGGTCGAGTTGACCCGCATGGAAGTCGATGTATTGAGTTGGCTACTTGATGGCAAATCGAAGGAGGAAATTGCAGTTCTTTTGAACGTCAGCTCTGACGCGCTGACGATATGCCTCCGGCGTCTGGAGCAAAGCCTGAGCTGCGCCAACGAGCATCAGGCTGCTCTCAAAGCTTTGAGGCTTGGAATCATTCACTAACCATTTAGGAGCATGAAATGAAACTTGATGAAAACCTGCTTTCTCAGCGCTTGGCCGAAGAGGCACTGACTGACCGGCCGGTCCTGCTGTCCAGCAGGGAGCTACAGCTTGTTTCCGGCGGAGGCACTGCTGAGTCTTCCCCCGAATTGCCGGCAGCAAACTCGGTGCCCGCACCGTTGCAACCGCCGCCGCCGCCGACTTGGCCGACTTGGTAAGCAGAAACCGGTCAAGCCCTCTTGAGCGAGTCCATGGGACTGCTTTTGCAGGCTAGCAGTGCACACAACCCACGCCATGCAAGCTTTAACGGGCGTGGGCCAGTTGCAAGCGACAAACTAAAGCGGCTTCGGATAGCAGACAGCAGCGTGCCGTCCACAGACGCCCGTGCCATCTGCAATGCGCAAGAAACGGGGCTGCACATTCCCACGGCAAATTGATGTCTGCGCGCTTCAGGCGTTGCATCAACAAAAGACCCCAATGCGCCAAGCCTTCAGCGCAGCTTGCCGAAAATGGCAGCAATCCAGCTTGGCAGCAATGCGCCCCAGCCATTCCTGGCAGGACGCCTCCCCCATATTGAATCTATCCGCCAGCATGCGGCCGGACCACCCATCGAAACCATAGCGAAGCGCCTCGATTTCACGCAAGGCCAATTCGCCGACGTTCTGACGTTCGGGGGGTAACAGGAGTCTGAACGCTGCATCCAGCGCATAGACGGAAAACAGCTCCAGTTTCGGAAGCGCCTGGGCCATATGGCTGACGCACCGGGACAGATCCCGGTCCGCCTGAACGCCCAGCACGAAGTGCCGCCCGTCGGGCAGGTGCGAGGCGACGCTCAAGCCGCTGTGCAATCCCAGGCTGGCCAGCACATCGTAGGTTTCCCGCACCCCGGCATCACGGTAGTTGCCAGCGCCCCAGATGATCGGTTGGCTGCTGCGCTTGAGATGCTGCATGACCGGATCACGCTTGGCATAGGCGGGATCCAGCGAAGTCCAATCAGCGTTGTCGATGTTCTCGACGAATTGGAACTCCACGCGACCATCCTCGTGGTCGACGACAGTCATCGCATCGACGGTCCGAAAGCCGATGTCGTGGGCAAACCGGACGATGCCGGCTTTGTAGCTGGCCACATCAGTGGCATTCAGCAGATCGACCCAATCTGAGTTCATCGTTGAAGCCTCCAAGATCGCACCGTCGGTGGATGATCTTTTCCTTGCCGCCCCTGCTTCACCGCAAATGTGCACCAGGACTGGAAAGCCCCTTCGGATGGGCTGCCATGAGGTTCGCTCAATGCCTCTTGCACCGGCATGACCATCGGCCCTGTGCCGACTGGCTCGCCGCCTTAAAATCCTCCCCTCGCGGCCACCAGCCGCCAGGAGACCGCCATGAACGCACGTGACCCGAACCTGCCCCTGCAAGCCGACGAGGCCAGCAGCCTGGGGCAGTTTGCCGCCCAGGTCTGGGACGAGGAAATCGTTCCCGCCCTGACCGAGTACATCGCCATCCCGGCCAAGAGCCCCATGTTCGATGCGGACTGGGCGGCCCACGGCCATATCGAATCCGTGCTGCGCAATGCCGCCAGCTGGGTCGAGAGCAAGAAGGTGGCAGGGCTGAAGCTGGAGGTCATCCGCATTCCCGACCGCACGCCGGTGATCTTCTTCGAGGTGCCGGCCACCAAGGCCGACTGCCAGGACACGGTGCTGCTGTACGGCCATCTGGACAAGCAGCCCGAATTCAGCGGCTGGCGCTCGGACCTCGGCCCCTGGACGCCGAAGTACGAGGACGGCAAGCTCTACGGCCGCGGCGGCGCGGATGACGGCTACGCCATCTACGCCTCGCTGACGGCCATCATGGCCCTGGACCGCCAGGGCATCCCGCGCCCGCGCTGCGTGGGCATCATCGAGACCTGCGAGGAATCCGGCTCCTACGACCTGCCGGCCTACATCGACATGCTCAAGGAGCGCCTGGGCAACGTCAGCCTGGTGGTGTGCCTGGACAGCGGCGCCGGCGACTACGACCGCCTGTGGCTCACGACCAGCCTGCGCGGCAACGTGACGGGCACGCTGAAGGTCGAGGTCCTGACGGAAGGCATCCACAGCGGTGACAACTCCGGCGTGGCCCCGAGCAGCTTCCGCATCATGCGCCAGCTGCTGGACCGCCTGGAGGACGCCAAGACCGGCCGCCTGCTGCCCGCCGACTTCCACTGCGAGATCCCGACGGACCGCATCGCCCAGGCACAGACCACGGCCGACATCCTCGGCGCGGAGGTCTACAAGCGCATGCCCTGGGCCTGCGGTGCGGACGGCGGCCCGGTGCTGCCCGTCACGACCGAACCCCTGGAAGTGCTGCTGAACCGCACCTGGCGCCCGACGCTGTCGGTCACGGGCGTGGACGGCATGCCGCCCATCAGCAATGCCGGCAATGTGCTGCGCCCCTTCACCGCCTTCAAGCTCTCGCTGCGCCTGCCGCCGCTGATCGACGGCAACGAGGCCGCGCTGAAGCTCAAGGCGCTGCTGGAAGACGACGCCCCCTACAACGCCAAGGTCAGCTTCGTGCCCGACGGCCGCGCCGGGGCCTACGGCGCCACGGGCTGGAACACGCCCGACCTGCAACCCTGGCTCACGAAGGCCGTGGCCGAGGCCAGCATGACGCATTTCGGCACCGAGATCGGCTACATCGGCCAGGGCGGGACCATCCCGCTGATGGGCATGCTGCAGAAGGGCTTCCCCAAGGCGCAGATGATGGTCTGCGGCGTGCTCGGCCCCAAGAGCAACGCCCACGGCCCGAACGAGTTCCTGCACGTGCCCTACGGCAAGCGCCTGACGGCCGCCGTGGCCCAGGTGATGGCCGCCCATCCCTGAGCCTCCGGACCGTGCGGTCTCCGCACTGCAACCGATGGCATTGCGAGATCCGGCGCCGAGCTTGACCAACATCAAGCCGGCGCCCGGCCGGGCTCGCTACTGTGGCGCCTGCTTGTGCCATGGTGATGCTCCCTTTCTCTTCCTCCCGCCCTGCGGCGGCCGACCGGCCGTCGCCTGACGCAGCGCCGCCGGTCGCCATGGGCTCGGGCAGCACGCGGCGCCGGCCCTGGCATGCCTGGCTCGGGCTGTGCCTGGCCCTGGCCGGCATGTGGCTGCTGCTGGCCCTGTGGTTGCACAACGAGCGCCGCGTGGCGCGCGCGCACGAAAGCGAGAAGCTGCAGAGCCTCGTCCAGACGCTGGACGGCATCGTCTCGCAGCAGCTGATCGCCATCCAGGCCGCGCTGCAGACGGTGGACGCCGAGTACCCGAGCTGGCGCCGGGACCAGAAGCAGGCCGACGGCGAAGCGGTCCTGCAGACCCTCACCCGCGCCATGCCCGGCGTGCGGCTGCTGCTGGTGGTTGATGCCAGCGGGCGCATCCAGGCCTCGTCGATGCCGGAACTGCTGGGTCGCGACGTCTCGGACCGCCCCTATTTCCGGCAGAGCCGGCAGCGCCCGCAGGAAGGGCTGCTGCACATCACCCCCCCCTTCAAGACGCTGCTGGACGACCGAAGCGTGGCACTGGCGCGCTCCCTGCACGACGCCGAGGGGCATTGGCAGGGCGTGATCGTGGCCAGCCTGGACCCCAACTACTTCGCCCTGGTCCTGGCGACCGTCCAGCCCTCGGAGGACACGTGGGCGGCGATCGCCCACGAGGGGGGCACGATCTTCGCCGTGCAGCCGTACATGGAGGGCTGGATCGGCGGCAACGTCCTCGCCCGCCCGGGCTCGGTGCTGGAGAACCACCTGCGCTCCGGGCAGCCGGCCAGCCTGCACCTGCAGCAGTCCGGCCTGAGCCATGACCTGCGCCTGGTTGCGGCGCGGTCCGTGTCGCCCGACAGTCTCTGGCTGGACCAGCGCCTGCACGTGGCCGTGGGCCGCTCCATGCGCAGCGTGGAAGGTCCGTGGCGGCGCCAGCTCTTTAGCGCGCTGCTGGGTGGATCGGTCGTCAGCCTGCTGGCCCTCCTGGGCCTGTACCTCTACCAGCGCCGCCGCCGCCTGGTCGAGCACCTGCGCCAGCAGCAGCGCCGCACCGAGCGGGACAGCGCCGCCCGCACCGCCCTGGCGCTGGACGGTGCGGAGCTGGGACTGTGGGACTGGAACCTCGTGACGGGCGAGAGCCGCTTCGACGCCCGGTGGTGCGCCATGCTCGGGCACGAGCCGCATGAGATCGAGGGTCACGTGCGCGCCTGGGAGGACCGCCTGCACCCGGACGACAGCGCCGTGGTGCGCGAGCAGCTGCGGCGCTATCTGGCGGGCGAGCTGGCGCACTACACCCAGGACTACCGCATGCGTCATCGCGCCGGGCACTGGGTGTGGATCCATGCCAACGGCCGCATCATGGCGCGCGACGCCGAACGCCGGCCGACGCGCGTGGTGGGCACGCACATGGACATCAGCGCCACCAAGTGGGCCGAGGCCCAGCTGCAGGCCCAGGCGCAGCACACGCAGGCCATCCTCGACCACATGGTCGACGGCATGATCACCATGGATGCGCAGGGTCGCATCGACGCCATCAATCCGGCCGCCTGCCGCATGTTCGGCTATGAGGCCGCTGAGCTGGTCGGCCAGCGCGTGGAGCTGCTCATGCCCGCGACGGAGCGCCCCCACCATGCCGGCCACGTGCGGCGCTACCTCGATACACGGGTGCCGCATGTCATCGGCATCGGGCGCGACGTCAGCGGGCAGCGCAAGGACGGCACCATCTTCCCGATGAGCCTGGCGGTGTCGCAGATCGAGCGCGACGGCGAGCCCCTGTTCATCGGCCTGACGCGTGACATCACGGAGCGCAGGAAGGCCGAGGCCGAGATCGAGCAGCTGGCCTTCTACGACTCGCTGACCGGCCTGCCCAACCGCCGACTGCTGCTGGACCGCCTCAACCAGGCGCTGGCCATCAACCGCCGCACCCAGCGCCATGGCGCGGTGCTCTTCATCGATCTCGACAACTTCAAGGCGCTGAACGACACCCTGGGCCATGGCATGGGCGACCGCGTGCTGGTGGGCGTGGGCCGCCGGCTGCAGGCCGCGCTGCGCACCGAGGACACCATCGCGCGCTGGGGCGGCGACGAGTTCGTGGTCGTGCTGCAGGACCTCGGCCAGAACGCCCAGGTGGCGGCGCTGCATGCCGAGGCCGCGGCCGAGAAGCTGCTGCGGGTGCTGGGCCAGCCGCACCAGCTCGACGGACACCAGCACCACAGCACGCCGAGCATCGGCATCGTGATCTGGGGCGGGGACGTGAACAGCAGCGAGGACCTGCTCAAGCACGCCGACCACGCCATGTACCAGGCCAAGGGCGCGGGCCGCAACCGCCTGTGCTTCTTCGACCCGGCCACGCAGGCCGCCATGGCCGAGACGACCGCGCTGGAGGCGGATCTGCGCCAGGCCATCGACTGCCAGCAGCTGGAGCTGTTCTACCAGGCGCAGGTGGACACGTCCGGGCGCATCGTTGGCGCGGAGGCCCTGCTGCGCTGGAATCACCCGCAGCGCGGCTGGGTGTCGCCGGCCCGCTTCATCCCGCTGGCGGAGCAGACCGGCCTGATCGCGCAGCTGGGCGAATGGGTGCTGCAGCAGGCCTGCGCGCAGCTGGGCCTGTGGGCGCGCGAACCGCAGCTCGCCGACATCACGCTGGCCGTCAACCTGAGCGCCCACCAGTTCCGCCAGAAGGGCTTCCTCGGCTTCATGCAGCAGCTGCTCGCCCGCAGCGGCGCGCCGACGGAGCGGCTGAAGCTGGAGCTCACCGAGAGCGCGCTGGTCGACAACGTGGAGCAGGTCATCGCCCTCATGCTGGCACTGCGCAGCCTGGGCCTGCGCTTCTCGCTGGACGACTTCGGCACGGGCTACTCCTCGCTGGCCTACCTCAAGCGTCTGCCCCTGGACCAGCTCAAGATCGACCAGAGCTTCGTGCACGATCTGGTCAAGGAGCCCAATGCCCTGGCCATTGCCCACGCCGTGATCCAGCTGGGCGACAGCCTGGGCCTGGACGTCATCGCCGAAGGGGTCGAGACCGAAGCCCAGCGGGACGCGCTGGTGCAGCAGGGCTGCCATGCCTTCCAGGGCTATCTCTACGCCCGGCCGCTGCCCCTGGCGGACTTCGAGGCGCTGGTGCGGCGCGGCACCGAAGGCAGCCAGCCCCCTTTGTCTTAGGGGGGAAGCGGCCAAGGGCGCGGCCTACACTGCGCCTCCTGCCGACCCTGGGCCGGTGCCTGACTTTTCAACGACGTGTCATGCTGTTCACGACTGCAGCCTTCGTCTGCCTGTTCCTGCCGCTGACCCTGGCGCTCTTCTTCGGCCTGGGTCGCTGGCGGCCTTCCTGGGCTGCCAGCGCGCTCTTTGGCGCGTCCGTGGCGTTCTACGGCGTGTGGATGCCGATGTACGTGCTCCTGCTGCTGGGCTCCATCGCCGGCAACTTCCTGCTGGGGCGGATCATCGCCACGGCACGGGCCGAGGAGCGCCGGGCCGCGGCCAAACGCTGGATGGTCCTGGGCGTGAGCGCCAATCTCGCGCTGCTGGCCTATTACAAGTACGCCAACTTCTTCATCGACAACCTGAACGCGCTGACCGGCCAGCACTGGCAGCTCGGCACCGTGCTGCTGCCCATCGGCATCTCGTTCTTCAGCTTCACGCAGATCGCCTTCCTGGCGGACAGCTACCAGAAGGGCGTGAAGGAACTGCGCTTCAGCCACTACGGCCTCTTCGTCACCTACTTCCCGCACCTGATCGCGGGGCCGGTGCTGCACCACGCGCAGATGATGCCGCAGTTCCGCGACCCGGCCACCTACCGCTGGCAGGGCGCCCACTTCAGCGCGGGTTTGCTGATCTTCGTGATCGGCCTGTTCAAGAAGATCGTGCTGGCCGACGGCATCAGCCCCTGGGCCGATGCGGTCTTCAACCCCGTCGACGCCGGGCAGGTGCCGACCCTGCAGGAGGCCTGGCTCGGCGCGCTGGCCTACACACTGCAGATCTACTTCGACTTCTCGGGCTACTCGGACATGGCCATCGGCCTGTCCCGCCTGTTCAACGTCAGCCTGCCCTTCAACTTCGACTCGCCCTACCAGGCCACGAGCATCAGCGACTTCTGGCGGCGCTGGCACATCTCGCTCTCGACCTTTCTGCGGGACTACCTCTACATCGCGCTGGGGGGCAACCGCCACGGCAGTGTCCGCCGCTACCTCAACCTCGCCACGACCATGGTGCTGGGCGGCCTGTGGCACGGCGCGAGCTGGTCCTTCGTGCTGTGGGGCGCGCTGCACGGCAGCTACCTGATGATCAACCACGGCTTCCGCGCCCTGTGCGGCCAGGCCCTGCAGCAGCGACTCGCCGGCCTGTGGAGCTGGCGCGTGCTGGCCTGGGGGCTGACGCTGCTGAGCGTGATCGTGGCCTGGATCTTCTTCCGCGCGACGACGCTCGACGGGGCGCTGCGCCTGCTGCGCGCCCTGCTGCCGACGGGCGAGCCGGCGGGCCTCGACCGCCTGCTGTGGGAGGCCGGCCTGCCCGCGGCGCGCGGCTGGATGCTGTGTGCCGTG
Organism: Roseateles subflavus; assembly: GCF_030285365.1. Classification (GTDB taxonomy): domain Bacteria; phylum Pseudomonadota; class Gammaproteobacteria; order Burkholderiales; family Burkholderiaceae_C; genus Roseateles_B; species Roseateles_B subflavus. The sequence continues at coordinate 821,589 of NZ_JASVDS010000001.1, read as the reverse complement.
CTGGGGCTGGCCGCCGTGACGCTGCCCAACAGCAATGCCATCGGTCAGCGCCTCCTTGCGCAGATGCAGCAGCGTCCGGGCCTGCGGGCCTTCGCCACCGGTGCCGCCCTGCTGGCCGTGGCACTGCTCGTGCTGCTGAACACCGCGCGCAATGCCGTCAGCGCCTTCATCTACTTCAACTTCTGACCATGCGGCGCGCCTTCACTCACGTCCTGCCCGGCATGCTGGCCCTCCTGGCGGCCCTGGAGCTCACGCTGCAGGCGCTGCCGGTGTCCGACGCCACCATGAAGGACTACCACCTGGACCCGATGGTCCTGAGCTACCCCGCCGGACATGGCTGGACCACCTCCATCGGCTGGGACCTGCGCCACCCCCAGCGCCATCAGGCCAACAACGCCGGCTTCCTGGCGAAACACGACTTCACGCCCGACGCGCAGGCCGTCGCCCTGATCGGCGACAGTCTCGTCGAGGCCTCCGCCCTGCCCGCCGCCGACCGGCCCGACGCCCAGCTGGAGCGGGCCCTTGCCGGCCCGGCCGTCTATGGCCTCGGCGCACCGGGCAGCAGCCTGCTCGACCATGTCGAGCGCCTGCGCCTGGCCCACGATCGCTACGGCATCCGCCGCTTCGTGATCCTGCTGGAGAACGGCGACGTGGCGCAAGGCCTGTGCGGCTCGGGCAATGTCCAGGGTCCTTGCCTGGACCGGCAAGACCTGACCCCGCGCACCGAGCAGCAGCCGCCGGCCGGCGCCGTCAAGCGCCTGCTGCGGCACAGCGCCCTGCTGAACTACCTGCTGGGGCAGCTGAAGCTCTCGGGACCACGCCTGTGGCAGCAGGCCGTGAAGCAGGCACGGCCCGACATGAGCCCACCCGCGGCCCTTGCGGCGCCGAGGGCCGAGCCGCCGTGGTCGGCAGCGGAGCAGGCCGTCACGGAGGCCTTCCTGCAGCGCCTGCGTCCCTACCTCGCCGACAGCCGCGTGCTGGTGGCGATCGAGTCTCGCCACGACGCCCTGCCCGCCGGAGGCCCGGCCCACATCGCCCGCCTGGAGGGCTTCCGCGCCCGGCTGCAGGAGGCCGGCATCGAGGTGCTGGACCTCGCGCCGGCCTTCGAGGACGCCTGGCACCGCACGCGGCTGCCGCTGGAGATCGGCCCCTACGACCATCACTTCAACGCCCTGGGCGTGCGGACGCTGGCCGACGCCATCGCCGCGAAACTCCGCACGCCCTGAGCGGGCGGCCACCCGCGGGAATGGGCGCCCCGGCCGGGGCTCTGGGACAATACGCCCTTTGCACGCCCGAAGCTCCGCCATGTCCCGCCCTGAAACGCTGTATCTCTTCGTCTCCTGCCCCGGTGGGGTCGAGCCCCTGCTGGAGGAAGAGCTGCACCGCATCCTGCCGCGCGGCCGCATCCACGCCATGCGCGGCGGCTGCTCGGTGCAGGGCACGGCCGAGGACGTCATGCAGATCAACCTCGAGAGCCGGCTCGCGCAGCGGGTGCTCATCGAGCTGACCGAGGGCGGCTACCGCCACGAGGACGATCTCTACGTGCTGGCCCGCCGCGTGGACTGGGACCGCTGGATCGGCCCGCAGCACACCATCCGCGTGGACACCACGGCCCAGCGCTCGCCCCTGCGCAGCCTGAACTTCGCCACGCTGCGCATCAAGGACGCCATCTGCGACACCCTGCGCGACGCCACGGGCGAGCGCCCGAGCGTGGACACCCGCGCCCCGGACCTGCCCGTCGTGCTGCACCTGGGTGAGGACCGCGCCGCACTGTACGTGGACACCTCGGGCGAGCCGCTGTTCAAGCGCGGCTGGCGCGTGGACAAGGGCGACGCCCCGCTGAAGGAGACGCTGGCCGCCGCCATGCTCGCCGCGGCCGGCTGGCGCGGCACGCCCGAGACCGGCGGCGCGCTGCACGACCCCTGCTGCGGATCGGGCACCATTCCCATCGAGGCGGCACAGATCGCCTGCGGCATCGCCCCCGGCATCCAGCGCCGCTTCGCCTTCGAGCGCCAGCTGCCCTTCCAGCCGCTGCGCGCGCGCTGGGCCGAGATGAAGCAGGCCGCCCAGGCCCGCGTGAAGGCGCCCGAGGTGCCCATCTTCGCCAGCGACGTCACCTTCCGGATGGTGGACTTCGCCCGCCGCAACGCCGAACGCGCCGGCGTGGCGCAGTACATCCAGTTCAACGGCGGCGATGCCCTGGAGCGCGCCGCGCCCAAGCTGCCCGAGGGCATGCCCGGCACCATCATGATGAATCCGCCCTACGGCGAGCGGATCGAGGTGCGGGGCAAGGCCGCCGCGGTGCGCGAGGCCAGCGGCTCGGAGCAGCGGGATGCGGAAGATGACTTCTTCCCCCGCCTCGCCGCCCACTGGAAGCGCAGCTACACCGAGAACCCGGCCGGCTGGACCGCCTGGCTGCTGTGCCCGGACATGAAGCTGCCCACGAAGATGCGGCTCAAGGAGAACCGCCGCGTGCCCATGTGGAACGGGCCCATCGAGTGCCGGCTGTTCCGCTTCGACCTGATCAAGGGCTCGGCACGGGACAAGCCGCGCGCTGCCGACTGAGCCGGCGCGCCCCGACCGCCAGCGCCACACCGGCGATGGCGAGCGGCACGAGCGAACCGAGGTTCATCCACTGCCAGCCGCCCGTCGTGACCAGCGCGCCGGAGCTGAAGGCGGTGACCGTCATCGTGCCGTAGATGGCCATGTCCATCGCGGCCTGCGCCCGGGTCTTCTCCTCGGGACGGTAGGTCTCGGTGAAGAGGGTGGTGCCGCCGACGAAGAGGAAGTTCCAGCCCACGCCCAGGGTCAGGAGCGCGCCCAGGAAGTGCGTCAGGTCCTGACCGGCCAGCGCGAAGGCCACGCAGGCCAGGTTCAGCAGCAGGCCGACGGCCATGACCGGCAATGCGCCGAAGCGCTTGATCAGCGAGCCCGTGAAGAAGCTCGGCACGAACATCCCCAGCACGTGCCACTGCAGCACGAGCGTGGCGTTGTCGAAGGGCAGGCTGCACTGCTTCATGGCGATCGGCGTGGCGGCCATCAGCAGGTTCATCACGCCATAGCCCAGCGCGCAGGCGGCCATGGCCACGAGGAACAGCGGCTCCTCGCGCGCGATCTGCCGCCAGTGGCGCCCGGTGAGGGCGCCGGGCTGCGATTCAGCCAGCGGCGGGAAGGCGATCAGCGACACCACGCCCAGGCTCAGCACCCCCACGCCGATCAGCACGAGGTAGGCGCCGGCAAAGGGCTGCACCAGCAGGTCGCGGCTGTAACGGGCCAGTGCCGGGCCGACCACGGCGCCCAGCAGGCCGCCGGCGAGCACCCAGGAGATGGCCGTCTCGCGCTTCGCCGGCGGCACCAGCTCCGTCGCGGCGAAGCGGAAGAGACCGGCGCTGGCGTTGTAGTAGCCGGCGATCACGGTGGCCAGCACCACGCCCCAGAAGCTGCGCTCATTCACCGCCCACGCGGCCAGCGCACAGCTGACGATCGCCACGAGCGCCCCCAGCTGGAAGCCGCGCCGCCGGCCCCATTGACGCTGATGCCGCGCCACCAGCGGCGCGAAGACTGCACCGCCCGCCACATAGCCGCACACGGGCAGCGTCGCCATCCAGGGCTGCGGCGCCAGCGCCAGGCCCACGAGGCCGTTGATGGCGATGAAGGTGATGTTGTTGGTGAGCAGCAGGCCCTGGCAGAGGGTCAGCAGCAACAGGGGCAGATTCATGCGCGCTTTCGGGGGTGGGATGGCAAGGCTAGCAGCCCCGGAGGCGGGCGACCCCTCGTCATGGCGATGGCCGGACTTAGTCGCCCACGAAGTACAGCGTGTGCCCCTCGAGCGCCGCGCGCAGCAGGAGGGCATAGAGCGCCAGCAGGGCCGGCGACTCCTGGTTCAGCGGCGCGGCCAGCCGGGGGTCCAGGACGCGCGCCAGCGTCGCCGCATGCGCGGGCTGGATGTGGAAGTCGCGGTAGAAGTCGAAAGCGACGCCGCACTGCCGGAGCGCCTCGACGAGGGTCCAGCGGCCCGCGAAGTCCCGCTCCTGCAGCTGCAGGCAAGGCGCGCCGTGGCGGCTGCCCAGGTAGACGTCCAACATGGCGCGTGCGCCTCGAGCTCAGCCCTGCTGCAGCGCCACCCAGCCCAGCACGGCCAATGGGGCGGTGTCGGCGCGCAGGATGCGAGGCCCCAGCTGCAGGGCCTCGAAGCCGCGCTCGCGGGCGGCCTGCTCCTCGGCGGCGCTCAGGCCGCCTTCCGGCCCGCTGAGGACCAGCGTGGGCTGCGGCTCGCCCGCGGCGCGCTCGGCGAGCGGGCGGGCCGCGGTGGGGCTCAGCAGCCAGCGGCGCGCGGGGGCCGCGCCGTCCAGGCCCGACAACCAGGCGGCGAGCGTCTGCACGGGGTGGATCTGCGTGACGCAGGCGCGGCCGCACTGCTCGGCCGCCGCGATGGCGACCCCCTGCCAGTGCACCTGCTTCTTCTGCGCGCGATCGCCCTGCAGACGCAGGACCGAGCGCTCGCTCATCAAAGGCTGGATGGCGACGGCGCCGAGCTCGGTGGCCTTCTCGACGATGCCGTCCATGCGGTCATTGGCCGGCATCACGACGCACAGGGTCAGGGCCGTGGCCAGCTCGCGGTTCACGAGCTGGCGGGCATGCAGCTGCACGCGGACCTCGCTGCGGCCCATGGCCGTGACCTCCGCCTGCCATTCGTCCCCCGAGCCGTCGAACAGCGTCAAGGGGCTGCCGGGCTGCAGGCGCAGGACCTGGACATGACGCGCCGCGGACGCGGGCAGGCTCAGCTCGGCCGGGCCGGCAAGCGGGGTGTCGACGAAGAAGCGTGGAGGCATGGGCGGGGTCAGGTGAGGTTCGCCGGAACCCGCCAGTGTGCCAGGGAAGCGCTCAGTGCATCCCCATCGCCCGGCGGACCTGCTCGGCGAGGTCGTCGCCCTGGGCCTCGCGGACCATCTCGACGAAGCGGCGCGCGTAGTCCTGCAGCTCGGGCAGGCCACTGCAGCGCTCGACCTCCAGCACCACCTTGTAGCCCTTCATCAGGCCGAGGTACTGCTTGGCGTGGCGGGTGAGGTAGGCGTAGAGCTGCTCGTAGTCCAGCTGAGGCACGTCCCCCCCCGGGGCCGCAGCGGAGGCCGCCGGGGCGCTGGCCGGTGCGGGTGCCGGGGCAGCGGGCGCGCCCCCGAAGGCCGGAGCGAAGGGGCTGGCGGCCTCGGTGCCGGCCGGGTGAGCCGCGGGGGCATGGCCGACCGCCTGGATCATGCCCAGCTGCAGCAGCTGCTGGACGTCCGCCTCGGTGCTGCCCTGCACGAGGCCCAGCCACTGCCGGGCGGACTTGCTGGCATCGATCACCAGCAGCAGGTTGCGGGTGGCACGGGCATTGACGAGCTGGCGCACCTTCATTTCGGCACGGCCAGCGTCGGTTTTCTGATAGCTCTGGTCCAACACGGCAAAAGTCTCCTCGGCGCGAGCTTACGCGCTGCGCCAAGGGCCGGCCGTCGGGAAAGTGCTACTTTTTGTCGCGCAATTCCCGACGAAGGATCTTGCCGACCGGCGTCTTGGGCAGCTCGGTCCGGAACTCCACGATCTTCGGGCGCTTGTAGCCCGTCAGGTTGGCCTCGCAGAAGGCCCGCACGTCGGCTTCGCTGACGTTGGGGTCCTTGCGCACGATCACCACCTTGACCGCCTCGCCCGCCTTCTCGTCCGGGATGCCGACGGCTGCGCACTCGAGCACGCCGGGCATCTGGGTGATGACGTCCTCGACCTCGTTCGGGTACACGTTGAAGCCGCTGACCAGGATCATGTCCTTCTTGCGGTCGACGATCTTGAAATAACCACGTTCGTCCATCTGGCCGACGTCACCGGTGCGGAAGAAGCCATCCGGCGTCATGACCTTGGCCGTCTCGTCCGGGCGCTGCCAGTAGCCGGCCATGACCTGCGGGCCCTTGATGGCGATCTCGCCGGTGCCGCCGAAAGGCACGTCCTGGCCGTCGTCGTCCAGCAGCTTCATCTCGGTGCCGGGCACGGGCAGGCCGATGGTGCCGGTGTAGGACTTGGAATCCGTCGGGTTGCAGCTCGCCACGGGCGAGGTCTCCGAGAGGCCGTAGCCCTCGCAGATCGGGCAGCCGGTCTTCTCGAGCCACAGCTTGGCCGTCGCCTGCTGCACCGCCATGCCGCCGCCAACGGAGATCACCAGGTGGCTCCAGTCCACCGTGTTGAATTCCTTGTGATTGGCCATGGCCATGAAGAGCGTGTTCACTGCCGGCAGGCTATGGAAGCGGTGCTTCGAAAGCTCCTTGAACACCGCCGGGAGGTCGCGCGGATTGGGAATCAGCACATTGCAGCCGCCCATGTGCATGGACAGCATCATGTTCGTGGTGAAGCCGAAGATGTGGTACAGCGGCAGCGCGCAGATGGACACCACCTGCTCGCCCTGCGGCACCTTCTTCAGGGCCGGCTGGTACCAGGCCTCGGCCTGCATCACGTTGGCCACAAGGTTGCGGTGCAGCAGCACGGCACCCTTGCTGACGCCCGTCGTGCCGCCGGTGTACTGCAGCACGGCGATGTCGGAGGAGGCCACCTTGGGCGCCTTGTACGCCTGACCGCGGCCGCGGCTCAGGGCGTCGTTGAAGCGCACGGCCTGGGGCAGCTCGAAGGCCGGCACCAGCTTCTTCACCTTGCGCACCACGTAGTTGACGATCAGGCCCTTGGGGAAGCCGAGCATGTCACCCATGGCGCAGAGCACGACGTGCTTGGTGGGCACGTTGTTGATCACCTGCTGCAGCGTGGCGGCGAAGTTCTCGATGATGATGATGGCGCGGGCGCCGGCATCCTTGAGCTGGTGCTCCAGCTCGCGCGGGGTGTACAGCGGGTTGACGTTCACCACCACATAGCCCGCACGCAGCACGGCGGCCACGGCCACGGGGTACTGCGGGACGTTGGGCATCATGATCGCGACGCGATCGCCCTTCTCGAGGCCCAGGCCCTGCAGATAGGCGGCCATTGCACGGGAGGCATCGTCGATCTGGGCGAAGCTGAGGGTGCGGCCCATCAGCGTGTAGGCTGGCCGGTCCGGGTACTTCTTGAACGCCGCGTCCATCAGCTCGACCAGCGAGGCGTACTGCTCCGCGTGGATGTCAGCGGGGACGCCCGCCGGATAGCTTTTCAGCCAGGGTTTCTCCATTGTTGTCTCCAATTCTTCGGGCCGATTCTCCCCGAGGCGCACGGGTGCGCGATCAGGGGATTCGATAGCGAAACTAGAGAGAAACCCCAAATCGCCCCGAAGGGGGTGTCAGCGATCGCAGTATCAGCTGCAAAAAATGTCACAAGGGCATCAAGACAAGGGCCGGGCGGCACGCTACCCTGGCGGCTCGGATGGTCCAGAGCCGAGCAGCGGCTGCCCTTGCAGCAGGCGCGCCGGAGCTCACGGGGAGTGGCAGCGGCCAATCCGAGCAACTTGGTTCCGGTGTGACGGGACGGCACCGCGAGGCGCCTGCCCGGGCACCTGCAGATGCAGGACTGAGCGATGAAACCTTGGCATGCCGGCCTGGCCGGCCCTTTGCTCGTGGTTGCGCTGGGCGCCGTGCTGGCGGCCGCGGTGGGCCAGCGCCTGTACCGGGACCAGCGGATGCAGCTGGAGCAGCGTCTCGCAGCCGCCACCGACACGGTGCTGGACTCCCTGCAGGAGCGCATCCGCACCTACGAATTCGGCCTGCGCGGGGCGCGCGGGGCCGTGATCACCACCGGCCCGGAACTCATCAGCCGCGAACGCTTCCGTCACTACATGGCGTCGCGCGACCTGGAGCACGAGTTCCCCGGCGCCCGCGGTTTCGGCGTGATCCGCAAGGTGCCCCGGGACGGCGAGGATGCCTTCCTGAGCACGGCCAATGCCGACGGCTGGCACGGCTTCGCCATCCGGCAGATCGCGCCGCATGACGGCGACCGCCTGGTGATCCAGTACCTCGAGCCCATCGAAGGCAACACGGCGGCCATCGGCCTGGACATCGCCTCGGAGCCGCACCGGCGCGACGCCGCCCTGCAGGCCATCGACAGCGGCCGGGCCGTCCTCTCGCAGCCGATCACCCTGGTGCAGGCCAGCGGCAAGACGGACCAGGGCATGCTCTTCCTGCTGCCCATCTACGGCCAGGGTCGCCCGGTGGGCACCGTCGCCGAGCGCCGGGCCGCCGCCTTCGCCCTGGCCTACTGCCCGCTGGCGATGGACGAAGTCCTGCAGCGCCTGGGCGCCGTGCCCCGGGGCATGGTGCTGCGCATCCGCGATGCCGGCCAGGAGGTCGGCGCCCCGCCGCTCTTCGCCTCGGCCGGGTTTGGGCAGGCGCTGCCCGACGGCCCGCAACTGCAGCGCAGCCTCAGCATCTACGGGCGCTCCTGGCAGGTGGACACCGGCATCACGCCCGCCTTCCTGCCGGAGGCCGGCGCCCTGACCCCCGGCCGGGCCGCCGTGCTGGTGCTCCTGGCCAGCGCCCTGCTCGCGCTGCTGCTGCACGTGGGCCTGCTGGCCCTGCACCGGCGGCGTCTGGCGCAGGCCGGGATGGAGCGCCTGGCGGCCATCATCGAAGGCTCCAATGACGCCATCGTCGGCAAGGACCTGCAGGGCCGGGTGATCAGCTGGAACCCCGCCGCCGAGCGCATCTTCGGCTACAGCGCCCAGCAGGCGCTCGGCCGCTCCATGTCCGAGCTGGTCGTCCCCGACGAGCTGCTGGATGAGGAGCAGCGCATCCTCGAGACCATCGCGCGGGGTCAGGTCGTGCCCCTCTTCGACACCGTGCGCCGGCGCCGCGACGGGCGCCTGATCGACGTGACGGTGACGGTCTCGCCCGTGCGCGGCGCCGACGGCCGGGTGATCGGCGCGGCCAAGACGGCACGCGACGTCACCGAGGAGCGCCGGCACGACGCCCGCTTCCGCCTCGCCGTGGACGCCGCCGGCATCGGCATCTGGATCTGGCAGCTGGGCGACAACCAGCTGTTCTGGGACGAGCGCATGTGCGAGCTCTACGAGCTGCCGCCCGAGGAGCGGCAGCATGGCCTGTTCTACGAGTACTGGCGCAGCCACGTGCACCCGCAGGACCTGCCCGAGGCCGAGCGGCAGCTGCAGCAGCTCGTCCGCGGCGAGGGCACCTACACCCCGGTCTTCCGGGTGATGCTGGACAGCGGCGGCGTGCGCTGGATCAAGGCGGCGGCTATCCTGGAGCGGGACCGTCAGGGCCAGCCGGTGCAGGTCGTGGGGACCAACCTCGACATCAGCGCCGAGGTCGAGGCCAAGCTGCGCGTGCAGGAGCTCAACAGCGACCTGGAAAGCCTCGTGCTCAAGCGCACCGCCCAGCTGCAGGACGCGGTGGTGGCCGCCGAGCAGGCCAACCTGGCGAAATCGGCCTTCCTGTCCAACATGAGCCACGAGATCCGCACACCGCTCAACGCCATCCTGGGCCTGGCCTACCTGCTGCAGCGGCAGCAGCTGGGTGGCGAGGCGGGCGACATGGTCGGCAAGATCCACGGCGCCGGCAAGGGTCTGCTGGGCATCGTCAACGACGTCCTGGACTTCAGCAAGATCGAGGCCGAGCGCCTGGAGCTGGAGCAGGCCCCCTTCCGGCTGGCGGACGTGCTGGACAACCTCGCCTCCCTCATGGCGCCCATGCTGGGGGCCAAGCCGGTGGAGCTGCTGATCGGCGCGCCGCCGCCCGGCGCGGGCGAGCTGGTCGGCGACGCCATGCGCCTGGGCCAGATCCTGACCAACCTGCTGAGCAACGCCCTCAAGTTCACGCCGTCCGGCGAGGTGGTGCTGAGCGTGCAGCGGCTGGACGAGCCCTGGGCCGGAGACTGCGGGCCGCGCCACCTGCGCTTCAGCGTGCGTGACACCGGCATCGGCATTCCAAAGGACAAGCAGGCCGTGATCTTCGAGGCCTTCAACCAGGCCGACAACTCCACCACGCGCAGCTACGGCGGCACGGGCCTCGGCCTGGCGATCAGCTCCCGGCTGGTGCGCCTGATGGGCGGCACGCTGACGGTGCAGAGCGAGCCCGGCCAAGGCAGCGAGTTCAGCTTCGAGCTGCATCTGCCCTGCGCCGATGCCGACACGCCCGCGCGGCCCACCGGCGCAGGCCTGTCCGTGCTGATCGCCGATGACCACGAGCTCGCCCGCCAGGTGCTGCGCCAGACCGCGCAGGGCCTGGGCTGGCGCGCCCGCACCGTCGAGTCCGGCGAGGCGGCGCTGGCCAGCCTGGAGGAGGCCGAGGACAGCGCCTACGACGTCCTGGTGCTCGACTGGCGGATGCCCGGCCTCGACGGCCTGGAGACCGCAAGGCGCATCCGCGCGCAGCACGGCCCCCAGGGCGCGGCCGCCCCGGGACGGCACTGGCCCATCATCGTGATGGTCACGGCCTACGACCGCAGCGAGCTGCGCGGCCAGGACACCGAGGCACTGGTCGACGCCGTGCTCACCAAGCCCGTCACCGCCTCCAGCCTCTATGACGCCGTGCTGGCCGCCCAGGGGCACCGCGGTCGCTTCGAGTTCGTCTCGCAGGACCCGGACGGCGCACCGCGGCTGCAGGGCCGGCGCGTGCTGGTCGTGGATGACAGCGACATCAACCGCGAGGTGGCCGCCCGCATGTTGGAGCGCGAGGGCGCGCAGGCGCTGCAGGCCGAGGACGGCCAGGCGGCTCTGCAGCTGCTCGAGAGCCAGGACGGCGTGGACATCGTGCTGATGGACATGCAGATGCCGGTGCTGGACGGCTACGGTGCCACGCGCGCCTTGCGACGCCACCCGCGGCTGGCCCGGCTGCCGGTCCTGGCGCTGAGTGCGGGCGCCTTCAAGGAACAGCGCGAACGGGCGCTGGCAGTGGGCGTCAACGGCTTCGTCGCCAAGCCCTACACCGCCGATGAGCTGGTCGCGGCCATCCGCCAGGCCCTGGAGCCGGGTGAGCGCCTGGCCTCGCAGCCGGCGTCGGCCGCCGCGACATCCGGCGTGCCGCTGCTGAACCGCGCCCGCGGCCTGCAGTCGCTGGGTGACGAGGCGACCTGGCACGCCGCGCTGCTGCGCTTCGCCACCAGCTACCGCCACAGCCTCGAGGAGCTGCCCCCGGACGCCGACGCGCGCGGCGCCTTTGCCCACAAGCTGCGCGGCGCCGCGGCCCTGCTCGGGCTGGAGCAGCTGGCCGCCGCGGCCGCGGGGCTGGAGCAGGCCGCCGCCGCCGCCGCGCCGACCCAGCCCCCGCTGCAGACACTGCGACAGGCGCTCCGGCAGGCCTTCGACCTGATCGAGGAACTCGCCGACGCCACGGCCGCGCCCTCGCGCCCGGTCCGGTCCGAACCGGCGGGCGTGCAGGACGCCGACCAGCTCCGCGAGGCCCTCGAGAGTGACGACTACGACCGCCTCGCCCAGGCGCTGTCGCAGTGCCAGGGCCATCTGAACCCCGAGCTGCTCGCGGCACTGGACCGCTGCCTGGCGAGCTACGACTTCCGGGGCGCCCGTCTCATCTTCGATGCCGCCAGCCGCGGCCCCGTTCTGGAAAGGGAGAGCTGAACATGCCGCAAGGACCCATCCTGGTCGTCGACGACGAGCCCATCAATCTGGACGCCATGCGCCTCGCGCTGGGCGCCGTGCACAAGCTCATCTACGCCCGCGACGGCGGCAGCGCGCTGGAGGCGATCGCCCGGCACAAGCCGTCCCTGGTGCTGCTGGACATCCGCATGCCGGGCATGGACGGCTACGAGGTCTGCCGCGCCATCAAGGCCAATCCGGCGACCGAGTACCTGCCGGTCATCTTCGTCACCAGTCTCTCGGACGTGGGCGACGAGGCCCGGGGCTTCGAGGCCGGCGGCGTGGACTTCATCGTGAAGCCAATCTCGCCGCTGGTGGTACGGGCACGGGTGCAGACGCACCTCTCGCTCGTCAAGCACAGCCGCCTGGAGCGCAGCCACCGCGACGCCATCTTCATGCTCAGCGAGGCCGGGCACTTCAACGACCACGACACCGGCGCGCATGTCTGGCGCATGGCGGCCTACTCCGCCGAACTGGCCCGCGCGGCCGGCTGGAGCGTGGAGAGCTGCCGCCTGATGGAGCTCGCGGCGCCGCTGCACGACACCGGCAAGATCGGCGTGCCCACGACCATCCTGGCCAAGCCCGGTCCGCTGGACGAGGCGGAATGGGCCGTGATGCGCCAGCATCCGCAGATGGGGCACGAGATCCTCTCCAAGAGCGCCGCGCCGGTGTTCCAGATGGCCGCCGAGATCGCGCTGAACCACCACGAGAAGTGGGACGGCAGCGGCTACCCGCACGGCATCGCGGGCACGGCGATTCCGGAGTCCGCGCGCATCGTGGCCATCGCCGATGTCTACGACGCCCTCACCATGAAGCGCGCCTACAAGGAGCCGTGGCCGGCGGAGCAGGCACTGGCCCACATCGCGGAGCAGCAGGGCCGGCAGTTCGACCCGCACCTGGCGGGCATCTTCCTGACGCTGGCGCCGAAGCTGGTGGACATCCACCGCCGCTGGCAGCAGCAGAGCTCGCCGGTGCTGCCGCCGCTGGTGGCCTGAGCCGCCCGGCGCCCCGCTCAGGTCCGGCGGTCCGCCGGGTCGCCTTCCGCCGGGGCTGCGGTGGCGCGCGGCGCCACGGGGATCCGCAGCTGCACCTCGCAGCCCGGCCGCTCGCTGCCCGGGTCCACCTCGCGCCAGCTGATCTGGGCGCCGATGCGCTCGGCCCGCTTGCGCATGCCCTTGAGCCCCTGGCCTTCGCGTGCATGGCGGCGCAGCCCCTTGCCGTCGTCGCCGATGCTCAGCAGCACGGTCCCGCCGTCGTCCACCACGCGCGTGGCGAAGCGCACGCGCGACGCCTGCGCATGATGCAGCACGTTGCTGAGCGCCTCCTGCACGATGCGCACGAGATCCCGGCCCTGCGCCCCCATCAGGCGCGGCAGGTGCGGCGTGTCCTGGAGCTGCCATTCCAGCTGCAGCCCGGCCGAGCGAAGGCGGTCCTGCAGCCGGTGGCGGACGTTGGCCAGCAGCAGGCCGAGGTCGCCGTCGTCCACGGTCATCGCGTCGATGGTCAGGCGCATCTCGGCGATGCAGTCGTCCAGCAGGGCCACGAGGGTGTCGGTGTCCATGCCCTGGCGCGCGCCGAGCTTGGCCATCAGCAGTTGCGACCCCAGGCCGTCATGCATCTCCTGCAGCAGGCGCTCCCGCTCCTGGGCCGCCACGCGCAGCTGCTCGCTGCGCTGCAGGTCCTGGTAACGGGCCTCGAGCTCGCGGCTGCGGGCCGCCAGCGCCTCCTCCAGGGCCTGCCGCGAACGCGCCTGCGCGCGCAGCGAGGACACGAAGCGGCGCTGCAGCACATAGCCCGCCATCCCGACGACGGCCGCATAGCCGGCGACGTTGATGTCCACCAGCGGGAAGGTGCCCTCGTCGATCAGCGCGAAGTAGCCCACATAGGCCCAGCAGAAGAAGGCCAGGCCGAGGCTGGCCGCCGCCAGGCTGTGCGAGGCCAGGCCGCTGCGCACCGCCGCCCGCAGCACCACGCCCCAGGCCCCCACCATGACGATGCCGCGACTGCCCAGCGCCCACCAGGGCCAGAGGTTCTCGAAGGCCCCCCACGAGGAGCCGGTGTAGGCGGCCCAGAGGTCCAGCGGCAGTGCCACGGCCATGAAGCCGAGCGCCAGGCGGCGGCCCCAGGAGTCCCCCGGCGCAAACCACTGCACCACCAGCAGCAGCATCAGGCCGCGGGCGAGGATGTCCGCCGCGTCGAGGATCATGCGCCACCAGGGCAGCGGCACCGGCGCCACGCTGAGGTAGGGCAGGAGCAGCAGCGCCGCGCTGAGCGCGTAGACCCCTGTGATCCCGTACACCCACTCCTGGCGCAGCGCCAGCCACACGAGCAGCAGGAAGAGGCCCAGCAGCGCCGCGCTGAGCGCCGTCAGCAGGCGGGCGGTCTGCCAGAAGTCGCGCGCCTTCTGCAGCTGGCGCATCTGGGTCGCCGGCCCCATCTGGACGACGGACATCGTGCCCATCTGCTCGCCCGTGGCCCCCAGGTGCAGCGCGAGGCGGTGCTCGCCCGCCTCCAGCATCGCCGGCGGCACGTTGATGAGCACGCCGCTGCTGCCCAGCCGCAGGCCGCGGTACATGGGCTCCAGCTCCAGGCCCTGCTGGGAGCGCGCGAGCAGCTTGCCGTCGAGGTAGAGATTGAGTTCCGGACTGTGCGTGAAGGCCACCAGCCAGGGCTCGTGGACGGCCTCGGCCAGCTTGAAATCCAGCAGGTACCAGCCGGGCTCGCTGCCTTCGACACGCAGGTCCGGCAGCTGCATCGCCTCGGCCTTCTCGGGCATGGCCTGCCCGGGCAGCAGGGGCGGGTCGCCCTGGCGGTCCTCCAACCACTGGCCGTCCACCAGGCGAATCACCTGCGGCATGTTCAGCGGCCCGAGGTGCAGGGACAGCATATGCAGACCCAGCAGGGCCAGCAATGGCAGGAGCACGCCGAGCAGCAGCGCGCGCAGGCGGCCCGTCCGCGTCACCCCCCGCGGCGGGGTGCCGGGCTCAGCCATGAATGGGTTCCATCGTCGCTATTCGATCGCCTTCACCATGTCCTCGACGACCTTCTTCGCGTCGCCGAACACCATGAGCGTCTTGTCCATGTAGAAGAGCTCATTGTCCAGCCCCGCGTAGCCCGCGGCCATGGACCGCTTGTTGACGATCACGGTCTTGGCCTTGTAGGCCTCCAGAATCGGCATGCCGTAGATGGGACTTCCCTTCTGGTGGGCGGCCGGGTTCACCACGTCGTTCGCGCCCAGGATGATGGCGACATCGGCCTGCCCGAACTCGGCATTGATGTCCTCCATCTCGAAGACCTGGTCATAGGGCACCTCGGCCTCGGCCAGCAGCACGTTCATGTGGCCGGGCATGCGACCGGCCACGGGGTGGATGGCGTACTTGACGCTCACGCCCTTCTCGGTGAGCTTGGCCGCCAGCTCCTTCACCGCATGCTGGGCGCGCGCCACCGCCAGGCCGTAGCCGGGCACGATGATCACGCTCTCGGCATTGCCCATGATGAAGGCGGCGTCGTCCGCGCTGCCGCTCTTGACCGAGCGCTGCACCGCGCCGCCGGCCGCGGCCGCCGAGGCATCGCCGCCGAAGCCGCCCAGGATCACGTTGAAGAACGAGCGGTTCATCGCCTTGCACATGATGTAGCTCAGGATCGCGCCCGAGCTGCCCACCAGCGAGCCCGCGATGATCAGCATGCTGTTGTTGAGCGAGAAGCCGATGCCCGCCGCCGCCCAGCCGGAGTAGCTGTTGAGCATGGACACCACGACGGGCATGTCCGCACCGCCGATCGGGATGATGAGCAGCACGCCCAGCACGAAGCCCAGGGCCAGCACCAGGCCGAAGTCCAGCCAGCTTTGCGAGTGCCAGAAGCCGACGATGAAGAACAGCGAGGCCAGGCCCAGCCCGAGGTTCAGCCAGTGCTGGCCGGGGAAGGTCACCGGCGCGCCCTGGAAGAGGCGGAACTTGTACTTGCCGCTGAGCTTGCCGAAGGCGATCACCGAGCCGCTGAAGGTGATCGCGCCGATGAAGGCCCCGAGGCCCAGCTCGATGCGGTTGCCGCCGGGAATGCGCCCGGCCGCGTCGGCGATGCTGAAGGCGGCCGGCTCCAGCACCGCGGCCGCGGCGATGCAGACGGCGGCCAGGCCGATCATGCTGTGCATGAACGCCACCAGCTCGGGCATCTTGGTCATCTCGACCCGCTGCGCCATGAAGGCGCCCGTGCCGCCGCCGACGAGCAGGCCCAGCAGCACATAACTCAGCCCGAAGGCGTCGCCCTGCGCCAGCTTGACGATCAGTGCCGCCGTGGTGCCGGCGGCGATGGCCATGCCGACCATGCCGAAGACGTTGCCGCGGATGGAGGTGGTCGGATGCGACAGCCCCTTCAGGGCCTGGATGAAGCAGACGCTGGCCACCAGGTACAGCAGCGTGACGAGGTTCATGCTCATGCCTGGCCCTCCTTGGCGGCGGCCGCTTCGCAGCACTGGCCCACCGGCCCGTCAGCCGGCGTCGAAACATTGCTGGAATGGCTCATCACTTGGCCTCCTTCTTGGCGGGCGACTTCTTCTTGAACATCTCCAGCATGCGCCGCGTGACGAGGAAGCCGCCGAAGACGTTGACCGCCGCCAGCGCGACGGCCAGGGTGCCGAGCACCTTGCCCATGTCGGTGCGCGTGAGCGCCGCGGCCAGCATGGCCCCGACGATGACGATGGCCGAGATGGCATTCGTGACGGCCATCAGCGGCGTGTGCAGGGCCGGCGTGACGGTCCAGACCACGTGGTAGCCCACGTAGATGGCCAGCACGAAGATGATGAGATTGATGACGGTGTGGTCGATGGCTTCCATGGCGGTTTCCTCTCGATCGATGCGGACTCAGGCCCGGGTGACCTGCCCGTCGCGCGCGACGAGGCAGGCGGTGACGATGTCGTCATCGGCCGGGATCTGGAAGGCGGCCTCCTGGGTGCAGACCAGCTTGAGGAAGTCCAGCACATTGCGGGCGTAGAGCGCCGAGGCGTCAGCCGCCACGAGGGACGGCAGATTGGTCTCGCCCACCAGCGTCACGCCATGCTTCACGACCGTCTGGCCGGGCTCCGTCAGCGGGCAGTTGCCGCCGGCGGGTGCCGCCAGGTCCACGATCACCGAGCCGGCCTTCATCGACTTCACCATCTCCTCGGTGACCAGCACCGGCGCAGCACGGCCGGGGATCAGCGCGGTGGTGATGACCACGTCCGCCTGCGCCACGCGCTTGGCGACCTCGAGCTTCTGTCGCTCCAGCCAGCTCGGCGGCATGGGCCGCGCATAGCCGCCCACGCCCTCGGCGGCTTCCTTTTCCTCGGCCGTCTCGTAGGGGACGTCGATGAACTTGGCGCCGAGCGACTCGACCTGTTCCTTCACCGAGGGTCGCACGTCGGACGCCTCGATCACCGCGCCCAGGCGCTTGGCCGTGGCGATGGCCTGCAGCCCGGCCACGCCGACGCCCAGCACCACCACGCGCGCGGCCTTGACCGTGCCAGCCGCCGTCATGAGCATGGGGAAGAAGCGCTGGTAGCGGTCCGCCGCGATCATCACGGCCTTGTAGCCCGCCACATTGGCCTGGCTGGACAGCACGTCCATGCTCTGGGCGCGCGTGGTCCGCGGGGCGGCCTCCAGCGCGAAGGCGGTGACGCGGGCATCGGCCAGGCGCTGCAGGCCCTCGCGGTCGAAGGGGTTCAGCATGCCCACCAGCACGGTGCCGGGCCTCACGAGCGCCAGCTCCTCGGGCCCCGGCGCACGCACCTTGAGCAGCATCTCGGCGGCATAGGCCTGCTCGCGCGCGACCAGCTCCGCCCCGGCCGCGGCATAGGCCTCGTCCGTCACGCTGGCCCGAAGGCCGGCGCCCTGCTGCACCTGCACACGGTGGCCCTGGGCCACCAGCTTCTTCACGGTCTCCGGCGTGGCCGCGACACGGGACTCTCCCGCCGCGGTCTCCTGCGGCACTGCAATCAGCATCGAACTTCTCCTGTGGGAAGGCGGGCCGGCCGGCCGGGGGCCGCGCGGCCTGCAGATCGGGATCGGCAAGACTTGCGGCGAGCTTACATGCGCTTGATGACATAGGGCGATGCCCCTAAGCGCGGGTTTCTCCCAGGAACGGACCGGCGCGCAAGGCAGCGACGGCCGCCGGGCCACCGCGCGGCACCGGGGCCATCGGGCCGGGGGCGTCTCGCTTCGCCACGGGACAAGGCAGCCTTGTGCATCATCGACGCCACAGTCGATGGGACCCTGCACGCGGGCCGTGACGCCAGGCAAGAACTGGCCCTCCGCGGTGCTGCGCATCACCAGGCCAGATGCTAGAGTCGTCAGCGGGCATTCTTCGCGCCCTCGACGGCACATGGTCCGAGCCTTTCCGCGCCACCCCGACAACGCCTGCACGCGTCGCCATTGCCTGCGACGCGGCGGGGCGGCGCTGGCCTCCCTGGTGGGCGCCTCGATGTTGGCGGGGTGCCAGCCGCCGCCGCCCCTCCTGCGCGTGGGCTGCATCGTCTTTCCCGGCTACGAGCTCATCGTGCTGGCTCGCGAGCTCGGCCTCCTGCCCCCCTCGCGCGTGCGCCTCATCGAGATGCGCAACAACACCGACACCCTGCACGCCCTCGCCACCGCGCAGCTGGAGGCGGCCTGCCTCACGCTGGACGAGCTGCTGACCGCCCGCGGCAACGGTCTCGACCTGCGCGTGATCGCCGTGCTCGACAGCTCGGCCGGCGCCGATGCCCTGATGGCCCGCCCCGGCCTCGGCGACCTGCGTGCGCTCGCGGGGCAGCGCATCGGCACCGAGGACTCCGCCAGCGGGGCGCTGATGCTCGGCGCCGCCCTGAGCGCCGCCGGCCTGGCGCTGCCCGAGGTCCGCAAGGTGCCCATGTCGCTGGACCGCAGCGTCGAGCTGTACCGCAGCGGCGCGGTGGATGCCGTGGTGACCGCCGAGCCCTGGGCCAGCCTGCTGGAGAAGCAGGGCGCGCGCCGGCTCTTCGACAGCCGCTCGATCCCCGACCGCATCGTCGATGTGCTGGCCGTCCGCGCCGAGGCCATCCAGGGACGGCCGGAGGCCCTGCGCGCCCTGCTGCGCGGGCATTTCGCCGCGCTGCATCACCTGCGCCAGCAGCCACAGGACGCAGCGCGCCTCATGGCGCCGCGGCTGTCGCTGCGTCCCGAGGAGGTGGCCGCGGCGTTCCAGGGCCTGATCCTCCCGGACGCCGCCCGCAACCGGGAGATGCTGGCCCCCGAAGGGTCGCTCGCGCGCAGCGCCCGGCAGCTCGTGCGGCTGCTGCTCGACCAGGGGCTGATGGCCACGCCGCCCTCCATGAACCAGTGGCTGGACCCCCGGTTCCTGCCCGAGGACTGAACCGCGATGACGCAGGCCGGCGGCAAGCTTCGCAACACCCTGCCCCTCGCGGTGCTGAGCGTGCTGGTGCTGGCCCTGACGCTCGCCTTTTTCGACGAACGCAGCCGTGGCGCCGAGCAGGTCCGGGACCGTGCCCGGCATGACCTGCTCTGGCGAGCCGAGGAGATGGCCCGCGCCGCGCAGCAGGACCTGACCGAGCGGCCGGGACATGTGGCCACGGACGTCAGCGCCACGACCACCGACCCGCGGGTGGCGCAACTGCTGATCCTGGATGGCGAGGCCCGCATCCTGCTGGCCCATCGCCTGGCCTGGCAGGGCGCACCGGCCGCCAACCTGGCGCCCGGCTTCGACCCCGAGCGTTTCCGGCGGGTGCTGATGAACACCGTGCCGGACGTCCACCTGGACGCCAGCGGGCGCACGATGAGCGTGATGATGCCCTTCGCGTACAACCGGGACCTGGGCCGGCTGCGGGACCTCCGGCGCGGCATCGTGCTGCTGTCCTTCGATCTGGAGCGAGACCTGGCGCAGGCCGAGCACGACGCCGCCGCCCACCTGCTGCCCCAGCTCGCGGTGGCCCTGGCGCTGATGCTGGGTCTGGGCTTCGTGCTGCGCTGGGCGGTCACGCGGCCGCTGCAGCGGCTGGAGGAGGCCAGCGCCGAGCTCGCGCGCACTGGCAGCCTGGACCACCCGGTGCCGGAGCAGGGCCCGCAGGAGATTGCGCGTCTGGCGCGCAGCTTCAACGCCATGGCCGCACAGATCCACGAGAGCCGCGAAGCCCTGGCCACCAGCCGCGCCCGGCTGCGCGGCATCGTCGAGGCGGCGATGGACGCCATCATCACCATCGACGAGCGGCAGCAGATCATCGGGGCAAACGCCGCGGCCGCCCGCATGTTCGGGGCCGAGGTTGGCACCCTGGAGGGCCGCTGCATCGAGGAGCTCATCCCCGAGCGCTCACGGGCCGGGCACGCCGAGCGGGTTCTCCGGTTCGGCGAGAGCGCCAGCGAGACCCGCATCACCGGCAAGCAGGCCGTCCTCCACGCCCTGAGACTGGACGGCCGCGAGTTCCCCGTCGAGGCCTCCATCTCGCACCTCAAGCTGGGACAGGAGCACCTCTACACCGTCATCCTGCGCGACATCTCCGAGCGGCACCGCGCCGAGGCCGAGATCCGCGAGCTCAACCAGCACCTGGAGGCCCAGGTCGCGCAGCGCACCGCCAAGCTGCGCGAGACGGCCGCCGCCCTGGAGATCGAGCGGCACCGCCTCGAGAACACCTCGCGCGAGCTGCAGGCCATCTTCGACACGGCGACCATCGGCATCGTGCTGCTCAAGGATCGCCGCGTGGTGCGCTGCAACCAGCGCCTCGAGGAGATCTTCGGCTGGGAGCCCGGCACGCTGCCGGGGCAGCCCACGCGCGTCTGGTTCCCCGACGAGGAGGGCTACGAGCGCCTGGGCTGGGAGCTCTACACGGACATCGCCGCCGGCCGCCTGCACCAGCGCGAGCAGCAGTTCCTGCGCCGGGACGGCCAGCGCTTCTGGGCCCGCATCTCGGCGCGGCGCTTCGAGGGGGACGCCCAGTCCGCCAACCTCATCGCCATGATCGAGGACGTGACGGCCGAGCACGAGGCGGCCGAGGCCCTGCGCCAGGCCAAGGAGCAGGCGGACCACGCGAGCCAGGCCAAGAGCAGCTTCCTCGCGAACATGAGCCACGAGATCCGCACGCCCATGAACGCGATCATCGGCATGACGCACCTGGCGCTCAAGACGTCGCTGGACGCGAAGCAGCGGGACTACCTCGACAAGATCCAGCTCTCCTCCAACCACCTGCTGGGCATCATCAACGACATCCTCGACTTCTCGAAGATCGAGGCGAACAAGATGAGCCTGGAGCGCATCGAGTTCCACCTGAGCAGCGTGCTGGACCACTTCGCGACCCTGGTGGCGGGCAAGGCGGCGGCCAAGGGGCTGGAGCTGATCTTCGACGTCGGGCGCGACGTGCCCGAGCACCTGGTCGGGGACCCGCTGCGGCTGGGCCAGATCCTCATCAACTACGGCAACAACGCCGTCAAGTTCACGCAGCGCGGCGAGATCGCGCTGCGGGTGCGCAAGAGCTGGGAGCAGGACGACACGGTCTGCCTGCGCTTCGAGGTGCAGGACACCGGCATCGGCATCGGGCCGGCCGAGCAGGCCCAGCTGTTCCAGAGCTTCCACCAGGCCGACAACTCCACCAGCCGGCAGTACGGCGGCACCGGCCTCGGCCTGGCCATCGTGCGGCGCCTGGCGGGGCTGATGGGCGGGGACTCGGGCGTCTCGAGCGTGCCGGGCCAGGGCTCCACGTTCTGGTGCACCGTGCAGCTGCGCAAGGCGGCCACGCCGGCCGAGGACCGCCCGCCGCCCGTGGCGCTGCGCGGCCGCCGCGTGCTCGTGGCGGATGACAACGACTCCGCCCGCGCCGTGCTGGTCGACGTGCTGGACAGCCTCGGCTTCGAGGTCGTGGCCGTGCCCGGCGGTGCGGCCGCCCTGCGGTCCGCGGCCGCGGCGGAGGCCGAGGGCCGGCCCTTCGATCTGATCCTGCTCGACTGGCAGATGCCCGAGATGGACGGCCTCGAGACCGGCCGCCGCCTGCGCCAGCTCGGGCTGCAGCACCTGCCGCCGATGATGCTGGTCACGGGCTTCGGCCGCGAGGAGGCGCTGCAGCAGGCGCTGTCCGAGCACTTCGCCGCCGTGATGGTCAAGCCGCTCAATGCCTCCGTGCTGGTGGACCACCTCATGCAGGTGCTGCAGGGTCGTCCCGCGCCGCTGCAGTGGACCGCCTCCCCCCCGAGCGTGGCGGTGCCGTCCATGCCGGACCTGCAGCGGCTGCGCGGTGCCCGCGTGCTGGTGGTGGACGACAACGACATCAACCAGCAGATCGCCGGCGAGCTGCTGCGCGATGCCGGCCTGAACGTGGACGTCTGCAGCGATGGCGCGCAGGCCGTCGCTGCAGTGCAGGCGCGGCCCTATGCGCTCGTGCTCATGGACCTGCACATGCCCGTGATGGACGGCCCCGCCGCCACGCAGGCCATCCGCGCCCTGCCCGGCTTCGAACATCTGCCCATCGTCGCCATGACGGCCAACGTGCTGCCCGCGGACCGGCAGCGCTGCATGGCCGTCGGCATGAACGACTTCCTGCCCAAGCCCATCGAGCCGGCCCTGCTCTACGAGCACGTGCTGCGCTGGGCGCAGGTCGGCGAGGTGCCGCTGCCCAGCCTGGCCACGCCGCCCGATGCCCAGCTCTACGCCGTCCCCGAGCCGACGGCCGAGCAGCTGATGGAGCAGCTGCGCCTGGTGCCAGGGCTGGACGTCGAGCAGGGCTGGCGGCGCACCTCGGGCAAGACCTCGCTGTACCTGCGGCTGCTGCACCGCTTCGCACACAGCCAGGCCGGGGCGGGCGAGGACATCCGGGCAGCCTGGCAGGCGGGCGACCTCGAACGCGCCCAGCGCGGTGCCCACACGCTCAAGGGCGTGGCGGCCAATCTCGGCGCCCTGCTGCTGCAGGCGCAGGCCGCCGCCGCCGAATCGACCCTGCGCGACGATCCCGCGCAGGCCGGCCCCGCCGTGGACGCGCTGCACGAGACGCTGGCCACGCTGCTGCCGCGCCTCGGCGAGCTGCTGCGGCCGCTGGACCTGGCCGAGGCCGTGCCCGGCGAGGACACCCGCTGGCGGGACATCGGGCCGCGCCTGGCGGGCCTGCTGGACGGCGGCTTCCCCGAGGCGGTGGACGAGTTCGACGCCCACGCCGACCTGCTCCGCGAGCAGCTGGCTGAGCAATACGAGCCCTGCGCCGCGGCCGTGCAGCGCTATGCCTTCGACGAGGCGCTGCAGCTGCTGCGCCCGCGCCTGCCGACCTCCTGACCGCGAGCGCCCCATGGACCTGCTTCAACCGAACACCGCGCAAGCCACCGTGCTGGTCGTGGACGACACGCCCGAGAACCTCAGCCTCATGCACGGCCTGCTGCGCGAGCACTACCGCGTCCTGGTGGCGCCGACCGGCGAGCGGGCGCTGAGCCTCGCCCACGGCGCATGGGTGCCCGACCTGATCCTGCTGGACGTGATGATGCCGGGCATGGACGGCTACGAGGTCTGCCGCCGCCTGCAGGCCGACCCGGCCACGCGCGACATCCCCATCATCTTTCTCACCGCGCGGGCGGACGTGGCGGACGAGACGCTCGGCCTGTCGCTCGGGGCCGTGGACTACATCACCAAGCCCATCAGCCCCCCCATCGTCCTGGCCCGCCTGCGCACCCACCTGAGCCTGAAGGCCGCCGCGGACTTCCTGCGCGACAAGAGCACCTTCCTCGAGAGCGAGGTCGCCCGGCGCACCCGGGAGGTCGAGGCGCTGCAGGACGTCACCGTGCTGGCGCTGGCCTCGCTGGGCGAGACGCGCGACAACGAGACCGGCAACCACCTGCGCCGCACGCAGCACTACGTCCAGCGCCTGGCCGAGCAGCTCAGGAGCCATCCACGCTTCGCCCGACTGCTGGACGACGCCAGCATCCGGCTGCTGTTCAAGTCGGCCCCCCTGCACGACATCGGCAAGGTCGGCATCCCGGACCACATCCTCCTCAAGCCCGGCCGGCTGACGCCCGAGGAATTCGAGGTGATGAAGACCCACACCACGCTCGGCTACGAGGCCATCCTGCGTGCCGAGCAGGCACTGGGGCTGGACATGCCCTTCCTGCGCTTCGCCAAGGAGATCGCCCACGCCCACCAGGAGAAGTGGGACGGCAGCGGCTATCCGCTGGGGCTGGCCGGCGAGGACATCCCGGCCTCCGCGCGGCTGATGGCCGTGGCGGACGTCTACGATGCGCTCATCAGCCGCCGCGTCTACAAGCCCCCGATGCCGCACGCCGAGGCGCTGGCCATCATGCGCCAGGGGCGCGGCAGCCATTTCGACCCGGACGTGATCGACGCCTTCCTCGCCGTGGAGCAGGACTTCCTGGCCATCGCCCTGCGCTTCGCCGACCCGGAAGACCTCGCCTGACCCCGGCCCGCCGCCCGATCCCGCCATGTCCCTGCCCCGCTTCAAGCCCAGTGTCACCGTCGCCGCCGTGATCCCGCACGGCGGCCGCTACCTGATGGTCGAGGAACAGACGCCCGAGGGCCTGCGCATCAACCAGCCCGCGGGGCACCTCGAACAGGGCGAATCCCCGCTGGAAGCCGTCGTGCGCGAGGTGCGCGAGGAAACGGCCCACGCGCTGTCGGTGCAGGCGCTGCTGGGGCTCTACATGGCCCGCTTCCAGCGGCCGGCCTCGGGCGAGGACGTCACCTACCTGCGCATGGCCTTCATCGGCGAGGTGGGCGCGCCGCTGCCCGGGCTTGCGCTGGACGACGGCATCGTGCGCTGGCTGTGGCTGGACGCCGACGAGATCCACGCGGCCGACCGCGAGGGCCGCACCCGCTCGGCCCTGGTCTGGCAATGCGTGCAGGACCACCAGGCCGGGCAACGGCATCCGCTGTCGCTTCTGCATTGCGCCGAGAGCCTCTGGCACCCCGAGCGCTACCCCGCCGGTCCGGCGTGATGCGCTTGATGCACATCAAGCGCGCACCCGCCATCCTTCGCCCCTCTGCAATCCAGCCCTCTTGCCTGTCGCCAGACGCCGACGGTGTGCGGCATTGCACAGGCACCGCGCAGGCCCGGTGCTAGCATCAGCCGCAGTCTCCAACCTGAACCGTTGCCACGGGCGAGCGGCCGCCATCGCGTGCCGCGTCTAGCCGACAGGGGCCCCCTCTGCCGTCGGGCAGCGCCCCTCCGCCCGCCGCCGGCCCCGCTGTCTTGCGAGCCCTCGACCGTCTCGATCCCAGCCACCGCGCCGACCTGGCCCGGCTCCTGCCGTGGCAGGGTCTGCTGCTGGGCGCGCTCCTGCTGTGCTGGTGGTTGCCCGTGCCGCAGGCGTTGCAGGGGCTCGGGTCCTATGCGCCGCTGCATGCGCTGCTGGAGACGCTGTCCATCATCGTCTCGGCCCTGATCTTCAGCCTGGCCTGGGGCAGCCGCCTGGGCCAGGTGCCGGCCAATGTGTGTGTGCTGGCCTGCGCCTTCGCCGGCGTGGCCCTTCTCGATTTCTCGCACCTGCTGTCCTACTCCGGCATGCCGGACTACGTGACGCCGGCGGGCCCCGAAAAGGCCATCGACTTCTGGCTGGGCGCCCGGCTGATGGCCGTCCTCGGCCTGCTGTGGATGGTCGCGCTGCCCTGGCAGGCACCGCTGCCGCGGGCGCGCCGCCGGGCGCTGCTGGTGGCCGTGCTGCTGTGCGTGGGGCTGGTGCACTGGGTCGTTCTCGTCCACCCCGAGCTCCTGCCCCGCACCTTCATCGCGGGGCAAGGCCTGACCCCGCTCAAGATCCGCATGGAGTACCTGCTGGTCGCCATGCTCCTGGGCACCGCCCTGCTGCTGCTGTGGCGCATGCGCGGGCCCACGCCCTTCCATGCCGCGGCGCTGCTCGGCGCCGTGCTCGGCATGGCGATGAGCGAGCTCTTCTTCACGCTCTACGCCAGCGTCACCGACGTGCTCAACCTGGCCGGCCACGTCTACAAGGTCATCGCCTACCTCTTCCTGCACCGGGCCGTCTTCATGGAGGCCGTGCAGCGCCCCTACATGGAGCTGGAGCAGGTGCGCCAGCAGCTGCAGGCCACGCTGGCGACCGTGCCGGACCTGGTCTTCGAAATGGACGCCCAAGGCCGCTACCTCAGCTACCACTCCCCGCCCAGCGAGCTGCTGGCCGCCCCCGCGGGCGACTTCATCGGCCGCCTCGTGAGCGAGGTCCTGCCGGCCGAGGCGGCCGCCACGGTGATGCAGACCATGGCCCAGGCGCTGGCCCAGGGCAGCGCCGGTGGCCAGCGCATCACGCTGGACCTGCCGGTCGGCCGGCGCCACTTCGAGCTGCACGCCACGCGTTGCCAGCAGGAGCCGGGGCAGGCGCCGCGGCTGATCGTGCTCTCCCGCGACATCACGCTGGCCGTGAATGCGCGCGATGCGCTGCTGGAAGCCGCGCAGCACACCCAGGCCATCCTGGACAACGTGGTCGACGGCATCATCACCATCGACCGCCAGGGGCTGGTGCTCAGCGTCAACCGCTCAGCCAGCGCGATCTTCGGCTACGAGGCCGACGAGGTGATCGGCCGCAACATCAAGATGCTGATGCCCGCCCCCTATGCGCAGGCCCACGACGGCTACCTCGCCAGCTACGCCCGCACCGGCATCCGCCAGGTGATCGGCCGCGACCGTGACGTCGAGGTCGAGGGCCTGCGCAAGAACGGCGAGCAGTTCCCGATGAGCCTGGCCGTCAACGAGATCGAACGCGAAGGCGAGCGCGTCTACATCGGCATGGTGCGCGACATCACCCAGCGCCGCGCCGCCGCGGCCGAGATCCAGCGCCTGGCCTTCTTCGACCAGCTGACCGAGCTGCCCAACCGCCGCCTGCTGCTGGACCGCCTCCAGCGGGCCGTGCTGAGCGCCGCCCGCCGCGGCCAGCTCGGCGCGCTCCTCTTCATCGACCTGGACGAGTTCAAGCTGCTCAACGACACCTGGGGCCATGACTTCGGCGATCGCATGCTGGTGCAGGTGGCGCACCGCCTGAGCGACTCGGTGCGCGAGGGCGATACCGTGGCACGTCTGGGCGGCGACGAGTTCGTCATCATGCTCGAGAGCCTCGGGGACACGCGCGAGGCCGCGGCCAGCCATGCCGAGATGGTGGCGCGCAAGATCCTGGCCGGCTTCGAGCAGTCCTTCCGCCTGCAGGAGCGCGAGCAGCACACCACCCCGAGCATCGGGATCACGCTGTTCGGCGACAACCTGCTCGGCGCCGGCGAGCTGATGGCGCACGCCGACACGGCCATGTACCAGGCCAAGTCCCAGGGCAAGAACACCTTCCGCTTCTATGACGCCGAGCTGCAGGCCGTGCTGGCCACGCGCGCGGCGCTGGAGTCGGAGCTGCGCCAGGCCATCGCACGGCAGCAACTGCAGCTGCACTTCCAGCCGCAGGTGGACGACAGCGGCCAGCTGCTCGGCGCCGAGGCGCTGCTGCGCTGGCAGCACCCTGACCGCGGGCTCGTGGCGCCCGGCGTCTTCATTCCCGTCGCGGAGCAGTGCGGCTTCGTGCTGGAGCTGGGCAGCTGGGTGCTCGACGCCGCCTGCCGGACCCTGGCCAGCTGGGCGACACTGCCGGGCTGCCAGGCGCTGAACCTGTCGGTGAACGTCAGCGCCCTGCAGCTGCGCGATCCGCAGTTCGTGACCGACGTGCTGAAGACCATCCAGCGCCATGGCGCCGATCCGCGGCGCCTGACGCTGGAGCTGACCGAGTCGCTGCTGGCGGAGAACGTCGAGGACACGATCGCCAAGATGCAGGCGCTGCGCGACGCGGGCGTGGGCTTCTCGCTGGACGACTTCGGCACCGGCTACTCCTCGCTGAACTACCTGCGCCGCCTGCCGCTGGAAGAGCTCAAGATCGACCGCAGCTTCGTCAACGACATGCTCGGCGACCCCAACAGCGCCGTCATCGCCCGCACCGTCGTGGCGCTGGGGCAGACCTTCGGGCTGCAGGTGATCGCCGAGGGCGTGGAGACGCCCGAGCAGCGCGACGCCCTGCTGCGCATCGGCTGCAAGCGCTTCCAGGGCTACCTCTTCGGCCGGCCGACGGACCAGGCCAGCTTCGAGCGTCAGGCCCGCCAGGGTGTCGCCGTGGCGAGCTGACGGGCCGGCCCGCAATGCCCCCGCGCGGGCAGACCGGCCGGCATTTGGGACAATCGGGGCATGAGTTCGTCCCCGCTGTCCCCGTCCGCTGCGAAGCAGCGCATCGTCATCGGCCTGTCCGGTGGCGTCGATTCCGCCGTGTCCGCCTACCTGCTGAAGAAAGCCGGCCATGAGGTCATCGGCATCTTCATGAAGAACTGGGAAGACGACGACAACGACGAGTACTGCTCCTCGCGCCAGGACTTCCTCGACGCGGCCTCGGTGGCCGACGTCATCGGCATCGAGATCGAGCACGTCAACTTCGCGGCGGACTACAAGGACCGCGTCTTCGCCGCCTTCCTGCGCGAGTACCAGGCCGGCCGCACGCCCAACCCCGACGTGCTGTGCAATGCCGAGATCAAGTTCAAGGCCTTCCTGGACCACGCCATGGCACGCGGCGCCGAGAAGATCGCCACCGGGCATTACGCGCGGGTGCGACGGGTGGAGGGCCGGGCCGGCGCCGGGCCGTCCCAGGCGGGCGAGGGTCCCCTCGGGGAGCAGGAGCGCAGCGACGGGGGGGTCTACCAGCTCCTCAAGGGCCTCGATCCGCTCAAGGACCAGAGCTACTTCCTGCACCGCCTGCAGCAGCACCAGCTGGCCAAGACGCTGTTCCCCGTGGGCGAGCTGCCCAAGACGGAGGTGCGGCGCATCGCCGAGGAGATCGGCCTGCCCAATGCGAAGAAGAAGGACTCCACCGGCATCTGCTTCATCGGCGAGCGGCCCTTCCGCGAGTTCCTCAACCGCTATCTCTCGCACCAGCCCGGGCCCATCAAGGACGAGCGCGGCCGCAAGCTCGGCGAGCACGTCGGCCTGTCCTTCTACACGCTGGGCCAGCGCCAGGGCCTCGGGATCGGCGGCATCAAGGAGAAGGGCGCACCGCGCGGCGGCGGCGAGCACGCGCCGTGGTTCGTCGCCCGCAAGGACCTCGAGACCAACACGCTCGTCGTCGTGCAGGGCCATGAGCATCCGCTGCTGCAGTACCGCAGCCTCGTCGCCGAGGACCTGTCCTGGTGCGGCGCCGCGCCGGCCTTCGGCGGCTTTGGCGCCAAGACGCGCTACCGCCAGGCCGACGCCGCCTGCGCCTTCACGCCCGAGCACCCGTCCGCCGGCCACTTCCGCCTGGACTTCCCGCAGGCGCAGTGGGCGGTGACGCCGGGTCAGAGCGCCGTGCTCTACGATGGCGAGGTCTGCCTGGGCGGCGGCGTCATCGCCGAAGCCATGCCCTGAGCCACGATCGGTGAATGCCCGGGCCATGACGCCCGGCACGTGATCAAAGCCAGGCGCTGTGGCACGCTGGCAGCCTGTCACGACCTCGCCCTTGAACTTCGACCGCTTCCTCGCCCGCATCGCACGCCCCTCGGTCGTGCTGCGCATCGCCACGCTGGCCTATTTCCTGATGGAATTCGGGAGCCTCGTGACGTCCCTGCGCGGCGGCAACTCCGAGCCCTACGACGGCCTGCTCGCCCAGCTGTACCGCCGCGGCGCGGGCCATCCGCAGGACCCGGCGCTCGTCATCAGCTGCTTCGTGCTGTTCTGCGGCTTCATCGCGCTGTTCTGGCAGGCCGCCCAGGAGAGCAGCCTCGACCGCCCCCGGCCGCGCGCCCTGTTGCGCATCATCTGGCTGGACGCGCTGGCCTGGTGCATCACCCCGGCCCTGCCCTTCCTGGTGACGGTCCTCGCGTCGGTGCGGCTGCGGCTGCGCCCGGCCTTCTTCTTTGCCGTCAGCCAGGTGGTGATCCGCCTGCTGCTCTACACGCTGCTGCCCTCGGAGACCGAATGGCAGGAGCAGCACCAGCCCAACGCCTCGATGTGGGCGCTGCTGATGGCCCAGCTCGGGGCCTTCGTGGGCCTGTACGCGATGGCCTTCGGCATCGGGCGGCTGCTCGCCAACGAGGTGGACAAGCGCCGCTGGCTGCAGGTCATGCTGGCCGAGAAGACCTCCGGCGAGGCGCTGCAGGCCGAGCAGCTGCGCTATGCCGAACGCATGATGATGGCGCGCGAACTGCACGACGTCATGGGCCACCACCTCACCGCCCTGAACCTGCAGCTGCAGCTCTCGGAGGCGCTGCTCAAGCGCCAGGACGCCGACGGAGCCGCGCAGGCCGTGGCCCGCGCCCGCGAAGGGGCGGCGCACCTGCTGGCCGATGTGCGCGCCGCCGTGTCGGCCGAGCGCGCCAGCAACCGCATCGACCTGCGCGAGGCCCTGCAGGCGCTGGCCCTGGGCATCGCCAGCACCGACATCCAGCTGGAGCTCGACGAGGTCGCCCAGGACCTCGGCCCGCGCACCGCCCACGCGCTGCTGCGCTGCGTGCAGGAGGCCGTCACCAACAGCGTGCGCCATGCCCGCGCCCAGCACATCACCATCCGGCTGCGCCGTGAGGGCGAGGGCGATGCGGCGAACGTCTGCGTCAGCGTCGAGGACGACGGCCCGGGCGCGCCGCGCCTGCGCGAGGGCAACGGCCTCAAGGGCATGCAGGAACGCATGGCCGAGCTGGGCGGCAGCTTCAGCATCCTGAAGAACGGGCCCGGTTTCATGGTCGAATGGCGGGTACCGCGCAAGAGCTGAGCCCAGGAATCACGACAAGAGGAGAGAGTCCATGAGCGAGAAGATCAAGGTGCTGCTGGTGGAAGACCAGCAACTGGTGCGCGAGGGCCTCAAGGGCCTGCTGGCCCTGCACGAGGAAG
This sequence comes from Roseateles subflavus, assembly GCF_030285365.1. Classification (GTDB taxonomy): domain Bacteria; phylum Pseudomonadota; class Gammaproteobacteria; order Burkholderiales; family Burkholderiaceae_C; genus Roseateles_B; species Roseateles_B subflavus. The sequence goes on along the minus strand of NZ_JASVDS010000001.1, from coordinate 791,233 downwards.
TGCAGCTGATCGGCGAGGCCGCCGACGGTGCCGAGGCCCTGGAGAAGCTGGCCGAGGACCAGCCCGACGTCATCCTCTCCGACATGCGCATGCCGCGCCTGGACGGCACGGGCCTGATCCGCGCCCTGGCCGCTCGCGCCTGGAAGATCCCCGTGGTGCTGCTGACCACCTTCGACGACGCCGAGGCCTTCGACGAGGCCGTGCGGGCCGGCGCCAAGGGCTTCCTGCTCAAGGCCATCAGCCCGGACACCCTCGTCCAGGCCCTGCGGGACGTGGCCGCCGGCGGCACCGCGCTGCGCCCCTCGCTGACCGAGCGCATGGAGCGCCCGAGCGTCGAGCGCGCCTTCAGCGCGACGCCGCAGCCCGATCCGCTCTCGCCCAAGGAGCTGCAGGTGCTGCGTCTCGTGGCCAGCGGCCGCAGCAACACCGAGATCGCGGCCCTGCTGGGCAACAGCGAAGGCGTGATCAAGAACCACTGCTCGGCGGTGTTCTCCAAGATGGGCGTGCGCGACCGCACCCAGGCCGTGCTGCGCGCCATCGACCTCGGCTGGATCTGAGCCACCTTTGCTTACCTTGAGCCCGGTTCTGCCGGGCCGGGGCGCGACGCAGGCCGGCTAGAGTGCCGCCCCATGCGACCGTTTCCCTACCGTCTGCGCCGCGGTCTGGCGGCTCTCCTGCTGATCAGCCAGGCCGCGCTCGCGGCCACGCCCCCGCGGGCCGCCAAGCCGCCCCGCCCGGGCGCCGCCCGGCCCGCCGCCGACATCTCCGAACGCGACTGGGCCCTGCTCGAACCGGACGGCCCCTTCTACGTGCGCTTCCAGGTGGACGGGGACGCGGTGAACAAGCCCCTCTACCGGCTCGGCGGCAGCTATGACCACGCCGTGCTGGAGATGAAGGGCCCGGGCTCGCCCCAGGTCGAGCAGCTGCGCCTGGAGGTAGGCACGATGCCCGGCAGCACCCGCGCCGAGAGCATCGAGCTCTGGCTGCACCAGGGCTTCGAGCTGCGCGAGGGCGCCACGCTGCGGCGCGAGATCACGGGCATGCCCTTCTGCGGCTGGGAGGGCGCGACCAAGGACGTGCCCATGGAAGGCTTCTACCGCGTAGCCACGCCGCGCACCGTGAAGCGGCCCTACGACTTCGGCCCGGGGCCCGGCCGCGGGGCCCTGTTCAGCACGGACGCGAACACCGACGCCGCCAACACGCTGCCGGACGGCTACCAAAGCCAGGCACCAAACTTCCTCGGGACCTACGAGGGCCACTTCGAGATCACCGCCATCGACACGGCGCGCCACATCCTCGAGGGCCGCTTCGCCTTCGACGCCGCCCGCGTGGTGTCCACCCACCGTGGTCGCTACGGCAATGTCGAAGCGATGTGCGGCAATCCCTCGCACTTCAAGCTGCAGACCGTGCGCATCACGGGCGGGGAGTTCCGCATCCGCTACTGCCTGTCGCCCATGGACCCCAGCAACAGCCGCTACTGCCCGCCCCCGCTGTCGCCCGAATCGCGCTGACGCGGCGCACGCCGCCAGCCCGGCTCAGGGACGCCGGGCCGGAGCGCCCAGGTGCATCACCCAGAAGCGCTCGTAGCGGCCGGTGCCGCTGACGCAGGCGACGCCCACGTCCTCGAAGTCCGCCCGCATGAGGTTGACGCAGTGATCGGGGCTGCCCGTCCACAGCGCGAAGACCTCGTCCAGCCCCAGGGGGCCGGCGGCCAGGTTCTCCCCGACGGCCCGCAGCAGATAGCCCGACTCCCGCACGCGCTCGCGCAGCGTGGGGCTGCGGCGGCCCTGGTGGCTCAGCTCCCCGCGCTCGGCCAGCTCGGTGGCGTAGCGCTCGGCCGAGGCCTCCAAGCCCGCATGCCAACGCAGGGCCGGCGCCGCCTCGAAGGCCTGGCTGCCGCACTGGCGGGCCGCCTGCCGCCAGGCATTGGCGGCGGCCAGCGCCTCCTGCGCCGAGACCCGGCACAGCGGCGCCGGCTCGGCCACGGCCAAGCCGCCAAGCAGGCAGGCCGACAGCAGCAAGAGAGGCAGGGAACGCATGGCGCCCGATCATAGAGCCGCGGGCCTGAGGGCCCCTGCGGCACGCCGCCGCGCCCGCCCCGCCGTGGACCCGATGACTGGTGCCCGCCCCAAATCCGAGGCCATTCAGGCTTTCCAGTAAGGGCTTCCACGGCCCCGCAAGCCGGGGTGCCTAGGGCTTCCCACATCCCCACAAAGAGGGGCAATTCATGAGAATCCGCACGGTCTGGACAGGTTCCGGCCCTTGCAGTTTTGAGCGCCGCTCCCCACGCCAGCCCATCTAGAGTCTGTATTTGGAGGGTTATTCATGCGCAAGCAAGTTCTTTCGGTCCTGGCGCTCTCTGCCGCCATGGCTTCTGCCCAGGCCAGCACGCTGCTGTCCGAGGGCTTCGACAACGTCAACGGTCTCGCGGCCCAGGGCTGGGTGTTCACCAACAACAGCGTGAACCCGCTGTACAAGTGGCAGCAGGGCGCCGATGGCGTGTACCCCTCGCAGTCGGGTGGCCCCACGAGCTACGTGACCGCCAACGCCGAAAGCAGCCGCAACGGCTCCTCCGGCACCGCCGGCAAGATCGAGAACTGGCTGATCACCAAGACCTTCTCGCTGTCGCAGTCCTTCCAGCTGAGCTTCTACGCGGCTTCCGAGCTGTTCGGCATCTTCGCGGACAGCCTGGAAGTGCGCGTGAGCACCGGCGGCAGCGCCAGCGCCACCAGCAACTTCACCCGCCTGCTGGTGTCCATCAACCCCAACGGTGACGTCGACGGCGCCCCGAACGGCTGGACGCGCTACACCGCCACCTTCGACGGTCTGGGCGGCAACGCCTCCGGCCGCCTGGCCTTCGTCTACAAGGGCGACGGCGCGAGCGCCAACTTCATCGCCCTGGACACGCTGGACGTCAGCACCGTCCCCGAGCCCGCCAGCTACGCCCTGATCGCCCTGGGCCTCGTCGGTGCCGCCGCGGCCCAGCGCCGTCGCAAGGCCTGAGTTCCACAAGACAAGAGGAGAGCAAGACATGAACAAGCAATCCCTGGTCGCCCTCGCCGGCGGCCTGATGCTGAGCGGTGCGGCCCTGGCCTGCACCGTCTGCGACGAGCACGCCAAGGCCCAGGCCAAGGCGCCCGCCACGACCGAGGCCGTCGAAGCCGACGGCATGATCGCCGTCCGTGACGCCGTGACCGGCCAGCTGCGCGCGCCCACCGCCGAGGAAGCCGCCGCCCTGCAGGCCAAGGCCCAGGCCAGCAAGTCCACCCGCGCCCGTGCCCTGTCGGCCACGGCCACGCCGGTGGGCCGCACGAATGCCTACGGCGCCGTCGGCTTCCGTCCGGCCCCCGAGAACATCAGCTACTCCGTGGTCACCCGCAACGCGGACGGCAGCCTGTCCACCTCCTGCGTGCAGGGCCAGGACAAGGCCGAGGCCATGGTGCGTGAGCACGCCGCCAAGAGCAGCAACAAGGAGTGAGCCCCGTCATGAGCAAGCATTTCATCAAGCCCCTGGCGGCCTCCCTGCTGCTGGCCTTCGGCGCCGCCGAAGCCGCCACCATCCAGATCCTGAGCCGCGACCCCGCCGGTGTCGGCTTCAATGACCCGACGCCCGTCGCCCCCGTGGGCGGCAACCCCGGCACCACGCTCGGCGAGCAGCGCTGGAACGTCTACCGCTACGTCGCGGACATCTGGGAAAAGCAGCTGACCAGCGATGTGCCCATCACCGTCAGCGCCGGCTGGGAAGCCCTGACCTGCGACGCCGGTTCCGCCGTGCTGGGCAGCGCCAGCGCCTGGAACATCTGGATCAACCCCCCGGGCGCCGCCCACGCCAACACCCTGTATCCCCAGGCACTGGCCAACAAGCTCTCGGGCGTGAACCAGTCCGAAGGGCAGGAAGACGACGGCAGCGGCTACGGCAACGTCGACATCAAGACGCAGTTCAACGTCAACCTGGGCCAGCCGAACTGCCTGGCGGGCTCGGGCTTCTACCTGGGTCTGGACGGCAATGCCGGCACGCAGGTGAACTTCGTCGCCACGCTGCTGCATGAGCTGGGCCACGGCCTCGGCTTCGCCACCTTCACCCGCGGCAACACCGGCGCCATGCTGGCCGGCTACCCGTCGGTGTGGGACCACTACCTGATGGACAACATGACGGGCAAGCGCTGGGTCCAGATGACCAACGCCGAGCGCGTCACGTCCGCCAACAACGGCCGTCGCCTGGTGTGGACGGGTGGTGAGGTGAAGGCCAAGGTGCCGGAAGTCCTGGCCCTGGGCACGCCCTCCGCCAAGATCACCGCCCCGTCGCCCCTGGTGCGCGCTCTGGCCATCGGTACCGCCTCGTTCGGCCCCGCCATCACGGCGGCCGGCACCAGCGCCGAAGTGATGCCCGTGGTCGACCAGGCCGACGGCGTCACCGGCCTGGCCTGCGACCCGCTGAACGCGATCAACAAGCTGGCCGTGGCCGGCAAGATCGCCCTGGTGGATCGCGGCGTCTGCGGCTTCACCGTCAAGGTCAAGAATGCCCAGCTGGCCGGCGCCAAGGCCGTGCTGATCGTGGACAACGCCAACGACAACCCGCCTCCGGGCCTGGGTGGCGCCGATCCCACGATCACCATCCCGGCTGCCCGCATCAGCAAGGTGGATGGCCTGGCCCTGAAGGACGCGATGAAGGCCCGCAGCCGCACCCGCTCCGGCCTGTTCATCACCCTGGGTCTGGACATGAGCCAGTACGCCGGCGCGGACCTGCTGGGCCGCCCCTACCTGTACACGCCCAATCCGTACGCCTCGGGCTCGTCGGTGTCCCACTATGACACCAGCGCCTTCCCGAACCAGCTGATGGAGCCCTTCATCAACTCGGACCTGACGACCGTCCTGAAGGCCCCGAAGGATCTGACCTTCCACCTGCTGCGCGACATCGGCTGGTAAGCCGCTGCCCGCCCCACCAGCGCCCCGGTTCTGCCGGGGCCTGCCAGGCGCGAGAACCCTCCCCGGGGTCTCGCGCCTTTTTCATGGGCGCTGCTACCGGCGTATCAGGGCGTGGCGGCCCGCGCCGGCAGGGCTTGCGCCATGAACTGCAGCCCGTTCGCGCGCTCCACCGCCTGGCCGTCCGGCCCCTGGCTCATCAGCAGCGGGCGATCGGAACGGCTGCGCACCCCGATGAAGCCGGTGGCAGGCGGCGGCGCGGCGATCAGTTCCCAGTCGGGCTCGCCCGAGAACGGGTCGGCATAGCGCTGGCGCAGGTGATGGCGCGGGCGCAGGCTGCGGCGGTCCTCGACGAGATCCTCCAGGCGCTGCGGGTAGGCCGGCCGCTCCGGCGTCGCCGCGGCGTAGCGCTCGATCGCCCGCGCGATGGCCTGCCCGCGAAAGACCAGCTCCCGCTCCCGCTCGCGCTGCGCCGCGGCGCTCCAGCGCTGCCCCAGCGCCGCCAGCGACGCCGCCGTGAGGGCGATGAAGAAGAGCAGCCCGAGGTAGCCGAAGCCGCGCGCACGCGATCGGGCGACGCCTCGGCGAGGCAAGACCTGCCCCCTGTCACCAGTCGGCATAGGCCGTGCCGTCGCTGCCCGCACCCGGCGCCCCGCTGTGCAGGTCATAGACCGCGCCGCTCACGCCGCCATCGGCCGGCGGCGCCTGCAGCTGCCACCCGTCGCGCTGGCCGGTGATCGGATCCTCCGGCGCCTGGCGCAGGTAGCGCGCCGACACCAGCTCATCGAGCGTGTCCGGGTAGCGGCCCTTGTCCGCCGCGAACTGGTCGATGGCATCGCGCACCGTGGCCAGGGTCTGGCGCAGGGCCACCTCCTTGCCGCGCTGCAGGCTGTTGAAGTAGCGCGGCGCGACGATGGACGCCAGCAGGGCGACGATGCTCATCACCACCAGCAGCTCGATCAGGGTGAAGCCACGGCGCCGCATCACCAGTCCTTGTAGAGGCTGCCGTCCAGCGCGCGGCGCTCGGAGCGGGAATGCACATCGAAGACATCGCGGCCGGCGCGCCGCTCCTCGGGGCCGCTGTCGGCGGCGCGCAGGGCCCAGGTCTCCGCCGGGGGCAGCTCCGCCGGCGCAAAGGGGTCGCGCGGCAGGCGGCGAAGGAAGTACAGCCGGCGGCCGTTGGGCGACTTGATGTCCGGCACGCCGCGCACCAGGGCGTCGAGGTCGGGGGGATAGCCGCTGTCGTCCACCGCGCGGGCGATCCGGCCTTCATCGGCGGCGCGCCGGTAGGCATCGAGGCCGCCGCGGAGCTGGCGCAGGGCCTCGCGCAGCGCGAACTCCTGGCTGCGCCGCACGCTGAGCTCCAGCACCGGCCGGGCCGCCGCCGCGAGCACGCCCACGAGCGCCAGCACGACCAGCATCTCGATCAGCGTGAAGCCGCGGGGGCGCCCGGTGCGTCGCATCATGGCATCGGCCTCAGCGCGGGGCCTCGACGCGCACCTGCGTGCCGCCCTCGACCTGCACGGGCACCGCCACGGGCTGCTCCTGGGCGTTGCGTGCCGCCAGCCCGTCGAGACTCAGCGTGACGATCTGCCCCTGGGCGGCCGGCAGCGCGCGCAGCAGCAAGGCCTGGGCCGAGGCCGGCGCCAGCACGAAGGGCAGACGGCCGGGTTCGCCCCCGGCCAGCGGCGAGACGGGCTGCAGCAGGCTCGGGTCGTAGCGCAGGCTGCCGCTCAGGGTGAGCGCGCTGCCCTGCCTCAGGACCACGGACACGGTGCCATCCGGCACGACCTCGGGCGTGGTCTCCAGCAGCAGCCGCACGGCCTCGCCGGCGGGAGTCGTCGCAGGAGTCGTCGCGGGACCCGGCGCCGGCGCCGACCCGTCTGCCGCGGTGGGCAGGGGCGCGGGCGACGACAGCAGGGGCGCCGCCGGTGCCGAGGCCGCCGGCGTCCGCAGCAGGCTGCTGAACGCGCCCGGCAGGGCATCGGTCCCGGCGGGGAGCTGCGTGAGGCGCACATCCGGCAGCGGCACGTTGCGCACGATGCGCGGCGTGATCAGCAGGACCACCTCGGTCTTGTTGCGCGTGTCGGTGTTGACGCCGAAGAGCCGGCCCAGCAGCGGCAGGCGCGAAAGCCCCGGCACGCCCTGCGCCGTGCTGCGATCCTCGTCGTTGATCAGCCCGGCCAGCACCTGCGTCTCGCCGTCGTTGAGGCGCAGCGTGGTGGAGGCATTGCGCGTGCCCGTCGCGTAGGCCGTGGTGCCGCCCGGGCCCACCATCTCCTTGATGACGTTGCTCACCTCCAGGCCCATGCGGATGATGACGTCGCCGTCGAGCTGGATGGTGGGCTCCACGTCGAGCTTCAGGCCGACGTCGAGGAAGCTGACGGACGCCGCGACCGAGGTGCTGCCATTGAAGTTGGTGGTCGTCGTGAAGACCGGCAGCTTCTGGCCGATCTGCACCTTGGCCTTCTCACGGTTGCGCACGCGGATCTTCGGATTGGCCAGCAGGTTCACCTGCCCGGCCGTGCCCTTGAGCGTGGCCACGAGCGCCGGGTTGGCGATGGCGCCGCGGAACTCGTTGCGCTGGCCCAGCAGCACGGTGCCGCCCATCTTGCCGTCCGGGCCCACGAGCCCGTACTGCACCTGGTCCGGCCATTGCAGGCCCAGGGCCTCGACCTGGTCGGAGCCGACCTCCATCACCTCGACGTCGAGCATGACCTCGGGCTCCGGCAGGTCCACCGAGGCGATGAGCTTCTCGACCAGGCGGATCACCTCGGGCGTGTCCCGCACCACCATCAGGTTCAGGCGCTCGTCGATGTGCAGGTCCCGCACCTTGGCGATGGTGCGCACGAGGTTCTGCACCTGCTTCACGTCGGCGTTGCTGAGGTACAGCGTGCGGGTGATCAGCTCCTGGTGCTCGCGCTGCTTGGCCTGGCTGTTGGGGTAGATCAGCACGGAGTTGGCGTTGAGGATCTTGCGGTCCAGCTGCTGGGTGGACAGCAGCACGCGCATGGCCTCGTCCAGCGTGACGTTGCGCAGGAAGAGGCTGGCCCGCGCGTCCGTGCGCACGTCGCGGTCGAACACGAAGTTGACCTGGCTGCTGCGGCTCAGGGCCTCGAAGATCTGGCGCAGCGGCGCATCGCGGAACTCCAGCGTCACCGGCACCTGGAAGGCCGGCCCCAGCTCCTGCGCGCCGGACTCCAGCGGGCGCGCCTGGGCGATCTGGTTCTGCAGCTGGCGGGCGCCGGCATGCAGGGGGTTCTCGGCGAGGATCTCCCGCGCCAGGGCGTCGGCCATGCCCGGGTGGCCGCCACTGAAGCGCTGGCGGGCCTCCTGCAGGCGCTGCTCATGGCGGCGGCCGCGCGGCAGCTCGACGGCCAGCGCCTGCGCCCGCGGGTGCTGCGGCTCGATCTGCTGCAGCTGCGCCAGCAGTGCCTGGGCCTCATCCCAGCGTGCGGCGGCCCGCAGGCCCTCGATCTGCACCAGCAGCCGCGCCACCCGCTGCTCACGCACCCGCAGCTGCGCGCTGCGCAGGGCCGCGTCCTGCGGGGCCGCGCGCAGCGCCTGCGCCAGCACGGCGTCGGCCTGGCTCAGCTGGTTGGCGCGCAGCAGCTCGTCGGCCTCGCGCAGGGCGGGATGGGCACAGCCCTGCAGCACGGCCGCGCCGCACAGCAGGGCCGCCAGGGTGAGCGCGCGGCATGGGGCGCGAAACCGGGGTTGGGACATGGCACTCACAGAGGTTTGAAGCGGAGCGTCTGGGGCAGCGGGCCGGGCAGCCACAGCAGCTCCAGGGATTCATCGCCGATGGCCTGCACCCGCCATTGGCCATCGATGGTGTCGCCCACCTTCACGGCCAGGCTGCGCTGCTCGGCACCGAGCAGGGCCTGCGTGCGGCCCGACTCGACGAGGCGGCCGATGAGCTGGTAGGGGAAGGCCGGCGCCTGCGGCGGCAGGCTGGCGGTGGCGGTCTGGGGGGCCGTCACCGCCGGGGCTGGCGGGGGCGGGGGCGGCTGCCACGCGGCCAGGGCGGCGGCGCCCGGGTCCGGCCAGGCCTCGCGCGCCGACGCGGACCAGCGCGGCACCGGGGCTTCGCCCATCGCAGGGGAAGCCGGCGGCGCCGCCCGGCGGGGGCGCGCCAGGTCCAGATCCGCCGCGTCGTCCTGCGGCAGCTGCGCGGCCCACAGGCAGGCCGCGACCGTGGCACCGAGGCTCGCCGCCAGGAGCCCATGGCGCAGGGTCAGCGGACGTGCCGCCGAACGGCTCGATGCGCTCATGGCGCCCCTCCCGTCCGGGCGTCGCCGGCAGGCGCCCCGGCGGCCGGGAGGGCCCGGCTGTGCAGCGTCCACACCAGGTCCGCCTGCAGGACCGTGCTCTCGCGCTGGCTGCGGCGCAGGTGCAGGCTGTCCAGGCTCAGGGCCGGGTCATGCACCAGCGCCGCGCCCAGGTACTGGCGCAGCTGCGCATAGCTGCCCTGCACCGGCAGGCTGACGCGCAGGCGCTCCAGGCCCGCGCCAGCGTCCGGCACGAGCCGCTGCTCGCTGCGCTGGATCTCCAGGCCCAGGCGCACGCCGATCTCCAGGAGGTCGGCCAGGCGCTGCTGGCGCTCGCTGGCGGGCGGCAGGGCCGCGAGGAAGCGGGCCGGCGTGTCCGTACCACGGGCCGGCCCCTGGGCTCGCAGGGCGCGGCGCAGCTGCGCCTGCTGCACGGCCAGCTCCTCGGTCTGCGCCTCCCACGAGGGCGTGACGAGCAGCGCCAGCACCGCCGTCGCCGCCAGGCCCAGGAGCGCCGCAGCGCCCGGCACGCCCAGCGAACGCAGCGCGCGCCCGATCGAGCGCGCATGCAGGGTCAGGTCTTGCCTGATCGAGAACCGGTGGGTCATGGCCCCTCTCCCCGCGCGGCGACTGCGGGCACCTGATCGGCCGACAGCCGCGCCTGCAAGGTGAAGCGCAGGCCCGGGCGCCCGCCCTCCTCGGGCTGGATGGCACCGGGCAGCACGTCGCGCCAGCCGGGCTCGCGGGCCAGCGCATTCGCCACGGCCAGGATGCGGCTGCGGTCCTCGGCCAGGCCTTCCAGCCGGACCTCGGCGCGCGAGGCCTGGACGTCCAGGCCCAGCCAGGCGACGCGAGGGCGCTGCTGCTCGTCCAGCGCCGCGCGCTCGACCTGCGCCAGCACGCCGGCCCAGGGCTGGTGCAGCGCCTGACGGGCCGCGAGCAGGGCCTGGGCTTCGGCCGGCGCGGGTCGGGCGTCCGGACGGGCTGCGCGGGCCGCGGGACGCCCCTGGCGTGCCTGCAGCGCGGCCAGATCCTGGCGTGCCGACTGCCAGCGGGTGTGCGCCTGCCAGGCCTCCTGCGCCGCGAGCCCCAGGCACAGCGCGGCCACGGTCAGCAGCGGCCAGCGCCAGCGCCTCAGCGGCTGGGCGGGCGGAAGAAAATCGCCCCGGGCCTCGGCGGGAGCGGGCACGGCGGGCATCCACAGCAGCGCCGGCGGCACCGCCGACTCGAGCGGCGTGAGGCAGCGCAGGGCCGCCGTCGCCTTCCCGGTCCACGCAGCGGACAGCCCATAGCCCGCCAGCGCGACGTCCGCCTCGGCCGGCAGCGCCGCACACAGCGGCTGCAGGCGCGCGTAGAGGGCCTCCGGCGTCGCCGCGGCCAGCCGCAGGTGCCGCACGGTCTGCAGCACGCCGGCCTCCAGCGTCATCCAGCACAGCAGGTTCGACTCGACCCACGCCAGCGCCGCGCGCGGTGCCCGCGCCCAGGCGGCGTCCTGGGCACGCACCGCAGCCAGCGCCGCCCAGGCCGCGGGGCGGGCCGTGCGCAGGGGCGTCGTCAGCGCGTGCCAGGGCTCGGCCTGCGACAGGGCCCACGCCCCCCCGCGCCGACGGGCGCCCCGCCCCTCCGCCCAGGGCGCCAGCGGCCACGCCAGCGCCGCCGCACCGTGGTAGTGGGCAAGGACCTGCGCGGCATACGCGCGAAGGTCGGCGTCGTGCGGCAGGGCCAGGTCGGCCTCGGCCACGACCGGCGTCAGCAGGTGCTCGGAGAGGACCAGGTCCGCCGGGGTGGGCGCACCCGGCGCGTTCTCGGCCGGGTCGCTCAGGCCCTCGGGGCCCAGCCACCGCGGGCATTGCGCGCGTGCCGGGAGCACCGGCCACCCGGGCAGCCGGCGCGCCCGCGGGTGAGGGAAGCGCTCATTCATCGAGGGTGACACGTTCCAGCTCCTCGAAGGTCGACTCGCCGCGACACACGGCCGCCAGGGCCTGCAGGCGCAGGGGCTTCATGCCACGGCTGCGCGCGGCGGCCTTGATCTCGGACATCGGCGCCCGGCTGGCGATGAGGTCGCGCAGCCCGTCGTCCAGACGCAGCAGCTCCGCCACCGCCCGGCGGCCGCGATAGCCAGTGCCGCGGCAGTGGCCGCAGCCCTCGCCGCGCAGAAAGGTCTGCCCGTCCGCCCGCAGCCCATGGCGTGCCAGCAGCGCGGCGTCCGGCAGCACGGGCACGGCGCAATGCCGGCAGTTCACACGCATCAGCCGCTGAGCCAGGACGGCATTGAGCGCAGACACGACGTTGTAAAGATCCAGGCCCATGTGCATGAAGCGGCCGATGACGTCGAAGGCGTTGTTCGCATGGACGGTGCTGAAGACGAGGTGCCCCGTGAGCGCGGCCTGCACCGCGATCTGCGCCGTCTCGGCGTCGCGGATCTCGCCCACCATCACGCGGTCCGGGTCGTGGCGCAGGATGGAGCGCAGCCCGCGCGAGAAGGTCAGGCCCTTCTTCTCGTTCACCGGGATCTGCACCACGCCGGGCAGCTGGTACTCCACGGGATCTTCGATGGTGATGATCTTGTCCTGGCCGGTGTGGATCTCGGTCAGCGTCGCGTAGAGCGTGGTGGTCTTGCCCGAGCCCGTGGGCCCGGTCACGAGCAGCATGCCATGCGGCTGGCGCGCCTGCAGCCGCAGCGCGGCGCGCTCGGCCTCGTCGAAGCCCAGGGCATCGAGGCTCAGCGCGCCCTGGTCCTGCTCGATGCGCGCGCGGTCCAGCAGCCGCACGACGGCGTCCTCGCCGAACACGCTGGGCATGATGGAGAGGCGGAAGTCGATCTCGCGGCCGGCGTGGCGCAGCTTGAAGCGGCCGTCCTGCGGCACGCGGCGCTCGCCGATGTCCAGCTCCGCCATCACCTTCAGCCGGGACACCAGCTGCTCGGCCAGCGCGGCGCCCTCGACCTGGCGCACCGGCGCCATCACGCCGTCGATGCGGAAGCGGATCTGCGCACCGCGGGCGGTGCACTCGAGGTGGACGTCGCTCGCGCCGTCCTGCAGGGCATCGAAGAGCGTGGCGTTGAGCAGGCGCACGGCGGGCGAGGCCGCCTCGGACAGGGAGCGGGTGGACAGCTCCTCGACGGCCACGGCGGCACGCTCTCCCGGGGCGAGGCCTTCGTCCACATCGGCCAGTGCGCGGAAGCTGGCCTCGCCGCTGCCGAGCCAGTGCTCCAGGGCGGCGGGCTCGCAGCGCAGCCAGTCGACGGCGGCCTGCAGCCGGGACTCGACGCTCTGCAGCAGCAGCACGTCCGCCTCCCGGTCGGCCAGCAGCACGAGCCGCGGCGCCTGCGCAGGGCCGCCCTGCGCCAGCACGGCGCGCCAGCGCTGCGCCTGGGCCTGCGGCCAGCGCTCGAAGTCCAGGTGCCAGGGGCCGGCGTCGGCGGGCAGGGTGTCGTGGAGGGCAAACTCGCTCATTGCACCTGCTCCACCAGCTGGAAGATGGGCAGGTACATCAGCACGATGATGCCGCCGATGAGGACGCCCATGATCAGCATCAGGGCCGGGTTGATGGCGCGGCTGAGGAACTCGCTGAGGCGCACGGCCTCGTCGTCATGGAAGGCCGCGGCGCGTTCGAGCATGGCGGCGAGCTCGCCGCTGCGCTCGCCGACGCGCACCATGCGCCGGGCAACGGGCGTGGCGAGGTCCTCGGCCTCCAGGGCCTCGGAGAAGCGCCGGCCCTCGCCCACGGCCGCAGCCAGGCGGGTGACGGCGCCCTGCCAGGGTCGGGCCATCAGGGGCTGCACGATCTCCAGCGCCTGCAGCACGGGCACGCCGGCGCCGAGCAGCATCGCCAGGCTGCGGTAGAAGCGGGCCAGGGCCAGCACGCGCAGGCGCGGACCGAGCGCCGGCAAGGTCCACAGGCGGGACTGCAGGGCAGCCCGCACCGCGGCGGAGCGCAGCGCCAGCACGGCCGCCAGGGCGACGCCGCCCATGCCCGCCGCCACCAGGGCGGGATGATCGCCGGTGAGGCGGCCGAAGCGCAGCAGCAGCAGGGATCCCCAGGGCAGGTCGGACCCCAGGCCGTCCAGGATGCCCGCGAAGCGCGGCAGCACGAACAGCAGGAGGAAGAGGATCACCGCGGAGCCCACGCCCAGCAGCACGGCGGGATAGACGCAGGCGGCCACGAGGCGGTCGCGCAGCTGCTGCACCCAGGCCAGGTAGCGGGCATGCTGGGCCAGGGCCGGCGCCAGCTGGCCGCTGCGCTCGTTCGCGGCCACCAGCGCGCAGATCAGCTCGTCGAAGGCCTGGGGCTGGGCGCGCAGGGCCGCGCTGAGGGGCTGGCCCGCCGAGAGCGCCGCGACCACCGCCGCGAGCGCGGCGCGGATGTCGGCCTGCGACTCCTTCTCGCTCAGGGTCTCCAGCGCTTCGACCAGGGTCACCCCGGCGGACAGCAGCACCGACAGCTCCTGGCTGAAAAGCTGAAGGGGGAAACGTTTGCCGGCGCGCGACGACGCCGGCGCGGGGGCCGCGTCCAGCTCCTGCACCGACAGGATCCGCTGCGGGCTCACCCCCAGCAGCGCGGCCAGGGCGTGGCGCTCCGGCGCCTGCAGGCGCACCTGCTGCACACCGGAACCGGCCTGCTGGAATCGGACGATGAACTCGGGCATGGACGCAGCGCGGGTCACCAGCTGGTGAGGTCGGCGTCCTCGCCGTCGCCACCGGGGCGGCCGTCATGGCCGAAGGACAGCAGGTCGTACTCGCCGTGCTCGCCCGGCGAGCGGTACTGGTAGTCGTGGCCCCAGGGGTCCTTGGGAACCGCCTTGGACAGATAGGGGCCCGCCCAGCGGGCCTCGTCCACCGGCTTCTCGCGCAGGGCCGCCAAACCCTGCTCACTGCTGGGGTAGCGGCCGGCGTCGATGCGGTACTGGTCCAGCGCCTTCTGCAGGGCATCCAGCTGCGCGCGCGCCACCTTGACCTCGGACTTGCCGATCTGCCCGAAGAAGCGCGGCCCCACGTAGCCGGCCAGCAGGCCGATGATGACCATCACCACCAGCAATTCCAGCAATGTGAACCCCCGCCCGGCACGCGGGCTGCGGCAACGACTCATACATTCCCTCACATGGACATGGCACGGCGGCAGGCTCATCGCGTGAGCGAGCACCGCGCCCCTCGGCACCTCGGCCGGGCTGCTTTATGACACAGCCATTCGACAGGCGTTTGACAAGCGTCGGCCGCAACGGGCGACCGCGGCAATCTGCCCCATCATGCCGCAGCGCACAACGGCGTTTTCCAGCAGGTGGGCCGGCGCATCCCCAGGCTCAGGGGTGGATCGTCCGGTGAGCCTGGCCGGCCCGGCCGGGCCCATACCCCCTCGAACGGGTCGGGTCGGGGCTGGAGGCGCCCCGGGGGAAACGGCGAGAATCAGCGCCACTTTCCCTGCCCGGCCACCCGCTTGAAAGTCGCCCCCTTCCGCCTTGCCTCGCCGCCCGCCTTCCGCACGCAGCTGCCGGCGGCCCTGGCGGCCATGGCAGCGGCGGCCCATGACCCGGCCGGCAGCGCCGAGCGGGGCACGGTCCGGCGCCCGACGCTGTCCCTGGCGCTCTCGCTCGCCCTGCACGCCTTTGTGCTGAGCCTGACGTTCGGCGGCCAGGGGCTGGGCCTGCCGGGCCTCGGCCTGCCCTGGGACGGGCCGGTACGAGAGCCGGCACCGGCGCCCCTGCAGGTCCGCCTGAGCCCGCCGCCCGAGCCGGCTTCCGCCCCCACGTTCACGAGCCCTGCCGCGACGCAGACGATCGCCCAGCCCGACGACCAGACGAGCACCGCGCCGGCGGACGCGCCGGCGGAGCCGCCCGCGCCATCGAAGGCGGTGGCCGACCCCCCCCCTGCGCAGCGTCCCGAGCCATCCGCCGCGACCTCGCCCGCACCGGCCACACCGACCCCGCGTGCGGCGGCGGATCGCGCCTGGGTGGCCCTGGACACGCCGCAGCCGGACGCCTGGAGCGTGCCCCGGTCCCTGGCCGCCTCGGCGCCCGGGGCGAGCCTCGAGCCGAGCAGCGCGGCGCCGCTCGATGACGCGGAGCTGGCGCGGGAGCTGCTGGCGCTGAAGGCCCGGCCGGTGCAGCCCTCACAAGACCTGACCCCGCCCGTCGATCGCACGGTGGCAACGCTGCCGCGCCCGGCGGCATCCAGCGCCCCTGACGCCACCCTGCCGGACGATGACCGGCAGGAGCTGGAACGCCTGCTGCGCCGGGCGCTGGCCCGCCAGGAGACGACATCGCGGGAAGCCGCCCAGCGCCTCGCCCGCGTCCAGGCCCAGGCGCAGAGCCAGGACCGCCAGGAAGCCGCCGCGGCCGAGGCAGCCCGCCAGGAATCGATGCGCCTGGCCGCCCGGGCGGAGGCCGGCCGGCAGGCGCTGGCACGCCAGGAAGCCGCGCAGCAGGAGCGCGTGCGCCAGGAGGCGGCGCGCGCCGAGACGGCCCGCATGGCCGCCTCCCAGGCCGAGGCGGCGCGTGCGGAGGCTGCACGCGTGGAGGCGGCCCGTGCGGAGCAGGCGCGGCAGGAAGCCACCCGAGCCGAGGCTCAGCGCGCGGAAGCCCGGCTGGCCGAAGCGGCGCGCCAGGACGCAGCCCGCGCGGAGGCCGCGCGGCAGGAGGCGGCTCGTCAGGAGAGCGCCCGGCAGGAGGCGGCCCGGGCGGAGGCGGCACGCCAGGAAGCCTCGCGGGCGGAGGCCGCGCGGGCGGCCGCGGCCCGGGCCGAGGCCGAGCGCCTGGAAGGGGAGCGCCAGGCTGCCGCCCGCCTGGAAGCGGATCGGCAGGCCGCGGCGCAGGCGGCGGCTCGCGCCGCCGAGCAGGCCGCCAATGCCGCGAATGCCGCCAACGCGGCCAAGGCCGCCCAGCTCGAGGCGGCCGAGCGCCGCGAGGCGCGCCTGCGCGAGATCGGCCGCCAACTCGACCAGGAACGTGCGCAGCGCGATGCCGAAGCGGCGTCGGCGCGCCAGTCCAAGGACCTGCCCTTTGCCAGCAGCCAGCGCCGCGGCCGCCTGATGGGTCGCAGCGACCCGAACCCCGACCTCGTGGCCTACGGGGAGGCCTGGGCGCGCAAGATCCAGCTGGACACCGCCAGCTTCGAGCGCCTGCGCGAGCCGCTGCGCCAGCCGCACTTCGACGCCCTCGTCACCGTGGCGGTGCGGGCCGACGGCTCGGTGGAGTCCGTGAGCTTCGTGCGCTCCAGTGGTTCCCCGGCGCTCGATGCGGCCATCGAGCGCACCGTACGGGACCTCGCCCACTACCCGCCCTTCCCCGAGAAGCTGGCCCGCGACTACGACGTCATCGAGATCCGCCGCAGCTGGCACTTCGACACCGGCATCCGCCTGTACTGACGCGGGAAGCCCATGAAAAAAGCCCCGGGGCCAGGGCGGCACCGGGGCGACGTCGCGTCGGCCGACGGGACGAGGATCAGCGCAGCTTGTAGTTCAGGCTGACGAAGAAGTTCCGGCCCCGGGGATCGGTGTAGGTCGGATCGAAGGTCGAGAGGAAGTAGTAGGACTGGTTCGAGAAGGGCGGCGCCGTGTTCAGCAGGTTCTGGAGGCCGGCGCGCACGCTCAGGCGGTCGTTGAAGCGGTAGCTGCCGCTGAGGTCCCACAGCGAGTAGGCCTTGACCTGGCGCGGCTCGGTGCCCGGCAGGTAGCTGTCGTCGGTGTAGGCCGAGAAGTAGCTGTTGGCCAGCGTCAGCGAGAGCGGGCCGAAGTCCCAGTCCGCCGACACGCGATGGCGCCAGCGCTGGATGACCTGGTCCTGCAGGAAGCGACCGGCGTTCTCCAGGTAGGGCTCGTCCGCGCCGAACTGGCGCTTGTAGTTCATGACGTAGGTGCCGCTGAAGTTCAGGCCGAAGCGGCCGGCCTCCGTCGTGGCCGAGCGCCAGCGGGCCTCGAAGTCCAGGCCGGAGGTCTTGAGACCGCCCTGGTTCTCCTTGCGCAGGACCAGCGTCGGGTAGTCGTCGGCCGGGTCGCGCTTGATGTAGGAGGCATAGCGGTCGGCGTTCTCCAGGATGATCTTGCCGGAGAGATCGCTGATCACGTCGGTCTTGTGGATCTGCCAGTAGTCCACGCTCACCAGGCTGGTGCTGCTGGGCTCGAAGGCGATCCCGAAGGACAGCTGGCGGCTCTTCTCGGGCTTGAGGTTCGGGTTGGCGATCTTCTCGGTGGGGTACTGGTCGAAGGCGTCGTAGACGGCGTCATACAGGAAGGCCGGGCTCGTGCCGTAGGTCGTCGGGCGATAGAGCTCGCTGAAGGTCGGGGCCCGGAAGCCGGTGCCGGCGGAGCCACGGATCACCACCGCCTTGCTCGGCTGGTAGCGCAGGCCGAGCTTGGGATTCACCGAGCTGCCCACCTTCTCGTAGTGGTCGGCCCGCAGGGCCGCCTGCAGCTCCAGCTGCTTGGTCAGGGGCGCGCTGATTTCGGCATAGGCGGAGGTGATGTTGCGGCCGTAGCTGGTGGCCTGCGGCGCGGGGCTGGTGCCCGTGCTGTCGCGGTCGCCGCCGATGTTGTTGCTGATCAGCAGCGCGGACGGGGTGAACTTCTGGGTCTCGCGACGGAGCTCGGCGCCGACGGCCAGGCCGATGTCGCCGCCCTCCAGCGCGCCGAGGCTGCCGGTGAGCTTGAAGTCGAGGCCGGAGGTCGTGCCCTCGCTGCGGCGGGCGACGTCGTCAACGCGCAGGGAGTCGATCAGGCCGCGGCTCGATTCGGGCGAGGGGCCGAAGGGGTTGATCTTGCCGGCGCGCACGGCATCCAGCAGCTCGTTGAACTTGAAGTAGCCGTCGACGTAGCGGTCGGCCACCTTGTTCTGCGCATGGCTCAGCGCGGCGGTGTAGTCCCAGTCGCCGAACACGGTGCCGGTGGTGCCCACGACCACGCGATTCGCGTCACTGCGGACCTCGTTCGTGCGGTTGCCCAGCTCCTTGGCGCGGAAGCGGATCTCGAAGGTGCGCGCATTGCTGACCGGCTTGGGCAGGAAGGCGTTCACGGCGGACCAGCTCATGCCGCTGAGCGTCGTCGGGTTGGGCGAGAGCACGTACTCGGTGTCGGCGCGGGCCAGCAGCACTTCGCCGAAGACCTGGCGGCCTTCCCCGATCGACATCACGCCCCGCGTCAGGAAGGAGGTCTTGTCCGATTTCGGATAGATCTCGGTGTCGGCCATGTAGTCGTAGCCGCAGGCCTCGGCACCGATCTGGGTCGGCGCATAGACGGACGCCGGCGGGTTGCAGGCGGGCGCGAAGAGGTTCAGCGTGCGCTGGGTGTAGGGCTTGCCGTTGAAGGTGTAGCCCGCGGCATTGATGGCCGCGAGCTGCTCGGCGCGGGCCGAGGCGCTGCTGGCCAGGCGGATGTTGCCGGGGTAGGGACGGCTGGAGAGGTAGTAGGGCACGGTGTCGGCCAGCGGGCGCTCCTGGATGAACGCGCGCTGCGTGGAGCGCAGCGAGTCCAGGGCCTGCACGTCCAGCGTGGCGAAGACGTTGTAGCCGTCGCGCTGCAGGTCGCCCGTGCCGCCGGAGATGGTGAACGTGCGCTTGCCCGCGCCGCCCTCCTGCGTGCCGGAAGCGTAGGCGGACATGTCGATGCCCTGGTAGTCCTGGCGCGTGATGAAGTTGATCACGCCGCCGATGGCGTCGGTGCCGTAGATGGCGGAGGCGCCGTCCTTGAGCACCTCCACGCGCTGGATGGCGCCGGCGGGGATGCTGTTGAGATCGACGCCGGCAGAGTCGCCGGGCGAGGCGAAGTTGGCCAGGCGACGGCCATTGAGCAGCACCAGCGTCGAGGACACGCCGACGCCGCGCAGGTTGGCGCCGTTGAAGCCGCGCTGGCCGCCGGTGTTGTCCGAGATGGACGCGCCATCGCCCAGGTTGGCGGCCGCGGCGCTGATGTTCTTCAGCAGCTCGGCGGCGGTCGTCACGCCGGCCTTGGCGATCTCCTCGCGCTTGATGGTCTGCACGGGCAGGGCCTGCTCGCCCTCCAGACGCTTGATGCTGGAGCCGGTGATCTCCACACGTTCGAGCTTGGGAGCGGCGTCCTGGGCCACGGCGTGGCCGAGCAGGGCGGGAGCGGCCAGCGCCAGGGCGGCGGCGCGGGCCAGGATCGTCAGGGACGGTTTGCTTGCACGGGTCATGAGAACCTCAATGAAGGGAAGAGCGAGAGGAAGAGGATCGGGACGCAGAGACGGGGGGGAGCGGCAGGGTTGCGGGACGCGGATCGCTGCGGTGCTGAAGTCACTCTAGGGACGGGCCTCGTGACTTGCCTATGGGGTTTTGGCGCGGCGGTCGCTTGCAGGCAAGTGCCTGTCGCTTCCGGGCAAGCGCGCGTCGGCGGCGGCCCACGCCCGCGGCGGCCTCTTGCACCGATGCGACATGCACTTGCGTGGAAGGCGCGCCACAGGCCCGATCGAGGCCCAACCCGCTGGCTGGCCAGCCGACAGCCTGACAAGATGAAGTCATGCAACTCTCACGACTTCTTCTGAGCCTCGGCCTCGGCCTCAGCCTGCACGCAGCCCACGCCGGCACGGCCGTGGTGATCGGCGGGGCCCTGCGCACCGACAACACCGCGGTGTGGCAGCGCGTGGTCAGCGAGGCCGGCGGCCCGGGCGCACGCATCGCCGTGTTCGCCACCGCTGCGGCGAATCCCGAACGCAGCGCGCAGCAGATCGTCGCGGCCCTGCAGCGCGAAGGGGCCGATGCCCGCTTCATCCCCGTCGCGCCCCGGCTCGCCGGCAGCGACCTGGCCGCTCGGCTCGCGGACCCGGACCTCCTCGAGCAGGTGCGATCGAGCCAGGGCGTGTTCTTCTCGGGCGGCGCGCAGGAGCTGATCGTGGACACCCTGCAGCCCGGCGGCGAGCCCACCGCGATGCTGCGGGCCATCCGCGAGGTCTTCGATCGCGGCGGCGTGGTGGCCGGCACCAGCGCCGGCGCCGCCATCATGAGCCGCATGATGTTCCGCGATGCGCAGGACAACCTCGGCATCCTGCGCGGCCAGTGGCGCGAGGGTCGCGAGTACGACCGCGGGCTGGGCTTCGTCGGTGCGGACCTCTTCATCGACCAGCACTTCCTCAAGCGCGGCCGCATCGGTCGCCTCCTGCCGGCCATGCAGCGCCTGGGCTATGTGCTCGGGCTGGGCGTCGAGGAGAACTCGGCCGCGGTGATCAAGGACCGTCTCGTCGAGGTGATCGGCGCGCGCGGCGCCCTGCTGGTGGACCTGCGCGAGGCCCGCAGCGATGCGAGGCTGCCGCACTTCAATGTGCGCGGCGTGCGGCTGAGCTACCTGGACAGCGGTGACCGCTACGACCTCGCCCGCCACGTCGCCACCCCCGCGGCACACAAGCTGCGCGAGCCACGCATCGACCCCGCCGCCAGCGACTACAAGCCCTATCTGCCGCGCAGCCACTTCTTCGGCGACATCCTGGGCGACGGCGCCATCGTCACGGCCATGGCCCAGCTGCTCGACAGCCCGGCGCAGGAGGTGCGCGGCCTGGCCTACGAGCCGCCGGCCGCCGCACGCAACCGCAGCGCCCGTCTCGGCTTCGAGTTCCGCCTGTACAAGGCCGAGGGCCTGACGGGATGGTTCAGCGGCTCGCTCGGGGGCGAGGACTACACCGTGCTCAATGCGCGGCTGGACGTGCTGCCCGTCACCGTCGCCCACCCGCTGTACGTGCCCCTCACCGTGCCCGCGTCCCGCCCCTGAGGCCTCTTCCCGCCTGCGGGCGCCGCGTCCCCCGGGCGCCGCCCGCCCACGCCATGCTGACCCACCACCATCTCCTTCCCGCCGCCCATGCCGGCACGCAGCGGCAGCTGCGCAGCCTGCACTTCGGCCTGCGCCAGTCCGGGCGCAAGGCCTATCTGCAGGCCTCGCTCCATGCCGACGAAGTGCCGCCCATGCTGGTGGCTCAGTCCCTGATCCACCGGCTGAAGGCCCTCGAGGCCGCAGGCGCCATCGCCGGCGAGGTCGTGCTCGTGCCGCTGGCCAACCCGGTCGGCCTGTCCCAGGACCTGCAGGGCAGCGCCCTGGGCCGCTTCGACCTCGCCACCGGCGTGAACTTCAACCGGCACTTCCGGCATCTTGCGGACGAGGTCGCGCGGGCCGTCGAGTCCCGGCTGGGAGAGGACCGGGCCGCCAACACCCGCCTCATCCGCCAGGCCCTCGGCGAGCAGCTCGCGGCGTGGCAGCCCGCCACCGAGACCGAGGCCCTCAAGCGCCAGCTGCAGTGGCTGGCCCATGACGCCGACCTGGTGCTGGATCTGCACTGCGACAACCAGGCCGTCGTGCATCTGTACGTGGGCACGCCGCAGCTCGAAGCGGCGCGCCCGCTGGCGGGCTACCTCGGCGCACAGGCGCTGCTGCACACGGCCGTGGCCGGCGACGAGCCCTTCGACGAGACGCTCGCGCGGCTGTGGTGGGAGCTCGCGGCGCGCTTCGAGGGGCGACATCCCGTCGATCCCCACGGCGGCGTTGGCGTGACCGTGGAGCTGCGCGGCGAAACCGACGTCACCCATGCTCTGGCCGAGCAGGACGCCGACGCCCTGGTGGCCTACCTCCGCCAGCAGGGCCATGTGGCCGGCGAGCCGCCCCCGTCGACGCCCCCCTGCGAGGCCACCCCCCTGGAAGGCGTGGAGCCCGTGACCGCCCCCTGCGCCGGCATCGTCGTCTTTGCCAAGGCGCCCGGCGACTGGGTGCGCCAGGGCGAGCTCATCGCCGAGATCATCGACCCCCTGACCGACGAGCGCACGCCGCTGCACGCCCGCGCCAGCGGCCGCTGCTTCGCCCGCACCGCCCGTCGCTACGCCAGCCGCGGCATGCGTCTGGCCAAGATCGCCGGCGACCAGGCCTGGCGCAGCGGCAAGCTGCTGTCGCTCTGATCCCCACCACGCGCCTCCGGACATCCCCATGAAGCTCCGACTCCCCAACACCTACGTCCTGCTGGTCAGCCTCCTGGCGCTCATCGCGCTCGCCACCTGGGTCGTGCCCGGCGGCCGTTTCGAGACGGCCCTGGTCAACGGCAAGACGTTGATCCTCCCGGGCACCTTCCATCTCGTGGAGGCCCGTCCCCAGGGCCTGGCCGCCTTCCTCACGGCGCCCATCAAGGGCTTCGTGGAGGCGGCGCTGATCATCGGCTTCGTCCTGATCGTGGGCGGGGCCTTCGCGGTGCTGCAGAAGACCGAGGCGATCGACGCGATGATCAAGTCCGTCGCCCAGGCCCACCAGCGCTCGGCCGTGGTGCGGGCCCTGCTCATCCCCGTGTTCGTCACGCTGTTCTCGCTGGGCGGCGCGAGCTTCGGCATGGCCGAGGAGGCCATCCCCTTCGTGCTGATCTTCATCCCCCTCGCGCTGGCCCTGAAGCTGGACACCCTCACCGGCGTGGCCATCCCCTTCGTGGGCTCGCAGATCGGCTTCGCGACGGCCTTCCTGAATCCCTTCAACGTCGGCGTGGCCCAGGGCATCGCGGGGCTGCCCCTGTTCTCGGGCCTCGGCTACCGCGCGCTGTGCTGGTTCCTGGCCACCGGCATCACCATCGCCTTCCTGCAGTGGTGGGCGGCGCGCATCCGCCGCAACCCCGCCCTGAGCCCCACCTTCGAGGCCGACCGCGCCCGCCGCGCCGAGATGGACCTGGCCGCCTTCGAGCAGTTCCCCGGCATGACCCGGCGCCACAAGACCGTGCTGGCCCTCTTCGCCGGCGCGCTGCTGGTGATGATCGGCGGCGTGGTGCGCCTGGGCTGGTACATCGAGGAGATCGCCGCGCTGTTCCTGGTGATGTCGGTCAGCGTGGGCCTGGTGGCCCGGCTGTCGGCGGACGAGTTCATGGCCGCCTTCCTGCATGGCGCCCGCGACCTCGTCGGCACGGCGCTCGTGATCGCGCTGGCCAAAGGCACCGTCATCCTGCTGCGCGAGGGGCAGATCATCGACACGCTGCTGAACGCTCTGGCGCCGCTGGTGGCCTCGGACCAGCCGGTCTTCGCGGCGCACAAGATGTTCCTGATCCAGTCGGTCATCAACTTCTTCATCCACTCCGGCACCGGGCAGGCCGCGCTGACCATGCCCATCATGGCGCCGCTGGCCGACCTCGTGGGCCTCACGCGACAGACCGCCGTGCTCGCGTTCCAGCTGGGCGAGCTGACGACGCCCATCATCCCGACCTCGGGCATCACGGTGGGCGTGCTGGCGCTGGCCAGGCTGCCGCTGGGCACCTGGGTGCGGTGGATGCTGCCGCTGCAGGGCCTGTACCTGCTGATGGCACTGGCCGTGCTGAGCTGGCCGGCGCTGCACGGCTGGACTTGATTACAGTCCACGCATGCCGCCCACCTCCCACGCCATCGGATGCCTGCTGCTGCCAGGCTTCCCGCTGCGTGCGCTGGGCGCCTGGACCGACGGCCTGGCCACGCTCAACGCCCAGCAGGCGCAGGCGGTCTACGACGTGACGATGCTGGCGCTGGACGACGGCGTCGTGCCCGCCAGCGCGGGCGCCGCGGTCCTGGCGCGCCCGCCGGCGGCGACGGACCGCTGGCAGGCCGTCGTGGTCATCGGCGGCGAGCTGCCGGCGCCGGATCCCCGGGTCATCGCCCTGCTGCAGGCCTGGGACCGCGAGGGCGTGCTCCTGGGCAGCCTCGGCGGCGGTGCCGCGGCGCTGGCGCAGGCCGGCCTGCTGGATGGGCAGCGCGCCTGTGCCGACTGGCGCTGGCTGGATGCGCTCACCGCCGCGCATCCGTCCGTCGCCTGGTCCCAGGGGCTGTGGGACCTGTCCCTGTCGCGACGCCGGTTCAGCGCGGCCTCGACCGCCGCCGCCGACCTCGTCGGAGCCTGGGCCCAGCAGCTGCACGGCGAGCCCGTGCAGCAGGAATGGATGCTGGCCATGGACCTGCGCCAGGGTCGCCCCGCCGACGAACGCCAGCGGCGCGAGCGCCTCGAATCGCGCGATGTCGCCAACCCCAAGCTCGCCGAGGCCCTGTCGCTCATGGAGGCCAACCTCGCCGAGCCCCTGCCCACCGAGGAGGTGGCCCGCCTGGTGGGCGTCTCCCGCCGGCAGCTGGAGCGGCTCTTCAAGCAGCACCTGGACTCGCTGCCCTCGCGCCACTACCTGTCGCTGCGCCTGGAGCGCGCCCAGCACCTGCTGCTGCAGGGCACGCAATCGATCCTGCAGGTCGGGCTGAGCTGCGGCTTCGCCTCCGGCCCGCACTTTTCCAACGCCTACAAGGCCCATCACGGCCACACACCGCGCGAGGAGCGCAGCCGCCGCACGGGCTGGCTGGTCCGGACGCCCCAGGGAGACATGACATGAACGGCTGGGTCCTGCGACCGGTCGCCGCCAGCGACCTGCCCGACATGCAGCGGATGGCGGCGGCCAGCGCCGACGGCATCAGCTCGCTGCCCAATGACGAGGGCAAGCTGCGCGCACGCATCGAGGCCTCGCTGCAGGCCTTCGGCAGCCCGGACGACGCCAGCGGCGAGGAGACCTATCTCTTCGTGCTCGAGGACCGGACGGCGGGGCGCCTCGTGGGGTGCGCCGGCATCGCGGCCAGCGCCGGCTTCTTCGACCGCTTCTACAGCTACCGCAACGAGTTCGTCGTGCATGCCAGCGCCACGCTGGGCATCTCGCAGCGCCTGCACACGCTGCACCTGTGCCATGACCTGACAGGCGCGACGCTGCTGACCTCCTTCTACCTGGAGCCGAGCCACGAGCACACGCCCGCGGCGCAGCTGCTGTCGCGCGCCCGGCTGCTCTTCATCCAGGCCCATGCGGAGCGCTTCTCGGACCGCATCGCCGCCGAGAACCCCGGCCTCACCGATCCGCAAGGGCAGAGCCCGTTCTGGGACGCGGTCGGCCGGCAGTTCTTCGGCATGGACTACCCGCAGGCCGAGGCGGTGATCGGCGGGCGCAGCAAGGCCCTCATCGCCGACCTCATGCCGCCTTCGCCCATTCCCGTGGTGCTGCTGCCGGCCGCGGCGCAGCTGGCGCTGGGGCAGCTGCATCCGGTGGGCGAGGTGCCCTTCTCGGTGCTGATGGACGAGGGCTTCGATGCCGACACCTATGTCGACATCTTCGACGGCGGGCCGACGGTGGAAGCCGCGCTGGCCTCGCTGCGCAGCATCCGGCATCACCGGGCGCTGACGGTGCAGCCGGGCGCGTCTGCGGGGCCGCGTCGATGGCATCTGGTGGTGCGGCCGGCGCGCGCGGCCTTCGCCGCGGTATTGGCCGAGATCGGCGAGACGGCGCACGTCGAGGACCTCCCGGCGCTGACGCCCCGCATCGGCGAGACCCTGCTGTGCACGCCGCTGTGGCCGGAGGAGACGTGATGAGCGCACTGGACATCCAGACCCTGGCGGACGGCGTGTCGCTGCGCCTGCCGGAGGGCCGCGGCGGCCTGACGCTGGTGCCCCGGCTGGGCACGCAGCTGCCGCGTTATCACTTCCGCCTGGGGCGCGTCGTGCATGCGGCGCAGGAGCTGGGCCTGTTCCGCGTGCAGCAGACCCTGCTGCTGGGCAACGATCACACGGGCGAGACCGAGCTCACCGGGCTGTGGCTTGACGAGACGCTCGACACGGCCGGCCGCGAGGCCGCGCTGGCCGCGCTCGTGAACGGCGCCCGCGCCTGGATCGCCGAGCACCGCGCCGCGTGTGGAGACTGGCTGATTCTCGAGCTGCCCGGCTGGCGCACGCATGAGGGCCGTTCGCCGTTCTGGGAGGCGCTCGGCGCCCGCTTCCATCCGCGGGATGCCATCGCCGCGAAGGCCCGCTGGGGCGCCGCCTGGTGCAGCCATCTGGCCGCGCTGCTGCCGCGCCAGACGCTGTACCTCTCGTTCCTGGGGGACGCCGCCCAGCAGGCGTGCGGCCGCACGGATGCGGCGCACGAGCAGCTGCTGCCGGCGCTCCATCGCCTGGGCTTCCTGCCGCCCCTGCAGGTGCGCATCGATGACGGCGGCCCGGTGCTGAGCTGCCCGCTGCCTCGCGACTGACGTCGCCGTGCCGGCACGCGCACGTCCCGCAGGCGCGGCCCGGCCTACAGCGCCGCGGCCAGGGCCGTGCCCAGCCCCAGCGCCCCGCTGAAGGCACCCAGCAGCGCGACATCGCGCTTCTCATTGCCCATGCGCCAGGCCTGGAAGGTGACGCCGATCAGCGCGAGAGTCATGAGGCCGAGGAGAAGGGTCGGGGAGTCCATGCGATGTGGTCCTGATGGCGTGAAGCAAGGGGTGAGTCGGTGAACGGGTGAACGGGTGACGGAAGCCGGCGGCGTCCGCGGAAGGGACGGCTCAGGGCGCCGCGACCAGGACCCGGTTCTGGCCAGGGCCCGCTGCGGGCCGGTCCCGGCGCCACAGCGCCACGAGCCCGTGCAAGGCCGCCCCGAGGACCATCAGCACGAAGGCGCCCAGCCCCCAGACCAGCCAGGCCGCGAGCGTGAGGCCGCCCGCCAAGGCAGGCATCGTCTCCAGCAGCTGCTGCACGAGCGGCCCCAGCGTCGAGAGGGCGCTCTGCAGCAGCGGTGCCCAGCTCTCGGGCAGCCACGGGGCCAGCCAGTCCGGCAGGGCAGGCAGTGTCGCGGGGGCGCCGGCCTCGGGCGTGGCGAGGCCCCCCGCCTGCGTCAGCACCCAGGTGCCCAGCGCGTGCAGGGCCCAGAGCGCCAGCGACCACACGGCCAATAGCAGCGCGACGACAGACCAGCTGAGCGCATAGAACATGACAGGGCCTCCGGGATCGAAAAACGTGGAGCGAGTGTGGGCAAGATGGAACTTCGGATAAACCAGCTTCATTCGCACCTACGATTCGACTTTCCCGCACCGGAGTTCGCATGCTCAACTACCGCCACCTGCACTATTTCTGGGTCGTCACCAAGGAAGGCGGCTTCGCCCGCGCCGCGGAGCGCCTGGACATGGCCGTGCAGACCATCAGCGCCCAGGTGCGCGAGCTGGAGCGCGCGCTGGGCCATCAGCTGCTCAAGCCCGCCGGGCGCGGCGTGGCGCTGACCGAGGCCGGGCAGGCCGCCTTCGCGCGCGCCGAGGAGATCTTCCAGCTCGGCCAGGGCCTGGCGGACGAGGTGCGGGAGGCTGCCAGCGGCAAGGTGCAACGCCTGGCCGTGGGCCTGTCCGACGGCATCTCCAAGCTGGCCGCGCATGCGCTGCTGGCGCCCATCCTCGAGACGCCGCACCTGCGCCTCGTCTGCCACGACGGCGAGTTCGAGCAGCTCATGAGCGAGCTGGCCCTGCACCACCTGGACCTCGTGCTGGCCGGCCAGGCGCCGCCGCGCAACCCCAACCTGCGACTGGCCTGCGTGCGGCTCGTGGAGACGCCCATCGAGTGGTACGGCCCCACGCGCCTCGTCGGCAAGGCCGAGCAGGCGCGCTTTCCCGAATGCCTGAACGAGCTGCCCGTGCTGCTGCCCACCACGCATGCGGCGCTGCGGGGCAAGCTGGAGCACTGGTTCGAGAGCGAGGGCCTGCGCCCCCGCATCGTCGGCGAGTTCGAGGACAGCGCGCTGCTGGCCGTCTTCGCCGCGCGCGGCCTGGGCGTCTTCCCCGTCAGCCAGCTGGGCACGGGCGACCTCGGCATGCTGCGCGGCCTGCGCCGGCTGGGGCGCTGCGAGAGCGTGAAGGAGGAGCTCCACGCGCTGCACTCGCGGCGGGGGCAGCATCATCCGCTGGTGAGGCGGGTGATCGAGGCGGCGGGGTGAGCGCGCTGCCTGCGCGCGCCCAGGCCGCCAGGCACCCCGCACAGGGAAGCGGGGCTTGGAGACGGCCACCGCCGCTGCGGTCGGCGCTCCCATGGGTGAGCGCATCCTCGCGCTCCACCACGCGGGGGAGCACGGCGCGAGCAGAGCCCTGCCGCCCGGATGCGCGTCGCCCGCCTGACGACACCCGCCCTGGTCCTGGGCTCCTGGCGTTCAAGTCGCACGAGAAGCGCCGTCGAGCCCTCTGCTGGACGGAACTCCAGCAACGTGGCCGGCCCCGCTGCCCCAGCGGCCGGCTCTGCGGGTGGGGCGGGCGGGGGCGAAGCGTCGTGACGGCGCGGTTCGGCCGCTCAGCGATCGCGGCCACGACGCTCGCCGTGGAGCGCGTGGTGCGGCGTCATCAGCGCGCGCTGTGGGTGATACGGCGGGAAGTTGCCCCACGGGCAGCCGACGCCGTCCGTGCGCTCATGGACGAT
Organism: Roseateles subflavus; assembly: GCF_030285365.1. GTDB lineage: Bacteria > Pseudomonadota > Gammaproteobacteria > Burkholderiales > Burkholderiaceae_C > Roseateles_B > Roseateles_B subflavus. The sequence continues at coordinate 762,893 of NZ_JASVDS010000001.1, read as the reverse complement.
GAGCGGCGGCACCACGATCCGTCCGACGCCCGTCTGCCGAAGCCGCACGGGTGGACGTGCCTGCTTCAGCCGTTCGTCGCCTTGTCGACAGCAGCGTTCCTTGGGCTGGGCCTGAGGCTTTGCGCGAGAGCGGCTGGCTGACGGCCGCCGGCGCACGACCGCGCGGCATCGCGGGCCGCCCCCCTGCGCCGCAGAGGGGGCCCTGGGTCCTGCCCATGAAAAAAGCCCCGGGTGCGGGGCACTCAGGGCTTCTTGATCCGGTCAGCGGGATGACGGGGGGTCAGCACGCTTGTGTTGATGTTTGGGTTGTAAACAGCGAAAAGTCATTTTCTTTCAATCACTTGTAGAGCTGCGCGCTATTCATTGTCTACAAAGCTCGACCCAACTGCTGCGAACGCAAAGCGCATTGCTTTCTGAGCAACTTGCCTCCGTCACCCACGACTGACCATCGTCTTCCATACAAACCGTTCCTCGCGCGCTGGAGAGTTCAAACTCATGGGACTGACGCCGCCAATGGTTGAGCCCGTGCGCCGCCTTCAAATTCGCTCCAATTCAATCGTCGTCAAAAGTCTCTGCATTTGCGACCAAAGTGCGACTGAAACATTGTCGAAATAGCAGACCGCCTCCCGTGCGCGCCACGTCTTAAGCTGGTGGTCAGACTCCCTCTCTCTTTTTGCCGGCTCTGAGAGTGTTACAAATACGCTCCAGCGATTACATGAGCACAGAGGGAGACTGATGCCAGCGATTACCAACAGTCACGTCGTACGCTTACACCGCTTCTTACCTTTTAGCGCTGCGCACGATCAGATCTACGAGGAATACCAGACTGGGGAGGACAATCTCGACCTCGCCACGGTGGCCATTTCCTATGCGGCAGAAGCGGTCAGGGCAGGCGCTCGTTGCGTAATACTTACTGGAGACGCTGGTCACGGAAAGACCCATATGTGCAGACGGCTGATCGAGGCCGGCCTGCTGGGTCATGATGCTGCCAGCGCAAGGAGGTATCTCCTTGACAGCTGTGATGGCAGCTCAGCGATTCCCCCGGCGAGTGGCGTGGATTGCGTTCCACTGCGCATCCACAAGGACCTCTCAGAGATACAGCCACCTTCGAATGCCGTTCAGCTCCTAGAAGAGGCAGGCTCTCGAAGTGACGAAGCGCTCGTCGTTTGTGCAAACGAAGGGCGGTTGCGAGCGATCATCAATTCGGGCAATGCCGGCCCGGTCTGCCGGTCAATCTCCGCGCTATTCAAGGAATCATTCGAGCGCGGCGTTACGGCAAACGCTGCAGGCACGATTCACATCATCAATCTCAACTACCAGTCGGTAGCGGCTCGAACGAATGAGCGCCGTGGCAGCTTGCTCCGGCGAGTCCTGTCCAGCTGGGTATCCGACGGTCGACGTTGGGGCGAGCGTTCATGCGGCTCATGCGTTCACGAACCGCTGTGCCCAATCCGCCGTAATCGAACCCTACTCGCGGAACAAGGTGCGACCTCCGAATTGCGCATCAAGCGTTTGGAGGAAGTTTTCGAGGTGCTGGAGCGGCTTGGCCATGTGGTCACGATCCGCGAAATGCTGATGCTTGCGGCATACCTTATTACCGGTGGATTGACCTGCTCTGACGTGGATAGGCGCCTTGCATCCGGCAACCACACGAAGGGATGGCAGCATGCGTGGGCCTTCTACAACCTGCTGTTCCAAGCGCCGCCAAACCTACCAGTCGACCGCGCTGACAAGGGCATTCCGCTACTGGCCGCGCTTAGACGCCTAGATGCTGGCGCCGTCGCTGTACGTCGGGTCGACGAGAGGATCCTGAATCGCGGCGAGGTGTTCGAGCCAGACCAACTAGATTTGCAATTCCTTGCAGGTTCGTCCAATCGCGTCGCTCTTGTAGACGCGGCTCTGGGGATTGATGACTTCAATGGGAACCCTCAGACGCGTGCTGATTTGGTGCGCGAAGCCGAGACAACAGGCCTAGCGGTTGCTGCCCTAAGACGACGGGCCTTCTTCGACGATATAGACGGCGGGGACAGCGTCATGCTCAAGCTGGGCTTCAAGTTTGGTGACATGTTCCTCAAAGTGCTCGAAGGCCAGCTTCCGCCGCAGGACCGGGTCCGAGTCAAGAACACCATGATCGCCGGCTTGCATTCAATCCAGGGGCTGAGAATTGGCCGAGCCGAGACAATGCTCTACCTTGTCGACCCTGCATTCGGAAAGGCCAGCGCCGACGCTGCAATCGTGGCGCGACAGGTGCCTAGCAGCCGCATAAACCTTCACCCGGCCAAGGCCGCGTGGCTGGGTGGGCAGGACGACCGATGGTTCATGCCACGCTCAGTCGACTGGATAGACAGAAGTGTCATCCTGCGAGTCGATGAGCGGCTTGGTTCGCTCAAGGACCTTCAACTTGATCTGTTGTCGTTCGAATGCATTGGCCGCGCGGCTTCTGGCTATGTAAGCGAAGAGTTCTATGCCAATGAAATTCGGCGAGTTCGAACATTTTTGGGACAGCTCGCCGAAGGCGCAACCGAAGAGTCGGCGCAAATCACCGTCTTCACGCGCGGTCAGCTCCAGAACGTCTCTCTCGATCAGGGCGTCATTCAGGTTGGAGGCGAGTAATGGCGACTGCGTCTGTCCGTGCACCGGATATCACCACGAAGCTCTTCGGCGGCGTTTTCGACGTCGACGGATCCGGCCACTATCCTGGGCTGGAACTGATCAACTTTGTCGTCTGTTGTGCTGAAGGCACCTTGCCTGATACCCCAAAGGTTCACGTCCATCGTGCCGCGCATGACTTCGCACGACAGCTGATAACAGAACAATTGGACCCAGCGCGTAAGGCATCCGTCCTATTGAATGAGCACACCGCCGTTGCTGTTGGCCACCTTTTGCGCTGCCTAGAGCTTGAGGTACCTAATGCAGTTAAGGCCAAAGGGTGGGAGCGCACGCACTTCTTTCCGTACACACGGTCACTCGTGCATTGGGATGCCAGAAAGGGCCGCCAGGCCGGAGTTGACGTGCAGATCGAGCGGCGGTACTTGCGCGGCGCTGGTGCCTATGCGTTTGCGGTCCTTCGGCGGGATCCTGACCAGAACCGGCTACGGGCAATGCGGGAAGGCTTCGATGCCCTGTATCCGCGGGACCGAGACTCGCCGTTGGAACTTCTGGCAGCGACCCTTCGTTCAAAGGGCAGATGCGACCCCGAAGATGCCCCGTCTTTGGATCAAGTCGAAGCTGCAACAGAGGTACGCAACGATTCCTGGGAGGAGCTCTTCAGGGATGGCATGCGGAACATCCTCGGTCACATAGGACAGCCCGCTGTTCAGCGCGCTAGGGCAGTCATGGCATGGACGTCCATATGGCTCGCGTTAGTCCAAGCATCACGAGCGCTGGCACTTCAGGGAGGGGCCGGCATGGCCATTGTGGTCGACTGTGCCGGTACCCATCCCCAGCTGCGTCGAGCCGCTCAACGATGCCTGAAGGACATCGTTGGTGTTGTAGAGCAGGTGTCACGCGAAGAAGGTGAACGCCAAGGGCACCTCAGCGGTCAGCAGCTCGGCAAGATCCGCGCCTTCTTCGGAAATACGGCTGCCGCCGGAGGGCTGCTGAACTCTTGGAAAGGGCGACGCCACTTCACTCTGAAGCTTTCGGCGATCGAGGCGCTCGTACTCGCTGCGGTACCCGCGGGCACTGAGCTGGAATTCGAGAAATTCATGACTCAATGGCTGTTTGAAAGATGCGGCATCGTCGCTGGCCGTGAGGGGGCAGCTCGTGCGGGCATGCTGATGGCATTTGACGGAACCATCTTCGAAGAAAACGAACGACGCTTGGCGGACCAGATGCGCGCAGCTGGCCTGCTGAAGGTATTTTCAGATGCCACAAGGATGGTGTCTCCGGGAGGGCGTAACTGATGTCTAGGACTCTTGCAAAGGTGGCCGCCAGAGTCGCCACATTGGCACTAACGCGTGATCGTGCCGCCATGCACCAATGCTTCAGGATAAAGAATCTACACGCTGACGAAGTTGTTCAGTTTGTAGAGGCTTGGCCAGAGGCTGCTCGCACAGCACAGCTTGAACAAGTTCGTCTGGTTGTCGCAGATGGCTTGGACGGAGCCCTCCCCCCGCAGTTCGTTGCCGAATCGGGATACTCGATCACTCATTACCGGAATCACAACCCAAACGGTCTTGTCTACATCGAGAGCAGTGTCCAGAGCGACGAGCAGGGTCTGAAGGACATATTCAGCCTCCGCGACAGCAACTTCCTCGACGGCAGCTTTGACGACTACGCAAGGACGAACCGCGGCATTCCTGGCTTACTGATCGAGGAGGCTTGGCATAGCGCTGGCGGTACGAGTGGTGTTCCGCAACTCCTGCTCGAGCGCCTCTTACTGGTAATCCGGCTCGTGCATCCGGAAATCGAACCTGTTCCAGTGCGTCGCTACGTCGCATTCGTCGAATCGGTCTGTGCAAAGTGGCTCGGTCACGATAGGGTCATTGACGAAGCGCAGGCAGACCGTATCGTCGGGAGTTCACTCTGGGCAATGGACATGTTCCCAGACGAGCGCTGGAATGAAGGCGGTGCAGAGGCACGGTGCCGCCGCAGGCTAGAAATGAACGCTCGGCACGCCGACTTGCTTGATGGCACGACCGAGCTCGCTGCGGAAGAGGTCGCCGCTAGGTCCTTGGCGGCACGGTTCAAGCTGTCCGATGGCAGCCCGATGCCAACCTCCGACGCGATCAATTGGCGAGAGCTCTGCTCCAACTATGGATTGACGCCAACGGACGAACTCCGCAAGCAGATTCCCTACGAGATCTTCTGCCAGCTGTTTATTCGGGACACGGCAGGCCTTCGCCTAGGTGAGCGTGTTCGAGCCGAGCTCGAAAGTTCCGCACCCGGCCGTCTTGGAGAATTTGACGCCCTCGACGTGACCGCTGGATTGAACGCCAGGAACAGCCTAGACGCGAATCGTCTGCTTGAAGCGGTGCCCGCAGAGGGCACAACCTCCCTAATCGATGCCCTCACGGCCAGCACACGAAAGTCTGTCGAGCGGCTCGCCGCTCCACCGAGGAGACAGTTCTTCAATCCCGCGATCGAGATTGTGCGGCTTGTGCAGCGTGTTCGCACGGATGCGACCGCAGCCAGGGTGGCCAGTATCTCGATGGAGATTGGGCGGGAGGACGCATCTGGACAACCGATACATGGACTTTTCGCCTTTCTCTTCGGCGACACGCTGCGCTCCATTGCGGCGGGACTCGAAGGGCTGCCGGACGCCTGTCTGCTCGAGCTTTCTGACGAGCTAATCCATCCGCTCCCAGTGCCTCCGTTGCTAGACGACCAGTCTGACGAATCCGAAGATGTTGTGCAGCAGTACAGCTGGGACCCGCTCCCTTTGCGCTTTACGCTTCGCGATTCGAATGGCAAGACGCTAGAGGTCATCGACCAGATGGAGTGGCTGCCATCTGCTGTTGAGCAGTTTGCGCTCTTCTGGTTCCTAGCGGCCGCGCCAGAGTCGCCTGCACTGGATCTGCCAGGGACATTGAGGATCAATCAGCCCACAGACGGAGACGACTGGCGAACGCCGTTGGCATATAGAGAAGCCGGTCTGGATGGACTGACGCTGGACCCAGCTCATCGCCCCGAAACTAGTAGCCCTGTACTGGAAGAGCTTCTTGCATTGCGCCACGAGCTCCGCGACGCATTGCGTGAGCTTGGTCTAGCCGCCGATCGCATTCAGTCGTTTCTGGATAGCTGGCTTGCGCTCCTTCAACGAGCTCGCGAGCACTTCGTCCCAGATGGATCCCGTAGCAGGGAGTTCGATGCTTTCCTTGGCACAGATCTGGCTGCCATCGTCGGCTCCGAGCGGCGCCTGATGCTCCCCCTACACCCAATACGCCTGCGGTGGATTTGCAGATACCTGGAGCAAACAAGGCGACTAGCGCATGAGTTCCTTGCTGGCACTGCTAGTTTCTCCGACGGCGAGGGCGAGTTCTATCTCGACTGGCTTGAGAAGCTTACACCCCGTGAATCGCCACCGATTGCGGCTGGCAGCATGGGCCAGCTCCTATATTCCCGCTCCGAGTCCGGTTGGTGGGAGGACTTTTCTCCGCTCGAGGCAGTCAATGGAGACGTCTCGTTTGATGCAGCGGCCGTCGGATCGATCGCTGCTCGCATCGTCAGCTACCTCGATGCGCACCCCTACAAGCGAGACGGACTGTCACTTCTGGTCGTATTGCCCACCAATGACTCAATGCCAGCGGAGATCCTCCGTCGGATTACGGCGAAAGCAAATCGATATCTGCGCATCTCAATGCACGTGGCAGCTCCAAAGAGCAGATGGGAGGCAATCGCGAGGGCTGTAGAGAAGGTATCTGACGGGGGAGAAAGTAGCCCTCAAGCACGCCTGTTCCCTGACAAGGATCTCGCCCTGATCGACTACAAGGCAGGTGACAGTCTCGCCGGATTGTTAGCGGATCTCCAGCTAGACATAGCTGTGGTTACCCACGTCCTACAGGAGCAAATAGTCAGCCAACAGAACACAGAAGCGCCAGTTGAACGCCCCGGCGTTTTTGACCCCCTTCAGCACAGGCCCCTGCGCTTGGAGGCTGGGGGAGGCGGCGGGGCGATCTCGCTCGTAATGCTTCCAAAGTACCCAGACCCGGTACTTGAGTCATGGAGCACTTTGACGGTGCGAGCCAACCGGTCAAGGCCTGTCGCGCCTGGTCAACCGGAAAACACCGATTTGGTTGAACTGCGCGTGAACTTCCAAGACTCTGCTAGGCTCTTCAAGGACTTGCATGAGCACTGCCACTGGGTGATCACGCTAGAGCGGCAGATATCACGCGAGCAGATTGAATCTGCCGAGGCTGGCGCACCCGACGTCTTGAGCATTGAAGACGGCGTTGGTGCCAACCGCCTCAACACGCTGGTAGTTTCTTCGCGATCTGGACGCGAGCTGATTCAAGCACGCCTAGCCAGAAAGCTGCGACGGCTGATTCCACAGCAAACACTGTCTGGGGCTTCGCACGACTTGTTAGATCGACTTGCTGAAGGCATCTACGACTCTACTAGGCGACTAGCACCAAGACTCGCGCTGCAGGCACTGGGCGTAGCTCGCGTGACCGAGGAAATTATCGGGCTTACGGTTGCACGGAGCCTGGCAGAGGAAATCTACCCGGCCCGCTTGAGGAGCGGGCTTGTCGCGTGGATCAGTCTTGATGAACACACGGACTGGTTTGGCGGCCACGCTCAGGTGCGGGCTGATATGTGCCGTCTTTCACTGGAACGAGGCGACGACGGTGTCATAGACGTGGACGTCTTGGTAGTTGAGGGAAAGCTGCGCCAGCTATACGACGGCCACGGCGTTGTTCAGGTCCAGCGGACCTGTGAATTCTTCCGATCTGTGCTGGCTGCATCCGGCACCGATGCAGCGCGCAACGTGGACGAATCCATGTGGCGCGAGCAGATCGCGTCCGCCGTAGAAAACCTTCCAGTAGGCGCAATTCAACTTGTGGGAGCGGAGTCAAACGACAGCCGAAATGCGAGTCCCGACCTAATGCATCTCACGATCGCTGACTTGCGATCAGGATCAATCCGCCTTCGGTCTGTCAATGGTGTCTACTCGGCATGTCTGTGGGACACCGAGAGCCAAGATCTCCAACGATCGGATGTAGATGGGATCACTGTGCTCAGGTCAACAAGATTCCACTTGGTCGACCATGTTCAGCGCAGCGAGGGAATTACGACACGTCAAGCATCTGTCGAGCCCCCCCATCGTTCGCTTCAGAATGAAGGCGCCCCGTCCCAAGGACCGCTGCCCCTTGGCATTCCCGTGGCCTTCGAATCCGAGCGAAATGGGGCTGTAGCTGAGGCGGATCATCCGGTCGAGTCGGCTGTGCCTGAGCCTGCATCGGAGGGTCTCTCTCAAACGCTAGCTACCAGTGGGCAGATGTCTGCTCCGACAGATGGCACCGGAGCTTCGGATTTGCCTTTGGCGACCAGTCGTAACCGCGGGTTGTCGAACGAGGTTCTCCGGCGCACCTACGAGGACATTCTTGGCTGCTTCGCGATTCATGGAATCACCGTTTCGGCGGCGCAGGATGAGGAGCTTCCGTTCGTTGAGGGACCTGCTTCGATACTCTTCAAGGTTAGGCCAGGTCCGGGTGTTGACCCTCGCAAGCTCTCAGAGAAGGGTGCCGCATTGAAATTGGTTCTGCAGCTCGAGCAGGACCAAAACGTCACTTTCAACATCGACCGCGGGTTCGTGACCATTGACGTACCGAAGCGTGCTGAGCAGCGCTATTTCGTTGATGCTGTGGAAACTTGGTCCAGGTGGAGGCGACCACCTACCGCACTGACCGTGCCAATCGGAGAGGATCGCTTCGGCCAGCTCGTCGAGCTGAATTTCTCCTCGTCCAATAGCCCTCACCTCCTGGTCGCCGGCACTACCGGAAGCGGCAAATCGGAAGCTCTCAATACGATCTTGTTCGGCTTGACTCGACACTATCGTTCCGACGAGTTGCGCCTGATGCTTGTCGACCCAAAGGGCACAGAACTTGCGCCTTTCGACGGTTCCTCCTATCTCGAAGGGAGTATTGGTTGGGACGATGCCGACGCGATCGAGCTCCTCAAGACCGCCGTCGAGGAAATGCAACAGCGGTACCAAGCCTTCAAGAACGCCGGGAAACGGAATCTTGCCGAGTTCAATGCCGGAGTACCCGCCGCGGATCGACTGCCATGGTGGCTCGTCGTGCTCGATGAGTACGCCGACCTAACACACGATCCGATGGGAAAGAAAGAGATCGAGGCGGAACTCAAGCGGCTTGCTCAGAAAGCTCGCGCCGCAGGAATTCACGTCATCATTGCGACGCAAAAACCAAGCGCCGAAGTCATCAGTACGAACCTACGCAGCAACTTGCCCGCCCAGCTGGCGCTGCGGGTTAAGAGTGCGACGGAGAGTCGTGTCGTCATCGACGAGGCAGGTGCCGAGAATCTCAACGGCAAGGGCGACGGGTTACTGAAAGCTGATGGACGCCTTGTTCGTGTTCAATGCTCTCGCGTAGATCCTTCAGCATGGCCAGCAGCCCTGTCGGGCCCGGCAGCTTGAAGCTGCTGGAGCAGTAACGAGACACCCGTGTCCCCTGGCTAGAACCCGATTCGGCCTTCCTTCAGGAGACACGGGATTAGCCGTCATTAGGTAAGACCGGCCTGATTGAGGACTCGGGCAACTACATCTGCAATCTGATTGGCGAGCTTGGGGGGTACTGCATTGCCGACCTGCGTGTACTGTGAGGTCCTGTTCCCAAGAAAAACATAGGTATCAGGAAAGGTCTGCAAGCGCGCCGCCTCCCGCACCGAAAGACTTCGGCATTGCTTCGGCTTGTAGTGGATAAACGCGTGACCGTCCTTGGCGATATGGCTCGTGACAGTCATGCTGTGTCTGCTACCCACTTGCACCCTGAATCGATCTTTGAAGATCGAGTCTTTGACATTGTCGGGGTCGACATTCTTGTGCGCCGGCAGAAGGCACTTGGGAAAGTCGGCAAGCCTTGGGCTAGCCTCGGTCACTTTCCCGAATGCCGATACAAACATGTACCGCACTAGATCGCTCGGCATGTGAGCCCGGCTCTCATGGTTGGTGAGCAGTGACGTGTCGCGATCCCTATACCAATCTGCCAAGGCAGGGGCCTTCTTGCGCCGGTCAATCTGCCGGATGCGCGTCCGCTCGCCCCCCGACCCGGGTTCATACTGCCGGGCCATTAGTTCATCACGACATTCGCTCATAACGGCAGCGATTGCGCAGCTTGCATCTGAGCCCTCTAAGGTCAGCTCACGGATCGCTTGGTCAAAGATCGGCATAGAGAGCGCATCCAACCATGTCATGCCCTGGCCTTTGCGGGAGATCTGAGGACTGATGGCAGGCAAGTCGCCCAGTACCTGATGTACGGAGGGTGGGTCGGAGGCCTTGAGACCGATGAACTTATCTAGCTTGGCATGAACGTCCTTTCGGATGCCAACGATGATGACCCTATGACGTGCCTGAGGAATTCCAAACTCTTCGGCTTTGAGAATGAAGTCCGTCGGATCAGATGCTGCCTCAGTGGTAACGGTCCCGAGCGGCATCAGAATGTATTCCACCGGATCTCGCGAAAGTTCGGCGCATCCAGGCTGCTTAAGGTCAGCCATGATGCGCTCGAAGATGCGTCCGTCATCGACTCGCGACGAGAGAATTCCCTTGACGTTCTCCATGACGAAGACTGCCGGCCGGAACTCGGCAATGACGTGCAGGTATTCCTCATAGAGAAAATGTCGATGGTCCTTCTCAGCAACGTATTGCTTGGTGCCCTTGTTGCGCGAACGACCAACCACCGAATAGGCTTGGCAGGGTGGACCTCCGATGAGCACGGCATTGTTCGGCAGCTTTCCGCCCTTCAGATACGGCTCAAGTCGCTTTCGGATCTCCTTCGAAACCTCTTCCCGATTGCTTGGTCCGAGTTCGAGTTGATGGGCTTCCAGTTCGGCATGCTTGCATGCTTCGCGGATCAATGGGCTTTCGCAGCCTTTCAGTGAACTGAAGAGAATGTTCCAAGGCTTCGCTTCGACCATCTGGTCCCACAGATGCCAGTCCTCTTTGGTCGTTCTTGGATTCCGCTGCAATTCGCGATGAGCCGCGCGCAGCCTCAGCGTCTCGTGTGCCATTCCGTCTTTCTCAATGGAGATGGCAATCTTGAAGTCGGCACTCCGGGACTTCGAGAAGCCTTCTCCCAAGCCTCCTGGGCCGGCAAATAAGTCAATTACAGGAATGGTCATATGTAGTCGTTCTGGGACGCGCCTAATGGGAGCGTCGTTCCTACCCAGAATGCTACCAGGCTGTACGCACAGTTACCTCCGCTGGCGCCCATGGTACGAATGAGTTGCTAGCGGTAGACACTGTTGTGCCCACCGTTTGGTCAGGGTGAAGGGCTCTCCTACTGAGCGCGATACCAATCCTCATAGGAGGGGACCGTCTTGCTGCGTGTGGTCTAAGGATCTGCTTGCACGGAACCGACGGAACCTATCCTTTCCAAGTCGCCGGAGGTGCTGCAACCGTGCACGGATGCTCTTGGCATCCGCATTGGGTATCGGAGCGTCGAGCATCTGCGTGTGCCGAGGGAACATCAGGAGCAGGGAACGATTACCGCGGGCTCGAATTAGCCAATGATCTCCGCAAGGCTTGCCTTGAGCGGATCTAGACTGTCGGCCACCTGCATGGCACGCTCCGCCCATTGGCGAAAGTCATCAGCTCGCGGCCCTGCCACTTCTGGGTGCCGGCTCAAGGCCGTGACCAAGGCGCGGATCTCATTCGCTTGCGCCTGACGGTTTGCTAGCCCGACGATCTCATCACGGATCCTGGCCAGTTTCATGGCCGCCGCCGCTTGCCTCTGCTCTTCCTCTGCGCGCAATCGGGCCAATTCCGCCAAACGGTCGGCTTCACGCTGTTGAACCAAAAACTCATGGCGTGCGTATGCGGCCGCACGGAAGGACTCCTCTGCCCGCCACAAGAGGTATCGCGTGATTTCGGTGAGCTGGTCCTCCAACTTCCCCGCGTCGGAGTCTGTCCACTGCCTCGTGCCACCATGGGAACCCTTATGACCGACTTCGAGCGTGGTGGTCTTGACCGCTGACCAGTCGCGAAGGCGCTTGCTGTCGGTCGGTTCCCGGAACATCAGCCGCATGCCAGCGCCGCCAAAGTTCAGGCAAAGAGCGAGCCGGTGTACCGTGCCGAGACCCCGGATCCATTCGTCTTCTGACACGACAGCCTGGACTCCGTACAAAGGACGAAGCGCACGCGCCAAGCTGTTGAACAGCCGCAGTTGGCGTTGAAACACTGGCTCATCAAAGTGAGGCTTCTCGTAGCTCCAGACCCTATCCGGCCCCCGCCGCTTCTCATCAGCGGCGAGGAGCTTTGACAAGGCAGGGTCTGGAGCTTCCAGATCCCTGGTGCGGACAACCTTGCCAATGCGAGCAGCCGCGGCCGCCACCTGCGCGTCCAAGTCTTCCGAGAACGTTGGCGGGACAAGAGGCTCGTCCGATTGGGTCGGCCGGCGCCAATGGCCGATGTTCTCTTGCCCGATCACCACCCAGCAGTTTTGGCCGGGCAATCGCAAGGGAAGCGGTACTTGCTGCACCTTGCGGCCGACCTGCCGCTTTGCCCAGTAGCCCGGCGGCGGCGCAGGGATGTTCGCGCGTAGGCAATGCTTGTTGATCGCAACATTTGAAACACCGAACTCTTTGGCCAGTTCAGTGCGCGGCTTGGACCAGACCAAGTCATACAGGGCGTGACGGGATAGGGTGACGGGCATCTTGACTCCTAAAGGCATCAAACGAAGACTTGGCTCTCCCTAGCCGTAGCACTTGCGATGCATCACTCATACGGCTCGCTCTCCGCAAGGTGGCCCATCAGCCGCGCTCCCGTTCAATTCCATACCGCCAGAGTTGCGCAAAGAAATGACGTCGACTTCGCTCGGTGCGGCACGCCTGTGGAAGCCGCCCTCGCCGCTGCTCAAGATCCCAATGCTGCTTGAACATCCGCGAGAAGCGGTCGCCGAACTGAAACTCCCCCGCTGGGCTGTCCTCCCCATCCAACCCCATTGAATGGTCAATCAAGGCCATCAAATAGGTCAGTCGCACCCGATCCGTGCCGGCGGCACAGTGCATCCATAGCGGATCGTCCGGGTAGAGCACCGGCAACAACCAAAGAACTCGATTGAGCGCCGTTCTACGTGACGGCGTCGCTCGGGATGATCTCCGCTCGGCGGCAAACAGCATCAGGGCATCCAGGTAGCCCAGCTTGTCGAGGCGGAGCTCCTCCACCAGCCAAAGAGAAGGCTGCAACTCACTTGTCGGCATAGCCGACAGGGCAACGCCCAACGTTCGCCAGTAGTCCGGCATCGTTGCCTTGTATCTCCTGATCGTGCGCTCATCCAGATCCCGTTTCTCCAACCAAGCCAGCATGGGATGGTGAAGATCCAGGTGGAGGCCTGGGAAGACGCGCCGCACCTCCGCCACGACGGCCGGTCCAGGAATGTGCTCACCTCGTGACCGCGCATACCAAACGCGCAGGGCTTTTGCGTAGTCGTCGGCTGGCACCACCTTGCGCACAACTTCCGCGATGGTCTGCTCGCCTCCCTGCGCCCAGACTTCGGCAAAGAACGCGCGGACCAATTCGCGGCGAAAGGCCACGGCAAACACCTTGCGAAACTGATCAGCGGTCAGATTCTTTGCAGTCGAAATCGGCGCTTCACCAATGGCCAAGGGGGACATCCAGGTTGCAGCAGTCATCATGCGAAAGGCACAGGGCGGACACGCGGGCTTGAATCGACAGAGGGCAATGCGCTTCATAGCATCGCACTTGCCAAGCGATTGACCTATCGCTGTCAAGAGATTGCCCCGTTGACCAACTCCACACTTCGTTTCCCTGGCGTGCTGCGGACCTTTCGGGTCCGCCAGGGAATGCTGCAGAAGACCTTTGCGCATAGCCTGCGGCTCGATGCCGGGCAACTGTGCGCTGTCGAACGCGGCACGCGAGGACCATTGGATGCCGCGTCTCTGGAACGGGCCGCTGCGCTGCTAAGCCTGTCGGCTTCAGAAAGACGTGAGCTCGAATGGGCTGCTCGTCATGATCGGCTGGTGAAGCATGCGATCCGCGAAGGTGCATGGCGTGACGAGGTCGAGCTGTACTCCCTGTGCCTGGAAGCACTTCACAACCTGCGCCCGGAGCAACGAATCGGGCTGGTTCAACTTGTCCGAAGGTTCAACGACAGCGCCAAGGAGTTGGCATCCCTGACGCCTGTGAACCGAGACATGGAGGATCTCCCATGACCTAGAAGAGAAACGGCGGGCCACTGGGGCCCGCCGTCCTGGTTCGGTCGAGATTGACCTTGGTGTTGGCGCAGCAAGTGTCTTCCGGACTCGGCCGGTTCGTCAACATGCCTCGGCCCCTCTTGGCCTCCCATGCTCAAGTTGTAGACGTCGCAAAGGGAAGCTCACTCCGGTGATGGGACGACGGCATGCCACTCAGGCCCACCCCGCTTCGGCTGGGCCGGGGAAGACTCATGCCTTTTCAAATTCGGCTGCTCGTCATGGCGAGCGGTGAACGACTGCCACTTCTCTGCGATGCAGCAGGCCAGCCGCTTGACGCGCCCCTCCTGTACACCCTGACCGAGCTACGAGCCCGGGGCCTCTCCACAGCCACGATCCGGCATGCAGCGCATGCGATCAAGGTGCTCCTTCAAACCCTCGACCAGCAGAACATCGTTCTCGAGTTGCGCCTGATGCGGGGGGAATTCGTCCAACTGCATGAGATTGATCTCGTGGTCCGCGAAGCAGCTCAGGCAGCTGATTCGAGATCAGCAGACCTCGAGCGAAACATCTGCTCAACGTCAGCTGCCACGCGGCTGCACTACATGCATGCCTACCTCAGATGGTTGGGGTATCGCTACCTGCTGCGCCTCGAGCCTCAGGGCACACGCTACCTGGAACTGCGCGATCGCATCGACAAGGCATGCAAGGCCCTGCGGGCGCGGGCGCCAAGCGTTGGCGTCCGGAGCGACATCGATGAGCGTCAAGGGCTGGATGAGGCGGCGCTCGAACGCGTGGTCAATGCCAGCACGGGTTCGAACGAAGTCCGACTCTGGTGCCGCGCCCATGCTGAACAGAGAAACCGACTCATCCTCCGCTGGCTCATTGAACTGGGCGTACGTCGCGGTGAATTGCTGGGCGTTCGTGTCAGCGACATCGACTTTCAGCAAAACCAGGTCCTGATCGCTCGGCGGGCTGATGACCCCGATGACCCGCGTCCGACCCAGCCCCTGACAAAGACCAAGGCACGCATCCTCCCCTTGTCAGACGATCTGGCCGCGGCCACCCACGACTATGTAATGGGAGAACGCTTGCGCCAGAGAGGCAGCGGACGCCACGGCTTTCTGTTCGTCTCCGGAGGCTCAGGCGCACCGCTTTCCATCGCGGGACTGAGCAGGGTGTTCGCCGAAATGCGCAGGTCAGATCCCGCCTTGCCGGCAGAACTGACGCCTCACGTACTGCGGCACACATGGAACGACAGCTTCAGCCTGCAGATGGAAAAGCTCGCCGTGGACCCAGAGACTGAAAAGCGTATGCGCTCAATGTTGATGGGTTGGAGCATGACCTCGGATACCGCATCGACGTACACGAAGCGCTTTGTGCGCAAGGCAGCCTCCCAGGCCATGACGGCGATGCAGGAAGTCCTGAAATTCAAGGGGAGCACCCGATGACGCAGCCGAAGCGTGCGCCAGAAAAGGCGCAAACAGCGATCCCGGAAGAAGTGCGATTCACGCGCCTCGGAACAGCTTACCGATTCCATGAAAAGTCATGGCGCATCAGGGAGGGAGTGAGCCACGTTCACTTCAATTTCGGCCTCGTGGAAGCCTCCGTCACTCCCAGCGTCTTGGCAGGGCTGAAGCTGACCTTGTCTTGGCTGCTCGCCAACAAGGCCTCTGCAACTTCGTACAACACGTACAGTTCTTTCGTTCACATGCTGCGCGAGACAGCCCGCACTCCGTCCAAGCCCTTGAGTCAGTTGACGCGGTATGACCTGATGTCGTATCGCGCTGCTCTTTCGGACAAACAGGTCAACCGTCTCCACACCCTGGCAATCCTGGTGCGGAAATGGCGGGAGTTGAATGACGTCAGCGTGGCGCGTGATGCGATTGAGTTCCTGGATGCCATCCGACTCAAGACGCCGCCGCTCGGAGAGCCTGTCCGTACGCTCTGCCCCTTCCGTGGACCTCTGACAGCAGTTGAGGACGAAGCGTTCCAGGCGGCCTTGAACTCGGCCTTTGCGTCTGGACAGATTGGCGAGGACGCATTCTTTGCTTCGTGGCTGACCCGCGCGATTGGCCAGCGGCCCTCGCAGACGGCTGCACTGAAAGTGTGCGACCTGGTTGCCGAGCAGCGTGCTGATGGAGCGTTCAAGTACTCCCTTCGCGTCCCTCGCGCCAAGAAGCCGCATATGAAGCACGCCCGTGAGTCTTTGAAAACACGGCCTCTGGTGCGCCAGATCGCCGAGCCACTCCAGAGCTACCTCAAGGCAGTCGCTGAACGGTTCTCCGACTTGATGGACGATCCGACTCAAGCGCCCATGTTTCCAAGATCCACGCTCGCGTCCCCAGCAAGCGGCGAATTCGCATGGCACCGCACAGGTGACGAGTTAGCAGACCTCCTGGTGAAGACAGCCAAGAGCTTGGGGGCCCACTCTGAACGCACTGGCGAAGTGCTGCACGTCAGCCCTACACGGTTGCGCCGCACCGTTGGCACCCGAGCAGCGCAAGAGGGGCACGGTGAGATCGTCATTGCGGAAATTCTTGATCACACGAACACCGCAAGTGCCAGGTACTACGTTGCCAACGTGCCGCAAATCGTCGAACGAATCGATGCCGCCGTGGCGAACGCCCTGGCTCCGCTGGCTCGCGCATTCCAAGGCTTGCCACCCGCCTCAAGGCAGGAGCAGGGGCCTGATGTCCCCAACGAGATTCTGGACATGCGCAAGGACCAAAGTGACCGCGCCATGGGTCAGTGCACTGGCGGCGACTGCAGGTTCCTCGCTCCAGTGGCTTGCTACACCTGCCGTCATTTCAAGCCTTGGATTGATGGCCCGCACCAGGAGTTCCGCGACGAACTCATTGCACAGCGCAATGATCAACTGGTGCGCAATGCACCCAGAGTTGCAGCAGTTCATGACCGGACCATCCTGGCGATAAGCCAGGTCATTCAGATTTGCAACGGCCTGTCGAAGGAGAGTCGCCGTGACTGAGCTTCTGCATTTTTCACCTCGAGCACACCTCACGGCCCAGCAGAACCTGGACGACTTCGTTCTGGCCAATGAGCAGCAGTCGACCGTATTTGGCCCTGAACTGGATTTTGGCGCCGATGCTTGGGATGTATCGGCCTCTCTTGCGCCCAAAGCAAAGAGGTGTTCGACCAGGCTTCACTTCACACGATGGCACAAGAACCGCAACTTGCGAGGCACTCCCATGACCGAGCCCTTCAAGAGCTTCGCGAAGGCCTACATGCGGTACCAGCAGGGGCTGCGACCATCCAAAAGCTTGGTGGGCCGCCTGATCGCGCTACGGGCACTTCACGATGCAGTTTGCGATCCGCCCCTGAACGGCAGCCCAACGCAACTCCTGCCGCTGCACTTCAATCGCGCGGCTCAGCTGATTGTTGGCAGGGTTGCCATGAGCTCCGCTTACCAATACGGTGTGCAGCTGGAGTTGATCTACAGGACCATGGCTGATTGCCGGCTACTGGCCCATCCGCAGACGTGGCGGTCACCGATTCGCCGAGTCGAGGATGTTTCCAAGGTGGGGCCTGAGTTTGATGAGCGACGTATCTCGCGCCTGCCCAGTCCTGAAGCGTTGGCAGCCTTGGCGGCAATCTTCAGGGTTGCTTCGACGCCCTCCGATGTCATGGTCACCTCTGCTGCAGCGATCATGTGCGCAGCACCGGAACGAGTGAACGAGGTTCTTCGTCTCTCGATCCATTCCGAGGTGATAGCAGACGACGGGCCTGGCTCCAATGCTTACTATGGCCTGCGGTGGTACCCCTCAAAGGGCGCCGATCCACAAGTGAAGTGGGTTGTGCAGTCCATGGCAGATGTTGTGCAGCAGGCTATCGTCAAGGCGAAAGCTGTTTCCGCGCCAGCAAGAGAACTGGCCCGCTGGTACGAGTTGAATCCAACGAAGGTCTTCTTGCCAAAGGAGCTGGAGTACCTGCGCGCCCAAACCTGGCTCAACATGGCGGAACTCACGTCGGTCCTGTTCGAAGGAACGCCGCGCAGAACTGTCGCTCGACTGTGGTGCCAGACATATGGCGTGCCGACCGAACTTCGCGGCGGCAAGACCTACGTGCGATTCAGTGACATGGAGAGAGCGGTCATTGGCATGCTTCCGCGAGGATTTCCCTTTGCATATGCCGCACAGAAGTTGCGTTACTCCGATGTGCTTTTCATTGCCAGAAAGCACGAGATGCACGCGAACCGCGCGACCTACCAATGCATGTTCATCTGGGTCAGCCTGACGGACATCTACAAACGCCTCGCCTCTCGTGAGGACATCGGTCGAACGCTGTTTGAAGAATTCGGATTCCGTGAAGCTGACGGATCTGCCATACGGGTTCGAACCCATCAGCCGCGGCACTACCTGAATACCATCGCGCAGACCGGCGGGCTGTCGCAACTCGAAGTTGCCGTTTGGTCGGGCAGGAATCGCGTCAGTGACAACAAGGCCTACGACCATGTCTCCAACAAAGATGTGCTGGCGAAGTACCGCGAGCTGACCGCCGCGCAGAACCCACCAAGTGCCTTGCCTACGAAGGTCGATTCGCACGGCATGGTGCTTCGCGATCACTTCCCGAAGCTTTTTGTCCGCGCGGCACATACAACGGACTTCGGCTACTGCGGTCACGACTTCTCGATGCTTCCCTGTCAGGTGCACCAGGACTGCCTCAACTGCGACGAGCACTTCTGCCGCAAGGGCGAAACCTCCAAAGAGCAGCGCCTGTCGACGCTCCTTGAGGAAACCGAGTCGTTGCTCAAGCGCGCAGAGCAGGCCGTGAGCAGTGGGCTGTCCGGCGCGGATCGATGGGTCGCTCATCACCAAGGGACGATTCAGCGCATCCGAGACCTGCTGCAAATCGTTCAGGACCCGACGGTCGCCACTGGCGCATTGATCTGGATTGGCGCACCCCAGATGCCCTCGCCACTCGCAATGGCCCTGCAGGACCGACAGCGCTTGCTGGAGAGTTCACTGCAAGCAATTGGAGCGGAGAAGCAGGGGAGACTTCCGAATGCGTAAGCGCGGCCGGAACCTTGCCGACACGGATGTCGACATGATCGTGGGTATGCTCGATGGCTGGTCGGGCCCCTTGAGCTGGCAAGGGCTCATCGATGCAGTGGAAAAGCGGCTGTTCTGTGGCTACACCCGTCAAGCTCTCAGCAAGCACGACCGAATTGCCCAGGCTTTCCGGCTGTCCAGGATTCGGCTCGCTGAGGCTGGCGCGGCTCGAGGCCCAAAAAGAGCATTGACGCCCACGGAACAGGCTCTCTCCGAAAGGCTGACCCGGCGGGAAGCGGAAGTGACGCGGCTCAAGGCAGAGAACCAGCGCCTGCTCGAGCGGCATGTGCTGTGGCTCTATAACGCGCAGGCTCGTGGGCTCACATCGGCTGAGCTTGAACAGCCGTTGCCGCCGGTTCATCGGGGGCAGACGAAGGCAACGCTGCGTAGGGCTGGCGGCGGGTGAGCTGCGCAAGGGTCTACTGCGGTTGGAGGGCAAGGAAGCCTAGTTTGGACTTCTCTAGGCTGTTTGCTGACGCTCTAGCTGAATCGATTGTGTGACTGCACCTGCGCACGGGGCGGCCCATCGTGGTGCTCGCTGTAGCTGATGGCGATCCTTGTCAGGCACCGGGTATCGAAGATGCTTGTCGCTTCTCGACGTCACCCAACGCTATCTCCCATTTTGGTTCTGCACCCTCGCGTCACTCAGTCGCTTCGACTTCCACTTCGACCTCGTTGCCCTCGATCTCGGCTTCTGTTTGGGCCTGAAGTTCGGCGATCGCTGCGCGTAGCGGTTCGTAGATCGTGATTTCTCCGCCTAGGATTTCAAAGGTCACTGCGAGCACATAGCGCGCCGTCGAATCCGGATCATGGCTCCAACCTTGATGGCCCACCACGGCGATGCAGAAGTGGTCGGGCAGGCTGTTCGAGCGGACGACCGCCCAGTCTTTCTGCACCGTCCCGCTGTTGCGTTTGAAGTCTCGGATCAAGCCGTCCTGGGGCTTGTCATGCAACGTCCAAGGCAGTGTGGTCCCCGGCAGCGGCGCCTCGCCTTTCGATGCGTCCTTCATGGCGCGAACGCGGAAGTCGTGCAGCCCCTCGCCCAGCTTGCTGGCTTTCCAGTCCACCCAGGTCGAGAGATAGCGGCGCAGGTTGCGGCGCGTGCGCCGCGGCTGGGCAACATACGACAGGGTCACGTCGATGCGGATATCGAACTCGTCGGCCTGCTGACGCAACTCGGCCGGAATCGGCACTTGGTAGACATGGCACTCGCCGGCATGGATTTCGGTGTCGCCGCTCGTGATGAGCGTCGTTCGATGATCTGTGTTTGTGGTGGCCCGCGCTTCATCGGGGATGCCGAAGCCCAGGCAGCGAAAGGCGCTCGACGCTGCGGCGAACAGAGCCTGTTTTTCCCCAAGCGTCATGCCGGGCGGTGGATTGCGCAAGCGCGCCAGCAGGTCTTCTGCCCAGGCCGGCCACTGCGCCGATTGCACAACGAGGGCGCGATACAGGAGCGCCGGCTCGGCAGGCAAGACACGTTGCACTTGCGCCGCAATTCGCGCAACCTTGGGCGTTGCATAGGAGGTGCCGGCGGTGTCGCGATCAGCTGCTGGCCCGGGGCCATGCAGTGTCGAGCGGACCAGGTTGGGGCAAGCGGCAGGGATGACGCCACCGGCCTGGATGTCTGGCGGCGCGTTGTTCGTGCGCGCGGCGTCGCCGCCGTACTCCACAACTTCGGGCTTGATGACGTTCCAGATGCCGGGGCCTGTCCGCGAGAACGCCGAGGGGCCTGCGGGCTGTGTGGCAAAAGTACGCCATGCCCCCTGCTCGGCGGCGTCGTAGGCGATCGAGCCGACGGTCAAGGCCTGCAGGCTCTGGCCCGGGTTGGCGATGCGGGCCGCATTTTCTGCGAGATAGGCGGGATAGTCTCGGCCTGCAGTCAGGTGGTCGGCGATGCCAAGAAATGGGGGCGAGCCTTGCAGCGGCAGGTTGCCGGCGCTTTGCACGATGAGAATATCCCGTTCGCTGCACAACTGGTCGATCTCGGCTGCCCAGGACGACATATAGCGCGTGCGACAGTAGCTGCGCGCATTGATCGAGTGATTGAAGATACGGGTCTGGCGTGGGCCGTCGTTGAAGCGTTCGACGGCCTTGCGCAGCGCTTCGGGCGGGAACAAATCAACCGGCATCGTGTTCTGGGCGTCGAGCACGCGAGCGTTCTGAATCCAGAACGGTAACTGCGGTGCGCCGGCGACCGGCACCTTCTCGCCATACAGCACGGCGCCTGCGACGCGCGTGCCGTGGCCGCCCGGCGCGACTTCATCGGCGACTGCCGTCGCGGCCTGGCCCGGTAGAAAGCAATGGGACGTGGCCTGGTCGACGCCAGGCTGTAGCAGGACGTGCTCCTCTTGGATGCCGCTGTCAATGACGCAGACGGCTGGAGCGTCAGCATCGGGTGCGACCGGCGCGACAGCGGGCGCCGCTTGCGCGCCTAGCTGGCCTTGGTTTTGGGGCAGCGCGATGTCTTCCGGTTCGACGACCTCGAAGATGTAGGGATAGTTGAGGACGAAGTCCTTCAGCCCCTTGCCCGAGATCTTCAGCCGGACTGTGAAACTGTCCGGGAGCACGCCTGCATCGAAGTCGGCGCTGTCCCTCATATGGAGGATTTCGGCTTGATAGAACTCGGTGACCTTCTGGATGGAATTCTCGCGTTCGATCTTGATGTCGTCCCACTCGCTGTAGGCGCTGGCCCGCCGCTCCGACCACTCGTACTCTTTTGCCGCCCACTGGGCGTCGGTCGCGCGCTTGCCGCGCACTGGGCGCGGCGGAATTTCCTGAGTGCCGGCGCAGGCGATGCCGATATCGACGATGTAGAGCTGGTCTTCGTCGATATAGCCCCACGACGCCATCAACTGGTCGGAAAGAATGCGACCCAGCCGGTCCGTCTGGTTGGGATCGGTGAACAGCGTATGGACCTCAGCGATGGTCGCCGAGCCATGCACGGTGACAGCAAACCCTTGGGCCATGTTGCGGAACGCCGTCAGCTGAATGTCTTCAGACGCCACGATCACGTAGCCGTCTTCCTGCTCCGCCACGATCTCGAAGTCGAACTTGGCGCGCAGCGCGTCGAGGTCGAGTCCGGTGTCAATTTGCAGCAGGATGGGAATGCCCGCGGGGATGTCCGGTAAGGCCTGGCCTGCCGCCCGGCGCTGCGCCTTGCGGGCCTGCCAGTTCGCGCTAAGCGCTTGGGCCGCGGAGTCCAGCGCCACGCTGTGCGCTTGGCGTTGCGCTCCCTTGTTGGCTAGCGTTTGTGGCGACGGATCGCCGCCCCCGCGCAGGCGCGCCTTGCCTAGGTAGCGTAGCAGTAGCGGCAGGTGTTCAAAGCTGTGCGCCCCCGGCATGGCTTACGCCCTTTGTGCCGCGTCGTGCCGCTGCAGCTCTTCGACGGCCTTCAGCAGCTTGTCTTGCGACAGGGACGGGCGGCCGGCCAGCACAGCAGCCTTGGCGGCGTCCTGGGCGGCCTTTACGACCATCGCGGCCGACGAGCCTTCGAGTTTGGCGACTAGAGGCTCCCAGGCGATGGGCCTGTCCATCCGCACGCTGGACAGCGTCATCTTCAGCAACCTTTCGATCTCGGCCTTCCCGGGCAGCGGGATGGCGAACACATCGTCGAAGCGCCTGAACAGTGCCGGGTCCAACGCGGACTCCAGGTTCGTCGTCGCGACAAGCAGGCCAGGGGCGTCGTACTCCTCCATGAGCTGGAGCAGCGAATTGACGATGCGGGACACCTCGCCAATGTCCTTGGAGGCCGTGCGTGAACGTGCTATGAAGTCACATTCATCGAGTAGAAGCACGCAGGGCTTTTCGCGGGCACTGCTAAAGATTGATCGCAGGTTCTGGGCTGACTCCCCGAAGAACGAGGAGATCAGCACGTCGAACCGCACCTTCATTAGCGGCAAGCCGGTATTCCAGGCCAGCCGCTTGGCGCCCAATGATTTGCCACAGCCTGGCGGGCCGTAGAGCAGCACGGTCTTGCGGGGCTTGAGCCCAAAGGTGCGCAGTCGGTCACGTGCCGCGTACTCGGCTTCGATGCGGGCGAAGCGTTGTTCAACAACTTCTGGCAGCACCATGTGGTGCTCTAGTTGGTCATGCGGGATGAGCGTGGCCAGCGTCTCCCCGTGACGCCGGCTCATGGGCAGCTCTTTGAGCGTGCGCTCAAGCTCAGCTGACGGAGTCGGCAACGGCTGTGCACGTTTCGTCTTGGGTTGCTTGAGGATTGCCTCTAGCTGCTCAGCCAGTCTGACGTGGCCTGTCTTGCGTTCTGCTTCGACGATCTTGCCGGCGAGCCGGTCCAGATCGGATTGCGAACCATCGGCAATGGCTCGTACTACTCTCTTGAGAATATCGGCGTTCATGCGATATCACCTTTACTTGCGAGCCGTCGGACGAGTGGTAGCACGCCGACAGACTGGATTCCATTGCCCAAGCCTGGGCTGCATCCTTGCGGCTGGATCGAGTGCTGTAAGAGCATGGCAGTCATGCAACGGCTTCTAGGCCGCGTTTCTGAACCAGATGCAGCAGCTTGAGAGCAGTTCCCGCGGGCTTCTTCTGACCGATCTCCCACTTCTGTACCGTCGAGAGGCTCGTGTTGAGCAGACGCGCAAAAACCGCTTGGCTGACGTGCGAGCGTTCTCGGATGCGCTTGATCTCAGCGGGCTCCAACGGACCCACCGGTGACAGCCAGTGCGGGTCGAATTCACGCAGCGTGACCTGATCCATCACGCCAGCCTTGTGCAGTCCTTTGGCTGTGTCGCGCACGGTTTCAATGATTGGCGACCTCGTCTTGCTCATTGCAGTCAACCTCGGCTGGCCCGACGAAAGAAATGGAGAAGACTTCGCAGTTTATAGCACTTGGTGCTACGGGATCCCTGATTGGAGGGTGTCTGCCCTGCCGTAGATACGTCGTAGGTCTCGCCGAAAATCTCACGAGCCTTCGCGTGCCGGACGCTTCGAACGACCGGTGTTCTCTTGAGCGGTCTCTAGTGGCTTCCAGGCAGGGCGACAGCAACCGCTGTTTTGCTGAAAGCCGGGAGGAGCGTTTCGGGCGGAGGTCTAAACCGCAGGCACAACTGACCTCTTCCGCTTCAGCTGTCGATACCGCTCATCGATACGCCCCGCCAACTCAGCAAAGCTGAGATCAAGGCCCGTGGCCAACGCATGCAGGACGCTCAGGGACGGCGTCTTCTTGCCTGCCTCGAGCCGGGAGATGTAGGCCCGGTCAATGTTCGAGCGGAGGGCCACCTCCTCCTGGGAGCACCTCAGTTCCTGGCGGCGCGCGAGCAACTCCGTCGCAAACGCTTGAACCAGAACTGGATTTCCACTTGCCCGCATGTTGGGCAGCAGTCTTCCGCTTTTGTACACTTTAGACAGGTGGCCAAAATACACAAAATGACTGGGCGTTGTCCTTATGAAGAAAACCGTACGTGGCGCGAGATCTAAGAAAGGCATGTGGCTGGTCGCTGGGCTTGCAGGTCTCCTGGCCGGGTGCGGTACAACGAATCCGCCAACGCCCAAGGTGGACAGCGGCACAGCACTGAGCCGGCTTCAGATCCAACTGTCTGAAAAGTTCCCAGAAGCGAAGCCTTTCGATCAGTCAGGCGCTTCGACCCCTTTGAGTCGGTCGCTTGGCTTCGACGCTTGGGGCGATGCCGCGTACGCCCATGCAGCCTCGTCGTTCACCACCTGGTGCAAGTCAAGCCGGGGCGCTCTGTATGAAGTGCCGTTGAGGGGCCAAGTTCCCGCGCACGTGCGTGACGACATATCGGCGGCCGAACTTCGGTATCGGAATTCAGCACCGGGCCGCTCCCAAAGCCTGGAAGTGAGCGCCTGCGAGATCGCCGGGCAAACCTTCACGATGGCAAGTGGCGTTGATGCGAGCCGTCGACGCCTGGTTGCCTGGTTTACACCAGGGGAAGTGGAGCAATACCGCTCCGCAGCCAGGGCGCAGCGAGAAGCGGCCGATCGCCAGCGAAGAACAGAGGACGAACGGATCGCAAGGGAGAAGCGGATCCAGTTCCTTGCGGACTCACCGATTGGCACCCAGACCACCTGCTCGCAAATGCAGTTGGACGATCAAGTTCTGTCAGCCATGACCTATCGCTGCGACCAGCACCTGGTCCAGTTCAGCGAACTGAACAGGCATGGCTGGCGCGTCGTTTCGCAGACCATCATTCCGGAGCCGACCTTGGTAGGGCTGCGAAGGAATCGCGTGACGCTGCTCATCGAAAAGGTCCGCTGACCTCCACTCCGCATCGCCAACGCGCTGCATTCGAAAGTCCCCCGGCCACGCCAATGGCCATGGGTCGCCCTGCGCTCCAATTTCCTCGCCTATGTTCGTCTCACATCCCAGCTTCGAGTTCCCAATGCCGCCGGATCACAGCCAGCCCGGTGTGCAGCATTGGCGAATGCTGGAACTCACGCTACAGGCACCATGGTTCCTGCTCTCCGAGGAAGTCGGCGCGCCTGAATTCAGCGCAACCCAGACGCTCTGCATTGCGTGGGAATACGACCTGGCAGACGTCCTTCAAACGATGGATCCATCCCGTGTGAAGGGTCTGGTCTGCATGATGCCCGCGGAGCAACCTGACGCCCCTCCATGGTCTCCACGCGAGATTCAGGAGGTCTGGGTGCACAGCTCTGCAATGGGCCGGCATGTCGTGCTCAGCGACATCGCAGGCAATCAGTTCACTTGTGGTCTGACGCCTGACCATGTGGGCCCGATCAGGAAAGAGCTTTTGCTACGGCTGGCTTCAAGGCCGCTGTGCAAGCAATCAAGCAAACTGCGTGCGAGCAGAGCCAACTAGAGTAGAAGACGTATTCACGCTCCTAAGCACGCTGCAAAGGCATCCGTAGAGCATTGGCTGATCAGTACGCTTGTTTCAATCAATCAGGTCACTCCTACTACCCGAGTGGCAGCTATGCAGCGGGAGCGGTCGTACTTCGCGCTAGCCATGCGAGTCCGCAGTCAGCCAAGACCTGATGCTCACGAAAGTCAGCTTCGCCGCATGTTCTTTGCGCGCTGCGAAACCTGAGTATCGGCAAATGCGCGCTATCACTGCTTGACCGCGGTGCGGTTGGCCTCCACTCCCCCGTCGCTCTGGTTCATCTGCTGTACAGCGGCGAGCCCAGGCACTTGGTTGTCTCGGCCGGACTTACGATGTCTGCGACCAATCAGTGTCCGGCCTGTTCACGGGATGCTTGATCGAACGGCCGGTCCCTCGGGTACTGCTGCCATTTGCAATGGCTCGATGCGCCACGAGGAAAAGCCCACCTAGCTATCTGTTCGGCCTATCGCGGCGGGGTATGGGTGATGCAATCTGATGCGGCCACATAATCGCCGACTCACGAAGAAGTACGATTTAGGGAGATCGCATGTCGGAGAGCCAAGCGCCTATCTACTTTCCACTCGGCCAAGGTGAACGAGCCAGCCACCTGAGGGTCAATCAGTTGCTCGCGCGGACGGTGTACGAGCGCTTGGCACAGATGCTGCACGATTCCCTGCCTGAGAAGAGCGGCGAGGCGAGTAGCGAAATCGAGGAAGAGCGCTTCCAGAGAGAGCGCGCACATTCCACGATCTTTCTGGATGGTGACCGGGGAACGGGCAAAACAACCGTAATCGTGAACCTGCGGCGGTACCTGGAATCGCCGGAGGTGAAGGAACAGTTCCCTGAACTGGCAAACGACGTCCACATCTTCCAGTCCATAGATCCGTCACAGCTGGAGGACGGTGACAACCTGTTCCTGGACGTTGTCGTGGCGGCAGTGTTAGGAGACAAGCAGGTCAACGCGCAGCGAGATCATAAGCAGCAGGAGTGGCAGCTGCTGCACGGCAGTTTGCAAAGGCTGGGCAACGCGCTGCAGGGGAGCGAAACGCAGAATGTTGGCTTCGGGCTGGACAAGTTGCGTGCGTTCATGGGGTCGCGGGAACTGGCGGGCGCCGTCCACGAGTTCTTTTCCAGAGCAGCGACCTTGCTTGGCAAGCGTCTTCTCGTGTTGCCTATCGACGATGTCGACACGACGCTACACCGGGCGTTCGAGAACCTTGAGGTGGTGCGGCGCTACCTGGCGAGCCCGGTTCTGCTGCCTATTGTCTGTGGGGACTTGAGCTTGTATCGCGAGGTCACCTGGCGAGATGCGTTCAAGCGACTGACGAAGGACACGGCGGCCTATCACGAACAGGCAAAGCCCTTCGCCGACGAGCTGGCACGCGAGTATCTGCGCAAGATCCTGCCACTGCATCGCCGCGTGCCGATGCCCGGGGTCGACGATTTACTAAAGAACGAAGGGATCCTGCTCGGCACAGAAGACGAGGCGGCTACTGAGTCACTGCTGACCTTGCCGCAGTTCGGGGCCTGGCTTCAGGCTCTCCTGGCAGGCGCGGTGAACGGTCATGAGAACAGTAAACTTCTCATCCCGATCCCGACCGTGCGGGCGCTGTCGCAGCTACTGTTCCGGGTGCGCAACGAAATCCCCGAGCTTGAGCGGATCCTGGAGACCGCGCGGCAGCCCCTGCCGGAAACAGATTTGATGCGACGCATCTTCTCTAGTTCGATGGGTGCAACGCCAACCAAGGTAAGCATTGCAAAACCGCCTGACCACGACTATCACCCGAATCACGCGGAGTGGCTGCAGACGTGGCGCAATGCGCTGCTAGGCCATTTCGTGTACGAGGCGCGTGCGGGTGCCGTCTGCTTGGTGCTGATGGCTGCGCAGCATTGGCAGAACAAAGTCGCCTCGGTGTTGGCGACGCCACTGTTCGAACCCTTGAAGCAGCTTAATCAGCCGGCGCTGCGCTACATCGAAACAAGAACCGCACTCAATTGGAAGGCAGACCTAGAACTGCGCCTGCCCACACCGTGGGTGCACTCATTGCCCGACGAATCCGTGCTCCCCTTCGCCACGCCGGAGATAGGCCGCGCGGTCAGGCTTGAGCGCCGGAATCCGGACCTGATTGAGGCTGGCGGGCGAGTTCTCCAACTGGTGCTCGACCTAACGACCCACCGGAACTTCTACGCATCGTCCAAGCAGGCGACGCTGATTTGCAGTGGCCGCATCCTGGAACTGGTCGTGACAAGCCTCGTCCGCGACCCTACGTGGCGGGACATCGAACGAATTCAGAATAGCCCGCCCTTCCACAGCGCGGCTGCGGTTGCCGCGACGAAGCCCGTGCTCATCGACAACGATGAGGAGGAAGATGATCCAAACCTGGCTGCCGAGGAAGGGAATGAGGCCTTCAGGCGTGATGTAAACCTGCGTGTCTTCGTTGACGAAATTGTTGCTTGGCGAAAAAAGCATCGAATCAACGAGTGGGTGCAATCCCCTTGGCTGATCTACTGCGCGCTCAATAAGACGTTCAACCAGGCGCCATCCTTCAACAAGCCACTATCCGTGGGCCAACAACCCACGACCGAGCGCACGAGCCTCGTGGTGTCGTCAAGTCTTGCCGCCTTCAACGCGTTCTGGGCGGCCGTGGCGAGTTTCGAGAAAGGCCCCCTATTTAACCTGCCCTTGCAGCTTTCGAACGTGAACCTCAATCCTGAGAGCGACTTTGAAAGCAATGAACTGTTCCTGCAGAACATCGGCCCGCTCCTACGACATGAACACCTTGACGAAACAATCGAAAATGAGAGGGTCATCTCCGTCGCCCGGGCTCTGGCCCAACATCCACTCAGGGCGAAGTTGAATGAGTTGGCAGCGCTCTTGAAGAGGGCCGAGCCACCCCCTCCTTCGCGTCAGTCCCGGCAGGAGCCCTTGTTGACGGCGCGGGAGCGCTTAATTTCGGTCCTTGGCCTGCGCAAGGATCTCAAGCAGCTCAGGGTGGTCACCCTAGTCAAAGCAATTATCGCGCGGGCGGAAGCCAACAGCATGGAGGTGCGGGACTTTGCTAGGCAGGTCTACGACCTTATGGATACCCATCATCGCGGCGAGCCTCTGATGCACAACCTCGAGTCCGCTATGAGAGAGCTTAGCAACAAGCCCTGATGCTGCGCCGTTCCATTCCCGAGCGCGCCCTGGGTGCGCTGTTTGGCGGTGATCTGGCAGCCACCGTGCTCCGTCGCCACCTGGCCGGACTGCTCCGCCCCGACCAATGCCAGCTCAAGATGGCAGCGCTGAGACGGGACCTGAGCGTAGCGATCCAACAGGACATCGATCACCGAACAGGTGGCGTTCTTCGCCTGAACGAGACCTCGCCCGCTGTGCAGAGCTTGTGCGACGAGGCCCTGCTGCACGCCCCGGACATACCAACGCTTGACGCCGCATTTGACGCCGTACTCCAGTTCACCCCTGACGGCGCAGTCGAGTTCAAGGACGTCCGCGTCCAGCAATACGCGCAGACCTTGGCAGAGTTGGATCCCACCGTCCTGGTCGCCTGGCGACTGGTGTGCAGGTCTGAAGCGAAGGGCAACGGGAAGCAGGCGAGCCTTGAAACCGCCGTTGATCGACTCCGCCCGCTCTTCGTAGGCCCGCACTTCGACGGGCAGCCCTTTGCCGAAAATCACGTGCATCTGGCGGGTGTCACGGGAAGCGAACTTGTGCTGGCCCATGTCGTCCTAGGCCAGACGATCCCGCAGGCAAAGTCCGAGCACAAGGATGTGCTGCGGCGGGTCAGGAGAATCCGCCGGGTGCTCTCTTCGCTGGCGACCGACTTGTGGCCGGCGAATGGGGATGTCGACAAGGAGCTGATTAAGCGGTGGGTAGCCCAGGTCCTGCCAGCTATCCCGGACGGTGACAAGGAAGCCGTGCCGGACTCGCATGTGGACTGGGGAACGCTCGCCAGAGGCCTTTCCTCCAACGGAAACGGCCAGGCACAAGTGTGTAGCAACTGGCTGGTGTGGAAGCTGGGGGATACCGCATCTAGGGATCAGTACCAGGCCGCCTGGATTTGGCTGTTCATCGCGTTGTGGCGAACTTATCGCAGCGACAAGATGAACGTGACCGCCCGGGCTGTCATCTTGCTCGTGATCTCTGACATCATGGTGCTACGTCGCCGACTGCTGATGGATGGCAATGGCCTGCGCCGCTTCACCACTCAGTGTTTCGAATCTCCAGTACGCGACGTAGCGAAGCAGCGCGCGCGGTGGGAAGAGTCTTCCTCCGAGGAAACTGCGAGGCGGATATTTGCTCGGCGGGGCGACAAGGCTGCAATCAAGGTCAGGTTGGACAGCCTTGGTAAGGCATGGCTGCCCGCACTGGCGTGCAATGCGAACAAGGTCATCCGCATGCACGAGTGCGACTCGGCTCTGAGCCACGAGCAATCGCGCAACTACTGGCATCTCTGCGCCCACTTCAATCGCGTCAAGGAGGAGCAGCCGCGCCGCCAGCTCTGGGAGCTGGCGAAGACGCTTAGAGACGATCTGCACTCGTACCAAGCTTGGCCGATCACGAGGCCTGCAGGCCACGACGGCAATGGGCTTGAGCCGGAATTCGAGGTGTTCCCCTCGCAGATCATCCGCGGCCTCGACGTCGTTGGCGACGAGACACGTTGGCCCATCGAGCGCTTTGCGCCCATGCTTCGATGGCTCCGAAGCCCTGAAGCCGCCCCTGGGATACCGCGCAAGCTCCCTGAAGGGCCTGGGCAACGGCCCGAGCCTCAACTTCACCTCAGCATCCATGCGGGAGAGGACTATGCGCACCCGCTCTCAGGCTTGCGACATGTAGACGAAACCGTAGACTTTTGCGAAATGGGCGCTGGTGACAGACTGGGCCACGCGCTCGCCCTGGGCATCCCCCCGGACGAATGGCTGCGACGGCACGGCGACGTAACGCTGCCGTTGGACGAACATGTCGACAACCTTATATGGGCATGGCGTCGGGCCGTGGACCTGGGCGACCCGGAGGCCTCCAATCTGGACGAGGCAAGGTGCGTCCTGCCCAGGCTCAAGAAGCGCATCGAGCGCCTGTTGCCGCACGTCTCTTGGTACCCACCTGCCGGTGGCGACGCGCCGCTTACAGAGAAGCACTTGCAGCATCTGCACGAAGCCTGGGCCCTGCGAAAGAACTGCCCCTACAAGGTCCTCCAGCAAGCTGGCAATATCGTTGTTGAGGATACGGATCTGGCAATCGGGGCGCCCGACTGGTTACGCCTGCGGGCCGCACTGGACGGCGCTACCACGGACACAGCGGAAGGCCTGTACGTCCTGCGGGCGAACCACGAGGCGAACCCTTTCCTGGCCGAGAAGAAGCCGGCGTGGCGGGTATGCGTCGCTGCACCGCGGCATGGCCACGTCACGCGGCGCCAGCACGAACTGGAGAATCTCTCTACCGAGGCGATTACGGCAGAAGCCGAGATGCCCATCCCCTGCCTGCACGACCACGACGACGCCGACGACCTGCGCTTCATGCTCGCCTTGCAGGACGCATGCCTGGAGCGCTACGCGCAACTGGGCCTCGCTATCGAAGCCAACCCGAGCTCCAACGTTTACATCGGCCAACTGCAGACGCACAGCGACCACCCGATCTACCGCTGGAATCCACCGGACGCGGCGGACTTGAACAAGGGGCGTTGCTTTAACCTGTTTGGTCTCCGCTCCAAACCTATGCCGGTCACAATCAACACCGATGACCCCGGCATGATCCCGACTACCCTGCGCCTGGAGCACCACCTCATTCACGAAGGGGCAATCGACCGGGGATACTCAGAGCAAAAGGCAGCCGCTTGGATCGAGAAGTTGCGGCAGTTTGGCCTAGATCTGTTCGACGCGGCGCACAAGTAGTTCGCAAAATTTGCGCCGACCTATCCAGATGTGCTCGCTGCCTAGCTTCGTTCTCTTGAGCGCGCGCTGGTTTTGATCTGAGCGGACAAGTGCTGCGTTCACTACCGGAATGACTGGTTTTCGGGCGGCGAATCGGTGATTCGAAGCTCTGCTCAGGCCCGAAAGCTGTCGGCTGCTAAGCCCGCCTCAAGCGACAGCTTGCAGCCTAGTGAAGCCCTTTCGCACCTAGTTGCGACTCTGAGCAAGCAAGCAATGCGAGCAGTACGAACCGAACCTGTTAGTCAGCGTGGCCGGTACCAGCAGGAGGCAGGTCAGTTCCCTTGGCATTCACTGCTGCCTTCAAAAACCAGTGCAGCTGCGCCAGAAGTTGACACTTTCCCAAAGGTAGCCGCCAACAACCCAGAGGCTTCATTGGGCACTACTCATGAGCAACAAGAAAATAGCCCCCAGCCATGGGGGCTGGGGGCTCTTTGTTTACCGTTCAGGTAAAGGTAGATCCTAGAAGGGAATATCGTCATCCATGTCATCAAACCCGGTGGCCGGACGCTGGGCCGGAGCCGGCGCCGGACGGGGAGCCGGGGCGCGAGGCGCCGCGGCGCGCGGGGCGCGGGCTTCGCCGCCGCCGAAGTCGTCGCCACCGCCCTGCGGGGCGCTGCGCTCGCGGTTGTAGCCGCCACCGCCGCCACCGCCGAAGTCGTCACCGCCGCCGCTGTCACGGCCGCCCAGGAGCTGCATCTGCTCGGCGATGATCTCGGTGGTGTACTGGTCGCGGCCTTCCTTGTCCTGCCACTTGCGGGTCTTCAGGCGGCCCTCGACGTAGACCGGGCGGCCCTTCTTCAGGTACTCGCCGGCAATCTCGGCCAGGCGGTCATAGAAGACCACGCGGTGCCATTCGGTCTCTTCCTGGCGCTCACCGCCTTCGCGGCTCTTCCAGTTGCGGGTGGTCGCCAGGCTGATGTTGCAGACCGCGGCGCCGCTGGGGGTGTAGCGAACCTCGGGGTCACGACCCAGGTTGCCAATGAGGATGACTTTGTTGACGGATGCCATGGAAGCGCCTGCGGACTAAAGATTCAAAGCCCCGATTATGCCTGCCCCCTTCCAGACGGCAGATGCGGGAATCCGTCCGGTTCAGGAGCCTTTGAGGGGGCCTCGTACCCGCCGCGCAACACCGACGGCCGCCCCCCCCGCCCTACACTGGAACGCTCCATCTAGGTGCAAGTGAGGCCGGCGGCATGACTGCGATCGAGGCGTTTTCCCTGTGTGTCTGCGTGGCTCTGGGCGCGGTGGGACTGTGCTGCCTGAGCCTCTGGCGCCGCCTGGACGACCTCGTGTTCCGGCACTTCGCCATCGTCTGTCTGATCGGGGCCGCCTTCTACGCCGCGGACCGCGCCACGCTGCCGACCAGCCCCCGGCCCAATCTGCTGGCGGCCGCCATCGGCCTGGCCATGGCGCTGGCGCTGCTGTGGGGCACGGCCCTGACCCGTGCGCACCGCACCCCCCGACTCGTGCTGCAGACCCTCGTCCTGCAGGGTGTGATCGCCGTGGCCTGGTGGACCGCCGCCGCCCTGAGCAGCATGGACCGCCCCACCTTCTTCCTGGGCTACAGCCTGATGTTCGTCGCCCAGGTGGGCCTGTGGGGCGTCCAGCAGGGCCTGCGCTCGCTGATCGCGCACTGGCCGATGACGGCCGCGCTGCTCATGGTGCCGATCAGCGTGGGCTGGTCCTTCCTGACCCAGCAGGATCCCATCGTGCTGCGCTACGTCATGGGCCTGGCCGGCTTCCTGCTGGGGCTGGCCGTGATGGTCAACCGGATGCTCGGCGAGCGGCACGCCGCCCACCGCAATCTGCGCTCGCTGCGGTCCACGCAGGAGCAGCTGCACTCGGTGGTGGCGGCCATGGCCTCCGGCTCGGACGAGGTGGCGATGGCCGGCGAGCGCATGTCGCAGGGCGCCCAGCAGCTGGCGATCCGCACGGACCAGCAGACCGCGAGCCTGCGCTCGCTGTCGGAGTCCGTGCAGGGCTCGGTGGACCAGGTCCAGAGCACGGCCACCAACATCACCGCGGTGGACCGCCAGTGCGCTGAGCTCAGCACGCAGGCCCGCCGGGGGACGGACGTCGTCCAGACCGCGGTGCAGAGCATCGAGCTGATCAGCCAGCGCTCGTCGGAGATGCGCGAGGCGCTGGCGCTCATCGAGTCCATCGCCTTCCAGACCAACATCCTCGCGCTGAACGCCGCCATCGAGGCCGCCCGCGCCGGCACGGCCGGGCGCGGCTTTGCCGTGGTGGCCAGCGAGGTGCGCAGCCTCTCGGCCCGCACCACGGAGGCCGCCGGGCAGGTGAAGGGGCTCATCGAGCGCGCCACCCGGCAGTCGCAGCAGGGCATGGACCAGATCATGAGCGTCCAGCAGCAGCTGCGGGCCGTGCTGGAGGGCGTCAGCACGGTGGCCGAGCACACGCGCACGCTCTCGACCGACGCCCAGACCCAGAGCCAGGAGCTCGTCCAGATGATGCAGGCGCTGCGGGACCTCGCGGCCCTGACGGACGACAACGCCTCGCTGGTGGCGGAATCGGTGATGACGGCCGACAGCATGAACCAGAGCGCCTCGGCCCTTCGCAGCATGGTGGCCGGGCTGCAGCAGGCGGAATCAGGCCCCCACGGCGCCTCCCGCGCGGCGGCCGCGGCCCCGAGGCCGGCCCCCCAGCCCCCTGCGCCGCCCCCGGCCGCCACCAGCGCCGTGGACTTCTTCTGAAGCGGTCGCAGTCGCATCCGATGCCTTGATTCCCGCATTTGGGCCCGCCGCCCGCCCGCCGGGCCCGGCGCTGCCTAAGATGCCGGCATGGATCCCCTGATCGCCTCCGCCCCGCCGTCGCCCGCCGCCGGTGCCGCCGCGCCCGGCTCGCGCCGGCTGTGGCTGGGCTATGCCGGCATCTGCGCCTTGACCTGGGGGCTCTTCGTGCTGGCTGGCACGGAGTTCCAGCGCGGGCCGTGGAAGGTCTGGGAGGCGCTGCTGCAGGCGACGATGACGCTGTGGGCGCCCGCCCTGATGGGCGCGGCCGTCTATCCCTGGATGCGCCGGGTGAGCCGCCGCAGCCGGCCGGCCTGGCTGCTGGGGCTGATGCACGCCGGCGCGGCGGTGCTGTTCGCCGGCGTCTGGCTGCTGCTGGACTACGCCCTGGCGCGGGCCCTGTTCGGCAGCGAGCACGCGGATGCCCTGCTGGCCCAGTACATCCTGTGGCGCGCCATCTGGGGCCTGATCGTCTATGCCGCGCTGGCCACGGGCTTCGGCGCGGTCTTCAGCGCCCGACGCGCCCGGGCCCTGGCCGTCGCGGCGGCGCAGGCGGAGTCGGCCCTGGCACGCGCCGAGCTGTCGGCCATCAGCGGCAAGCTCAATCCGCATTTCCTCTTCAACACGCTCAACTCGCTGATCGCCCTCACGCGCAAGGACGCCCGGGCCGCCGAGCAGGCGCTGCTGCGCTTCGCCGGCATGCTGCGCTACGTGCTGGACAGCAAGCGCAGCGCCACCGACCGCGTGGACCTGCAGCAGGAGCTGGACTTCGTGCGCGACTACCTCGCCCTCGAGGCCCTGCGCCTGGGCCCGCGCCTGCAGGTGAGCTGGGCGCTCGACGAGGCCGTGCTGCAGGACGAAGTGCCGCCGCTCACGCTGCAGCCCCTGGTCGAGAACTGCATCGTGCATGGCCTGGCGCCGCGCGTGCAGGGCGGCACCATCCGCATCAGCGCACAGCGGGACGCCCTCAACGGCGGACTGAACCTGTGCGTACAGGATGACGGCGAGGGCTGCGACCCGGCCCGCCTGGACGCCGAGCGCCCCGGGCGCAGCGGCATCGGGCTGGGCGCGCTGCGCCGCCGCTTCGCGCTCGACTACGACGGCCGCGCCCGCCTGCGCGTCCACACGCAACCCGGCGCCGGTTTCCGCGTCGACCTCTGGATCCCGCAAGCCACATGAACGCTTCCCCCATCCGCACCCTCATCGCCGAGGACGAGCCCCTGGCCGCCGAAAGCCTGGCCGAGTGGGTCCACGCCCTGCCGCAGCTGGAGCTCGTGGCGCAGTGCAGCGACGGCCCGGCGGCGCTGGAGGCCGTCCGGCGCCTGCAGCCGGGCCTGGTCTTCATGGACATCCAGATGCCCGGCATGACCGGCCTGCAGGTCCTGCGCGCGCTCGGCGAGGCGGGCCTGGCCCAGAGCCCGGCCGTGATCTTCACCACCGCCTACGACGAGCACGCCCTGGCGGCCTTCGAGCTGCACGCCGTGGACTACCTGCTCAAGCCCTTCTCGCAGGAGCGCTTCGAGGAGGCCGTGCAGCACGCGCTGCAGACGGTGGGCCACCTGCAGCAGTGGCAGGGCGCGCTGGAGACCGCGGCCCTGCCCGGCGCCGAGCTGGAGCCGCTGCAGCGCATCCTGGTGCGGGACCAGGGCAAGATCTTCCCGCTGCAGGTCGAGGCCATCGAGTACCTGCGCTCCGACACGAAGTACACCGCCGTCGCCAGCCGCGGGCGCCAGTTCCTCGTGCGCCTGCCCATCACGGCCTTCGAGCAGCGGCTGGATCCGCTGCGCTTCCTGAAGCTGCAGCGCAGCTGCATCGTCAACCTCGACTTCGTCGAGTCCATGAGCCCGGACGAGAACTCCCAGCTGGTGGTCCAGATGCGCGACGGCACGCGCTTCACGGCCAGCCGCGAGGTCTCCAAGCGTTTGCGTGAGCAGTCGATATGAGCGCCTCCCACCTGCCCCTGTCTCTGGCCTCCCGGTGCCTGGCCCTGGCCTGCGCGCTGGCCGTCCTGCCCTTGGCGGCCCGCGCC
This sequence comes from Roseateles subflavus, assembly GCF_030285365.1. Taxonomy (GTDB): domain Bacteria; phylum Pseudomonadota; class Gammaproteobacteria; order Burkholderiales; family Burkholderiaceae_C; genus Roseateles_B; species Roseateles_B subflavus. The sequence continues at coordinate 726,466 of NZ_JASVDS010000001.1, read as the reverse complement.
GACGAGCCCGAGGGCCGGCTCTACACGCCCGGCCCCTTCGACCGCCTCGAGATTGCCGGCACCGCGCAGCTGCGCCTGGTGCAGGGCCCGCGGGACCAGGTCTTCATCGTGGGGGACGCCGAGCTGCAGAAGGACGTCACCGTCGAGCTGCAGAACGACAAGCTGCTCATCCGCCCATCCGGCACCTGGAAGTTCTGGAACAGCCAGCGCCTGCTGGTGGACGTGAGCATGCGCAATCTGCGCCAGCTGGTGATCTCCGGCGCGGTCGACCTGCGGGCCGCGGAGCCCGTCCGGCTTCAGCGCGTGGCCATCCATATTTCAGGTGCGGGGCAGGTGCGCTTCGACGACCTCGTGGCCGAGCAGCTGAGCTTCGGCATCTCGGGCTCGGGCGAGGGGCAGCTCAAGGGGCAGGTCCACGAGCTGAACCTGCAGGTCACCGGCAAGGGCAAGCTGCTGGCCGAGCAGCTGCGTGCCGATCAGGCCACGGTGGCCATCAGCGGCATCGGGCAGGCCAATCTGTGGGTCACCGACGAGCTGCGGGTGAGCGTCTCCGGCATCGGCACGGTCGAGTACTGGGGCGCCCCGGAAGTCAAGCGCCGCACGAGCGGACTCGCCAAGGTCAATGCCCTGGGCGAGAAGCCGCCGCGCTGAGCGCCCGGCCGCTCAGGGCTCGCCGTCCCAGTAGTCCAGGCCGGCGTCGCGGCGCTGCAGGAAGGCCGAACCCTTGCTGGAGAAGACGCCGATCTTGTCGGAGTCCGGGTACTCGCACACCTCCGGCCGCTCCTGCGTGCTGATCGACAGATAGGTGAGGTCCGCTGCCGAGGTGTTGAGGAGGTGGTGCGGGTAGTCCGGGCCGCAGGGGATGAAGATCACGTCCCCCGCCTTCACGGGCAGGCGCTCGCCGGCCACGCGCAGGGTGCCCTCGCCGGCCAGGATGATGAACATCTCCTCCTGCGTGTGGTGGAAGTGGTAGGGGCAGCTCTGCTTGCCGGGCGGCACGGTGTCGATGCCGCAACCGAGCTTGCGCGCCAGGGTGCCGTCCGACACGCCGGCCACGCGGCTCTCGTACAGCGGCGCGCGCTCGAACAGCTCGCGCGGCACCTCCTGGTGGTTGCGGATCAGCTTGCGGCGCAATTCGGCGGCGCGGTCGGGATCGGTCTCGCTCATGGCAACACTCCAGGCTGGCAAGCGGCCCATCTTACGCAGCCGCAGCGCCCGGCAGCGCCCGGGACAGGGCCGCGGAAGGCGCGCATTTCCGGCGGTTTGCCCCGCTCCACCGCCTTGCGGACGGGCGCGACGGGCGAAGCGCGTACCATTGCGCGCTTGCCATGCCCGCACCCGTCCCGTCCTCCCTCCCCTTGACCCTCCTGCAGGAGGTCTTCGGCTACAGCGCCTTCCGCGGCGAACAGGCCGCCATCGTCGACCATGTCTGCGCGGGCGGCGACGCGCTCGTGCTCATGCCCACGGGCGGCGGCAAGAGCCTGTGCTACCAGGTCCCGGCCATTGCCCGGCACCGCCAGGGGCACGGCGTGGCGATCGTCGTGAGTCCCCTCATCGCGCTGATGCACGACCAGGTCGGCGCGCTCGAGGAAGCCGGCGTGCATGCCGCCTTCCTCAACTCCAGCCTCAGCAGCGAGGAAGCCCAGCACGTCGAGCGCGAGCTGATGAGCGGCCGCCTCACGCTGCTCTATGCCGCGCCGGAGCGCATCACCACGCCGCGCTTCCTGGCCCAGCTCACCCACCTGCAGGAGAAGGGGCTGCTGAGCCTCTTCGCCATCGACGAGGCGCACTGCGTGAGCCAGTGGGGCCACGACTTCCGCAGCGAGTACCTCGCCCTGTCGACCCTGCACGAGCGCTTCCCGGAGGTGCCGCGCATCGCGCTCACCGCCACGGCCGACGAGCTCACGCGGGCCGACATCATCGAGCGCCTGGCCCTGCAGGACGCGCGGGTCTTCATCTCCAGCTTCGACCGCCCCAACATCCGCTACGCCATCGTCGAGAAGGAGAAGCCGCGCGAGCAGCTGCTGCGCTTCATCCAGGACGAGCACGAGGACGAGGCGGGCATCGTCTACTGCCAGAGTCGCAAGAAGGTCGAGGAGACCGCCGCCTGGTTGACGGGCGAGGGCATCCGCGCGCTGCCCTACCATGCCGGCCTCGACGCCGACCTGCGCATGCGCCACCAGGACCGCTTCCTGCGCGAGGAAGGCCTGGTGATGGTCGCGACCATCGCCTTCGGCATGGGCATCGACAAGCCCGACGTGCGCTTCGTCGCCCACCTGGACCTGCCCAAGAACATCGAGGCCTACTATCAGGAAACGGGCCGTGCGGGCCGTGACGGCGAGCCCGCCGACGCCTGGATGGCCTACGGCCTGGCCGACGTGGTGAACCAGCGCCGCATGATCGACGAAAGCCCCGCCGGCGAGGAGTTCAAGAAGATCCAGCGCGGCAAGCTCGACGCCCTGCTCGCGCTGGCCGAGGCCACCGACTGCCGCCGCGTGCGCCTGCTCGCCTACTTCGACGAGACCTACTGCGACCCGCAGGGCCGCCCGCTGCAGCAGTGCGGCTTCTGCGACAACTGCCTGCACCCGCCGGCGACGTGGGACGGCACGGAGGCGGCGCGCAAGCTGCTGTCCTGCATCTACCGCTTCCACCAGAACGGCGGGCAGCGCTTCGGCGCCGGGCACCTGATCGACGTGCTGCGCGGCAAGATGAGCGACAAGGTCGCGCAGTACGGCCACCAGCACCTCAGCACCTGGGCCATCGGCGCGGACCTGAGCGAGGCCCAGTGGCGTGGCGTGCTGCGCCAGCTCGTCGCGCTGGGGCATGTGTTCGCGGAGGGCGAGTACAGCACCCTCGCACTGGCCGACAGCGCACGCCGCGTGCTGCGCGGCGAGGTGAGCATCCGCCTGCGGGTGGCCACGCAGGCACCGAAGCGGGGCAAGGTCAGCCGCAGTGGCGGCACCGCGGCCAAGGGCGCGCCGGTGGACCTGGAGCCCGCCGCCCTCGCCCGCTTCGAGCTGCTCAAGGCCTGGCGGGCCGAGGTCGCCCGCGAGCACAGCCTGCCGGCCTACGTGATCTTCCAGAACGTCACGCTGGCCGAGATGGCCCGCCAGCGGCCGCAGACGCTCGACGAGCTCGGCCAGATCAGCGGCGTGGGCGCCAAGAAGCTGGAGGCTTACGGGCGCGAGATCCTCAGGGTGCTGGACGCCTCCTGAGTCTGGACCCAGGTCTTGAGCGCGCGGCCGTAGTCCAGGCCCAGCTGGTAGCCCTGCCAGGCCATGACGGCGCACAGGATGATGCGGGCGACGGTGTTGCAGCTCATGGGGCGCTCCTGGGTTCGGTGAATGTCGGTCCGTGGCGGCTGCCGTGGATCCATGAACTGAAGGATGCCGGGCGGAGGGACGGTCGTCGCAGCCCATGCGGCGAATGGCCGTCTTTGCGGATGAGTGGCGGGCGCCGGGCCGGGGTCGGCGTCCGATCGGGCATCGGGCATCGGCGCGCGCATCGGCCCGATCACCCGCCCGGGCGGTCCGGAAAAAGCAAAAGCCCGGCCGAAGCCGGGCTTTGCGATGGGATGGCAATCAGCGCAGGGCTGAGCCGTTCATGACACGCTGGAATCAGCGCGGCGGCCGTTGATGACGACCTGGGGCAGTTGCTGGATCTGGGCGACCTGATCGGCGCGCTTGCCCTGGATGAACACGGGTTCGAGCTTGACGATCTGGCTGCGGAACTCGGCGTCACGGTCGACTTGCACGCGCACGCCGGTGAAGAGGGCAGCAGTGGCGGCGACGCCGACGACGAAAGCGATGTAGCTGGTAGAGCGGGTGGTCATGGTGGAACTCCTTGCGTTGATTGATCCGGTGACTGAAGTTTCGTCAATAGGGGGCCACCCCGAAACCTGCAGGCGATGAAAGCGCAGCCGGTGCGGGTGAACTGCATCCAGCCGCGATGAACGAACGGCAGGGAGGGGCCGCGCTGGCAAGATGCAGCCTGCACCCCGGACGCCCCCATGACCTCTGACACCACCCTTCTCGCCTCCCGGCAACTGCAGGCCCTGCTCGATGCCACCTGGGCCCGCGACATGGCCGCGGACCCGCTGCTGGCGACCTACGTCGGCGAGACCGCCCACAACACCGCCTGGCCGGACCTGAGCCCCGCGGCCCGCGCCGCCCGCCAGGCCGCGGACCGCGACGCCCTCGCACAGCTTCAGACGATCCCGCGCGACGCACTGCCCGAGCAGGAAGCACTCACTCACGAGCTGTTCGAGCAGGAGCTTCAGGGCCGCCTCCGCCTCCAGGCCTTCTTCCACGAGGCCTATGCCATCACCGCCCGGGAAGGCCCGCAGAGCCTCAACGAACTGGCCGAGCTGATGCCGCTGGACACGCCCGCCGACGTGCAGGTGTGGCTGCGACGGCTGCAGGGCCTGCCGGGCTATCTGGCGCAGTTCCAGGCGCTGCTGGCCGAGGCGGTGGCCCGCGGCCACACGCAGCCGCGCTTCCTGATGGAGCGGGTGCTGGCGCCGCTCGACGCCCAGCTGGTGGACGATCCCACCGCGAGCCCCTTCTTCAGCGCCTTCCACGCGCTGCCAGCCGCCTGGCCCGAGGCCGAGGCCCTGCGCGCCGCGGCGATCGCCGTGATCCGTGAGCAGGTCGTGCCGGCCTATCGGCGCTTCCGCGCCTTCTTTGCCGAGGACTACCTCGGCGCCTGCCGCGAGAGCCACGGCATCTGGGACAGCCCCCAGGGCGAGGCCTACTACGCGAACCGCATCGCGCACCACACCAGCACGCCGCTCAGCGCGCAGGACATCCACCAGATCGGCCTGGCCGAGGTGGCGCGCATCCAGGACGAGATGCAGGCGGTCATGGCGTCCCTGGACTTCGAGGGCAGCCTGCAGGACTTCTTCGAGTGGCTGCGCACCGATCCACGCTTCTACGCACCGGACGCGGACTCGCTCTTTGCCGCCTACGTGCTGGCCTGCAAGCGCATCGACCCCGAGCTGCCCAAGCTCTTCGGCACGCTGCCGCGCACCCCCTACGGCGTGCGCCCCATCCCGGACACGAGCGCGCCGAACACGACGGCGGCCTACTACGCGGGGCCCTCGGAAGACGGCCGGCGCGCCGGCTACTACTACGTCAACCTCTACCGGCCGGAGATGCGCCCGCTGTACGAGGTGGAGGTGCTGACCACGCACGAGGCCGTGCCGGGGCACCACCTGCAGATCGCGCTGGCGCAGGAGCAGGGCGCGCTGCCCAAGTTCCGGCGCTTCGCGGCCTACAACGGCTATCTGGAAGGCTGGGCGCTGTACGCAGAGCGGCTGGGCTACGAGCTCGGGCTCTACCGTGATCCCTTCTCGCACTTCGGCCAGCTGACCTACGACATGTGGCGCGCCGTGCGCCTGGTGGTGGACACCGGCATCCACGCCATGCGCTGGACACGCGAGGAGGCCATCGACTATTTCCGCGCCCATGCGGCGAAGTCGGAGGTGGACATCGTCAACGAGATCGACCGCTACATCGGCTGGCCGGCGCAGGCGCTGTCCTACAAGATCGGTCAGCTGCACCTGCTGGCGCTGCGCAGCCGGGCCGAGCAGGCGCTGGGCGCGCGTTTCGACCTGCGCGCCTTCCACGACGCCGTGCTGGCGGGCGGGGCGGTGCCACTGGACATGCTGGCGCGGCGGATCGACGACTGGATCCGCCGGCAGGGCTGACGCCGGCAGCGGCGAGCGGGCAGGGCCCGCCGCTGCGCTCACGCCGCCCGCCAGCGCCTGGAGCGCGATGGCGCGAGCCGGGGTCAGCGCAGCGGGCGGGGCCGGGGGAGGCTCACTGCCCGCGCAGTTCCTTCGCCACGTGCGGCGCGCCGTAGACCTTCTCCAGCGCCTGGAGGATGGCGCGCACATCCACGGACGTGGCGCGGTTCAGGCGCTCGTCGTAGAGGAAGCGGCCGCCCAGGCTGTCGAGGTTGCCGTCGAAGATCAGGCCCACGAGCTCGCCGTCCTTGTTGACGATCGGCGAGCCGGAGTTGCCGCCGATGATGTCGTTGGTGGAGACGAAGTTCATGGGCACGCTCATGTCGAGCTGGTTCCGGGCGGCGGCCACCTTGGGCGCCACCTTGAAGGGCGGCACGTTGTCGAAGGCGTCGGCGCGGGCGAAGAGGCCGCCGAACACGGTCTTGTAGGGCAGGCGGTAGCCGTCGCTCTCATAGCCGGCCAGGCGGCCGTAGCTGAAGCGCAGCGTGCCCGTGGCGTCCGGCGACACGCTCTGGCCCATCAGCTCGAAGCGGGCCCGGCCCAGCAGCTCGGCGGCGCGCTTGAGGGGCTCGTCCACCTCGCGCTCCATGCGGCGCGACTGCTCGCGCTGCAGCGGGTAGAGCTGGCGGGCCAGCACGATGGCGGGGTCGGTCGAGGCGTCGATGGCCGCCGCGCCGCCTTCCAGCAGACGCACGCGCTCGGCGAGCTGGTCGAGGCGCGTGCCGTCGATCAGCGCCTGGGCGGCGGCGCCGGGCGTCTGCGGGCCCACCGAGGCCTTCACGAAGGGATGGTCGATGCCCAGCGCCTGCTGCGCGCGCGCCAGCTGCAGCGTGTAGCGGGCCAGCTCCAGGTCCTTGTAGGTGGGCACGTCGGCGCGCACGCGGCGCTCGGCGGCGGCCAGGCCATTGGCCGAATAGCCGCGCATGCGCTCGCCCTCGGGCAAGGCGCGCTCGCGGGCGATCTCGACCAGCGTCATGGCCGTCCCGAGCAGCGTGTTGAAGCCGGCGTTGGCGTAGGCGGCCTCGCGGGCCAGCTCGACCTGGCGGCGCGTGGCCGCCTCGACCTGCGCCCAGGGCTGGTCCTGGCGGCCCAGCTTGGCATAGCCCGCGCGGAACTGCGCCTCCTCCTGGCGCTTGCGCTCGAAGTTGGCGGGGTCCTGCAGGGACTTGAGCTGGCCGGTGTTGGCCTTGAGCGTGTTCTCGATGCCAGCCACCAGCGCGTGGGCGCGGCGGGCGCTCTCCGGGGATTGCGCGCCATAGGCCGCCAGCGTCTTGAGCTGCGCCTTCGCACCGGCGATGGCCAGCGGCAGCAGCGCGTCGCGCTTGGCCTCCAGCTGAGCGACGGTGTTCAGGCGGTCGGTGTTGCCGGGGTGGCCGATCACGAAGACCGGGTCGCCCTCGCGCGGCGCCTGCGAGGCCAGCTTGAGGTAGTGCTCGGGCTGCACCGGCTTGCCGTTCTCGTAGACGCGCAGCAGCGAGAAGTCGAGGGCGAAGCGGGGGAAGTTGAAGTTGTCCGGGTCGCCGCCGAAGTCGGAGGCGTGGCCCTCGGGCGCCACCACGAGGCGCACGTCCTGCCATTCCTTGTAGCGGTAGAGGTGGTACAGCGCCCCGCTGTAGAGCGTGACCACGTCGCACTTCATGCCGGTGCTGCTCTTGCAGTCCGATTCCAGCTTGGCGATGGCGGCCTTGCGGGCGGCGGCAGCCTCGGCGTCGCTCATGCCGGGCCGGGCGGCGGCGGTGACGGTGGCGGTGACGTCCTCCCAGGACATCAGCACGCGGGCATCGGCGCCCGGGCACTGCAGCTCCTGCTCGCGGGTCGCGGCGACGAAGCCGTTGGCAATCAGGTCACGCTCGGCGGTGGAGAGGCGGGCGATGCAGCTGCGCGCCACGTGGTGGTTGGTCAGCAGCAGGCCGTCCTTGGAGACGAAGCTCGCCGAGGCGCCGAAGCGCACCGCCGACTTGCGCACATGCTCCAGCCAGGCGGGGCTGAGGGTCAGGCCGTAGCGCTGCTGGATGAGCTGCAGCGGCGCGTTGTCGAAGGTCCACATCCCTTCGTCCGCCCGCGCGGGGCCGGCGAGGCTGAACAGGCCGGCCAGCCCGAGGGCGGCGGCCAGCGAGGAGCTGAGGAAGGAGGGGCAGGTCTTGCGCATGGTCGGTCTCGGTCAGCAGCGAAGCTGCCGAGTGTGCGCCCGGACGCGCCGCCGCCGCCAGCCTCAGGCGACGAGTGACGGTTTGCGGGCCCCCAAGCCCGCCCGGCTCACTGGTTCGTCGGCAGCTGCTCCGGCTGGACGTTGGCCCGGTTGGCGCCATTCCAGGTCCCGTACAGCGGATGCGGCATGTGCACCGGCGTGATGTCCAGGTACAGGCCGAGCACGGTGTAGTCCTCGGGGCCCAGCTCGTCCGTGCTCCAGCCCACGCTGCCCTTGCCCTTGTAGAGGCGGAACAGGAAACCGAGCTCGGCCAGCGGATCGCCCGGCTTGGGGATCACGTCGAAGGCCAGGCCGCGGACCTCGGGCTTGTTGCTGTCGATCAGGTAGGCCATGGCGTTGGCAATGGTCTGGTCGCCCAGCATGTCGAGGTGGAAGAGATCGTCGGTGTAGTAGGGCTTGTAGTCGGACGCGTAGGGGTCCAGCTTCTGCCCGCGCAGCTTGACGGGCGTGGGCGTGGTGATGCGGGTGCGCGTGTTGAAGCGGTCCCCGTGGTCCAGGTAGGTCAGGCGGGCGTTGGTGACGTTGAAGGCGCCCAGCGTGGGATCGGTCTTGACCTCGCTGAGGTCCACGATCATGGCGCCGCGGCCGCCGATGATCTCGATCTCGTCCCCGCGAATGACCGCGGCGCTGTTCTCCTCGACGCCCAGGCCCAGCTTGTAGCCCTTGGCCATCATCAGCGGGATCATGCGGCCGAAGCGGCCGCGCTTGAGGAAGTGCTGGTCCACGAACAGGTCCGGCCCCACGAAGCCGAGGCCGCGGTCCACCTGCTTGCCCTCGACCCACTTGCCTTTCATGATGTTGATGACGCTGGGCGCGTCACGGAACATCACCGAGCTCATGATGGCCGCGCCGGCGGAGGTGCCGGCCACCACGCCGCCCTTGCGGTAGACCTCCCAGATGGCCTCCAGCATGGGCGTCACGTTGCCGCCGGGCATCAGCACATCAACGATGCGCTCCTGCGAGCCACCCGTGAAGAACACACCCTTGGACGCCTTGACCTTGGCGATCAGCGCCGGGTCGCGCACGACCTTGTTGAGATCCACCCAGCTGAACTTGGGCGCCACGGGGAGGGCCTCGGCGACGGCACCGCGGCGCTGCAGCAGCTCCACGGCCTGCTTGGCGCTGGCCTCGGGGTCCTCCGAGGCCGTGCCGAAGACGACGAAGCGCGAGCCCTTGCCGCCAGCCAGCTGCACGATGCGGCCCCACACCTCCTCGTTGTCCGACTTCAGCGCGCCCCCGATGGGAATGGCATAGCCCTTGATCGCCAGCTCGCTGCCCGGCTGCGGTGCGCTGGCCGCCGGCGGCGGGGCCGCGGGCTTGGGCGGGTTGGCGCGCCCCAGGCCCGGAATGATCGTCCAGATGCCGCTGGCCGGCGGCGGCGTGCTGCTCGCCGGCGTGGAGGGCGTCTTCTTGTCGCTGCCCGCGGCCTGCACGGCAGGCGCGGTGGCCGCCATCAGCAGGGCCAGGATCGCGGACAGGACGGGCAGTGAGGTCTTCTTCGAGGCAGTCATGGCGGAAGCGTGTCAGGGCATCGGAACAGCAGGATGTCAGTATGCGGGCCCCGCGTGGGCCATCCGTTCGCAAGTCGCACAGCCCACACCACAGACGGGGGACAGGCGTTGTGTGCGATGCACAAATGCTGCCCGCACGGATTCACGCATCGGTCATCACGGTGCCATCATGCCGCAGACCGCCCACCTCGACGTGGGCAAGACCTGACCCTCGCACAAGCCCCGTCTTTCGCGAAGGCGCCCTTCGTCCCCAGGGAGTCCCATGAGCCAGATCCGCACGCCCCGTTCCACCGTCCGATTCACCCCGCGCGCCACGGCGCAGGCCGTGCTGCTGTGCCTGGCCAGCGCGCCGGCCTGGGCGCAGGCGCCCGTGGTCGACGCGCAGCTGCAGAAGGTGGAGATCACCGGCTCGGCCATCAAGCGGCTCGAATCCGAGACGGCGCTGCCGGTGCAGGTGATGACGCGCCAGGACATCCAGAAGCAGGGCCTCACGACGGCGGCGGAGATCGTGGCGAGGCTCAGCGCCAGCGCCAGCAACCTGACCGACGGCGGCAGCATCGCCTTCGGCGCTTTCCGCGATCAGCAGGGCATGAACGGCGCGAACCTGCGCGGCATCGGCGTGTCCTCGACGCTGGTGCTGCTCAACGGCCGGCGCATGGCCAACTTCGCCTCGCCGGGCGACGCGGCGGGGGTGGACCTCAACAACATCCCGGCGGCCGCCATCCAGCGTGTGGAGATCCTGCTGGACGGCGCCTCGGCGCTCTACGGCAGCGACGCCATCGGCGGCGTCATCAACTTCATCACCCGCAAGGACTACGAGGGTCTCGAGCTCAACGCCAGCGCCGGCAACACCAGCGAAGGCGGCGGAGGCAAGCGCACGGCCTCGATCGCCGGCGGCTTCGGCGACCTGGCGCGCGACGGCTTCAACGTGTTCGCGGTGGTGGACCTGCAGAAGACCACACCGCTGAACGCCAGCCAGCGCCAGTTCATCAACGACCTGGAGATCCCCAAGAACCTGCCGGACCTGCTCTCCAGCGCCGGCTTCCCGGGCAACATGATCCTGAGCAGCAGCCAGCGCAACCTGCTGATCGCCGACAAGTTCTCGACCAACGGCAAGACCGTCATCAGAACGAAGACGATCAACCCGGCGGCCGCCACGGGCTGCAACGCACCGGCCACGCTGTACCTGCCGGACGGCATCGGCGGCGTCGACGGCTGCACCTACGACTACATGCGGGACATCGAGCTCTACCCCAAGTCGAGCAAGAGCAGCCTCTTTGCGCGCGGCGTCCTGGACCTGGGCCAGGGGCACCAGTTCTTCGCCGAGGCGGCCCTGAGCCGCTCGCGCACGCTGTACTCCGGCACGCCCAACCGCGTGGATGCCGACATGGACGTGTCCAAGGTCAGCGCCCTCTCCAAGACCAGCCTGGCCGCGCTGGACGCCGACGACGAGGACCGCATCATCACCGTGCGCACGCGCCTGACCGAGGCCGGCCTGCGCACCAGCGAGCTGGTCTCCAGCGGCCAGCGCTACGTGGCCGGCATGAGCGGCGTCTTCAAGGGCTGGGACTACGAGTTCGCGCTGAACCACAGCCGCAACAAGGTGTCCGACCGCGACCACCAGGGCTATCTCAACAAGCAGACGATCCTCGACGGCTTTGCCGCCGGCACGCTCAACGCCTTCGGCCCTTCGGGCGCCGACGGCCTGGCCCTCTACGAGAAGGCCCAGATCCGTGGCGAGGTGCGCCGCGCCACCGGCACCATGAGCAGTCTCGACTTCAAGGCCTCCAGCGCCCTGGCCAAGCTCGCGGGCGGGGATCTGGCCCTGGCCTTCGGGGGCGAACTGCGCCGCGAGCGCCAGGACTACCACCAGTCCGAGGCGCTGGCCCAGAACCTGATCCTGGGGGAGACCTCCCAGGGCCCTGATGCCGACTTCGGCCGCTCGCGCCGCGTGAGCGGGCTGTACGCCGAGCTGAGCGCGCCCGTGACGCCGGAGATCGAGCTGCAGGCCGCCGTGCGCCGGGAGCACTACCAGCGCACCGGCAGCGCCGTGAGCCCCAAGCTGGGCATCAAGTACACGCCGGACAAGACCGTGCTGCTGCGCGCCTCGATGGGATCGGGCTTCCGCGCGCCCAGCCTGACGGACCTCTACCGCCCCGTCACGGAGGGCACGGCCGCCACCCTGGTCGACCCGGTCTGCATGGCCGCGGACCCCAGCAACACCGTCACGGACTGCTCCGACACCTGGACCACGCTGGCCTACAGCAACGCCGACCTCAAGCCGGAGAAGTCCCGCCAGTTCAGCTTCGGTGCCGTGTTCGAGCCCCGGCGCGACCTCATGCTCAGCGTGGACTACTGGAACATCGAGAAGCGCGACCTGATCGGCACCGTGGGCGTGGACGTGATCCTTGCCCACCTGGACAAGTACGCCAGCCTGGTCCATCGCAACGACGACAACGAGATCGACCACATCGACCTGCGCAAGGAGAACCGCGGCCGCCAGAAGCTCTCCGGCCTGGACTTCAGCGCGTCGATCGGCGGGCTCAAGAGCAGCGTGGGCACCTTCGGGCTGCACCTCAACGGCACGCTGACCCTGCGTTCCCAGCAACAGCCTGGCAAGGACGATCCCTTCTTCAGCAACCTCGGCCACTTCATCAACGACGGCGTGGTGCAGCGCTGGCGGCACACGGTCAGCGCGGACTGGGAACGGGGCGACTGGAGCGCCACGCTGTCCAACAGCTACCTCTCGGGCTACACGGACCAGACCATCGAGGGCAAGGCCGACCGGCAGGTGAAGGCCTACTCGCTGTGGGACCTGACCGGCGCCTGGAACGCCACCCCCAACCTGACGCTGCGCGCGGGCATCAAGAACCTGCTCGACCAGGCGCCGCCGTACTCGCAGCAGGCCTGGTTCTTCCTGTCCGGCTATGACCCGAGCTACACCGACCCGCGCGGCCGCTTCGTCTACGCCAGCCTGCAGTACCGCTTCAAGTAAGAACCAGGCGGCTCACCGGTAGCGCTGGAGCAGCCGCTCCAGGCTGCCGTCGCTGATCAGATCGCCCAGGGCCTGGTTGAGCGCCGGCAGCGCCACGCTGCTGCGAGGCGACAACGCGCACTGAGCAAGGTAGCTGCCCACCTGCAGGGGCGGGTGCAACGGCGTGCTGAACGCACCGACGCGCTGCTGGTACTGCAGATAGCGCTGGGTCAGCACGAGATGGTCGACGCGCCCCAGGGTCAGCTTGCGCAGGCTGGCGGCGCTGTTGGGGGCGTTGTCGCGCACGAGCTGCGGGCCGAGGGTCCGCTCCAGCTCGGGATAGGCATAGCCCCCGACCGTGCCGAGCGGCTGGCCGGCCAGCGCCTGCACGGAGGCCGGCGCCGGGCGGCTCTGGCGCGTGACCACCCAGATGGCATTGGGCAGGAAGCCCCGGCTCCAGGCGAAAGGACCCGGCAGCCATTCGGGAAGATAGTCGCAGAGCAGGTCCGCCTCCCCCGAGCTCAATGCGGCCGCCACCCGGCGGCGCGGCAGCATCAGGAAGCGGACATCCCGCCCGAGCCGCTGGGCCAGCTGCACACCGAGGTCATGGTTGATGCCGTCGACGAGCTGCCCCCGCTCCATGCGGGCGCTGGGCATCTCGGCGCTGTCGTCGACCAGGAACACCAGCGGCGCCACCGGCGACGCACCGGGCGGGGCAGCGGCCTGGGCCGCCGGAGCCCCTGGGGCGCTGAGGGCCAGGAGCGTGACAAGACCTGACCCCAGACCCGGCGGCCAACGGCGCCGGACGGCCCCGCGCCCTCCGGGCACGACGCCAGGGGCGGGCGGCTCACCGGCGGGACGGGCGATGGACGGGCACGGGAAGGACATGCCCTCGATCATGCCGCATGCGATGTGGTCGCCTGGCCTCAGTCAGTGCCGGATCAGCGGGCCGCCTGCCCGAAAACCTGGGACAGCTGGGCGGCGCGGCGGCGATCCCGCTGGCGGCCGGCGGACTCGCGCAGGGCCTCATCGGCCTGCTGGCGCTGCAGCACCGAGGGCACGGCCGACGCCGCCGGGTCGAGGTTGGCCAGCCAGCTCTTGCCTGCCGCCAGCGACTGCGGGGCGGCCAGCTTGTCCAGCTCGCCCGCCGGCACCCAGGGCATCACCTGCGACATCACCAGCGCCACGCGCGGCTTGATCCGGCTGTCGCCGACACGACCGCGCTGGCCCCAGCTGAGCAGGATGTTCGAGCTGGTGCTGCTGGACGTCAGCGCGGGCACCACGGCCACGTCGCGCTGGATGCCGAATCGCAGCTGCATCATGGCCTCCTCGGCCAGCATGGCGGCGTCCTCGCGGCCGACGTCGGCGCCGTCGGGCAGCGAGTAGTTGTACTCGTCCGTCGCGCGGTCCGGCGCGAAGAAGCCCACGATGTCCTGCGGGGTGTAGGCACGCTGCGTGGCCGTCGAGGCCTTGCCGAAGAACTGCACCTTGCCCAGGCCCACCATCTCGCTCGATTGCAGCGGCAGGCGCGCGGCCAGGTCCTTCGAGGCGGTGACGCCGGCATCGACCTCGTAGACACGCAGGTTCGGGTTGAGCACGGCGTGCAGGCGCGGCGGCGTGGCGTCGCCGGCATGGGTCAGCTCGTGATACAGCAGGCTGCCCAGGCGGGCATGCAGCGCGGAAAGCTCACGGCTCTTGCGCTCGGTCACCGGGTAGCTGCCGCCGGCGTAGTCCTTGTCCTTCACGTAGCGCCACAGCATGGTGTAGCCCAGGTCGCCGCCGAAGTCGGCGCGCGGGTCCGGCGTCTCGCTGACCGTGTCGCGCTGCTCGGGCGTGAGCCACAGATAGCTGGCATCCAGGTAGATGGCGCCGGTCGCGACCCAGAAGAAGGCCGGCCGCACGCGGGCGCCGATGACGACGGCGGTCGTCGCCTTCAGCAGGTTGCGGAAGTCGCCATGCGGGTCCTGTTCGCGCAGGTAGCGCTCGAAGACCTCGGCCATCCAGTCATGGCTGACGAGCACGCGGGCCATCACCTGCTCGACGGTGGGCGTGGCGCCGCCCGTCTCCGAGCCGAGCATGGGCAGGCGGCCGAGGCTGCACAGGCGGGCGCGGTCCACGGTCGGGCCGTAGATGCAGTCCGCCAGGGCGCTGGCGTGCGGGCTGCTGCGCAGGTAGGGATAGACGCGCGAGCTGGCGTTGCCGGCGTCGAACAGCGGCTGGCCCGTCGTGCCGGGCAGCGGCTGCACGAGCACGCGGAAGCCCTGGCTCAGCGACGTGCCGTTGGCGAGCTTCACGTCGACACGGAACTGCAGCGCCGTGTCGGTGCCCACGAGCGGTCCCTTGAACAGGATGCGCGGCGTGCCGGCGCCCTGCAGGCCCACGGCAGCCGGGCCCTCGGTCTGGGTCCAGCTGTAGGTGGCCGCGGCCGCGTCGGCGGCGGACAGGCCCGGCAGCCAGGCGCGCAGCGAGGCGCCGTCGCCGGTCCACAGCGAGGCGTCGCCGCGCACGACCAGGGCCTGCCCCGTGGCGCCGGCCACCTGCATCTGCAGGTCCTGCGTCTGGCGCTGGCCGCGGGCGTCCAGGTAGCTGAAGGTGAAGGCGTAGTTGCCGGCCGCCGGCTCGAGGCTCAGTGCCGCCGATCGCGGGGACAGCAGGGGCAGCGGCGCTCCTTGCGTCTGCGTCCATTGCGGATCACCGAGCGTGAAGCCGCAGGCCTGGGCCTGCACCTCGACGTTGTGACCCGCCTGCGGCACGCCGGAGGCCACCAGCGTGACGGTGCCGTTCGTGCAGGGCGTGGGCGTGGGGGTTGGGGTCGGCGTGGGTGTGGGCGTGGGCGTCGGGGTGGGGGTGGGCGAGGGGCTCGATCCGCCGCCACCGCCACCACAAGCGCTCAGCACGATCGCCGCCACACCTGCCGCCACACCTGCTCTCACACCCGGCCGCCATGCGGCAGCCATCCGGTTCAACACGCCATCCATGAAATTCCCTCGCTCCTGAAAACAATGGCGACGCACGGGACGCGGTCGCCAGCCTCGATGCCGCCAGGCCCGCTGTCACCGGTCGGCCTGGGAGCAGGCGCGCGGTGCAGCCATGATGAAGGTCACTGGCAGGCGGCGCGATTGTGGAGCGAATTCAGGGGACAGGGTATGCGGGGATCAGCCATTGACAACCCGCGCATGGAAGCCGGCGAGATCATCTTCCCGCAGGCCCAGGTAGATGGGATCGCCGTGGCGGCGGTGGATGTTGATCTTGGCGTTGTAGACGCGGTGCAGCAGGCCGTGCTTGTCCTGGATCTCGTATTCGTTGATGCCGTAGCTGCCGCCGAAGGCCGTGTCGCGCTGGCCCGTGAGGTAGCAGGCGATCTCGTCGATCTCCGAGCCCCCCAGCGCCAGGCCGTTGAGCGCCTGCAGCGGCGCGCGGGTGCGGTCGACAAAGTCCTTGCTGTCCACCATGAGCAGCTCTTCCCCGTCACGCATGGCGGTGTAGAACTTGCCCACGAGGATCTGGCCCGGCAGCGCCCGCTCGATCATGCGCGCCAGCTCGATCGTCACCTGGCCCACCAGGTAGCTGAACGATGTCGGGTTCAGGCCCTCGCTCTGATAGAACTCGTAGTGCGAGCCCACATGGAAGCAGGCGCGCAGCCGCGGCACCGTGCCCTTGCGCGTGGCGCGCTCGCGGGCGAGGGCGTTGTCGGCCAGGATGAACTGCAGCAGCTGGTAGAGCTCCACATTGGCCGCCATGCCGCGCATGCGGTTCCAGATGTAGAAGCCGTCGCCCGTGGTGGTGCGGGCGAAGTTGATGTTGATCTCGCGGTCCAGCAGCTTGGCGTAGGCCGCGTTCACCGAGCAGGACAGGCTGCTGAGCTGCACGACCTGCTCCAGCGGCGTCAGCAGGGAGAAGCCCACCGCGTCCAGCAGGATCACGGCGCGATCCTCGACCAGGCGGATGCCGTAGCGCTCGACGATGGCCGCCACGAGCCGCAGGCCCAGCCCCTCGCCGGGCTCGAAGGGCAGGGCGACGCACAGCGGCTCGAGCTCGAGCTCGTCCCCCAGGGCATGGAAGGCCTCGACGCTCAGGTGCTCCTGCTGCGCCAGCAGCGTCTCCAGCATCGTGGCGCGGCGCATGCGCTCGGCGCCGCTCGGCGCGCGTTCGGTGAACTCGGTCAGGAGGCTGTGGGGCGCGAGGAGCACGTCCAGGCCCCGCTCGCTGGGCGTCCAGGCATAGATGAGGTTCTCGCCGAGGCTCCAGAGCTGGTAGAGCTTCTGGTCCAGGAGCACGATGTTGCGCCGTGCCACGTCCTCGTCCAGCCCCTCCGGCAGCGGATAAGCCATGAAGCCATCCAGCCACGATTTGCGCTGACGGGTTTCTTCACTCAAGCTTGTCTCCAGAGGTACTGCGCAATGCAAACCATTGTCGGCGATGCTGCCTCAACCCGACAGCCACGGATCGGGGGATTAACACGGATGTCGGAACCTGCTGACAGACCTTGGCAGCTGAGGGGCGGGCGCCGCGCCACAGTCGGCCTATCATGGCGGGTTTCCCCTTGCCGCGACGCGCATGTCCACTGAGCACCCCACCCGCCCGCCGATGCCGATCGAAAGCCCCATGATCCGGGTCCGTGGCGCGCGCACCCACAATCTGAAGAACATCGATGTGGACCTGCCGCGCAACCAGCTGGTGGTGATCACCGGGCTGTCCGGCTCCGGCAAGTCCAGCCTCGCCTTCGACACGCTCTACGCCGAGGGCCAGCGCCGCTACGTCGAGAGCCTCTCGGCCTACGCCCGGCAGTTCCTGCAGCTGATGGACAAGCCCGAGGTCGATGTGATCGAGGGCCTCTCGCCGGCCATCTCGATCGAGCAGAAAGCCACCAGCCACAACCCCCGCTCGACCGTCGGCACCGTCACCGAGATCCACGACTACCTGCGCCTGCTCTACGCCCGCGCCGGCACGCCCTTCTGCCCCGACCACGGCCTGCCGCTGGAGGCCCAGAGCGTGGGGCAGATGGTCGATGCCGTGCTGGCCATGCCGGAGGGCAGCAAGCTGATGCTGCTGGCCCCCGTGGTGCGGGACCGCAAGGGCGAGTTCATCGAGCTCTTCCAGGACCTGCAGGCGCAGGGCTATGTGCGCTTCCGCATCGATGGCATGACCGTCGAGGCCCCGGACCTGCCGGCGCTGAAGAAGGCCGAGAAGCACGACATCGACGTCGTGATCGACCGCGTGCGCCTCAAGGCCGACAGCGCCGAGAGCCTGCGCCAGCGCCTGGCCGAGAGCTTCGAAGCCGCGCTGCGCCTGGCGGAGGGCCGCGCGCTGGTGCTGGACATGGATGGCACCGATCCCAAGAGCGCCGAGCAGATCTTCTCCAGCAAGTTCGCCTGTCCGATCTGCAGCTACTCGCTGCCGGAGCTCGAGCCGCGGCTGTTCTCCTTCAACTCGCCGGTGGGCGCCTGCCCCAGCTGCGAAGGCCTGGGCCACGTGACGGTGATGGACCCGGAGCGCGTCGTCGCCTTCCCCACGCTGAGCCTCGCCAGCGGCGCGGTGAAGGGCTGGGACCGTCGCAACGCCTACACCTTCTCGCTGCTGGAGTCGGTGGCGCGGCACTACCGCTTCGACCTGGACCTGCCCTTCGAGGAGCTGCCCGAGGAGGCGCGGCGCGTGCTGCTGCACGGCTCCGGCACCGAGGACATCGCCTTCACCTACGAGGCGGAAGGCGCCAACGGCAAGAAGCGCTCGGTGAAGCGCTCGCACCCCTTCGAGGGCATCCTGCCCAATCTGCAGCGCCGCTACCGCGAGACCGATTCCAGCGCCGTGCGCGAGGACCTCGCCCGCTACATGGCGCCCAAGGCCTGCCCCGACTGCGAGGGTTCGCGCCTGCGCCGCGAGGCGCGCCACGTGCTGCTGCAGCCGGCCGACCCGGCGGTGAAGGGCCGGCCCATCTACGAGGTCGAGCACGCCACGCTGCGCGAGTGTCTCGACTATTTCGAGGGCCTGACGCTCAAGGGCGCCAAGGCCGAGATCGGCGACAAGGTCGTGCGCGAGATCGCCGCCCGCCTGCGCTTCCTCAACGACGTCGGCCTCAACTACCTGAGCCTGGACCGCAGCGCGGACACGCTCTCGGGCGGCGAGGCCCAGCGCATCCGCCTCGCCTCGCAGATCGGCTCGGGCCTGACCGGGGTGATGTATGTGCTCGACGAGCCCTCCATCGGCCTGCACCAGCGGGACAACGACCGCCTCATCGCCACGCTGCGCCGCCTGCGGGACCTCGGCAACTCGGTGCTGGTCGTGGAGCACGACGAGGACGCCATCCGCGCAGCCGACCACGTGCTGGACCTCGGCCCCGGCGCCGGCGTGCATGGCGGCCGCATCATCGCGCAGGGCACGCCCGAGGAAGTGGCGGCCAATCCCGAATCGCTGACGGGCCGCTACCTGAGCGGCGTCGACCGCATCGAGGTGCCGAAGCAGCGCCACAGCCTGGCCGAGAGCACCGACCCGCGCACCCTGAAGATCGTCAATGCCCGTGGCAACAACCTCAAGGGGGTGACGGTCGAGTTCCCGGTGGGCCTGCTGACCTGCGTGACGGGTGTGTCCGGCTCGGGCAAGAGCACGCTCGTGAACGACACGCTCTATGCCGCCGTCGCGCGCAAGCTCTACCAGAGCCACCAGGAGCCCGCGCTGCACGACGAGATCGAGGGCATGGACGCCTTCGACAAGGTCATCAACGTGGACCAGTCGCCCATCGGCCGCACACCGCGCTCGAACCCGGCGACCTACACCGGCCTGTTCACGCCCATCCGCGAGCTCTTCGCCGAGATGCCCACCGCCCGCGAGCGCGGCTACGGGCCGGGGCGCTTCAGCTTCAACGTGGCGGGCGGCCGCTGCGAGTCCTGCCAGGGCGACGGCGTGCTGAAGGTGGAGATGCACTTCCTGCCCGATGTCTACGTGCCCTGCGACGTCTGCCACGGCAAGCGCTACAACCGCGAGACGCTGGAGGTGCTCTACAAGGGCAAGAACATCACGCAGGTCCTGGACATGACCGTCGAGGACGCCTGCGAGTTCTTCGGCGCCGTGCCCGGCATCGCGCGCAAGCTGCACACGCTGATGGACGTCGGCCTGGGCTACGTGAAGCTGGGGCAGAGCGCGACCACGCTGTCCGGCGGCGAGGCGCAGCGTGTGAAGCTCGCCCTCGAGCTCTCCAAGCGGGACACCGGCCGCACGCTGTACATCCTCGACGAGCCGACCACCGGCCTGCACTTCGGCGACATCCAGCTGCTGCTCAAGGTCCTGCATGCGCTGCGAGACGCGGGCAACACCATCGTCGTCATCGAGCACAACCTCGACGTGATCAAGACGGCCGACTGGCTGATCGACATGGGCCCCGAGGGCGGCGCAGGCGGCGGCCAGCTGCTGCTGGCGGGGACGCCCGAGGCCCTGGCCCGCTGCGAGCAGAGCCACACCGGGCGCTACCTCGCGCCGCTGCTGGCCCGCGGCTGAGGCGGGCGTTCCGCGGGCGGCGCCGGTCAGCAAGACCTGGCACGCCCGTCCGGAAAAAGCCGAAGGGCCGCTGCGAGGCGGCCCTCTCTTCTTCGGGAGGCGCGGGGCGGTCAGGCGCGCGAGCGGCGCAGCTTGAAGCCCATCGCCACGAGCCCGGCGAGGAACATCAGCCAGACCTGCGGCTCCGGCACCGGCGTGACGGAACCCGCGGGAATCTGCGGCGAGCCGCCGGGCGGCGTGAAGCCATTGCTGCCCGGGTCGCTCGGCAGATTGGCCACCTGCGCGAAGCTGTTGCGATTGCTGGGCAGGCTGTCGATCACACCGGCCGCCGGCGGGTCGATCAGCAGGGGCGGCTCCTCGGCCTCCGCCTTGGCGGCGATGATGTTCTCGGCCTGGATCGGCAGGGCGGCGACGGGCTTGGGCGGCAGGCGCTTGATGCGGCTCACGTTGCGGCACACCGTCGGCACGACGATGCACTGGTTGTCCTCGCAGTACACCAGGCCGCGCTCGGCATGCTCGGCCGTCCACTTCTTGCGCGTGACCGTGCGGCAGACGTTGCCGCTGGCACCGTAGTGCATGTCGCGGATCTCCGCGCCGTACTCGCTCTTGCCCTCGATCGCGTCACGCCGGATGGTGACCATGTCCTCGTACTGCCGCTCGCTCATGCGCTTCTTGAGCTTCAGCCGCGTGCTCTCGGGGATGTCCTTGTAGTCGTCGACGGCCAGGACCACGTCGCCCATGAAGGGATTGACCCCCGGGCGGTCCCAGGAGCAGTGGGGCAAGGTGAGGCCAGAGGCCGCCAGCGCCAGCGTCGCGATCAATGACATGGTAGGTCCCGTTCGACATCGCTCCCGGTACCGCTCAGGCCCGGGATGCTTGAGCCTGCCGGCATGGCGGCGGGCCCTTTGGCGTCAAGTGTAGGGGCCCGCGATGCGCGGCCCGGCCGCAGCCCCTCAATCGCGGGGCCGGCGGCGCATGCGGTATTCACGCTTTTGCGGCGACATGCCGGGGCGGCGCCTGCGCGCGTCCCCTCAAGCCATGTGCCCTCGAGCGTCCGACGCGCGGGCGAAAAAAAACCCGGCCAGGCCGGGTTTCATGCGGAAGCGGGGCCGCAAGCGGCCCCGCGTCACGACAGCTCACTTCAGGTGGCTGTTGATCAGCTTGGTCATCTCGAACATGTCGGCCTTGGCCTTGCCGAAGATCTCCTTCAGCTTGGCGTCGGCATTGATGACGCGCTTCTGCACTTCGTCCTGCAGCTTGTGCTTCTTGATGTATTCCCAGACCTTCTTGGTCACATCGGTGCGGGGCAGCGGCGTTGCACCGACGATGGCCGCCAGCGCGCTGCTGGGGGTCAGGGCCTTCATGAAGGCAGCATTGGGCGTGCGCTTCTTCGCGGGAGCGGCGGCCTTCTTTGCAGGAGCAGCCTTCTTCGCGGGCGCTGCCTTCTTGGCAGGAGCGGCCTTCTTCGCAGGGGCGGCCTTCTTTGCCGGTGCAGCGGCCTTCTTGGCCGGAGCTGCCGCCTTCTTGGCGGGCGCGGCCTTCTTCGCAGTTGCCATTTCGATTCTCTCCATCAAAAGTTGTTGATGTGCCGGGCCACGGGCGAAGGTCGTTCCTTCAAATCTCTCTAGCACCCTGCGCGGCCTATGGTACTGCGGGCCTCTGGCAATGAGAAGGCTTTGCGGGGGGAGGTTGCCCCTAAGACGGCCTCATTTGATGCCGTCACGATTGCTTTTGTCGCGGCGCTGCATCAGTTGCGCGGGCCGCAGCCCCCGAGAGGCCCATCAACACGGGCCTGTGCGGCCTGCGTCACGCGCCGGCACCACCGTCAATAGACGTCACGGCGGTAACGTCCTGATGCAATGAGCGCCTGCAGCCCGGCCTCACCGAGCTGCTCGCGCAGCAGCCGGTCGACGGCCTGCCCCATGCCCTGCAGGCTGCCGCACACATAGATGGCGGCACCGCGCGCGAGCCAGTCGCACAGGCGCTGCCATTCGGCCTGCAGCTGCTCCTGCACATGACGCCCCGGCAGGTCGCGCGAGTAGACGCGGTCCACATGCGCGAGCAGGCCCTTGCGATGCCAGGCCTGCAGCTCCTCCTCGAAATGCGTGTCGTGCCGGGCCTGCCGCTCGCCGTGCAGCAGCCAGACGGGTGCGCCCGCGCCCTGCTCGCGCCATTGCTGCGCGCGATGCTTGAGATGCGCACGCAACCCGGCGATGCCCGTGCCGTTGCCGATGAGGATCAGGGCCCGTTCCTCGTTGCCGGCCTGACGGAACCCCTCGTGGGCCTGCAGGCGCAGATCGAGGGACTGCCCCATCCCGAGCCGATCGCACAGCCAGGCGGAGGCCGCGCCGGGCCGGCCCTGGGCATCTCGCCGCTCGCGCACGAGCAGCTCGAGGCCGCCGTCCCTTGGCAGCGAGGCAATGCTGTAGGAGCGCGGCCGCAGCGGATCGTCCGGCGGAAAGACCTGCACCAGATCGCCGGCCTGCCACTCAGGCGCGGGCGCCCCCGGCGCCACGTCCGGCACGAAACGAAGCCAGAACAGCGGGGCGCCCTGGCTGCCGGGATTGAGGCAGCGACGCTGCTGCAGCGTCCAGCGCGTGCGGCCCGCGTCCTCGGCCTCCACCGCCTTCGCCGGCACTGCGGGAGCGGCCGTCGCCACGAGTCCCTCAAGCTGCGCCCACCAGCGGGCGAGGACGGCAGCGTCGCCGCAGTCGACCTCCAGCGTCTCGAACTTCAGCGTGGCACCGCATCGCGCGAGGCCATGAGCCACCGCGTGCCCGAAGGCGCAGAACGCGCGGTAGCGCCGATCCCCCAGGGCCAGCACGGCGAGCTCGAGCCCGGCCAGCGCCAGCGGGGGCGTGGGCGAGGCGGCCGAAGGCAGGCAGGCCTGCACAAAGGGCTGTGCGCTGTCCGGCGCATCGCCCTCGCCCGTCGTGCTGGCGACGACCAGCGCCAGGCGCGCCTGCTGCAGCGTGGCGGCATCGGCAAGGCCCAGCGGCATGAGACGCACGAGATGCCCGGCGGCCCGGAGCCGCCGCGCCGTCTCCTCGGCGAGGGCCTGGGCCTGCCCGGTCTGGCTTGCATGCAGCACGAGCACCGCGCCGGCCTGGCGACCTTCGGCGTCGAGCCGGGCCTGCTCGGCACGGCGCGCCTGCCGATGGCGCCACCACAGGCCAAGACAGCCTGCGGCATAGAGCGAGAGCAGCACAAGGGCGCCCGCCACCCGCGGTGCGCTGAGGAGCAGGCTCATGCGCCCTCCTCGTCCAGCAGCACCCGCAGCGCAGGGGAGAGCCGCTGGCGCCAGCCGCCAGCCTCGCGCACGACCAGGCGCGCCGCCAGCCCCTCAGCCTCCGCCAGGGCCAGGCCCTCCTCGGGCCCCAGCACCATCAGCGCGGTGGACCAGGCATCCGCCCACATCGCGTGTTCATGCAGCACGGTGACGAGGGCCAGGTCATGCGCCACGGGCTCGCCGGTGCGCGGGTCCAGGGTGTGCGACAGGCGCCGCCCCTGCGCGTCGATGCGGAAGCGTCGGTAGTCCCCCGAGCTGGCCGCGGACAGCTGATGCAGGGCGATGCGCAGCACGGGCAGGGCGCAGTCCGTCGCGGGCGGCTCGACGTCCACCCACCACGGCTGACCTTCCGGCTTGAGGCCGTGGCCGCGCAGCTCGCCGCCGATCTCCACCAGGTGGTGCGGCAGTCCCAGGTCCAGGAGTCGCCGCGAGAGGCAGTCCACCGCGTGCCCCTTGGCGATCGCCGAGAAGTCGAGCATCAGCCCGCCCGGCTGCGTGAGACGCCGGCCTGCGGCGTCCCAGCCCAGCTCGCGCCAGGCCTGCAGCGGGGCGCGGGACTGCGGCCCGGGCTGGCCCGGCGGGCCGAAGCCCCAGCGCTGCACCAGCGCCCCCATGCAGGGATCGAAGGCGCCACCGCTGGCCGCCGCGACGTGGAGGCCCGCCTCGATGACGGCGGCGAAGTCGGGCGGCAGCTCGATGCGCTCCCCCGGCGACAGCGCATTGAAGCGGCACAGCAGCGAGTCCGGCTCCCAATGGCTCAGCTCGGCGACGAGCCCCGCCAGGCGCTGGTCCAGCGCCGCCTCCAGCACGGCCGGGCGCAGCTGCGGCGGCCCGTAGCAGAGCACAGACCAGCTCGTGCCCATGGTCTGGCCGCGCAGGCTGTGCAAGACCTGCCCCCAGGCCGGCGCCTCGGGCACGATGTGCCGGGGAATGGCCAGCTGGGGCGCGGCGGCGTGGGTCACCGGCATCGAGGTCGTCCTCAGCGCGGCAGCACTTCGAAGCTGGCGCTCAGCGAGGCACGCCGCAGCGGCTTCTCGCGCGTGCCCGTCACGCCCGGCGCGGGCTTGTCGCCCTGGCTGACGCCGAGCCAGTAGCGGCCGGCCTCCGCCCAGTCGACGGTGAACTCGCCCTTGGCATCCGTCTTGATCAGCTGCTCGCCCAGCTTGTAGCGGTAGCGGTTGCCCTCGCGCAGCAGTCGCACCGAAGCGTCGGCAAGCGGCTGCCCGTCCAGCAGCAGGCGGAAGCGGCTGCGGTCACCGTGGCTCAGCTCGGTCACGGCGTCCAGCGGCAGCAGCTCCAGGCCCTGGCCCTCGGGGGCGAAGGCCGGCTTGCCCGGCTCTTCCTTGCTGACGAAGACCTGCTGGCGGTTGTGCACCTGCGTCAGGCCCTGCAGCTGCGCGCCGGCGGGCAGCTCCTGGTCGAGGGTCGCGGGCGTGGCGCGGAAGCGCTTGGTCTGACCGTCCTGCACATAGCTGCCCATCAGGGCCAGCTGCACATGGCTGACGCGGTAGGTGCCGTCCTGAGTCAGGCGAAGCTCGAAGCTCTCGCGATGGCGGGCGCTGCTGCGCTGCTGCGCCTCGGCCCGGCTGCCGTCCGGGGCCGTGATGACGATCTGCTCCAGCTTCAGCGCACGCTCGAAGACGAAGAGGTCCTCGGACACGGCCGCGTCCACGGACACCACGGCTTCCTTGCCGTTGACCTGGTAGGTGTTGGCCAGCAGCCAGGTCATGTGCGCCTGCGCCGGGGCGGCGGCGGCCAGGGACAGCGCCAGGGCGCTCAGCAGGGGTCGGGTCTTGCTCCACATGGGCTGGCTCCTCAGGGCTTGATGGACAGTTGGATGGCGCCGAGCTCGTGCTCGCCCTGCGCCTTGGCCTGCTGGGCGGCCTTCACCGGCCAGCTCATCGGCAGGCGCAGCACTTCGCGGCCGCCGGCCTCGCGGGCAGCCTCGACCACCAGCTCATAGTTGCCTGCCGGCAGCGAGGCCAGCGCGGGATGCCTGTCCAGCTGCAGCACGGCCTCGCCGGGCGCACGCGTGGCGCCGCTGACGCCATCGGCGGGCAGGCTCAGCGCGCGGCCACCCTGGCGCCACCACTGGCGCATGTCACGCAGCCACTTCGTGCCGCCGTTGTTGGGCTTCTTGAGGTCGTACCAGACCGCGAGCTGCGCGGCGGCGCCCGGCTCGCCGGCCTTTTCCAGCCACACGGCCACGTAGGGGCGGTGGTACTCGGCCACGTTCAGGCGCGGGAGGTCCAGCTTGAGCTGGACCTCGGCGGCCCAGGCCGACGTGCCGGCCAGGCCCAGCATGCCGAGCGCCCAGGGCGCTCCCGTACGCAGGGGAACAGACAGCTTCTTCATGATCTTTCCTTCTTGAATCCGTGCAGGCAGGGACAGGTGAGGGGGCGCTGCGGCGCTCAGTGCACCAGCAGCAGGGCCAGCAGCGCGGGCAGCACCAGGCCCGCGCCGACCAGCGGCCAGGTGCTCGGCCGGCGTCCGGCGTGCTGCTGCAGGATCAGCAGCCCGGTCACGCAGAACACCAGGCAGGCCCCGGCAAAGACGTCGATGAACAGGCTCCACGCACGGCCGGCGTGGCGCCCCTTGTGCAGATCGTTGACATAGGCCAGCCAGCCGCGGTCGCTGCGTTCGTACTCGACCGCGCCCGCCTGGCGATCGACGCGCAGCCAGGCATCGCCGCCGGGCCGCGGCAGGGCCATGTACAGCTCGTCCTCGGACCACTCGATGCTGCCGTCGCGCGCGAGATCTCCGTCCACCTCGCGGGCCAGCCAGGCCTGCAGGGCGGCCGGCACCGGGGCCTCGCCGCGCAGCGACGTGGCCGTCAGCGCGGGCAGCAGCGTCGCGGGCAGTTGCAGCGTGCGCTGCACCACCTGCGGCTTGCTCTCGATGTCCCCGGCGTGATTGAGCGTGAATCCCGTCACGGCGAACAGCAGCATGCCCACGAGTGACAGCGCCGAGCTGATCCAGTGCCACTGGTACAGCGTGCGCATCCATCCCGGGCGCGCCGGTGCCGTCCTGGCCTCGTCCCCCTTGCCAGCCATCATTCCGCCCATTGCTGCAGCAGCTTGTGATAGTGGCCGGTCAGCGCGGTGACCTCGGCGTTGTCCCCGATCCGGCCCCGCAGCTTGACGATGGTCATGTCGAGCTCGAAGAGCATGGCGCGACGCCAGGCGTCGCGCACCAGGCTCTGCGTCCACAGAAAGGAGGCGACGCGGGCGCCCGAGCGCACCGGCTCGACGCGGTGCAGGGAGGTCGACGGGTAGACGATGGCATCGCCCGCGGCCAGCTTGACCTCGTGCGTGCCATAGCTGTCCTCGACGATCAGCTCGCCGCCCTCGTACTCGTCCGGCTCGGACAGGAAGACCGTCGTCGAGACGTCGGTCCGCACGACCTGGCCGCTGCGGCGGTCCGTCTGGAGGGCGTTGTCGATGTGGTTGCCGTACTGCCCGCCACCCTGGTAGCGATTGAACATGGGCGGCAGCACATGCCGCGGCAGGACGGCGGAGACGAACAGCGGGTGGCGCTGCAGCGCCGCCGACACGCGCTCGGACAGCGCCGCAAAGGCCGGCGAATCCGGGCTCAGCTGCTCGTTGTCCTTGGCCTGAGCGGCCTGCGGTCCGGCTGTGGCAAGACCTGACACCCAACCCGCCTCATCCAGGGCCTTGCGCAGCGTCTGCACCTCGGCCTTGCTCAGTACTTCGGGGATGTGCAGCAGCATGGGCGACTCCTGGATGGGCGATGGCTGGGGGTCGGGGCCCGGTTCAGAACAGCAGGTTGGCGCTCAGCGTGACGCTGCGCTCCGCGCCCAGCTTCATGCGGGCGCCACTGTTGTTGAGCGAGGCGATGTAGGTCTTGTCGAACAGATTGCCCACGTTGAGCTGGAACTTCAGAGTCTTGCTCCAGGCGTAGGCCGCCATCAGATCGGTCACGGTGTAGGCCGGGATGGTGGGCATGTTCTGCGCCGCCGTGGCCGTGGTGATCGCACGCTTCTGCTCGGAGACATGGCGCAGGCCGCCGCCGACGGTCAGGTCGCCGAAGGTGTAGGACGTCCACAGCGTGGCGGTCCAGTCCGGGGACCAGCGCACGCCGACGGTCTCGGTCGTGCGGTCGCTGCTCCACTGGTCCGACTGCTTCGTCTTCATGCGCGCCACGCCCGCCGAGACCTGCCAGAAGTTGGTGATCTGGCCGACGGCCGAGAGCTCCAGGCCCGTCACGCGCGTCTTGCCCATGGGCAGGGGGTTCTTGAGGTCGTCAAAGGAGACCTGACCCTCGTTGCGGGTGTGGTACAGCGCCGCGCTCACGTTCAGGCGACGATCCAGCAGCTCCCACTTCGCGCCCAGCTCGACGTTGCTCGTCTTCTGCGGATCCAGCGCGGCATTGGCCTGGCTGGTGGCGCTGGACGACAGCACGAAGTTGTCGCCGCCTGGCGGGGTGTAGCTGTTGGCCAGCGACACGTACACCGTGCCCTCGGCCGCCGGCTTGTAGACCAGGCCCAGGTTCCAGCTCTTGAGCCAGTCGCTGCTCGAGAGGTTGCTCGGCACGAAGCTGCCGACGTCATAGCCCTGCGGCTTGTAGGTGGCCACATTGCCGCCGGTGCCGCCCGTCACGAGGGTGCTGCTGTGGGTGCGCAGGCTGTAGTGCTCGACGCGCAGGCCGGCGTTCAGCTTGAGCTGCTCGCTCAGGTGCAGCGTGTCGAAGGCGTACAGGGCCTGGGTGAGGCTGCGGCCGTCGGTGTCCGCGCCGGTGGCGATGGGCGTGCCGAGCACGTCGGCCACGTTCGGGGCGTACAGGTTGGCGTTGGGCAGGGCGATGCCCGGCACCTTCGTCTTGTTCAGCACGACGTCCACGGTGCTGCTGCTGCCGTTGGTGAAGCCGCGGTTGCTCTGCGTCTCCATCAGCAGCTCGACGCCGGCGCTGAGGTCGTTCTGCAGGCCACCCAGCTTGAAGCCGGTCACGACGTTGGTCTGGTTGCCCAGGATCTCGTTGCGCTGGTCCACGCGCTGGCGGGAGCGGGCCACCTCGATGGCCTGCGTGGTGGCATTGACGCTCAGAGCGTTGACGCCCGTCAGCACGCGGTCCATGTGGGTGCGGCCGTAGCGGGTCAGGCTGCGCAGCTGCGTGCCACCGCCGAGGTCCATCTCGAGGCGCGCGGAGACCATGTCGGCATCGACCTTCTCGTAGTCGGAGGCGCTGCCGTAGTAGTTCTCGCGGCGGACCTTGCTGGCCGCCTGGATCGTGGCGTTGGCGTTGTAGAAGCCGGCCATGCCCGTGGTGGGGATGGCGCCATCCGGCACGTTGTTCTGGCGCAGGTGCTGGGAGTAGAGGAAGACGCGCGTCGGCGAGTTCAGGCCGAAGGCGATCGAGGGGGCGAGGCCCCAGCCCTTGTTCTTGACGAGGTCACGGCCCTCGACGCCACCGTCCTGCACCATCACGTTGAGGCGTGCGGCGGTGCTGGTGCCCAGCTGGACATTGCTGTCGAGCGTGGCGCGCTTGCGGCTGGCGGTGCCGAGGCTCACGTTGAGCTCGTTGAACTGGTCGGCCTGCGGCTGCTTGCTGATCAGGTTGATGTAGCCGGCGCTGGCGCCCCGGCCGATGTCCGCGCCGGACGGGCCCTTGACCACCTCGACGGACTCCAGATTGAAGGTGTCGCGCGTCACCGCGCCCAGATCGCGCATGCCGTCGACGAAGGTGGCCGACTGCGTGGAGAAGCCGCGCATCTGGAAGGTGTCACCGGCCGAGGTGTTGCCGTTCTCGCCCAGCTGCATGGTGATGCCCGGGGTATTGCGCAGCGCGTCCATCAGCGAGGCCGCGCCCTGCTCCTGCAGCATCTCCTTCTTGATGACCTGCACCGTCTTGGGCGTGTCCAGCAGCGGCTGGGTCAGCTTGGCGTTGGCGCTGGTGTCCGCCTTGAAGCCGGACTCCGGCGCAGCCGTGGCCTTCAGGGTGGGCAGCACCTGCTCCTGCGCCTTGGCGGCGGGGGCGGCGCCTTCGGCGGCCAGGGTCAGACCGGGGAGGCTGCCAGCCAGCAGGGCCAGGGCCGTGGTGCTCAGGCGGACGGGCGCCGCGTGCTTGCGGCTCTTGATGTGGGACATGGACGCTCCGTTTCAGGGTTCGGGGGCGGCTGGCTACCGATGCCGGGCGTCTCGACCCCCTCCCGGCCTCGAGAGGCCCGGCGAGGTGCGCGAGGCACCCCGGCCGTTGAAACGGTTGGCTTGCTGCGACAGATCAATATTCTAGATGCGAAGCATTCGCATTTGCAATTGATTTGTGTCAGACAGACGCCGGACCGTGCGCAGGCCGCGCCCCACTCACCTCCCGGCAGCCGCACAGCGCCATCGTCAGGGCCAGCTCTTCCTGCAGGAGACGGATGACATGGGCGACACCCAGCGCGCCGGCCGCGGCGAGCGCATACACCCAGCAACGGCCCAGCAGGACGGCATCCGCCCCGAGGGTCAGCGCCTTGTAGACGTCGCTGCCGCGGCGGATGCCGCCGTCCAGCAGCACCGGGACCCGGCCACCCACGGCCTGCACGATGGCCGGCAGCAGATCCAGGCTGGCCGGCAGCCCGTCGAGCGTGCGGCCGCCATGGTTGGAGACGATCACCCCGTCCATGCCGGCCTCGAGGGCGAGGCGTGCGTCGTCCGGATGGGTCAGCCCCTTGATGAGCACGGGCAGCGCCGTCGCTCGCCGGAGGGCCTCGACGTGCTCCCAGCGCGGGGCGGCGGCCATCAGGCGATCGAAGACCGGATCCGTGCCCGCCACGGAGGCCGGCAGCGGCGCACAGTCCCGCAGGTCCTCGGGTGCCAGTGAGGGCGGCACGGCGAAGCCGGCGCGCTGTTCCCGGTTGCGCACGCCGGCCACCGGGGCGTCGACGGTCAGCACCAGGGCCTGGCAGCCGGCGTCCTCGGCGCGCCGGATGAGCCGCAGACTGTCTTCCCAGCGCGGCTGCGCGTACAGCTGGAACCACAGCGGCCCCGCCGCCTGCGCCGCCACCGCCTCGACGCCCAGCGTGGACAGCGTGCTGAGGATCATGGGGGTCTGCATCACGCCCGCGGCCAGCGCCGTGGCCGCCTCGGCATCCGGATGGAAGAGCCCCTGGTGCGCGACGGGCGCCAGCAGCATCGGATGGGGCAGGTCCAGGCCCATGAGCCGGCAGCGCGTATGGCCACCGCGCAGGTCGCGCAGCACCCGCGTCTGCAGATCGAGGCGGGCAAAGGCGGCACGGTTGGCGGCGGCCGTGCGCTCATCGGCCGCCGCGCCATCCAGATAGGCCCAGGCGGCGTCATCCAGGCGCTCGCGGGCGAGGGCCTCGTAGTCCCCGGCCGCCACGACATGCGGCGGAATGGCGCCCAGCGGCGGCGGGCGCGGGCTCACCGGCCCAGCTCGTACTGGATCGGCGTCAGCACCAGCATCTCGACGGGCTCGCCGTTCTCGGTGTGGGGCTTGAAGCGCGCCGCGCGCATGGCCTGCTGGGCCTGCTCGTCAAGGCGACTGAAGCCCGACGACTGCTGCACGCTGATCTGGCGCGGCAGGCCGTCGCGGTCCACCAGGACGCGCAGCACCACGGTGCCCTTCTCGCCCAGGCGGCGGGACAGGGCCGGCACGGCGATCGGCGGCGCCTGGAGATACTGGACGACACTGGCCGACACCTCGCGCGGCCCGGCATGCGCGGGGCCGGGCGCCACCACGGCAGCCGGCGCGGGCGTCGGGGTCACGGCGGCGCGCGGGGGCGGGTTCTCGGCGACCACGGCCGTCACCGGGGTCGGAGCCAGCTGGATGATCGGCACCTCCACGGGCGGGACGGTGAGTTGCTGGAACTGGGGCACGACCGGCGTGCGCACGGCAGGCGGCGGCGGGGTCTTGGGCGGCGCGACGCTCAGCAGCTTGACCTCGACCGGCGCCGGGCGCTTGGGCATGGGGACGACGCCCATCTGCACCAGCCCCCAGGCCATGACCGCGTGCAGCCCCAGCACGGGCAGCAGCAGGCGCTTGCTGCGCCGGGGCGGCCGCCAGTCCCCCAGGCCCGCCGAGGGCCGGGCATGCAGGGCCACCGGGGGCGTCGCGGCCTCGCGTGCCGGGCGGGGCGCGTCGGCCCCCCGCGGGGCGGCGGCCGTCGAGGAGTAGTCCAGCGGGAAGGAGGCAAGCGCTTGGCTCATGACGCGGGGGCCGCGCAGCCTTGTCAGCCGGGCGACCGGTCGGCGCCCCGCATCCCGCCACGCGTTGAATTCAGGATGATGAAGCCATCATACACAATGCGAACCATTCGCATTTGCTTTCACTCAAACAAATGACGGACATGATTCGCAAGCGGGCGGCCAGCGCCCGGGCAGGCCTTCCGCCGCGCGAAGGGCCTGTGGCCGGCGTGCAGGCCCGGCCGGTCTCCCGGCGGATCCGGCGTTCAGGACGGGGTGGACGGTGCGGGCGTCACCAGAGCAGGCCCAGCAGCGCGGCCCGGACGGCCGCCGCGGTCCGGTTGCTGGTGCCCAGCTTGGCGCAGGAGTTGCGCGTATGGAAATTCACCGTGGCCTCGGAGATCTGCATGATCTGCGCGATGTCGGTCGAGGTCTTGCCCTCGCAGGCCCAGCGCAGGACGTCGCGCTCGCGGTCGGACAGCTCCACGGCGGAATCGTCGCGCAGCAGGTCGCCCCAGACCTTGAGCATGCCGTCATGGCACAGCACCGAGAGCCAGTGCATGCGCTCGCGCTTGCTGGCCAGCTCCTCGGGAGAGACCTCGTCGTCGGAGCGCACGAAGCTCAGCAGGCTGACCATGCCCCGGGCATCGCGTCGCGGCACCGCCACGCCATGCCGCAGGCCATGCGCGGCGGCATCGGCACGAAGCGCCTGGGCGTTGGCATAGAGGGCGTCGTCCCAGACCATGATCTCGTCGGAAACGATGGCCCGCTGCACCGAGGGGTCCACGCGCAGATAGCCCATCTCCTCGTAGCGGCGCTGCCAGTCGGCCGGGTAGTTGCTGCACCAGACGACGCGCGGCGCGGCCAGCGGCACCGGCCCCTTCATCCCGAAGGAGCAGTAGGTGAAGCCGATGCGGTTGGCCTCGGCCAGCACCGTGTCGAACGTCTCCTGGGTGCTGGACGCATTGCTGATCAGACGCAGCTGTTCACTTTGCCAACATTTCATTGGGGCCCCGGCGGCTGGTTGCACGACGCCTCATTGGCGACCCGGCAGGGTGCCAAAGCGTGCGCATAGCGCCAACTAGGGGAATTCCCCTTGATGCCTGGCCGACGGCAGCTCGCGCAACTAACGCTGCAGCTGCGGGCTGGCCTGCTTGAGCGAGTGCAGGACGGTGTCCGGCCAGGGCCAGGTCTCTAGCAGCTCGGCCAGATGCAGCTCGGTGCGGGCGCGGCCCGCATCCGTGCCATCGGGCTCCGTGAGCATGATGTTGGTGCGGATGGAGTGGGCCTTGAGTGCCAGCAGACCGGACGGCGGCTGGACGACCCAGTCCCAGCCGATGGAATAGCCGGCACGCGCGCTGTCCACCCATTCGGTGTAACCCTCGATGCCCTCGGTCAGCCAGGCGCCTTCGCAGCGCGCCTGCAGGGCGAGGTCCGAGAGGTCGGCATCGACGTGCGACTCGAGATGCTCGAAGCGCAGCAACGCCAGCTGTGCGGCACCAAGCCGCCGGTAGAAATCAATGCTCATAGGTCTTGGACGGGCTCATTCAGTTCAACATGGTCCGCTCCTGCGAACCATCAGACTGCGGCCCGCTTCCTTTCTTTTACCAACGGGATCCCGGTCACGCGGGGCTGGCAGGCTCATTGGGCGGCCGCCATGCCCCACACGAACAACTCCTCGGGACGATTGCATCACCGCCCCGAAGGGAACTGTACAAGTCCTGCGGAGCCCCTGGCCCTAACAGTTCTGTTAGTTGCCGGAATTCGCACCAGCGTCTGAAATGCGATCCACACTCACACAGCCTGATGAGGATCGGAGGAGCCCGCATGAGAATCCATCGCTACGCCGACACGGCCCTCAGCGCCGCCACCCGCACGGAACTGGCGGCCTATCGGTATGACGTCTTCGTCGGACGCCTGGGATGGGATCTCCCCTGCCGCCCCGGTTTTGACCAGGACCAGTTCGACAAGGCCGAGGCCGTGCACCTGGTGGCCCGGACGGACGAAGGCCGGGTCGTCGGTTATGCCCGCCTGCTGCCGACCGAGGGCAGCTACCTGCTGGGTGACCTCTTCCCGCAGCTGCTGGGCGGGCACACGCCGCCCCGGGACGCCATGATCTGGGAGCTGTCGCGCTATGCCGCCATGGACATCCAGCAGCACGGCCTGCCCGGCGCCAGCGCCGCGGACCTGCTGGTTGGCAAGCAGCTGCTGCTGCAGGCCATCCGCACCGCCGCCCAGGAGGGCGCGAAACGGCTCATCTTCTGCACGACCGTCGCCATCGAGCGCCTGGCCATGCGCTGGGGGGTGGACATCCAGCGCCTGGGCCCGCCCGTGCGGAGCGAGGGCCAGCTGCTGGTCGCCGCCATGATCGAGTTCACCGACAAGACCTTCGATGCGCTCGTGCCGGCCACGCAGGCGCAGCAGCCGGTCGCCCAGCCCGTCCCTTACACGATCAGCGAACTGCTGCGGGCCGCCGCCTGACGCAGTGCGGCAGCGCCGCAGCGCCCGGCCGCCCCGACCGTCTCTCTCTTGTTCAGGCCCTCTCGTCGAGGGCCCTTTTTTTGGGGACGGGCCGGCAAGCCGGGGCCCGTCAGGCCTTCGGAGCGGGCAGCTTGGGCGCGGTGCGGACGCTGATGACCATGGTCACGGCCAGGATGCCGATCACGGCGGCCAGCGAGACCAGCACCGGGATCTTGATGACATCGATCAGCATCATCTTCGTGCCGATGAAGGCCAGCACGACGGCCAGGCCGTAGCTCAGCAGGTGGAAGCGGGCGGCCATGGCGGCCAGCAGGAAGTACATCGCCCGCAGGCCGAGGATGGCGAAGATGTTGGACGTCAGGACGATGAAGGGGTCGCTGGTCACGGCAAAGATGGCGGGGATGGAGTCCACCGCGAAGATGACGTCCGTGATGCCGACGAGGGCGACCACCAGGAACAGCGGCGTCGCGATGCGCCGGCCGTCCAGGCGGGTGATGAAGCGTTCGCCATCGAACTGCGGGCTCACCGGCAGCACGCGGCGCAGCAGCTTGAGCGCGGGGTTGGACTCGAGGTCCGGCTCCTGCCCGGCCGCCCACCACATCTTGATGCCGGTGAGCAGCAGGAAGGCGCCGAAGAGATACAGCACCCAGTGGAACTGCGCGATGAGCCAGCTCCCCACGAGGATCATCACCGTGCGCAGCACGATGGCGCCCACGATGCCCCACATCAGCACCCGCTTCTGGTAGGCCGGCGGCACCGAGAAGTAGGTGAAGATCATCAGGAAGACGAAGATGTTGTCGACCGCCAGGGACTTCTCGATGAGATAGCCCGTGAGGAACTCGAGGGCGCGGGTGTTGGCCAGGGCGGTGTCGCCGCTGCTGTCACGCACCGCCCACCACAGCAGGGCATTGAAGGCCAGGCTCAGGGCCACCCAGACCACGGACCAGCGCACGGCCTCGCGCACGCTGACCTCGTGGGCCCCCTGCTTGCGCAGCAGGACGAAGTCGACAAACAAGGCGCCCAGGACGGACACCACGAAGAAAACCCACAACCACAGGGGCGCGCTGCTGCTCATCAGAGACTCCCGCAAGACGTCAGACACAAGATACCTGAGCGGCCGGACAACGGCAGCCAGGACATCGACGGCTCACGAAAGGTCTTGCGGGGCGTGACCGGCACCAGAGGATGGTGCAGGCTGGCTGCGGGGCCCGGGCGCTCTCGCGAGCACCGTACTGACGGGCGGCCGCCTCGGCACCTGGGCCGAGCGCTACTCCCCTTTCGGAAGCCCGAATTGTGCACGAAGCCGGGCGCCCTTGAAAAGCCTCCGGATGATCCAGGGCAAGTCCGGAGCCGGGGCGCGCGCCAAATTCACGGTCGCACAGGTATGCTCGCCGCCATGAAGACGCTCACCCGTTGGCTGCTGCTCGCAGGCGCCCTGCTGCTGGTTGCCCATCTCTACCCTGGCGTGGAAGTGAAGAGCTTCGGCTCGGCCATGATCGCAGCGCTGCTGCTGGGCCTGCTCAACACGCTGCTGCGGCCGATCCTCGTGCTGCTGACCCTGCCCGTCACGGTGGTGAGCCTGGGGCTCTTCCTCTTCGTGATCAACGCCCTGATGTTCTGGGCGGCCGCGGGGGTGCTGGACGGCTTTGCCGTCACGGGCTTCGGCGCCGCGCTGGTCGGCTCGCTGATCTACAGCCTGTGCGGCATGCTGATCGACACGGTCGTCGAGCGCGTCTTCCCCTCCCCGATCGACTGAACCCTCAGGGCAGCTCGGCCCCGGGCGGCGCGCCGCGCGGGTACATCTCGAGCAGCAGCTGGCGCCGCTCGTACAGCAGCGCGCGCAGCCGCGCGTCGATCACCGAGGCCTCGAACTGGTCTGCGTCCTTGACGCGCGACAGCCGCAGGCCGGAACGCAGGCGGTCGATGGCGCCGTTGATGTCCCCCATCGCCGCGCGCGACTCCCCCAGCGCCCGGACGGCCCGCAGCGGCTGGTCGAGCTGCGTCCACAACTGGGACAGCAGGCCCCAGGCGCCGGCATCGGCCGGGTGCAGGCTGACGTGCGTCTGCAGCGACTCCGCCGCCGCGCGCACCCGCTCCGGCTGCTTGTCGACCTGGGCCAGCAGCCCGCGCATCATCAGCACGGCGCGGCTCTTCTCGGGGAGCGCGGAGAGCGCCACGTAGCCGGCCGTGGCATCGCCCCGGGCCTGGGCCAGCTCGGCGCGCAGGAAGGCGAGGTCACGCCGCGCCCGGGCGTCATCGGGCACCGTCTGGCGCTGCAGCTGCTCGGCCAGCTGCAGGGAGGCCTCGGCACGGGTGAAGTCCCGCAGCTTGATCGAGGCCAGCGTACTGGCGTAGCGCGCGGCCAGCTGCTCGTGGCCGTGGCTGAGGGTCTGGCGCACGCCGGCGTCCATGCCCTGCAGCTGGCGCCAGGTTTCGGCGCGCGGGTCCATCAGCACGCGCGAGCGCGCCGCCATCAGGGCGTGCTCCGGCGAGGTGTCGAGCGGAGGCGGCGCCTCCGTGCCCAGGCGCAGGCGGGCGTCGCCGATGCGCTCGGTGGTCAGCGGGTGCGAGCGCAGATAGGGGTAGGCCCCCGAGTCCATCAGGTGATAGGCCTGGTCCATGCGCTCGAACATGCTCACCATGCCCTGCCCCTGGTAGCCGGCGCCGGTCATGACGTTGAAGCCGACGCGGTCGGCCTCGCGCTCCATGTCGCGCGAGAAGTTGAGCGAGGCCTGCTGAGCCGCCGCCTGACTGCCCAGGATGGCGGCATTGGCCAGGTCCACGCTGCCAGCCTTGGAGGCCGCGATCAGGCCCAGCACCATGCCGGCCATCGCGGCCATGCTGCTGCGCGAGTCCCCGACGATGCGCCGCGCGATGTGGCGCTGTGTGATGTGGGACAGCTCGTGTCCCAGCACGGAGGCGAGCTCGTCCCGCGAGCTGGTGATGGCCAGCAGGCCCAGGTGCACGCCGACGTAGCCCCCCGGCAGCGCAAAGGCGTTCACGCTGCGATCCCGCACGAGGAAGGTCTCCCAGGCGAAGCGGTCGGTGGTGTCGTCGCCGATGTTGCCCTGGCGGCGTGCCGCCTCCACCAGCGGCGCCCAGACACCCTGCACATACTCCAGCAGCAGCGGGTCGTCGAGGTAGTCCGGGTCGGGGCGGATCTGCCGCATGATCTGCTCGCCCAGGTGCTTCTCGGCGCTGATGCTGAGGTCATCGGAGACGGAGTCCCCCAGCGCCGGCAGGTTCACCTGCGCGTGCAGCGGCGCGGCGGGCAGCAGCATCGCGCCCGCGCACAGCGCCGCCAGCAGGCGATGGTGCAGCGGCCGCACCGGCGCCCCATCACCTGGCGTCCTGTCTCGCTGCGCCTTTTCAGGCCGTCTGTTCTCCAACAATCCCGTCTCCCTCGGCCCTGGCAGAACCATGATGCGGGCCCGCCTGGCAAGCTGGGCCGATCGCTATCATGTCAGGCAATCCTTAAGCCAGTGTTGCTGCCCATGAATTCGCCCCTCACCCATTTTGACGCCCAGGGCCAGGCCCACATGGTCGACGTGTCCGGCAAGGCCGTCACGCATCGGGTGGCCCGGGCGACGGGCAGCATCCGCATGCTGCCGGCGACGCTGGCGCTCATCCAGGGCGGCCACGCGAAGAAGGGCGATGTGCTGGGCGTGGCGCGCATCGCCGCCATCCAGGGCGCCAAGCGCACCAGCGACCTCATTCCGCTGTGCCACCCGCTGCCCATCACGCGCGTGGCGGTGGAGTTCCGCATCGACGAGGCGGCGTCCACCGTGCATTGCGAGGCGCAGGTCGAGACCCTCGGCCAGACCGGTGTCGAGATGGAGGCCCTGACCGCCGTGCAGGTCGGCCTGCTCACCATCTACGACATGTGCAAGGCTGCCGACCGCGGCATGGTCATGCAGGGCATTCGCGTGATGGAGAAGAAGGGCGGCAAGAGCGGGGACTGGTCCGCCGAAGACTGAGCGCCCCGAGGGCGCCGACGTCAGCGGAAGTCCTCGAAGCGGTAGCTGCGCTGAGGCGCCTCGCACTGGAAGGGGCGCATGGCGTGGGCCGGCCAGCGCTCGCATTCGTCGAGCCAGTCGTCCGCCGCGGCGTTGTGGAACTCCCGCAGGCGCTGCACCAGGTAGCGCGCCTTGTCCGTCTCACCGACCGCGTGCAGGGACTGCGCCCACGCAATCATCAGCCGCACATCGATGAGGTTGTGCCCGGTGCGCTGCGCGGCCTCGAGCGTCGCCTGCGACGCGGCCGGCACGGTGGCCGCGGCGTAGTCCGCACCGGCCGAGAACAGCAGGCTCCGCTGCCCGCGCGCGATGCGCTCCTCCAGGGGCGGCAGGCGCGGCCCGGAGCGGTAGATGTCGACGATGTGCAGGTAGTCCCAGGCCGCGAAGAACGCGCCGGCCACCATGAGCGCGCCGCCCAGCTGCATCAGGCGCCGGCGCGGGTCCCGGGGCTCGACGGGGGTCAGGTCTTGCGTCACAGCGGCCGGCACGGGATCGGTGGCCAGCGCCAGCCCCAGCGCGAAGGCGGTGGGCAGCAGGAAGTAGAGGTACCACAGCGGGTACTCCAGCATGCTGTGCAGGCCGATCATCAGCACCACCATCAGCGCGCAGCGGCGCTGCAGGGCCATCGCGCCCTGCGCCCGCACGGCCGCACGGCCCGCCAGCCACAGGAGCCAGCCCAGGCCACCGAGCATCAGCAGGCCGAGCGGCCAGCCCATCTCCACCAGGACTTGCATCACGAGGTTGTGGCAGTGGTCGAAGAAGGCGACGGGGCGGTCCGGGAAGGGCGTGAGGGTCCAGGCGAAGTTGAAGTCCCCCCAGCCCACGCCGCGCCAGGGGTGCTGCTGCAGCAGGGCCCAGGTGTTCTTGAGGACGGCCACGCGCGAGGGCGAGCCGGCCCCTTCCGCCAGCCGCGCCTCGGCGCCGAAGGCATGGCCGCTGGCCGCCGACCACCAGTGCATGAACTGCCAGGAGGCGGCCGTCAGCAGGGGCGTGAGCAGCAGGCTCAGACGGGCCGGCCCGCTGAGCTGCCGGTCGAGCACGCCCCACAGCACCAGCAGCGCGACGCCGAACCACATGCCCGTGCGCGAGGCGCTGAGGACCACGCAGAACAGCAGCAGCCACAGCATGACGGGCAGCAGGGCGCGCAGGGCCGGCCGGCGGATGCCCCAGCTTTCGCTGAGCCAGACCGCCGCGATGCAGCCCCACAGCAGCAGGCTCGCGAGATGGTTGGGCTGCCGGATGTTCCCGACCGCGCGCCCCGGAATGCCCGACCGCGCGATCCAGGCGGCGTCCGTCCACTCCGGCACGAAGACCTGCACCAGCGACACGAGGGCGCCCCCGACTGCCGCCAGGAGCAGCCCCAGGGCCAGCCATCGACCCCAGGCCAGTCCGCCTGCCGACGCACCGGCCCGCGCACCGGCCAGCACCAGGACGCCGGCCATCGCCAGCGCCAGCGCGGGCAGCGCGGTGAGGGCCGTCAGCTTCACCCCCGCCACGGCGCCGAACACCGCCACACCGATGGCCACCAGGCCCCAGCGGCTGCGCGGCAGCAGGGCGGCGCCGTCGGAAGCAGCCCGGGGCAGGGCCTGCAGCAGCACGCCCCCCCACAGGCCGAGCGCCAGCAGCTGGTTCAGCAGCGTGGTCGAGGGCGAGAGGCTGTAGGCCAGCAGGGAGGGCAGGGTGGCGGCGAGGACGAGGGCGAGGGCGAGCGGATTCACGTCGCGCAGTCTATCCATTCGCGCGCAGGGAGCCACAGGGGTCACACTTCGTCACGGCACAAGGTGCGCAGGCGCCACGCGGGAGCGCTGCGCACACGCGACAATGTCGCCCTATGCCGCATGACCCGCCCCCGCAGCCCCGAGGACGACGCCCGGGAGCCCTCTCTTGAAGCCGCCAGCGATCGTCCTGGTGACCACCTCCTTCCCGATCGCCGGTGACGGCAGCGAGGCGGCGGGCTCCTTCGTCGGGGACCTGGCGCTGGAGCTCGCGCGCTTCACCGAGGTCCGCGTCGTCTGCCCGGGGCCGACGGACGGGCGTGAGCACTGGGGTCCGGGCGTGGAAGTCTTCCGCTTCGCCGCCCCGGCGCAGGCGCTGTCCACCCTCAAGCCCTGGAAGCCCACCGACTGGCGCTGGATCTTCCGCGTCCTGAGAGGGGGCCTGGCCGCGACCCGGGCCGCCGTGGCGGCCCAGCCCCGCTGCCAGCTCTTCGCTCTGTGGGCGCTGCCCTGCGGGGACTGGGCGCGCCGGGTGGCCCGCGAGCGCGGCATCGACTATTCCGTCTGGATGCTGGGCAGCGACGTCTGGAGCCTCGGCCGCATCCCCGTCGTGCGGCAGATCCTCGCGCACACCATCCGCCAGGCCCGGGGCGCCTACGCCGACGGCTACCAGCTGGCCGACGACGCGCAGCGCATCAGCGGCCGGGCCATCGAGTTCCTGCCGAGCACGCGGCGCATCGACAGCCGGGAGATCACCCCGCGCCGCAGCCAGGCGCCGCTGCGACTGCTGTTCCTCGGGCGCTGGCATCCCAACAAGGGCGTGGACCTGCTGCTCGACGCCCTGGCCCTCCTGAATGACGAGGACTGGTCGCGCATCGCGCAGGTGGACATCCAGGGCGGAGGCCCGATGGACGCCGAGGTGCGCCGCCAGGTCGCCGCGCTGGCCGCGGCGGGGCGACCCGTCCAGGCGGGCCGCTACCTCGCCAAGGCAGAGGCGGAGCAGGCCATCCTGGCCGCCGACTGGGTGCTCCTGCCGTCCCGCATCGAGAGCATCCCCGTGGTCTTCTCGGACGCGATCAAGCTCGGCCGACCGCTGGTGGCGATGCCTGTCGGTGACCTGCCCCGGCTGCTCGCCACCGGCTGCGGCGTGCTGAGCGAGGCGGTGAGCGCCGACGGCTTCGCCCGGGCCCTGCGCGAGGCCCTGCGGGGCGACGTCCAGCCCGATCCGCAGGCCATGCGCACGCTGGCCGAGCAGTTCTCCGTCGAGACCATCGCGCAGCGGCTGCTGGCACCCTAGGCCGGAGAACTCATGTCCGATACCCGCTCCACCTGGGAAGACCGCTCGGCCGCGTACGGCGATCAGCTGACGGGCGTCCTGTTCCGAGGCCTGTCCGCCAGTGCCAATGGCGCCATCGACCAGTGGCACTCCTGGCTGATCGCCACACGCCTGGCCCCGGGGCTGGCGCCGGGCGCCCAGGTGCTCGACGTCGGCTGCGGCTACGGGCGCAACTCGCGGATCCTGCTGAAGGCGCGGCCGGATGTGCAGGTCGTGGGCATGGACCTGTCCAGCAACTATTGCCGTCTGTACCAGGACGCGGGCGGGCGATGCGTCTGCGCCGACATGGCGCAGATGCCGTTCCCGACGGCCCGGTTCGACGGGCTCATGGCCATCACCAGCCTCATGTACGCCGGGCATCAGGCGGCGACCGTGCTCGCCGAGATGCACCGCATCACCAAGCCCGGCGCGCTGATGCTCCTCGTCGATCCCGGTGACGAGATCAACCGCCTGATCGCGCGGCTGCGCGGCGGCCGCGCCGCCACACCCACGGGCGGCTCGGGCTTTGCGCGCGAAGGCTATGTCGGCCTCATCGACAAGGCCGGCTTCGAAGTGCTTCACAAGGGCGGCAACAGCTGGCTCTCGGCCCTGCTGCTGGTGCCGGGATTCGCCACGGGGGAGCGCCCATGGATGCAATCGCTGCTGCAGGCCACGAGCCGCCGCGACTGCCAGGAGGCGGGCTACGCGGCGCATGCCCTGCATCGCTGGGTGATCGCGAGGCGGCGATGACGTTCTACGACACCCTGCCCGTGGCGCTCGAATGGCTGGTCCGCCTGGCCCTGTTCGGGGCCGTCTGCGGTGCCGTCCTGCTGCACTTCGTCATGGAGCCCGTCCGCTGGAGGCTCGCCTACCTGGACCGCACGCAGGGCCCGGCACAGGCGGGCCGGGTGCGCGACATCCTGTTCTGCACCACGGTGGCCACCTACATCTTCCCGTTCAAGATCGGTCTGCCGCTGCGCATGGGCCTGCTGAACCGGCTCGCCGCGATGAACGTCCGGTTCATCGGCACGGTGCTGGCTGTCGACGGCCTGATCTCGCTGGCGGTGTGGGTCCTGGCGGCCATCGTCTGCGTCTGGCTCGGCGCCTTCCAGTGGCAGCCGCCGGTGTATGTCTGGGTCGGCGCGGGCGTGATGCTGACGGTGGTCGTCGGGCTCGGCGTCCGGCGCAAGTGGGCCTCGGGCGGCAGTGCTCAATGGAGCCAGGCGCTGGCGCTGTTCCGTGATCCCTGGCGTCGCATGTCATGGGCCGGCGCCATCTTGCTGCTCGACGTGAGCCTCTACTGGCTGCGGCATGCGCTGCTCGTGCTGCTGGTCACCGGCCAGATGAAGTGGGCCCTCGCCGGCGGCTCGGCGGGTCTGGTGGCCACCTTCGCAGGCATCATCTCCGGCCTTCCGATGGGCCTGCTGGGCTACGACGCCAGCCTGCTGGCGCTGCTCGGCGCGGCCGGCGTGCCCATCGGTGACATCATCACCATCATCACACTCAATCGCGCGCTCAACATCGCCATGGCGGTCATGCTGGGCATCCCCGCGGGCATCCGGCTGGGCATCGGCACGGGCCTCGTCGGGATCCTGCGCAAGCTGAAGGACATTGGCAGTGGAAAAGAACGACCATAGAAGCTTCTACACCCAGGAAGCCACGGGCTACGAGGCCACCCGCTACGGCTCCCCGTACGGCCGGCTCTTCCGCGCCGCCCATCTGAAGACTCTGGACGAAGTCCTCGAGCCCGCACAGCAGGTGCTGGACGTGGCCTCGGGCACCGGGCAGCTGCTGCCGGCACTGGCCAAGTTCGGGCAGCAGGTGGTGGCCATCGACCTGACGCCCGGCATGCTGGAGGAATCCCGCAAGCGCCACGCCCACGACAGCCGGATCACCTACGCCGTCGGGGACGCCTCCCGGCTGCCCTATCCCGACCACGCCTTCGACATCGTGGCCAGCGCTCGCTTCCTGCATCTGTTCGAACCCGATCGGCAGGCCGCGTTCATCGCGGAGATGGCACGCGTGCTGCGTCCGGGCGGGCTGCTGGTCGTGGACTTCTACAGCTCCGACGCCCGCCGGCTGTTCTGGCTGCCGATCGCCCTCTACCGCTACCTCGCCCGCAAGCGCCCGGAGAACGACTACCGGGTGGACCTCGCGTTCGCCCGCAAGACCCTGGAGGACCTGGGGCTGCGCCCCGTGGCCACCCGCGGCCTGGGCAACTTCCTGATGCTGCCGCTGCTGTGGCTGCCGCTTCGATGGCAGGTCGGCATGGCCGTGTGGCTGGGCAAGCGCCTGCCGCAGCTCTCGGAGCAGTTCCTGATGGCTGCGCGCAAGCCTTGAGCGCCGTCGGCAAGACGCCAGGCACGGCGCAGGACCTGGTGCGCGTCGTGCTGCTGGCACCGGGCGTCTGGGAGCCGCTGACCGAGGGCCGCAAGCTCTACGTGACGGACCTAGCGGCACAGCTGCGCGCGTCGGGGCTGCAGGTGGAGGTTCTCAAGGGCGACCGCGAGGCCGGCGGGATGCGGGCCATCCTCCAGTGCCTGCGCCAGCTGCGCCAGCGCTGCGCCAGCCCTCAGCGCCCGGACGGCGTGATCGTCTTCCCCTACGGCACCTTCACCGGCGCGCGCCGCTGGGCCAACGAGCTCCTCCTGCGCGCGGCGGCGGCGATCGGGCGTCTGCACGGCGTTCCCACCGTGCCCCTGTTCTACAGCTGCGCCGGCCTGTCGCTCGACCACATCGACCGCCACTTCGCCCCCTGTCTGGCCGTCGGCGCCGCGCAGGGTCGCATCACGGCGGTGGAGCTGGCCATCTCGCGCCGGATCCAGCCCTGGCGGGTCTTGCAGGACACGCCGCGCCGGCTGCTGTTCCTGTGCGGCTACCAGCACCCCACCGAGGACGCGCTGCACGGCGTCCTGCATGAGCGGGGCCTGATGGACCTGCTGCAGGCCGGCGACGCCATCGCCGGCGACGGCTTCGAGCTCACGGTGGCCATCCCCTTCCTGCGTGACGCCGGCATGCGGGCTCGCCTGCAGGCGCTGGTCGCGCAGCACTGCCCGCGGCTGACCGTGCATCTGATGCAGAGCGTGGATGCGGGCGAGGTCTTCAGCGCCTTCGATGCCTTCGTCTTCCCCTACCACGTCAACCACGCGGTGTTCGTGCCGACCTCCCTGCTGGAGGCCATGACCGCCGGCATTCCCGTGGTGACCGCCGACCTGCCCATGTACCGCGCGCTGACCCGCGGCCCCGAGGGGCCTCGCTGCGGCCTGTATGCGCCCGGCGACATCCGCGGGCTGGCGGCGTGCGTGGCCGATCTGCGGCGAGACTATGCCGGCGCCGTCGCGCGGGCGGACCGCACGGCGCAGCGGCTGCGCGACCCGGACCGCATGGCCCGCAGTGCGCAGACGGTCCTGGATCAGCTCAGCCCAGGAGCTCGCGCACCGTCGCGATGATGCGCTCCACGTCCTCGTCGCTCAGCTTGGCCGACAGCGGCAGGCTGACCGTCTGGCGGCCGATGGCCATGGCATGCGGCCACTGCTCCGGGCGCCATCCGAAGCGGTCCTGGTAGTACGGATGCTCGGGGATGGAGAGGTAGTGGACGCCGGTGCCGATCCCGGCACCGTTCATGGCATCCAGGAACTCGTCGCGGGACAGCCGGCATCGCGCCGCATCGACCAGGATCGTGAAGAGGTGGTAGCCGTGCCGCGTGTCCGGCTCGGGCGCCGCAGGCAGGCCGATCGGCAGGTCCGCGAAGGCCTGCATGTAGCGGTCCCAGACCACCTGCCGGCGCTCCCAGCTGACATCGACGCGCGCCAGCTGGTGGATGCCCAGCGCGGCCTGCATGTCCATCATGTTGTACTTGAAGCCGCACTCGACGACCTGGTAGTGGCGGTAGCCCTTGTCGCCGAAGCGATGCCAGGCGTCCTTGCTCATCCCGTGCAGGGCCAGGACCTTGGCACGCGCGATCTGCTCGGCATTCCCGCCCAGGATCATGCCGCCCTCGCCCGTCACCACGTTCTTGGTCACGTAGAAGCTGA
Source organism: Roseateles subflavus (assembly GCF_030285365.1). Lineage (GTDB taxonomy): Bacteria > Pseudomonadota > Gammaproteobacteria > Burkholderiales > Burkholderiaceae_C > Roseateles_B > Roseateles_B subflavus. The sequence continues at coordinate 681,544 of NZ_JASVDS010000001.1, read as the reverse complement.
AGCAGCCGAAGTCGCCATGCGTGCCGGCCTTGCGGCCGTGGTACTCGGTCTCGATCGCGTGGGCGCAGTCCTCGATGACCACGAGCTGGTGCTTGCGGGCGATCGCGAGGATGGGGTCCATGTCACAGGAGCGCCCGGCGAAGTGGACCGGCAGGATGGCCGCGGTGCGCGGCGTGATGGCCGCCTCGATGGCCGCCGGGTCGATGTTCATCGTCACCGGATCCACGTCGGCCAGCACCGGCGTGAGACCCGCGTGGATGATGGCGTTCACCGTGGCGCAGAAGGTCAGCGGCGTCGTGATGACTTCCGCGCCGGGTGGCAGCCGGGCCGCGACCATGCTGACGTGCAGGGCCGCCGTGCAGGAGTTGACGGCGGCCACCTGGGAGGCCGGCACGCCCTTGTAGCGGGCGAAGTCCTGCTCGAACTGCGCGACGCGCGGACCGGTGCCCAGCCAGCCGGATTGCAGGCAGGCATTGAGCTCGGTGATCTCGTCCTCGCCGATGGCGGGAGAACCGAAAACGAGGAACTTCTTGGCATCCATGATCAGGGCCCTGTCGTGTCAGCGGTCAAGGGTGGGGGTCATCCGGGGCGGCGATGCCTGGCGGCATTCAGTCGCGCCCGCGGTACATCAGCGCGGTGATCTGCTCGGAGATCAGCCCCATCAGAAACACCATCACGCTGCCCGTGTACAGCAGCGCGCTCATGTTGGTGAACCGGCCGGTGTGCACCCACGTCCAGCCGTACCAGAACGAGGCCAGCGAGAACAGCACCAGCGCGATGGGCGCGAAGATCTTCAGCGGCGAGAACAGCGTGCCGATCTTGAAGATGATCAGCAGGAAGCGCGTCCCGTCGCGCAGCAGACGGATGTGGCTCTGCCCGATGCGGCGTGCCGCGTGGATGGGCACGTAGGCCACCGAGTAGCCGGCCCGGAAGAAGGCCATGGTGCTCGTGGTCGGGTAGGAGAAGCCATTGGGCAGCAGGTAGAGGAACTCGCGGAACTTGTCGGCGCGCACGGCCCGGAAGCCGGAGGTGAGGTCCTCCACCCGATGGCCGGTCATCCAGCTGGCCAGGCGGTTGTAGAAGCCGTTCGCCAGCCCGCGGCCCACGCTGGCCTGCGAGCCCTTCTGGCGGGCCCCCACGACGAGGTCATGCCCGGCTTCGATGAGCGCCAGGAGACGGGGGATGTCCGCCGGGTCGTGCTGACCGTCGGCATCCATGAACACGATCACGTCGCCGCCGGCCGCGCGGGCGCCCGTCTTGATCGCGGCGCCGTTGCCCTTGCTGTAGGGGTGGCTGACCACCCGGGCCCCGGCCTCCGTGGCGACCACCGCCGTGGCGTCCGAGGAACCGTCGTTCACGACCACCACCTCGGCCTCGGGCAGCAGCGCGCGCAGCCGGGCGACGGTCGCGCCGACGGCGGCAGCTTCATTCTTGGCGGGCAATACGACACTGAGGCGGGTCATCATGGGGCTCACAAGGCATCCGGTACATCATGGGGCAGCCTGCCCGGGCGGCGTCAGCCTGCCAGGTCCTTGCGCAGGCGATCCGCCCATTCTTTCATGCCGTGATCGGCAAGATCGCGCAGCACGGCCTCGATCATCGGGTCGCCCGCAGGAACCCGCCGCAAGGCCTTCAGGTAGTAGTCGTAGGCCTTCTCCGGCTCCTTCGACTGATAGAGGATGTAGTTCGCCAGATTGGCCAGCTCGACACCGGTGAGGTCGAACCGTGCGGCATAGGCCATAGCCACCCGCACCAGCTGGTGGGAGTCCAGGTCCACCCCCTTGCTGGCGTTGCCGATCATGATCCAGAGCACATCCCGGCCCTCCGGAGAGAAGCTGGCATGCTCGATCCGGTGCACCAGAGTCTCCCAGTCGGCGTCGGGCTTCGCCCCCTGCATGGTCTTGAGCGTGATCAGGTCCGCCAGCGCAATCAGCTCGTCGTGCAGATCGGCGGCCTTCTGGCAGCTGTTCACGGCCAGGCTGAACATGGGATGGTCCGTCTCCCCTCCGCTGCGCAGGTAGTAGGTCTTGCACAGCAGCTGCCAGGCCCGCCCGGACTGGGGCGCCCAGTCCGGCCCCTGAAGCGCGAACTGGAACGACGATCCCCAGATGCTGGCCCGGATGTACGTCAGCGTGCACAGCGTGGCCATCAGCGCAGCGACCAGGATGGCGGCCACGCCACGGGACGGCTTGAGGCGGTCCGCCAGGAGGCAGGCCCCGTCCGCCAGCGCCAGCAGGAAGCCGATCAGAGGGAAGTGGTTGCGGTGCTCGAAGGCCAGCTCGAGATTGAGCACATTGCTCGTGAGGAAGTGGCCCATGAAGAAGAGCATCACCCCGGCCGCGAACACGGGCCGGCGCGCCCGCAGGGCCCACGCCAGGCCCAGCAGAGCCGCCAGCAGCAGCAACGACAGCAGCGTCGTGGGAGGACTCAGCAGACCGCGCGACGGCTCCAGCTGGTCGTAGTAGAACGGCATGCTCTGCGGCAGCGGCCACAGCATCTGCCCCAGGTACATGACCAGGATGCGCGCTTCGGTCAGCAGCCGTTCGAGGCTCGAGAAATTGCGCCAGGCGTAGGGCTCGGAGGTCCAGTAGCGGGGGACGACGAGCAGCAGGAAGGCCGCGGCACCCAGGCCCACCAGCAGCTGATAGCCCCGGCGCCAGCGCGCCGCCACCGCGGGATCGCTGGCCCGGAACTGAAGCACCGTCAACTCCAGGATCCAGGTGTAGCCGGGCAGCAGGAGCACATCCTCCTTGCACAGCAGCCCGAGCACGCCGCTCGCTGCTGCGAAGATCCAGTAGCGCAGGCTGGGCCGGCCATCGATCTGGGCCGATCGGGCATTCAGGTAGGACCACAGGCCCAGCACCACGAAGAAGGTGCCTAACGTCTGCATTCGCTGCACCACGTACAGCACGGACGACACCTGCAGCGGGTGCGCGCCCCACGCGAACGCGACGACGAGCGCCACCACCTCCGCGCGCCGCGGCGCCCATTGGGCCACCAGCAGCAGCCGGCGGACCATCGCCGCCACCGCCAGGACGGTCAGCCCATGCAGCAGCAGATTGGTGTCCCTGAAGGCCGTTGCATCCAGGCCGGCGCGCAGGTGGTCCAGGGCGAAGCTGAGCATGGCCAGCGGCCGCGATCCATGGCCAGGTTCGTAGCTGAAGGTGGCGCGCTTCACGGCCGACCAGCTGAACTCCGACAGGTGCACCTTGGCGTTGTCGACAATGTTCGGATGGTCGTCAAAGAGGAATTCGGCGGTGCGGCCGGGCCACAGGACCGCGAGGGACACGAGACAGCACAGGCTCAGCAGCAGAGCCCAGTAGGAGCGTTTCATGTTCAGAGCGATGCGCACCCAGCGGGCTTGTAGAACCTGGCTTCGGCGTCAGACTTGCAGGCCCAGACACCGCTGGAGTTGCGGCTGTACAGGATCTTCTTGCCGGTGACGCCCGGCGTGCCCTTGATCGTGCAGGTGATGGCGGGATCGGCGTTGCCGGTCGATTCGGGAGCGACGACAGCAATGTCAGAGCAGTTGGGGGTCACGCCCTGCAGTCCCAGGTTGGCCGGCACGAAGTCGGTGTCAGGCCGATGCTCGTTGAGCAGGATCTCGTAGTTCTGGATGCCGGGCCGGATGTCGGACATGCCCGCACTCACGGCAGCCTTGCCGGCGTAGTCCTGGTAGACCGGGAACGCGATGGCGGCCAGGATCCCGAGAATGGCCACGACGATCATCAGCTCGATCAGGGTGAATCCTCGTTGTTCGCGCATGGTCACCTCCTGCCAGAACACTGTCACGTCTATAAAAAAAGCCCCGGACATGCCGGGGCTTCGTCATCCTACTGCGAAAGCAGTGGATCAGCAGCCGTTGGGCTTGTACTTGGCGTTCAGCGCGGCGGGGGTGGAGCAGGTCCAGGCGCCAGCGGTGGAACGGGTCAGGGTCACGGTGGTGCCGTTGACCTTGGGGTTGCCCTTCACGCCGCAGACGATCGTGCCGGCGCCGGTGGCCGGGGTGTACGTCGTGGTGACGTTGCAACGGGTCGTGGTGGCTTGCAGGCCGATGTCAGCGGCGCCAGTGATGGACTTGGCTTCGTTGACGCGGACTTCGAACTGGGTCTTGCCCGGGGTGATTTCAGCCAGGCCGGCGGTCACTTGCGACTTGGCCATGTAGTCCTGGTAAGCCGGCAGAGCGACGGCAGCCAGAATGCCGATGATCGCCACGACGATCATCAGTTCGATCAGGGTGAAACCTTGTTGGACGCGCTTCATATAAAACTCCTACGAGCAATGAAAGAGGGGTTGGGACAGCCCCCCTGGATGCAGGGGTCGTGCCAGCCAGCCATTGTGCGGTTCAGCGGGGAAATGTCACGCTCGTTAGCCCTTGAACTGACCAATTTTGTCAGTCCAGTTGGCGCGATTGGTCGAGTCGCCCGATCGCTGACAAAAATCGTCAGCGCCAGACGTTGCAGAAGGTAAGCAACGTCTCCAGACCCCACCCGCCCCGGCGAGCGCTCAGCCTCGCAGCGCGGCGGTCAGGCCTTCGCCGCGCGACTCCAGGAAACGCGCCCGCCGGACATGCGCGACACCCGATCAGGACACCCGGTGGGCGGCCATCGAGCGTCTGTCGGGCGGGAGTTTGTCGGGCGGAGGTCTGTCGGGAAAAGGAAGGCCGGCGAGGCCGGCCGGTCGCCGGAGGGCGACGAGCACCGGCTCACAGCTGCATCAGCTGCCCGGCGTACAGGGCCGTGACGCGGTGGCGCTCATCCAGTGCATGGATGGCCTGCATGACCGGCTCGATCTCGCCCGGCTTGATATGGGTGATGAACACCTCGGCCGGCTGAGACAGCTGGCGCAGCTCAAGCGCCAGCGAACGTGGGCACAAATGCTGTGAAATACGCGCCAATTCGCACTCATCGTCGCCGAACGCGGTCTCAATGACGAGTTGGGCCACTTTGATCTGGGCCAGCCGTGCCCACAGGGCGGGGTTCGGGCCGGTGTCACCGGTGAAGACCCAGTGCCCCGCCTCGCCGCCGTCGACGGCAAAGCCGCAGGCCGGGACGGTGTGGGAAGCGCTCAGCACTTCGACCGTGCGGCGACCAAAGGTGCGTCGCTCGCCGATGGCCAGCGGCCGCAGCTGCAGGGCCGGGCGTTCCGGGTCCGGCAGCCGGGTGAAGTCGGGCCAGATGACCCCGTTGAAGAGGTGCTGGCGCAGCGCCTCGAGCGTCTCGGGCAGGGCATGCACCTGGATGGGCGGGCGGCCCGCCTGCATCCGCAGACGCATCACGGAGTCCGCCAACAGGGGAATGCCCAGGACGTGGTCGAGATGGGAATGACTGACCAGAATGTGGTCGATCCGGGCCAGGGCCGCCAGTTCCAGGTCGCCCACGCCGGTGCCTGCGTCGATCAGGACGTCGTCATCGAGCAGGAAGGCGGTGGTCTTGTAGCCGGCGGCAATGGCGCCGGAACAGCCCAGGACGCGGATGTTCATGGAGGACTCAAGGCAGGGGCACGCGGGGATCCCGCCTCGGCGGTCTAGGCCGGCTTCAGTGCGGGATCGGGTGCTGGCAATGTACGCCGGGGGTTCGAGCCTGGGTAGCGCCGAAGTCCCGATTCAGCCGGCTAAATGGACGGGTGACGATTGCAGTCGACAGGGCCGTGAACTCCTGCACGGCCACCCGTCGGCCAGGCCTGACTCACGGGCCCGCGCCTGCCGGCAGCGCCGCTCAGGCCTGCAGGAACTGCATCTGGGTGCCGGCCAGCTCGATCACATCGCCGCTCTTGAGGGCGATGGATTCGCCCACGAGGGGGCCGCCGTTGATGGTCGGGCGGGCATGCCCTTCCACGTGGGCCAGCACATAGCCGCTGGGGCGCTTGGTGATGGAAGCCACCTGCACCCCCGGCTTGCCCACGGTGGTGACGACCTTGGTCAGGCTCACCTCGCGGCCCGCCGCCGCGCCGTTGAGCACCTTGATGGAGGCCGGGTTGGTGTTCGCGGCCGTCGGCATGCTGCCGAAGCCGGAGGGCAGGCCGAAGCCGGTCGGCGACGTCGCCCCCGGCTTCAGGATCATGGTCTTCTCGTAGTCGGCGTTTTCCTCGACCAGATACCGGATCTTGTACTTGCCGACCTCCACCACATCGTTGTTGGCCAGCAATTGCTTCTTGATGGCCTTGCCGTTGATGTAGGTGCCGTTGGTGGAGTTGAGGTCCTCGATGAAGACATCCGCCCCGACCATCTGCAGCACGGCATGCTCGCCGCTGACCGCCAGGTTGTCGATGACGATGTCGTTGTAGGGGCGACGACCGAGCGTGGTCTTGTCCTTGGTGACCTGGACTTCCTTGATCACCACGCCGTCGAGCGAAACCACCAGCTTGCCCATTGTTGACCTCAAATCTATTTGCTTCCAGGCCGGAGCCTGCTGCATTGTCTCAAATGCCTGCTGCCGGGTAAGCAGTCACTCACTTGCGTCCGAAAGGCCACCATGGCCGAGCGCCCGCTTTGGAGCGCCCCTCGGCCCGAGCCAGGACGATCGCAATATTATCCTTGCCGCCCATGTCATTGGCCGCGTCAATGAGGGACAGGGTCGTTTCGGACAACGAGGCATTGCGAAGCAGCAACTGTGCCAGGGCAGCGTCATCCAGCATGTCGGAGAGGCCGTCGGAGCACATCAGGAAGAGGTCGCCGGGCTGGACTTCGTGCTCATGCAGTTCCAGCAGCACCGTGTCCTCGACGCCGACAGCACGGGTCACCAAATTCTTGTTGCTGGAGAACACCGCCTCCTCCGGGGTCAGCAGGCCGGCATCGAGCTGCTCCTGGAGCAGGGAGTGGTCGCGGGTGAGCTGGGTCAGCTGGCCGCCGCGCAGGCGGTAGGCCCGGGAGTCCCCCACATGGCCCAGCAGCAGGGTCTCCCCGCGGAACACCGACAGCACGAGCGTGGTGCCCATGCCGGCGTACCGGGGGTTGGTGTTGGCGGCGTTGAAGATGGCGCGGTTGGCGTTGTCCACGCAGATGTCCATGGCACGCTTGACGTCCGGGACCGGCGCGGCGGCCCCGCCTTCGCGCAGCCAGCGCCCCAGCTCGGACTTGATGAAGCTCGTGAGCATCTGGCTGGCGACTTCGCCCGCGTTGTAACCCCCCATGCCGTCCGCCAGCACGGCCAGCTGGGCCGCTTCGTCCACGGCGACGGAGTCCTCGTTGTTGTCACGGGCTCGGCCGACATCGGTCGCGCTGAAGAACTCCAGACTCATGCTTGGGAATCTTTCGGTGGCTGGGAGGCGGCATTCTGCACCGGATCCTGGCCACTGAGGCGCAGTGTTTGTGCGAATGCCTCGGTACCAGGCGGGGTTTCCGACGCCTGCAGGGGCGGCGCGGGCTCGTGGGGCAGCGCCTGCAGGACGGCTTCGAGATCCTGCGCGAACTGCTCGCCGTTCGGGTAACGCAGCTCCGGGCGCTTCTCGAGGGCCAGCGCCAGCACCAGGGCCAGCGCCTCGGGGAGATCCGGCCGGAAGTTGCGCACGTCCGGCGGCACTTCGTTGGCGATGCGGTACATCAGCTTGGCCATGGACTCCGCCTGGTGCGGCAGATGCCCCGTGAGCAGCTGGAAGAGGAGAACGCCCAGTGAATAGAGGTCGCTGCGGCCGTCCACATGCAGACCCGCCAGCTGCTCCGGCGACATGAATGAAGGCGTGCCGAGCACCAGGCCCGTCCGTGTGCGGCTGCCATCGGCAATGCGCGCGATGCCGAAGTCCATCAGCTTCACGCTGTGGCTGACGCGGTCCAGCATGATGTTCGCCGGCTTGATGTCCCGGTGCACGACGCCGTGGCTGTGGGCGTAGTGCAGGGCACGCGCCAGCCGCGCCACGAGGGCCAGCACCTCGGCCACCGGCAGCAGCTCCGCGGGCCGGGTGAAGTGACTGAGATCGCGGCCCAGCACGTACTCCATGGCGATCCAGGTGTCGCCATCCGCCTCGCCTGCATCCAGGACCCGCAGGATGTCCGGATGGTGCAGGTGGGAGGCAGCCCGCGCCTCGCGCATGAAGCGGGCGCGGACGTCGGCCAGGTCCTCCTGGGAGAACTCGCGTTGCAGGGCCAGGCGCTTGACCGCCAGCTGCTGGCCGCTGCGGCGATCCGTGGCCTTGTAGACGATGGCCATGGCCCCGCGGCCGATTTCGTCGCCGAGCTCGAACCGGGCGCTGAACTCCGGGGACGGTGCAGGCAGCGCGGCCGAGGCCACCGCAGCCGGCACGCCGGCAGCGGGGAGCCGGCCCACGGTCGGCGAGGATGCTGCCAGCGCCTCGGGCGAGTCCACCCCCTGCGGCTTGCGGCTGCCGAACCAACGCTGGAAGAAGCTGGGCTGGTTCAAGGCAGGCTCTCTCGGGGGTCAGGCCGTCGCGGCGCGGCGATGTGCCAGCCACTTCCCGCTGACCAGAACCAGCACGGCGCCAACGGCACCGCTGAGGTACTGCATCCAGGCCGGCACGGAAGGCGTCGCGCCCGGCTTGCTGGGCACCTCATGGGGCAGGACCTGCAGCAGCGCGGGGTCGTCAATGGCCATGCTGCCGGCGATCCAGCCCAGCAGCATGGCGCCGAGGGTGATCACGAGCGGGAAGCGATCCATGAGCTTGATGACCAGCTGGCTGCCCCACACGATGATGGGGATCGACACCAGCAGGCCCAGCACGACGAGCACCATCTCGTTGCCCTCACCCGCCGACTCGGCGGCACCGGCAATCGCGATGACGTTGTCCAGACTCATCACGAAGTCCGCCACGATGACGGTCTTGACGGCCGCCCAGAGGCGGTCGCTGGCCTGGATCTCGTGCCCGCCTTCATCCTCGGGCAGCATCAGCTTGATGCCGATCCACAGCAGCAGCGCGGCACCGGCGATCTTCAGATAGGGAATCTGCAGCAGGGTCAGGGCGAAGAAGATCAGCACCACGCGCAGCAGGATGGCCCCGACGGTGCCCCACAGAATGCCCTGGCGGCGCTGCGCGTCCGGCAGCTTGCGACAGGCCAGGGCGATCACCACGGCGTTGTCCCCCCCAAGGAGGATGTCGATCATGATGATCTGGGCCACGGCCAGCCAGAAATCGGGGGTCAGGAAGGAATCCATGCGTGCGTCAGGTACTAGGGAGTGATCTTAGTGGTTCGGGCCGCCAGCGGGGCGATCAGGAGCCGGCGCCATCCTCTGCTTCATCGAGGCCGGCACGCCGCGCACGACGCGCCAGGGCCGTGCCCACCGCCACGACGCCCACGGCGCAGGTGATGCTCACAGCGTAGTCCAGGCCGTGCATGTGAGCCTCGAACCAGTCGTGGATGGCAAGGTCCGTCACCGCCATCTCGCCGGCGACAAAGCCGAGCAGGGCAGCGCCCAGCGTGATGATGAAGGGATAGTTCTGCATCAGCTTCAGCAGCAGCGTGCTGCCGAAGATGATCAAGGGGATCGACAGGCCCAGGCCCAGGATCAGCAGCAGGGTCCGGGCCTGCTCCGGCGCGCTGTTGGCGGCAGCGGCCACGGCGATGACGTTGTCCAGGCTCATCACGAGGTCCGCGACCAGGATGGTGCGCACCGCGGCCATCAGGCTGCTGCCCGCCTTCACGTCGTCGCCCTCGTCGTCACCGGCCAGCAGCTGCACGCCGATCCACAGCAGCAGCAGCGAACCGACGAGCTTGAGGTAGGGAAACTGCAGCAGGCTGACGGCAAAGAGCGTCAGCACCACCCGCAGCACGATGGCGGCGCCGCTGCCGGCGAAGATGGCCTTCTTCTGCTGATGGGCCGGCAGGTTGCGCGCCGCAAGGGCGATCACCACGGCGTTGTCGCCGGACAGCAGGATGTTCACCCAGATGATCTTGAGCAGGGCGATCCAGAAGGCGGCAGAGGTCAGGTCCATCGGGGAACTCCAGGAGCAGGCGGCAGGCCTGCGGGAAGGCTGGGCAGATTGTCGTGGCGGACGGCCGCCGCGCAGGCAGCCTGCAGTGTCGCCGCAGCGCCACTTTCGCCGGCTTCGTGCAACTACGCAGGCAGCGACGACAAAAAAAGCCGCCCGAGGGCGGCTTTCTCGCAGGAAGCGGCTGGGATTACAGCAGCGACTTCAGGATGCGGCCCATCTCGGACGGGTTGCGGGTCACCTTGAAACCGCACTCTTCCATGATGGCCAGCTTGGCGTCGGCCGTGTCGGCACCGCCGGAGATCAGCGCGCCGGCGTGGCCCATGCGCTTGCCCGGAGGGGCGGTGACACCCGCGATGAAGCCGACGATGGGCTTCTTCATGTTGGCCTTGCACCAGCGGGCAGCTTCGGCCTCGTCCGGGCCGCCGATCTCGCCGATCATGATCACGGCGTCGGTGTCCGGATCGTCGTTGAAGGCTTGCATCACGTCGATGTGCTTCAGGCCGTTGATCGGGTCGCCACCGATGCCGACGGCGGAGGACTGGCCGATGCCCAGTTCGCTCAGCTGAGCCACGGCTTCATAGGTCAGCGTGCCGGAGCGCGAGACCACGCCAATGCGGCCCTTGCGGTGGATGTGACCGGGCATGATGCCGATCTTGATCTCGTCCGGGGTGATCAGGCCGGGGCAGTTCGGGCCCAGCAGCAGCGTCTTCTTGCCGCCGGCAGCTTCCTTGGCCTTCATCTTGTTGCGCACTTCCAGCATGTCACGGACGGGGATGCCTTCCGTGATGCAGATGGCCAGGTCCAGGTCGGCTTCGACGGCTTCCCAGATGGCGGCAGCAGCGCCAGCGGGCGGCACGTAGATCACGGACACGGTGGCGCCGGTCTGGCCAGCGGCTTCCTTGACGGTGGCGTAGATGGGGATGTCCGAGAACTTCTCGCCCGCCTTCTTGGGGTTCACGCCAGCGACGAAGGCGTTCTTGCCGTTCGCGTAGGCCTGGCAGCCCAGGGTGTGGAATTGACCGGTCTTGCCCGTGATGCCCTGGGTGATGACCTTGGTGTCCTTGTTGATGTAGATGCTCATGGTTCTATTCCTTGCTGGGCTTACTTGACGGCAGCGACGATCTTGGTGGCCGCTTCGGCCATCGAGTCGGCGGCGATGATGGGCAGGCCGGATTCGGCCAGCATCTTCTTGCCCAGTTCTTCGTTGGTGCCCTTCATGCGGACGACCAGCGGCACGGACAGGTTCACGGCCTTGCAGGCGGTGATCACGCCCTCGGCGATGGTGTCGCACTTCATGATGCCGCCGAAGATGTTGACCAGGATGCCCTTGACGGACTTGTTCTTCAGCATGATCTTGAAGGCCTCGGTCACCTTCTCGGCCGTGGCGCCACCGCCGACGTCCAGGAAGTTGGCCGGCTCGCCGCCGAACAGCTTGATGGTGTCCATGGTGGCCATGGCGAGGCCGGCGCCGTTCACCAGGCAGCCGATGTTGCCGTCCAGGGAGATGTAGGCCAGGTCGAACTTGGAGGCCTCGACTTCAGCGGGATCTTCCTCGTCCAGATCGCGGTAGGCCACGATCTCGGGGTGACGGAACAGGGCGTTGGCGTCGAAGTTGAACTTGGCGTCCAGGGCCATCAGGTTGCCCTTGGAGTCGCAGTTCAGCGGGTTGATCTCCACCAGCGACGCGTCGGTCTCCATGTAGCACTTGTAGAGCTTGGCGAAGATGTCGACCGCCTGGTCGACCGAGCCGCCGGTCAGGCCGATGGCCGCGGCGATCTTGCGGCTTTGCGCTTCGGTCAGGCCGGTCAGCGGGTCGATCATCTCGGTGATGATCTTCTCGGGGGTCGAGTGGGCGACTTCCTCGATGTCCATGCCGCCTTCGCTCGAAGCGATGAAGGCGACCTTCTGCGTGCCGCGGTCCGTGACCAGCGAGACGTACAGCTCATTCTTGATGTCGGCGCCGTCCTCGATGTACAGGCGGCGGACCTTCTGGCCTTCCGGACCGGTCTGGTGCGTGACCAGCTGCATGCCCAGGATCTTCTCGGACAGGGCCTTCACATCGTCCAGGGTCTTGGCGACCTTCACGCCACCGCCCTTGCCACGGCCACCGGCGTGGATCTGGGCCTTGACCACCCAGACCGGACCGCCCAGCTTCTGGGCCGCTTCAACGGCTTCTTGCACCGTGAACGCGGGAATGCCGCGCGGCACCGGCACGCCGAACTGGCGCAGGATTTCCTTGCCCTGGTACTCGTGAATCTTCATGGGGAGGTCTCGCTTGATGGATAGTCAGGAAAGGTTGCCGTTACCGGCGGCAGGCGGGGTCACCGCCGCGCCGCGATACCAGCGAGGGTAATGAGTTTGCACCACCGCACCGTCGCTGCGAAGTGCATGGCAGCGGTCGATCTGGAAGGGTGGCGTGCCATCTTCCGCACCTTCGCGGACATCCAGCACCACGCCCGCGAAGGCCTGGATCACCGCGGTCGGGAGATGCTGGCAGAGTTCCGTGAGGTGGGTGCAGCCCTTGACGCCGGCGAGCCGCTGCTTGACCGCGGCCCGGAAGCCCGTCATCAGGTTCAGGCCCACCAGTTGCCGGTAGGCGTCGCCGTGCTGGTCGCACTGGCCGGGATAGGGCATCCAGCGGGTGCTGGAGCTGGCGGCCAGGATGTCCAGGTGGCGGTCGACCACCAGCCACAGCAGCATGTCGTGCACCGGCTCGCCGGCACGCCGGATGCCACCGGCCAAGGGGATGTCACGCGTCTTGCTGTCCTGCAGTTCCGCCTCGACCTCGAACAGGCCGTCGGCGCGCGAATACACCTGCACCGCGATGGCGCGGCGATGCATCAGTTGACGCTCGGGGCTGGGAGACAAGGACGACATGGTGCAGGGGCAGTGCAAAGGCGCAAAAAACGGCCCGCAGGCCTCGTCAGGCCGGCGGGCGCGCTTGCGCAGGGCGCCAATGTAGCATGTTGCGCTGCACCAAGCCTGTCACGAGGCTGTCGCGGTGCCTCATCCTGGTGCACTGACCGGGCCGGCGCCGCGGCATCAGGGCACCGTTCAAGGCGGTTCAATCGTCTTCCGCGCGCAACACCCGGCGCACGACGTCGGACGAAAAGCCCCGCGCGGCAAGAAAGCGCATCTGCTTGGCACGGCTCGCCGCATCCAGCGGCGGCTCGCCCCCGAACTTGCGACGCCAGACCTCGCGCGCGCGCTCCAGTTCACTGTCCTTGAGGCGGGCCTGCTGCTCCTCGTCCGGCGCCACACCCAGCTGGCGGAGCTCCTGCTGGATGCGCCGGTTCCCGTAGCGGGACGCCCGCGCGTTGATGCGGGACTCCACGAGGCGCGCCTCGCTCAGATAGCCCCGCTCCTGCAACCAGAGGAGCAGCTGCTCGACCGCTTCAACCCGCGCCTGCAGGCGCTCGTCGTCCCGGACGGCCGCCCAGGCCTCCGCGCTGGGCGCAGGGCGCGGCCGGCGCGCGGCCGCGCTGGCAGGGGGGCGAGCGCCCGGCACCGCAGGGCGTGGGTGCTCTGGAGCGAGCCGGCCGCGGCGGGTCTGCGCGGTGCGGCTCGCTGCGGCACCGGATGCGTCATCAAGGCAAGTCCGGCCCAGGGAGGCGGCCGCCGGCCCCTGGTGGCTGTCGTCATCCGGGCAGGCGCCCACGTGAGAACGCCGCTGTTCCGCGATCGCCTCCGCCCCCGTCTCGTCAGCCCAGTCCGCCAGGAAGGACTCGAGCTCGCCGTCGGCCCAGTCTTCGTCCAGGTCAAAGCTGCCCACGCCGTCGGCGGCGGGACGCGATGCCACACCCAAACCCTCGGCGGCACTCCCGCGACCAGCCAGGAGCGCGCCGGTCGGGGGCGCTTCGGCGGCAGGATGCGCGGGACCCGCCGACTGCGGGCGCCCTGGGCCCGGTGGCACCTCGTGCGCCTCGACCCAGGCCTGAAGTTCCTGGAGTTCCGCGAGACGCATCAGCTTGCGCCGCAGCTCGGCCACGCTGTGCTCGCGCTGGGCCAGCAGCGCGATGGCGCGGGCCTTCAGGCTCAGAGGGGATGATCGGCGGGCCATGGGCGGTTCAGTGAGTTCGACGGCCGAGCCAGCGAAGGGGCGTGCCCGAGCTCAGCACGTCGTCGGCCGGCAGGGCCTCAGCCGATGTCATCGGGGTGCCGAGGGCGCGCCAGCGCCTCGGCGGGCGCAGAGCTCGCGGGAGGCAGCAGCGGCAGGCCCTGGCGCCGGTCAGCGGGCATGGCGACTCGACCCGGCAACGGCGCCAGCGGATCGCAACGCCAGGCCGGGGCCGGCTGCTGGTCCGACCAATACTCGTCAATCTGCTGGATCAGGCCGTCACGGACATGGAAATAGCTATGGGCGTAGAAGTTGCTGCCATCCTGCTCCACACGCACGAGGCTCAGCACACGCCCATCCATCAGCGTCTGCAGGTCCAGCAGGTGGAGGGTCCAGCCTTCCGGGTACACGGCGTTCACGTGAACGATGGCCTCGTTCCCTCGAAAGCGCTCCAGCGTGGCCCACCAGAGACACTCGGCGTGCGGCGCCAGCAGTGCCAGGGCGTCGGTCCAGCGTCGCGCCTGGTAGAGCGCCCAGAAGCGCTGCACCATCGCTCGCGCCTCAGCGTCAGTCGGCGGTGAGGGGCGTCGGGCGGGGGACGAGGGTGTCGAGACCTCGTCAGACGGGCTTTGCGTGACCATGCCGCTTCATCGTGCCATGGAAGCGTTGAAGGACTGCAGCGACCGCCCGACCTGGCTTCCACGAGGCGGCGGCCGCTGCACCGGGTAGCGGGAATGGGCTCGCGAGGCGAGATTCCCCTTGATGAACACAGGCCGGGTGAACTCGGCCCGGCGACCGCGGATGCCGAGACTTAATCGGCCGCGCCCGCCTCTGCACCGATCAGCGGAATGCCCAGCGATTCGCGGATCTTGTTCTCGATTTCGATGGCGAGGTCCGGGTTCTCGCGCAGGAACTCGCGGGCGTTGTCCTTGCCCTGGCCAATCTTCTCGCCGCTGTAGGCGTACCAGGCGCCGGACTTGTCCACGACCTTGGCGGCCACGCCCATGTCGATGATCTCGCCCTCGCGGCTGATGCCTTCACCATAGAGGATGTCGAACTCGGCCGTCTTGAAGGGGGGCGAGACCTTGTTCTTGACCACCTTGACCTTGGTCTCGGAGCCGATGACTTCCTCGCCCTTCTTGATGGAGCCGATGCGGCGGATGTCGAGGCGCACCGAGGCGTAGAACTTGAGCGCATTGCCCCCGGTGGTGGTTTCGGGCGAGCCGAACATCACGCCGATCTTCATGCGGATCTGGTTGATGAAGACGACCGTGCAGTTCGTCTTCTTGATGGTGGCGGTCAGCTTGCGCAGGGCCTGGCTCATCAGGCGGGCCTGCAGACCGGGCAGGGCGTCGCCCATCTCGCCTTCCAACTCGGCCTTGGGCGTCAGGGCGGCCACCGAGTCGATGATGATGAGGTCCACGGAGCCCGAGCGCACCAGGGCATCCACGATTTCCAGTGCCTGCTCGCCGGTGTCCGGCTGGCTGATCAGGAGGTCCTGCAGGTTCACGCCGAGCTTCTGGGCGTACTGCACATCCAGGGCGTGCTCGGCGTCAATGAAGGCGCAGACGCCGCTGAGCTTCTGCATCTCGGCGATGACCTGCAGGGTCAGGGTGGTCTTGCCGGAGGATTCCGGGCCGTAGATCTCGATCACGCGGCCGCGCGGCAGGCCGCCGACGCCCAGGGCGATGTCCAGGCCCAGGGAGCCGGTGGAGACGACCTGGATGTCCTCGATCTTCTCGCCCTCGCCGAGGCGCATGATGGAGCCCTTGCCAAACTGCTTTTCGATCTGGGCGAGGGCGGCCTGCAGGGCCTTGGCTTTTTCGGGGTTGGCGGCGAGGTTTGCAGACTTAGCGGGGGCGTCCATTGATTGCTCCTGTGAGTGCCTGCATTATGGCCGAATCTGTATGTTTGTACAGTAGTTCATCCAGTGCCTGCTGACACGAGTTGGCAGGAGCCTGAGAACGATTCCAGTCCCTAGAATGGGGGAAAGCTGCCGCCCACGCCTCCCGGGCGACAAAGGCCAAGGAGACACCGATGCGCATCCTGATTGCGGAAGATGACCAAGTGCTGGCTGACGGCCTGCTGCGCGCCCTGCGCTCCAGCGGCTATGCGGTCGACCAGGTCTCGACCGGCACCGAGGCCGACGCCGCCCTCGCCTCGCATGAGTTCGACCTGGTGATCCTGGACCTCGGCCTGCCGCGCCTGCACGGGCTGGAGGTGCTGCGCAAGCTTCGGGCCCGCGGCGCCACGATGCCGGTGCTGATCCTCACCGCGGCCGACAGCGTCGAGCAGCGCGTCAAGGGCCTGGACCTCGGCGCCGACGACTACATGGCCAAGCCCTTCTCGCTGCAGGAACTCGAGGCCCGCGTGCGCGCCCTCACCCGTCGCGGCCTGGGCACGGCCTCCAGCATCATCAAGCACGGCCCGCTGTCCTTCGATGCCACCGGCCGCGTGGCCTACATCAACGAGCAGATGGTGGAGCTGTCCGCCCGCGAGCTTTCGTTGCTGGAGGTGCTGCTGCAGCGCGCCGGCCGGCTTGTCAGCAAGGACCAGCTGGTGGAGCGCCTGTGCGAGTGGGGCGAAGAGGTCAGCAACAACGCCATCGAGGTCTACATCCACCGGCTGCGCAAGAAGATCGAGCAGGGCCCGATCCGCATCGCCACCGTGCGGGGCCTGGGCTACTGCCTGGAAAAGATCCCCGGCTGAATGCGCCGCCGCCCCGCCCGGCCGCTGAACCCCGCCCGAGGCGAGGTCCCGCCTCCTTCGCAAAGGACCGCCGACGATGGCTGCTGACAGCGGTCAACGCTCCCTGTTCGGCGAGATCCTCGACTGGATGCTCGCGCCGCTGCTGGTCATCTGGCCGATCAGCGTCGCGCTGACCTGGCTGGTGGCCCAGGGCATCGCCAGCAAGCCCTACGACCGCGAGCTGGGCGAGATGGCCCGTTCGCTGGGCCTGCAGGCGGCCGCGGAGCCGCGCAATCCGGCAGCGGCCGCGGCACGTTCCCGCTACGCCCTCTCGCCCGAGGCGGCCGCCCTGCTGCGGGCCGACGAGTCCGACACCGTCTACTACCTCGTGCTGGGCCCGCGGGGCGAGTTCCTGAGCGGCGACAAGGAGCTGCCGGCCCCCAATCCCGACGAGGCCGTCGTGCCCTGGGAGCTGCGCTTCCGGGACGACGAGGTCAGCAACGAGAGCGTGCGCGTGGCCTATCTGTGGGTGACCCCCGAGGGCAATGCCAAGGGGCAGATGCTGGTGCAGGTCGCCGAGACGCTGGGCAAACGCTCGCGGCTCACCAACGAGATCATCAAGGGCGTGATCCTGCCGCAGTTCGTGATCCTGCCGCTGGCCGTGCTGCTGGTGTGGCTCGCGCTGGCGCGCGGCATCGCGCCGCTCAACGAGCTGCAGCGCCGGATCCGCTCGCGGGACAGCTCGGACCTCAGCCCCATCGACGAGCGCCGCATCCCCGACGAGGTGGCCCCGCTGGTGCACGCCATCAACGACCTGCTGCAGCGCCTGGACCAGTCGCTGAGCACGCAGAAGCATTTCCTGGCCGATGCCGCGCACCAGCTCAAGACGCCGCTGGCCGGGCTGCGCACGCAGGCGGAGCTGGCCCAGCGCGAGATCGACGAGGGCCGCAGCTCGCCGCAGGAGCTCAGGCGCTCGCTGCAGCAGATCGCGCTGTCCAGCCAGCGCGCGGCGCACATGGTCAACCAGCTGCTCGCGATGGCGCGGGCCGAGGATCAGGAGCACGCCTCGCGGCGCTCCGACATCAACCTGCCCGAGATCGCGATGGAGACGGTGCGGGACTTCGTGCCGCGCGCGCTCGACAAGCGCCTGGACCTGGGCTACGAGGGGCCGGACGACGAGCACAGCAGCCTGCGCATCCTGGGGCATCCCATCCTCATCCGCGAGCTGATCCGCAACCTGGTCGACAACGCGCTGCTCTACACCCCGCCGGGCGGCACGATCACCGTGCGCATCGTCGAGGACCCGTTCGGGCAGGTCTGCGTGCTGCAGGTGGAGGACTCCGGACCGGGCATCGCCGAGGCCGAGCGCGAGCAGGTCTTCCAGCCCTTCTACCGGGCGCTGGGCACGAATGTCGACGGCTCCGGGCTCGGCCTGGCCATCGTGCGCGAGATCGCCCAGCAGCACGAGGCCGAACTGACGCTCGATGACGCCCGCCCGCGGCGCCCGGGCTTCGTGGAGCCCGACGGCATGGGGCCGGGCGCCCGCTTCACCATCCGCTTCCATGCTCACCCGGCCGCCGTGCCGGAGCCGGGCAGCGACGGCGGCGCGGCCTGAACGCCGCGGCGTCAGCGCCGCTTGTAGCGCTTGGACTTGGCGATGCTCAGCAGGATGCCCAGGCTCAGGCCCAGCATCACCATCGCCGTGCCGCCATAGGAAATGAAGGGCAGCGGCACGCCCACCACCGGCAGGATGCCGCTGACCATGCCCATGTTCACGAACACATAGGTGAAGAAGGACAGCGTCACGGCGCCGGCCATCAGGCGGCCGAAGAGCGTGGGCGACTCGAAGGCGATCACGAGCCCCCGCAGGATGAGCACGGTGAAGCCCAGCAGCAGGGCTGCCGCCCCGAGCAGGCCGAACTCCTCGCCATAGGCCGCGAAGATGAAGTCGGTGGTGCGCTCGGGGATGAACTCCAGGTGGGTCTGCGTGCCCCTCATGAAGCCCTTGCCGGTCACCCCGCCCGAGCCGATGGCGATGCCGCCCTGGATGATGTGGAAGCCCTTGCCCAGCGGGTCCTTGCTGGGGTCCAGCAGCGTGCAGACGCGGTGCTTCTGGTACTCGCGCAGCACCGGCCAGGTCACGTCGGGCTGGCAGATCTGCTCCTCGCTCATGACGAGCGCCGTGATGCCGATGCCACCGGCGACCAGCACCGGCAGGATCAGCTTCCAGGACAGGCCGGCGAAGAAGATCACGTAGAGCCCCGCGGCCAGGACCAGCAGCGAGGTCCCGAGGTCCGGCTGCTTGGCGATGAGCCCGACGGGCACGGCCAGCAGCACGAAGGCGGCGACGAAGTCGGGCAGCCGCAGCAGGCCCTCGCGCTTCTGGAACCACCACGCCAGCATCAGCGGCATGGCGATCTTGAGAATCTCGGATGGCTGGATCTGCGTGATGCCCACATTCAGCCAGCGCGTGGCGCCCTTCTTGGTCACGCCGAAGACGGCCGTGGCCAGCAGCAGCAGCACGCCGACGGTGTAGAGCGGCACCGCGATCTTGACGAGGCGCTGCGGCGGCACCTGGGCCATCGCGAACATGAGGGCCAGGCTCAGCAGGCCGTTGCGCAGGTGGTCGACGAAGCGGGTGCCGTGGTCGAAGCCCGCCGAGTACATGCACAGCAGCCCGAGGCCCATCAGCCAGGCCACGGCCAGCAGCACGACCCAGTCCAGGCCCTCGGTCCAGGGGCGGATGTGGCCGCGCAGGGCCTGCAGGCTGAAGCTGTTGTTCATGGGCGGGCTCCGCTGGCGGCGAGCGCGGGCCGGGACGCGTCACGGGTCAGGGTCGATGAGGCCGCCGCCGCAGGGGCGGAGGCCGGCAGCACGCCCGATGCCGGCACCGCGGCCACCGGCACCGACCGCGTCGCCAGCGGCACCAGCACGCCCTGCCCGGGCAGGGGCACCTCGCTGGCCTTGCGCGGCGCGCCCACCGGCGCCATGGTCTTGCCCTGCTGGGTCTGGGCAATGTCTTCCTCGCTGGGGTACTGGCCCAGCAGCGCGTAGTCGAAGACGCGACGCGCGATGGGCGCCGCGGCCCCGGAGCCCCAGCCGGCGTTCTCCACGATCACAGCCAGCGCGATGGAGGGCTTGTCCACCGGCGCGAAGGCGACGTAGAGCGAGTGGTCCCGCTTGTGCTCGTCGGCCTTGATGCTGCTGTACTTCTCGCCCGCCTTCAGGCCGATGGCCTGCGCCGTGCCGGTCTTGCCGGCGCTCTGGTAGGGCGCGCCCATGAAGACCTGGCGCGAGGTGCCCTCCAGCGTCACGCCGTTCATGGCATTGCGGATGACGTCCACCTGCTCGGGCTTGAGCGGAATCGGGTCCAGCGATTCGCTGGCGATGCGCCGGCCCTGGTGCTGCACGACGTCCTCGATCTCGCGCACCAGGCGCGGCTTGAAACGCTGGCCGCCGGTCGAGAGCGTGGCGTAGGCCGTGGCCATCTGCAGCATGGTGAAGTTGTTGTAGCCCTGACCGATGCCCAGCGAGATGGTCTCGCCGGCGTACCACTTCTGCTGCTCGGCCTTCCTGAACTTCTTGCGCTTCCACTCCTGCGAGGGCAGGTCGCCCGTGACCTCGCCAGCCAAGTCGATGC
Source organism: Roseateles subflavus (assembly GCF_030285365.1). Lineage (GTDB taxonomy): Bacteria > Pseudomonadota > Gammaproteobacteria > Burkholderiales > Burkholderiaceae_C > Roseateles_B > Roseateles_B subflavus. Next base: position 661,277 of record NZ_JASVDS010000001.1, on the reverse strand, counting down.
CGGTCTTGCGGCCGAGGCCGAAGGGCTCGAGCTGGTCATGGATGAGGTCCACGCCCATCTCGTTGGCGAGGCTGTAGAAGTAGACGTTGGAGGAGCTGACGATGGCCAGGCGCATGTCCTTGGGGCCGGGGCGGTCGGTCTCGGGGCTGCCGAAGGTGCGGCCGCCGAAGCTGTAGGTCAGGTTGTCCATGATGACCGTGCTCGCGGCACGCTTGCCGCTGTTAAGCGCGGCCATGGCCATCAGGGGCTTGAAGGTCGAGCCCGGCGGATAGGTGCCGCGCAGGGCGCGGTTGAGCAGGGGCTTGTCGATGTCCTCGTTGAGCGCCGTCCAGGAGTCGGCGTCGATGCCGTCGACGAAGAGGTTGGGATCGAAGGTCGGCTTGGAGACGAAGGCCAGCACCTCGCCGTTGCGCGGGTCGATGGCGACGAGCGCCCCGCGGCGGTCCTTGAACAGCTCCTCGACGAGGGCCTGCAGGCGGATGTCGATCGAGAGCTTGAGCGTGTTGCCCGGCGTGGGCGGCTGGTGGCGCAGGCGACGCACGGCACGGCCGGCGGCGCTGGTCTCCATCTGCTCGAAGCCGGTCTGCCCGTGCAGCTCGCGCTCGTAGTACTGCTCCAGGCCCAGCTTGCCGATGTACTCGGTGCCGCGGTAGTTGGCGATGTCCTCGTCCGCCCACTCCTCCATGGCCTTCTTCTCGGCCTGGTTGATGCGGCCGATGTAGCCGATCAGGTGGCTGCCGACCTCGCCCAGCGGGTAGCTGCGGAAGAGCCGCGCCTTGATGTCCACGCCGGGGAAACGGAAGCGCTGGGCGGCGAAGCGCGCCACCTCGGCGTCCGTCAGCTTGGTGCGGATGGGCAGGGACTCGAAGTTCTTGCTCTCCTCCATCAGGCGCTTGAAGCGCTTGCGGTCGCGGCCCTGGATCTCCACGACCTCGGCGAGCGCATTGATGGTGGCCTCGAGGTCCGCCACCTTGGAAGGCGTGATCTCGAGGGTGTAGGCCGAGTAGTTGCTGGCCAGCACCACGCCGTTGCGGTCGACGATCAGGCCGCGGTTGGGCACGATGGGGACGACGGTGACGCGGTTGGACTCGGCGCGCTCCAGCAGCGTCTCGTGCTGCATCACCTGCAGGTAGACGAGACGCGCGGCGAGCAGGCCGAAGCAGAAAAGGACGAAGCCCGCGGCCGCGAGCACGCGCACGCGGAAGCGGGACTGCTCCTGTTGGACGTTGTGCAGCTGGGTCATGGGCGCTGGCAGAGCCGCCTCACAGCGGGCGGTGGTCGTCGCGGTCCGGCGGACGGCGCTGCGGGGCCAGCAGGATCCAGCTGGCCAGCGGCCACAGCAGGGCCTCGATGAACGGCGCCAGCAGCAGCGGCCAGCCCGGCCACATGCCGCCCACGGCCAGGCGCACCACCAGTGACACCGCATGGGCCAGCGCGAACAGCGGCAGCACATGCAAGGCCTGCCCCCACCGGGTGAACCAGGGCAGGCGGCGGTGAAGCGCGACGGCGCCGAAGCTCAGGCCGCTGTAGGCCAGGGCGTGCTGACCCAGCAGCGCGCCGTGGTGCACATCCACCAGCAGGCCGAAGAGGAAGGCCCAGCCGACGTTGACCCGGCGCGGCTGATGCACGTTCCAGAACACCAGCACGATGGACAGAAAGTCCGGCATCGCCGCCTGACGGCCGAGCGGCACCATGTCCAGCAGCAGGGCCACCAGCAGGCTGAAGGCGATGAAGAGGGGGTTGGCCGGCAGCAGCAGCTGGCTGGCGGCGCGCGGCATGATCATCGCGGCGATCCTCCCTTGCTGTCCTTGGCCGTGTCCTTCGCCGCCTCCTTGGCGGCCTCCTTGGCGGCCTTCTGCTCGGCCGCACGCTGCTTGGCCTCGGCCTTGGCCTGCGCCTTGCGCTCGGCCAGGGCCTGCGCTTCCTTGGCCGCGGCCTCGGCGGCCTCGGTGCGGGCCGCCTCATGAACGGCCAGGGGCGCCAGGACCAGCACGTGGCGCACGCTGTCCACCGGCACCGTGGCCAGCAGACTCACGCGGGCGAAGCTGGTGTCACCGCGGCGCTCGACCTGCGCCACCTTGGCCACCGGCAGACCGGGCGGGTAGATGCCGTCCAGGCCCGAGGTGGAGAGCATGTCGCCCGCCTGGATGTCGGCATTGGCCGCGGTGAAGCGCAGCTCGAGGCCGCGCTCGCCGCCGAAGGCCACGCCGCGCTGCTGGGTGCGGGTGTTGAGCACGGGAATGGCGGCGTCCTTGTCGGTGATGAGGGTCACCTCGGACGAGAACGTGTAGACGCGGGTGACCTGCCCCAGCACGCCGGCCTCGGTGATGACGGGGGAGCTCAGGTGCACGCCGTGCCGGCTGCCGCGGTCGATGCTGACGCGGCGGGAGTAGGGGTCCGGCGCCTCGTAGAGCACCTCGGCCGCCACCGAGCTCACGGCCTGCGCCTGCTGCATCTTGAGCAGCTCGCGCAGGCGCTGGTTCTCCGCCTGGAGCTGCTGCGCGCGGGACAGGCGCTCGGCCTGCGCCACCAGCTGCCGCCGGGCGAGGTCCTCGGCCTCCATCGCGCGCTTCATGCCGCGCAGGTAGTCACCCAGGTTCTCCCAGGCATCCACGGGCGACAGCAGCAGGCGCTGCGCCGGGCTCAGCACCAGCGCCACGGCCGTGCGCGCCGGCTGCGCCACCTTGAAGCGGGCATCCAGCACCATCAGGAAGATGGCGAAGGCCGCGCACAGCAGCAGCCGCGTCAAGGCCGAGGGGCCTTGGCGGAACAGCGGCGGCGCATTGCGCTCCAGGGTGCCGAAGGGCATGGCGTGCGAACTAGTGGGTCAGGCCATCACGGTGTATCGGGCCGTCGCGAGCGGGCGCCAGGCTAGGCGGACGGAGCGCAGGGACCGGAACGTACTGCAGGTACGTGAGGATCCCGAGCACCGCCCAAGGACGCATGGCGGCCGCGCAGCAGGCCTCACTCCGAAGCGAAGATGGAGCCGAGGCGTTCCATGTGCTCCAGCGCCATCCCGCACCCGCGCACCACGCAGGTCAGCGGGTCTTCGGCCACGAGCACCGGCAGGCCGGTTTCCTCAGCCAGCAGACGGTCGAGATCACGCAGCAGGGCGCCACCGCCGGTCAGCATCATGCCGCGCTCGGCGATGTCGGCGCCCAGCTCGGGCGGCGTCTGCTCCAGCGCGTTCTTCACGGCCGAGACGATCTGGTTCAGCGGGTCGGTCAGGGCTTCCAGGATCTCGTTGGACGAGATGGTGAAGCTGCGCGGCACGCCCTCGCTGAGGTTGCGGCCCTTGACTTCCATCTCCTTGACCTCGGAGCCGGGGAAGGCCGAGCCGATCTGCTTCTTGATGGCTTCCGCGGTGGGCTCGCCGATCAGCATGCCGTAGTTGCGGCGGATGTAGTTGATGATGGCTTCGTCGAACTTGTCGCCGCCGACGCGGACCGAGCCCTTGTAGACCATGCCGCCCAGGGAGATCACGCCGACCTCCGTGGTGCCGCCGCCGATGTCGATGACCATGGAGCCCGAGGCTTCCGAGACCGGCAGGCCGGCACCGATGGCCGCGGCCATGGGTTCCTCGATCAGTTCCACGCGCGAGGCGCCGGCGCCCAGGGCGGCGTCACGGATCGCGCGCTTTTCCACCTGGGTCGAGCCGCAGGGCACGCAGATGATGATGCAGGGAGACGGGCGCAGCAGCTTGGTGTCATGCACCATCTTGATGAACTGCTTGATCATCTGCTCGGTGATGACGAAGTCGGCGATCACGCCGTCCTTCATCGGGCGGATCGCCTCGATGTTGCCAGGCACCTTGCCCAGCATGGCCTTGGCCTCGCGGCCGACAGCCTGGATGGTCTTCTTGCCGCTGGAGCCGCCTTCGTGGCGGATGGCGACGACGGAGGGCTCATCCAGCACGATGCCCTTGCCACGCACATAGATCAGCGTGTTGGCGGTGCCGAGGTCGATGGCCAGGTCGGTGGAGAAGTAGCGGCGCAGGGACGAAAACATGGTGTGGGGCTGGGGCTTCAGGCCGGGCGGCGGCTGGGGTCACGCGGGCTCGGCACTGGCAAAACTCAAGAGGGGCCTCTGGAGGGGCGGCGGGCGTCAAACGAATGCAGCCGAAGCGACGGGCGCCAGCGGCTGCACGGGGGTGTTCGCACCATGTGCAACGAGGCTGCCTGGGCCTTGGCGGCCCTGCAGCCCCGTTACCATGGAGATAAGCGGAGATAATACTCGATCACCCCTTTGTTTAGACCCCTGACTAGCCCCTGACAGCCGCTGTTTTTGCAGTCTGTAAGCGGCAATGCATCGCGCGAGGCGTCGCTTTTTGCGGCCCGCCGCGCAGGACCTCCAACAAACCCCGGACCCGCCCATGGCCCTGACCCAGGAAGACGTGAGCCGCATCGCCCACCTCGCCCGCCTCGAACTTTCCGAGGCGGAGCAAGGCGCCTTGCTCGGCCAGCTCAATGGCTTTTTCTCGATCGTCGAGCAGATGAGCGCGGTGGACACCAGCGGCGTCGAGCCGCTCTACACCCCGCTTTCCGCTGTTCAGGACGTCCAGCTGCGCCTGCGCGAGGACGCCGTCACCGAGAGCAACCAGCGCGAGCTGAACCAGCGCAGCGCTCCCGCCGTCGAGGACGGCCTGTTCCTGGTCCCCAAGGTCATCGAATGAAGTCTCTCCACGACATGGGCGTGGCCGAACTGGGTCAGGGCCTGCGCGCCAAGGCCTTCTCCGCCACCGAGCTCACCCAACACCTTCTTGCACGCGTTACCGGCGCGTCGCAACTGGGCGCCTTCCTGCACGTGGACGCCGACGGCGCCCTGACCCGCGCCGCCGAGGCCGACCGCCGCCTGGCGGCCGGCGACGCCGGCCCGCTCGTGGGCATCCCGCTCGCGCACAAGGACATCTACGTCACCGCGGACATGCCCACCACGGCCGGCTCCAAGATCCTGGCCGGCTACCGCAGCCCCTTCGACGCCACCGTCGTGGCCCGCCTGAACGCGGCCGGCACCTTCTCGCTGGGCAAGCTCAACTGCGACGAGTTCGCCATGGGCTCGGCCAACGAGAACAGCGCCTACGGCCCCGCACTGAACCCCTGGGACCGCACCCGCGTGCCGGGCGGCTCGTCCGGCGGCTCGGCCACGGCCGTGGCGGCGCGCCTGGTGCCCGCCACCACCGGCACCGACACCGGCGGCTCCATCCGCCAGCCGGCCAGCTTCACCGGCATCACCGGCATCAAGCCGACGTACGGCGTGTGCTCGCGCTACGGCATGATCGCCTTCGCCTCCAGCCTCGACCAGGCCGGCCCCATGGCCCGCTCCGCCGAGGACTGCGCCCTGCTGCTGTCCGCCATGAGCGGCTTTGACGAGCGCGACGCCACGAGCATCAACCAGCCGCCCCAGGACTTCCACGCGCAGATGCGGGTCGCTCGCGACGGCGCCACGGCCGCACAGCCGCTCAAGGGCCTGCGCATCGGCCTGCCGAAGGAGTTCTTCCCGGCCGCGCTGTCCGCCGACGTCGACGGCGCCGTGCGCCAGGGCCTGGCCGAGCTGGAGAAGCTCGGCGCCACGCTGGTCGAGGTCAGCCTGCCCCGCACCGAGCTGGCGATCCCGGTGTACTACATCATCGCCCCGGCCGAGGCCAGCTCGAATCTGAGCCGCTTTGATGGCGTCAAGTTCGGTCATCGTGCCGCCAAATACACGGATCTTCTGGACATGTACAAGAAGACCCGTGCCGAAGGCTTCGGTGCCGAGGTCAAGCGCCGCATCATGATCGGCACCTATGTGCTGAGCCATGGCTACTACGACGCCTACTACCTGCAGGCCCAGAAGCTGCGCCGCATGATCGCCGACGACTTCCAGCAGGCCTTCCAGCACTGCGACGTCATCGCCGGTCCGGTCGCCCCGAGCGTGGCCTGGAAAGCCGGCGAAGGCGCGGACGATCCGGTCAAGGCCTACCTCGCCGACATCTTCACGCTGCCCGGCTCGCTGGCCGGCCTGCCCGGCATGAGCGTGCCGGTGGGCTTCGGCGAGGCCGGCATGCCCGTCGGCCTGCAGCTGATCGGCAACTACTTCAAGGAAGGGCAGCTGCTGCACACCGCGCACGCCCTGCAGCAGGCCACCGACTGGCACACCCGTGCCCCGAACGGAATCTGAGCATGAACAAGCCCAACAGCAAGCTGGTGCGCGGCTACGAGGTGGTGATCGGCCTGGAGAACCACGTCCAGCTGTCCACCCAGTCCAAGATCTTCAGCGGCTCCTCGACCGCCTTCGGCGCCGAGCCCAACACCCAGGCCTCGCCCGTGGACCTGGCCCTGCCCGGCACCCTGCCGGTGCTCAACCGCGCCGCCGTCGACCGCGCCATCCGCTTCGGCCTGGCCGTGGGCGCGAAGGTCGCGCCGCTGTCCATCTTCGCCCGCAAGAACTACTTCTACCCGGACCTGCCCAAGGGCTACCAGATCTCGCAGTTCGAGATCCCGGTGGTGCAGGGCGGCACGGTGGAGTTCTTCGTCGGTGACGAGAAGAAGGTCGTCCAGCTGACCCGCGCCCACCTCGAGGAAGATGCCGGCAAGAGCCTGCACGAGGACTACCACGGCCAGTCGGGCATCGACCTGAACCGCGCCGGCACGCCGCTGCTGGAGATCGTCTCCGAGCCCGACATGCGCTCCGCCGCCGAGGCCTGCGAGTACGCCAAGACGCTGCACGCCCTCGTGATGTGGCTGGGCATCTGCGACGGCAACATGCAGGAAGGCTCCTTCCGCTGCGACGTCAACGTCTCGGTGCGCAAGCCCGGCGAGCCTTTCGGCACGCGCCGCGAGATCAAGAACCTCAACAGCTTCCGCTTCCTCGTGGACGCCGTGAACTTCGAGGTGAACTGGCAGATCGACCAGATCGAGGACGGCCTCAAGATCCAGCAGGCCACGGTGCTCTACAACCCGGACACGGGCGAGACCCGCGCCATGCGCTCCAAGGAAGACTCGGCCGACTACCGCTACTTCCCGGACCCCGATCTGCCGCCGCTGGTGATCGCGCCGGAATGGGTGGAGAAGGTCCGCGGCGAGATGCCCGAGCTGCCCGGCGTGATGGCGAAGCGCTTCATCGAGGCGGACGGCCTGCCCGAGTACGACGCCACCATGATGACCCAGAGCCTGGCCACGGCCCGCTACTACGAGGCCGCCAAGGCCGCGGGGGCGGCCCCGAAGCTGGTGGCCAACTGGGTGATGGGTGAGATCAGCAAGCGCCTCAACAGCGATGGGCTGGAGATCGACGCCGCCCCGGTGAAGCCGGCGCTGCTGGCGGCGCTCATCGGCCGCATCAGCGACGGCACGATCTCCAACAACTCCGCCAAGCAGGTCTTCGACGCCCTGTGGGCCGGCGACGGTGCGGATGTGGACGCCATCATCAGCGCCAAGGACCTGAAGCAGTCCAACGACACCGGCGAGATCGAGCGCATCCTCGATGAGGTCCTGGCCGCCAACCAGAAGTCGGTGGACGAGTTCCGTGCCGGCAAGGACAAGGCCTTCAACGCCCTCGTCGGCCAGGCCATGAAGGCGACCAAGGGCAAGGCCAACCCGGCCCTCGTCAATGAGCTGCTGAAGAAGAAGCTGGGCGGCTGACGCGCCCACCGGCGGGCCGGCGCAGGCCCCCAAGCAAAAGGCCGCTGGAGACAGCGGCCTTTTTTGCTGGGCGCCCCGTCAGAGGGGCATGAGGCCAGTGGCTGGCGCCGCGACCTCAGCGGCTCGTGGCGGAGGCGGGCACCGGCGAGCTGCCGGGCTGGCCGGCGGCAGCTGCCGACACCGGGCCATCCAGGCTGCCGGGGGCCGCGCCGCCCCAGAGCTTCTTCAGGCGCACCAGCTCGACATCGAAGAGCTTGTTCACCCGCACGAGCTCGGCCTTCTGGTTCTCGATCAGCACGCGCTGCGCCTCGGCCGAGGCATCGTTGGCATCCAGCTGCTGCTTGAGCTTGGGCGGCAGCGTCTTGCCCTTGTAGAACTCGGCCTCGTCCTGCAGCGGCTTGCGCTCGACGGCCAGCTCCTTGATGCGGCGCTCCGAGACCTGCATGGCCTTGTTGATGTCGTCCAGCGCTGCCTCGCGGCCTTCACGGTGGGCCGCCTCGTTGCGGTAGCGGATCAGCAGGTTGCGGTCCCGACGCACGGCGTCCTGCTGCGCCGCGCGGTCGGCCGCGAGCTTGCGCTCCTTCTGCTCCTGGAGCACCTTCTCCTCGAGCGACATCGACGGCGGCAACAGCGACTTCACCGAGCCGTCCGGGTTGTGCACCTTCTGCTCGCGGGTGGCGCACTCGGCGATCGGGCGGTCGGAGGTCAGCCGGCGGCCGTCCGGGGCCACGCAGCTGTAGATGGCCTTGCTCTGCGCCTGGGCAAGACCTGCCCCCAGAAGGCTCAGCGCAACGCCCAGCATCCCGCCGGCCACCGGCAGTGACAGACGCAGGAAGGGCTTCGACCTCAACGACATGGGGCAGCGCAGAGAGGGCATCAGACTCCGTAGCGATCTCGGTAGGCCTGGACGGCTGCGGCATGGGCAGCGATGTCCGCCGAGCTGTTGTGGTGCAGATACTGCAGCAAGTCGGACAGGCCGGCAATGGCTACGACGGGCAAGTGCAGCTGCCGGTTGACATACTGGACGGCGGACCAGGGTTGCTCGACGCCGTTCTCGGCGGCCTTCTCCTGGCGGTCCAGCGCGATGGAGACGCCGCAGGGCGTGGCGCCGGCGGCCTGGATCATGGCGATGGACTCGCGCACCGAGGTGCCTGCCGAGATGACGTCGTCGATGATGAGCACACGGCCCTGCACGGGCGCGCCGACGAGCGTACCGCCCTCGCCGTGGTCCTTGGCTTCCTTGCGGTTGTAGGCGAAGGGCTTGTTGTGCCCGAGGCGCGCCAGCTCCATCGAGACGGCGGCGGCCAGGGTGATGCCCTTGTAGGCCGGGCCGAAGATCATGTCGAACTCGACGCCCGAAGCCAGCAGCGTCTTGGCATAGAACTCGGCCAGGCGGACGAGCCGGGCGCCGTCGTTGAAGAGGCCGGCGTTGAAGAAGTAGGGGCTCAGGCGGCCCGCCTTGGTCTTGAACTCGCCGAAGCGCAGCACGCCCGCCTCCACGGCAAAGGCGACGAATTCCTGGGCAAGGGGCGTGGACGGGGTGGTCATGACGGGGTCGGGCGGTCTGGAGGTGGCCAGCATTGTATTGAGCCCCAGACAGAAGGCCCGGCCCCCCGCCCCGTGAAACAAGGGGGGAGCCGGGCCTTTTCACGCCCCGGAACAGGTGGTGACGGGGCGGGAATCAGTGCCGCGTCAGAACAGGGCCTTGAACTGCACGCCGTAGGTGCGCGGGTCGTTGATGAAGCCCGTCAGGTTGTTGAAGTCGATGGCACCGGTGGCACGCACCTGGTTGGTGACATTGCGCACGAAGACGGCCGCTTCGTACTTGCCGTTGTTCCAGATGTAGCCGCCACGCAGGCCGCCTTCAGTCAGCGACTTGCCGGTGAACTCGGTCGCCTCATACAGGAAGAAGTTGACCTTGCTGCGGTAGGCCCAGTCCGTGTAGACGTAGAACTCGTTGCCGTCCGCCGTCGGGATCGCGTAGCGGGCGGTCAGGTTGGCCACCCACTTCGGCGCCTGGGGCAGGGGATTGCCGTCGATGCTGTAGCGGTTGGTGCCGGGCACCAGCGGGTCAAGCATGTTGCAGCCGCTGCCGCACTTGGGCAGGGACAGGCTGGCATCCTTGATCTTGGTGTTGTTGTAGCTCGCGCCGACGGTCAGCAGCAGCTGCTCGGTGGGCAGCAGCTCCAGGTTCAGCTCGAAGCCGTTGCCGTCCGCCTTGGCGGCATTCAGCAGGCGGTTGGCATTGTTGGTGCCCCCCACGGCCGTCAGCTGCAGGTCCTTGACCTGGTACTTGAAGGCATTGGCCGCCAGGCGGGCGCGGCGGTCCCAGAACTCCGACTTCACGCCCGCCTCGAAGGAGGTGACGTTCTCGGGCGTGGCCTGAGACTGACCGGCGAAGAGCGAGGCGCCCTGGATGGACGATGCGCGGAAGCCCGTGCCCACACGGGCGTAGAGGTTGGTCTCCTTGTTCAGCTTGTAGGTGCCGGACAGGTCCCAGTTCCACTTGGAGTCCTTCGTGCTGGCCGTGGTGCCGGTGGACGTGTTCAGGTTGGCGTAGCTGCTGGTGACGTCCAGGTCCTTCTTGTCCGAGGTGTAGCGCAGGCCGCCGCGCACGGTCAGGTCGGGGGCGACGTCGTAGTTCACCGAGCCGAAGAAGGCATAGGCACGGTTGGTCTGGTGGGTGTCCACATGGCCGGTGGCCAGCGTGGTGGCGCTGCTGTAGTCGGTGCTGATGGCGGTGTAGCGCTCATCGAACAGGTAGACGCCACCCTGCCAGCGCATCGGGCCGGCGGCGGTGGACTCCAGGCGCACTTCCTGTGTCAGCTGGCGGTGGCCCGACATGCTGCTGGAGGACTCGGAGGGGAACAGCGCCTCGCCCTGGTTGGCATAGGGCGGCGGGGCCTTGTAGATATAGCCACCGTCGATGTCACCGCGGCTGAAGGGCTGCACCGACTCGATGGCCGTGATCGAGTGGATGTTGAAGCCCTCCATCACCCACTTCAGGCGGGCGCTGCCACCGGTGGCATGCAGGGTCTGGGTGTTGGTGCCGTCGGTGTAGTTGACCTTGGGATCGAAGCCGTCCACCAGGTCGTTGGTGCCGGGCTTGATCATGCTGGCGCGGAACACGCGGGCGCTGCCCTTGAGCTCGCGGTTGTGCACGTTGAACAGGGCACTGAACTGCTTGTGCGGCTCGTAGAGCGCCTGCAGGCGCACGGCACGGTCGTTGTAGCCTTCGGTGTCCTGGGTGGCGCCCTTGGGGTTGGCGTTGTGGACCCAGTTGTCGCGGTGCTGGACCTGGCCGGAGACGCGGGCCGACCAGTCGCCGCCCAGCGGCAGGTTGGCGGCGCCTTCGACGTTCATGGTGCCGAAGGTGCCATAGGAGATGTTGAAGTAGCCATCACGCTTCTGCGAGGGCTTGACCGACTCGAACTTCACCACGCCGGCGGGCGTGTTGCGGCCGAACAGCGTGCCCTGCGGGCCGGCCAGCACTTCCACGGACTTCACGTCAAAGACGGGGAAGCCCTTCAGGATGGGGTTCTCCTGGACCACGTCGTCATAGACCAGCGACACGGGCTGCGAGGCATTGAGGCGGAAATCGGTGTTGCCGTAGCCGCGGATATAGAAGCGCGGGAAGGCACGGCCGAAGGAAGACTCGATGTTCAGGCTGGGCACACGGCCGGAGAGGAAACGCACGTCCTGGCCGCTGGAATTCAGCACGTCCAGCTTCTCGCCGCTGATGGCGGTGACGGCGTTGGGCACGTCCTTGATGTTCTCGACGCGGCGCTCAGCGGTGATCACCACCGTCTCGAGCTGCTTGTTCTGGCCTGCCGCACGGGCGGCCTCGCCCTCCTTGGTGGCGTCCTGGGCCTGGGCGGACCAGGCACTCAGGGCCAGCGTGACGGCCAGCGCCAGCGGGGCGCGGTGGATGAGGGGCTTGCGATTCATCGGGGAACTCCTAATGCGGGTATTCGAGCGGCAAACGTTTGGCGCTTGGGTGCCAGCAATCTAGCAAGTCTCGGGCCACCGCGTCACCATTCCGATGGCCTCGGCACCGCCTTGGCGCGAGGATGTTGCGGACCGGCATCAGACCAGTTCATCACCGCCTCACTGCGATACTCGCGCACATTCGACCCCTCCACGAGGAACCACCGTGCGCTTCATCACCGCCAACCTGAATGGCATCCGCTCCGCCGCGACCAAGGGCTTCTTCGACTGGCTGCCCCAGCAGCAGGCCGACGCCGTGGGCGTGCAGGAGGTGAAAGCCCAGCACGAGCATGTGGACCAGGTCTTCTGCAGCCCGGCCGGCCTCAAGGGCCACTTCCACTACGCCCAGAAGAAGGGCTACTCCGGCGTGGGCCTCTACACCCGCGACGAGCCCAGCGACATCATCACCGGCATCGGCGTGCCCGAGTTCGACGACGAGGGCCGCTACATCGAGAAGCGCTTCGACAAGCCCGGCCGCAAGCTGAGCCTGATCAGCTGCTACTTCCCCAGCGGCTCCAGCGGCGAGGACCGCCAGCAGGCCAAGTTCCGCTTCCTGGCCGCCATCTACCCGCATCTGATGGCGCTGAAGGCCGAGCGCGAGTTCATCCTCGTGGGCGACGTCAACATCGCCCACAAGGAAGCCGACCTCAAGAACTGGAAGGGCAATCTCAAGAACAGCGGCTTCCTGCCCGAGGAGCGCGCCTGGGTCACCACGCTGATCGACCCGGCGCAGGGCGGCCTGTTGGACGTCTACCGCCAGCTCCAGCCCGACACCACCGACGCCTGCTACACGTGGTGGAGCAACCGCGGCCAGGCCTACGCGAAGAACGTGGGCTGGCGCCTGGACTACCACTTCGCCACGCCCAAGCTCGCTGCCCTGGCGCAGCGCGAGTCCATCTACAAGGACCAGAAGTTCAGCGACCACGCGCCGCTGACGATCGACTACGACTTCGTCCTCTAGTCCCGCGCCGGCCCCTCCCTCAGCGTCCCCCGTCCGTCGATCTGGAGGGGGCAAGGCGCCCGCCCGCTCTTACGCTGCGCTAACGCCTGATCCCTAGACTTCGCGCCCGCTGCCCGACCGGGTGGCGGGACCGCTGCCGAACCCGCGGCCAGCGCGAACAGGAATCATGGTGGGATCAATGCAAGAACAATCAACACGGCCCGTCCCCACGAGGGCCTGGAGGCAGGGCCGGGCCCTGCTGGCCACGGCCTGGGCGGCGCTCGCGCTGGCCGGCTGCGGTGGCGGCAGTGGCAGCACCGGCGCAGGCGGCGGCAGTCCGTCCCCCGGCGTCACGGCGAAGCCGCTGGTCCATGTGAGCGTCGAGTCAGCGGGCGCGCAGTGCCCGCAGGGTGGCAGCCGCATCGAGTCGGGCCTCGACCGCAACAGCGACGGGGTGCTGCAGGGTGAGGAAATCACGCAGACGCAGTTCGTCTGCCAGAGCGGCCAGGACGGCCAGGGCCCGGCCGCGAAGCTGCTGCTGAGCACGCAGGCGGAATCGGCCGGCGCGGCCTGCCCGCAGGGCGGCATGCGCGTGCGTGCGGGCCAGGATGCCAACGGCAACCAGAAGCTCGACGACAGCGAGGTGGTGATCACCAGCTATGTGTGCACCGAGCAACTGGCGCCGGGCGCGCGGTACAGCCTCATGTCCATGGAAGCCGAGCCGGCCGGCCTGCATTGCGCCGCGGGCGGCACCCGGCTGAGCGCCGGCGAGGATCGCAACGCCAACGGCCGCCTCGATGCCGATGAAGTGGCCTACACCCGCTATGCCTGCGACACGCCCGCCACGGCCGGCAGCGCGGCCAGCCTGGTCGACATCGCCGTCGAGCCGCCGGGGGCGGTGTGCCCCGCCGGTGGCAGCAAGGTCATGACGGGCCTGGACGCCAACCGCAACGGCGTGCTCGATGCCCAGGAGGTGAGCAAGCTCCACACCTTGTGCAACGGCACGGAGGGCGGCAAGGCCCTGTCCACCCGCCTGGTGCAGACGCCGGTCCCCGCCGGCGCCCAGTGCCCCGCGGGCGGCGCGCGCATGGACACCGGCCTGGACCTCAACGGAAACGGGGTCCTGGACGGCAACGAGGTGCAGTCCACCGCCTACGTCTGCTCCGGCGCCAACGGCAACGCGGGGGCCGGTGGCCAGGACGGCATCGGCAGCCTGATGGCGATGGAGGACGTCGCCACGGCCCCCGGCTGCACCGGGGCCGCCGTGCGCATCACAGCGGGCCCGGACAGCAACCGCAACCACCTGCTCGACCCGGCGGAGGTGACGTCCACGCGCTACCTCTGCCAGGGTGCGCGCGGCAACGACGGAGCGACCGGCGCCAATGGCCAGGACGGCCGCACCAGCCTGTTCCGCATCGATGCCGAGGCCGCCGGGGCCAACTGCCCGGCCGGCGGCAACCGCGTCTCATCGGGCCTGGACCTCAACCGCGACGGCTCGCTCTCGGGGGCCGAGGTCAGCTCGGTGCAGTACCTGTGCCACGGCGCGAATGGCAGCAACGGCCTGAGCGCCCGGGTGCTCATGAGCGGTGAACCTGCCGGCGCGCACTGTGCCACGGGCGGCCAGCGCATCAGCGTCGGCATCGACGCCGATGGCGATGGCGCCCTGTCCGCCGGCGAGGTGCAGTCCACCAGCTATGTCTGCAACGGAGCGCGCGGGGACGACGGCCTGAACAGCCTGAGCAAGGTCGAGGCCATCGGGGCCGGCGCGGCCTGCCCGCAAGGCGGCAGCCAGATCAGCAGCGGGCTGGACAGCAACCGCAATGGCCTCCTGGATGCGGCCGAAGTGAACAGCATCGGCTATGCCTGCCATGGCGCAACGGGTGCAACGGGTGCAACGGGTGCGACAGGCGCGACGGGCGCCACCGGACCCGCGGGCCCCGCAGGGCCTGGCGCGGCCGTGTTCACGACCGCCGGCACCTATGTGGTGCCTGCCGGCGTGCACGCCGTGCTGATCGAAGGCTGGGGCGGCGGCGGTGCGGGTGGCAACGCCTTCAATTGCCGGACCACAGCCTGCGCGCAGGTCAGCACCCCGGCCTGGGGGGCGGGCGATGCGGCCGGTGGCGGCTCGGGGGCCTACCAGCGCGTCTACCTGGCCGTGAACCCGGGCGGCACGCTGACGGTCTCTGCCGGCGCGGGGGGCGTCGCGGCGAGCCCCGGCATCCTGAATGCGACCCCCTCGCCCCCGCCGGCATCGGGCCGGGGCGGCGACTCCAAGGTCGTCTACCAAGGGACCACCGTGCTCCTGGCCACGGGAGGCGCGGCCGGCACACACCACCTCTACAGCAGCGACGACGGTACGGAGGTCGTCGGCCTGCCCGGCATCGGCGGCAGCGCCTCGTTCGCCGCGCCGGCCCTCGGCCTGTCGTGGACCCAGGGCCTGGCGGCCAGCGGCACGCAGGGGGGCGGCATCCCCGGCACGCCCGGCGCGGGCGGCAATGGCTTCCGCCTGGCAGGCGAGACCCTGGCGACCCACGGTGCCGCCGGCATGCTGATCATCCTGCCGCTGAACTGAGGGCGGGCGGGGCGTTCAGGGCATCCCGGCCGTTCAGGCCGCGTTCGCCGCGACGGCCGGCTGGCGGCTGAACAGGGCCGCCACCACGTCCGACTGCGTGATCATGCCCACCACGCGCCGGGCCTCGTCCACCACCGGCATGTGGTGCAGGCCGCCGTCGGAGAAGGCGCCGACCAGCTCGGCCAGCGCCTGCTCCGGCCGGGCGCTGCGCACGCGCGCCGTCATGATGTCGGACACGCGCCGCGCCTCGGTCATGCGCGGGCCGCGCTCGAGCGCGGCCGGCTCGCGCCCGAGGAAGAAGTCATGCAAGGACACGATGCCCACCAGGCGCCGGCCGGCATCGACCACCGGCAGGGCCTTGACCTTGTGCCGTGCCAGCAGCGCCCAGGCGGTGTCGATCGGAGCCTGCGGGCCGACGCAGATGACGTCGCGGGCCATCACGTCGGCGCAGCGCACATCCGCCCATTGGCGCTGCCGGGCATGCAGCTGGGCGCGCACGAGGATCTCTTCCAGGTCATGCCGGTCGATGTCCAGCACCTCACCGAAGGACGCGAGCGCCGCGTCCACGTCCTCGGCCTGGAGCCCGCCGCGGCGGCTGGGCAGCGGGTCGGCGGTGCGGTGCACATTGGCCGGCGCGGCGCCCTGGTGCGGGTAGTGGCGGCCCGCCAGCCGGTTGAAGACCAGCGCCAGCACCAGCATCAGCAACGAGTTCAGGCCCACGGGCCAGAAGGCGTAGCTGTAGCCCAGGCTCTCCAGCGTCGGGCTGCCCAGCGCCGCGGTGACGGCCACCGCGCCGCCCGGCGGATGCAGGCAGCGCAGGGCGATCATCGCCAGCACCGCCAGCAACCCCGCCGCGGCCAGCGCCGGACCGGAGGCGCCCAGCACGTGGTGGCAGGCGACGCCGACCAGCGCCGAGATCACGTTTCCGCCGAGCACCGACCAGGGCTGGGCTAGCGGACTGGCCGGGACGCTGAACACGAGGACGGCCGAGGCCCCCATCGGCGCCACGAACCACAGCGCCTGCCCGGCGAGCGCGTGGCGGCTGATCCATTCCGTGCACAGGAGGCCCAGGCCGACGCCCAGCGCCCCCAGCAGCAGTTCGCGCCAGGGTGCCGTCAGCGGGGCCGGAATGAAGGTGCGCAGGCCGGCCAGCCCCGGGCGGCTCGCCCCGGCCCGGCTCAGGTCCGGGCGCCGGTCCGAGCTCATGTCCGGCCTCCGGTCTGGTCCCCGACGTCATCCCCCGCATGCCCATGGCAGGCGCAGGCCTCGCCATGGGCCGCGGCCACCAGTTCGGCGAGGATGCCGCAGCCATGATGATCGTGCCGGGCATCGCAGCGGCTCTTGAGCGCCTGCAGTTGCGCCTCCAGCGCCTGCATGCTCTTGAGCCGCGCCCGCACCCGCCCCAGCTGCGCGTCGACCAGCGCATCCACGTCCGCCAGCTGCTGGGGATCATGGCTGTTCAGGCTCTGCAGCAGGAGGCCGACGTCCGCCAGCGACATGTCCAGCGCCCGGCAATGCCGGATGAAGGCCAGGCGCTCCAGATGCGGCCGGTCGTAGTCCCGGTAGCCGTTGTCGCTGCGGGCCGGCGGCGGGAGCAGCCCGCTCTTTTCATAGAAGCGGATGGTCTCGATGTCGACCCCCGTCGCCTTGCTGAGTTCACCGATGCGCATCTGGACCACCACCGGCCTGCCGGCCGCCTTGCTTGGGAAGGTGCGCAGCATAGTCGCTTGACTCTGGAGTGGCTACAGGCTGTTCAATGACCCCATGGACCTGAAACACCGCCCTGTCACCGCCCACGACCGCGCCGCCACCGCGCCGACGGCCACCGTCGATGTTTGCGCCCACTCTCAAGAGAAGTCCTGCTGTGGCTCACACGAGCACGAGCACGAGCACGAGCACGAGCACGAGCACGAGCACGAGCACGAGCACGAGCACCCGCATGGCGCATGCGGCGGCGGCGCGAGCTGCGAACCCGTCCTTGCGCCGCCCGCGCCGCTGGCCGCGGTGGCCACCGGCCAGCAACGCCTGCGCCTGCACATCGCCGGCATGGACTGCCCGACGGAGGAAGCGCTGCTGCGCAAGCACCTGGCGGGCGAGCCGGCGATCCGCGCCCTGCATTTCGACCTGCTCGGGCGGGTGCTGAGCGTGGACCACGACGCCACGGACGGCACCGGCTTCGTCCAGGCCCTGCAGGCGCGCATCGGGGCCGCCGGGCTGGCCGCCGAGGTGCTGGAAGGCACGCGGGCGGCGCCCGAAGCGCCGGCCGTGCCCGTGCCGCTGCGCTGGCGCATGGGGGTGGCCGGCGTCGCGGCGATGGCGTCCGAGGGCCTGCACTACGTCGGCGCCGCCGAGCTGGCCGTGATCGCCTGCGCCGCGCTTGCCGTGCTGCTCGGCGGCCTGCCGACGCTGCGCAAGGGCTGGGTGGCGCTGCGCAGCCTCACGCTCAACATCCACCTGCTGATGAGCCTGGCCGTGATCGGCGCCCTCGTGCTGGGCCAGTGGCCGGAAGCCGCCATGGTGGTGTGGCTCTTCGGCCTGTCGGAGATGCTGGAGGCCCTGAGCCTGGCCCGCGCCCGCGACGCCATCCGCGCCCTCGGCGCCCTGGCCCCCGAGACCGCCTGGGTGCGGCTGCCGGACGGCCAATGGACGGAGCAACCCAGCGGGGCCGTGCCGCTCGGGGCCGTGCTGCGCATCCGGGCCGGCGAACGCGTGCCCCTGGACGGGCAGGTGATCGAGGGCCTGTCCAGCGTCAACGAGGCCGCGCTGACGGGCGAGAGCGTCCCCGTGCCCAAGCAGCCGGGTGACCCGCTGCTGGCCGGCTCGGTCAACGAGCTCGGCCTGCTGCTGATGACGGTGACCGCCGCGAAGGGGCAGACGCTGCTGGACCGCATGGCGCAGGCCGTGCAGGAAGCCCAGGCCCAGCGCGCGCCGACCCAGCGCTTCGTCGACCGCTTCGCGCGGGTCTACACGCCGATCGTCGTCGCGGCCGCGCTGCTGCTGGCCCTGCTGCCGCCGCTTTTGCTGGGCGACCCCTTCGCGCCCTGGGTCTACAAGGCGCTCGTGCTGATGGTCGTGGCCTGCCCCTGTGCGCTGGTGATCTCGACGCCGGTGACGGTGGTCAGCGCGCTGACGGCCGGCGCACGGCGGGGGCTGCTCATCAAGGGCGGGCTCTTCCTGGAGCAGGCCCACCGGCTGCGCAGCATCGCGCTGGACAAGACGGGCACGCTGACCGAGGGGCGGCCGGCGCTGGTCGGGCTGACCTCGCTGGGAGCCCTGGATGACGCCGCCCTGCTGCGCCACGCCGCAAGCCTGGATGCCGGGTCCCGCCATCCGCTGGCCCTCGCCCTGCTCGAGGCCGCCGCCGCGCAAGACCTGACCCTGCTGCCCCTGACCGGCTTCGAGACCCTGCCAGGCCGCGGCGTGCGCGCCTCGCTGGCGGATGACGCCTGGCAGCTTGGCAACGAGACGCTCGCCGGCGAGCTCGGGGCTCGCGATGCCACCGCCGACGCCGCCGCCCGCACCTGGAGCGAGGCCGGCTGCAGCGTGCTGTGGCTGCTGCGGCAGACGCCCACCGGCTGGCGCTGCGAAGGCCTGCTGGCGCTGCGCGACCGCCTGCGCGGCCACAGCGCCGGCGCGGTGAAGGCGCTGCAGGCGCGCGGCATCCAGGTGCACATGCTCAGCGGAGACCAGCGCGGCGCCGCCCTGGCCGCCGCCGGCGAGCTGGGCCTGCCCGAGGCGCAGGTCCAGGCCCCGCTCCTGCCCGAGCAGAAGCTGGAGGCGATCGCCCGCCTGCGCGAGCGCGGCCTCGTGGCCATGGTGGGCGACGGCGTGAACGACGCGCCGGCCCTGGCCCGCGCGGACATCGGCATCGCCATGGGTGCCGCCGGCACGGCCACCGCGCTGGAGACCGCCGACATCGCCCTCATGCAGGACGACCTGCGCCGCCTGCCCGAGCTGGTCGACCTCTCCCGCGACTGCAACCGCGTGCTGTGGCAGAACATCGCCCTGGCCCTCGGTCTGAAGGCCGTGGTGCTGGTCCTCACGCTCGCCGGGCTGGGCAGCCTGTGGCTGGCCGTCCTAGCCGACGCGGGCGCGGCGCTGCTGGTGGTGCTGCTGGGCCTGCGCCTGCTGCGCTGGCAGCCGCAGCGCTGAAAACGGTGCGATCAGCGCCCGATCGCCGCTGAATCGGGGCGCCACCCCTGTCGAAAGGCATGGGGTCTCGGGCCTGGACTTGGTAGGAACCCGCAGAAACACGCTGTAAACGCGCGGCGACAATCCCGCGTCCGCAAGCGGCACCGGTGTGGCTCGATGCCATGCAGGCGCTCCGCGGGTGCGAGCCGTCGCCACGCACCCTGCGGCTCTGCGGCCTCGCTGCCGCCCTGTGCCTGTTCCGCCCACCGGCGAAGCGGCCTGCCCCCGACCTGTCACCCAAAGGTTCTGTATGAGTTCTAACGTCCCGGCCGGCACCCTGCTCGGCCATCCGAAGGGCCTGTTCCTTCTGTTCGCCACGGAAATGTGGGAGCGCTTCAGCTACTACGGCATGCGCGCCCTGCTGGTGCTGACGCTCGTGGCCAGCACCACGGCCGCCAATCCCGGCTTCGGCTGGACGAACGCCGACGCCCTGAGCCTGTACGGCACCTTCACGGGCCTGTGCTACCTCACGCCGCTGTTCGGTGGCTGGATCGCCGACAACTTCCTGGGCCAGCGCAAGTCCATCATCCTCGGCGGCCTCATCATGGCCGCGGGCCAGTTCACGCTGTCCGCCGCCATCCCGGGCAACACCACGCTGTTCTATGTGGGCCTCGGCCTGCTGATCGTGGGCAACGGCTTCTTCAAGCCGAACATCTCGACCATGGTCGGTGACCTGTACGCACCGGGCGATGCCCGTCGCGATGCGGCCTTCACGATCTTCTACATGGGCATCAACGTCGGCGCCTTCATGGCCCCGCTGATCTGCTCCACGCTGGGCGAAAGCGCCGAATGGGGCTGGAAGTACGGCTACATGTCCGCCGGCATCGGGATGCTGGTGTCCGTCGTGACACAGCTGCTGCTGGCCCCGCGCCTGCTGGGCGACGTCGGCACGGAGCCGGGCGCCAAGCGCGCACTGCAGGCCAGCGGCGGCAAGAAGGAGCCGCTGACGCAGATCGAGTGGGACCG
Source organism: Roseateles subflavus (assembly GCF_030285365.1). Classification (GTDB taxonomy): domain Bacteria; phylum Pseudomonadota; class Gammaproteobacteria; order Burkholderiales; family Burkholderiaceae_C; genus Roseateles_B; species Roseateles_B subflavus. Next base: position 641,005 of record NZ_JASVDS010000001.1, on the reverse strand, counting down.
CATGCGCGTCGTCTTCGTGCTGTTCGTGTTCATCGTGATCTTCTGGACGGCCTTCGAGCAGGCCGGCGGTCTGCTGAACATCTACGCCTCCGAGAAGACCAACCGCTTCATCGGCGCCTTCGAGGTGCCGGCGGGCTGGTTCCAGTCGGTCAACGCCTTCTTCATCGTGCTGCTGGGCCCTGTCTTCGCCATGCTGTGGAGCCGCCTCGGCCGCGCCGGCAAGAACCCCAGCACCCCGACCAAGATGATCCTCGGCCTCGTGTTCACGGCCCTGGGCTTCCTCTTCATGGTGGGTGCGTCGATGGAGCAGTCCGGCAGCGGCAAGGCCGGCATGCACTGGCTGGTGCTGGCCTACCTGCTGCACACCATGGGCGAGCTGTGCATCTCCCCGGTGGGCCTGTCCATGGTCACCAAGCTGGCCCCGCTGCGCCTGGCGAGCCTGATGATGGGCGTGTGGTTCCTGATCAACGCCGTGGCGAACAAGCTGGCCGGCGTGGTCGGCGCCTATGCCGAGCAGGCGGGCGAGCTGACGATCTTCGGCGGCCTCACGGTCTTCCTGCTGGCCTTCGGCCTGGGCCTGTGGGCCATCTCCGGCAAGCTGGTCACCTGGACCCACGGCGCGGAAGACACCAAGGCCTGACGCCTCTACGCTTCACGAAAGGACGCGCTTCGGCGCGTCTTTTTTTTGCCCGGCCCACCCGCCGGTGCCCTCGCCAGCGCGGTTGGGCGGCTGTCAGGCACAGGCGCTATCCTGGCAGCGGACCCACAAGAAGGCCGAACGGCCCACGCCAGGGAGCGTCGCTACAAGCCGGAGACCGTCCATGCCGACCGTCTGCTCCCGCCGTTCGCTGCTGACCCGGGCCGGGCTTTCGCTGGCCGCGCCGGTCCTCGCGCCGATCGCCACGCCAGCCCGGGCCGGCACCGAGCCGCCGCTGCGGGTGCGGTATCCCCACATCGACGAGCGCCCCGCCGAGGCCTATGGCTACCAGGTGCTGCGCCTGGCCCTGGACCGTTCGGGCGAGCCCCACCGGCTGGCCGTGGCGGAGCAGCGCGGCTCGTCGCGCATGGCCATGCAGGCGATCCAGCGTGGGACGCTCGACATCGTGGACGCCGGCCTGTCACGCTGGATGAGCGATCCCTTCGACTACCTGCCCTTCCCGATCGACCAGGGCCTCGCCGGCTGCCGCCTGCTGCTGTGCCGGGCGGACACCGTGGCGCGCCTGGACGCGATGCGCGGCCTGGCGGATATGGCCTCGCTCGTCATCGGCCAGGGCGTGGGCTGGCCCGATGTGCACATCCTGCGCAGCGCCGGCCTGCAGGTGGTGGAGGGCGGCTTCCCGAGCCTCTGGCGCATGCTGCACAACGGCCGCTTCGACGTGCTGCCACTCGGCGCCGAGGAGGCGCACGAGCTGCTGCGCAAGCACCAGGCGGAGGCGCCCGACGTGCTCGTGCATCCGAACGTCGGGCTGTTCTATCCCTTCCCGCGGGTCTTCTTCTTCACCCGGGGCAACGAGCGCCTGAAGGCTGCCCTGCAGCGGGGCCTGGAAGCGGCACAGGCGGACGGCTCCCTGCGCGAGCTGCAGCTGCGCAGCCCCGGGCTCGGGCCGCTGCTGTCCGGCCAGCGGCGGGTGCCCGGCCACCTCGTCCCGCTGCCCAATCCCGGCTGGCCGGCGGCGCAGCCCTACCTGCCGCTGGACCGCTACCACCCCGCGCTGCGCGCGGCCATGCTGCAGCTGATGGACGCCCCGGCGGCCGGTCGCCCGCGTTGAGGGCGTGGGCGAGGGTGAGGGCCGCCCTCGCTACGATCGGGTCTTTTCACGCAGGAGCTTCCGCGCATGAAATCCATGGGCCAACGCGCCAGCGGCGCCCGCCTCGAACGCATGCAGGCCTCACCGCGCTGGGACGGGCAGGGCTTTCGCAATCTGCACCCGATTCCCCCCGGCCTGCGCGACGCGACCGGCCCGCGGGCCTCGATGCTGGAGATCCTCTGCCCCGATGGGCGACGCCGCCCGCCCGGCCCGCTGCCCACCGTGAACCCGCGCGAAACCTGGACGCACGCCCCGGCCAGCGGCCTGCGGGCCAGCTGGCTCGGCCATTCGAGCGTGCTCATCGAGATCGACGGGCTTCGCCTGCTGACGGACCCCGTGTGGGGCCCGCGCGTCTCGCCCTCGACGCTCGCCGGCCCCAAGCGCTACCAGCCGCCCCCCGTGCCGCTGCGAAGCCTGCCGCCGCTGGACGCCGTGCTGATCTCCCACGACCACTACGACCACCTGGACTACCCCACCGTCCGCGCCCTGGCCAAGCGGCCGCAGCCCTTCATCACCTCGCTCGGCGTGGGGGCGCACCTGCAGGCCTGGGGCATTCCGCCGGAGCGCATCATCGAGCTGGACTGGTGGGAGTCGCACACGCTGGCCGGCACCGACCTGCGCGTGCATGCGGCGCCTTCGCAGCATTTCTCGGGCCGGGGCCTGAAGGACCGCAACGCCACGCTGTGGTCCTCGTTCGTGATCGAGTCCCCGCGGCATCGGGTCTTCTTCAGCGGCGACACCGGCCTCAGCCGCGAGTACCTGGCCATCCGGGAGCGCTTCGGCCCGTTCGATCTCGTGATGCTGGAGGTGGGTGCCTACCACCCCTCGTGGGGCGACATCCACCTGGGCCCGGTGAACGCCCTGCAGGCCTGGGAGTGGCTGGGCGGCGGCGCCCTGCTGCCGGTGCACTGGGGCACCTTCAACCTGGCCACCCACGACTGGGACGAGCCCGCCGAGACCCTGCTGCAGCTGGCCCCCGCACGCGGTGTTCCCCTGCTGATGCCCCGCCTGGGCGAAGCCCTGGAGCCCGCGCGGGCCACGCCCGAGCCCGCCCCGTGGTGGCGGCTGGCGGGTCAGCCCACCACGCCGGCCGCCGCGCCCGCGGAGGCACCGCGCGTGCCGCGCTGGATGCCCTGGCCGCTGGACTGAGGGCCCCCTCAGCGCGGTGTCGTCAGCCAGGCCACGAGGCGGCGGGTCAGCGGGGCCATCAGCAGCACGGCAGGGAAGGCCACGGGCCAGGCATGCAGCCAGGCGCTGCGCCAGGCCAGGAGCCAGGGCCACGGATCCTGGATGTCAGCACGGGATGCGCTCCAGCTGGCGATGCCGGCGACCAGCGCGGACATCAGGCCTGACAGGATCAGGGCGAACAGGACCGGGGCGAAGCGGGCAGGCATCATGGCCGTCTCCCGCGCCTCAGGCCGCGCCCATGCGGTGCAGCGTCTCGGCCATGTGGCGGCCGAACAGGTGGGCGGTCTTGATGTCGCCAGGCTCGAAGGCATCCGCCGGCATCCCGTGGCCGGACTGCGCCATCAGCCCGGACCACGAGCCGAGCCGGTTGGCCGCCTCATGTTCCGGCACACCGGTGTGCTGCTCCGGCAGGATCGGATTGCCCACCCACACCATGCCGTGCTGCATGGCGAAGACGAAGAGCGAGGTCAGCGTGGACTGCTTGTCTCCCGAGGGCAGCGAGGAGACGGTGAAGCCGCCGGCCAGCTTGCCGCGCAGGCCTTGCTGGCGCCACATCCGCCCCGTGGCGTCCATGAAGCGCTTGAACTGCGAGGACACGCCGCCCAGGTAGGTGGGCGAGCCCATCAGCAGCCCGTCGTAGGCGGTGATGGCATCGGGGCTGTCGGCCAGTGTCTCGGCCTGCAGCAGGTCGACCTCCACGCCGGTCACGCCCCGCGCCCCCTCGACGATGTGGCGGGCGATGTGGGCCGTGTGCCCATGAGCGCTGTGATAGATGACGGCGAGCTTCTTCATGAGGGAGTACTCCTTGCGTTGGAATGAAGGGAAAAGGAAGACGGCACTCAGGCAGCGGCGCGCAGCAGCTGGATCGCCAGCGCGCTGAGGTAGAGGCCGAGGCCGAAGACGAGGTGGTTGACCGCGCTGCGCAGCACCTGGGGCCCCACCGGCCCCTTGCGCCGCCCCGCCAGGCCGGCGCCCATGGCCGGCTGCATGAGGAGCAGGGGCGCCGCCACGGTGGCCAGGCCCAGCAGCAGGGCTGGCGCCAGGCGGGGGGCGTCCAGCCAGGCGGGCCCCTGCCAGGCCAGCAGCAGGGCCGCGAAGAGCAGGCCCACGGCGTAGTGCACGAGCCAGCCCAGCGCCCGCTCGCCGCGCACGGGGCGGGCCTTCGCAATGGCCTCGTGCCGCCAGCGCCCCTGCGGCAGGTGCCCCGCCCAGCGGCCCAGCAGGGCGAAGTCCAGGGTCGCCACGCCGGCACGTCGCAGGCCCATGAGCCAGAGGTCCATCAGCGCCGTCGCCCCCGCGCCCAGGGCCAGGCCCTGCGCCAGGGTGGACAGCATGTCCGTCGATCCATTCATCACACACCTCCTGTGGATTGCGTCCTGCGCCCTCCGGCCACTTGACCTTCGAGCCCATGGAAGTCAGGATAGAAGTTGAAGTCAACTTCAAGTCAAGAGGTGTTCTGTGATGGATATCGCGGAGGTGGCACGTCGTTCCGGGGTGGCCGCCTCGACGCTGCGCTACTACGAGCGGCGCGGGCTCATCGCGCCGCTGGAACGTGAGGGGGCCGGCCGGCGGCGCTATCCGCCGGGCGTCATGAACCAGCTGGCCCTGATTGCGCTGGGGCAGGCCGCCGGGCTCTCGCTGGACGAGATCCGCACCATGGTGCTGCCCAATGGCGAGGCCAGCGTGGACCGCGGCCTGCTGGCGGCCAAGGCGGAGGCGATCGATGCCCAGGTGCTGCGCCTGCGTGCCGTGAGCCGCGGCCTGCGCCATGCCGCCGCCTGCCCGGCGCCCAGCCATGCGCAATGCCCCACCTTCCAGCGCCTGCTCAAGGCCGCGGCGGCGGGGGCGCTGGACCTGCAGCGCGAGGGCGGCGCGGCCCCGCCGGCGGAGCAGGCGCGGCGGGCCCGCAAGGCACGCCAGGCCCGGCCCAAGCCGCCAGCCGCCTGAGCGGCAGGTACCGCGCGGCGCCCCCTGCCGCTCAGGCGCGCAGCGGGTCGGCCGGCGCGTCCACCCGGGCCTTCTTGCGTTCGCGCTTGGACTCGTACATGCGCTGGTCGGCGCAGTCGATCAGCTGTTCGGCCTTGACCCCGTCCGCCGGGTGCATGGCGAATCCGCAGCTGGCCTGCACGGGATGGCGCTGGCCGCGGAAGACGAAGGGCTGGCGCAGGGCCTCCTGCAGGCGCAGCTCGAACCGGCGCACGCCGTCGGCATCGGACACCGAGGGCATCAGCAGCGCGAACTCATCGCCGCCGAGCCGGGCCACCACGTCCTCGCCGCGCGCCGTGTCCTTGAGGCGGCGGGCGAACTCCACCAGGGCAGCGTCGCCCACGCTGTGCCCGTGGTGGTCGTTGAGGGGCTTGAGCCCGTCCATGTCCAGCATCAGCACGGCCAGATGCTGCTGGGTGCGACGCGAACGCTGCAGGGCGCCGCGCAGCTGCTCCAGGAACATGGCGCGGTTGGCCACGCCGGTGAGGTCGTCATGGGTGGCCCGCTGGAAGAGGTCGTCCTGCCCATAGTGGGTGGCCCAGTACATGGCCGTGCCGACCACACGCGCCAGCAGGGTCAGCAGCTCGGCCTGCTTGGGCCCGAAATGGCCGACCTCGCGGGACATGGCCTTGAGCACGCCCACCGGCTGGCCCAGGTGCATCAGCGGCACCACGACCATGGAGCGCAGGCCCACGCGGCGGCAGGCGTCGCGGTCCACACGCGGATCCTCTTCGGCATCGGTGCAGGTCAGGGCTTCGTTGCGGCGCATGCATTCACCGGAGAGGCTGGCCATCAGCGCCACCTGCACGCCCAGCTGCGCGACGGCCGTGCCGCTGGCGGCGCGATAGCTGAGGCTGTCGCCCTCGGCGATCTCGATGACGGCGCCATCGGCAGCGACCAGCTCCAGGGTGGTCTGCGTCACCAGCTTCATGACGCCGGCCTGGTCCAGGCCCATCTCGGCCACCTGGCCATGGATGTCGATGATTCGAAGGAGTTCAGCCGCGGTCAGCATGGCGGCCTCCGGAAAGAGGGGGATGACTCCCTGGATCTGTCATCTGATTTTTGTTTGGAGACAATTTTAGACAGTCGCAGGACCCGCCGGCCACAGCACGCCCTCATTCAGGCCTTCAGCCCACGCCCCACGAGGCGCAGCCGCTGCCGGAATTCCTGCTTCAGCCGGTACAGCTGCGCCGGGCGGTGCGCCCCGTCCGCGCGCTTGCCACCGGGGACGGCGTCGAGGCAGTCCAGCTCGCCCATCTTGCGCCGGAAGCTCACGTGATTGACCGTCTCGCCCAACACCGCCTCGTAGACGGCCTGCAGCTCGGGCAGCGTGAACGGCGCCGGGCACAGGTGGGCCGGCAGTGAGGAATACAGGCTCTTGCCGCGCACGCGCTCGACGGCGGTCGCAATGATGCGCCCATGGTCAAAGGGCAGCGCAGGCAGGCGGTCCACGGGGCGCCAGTGGGCGGCGCGGACGGGCGCGCCCTGCGCGTCGAGCGTGCCCGCGTCCACCACGGCGAGGTAGGCCACCGACACGCTCCAGCCCCGCGGATCCCGCCCGGGGCCGCTGAAGGTGGCAAGCTGCTCCAGGTACAGGCCCTGCAGTCCCGCCTTGTCCTGCAGCACGCGCAGGGCGGCGTCCTCGCAGCTCTGGTCCTCGCCCGTGTGCACATAGCCGCCGGGCAGGGCCAGGGCGCCGGCAAAGGGCTCGCGGTCCCGCTTGAGCAGCAGGACCTGCAGCTGGCCCGCCTGGAGGGTCAGCAACACCAGGTCCACCGTGCAGATCAGCGGTTCAGGCGGCAAGGAGTAGTTTCTTGAAGTGCTCACCGAACACAGGATAGCGCTGTTCGGCGCTGGCGCCACGTCGGAACAAGCCCGATATCACGCGGAGATTCAGTTATTTGCATCATGAACTTAAGCAGGCGTATGATCGGGCCGTGACGCCAGAACCGCCCCGGAGGCCCCATGACCACCCAGCTGCTGCTCATCGATCCCCAGAATGACTTCTGCGACCTGCCCGAGGCCTGGCTGCCGCGGACCCCGGCGCTCGATCCTGCCGAGCAGCCGGCGCTGCCCGTGGCGGGGGCCCATGCCGACCTGATGCGCGCCGCGGCCCTGGTGGAGCGGCTGGGAGCCCGCCTGCAGGGCATCACGGTGACGCTGGACTCGCACCACCGCATCGACATCGCCCACCCCGGCTTCTGGCACGAACCGGCTCGTGCGGCCGCGCCGGCGCCGTTCACGACCATCACCGCCGCCCAGGTGCGCGCGGGGGCCTACGCCCCGCGCGAGGCCGGCGCGCTGCCGCGCGTGCTCGACTACCTGGACGCGCTCGAGGCCACGGGCCGCTACACGCTGATGGTGTGGCCGGTGCACTGCCAGATGGGCAGCTGGGGCCAGGCCGTGCATGCCGGCCTGCAGCGCGCGCTGGACCGCTGGGCGGACGCGCAAGGCCGCTCGGTGCAGATCGTCAGCAAGGGCGAGAACCCCTGGACGGAGCACTACAGCGCCCTGCAGGCCGAGGTGCCCGATGCGGCGGATGCGCGCACCCAGCTCAACGAACGCCTGCTGGCCGCGCTCGACGAGGCGGACGAGCTGCTCATCGCCGGCGAGGCGGGCAGCCACTGCGTGAAGGCGACGGTCGAGCACCTGGTCGAGCACCTGCCGTCCGGCCGCTGTACCAAGCTCGTGCTGCTGCGCGACTGCATCAGCCCCGTGGGCGGCTTCGAGGCGGCCCAGGCGGCCTTCTTCGCCGCCATGCAGGCGCGCGGCGTGCGCCTGGCCCTGAGCACCGACTTCTGAAGGATCCGCCCATGAGCGCTCCGGCCCCCGTGATCTCCAGCCTGCTGGACACCGACCTCTACAAGTTCACGATGTGGCAGGCGCTGCTGCACCGCCATCCGCAGACGCAGGCGGAATACCGCTTCGTGTGCCGCAACACGCCGGCCTTCCCGCTCAGCGAACTGAAGGCCGAGGTGGAGCGGGAGCTCGACGCCCTGTGCACCCTGAGCCTGCAGCCCGAGGAGCTGGCCTATCTGCAGGGCCTGCGATTCATCAAGAGCGACTTCGTCGACTTCCTGCGGCTCTTCCGCTTCCAGCGCGCCTTCATCGAGGTGACGACCGACGGCGACGCCCTGCACATCGTCGCCCGCGGCCCCCAGGTCCATGTGATGGGCTTCGAGATCCCGGTGCTGGCGATCGTCAACGAGCTCTACTTCCGCCGCCTGGACACCCCCGCCGTACGCGCCGAGGGCCAGCGCCGGCTGGACGCCAAGATCGCGACGCTGCAGGCCTTTGCCGACGAGTCCGCGCGCTACCGCCATCCCTTCGAGCTCTTCGACTTCGGCCTGCGCCGCCGCTACGCCGGCGCCTGGCAGCGCGAGGTGGTGCGCCAGCTGCGCGACGCCCTGCCGCAGCACTTCAAGGGCAGCTCCAACGTGATGCTGGCGCGCGAGCTGGGGCTCGTGCCCATCGGCACCATGGCACACGAGTACCTCCAGACCTTCCAGGCCCTCGGCACCGTGCGCCTGCGCGACCACCAGAAGGCCGCGCTCGAGGACTGGGTGCAGGAGTACCGCGGGGACCTCGGCATCGCCCTCACCGACGTCGTGGGCATGGATGCCTTCCTGGCGGACTTCGACCTCTACTTCGCCAAGCTCTTCGACGGCCTGCGCCACGACAGCGGGGACCCCGTCGTCTGGGGCGAGAAGGCCCTGGCCCACTACGCCAGCCTGCGCATCGATGCCCACACCAAGCGCCTCGTGTTCAGCGACGGCCTGAGCGTGGACAAGGCCATCGCCCTGTACCGCCACTTCGCGGACCGCGTGCAACTGGGCTTCGGCATCGGCACCCACCTGAGCAACGACCTCGGCCTCACGCCGCTGAACATCGTCATGAAGCTGACGCATGCCAACGGCCAGCCCGTGGCCAAGCTCAGCGACAGCCCGGGCAAGACCCTGTGCGACGACGAGACCTTCCTGGCCTATCTGCGGCAGGTGTTCGGGGTGAAGCCGCTGTGAGGCCGGCCGATGCGACTCAGCAGCCCTGGATGGTGTGCCCGATCACGCGCAGGGTGCCGCCCTCGACGATGTAGCGCACCGTGCAGCTGAACGCCGGGCGCTTGTCGCCGGTCGTGCGGCCGGACTTCGAGTACTGGTAGTCGAGCGCGCCGTCGTTGCGCAGGTCGATGGACTCCGGCTTGCCGAGCTTGCGGACGAGCTCCTGCACCGTCGCGCCATGCCAGGCATCGAGCGACTTGTCGAAGTCGCTGCGGCGCTGCTGGTCCGCCGTGCGCCCCGCCGGCGGCACCGTGCCGGACGGCGTGACGGAGGACGGTGTGCTGCATCCGCCCAGCGCGAGCGCGGTGGCCAGGCCCAGGCACAGCAGCGTCCGGGTGGTCGGCAGGCGGGGGGGCCGGGGCGCGGGGGTCGGCCGAGGCGGGTGGAGGATCGTCTTCACGCCTCGCAGCCTACGCTGCCACACGGCGCAAGCTCGTAGCGAGACGTAAATTGCGTGTGAGCTGGCTGCAGCCGGTGCGGACCTGCCCCGGAGCGCCGGATGCACACGCTTACAGCCCCGCCGGATCACCGCACCGGCGCCGCGTGCGGCGGCCTACCATTCATGCGCCCCTGTCGAATCAAGCGGGCCGGCAGACCCTGGCAGAGCGGCCTGCAGCCCGCCCACCCTCCGGAGGCGATCATGCTGAAGCACCCGATTTTCCGGGCCCCTCGCGCCGGCCTCGCGGCTCACCTCACCCCGCCTCTCATCCCCACACCTCGTGCAGCGCCTGCCGCAGGAGGCCCAGCGCGTCGTCGAGGTCCGCCGCGCTGATGTTCAGCGCGGGCATGAAGCGCAGCAGGTTCGGGCGCGGCGCGTTGAGCAGCAAGCCCGCAGGCGCGAGGGAGCTCGCCGCCTCCACGACGGCAGCCGCATCGTCGGACGGCAGCTGCAGCGCCCGCAGCAGGCCCAGGCCGCGCTCGCCCGGGCAGCCGAAGTCCCGTGCAATCGCCTGCAGGCCGCGCGAGAGCTGCTCGCCGCGCTGCCGTACGTCCGCGAGGAAGTCCGCACGGCACACCTCGTTCACGACGGCCAGACCGACCGCCGCCATCAGCGGATTGCCACAGAAGGTGCCGCCCTGGTCCCCCGGCTCGAAGCAGTTGAAGCGTTCCTTGCACAGCAGCGCGGACAGCGGCACGCCACCGCCGATGCCCTTGGCGAGCGTCATGAGGTCCGGCTCGATGCCGTACTGCTCATAGGCGAAGGCCGTGCCGCAGCGGCCGATGCCGGTCTGCACCTCGTCGGCGATCAGCAGCAGGTCGTGCGCCGTGCACAAGGCTCGCAGCTCCCGCACGAAGCCGGCATCGACCAGGTTGACGCCGGCCTCGCCCTGCACGAACTCCAGCATCACGGCCACCGTGGCCGGCGTGAGGGCGCGGCGCACGGACTCGATGTCATGGAGCCGGGCCTTCGCGAAGCCGGTGGGCATCGGCGCATAGAGCCGGTCCCAGCCGGGCTTGCCCGAGGCGCTCATCATGGCGAGCGTACGCCCGTGGAAGCCATCGTGGAAGTTGATGACCTCGTGGGCGCCGCCCTTCATCTTCTGCCCCCAGCGACGGGCCAGCTTCACGGCGCCCTCGTTGGCCTCGGCGCCGGAGCTGGCCAGGAAGACGCGGTCGAAGCAACTCAGCTCGGTCAGGCGCCGAGCGAGGTCCAGCATGGGGCGGCTGTAATAGGCCGGCCCGGGGTTCAGCAGCCGGCCCGCCTGGGAGGCCAGCGCCTCGGCCACGAGCGCCGGGCTGTGCCCGAGGCTGTTGACCGCCCAGCCCTGCACGAGGTCCAGGTAGCGCCGGCCGCTGTCGTCCACGAGCCAGGATCCGTCGCCATGGACGAAGACCCGTGGCGGCCGCTGGGTGATGGTGAGGAGATGGCGGTCAAGGGCGGGCGAGCGATCGTCAGTCATGGGATTCGGTCCAGTCGAAGTCGAGTTGTCGGGCGGTGCGCAGGGCCAGCGCGCGGCTGTGCAGCCGCTCCACGAGGTGCAGGCTCATGTCGATGCCCGCGGAGATGCCGGCGGAGGTGACCACAGGGCCGGCATCGACCCAGCGCCGCCCTTCCACCACACGCAGCCCGGGGCGCAGGCGGCGCAGGGCGTCCAGGTCCTCCCAGTGCGTGGTGGCCTCGCGCCCGTCCAGGACGCCGGCCTGTGCCAGCAGCAGCGCGCCGGTGCACACCGAGGCCAGCAGCGGGACCGTGCGGGCCTGCGCGGCGATCCACGCCAGCAGCGCGGTGTTGCCCAGCTCGGCGTCGATCACGCCCCCCGGGACGATGAGGCAGTCCAGCGGCGGATGCGCGTCCAGCGTGCCCTCCGGCTGCAATGCCAGGCCCGCGCGGGCCCGCACGGGGTCGGCCCGGCTGGCCAGCGTGCGGACCGTGAAAAGCGGCGGGGCGCCGGCATGCATCCGGGCGTGCATGCGGGTCGCGGTGGTGAAGACCTCGTAGGGCCCGGCCATGTCGAGGAGCTCCACCTCGTCGAAGATCAGAAGGCCGATGGTCAGGGGATGCGCAGGCATGGCAGGGCGGCCGCGGCGAGCCGATGAAGCAGGGGAGTCGTCAGTATCCGGATCCGTCGGCATGACTGCCAGGACGCTGTTCCCACCTTTTCTGCCATCCGCCACCGCGCGCCTGGATGCCACAATGCCGCATGGCCTGCCGCATCGTCTTCGTGCTCTTTCCCGGCTTCCAGCAGCTGGACCTGGCCGGCCCCATGGCCGTGTTCGAAGTGGCGCGGCTGGCGCAGCCGGGCAGCTACGACTGGCGCCTGGCGGCTCGTGCCCCCGGCCCCGTGCGCAGCTCGGCCGGGGTGGCCTGGCCCGTGGAATCGCTGCCGCGCGCCTGCGGCCGCAGCGACCTGGTCATGGTGATCGGCGGCGACGGCGTGGACGCCGCCTGCCAGGACCTGCCCCTCGTCCGGTGGCTGCAGCGGGCCAGCCGGAGCGGGGCGCGGATCGCCAGCATCTGCAGCGGCAGCCTGCTGCTGGCCGCCGCGGGGCTGCTGGACCACCGCGCCGCGACCACGCACTGGTCGCGCAGCCGGCAGTTCGCCACCGAACACCCGGCCGTGCGCCTGCAGCCGGACCGCATCTACGTGCGGGAACCGGCCACCCGCCGCCACCGCCCGCAGCGCCCCGAGCTCTGGACCAGCGCCGGCATGACCGCCGGCATCGACCTCTGCCTGGCGCTGGTCGCCCACGACTGCGGCGAGGAGGTCGCGCGCGAGGCGGCCCGGCAGCTGGTGGTCGAACGGCGCCGGCCGGGCGGGCAGTCGCAGTTCTCCCCGCTGCTGGAGGCGCAGCGGCCGGAGGGGCGCTTCGGGGCGCTGCTCGACTACGTCCGCCAGCACCTGCACCTGCCCCTCGGCGTGGAAGACCTGGCGGCCCAGGCCTGCATGAGCCCGCGCCACTTCGCGCGCTGCTTCCGGGACGAGACGGGCACCACGCCGGCCCAGCTGGTGGAACGCCTGCGCCTGGAGGCGGCACGCGCGGCACTGGAGGGCGGCTCGCCGTCGGTGCAGCGCATTGCGCAGGACTGCGGCTTCGGCAGCACCGAACGCATGCGCCGCGCCTTCCAGCGCTGGCTCGGACGCCCTCCCGCGGCCTTCCGCAAGGCCGGCGCCGGGCAGTGAGCCGGCACGCCTGAGCGGGCGTGGCAGCGCCGCCCTGCACCACGCTGTCAACGCCGGCACGGGCGGCGCCGTTCAGGACTGACCGATCCCCTCCACCGGTCGGCGCCTCCGGCACCCCTCACCATGACGCAACTGACCCTCACCTTCCACGGCACTCCCGGCAACGCCCGCCGGGCCCTGGGCGAACTGCTGCAGCGCTTCCGCTCGGCCTACTTCGTGGAACGCTCCAGCAACGAGTACCTCGTGACGGCCGACGACGTCACCGCCGCCGAGCTGGCCCGGCAGGCCGACTGGTCCGCCCGTCAGGCCCCGGCGCCGACCCGCCTGCGCACGCGCTGAGGTCGGCGGCCGTCCCGCAGCCAGTGCGGCGATGATGCGGTCCTGTCGAAACCCGCCTGCGTCGTTCGTCGTAGGCATGGCAACCCCGCCAGGCTTCACCCCAAGGACCGCCCATGAAACCGCTGCTGCTCGCCTCCGCCCTGCTCGCCACCGCCACGCAGGCGGCGCCCGCCACCTACGAGATCGACCCCACCCACACCTATCCCAGCTTCGAGGCCGACCACATGGGCATGTCCTACTGGCGCGGCAAGCTGAACCGCAATGCCGGCACCATCGTCTATGACAAGGCCACCGGCGCGGGCAGCGTCGACGTGCAGATGGACCTGGCCAGCATCGACTTCGGCCTGGAGGCCATGAACGCCTGGGCCCGCGGCAAGGACTTCTTCAACGTCGAGAAGAACCCCTGGGCCACCTTCAAGGGTCGCTTCGACGCCATCCAGGCCGGGGTGCCGACCCAGGTGCTGGGCGAGCTGACGCTCAATGGCAAGACCCGGCCCCTGACGCTCACCCTCCGCCAGCTCAAGTGCATGCCGCACCCCATGCTCAAGCGCGACTTCTGCGGCGCCGACGCCGCCGGCAGCTTCCAGCGCGACGAGTTCGGTCTCGCCGCCGGCAAGGACTGGGGCTTCAAGATGGAGGTCCAGCTGCGCATCCAGGTGGAGGCGGTGGCCCGCGAGTGAGGCGGCGCCCGTCGACGCGCTCGCACGGAAGGCTGCGGCTTCGCGCCGATTCGAACTGTGACGATGGGTTCTGGTCACTGGCTCACGCCATGAGCCAGCGGACGCTGACACTGACTTCACCCGAGCGCCATCGCCCCTGCGGCGGCCTCGGTCCACCGTCAACGTTCGGAAGGACCTCCTCATGATGAAGAAGCACGCGCTGCGCCTGGCCGCCATCGGCCTGACCTCCTGCCTGGCCTGGGGCCTGAGCGCCTCGGCCGCCCTGGCTGCCGGCTGGACGCTCACGGATCTGGGCACCCTGGGTGGGGCCAGCAGCGCCGCCAATGGCCTGAACAACGCCGGGCAGGTGGTGGGCTACGCGGAAGCTGCCGACGGCACGCCCTATCCCGCCATCTGGACCGGCGGCGTCGCCACGGCCCTCAGCGCCCGCCCCGGTCGAGCCCTGGCGGTGAGCCCCACGGGCGTCGCGGCCGGCAATGTGATGGACGCCGCCGGCCTCCGCCTGGACGCCACCTTGCTGAGCGGGGGCGGCGCCCTGGACCTGGGCACCTTCGGCGGAAGCTTCAGCACCGTCGCGGCCGTCAACGACCTGGGGCAGGTGGTGGGTTACGCCCGCACCGCTGACGAACGGGACCACGCCTTCCTGGCGACCGCCTCCGGCATGCGGGACCTTGGCACCTATGGCGGCCTGTACAGCTATGCCTACGGCATCAACCAGGCCGGGCTTGTCGTCGGCAGCGCCTATGACGCCACCGGCACGTCGCGCTGCTTCCTCACGACGGGCCAGGGTCTCGTCGATCCCGGCACGCTGGGCGGCCGCTTCTGCCACGCGATGGCGGTCAACGACGCCGGCCAGGTCACCGGCGCGAGCACCAACGGTGCGGGCCTCGGCCATGCCTTCGTGTTCGACAGTCGCGGCATGGTGGACCTCGGCACGCTGGGGGGCACCAGCAGCGTCGGCTACGCCATCAACCGGCACGGGCAGGTGGCGGGCTCGGCGCGCACACCGGCGGGGCTGCTGCACGCCTTCCTGCACGACGGCACCCGCATGATCGACCTCGGCACCCTCGGCGGAACCACCAGCACGGCATTGGGCATCAATGCCGCCGGGCAGGTCGTCGGCCATGCCACGCTGGCCAATGGCAGCCGGCAGCCCTTCCTCTACTCGAATGGCGTGATGCTCAACGTGAACACGCTGGTCCCCGGCCTGACGAACGTCGATGCCACCCGTCTGTTCCTGAACGACGCCGGCCAGCTGGCGGGGACCGGCACCATCGGCGGGAAGCAGCGTGCCTTCCTGCTGACGCCGATGCCGTGAGGGGGCGCCGGGCAGGCTAGGGCGTCAGCCTCACGTCCAGCCCGGCGAGGACCGGGCCGATCGGGTTGACATAGGCCACCCCGGTCTCGCTGACGGCGAAGAGCAGGCCCACGGCGGCGCCACGATCGTTCACCACCAGGGACCCGCTGTCCCCATGCGCCGCGAACGCGCCCGAGAGGCCGGTGACCTCGATCTGCCCTTCGAAGGCCGCCGGGCCGTTCTGGTAGTCGACAAAGAAGCGACCCATCTCGACGGCGGTCACGACGCCCGTGGTCAGGCCCGTGGTACGCCCCAGCTTCTTCACGACAGACTTCCTCAGGGCCTGTGCCGGGCCAAGCGTCGGGTCATAGAGATAGCCGGTGGCCGCCGGCATCTTGAGCGTAACCCCCGGGACCAGTCGTGCAACGGCGCAGTCCACCCGGTTCGCCTCGCCGGAAAAGTCCAGACTGACGCAACGCGCATACCTCGCGACGGTGCTGGTGTCGGGGCGGCCCCCATCGTCCGCGCCCGGGTCGATCACCGCGTCGTCCACGACGGCGTCGTTCTCCAAGGCGATGACATGGTTGTTGGAGAGCAGCATCGGCGCACCGGTGGAGCGGTCATACACCGGGCAGCCAATCGTGCCCGTCCCCGTCAGGTAGTGGGACACCGAGGACTCCCCGCTGGCCACGACCATCGGCGCGACGCCCACCGGAAAGATGCGCCCCACATAGCGCAGGTCGATGACGCCGGGCGCGTGCCGGCTCAGCACCTGGTTCAGGGTGTCGACGCGGTAGCCGTGGCGGGAGATCCGCACGGCCACGCGATAGTCGTCCGGTCCGTCGCCCTGCGAGATGCCCACGCTCAGCAAGGGAACCGCGGGCTTGCTCTTCTTCCATCGCTCGCCCGGCGCGCGATTGGCGAGCTGCTGGACGTGCTCGTAAAGCACCTCCCGGATGTCGTCCTGGACCAGCCGCCTGGCCTGGCGTGCAGCGTGGAGCTTCATGGCAAGCCCTAGAAGTTCTGACGCTTGATCGTTTCCCCCGTCGTGTGGAAGTCCGCGCGGATCCAGCCGCTGTCGCGGTAGAAGACGCGGTCGTAGGCCAGGTCGCCGCTCCGGTTCGAGACGCTGGCTCTCACGGCCAGCCCGCCGGCGAAGTCGACGCGGTCGTTCAGCAGCAGCCGCTTCGTGGTGAGGGCATAGCCTCCGGACTTGAGCAGGGTCAGCGTGAGCCGAGCGTCCGTCTCGAGCGCCTCCCGCAGCACTCGGAACTGGGCCGACACGATCATCGGCGACAGGCCGGACGTCGTATCCACCTGGTACACGGCATCCACATAGGCCTGAGCCTGGGTGACGAGGGCGGACACCTTGGACTTGAAGACGTCGAAGTTGGCGGGCGCCTTGCGGGCCTTGAGGGCTTCCAGCTGGGCCTTGTTCTTTGCGCTCGTCGCGGCAACCACTTCCGCCTCCAGCGCTGCGGCCGCGTTCAGCATCTTGGTCGCGGCTCCCTCCAGATCGCTGGCGAGGTCGCTCACGACCTTGACCTCGTTGCCGATGACCGCGACCTTCGCCAACAGCGCCTGGGCATCGCCGTCGAGGTAGCGAACGACCGGAGCGGCCGCATTGGCACCGCCGGCCTTGCACATGGACAGCGCGGCCGACACCTCGGCCGACGTCAGCACGTTGTCGGCGCCCTGGATCGTGCGCTCCGACTTGAACAGCCCGGCCAGGCCCGCCACCCCCTTGAGAAGGCCGGACGCCATGTCGATGCCGCTGGCGATGGCGGCCACGGAGGCGGCGCTGATCTTCGGCTGCTGGCTCGTGCCGTCCAGGCGCGCGGTCATCGCCTCGACCTCCGTCTTCGCGACCTTCAGCTTCACGGTGAGCTGCTCCCGCGCGCGCCGGGCTGCCTCGTCCTTCGCCGACGCCTCGACGGCGTCCTTGCCGGTCATGAAGGCCTTGGCCACGCCTTGCCGGGCCAGGTCGTTGCAAAGCGCCTGGGCCACACGCTCCAGCCCCTCGAGCGACACCATGTACATGGCGAAGCTCATCTCGTTCGCCCCCGTCACGGCCCCCGTCAGCGGCGTGACGCCGGCGGCGGCCGCGGGCGTCGCGGCCGCGACCTTGGCCTTCGCCAGCTCGTTCTGGGAGGTGATGAGGTCCTTCTCCTTGTCGGCAAACATCTTGGCCTTCTCCAGCTCAAACGCCCGCTGCTTCTCGGCCTCCGTCAGCTTCTCAGGGGGCACGTCCTCGGCCCAGCCCGGAGCGGGGAACAGCAGCATCCAGCTGCAGCTGATGGCGAGCCAGCGCCACGGCTTCTTCGTCAAGGTCTTCCTCAGCATCGCCATCTCCCCTGTTGATTCGGATCGCCCGGACTTTGAAGGCTGGTATCGCCGCCCACATCATCAAATTTGTGGATTCGCCCCTCGAACATCGGCTCGCATACTCCCGCCGGCCGCCGGTGGGCGGCAGGCCCCGCCCAGCGGGCAGGCGATGCGCGTCACGGCGACGCGCTGGGGCGGGGACGGCAGGACCCCCGCCTGCTCACGCCGGCAGATCCGCGATCCGTTTCGCCGGGCATTCGAGAGGAAGAAGCGATGAAATTCACACCATGGCTCCGTGCCAGGGCTGCGGCCCTTGCAGCCGGCTTGCTACTGCTTGGCGCGATCCCCGGCTGCGGCGCACTGATGACGCTCGAAGCCAGCCGAGACGCCTACAGCAAGCCGAACGGCCTCAACGATGTGACGGAGAAGAAGTCGGAAGACGACGAGTTCCTGGTGGAAACCTCGCGGCGCTATGGGCTCATGGCCCTGTTTGCCGAGACCGTCTACCGAGGCGAACTCCAGGCAGCCGCGCGTGACAAGCAAGGCTGCCAGTACCTCGATGCCGGCTGGAAGGGCGATGCCCAGTACGGCATGCCGCGGGCGGCCGGCGCGGCCGCGGGTTGGGCGCGCTGGATCCCCACCGGCCCGGGCGAGCCGCCCTGCATGAACCACCAGAACGGCCTCTTCTACGAGACGTATGTCTATCGCGACGAGCAGGGCGTCATGCAGGAGGCGGTCATCGCCTTCCGCGGCACCGAGAACCGTGACGGTCAGGCCTGGGCCGACTGGTCGACCAACGTCTCGGCCGCCATCGGCATCGAGCCCGCACAGTACCGGACGGCACGCGAGCATCTACCCCGTCTGATTGCCCGGCTCGTGGACCCCGCGCAAGGTCATCCCCACGTGAAGATCTACGCCGTCGGGCACTCGCTGGGCGGCGGCCTGGCGCAGCAGGCCGGCTATCTCTCGGCGCACGTGCGGGAGGTCTTCACCTTCAACACGACGCCGGTCACCAACTGGACGCACCTGCGGCGCGCCGGCGTGATCGAGCAGGGCTACCCCATCATCCATCGCGTCTATCACGGGGGCGAGGGCCTGGAGACGCCGCGCTTCATTGCCACATCGGCGACGAACGCGCGCTTCAGCCGGCATGATGTCGGCGTGCAGTTCGACCGGCGCCAGTTCGCCAAGGGCCACTCCATGAAGATCCTGGCGTGCAACTTCGCGCAGATCCTCAGCAAGACGCCGACGACGCCGGGCAGCCACCACTACGCCACGGACTACATCCACACCAGCGTCCTCAAGGCCGAGGATGCCGCGGCCTCGCAGGGCCCGCAGCGCGCCGCTCGCCGTGTCTGCGACGACGACCGGCCCGGGCAGGGCCACAACGGCGAGCAGTCCAAGCAGGGATAGCACGCCCGACTGGCGCCCGCCCATGAGCGCCGTCCCTGCGCGCGGCGCCGCGCACGGGCTCAGGGTCCTCTCCTGATTCGCTGCACGTCCCCCAGCATGCCGACCGCATGCCCGCCGCTTCATCACACGATTCGGAGGTGGCTCGCGCCGGCGCAGTCGGTCAACGTGGAAGCGGTATCCAGGCGGCGGCTGGCCGAGGCAAGCCGGCGCGACGCCCGTACCTCGAAGGGAAGCAGCGACACGAGGCCCGCAGGTGACGTGCCGTCGTGGGTTCGCCTGAACGATGGGCGAGGGCTCACGGCCGGGCCTCGCTGGCCCGCCTGGCCGCAGCGCCGCCCAGCGTCTGCAGGGCCTTCGCCCGCATGGACTCGGGGTCGCGTGGTGGATGGGCCCCAGCCGGGGGGCCGCCGTAGAGCAGAACCGCGCCAGCGACGATGGCCATGCTGCAGACCAGAGCGGCCGTTCCCCAGAAAAGGTGCCACCACTTGACCCAGGCCGCGCGCTGAGCGAACTCGGCATGGGTTCGTTGCCGGAACGAACTCGACAGCACGTACCGCCAGGGCCTGACGCTGGCGACAAGTACCAGCACCGCCATCTCGAAGACGCCGAGGAGGAGCGGCAGGAGGATGTCGGCCATCAGTGAGGCAACGCCCTCGATCATCACAGCGCCTGGCCTTTGAAGTGAGCCTCGAGCGGCGGCTTGCCGACGCCAGGTGGCTCGAATGAGCGCTCAGAGGACGGATTCAAGCCCACCCCTTGGCTCGGGCTGCCGCGGCCGCTTGCCTCTTCTTGAGCTGGGCGAGATTGGCAAGGTTCAGTGGCTCGAAGTTGGCGTGCTTGGCGAAGTACGGCCCAAGCCAGCCGGCCTCGTGGGTGAAAGCCATGGTCCAGGCGAGATTCGGGGGGAACACGTAGTAGTCGACGAATGAAGCGCTGCTCGGCAGCCGATCCGTGGCGAAGGCTGTCCTGCCGTCATTGGAGAGGACCACGTACTCGGCGGCCCGTTGTTGCCGATACTGGGCGATTGCTTCATCGCGCTCCACGCTGGGATAGCGGCCCGCACTGAAGATGTGCCAAAGGTAGTCCTTGGCATTCACGCCATGGCGATGGGCACCAAACGCAGCAAGCCAGGCCGCCCTCAATTCGGCGGCCTCGGTCGCCGTGCAGTGGCGCAGGATCACGCCGGGCTCGACAAGCGGTTGAGACATGCGAGGCATTGGGACTCACCTGACGACGGATTTCAAGTGGCCTTGGTCAGCCGCTGTGAAAGGTTGGCCCTCCTGTCCAGTCCAGCCACCGGGCCGCCACCGCCAGCAGGCCCCACAACAGCGCCAGGCAGAAGCAGACCCAGAGACCGCCGATCGGAGCTCGACAAAGGGACACCTCCGCAGAATGACGCAGAGCGGGCGCTTGGACGCGCATCCACCGACAGGCGGAGGGGCCGTGCGACGTGCCTCGGACTCGCTGCCCGGGTCTGCCAGTCCGCGAAGCGCTCATGGGTGATCGACCGCAACCCGGCCCAAGCCGACACCTGCGCGACCGCGGCGCCCGACCCGCGAGCCCCGCTGGGCGGGCCGGCGTCCGTGGCGTCATCGTGTCGCTTGCCGAGGGCCGCCGAAGCGCCGAGCGCGGGAGGAACCTTCGATAATCAGGCGCCCCCGATTGTTCGCGATGCCAACCTTTGATCATGGATAAATTCTTGCTGCAGCAGCAGGTGCTGCAACGGCTCGCCGAAGACCTGCAGCAAACCGAAGCGGCCGCGCGGGCGGCGCATGAAACGGCGACGCACGAAGAGAACATCGCCGAGAACAAGTACGACACCTTGGGGCTCGAGGCCGCCTACCTGGCCACGGGCCAAGCCCGGCGCGCGGAAGCCATCCGCGAGGCGATGGCCCAGTGGCGCCAGTTCCGCCCGCCCGCCTACGACGCCAGCAAAGGCATACAGATCGGCGCGCTGGTCTGCCTGGTCGATGCCGATGACAGGCAGCAGCAGCTGTTTCTCGGCCCGCTGGGGGGCAGCATGAAGCTGGTCAGCGGCGATCAGATCGTTCAGGTCATCAGCAGCGAGGCTCCCCTGGGCAGGGCGCTGCTGGGCAAATGCGAGGGTGACGAGGTGTCCCTGCAGATCGCCTCCGCTCGACAGACGTTCGAGGTGCTGCGGGTGCATTGAGCCGCAAGCACGTTCACGCCGACTTGACTTGATCGCTGCCTGCACGGCGCTTCCCCATGCCCACCTCGACGCTCACACCGCACGCGCCACACACCCCGCCGGGTCTGCCCGAGTTGCCGCGGCTCTACACCTTTCGCCGCTGCCCCTACGCGATGAGGGCACGGATGGCCCTGCTGCAGGCCGGGCGGGACTTCGAAGCGGTGGAGGTCCGCTTGCGCGACAAGCCTGCGGACTTGCTGGCCTTGTCTCCCAAGGCCACCGTACCGGTATTGCAGTTGCCTGATGGCCGCATCATCGACGAGAGCTGGGACATCATGCGATGGGCACTGGCCACGCCCGATGCGCAGGGCTGGTGGGCGCGGGCGCAGTCGCCGGGGAACCTGGACTTGCTGCAGCGAAACGACGGCGACTTCAAACTCCACCTGGACCGCTGGAAGTATCCCCAGCGCTACGCGGATGAGCCGCTGCCGCCAGAGGCGCACCGTGACCAGGCGGTGGAGGTGCTGCTGAGACCGCTGGAGGCGCGGCTGCACAGCGCCGCCTTCCTGGGAGGCGCCACGCCCTGTGCCACTGACTGGGCCGTGCTGCCCTTCGTCCGCCAGTTCGCCGCGGTGGAGCCGGCATGGTTTGACGCGCTGGACCTGCCCTCGGTACGGTCATGGCTGCACGGATGGCTCGGCCACCCGCTGTTCGCGGCGTGCATGTACAAGGTGCCCGCGGAAGGCGCCCATCGTTTTCCGCCATGCGAGGGCCGCGTGCTGGCCGATCAGCGGTCGACCAGGAGTCCCGGGGCTGGTGAGCGGTGAAGCGGTCGCGCGCCCGTACGGAGATCGAGGGGCCGCCTTCGGAGACCGCCGGCAATCGGCCGAGCCTGCGCACCGGCAGCCCGCCTGGGACCGCCCACTCGGCTGACAATCATCCCTGACAGGCGCCCGCGGACTTGACGGCAGGCCCCCCCCGACAGCGCCCCGTCCAAAGCCGCAAGCGCCTTCGCGAGGCGCCACACCGCGCCACGCCGCCCTCCAACACTTCGATAATTCGCCCGCCACTTCGACACGTTGTCATCAGCCGCCTCCTCCCATGCCCCTCCACCACCTCACCATCCCCGTCACGCCCTTCCAGCAGAACTGCTCCCTCGTCTGGTGCGATCAGACGCAGGAGGCGGCGGTGATCGATCCGGGCGGGGAGATCCCGCGGGTGCTGCAGGAGGTGGAACGGCGGGGACTCACGCTCCAGGCGATCTGGCTCACGCATGCGCACATCGATCACGCCGGCGGCACGGCGGAGCTGGCGCGGCTGAAGGGGCTGCCGATCATCGGGCCGCATGTGGGCGACCAGTTCTGGATCGACGGCCTGCCGCAGCAGAGCGCCATGTTCGGCTTTCCTCAGGTGGAGACGTTCACGCCCACGCGCTGGCTGCAGGACGGCGACACAGTGCAGATCGGCCAGGAAACATTGACGGTGCGGCACTGCCCCGGCCACACGCCGGGCCATGTGGTCTTCCACAGCGCGGCTGCCCGGCGCTGCTTCGTGGGCGATGTGCTGTTTGCCGGGTCGATCGGCCGGACGGACTTCCCCGGCGGCAACCACGCACAGCTGATCAGCTCGATCACGGAACGGCTGTGGCCCATGGGCGACGACACCGTGTTCATTCCGGGGCACGGGCCGGAGTCCACCTTCGGCGAGGAACGGCGCAGCAACCCCTTCCTGAGCCACGCACGCTGGGGCTGAGCACGCCGGACGGACCACGCAGCGCCAGCGGCGCCCACGCCGTCGTGGCGGCGCACGTGCGGACAACCTGCAGCTCTGCAGGGGTGCGCTCCGCGACGGGGTGACTCGTCGCCGCCCCTCGTGACACCGCGGGTGCTGCTCGGCCGATGGCCCCGATCGCAGCACCTCAGCACCTCAGCACCTCAGCGCGCTGGCAGCAGCAGGCTGACCCGCAGCCCGCCTCCCTCGTGCGACTCGCGGTTGGCGAGCAGGATGCGTCCGCCGTGGGCCTCGGCGATCTCGCGTGCGAGGGCCAGGCCGAGGCCGGTGCCGCTGCGCTTGGTGGAGTAGAACGGCAGCAGCGCCTGCGCCAGGACGACCTCGCTCATGCCCGGCCCGCGATCGCTGACGCTCAGGCACCACTCGGCCCCCTGGCGCTGCACGGCGAGGCGGACCTCCATGGCACTCCCCTGCGCCTCACTGGCCTCATGGGCATTCTTGAGCAGGTTGATGAGCGCCTGCTCGACCTGGGCACGGTCGAAGCTCGCGGTGCCCGCCGGCAGCGGGCCGTCGAGCTCGAAAGCCTGCTGGCTCTTCAGCTGCGCGATGAAGTCGGCCCACGGCACGGGCGCAAGGCGCGGCAGGGGCAGCTTCGCGACGCTGGCGTAGCCGTCCAGGAACTCGTGCAGGTGGCGGGCGCGCTCGCCGATGCTCTGGAAGACCTGGGGCAGGCGCTCGAGCTGACCGCGCCGCGCCAGCTCGGCACCGCTGTGGGCAAGCGAAGAGATGGGCGCGAGCGAGTTGTTGAGCTCGTGGCTGATGACGCGGATCACGCGCTTCCAGCTCGCCACCTCCTGGCGCGACAGCTCGCGGGTGATGCGTCGCAGCAGCACCAGGCGGTGCGCCTGCCCGAGCAGGTTCAGCGGGCGCTGCGAGAGGTGGAAGCTCTCGGGCTCGCCCTGGCCCTCGCCGACCTCGGGCAGGGTCAGGAGCTGATCCTCGCCCTGACGCAGCGCGTCCGCCAGCGTTGCGGGCAGCGGGGCCAGGACCTGGTCCCACGACTGCCCTGCCAGGCGGCGGCCATCGGCCAGGAGCTGGCGCGCGGCGATGTTGGCGTAGGCGACCTGCCCGTGCGCGTCGACGAGCAGCAGCGCGACCGGGGTGTTCTGCACCACGGTGTCCAGCAGCAGCTCGCGCTGGGCCAGCTGCTGGCGCTGGCCGCGCAGCGCCATGGCCAGCTCCCGGTGGGCTTGCAGCAGCGCCTGCACCTCGCCCTGGCCCTCGGCCGCCAGGGTGGTGTTGAAGTCCCCGTCGCGGTAACTGAGGACGGCGCCCTCCAGCGCCCGCAGCACCCGCCGCAGCGGCGCCAGGCACCACATCACCAGCAGGCCGGCCACCGGCAGCAGCAGCGCCAGGAGCAGCAGCGGGAGCCACAGCTGGCTGCGGACCAGGAAGGCGCCCCAGCCCCGCTCGCGCATCAAGGGCGGCAGCGGGCCGACACTGAAGACCGCATCGAGCCCCAGGGCCAGGGCGCTGATCAGCAGCAGGCTCAGCAAGACCCGCAGACCGAGGTACTGCAAGGCATGAACCTGGAGCCAGGCGCGCATGGGCGTCAGACCCCGCCCTCGCGGGGCAGGCCGTAGCGGTCCATGCGGCGGTACAAGGCCTGACGCGACAGCCCCAGCTGCTGCGCGGCACGCGCCACGATGCCCTGGGCGGACTGCAGCGCGGAGAGCACCGCCTCACGGCTGGGTTCGTCCAGGTTGCGATGCGCCATGAGGGCCTGCGCCGCCACGGCGGACGCGGCCGGCAGCGCAAGATCTGCCGCCTGGATCACGCCGTCACGGCAGAGCAGCGCCGCGCGGGCCAGGGCATTGCGCAGCTCGCGCACATTGCCCGGCCAGGCATGGGCCAGCAAGGCGGCGCGCGCCGCGTCGGAGAGCCGCACGGGCTGCCCGGTCTGGCGCGCCTGGCTGTCCAAGGTGGCTTCGGCCAATGGAAGGATGTCATCGCGACGCTCGGCCAGCGGCGCGAGGCGCAGCTCGATCACGTTGAGCCGGTAGTAGAGGTCCTCCCGGAAGGCGCCGGCGGCGACCATGGCGGGGAGGTCGGCATTGGTGGCGCTGATCACGCGGACGCGCGTGCTGCGGGTGCGCGTGGAGCCGAGGCGCTCGAACTGGCCGGTCTCCAGCACGCGCAGCAGCTTCATCTGCCCGGCCAGCGGGAGGTTGCCGATCTCGTCCAGGAAGAGCGTACCGCCGTCAGCGGCCTCGAAGCGGCCCTCGCGGGCCTTGCCGGCGCCGGTGAAGGCGCCGCTGTCCGCGCCGAAGAGCTCGGCCTCGATCAGGTCGGCGGGCAAGGCCCCGCAGTTCAGCGCGACGAGCGGCCCGGCCGCGACGGCGGAATTGGCGTGCAGCAGCTGGGCGATGCGCTCCTTGCCGCTGCCATTCGGGCCGGTGATCAGCACGGGCAGCGGCGCACGCGCCACCTGGCAGGCCATCTCGAGCGTGGCGATCATGGCGTCGGAGGCGAAGACCAGATCCCCCAGCACGTGACGCGCGCGCAGCGCCTCGATGCGCTGGCGGCGATGCCGGCGGGTCTGGCTCAGGGCCTCGTTGGACTCGGCCAGCTCCAGCAGGTTCTCGACGGAGGCCAGCAGCTTGAGGTCGTCCCAGGGCTTGGCCAGGTAGTCGGCGGCGCCCGCCTTCACCAGGGCCACGGCCTGCTCCAGCTGCGTCCAGGCGGTGAGCAGGATGACGGGCAGGTCCGGGTGGCGCTGGCGCAGCTGCTGGAAGAGCGCACGGCCTTCGTCGCCGGAGGTGGTGTCGGCGCTGAAGTTCATGTCCTGGATGACGAGGTCCACGCTCTCGCGGCCGAGCAGGGCCAGGCCTTCCTCGGGGTCGGCGGCGCACAGGGCACGGATGTCGTGCAGGGAGAGCAGCAACGCGAGCGCCTCGCGCACGCCGGGGTTGTCGTCAATGATCAGGACAGTTCGCATGAGGGGGCGAGGATAGCAAGCGAAGGGCCCCGCGGCGGCGGCGCGCGGGGCCGGGTCATCCCGAGGACTCAGGACGTCAGCTGCGCAGTGCGGCCACCGGAGGCAGGGCCGCCGCACGGCGGGCCGGGCCCAGGACCGCCAGCTGGCCGAGCGCCCACAGCGCGACCGCCCCGGCGGGCAGGTAGTGCCAGGGCAGGCCGGGCAGCTCGTACTGATGCACCAGCACGCTGCTCAGCGCCGCGGCCCCCAGCATGCCCAGCACGATGCCGGCGCTGCTCAGGACGAAGTTCTCGGTCTGGAAGTAGCGCAGGATCTGCCCCCGCGTGGCCCCGAGGGCGCGACGCGTGCCGATCATGCGGGTGCGCTGCTGGACCCAGAAGCTGGCGAGGCCGACGATGCCGAAGGCGGTCACCACGAGCAGCGCGACACACACGCCGACGAGCAGGCCGATCATGCTGCGGTCCTGGGCGTAGTAGCGGCTGCGCGCGTCGGCCCAGGTGCTGCTGCTGCGCAGGATGCGCTGCGGGCCAGCCTGCTCCAGGGCGGCGATGGCCGACTTCAGCACGGCGTCGCGCCGCTCGGCTTCCACCCGCAGCACGTACTCGCCGCGCTGGAAGTTCAGCTCGATGGGCAGGATCATGGCGAGCTGCTCCTCGTCCACGCCACCCGGGTGCGGCGAGATCATGCGGTCCACCACGCCCACCACGACGCTGGGGCCGGAGCCCACGCCCCAGACCTTCTGGCCGACGGCGGAGCCTTCCGGGAACAGGCGTCTGGCCGTCACGCGGCTGAGGACGAGGGCGGGGATGTTGATACCGTCCTGCTCGTCATAGGCCTTGCCGTCGCGGAACTCCTCCGGCGTGAAGTCGCGCCCCTCGACCAGGCGCAGGCCCAGCGTCTGCAGGCCACCCTGGCCAGCGCGGTACTCGGGCACGCCGACGCCCTGCGCCTTCTCGTCGTCCGTGCGGCGCAGGCCGCTGACGGAGAACTGCGGACCGTAGGGCACCTGGTTCACCAGGGTCACGCCCTTGACACCAGGCAGGCGGCGCAGCGCGGCGATGTCCACGGCGGTCTGCGCGTTGGGGTTCTCGTCGGGCGTCAGGCCGGCCATGCGCAGCGTGACGAGCTCCTCGTCGGCCATGCCGCTGGGCTCCTGGATCCGGTCGATGCGCTGGCTGATCAGGAACAGGGCATTGCACACGATGGTGCAGGTCAAGGCGACCTGCAGCACGATCAGGCCGGCGGCGGTCTTGTGGCGCTTCAGCGTCGCCAGAATGGGCATCAGTTCCATGAGGGCCTCCTCATTGCGTCTTGAGTTGCAGGGCGGGCTGCACCTGGCAGGCACGCCAGGCGGGCAGCAGCCCGGCCACGAGGCTGGCCGCCACGGCCAGCGCCAGGGTGGTCAGCAGCATGGGCAGGTCGAGGGTCACGGTGCTGGCGTAGTCGCTGCTGCCGTGGCGCACGGCCCAGATGCCCAGGCCCGTGAGCCCCAGCCCCAGCACGCCGCCCGCCAGCCCGAGGCTGCCCGCCTCGATCAGGAACTGCAGGAAGATCTGCCGGCGCGGTGCGCCGAGCGCCCGGCGCACGCCGATCTCGCCCGAGCGGCGCAGCGCCTTGGCCAGCTGCAGCCCGACGGTGTTGACCAGGCACACCAGCAGGAAGCCGAAGGAGAGCCACAGCTGCAGACCCACGTCATGGGGGACCACCTGCTGGGCCTGCAGCCACTGCGTCACCGTGCGCAGCCGCACATTGGTCGGGCGCTCGTAGCGGCCCGCCGTGCGCTGCTGCTCCGAGTACTGCTCCAGGTAGGCCTTGTAGGCCGGGGCATCGCCGGGCTGGGCCAGCTCCACCCAGTACTGCAGCCAGGCGCAGGGTGCCTGCAGGCCCCGCATGTCGTTGCCGACGTTGCCCCAGCAGTTCACGTTGCCGGAGCTGCCGAACTTCAGCGCGATGGCCGTGGACAGCGGGGCAAAGACCTCCGCCGTCTCGGCATAGGCGCCCAGGCTGATGTCGAAGTAGTGCGGTACGGGACGCCAGTGGTCCAGCACGCCGACGATGCGCAGCTCCTTGTCACGCAGGCGCAGCGTCTTGCCGCGGCTGTCGGCGCCGCCGAACAGCCGGTCGTTGAGCCTGCGCGACAGCACCACGACGCGGCCGCCATTCGTGTCGTCCTCGCGGGTCCAGCCGCCGCCGTACTGGAACGGAGCCTCGAACATCGCGAAGAAGTCGCTGCTGGCCCATCGGCCGCTCACCAGGAAGGGGCGCTCCTTGCCGTCAGGTGGCGTCAGGGCCGCGCCGCCGCCGCTCATCATCACCTGACGCTGGCCGCGGGCCTCGCGCAGCAGGGCCTCGGCGTCGAAGCGGGTGAGCTGGTAGATGGGCTCGCCGCCGGGGACGAAGCCGTCGCGCATCGGGCCGGCGTCGAGCTGCACGTTGAAGAGCCGCTCGCTCTTGCGCGGGATCGGATCGCGTGAGAGCACGTGGAAGATGGTCAGCGTCGTCATGCAGGCGGCCACGCCGATGGCGATGGTCAGCAGCATGAGCACGGTCAGGCCGCGGCTGCGCCGGAAGCTGCGCAGGGCCAGTTCGATGTAGTAGGCAAACATCAGCTTGCTCCTTGCAGGAGTTGGTTCACGCGGGCCAGCTCGGCCTCGCCCAGCTGGCCGACGGCGGCCTGCAGCTGCAGCGTGGCCAGCACGTAGGCATGGCGGGCCTGGGCGTGGGCATTGCGGGCCTGCGCATGGCTCTGGATGGCCAGCAGCAGGTCGGTCATCGTGCGGGTGCCGAGGGCCTGGCCGGCGCGGGTGGCGGCAAGTGCGCGATCGGCGGCCTGCACCGCCGCGGCACTGCTGGCCACCTGCTCGCGGCCCAGTTGCACCGCCAGCACCTGCGCCTGGGTCTCGCGCACCAGGGCCCGGCGCGTGGCCTCGAGCTGCTCGCGCTGCAGGTCCCGCTCCAGCACCGCCTGGCGCTGCTGGGACTGCGTGGCGCCGCCGGCGAACAGCGGCACGCTCAGGCGCAGCGCCACGGTGTTGACCAGGCGGCCTGCGTCCGCGGCCGGCACGCCGAAGCCGCTGCGCCGCTGGCTGTCCAGGCCCAGGTTCAGGGTCGGCAGATGACCGGCACGCGCCGCGTCGATGCGGCGCTCGCTCGCGACGAGGCTGCGCTGGGCGGCCTGCAGCAGCGGCTGCTGGCTCATGGCGCGAGCCACCCAGGCCTCGGGATCCTCGGGCTGCAGCACCGGCGTGGGCAGCTCGGCGCTGAGCACCTGCAACGGGCCCGGCAGCTGGCCGGTGATCTCGGCCAGCGCCTGGCGGGCGTCGGCCAGCTGCTGGCGCACCTGCTGGGTCTGGCCGCGGGAGAGGCCGTGATACGTGCGCGCCTGCTCGACGTCCACCAGCGCCGAGAGTCCCGCCTCGTAGCGGGCCTGGGCCTGGCTGACCTGCTGCGCGAAGGCCGCCTCGTTCGCCTCGGCCGTCTCGAGCGCCGACTGCGCGGACAGCACCTGGAAGTAGGCCAGCGCCACGCGGGCGCAGAGCTGCTGCTCGGCCGCGCGCAGGCGGGCATCCTGGGCCTCGAGGCGCGCCTCGGCGGCGTCCAGCGTGCGCAGCTGGCTCAGGTCCACCAGCACCTGGCTGATCTGGCTGCCGCTCGCATGGCTGCGCTGGCCGTCGCTGCGTTCCTCGGCAGCCGACAGCGACCACTGCGGCAGCAGCGGTGCCCGGCTCTGCACGAGCAGCTCGGCCTGCACGCCGCGCTGGGCGCGGGCCTGCGCCAGCACGGGGTCGGCCGCTCGGGCCTGCGCGTAGACGCTCAGCAGGTCATCCGCGCGGGCCGCGCCGAGCAGCGGGAGCAGCGCCACGGCCAGCGCGATGCGCCGCCAGCGTTTCAGTGAGGACAGGGTTCGATGCATGGAGCGTCCTCAGACCGTCTCGCGGACGACATCGCCCTGCGGATGCAGCATCTCGCCCAGACGCAGCTCGGCGGCGATGTCCACCACCTGGCCGTCCATCACGTGCACGTTGCGCTGCGCGCGCGCGGCCAGCTGCATGTCGTGGGTGACCATGACGATGGTGGCGCCGTCCCGGTGCAGCTCCTCCAGCAGGTCCATGACGCTGCGGGCCATGGCGCTGTCGAGGTTGCCGGTGGGCTCGTCGGCCAGCAGCAGCTTCGGACCGCCGGCCAGGGCGCGGGCGATCGCCACGCGCTGCTGCTGGCCGCCGGACAGCTCGGCCGGGTAGTGCTTCTCGCGCGCGGCCAGGCCCACGCGGGCGAGGGCCTCGCGGGCGCGGCGCTGGCGTTCCTCGCGGCCCATGCCGCGGTAGCGCAGCGGGACCTCGATGTTGTCCAGCACGTTCAGATCGGGGATGAGGTTGAAGGCCTGGAAGATGAAGCCGATCTTCTGGTTGCGCAGGCGCGAGCGCTGGTCGTCGTTCATGCCGCTGACGTCCTGGCCGTCCAGCTCGTAGGTGCCGCCGGTGAAGGACTCCAGCAGGCCTGCGATGGTCAGGAAGGTGGTCTTGCCCGAGCCGGACGGGCCGGTGACGGCGACGAACTCGCCGGGCTTCACCTCGAGATTGAACTGCCGCAGGGCGAAGGTCTCGACCATCTCGGTGCGATAGACCTTGGAGAGCGATTGCATCTTCAGCATGGGATGTCCTTTGATTCGCGGGATTCGGAAAGTGGGAGGCGCACTCACTGGGCGAGCGTGATGCGCTCGGCGCCCTTGAAGTGCTCGCCGCCGTTGACGACCACGCGCTCGCCGGGCTTGAGCCCCTCGAGCACCTCGACCTGGCTCAGGCTCTGCGCCCCCAGGCGGATGGAGCGGCGCACGGCCTCGCGGCCCTGCACCACATAGCAGAAGCGGCCACCGCCTTCGTCGATGAAGGCGCCACGGGCCACCTGCAGCACCTGCTCGCGGTGGTCCAGCAGGACGCGCACCGAGAGCCGCTGGTTCTGACGGAGCTGCCCGGGCTGGGCGCCGTCAAAGCGCAGCCGGGCCGCCACCTCGTTGTTCACGACCTCCGGCGAGACGGAGCTCAGCACGCCCTTCCAGGTCTGGCTCGGGCCACGGATTTCGCCGGGCATGCCGGGCTGCAGCTCGCGCGCGAAGCTCTCGGCGACCTGCATCTGCACCTCCAGGGCCGAGAGATCGACCACCGTCAGCAGCTTGGCGTCCTTGGCGACGCTCATGCGGTCGGTCACGAACAGCTGGCCCACCTGCCCCTCGACGGGCGAGCGCACCTTGAGCTCGTCCTCCTGGCGCGCCAGGTCGGCCACGACCAGCTGCTGGCGCTCGTGGGCCTGGCGCTTGGCCTGCAGCTCGAAGCGGGTGGCATCGTCCTTCAGGTCCAGCAGCTCGCGGGCCTGCTTCAGCGCGATGTCGGCCTTGGCGAGCGCATCCCGGGCCTGGTCGACCTGCATGCTGGCGGTGGCACCGGCCTTGAAGGCCTGCTCCTGGCGGGCGAGATCGTTCTGTGCCGTGCGGCGGGCGAGCTGCGCGGTCTCGAGATTGCTCTGGGCCTGCGCGCGCTGCTGGCGGGCGTCCGCCTCGGCGCGCAGCAGCTCGCTGCGCAGGGCGTCGGCATTGGAACGCTCCTGGCCGAGCCGCGCCATGAGGTCCGGGCTCTGCAGCTGCAGCAGGACCTGGCCCTTGCGGACCTGGTCCCCCGCCTGCACCTGGACGCTCACGGTGCCGGCGTTGCCGGCATAGAGCGTCGGGCTGACGGCGGCGACGACCTTGCCCTCGCCCGCCACGTCGCGGGTCAGGGGGCCGACCTTCACCTCGGCCAGCGTCAGGCGGGCCAGGCTGACGGAGGCGCCCCCACCCAGCGCCTGCAGCAGGCGAGGACCGGCCAGGCCGACGCCGGCCACGGCGAGGAGGCCGACGCCCCCCAGGAGCCAGCGGCGGTGGGACGACCCGGTGCGGGTGATGGGGCGGTCCTGGGCAGAGGTGTCTCGGATCATGGCGGACAGAGAAGTGCGGTGACCCCCTGTCTAACGCAAGCACCATGCCAGTTCTCGCAATGGAGGAAATTCCTTTCCATTCAACGGCTTGCTGATCCTCACCGCCGCCCGTCAGGTGTCCGCGGACACACCGGACACCCGAAGGGGTCCCCCGGACAGGCGGACAGCCCGCCCCCTGCCAAGCGCGGCAGCTGACGGGTATCTGGTGAATTCCTCACATTTCACGTTTTGAAGATTCACGGCCTGGGCGATAGCCGCCCTTCTAGGCTATGTCCTTCGCTGCAGAGCCTGTCATCTCTGCGGCGAAGGGCGCGAGGTCAGCGCCGTGTCCGTCACCGGCACGAGACCCGCGTCTGCTGCGTCCCGTCGGTGCCATCCAACAGGCGGGGCGCCTGCCGCGATCCTCGCCACATCAGGGAGATGAACATGTGGTCAAGCAATCCATCCGTGGACCTGGGCACCGGGCCGTCGGCCCCCCTGTCGGCCGGGGTCCTGTCCCATGCCGCCATGGCCCGCACCAGCGCGCTTCGCATCGCGGACCAGGTCATGAACGAGCTGCGCCAGCCGCTGCCGCGCACCGTGCCCCAGGAGCGCCGGCGGGCCGTCTCGCTCAGCACCCACTGGCTGCACCTCGTGCTGGAGGAGCTGGACTACGGCGTGCTGCTCGTCAGCGGCACCGGCCAGCTGCTGTACACCAACCACGCGGCGCGGCGCAGCCTGGACGCCACCTTCCCGCTGCAGGTGGAGAACGGGCACCTGCGCGCCCGGCTCGAGTCCGACGGCGGGCCGCTCTTCGACGCCCTGGGCCGGGCGGAGCACGAAGGCAGGCGCTGCCTCCTTCGCATGGGCGACGGCAGCACGCGCACCAATGTCGTCGTGGTGCCGCTGAACCGCAATGTGGAGCAGGCCGCGGTCCTGCTGGTGCTGGAGCGCCAGCAGCTGTGCGCGGATCTCGCCGCCCAGTGGTTTGCCCTGCGCTACGGCCTCACCCCCACGGAGACCGAGGTGCTCAAGCTCCTGAGCGACGGCGCCCGTCCCAACAAGGTGGCCGAGGAGCAGGGCGTGGCCATCTCCACCGTGCGCACGCAGATCCAGAGCATCCGCGCCAAGTCCGGCGCCCAGAGCATCGGTGAGCTCATGCGCCAGCTGGCCGTGCTGCCACCGCTGATGTCCGCGCTGCGCATGGAGCTGATCTGATCGCCCCGGGGCTTGCCTGGCATCAGCGTTCTCGTCGGCGTTCACATCAGCCCTCGCGTCGGCATTGGCGTCGGCCATAGCGTTGGCACTTGCGTCGGCACTTGCTTCGGCACTTGCGTCGGCATTCGCTTCGGCCCTCCCGTTGGCCCTCCCGTCGGCCCTCCCGTTCGCACTTGCACCGGTCCTCGCACCGTCGCCCGAACCTGTGATCTCACTTGTGATCGCACTTGTGATCCCACCGGAAATCGCAACCGAGCCTTCCCCGGTGGGTGGACGACGCAGCGCCCCGGTCCAGCGGGCGGGGCCGGCGGCGGCGCGGACCCACCCGGCGCCTGTCGCGAGAGCACCGTTCCTTCAGCGCCCGCAGCCTCATCCTTGCGAGCCGTACTGAGCAGGCCCCGGCCGTCGTCCGCCGAGGCAGCACCGGGCAATCCCTTGCCGCCGCCAGCACCCGCAGCACACAGCCGTTCATCGCCGGCCCCCGCAGTACCTCGTGGCCTCCTGCAGCAGCCGGCGCACGTCTGTCTTGACGGCCCGGCCCGCCACCGTGCACTCCACCGTGCACCCGATCTTGCACACGACCCTGTGCACGACCCGGCTCGGAGGCCGGCAGCAGGGGAAGCCTCAGGCCGGCCCGCCGTTGACACGAGACCGTCCCCGGCGCTCCCTCCGCGCCGCCACATCCGGGCGCTCGCCGCCGCAAGGCCCCCTGACCCTGGGACTTCTGGAGGGACGCCACAAGGCGGCAGCCAGACGTCATCCGCGTCGAGCCTGCCCATGAGCGCGCCGGTCACCCCGGCTGCCAGTCGCCAGTCGTCAGTTGCCAATCGCCGCCCGCCCCGGTCTCTCCAGGGAACGGGGGGCTCGCAGTCCATGCCGACCGCCCGGCGCAAGCCGCGGCGCTAACATCTGCCGCATCGCGGGTACCGTCCCGCGCGCCGCCCCGGACCCGCTTGATGAGCCCTGCCTCGACCTCGCACGCCCCCGCCCTGGCCGATTGGCCGGGCCTGCCACCGCTGCTGCAGCGTCTGGCGGCCCGCGGCGTGGAGCGCAGCTATCGCAAGGGCACGCTGCTGATCGAGGAAGGCAGCCAGGGTGACACGCTGTACCTGGTGCTCAGCGGGCAGCTCCGCGTGTTCAGCTGTGACCACCGGGGGCGCGAGATCACCTACGGCATGTACGGTCCGGGCGAGTACGTCGGCGAGATGAGCCTCGACGGCGGCCCGCGCAGTGCCAGCGTCATCACCGAAACGCCGTGCCGGTGCGTGCTGCTCACCCGCGCCAGCCTGCTGGAGCACATCCGCGCGGAGCCGGAGTTCGCGCTGGAGCTCATCGCCAAGGTGATCCAGCGTGCGCGCGCTGCGACGCTGTCCACGAAGCAGCTGGCGCTGAACGACGTCTACGGCCGGCTCAAGCACTTGCTGGAAGATCCGGAAACCGCGCAGCAGCGCCTGACCCACCAGGCCATGGCGCAGCGCCTGGGCTGCTCGCGGGAGATGATCTCCAAGCTCATCAAGGACCTGGAGCAGGGCGGCTATCTGGTGAAGGCCGAGCGGGGGCGCTACGAGCGTGTGCGCACCCTGCCGGCGCGGTGGTAGCGGCCACGGCCACCCTCACCGGGACGACGAGGCCGCACGCGGTCAGCCGGAACGAGCTCAGTTCGCGCTGCGGCTCTTCAGCGGCGGGGCCGGCTCGAAGCGCTGGGTGGGCTTGGGCGCCTTGTCGAAGAGCCCCTGGACCTTGGGCAGGTTGGACTCGATGTCCTTGATGCGCGTCGTGCCCGCCGGGTGGGTGGAGAGCCACTGCGGCGGCGCGCCCTTGGCGGCCTGGCCCATCTTTTCCCAGAGGCTGACGCCCGCCGCCGGGTTGTAGCCGGCACGCGCGGCGAGCTCCATGCCGACCAGGTCGGCCTCGGTCTCGTCCTCGCGGCTGAACTTCAGGGTCAGCAGCTGGCCGCCCATGTTCAGCAGCGCGTCGCCCGTGTTGCCGAGGCCCAGCAGGCCCGAGATCAGGCCGGCGCCCAGGCGCGTAGCCGCACCCTTGCCCATGCGCTCACGCGCATGCTCGCGCAGGGCGTGCGCCACCTCGTGGCCCATGATCATCGCGACCTCGTCATCGCTGAGCTGCAGCTTCTCGAGGATGCCGTAGTAGAAGGCGATCTTCCCGCCCGGCATGCAGTAGGCGTTGAGCTGGGCACTGCCGATCAGGTTGATCTCCCACTTCCATTCCTGCGCCCGGGGGTTCCAGGGCAGGGCGAAGGGGATGATGCGCTGCGCGATGGCACGCAGGCGGATCACCTGCGGATGGTTGGCCGGGGCCAGGGCCCGCTGCTGGGCCGCCTGGCGCATCGTCTGGACGTACTGCTGGGCCGCGGCGGCCTCCACCTGCTCGGCCGAGACCAGCTTGGTCGCCCAACTCTTCTCCCCGACTTCCACGCCCTCGCGGGCCAGCGCCGGCGCGGCCGCCCCCAGCGCGCCCAGCCCCACGAGGCCCGTGAAGAGCCGACGGGCGGGTTGGCGCGGCGCGCAGCCCCGGCAATCGCAGCGGCCGAAGCCATAGGCCGGGACGCCGTCCAGGGTGAGTTCGTGGTGAAGGATGAAATCGTTCATGGTGATGCAAGCCCTTGTGCGGCGGCCGGCCGGGGCCAGGGCCGCGATGCCCAGGCGATGACTGTACACAGGCAGGGGCGCCGGCTCGCCCACCCGGATTGAAGACGCCCCTGGCGGCGTGGGCTCACCCGCCCGAGGTGGCGTCGTCCGGCGCGACTTCAAGGGCCTGGATGGCCCGGCGCAGCGGCCCGAGCAGCATCGCCAGCGCCGGCAGCCCGAGGACGAAGGCCACGACGAAGAAGCTGGGCCAGCCGATGGACTCCGCCAGCACCCCCGCCAGCGGCCCCACCCACACGCGGCCGACCATGGCAAAGGCCGACAGCAGCGCGAACTGCGTCGCCGTGAAGCGCTGGTTGCACAGGCTCATCAGCAGGGCGAGCAGCGCCGCGGTGGCCATGCCGCCGCAGAGGTTCTCGTTGGCCACGGCCAGCATCAGGCTGACATCCACCGGCGTGGCCTGCGCCAGCTTCACGAAGCCCCAGTCGAAGGCCGGCATGACGATGCGGCCGAGCTGCCCCGGCCCCGCCTGCGCGAGCCACCACAGGCCCAGGGCGCTGAGCGTCTGCAGGCAGCCGAAGACCAGCAGCGAGCGCCACAGCCGCAGCTTGAGCATCAGTGCCCCGCCCAGCAGCGCGCCGAGGATGCTCAGCCACATGCCGATCACCTTGTACGCCACGCCAATCTCCGCGGTGCTGAAGTGCATGCCCTGGAGGAAGAAGGGCGTCAGCAGCGCCTGCGCGAAGGCATCGCCCAGCTTGTAGAGCACGATGAAGCCGAGGAAGGCCAGGGCACCGGGCTGTGCGAAGTAGTTGCCCAGGCTGTTGAGCAGGGTCTCGAAGCGCGCCCGGCGGGCCGCCCACAGCGCGGCCGGGCCGATCAGCGCGATGCCCAGCAGCAGCGTGAGGAAGTCCGTCCACTTGGCGGCCAGGGGCGCCGGCAGGCTGGTCTGGGCCCACAGCGGTGCCAGCGTCCCGCGCAGGGCCGGGGCCAGCAGCCCGTTGACGGCCGCCGCGCCAAGGCCCACGGTGGCCAGCACCGCGAGGAAGCCCAGCACGTCGTGGCGGGCCACACTCTGCGGCGCCTGGGCTTGGCGCAGGCGGGGCACCAGCAGCACCGCCGCCACCGCCGCGGCGACCATCAGCCAGGCCATGGCCCGGTAGACCTCCGGCCAGGTCCAGCCGCCGCCTTGCTGCGGGTCCACCCAGATGAAGGTCAGGCCGCCGGAGACGATCATGGCCAGCCGGTAGCCCGCCACATTGAGCGAGGCACCCAGGCCGC
Source organism: Roseateles subflavus (assembly GCF_030285365.1). Taxonomy (GTDB): domain Bacteria; phylum Pseudomonadota; class Gammaproteobacteria; order Burkholderiales; family Burkholderiaceae_C; genus Roseateles_B; species Roseateles_B subflavus. The sequence continues at coordinate 604,359 of NZ_JASVDS010000001.1, read as the reverse complement.
GCTCGGCGGGCAGCAGCACGTCGGTCCGGTAGGCGTCGATGACGATGTCCTGCGCCGCCGAGGCAAAGGCCACGCCCAGCGCGAGGAGGGCGAAGAGCCCCGTGTTCGCACGGGGCGAGCAGGCCGCCATGGCCATCATCAGGCCGGCGAGCGCCAGTTGCGTCAGCACCATCCAGCCCCGGCGCCGCCCGAGCACGGGCAGCTCGAAGCGGTCCATCAGCGGGGCCCAGAGGAACTTGAAGGTGTAGGGCAGCCCCACGAGGCTCAGCACGCCGATGGTGGCGAGGTCGAGCCCCTCGCCGCTCAGCCAGGCCTGCATCGTGGGCCCGGTGAGGGACAGCGGCAGGCCGGAGGCGAAGCCCAGCAGGGTAACGATGGCGAGGCGGTAGACGCTCTGCAGCCGCGCGGCCAGACCGGGCGCGACCGAAGGCGCCACGGGGGCGGGCGGGGTGGGCATGGGGCGGATTCTAGGGGCCGGTCCGTGCTGCCGGCCGCCGCGCGCGACCGCTCGGCCATCGCTTTCGACCGCTGGCCCCAGGGCGCGCTGCCGGCCGCCCTGCGCCTGGGCACAGTGCGTGCCGTCATCCACTTTCCCGCTTGCTGAACCATGTCCGTCCCCGTTCGATTCGCCCGCCGCGCCCTGTTCACCACCCTCATCGCGATCTCCGCCGTCTCCAGCCCCCTCGGTGCCGCCGCAGAGCCCGGCCCGGCCGCCAGGGCCACGCCGGTGCCCGCGGCCGACGACCGCCCGGCCCTGTGGTCCATCGAGTACCAGGGCCAGCACTCCTGGCTGTTTGGCGTGGTGCCCTGGGGCGAGGCCGGCCAAGACCCGCTGCCCGCGGCCGTGCGGGCGGCGATGCAGGCTTCCGAGCTGCTGGCCAGCGAAGTCCGCCAACCTGTCAATCCGATGGAAGCCGCCGCCCTGCTGGCGCCGCTGCGCCAGGCTGACCGCTCCTTCAAGGCGCAGCTCGACCCCACGTTGAAGGCCCCCTACGAGGCCCTGTGCACCCGCCAGCAGCTCCCCTGCGAGGCCCTGGACACGCTGCCGCCCTTCTTCGTCGTCGCGTCCCTCTACAAGATGATGGGCGCCAAGGCGGGCCTGCCGCTCAGCGACGACAACGCCATGAACGCCGTCCACCAGGCGCTCAAGGACCGGGACTTCCTGGAGCTGGAAGGCCTGCGCGCCGGCTTTGAGCTGATGCAAAGCGTGCCCGCGGCAGACCAGGAGGCCCTGCTGCGCCGTCTGCTGCGCGAGCAGGGGCAGGACAGCGTGCGCAGCTACGCCGCCTGGCAGCGCGGCGACACCGACGCCCTGCTGGCCAACATGGACAACGCCGCCTTCAGCCCCGAGACGCTGCACCGCATCCTCGGGCTGCGCAGCCAGGCCTGGGCGGACAAGCTCAGCCCGGTGCTGCGCCAGGGGCGCCGGGTGTTCATCTCGGTGGCGGCCGGCCTGACCGTGGGTCCGCAGGGGCTGGTCGCGGGCCTGCAGCGGCAGGGTTTCAAGGTGGAACGGGTGGCCTACTGAAGCGGCCGGCGGGCTCAGTCGTCGAGTCGGCGCAGCCCGACGGCGCGGTGCCGGGGCATGAACCACTGGCCCAGCTGGCCCTGGGCCGTGCGCAGGAGCAGCCAGTGGCCGCTGGTGACGGTCCGTTCGCCGAGACACTCCGCCACCAGCGGTTCCGAGGCCGGGCCGAGCAGGGCCACGCGCGGCCCGTGCAGGCCGGCCAGGGCCTCGGCCGGGGCGTCCGGCAACGTCTCCAGGTGCAGGTACTGCAGGCGGCTCAGCGGCACGCACAGCGGCCGGCGCTGTCCTGGCAGCTCCAGGTCCAGGGCGAGGTCGCCGTCATGGAAGGCGCTCAGGCAGCCCGTCAGCTGGCTGCCGTCGAGCAGCCAGAGCTCGCAGGGCCCGGACACGCCCCCCGGCCCGGCCGGCGCAAGCGCGACAGGCAAGCTCGGCAGCACCGGCCAGGGCGCGATGCCGGCCATGCTGGAGGGGGATGATGGGCGGTGCGTTGCCACGCCTGCAGTGTTTCAGCCCCGGGCTGGCGCCGCTCTGAGCCAGCGCAAGCTTTGGCGACCCGGCGCCGGCGGCGGCCCTGTGCAGGAGCGCACGCACGGGGCAAATCCCCCCGCGCCCGGGGAAACGGCCGGCACGCGACAATAGACGCATGTCAATTCCACCCGCGCCCCCGACACGCCTGGATCCCGCCACCGAGGCGCCGGGGACCACCACCGACCCGGCGGACGCCCAGCAGTTCCGGGCCGCCCTGGGCCTTTTTGCCACCGGGGTCTGCATCGTCACCGCCCGCGGCGAAGGCGGCTCGCTCGTCGGGCTGACGGCCAATTCCTTCAACAGCGTCTCGCTCTCACCGCCGCTGGTGCTGTGGAGCCTGTCGCGCCGTGCGGGCTCGATGCCGGTGTTCAGCCGGGGCTCGCACTACGCCATCCACATCCTGGCCGCGGACCAGAAGGCCCTGGCCCAGCGCTTCGCCACGCGGGACATCGACCGCTTCGCCGGGCTGGCCTGGAGCGAGGGCGCCGGCGGCGTGCCGGTGCTGCAGGGCTGCGCGGCCGTCTTCGAGTGCGCCAACCGCAGCCAATACGAAGAAGGCGACCACGTCATCTTCGTGGGCGAGGTCGAGCGCTGCTGCGTGACGCCGCAGGCCCAGCCGCTCATCTTCCACGGCGGCCGCTACTACACCGAGCTGCCGATCTGACCTCGGGCGGTCCGGCGCGGGGTCAGGTCATGCCTGCCCGCCACGCCGGTCCTCAGCGCCCTTCCCGAGCGCCCGGCCTGACCCGACTCAGCCCTGCAGAGCCGCCAGCTGCGCGCGCAGGGCGGCGTTCTCGGTCTCCAGCTCGGCCACGCGGGCCTGCAGCGCCTTGATCTGCGCCTCGGTGGCCGACTCGGCGGTGACGGGCGGCAGGCCGGCGCTGTTGAGCTTCTCCTCGCCACCCTCGCCCGCCTCCTTGGGCTTGGCCTTGGACTGGCGCACGCGCTTGGCGGCCTGCTTGATCTCGTCCTTGCCGGCGGCCACCACGGCCTGCTGCTCCTCGACCGGCAATGCCGCCACGGTGGCGGCGGTGTTGAGGGAGACCTCGCCGGAGCGGACGGCCGCCACCAGCTCGGGGGCCGCGCTCTTCTGGATCTTCTCGATCTGCTGCACCTGGCTGGCGCTCAGGCGCGCGGCGCGGGCCACGGCCTCGCGTGTGTTCAGGGCGGGCACGGGCGGCAGCTCGGCAGCGCCTTCCCAGGGCGCGTCCGCGGCCGGCTCGGCGGCGCCCGCCTCGCCCGGCGCGGCGGCCAGCTGCTCGGCACTCTCGGCCATCCGGCGCTGGCGGCGCTCGGTCAGGATCTCCTTCTTGCGCAGCGCCAGGACGCCCCGCTGGAAGTCCGAGACGCTGCGGCGGCCCAGGTGCTGGTCGATCATCCACAGGTGCACGTCCTCCATGGACTTGAAGTGCGGATGCTGGATGGTCTGGAAGGGCAGGCCGTGCTTCTGGCAGATGCCGTAGCGGTTGTGCCCGTCGACGAGCACGTCGCCCCACAGCACCAGCGCATCGCGGCAGCCCTCGGCCAGGATGCTGCGCTCGAGGGCGTCGTGCTCGTCGGGCGTCAGCGGGTCGATGTAGGCCTTGAGTTCTTCCTTGACGATGATGTTCATGAGGTACGCGGGAGGGGGACAACGGATTCGGCGGGCCGCGATTGTAGGCAGTCGCGCCGGCCCGGGCCCGTCAGACGGGTCTTTGCCGGGCCGGCGGCTGCGACCTCCTCCCTGAGGTCCCGTGACGCGCTGCCGTGGGCGACGGCGTCAGATCTGCACGCGGGTGCCCAGCTCCACCACGGCGTTGTCGGGCAGGCGGAAGTACTCGGCCGCGCTGCCGGCATTGCGGCTGAGCGTGGCAAAGAGGCGTTCGCGCCAGTTCGCCATGCCGGAGCCCGGGGTCGGGATGACCGTCTCGCGGCTGAGGAAGTAGCTCGTCTCGAAGGGCGGCACCTCGAGGCCCTGCGCCGCGCACAGCGTCAGCGCGGCGGGCACGTCGGGCACGTCCATGAAGCCGAAGTGCAGCGTGACGCGCCAGAAGCCCGGCACCAGGGGTGCCAGCACCACGCGCTCGGCATCCGGCACGTGGGGGCGCTCGGCGTAGACGACGGTCAGGATGAGGTTCTGCTCGTGCAGCACCTGGTTGTGCTTGAGGTTGTGCAGCAGCGCCTGGGGCACGGTGTCGGGATTGGCCACGGCATAGACCGCCGTGCGGCTGGCGCGGTGGATGCCCGCGTCGCTCCCCGCGATGCCCTGCAGGAAGGGCAGCAGGGCCAGGCCGTCGCGCTGGATGCCCTCCATCAGCAGCTGGCGGCCACGCGCCCAGGTGCTCATCACCAGGAACAGCAGCCCGCCCATGACCAGCGGGAACCAGCCGCCGTCCAGGAACTTGATCGCGCAGCCGGCCACCAGCAGGGCGTCCAGCGCCAGGAAGAAGAGCGTGGCGCCATAGGCCACCGGCGCCGGCAGACCCCAGCCGTGGCGCACCACGAAGAAGGTCAGCACGGTGGTGATCATCATGGTCAGCGTCACGGCGATGCCATAGGCGCCGGCCAGGGCGGAGGAGCTGCCGAAGTACAGCACCGCGGCCAGCACGCCGGCCAGCAGCGCCCAGTTCACGCCGGGCATGTAGATCTGGCCAGCCTCGCGGGCGGAGGTGTTGCGCACCTCCATGCGGGGCAGGAAGCCGAGCTGGATGGCCTGCTTGGTCATCGAGTAGGCCCCCGAGATCACGGCCTGCGAGGCGATCACCGCCGCCAGGGCGGCCAGCACGACGGCCGGGATCAGCCAGCTGCTGGGGAACAGGCGGTAGAAGGGGTTCTCGATGGCGCCGGGGTCGCGCAGCAGCAGGGCGCCCTGGCCCATGTAGTTCAGGGCCAGCGCGGGCAGCACGAGGCCCGTCCACGCCAGGCGGATGGGGCGCGCGCCGAAGTGGCCCATGTCGGCATACAGCGCCTCGGCGCCGGTCAGGGCGAGCACGATGGCGCCGACGGCCGCGAAGAGGTGCCAGCCGCGCTCCGTCAGGAAATGCCAGGCATGCACCGGGTTCAGCGCCGCCAGGATGCCGGGCTGCTGCCAGATGTGCCACAGGCCCATGCCCGCCAGCACCAGGAACCACAGCGTGATGACCGGCCCGAAGAGCCGGCCCACCACGGCCGTGCCGAAGCGCTGGATGACGAACAGCACCACCAGGATCGCCAGCGACAGCGGCAGGACGAGCGGCTTGAGCGTCGGCGTGATCACCTCCAGGCCCTCGATCGCGCCCATGACGGACACGGCCGGCGTGATGATGCTGTCCCCATAGAACAGCGTGGCGCCGAACACGCCCAGCAGCAGCAGCGCCCCGCGCAGGCGCGGCCGCTCGCGCACGGCCTGAGCCGCCAGCGCCGTGAGCGCCAGGCCGCCGCCCTCGCCGCGGTTGTCGGCCCGCAGGATCAGCAGGACGTACTTCAGGGACACGACCAGCATCAGCGCCCACAGGATGGTCGAGACGGCGCCGATGACGTTGGCCGGCACCAGGCCGACGCCGGTGGCCGGCAGGAAGACCTCCTTGACGGTGTAGAGCGGGCTGGTGCCGATGTCCCCGTAGACGACGCCGATGGCGCCGAGCGTGAGGGCGGCGAGCGCCTGGGGAGGATGGCCGTCGTGCGGGGTCGCGGCAGGGGTCGGGCTGGTCATGGGGAGGGCCAGGCAGTTGATCTGGCAGCACTGTCGCCTGGGCGTCATCAGGAACGCATAAGTGCCGATGGCGCCACAACAGGGCATGAAGGCACCAAAACAGCGCCATTTGTCACGTGCCGACACGTGCCAATCGTTACCAGTTATGAAAGACTGAGTGCCCACCCCTCGATTGCGGGGGGTGCCCGGCTGGGCTCGCCTTGGGCCCGCCTCGTCCCTCACCGAAGGTGTGCCGAGATGAAGTTCAGTTCCCTGCGAATCGGTCAGCGTCTGACCCTGGGTTTTGGGGTGGTGATCGTGCTGCTGCTGGTCATGGCCGGCATGGCGATCTCCGGCACGCGAGCGCTCAGCCGCGACGTGAACGAGGCCATCAGCCAGGGCTTCCAGAAGACCTTCCTGGCCAACAAGGCCAAGGCGGAGCTGGGCGATGCCTCGCGCGGCATGATGAGCACGCTCATCATGACCAACGACGACCAGATCAAGAAGGAGCTGGCCACCGTCGAGGGCCTGCTGCAGTCCCACGAAAAGAGCATCGCGGCGCTGGAGAAGCTCGTCGATGACGCCGAGGGCCAGGCCGCGCTGAAGGCCATGGCCGAGCTGCGCACCAAGTTCATGCCCGCGCAGGCCGGCTTCGTGAAGCTCGTCGCGGAAGGGGACAAGGACCAGGCCACGCTGAAGTTCCTCTTCTCCGTCCGGGCCCTGCAGGTGAAGTACCTGGCGACGATGGACAAGTTCGTCGAGTCCCAGAACAAGCAGATGGAGACGGCGGGGGCCGATGCCCAGTCCCTGGCCAGCCGCAGCATCACCGCCATCGCGGTGCTGGCGCTGTGCGCCACGGCGGCCAGCGTCTTCATCAGCGTGATGGTGTCGCGCGGCATCGTCGGCCCGCTCCGGGGCGCCGTGGCCGTGGCACGCAAGGTGGCCTCGGGCAACCTCAGCAGCGCCATCGAGATCCGCGGTCAGGACGAGACCGGTCAGCTGCTCGAGGCGCTGGCCGAGATGAACGAGGGGCTCAAGCAGATCGTGGGCCGCGTCCGCGACGGCACGGAGTCCATCGCCTCGGCCTCCGCCGAGATCGCCAGCGGCAACATGGATCTCTCGTCCCGCACCGAGATGCAGGCGGCCGCGCTGGAGCAGACCAAGCACTCGATGAACGACCTCACCGAGACCGTGCGCCGCAATGCGCGCAACGCGCACCAGGCCAACGAGCTGGCCCAGCAGGCGTCCGAGGTGGCGCATGCGGGTGGCGAGGTCGTCTCCCGCGTGGTGAGCACCATGGGCTCGATCGACGCCTCGTCCAAGAAGATCGTGGACATCATCAGCGTCATCGACGGCATTGCCTTCCAGACGAACATCCTCGCGCTGAACGCCGCCGTGGAAGCGGCCCGCGCGGGCGAGCAGGGCCGCGGCTTCGCCGTGGTGGCCGCCGAGGTGCGCAACCTGGCGCAGCGCAGCGCCGGCGCGGCCAAGGAGATCAAGAGCCTCATCAGCGACTCCGTGGAGAAGGTTGCGCAGGGCAGCCAGCTCGTGCAGCAGGCGGGCTCGACCATGGACGGCGTGGTGGCCAGCGTGCAGCGCATGACCACGGTGATCGGCGAGATCTCCATGGCCAGCGAATCGCAGACCGAAGGCATCGAGCGCGTCACGCGTACCATCCACGAGATGGACCAGAGCACGCAGCAGAACGCGGCGCTGGTCGAGGAGGCCGCCGCGGCCGCCGATTCCATGAAGAGCCAGGCCGAGTCCCTGGAGCAGGTCGTCAGCCTGTTCCAGCTGGACGAGCGCCGTTGACATCCCCTTTCCGACACAAGGAGCGACCATGCATCTTCGCCTCACCCCCCGCCTGAACCGCCGCACCCTGATCGCCGCGGGCCTGCTGGCCGCCGCGCTGCCCTGGAGCGCGCAGGCGATGGATGTCGCGGGCGTCAATGTCGAGCCCACCGCGAAGGTCGCGGGCAAGGAGCTGAAGCTCAATGGCGCCGGCGTGCGCACCCGCGTGATCATCAAGGTCTACGTCATGGCCCTGTACCTGACGGAGAAGAAGGACACCGCCGCGGCCGTGCTGGACGCGCCCGGCCCGCGCCGCTTCGCGCTGACCATGCTGCGCGAGGTGACCGGTGACGACTTCGGCCAGGCCTTCATGGCCGGCATCACCGCCAACACCGACAAGGCCGAGCGCTCCAAGTTCGTCAACCAGCTGGCGGCCTTCGGCGAGGTCTTCGTCAACCAGGGGACCATGAAGAAGGGCGACGTGCTGACCGCCGACTGGGTGCCGGGCACCGGCATGGTGATGGCCATCAACGGCAAGTCCGTGGGCGAGCCGCTGCCGGACGTCGGCTTCTACAACGCCGTGCTGAAGATCTGGCTCGGCGAGAAGCCGGTGGACACCTCGCTCAAGCCGGCCCTGCTGGGCGGCAAGGCCTGACCCCCGCGGCGGCCCGCGCCGCCGCCCTCAACGGCACAGCAGCAGCATCAGGGCCAGCCCCCAGCTCAGCTCGAGGGGCAGGACCGTTGCGACACAGGCGACCACCGCCAGCGCCGCGAGCAGCAGCGCCCCGGTGGCCAGCGCCCGCCTCCGCGCCGTCCCGCGCCGCCAGGGCACCGCCCCGGCTCGTCCTCGTTCGCCCATGGCCACGGATCCTTCGCGACACGACGGCCGCTCCTCGATGACGCGCAGCATGCGCGGCCGGGCATCAGGAACACATATGGGCGCGGTCCCGCTTCGACGTCAGCCTCGAGCTCAGCGAGGCTCCGCCAGCCGGTAGCCCACGCCGGGCTCCGTCAGCAGCAGCTTCGGGTCCGCGGGCTCCGCCTCCAGCTTGGCGCGAAGCTGGCCCATGTAGAGCCGCAGGTAGTGGGTGTGCTCGGTGAACTCGGGGCCCCACACATCGGTCAGCAGCGCGCGGTGCGTCACCACCTGACCGGCGCTGCGCACCAGGCGGGCCAGCAGGTTGAACTCGGTCGGCGTGAGGCGCAGGGCGGTGCCGTCCAGGCTCACGCGGTGAGCCTCGAGGTCCACGCACAGGCGGCCGTTCTCGTAGCGGGTGACGGCCGCGCGGGTGTGCACGCCGCGGTGGCGCAGGGCCACCCGCATGCGGGCCAGCAGCTCGCTGATGGAGAAGGGCTTCACGAGGTAGTCGTCCGCGCCGGCATCGAGCAGGCGCACCTTGGCGCCGTCCTGCTCCCGGGCCGAGATGACCAGCAGCGGCGTGCCCCGCTCGCGACGCAGCCGCTGCAGCAGCTCCTCGCCCTCGCCATCGGGCAGGCCCAGGTCCAGCAGCACGAGGTCCGGCGGCTCGGCGTGGCTCAGCAGGGCATGGCCCTCGGCCAGGCTGGCGGCCGTCTGGACGTCATAGCCTTCCAGCGCCAGTGCGTCGCGCAGGGTGCGGCGCAACTCGCGGTCGTCCTCGACCAGCATCACGCGCAGGCTCATGGCGCGTCCTCCGCAAAAGGTTCAGGGAAATCGGGCCGGGGCGTGGGTGCCTCGGGGGCGGGCGCCGGAGCGGCATCGGGCTGGGCCTGCACCGGCAGACGGCACTCGAAGCTGGCACCGCCATGGCTGCGGGCGCGCAGGCCCAGCGTGCCGCCATGGGCGATGGCGATGGCCCGGCAGGCGGCGAGGCCCACGCCGGCACCGCGGCGGCTGCCGGTGGCGTCCGGGCGCTCGCGGTCCAGCTCCTCGCCGCGCTGGAAGGGCTCGAAGATGCGGGCGCGCGCCGCCGGGGGCACGCCGGGGCCGCGGTCGCGCACGGCCAGCAGCAGGCCGCCCGGCTCGTGACGGACGAGCAGCTCGATCGGGCCCTCCGGGGCGTAGCGCAGGGCGTTGTCCAGCAGGTTGTCCAGCAGCTGCGCCAGGAGCACGGCGTCGCACTGCAGCAGCGGCAGCGTGCTGGCCACGCGCAGGCGCACGCGCTGGGCCGCCTGGGGATGGCGCTGCCGCACCCGGCGCAGCGCGGCGCCGACGACCTCCTCGGCCGCCTCCCAGTCCGTGCGCAGCTGCAGGCCGGCGCGCTCCAGGCGGGCGAGCTGCAGCGTGTTGTCCGTCATGCGGGAGAGCTGCCGGGTCTCGTCCAGCACCGTCGCCAGCAGCTTGTGGCGCTGGGCGGGCGTCTGGCGCTCGCCCTGGTCCAGCAGCGAGCTCGCCGCGCCCATGATGGTGGCGAGCGGCGTGCGGTAGTCGTGCGAGATGGCCGCCAGCAGCGCATTGCGCGTGGCCTGCCCCTCCGCCTCGTCGTGCGCGCGCCGGGCGGCGTGCTCGGCGGACTGGCGCTCGAGCGCAAGGCCCATCTGGTCGCACAGGGACTGGGCATGGGCGCACAGCTCCGGGTCGGGCTGGGTGGCGTCGGGCAGGATCAGCAGCGCGGCACCGTGGCTGGCCGCGCGCCCGCGCAGGGGCAGGTACCAGGCCGACAGCTCGCGGTAGCGGCCGGTGCCCGGGCCGAAGGGCACGCCCTGGCGCCAGCAGGCCCACAGGCCGGCGAGCTGGTCACCGTCGGGTTCACCGATCAGCAGGATGCCCTCGCCCAGCCGGTTCTCGGCCGGCAGCGGGCCGGCGCCCAGGAGCAACGGGGCGGGCGTCGGCAGCAGGGCATCCAGCTGCGTCTGCAGGAGCTGGGCGGCCTCCACCGGCGAGCGGCTGTCCCGCAGCGCCTGGCCCAGCGCCCGCAGCTGGTCCGCCTGCTCGGCATGGCGGCGGGCAGCGTCGGCCTCGCGGCGCAGGCGGCTCAGCAGCACCGCGACCAGCCACGACAGCGCCAGCATCGTCGCCAGCAGCCACACATGGCTCCAGCCCTGCAGCTCCATGCTGCGCTCGGGGCTCACGAAGCGCCAGTTGAAGGCCAGCACCGCCAGCAGGCTCAGGACCATCGACGCCATCAGCGGCAGCCACAGCGTGCTCAGCGTGGCGGCCAGCACCAGCAGCAGCACGAGGTTGGCCAGCTCCACATGGGCATCGACGCGCAGCATCAGGCCCCAGCACGCCGCCCAGATGAGGGCGGGGGGCAGGCAGCGCTTGAGCAGGGGCGGCAGGGTCATGGGGCGCTACGGTAGCAGGCCCCGCGTCAGGATGGCATCAGGAGGCGGCCGGGCACCGATCGACCGGCATCGGCCTCACGCCGCGCGTCGCCCCATCGGCAAGGCCGCCAGCGGCTCGCTGCGCATCCGGCGCAGGGCCACGAACCAGACCAGCGCCACGAGGCTCAGCAGGCCGCCCATCACGGCGAGCGCCACCGGCACCGGGAGCCTCTCGCCGGGCAGGACCTGCCATGCCAGGGTCACCGCCCCCATCACAAGCACCAGCGGCCCCTGGCCGGCCGATCGCTGCGTGGCCCAGGACCGCAACAGCAGCGGGCTGGCCAGCACGGCGCCGAGGCCCATGCCCTGCAGCAGCAGCGTCGGCCCCGGCAGTTCGGACAGCGTGATCAGCAGCAGGCCCGGCACGGCCAGGCCCAGCATCGTCAGTCCATGCCGCTGCAGCAGGCCGGCGCGCAGCCGCCCCTGCTGCGGCACGCCGGGCAGCAGCACCAGCAAGGCCTGCTCCTTGCGCGAGCGCTGCAGTGCCGTCCCCATGTTGAACAGCTGGCCCATCACCAGGCCCATGCAGAGCTGGCCGATCCCCAGCCACCACCAATGCACCGGCAGCTGCGGCGCCGCCTTGCGCAGGCCCGCCAGGTCCGGCACCAGCAGACTCAGAGCGGCCAGGATGCCCACCGCCACGAGCAGGACCGTGCCGAGCGTGCCCACGATCATGGTCCAGTGCACGGCGCCGTACAGCGGGTACTCCAGGCGGGCGAGGCAGTGGGCCGGCGTGGGACGCGGGTGTCGCAGCAGTCGGGCCAGGCAGCGGCGGGAGAGCGCCCCCATCGCCGCGTTGATCCGCTGGCCCCAGCGCCCCTGGTGGCGGGGATTGAAGCCGCCGGCGCCGTCCTTCATGGACTCGATCAGGCGCTGCATGCCCTCGTAGCGGCGCACATGGGCTGCGCGGCCATCGCCGATCAGCCGGACCTGGAACAGCGACAGCACCGCCAGCATCGACAAGGTCAGCGGCAGCGGACGCACGTGCCACTGCGCGACCAGCGCCTGCGTCAGGGACGCCGCCCAGGGCAGCGACTGCCACAGCGGCACCACCGCCGGTGGCAGCACGAACAGCAGCAGGAAGCTCAAAGGCCAGCGCACGAACGCCGTCATCAGGCTCAGCGACAGCCCGCTCAGCAGCAGCGCCAGCCAGACGTCGCCGCCGAGCATCGCCACGACCCCGCCCGTCACCAGCACCGGCACGCCCCACACCAGCCACACGGCCCAGCGCAGGTGCCGGACATGCCCCGGCAACAGCCGCGCCAGATGAGGATGGTTCTGCCGCTGCAGGCCCGACAGGGTGAGCAGCCAGGCACTGACGAGGAGGCCGCACAGGCCGACGCCCGCCACCACCACGGTCAGCGGACCGCCCTGGAAGTTGTAAATCCCCGCCAGGAACAGCGCCACGCCGAGCGCGCTGCCCCAGATCTGGCGCGCCGAGGTCTGGCTGATTCGTGTCCGCCAGGGCGCGCCCACCAGCCGCCCGAAGGTCCGGAGGGATGTGTTCATGCCGTCAGCTCCTCGAACAGGTCCTCCAGCTGCACCCGCTGCAGCCCGGCAGCGGCATCAGGCAAGACCTGACCCTCCGGCCACTGCAGCAGCCAGCGCTCCTGCCCGTCACCCAGCGCGCGGCGCGACAGCACGGTGGCGCCCCGCTGCTCCAGCGGCGCCAGCTCCATAGGCTGCCCCTGGGCGAGGCGGCACTGGTCCATCAGCCCGTCCAGCGGGGCCTGCAGCGCCAGCTGCCCACGTGCCATGAAGGCCACGTTGAAGGCGACGCGCTCCAGGTCCGAAAGGATGTGCGTGGAGAAGACGACGGTCGTGCCACGGTCCAGCACCAGCTCCACCAGCTCGCGCAGGAAGTCCCGGCGGCCCAGCGGGTCCAGCGCCGCGACGGGCTCGTCCAGCACCAGCAGGTCCGGGCCATGCGCCAGCGCGCGCACGATGGACAGGCGCTGCTGCTGGCCGCCCGAGAGCTTGGCGATGGGCTTGTCCCGCGGCAGCTCCCAGCGGGACATCAGCCCCTCGACCAGGGCGTCGTTCCAGCGCGGATAGAAAGTGCGGAAGTAGGCCAGCAGCTGCGTCGTCGTGAACTGCTCGAAGAGGTCCGACTGCTGCGGCACGTAGCCGATGCGGGCGCGCGTGGCGTCGTCCAGCGCGCGCACGTCGCAGCCGAAGACCTGGGCCGTGCCCCGCTGCGGATCCCGCAGGCCCAGCAGGCTTTCCAGCAGCGTCGTCTTGCCGGCGCCGTTGCGGCCCAGCAGCCCCACCACCTGCCCCGGCATGAGCTGCCAGTCGATGCCGTCGAGCACCGCCTGCCGGCCGTAGTTCAGATGCAGACCCTGCACCTGGAAGGCGGGCGACAGCGCGACGGACTGGCTGGCCAGCGGCGTGGCCAGCTGCAGGCCGGCGGAACTCAGCGTGTGGGTGCTCATGGGGCCTCTCCCTCTTCAAGAATGGTTCGGAACAGTTGCAGCGCCTGCTCGGGGCGCAGTTCCAGCTGCCGCGCCTCGGCGGCGGCCTTCTCCAGCGTGGGGCGCAGCAGCTCCACGCGCGCGCCCAGCGGCTGACGCCGCCCATGCTGCGCCGCCACCCGCATCGGCAGGCCGCGCTGGCGCTCCACCAGCCCTTCGGCCTCCATGAGCCCGTAAGCCTTGGAGACCGTCATCGGGTTCACCGCCAGATGCGCCGCCAGCTCGCGCACCGATGGCAGCTCCTGCCCCGCCGAGAGCTGGGCACTCGCCACCAGGCGCCGCAGCTGCTCCAGCAACTGCCGGTAGATGGGCTCGGTGGAGCCCGTCTGGATGTGAAAGAGATGGACGGTGGGCATGGGTGTATGCGTTGTGTATCAATACAGTAATACAGTTGAACGGAATGGGCAAGGTGGGGGAAGTCATGGTGAGAGCGGGCGGCGGGTGCCGTCGGGGTTGCAGCCCTGGGTGAACGGCGGGACACCGTACTTCTTGCTGCCCGCCAGGCGGTCCAGCGTGTCGTAGTCAGCGTCACTGGAAAGCGTCTGAGAGGGTCAGGTCTTGACCATCGATTTGAGATCTGCCCCCCTCGATGTCTCAGGACGCGGATCAGCAGGGCCGGGGCCTTAAGAGTTAAGGCCTGACTCCAGCCTCCCTTGACTCCAGCCTCCGTCGGGCGACGAGGCCCCGTTGGATTCAGTCGAGTGATCGCGACGGCGACACTGACGGGTTGCGACCAGGACCAGAAGGTCGCCAGAGGCTGCATTGCCGCCGCATCAGCGTGGGGGCTTGAGGCGTCGCATCAGTTGTAACCCGTGCCGCTTTTGCGAAATTCTTTAGTACCCTCGGCGCGACTGCAGATCGGGAGAAATCGCCGATGAATCAAAGGCTTGAGAGGGATTGCCTCGATGTTGTTTTACGGGCGGCACCGATGTTATGCAGCAGTGTCTATCTCCCCATAACACGTTGGGCCGCAAATGCAGAAACATTGCTGCGACGCGATGAACCGCCAAGTGGAGCTCTACAGCGCAGCTCACTCAAAGCCTGAGGCCTGCCCAGACGGGCATATTGGCTACTCCGACCGCTTCCGTGAGTACGGCTTGCTCATCCATGATGGAGGTTCAAGTTCCATGTCAATCCGCTTCTGCCCATGGTGCGGCTCCAAGCTGCCGGAGTCGTTGCGCGATCGTTGGTTTGAAGAGCTTTCCGCGCTTGGCTTCGACGACCCTTGGTCCCAGGAAATTCCGGAAACGTTTCGTACCGGTGCTTGGTATCGTGCGGCCTAACCAGTCGCTCGAGCCGACGCGCGTCGGCAAGCCGTCGCTCGCGGCTGAACTCCAACTTTAGGCATCACAAGGGATATCCATGTCACCCCAACTGTTGGAGGCACTCTCTGCCATCTCCACTCCGCTCGCATTTGCCTCACTCGCTTTACTGGTGTTCTCTGGTATTGGCGTGGCTGTATTGAAACTGAACATCTTCCCGAAACTCCTACGGACGCAAGCGCTCAGCTTGCTTCGCGTCTTGATCTGGCGTGCATTTCAACTGTCACTTGCAGCTGTCGTACTTGGCTTCGTCGCCTTCATGGCAATGCAGATAATCAGCGCGCGCAACATCGAGAACTCTCGGGCGACAATTCTCCCGGACAAGCTGATTCTTCCCATTCAGTCTGGATATTCGATTAGGTATGCGTCGCCTGCCACAAACCCAGCTCCGTTTGGTCTTCCAAGATCAGTTGCATTCTCAAAAGACAAAGCGGCCGTCCTCTTGGCGGATATCGGCTCACCGGTCGTCGCCGTCGCTGCGGGCGTGGTGGAAGTAGCCGAATTCGTGATTCCATACGGCCTGCAAATCAAGATTCGGCACGCGAACGGAATTGTGACCACCTATAGCCACCTATCTCGAATTTCAGTGGGGGACGGTGCATTCGTTGTGCGGGGGCAGGTCATCGGTAAGGTCGGGTCGACGGGAGTGGTAGGAGGACCTCAGTTGCGATTTGCAATATCTCTGAATTCTCAGCCCGTTGACGCGCTCTCTGCGCTGCTTTCGAATCTCTCAGCCGTTGACTCGAAGTGATGTTTCGCTTGCGTCTGGAAAATTCAATGCCATCGATCACCGGCATCGTGAGACTCGTTGCATTTGCGACCATGGCTGTCTACGTTCTTGTCCCCGACAGCGGCCTTGGCTCCGTCGCAGTTGCCGCGTTCATTGGCTTCCTGGTGGCAACGGTCATCTCGATGCGCAAAGCAAGTCGGCAGTTCGACCTCAAGGGGCTGAAGCGGCTTCGCGATATCTTTCCCAGGAAATGAAGCGGCTTGTTCAGCGCAAACGCTGGCTGCGTGCGGACAGGCGGGCTAACCCGTCGCTCGCGGCGCAGCGTCAACGTGGACCGACGGCCTCGAGGCGCCGGGTTCAGCCACTCGAAGCACCGCTCCCGCTTCACACCCGCCCTCCCTCGACGGCCCTCAGCCCCCCCTGCAGCACCGCCTCCGCCACCCGCCACCCACTGAGCCAGGCGCCCTCGACCTTGCCGCCATGGAGCCAGTCGCCACACAGCCCGAGGCCCGCTTCGGGCTGCCAGGCGCAGCCCAGGTCCAGCGCCGGGGCGCTGTCGGCGTAACGCCATCGGTGAAGGGACGCGGCGGTGGGCGGGGGGCCGCCGTGCGTGGCGAAGGCCTCGAGCAGCGGCGCCATCACCCGCTCGGGCGGCTCGGACAGATGCGCCTCGCTCCACTCCGCCTCCGCATGCAGCAGCCAGCTTTCGGCGCCACTGCGGCCCGGCTTGCTGCTGTTGCGCGCGATCCAGCGCAGCGGGCCCTGATTGACGAAGGCGGCGTCGAAGGGCAGCGGCAGCGGGGCGTCGTACTGCAGCATCAGCGCCCAGCAGCCGCGCATGCGCACGGCGGTGCACACCTCATGCAGCGAGGGCGCATGCGGCTGCAGCAGCGCGGCAGCCTGCGGCGCGGGCAGGGCGAGGACGAGCGCCCGGAACGCGTCGGCCCGCCAGCCAGCCTCGGCGGTCTGGAGCTGCCACGCGCCGGCCTCGGTGCGCCGCAGGGCCGTCACCGTCGACTCGGTGGTGAGCGGCAACGACGACGCCAGCCAACGCGCCGGCGCCGTCATGGCAGGCACGCCGACCCAGCGCCGCAGCCCGGTGTCGGGGCGATGGCCGCCGGCGCCGCCCAGCACCGCCAGGCGCGGTGACCAGGGGGCGGCCACGCCGGCCGCTTCCCAGTGCGCCACCTCCGCCTGGAAGCGCGGATCCCGGGCGGTGAAGTACTGCGCCCCGTGGTCGCAGGCCCAGCCCTCGCCTCGGCGGGTGCTCATGCGGCCGGCGGGGCCGCGGCTCTTGTCGAACACCCGGACGTCAAGCCCCGCGCGGCGCAGGGCGCTCGCGCAGCTGAGGCCGGCCAGGCCGGCGCCGATCACGGCGACGGGAAGAGAGGAATGCATGGAGGAATCCGGAACCGCAGGGGTGGCCATTGTGCCGAGCGCCCTGCTCGCGGCCGGCATGACCGACCGGGGGCGGGGTTCATTTCCCGCCGGCCGGCAAGGCAGCGCAGGCTGGGCTAAGGTGCCGCCGATGAACGCCGTGCACCCCAAGAAACTGCTGCTGAGCAAATGGACGGCCGTCGTGCCGCAGGACCGCGAGAAGCACTTCCTCGTCTCGGCCCTCGTGCAGCCGGAGCCCCCCGAGGCGACGCTGGCATGGGTGGAGATCGAGGCCGTGCATTCCGGCCGCGCCCGCCGCATCCCCTGGCGGGAACTGCGGGACGCCACCCGCTGGCAGCAAGGCTGGCGCTGATGGCGCAGACCCTGCATTCACTGCCCGAGGGCTACCAGGCGCTGGTGATCGGCGCGCGCGGTGCCATCGGCGCGGCCCTGCTGGACCAGCTGCAGGCCGATCCCCGCTGCGCCACGGCCCTCGGCCTGCACCGGCAGTCCGACCCCGCGCTGGACTTGCTGGACGAGGCCGGCGTCGCCGCCGCCGCGCAGCAGCTGGCGGAGCAAGGCCCCTTCCAGCTGATCATCAACGCGGCCGGACGGCTGCATGGGCCGGGCCTCATGCCCGAGAAGAAGCTGGGCGACCTGCGGCTGGCGTCGCTGCAGGCGATCTTCGCGGCCAACACCTTCGGGCCCGCGCTGCTGCTGCATCACTTCACGCCCCTGCTCGACCGGCACTGCGGCCGCCTGGCCATGCTCTCCGCCAAGGTGGGCAGCATCGGCGACAACCGCCTGGGGGGCTGGTACGGCTACCGCGCGTCCAAGGCGGCGCTGAACATGCTGATCCGCACGGCCGCCATCGAACTGCGACGCAGCCACCCCGGCGCCCTCGTCGCCGCCCTGCATCCCGGCACGGTCGCGTCGGCGCTGTCCGCCCCCTTCCGCGGCGGCGAACTCGGGCGCCCGCCGGCCACGGCGGCCGCGGAGCTGCTGAGCGTCCTCGACGGGCTGCAGTCGCCGGACAGCGGCGGCTTCTTCAGCTACACCGGCGAAGCGCTGCCCTGGTGATGCGACGACCCGCCGCGCCCGTCACTTCAGGCGGGTCAGCCTGAAGGATCCCAGCACCCGCTCACCGCCCTTGCCCAGCGAGACGTAGCGGCCCGTCCCCTGGGCCACGGAGCCCCGCAGCAGGCGGTAGGCATCGCAGGCCGCCACGCGGCCGAGGGTCAGCGCGTCGCCGTCCCGGGCGAAGGCGAGCGGGTCCTTGGAGGGGAAGAAGGCCTCGTCGGAAGCCGCCGCCGATTCCACGATGAGCTGGTGCCAGGGCAGCACCTTGACTCCCTCCCCCAGGCCCAGGCACGAGTCCGCCCGCACGTCGCTGAAGCGGACGGTCAGCTTGACCACGGGACGCTGCTGTGGGTCGAGGACCTCCAGGTGCCAGCGGCCGGGCAGGGGCTGGGCGTGGGTCAGCCCCCCCGCGAGCAGCAGCAGGCCGAGGAGGCCGACACGTCGGGAGAGGCGAAGCAGCGAGGTCACGGTCCAGGCCATGGCGGGCTCCAGTCAGCGAGTGAGGGGTCCGGCGGCGGGCTCAGGGCGCCGCGGGCGGCGGCGCGTGGCAGACGGCCTCGAGGTTGTGCCCGTCCGGATCCAGCACGAAGGCGCCGTAGTAGTGCGGATGGTAGTGAGGCCGCAGCCCGGGCGGACCGTGGTCCCGCCCGCCGGCGGCGAGGGCCGCGCGATGGAAGGCCTCCACCGCCGCCCGATCGGGCACGCGGAAGGCCAGATGGAGCGGCGTCGTGACGGGCTCACCCTGGCGGATCCACAGGTCGCTGCCGTCCTCATGGCAGAAGCCGGCGCTGGGCGAGGCCGCGCCCGGCGCCCCGGGCAGCTCGACGACGCGCGCGTGGCCGGTGGGCGCCAGCGCCTGCTGGTAGAAGGCCTTGCTCCGGGCGTAGTCGCGGACGACGAGGCTGAGGTGGTCGATCATGGGAACTCCTTGCAAGAGGGCTCATGGGCGGCTCGCGGGCCGCCACCGCCCGACTACGGCCCCGCCAGCAGGCCGACCAGATGGACACCGCCCACCGCCAGGCAGAGGGCGGAACTCCAGCGCCAGAATGCCACGCTGCGCGTCGGGTCCCGGTCCCGCGTCGCGAGGACGAAGCCCAGCGCGCCGCGCGCCAGGTACACGGCACAGATCGCCGGCAAGGCCTGCGCCTGCAGAGGCAGGGCCGGCAGCACGCCGGCGGCGGCGAGCGCATAGGCGGACCACAGGGCCAGCACGGCGGTGATCCCGAGGGTGATGCCGGTGGCCAGCGGCCGCCCGGCCGCGACGAGGCGCAGCATGGACTGCCCGGCGCCGAAGAAGCGATACCAGGGCGCCCCGAAGGCGATGCAGCCGAGGTGCAGCAAGGCGGCGAGCGCGCTGCAGGCGGCGCCGATGAGGAAGCAGGTGGCCGCGGCGTTCATACCCGCGGCGGCCGCTTGCGGGCGATGCAGTACCAGTCGCTCGTCTGCACCGTCGCGTTGACCGGGCAGGGCAGCGGGGCCTGGGTCTGCACGTCGAGGCCTGCGGCGTCCAGCCACGCCCCGACGCCCGCGGGGCCGTCCATGGGGTGGAAGTACACGTGGACGATGTCCCCGCGGCTGCTGCGCTGCGGGCCGGAGTCCTCCGGGCGACCGCCCTGCGTGCTGAGGTACAGGCACCCGCCCGGCTTCAGCAGCCGGGCCGCCTGCGCGATGAAGGCCTCGGCCTCACGGGGCTCCAGGTAGGGCAGGCCGAAGGCGCAGACGATGGCGTCCCAGCTGCCGTCCACCCCCGGCAGCGCGCGGCAGTCGCCCACCTCGAAGCGTGCCGACGGCACGGCCGCGCGGGCGAGCTCGACCATGCGCGGCGCGAGGTCCACGCCCAGCCACTGCAGGTCCGGACGCCAGGCCATGAGGCGCCGCGCCACCGTGCCGGGGCCGCAGGCCGCGTCCAGCACGCGCGCGCCGGCGCGCAGCGCGTGGGCGAGCCGCGCGTAGGTCTCGTCGTAGAGGTCGAGGTCCATGTACTTGCTCTGGTACAGCTCGGCCAGCTGGTCGAAGACGCGGGCGGATGCGGCGCTGGGGTCCATGTCTCTCCTGAACGGGGCAGCCTGCGGCGCAGGCGCGGACCCTGGAGCTTAGCGGAGGACCGACGCGAGGCCGTCCGCCCTCACCGCCAGCGGTGCCAGAATGCAGGCCTGTCCGATGAAAGGATGCCTCGATGACTGCCCTGTCTTCACGACTGGCCCTGGCGGCCGCCCTGACCCTTGCCGGCAGCACGGCCCTGGCCGCGCCCGCCGAGGAAACGCTGAGCCTCAAGTTCCAGGCCGCCGGCGGCGATGCAGCGGGCACGCTGCAGATCCAGTTCGTCGGCTACCGTGACCAGCGCTGCCCGGCCAATGTGCACTGCATCAGCGCCGGCACCGCCCAGGCGATGGTCTGGGTGCAGCCCAACGAAGGCGAGGGGCAGCTGGTGACGCTGCCCTGGTCCGAGGAGGCCGTGAGCGCCGGCGGCTACCGCCTGAAGCTCAAGAGCCTCGAGCCCCGCCCCGACACCCGCAAGCCGCCCAACCCGGCGGACTATCGAGTCGTGATCGTGCTGCAGAAGCTCGCCGGCAAGCCCTGAGCCGCGGCATGAGTGTCAGCAAACCCCAGCTCCGGCTGCGCATGCGCGTGACGGTGGACGACACCATCGCCATCGGCCCCGGCAAGATCGCGCTGCTCGAGGCGCTGGACGAGACGCGCTCCATCACGGCGGCGGCCAAGGCGCTGGGCATGTCCTACCGCCGGGCCTGGGCGCTGATCGACGAGCTCAACCGTTCCCTGAAGCAGCCGGCCGTGGTCACCGCCGTCGGTGGTGCGCAGGGCGGGGGCAGCGAGCTCAGCCCCAGCGGCCGGCAGCTGCTGGCGCTCTACCGCGGCATCGAGGCCGAGGCGCAGACCCATTGCCGGCCCCAGATCCAGCGCCTGCTGAAGCTGCTGGCCTGACACCGCGCCACCGCCACCGTTATGCGGGGCGGTATATTGCGAGGCTGCTCCTCCATCATCCGCGGTCCGTCCATGCCCCGTCTCGCCCGTCCGTCACGGCTCGCCTCCCATGCCTGAGGCCCTGATCGCCCTGGGCCTGTCGCTGAAGGTGGCGCTGTGGGCGACCGGCCTGAACCTGGTGCTGGGCACGGCGCTGGGCTATGCCCTGGCGCGCTGGCGTTTCCCCGGCCGCGAGCTGCTGGACGCGCTCCTGACCCTGCCCCTCGTGCTGCCGCCGACGGTGCTGGGCTACTACCTGCTGGTGCTCGTCGGCCGCAAGGGCTGGCTGGGCGCCTGGCTCTTCGACACCTTCGGCATCCGCCTCATCTTCACCTGGCAGGGCGCCGTGATTGCCGCGGCGCTGGTGGCCTTTCCGCTGGTGCTCAAGGCGGCCCGCAGCGCCTTCGAGCAGGTCGATCCGCAGCTGGAGCAGGCCGCGCGCGTGCTGGGCCTGAGCGAATGGGCCGTCTTCTGCCGCGTGAGCCTGCCGCTGGCCTGGCGCGGCATCCTGGCCGGCCTGCTGCTGGCCTTTGCCCGCGCCCTGGGCGAGTTCGGCGCCACGCTCATGGTGGCGGGCAGCATCCCGGGCCAGACGCAGACGCTCTCCATCGCCATCTACGAAGCCGTGCAGGCCGGGCAGGACGCCACCGCGCAGCTGCTGGTGGGGATCACCTCGATCTGCTGCGTGGCCGTGCTGGTGGCGGCGAGCCGCCTGGCGCCACCCAGCCGGGAGCGCGCATGAGCTTCGAGCTCCGGATCCGCCGCCGCATGCCGGCGCCGCGCGGCGCCATGGGGTCAGGTTTTGCCCTCGATCTGGACCTGCGCACCGCGGCCCGCCGCCTCGTCATCCACGGCCCCTCGGGCGCCGGCAAGAGCCTGACGCTGCAGGCCGTCGCCGGGCTGCTGCGGCCGGACGACGGCCTCATCCGCGTGGCCGGCGAGACGCTGTTCGACAGCGCACAGCCGCTGGACCGCCCGAGTCGCGAACGCCGCCTGGGCTACCTCTTCCAGGACTACGCCCTCTTCCCGCACCTCGACGTGCGGCAGAACATCGCTTTCGGGCTGCAGCAAGGCTGGCGCAACCCCTCGCGCACCGGGGCGGACGAGCGCGTGCGCCACTGGCTCGGCCTGATGGGACTCGAGGGCGTGGCCTCGCAGCGGCCGCACCAGCTCTCGGGCGGACAGCGCCAGCGCACAGCCCTGGCCCGCGCCCTCATCACGGAGCCGCGGGCGCTGCTGCTGGACGAGCCCTTCGCGGCGCTGGACCCGGCCCTGCGCGAGCGCCTGCGCCAGGAGCTGTCGGCGCTGCTGGAGCGCTTGCAGATCCCGCTGCTGATGATCACCCACGACGCCGAGGACCTTGAGCGCTTCGGCGAGGCCCGGGTGCAGCTGCAGGACGGGCGCGTCGTCGCCTCGACGCTCTAGGGCAAGGCCAGCGCGGCGCAGGCCTGCCGCAAATGGGCACGGGCGGGGGCGTCCCAGGCGGCGTGCAGCGCGTCGGTCACGAACAGGCGCGGCCGCGCGAGAAAGCCGGCCAGGATGCGATGGCGACCGGCCCGGAAGTCGGGCTCGGGCACGAAGGCGTACTCGGCACGGATCTGCCGCTCGTACTCGGCATAGCGCGCCGCCGGCGCCGCGAGCACGGCGAGGTCGAGGTCCAGCAGCAGGCCCATGTCGGGGTCCGTCGCGCGGTGGTCCTGCGTGGCCAGCACCAGCTGCGCCACGCGCTCGGCCTGATCGGCCGGCAGGCCCAGGGCCGGGAGCGACTGCCGCGCCCAGGCGGCACTGCGGGCCTCGTTGTCCCGCGCCTGCGGGTCGTAGACGGCGTCATGGAACCACAGTGCCAGCGCCAGCAGTTCGGGTGACTGGGCCAGGTGACGCCAGCGGTCCAGGGCCGCGAGGCACTCCTCAAGATGCTGCAGAGCGTGGTAGTGCCGCTGAGGCTCAGACCACGCTGCGATCAGGGCACGGCCCAGGGTCAGGTCTTGCCCTGCGCCGTCCCGCAGGCCCAGCGCCTCGCAGGTCCCGCGCCAGGCCTCGAGCAGGGCCGGCTCGCTCATGCGGCCCCGGCGCCATGGACCAGCGCCGCCACGCGCTCGGCAAAGCGCGGCCACAGGGCTTCGGGCAGGTCGTGGCCCATGCCGGGAATGAAGTCGGTCTGCACCTGTCGCAGATGGCGGGCCAGGTGCCGTCCGGCGGCGACGGGCACCAGCGGGTCGGCCTCGCCATGGATCACGAGGGCGGGCGCCGTCACACGGGTCACGAGCGGCGTGCGGTCGTCGTCGGCCACCACGGCCATCAGCTGGCGCAGCATGCCCTGCGGATGATCGCTGCGGCGCAGCGACTCGACGACGCGGGCCTCCAGCCAGCCCTCCGGTGCAGGATAGGCCGGGCTGCCGATCAGGCGGTACAGGGCCGCGAAGTGCTTCTGCAGCGTCGCCTCATCACGGCGCGGCGGGCGCGCCAGCAGGGCCTGGCGGACCGGCCAGCTGGGGCCGGGCAGGTGGCGCGCGCCGGTCGTGGTCATCATGAGGGTCAGGCTCTGCACCCGCTCGGGTGCCTGGTCCGCGAGGTGCTGCGCGATCATGCCGCCCATGGAGGCGCCCCACACATGGGCGCGGCGCAGCTCGAGCGCATCCATCACGCCCAGCGCATCGCGGGCCATGTCGGCGAGGGTGTAGGGGCTGCGCACCGGCAGGTGCAGGAAGTGCTTCAACGAGGCCCAGCCCACATGCGGCAGGCCCAGGGAGTCCAGGTGCTGGCTGAGGCCGATGTCGCGGTTGTCGAAGCGGACCACGCGCAGGTCGCGCGCGGTGAGGGCGTCCACGAGGCCCTGGGGCCAGCCGATCAGCTGCATGCCCAGGCCCATGATCATCAAGAGCGCAGGGGCCCCGCGGGGCCCCTGGTCGTCGACGGCGATTCGCAGGCCGTTGGCGGTCACATGGCTTTGCATGCAGCCATCATAGGCCGCATGCATGACAGCGCCTCACTTGCAGGTGAAGCTCTTGTGCGTCACGTCCTTGACGTTGCCGGCGCCGCAGGTCTTGATGGCCTGCTCGCTCATCTGCGTCAGGGCCTCGCGGTCGCTGATCACGCGCTCGCTGTTCGGGGCAATGACGCAGGCGGTGCTCAGCAGGGCGGCCAGGGTGACGGCGGTCAGGGTGGCGATGCGCTTCATGGGGTCCTCCGGGGAGATCAGTTGGAATGGCCGCGACTGTAGGGGAAGCCGCGCCCGCGCCGGAGGTCCGGGCGACGAATTGCCGCCCGGGTGGCATGGGCCGTTCAGCCTGCCGACGGAATGGCGCCCTGGTAGCCGCGGGGCACCGCGCCCAGCAGACGCCGGGTGTAGTCCTGCTTCGGCGCGGCCAGCAGCTCGGCGGTGCCGGCCTGCTCGACCACGTCGCCGTGCTGCATCACCAGCACCTCGTCGGAGATGAAGCGCACCACCGCCAGGTCATGGCTGATGAAGATGTAGCTGAGACCGAACTCGTCCTGCAGGTCCTTGAGCAGGTTCAGCACCTGCGCCTGCACGGACACGTCGAGCGCCGACACGGCCTCGTCCAGCACCAGCACCTCGGGCTTGAGCGTCAGGCAGCGCGCGATGGCGATGCGCTGGCGCTGGCCGCCGGAGAACTCGTGCGGGTACTTGGGCAGGGCCGAGTCGTCCAGGCCCACCTTCTTCAGCAGGCTGGCGGCGATTTCCAGCCGCTCCTCGTGGTCCGCGCCGATGTCATGGATCTCCATGGGCTCGACCAGCGTCTGGGCGATGGTGAAGCGCGGGTTGAGCGAGGCATAGGGGTTCTGGAACACGACCTGGATGCGGCGGCGCATCTGCTGCCAGTCGGCGGCGCCCATCTTGAGCAGGTCGCGCCCCTCGAAGAGCACCTCGCCGCCGGTCGGCTCGTGCAGGCGCAGCAGCGTGAGGCCCATGGTCGTCTTGCCGGAGCCGGACTCGCCGACCACGCCCAGGGTGTGCCCCTTGCGCAAGCGGAAGCTGACGTCCTTGACGGCCTGGAACTCCTTGCGGCCGAACAGGCCCTCGCGGAAGAAGAAGCTCTTGCGCAGACCGCGCGCCTCGAGGATGACGGGGGCGTCCGGGTCCTTGACGGAGACCGCCTGGCGGGCCGCGCGGCCGGCGATGTGGTCGTCGATCACCGTCAGCCGCGCCGGGTTGTCCTGCAGCGAGGGGCGGCAGGCCAGCAGCGCGCGGGTGTAGGCGTCCTTGGGAGCCTGGAAGATCTGCGCCACCGGCGCCTGCTCGCGGACGAGGCCGTGACGCATCACGACCACGTGGTCGGCGATCTCGCCCACGACGCCGAGGTCATGCGAGATGAAGAGCAGGCTCATGCGATGAGCTTCCTTCAGCCTCGCCAGCAGCTCCATGACCTGACGCTGGATGGTGACGTCCAGCGCGGTGGTGGGCTCGTCGGCGATCAGCAGCTTGGGGCCGCAGGACAGCGCCAGCGCGATCATCACGCGCTGCTGCTGCCCGCCGGACATCTCATGGGGGTAGGAGCGCAGGCGGCGCTTCGGGTCGGGGATGCCCACCTCGTGCAGCAGCTCCTCGGCGCGCGCCAGCGCCTGGCGGCGGCTCAGCCCCAGGTGCAGCATCAGCGGCTCCATGATCTGGTCGCCCACCGTGAAGACGGGGTTGAGCGAGCTCATGGGATCCTGGAACACGCAGGCGATCTCGCGGCCACGCAGGGCCTGCAGCTCGCGCGGCGCGCTCTGCAGCAGGTCCCGGCCCTGGAAGAGGATGCGGCCACTGCGCTCGGCGTTGTCCGGCAGCAGGTTCAGGATGGACATGGCCGTGACGCTCTTGCCCGAGCCGGACTCGCCCACCAGGGCCACCGTGCTGTTCTCGGGGACATCGAAGCTGATGCCCTTCACGGCCTGCTGGCGCTGCATCTCGCCGCGCAGCTTGCCCATGCGGAAGGCGACCTGGAGGTCTTGGATACTCAACAGCATGTCATCTCGCATTCGTTTCGGCCCCGACGCCATCGGACTCAACCGAGTGCAGCCCGAGGCTCCGGCTGTGCCGGGCCTGCGGGCTGGCCCCCGTCGAGGGGGCGCGCGGAGCGTGTGGGGGGTGGGTCATCACTCCAGACCGCGCAGCTTGGGGTCGAGCGCATCGCGCAGCGCGTCGGTGAACAGCGCGAACGCCGTCACGAACACCGCCATGCACAGGGCCACGGCGGTCAGCTGCCACCAGTAGCCGAGGATCAGCTCGCTCTGCGCCTCGGCCAGCATCGTGCCCCAGGAGACCTGGTCCACGCTCACGCCCAGGCCCAGGTAGGACAGGATCACCTCGGCCTTGATGAAGCGCACCACCAGCAGGGACAGCTGCACGAGCGTCACGTGGGACACATTGGGCAGGATGTGGCGGAACATGCGCGCGCCCTGCGAGGCGCCGATGGCCTCGGCCGCGCGCACGTACTCGCGGCTGGAGTGCTTCATGAATTCGGCCCGCACGAGGCGGTAGACGCCGGTCCAGCCCGCCAGGCCCAGGATCATCACCACCGGCAGCACGCCGCGGCCGAAGATGGCCGCGAAGGCGAAGATCAAGAGGATGTCCGGCACCGCGGTGAAGACGTTGTAGACCCACTCGAGGAAGTCCCCCACGCGTCGGCCGAAGAAGCCCGAGAGGGCGCCCAGCACCGTGCCGATCAGCGTGGCGACGAGGGCCGCCAGCACGCCGACCATGATGGAGACTTCGGCGCCCTTGAGCACCTTGGACAGCACGTCGCGGCCCAGGCGGTCGCCACCGAAGGGCAGGGTCTCGCGCTTGATGATCTCCTCGGTCTTGAAGGTGGCCGCCTTGGCGTCCCACTCGGCATAGCGGGGCGCGAGGGGGTCGATGTCGCTGAGGTCGACGTTCGGGCCCTTGGGTCCCTGCACCGCCTGGCTCGCCTCCGCGGGCGCCGGGCCCATGAAGGTGGGCGGCGCATTGGGCACGCCCACTTCCTTCTGCCAGCCCGAGGCGACGAGACCCAGGCCGGTGGCGATCACGAGAACCAGGAAGGCGGACACGATCCACAGGCAGGCCATGCCCAGGCGGTCGGCCCGCAGACGCCGCCAGGCCGCGGCCCACACGCCCTGGGAGCTGCGCGCCTCGGCGCTCGAATTCACAGGCAAAGCGTTCACAGTTGCACTCATTGGACTCATCCACGCAGGCCGCAAACCAATGCGACGCGAACGCTGTCGCTCAGCGCGGCGCCCGAGGATCCGGCATTGCCGGGCCAGCGGGCGCGCCCTCTCGAGGGGCCGGGCCTCTGGCCTGACGCGGCCTGCAAGGCCGGCGAAGCCGGTAGGGGGTGGCTCATTTCAACACCACCCGGGGGTCGACGGCCTTGTAGAGCAGGTCCGTCAGGAGATTGATCACCATGGTCAGCATGGCCAGGTAGATGGCGAAGGCCTGGATCACGGGGTAGTCGCTGCGGTTCACCGCCAGCAGCAGCTCACGGCCGAGACCGGGAATGGAGAAGAAGACCTCCAGCAGGAAGGAGCCCACGAACACGCCGGGCAGGGCCACGGAGATGTTGGTGAGGATGGGGATCATCGCGTTGCGCAGCACGTGCCTGAGCAGGATGCGGCGCTCGGGCAGGCCCTTGGCGCGGGCGGTGCGGACGTAGTCGTGGCCGATCTCGTCCAGGAAGAAGCTGCGGTACAGCCGCGTGTAGGGCGCCAGCGCCACGGCCACCGCCACCATCACCGGCAGCGGTGCGTAGGTGGTGAGGTTCGTCCAGGTGCTGCCGCTCCAGCCCTGCACCGGGAACCAGCCCAGGCGGAAGGCGAAGAAGTACTGGCCGACGATGACGTAGACCAGCAGCGAGATCGACACCGCCACGGTGCTGAGCACCATCACGGCGCGGTCGGTCAGCGAGCCGCGCACGGCGGCCACGGCCAGCGCGAAGGGGATGGCCAGCAGCACCTCCAGCACGAGGATGGGCAGCATGACCGTCAGCGTGGCGGGCAGGCGCGTGGCGAAGAGCGTCGCCACGGACTCGTTGGTGGCCCAGCTGTGGCCCCAGTTGAAGGTGACGATCTGCTTCAGGAAGATCAGCAGCTGCTCCCAGACCGGACGGTTCAGGCCGAGCTGCTCGCGGATGGCCTGGATCTGGTCGGCGGACGCATTCTGGCCGCCCAGGATCTCGGCCGGGTCACCGCCGAACCATCGGAACAGGAAGAACACCAGCAGCACGACGCCCAGCAGGGTGGGAATCATTTGCCACAGGCGCCGCAAGAGGTAAGCCGTCATGGCTGCTGGTCTCCAGGTCGGATTGCCAGCCCTGGCGGCAGCCAGAGCCCGTGAGAGTGCCGGCGGCGGGCGCAGGCCGCTCGGACTCGGGCGCCAGTCTAGTGCAGGCACTGCGCCCTGCCCATGTAGGTTTTTGCTGAGTCGATCTTCGATTTCTCCTAGGGAATTCCAGGGCATTTGGCGTCACAATCGCCAGCCCGTGCCGGCCCTGACCGGCCCGGCTGGTGGTTCTCGAGGGATTCCAAAGAATGCGCGCTGCTGCTGTTGCTGCTCTCCTGATGGGTGCCCTGGGCGCGTCCATGCCCCTGCAGGCCCAGGCGCCTGCGTCGGCCGCCTCCGCCGCATCGACGGCCACGGGCGAGGCCCCGCCGGCCGACGCCCCCCGGAAGGTGCTGCGCTATGCGATCCGCGTGGCCGAGACCGGCTTCGACCCGGCCCAGGTCTCCGACCTCTACTCCCGCACCATCACGGCCGGCATCTTCGACGCCCCGCTGCGCTTCGACTACCTCGCCCGCCCCGTTCGCCTGAAGCCCTCGACCGTGGAGGCGCTGCCCGAGATCAGCGCGGACTTCAAGACCCTCACCTTCCGCGTCAAGCCAGGCATCTACTTCGCGGACGACCCCGCCTTCAAGGGCCGCAAGCGCGAGCTGACCGCGGCCGACTACCTGTACACGATCAAGCGCCACTACGACCCGGCCAACAAGAGCAGCAACCTCTACATCCTCGAGAACGCGCTGCTGCCGGGGCTGTCGGAGCTGCGCCAGCAAGCCCTCAAGAGCAAGAAGCCCTTCGACTACGACCGCGAGGTGGCCGGGCTCAAGCTGATCGACCGCTACACCTTCCAGGTCCGCACCGAGCTCGGGGATCCGCGCTTCGTGAACAACTTCGCCGACGCCTTCCTGGGCGCCGTGGCCCGGGAGGTGATCGAGGCCTATCCCGGCAAGGCCATGGAGCACCCCGTCGGCACCGGCCCCTGGCGGCTCGCCGAATGGCGGCGCAGCTCGCTGATCGTGCTGGAGAAGAACCCCCACTACCGCGACGTCTTCTACGACGAGACGCCCGATCCGGCCGACCGGCGCATGGTCGAGGCCGCCGCGCGCCTCAAGGGCCGCAAGCTGCCCATGCTGGACCGCGTGGAGATCGCCGTCATCGAGGAGAACCAGCCGCGCTGGCTGTCCTTCCTGCGCAATGAGTTCGATCTCGTGGACGACGTGCCGCAGGAGTTCCTGCCCCAGGTGATGCCGCAGAACAAGCTGGCGCCCAACCTCGTGCGGCGTGGGATGCAGGCCGTGCGCTACTCACGCTCGGACCTGTACTTCTCCTACTTCAACATGGAGGACCCGGTGGTGGGCGGCTACACGCCGGACAAGGTCGCACTGCGCCGCGCCATCGCCCTGGCCGTGGACCTGGAGAAGGTGATCCGCCTGCCGCGCCGCGGCCAGGCCATCCCGGCGCAGGGGCCCGTCCCGCCCGGCACCTTCGGCTACGACCCCGCCTTCCGCTCGGAGATGAGCCAGCATGACGTCGGCCGCGCCCGCGCCCTGCTGGACCTCTACGGCTACGTGGACAAGGACGGCGACGGCTGGCGCGACCTGCCCGACGGCTCGCCGCTGGTGATCGAGTACACGACCGAACCGGACGGCGAGAAGCGCGCCCTGGCCGAGCTCTGGCAGAAGGCGCTGGACGGGATCCAGGTGCGCATCAAGTTCCGCTTCGGCAAGTGGCCGGAGAACCTCAAGGCCGCCACCGCCGGCAAGCTGCAGATGTGGGGCGCAGGCTGGAGCGCCACCGCACCGGACGGCGACACCTTCCTCGGCCTGGCCTACGGGCCCAACAAGGGCCAGGCCAACAAGGCCCGCTTCGACCTGCCCGCCTACAACACCCTCTATGCCCGGCAGAAGCGCCTGCCCAACGGCCCGGAGCGCCAGGCCCTGATGAACGAGGCCCAGCGTCTGGTGGTCGCCTACATGCCCTTCAAGGCCGAGGTCCACCGCATCTACACCGACATGGCCCAGCCCTGGGTGATCGGCTACGACCGCAACATCTACATGCGCGACTTCTGGGCCTACATCGACGTCGACACCGAGCAGCAGGCCCGCGCCCGGCCCTGAGCCCTGCCCCCTGAGATGGGGGCGAGGGTTCACCGGCAATCTAGGGTGAATACGTGCTCGCCGCCGAGGTCCCTTCCGCGACACTGCGGCCATGACATTCCGCGCCCCATCGGGTGGCCCCTCCCGACGTGACGTGCTGGCGCTGGCCGGCCTGAGCGGCCTGGGCCTCCCCGGACCCGATGCCCATGCGCTCACCCCGCCGAAGAAGGTGCTGCGCTACGCCTTCCGCGTTGCCGAGACGGGCTTCGACCCCGCCCGCATCAGCGACCTCTACTCCCGCATCATCACGGCCCACATCTTCGAGGGGCTCTACACCTACGACCCCCTGGCCCGGCCGGCCCGCCTCAAGCCGCTCGTGGCGGACGGCATGCCCGAGGTGTCGGACGACTTCAAGGTGTGGACGATGCGGGTGCGCCCGGGCATCCACTTCTCGGCCGACCCGGTCTTCAAGGGCCAGCCGCGCGAGCTCGTGGCCGAGGACTTCGTCTACAGCTGGAAGCGCTTCGCCGACCCGGAGGTGGCCTCGCCCTCGTGGTCCGAGCTGGAGGAGCTGGGCATCCTCGGGCTGGCCGAGTACCGCGCCTCGCTGCTGCGGACCAAGACGCCCTTCGACTACGACCGCCCCATCGAGGGCCTGCGCGCCCTGGACCGCTACACGCTGCAGATCCGCCTGCGGGAGACACGGCCGCGTCTGATGGAGGTCTTCGCGCAGATCGACACCTACGGCGCGGTCGCCCGCGAAGTGATCGAGGGCTACTTCGGCGAGACCATGGAGCACCCGGTGGGCACCGGCCCCTTCGTGCTGGCCGCGTGGCGGCGCAGCTCGCTGATCACGCTGAACCGCAACCCGCACTACCGCGAGCGCTACTACGACGCCCAGCCCGCACCGGACGACAAGGAGGGTCAGGCCTTGCTCGCGCGCTTCAAGGGACGGCGCCTGCCCATGATCGACCAGGTCCAGGTGGCGATCATCGAGGAGAGCCAGCCGCGCTGGCTGTCCTTCCTCAACGGCCAGTTCGACTTCCTGGAACGCACGCCGGAGGACTTCATCCAGCAGGTCCTGCCGCAGGGCCGGCTCGCGCCCAACCTGGCCAGCCAGGGCATCCAGGCCTACCGCGCGCTGCTGGCGGACGTGCTGTTCACCGTCTTCAACATGGACGACCCGGTCGTGGGCGGCTACACGCCCGCCCGCGTGGCGCTGCGCCGCGCCATCGCCCTGGCCACGGACTGCGGCCGCGAGATCTCGCTGGGCCGCCGCGGGCAGGCCATTCCGGCGCAGTCGCCCTACCTGCCGCACACCACCGCCTACGACCCGGCCTACAAGAGCGAGATGGGCGACTTCGACCCCGCGCGGGCCAAGGCGCTGCTCGATCTCTACGGCTATCGCGACCGCGACGGCGACGGCTGGCGCGAGGACCCGGACGGCCGCCAGCTCGTGCTCGAGAGCCTCACCACGCCCGACGGCTTCCAGCGGCAGATCGACGAGATCTGGCAGAAGAACCTCGCCGCCGTGGGCCTGCGGGTGCAGTTCCGCACCGGCAAGTGGCCCGAGAACTTCAAGGCCCTTCGTGCGGGCCACTACATGATCTGGAGCCTCGCCGTCTCGGCCGCCAAGCCTGATTCGCAGGACGCGCTGGCGAGCTTCCACAGCGGGCATGTCGGTGCCTCGAACTACGCCCGCTTCCGCCTGCCGGCGCTGGACCAGCTCTTCGAGCAGGCCGCCGGCCTGCCCGACGGGCCGCAGCGCCTGGCGCTCTTCCGGGAAAGCAAGCGTCTGGCCACGGCCTACATGCCCTACAAATACCGCGGGCACCGCTACGTCACGGACCTCGCCCATCCCTGGGTGCAGGGCTACCGCCGGCCGCTGTTCGCGATGCACTGGTGGGAGTGCGTGGACATCGTCGGCGCGCCGCCTCCACGGCCCGAATAGGCGCTGGCGTGGTCCTGCGGCCGGCCCTCAGGGTGCCGGCGGCGTGAAGCGCAGCCCGCCCGCGATCCGGTTCCAGGCATTGATGTGGCCGATGGCGGCCGTGAGATTGGCGATCTCGGCCACGCTGAAATGCGCCTGCAGGGCGGCATAGGGCCCGTCGCTGTCCGCATGCGCCGCCTGCAGCGTCAGGGCCTCGGCCCAGGCCAGGGCCGCCCGCTCGCGGGACGAGAAGGCCGGGGAGTCCCGCCAGCAGGCGAGCTGGTCGAGCTGCAGGGCCGCCAGGCCCAGGCGTCGGCCCAGGTTGAGGTGGTACTGCAGGCAGAAGGCGCAGCCGTTGAGCTGGGAGACGCGCACCTTGACGAGCTCGCACAGGCCCTTGTCCAGGCCCGAGGCGTCGACGGCGCGGCCCAGCTCGCGCAGCGCCAGCACGACGCCGCCCGCGTCCTTCTCGAAGGCCGCCCAGTCCAGGCGAGCCACCACCGTGTCTGCATCACTCATGACTTCCATCCCGCCGAAACGCCGGCGCGGGGCGGACTATAGGCAGTCGCCCGACCGCGCCAGCACGGATTCAATGAATCGGGCCTTCGCGGTGCGATAAGCGTCCTCGCCGGCCCCCGCGTGCCGGCGCTTGACCTCGTCATAGGCGGCGACCAGGGCGGGGTCGGCACGCAGGGCGTCGCGAAAGACCAGGAAATCCTCGAAGGCCGAGCCGCTGGCGATGACCTGCAGGGCCAGGTCATGCCCCTCGGACCAGTCCCCGGGCGCCAGGAGCATGCACAGCGCGGGCGTGCGCAGGGTGTCGGTCTTGATCTGGAATCCCGCCTCGCCGAGACGGGCCACGGCCTGCGCATGCGCCTCGGGTGGCACGATCACGGCAATGTCCAGGTCGCCCTTGGAGCTGGCACCCGGGATGGACGACGC
Organism: Roseateles subflavus; assembly: GCF_030285365.1. Lineage (GTDB taxonomy): Bacteria > Pseudomonadota > Gammaproteobacteria > Burkholderiales > Burkholderiaceae_C > Roseateles_B > Roseateles_B subflavus. The sequence continues at coordinate 571,375 of NZ_JASVDS010000001.1, read as the reverse complement.
GCCCACATGCTCCACCCGGGCCTGCGGGAGCAGCGCCCGCAGCGCGGCGGCACTGCGGTCGAACAGGGCCAGGAGGGCGGGCTGGTAGTCGGCGGCGGCCAGGATCTTCATGGCGGATCAGGAGGGTCGGCAAGGGAGGCCAGTGTCGCAAACCCTCGTGCCGGTCCGGGTCTCTTGCTTGTTCGCACGGTCGTGCTAAATTCCGTTCCATGGAAGCCAAGACCGAGCGCAGCGAGCTGACCCAGACCGCCATCGTGGACATGGCGCTGGAGATGGCCGCGCTGGAGGGGCTGGAGAGCCTGTCCATCGGCGAGATCGCCAAGCGCCTGAATCTCTCCAAGAGCGGTGTGTTCTCCCGCATCGGCTCACGCGAGGCGCTGCAGAAGGCCGTGCTGGACGAGTTCGACCGCCGCTTCCAGCAGGACATCCTGCTGCCGGCCCTGCGCGAGCCGCGGGGCCTGCCTCGCCTGGACGCCATCATGCGCGCCTGGCTGGCCCGTGCCTGCCAGCCGGGGCATCGCGGCAGCTGCCTCTATGCCGCCGGCGCCTTCGAGTTCGACGACCGGGAGGGGCCGCTGCGCGACATGCTGCTCTCGGGCGTCAGGCGCTGGCGCCAGGTGCTGCGGCGCAGCGTGCTGCAGGCCGTGGAATGCCAGCATCTGCGCGCGGACCTGGACCCCGATCAACTCGTCTTCGACCTCGACGCCATCTTCACCGCCGTCGTGCGGGAGACCCGCTTCCTGCGCGACCCACAGGCCCCCGAGCGCGGCTGGAGCGCCTACCAGCGCCTGATGCAAGGCCTGCGCTGCCCCTGACACGACCCTGAAGCGACCCGGCGCGCCTGAAGGCGCGCTGCATTTCCACCAACTTCGCACGATCGTGCGAAATAGATCGAAAGGCCTCACCATGCTCAGCCCCCTCCTGATCCTGGCCCTGTGCGGGCTGGCTGGCGCCCTCTGGCGCGGCTGGCAGGGCCTGCGGGCCCTGTGGCGCGCGGTTCCCGCCAGCAACCGCGACTTCTTTCTGGGGTGATGCCATGAGCCAGACCCGCCCCGCCGTCGATCGCTTCTATGCCCAGGGCCGCGTGCTGCAGGGCCTGCGGCTCAGCCTGGACCTGCTGCAGCGCCACGCCCCCGCCCAGGCCGCGCGCCTGGCCCTGCGGCTGTTCGACACGCCCTTGCCCCCGCGCCTGCTGCAGCGCCGCTCTCCGATGGCGCCCTGGCAAGGCCTGACCCTGCCCTTCGAGACCCGCCGCCTCCAGCTGTGGCACCGCCCGGACGGCGCAGCGCGCCCGCGCGTGCTGCTGCTGCATGGCTGGAGCGGCCAGGCCGGGCAGATGCGGGGCCTCGCGCAGGCCTGCTGGGACGCCGGCCTGTCGCCCTTTGTGCTGGACTGGCCCGCCCACGGCCGCAGCAGCGGCTCGCGGACCGACATCGCCCAGTGGCAGCGGGCCCTGCAGGTGCTCACGGTCGAGCACGGGCCCTGGGTGGGCATCGCCGCGCATTCCATCGGGGCGCTGGCGGCCGCCCACGGCGTGGCCCGGGGGCTGCCGGCACGCCGCCTCGCCCTGCTGGCCTGCTCCGCGCCGCCCCGGCATCTCCTGGAGGGATTCGTGGCCAGCTTCGGCCTGGGCAGCGCCGTCCGCGACCGCATCCGGCAGGCGCTGGAGGCGCGGGCCCGGCCCGGGCTGGCCGGCTTCGAGCCGGACTGGCTGGGGCGGCACCTGCGCCTGCCCGTGCTGCTGGTGCACGACCGCCAGGACCGCGCCGTTCCCGCCGCCTACAGCGAGGCCCTGGCCGCGGCCCTGCCCGACGCCACCCTGCAGCTCACCGAGGGCCTGGGCCATCGCCGCCTTCTGGACGACCCGGGGGTGCAGCAGCAGGTGGCCCGCTGGCTGTCCGCCGCGGTCTGACTCACCTCCTGATTCGATATATCCGCAGCATGGCTGGCGGGCCTCTCGTGAATTCGTTACAGAATGTGTAACTTTCTGCGTTGAGGCCACGCCCATATAGGGATATCGCCCAAGCCGGGGGGCGTCGCCCCCTCACTACACTCCGCGCACAGGTGCCGGAAGCCACGCCCCCTTGACCCAGGGAGGCGGCCGCCTTCCGTGCTTCAGAAGTCAAAAGCAGCCTGAGAGGAGTGCGTAGTGAGCTGGATCCCGACGTGGCGTGAAGTCTCTGCAGTGGATGGACAGGCGGTGGCTCCGGACGAGCGCCTGGCCTGGCCGCAGACGCTCGCGCTGGGCCTGCAGCATGTGGTGGCCATGTTCGGCGCCACGGTGCTGGCGCCGCTGCTCATGGGCTTCGATCCCAACGTCGCCATCCTGATGAGCGGCATCGGCACGCTCCTGTTCTTCTTCATGGTCGGCGGCCGGGTGCCCAGCTTCCTGGGATCCAGCTTCGCCTTCATCGGCGTCGTGATCAGCGCCACCGGCTACGGCGGCAGCGGCCCCAACGCCCAGATCGGCCTGGCCCTCGGCGGCATCGTGGCCTGCGGCGCGCTGTATTTCCTGATCGGCGCCCTGGTCCAGTGGCTGGGCACCGGCTGGGTGGAACGCCTGATGCCGCCGGTGGTGACGGGCGCCATCGTCGCCGTGATCGGCCTCAACCTGGCCAGCGTCCCGATCAAGAACATGGCCCCCACGCCCTTCGACGCCTGGGTGCAGGCCCTGACCTTCCTGAGCGTGGCCCTCGTGGCCGTGCGCAGCCGCGGCCTGCTGCAGCGCCTGCTGATCCTGGCCGGCCTGCTCATCGCCAGCGTGCTCTACGCCGTGCTCACCAACGGTCTCGGCCTGGGCAAGCCCATGGACTTCAGCGGCGTGGCGCAGGCGGCCTGGTTCGGCCTGCCGCACTTCGCGAGCCCCCGCTTCGAGGCCGGCGCGCTGCTGCTGATCGCCCCCGTCGCGCTGATCCTCGTCGCCGAGAACCTGGGCCACCTCAAGGCCGTCGGCGCCATGACGGGCCGAGACATCGACCGCGACATGGGCCGTGCCTTCATGGGCGACGGCCTGGCCACGATGCTCAGCGGCGCGGCCGGTGGCACCGGCGTCACCACCTATGCCGAGAACATCGGCGTGATGGCCGCCAACCGCATCTACTCGACGGCCGTCTTCGTGGTGGCCGGGCTGCTGGCCGTCGTGCTGGGCTTCTCGCCCAAGTTCGGCGCCCTGATCCAGACCATCCCGCTGCCGGTGATGGGCGGGGTCAGCATCGTGGTCTTCGGCCTCATCGCCGTCGCGGGTGCCAAGATCTGGGTCGACAACCGGGTGGACTTCAGCCAGCACCACAACCTCATGCTCGCCGCCATCACGCTGATCCTCGGCACCGGGGACTACACGCTGCACCTGGGAGGCTTCACCCTGGGCGGCATCGGGACCGCCACCTTCGGGGCGCTGCTGCTCAACGGCTTGCTGGCCCCCGGCCGCCCGCGTCGATGAAGGTCGAGACACCGTGCCGGATTGCGCGCTTTTTTGACTGACACGCCATGCCGACCGCCGTCGAAGCACCGCTGGCAGCATCCAATCGACAGCACACGCCGTCGATGAGTACACGCCCACGCTTCGCTCCCAATCGCTGGTGCCTCCGCCTGGTCTGCGGAGTGCTCGCGCTCGGTCTGGCGGCCTGCCAGCCGGACGCGCGCACGGACGCCGCCTCGGTGGCCAGCCCGGAGGTGCTCGCCCGGCTGGACGCCCTGGACCCGGACCTGCGGCTGCGCCCGCGCGAGATCGACGACGAACTGCGCGAGCTGTCCGCACAGCAGCCCCCCGGCAGCGCCTCGCGACTGGCGGTGCTGGGCCTGCGCGCCGTCGTGCTGGCCCGGGTCGACGAGGCCGCGCGCTACGAGGACCTGCGCGAGCAGCTGGCCCAGTGGCCCGGCCGCGAGGATCCCCGCGTGGCCACCACGCTGCGCCTGACCGAGGCCGTGATGGAGGCCCGCCGGGCCGCGCTGTCCAACCAGGGCCAGAAGCTGCGCAAGATTCTCGGCATCCTGGACGAGATCGACGAGACCGGCCAGCCGCAGCGCCAGCTGCTGACGCTGTGGGAGATGCGCGCCGGCGTCTTCACCGAGCAGGGCGAGTTCGACAAGGCCCTGCGCGCCGGGCATCGCGTCCTCGAGCTGTCGGACGGCCCGATCGCCACGCTCACCCGCCGCGTGTACGCACGCCTGCAGCTCGCCGCCATCTACGCCGCGGCCCAGCAGTTCGACCAGGCCGTGAAGACGCAGGCCGAGGCCGAGCAGCTGGCCGCGGGCGACAAGCGGCCGCTGCTGCGCTACTTCGTGGCCGTCAACCGCGGCTCCATCTACCAGGACCGGGACCGCGCCATCACGGAGGCCGCCTCCCAGGCCGCCCTGGAGGCGGCGCGCGAGACGGGCTTCGACGATCTCATCGCCAACGCCCTGGCCAACCGCGCGGACGACTTCCTGCGCAAGAAGGAGTGGGCCAGCGCCATCGCGCTCACCACCGAGGCCGTCCGTCTGGCCCAGAAGCGCAACGACGTCTATGCCGCCGCCCTTGGCCGCCACAACCTGGGCATCGCGCTGATGCACACCGGCCAGATCACCCAGGGTCGCCAGGAGATCGAGGCCGGCTTCAAGCAGGCCGCCGAGGCGGGCGCGGCCACCGGCATGGACGCGCTGTACGAGGAGTACGGCCGCGCCCTGCAGGAGGTGGGCCTCACGCAGGACGCCGTCCAGGCCTACCTGAAGGAGCGCCAGTTCCGCCGCCAGCTCTACCGCGATGACCTGCGCAAGACCGTCCTCGAAGCCCAGGAGGCGCTGGAGGCCGACCGCCGCAGCCGCGAGATCGAGCTGCTCAACCGCGACATGAGCCTCAAGAACGAGCAGCTGCGCGCCAGCCAGCTGGAGTTCCGCCTGTGGCTGCTGATGGGCGGCTGCGTGCTGGCCGCCGGCGTGCTGCTCCTGATGGCCTACCGCCGCGTGCGCCGCACCAACATGGCCCTGCAGAGCACCAACGAGCGGCTCAAGGTGCAGAGCGAGCGCGACCCGCTGACGGGCCTCGCCAACCGCCGCCACTTCCAGGCCGCCATCCGCCAGCGCGAGGAGCAGGACCTGCTGCGCGGCAGCGTCTTCCTGATCGACATCGACCACTTCAAGCGCATCAACGACAACTTCGGCCACGCCGCGGGCGACACGGTGCTGGTGGACGTCTCGCGCCGCCTGCGCCAGGCCTTGCGCGAGGATGATCTCGTCGTGCGCTGGGGCGGCGAGGAATTCCTCATCGTGATCAAGTCCAGCGACCCCGTCTTCGCCCAGCATCTGGGCCAGCGCCTGCTGGAGGCCATCGGCGGCCAGGCCGTCGTGCACGAGCGCCACACCATCCCGGTCACGGCCTCCATCGGCTTCGCGAGCTTCCCCATCGAGCCTCACGGCGTGTCGCTGCACTGGGAGCGCGCCATCGACATGGTCGACACCCTCATGTACATGGCCAAGGCGCACGGCCGCAACAAGGCCTACGGTCTGCAATGGGCCGATGCGGCCGATGGCGATGCCCTCCTCGCGCTGTCCGAGCAGATGGAAGCGGCCTGGCACGACGGCAAGGTGCGGCTCTCGACGCCGGCCGGCCCGGCTCAATGGACGGAGCCCCGCCCATGAAGCGCCTGCCGTCCCCCGCCCGCCGCCTGCTGCCGCTGCTGCTGGCCCTGGCCGCCGGCACTGCCCTGGGCGCGCCGGCCGCCCCGGCCGTCCCCGCCACCGGCCCGCTGGCCGCGCCCGCCCCGACGCCGTCTGCCGCCCCGGCGCCCCTGAACCGCGCCGAGTTGCGCCGCGACGGCCTGCAGCTCATGCTCCTGGCCTATGACCGCCCGCAGGCGGCCGTCAAGGCCCTGCGGCCGATGGTGCAGAGCGCCCATGCGGCCGGCGATGCGGCCCTCGCGGCGGAACTGACCCTGGACCTCGCTGCCGCCCTCACCGCCGGCCAGGGTGCCAGCGAGGCGGAGGCCCTCGCCCGCGACCTCGATGCCAGCTTCCCCGGCCACGCCCAGCTGATCCGCGCCATGGTGGCCGAACGGCAGGACCATCCCCAGGCCGCGAGCGAGCTGGCCCGCAAGGGGCTGGAGCTGCTGCATCCGCCCTGCCAGTGGGAACACCGCGAGCCCGAGCTGCAGGAGAGCCTGGCCGAGGGTTGCGACGCCACCGCCACCTGGCTGGGCCTGCGCCTGATCGGCCCCGGCCAGCAATCCGTGGGCGCGGGGGCCTCTGCCATCGTCGTGTTCGAGCGCCATGCCGTGCTGGCCCGCCTGCTCAAGATGCCCGCGCTGCTGGCGCTGAGCCTGGGGCGCCTGTCCGTGGCCGAGCATGAGCAGGACCAGGCCGAGGCCGGCCGCCTGCATCTCGCCCAGGCCCTGCAGGCCGCCCAGGCGGACCTGCCCACGCTCGCGCGCATCAAGGTCTACGAGGGCGGCATCGCCGCCATGCGCAAGGACCGCGGCGCCCAGCTGCGCGCGCTGGAGGAGGCGCTCAGCCTCGCCCACAGCGCCGGCGCCCCCCGTGTGGAGGCCGTGGTACGGGCCAATCTGGCGGACTTCTACCTCAGCGCCCGCCAGCCCGACCGCGCGCTCGCCCAGGCCCGTCAGGCGCTGCCGGCGCTCGAGGAGTTCCAGGACCGGCGCATGGAGCGCATCCTGCGCCACAACATGGGCCTGGCGCTGATCCTGCTGCGCCAATTCGACGCCGCCCGCCAGGAGCACCGTCGCCTGGACGCCATGCAGCCCGAGCTCATCGGAGCGGCGGAGCGCAGCCACGAGTTCGACGAGCTGGCCGACGCCTGGGCGGAAACGGGCCAGTGGTCCGAGGCCCTGAAGGCGCTCGTGGCCGGACGCCAGCTGAGCCAGCAGGTCCAGGAAGCCTCGCGCAAGGCCCAGCTCGACGAGCTCAAGCTGCGCTACGACAGCGACCGCAAGAGCGCCGAGCTCACCCTGCTGCAGCGTGACGGCGAACTCCGTGCGCGCCAGGTGGCCAACAGCGTGCTGGCCCAGCGCGTGGGCATGGCCCTGGCCCTGCTGACGGTCCTGCTGCTGCCGCTGCTGGTGATGATGCTGACCAAGGTGCGCCAGGCCAATCGCCAGCTCAAGGCCAACGAGGCCCTGCTGCGCGCCCAGAGCGAGCGTGACCCGCTCACCAATCTCGCGAACCGCCGCCACTTCATGGCCGTGATGGAGCAGCATGCCGCCAGCACCTTCAACGGCGCCCTGCTGATGGTGGACATCGACCACTTCAAGCACGTCAACGACGAGCACGGCCACTCGGCCGGCGACGCCGTGATCTGCGAGGTCTCGCGCCGCATCAGCCAGGCCGTGCGGGAAGAGGACCTGGTCGTGCGCTGGGGCGGCGAGGAGTTCCTCGTCTTCGTCCCGGGCGTGCCGCCGGCCCAGCTGCAGCAGATGGCCGAGCGCATCCTGCACGCCGTCGGCAGCGAGACCGTGCAGTCACCGGACGGCCCGCTGCATGTGACCGTCTCCGTCGGCTTCGCCCACTTCCCGCTGCCGCCCACCGGGCTGTCCCTGCACTGGGAACAGGCCGTCAACTGGGCGGACATGGTGCTCTACACCGCCAAGGCCCAGGGCCGCAACCGCGCCGTGGGCATCGCCACCATCGACGCGCACGACACCGAGGCCCTGACGCAGATCCAGGCCGACTTCGACGCCGCCTGCATCTCCTCGCGGGTGCAGCTGCTGCAGGTGCTGGGCCCCGCCGCGCCCTGACACCGGAGCGCCGGGGCGGCCGAGCGGGGCCGACCCCGCCCTATACTGCCCCGGCCCCTTTCGGAGCCGCCATGCCCGACACCCCGATCCAGGCCCAGATCCATGCCTTCTACGATGCGGCCACCCACACGGTGAGCCATGTCGTGGCCGACCCCGCCACCCGCCGCTGCGCCATCATCGACCCGGTGCTGGACTACGACCCCAAGTCCGGCCGCACGGGCACGCTGAGCGCCGAGCTCCTCGTCGCCTGGGTGCAGGCGCAGCAGCTGACGGTGGACTGGCTCCTCGAGACCCACTGCCACGCCGACCACCTCAGCGCCGCGCCCTGGCTGCAGCAGCGTCTGGGCGGCCGCATCGCCATCGGCGCGAAGATCACCGAGGTGCAGCAGGTCTTCCGGCAGCTCTTCAACGACCCCGGCATCCCCACCGACGGCCGCCCCTTCGACCGGCTCTTCGAGGACGGCGAGCGCTTCGCCATCGGCAGCCTGAGCGCCGAGGTGATGCACACGCCGGGCCACACCCCGGCCTGCGTCAGCTACCGCGTGGGCGACGACGTCTTCATCGGGGACACGCTCTTCATGCCGGACTACGGCAGCGCCCGCTGCGACTTTCCCGGGGGTGACGCGGCCACGCTGTACCGCTCCGTCCAGCGCCTGCTGAGCCTGCCGCCGCACACGCGCCTGCATCTGTGCCACGACTACCCGCCGTCCAGCCGGCCCGCCTGCTGGATCAGCACCGTCGCCGAGCAGCGCGCCCACAACGTGCACCTGCACGAGGGCGTCACCGAGGCCGCCTTCATCGCACGGCGCCAGGCCCGGGACCGCCAGCTCGCGATGCCGGTGCTGCTGCTGCCCGCCGTGCAGCTCAATGTGCGCGCCGGCCAGCTGCCCGAGGCCGAGGCCAACGGCCTGCGCTACCTCAAGATTCCCCTGAACGCGCTGTGAATGCCCTGACGGCGCTGCGCGCCTACGCCCGGGGCCCCTGGCTGGACGACCTGGTCGCCGCGGCCGTGGTCAGCGTGCTGCTGATCCCGCAGAGCCTCGCCTACGCCCTGCTCGCCGGCCTGCCGGCCGAGGCCGGCCTCTACGCCAGCCTGCTGCCGCTGCTCGCCTACGCGCTGTTCGGCTCCAGTCCCTACCTGGGCGTCGGGCCCGTGGCCATCGTGGCGCTCATGGTGGCGCAGACCACGGGCGCCGCACCGGCCGGCTACAGCCCGGGGCAGGTGGCCGTGGTGCTGGCCGCGGAGACGGGCCTGCTGATGGCCCTGGCGGCAGCGCTGCGACTGGATGCGCTCGCCGCGCTGATGAGCGTGCCGGTGCTGCACGGCTTCGAGACCGGCGCCACGCTGGCCATCGCCATGAGCCAGCTGCCCACCCTGCTGGGCAGCCCCGCGCAGGGCTCCGAGCTGCCGGCGGTGCTGGCCAGCGCGGCCGGCAGCGGCTGGGACTGGCACGCGCCCACGCTGGGTTTCGGCCTGGCCGCCGTCGTCCTGCTCCTGCTGGGCCGGCGCCTGATGAAGGGGCTGTGGGGGCGCCTGGCACCGCTGCTGGTGCTGCTGCTCACGCTCGGTGCCGCCTGGCTGCTGCAGGCCCAGGGCCAGGGCGTGCGCCTGATCGGCACGCTGCCGCCGCTGCACCTGCACCTGATCGCGCCGCCGCTGGACGCCGCCCTGTGGCTCGCGCTGCTGCCCGGCGCCCTGCTGATCGCGCTGATTTCCTACGTCAGCAGCCTCGTCGTCGCCGAGGCCCTGGCGCGCCGCCGGGGCGAACGCGTCGATGCCCGCCGGGAGCTGGCGGGCCTGGCCGCGGCCAACGTCGCGGCGGCCTTCAGTGCCGGGCTGCCGGTCGCCGGCAGTTTCTCGCGCAGTGCGCTGCTCTACGACGCCGGCAGCCGGACCCGCATGAGCAGCGTCATGGCCGCGGTGCTCATGGGCGCCGCCGCCCTGAGCCTCGCCCCGGCGCTGGCATGGCTGCCGCGCAGCGTGCTGGCGGCCACCATCCTCGTCGCGGTGCTGTCGGGCCTGCAGTGGCGGCCCTATGTCGAGGCCTGGCGCTACGCCCGGGCCGAGGGCCTGCTGATGCTCGCGGTGACGCTGCTGGTGCTGAACGTCAGCGTGGCGGCGGCCCTGGGGCTCGGGGTGCTCGGCTCCATCGCGCTCCTGCTGCAGCGCACGGCCCGTCCGCACGTCGCCCTCGTGGGCCGGGTGCGGGGGACGGAGCACTACCGCAATGTCGACCGCCACGACGTCGAGTGCCTGCCCGAGGTGATGGGCCTGCGCATCGACGAGAGCCTGCTCTTCACCAACGCCCGCAGCCTGGCGGACGTCGTCCAGGCCCAGCTCGCCCAGCATCCCGGCACGCGGCGCGTGGTGCTGCAGATGTCCCCGGTGAACGGCATCGACTACAGCGGCCTGGAGGCGCTGCGCGAGCTGCACGATGGCCTCGCGCGCCAGGGCCGGCGGCTTGATCTCTCCGAGCTCAAGGGCCCGGTGCTGGACCGTCTGCGGGCCGCGCAGTGGGAACGGTGGTTCCGGGGCCGCGTCCACCTCAGCCATCACCAGGGCATGACGGCCGACCAGGCCGAGGACTGGATCAGCCCCTGAGCCAGCCGCCCGAGGGCCAGGGGGGCGAGGCCCGTCAGCGCGTCTCGTCCAGCGCCAGTCGCAGGCCGAAGAGCAGGAAGAGCATGCCGATGCTCCGGTTCAGCGCCGTGACCCAGGACACGGGCAGGCGGATGCGGCGGCTCGCACCGGCCGTGAAGGCGGCGAGGCTCAGGCACCACAGCATGCCGTTGAGGTCGAAGACCAGGCCCAGCACCAGGAAGGCCAGCCCCTTGTGGGACGCGTCCGCGCTGATGAACTGCGGCACGAAGGCCAGGAAGAAGAGCGCCACCTTGGGGTTGAGCACATTGGTCAGCAGGCCCTGGCGGAAGACGGTCCACAGCGGCAGCGCCGGGACGCTGGCGGCCGGCGCGGCGGCCTGAACGGCACCGCTGCGGCGCTGCCACAGCATCCCGAGGCCCAGCCACACCAGGTAGGCCGCCCCCATCAGCTTGATCACGATGAAGGCCGTGGCGGAGGCCGCCAGCAGCGCCGAGAGCCCCAGCGCGCCGGCCAGCACGTGCACCAGCGTCCCCGTGCCGATGCCCAGGGCCGCGGCGGCGCCGGCCCGCCAGCCGTGGCTGGCGCTGCGGCTCATGATCAGCAGCGAGTCCGGCCCCGGCGTGATGTTGAGCAGCAGGCCGGAGACGATGAACAGACCCAGGTCGTGGATGCCAAGGCTGGATGCAAGCATGGGGAACTCCTGAAGACCGCCAGCATAGCCTGCCGCACCGCACGGCCGCTTCGGGGGGACACGGTGTTGTGCCCGCTGGTCAGCGGCGCGGGCATTCGTTACCCTCAGGGCTGCTTTGTGCAGGGGTGGGCTTGTGGTTTCATGGCTTCGGCGAATGCAATGGTCAGCAGCCAGGCTTGCCCTGATCGCCGGCCTTTGCGCGGGTGCGGCCCTGATGCCCCCCCCGGGCCGCGCGGCCTCGCTTCAAGCCTTGCCCTTCACGGCGCTGAACTCCGGCAGCGGCCTGCCCAGCGACGCCGTGATGGTCAGTCTGCAGGACCACCGCGGCTTCGTGTGGCTGGGCACGACCAGCGGCCTCGCGCGCTACGACGGCCGGCACGTGCAGGTCTTTCCCGCGCGGCCCGAGCAGCCGGACACCCTGAGCCACCCCTTCATCCACGCGCTCCTGGACGACGGGCAGGGCACGCTGTGGGTCGGCACCAGCGACGGTGTCGACCGCCTCGCGCTGGCCACCGAGAAGGTCCGCCGCGTGGCGCTGCCGTCCGGCCTCGCGCTGCAGCAGCGCCGGACCGTCGGGATCGCCGCTCACGAGGGTTCGCAGCTGTGGGTGGGCCTCGTGGCCGGCCTGTACCTGCTGGACCGCCAGAGCGAGCAGTTCACGCGCTGGGAGCCACCGGCCGAGCTGGCGCTGGCGGACGAGCGGCTGCGCGCCTTCACCGCCGACGGGCAGGGCGGTGTGTGGTTCGCGCAGGGCGACTGGATCCTGCACGTGGATGCACGGGGCCAGCTGCGCCAGCGCCTGCGCGTGAGCGCCCACCCGTCGGCCGCCGGTCGCGCGCCGGCCCAGCTCCTGGCCCGCAGCCTGCTGGTGGACCCGGGCGGCCGTCTGTGGGTCGGGACGAGCGGCGGCCTGCAGGTGTGGACCCTCGATCCCGACGGCCTTGGCGTGCGCCCCGACGCGACGCTGTCGGCGCTGCCGGTGCCGCGCACCACGGTCTTCGCGCTCGCGCAGGACCGCGAGGGCGGCGTGTGGATCGGCCTGGGCGACCACCAGGGCCTGCTGCAATGGCGGGACGACGGCCAGGGCCTGCGCCGCTATCAGCACCAGCCCGCCGTGCCCGACAGCCTGGCCTCCGACAGCGTGGCCTCGCTGATGATCGACCGCGACGGCGTGCTGTGGGTGGGCAGCTGGGGCAAGGGCCTGAGCCTGGCGGACCTGCGCTCCGGCGGCTTCCTGCGCTACCACCATGTGCCCGGCGACGAGCGCAGCCTCAGCGGCGACTCGCCCATGGCCTTCGCGCCGGACGACGCCGAGCACGTTTGGGTGGGCATCTACGGCGGCGGGCTCAACCGGCTGCACCTTGCCAGCGGCGATGCGGAGCGCGTCCCCGCGTCCCAGCTGCCCTTGCGCAACATCAAGACCCTGCTGCGGGACCGCGACGGCCTGCTGTGGGTCGGCGGCGACGGCGGCCTGATGCGCTTCGACCCCCGCCAGCGTCGCAGCCAGGCCGTGCCGCTGCAGGCGGCCACGCCATCCGCGGCCTCCATCAGCGCGCTGGTGCAGGACCGCCACGGCCGCGTCTGGGCCAGCAGCGCCGGCGGGCTCTACCGCATCGAGGGCGGCGGCCAGCGCGTGCAGCGCTACAGCGCCCGCCCCGGCATCGACCACGCGCTGCAGCACGACACCATCGACTGCCTGCTGGAAGACCGCGAGGGCCGGCTCTGGGTGGGCACCAAGGGCGGGCTCTACCTCTACCGCCCCGACACCGACGACTTCGACTTCGTGCTCACGGCCGACCGCGTGCTGACGCAGCCGCAGAAGCTGGCGGTGCACGCGCTGCGCCAGGATGTGCGGGGGCGCCTGTGGCTGGCGGGCAATCAGGGGGTCTTCGAGCTGCGCCAGGACGCCGACGGCTGGCGTCTGAGGGACTGGTCCGGGACGCCCGGACTCGGTCCCGGCTCCTATGACGCGATGCAGGACACGCTGGACGGCGAGATCTGGCTGGGGGCCGACGACGGGCTGGTGCAGCTCGTGCCGGACCAGCAGCGCGCGCGCCGCTACCCGGGGCGCTCGCGCTTCGGTGGCGGCGTCAATTTCGGGGCGGCGGCCCGCGGCCCGGACGGCAGCCTCTTCTTCGGCAGCACCGGCATCATCCGCTTCCACCCCAGCCAGCTGCGCGACAACCCCCAGGCGCCCGGCGTGGTGCTGTCCGACCTGCGGCTGCACAACCAGAGCCTGCTGCCCGACGCCGCGGCGGCGAGCAGCGCGCAGCGGGTCGGCTCCAGCGCCAGCGTCAGCCTGCGCGACGTCGGCATCACCGGCCCGCTGCATGCCGCGCGGCGGATGCAGCTGGGGCACGAGGAGGTCATGGTCAGCTTCGAGCTCTCGGCGCTGCACTTCGCGGACCCGCGGCGCAACCGCTACGCCTGGCTGCTCGAAGGCTTCGACCGCGACTGGATCCAGGGCCGGGGCGAGCAGGCCATGGCCACCTACACCAACCTCGACCCGGGGCACTACCGCCTCGTGGGCCGCGCGGCCAACCCGGACGGCGTGTGGAGCGAGCAGCAGACACTGATCGAGATCGAAGTCCTGCCGCCCTTCTGGCGCACGTGGTGGTGGCGCGGCGGTGTGCTGCTCACGGTGCTGGCGATGATGGCCTGGGCCTACCGCTGGCGCATGGCCGCCCTGCACGCCGCCCGGCTGAAGCTGGAGGCCAAGGTGGCCGAGCGCACGGCCGAGGTGGTCGAGCAGGGGCGGCAGCTGCAGATCGAGAAGCACCAGGCCGAGGCCCAGCGCGAAGCCGCCGAGAAGGCGCGCCGCAGCATCACGCTGCTGAGCGAGATCGGCCGGGACATCACCGCCACGCGCGACCTCCCGACCATCCAGCAGACGCTCTACGCCCACGTCAGCGAACTGATGAATGCCAGCGTGTTCGGCGTGGGCCGGGTGAACTGGGAGGCCGGCGTCATCGACTTCGAGTTCGTGATGCAGGACGGCCAGCCCTTCATGCCCTACCAGCGCAGCCTCTCGGCCCTGGAGCAGCCCTCGGTGCAGTGCGTGCTGGAGACCCGCGAGCTGATGATCGACAAGTTCGCCCATGACATCCGCCGCCTGGACCAGCACGTGCGCCAGCGCAGCGGCCAGGACGAGGCCCGCCTGGCCGACGGCCGCCCAGTCAACGAGGCGCACTCCGGCATCTACGTGCCCATGCAGCTCAAGGGCCGCGTGATGGGCGTCATCGCCGTGCTCAGCGCCGTGCCCAAGGCCTTCGGCGTGGCCGACCTCGACATCCTGCGCACCCTGGGCGCCTATGCCGCCGTGGCCTACGACAACGCCGAGGCCTACCGGCGCCTGCAGCTGGCGCAGGATCGCCTGGTGGAGCAGGAGAAGCTGGCGGCGCTCGGGGCGCTCGTGGCGGGTGTGGCGCACGAGCTCAACACGCCCATCGGCAACAGCCTGCTGATGGCCAGCACGCTGCGCGACGCGAGCCGGGACTTCCTCCAGCGCGCCCAGGGCGGCGGCCTGCGGCGCAGCGAGCTGCAGAGCTTCTGCGAGGGCAGCGAGGCCTCGACCACGCTGCTGCTGCGCAGCCTGGAACAGGCCGCCAACCTGATCGCCAGCTTCAAGCAGCTGGCCGTCGACCAGACCTCGGACCAGCGCCGCCGCTTCGACCTCGCCCAGACGGCCGAGGAGGTGGTCATGACGCTCTCCAGCCGCATCCGCCGCGAGGAGCATGAGATGAGCCTGGACCTGCAGCCGGGCCTGGAGCTGGACAGCTTCCCGGGACCGCTGGGCCAGGTCATCAGCAACCTGGTGCTCAACGCCATGCTGCACGGTTTCGAAGGCCGCAAGGGCGGGCGCATGCGGCTGACGGCCCAGGCCCAGGGCGTGGACCACGTGCTGCTCGAGTTCACCGACAACGGCGGGGGCATCCCGCCGGAGCACCTGCGCCGCATCTTCGAGCCCTTCTTCACGACCCGTCTGGGCCAGGGCGGCTCGGGGCTCGGACTGCACATCTGCTACAACATCGTCCACACGCTGCTGGGCGGCAGCATCCGCGTGCAGAGCGTGATGGGCGAGGGCACGCGCTTCGTCATCGAGCTGCCCCGCGTCGCGCCCGCCGAAGGCGCCGAAGCCCCGCTGCGCCCGCCCGCACCGCCCGAGGAGGGGTGGGAGCAGGGCGGTGGGGTCTGAGCGACCCGCCCAAGGAGAGGCCATGCACGTTCTTTTCGGCTATCCCGGTTCCGGCTCCGCGGCCGTCGAGTGCGCCCTGACACGGGCCGGGCTGGACTTCGAGCAGCGCCAGGCCGCCTCCTGGGACCCCCAGTCCGATCGCGAGGCGCTGGCGCGCGTGAATCCGCTGCAGCAAATCCCCACCCTGGTCCTGCCGGACGGCACCGTGCTCAGCGAGAGCGCGGCCATCCTGATCCACCTGGGCCTGACCCATCCCGCCGCCGGCCTGCTGCCGGCGGAGCCGTCGCCGCGCGCGCAGGCGATGCGCGGCCTCGTCTACATCGCGGCCAACTGCTATGCAGCGATCAGCATCAGCGACTACCCCGAGCGCTGGCTGCGGGACGCGGACCCCGGCAGCTGCGAGCGTCTGCGCGCCGGCACGCGGGACCGGCTGCATGCGCACTGGTGCCTCTTTGCCGACACATTCGGTGCCCTGCTGCCACCGGCGGACGCAGGCCCGCAGCCGCCGCCCGATGCCCTGGCCCTGCTGGCGACGGTGGTGTCGCGGTGGTCCGGCACCCGCCCCTGCCTGGCCAAGGAGCGGCCGGCCTTCCTGGCGCAGCTGCAGCGCATCGAGCGGCAGGCGTCGGTGGCGGCCATCTTTGAGCGGCACTGGCCCGCCACGCCCGAGACCCCCTGAAACCCGCACCCACATGGCCGATATCAGCAGCAGGACCGCGATGGCCCCAGGAGCAAACGCCGTGAATTCCCCCCCTGCCTATCCCGTCGAGGGCGGCTGCGACTGCCGCGCCGTGCGCTACCGCGTGCTCGGCGCCCCGCTGTTCGTGCACTGCTGCCACTGCCGCTGGTGCCAGCGCGAAAGCGGCAGCGCCTTCGCGCTCAACGCGCTGATCGAGGCCGAGCGGGTCGAGTGCCTGGGCCTGGCGCCGGAGCTGGTGGCCACGCCCTCGGAAAGCGGTGCGGGCCAGCAGATCGCCCGCTGCCCGCAGTGCCGCGTGGCCGTCTGGAGCCATTACGCCGGGTCCGGCCCGCTGGTGAAGTTCCTGCGCGTGGGCACCCTGGACGACCCCGATCTGCTGCCGCCCGACATCCACATCTTCTGCAGCAGCAAGCAGCCCTGGTTCTCCTTGCCGCCCGGCGCGGTGGCCGTGCCCGAGTACTATGACCGCCAGCGGTACTGGCCGGCGGACAGCCTGGCCCGCGCCGAGCTGCTCGCCCCCCGCATCAAGGCCTACCAGAAGGCGCTGTGGGGCGATCCGGACACCCTCGTCTGACGACCCCCATGCATCCCGCCAAAGTCGATCGCCAGCGCCTGCGCCGCCTCACCGACCTGCCCAATATCGGGCCGGCCATGGCGGGCGACCTGCGGCTGCTGGGCATCCAGGAGCCGGCCCAGCTGAAGGGTCGCGACCCCTACCAGCTCTACGAGGCCCTGTGCCTGCGCACCGGCCAGCGCCACGATCCCTGCGTCATCGACGTCTTCCTCTCCGTCACCCGCTTCATGGACGGGCACGAGCCGCGGCCCTGGTGGGACTTCACCGCGGAGCGCAAGGCGCGGCTGGCCTCGCGCTGAGCGCGCCCGCCCTCAGGCCCTCTCCAGCGGCGCCAGGACGCCCTGAGGATCCACGGCCGCCTTGATCGCCCGCAGCCGCGCCAGGTTCGCGCCGAAGAAGGCCTCCGCCGCGCGGCCCTGCAGCGCGTTGGGGTAGTTCACGTAGGCGCCGCCACTGCTCCAGGGCTGCAGACGCTCACGCATGCCCTGCGCCCATTGCTCGGCCCCCGCCAGCGTGCTCTCGGCAGTGCCGCTGACGTACTCGCACAGGTACTGCGCGCTGAAGAGCGCCCGGCGGTGAGCAAAGGCCGTGGCGTCCGGCGCCACGCGGGCGATGGCGCCGCCCATGAGGTTCAGCACGACCACGCCCGTGCCCTGGCGCGCCGCGACCCCGGCGGCCAGCGCGGCAATGCCCGCGGCGTCCAGCGGCCGGTCAAAGAAGTCGGAGGCGGCCGTCATCGAGACCCGCCTCAGCAGGCCGCCCTCGCGCTGGCTGGGCAGATGGCATTGCGGCAGGCTGTAGCCCTGGCAGGCGCCCATCATCACCGAGCCGTAGCTGCTGGCCTGCCAGCGCTCGAACGACGGGGCGCGGCCGATGCGCTGCAGCAGGGCCGTCCAGACGGGCTGGAGCGCGGCGCTCTCGCCCGCGGCCACGCCCCAGATGCGGAACTGCGGGCTGCCTGCCGGCAGCACGAACTGCGACCAGATCGCATCCGGCAGCCCCTGGCCCTGCCAGTCCTGCCAGGCGGCGAACGCCGCGGGCAGCGCGTCCAGCGGGAAGTCGGCCTCGAACTGCTGCATCGGCCCCACGGCATGCGTGCGCAGGCGCAGTTGCGTGAGCACGCCAAGATGGCCGCCACCGCCGCCCCGCAGCGCCCAGAAGAGATCGGCCTGCTGCTGGGCGTCGCAATCCACCAGGCGGCCGTCGGGCGTGACGAGCTGGGCCCCGAGCAGCTGGTCGCAGGTCAGCCCCTCGGAGCGGTCGACGACACCGAAGCCGCCCCCCATCGCGATCCCGGCAATGCCCACGCTCAGGCAGCTGCCCGACGCGACGCTGCGGCCCAGCGGGAGCAGCGTGCCGTAGACGTCCGCCAGCGTCGCGCCGGCGCCCACCACTGCCACCTCCCCCTGCAGCTGCACGCTGTTCAGGGGACCGACGTCGATCACGAGGCCGCTCCCTGTCGAGCTGCCGATGTAGCTGTGCCCCCCGCTGCGCAGGCTCAGGGGCAGGCGTCGGGCGAGCGCATGCGCCAGCCCGGCCTGGACATCCGCCGCGCTCGCGCAGCGCAGCACCGCCTGGGGCAGGCGGTCGTCAAAGCGGGCGTTGGCCACGCGACGCGCCGTGTCGAAGGCCGCCTGGCCCGGCAGCAGCAGCGGGCCCTGCACCTGGCGCGCCAGGGGCTCCCAGTCGGCGGGGAAGGGGCTGGGCGTGGGGGTCGGAGGGGGCGTGGGGGTCGGCACCGAGGCGCCACCGCCGCCGCCGCATCCCGGCAGCAGCCAGGCGGCCATCGAAGCGCTCGTCCATGTCAGAGCCTGGCGTCGTTGCATGCGGTGTCTCCCCTCGTGGCGGCAGGTTGCCAATTTAATACCAGTCTAATACCAACAATGCCCACCCGTGCCGGGGTTAGCCCCGAGCTTGAAATGCCGACGGCGCTTGCTATCGTCGGGGCCACCGCCCGGCCCGTGCGCCAGGCGGACCACCGGAGACCCCCATGCTGAGATCCCTGGCGCTTGTCATCGGCTGCTATGTGCTGTCGGTGGTGCTGGTCCTGCTGACGGACCCCCTGCTGTCGGCCCTCTTTCCGGGCGACTTCGTCGCCGGCCGCATTCCCAGCACGCCGCCGCTGCTGGCCAGCACCGGCCTGTTCATCCTCATCTCCATCCTGTGCGCGTGGCTCTGCGCACGCCACGCGCGCTCGAACGCCTGGCGCCACGTGCTGTGGTTCCTGGTGCTGGGTGAGCTGATGGGCATTGCGGCCACCATCCCCAACTGGAGCCGCGGCTGGCCGCACTGGTACCAGCTGTCCTGGCTGCTGAGCTGGCCCGTGAGCTGCTGGCTGGGATGGCGCCTGGCCACCCGCGCGCAGACAGGTGCCGACGCCGAACCGGTGCCCTGAGCCCGCGTCCTTGCATCCGCGCCGCCCGCGCGGCGGACTGTGCGCTGGACGGCCATCCCCTCGCGCGGCGCTTCCCACACGACACCCGCATGCCTTAGCCTGCGCGGCCATGCACGACACCCCCGCCACCGCACCACCGCCCCGGCTCGTCCGCGCCCGGATGGACCTGCACGGCCCGGCGCTGCTGGCGCTCAACACCGAGTACCTCACCTGGGTCTTTGCGGAGATGGCCCGGCAGTTCGGCGCCCTGCCGGCCGCCCTGACCCAGCAGCCCGTGTCCGCCTACGCCGCCGCGATGCTGGACAAGGTCTGTGCCGACGTCCCCCCGGCCGGCTGCTTCTACCTGCTGGAGCGCCCGGGCGCCGGCGGCCAGCCCGCCACCATCGTCGGCATGGGCGGCCTGCGCCGGCTCGATGCCCAGCGCGCCGAGATCAAACGCCTCTATCTGCGGCCCGACGGGCGCGGCCAGGGCCTGGGTGCACGGCTGCTGGCACAGCTCATCGACGACGCCCGCGCCTTCGGCTACCGCGCGCTGTGCCTGGACTCCGCCCCCTTCATGCACGAGGCCCAGGCGCTGTACCGCCGCCACGGCTTCGAGGACGCCCCCGCCTATGCCGGCACCGAGGTGCCCGGGCCGCTGCAGTCGCAGTGGCGCTTCATGCAGCGGGCCCTGTGAGCCCGCCCCACCGCCGTTCCATCCATTCACCAGGGAGCATTCCATGATCGACCACACCGGCATCGTCGTCAGCGACTTCGAACGCAGCAAGGCCTTCTACCGCCAGGCGCTCGCGCCGATCGCCTACCAGCTGCTGCTGGAGTTCCCGGCCGCCGTCACCGGCCACACGGACGTCGCCGGTTTCGGCGAACCGCCCAAGCCGGACTTCTGGATCAGCCGCGGCACGCCCAATCAGCCGCCCCTGCACATCGCGTTTCGCGTGAACACGCGGGCGGAGGTCGACGCCTTCCATCGCGCCGCCCTGGCCGCCGGCGGCACGGACAACGGCGCCCCCGGCCTGCGCCCCCACTACCACCCGGACTACTACGGCGCCTTCGTGCGCGACCCGGACGGCCACAACATCGAGGCCGTCTGCCACGCCCCGGAGCAGGGCGCGTGAGCGCCTGCCGCATCCGCCTCGCCGGCCTGGACGACCTCGACACCCTGGCGCCGCTCTTCAATGCCTACCGGCAGTTCTACGAGCAGCCGGACGACCTGGCGCTGGCCCGCGGCTTTCTACAGCAGCGGCTGCAGCGGGGGGAGTCCGTCGTGCTGCTGGCCGACGCCGGCACCGACACTGCCGAGGGTGCCGCAAGAAGCCTCGGCTTCTGCCAGCTCTACCCCAGCTTCTGCTCGGTGGAAGCCGAGCCCATCTTCACGCTCTACGACCTGTTCGTGACGGATGACGCGCGCCGCCTGGGCGTCGGGCGGGCCCTGCTGCGCGCCGCCGAGAGCCTGGCGCTGGAACGGGGTGTCGCCCGGCTGGACCTCACCACGGCGCGCAGCAACCACCGCGCGCAGGCGCTGTACGAGTCGGAAGGATGGGTGCTGGACGAGGTCTTCCTGGCCTACCAGCGCTACCCCGGCGCCCCCCGGCCGGGGCTGAAACGAGCGTAACGCGCCGAGGGCGCGGCCCGGCGCGGACGGCTCGCCACAATCCGCAGCCTCGACCTTCCGCCCCTCTGCCATGAGCCCCTCCCGCGCCCCCGGCCTCGACACCCTGCGTGCCCTGGCCATCATCCTGGTCTTCAGCTATCACTACCGCGTCTTCGTGAGCGCCACGCCGGACCTGGGCTGGCTCTCCAACGTCGGCTGGTCTGGCGTGGACCTCTTCTTCGTGCTGAGCGGCTACCTGATCGGCGAGCAGCTGATGGCCGGGCTTGCGCGGGGCGAGACGCTGTCGCTGCGCAGCTTCTACGCCCGCCGCGCGGCGCGCACCTGGCCCCTGTTCTGGCTCGTGCTGGCCGCCTACTTCCTGCTGCCCGGCGTGCTCGGCGGCCGGGAGCCCCCGCCGCTGTGGCGCTTCCTGACCTTCACGCAGAACATCGAGCTCACGCCCGGCACGGCCTTCTCGCATGCGTGGTCGCTGTGCGTGGAGGAGCAGTTCTACCTGCTGCTGCCCCTGGTCCTGCTGGCCGCCCGCGCGCTGCGCCTGAGCCGGCGACAGGCCTGGCTGGGCATCGCCGGGCTCACGCTGGCGGCCATCGCCTGGCGCAGCCACCTGTGGACGCTGTACGGGCGCTCGGAGGAGGAGATCATCGGCTACTACCAGCACATCTACTACGCCACCCTCGGCCGTGCCGACGAGTTCCTGCCGGGCCTGGCCGTGGCGCTGCTGCAGCACGGTCATCCGCAGCAGTGGGCGCGGCTGATGCGGCAGGGCCGGCGGCTGCTGGTGCTGGGCCTGGCCGCCGTGGGCCTCATGTGGACCGTGGCGGTCCAGACCTACCGCATCCCGGACGTCGGCTGGGGCTACTTCATGACGGGCTTCGGCTACAGCGCCATGGCCTGGGCCTACGCGCTGCTGCTCGTCGCCTGCCTGGCGCCGGGACATGCGCTGTCCCGCCGTTCACTGCCCGGGGCGCGCTCGCTGGCGCTGTGGTCCTATGCCATCTACCTGACCCACAAGCCGCTGGCCCATGTGATGCAGCCGCTGCTGCAGGGCTGGCCGGACTGGGCCGCCTTCGGACTCACCGCGCTGGCGAGCGTGGCGCTCGGGGCGGCGCTCTATCACGCCGTCGAGCGTCCGGTGATGCGCTGGCGGCAGCGGCGCTGGCCGAGCCAGTTCCGGCCGGCCGCGCCGCTGGGGGCGAGGACGGCCTGAGCGTCAGACTGGGCGTCCGCCTGGAAGACGGCAGGGGAGACGGCAGTTGGGCCGCCCCGCGGTCGGTGATCAGTCGCCGAAGATGATCTTGCGGCGCTCTTCCACCCAGGCTTCCAGCTTCGGGCCGAAGACCTCGTCGACGCGGTTGCGGCGCACCTTGAAGGTCGGCGTGATGAAGCCGTTGTCCACCGTCCAGGGCGTCTTCACGAGGATCAGGCAGTCCAGCTGCTCGTGGGGGTCCAGGCGGGCATTGATGTCGTCCAGGTGCTGCGTCAGCTGGGCCATGAGCTGCTGGCGGTCGGCGTCGGTGCCGCTGCGCTGCGCGGCGTCCGGCGAGAGCATCACGATGCCCACCGGCTGGCCGAGGTTGGCGCCCGTCACGGCGCAGGCCTCGACGGCCGAATGCATGGTGAGCTTGTCCTCGATGGGCGCCGGGGCCACGTACTTGCCCTTGCTGGTCTTGAACAGGTCCTTCACGCGGCCGGTGATGCGCACGAGGCCCTGGGCGTCGATGCTGGCCTTGTCGCCGGTGTGCAGCCAGCCGTCGGCGTCGAGCACGTCGGCCGTCATGGCCGGCTCCTTGTAGTAGCCCAGCATCACGGCCGGGCTGCGCATGAGCAGCTCGCCATTGCTCGGGTCGATGCGCAGCTGCACGCCGTCATAGGCCGGGCCCACGGTGCCCGTCATGTCGACGCCCGGCTTGGTGATGTTGCTGATCGCAAGGTTCTCCGTCATGCCGTAGCCCTCGTTGACGGGCAGGCCGATGTGGCGGAACCAGTTCAGCAGGGCCACCGGCATGGGTGCGGCACCGCCCGCGGCGATGCGGCACTGGTCCAGGCCCAGCGCCTTCCTGAGCTTCTTGCGCACCAGGCCGCCGATGATCGGCAGGCTCAGCAGCAGGTCCAGCTTCTTCTGCGGCATCTTGGCCTGCACGCCCTGCTGGAACTTCACCCACAGGCGCGGCACCGAGAAGAAGATCGTCGGCCGCGCACGGCAGACGTCGGCGTTGAAGGTGTCCAGCGACTCTGCAAAGTAGACCTGCATGCCGGTGCGCAGCCAGCCGTGCTCGACCAGCACGCGCTCCACCACGTGGGCCAGCGGCAGGTAGGACAGCAGGCGGTCCGAGGCGGACATCGGGAAGCGGCCCAGCGCGGCGGTGAGCGCCCAGGCGAAGTTGCCGAAGCTGTGCATCACACCCTTGGGATGGCCGGTGGTGCCGGAGGTGTAGATCAGCGTGGCGAGATCGCCCGCGTTGCGCATGACCTGGCCCTGCAGCGGCGCCGTGCGGGCGACGATGGCATCCCAGCCCTCGTAGCTCTGGCGGGCGTCGTCGGGCGAGAGGGCATAGCTGATGCAGGGCAGGCCGGCCGGCACGCCCGGCTTCATGCCTTCCCAGCCGTCCAGCTTGCCGATGAAGCAGGCGCGGGCCTCGCTGTGGGTGAGGATCTGCTGCACGGTTTCAGCCGCCAGCGTGGGATACAGCGGGACGGAGACGTAGCCGGCCATCCAGATGGCCAGGTCGCTCATCAGCCACCAGGCGCAGTTCTTGGACAGGATCGCGACCTTGGAGCCCTCGGGCCAGCCCTGCGA
Organism: Roseateles subflavus; assembly: GCF_030285365.1. Classification (GTDB taxonomy): domain Bacteria; phylum Pseudomonadota; class Gammaproteobacteria; order Burkholderiales; family Burkholderiaceae_C; genus Roseateles_B; species Roseateles_B subflavus. Next base: position 548,085 of record NZ_JASVDS010000001.1, on the reverse strand, counting down.
CTTCAGATGCGCGGCCATGCGCCGGACCTGGTCGGCCACCTCGGCCCAGGTGAAATCCTTCAGCTCGCCGCCGCCCATGGGCTGGGTCAGCGCCACCCGGGCGCCGGCTTCGCGCTCCCAGCGGTAGAGGCACTGGAGGGCCAGGGTGTCAGGGGCGATGGCGCTCATGGGGGAGTCTCCTGCTATTGATCGATGTGTCGAGCTTGATAGCAAAGACTAGCTACCAGCCCGCGATCAGCCTAGCGGGTTTGTTCGCACTTGTTGTGCGGAAATAGCTGAGCTCAGGGCCGTCCTGCAGTCTTTGTGCACACATCGTGCGTCAAAAGACGCGGCGACGCCTGATGCCAGCATCGGACCACTTCCCTGGGCCGCCCCTCTGGACAGGTCTCTCTAAAAAGACGCGTCCGGGCGTGCTCGCCGCCGCCCCCGGACCGCGGGACGCACTGCCGTTCAGGCGCTGTCGGTCAGGCGCTCTCGGCCGCCATGAGGGCGGCGAGGGCCTCGTGCAGCGCGGCCTCGGCCAGCCCTTCGGCCCGCTGCACCGGCGCCTCGGCCAGGGCGGCCACGCCCTCGCGCTTGAGCCGCGCCACCCACTGGCCGGCTTCCTTGCCTTGCGCAAAGCCCTGGCTCTGCAGCAGCAGCTGGCCGTCGGCGGCGTTGAGCTTGAAGTAGAACTGGCCGTCCGCTTCGCGGTACTGCTTGAAGACCGGCAGCGCCGACTTCGCCTTGGCCACGGGGGCGGCGGCAGTCGCCAGCGCCTGGAAGCGACGCAGGCCCACGGCCTCGCGCAGGCGCGCCAGCAGCGGCGCCGCGATGGCGCGGGCCTTGGCGGCCCCTTCCTGCAGGATGAGCTCGATGCGCTCCGGATTGGCCATCAGCTGCTCGTAGCGCTCACGCATCGGGCCGATCTCGGCATCGATCTGCGCGAAGAGGCGCTGCTTGGCCTCGCCCCAGCCCAGGCCGGCGCGCAGCTCGGCGCGGAAGGCGGCGCGCTGCTCGGGCGTGGCAAAGGCATCGAAGAGCTGGACCAGGGTCGTGCCTTCCGGCTCCTTGGGCTCGCCGGGCAGACGGGAGTCGGTGACGATGCGCGCGATGGCCTCCTTCAGGCCCTTGGCACCGCCCTCGAAGAGCGGCACGACGTTGTCGTAGCTCTTGCTCATCTTGCGGCCGTCCAGGCCGGGCAGCAGCTCCATCTCGGCGTCGACCTGCGCCTCGGGCAGCACGAAGAAGTCCTCCCCCTTGCCGAAGAGGTGGTTGAAGCGCTGCGCGACGTCACGCGCCATCTCGATGTGCTGGACCTGGTCCTTGCCGACCGGCACGCGATGCGCGTTGAACATGAGGATGTCCGCGGCCATCAGGATGGGGTAGCTGTACAGGCCCATGGTGACGCCCGCGTCCGGGTCCTCGCCGGCCGCCACGTTGGCGTCGACGGAGGCCTTGTAGGCATGGGCGCGGTTCATCTGGCCCTTGGAGGTGACGCAGGTCAGCAGCCAGGTCAGCTCGGGGATCTCGGGGACGTCGCTCTGGCGGTAGAACACCACGCGCTGGGTGTCCAGGCCGGCGGCCAGCCAGGTGGCGGCGATCTGCAGGCGCGAGCGCTCGATGCGGTCCGGCTCGTCGCACTTGATCAGCGCGTGGTAGTCGGCCATGAAGAAGAAGCTCTCGGCGCCGGGCTCGCGGCTGGCCGCGATGGCCGGGCGCACCGCACCCACGTAGTTGCCAAGGTGCAGGGTGCCGGTGGTGGTGATGCCGGTGAGAACGCGCTGGGTCATGGTGGGCGTCGGTTTGCTGTCGTGCGGGGCGCCGGGGCGCCGGGAGGGGGCTATTGTCACCGCTTGCCGCCGCGCCGGCACGACAGGTCGCGGCAGCTAGCCCCGGGCCGGGTCGTCGCGCAAGCCCCCGGACATGCGATGCCTCTCGCAAAGCAACAGTCGCCTCAATCCGCGGCAGCGAATGGCGTTACAAACGCTAGCATCCGACAAACATCCGACAGACGGTCCCTCGGAAGAAGGGCACGGGGAGCCTGCGCCCATGAGCTTGCTGGTGCTGTTGAGTTCATTTCTGGAGCTGATGCTGGGCATCACGCTGCTGGCGCTGTGGCGGCTGAACCCGCGGCACGAGCATGTGCGGCTGTGGGGACGCAGCGCCATCCTGCTGGGCATGGGCCTGGCTCTGGGCGTCGGGATGGCGCCTGTGGTGGGGCCCGGGCCGGCCTTCGATGTCCTGGCCGGCCTCGCTTCGGCGGCCGTGATGACCTCGCTGTACCAGCTGATGAAGGGCAGCGCGCTCTATCGCCGCCGCGCCTGGTCCGGACGCTTCTGGGCCGGCCTGCTGGTCGCCATGAGCGTGGCGATCGCCGGGCTGGCGCTGCAGCACAAGCCCTGGGGCGTGGCCTTCGCGGGGGCGGTGCTGTGCCTGGGCAACCTCGTCTGCGCCCGCTGGATCGGCTGGACCCCGCGCCGCGCCGAGCGCGTGATGAGCCTGCTCTTCGTGGCCTCCGCCGCGGTGCATGCCACGGGGCCCTTGCTGCATCCGCTGAGCCAGTCCTCCATCACGCACGCCAGCGGCCTGATCGTCCAGACGCTGCTGAGCCTCACCCTCATCATCGTGGCCGCGGCCGGGGCCCAGCGCGAGGCCCGCGACCAGGCGCTGCGCTTCACGCGCCTGGCCGAGCACTCGCTGCAGGGCCTCGCCGTGATGCGCGACCACCGTCTGCTCTACGCCAACCCGGCCGCCCTGCAGATGTTCGGCTTCCCCAGCCTGGCCCACGCCCGGCAGAGCGACGTGCTGCAGGAGATGGTGCTGCCCGAGCAGGCACCCACGGCGAGAGAGCGCCACGCGCGGGTGATGACCGACCCCGACGCCCGCATCGAATGGGAAGGCCCGCGCCTGACGCAGGACGGCCGCCAGCTGTACCTGCGCGGCCTCTCCAGCCAGATGATCTGGGACGGCCAGCCGGCCGAGCTGATCGTGATGCTGGACGAGACGGCCCGCCACGAGGCGCTCGAGGCCCTGACGCGCCAGGCGCTCTTCGACGAGCTGACCGGTCTGCCCAACCGCAACCACGCCGTCCAGAGCCTCGAACGCCTGACCGCGGCCGGCACGCCGCTGCTGCTGCTGTCGGCGGACGTCGACCGCTTCCAGCTGATCAATGAAACCCTCGGTCCCGAGTTCGGCGACCGACTGCTGCATGCCCTGGGCCAGCGCCTGCTGGCGCACATGCGGCACAGCCCGCATCCCTCCAGCGTCAGCCGGCTGGGCGAGGACCAGTTCCTGCTGCTCGTCGAGGGCCTGGAGGCGCCCGCGCAGGCCGAGATCCTGGCGCGCAAGCTGCTCGAGGCCACGCGCCTGCCCCTGCGCCTGGACGAGCAGGAGCTGACGGTGCACCTCTCCGTGGGCCTGGCGCTCTCCCCGCGCGACGGCCGCGACGCCGCCACGCTGCTGCGCGCCGCCGAGTCCGCCATGCATCGCGCCAAGCAGATTCCCGGCAGCGCCTTCGCGCTCTTCGATCCGCAGCTGGACCGCCGCGCCAGCTCGATGCTGCAGGCCGAGCAGCTGCTGGACAAGGCCGTGCGGGCCCGCGAGTTCCAGCTGGTCTACCAGCCCAAATTCCACTGCGGCAGCCGGCAGCTCAGCGGGTTCGAGGCCCTGGTGCGCTGGCAGCGGCCGGACGGCCAGCGCATCAGCCCGGCCGACTTCATTCCCGCGGCCGAGCGCACCGGCCAGATCCTCGCCCTGGGCGAGCTGATCATCGACATCGCCCTGCAGCAGATCCGCCAGTGGCACCAGCAGGGCCAGGTCCTGCCCGTGGCCATCAATGTCTCGCCGGTGCAGTTCACCCACCCGCGATTCGCGGACCGGCTGCTGGAGCGCCTGGCCCAGAGCGGCCTGCCGCGGGGGCTGCTGGAGATCGAGATCACCGAGTCCGCCGCGATGACGGAGCTGGACGAGGTGCTGCGCCAGCTGGAGCAGCTCGGTGCCGCGGGCGTGCCCTGCGCCATGGACGACTTCGGCACCGGGCAGTCCTCGCTCACGATGCTGCGCAAGCTGCCCATCCGCACGCTGAAGCTGGACCGCAGCATGGTGGAGCCGCTGCCGCGCCCGGAGGCGGCGGCCATCGTCGAGGCCACCTGTGCGCTGGGCCGCAGCCTGAACCTGGAGATCGTCGCGGAAGGCGTGGAAACCGAGGAGCAGGCGGCCGCGCTGGAGCGCCTGGGCGCCACCCATCTGCAGGGCTATCTGCTGGGCCGGCCGCTGGAGCCCGCCGCCGCCACGGCGCTGCTGCAGCACCGCGGCGAGGACCGGCCGCGCCAGACGCCGGCCGTCCACTGAACGCGGATCAGTCCGCCATCACCTCGCCCAGGCGCACCGGGCCCGCCGGCAGCCAGGCCGGGTTGAACTTCAGCGGCGCCTTGGGGAAGAGCATGACGACGGTCGAGCCGAGCAGGAAGCGGCCCATCTCGGCGCCCTGGGCCAGCTCGATGGCCTGGTCGTCGTAGCGCCATTCGCGCACCTCGCCGACACGGGGCGGGTTGACCACGCCATGCCAGACGGTGGCCATGGAGCCGACGATGGTCGCGCCCACCAGCACCATCACGAAGCGCTCGCCGTCGGGCCGCGCGAACTCGCACACCACGCGCTCATTGCGGGCGAAGAGGCCCGGCACGCCCCGCGCGGTCACGGGGTTCACCGAGAACAGATCCCCCGGCACGTGGATCATGCGCAGCAGCCGCCCGGCGCAGGGCATGTGGATGCGGTGGTAGTCCTTGGGGCTCAGGTAGATGTTGGCGAAGTGGCCGTCCTCGTAATAGGACGCCATCGCCGCGTCGCCGCCCACCAGCGCGGTGGTGCTGAAGTGGTGGCCCTTGGCCTGGAAGATCTGGTCACGCTCGATGCGACCGAACTGGCTGATCGCGCCGTCCACCGGGCACAGCAGGTGCGCCACCGCCAGCGGGCGGGCGCCCGGCTTCAGGGCGCGGGTGAAGAACTCGTTGAAGGTCGGGTAGGCGGCCGGGTCGGGATTGGCGGCCTCGTCCATGTTGACGCCGTAGCGCTGGATGAAGCGGCGGATCACGGCGGTCGTCACGCCGCCCCATTGTGCGGAGGCCGCCCGGCCGGCCAGGGAGGTCAGGGCCTGCTTGGGCAGCAGGTACTGGAGCAGGATGGCGAGGCGATCGGACACGGCGGATTCCGGTGAGTGGGCCAGGGAGGGAGTATGGACCGGCGGCCTTTCCCCGGGAAAGAGGCGGCCTGCACGGGGCCCGACGCGCGCCGGGCGGGGCGGATTGTAGGAGCCACCCCCGCCCGCCTCGGGCACGCGGCCGCGCTCTGGAGAGACCGCTCCACGCCCAGGCAGGGCCGGCGGCGCGGCTGACCCATGTCAAGCGGGCGGCGCTTCGCGGAGAATCAGCGACTCGTTGCCGCGCCGGCCTCCCCCGGCCCCCCGTTTCCGCCTGCAGAAGCCGCCATGGAAATCTATCTCGACGCCAATGCCACCACGCCCGTCCTCCCGCAGGCCCGTGCCGCCGCCCTGGCCGCCATGAGCGACGACTTCGGCAATCCCAGCAGCATCCACAGCACCGGGCTCAAGGCGCGCGCCCTGATGGACGCCGTGCGGGCGCGGGCGCAACGTCTGCTGGGCACCGGCGGCGGTCAGCTGCTGTTCACCAGCGGGGCGACGGAAGGCATCCAGACGGCGGTGCTCTCGGCCCTGCGGGCGCTGCGCGAGCGCCGGGATGCCGGCGAATCCATCGGCAGCCTGCTGCTGTACGGTGCCACCGAGCACAAGGCGGTGCCCGAGGCGCTCAAGCACTGGAACGAGCTGCTGGGCCTGAACCTCGAGGTGCGGGCCATCCCCGTGGGGCTCGACGGCCGCCATGACCTCGCCTGGCTGAGCCTGCAGGCGCCGCGCGCGGGCCTGGTCTGCACCATGGCCGCGAACAACGAGACCGGCGTGATCAGCGACCTCGACGGCATCGAGCAGGCCCTGTCCGGCAGCCGCGCCTTCTGGATGGTCGACGGCGTGCAGGGCCTGGGCAAGCTGGACCTGCGCCTGGCCGCGCGCCGCATCGACTACGCGCCGTTCAGCGGCCACAAGCTCTACGCACCCAAGGGCATCGGCCTGCTCTACGTGCGCGAAGGCGCGCCGGTGACGCCGCTGCTGGCCGGCGGTGGCCAGGAGGGCGCACTGCGCTCCGGGACCGAGAACATGAGCGGCATCGCCGCCCTGGGCGCCGTGCTGGCCGCGCTGGAAGACGGCCAGACCTTCCGCGAGCCCGCCACGCTGGCCCGCTGGCGCGATCGTCTGGCCGAGACCCTGCTCGCCGCCTTCCCCGGCCTCGTCTTCAACGCGCCGCTGGCCGTGAGCCTGCCCACGACGCTCAATTTCGCGGTGCCGGGCCTGAGCTCCAAGCTGCTGCTGGACCTCTTCGATGCGGCCGACGTGCGCGTGAGCGGCGGCTCCGCCTGCAGCGCCGCCAAGGCCCTGCCCAGCTTCGTGCTGCAGGCCATGGGCGTGCCCGAGTGGCAGGCCGCGTCCGCCGTGCGCCTGTCCTTCGGCCCGGCCGTCACCGAGCCGCTGATCGACGAGGCCTGCGCCCGCATCCGCGCCTGCGGCGAGGCCCTGCGCGAGAGCTGCCTCACCGGCACCGTGGCGCAGGAGGGCACGCCGCTGACGCCCATCACCCGCTACGTCGTCGATGGCGCCTGCTGCTGGCTGCTGGCGGACCCGGCGAGCCGCACCGCCGTCGTCATCGACCCGCTGCCCGAGCTGAACGAGCGCCTGGAGCGCCTGCTGCGCTGCCAGGACTACCGCCTGCTGGCCGTGCTGGACACCCACAGCCACGGTGACCATGCCTCCTCCGCCGAGGGCCTGCGGGCCGCGCTGCCGGACCGCCTGCTGCATGGCGAGGTCGATGCCCTGGGCTGGCCGATGGACACCGAGCAGCTCGTCCTGGGCGAGCAGACCCTGCGCCGCCTGCCCGTGCCCGGCCACACGGCGGACTCCACCGCCTACCTGCTCGGCAAGGGCAGCCAGGTGCGCGTGGCCTTCGTGGGCGACACCGTCATGCCCGGCGCGCTGGGCCGCACCGACTTCCCCGTGAGCGAGCCCCTGGCCCTGCGCGATTCGCTGCGCCGCCTCGCCGACGCCCTGCAGCCGGGCACGCTGCTGGCGCCGGGTCATGACTACGAGAACCGCTTCGCCACCACGCTGAGCACCGAGGCCGCCCACCAGCCACTGCTGGCCGGCGCACTCAATGGCAGTCTGGACGCGCTCGGCCTGGCCAGCGCCAAGGCGGAGTTCGAGCGCGGCCTGGGACTGACCGAGTACCAGACCATGGCCTGCGGCGCCCGCGTCTGCAGCGGCCCCGAGGCCGCGCCGGAGCTGGACGCCCGCGGCCTGCGCCTGCTGCTGCGCACGCATCCCGAGGCGCTGCTGGTCGATGTGCGCGAGCCCTACGAACAGCGCCTGAGCCTGCTGCCCGACCTGGGCGCCGTGCAGCTGCAGGCCGTGCCGCTGTCCGTCCTCATCGAGCACCTGCCCGAATGGCTGGCCCTGCCGGCGGAGACGCCCGTGGTGTTCTTCTGCCGCAGCGGCAACCGCAGCGAGCAGGCCGCCCGCGCCCTGCGTCGCCTCGGCCATGACGAGGCCTACACCCTGGCCGGGGGCCTCGCGCTGTGGCCGCAGTGCGAACCGGGGCTGGAGGCGGCGTTGTATGTCTGAGCCCGGCCCGCGAGCAGGCCGGTGCTTCAGGCAAGACCTGACCCCCGAAGGCTCCGGAATCAGCCCCGCCGGCGCGCCGCGAGCCGCCGGCCCAGCCACAGGAGCGCCGGCACCGACAGCCCGAGGGACAGCCAGCTGAGTGCCAGCGTCCAGGCCTGCGCGGCCAGATGCAGGCGGCCCTGCGACGCGGCGGCCAGCAGCCAGGCCAGCCCCAGGGGCACCACGCCCAGCCAGGCGCTGGCCGTTCCTGGCATGTAGCGTCGCTGCAGCAGGCTCAGGGCCAGATGCGGCAGCACGGCATTCACCAGCATGGCGATCACGTAGGCGGCAAACACGGCGGACAGGACCTCCTGTTCACGCCCCCAGTGCAGCTGCAGACCGGTCAGGACCAGAAGGCCCAGCGACAGCATCAGCGCCGCCCAGCGGAATTCGCCGTCGCCCACGGGCCGGTACCAGGACTGCGTGCGGGACCAGCGAGGCAGCCACCACGCTTCCTCGGCGTTGTGCAGCAGCACCGCAGCGGTGAAGGCCAGGCTCAGGCCCTCCAGGCGCACCATGGCTCGGGACGGGGGCGGCGATCAGGCTAGCGCCCGGCCGGCGGCTCCCACAACTCCAGCTTGTTCCCATCCGGGTCGATCACCCAGCCGAACTTGCCGTACTCGGATTCGTCGACCTTGTCCTCCACCTGGCAGCCCTCGGCGCGCAGGGCGGCGAGCAGGGCATGCAGATCGGCGACGCGGAAATTGACCATGAAGGGCGAGGTGCTCGGCGCGAAGTAGCCGGTGTCCGCGGCGAAGGGGCTCCAGATCGTGGTGCCGTTGGCCGCGGCCGGGTCGTCCGCCCAGCGGAAGACCACACCGCCCCATTCCTCGACCTTCATGCCGAGATGCCGCTCATACCAGGCCGCGAGGGCCTTGGGGTCGCGGGCCTTGAAGAAGAGGCCGCCGAGGCCGGTGACACGTTTCATGGGAGGCTCCTGGCTGAAAGAGACGGGGATGACGATCAGGCGGCCGTGAGCACTTCCGCGGCCAGCCGGTCAAGATTCTGCTCGTTCGCAGGCTCCACGATGGCGCGCACGGCCGCCGCGACCTGCGGATCGTCGAAGGTCTGCTGCCAGTCGACCCGCGTGCCGCCCGCGGTGGCCGTGAGGCCGATGCGCAGCTCGAAGAAGGGCGCGCAGACGTGGCGCAATCGAACGAGCGTCGGCGTGATCTCCACGAATTCCGACTCGTTCGGATAGTCCCGGCCATCGGGCCCATGCATCACGAACTGCCAGCGACCGCCCTCGCGGAAGTCGAAGTGCTGGAAGGTGTTGCGAAAGCCCGCCGGGCCCCACCAGCGCGCCAGGCGGGCGGGGTCGGCGATGGCGGCATGGATCTGTGCCGGCGTGGCCGGGATCTCGCGTTGGTGATGGAAAGACGTCATGCAACTCCCCTGGGCATTGAAGGACCGCGGTCAAGCCAGCGGCGACTCATCCAGCCGGCCAGACCGGCCAGCAGCGCCGGCATCCAGATCCAGCGCCATTCGCTCATCATCACCGCCAGACCGCGGTCCGAGAAGAAGCGGCGCAGGCTGAGGGGCGAGGCCTCGATGGGGCGCTCGGGCCACCACAGGCGATCCTCGCTGAACGGCCACCACAGCGCCACCCCATGACCGCCGTTCGTGGCCATGTCCAGCAGGCCATGCGAGGCCGCACAGACGGCCACGAAGAGGGCGGCCACGACACGGCGGCAGTGCAGCGAGGGCGCGATCAGGGCGGCCACGCCGCCCAGCGCCGCGGCGATCAGCAGGGAATGACTGGCGCCCCGATGACCCAGGCCGGATTCGTAGGGAATGCCGAGGCGAAAGCCCAGGGCGTCCGCATCCGGCAGGACCGCCGCCACGACACCCGCCAGCAGCAGGCGGCCGGGCACGCGACGCGAGCCCAGGGCCAGCGCCAAGGCCAGGGGGACGGCGGGGTGGGAAAGTGCGGAGGGCATGGGGTCTCAGAACCAGCCGGTGATCTGGGCGAACAGCCCGGTGGCATTCGCCGCCTCCAGGGCCGGTGCGCGCTCAGGGTTGCGCGCAGCACCGGGCTGATCGCTGACCGGATGCACCTCACGCCGGTGCACCCGCCATGCCAGCACCAGCCCCCAGATCAGCAGGCCCACGCCCCAAGGGAGCGAGGACTGGTAATGCAGGGCCGCAAAGCCGGACATCAGGGCCACGAACACCGTCCAGAGCAGACCTGCATCCGCCGAACCGGCACGGACGCTGCAGGCGCCCTGGCAGGCAGGGCAGAGCAGGCGCTGCCGCCCTGCTGCGCGCCACTTGTCACGCCAGGTGAAGGAGGTCCGGTGGCAGTGCGGGCAGCAAACCATGGGCCGGATGGTAGCGTCGGCGAGGATCAGGCGGCCGGGCGCGGCACCAGCTCGAAGCCCGTCTCGCCACCAAAGCAGGGGACGTCCGCCGACAGAGGCTGCCACGAGGCCTTGTGGCTGACGAAGTACTCGCCGCTGGCGGGCGGCACGTCGCCAGCGGGCATCACGCCGGCCGGCACGCCGGTGATGTGGCCATGGCGGGCATCGCGCGTCATCACGTGCGTGCCGCACTGCGAGCAGAACAGGCGTTCCAGATGGACGGTCGGCCGGTAAGCGCGGAGCTGCTCCGCCCCCTGGACATCGAGTGCCTCCACCGGCAGGCTGAGCCAGGTGGTGAAGGCCGCGCCGCTCAGGCGCCGGCACAGGCCGCAGTGGCAGTGGATGGGCGCCTGCAGCGGCTCGGCAACGCGCAGCGTCACCGCGCCGCAATGGCAGCCGCCACGGCGGGAAGAAGGGGTCAGGTCTTGCCTCATGGACGTCGTGCGCATCGTGGCCAGCGGGCCAGGCGGAAGGACTGGGCCAGGCCGATGCCCGCCAGGCCCCACACCACGGCCGCCACGATCTCGAAGGTGGACAGGAGCGCCGGCCGCCACACCCCCAGCGGAATCAGCGCCAGGGCGCGGACCAGGCAGACCGTGGCCATGGCCGCCAGCCCGAATCGCAGCAGGGGCAGTCGCCGCACCCAACCAAGGGCCGATGCGGCATAGAGCCCGCACAGGCCCATCGCGGCGGCAATCAACAGGCTGCCCACCGGTGCCAGCCAGGTGCCGGCCTCGGCCGATCGAACGATGGCGGGCGGTGCACCAAAGAAGGCAAACCACGAGGGCCCGCCCACGATCGCGAGGACGTGGATCAGCACCCCGAAGCCCGCAATCAACACCGCCAGGGCGGCGGCATGACGGCCTGGATGAGCTCCCGACTCCCCATGGATGGCGACCTCATCGGGACGCGGACGTGGGATGGAATTCTTCATGGTGCCGGCGAGTCTACTCAGACACACGGCCCCTGCCGCAAGTCAGCCGAGGCCTCGGTTCAGAAGCGGAAATCGAGCAGGCCCTTACTCAGCAGGGGCCCGACGGGCTGCGTGGGCGCCACGAGGAACACTGCCCGCGGTGGCTCGCCGGGCAAGGCCACCACCTGCACCAACGGCACGTCCTGCACCTGGCCGGTGATCGTGTGGCGCGTGGACGAGAACTGAAGGAAATGCGTCCGCATCACCGCCTGGATGAAGTCCTCCACGCTCTGCGAGGGGTCGACGTCCAGGGTCATGTCCAGCGGGCCGGCCTGGTCGTCGGCTCCGCAGCAGGCGTCGCGCAGGAGGCGGATCTTCATGGCAGCGTGGGACAGGTCAGCCGCACTTCGGCCGGGGTTCGGAGGGCACGGAGGCCGTGAAGTACTGTTCGATGAGGTGACCCTGGGGCGTACGAACGCGCCAGCGGCCCTTGAATATCGAGCCATCCACGGCAACGGTGATCCAGCTGTCTCGCAGTGCCAGGCAGTCCGTCCCATCGTCACGGCACAGCGCCGCCGACAGCCCGCCGGCTTCATCCGGGCGACCTGTCGGCCAGGTGCCCCACGCCCGGCCAGGCTCGGCCTTGAGCCACAGCACGAGGCGCCGGCCTTCGCTCGCATCAAAGCTGAGCTGCAGGGAAGGACCATCCGTGGGCGAGCAGCGTCGCTGGGCCTCTCCCACGGACGCCACGACGACCTCGGGCCGCAGATCCGGCTGAGCGGATGCCAGGAGCGGCGCCATGGCCATCGTCATTGCCAGCAGCCCTCGAGTGCCTCGTGTCGTCTTCACTTGCCGCATGGGGGCTCCTCGTCAGTGCGGTGGTGAATCAGCAGGCGAATCAAAAGGCAGATCCCGAGCCCGTTCGGCCCCGGTCAGCCGCTTGCCCAGGCACACCGCCTCCGGCCGGCCGACATAGCGACCGTAGTTCTCGATGACGGCATAGCCGTGGCGATCATAGAAGCGCACGGCCTGTTCGTTGACACGGCGCGTCTCGAGCCAGATCTGCTCGTAGCCGAAGGCCCGGGCCTGCTGCTCGAGAAAGCTCAGCAGCGCATGACCCACCCCTTGAGAGCCCGGCACGGCGAACATGCGCTTGAGTTCCGCGATGCCCGGCGCCAGCGGCCGCAGGGCGCCGCAGCCGACGGCCTCGCCCGTGCCCTGACGCGCCACGACGAAGCAGGCCCGGTCGACCTGCACATCGCTGACATCGAAGGACGCCGTGCCGCTGCTGCCGGTGATGCGCTGCAGCGTCTGCGACAGCGCCACCAGGAGCTGCCGGCTCTCGGGCGAGGTCGGGTCCGCGAGCTCGATCTTCATGAGGCACAACCTGACCCCATCACGAGCGCATAGTGCTCGACGGTGGGGAAGGGATCGTAGAAGTGATGCAGCAGCGCCCGCCAGGCCTGGTACTGCGGCGAGCCGCGGAAGCCCACCGTGTGGTCCTCCAGCGTGTCCCAGCCGACGAGCAGCACGTACTGCGAGGGCTTCTCCAGGCAGCGCTGCAGCTGGTGGAACTGGTAGCCGGGCATGGACGCGATGATGGTTTGCGCCTCGGCGAAGGCTGCCTCGAAAGCAGTCTCTTGGCTGGGGATGACCTGGAGGAGGGCGACTTCGAGGACCATGGACGTCTCAGCGTTGATGCAGCGGCCAGTCTCGCAGAGTCCCATCCGGCCATCGGCAAGTCATGCACATCAGAAGGCCCCACCCGACGGCCTGGCAGCGGCTCCGCAGAAACGGAGCGACCGTCGCCGCCAGGGACATCGTTCAGCCGGCCCAGAAATAGCGCACCAGCCCCAGGCTCAGCGCCATCAGATAGCCATGTGCGAAGCGGTCCATCCGCAACACGCGCAGGCCCTTCTTGGCGCGCCACTGGCCCATCCAGCCCATCGTCGCGCCCACGGCGAAGGGGGTGACGAGCAGATTGAGCCCCCGCAGCGCCGGCTGATGCAGGAAGGAATGCGGCATCAGCCACAGGCTCAACCCACCGAGGATCGCCCCCAGCACAAGGTAGCCCAGGCTGCTGACCCAGGGCGAGGGCTCGCCGCGGAAGGGGGCCAGCAGCACGCGGCCGCCGAACTCGAGCACCAGCGCGAGCACAAACTCGGCCAAGAGCTCGACGATCACCTCCACCAGCCATTCCATGCCACGCGCTCCGTCCGTTTGGGCTTCCAGGGGCCGCACGATGCCCGGGGCGGTACGGGCGGTCAAGGCACAAGGCTGTGGACAATTCTTGAACAAGACCCGGCTTATCCACAGGCCGGCGGCCATTCCAGAACTTGTTGTCGAAACGCGCGGTGGGATTGCCGAGTGGCGCACACAGACTTTTGGAGGATGCAAGTGCTTGTCCCAAAAGGACTTTGAGCACTTGTCCACAGAAAATGGCCCCCTCTATTACTGCTACCAGTTAAAGATCTTTAACTACTGTTGTTGAAAGACAGGACGTGAAAAAATCGGGGATTGGCCTTTTCGGGCGCCTGAATCTCCTGTGAAGGCGCTGTGGCCCGCTCTTTGCCGCCTGCCGGCACGTCCTTGAATGAACACCACCTCGCTCTTCTGCGCCTCCGCGGGCTTCGAGTCCGCCTGCCGCATTCCGGCGCTGCCGGCCTCGCACCGCGCGCATGGCCTGCATGGCCACAGCTACTTCGCCACCGTCCGTGCAGACCTGCCCGCCGGCTGGGCCCCCTTCCCCGGCGGTGAGGTGGAGGCCTTGCGAGAGCGCCTGGCCGCCTGCATCGCCCCGCTGGACCATGGCCTGCTGAACGAACAGATCGAGAACCCCACGGACGAGAACATCGCCCGCTGGATCCGCCGGCGGCTCGAGACCGAGTTCGGCGTGCCGGGCCTCCAGCAGGTCGGCATCCAGAGCACCACGCATTCCGGCGTGGACCTGGATGTCTCCGGCCGCGCGCACGTCTGGCGCCGCTACCGCTTCCAGGCCGCCCACCAGCTGCCCAACGTCCCGCTGGGCCACAAGTGCGGCCGCATGCACGGCCACGGCTTCGAGGTCATCCTGCATGCCAACCAGGACCTCGGCGAGCGGGACCTGAGCATCGACTATGACCACCTCGACGAGATCTGGGCGCCCTTCCACGCCCAGCTGAACTACCACTGCCTCAACGAGATCGAGGGCCTGCACAACCCGACCAGCGAGGTCATCTCGGCCTGGCTGTGGGAACGTATCCGCCCGCAGCTGCCCGAGCTGTCCTGGGTCACCGTCTACGAGACGGGCTCCAGCGGCGCCAACTTCGACGGCACCAGCTACCGCATCTGGAAGGAGATGACGCTGGACAGCGCCGTGCAGCTCAAGCGCGCGCCGGCGGACCACCCGCAACGCGGCATCCACGGCCACACCTTCACGCTGCGCCTGCACCTGTGCGCGCCGCTGGACGCCGTGATGGGCTGGACGGTCGACTTCGGTGACGTGAAGACGCTCTTCAACCCGCTGTTCAAGGCGCTGGACCACCACCCGCTGCATGAGATCCCCTCGCTGGCCGACAGCGACACGGCCTCGCTGGCCGCCTGGGTCCTGAAGGAGGGGGGTCAGGTCTTGCCTCAGCTCGACCGTGTCGACCTGTACGAGACACGCGGCTCCGGGGCGATCGTGAGCGCCGGCCCGGCCGATGAACTGATTCCCGTGTGAGGGCGATGCCATGACCTACGCCGTCAAGGAACGCTTCTACACGCTGCAGGGCGAGGGCGCGCAGGCCGGACGCCCGGCCGTCTTCTGCCGTTTCGCGGGCTGCAACCTCTGGAGCGGCCGCGAGCAGGACCGTGCCACGGCCGTCTGCAGTTTCTGCGACACGGATTTCGTCGGGACGGACGGCGAGGGGGGCGGCAAGTTCGCCACCGCCGCCGAGCTGGCCGATGCCATCGACAGCCTCTGGCCGCGTGATGCGCAAGGCCAGCGCCTGGGTCGCCCCTACGTCGTGTGCACCGGCGGCGAGCCGCTGCTGCAGCTGGATACGCCGCTGATCGAGGCCCTGCATGCGCGCGGCTTCGAGATCGCCGTCGAGACCAACGGCACGCAGCCCGCCCCGGAAGGCCTGGACTGGATCTGCGTGAGCCCCAAGGCCGATGCCGAGATCGTGCTCACCAAGGGGCATGAGCTGAAGCTCGTCTACCCGCAGCCGCTGGCCATGCCCGAGCGTTTCGAGCAGCTCGACTTCCAGCACTTCTTCCTGCAGCCGCTCGATTCCATCCTGCAGAAGCAGCACACGCGCGAGGCGGTGGCTTACTGCATGAGCCACCCGCAGTGGCGCTTGTCAGTCCAGATGCACAAGGTCGTCGGCATTGCCTGAAAGAAAAAACCCCGGACCGTTGGCCGGGGTTTTTTCTTTGTGCCTACGCTCGGTGCTGCATGAGCCGGGTAGAAGGCCGGTGCGATTGCGCAGGTAAAGGAGGAGCCGTCGCCTGCATGGCGGCGGGGGACACGGAGCAATCGTGCCGGCCTTCTGCCCGGCGATCGCTTGTTCTCCCCACGCTGTCATCAAGCCGACAGATGCGCCGTCTTCTGGTCCAGCACCGCTTCAGGCGCTTCGGCTTCGTGATCGGTCTCGGCATTGAGACGCGCCTGCAGCTGCGCCGTGTCCAGGTCACCCGTCCACTTGGCGACGACCACCGTGGCCACGCCGTTGCCGATCAGGTTGGTCAGCGCGCGGGCCTCGCTCATGAAGCGGTCGATCCCGAGGATCAGCGCCAGGCCGGCCACCGGCACGCCGCCCACCGCCGAGAGCGTGGCTGCCAGCACGATGAAGCCCGAGCCCGTCACGCCGGCCGCACCCTTGGAGGTCAGCAGCAGCACGGCCAGCAGCGTCAGCTGCTGCGTGAGGCTCATCGGCGTGTTGGTGGCCTGCGCGATGAAGACCGCGGCCATCGTCAGGTAGATCGAGGTGCCGTCCAGGTTGAAGGAGTAGCCCGTGGGGATCACGAGGCCGACCGTGGACTTCCTGGCACCCAGGTTCTCCATCTTGGCCATCATGCGCGGCAGCACCGATTCCGAGGACGACGTGCCCAGCACGATCAGCAGCTCTTCCTTGATGTACTTGATGAACTTCAGGATCGAGAAGCCATGCGCACGCGCGATGCTGCCCAGCACGATGAAGATGAAGAGCAGGCAGGTCAGGTAGAAGCTGCCCATCAGCTTGGCCAGCTGCACCAGCGAGCCCAGGCCGTACTTGCCGATCGTGAAGGCCATGGCACCGAAGGCGCCGATGGGGGCCAGCTTCATGATGTAGCCCACGATCACGAACAGCACGTGCGAGCTCTTCTCGATGAAGTCGAAGACCAGCGTGCCGCGGCCACCGAAGCGGTGCAGCGCGAAGCCGAACAGGACCGCCACCAGCAGCACCTGCAGCATCTCGCCCTTGGCAAAGGCGTCGAACATGCTGGTCGGGATGATGGCCAGCAGGAACTCGGTGGTGTTCTGCATCTTGCCCGGGCCCGTGTAGGCCGCGATGCCCTTGGTGTCCAGGTGGGCCGGGTCGACGTTCATGCCCACGCCCGGCTGGAACACATTCACCACCACCAGGCCGATGATCAGCGCCAGCGTCGAGACAATCTCGAAATAGAGCAGCGCCAGGCCGCCGGTCTTGCCGACCTTCTTCATGTCTTCCATGCCGGCGATGCCCACCACGACCGTGCAGAAGATGATCGGCGCGATCAGCATCTTGATCAGCTTGATGAAGCCATCGCCCAGCGGCTTCATCGCCGCGCCGGTCTCGGGCACGAAGTGGCCCAGGCCGATGCCGATGACGATGGCCAGGATCACCTGCAGGTACAGGGACTTGTAGAAGGGGGGTTTGGACACGGTCGCCATTGCAGCACCTCGTGAAGGGGGTTGATGCGCTCATGGTGCGCCTCGAAACCGCGCAAATCTGTACGTGGAATTGCACATTTTTGGGGCCTAGCGCAGCTCGCCGCCCGCTGTAAAGGCACAAGGCTGTGGACAACTTTTGAGCAAGAGGGGGCTTGTGCACAGGCCGACAGGGGGAGGCAAGACTTGTTGTCAAACCGTCCGCTTGAAATCCGGGGCTTCAACCACAAGCTTGTTTAGGCCACAAGTCCTTGAATGGCATAGAAAAAATGGACTTGTCCACAGCAAAGGCCGCCCTCTACTAAGACTACGAATTAAGGATTTCTATCTTGTGTTGTTGATATCAGCCGGGCAAAAAAACCTGGGCTGTTGCAGGCGGAGCTCCCGGGCCGGTGGCCGGGCTTGGCGCCAGGCCAGGCAGCGTGCACACTCGCGGCCCATGATGAACATTGCCGACCTCCAGGCCCGTCTGCGCGCCTTCGCCGCCGAGCGCCGATGGGAGCCCTACCAGACCCCCAAGAACCTGGCCATGGCCATGGTCGTGGAGGCTGCCGAGCTGGTGGAGATCTTCCAGTGGAAGACGCCGCAGGAGTCGCAGGCGCTGGACGAGGCCACCCGGGTGCACCTGGGCGAGGAGATTGCCGACGTCCTGCTGTACCTGCTGCAGATCGCCGATCATTGCCAGGTCGATGTGACCTCGGCCGTGGAGCGCAAGCTCGTGATGAATGCCCGCAAGCATCCGCCGCTGCCCCGGGAAGGCGAGAGCGCATGAGTGAGCGCATGAGCGAGACCCTGGCGGTGATCGACTTCGAGACCTCGGGCCTCGGCCCGGCCAACGGCGGGCGGGCGACCGAGATCGCGGCGGTGCTGGTGCGCGGGGGCGCGATCGTCGGCGAGTACCAGAGCCTGATGCACACCGGCGTGTACGTGCCGCCCTTCATCGAGCAGCTGACGGGCATCAGCAACGAGATGCTGGAGGGGGCGCCGCCGGCCGAGCAGGTGATGCGGGAGGTGGCCGAATTCACCCGCGGCTGCCCGATGATTGCGCACAACGCCGGCTTCGATCGGGGGTTCTGGCAGTTCGAGATGCGCAAGGCCGAGATCGAGCCGGATCCGGCCCATGAATTCGCCTGCACGGTGCTGCTGGCGCGGCGGCTCTACCCGGAGGCGCCGTCCTGCAAGCTGGGCCAGCTCGCTCGCTGGCACGAGCTGCCGGACATGGGCCGCGCCCACCGGGCCCTGGCCGACGCCAAGACCACGGCCCACCTGCTCATCCGCATGGAGCGCGACATCGAGCAGCAGTTCGGGCAGGAGCTGGGCGTGGCGCCGGTGCGTCACGAGCTGCTGGCGCGGCTCCAGAAGGCCAACAAGACGGCTCTCAAGCGCTGTGTGGCGGACTACGCCGCCGTGTGGCGCCGTCGGGCGCAGCAGCCGTTGCCGCTGCAGGCCTGAGGCCGGTCATGCAGGGGGAATCTGGCCGACATCGGCCTCGAAGCCCCATGGTTGCGGCCTTTGCGCCAAAACGGGTCTGAAAATATCGCCTTGTCAAGCGGCCGGATTCGCTGATTTGCCCGCCACAATCCCGCCCTTCGTCTTTCTTTTGCCGCTGGTTTCTTTGTATGTCGAGTATTCAGGTCCGTCCGGCCACGCTGCGTGACGCCAAGGCCATTGCTGAGATCCACGTCGCCGCTGCGCAGGACGCCTACAAGGAACTGCTGCCGGTGTCCGTGCTGGACAGCTGGTCCGTGCAGAAGCGCCAAGCCTTCTGGCGCGAAGCCATCGACCTGTGCGAGCCGCAGGTCCTGGTGGCGCACATCGACAATGAAATGATGGGCTTCGTCGGCTTCGACCGCTCGCGCGACAAGGGCACGCCCTCGAGCACCGGGGAGATCTGGGCGATGTACGTCGCGCCCAAGCACTGGGAGAAGGGCGTGGGCCTGGCCCTGTGGGACGCCGCTCGCGACGGTCTCCAGGAAGAAGGCTGCACCAAGGTCACCCTGTGGACCTATCTGCGCAATGAACGCGCCCTGCGCTTCTTCGAGCTGGCCGGCTTCAAGCGCGAGCTCAACACCACCAAGACCACCGAAGTGGGCTCCGTCCGCCTCGAGGAACTGCGTCTGCACCGCTCGCTGGTGTGAGACCCTGAGGCCGCTTGCGCCTCGTCGTGAGACGCGGTGCATCCGGCCGTGATGCCCTTGGGCGGGCCTTCGTGGATGAATGCCGCCCTGTCCCTGAATTGCCGGGGACCCCGCGAGAGCAGGCCCGATCCCCGCGGTATCCTGGCGAGGTGGCACATCGGCATCCGATGTGCCCTGCAGGACAGGATGGGCGTCTTCCGTGAGATCGGGTGTACTGGCCTTCATGACTTCCCTGGCCCTGGCGTGGGCCGGATCGCCCACGGTTGCCGCAGAGGCGCCCGTGAAGCTGCTCATCAGCGGCACCACTGACGGTCGCGGGCTGGCGATGCCGCTGGGCAGTGAAGTCCAGGCGCTGCTGCACTTCCTCGAGCAGGAGACCGGGCTGTCCTTCGACGTGCAGGCCTATCCCTGGCAGCGCGCGCTCCGGATGGCCTCGCAGGGCGAGGGGCTGCTCTTCGGGGCTTCGCTCACGGCGCAGCGCCAGCAGACCCTCAGCTTCAGCGAGCCGCTCTACCGGGAATCCGCCTGGCTCGTTACGCGCTGCGACCGGACCTTCGACTACCAGCACCTGTCGCAGCTGGAAGGCAAGACCCTCGGAGCCGTGCGCGGGACTGTCAACGGTCCGGACTTCGACGCGGCGGTCCGCGCCGGCCGCTTCCGCCTGGACAATGAGACGGGCGACTCCCGTGCCCGGTTCGAGAAGCTGCTGCTGGGCCGCACGGAGGCGCTGCTGGTGTACAGCCGCTGGTCGGCCCCGGAGGTCGAGCGTGCGCTGCAGGCGCGCTATGGGATGCTGGGCGCTCGCGAGCCCGAGGCCATGCGGCGCCATCCCTTCTGCGTGCTGCCCCGGCCGGTGTTCAGCGACGACGTCCACATCGCCACCGCCATCGGCCATCACACGGAGGTCCTCCAGCGTATCAACCGCGCCCTGGTTCAGGGGCGGGCGTCCGGGCGGCTGGCCCAGGTGATGCGGGACGCTGCCAAGAGCCGCCTGCTGCCCTGAAGGGCCCGCGGGACCGCCTCATTCGTCACGACGTCTCATGAATTGATGGAGGTGAGACTCTTCGTTTTGAAAGTAACGATGAAAGTCAGCGCCCTCTGAAATCAGGCCTTGAACAGGGAATAGATCGAGCGGAAGCTCGCATTCATCGGGTGTCCTGGCTTCGGTCCATCGAGCCCGGCATTCCCTTCGAGGCCCCTGATCCGAGGTAAAGTAAGGGTTCCTTACTTTCAGAATTTCCATCAAGTGCTCGCGAAGATTACCGCCAAGAATCAACTGACCTTGCCCAAGAGCGTGACCGAGCCCCTCGGGCCGGTGCAGTACTTCGACGTGCAGACCCGGGGTGGCCAAATCGTGCTGACCCCCGTGCGGATCCAGCGAGGCGATGCCCTCCGTGCGAAGCTGGCCGAATTGGCCCTGTCCCAGAAAACGCTGGATGCGGCCCTGAGCTGGGCCGAAACGCAGATGGGGGGTGTCAAAACCATCGAGACCCCCCAGAAGCCCCGGGCCGCGAAGGCGGCAAAACCATTGAGTACCCCGGCGGCGCCAAAATCGGCACCCAAGAAGGCAGCGGCCAAAACAGCGGGAAAAACGTTGAGGAAGGCGGCAGTCCGGACGCCGGCCCTCAAAACCATCGAGACCCCGAAAAAGCCGCGGGCTGACCAGCGTGCAAAACCATCGAGTGCCGTTTCCAAGCCCCGTGGGACGGCAGCCGTGACCCGCAAGAGCGCGGCAAAACCATCGAGTACCGCTGCCGTGCGCCGCAGCAAAGCGACCGCCGCGCCGGCGAGCCGCGCCGGCCGTGGCGCGACGACCTCGCGTCGCGCCGCATGAGCCCACGAGCACGATCGGCCGGCACGCCCCGGCCGGGTGGGCGTCCGCGCAAGACCCGACCCCCCACCGCCGTGCTGGACACGGCGCTGCTCCTTCAAGTGCTGCTGCACAACGACGAAGCGGGCGGGCTGCTGCGCCAGGCCTGGCAGGAGGGGCAGCTGCCCTTGCTGGTCTGTGCGGAGACCGCGCAACTGCTGATGCTGAGCCTGGCGGCACCCGCCTTGAAGCTCAAGCCTGCCCAGCAGCAGGAGCTGCTGGCCGATGTGCTGCCCTATGCCGAGGTCTGCAAGCCGCTCGCCAAGCGGGCGGCCGCGCGCTTGCCGCTGGGACCGCTGCTGGCGCTGAGCCTGGCGCAGGCCGCCGGGGCGGGGCTGCTGCTGAGCGACTCCGTCGCGCTTCGCAGCCATGTGGCGCGGCAGGCGGCGCGTTATCCGGGCCTGCGCGTGCTCACCTTGCGTGAATGGGTTGACGAATCGAGAAGCTGATCAGGCCGGCGGGCCGCGGGCGATCTGATAGATTCACGCCCGCTTATGAGCAGCTATAACTTCGGATCGAGTGGGAGCATGTGGCGCGTGGTGTTCTACGAACGCCGCGGCCACCGCATTCACATCGACCGCACGGGCCCGTGGCTGCCCGATCGCCGGCTCGCCCACAACTGGGCGATGTGGTTCAAGGAACGGGGCTACCACGTGGCGTTGCAGGACTCCGCCGGGACGGTCGAGCGCTTCAGCCAGGGTCTCCCGGCCTGAGCCCCCTCGCCACCGTCAGGCGAGGTACTGCCCACCGTTGGCGCTGATCGTGGCGCCGGTGATGAAGCTGGCCTCGTCCGCCACCAGGAAACACACGCAGCGGGCGATTTCCTCCGGCGTGCCGAGGCGCCCCACCGGGATCTGCGGCAGGATCATGCTGCTCACCACCTCCGGCTTCATGGACTTGACCATGTCCGTGGCGATGTAGCCGGGGCAGATCACGTTCACGGTGATGCCCTTGTTGGCGTTCTCCAGGGCGAGTGCCTTGCTGAAGCCGATCTCGCCGGCCTTGGCCGCCGAGTAGTTGGTCTGGCCGAGCTGGCCCTTCTGGGCATTGATGGACGAGATGTTCACGATGCGCCCGAATCCGCGCTCCCGCATGCCGTTGATCACCTGCCGGCTCATGTTGAAGACCGAATTCAGGTTGGTGTTGATCACGGCCTGCCACTGGGCGAGCGTCATCTTGTGCAGCATGCCGTCGCGGGTGATGCCGGCGTTGTTGACCAGGACGTCCACCGGCCCGAGCTGGGCCTCGACCTGGGCGACGCCGCGCTCGCAGGCCTCGTAGTCGGAGACGTCCCAGCGGAACACGGGAATGCCGCTGTGCTCGTGGAAGGCCTGGGCGGCGGTGTCGTTGTCGGCGTAGACGCTGGCCACGCGGTAGCCCGCTGCCTTGAGGCCCAGGGCGATGGCGCCGCCGATGCCGCGGGTGCCTCCCGTCACGATGGCCACTCTTTGCATGCTCGATGTCTCCTTGTGTGATGCAGGGCGCCGCAGCGCCAACGCCGCATCATTCGCGTGACGGCTCCGTGCGTCAACCGCCCGGGCCCCCCGGCATGAGGGCGGCGAGGGCATGGCGCGGGCCCAAAAAGAAGCCCCGCCGGACCGGGGCCTGGCGGGGCTGAGAAGGCAAGAGCGGATGTTTGAGCTCTGTCGCCGGCGGGCAGGGCCGGCCGATCGACGCGGCGACTGTGACACGCCGGCATGACGTGGTGATGACGCTGCGCGGGCTTCAGGCCAGCCCCCAGCCTTCGGTGGCAGCGGGGGCCTCGTGCTGCTGCACATGGACCGGGCACAGGCGCTTGGCGGCGGCGCGCTGCACCAGCTGCTCGGCCTGATCGGCGCTCAGGCGCAGGGCGAAGCGGCTCCAGCGGCGCTGCACGAGCTCATGGCTCCAGGCGTCCTCCAGGGCCCAGCGGATCTCGTGCGGCGTCTGCAGATGCTGCTGCTGCAGCACGCGGGGCACGAAGGCCAGCACGAAGCGGTTGAAGTCGACCCGCAGCTCGTCGTGCGGCAGCAGGGCCTCCAGGCGCGCCAGTCGCTGGCTCCAGCCCGGCGTGGCGAACTGGCGGGTCACGAGTGCCTGCAGCGCCTGGATGGGGTTGAAGAGGCGCAGGCGGTTCGGCGGCAGGACATGCAGCGGGAGCACGGCGGCCTCCTCGTGCGGGAGCGTCGTCACGAAGCTGGCCAGCACGGCCAGGCGCTGCCAGGCCTTTGCATCGAGGCCACCCATCTCGCGGATGGGGCCGGCCTGCAGGCTGTGCGCGGCAGCCTGCAGCTCGCTCCAGCAGCGGCTTCCCTTGGCCGTGTTGGCCTGGCGGCTCATCATGGCCAGGTGGCCCGCGGCGTAGCCCGCGTCGTCCCGCACGCGATCCAGACGGCGCTGCTGCGCATGGCCGGGCACGTCATTGAGCGGCAGGCGGCTGGCGGGGCAGTGCTCCGTGTCCAGTTGCTGCAGGTAGTTGGGCGTGAGCAGCGTGGTCTCGAAGCTGCGGCCGCGGGCCCACGCATGCGTGCGCAGTTGCAGCCAGCGTTGCGTGTGGGCGGCGGCCTTGAGCGTGCGACGCCCGAAGGTGGCCTGGCCCGCCTGCCAGCCCTGGCGCAGAGGGGAGGTGCTGAAAAGGTGCTCGACGGCCGGTGCGATGCCGTGGCGCGCATGGTCCCAGCCGAGTTCGAAGCCGACTTGCCGGCCGGCGGGCAGGGTGGGGCCGTCGTCCATGGCCAGATCGAGCTGGGCCGATGCAGGCGGAACGAATCGGGCAGTGGACGGGGTGCTGAGCTGGGCCATGGTCATCTCCGGAAGTGGGGGGAGTGGCGGGCCGCCACAAATCTGTCAGCGACCTTGTGGCACAGTGTGCGATCCAGGTAGCTCAAGGCGTGAGCTACCTGCGTCGGGTCTGGAGTCTGGGGAAAACCACGAGAGGGAGGGCCGCTGGCCATGGACCGTACCGAGCGCTTCTACAAGATCGAGATGCTGATCCGCGCCCAGGAGTGCGTCAGCTTTGCGACGCTGCTGGAGGCCCTGGAGGTGTCGCCGGCGACCCTCAAGCGCGACCTGCAGTACCTGCGCGAGCGCATGGATGCGCCCATCGAGTACGACGCCCTGGACAAGGGCTACCGCTTCAGCCAGGACTGGCGCGGGCAGAAGCACGAGCTGCCGGGGGTGTGGTTCAGCGAGAAGGAGCTGCACGCCCTGCTGACGATGAACCAGCTGCTGTCGAGCCTGGACGAGAACGGCTTGCTGACGCGTCATCTGCAGCCGATGCTGGACAAGCTCAGCGGCATGCTGGGCAGTGACGAGGCCGAGGCGCGCGAGCTGACGCGGCGGGTCAAGCTCATTTCCACGGCGCGGCGCCGCGTGCCGTCCGAGCACTTCGAGACCGTGGGCAGCGCGCTCGTGAAGCGCCAGCGTCTGCGCCTGGCCTACCGCAAGCGGGGCCGCGGCGGCCAACCTGGCTCCTGCAGTGAGCGACTGGTGTCGCCGCAGCGGCTGGTCCACTACCGCAACACCTGGTACCTCGATGCCTGGTGCCACCAGAGCGAGGGCCTGCGCCGCTTTGCGCTGGACGCCGTGGAAGCGGCCGAGGTGACCGAGGACAAGGCCCGCGCGGTGGCCGTGAAGCAGCTCGAGACCGAGCTGGACCAGGGCTACGGCATCTTCGCGGGCGGCAAACCGCAGCGGGCGCGCCTGATCTTCAGCGCCGAGGCGGCGCAGTGGGTGTCACGCGAGGAATGGCATCCGGCCCAGGAGAGCCGCTGGCTGGACGATGGCCGCTGGGAGCTGGAGGTGCCTTATGTGGACGCCACCGAGCTGCTGATGGACCTGTTGCGGCATGCCGGCGAGGTCGAGGTGCAGGCGCCGGCCGCCCTGGCCGAGGCGTACGAGGAGCGCCTGCGCGTGGCGACTCAGCGCCTGCCGCGCAGCAGGAAGTAAAGGCCCAGCAGCAGGCTCAGGACGCCCACCGGGATCTGCAGGGCCAGCAGCGCGCTCCATTGACCGCTGTGCCGCTCCGACCAGCCCATGCCGCCCAGCACCAGCGAGGCGAGGCCGACAGCCCCCAGGAAGAGCACGCGCAGGGCATGAGCAATCGGGCCGGGCTCTTCGTCCTCGTCATCGCCGAAGGGGCCCATGCCTGTGGCGGCGCACAGCAGCAGGAACAGGCCGAGCACCAGCCAGGCCGGCATCGCGTGGTGCAGGCGTTCCAGGCGCCCTTGCAGCGCGAGCAGTCCCGTGCCGCCCAGGGCGAAGATCAGGATGCGACGCATGCCCCGGCCGTGCGGCTCAGTCCTCGCCCGGCTCCGCCTGCTGACGCTTGAGGCGCTCGCTGTGCCAGTAGACGTCGTCGCCGCCCTTGCCGTCGAGATTGGCGCGGTTCAGGACCCGGGCCAGCACGAAGAGCAGGTCCGAGAGACGGTTGAGGTACTGGCGTGGCGCGGCCTCGATCTGCTCGCCCTGGTGCAGGGCATGGACCACGGCGCGTTCGGCACGGCGGGCGATGGTGCGGCACACATGGGCGATGGCGGCGCTGCGGGTGCCGGCGGGCAGGATGAACTCCTGGAGGCGCGGCAGCGCGGCGTTGTAGTGCGCCAGCGCCTCGTCCAGTCGCAGCACGGCGTCGTCCTTGAGCAGGCTGTAGCCGGGCATGCACAGCTCGCCGCCGAGGTTGAAGAGCTCGTGCTGGATCGTGATGAGCAGCTCCCGGACGTCGTCCGGCAGGGGCTCGGCAAGCAGGACGCCGATGTGGGAGTTCAGCTCGTCCACATCGCCCATGGCCTGGACGCGCAGGTGATCCTTGGGCACGCGCGTGCCGTCACCCAGGCCCGTGGTGCCGTCGTCTCCGGTGCGGGTGGCGATCTGGGAAAGTCGGTTGGCCATGGTGTCAGGGAGCGGGTCGTGGTGAAGAGGCCCGCATCTTGCCTGAACCGGGCCGGCGGCCCGTCTTAGCCCCTGCGTCCGCTGCGGTGAAAGTCGGGCCGCTGCGGGCTGGCGGGATGGGCCTGGGCGCCTTCGCCATGCGGCGTCGGGGCATGGCCGGGCGGCGCCACGGGCGGGCTGGGCGCGCGGAAGGCACTCATGATGTTCTGGAGCAGCAGGGCCACCATGTCCCGGCGCCAGAGGCCCAGCAGGGCCAGGATGACGACAGCGCTCAACAGAATCCAGGTCGACAGGCTCATGGCATCTCCTCGGGGGTGGCGGTCTTGCAGCCATGGTGGCACGGGGGCGCCGGCGCTTCAAGCCTCCCGGCTTGCGCCAGCGCAGCTTCCGGGCGATCGGCCTTGTTCAGCATCGGTTCAGGCCGGCTTCCTAGAATGGGCCACGCCTGTGCTGATGGAGCCCGCCATGTCCCACGTCTCGTTGCCCGCTGCTCTCGACAGCCCCCGCCGCGCAGTGCCCGAGACGCTGAAGCAGGCCCTTCGCGATCGATTTGGCGCCCGCTGCGCCGAGTCCCTGGCCGTGCGCGAGCAGCACGGGCGCGACGAGAGCCCCTTCGACGTCGCGCCGCCCGAGCTCGTGCTCTTTGCGGAATCGGAGGAGGAGGTGGCCTTCGTGCTGGCGCAGGCCCATGCGCACGCCGTGCCCGTGATTCCCTACGGGGCCGGCACCTCGCTGGAAGGCCATCTGCTGGCGGTGCAAGGCGGCATCAGCCTGGACCTCTCCCGCATGAACCGCCTGCTGGCCGTGCAGGCGGAGGATCTCACCGTGACCGTGCAGCCCGGGGTGACGCGCCACCAGCTCAACAACGAGCTGCGCCACCAGGGCCTGTTCTTTCCCATCGACCCGGGTGCCGATGCGTCGCTGGGCGGCATGGCGGCCACGCGGGCCAGCGGGACCAATGCGGTTCGCTACGGCACGCTGCGCGAGAACGTCCTGGCGCTGCGCGTCGTAACGCCGGGCGGCGAGGTGATCCGCACGGGCTCGCGGGCCCGCAAGAGCAGCGCGGGCTACGACCTCACGCGCCTGTTCGTGGGCAGCGAGGGCACGCTGGGCGTGATCACCGAGCTGACGCTGCGCCTGTATCCGCTGCCCGAGGCCGTGTCGGCCGCGATCTGCTTCTTCCCCAGCATCGACGCGGCCGTGCAGACCACCATGCAGATCATCCAGATGGGCGTGCCCATCGCCCGCTGCGAGTTGCTGGATGCGAACACCGTGCGGGCCGTGAACGCCCATGACCACCTCGGTCTGCGGGAGTCGGCCATGCTGCTGATGGAGTTCCATGGGTCCGAGGCCGGTGTGGCCGAGCAGGCCGCGACCGTGCAGGACATCGCCCGCGACTTCGGCGGCGAGGACTTCGAGTGGTCCCGCACACCGGAGGAGCGCACGCGGCTGTGGACGGCGCGCCACCATGCCTACCTCTCGGCCCTGCAGATGAAGCCGGGCTGCCGCTGCGTCACCACGGACACCTGCGTGCCGATCTCGCGCCTGGCGGAGAGCATCAACGAGTCGGTGGCCGAGGTGCTGGCGTCCGGTCTGCCCTACTTCATCGTGGGTCATGTGGGCGATGGCAACTTCCACATGGGCTACCTGATCGACCCGGCGCTGCCCGCCGAGCGGGAGACGGCGGAGCGGCTGTCCGCGCAGATGGTGGCCCGGGCGCTGCGCCTGGGCGGAACCTGCACGGGAGAGCACGGCATCGGGCTGCACAAGCAGGACTTCCTGCTGGACGAGGCCGGCGAGGGCGCCGTGGATCTGATGCGCACCCTCAAGCGCGCCGTGGACCCGCGGAACATCATGAACCCCGGCAAGATCTTTCGCGGCTAGCCCTTCCGTTCAGCGGTAGCGCCGCAGGATGGCCTCCAGCCGGCCTTCCGCCAGCAGTGCCTGCTGCGCCGCGGCCAGCTTGGCACGGGAGATCGGCGACTGCCGCTGGCGCAGGCAGAAGAGCGCCGTGCGCGAGACCTCCAGCGGCGAGACCACCAGCGCCCGCAGCCGCGGGTCGCGCAGGCGCGCATGCTCGAGCTGCAGCAGGCTGATGACGCTGTAGTCGGCCCGGCCCAGCTGCTGCATCTGCAGGAGGCGCATCTCGTTGTGGGCCGTGCTGCGGCGCAGCTGCCGGGCCTCGAACAGCGGGTCCAGCAAGGGGTAGCGGTAGCCGTTGACCACGCCGATGGTCCGCTCCTTGAGCTGGTCCAGCTGCCGCACCGGTGGCGTGCCGCGCATGCTCACCAGGACCTCGACGACCTCCATCAGCGGCTGGGGCAGCCAGTCGATGAAGGCCTCGTCCTCTCGGCTGTACCACTGCCGGTTCTCGAAGCACTGCACGTCGAAGCCGCCCTCGCGCAATTGCTGGCCGACCCGCCGCGCGGGCACCAGCAGGAACTGGGGTTCGCGACCCAGGCGCTCGGCCAGGGCTTGGCCCCAGTCCTGGATGATGCCGCCCAGGAGGCGCTCGTCGTTGCTGCCCTGGCTGATGTCCGCGAAGGGCGGGATCGAGCCGGTGGTGACCAGGAGGCGCAGCGGCGGGGTGGCCCGGGCCGGTGTGCCCGACCAGAGCAGGAGCCCCAGCAGGCCGAGCAGCAGGCCCACGAGGCGGGCCGCACTCACCAGCGGGTGCCACGATGCCTGCCAGGGCAGGTTCCGGAGCGGTCGGGGCCGCACGGACGCAGCGCCGCTCAATGGGCGGGTGCCGGCACGGTCCAGCGCTTGCTGACCTCGCCCTTGGCGTTGACGCTCTCCAGGTGCACGCCGAAGCCCCACAGGCGGGCGACGTGCTTGAGGACTTCCTGCGCGCTGTCGTGCAGCGGGCGGTCCAGATGCTGGGTGTGGCGCAGGGTCAGGGAGCGGTCGCCCCGCAGGTTCACGTTCCAGACCTGGATGTTGGGCTCGCGCGTGGAAAGGTCGTACTGGCGGGACAGGGCCTCGCGCACATGCTGGTAGCCGCCTTCGTCGTGGATGGCGGAGATCAGGTATTCCTTCTCCTTCTCGTCATCCAGGATGGCGAAGAGCTTGAAGTCGCGCATGAGCTTGGGGCTGAGGTACTGGCCGATGAAGCTCTCGTCCTTGAAGTTGCGCATGGCGTGGTGCAGCGTGGGCAGCCAGTCGCTGCCGGCGACGTCGGGGAACCAGCGGCGGTCCTCCTCGGTCGGGTTCTCGCAGATGCGCTTGAGGTCGGTGTACATCGCAAAGCCCAGGGCATAGGGATTCAGGTTGGCCAGGGGCTGCTGGGCGATGACGTTGGTGTGCGACTTCAGCCACTCGATCATCATGCCGTCGGTGAGGTAGCCGTCGTCGTACATCTGGTTGAGCAGGCGGTGGTGCCAGAACGTCGCCCAGCCCTCGTTCATCACCTGGGTCTGGCGCTGCGGGTAGAAGTACTGCGCGATCTTGCGCACGATGCGGACGATCTCGCGCTGCCAGGGCTCCAGCAGCGGGGCGTTCTTCTCGATGAAGTACAGCAGGTTCTCCTGCGGCTCTTCAGGGAAGCGGCGCGCGGCCTGGGCTTCGGCGTCCTTGTCCGCACGGCGGGGCAGGGTGCGCCAGAGGTCGTTGATCTGCTGCTGCGCGTAGGACTCGCGGTCCTTGAGCCGGTTGCGCTCCTCGGCCAGCGACAGCTTGGCGGGCCGGCGGTAGCGGTCCACGCCGTGGTTCATCAGGGCATGACAGGAGTCCAGCACCGCCTCGACGGCATCCAGGCCGTGGCGCTCCTCGCATTCGGCCACGTAGTTCTTGGCATAGACGAGGTAGTCGATGATGGACGAGGCGTCCGTCCACATGCGGAAGAGGTAATTGCCCTTGAAGAAGCTGTTGTGCCCGTAGCAGGCATGCGCGATCACCAGGGCCTGCATGGCCATGGTGTTCTCCTCCATCAGGTAGGCGATGCAGGGGTCGGAATTGATGACGATCTCGTAGGCCAGGCCCATCTGGCCGCGCTTGTAGTTGCGTTCGGTGGCGATGAATTCCTTGCCGTAGCTCCAGTGGCGGTAGTTCACCGGCATGCCCACGGAGGCGTAGGCGTCCATCATCTGCTCGGCGGTGATGATCTCGAGCTGGTTGGCGTAGGTGTCGAGCCCGTAGCGCTCGGCCGTCCGGCGGATGACGTCGTGGTACTCGTGGATGAGCTCGAAGGTCCAGTCGCTCGGCGCGGGCAGCGGATGGTCAGGGCGCTTCTCCAGGGGCGTCATCTCGCGCAGCGGCGGCGGAGAGCGGCGACCGCCCCATTCGTGGCGGTCGGGGGACAGGCCGGTGCGGCGGCGGTTCTCGATGTCGGTCATGTGGCGGCCCCTTCCTTCTTGAACAGGTCGCGGAAGACCGGATAGATCTGGTTCACCTCCACGGCCTTGCGCATGGCGAAGTGCGGCACCTCGTCGGCCAGCTTGACGTATTCCTCCCAGAGGTTCTGCTCCGCCTCCGCCACCTGCACATAGGCGAAGTAGCGGCACAGCGGCAGGATCTTGTCCGTGAGCAGCTCGCGGCAGCGGCCGCTGTCGTGGTGCCAGTTGTCACCGTCGCTGGCCTGGGCGCCGTAGATGTTCCACTCGGACGGCGAGTAGCGCTCGCGGATGATCTGCTCCATCAGCACGAGGGCGGAGGACACCACGGTGCCGCCGGTCTCGGTGGCGTGGAAGAAGTTCTGCTCGTCCACCTCCTGTGCCTGCGTGTGGTGGCGGATGAAGACGACGTCGATCTTCTCGTAGTGCCGCGTGAGGAAGAGGTAGAGCAGGATGAAGAAGCGCTTGGCGAGGTCCTTGCGGGACTCGTCCATGGAGCCGGAGACGTCCATCAGGCAGAACATCACGGCCCGCGTGGTCGGCACCGGCACTTTCACGCGCGAGCGAAAGCGCAGGTCGATGGGATCGAGGAAGGGAATGGCCTCGATGCGGCCCTTGAGCCGGGCGATGCGGGCCTCGGTGTCCTCGATCAGCGGCTTGTGCTCGGGGTGCTCGGGCAGCTCGCGAAGGAGCAGCGCGAGGCGCTCCTCGAGCTCGTGCAGCTCCCGCCGCTTGCCCATGCCCAGCGCGATGCGCCGGCCCAGCGCGCCGCGCATGGAGCGCACGACGTGCAGGTTGGTGGGCGTGCCGTCGCTCGTGAAGCCGGCGCGATGGCTCTTCCATTCGGGCGTCTCGGCCAGCGTGGTGCGCGCGAGGTTGGGCAGGGCCAGGTCCTCGAAGAAGACCTGCATGAACTCCTCCTTGCTGAGGTGAAAGACGAAGTCGTCCTCGCCCTCGCCGGAGTCGCTCGCCTGGCTGCCCTGACCCTGGCCTTGCCCGCCCTGCGGCTTGGGCACCCGGTCGCCCTTGACGTGGTCGCGATTGCCGGGCCGCACCACCTCGCGCGTGCCGCCCTCGCCATGCCCGAACACGGGTTCGCTGAGGTCCTTCTTGGGGATGTGGACTTCCTCGCCGCGCTCCATGTCCCGGATGCCGCGCCCGTCCACCGCCCGCCGCACCGCCTCGCGGATCTGGTCCTTGTGTCGGCGCAGAAACCGCTCGCGATTGCCGATGGACTTGTTCTTGCCCGAGAGCCGTCGATCGATGATCTGCTGCAGCATGTGCTGTCCTTCAGTAGCGGCGCTCCGCCCGGTCTTCCCGAGCGGGGCCCGAGGATCGGGCTCTGCCGGTCCTGCGGGCCCGCCCCCTCGAGGGGGCGCGCGCAGCGCGTAGGGGGTGGACCATCAGCTACTCTTGCGCACCCGCAGGTACCACTCGCAGAGCAGCCGCACCTGCTTGGCGGTGTAGCCCTTGTCGACCATGCGCTGCACGAAGTTCTCGTGCTTCTTGGCCTCCTCGGCGCTCGCCTTGGCGTTGAAGCTGATCACCGGCAGCAGCTCCTCGGTGTTGGAGAACATCTTCTTCTCGATCACCGTGCGCAGCTTCTCGTAGCTCGTCCAGGCGGGGTTCTTGCCGGCGTTGTTGGCGCGGGCCCGCAGCACGAAGTTGACGATCTCGTTGCGGAAGTCCTTGGGATTGCTGATGCCCGCCGGCTTCTCGATCTTCTCCAGCTCGGCATTGAGCGCCGAGCGATCGAAGACCTCGCCGGTGTCCGTGTCCCGGTACTCCTGGTCCTGGATCCAGTAGTCGGCATAGGTGACGTAGCGGTCGAAGATGTTCTGGCCGTACTCCGAGTAGCTTTCGAGGTAGGCCGTCTGGATCTCCTTGCCGATGAACTCGGCATAGCGCGGCGCCAGCGCCTCCTTGATGAAGCCGACGTACTTCTGCTCCAGCTCGCCCGAGAACTGCTCGCGCTCGATCTGCTGCTCCAGCACGTACATCAGGTGCACCGGATTGGCCGCGACCTCGCCGGGGTCGAAGTTGAAGACCTTCGAGAGGATCTTGTAGGCGAAGCGCGTGCTGATGCCGTTCATGCCCTCATCGACGCCCGCGTAGTCGCGGTACTCCTGCAGGCTCTTGGCCCGCGGGTCGGTGTCCTTGAGGTTGTCGCCGTCGTAGACCTGCATCTTCGAGTAGAGCGTCGAGTTCTCCGGCTCCTTCAGGCGCGTGAGCACCGCGAACTGCGCCATCATCTTCAGCGTGCCCGGGGCGCACTTGGCCTGCGCGAGCGAGGAGGTGCGGATCAGCTTGTCGTAGATCTTCACTTCCTCGCTGACGCGCAGGCAGTAAGGCACCTTGACGATGTAGATGCGGTCGAGGAAGGCCTCGTTGTTCTTGTTGTTGCGGAAGGTCTTCCACTCGCTCTCGTTGCTGTGCGCGAGCACGATGCCATCGAAGGGAATCGCGCCGAAGCCCTCGGTGCCCTTGAAGTTGCCTTCCTGCGTGGCGGTCAGCAGCGGGTGCAGCACCTTGATCGGCGCCTTGAACATCTCGACGAACTCCAGCAACCCCTGATTCGCCAGGCACAGGCCACCGCTGTAGCTGTAGGCATCGGGGTCGTCCTGCGCATAGGTCTCGAGCTTGCGGATGTCGACCTTGCCGACGAGGCTCGAGATGTCCTGGTTGTTCTCGTCCCCCGGTTCCGTCTTGGCCACACCGATCTGCTTGAGCACGCTCGGATAGCGTTTCACGACGCGGAAGCGGCGGATGTCACCGCCGAACTCGTCGAGCCGCTTGACCGCCCACGGCGAGAGGATGCGGTTCAGGTAGCGGCTCGGAATGCCGAACTCCTTCTCCAGCAGCGGGCCGTCCTCGACAGGGTCGAAGAGACCCAGCGGCGACTCGTTCACCGGCGAGTCCTTGAGCGCATAGAACGGCACCTGCTCCATCAGCTGCTTGAGGCGCTCGGCGATGGAGCTCTTGCCACCGCCCACCGGGCCCAGCAGGTAGAGGATCTGCTTCTTCTCCTCCAGCCCCTGGGCGGCGTGGCGGAAGTAGCTCACGACCTGCTCGATGGCCTCCTCCATGCCGTAGAACTCGGCGAAGGCGGGGTAGAGCTTGATCGTCTTGTTGGCAAAGATCCGCGAGAGCCTCGGGTCGTTGCGGGTGTCCACCATCTGCGGCTCGCCGATGGCCTTGAGCATGCGCTCGGCGGCCGAGGCGTAGGCGAGAGGGTTGTGCTTGCACTCGGCCAGGTATTCCTCGAGCGAGAGCTCTTCAACCCGGGTGCGTTCGTAGCGGGCGGCGTAGTTGCTGATCACGTCCATGCTGACCTCCTGATCCGGTGGGAGGCGACGTCGGGCGTGTGGCAGCCGGCGCCGTCTGGGAAGTTCTGGTGACGTCCTGGGGCAAGGCGTCATCAGAGCTTTCCGAGCATCAGCTCACGTCAACAGGATCATGCAGCAAGGGCCGGAGGCACGCAGGAATGAGGGCTATGAACACCACGCTTCTTGCGCATTCCGCGGGGTTGCCGCAGCGGCGGGCCCTGGTGTCATCCTACGCCGCTCGTGACGGCTGGGAAGGACACAAGACCTGACCCCGCATGACGTCTCTTGTAGTCCTTTCGTGATGACTTCGCAACGCCATCCTGCGGGGGCTCGTTGACAGCATAGACCTCTGCATCATGCGCGGGCAGTGCCGGTGTTGCGTCGACGCGTGAAAAAAAGCCGTGCACGGGGCACGGCTTTGGGCAGGACTTCTGCGCCTCACGGGCGCATGCGTCTCATTGCGGTCCGCGCAGTCGTTCGATCAGACCATTGAGCTCGTCCAGCGAGCTGAATTGGATGGCAATCTCGCCGGACTCGCCGCGGCGTGTCTTCTTCTTCACGCGGATCTCGACCTGGGCGGTCAGCAGATCGGAGAGCTCCTCCTCGAGGCGCAGCACGTCGCGGCTCTTGTCGCTCTTGACGCGCAGCAGCGGCGTCTGCCGGCCGGCGCCCTGGTGGCGCTGCACGAGCTTCTCGGCCTCGCGCACGCTGAGCTTCTTGGCAGCGATCTCGGTCGCACTGGTGATCTGGTGGGCGCCGTCGAGGGCCAGCAGCGCGCGGGCATGGCCCATGTCGAGGTCGCCCGCCATCAGCATGTTCTGGACCGGCTCGGCAAGGTTCAGCAGGCGCAGCAGATTGCTGGCGGCGCTGCGCGAGCGGCCCACGGCCTGTGCGGCCTGCTCGTGAGTGAGCCCAAACTCGTCCGTGAGGCGTTTCAGGCCTTGCGCCTCTTCCAGCGGGTTGAGGTCCTCGCGCTGGATGTTCTCGATCAGGGCCATGGCGGCGGCCGCCTCGTCCGGCACGGCCTTGACCAGCACCGGCACGTCGCGCAGACCCGCCAGCTTCGCGGCCCGGAAGCGGCGCTCGCCCGCGATGATCTCGTAGCGCGCCACGCCGTCCTTCGAGGCCTCGGCACCGATGGGTCGCACCAGGATGGGCTGCATGATGCCCTGGCCCTTGATGCTCTCGGCCAGTTCGTACAGCGAGCCTTCGTCCATGCGCGTGCGAGGCTGGTACTTGCCGGCCTGCATCTGTTCCAGACGCAGGGTGCTGGGCTCACCCTCGCGCGCGGGGGGTGTTTCGGAGACTTTGGGGCCGAGCAGGGCCTCCAGGCCCATGCCGAGCCCCTTGGGTTTTTTCGTGACCATGGGGCGGATTGTCGCAAAGTGCCGCTGCAACGCCGCTTTCAGGGCCGGGGGATCTTTTTTTCGCCGAGCCGCATCCGGATCGACGCCCGCTGCATCCAAGCACAGGAGGCCCTCCCTGTGGCGGGCCCTGGAGCGAGGAGCGCTTGCATGACGACACCCGAAAGACAAGGCCTGGTCCTGGCGGCCGCACTGATGTTCAGCCCCTGGGGCATGGCCGCGCCGGCGGCGCTTGCGCCCGGGCTCCTGGCGCCCGCGGAGCAGGCGGCCCTGGGCCAGCAGATTGCCCGGCGTCTGAACCAGGACTATCACGACCCGGCTCGGCTGCCTGCCGCGCTGGCAGCCCTCAAGCCGCAGGCCGAGCCCCTCCCGGGCCCGGTGCTGGCGGAGGCCTGGACCCGACAGCTGCAGAGCCAGTTGCAGGATGCCCATGCCCGGCTGGTCTACAGCCCCGAGGCGCTGCCGCCCGAGGCCGAGGACGCCAAAGACACCCCCTCCGGACCGCCGCCCGAGGTGATGCGCCACCTGAACTGCGGGGTGGAGCGCGTCGAGCACTATCCCGGCAACATCGGCTACCTGCGCGTGGACGCCATGGCGCCGCCCGAAGCCTGCGCGCCGACGCTGGCCGCGGCGCTGCAGGTCCTGGCCCAGAGTGACGCGCTCATCCTGGACCTGCGGCGAAACGGGGGGGGCAGCCCGGCGATGGTGCAGTGGCTGGCCAGCCACTTCCTGCCGCCGGGGACGCCGCTGAGCGCGATGGTCCGGGCCCGGGACACCACCCGCGAATCCTTGGCCACAATGCCGGGCCTGCCGGGCCCTGCGCTGCAGCAGCTGCCGCTGTACCTGCTGATCGGTCCCAAGACCTTCTCTGCGGGCGAGCACCTGGCCTACGACCTGCAGCAGGCCGGGCGCGCGACGGTGGTGGGCGAGGCCAGTGGCGGCGGTGCCAATCCCGGGGTGTTCCGGACGGTGCACCCGCACTTCCGGCTGTGGGTCTCGCTGGCCCGGTCGGTCAGCCCGGTGACGGGGGGGAATTGGGAGGGCCAGGGGGTGCTGCCGCAGGTCCGCGTGCCGGCGCCCGATGCCCGCCGGGCAGCCTATGGCCGGGCGCTGAAGGATCTTGTCGAGGGCCGGGTGCCCTCGGGACTGCCCGGCGAGCGCGAGGAGCTGCTGGGCGAGGTGGACGAGGTCGCTCGCCGCCTCGGGCTGTGAACGGCCCGCTGCCATGCATGGAAGAAGGATGGAACGATGGACAACGTGAATGAACTGTTCGTGGCGATCGGCGTGACCCTGGCGATCCTCGCCTCGGTGGCAGGGCCGGTGATCGTGCTGCTGCGCCTGATGCGCCACCAGACCCGCCAGAAGGAGCAGCGCTACCGCTTCCTGCTGGAGCTGGCCGACCGCCAGCAGGCCCTGCCGCCGGAGCTGCTGCTGGAGCCGACACCCACCGACGCCGATCGCCGCCGGGGCCTGGTGCTGGTCAGCGGCGGGCTCGGGCTCTTCCTGACGCTGGTGGCCCTGCCGCTGGAGTACAACGAGGGTCACCGCCTCTCCGAGCTCTGGGGCCTGGCTTGCCTGCCGCTGATGGTGGGGCTGGGGTATCTGGTGAGCTGGTGGCTCGGTGAGCGCGACGCGCGTGCAGGTGGCTGAGCCCCACGACCCCGAGGACCGGCTCGACCGGCTCCTCGTGCGTCGCGTGCTGGACACCGGCGAGGCGCAGGCCTTCGAGCAGCTGCTGCGGCGACACCAGGGCCTCGTGCGGGCCCAGCTGCGGCGCCTGCTGCACGGCGATGCCGCGCAGGCGGATGAGCTGGCGCAGGAGGTCTTCCTGCGGCTGTGGCGCAAGCTGGACCAGTACCGGGGCGAGGCCCGCTTCGCGACCTGGCTCTTCCGGCTGGCCTACACGGTGTTCCTGGAGTCCCGGCGCAAGGGCCGGCTGGACGTGCAGGAGGGCGTCGAGCCGGAGGCGCTGGACGAGGCCCTGGGGGCGGCCCCGCAGGCACCGCAGGCCCTCCGTCTGGACCTGCAGCAGGCGCTGGCGCGTCTGCCCCGGGCGGAGCGCCAGGCGCTCATGCATTGCGCCGAGCTGGGGCTGAGCCACGAGGAGGCGGCCCAGGTGATGGGGGTGCCGCTGGGGACGCTCAAGTCGCATGTGCAACGAGGCAAGCAACGCCTGCGCCACTGGCTGCAGGACTGGAAGGAGAGGACGCCATGAGCGAACAGGCGCAGGACCACGACCCGTCGATGCCCGGGAACGCCGCGCAGGACGAGGCCTGGCTGGAGGCCTGTCTCGCGCAGGCACGGCTGGACCCGGTGCCGGACGACGGCTTCACCGCCGCGGTGATGCAGCGCCTGCCGGACCCTCGGCGCTACCAGCGGCGTTCGGTGGCGCCGCTGTGCGGCGCCGCACTGGGCGGGCTGCTGCTGGCCCTGCAGCTGACCGGCGCGGGCCTGTTGCCGAGCGCCCTGTCGGGCATCCGGAGCGGGGGCGGACCGGCGCTGGGCGTGCTGCTGACGGGCCTGCTGGGGCTGGTCGCCCTGGTGTGCGGCTGGCTGTGGTCGGAACGGGAAGGCTGAGGCGTCTCAGCCCGCGGCCGAAGCCCCGCGCAGCGTCGCCAGCAGCGCTTGACCCTCCGGCCAGTCGCCGAGCCCGCTGGCGGTGTTGAGGTGCCCGAGCGGCCCGGCCAGCACGAGGCGCGCGCCCCAGTCGGCGGCCATCTCGCCGGCCCGTGCCGGATCGCAGTAGGGATCGTCGGTGGACACCACCGCGATGGCCGGGAAGGGCAGGCGGGGGCGGCGGATGGGACGCCAGTTGTGGAGCTGCGGGGGCATGTCCTCGCGCTCGGTGTCGGGCGGCGCCACGAGCAGCGCGCCACGCACGCGGGCCGTGTGCTGCGAGTGCGCCGCCCAGGCCGCCACCAGCTGGCAGCCCAGGCTGTGGGCGACCAGCACCGCCGGCGTCTGTGCCAGGCGGGCATCCGCGAGCAGCACCTCGTCCAGCCGCGCCATCCAGTCCCCGCGGCGGGGCCATTCCCAGTCGGCCTGTTCGATGCGGACATGGCCCAGCGTCCGCTCCCAGCGGCTCTGCCAGTGCTCGGCGTCGGAGTTCAGCCAGCCGGGCAGCAGATAGACGGGCGGGGCGGCAGCGGAGGAGGTCATGGGCATCATCAGGACGAAGGGAGAAGGCGCGCCGGCAGGGCGTGAGGGCCGGGTCATCCCTTATGCTGTCGGATTGTTCCCATTGATTGTGCTGGAGATCTCATGACGTACACCGTGTTTGTGGATGGACAGGAAGGCACCACGGGGCTGCGCATCCATGAGTACCTGGCTCAGCGCGGTGACATCGAGGTGCTGCGCATCGACGCTGACAAGCGCAAGGACGCCGCCGAGCGCGCCCGCCTGCTCAACGCGGCCGACGTCGCCTTCCTGTGCCTGCCGGATGCCGCCTCGCGCGAGGCCGCGGCCATGATCACCAACCCCAACACCTGCCTGATCGACGCCAGCACGGCCCACCGGACGGTGCCGGGCTGGACCTTCGGCCTGCCCGAACTGTGCAAGGGCCAGCGCGAGGCCATCCGCGGCGCCAAGCGCATCGCCAATCCCGGCTGCCATGCGAGCGCCTTCATCCTGGCGGTGCGCCCGCTGGTCGATGCCGGTCTGCTGGCGCCCGAGGCGCTGGTTTCGGCCACCTCCATCACGGGTTATTCCGGCGGCGGCAAGGGCATGATCGCGGAGTACGAGGCGGGCGGCAACGCGCTGCTGAAGTCGCCGCGCCCCTATGCCCTGGGCCTCGCCCACAAGCACCTGCCCGAGATGATGGCGCACACCGGCCTGAAGACGGCGCCTGTGTTCATGCCCATCGTGGCGGATTTCTACAAGGGCCTGGCGGTGACCGTGCCGCTGCATCTGCAGCAGCTGCGCGCGGGCACGACGCCTGACCAGGTCCGCGAGGCGCTGGCCGCCCACTACGAGGGCGAGCGCTTCATCCGCGTGATGCCACTTCGCGATGCCGACACCCTGGCCGGCGGCTTCTTCGACGTGCAGGCCTGCAATGATTCCAACCGCGTGGACCTCTTCGTCTTCGGCAGTACCGACGACAAGCCCGGGCAGATCCTCGTCATGGCCCGCCTGGACAATCTGGGCAAGGGCGCCAGCGGGGCGGCCGTGCAGAGCATGAACGTGCACCTGGGCGTGGACGAGGCCCTCGGCCTCATCTGACGCGGCCCCATGCGCTGGTGTGCCGACAACGAGGTGCCGGCTGCGGCGCTGCAAGCGATCCGCGACGCCGTCGTCCTGCATGGCCGGCAGCAGACGCAGGGCAGTGACGCGCAGGACATTGCCTGCGCCCTCTATGACGACGCCGGGGTGCTGGTGGCCGGCGGCTGCGGTCGCACGGAGTTTCAGCGCCTCTACGTCGACTACCTCTGGGTGCATCCCGAGCGCCGCGGCGAGGGCCTGGGCGGGGACGTCCTGCGCCGCCTCGAGGCCCAGGCGCTGCGCCGCGGCTGCCTCGACGCCCTGATCGAGACGCTGCTGGACGATGCCGCGGCGCTCTACGAGCACCTGGGCTACGCCTGCATCGCTCACGTCCACGACTTCGTACCCGGCTTCACGCGGCACACGCTGATGAAGGTCTGGCGGCCGCGCGACTGAACCCGGCCTCCCGGCGTCTGACGGGCCCGATCGTGACGCAATTCACGCCAACGGCTCGCATCCCCCTCAGTGCAGGGGCCGACCCTCGGTATCAGATGCGGCGCCGCTTCCCATAATCCGCCCGCCGACCCTGCCTCGATGCGGGCGACTCAAAAGACAGTGGATGTGACGGGAGAGGGCGGTCGGGAGCCGCCGGTTTGAACGGAGGAGTCGCCATGCACCCCAACCTGGGCCCAGAGCCCCTGGCTGAAGGCTTCAGCCTGCAGTTTCCGGATGATGTCTGTGCCAACTGCGGCACGCGCAGCGAGGTCTTCGTGGCCGAGCAGGACACCCGGGTGACCCGGCTGCTGCCGCTGGGCGGATCGTCGGCGGCCTTTGCCCTGCCGGTGCCGACCTGCCTGCACTGCGCGGACAGCCTGTCGCGTCCGCCGATGAGCTGGGGCGGCAAGCTCGCCATCACGGCCCTGCTCGCGGGCGCCTGCGCGGCCGTGCTGACCTTCGCCATCCCGGATGGCCCCGGCGCGGGCCTGGCGGCCCGGCATCCGTGGGTGGTGTCCTCGCTGGTGGGGCTGGTGCTCAGCTGGGTCTGGTTCCGCCGGCATCGGGCCGAGGCGCCGCAGAGCAGCTTCTACCAGCCGGTGCGCATCCGCCGGCTCCAGCGTCAGCGCCTCGGGGGGACGATCCTGGCCCTGCACTTCGGCTTCACGAACAAGGCCTATCGCCTCGCCTTCGCGCGGGCCAACCGCGAGGCCATCCGCGCCGGCCACGTGGGCGCGGCGGATGCCTGAGCGGGCTTACTGCAGCACCATCTCCACGCGGCGGTTGCGGGCCCGGCCGTCCTCGTCGGCATTCGACGCCACGGGGGCGATGCTGGCCGCGCCCTTGGCGTTCAGGCGGCCGGCCTCGACGCCGTAGGGCGACTTCGTGAGCGCCGCCACGACGGCCTGCGCGCGCGCCTGCGACAGCGCCTGGTTGGCGTCGAAGCTGCCCACGTTGTCGGTGTGCCCGACGATGTAGACGCGCAGCTTCGGATCGGCCTTGAGCACCTGGGCCATTTCCGCGAGCTGCGGCTGGGACTCCGGCTTGACCTCGCTCTTGCCGGTGTCGAAGAAGAGCCCATAGAACGCGAACTTGCCCTCCGCCTTCAGGCCCTGGCTGATGCCCTGTGCATCGACCGTGACCTGGCCGGTGGGCATGGCGCGGGGCTCGACGATCTCGATGTAGGTGGCGGCGCGGTGCGTGTGGGCGGTCTGGGCGACGGAGGTGTAGAGCAGCAGGTGCAGCTGGCGACCCCCTTTCGAGAGCTGCCCGACGAGCAGCCGGCCCTGCTCGTGGCTGATGCTCGACGCCAGGGACCAGCGGCCGCTGGAGGATGGGTCCATGCTGGGCAGATCGCCCTTGGCCCAGCCCATGCCGCGCAGCCGCTCGTTCTTGTCCAGCGCGAAGTAGGCCTTCACGCAGCCCTGGGCCTCGGTCTCGCAGGTCCAGACCGTCTTGAAGCCCGCGGCCTGGAGCGCCTGCTGGTGATTGCGGAAGACCTCCAGCGGGCCCTTGTCGAGGGGGGCCACGTAGAACAGGCGCGTCACCTTGCCTTCGAGGGTCAGCGGCTTGATGAAGCCTTCGCTGCCCTTGCCGACGCCGCCGGCATCCGGGAAGGTGCGCTGCTCCCAGTCCTGGTGGGCGTATCCCGCCAGCACGCTGCCGCTGAAACGCTGAAGCACCGGATGGTCACTGCCGCCCGGCACGTCCGCCGTGGGGACGTCCGCCCGGCAGGGCAGAGCGGTGAGGGCGCTGCCGAGCAGCAGCAGGGCGCCGAGTCGGGTGGCACGCAAGGGGGTCATGGGGGATCCTCCGCAAGACTGGGGAAGGGCGCCGCAAGGGCGGGGCCGTTGGGACGGTTGGACGAGCGGCCCCTCGAACGGCCAGGGCCGCTCAGGGGAATGGCGGCGCTGGGGGCGGCGGCTATTGCAGCACCAGCTCCACGCGGCGGTTGCG
Source organism: Roseateles subflavus (assembly GCF_030285365.1). Lineage (GTDB taxonomy): Bacteria > Pseudomonadota > Gammaproteobacteria > Burkholderiales > Burkholderiaceae_C > Roseateles_B > Roseateles_B subflavus. The sequence goes on along the minus strand of NZ_JASVDS010000001.1, from coordinate 506,632 downwards.
GGCGCGCCCGTCCTCGCCGGCGTTGCTGGCCAGCGGCGAGAAGTTGGCCACGCCCCGCGCCTGCAGCCGGCCGGCGGCGATGCCGCGCTGCACCAGCGCCGCCACCACGGCCTGTGCCCGGCCCTGGCTCAGGGCCAGGTTGGCCTCGACGCTGCCGACGTTGTCCGTATGGCCGACGATCAGCACCTTGAGCGCCGGCTGCGCCTTCAGGGCGCTGACCATCTGGTCCAGCTGGGCGCCGCTCTCGGACTTGATCTCCGTCTTGCCGGTGTCGAACTGCAGACCGTACAGCGCGATCCGGCCCTCGGTCGCCAGGCCCTGGCCCAGCGCCTTGGCGTCGACCGTGACCTGGCCCGTGGGCATGGCCTTGGGTTCGACGATTTCGATGTAGGTGGCCGCGCGGCCGGTGTGGGCGTTCTCGGCCGCCGAGGTGTAGAGCAGCATCTGCAAGGTGCGGCCACCTTGCGACAGCGAGCCCACCAGCATGCGACCCTGCTCGTAGCTCAGGGCCATCTCGAGGTTCCAGCTGCTGTCCCGGTACGCCGCGTCCACGCCGGGCAGATCGCCTTCGGCCCAGCGCATGCCCTTGGCGCGCTCGTAGCCGTCCAGGGCGAAGTAGGCACGCGCGCAGCCCTGGGCTTCCGTCTCGCAGGTCCAGGTCGTCTTGAAGCCGGCGGCCATCAGGGCCTGCTGATGGTTGCGGAACACCTCCAGCGGGCTCTTGCCCTGGGGGGCCAGGTAGAACAGGCGCGTGACCTTGCCCTCGATGTTCACCGGGTTCACGAAGCGGTTGTCGTCCTTGGCGGCGCCCCGTGCGTCGGGGAACTGGCGCTGGTCCCAATCCTGCTGGGCATAGCCCACCAGCACGCTGCCGGCAAAGCGCTGGAGCACCGGATGGTCCCGGCTGCCGGGGACGTCAGCCTTGGGCACAGCGGCATGCGCGGCCAGGGTGCCAAGGGCCAGGCCCACGATGCAGGCGCTGCGGGAGAGGAGGGGGTAGAACATGGCCGTTGGGTTCCGTGGCAGTGGGGATGCTGGGCGATCCTAGCGAGCACACTTCGACATGATGTAACCATGTGAGTGCGCGCCCCCCCTCAAGCCGGGGATCCCGCCCGGGCTGCCACCGGTCCTGGGCGCCTCAGCGCAGGTCGTCCGCCGGGCTGCGGAAGTGGTAGCGGTAGGCGCTGAGGAAGCCGAGACCGCGGTACAGGGCGAGCGCTGCGGCGTTGTGCTCCCCCACCTGCAGATAGGCCCGGCGGGCTCCTTGCGTGCAGGCCTGCTGGAGCAGTGCCAGGCAGAGGTTGCGGGCATGGCCCTGGCCGCGGAAGGCTTCCGGGGTGTAGATGTCGTACAGGCCCACCCACTCGCCTTCCTGGGCCAGCTGCCCGCAGGCCAGCAGCTCCCAGCCGCGGATGGTGTTGCGGCGCAGCCAGAAGCCCTGGTAGGGCACGCGGGACTGCGACTGCCGCTCCGCCTGAGCCTGGATCTCCAGGTCGCTGCTGCCCTTGAGCGCGCCCATCTGGCGGGCAAATTCGAGGGCGTCGACGGCGTGCAAGACCTGACCCCCGGGCAGGGGCCACCCCATCACGTCGTCCAGCTGGGGACGCACCAGGACTTCGGCGGCGTCGTAGCGGGGCCAGCCCTTGGCGGCGAGCCGGGCATCCAGGTCGGGCGGCTGGGTGAAGGGGGTGATGCGGACCACCAGCGGCAGGCCGGCGGCATGGAAGCTCCGGGCGCTGCGGGCGAGCAGCTCCTCCACGGGCAGGGTGCCGGCCTCGAGGGCATTGATGCAGCGGGCCCGCTTGGCCTGGCCGGGGGAGAGGCGGATCAGCCAGCCCTCGATGCGCGATTCCTGAGGCGGCGAGGTGGCGTTCAGGCCGGCCGCTTCGGCCTGTCGCCCGAGTTCAGCCAGCTCCTCTGCCGTCATGTCACATCGCCGCGATGCGGCGCACCATTTCTTTGGCGAACTCCACGAAGGACTGCGCGCCCTTGGAGGAGGGGTCGAACACCACGCCTGGCAAGCCGTAGCTGGGGGCCTCGGCCAGGCGGACGTTGCGGGGAATCACGGTGTCGAAGACCTTCTCGCCGAAGTGAGCCTTGAGCTGCTCGCTGACCTGGTTCTGGAGCGTGATGCGGGGGTCGAACATGACACGCAGCAGGCCGATGATCTGGAGGTCCGGGTTGAGGTTGGCGTGCACCTGCTTGATGGTGTTGACCAGGTCCGAGAGGCCTTCCAGTGCAAAGTACTCGCACTGCATGGGGACGATGACGCCATGGGCCGAGCACAGGCCGTTCAGCGTGAGCATGGACAGCGAGGGCGGGCAGTCGATCAGCACGAAGTCGTACTCGGCTTCGGCAGCCTTGAGCGCGGCCTTGAGGCGACGCTCCCGGCGCTCCAGCTCCACCAGCTCCACCTCGGCACCCGCCAGCTCGCGGTTGGCACCCAGCACGTCGTAGCCGACCTGCTCGTTGCGCTGGCGGGCTTCCGCGATGGTGGAGGACTCCAGCAGCACGTCATAGACGCTCAGCTCCAGCGCGCGCTTGTCCACGCCCGATCCCATGGTCGCATTGCCCTGGGGATCCAGGTCCACCACCAGCACGCGCTGGCCGACCTTGGCCAGGCCTGCGGCGAGGTTGACGGTCGTGGTGGTCTTGCCGACCCCACCCTTTTGATTGGCAACGCAGAAAATCTTCATGAGGGCTCCCCCCTGTGCGCCGGCCCTGACAAGGGGCTCTTCCCGGCCGATCGGCGGGGCCGGATCGGCCCGTCCGCTGGGATGGCGGTGCGCAATGCAGGGCTTGTGTGCTTGGTGGGCTATCGTACTTGGGAAGGCCGGGTCGCCTCGGACTCAAGCGCGGGTTTTGATCCAGATGAGACAGCGTTGGGCGTCCAGACCGGGCACCTGGAGCTGTTCCACGTGAAACACATCCAGGTCCGCCGGCAGGGCGGCCAGCTCGTCCTGCGGGTGCTGACCCTTCATGGCCATCCAGATGGCGCCCGGCTTGAGGTGCTGGCGCGTGAGGGTGGTGAAGTCCAGCAGCGAGGCAAAGGCGCGTGAGGTGATGACGTCGAAGGGCGCCACCTGAAGCTCCTCCACACGCGAGTGGACGCCGTGGAGGTTGCCCAGGCGCAGTTCCGCCGCGACCTGCTGGATGAAGCTGGCCTTCTTGGCGACCGCGTCCACGCAGCTCACATCCAGTGTGGGCTCGCAAATGGCCACGACCACGCCCGGCAGACCGCCCCCGCTGCCGACGTCCATCAGCCGTTGCCCCGGCGTCGCGGCCAGGTGGCGGCGCAGGGCAGGGATCAGGCTGAGGCTGTCCACCAGGTGCTGCACCAGCATGGCCTGCGGGTCGCGCACAGCCGTCAGGTTGTAGACCTTGTTCCACTTCTGAATCAGGCCCAGGTAGTCCAGGAGCTGCTGGAGTTGAACATCGCTGAGATCCAGCCCCAGGGTCTGGGCGGCATCGCGCAAGGGGGCGAAAAGGTCGGAAGAGCTCATGCGAGGGTCATCTCTCAGATGCTGACGAGGGTGTGGAGGGAAATGAGGGTGGCACCGGCCTGGGCCAGTTCTGCGGAGATCTGGTCCCGAAGGGCTTCGGCACTCAGGCCACGATCCGGCCACGTGTGGTGAGCGTCGCGCACGACCCAGGGCTGCAGGCCCAGCGCCAAGGCGCCTTGAGCGGTGCCTTCGATACAGCAGTCCGATTGCAGGCCGATCAGAATGGGTTGGCTGACACCGCCTTGGCTCAGCGCCTGGACCAGCGCCGCCACTTCCAGCGCATTGGGCACCGTCTTCGTGAAACGGGCTTCGTCGGCTCTTGGTGCCAGGCGAGGGTCGATGTCGAATCCGGGCCCATCCATCGGGCCGCCCGGCTCGCTGTGCTGGATCCACAGCACGGGCATGCCCCGCTGCCGTGCCCAGTCCACCGCGTCCCGGCAGGCTTGCACCAGAGCATCGCCGTCCGGCATCGGTGGGCACAGGCGCCCGTCGAAGGCGCCGCATTGAACGTCAATGACCAGCAGCGCCGCCTGCCGGAGGTCCGGAGCACCGAGGGGCGGGTGGGCTGCTGTCATGCACAGGCCTTGGCGTCGTCCGTGAACCCCTTGAAGCGCCCCTTCTTCAGGTGCACCAGGAGCAAGGAGATCGCCGCCGGGGTCACCCCGGAGATGCGCGACGCCTGCCCCAGCGTTTCCGGGCGGTGCTTGTTGAGCTTCTGCCGTACTTCGAAGGAGAGGGCGGTCACCTGGGCGTAGTCGAGCTCCTCGGGCAGCTTGAGATGCTCGAAATGCGCGGCGCGGGCAACGTCCTCCGTCTGCTTGCTGATGTAGCCGGCGTACTTGACGCTGGTCTCCACCTGCTCGATGACGGCATCGGCCAGGGCGCTGCCCAGATCGGCCGTCAGTGTTTCACGTGAAACACCGGCTTCGGGCCTTGCAATGGCGGCAACCTCGGCCACGGTGTCATAGGCCACGCCGGGGCGACGGAGCAGGTCAACGAGGTTGTATTCGCGTTCGAGCGCTTTCCCGACCAACCGCTCGGCGTCCGCCGCCTGCAGGATGCCGGGGTGCACCCAGGTGCTCTTCAGCTTCTCTGTTTCACGTGAAACAGCGTCGCGCTTGCGATTGAAGGCCGTCCAACGGGCATCGTCGACCAGCCCCAGCTCGCGGCCCTTCTCGGTCAGGCGCATGTCGGCGTTGTCCTCGCGCAGCTGCAGCCGGAACTCGGCGCGACTGGTGAACATGCGATAGGGCTCGGTGACGCCCTTGGTGATGAGGTCGTCGACCAGCACCCCCAGGTAAGCCTGCTCGCGACCCGGCAACCAGGGGTCGCGCCCCTGCGTCTGCAGCGCGGCGTTCATGCCGGCGAACAGGCCTTGGGCGGCGGCCTCTTCATAGCCCGTCGTGCCATTGATCTGGCCGGCGAAGAAGAGACCCTGGATGGAGCGGGTCTCGAAGCTGGACTTCAGCTCGCGCGGATCGAAGTAGTCGTACTCGATGGCATAGCCCGGGCGCAGGATGTGCGCAGCCTCCAGCCCCGGGATCGAGCGCACGGCGGCGAGCTGGATGTCGAAGGGCAGGGAAGTCGAGATGCCGTTCGGGTAGAACTCGTGCGTGGTGAGCCCCTCGGGCTCGAGGAAGATCTGGTGCGAGTCCTTGTCGGCGAAGCGGTTGATCTTGTCCTCGATGGAGGGGCAGTAACGCGGCCCCACGCCTTCGATCACGCCCGTGAACATCGGACTGCGGTCAAAGCCGGAGCGGATGATGGCGTGTGTGCGTTCATTGGTGTGCGTGATCCAGCAAGGCAGCTGACGCGGGTGCTGGTCCGCCGAGCCCATGAAGCTGAAGACCGGCACCGGGTCGAGGTCACCCGGCTGCTCGGTGCACTTCGCGAAGTCGATGCTGCGGCCGTCGATGCGGGGCGGCGTGCCGGTCTTCAGACGGCCCTGGGGCAGCTTCAGTTCCTTCAGGCGGCCCGACAGGCTCACGGCGGGCGGGTCACCGGCGCGTCCGGCGCTGAAATTCTCCAGGCCGATGTGGATGCGGCCATCCAGGAAGGTGCCCGCCGTCAGGACCACGGCCCGCCCGCGGAACTGCAGACCGGATTGCGTGACGGCACCCACCACGCGATCGCCCTCGACCATCAGGTCATCCACGGCCTGCTGGAACAGCCATAGATTCGGCTGGTTCTCCAGGCGGTGGCGGATGGCGGCCTTGTACAGCACGCGGTCGGCCTGGGCACGGGTGGCGCGCACGGCCGGTCCCTTCGAGCCGTTGAGGATGCGGAACTGAATGCCGGATTCGTCCGTCGCGGCGGCCATGGCGCCGCCGAGGGCATCGACCTCCTTGACGAGGTGGCCCTTGCCGATGCCGCCAATCGACGGATTGCAGCTCATCTGGCCGAGCGTCTCGATGTTGTGGGTCAGCAGCAGGGTGCGCACACCCATGCGCGCCGCGGCCAGGGCGGCCTCGGTACCGGCATGACCGCCACCAACCACGATGACGTCGAACTCTTGGGGATACAGCATGGCAAAGGCACGGGCCCCCAGCCGCGGCAGCAGCCTTGAGCCCGAGATCAGCAGCGGGGAAGGGGGGCGATTTTACCGGGGCCTGTGGATAAGTGCGAGCCCAACACCTTGCCGCCAGCGGGCTGTTGATCAGGCCAACGCCTCCTGCCGGACAAAGCGGGCGGTGGCGGTCAGGGCCGCATCCAGGGGGGCGGCTTGCAGCTGCCAGCGCCGGGCCAGGGCCTCGGCGGCGGCAGTGTCGAATCGGGGGGCCTCGAGGAGAAAGTCCAGGCCTTCCGCGGAGGCACCGCTCCAGGCCGCCATCCCCGGCAGACGCAGGACGGCGCGCATCAGCGGCAGGGGCAGCGCGAGACGCGGCGCCCGCACGCCCAGGGCGTTTGCCAGCTGATGCACCAGGTCATGGAAGCTGGGGCTGCCGTGGTCCAGCAGGAGGTAGTCGCCCGTGACGATGTCGCCGTCCAGCGCCAGATGGGCGAGGAAGTCCGCCAGGTGATCCGCGCTGACGAGGGGCAGCTGATGGCGGTGAGAGCCGGGCAGGGCGCTGAGACGGCCCCGCAGCAGCTGACGGCACAGGGCATGCAGCGCCGCATGGCGGGGCAGCTCCCCTTCGCGGGAATGCCCGCAGACGGTGGCCGGATGGACGCACAGCCAAGGCCGGCCCAGCCGCGTGGCCCGTGCGCTCATGTGGGCCTGGGTCTCCAGCTTGCTGGCTTCGTAGCCGCCGATCCGTCGGTAGAGGCGGGCCCAGTCGGTGTTGCCTGCGTCGGAAATGCCCAGGCGCTCGAGGTGCGGGCGGTGCTGCGTCATGTAGCCCCCCAGGGCAATGAATCGCCCGGCGTGGCCGCAGGGATCGGTCTGGGCGTCCCACAGGGCCTCCGTGGCTTGCACCTGGGCACGGCGGGCGTCGGCGCGACGCAGCCCCCACTCGAAGCGTGCGGCCAGATGGAGAACGACCCCGGGGCGCAGCCGGCCGACGAGGGCCTGCGCCGCCACCGTGTCCTCCAGCCGATAGGGGACGGCCTGCAGCTGCGCCAGCACGAGGCCCGGGATGCCACGTGCCGCCAGCCAGCTCCGCAGGGCGGCCTGCTGGGCTTGGGGGTCGCGCAGGGCGAGCACAAGGGGCGTCTCGGGCGCCAGGCACAGCAGGCGATGCAGCAGCCAACGCCCGATCTGGCCGGTCGCACCGGTGATCAGGATCGTGGCCGCGCCAGGGGAGGCCGCGGGTGCGAGGGGGTGTTCGAGGGTCATGGGAGGCCTTCCTGAAAGAGCGGGGACGATCGGAATGCTCGGGCCTTGACTACACTCCAGGGTCAAGCCCCTGCGCTTCTTTTCCTGGCTGCCGCCACGCGTGGTGCGGCGCAAGGAACGGCAGGGGTGTCACCCGTCCACCGTTCGCGCCCCATGCGATGGGCCAGGACGTCAGGAGTCACGCATGCTCATTGGTGAGCTGGTCGCCGTCAGCGGCCTCAGTCACGACACCCTTCGCTTCTATGAGCGCCAGGGCCTGCTGTCGGCCCTGCGCACGGACAAGGGCTACCGCCGGTACGGCCCCGAGGCGGCTGCGCGCCTGACGCTCATCCGGCTGGCACAGGGTCTCGGTTTCAGCCTCGCGGAGATTCGTGAGGTGCTGCAGCAGATGGACGCCCTGCAGTCCGGGTCCCTGGAGGCAGGGCAGGTGCAGGCCCTGTTGCAGGGCAAGCTGGCCCAGATCGATCATCGGTTGGCGGAGCTGCAGACCCTGCGGACCAGCCTGTCGGAGCAGCTCATGCGGGCGTGCCCCTTGCGGCTGCAGGCGGAGCAGCCCTGATGGAATGCCGCCCACGCTGCGCCGCCTGCTGCATCGCGCCCTCGATCAGCTCACCCATTCCCGGCATGCCGCTGATCAACGGCATCAGCAAGCCGGCTGGCGTGCGCTGCATCCAGCTGGACGACGAGGATCGCTGCCGGATCTTCGGGCACCCCGATCGACCGGCGGTCTGCGGGTCCTTGCAGCCGTCCGAGCTCATGTGCGGCGAGAGCCGGGAGCAGGCCATGCGCTGGCTGGGCTGGATGGAGGAGCAGACCGCACCGGATCTGCCGGGCTGACACCGGCTGACGGCTCAAGTCAGCGTGCGGGCCGAAACTCGAGGGCCAGGCCGCTGAACTCCATGGCCAGGGCATCCACCGCCAGGCGCAGGCGCCCCTGCGCCGGATGATGAAGCGTCACGTGGCCGTCGTGGACGGCGACCAGCGGCGTCCAGCCCAGCTGGCGGTGCAGCAGCAGGCAGGGCAATTGCAGGTGATCGAGGGACGCCGCTTCCAGCCGCACCGCGCGGCTGCGAAGGCCGGCACTCAGCGCGCGGAAGCCGAGTTGCTCCAGCCCGGCGGGGTCCTGGCGATCGGTGCGGGGCGTGAGGGCCGGCGCAGGCAGACCATGGTGCCGCGCGATGTAGGCCAGCGCGTCGGCGTCACCGGTCGCGCCCGGGGCCGCGCCATGCACGCTGTCATGCGGGGCCCGGGGAGTCCACCGCACCGCCATCCTGTGCACGAGCCCCCTCAAGCGGCCATTGGCACCGGGCATGCGTCAGGGGGCGGGCACAAAGACAAGAGGCTGGCGGATGCCAGCCTCGGACGGTACTTCATGAGCGCGAATTACCAGGTGCCCTTGGGCGACGGCTCTTCACCGGTCGTTTGCCAGGTGCCCTTGGGGGACGGGTCGTTCTCAGCCACGAGCCAGGTACCCTTGGGAGAGGGATCCTGCCCGGGGCTCCAGGTGCCCTTGGGGCTTTCGCTACCGTCGCCACCGACGATCCATTCAAGATCGCTTGCGCTGAGTTGCTCGAAAGTGTTCATAAGTGATCTCCAGTTTGCTTCAAAGCGAAGCTAGCTCTGGCGATTGGATCACCGGACGCCCGCAGCGGCCACTGTCACACATTACACCCTAGGGATCATCCTTACCGGATCAACCCGAGTCGCAGCGCCTTCAGTACCGCCTGGTGCTTGTTGTTGCAGTCCATCTTGTGCATGGCGTTGTTCAGATGCAGCACGGCCGTGCGCTCGCTGATGCCCAGGATGCCGCCGACTTCCCATGCCGTCTTGCCTTCCATGGTCCAACGCAGGCATTCGAGCTCACGCGGGGTCAGGCTCGGCAGGGGCTGCTCCAGGGACGCCCCTTCGGGGAGAAACACATTCCAGGCGGCCTCTTGCGCGTGGACCGCGAAGAGCTGGAGGTCGGCCACGACCCGCGTCAGCTGCTGGTGATCCGAGGGCAGGGCCTCGCGCCGGTCCACACCCATGATGAAGTGGCGGCCTTCCGGCAGATGCAGCGCCAGGCAGATGCCACTGCAGTATCCGAACCGTGCCTGCTCTTCCCAGAGATCGGCACGGCCGTTCTGAACGTAGGTGAACTGGCTCCAGATGATCGGTACGCTGTGCCGCTTCACGTGCTGCATCACGGGATCCAGCTTGCCCAGGGACGGGTCGTAGGCGATTTCGTTGAACCCGACCGGCGCATTGTCCACGGACAGGAACTCGGCATTGCCGGGCCCGCGGTCCAGCACCACGGTCGCCGTGACGGTCTCGAATCCCAGATCCTGCGCAAACCGCACGATCTCCTCGCGGAACTCGTCGCGATTCTTGGCTTCAAGCACCGATTGAAAACTGCCTTGCAGCATGAGGCCGGGGATCCCTCGGGAAGATTGGAGTTGTGCGGGAATTGTCAGCGCTCAGAGGACCCATTCTGCTAGGGTTTACAGCTAGCAACAACTTGCAGGTCTCAGCACACTGGGCTTACAGGATGATGCTCCCCACTCGTCATCCTCCACAACAAGCAAGACCTGTCGATGACACCTGCCTGGATTGTCTACGCGTGGCCCCGCCTGCTGTGCGCAACTGACGCGACACCGCAGCTGCAACTCGCCCACCTGAGCACCCGCGTCCTGGTGCCCGGCGATGCCGATCATCCCGCCATGGGCCAGACGCTCTGGAAGGGCGAATGGCAGCATGGCACCGCGGGCGTTGCGTGGGACTGGGTCCGTCTGCCGGTGGGGGTCGTGGCGATGGTGGATCCGATGTCCCTCGTGACCAATCTGCAGTTCCTCAACCCGCGCGGGGAGGTGCTCGCACCCGCGGATTCCGCGCGTCAGCTCAACGAGATCGTCCATGCCCTGCCCTGGCAGCAGGAGGTGCACCGGGCACTCGGTCTGATGCACTAGCCCCGGCCCTGACCGGCCAGCGGCTGGCAAAGAAAAGGCGCCTCCGAGGAGGCGCCTTTGTCTTGGGGCGGCCGGCGCTCAGCGTGCCACGGCCAGGCGCATCGAGCGTGCGATGAAGAGCAGACCCGCGAGCGTCATGGCACCGCAGACCAGCACCGAAGGCATCCACTTGGCAAGGGTCAGCGCCTCGCCCTTGAGCACCTGCAGCATCAGCGTGTTCTGGGCAAGACCTGGCACCCAGTAGTACCAGTCGGCCTCGCCGCCGGGGTTCATCAGACCCACCATCGGCGCCAGGCTGATCAGCGTCATGGCGAGGGTGGCGCTGGCCTGAGCCTCCTTGAAGGTCTTGGTGCGCACGGCCATCGCCATCAGGAGCGCACCCACGCCGGCTGCGAGGGGCAGTTGCACCGCCAGGCAGCGCAGGGCCTCGCCCCAGCCGAACTGGAACATGGCCTGCAGGCTGTCGCTCTGGATCAGGTACTGCGCCGGGAGGAAGCTGAGGTTGGCCAGCGCCGCCACGGCAATGCCCGACAGCGCCACCGCGCCCCACTTGCCCATGACCAGCGCCATCGGAGAGGCCGGGTTCATCAGCAGAGGCTCCAGCGACCCGCGCTCGCGCTCGCCGGCCGTGCTGTCCAGCGCCGCGGTGAGGGCGCCGTAGAGCACCGCCATGATGATGAACATCGGCACGATGCTGGTGATGCGCGTCGCCCGGGCCTGCGCGCTGGCCAGGTCCCGCTCCTCGATGTCCACCGACTGCAGCAGCTCCGGCGAGACGCCGCGCAGCGCGAGGTGCAGGCCGGCGCGCTCCTGGTTGAAGCCTCGCAGCAGACGCTGGACGCTGTTGACCGCCACCTGGGCGCGCTGGTTGGCGCTGTCGCTGACCACCTCGACGGTGGGGCGCTCGCCCTCCAGCAGCTGCTGCTCGAAGTCCTTGCCGATGACCAGCACGGGCTCGAGGAGCTGGGTCGCCCGCAGCTTCTGTTCATAGTCCGCCGGGGCCGTCTTGAGGGTGTAGGTCTGGCGCAGCAGGTAGTTCTCGAGGGTGGGGGCGTGCTCCAGGCCGGCCACCGTCAGTTCGCGCTTCTCGGCCCGCTCCTCCAGCGAGGCGATCAGTCCCGAGAGCGCCGCCAGCATCAGCGGGCCCATCATGACCGCGGGCACCAGCATGCGCAGCAGCGTGCGGCGGTCGCGAACGGCGTCCACGAGCTCCTTGAACAACACGATGCGCACATGGGCGAGGAAGGAAAGGGGCAAGCGGTCAGACGTCATCGACGGGTCCTTGGGCGCGGGGGCGGAGGGGCTTGCGGACAGGCTCATGCCAGCGCCTCCTCGGTGGATTCGTCAGCAAAGGCCAGCTTCACGAAGGCCTCCTCGAAGCGGGTCTCGCCCGTCTGGGCCAGCAGCTCGGGGACGCTGCCCTGGGCCACGGCGCGTCCACGGGCCATCACGACCACGTGGTCGCACAGCTGCTCGACCTCCTGCATGATGTGGCTCGAGAAGACGATGCACTTGCGGCCGCCCTCGGGCGATCGCAGATGACGCAGGGCGTCGCGCAGGCCGCGCGTGGCCAGCACGTCCAGGCCGTTGGTGGGTTCGTCGAGCACGATGTTGGCCGGGTCGTGCACGAGGGCGCGGGCCAGGGCCGTCTTCATGCGCTCGCCCTGGCTGAAGCCCTCGGTGCGGCGGTCCAGGATGCGGCGCATGTCCAGCAGCTCGGCCAGGACGTCGGCGCGGTCGTGGGCGGCGTCGCTGTCCATGCCCTGCAGGCGGCCGAAGTAGACGATGTTCTCGCGGGCCGTCAGTCGCGGGTAGAGCCCGTGCGCATCGCCCAGGATGCCCATGCGGGCCAGGGCGCTGCGGGGCTGCTTCAGCACGTCGATGCCATCGACCTCCAGCCGCCCCTGGTCGGGCGGGAACAGCCCGGCCAGCATGCGCAGCGTGGTCGTCTTGCCGGCGCCATTGGGGCCGAGCAGGCCCGTGATGCGGCCGTCGGGCGCATGGAAGCTCAGGGATTGCACGGCCTGCACCACGCGCCGGGGCGGACGCTTGAACAGCGACTTGCCGCCGGCCTGGGTGGTGAACTGCTTGGAGAGTTGTTCAATGCGGATCACGGCTGCACCTCCGTGCGGACGATGGGCTGGAAGGCGGGCGGACGCGGGATGCGCGCGGCGCAGCCGGCCTCCTGGGGCAGGGCGGTGTCGTCGGTCCTGGCGTCGATGAAGCGGTACAGCACCTCGTTCATGCAGCCCAGGCCCATCACGCCGTGGCCGGCCTGCGGCACGACGATGTGCTGGGTCTTGGCACCCAGGGCCTTGGCGATGCGCTCGGCGTGGCGCGGCGGCGTCACCGGGTCGGCGCCGCCGGACAGCAGCAGCACCGGGCTCTGCGCGGGCGGCACCTGGTAGAAGGCCGCCGGCACGTCGGCGCGCGGCCAGTCGCGGCAGACGCGCTCGTACAGCTCGGCGTCGATGCGACCCATGTCGCGAGCCGGCGCCTCGCCGCCCTTGCCCAGGCGCGGAGCGTCCTCGGCGCAGATCACCGAGAAGTGCATGCCCATGGCCAGGCGCGTGGCCTTGTTGCTGGCCATCGAGCCGCCCAGGCCGCCCAGGAAGTCGAAGTTCCCCCGGGCTGCGGACTGGATGGCCGCCGGCAGCATCGAGGTCATCGCCGGCACATACAGCGGGCCGCGGATCGCGCGCAGCAGGGTCGTGCGCGTCAGCGTGAACGTGGCGGGCTCATTCGTGACTGGATGCCGCACCGAGACGCTGCGAGGCAGCGAGGCCAGCACCTGCTCCCACTGCTGGCGCAGCTGCGGGTAGCGCTTGGCGCAGGCGGGCTCGCCCTCGCAGGCCTTGAACTCGGCGTCCAGTGCCGCCTGCACGTCGGTGGAGAGGCTTTCCGGCAGCACCAGGTCCGGCGGCGCGACGCCGTCGATCACCGTGCGGCGCACGCGCTGGGGGAACTGCCGCTGGTACTCCAGCGCCGCCCGCGTGCCGTAGGAGCCGCCGATCAGGTTCCAGCGCTCGGCGCCCAGCGCGGCCCGCACCGCGTCGAAGTCCTGCATGGCGATGGTGGTGCTGAAGAAGCGCAGGTCACCGTAGGGCAGCTTCTTCAGTTGCTCGCGACACGCGTCCACCCGACGCAGGCTCGCCGCCTCGTCGGCCACCTGCGACAGCGGCAGCCGGGATTCGTCCGCGCATTCCAGCGGGGCGGACTTGCCCGTGCCTCGCTGGTCGATGAAGACCAGGTCCCGGCGGTTGTTGAGCCGCGCCAGACGGGCCATCACCATCGGCGCGATGCCGATGGCGCTCTGCCCGGGGCCGCCCGCGAGCATCACGACCGGGTCCGGCTGCTTGTTGCGGGCCATGGCCGGCACCACGAGGTAGTGGATCTCGACCTGCGGGCCGTCAGCCCGGGCCGGATCCAGCGGCCGCTGGACCGAGCCGCACTGCAGCTCGTTGGGAATGCCATCGATCCGGCAGGCCTTTGTGGCGGCCTCCGCCCGGTGCTGGGCACCCAGCAGGGCCGTCAGCAGGGCCGCCAGGATGGCGAGCCGTCCCCCGTGCCGTGTTCGGCAGATCTTCATCGTCGTCCTTCCCCGGGCCACGCGGGCCCTGTGTGTTGGCATGGGGCGGATTATGGGAAGACTGGCGGGTGTCCGCCGGGATGTTGCGGTGAATGGCAGGGAGGTGCGGCGACTGGCGGGAATCGGGGGGCCGGCGGCACGGAGGCCGGCTCGCCCGTCTCAGTCGGGATATCGCAGCAGCACCCCTGCGAAGAGGCACGCCAGTGCCTCTCCCGCCCCGGGCTCCAGCGAGGGGCTCCGCCACGCGCGGCCCGGGTGCAGGGTCTCCAGGGCGGCGACCTGCGCGCCGGACGCGTCCGAGACGAGGAAGGCGGGCGCCGGGCTGGCCAGATGAATCTCATGGCCTCGCACGTCCTGGATCTGCATCTGCAGCACCTGCCCGTCGATCCGCAGCTCGCCGTGGGCCGGCCGCCACTCGTCGCTGAGGCTGAGCTCGGCCTCCTGGGACCCCCCGGTGCAGCGGCAGCGCAGGGTGGTGACCGCGTCCGGCAGAAGCCCGAGCCGGCTGGTCAGAGAGGACCGGCGGCGGCTGTCGCAGTTCCCATCCCATGCCGTCGCTGCCTCGAAGCGGAAGCTCAGGTCCCAGCGCTCGGTGGTCCGCCCGAACGGCCCCAGCGTGAAGCCCTCGGTACTTACGGCGCTGCGGCGGACGTCGTGGACGGCATAGGGTCCCAGCCGGAAGGCCTCGACCGGGCTGCTGCCGAGTCCGTGCTGGCGCCAGCCACTCCGATCGACCGCGGGGAGCATCTCGGCCTGCGCTTCCCAGCCTGCGTCCAGGACGATGGGGCGCAGCGGCGCCGGTGGAGGCGGGGGCTCCGCAAGGCTGGCGCCTGAGGCCGTCAGCAGGCCCAGCAGGAGGCAGGGGAGTCGTGCCAGGGTGGCGGGGGTGTGTCGGTTTTGCTGCCGAGGGAGTGAAGAGGGCATGGTGTCGTCGAGAAAGGCTGGGGTGCGGCCATGACACCACGGTGCCGTGACCCCAGGAGGCCCTGGGACGGTCGGGTGTCCTTTTGAAGTACCAGAAGTGGTCCACAACAATACCAGTTTCCTCCCGGCGCGAGTCGCCGAACCGCCATGTCCGCTCCTCGATGCCGGATCCGCCCGCCCGCCCCCTGGCTCGTTCGCCTCGCCCTGCTGGCCGTGGCCCTGCCCGTCGGTGCGGCTGGCAGTCCGGACGCGCAGCCCGCCGGCCTTGACGAGGTCCGTCGGCCCCGGGGCGCGCTGGTCCTGTCCGGCGGCGGGGCGCGGGGCCTGGCGCACATCGGCGTCCTCAAGGTGTTGGAGGAGCTGCGTGTGCCGGTGGACCTGGTGGGGGGACAAGAGCCTGCAGACCTCGCGCTTGCCCTTCTCCATGGTGATGCAGTGGACCGTCGAGAAGCCGGGCGCCACGCTCCGGGCGCCGGACGGCTCCTCGGTCACGGTGATCTCGTATGACGGCGCGCGGGGCGTGGCGGAACTGGGCATCCCGGGCCGCCCGATGGCGCGCCAGGCGTTCACCAGCGCCGACCTGCAGGCCGCGCTGAAGCGCTGGACCTACGGAGCCGGGTCGTGCGTCCGGCCAGGGCCCGGAACCGGGGCTGCCATGCCCCTCGCGCCGTAGCAGGTTTCCACACATCCTGCTGACGCAGGCTTTCTGACGGCCGGCGGGCAATGGCGTATCGTCGGCGCCTTGCCCACTTCGGTGCGGGCCAGAGGGCCGGCACCCCCTCAGGAAGGAAACCAGCATGAAGCTCTACTACAGCCCTGGCGCCTGCTCGCTGTCCCCGCACATTGCCCTCATCGAGGCCGGCCTGCCCTTCGAGGCCGTGATGACCAGCACCAAGACCAAGAAGCTGGCCGACGGCACGGACTTCTTCACCATCAACCCCAAGGGCTCCGTGCCCGTGCTGGAGCTGGACAACGGCGAGCGGCTGACCGAAGGCCCGGCCATCGTCCAGTGGATCGCCGACCAGGCCCCGGACAAGCAGCTGGCCCCCGCCAACGGCACCTGGCCGCGCTATCGCCTGCAGGAATGGCTGAACTACATCACCAGCGAGCTGCACAAGGGCTTCTCGCCCCTGTTCAACCCGGCCACGCCGGAAGACGCCAAGCCGATGCTGCGCGAGGCCCTGCTCAAGCGCATGGCCTGGGTGGACAGCCAGCTCGAAGGCCGTGACTACCTGCTGGGCAGCCAGTTCAGCGTGGCCGATGCCTACCTCTTCGTGGTGAGCAACTGGGGCCAGTACGTCGGCGTGGACGTCAGCGGCTTCGCCCACCTCGGCGCCTTCCGCGGCCGTGTGGCCGCCCGCCCGGCCGTGCAGGCCGCGATGAAGGCCGAAGGCCTCATCAAGTAAGCCAGCCTCTCGGCGTCCGGCCCGCCGTCGGGCGCTGGCGCTGCCACGCAAAAGGCGCCCCGCGGGGCGCCTTTGTCATGGGATGCCGGGGCCTCAGCCTTTGCGGGCCGGCTTGAGCAGGCCTTCGCAGGTGGCGCGCTGCTGATCGGCAGTGTCCACCTTGGCGCAGACGCCATCGAGCTGGCCGCGCAGCTTGCCGAGGGTGGCCTCGTGCTGGCCGCCC
Source organism: Roseateles subflavus (assembly GCF_030285365.1). Taxonomy (GTDB): domain Bacteria; phylum Pseudomonadota; class Gammaproteobacteria; order Burkholderiales; family Burkholderiaceae_C; genus Roseateles_B; species Roseateles_B subflavus. The sequence continues at coordinate 490,267 of NZ_JASVDS010000001.1, read as the reverse complement.
TTGTTCCAGGCCTGCAGGTCCGTGCCGACCTTCTTCAGCGAGCGGGCGCTGCGCTCGTAGAACGCGCCCTTGTCCTTCTCGGCCTCGGCGAAGAGCTGGCCGGCCACCTTCTCGATGCGGGCGGCATCCTGCGGCGCCAGTTCGACGAGCGCGGCGAGGTAGGTCGCGCCCCACTGCAGGCGCGTGGCGGGGCCCTCGCTCTTGTTGAAGGCCTCCTCGTACCAACGCAGGGCCTCGTCCTTGCGGCCCTGCTTCTTGGCGTTGCCGCCCAGCATGCTCATCAGGTAGTAGGGCGAGTGGCTCTTGGTGAGGCTGGACTTGAGCAGCGCATCGCTCTGCTCCCACTGGCCGGTGAGGCCCAGCAGGCCGGCGGCCTCGGTGATCACGGCCTGGCGCTCGTAGCCGTCGGTGATCTCCTTGTCCAGGCGGGCGGCGGTGTCGCGCACTTCCTGGAGCAGGGCGGGGTTCAGCTTGGGATGACGCTCGTCCTTGGGCAGGTCGATGCGGGCCAGCTCCACGCGGGCACTCAGCGCGGCCAGGCGATCCGCGCGGGACAGGCTGGCGTCGGCTTCCAGGCGCTTCAGCGCCGCCTCGTACTTGTCGAGGAGCGCCTGGCGCTCGGGGCCGGCCTTGGGGGCCAGGGTGCGGACGATCTCGGGCGCGCCGTAGCTCAGGGCGTCCGTCTGGGCGCGGGCTTCGGCGGCGCTGGCCAGCACCTTGTTCACGCGCTCGGCCAGGGCGGCGTCGACCTTCAGGCCCTTGCCGTCCTCATTGGCCGCCAGGGCCTTGAGCCACAGGCGCGTGCCCGTCTCGGCGTCCGCGCCCTGGGCACCGGCGGCCAGCTGGGCCAGCAGGGCCGGGCGCTGCGCGGCGGGCACCAGCTGCTGCTCGTCGGTCTCCCAGGAATAGAAGCCCAGCAGCTTCCACTCGTTGGCGCTGAGCTTCTTGCCGGCGCGGGCGTCGGCCAGCACGGACTTGATCGGCCGGCCGCCGGCCAGGCCGAGCTGCAGCACCTTCATGACCTGCGCGGCATCCGCCTCGCCCGGCAGGCGCGTCAGCTCCTGGCCGTCGTTGCTGAAGAGGATGAGCGTGGGATAGCCCCGCACCTTGAAGCGCGTGCCGAGCTTCTGGGCGCCGGGGACGTCGCCATCGAGGTGCACGGCGACGATGCTGCGGGTCTGCTCGATGAAGTCCTGGCGGTTGAACAGCGTGGCCTTGAGCTGGTTGCACGGCGGGCACCACTTGGCGCCCCAGTACAGCAGCACGGGCTTCTTCTCGCTGCGGGCCTGGGCAAAGGCCTTCTCGATGTCGGCATCACCGGCGGCTTCCTGCCAGGACACGCTGCTGGCGGTCGGCGCGGCGGCGCTCACGGGCAGGATGCAGGAGGGGCTGAAGGCGGCCAGGCTCAGCAGGCCGGCGCAGGCCAGGGCTGTGGGGCGCAGGGAGGCAGGAAGCTTCATGCGTTCATGCGGCCGTCTCGTGGACGACCGGTGTCGGGTGAAGAAGCGCGCATTGTGAACCCAAGCCCGCCGCGCTGACTATGCGGGCTCGTCCGGGCGATCTGCGCAAAGGGCATAAGGCCGGCCCGCCAGCGCATCAGAGCTTCAGGGACATGCCGATGGATTGCGGCGCCGTCGGCTGGAAGCCGAACTGCGCATAGAGCTGGTGGGCTTCGCCGTCGGCGATCAGGCTGACGTAGGCCGTGCGCGGTGCGTGGGCATGCAGCCAGTCGCACAGGGCGCCCATGATGCGCTTGCCCAGGCCGCGCCCCTGGTGCTGCGGCAGCACGGCGATATCCACCACCTGGTAGAAGCAGCCGTCGTCGCCGATGACGCGTCCCATGCCGACGACCTCGTCCCCCTGCAGCAGCTGGACGCCGAAGAGCGTCTGGCGCAGGCCGCGCGCGGCGGCCGTGTCGCTCTTGTCGCTCAGGCCCGCCTGCTGGCGCAGATGGCGGTAGGTCGAGACGGTGGGCGTCTGCTTCAGCAAGGTGTAGGCGGGGGGCAGGGCAGGGGTCATGGCGTGTGCTCCAGGCCGGACGAGGCATTGTGGGGAGCCGCGGGCCGGCAGCCAAAGGCCATGGGGCGGCCTTCAGCCCGGGTCCGGGCCGGGCGGGCTCTGGGCCTCACCCAGCCAGGCCTGGGCATCGTCGGCGGGCGCCGGCTCGCAGGCATGGCGCGCGAGGGCCATCCAGGTGCCGAAGTCGGGCTGATGGGCCCGGCGCGGGGCGGGGCGGGCGAGCGCCAGGTGCTGGGCATGGGCGATGAGCACGCCGAAGTCGGCCGGGATCTCCTCGGGCTCGGCGATGCCGGCCTGGAGCACGAACCAGCACTGGCTGCTGAGCGCGAGGTAGGCCTGCGACTTGGCGGGCCGGCGCAGCTCACCCAGCAGGTCGGCGCGGCGGACCTTGATCTCGTGCACGGCGACGTCGAGGTAGTCCGGCACCGTGGTGTGGCGGATCGAGAAGACGTCGGGCATGGCCTGGACCCAGCGCGGCCGCCCCTGCGCCGGCGGAGCGGGGGTCTCGATCAGCGGGGCGGGTGCGCCGGGTGCCTCGGCCTCACCCGGCAGGCCGGCCCGCAGCGTCAGGCCGCGCCAGACGACGCGCCCCGCCCGCTGCAGCTCCAGGGCCACGCGGCCGACGAGCTGCTCGTGGGCATCCCGCGCCCGGCGGTTGCGGTCCAGCGTCGCCGCCAGGGCCTGGACGCCCGCGTCCGTGACGCGCAGCCGTTCTCGGCCGTCCTCCTGCAGACGCTCCAGCAGGCCTGCGGCCAGCAGCTCCACCTCGATCAGGTCCTGGCAGGGCCAGCCGGCACTGCGCCAGATCTCGCGCAGCCGTCGCCAGTGCGGGGTTCCGAGGGGCATGGCGTGGCCTCAGTCGAGCAGGGGCGCCTGGGCGTCGGCCGCCTGACGCGCCGGGCTGGCCTGCGGGGCGAACTGGGCCCAGGCCACGCCCAGCAGGGTCAGCGCCGCGCCCAGCAGCTTGGCGGTGCCGAACTGCTCGCCGCCCGCCACCCAGGCCGCGAGGCCGGCGATGGGCGGCATCAGGTAGATCAGCGGGGCGGTGCGGGCCACCCCGCGCCGGGCGTTGACCCAGCCCCAGGCCAGCCAGCTGCCGAAGCCGATGCCCACCACGGCCCACAGCGCGCCTAGCCACAGCCCGGGCGTGACGGCGGACCAGTCGGTGTGCAGGGCGGCCGGCACGGCGTAGAGCAGCACCGGGGGCGTCGCGGCGAGGCTGGCGTAGCACATGACCAGCACCGGCCCGTGCCGCTCGATCAGCGGCTTGGCAGCCACCGTGTAGTAGGAGAAGAGGGCCGCCGCGACCAGCAGCACGGCGTCCCCGCCGCCCGCGCGCCAGTCGGCCGCCAGCAGCTTGTCGGACATGAACAGCAGCGCCCCGCCCAGGGCCAGGCCGATGCCCACCAGCTGCGCCCGCCGCAGCGGCTCCAGCCCCCAGGCACGCAGGATCAGCAGCGTGAAGATGGGGCCGCAGGCCAGCAGCACGGCGCTGGAGAAGGGGGTGGACCAGTGCACCCCGAAGCTCGACAGCACCAGGTGCAGCCCCTGGCCCATCAGGCCCAGGCGGAGCAGGGCCCAGGCGTCCGCACGGGACACGCGGGGCCAGCGCAGGCCGTGCCGGTGCAGCAGCAGGCCGATCACCAGCAGCGGCATCAGCGTGAAGCGCAGGCACAGGAAGCCGCCGGGCCCCATGGCGGCGAGCAGCGCCTTCTGCAGAGGAAAGTTGAGGCCCCAGGCCAGGATGACCAGGAGGCCCGCCAGCAGGGCGAGACGGGAGGACGGAGCGGTGGCGGGCATGTCCGGATCTTGCCAGCACCGGCCGCCACCGGCTGTCAGCAGCGCGGCAGCCGCCGCGGCCCGCCCAAGAAAAAACCCCCTGGCCGGGAGGCGCAGGGGGTTCTTGGCGTGAGGTCCGGGGAGGCCCCGGATCGGCCCAGGGCGATCAGGGCTCGATGACGTCGCCTTGGATGGCGCCCGGCGTGCCGCTCAGCAGGATGGTGTAGACCTTGCCCGAGGTCAGCGTCTTCTTGATGGTGAAGACGGTCGGGGCACCGGCGCGCACATCGAACTGGATCTCGCTCGTCGTGTTGGCCTGGTAGCTGTCCGACAGCGTGCCCGGGGCCACGCTGCTGATCACCGGCGACGCGTTGACGTACAGGGCGACATTGCCGAGGCCGGCCACGCCGTTGAGGATGCGCACCTTGGCGGTGTTCAGGGCCGACGGCAGGGCGTTGTCTTCCTTGATGGGGGTGAGCGTCGGGGCGGCCGCGTCACCCCAGATCAGCAGGCCGTACACGGTGCTGCGGTCGAGGGCGATCTGCTTGGAGGGCTGGGCCACGGTGGTCGAGCCGGTGGTCACGCTCCAGTCGACCTTCACGCCGTTGGTCACGGTGATGTCGGCGTAGTTGGGCGAGACGGCGGGCGAGCCGGCGTTCGTCAGCGAGGCGACGCCGTTGAGCGTGGCGGTGACGGCGGTGCTGCGCGGCAGCGCGGAGATCACGCGGACCTTGGCCAGGCCGTTCTCGTACTTGGTGACGGTGCCCTTCTGGCCCAGCAGCAGGCCGTTGACCATCACGCCGCCGGTGGCGCTGGTCAGCACCAGGGTGTTGACCTTGGTGGAGTCCAGGGTGACGCTGGGGATGTCCAGGCGCAGATCGGTCTTGCTGCCCGCGGCGGTGACGCGGATCTGGTAGGTGCCGGCAGTCAGCGTGCGGTAGGCGTCGCCGTTGCCGGGGATCAGGGTCGAGGCCGTCGGGGTGGCGTCGGCCAGCGAGGCGCCCGGGGCGGTCACGTAGACGTCGACGTTGCCCGAATCGGAGGCCAGGTTCAGGGTCAGCAGCTTGGTGCTGCCGCTGGCCGGCTCGGTTTCCGACTCGTTCAGCAGGCGGGTGGCCATCGAACCGGTGTTGCCGAAGGCGATCAGGGTGTAGTTGCCGTCCTTGATCAGGTTGCTCAGGGCCGGGGTCGACAGCAGGGTCGACGTGCCGCCGATCAGCAGCTCGGACGTGTTGCTGCCGGTGCTGATGCTGGCGTAGCTGGCCACGGTGCCGAAGCCGATGCCGGTGTTCACCTTGGTGTCGTTGACCTTGAGGTCCAGCGACGAGTAGCCGACGCTGGCGTTCAGCAGGCGCACATTGGTGTTGCCGTCATTGCCGCCGCCGCCGCTGCCGCAGGCGCTCAGCGCCAGGGTGCCGATCATGGCGAGGGCGCTTGCCCATCGAGTGAATCTCATCAAACGCTCCAGTTCTCCGTTCGCGCCCCATCGAGGGCACGCATGAATCGAGTACGCGACAGCCCGGGGCTGCCGGCGTCGACTGCGGGCGATTGTAATGAGATGGCCTGACGCTGTCGGCGAGCCGGGGCGAAGGCCGTTCCGTAAAGATTTGCTGCCCTCTGGCGCGGCACCGGCGGGCGGCGGCGGCCGCTAGAGCCGGCTCTCCAAAGCAGGGTTGCCCGCCATGGGGTGCGCGGGGGCCGCTGCTAGCATCGTCCGCGACCTCGGGCTGCCGGCGGTGGCCTGATCCTGCACACAACAAACATGAAGGAGACCGCCATGGCCTACGAGCATCTGCTGGCCCCCCTGGACCTGGGCCACACCCAGCTGAAGAACCGGGTGCTGATGGGCAGCATGCACACGGGCCTGGAGGATTCCCGCAAGCACTTCGACCGCATGGCGGCCTATTTCGCCGAGCGCGCGCGCGGCGAGGTCGGGCTCATCGTGACCGGCGGCTTCGCCCCCAACATCGAAGGCTGGGCCAAGCCCTTCGCCGGCACCCTGGCCACCAGCGGCGCCGCCCGCCGCCACCAGGTCATCACGGACGCCGTGCATGCCGAGGGCGGCAAGATCGCCCTGCAGATCCTGCACACCGGTCGCTACGGCTACCACCCGCTGTGCGTGGCGCCGTCGCGCATCCAGTCCCCCATCTCGCCCTTCACGCCTCGCGAGCTGAGCGAGCGCGGCATCGAGCGGCAGATCCGCGCCTTCGTGCGCTGTGCGAAGCTCGCCCGCGAGGCCGGCTATGACGGCGTCGAGGTGATGGGCTCCGAGGGCTACTTCATCAACCAGTTCCTCGTCACCCACACCAACCACCGCCAGGACCGCTGGGGCGGCACCTACGAGAACCGCATGCGCCTGCCGCTGGAGATCCTGCGCCGCACGCGCGAGGCCGTGGGCCGGGACTTCATCATCATCTACCGCCTCTCGATGCTGGACCTGATCCCTGACGGCAGCAGCTGGGAGGAAGTCCTGCAGCTGGCCCGCGAGCTGCCCGGCGCCGGCGCGGACATCATCAACACCGGCATCGGCTGGCACGAGGCCCGCGTGCCCACCATCGCCACCAGCGTGCCGCGTGCCGGCTTCTCGTGGGTGACGAAGAAGCTGCGCGAGCAGCTGCGCGCCGAGGGCATCACGACGCCCCTGGTGACGAGCAACCGCATCAACACGCCCGAAGTGGCCGACCAGGTGCTGGCCGAGGGCAGCGCCGACATGGTCAGCATGGCCCGCCCCTTCCTGGCGGACGCCGACTTCGTGCGCAAGGCGCGCCAGAACCGCGCCGACGAGATCAACACCTGCATCGCCTGCAACCAGGCCTGCCTGGACCACGCCTTCCAGCAGAAGATCGCCAGCTGCCTCGTGAACCCGCGCGCGGCCCACGAGACCGAGCTGCGCGTGATCCCGCTGCAGAAGGAGCAGCCGCGCAAGCGCGTGGCCGTCGTGGGCGGCGGCCCGGCCGGCATGGCCGCGGCGACGACGCTGGCCGAGCGCGGCCATGCCGTCGAGCTGTTCGAGGCGGGCGCGGAGCTCGGCGGGCAGTTCAACCTCGCCCGCCGCGTGCCGGGCAAGGAGGAGTTCAACGAGACGCTGCGCTACTTCCGCCGCCGCATCGAGACCACCGGCGTCACGCTGCACCTGAACCGCCGCGTGGGCCTGGACGATCTGCAGGGCTTCGACGACATCGTGCTGTCGAGCGGCGTGGCGCCGCGCAATCCGCGCATCGAGGGGCAGGCCGAGGGCGAGGCACGGGGTCAGGTCTTGAGCTATGTGGACGTGCTGCTGCAGCGCAAGCCCGTGGGCCAGCGCGTGGCCGTGGTCGGCGCCGGCGGCATCGGCTTCGACGTGTCGGAGTTCCTGCTGGAGGCCGGCCATTCGCTGGCCCTCGATGCCGAGGCCTGGCGCAAACACTGGGGCGTGGGCGACCCGGCCGAGACGCGCGGCGGCCTGCTGCGTGCGCAGCCTGACGCGCCGACGCGCCAGATCACGCTGCTGCAGCGCAAGAAGGGCAAGCTCGGCGCCGGCCTGGGCAAGACCACCGGCTGGATCCACCGTGCCGCGCTGAAGATGAAGAACGTCGAGATGGTGGGCGGCGTCAACTACGAGCGCATCACGCCCGAGGGCCTGTGGGTCAGCTACGGCGAGAAGCGCGAGGACCTGCAGCTGATCGAGGCCGACACCATCGTGCTGTGCGCCGGCCAGGAGCCCGTGCGCGAGCTGCAGGCGCCGCTGGAGGCCGCGGGCCGTCGCGTGCACCTGATCGGCGGCGCGCTCGAAGCCGGCGAGCTCGATGCCAAGCGTGCCATTCGTCAGGGTGTGGAGCTGGCCACGCGCCTGTGAGCGCGGAGGGCCGCGCCGCAAGCGTGCAACTTTTCTCTGATGCCCAAGCGGTGCGATCCCGGTAAACCCTAGACGGTGTGCCACGCCGGCCGCTTTGGCCTGACAGTCCTGCCTCGAGGGGGCGTCCTGTGATCCTGGAAGGCGCTCGATCCCGATAAATAAAGCGACCCGCGGGCAGACCCGCCCGCCCGGCGTCGCGAAAGGTCTGTCTTTCCATGCGCTTCCTGCGTCGCCGCCTTCTGGCGAGCCCGCTGCTCCTGCCCCTGTGCGCCCACGCGCGCGGCGGGCTGCTGCCTACCTGGGACGACCTCAGCGCCCGTGATCCCGTCGTGTGGCTGGGCCTGGCCTGCGTGGCCGGCGGCCTGGCGATGGGCGGCGTGCTGGCGCTCTTCTTCCACCAGCGCCAGCGCCTGCAGCGCCGCCGCGAGGAGCTGCGCCGGCTGCGGCTGGAGCGCGTCCGTCTGCGCGCCTTCCTCAACGCCGTCCCCGATCCCATGTTCTGCAAGAACGCCTGGGGCGCCTATGAGGGCTGCAATCCCGCCTTCGAGGCGGCCGTGGGCCGCAGCGAGGCCGAGCTGCTGGGCCGGCGGGACGACGAACTCGGCATCCGCCTGGACTGGACCCGCAAGCGCGACCGCCAGCTGAGCTGGTACCAGCGCCCGGACGGCGAGCGCCAGTGCCTGGACGTGGTCCAGGTGGACATCCACGACGACGAGGACTTCCTCGGCCGCATGGCCGTGGGCCGCGACGTCACCGAGCTGCAGCTCGCGCGCGAGAAGGCCCGCCGCGCCGAGACCGTCTTCGCGCACTGCGGCGAGGGCATCCTTGTGTGCGACGAGGAACAGCGCGTGCTGGACCTCAACCCGGCGCTGAGCCGCATCTGCGGCTTCGAGCGCGAGGAGCTGCTGGGCGAGGTGCCCCAGCTCTGGCGTGACGGCGAGCAGGACCCCGAGCAGCTGCTCGCGCTGCATGCGCAGGTCCAGGCCGAGGGCCACTGGAGCGGCGAGCTGCTGCTGCGCCACAAGAACGGCGAGTCGGTCCCCGTGTGGGCGACCGTCGTGCGCGTCGAGCCCGAGGCCGATGGCAGCGCCGGCGAGGGCGTGCAGTACCTGAGCGTGCTGACCGACATCTCCCGCATCAAGGCCACCGAGGCGCAGCTGCTGCACCAGTCCCTGCACGACCGCCTCACCGGCCTGCCCAACTCGGCGCTGATGCGCGACCGCATCGAGCGCGAGATCGGCCAGGCCCAGCGCGTGCAGGGCAAGGTCGCGGTGCTGTTCATCGACCTCGACGACTTCCGTGATGTCAACGACATCGCCGGGCACGCCGCCGGCGACCACGTGCTGCGCACCGCGGCCGAGCGCTTCGTCCACGTCGTGCGTGCCAGCGATTCCGTGGCACGCGTCGGGGCCGATGAATTCGCCATCGTGCTGGGCGGCCTGGACGACGAGTCCGCCGCACTGCGCCTGGGCGACCGCCTGATCCAGGCCATGGACGAGCCCATCCTCGTGGGCCTGCAGCGCTTCAACATCGGCGCCAGCATCGGCCTGGCGCTCTACCCGACCGACGGCCACACCGTGGACGAGCTGCTGCGCAATGCCGAGGCCGCCATGTGCCGGGCCAAGGCCCAGGCGCGCAACAGCGTGCAGTCCTACCGCCCCGAGCTGACGCAGGCCGTGCAGCAGCGCTTCGAGCTCACCCATGCCTTGCGCATGGCCAATGAGGCCGCGCAGTTCCGCCTCGAGTACCAGCCGCAGGTGCGTCTCTCGGATGGCCAGCTCATCGGCGCCGAGGCCCTGCTGCGCTGGCGCCACCCGACGCGCGGCCCCATCTCGCCGGCCGAGTTCATCCCCCTGGCCGAGGACACCGGCCTCATCGTGCCCATCGGTCGCTGGGTGCTGGAGCATGCCTGCGCGCAGGCCGCGCGCTGGCAGGGCCAGCCGGGCAAGCCGCAGCAGGTCGCCGTCAATGTGTCGGCCCGCCAGCTGCGCCAGCCGGACTTCATCCTCGCCCTCGACTTCATCCTGATGAGCACCGGCTGCCCCGCCACCGCGCTGGAGCTGGAGGTGACCGAGAGCCTGCTGCTGGAGGACGCCGAGCAGGCCATCCGCCTGCTCAATCAGCTGGCCGACCGCGGCGTGCGCGTGGCCATCGACGACTTCGGCACGGGCTACTCCTCGCTCGCCTATCTCAAGCGCATGCCCGTGCAGACGCTCAAGATCGACCGCAGCTTTGTGCAGGAGCTGGGCGAGGACAACAACGTCGCGGCCATCGCCCGCACCGTGATCGTCCTGGCCCACAGCCTGAACCTCGACGTGCTGGCCGAGGGCGTCGAGACCGCCCAGCAGGCCGAGTGGCTGCGCCGCGAGGGCTGCGACTGGGCCCAGGGCTGGCACTACGGCCGCCCCATGCCTGCCGACGCCTTCGAGCTGCCCCAGCCCGTGGCCGCCGAGCCGCGCCTCGCGGTGGTGAAGACTCTGCAGCGCGCCTGAGCGACCGGGCGCGCGGGCATTGCGCGCCCTTCGCACACCCATGGCAGCCCGCTGTCAGACCTTGCAGGGTGATCTCCCCCGTCGCCCCTGCGTGGCCCGCTAAAGTCCCGCCCTCACGATCAACAGCTCCGGAGGATGCCGGCCGCGAGGCCCGCAGGAACGAGGAGCGCCGAGGACCCAGGCCGTCGCAGATGCGGTCGGGTCCGGCAAGCACGAGGGAGAACTCGACATGAAGACCATCGCAGCGCTGATGAGCGCGGCCTGCCTGTGCGCGCCTGTCGCGGCGCAGGTGCAGACTCAAAGCGCCACGACGCCCGCCACCGCGTCGAAGACCCTTTCATCGTCCGCGGCCCAGCCAGGCGGCAAGCCCACCCGGATCGCCGGAGCCCCTGGCGCGAATCTCCAGGCCCTGTCGGGCGATAGCGAAGGCTGCCCGCGTGGGCCCAATGGGGAGGAGGAGTGCACCGTCGAGGTGTCGGGATCCAGCAACCGCGGTGGCTCGGGCGGTGGCAGCTTGGGGAGCGGCGGTGGCGGCCTCGGCGGCCCGCAGACCTGTGGATCGCGCAAGGTGCTGCAGGCGCAGGAGTGCACGCCGGATACGCCGGGCGGGACGGGCAAGGGTCCAGATCCAGAGGAAGAGGCTAGGCGAACGAAAAAGCTAATTGACTGTATCGACAAGCACAGCGAGCGGCAGAAGAACATCGAGGATGACTACAAAAGCGAACTGGCCATCTGCGCCGGAAGCACCAGCATTGGTGCTGGCGGCATTTCACTTCCGCTCAACTGGGTCGATGAGGGGCTGGGCATGATTGGCTACAGCTGTCGGCAGCGCGCGGAAAAGCGGCAGCGAGAGAAGACCCAGGACTCGAATGCGCGCTTCCTGACCTGCAAAGAAGATGCGCTGGGTGGCTGAGATGCGGGCACGTTCGAGAGCCTGGCTCAAACCCGCAGCGGCTGTTGCGGCCCTTCTCGTGGGGCTGGCCGTATGGCTGCTGTTTGTCAGACCGGCTCCGGTCGAGTCGGCAGCAGACGGCACGGCTCGTGTCCAGCAGCCCGGTCTGCCGGTGAGGTCTGTCAGTGAGGCGCATCCCCATGCGCCAGCCCAGCCGCCCCCGCCCTCGCGATCGTCCCCGTCCACCTTGCATTCAACGGCCGCGCTGAACGTTCGATACCCGCAAGGCTTGGCGCCGCTCGTCGGGGACGCGATTCAGCGGCAAGACGGACGCCTCGCCATGGAGCTCGCGCAGGCGCTGAGTCGCTGCGAGCGAGTGCTGAGGATGCAGAGCCAGCTCCGGGAGTCCATGCAGAACGAAGCGGCGCCGCCAAACAGGCAGATCCTGCACAACGCGCATGAAGCCTTGCAAAGGGAGCAGGCGACTTGTCAGGCCGTTGGCGGTGATGGCGCTTCCTTGCGTCGGCAGCTGTTGCAAACTGCCGCGAAGGCAGGAGAGTCGGGCGCCAGTTTCGAGCTGTTCCTGCTGGGCGAATCGGGCCAGCCCGTCATGCAGCAGCTCGTTCTCGACGGTGAAAGAGGGGACCGGCAGTCCTTGCGCATCGTGGCCAGCGGCTTGGCCGCCGCGGCGACGCCCCTGCAGATCGCGGCGGCGAAGGACGCATTCGTGCGTGGCGCCGGGATGTCGGATCTTCCTCAAGGCCTGCGAGACGAGCTGATCTCTGACCTCGACTTTTTGAATCGCCAGGGGCTTTTCGAGGCATTGAAGGTCGACTCGCCGCAGGCGGGCAAGCTGGCTGCGGCCCGTCAAGCGTGGACCCAGGAACAGGTGGGCATGACCTTGGTGCCCTCCATGGATCCGCAAGTGCGTGCCCTGGCGGACCAGTATCTCGTCGCGCTGAAGAAGCGATCGAAGGAAGCGCGGAACGGGCGCTGATCGGCCCGGCCATACTCGTGTCGCCCGCATGCCTGCGCATGCGGGGGTCAGGCTCGCCAGGCGCTCCGCGAATGGCGCCGTCATGACCGCGCCCTGGCAGCGCGGAACAAAAGGAATGGGAAGGAGGGACGGCGAATGAGACCCACTGGGATGGCCAGCGGCGCGCCCGCAATGGATCAACACACAGACCGTGCACCCAGGCCCCGCCGGCCCCTCATCTGGGGCGGGTGCCTTCTCCTCAGCGTTCTGGGCGCCGCAGGATGGCTTGGCCTCGGGGAGCGCCCGGCGGAGCCCGTGGCCGCCGAGTGGCGGGGCGCCGGGGGCGCGTCCTCAGCACAAGGCACCTCGCGGGATCCCTCCCTGGTGTCGAACCCGGTGGCTGGTGCCGCGCCGGCAGCGCCTGGACCGAGCCGCGGCCCGCTGAGCATACCCGACGAGGCCTTGGCCGCGATTCCCTGGCACCGCTACCCCAGTGGCATGCCGGCCGCGGCCGATTTGGCGCTTCAGAAGCGGGACGCAAGACAAGCCTATGCCGTTGCGGCTGATCTGCAGGTGTGCCAGGGGATGGGGGCGGCGCTGCGGGCGCTGGAATCGCAGCTGAACCGAACCACGGATGCGGCGCGGCGTCAGTTGCTCCAGCAGCAATGGACGGTGCGCCAGAAGGACGCCGCCTACTGCCAGGCGATTCCCGGTGACGTGGGGGCGCTTCGCCTCCAGCTGCTGGCCTTGGCGGTGCAGCAGGAGGTGCCCGGATCCGGCACGGACCTCGCCCTGGCCGGGCAGGGCGGCCAGCCGGCAGTGATGAAGCAGGTGCTCCAGGAGATGGCGCTCGGCCACGTGCGAGCGCTGAGCATGGTCGCTGATGGCATGGTCGCGGCGGCCACGCCCCTGCAGGTGGCCGCGGCCCGGGATGCCATCGTTCGGGGCGCGCGGGATCCGGACCTGCAAGGGCCTGGAGGGCCCGAGCTCGACAAGGAGCTGGACTTCCTGCAGCGTCACGCGGCGGTGGACGCGTGGAAGGCGGACCCGGGCAACGGCGGCAAGCGGGAGGCGGCGAGCCGGGCCTGGATCGATGCGCAGGGGGGCGCGCGCCTGGAGCCCTCCACCGATTCACAGGTGCGGGCCCTGGCCGACCAGTACCTCGCTGCGTTGAAGAGGCGGCAGAAGGCCCATCAGAACGGAGGCTGACCGGTAGGGCTCCGTGGGCGCCGCCCGGCTGCCAGATCAGCGGCGCCGTCGATCAGGCGGGAGCCGTCGCGAACCTCAGCGCGCAGGCGCTCGGCCTTGCGCGCCTTTCGCACACGTGTGGCGTCCCCCTGCCAGAGCTTGCAGGGCGATCTGCCCCGTAGCCCCGGCGTGGCCCGCTAAAGTCCCGCCCTCACGATCAAGAGCTCCTGAGGATGTCGGCCGCGAGGCCTTGCAGGAACGATGAGCGCTGAGGACTCAGGCCGTCACAGATGCGGTCGGGCCCGGCAAGCACGAGGGAAAACTCGAAATGAAGACCATCGCAGCGCTGATGAGCGCGGCCTGCCCGCGCCAACTCGTGTCGGGTCAAAGCAGCCAACGGCTACTGAGCACTTCCATGACTACGCGTAAGTTGAGCATCAAACACGCTCTGTGGGTCACTGTGGCAGCGGTGTTGGGCATTGCAGTGCTGGGCTACGTCCGCTGGAGTGAATTGGCAGGGACGTCTCTTGATGGAGCACTTGTCGTCAAGCATCCAGAGTCGGGCCGCTCGAACGAGGTGCCAAATGCAGCGCCTGCCGCCAGCCTTGCGGCTGTCCCTGTCAGTGGGGTCGCCCAAGCAGGCAAGGGTACGCCTCCAGCCAAGCTTCAGGCCAATATGGTGAACTGGGATCGATTCCCTGGCGGACTGATGCCCGCCACCGCCCGGGCCCTGCGCGAGCAGGACGGGCGCGCCGCCTATGAGTTGGTGAGTCTGATCGAGGCCTGTGAAAGGTTGCCGGAAAGCATGGAGCGAACCCGCCAGCACCTGACGGAAATGCAGGCCCAGCGGATCCTGAAGCCGAGCGACCAGCGCTGGACGACGCAGTACCTGAACGCCATGCAGCAGGACCTCGCCCAGTGCCAAGCGGTCAGCGGCGACCGCAAGGCGCTGCGTCGGCAGTTGCTGGAAGTCGCCCTGCGTGATCGCGTGGAAGGCGCCGGCATGGCGCTGTTCCTTGAGGGGCTCGAAAGGCCGGACGTCCTGGCGCAGGTGCTGCGGGAAGCCGAGGCCGGCGACGGGTTGGCCGTGAAGCAAGTGGCCTTGGGCGTCCTCCCTGCAGCCTCTCCCCTACAGCGCGAGGCCGCGAGAGATGCTCTGGTACGTGGTGCACAGGACCCCGCCTTGAACGCTGACCCGATTGACAATCTGCAGCGGCACCTTCGGGCTCTGGAGCGTCATGTGGCGGTCGAGGTGGCCCGCGCAGACCCCGGCAATGCCGCCAAGGCGGCGGCCGCAGACACGGCCTACGTCGGCGGCGTGGCGCCCAAGTTGCATCCCTCCAGCGACCCTCAGGTCCGTGCCCTGGCCGATCAGTACCTCGCTGCGCTGAAGCGGCGACAGATGGCCCAGCAGAGCGCCGGTTGATCGGCTCGGCCGTGCACGCCGATTGCAAATCGCACGTTTGTGAGATCACCCTGTCTGCCCTGTCAGGTCAAGCAAGCGTCCCGGCGCCCCTACTCAACGACAGTCCCGTCTCCACCACCAACAGCTCCAGAGGCTGCTGTCCGAGAGGACCGCAGAAGCAAGGAGTGCCAAGGACACCTGTCACGGCCCTGCTGCGGAAGGAGCACGGTGCTGGGGCTGGGCTGCTGCGTCAGCCGATGCCATCCGCCTGACCACAGGCTCACGTATGCATGCGAAGCTTCCCCACGCATCAGCGCCGGGCGGTTCCATTTCAGCGGTGGTCCGCTGTGCAGTGCTCGTGAGCAGGGATGCCGGAAGCCCGCCTGTCTCGGTGATGCCCCTGGACCGTTGAGCAGCTGGCCCAGGTCGCGATGCAGGCTGACCGGCTCGGCTCGTATCGCGCTGCAGGGTTGCCTGGAGACAGTGCGGCCGAGACCCTGCGAGTTCCGGCGGCTTGCTCAGCGCCCCAACGCCCCAATCTCCATACGCAACAGATCTGCAAATGCAACGAATTCGGGAAAGACGCCAAGGGACAGTCCTCGCCATCGGTTCGCTGGTGCTGGCGCTGAGCTTGGTCGGGGCGAGGGAGGTCTCCCGCCCTGGTTCGCCAGCCTCCTCACCATCGACGCAAGCAGAAGCAGCACCAGACAACGCTGAAATGGCGTGGCCGTCAGCTTCCGGGGGCTTGAGATCAGCGTCACCCCATCCGGAAGGAGTCGCATCGGCGCCGGCACCGGCACCGGCTGCGAGCGTCGCCGGCCCGAGCTTGGGCGACCGTCTGGCCTCGGGCATCGAGGGCCTGCCGCCGGAGGTGGCCTTGGAGACGGCCCGCATCATTCCACGCTGCTCACGCCTGCCCATGGACTTCCAGTTGCTGGACCAGCGCATCGCTCGCGAGGGGGCCGGGGCCTACAAGGCAAAGATGCTGCGAGACCGGGAGGCCTTGATGGCGCTCGAAAGGAATTGCCAAACATTGCCTGCCCATGTGCGGACTTTGGGAGACGAGTTCCAACTGAGGTCCCAGTTGCTGAGGCATGCCTATGCCGCGCGTGTCCCGGGTGCCGCCGTGGAGCTCTTGAGCCTGCCCCAGCAGTTTGCCGACGTGCCTGCTGGCGAATTGAAGGAACAGGCCATGCAGGACGCGAGGGCTGGTGATCTGCCGACGCTGTCTGCATGGCTGCTCCTGAAGGCGCAGGCCGGTGATCTGGAGTCACCGGACGTCAAGGTCTATGCATTCGCGCTGCAGCGTGCGGCTCGAATGCCGGACCTGAAGGATGCGGTGGCACCGGCGCAGGCGCTGTATGCCCGGGTGCTGGATGAGTATTGGGCCAAGCGTGACCCCGCCTCGCGAAGCACTCCTCCCGCGGGATTCAATACCGACTCGCAAGGGGTGTTCCTCTATCCCACGGGCTTTGATGAGCCCAAGGATGCGGCCTATCTGGCCCAGGCCCAGGCCATGGATGCGACATTGATCCAGGCACTGCGACGCAAGGGCAAGCCCGCTTGAGCCCCGGGCCGGCGATGGCGGCGGGCCTCCTGCGTGCGGCTAGGGCAGGGCGGGCGCGCCTGGCGGCCATCGGGGCCCCACCGCCGCCCGCCCGACGATCGGATGGCGCCGTGGGCCCGACTCCCGCAGCTCCACCACCTCCAAGCCCTGCCGCAACTCCAGGCTGGAGCCGAACCAGCCGCAGGCGGGCGTGGCGTCCGGCGGGTCGTCCGCCAGGGGCTCCGGCGCGGGGTCCGAGGCAGAGTCTGGGGCGGAGTCCGGGATGTTGGGCGATGGCCGCTTCGAGGAGAGGGGGTGGCGGCCGGCCACGGCCGGGGTGTGTGGGACGATCTGCATGCGCCTCCCTGTGAGGGTGAAATGAACAGGGAGCGGAGTTTGCAGGTTAGGTCATGAGCGGTCATCGGCAGTCCGACGGACGCCCTGCCACGGCTTCCCTCAAGGAGCGGATCCGCCCCCGGTCATCGCCTGCTGCAGCGCCCGTCGGTACTCGGCCGATTCCCGCACGGCCGCCACGCCATCCCAGATCCGCTCGGCCAGCACGGGGAAGCGCCTCACGAAGGCGTGCGAGAGCAGCAGGTAGTAGGGCTTGCTGACGAGGGGCGGGCCGTGGCGCTCGATCTGCGCGGCGAAGGGCGGGTTGCGGCTGAGGGCGTAGTCGCCCTGGCTCGTCTGCAACGCCGCGGCGCCAAGACGGCCGCGCTGCAGCATCGCCAGGATGCTGTCCGGGGCCTTCGCGGAGGCCTCGATGGGCACGTCCTGCTGGCGCAGCCACGCCACGACGGAGAAGCCCGCCTGCGCGCCCACCGCGCCCTCCAGTTGCGTGATCTGCCGGCCGTCCCAGCTCACAGCGCTGCCCTTGCGGCGGTAGAGGTGGTAGCTCTCCTCCAGCATGGCGCGCTCGGGGTCGACCTGGTCGCCGCGCATCGGGTAGCGCCCGATCTTGAGCCGCTCCGGCTGGAAGCTGGCCTTGAACGCGCCGTCCACGCCGCCCTCCTGCAGCGAGAGCAGGCAGCGCCGCCAGGGCAGCAGCGTGACCTCCAGGCGCAGGCCCAGGCGCTGGCCGAGCAGCCGCATCATGAGCATGTTCAGGCCGGTGCCGTCGCGCAGCAGCCAGGGGTAGGAGTTCTCGTCCTCGGCGCAGAGCTGCAGCACCGTGGGCGGGGGCTCCGCTGCGGTCGACACGGGCGGCACGGGGGTCTGCGCGGCCGCGGCGCCACAGACGAGCAGCGCGCCCCAGCGCACCCGCGAGGCCGCCCAGGCGCGGCCGGAAGTTCCTGCGCGATCCCAACGCATCTTGTGGGCCTCCTGCAGCCCGCATCGCGCGGGCCGGGCCTGCCCAATATAGCCAGCCCGGCCCCGCCCGGGGGGCTCCGGACGCCCGCTTGTCCCTCAGATCGGCAAGGCCGTGCTGTTCTTCACCTCTTCCATCACCGCGTAGGTGCGGGTCTCGCGCACGCCGGGCAGGGTCCAGATCACGCTGCCGATGAACTCGCGGTAGGCGCTCATGTCGGAGACGCGCGTCTTGAGCAGGTAGTCGAAGCCGCCCGCGACCAGGTGGCATTCGAGGATCTCGGGGCGGGCCTGGACGGCGGCCTTGAAGTTGTCCATCACGTCCTGCACCGTGCGGTCGAGCAGGATTTCGATGAAGACCATCATCGAGGCGCCCAGCTTGGCCGGGTTCAGGCGGGCCTCGTAGCCGAGGATGTAGCCCTCACGCGTGAGGCGCTTGACGCGCTCCAGCACCGCGGTCGGGGAGAGATGCACGGCCTCCGCCAGCTTGAGGTTGGAAATGCGCCCGTCCTGCTGCAGCACGCGCAGAATGCGGGCGTCGATGGTGTCTAGACCCGAATCGTGGCTGGCCATATGAATTTCTCACTGCAGGATGGTTGATGTTCTGAATTTAATTCAGGAGCAACCTGCATAAAGTTCAGGCTTTCACTAATTCGCCCGTCAAAAAAGGGGATCTCCATGACCGCCTTCCCGCTCCTGCCCGAACACGCCCGCCTGCCGGACCCCTACCGCGACGAGATGCCCGTGGTGCAGGCGCTGGCCGCCAGCCTCGGCGCGGGCCTGGACTGGCACGCGGTGATCGCCACCGCCAGCCCCTGGGTGGACCAGGTGCGCAACAACCCGGCGCCGTTCTGGGCGATGGAATCCCTGCTGCGCGAGTACCCCATCACCAGCAGCGAAGGCCTGGCCCTGATGCGCCTGGCCGAGGCGCTGCTGCGCGTGCCGGACGCACCGACCGCCATCGCCCTGACGGCCGACCAGCTGGGGCGCGGCAGCTTCGACGGCGGCTCGGAAGGCCCGCACAAGATGCTGGCCAGCCTCTCGGCCACGGCGATCTCGCTGTCCAAGAAATTCCTGCCGGAAGGTGAGGGCCAGGGCGGCCTGCTGACCCGCCTGGGCGCGCAGACCGTCGTGGCCGCCACCGTGCGCGCCATCCAGCTGCTGGGCCGCCAGTTCGTGCTGGGCCGCAACATCCAGGAGGCCATGAAGGAGGCCGACGACGCCCGCCGCGTGCAGGCCCAGCTGCGCTTCAGCTACGACATGCTGGGCGAGGGCGCCCGCACCGAGGCCGACGCCCGCCGCTACCACGCCGCCTATGTGAACGCCATCGAGGCCATCGCCGCGGGCCGCAAGGCGGAGTCGCCCGAAGGCTCGGACGGCATCTCCATCAAGCTCAGCGCGCTGTTCTCCCGCTACGAGGTGCTGCACCGCGAGCGCGTGTTCGCCGAGCTGCTGCCGCGCGTGTGGGTGCTGATCGAGAAGGCCGCGCAGGCCAACATCAACCTCACGATCGACGCCGAGGAAGTGGACCGCCTGGAGCTGTCGCTGGACGTGCTGGACGCGCTGTCGGCCCGCATCGCCGCGCACTTCCCGCAGTGGCGCGGCTTCGGCCTGGCCGTGCAGGCCTACCAGACCCGCGCACTGGCGGTGGTCAACGAGGTCGCCGCGATCGCCCGCAAGCATGGCCTGAAGTTCATGGTCCGTCTGGTCAAGGGCGCCTACTGGGACGGCGAGATCAAGCGCGCCCAGGAGAACGGCCTGGCCGCCTACCCGGTCTTCACGCACAAGCAGCACACCGACGTCAGCTACCTGGCCTGCGCCAAGGCGCTGATCAGCCATGCCGACGTGATCTACCCGCAGTTCGCCAGCCACAACGCCGGCACCATCGCCGCCATCGTGCAGATGGCCCGCACGGCCGGGGCCAAGTTCGAGATGCAGCGCCTGCACGGCATGGGCGAGGGCGTCTATCGCGAGGTGCTCAAGGACGGCAGCATCCCCTGCCGCGTCTATGCACCCGTGGGGGAGCACCGCGACCTGCTGGCCTACCTCGTGCGCCGCCTGCTCGAGAACGGCGCCAACAGCTCCTTCGTGCACCAGCTGGCCGACCCGACGGTCCAGGTGACCGAGCTGCTGGGCTCGCCGCTGGCGCAGATCCAGAGCCAGGGCGCCCTGCCGCTGCCGCTGGCGCTCTACCTGGGCCCGAACGGTCAGGGTCGCGCCAATTCCAAGGGGGTGGACCTCACGGACCTCGCCCAGCGCCAGCCGCTGCTGGCCGCGCTGGACCAGGTCGTCGTGGGCCCAGTGGCCGAGGCGACGCCGGTGGAGATCGGTGCCGCCATGGAACGCCTGCAGGGCGGCTTCACGCGCTGGAACGCCACGCCCGTGGCGCAGCGCGCGGCCATCCTGCGCCGCGCGGCCGATGCCCTCGAGGCGCGCCTGCCCGAGTTCTGCGCCCTGCTCGTCAAGGAGGCCTACAAGACGCAGGGCGACTGCGTGGCCGAGGTGCGCGAGGCGGTGGACTTCCTGCGCTACTACGCCGACGAGGCCGAGTCCCAGGCGCCGCAGATGCTGGGCCGCGGCGTCTTCGTGTGCATCTCGCCGTGGAACTTCCCGCTGGCCATCTTCGCCGGCCAGGTCGTCGCGGCGCTGGTGACGGGCAATGCCGTCGCCGCCAAGCCCGCCGAGCAGACGCCCTACGTCGCGCTCAAGGCCGTCGAGCTGCTGCATGAGGCCGGCGTGCCCACGGACGCCCTGGTGCTGCTGCACGGTGCCGGCGAGACCGTCGGTGCCGGCCTGGTCGCCCACCCGCTGACGGCGGGTGTGTGCTTCACCGGCTCGACCGTGGTGGCCCAGATCATCAACAAGACGCTGGCCGCCAAGGACGGCAGCCAGATCGTCCCGCTGATCGCCGAGACCGGCGGCCTGAACGCCATGCTGGTCGACTCGACCGCGCTGCCCGAGCAGGTGGTCGATGCGGTGGTGCAGAGCGCCTTCCGTTCCGCCGGCCAGCGCTGCTCGGCCCTGCGCCTGCTGTGCGTGCACGAGAGCATCGCCGACGGCGTGATCGAGATGATCAAGGGCGCCGTGCAGGAGCTGTGGGTCGGCCAGCCGGCCGAGCTGGCGACGGACGTCGGCCCCGTCATCGACGACGAGGCCTACACGAACATCGCCGCGCACGTCGAGCGCCTCAAGCGCGAGGCGCGCCTGATCGCCGAGGCGCCGGTGCATGACGCGCTGCCGCGCATCATCCGCCCCGCGGCCTTCGAGATCGCCCGGGTCTCGGACCTCGGCCAGGAGATCTTCGGCCCCGTGCTGCACGTGCTGCGCTGGAACGGCGAGGTGGATGCCGTGCTGGAGCAGATCAATGCCCTGGGCTACGGCCTGACGATGGGCATCCAGACCCGCATCGACAGCCGCGCCCTGCGCCTGGCCGAGAAGGCCCGCGTGGGCAACATCTACGTCAATCGCAACATCATCGGTGCGGTCGTGGGCGTGCAGCCCTTCGGCGGCGAAGGCATGTCGGGCACGGGCCCGAAGGCCGGTGGCCGGCACTACCTGCATCGCTTCTGCGCCGAGGCCGGCAGCGCGCCGGCCGTGGGCGGCGGGGTGATCGCGGGCACCGCGGACGCCAGCCAGCTCAGCAGCCGCCTGGCCGCTCTGCAGGCTGCGCAGGCGACCTGGGCCTCGGTGGACCTGGCCCAGCGCGTGGCGGTGCTGCGCCGCGCGGCGGAGGGGGCCGAAGGTCCGGTGGCCGCCGTGCTGCGGGCCCACGCCCAGCAGGCCGAACATGGCCTGCAGGACCAGGTCCTGCCCGGCCCCACGGGCGAGAGCAACGAGCTGCGCCTGCACGGCCGCGGCGTGTTCGCCGTGCTGAGCGAAGGCGCGGACGATGCCCAGATCGCGGCCGCCCTGGGCGGTGCGCTGGTGGCGGGCAATGCCGTCGCGCTGGTCGGCAACGGCCGCTGCGAGGCCCTGCGCCAGCGCCTGGTGCAGGCCGGCGTGCCCGGCACGGCCGTGGCCGTGCTGCCCGTGGACCAGGCCCATGCCCTGCTGGGCGCTCCGGCCCTGGCCGGCGTGGTGGTGGCCGCCAACGACACCGCCCTGGCCCGCGCCGTGCTGCGCCGCCTGGCGGAGCGCCCGGGCGCCATCCTGCCGCTGGTGACCGCCGCCGATGCCGCCAACCCGCGTCAGCAGTACCGCTTCGCGGCCGAGCAGACCCTCACCATCAACACCGCGGCCGCCGGCGGCAATGCGGCGCTGCTGGCGGGGCTGCACTGAGCAGCATTGCGCAGGCACCACGCCTTCGCCGACGCCCCCGATCGGTTGGTGTGCGCCGCGCGCGCAAGTGACTTCGTGTGCCCCTCATGTTGCTGTTCGTGTGCTGCCGTGCCCTGCATGCCCCGTTGTACAGTGCGCGGCCCGCCCCAGCAGGTTGGGCGGGTATCACGCATATGACAGGGAGATTGCGATGCAGATTCGGGCGCATTCGGGGAGGTGGGCGCTGCAACGTGCCATGACGGCCATGCTGGCCGGTCTGGCTGCCTGCGGTGGTGGCAGCGACTCTCAGCCAGTGTTGGAGGTGTCACTGCCATCCAGTGTCAGCCTGGAGGTCCCGGCCCTGTCTGACTTGAGCCGGCCGCTGGTGGTCTCGAGCAACGTGATGGCCCAGGCCGGCCTGAGCTTTGCCTGGCAGTTTGGCGATGGCAGCAGCGGGTCCGGGGCGCAGGCGCAGCACCAATACACGGTGCCCGGTGACTATGTCGTGAAACTGACGATCAGCAACGCAGCCGGCCAATCCATCGAGCAGCGTGGCAACGTCAGCATCGAGCGCACCGCCGCGCTCAAGGCCCTGAGCTGCAGCAAAGCGGACGGCCGCGGCTGGTGCTGGCAGAGTGGGCGCATCAGCAACAAAGCTCTGTTGGACGCCTATTTCGCCTCCGAGACGCTGGGCTGGGTCGTCGGCGACGGTGGCGAGATCTGGCGTACCACCGATGGTGGAGCGACGTGGGCACAGCGGCCCAGCCCCACGTCGAATGCCCTGAAGTCCGTGACGGGCCGTGGCCCGCAGACCCTGTGGGTCACCGACTGGACGTCCACTTGGACCAGCAGTGACGGCGGCGAGCACTGGACGGCCGTACCCTCAGCGCCGAACGGCCGTGTGGCGCTCGTCGGAGCGCCGAAGGGGATTTACGCCTACAGCACCGTTTGCAGCACCAAGTTCTGCGACTACTCGAGCGCTTACTCGCCCGATGACGGGCAGTCCTGGATCGACTTCGGCCTGCGCAGCGTTTCCGTGGCGCCGGGCGGTGCCTTGTGGCGCCTCGAAGTCAGCGGCGGAAGCAATCTGTTCGGCGGCGTGCCAGGTGACAAGGGTGATGTCCAGGTCTCCCGCGACGCGGGCAAGACCTGGGTCCGTGTTCTGGCTTCAAGTCCGGATCGCTTCGGAGCCCTCAAGGTGCTGGACGACTTGCATGTGGTCGCAAAGACCTGGACGGGGCAGGCATGGTCGCCAGATCCCGGCTCCGAGCTGTGGAGCCAGACGCGCGACGGCGGCGCCAGCTGGGAAGCCTGCCAGCCCAGCGGCGGCCCGGTGGTGTGCATGAGCCGCACCGAGCCGGAGCAGACCGCCGTGTCTGGCGCGTTTGTCCTGGGGCAGTTTCTTCAGAGTGATCCCCGCGGCCGCTCGAAGGACTTCCGGCTGAGCGCCTCACGGCAATTCAGCCTGACTCGTCAAGAGCTGCGGCGCAGCGACGACGGCGGCCTGCAGTGGACCCGGGCATTCGGCCCGCGTGGCGCGGGCCAGGTCGCCGAGGTGGCGGCCCTCAGCGACCGCGTGCTCCTGCAGGTGCGTGCGGAGAGTGTCCTGCGCAGCAGCAACGGCGGGCAAGACTGGACGGAGGTGCTACCCCTGGGCCCGCCCACCTTCAGCCAGCGACTCGCGCAGCTTCAGGCTCTGCGCAATGGCGTTGTCTGGCTCTTGTCGGACACACAGGTGTGGCGCAGTGCCGATGGCGGCCAGACCTGGCAGAAGCCGGACGCGCCATACGTCAACTGGGACGCCTTGCGCTTCAATGACGACGGGCAGACAGGTTGGGCGGTGTTTCTCGGACGGGTTTTCAAGACCACCGACGGCGGTACCAGTTGGTCGTATGTGAGCGTGCTGCCCGATGGCGCGCCGGGAGAATTGACGGTGCTGAATACTCAGCGCCTCCTGGCCCGCACCGGCACATCCCTGCTACTCAGCGAGGATGCCGGCCAGACCTGGCAACAGGTCTGGCAAACGCCACGAGCCTTCACGGTGAGCTTGTCGGCCGTGAAGCCGCTGGGGCCCGGCAGCCTGATGGCGGTGGGCAGCCGCAACACGGTGTTGTTGTCGCAGGACGGCGGCAGGACCTGGCAGGCGCTCGCGCTCGCGGCAGATGCCGGTACTCAGTGGCTGAGCGTGGAATCGGTCGATGGGAAGACCATCTGGATCGGCGGCAGCCAGGGTGAGTTGATGCGCAGCCTGGATGCGGGGAAGACCTGGGGCGCTGTGGCCAGCGGCACCACGGATGCGCTGAGCAGGATCCAGTTCGTTGACGCCAAGACGGGCTGGATCGCCACGCCCGAAGGCTTGCTTGCCACCGGTTCCGGGGGCTGATGCCGGCAGCTGGGCGGCGCTGGCCGCCTGGCCTCCCGCTGGCGGTGCCTCGCGGGAGGCCCTCAGCTCACAACCACGTGCTGATCTGCGCGAGCGGCTTCTTCAGGCCGCCGTGCACCGGGACCAGGCAGCCCGGCTTGGGGTAGCCCACGACCAGCAGGATCACGGGCTTCTCGTTCTCCGGGCGGCCGCACAGGCTGTTGAGAAAGCCCATGGGGCTGGGCGTGTGCGTCAGCGTGGCCAGGCCCGCGTCGTGCAGCGCCGTGATCAGGAAGCCCGTGGCGATGCCCACCGACTCCGGCACGTAGTAGTGGCTGAAGCGCTCCCCCTGGGCGTCGATGCCGTACTTCTGCGCAAAGATGGCGATCAGCAGCGGCGCCTCCTCCAGGAACGGCTTGTTCGGGTCCGTGCCCAGCGGGGCCAGCGCGCGCAGCCATTCCTCCGGGGCGCGCCCGCTGTAGAAGGCGCGCTCCTCTTCCTCGGCGGCCTCGCGGATCTGGCGCTTGAGTGCCGGGTCGCTGATGACCGCGAAGTGCCAGGGCTGCTGGTTGGCGCCCGACGGGGCGGTGCCCGCGGCCAGCAGGCAGTGCTCGATCACCTCGCGGGGCACGGGCCGGCTGTCGAAATCCCGCACCGTCCGGCGACGCTTCTGCTGCTCGTAATGCGCCCGCGCGCGGGCCTTCATCTCCTCCGCGGGCAGCTCGTGGTAGTGGGCCAGCGCTTCCATGGCGGGCTTGGGATGGCTTTTATTGGTCTGCATGTGGTCTCCTCTCGTGACTCCGGGCGCGAGCTTAAGCATCCCGGTCGTCCCTGCCAAGCCGACGTTATCCCGCAGGGGTGGGCCCGTCGGGCAGCTCCCCGGGGAGCGGGCCCGTACACTGGCCCGGCCCGATCCGATTCCCTCCACTTCCTGATCCCGCATCCATGAACAACACCCTGGCCTTCATCGGCGGCGGCAACATGGCCAGCGCCATCCTGGGCGGCCTGCTGCGCGCCGGCCGCACGCCCGACTCCCTGATCGTGGTCGAGCCCTACGAGCCCCAGCGGCAGAAGCTCGCCGCCGAGCTCGGCCTGCAGGCGCTGCCGGCGCCGGATGCCTCGCTGGCCCGTGCCAGCCTCGTGGTGTGGGCCGTGAAGCCACAGCTCTTCCAGGAAGCCGCCGCGCCCTGCGCCGGTCAGCTGGGGCAGGCGCTGCAGCTCTCGGTGATGGCCGGCATCCGCTCCGACGCCATCGTCCGGGCCACGGGTGCGGAACGCGTGGTGCGCAGCATGCCCAACACGCCGGCGCTGATCGGCCAGGGCATCGCCGGCCTCTTCGCCCGGCCCGCCGTGACGGCACAGGACCGCCAGCTCGTGGACGAGGTGCTCGCACCGACGGGCCGGACGGTCTGGGTGGATCGCGAGGCGGACCTGGACGCCGTCACCGCGCTGTCGGGCTCCGGCCCGGCCTACTTCTTCTACGTCGTCGAGGCCATGATGCAGGCCGCCCAGGACATGGGACTGAGCGAGGCGCAGGGCCGCGAGCTGGCCCTGGCCACCTGCGCGGGCGCCGCGGCGCTGGCGCTGCAGTCGCCCGAGTCCCCCGCCGTGCTGCGCGAGCGGGTCACGTCCAAGGGCGGCACGACATACGCCGCGCTGAGCGCGATGCAGGCCGCCGGCGTGGGGCCGGCCATCGTGCAGGCCGTCAAGGCCGCGCAGCAACGGGCCCGGGAGCTGGGCGATGAGTTCGGGGGCTGATCGCCTCGGGCGCGCCGCCCGGCTGGGTCTGGCGGCCCTCGGGGCGATGGCGCTGGGGGCGTGGGCGCCACCGGCCGACGCGCAGGACTGCGGCCGTCTGCAGCGGCTGGCCGGTCATGGGGGCCAGGTCTTGCCCTTCGCCGTCAGCCCGCCCGAGGGCCAGGCGCGCGGCGTGAGCCTCGTCCTGCTGGCCGGCGGCCACGGCCATGTCGCGCTGGACGCCGCCGGCTGCCCCGCGCAGCTCAAGGGCAATGCCCTGCTGCGCGCACGGCCGCTGCTGCAGGCGCGCGGCTACGAGGTCGTGACGCTCGACGCGCCGGCCGATTACCAGGGCGCGGACGGCCTCGCCGACTTCCGCATCGCGCCCGCCCATGCCGAGGACATCGGCCGCGTGGTGCGCTGGCTGCGCGAGCAGGGCGCGCGCCAGGTCTGGTTGCTGGGCACCAGCCGCGGCAGCCTCTCGGCCGTCAATGCCGCCTCGCGCCTGCGCGGCGACGCGGCGCCGGACGGCCTGGTGATCAGCGCGGTGCTGAGCACGAGCGTCACGGCGCGCAAGAGCTGGGCGGGCCACCACGTCTTCGACCTGCCGCTGGAGCAGATCCGGCAGCCCACGCTGCTGCTGGGCCATGTGGACGACAGCTGCCCGCGCTCCCCGCCCAGCGGGCAGGAGCGGGTCGCGCAGCGCATCGGCGCCTCGGCCCGGACCCGGCTGATGTCCGGCGGGAGCGGGCCGGTGAGCGGTCCCGACGCCTGCGAGGGCCGCTCCCCGCACGGCTTCTGGGGCCAGGACGCCGAGATGGTGGACGAGACGCTGGCCTTCGTCGAGGGCGCGTCGCGCTGAGCTTCCGGCGCCCGCTCGCGGGGCCCTACACTCACGCGCCGTGAGCTCCCATCCCGAACTCCTGAACCGGGCGGCCGATCCCGCCCGGGCCCTCATCGCCGCCTGACATGGGCATCGCCTCCCGACATTCCCTGCGCGACTGGCTGCGCGCGCCCGGCAGCCTGAGCCGCCGCCTCGCCCGCCTGGGGCAGCGCTTCGAGGTGCAGGTGCTGCGCCAGGGCGTGACGCCCTTGCGCGCCGCCGAACGCCAGGCCCTGGGCCTGCCGCGCCGCGGCTGCACGGTGGTGCGCGAGGTGCTGCTGCGTGTCGACGGCCGGCCGCTGGTCTGGGCGCGCTCGGCGCTGCACCAGTCCTCGCTCGCCGGACCGTGGAAGGCGCTCAAGGGGCTGGGTTCCCGGCCGCTCGCGCATCTGCTCTACGACGATCCCCGCATCCAGCGCAGCGAGCTCCAGCCCCGCCGGCTCGCCCGCTTCGGCCACACGCGCCGGCAGATGGAGCGCCAGTGGCGGGCGGCCACGGGCGAGCCGCCGCCGCCGCAGATGCTGTGGTCCCGCAACTCCGTCTTCCGCCGCGGCGGGGCACCGCTGCGCGTGATGGAGCTGTTCGTGCCCGGTGTGGCGGCGTTCAAGCCGGGGAAGCGGCCGCGCTGAGGCGGCCGCCACCGAAATCCGTTCGTCCGGCTTATGCTCAGGCCCGCGGGTGCTCGCGGCGGCGGCGCCCCCTTGTCACCTCATCCCCAGGAGTCCCTCATGCAACGACGTCACTTCCTGCCGCTGGTCCTCGGCAGTCTGGCATTTCCCGCCCTGGCCAATCCGCCCGAGGGGCGCGGCAACGGTCATGGCAAGGGCAAGGGCAAGCACGAGGACCGCGAGGACCGCGGCGACCGCAATGACGGCGTCAGCGTCAGCGCCCGCGGCGATGCCGGCGGGCTGGTGAGCGTCAGCATCAGCGTGGGCGACGCCCGCGCCTGGGTTCGCGAGGCCGGGGTGCGCGAGCGCTATGCCGACCTGCCGCCCGGCATCCGCAAGAACCTGGCACGCGGCAAGCCGCTGCCGCCGGGCATCGCCAAGCGCCTGCCGCCGCCCGCGCTGCAGCAGCGACTGCCGCACTACCCGGGGTACGAATGGCAGGTCTGCGGCAAGGACCTGGTGCTGGTGGCCGTCACCACGCTGGTCGTGGCCGCGGTGCTGAATTCGGTCTTCGACTGAGCCCGGCGCGCCTCAGCGCAGGCTGAGGTCTGCCACCGTGCCGGCGAAGATCGCGAAGCCCACCCAGTGATTGGCACGGAAGGCGCGGAAGCAGCCCTCGCGGCTGCGGTCGCGGATCAGCGTCCCGTGCCAGGCCACCTGGGCGGCCGCCGCGGCCAGGCCCAGCAGGAACCAGCGACCGAGCCCCAGGCGCAGGCCGAGGAAGGCCCAGGCGGCGAGGAAGATGCCGTAGAAGGCCATCACGCCGATGACGTCGAAGCGGCCCAGCGTGATGGCGCTCGTCTTGATGCCGATCTTGAGGTCGTCGTCGCGGTCGACCATGGCGTACTCGGTGTCGTAGGCCAGCACCCAGAACAGGTTCGCCACCAGCAGCGCCCAGGCGCTCCGGGGCACGGCGGCGTTGATGGCCGCGAGGCTCCATTCGCTGCCGCCCAGCGCCGCCGAGAAGGCCATCGGAATGCCGAAGCTGAAGGCCACGCCCAGCACCGCCTGCGGCATGTTCACCACGCGTTTGGCATAGGGGTAGAGCAGGGTGACGGCCAGCGCGGCGAAGGACAGCAGGATGGTCGGCGCGTTGGTCGTGAGCACGAGCCCGAAGGCGGCCAGGGCCAGCACGGCGCCCACGGCCAGCGCCTCCTTGACCGAGACCGCGCCGCTGGTGACGGGGCGCTGCGCGGTGCGCTTGACATGGCGGTCGAACTCGCGGTCGGCCACGTCGTTGACGCAGCAGCCCGCCGAGCGCATCAGCACCGTGCCGGCCGTGAACACCGCCAGCAGGTGCCAGCCGGGGAAGCCGTCCGCCGCCATCCACAGCGCGGCCAGCGTGGGCCACAGCAGCAGCAGCCAGCCGGCGGGCCGGTCCCAGCGGATCAGGTTCAGGTACAGGCTCAGTCGGGAGGGCGCGGCGGAACTCATGGCGGCATTGTCGCCCGGTCCGAGGACAGCGGCCGGCGTCCAAAGGCCTTGCCGTGGCAGGCCCCGCGCCGCGCCGCTATGCTGGCCCCGCCACAAGAAGCAGCGCCCGCCCGGGCACCCGGGCCGGGCCGCCACGTTGTCCCTTCATCGACTCTCCACGGAGCATTTCATGAGCGCACGCACCACCCTCACGCAGCTGTCCCGCCTCGGCCTCGGCCTGGGCATGGCCTGGGCCCTGGCCCTGCCGGCGCTGGCCGCCGCGCCCCAGCAGAAGAGCCAGGCGCCCGGCTTCTACCGCCTCGCGCTGGGCGAGTTCGAGATCACCGCCCTGAATGACGGCACGGTCGAGCTGCCGGTCGACAAGCTGCTGACGGGTGCCAAGCCCGGCCAGGTCGAGAAGGCCCTCGGCCGGGCCTACCTGAAGGCACCGGTGGAGACCTCGGTGAATGCCTTCCTCGTCAACACGGGCAGCAAGCTGGTGCTGATCGACACCGGCGCCGCCGGCCTGTTCGGCCCCACGCTCGGCCGCCTGCTGGCCAACCTGAAGGCCGCGGGCTACCAGCCGGAGCAGGTCGACGAGATCTACATCACCCACTTCCACGGGGACCACGTCGGCGGCCTCGCGGCCGAGGGCAAGGCCGCCTTCCCCAATGCCGTCGTGCGCGCCGATCAGCACGAGTCCGACTACTGGCTCAGCCAGGAGCAGATGGACAAGGCGCCTGCCGCCGCCAAGGGTGGCTTCCAGGGGGCGCAGGCCTCGCTCAAGCCCTATGTGGACGCCGGCCGCTTCAAGCCCTTCAGCGGCGCCACCGAGCTGCTGCCCGGCATCCGCGCGGTGCCCACGCCCGGCCACACGCCGGGCCACAGCATCTATGTGGTCGAGAGCCAGGGCCAGCAGATGGCCTTCTGGGGCGACCTGATGCACGTCGCGGCCGTGCAGTTCCCGGACCCGAGCGTGACCATCCAGTTCGACTCCGACTCCAAGGCCGCCGCGCCCCAGCGCAAGAAGGCCTATGCCGAGGCGGCCGCCAAGGGCTACTACGTGGCCGTGGCCCACATCAGCTTCCCGGGCATCGGCAAGCTGCGCGCCGACGGCAAGGGCTACACCTGGCTGCCGGCGAACTACAGCACGAAGTTCTGAGGACGGGTCTGACGCGCTCCTGAGGCCCCGGGCTGAGGCCCGGTGGCAACGGCGCCCGGGCCGGGGAGGGCGCGTGGCGCTTGCCGGCGCCCCGGACCTCATCAAGAATGGGGCGCGGCCCGCCTGCTGCGGGCCAAGGAGAGCGGTGTGATCCTGCGTGCTGTCGGGCGTCGGGCGTGGCTGCGGGTCCTGCTGATGGGCAGCGCCCTCGTGGCGGCCGCCCCGCTGCGGGCGCAGGGCCCCGTGGCACCGCCCACCGCCGCCTCGGCCGCCTCGGCCGGGACCGGACAGAGCCTGCTCGCCCTGTCCGATCCCTGGTGCCCCTTCAACTGCCAGCCCGACAGCGATCGCCCCGGCTACGTCGTGGAAATGCTGCGCGACGTCTTCACGCCCCCGACGTGGCGCCTGAGCTACCGCATCGTCCCCTGGGACCGCGCGCTGCAGGAAGTGCGGGACGGGCAGGCCGCCCTGGCCCTGGTGTTGACGCGCGAGCAGGCCCAGCAGCACGGCCTGCTGATCGGTCGTGAGACCGTGGGCGAGCCGATCGACTGCCTTTACGTGAGCGCGGGCAACCCCTTGCGATTCAGCCGGGCCTCGGACCTGGACAGCCTGCGGCAGGTCGCCGTGGTGTCCGGCTACGAGTACGAGCATGCCTTCGGCGAGTGGCTCGCCCGCCCCGCGAACCGGCCCAAGATCGTCTTCACGCGGGGGGCGAATCCCGCCGAGGTGAATGCCCGCAACCTGGCCCGAGGACGGGTGGACGGTGTCATCGAGACCGCTGCGGTCATGCAGCTGCAGATCCAGCAGTTGCGCCTGCAGGACCGCATCCGCGAGGCAGGCTGCCAGCCGGCCTCGCCGGTCTATGTGGGCTTCAGCCCGCGCCTGCCCCAGGCCGCCCGGCTGGTGGAGCAGTTCGACCAGGGCATCGTGGAGATGCGGCACAACCGGCGGCTCGCGCGCCTTCTCGCGCGCTACGGGCTGCAGGATTGGAAGCCGGACTGACCCCCTCCGGGCGGTGACTCGCCGAGGCCCGCAAGCGCCACCCGCGGGGCGATCCCGTGCGGGATGCGCCCTGGCTTCTGGCATCCACCTCTTTCGGTGGTTATTCTCCCGGCTTCGTCAATGACCACGAAAGGGAGCGGAGAATGAACAAGCGCTATGGAGCGATGGCGGCACTGGCGGTCCTGATGGCCGGCACGAGTCTGGCCCGCGCGGACGAAGGGGCACAGAGCCCGGGCTGGTATGCAGGCCTGCAGGTGGGCAGCATGCGCAAGGCCGACCTGATCACCGGCGACAGCGATGCCTACCTGGGCTTCCTGGCGGGCTACCGTTTCAACAGGGAGTGGAGCGCGGAGGTGACGGCCGCGGGCGGCTTTTCCTGCGACCTGCACATCATCGGCAATCTGCTGGGCGACCGGTGCGAGGCGCTGGACCGCCATATCGGCGGCTACGGGCTGTATCACCTGCCCCTGTCCGGTGACGTGAAGCTCTATGGCCGCCTGGGCCTGGGCAGCACGCGGGTCCAGACCTTTGACGGCAAGTACTTCGGCAGCTACAACCGCGTCGAAGCCGGCCTGGGTGGTGGCCTGGCCTACGAGCCCTGGCCCTCGATGACGCTGCGCCTGGACGTCAACCGCCTCACGCGCACCAAGACTACCTCGCTGAGCCTGCAGGCCCTCTGGCGCTTCTGACGGCCGGGGCGGGGCCTGCGAAGGCCTCGCCTGCGCCGGGAGGCGCGGGTCAGCCGTCCAGGCGCTGCTGGAAGACCAGGCCCGCGTGCTCGCGCAGCGCGTGGAACTTGATCTTGGGCCAGTTGGCCTCGATGGCGCGCAGCTCCGGCGCGTACTCCACCAGCACGGTGGGCGCGTCCACGGCGTCATAGGCCATGCGGAAGTCGTTGGCGTTGATGAAGCGCTTGAGCTCCGCCTCGCCGCCGTCCTCGGGGGCGCAGGTCACCCAGCGCGCCACCTGGAAGCGGCTGGGCGTGATGCGCGCCTTGACGCCGTACTCGTGCTCCAGGCGGTGCGCCACCACCTCGAACTGCAGCTGGCCCACGGCGCCCAGCAGCAGCACGCTGCCGGCCACCGGGCGGAAGACCTGGATCGCGCCTTCCTCGCCCAGCTGTTGCAGGCCGGCCTTGAGCTGCTTGGTCTTGAGCGGGTCGGCCACTTCCACCGAGCGGAACATTTCCGGCGCGAAGAAGGGCAGGCCGGTGAACTGCAGGGCCTCGCCCTCGGTGATGGTGTCGCCCAGCTGCAGCACGCCGTGGTTGGGGATGCCGATGATGTCCCCGGCGAAGGCCTCGTCCAGCAGCTCGCGGCGCTGGGAGAGGAAGCTCACCACGGTGTTGGGGCGCAGCTCCTTGCCGGAGCGCACGACCTTCAGCCGCATGCCGCGCTCGAAGTGGCCCGAGGCCACGCGCAGGAAGGCGATGCGGTCGCGGTGGGCCGGGTCCATATTGGCCTGGATCTTGAAGACCACGCCGCTGAACTTGGGCTCCTCGGGCTCCACCACGCGCTGCATGGCCTGGCGCTCGCCGGGCGCGGGGGCCAGTTCCACGAGCGCGTCCAGCACTTCCTGCACGCCGAAGTTGTTCACGGCGGAGCCGAAGAACATGGGCGTCTGCTTGCCGGTGAGGAACTGCGCCAGGTCGAAGGTCGGCGCGGCCTCGTTGACCAGCTCGATCTCGCCCTTGGCGTTGTCGTACTGCATGCCGAAGCGGTCGGCATAGGCGGGGTTGTCCAGGCCTTCCAGCACTTCCTCGTCGCCGGCCACGCGGTCCTCGCCCGGGGCGAACACGCGCATGCGCTGCTGGCGAAGGTCCATCACGCCATGGAACTGCTTGCCCATGCCCACGGGCCAGGTGAAGGGCACGACGGCCATGCCCAGCTCGCGCTCGATCTCGTCCAGCAGGGCCAGCGGCTCCTGGACCTCGCGGTCCATCTTGTTGACGAAGGTGAGGATGGGCGTGTTGCGGGCGCGGCAGACCTGCAGCAGGCGGCGGGTCTGAGGCTCCACGCCGTTGGCCGCGTCGATGACCATCAGCGCCGCATCCACGGCGGTCAGCACGCGGTAGGTGTCTTCGGAGAAGTCCTGGTGGCCCGGGGTGTCCAGCAGGTTGATCACGCAGTCGCGGTACTCCATCTGCATGACCGAGGAGGCCACCGAGATGCCGCGCTGCTTCTCGATCTCCATCCAGTCCGAGGTCGCATGGCGGCTGGCCTTGCGCGCCTTCACCGAGCCGGCGATCTGGATCGCGCCCGAGAACAGCAGCAGCTTCTCCGTCAGCGTGGTCTTGCCCGCGTCAGGGTGGGAAATGATGGCGAAGGTGCGGCGGCGGCGCACTTCCGTCTCGATGCGGGAGGACAGCTCGGTGGACATGGGTGGGGAGGCCGCCACGCTCAAGGAGCGTGCTGATGGGCCGGGACGGGAAAGGCGGCGATTATCGCAGGCCTCTCCCGCCGGGCGCCGGCGTCACTTCGTCCCGATCACCTTCACGCTGGCGTCCACCTTGGCGCTGTCAAGGATGCCCACGGCGTTGGGCGTGCTGGCCACCCATTTCTTGAGCTCGTCCTCGCTCTCGAACTGCTTGGGCTCCTGGGCGCGGCCGGTGAAGATCAGCTGCGTCCAGATGGCCTTGTACTGCTTCTCGTTCTTGCCGACGTAGCCGATCACGAAGTCCTCGCGCACCTTGCCGGACTTGGGCATGCCGACCTGGACGTTGCCGCCACCGGCCAGGCTGTTCGTCTGGCCGAGGAACACGGCCTTGACCTCGTCGACCGTGGGCTTGGCCGCGAGCGCGGGGTTGGCCACGACGACGGGATCGGCCAGAGCGAAGGTGCCGAGCGTGGCGAGCAGCAGGCCGGCCAGCGCCGGCGTGGGGGAGGGGAGACTGAACGTCATGGCGGCTCCTCAGAAGACGTAGTCCAGCGACAGGGTGATCGCCTTGGAATTGCCCACGAAGGGGAAGGCCGAGCGGTCCTTGAAGACGTCGTACTCCAGCTTCAGGGCCATGTCCTCGCGCACGTCCCAGCGCAGCGTGGCGGCCCAGGTGTGGTGCTTCTCGTTGGCCGTGGGATCGTCCTTGTAGTCCTCGGTGAAGCGCGAGTAGGTCAGCATGGGCAGCCAGTCGCCGAAGCGGTAGCCCGCGCCCACGAAGTAGACGTTGTAGATGTCCTTGGGCGCGTCCGGGCGCACGAAGCGGTTGAACTCGGTGCGCACGACGATGTCCTTGTGGTCGACGTTGAAGGTGAGCCCGTAGAACTGCTGCTTCACGCCGTCCTTGTTGACGGTGCGCCCGGCGCCGGTGCCGACCCAGCGGTCGACCTTGTTCGTCATCATCACGAAGCGGGCAGTGCCCCAGTCCGTGCCCAGCTCGACGTAGCCGCCCAGGATGCTCTTCCAGGTCTCGTCGACGCGGTCGCCGTAGTAGACGCGGCCGAGCATCTGGTTGTCCTTGTCCGTCTCGCGGCCGGCCCAGACGTTGGCGGTGACCGCCAGGCCGTTGAAGTTCTTGCGGTACAGCAGGTTCGCGCCGTTGTAGGCCACGATCTGCCAGCCGTAGAGGTCACCCGGCGGGCGCACCCAGGGGTAGGCATAGCCCACCTGGAAGAAGTCGGAATAGCCGAACAGCGGCAGGCGCTTGCGCCCGGCCTGCAGCGTCAGGCTGTCGGAGAGATTCCAGGAGCCGTAGAGCCAGTCCACCGCGGGCTTGTCGGCCGAGGCGTTGGCCGTGAGCTGCCCCGTGACGGAGAACTGGCTGCCGAACTTGTACGTGGCCTGCACGCCGGCCCGGCTGTCCGGCTTCAGGGACCAGCTGTTGCGGTAGATGCCGACGTCGGGGTAGTTGGCGATGTAGCAGGGGCAGTCGAACTCGAAATTCGATTGGTGGGCCCCCGAGATGGCCTTGCCCAGCCCGAGGGTGGCGAAGCCCGAGAGGTGCAGGGCGTCATCCGCCCTGGCGGCGCTGGCCAGCCCGGCCAGCAGAAGAAGCGAGGCAAGCACGCTGCGCGATGCAGCTGACCGTGATCCCATGGCGAACTCCTAGCAAGCGCTTGGTGTTTTCCATGATGCCCGCAAGGACTTTGGGCCGCCAGTGTGCGCTATGCGCGCAAAACAACAGCAGCGGCCCGGATCGGCACGCCAGGCCGCCGATCGTGAAATCAGAGACGGAAGACGTTCAATGCCCGCTTGAGCGTTTCCGAGCGCTGGTGCAGCGCGTCCACGGCCGCGGCCGTCTCCTCGACCATGGCGGCGTTCTCCTGCGTCATGCGCTCGAGGTCCGCCACGGCGGTGTTGACGTCGGCAATGCCCACGGACTGCTCCGTCGTCGCGCGCTGGATCTCGGACATCATCGTGCCCACGCGGTCCACCTCCTCGACCGTGCGTCGGATGGTGGCGTTGGCCTCGTCCATCTCCCGGGCGCTCACGCCGACCTGCTCCACGGACCCCAGGATGACCTGGCGGACCTCCTTGGCGGCGCCCGCGCTGCGCTGGGCCAGGGCGCGGACCTCGCTGGCGACCACGGCGAATCCCCGGCCCGACTCACCGGCCCGGGCGGCCTCCACGGCGGCATTCAGGGCCAGGATGTTGGTCTGGAAGGCGATGCCCTCGATCACCTGGACGATGTCCCCGATGCGCTTGGACGAGGTCTCGATGGCGGTGAAGGTCTCGTTGACGCGACCGACGGCCTGGCCGCTGTGCTGCGCGGCGGCGGCGGCGGAGGTGCTCTGCCCGGCCACCACGCTCGCGGTCTGCGCCGTCTGGCGCACGGCGCTGGCCATCTCGTCCATCGCGGCGGCCGAGCGTTGCACGGCGCTGGACTGGACCTCGGTGCGCTGCGAGAGGTGCTGGCCGGCCCGTGCCAGCTCCTGGGCCGTCGTCACCGTGCCCTGCACCTCGTCCCGGGCATCGCCAACGACCGCGCGCAAGTTGATCTGGATCTGCCCGAGGGCCCGCGTGATGGCGCTCAGCGGGTGCGGATGCACATGCGGCACCGGCTCGATCAGGTTGCAGCTCGCGATGTTGTTGGCGGCCTCCTCGGCGGCGTCGAGACGGCGCTGGATGTCGAACTGGAACCACATCACCAACCAGATCGAACCCAGCACGGCCACGCCGGACGGACCCCAGCCGCCGAGGCCCGGCAACAGCCAGGCGATGGTCGCGCAGCCCAGGCCGATGGCGACAAGGCCCGCCATCAGGCGCTGCGTGACGTTGAGCCGGTGCAGCCGGGCGGGCAGGTCGCGCAGGCCCATCTGGCGCACGCGGCCCGCATGCAGCTTGAAGCCCGGGCTCGCCTGGCCGCGCTGCGCCACGATGCGGGCGTAGAGCTGCTCGGCCTGCGTGACCTCGGCGCGGGTCGGCGCCTCGCGCACGGACATGTAGCCGACCGGCTTGCCGCGCTCCAGCACGGGCGTCACATTGGCGCGCACCCAGTAGTGGTCCCCGTTCTTGCGGCGGTTCTTGACGATGCCCGTCCAGGGCCGCCCGCGGCCGATCGTGGCCCACATGTCGCGGAAGGCCTCCTCGGGCATGTCGGGATGCCGCACGAGGTTGTGGGGCTGGCCGATCAGCTCCTCGTAGTCATAGCCGCTGACGCGGCTGAAGGCGGCGTTGCAATGGGTGATCCGGCCGGTGGTGTCCGTGGTGGAGACCAGCAGGTCGTCCTTGAACAGATGTTCCTGCCGGGTGACGGGCTCATTCACGCGCATGTTGGTACTCCCTGTGCCTGCGTCGGGGTGTTCGCAGTGGCGCGGAACCCCCCGGGCCCCGCCGGCGCCGAGCATAGGCGGTGCCCTGCAAACCTTCCCTTGACCCGCGTCAATTCTGCGGTCGAGCCGCCCCCCACCGCGTGTATTCCTCACAGCCGTCCCACTTTCTGACGGCCCGATGAAAAGCCGGGCGGCGCAAACCCGCATTGACCCTCCTGTGCGGCACGCGCACAGTGCGGCCCGCTGGCGCCGAGGACGCCGGCCCCTCAAACGACAACAACGGAAGGCTTGGTCCCTATGAAATCCGTCTCCGCGACTGCGGTCGCCTGCGCGCAGAAGTGCGTGCGCAAACCTTTGCGCCACGCTGCACGCCCCGTCACTCCGATCTCTACCGCTGCCGGGACGCCAGGTCTGGCGCTGCACGGCGTCTCGCTCTGGCCCCTGGCGCTGGCGGCGGCGCTCATGGCCGGCTGCTCCGGCGAGCCGCCGGGGAGCAACGCGCCGCTGGCGGCCGCGCCGGCCGTGGCGGCCGACGCCACCGGCCTGGTCAATCCGGCCGCGAAGTTCCCGGATCACCACGAGTTCGACGCCGCGCTCTATGTGCCCTTCCGCACCGCCCAGGGCGTGGCGGGCCGCGAGCTGGTGGTGTCGCTGAACTACCCCGGCATGCCGGCCGGGCAGGTCTTCGCCTGGCAGATCACCCTGGTGGACGAGCGCCAGCAGGTGCTGCGCACGCTCGGGGGCGAGGCCGTCTGGGGCGGGCGGCCGCTGACGGTCACCCAGGCCTGGGACGGGCGCGACGCCCAGGGTCAGGTCTTGCCCGAGGGGCGCTACGAGGCGCGCCTGAGCGCCGTCACGCTGCCCGGCGCGGCGGCCGAGGCAGCGCCTGCCGGCGGCGAGGCCCGTCGTTCGGCACTGTGGGCTCGCGCCGACGGTCACGAGGTGCAGCAGCGCTGGTCGTTCCAGGTCGGCCGTCCCGCCGGCCCGCAGATGCCGGCCTTCGCGCCGCTGCGCACGGCCCTCGATGCCGGCGGCCCGCAGCGCGCACGAGCCCTGTCCGTGCCGGCGACGGGCTCGCTGCCCTACACCGTCTACTACGCCAATCTGCACAGCCAGACGAACGACTCCGACGGTGGCGGCGCGATCAGCAGCTGCACGTCCTCGCAGGCGGCGCAGACCGGGGCCTACGGTCCCGGCGATGCCTTCGCCTATGGCAAGGCCGCGGGCCTGGACGCGCTGATGACCTCGGAGCACAACCACTACTTCGACGGCTCCTCCAGCACCAACGCCGCCGGCAGCGCCACCGCGGCGCGCAGCCGCTACCAGGCGGGCCTCGCGGCCGCCAGCAGCTTCAACAGCGCGAACCCGGGCTTCCTGGCGATCTACGGCATGGAGTGGGGCGTCATCAACAATGGCGGCCACCTCAACATCTTCAACAGCAGCGAGCTGTTCTCCTGGGAGTACAACAGCAGCAACGAGCTCTTCGGCGACCGCTACGTGGCCAAGAGCGACTACGCCGCGCTGTACGGCGCCATGCGCGCCCAGGGCCTGATCGGGCAGTTCAACCACCCGGAGACCAGCGGGCAGTTCGCCATCAACGGCACGGACCTGGCCTACAGCGCCGATGGCGATGAGGTGATGGTGCTGGCGGAGGTCCTGAACACCTCGGCCTTCTCCAGCAACACCACGGAGACCGAGACGGGCCGCAGCAGCTACGAGGACGCCTTCAACAAGCTCCTCGAGCGCGGCTATCACGTCGCCCCGGCGACCAACCAGGACAACCACTGCGCGAACTGGGGCAAGTCCTACACGAACCGCACCGGCGTGCTGATCCCCACGGGCACCGCGCTGGGCCGCACGGCCTTCCTGGAGGCGCTCAAGGCGCGCCGCGTGTTCGCTTCCATGGACAAGAACTCGCAGCTGGTGCTGCAGGCCAACGGCCACCTGATGGGCGAGCGCTTCAGCAACAGCGGTCCGCTGAACCTGAGCGTGGGCTTCGCCAACAGCGCCGGCCGCAGCGTCGCCACGGTGCAGATCATCGAGGGCGTGCCCAAGCGCAACGGCACGGTCAGCACGCTGGCAAGCACCGCCACGGCCACCGTCACGCCGGCCGTGGGCGAGCACTTCTACTACGCCAAGGTCACGCAGGATGACGGCAAGATCCTGTGGTCCGCGCCGATCTGGGTCACCCAGACCTCCGGCGGCGGCACGGCGGACACCACGCCTCCGACGGCCAGCGCCTCGGTGAGCGGCACGGCCGGCACGCTCACGCTGGCGGCCACCGCGAGCGACAACGTCGGCGTGAGCCGCGTCGACTTCGTGGTGGACGGCAACGTCGTCGGCAGCGACAGCAGCGCGCCCTACAGCCTGGCCCTGGACTCCACGACGCTCAGCAACGGCAGCCACACGCTGATTGCCCGCGCCTACGATGCCGCCGGCAATGTCGGGGCCTCGGGCAGCGTGAGCTTCAGCGTGAGCAACGCCAGCGCCGTGCTGAACGAGACGGAGTCCAACGGCACCATCGCCTCGGCCAACGTGGTGAGCGGCCAGACGACGATCAGCGGCACCATGGGCAGCGCCTCCGACAAGGACTTCTTCAAGGTGAGCCTGCCCGCCGGCAAGAAGCTGCGCGTGGACATGGTCGGCCCGTCCACGACCGACTACGACCTGTACGTCGTCAACGGCAGCGGCACGACGCTGGCGGCCTCCGAGGGCAGCACCAGCAGCGAAAGCCTGACCTACACGAACGGCAGCAGCGCGCAGACGGTCTACCTCAAGGTGATCTCCTACTCGGGCAGCAGCACCACGCAGCGCTACACGCTGACGCTGAGCTATCCCTGAGGGCACGCCGCAGGGCCGGCCCGGGCCTCGCGCCGGCCGGCCCTTGCGCCAGATCAGGGCTTCGCGGCGGCGCCCGGCGGGGGGGTGAAAGACCCATGGTGAGGGGCTGACGCGACGATTACAGTCGCGCCCATTCCCCACTTCGGAAGCACCATGTCCCACCCCCCCCTCACCCAGCCGGACACCCGCCGCTGGGCCTGGCTGCCGCCCGTCGGCAGCTGGGGCTACTACACCCTGCTGGCTGCGGTCGGCATGTTCATCCTCGGGCCTCTGGGCGGCGTCACGGCCGCCTTCATGAACTTCTCCATCGGCTTCTTCGTGGGCGGCCAGGTGCTGGCCGGCATCCTCGGTTCAGTGATCACCTACGGCTACGGCCCCGAAGGCCGCCATGGCGCCAACTACATCCAGACCACGGCCGCGTCCGTGGCCGGCATGATGGCCATGAGCACGCTGATCCAGGCCATGACCTGGATGGGCATGCCTCAGGTGCCGGACTGGCAACTCGTGCTGTACATGCTGTGCATCAGCATGATGGCCGCGGGCATCGGCATGCTCTACACGCCCATCCTGGTCGAGCGCATGCAGCTGACCTTCCCCTCCGGCCTGGCCGTGGCCAACATCCTGCGCGCGCTGACCGACCCGGTGCTGCTGCGCCAGTCGGTGTCCCGCCTCTTCGGCGGCCTGGGCGTGGGCCTGGGCGGCGGCATCGCGGCGGCCAAGGTCGCCTGGATGGGCACGATCGAGCTGTCCACCTCCACCTTCGGCGCCGGCCTGATCGTCGGCGCCCGCGTGGGCATCCCGGCCATCGTGGCGGGCCTGACCTTCGAGGCGCTGTCGCCCTACTTCATCAGCATCGGCTGGCTGCATGAGGGTGAGCCCTTCCGCAAGATCGCCTTCCTGATCGCGCTGGGCATGATCCTCGGCGCGGCCGTGGTCGACCTCTCGCTGATCTTCTACCGGGTCGTGCGCCGCCTCGCGCAGCCGGGCGAGCGCGTCGTCGTGCCCGACGAGCAGCGCACCGGCCCGCGCGCAAGCCTGCCGCGACTGCTCACCTGGGTGGGCGTGTGGACCGTGGCCACCGTGATCTGCGGCGTGCAGTTCTTCAACGAGCCCCTGGGCTTCATGCTGCTGGCCGTCGGCCTCGTGTACCTCTTCGTCATCGTGTGCGGCATCTCCCTGGGCCTGACGGACTCCAATCCCATCTCCTCGTCCTTCGTGGTGACGGTGCTGGTGCTGGCCAGCCTGGGCCTGAAGGACCCGATGCTGGCGCTGATGGCGGCCATGGTGGTCTTCGTGTCGGCCAGCGTGGCCGGCGACATGCAGCAGGACCGCTCCACCGGCTGGCGCCTGGGCTCGAACCGGACGCTGCAGTTCCGCTTCCAGGTCGTGGGCCTGCTGCTGGGCGCCGTGCTGGCCGTGGCCATCGCGAAGCTCTTCATGACGGCCTACCCGGTGCTGAACCTCGACCAGACCGTGATGAGCAAGGACCAGGCGCCCGCGCAGTGGACCTCGGCCATGACCTACAAGTTCGTGGGCGCGCTGCGCAGCCTGACCGATCCGAAGCCCTACCAGACCGACGCCATCCTCATCGGCGTGGCCATCGGCCTGGTGACGGAGTTCCTGCGCAAGTGGATCAAGTCCAACGCGGCCTACCAGCGCTTCGCGGCCGGCTCGCGCGTCGGCTTCGGCACGGACTTCATGCTCGATGCCGTGGTGCTGCCCAGTCCCTATGCCTCGTCCTTCGGCGGCTTCGTGAACCTGGCCACCTCGGCCTGGTTCGCCGCGGGCGGCGTGGTGTCCAGCGCGATCAACACCTTCGCGCCCAAGACGCCGCCCAAGCCGGGCGAGGAGGAACTGCCGGCCGACATGAGCTCGACCTCGCTCGTCGGCGGCGGCCTGATCGCCGGCGACGCGCTGGCGGCGCTGGGTCTCGGGGTGGCGGGCTTGCTGGCTGTGCTCTGACGGGCGGCCGTCACCAATGACAAGGGGTCCCATGGGACCCCTTTTTCATTTCAGCAGGGCGGGCATGCCGCCGCCGCATCACATCAAGGTCTGCCGAACCGTCCAGGTGCTCCCCAATCCTGCCCAGAAGACCGCGCCAGCGACGTAGGCGATCGCAACGGCGAGCATCCGCAGCGCATTTGCCCACCGGCTGCCCCCGTACACCCGGCGCAAACTCATCGCGATGCTGCTCACCACCATCACCGCCGTCAGGCCCCCGGACCAGGGCGTCATGACGGGCAGCCATCGGCTGATCATGACGTGCGCGGTCAGCAGGGGCAGAAGGGCACAGTGGATGTGCAGAGCTGTCACCATGTGGACGCCGAAGGGCTGGCGACGGTGCCAGTACGCCAGCTGCAGCAGCACCGCCATGGTGGGTGCCATGGCCATGAACACCAGCTGGCGCATGACCTGCTTGTAGGACGTTTGCGTGCGCTTCAGGTCGTGCAGCAGGTCCGGGTCGGCCGTCCAGCGCCGCTGCCAGTAGGCGCAGCGCTCGGCCGGCAGGTTTTCGCAGACGAAGGCCCCGTCCACCGCCCCCAGCTTGATCAGCGCGCCCGACAACAGGTCCTGTTCGCCAGGTAGCTTTTCAGGCCGCACCCATTGCACCAAGGCTGCGCAGACG
Source organism: Roseateles subflavus (assembly GCF_030285365.1). Lineage (GTDB taxonomy): Bacteria > Pseudomonadota > Gammaproteobacteria > Burkholderiales > Burkholderiaceae_C > Roseateles_B > Roseateles_B subflavus. The sequence continues at coordinate 448,165 of NZ_JASVDS010000001.1, read as the reverse complement.
ATGCAGATGCTCAGGAACAGCCGCAAGGGCGTCAGGTAGCGCCTTCGCTGCCCGGCCAGATAGGCCAGGGTCAGGTAACCGGGGCGGAACAAGCCGCGCAGCGTGCGCCAGAGGGCACCTTCCGAAGCCAGGAGCTGACCGCCGAACTCCTTGGCGAAGTCGGCCAGTGTTGGCACTCGGGGTTCCGTTTCCTGCCCGCAGGCCGGGCAGTGGGCCGGACGCGGAAGCGCGAGAGGCTCCTGGCAGTTGGGGCAGCGGGGCTCTTCAGCCGTGTCGATCGGGGTCGGGTTCGGGGCGGCACCGGTGGTCGTCATAGGGGCGCGATCATAGGGCGCTGCCCCATCCCGCCGGTGTCCGGCCTTCCCCTTAGTCGTCCAGCAGGCTGCGCAGCATCCACGCCGTCTGCTCATGCACGGTGATGCGCTGGGTCAGCAGGTCGGCGGTGGGCTCGTCCGAGGCTTTCTCGACGGCCGGGAAAAGGCTGCGCGCGGTGCGGGCGACGGCCTCGTGGCCCTCCTGCAGGATGCGCACCATCTCCAGCGCCTTGGGCGGCGTGGCGGGGGCGTCCTTGAGGCTGCTGAGCTTGGCGAACTGGGCGTAGCTGCCCGGCGCGACATGGCCCAGCGAGCGGATGCGCTCGGCGATGGGGTCCACCGCATTCCACAGCTCGGTGTACTGCCCCATGAACATGGCATGCAGCGAGTTGAACATCGGGCCGGTGACATTCCAGTGGAAGTTGTGCGTGGTCAGGTACAGCGTGTAGGTGTCGGCCAGCAGCTTGGACAGGCCGGCCGTGATGGCGGCGCGGTCCTTGTCGGAGATGCCGATGTTGAGCGTCGGTGCGGATGCGGGCTTCTTGGCCATGGGTCCTCCTGGGGAATGGGTGGCGTGCGTGTCGGATGAGGGACTGCCTCAATCTACCGCAGCCGCCGGGGCGGGGCCAGTCAATTGCCTTGATGGCGCTCATAGCCGCGGGTCAGGTCTTGCCTGGCCGTGCGTTCCACGGCCTCGGCGCTCGTCAAGGCGGTGCAGGCGGATCCGTGCCGTCGCCGGTGCCGTCGCCGGTGCAGCCGTCGCTGCAATCGCCGCTGCAATCGGCCAACAGGCGGCGCAGGTGCGCGGCCAGCCGTTCGCGCAGCAGCGCCGGGGCGAGCACGCGCACACGCGCGGGCTGGCGGGCCAGCTCCCGTGCCATCCAGTCCAGGTCGTCCACCTGGGCCCGCAGACGCCAGCCGTCCGCGTCCGGCACCGGCTCGCCGAGGCTGGCATCCAGCGTCGGCGGGGGGGCACCGGGCTCGCCCAGCAGCACCTCGACCTCGTGGCGGCGGGGCAGGCGGGCCAGCGTCTTGTCGAGGTAGTCGAGCACGTCGAAGTCGGCCGGGCGGGCGAAGGTCGCGGGCAGCGCCTGGACTGCCTCCACGCGGTCCAGGCGGAAGCTGCGCAGGTCCTCGCGCAGGCGGCACCAGGCCACGAGGTACCAGGCGCCACCGCGGTAGGCAATGCCGTAGGGGTGCAGCTCGCGCCGGCTGGCCTGGCCGTCCCGGTCGCGGTAATGCAGGGCCACGCGCTGCCCGGCCGCCGCCGCGGCGCTGAGCGTGAGCAGCTCGCGGCCGGCGGAGCCCTGCGCCCCGGGGCGGCCGATGTCCAGCGCTACGCTCGCATTGACCGCCTGGATCCGCCGCTGCTGGGCATCCGGCATGACGCGGTCCAGCTTGGCCTGCGTGCTGGCAATGGCCGGCAGCGCGCCCTGCAGGCCCAGCTCCCGGGCCGCGCGCAGGCCGATGGCCAGCGCGAGCGCCTCGTCCGCGCTGAAACTCATCGGCGGCAGCTTGTAGCCCGGCCGCAGCCCGTAGCCGCCGTCGCAGCCCCGCTGGCTGTGCACAGGGATGCCGAGCGCCTGCAGCTGGGCCACGTAGCGCCGCAGCGTGCGGGCGTCCACGCCCAGCAGCGCCGCCAGCTCGGTGCCGCTGCGCAGGCGCTGGGCCTGCAGCAGCTCCAGCAGGCTCAGCAGCCGCCCGGCGGGGTGGCCCTCGGGCGCGGCTGACGAGGAGGACGAGGGCTTCGGGCGGGGCATGGGCCGGTTCAGGATTGATACAGGGCGGATTCTGTCCTGTATTGCTTCTACAGTGCCTGTGACCGCCCCGCATTCGAACCGCCCTCTGAAAGCTCCCTCCCATGGACGCCTCGCACAGCCTCTGGCTCTTCTTCCTGCTGACCCTCGGCATCATCGTGCTGCCGGGCATGGACATGGCCTATGTCGCCGGCCACACCTTGCAGTCCGGCGCGCGGGCCGGTCTGCTGGCGCTGGGCGGCATCGTGGCGGGAGGCGTCGTCCATGTGCTGCTGAATCTCAGCGGGCTGTCCGCCTTGCTGATGCTGCTTCCCGGCGCCTTCGAGGCCCTGATGTGGGCCGGGGCGCTGTACCTCGCCTGGATCGGGGGGCAGATGATGCGCGGCGCCTGGCAGGCGTGGCGCCTGCCGCCCTCGTCCGCAGCGGCCCCGGCGTCGGCCCCGTCCCCGGCGCAGTCCCCCTGGCGCATCTTCGTCAGCGGCATGGCCAACTGCCTGCTCAATCCCAAGGCCTACGCCTTCATGCTGGCCGTGTTCCCGGGCTTTCTGCGCAGCACCGAGCGCGGCCTGGCCGCCCAGGGCCTGCTGCTGGGCGGAATCATTGCCGGCAACCAGGTGGTGGTCTATGGGACGGTGTTGCTGGCCTGCCTCGGCTCCCGTCGCTGGCAGCGAGGGGACGGCCGCGGCATGACGCTGCTGTCCGGGCTGATGGGCCTGAGCCTCGTCGCGCTGGCGCTGGGCACGCTGGTGCGGGCCGCGCAGGGCCTGCACTGAGTCCGCTCAGGCCAGCTTCTTCGCGCCGGCCACGCAGGCCAGCACGCCCGCGGCCACGCCCAGCATGCCGGCGCTGATGGGTTCGTGCAGCAGCCAGGCCGCCAGGGCCAGGCCGAAGAAGGGTTGCAGCAGCTGCAGCTGGCCGACGGTGGCGATGCCGCCCATCGCCAGGCCGCGGTACCAGAACACGAAGCCGATCAGCATGCTGAAGAGGCTGACGTAGGCCAGGCCGGCCCAGGCCCCGGGATGGACCGCGCCGAAGTCCGCCGGCATCAGCAGCAGCGCCCCGAGGCCGGCCGCCGGCAGCGAGAGCACCAGCGCCCAGCAGATCACCTGCCAGCCCCCCAGCGAGCGCGCGAGGCGGGCGCCCTCGGCGTAGCCCAGCCCGCACACGGCGACGGCCAGCAGCATCAGCCCGTCCGCCAGCAGCGAGCCCTGGCCGGCCTGGCCCCGGCTCAGGGTGTAGGCGGCCACCAGCCCGCTGCCCAGCAGCGCGAAGATCCAGAAGGCGGGCCGCGGGCGCTCGCCGGTGCGCAGCACGGCGAAGCTGGCGGTCGACAGCGGCAGCAGGCCCAGGAAGAGCAGGGCATGGGCGGCGCTGATGTCGCGCAGGGCCAGGGCCGTCAGCAGGGGAAAGCCCAGCACCGCACCGCCGGCGACGATGGCCAGCGGCACGAGCTGCGACCGCGTCGGCCGGGGGGACTTCCAGGCCGCGAGCACCAGCACCGCCAGCAGGCCGGCGAGGCTCGCCCGGGCCAGCGTGAGGAAGACGGGCTCGAAGTCCGCCACGGCCAAGCGCGTGGCCGGCATGGAGCCGCTGAAGATCAGCATGCCGATGAAGCCGTGCAGCCAGCCTCGCCCCTGCCGCGACGATGCCCCCGGTGATGTGCCTTGCGCCATGCTGTCCTCCTGGTCGTGCGCGCCGCGGCCGATCCGCAGCGCCTGGGGCCATGCTAGGGACGGCAATCAATACAATCAAAAAATCGTCATGGATACGCCGCCTGCGCCGCCGACACCTGCCCATGCCCCGCGCCCGCTACAAGCAGCTGGTTGACCAGCTCGCCGCCGACATTCGCGCCGGCCGTCTGCCGCCGGGCACCCGCCTGCCCACGCACCGGCAGCTGGCCGCGCGGGAAGGCCTCGCCCTGGTCACGGCCAGCCGCGTCTATGCCGAGCTCGAGGCCATGGGCCTGGTCAGCGGGGAGACGGGGCGCGGCACCTTCGTCAAGGAGATCGCGCTGCCACCGGGGCAGGGCGTGGATCTGCTGGCCTCGGCAGCGGACATGGTTGATCTGAGCTTCAACTACCCCTCGCTGCCCGGTCAGGCGGAGGCGCTGCGGGCCGCGCTTCGCCAGCTGGCCCAGGGCGGGGACCTGGACGCGTTGCTGCGCTATCAGCCCCTGGGCGGGCGCCCCCATGAGCGGGCGCTGGCGGCGCGGCATCTGGCGACACAGGGCCTGCAGGTGCCGGCGGCCCAGGTGCTGTGGGTGGAGGGCGCTCAGCATGGCCTGATGCTGTGCGGCATCGCCCTGCTGCAGCCGGGGGACGTGGTGGCGGTGGACAGCCTGAGCTATCCGGGTTTCAAGCTCGTCGCGGAGTCGCTGCGGCTGGAGCTGCTGCCGATCCCGTCCAGCGGCATGGGGCCGGACATGGACGCCCTGGCCGCGGCCTGCCGGCGCCGCCGCGTGAAGGCGCTGTACACCATGCCCACCCTGCACAACCCGCTGGGCTGGGTGATGAGCCTCACGCGCCGCCGCGAGCTGGCGGCCCTGGCCCGGCGCGAGGGGCTGCTGGTGATCGAGGACGGGGCCTACGCCTATCTCGCGGGGGAAGCGCCGCTGCCTCTCGCGGCGCTGGCACCGGAGCGGACGGTGCATGTCACCGGCCTGTCCAAGAGTGTGGCGGCGGGGCTGCGCACCGGCTTCGTGGCGGCCCCGCCGGACGCCATCCCCCGCCTGGAGCGCGCCCTGCGGGCCTGCAGCTGGAGCACGCCGGGCCTGACGAGCGCCCTGGCCTGCGCCTGGCTGGAGGACGGCACCGTGGCGCGGCTGGAGACGCGCAAGCGGGCGGATGCCGCCGAGCGTCAGCAGCTCGCGGCGGAGGTACTGGGGCCGCTGCGGCGCCAGGGACACCCGAGCTCCTACTTCGTGTGGCTGCCGCTGGGCGAGGAGGTGCGGGCGGACCAGGTCGCCATGGACCTGCTGCGCCAGGGGGTGTCGGTCTCGACGGCGGAACCCTACGCCACGGGTCCCGTCGTCCCGCATGCCATCCGCCTGGCCCTGGGGTCGGTCGAGATCCCGCAGCTGCGCCGGGCGCTGGGGCGGGTGCGCGAGGTGATCGAGGCGCGCAGCTACTGAGCCGGCGGTGCCCCGGCGGGGCGCCGGCGGCGGATCAATGCCAGGCGCCAGAGGGCAGGGGGGGCTCGTGAGCGTCGTCCAGCGTGCCGGGGGAGTCAGGGGCGAGGTCGGCGCCCTGCTCCTCGGCCACGCCGTCCAGGGCGAGGTCCTCGGCGCTGGGCACCCAGCCGGACTGACGCCCCTGCTGGAGGCGGGCCGCCGCGTGACGGGCGGCGAGCTGGGGGTCGTCGTCGATCAGGCGACGCGCTTCGCGGATGCTGGCGGCGAACTGCGGCTGCAGCCGCGCCAGGGCGCTCAGCTGCGGGCCGTGACGCTCCGGGTAGACCTGCCACCAGGTGACGATGCTGCGGGGGTTGTTCAGGTCCAGGTGCATGACGGGCCTCTTTGGCGAGCACGGTGAATGTGCTGTATGAATGTACAGTATTCCGTCAGCGATGCAAGGGGCTGTGGCGGGCCTCCCACTCGGGGGGAGGCCCCGGCCGCTCCCACCAATGGGGGGAGGAGGGGGCCACTTCGGTGGGATGCGGCCGCGAGGGCCTCGCGCTTGACACTTCGTGCACTGATTCACGAGAGGTCGCCATGTTCCACGTTGCTGCTGTTGCTCCCGCATCCACCTCGGCTCACGCCGCCAAGGGCGCGTTCGCGGACGCCTGGCGCTGGGCCCGCGTGGGCCGCGAGGCGCTCGGCCTGCTGAGCCTGCCGCTGCTGCGCCCCGGTCAGGGCATCGACGGCCTGGAAGTGACGGATTCCACCTTCGAGGAATGGGAAGCGGTGCAGAGCCAGTTCGAGGAGCGCGTGCGCAGCGGCACCGTCCGCATGATCTGAGCCTTCGGGGCCGTCAGGGGGCGTGCCGGGCCAGTTCGAGCCCCAGCAGCACCCGCTTCGTCTGCGGCCCCCAGCGGTACTCCCCGAACTGGGCGCTGGCCCGGATCACCCGGTGGCAGGGGATGAGGTAGGCGATGGCGTTGGCCGCCACGCAGCTGGCCACGGCCCGCACGGCCCGCGGCGCCCCGACTGCCTGCGCCAGCTGGCTGTAGGAGCAGATCCGCCCCGGCGGAATCGCCAGCAGCGCGCGCCACACCTGCAGCCGCAGCGGGCTGCCGCTCATCAGGAGCCCGATCGGACGCTGCGGCGCCGCCCCGGACAGGCGCCGCTGCACCTCCGCCGCCAGCTCGGCCAGGGCGCCGTCGTCACGCACCCAGCGCGCGGCCGGCAGCGCGGCCCGGGCTTCGGCGAGGGCGGGGCCGGCGTCCCCATCCCCATCGGACTGGACCCCCGGCAGGAAGGCCATGCGCAGCACCCCCCGCGGGGTCGCGGCCAGGAAGACGGGGCCCAGCAGGCTCTCGAAACAGGTCCACTGCACCACGAGGCCGGCGCCGGCCGCCTTGAACTCGCCCGGCGTCAGCCCCTCGAGGCTCAGGAAGAGGTCATGCAGGCGCGAGGGCCCCGACAGCCCGGCGTCCAGTGAAGCGCCGAGCACCGGCGCCGCCGCCTGCAGCGCCTGCTTGGCCCGGTCCAGGCTCAGCGCCTGGCTCAGCTCCTTGGGGCTGATGCCGGCCAGCTGCACAAAGCTGCGCTGGAAATGGGACGGGCTCTGGCCTGCCGCCTGCGCGAGCGACTCCAGGCTGGGCGCCTGGGGGCTGGCGGCGATGGTCTCGATGGCGGCACGGACGCGGGCATAGCGCGGCGGCGGGGCGCCGGTGGCGGGAAGCTTCAGTGACGGCTGGTCCATGGCGGCATGGGGGGGGCGGGACGACGATGCCGTCATTCTGGGCAGGCCGTTCGCGGCGGGCCACCCGTTTCTTGCGCCCGGGCGCTCAGGACAGGCGCGCCACGCCCGCCAGCGGGCAGGCGTAGACCGCGTTGCGCAGCGCGGCGATGGCCTCGTAGCGCGTGAACGTGCGGCGCCAGGCCAGCACCACGCGCCGGCTGGGCACCGGCGCGCTGAAGGGGACGTAGCGCAGATGCGGGCTCGGCTCCTTGGGCACGCTCAGCAGCGGCACCACCGTGATGCCCATGCCCGAGGCCACCATGTGCTTGATGGTCTCCAGCGAGCTGCCCTCGAAGCTCTTGCGGATGCCCTCGGCGTCGCTCGAGAAGCGGGCGAACTCCGGGCAGACCTCCAGGACATGGTCCCGGAAGCAGTGGCCGGTGCCCAGCAGCAGCATGGTCTCGGCCTTGAGCTCCTCGGCGCTGATGGACTCGCGCTGCGCCAGCGGGTGCCCGGCGGGCACGGCGACGACGAAGGGCTCGTCATAGAGCGGCGCCAGGGCCAGGCCGGTGTCGGGAAAGGGCTCGGCCATGATGGCGCAGTCCAGCTCGCCGGTGCGCAGCATCTCCAGGAGCTTCACGGTGAAGTTCTCCTGGAGCATCAGCGGCATCTGCGGGTAGTGCTCGATGGTGTGGCGCACCAGCTCGGGCAGCAGGTAGGGGCCGATGGTGTAGATCAGGCCCAGGCGCAGCGCCCCGGCCAGCGGGTCCTTGCCACGCTTGGCGATCTCCTTGATGGCGCTGGCCTGCTCGATCACCGACTGCGCCTGCCGGACGATGTCCTCGCCCAGCGGCGTGACCGTCACCTCGCTGGCGCCGCGCTCGAAGATCTTGACGTCCAGCTCCTCTTCCAGCTTCTTGATCGCCACCGACAGCGTGGGCTGCGACACGAAGCAGGCCTCGGCCGCGCGGCCGAAGTGGCGCTCGCGGGCCACCGCGACGATGTAGCGGAGCTCGGTGAGGGTCATGCTATCGATCTCCAGAAGCTCTTAGGGTATGAGCCCTACATTCTGCCGGGCTCGGTGCAAACCCGCAGCGCCCCGCTACACTGCCGCAGCTTTTCAAACCGTGATCAACCGTGAGGGCTTCACGCCATGACGACCGAGCGCAAACCCGTCAGCCTGCAGCGCCTGCTGGACATGCATGCCAGCGGCGAGAAGATCGCCATGCTGACCTGCTATGACGCCGCCTTCGCCCAGGCGCTGGACGAGGCCGGCGTGGACGTGATGCTGGTCGGGGACTCCCTGGGCAACGTCCTGCAGGGCCAGCCCACGACGGCCCCGGTCGAGCTGGAGGAGATGGTCTACCACACGCGTTGCGTCGCCCGCGGCCGCAAGACGGCCTTCATCGTCGGCGACCTGCCCTTTGGCAGCTACCAGGGCACGCTGGCCGAAACCTGGCACAGCGCCGCGGCTCTGGTGAAAGCGGGCGCTCACATGGTCAAGCTCGAGGGGGGCGGCTGGACGGCCCCGGCCGTGCGCTATCTGGTCGAGCGTGGCATCCCCGTCTGCGCCCATCTGGGCTTCACGCCGCAGACCGTGACCGCCCTGGGCGGCTTCAAGGTGCAGGGTCGGGACGAAGCCTCCGCCGCCCGCCTGCGCGCGCACGCCGAGGAGCTGGTCGAGGCCGGCGCCCAGATGCTCGTCCTGGAGATGGTGCCGTCGGCCCTGGCCGCCGAGCTCACCCGCAGCCTGCCGATTCCCGTGATCGGCATCGGCGCGGGCGTGGGCTGCTCCGGCCAGGTGCTGGTGCTGCACGACATGCTCAACATCACCTCGGGCCGCAAGCCCCGCTTCGTCAAGAACTTCATGCAGGGCGCTGCCTCGGTGCAGGAGGCCCTGCAGCGCTACGTCACCGAGGTGAAGGCCCAGACCTTCCCGGAAGACGCCGTGCACGGCTTCTGACCCGGCCGCCGCCCCCGAACGCCTCCCGATCATGCAGATCCATCACGACATCGCCGGCCTGCGGGCCGCCCTCCAGGGGCGCGGCCCCGTTGCCTTCGTGCCCACCATGGGCAATCTGCACGAGGGGCACCTGTCCCTGGTGCGCCAGGCCCGCGAGGCCGTCGGGCCGCAGGGCGTGGTGGTGGCGAGCATCTTCGTGAACCGCCTGCAGTTCGCGCCGCACGAGGACTTTGACACCTACCCCCGCACGCTGGAGCGCGACTGCGAACTGCTGGCCGGCGTGGGCTGCGATGCCGTCTTCGCGCCCTCGGAGAAGGAGCTGTACCCCGAGCCGCAGGGCTACAAGGTCCAGCCGCCCGCCGAGCTGGCGGACATCCTCGAGGGGCATTTCCGGCCCGGCTTCTTCACCGGCGTCTGCACGGTGGTGGCCAAGCTCTTCAACATCGTGCAGCCGCAGGTGGCCGTCTTCGGCAAGAAGGACTACCAGCAGCTCATGGTGATCCGCCGCATGGTGCAGCAGATGGCGCTGCCCATCCGCATTCTCGGCGGCGAGACCTGCCGCAGTGATGCCGGCCTGGCGCTGTCGTCCCGCAACGGCTACCTCAGCGACGGCCAGAAGGTGGACGCGCTGCTGCTGTCGCGCACGCTCCAGGCCCTCATCGCCCGCTGGCAGGCCGGCGAGCGGGACCTGCCCGCGCTGGAGGCCGACGCGCTGGAGACGCTGCGCGCGGCGGGCTGGGCGCCGGACTACGTGGTGCTGCGCCGCCAGCACGACCTGGGCGCACCGGCCGAGGGCCAGCCGCTGGTCGCGCTCGCGGCCGCCCGTCTGGGCAGCACGCGCCTCATCGACAACCTCGAGGCCTGACGCCGCGGGCCGGCGCCGGTGCGGGCGCCGGGAGGCCTGCGCTTACTGCACGCCCAGCATTTCCACGTCGAACACCAGCTTGGCGTTCGGCGGGATCACGCCGTTGCCCGCGCCCGTGGAGCCGTAGGCCAGGCTGGCCGGGATGATCAGGTTGCGCTTGCCGCCGACCTTCATGCCCGGCACACCCTGGTCCCAGCCGGCGATGACCTGACCGGCGCCCAGCACGAAGGTGAAGGGCTGGCCGCGGTCCACGGAGCTGTCGAACTTCTTGCCCTTGTTGCCGGCCGCCGTGGCGTCGTAGAGCCAGCCGGTGTAGTGCACGGTGACGGTCTTGCCGGAGGTGGCGGTGGGGCCCGTGCCCACGGTCAGTTCGGTGATGGTCACGGTTTCCACCACGGGCGGCGTGCCGCCGCCACTGCCGCCACCACAGGCGCTCAGGCCCAGGGCAGTGGCCAGCGTGGCGATCAGGGTGAGGCGGCGGGTCGGGGACATCTTCATGGCGTGCAGTGCGGTTGGTGCGCAGCCGGGGTGGCCGCGCGAGTCTTGGGAGCCGCCGCGCAGGGCGGCAGGCGCGCCGAAGTGTAGCGATCGCTTGTCAAGAAGCAGGGCTGGAAGGCCTGACAGTTGTGCGAGCCGCGCGCGGTCGCGGTCATCGGGCGCGGGCCTTGCCGCGTTGTGCTGGGTACCGAGGAGAACCCAGCCATGAAATCCCTGATCCTGCGCAGTGTGGCGGCCGTGGCCGTTGCGGTCCTGAGTGCCTGCGGCGGCGGTGCGGAATACCACAGCGGTGGCGGCGGCGGCGGCCCCTACCCGCGCCCGAACCCGCAGCCCAATCCGCCCACGCTCAGCTGCAGCAGCGCCGGCCTGGCCGCTGCCGCCCAGAGCAGCTACCCCACCGTCTGCATGCTCACCAGCAGCGGCGAGATGGTGATCGAGCTCTACCCGACCTACGCCCCGATCACGGTCAACAACTTCCTGCGCTACGTGTCGGACGGCTTCTACAGCAACACGCTGTTCCACCACGTCGACCGCGACTTCGTGATCCAGGCCGGTGGCTACACCAGTGGCATGCGCCCGCGCACGCCGACCTACGCGCCGATCCTGTCCGAATCCAACAACGGCCTGAGCAATCTCGTGGGCACGGTGGCCATGGCGCGTCGCAGCGAGCCGAACAGCGCGACCTCGCAGTTCTTCATCAACGTGGTCGACAACAGCAAGACGCTGGACTACGAGAGCGCCGCCAAGCCGGGCTACACGGTCTTCGGCCGCGTGATCTCCGGCATGAGCACGGTCTACGCCATCAACGGCCAGCCGACCTACTACTACAGCGCCTCGGACATCGAGCCGCAGCAGGAGGTGCTGGTGTACTGGGTCCAGCGCCTGCGCTGAACCCCCGGCCGGCCCGGCCGCGTCAGGTCCCCACGGCGTGCAGCTGCGCGTTGTTGATGGAGTAGACGCGGCCGTCGGGCCCGGTCACCGTCGGCGTGTAGGCCTGGCCCACGCCGGCATTCATCTGCACCGCCTCGCTGAAGGTGTTGGTGCGGAAGTCCCAGCGGTAGAGGAAGCCGTCCTCGCAGTTCACGAGCGCCGCGCGGCCGACGACGTCGATGGCCGCCGAGTTCACGCACCACTCGCGCACGCCGCCCGGGGTGTCCGGGTCCGGCGTGGGGCCGAGGATGGTCATCACCTCGTTCATGACGGTCACGGCCGGCGTGAGGGGGTCGGCGCGCGTGGCGGCGGGGTCCAGCAGGGCCATGCGGTTCTGGCCGTTGCCGGTGCCGATGCCGTAGTAGTTGTTGTACTTCACGAGCAGCAGATAGCTCGAGGCGCCGGCGTAGCCTGGCACGGCGGCGGCCGGCACCACCGAGGGCGTGTCGTCCCAGCCGAAGGAGCCGGGCGTCTTGAGCTGGGCGAGCGTGGCATCGACATGCAGGAGCCAGCCGCGGCCGTTGTGGTCGCTGCGGGCGCCCTCGAGCACGCCGTAGTAGACGTCGCCATCGGGCCCGATGGTGGGCGAGGCCGTGCTGCTGTCGCTGACGCGGGCCGGCAGGCCGGTGGCCGGATTGACGAGCGCGCGCCGGGCCTTGAGCTGCAGCGTGGTGGCGTCGAGGGCCAGCAGATAGCCGGTCTGGCTGCCCAGCGCGGGGTCGGTGTTGGCGACCACGTACAGCGTCTGCCCGTCCGGGGACAGCGCCGGGGCCGCGTTCATGGCCGGCTGGTAGATCAGCGGGTCGCCCGCGAGATCGGCCACGGCCTTCCAGGTGGCGGTGCCGTCCGCCGCGATGCGGGCGATGCCACCGCGCAGCCCGAGCGGTGCCCCGCTGCGGGCGATGAAGCCGAAGTACAGCGCGCTGTCGGCGCCGGTCGTGAGCGGGGTGTTGATCAGCACGCTGCTGTCGAAGCTGGCAGGGGCGGCGTCATAGGCGGCGTTGCCGTAGAAGGCGATCGGTGCCGTGCTGCCGGTGGCCTGGTCCACCTGCGTGCGCTGCAGCACGCGGCCGCCCTTGGCGGGCACGTAGAGCCGGTTCTGGCGGTCCAGGGCGATGTTGAAGGCGGGGGTCCAGCTGCTGGCGGGCAGGACGTAGTCGGTGGCGAGCGTCCAGAGCGGGCTGCCGTCAGCGCCCTTGCGCGCATCGACGATGAAGTCCCCGGCCGTCGTCGTCTTGACCGGCACCATGACCGTGTTGGCGGCGCTGATCACCGGCGTGCCGTAGTGGATCAGCAGGAAGCCGCCGGCGCGGTAGGGCGGCTGGCGGTCCACCGGCACGGTCCAGAGCACCCGCTTGAGCGACATCGCGGCCACGCTGGCCTGCGCCGTGTGCTGGGCATTGCCGCCATAGAAGTACCAGGGCTGGCCGGCGCTCGGTGTGGGCGTGGGTGTGGGTGTGGGCGTCGGCGTCGGCGTGGGTGTCGGGGTGGGCGTGGGCGTGGGCGATGAGCCACCCCCACCGCCGCAGGCCTGCAGCAGGCCGGCCATGCCGGCACCCAGGATCAGGCGGCGGCGTTGTTCTTGTCCAGGCATGGGATCCTCTCGCTGGGGATGCGGTGCGTTCGGGCATTGGACGCGCAGCCCCATGGCGGGACGCTGAGGAATTTCCCTAGGATGCGATGGCAGCGGCGCGGCCCCGCACCACAATGCGCGCCATGCCCGCCCAACCGCTCCGTCCGTTCCGTCCTTTCGCCCGGCCTCGCCCGACTCACCGGGCGGCCATCCTCGCTGCCGGTGCGCTCCTGAGCCTGTCGGCCCTGGTGGGCTGCGGCGGCGGTGGCGGCGGCGGGACGGTCGTCGGCCCGACGACGACGCCGGAGCAGGCGGCGCTGGCCCGGGTGCAGCTGGGCGAGCGCCTCTTCAATGACCGCAACCTCAGCGGCTCGGGGCGCATGTCCTGCGCCACCTGCCACGACCCGGCCTTCGCGCACGGGCCGTCCAATGCGCTGCCCGTGCAGGTCGGGGGCGCCTTCGAGACCGAATTCGGCCTGCGCGCCGCGCCCTCCCTGCGCTACCTGGACCTGGTGCCTGCCTTCAGCCGCGGGGACGGCAGCCTTGCCAGCCTGCGCGGCGGGCTGATGAGCGACGGCCGGGCCGCCAGCCTCGAGGCCCAGGCGCGCCTGCCCTTCCTGAATCCGCTGGAGATGGACAACGGCAGCGTCGCGGTCCTGGCCGGCAAGCTGCGCCGCGCCGCCTACGCGCCGCTCTTCGTCCAGGTCTTCGGCGAGACGGCCGACGACGAGCTCAAGCTGACGCAGGCCACGCAGGCGCTGGCGGCCTTCCAGCGCGAGAGCGCCCAGTTCCATCCCTTCGACAGCAAGTACGACCGCGTGCTGCAGAGCCAGGCGCAGCTGACGCCGCCCGAGCAGCGCGGCCTGCAGCTCTTCCGCGATCCCGCCAAGGGCAACTGCATGAGCTGCCACGACATCGTCACGCAGTCGTCCGTGCAGCCGCGCTTCACGAACTTCGGCTACGCGGTGCTGGGCGTCCCCCGCAACCCGGACCTGCCGGCCAACCGCGATCCCGCCTACTTCGACCAGGGCCTGTGCGGCCCGCAGCGGCAGGACCTGGCCACGCCCGCCGTGTGCGGCGCCTTCCGCACGCCCAATCTGCGCAACGTCGCACGCCGGCCCGTGTTCTTCCACAACGGGCGCTTCAACTCGCTGATGACGGTCCTCGAGTTCTACAACACGCGGGACAGCGACCCGGGTCGCTGGTACCCGACGGTCAACGGCGTGGTGCAACGCTTCGACGACCTGCCGGTGGCCGTGCGCGGCAACGTCAACGTGCAGGCGCCCTTCGGCAGCGCCACGCCGCGCATGACGGCGGCGGAGCTGGGCGACCTGCTGTGTTTCCTCGAGACGCTCAGTGACGGCTACCAACCCGGCACGCCCCCGCGGGAGGGCTGCCGCCCCTGAGAGCCGGGGCCCCGCGCCTCAGGCCTTGAGGAACTCGGCCTTGCTGCCCAGCCAGCGGTCCACGTGCTTCGCCGCGGCGGCGGGATGCGCGTCCAGCAGCTGCGGCGCCAGGCGGCGCGCGGCCTGCAGCAGCGGCGCGTCCTCCTGCAGGTCGGCGAAGCGCAGCAGCTCCGCGCCGCTCTGGCGCGAGCCCATGAACTCGCCGGGGCCGCGGATGTCGAGGTCGCGCCGCGCAATCTCGAAGCCGTCCGTCGTCTCGGCCATGGCGCGCAGGCGCTCCTTGCCGGTCTGCGACAGCGGACCCGTGTAGATCAGCACGCACACGCTCGCCACCGAGCCCCGCCCCACGCGGCCGCGCAGCTGGTGCAGCTGCGAGAGGCCGAAGCGCTCGGCATGCTCGATCACCATCAGGCTGGCGTTGGGCACGTCCACGCCCACCTCGATCACCGTGGTGGCGACCAGCACCTGCATCTCGCCCGCGGAGAACAGCGACATCACCGCCGCCTTCTCGGCCGGCGGCATGCGGCCATGCAGCAGCCCGATCATGCGCTCCGGCAGCGCGGCGCTGAGCTCGGCATGGGTCTCGGTGGCGTTCTTCAGGTCGAGCGCCTCGGACTCCTCGATCAGCGGGCAGACCCAGTAGACCTGCCGCCCCTCGGCCACGGCGTCGGCGATCTTGGCGATGACCTCGTCGCGGCGCCCGTCGGCGAACACCCGCGTCACGATGGGGCTGCGGCCGGGCGGCAGCTCGTCGATGGTGGAGACGTCGAGGTCGGCAAAGTAGGTCATGGCCAGCGTGCGCGGGATGGGCGTGGCGCTCATCATCAGCATGTGCGGCTCGATGCCCGAGCGCTGCGGCGGCAGGTGCGGCACGTGGTCGCCGTAGCCGGGCGGCAGCTCGCCGGTCTGCGACTCCAGCTTCTTGCGCAGCGCCAGGCGCTGGGCCACGCCGAAGCGGTGCTGCTCATCGACGATGGCGAGGCCGAGGAACTTGAACTGCACCTTGTCCTCGATGACCGCGTGCGTGCCCACCACCAGCTGCGCGCTGCCGTCGGCCACGGCGTCCAGCATCTTCTGGCGGGCCTTGCCCTTCACGGAGCCGGTCAGCCAGGCGACCCGGATGCCCAGCGGCTCCAGCCAGCCGATGAGCTTGCGGAAGTGCTGCTCCGCCAGGATCTCGGTGGGCGCCATCAGCGCGCACTGCCAGCCGGCCTCGATGCAGATGGCGGCGGACATGGCCGCGACCACGGTCTTGCCCGAGCCCACATCGCCCTGCAGCAGCCGGTGCATGGGCTGCGGGCGGGCGAGGTCGTGTGCGATCTCCTCGCACACACGGCGCTGGGCGCCGGTCAGCGCGAAAGGCAGGGCGGCGAGCAGGCGCTCCTGCAGCCCGCCGGGGCGCGTGGGCAGCATGGGCGCACGCAGCAGCGCACGCTCGCGCTGGGCCTTCATCTGGCTCAGCTGCTGAGCCAGCAGCTCCTCGAACTTGAGCCGCTGCCAGGCCGGGTGGCTGTGGTCCTCCAGGCTGCCCAGGCGGGCGAGCGGCGGCGGGTGATGCAGGTAGTTCAGCGCCTCGCGCAGCGGCGGCAGCGGCTTGGGCACCGTGCCGGCGGGCAGGACCTCATCCAGCGGCGCCCGCTTCATCGCGGCGGCGATGGCCTTGCGAAGATAGGCCTGCGGCAGGCCCGCGCCGGCCGGGTAGACGGGCGTCAGCGCGGTCGCGAGCGGCGTGTCCTCGTCCACGGCGCGGAAGGTCGGGTGGACCATCTCGCGGCCGAAGAAGCCGCCGCGGATCTCGCCGCGCACCCGCACGCGCTGACCCACGGCGAGGCTCTTCTGGTGCGTGGGGTAGAAGTGCAGGAAGCGCAGCGTGAGCTCCGTGCCGCGCGCGCGGCCGGCGCCTTGCGAGCCCTCGTCCTGCAGCCGCACGATGAGCTGGCGGCGCCCGCGCAGCTCCACGCGGGACTCGCGCACCACGCCCTCGCACTGCACCGTCTCGCCCTCGCCGGCCTCGGCGATGGGCGTGAGGCGCGTCTCGTCCTCGTAGCGCAGCGGCAGGTGCAGGGCGAGGTCGATGTCGCGCCGCAGGCCGAGCTTCTCCATGGCCTTCTTCGGGCCGGACTTGGTCGCGCCAGGCGTGCCGGCGGCGGAGCTGGCCTCGCGGGCCGCGGGAGGCCGGGTGGAGGAATCGGGGTCGGCGGACATGGGCGGCATTCTGCCTAAGCCGGAGCGCCTCGGCAGGTCGCGGGTGCCGGTCAGCGGGAATCGGCGAAGATGCGTTGAGCATCCACCCCCTGACCGATCGAGGAGCCGAGGAATGAACAGCAAGCATGCAGGCCATTGGAGCCGGGCCGCGGCCACGGCCGCGGCGATCGCCGCGATGGCCGTGCTGGGCGGCTGCGCCAGCATGAGCGAGAGCGAGTGCCAGCGCGCCGACTGGTACCAGAAGGGCGTGCAGGACGGCCGCGATGGCCAGACCCGCGACCGCGTGGAGGACCACGCCCAGGCCTGCGGCAAGGTCGGCGTCCATCCCGACGAGGCTCGCTGGCAATCCGGCTGGGCCGAGGGCGTGCGCCGCTACTGCCGCCCCGCCAATGGCTGGCAGCTGGGTCTCAAGGGCGAGTTCTACCGCGGCGTCTGCGCCGATCAGCCGGACGGCGCGGCCTTCGAGGACGCCTACCAGTCCGCCAAGCGCATCTACGACGTCGGCCAGCAGATCGACCGCAACTACCGCGACATGCAGCGCCTCGAGCGCGACCTGGCCGAGGCCAAGACCGACGACGAGCGCAAGCGCCTGCGCGGGCTGCTGCGCGAGCTGGACATCGAGCAGCAGCGCCTGCGCCAGCGCCAGCGCATGGAGATGCTGTCCGCGCCGCGGCCCTGAGCGGCCGCGCCATGACCAACGCCCTGGCGGGCCAGGGCGTCGTGTCGGGCGGACCGGCAGGTCCCGGGGATCAGGTCGGCGTCGGCACGCCGGCCATGCGGTCGTGCTTCAGGAAGTACTGGCGGGCCAGCGCGACGAGCTGCTTGTCGCTCGGATGGTCCACCGACTCGTAGCCGACGATGCTGCTCACCAGCGCGGCGCGGTGCTTCTCGACGTAGTGCTTGAAGTCCTTCTGCGCGGTGGACGAGCCCACCACCAGGATCTCCTGGATGCCGTTCAGCGCGGCGCAGACGTCGGCAAAGAACTCATGCTCGCTGCGCACGGCGCTGCCATGCTGCTTGGTGTGGTGGGTATGGGCCTTGACCTTCTCGGCCTGCACATGCTCGGCGTCGAACTGCAGAATGTTGGCGCTGTGGTGGTCCAGCCAGACGACGGCGTGGAAAAGACTCATGCGAAGCTCCTTTGGGTCATAACAGGGAAAAGACGTGCCCGGCCGCGTCAGAGCGTGGCGGGGTGGGCGTGGCCGCCGCGGGATTCCGTGGCGCTCTGGCAGGTGATGCAGCGGGTGACCTGCGGGCTCAGGCGCAGGCGGTCGAAGGCGATGGCGCCGCCGCAGTCGGCGCACAGGCCGAAGTCGGCATCCTGGAGTCGCTGCAGGGCGGCATCGATCTCGCGCAGGGCTTGCAGCGTGGCGTCGCTGCGGGCGAGATCCACCTCGCGATCGGCGTCGTGGGCCGTCTCGCCGTCGGTGTCCTGCAGCAGCTGCTCGCGGGCATGGGTGACGCGGTCCGTGCCGCCCAGCTGCAGCGCCAGCTCGCTCTCCAGGCGCTGGCGCTGGGCCAGCAGGGCGGTCTCGAGAAGGCCTTTCTGGCCGGGGGTGAGGGCAGTGCTCATGTGAGGCTCCTTGACTTCATGGTGGCACCGCCAGCCCCGGCGGACGTTGATGCGCATCAAGCCTCCTGAGGGCGTGGAACAATCCGCCCGTGGCACGCCGCCGGCGCGCCACGCCCTCGCAACCTTCGTTGGCACGGGTCTGTCCGGCCCTCAAATCATGAGCAGTCCTCCTTCCGACGCGACGCGCGACTTCACCGTTGCCGACTTCGACTTCGACCTCCCCCCCGAGCTGATCGCCCAGCATCCCGCCGCCGAGCGCAGCGCCTCGCGCCTGCTGGACGGCCGCGGCCAGCCGCCGGTGGACCGCATCTTTCGCGAGCTGCCCGGCCTACTGAACCCCGGCGATCTGCTGGTCTTCAACGACACCCAGGTCATCAAGGCGCGCCTCTATGGCGCCAAGGCCAGCGGCGGTGCGGTGGAGGCGCTGATCGAGCGTGTGCTGCCCGGCACGCAGGAAGTCTGGGCGCACATGCGTGCCAGCAAGAGTCCCAAGCCCGGCGCCGTCGTGCGCTTCGCCGATGCCTTCGATGCCGAGGTGCTGGGCCGCTG
Organism: Roseateles subflavus; assembly: GCF_030285365.1. GTDB lineage: Bacteria > Pseudomonadota > Gammaproteobacteria > Burkholderiales > Burkholderiaceae_C > Roseateles_B > Roseateles_B subflavus. The sequence continues at coordinate 429,691 of NZ_JASVDS010000001.1, read as the reverse complement.
CGGCCCGGACAACGGGCTCTTCCACCTGCGCCTCTCGGGGGATCCCCTCACGCTGCTGGAGCAGCACGGCCATGTGCCGCTGCCGCCCTACATCACCCATGACGACAGCGCCGATGACGTCCGCCGCTACCAGACCGTGTTCGCCCGCTCGCCCGGCGCCGTGGCCGCGCCGACGGCGGCGCTGCACTTCGACGAGGGCGTCCTCGCCGATCTGGCCGCGCGCGGCATCGGGACGGCCCATGTGACGCTGCACGTGGGGGCCGGCACCTTCCAGCCGGTGCGCGTGGAGAAGATCGCCGAGCACCAGATGCACAGCGAGTGTTTCGAGGTGCCTGCCGCGACGGTCGAGGCCATCGCGCAGACGCGTGCGCGCGGCGGCAAGGTCGTCGCCGTGGGCACGACCACGCTGCGCGCGCTGGAGTCCGCCGCCCGCGGCGGCACGCTGCAGGCCGGTGCCAGCGAGACGAGCATCTTCATCACCCCGGGATTCAGCTTCCGCGTGGTGGATCGCCTCGTCACCAACTTCCACCTGCCCAAGAGCACGCTGATGATGCTGGTCTCGGCCTTCGCGGGCTACGAGACGGTGATGGCGCTGTACCGCCACGCCATCGCCGGCGGCTACCGCTTCTTCAGCTACGGGGACGCGATGCTGCTGGAGCGCCGCGAGGGCTGATCAGGCCTCGTCCGGCGTCAGCCAGCCCAGCCGCCCCTGGCAGGCCTCGTTGAGCCGGGCCTGGAAGGCGGCGGCCTGCGGCTCGGGCAGGCTCAGGTGCATCTCCACCATCGCGCCGTGCTGCACGTCCTGCAGCTGCGCCTGCGCCAGCTCGATCTCGCGGCGCAGCAGCCCTTCCAGCGCGTAGGGCAGCGTGCAGCGCAGGCGGGTCTGGCGCACGCGGGGGATCTTCTGCGCCTGCAGCAGGGCCTGGGCGATGCTGTCGGTGTAGGCCCGCACCAGGCCGCCCGCGCCCAGCTTGACCCCGCCGAAGTAGCGCACCACGGTGGCGAGCACGCCGTCGAGGTCCTGATGGCGCAGCACGTCCAGCATGGGCCGGCCGGCCGTGCCGCCGGGCTCGCCGTCGTCATTCGCCGCCGACTGCCCGCCCGCGAGCAGCGCCCAGCAGACGTGCGCCGCGCCCGGGTGCGCCTGCTTCAGCGCCGCCACGCGGGCCTGCGCGAGGCTGCGGTCCGCGCAGGGCTCGACGCAGCCGAGGAAGCGGCTCTTCTTGATGATCAGTTCGCTGTGGACGGTGTCGGCAAGGCTGAAGGGCATGGGGCGGATTGTCCTCCGGCGCGGGCGCGTGGCCTCGCGGGCCCATGCCTGCGACAATCGCGCCCATGCTGAAGTTCGAACTCCTCAAGACCGAGGGCCGCGCCCGCCGCGGCCGCATGACGCTCAACCACGGCGTGGTCCAGACGCCCATCTTCATGCCCGTGGGCACCTACGGCACCGTCAAGGGCGTGATGCCGCGCTCCCTCGAGGAGATGGGCGCGCAGATCATCCTGGGCAACACCTTCCACCTCTGGATGCGCCCGGGCCTGGACATCATGAAGCAGTTCGGCGGTCTGCACCGCTTTGAGCGCTGGGACAAGCCCATCCTCACCGACTCCGGCGGCTTCCAGGTCTGGTCCCTCGGCGAGATGCGCAAGATCACCGAGGAAGGCGTGAAGTTCGCCTCGCCGGTCAACGGCGACAAGCTCTTCCTCACGCCCGAGATCTCCATGCAGATCCAGACGGTGCTGAACTCCGACATCGTCATGCAGTTCGACGAGTGCACGCCCTACGAGACCAAGGGCCACATCACGACCGAGCTCGAGGCGCGCAAGTCCATGGAGATGAGCCTGCGCTGGGCCAAGCGCTGCCAGGACGAGTTCAGCCGCCTGCAGAACCCCAACGCGCTGTTCGGCATCGTGCAGGGCGGCATGTACGAGAACCTGCGCGATCATTCCCTGGCGGGCCTCGTCGAGCTGGACCTGCCGGGCTACGCCATCGGCGGCCTCTCGGTGGGCGAGCCCAAGGCGGACATGCTGCGCGTGCTGGACCACACCGGCCACCAGCTGCCGGCGAACAAGCCGCGCTACCTGATGGGCGTGGGCACGCCGGAGGACCTCGTCGAGGGCGTGCGCCAGGGCATCGACATGTTCGATTGCGTGATGCCCACGCGCAATGCACGCAACGGCCACCTCTTCACCCGCTTCGGCGACCTGCGCCTGCGCAACAGCCGCTACAAGAGCGACGAGCGCCCCGTGGACGAGACCTGCAGCTGCTACACCTGCAAGGGCGTGACGAACGCCGACGGCACGGTGAGTGGCGGCTTCAGCCGCGCCTATCTGCACCACCTCGACCGCTGCGGCGAGATGCTGGGCCCGATGCTCACCAGCATCCACAACCTGCACTACTACCTGAACCTGATGCAGGAGGTGCGCGACGCGCTCGATGCCGGCGACTTCGAGGGCTTCCGCGCCCGCTTCGCGGCGGACCGCGCGCGCGGCGTCTGACCCCGGCCGCTCCGGGCCTTCCCAGCCATGAGCGCCTCTTCCCCCTTGCGCGCATGGCTTTTGGCAGAGGGCGCCCTGCGGCGCATCATGAGGCCATGCTCAAGCTGCTGATCGCACCGCTGCGCTGGCTGGGCCGCCTGCTGATGGCCCTGCTCATCCTCTTCGAGGAATGGGGCTGGGTGCCCCTGCAGCGGCTGATGGCATGGCTGGCCCAGTGGCCGCCGCTCAAGTGGCTGGAGGACCGCATCCGCGCGCTCCCGCCGAAGCCGGCGCTGGTCGTGCTGGCGCTGCCCTTCCTGCTGGCGATCCCCGTGAAGCTGCTGGCGGTGTGGCTGATGGCCTCGGGCCGCGCGCTGCTGGGCCTGCTCCTCATTCTCTCGGTCAAGTTCGGCGGTACGGCGCTGCTGGCCCGTCTTTTCCACCTGACGCAGCCCACGCTCATGGCGCTGCCCTGGTTCGCGCGGCTGTACGGGCGCTGGACGGCCTGGAAGCAGGGCGTGCTGGACTGGCTGCATGCCACCTTGCTGTGGCGCCAGGCGCGGGCGCTCAAGCGCCAGCTCCAGCAGCGCTTCCGGCGCTGGCGCGCGCAGTGGCGGGCCATGATGCACGGCACGTCCTGAGGGGCCGGGGCCGGGGCCGCCCGACCCGGCGATCTACGGGCCTGCTCAGGCCTCCCCGACCGGCAGGCGCTCCGGCAGCGTCAGCGTCACGCAGGTGCCCTCGCCGGGCACGCTGCTCAGCGAGAGCCGGCCGTCCATCAGGTCCACGATCTCCTTGACGATGGCCATGCCCAGGCCGGTGCCGGGAATGGCGCCGGACTTGTCCGCGCGATAGAAGCGCTCCGTCACGTGGCTCAGCTCCTCCGCGCTCATGCCGATGCCGCGGTCCTGCACGCCGATGGCCAGCTGCATGCCGCTGCCGTCGCGGGTGGGCTGGCGAGACAGCGTCACGCGGACCTCGCCGCCGCCGGGGGAGTACTTGTAGGCGTTGGAGAGCACGTTGCGCAGCGCCTGCAGCAGCTTGGCGCGGTCCACGCGGACCTCGGCCAGGCCGACGTCCGGCGCGGTCTGCAGCACCGGCGCCTCGCGGCCGTCGGCGGGCTGGAAGTCCTTCACCAGCTCGGCCAGCACCGGCGCCAGCGCCAGCTGCTCGTACACGAAGTCCTTGCCGCGGCGGGCTTCCATGCGCGAGAGGTCCAGCAGCTCGTTGAGGATCTGCATCATGGCCTGGCTCTGGCGGTGGATGCGCCCGAGGATGTCCTGGAGCCGCTCCGGCGAGGGCGTGCGCATCATCAGCAGCTCCGAGAAGCCGTAGATGCTGGTCATGGGGGTGCGCAGCTCGTGCGCGGCCGTCGTGACGAACTCGCTCTTGAGCCGGTCCACCGCCACCTGGTGGCTCAGGTCGTGGATGTGCAGCACCTGGCGGATGGTGGCGCCGGTGCCGCGGTGCAGCGCCAGCTCGAGCACACGGTCGCGCGGCTGGGCGAGCTCGATGGTGCAGCGGCGCTCGGCGAGCTGCTCGATCGAGAAGGCGGGCTGCGACTCCACGCAGTGCGCCCGCAGCCGGCGCATGAGGCCCGCGGTGTCCAGCCCGAGGACTTCCGCGACCTCGCAGCCGGTGAGGGTCTCGAAGGCCGGGCTCGCGTAGTGGACGACCCCTTGCGCGTCGAAGGCCACGAAGGCGTCCGGGCTCAGCGCGAAGATCGCCTCCAGCTGGTCGGACTGGCTGCTCAGCTGCTGGACCAGGTCCCCCACCAGGTGGGAGAGGTGCTCGATCTCCGACGGCGCCTCGTCCCGCAGCGCCAGCAGGTTGGAGAGGCTGCCGCGGTTGCGGTGCTGCTCGAGCAGCTCGCGCATCGAGCGCATGGCGGCGGCGCGTGCCGCGAGCTCTTCCCGGAGCTGGGCGGCCAGGCGCTGCTGCTCGCTCACGTCGCGCAGGGCGTAGACCCAGCCGGCGATCTGCTCGTCATCGGCCCGGACGGCGGAGCGGCTGACCGACACGATGCGCGGTGCGCCGAAGGTACGGGGCAGCAGCACGAGGCTGCTGGACTCCTGGTCGTCGTCGTCATGCAGATGCGGCACCAGCGAGCGCAGGCTGCGGCCCAGCAGGTCCTGGGGATTGCTGCCCAGCCAGTCGGCCAGCACGGGGTTGACGAGCACCAGCTCGCCCTGCGCGTTCGTGGTGGCGATGCCGTCCGCGATGGCGGACAGCGTGACGGCCGCCTGCGCGCGCTCGGCCTGCAGCGAGGCAGCGGCCTTGTTCAGGATCTCGAAGGTCTGGCGGAACTCCAGTGGCGCCGCGCCGTCGGGGGCCACGCTGCTGAGATGCCCGCCCTGCGTCTGCAGCTGCTCGCCGAAGGCCTGGATCTTGCCGAGGTTGCCCAGCCAGCGCTTCAGCGGGAACCACACCAGCACCACACCGCTGCCCAGCGCCGTGAGCGCCAGCGCGAGAGCGAGCAGGCCCTGGCGCCAGATCTCGCCCGCCACGCGCTGGGTGTGGAAGCTCAGGCGCAGCACGCCGTAGTCCCGACCGCCCACGCCGATGGGCACATTGGCGTCCACGAGCTCGTTCTCGAGGCGGTGCAGCAGCCAGTCCGGCGCGCCGATCCCGGGATGCTCCTGGCGCCGCACGTCGATGAGGGCGCCCTTCATGTCGATGAACTGGGCCTTGTCGAGGGCCGGATGGTCGATGGCGCGCTCCAGCAGGCGCTTGATCGTGTCGTAGTCCCCGATCACGGCGGACTCCCCGACCGCCGGGCTGATGAGGCTGCCCAGCGTGTCCACCTCGGCGATGGCCTGGTCCATGCTCGTGCGCGTGGTGTACCAGACGAAGCCGCCGAAGCCGAGCCCCACGAACAGGAGCATCGCCGCCGAGTGCAGCAGGAACACCCGGGCCACGAGGCTCTGGGGCAGCAGGGCACCGAGGCGCAGGGCCATGGTTCAGCGCAGCGAGGCCGGTGCCGTCTGGTAGAAGCGGCGGTAGGCGGCGTACTCGCTGCCGTCCGAGGCGATGAAGTGCGCCTCGCCCGTCAGGCCCAGCGCCTGCGAGCCCTGCTCCAGGATGGCCATGCCGCGGGGATCCTTGTGCATGTTCACGAAGGCGCGCGCGACGGCCTGCAGCTCCTTGTCGGGCACGCGGGATGACGCCATGAGGGCCAGGTCGTGCAGGGGATCGGAGCTCCACAGCACGCGGTAGGCCTTGCCCTCGCGCCGGGCATGGCTCTCGGCCAGCTGCGAGTTGACGCCGCAGCCCGCGACCTTGCCGCTGTAGAGCTGCGTCAGCGCGCCGTCCATGTTGCCGCCGAAGACCACGCGCACATTGACCTTGCGGCTCAGCAGCTGCGCGTAGTTGAACTTGTAGGCCACCAGCGCCTCGGGGCCGGGGAAGGCGACGTCCTTGCCCTCGAGCTGGGCAAGCTCCTTGATGGGCGACTCCGCCGGCACGATGATCTGCGCGTGGATGGGCGGCGTCTGGCGACGGCCGAACACCCGCCAGCCCAGCTGCTCGCGCTCCGGGCTGAAGAGGTGGTTGCTGAAGACGAAGTCCACCTCCTGCGCGAGCACATAGCTCGTGGTGTCCGCGGAGGTGCGGCCCAGCTTGAGCGCCAGCTTGACCCCGCTCTTCTCCGACACGTAGGCAATGATCGGGTTCCAGTAGCTCGCCATCAGCGGGATGCTGGCCTGGTTGACGGGGGAGAAGTTGTAGACCTTCTCCTGCGCCAGGGCGGGCGCGCCGAGGGCGGCCAGGCCGACGGTCGATCCCAGCTGACGCAGCAGCTGGCGGCGGGCGGGGTCAGGGAGCGGGGCGCGGGGCATGCATCACCTCGGGGGCTGGCCGGGAAGGCCCCATGATGCGGCAAAGCCTGCGCGCGGTGAAAGACACGGCCCGGCAAAAGCGCGACTTTTCCCGCCCGGACGGTCGGCGTCTGGCACGGACGGTGCCGGTGGCGTCACCCGGCCGCAACAGCGCGGCGGGGGGCCCGCCGCCGGCGCTCAGCGGGCCAGCAGCTGGCTGACGCGCGCCTGCAGGGCTTCGGGCGTCACCTGGTCGGGCGCCATGGCCGGCCCGGCCACCAGCCCCACACGGCTGAACACCCCGCGGCGGAAGGGCCGCACCATGGCCTGGCCCTGCTCCACGCGGGAGAAGAAGGAGCCCCAGAGGTTCTGCAGCGCCAGCGGCACCACGGGCACGGGCTGGGCCTCCAGGATCTTCATGATGCCGCCCTTGAAGGGCTGCAGCTGGCCGTCGCGGGTGATGCCACCCTCGGGGAAGATGCCCAGCAGCTCGCCGTCCGCCAGCACGGCCTGCGCCTCCTTGAAGGCCGCCTCGTAGATGGCGGGATGCTCCTTCTGGGGCGCGATGGGGATGCACTTGGCCAGGCGGAACAGCCAGCCCAGCACCGGCATGCGGAAGATGCGGTGGTCCATCAGGAAGCGGATGGGGCGGGGGCTGGCGGCCATCACCAGCACGGCGTCGATGAAGCTGACGTGGTTGCACACCAGCACGGCCGCGCCCTTGAGCGGGATGTGCTCGTCACCCTTGAGCTTGAAGCGGTAGATCAGGCGCGAGAGGCAGAAGGCGAAGAAGCGCAGCAGGTACTCCGGCACCACCAGGAAGATGTAGAGCGCCACCACCGCATTGGCCAGGCCCAGCAGGCCGAAGAGCTGGGGCAGGCTCAGGCCGGCGCCCAGCAGCACGCCGCAGATCAGCGAGCTGGCGATCATGAACAGCGCGTTCAGGATGTTGTTGGCCGCGATGATGCGGGCGCGGTGGCTGGGCTGCGAGCGCATCTGGATCAGCGCATACATCGGCACGCTGTACAGGCCCGCAAAGAGCGCCAGCAGGCACAGGTCGATCAGCACGCGCCAGTGGGCATGCTGGCCCAGGAATTCCGAGAGGGTCAGGGCTTGCGCCACGGCCGGCAGGCCCTGCGAGGCCGCGCTCAGGTCCAGCGCGAAGACGCTCATGCCGATGGCGCCCAGCGGCACCAGGCCGATCTCGACATGGCGGCGCGACAGCATCTCGCACAGCAGCGAGCCCGTGCCGATGCCCACCGAGAACACGACCAGCAGCAGCGAGGCCACCTGCTCGTTGCCGTGCAGCACCTCCTTGGCGAAGGCCGGGAAGTTGGCCAGGAACACGGCGCCGAAGAACCACATCCACGAGATGCCCAGCAGCGAGCGGAACACCGCCAGCTGCTCGCGCGCCAGCACCAGGTTGCGCCAGGTCTCGGTGATGGGGTTCCAGTTGATCTTCAGGCCGGGGTCCGTGGACGGGCTGTGCGGAATCATCTGTGCCGTGAGGCGGCCCAGCACGGCGAGGCCGAGGGCCGCGATGGCCACGTGGTGGCGGCCGACCTCGGGCGTGGCGATCAGCAGGCCGCCGGCCACGTTGCCCAGCAGGATGGCCACAAAGGTGCCCATCTCCACCATGCCGTTGCCGCCGGTGATCTCGCGCTCGTCCAGGTGCTGGGGCATGTAGGCGAACTTGACCGGGCCGAAGAGCGTGGAGTGCAGGCCCATCAGGAAGACGCAGGCCAGCAGCACGGGCACGTTGGTGGTCCAGAAGCCCCAGGCGGCCAGGGCCATGATGGCGATCTCCAGCTCCTTGATGCGGCGCATCAGGCCGGCCTTCTCCAGCTTGTCGGCCAGCTGCCCGCTGGTGGCCGAGAGCAGCACGAAGGGCAGGATGAACAGCGCGCCGATCGCCAGACCGGCCTGGGCCGGCGGCAGCCAGGAGAGCTGCAGCTGGTAGGTGATCAGCACCGTGAAGGCGAACTTGAAGAGGTTGTCGTTGCCCGCGCCGAGGAACTGCGTCCAGAAGAAGGGCGCGAAGCGGCGCTGGCCGAGCAGGCTGAACTGGTTGCCGTGGGCGTGTGCAGCGGTGGAGTCAGGAGCGTCAGACATGGCGGACTTCTTCAGGGCTGGATGAGGACGGCACGTTCACCCAGGCCGGCGCGGGGCAGCCAGGCGAACATGGAATCGACGGTGACGGTCTCGATGTGACCGGCGAAGCGCTTGGCATTGGGGTGGTCGTCGAAGGCCACATTGGCCATGCCGACGCGCGCCCCGAGGCGTGAGAGCGTGGAGATGCGCAGGTCGCTGGGCTGGTAGCCATGGGCGCGCAGCCAGGCCTGGGCCTGGGCACGGCCGTGCAGCGAGGCGTCGGCCGCGAGGGCGATGGATTCGAGCACCCACTGGTTGCTCTGCTGGTAACGCGTCGCCCAGGGGTAGGCGACCATGGAATAGCGCCGCTCGTGCAGGGCGAGCAGCCGGGCCGGCTCGCGCAGCAGCGGCAGCAGGGCCTGCTGCAGGGCCGGCGTGGGGACGACGTAGGCCGCCTCGTAGCGGTGCGGGCGGTCCAGGAAGAACTCGCCCAGGCCCTGGCGGTAGATCGCGGCCTCGGCGGTGCCGCAGTGGTTGAGCTTGTGCAGCACGCGCCACGCGGGCTTGCCCGCGAGCTCGGTGCGGTAGGCCAGCCCCAGGTGCGACCACTGCAGGCCGTACTGCGAGAGATCCTGCCCGGCCCGCGCCAGCACCACGACCTGCGCGCCGCTGGCGTCCAGCTGCTGGGCCGTGCGCTGCGCCAGCGCCATGCCCTGCTCGACCTGCGCCCGGGTGAGGGGCTTCTCCTCGCAGGGCCGCCCCGCCTGGGCCGCCGTCACCACCGCGGCCAGCAGCAGGGCGGTGGCGGGTGCCCTCACTTGCTGACCTTCTCGTTGTAGAGCAGCGAGGCGCCGATCTCGTTGGGGATGAAGCAGATCGCCTCGCCCGCCACCGAGAGCACCGTGCCGGTGGCGATCACCGACACCGCCACGGCCGCCCCGACCGATGCGGCCGTGCCCTTGAGCACCTTGCCGGCGAAGCGGATGCTGACGCGCGCCCCGTCGGACGCCCGCTGCAGGATCCACACCGAGCCCTCGGCGCTGGCCTCCACGGCGACGACGGTCAGCACCGTCCCGGCCGACAGCACCGCCACGGGCGCCGCCACCGAGACGGCGACGGGCAGCATGGACACGAGGCTCAGGTCCGCGGACGGATCGTGGGCCCGGCCGGTCAGGGGCAGGCCGAGGGCGGCGCACAGCAGGCCGCGCACGAGCAGGCGCGAGGTCCTGCGTGCGGGTCCGCGCGAGGTGCTGGGGGGGGGCAGGGCAGTCATGGACGTCCTTTCTTCGCCGCGGGCGGCGTCGGGGAGGGCGGTCAGGCCGTGGCGTCGACGTCTTCGCGCATCGCCTGGCGGCGGCCGTGGTAGCGGGCCTCCGCGAGGTCGGCGTCATGGGCGTCGCGCAGCATCTTGGCCAGCGTGAAGACGTTGGAGATCAGGTAGAGCCAGCTCACCAGCAGGTAGGCCTTCCAGACGGGCTGGATGTCCATGCGCCACAGGCCCCAGCCGGTGAGGCCCATGGCCAGCACGAAGGCGCTCCAGACGACCATCTTCCACATGGGCGTGTCGACCGGCTTGTCCTGGTTGTCGCGGATGAACTTGGCCAGCACGAAGGCGGCCGAGAGGCAGAAGATGTAGCCCATCACCATGAAGGCGCGGTCCAGGTCCTCGCCTGGCAGCCAGGCCAGGCCGATGCCGCACAGGCTGACGCTCAGGCCGAATGAGATCCACACCTGCAGGCGCCAGGCGGGCGTGTCGCGGCGGACGATGGATGGGGTCGGTGACATGTGATCCTCCCGGAGGTCGCTGGGCCCATGGTGCGCCGGCGCTGGGGCCCGGGCCTCCTTGTTTGTGACAAGTGCTTCCGGCCGGCCGGCGAAGTATCGCCTCACGCCTCCCCGCCCTCGAAATGCCGGGCGCTGGCGAAAACCCGCGGACTGAAGGCCTGGCCCTGCCAGCGCACCCGGCGCTTGAGGGCGAAGTCGAAGAGCAGGGGGTTGTGGGCGCGCAGCGCCTCCAGCGGGGCCACGTCCCGCGGATGCAGCACCCCGGCGGCCACCAGGCGGCCCAGGCGGTGCAGGGGGCGCACGGCGGGCAGCGGGTAGTCCGAGCCGTGCAGCAGCCGCCCGTGCCAGTCCTCGCGCTGCAGCAGGGTGTGCCAGACCTCCGGCTCGCGGTTGAACTGGAACACGGCCGAGACGTCGCCCAGCAGCCGTTCGCGACCGTCCGCCTCGTCCATCAGGCGCGCGAAGAGCGCGAAGGCCGGCGCACGGCGGGGGCGCGGGCGGTCCAGGTCCAGCGCCCGGCCGAGCGAGGCGCAATGGGCGGCGATCACGCGCACGCCGTGGCGCAGCGGCTCGCGCAGCAGCAGCGGGTTGCCCAGGTCCTCGCGACCCGCGCCGGGCACGGCGTGCTCTTCGCCGCAGTGCACGATCAGCGGCATCCGGTGGGCGGCCAGCGCGTCGTAGAAGGGACGCAGGCGGGCATCGCGCAGGTCGATGGCCATGCTGCTGGGCAGCCACTTGAGCGCCACCGCGCCGCCCGCACGGGCCCGGGCGAGGCGCGCGAGGGCGTCCGGCCGGTAGGGATGGATGGAGGCCACCCAGCCGAAGCGCTCCGGCCGCGCGGCGGACACGGCCTCGGCGTAGGCGTCGGGCGTGTGGAAGGTCGTCCAGTCGGGCCGCGGCCGGCCCTGCGCGTCCAGCGCCTCGTCGAAGGCATAGAGCAGCCAGCGTGCGCCCGGCGGGAAGCCGTCGGCCAGCTGGCGCAGGCGCTGCACATAGGCGCGGTCCATGCTGCCGCCCGCGGACGGCCGGGCCTGGGCGGCGTCCAGGATCACCCGCTTGCGCAGCAGCTCCACGGGGTGCCACCACTGGTCCATGACCGGGTTCAGCCGGCAGCCGCTGCCGCTGTCCCCATTGCCCAGCAGGTGCGCGTGGACGTCCCAGAGCATTGCCGGGGCGATGCCCTCCCAGCAGCGGGCGAGCAGCGTGGCCGTCTCGTCGTCCAGCTGGGCGTCGAGGCCGGCCTCACGCCCGGTCGAGGCGTCCGCGGCCCGCGCCGGCTCGGCGCCCAGGCTGGTGAAGAAGCCCGCGGCGGCGGCGGCCCCGCAGCACAGCAGCCGGCGGCGGCCCGGCAGGAAGGGAGGGTGCTCATGCGAATTCATGGGCGGGATGCTGGCCGGCGGCCGGCGCACGGGCGGGTGCTTTGCGCCTCGGTGCCATGCCGCTTCACCGGCGGTACCGCCACCTGCTACCGTAGCGCCCATGTCGAGCACACACGCCCTCCTGGCCGTCATCAAGGCCGAACTCAAGGCCCAGTCCATCAGCTACGGCCAGCTGGCCCAGGCGCTGGACCTGTCCGAGTCCAGCGTCAAGCGCATGTTCGCGGCGGGCGGCGAGATGCCGCTGTCGCGCGTCGACGAGATCTGCCGCGTGCTGCGCTGCGACTTCGCCGAGCTCTCGCGCCGGCTGGTCGCGGCCGCGCCGCTGCGCAAGGAGCTGACCCTCGCCCAGGAGCGCGCCGTGGTGGCGGACGACAAGCTCCTGCTGATGGCGATCTGCTGCCTGAGCCAGTGGACGGTGGAACAGATCAGCGCGCATTACCGGCTCGACGAGGCCGAGGTGACGAAGTACCTCGTCCAGCTGGACCGCCTGGGCATCATCGAGCTGCGCCCGCTCAACCGCTACAAGCTGCAGGTCGCCAAGACCTTCCGCTGGCGTCCGCAGGGGCCCGTGATGCAGTACTTCCGCGAGGAGGTGATGCAGGACTTCTACGCCGGCGGCTTCGACGGCGAGGGCGAGCTGCTGATGCTGGTGCACGGCCAGCTGGCACCGTCCAAGGCCCGCGAGCTCAACGAGCGCCTGCAGCGCGTGGCGGAGGATTTCGCCCGCCAGCACCTGCTGGACCAGAAGCTGCCGGATGCCGAGAAGCGCCAGTACACCCTGCTGATGGGCATGCGCGGCTGGCTGTTCGAGCGCTTCCAGCACCTGCAGCGCCGGCCGGGCGTGCGGGCCTGAGCCGCCGTCGCCCCGCGCCATGCAGCCCCTGTCCGACCCCCTGCGCCCGCCCGGACGCCCGACGCTGGCCATGGCGGCGGCCTGCGGGGCCGGCGTTCTGTGGGGGACCGGCGCCCTGGTGGTGAACCTGCTGGTCAGCCGGCACGGCTTCACGCCGGCCTCGATCTCCTTCTGGCGATTCGCGATCGGTGCGGCGGTGCTGCTGCTGGTCTTCGGCCGTCGCCTGCCCGGGCGTGACATCGCCGCGCTGTGGCGCCCCCTCGTCGGCGCGGGCGTGGCCATGGCGGGCTATGTGCTGTGCTGGTTCCTCGGCATCGAGCGCATGGGCGCCGCCGTGCCGACCCTGATCGCGCTGTGCCTGCCGCCCGTGCTGGTGAGCCTGCACGGCGTGCTGCGCGGCCGGGAGCGGCTGGATGCGGCGCGGGTGCTCGTGCTGGGCGCGGCGCTGCTCGGCACGGGCCTGGTCGTCTCGCGGCACGGGCCGTCGCAGGCCGTGCCGGCGGCGGATGTGCTGGCGGGCGTGGGCTACTCGCTCGTGTCCGCGCTGCTGTTCGCCGGCTTCTCGCTGACCAGCGGCCGGCTGTCCACGCGCCTGGGCGCCGGCCCCGCCGCGACCTGCATGACGCTGGTCGCGGCCGTGACGATGGGGCTGTACGGCTGGGTGCGGCCCCTGCAGTGGCCCGACGGCTTGCCGCCCCAGGCCTGGTACCTCTACCTCGGCGTGGTGACCGCGGCCCTGGCGCTGCTGGCCTTCAGCTGGGGCGCGGCGCGCATCTCCGCCACGGCCCTGACGGTGGCCACGCTCATCGAGCCGCTGACGGCCGTGCTGCTGTCCGCGTGGCTGCTGGGGGAGGCGCTGGGCCCCCTGCAGTACGTCGGCGCCGTCCTGCTCATGGCCAGCATCTGGGGGCTGGGCCGGCGCATGCCTGGCGCTTGAACGGCCCGGCGGCCCGCCGGCCCGGTCGCTTCACCAGAACTGCCAGTGCCCCGTGGCCACCACCCACACGCCCAGCGCGCCATTGGTGACGGCATGCGCGATGACGGCATTCCAGAGGCGGCCGGTGCGCACGTACAGCGCCGCATAGGCCGCGCCGGCGACGATGGCGGCCAGCCACAGCGGGTGCACCAGCATGAAGGCGAAGGTGGAGAGCACGACGGGCTTGAGCGTCACGCGCTGCGGCGGCACGGCCTCGAACTGCGGGTGCTCCAGCCAGCGCATGACGAAGCTGCGCCAGAACAGCTCCTCCATGACGGGCACCAGCGCGACGGCGCCCAGCCAGCGCACGGCGATCAGCGCCCAGTCGAGCCGGCCGTCCGCCTGCAGGGGCACGAAGGCGGCGGTGGGCTCGCCGATCTGCATCCAGGGCGCATCCAGCTGGATCCAGGCCACGAACACGAGCAGCCCCACCAGCACGCTCCACAGCGCCTCACGGCCCTGCGGACGGTTCTGGCGGTGCAGCTCCCCGAAGCTGCGCCAGCTCCAGGCCAGCAGGCCGCCGACCAGCAGCAGGTTGAGGGCGTAGATCCAGCGCGCATCCAGCCAGCCGAGGTCGGCCATGGCGCCGCGCAGGGCCAGCAGGCCCAGGAAGAGCAGGAAGGGCAGGATGCGGGCCCAGGCCGCGGGGCTGAGGTTCATGACGTCCGTGCGTGGGGTCAGGTCTTGCTGGCCTGGGCTGCCGCGTCGCGCAGCGGGCCCAGGACGTCGGCATTGTGCTCACCGAGGCTGGGCGCCAGCTGACGCAGCCGCCCCGGCGTGTCGCTGAGCTTGGGGACGATGCCCGGCACCTCCAGGCGCAGGCCCCGGCCGGTGGTGAGCGTCTCGATCATGCCGCGGGCCCGGTAGTGCGGGTCCTCGGCGATGTCCCGGGCCGTGTAGATGCGGCCCACCGGCACGCGTGCCGCCTGCAGCACGCGCAGCACCTCGTCGACGGGCCGTTGCACCGTCCAGGCGGTGATGGCGGCGTCGAGCGCGTCCACGCGCGCGGCACGGCCCGCATTGCCGGCGAGGCCGGGATCCTGCCCGAGGTCGTCGCGGCCGATGGCCGTCATCAGGCGCTTGAAGATGGAATCCCCGTTGCCGCCGATCACCACCTGGCCGTCGGCGCAGCGGTAGGCGTTGCTGGGCGCGATGCCGGGCAGGGCCGAGCCGGCGGGCTCACGCACCGCCCCGAAGGCGCTGTACTCGGGCAGCAGGGACTCCATGCAGTTGAAGACCGACTCGTACAGCGCCACGTCCACCACCTGCCCGCGCCCCGTGCGCTGGCGCGCCTGCAGGGCCAGCAGCACGCCGATCACGCCGTGCAGCGCCGCGAGCGTGTCCCCCAGGCTCACGCCCGCGCGCACCGGCGGGCGGCCCGGCTCGCCCATCAGGTGGCGCAGCCCGCCCATGGCCTCGGCCACCACGGCGAAGCCGGGCAGGTCGCGGTAGGGCCCGGTCTGCCCGAAGCCGCTGATGCGCAGCATGACGAGGCCCGGGTTGTCGGCGGCCAGCGTCTCGTAGCCCAGGTCCCATTCCTCCATCAGGCCGGGCCGGAAGTTCTCGATGAGCACGTCGCACTCGGCCGCCAGGCGGCGTGCCAGGGCGCGGTCGCCTGGCTCGCGCAGGTCGAGGGTGATGCTCTCCTTGTTGCGGCTCTGCACCTGCCACCACACGCTCTCGCCCTCGTGCAGCAACCGCCACTGGCGCAGCGGGTCGCCGCTGCCGGGGGGCTCGACCTTGATGACGCGCGCGCCGAAGTCGGCCAGGGTCTTGCCCGCGAAGGGGCCGGCGATCAGCTGGCCCAGCTCCAGCACCTTGAGGCCGGTGAGCGGCCCGTCCGGCAGCGAGGGGGGCGGGTCTTGCGCGGCGGTCGCCGCGGGGGAGTCATCACGCATGGCGTCAGGTCGGTTCCGTCGATTGGAAGAACTGCCGCAGCGCGGCGATGGCATGGCGCACCTTGGCGGGCTGCGCATCGCGCTGCGGGGTGAGGGCATGGATCGGCAGGGTCGGCCATGCCAGCTGGGGCAGCAGGCCGATCAGGCGTCCGGATTGTGCGGCCTCGCCGACATCACCGGGGCTCAGCAGGGCCAGCCCGAGGCCGGCCTCGCAGAGCTGCTGCAGGCTCAGCTGGTTGTTGCTGGTCGCGCGGGCCTGGACCTCGATCATCGGGCTGCCCGGGCCCGGCAGCGGCACTCGGTGGTGGCTGGAGGCCTCCGCGCGCAGCAGCAGCCAGTCGTGGGCGGCGAGGGTGCCGAGCTCGGGCACGCCGTGCCGGGCGAGGTAGGCCGGGGCGGCGAACAGCGACACGGTCTTCTCGCCGATGCGCGTGCCGACCCAGCTGCTGTCGGGCAGCCGGCCGAAGCGGATGGCGAGGTCGATGCGCTTCTCGACGAGGTCCGTGAAGCCGTCGTCCACCTCCAGATGCAGGCGCAGGGCCGGGTGCGCGGCCAGCAGCGGCGCCAGGGCCGGGCCGAGCTGCCGCGCGAAGCCGACGGGCGCCGTCATGCGCAGCTCGCCCTCGGGGGCGTCCCGCAGCTGGTGCAGCTGGGACTGGGCGTCGCGCGCGGCGGCCAGCATGGCGGCGCAGCCCTCGTGGAAGCGCGTGCCGGCGGGTGTCAGGCTGAGCTTGCGGGTGGAGCGGTGCAGCAGGGTCACGCCCATGTCCCGTTCGAGCGCACGCACCTGCTGGCTCACGGCCGAGGTGCTGGTCTGCAGCTGCCGGGCGGCGCCGGCGAAGCTGCCCTGCTCGATGACGGTGGCCAGCACGGCCATGCGTTTCAACTGGTCCAGCATGAAGTTTTTCTAAACAGTGCTGGCGAATTCTGCCGTCTTATCGCGGCATCGTGAAGTTTCTAAAGTTCATCCCATCGCAACACCGCGGCCGCCGGCCCCCGCCGGGAACGGTCGCACCGACGAAAGGACATCGTATGAAGATCGCCCTGATTGGCGCCACCGGCTTTGTGGGAAGCGCCGTGCTGAAGGAACTGCTGGCCCGGGGCCACGAGGTGCGCGCCCTGGTGCGTGACCCGGGCAAGCTCGCGGCGCAGCCGGGTCTGCAGACCGTGCGGGCGGACGTCACCGACGCCGCCGCCGTGACCGAGGCCGTGCGCGGCGTGGACGCGGTGATCAGCGCCTACAACCCCGGCTGGGGCCATGCCGACCTGCACGACGAGTTCCTGCGCGGCAGCGACGCCATCCTGGCCGGCGTGAAGGCCGCGGGCGTGGCGCGCCTCCTGGTGGTCGGGGGCGCCGGCAGCCTGTACATCGCGCCCGGCGTGCAACTGGTGGACACGCCGGAGTTCCCGGCCGAATGGAAGGCCGGCGCCCTGGCCGCCCGCGAGGCGCTGAACCGCCTGAAGACGGCGGGGGGCCTGGACTGGACCTTCCTGTCGCCCGCCATCCACCTGGAGCCGGGCGAGCGCACGGGCGTCTACCGTCTCGGTCGAGATGAGCCGGTGTTCGACGCCGCCGGGCAGTCGCGCATCACCGTGGCCGATCTCGCCGCGGCCCTGGTGGCCGAGGCCGAGCAGCCGCAGTTCCCGCGCCAGCGCTTCACGCTGGGCTACTGAGCGGCCGTCACCGCCCGGGGCCTCGCCGGAGTCACGGCTGGCCCAGGGCCGGCACCTGCTGCTCGAAGCGCGGCCGTGCCGCGGGGATGAGTGAGCGCACGAAGCGGTCGGTCAGGTGCTGTCCGTCGCGGAAGACCACCACGCCGTCGGCACTGACGGCGCGGCAGCGGCCGCCCGGGCAGACGAGGTCGTTCAGGTCCAGCAGGTGCACATTGCGGAAGCGGGCCGCCGCCGTCGCCAGGTGGCGCGTCACGGGGGCGACCTCGGCCAGGGCCCCGTCGGCCTGACAGGCGCCCGCGGGCATCGTGCCGTCCGGCGCGCGGTGGCGGGCCACGCAACCCGGGCCGTCGAAGCCGAGCCGGGGGGTGCCCGGGACGAGCAGGATGGTGCCCGCGGCCGGGCTGAGCTGCTGCAGCACCCGCGTGCTGCCCTCGACCCAATCCTCCGGCGTGAAACGCTCGGAGGCCACGCCGCCCATGACGATCACATCCGGGCGAAGCCGGGCCAGGTCCTGCAGGACGGCATGGCGCCAGTCGGTGCACACTTGGTAGGTCTGGCCGATCCGCTCGTAGAAGATGTCGATGTCCAGCATCGGGCAGGACGACTTCGTGAGCACGACGACGCGCCACTGCGGCGGCGCGAAGATCCCCTGCACCAGCGAGAACCACTGCGCACTGATGCTGTCGCCCAGCAGCACCACCGTGCGCTGGGCCGTCTCGGGGCCGAACACGCAGGGCTCGACGCGTGCATGGCTGTACCAGGCATCGCAATGCTGGCGGTAGATCACGGGAGCGTCGCCCCGCCAGGCCGAGGCGGCGTCGGCGGCCCCGCTCGGCGGCGGCTCCAGCGCACGCAGGCCCGTCAGGCCGCCCGCGAGCGCCACCACCACCGCGAGCACGCCCAGCAGCAGGGTGCGCCGGGCCGGACCGTGGCTCGCCCGGCCTTTCCAGAACGGCAGTTCCACGCACCGGTAGCTCACCATGGCCAGCAGCAGGGCAAACAGGCCCAGGACCGCCGTCGGCCCCGGCTGCCCTTCGTAGCCGAGCGCGAAACCCAGGACCAGCACCGGCCAGTGCCAGAGGTAGAGCGCATACGAGCGGTCGCCCAGCCAGACCAGCGCCGGGTGCGCCAGCGGATGGCGCGCGCCCAGGGCCGGCCCGCCGGCGATGAGCAGCGCCGCGCCCAGCGAAGGCAGCAGGGCCCAGGCCCCGGGATAGGCCAGGCGCGGGTGCAGGAGGGCGGTGCTGGCCAGAATCAGGCCCAGGCCCAGCCCGCAGGCCAGCGCCGCGCGCGGCGGCGTCAGCGCGCGGCGCAGGTCCGGGCGGGAGGCGGCCAGGTAGGCCAGGCCGCCCAGCGCGAACTGCCAGCTGCGCGAGGGCATCAGATAGAAGCCGAATTCGGGGCGCTTGTACGTCCAGTAGAGGGACGCAGCCAGCCCCGCCGCGCCCAGGACCGCGAGGCCCCGCGCCGTGCCGGTCGGGGAGCGCCAGGGGAGCAGGGTCAGGAGCAGCGGCCAGACCAGGTAGAACTGCTCCTCCACCGCCAGCGACCAGGTGTGGATGAAGAGGTCCCGCGCCGCCAGCTCCTCGAAATAGCCGAACTTGGCGAACGCGAAGTAGAGATTGCTCACCCAGGTGGCGGCGTAGGGCGCGGAGGCGAGCTGCGCGGCGGCTTCGGTGTCCGAGAGCAGGGCGGCGGCGGCGGCGAAGGACACGGCCAGCATGGTGAGCATCGCCGGCAGCAGGCGCTTCACACGCCGGGCATAGAAGCCGAGGAAGTCGATGCGTCCGGCCTGCTCGAGCTCCCGCAGCAGCAGGCCGGTGATCAGGGCGCCGGACAGCACGAAGAACACGTCCACGCCCACGAACCCACCGGCCAGCGCCGGCACGCCGGCATGCGCCAGGCACACGACCAGCACCGCCACGGCGCGCAGGCCCTGGAGGTCGGCGCGGAAAGGGAGAGCAGCGGCAGGATGGGCGTTCGACATGGGGGCAGCGGCAAGGCGCGCCCGAGGGGAGGGCGCCGGGGTGCGATTGTGGACCTGATGAGAGGTGCTATCGCGTCTGCCGGTGTGCGAGGCGGCTGCTATCGTGAGGCGCTCGACAGACAGCAGACGCCCACACGGGGCGAGGAGGGCGAGCGATGTATAGCACCGGAAAATTCAAGGGCCACTTGCGGGTGGATGGCGTGCCCAGGGGGGCCCAGGTCGCGGTGAGCCTGGATGAGACGCTCTCGATGGCGCCGCACCCGCCGAGCATGAGCTCGCCCTACGTCGCCCTGATCCCCGTGACGCCGGCCATGCTGCTCGTGCAGGATCCCGCGTTGATGGTCCGGGGCCTTCACTACGAGGTGCGTGGCGAGCATCTGGGCTGGGTGAGCGTGGGCTCGGCGGCGGACGGCTACGAGAACCACGCCGTGACGGCCTTCGAGATGCGGGTCCGCTACAGCGCGGCGGGGATCCATGTCGAGATCGACGGGCAGACGCTGCATCACGGCCAGGGCCAGCCCTCGGCGCACACGTATCCGCCCGAACCCCAGACGTTCTCGGTTCACTTCGACCTGCCGAGAGACGCGCTCGGTGCCTTTTTCGGCCTGTCCGAAGCGAGGCTCGCCTACACGATGGCACGTTTCGATCAGTGCTTCGGCCCGGCCTCGTGAGCTTGCCGCCGGCCCGGCGTTCACCGGCGTCCAGGTCCGCCAGGCTGGGCGTGGATTCACTGGCGGGAGGCGGCGGCAGCGGGCCGGGGGGGCGCCGAGGGCGCGGAGGACGAGGAGGGTGACAGGGGCGAGGAGGGCGCGCTCGCCGGTGCGCCGGCCCAGGGAGCGGCCCTGCGCTCGCAGCCGCTCAGGCCGACCACCAGCATGAAGCCCAGCACCATCGCCAGCGTGAAGGCGAGGGCCTCGAGCAGACGCCGGGCGCGCCTCATGCCAGCGGCCCCGGCAGCCCCGTCCAGCGCTGCGCGAAGCCCGGCTGAGCGCGCCCGGCGAGCCACGCCTGCCATCCGCGCCAGGCGGTGCGGAAGAACTGGGCCGGCGTCAAGGGCAGCTGGCAGCCCGGGGTCGGCAGGCCGGGGGCCCACGGACCGTCGCGGTAGCGCCGCTCGCCGGCCTCGATCACCGCCTCCTCGTCCGGGGTGCAGAAGCGGTAGGACGCCGGCGCCGCAGCCTTGCCCGCGGGCTGGCCGGCATCCCGCGCGAGGCTGGTCGCCAAGGCGGCTCCGTCGCGGACGGTGAGGAAGAGGCGTCGCTGAAGGTCGGGCATGGCAGGGGTCCGGGGGCGTCCGGATGCCCAGGGCAAGTGCCGTGCCCGGCGGGGGCCTGTCGCGCATGGCAGAAATGCCAGCGATCCCGTCTTGACAAGAGTAGAGTGCCGCTCCTAGTGCACGGTATCGGGGCTGCTGCTACGGCCTGCGGCCTGCGGGGCGATCGGCACCTTGCGCGTTGCCTGCTCCCCCTGGACTCCCCATGACCCTGCCCCCTGATCCCTCTCCCCCTTCGTCGCCGCCCGCATCGGATGCCGCGCAGGCGATCGTCGTCGCGGTGGGGGCCTCGGCCGGAGGCCTGGATGCGTTGCGCGCGCTGTTCAGTGCCCTGGTGGTGGACGAGCGGATGTCGTTCGTCGTGGTGACCCACCTGCCGCTGCAGCACACCAGCTACCTGGCGGAGCTGCTGAGGCGGGCCGGTCCGCTCCCTGCCCAGGAGGTGCGGGACGGCGATGTGCTTCGAGGCGGGCACATCCACGTGATGCCGCCGGGGCGCTGGATGGGCGTGCAGGGCGGCGTGCTGACGCTCGAGGACCGCCCGGTCGACAAGGCGGCGTCCTTCCGGCCCATCGACCACTTCATGGCGGCGCTGGCGCAGGACGTCGGCCCGCGGGCCGTGGGCATCGTGCTCAGCGGCACCGACCACGACGGCACCGCGGGCCTGAAGGCCATCAAGGCGAACGGCGGCTGGACGCTGGCGCAGACCCCCGCCACCGCTGAATTCCCGGGCATGCCGCAAAGCGCGATCGATGCCGGGGCCGTCGATGAGGTGATGACGCCGCCCGGCATGGCCCAGGCCCTGGCGACCTTCCTGCAGCACCAGCCGCAGGTGCCGGAACTGCTCGCCGCCCCTGACGACGGGGGCGCGGCCCAGGTCCCTGCGCTCATGCAGGAGGTGCTGGCGCTGGTGCTGCAGCGCACGGGTCATGATTTCCAGCTGTACCGGCAGGGCATGCTGGGCCGGCGGCTGCGCCGGCGCATGGTCCAGACGCGATGCGAGCACCTGAGCGAGTACCTGCAGCTGCTGCGCGACTCGCCCGAGGAGACGGCCGACCTGGCCAGCGAGTTCCTCATCGGCGTGACGTCCTTCTTCCGCGACGGCGAGGCGTGGGATGCCTTGGCGGAGGTCGCGCTGCCGGCCCTGCTGGAGGGGCGTCGTGCGGACGATCCTCCGCTGCGCGTGTGGACGCCCGGCTGCTCCTCGGGCGAGGAAAGCTACTCCATCGCCATGCTGCTGATCGAGGCGCTCGAACAGCGAGGCCTGCCGGCGGCGGTGCAGGTGTTCGGGACGGACCTCGATCTGGACGCGCTGGCGGCGGCTCGTCGAGGGGTCTATCCGGCCTCGATTGACGCCACTGTGTCCCCCGCGCGGCTGGCCCGCTTCTTCGATCGCCGCGAGAACAGCTATGTCGTGAGCAAGCCGCTGCGGGAAAGCGTGATGTTCGCGCCGCAGAACCTGATGCGTGACACGCCGTTCTCGCGGCTGGATCTGCTGCTGTGCCGCAATGTGCTGATGTACCTCGAGCAGTCGCTCCAGGACCGCATCGTGCAGCTGTTCCATTTCGCGCTGCGGCCCGGAGGCTTCCTCTGGTTCGGCAAGGCCGAGTCCCTGACGGGGCACGGCAGCCTGTTCGAGCCGGAGCCCCGTCTGCCTCGGCTGTACCGCCGCCTTCCCGGTCGTTCGCACCTGCCGCGCGGCTTCGTGGCGTCCCGCAACACGGTGCCGGAGTCGATGCGCCGCGAGTCCGAGCAGCCGCTGGCGGCCGCGGAGGTCCTGCGCCAGCACCTGGCGGGCGGGGAGGCCTGCGCCGCCGTGCTCGTGGACCGGGAAGGGCGCGCGCTGTTCTACCAGGGCGACACCGGCAGCTTCCTCGCGCCGCAGGGAGACGCCACGCAAGAGCTGCTGCGCAATGTGCGCCAGGAGCTGCGCCCCGCCATGCGCCTGCTGATGCGCCAGGTGTGCGCCGATGGCGTGGCCACGTCGCGGCGCATCGCCCTGCGGGACGGCGCGGCGACGAGGCTGGTGGTCATGCATGCGCAGGCCGTGCAGGGCAAGGCCGGCCATGGCGCCTTCGTGGTGACCTTCACGATCCCGGACCGCACGCCGGACCTGCCCCTCCCGTCGGACCTGCACGCGATCGACGTCGCCGGCGAGATCGAGGAGAGCCGCCGGGAGCTGTCGCAGGCGCTGGAGGATGCCGAGCGCAGCAACGAGGAGCTGCGCCTCGCCAGCGAGGAGGCGTCGTCGCTCAACGAGGAGCTGCAGTCATCGGCCGAGGAGCTGGAGAGCTCCAAGGAGGAACTGCAGTCGCTCAACGAGGAGCTGTCCACCGTCAACGCGCAGCTCGAGGAGCGGATGATCGAAGTCGCCCGCAATGCGGACGACCTGGCCAACCTGCTGGAGAGCACGGCGCTGGCCGCCATCCTGCTGGACCGCGAGATGCGCATCCGCCGCTTCACGCCCGCGGTCACCCGGCTCTTCAGCCTGCGCCCGGGGGACGAGGGGCGGCTGCTCAGCGACATGGCCAGCCGGGTGGACGATCCCCAGTTCGTCCAGGAGGCGCTCCGCACGTTCACCACGCGCCAGACCGTGGATGCCGAGGTCCGAGGCCCGGAAGGCCGGCTGTACCTGCGCCGCCTGCAGCCCTTCCTCACGCAGGCGGGCGAGGTCGATGGCGTCGTGGCGACCTTCACGGACATCACCGTGATCCGCAAGGCGGCACAGCAGGTCCGGCAGCTGACCTCGGTGCTGGACCACTCCAATGACGCCGTCATCACGCTGGACCGGCAGGGCGCCATCCTGAACTGGAACAAGGGGGCCGAGCGGCTGTACGGCCACCCGGCGGCGCACGCCTGCACGCTGACGGTCTTCGATCTGGCGCCGCCCGAGTGCCACGAGCAGAGCCGGCAGCTGATGACGCAGGCCTGGGAGGACGGCGCCGCGGGCCCCGCGGACACGCTGCGGCAGGCCCGTGGCGGCCAGGGCGTCTGTGTGTCGGTGGTGATGTCCGCGCTGCGCGACGACCAGGGCGAGGTGTCGGCGCTGCTGTCCACGGAGCGTGACATCACCGAGCGGCGGCGCATCGAGACGGAGGTCCGCTTCCGTCGTCTGGCCGATGACATCCCGGTGCTGCTGCGGGTGGAGGACCGGTTCGGCCGCGCGCAGTTCGTCAATCGCGCCTGCACCGAGTTCACCGGCGCGACGCCGCAGATGCTGCTGGGCTCCGGCTGGCTGGAGTATGTCCATCCGCAGGACCGGCAGCGCTACCTGTCCGCGCAGACGCAGGCCTATGCCGCCCAGGCGCGCCTGGAGATCGACATCCGCCTGAGCCGGCCCGACGGGGCCCCGCGCTGGACGCGGTCCATCAGCGTGCCCTATGCCGGCGGCGACGGCGAGTTCGCCGGCTATGTCGCCCTGATGCTCGACATCGAGGACCGCAAGCTGGCCGAGCGCGAGCTGCTCGACGCCGACCGCAGAAAGGACGATTTCCTGGCCATGCTGGCGCACGAGCTGCGCAATCCGCTGGCGCCTATCCGCCATGCCGCCCAGCTGCTGGCATGCGAGGACGTCGCGCCCGAGACCTCGGCCTGGGCCGTCGGCGTCATCGAGCGCCAGACCGAGGCGATGCGTCGCCTGCTCGACAGCCTGCTCGACGTGGCTCGGATCGCGCGCGGCAAGACCGAGCTCGCGCTGGCGCCGGTGGAGCTGAGCGTCGTCATCGCCCGGTCGCTGGAAGTCAGCCAGGCGTCCATCGGGGCGCGGAACCAGACGCTGCAGGTGGCCTTGCCGGATGAGCCGCTGCTGCTCAACGGGGACCTGGTGCGGCTCACCCAGGTGTTTGCCAATCTGCTGAACAACGCCTCGAAGTACACCGACGAGGGGGGCACGATCCGGGTCGCGGCCCATGCGGACGACGGCCATGTGGAGGTGCAGGTCAGTGACACCGGGGTCGGCATTTCGGCGGACATGCTGCCCCATGTGTTCGATCTGTTCAGCCAGGCCGACCGCACCCTGGATCGCTCGAAGGGAGGGCTGGGTCTCGGGCTCACGCTGGTGCGGCAGCTGGTGGAGCTGCATCACGGGGAGGTCCGTGCCTCGAGCCCCGGGCTCGGGCGGGGCAGCACCTTCACCGTGCGCCTGCCGCTGCTCGCGTCCCGGGCGCCGGCCGCCGCCCTGGTGCCCGAGCCGGTGCCGACGGCGCGTGAGACGTCCTGTCGGCGGGTGCTGGTGGTGGACGACAACATCGACGCCGCCGAGATGCTGGGGGCGATCCTGCGCCTGCACGGGCACCAGGTGTGGCTGGCGCATGACGGACCGCGCGCCCTCGAGCTGGCCGAGCGCCAGATCCTGGACGTGGTCATCCTCGACGTCGGCCTGCCGGGCCAGGACGGCTACCAGGTGGCGCGCACCTTGCGTGGCCGCGCCGCCATGGCCGGCGTGACCCTCCTGATGCTGACCGGCTACGGTCAGGAGGAGGACCGGGCCCGGGCCCTCAGCGCCGGCTGCGACCGGCACTTCGTCAAGCCCGTGGATGCGGACGTCCTGCTGAAGTGCGTCGCGCAGGCGCCCCTGCGCAGCCTGTGAGCGTCCCGCCGGTCCGTCGGCCGGCGGCGCTGTGTGGAAGGGCGCTGACAAATTCGGTTAGTCGTAGTGCTCCGCCCCGGCAGGCATCACCACCCAAGGGTGCTTGCGGGACTCGTAGACGGACACCGTCGGCGCGGGAAAGCCGGGCTCCGCGAAGACGCCGACCGGGATGACGAGAAAGTCGGGAAAGGCCTCGGGCGCGTACCAGACCGTCACGCCGCAGCGCGGGCAGAAATGGAAATGGGCGCGGGTGCCCTCGTCGCCGACGCGGACGTAGGTGGTCGATTCACCGGCCACCTCGACCTGCTCGCGCGGGAAGCGGGCCTGCTGCGCGAAGGGGCCGCCGGTGCGTCGCTGGCAGGCCAGGCAGTGGCACACGGAGACACGCACAGGCTCCGCCGTGACGCGGGCGGTGAGCTGGCCGCAGCTGCAGGCGGCGAGGCGGAGGGTCATGGGAGGCTCCAGGAGGATCGGCACGGCATTGTGCGGCCGTGACGCGCCCCCGTTCAAGGCTACAGACTTGCCCGGAGGGCGGGCGGCGACGCTCGGTGTTAGCTTGTCGTCAGCGCCGGGGAGTCCCCCGGCGCATTCCCCATCTGAACGGAGGCAGACATGGCGTGGCAATGGCTCAAGGTGACAGGTCTGGCGGCGGTGGCCGCGGTGGCGGCGCTGGGATCGACCCCGGCGCGGGCGGAGTCCCCCGCTGCGCTGCTGGAGGCCCTGACGGCGCCGGTGGTGCCGGGCGAAGTGTCCTTCGTCCAGTTCCCGTCCCCCAATCTCGCATCGCCGGGCTCGCCCCTGACGATCCAGGGCAAGCTGACCGTGCCGCGGCACGGCCATCGCAAGCTGCCGGCGGTGCTCATCCTGCACGGCTCGGCCGGTGTGGACGCGCGGGGGGACTTCTACGAGTCGGCCCTCAACGCCGCCGGCATCGCGACGCTGCAGATCGACATGTGGCAGGCGCGCGGCGTCACCACGGCGGCGCAGCGGCCCACCGCCCCGGTGCTGACCTACCCCGACGCCTTCTCGGCCCTGCAGTTCCTCGCGCAGCAGCCGCGCATCGATGGCAGTCGCGTCGGCGTGCTGGGCTTCTCCTGGGGCGGACTCGTCAGCATGGGGACGGCGGAGCGGCTCTATGCGGGGCAGTTCGGCGGAGGACGGACCTTCAAGGCCCACGTGGCGCACTACCCGGTCTGCTACGCCTGGAACAACGCCGCCCTGGCCGGCGCCATGCACACGACGCCGGCACAGTACGGCGTGCAGTGGCTGAACCTCACCGGCGCCCCGGTGCTGCTGCAGGTCGGCTCGCTGGATGACTACGACAAGGGCAGCGGCCCCTGCGAAGCGCTGGCGCGTGCGGCCAACGCGGGCCATGGCGGGATCGTCAGCGTGAACGCCTATCCCGGCGCCACGCACGGCTGGGACCGCCTCATGGTGCCCATGACGGTCACGGACCCCTTCGCCGATCTTGGCAGCTACTTCCGCACCGGGGTGCTGCCGACGGTCCACTTCAAGCCCGATGTGGAGCAGGCCTACCAGGCGCGCGGCCGCGTCGTGCGCTTCTTCGCGCGGCACCTGTAGGCGACGGCCGCCCCGGTGCGGGCCGGGGCCGCTCAGGGCGCCGTGAGGCGCTCGGTGAACAGATGGAGCGCCGCCTGCTCCTCCCGGGACAGGTAGTACATGCGGGAGCCGGGCGTCAGGGAAGACGCCTGGACCAGCGCCCGGACCTCGGCCTCGCTGACCTGCAGGGCGCCGTCGTACTGGGTCTGCACGTCCTTCAGCGCGAGGTCCGAGGTGAAGTTCACCGGGCCGGACGCGGCCTGGCCCGGGCCCGCCGCCGTTTCCTCACCCGGCTTCTGCACTTCGATGAGCGCCTTGGTGGCATGCAGGCCGACGGCAAAGCGATCGCCGATGGCGATGCGGTGCCGGCCGGACAGCAGCAGCATCACGCAGGCGGATTCGCAGGTGGCGGTGTAGCGCACGCCCGGCTGCTGCAGCTCGAGCGGGCCCAGCGGGAGGTCGCCCACGCAGGTGTCGAGGCCGCTGGCCTTGATGTGCCGGGCGATCGTGGCCGCCTCCTGGTTGTAGCCGCCCTTGGAGTTCAGGCAGATCAGGCGGATGTCGGGATGCTGCTTCAGCGCGGCGTCCAGCTTGGCGACGAAGCGCTCGCCGTCGCCGGATTCGAGATCGCCTTCGAGGATGTAGGAATCCCGGCAGACAGCGCGGTCGCTGCTGCAGGTCTTGCCGACCGTGAGGGTCAGGTCACTGAGGTTCACGAGGCGCGAGGCGATCGAGTAGCTGACGTGGTAGATCGACGACCGCAGATTGCCGGGCTGCACCAGATAGGCAGGCAGGAACCAGAACGTGAGCAGCAGGAAGTGCGCGGCCACGGCCGCGACGATCCAGAGCGGGAGGCGGCGCAGAGCGGCAGTCGGCTTCATGGGGCGTTCGGGAGAGTTGTCAGGCGGGGATCGACAGGCCAGGCGGATGGAAAACGAGGCCCGTGAAGGGCCTCGTCTGATTCAGAAGCAAGAGATTACTTCTGGTCCTTCTTCAGGTTGCTGTTGTTCGGGCCGTTGACCGTGGCGCAGCCGCCCAGCAGGGCGCTGGCGACCACGACGACGACGACACCGATGATGCCGCCGGACACGGCGTCGATCTCGGCCTGATTCAGGGCCTGGATTTCTTGAGTCTTGGTTTGCATTTGATTTCTCAACCTGACCAGAGATACAGCTGGTCCTCCTGTATCCGGGCACCCAGGGGCCCAGATTCCTCACGGGGCTCGTGGCCTTTGCATGCCCTCAAGCGCCCCCTCTATCGCTTCGTCCGGTTGGACGAATCCTCGATCGGCGCAGTTTAACCTCAGATGGCGGTGGCCCGGCGGGGCGGGTGCGATCAGCATCCTGGCGATCGTCGGGAGGCCTCGGGCGTGGCCTGGGGGAAGCCGGAAGGCGTCCCGAAGGCGGCCCGAAAGCTACCGCGATCGAGGCCGCGATCAGCAGGAATCACCCGCCATTGTCGGCATTTGGCGGCGATGGGGCTGCGGTCATGGGAAGGATGGCGCCGGCTTTTGGTGCGATTCCATGGTGGTCATCTAGCGAGTTAGGTGGGTGCAAAGACGCCCAGTTCAGGAATGCCAGCTTCGCCGACAGGGCGACGCACCCTTGGATTCGGGATCGCATGACAAGCCAAGGCAGCCGGCGTTCGATCGGAGCACTCGCCGCCGCAGGAAGGGGCGTGAGCCGGTGAGGCTGCTGATGTCCACCTCCGTGGGCGACGAACATGCGCTGGCGGTCGACATGGCGATGCGGGCGCGGGGGCACCACGTCGTCCGCTGGTTGGCGGCCGACTGCCCGACGCGGCAGGCCCGGTCGTTCCGCGTCGGGCCCGGCACGTCGCCCGCCGTGCCCGACATCGCGCGGGATCACCCGCCTGTTTCAGGGTAGGCTGCGGGCCCATGAGTCCCCTCGCAGACACCCTGGGCACCCTGTACGAGCGCATGCCCGAAGCGTTCTGGGCATGGGCCGTGTTCGGCTTGGCGCCGGTGCTCGTGCCGGCGCTCGTGTCCCTGTCCTTCAAGGAGCGCCCGTCGTCACGATTGGCCTTCACGCTGTCGGGCGCAGCCCGCTTGGTGGGGGGGCCCGCTCTCGCGCTGGTGTTGATCGGCCCCCCCTGGTTCGTGTTCGAGATGTTCCTCGTGCCGGTGCTGATGGACGCCTGTCCGCTCTCGCGATCCCTCCTGGAAGGGCCGCTCGCCTGGCTCCATGGGCTTGCAGGCCTGGGGTATGTGGCCCTGCCACTGCTGTGGCTGGCCTGGCTCCTGATCGGCAGTCTGCGGCATCGCCGCACCTGGTGCGACCGGCAAGGCGGCGCTTGAGCCGATCCGGGCGGGTCGCGCAGGCTCGCCGGACCTGCCTGCCAGCGCGGTGCGGCGGCTGCATGGATCCCCGTGGTGACAGGTGGGCGCCGCCTCGGGTCTTGCGCCGCGCAGGACGTCAGGCGGCCCTCTTCGGGAGCGACGTCGCCCCGCCCCTCGCGTCTCGCCCTCACACAGGGAGGGGACATCCCCCGCTGTTCATCAGAAGCACAATCCGCACGTCAGGTGAACTTCCTGTCCTGCCGGATGTGCAATCTCTACCATGTTTCGCCCAAAGGCGACCTCACGACCTATTTCCGGTCGATGCCGCCCGACGGCCTTGTCGAGGCGCCCATCGGGCCCTTCGGCCAGGGCACCTTTGTGCGGCGCGTGGCGGGTGAGCGGGTCGCGACCGTGGGGCAGTGGGGCCTGATCCGGCCGGGGCAGCCGGAGCGCATCGACTACCTCGCCCCCAAGGCCGGGCCGGCCGGCAAGGCCCGCAAGCCGCGTCCCCGGTCCACCAACAACGCGCGCGTCGAGGGCATCGAGGCCAAGCCCACCTTCAAGGCCGCCTGGAAGGCCGGGCAGCGCTGCCTGGTGCCGGCGCAGTGGTACCAGGAGCCCAACTGGGAGACCGGCAGGAACGTGTGGTGGCAGCTGCGCCGCGCGGACGGCCTGCCCTGGGCCCTGGCGGGGCTGTGGTCCGAATGGATCGACCCGCAGACGGGCGAGGTGGTGCCCAACTTCACCCTCATCACCTGCAACTGCGACGCGCACCCGCTGCTGGCCCGCCTGCACAAGCCGGACACGACGCTGCCCGCGGACGGCCAGGACAAGCGCTCGCTGGTCCACATCGAGCCCGAGCACTGGGCGCAGTGGCTGGAGGGCTCCGAGGACGAGGCCCGGGCGCTGATCCAGCCCCCGCCGCTGGCGATGTTCGACCTGGCCGACGCACGGCGAACCGATCAGCTGCTGGCCGCGCAGCGCGCCGCTAGCGCCTGAGCGCCTCGCTGTCTGTCACGACGCGGCACCACCAGCTCTGGCGGAAGAGCTGCGGGGCCTTGTCGCTGAAGCCCAGGTCCTCGATGCCCGTGACGATGAGCTGCCAGCTGCGCACCGTGCGCACCTCCGCCCAGTCCAGGGGCGGCAGCAGGCTCTCGCGGTCGCGCAGCAGGGCGGCGAGCAGGGGCGAGGTGTCTTTGTCCACGGCCGGGCGGAAGCGCGTGATCCACAGCTGCCCGCGCACAGGCGTGCGCAGACGCAAGGTGGCGGCCGGCAGCCGCTGGCCGCGATGGCGCAGGGGGATGACATCGACAAGCATACTGGATGTTTATACAGTATGTTGCGAATGTTCCAGCTTGCAAAAGTCGCAGACGGGGGCACTTTGAGCGGCATGCTTCCTGGACCGGCTCCTGAGCCCGTGGCCAGGGCAGGCGGCGACGCTGCCGGGCGACACCGGGCTGAATGCGCGCGAGGTCTTCCAAGCTCGTCGTGGCCGATGCGTTCCGCTAGCACCGCGCTCCTGAATGAGCAGGCGTTGAACTCGCTGTCGGACAGGTAGGCGTCGCAAAGCAGCCCCTGACCGTAGACAGCATCCAGCCTCGTGTTGACCGACGGGTTCGGCAGACGGCTTTGCAGCGGGTGCGGTCTTCCGTTCCATCGAATTCGACGCCCGGAAGCTGCCGTTCAACGTTGAAGCTGAGCAGCGAGCGGAGGCTTGCCGACGCGGGTCGGCTCGAGCGACTAGTTCGACCTCACGCGCCATGCTCCAAGTACGACTGGTGCCATGAGTGCAGCTTGCCAGCGAACTCCTCTGGTTTGGAATAGGCGATTCCGGACTCTCCGAGACCCATGTGGTCGCCAATGATCCTAGAGAGGTAGCTAGCAAGCTCACAAATTGAGGAGCCCTGATCAAGCAGAGACAAGCATGGCCCGAGATACGCGTCGTACTCGTCCTCGGGCCAATCACCGTCGTCAATCTGAAATACGCCGATTGGATCCCATTCGCGCCAGAGCAGACGGATGGCATGGAGGCGCAGATTTACATCGCTTCGCGTAAGTCGCATTTGACTGATGTCTAACGTTCGACGTAAAGGGCGGGCACAAGTGGGCGAAGCCCGCTCGTGGACGTCCCCTTGACGGAGGGGTTAGGCGCCGAACTTTGCAGGCAGCGCGCGCTTGACAGCATGGATCGCAACGACGCCGCTGGCGCCAAAGACCAAGAACTGAGCGGCTACTCTCAGACCCGGCGCTCCCAATAGTGGTGCGAGTACGGTACCCCACAGACCTGAGAAAAGGAATGTGAGGCTGCCGAATAGAAATGACCCGGTGGGACGTTGCCAGGGCTTGGGGCTCAAGGAGGGGGCGCTGGCTCTTTGGCCAGACGGCATGCGACGAAGCTCAATCAGAAAAGGGACCGCAATGACTGCGATGCAAACCGGAACTGAGGCAGCAACTTGTTGCCATGTCGGAGAGCTAGCTTCGGCAAAGCCAGCCAACAGGTAGCCCCACCCACAGCAGAAGAAGAACCAGAATATGTAGAAGACTCTCATGGCCGATTGTTGGCGCCTAACGTCGAAAATGTGCAGCGAGCGCCGGCTTGCCGACGCCAGTCGGCTCGAGTGACTGGTTAGGAACCTCTCGCAACCTGATCAATTCCATTTAGCTGCACCTCCCACCATGCGATTGCATTTGCAATGAGCTCCCTTTGATCCATGCCGGCAAAGGCGCCTGTGTTCACTGTGTAGTGATAGATCGGCGGTTTGGGAGGATCAACCCGCTGCTCGCCTGTTCTCATATTGATTTCAATCCCACTGAGCTGAACGGTGACGCCTTGACCAGCCTTATAGTCTGATATTCCTTCAAGATTGTGTTGCGCTCTTCATCTATGAGGCTCCAGAAGATCGCAGGCTCCGGCTTACTCGCCTTCAGCTGGCTCCACCATGAATCGATCGCCAATCGATACGCCGCGCTCCGCGAGCCATCAACGTTGTCAAGAACATGACCCACTGCGCGCAGCAAGACAACTGAAATGATCCATCGCCTGCGCCACTGGCCGCCCTGTACTCCGTCGGCCAGTTCAGCTAAAGCCCCCTTGCAGTCATCCAGCGCCTCACGAGCAGCGGTCGTCATCTTGATGTGCCTAACGAATGAAAGGGACTTCCCTGAGTCAGGGTCAGGTCTGGAATCTGTAGGCCTTTAGATTTAAGGCCTGACCCTGGATCCGGTGTCGCATCGCCTCGCAGCAATAAGTCCTCATTTGCGGCCTAACGTTTTAATTCCGCGGATAAGCCAGCGCAGCTGGCGCAGGTCCGATGCAATGAAGGGTTGGGCCGAAAACCCATGCTTCACCACCATACCTGCCACCACTTCCGCTTGGGTGGAACTTCTTCCATTACGTCGTGCAGTTGACGCGACCTTGGTGCCAAATTTTCGATTGCATCTTCAATATCGCTCCGCGGAATGGGGACACTGATTTCTTCTGTCGCACAGTTCAGCAGAACTCCAGCGCATTCATGATTGTGCAGGGCGGTTTTAAATAGTTCCGCCCCCAGCATTTCTCCATTGCACTTGTTGTTTCCAAATCTAGCCCTGAACTCTCGGGGATCGGCAAATGCAATCAGCCGCGATACCCCATCGCCATGCGTGGTGTTTCCGAGTGAAATGTTTCCGTCGCTTGCGATAGTGACATCCTCGTGCGCCTTTGGCTGGACTCCAACTGCGACTATTCCTATAGGAGCGCGCACGCAAAGTTCCACCACCGCATCAAAGTCTTCACGACTGCGCGTCTGATGGAACTTTCGAATCAAATCTGACAAAGGCGTTGCACTCATCTTCTGTCGGCCCAACGTTGAAGCTGAGCCGCGAGCGGCGGCTTGCCGACGCGAGTCGGCTCGAGCGACTGGTTAGGGCACATTGCGGGGGCGCATTTCCCGGCCCGTAGGGTCAGTGTCCAGAACCGACTCAAGGTGAGTCGGGGTCAGGTCTTGAATCTGTAGGCCTTTAGATTTAAGGCCTGACCCTGGATCCCGCACTTGGCGCAAGCGTCTCAGCGAACCAGCTAGTGACCGTAGGAACGCCAACCGCTTCCTGAGACTCGATTCCACCGGCCCCCTCGATAAACGCGATTCTCTGCATTTGCAACCTAACGTGTTATGGGGAGACAGATGCTGCTGCATGAATCGCCCCGGATTCCCTAGACACCTTTGAGCCATTGGAAATGGCGTCGCTCGAACTCTGGAGTCGGGGCCATGGAGTCGAGGAGTCGGGGTCAGGCCTTGAATTTGTAGGCCTTTAGATTTAAGGCCTGACCCTGGATCTCCTGCTGGATCTACGGAGGGGGCAGGTCAGAACGACCTGCTACTTACGAGAAATCCGCCGAACAAATATTGTCCGAAGCTGGGGCCATCGATTGTGAAGATAACTTTCAGCTTCAGCATCCCCTTGCTCGCTGGCTATCTGCAATAGCGCATCGATAGCTTGTAGATCGGCAAGATCTGAATCTTCGCCAAGTCGATCTATCAGAAGTCGTGCGTCGCCAAACGTGACTGCTTCAGTCGACTCCAGTACTTCGTCTTCAACTAGCGTTTCGATCACTTCGAAGCGATCACGATGTCGAGCATGTAAGAAAGACGCGACTGCGGCCCCCATTTCGCTCGCGAACTCAGACACGGTTACCCCCACAGGCACCGGAACGGCGAAGAATTGCTTCAACGTCGCGACGTCTGTTGGTGACTTTGGAACTAGTAGTAGTACATCGTTGCCGTCCGCGTCAAAACGGAGAATGAGATCTGAGGGTTGCACCTTCATCATCTGCCTGTCTGTTGATAGCACTCAATGTACGCCTCCTCGACAGCACTCATACACCGCGAGTATGTTTCTGCACAAGGGGCGGGGTCACAAGGGGCGGGGTCAGGCCTTAAACCTTAAGAACCTCATATTTAAGGCCTGACCCTGCGCTCGAGGCAACCACTGGCACATGGATGGCTGCTACGCAGCGGGGGCGGTCCTTCGACTTACTGAACTCGGCGCCCGGAAGTGGTCGTTCAAGGTTGAAGCTGAACCGCGAGCGGCGGTTTGCCGACACGAGTCGGCTTGAGCGACTGGTTTGGCTTCACTTGCCAATAAGCAGCGTAGCCGCGGCCTGCTGCAAAACAAGTGCAACCGCCCAGATAGCGGCGAAGTAGACGAACGGGTCCGATTTTGGCTCAGTCGCCGCGTCAATGACCTTCATAATCAACCAGCGGAGCAAGAGGGTGAAGTACTTTAGTGCAAAGATCGCGACAAATAGCAAGAGCAAAGCTAGTGGTGCGACAACGGACAAGAGGGCGAGATTCTGAAAATGTTGAGTGAGCATTACACCATACATGCTTTGAACATTCTTCAGCGAGAAATAGATTGCGGGCTGAAGGCCAATGAATAGCGCGATGCTCATAAACAAGAGCGCAGTGCAAAGCGGATCGCTGAGTCTTCGCGCGGCAAGACTCAGCACGGAAAAGTACAGCAGCTGAATCAGCAATGGACTTAGGAACGCTAGCCAGCTAATACCCGCTCCGAACCAAAAATTGAACAAGACAAGAGACGGTGCACCGTAGGTCCATAGCAGCGCCCCGGTCGAAAACATCGAAGGGATTACTACCCACCAGCGCCAGCGAAGTACTGACCTTGCAATCTGGACAGGGCGAACATCGTCGAGAAAGATGAATGACCTGACTAAGGCAGAGCGTGCCAGCTCGACCAGCCATTTCGCGGATCGAGACTTCAAGTGGTATTGATCTAAGAAGCGACCCAATGCGAGGATTGCAGCAGCAACAACTAGGGTCGCTTCGAATGTCATGCGGGTCACCTATGAAGCTTAACGTTTGAGTTAACCGGATTGCGACAGAGTGACGGAGCCGGGCGAGAATGAAATGATGCCAGGCGTAGGAGTGCCGGAGAAAGTCCGATTGAACGATGGGTTAGGCCGATTTGACTGCATCGATTAGTGTCACGTACTTCCGCTAAGTGATTTATTTGTCAGAAATATTGCCAACACCATTTGGGTTGACTATAAACCAGTTGCCGGACCGACATTCGGCAGCAACTGCTCCCTGATATTTTTCGACAGGAATATTTTTCCAAAATGCTTCACCGCAATCCGATGCCGGGAAAGCCGCATCCAGTACTGGATCGATCTTTTCTCCTGAACAGTTCAATCCACCGGAAAGCGCAATCGAAAATTGCTCAGGACTGGGCCCGTGAATTTCATGGAGTACCAAAGTTAAGCCGCCCCATCTCTTGACGCCTTGAGAATAAAAAGCAGTTCTTCTTGCAAATTCCGCGTGTAAATCCTTGTACTTTCCGTTCAACCTATCACAAGCCTGCGACCAAAACTTATCTGCATTTAGCTGTCCGACAATGTCCCTGCACTTGCCAGATTGGGGCGCCTTCAATAATTGAAGTGCGGCGTTCTCCAACTTCGCTTCATCGCACGCTTGTCCGAACGCCAATAGGTGCGAGCCGAGGAGAATTGCTGCAGCGAGTGACTTCATGCGAGGCCTAACGTTGAAGATGAGCCGCGAGCGACGGGCTGCCGACGCGAGTCGGCTCAAGCGACAGGTTAGGGCGCACCGACGACTTCCACAACTCGGGCATCCGAACGGTGCAGGAACTGCTGGGCCACGCCGATGTGAACACCACCATGATCTACACCCATGTGCTCAAGGTAGGCGGCGGTGCTGTGCGAAGCCCATTGGACTCGCTACCCACAGGTGAAGCGCCGCTAAGCAGTCGGTGGTGAGCGGCAGCAACCAGCCTGAAGCCGACATCGCGCTATTGCGACCAGCGCAGCCGTGCAGCGATTACGGTCGGGCGACCCAACGTGGCCGGCCTCGGCTTTGGCGCTCGCGAATTGCCTCGCCAGGCCGGCTGCCTTGCTCGTGAGTATCCAGGGTGACAACCCGTGATCCGTCCGTGCCCGCCACAGAGGCCTGACCGCTACCGCTCCACAGTGAAGCACAGCCTGGCCCCGAGTGGACTTCACTTAGCCTTGGCCATCCCGGCCAACTGATGGGCTAAGTCACCACGGCATCAGCCCCAAAGAAAAAGGCCCTCCAATGAGGGCCCAGCGGCGTGTGGCGCGACCGGCAAGAATCGAACTTGCGACGAAGCCTTCGGAGGGCTCCATGATATCCACTTCACCACGGTCGCACGCCAACGACGGATTCTAACCCGGCTTGCAGGCATCACCGGACGAAGATCGGCCGCTCAGCTTCGCAGCAGCTTCAGCGCGGGGGCGCTGCGGCCCGGGAGATCGGGGAAGACGCGGGCGAGGGCCTCGTCGTCCAGCCCCAGATGGCCTCGCAGGACCGGGGCCAGCACGTGGCGGAAATCGGTGCTCACGGCGAGGTCGCGGCCATCGGCCAGGGCGCGGTCCTCAAGGCCCGGCCATTCGCCGACCACGCGGCCGCCGGCGGCGCCCTGCAGCGGGCCGCCGAGCAGCCACAGGGCATTGCCGCGGCCGTGGTCGGTGCCGCCGGTGCCGTTCTCGCGCACGGTGCGGCCGAACTCGCTCATCACGACGATCACCGTGTCCTGCAGGCTGTCGCCCAGGCCCTGCGCCAGGGCATCGAGGCCCTCGCACAGCGCGCCCAGGCGGTTCGCGAGCTGCCCGGTGGCACCCCCCTGGTTGACGTGGGTGTCCCAGCCGCCCACGGAGGTGAAGGCGAGCTGGGTGTTCGCGTCGGCGCGCAGCAGGTCACCCAGACGGCGGGCATCGGCGGCGAAGCTGCGGGCCGAGGGCGCGCCGGCATCGGCGCTGGGGTCGCGGCTGGGGGCCTCGTCCTTCATGCCGCGCGGATGCTCGGCCGCCTGGGCGAGGCTGCGCCGCATGTCCTGGCGGGACTGCGTGGCATCGCGGTAGTCCTGCGAGAGGCCGTCCTGCCCGGCATACAGCTTGGCCAGGCCACGCTGCAGCCGCGCCTGGTCGATGGCCTTCGGGTCCAGCGCCTTCGGGCCCGTGCCGAGGAAGGCCACGGGCGCCGGGCCGGCAAAGATGCGCGGCGGCGTGTTGCCCAGGCTCAGGGCGCGGCTGGCGCTGTGCGGCCCGGGCAGACCGGCCAGCAGGCGGTTCATCCACCCGTCCGGCGTGCCCTTGCGGCCGGGGGTGCCGGACTCCAGGTAGTCCTGGGCATCGAAATGCGAGCGCGTGCTGTCCGGCGATCCGCTGGCATGCACGAAGCCCAGCAGGCCGCGCTGCCAGTAGGGCATCAGCGGGCTGGCGGCGGGGTGCAGGCCGAAGAGACGGTCCAGCGCCAGCGCGCCGCCCTCCTCGCCCGGGCGGGCGATGGCCAGGCGCGGCCGGGCACGGGCATAGGCCGGGTCCCCGTGCGGGATGACGACGTTCAGCCCGTCGATGGCGCCGCGCAGCATCACCACCACGAGGCGGGGGCGGCGGCCGTCCGGCAGGCTGGCGGTGGCGAAGGCCGGGGTGGCCAGGGCGCCGAGAGCCGCTGCGCCGTGCAGCAGCCAGTCACGGCGATGAAGGCCCGCGGGCCGGGAAGAAGATCGGGTCATGGGCACACCTCAGCACTGCATGAAATCGGGGCCGGCCAGCAGGAGGGCGGCCTGGGCGGCGGGGGTCTCGCCCTGCAGGGCCGCGCGGGTCGGGGCCTGCAGGCTCGGGCCGAGGGTCGACAGCAGGCTCTGCGGACGGGTGTCCGCGTTCCAGCGGCGGCCCAGGCGGCCCTCGGCCAGCGTGCTGGCGAACTGCACGCGCTGGGTCAGGGCCTCGGGGCCGCGCCAGGCGGCGGCGGTGGTCTTGTAGCCGTCCGGGGTCTGCCAGCCGTACAGCGGCTGCCCGGCCCCGGCCAGCACCGGCAGCAGCAGCGCGGGCTCGTCCACCTGGGCGTTGACGGCGCGCAGGGCGGCCAGCACGTACTGGTAGGGCGTCCGGTATTTGGCCTGCCAGTGCTCGGCGCTCCAGAACTCGGGGGCCTGGAGGAGGGCCTCGGTCCACTGGCGCAGGTCGCCATCGCTGCGCAGGAAGACCTGCGCGAGCCGCTCGACGAGGGCCGGCGGCGGCTCGTCGGCCACGAAGGTCTGGGCCAGCCGGTGGCTCAGGTGGCGGGCGGTGGCGGGATGGCGGGCGAGAACGTCCAGCGCCTGCTCGCCCTCGCGCTGCCCGGCGCGTGGCCCTTCGTTCGGGTTGGCGTGATGGAAGCGCCGCCCCAGCCACAGCTTCTCGCCGTTGTCATGGCGCCGCGGGTCGAAGGTGAAGAGATCCCTGGCGTGGCCCAGGCCGCGCAGGTCCAGGGTCCAGCCCGTGAGCATGCGCGCCAGCTCGGTGACGTCCGTCTGCGTGTAGCCGCCGTCCACGCCCAGCGTGTGCAGCTCCATCAGCTCGCGGGCGTAGTTCTCGTTGAGCCCCTGGGTGCGCGCGTGGGCCCGGCGCGGCTGGAAGCCCGGCGCCACGCTCAGGTGGTTGTCCAGGTAGATGAGCATGGCCGGGTGGCGGGCCGTGGCACCCAGCAGGTCCCGGAAGCGGCCGAGGACGTGCGGGCGGATGGCCTCGCGCTCGTAGGCGCCGGCGTACACGCTCACGGCGCTCTTGCCCGCGAAGACGTTGAAGTGGTTGAACCAGAACTCGACGAGCCGCTCCTGCAGCTGCGCCGGGCTCTCCAGCGCCCGCCACAGACGCTGGGACTGGGCCTCCAGCAGCACCGGGCGGAGCAGCTCCCGGCGGGACTGGGCGACGGCGTCCTCGCCCCCTTGACCCGCCTTCGCTGCCTTGCGCGCCTGCTGAGCCTGGTGCGCCTTGCGGAATCGCTCGCCCAGCTCGCCCTGGGTCTCCTGCCAGGTCGGCAGACCGGCCAGGCGCTGCTCCAGCGCGGGCGGCAAGGGCTGCGGGCGGAGCTGCTCCTGCAGGAAGGTGTCCAGCCAGCGGCCCGGCCCCAGGCGCTGGATCTCCTGCACATCCTGGGGGCGCGGACCGTAGGCGAGCCGCTTGAGGGCGTGATGGGCGCGCTCCTCGTCGGTGAGCGGCGCGCGGCGCAACGGGGGCGCGTCGGCGGCGCGGGAGGGGCGCGGCCAGGCGGCCAGCAGGGGGAGGGTCGCACCGCAGAGCAGCCAGTGCCGGCGGCTCGGACCCGGGAGGCAGGACTTCATGAGAGGAGGCACAAAGTGCAAAAGCTGAACATCCGGGTTCTCATCATGCGGTTGTGGCGTCCGCGGCATTTGTCGCGCCGGTAAAGCTCTGTGCACCGGGGGTGCGGCCTATAATTCCGCGGTTTTGCGCGCCTTTGGCGGCGCACCCAGGCACCGGCCTGGCATCTTCCAAATTGCAGACTATTGCTGACGGCAGCGAGGATTTCATGAGCGGACACCAGGACCAGGATCAAGACCACGGCGCCCACGAAGGCCCGATCAAGACGCCGAAGCAGCTGGCCTGGGCCGTCTTCTTCGCATTCGTCGTGCCCATCCTGGTGATCATCCTGCTGGCCAACTACGTCACGACGGACGCCAAGCCGGCCGCCGGCAGCGTGGGCCTCGAGGAGCAGGCGACCGCCGCCCGCATCCAGCCCATCGGCACCATCAAGCTGGTGGACGCCTCCAGCGCCGGCGCGCTGAAGACCGGCGAGCAGGTCTTCCAGGCCCAGTGCGCCGCCTGCCACGGCACGGGCGCGATGGGCGCTCCCAAGCTCGGTGACGCCGCCGCCTGGGGCCCCCGCATCAAGACCGGCTTCGAGGCCCTGCTGAACTCGGCGCTGAAGGGCAAGAACGCCATGAGCCCGCAGGGCGGGGGCGAGCACAGCGACGTCGAAATCGCCCGCGCCGTGGTCTACATGGCCAACAACGCCGGTGCCAAGTTCGACGAACCCAAGGCGCCCGCCGCCGCCGCTTCGGCCGCCAACTGACGCCTTCGTCTGCCAGGAAAGCCGCCCGTCGCGAGACCGGCGGCTTTTTTCATGGCCGCGCGGGCCGGGCGCTCAGGGGCCGGACGGCGGCGCGCGGTAGGCGGGCAGGTCGCGCCACTGCGCCATCAGCTCCCACCAGCGCTGGACCTTCTGGCGCAGCGGCTCGGGGAGCTGGCGCAGGGTCATGACGTAGAAGTCGCTCACCAGCAGGGGCGGATCCATCATGGTCAGGCTGCTGAAGTCGGGCCGGGCGAGCAGGGCCTCCGCTTCGTCCTGCACCAGCACGGCGAGGTCCAGGCGACCGAGCTGCAGCATGCGCAGCACCTGGGCGGACTGGTTCGGCCCCGGCGTGAGCTCCAGGCCCAGGCGGCGGACGGCTTCTGTGCTGGCCCGGAAGCCGGCACGGGCGCCGATGCGGGGCACCTGTCCCTGCGGCAGCGCGAGCTTGCGGCCGTCCCACAGCACGGCGACGTCCTGCCGTTTCACGAGCACGATGCCGGTCCGCGCGATGCGCATCTGCGGGTCACCCGGCGGATGGCCGGGAAAGTCGAAATCCTGCAGGTTGGCAGGAATGGCCGCCCCCACCCCGGCTTCCAGCAGGCCCAGGCGCATCTGCTCGTAGCAGCGGCGAGCCGGCCAGCGCACCAGTTCCACCGGGAGGCCGGCCTGGCGGCCGGCATCCACCATCAGGCGCTCGGTCGTGCCGGGGTGCCGGGGGTCCCCGCTGATGAAGGGGGGCACGGGCACGTCGCCCACGCAGACCTGGAAGGCGGCGGCCGGCGGCGCGCAGACCGCGGCGAGGAGACCGAGCCAGCGCCATCCCGAAGTCCCCGTGCCTTTGTTGGCAGCCATCCCTGATCCGGCGAGTCGTGGAGGCGCAAGTCTAGCCCGAGGGGGCGGTTTCAGGCGGCTCAGGGCTGTGGGTGGCGCACCACCCGGTAGCGCGCGCACAGAGACTCGAGGGTCGTGCTCTCGGGTCGCCACAGCCCCTGCTCGACGGCCTCGGCGGCCTCGCCCATGTCGAGGCTGTGCACGAGGCCCAGCACCGGATCCGGGAGCCCGGGCAGGCGTGCCGCCAGCAGCAGGCGGTCGTCCTCGTCCAGCCAGCTCGCCAGCACGGTGGCCTCCGGCCCGGTATGGCTGTGGACGCGCGGCGAGCCGTCCGCGGCCTGACCGTGCAGGCGCCAGACGTGCGGGGTCAGCTCCAGCGTGACGTAGACGCGCTGCGGCCCGTTCTGGAAGAACCAGGCGCCCTGCGCGTCGGGCAGGTAGTTGCGGTGGATGAACTCGCGCAGCTTCTCGTGCGTGATCCGGCTGCCCTTGACCTGCGGGAAGGGCCCGGCGGCCTGGATGCGTTCGTCGCGCATGTACCAGTCGCCGCGGGCGTCGAGGGCCAGCCAGTCGTGGCAGTGGGGGACGTTGGGCCACTTCTTCAGGGCCGCCTTGACGATGTCATCCATGGCGGCAGTGTAGGACCGGGCCCGCTGCCGGGCGCCGATCTCCCCACGCTCAGAGATGTCCGAGCACGCCCAGCTGCCGCGCCTGGCGCAGGCAGCGCCGCCAGACGAGCAGGCCGAGGCCGAGGTAGGCCACGCCGTTGAGCGCCACCCAGCCCCAGATGGCCGGTGCCATCGCGGTGCCCAGGGCCGCCTGCCGGGCGGCCGCCGCGGCCAGCGCATAGGGCAGCGCGGCCAGTTCCGACACCGGGTAGGCCGGCAGCGACACGAGCGCGATCACCACCGGATAGGCCGCCACCATCAGCAGCTCGCCTCGCTTGACCAGCAGGCTGAAACCCGCGAGCGCATAGCCCAGGCCGGCCAGCGCGGGGCAGCCCAGCAGCGCGAGCCCCAGCACCTCGGGCGAGGCCTGGACGCGGCCGTGGGTGAGCAGCCCGACCAGCACGAGGCACAGCACCAGCATCAACAGGCCGGCGGCCTGCCCCAGCACCAGGCGCACGCCCAGCAGGCTGCCCAGGCTCAGGGGGGCGAGGTTGAGCTGCTCCAGCGTGCGCTGCCGGGTCTCCTCGACGATCTCCTTGGTGCCCGAGTGAGCGGCGCCGCTGGCGAACAGCCACAGCGCAAAGCCGGCGATCAGGCCGTCAGCTCGGCCGGAGTCCAGGCTCTGCCCGCTGGCCTTGAGGACCGCGAACACCAGGCCGCCGAAGAGGCTCAGCAGGAAGCCGAGCCCGAGGAGGCTCTCGA
This sequence comes from Roseateles subflavus, assembly GCF_030285365.1. Taxonomy (GTDB): domain Bacteria; phylum Pseudomonadota; class Gammaproteobacteria; order Burkholderiales; family Burkholderiaceae_C; genus Roseateles_B; species Roseateles_B subflavus. The sequence goes on along the minus strand of NZ_JASVDS010000001.1, from coordinate 387,948 downwards.
GCCAGTAGCGGCGTGCCAGCCAGAGGGCGCGGCGGGCCTCGTTCAGGCCATGTCTCAGCAAGCGTGTCATGCCAGGGTCTCCTGTGCGGCCTCGGCAGGGCGTGCCTCATCCGGCGGTGCGAGGGGGGTGAGGTGGTCGAGGTAATGCTCGCGCAGGTCCACGCGGCGCAACTGCAGCTGCTCGCTGCTGGCCAGCCAGTCGTGCCACCGCTGCATCACCTGCATGACCTCCGCGGGGTCGCTCAGGGCCAGGACCCAATCGGCCTCCTGGCGTTCCCAGGCGCGGCCGGCGAGGGTCTCGGGCACGGGCGGGCAGGGCGCCGCGTGGCGGACCACCAGCCGGTAGGGGTGCGCCACATGGGTGAAGGCCTCGCGCGGGCCGTCAAAGCGCTTGCGCCCCTGCTGGATGCAGACGATGCGCGGGCACAGCCGCTCGACGAAGTGCAGGTCGTGCGAGCTGATCAGGAAGGTCTGACCTTCCCGCTGGCCCTGGCGCACGAGCTCATGCAGGCGCTCGACGCCCTCGAGATCCAGCCCCAGCGTGGGTTCGTCGAGCAGGGCGAGCGCCGGTCGATGGATCAGCGCACCGATCAGCGCGGCCCGCAGCTTGTTGCCCGTCGAGAGCAGGCGGATGGGCGCGCGGACGTCGGCGAGGCCCAGCGTCTCGGCCATGTGGTGGAAGCGGGCCGGGTCGAAGCGGCTCTCGCGCAGCTCGCAGAAATAGCGAGCGTTCTCCAGGGTGCTGAGCCGTTCGTAGGCGGCGCCGCGCCCTTCGAGCAGCACACCGATCTCGCGCAGGTGCGCGCCGCCCTGGCCGGCCGGCCGCGGGGGGCCGCCGCGCCAGCGCAGCTGCCCGTGGTCGGCCCCGCACAGGCCGGTCAGCAGCTTCACGAGCGTCGTCTTGCCCGAACCGTTGGGCCCCAGCAGGCCCACGATCTCACCCGGCTGCAGGGCCAGGTCGAAGTCCTGCAGCGCCTGCACGGTGCGGCCACCTTGGCGGTACTGCTTGCCCGCCTGGGTCAGCTGCAGCAGCGGCGTGCTGGCGCCGTCAGGGATCAGCGTCCCGTTCATGTCCGTCCTCCTTGTTCGATGGCGGCGCCATGCTAGCCGCCAGGAGGCGTGGACGGGGGGTGGCGCGGGCGGATGGCAGGCTGGGCGCCACCGGTGGCGGCCTGGGCCGGCGAGTGGCGGCAGGGCCGGGGGCGGCGTGCCTCTCGGGCCTGGTCAGCCCAGCTGCTGGCCGAGCCAGTGGCAGACGAGCTCGGGCATGCCCAGCACGTGGCCCGGGAAACGGCCGCCGGGGAACCCGACATGGCCGCCCTGCTGCGGCTGCCACAGCGTCACGAAGGGGCCGGCATCCTGGGGGCCGGGCAGCGAGGCCGCCGGCACAAAGGGGTCGTTGCGGGCGTTGAGCACCAGGGCCGGCACGCGGATGCGTGGCAGCTGGGGCTTGGCCGAGGCCCGCGCCCAGTAGTCCTCGGTGTTGCGGAAGCCGTGCAAGGGGGCGGTGAAGAGGTTGTCGAACTCGTAGAGGTCCCGCACCTCGCGCAGGGCCTGGCCATCGAACAGGCCGGGATGCTGCTGCAGCTTGCGCAGGGCCTTGGGCACCATGCTGCGCAGGAACATGCGGGTGTAGACCTGCCGGTTGAAGCCGCTGCCGATGGCGCGGCCGGAGGCGGCGAGATCGATCGGCGAGCAGATGGCCGCCACGGCGCCGGCCGTCTGCGAGGCGCTCTCGCCGGCTTCCTGCGCCCAGCGCAGCAGCGCGTTGCCGCCGAGGGACACGCCCGCCGCGATCATCGGCCCGCGGTGCTGGCGGCGCACCTGCGCCAGCATCCAGCCGATCTCGGCGTAATCACCCGAGTGGTAGGCCCGCGGCGCGAGGTTCAGCTCGCCCGAGCAGCCGCGGAAGTGCGGGATGACGAAGCGCCAGCCGCGGCGCCGGGCCGCATCGGCAAAGGCCTGCGCGTAATGGCTCTGCGAGCTGCCCTCCAGGCCGTGGAAGAGCACCAGCAGGGGCACGTCCTCCCGGGGGGGCGCGGGGGCGGCGTCCCGGGGATGGCGGCCCTGCGGCGGGGGATCGAGGAGGAAGTCGGCGTCGATGAAGTCGCCGTCCGGCGTGTGCCAACGCTGGCGCTGGAAGGCCAGGGGCTCACCGAAATGCCGCCGCGCGAACAGGGCCGGCCAGATGGTCTGGACCTGCCCCCCGGGCTGCCACCAGGGCGTGCGGAACTCCATCAGTGCAGGATCGTGGGCTCCTGCACGACTTCCTGGATGTCGTGGCCGGTGCCGGGGCTGGCATGGTGCAGGACCATGCGCCAGCCGTGGGAGGTCTTGAGGTAGACGTTGGTGGCAATCACCCAGGCGCTCTGCACGCCGTCCGCGCCTTCCACCTGCACCCGCTCCAGCACCTGATGGATGGCGGTGTCGCCGGTGTGCAGGCGCCGCACGCGCTCCGGCGTGACGGCGATGGGGCCTTGCTGGAACACGGTCTCGAAGGCCGCACGGATGGCTGCGAGGCCCACGACCCGCGGGCCGCCGGGATGGACGCAGGACACTTCGTCCTCATCCGCCCAGATGTCCATGAGCCGGTCCAGCTCGGCGTGCTGCAGGGCTTCGTAGAACTGCTGCTCGATGTCCTCGGGCGAGGCCATCAGCGCGGCGGTCTGCGCCTTGGGGCGATGCATCGCGAGGCCTTCAGTGGGCGGCGTGCAGGTGTTCGCCGTCCTTGAGGCGATAGACGGTGCCGCAGTAGGGGCACTTGCCGCCGCCTTCGTGCGAGACGTCCACGAAGACGCGCGGATGGTTGCTCCACAGCGGCATGGCCGGGTTCGGGCAGGCGACCACGCCGGGGCCTTGCACGTCCTTGGCCAGGACTTCGACGACGGATTTGACTTCGCTCATGAGGGCTTCTCTTTGGGGGGTTGGGGCTGCAGACCGGGCACTCAGACCGGGCTCAGCCAGTGGGCGTACTTGGGATTGCGGCCGTTGACGATGTCAAAGAAGGCCGCCTGGATCTTTTCGGTGAGCGGGCCGCGGGAGCCCGTGCCCAGCTCGATGCGGTCCAGCTCGCGGATGGGGGTCACTTCCGCCGCGGTGCCGGTGAAGAAGGCTTCGTCGGCGATGTAGACCTCGTCGCGGGTGATGCGCTTCTCCACAAGGGGCAGGCCCAGGTCCTGGCAGATATGGAAGATGGTGTTGCGGGTGATGCCGTTCAGCGCGCCGGCCGAGAGGTCGGGCGTGTAGACGACGCCGTTCTTGATGATGAAGAGGTTCTCGCCGGCACCCTCGGACACGAAGCCCGAGGCGTCCAGCAGCAGGGCCTCGTCGTAGCCGTCGTCCGTGGCCTCCATATTGGCCAGGATGCTGTTGGTGTAGTTCGAGACGGCCTTGGCCTGCGTCATCGTGATGTTGACGTGGTGGCGGGTGTAGGAGCTGGTCTTGACGCGGATGCCGCGCTTGAGGCCTTCCTCGCCCAGGTAGGCGCCCCAGGCCCAGGCGGCGACCATCAGGTGGATCTTGTTGCCCTTGGGGCTCACGCCCAGCTTCTCGGAGCCGATCCAGGTGAGCGGGCGCAGGTAGCCGCTCTCGAGCTGGTTCTCGCGCACGACGGCCTTCTGGGCTTCCTCGACCTCCTGCAGCGTGAAGGGAATCTTCATGCGCAGGATCTTGGCGCTGTTGAACAGGCGCTCCGTGTGCTCGCGCAGGCGGAAGATGGCCGTGCCCCGGGGGGTCTTGTAGGCGCGCACGCCCTCGAAGGCGCCGCAGCCGTAATGCAGGGTGTGGCTCAGCACATGAATCCTGGCGTCGCGCCAGTCGACCAGCTGGCCATCCATCCAGATCTTGCCGTCGCGGTCGTCCATGGACATGAGGGCTCCTTGCTCGTGGGCTTGAGGGTCAACCCGGAGATTCTATGCCGCACCCGTGCCGGGAACGTCGTCCGGCGCCCCTGGCGGTCGCCGCAACTCCCACCGTTGCAGGACGCCCTTGCGGAACTGCAGCTCCAGGCGGATGCCGCCGGCGTCCGTCCAGGCCCAGGTCTCCGCCTGTCCCTCGACCTTGGCGCCGAGGCTCTTCGTCATCGGCAGCACGTCCATCAGCTTCATGCCCTCGCGCAGGCGGGACTGCAGCATGACGGCGCTGTCGATCTGCCCGACGGGCGCGCCGTTGGCCGTCTGCATCACCCGCATCAGGCGGCTGAACTGCAGGAGCAGCCAGAACACGACCACCGTGAGCGCCAGGATCACGCCCTTCCAGCCCAGCAGCAGGCCACCGCCCACCAGCGCGGCCAGGGCCAGCGCGATGCCCACGACCGGGTTCATGCCGCGCCTCCCTGCATCGGGTCGGCGCTGCCGTCCTGCTCGTCCCAGCCATAGGCGCGCTCGACGCGGGCGACGCGCAGCTCGTAGTGGCGGTACCAGCGCAGGCGGCCGGTGTCGCGCGCGGCCTGGTGGCGCAGCTCGGCGCGCCAGGCGGCGACGGCGGCCTCGTCGGCCCAGTAGGACACGGTGATGCCCAGGCCGTCGGCCCCGCGGGCGCTCTCGGCGCCCAGGTAGCCCGGCTGCTGCGCGGCCAGCGTCACCATGGCCTCGGCGGTGGCGTCGTAGGCCGGATCCGGCGCCCGGCGCTGGCTGGTGAAGATCACCGCGACGTAGGGCGTCGGGAATCGTCCGGCAAAGCCGGCGGGCGGCATGGCGGGGGCGGGAGTCGGGCGCATCGTCGGCTTGGGTTGTGTCGGGGAGAGGCGTATTCTGTGCGATCGCGGTGCCCGCCTCCGCGTGCCTTCGCGGCGTGGCGGCCACTCTCAACGAGGTCTCCAGCACAGGCGTCGTGGCGCCGGAGGTATCGGCATGTCGGAGCGAATCCCAGTGGGGCGCCTTTCGCGAGGTGGCGCATGACCCTGCGGCGGCGCCTGCTGCGCTGGCGGGTCCGCTGGCGCGAGGGGCCGTCCCTGGCCCAGGGCCTGCCCTGGGCGGTGCTGCTGCTGGGGCTGCTGCTGAGCCTGGGTCTGTGGTCGCACGAGCGGCGCGAGGCCGAGATCGTCCTGCAGCGGGACGTCGATGCCGCCCTGCATGCCGCCAGCCAGCGTCTGGGCCACCGGCTCGACGCACTCCAGCAGATCCTCTCGGCCGTCCACGCGCTGGCCCAGGCGCAGGAGCCGGCCGGCGGCCCGGCGCTCGACGAAGCGCGGCTCGCACGCTTTCTTGCGGCCATGCCCCTGGGCATCGAGCATGCGGGGCTCGAGGGTCTGGCGCTCGTGCGCTGGCTGCCCAGCCGCCCGGAGGATGACGAGGCCGCGCCGCGCGCCCTGCTGGGGCCGCTGCTGCCGGGGCCGGGGCCGCTGGGACAGCCGCAGGACCTCTGGCGGGACCCGCTGCTGCGGCCCGCGCTCCTGCGGGCGCGCGAAAGCGGGCAGATCACGTTGAGCCCGGCCCTGGACCTGCGCCGCTGGCGCCTGGGCCACAGTCCGGGCGTCCTGCTGGTGCAGCCGCTGTTCCGGCCGGCGCCCGACGGCAGCCGCCGGCTGGAGTCGTGGGTGCTGGCCCCGGTGTCCGTGGCCGCCCTGATGGATCCCTTGCAGGCCCAGTTGCCGCGCGGCCTGAGCCTGCGGCTCTTCGAGGGCGACGCCCCCGGCGACGACACCCTGCTGTACCAGGCGGCGCGGGCGCCCGCGGGCGGCTTGCTGCAGCGCCAGCAACGTTTGCTGCGCGGCGGGCAGGACTGGACTCTGCAGCTGCAGGCCCACGAGGACTACGCGCCGCTGGCTGGCCGGGCGGAGCCCCGCACCCTGGCCCTGAGCGGCGTGCTGGGCAGCGTGCTGCTGGCCCTGCTGGCCTGGGCGCTGGCCGGCTCCCGCGAGCGGGCGCAGGCGCTGGCACAGCGCATGACGCGGGCGCTGCGTGAGAGCGAGCAGCGCTGGGCCTTCGCGCTCGAAGGGGCGGGTGACGGCGTCTGGGACTGGGACATGCGGGCCGACGTCCTCGTCACGACCGCGCGCTGGAAGACGCTGATGGGCTGGCCGCTGATGGCCGGCGAGCCTCGCTTCCAGCAGATGCTGCCCCTGGTCCATCCGGACGAACAGCCCGGCCTGCGGCAGCGCCTGCGGGACTGCATCCAGGGCGGTGTCGGCAGCTTCGAGGTGGAGTTCCGCGTGCGGGCGGCCGACGGCGGCTGGCGATGGCTGATGGCGCGCGGGCGCATCGTCGAGCGCGACGGCCGGGAGGTGCCGCGGCGCATGATCGGCACGCTGTCCGACATCGACGCCCGCCGGCAGTCCGAGGCCCAGATCCACTTCCTGGCCCGCCACGACCCGCTGACGGAGCTGGCCAACCGCGCGCACTTCTCGGAGCGCCTGCAGCTGGCCCTGGCCCATGCCCGGCGCTATCACGAGACCCTGGGGCTGATCCTCGTGGACCTGGACCGCTTCAAGCCGGTCAATGACCTCCACGGCCACGCGGTGGGCGACGATCTGCTGCAGGCCATGGCGCGCCGGCTGAAGGCGGCCGTGCGGGAGACGGACGTCGTGGGGCGCATCGGCGGCGACGAGTTCCTCGTGCTGCTGTGCGGCCCGGTGAGCCGCGACAGCGCCCGCCACGTGGCCGAGAAGATCTACAACCTGGTGGCGCAGCCGCTGCAGCTGGGTGAGCTGCGTCTGGAGCTGACGTGCTCGCTGGGCCTGGCGCTGTATCCCGAGGATGGGGACGACGAGCGCAGCCTCAAGAAGGCCGCCGACGATGCCATGTACGCCAGCAAGCGCGCGGGACGCCTGCTGCTGGGGACGGCCGGCCACTGAGGCCGCCGCAGGTGCCGGCGCTGGCGCCCAGGGGCCAGGTCAGCGTCGACGCGTCAGGGCTTGACCTGCAGCAGCACGCAGCGGACCCAGTGCCCCGCCTCGAGGTCGGCGCGATGGCCGGCCAGGAACTTCTCGGCGGTGGAGTTGGCGGAGAGGAAGCGCATGCCGTGCAGATGGCCCATGCCCGGCAGCGGGCGCGTCCAGGCGCGCTCCAGCACGCCGTTGAACCAGGACACCTGCTCGTCCTCGCCGGGCTCCGCGTCGGCCTGCCCGAGCAGCAGCACCACCTCGTAGGGCCCGTGGTCCAGCGTCTCGGAGGCGCTGGTCAGCACCTGCAGCCCGCCATTGCTGATGTTCAGCACCAGGCCCGCCGGGCCGCGGGTGAACTGCACGGGCTTGAAGATCCAGCCCGGCAGCGAGGCCACGTCCTGCTGCGACGCCGGCAGGTCGAAACGGGTGTGCTGGCGCTGCTCAGCAGAGTCGGTCATGGCGGGCTCCTTGGTGGCAGGGGCAGTTCGAGATGCGCCCCATCGTAAGCAGACTTCGCCGCAAGAGCCAGTCCCTGTGAAGCCCGGCAGGGGGCCGGGATGCCAACCTTGACTCAGTCCAGCCCGCGAAGCACGTCGATGGCGTCCTCGATGCGGTCCACGGCATGCACGGTCAGGCCCTCGATGGGCTTCTTGGGCGCGTTCGCCTTGGGCACCACCGCCACACTGAAGCCGAGCTTGGCGGCCTCCTTGAGCCGCTCCTGGCCCCGGGGCGCCGGGCGCACCTCGCCGGCCAGGCCCACCTCGCCGAAGGCGATGAAGCCGCGCGGCAGGGCCTTGCCCCGCAGGCTGCTCTGGATGGCCAGCAGCACGGCGAGGTCGGCCGCCGGTTCGCCGATGCGCACGCCGCCCACGGCGTTCACGAAGACGTCCTGGTCACTGGTGGAGACCCCGGCGTGCCGGTGCAGCACGGCCAGCAGCATGGCGAGGCGGTCGCGGTCCAGGCCGACCGAGAGCCGGCGCGGGCTCGGCCCGCCGGAGTCGACCAGGGCCTGCAGCTCCACCAGCAGCGGTCGCGTGCCTTCGAGGGTGACCAGCACGCAGGAGCCCGGCACCGGGTCGCCGTGGGTGGAGAGGAAGAGGGCGCTGGGGTTGGCGACCCCCTTGAGGCCCTTGTCCGTCATGGCGAAGACGCCGATCTCGTTGACGGCGCCGAAGCGGTTCTTGATGGCCCGCACCAGGCGGAAGCTGCTGTGGGTGTCGCCCTCGAAGTACAGCACGGTGTCCACGATGTGCTCCAGCACCCGCGGCCCGGCCAGCGCGCCTTCCTTGGTGACGTGGCCCACCAGCACCATCGCGCAGCCGCCGGCCTTGGCCGTGCGGGTGAGCTGCGCGGCGCACTCGCGCACCTGGGCCACGGAGCCGGGCGCGGAGGAGAGCTGGTCGGAGTAGAGCGTCTGGATGGAGTCGATCACGCAGAAGGCCGGCGACTCCGCCTCGATGGTGGCCAGGATCTTCTCGAGGTTGATCTCGGCCAGCACCCGCACCTGGGCGCCGGAGAGCCCGAGCCGCCGGGCGCGCATCGCGACCTGGGCGCCCGACTCCTCGCCGGTGACATAGAGCACGGTGCACTGCTTCGAGAGGGCGTCCACCGCCTGCAGCAGCAGCGTGGACTTGCCGATGCCCGGGTCCCCGCCGATCAGCACCACGCCGCCGGCCACGATGCCGCCACCCAGCACGCGGTCCAGCTCTTCCTGGCCGGTGGGCGTGCGGTCGTAGTCGCTGGCCTCGATCTCGCTGAGCGTGGCCACCGGCTGGCTGCGGGCCAGGGCCTGGAAGCGGTTCTTGCCGCCGCCGGCCGGTTCGACCAGCGTCTCGACGAGCGTGTTCCAGGCGCCGCAGTGCGGGCACTTGCCGAGCCACTTCGGGCTGCTGCCGCCGCATTCGCTGCAGCTGTAGATGGTTTTTTCCTTGGCCATGGTCGGCATTGTGGCGTGACCCGCCGCCCCCTGGCGCTCGCCGGGCGGGACCGCCTCCGTCCTGTGGACCACGAGTGGCCCCGCGCGGGCCGGGCGCGGGCGGCGTTCATGACCCAGGCCCCGTGACCTCGGCAAAAACCCGGACAAAGTGCTACAACCACGGTTCGCCGCCGCCCACCGCTGTCTTCGGGCGCGGCCTTCGCTGGAGCACCTCGACATGGAATTCTCGACCTGGCTGGCCTTCTTCGCCGCTTCCTGGGCCATCAGCCTCTCGCCGGGCGCCGGCGCCATCGCCGCCATGAGCTCCGGCCTCAATCACGGCTTCCGCCGCGGCTACTTCACGACCTTTGGCCTCGTGCTGGGCATCCTCACGCAGATCGTGCTGGTCGGTGCGGGCCTCGGCGCGCTGATCGCCGCCTCGTCCTTCGGCTTCGCGCTGGTCAAGTGGTTGGGCGTGGCCTACCTCGTCTACCTGGGCGTGCAGCAGTGGCGCGCGCCGGCCAAGCCGCTGGTGGCGGCCGCCGAGCCGGGCGAGGCCCGCGCGGTGAGCCTGCGTCAGCTGGTGCTGCGTGGCTGGGCCATCAACGCGGTCAACCCCAAGGGCACGGTCTTCCTGCTCGCCGTGGTGCCGCAGTTTCTGGACATGCACCAGAGCCTGACGTCGCAATACACCGTCATCGGCGCCACGCTGTGCTTCACCGACCTCGTGGTGATGGCGGGCTACACGGCGCTGGCGGCCAAGGTGCTCTCCGCGCTGCGCAGCGCCGAGCACATCAAGACGCTCAACCGCGTCTTCGGCAGCCTCTTCATCGCCGCCGGCACGCTGCTGGCCACCTTCAAGCGCGCCGCCTGAGCCGGGCCTGCGCAGGAACCGGGTCGCCGCACGCGGCGCACCCGTCGTGAAATGCAACGGACGCGCCCTCACGGCGCGTCTTCTTTTTGGAAACTGAATGAGTACGACTGCAATGCCGGCCGCCCCCAGTGCCGGTCTGTCCTCCCGCTGGCTGTTCTGGGGCCCCACGCTGATCTGGGCCAGCACCTGGCACGTGATCCTCTACCAGCTGGACAGCGGCGTGCCGGTACTGAACTCCGTGGCCTGGCGCTTCGCCCTCGCGGCGCTGATGCTGGCCGGGCTGGCGCGCTGGCATGGCGAGTCCCTGCGCCTGCCGCTGTCGGCCCACGGCCTGATGCTGGCCACCGGCATCGTGCAGTACAGCGGCAACTACTTCTCCGTCTACGAGGCCGAGCGCCACATCCCCACCGGTCTCGTGGCGGTGCTGTTCTGCCTGATGGTCTTCGGCAATGCGCTCTCCGGGCGGCTGTTCTTCGCCCAGACGGTCAGCCGGCGCTTCCTCGTTGCGGCCAGCGGCGGGGTGGTGGGCGTCGTGATGATCTTCTGGCCCGAGATCGCCGCCACCGGCGCCCGGCCCACCGCGGCGCTGGGGCTGGGCCTCGGGCTGCTGGCCGTGCTGTGCGCCTGCGTGGGCAATGTGCTGACGCTCACGCTCACGCGCCGCGGCCTGCCCCTGGTGCCGGTGCTGGCCTGGAGCATGGGCTACGGCTCGGCCTTCCTGGCCAGCCTCTCGCTGGCCAACGGCACGGGCTGGCACTTCAGCTGGCAGCCGAGCTACCTGCTGAGCCTGCTGTACCTGGCCGTGGCGGGCTCGGTCATTGCCTTCGTGCTGTATTTCAAGCTCGCGCAGCGCCAGGGGCCGGCCCGGGCCGCGCTCACGGGCGTGGTGATTCCAGTGATCGCGCTGGCCATCTCGGCGCTGCTGGAGGGCTGGGTGCCCACCGCGCTGTCCGTGGCGGGCATGGCCCTGTGCCTCGGCAGCATCTACGCCGCCACGCGGCCGCAGCAGTAGGCCGGCGCGCCCCGGGGGCGCCTCAGGCGGGCGCGGGCCGGTGTCGCAGCGCGAGCGTGCCGCCGGCGGGCAACGACTGCCAGTCCTGGAGCATCCGCAGCGCCTGCGCGTGGAGCGAGGCGCCGTAGTGCCGCGCGTCCGTCGCCGGCACCCCGACACCGCGCGCCTCGCAGGCCAGCCGCACGCCGTCGGCGAAGGCGTCGGCATCGAAGCAGCCGGCCCACAGCTGGGTCTGCAGGGCCTCGACCACCGCCTCGACCTGCCAGGCCCCCGCCGCGGCCTCGGCCGCCTCGGCCGGGTGCGCATGGAGCTGGCGCATCGTGAAGGCCGGCTCGGCACCCCGGGCGACCTGGTCCAGGAAACCCTGGCGCAAGGCGGGCAGGGCCTCGACCAGCACATGGATCAGGTCATGCGGCAGGGTGCCCTGACGGGGCATCTGCAGCCGGACGCGGCTGCCGTCGTCGCGCCGCAGCTCCAGGGTGTCGACCTTGTCCTGAGCCGGGTGCTTGGTGGCGATCAATTCCATGGCGCCAGGATACGGGGGCCGGGCGCACCTTCGCGGCCTCAGGCCCGGTCCATGGGGCCCGCCGGGGCGATCTTCGGCAGCGAGAGCACAAAGCGCGTGCCTTCGCCCAGGCGGCTGCTGAGCTCGATGTGGCCGCCCAGCACATCGCAGACGATGGTGTAGACCAGGTGCAGCCCCAGCCCGCTGCCGCCCTGGCCGAGGCGCGTGGTGAAGAAGGGCTTGAAGACCTGGTCCAGGTGCTCCGCCGGGATGCCGCGGCCGTTGTCGCTGAGGGCCAGGTGGATGTGCTCGGCATCCTGGCTCAGCAGCTCGATGCGGATGCGCCCGCCCGGTCGATCCCCGAAGGCGTGGATCACCGCGTTCTGCACGAGGTTGGTCAGCACCTGGCCGAAGGGCCCGGGGTAGCCGTCCAGGCTGAGATCCTCAGGCAGCTCGATGAGCACCTCGTGCTGCGGCCCCTTGAGCGAGTGCTGCAGCAGGTGGACGACCTCCTCGCAGACCTGCCGCAGCTGGAAGGGCCGGCGCTGGAGGCTGGCGCGGTCGATGGCGACCTGCTTGAAGTCGCGCACGAGGCCGGCACTGCGCTTCAGATTGCCCAGCGTGAGATGCAGGCTCTCCTCGGCGAGCTGCAGCTGGCGCTCCAGCTCGCTGCGGCGCACGGCCGGGCCGGCGAGTGTCTCGCGCACCGCGCGCAGGGTCTCGGCGGCGGTGTCCGCACCGATCAGGGCGTTGCCGATGGGCGTGTTCAATTCATGGGAGACCCCCGCCACGAGCGAGCCCAGGCTGGCCAGCGTGTCCCGCTGCACCAGCTCCTCGTGGGCCTGCTGCAGCTGCTGGCCGCGCTCCTGCACCCGGGCCTCGAGCGAGAGATTCAGCAGCCGCACCGACTCCTCCGCCTGACGACGCTCCTGCACCTCGTGCTCCAGGGCGCTGCGCACGCTGTGCTCCTCGCGGCGGTGTGCGGCGAGGCCCGCCGCCAGCGTGTCGAAGGCCCCGGTCAGGCGGATGAGCTCGGGCGAGGCGGCGGCCGGCAGCGCGCTGGGCTCCTCGCCGCCGCGCACGCGCTTCGCCTGCGTCTCGATGGACTGGCTGAGCGCCTCCAGCGGTTCGTAGAGCCGGCGCCGGACCACGCCCCGCAGCAGCAGCAGCGTCAGCACCAGGCCGAACAGGCCCACGCTCAGCATCCAGCGCACGACGGTGCGCAGGATGCGGTCGATGCTGTCCACGGGAATGATGCGCACCGCCCACCAGTCCGGCCCCGGCATGCGACTCCAGGCGACCAGGTAGCGGCCATCCGCCGTCATGCCGTCCTGTCCGCCCGCCTGGCCGCCCGTGCCGGCGCCCCGGGTCTTCAGCAGCGTGTGGACCTGGTCGAGCACCGGGTCCTTCAGGTCCTGCAGGGCCAGCTGCCCCTGCGCCTGGGCGATGCGCTCGCGCAGCTGCGGGTGGGCGATCAGCTGACCGGCGCCGCTCAGGATCATGGCCGTCGAGCCCATGGGCGCCTCGGCGTCCACGATCTGCTGCAGCAGCGCGTCGATGGTGATGTCATGGCCGACCGTGCCCACCCAGCGCCCCTGCCAGTCCAGCGGCTGGATGACCGAGACCATCCAGGCCTTGGCCTCGGTGTCGAAGTAGACCGGGGTCCAGAAGCGCTGCCGCTGCGGATTGCGCGCCGGGTCCGAGCCGGTCATGGTCGGGTAGCTGAAGTTGTCGGTGGTGGGCGTGGCGCTGCGGCCCCAGTCGATCCCCCGCGAGAACACCATCAGGCCCTTCTCGACGAAGTCCGTGTAGACCGAGAAGAAGGGCGGCACGAGCGCCGGCCCCTGTTCGAGCAGCAGCTGGTGGCTGACGACGGCGCGCCGCCTCGCGGAGGCATCGGGGCCGTGGGCACCGTGCTGCAGATAGAAGGTGGGCGCGCGCTCGGTGTCGATCCAGCGCGGCTTCAGCCGCCAGACGCCGTCCGCCTGACGCTCGAACAGCTCGGCCCAGCGCCGGTCGATCTCGGCGTCACTGGCCTGGCCGATGCGGCGCTGCCATTCCTGCCCCAGGCGCTCGACGCTGGCCTGCGCCTGCAGAAAGACCTGCCCCTGCTGCGCGGCATGCAGGCTGACGGTGCGGCGCATCACCGGCGGCACCACCTGCAGGGCGGCCTGGCCGATCACGGCATAGGCCAGGCCGGTCAGCACCGCCAGCATGACGGTCACCAGCAGGCTCAGCTGCAGGACCAGCTGCCGTGACAGCGACTGCCGCAGGAAGACATTCAAGAGTCGCTTCATGGACCCCCGGGGGTGGGCCGACGCCGGTTGGGTCGGTGAATGCCCATGCTACCCCGAGGGTCGGGATTCCGGCGCCTCAGCCGTGTGGCGAATCCCCGGATCGCCCGGTCATTCCTCGGGCACGAAGATCCACAGCAGCAGGTAGATCAGCAGGCCGCCGCCGACGCACAGGCTGGTCAGCACGAAGAGCAGGCGCCAGATCCAGGACTCGACGTTGGTCATGCGGCCGAGACCGCCGCAGACGCCGCCCAGCCAGCGGTCGTTGAGGCTGCGGCGCAGGAGGGTGTTGCCGGCCGCACCGGCCGTGCCGCTGCCCATGCCGCTGCCCATGCCGGCCTGGAAGCCGCCCTGGCTCTCCTGGCCGCCCGCCGCCGCGGACTCGCCCTGCAGGATGCGGGCCTTGGCGCGTGCGAACTCGTCGTCGCTCAAATGGCCCTGGCGATGCAGTTCCGCCAGGCGTTCCAGCTCACTGCTCATGCTGCTCATGTCTGCTCCTTGTGGTCGAGAACCCCTTGTTCTCAGGTGCAAGCCTACCGCGACCGCCGCGCCGTCCAAGCCGTCCGCGACGACCTGCCGCACGGCCCGCCTGGGCTGCACCAAGAGGGGACTGCCTGCAGCAGGAGCCGCCGGGAAGGGCGCGGATCGCCCGGTGGCTCAGGGCTGGATCGGCTCGACGCGCACCGGCACGCGGCGGGTCACGGCGCACATCAGCTCATAGCCGATGGTGCCGGCCGCGCGGGCGACCTCGTCGATCGACAGGACGGCGCCCTGGCTGCTCTGGCCCCACAGCGTCACCTCGGCGCCGAAGCCGGCGTCGGGCAGCTCGGTGAGGTCCACCGCCAGCATGTCCATGGAGACGCGCCCCACCGTCAGGCTGCGGCGGCCGTTGACCAGCACCGGCGTGCCGCTGCCGGCATGGCGCGGGTAGCCGTCGGCATAGCCGCAGGCCACGGTGCCGATGCGCATGGGACGCTCGGCCACGAAGGTGCTGCCGTAGCCGACGGAGTCGCCCGGCTGCAGATGCTGCACCGCGATCACCTGGGCGCGCAGGCTCATGCCGGGCCGCAGGTCCCAGTGGGCCAGGTCGTGCTCGGGGAAGTCCGGCACGCCGCCGTAGCTCATGATGCCGGCGCGGACCCAGTCCGCCCGCACCTCGGGACGCTGGTTGTAACGCAGCGTCGCGGCACTGTTGGAAAGCGAGCGCTCACCTGGAAGGTCCTGCGTGGCGTCCGTCCAGGCGGCCATCTGGTGGGCGATGCCGTCCTCGCCGAAGCGCGTGGCGTCGGCGTCGGAGAAGTGCGTCATCAGCGAGATCTCGTCGACCTGGGGCAGGGCGTTGAGCCGGGTCCAGGCGGCACGGAAGGCCTGCGGCGAGAAGCCCAGGCGGTTCATCCCGCTGTTCATCTTGAGGAAGACGCGGTGGGGCTCGTGCGTCTTGTGCATCGCCAGCCAGTCGATCTGCTGCTCGCAGTGCACGGCGTGCCACAGCTTCAGGCGGGAGCACAGCTCCAGATCGCGAGGCTCGAAGCAGCCCTCCAGCAGCAGGATGGGGCCGCGCCAGCCGAGGTCGCGCAGGCGCTGCGCCTCGTCGAGGTCCAGCAGGGCGAAGCCATCGGCGGCCCGGAAGGCCTCGAAGACGTTCTCGACGCCATGACCGTAGGCATTGGCCTTGACCACCGCCCAGACCTGGGCGTCGGGGGCACAGGCGCGGGCACGCGCCAGGTTGTGGGCCAGGTTGGACGGGTGGATCAGGGCTTGGATGGGGCGCGGCATGGTCGACATTGTGGCAGCAAAGGCCGAGGGTTTGCCCTAGCCTGCGGGCCGGCCGTGCGCTGCGCGCGGCCGGCGGCGCGCCGGGCGGGCGGCAGCGCCGTCACCGCCATGGCCTGCGAAGGATTGCAGCCGGGAGCGGCGTGCGCCCCATCGCGGCGCCCCCTGACGTCATGGCGCCCACAGGCCTGCATGCTATAAACCCGCCGCAGCATGGCCCGCTTGTGAAGTTTTGTGAGGCGTTTACGGGGGCACGGCTCTTCTCTCCATTGCTTCGACAAGACAGGCATTCACAAGCTCGGGTCCATGAAAAAAGGCTTCTACACCATCATGGCGGCGCAGTTCTTCAGCTCGCTGGCTGACAACGCGCTCTTCGTCGCCGCCGTGGAACTGCTGCGCAGCGGTGGCTCCCCCGAGTGGCAGCGTGCCGCCCTGGTGCCCATGTTCGCGCTGTTCTACGTCGTGCTGGCGCCCTTCGTCGGCGCCTTCGCCGACGCCGTGCCCAAGGGCCGGGTGATGTTCATCTCGAACAGCATCAAGGTCGTCGGCTGCCTGCTGATGCTCACCGGCCTGCACCCGCTGCTGGCCTACGCGGTGGTCGGCCTGGGCGCGGCGGCCTACTCGCCGGCCAAGTACGGCATCCTCACCGAGCTGCTGCCGCCGTCCCAGCTGGTGAAGGCCAACGGCTGGATCGAGGGCCTGACGATCACCTCCATCATCCTGGGCGTCCTGCTGGGCGGCCAGCTCGTGGGGCAGCACATCGCGCCGGCGCTGCTGTCGCTGGACCTGCCCTTCATCGACACCGGCATCGACACCCCCGCCGAGGCGGCCATCGCGGCCCTGGTGAGCCTGTACGCGGTGGCAGCGCTCTTCAACCTGCGCATCCCCCGCACCGACACGGCGCTGCAGCCGATGGGCCGGGACATGCTCTACCTGGTGCGCGACTTCGCCAACTGCAACTCGCGCCTGTGGCAGGACAAGCTGGGCCAGATCTCCCTGGCCACGACCACGCTGTTCTGGGGCGTGTCGGGCAACCTGCGCTACATCGTCCTGGCGTGGGCGCTGGCGGCGCTGGGCTACGGCACCACGCAGGCCTCCAGCCTCGTCGGCGTGGTGGCCATCGGGACGGCGGCCGGCGCCATCGTGGCCTCCATGGTCATGCGCCTGGACAAGGCCACCGCCGTGGTGCCGCTGGGCATCGCCATGGGCCTGCTGGTCATCCTGATGAACTTCATCCACAACGTGTGGGTGGCGGCGCCCTTCCTGATCGTGCTCGGCGGCATCGGCGGCTACCTGGTCGTCCCGATGAACGCCCTGCTGCAGCACCGGGGCCACAACCTCATGGGCGCCGGCCGCTCCATCGCGGTGCAGAACTTCAACGAGCAGGCCTGCATCCTGGGCCTGGGCGCGCTCTACACGGGCATGACCCGGGTGGGCATGTCGGCCTTCGGCGCCATCACCATCTTCGGCCTGGTCGTGGCCGGCACCATGTGGCTGATCCAGCGCTGGCATCGCAGCAACCTGGTCCACCATGCCGACGAGGTCCAGCGCCTGCTGGCCATCGCCCGTTCGGACAAGCACTGAGCGCCGCGGCGCCTGACAAGCGAAGGGGCGCCATGGGCGCCCCTTTTGCATGGTTCCGGCGGTGCCGGCGCCGGATCAGGCCTTCTTCTTGCCGCCGGTGTTCCCGTTCAGCACGCCCTCGATGTGCTCGCTCCAGGCACGGGCGATCTTGAAGCAGCCGCTGTGGTTCAGGTGGATCTCGTTGAACCAGTCGCCGCTGTTGCCGCTGGAGCCGGGCGCGGCCAGGGCCAGGGGCACGGCGGTGGAGTCGAAGACATGCAGGCGCGGGTAGAGCTGCTGGTCGGCGGCGAGGCGCTTGAGCAGCTGGGCCAGGTGGTGGACCATCAGCCGGCTGACGGCCGCCCAGTCCGCCGCGGGGATGGCATAGGCCTTGAGCGCCGGGTAGAGCCAGGGGCCCGAGGCATCCTCGGCACCAGCCGGGCGGGGCATGGGCACGGCGTAGCTGTGCATGAAGACCGGCTTGCCCGCCGAGGGACCCTGGTCCCGCAGGCTCAGCAGGTGGCGCAGGTTGGCGCTGAGGTAGTCGGCGTAGGTGGCCCAGCCGGGCTCGGAGAAATAGCGGGCGACGCCGGCGGCAGGGGGGCCCCATTCCGTCTGGCGGCGCAGCAGGCGCAGGTGGAGCTCCACGGGCTCGCCGCCCGGCAGGTGCGCGGGCGTCTGGGCGGCCTTCACGAGGTCGTTGCCGCCCACGGAGAGCAGGATGCCGTCCCAGGTCGGCGCGTCGTCCGCCGAGAGCAGGCGGACGAAGTCCGGCGCGGACTCCAGATCGACCATGTGACTCAGCGCGTTGCTCTGCCCGGCGCAGTTGACGGCCAGGGCCTTGTCCCGGAAAACGAGTTCTTCCAGCAGGTTGGCATGCGCATTCATCTGCGCGGCCGTGAAGCTGAACCAGGAGTCGCCCTGGGCCAGCAGTCGCCAGCGGTAGGCGCTGAGGTCCGGCGCCGGTTTGGTTTGCAGATCAGCCGGGGTCAAGCAGGCCAAGTGGTCCAAGTCGGGCTCTCCCTAGTTCGTAGGCTCATCACGGATGGCAGGCCTGCCGAGAAGGCCGGCTCGATGGCGTCCCGATTGGAGTCGCTTCCCCTGCGGAACACCATGCTATAAACCCTGCGCATTGTGGGTCGGCAGTGTGTCGGCTTTCCAATGGATTTCAAGGGGTTGTTGCAGCGAGCCAACCCATGCCCTGTAAGCAGTGACACGGTCCGGACGGTCTGCCTGCACCTGGGGGGCATGACCTGACCCCATCCGTCGCGCCGGCACTCGCATCCGCCGGCTCTTGTGTGCGCCTGCTGCATGGCTTTCATCGGTCTGATCTTCAACGCCCTGGTCTGGGGTCTCTCGTGGTGGCCGTTCCGGCAGTTCCAGGCCGCGGGGCTGCATCCCCTGTGGGCCACGGTCAGCTTCTTCAGCCTGTCCTGGCTGGTGATCGTGGTGCTGCGCCGCCAGGCCTGGCGCGAGCTGCTGGCCACGCCCTCGCTGTGGCTGATCATGGCAGCGGCGGGCACGACCAACACCTTCTTCAACTGGGGCGTCTCCACCGGCGATGTCGTGCGGGTGGTGCTGCTGTTCTATCTCATGCCCCTGTGGGCCGTGCTGCTGGCGCGGCTGATCCTGGGCGAGCACCTGACCCGCCTGGCGCTGCTGCGCATGGCCCTGGCCCTGGGCGGGGCGGCGGCCGTGCTGGCGCCGGCGGGGGGCGGTCTGCCCATGCCCTCGAGCCTGTCCGACTGGCTGGGGGTGCTCGGCGGGATGTCCTTTGCCCTGAACAATGTGCTGCTGCGCCGCGAGGCCGGCCGCAGCGCGGAGGCCCGGGCCCTGGCCATGTTCACGGGCGGCATGCTGGTGTCGTCGGCCACCGCCACCGTGATGGCCAGCCAGGGCCTGGTGCCGTGGCCGGCCCTGGCGTCGGCCCTGTGGCTGCTGCCCCTGGCTGGCATGACGCTGCTGTTCTTCCTCTCGAACCTGTCGCTGCAATATGGGGCAGCGCGCCTGCCGGCCAACGTCACCGCCATCGTGATGCTCTGCGAGGTGCCCTTCGCAGCGCTGTCGTCCCTGGCCTGGGGCGGCGGGAGCCTGACGCTGCAGACGGCCCTGGGCGGCCTGTGCATCGTCGGCGCGGCCCTGCTGGCGGCGCTGGAAAGGCGGCGAGGCTAATATCCAGCCTCCTGCAGGAGCCAGTCATGCCAAACCCGACGGTCTACGACTTCAACGCCACCGCCATCGACGGCCAGCCCTTCTCGCTGGGCGCCCAGCACGGCAAGGTGCTGCTCATCGTCAACACCGCCAGCGAATGCGGCTTCACGCCGCAGTTCAAGGGCCTGGAGAAGCTCTGGCAGGACTTCCGCACGCGCGGCCTCGTCGTGGTGGGCTTCCCCAGCAACGAATTCGGTGGGCAGGACCCGGGCACCAACGACGAGATCTCCTCCTTCTGCGAGATCAACTACGGCGTGACCTTCCCCATGATGTCCAAGGTGCAGGTCAACGGCGACAAGGCCGATCCCCTGTGGCAGTGGCTCAAGAAGGAGAAGCCGGGCCTGCTGGGCACCCAGGCGATCAAGTGGAACTTCACCAAGTTCCTCGTCGGCCGCGACGGCCGCGTGATCCGCCGCTACGCACCCAACGACACCCCGGAAGCCCTGCGCGCCGACATCGAGGCGGCGCTGGGCAGCTGAGCCCGCTCAGCAGGCGAGCGACTCCCGCAGCTGCGCGCCGTCCAGCGCGACGAGCAGCGCCGCGGCCTGCAGCCGCAGGCGCCCGCCGCGCGATCCCTCCAGCGTGAGCGTCAGCCGGCCCTTCAGCCGGCCGGGCAGCGTGAGGGTCAGGTCTTGCCCATCGCACTGCAGATGCGCCGAGGCGATGCGCCCCGGCACCAGGGCTGCCGCCTCCCAGTCCTGAATTCCCGTGAACTGCAGCCGCAGCGGCCACACCCAGCCCTGCTGCGGGGCGCGCTGCGTGAGGCTGGGCCAGTGCACCCGGGCGCTGGCGAGCGTCAGCACGGCCTCGTCCCCGCGGCGCTCGGCGCTGTCCAGCTCCGAGTCCGCCAGGACGAGGGTCAGGGGCGAGGGCCAGTCCGCGGGGGTGGAGTACATGCCTTCATTGTCGGCGCCATCCCTAGCTCTATGGATGAAGTGATCCTGCAGCCGCGTTGCCCCGCTTCTACAGTCCGGCAGAGGTCCACAACAAAGGGGAAACAAGATGAACAGGACGCTTCAACGCGGGCCACTGGCCCTGGCTTGCGCCGCTCTGGCCCTGGCGGCCTGCGCCGTCTGGCAGCCCGTCCCGAACAACACGCCGGTGCCTGACAGCGCCGGCCCCATGCCGGTCTTCAGCCTGGATCAGGGCTGGGACCAGAAGACGCAGATGTCCTTCTGGTTCACCTCGCAGGGCTCGCAGATCATTCCCTACCGCTGGTTCCTCGTGCTGGAGCGGGCCGAGAGCACCGAGCCCTTCCGCAGCCGTGCCCACATCGAGCAGCTGGGCTACCTGCCGGCCGACCCCGGGCCCGGCGCCTGGAACCCCGACGGCCTGCCCGTGGGCTTCACCCGGGCGACGGACGCCAAGGGGCAGGACTGGATGGGCCTGAGCTGCGCAGCCTGCCACACGGGCCAGATCAACTTCAAGGGCCGCGGCCTGCGCATCGACGGTGCCCCGGCGCTGGCGGACTTCAACCGTTTCTTCGCCGAGCTGGTGGCCGCGCTGCAGGCCACGCAGGTGGACGAGGCCAAGTTCCAGCGCTTCGCCACGGCCCTCGGCCAGACGAGCCCGGCACAGCAGCAGGCGCTGCGCGAGGCGCTGGCGCGCGAGGCGGCCGAGTCCGCGTCCCGGCTGGCCCTGAACCGGCCGACGCAGAGCCCGGGCCATGCGCGGCTCGACGCCTTCGGCAACATCTTCAACGAGGTGCTGGTGACCTCCCTGGACCTGCCGGCCAACGCGCTGCCGCCCAATGCGCCGGTGTCCTATCCCTTCCTGTGGGATACGCCCCAGCACGACAAGGTGCAATGGAACGGCTCCGCGCCCAACGGCCCCATCGGCCTGGGCGAGGTGACGCGCAATGTGGGCGAGGTGCTGGGCGTGTTCGGCAACCTGCGCATCGAGGACTGCAAGCCCATCGGCTGCCGCTACCCGAGCTCCGTCGACATCCGCGCGCTGGGGCACCTGGAAGGCTGGCTGCGCAGCCTGTGGTCGCCGCAGTGGGACGAAAAGCTGCTGGGCCCCCTGGACCGCAGCCTGGCGAAGCAGGGCGAGGCGATCTACGGCCAGCAGTGCGCGCAGTGCCACCTGCCCATCGAGCGCACCAACCCCTACCGGCGCATCACGGCGCAGATGCACGATGTCGGCACGGACCCGACCATGGCCACGGCCGTCGCGATGCGCCAGGCGCTGACCGGCCGGCTGCAGGGCGTGCAGATCACCGGTGCACCGCTGGGCACGCGCTACGGCGCCAAGGCACCGGGCGCCACGATGGTGGTGCAGGGCGCGCTGGGGGTGATGCTGTCCGACATCCCGTCGACGCTGGACGCCCTGATCCTGCAGTACGAAGCCCAGCTGGCGGACGAGCTGCGTGGCGCCGGCCAGTTCCAGCCGCCGGCCGGCTGGACGCACCAGCGCCCCACGGCGGAGCTGCTCAAGCAGGTGCTGTCCTCGCCTCCGGCCCCCGGTGTGGCCCATGACGCGGCACCCGCCGTGGCGCCGGCGCCCGCGCCAACGCCCGTGGCGACCTACAAGGCCCGGCCGCTGAACGGCATCTGGGCCACGGCGCCCTACCTGCACAACGGCTCGGTGCCCAGTCTCTGGGCGCTGCTGCAGCCGGTGGCGCAGCGGCCGGCGCGCTTCTTTGTGGGCAGCCGCGAGTTCGATCCGGTGCGCGTGGGCCTGGTGAGCGATCAGGGGCCGTCCAGCTTCGACACCACGCAGCCCGGCAACGGCAACACCGGCCATCTGGCCGGCACCACCTTGCCCGAGGCGGACAAGCGCGCCTTGCTGGAGTACCTCAAGACCTTGTGAGCGCCGGGCCGGCGGGACGCCACCAGATGCAGCGATAGGCCTGGCGCAGCCGGCCTTCGCGCGCCTGCTGGCCCAGCCATTCGTTGACCGTCTGCCGTGAGACGCCCGCCAGCGCCGCGAGCGCCGCCTGGCTGGCCCGCAGCCGCCGCCAGCCCGGCTCGCCCGGCACGTCCTCGCCCCGCTCCTGGTCCAGCTGCTGCAGGCTCAGCAGCAGGCGCTCGGCCGCGGTGGCGTGCCGGGACGCCGCCAGCAGGCCCAGCGTGCCCGCATAGCGCCCGGCGAACTCCCGCATGAGGGCCCGCGCGAATCCAGGCAGCTGGTCCATGAGCCAGGTGTAGGCGCCCGGGCCGATGGCGATCAGCTGGCTCGGCTCGCGCGCCACGGCCTCGTAGCGCGAGGGCTGGCCGCACACGAAGCCCGCCAGGCCGAAGAGCCGCGGTGGCGCCACGGCTTCCAGCACGGACACCTGGCCGTCCAGCCCGCTGAAGCGGGCCTCAACCTCGCCCGCCGCCACCGCAAAGAAGGCCTGCGGCCGATGGCCCTGCAGCAGCACCGGCTGGCCGGGCGCCAGCGGCAGCAGGCGCAGCAGGGGGCCGAGCGCCGCCCAGCGGGCGTCGTCCAGCGTCGGCCCGAGGCCCGGTGACAGCGCGTCCAGGACCGCGGTGAAGGCGGCACGCACGTCCGTCCGCGGGGCGTGGCCGTCTCGGGGCGCGGCCCGCCGGGCAGAGCGGGCGGGCGCAGGAGGGGGCGGGCGGTGTCGGGGAGCGGTCATGGTGAGATTGTCGGGTGTCCGACTGTTCTGGCGAGGCGGCCGCCCTATGCTGCCCGCATGACTGCCGCTCTCCACCTGTCACACCTGCCATGCCCCCCCGGGCCGGATGCCCCGGCGGCGCGGACCGACTGGTCCCGCGTCTTCCGGGCCTTCGCGGCCGAAGACTGCCCCGAGGAGCCGCTCTATCAGGCCATCGGGCGCGCGCTCGCGGCGCAGCCCGCCCTGCTGGCGCCGATGGACGAGACGCCCCCGGAGCAGGCCCGGCCGAACCTGTACCTCGCCGCCCTGCACAGCCTCGTGATGGAGGCGCCGGCGTCGGCGTTGGCCGCCTATTTCCCTTCGGTGGGCGGCACCCGGATCCCGGACGCGGCCTTGCCTGCGGCACTGGCGGCGTTCGTCGAGGCGCACGAGCCGGCGCTGCGGGCGCTGCTGCGCCGTCGGGCAACCCAGACCAACGAGATCGGCCGCTGTGCAGTGCTGTGGCCCGCCCTGCAGCACCTGGCCCGGGCCGGCGGGCGCCCGCGCCTGGCGCTCTTTGACTTCGGCTGCAGTGCCGGGCTGAACCTCGGGGTGGACGCCTACGGCTACCGCTATCTCGACCCGCAGGCCGCACCGGGCCAGGCGGCGAGGCTCGAGGTGGCCCCGGCGTCGTCCGACGCGCCCGTCGCCACCTGCCGCTGGCACGGTGCCTTCCCGTCGCCGGAGCCCGGCTTCGCGCTGGCCCGGCGCCTGGGGGTGGACCTCGCGCCCCTGCAGGTCGCCGACGAGGCTGACGCCCGCTGGCTGCTCGCCTGCCTGTGGCCCTACGACCACGAGCGGCGGGCGCGGCTGAGCGCGGCGCTGGGCGTGGCGTGCCGCCAGCGCTGGCCCGTGCAGGCGGCGTCGGACGGCCTGGCCGTGCTCGAGTCCTGGCTGGACGGCCTGCCCGCCGACGTGCAGCCGGTGCTGTTCAACAGCTGGGTGCTGTACTACTTCCAGGAGGCGGACCGGCATCGCCACCGGGCGCGCATCGAGCAGCTGATGGCGGCGCGCGGGCTCTGGTGGCTCAGCGCCGAGGCCCCGGCTCACAGCGACTGGCCGGCTGACGTGCCGCTGGCCGCCCGTCCCGAGGCGCTGTCGGCCGGGAGCGCCACGCTGTGGCAATGGCGCCGCGCCGGGCAGGCGCCCCAGGCGCTGGCATGGTCCCATCCGCATGGGCGCTTTGCGCACTGGCTGGCGCCCGCCGGCTGAGGCGGCCCTCACGCCTGGCCGGCCCCACCGGCCCCACCGGCGCCGCGGCCCCGGGCGGGTCCGCACGGGTGTCCTTCGGCACGCGAACATCGGCGGCGGCTGGCATAGACTGCGCGCCAATCCCCCGCCGCGTGGCCTGTGTCAGCGCCCTTGGCGGGCAAGCCTCCCCTCATCAGGGACGAAGGCGACCGCCCCGCTGCGGCGGGGCTGCCGACCGGCCCGCGGGGCCTGTCTGGCAGCCCCCGGCCGCATAATGGCGGGCTGACCCAGACCCCCGGAGTGACTGCCATGTTCCAACACGTTGACGCCTATGCGGGCGATCCCATCCTCAGCCTGAACGAAGCCTTCCAGAAGGATCCGCGCGCAGGCAAGATCAACCTGTCCATCGGCATCTACTTCGACAACGACGGCCGCATCCCCATGATGGATTCGGTCCGCAAGGCCGAGCTGGCGGTGGTCGAGACCGCCGGCGCGCGCCCCTACCTGCCCATGGAGGGCCTCGCCGCCTTCCGCAGCGAGGTGCAGGCCCTGCTGTTCGGCCGTGACGCCGAGGTGCTGAAGGCCGGCCGCGTGGCCACCATCCAGAGCGTGGGCTCGAGTGGCGGCCTGAAAGTCGGCGCCGACTTCATCAAGCGCTACTTCCCCGAGAGCGCGATCTATGTCTCCGACCCGACCTGGGACAACCACCGCGCCGTCTTCGAGGGCTCGGGCATCGCGGTCAAGACCTACCCCTACTACGACCCCGTGAGCGGCGGCGTGCGCTTCAACGAGCTGCTCGAGGCCGTGCAGGCCATGCCCGCCAAGAGCGTGGTGCTGCTGCACGCCTGCTGCCACAACCCCACCGGCGTGGACCTCACCCCCGTGCAGTGGGACACCCTCATCCCCCTGCTGAAGCAGCGCGAGCTGCTGCCCTTCCTGGACATCGCCTACCAGGGCTACGGCGACGGCCTGGAGCAGGACGCCTTCGCCATCCGCGCGATGGCCGACGCCGGCCTGCCCTTCTTCGTGGCCAACAGCTTCTCGAAGAACATGAGCCTGTACGGCGAGCGCTGCGGCGGGCTGTCGGTCGTCTGCCCGGATGCCCAGCAGGCCACGCACGTGCTGGGCCAGCTCAAGGCGACCATCCGCCGCAACTACTCCAACCCGCCGATGCACGGCGGGCAGCTCGTGGCCAAGGTGCTGGGCGACCCGGCCCTGCGCGCCCTGTGGGAAGGCGAGGTCGAGGAGATGCGCGAGCGCATCCTCGCCATGCGCAACGCGCTGCACCAGACGCTGTCGGCCAAGCTGCCGGGCCGCAACTTCGACTACTTCCTGCACCAGCGCGGCATGTTCAGCTACACCGGCCTCACGCCGGCGCAGGTGGACCGCCTGAAGGAC
The DNA here is from genome assembly GCF_030285365.1 of Roseateles subflavus. Lineage (GTDB taxonomy): Bacteria > Pseudomonadota > Gammaproteobacteria > Burkholderiales > Burkholderiaceae_C > Roseateles_B > Roseateles_B subflavus. Next base: position 362,788 of record NZ_JASVDS010000001.1, on the reverse strand, counting down.
GAGTTCGGCGTCTACCTGGTCCGCTCGGGCCGCATGTGCGTCGCCGGCCTGAACACCAAGAACGTGGAAGCCGTGGCGAACGCCATGGCCGCGGTGCTGGCGTGAGCCGAGCCGGCCGCATCGCCTGGGGCGCCGCGCTGGCGCTGCTGGCCTGCGGCCTGACGTTCTCCATCGGCCCCCGCAACGGCGAGATCGCCTGGGAGCCGGCGCCGACGACGCCCGTGCACCTGCCGGAGCCGCTGGAGGCGCTGGAGCGCCATCTGCGCGCCGAGGAGGCCCGCTTCCCGGGGCTCACGCCGGGCACCGAGAAGCACATCGTCTGGGGCGAGAAGGGCCGCCAGCGCGCGCCCTGGGCCGTGGTCTACCTGCATGGCTTCTCGGCCACGCGCCAGGAGATGGCGCCGCTGCCCGAGCGCCTGGCCGCGTCCCTCGGGGGCAACACCTTCTACACCCGCCTGGCGGGCCATGGCCTGCCCGGCGAGGCCATGGGCGAGGCCAGCATCGGCCAGTGGAAGGCGGATGCGCTGGAGGCGCTGCAGGTCGGCCAGCGGCTGGGCGAGCGCGTGCTGGTCGTCGGCGCATCCACGGGTGCCACGCTGGCCGCCTGGCTGGCGCAGCGCGAGGAAGCCAAGGACGTGGCCGGATGGGTGCTGATCTCCCCGAACTTCGGTCCCCGGGACCCGAAGGCCGGCGTGATCAACTGGCCCTGGGGCCGCAGCATCGCCCGCATGGTCCAGGGCCCCGAGTACCAGGAAACGCCGGCCAACGAGCGCAAGGCGCGCTTCTGGACCCACCGCTACCCCACGAAGGCGCTGTTCCCGATGATGGCGCTGGTCGAACGTGTGCGCGGCAGTGAGCTGGGCAAGATCCAGGCGCCCACGCTCATGCTCATGTCCCCGCGAGACACCGTCATCGACGTCAGCGAGGCCCGTGCGGCCTTCGAGCGCATCGGCAGCGCCCGCAAGCAGCTGATCGAGGTCGACTACAGCGAGTCCCCGGGCCAGCACGTGCTGGCCGGCGAGATCGACGCCCCCCGGGCCGTGCAGCCCATGCTCGAGCAGATCCGCGAATTCGTCGCGACGCAGGTCGAGCCGCGCCCCTGAACCGCGCGCCCCCGGCGTGCCACCGCTACAGGGGACGGCACCCCGAAACAGGGGGCTTCTGCGCCTCAAATGCGATGGCCTGACGCGGCCCGGCGGCGCAAACTCAAGCCATCACTGACGCCGCCGAGGTCAACCATGGCACAGCTGATCAAGCCCCGCGGGGCCTCGCTTCCCGAGACAGGCATGGCGCGCATGGCCGCGCTGGGACGCACTGCCATGAACGCCATCGCGCGGCCGTTGAGCCTCGCGAGCAGCAGCAAAATCGAGGGCCTGGACGTCCAGGACTCCACGCTCGAGGAATGGGAGCAGTGCCAGTCCCAGTTCGAGGACAAGTTCCGGCACGGCGTCAGCGACTACCTGCGCTGAAGCCCGCCCGGCGCTCCCGTCGGCAGGCGATACAGTGCGGCCCATGCGCCGCTCCTCCCTGCCTCCCGCCTCTTCCGGCCGCGGCCTTGCGCTGGCCCTGGTCCTGAGCACCACGGCCCTGCTCGCCACCGGCACGCCGGCCGGGGCCGAAAAGACCCGGCCCACCCGGACCGCCCCCGCCCGCACGCCGCCCGCGCTGGTGCTCGACCCCGCCGAGACCCGCCGCCCGCAGGCGCCCGAGACGACGCTGCCGGCGCCCGTGCGCCAGGCGCTCGCGGAGGTGGGCATCCCGGCCGAATCCCTGGCGGTGCGCGCCTTTCCCCTGGACGATCCCGCGTCCGGCCTCGTCTGGCAGGCCGAGCGGCCCATGGTGCCGGGTTCGGTCATCAAGCTGCTCACGGCCGCCGTCGCGCTGGACCGCCTGGGCACGGAGCTGCGACCGCGCACCGAGCTGCTGGCCGATGCGCCGCTCCTGCAAGGCGTGCTGGACGGCCCGCTGTACCTGCGAGGCGCCGGCGATGGCGACTTCGACACCGCCGCGCTGTGGTCCCTGCTGCGTCAGCTGCGCTTGTCGGGCGTTCAGACCCTGGCCCAGGGCGTGGTGCTGGACCGCTCGCTGTTCTCGCCCGCGCGGCCGGACCTCGTGACCCCGCCGTTCGATGAGACCCCGAACTTCGCCTACAACGTCGTGCCCGACGCCCTGCTGCTGGACGGCGGCGTGCAGCAGCTGGAGTTGCGCAGCGCGGGCACCGGGGCGTTGCAGGCCCGCCTGCCGGACTGGCCGCAGGTGGAGGTGGACACCCGCGCCGTCGCGCTGGCCGAGGCCCCCTGCCGTCACTGGGACGTGCTGCCGCTGACCTTCCGCTTCCTGCCCCCGCCCGCCGGCGCGCCGGCGCTGCCGCCCCGCCTGATCCTCGAGGGGCGCTTCCCGGTGAGCTGCGAGCAGAAGCCGTGGCTGCAGGCACTGGATCGTCAGTGGGTACTGGCTTTCACGCTGCGCCAGCTCTGGCAATCGCTGGGCGGCGAGCTGCGCGGGGAGATCCGGGACGGCGTGACGCCGGCGGCGGCCCGCGTGCTGCAGGCCCACGGCGGGCGGCCGCTGGCCGAGAGCCTGCGCGGCGCACTCAAGCGCTCCGACAACCTGCAGCTGCGCCTGCTCTACCAGCGCCTCGGCGCAGCGGCCTCGGACGGCGCCAACGCCGCCAGCACGCAGGACCGCGCCGCCCTCGCGACGCAGGCCTGGCTCGCGCAGAACGGCCTGGACAGCGCCGGCCTCGTCCTGGACAACGGCGCCGGACTGTCACGCACCGAGCGCATCAGTGCCGATGCGCTGGCCCGGCTCATCCGCCACATGGTGCGCAGCCCCCGCGCGCCGGAATGGCTGTCCGGCCTGCCGGTCGCGGGCGTCGACGGCACCTTGCGTCGGCGTTTCGTGGGCGCGCCGGCCCAGGGGCGGGCACGGCTCAAGACCGGTACGCTGCGGGACGTCGTCTCGCTGGCCGGCGTCGTCCAGGACGGCCGCGGCCGGACCTGGGTGCTGGCCGTGATGCTCAACGACGAGGCCGCCGGCTGGGCCGGCCGCCCGGTGCTGGACCAGCTCGTGAACTGGCTGGCCAGCCGGCGCTGACTCCCGCAGGCGCCCCGTCCGGCGGCCGCTGGCGGGAGTGCCGGGCCCCGTGCCGAGGACCTCGGGGGCGGCGTCTTGACCTGCGGCAGCACCCGGCGACAACGCCGGGCGCCCACATCCCGGGCTCCGATATGCTTGCCGCATGCGATTCCCCACCTGCCTTGCCGCCGCCTGGATCGTGTCCGCCGTGATGGGCCTGGCCCCGGCCGTGTCGAGCGCCGAGCCGCTGCCGGCCGGCCCGGCGCTGCGCCGCTTCGTCACCGAGGCGCTGCCGCCCTACGTCGTCGAGCGCCAGGGCCGGGCGACGGGCCCGCTGGTGGATGTGCTGCGCGCCGTCTGCGAGCAGCTCCGCTGGCGCTGCGACATCCAGCTGCTGCCCTGGCGACGGGCCTATGCCGACGCCGAGGCCGGTCGCGTCGACGGCATCTTCCCGCTGCTGCAGACGGCGGAGCGCGAGCCGCTGTTCCTCTTCAGCAGCCCGGTCATCGACGCTCGCTACGCCCTGTTCTCGCGCAGCGGCCAGAGCTACGTCTACCAGGGGCCGGCCAGCCTGAAGGGTCGCGAGATCGGTGTCTACGGGCCCTCGGGCACCTCCTCGGCCCTGGCGGAGCTGGCCCGCGAGCTGCCCGGCCTCGTCATCCACACCGAGCCGGACAACAGCACCGTGCTGCGCAAGCTGGGCCACGGCCGCTACGGCGAGCAGGGCCTGGCCTTCATCAACGAGAGTGTGGCGCTGTGGCTGCTCAAGCAGGAGCGCCTCCAGGGCCTGCAGATGGCGGGGGCCGTCCGCGAGTTCACCTATGGCTACGGCCTGGTGCGCGCCCGCTGGACGCCGGCGGACTTCGAGCAGTTCGACGACGCGCTGCAGCGCCAGTGCCGGCAGGGGCGCACCGCCGCCCTGCTGCGTCCCTACATGGTGCCGGCGTCGGCCTGCGCGCTGCAGCCGCGCTGACGGGGCCAGCGAGCCGCCGGCCCGGCCGGCGCTGTCTCACATCGGCTGCACATCCGAGTGCTTCGCTGCGGTGTCAGCCGCGTGTCGTGGCCGGCCCGCTATGCTCGGCGCCCTTGGCAGGCGAGGCAGGGTGACCGGATGGTGGCGATCAGCGGGAGGCAGGCGCAGCGCGGAGGCCGTGGCGGCCGGGCGGTGGCGGACGGGGTGCCGGGCGTTGCCGCGCGCTTCTTGGCGCTCCCGCTCCTGGCCGTACTGCTCGTCGGAGCCTGCGCCGGGGCGGGCGCCGCCACGCCCATCCGCATGTTCTACACCCAGGACCGCCCGCCCTACACCTACCGCGAGCAGGGCGAGCCCGCCGGCCCCATGGTGGCCGTGCTGCAGGCGGTGTGCGCGGAGCTGAAGTGGCGCTGCGAGGTGCGCTTCCTGCCCTGGCGCCAGGCGCTGGCCCGCGCCGAGCAGGGCGAGGCGGACGGCCTCTTCACGGTGGCCGACATCGCCGAGCGGCGCCGCTTCTTCCACGTCACGCGCCCCGTGCTGATGGCGCGTTATGCCCTCTTCGCGCGCAGCGGGCAGGCCTTCGTCTACAAGGGGCCGCGCAGCCTGGTCGGTCATACCGTGGCCGCCTACGGGCCGTCCGGCACCGCCCAGCTGCTGCAGGAGCTGACGCAGGGGCTGGACGTCGACGTCCGGGTCGAGCCCGACAACCTCACCGTGCTGCGCCGCCTGGGCCAGGGCGCCTATGGCCCGGACGGGCTGGCGCTCGTCAACGAGAGCACGGCGCTCACGCTGCTGCAGAACGAGACCCTGGCGCCGCTGCAGTCGGCCGGCGTCGTGCGCCAGCTGAGCTACCACTTCGGCCTGAGCCGGCAGCGCCTGAAGCCGGCGGAGCACCAGGCCTTCGACCGCGTGCTGGCCCAGCTGTGCCGCAGCGGGGCCACGGCGGACCTCCTGCTGCCCTACGGCCTGCCGGTCGCGCCCTGCCGCTGAGCGGGCGGGGGCTCAGCGAACGGCGGGCTCCAGCAGGCGCAGCGTGCAGGCGTCGGCGTCGATCTCGGCCTCGGCGCCGAGCGGCAGCGTGAACTTGCGCGGGATGTGGCCGATCATCGCGCCGCGGTAGACCGGCACGCCCAGCCCGCCGAAGTAGTCCTCGAAGACCTCGTCCAGCGTCAGCGTGCCGTAGTTGCCGTCACCCGGCGTGCACTGGGTGAACTGGCCCAGCACCACCCCCGCCAGCTGACGCAGGGCCCCCGCCAGGCGCAGCGTGGCGAGCATGCGGTCGACGCGGTAGATGTACTCGTTGATGTCCTCCAGGAAGAGGATCGCCCCCTGGAAATCCGGCCAGTAGTCGGAGCCCGCCATGGCGCTGAGCACGGCCAGGTTGCCGCCGATCAGCCGCCCTCGCGCGCGGCCGCCGCGCACGGTCCAGGCGCGGTCATGGGCCTGAACGAGGTCGCCGCCCTGCTCGCCGCGCGGGTTCTGCAGCAGGGGCGCCTCGCCCGCCATCACGAGGGCGCGGAAGTGGCGGGTGGTGAAGTCCGTCCAGGTCGAGCCCGCGAAGGGCGCATGGAAGGTGACGAGCCCCGTCTGCCGGTGGATGGCGTTGATGAGGCAGGTGACGTCGGAGAAGCCGCCGAAGAACTTGGGGTGCGCCCGGATCAGCCCGTAGTCCAGGCGATCGACGATGCGCGCGCAGCCGGAGCCGCCCGTGAGCGCCAGCAGGCCGGCGATGCGGTCGTCGGCGAAGAAGCGGTGGATGTCCTCGGCCCGCTCGGCGTCCGTGCCGCCGAACTGCCCGCGCCGCGAGAGGGCATGGGGCCCGAGCCGCACCTGGAGGCCCAGGGCCTGCAGCGCCTCGGTGGCGAGGGCCACGGGCTCGCGTTCGAAGCTGGCGTTGGCCGGGCTGATGAGGCCGATCGTGTCGCCCGGCTGCAGGCGCCGCGGGCGCAGCAGTGGTGCTCGCCCGGCCGCGGCCGCGCCGCCGCCCGTGGCCGCGAGGGCGCCCAGCGGCGCGGTCTGCAGGAAATGACGTCGGTCCATGCGGGGCTCCTTGGGGGCGTCACAGGACGCGGGGCAGCGTCGCGCGGGCCTGCTCGCGATCGCCGAACTCGAAATGCCACCACTCCGTCGTGATGGTGTGGAAGCCGCCGGCGCGCATCGCCGCGCGCAGCCAGCCGCGGTGGCTCAGCTGCTGCGCGGTGAGCAGGCCCTGCGCCAGATGCTCGGCCTCGTGGTCGGGGTGGGACAGCAGGCACATCTCGTCGAAGCCCGAGCCCATGTCCAGCTCGCGCCCGTCGGCGTCCAGCAGCCCTGCGTCCACGGCCACGCCGAAGGAATGCAGCGAGCCGGCCTCGGGATGCGCCAGGTACAGCGCCAGCGGCGTGCCCTCGAGCTCGGCGTAGAGCGCCTCCTGCACGCGCTGCGGCCGCAGGGCATCGAAGACGCGGATCCGCCAGCCGGCGCGATGCCGCTGCAGCCAGGCCGCCGCGCGCTGCAGGCCGGCGGCCGCGTCACGTCGCAGGTAGGCGCAGTCCAGCGGGCCGTAGACATCGCGGCTCACGAAGTTGTCCGGCGTGGCGTAGCGCAGGTCGAGGTCGATCTCGGGGAGGCCGCGCAGGGACTGGAAGTCGGGGTGCGCGGCGATGTCCTCGCAGGCGATCAGGGGCAGGGGTGTCGGCATGGGCGTCGGGAGACTCAGCGGCAAGGTCATTCGCGCCAGACCTTCTCGAACTCGACGCCGCCATTGGGGTTGATCACGAAGCCCTTCACGTCCGCCCGCACGGGCAGGTAGAGCGTGGAGTGCGCGAAGGGGATCCAGGGCCGCTCGCGGTGGAAGATGCGCTGCGCCTCGACGTACAGGGCGGCGCGCCGGGCGGCATCGGGCGTGGCGCGGGCGGTGTCGATCAGGCGCTCGAACTCGGCATTGCAGAACTTCACGCCGCTGCGGTTGGCCGCGCAGCTGAGATTGGGCGTGAGGAACTCGTCGGCGTCGCCGCTCTCGCCGCTCCAGCCGCTCATGTAGACGTCGTGCTCGCCCTTGTTGGCACGCTTGAGGTACTCGCCCCACTCGTAGGTCTTGATGTGCGCCCGCACGCCGATGCGCGCCCAGTCCTGCTGGATCATCTGTGCCAGCAGCAGGCCGTTCGGGTTGGTCGGCCGGGCGATGGGCAGCGCCCAGAGGTCCAGCGCGAAGCCGTCCGGGTAGCCCGCCTCGGCCAGCAGGCGGCGCGCGCGGGCGGGGTCGTACGTGTTGCGCAGGCTGCGGTCGAAACCCGGGATGGCCGGCGGGAAGGCGCTCACCGCCGGCGTGGCGTCGCCCCGCGGGAACAGCACCTTGAACAGCGCCGGGCGGTCGATGGCGATGTCCAGCGCCTCGCGCACGGCACGCACATTCGTCGGCGCGCGGGCCAGGTTGAAGCTCAGGTAGCTGATGTTCAGGGCCTGGACCTGCAGCAGCTGGATGTCCGCGCGCTTGGCGAGCACCGGCACGTCGATGTCCCGTGCCGGCGAGCTCACCTGGCACTCGCCGGCCAGCAGCTTCTGCACACGCACATTGGGCTCGCGGGCCATGGCGAAGATGAGCTTGGGCGTGCGCACCGGGCCGGCCCAGTAGTCGGGATTCGCCTCCAGGCGCAGGACGTCGTCCTTGTCGTAACGGCGGAAGGCGAAGGGGCCGGTGCCGATCGGCGCGCTGTTGAGCCGGTGCGGCTCGCCGCGCTGCAGCAGCTGCTGCGCGTACTCCGCCGAATGGAGGCCGGCGAAGGGCATCGCGAACCAGCTGAGGAACACCACGTTCGGCTCGCGCAGCGTGAAGCGCACCGTGTGCTCGTCGAGCTTCTCCAGCTTCAGCACGAGCTTCGCCAGGCCCAGGTTGTTGGGATAGATGAAGTTGCCGGGCAGCGCCCGGTTGAAGGGATGCGCCGGGTCGAGGAAGCGGCCGAAGGTGAAGAGCACATCGTCCGCGTTGAACTCGCGGCTCGGCGTGAACCAGGTGCGGTGGTGGAACTTCACCCCACGGCGCAGCTCGAAGGTGAAGACGCGGGCATCCGGCGACACCGTCCAGCGTTCCGCGAGGCGCGGCACCAGCGCCGTGCCGCCGCGCTCGAAACCGAGCAGGCCCTGGAAGAGCTGGCGCACGGCGTTGTTGGTGCTGGTGCTGTCCCACAGACCGGGATCGAAGCCCTCGGGGCTGGCCTCGCTGCAGTAGACGATGGGCTTGCCGGGCGCCTCGGCGTGCGCCGGCGCGGCGGTCAGCAGGGACCCGAGCGCGGCCAGGAGGCCCAGGATCCCGGCGCGCAGGCGGGGAGCGGGGGAGGCGGGCAGTCCGGGGCAGGGCATCGGCAGGGCGGGTTCACGGCGGCGGTGGCGACGGCTGCATTGTGCGCGCAAGTGTCCGGGGGAGGCCGCCCCGGCACCAACGAGGCGGGTCTGCTGTCGACTCGGCGCCGCTGCTGTCGATCCGGCAAGTCCCGGGGGGCCGCCGGCGCGGGATTTCCTAGACTGCCGGCACAGCGGCCGTCAGCGGGCTGCAGGAGCGAGGAATGGACATATCGCAGGACCCGGCACCGCACGGTGCCGTCTTGCAGGCGGCGGGCCTGCGCAAGCGCTACGGCGCGCACGAGGTGGTGCAGGGCATCGACCTGATCCTGCCCGCGGGGCAGATCCGCGGGCTCCTGGGCCCGAACGGTGCGGGCAAGAGCACCACCGTCGCCATGCTCGCCGGCCTCCTGCCGCCCGATGCCGGCGAGGTGCGGGTGCTGGGCCAGCGGCTCGCCGGCGATGCCCAGGCCGTCAAGGCGCGCATCGGCCTGGTGCCGCAGGAGCTGGCTCTGCACGAGACGCTCACCGCGGCGCAGAACCTGCGCAGCTTCGGCGCGCTGTACGGCCTGCGCGGTCGCGCGCTGGACCATGCGGTGGCCTCCGCGCTCGACCTGGCCGGCCTGGCGCCGCAGGCCCACTCGCGCGTGGACACCTTCAGCGGCGGCATGAAGCGGCGGCTGCACATTGCCGTGGCGCTGCTGCATGACCCGGCCGTCGTCTTCCTCGATGAACCCACGGCCGGCGTGGACCCGCAGAGCCGCAATGCCATCTTCGAGGCGCTGGAGCAGCTGCGGGACGCCGGCAAGGCGCTGCTCTACACCACGCACTACATGGAGGAGGCGGAGCGCCTGTGCGACCACCTCACCATCCTGGACCAGGGGCGGGTGATGGCCGAGGGCCCCCTCGCCGCGCTGCACGAGCAGCTGCCGCTGAAGGCCGAGCTGTCGGTGCAGCTGAGCCGTCCGCTGGCACCGCAGGACCTGCTGGAGCTGGGCGACCGGCCCGGGGTGCTGCAGTTCGAGGCCACGGACGAGCGCCGCTGCGCCTGGCGCGTGGGACTGGCGCAGATGGCCGTCGCCCCTGCGCTGGTCATCGCGCTGCATGAACGGGGCTACGGGCTGGAGCTCCTCGCCACGCGCCGCCCCAGCCTGGAGCAGCTCTTCCTGCATCTCACCGGCCGTCGCCTGCGCGACTGAGCCCTTCACCGGAGACGTGTCATGACCGCCTGGTTGGCCCTGGTGCAAGTTCAATTGCGCCTCTACCTGAACAATCGCAAGGCCCTGGTGCTCCACGTGCTGGCGCCCATCCTCATCGCCACCTTCTTCGGTTCGCTGTTCGGAGGCGCGGGCGGCAGCAAGGAGCCGGTCCACGTGAACGTGGGCTGGGTGGACGAGGACGGCAGCCCGGCCGCCGTGGCCCTCGGCGAGGCCCTGGCCGCGGACCCCCAGCTGCGGGTGCAGCGCCTCTCGCGCGAGGAGGCGCTGCAGCGTGTGCGGGCGGGCAAGCTGCCCGTGGCCGTCGTCCTGCCGCCGCAGTTCGCGGAGCAGGCCGGCAACGCGCTGTTCGTGGGCAGCAAGCCGGTGCTGCCGCTCTACTACGACCCCTCCGACCGCATGGCCCTGGGCCTGGTGCGCGGCCTGCTGACCCAGCACGTGATGCAGCAGGTCCTGTTCAAGGGCTTCGCCGGCGCGCAGGGCAGCCGGCGCATCGAGGCGCTGCAGACGCAGCTGCAGGGCCAGGCGGGCCTCCCGTCCGAGCGTCGCGGCCAGCTCGAGTCGCTGATGCGCTCGGTGCAGGCCCTGCAGACGCCCCTGCCGCAGGAGACCGCCGCCTCGGCTGCCACCGCCACCGCCGCGCCGTCCCCGACCCTGGGCGCGCCCTTCGAGGCGCAGGAGCAGGCCGTGACGGGGTCGCAGTCCGGCTACAACGGCTACGCGCACTCGTTCGCCGGCATGGGCGTGCAGTTCGTGCTGATGCTCGGGGTGGAGCTGGGCGTCGGCCTGCTGGTGATGCGCCGCAGCGGGCTGTGGCTGCGCCTGCGGGCGGCCCCGCTGAGCAAGGGCACGGTGTTGGGCAGCTACTTCGCGAGCACCGCCCTCATCGCCTTCCTCATCTTCTCGACCGTGCTGCTGGCCGGCATGCTGATGTTCGGCTTCCGTGTCGAGGGCAGCGTGCCCGGCGCCGTCCTGCTGCTGGCGAGCTACGCCTGCTTCACCGCCGGCTTCGGCCTCTTCCTGGCCGCGGTGGGCGGCAGCCCGGAGGCCACGCGCGGCCTGGCCATCATGGCGACCCTGCTGATGGTGATGCTGGGCGGCGCCTGGGTGCCGAGCTTCGTCTTCCCCGCCTGGATGCAGGAGGCCACGCTCTTCGTGCCCGTGCGCTGGGCGGTGGACGGGCTGGACGCCATGCTGTGGCGCGGCCAGCCGCTCGCCGACGTGGGGCCGCCGGTGGCGGTCCTGCTGGGCAGCGCCGCGGCGCTGGTGGCCCTGGCGGTCTGGCGCTTTCGCTGGCGGGAGGGGGACTGAGCGCCGGCCCGCCGACCGCTAGCCGGCGTTCGGCGCTCCGGGGCGAGGGGGGCGGGCATGGGCCTGGCGGAACTGGCCGGGCGTGCAGCCCAGCAGCGCCTGGAAGCTGCGGTGCAGACTGGCCTCGCTGGCGTAGCCCAGGGCGGCCGCCACCGTCTTGACGGGGGCCGAGGACTCGCACAGCTGCTCCGCCGCCTGCCGCAGCTTCAGCAGCCGCAGCCACTGACCGGCCGGCCGCCCGGTCTGCGCCGGCAGCCAGCGGCCCAGCGTGCGCAGGGACATGCCGATCGCCGCCGAGGCGCCGGCCAGCGTCAGCGCCTGGGCCGGCTGACGCTGCGCAAAGACGATCAGCTGGCGCAGCCGCGCATCCTCCTGGCTCAGCAGCTCGACGCAGCGGAACTGCGGCGGCCACTGCTGCGGCCGCGGCAGCATCAGCACGGCCTCGACGTCGCGCAAGGCGTCCGCGTCCAGGCGCTCGGACAGGCTCTGCAGCATCAGGGGCAGGTAGCCGTGCGGGCCCGCGGCCGTGCGTATCGGTCCGCTGTGCACGACCTGCTCGTCGAAGCGCCAGCGCACGTGGGGAAAGCGTTCAGCCAGGGCCGGCCGGAGCCACCAGGTGGCTGTCGCGTCGCGGTGATCGAGCCGGCCTGCCGCCGCGAGCAGGGCCACGCCGGCGCAGTAGCTCCACAGGGACTCCCGGGCAGGGCGGGTCCGCAGCGCCTGCACGAGCGGGTCCAGGGCCGCCCGCTGACGGTCGAGGTCGGACCGGGACGCCGTCCACAGGCCGGGAACGAGCCAGGCCTCGCAGCCGGCCTCGGCCAGGGCGGCCTCGGGGGCCAGGGCCGGGCCCTGCCAGGTCTGCACCGGCCGGCCGTCGAGGCTGACCCAGCGCACGACGAAGGCCGTCCTGCCCAGGCGCAGATTGGCCGCCCGGGCGAGATCGGCGGCGGCGAAGAGCCCGGCCGGCATGCAGCCGTCGAAGAGCAGCAGGCCCAGGTGCAGGGGCGGTGGCGGCATGGGGTCAGGCGTTTGGCTGGAAACCGAAGGATCTTGGCAGATCAGGCCATTGTGCGGGGGGCGAGCGCTTTGAACAATGGCACGGTCTGCTCTCACCGCGCCCTGCGCAAGGACCCCGATGCAAATCACCCAGATCCGCAATGCCACCGTCCTGCTGGAGTTCACGAGCGGCGGTCAGGCCGTCGGCCTGCTGGTCGACCCGATGCTGGCTGACGCCGGGGCGCTGCCCAGCCTGCGCTACCTGGGCGGCACGCGGCGCCGCAATCCGCTCGTGCCGCTGCCAGCCGGAGCCGCTCCAGCGCTGGAGCGGGCCACGCATGCCCTCATCACGCATTGCCAGAAAGGCCACTTCGACCACCTGGACCGCGCCGGGCGGCGCTTCCTGCGCGAGCGCGCGCTGCCCGTGGCCTGCATGCCCGATGACGCGGGCTGGCTGGCGGCCCGGGGGCTCGTGACGCTGCCGCTGTCAGGCCCGCAGCGCCAGTCCTTCCTGGGCGGCCACATCACCCCCATTCCCTGCCTGCACGGCCGGGGCTGGGTGGGGCGGCTGATGGCCCACGGCATGGGCTACCTGATCGAGATGCCGGGAGAGCCCAGCGTCTATGTGGCGGGTGACACGGTGCTGACCGATCCCGTGCGGCACTGCCTCTCGGTCCTGAAGCCGGACCTGGCCATCCTGCCGGCGGGCGGCGCGCGCTTCGACCTCGGCGGGGAGATCCTGATGGACGCCGAGGAGCTGGCCGCGGCCGTGCGGGACTATGGCGGCCAGGTGCTCGTCAACCATCTCGAGGCGCTGGACCACTGCCCGGTGTCGCGGGCCGAGGTGCGCGAGCGGGCCGCCTTCCTGGGCGCTCGCCTGTGGGTGCCGCAGGACGGCGAGACCCGTCGCTACGAGCCGGCCGGTGCCCCTCAGCGCGCCGCCTGCGCCAGCCGCCCGCAGAGGTAGGTCCAGACGAACTGCGCGGCTGCGTAGCTCGTGAGCTCCGCGTGGTCGTAGGGCGGGGCCACCTCGACGCAGTCCATGCCGACCCAGGGCAGGTCGGCCAGCTCCTCCAGCACGCTGAGCACCTGGTTGCTGCTCATGCCGCCGGGCTCCGGCGTGCCGGTGCCGGGCGCGAAGGCCGGGTCCAGGCAGTCGATGTCGAGGCTGAGGTAGACCGGCGGATGGCCCAGCGCGGCCAGGCGCGCGCGGATCTCGCCCAGGATGCCGGCCAGCTGCGCGGGGCTCTCCAGCCCGCGCAGGCGGCGGGCGTCGTAGATCAGCCCGCCCTGGTCCCGCACGTAGTCGCGCGCCTCGCGCTGGCCGGCCGAACGGATGCCCAGCTGGACCATGCCGGCGGGCATCACCAGGCCCTCCTGCAGGGCCTCGTAGACCCAGGTGCCATGGCCGCTGGGCTCGCCGAAGTGGTCTTCCCAGGTGTCGCAGTGGGCGTCGAAGTGCAGGCAGGCCAGCGGGCGACCGTGGTGCGCGCGGTAGGCGCGCAGCAGGGGCAGCGTGATGCTGTGGTCGCCCCCCAGCCACACCATGTGCTGCTGCGCGATCAGGGGCGCGATGAGGGGCATCATCGCCGCGCGCATGCCCTCGAGGCTGGTGTTGGGCAGGGGCAGGTCGCCGAAGTCCGCGAGCTGGCCGTCGGGCGTGGTGTTGAAGAACGGATGAATGCCGTCGCACAGCATGTGGCTGGCCTCGCGGATGGCGCGGGGGCCGAAGCGGGCGCCGGGGCGGTTGGTCACGCAGCCGTCCCAGGCAATGCCGGCCAGGCCGAAGGGGCGGGCGCCGGGCGCCGCCGCAGGCTGCTTCATGAAGGTGGACTGGCTCAGGAAGGCGAAGTGGCTCATGGGACTCCCGCGGGGCTGGCGTCAGGCGGCCGGCCTGCCCCCGGATTGAATCACGACCGGCGCCGGGAGCCAGGACCTGCGATAGCATCGCCGCACCTAACACCAATTCTGGAGGGAGCATGACAAACACCGCACGCCGCCTGAGCCTCGCCGCCCTGGCGGTCACCGGGCTGTGGGGCCTCACCGGCCTGAGCGCCGCGCAGGCGGCCGGCACGCCGCAGCGTGTGGCCGTGGTGTCGCTGCTGGGGGACGAGCTGCAGGTCGTGACCGGCAGCCGCAAGACCGGCAGCCACCTGGACAGCAACCGCCGCGACGCCTGGCCGATGCCGGCCGGCCTGATGGACGGCACCTCCCTGGTGGCGGTCGAGAAGGCCGGCAAGCAGGTGGCGCCCGAGAGCGAGTTCCTGCTGCTGAAGCTGCCCTCCGCCCGCCTGTTCGGGGACCCGCTGGGCCAGCCCGAAGGTCCGCGCTATGAGATCCCCGCGGCGCTGAAGCCCACGCTCCAGCAGATCCAGGCCACGCAGCTGATCCTCATCACGCCGGTGCGGACGGACCTGCGCGTGCAGGGCGTGGACTTCGCGACGGGCAACGGCGTGCTCACGGGCCTCGGCTTCTACGTGGACGACCTGATGCGGGTGCGCCAGATCAACCGCGCTGATCTGCGCGAGACGGGCGAGGTCGCGCGCGGCTTCCTCGCGCCCTACGTCTATGTGAAGGCCTCGCTGATCGACGCCCGGACCGGCGCCGTGCTGGCCCAGAAGGTCGTGGCCAAGGCCGAGGCCGTCGTCGGATCGCGCGACGAGGGCGTGGCGGATCCCTTCGAGAGCCTGGACGGTCCCTCGAAGGTCAAGCTCCTGACCGACATGCTCACCGCCGAGGTGGGCGAGGCCACGAAGACGCTGCTCGCCCCGCGCTGATCCGGGCTGCGGGGGCCTCAGGCCCGCCGCAGCTTCGGGTCCAGCGCGTCGCGCAGGCCGTCCCCCACGAGGTTGACGCTCAGCACCGTCACGAGGATGGCGAGGCCGGGCAGGCTCAGCACCCAGGGCGCGCGCTGCAGCGCGTCGCGCGCCGAGGCCAGCATGCTGCCCCACTCGGGCGTCGGCGCCTGCACGCCGAGGCCGAGGAAGCCCAGGCCGGCGGCCTCGAGGATGGCCGAGGAGAACGCCAGCGTGGCCTGCACGATCAGCGGTGCCGCGCAGTTGGGCAGCACCGTGCGGAACATCAGGTGCGCCGTCGAGGCGCCCGCGGCGCGCGCCGCCTGCACGTAGTCCCGCGACTTCTCGGCCAGGGCGGCCGCCCGCGCCAGCCGCGTGCTGCCGGGCAGGGCGCCGATGGCGATGGCGATCACCGTGTTCGTGAGGCCCGGGCCGAGGATCGTGATCACGCAGATCGCCAGCAGCAGCCCGGGCAGGGCCAGCAGCACGTCCATGCTGCGCATCACCAGCGGCGACAGCCAGCGCTCGTGGAAGGCGGCCAACAGGCCCAGCGCGATGCCCGGCACCAGCGCCAGCACCACGGATGCCAGCCCCAGGCCCAGCGAGACGCGTGCGCCGTGCAGCAGCCGCGAGAGCAGGTCGCGGCCGAGCTCGTCGGTGCCCAGCAGGAAGCGCGCGCTGCCGCCGTCCATCCAGACGGGCGGCTGCAGGAGGTGGTCCCGGTACTGCTGCAGCGGATCGTGGGGCGCCAGCCACGGCGCCAGCAGGGCTGCGAGCGCCATCAGGACGAAGACGAGCAGCGCGGCCAGCGCCCCGCGCTGCGTCGCGAAGCGGTCCCAGGCCAGGCGCAGCGGGCCGCGGCTGCGCACCGGGCGGGCGTCGGCGGGCGAGGGGGTCAGGTCTTGCGTCGGCATGGCCATCTCAGCGGGCGCGCATGCGCGGGTTGACGACGCCGTAGAGCACGTCCACCACGAGGTTCACGCCCATGAAGGTCAGCGCGGAGATCAGGATGCCGGCCTGCACGACGGGGTAGTCGCGCCGGCTGATGGCGTCGATCAGCCACTTGCCCACGCCGGGCCAGGAGAAGATGGTCTCGGTCAGCACGGCGCCGGCGAGCAGGCTGCCCGTCTGCAGGCCGACGACGGTCAGCACCGGCACCAGGGCGTTGCGCAGGGCATGGCGCAGCACCACGCGGGTGGCGGAGAGGCCCTTGGCGCGGGCGGTGCGGATGTAGTCCTCCTGCAGCACCTCGAGCATGCTGGAGCGCGTCATGCGGGCGATCACGGCGGTGCTGGAGGTGCCCAGCACCAGGGCCGGCAGCAGCAGGTGCAGCAGCGCCGAGCGCCATGCGCCGGGCTCCGGGTGCAGCGCCGCGTCGATCAGCATGAAGCCGGTGACCTGCGTGACCTCGTACTCGATGGCGATGCGGCCCGTCACCGGCGTCCAGGCCAGGCCCACCGAGAAGGTCATGATGAGAATCAGGCCCCACCAGAACACCGGCATCGAGTAGCCGAGCGTGGCCACGCCCATCACGCCCTGGTCCAGCCAGGAGCCGCGCCGCAGGCTGGCCGCCAGCCCGAGGGCGAGGCCCAGCACCAGCGCCAGCAGCAGGGCCGCCGCGGCCAGCTCCACGGTGGCGGGGAAGAGGGCGAGGAACTCCCGCGCCACCGGCTCGTGGCTGACGAGGCTGCGCCCGAGGTCGCCCTGCAGCAGCTGCAGCAGGTAGCGGCCGTACTGCACCGGCAGCGGCGCGTCGAGCCCGAGCTGGTGCAGCAGCTGCGCGTGCGTGGCGGCGTCCAGGGCGCGCTCGCCCATCATCACCTCCACCGGATCGCCCGGCACCAGGCGGATCAGGCCGAAGGCGACCAGGCTCACGCCCAGCAGCGTGGGCAGCAGCGTGAGCAGGCGGCGCAGCAGGGCGGCGAGCATGGGCGGGTCAGCGCGCCGGGGCGCTGTCCTTCATGCGAAGGCCGTCGCGCCGGGTGACAACGTCCAGCAGCGCGGCGGTCTCGGCGTCGGCCTCGCCATCATGGAGGGCCGGCCGGTACTTCATCTGGAAGGCGGCCAGCACGGCCCGGGTCTCGGTGTCCCAGAGGCCGCTGGGGGTGAGCCCGAAGCCATGCTGGGCGAGCTTCTGCTGGAACCAGGCGGCATCCGGCAGGGCCTGCTCGTACTGCGGGCGCAGGCGCTCGGCCAGGGCCTCGTCGGGCCAGGGAATCAGGCCCGCGGCCCAGAGCTGCTTCCACGGGAAGGCGGGGCCGGGGTCCTGCTTGCTCAGGGGCTGGACGTCGCTGTGGCCGAGGATGCGGTCCGGGCGGATGCGGTGGCGCGCGACGATGTCCTGGCACAGCCGGATCACCTCGTCGATCTGCGCCTGCGGGTAGGGGGCGTAGCGCGGGCCCTCGTCCGTCTGGACCCGGCCGGGGTTGACGATCTCGATGCCGATGGACGCCGCATTGACGTTGCCCCAGCTCTTCCAGCGGCTCACGCCCGCGTGCCAGGCGCGGCGGGATTCGTCCACCAGTCGGTAGGTGCGCACGGGCTCGTCGCGCACGAGGTAGTGGGCCGAGACCTCGCCGCCTTTCGGATTGGGCTGGGTGAGCGTCTTCAGTGAGCTCTCGAAGTTGCCCACGGTGTAGTGCAGGATCAGCAGCTGCGCGCGGCTGTCCTCGTTCTGGGAACGGTAGCTGTCGTCGATCTGCAGGCCCTTGGGTGCGGTGGCGCAGGCGCTCAGCAGCGCGCAGGCCAGCAGGGCGAGGGCGCCCGGGCGGCGCAGGAGAGGGGACGGGCGGTGAGCGCGAAGGCCGTTCATGGGCCCGCATTGTTGCAGCAAGGCCCGGGGGCCCGGCAGAACGAGAAGGATGCACGGTCTGCGCCTGATCTGGCGCAAGCGCCCGGGCGATTGCAAGGCCGGCGACAGCCGGCCCGCTAGCATGGGTCGACACGTGCCGCTCCGATGGCACCGGAAGGCATGCCCATGAGCCAGCCGCTGCGGCATCTCCAGCAGATCGAGGTCCGCAAGTCCGGCCTCGGCGGGCGCCTGCGCAGCCTGCACGGGATCATCCAGAGCCGGTTTCCCCGGATCAGCCGCGTGGCGCTGGCGCTCTACGACCCGGTCAGCGACACCCTGCGCACTTTCGCGAGCAGCAACGAGGACGGGGTCGCCCTGCAGCGCTACGAGGCCCGCCTGCACGAGGTGCCCTCGCTGCTGAAGCTGCGCGACGCGCGCGAGGCGCGGGTGGTGTCCGACATCGCCCAGTCCTTTGCCAACGACAGCGCCCACACGGCCTGGCTGCGCGGTCGCGAGTACCGCAGCAGCTACACCCTGCCCATCTTCCACGGCGAGGCCCTGGTGGCCTTTCTCTTCTTCGATGCCAAGGAGCCGGATGTCTTCCAGCCGGAGGTGACGGTCTTCCTGGACGTGTTCGCGGACATCGTCACGCAGCTCTACCTGCTGCGCCTGGCGGCCGTGAACACGCTGGTGGGCGCGGTGGACATCGCCACGGGCTTCGCCCGCATCCGGGACGTCGAGACCGGGCGCCACCTCGAGCGCATGGCGGCCTACGCCCGCCTCATCGCCCAGGGCGTGGCCGAGCGCCACGGGCTGAGCGACGAGACGATCGAGTACATCCACCTCTTCGCGCCGCTGCACGACATCGGCAAGGTGGGCATCCCGGACCGCACCCTGCTCAAGCCGGGGCCGCTCGATGCGGACGAGTGGGCGGTCATGAAGCGCCATGTCGACATCGGCCTGGACCTCGTCAACCACATGATCGACGACCTGGGCCTGCAGGCCGATCCGGTCGCGCGGGTGATGCGGGAGGTCGTCGGCGGTCACCACGAGCGCGGCGACGGCTCGGGCTACCCGCTGGGCCTGCGCCTGGCGGAGATCCCCGTGGTCTCCCGCGTGGTGGCGGTGGCCGATGTCTACGACGCCCTGACCACCGTGCGCCCCTACAAGCGCGCCCTGCCGGACGCCCGCGCGCTGGACCTCCTGCGCGAGGACGTGCAGGCCGGGCGCCTCGATGCGGACTGCGTGGAGGCCCTGGTGCGGGCGGAGGCGGGGCGGCTCGGGATCCATCGCACCCTGGCCGACTGAGCGCCGCCGCCCGGGCCTAGGGAAAGGCCTGACCCGCAGGCCGGGGCTGACGAGCGGCAGGGGCGGGCCTCAGGCGCCACAATGCGTGCCTTCACGAAGACACGCTTTCCCCACCATGAAGACTGCCCGCAAGACTGCCCGGTCCGCCTGGCGCCTGAGCGCCCTTGGCGCCGCGCTCGCGTTCGCCACCCTCGCCCAGGCGCAGGAGACCAAGCCGGCCGAACAGCCGCTGGAGCGCCTGCCCTACACGCCCAGCCTGGACCTCTCGGCCATGGACCGCAGCGCGGATCCCTGCGAGGACCTGTACCAGTACGCCTGCGGCGGCTGGAACAAGAACAACCCCATCCCGGACGACCAGGCCCGCTGGTCCGTCTACGCCAAGGCCGCGAACGACAACCAGCGCTACCTGTGGGGCATCCTCGCCAAGCTGGCCGAGCCGGCGGCTGCCGGTGAGACCCGCACGGAGTCCCAGACCAAGATCGGCGACTACTTCGCCGCCTGCATGGACGAGACCGCCGTCGCCCAGAAGGGCCTGGCCGCGCTCAAGCCGCTGATGGACCGCATCAACGGGCTGAAGGACAAGTCCGAGCTGCCCTTCGTGCTGGCCGCCCTGCACCAGAACACGCACAACGGCCGCTTCTTCTTCAGCTTCGGCGCCGGCCAGGACTTCGCCGACAGCACCCGCCAGATCGCCTTCGCCGGCACCGGCGGCCTGAGCCTGCCGGAGCGGGACTACTACCTCAAGACCGACGCCAAGAGCCGCGAGCTGCGCGCGAAGTTCCAGGCCCACGTGGCCCGCACCTTCGAGCTGCTGGGCGATCCGGCGCCCAAGGCCGCCGCGCAGGCGCGCCTGGTGCTGGCCGTCGAGACGGCGCTGGCCAAGGCCTCGCTGAGCGTCGTCGACAAGCGCGATCCCTACAAGAGCTTCCACCGCTTCAACGGCAAGCAGCTGCAGGCCCTGATCCCCGACTTCGACTTCGCCGCCTACCAGAGCGCGCAAGACCTGGCCCCGCAGAACGAGTTCAACGTCAGCGAGCCGGCCTTCTACAAGGCGCTGGCCCAGCAGTGGAAGCGCCTCTCGGTGGCGGACCTGCGCACGATGCTGCGCTGGCAGCTGGCCAGCAGCATGTCGCCCTACCTCGGCCCGGACTTCGTGAACGAGAACTTCGCGTTCTTCTCGAACACGCTGCACGGCGTGCCCAAGCAGCAGGCCCGCTGGAAGAAGTGCGTGACGCTGGTCGATGGCCAGCTGGGCGAGGCCCTGGGCCAGGAGTTCGTGGCCCGCAACTTCAGCCCGGAGCTGAAGGCCGCGACCCAGCGCATGACCGAGCAGATCGAGGTGGAGATGGGCAAGTCCATCCGGGCGCTGCCCTGGATGAGCGAGGACACCAAGAAGCGTGCCCTCGAGAAGCTGCACAGCATCGTGAACAAGGTCGGCTACCCCGACCAGTGGCGCGACTACGGCCGCTTCACCGTGCTGCGCGGGGACTTCGTGGGCAACGTGATGCGCGGCCAGGCCTTCGAGCGCCACCGCGACCTGGCCAAGATCGGCCAGCCGCTGGACCGCGGCGAGTGGGGCATGACGCCGCAGACGGTGAACGCCTACTACAACGCCCAGATGAACGACATCAACTTCCCGGCCGGCGTGCTGCAGCCCCCGCTGTACGACGCGAAGATGGATGACGCGCCCAACTACGGCAACACCGGCGGCACGATCGGCCACGAGCTGGTGCACGGCTTCGACGACGAAGGCCGCCAGTTCGACGCCAAGGGCAATCTCAAGGACTGGTGGACGAAGAAGGACGCCAAGGCCTTCGAGCAGCGCGCTGCCTGCGTCTCGAAGCAGTACGCCCAGTACAAGGTCATCGACGACATCAGGATCAACAGCAAGCTGACGCTGGGCGAGGACCTGGCCGACCTCGGCGGCCTGGTGCTGGCCTGGGCCGCCTGGCAGACGCAGATCGCGGGCAAGCAGCTGCCCGCCGCCGACGGCCTGACGCCCGAGCAGCGCTTCTTCGTGGGCTTCGCGCAGTGGGACTGCAGCGACACCCGCCCCGAGGCTGCCCGGGTGCACGCCGCCACCGACCCGCACTCGCCGGGCCGCTACCGCATCAACGGCGTGGCGGTGAACATGCCCGAGTTCGAGAAGGCCTTCGCCTGCAAGCCCGGCCAGGCCATGGTCAAGCCGGCTGCGGAGCGCTGCAAGGTCTGGTAAGCGGCTCGTCCGCGCCATGAGGGGGCTGCCGCG
The DNA here is from genome assembly GCF_030285365.1 of Roseateles subflavus. Lineage (GTDB taxonomy): Bacteria > Pseudomonadota > Gammaproteobacteria > Burkholderiales > Burkholderiaceae_C > Roseateles_B > Roseateles_B subflavus. The sequence goes on along the minus strand of NZ_JASVDS010000001.1, from coordinate 341,760 downwards.
GCAGCCCCTTTTTTCATGGCAACGTGACCGGCGACATGCGTCGGTGCAGGGCCCCCTCTGGCAAGCTGTGCCCATGACGACGCCCATGCCGACGAGCACGCCGACCCCCTTGCCTGCCACCTCGGCACTCGTGCTGCGCGCCGGCCACGCGGGTGACGCCGAGGCGATCGGCGCGCTCATCGCCTCGCTCGCCCCGGCCTTCTTCCTCTCGCCGGACGGCGCCGGCACCGCGCCCTTCCTGGCCTCGGTGTCGGCCGCCGCCGAGGCGGGCTATCTCGCCGATCCCCGCTACCGCTTCTGGCTCCTGACCGACGGGGCCGACGAGCCCGGTGCGCTGGCCGGCTTCATCGCCAGCAGGGACGGGAGCCATCTGTTCCATCTCTTCATCGCGCCCGCCTGGCAGGGCCGCGGCCTGGCACGGCAGCTCTGGCAGGCGATGCACACGGCCGCAATCGACGCTGGCCACCGGGGCGGCTTCACCGTCAACGCCTCGCTCAACGCCGTGCCGGTCTACGCGCGCTTCGGCTTCGTGCCCGAGGGCGAGGTGCAGCGCGTGCACGGCGTGGCCTACCAGCCCATGCGCCACCCCGGCCCGGTGCGATGATGCGCCGTCACCGATCTGACCCCGTCCGCCCATGCCCTCGCTCGACACCCTGCTCGTCTTTCTCGGCACCGCCCTGGTGCTCGGCTTCACGCCCGGCCCGGACAACCTCTTCGTGCTGATGCAGTCCGCCACCCAGGGGCGGCGGGCCGGGATCGCCGTGGTGCTCGGCCTGTGCACGGGCATCGTGGTCCACACGACGGCCGTCGCCCTGGGCCTGGCCGCGCTGCTGGCGGCCTCGCCGCTGGCGTTCACGGTGATGAAGGGCGCCGGTGCGGCCTACCTGCTCTACCTCGCCGTCGGGGCCTGGCGCGCGCCCGCCACCGCCTTGCCGGGGGCCTCGCAGGCACCGGCCGAGCCGCTGGCCGCGCTGTACCGCCGCGGCATCGTGATGAATCTCAGCAACCCGAAGGTGCTGCTCTTCTTCTTCGCCCTGCTGCCCCAGTTCGTGGTGGCGGAGCGCGGCCCGGTGGCGCTGCAACTGGCGGTGCTGGGCGGGGTCTTCATTCTTTCCACGCTGATCTCCTTCGGCGCCATCGCCTGGGCCGCCGGGCTGCTGGGGGAGCGCCTTCGCCGCTCGCCCGGCCTGCAGCGCGGCCTGAACCGCTGCGCCGCGCTCGTCTTTGCCGGGCTGGCCGTGCGGCTGGCGACGGTGCAGCGCTGACCCCCGCCCCGCCCATGCTCGAGATCCGCCCGCTGCATCCTGGCGACTCCCTCGCCGAGCTCACCGCGCTGCTCCACAAGGCCTATGCCCGCCTCGGCGCCCTGGGGCTGAACTACACCGCCGTGGACCAGGACGAGGCCGCCACCGCCCGCCGCGTCGCCGGCGGACACTGCCTCGTGGCCCGCGTGCAGGGCGTGCTGGCCGGCACCGTGCTGCTGCAGCCCACCTACGCGCAGAACGATTGCGCCTACTTCACGCAGCCCGGCGTGGCGGCCCTGCACCAGTTCGCGGTCGACCCCGCGCGGCAGGGCCAGGGCGTCGGCCGGGCGCTCATGGCGGCCGGCGAAGACTGGGCCCGCGCGAACGGCTTCCGGGAGCTGGCCCTCGACACCGCCGAGCCGGCCACGCATCTCGTCACGCTGTACCGCAGCCTCGGCTACGAGCCCGTGTCCCATGTGCAGTGGCCTGGCAAGGTCTACCGCAGCGTGGTCCTGAGCAAGCGCCTCGGCGGCGCTGGGGCCTGATCGCATGCGTCGGCTGTTGCTTGCGCTCATCGAGCGCTACCAGCGTCACCTCTCGCCCCGCAAGGGCTATGGCTGCGCCTACCGCCTGCATTGCGGCGGGGCCGGCTGCTCGGGCCTCGGCTGGCGGGCGATCCGCTGGAAGGGCGCCTGGGCGGGACTCCTGCTGCTGCGAGAGCGTCTGGCGCGCTGCGCGGCCGTGCATGCCCGCGCGCATCCCGCACCTCGGCGGCCGCCCGCGGCGCAGCGGGGGGACTGCGACTGCGGCGGCTGCGACGCCCCGTCCGGCGGCTGTGACCTGGGGGACGCCTGCGACTGCTGCGACGCCTGTGACGTCTTCGAGCGCAAGTCCCGCCGCGAGCGCCGCAAGAAGACGTTCCGCGGCCGTTTTTCCTGAGCGGCCCAGCTTTTGCGATGATCGCGGCATGAAGATCTCCACCTCCCTGTGCCTGGCCCCCGTCCTGGCCCTTGTGCTGGGCACCGCCCATGGCGCGCCCACCGCGCCCGCCGTCCGGACCGAGATCCTGAGCCTGCTGCAGCGCCTGCAGGACTCCGGCTGCGAGTTCAACCGCAACGGCAGCTGGTACAGCGGCGCCGAGGCCCGCGGCCATCTGCTCAAGAAGCTCGACTACCTGGAGTCCCACGATGCCGCCCTCAAGCGCAGCGAGGACTTCATCCAGCAGGCCGCCACCAGCAGCAGCATGAGCGGCAAGCCCTACCTCGTGCGCTGCGCCGCCGCGGCGCCCGTGGAGAGCAAGGTCTGGCTGACGCAGGAGCTGACGAAGCTCCGCGGCGGCAAGACCTGACCCCGTTCATGGTGTCCCTCCCTGCCGCCACGTCCTTTGCCGCCCCATCCCCCAATTCGCCGGAGCCCGCCATGCTGAACCGCCGCACCGTCCTCCTCGTCACGCCCCTGTCGGTCGCGCTGCCCGCCTGGGCCCTGGGTGAAAGCGAAGCGGCCAGCGGCATTCGCGCGGCCCTGGAGCGGGGCGCCCAGGCCGCCGTCGCGCAGCTGGGCCGCCGGGACGGCTTCCTCGGCGATGACCGCGTCCGCATCGAGCTGCCCGATTCCGTCAAGGGCGCTGCCCGCCTGCTCAAGGCCACGGGCCAGGGCCACAAGCTGGACGAGCTGCTCACCGCCATGAACCGTGCCGCCGAGGCTGCCGTGCCCGAGGCCCGCCTGTTGCTGGTCAACGCAGCCCGGAACATGAGCGTGGAGGACGCCCTGAAGATCGTGAAAGGCGGCGAGGACTCGGTCACGCAGTTCTTCGCCGCCAAGACCCGCGAGCCGCTCACGCAGCGCTTCCTGCCCATCGTGACCCGCGCCACGGAGAAGCAGGCGCTGGCCGACAAGTACAACGCCGTCGCCGGCAAGGCCGCCGGCCTGGGCCTCGTCAAGCAGGACGATGCCAACATCCAGGGCTACGTCACCCGCCGCGCGCTGGACGGCCTCTTCTTCATGATCGGCGAGGAAGAGAAGCAGATCCGCCGCGACCCGGTGGGCACGGGCTCGGCGCTGCTGAAGAAGGTCTTCGGCGGCTGAACGGCCGGCACCGGGGGGCGGGTTGACCCTGTCCCGGACATGCGGGGGGGCGGTCGGCCCCGGCTTCACGGGCCTGTCATCGCGCCGCACAAAGATGCCGGGCTGGTCCTGCCTGGAGTCCTGCCATGTCCCGCCCCCTGCCCATTCCCCGGCCGCTGCCCCGCTTCGGCCTGCGTGCCCTGACCCTGTGCCTCGCGCTCGCGCTGCCCGCCGTCGCGAGCGCCGCCCCGCTGCTCGCCATCGGCTCGCTGACCGGCTCGCATGACCAGTCCGGCCTCTCCGGCACGCTGGAGAACGGTCTGCCGGCCGATGGGCTCGGCGGCATGGGCTCGGCCCTGGCCTGGGCGGGCGGCAACACCTTCCTCGCGCTGCCGGACCGCGGTCCGAACGCCACCGCCTACCGCCCGGCGGTCGACAACACCACGTCCTACATCAGCCGCTTCCACACCGTGCAGATGAACCTCACGGCCTCGGCCGGCGGCTCGCTGCCCTTCACGCTGACGCCGACGCTGCTGAGCACCACGCTGCTGTCCAGCCCGACGCCGCTCACCTATGGCAGCGGCACCGCCTTCGGCCTGCCCCACGGCGCGCCCGCCCTCAACACCGCCTCGCGCCAGTACTTCACCGGCCGCTCGGACGGCTTCGATCCGGCCCGGTCCTCGCTGAATCCCGACAACGCCCGCCTCGACCCCGAAGGCGCGCGCGTCTCCAACGACGGCCGCTCGGTCTTCATCAGCGACGAGTACGGTCCCTACGTCTACCAGTTCGACCGCGCGACGGGCCAGCGCCTGCGCAGCTACGCGCTGCCGGCCGAGCTCGGCGTGACCGTGCTGGGCACCACGACGGCGGCCGAGGACAAGCCGGTCAACAGCAGCGGCCGCGTGGCCAACAAGGGCATGGAAGGCCTGGCGCTCACGCCCGACGGCAAGACGCTGGTCGGCGTCATGCAGGCGCCACTGCTGCAGGACAGCAACAAGGTCATCCGCATCGTCACGATCGACGTCGCCACCGGCGTGACGCACCAGTACGCCTACCCGCTGACCGAGGGCAGCGGTGTCAGCGAGATCCTGGCCCTCAACGACCACGAGTTCATCCTGGACGAGCGCGATGACGCCGGTCTGGGCGACGGCAGCGCCGCCAAGACCAAGAAGCTGTTCAAGATCGACCTCCAGGGGGCCGCGGACGTCAGCGGCAAGAAGGGCGACCTGCGCAGCTTCGCGGTCAAGAAGCGCCTGTTCCTGGACGTGGCCTCGACCCTGATCGGCGCCGGCGTCGGGCTCACGGCCGAGACCGTGCCCGCGAAGATCGAGGGGCTGGCCTGGGGCGAGGACGTGGTCTGGAAGGGCCAGCGGCTGCACACGCTGTGGGTGGCCAATGACAACGACTTCCTGCCGACCGAGGCCGGGGGCAACCACTTCTACGTCTTCGGCATCGGCGACGACGATCTCAAGGGCTCGGTCTACGTGCCCCAGGACCTGAAGGCCGTGCCAGAGCCCGCCTCGCTGGCCCTGGCCCTGAGCGCGATGCTGCTGGGGGCCGGGGTGGTGCGCCGCCGCTCGCGCTGACCGTCCGCCCGGTCCCCCGCGGCTGTTACACATTTCTCCTGCCCCGCCTGTAAGTTCCTCGCGCCGGGCGCGACAGACCCGCAGATCCAGCCGCCGAGGTCTCGTGCCCGGCGCGCGGGATCGGTGTCTGACTTCAACAAGCAACCAGGAGATTCACATGCAACACCCCCTCAAGACCAGCCTGTCCGTCGCTGCCACCGCCGCGGCCCTGTTCGCCGCAGCCGCGATGCCCGCCCAGGCCCAGGCGCCCGCGGACGACGGCATGGTCAAGTGCTCCGGCATCAACAGCTGCAAGGGCACCTCGGAGTGCAAGACGGCCAAGAGCGACTGCAAGGGCCACAACAGCTGCAAGGGCCAGGGCTGGGTCAAGAAGAGCGAGGCCGAGTGCAAGAAGGCCGGCGGCACCGTCATGAAGTGATCGGCGGCACGCCGTCCGGGCCGGTGCCTGCCGCGTGCAGGCGCCGGCGTTCGATTCCTCTTGCGGCCGCCCGCCATGAGCTCCATCCCCATCGAAGGCTTCGGCCTGGGCCTGCGCGTCGAGCACTACCAGGCCCTCGGCGAGGCCCTGGACCCGGCCTTGCGTCCCCAGTGGCTGGAAATCATTTCCGAGAACTACCTGGTGCCTGGCGGCAAGCCGCTGCACCACCTGGAGCGCCTGCGCCGGGACTATCCCGTGGTGATGCACGGCGTCTCGCTGTCCATCGGCAGCGCCGATCCGCTGGATCTCGCCTACCTGCATGAGCTTCGCGCGCTGGCGGATCGTGTCGAGCCCGGCTGGGTGTCCGATCACCTCTGCTGGGGTGGGGTGGACCACCGCCGCCTGCATGACCTGCTGCCGCTGCCCTACACCGAGACCACGCTGCGCCACCTGCTGCCGCGCATCGCGCAGGTGCAGGAGCTGCTCGGGCGGCCGCTGGTGCTGGAGAACGTCTCCAGCTATGTCCGCTACGCCCAGGACGAGATGGGCGAGGCCGAGTTCATCGCCGCCCTGCTGCAGCGCAGCGGCGCCGAGCTGCTGCTGGACGTCAACAATGTCTACGTCTCCAGCCGCAACCACGGCTTCGACGCCCGTGCCTTCATCGACGCCATGTCCGCTGCGCGCGTGCGCCAGATCCACCTGGCCGGCCACGAGGACCTGGGCGAGCTGGTGATCGACACCCACGACCATCCGGTGTGCGACGCCGTCTGGGATCTCTATGCCTACACGCTGCAGCGCCTGGGCCCGGTGCCCACCATGATCGAGCGTGACGACGACATCCCGCCGCTGCCGGTCCTGCTGCAGGAGCTGGACCAGGCGCGGCAGCTCGCGCGCCGCACGCTCGCCGGTTGGCGGGAGGCCGCATGAGCGCGCCGTCCGCCCTGCCCACGCCGGCCACGCCCTCGCTGGCCGACACCCAGCGGCGCCTGCAGGCCCTGCTGCTGGACGCCGCGCCGCCCGATGCCGGGGATCTGCTCGATGCCGGCTCGGCGCGCGGGCTCGCCGTCTACCGTCATGCCTACCGCGCCCGCCTCGTCGCCGCGCTGCGGGACAACTACGCCGTCCTCGTCCAGGTCATGGGCGACGAGGACTTCGACGCGCTGGCCGCCGCCTATGTGCAGGCGAAGCCCTCGCCGCATGCCTCCATCCGCTGGTACGGTGAGCAGCTGGCCGACTTCCTCGCCGACCGTCTCGCCGGGCACGATGCGGTGGCGCATCCGGCCTTTGTCGACATCGCCCGCATGGACTGGACGCTGCGCGCCGTCTTCGATGCGGCGGACGAACCGGCGCTGGCCTTCGAGTCCCTGCAGCGCCTGGCCCCGCAGGACTGGGCCCGGCTTCGGCTGCGGCCCCGCGCGAGCAGCCGCCTGCTGCCGCTGGACTGGGCCGTGGCGCCCGCGTGGGCGGCGCTGGCCCGACGGGCCGCACGCGCGCCGGGGGATGACGGAGATGAGGCGCTCGCGCTGCCCGCGCCCGAGCCCCTGGTTCATGCCCTGCTGGCCTGGCGCCCGCAGCTGGAGACGCGCTGGCGCTCGCTGGCGCCTGGCGAGGGCGCGTTGGTCGCCGCCGTGTTCGCGGGGGTGGACTGGCCCGGGCTCGGCGAGATCGCCGTGACGCACTGGGGCGAGGACGAGGCGCCAGCGCGCCTGGTCGCCTGTCTGCAGCAATGGGTGGCGGAGGGCTGGCTGCGGGCGTCGGACTGAATTCCGCCCGCCCCGCGCCAGCAAATAGCCGAGCCCTGGCAGAGGGCTTGCGTCAGGGGCATGATGCGGGCCACTGAACCTCACAAGGACGCCCATGCGCGCGACCCCCCGCTTCTTCCTGCCCGCCCTCCTGGCCGCTGCCGCCCTCGCGGGCCCGGCCCACGCCGCCCTCAAGCCCGGCGACGCCGCCCCCGACTTCAGCGCCGATGCCGCCCTGGCCGGCGAGCCCTACCGCTTCCAGCTGGCCGAGGCGCTCAAGAAGGGCCCCGTGGTGCTGTACTTCTACCCCAAGGCCTTCACCAGCGGCTGCACCGTCGAGGCGCACCAGTTCGCCGAGGCCACGCCGAAGTTCCAGCAGCTCGGCGTCACGGTGATCGGTATCTCGAACGATGACATCGCCACGCTCAAGCGCTTCAGCATCGAGGCCTGCCGCAAGCAGTTCGCCGTGGCCGCGGACGCCGGCGCCAAGGTCATGAAGGCCTACGACGCCAAGCTGCTGATGATGGCCGACACGGCGGACCGCATCTCCTACTTCATCCTGCCCAACGGCCGCATCGGCGCCGTGCACGCCAAGATGAGCGCCGACGGCCACGTCGAGGCCATGATGAAGGCCGCCGAGGCCTGGAAGGCCGGCCGTTGAGCCTGGCGCCGCCCCGCCGACGCGCGCTGCTCGTCGCGGCGGCGGCCCTGCTCCTGTCGGCCTGCGCCGGCCCGGTGCCGTCCGCCGCGCCGTCGGCGCCGGGTGACGACCACCTCGCGCCGGAGCCCGTCGGCGGCGCGCAGTGGCGCGTCGATCCCGCCGGCTCGCTGCTGCAGGTGCTGGCCTTTCGGCAGGGCGCGCTCTCGGGCCTCGGGCACAACCACGTCGTGACGGCCCCGCAGCTGCAGGGCTGGCTGCAGACGCCGGCCGAGGCGGCGGACCCCTCGCGCCTGAGCGCCGCGCAGCTCGCCGCCACGCGCTTCGCCCTGGCCTTGCGCCTGGACGAGCTGCAGCTGGACGATCCCGTCCGGCGCGCACCGCTCGGCCCGGCCTTTGCCTCCGTGCCCGGCCCTGACGCCATCGCCGCGACGCGCACCAACCTCCTGGGCGAGGCCATGCTCGATGCCGCGCGCTTCCCCGGGCTGCGCGTGCAGTCCGTGGCCTTGCGCGGCGAGGGCGCGCACGTGCTGGCGGAGATCGAGATCGACTGGCACGGCCAGCGGCGCCGCTGGCGCCTGCCGCTGACGCTCTCGACGGGTTCGTCGCCTGAGGGTCAGGTCTTGCGCGTGCAGGGGCAGATGGCGCTGCGGCTCACGGACTTCGGCATCCAGCCGCTGAGCCTGCTGGGAGGGATGCTCGCGGTGCAGGACGACCTCGGGGTGACCCTGGATCTCCTGCTGCGTCCGCGCTGACACAATGGCGGCCCCTGTGCCGTCTGTGCCGCCCGACCTGCCCGTGACGCCTGTCCACTACCGCCGCTTCCGCTATGCCTTCTGGCCCCTGTGGCGGACGCAGCTGTCCGTGTGCATGGCGCTGATCGGGACCACCCTGGTCCTGAAGTCGGTCTGGACCGGCCAGCCGATCCAGCGGCCGGACCTGCTGCTGCATGTCGGGATGGGCCTGCTGATGGCGGTCGCCATGGCCGGCCCCGTGCTGGCCTTCCGCTTCCGGGTCGGGCCGCAAGGGCTGCACACCTTTGACGCACGAGGCCGCTGGCAGACCCTGCCCTGGGCCGCCATCCGGTCGGTCGAGCCCGCCCCGCTGCTGCATTTCCCCCATCTGCGGCTGCAGGTGGACGGCGAGGCCCGCCGCTTCTGGTTGCCGCTGATGCTCGCCGACCTGGATGGGCTGCACCAGGCCGTGGTCGAGACGGCCGGCGCCGCTCACCCACTCGCTCGCGCGCTGCCGCGCCCCGCCCGGCCTGCCTACCGGTCCTGAACGCCGCGCCGCCCGTCCGCCTGCCGCTGGCTTAAGGCCTTGCTAAGCCCGCCCCGCGATGCTGCGGGCTGGACACCCGGAGAGGCCCATGAAAACGCCCGTGATGCAACTGCTGCGCGAGAACCGCGGCTTCCTGATCTTTCTGCTGTGCTTCGGCTTCTTCCGCACGGCCATCGCGGACTGGAACCCCATTCCCACGGGCTCCATGCGGCCCAACCTGCTGGAGGGGGACGTCGTGCTCGTCAACCGCCTGGCCTACGACTTCAAGCTCCCGCTGAGCCAGATCGTCGTCGCCCGCCTCGGGGACCCGCAGCGGGGCGACATCATCACCTTCAGCTCGCCCACGGACGGCACGCGCCTGATCAAGCGCATCGTGGCGGTGGGGGGTGATGTGATCGAGATGCGGGACGAGCGCCTCTACATCAACGGCGAGGCCGCCCGCTACGAGCACGAGACCCCGGTGCGCGAGCCCGTGGCCGGTATCGGTGAGTGGCCGGCCCGGCGCGTGCAGGAGCAGGTCGGCGGTCAGACCCGCCAGGTGCAGTGGCTGGACGGCGTCCATGCCCGCTCCAGCTTCGAGCCGCTCACCGTGCCGGCGGGGCAGCTGCTCGTGCTGGGTGACAACCGGGACAACAGCGCGGACTCCCGCTACATCGGCCTCGTGCCTCGCGAGGCCGTGATCGGCCGGGCGCATCACATCCTGGCGTCGGCGGACCTCGACGGCGTGTGGACGCCGCGCCTGGAGCGCTTCGGCATGCCCTTGAGGTAAGCGCCGGCTGGGCCGGTGGCCAGGCCGCGGCACCGCATCAGGGCCTCTTCAACGGGGCGCCGGTGCCTGGCACTCGGCCAGCATCTGCTCCGCCAGCCGCTGGGTTGCCGGCGGCGACGGCGGGAACAGGCGCTGCAGCTTCCGGCCCTCCGCCGATTCGAAGAAGGCCGTCGCCGCGGACATGTCCTCGTACGAGAACTCCGGCATGGGCTCCTTCACGGTGGGATCGAAACGCTGGTGAGCGTTGACCAGCGAGGCCTCGGTGAACTTCCGTCCGAGCGGCGAGGAGAAGAAGGCGAGGGCGGCGCGGATGTCGGCATCGGACAGATGCGCCGCCAGGTGCTGCGCAATGGAGGGCGTGAGCCGCGCGGCGTCCTGCCGGGTCAGGCACTCGTAGGCGGCCATGGGCACCTGGCCCTGCAAGGCGCTGCGACGGGTGTGCCACTGCAGCGAGTCGAGGACGGCAAAGTCCAGCCGCATGACGGAGGCCAGCTGCAGGGCGGCGTCTTCAGGCGGCGACGCGGCCCCCGTGGCATGGAAGCCCGGCAGCAGAACGAAGGCGATGAGGCATCGGCGGAGTGCGGACATGGCGGTTCAGGGCGGTGGGTTGGGGGGGCGGGTTCACCCGAGACGGGACGACTGGAACTTCACCGCCCCGCCGGGACCGATCGTGGTCTTGCGGTCGCACAGCAGGCGGAAGCTCGCCGAGTGGGAGGCGCAGATCGGGAGGGCCTGGTCCGGTGCGGGAATCTTCAGGACCTGCCCTTGGCGGACTTCATGCGCGGTCTCGAAGGCCTCGCCGACCAGGAAATGGCAGGCGCCCGTCGATGAGGCCAGGCAGTGCAGGGTCACGGCGCCCGGCTCGGTCTCGCTGTCGATCTTGGTGGAGACGCTGCCGGGCAGCGAGGGGAGCGTCGAGCAGCCCGCCAGGAAGACGGCAGCCGCTGCAAGAGGAAGAAGGCGGGACATGAGGGGGCTCTGAAAGTCGGCGTGGAGCGGCGTCAGGCGGCAGGAGGGAAGAGGTCGTTGAAGGCCGCCACGTAGGGGAAGCCAGGGCGTTCGGCGTGCTTGTCTTGGTATCGCTGAAGTCGCGCCCGAACGGTGTCCAGGTTCCAGGCGCCCCAGCCATACATCTCCTTTGGCAAATTGTGGAATGCGTAAGCCAGGTCATGAGCCTGTTCACCTTCCAGGTAGCGAAGCTCGATGAATGCGGCTGCCATCAAATCGCAGAGTCGTTGGCGCTGTGCTTCTGTGGGGAGTGGCATCGTCGAGTGTCCTGGCGGATGGGTGTTGACATGGCGAAGCGATCGTCGGCTGGCCGACGCGAGCCGGCTCGAACGACGGAGCAGGCCGAGCGTCGTCAGCGTTCCGGTGGCGCATGAATGGTGAAGCTGGCAAGAAAGTCGACGGCCGTGACGGCCTCTCCGGTGCTGCGCAGGGTGTACACCGCCGCCGGATCGGCGGCATCGAGTTCACCGCCGAAGGGGATCGTGAACGATCCCGACCCGTCCGACTTCTCGAAGACCAGCGTGTGATCGCCGACGCCGTCGATGAGTCCGTGCATCTGCACCTGCTCCCGCACTTGCCCCGCCGCATCCAGATAGGTCAATCCGACCAGGATCCTCTTTCCCATGAAACGAGGCGCGTTCATGGCGAGCCCCCCTCCGCTCCCCACCGCTCCAGCATCCCCACCAGCGCCCGCCCGCCTTCCGCGCTCAGGGTGGTGAACAGCGCGGGGGTGAGCGCCTTGGCCAGCGCTGCCAGCTCGGGCGGGTAGAGGCCGGAGTCGTCATCCGGGTCGAGCAGGGACCAGCCCTCGCGCAGCCAGGGGAAGGCGCCCGCGACCAGGCCCGTGACGGCCGGGGTGGCGGCGCGGAGGTAGTCGGGCAAGACGGTCTTGCCCTCGCGGGGCGCGCGGGCGGCCCCGACGGCAGGGACCGCGACCTCGATCAGCCCGTCCGGCCGCCGCCGGGCCGGAAGGCGGGCGAGCAGCGCGATGTCGAAGGGAATGGGCTGGCCGAACTGCACGAAGTAGCAGGCGGTGCGGATCACGTTGTCGAGATCGCCGGCCCGGTCGTGGAGGTAGGCGGCCAGCACGCCCAGCACGGGGTCCTGATGCTTGCCCGCCCGCAGGTCGATGATCAGCGCCAGCAGCTGCGCCGCGCTCAGCGTGCCGGCGGCACGGTAGGCGATGGCCTGCTCCGTGCCCTGGGTGTCCTTGCTCGCCCGGTGCCGACAGACCAGGCTGCTCACGCCGGCCCCGTCGATACCGAACGTGGCGACGAACGCCGGCATCGCCGCCGCTCCGGCCCAGCGGCCATCATCGAGCTCCACGAGCAGGGGATGGGCCTCTTCAAGCGCCTGGGCCTTTGCCCGGCCTGCTGCCGTCCGGCGGAGAGACTCGATCCGCCACCACCGCCCATCCTTGACATTCACCGCCCTGGCTCCTGGGCCCAGCCATACCGCGCGCGCTTGTGCGCCGTACAGGCCAAAGCCCGCGCGAATCTGGGCGACGGCGGGGCGGCTCTGGGCGGCGATGCCGTCCCGGACGGCCGCAGCGACACCTTCGGCGGCCGCCCGCTGAAGGGCCGCCGCCTCGCGATCCCGGCTAATCACGGTCTTCAGGCGGACGCCCGTCGGCGTGGGGGTGCTCTGCGCAGGGAGGATGCCTGCAAAGGTCAGCGAACGCCCGGGCTGGCGGGACGGCCTCACGCCGGCAGGCACGGGCGGCTTGGCGCTGAACTTGATGGGCGGTCTCAGGCCAGGCCTGGCCGCGGCCTTCATGGGGGGGCGCTGCCCTGGTTTGGCGGCTGCCTTCACGGGAGGGCGCCGCACTGGTGTGGCGGCTGCCTTCGCGGGAGGCGCGCGCAGGCGTTTCCGAGATTGCAGATCCAACGCCGTCAGGGTGAGCGGCGGCACCGGCTCGTGACGGGTCGACCAGCTGCCGCCGGGCGGCGGCTTGAGTCGGCCGCTCGACAGCCGGCTGTCGAGCGAGATGGAGGCGATCTCCGCCGGATCCGGCCACGGGGCGAGCCTCGGCTTCTTCTCGGGCAGCGCGTCCACGTAGAGATCATCCGGAAAGCGCAGCCCGGGCTCGATCTCCGGCTCGAGCTCGAGGCCGTACTGCTTCGCGCGCGCCGGCACGGCGGTGTCCAGCCAGGTCGCGAGCGAGTCGCTGAAGAGGCAGTGCCGGCCGTCGCGCTGCATGAAGGCCTCTTCCGCGCCACCGTTCAGGGCCTCGACGAGCAGCGTCGAGAACAGGCATCGGTCGTCCGCCTGCGAGCTGCCGCGCAGCATGAAGGCGGCCGCGTAGCTGGAGGTCGCCCGGAAGAGGTCGGTCTGCAGGCGGCGGTCGGCACACGTGCCGCGGCGCACGCCCGGGTGGGGCGTCAGCAGGCCCGTCTCCGCACTGGTGGACGCCTTGCGGCAGGCATCGGAGACGATCACCAGCTGGCGCAGGTTGTAGCGCGCAAGAAAGTGCCGCATGGCGCTGATGGAGATGGCCTCGTTCTCGTCCAGCCATTGAGAAAGCAGCCACAGGTCCTCGAGGCCGTTGAGCACCCCGTGGCCGGCGAAGCTGATGATGAGGCGGTCCGTTTCCTCGCGGTCGGGGAGCAGCTTGGCGAGTGCCGTCTCGATGTCCTTCAGCCGCACGGCGCGGGACTTGTCCGTGAGGACCTTCGTGACGTAGCCGGCCTTCTTCGCCCAGGCGCCCAGCGCCTCGGCCGCCCGGACGGCGCCGCCCAGGTAGGTCAGCGGAGGGGCGTCGCCGATGCCGATCGCCAGGCAGGCCCTACGTGCCATGTCGCTCTCCTCGCTTGCTTGTCCATGGATGCCGGCGGGATACCGTCATCCGGAAATGTGCCGGCCATGATAGCGTTAGCACTTTGTCACATGCATCAGGGAGCCGCGATGACGTTCGATCTCAAGCAGGCACGCGCCTTTGTCGCATCGGCCGCCTTGCCGGCGCGGCCCGCGGGTGCGGTGCAGCAGGATTCCACGGCGGTGTTCTTCGAGTCCACCAAGCCCCAGACGGTGGTGGTCGGCTCGGATGTGATGGCTTTCGTGGCCGGCGTCGAGGGCGAGGTGCGCAGCGCGCTGTCCGACTCCGCACTGTTGGCCCAGCTCGTGGCCAACCAGAAGAACCCCGACAAGGAGGACGTCCTGAGCTGGTTCGAGGACTACTTCGAGGTGCTGCAGTCGATCGGCTGGACGGTCCAGGACAACGGCTTCGTGGAGTACGCGGAATCCGGCGAGGGCTTCGAGGTGCACGAGAAGATCCTGGAGTTCGCGACCGCGGCGCTGGGCCCGGCGCCGGCCGCGCTGGCCGTGGTGACGGCCACGCTCAATGCGCTCAAGGACGTGGGCTCCAACGCCGGCTGGATCACCATCTTCAATCGCGAGACGCAGCACTCGAAGGCCGGCCGCTTCCAGATCTCCGTGGCCGAGCCGGACACGAAGGGCGGGGTGCTCGTGACGATGCTGGCCTTTGCGCTGAAGGCCGAGAAGACGGTGACGCAGGTGCTCTTCTTCAAGGTCAAGAAGACCGAGGCCACGTTCCGCAAGAACGAGGGCAAGGCGTCCATCAACATGGAAGCCCTGAAGAGCCTGAGGGACCCGATCCGCAAGAAGGTGCTGGACTTCCAGCTCGGCTACGTCGCCGGCCTGCTGACCTGAACCTCGCGCCGGGCAGGCGCGTCCTCAGGCGAGGGCCAGGGCCGGCCCGGTGGCGCGCGCCTCCCGGTCGTGCAGGTCGATGACGTCGCGGATCTCGGCATGCACCGCCCCCGATCCCAGGGCGGCCTGGAAGCGGCAGGCGGCGAAGCCGGCGGCGGCGTGCTCGTAGGCCGCCACCCACTGCTCGCGCGGCGGCAGCCGGTCCGCAGCCACCGGCCACACGCCCGGCCGCGGCCGCAGAGGGGTGCCCATGCCGACGCGCCAGGGCTTGGCGCTGAGCCGGGCACGGAAGCAGCGCTGGTGCCGGCACATGCGCGCATAGAGCGGGTCGGTGCCGACGGCGTCGAAGAACGCGGTGACCTCGGGCGAGGTCGCCGCGAAGGGGGCATGGGTCGCCAGCAGGCGCAGGCCGCCCGGCGTGCGGTAGATGCGCAGGTTCCACGCGGGATGGGCGGCCAGGAAGCGCTCGATGCGCTGCAGGGCGAGCCGCTCGTGCCCGCCCCCGGCCATCACGCGCAGGCGCTGGAGCCCGCGCACGACGGCGCTGGCGCCGACGAGCGACAGCAGCCACAGGCCGACGCCGAAGCGCCCCCCGGCCATGACGCCGACGGCCACGCTCACCAGCGTCATCAGCGCGATGAGGGCCGGCGTGTGCCGGCCGCGGGGGGCGTCGGTGAAGTCGATGTCGGCAAAGAGCGCCGACGGCGTGTTGAGGCAGCGGGCCCCGTAGGCATTGCGCGTGATGACGCTGGCGCCCTGCCGGGCCAGCACCTCCTCGCGGATCGGCACGCCCTCGGCACCGTTGTAGGCCACGCGGCGCTCGCGACGCGCCAGCGGCTGGCCGGCCAGGATCTGCTGCAGTGCCTCCTCGGCGCGGCGCTCGGCCATGGCCTGGGCGTCGGCCTGGCTGTGCTCGGACCAGCCGAAGCGGCGGACGGTGGTCTGGCGGCCCGCGGCGCGGTGCTGCCGGCGGGCTTCCGCCCAGAAATCGGGGACGATCATGCGTCGGTCCTGGTGGGGATGTCGGGAGGCCCCGCGGAATCTAGCATTGACGTGGCACGGGCTGTCGAATCCGCCGCCCGCCGAACGTCGTACCGGTGTGGCCCGAACCGGGCCTCATCCACCCAAGGAGCCCCTCATGCCCAAGTCGATCTTCATCAGCCTGCCCGTGGCCGACGTGTCGCGGTCCACCACCTTCTACGAGGCCCTCGGCTTCATCCGCAATCCGCAGATGAGCGACGAGAACGGGTCCTGCATGGTCTGGAGCGAGGCCATCATGGTCATGCTCGTCTCGCACGCGAAGTGGCGCACCTTCACCTCGCGGCCCTTCCCGCCGGCCGGCAGCAGCGACCACATGCACTCGCTCGTGCTGGACAGCCGCGAAGCCGTCGATGCGATGAACGAGGCCGCGGCGGCCCATGGCGGGCAGGCGGACGTGAACCCGATGGAGGATCACGGCTTCATGGTCACCCGGGACCTGGCCGACCCGGACGGCCATCTGTGGGCGGCGCTGTGGATGGATCCGGCGGCGATGCCGGGCGCCTGAGCGCCGTCGGCGCATGAAAAAGGGCGCCCCGCGGGGCGCCCTCATGACCCGCGGTGCTGGATCAGGCCTGGGTGTTGGCAGCGCGCTTGCGCAGTGCGCCAGCGGCCAGCAGGCCGGCGGCGAGCAGGGCCAGCGAGCCGGGTTCCGGCACGTTGTTCGAACCGCCACCCACCAGCTGCATGTGCGGCAGCAGCGGGTTGGAGTTGGAGGGCGCAGCGCCTTCGAAGCCTTCGATGACGGTCAGCGCGCCGTAGTTGTGCGGCACGAAGCTGCCGGGATCTTCCCAGGAGTACTTGGTGCCCAGGTTCGAACCCAGCCAGGCCGAGTCGCTACGGGCGAAGTTGATGACGTAGTAGCTGCCTTGCAGGAAGGAGAAGTTGAAGGCCTGGTTCTGGTAGCCGCTGCCGGCGTTCAGATTGAAGGACACCGAGCTCAGCAGGCTGCCGGCGGTGTGGCCGTTGGTGCTGCTGTAGATCGAGAACTTGAAGCCTTGCTGTGCGCTCAGGACGTTGAGGTCGATGCCCAGGGCGGACATCGAGAAGTTCTGGTTGAACAGAACGCCGACACCACGACCGCCGCCCATGCCACCGTTGTCATAGCCGGAGGAATAGACGCGACCCTGGTCCAGCGTCAGCAAAGTGGCGTGGCTGGAGAGGCTGACGGTGGCCAGCAGCGCGGCCAGCAAGGTGGGGACGAATTTCATGTCTTGTGCTGTTGAGTGGACAGTCGAGATTGACCGTCCAACGCATGCAGAAATCGTGCCACTTTCCAAGTCACTGATTCGTAAGTGAAATTTCCAGCCGAACGCGTCGCAGTCACAAAGTTGTAAACAATGCCGACACGACAGCAGGGGCACTGTGGCGGGCGGGCCCCAAAAAAAGGGCGCCCCGCGGGGCGCCCTTGTCCATCGCTGCCCGGACCTCAGGCCTTGGCATTCATGCCCAGCAGGCGGCGGTACATCAGCACGCCCAGGCCAGCGAAGGCCAGGCCGCCGAGCCACTTGGCGGTGGTCTCGAAGTGCTCGCCCACCAGCGCCAGGGGCTCGCCCTGGCCGGAGAACACGACGACGGCGGCCAGGACCACGCCGATCAGGCTCTCACCCACGATCATGCCGGAGGCCAGCAGCACGCCCAGCTGCTTGGTGGGCTCGGGCTTGGCGCTGCGCTCGGCGCGGCGGTCGAAGAGCCAGCCGGCGATGGCGCCCACCACGATCATCAGCGTGCTGTTGAGCGGCAGGTAGATGCCCAGGCCGATGGCCAGGGGCGGCAGGTAGGCCTTGCCGCTGCTGGCACGCTTGAGGAACTCGTCCACCAGTATGGCCGTCACGCCGATCAGGGCGCCGATGCCGATCAGGTTCCAGTTCAGGTCGCCCTGGATCACGCCCTTGGCCAGGGCCGAGATCAGGGCGGCTTGCGGTGCGGCGAGGGCGGTGGCCGGATTGGCCCCGGGCGCGCCGGCAAAGCCGTAGGCCTTGTTCAGCAGGTCCAGCACCGGCGGAATCACCACGGCGCCGGCCAGCACGCCGATGATCAGCGCGACCTGCTGGCGCCACGGCGTGGCGTCTACCAGCTGGCCGGTCTTCAGATCCTGCAGGTTGTCGTTCGAGATGGTCGCCACGGCGAACACCACGGCCGTCACGAAGAGGGCGAAGGCCACGAGCGCCTGGCCTGCGGTGGGCGGCAGCAGGGGCTTGACGGTGAAGGCGAGGATGAGCGCGATGCCCAGCACCACAAGGATGCCCACGCCCGAGAGCGGGCTGTTGGACGAGCCGATCAGGCCGGCCATGTAGCCGCACACGGCGGCCACGAAGAAGCTCATCAGCACGATGTAGACGAGACCGCCGATCACCAGCAGGGCGAGGTGGTCGCCCAGGCCGGCGGTGCCGATGAAGTGGGCCAGCATGAAGCCGATCGGCACCAGGCAGGCGGCGGTGATCAGGCCGACGGTGCCGATGGGGATGTCACGCTCGGTGCGGGGCAGGCTCGCGGCCTGTCCGGCCTTGCGGACCTTGTTGGCCATCAGGGCGCCGTGCAGGCCGTCGAAGACCGGGCGGGCCAGCTTCACGAGCGTCCACAGGGCGGCGACGCCGATGGCGCCGGCGCCGAGGAAGCGCACCTGCTTGCTCCACACGGAACGGGCGATCTCCTGCGCCGGGCCGGACGATTCCACGAGGCCGGTGAGGTAGGGCACCGCCCCGCCCCAGGCGATCAGCGCGCCGATCAGGATGGCCAGGCCCACCCACAGGCCGACCAGGTGGCCGACGGCCAGCAGGGCGAAGCTGAGGTTGAAGTCGAAGCCGGTGGCGCTGTTGGGGTTGTTCGGCAGGCGGAAGTAGTCGGCGATCTTGTCGGCGAAGACCTTGGTGGCGATCACCACCGCGAAGCCGGCCGAGACGAGGGCCCCCATCACGATGGCGCGCAGGCCCTGGCGGCTGCTTTCGCCGGCCTCCTCGCCATCGGCGTGGCCGACCTTGAGCACCTCGGCGCAGGCCACGCCCTCGGGGTAGGGCAGCGGCGAGTTGGTGACCAGGGCGCGGCGCAGGGGGATGGAGTACATCACGCCCAGCACGCCGCCCAGCGCGCAGATGGTGACGGAGACCCAGTAGGGGAAGCCCGTCCACCAGCCCAGCATCACGAGGCCCGGCAGCACGAAGATGATGGAGGACAGCGTGCCCGCCGAGGAGGCGATGGTCTGCACGATGTTGGTCTCGCCGATGGAGTTGCCGGCGAACTTGCGCAGCAGGGCCATGGAGATGACCGCGGCGGGGATGGACGTCGCGAAGGTCAGGCCGGCCTTGAGGCCGAAGTAGACGTTCGCGGCCGTGAAGACCAGGGTGATGAGGATGCCCAGCACGATGCCGCGCAGGGTCAGTTCGCTCCCGAGCGGGATGGCGGGGTGGGTCGTGGGCGTCTGAGACGAGCTCATGGCACGGCTTCCTTGTTGTCAGTGGAGGGCCCGCCGCGGACGGGCGGGCCTCGGAAGCCGGCATCATCGCCTGTGGCGGCGCCGGCGGGATCGGGGCGACTACGGGGGGTGCGAGCGGATTCCGGGCCCGGGGCGGCCCTCGCCCATGGGTCAGGTCTTGCCTGGCTGGTGCCCCGCGCGGCGATCAGGCCGCGGGGCCGGGCGGGCGCAGGCGGTGGACCATGAGGTCCTTGTCCAGCACGCGGCCGTCGGGCAGGACGATGGCGCCCTCCAGCCGGCCGTAGCGGGTGAAGCCGCAGTGCTCGTAGAGCTTGCGCGCCGCGGTGTTGCTCCGGGTGACGCTGAGGGTGACCAGCTGCAGCGCGTCGTCCTGGATCAGGAGGGCGAGGGCGGCCTGCATGAGCGCGCGGCCGATGCCCCGCCCCTGCGCGGCGTCGGCCACCATCATCCCGACGACATGGGCGATGTGGCGGATCTTGGCCCGGCCGTCGCGCTCGGCGGAGAGGGCCCCCAGCAGCTGCGGGCCGTCCCAGGCCAGCAGCGTGAAGAGGCAGTGCCCGGCGCCGGTGAGGCGGCTGCGGTAGCTCTCGGCGTCCCGGCCGCGTTCGGCGGCGGCATCCGAGGTGAAGGCCTCCTCGTGCTGCGCCAGCATGGCGTCACGCAGGGTCTTGTAGGCGGTGAGGTCGCCCTCGCGCATCAGGCGGATCTCGAGCGCCAGCGGCAGGCCGGTGGCGGCGGACGGGGCGAGGCGGGACGCGGCGGGGCTGAGCATGGCTGCAAGCATAGGTGATGGCCGGCGCGGGACTGTCAGGACTTGCAGCTACGCAAGGCGGGGGCCTTCGCGATCATGGCCCCGCTGTACCTCATCCCGTCCACTTCAACGCATCGAGGACACCATGACCCTGACACGCCTTCTCGTCGCCGGCCTGCTCGCCGCCCTGCCGGTGCTTGCGCCGGCCCAGTCCGGCGGCCCCGGCGCCCCGGCCCTTCCCAAGCCCGTGACCGTGGCGCAGCCCGTCGCCGCGGACCTGCGCTTCAGCGTCGATCCGCGCCAGGCCCTCGGCACCCGCGAACGCCGCGTGAGCCAGCAGGTCCGCGCGGCCGGCGCGGATTTCGTCAAGGTGCACTTCGCCGATTTCCGGCTGCCGGCCGGCGCGCATGTGCTGGTCGCCTCGGCCGACGGCAAGGAAGTGCACCGCTATGACGCCCTGCCCGAGGCCTCGGCCGCCAACCGCACCTTCGACCGCAGCCAGGGCGAGGACGGGGTGACGCGCTTCGCGGCACTCTCCGTCTTCGGCGAGAGCGCCACGGTGACGCTGGTGCTGCCGGCGGGCGTGGCCTGGGGCGCGTCGAACGCCCTGCGCATCGACCAGTTCCACGCCGGTCGCATGGCCGCCGCGGCCGAGGCGCAACGCACGACGCTGTCCGTCTGCGGGAGCGACGAGCGCAAGGCGCCCGCGTGCTTCGCCAGCACCTACCCTTCGCAGGTGGACCGCACCCGCCCCGTGGCGCGCCTGCTGATGGCGGGCAGCAGCCTGTGCACCGGCTGGCGCGTGGGCCCGGACAACCGCCTGTTCACCAACAACCACTGCTTTGCAGACCAGTCGACGCTCACCAACACCGAGGTCTGGTTCAACTACCAGTACACCACCTGCGGCGGCAGCACGCTCGCCACGGTGACCAAGGTGACCGGCGGCACGCTGCTCAAGACCGACGCCACGCTGGACTACACGCTCTTCACGATCAACAACTTCGCCAATGTGGCCAGCTTCGGCTACCTCGGCCTGGAAGTGCGTGACCCGGTGCTCAACGAGGCCATCTACATCGCCCAGCACGGGGGCGGCAGCCCCAAGCAGCTGGCCGTCACGAGCGACCAGGACGGCGGCGGCAACTGCAAGATCAACAACGCCAACGCCAACGCAAACGGCAACGGCACGGGCACCGACGTGGCCTACTACTGCGACACCGAGGGCGGCTCGTCCGGCTCGCCGGTGATCGCCGGCAGCAGCCACAAGGCCCTGGCCCTGCACCACTTCGGCGGCTGCACCAACCAGGGCGTGAAGATCAGCAAAATCTGGCCCCAGGTGGCGACGCACTTCAACAACCAGGTCCCGAACGGCGACAGCGGCGGCGGCACCAACACGCCGCCCGTGGCCAGCTTCACCAGCAGCTGCACGGGCCTGACCTGCACCTTCTCCGGCGCGGGCTCGAGCGACGCCGACGGCAGCATCGTCAGCTACGCCTGGAACTTCGGTGACGGCAGCACCGGCAGCGGCCTGCAGCCGGCTCGCACCTACGCGGCCGCCGGCAGCTACACCGTCAGCCTGACGGTCACCGACGACAAGGGCGCCAGCGCGAGCAAGTCCGCCAGCGTGAGCGTGACGGGCACCGGCAGCGGCTTCCCCAAGACCAATCTCGCGGCGGCCAAGGGCACCTGGCTGAGCTATGCCTACACCGTGCCGGCCGGCGTGAGCAGCGTCACCTTCACCAGTGGCGGCGGCAGCGGCGATGCGGACCTCTACCTGCGCAAGGGCGCCGCGCCCACCACCAGCAGCTACGGCTGCCGCTCCTGGGGCAGCACCACGGCCGAGACCTGCACGCTGTCCGTGGCCGCGGGCGATGTCGTCTACGTGGGGCTGTATGCCTACGCGGCGTTCTCGGGGGTCACGCTGAGCCTGAAGTAGTCGCCAGGCCGGCCTGACGACGGACGGGCCCCGCGGGGCCCGTCGCTCATCCGGCGCGGGCGCGCCAGCGGGCCTCGAGGGTGGCCAGCGCCTCGGGGGTGTTGGCATTGGCCAGCATGAGCGCGTCCGCATCGCGATCGAAGCGCACGCGGGCGTGCGGCTGGCTTGTGAGCCACTGGCCCAGCCGCCGTTCGCCGCCTGCCAGCGCCGCCGCCAGCGGTGCCGCCAGCGAACGGTGCATCAGCGCGAAGGCGGGATGCAGCCGCCAGCCGCCGCGCTCCTCGTCGGGCCCCTCGACCAGCGCCACAAGCGCTGCCGGTGCCGCCTCGAGTGCCGCAGCCAGGCGCCCGGCGAGGTCCGGCACCACGGCGGGGCTGTCGCAGGGCACGCACAGCAGCCAGTCCGTGCCGGCCGCCCGCAGGCCCGTCAGCAGCCCGGCCAGCGGGCCCAGAAAACCGGGGGGATCGTCGGCCAGCACCGGCGCGCCCAGTGCCGCATAGGCCTCGGCATGCCGGTTGGCGCTGATCAGCACGGACGCCACCTGCGGCGCCAGCCGTTCCAGGGCGTGGGCCGCCAGCGGGCGCCCCTGCAGCGGCAGCAGGCCCTTGTCCTGCCCACCCATGCGCCGGCCTTCGCCGCCGGCCAGGATCAGCCCAGTGATCTGAGCCGGCGTGGGCGCGGGGCGTGGCGCCCGCGGCTCAACCACGGCGTCGCGGCCGGTCATCGGCCGGGCTCGGGCGGTGGGACGCCTCGGGGAAATCGTCCCCCAGCACCTGCCGCCCCTTCATCACCGCCAGGATCCACGTGCCGATCAGCCAGGTCAGCACCATGCTCAGGCTGAAGAGGATGGCGCCCATCACCATGTAGTCCACCAGCAGCTGCTGGCGTTCCGCGTCGTTGTGCAGCCCGGGCTGCTGCCCCTGCTTGATCCAGACGCCCAGCAACCAGGGCACCACGAAGCTCAATGCCGTGAACAGCAGCGCCCGGCGCCGCACCGGCCGCGTGAACCAGCCCGTGAGGGCTTCCTGGAAATGCTCGGGAGGAGAAGGCGACATGGCGGTCTCGCGGTCCGTCAGAGGCCGCCGCAGCCGGCAAGCCGCGCGCCCGGCAGCGGCTCGGTCCTGGAGCGGCCGAAGCTGTTCAATGCGAATCGCCCGTCCACGTCCGCGCCGCCGTCGGGCCACGTCCGTGGGTTCTCAGGCGCGACGGCCGAGGATCCGGCTTTGCCGACCCAACTCAGGCCGTGTGGGTCCGGGACGGGCCAACCGCCAACCGACGCCACCCGCCCGGGCCGCGCCAGCAGGCCCACAGGCACGACGGCCGAGGATCCGGCTCTGCCGGTCCTGCGGCCGTGCCCCCTGAGGGGGCCGGCGAAGCCGGTAGGGGGGGCGCCCATCACCCGCCGATGTAGTGCATCTCGATCCGCCGCTGCCCGCTCCCCGGCTCGGCCGAGAGCTGCGAGCGCAGCTCGGAGTAGCGGTCCGCGCGCCGGTTCCACAGGCCGGCCAGCGTGGCGGCCAGGGCGTCGTCGTCGAGCTGGGGCTGCCCGCGCTCGCCGCGCAGCAGCGAGCGCAGGTCGTGACCGCCGCTGGCGAAGAGGCAGGTGTAGAGCTGCCCCTCGGTCGAGAGCCGTGCGCGGTTGCAGTCGCCGCAGAAGGCCTGCGTGACGCTGGAGATCAGGCCGATCTCGCCCGAGCCGTCGGCATAGCCCCAGCGCTCGGCGGTCTCGCCCGGCGCGCTGGCCGAGAGCGGCACCAGATCCCAGTGTTCGCGCAGCCGCGCCAGCACGTCGGCGGAGGGCAGGACCTCGTCCATGCGCCAGCCGTTGCTCGCGCCGACGTCCATGTACTCGATGAAGCGCAGGACCACGCCCGTGCCCCGGAAATGCCGGGCGAGCGGAACGATCTGGTCCTCGTTGGTGCCGCGCTTGACCACCATGTTGACCTTGATGGGCCCGAGGCCCACGGCCTGCGCGGCCTCGATGCCGGCCAGCACCTCGCCCACCGGGAAGCCGACATCGTTCATGCGCTGGAAGACGGCGTCGTCCAGCGCATCCAGGCTCACGGTGACGCGGCGCAGGCCGGCGTCCTTCAGGGCGCGGGCCTTGCGGGCGAGCAGCGAGCCGTTGGTCGTCAGCGTGAGGTCCAGCGCCTGGCCCTCGGGCGTCCGCAGCGGCGCCAGCAACTCGACGAGCCGCTCCACATGCTTGCGCAGCAGCGGCTCGCCGCCCGTCAGCCGCAGCTTCTGCACCCCCAGGCGCACGAAGACGCCCGCCAGCCGGGTGATCTCCTCGAAGCTCAGCAGCTCCCCGTGCGACAGGAAGGGGTGGTAGTGGTCGAAGACCTCCTTCGGCATGCAGTAGCTGCAGCGGAAGTTGCAGCGGTCCGTCACGGAGATGCGCAGGTCGCGCAGGGGGCGCCCGCGGGCGTCCAGCAGGGCGGCGCCGGGCGCGGGCAGGGCGATCCCGGCCGGCAGCGGCGGCACCGGGGAACGCTGGCGCTGGTCCAGCAGGGGGATCACACGTTCGGACATGGCGGCCATTGTGCCGCGCAGCGCAGGCCGGCGCCGCGGCAAGGGAAATCGGCTTGAGCCATGTCAAGCGAAGCGCCCGGCGCCAAGGGGCGGCGGCGGGCCCGGCCGCCGGCCGGCAGCGGTGACAAGTCACGGAAATCCGCCTCGACGGGCCCCGCCGTCAGCTTCAGGCAGGCTCGGGCGCCATCATGGAGCCATGTGCGTCCACCGCCCGCCGACACGGCCTCCGACCCGCCGCGCCTGCCTGCAGACGCTGCTGCTCGCCGGCGCCGGGAACCTGCCGGCCTGGGCATCCCCGGGGCCGGGCCTGGACCCGCTCCTGGGCTATGCCCACTCCTTGCCGCCGCTGAGCTATGAAGAGGGCGGGCGCGTGCAGGGCCTCTTCGTCGACTTGTTCCGCGAGATGGCCGCCCAGCTGGGCCTGCCGGCCGTCGTCGAGATCCAGCCCTTCCTGCGCCTGCAGCAGTCCGCCATGCTGGGCCCGAGCGTCGTCGCCTTCCCGCTGGTGCGCCTGCCCGAGCGCGAGGAGATGTACCAGTGGATCGGCCCGGTCCTGCGCCGCCGCGTGATGCTCTACCGCCTCGCCCAGCGCCAGGACCTCGAGTTCAAGGGCTGGTCGCGCCTCGGCGGCGCGCAGGTCGTGGTGAACAAGGGCACCGCCACGCACCGCAAGCTGCTGGAGGAGTTCCGGGTGCCGGCCGCGCAGCTGCAGGTCTCGGCCAACTACGCCACTGCGGTGCGCATGCTGGTGGCGGGGCGGGCCGACTTCATGGCCATGAACGAACTCGCTGCGGCCTGGGCCGCCCGCCAGCAGGGCCTGGCCAGCGACGCGCTGCGGCCCGTCCAGGAGCTCGACGGCGACGGTGCCTACTGGTTCGGCGTGGTCCCCGGCGCGAAACCGCTCGCCCAGGCGCTGCAGGAGGGGCTGGAGCAGCTCCGTCGGCAGGGCCGGGTGGAGGCGCTGCGCCGGCAGTACGGCGTCTGAGGCCCCCGCCCTCGCGGCGTCGGCGGGTGCCGACCGTCCATCCCAAAGACGTTGGATGTAAGGTCTTACAGGGGTGACTTTGCGCATCCAATAACGGGTCAGCTCCTGTGCAAGACTCGCGCCGCCCGGCGAGGGAGCCGGGCTTTTCAAACATTGGAGAACCCCATGACTCAAGAAATCAAGACCCCGGCCCCCGTGGCCGTGCAAGCCGAACGCGTTCTGGCCCGCAAGCTGGCTGTCGAGCTGAGCACCGAAGAGCTGCAGCACGTGGCTGGCGGTCACGTTCCCCCGAAGGGCGAGACCTGCAGCGGCAGCGACTGCGACGTGGCCAAGTAAAGCCTCAAGGGCATGGCCCGCGGTCTTCGCGCGGCCATGCCCCCTGACATCATGAATCTCGACGTCCTGATTTCCACGGTGCCCGATGACATCCATGCGGGCACGGTATCCCTGGCACTGGAGCAGCATGGCGCCCGCGTCCAGCGCTGGTATCCCTCGGCCTACCCGCTGGGGGACACGCTCTCCTTCCAGATCGACGCGCAGGGCCGCGCCGCGAGCCACCTGAGCGTGCATGGCGCGCCGCTGCCCTTCGAGGAGTCCCGCATCGGGGCCTTCTGGTACCGCCGCCAGGGGCTGCCCACGCTGTCACCGGCGCTGCATCCCGCCGACCTCGGCATGGCGCTGAAGTCCACCCAGCGCATCACGGACGACGCCATGGCCCGGCTGTCTCAGCGCGCCGGCCTGCCCGTGAACCCGTTCCACCAGGCCGACGTGGTCGAGCGCTCCAAGATGCTGCAGCTGCGCCAGGCGCTGGCCCTGGGGCTGGCCTGCCCGCCGACGCTGATCAGCAACGATCCGGACGAGGTCCGTGCCTTCATTCGCCGTCACGAAGGCGAGGTCGTGTTCAAGTCCCTCTACTTCTCGGTCTGGGACAGCGACGCCGGCCAGGCCACCAATTTCACCGCTTCGGTGGGCGAGGCCGATCTGCCCGGCGACGCCATCCTGCGTTCCTGCCCCGGCATCTTCCAGCGCCGCGTCGACAAGTCCCACGAACTGCGCGTCGTGGTCATGGGCACGCACGTGACGGCGCTGCAGCTGGATTCGCAGTTCGCGGACCGCTCGCGCCTGGACTGGCGCGTGCTCGGCGGCGAGGTGCCCATGCGCCCCGTCACGCTGGAGCCGAAGCTGCGCCAGCAGTGCATCGACCTGATCCACGGCCTCGGGCTGTGCTTCGGCAGCATCGACCTCATCGTCGATGTCGACGGCCGGGCGGTGTTCCTCGAGGTGAACCAGCAGGGCCAGTTCCTGTGGCTGGAGGAGCATTGCCCGGAGGTGCCGCTGAGCGACACCATGGCGCAGTTCCTGCTCTCGGGCGACCCGCGCTTCGCCGGCCCGCAGCGCTCGCCGCGCCTGTCGTTCAATGCCGCCCGCGACGCGGCCTGGGATCTCGTCCAGCAGGACGTGAAGGCCTACGGCTTCGAGCTGGTCCGCAATGACGTCACCGTGGCCGAGCCAGCCTCCGAGTTCGGGGCCCAGGCATGAGGCCGGCGAGCCGGTTCCGGCTGCGGGCGCTGGCGGCGCTGGCGCTTGCACTGGGCACCGGGCTCGGGGCGGCGCAGGCGGCGCCGGCGAACGCCCAGGCCCAGCTGCAGGCCTGGCGCGACCAGGACCAGGCCATGATGGGCCAGCCCGAGGGGCCGGCCACGCAGGCTGAACGCCGGCAGCTGACCGATGTCTTCCGCCAGTGGGTGAAGGCCCATGGCTGGCCCTTGCGCTCCGAGGTCGGCGCAGCGGGGGCGCAGTCCGCCTGGCTGCTGGTGCAGCATGCCGACCACGACCCGGCCTGGCAGCAAGAGGCGCTGGCGCTGATGGAGGCGCTGCTGCCGCGCGGCGAGGTCAACCTCAGCGATCTGGCCTATCTGCGTGACCGCGTGGCCATGGCCACGAAGGGGCGCCAGTCCTACGGCACGCAGGGCGGCTGCCAGGGGCCGGGGCAGTGGGAGCCCTTCGCCATCGACGAGCCGGAGTCCCTGGACCGCCGGCGCGAGGCGATGGAGCTGCAAAGCATGAGCCGCTACCGGGCCCAGGCCTCGCGGGTGCTGTGCAGCGCCGAGCGCCTGGCGGCCAAGGCGGCTGCGCCCGCACCGGCGGGATCGGCCGCCCGCTAGCGGCCAGGCGGGGAACCGCGCCGGCAGGCCGGGTCCCCTGCACAATGCCGGCCATGGACATCGACTACCGACTTGCGCTGCCTGACGACATTGCTGCCTGCGTGGACCTGCGCGGCCGGACGCGCGAGAACGCCGTCTCGCCGCAGCGGCTGGCCGCGCTGGGCATCACGGTGGCGTCGTGGTCGGCGCAGGTGCGCGAGGGCGAACTCGTGGGGCATGTGGCCTGGCACGGCGCGCAGATGGCGGGGTATGCCTTCGGCGATGTCCGCACCGGCGAGGTCGTCGTGCTGGCGCTGCTGCCGGACTTCGAGGGCCGGGGCGTGGGCGCCACGCTGCTGAGCCGGCTGGTGGCCGACCTGCGGGCACGCGGGCACGCGCGGCTGTTCCTCGGCTGCGCCAGCGACCCGGCCGTGCGCTCCCATGGCTTCTACCGGCACCTGGGCTGGCGACCGACCGGTCGCCGGGACCGTCTCGGTGATGAGGAGCTGGAGCTGCTGCCGGACGACCCGCCGGCCTGAGGCGGCGTCACGTCACCGGCGAGGGCTTCCTCAGCGCCCGCCGGGCCCGGCGCTGAGCGTCGGGCCGCGCGACGGGAAAGGCCGTCTCGTCCGCGGCGCGCGCTGGCGCCCCGCGGCATGGCGGCTGTGGATCTCCTGGCATGGCGCATCCCCGGCAAGGGCCGGTCGTCGAACGCCCGACAGCACAAGAGCGTGGCCATCCGCGCCTCCCGGGCAGGCGTCCTGCCGGCGCCGGGACTGGTGCGGTGATGCGGCGATCGCCCGCGGCGGGGGCCCCGGCCGCGCATCGCCCGGGCGGGCCTGCTACGCTGCGGCGTCAGCACCCCGGGCGGGTGCGTCCACCGGGGCGGGAACACACCATGAATCGAGGCGACCCGATCGAATCAGGCGCCGGCCGGCAGCGCCTGCGCCGCGCCGGCCTGGCGATCGCGCTGCTGGCGCTGCCACTGCTGGCGCAGCAGCTGGGCCAGGCACCCGTCCGTGCGCTGGACCAGGCGCTGCTGTACGTCCTCCTGGCGCTCGGGCTGAACATCGTCGTCGGCTATGCGGGCCTGCTGGACCTGGGTTACGTCGCCTTCTATGCCATCGGGGCCTACGGCTTCGCGCTGCTGGCCTCGCCGCACCTGACGGAGCAGTTCACCAGCCTGCGGGCGGCCTTTCCCGGCGGGCTGCACGCCCCCTGGTGGCTGGTGCTGCCGCTGGCCGCGCTCTTGGCCGCCGGCGCCGGAATGCTGCTGGGCGCCCCCACGCTGCGCCTGCGGGGCGACTACCTGGCGGTGGTGACGCTGGCGTTCGGCGAGATCGTCCGCCTGTTCATCAACAACCTCGGTCACCCGGTCAACCTGACCAATGGCGCGCGCGGCATCAGCCCCATCGACGATCTGCAGCTCCTGGGCCACGGGCTGGGGCAGGCGCTGACGGTCGGCCCCCTGACGCTGGCGCCGGTCACGCTCTACGCCTACGTGCTGCTGGCCCTGGTGGCGACGGGCGTGGTGGTGAGCAGCCGCCTCGGGCAGTCGCGTCTGGGCCGGGCCTGGATGGCGCTGCGCGAGGATGAGACGGCGGCGCGGGCCATGGGCCTGGACACGCGGTGGCTGAAGCTCTGCGCCTTCGCCGTCGGGGCCAGCTTCGGCGGGGTGGCGGGCGTGATGTTCGCCGCGCTTCAGGGATTCATCTCGCCGGAATCGTTCAGCCTGCAGGAGTCCGTGCTGATCGTGGGCATGGTCGTGCTCGGTGGCAGCGGGCATGTGCCGGGCGTGATCCTGGGCGCAGTGCTGCTCTCGGCCCTGCCCGAGGTGCTCCGGCATGCCGCAGGGCCGCTGCAGCAGCTCACCGACGGCCACCTGGACGCCCCCATCCTGCGCCAGCTGCTGATCGCGCTGGCGATGACCGGCGTCATGTGGTGGCGGCCCCGGGGGCTGTGGGTGTCGGACCGCTGAGGGACGGCCTCAGATCACCCCGCGGCGGACCTTGTCACCCAGGACGGTGATGCCGCGCTGCCCGTTGGCCAGGGGCGCCGTCACGAGGCCGAGGTCCTGCAGGCGCTGCTGGATGGGCTCGGGCACGATGCGGCCGCCGGGCTGCTGCGGCATGTACCAGAGGTGGTCGCGTTCTTCGGCGGTCAGCTGGACGGTGGGAATTTCTTGGCTCATGGGGCGCACGTTACCAAATCTGCTCCGCTGCCCGCCCGGCAGGGGCTGCCGAGGAAGCGTCGCACGACGGCCAGGCTGGCCGCCGGCTGGTCGTTGAACATGAAGTGGCCGGCGCCCTCGAGGGTGGCCAGCCCTGCCCGTGACGCGGGCGCAAAGCGCGCCATCATGCGCCGCTGGTGCGCCTCGCCCTGGGCCTGGTTGCAGGCGCCGCGGACGAACAGCACCGGGCCGGTGTAGGCGGCGAGCCCCTGCGTGAAGTCCAGGCTGGCGGCGAAGGCCGGGTCCTCGCCCATGCGGGCGACGGTGGCCCGGAACACGGCATGGCCGCCTCGCCAGCCCTGCAGCGCCGGCAGCTGCCCGTGGCACAGGGAGGCCGGCGCCTGGAAGAGCGGCAGCAGGCGCTGGGCCATCCAGTCCTGGCGGGCGTGCGCATCGCCGTCGGTGCGGACGAACCACTGGCCCAGCCAGGCCTGGCTCACCCCCAGCACCCCCCGCCAGCCGGGCCAGCCGCCGCCGAGCGCGTCGAGCTCCCGCAGGCTGTCCTGCTCGAGAAAGCCGGGCTCGGCCAGCACGAGGCTGCGCACGCGCTCGGGATGCGCGCCCGCATAGGCCGTGGCCAGCATCGCGCCCCAGGAATGGCCCAGCAGATGCACGGGACGGCCGGGCGCATGGTGCTCGACCACGGCGTGCAGCTCGGCCAGGAAGCGCGCCACGGTGATGTCCGCGGCCGGCACGCGCTCGGTCAGCCCGCTGCCCAGCTGGTCGTAGAACACGACCCGGTAGTCGTCGGACAGCGCCTGCAGGCCGAGCAGGTAGCGGTAGTCGGCGCCCGAGCCGCCGTGCAGCACCAG
The DNA here is from genome assembly GCF_030285365.1 of Roseateles subflavus. Classification (GTDB taxonomy): domain Bacteria; phylum Pseudomonadota; class Gammaproteobacteria; order Burkholderiales; family Burkholderiaceae_C; genus Roseateles_B; species Roseateles_B subflavus. Next base: position 311,463 of record NZ_JASVDS010000001.1, on the reverse strand, counting down.
CACGACCGGCCGGTCCTCTGCACCGAAGGCCTCGGTATGCACCCAGTGCCCGTCCAGGTGGGCGCGGGGCAGGTCCTCGCGCTCGGCGACGGTCGGCGGCACGCCGGTGCAGCCGGCGAGCAGGCCGAGGCCGCCCATCAGCGCCGCCGCCAGCGGCAGCAGCAGGCGGGCCAGCGCGCCGCGATCGACCGGCGGCGTGGTGGGGGCGGGTCGGGGCGCGGCCGTGGCGTCAGGTGTCGGTGGGAGCATGGCGGTGATCCAGTGTGAAGGGATGGGCCGCATGCTGGCGCGGGTGCCCCGGGGCCTCAATAACATCGGATAAGACCGCCCGCCGGCCACCTGAGGCACACTGCGCGACCATGCCGCTGCGCCCTCTTGCCCCCGACGAGTTCCCGGCCGCGCTCGCCGCGCTGCACCTCCTGCAGGACCCGGCCGAGCCTTTCTCGCCCGAGCCCTTCCATCCCCTGCTGGCCGGTATGCGTGCGGGGCTGCTGGCGCCGGGCGAGGCGCTGCTGCGGCCGGGGGACGCGCCCGCGCTGGAATGCGTGGTGCTCGAGGGCCTGCTTCGCAGCTGGGTGGGTGACAGCGAGGGACGCGCGGTGACGCTGGACTTCCATCCCGGACCCTCCGCCCTGACACCCGCCATCGCCCGCACCGATGCCGGCGGCGCACGCATCCACTGCGAGGCGCTGCTGTCCACGCGCGTGCTGGTCTTCGACGCGGCGCTGCTGGAGCGTTGCATGCTGGCCAGCCCGGCCGTGCAGCGCTGGGGCGACCGCATCCTGCGCCAGGAGCTGACGCGCCGGGCGGATCGCGAGTGGGCCCTTGCCGCGCTGTCCGCCCGTGAGCGCCTGCAGCAGCTGCGCCGTCGCTGGCCGACGCTGGAGGCGCAGGTGGCCCACCACCACATCGCCAGCTACCTGGGCATCACGCCCGTGAGCCTGAGCCGGCTGCGCGGGCAGCTCCGGCGCGACGCCTGAGCTCAGCGCCTCGGCCCGGAGGCCGCCCGGTCCACCGAGGGCAGCTCCTCCATCATGGAGCTGCCGCCCCGCTTCTCGCGGGCCCGCTGGATCAGGGCCTCCTGGGGCTGGCTGGCCGCGGCCCAGGCCTGCGCGGCCCGCTCCCATTCGCCGGTGCCCATCACCTGGCGAAGCAACTCGTGCAGCCGGCCCGCGCCGCCGCAAAGGTCCGGCCTGCTCTGGTCCAGCATGTGCTCGAACGCGGTGGCATTGGCGTCCATCAGGGCCTCGGAGAGCAGCTCGTAGCGCTCGCCGCGCCGTGCCCACTCCGCCCGCTGGGGATCGTCAGCCGGCACGGACCGGCGGGCGAAGGCCAGCGCCAGGGCGCGGTGCATCAGGTGTGGCATGTCCCACAGCAGCCCGGCGATGTGCGCGCAGGCACCGGCGGGCGCCGCGGGCGTCTGCCCGGGTGTGCAGGCCTGCAGCACGGGGCGGAGGGTGAGCAGCGGCAAGTGCATGACCTGCTGGCTCAGCAGCTCGGATTCCGCCGTCTGCAGCAGGCCGGGGGTGCGGGCCTGGGCGAGCGAGGCCACGGCCTGGGACAGGGTCAGGCTGTAGTCGTCCGCGCGGCGGGCATCCCGGCCCATGCGTTCGATCAGGTAGCTCAGCTGCTCCGGCGGCGGCTCGCGATCCTTGAGCTGGGCCAGCCAGGCCATGAGGTTGTCGGGCTCCAGCCGCGCCCATTGCGCGGCATCGACCATCCGGCAGCCCTCGGCCTTGCAGGGGCGCGCCAGGGCCAGGGCGGTCACCATGGGGTCGGTGCTGCGCCGCGCCAGGTCCTGCAGATGGGCACGGCTCGGGGTGTCGCCGGCGAGGTAGTCGCCGATGGCCTGGGAGCGTACATCGCTGCGGGCCTTCAGCGTCCGGATCCAGTCCTGCAGGCGCTGGGCCCGCGCGGCGTCCATCACCTGCTCGCCGTCGCTGGGGGGCTCGCCGTCGTTCGCGGCGTGGCCATCCTTGCCTGCGGCCTCCCGCGCCAGCGCGTCCTTCAGGATCTCCGCGGCGCCGTAGCCGCACCAGTCCGCGGCCATGCGCCGGGCACGGGGAGACAGCGTCGCGAAGAGATCGTCCGCCGCGAGGGCGGGGGCGCCGGCCCCCGAGGCGGGCACGACGACCGCGGGCGCCGAGGCGGCTGGCGTGGGGGGGTGGGGTGCCGAGGCCGGAGCGGGCGCTGCGGCCGTGCCGCGGGGGCCCTCGGCCGCCGGATCGGTCATGGCGCGGTACCCGAGTCCGATGCCCAGGCACAGGGCCAGCCCTGCCGCGCCCGCAATCTTCCGGTGTGTCCTCTTCATGTGCGCTCCCCGGGGCGGGAGTGTAGGGGCAGGCGGGCCCCGGGCTCCGTGCGGATGACGGGCCGGCAGGCGGTGGGGGGCGGGCGCGGGCCGCCGCATCGAGACGATGGCGCTAACGCGTCAGGGTCACGGGCGAACTCGGTGATTGCCGGTACATTCCTGCCCATGCACCGACACCCCATGAACTCACCCCGAAGCCTGCTTCGACCGGCCCTCGCGGCGCTCCTGGCGTGGGCGGCCCCGCCGGGCGCCTGGGCCGCTGAGACGGTCGACTGCAGCACGGCGTTCCAGGCCGCTGCCAGGGCGTTGCCGGCCTTGTCGTGGCAGCGCTTCGACCAGGACCCGGTCAGCGGCTGGCGCCAGCTCGATGCGCTGGGCTGCCGGGCCGAGGCGGTGCAGCTGATGCAGCGCTTCATCGCCATCGAACAGTCGCGCATCAACACCGTGCGCTGGCACATGGCGCAGAACCTGGCCCTGCTGGGCCGCTCTGCGCAAAGCATCGAACAGGCGCGCCAGACGCTGATGCCGGCCGACGAGGCGGCCAGTGCCGCCGCCGCCGGCTTCAACTGGAATGCCTATGTGAGCGGCACCATCGCGTTTCTCGAGGGGCGCTTTGACGAGCTCCCCGAGCTGATCCGGCAGCTCGAACGCCATCCGAACGATGCCGCCAACGCCCGCATCCTGCGCCGACTGCAGCGCTGTGCCGGCAAGTCCTACCAGGAGGCGATGGAGTCGCCGACGTGCGCGCCGGCGGCGGGGGGCTGATCCGGCTCGGCGGTCGCTCCAGTGGTCCTCAACAGCGCAGCGAACGTTGCTGCTGCCGAAGTTCAAGCAGCTGCTTCTGGATCGCCTTGCGCTCCTGCCCGATGCTCGATCGTTCCCGAGCCTCCCACTGCGGCAGCGTCTGGTCCAGCCACTGGCATCGCTGCTGTGCCTCGGTGCTGAGGGGCAGGCGCCGTTCCAGGACGGCCATCTCCTGCGGCGTCTTGCCCGTGACGGGCTTGACCGCGCCGTACAGCTGCTCGTTGAACCGCTCGCGTCGCACATCCTGGCCGATGAGTTCCTGTCCGGTGGACTTGCTGAGACCCCGGGTCGGTTCGAGCTGGAGCCGCTCGGCTCCCTCGCAAGGGGCATCCGAGTAGGAGACCTTGCCGTTCACCGCGCATTTGTAGGCCGTGCGGCTGGGAGGCGGCAGGTGCTGGGCGTTGCAGGTGCCGACCGCGGCCAGCACGAGCGCGAGACGGGCGGCGGCCGGCAGGACAGTTTTGCGGCCAGATGTCGCGATCATTCGGAGGGCGCCCTTCTTCCTGAGTGTCTGCGGCGACCGGTCACGGCGCTTTCTTGCGCTTGACCCACGCACCCAGGCTGTCGGCGGCCGACCGGACCTTGCTCTGCACTTGGGCCTTCACCTGATCCGTGCCCTGGAGCGCGTCCTTGGCCCATGTCGATGCCGAGGCGGTGTGCACCTTGAGCTGCGTCATCGTTCGGTCCGCGGCAGCAGTGATGTCCGTCTGCGTCGGCAGCCGCTCCTGCGTCCACTGCCGGGCGATGCTCGCAGCTTCCGCGCCGGCGCTGCCAGCCTTGCGAGCACCCTTCACTGCGCCGTCCCGGGCCGACTGCCAGGTCGCGCTCCAGGCCGTGGGCGGCGCCTGGGCAATCAGCGATGACGTCCGCTGCAGCGCAGCCTGCTCTTGTTCCGACAGCGGGCCGGCCGCCTCCAGCATCTCCTGGAGGAAGAGGCCCAGGTCCCTGGCCACGGCCGCATGGTTGCAGTCCGGATTGGCGTGCAGGAACCTGGAGAGCTCCAGAGCCATGTCGTCCAGCGAGCCCGTCGCGGCCGCCGGCTCGATGAGGGTGAGGGCCTGCGCCACGAAGGCCGAGTCCATGCCCCATTCCTCGACCAGGTGCGTCAGCAGGGCCTGCCGCTCGGCGTCCTCGACCTGACCATCGACCGCCGCGAGACGCAGGGAAATGGGCGCGATGAGGTCGAAGAGAGCCAGTCCCAGGGCATCCAGGGGCGTGTTGAGAAATCGCGGAATCTCGATCACCCGCGAGGCGCGGGCATCACCGAGCCAGCGATAGAGGCCGTAGCAGGCGCCACCGGATGCCAGCGCCGCGAAGGCCACCCAGCCCACCGGCGTGGCGGCCGCCCCGATGCCCAGCGCGCCCATCAGCCCCGAGGGCGCAAAGAAGGCCCCTGCGACAAGGGAGGACTTGGCCACGGCAGCGCCCGTCCCTGCCGCGCCGAGCACGTCCCAGAGCTCACGCGCCTTGTTGACCATGCGCATGGAGGTGTAGGCGTCCTCGCCGATGGCCAGCTTGGCCTTGAAGCGCAGCGGCTCCGCAATGATCTGCTCGAGGTGCGCGAAGTCGTCCAGAGTCAAACGGTCGGCCATGGCGGGCTCCGAGGTGGCTCAGACGGCCAGGCCGGAGAAGCCGGCTGCAAAGGCACGCACGCGTTCCGCCAGATCCGGGGAGTCCAGCTCGGCCTTCGCGCCCCAGGCGATGCCCAGCGCTGCAGCCAGGGGTGTCAACGCCGGGCCGAGGACCGCCCCGAGAACAGGCACGGCTGCCAGCAGCATGCCCACGACCACGGCCACCAGCGCGGTGAACGTGAGCGTGGGGAAGTGCTTCATGAGCGAGAGCACGAAGTCGATGACCTTACGTCCGATGCGCAGCACCTGTTCGCCGACCCGGCTCGCGAGCTTCAGCAAGTCCGCGAGGACGGCCTTGGCGTCCGCCGAGATGGCGAGGCCCTCGATCTTGCGAAGCAGCTGGCTGTCGGACTGGCTGGCGGAATTGATGAAGCTGGCGACGGTGTCGGCGCGGGTTTCCATGTCGTTCTCCCTATGAACTTTTGATTATGTATCGACATGTGAGTCGCGCCGGGCCGGTGGGCCCCACCCGTTCGGGCGGGGATACTGTGCCGTATCGATGAGCCCTTCGCTCATCGGTGCGGTTCTCAGTGAAGGCGCTGCACCGCTTCCTTCACGATCGGCCGCAGCGCCGCCGTCTCGGCGTGACCGGCATCCAGGGCGCCGAGGAATTCGCGGCGCATGCGGGGTTCCCAGAACTTCTGGATGTGCAGGGCAATGCCCTCGACGGCCTCGGCGTGGTCGGGCATGGCCTCGAAGAAGGTGCCGATCTGGTTGGCCATGCGGACGAGTTTTTCGATGTCCATGATGTGTGGGAATGCGGGCGTTCAGTGGGTCGGGCCAGGGCCCGTGGAGCCGCCGGACGGCGCGAGCGCCGCAGGCGCGGCACCGAGGTCCAGGCGCTCGGGATGGCAGTAGACCACCAGGTCCTGCCCCCGGGCAAAGCCGACGAGCGTCATGCCGGCCTGGGTGGCGGTGGTGACGGCGAAGCTGGTCGGCGCAGAGACGGCCGCCAGCAGCGGCACGCCGGCCATGGCCGTCTTCTGCACCATCTCGAAGCTGGCGCGGCTGGTGACGGCGATGAAGCCCTCGCCCGCCTTCACGCCCATGCGGGCCAGGGCGCCGATGAGCTTGTCCAGCGCGTTGTGGCGGCCGACGTCCTCGCGCAGCCAGCGAAGCTCGCCGTCCGCCGAGCACCAGGCCGCGGCATGCACGGCGCCCGTGGCCTGCTGCAGGGTCTGCTGCTCGCAGAACTGGCTCATGGCGTGAGCGATGGCCTCGCGGCGCAAGACCTGACCCTCGGTGACGGGCGCCAGCGCCGGCAGGTCCCGGGCCACGTGCGCGAGACTCTCGGTGCCGCACAGGCCGCAGCCCGTTCGGCCGGCCAGCGTGCGCCGCCGCTCCTTCAGGCGGGCGAAGGCGCCGCTGGCGATCTCCAGCTTCAGCGTGATGCCTTGCGCGCCCGGCACCTCCTCGACGCCATACAGCTCATCCGGCCGCTGCAGGATGCCCTCGCTGAGCGAGAAGCCCAGCGCGAAATCCTCCAGGTCCAGCGGCGTGGCCAGCATCACGGCGTGGCTGACGCCGTTGTACTCCAGCGCCACGGGGACCTCATCGGCCACCCAGTCCAGCAGCTCCGAGCTGTGGCCGCCGCGCACGCGCCGCACCGGCAGCGCGCGGGCGCCCTCGCAGAAGTCGGGGGCGACCGGCGCGGGAGACAGGGGCGGGCGCTTCATCCGGGGCTCACTTGCCGCCATGCACGGCTTCCGCGGGAGACGAGGGGTGCTGCGCGGCGTGCAGCAGCTCCTGCTGCAGCGCATCGAAGCGGTTGAACTCCTTCTGCCACGGCGAGAGGTGCTGCGCCTGCATCACCTTCATGACCTGCACGGCGGTCACCTTGTACTCGGGGCAGTTGGTCGCCCAGTCGGAGTTGTCCGTCGTGATGACGTTGGCACCCGACTCGGGGAAATGGAAGGTCGTGTAGACCACGCCCGGCTGCACGCGCTCGGTGACGACGGCGCGCAGCACGGTCTCGCCCGCGCGGCTCTGGATGCCCGCCCAGTCGCCGTCGGCGATGCCGCGCTCCTCGGCGTCGTGCGGGTGGATCTCCAGCACGTCCTCGCTGTGCCACTGGCTGTTCTCGGTGCGACGCGTCTGGGCGCCGACGTTGTACTGGCTCAGGATGCGGCCCGTGGTGAGCAGCAGCGGGAACTTGCGCGTCACCTTCTCGTCTGTCGGCACGTACTGGGTGATGATGAAGCGGCCCTGGCCGCGCACGAACTTGCCGACGTGCATGATGGGCGTGCCGGCTTCCTCGGTGCTGCCGTTGCAGGGCCACTGCACGCTGCCCAGGCGTTCGATCTTCTCGTAGCTCACGCCGGCGAAGGTCGGGGTCAGCGCCGCGATCTCCCGCATGATCTCCTCGGGATTGGCGTAGTTCATCGGGTAGCCCAGCGCCTGCGCCAGCTTCTGCGTGACCTCCCAGTCGGCATAGCCACCCAGCGGGGGCATGACCTTGCGCACGCGGCTGATGCGGCGCTCGGCGTTGGTGAAGGTGCCGTCCTTTTCGAGGAAGCTGGAGCCCGGCAGGAAGACGTGGGCGTACTTGGCGGTCTCGTTCAGGAAGATGTCCTGCACCACCACGCACTCCATGGCCATCATGGCGGCGGCCACGTGCTGGGTGTTGGGGTCGGACTGCACGATGTCCTCGCCCTCGCAGTACAGGCCCTTGAAACTGCCCGAGAGCGCGGCGTCCAGCATGTTGGGAATGCGCAGGCCCGGCTCGGGGTTCAGCGTCACGCCCCAGGCGGCCTCGAACTGGCCGCGCACGGTGCTGTCGCTGATGTGGCGGTAGCCCGGCAGCTCGTGCGGGAAGCTGCCCATGTCGCAGCTGCCCTGCACATTGTTCTGGCCGCGCAGCGGGTTCACGCCCACGCCCTCGCGGCCGACGTTGCCGGTGGCCATCGCAAGATTGGCAATGCCCATCACCATGGTCGAGCCCTGGCTGTGCTCGGTCACGCCCAGGCCGTAGTAGATGGCCGCGTTGCCGCCGGTCGCGTAGAGCCGTGCCGCGGCGCGCACCTCGGCCGCCGGCACGCCGCTGGCGGCCTCCAGCGCCTCGGGCGAGTTCTCCGGTCGCGAGACGAACTCGCTCCACTGCGCGTAGCTCTTGGGGTCGCAGCGCTCGGCCACATAGGCCTGGTTGACGAGGCCCTCGGTCACGACGACGTGCGCCATCGCGCTGATCACCGCCACATTGGTGCCAGGCTTGAGCTGCAGGTGGTGCGCCGCCTCGATGTGCGGGCTCTTGACGAGGTCGATGCGGCGCGGGTCCACGACGATCAGCTTCGCGCCTTCGCGCAGGCGCTTCTTCAGGCGAGAGCCGAAGACCGGGTGGGCCTCGCTCGGGTTGGCGCCGATGACCATGACCACGTCGGCCTTCTCGACAGACTTGAAGGTCTGCGTGCCGGCCGAGGTGCCGAGGGTCTGGCCCAGGCCGTAGCCCGTGGGCGAGTGGCAGACGCGGGCGCAGGTGTCGACGTTGTTGTTGCCGAAGGCGGCGCGCACCAGCTTCTGCACGAGGTAGGTCTCCTCGTTGGTGCAGCGCGAGGAGGTGATGCCGCCGATCGAGTCACGGCCGTGCTTCTCCTGGATGCGGCGGAACTCGCTGGCGGCGTGGCTCAGCGCGACTTCCCAGCTGACCTCCTGCCACGGGTCCTGGATGCTCGCGCGGATCATGGGCTTGGTGATGCGGTCCGGGTGCGTGGCGTAGCCCCAGGCGAAGCGGCCCTTGATGCAGCTGTGGCCCTCGTTGGCCTTGCCGTCCTTCCAGGGCACCATGTTCACGACCTGGCTGCCCTTCATCTCGGCCTTGAAGGCGCAGCCCACGCCGCAGTAGGCGCAGGTGGTGATGACCCTGTGCTCGGGCTGGCCGATCTGGATGATGGTCTTCTCCTGCAGCGTGGCCGTGGGGCAGGCCTGCACGCAGGCGCCGCAGGACACGCAGTCGGACTCCATGAAGGGCTGGTCCTGGCCCGGCGAGACGCGGGCCTCGAAGCCGCGGCCCGAGATCGTCAGCGCGAAGGTGCCCTGCGTCTCCTCGCAGGCGCGCACGCAGCGGTTGCAGACGATGCACTTGCTGGAGTCGAAGGTGAAGTAGGGATTGGACTCGTCCTTGGGCAGGTCGCAGTGGTGCGCACCCGCCTTCTCGCCCACGCCGTAGCGCACGTCGCGCAGCCCCACGACGCCCGCCTGCGTCTGCAGCTCGCAGTTGCCGTTGGCGCTGCAGGTGAGGCAGTCCAGCGGGTGGTCGGAGATGTAGAGCTCCATCACGCCCTTGCGCAGCTGCTGCAGCTTCGGGCTCTGCGTCTTCACCTTCATGCCGGCCTCGGCCGGCGTGGTGCAGGAGGCCGGGAAGCCCTTGCGGCCGTCGATCTCCACGAGGCACAGCCGGCAGGAGCCGAAGGGCTCGAGGCTGTCGGTCGCGCAGAGCTTGGGCACCATCACGCCGGCCTCGGTGGCCGCGCGCATCAGCGAGGTGCCGGCGGGCACGGTGACGCTGTGGCCGTCGATCTCGAGGGTGACTTCGCGTTCGGATTCGCGGCGGGGCGTGCCGTAGTCGATCTCGGAATGGTTCATGGTCATGCCTCCTGCGCGGCTGTCTGGTCCAGCTTTGGCGTGCTCGTCAGGCCAAAGTCTTGCGGGTAATGGTTGAGGGCCGACAGCACCGGGTAGGGCGTCATGCCGCCCATGGCGCACAGCGAGCCGTGCAGCAGGGTGTCGCAGAGGTCGCGCAGCAGGTGGACCTGCTGCTCGCGCTGTTCATCGCGGCGGATGCGGTCGATCACCTCGACGCCGCGCGTGGAGCCGATGCGGCAGGGCGTGCACTTGCCGCAGGACTCGATGGCGCAGAACTCCATGGCGTAGCGAGCGAGCTGCGAGAGGTCGGCGGTGTCGTCATGCACGACGATGCCGCCGTGGCCCAGCACGGCGCCCATGGCGGCATAGGCCTCGTAGTCCAGCGGCACGTCCCATTGCGACTCGGGCACGTAGGCGCCCAGCGGGCCGCCCACCTGCACGGCCTTGATCGGCCGCCCGGTGGCCGTGCCGCCGCCGAAGCCGTAGAGCAGCTCGCGCAGCGTGAGGCCGAAGGCCTTCTCGACCAGGCCGCCATGCTTGATGTTGCCGGCCAGCTGGAAGGGCAGGGTGCCGTGCGAGCGGCCCACGCCGTGGTCGCGGTAGAACTGCGCGCCGCGCGCCAGGATCAGCGGTGCAGCGGCGAAGGTCAGCACGTTGTTGATGACCGTGGGCTGGCCGAAGAGCCCCTGGATCGCGGGCAGCGGCGGCTTGGCGCGCACCACGCCGCGCTTGCCCTCGAGGCTCTCCAGCAGTGCGGTCTCTTCGCCGCAGACATAGGAGCCGGCGCCCTTGCGCACCTCCAGGTGGAAGTCGCGGCCGGAGCCCAGCAGGTTCGCGCCGAGGAAGCCGGCGGCCGTGGCGCGGGCGATGGCCTCGTTCAGTGCGGCGATGGCGTGCGGGTACTCCGAGCGGACATAGACATAGCCGCGGTCGGCCCCCACCGCCAGGCCGGCGATGGCCATGCCTTCGATCAGCATGTAGGGGTCGCCTTCCATCACCATGCGGTCGGCGAAGGTGCCGGAGTCGCCCTCGTCGGCGTTGCAGACGATGTACTTCTGGCGGGCCTCGGTCTGCAGCACCGTGCGCCACTTGATGCCCGCCGGGAAGGCCGCCCCGCCGCGGCCGCGCAGGCCGGAGTGGGTGATCTCGGCCACGATGCCGGCGCCGTCCAGCTGCAGGGCCTTGCGCAGGCCCGCCCAGCCCTCGTGGGCCTCGTAGTCGGCCAGGGACAGCGGGTCCGTGACGCCCACGCGGCGGAAGCTCAGGCGCTCCTGCAGCGCGAGGTAGGGGATCTGCTCGGTGAGGCCGTGGCACAGCGGGTGCGCGCCGCCGCTCAGCAGGCCGGCATCGAGCAGGCCGGGCACGTCGGCCGGCTCGACGGGGCCGTAGGCTACGCGGCCTTGCGGCGTCTGGACCTCGACCAGCGTCTCCAGCCACAACAGGCCGCGCGAGCCGTTGCGCACCAGCTCGAGGGACAGGCCGCGGCACTGGCATTCGGCCAGCAGCGCGGCGGCGACGTCATCGGCGCCCACGGCCAGCGCGGCCGCGTCGCGGGGAATGAAAACCTTCACGGGGGACATCACAGCCCCTCCTTTTCCAGCAGGGCGTCGAGCTTGGCGGCGGTCATCCGCGCGTGCACGCGCTCGTTGAGCATCAGGGCCGGCGAGGAGGCGCACAGGCCGAGGCAGTAGATGGGTTCGACGGTCACGGCGCCGTCGGCGCGCGTGCTGTGCGAGGCGCAGCCCAGGCGCTGCTCGGCATGGGCCAGCAGGCGGTCGGCACCGCGGGACTGGCAGGCCTCGGCGCGGCAGACCTGCAGCACCGTGCGGCCGGCCGGCGCCTGGCGGAAGAAGTGGTAGTAGCTGACCACGCCATGGACCTCGGCACGCGACAGGTTCAGGTGCTCGGCGATCACCGGCACGCTCTCGGGCGGCACATGGCCCAGCGTGTCCTGCAGCGCATGCAGCAGGGGCAGCAGGGCGCCGGGGGCCGGCGGGTGGGCCGCCAGCACGGCGGCCAGCGAGTCGTTCACAGAGGTATCCATGGCAAGGAATCCGGCAGCCGGGGCTGCGTTCAAGGCAGAGGATGCGCTACCAATAGCGCGGATAGGCATTGTCCCTGCTGAGATTGTTGTAGACGATCGCCACGCCGACCAGCAGCAGGGCACCGGCCAGCGTGGGCCACAGCAGGAAGCCCCAGCCGGGCTGGGACAGGAACACGATCACCGGATTGGACCCGGCCGGCGGGTGCGGGAGGCGCAGCGCCAGCATCGCCGCGATGGCCAGCCCCGCCGCCAGTCCCATCGCCCACCAGTGCGGCCCGCACAGCTGCAGCACGAGCAGGCCGATGGCGCTGCACAGCAGGTGCCCGCCGACGACGTTGCGCGGCTGGCTGAAGGGCAGGTCCGGGAAGCCGAAGAGCATCACGCAGCTGGCGCCGAAGCTGCCCAGCACCCAGGGCTGGCCGCTGGCGGCGGCCAGGAGCCCGACGGCGGCGATGGCGAGCACCCCACCCACGCCGGCCTTCACGAGCGCCGGCAGGGGCGCGCGGGGCGGCACCGCGAGGTGGCCGCCGCGCAGGCGTTCGGCCCAGAAGGCCGGGGTCCAGACGCGGCTCATCGGCGCTTCCTTCCGGTCAGGCGAAGAACTTCATGACGCTCAGCACCGTCTTGTAGACGCCCCAGGCCAGGGGAACGCCCACCGCGGCCCAGGCCAGCACGACCCACAGCGGCGAGGTGCCGTGGAAGGTCATGGTGCCCGGGCCGATCTCGGCGGCGGCGGCGCGTTCGTGGGCCAGGCGCTTCTCCTGGGCCAGCTCGGCCTCGGTCATGAAGTGCTTGTCGGCCACGGGGCGGACCATCAGGTTGCAGATCAGGCCGATCACCAGCATGCCCACCAGGATGAACATGGTCTGGTTGTAGACCTGCTCGCGCGGAATGCCGAGGCCCAGCTGGTAGTCGCGCATGTAGTTCACGACCACCGGGCCGAGGATGCCGGCCGTGGCCCAGGCCGTCAGCAGCCGGCCGTGGATCGCGCCCACCATCTGGGTGCCGAACAGGTCGGCCAGGTAGGCCGGCACGGTGGCGAAGCCGCCGCCGTACATCGACAGGATCACGCAGAAGGCGGCGACGAAGAGCAGCTTGTTGCCCGCACCGGCACTGCCCGGCACGCTGGCGTAGAGCAGGCCGCCGAGCACGAAGAAGACCACGTAGGTCATCTTGCGGCCGAGCTTGTCGGAGAGGCTGGCCCAGAAGAAGCGGCCGCCGATGTTGAACAGCGACAGCAGCGCCGTGAAGCCGGCCGCCACGCTGGCGATGGCCGCCAGCTGGGCCTTGTCGAGCTCGCCGTACTTCTGCTGGATGCCGATCAGGCCCCCGCCGAAGACTTCCTGCAGCATCGGGCTGGCCATGCCGATCACGCCGATGCCGGCGGACACGTTCATGCACAGCACCATCCACACCAGCCAGAACTGCGGGATGCCCCACACCTTCTTCACGTGCACATGGCGCTGGGTGATCATGGCGTTGCTGGTCTGCGCGACCGGCGGGGTCCAGCCCTCGGGCTTCCAGCCGGAGGCCGGCACGCGGTAGGACAGCGCGCCGCCCATCATGAAGACGAAATAGACCGCGGCCATCACGATGAAGGTCGAGGCGACGCCGACGTCCGTCGGGCTGGCGAAGGTCTTCATCAGCTCGGCGGCCAGGGGCGAACCGATCATCGCGCCGCCGCCGAAGCCCATGATGGCCATGCCGGTGGCCATGCCGCGGCGGTCCGGGAACCACTTGATGAGGGTCGAGACCGGCGAGATGTAGCCCAGGCCGAGCCCGATGCCTCCGATCACGCCCGAGCCCAGCAGCATCAGCCAGAACTGGTGCAGGTGCACCCCGAGGGCCGAGATCAGCATGCCACCGCACCAGCAGACGGCGCTCACCACGCCGGCCTTGCGCGGGCCGGCGCGTTCCAGCCAGCCGCCCCAGATGGCGGCCGAGCTGCCCAGCAGCACGAAGAAGAGGGTGTACATCCAGCCGAGCGTGGAGACCTTCCAGTCGCAGCTCGTGACGAAGAGCTCCTGCCAGAAGCCGATCTCAGGGCCGCACTTCACGGCCTCCTTGATGCCCAGGGCCTTGGACAGCGGCAGCCAGAACACCGAGAAGCCGTAGGCCATGCCGATGCACAGGTGGATGGCCAGGGCCGCGGGCGGCACCAGCCAGCGGTTGAAGCCCGGGGGGGCGACGATGCGTTCCTTGTCGAGGAAGCCGGGGGAGGTGTCGCCCAGCGGGCGGGCGCCTCCGGTCAGAACCGTGGACATGCTGCGTGTCTCCTGCGTGTTGTGCGCACTCGTGCGGTGCGGGGCGAGTGTTGCCACGCCAGGGGGACGCGTCCAATTCTTTTACGTGATGAGACGATCAGCGTGCGAAATCAGGGTCCACCCTGAGCACACGACATGCGGCGGCAACATCCGGGGGGGCGCCATCCTGGCAGCCCGGCGCGGGCCGCCGGGCGTGCGCGGCGGCGTCAGATCCGCAGATCGCCCGCGTGTTGAGCCGCCTGCGCCAGCCAGCCCGGGTCCTCGGCCAGCAGCAGCGCCGCCTCCAGGGCCTGCGAGGGCCGGCTGCTGCTGTGAAGCATGAAGGCGATGGGGATGCGCACCTCGGGCGCGGCCAGCGGCTGCGCCTCCAGCCCGCCCTGCTCCAGCACCGTGCCGAGCAGGGCCCCGGGCAGGATGCTGCACACGCCGCCGGCCTGCACCGCCGTCACCAGCGTGACCGTGGAGTTGGACTCGATGGCGGGCGTCACCTGGACCTGCGCCTCGGCGAAGGCGCGGTCGATGATGCGGCGGTTGTGCATCTCGGGGCTCAGCAGGCACAGGGGCAGGTGCGCGGCCTCGGCCCAGCTCAGCGGCGGGCCCATCTGCAGGCCGCGCTGGCCGGGGACCTCGGCGCGGCGGACGAGGAAGTAGGCCTCGGTGTACTGCGGCAGCTGGCGCAGCGGCACGCGGGTCTCGGCCATGCGCTCGGTGTAGCCCAGGCCCAGGTCCAGGGCGAGCTGGTCGAGCCCGGTCTCCAGCTCGATGGAGCTCATCGAGCGCAGCGTGGGCAGGATGCCGGGATGGCGGCGCTGCAGCAGGGCCACGAAGCGCGCCGCGATGGGCATGGCCGTGGGCACCGCGCCGACCAGCAGGTGGCCCTGCGGGGCGCCGGCCCGGCTCTTCAGGTCCTGGTCCAGCAGCTCCTGCTCGCGCAGCACGCGCCGGGCGCTCTGCAGCACGCGCTCCCCCTCGGCGCTGAAGCCCTCGAAGCTGCGGCCGCGCTTGACGATGGCGCAGCCGTAGTGCTCCTCCAGCGCGCGCAGGGCGTTGGAGAGCGCCGGCTGGGTCACGTGGCAGGCCAGGGCGGCACGGCCGAAATGCTTGTGGTCGTCGAGGGCGACCAGGTAGCGCAGGGCGACGAAGAGGTTCATCAGACGGGGGTGGCCGGATCGGCCCAGAGTTCGGGCCGCCGCAGCGGGGTCTCGGGGGACAGCAGCGGATTGTCCAGCCGCAGCACGAGGCGGCGCGGGATGTCGAGGCGCTGCATCAGCGCCCGGAAGTGCTGGGCGAACAGCGCCTGGAAGCTGCGGTCCGCGATGGCCCGCTCCAGGCCCTGGCGCAGGTCCTCGGCCAGTTGCGGGAAGCGCGGGCTGATGAAGAAGTAGCTGGCCGTGGGGTAGTGCAGCATCAGGCGCGGCGCGACGGCCAGGTCCAGCGTGCGCCCGAAGCGCTGCAGCTCGTTCTCGATCTCCATCACCGAACGCGGGAAGTAGTCGATGCGTTCGCGCGCCAGCATCTGGAAGAGCTTCTCGTACATGCTGGCGGTGCCCACGGCCAGGCCGTTGTGGCGCAGGATCTCGGTGTCGGGCCAGTCGTGCATCTGGCCGGCCTGCAGCTGGCGCAGCGGGTCGAGGCTCCGGATGCGTGCGAAGCGGTCGAGGTCCCGGGCGCGCACCAGCAGCAGCCGCCAGCCGAGGATGCCGCGATCCAGCGGGATGCGCACGGGCAGCAGCGTCCGCTCGCGTTCCCGGCTGGTCATGCTCCACAGCAGGTTGATGTCACCACGGCCGAACTCCAGCTCGCGCAAGCCGCGCCCCTGGGTCATGGCCGTGCCGCTGGCGACGACCTCGTAGGGCCGCGGCGACGGCGCCAGGACCAGGCGCAGGAGGTCCAGCATGTAGGGCAGCTGCGGGTCGTGGAAGGACTCGTGCTCGGGGTACACGACGCGCGTCGGGGTCGAGGTGGAGGTCGAGGCGTCCGGCGGCGCGCTGCCGGCACCCGCCCCCATGGCCGGCACGGCGGCAGGCACGGTCTGGGCCAGCACGAGGCCCGGCGCGGCCAGGCTCAGCACCATCGCCCGCCGGCTCAGGGACCGGGCGGACGGAGGCGACGGCGTGCGGGCTGGCATGCGTGGCAGGGCAGGCCTCAGCCGAACTGCGCCGGATCGGCCCACAGCTCGGGGCGGTGCAGCGGGGTGGCGGCCGGCAGGGTGGGGTTCTTCATCGCGAACTCACGGCGTTCGGGCAGGCGCAGCGGCTTCAGGCGCTGGCGGAAGTGGGTCATGAAGAGCGTCTGCAAGCTGCCGTCCTCCACGGCCCGCTCCAGGCCGCGCTGCAGGTCGGCGGCCAGCTGGGCGTTCTGGCGGCTGACGAAGAAGTAGTTGGCCGTCGGGTAGCGCAGCATCAGCCCCGGGGCGATCATCAGGTCGTTGGCAGTGCCGAACAGGCGCATCTCGTCCTGGATCTCCATGACCGAGCGCGGGAAGTAGTCCACCCGGCCGCGGGC
Organism: Roseateles subflavus; assembly: GCF_030285365.1. Classification (GTDB taxonomy): domain Bacteria; phylum Pseudomonadota; class Gammaproteobacteria; order Burkholderiales; family Burkholderiaceae_C; genus Roseateles_B; species Roseateles_B subflavus. The sequence continues at coordinate 295,326 of NZ_JASVDS010000001.1, read as the reverse complement.
CAGCATGGTGAAGAGGCTCTCGTAGGCGCTGGTCGTGCCGACGGTCAGGCCGCTGGCGCGCAGGATGGCGGTGTCGGGCCAGTCGTAGAGCTGCCCGGCGGTCAGGTCGCGCAGGGCGTCCAGGCTTCGGACGCCGGCGAAGCGCTCGGCATCGGCCCGGCGGATCAGCAGCAGGCGCCACCCCATCAACCCCCGGTCCGTGGGGATGCGGATGGGCAGGAGCTGCTGCTCGCGCTCCTCGCTCGTCATGCTCCACAGCAGGCTGAAGTCGGCTTGCGCGCCGGCGAGGTCGCGGATCGCCCGGCCCTGGCCGATGGGCTTGCGCACCGGTTGCAGGCGGTAGTGGGCGCCGCTGCGGTCCAGCCCCAGCCGCAGGGCGGCCAGGTGGTAGAGGTGCATCGGGTCCTGGCCGTCGGCGTCGGAATACGAGGGGTAGCCGACGACCATCTCCGCCGCGTTGGCAGGCCGGGCGGCGCTGGCGGCGGTCAGCAGGGTCAGGAGCAGGTGGCGTCGATCCATCGAGAGGGGAGGTACTGCGGGGATTGGCATCGATTGTGAAAGGCGGCCGGGCCGCTGTCACGCCTCTCCCGCCTCAGGAGGGCTTGCAGAGTGTGACAGACGGCGCTGCAATCGGCACATGAGCCCGCTTCTGCACACCGACCTGCCCCGGTTCGTCGCTTTCGGCGAAGCCCTGACCGACCTCATCTGCACCGGCCTGGACAGCTGGATCAGCCGCTGCGGTGGGGCGCCCTGGAACGTCGCCCGGGCGCTGTCGACCTTCGGCGAGCTCTCGGCCTTCGGGGGCGCCATCAGCTGCGATGTCTTCGGGCAGGCCCTGTGGCAGGAGAGCATGGACGCCAGCCTGGACCCGCGCTTCCTGCAGCAGGTGGAGCGTTCGCCGCTGCTGGCGGTGGTGCACGAGGTGCATCCGCCACGCTACTTCATCGTCGGGGATGACAGCGCCGACCTGCATTTCCACCCCAGCGGCCTGCCCCAGGGCTGGCGTCAGTTCGTCCGATGGGCGCATTTCGGCGGCATCAGCCTGAACCGCGAGCCGCTGGCCGGGCGGCTGCTGGCGCTGGCGGAGTCCCTGAAGGCGCAGGGCGTGACGATCAGCTACGACCCCAACTACCGCCAGGGCATGGACAACCGCTATGACGACACCCTCGAGCGCATGGCCCGGCTGGCGGACGTGATCAAGGTGTCGGACGAGGACCTGTGCGGCCTCTTCCGCAGCCCCTCGCCCCATGTGGGCCTGGGTCAGCTCGCGGCCTGGAATCCGCAGGCGACGCTGCTGTGCACGCATGGCGCGCAGGGCGCCACGCTCTACCGGGGCGCGCAGGAGTGGTCGGCCCGGGCCCTGGCCGTGGAGGTCGTGGACACGGTGGGTGCGGGGGATGCGGCGATGGCCGGTTTCATCCACGCCTGCCTGCACCGCGAGCCTGAGGAGGCCCAGCTGCGCTGCGCCGTGGCCGCCGGGGCTGCGGCCTGCCTGCAGGCGGGCGCCCGCGCCCCCAGCCTGGCCGAGATGCGCGAGCTGGCGGCGCAGGTTCAGCTCGTGGGCTGAGCGCTTCCCGGCGGCTGGGGCCAGGGGCGCTGGCGGTCGGCGAGCAGCTGCTCCAGCTGACGGCTCAGGCGCAGCACGCCGAGGTCGTCGAAGCGGCGTCCCACCACCTGCACGCCGATCGGGAGCCCGCCGGCCGTGAAGCCGGCGTTGAGCGTCGCGGCCGGCTGCTCGCTCATGTTGAAGGGCAGGGTGAAGGCGATGTGCTCGAAGGGCCGCTGCGGGTCGTGGATCGGGCTGGCCCATTCCGCCGGGAAGGTGGGCACCGGGCTGGTGGGCGAGATCACGAAGTCGAAGGGCTGGCAGGCGGCGATCGCGGCATCGCGCAGGGCCGCCATCTGGCTGTAGCCCTGGTAGAGCTCGCTCGCCGTGAGCTGCGCGCCGCGGTCGACCCAGGCGCGGATGTAGGGCAGCACGCGGGCGCGGCGCTCCTCGGGCAGGGCGGAGATGTCCAGCCAGGAGCGCATGCGCCAGAAGGCATCGAGCCCGTCGATCATCGCCCGGGTGCTGCAGGGGCCGATGGGCGTCACCTCGCAGCCGGCACCGGCCAGGCGGGCGGCCACGAGGTCCACCGCGTCGGCCGTCTCGCCCTCCACCGTGAGCCCCCAGCCCGCGTCGCGCATCAGGCCGATGCGCAGGCCCCGCAGGTCCAGGTGCAGGTCCAGCCAGGGCAAGTCTTGAGGCGGCAGGCTCATGCCGTCGCGCCAGTCGGGGCGGGCCAGCGCGGCCATCAGCAGGGCGGCATCCTCGACCCGGCGGGTCATGGGGCCCGCGACGCGCCCGGCGAAGGGCGGCTGGATGGGGATGCGGCCGAGGCTGGGCTTGAGCCCGAAGAGCCCGCACCAGGCGGCGGGGAGGCGGATGGAGCCGCCGATGTCCGTGCCCACGTGCAGCGGCCCGTAGCCGGCGGCTGCGGCGGCGCCGGCCCCGGCGCTGGAGCCGCCCGGGTTCTTGCGCAGGTCCCAGGGGTTGCGCGTCAGCGGGTGGAAGCTCGAAAGGCCGGAGCTGAGCATGCCGTAGTCCGGCATCGTGGTCTTGGCGAAGAGCACGGCACCGAGCTCGCGGGCGCGGGCCGCGGGCGGGGCGTCCTCGGCGGCGGGCTTCAGCGCCGTCGCGGCGGTGCCCAGCGGCACGGGCGTGCCGCGCGTGGCGATGTTCTCCTTGAGCGTCAGCGGCAGGCCGTCCAGCGTGATGCGCTGCCCGGCCACCGCCACGGCCAGGGGCTCGCCGCGCTGCCAGCGGGCCTCGGCGGCGCGGGCCGCGGCATGCGCGGCCTCGAAGTCGGGCGCATACAGGGCCTGCAGCTGCGGCTCCCAGCGCCCGACGTGCGCCTCCAGGCTCTGCAGCACCTCGACGGGGCTGAGCGAGCCGGCCTCGTAGGCCGCGAGCAGCCGCCGTGCAGGCCAGTCGTGGAGGGCGTCCGGGGTGGGGGTCAGGTCTTGCATCGTCGTGCGGTGTCAGGTCACTCCCAGCGCAGGGCCGCGAGGTCGTTCACGAACAGCGGCATGCTGGTCCACAGGCCCTTGAGGCGCGCCTGGGCCACGGTGATCCACTGCGGCTGGTAGAGCCAGGCCGCCACGGCGTCGTCCGCGATGCGGCGCTGCAGCTCGGCCAGCAGCTTCAGGCGCTCCGGCTCGCGGGTGCTGGCCAGGTAGCGCTGCCACAGCTCGCCGTAGGCGCGGCTCTCGTAGCCCCAGTAGTAGCCGGGCTTGGCGAAGTTGCCGAGGTCCAGGGGCTCCACGTGCGAGATGAGCGTCAGGTCGTACTGATGGGCCGTGTAGACGCTGGACAGCCACTGCGCCCACTCGATGTTCTCGAGCTTCACCTGCACGCCCACCTGCGCGAGCTGCGCGGCGACGAGCTCGCCGCCCTGGCGCGCATAGGGCGCGGGCGGCAGCTTGATCGAGAGCGACAGGCCCGACACGCCCGCCTCCTTGAGCAGCGCACGGGCCCGCGCCGGGTCGTGCGCATTGACGGCGGTGAGGTCCACATAGCCCGGCGCACCCGGCACGTAATGGCTGCCGATGGGCAGGCCGTAGCCGTCGGCGGCCGCGGTGATCAGGGCCTGACGGTCCAGGGCCATGGCGAGGGCGCGGCGCACCCGCACGTCGTCCAGCGGCTTGCGGCGGTGGTTCATGGCCACCAGGGTCTTGGCACGCGAGCCGGCGATGATCAGCTGGAAGCGCTGCGGCTGGCGCTTGAACTGCTCCAGGCTGCGGGCGGCGGCCACACGGGGGAAGGCGTCCACGTCGCCCGAGAGCAGGGCGGCCACCTGCGCGGCCGGGTCGGCGATGAAGCGGAAGGTGGCGCGCCGGATGGGGGGCATCGGCAGCCCGCGCTGGGCATAGCCCTCGAACGCCTTGAGCTGCAGGCTCGCGCCCCGCACCCAGCCGGCGAGCTGGTAGGGCCCGGTCCCCACGGGCTGCTGGGCATTGCTCGCGGCGCTGCGGGGCTCGACGATGGCGGCGGTCGCCTGGCCGAGGAGGAAGAGGAAGTCCGGCTCCGCCTGCCGCAGGGTCAGCACCAGCACGTCCGGCTCCGGGGTGGCGATCTGGGCGATGTTGGCGAAGACGCGCTTGTCCTTGTTCGTGCTCGCCTCGCCGGCGGCACGCTCGAAGCTGAACTTCACCGTCGCGGCCGTGAACGGTTCGCCGTTGTGGAAGCGCACGCCGCGGCGCAGGCGGAAGGTGTAGGTCCGCTGGTCCGGCGTGAGCTCCCAGCGCAGCGCGAGGCCCGGCCCGGCCTGGCCTTCGGGGGTGATGCGCGTGAGGGTCTCGAAGACGTTGTAGTGGACGATCTCGGCGATGGCCGACGCCGCGCCCGCGGTGGGGTCGAGGCCCGGGGGCTCGAGGGTCATGCCGATGACGACGGCGTCCTTGCCGCGCGGCTGGGCCAGGGCAGGCAGCGTCAGGGGGGCGAGCGTGGCGCCCAGGGTGCGCAGGAGGTGGCGGCGATCCATGGCCGCGATCATGGCACGGCCGGGCGTTCAGCTTCTCGGGTCGAGCCAGTCCCGCAGGCCGTCCGCCAGCAGCTGCAGGCCCAGCACCGACGTCATCAGGCACAGGCCCGGCAGCAGGGCCAGCTGCGGCGCCTCGAACAGCCAGGTCTGGGCCTCGGCCAGCATGCGGCCCCAGCTGGGCGCCGGCGCCTGGGTGCCCAGGCCCAGGTAGGCCAGCGAGGCCTCGGCGAGCAGCGCCAGCGCGCACTGGTTGCTGGCCAGCACGAGCAGCGGCGAGGCGATGTTCGGCAGCACGTGCGCGCGGGCGATCTGCCAGCGCGGCCGGCCGAAGGCGCGCGCGGCCCGGACGTAGTCCCGCTGCCACTGCACCCGCGCGGCCGCACGCACCAGGCGCACGCAGGCAGGCACGCCGTGCAGGCCGATGGCCACCATGGCCACGCCCATGCCCGGCCCGAGGCTGGCGGCGAGCAGGATGGCCAGCAGCAGGGCGGGGAAGGCCTGGCCGAGGTCGGCGAGGCGTCCGATCAGGCGGTCCACCCAGCCGCCCCGCGAGGCCGCGAGCAGCCCCAGCGGCAGGCCCAGGCCGAGCGACAGCCCGACGGCAATCGCCCCGACGCCCAGCGCATTGCGGGCGCCGCCCAGCAGCAGCGGGAGCAGGTCCCGCCCCAGCGCGTCGGTGCCCAGCCAGTGGCCGGGGCCCGGGCCCTGCAGGCGCCGCCCGAGGTCGGCCGCGAGCAGGGCCGTGTCGGGCGTCAGCAGGCTGGCGGCCGCGGCCAGGAGCAGGGTCGCACACAGCAGCAGGCCCGCGAGCAGACGCGGGTGGCGGCGCAGGCGCGTCCCGAGCGGGCCGGTCAAGACCTGACCCTCAGACATGGCTCGCCTCCGGGCGGCGCAGGCGCGGGTCCAGCCAGGTGTTGAGCAGATCGACGGCCCAGTTGACCAGCAGCACCATCGCCACCAGGGCCATGACGGCATTGCGCACGACGACGAGGTCCCGGTTGGCAATCGCCTGGGCGATCAGCTGGCCGAGGCCGGGCAGCTGGAAGAGGGTCTCGATCAGCACGGCGCCGGCCAGCAGGGCGGCGAACTGCGTGCCGAGCTGGGTGAGCACCGGCACGAGGGCATTGCGCAGCGCATGACGCAGCAGCACGCGACGCTCCGGGAGGCCTCGTGAGCGCGCGGCCCGCACGTAGTCCTCCTGGAGCACGTCCAGGAGGCTGGCGCGCAGCAGCCGCGCCAGCAGCGCCGTCTGGGTGAGAGCCAGGGCCAGCGCGGGCAGCATCAGCGCCTGCAGGGCGGGGCCCCAGCCGCCGCCCATCTCGGCGTCCCAGCCCGGGAAGCCCCCGGCCGGCAGCCACTGCAGTCGCACCGCGAAGAGCCACATCAGCCCCATGCCGAACCAGAAGGCCGGCAGCGCCAGCCCCAGCTGGCTGAGCGCGAGCAGCAGGTGGTCCACCCAGCGACCGCGCCTTGCGGCGGCCAGCACGCCCAGTGCCAGCGAGGCCGTCACCGTGAGCAGCAGCGCGAGCCCGCTGAGCGGCAGGCTCAGGCGAAGACGCTCGGCCAGCATGGGGCCGACGGGCGTGCGGTAGGCGTAGGAGTCGCCCAGCTCGCCGTGCGCCAGGCCGGCCATCCAGTGCCCGTAGCGCTGCCAGGCGGGCTGGTCCAGCCCCAGCTCGCGGCTGAGCGCCAGGACGGCGTCGGGGGCGGCATCCGGGCCCAGCATCAGCGCCGCCGCGTGGCCGGGCAGCAGTTCCAGGCTCGCGAAGACCAGGGCCGATGCCAGCACGAACGTCAGGCCCAGTCGGACGCTGGCGCGCAGGAGCGCCGCCAGCGCAGCCAGGGCGGGCGGGGGCGTCAGCAAGGGGCGCTCGGGAGGCGGGGGCATGGCGTGATTCTGCATGGGGCGGGCGGCACGCCCCTGGAGGCGCCTCCCGCGATGCCGTTCGCCCTGCGGCCCGGACGGCACCGGCCATCTTGATGCCATCCACCAACTGGTTAGACTTCGCGCAGGCCGGGCCCGCCGGCGTCAATGCCAAGCACCCACGGAGGAACACTGCCCATGTCTCACCATTCAGCACGTCATCACCGTCGCCCTCAACGGCGTCCGCTGGCACTTGCCGCCGCCGCGCTGGCGGGGATGGCCGGTCTCTCCGGTTGCGGGGGCAGTCCCGGCGCCGGCATCGCGGATGCCTACGCCTGCGCCTTCACGAACTGCAAGTCCTCGACGGAGGTCGCGGCGGAGGACCTGCGCCTGGGCGGCAACCTGACGCGCGAGAACGGCCGCGTCACGGCGTCCTTCGGCCTGGGCTACCGGGCCAACCTGCTCACCGTGGTGCGGCTGCAGTCCCCGGATGGGATGCTCCTGCTGCCCGGGCCGGTGCCCCTGGAGCCCAAGTCGCAGGAGGGCGGGGCCTTGGGCGCGCAGGTGCAGAGCTCCCAGGACCGCTGGACCGTGCGACTGCAGCACGGCGGCAAGTCCTATGACAGCAGCATCGAGCTGCCGCCCGAGGTGCAGATCCGCGTGCCCGCGCCGTCGACCCTGACGCGTTCGCTGGGGCAGTTCGGCACCACGCTGAACGTGGCGGCCGACCCGCTGCCGCAGGTGGTGCTGGGGGACGGCGACTGCCAGCTGGCCGACGGCCGTTCCGCCCGCTGGTCGGGCGAGAAGAACGGCCCGGCGGTGCGCCTGAACGGGGCGGGCGCGGGGCAGTACGAGTACGGCGTCAGCACCGAGGCCCTGCAGCTGAGCCTGAACGAGGCCGCCGCGAGCGCCCTGTCGGCGACCAGCTCGGCGGGCATCGTGGTGAAGCAGTGCCGCGTGAGCCTGGTGTGGGCGGTGACCCGCAACGGCACGGTGGCGTCGGCGCTGTCCTCCTATGGCAGCGTCCGCGGGACCAGCCAGGTGCGCCAGTCGCTCAGCTACGTGAATGACCGCTGATCACGCCGGCGGCGTCGCCCGGGCGGCCCGCAGCCGCCGGTGCGCGGCGCGGGCATGGGGCACCCAGTCCTGCCGCGCCCAGCGACGCCACATCAGCAGGCCGCGCAGCCATTCGTCGGCCGCGTAGGCGATCCACACGCCCACCAGGCCGAGCCCGAGCTGCTGTCCGAGCAGCCAGCTGCCGCCGGCCAGCACCACCAGCATCGAGCCGCTCCCGACCATCACCGGGTAGCGGGCGTCGCCCGCCGCCCGCAAGGCATTGATCACGACGAGGTTGAAGGTCCGGCCGGGCTCCAGGACCACGGTCAGCCACAGCAGGGTGCTGCCCAGCGCGATGATGGCGGGGTCCCGGGTGAAGAAGCCCAGCAGCCAGGGACCGGCCACGGCAAAGGCGCCGGCCACCACGACGGAGACCAGCAGCCCGCGTGCCATGGCCCGCCGCACGAGGCGGTGCGCCGCATGCAGCTGGCCCGCGCCGATCAGGTGCCCCACGACGATCTCCGCCGCGAAGCCCGTCGCCAGGCCAAAGAGCAGGATGAAGTACATCAGCTGCGAGACATAGGCATGTGTGGCCAGCGCCTGCGCGCCCAGGTGGCCGACCACGGCCACGCTCGCCATGAAGGCCAGGCGGTAGGCGATGTTCTCGCCCGCGCCGGGCAGGCCGATGTGCAGGATCGCCCCCAGCTCGCGGCGCGGCAGCCGCCACCAGTCCGGCCCCGTCAGGCGCAGCCCGAGCCGCGCGCGCCACAGCCAGAGGTGCAGCGCAAGGCCCAGCAGCCGGCTGGCGATCAGCGCCAGGGCGAAGCCGATCAGGCCCAGGTGCTGCATCAGCGGCACGGCCAGCGCGAGCTGCAGGGCCTGCATGGCGAGCAGCACGGCGAGGGTGTCGCGGGCCCGCAGATGGGCCCGCATGACGCTGGCCATGGCGGCATTCCACGCGTCCAGCAGCAGGGCCGGGCCCAGCAGGACGAGGAAGGGCGTCGCCAGCGGCAGCACCTCGGCCGGCGCGCCGAGCACGCGCAGGAGCGGCTGGGCGCCCAGCATGGCGCCCAGGCCCGTCAGCAGGCCGATCCAGCTGCTGGCGCCGACGGCGGCGCGGGCGGTGGCGTCGGCGATGTCCCGGCGGCCGCTGCCCAGCGCCTGCGTCAGCACCACGCTGATGCCGGCGCCGATGATGCGGAACAGGATGAAGAGCGTGCCGGCCACATGGTTGGCCAGGGCGAAGGCGGCGCCCGCGCTGTCCGAGACGCGCGCCGCCAGCAGCGTGCCCAGGAGGCTGATGGCAATGCCCAGCCCCATTTCCAGGAACAGGGGCCAGGCCAGCGCGAAGAGGCGGGGGGCGGGGGAAGCGGGAGCGGAACCCTGCGGGTGGGGTGTCGGCGAGTGGGTCACGAGGGGGACAGCGGAGGTACGGCGGGAAGTCAGCCCGGAGGCCTGGTGCCGACAAGGGTCGCACAGATCGTGCGCCTTTCGTGCCCGCTGCGGTTACATCCGAGCAACAAGCGCGCGTCGCCCGCCGGAGGGGCCCGGGTGCCGGGGCGGGCGGGCCTTCGCCTGCGGAGCCGCCATGCCCTCACGGCGGCCGGCCGGCGCGTTCAGTTGCTGCCGCAACCGCTTCCGCAGCTGCTGCCACAGCTGCAGCCCCCGTCGCCGCTGGCGCTGCTGCAGTCGCTGGCCGAGGCGCCGTCGCCGCTGCTGCCACAGCTGCTGCCGCCCGTGGCACCGTCGCGCTGGCGGGCGAGCCGTTCGTTCTGCTGCGCCCACTGGGCCGCCTCCGCGGCGCTCAAAAGGCCCAGGCCAGCCAGGCTGGCGCCGTGCACGGCGTGCAGCTGGACCCGGCCGCGCGGGTCGCCGTCGATGTCCATCACCTGGTGGCTCAGGCAGCGCAGGCGCTTGTTCCAGCGGTAGTGCCAGCCGCCCGGCATGCGCGTCAGGGCGTCCAGCTCGAAGACCAGCGGCAGACGGCCGGCCAGCGGGCTCCGCTGCTCCTGGCGGCAGCAGGCCGCGTAGCAGCGGCCCAGGGCGTGGTCCAGGGGACCGGGCAGGCGGGAATCCGGCAAATGCGGCACCTCCCGGCCGAGGTGCTCGCGCTGGAAGGCGGCCAGGCCGGCCACGTCCGAGGCCAGCCAGGCATGCCAGACGGCGTCGGCCGCGCGGCTGGGCAGGGCGCAGGGACCGTCGGTGCGGGCGGCGGCCAGGAAGAACTGCAGCAGCGCGGTCGAGGCCAGCAGCCACTCGCGCGAGCCCTGGGGCACGCCGGGGAACTCGTCTGCGGCGTGGGCCTCCCAGGCCTGGCGCACGCCCTCGGGCAGGCGCGCCTGCAGCGCCAGGGCCTGCGGACAGCGGCGGCTCAGCTGGGCCTGCGTGCGCCGGGCCGACCCCTGCTCGCGCCAACGCTGCCAGCGCTGGATCAGGGTGGGGGCGGTCACGGAAGGGCTCATGGGAACTGCTGACGGTTTGGCTGCGCGCATGATGACGCGCCGTGCACACAGTCTGCCCCGTGTTTTCCCTGGGGCAGGGGGCATGAGGGCCCATGCCTTCCGGTCTCTGCCGGCCCTGCTCCCACAATCGGCGCTTCCGCCACTGCATTGGAATTCGCCATGCGCCTGCCCCAGCGTCTTTGCCGTCCCGCCCCCCTGGCCCTGCTGACCGGCGCGCTGCTGGCGCCCGTGCTGTCCCAGGCCGCCGAAGGCATGTGGACCCTGGACAACCCGCCGACGGCCCTGATGCGTCAGGAGCTCGGCTTCGCGCCGGATGCCGCCTGGCTGTCCAAGGCCATGCGCGGCTCGGCCCGGCTCGCCGGCGGCTGCTCGGGCAGCTTCGTGTCGGCCCAGGGCCTGGTGCTGACCAACCACCATTGCGTGGCCGAGTGCGTGGAGCAGCTCTCCAGTGCCGACAAGGACCACATGAAGAACGGTTTCCTCGCCCGCAGCCGGGCCGAGGAGCAGACCTGCCCCGCGATGGAGGTCAACCGCCTGGAGGCCATCACCGACGTCACCGAGCAGGTCAAGGCCGCCACGCGGGGTCGTGACGGCGTGGCCTTCACCCAGGCCTTCAATGCGATCAAGGCGACGCTCACCGCCCAGTGCGTCGGCGCCGACGCTAAGACGCAGCGCTGCGACGTGGTCGACCTCTATCACGGCGGCCAGTACAAGCTCTACCGCTACCACCGCTTCCAGGACGTGCGCCTGGCCTTTGCGCCGGAGCAGGCCATCGCCTTCTTCGGCGGCGATCCCGACAACTTCAACTTCCCGCGCTACGACCTCGACATGGGCCTGCTGCGCGTCTACGAGAACGGCCAGCCGGCGGTGGTGAAGGACTTCTTCCCCGTCAACACCCGCGGCCCCGCGGCCGGCGAGGCGGTCTTCGTGACGGGTCATCCCGGCTCCACGCAGCGCACGCTGACCGTCGCGCAGCTGGAGCAGCTGCGGGCGAGCCGGCTGCCGGAGTCGCTGATGGAGCTGGCCGAGTACCGCGGCCGCCTCGCGCAGTACCGCACCCAGGGCGAGGAGCAGGCGCGCACCGCCAATGCCGAGCTGTTCTACGTGGAGAACGACTTCAAGGTGCTCAAGGGTCAGCTGGAGGCGCTCAACGAGCCGGCCCTGCTGGCCGCCAAGCGCGCGGACGAGGCCCGGCTGCGCGCCTTCGCGGCCCGCCAGCCCCAGCTCAAGGCGGTGAACGGCGCCTGGGATGCCATCGCCACGGCCCTGCAGAACTACCGCAGCTTCCGCACCCTGCACGGGCAGCTGGAGCGGGGCGCTGCCTTCAACACGCAGCTCTTCGGCATCGCCCGCACCCTCGTGCGCGGTGCGGCGGAGCGCAGCCGCCCCAACGCCGAGCGCCTGCCCGAGTTCGCCGAGGCCGGCCTGCCGGCCGTGCAGGCGCAGCTGCTGTCGCCCGCGCCCATCTACCCCGCCTTCGAGAAGTTCAAGCTGAGCTTCTCGCTCGAGAAGATGCGCGAGCATCTGGGCGCCGATGCGCCGCTGGTGCACCAGGTGCTGGGCAAGGACTCGCCGGAGCAGGTCGCGGCTCGCCTGGTGGACGGCAGCCAGCTGGCGGACGTCGCGGTGCGCAAGGCCTTGTGGGAAGGCGGCATGGAGGCCGTCCGCAAGAGCCAGGACCCCTTCATCCAGCTGGCCCTGGCGCTCGATGAGCCGGCCCGCGCGCTGCGCCTGCGCTACGAGCGCGAGGTGGAATCCGTCGCCCAGAAGAACGCCGAGCTGATCGCCCAGGCCCGCTTCGCCATGACCGGCCCGCGCGTCTACCCGGACGCCACCTTCACGCTGCGCCTGTCCTACGGCAAGGTCGAGGGCTGGAAGGAGGGCGACACCCAGGTGCCGCCGTTCACCACGCTTGGCGGCACCTTCCAGCGCGCCACGGGGGCGGATCCCTTCGCGCTGCCGGCGTCCTGGCTGGCCGCCCGCGAGCGGCTCGACCTGGCCAAGCCCTTCAACCTCGTCAGCACCAACGACATCATCGGCGGCAACAGCGGCAGCCCCATGCTGAACGCGCGCGGTGAGCTGGTCGGCCTGGTTTTCGACGGCAACATCCACTCCATCGGCGGCGCCTACTGGTTCGAGCCGGCGCGCAACCGCACCGTGGCCGTCAACGCCGCGGCCATCGCCGAGACGATGGACAAGGTCTACGGGGCACGGGCGCTGCTGGACGAGCTGCAGGGGCGCTGACCCCGGAGGGCGCGACAGCGGGGTTGATCGAGAACCGGGCCGGCGAGGCCGGCGTGGGCTATGCTCAACCCACTGCCTGGATCAGCCGCATGATCTCGCGCCGCCACGCCACCCTGGCCCTCGCCTGCACCGCATCGCCCCTGGGCTGGGCGGGGGAGGCGCCGTTGCGGATCTCCACCTTGCTGGAAGCCGACCCATCGACGCTGGTGGCCGAGCGCGTGCTGCGCGAGGCTTATCGCCAGCTGGGCCGCGAGCTGCAGGTGCTGAGCATGCCCGGCGAGCGTTCCCTCCTGAGCGCCAATGCGGGCGACACCGACGGCGAGCTCTACCGCCGCGCCGGCATCGAGCGCCTCTACCCCCATCTGATGCGGGTGCCCGTGGCGCTGTTGCAGTACGAGGTGGTCGTCTTCACGCGACGGACGGACGTCCAGGTGGCGGGCTGGCAATCCCTGCGTCCCTACCGGCTGGGCTTCGTCAAGGGCATCAAGATCATCGAGGAGAACACCCGCGGCATGGAGCAGGAGCCGGTGGCGACGTTGCAGCAGGCCTTCATCAAGATGGAGCTGGGGCGCTCGGATCTGGTGATCTCCAACCGCCTGTCCGGGGTCGCCAGCCTGCGTCAGCACGGGCTGAAGGGCGTGCGGGTCCTGACGCCGCCGCTGGCCAGCTTCCCCGTCTTCCACTACCTCCACGAGCGGCACCAGGCGCTCGTGCAGCCCCTCACCGAGGTGCTGCAGAGTCTGGAGCGCAGCGGCTTCATCCAGCGCGTCGGCGAGGACGTGGCCGCTCCCTACCGCGAGGCCCCGGCGTCGTCGAAGGCTCCCCCCAAGGAGTGAGGCCGGCCTGCCACAGTGCCGTCACGGATCTCGGGACAATGCCGGGGCGGGGCGGCAAGGGTCGCCCCGACCAACGGAGGAACCCATGAACAAGATCGTCGCCACCACTCTGGCTCTCGCCGTCAGCGCTCTGACCGCCCCGGCCTTCGCCGCCGCCAAGCCTTGCGAGGAGCTCAAGACCGAGATCGCCGCCAAGCTCGACGAGAAGGGTGTCAAGCACTACACGCTGACCGTGGTCGAGAACGACAAGGTCGGCGAGGCCAAGGTCGTCGGCAGCTGCGAAGGCGGCAGCAAGAAGATCACCTACGAGAAGAAGTGAGCGAGGCTCGCGCCAGCAAGAAGCCCCGCCGAGGCGGGGCTTTTTTGTGGGCGATCGGCCGGCCATGAGCCGGCCATGCTCAGCGGCTCAGCGGCCGGGCAGCTTCGGTCCCTTGCCCTTGCCCTTGCCCTGGCCTGGTGCCGGGGCCGGTGGGTCGATCAGCCGTCCCTTGGCGTCGAGGTGGAACTCGCCGAGCTCGATGTCGCCACCGCCTTCCACCAGCCGGAAGGTCATCGTCCTCGTCTTCAGCTGCGGGCTGCCGAAGCCCGTCTGCACGTCGACCTGCACCGTGGCGCCGCGGCTCAGCGTGGCCCGCTGGCTGCCGTAGTAGCGCGCGACGACCTTGTAGCGGCCGGGCAGGGGCTGGCGCACGATGAATTCCTCGGGGCCGTAGCCTGCAGTGAAGTCGCGCGAGAGGTGGCCGCCCTGGCGGGTGTCGCGGTGCATGAAGAAGGCCTCCTCGTTCAGCGGGTCGATCACATGGAGGTCGATGTCCGTGCTGTTGAGGTCCCAGCGCATGACCACGCGCAGGCCGACCGGCAGCGACTTGCGCAGGGCCTCGGGCAGCGTCGAGACGCTCGCGCTGGGGCAGCGCTGCTGCAGGTCGTTGAGCTCGGCCAGGCTGATCAGGGCGATCTCGGCGAAGCGGTCTGGCCAGGCGGTGTCCATCACGTGCTGCAGCGAAGCGGCGGCCTCGTCGCAGCGGCCGGCCTGCCCCAGGGCCAGGCCGGCGTCGCGCCAGGATTGGGGCTCGTCGGGCGCCAGGTCCCGTGCCCGCAGCAGCAGGTCCAGGGCCAGCGCCGCCTGACCCATGCCCTGCAGGCGGTAGGCCACCAGGCGCAGGGCCGAGGCCTCGCGGGGCATCAGCGCCACGATGTTGCTGAGCACCTGCACCGCGCGGGGCACGCGGCCCAGCGCGGCGAAGCGCTCGGCCACATCGGCATGGAAGGCGGGACTGTCGGCATAGGTCCCGCTGAGGTCGGCCACGAGCCGATCCAGCGCCTCCGCGGTGCGGGCCTGCGCGAGCTCGGCGGCGTAGCGTTCGGTGGTGGCGACGGCGCGCAGGGTGTGGGCAGCGGCGGGTGCCACGGACGGGGCGGGTTCGCGGGGCGGCTCGACGCGGGTGGGGGCCGCGGGGTGCGGCAATGCGGGATGCGGCGCTGGCACATCCACCGGCCGTGGGGGCGGGGATTCAGCCTTGGGGGCCGGTGTGGGGGCCGGCATCACATGGACCTCGGGTGGGCGGATGAAAGCCGGCGGCGGCGGGCTGCCGAATTGCGTCGCAACGATCGGGGCCGGACGGCCCGTGCGCTCAAACTGCCTCTCCAGGCGCTCGCGCTCCCGGGCCTGTCTGTTCTCCAGGGCTTCGAGCTCGCGCAGGTGGCGGGCTTCCTCCTTCGCTTCCGAGAAGTCGCGCGACCACCAGCGTTCCCGGCTCGACCACTGCAGCGCCAGCGCCCTGCGCTGGACCGTGGACTGCTCGCGCTCGCGCTCGGCCCTGGCTTCGCGCCCACGCAGCACGGCCTCGCGGATGGCCGGGGTCGTCCCGGGCGGCATCACACCGTGGTTGATGTAGTCCTGCAGCGTTTCCAGGACCAGCAGGCTGGTCTCCCGGTTGACCAGGCCCAGCTGCTCGCCCAGGCGCGCGAGCTGGCGCTTGTTGCGCAGGGGCTCGACCTCCAGGGTCTGGATCCACCAGCTGCCGCACCAGAAGGCGGCCAGCGGCTCGGGCGTCCAGTGCTCGGCCTGCACGCCGCGTTCGCGGCGGCCTTGCGCGTCCTGCTGGCTGAGCAGCAGCGCGGGCTTGTCGCGCCACGCTTCGTCCGCCGGCTGGACATGGCAGGCCCGCAGCACGCCCTGTCGCGGCGTGCGGCTCTCGGCATGCCAGGCGGCCTGGTCCCAGCGGCTGGCGATGCGGACCCCGGGGGTCAGCGTGAGCTGGCGGGCCAGCTCGTCGAGGCTGGCCTGCTTCAGGTCCAGCCACTGGCCGCCGTCCTGCAGCAGGGGCTGGGCCAGGGCCATGTCGGCCACCTGTCGCGACACCAAATGCACAGGCAGCCCCGGCGACTTCAGGGCCTCGCGATGGGGCCAGCTGTGCCGCAGCTCGCTGAACATCAGCACCTGCTGGGCGCCTGCCGCGGGGGACCAGCTGCCGAGGTCCAGCGCGCCTTCAGGCTTCAGGGCAAGCAGGGTCTCGCGCAGGGCGGTCCAGTCGCCGTTGCGAACCTGGAACTGCTGGCGCTGCATCCCCAGACGCAGCACGGTCAGGGTCACGCTCAAGCTGCGGCCCCGCAGGTAGCTGTCCAGCAGCTGGAGTTCACGCAGGCGGTCGCCGGGCATGCGCAGCGAGGCGTCCCAGACGATCTCCAGCCGGCTCGGCGCCGGCAGGGGCTGCGTGCCGGCGTCGGCCATCGGGACCTCCAGCCAGCGGAACTCGGTACCGTCGTCCAGGCGGTGCGTGAAGCCGGCGGGCTGCCCGGGCGCCGGGAGGCAGACCGTGCGGGGCGCGTCGCCGCTGCGCAGCGGCAGGGTGGCGGTCCAGGCCGCGGCCGACGCGGACTTGTCGGCGGCAGGCGCCGGCTCGTCCAGCCCCTCCGGCACGAGGACGGGCTTCAGGCTGGCGCTCAGCGTGGCGGCCAGCTGGCTGCCCTCGGGGAGCGCGTCGGCACTCAGCGTGTGACGCCAGCCGCAGTCGCTGCGCTCGGCCAGGCGGGCCAGGTCGATGCGCAGACGGCGTTCACCGCGGGCCGGGATGGGGAAGACGCGCAGGCGGTAGTCGCTGTCGCTGTCGCGCTCGACGAGGGCCGGGTCCACCCGCAGGGCGGTCTGGGTCTCGAAGGCCACGCGGGCCTGGACGCGCTCCACGGGCACGGCGTCGCGCAACTCGCCGTTGATGTCCAGCGCGTAGCCGCGCAGCCGTTCGCCGTCCGCCAGAGGCAGCAGCACGGTCGCCTCCATGGGGCGGTTCGAAGGGTTGCGCAGGACCAGCTCGACGCGCTGCTCGGCGAAGGGGCCCTGCAGACGCCAGCCGATCTGGCGCAGCTCCAGCTGCACCTGGGTGTCGGCACGGACTTTCCAGGGCGCGGCCTCGGCCACGGGGGCGGCCAGGCTGAGCCAGGCCAGGTGCAGGGCCAGCAGGGCCGGCCGGTGCCAGGTCTTGCCTGGGCGATGGGTGCAGGGGGGCATGCATCCTCCTCGGGTGTGCAGGCTTCAACGCGAGAGGCCCGTCTGCGGTGCACTGTAATGGCACGCAAAGTCCGGCGCGTGGCCACGGCGCAACCGCGACAATAGCCGCGCCTCCCGACTTGCCGAGTGACGCCCATGACCCTGCGCAAACGCGATTTCCTGCTCTCCCTGCTGGCCGCCGGTGGCCTGGGAACGGCCCGGGCCCAGCGCATCGCCCTGCCCGTGTCCGGCGTGGCGGTGGTCAAGGCCTACCCGCACGACCCGGGTGCGTTCACCCAGGGCCTGGAATGGCACGAGGGCCATCTCTATGAAAGCACCGGCCTGGAAGGGCAGAGCACGATCCGCCGCGTCAACCTCGCGGATGGGCGCGTGCTGCAGAAGGCGGATGTGCCGGCCGAGCACTTCGGGGAGGGGATGACCCTCTTCGGCGACGAGATCTTCAGCCTGACGTGGAAGTCCCAGCTCGGCTTCGTGTGGGACAGGAAGACGCTCAAGAAGAAGCGCGAGTTCCGCTACGGCGGCGAGGGCTGGGGCCTGACGCACAACGGCGAGCAGCTCATCATGAGCGACGGCACCGCGCAGCTGCGCTTCCTGGATCCGGCCACGATGAAGGAGGTGCGCCGCGTCTCCGTGAGCGCCCTGGGCCGCCCGCTGGACCAGCTCAACGAGCTGGAATGGGTGGACGGCCAGGTCTGGGCGAACGTGTGGCAGCAGGACGTCATCGCCCGCATCGACCCGGCGACCGGCCAGGTGCGCGGCTGGATCGACCTGCGCGGCCTGCTGCCCCCGGCGCAGGCGCGACAGGCGGACGTGCTCAACGGCATCGCCTACGACGCCGCCGCCAAGCGCCTCTTCGTGACCGGCAAGCTCTGGCCGCAGCTCTTCGAGATCCGGCTGGTGCCGAGGGCCTGAGCCCCCGGCGCCGTGGCGGATCAGCCGTTCTTCTTCGCGACCAGCGTCAGGATGTCGTAGCTGGCGACGAGCTCGCCGCGCTGGTTCATCACCTGCACGTCCCAGGCCACCACGCCCTGCGGCGGCTGGTCCGGGCGGTTGCCGCGGTCGATGCGGCGCTTGCAGGTGAGTCGGGCCTGGATGGTGTCACCGATGGCCACGGGGTTCACGAAGCGCAGGGTGTCCAGGCCGTAGTTGGCCAGCACCGGGCCCGGCGCGGGCGACACGAACAGACCGGCGGCAGCCGACAGCACGAAGTAGCCATGCGCGATGCGCTGGCCGAACTGCGTGTCCTTGGCGGCGACCTCGTCGAAGTGCATGTAGAAGTAGTCGCCCGAGACGCCGCCGAAGTTGACGATGTCCGCCTCGCTGACCGTGCGGCGGTGCGTGAGCAGGGAGTCGCCGACCTGGATCTCCTCGAAGTGCTTGCGGAAGGGGTGGATGGCGTCTTCCTGCACCTTGCCGCCGCGCTGGTACTCGCCGGTGATGGCGGTCAGCATGGTGGGCGAGCCCTGCACCGCCACGCGCTGCAGGTAGTGCTTGACGGCGCGGATGCCGCCCAGCTCCTCGCCGCCGCCGGCGCGGCCCGGGCCGCCGTGCTTGAGCATGGGCAGGGGCGAGCCGTGGCCCGTCGATTCCTTGGCGGCGTCGCGGTCCAGCACGTGGATGCGGCCGTGGAAGGCACCCGCGTGCATCACGGCCTGCGCGGCCAGGGCCGGCGTCTTGGTGATGACGGAGCCGACCAGGCTGCCGCGGCCCTTGGCGGCCAGGTGCAGGGCCTCGTCGAAGTCCTCGTAGGGCATCAGCGTGGACACGGGGCCGAAGGCCTCGACGCTGTGCACCGTCTCGTTGGCCAGCGGGTGGCGGCACAGCAGCAGCGTGGGCGCGAAGAAGGCGCCCTCGGCCGCTCCCTCGCCCATGGGCGCGAAGCCGTCGCGGGCGCTCAGCAGCACCTCGTTGCCTTGCGAGAGCAGGGCCACGCGCTCGGTGACGTCGTGCTGCTGCTCGCGCGAGGCCAGCGCGCCCATGCGCACGCCCTCGACGGCGGGGTCGCCCACCTTGATCTTGGAGAGCCGCTCGCGCAGCTTCTCGCCCACGGCGTCCACCAGATGGCGCGGCACGATGGCGCGGCGGATGGCCGTGCACTTCTGGCCGGCCTTGGCGCTCATCTCCTTGGCCACTTCCTTGACGAAGAGCTCGAACTCGGGGTCGTCCGGCGTGACGTCCGGGGCCAGGATGGCGCAGTTGAGGCTGTCGGCCTCGGCGTTGAAGGGGATGGAGCGCGCGATCAGGTTCTTGTTGACGCGCAGCATGGCGGCGGTGTCGGCCGAGCCGGTGAAGGTGACGACGTCGGTCTCCTCCAGACGGTCCAGCAGGTCGCCCGAGCTGCCGACGATCAGCTGCAGCGCGCCTTCGGGCAGCAGGCCGCTCTCCTGGATCAGGCGCACGCAGGCCTCGGCCACATAGCTCGTCGCCGTTGCGGGCTTGACGATGCTGGGCATGCCCGCCAGGAAGGTGGGGGCGAACTTCTCCAGCATGCCCCACATGGGGAAGTTGAAGGCGTTGATGTGCACGGCCACGCCGCGCTTGGGCACCAGCACGTGGCTGCCCCAGAAGTGGCCTTCCTTGCCCAGCTGCTGGGCCGGGCCCTCGTGGAACACGTTGCTGGAGGGCAGCTCGCGCCGGCCCATAGAGGCGTAGGCGTAGAGGGTGCCGATGCCGCCCTCGATGTCGATCCAGTTGTCCGGGCGCGTGCCGCCGGTGTGCACGGAGATGGCGTAGAGCTGCTCCTTGCGTTCCATCAGGTAGGCGGCCAGGGCCTTGAGCGTGGCGGCGCGATGCTGGAAGGTGGACTTCAGCAGGGCAGGCAAGGCCTGACCCCGGGCGTAGGCCAGGCTCTCGCCGAAGTCGAGGCTCTCGGCGTGGGTCTGGGCGATGAGGCGACCGTTGAGCGCGCTGTGAAGGCCGCGAGCGGCCTGGCTGCCGACCCAGCGGCCGGCGATCAGGCTTTGAAGAACAGGGACGTTGGCGCTCATGGCGGCTCCTCCGGATGGCTTGTGAAGGGGTGAAAGAAAGGCCCCGCGGGGCGGGGCGCTTCAGTGCGGGTCAGGCGGCGGCGCCCGCGGGGCACCGCCGTCCGCCGGGGTCGATCAGGGCTGGTACTTCCAGCCGCCGTTCTCGATCTTGACCATCACGCGGGCGCGCTGGTCGAGGCCGAGATGGTCCTTGTCGGACATGCTGAACACGCCGTGGGCGCCGGGCATCTCCTTGACGGCTTCCAGCGCGTCGCGCAGGGCGGCGCGGAAGGCGGGCGTGCCGGGCTGGGCCTTCTTCACGGCCGCGGGGATGGCCGCCTGCAGCAGCTGGCCGGCATCCCAGGCATGGCCGCCGAAGGTCGAGACCGAGCCCTTGCCGAAGGCCGCCTCGTACTTGGCGACGTAGTCCAGCGCGCTCTTCTTGACCGGGTGATCGGCGGGCAGCTGCGTGGCCACCAGCACCGGGCCCGAGGGCAGGAAGGTGCCTTCGACGTCCTTGCCGCCGACGCGCAGGAAGTCGTTGTTCGCGACGCCATGCGTCTGGTAGAACTTGCCGGCGTAGCCGCGCTCCTTGAGCGACTTCTGGGGCAGGGCGGCCGGCGTGCCGCTGCCGGCCACCAGCACCGCGTCCGGCTTGGCGGCGAGGAGCTTCAGCACCTGGCCGGTCACCGAGGTGTCGGTGCGGTTGTAGCGCTCGTTGGCGACGATGGTCAGGCCCTTGGTCGAGGCGACCTTGTTGAACTCGTTGTACCAGCCCTCGCCGTAGGCATCGGCGAAGCCGACGAAGCCGACCGTCTTCACGCCCTGGCTGGCCATGTGCGAGGCGATGGCCAGGGCCATCATGATGTCGTTCTGCGGCGTCTTGAAGACCCAGCGCTTCTTGGCATCGACGGGCTCGACGATGCGGGCCGAGGCCGCCATGGAGATCATGGGCGTCTGGCTCTCGGCCACGGCGTCGATCATGGCCAGGCTGTTGGGCGTCACGGTGGAGCCCACGACCACGTCGACCTTGTGCTCGGTGATCAGCTTGCGGGTGTTGGCGACGGCCGTGGTGGTGTCCGAGGCGTCATCCAGGACGATGTAGTTGACCTTCTGGCCGGCGATGGTCGTCGGCAGCAGGCTGAAGGTGTTCTTCTCGGGGATGCCCAGCGAGGCGGCCGGGCCGGTGGCCGAGACGGTCACGCCCACGTTGATGTCGGCCAGGGCCGAACTCACCAGGGCGGCGGTGCCGGCCAGGGCCAGCAGGGTCTTCTTCATCAGCTTCACGGTGTCTCCTTGTGTTGGTCTTGCCAGTGTCTGCAGGATGCGGATCCTCGCGCGGTGATCGTCGGTGCGAAAGCCTTCACGAGGCTTGCGAGCGTCCGACCGCCCCGAGGCCACCGAAGAAGAGGTCGGCCACCATGGGCGCGACCGAGTCGTAGCTGAGCTCGCCATCGGGCTTCAGCCAGGTGAAGGTCCAGTTGATCATGCCGAAGAGCAGCATGGTCAGCGGCTTGTGCAGCTTGGCGGCCTGCAGCTCCGGGCGCACGGCGGCCACCGCCTCGGCGAAGGCGTTGACCACCTGGCGCTCGACGGCCAGCAGGCGCTCCTGGTCGGCGCCCTCCAGGAACTTGACGTCCTCGGTCAGCACGCGGTGCTCGTTCTGCGCCTCGCCATAGGCCTGCATGAAGCGGGCGATGAGGGCGCGCAGGTGCGGCTCGGGGGCCAGGTCTTGCCCCTTCACCTCGGCCACCAGCGCGGCCAGGCCCTGCACATGCGTCTCGCAGATCTGCACCAGCAGCTCGTGCTTGTCCCGCACATAGTGATAGAGCGTGGGCTTGCTCACCGCGCAGGCCTCCGCCACCTGGTTCATGGAGGTGCCGGCATAGCCTTGCGCGGCAAAGAGCCGCGCCGCCTGCGCCAGGATCTGGTCGCGGCTGGCATCGAATCCGGGGGCTCTGCCTCTGGCCATTTGTCAGTCTTGTCGTTGCGTGGAAAAGGCCGGATTCTCAACGTTCATCGAAAGAGATGACGACGCGCGACGTCAAGGCATGCGCCTGGCAGCTCAGGATGAAGCCGGCCGCCACCTCGTGTTTCTCCAGCGCGAAGTTCTTGTCCATGCGCACCTCGCCCTCGATCAGCTTGCAGCGGCAGGTGGAGCACACGCCGCTCTTGCAGGAGAAGGGCACGTCCATGCCGGCGCGGGCGGCGGCGTCGAGGATGCTGGGATCGCTCTTGCTGACGCTGATCTCGCGCGAGAGGCCGTCGCGGATCACCAGCACCGTGGCCACCTCGGCGTCGCCTTCGCGGACCTCGTGCGGCGCGGGTTGGCCGGCCTGCATCTCGGGCGTGCCGAAGCGCTCGATGTGGATGGCTTCGGGCTTCACGCCGGCCGCCAGCAGCGCGGCCTCGGCCTCATCGTTCATCTGGTAGGGGCCGCAGATGAAGGCGTGGTCGATGCTGGCGGGCTCGATGAGCGCGCCCAGGAACTCGGCGATCTTGTCGCGGTTCATGATGCCGGCCATCAGGGGCGAGTCCACCACCTCGTCGCTGAACACGTGGTGCAGGGAGACACGGGTGAGGTACTGGTTCTTCAGGTCCTCGATCTCCTCCTTGAACATCGTGGAGGCCTGGCGGCGGTTGCCGTAGATGAGGGTGAAGCGGCTGCCCGGCTCCTGCGCCAGCACCGTCTTCATGATGGACAGGATGGGCGTGATGCCCGAGCCGCCGGCGATGCCGACGTAGTGGCGCTGGCTCTGCGGCTCCACCGGCACGAAGAAGCGGCCCTGCGGCGGGAAGACCTGGATCACATCGCCCGCCTTGAGCTCGCGGTTGACCCAGTTGGAGAAGCGCCCGCCCATCACCTTGCGCACGCCCACCCGCAGCTCGCCGTCGTCGACGCCGGCGCAGATGGAGTAGGAGCGGCGCAGGTCCTCGCCATCGACGTCCGCGCGCAGGGTCAGGTATTGCCCCTGGGTGAACTTGAACAGCTCCGCGGATTCAGGCGGCACGTCAAAGCTGACGATCACGGCTTCTTCGGTGTCCGGGCGGACGTCGCGGACGCGCAGGGGGTGGAAGTTGAGGCTCATGATTCAGATGGGTTTGAAGTGTTCGAAGGGCTCACGGCAGGACAGGCAGCGATAGAGCGCCTTGCAAGCCGTGGACCCGAAAGCCGAGAGTCGCTCCGTCTGCTCCGACCCGCAACGCGGGCACGCGAGCTTCGTCAGCGACGCGCGATGCACCAGCCGGATCGGCTGCTCCGCGCCCGGATGCGCGGGCCCGGGCGGCGCGATGCCGTAGGCCTTGAGCTTGGCCCGGCCTTCCTCGGTGATCCAGTCGGTGGTCCAGGCGGGCGATCGCTGCATCGTGATCGTGATCTCGCCGAAGCGGGCCAGGGCCTCGCGCACGTTGTCCTGGATGAGCTCGGTGGCGGGGCAGCCGGAGTAGGTGGGCGTGAGCACCACCTCCAGGCCGCCGGCCGTCTCCTGCAGGTCGCGCACGATGCCCAGCTCGCACAGGCTCACCGCCGGCACCTCGGGGTCCGGGATCTGGCGCAGCACTTCCCAGGCGGCTGAGAGCCGCCCGCAAGCCTGATCCGAAGAGGCGTCCGTCATGGCGGAACTCGATGTGAGTCGGGATTCCCCCAGCGGAGCCCGAGGATCCGGCTCCGCCGGGCCTGCGGGCTCGCCCCCTTGAGGGGGCACGCGAAGCGTGTAGGGGGTGGTCATTCCGTTCACCAGACGCCGCCGGGGAAGGCGCGCTGCAGGTACTGCATTTCCGACAGCATGTGCCCCATGTGCTCGCTGTGGATGCCCACGCGACCGCTGGGGATGTAGCGGCTGTCCGCCGGCGCTTGCAGCGTGGCATCGGCCAGCACCTCGTCCATCGCGGCACGCCAGTCGGCGCGCAGCGAGTCCCAGGCCGGGCCCAGGCCCGTGGCGGCGGCGTGCGCGTCGATGTCGTCGCTGGCGAAGAGCTCGTTGGTGTAGGGCCAGAGCAGCTGCAGGGCCTCGACCATGCGGCGGCGCGATTCCTCGGTGCCGTCGCCCAGACGCTCGGTCCAGTCGGCCGCGTGCTGCTGGTGGTAGCTGGCTTCCTTGAAGGCCTTGGCGGCGATGGCGGCCACCTCGGCGTCGCTGGAGTCCTGCAGCCGGGCCCACAGCAGACGCAGCCAGGTGGCGGCGGCCAGGTTGCGGGCGGTGGTGAAGGCGAAGTCGCCGCGCGGCAGCTCCATCAGCACCGGGTTGAAGTACTGGCGCTCGTCGCGCAGGAAGGCCAGCTGGTCTTCGTCGAAGCCCTGGCCGTCGAGCTCACCCGCACGGGTCAGCAGGCCGCGGGCCTGGCCGATGAGGTCCAGCGCCATGTTCGTCAGCGCCAGGTCCTCCTCCAGGATGGGGCCGTGGCCGCACCACTCGGAGAGGCGCTGCGAGAGCACCAGGCAGCTGTCGGCGATGCGCAGCAGGTAGCGCACCTCGGGCTTGTCACCCACCTTGATCGATTGTTGTGTCATCTCTAGATCTCCAGCCCTTGCGGGAACTTCACCCAGCTGAGGCCGGGGATCCGGCTCTGCCGGGCCCTTGGCCTCGCCCCCTCGAGGGGGCGCGCGAAGCGCGTAGGGGGTGGGTCAGTCCTTACATGTGGTTGACCGAGTCGGGGAGCTCGTAAAAGGTCGGATGGCGATAGACCTTGTCTTCCATCGGATCGAAATACATGCCCTTCTCGCCCGGGTCCGAGGCCACGATCTGGCTGGACAGCACCACCCAGATGCTCACGCCTTCCTGGCGGCGGGTGTAGACCTCACGGGCCATCTGCAGGGCCAGCTTGGCGTCCGGCGCGTGCAGGCTGCCGCAGTGCTTGTGATCGAGGCCGGCCTTGCTGCGCACAAAGACTTCCCACAGGGGCCATTCGTTCTTGGGGGCTTGCTGATTGCTCATGATGCGGTTCCTTGTGCTCAGGCGGCTTGCGCTTTTGTTGCTTGCTTCTTGGCGTGGGCCAGTGCGGCTTCGCGCACCCAGGCGCCCTCATCCCAGGCCTTGACGCGGGTGGCCAGGCGTTCGCGGTTGCAGGGGCCGTCGCCGCCCACCACGCGCCAGAACTCGTCCCAGTCGATGGCGCCGAAGTCGTAGTGCTCGCGCTCGGCGTTCCACTTCAGGTCGGGGTCCGGCACGGTCACGCCCAGCACCTCGGCCTGCGGGATGGTGGCGTCCACGAACTTCTGACGCAGGTCGTCGTTGGAGATGCGCTTGATGCCCCAGCGCATGGACTGCTCGGAGTTCGGGGAGTCCTTGTCATGCGGGCCGAACATCATGAGGGAGGGCCACCACCAGCGGTTGACGGCGTCCTGCACCAGGGCCTGCTGCTCGGGCGTGCCCTTCTGCATCATCACCAGCAGGCTCTCGTAGCCCTGGCGCTGGTGGAAGCTCTCTTCACGGCAGATGCGGATCATGGCCCGCGCGTAGGGCGCGTAGGAGCAGCGGCACAGCGGCACCTGGTTCATGATGGCGGCGCCGTCCACCAGCCAGCCGATCACGCCGATGTCGGCCCAGTTCAGCGTGGGGTAGTTGAAGATGGAGCTGTACTTGGCCTTGCCCGAGTGCAGCGCCTCCAGCATCTGGTCGCGGCTGGTGCCCAGGGTCTCGGCGGCGGAGTAGAGGTACAGGCCGTGGCCGCCCTCGTCCTGGATCTTGGCCATCAGGATGGCCTTGCGCTTGAGCGTGGGCGCGCGCGTGACCCAGTTGCCCTCGGGCAGCATGCCGACGATCTCGGAGTGCGCGTGCTGGCTGATCTGGCGCACGAGCGTCTTGCGGTAGTGCTCGGGCATCCAGTCCTTGGCCTCGACGAACTCGCCCTCGCCGACGCGGGCCTCGAAGGCCGCGAGCTTCTGGGCCTCCTCCGCGCTCTGCACCTTGGCCGCCTGATCCTGCGGCCCGACGCTCATCGCTTGTGTGTACATGAATGGCTCCTTGTGGGAATCCGGGGGTTACTTGGGTCGGCGGTCGATCACGCGCCGTGCCTTGCCAACCAGCGTGCGCTCGATGCTGTCCGGCGCACCGATGTCGATCTTGGTGGAGACGCCGATCAGCGTCTTGATGCGGTGCTGCAGATGGCGGGCGATGCCGTCCTTCTGGCCCATGTCGGCGCCGGGCAGCATCTCGCAGCGCACCAGCACCTCGTCCAGCGCGCCTTCGCGGCTGACGACGAGCTGGTACTGGCCCGAGAGCTGCGGCTCCTGCAGCACCAGCTCCTCGATCTGCGTGGGGAACAGGTTGACGCCGCGGATGATCAGCATGTCGTCCGAGCGGCCGACGATCTTGCCCATGCGCCGCATGCTGCGCGAGGTTGGGGGCAGGAGGCGGGTGAGGTCGCGCGTGCGGTAGCGGATCACCGGCAGGGCCTGCTTGGTGAGCGAGGTGAAGACGAGCTCGCCCTCGGCGCCGTCGGGCAGCACCTCGCCGGTCTCGGGGTCGACGATCTCGGGGTAGAAGTGGTCCTCCCAGATCACCGGGCCGTCCTTGGACTCGATGCACTCGTTGGCAACACCTGGCCCCATCACCTCGGAGAGGCCGTAGATGTCCACGGCGTCGATGCCGGCCCGGGTCTCGATCTCGCGGCGCATGGCCTCGGTCCAGGGCTCGGCGCCGAAGATGCCCACCTTCAGCGAGCTGGCGCGCGGGTCCAGGCCCTGGCGCACGAACTCCTCGATGATCACCTGCATGTAGCTCGGCGTGACCATGATGGCATCGGGCTTGAAGTCCTGGATCAGCTGGACCTGCTTCTCGGTCTGGCCGCCGGACATGGGGATGACCGTGCACCCCAGGCGTTCGGCGCCGTAGTGCGCGCCCAGGCCGCCGGTGAAGAGGCCGTAGCCGTAGGCGATGTGGACGATGTCGCCGCGGCGCACGCCCGAGGCGCGCAGGGAGCGGGCCACGAGGTTCGCCCAGGTGTCGATGTCGGCCTGCGTGTAGCCCACGACCGTGGGCTTGCCGGTGGTGCCGGACGAGGCGTGGATGCGCACGATCTGCTCGCGCGGCACGGCGAAGAGGCCGAAGGGGTAGTGGTCGCGCAGGTCCTTCTTCGTCATGAAGGGGAACTTGGCGAGGTCGGCCAGGGTCTTGAGGTCGGAGGGGTGCACGCCCTTTTCGTCGAAGGCGGCCTTGTAGTGGGGCACGTTCTCGTAGGCGTGCTGCAGCGTCCACTGCAGGCGCTGCAGCTGCAGGGCCTGCAGTTCGTCGCGGCTGGCGGTCTCGATGGCTTCCAGGTCGCCAGGGGCGGGGTGCTTCACGGTCATGGGTTCACTCCTGCGCTGCACCAGCGGTCAGGCCGGGGACCACGGGCTTGCCCTTGATGCGGTAGGACTTGCCCCGGAACACGGCCACCAGCTCGTCCCGCTGGTTGCGCACATTCACGTCATAGACGCCGGTCCGGCCGGCGAGCGAAACCTCGTGGGCGACGGCGGTCAGCACGTCGCCCTGCCGTGCGGGCGCCACGATGTCGATCGTGATCCCCGAGGCCACCGTCAACTCGTTGTACGCGTTGCAGGCGAAGGCAAAGGCCGAATCGGCCAGGGTGGTGATGAGGCCGCCATGGCAGATGGCGAAACCGTTGAGCATGTCCTGCCGCACGGTCATGCGGATCGTCGCGCGGCCCGGGCCCACGGCCAAGATCTCCATCCCGAGACCCTTGGAGGCATGGTCCTCGCGGACCATGGCGTCGCGGACGGCTTCGGCGACGGCTTGCGGGCTCAGGGGCGTGGACATGCAGGGGACTCCTTCAACAGCAGGAACGGTGCAGGGCGAGGGCGGCGGGCTCAGCGGTCCTTGAAGACCGGCGTGCGCTTTTCCAGGAAGGCGGCGGCGCCCTCGAGGTAGTCGTGCGCAAAGCCGAGCTGGCTCTGCATCACGGCCTCGAGCTTGAGGGCGTCCTCGTAGTTCAGGCTCAGCGCCTCGTCGAAGGCGTTGCGGGTCTCGACCAGCGAGCGCGTGGGCATCGCGGCCAGTCGCGTGGCGAGGGCCTGCGCCGTCGCGGCGAGCTCCTCGTTCGGGACAACGCGGGCAATCAGGCCCAGGCGGGCGGCCTCGGCGGCGGGCAGCTTGTCGCCCAGCAGCGCCAGCTCCATGGCCTTGGCGCGGCCCACCAGGCGGGTCAGGAGCCAGGTACCGCCGCAGTCGGGGATCAGGCCGATCTTGGAGAAGGCCTGGATGAAGCTGGCGGACTCCGCGGCCACCACCAGATCGCAGCCCAGCGCGAGATTGGCGCCAGCGCCGGCCGCCACGCCGTTGACGGCGGCGATCACCGGCACCGGCATCGAGCGCACGCGCAGGGCGAGGGGGATGTAGTAGTTGTCCAGCAGGTGGCCGATGTCCTTGGGGCGGGCGTCGGCGCCGAACTCGGGCTTGATCAGCGGGTCGGAGAGGTCCTGCCCGGCACAGAAGGCGCGCCCGATGCCGGTGATCACCACGGCCCGCACGCTCGCGTCCTCGGCGGCCTCGTCCAGTGCGGCGCGGGTCTGTGCCAGCAGCTGGGCGGTGAAGGCGTTCAGCGCCGCAGGACGGTTGAAGCTCAGGGTGCGCACGGCACCTTCCTGGCTGATCAGCAGGGCGGCGGCGTCGGTGGGCGCAGCGGTGGGCAGAGTCATGAGGGGCCTCGTCTGGCTATGCGTCAGATCAAGGTGGGAACACTCTTGACCGACCGGTCGGTAGATCGTAAGGTCCCGCTTGATCTGGCACAAGCCGCGCCGAGTGGGGGTAAACCCTGGAATTCCGCGGCGATGTGCGCCTGTCAATGCGCGGCGCCCTGCCGACTGGAGTCCTCATGCCTTGCTATGCCATCGACGGGGTGATCCCCGTGGTCCATCCCAGCAGCCACGTGCACCCGACGGCGGTGCTGATCGGTGACGTCCACGTCGGTCCGGGCTGCTACATCGGCCCGAACGCGAGCCTGCGCGGGGACTTCGGCCGCATCGTGCTGCACGAGGGCGCCAATGTGCAGGACTGCTGCGTGGTGCACGGCTTCCCGGCCTCCGAGACTGTGGTCGAGCGCAACGGGCACATCGGCCATGGCGCGGTGCTGCATGGCTGCGTGATCCGCCATGACGCGCTGGTGGGCATGAAGGCCGTGGTGATGGATGGCGCGGAGCTCGGGGCGTACAGCATCCTGGCGGCCTGCGCCTTCGTGAAGGCCGGGCAGGTGCTGCCGGAGCGCTCGCTGATCGCCGGGCTGCCCGCCAAGGTGCTGCGGGCGCTGAGCGAGGACGAGATCCGCTGGAAGCTCGAGGGCACCCGCACCTACCAGCAGCTGACCGAGCGCTGTCTGGCCAGCCTGGTCGAGGTACAGCCCCTGGCGGCGGCCGAGGCCGACCGTCCGGGCCTGCGCGCGGGTGCGCACCAGACCCTGCACGCGGCGACGCGGGGCTGAAAGTCGGCAATCGCAGGAGTTCTGCACGCCGGGCCCCGCTTTGCTCGCGGCGGACGGCTGTGCGGCCTGCGCCCACGCGCTAGGCTTTGTGACAGTGTCTGGCCGGTGGCCGCGCGACCCGTCGTGCGCACCTGGGTGTCCGGCCGGCAGGACGAGTTGCATGAATCCATTGCTGATCCCTGAAGCGCAGGCCTGCGAGCAGTTCCTGCACCGTGCCCGCCAGGCGCTGGACGCGCACCGCATGCGCGAGGCCCTCGACTGGCTGGCCCAGGCCCAGGCGGCCTGCGACGCCCCGACCATGGCGCCGGCCCGACGCTGCGAGATCGGCCTGATGCAGGCGCGGGCCGGCTGGGCGCTCTACGACGTGACGCAGGCCTACACCGGCGCCAGCCTGGCCCTGAACCTGCTCGAGCCGCACGCGCGGGCCGAGCGGGTGGAGATGCTGGACATCGCCGTGCTGTGCCTCAGTGGCGCAGGCCTGATGGACGAGGCGCTTGAGCTGGCGCGCGAGGCGGTGGAGACCGCCACGCAGCCCCCTGTGCTGCATGCCATGCTGCCGCGGGCGCTGGGGGCCTTGGCCCACGCCTACGCGCAGCTCGGCCTGTACGACGAGGCCGAGATGCTGCATCTGCAGGCGCTCTCCCGGGCGCGGGAAAGCCAGGAGCCGCATGCCATGACGCGGGCCTACACGAACGCGCTGCTGGCCGGCGCGCTTTCCATCGACGAGCTGCGTCGCCGCGGCGAGGACCAGCAGGCCGATGCCATGGCCCAGCGCCAGCTCCGCCTGGCCTTCCAGGCGCGCTCGCAGCTGGACGCGCCGGAGATGCACCTGCGCCAGCGCGCCACCCTGCTGATGAATGTGGGCATCGCGATGATGCACGCCGGGCGCCTCGACGAGGCGCAGGCGCTGTTCGACAAGGGCCTGGACCTGGTGCGCACGGAGGAGCTGCCCCAGGCCCGTGCGTCGCTGCTGCATGCGCAAGGGGAATGCGCGCTGCTGGCGGGCGACCTGGACCGTGCCCGGCACCTGCTGGAGCCCCTGCTGCTGCCGGCCGCGCTGCAAGCCTATCCCTTCATGCGGGCGCCCCTGCTGCGCAACGCCCGGCGCCTGTTCGAGGCCCTGGGCGACGGCGCCCGTGCCGGGGCGATGGCCCAGCGCCTGGAGGAGCTGCAGGCCGACCAGCAGCGCCAACGCCATCAGGCCGGCGAGGCGCTGCGGGCCCTGCGCCGCCAGACCTCCCAGTGGCTTTCGGGACAGCAGGATCTCCTGCGCTAGGCTGCAGGTCTTTCACTGCACCGGGAGGGCGCGATGAACCACGAGACCGAGCCCGCGGAGGCGTCCGTCCTTCAGGCCGCGCTGCCCCTGGGCACCGACGGCGGCCGGGTGCACCTGCGGCGCATGCGCCCCGCCGACCTCGACCGCTTCCATGCCTACCGCAGCGACGCCGAGACGGCGCGCTTCCAGGGCTGGACGCAGGCCGTGGACCCGGCGCAGTCCCTCGAATTCCTGGAGGAGATGAGCACGGCCCCCGTCGGCCTGCCGGACGTCTGGGTGCAGCTGGCCATTGCCGACGTCGCGGACGACCAGCTGATGGGAGACATCGGGCTGTGCCTGCGCAGTCCGCCCGAAGCGCCGGCCTCGACGACGGCGGCGGCCCGTCGGCCCCTCAGCGCCTGGATGGGCATCACCCTGCATCCTGGCTGGCGCGGCCGCGGCCTGGCGCGCGAGGCCTTCGTCGCCTTGCAGGACTTTCTGCTGGGGCCCGGCGGGCTGCAGGAGATCGAATGCTGGGTGGACGCGCGCAACCACGCGTCGATCCAGCTGCTCGAGGCCAGCGGCATGCGGCGCTTCTGCACGGAGGTGCGGGACTTCCGCGGCGCGCCGTGCGAAGAGTACGGCTACCGGCGCGAGCGCCCGGCTGCGTGAACGGGGTGGCCGTCCCGGGGGGCCGGGACAGCACCGCAGCGGCCCGGCTGCCGAAACGCCTGCTTACAAATGCGGCAGGCCCACCCGCCCATTCGAGCGGGACGCCCGGCGCAATCCCCAGGTCGGCGGGCGCGTCACGGTGGTAGATTCCACCGGCATCCGCCCAGCCCTGCCGGCCGCGCCGCCGGCGTGGAGAACCTCCCATGCCCTTCCAGTTGCCTGACCTCCTGGGTCCCTACCTGCTGCCTCTGCTGATCGCGGTGCCGCTGGCCATCGTCGTGATCCTGATCAGCATCCGCAAGGAGGACGAGGAAGTCCGCCAGTTCCAGGAATCGCAGCTGCCCGCCCCCTTCAGCGGCCCCGGTGCGGCCAGCCGTTTCCAGCCCAGTGTGCTGCCGGGCATGGGGCAGGGGGTCGGCACGGTGACCGGCCCGGTGCCGGTGCTGGTGGTGGACGACTCCGCCGTGGTGCGTGCCAAGCTGGGCAAGCTGCTGGAAGGCGCCGGCTACCTGGTGCTGCTGGCCCGTGACGGCATCGAGGCTCTCGAGGTGCTGGCGCGCCACCCGGTGCAGGTCATGATCACCGACCTGGAAATGCCCAACAAGAACGGCTTCGAGCTGATCGCCGACGTCCAGGGCGCCCTCGAGACCGAGGACCTGCCCATCATCGCCATCACCGGCCACGAGGAGCTGCAGGGCCGCGTCCACCAGATCCAGGGGCTCTATGGCATCTTCAAGAAGCCCTGGAGCGACCGTGATCTGCTCAAGCGCATCGAGACCCTGACCCAGCTGCGCCAGCGCGGTCCCCGCATCGCTGCCTGAACGACCGCGCGACGGCCTTGCGCTGTCGCAAAGCTGGTGCCATCCGTGCCAAGGTTCACGGAATACTGCGTGTTCCGGGTTTTCCTTGATGAGGCTAGCCCGATGTTTCGCTGTTCCGCGCAATTTTCATGCGCTCCATGCGGCACCTGAGCCTCAAAACGCAAGCCTTTTGTGCGCAAGGCCCCCTACAGTTCGAAGCACACAAACGAGGGTGGCCCGGCAAAGACGGGCCGGAGGGGCGGATGAGGAGCACTGAGGACTCTCATCCGCAGGGAGCAGGCCGCTCGCCGGAGCACGCCTGCTGCCGCGTCACAGCGCGGATGGCAAGGGCTGATGGGTTTTCGGATCCATCAGCCCTTTTCCATTGGATGGAGGATGAGCGCCGCCCGGGTCGTTCGCAGGGCGCGCCAATCCTGATGCGCGGCCGCCGACCCTGTGCTGCAATGCAGGCCCTGTCTGGGAGTCCTCTGCATGGCTGCACGCACCTTTCGTCTTCGTTCCCTGCTCTGGCTGCTGCTGGGCCTGGTCGTCCTGACCCTGCTGGCCGCCGGCCTGCACTGGCGGGCCAAACTGCCCAAGCGGGACGGTGAGCTGCCGCTGCAGGGCCTGAGCCAGCCCGTCACGGTCCGATTCGACGCCTGGGGGGTCCCCCACATCGAGGCCCAGAACGAGCCGGACCTCTACCGTGCCCTGGGCTACTTGCATGCCCAGGACCGCCTCTTCCAGATGGAAATGGCCCGTCGGCTCGCCCGGGGGGAACTGGCCGAAGTCCTGGGGGAGAAACTCCTCCCGACGGACAAGCTCTTCCGCAGCCTGCGCCTGCTCGACGCCGCCGAGGCCCGGGCAAAGGCGGACGCCACGCGGCCTGCCGGTCCGGCCCTGCGGGCGCTGCAGGCCTACCTCGACGGCGTCAACCAGTACCAGGCGACCCGCCCTGCGCCTCTGGAGTTCGAGCTCCTGGGCATTCCCAAGCGCGACTTCAAGCCGGTGGACACCTACGCCGTCGCGGGCTACCTGGCCTACAGCTTCG
The DNA here is from genome assembly GCF_030285365.1 of Roseateles subflavus. GTDB lineage: Bacteria > Pseudomonadota > Gammaproteobacteria > Burkholderiales > Burkholderiaceae_C > Roseateles_B > Roseateles_B subflavus. The sequence continues at coordinate 262,678 of NZ_JASVDS010000001.1, read as the reverse complement.
CGTCGGCCTTCCGTACGGAGCCTGCACTCACTTACGTCCGAGACCAGCTGGGGCCTGACTACCTCAAGATCTTCGATCTTGACTGGAAGCCCGAAGGGGCCCTGGCGGCCCGTGCGCGCCTGGGGGCGCCCGCGGCCTCGGCCACGGCGGCGGCCCTGCCCGGCGCGCGGCTGCAGCCCGCCGACTGGCAGGCGCTGGCCCGCATCGGCCAGCTCAGTGACAGCCTCGGCACCGGGCTCGCCCAGATGGAAGGCAGCAATGCCTGGGTGATCGCCGGGTCCCGCACCGCCAGCGGCAAGCCGGTGCTCGCCGGAGATCCGCACATCGGCTTCTCGACGCCCGCCGTGTGGTGGGAGGCTCACATGAAGGCGCCGGGCTTCGAGCTCTACGGCCACCTCCAGGTGCTCAACCCCTTCGCCCTGATCGGTCACAACCAGCGTTTCGGCTGGAGCCTGACCATGTTCCAGAACGACGACATCGACCTCATCGCCGAGAAGACCGACGCCGCCCATCCCGGCCAGGTGCTGGTCAAGGGCGCCTGGCAGCCGCTGGAGTCGCGCGAGATCCGCATCAAGGTCAAGGGCCGCGCGGACGAGGTCGTCCAGCTCCGCCGCTCGCCGCATGGCCCCATCGTCAACGACGCGGTGCCCGGCGATGCCGGCAAGACCCCCATCGCCCTGTGGTGGGCCTTCCTCGAGACGGACAACCCGATCTTCGAGGCCTTCCACGGCCTCAACCGCGCCGACACCCTGGACGCTGCGCGTTCCGCCGTGCAGGGCATCCACTCGCCGGGGCTCAACGTCGTCTGGGCCAATGCGGCGGGTGACATCGCGTGGTGGGCCTCGGCGCGGCTGGTGCGGCGGCCGGCTGGCGTGAATCCCGGCTTCATCCTCGACGGCAGCACGGCCGAGGCCGACAAGCTCGGCTTCCTGCCCTTCTCCGCGAATCCGCAGGAAGAGAACCCCGCGCGCGGCTACATCGTCTCGGCCAACCACCAGCCGGCGTCGCCGGAGCCGGTGTACGGCTACTACAACCTGCCGGACCGTGGCTGGCGCCTGGAGGAGGGCCTCAAGGCCAGCGCCACCGGCTGGGACGTGCCCCGCGTCCAGGCCCTGCAACTGCTCGACGACACGGGCTACGGCCCGCGGGTGCTCGCACCGATCCTGCCCATCCTGAAGCAGCAGAAGGAGGGGGCCGACCTGGTCGCCCTGCTGGCGGACTGGAAGGGCGGCCACCGCCTGGAGGACCGCGCGCCGGTGCTCTTCCACCAGCTCGAGCACCAGCTGGTGCACGCCGTGCTCTCGGACAAGATGGACGAGGCCATGATCGCCAACCTCACCCGCACCCGGGCCCTCGATCACGCGATCCCGCGCCTTGTCCAGGACGCGGACTCTCCCTGGTGGGACCGCAAGGGCACGCCGCAGCGGGAGACCCGCGAGCAGATCGTGGCCGAGGCCTGGACCGCCACGCTGCAGCATCTGCGCCGCACCTTCGGCGAGGATCCGGCGCAGTGGACCTGGGGCAGGGCGCACAGCGTGACCCACAAGCATCCCCTGGGCGAGGTGAAGTGGCTGGCCCCGATCTTCAACGTCGGCCCCTTCCCGGCCCCCGGCGCACACGAGGTGCCCAACAACCTCGCCCAGCGCAGCGGCGATGCCCCCTGGAGCGTGGCCTACGGCCCGTCCACCCGCCGCGCGATCGATTTCGCGGCTGCGGGCCGGAGCCAGGGCGTCAACCCCGTTGGCCAGAGCGGTGTGCTGGGTGATCGCCATTACAGCGACCAGGCGGTGGACTACGTCGCCGGTCGGGCCCGTGCCCAATGGCTGGAGGCGCCCGACGTGCAGGCGAATGCGCGCAGCACCCTGGTCTTCAAGCCCTGACGAAGCCCCGGTCCTCATCGCTCCCCATGTCCCCGAGACACGAACGAACCATGCGCCACCCATCCTCGCTGAACGACCCCAGCTGCGCCACACCGCCTGCCTTGCGTGCCTTGCCGGGTCGCCTGGTGTGCGTCCAGCAGCGTGGCCTGCGGGCTGGCCTGATGGTCAGCCTGATGATCAGTCTGATGGGAGGGCTGCCCCTGGCTCAGGCCCTGTCGCCCGTGCCGCCCCCGCCCCCGGTCTCAGCGCCGCGGGCCTTGCCGGCACCGGAGGCCGCGCTCGCCGAAGGCCCGAAGCCGGGCGAGGTGACGGTGGTGGAGCCCCATCTCTCGCGTCCCGGGCAGGCCGTGCAGGTGCGCTACCGGGGCTGGCCCGCCCGCGTCTTCCTGGACCGCTGGCTGGCGCCCGGCTGGGATGCGGGCGATGCCGAGCTGGAGGTCAGCGCGCTCGATGGCTTCGTGTCCCGGATCCCTGTGGAACGCTTCCGCCAGTACAGCGCCTGGATCGTCTTCGCGCGGGCCGATGGCCAGCCCTTCCGGGTGGACAACCATGCCCAGGGCGAAAAGCAGGTGCCGCTGGGTCCCTACTACCTGGTCTGGGACAACCTCCGAGATCCCGCGCTGCAGGCGGAGGGTGGGGCCGTGTGGCCCTACCAGATCGGCAGCGTGCGCCGCACGCCGTCCAGCCGCGCGGTCCTGCTGCCCGGCACCCTCGCGGGGCGCTACGGCGCCGAGGCCCAGGCGCTGCAGACCCACTGCCTCAGCTGCCATCAGGTCAATGGTTATGGTGGCTTCAAGATGCCGCTCAACCTGGCGCTGCGTGCGCGGGAGATCGATGCGCAGCGCTGGCAGCAGTGGCTGCTGCAGCCCGCGAAGCTGAAGCCCGGCACCACGATGCCCCCGTTGTCCGAGGGTTTGCCCGAGGCAGAACGGGCCGCGCTGGCGCAACAGCTGCACGACTACCTGAAGGCCCTGCCGCTCCAACCCTGAACAATTTCGCGCTTGAGCCTGTTCAGGCGCAAGCAGTTGTTACATCTTGCGGAGAAGTGACGCTTGCGGCTCATCTGATCCGCTACGCTTCGGCCCTCGCATGCTGCAAGCTGCCCGTCCCTGCCTGAAAACAGCCCTCGTGCTCACCGCCCGGTCCTGATGCCCGACGACAGCCCCGATCGCCGCGCCGCCGCCTCGTCGGCCGCTCCCAACGCCCTGCCGGCGGGCACGCGCTTTGGCGAGCTCGAAATCGTCAGCACGCTGGCCGTGGGGGGCTTCGGCATCATCTACGTGGCCCAGGACCACGCCCTGCAGCGCCAGGTGGCCATCAAGGAGTACATGCCCTCCATGCTGGCCCAGCGCAACGCCAAGTCCAAGGTGTCCGTGCGCTCCGGCTCGCAGCAGGAGACCTTCGATGCGGGCCTGCGCTCCTTCGTCAACGAATCCCGGCTGCTGGCCCGCTTCGACCACCCGTCCCTGCTGAAGGTCTACCGCTTCTGGGAAGCCAACGGCACGGCCTACATGGTCATGCCCTATCTGCAGGGCCAGACGCTGCGCCAAGCCCGCCGCGCCATGAGCCAGCCGCCGGACGAGGCCTGGGTGCGCCGGCTGGTGTCTGCGCTGCTGGAGGCGCTGGAGCTGCTGCACACCGAGTCCATCTGGCACCGGGACATCGCCCCGGACAACGTCTTCCTGCCCTATGGCGGCGCCGCGCCCGTGCTGCTCGACTTCGGCGCCGCCCGCCAGGTCATCAGCGACCGCGCGGAAGGGCTCACGGCCATCCTGAAGCCCAGCTACGCCCCCATCGAGCAGTACGCCGAATCACGCCAGCTGCGCCAGGGGCCCTGGACGGACCTCTACGCGCTGGGGGCGATGGTTCACGAGCTGGTCCTCGGGCGCACGCCGCCCGCCGCCACGGCCCGCAGCCTGGGCGATGACTACCAGAGCCTCGTGACCCTCGCGCCCGCGGGCTACAGCCCGGAGCTGCTGGCCTGCATCGACTGGATGCTGCGGGTGCATCCGCAGGACCGCCCGCAATCCGTGGCGCATCTGCGCGCCGCGCTGGACGGGCGGCTCGTGCCTCCCGAGCCTCGCCGTGTCGACACCTCGGCCACGCCACCGCCGGTGGGCTTCGAGGACACCCGGCTGGCGAGCGACTCCGAGTTCGCGGAAACCCGCCAGCTCGGCGACAGCGATTTCCTGCCGACCCGCGCCCTGGACGCGCCGGACCTGCTGCTGGAGGACGCCCAGGCCGCCTCCGCCCCCGCACCGCTGCCCGAAGTCGTGGTGATGCCGCCCCCCTCGCGCCGCTCGAGCAAGCGCCGAGCGCCGCCCAGCCCGCCCCGACGCTGGCCCTGGGCGGTCGGCCTGCTGGCCGCGGGCGCGGGCACGGCCCTGCTGGTGGCGCTGGTGCAACCGATGCTGCACCGCACGCCGACCCTGCCGCAGTCGGACCTCGCCATGGCAGCCTCCGCGCCGGCGTCCGCCGCCAGCCCGGCGGAGTCTGCGGCCGATCCGGTGCTGGCGCTGGTGCAGTCCCAGGAAGCCGCTCGTGCGGCCTCGTCTCCCGTGGCCGGCGGCCCGGCGGGCGCCGGCGTGACGCCAGGCACCGACAAGCCCCTCGACAAGGCCAGCGACAAGGCCGCCGACAAGCCGGTAGACAAGCCGGGCGACCGCCGCCTGCCCCAGGACGCCCGCAAGCGGCGTGACCCTGCCCCCGTGGCAGCCCCGCCCGGGGCAGCCCCCGTGGCGCCCGCACCGGTGGAGCACACGCCTGTGGTGGCCCAGCCCCTGCCGGCCAGTGCGCCGGTCGTGGCGGAGGCCGAACCGGCGAGCCCGTCCGATGCCTGTGGCAAGCGGGTGTTCATCGCACGGGCCCTGTGCCTCGACGAGCAATGCGCCAAGCCGCGCTTCCATGGGCATGCCGAATGCGTGGCCTTGCGCGAAGCCCGTGAGCAACGGGCCCGCAACCGGAACTGAGGCTCGGCCGTCGTGGCGCCGCCTGATCGCCTGATCGCCTGATCGCCTGATCGCCTGATCGCCTGATCGCCTGATCGCCTGATCGCCTGATCGCCTGATCGCCTGATCGCCTGATCTCGCGTTCGAGATGCGACCCGGGTTCGCCACCGGGCAGCGACGCGGCCTGCGGTGCGCGACGCCCCAGCCGGCGTGAACCGTTCGGCCATCGGCTCGAACCGTTCGTCCCGGTGTTCAGCCCGGGCGGGCGGGAATCTTGCGACACTCCGGGCCTCGCTGCCGGGCGATCCCCGGCCTTGTCCCGATGCCGCTCACCCACTTCTTCCCGTGGCCCGATCGCTCCCTGATTTCCGCCGCCGGCCTCCCATCCCCTCGCCGCTGAGGGGGTGTCGCCCTGGAGCCCGCGCATGAGCAGGCAACCCTCCTCGACCCTGGGGCTGCTCGAGCTGCCGGGCTTCGCCCTGCCGCGTGGCTGGCCGCTGTGGCTGCTGGCCCTGGGCGCCAGCAGCCTGGAGTGGGTCGGATCCCAGCTGATGAACCTGGCCTTGCGCCCCCAGGGCGTCGCCCCCTTGCTGGCGCTGTGCGGCGTGCTGTGGCGGGCGGTGCTGCTCGTGCAGCTGGCCCAGGGGCTGATGCGCTGGCCGCGCTGGGCGGCCCGGGCCGGCCTGGTGGGCGCGCTGGCCCTGGCGGACACCACCGGCATGATGGCGCTGCGCGAGCGGCTGGACCTCCTGCCGCATCTGAGCGCCGTGGCGGTCGAGTCCCTGCAGCTGCGCGGCAACCAGCTGCAGGCCCTGTTCTTCAGCACGTCCTTGCTGATGGACGTCCTGAACTACGGCGCACTGGCCCTCGGCCTGCTGCTGTGGCGGGAACAGTGGCAGCGCCGTCAGCTCGCGCGCCTGGCGGAGTCGGCCCGGCTGCAGCAGCTCCAGGCCCAGTTGCACCCCCACTTTCTCTTCAACGCCATGAACAGCGTGCGGGCGCTGATCTTCGAGAATCCGCAGCGGGCGGCGGACATGGTCACCGAGCTGTCGCTGCTGTTGCGGCACAGCCTGGAGCAGGACCTGCGCCACGCCTTGCCCCTGTCGCAGGACTGGGCGCTGTGCCACAGCTACCTGGCGCTGGAGGGCTGCCGGCTGGAGGAGCGCCTGAGCGTGGAGGTGCAGCTGGACGCCGCCCCGCCGGGCGCGAGGCTGCCGCCCTTCACGCTGCTGACGCTGTGCGAGAACGCCATCAAGCATGGCATCTCGCGCCTGCGGGCCGGCGGCACGTTGCGGGTGGAGGCGCTGGCGCCGCAGGACGGGCGCTGGCGGCTGCAGGTGAGCAATCCTTGCCCGGATCGCGCGCTGGACGTCGCGCCCGGCCTGCGCAGCGGCCTTCGCGACCTGCAGGAACGCCTGCGCCTGATGCTCGGCCCGGGTTCCACGCTCTCGCGGCGGCAGGAGGCCGACCGCTTCGTCGTCGAACTCAGCTTGCCACTGGAGGCCCATGCGTCTGCTGATCGTTGATGACGAGCGCCTGGCGCGCGCCGAGCTGCGCCGGCTGCTGGCGGCCCATGCGCAGGTCGAGGTGGTGGGGGAAGCGGCGGATGGGGACGAGGCCCTCGCACTGGCGCAGCAGCTGCAGCCGGACGCCTTGCTGCTGGATGTGAACATGCCTCAGCGCGACGGGCTGAGCCTGGCCCGCGCCTTGGGGCCGGCGGTCCGCCTCGTCTTTTGCACGGCCCATGAGGACTTCGCGCTGGAGGCCTTCGACCTCAATGCGGTGGACTACCTCGTCAAGCCCGTGCATCCCGAACGCCTGGCCCGCGCGCTGCAGCGCCTGCAGCACTGGCTGCCCGACCCCGCCCCGCTGGACGACGAGCACCGCGTGCTGCTGCGCCGCGGCCAGCGCATGGCCCTCGTGCGCCTGGGTGACGTGCGCGCCATCCACTCGCGCGACAACTACCTGGGCCTGGACACGCCCGATGGCGAGTACCTGCTCGCCGGCAGCCTGCAGCGGCTCCTGCCCCGGCTCGATGCACGGCGCTACCTGCAGGTCAGCCGCAGCGCGGTCGTGCGCCTGGACCAGATCGTGGAGGTGCTGACCGACGACGCCCAGGCCCTCGTCCTGCTGATGCAGGGCGGCAGCCGCGTGCCGGTGTCGCGCCGGCACGCGCTGCAGCTTCGGCAGCGCTTCTCGCTGTGAGGGCGCGGGGCCCTCTGGGCCGCCTCAGTAGTAGTTGATCACGCCGCCGTCCTGCGCCTTGACGTTGGCGATGCGGGCGGCCATGCGTGCCTGCACCGCCACGGGCAGGGGCGCGAAGCCGGTGTCCGCGAGCAGGCGATCGCCGGACTGCAGCGTCCAGTTGATGAAGTGCAGGGCCTCGCTGGCCGCCGCGGCCGACTTCGGGCGCGCATCGACCAGGATGTAGGACGTGACCGTGATCGGCCAGGTGCCCTTGCCGGGCCGCTGCAGCAGGCTGGCGGACTCGTCGCCCGTGCGCCCCATGGACGAGTTGCGCACCGCCTCGCGGAAGCCGGCCTCGCTGGCCGCGACGAAGTCGGTGTCGTCGGCGTTGCGCAGCTGCACGCCGCTCAGCTGGGCCTTGTGCAGCCGGTCGAAGGAGACGTAGCTGATCGCGCCGGGCGTCGTCTTGAGGGCCTGAGCGATGCCGTCATTGCCCTCGGCCGCCACGGCGCCTTCGGGCCACTTGGGGAGCATGCCGGGGCCGATCTGCTCGCGGAAGGCCGGCGAGGCGAGGCTGAGGTAGCGGCTGAAGGCGTCGGTGCTGCCGGACTTATCCTTGCGCACCACGCGCGTGATGGCCAGGGCCGGCAGCGTGACGCCGGGGTTCAGCGCGGCGATGCGGGCGTGGTTCCACTGCCGGATCTCGCCACGGAAGATGTCGGCAAGCGTCGCACCGTCCAGGCGCAGCTGCGACACGCCCTTGAGGTTGACGGCCGGCACGATGCCGCCCACGAGCATGGGCAGCTGCACCAGCTGCTTGCTGACGAGGTCGGCCTCGCTGAAGGGCACGTCGCTCCCGGCGAAATCCACGGCCCGGGCCTGGATCTGCTTCTGACCATCGCCCGAGCCGGTGGGCTTGTAGTTGACCTTGCGCCCGTGGGCGCGGGCGTACTGCTGCGTCCAGGCCTGGTAGACCACGGAGGGGAAGCTGGCCCCCACGCCCTGCACGTCCGCCAGGGCATGGCTGGGACCGAGGGCGGGCAGCAGCAGGGTGAGCGCCGCGAGCCGCAGCGCCTGGCGCCGCAGGACGGCCGCCAGCCGGCGGGAGGACGGGCGGGACAGGCCGGATAGGCTGAACGGAAGGGGGGTGGGGGGCGATGTGCGTGACATGCCCCGGCATTGTGGCGACGGTTTGTGACAGTTCTGTTCCAGACTGGCGCACCGCCCGCCTGTCTGCACTCAGCGCACGGCCGTGACCTCGATCTCCACCAGCCAGCCCGGCACCACCAGGCCGGCCACCTGCATGACGGAGCGCGCCGGCAGGTTCGGCTGCGCCGCCGTGCCGAAATGCTCGGTGTAGGCCGACATGAACCCGTCAAAGTCCATGCGCCCGCCCTTGGCGGGATCGCCCACGAGGAAGACCTGCATCTTCACGACCGAGCCCATGCCCAGTCCCAGACCCTTGAGCTGGCGCTCGATGTTGGCCAGGACGCTGAGGGTCTGCGTGCGGGTGTCGCCATAGGCCGCCAGCGTGCCCCGCTCGGCCTTGGGATCCGCCACGGCCGGCACGGCGCCGCTGACGAAGACCAGCGTCCGGCCGGCCGGCACCTCCACCGCGCTGGCGATGGGGAAGGTCGAGCCGGCGGGGCGGTGGCGGATGACGTCGGGGCTGGCCGGGGCCGTGGTCTGGGCGTGGGCGGCCGGCATCAGGGACACCAGGGACACCAGGGACACCAGGGACACCAGGGACACCAGGGACGTCAGGCAGGCCAGGAAGCGGGCAGGGGCAAAGGGTTTCATACAGGCTCCGTGAGGTGAGGGGGCGCCTCGGGGGCGGGGCGCGGCGGGGTCATGCGCGTGGGGTGACGAGGCGGGCGCCGGGGTCAGTGCGCCACGGCCGTGCCGGCCTGTGCCGCCTGGCGGACCTCCGCGGCCTCGGCGGGCGTCACCCGGGCGGCCTCGGGCGTCAGGCCGCCGAAGCGCTCGCGCACATGGCTCAGCACGGCCGCCACCTGCTCGTCGCTGAGCTGGCGCCCGAAGCCGGGCATGGCGCGGTGGCCGTTCAGCACCATGTGCAGGGCGTAGGGGGTCGCGGCGAGCCGCGGATTGGCCTGTAGCGCGGGATAGCTGCCGGCCCCGCGGGCGCCGCGGCCGTCGGGCATGTGGCAGGCCGCGCACAGGGCGCCGTACAGCGCCGGACCGCTGCGCTGCTCGAAGCGCCAGCCGGAGGAGAAGCGGGGCTCGCTGGCGGCCGGTGCGGCAGAGGTCGTGGCCGTGTCGGCGGCCCCGGCGAAGGCCGGCAGGGCCAGCAGCAGGACGGTGAGCAGGGCTTTCATGCGGCGCGGGCCTTTTCGTGCAGCTGGGTGATGGCATGCCGCGCCGAGAGCACGGCGCCTTCCTGCCAGGCCGGCAGCAGCGAGGCGTGCTCACCGGCCAGGATCAGGCGCCCGTCCATCTTCAGCAGCGTGGGGTAGTGCCGCTGGCGGGCGACGCGGCTCCAGTCGCCAAAGCAGCCCAGCGTGGCCGGATGGCGGTGCCAGCCGATGGCCATGCCGCACTCGTAGGCGGCCGGCGCCTGCGGGTGGATCTGGCTGTCCATGCGCAGGACCTCGCGCAGGCGCTCCTGCGGCGGCAGCGCGGTGAACTCCAGCGCCTGTGTCCCGAAGGCATAGGCGCCCAGCAACACACCCTTGCGACTCTGCAGGTCGTGGTTGGGGTAGCCGATCACGCGGATGGGCAGCTCCGTGCTGCTCATGCCTCCGAAGATGGCCTCGTCCTCTTCCCAGAAACGGCGCTTGAACTGCAGGCCGGCCTTGAAGGCAGAGAAGTAGGGCACGGCGTCGATGGCCTGGCGCAGCGGCTCGCTGCACTGCACGTCCAGCTGCGAGAGCACGGACAGCGGCAGCGTGCAGACGCACCAGTCGGCGCGCAGCGTCTGGGTGGGCTGACCCGGGCGGTCGAGGTCCTGCACCTGCACGCGCACGCCGCTGGCGTCCTGCTGGATGGCGTTGACGCGGCGGCGCAGGCGGATGCGCTGCATCCCGACGGCCTGCGCGAGCGCGTGCGCGATGCGGTCCATGCCGCCCACGGGCTGGAACAGCGGCGTCTGGAACTCGAAGCTCGCCCCCTGCTCCAGCTGCGACCACAGCCCCGACCGGAGCAGCGACTGCAGGCCCTGGGGATCGGTCTCGGGCGGATGCGCCACGACGCCCATGCCGGGGAACGGATCGAAGCCCCGGCGGTCGGCGGTGATCTCGCCGGCTCGGTAGCGGCTCTCCTCGTCGAGGCCGCCGAACTGTCGCAGGGCCTGCAGCAGGCGCTCGCGGTCCTCGGCGGTCAGGGTCTCGTCCAGCGCCTGCTGGCGGACGAGCTTGGCCAGCAGCTCGGCCACGTCCCCGTGGAAGTCCGCCTGCACCTCGCGCAGCCGCTGCGGCCGGCCGCCGGCTGCGCGGGGGCTGTGCACGTAGGCGTTGTGGTTGAGCTGGACGAAGGGCTCCAGCTTCACGCCCAGCTGCCGGCAGTAGTCCAGCACGCCGTGGTGATGGAAGGGGATGCGCCAGGGGCCGGGATTGAAGTACTGGCCGCGGTCGAAGCGGCAGTCCTGTGTCGCGCCGCCCAGCTCCGTGTAGCGGTCCCCGCCGCGCAGCGTCCAGCAGCGGCCGCCGATGCGGTCCTGGAACTCGACGATCTCGACCTCGTAGCCCGCCCGCAGCAGCTCGAGCGCCGAGACCAGGCCCGCCACGCCGGCGCCCAGGACGAGCACGCGCCGGCCGTGTACCGGCGCCGGCCCGAGCTTGAAACCGGCCTGCGCGGGGGAGGCCTCGGCCAGGCCCAGCGTGCTCAGCGCGCCATAGACGGCGCCACTGCCGGCCACGGCGCCCAGGCGCTGCAACCAGGCTCGCCGGCTCAGCCCGGCGGCGGGGGAAGGGATCTGCATGGGCCGCACCATAGCAAGGCCCCCGTGGCACTCACAGAGGGTCTATGCGGGGTGACTTTGGTGATGGGGCCGGCGGCGCGTCAGGCGAGGGAGCGCAGGTGCTGGTCTTCGCCCCAGGACAGCAGCACCGGGCCCTCGGGGCTCCAGCGCAGGCGGTTGATGCCGGCGTTCGGGATGCTGCAGGTGCGCGGCCCGCTCAGCGGCTGGCCTTGCGCGGCGCGCCAGAGCATGTCCAGCACCCCGCCGTGGGTCAGCACCAGGACGCGCCGGCCGTCATGCTGGCGCGCCAGGGCCGCCGCGGCGGCGAGGACGCGTGCCGAGAACTGCCGCCGGCTCTCGGCGCCGCCGGGCAGCGCGTAGTCCGGGTCATGGCGCTGCCACTGGGCGTGCAGCTCGGGATGCGTGCTGCGCAGCGTGTCCACGCTCTGGCCCTCGAGCACGCCGAAGGCCTGCTCGCGCCAGGCGGCGTCGCTGTGCAAGGGCAGCCCCAGCAGCTCGCAGACGGGCGCCGCCGTCTGCCGGGCACGGCCCAGGTCGCTGCTGATGGCGGCATCGATGCGCAGGCCCTCGGACTGCAGCTGGCGTGCCAGCAGCCGGGCCTGCGCCAGGCCGCGTTCGTTCAGCGGGATGTCGATCTGGCCCTGGAAGCACTTGCGCAGGTTCCAGTCCGTCTCGCCATGGCGGACGACGATGAGCTCGGTCATGGCGTTCGGCAGGGACTCAGACATACGGGGCCTGCAGGCCTTCGGCGGCCCAGAGCGACTGCGTGGCCGGGCGCTCGAGCATGCGCTGCACATAGGGTCCCAGATGGGGCAGGCTGCGGGCCGGGCGGCGCATGCCGCGCGTCCATCGGCACATCATGAAGGCCAGCGGGTCGACGGCGCTGTACTGCGCGCCCAGCACCCAGGGGCCGCCGTGCCGGGCGAACTCGGCGTCGAGGATGTCCAGCAGCTCGCCGGCCCGGGCCTCGGCCTGCTCCCGCAGGAGGGCGATGGCCTCGGGGAACTCGGGCGGCAGCTGGCGTTCGGGGTAGAAGTAGCGCCCCATCGTGACCTGCAGGCCGGAGCTCAGCCAGCACAGCCACTTGTAGGCCTCGGCCCGCGCGGCGCTGCCCAGGGGCGGCAGCAGGCCGGCCTGCGGGTGGGAGTCGGCCAGGTGCAGCAGGATGGCGGCGGTCTCGTACAGCACGAGGTCGCCGTCCGTCAGCACGGGGATGAGGCCGTTGGGGTTGAGCTTCAGGTAGGCGGGACTGCGCTGCTCGTTGCGCTCGCGGTCCACGAGAACGAGCTCGAAAGGCCGGCCAAGTTCAAGCAACAGCAGGTGCGGGGCCAGGCTGGCATTGCCGGGGGCGTAGTGGAGGCGGATCATGGAAGGCATCCTCGGGCAAGGGCGTCCGGGTGAACACCGGCTAGGAAGTGGCCGCAACACATCTTTACAATCCGGGCCCACACGGGGCCTGTGAACAGCGGCGCAGACCAACTGTAGCGGGCCCGACTAGCAGAGGGATGAGGTGAGGAATGATGAATTCGCTGAAGGTCGCCCTGGCGCACCCGGGGCTGTGCCGCAAGGACCGCCTGAAGCTGCGGCTGGGCGCATGGCTGTATCCCGTCGCGGCGCGGCGCTGGCTGCAGTATGTCCATGCCGAGCCGCTGCTCTCTCAGGCCTGCAGCCCCAAGCTGCTGACCAAGGCCTTCCGCCCCTACCTGCGCAGCAGCCTGCGCTGCCCGGACCGGGTCGAGGTCCTGATCAACCACTACGACACACTGGGCGCCCTCGGCCTGCTGCCCCTGGCCTCCGCGGCCGCCCAGGCGCCACAGACGCTGCACACGGGCGAAGGCAAGTCCGGCACGCCCTTCACGCTGGAGCTCAATGCCGTCCATGACGGCCATCGCGAGGGCGAGCTGTGCCTGCGGCTGCGGCTCGACGGGGTGTCGCTGTTCGGGCTGAACTTCGTCCTGCAGCGCCGGGGCGGGACGATGCAGATGCTGGTCGGGCGTCTGCAGGGCGAATGCGGCGAGGCCGCGCGCGAGCACGTCCGGCTGGCCACGAAGGAATTCCATGCCTGCCGCCCTGCCACGCTGCTGGTGACGGCGGCCCGGCAGATGGCCGCGGTCCTGGGCTGCGACACCGTGCGGCTCGTGTGCAACAAGGAGCGCATCGCCATCAATCTGTGGCGTCGCTGGCGCATCCGGGCGGACTACGACCAGAGCTGGCAGGAGCTGGGCGCGCAGCGCGGCGCCGACGGCTACTTCGAGCTGGCCCCGCTGGCGCTGCAGCAGCTGGACTACGAGCAGATCCCCTCGAAGAAGCGCTCGGAGGCGCGCAAGCGCGCCGCGCTGCTGGACGCCATCCACGACGGGCTCACCAGCCGTCTGCGTCTGGCGCAATCCAGCTTTACGTCGGCGCAATAAGCCCTTCAGGCAGCGGCCGCAGGATGTGCCCATTGCACGATCCTGCCTTTGCGAGCCGCCCATGAACCGTTCCTCTCTTGCCCTGCCGCTGGCCGCCGCCCTGGTCGGCGCGGCCTGCCTGGTGGTGGCGCCGGCCGAGGCTGGCACGCATGTCGATGTCGGCATCGGCCTGCGCTTCGACAGCCGCTACCACCATGACCACTACTACCCCGCGCCGGGCTATGTGGTGGCGCATGCGCCGCCGGGGGCCGTCGTGGTGCGCCACCATGCGGATCCCTACTACTTCCACGGCGGAGTCTGGTACCACGGCTACGGCCCGCGCCTGCGCGTGGTGGTGCCGCCCGTCGGGATCCTCGTGCCGCTGCTGCCCTCGGCCTACGTGACGCTGCGCATCGGCGGCGCGCCGTACTTCTATGCCAATGGCGTCTACTACCAGAGCGCGCCGGGCGGCTACGTGGTCGTGAACCCGCCCGCCGAGGCCCCGGAAGCCGTGCCCGCGCCGCCGCCGCCGCCCTCGCGGCCGGAGCCGATCATCTACCCCCGCAACGGCCAGGGCGCGCAACAGACGGAGGCCGACCGCCAGGAATGCAACCGCTGGGCCGCCAGCCAGCCGGCCGCGCTGAATGACGCCAGCGTCTTCAACCGGGCGGTGGAGGCCTGCATGGACGGGCGCGGCTACAGCATGCGCTGACGACGCCGCCTGCCGCGACGCCATCCGGGCGACTGGCGCCTCTTGCCAGCCCTCGGCGGCGCCCCGGCGCCCCGTGCGTCGGTCCGGTCCTGCTAGGCTCCGGCGCCATGGACACGCTTCGACTTCATCGCCCGCAAGCCTCGGATCTCGACGAGCTGCTGGACTTCGAGCGCCGCGAGCGCTCCCATTTCGAGACCTGGGTGCATCCCCGCCCGGCGGCCTTCTATAGCCGCGAGGGCGTGGCGGCGCACCTGAGCGAGGCGATCGACGCCGCCGCTGCCGACCGCGCCCATGCCTTCCTGATCCGCGCGCACGGCCCCGCGGGCAGCCGTCTGGTCGGCCGGATCAACCTGCACCGCGTGCAGCGCGAGCACCATGGCCGCGCGGAGCTGGGCTATCGGCTCGCGGCGCAGGCCCAGGGGCGCGGCTGGGCGACGGCCGCCGTGGGCTTGCTGCTGCCCATCGCCTTCGGGGAGCTGCAGCTGTGGCGGCTCGAGGCCGTGGTGCGGCCGGGCAATCCCGCGTCGGCCCGCGTGCTGGAGAAGAACGGCTTCCGCGCCTGGGGCCGCAGCCGGCTCAGCGTGGAACTGAACGGCCAATGGCAGGACCTGCTGCACTACGAGCGCCTCAGCCCCGCGGCCGAGGCGCTGGCGGCGGCGGCGATCCCGTCGCCCTGAACGCCCTGAACGCCCGGAGCGGTTGAACCGTCTGAAGGCCTCAGGCCTGGACCTGCAGCGATTGGCCCGTGGACGCCATCTGCGGCGCTCGGCCGGGGCCCACCTGCTGCTGCAGCGCCTGCAGGAAGGTCTGCAGCGAGGGCGCACCGCTGCCCGGGCTGCCAGCCTGGAGGTCCCGGCCCAGCTTGTCGAAGGCCTGCTGCAGGGGAGCAGGTGCCTGGCCGTTGGCCGCCTGCGTGGCAAGCGCACGCAGGGCGCTCCGGAGATCCGGCGGCGGCCCGACGTGCTGGCTGCTGTCGCTGCCGTTCCCGTTGCTGCTGCCGTTGCTGTTGCCCCGCAGGGCCTGGAACAGGGCGTGCACCAGGGCATGCAGATCCTCGCGCAGGGCGCCGGGGCTGTCCGCGCTGCGGTCCGCCGAGGCGCGGGATGCGGGCGTGGCGGTGCTGGCGTCGGGGCTCGCATCCTCGCTGTAGGTGGCCGAGGGCAGCAGGCCCAGCTGGCTGAGCGTCTGCATCACGGCCTGCGCCATGGGGCCGCCGGCCGGGCCGCCGTGGGGGCCCCGGCGGCCGCCGTCCCCGCCCGGTCGTCCGGCCTTCGAGGGCGGGCCGCCGGCGCCACGCACGGCATGGGTGATCCGTGCGGCCAGGCTGCCGGTCATTCCGATGATCTGCATGTGAAGCTCCTTGGGCGAGCGGGGGTGAAGGGGCAGCCGGACCCTGGTGCTCGCCTGGCCAAGCCGGTCGATGCTCATGAGGGCTATCGGCAGGTCCGGGCGAGAACTCAATGACGGCGGGCCCGCGCCGCCCTTTTTCGGGCGGTCTTTGCCTGGCGCCCTGCGGGCGTTGCGAGGGCGTGCCAGGCCGCCCGCCCTCGGGGCGGCCAGGGTGCCGGCGAGGAGGTGGGGAAGGGGGGGGAGGCACGTCGCCTGGGCTGCTGCTTGTCACGGCCATTCACCGATGCTCACCAGCGGAAGCCTCGGGGGACATGCATTTCGCGGGCGCTCCGACTAAAATCTGGCGCTTCGCTGCCCTGGCGGCCCGCCCCTTTGGGCGCGGCCCCTCCTGGACCGGACGTCGCCCTGGCATGCGGCCTGCCCCATCGGCAGGCGATGCCTGCCCGGACCAAAGACCGGGTGTCGTGCCCGTCTTTGTCGGCGGGCGCCTTCATCAACGACGATCAACACGCTGGCGGCTCCCACCGTCGGCCCGCTGTACCCATGTCCGCTGCCAAGACCCGACTGCTGCACATCGATGCGCTGAAAGCCCTCGCGGCCCAGCTCATCGTGCTGCACCATCTCTCGGTCTACGGCCCGCTGGCCGAGGCCTTGCACAAGGCCTGGCCCGTGATGGGCGGCTGGCTCTTCCACTACGGCCGCATGGCGGTGCAGGTGTTCCTGGTGGTGGGCGGCTACCTGAGCGCGCGGGCGCTGTCACCGCAGGGCGGCCTGCTGAAGGCGGCGCCGCTGGAGTCCCTGTGGCGGCGCTACCTGCGCCTGGCCGTGCCCTTCATGGCCGCGGTCGGTCTGACGCTCGCCTGCGCGTGGCTGGTGCAGCCCTGGCTGCCGGAATTCCTGCCGCAGCAGCTGAGCCTCGCGACGCTGCTGAGCCACGCCACCCTGACGCACGGCCTGCTGGGGCATGAGTCCATCACGGTCGGGGCCTGGTACGTGGCGATCGACCTGCAGCTGTACGCCCTGATGCTGGGCCTGCTCTGGGCGGCCCGCCGCAGCCGTGTCCTGCCCCGGGCCTGGCGCATGGTGCTCGGGCCGGTGCTGGTGCTGGGGCTGTGCGGCCTGTCGCTGCTGGCCTTCAACCGCCAGCCCGACCTGGACAGCTTCGGCCTGTACTTCTTCGGCGCCTATGGCCTTGGCGCTCTGGTGCACTGGTTCTCGCTGAGCCGCTGGCCGCGCCTGGGCCTGCTGCTGCTGCTGTGGCTGACCGGCCTGGCGCTGTGGCTGGACTTCCGCGAGCGCCTCGTCCTCGCCCTGGTCACGGCCCTGCTGCTGGGCCTGTGGCAGTGGCGCGTCGGTCCGCTGGCCGGCCGTGTGTGGCAGCGCCTGGCGGATGTCGTCGCCCACCTGGGGACGCATTCCTACTCGCTGTTCCTCGTGCACTTCCCCGTGCTGGTGCTGCTCAACGCCTGGTATGACCACCAGACCGAGCAGCCGCTGCTGCTGACGGCCGCACTCGTGCTGTCGGCCTGGGGCTTCGCGAATCTGGCGGCCCTGCCGTTCCACCGCTGGGTGGAGGCGCCGAGCAGCCGCCTGCGCTTCAACCCGCTGCGCTGGCTGGCCCCGCAGGGCAGCTTCGGCCGCTGAGGCGACCGCGGCTGCGGCCGTCCGCCCGCTGCCGGCTCAGGGCCAGCCCTCGGCCCGCTGCATGTCCGCCAGCGTCTTGCCCGGCTCGTCCCGGAAGCGCTCCTCGAGCACCTCCAGCTGCTGGATGCGGTCGACCCGGAAATTGCGGAAGCCCTCGCGCAGTTCGCACCAGGCCGCGAAGGTCCAGACCGGCCCCCAGAAGAAGCAGCCCAGCGGTCGAAGCACACGCTCGCTGGCAGTGCCGCCGAGGTCCAGGTAGACGACGCGCAGCTTCTGGCGCTGCTCGGTGGCCAGGCGCAGCTGCTGGAGCCGCCCGCGCGTGGCCTCGTCCAGGCCGCCCAGCGGCGCCCACAGCGCGAGGCTTTCCGCGGCGGCACGCGCCGTGCCGGGCAGCACCGCCAGGATCTTGTAGATGGCTTCCTCGCCGTGCCGGGCCAGCGCGCTGTCCATCTGCGGCTGCGCCATGCGCAGGGCCGCGACCAGGGCCTGGGCTTCTTCCTTGCTGAACATCAGCGGCGGCAGGTCAAAGCCCGCCCGCATGCGGTAGCCCACCCCGGCCTCGCCGTCGATGGGCACGCCCTGCTGCTGCAGGGCCGCGACGTCGCGGTAGATGGTGCGGGGCGAGACCTCCAGCCGCTGGGCGAGGTACTCGGCGGTGGAAAGACGGCGTCCACGAATCAGCTGGACGATCTGGAACAGGCGGTCGGCGCGGCGCATCCGGGCATTGTCGGCGATAGGCCAGAATGCGGCGGCAAGCGACAACCTGGAGCACGGCATGAGCCTGGAGCAGTTGAGCCCCGAGTGGCGGGCGTGGGTGCGGGAGAACGTGGCGCGCGGCTGCTCGGCCGAGTCCATGCTGCCGATGATGGTGCAGGGCGGCCTGCCGCGGGCGCTGTCGGAGCGCGTGCTTCGGGAGGTGCACGGCGCACCGGCCGAGGCCGCGGCGAACACGACCCTGCAGTCCGCCCAGGCCTCGCTGCTGGCCGAGCATGCGCAGGCCGCGCGGCCGCCGGCCGGCGAGGGTCAGGTCTTGCGCGCCCGGCCGCGGCCCCGCCTGAGCGGCAACCGCCTGCGCCTGAGCGACGGCTGCGAACTGCGCGTCAGTGTGCAGCTGGAGCACCCGCAGGTGCTGGTCTACGAGGGCCTGCTGAACCCCGAGGAATGCCGCGACATGATCGCGCTGGCCGAGACCCGCCTCACGCGCTCGACGGTCGTGGATGAGCAGCTGGGCGAGGCGCGCCCTCATGAGCATCGCACCAGCGCCGGTGGCTTCTTCCAGCGCGGCGAGCACCCGCTGGTGGCCCGCCTCGAGGCCCGGCTGGCCGAGCTGCTGGACTGGCCCGTCGAGAACGGCGAGGGCCTGCAGGTGCTGCGCTACGGCGTGGGCGGGGAGTACCGCGCGCATTTCGACTGGTTCAACCCCGAGCATCCCGGCAGCGAGCGCCATCTGCGCACCGGCGGGCAGCGCGTGGGGACCTGCGTGATCTACCTCTCGGACGTCGAGGACGGCGGCGGCACGCGCTTCCCGAGCCTCGGGCTGGAGATCCGGCCGAAGCCCGGCGCGGTGCTGTACTTCGCCGATGTGGACGAGCGCGGCGTGGAGGACCCGAGCACGCTGCATGCGGGCGTGCCGGTGCTGGCCGGGGTCAAGTACATCGCCACCAAGTGGCTGCGGGAGCGGCGCTACGGCTGACATCGCGTCGCCTCCTGCCGATCACCGGGGCGCCTGGCCCATGGCATCCAGCCGCAGCAGGATCTCGGTGCGGCGGTCGCGGGCCACCTCGCGCCAGTCCCGGCCCTCCTGGGCGGCGATCAGCGCGTAGAGCAGGTTGAGACTGGCCTTGGGCCAGCGGGCCTTGAGCCGGACATACAGGGCAAACGGCTCCTGGGCCTGCAGCGCGGCCCCGGTAGTGATGCCCAGCGCCGCCAGATGTTCGAGACTGCGCGGCCCGAGCCCGCGCAGGCCGTCCCGGCTTGCCGGCGCGGCGCCAGGCATGGTCAGCCGCCCATCGGCGTGCACAGCTCGACCAGGCAGCCGTCCGGGCACCGCACATAGGCCACCACCTGCCCCCAGGGCTTGGTCGTGGGCGGCTTGAGCGGCTGCGCGCCGGCGGCCAGGGCGCGGGCGTAGGCAGCCTCGACGTCCGTGCAGGCCAGGCCGACCTCCATGCCCAGCGGGCGCTCGCTGCGGGCGGCCTCGATGAAGTCGCCGCCCAGGCTGTCGCGGGCGACCTCCAGCTGCGCGAAGGCCAGGGCGGTGGCGCCCGTCTCGAGCTCGCCATAGGCATTGGACTCGTGCAGGAAGCGCGTCGCCAGGCCGAAGGCGGCCTCGAAGAAGCGCAGGGAGGCCGGCACGTCGGCCACGTAGAGGATGGTGTAGGCGTAGTTCATGGCGCCATCATCGGTGCGGGCTGCTGCCAGCGTCATGGCAGGAACCCGGGCACGAGCGGGGGGTGGTCTACAATCCGCCCCGTCATTGGGGAGTAGCCGCCGATGCCTGAACGCTGATGCCTGAGCGCCCACGCCTCAAGCGCCCGTCGTTCCCGGTCATCGGGCCTGCGTCAACATACTTGCCTGGGTCCGGCGTCGCTGGAACCGGCATGGCGCTGGCAGTTCCCGTCCCCCGCCGTCCGGGCGGGGGCGCCCTCGCGAGGCCGCCGCCGTCCGTGCGACCGACCCGCGTGACCTGGCAAGACCTTTGACCGCTCGTTCTCGGTGTCCGGCCGGAGAGGGGCGGTCATGGGTGTCCACACGCGGCCGGGGAGTCTCACATGGAAGCTTTTCTCGTCTCCACCGGCCTGGTGGCCCTCGCTGAAATCGGCGACAAGACCCAGCTGCTGGCCTTTTTGCTCGCCGCGCGATTCCGCCGGCCGGTGCCCATCATCGCGGGCATTCTCGTCGCGACCCTGCTCAACCATGCCGGTGCCGGCGCCCTCGGGGCCTGGATCACCGCCCAGGTGCCGGCCGACGTGATGCGCTGGGTGCTGGGCCTGGGCTTCGTCGCCATGGGCCTGTGGACGCTGGTGCCCGACAAGATCGACGAGGAGGAGGAAGGCGGCAAGGGCCTGCGCCTGGGTGTCTTCGGCACCACAGTGGTGGCGTTCTTCCTCGCTGAAATGGGGGACAAGACCCAGATCGCCACGGTCGCACTTGCGGCGCAGTTCCACAGTCTGCTGGCCGTCGTGGCGGGTACGACGCTGGGCATGATGATCGCCAATGTGCCGGCCGTGCTGGTGGGCGACCGTCTGGCGCACCGGATACCCGTGCGACTCGTCCACGGCATCGCCGCGGGGATCTTCATCGCGCTGGGCCTCCTGGTGCTCGGCGGCTTCGCACAGAGCTGGACAGCGTGACGTCGTTCACCGCACGACCCCGGGCGCGGTCTTGCCGGGGCCCCGGTGCTTGGCTTACGCTGGACACACGGGGTGGAAGCACCTGCTGTCATCAGGCCATCCCGATCACACATTGAAATGCCATGGAGGCGCCGGCACCGCGGCGTGCTCCTGACCGAGGGAAACACATCGGGATCCACCCAGCAAGGGAGTGACGAGATGGAAGAACGGTCAACACGGCAGCGGGGCGCCAGAACGCCGCGCCTGCAGCGGGTCTCCCCGCGAAGCCCCTGTCCGGTCCCGGCCGGCGGGCACCCGCCATCTGCGCCGTTCCCGGATCGCTGAAGCGCACCGCGTCCTGAGCGGCGTCAGACATGGAGCATCCGCAGGGTCCGGACGTCCGGGCGGTCGAGGCCGCCCTGGATGCGGCCGATCGTCAGCAGGGCATCGAGGCCTTCCGGGCCGCGATGGACCGGCGCGTCGCACGCGGCGCCGCCGTGTTGCTGGCGCTGGTCATGCTGGCGGCGCTGTTCCAGCTGGCTGCCACGGCGCTCGAAGCCGGCTACACCTGGCCGCAGCGCCTCTCCCGCATGGCGACGGGTGCCGGCGTGCTGGCGGTGGCCGCCACCGCCGGCCTGCTGGCCTGGCGCGGTCACGTCCGCCGGGCGGCCGCCTTCTTCGCCCTCACCACCATGGTGACGCTGATGGCCATGGCCGCCCTGCATGGCAACGGGATCATGTCCTCGGGCCTGGGGGCCTTGACGGCCTTGATCGTCGTCCTGGGCTTCATGGTCGGGCCGCAGGCGGCCAAATGGGGGGCCCTGGCGGGCCTCGCCGGGCTGAGCCTGCTCTTCGGGGCGGAAGGCCTGGGCTGGATTTCGGGGCTGAACCCCGGCAACACGCCGCCGCATGCGAGCTACCTGGTGGTGCAGCTCTTCAGCTGCGGCCTCGCCGGCTGGCTGATGCTGCGCTACGGGACGCTCTACTGGGACCTGACCCGCTCGCTCGACAGCTCGCGCCAGCTGCTGGCCAACACCCTGCGCGCCCAGCAGCAGAGCGCGCAGGACCTGCACGGCAGCGAGCGGCGCCTGCGCCAGCTGCTGGAGGCCTCGCACATGTCGGTGCAGATCTTCGACGGCGCCACCGGTGCCCTGCGCTACGCCAACACCCATTGCCTGCGCCGCTTCGGGGTCGAGACCCAGGACGAGCTGCGCACCTCCCTCAACTTTCCCGGCGGGGACTACGGCCCGGCGCGCGCCCGTGCCCTGATCCACCGGACGCTGGACGAAGGCGCCCAGACGCTGGAGTGGTGCTCGCAGCACGTGGACGGCAGTCCGATCTGGTGGGACGTCAAGCTGGACCGCTTCGAGATGAACGGCGAGCACTGCGTGGTGGCCTTCGCCCATGACATCACCGCCCGCGTGGTGGCCGAGCAGTCACTCGAGCTGCACCGCCAGCACCTCGAGGACCTCGTGCGCCAGCGCACCGCGGAGCTGGCCAAGCAGCAGCAGCAGGTGCACGAGGTCCTCGAGGCGCTGCCGCTGCTGCTGAGCATCCGCGATGCCGACGGCCAGTATCTGCAGGTCAACCGCGGTTTCGAGCAGGCGAGCGGGCGCTCGCGCCAGGAGGTGATCGGCCAGACGGTGCAGGCCCTGTTCGGCGACGAGCTGGCCAGCGACGTCCGCGAGAGCGACGCCTTCGTGCTCCAGCGCGGTCTGCGCCTGGACCAGGAGCGGCAGATGCAGCTGCCCGACGGCCGCAAGGACTTCCTCGTGACCTCCGTGCCCCTGCGCGACGAGCATGGCAGCCCCTATGCCGTGCTCAACCTGAGCACCGACATCACCTCGATGAAGCAGCTGCATCGCGAGCTGGCCGCCGCGCGCGACGAGGCCGAGCGCCTCGTGCATGCCAAGAGCCAGTTCCTGGCCAACATGAGCCATGAAATCCGCACGCCGCTCAATGCGGTGCTCGGCCTGGCCCAGCTCGGCGAGCAGCGCGCGATGGACCCCCGCGCCGCGGCGGACAGCTTCCGCCGCATCGTGCGTGCGGGGCGGCATCTGCTGGGCGTGATCAATGACGTGCTGGACTTCGCCAAGCTCGACAGCGGCAAGCTGGAGCTGGAATCGCGGCCCTGCGAGCTGGCGCAGGTGGTCAGCGACGCGCTGGAGATGGTCGGCGAGCGTGCGCGTGCCAAGGGGCTGCGGCTGAACTCCGACATTGCCGCGCTGCCGGCATGGGTCGTGCTGGACGCGCTGCGCCTGACGCAGGTGCTCGTGAACCTGCTGGCCAATGCGGTCAAGTTCACCGAGCACGGCAGTGTCAGCCTCAATGTGCGGGCCGCGCACGGGGGGCGCTGCGTGGTCTTCGAGGTGAACGACACCGGCATCGGCATCCCCGCCGACAAGCTCGACAGCATCTTCACGCCTTTCGAGCAGGCCGACAGCTCCGTGACGCGGCTCTACGGTGGCAGCGGCCTGGGCCTGAGCATCAGCCGGCGCCTGGCGCGCCTGATGGGCGGCGACATTCTCGTGCGCAGCACGCCGGGCAAGGGCTCGTGCTTCACACTGGAGTTGCCCCTGCTCGAGGCCCCGCCCCAGCCGGCCGCCGGGCCGGGCGTCGCGGCGGCGCCGGCCCTCGCGCCGCGCAGTCTGGCGGGCCTGCGCATCCTCATCACCGACGACGTGGACATCAACCGCGAGATCCTGCATGACATGCTCAGCGGGGCGGGCGCCCACGTCATGGCGACCGACAGCGGCGAGCAGGCCGTCGCACGCGTGCAGGCGCAGGGCGTGGCCGCCTACGACCTCGTGCTGATGGACGTGCAGATGCCCGGCATGGACGGCTACGAGGCCACGCGCCGCCTGCATGAGATCGACCCCGCGCTGCCGGTGCTGGCCCTGACGGCGCATGCGCTCAGCGAGGAGCGGCAGCGCAGCCTGGACGCCGGCATGAGCGGCCACATCTGCAAGCCGGTCGACCAGGAATCGCTGCTGCGCACCCTGGCGCCGTACCCGCGCCGCACGGCCCCGGAGGCCAGCCCCGCGCCGGTGGCGCCGCTGCCCGCCAAGGCCGGTGCGCGCGCGCCCTCGGACACCGGCAGCCCCTGGCCCCTGGTGCCGGACGCCGACTTCGACACGGCGGTGCTGCGCTGCGCCGGCAGGACGGAGCTTCTGGCCAAGCTGCTGAGCAGCTTTGCGCGCCAGTACGAGCAGCATCTCAGCGCGCTGGAGGAGGCACGGATCGCGGGACCGCTGTCGGTGCGCGCCTACGCCCACCGCCTGCGCGGCGTCGCCGCCAACCTGGGTCTGGACGGCCTGGCCACGACGGCGGCCGCCCTGGAGAAGCAGGCCCTCACGGCGGCCGGAGCGGACCTGGCGATGCTGATCATGGCGACCAACCGGGCCCTGGCCGCCCATCTGCAGGCCGTCACGGCCTGGGAGGCGTCGAGGCTCTCCCAGGCCGCTTGATGAGTCCACCCCCTGCCGGCTGCGCCGGCCCCCTCGAGGGGGCGCGGCCGAGGGACCGGCGAAGCCGGATCCCCGGCCGCCACCAGGGGCGTGGGCCGGTGGCCACGCGTGAGGGGGCGGCTTCGGGTCAGAGGGCGGTGGTCTGGCGGACGGCGCGTTCCCGGTCGGCCATGCGTATGAGTCCACCCCCTGCCGGCTGCGCCGGCCCCCTCGAGGGGGCGCGGCCGAGGGACCGGCGAAGCCGGATCCCCGGCCGCCACCAGGGGCGTGGGCCGGTGGCCACGCGTGAGGGGGTGGCTTCGGGTCAGAGGGCGGTGGTCTGGCGGACGGCGCGTTCCCAGTCGGCCATGCGTTCGAGGGCGCGTTCGCGGGGCAGGGTGGGGTGGAAGACGCGCTCGGCCTGCCAGTGGGCGCCGAGCGCCTCGAGACCGCTGTAGAGGCCGGCGCTGAGGCCGGCCAGGTAGGCGGCGCCGAGGGCGGTGGTCTCGATGACGCGGGGGCGGACGACGGGAATGCCCAGGAGGTCCGCCTGGAATTGCATCAGCAGATTGTTGACGCAGGCGCCGCCATCCACACGCAGCTCGCTCACGGGCGCCGCGCCGGCGGCCACGGCGTCGCGGCTCATCGCCTGCAGCAGGGCCGCGCTCTGGAAGGCAATGGACTCGAGGGCTGCCCGGGCGATGTGGGCCATGGTGCTGCCGCGGCTGAGGCCGACGATGGCGCCGCGCGCGTCCGGCTGCCAGTAGGGCGCGCCGAGCCCGGTGAAGGCCGGCACGAACAGGACGCCGCCGGCATCCGGCACGCTCGCCGCCAGGCTCTCGACGTCGCTGCTGCTCGGGAAGGCATGCAGGCCGTCGCGCAGCCATTGCACGACGGCGCCGCCGATGAACACGCTGCCCTCCAGCGCGAACTCCGGCTGCGCACCGGTCTGCGCGGCGCTGGTCGTGATCAGGCCGTTGGAGGAGGTCTGGAAGCGCTCGCCCAGGTGCATGAGCGTGAAGCAGCCGGTGCCGTAGGTGTTCTTGGCCATGCCGGCCTTGAAGCAGCCCTGACCGAAGAGCGCGGCCTGCTGGTCGCCGGCCACGCCGCCGATGGGCAGGGCTGCGCCGAGCCATTGCGGGTCCAGGTGGCCGAAGGCGTGGGCGCTGGGGTGCACGGCGGGCAGCACCTCGCGCGGGATGTCCAGGGCCGCCAGGATCTCGTCGTCCCAGTCGTTGCGGTGCACGTCGAAGAGCATCGTGCGCGAGGCATTGCTGACGTCGGTCGCGTGGATGCGGCCGCCGCTGAGCTGCCACATCAGCCAGCTGTCCACCGTGCCGAAGGCCAGCTCGCCGCGCCGCGCCTGCTCGCGGGCGCCGGGGATGTGGTCCAGCAGCCAGCGCAGCTTGGTCGCGGAGAAGTAGGCGTCGATCACGAGCCCCGTGCGCTCGCGCACCAGCGGCGCCAGCCCCTGCTCGCGCAGCTGATGGCACAGCGGCTCGGTGCGGCGGTCCTGCCAGACGATGGCGTGGTGCAGCGGCGCACCGGTCGCGCGGTGCCACAGCACGGTGGTCTCGCGCTGGTTGGTGATGCCCACGCTGGCGATCTGCTCGGGGCGCAGGCCGGACAGGCGCAGGGCCTCGCGCGCGGTGGCGAGCTGGCTGGTCCAGATCTCCTGTGGATCGTGCTCCACCCAGCCGGGCTGCGGGTAGATCTGGCGGAACTCCTGCTGCGCCTTGGCCAGCTGGCGGCCTTCGCGGTCGAAGACGATGGCGCGGGAGCTGGAGGTGCCCTGGTCCAGTGCGATGAGGTAGCTCATGGGAAATCGGCAGGGTAGAGTGCCTCGCGAGGAGCGTGGCGATGGCTGATTTTGACGTACTGGTGGTGGGCGGCGGCATCAATGGCGTGGGCATCGCGCGGGATCTCGCCGGGCGGGGCTGGCGCGTGCTGCTGGCCGAGCGCCATGACCTGGCCTCGCACACATCCTCGGCCTCCACCAAGCTGATCCACGGCGGCCTGCGCTACCTCGAGTACCGCGAGTTCGGGTTGGTCCGCAAGGCCCTGCAGGAGCGCGAGCGCCTGCTGTGCGCCGCGCCGCACCTGATCCATCCGCTGCGCTTCGTCATGCCGCATCACCCGCAGATGCGGCCGGCGTGGCTGCTGCGGCTGGGCCTGTTTCTCTACGACCACCTGGCGCATCGCGAGCTGCTCCCCGGCTCGGCGGGGCTGCGGCTGGCCGGGCATCCGCTGGGGGCGCCGCTGCAGCCGCAGTTCGAGCGCGGCTTCGTCTACTCCGACGGTTGGGTGGACGACGCGCGCCTCGTCATCGCCAATGCGCTCGACGCGCGCGAGCGGGGCGCACAGATCCTGACCCGCAGCCCCTGCGTGGAGGCCCGCGTCACGCAGGGCGTCTGGCACGCGCGGCTGCAGGTGCCGACGGGCGAGCGGCCGCTCACGGCGCGCCTGCTCGTCAACGCCACCGGGCCCTGGGCCGCCCGCTTCGTCGAGCAGTCGCTGCGCGGCGCGCGGGGCGAGACGCCGGCGGCGCGCCGCCTTCGCCTGGTCAAGGGCAGCCACATCGTCGTGCCCCGCCTCTACGACCATGACCACGCCTACCTCCTGCAGGGCGCGGACGGCCGCATCGTCTTCACCATCCCCTACCAGCAGGACTTCACGCTGGTGGGCACGACCGACGTGGAGCTGGCGCCGGCCGACATCGACGGCGGTTGCACGCCCGGCATCTCGGGGGCCGAGGTCGACTATCTCTGCGAGCAGGCCGGACGCTACTTCCGCCAGGCGCTGCGGCCGGCGGATGTGCGCTGGAGCTTTGCCGGCGTGCGGCCGCTGCTGGATGACGACGCCGGCACGGCCGCGGCGGTCACGCGGGACTACGCGCTGGACCTCGACACGGCCGCTGGGGCGCCGCTGCTGCATGTGTGGGGCGGCAAGCTGACCACCTACCGCCGCCTGGCCGAGGAGGTGGCGGACCGCATCGATGCCCAGCTGGGAGGGCACCACGGGGCCTGGACGGCCGGCGCACCGCTGCCGGGTGCCGATGTCTCCGCCTGGGCGCCGGGGGCGGGCCGTGGGCCGGCGGCGCTGCTGGCCCTCATGCAGGCGGTGCGCGCGCGTCACCCGCAGCTGCCAGCGCCCCTGCTGCAGCGCCTGTGCCAGGCCTACGGCGGGCGCATCGACCGGGTGCTGGGGCCGGGCACGCTGGGCGAGGAGATCGCCCCCGGGTTGCACGAGGCCGAGCTGCGCTACCTGCAACGCGAGGAATGGGCGCAGTCGGCCGAGGACGTGCTGTGGCGGCGCAGCAAGCTGGGGCTGCGCTGCAGCCCGCAGGACGTGGAGCGCGTGGCGCAGGCCCTCCAGTCTGGCGGCTGAAGCGCTTGCTCCGGCGTGGGGTCAGGTCTTGCCATGACCGAGCTCACATGCCGTTCGACCAGGGCGCAAGGGAGGGGTGACTCGCGGCATGTGAATGGCGTCAGGGCCTTTATCCATCGGGGTTTCCGGGCATTTTCGAGGGGCCGCAGTTCGTCCGTCCGCCCGGCATTTCAGCCCACGGAAGCGGTGTTCGATCGGAGCGGGGAGGACATCCGGCGCTGCATTTCCCACACTGGACTTGTCCCATCCGCCAGCGCCGTCCCGCTCCGGGTCGCGCATTTCAAGGAGTCCCTCATGAACCTGCCCACCCGCTCCCCCCTGGCCGGCGCCGCCCTGGCGCTGATCGTCCTCGCCGGCCCCGCGCTGGCGCAGGAGCCCACCGTCCTGGCGCCCGTCACGCTGCAGACCCAGTCACCGATGCGGGCCCATGTGCCGCTGTCGGACATGCGCCTGCTTTCGGGCACCTACCGCATGGAGGACGGCCGCGATCTGGAGGTGAACGGCCGCGGGCTGCGCCTGCGCATCACACTGGGTGACGAGGCGACGGTGGCGATGACGCCGATGGCCGACGGCACCTGGCACAGCCTGGACGGCGAGGTGCACATGCGCTTCGCGGGCGATGCCTGGGGGTCGCCCGACACCGTCGTGCTGAGCGTGCCGCGCAAGCACTGGGGTCTGGCCTCCGTCAGCCGCCGATGAGCGGCGTCGGTGATGCCGGCTGTGCCATGATGGCCGGGTCATGCCGTCCGACACCCTCATCCGCTTCGATGGCCAGGAGGATCACGCCCTGTACCGCCGACCCGTCGGCCGGCCGGGTGTGGAGCTCTACCGGGCGCGCATCCGGGAGCATTGCTTCGACGCGCACACGCACGAGGCCTACGGGCTGGGCGTGATCAACCAGGGCCTGGGCCGCTTTCGCTGGCGGGGCGGCGAGCACCTGGCGCCGCAGGCCAGCCTCATGCTGATGAACCCCGAGGATCTGCACACGGGGGAGTCCGCCGACGCGGGCTGCTGGGGCTATCACATGGTCTACCTGGACGAGGCGCTGCTGCCGGCCTACGGCGGGGATCGCAGCTGGCGCTTCGATGCCGCCGTCAGCGGCAGCCCGGCGCAGGCGCAGGCGGTCGCGCGCTGCATGGCGGCGCTGTGGTCCGCCGAGGAGCCGCTGGCCGTGGACTGCCTGCTGCTGCAGCTGGTGGATCTCATCCGCCCGCATGCCCGCGTGCAGGCCCGCACGGCCGAGGCCGCCGGCCGCTTCGAGCGGGTGACGGACTTCATGCGCGCACATCTGGACCAGGCGCTGACGCTCGAGCAGCTCGCCGGCGTCGCCGGCCTGAGCCCCTTCCACTTCCTGCGCAGCTTTCGCGAGCAGCAGCACGCCACGCCGCAGCAGGCGCTGATGGCCCTGCGCAGCTTCGAGGCCAAACGCCTGCTCGCCCAGGGGATGGCGCCGGCGCAGGTGGCCGCGGCCGCCGGCTTCACCGATCAGGCGCATCTGACGCGCAGCCTGCAGCGCCGCTACGGCATCACGCCGGCGGCCTACCAGCGCCAGCTGGGCGTGGTGCGCGGGCGCTGAGCTCAGCGCAGGCCGCGACGCGCGGCGTCCAGCACGGCCTGCGTCACCGGCTCCAGCAGCGGCCAGGCCTGGGCCGTGGCCTGCCAGAACAGCGGCACGGACAGCGGCGCCTCGCTCAGCGTCTGCAGCACGCCCTGGTCCACCTCCGCCTGCACGAGGCTGCGCGGGCACATGCCCCATCCCATGCCGCTGCGGCAGGCGGCCAGGTAGACGTCGTTCGAGGGCAGCCAGTGGCAGGGCAGGGGCGGCGTCGCGGCGAGCACCTGCGCGACCCAGCGCGACTGCAGCTGGTCCCGCCGGTCGTAGCTGAGGCAGGGCGCGCGCGTCAGGGCCTCGGCGTGCAGTCCCGCGGCGAAATGCTGATGGACGAAGGCCGGCGTCGCGACGGCCAGGTAGTCCATGCACCCGAGGGGCACGCTGCGACAGCCGGGCAGGGGGTCGGCCAGCGCGGTCACGGCCGCCAGCACGTCGCCCTGGCGCAGGCGTTCGGCCGTGTGGTCCTGATCCTCGAGGCTGAGGTCCAGCAGCCAGCGCTGGCCCGAGAGCGCCACCGCCGCCGGCATGAACCAGGTGCTGAGGCTGTCGGCGTTGACGGCGAGCCGCAGGCTGCGCAGGCCGCCCTCGGCCGCCTGGGGGGGCAGGCTGGCGAGCAACTCGCGCTCCAGCAGTGCCACCTGCTCGGCATGGCGGCACAGCTGCAGGCCGGCGGGCGTGGCGCGGCAGGGGCTGTCGCGGATCACCAGCACCTGCCCCAGCCGCTGCTCCAGGAGCTTCACCCGCTGGGAAATGGCCGACGTGCTGAGATGCAGGCTGCGGCCGGCCTTCTCGAAGCTGCCCTCGCGGACGACGGCAGCCAGGGCATGGATGAGGGGGTAGTCGAGCATGGCGGGGCGGGATTCGGGCGAAGCCGGACACGGCGCTCCGGGCCTTCGTTCAGCGGCGCTGAAGCGGCTTCAGGAAGTCTAACTGGCCGCTGTGCGCCGGTCCGGGCATGCTGCGCGGCATGACTTCGATGGCCGTCTATCTCCAGGGTCTGGTCCTCGTGGCCGGCCTGATCGTCGCCATTGGCGCCCAGAATGCCTTCGTGCTGCGCCAGGGCCTGCTGCGGCGCCATGTGGGCCTGGTCGTGCTGTTCTGCGCGCTGGCCGACGCCCTGCTCATGGCGGTGGGCATCTGGGGGCTGGGCGCCCTGGATGCTCGGCTGCCGGGCGTGACGCAGGCGCTGCGCTGGGCGGGCATCGCCTTCCTGCTCGCCTATGGCCTGCGGGCGCTCGCGCGCGTCGCCCGGCCGGCGGGGCTGGAGGCGGGCGGGGGCGGGGGCGGGGGCGCTTCGGCGGCGGGCACGCTGGCCCAGGCGGCGGCCTTCACACTGCTCAATCCGCATGTCTACCTGGACACCGTGCTGCTGGTGGGTGCCATCGGCACCGCCCAGGCGCCGGCCCAGCGCCCGCTGTTCTTTCTCGGCGCGGTCAGCTGCAGCCTGCTGTGGTTCGCCGGCCTGGGCTACGGGGCCCGTCTGCTGGCCCCACTCTTCGCGCGGCAGCGGGCCTGGCAGGTCCTGGATCTGCTCCTCGGGCTGATGATGCTGGCCCTGGCCTGGGGGCTGTGGCGCGGGGGCGTCTGAGCGCCGGGCGGCCGCGGCAGCAATCCTGTACAAGCCCGCGGCGGGTGGGGCCGGCATGATGGCGGCATGTGGACAGGTGTTCTTTTCGCGCTGGCGGCCGGGCTCATGTGGGGCCTGGTCTTCGTGGCCCCGCAGATGCTGCCGGAGTATCCGGCCGCCCAGCTCATGGCCGGGCGCTACCTGGCCTTCGGGCTGATCGCGCTGCCCTTGGCCTGGATGGACCGCCGTGCGCTGCGGGAGCTGGCGGCGGCGGACTGGTGGGCGGCCCTGCGGCTGAGCGCCATCGGCAACTTTCTCTACTATCTGTGCCTTGCCGCGGCCATCCAGCGGGCCGGCGGGCCGCTGCCGACCATGATCATTGGCACGTTGCCGGTGCTCATCGCGCTCGTGTCCAACCACCGCAACCGCATGCGGGACGGGCGTCTGCCCTGGGCGCAGCTGGCGCTGCCGCTGTTGCTCATCGCCGCGGGGCTGGTCTGCGTCAACCAGGTCGAGCTGCAGGCGCTGGCACGCTCGTCGGCCACGGCCGAGGCGAGGATGGCAGCCTATGTGCAGGGCGGCCTGCTGGCCCTCGGGGCCCTGGCCTGCTGGACCTGGTACCCGATCCGCAACGCCGACTGGCTGCGCGCGCACCCGGACCGCAGTCCGCGCGCCTGGGCGACGGCCCAGGGGCTGGTGACGCTGCCGCTGTCAATCATGGCCTTCGCCGCGCTGGTGCTGCTCCGGCAGGGCGGGCAGATCGAGGTCGAACTCCCGCTCGGGCCGCGCCCGCTGGCCTATGCCGGGCTGATGCTCGCCATCGGCTTGCTGGCGTCCTGGGCGGGCACGCTGTGCTGGAACGAGGCCAGCCAGCGTCTGCCCACGGCTCTCGTGGGCCAGCTGATCGTGTTCGAGACGCTGGCCGCCCTGGCCTACGCCTTCCTGTGGCGGGCCGAGTGGCCGGCGCCGCTGACCGCGCTGGGCATCGCCCTGCTGGTGGCCGGCGTGCTGGGGGCGCTGCGGGTGCGGCCGCAGCCCGGCGTGCACTGACGCCCGCGGCGCCGGGCGGCGTCAGATCTTGGGAATGCGGATCCGGCTGACCATCAGCGAGCCGGACGCCAGGAACAGCAGGGCCAGCGGATGGAAATTGAAGCCGCCGATCTCCAGGCGGCCGCCCCACATCTGATCCCCCAGGGCGCCCTGGGCGGCAGCCACCCACAGCAGGATCACCAGGACGAGCGAGGTGGGGATGGGCGTGCCCTCGAAATACTTGACCTTGTCGCCGCCCTCGGAGAGCTTCTCGGCGGTGATGTTGAAGCGCGCCAGACGGGAAACGCCGCAGGCGACGAAGAAGACCAGGATGATGCGGTCATAGAGTCCTTGCATCCCGCAGCCATAAGCGATAGCTGCCGGCGCGACGCCGAAGGAGATGACGTCGGCCAGCGAGTCCAGCTCCCGGCCCATGGCGGAGCTTTTCTGGCGCCAGCGGGCGATGCGCCCGTCCAGGATGTCGAAGACCAGGGCGGCGGGAATCAGGCCGCAGGCATAGAACAGATGCAGGACCTCGCGGGTCTGCAGGTAGGTCATCACCGAGAACAGGGCGCCCATGCCGCAGAAGGCGTTGGCCAGGGTGAACCAGTCCGCCAGGTGGAACTCGCGGATCATGGAGAAGGGTTTGGGTCGGTTCATGGCAGCAAGAATACAGGAGCCCGCGAGCCCGCCACCCCGGGGGCCGCGCGCCCGGGGCGTCAGGCGTGGGCCGGTCAGCGTCCCCCGTTTGAGCGGCCTGCGATGTCGCTGGCGGCCCCCCCTGGATGCGCGGGTCGGGCATCCAGGCTGCTTGCGATAGTGTCAAATACAGGGCCATTGGCAGGCTGGCCGTGCATGCCGCTGCGCTCCGGCGCATCGAGAGCGGCCCTGCCGGCGGCCACCGGACACCGTCCGGGCCGCACCGGTTTTTTCAATGAGTTCTCTGGACTGTAGAGGTTCGTTATGGACAAGCAGCGTTCGACCCCCGACCAGCAGGCAGCACGGGACCCCCTGACGGCGACCCGCAGCCTGTCTGCCGAGGCGCTGGCACGCCGTCGCATGCTGCTCAAGAGCGCGGGCACGGGTGGCGCAGCCACGCTGGCGGCCCTGGCGCCCATGCGGGCGATGGCCGGTGGCGTCACGCTGGCCGTCTGCAGCAGCGCCAAGACGGGCAAGGCCGTGATCTGCACCATCTCCGGCGTGCAGTCTTCCGCCCACTCCTTCCATGGCGAGACCTACCCCAACGCCTGGGGCTACAGCCCGGGCTGGTGGGGCCAGACCACGACCTCGAACGGCCTGACGGTGCCCCGCCGGACCTGGCCCTGCAGCTGCAACGTGACGGTGGGCTCCATCCTCATCCGCGCCAGCTCGTCGACCAAGAACCTGACGCTGCTGAAGCTGATGTCCGACCCGACCTACGCCTCCACCCCGGAGCGTCACTGGCTCAATGCGTATCTCAATGCGCTGGCCTACGAGACGAACACCGGCTGGGCCGTGGGCCGCACCGGCTATGCGTTCCCGTACAGCTCGACGGACGTCATCAACTACTACCTGACCAACAACCAGGCGGCCTACGACTTCTTCGTGAAGTACCTGGAGAAGTAAGCCATCGCCCCCAGCGTGGCAGATCCGGCCTGGTCGCCCGCCTCCGCAAGGGAGGGGTGCTGGTCCCTGCCGCCGCTGGCCGAGCTCCACTGGCGCAGCTGGGGCGAGGACTGGGTGCTGTTCGACAACGGCAGCGGCCAGACGCTGCAGCTCGATGGGCTCCTCGCCGCCGCGGTGATGGAGATCGAGCAGGCCCCCGCCACACTGACGGACCTGCAGCACCGCCTGCCCTTGCTGCTGGAGCGCCCGCTGCCCGACGAGTTCTGGCCGGGCCTCGTCCAGGGCCTGGGCTTTCTCGTCGAGCAGGGCCTGCTGAGACACTCCCCGCATGAAGCTTGAGCAGCTGGCGCCGGCCGACTTCCGCACCCGGCTGCACCGGGGGGACCTCGTCCTGCAGGCGGGAGTCTTCCGCTACCGCCTCCAGAGCCCGCTTGCGCAGATCGAGCAGGGCCTGTGGCAGCTCTATGGCGGCTACCCCTGCCTGCCGCCGCAGAGCTTCGCCGACTTCCCCTTGCAGCTGGACCATGGCCGCGGCCTGCACCGCTGGTGGCGGCGCCAGGTGCGCTTCAGCTCCGATGGCGAGCGCCCCTTCGAGCCGCTGCCGCAGTCCCACGCCTTCGCCCAGATGGAATGGGCGATGAACTGGTGCGTGAGCATGCGCGCCCACCAGTACCTGATGCTGCATGCGGCCGTGCTGGAGCGCGGCGGTCGCGCCCTGGTGATGCCTGCGCCGCCCGGATCGGGCAAGAGCACGCTGTGCGCCGCCCTGACGCACAGCGACTGGCGGCTGATGACCGACGAGCTGTGTCTGGTGGATCTCGCCGACCGCCGCATCCATGCCGCCGCCCGGCCGGTGAGCCTCAAGAACAACTCGCTGGACGTCATCCGCCGCTATGCGCCGCAGGCCGTGTTCGGCGCGGTGACGCGGGGCACGACCAAGGGCGATGTG
Source organism: Roseateles subflavus (assembly GCF_030285365.1). Lineage (GTDB taxonomy): Bacteria > Pseudomonadota > Gammaproteobacteria > Burkholderiales > Burkholderiaceae_C > Roseateles_B > Roseateles_B subflavus. Next base: position 228,703 of record NZ_JASVDS010000001.1, on the reverse strand, counting down.
GTGCACATGCGCGTGCCGCAGGCGCATGTCGAGCGCATGCAGGAGAGCGCCAGCCCGCGCCTCGTCATCTTCCCGCGCTACGCCGCCGGCGAGCCGACGCGCCTCACGCCGCTGCCCAAGGCGCCGGCCATGATCGAGCTCGGCAAGAACGCCTTCAACTACCTCGTCCTCGGCCTGCAGGGCTTCGAGGTGCTCGGGGCGATGCTGGAGCGCTGCGACTGCTACGAGCTGCGCTACTCCGACCTTCATGACGCCATTCCGCGCCTGAGCGATCTGCTCGACGGCCTGCCTGAGCCGGAGGCTGCTTGATGACGGCCCCCACGATGCCCTTGCTGCGCCTGCTGCTGGAGGGGACGCTGCCCGCGGGCTTCGAGGGCCGGGACTGGGAACGCCTGCTCGGCCAGGCGCGTGGCGGCCGTCTGCTGGGGCGCCTGGCCTGGCGGCTGCAGGCGCAGGGTCTGATGCCGCAGCTGCCGGCGCAGGTCCGGACCGCGTTGGAAGCCAGCCTGCGGGTGCTGGATCGGCATCGCCACGAGGTGCGGCACGAGCTGCTGGCGGTGCGCGAGGCCCTGCAGCCGCTGGGCCAGCCGGTGCTGCTGCTCAAGGGGGCGGCCTACCTGCTGGCCGAGCTGCCGCCGTCCCGGGGGCGCAGCTTCTCGGACATCGACCTGCTGGTGCCCGAGGGCCAGCTGGCCGCGGTGGAATCCGCGTTGATGGCGCATGGCTGGATCAGCGAGGAACGCCAGGCCTACAACCAGCGCTACTACCGCCAGTGGATGCACGAGATCCCGCCGCTGCGCCATGTGCAGCGCGGTTCCGTGCTCGACGTCCACCATGCCATCGCGCCGCGCAGCTCGCGCTTCCACAGCCCGGGCGACGTCCTGATTGCCGACTCGCTGCCCATCGGCGCCAGCGGTTTCCGCCGGCTTCAGCCGGTCGATCTTGCCCTGCACAGTGCCCTGCACCTGTGCCTGGACGGCGAGCTGGACCACGCCTGGCGGGATCTGCTGGACCTGCACGACTTGCTCGGCTTGCTGCCCGGCACCGACGACGAGGCCCGTGCCGAGGCGCTGCTGGCGCGGGCGGCGGCGCTGAAGCTCCTGCCGGTGCTGGCACAGGCGCTGGCGCCGTTGTGCGCCGTCCAGCCGGCGAACGCCCTGGTGCACCACCTGTCCCGGGGGCTGGAGGTGACGCTGCCGGGGTGGCAGCAGCAGGCGCCGGCCCGATGGATGTGCACCGCGCTGGGGCTGGAGGCCGACGCCTCCGCCGCGCGCCGCCGCCGGGCCGCCACCCGGCTCTACTGGCGCGCGCACCTGCTGCGCATGCCGCTGCACCTGCTCGTGCCGCATCTGGCCCGCAAGGCCTGGATGGGCCTTCGCGAGCGGTTCCGGACGGCCGACCCGAGCTGACGCGGGTGGCGCGCAGGTGGGCGAACTCCGGAACGTCCCGTCTTGGCGGACCGGCCCGCTTGCCGCATGATGCGCCGCATTCCGACACTCCCTCGAAGACCTCCATGAAGATGCCTGCCCGCCGCCTGATGCCCCTTGCCGCCCTGCTGGGCCTCGCGCTGTCCTGGACCGCGGCCGTCGCCGCCGAGCCTGTGACGACGGCCACGGGCCTCGTCTACCAGGAGCTGGTGGCCGGGACCGGTGAGCAGCCCACGGCCGCGGACAAGGTGCGGGTGCACTACGTCGGCACCTTCGCGGACGGTCGCGAGTTCGACAGCTCCGTGAGCCGCGGCCAGCCGGCCGAGTTCCCGCTGGGCCGGGTGATCAAGTGCTGGACCGAAGGCGTGCAGCGCATGAAGGTGGGCGGCAAGGCCCGCCTGACCTGCCCGGCCTCGATCGCCTATGGCGAGAAGGGGGCCGGCGGCGTGATCCCGCCTGGCGCGACGCTGTATTTCGACGTCGAGCTGCTGGGCGTCACCAAGCCCTGAGCCGACCCGCTGCCGAGACCGGCACCGACGACCCCACGGGCCCGACCGAGGCCCGCTGATCCTGAGGAGCACGACAGATGAGTGGCATGGCGGAGGGCCGCGCCGCACGGGCGCTGGGCAAGATGGAGGCCCTGCGGCTGCTGTGGCAGCTGCGTGCCGCGCTGTGGATGGGCGTGGTGCTGGGAGGCGGGCTGATCGGCCTGCTGTCGCTGCTGGATGAGGCCTGGCCCTGGTCCTGGCTGCTGGCCAGCGCCTTGGGCGTTGCGCTGCTCAGCCTCGGCGTGGGGGCGCTCTTCGGCGCCTGGCGCTTCCGGGCCTACGGCGCGGCGCTGCAGGTCGGCGAGGGCCTGGTGCTGCGCAGCGGGGTGTGGTGGCGCACCGAAAGCTGGGTGCCCATCGCCCGGCTCCAGCACCTGGACCTGCAGCAGTCGCCGCTGGAGCGGCTCTGGGGCATGGCCCGCCTCGAGCTGCACACGGCCGGCCAGCACGACCACAAGACCGCCGTGCACGGGCTGCCGCTGGCCGAGGCGCAGGCGCTGCGCGAGTCCCTGATGCCGCGCGTGCAGGGTCAGCATGAATGAGGCGCAGGACCCGGGCCGCAAGGGCCAGGCGGACGCACTGACGACGGGCCAGTGGCAGCGGCTGCACCCGCTGTCGGCGCTGTTCGTGGCGGCGCAGCTCCTGCGCCACGTGGCGCTGCCCGTGCTGGCGGCCGTCGTCTTCGGACGCGGCTCGGGCTGGGAGGTCTGGGCCGCGGTGCCGCTGGGCTTCACGGCGATCTGGTCCGTGCTGCAGGCCAGCCGCTACCGCTACGCCCTGCAGGGCACGGAGCTGGTCATCCACGAGGGCGTGCTCGGGCGCCGCGTGCGCCACGTGCCGCTCGCGCGCATCCACAACACGAGCCGCCTGCGCAAGCTGCCGCACCGCCTGCTGGGCGTGGTCGAGGTGCATCTGGAGTCCGCCGCCGGCGGCAAGCCTGAGGCGGTGATGAAGGTGCTGGGCCTGCCGGCGGCGATGGCGCTGGAGGAGGCGCTGAAGGGCGCCGGGCGGACGGTCCCGGCCGAGGCTTCACCGCCCGAAGGCGCGACGCCGGCCCCCGCCGTGTCCACCGCGGCAGCGCCTCGCCTGCTGCATCGCCTCGCCCCGCTGGACATCCTCCGGCTGGGCCTCATCTCGAACCGCGGCATGGTGGTCGTGGGCACCGTGTTCGCGGCGGTCGCGCAGAAGCCAGAGCTGCACCGGCGCTTCTTCGGCTGGCTGTCCGTGCCCACGGCCTGGGCGCGCGATGCCTTCAAGCGGCTCTTCGAGAGCGGGCACTGGCTGTGGCTGGCCGCGGAGATCGCGCTGCTGGTGCTGGCCTTCCTGCTCTTCGTGCGCCTGCTCTCGGTGGTGCTCGCCTTCTTCCGCTACCACGGCTTCCGCCTGGAGCAGGACGGCGAGAAGCTCCTGATGCATCGCGGCCTCAGCACCCAGGTGACGGCGTCGGCCCGCCTGCCGCGCCTGCAGCGCTGGGAGCTCGTGGAAACCTGGCTGCACCGCCGCTTCGGCCGCTGCCGTCTCGCGGTCAGCGTGGCGGGGCACGATGCGCATGACCACGACCACGGGCTCGATGCCAGCGGCCGTTTTGACGAACTGGCCCCCATCGCGACGCCTGCCGAGGCGCATGCCTTGCTGCAACGCTGCCTGCCAGCGCTGGACTGGGCCGGGCTGCGCTGGCAGCCGCTCGCGCCCCAGGCCTTCTGGCGGCAGCTGTGGGGCGCCGGGCGCTTCCTGGCTGTCGCGCTGCTGGCGATGGTCGGCGTGGAGCTGGGGCTGGGCGGGCCGATCGGCGCAGCCGGGCTGGCCGGTGGCGCGGCCGTGCTCGCCCTGGGCCTGACCGCCTACTGCCGCGCCTGGGTCCGCTTCGCGGCCTACGCCGAATGCGGCGAGCTGCTGCTCTTCCGTCACGGCGTGCTGACGCGCCGCTGGGTGGTGGTGGCCGGGCCGCGCCTGCAGCAGCTGAGCCTCTACAGTTCCGCCCTGGACCGCAGCCTGGGCCTGTGCCACCTGCGCGGTGACAGCCAGGGCAGTTCGAAGACGAGCCGTGCGCTCGACATCCCCTGCCTGCCGGTGGCGCAAGCCGAGCGCCTGCGCGAGCGGCTGTGGCAGCAGGTGATGCAGCCGTACTGACGCCCCGGTGCCCGGCCTTGCGCCGACAATGCCAGGCTTTGCGCTCCCGATCGCCCATGCAAGCCCTGCTCGACACCCTCGCCACGATGGCGCTCCCCGCCGACGCCGGCCGCCTCTTCCACGGCCGCGGGGGCCGGCATCCGGGCTGCGAGCACTGGGTGCTGGACTGGTTCGAGCCGGTCTTCGTGCTGACCAGCTTCCAGGCCGTGCCGGCGTCGGAGGTGGCCGCCGTCGGCGAGGCGCTCGCGGCCCGCTGGGCGCAGATCGCGCCCGGGCAGGCGCTGAACTGGGTCTTCCAGTGCCGGCAGGAGCACCAGGTCGAGACGCACCTGATGGCCGGCAGCGTGCCCGAGCCGCATGTCGTGAGCGAGCAGGGGGCGCGCTACGCCGTGCACGTGCTGAAGGGCCAGAACCACGGCCTCTTCCTCGACATGGCCGAGGGCCGGCGCTGGGTGCGCGGGCGCGCCGAGGCGCAGCCGGGCCTGCGCGTGCTGAACCTCTTCGCCTACACCTGCGCCTTCTCCGTCGCGGCGCTGCAGGGTGGGGCGGCCGAGGTGATCAACGTGGACATGGCGTCCGGGGCGCTGTCCATCGGGCGCCGCAACCATGAGCTCAACGGGCTGGACAAGGGCCGCGCCAGCTACCTGGCCCACGACATCTTCAATTCCTGGGCCAAGCTCAAGCGCGGCGGGCCCTACGGCCTCGTCATTCTGGACCCGCCGAGCTTCCAGAAAGGCAGCTTCGTGGCGACCAAGGACTACGCCCGGCTGATGCGCCGCCTGCCGGAGCTGCTGGCGCCGAGCGGTGAGGCGCTGCTGTGCCTGAACACGCCCAAGCTCGACACGGCCTTTCTGAAGGACCAGATGGCCGAGCTGGTGCCGGACCTGCGCTTCGTCGAGCGACTCGCCAATCCGCCGGCCTTCGCCGACGCCGACCCGGAGCGCGCGCTCAAGGTGCTCGTCTACCGCGCACCGGCGGCCTGAGCCGGCGTCCCGGCCTCAGGCCAGGTCCCGCTCGACCTGCGCCGCGATCTGCGCCCATTCCTCGTCGGTGAACAGCCGCGAGCGGGTGTGGAAGGCCAGGCCGGTCGAGCCCTCCAGCGAGAAGGTGCCGCCGTGGCCCTCGATGACGTCGAGGATCAGCTGCGTGTGCTTCCAGTACTCGTATTGCAGCTTGCCGATGTAGAACGGCACGCCGCCGACCTCGCCGAGGTGCACGTCCTGCGCGCCGATGGTGAGGTCCGTGGGCAGGTAGCAGTTGGCGGCGCTGTTGTCGCAGCAGCCGCCGCTCTGGTGGAACATCAGCGCCGGGCCGTGCTCGGCCTGCAGCCGGCGGATGAGGTCCAGCGCGGCGTCCGTGGCCACGACGCGGGGAGGGTCGGTGTCAGCCATGTCGGGCTCCCGGAGTTCGTCAAGGACACAGGGGAGCGGATCGCTCCGCTCCCCTGGCTCACGCGATGAGCGAGTCCGGCATCAGAAGAAGCCGAGCTTGTTCTCGCTGTAGCTGACCAGCAGGTTCTTGGTCTGCTGGTAGTGGTCCAGCATGTCCTTGTGGGTCTCGCGGCCGATGCCCGATTCCTTGTAGCCGCCGAAGGCCGCGTGCGCCGGGTAGGCGTGGTAGCAGTTGGTCCAGACGCGGCCGGCCTTGATGGCGCGGCCCATGCGGTAGGCCACGTTGCCGTTGCGGCTCCACACGCCGGCACCGAGGCCGTAGAGCGTGTCGTTGGCGAGGGCCAGGGCCTCGGCTTCGGTCTTGAAGGTGGTCACGGCCAGCACCGGGCCGAAGATCTCCTCCTGGAAGATGCGCATCTTGTTGTGGCCCTTGAAGACCGTCGGCTGGATGTAGTAGCCGCCGGCCAGCTCCCCGGCCATCTGCGCGGGCGAGCCGCCGATCAGCACTTCGGCGCCTTCCTGGCGGCCGAGGTCGAGGTAGGACGTGATCTTGGCCATCTGCTCCTTGGAGGCCTGGGCGCCGATCATGGTGTCGGTGTCCAGCGGGTTGCCCTGCTTGATGGCGGCGATGCGCTCCAGGCAGCGGCCCATGAACTTGTCGTAGATGGACTCGTGCACCAGCGCGCGCGAGGGGCAGGTGCAGACCTCGCCCTGGTTGAAGGCGAAGAGCACCAGGCCCTCGATGGCCTTGTCGAAGAAGGCGTCGTCCGCATCGGCCACGTCGGCGAAGAAGATGTTGGGCGACTTGCCGCCCAGCTCCAGCGTGGCGGGGATGAGGTTGTTGGCCGCGGCCTGCGCGATCACGCGGCCCGTGGAGGTCGAGCCCGTGAAGGCGATCTTGGCGATGCGCTTGCTGGTGGCCAGCGGCATGCCGGCCTCGCGGCCGAAGCCGTTGACCACGTTCAGCACGCCCGGGGGCAGCAGGTCGGCGATCAGCTCCATCAGCACCAGGATGCTTGTGGGCGTGGACTCCGCCGGCTTGAGCACCACGCAGTTGCCCGCGCCCAGGGCCGGCGCCAGCTTCCACGCCGCCATCAGGATGGGGAAGTTCCAGGGAATGATCTGCCCGACCACGCCCAGCGGTTCGTGGAAGTGGTAGGCGACCGTGTGCTCATCGAGGTCGGACAGCGCGCCTTCCTGGGCCCGCACGCAGCCGGCGAAGTAGCGGAAGTGGTCCGAGGCCAGGGGGATGTCGGCGTTGAGCGTCTCGCGGATCGGCTTGCCGTTGTCCACGGTCTCGGCGTAGGCCAGCAGCTCCAGGTTGGCGTCGATGCGGTCGGCGATCTGCAGCAGGACGTTGGCGCGCGCGGCGGGCGCGGTCTTGCCCCAGGCATCGGCGGCGGCGTGGGCGGCGTCCAGCGCCAGCTCGATGTCCTCCGCGGTGGAGCGCGCGGCCTGCGTGTAGACCTGGCCGGTGATCGGGGTGATCACATCGAAGTACTGGCCCTTGACGGGCTCGCGCCACTGGCCGCCGATGAAGTTCTGGTAGCGGGTCTTGTACTGGACCTTGGCGCCGGGGGTGCCGGGGGGGGCGTAGATCATGCTTGTCTCCGAAAAGGTGGCCTGTCGAAGGCTCGAGGGTGTGGCAGTGGTGGTGCTCGGTCGCGGCCGGCTCCGCCCCTGCCTTTGCAAGGGCGATGCCAGCGGCGCGCCCACCCGCTGCCAGGGCGCCAAGTGCTTGATATGGCTGACTATTTGCGGGCCACCGCGGGTTTTCCTCGGGGGGGGTGAGGCCCGCGCAGGCTGTCACGCCTGTCCGCCCGGTGTCAGCGACACCTGTCACTAATTGCGACACTCGCGCAGCCGTCTGTCGGCTCGCCGCGGCGCGGGCGTCCAGGCCTCCTAGACTCCACGCCACAGACCGCGGGCCCACCCGCGCACGGAGACAAGCATGCGTTCCCACCCCCTCGTGCCGGCGCAGCAATTGCGCCAGGCCCGGCAGCGGCTGACCGAGCAGGGCCTCGCCGCGTCCCCCGGCGTCGATGCGCTGCTGGCGCGCTCCTGGCAGCGCAGCCTCACGGCCGGGCTCTCGCCCATCGGCCGCCTGCATTGCCAGGACAACCTCGTGGGCCCGGCACTGCAGCGCAGCCGCGCGCTGAGCCATGAGCTCATCAGCCACTCCGAGCCGGTGATGGAGCACCTCTTCGAGCAGGTGCGGCACAGCCACAGCATGGTCATCCTGGCCGATCCGCAGGGCGTGCTGATGCACACCCGCGGCGATCTGGACTTCCTCAGCAAGGCCGAGCGCGTGGCCCTGACCTGCGGCGCGAGCTGGGCCGAGTCGCAGCGCGGCACCAATGCCATCGGCACGGCCCTGGCCGAGGCGCAGGAGGTGGAGATCCACGGCGCCGAACACTACCTGGAGCGCAACGGCTTCCTGACCTGCGCGGCGGCGCCCATCTTCTCGGCCCAGGGCCAGCTGGCCGGCATCCTCGACATCTCGGGCGAGCAGCGCAGCCGCCATCCGCACACGCTGGGCCTCGTGGGCACCGCGGCCCGGATGATCGAGAACAGCCTGGTGATGGCCAGCTGCCGGCATCAGCTGGTGCTGCAGTTCCATGCCAAGGCCGAGGGGATCGGCTCGGTGGCGCAGGGCCTGCTGGCCTTCTCGGAGGACGGCTGGCTGGTCGGTGCGAACCGGCGGGGCCTGGCCCTGCTGGGACTCGGCGCGGTCGACCTGCAGCGGACGGCCTGGGCGCAGCTGTTCGAGCGCGCGCTGCAGGCCTGGCTCGGCAGCCTGCGTCAGTCCGGCGGGCGGCCGCTGCAGCTGCGGACACAGCGGGGCGAGGTCTTCTACGGGCAGCTGCAGGGCCGTGGGCCGACGGTCGTGACGATGGGCTCTGCCCCGACCGCCCGGGCGGCATCGCCGGAACCGGTCCGTGCCGATGCGCTGCAGCGCCTCGACAGCGGGGACCTGCGCTGGCGCGCGGCGGCCGACAAGGCCCGTCGGGTGCTCGGCAAGGACATCCCGCTCCTGATCCTCGGCGAATCCGGCGTGGGCAAGGAGCTCTTCGCCAAGGCGCTGCACGAGGTCAGCACGCGGCGCGGCAAGCCCTTCGTCGCGGTCAACTGCGCGGCGCTGCCGGAGTCGCTGATCGAGTCCGAGCTCTTCGGCTACGCGCCCGGCGCCTTCACCGGCGCGCGCAGCCAGGGCTCGCCCGGGCGCCTGCGCGAGGCCCAGGGCGGCACGCTCTTCCTCGATGAGATCGGCGACATGCCGCTGGCGCTGCAGACGCGCCTGCTGCGGGTGCTGCAGGAGCGCGAGGTGCAGCCGCTGGGCGGCGGCGCGCCCGTCGCCCTCGACGTGCAGCTGCTGTGCGCCACGCACCAGTCGCTGGCTCAGGCCGTGAGCGAGGGCCGCTTCCGCGCGGACCTCTACTACCGCATCAACGGCCTGGCGCTGCAGCTGCCCGCGCTGCGGGAGCGTACCGACCTCGACGCGCTGGTCGACCGCGTGATCGAGTCCCTCGCGCCCGACCAGGGCCTGGCCCTGGAGCCGGACCTGCGCGAGGCGCTGCGGGCCTACGACTGGCCCGGCAACCTGCGCCAGCTGCACCAGGTGTTGCGCACGGCCGTCGCGCTGCTGACGCCGCAGGACAGCCGCATCGGCTGGGCGCATCTGCCGGACGACCTCGTGGCCCCGCTGCAGCAGCGCGTCGCCCGGCCCGTGCGGCCGGCGCAGAACCTGCGCGAGCTCTCCCAGCAGGCCATCGCCCAGGCATTGGAGAACACGCGCGGCAACGTCTCGGCGGCGGCGAGGCAGCTGGGCATCGCACGGCAGACGCTGTACCGGCGGCTGCAGGCGGGGGCCGCTGACTAGAATTTCGCCCCAGGGCCCGGCCGGCATCCCAGCGCCGCGAGGCCCAGAAGAACAACGATCCTGCCGAGGGACCCATGAACATCACCCGTCGCCATCTGGCGCTCGGCGGCATGGCCGCTGCCGCACTGCCGCTCCTCTCTGCCTGCAAGACCGTCGGCGAACTTCAGCCCGCGGAGATCCCGCCCGCCGATCGCGTGGAGACGCGCCAGCCCTTCGGCGCTGTCGATGTGCTCGTGATCGCCAGGCCCGAGATGCAGTCCAAGCTGGACTGGTTCGGCAAGCCCGTGGGCACCGTCGCCGGCCGGGCCGAGATGAACAGCAAGCTGGAGCGCACCATGCAGGAGCTGCGCAGCGAGCTGCAGGACGTGATGTACGCCGGCGGGCTGCCCGGCGTGGTCACGCTGGACCCTCGGCGGGCCAGCCCCGGGCGCACGCACGTGCTCCTGATCCTGCCCACCGAGGCGTCGCTGACGCGCACCGGCAGCACCACCAACTTCGGGACCGCGGTGGAGATGCGCCTGCTTCAGGTCGCCGACCGGCGCACCGTCTGGCGGGGCCAGTCCGTGCTGAACGGCGGCCCCCGGGACCGCAAGCTGGCGCAGGAGCTGCTGGCGCAGCTGAAGGCCCTCGAGGTTCCCATGACCCCGCGCCCACCCCGGCTGGCGACCGTGGAGGGCCTGGCCGTGAAGCTGGGCGACCCGCTCGCGTCCGTGCAGGCTGCGCTGGGGCCGGAGGCCGAGTTGAAGGTGGAAGGCGGCATCACGACGCTGCATGCCGTGGGCATCATGGCGCAGTTCGATGCGCAGGGCGGCCTCTTGATGCTGCGCCTGCGTCCGCCCGCCACGCCGAGCATCCGTGGCGTCCGCCTGGGCCAGCGCTGGTCGGAGGTCCTGCAGATCCTGGGCGAGCCCGACAGCCAGATCGGCGGCAGCGCCCTGAGTCCTGCCTTGCCGCCGCTGAACGCCGAGTACCGCGGCCAGGGCCATCGGCTGACCGTTCTGATGGAGATCGGTGGCGGGGTGCGCGAGATCCGGCTGAACGTCCAGCGCTAAGTCCTTCCGGATCCCTCGCCACGGGCGGACCGCCGATCGCCTACAGTCTGACCTCCGACAGATTCCCGCGAGCAGGAGATCCCTCATGAAGACACGCGCCGCCGTGGCCTGGCAGGCCGGCCAGCCCCTGAGCATCGAGACCCTGGACCTCGCCGGCCCGCGGGCGGGCGAGGTGCTCATCGAGGTCAAGGCCACCGGCATCTGCCACACGGACTACTACACGCTGTCCGGCGCCGACCCCGAGGGCATCTTCCCCGCCGTGCTGGGCCACGAGGGCGCCGGCGTGGTGGTGGACGTCGGTCCCGGCGTGACCTCGGTCCGCAAGGACGACCACGTCATCCCGCTCTACACGCCCGAGTGCCGGCACTGCAAGTTCTGCCTCTCGCGCAAGACCAACCTCTGCCAGCTCATCCGCGGCACGCAGGGCAAGGGCCTGATGCCGGACGCCAGCTCGCGCTTCTCGCTCGACGGCAAGCCGGTCTTCCACTACATGGGCACCAGCACCTTCAGCAACTACATCGTGGTGCCGGAGATCGCCGTGGCCAAGGTGCGGCCCGACGCGCCCTTCGACAAGATCTGCTACATCGGCTGCGGCGTCACGACCGGCGTGGGTGCGGTGATCTTCACGGCCAAGATGGAGGCGGGCGCCAACGTCGTGGTCTTCGGCCTCGGCGGCATCGGGCTCAACGTCATCCAGGCGGCAAAGATGGTCGGTGCGGACAAGATCATCGGCGTGGACATCAACCCGGCCCGCGAGGCCATGGCGCGCCAGTTCGGCATGACGCACTTCATCAACCCCAAGGAGGTGGAGAACGTGGTCGATGCCATCGTGCAGCTGACCGATGGCGGGGCGGACTACAGCTTCGAGTGCGTGGGCAACACGACGCTGATGCGTCAGGCGCTGGAGTGCACGCACAAGGGCTGGGGCCGCAGCATCATCATCGGCGTGGCCGAGGCCGGCGCCGAGATCAGCACGCGGCCCTTCCAGCTCGTGACGGGGCGCAAGTGGGAGGGCTCGGCCTTCGGCGGCGCGCGCGGCCGCACCGATGTGCCGAAGATCGTGGACTGGTACATGGAGGGCAAGCTGCGCATCGACGAGCTCATCACCCACCGGCTCAAGCTCGAGGACATCAACGAGGGCTTCGACCTGATGAAGCGCGGTGAGTCCATCCGCTCGGTCGTGCTGTACTGACGCCGCGATGACGTCCGAGCTGCGCCTCCTCTCCGAGCATGCCTGCTTCGGCGGCCTGCAATGCTTCTTCGAACATGACGCCGAGTCCACCGGCACGCCGATGCGCTTCGGCGTCTACCTGCCGCCGCAGGCGGCGAAAGGGCCCTGCCCGGTGGTGTTCTACCTCGCCGGGCTGACCTGCACGGAGGAGACGTTCGCGATCAAGGCCGGTGCCCAGCGCGAGGCCGCGCGCCTTGGGCTGATCCTCGTCTCGCCCGACACCAGCCCGCGAGGCACGGGTCTCGAGGGGGCGGACGCGGCCTGGGACTTCGGCCACGGCGCGGGCTTCTACCTCGACGCCACCGTGGCGCCCTGGGCGTCGCACTTCCGCATGGAGCGCTACATCACGCAGGAGCTGCACGCGCTCGTCACCACCTGCCTGCCGGTGCTGCCCGGGGCCGTCGGTCTCATGGGCCACTCGATGGGCGGCCACGGCGCGCTGACGCTCGCGCTGCGCCACCCGGGGCAGTACCGCTCCGTGTCGGCGCTGGCGCCCATCGTGGCCCCCAGCCAGGTGCCCTGGGGCCGCAAGGCCTTCGCCGGCTATCTCGGTCCCGACGAGGCGGCCTGGGCGGCACATGACGCCTGTGCACTCATCGCAGCCGGTGGCCGCCTGCCGCCGCTGCTGGTGGACCAGGGCCTGGCGGACAAGTTCCTGGCCGAGCAGCTGCAGCCGGAACGGCTGGAGACCGTCTGCCGCGAGGTGGGGCAAGACCTGACCCTGCGCCGTCACAGCGCCTACGACCACGGCTACTACTTCGTGGCCAGCTTCATCGCGGAGCACCTGCAGCACCACGCCAGGCTGCTCGCGCCGGGCAAGGCCTGACCAGGCCCGGCGCCGGCTGCCGGGCCGTGGCTGAGGCGCGCCGGCCTCAGCGCGCCAGGCCGGGCACTGGCAAGACCTGACCCTGCGATTGCTTCGGCGCGGGCAGGCGCAGGATGCGCGCCAGCGTCGGGGCGATGTCCGCCACGGCCACGGGCTGCGTCACCTCGCCCTGGCCCCACCAGGCCGGGCCCCAGGCGAGGATCGGCACGTTCGTGTCGTAGCGGTAGGGCGAGCCGTGCGTGGTGCCGGTGGTCTTGCTGCTGATCATCCAGCCCGGCTTGACGACGATCTGCAGCGGCGCCGCCGTGTCGGGATGCCAGGACAGGCGCATGCGCGCCAGGAGCTCGGGCGCCGGCCCGTTGCCGGCCAGCTGGGCGCGGGTGAAGGCGGCGGCAATGCCGGGCACCTGCTCGGCCAGCCGGGCCGCGGCGGCATACACGGCCTCGGGGTCCAGGCCGCGGGCCTGGATGCGGGCCTCGTCGAACAGCATGCCCGTCGCCGACCAGTGCGTGACCCACGGGCCCTCGCCGAGCTGCGCCGCCAGACCGTCGTTGACCGCGGCCATGAGCGTCTTGAGCGGCACCCGGCCGGCGTCCCGCCCCTGCGAGCGCGCCCATTCCGGCGTGTCCATGAAGCCATGGTCGGCCGTCAGCACCACCATGTAGCGGTCCCGTCCCACGCGCTCGTCCAGCGTCTGGAAGAAGGCCTGCAGGTAGCGGTCCAGGTGCAGGAAGTGGTCGTGCGAGAGCCGCGACTCCGGCCCGAAGGCGTGGTTGACGTAGTCGTGGCTGGAGAGGCTGACGCTCAGCAGGTCGGGCACGCCGTCCTCGCCCAGGTGCTCGCCGGCAAGGGCGGCGCGGGCGAAGTCCAGCGTGAGCTCGTCCGCGAAGGGCGAGGGCAGCAGGTTGGCCCAGAAGGCCGGGCCGGGCGCCGCCAGGCCGCCGTCCACCACGGCGGGGAGGCGGTTGCCGTTGCCACCGGTGGACTGCCAGGGCTGGCCGTCCGGCACCGAGCGGTCGTAGGCCTGCTCATCGTCCAGCAGCGGGGTCCAGCGCCGGCCGAAGTAGCGGTCCGCCGGATGCGCGTTGTTGAAGGCCTTCGCCCAGGCCGGCAGCTCGGGCAGGTAGTAGGAGCTGGTCGAGAAGCCGCCGCTGCTCTGCATGTAGACATAGGCCATGCCCAGGTGGCCGGTGGGCAGGATGGCGCCGCGGTCCTTGCCCGAGATGCCGATCATGCGGGCCTCGGGATGCACCGTGCGCAGCACGTCGCCCACGGTTTCCACGCGGTAGTTGCGCGGGCTGGTGCCGGCCAGGTGGGGCGTGGGGTGATCGAGGTAGTGGTGCGCCGGGTCGTCGGTGTTGTAGCGCTCCTCGCGCGTGAGCGGGTCCACCCATTCATTGCCGATGATGCTGCTCTGCTTCGGGTAGGCGCCGCTGAGCATCACCGAGTGGCCGGCGGCCGTCACGGTGTAGCCATGGCCGTGGTGAGCGTCGGAGAACCAGCGGCCGCGGTCCAGGAAGCGCCGGAAGCCGTCGGGGGCCAGCTGGTCCCGGTAGGCCAGGACCTGGCGCATCGGCAGGCCGTCCACGGCCATGAAGACCACGAGGCGCGGCGGGGGCGGGGCATCGGCCGGTGCCCGCGTCTGCAGGGGGGAGCAGGCCTGCAGAGCGGCGACGCAGAGGATCGCGCTGAGGCGGGCGGCGCCCGCCAGGGCGCGGTGAGAGGGGCGGAGGCGACGGGTCGGCATGGACGGGGTGATCGCGGAGCGGGGGCGCGCAGTATCGCCGACAGCTCACGTCGGCATCCCCGCGCGCCCGGGCGCCGCGCTCAGGCGGCGCCCGGCCGTGGGGATGCCGCCCTCACTCGGGGGCCTTGAAGGTCAGCTGCGCGCGGTTGGTCGCGACCTCGTAGGTCCAGATGTGCGTCACCGCGCCCTTGACCATGCGGAGGATCGCGACGGCCTTGCCACGGGCCACCACGCTCAGGCCGTCGATGCGGCTGTTGTGGCGGTCGTAGGTGCTGTCCAGGTCGGGCAGGAGCTTGGCCACCGAGCGCACGCTCTCCAACTGGCCCTGGCCGTTGAAGAACACCAGCTCGGCCGCGTTGGACATCGAGACGTAGCCGCCCGTGTCCGGGTTGAAGGCCAGGCCCATGAGGTCGCGGTCCTGCAGCGAGCGCGCGCCCAGCCAGGTGCGCTTGCGCGTGTCGTAGCGGTAGAAGTGACCCTCGCCGCCGAAGGAGACGATGGCGAGGATGCCGGTGGCGGGGTCCAGCGCCAGACCGTTGCCCCAGGACAGCGGCGGCAGCTCCTTGGACGGTGGGAGCGGCGTCCAGCCCCCGGCGAGACCGCGCGGGTACCAGCGCAGCTCGCCGCCGTTGCCATGCAGGGCGAAGGCCTCCTGGCCGTCCTCGCGCAGCGCGACGGCCTGCGTGCCGCCGCTGCTGCGCAGGGGCGCTTGCTGCGGCTTGCCGTCCGCGGGGCCGGCATTCGTCCAGGCGATGCGACGACCATCGGCGCTGACCAGATCGAAGCTCATCGGCAGGCGCGGCGCCTCGGGGCGGACGCCTTCCCGCGTGAGCGCGGGGTCCGCCGGGAACGGCCCCTTCACCGTGACGACGCCAGGCAGGGTGTAGTCGCCGTTGAAGGCGACCGCCGCCTGCACGCCGTAGCGGGCGTGCAGCTTGCCCAGCAGCTGCCGGAAGTTGATGTTGGCCGTCTCGATGGCATGGGGCAGCTCGTCCTGCGCCACGGGCACCTCGGGCGGGGCCTGCACGCTGGAGCGCTGCTGGTACGACGAGACCAGGACCGCCTTGATGCGGGTGCCCGGCGTGGGCAGCACACGCCATTGCACCGGCAGGTAGGAGCTGAGCACCAGCAGCACCGGGCGCGTCGGGTGGGTGATGTTCACGGCGGTCTGCTGGCTGCTGGCCTGGTAGCCGGAGACAACGATGACGTCCGTGCCCTTGCCCCAGGTGGCCGCCTCCTGGGCCGTGGGGGCCGGCAGCTTCACGCGGGGCGGCGCGGGGGGAGCCGGCGCTGCCGGGGGAGCCTCGGGCGGGCCGTCGCCGTTCTTGCCCGGCTCGCCGGGCTCGGTGACGGGGGGCTCGCCCAGTCGCGGGGCCGCCTGGCCACCGACGAAGCGCGTGTCCAGCTCCACGCGCCGGGTCGTCTGGGCGTCCGTGCAGGGTAGGGACTGGTAGGCGACCTTGCCGTGGGGGTCCGTGCAGCGGTAGACGCTGCCCTGCGCCAGGGCCGGGAGGCTCAGGGACAGGGCGAGGCCGGCCAGAAGGGGGGCGATGAAGCGAGGCATGGGCGGCATTTTGCCGCGTTGTGTGGGCCTCGATCGGCGGGCGGCGCCCGTCACGGCGAACACCGGCGCAGGCTCACGCCGGGCGGTGCCGCCAGGCGATCAGGCCCGCCGCAAGCAGCAGGCCGAGCGCGAGGCTCAGTGGGCGCGCGGGCGTCGGCTCGAGGCCCGGGAAGCGGTAGTGCCACGGGCTCTCGGGGCGGTACTCGATCGGGATCGACCCGTTGTGCCGTGCCTCGTCCAGAACGGCGGCCGGCAGCGGGCGGGTCCCGGAGATGCGGCCCCACCCCCGGGTCTGGAATGAGACCGTCGCCTGGTGGGTCGGCCGGCCGATGAAGGGCAGTGCCGCGCCGCCGCGCTCCAAGGTGCTCATCTCCTGGAGGTTCTCGACGTTCGCCCTGGCGGTCACCAGCGTCACGCCGTCGAAGTCGGCCAGGCGCTGGCGACAGTCCCAGGCGGCTGAGAAATAGCCGACGGACATCGCCAGCAGGAAGACGGCGATCGCGCGGGCGATCGTGGCAGTGCTCATCTCGACCGGAAGTCGTCCAGGTTGAACGGAGGGCGGCGCTCCTCGGGCCGCAGGACGAGCCACACGGCCAGGCCCAGCGGCCACGCCACGAACATCACGAGGACGGCGACGGCGCCTCCCGGCTTGCCGCGGCGCGTGGCGTCGTGATACGCCCAGACGCCGGTCCAGACCCAGCTGACCAGCAAGGCCAGGGCGACGATGGCTGGCACGACATGAATCAAGGTGGCGATCGCATCCATAGGCGGCGCATCATATAACGCGTCAAGTGAGGGCCTCGCTGAGGCCGCCTCTGCACATCGAACGTCACCGCTTGCCAGGTGCAGGGGCCGACGTAGGAGCCAGCATTCGGGAAGCCGCAGGTTGGCCACGAGCGCCTCCCAGGTGCCCCGGCGACCGTCCGGCCTGGGGCGGAGGCATCACGGCGGGCTCACTCGCGCGGCGCCCGACCGCGCAGCACATCCAGGCGGTGGGGCGTGGCCGGGGCGGCGAGGAAGTCGGGGATGGTGCGCTCGTCCCGCGGCGGGCGGCTCAGCCAGGCGGGCAGCCATTCGGTGATCCGCTCCTCGCGCACGTGCCGGTACTCGCCCGGCGTCGGCTCGTCGAGGTACTCGCGTTGCAGCACGAGGGCGAGCGGGTCCTCGGCGCCAGCGGTGTCCCGGGCGAAGGCCGCGGCTTCCTCATGCGTGGAGAAGGCGTCGTAGTAGTCGCTGCCCTCGGCGAGGTCCGGCGCGCCCCGTTCGGGGTGGCACCAGACGCGGTACTCGAGCACGGCATCCCAGACATAGCCGCCGCCGGACTTGGTGGAGGCGGGGTACTCGCCGACCTTGGATTCGTCCAGCACGGGAGGGTAGGGCAGGGTCATCGAAGGGCTGAGGTGAATGGAGAAGGGGGCATCAGGCGCCATCCGCCCGCCGTCCGCGCCGCAGCAGCCGATGCAGCGCCCAGGATCCGAGGGCGGCCAGGGCGAGGGCCGTCAGCCAGAACGCGGCCAGGCCGTTGGCGCTGATCGCAGGCGCCTCCGCAGCGGCCTCCGCAGGCGCCTGCTTGCTCAACGCGAACACCGCGCTGTTGAGCGCGGCATGCAGCGCGATGCAGGGGATCAGCGACTGCGAGCGTTCATACAGCCAGCCCAGCACCAGTCCCAGGAAGAAGGCGAGAAAGAACTGGTAGAGGTTCAGGTGGGCCACGCCGAAGTACAGCGCCGAGCAGACGATGGCCACGCCACGCGGATAGCGCTGCAGAAAGGCCCGCAGCAGCAGGCCGCGGAACAGCATCTCCTCGAACAGGGGCGCCAGCACGCAGGAGGCGAGGGCGGTGGCCAGCGTGGGCGCCATCATGCGCTCGAAGGCGGCCTGCTCCCAGGCGGAGGGGGCCCACACGGACTGGAGGGCTGAGATCAGCATCTGATCCAGCCCCAGCGTGAGCGGCACCAGGGCCAGCACCGGCGGCACCAGCAGGAGGCAGGTCGCGCCGACCGACGAGCGGCTGGGATGCAGCAGGTCCCGGTAGCTCATGCCGCTGAACTGCAGCAGGGCGGCCGCCAGCAGGCCATCGGCCAGCAGCAGGCCCAGGGGGACGATCTGGTCCTCGGACAGGCCGAGGGACCGGCGGGCGTCGTAGAGCAGCACGCCCACCAGGTACTGCAGCAGGAAGCAGGCGAGCAGCACCAGGGCGGCTTGCGGGACGGAGGGGAAGGGCTGCTTCTGCACGGGCGTCGGCGCGATCGGTGGCAACGGCGTCGGACGGTGCTCGGGGTCAACGAGGCCGCCGACCTTCAGGCACCCGGCCGGACCGGCGCGCGGGCCGGCCGTGGCTCCTCGGTGCCGCGATCGCCTGCTGCCTGTGGTCAGGCCGTGGGCGTGGTGCGGCGCGGACGACGACGGCCGATCAGCAGGAGCCCGAGCGCCAGCGAGCCCAGCAGCGCACTGCTGGGCTCCGGCACCGCCGACGGGTTGCCGAGGATGCCGACGGTGCCGTACAGCCCGGAGCCATCCATGAACTGGATGTTCCAGTGGCCCGAACGGATGTCCTGGGCCGACAAGGACCCTGGAAGATTCAGGCCTGAAAGCCGGTCGGCGAGCTCAAAGCCGATGCCGATGGAATAGATGCTTCGGAACCCCGCCAGGGTGAGGCTGTCGAAGTACTCGTACATGCCGAACGTATCGGGCCCTGAGGGGAAGGTCGCGTGGTTGTCGACCGTGCTCAGCCGCAGTCCGACAAACGTGCCGGGCAACTTGCTGGTGATGCTCCCATGGGGTGCCAGCAGCGTGATGCCGCTGGAGGCTGAGTAGTCCGAGTAGGTGCCGGCGGACGAGAGGAAGGAGATGTTCTTCAGGGACGTTTCATACGAGACCGTGCCCGAGATCTCCGCGCCCAGGGGCAGGTCGGTGGCCTTGTTGAGATAGCCATAGCTGCCGGTGACCTGTCCGGTGAACTTGAACGTCACGGGGCTGGCATGCGCCGCGCACGCCAGCAGCAGAAGCGCCGCGGTGGGCACCAGTCGACTCAGAGACAGCCTTTTCATGATCTACGCCATTCCTTTGTTTTCGAGTTGGGGCGATGCAGCCCCTGTCCTTGCAGGGCGCCCTCGGGTCGAGGTCCGATGCCTGGTCGTCAGGCCAAGCGGACGATGAATGGATCCGGTCAATGAAAGCATTAGGATGCGCCGGACGCCGTGGGGCGGGCCGGATTGTGGCGCATTTTCTTCGGTGCGGAAGCGGTGTCTGCAGGCGTGGCCTGCCCCGGCGGCTGACCGTGGGGCGCGGCAGCGGCTGCGGGCCGCAGCGTCCGCCGGTGGGTTCCGTGGACTTGCCGGGTCAGGGCTGCGTTGTGCGCTCAGCGCCCAGTGCTTCGTCCACCACCTCCACCCAGTGACGGACCGGCTGCTCGGTCCCCGATTGCAGATGCTGGATGCAGCCGATGTTGCCCGACACGGTGCAGTCCGCCTGCAGGGGCGCCAGCGCGGCGAGCTTGCGGTCCCGGAGCTGGTGGGAGAGCGTGGGCTGGAGCAGGGAGTAGGTGCCGGCAGAGCCGCAGCAGAGGTGGCTCTCGGTGCGCGAAACCTGGATGTCGAAGCCGAGCCGGCGCATCAGCGCCTCGACGCCGCCCTTGAGCTGCTGGCCGTGCTGCAGCGTGCAGGGCGGGTGGTAGGCCAGGCGCGGCTTCTGGCCGGTGCTCGCCTGCGCCTGGGCCTGGGCGCGCGCCACCGCCTGCTCCAGGGCGTCCGCCTCGGCGCCGAGCAGCTCGCTGATGTCCTGGCACAGGGCGCTGATGCGGGCGGCGCGTTCGGCGTAGGCCGGATCGTTCGCCAGCAGGCGGCCGTAGTCCTTGACCATCACGCCGCAGCCCGAGGCATTCATCACGATGGCCTCGACCGTGCCGGCCGCGGTCAGGCCCTCCACGAGGGGCCACCAGGCGTCGACGTTGCGGCGCATGTCGTCCAGGCCGCCGGGCTCGTCATGCAGGTGGGCGCGGATGGCGCCACAGCAGCCGGCCTCGTCGGCCACCAGGGTCTGGATGCCGATGGCATCGAGCACGCGGGCCGTCGCGGCATTGATGTTGGGCATCAGCGAGGGTTGCACGCAGCCCAGCAGCATCAGCACGCGGCGCGGATGGCTGCGCGTGGGCCACTGATGGGCACGCGGTCCGGCCTTGGGTGGCAGCTTCTCGCGCAGGGCCGCGGGCACGAGCGGGCGCAGCGCCTGCCCGACCTTCGCGGCGGCGGGGAAGAGCGGCGAGGTCAGCCCCTCGCGCAGCAGCCAGTGCACGGCGCGCTCGGTGCGCGGGCGCGGCACCTTGCGGTCGACGATCTCGCGGCCGATCTCCAGCAGCTGGCCGTACTGCACGCCGGACGGGCAGGTGCTCTCGCAGTTGCGGCACGTGAGGCACCGGTCCAGGTGCGCCTGCGTGGCGCGCGTGGGCTCGGCCCCCTCCAGCACCTGCTTGATGAGGTAGATGCGGCCGCGCGGGCCGTCGAGCTCGTCGCCCAGCAGCTGGTAGGTGGGGCAGGTGGCGGTGCAGAAGCCGCAGTGCACGCAGCGCCGCAGGATGGCCTCGGCCGCCTCGCCGGCGGCGGTGTTCAGGAACTCGGGGGCGAGGCGGGTCTGCATGGTGGATCGTGGCGCGCGTGCGCTCAGAAATCGGGGTAGAGCCGGCCGCGGTTGAACACGCCGGCCGGGTCGAAGGCGGTCTTGAGGTCGCGGTGGATGCGGGCCAGCGGCGCGCTCAGCGGGCTGAACACGCCCACGGACTTGTCCAGCGAGCGGAACAGCGTGGCGTGGCCGCCGGCCTGCGCAGCCATCTCGCGCAGCTGCGCGGCGGGCAGGGGCGTGGTGACCCAGCGCTGGGCGCCGCCCCATTCGATCATCTGCTCGCCGGGGATGCGCAGGCTGGGCGCCGTCTGTGGCAGTGACAGGCGCCACAGCTTGGCGCCGCCCTGCACCGCGCGGCAGGCACCGACGAAGAACTCGTCGCTGTGGTCCCGCAGGCCGCGCCAGAAGCCGGCGGCCAGGTCCTCGGGAATCAGCTCGCCGCCCAGCTCGCGCCGCGCGGCCGCCACGGCGCGTTCGGCGCCGGCCAGCTCCAGCACCAGCGCGCCGTCCCAGGCCGCGCTGGCGCGCAGGGGCAGGGGCTTGCCGGACCAGCGGTTCATCTGCTGCAGGGCCTCCGCCTCGGGCATGTCGAAGCGCAGCGTGCAGCACGCCACGGGCACGGGCAGCACCTTCAGCGAGACTTCGACGATCACGCCCAGCACGCCCAGGCCGCCGCACATCAGGCGGGGCAGGTCGTAGCCGGCGACGTTCTTCATGACCGTGCCGCCGAAGCTGAGCAGCTCGCCGCGGCCGTTGATCATCGTGAGGCCCAGCACGTGGTCACGCAGCGAGCCCTGCGTGGCGCGCGAGGGGCCGGACAGCCCCGCCGCGACCATGCCGCCGACGGTGCCGCGGCCGTCGAAGCGCGGCGGCTCGAAGGCCAGATGCTGCCCCTGCGCCGCCAGCAGCGCTTCCAGCTCGGCCAGCGGCGTCGCGGCCCGGGCCGTGACCACCAGCTCGCTCGGCTCGTAGGCGCTGATGCCGGCCAGGCCGTCGATCCGGGTGAGGTCCAGCAGCTCGCCCTGCGGCGTGCCGCCGTAGAACTGCTTGCTGCCCTGGCCCTGCAGCTGCAAGACCTGACCCCGCGTGGCGGCGTCCTGGATGCGGGCCTGCAGGGCGCCCAGCGCGTCGGGGGCCAGGCGCGGGGAAGACGGAGCGGATGCGGACATTCAGAACCTCGGCAGATCAGGGAAGGCCAGCAGGCCTTTACGGACATGCATCTTGCCGTATTCCGCACAGCGCGCATGGCTGGGAATGAGCTTGCCCGGATTGAGCAGGCCCTGCGGATCGAAGGCGGCCTTGAACGCGCGCATCTGCTGCAGCTCCTCGGGGCTGAACTGCACGCACATCGACGCCAGCTTCTCGATGCCCACGCCGTGCTCGCCGGTGATGGTGCCGCCCAGCGCCACGCTCGTCTCCAGGATCTCGGCACCGAAGCGCTCGCAGCGGTCCAGCTGGTCCGGGTCGTTGGCATCGAAGAGGATCAGCGGGTGCAGGTTGCCGTCGCCCGCATGGAAGACGTTGGCGCAGCGCAGGCCGTACTTCTTCTCCATCTCGGCGATGGCCAGCAGGATGTCGGCCAGGCGCTTGCGCGGGATGGTCGAGTCCATGCACATGTAGTCGGGGCTCAGGCGGCCCGAGGCGGGGAAGGCGTTCTTGCGGCCGCTCCAGAAGCGCAGGCGCTGGGCCTCGTCGGCGCTGACCGAAATCTGCGTGGCACCGCTGTCGCGCAGCACGGCACTCATGCGCTCGATCTCCTCCTCGACCTCGTCCGGCGTGCCGTCGCTCTCGCACAGCAGGATGGCCTCGGCGGTCAGGTCGTAGCCGGCGTGGACGAAGTCCTCCACGGCGGCGGTCATGGGCTTGTCCATCATCTCCAGCCCGGCGGGGATGATGCCCGCGGCGATGAGATCGGCCACGGCCTGGCCGGCCTTGCGGACGTCGTCGAAGCTGGCCATGATGCAGCGCGCCAGGATGGGCCGCGGCAGCAGGCGCACCGTCACCTCGGTCACCACGGCCAGCATGCCCTCGCTGCCGACCACCGTGGCCAGCAGGTCAAGACCTGGCACATCCAGCGCCTCGGAACCGAACGTCACGGCCTCGCCGCGCACGGTGTAGCCCTTGACCCGCAGCACGTTGTGCAGGGTCAGGCCGTACTTGAGGCAGTGCACGCCGCCGGAGTTCTCGGCGATGTTGCCGCCGATGGTGCAGGCGATCTGGCTGCTCGGGTCCGGTGCGTAGTAGAGGCCCAGCGGCGCGGCCGCTTCGGAGATGGCGAGGTTGCGCACGCCGCACTGCACACGGGCGGTGCGGGCGAGCGGATCGATGTCCAGGATCTGGTTGAGCCGCGCGAGCGAGAGCACGAGGCCGTCGGGATGCGGCAGCGCGCCACCCGAGAGGCCGGTGCCGGCGCCGCGCGCGACCACGGGCACCTCCAGCTCCAGGCAGCAGCGCAGCACGGCGGCGACCTGCGCCTCGGTCTCGGGCAGGGCCACGGCCAGCGGGCGGGCGCGGTAGGCGGAGAGCCCGTCGCACTCGTAGGGCGTGGTCTCCTCGGCCTGCCACAGCAGGGCGTGGGCCGGCAGGAGCCCGCGCAGGGCCTGCACCAGGCGGTGCTGGCGCTGGGCGCGCTCGGCCGGGGTGAGCGAGGCGGCGTCGGTGAGGTTCATGACTGGGGCATCAAGGCGGAGGGCGGGCTCAGTGCGTCACTGTAGCCCGCCCGGAGGGCCGCAGGCCGGCGGATCAGTGGACGAGCCAGGTGAACGGCGGCACGTAGGCCTGCAGCGTCACGAAGATGCCCACCAGGCAGGCCAGGGCGATGCTGTGGAAGAACACGTAGCGCAGGATGTCGCCTTCATGGTTGAACCAGCGGGTGGCGGTGGAGGCCACGACGATGGACTGCGCGTCGATCATCTTGCCCATCACGCCGCCCGAGCTGTTGGCCGCGCCCATCAGGTTGGGATTGAGGCCCAGCTGCTCGGCCGCCACCTTCTGCATGCCGCCGAAGAGGACGTTGGAGGCGGTGTCCGAGCCCGTCAGCGCCACGCCCAGCCAGCCCATCAGGGTGCCGAAGAAGGGGTAGAGCACGCCGGTGCCGGCAAAGGCCAGGCCCAGGGTGGTGTCCAGGCCGCTGTAGCGCGTCAGCGTGCCCAGGGCCAGCATCAGCACGATGGTCAGCAGCGAGGTGCGCACCAGCCACACCGTCTTGAAGAAGGTGCGGACGAGCGCCGGGATGCCGTAGCCCATCAGCAGGCCGCCCACGATGGCGGACAGCAGGATGCCGGTGCCGGTGGAGGACAGCAGGTTGAAGACGTACTCGGCGGCCTCGTTGTGCGGGGTGGGCACGACCGGCGCGACCTTCTGCACCAGCTTGTGCAGGCCCTCGATGGCGAACTTGGGCGCAAAGATGCCATTCAGCCAGGTCTTGGTGACCGGCAGGCCCCAGGCGAACACGAAGACGGTCAGGATCACCCAGGGCGTCCAGGCCTTGATGACGGCGCTGCGCGGGTGCACCTGCGGCTTCTGCGGGGGCAGCGCGACGCCGCCGTCCTGCTCATGGCCCTTCAGCGAGACCGAGGTCCACAGCTTCTTGGGCTGCCAGACGCGCAGGAAGCCCACCAGGCAGGTCATCGACACCATGGCGGCGATCACGTCCACCAGCTCGGGGCCGATGAAGTTGCTCACCAGGTATTGCGGGATGGCGAAGGACAGGCCCGTCACCAGAATGGCAGGCCAGATCTCCATCATGGCCTTGCGGCCGGCGAAGGCCCAGATCAGCCAGAAGGGCACCAGCAGCGAGAAGAAGGGCAGCTGGCGGCCGATCATGCCGGAGACGGCCATCAGGTCGTAGCCATGGACCTTGGCCAGCGTGATCACCGGCGTGCCCAGCGCCCCGTAGGCCACCGGCGCCGTGTTGGCGATCAGCGAGAGGCCCGAGGCGGCCAGCGGCGAGAACCCGAGGCCGATCAGGATGGCCGCCGTCACCGCCACGGGCGTGCCGAAGCCGGCCGCGCCCTCGAAGAAGGCGCCGAAGGCGAAGGCGATCAGCAGCAGCTGCAGCCGGCGGTCCTGCGTGATGCCGGCGATGGAGTCCTGCAGCACCTTGAAGCTGCCGTTCTGCTCGGTGAGCTGGTGCAGGAAGATGATGTTCAGCACGATCCAGCCGATGGGCAGCAGGCCGGTGAGCCCGCCCAGCAGCGCGGCCCGCGTGGCCATGCCCGCCGGCATGCCGAAGGCCACGATGGCGATCAGCAGGGCGCTGGCCAGGCCGGCCGCCGCGGCCACGTGGGCCTTGAGGTGGAACACGCCGAGCCCGAGCAGCATGACGACCACCGGGATGGCGGCCACCAGCGTGCTGAGCAGCATGTTGTCGAAGGGGTTGTAGACCTGTTGCCAGACCATGGTTGTCTCCAGTCGCTCTTGTGGTGGGCCCTTGGGAATGAGCCGCTGGGGAGCGATGGTGAAGGGCCATGGGCGGGCGCTGCGTGAATCCTGGCGGGGCGCGCCTTGAGGAAATTTCAGGGCGTGGATGGACACAGGGTAGATCCGGAGGCGGATCTCGGCGCGGTGTCAGGGTGACGTCAAGCGGAGGGCTTTGGCGCTCCGGTGCCTGGCAAGGCCTCCGTCGGGGAGGGCAGGGCCTCGATGAGCTCGATCACCTGGCGCTGGCGCTGCCATTGCCTGCCCAGTCCGGCACTCACGCACAGGCCCACGACCAGACCGAGCCCGGTGCCCCAGCTCGCCGAGCGGGTGTGGGCACTCGACCAAAGCGCGAACAGGGCCAGGGCCGACATCAGCAGACCCACCAGGAGTCCGAAGCAGGCGAGGCCGGCCCGTGGCAGCACCCGTTCTCCCGTGCTGTGATTGCGCCAGCCCTGCACTGTCTGCCAGTTTCCCGGCTTCTCCAGCACGAAGCTCAGGCAGTGGCCGGCCTCGAGTGCCGGATGACCGGGCACACAAATGGCGAAATGCCGTTGGCCGCCGGCCTCGAAGGAGAACGCGGTACAGGGTTCATTGCCCTCGGGGCCGGTCTCGCGCTGCACATCGAACACGCGGTCCAGGATCAGGGTCTCGACATGCCATGGCATCGCTGCTCACTCCCCGGCGTGCAGCCGCCGCAGCCACACGGCCAGTCCGCCCAGCACGCCCAGGCCCACGAGCAGCAGGTGCAGCTCCGGCAGGGGCAGCAGTCCGTACAGGCCGTTGGCCTCGCTGAAGGGGGCCAGGGGCCGGATGTCGGCATGCATGACGCTGTCCAGCATCACATGGGACCCGGCGCCCAGCAGCGCCCCCACGGTCACGGCGCGGGCCTGTCCCGGCGGGCGCTTGACGCTGCCGCGGCGCTGGCGCCAGCGCCGCCCCAGCCAGCCCAGCCCGGCCGTGAGCAGGCCGGCCAGCGTCGCGCCCAGGTAGCTGTGGAAGAAGGCGTGGACGGGATGGTGGCCCCGCAGCAGGTTCCACGCCGACTCGACATCGATCAGCACATTGGCCGCGCAGAAGGCCAGGAAGCTCAGGTGCCGCGGCGCGGCGCCGTGGAGTGCGGCGCCCAGGCCGAAATGGAAGGGCGTGATGGGCATGGGGCCATGCTAGCCCAGGCGCTCGCCGGCCGAAGCGCCGGGCGTTGCCCGGATGCAGGCACGCGAACTCGGCCCGGGCCAGCCGGGAGCCGGCCCGCCGCGGGGCTGGCGCGTGTGCCCCTCCCCGACGGGCCGCGGACCGGGCAGGGGGACCTTCAGGAAGAAGGCCTGCGCGAAAGGGGGGGCTGGATCGACGCGGGGTCCGGCGCTGGGGCTTCGAGGGCGGCGCTGCCCTCGGCGGTCCCCGGGGCTCAGGGCGCGTCCTCCGGTCCTCGCCAGTCGGAGAACTGATGCTCCAGCGACAGGACCGGCTCCCGGGGCCCGGGCCCGTCCAGGAGGAAGGCGCGGATCTCCGTGGCCCACGCCATGGGGCAGGCCGTGGTGCGGCTGAAACGGGCGGCACTGGCGTCGCAGCGGCCGAGCGTGAGCATGGGGAAGCGCTTGCCGCTGCGGTGCTCGATGCGGACCAGCGGCCACTCGTAGACCCCGTCCGCGCCGTCCGGGTTGGCGTTGAGATAGCCACCGGCCAGGGTGACGGTGAAGTCGCCGCAGGTCTTGACCAGCGTATCGGAGGCCCCCCGGAACGGGCTGCCGTCGGCGCTGGTCTGCCGGGTTCTGTGGATGAGCGGGCTGACGTCCACTCGTTCGGCCTGCTGGCCGCGGGCCCGTGCCGCCTGCAGCCTGGCCTCGGCCTGCGCGTCCACCCTGCCGAGGGTGAGCGTGGAGCGGGGGGCGTCGCAAACGTAGATCAGCTCCGAAAAGGCGTCGTCCGCCCAAGCCGGCGGTGCCGCGGCGAGCAGGGTGGCGATGACGCAGCGGGTCAGGCGCATGAGGGCATCGGCGTGGCGATCAGCCCAGCGCCTTGAACAGCCAGTCCCCGAAGGCCGCGCACTCCCAGCGCTCCATCGCCCCCGGCTTCCAGCACAGGTAGTGGTGGAAGGGCGAGGGCACGGTACGGGGCGAGAGACGCAGCAGCCGGCCGCTGTCCAGCCAGGTCAGGCCCAGCTTCATGCGCATCAGGGCCACGCCGAAGCCGGCGGCCGCGGCGTCCAGCACCAGGCCGACGTCATTGAACTGCGCGCCGGTGCGGGGCTCGTCCAGGTGGATGCCATGGGCCTCGAACCAGGTGCTCCAGGGGTCCAGCGGGCTGCGGATCAGGCGGGCGCGGCGGATGTCCTCGGCGCTGTCAAAGCCGTCGAAGGGGCCGAACTCGTGCAGGTACTCGGGGCTGCAGACGGGCGTGAGCTCGTCGCTGAGGATGCGGCGGTACTCGAGGCCGGGGTAGTCGCCGGTGCCGTAGCGGATCTCGAGGTCGGCGTCCTCGGACTTCGTGTTGGTGAGGGGGATGGCCACCTGCATCACCAGCTCGATCTCGGGGTAGGCATGGCGGAACAGGGCCAGGCGCGGCAGCAGGATCTGGCGCGAGAAGGTGGGCGTCACCGCCAGGCGCAGCCGCGCGGACTGCAGCCCCGCGCCGCCGGGGCCGGGAATCTGCTGCAGGGCCTTGAGCCCCTGGCGCACCGAGGGCAGGTAGCGCTGGCCGTCGTCGGACGGGGTGAAGTCCCGGGCGAAGAGCTTGAAGCCCAGTTGCGTCTCGAGCTGGCGGATGCGGTGGCTCACCGCGCTGGGCGTGACGCTCAGCTCCTCGGCCGCCAGACTCACGCTGCGCAGGCGCGCGACGGCCTCGAAGGCCAGCAGGCACTGGATGGGCGGGATGCGGGAGGCGGCCACAGGGCGCAGGCGTCAGCCGGTCCCTCAGCGCGTGCTGCGCTTGCGGGCGGGCGTCGTCTTGCGGCTGGCAGCCTTGAGGGCCGGCTTGACCGCCGCGTTGGCCGCGGCCCCGGCGGCGGCACCCGCGGCCGCGCCGGCCGCCGCCGCCGCGCTCTTGGCCACGTTGAGCGGCATGGCCGCGGCCTTCTTGATCGTCTCGCCCGCGGCGTCGAAGCTCTGCTTGACCATGGCGCCGGCCAGGTTCTTGGCGGCGTCGGTGGCGCCGTCCTTCATCGCCTGCGTGGCAAGCTGGGTGAACTGGTTGCTCAGGGCGGACCACCACTGCATCGGGTCCACCGCGCCCAGCGCCGGTGCGGCCGGCGCCTCGGCGGCCGGCGCAGGGGCCTTGCGCGCCTTGGCGGCCTTCGGGGCGGCCGCCGGCATGCCGGGCATCGGCGGCATTTCGGGCAGGCGGTACTCGGGCATCGGCGGCACCTTGAGCGTCTCGCCCAGCTCGGCGAGCGGCACGTTCATGGACTTCAGCGTGGACAGCGTCATGCGCTGCACCTCCAGGGCCTGGATGGTGGCGCCGAGCATGCGGGCGTTCTGCTCCAGCCAGAACTGCACCGTGCGCAGCTCCTCGATGCGCTTGGAGAGTTCCTCCGGGTTCAGCGTGGGCGCGACCCACTGGCCGATGCCGGGCAGGGCGGCGCCGGCGTTCTTGACCAGGCCCTGCAGGAACTCGAATCCGGGCACGAACTTGCTGAAGCTGCTGCTGTCTGCCATGGGGCCTCCTGGGGTGATGGCGCGATGGTAGCGCCAAGGGCCGGCCGGGCGCCGGTCAGCGCGGCTCCGGCCAGCGCTGCGTGACGGTGAAGCCACGCGCCCGCAGGGCCTGGAGGAGGCTCGCCTCGCCCGTCATGTGCAGCGCGCCGACCGCCACCAGCAGGCGGCGGCCCTGTCCGTGGAGCTTCACGATGCCGTCGGCCATGCCGGGATTGCGGTCGTCCAGCGTGCGCTTGAGGGCCGCGCGATCGGCGGCGGTCTTCACGCAGTCGCACCAGGTCTCGTAGCGTTCCAGCGTGTTCAGGTCCCCGGCGGCCCAGGCTTCGGTGAGGCGGCGGGTCTGCTGTCGCAGCTGGGGCGATTCGAGCTGCCGCAGGCCCTCGCGGATCTCCTCCAGCGCCGCCTTGCGGTCCGCGGGAATCAGCGCCTGCAGCTGCCCCTGCGGCGTCTCCAGCCCCGCCAGGCGCAGGCCCCGGCGCTGTGCCTGGACGATCAGCGCCAGCTCCTGGCCGTATTCGACGCTCATGCCGTCACGCCGGGCGCTCTGGGCCACGAGCTGACCGAGCTGCAGCATCGGGTGCAGCGCGGCCAGGGGGGCGAGGTCCGTGCATTCGCGCCGGGCCACGGCCTGCAGGCGCGTCTGCAGGTCGGCGGGCAGGGTCAGGGCGGGCCGGCCGGGCACCGGGCCCGCCAGCGCCTGCATCACCTGCGGATCGGTCAGGTCGAGCTCCAGCGCGACGGTGTCGCTGGCGGCCAGGGCGGCCTGCAGTCGCATGCCCGGCACCAGCCAGTCCGGTCGTCCGATGTGGATGCTGGCGTAGAGCCAGGCCGTCCGGCCGTCCTTTTCCAGCTGCCACAGCAGGCCGCGGTCCGGCGCCTGGGCGGGGGGCTGGCTCAGGAGGGCGGGATTGGGCGCGGGCAGCGCCGGTGGGCAGTTCTGCGCGTTCGCCAGCCCCGCCGCGCCGCCCAGCAGGGCGGCCAGCGCGGCGCTGCACAGGCGCCGCCAGTGTCGAAGGATCGTCATTGAAGCTCCACGGTGAATTCGCCGTCATGTTGACGGAACTTGAGCCGGCCCAGGACATCCATGCCCAGCAGGGGGGCGTCCAGCGACGGGAGCACCGCCACACGCAGGCGCTCGGCATGCAGGCCGCCCTCGAGGCGCAGGTCGACCTCCGCGGCATAGCCGTCCACCACGCCCCCTGCCGTGCTGCTGCGCAGGCGTTCCAGCGGGTGCAGGCCGAGCTGCTCGGCCAGGGCGCGGGGCAGGGCGGTGGTGGTGGCGCCGGTGTCCACGAGGAACACCGTGGCCTGCCCGGCGAGGTGGCCCGGCCAGTGGAAATGGCCGTCCGCCCCTCGCTGCAGGCGCAGCTCGCGTTCATTGAGCGTGAAGCGCGGCCGTTCGCGCTGGTGCTGCCAGGCCAGCACGGCCAGGAAGACCCCGGTCAGGATCAGCAACCAGACCGTCAGCAGCTTGAAAGTGGAGGGCAGTTCCTTGCTCATGCCCGCACGATGCCACAGCTTTGTGGGACAGGCGGGCGTCGCGTGCGCGCAAGTGGCCCCTCGTGGAGGCTCGCCACCAGGGGGCGGCTTGGCTATCCTGACCCTCCAATGCAACAAGACGTTGCTTGGCTGTGTCACCCGGTATCCAGAACTCTCAGGAGATTCAGGAATGATGACTTCCGATGCCGACTCTCTGGCCACCGCGGCCCTGCAACGGGCGATCCGGGTGCACGACCTGTCCCAGGCGCGTGCCTTCTATGGCGGGCTGCTGGGCTGCCGTGAGGCGCCCCTGGACATCCGCGAGGCCCGTGGCCTGTTCTTCGACTTCTTCGGCGCCCGTCTGGCCGTTCAGCTGGCGGAGGCGCCATCCGAGGCCGCCCCGGAGGCTGCGCTGGACGTCTGCCTGAGCCTGCCGCAGTGGCGCAACCTGGCGCAGCGGCTGATGGCATCCGGCTTGCGCTTCGAGGTGCCGCCCCATTGCCAGCACGAGGGTCATGCCGACGAGCACTGGACCATGTTCATCCGGGACCCGAGCGGGAATGCGCTGGCGATTAGCGCCCGCGAGCCGGTGACGCCCCGCTGGCATTGAGCGGGGCGCGCGCTCAGAAGCGGCGGCGCGGTGCCGGCGCGGCGCCGGTGCGGGGCTCGAGGTGGCGGAAGGTGATGCGGCCCTTGTTGAGGTCGTAGGGCGACAGTTCCAGCGAGACGTTGTCACCCGCCAGGATGCGGATGTTGTGGCGGCGCATCTTGCCGCCGGTGTAGGCGATCAGCGTGTGGCCGTTGTCCAGCGTCACGCGGAAGCGGGAATCCGGCAGCACTTCGTCGACCTTGCCGCGCATTTCGATGAGTTCTTCTTTTGCCATGAGTTTGTCCTTTGATGAACCTGTGTCTTGGATGAACGGTCGGGCGCCGGCCGTGCCGGCGTCGTCCGACCGCCGCTCGCCAGCACGGACCGGGCCGCCAGGCTGCTGCTAGGAGCGCCGGCGTCACCGGGTGCGAGGGCTGGCCGCGCGGGTGATTGCGAGATCACCGGCTCGGCAGGGCCGACGGTGGCGTCGCGGGGTGTGCAGTTCAGGACTCCGTCGGGTGCCGCCTGTGACGGCGGGCGGCCGGAATCGATGAGCCAGACGAGCTTGCCTGGGGCCGCAGGCGTCCTGGAATCGGGACGAAGCCTGGTCGTGGCTGCGGCAAGGCGTGAAGCCCGCGTGCAGACGCACAGCATGCTGCGGAGGAAAGCGAGACGGCAGCAATCCCGGGAGTTTACCAGCAGGGGCCCCGTCGCACCCGGGAATGGATCACGCCGCAGGCCTCAGGGGCAGGCGCCCGAGCGGACGCGCGCCTGCTCGCGCCGTGCCAGGTACAGCGGCAGGGCGATGGCCAGGCCGGCGCAGAAGCACAGGAGCACGTACAGCCCGGGGCGCCGCACGCCGCAGCGCCGTGCATCTGTCACGGCGAACACGGCGAAGGCGAGGGCGGCGATGAAGAGGTCCAGGGTGAAGGCCGTGGTGAGCACGTTCGCGAAGGCGGTGCCGAAGAACGCCGTCGGCGCGAGGCTGCCGCCCTGCAGCAGGTACTGGACATTGAAGGGCCAGGTGGCGGCGAAGCCCAGGAGCGCGATGCCGTCATAGACCCCGGCCAGGCGCGTGTAGGCCCCGGAGGAGCGGGAGGGGGCGTCGGCGGGCGATGGCGTCATGGCGGGGCGCTGACCTGCGAAGTTAATGCGGCGAGTCTAGCGCATCGGTCTGTCCTGGGCGGGCCGGGCAGGACGAGCGCGCGCTCCGCGCCCAGGCGTGGCGGCGTCGCCGCGGACCTCGCGCTGACCTCAGCGCGGCGCCCCGCCCGCCGGCGGTTCGGCGCCCGGGTCGATGCCCATCTCTCCCTTGAGGCGCCAGGCCAGGCCCGCCAGGCCCAGCACGCTCACGCCCAGCACCGCCCACAGCGTCCAGCGCTGGCGCGTGGCCGGATCCTGCCAGGCCGGCGGCGGCGGCGGGGCGGCCTGGCGCTGAGGCGCGCCCAGCGGGGCCAGCGGGAGCTGGTATTCGCTGCCGGGCTGGTAGTCCGGCATGAGCGTCGGCAAGGCCAGCCGCCCGCGCGGGGTGGCGGGGCCCGCCGCGCCGAGGCTGAGCCGCACCCCGGCCAGGGCGGCCGGGTCTGCCGGCAGCAGGGTGATCAGCTGCGGTGGGCGCCAGTGCCACTGCAGGCGCAGCGGGCCGCTGGCCAGTTCGGCGGGCACCGGCCCTTCCGCGACGAGCCGCCACTGCCGGGCCGAGGTGGCCTGGACGGGCTCCGCGGGCGACTGCGCCTCCACGCCCTGGCGCTGCATGCGCCAGGCCACGAGGCGCTGCACCACCTGCCAGGGCTGCCCGTCCTGCTGCCGCTGCTCCAGGCGCAGGCTCAGCAGCTGGTTCAGCGCGGGCAGTTGCAGTTGCAGGGCGTCCGGGCGCAGGGCCACGGGCAGGTCCAGCCGCCAGCGCGGGGGCTCGCCCTCCCGCGGCGGCTCGGCGGGCCAGGACAGCGTCTCGACCTGCAGAGGCGGGTGCTGGCGGCCCTCCACGCTGAGCCGGGCCGTCTTGAGCGCCACGGGCTGGTCGAAGCGCAGGCGCAGGTAGCGCGGCAGCGGCTGCTCTGACGGCCAGGGGATGTGCTTGAGCTGCAGCGCCGGGCCGCCGGCGCCGGCCGGCAGATCGAGCAGCTGGGCCTGATGCAGGGGGCGCCAGACGTGGATGTCGTCGCTGCCCTCCAGCGCCACGCTGAGCGCCTGCCCGGCCGGCGTCGGGGTCCAGTCCAGCTGGAGATCGAGACCGCGCTCGGCACTGCCGCGCAGGGTGGCGAGGTCGAGCAGCCAGCGGCCATGGCCGGATCCGCGCTGCGGGGGGCCGCCCGGCAGGTGACGCGTCTCCAGGCGGCGCACGCCGCCATTCGCGTCCAGCTCCAGGACCAGCGTGCCGAGGTCCTCTCTCGGCAGGGGGCCGGGATGCTCCGGCCAGGCCCACAGCGGCACGTCGAGCTCACGCCGGGACTGCGCGGTCGGCGGCGCGCCGGCCCAGGCGCTGGGCAAGACCTGCCCCCAGGCGTCCAGCACCTGGGCGGCGTCGAGCGGCACGGCGGGGCTTGCCTGCAGCAGGGCCCAGGGCAGCGCGAGGCGCTGCAGGCCGCCGCCCGGCTGTGCCTGCACCGGAGCCCACACCGTGGCCGCGGGCGGCGCCGGGGGCGGGGAGGCCGCCAGGGCGGCACCCATCGGGGCAGTCAGCGTGGTGGCCAGGACCGCGAGACCAAGTTCACGTCGGGTCAGCGTCATGAGGCGGCCTTTGCAGAGGGGCTGCCGGCGGAGGGCGGCAGCGGCGCGACGTAGCCGATGACCAGCATCAGCACCCCCACCACGAGGAAGCTCGCGATGCGCATGAGGCTGTTCAGCATCGACAGGTCCAGCAGGAAAAGCTTGGCCACGACGACGCCCAGGAGGCCGGCGCCGACCATCCACACGCCCCGCGCCAGGTGCGCCGGCGCGCGTCGGGTGGCCCAGCCCATGCTCAGCAGCGCCGTCAGCGTCCACAGCACGCTCAGGCTGGTGTGGACCAGGCTGTTGCCCAGCGCGCCGTCCACCCACAGCGGTGTGCCGGCCCCCTGGTGCAGGGTGCGCACGAGCAGGCTGTTGAGCCAGAAGAAGACCAGCCCGGCGGCGGCACGGCGCCAGGCCGGGCCCAGCGAGCCGCCCGCCTCGCTGCGGCTCAGGCGCAGGGCATACAGCAGCACGAGGCCATGGGCCAGGTCCAGCGGATTGAGCAGCGGCAGCGAAGGCAGCGGGTCCATGCGGCCGTCTCCCAGCAGGTTGGCGCCGAGGCTCCACAGCATCAGCACGGCCAGCCAGGGGCGCAGCACGGCGGCGCGCAGCAGCCCGGCATGCCCCGTCAACGGCCAGCGTGCCCCCAGCCGCCGCCCCAGCATCGCCAACGTCAGCAGCGTGGGCAGCACGATCAGCGCGGCCGGGGTCCAGGCCTCGTGACGGCCGATGTGGGCGATGGCGAGGGCATAGGGCAGGGCCGCCAGGTGCAGCAGGAGGTGCCAGGCGCCGAGGACGAGCAGGCTCTGGGCGGGCAGCGGGGTCGGCGCAGGGGCGGCGTCCCGGTCCTGGCGGCGCAGCAGGCAGGCGGCCGCGATCAGGCACAGCAGGCCGGTGTCGAGGCCGCCCTGGCCCAGCAGCAGATGGTCGACGGTGAGATCGACCCGCAGCAGCGCCATCAGCACGCCGGCCGCGCCGAGCAGCAGGCCGATGCCGGCGAACAGCTGCGAGGCGAGCGCCAGCGCGGGCCAGCGCAGCCGGCGCCGCAGGCCTTCGCCGGCCAGCGCCAGGAGCGCGCTCCAGCCGGCCGCGAGCAGCGGTTCGGTGTAGCGGGCCTGGTCCCATTGCCGCAGCTCCTCGATGCCGGGCAGCCAGAGCTGTGCCAGCGCGGCGCCGAGCAGCAGCCAGGACACCACCGGCTCCGCCAGCGTCCGGGCGATGCCCTCGCCGCGAGGCTGGCGCTGCAGCAGGTGGCTGCTGAACAGCAGGGCCAGCACCAGCGTCGAGAGACCCAGCCAGGCGGTGTTGAGGAAGAGCCAGCCGCCCGGGCCGGCCGGCGCACCGTGGGATGGCTGGCCCCAGTACGCCAGGCAGGCCAGCACCTGCAGCAGCAGGCCCATCACGGCGGCCCAGGTCCGCTGCTGGCGCAGCGCGATCCAGAGCATGCCGGCGCCCTGCACGGCCCAGGCGGCGCTGGTCCAGCGGGCGTCCAGCGCCAGGGGTGTCACCAGGGCGAAGAAGATCAGCCCCATGGCCAGCATGCTCTCCACCAGCAGCAGCACGCGGCTGCCGGCGCGGCGCAGGAGCGCGCGGCCCAGCAGCAGGTAGAGGCCCGACATCACTGCCGCGCTGAAAGCCAGCGCCAGCGGCTGGTGCTGCAGCAGGGCCGCCTGCAGCCCGAAGGCGGCGATGGGGGTGCCGAAGAACAGGCCGCCGTCGACCACCGGCAGGCGTTGCTCGGGGGTGCTGCGCTCGATCAGGTGCAGCGTGTACTGCACGCCGATGTAGAGATAGAGCAGGAAGTGCGCGATGAGGAAGGGTTCGGTGCTGGCGAAGAGCTCGGGCCGGTAGGCCTTGAAGCCCCAGGCGGCGCCGATGCCCAGCGTGAAGAGGAACCCCTCCAGGTGCAGCAGCTTCCAGGGTTTGCGCCGCGCGATGGCGGCGATGCTGAGATTCAGCAGCAGGTAGTAGCTCAGCAGGGCCACGTGGCTGCCCTGGCCCGTCGACACCAGCACCGGCGCGAGGAAGGCGCCACCGAAGCCCAGCGCGGCCAGGGGCAGGGCGTCCTGCTTGAGCGCCAGGGCGGTGATCGCCGCGCACAGCAGGGCCATCAGCCCGAAGCTCAGGCCCGAGGGCATCAGGCCGTACAGCCGGAACGCCGCGAACAGCGTCATGTAGGCGATGCCGACGCCCGCGCCCTGCAGGCTCAGGCCGTAGCCGCGCCGCTGGGGCGTGAGGCGCAGGCCCACGGCGGTCAGGGCGAGGCCGCCCAGCGCGCTGCCGGCCAGGCGCCAGGCCAGCGGGATCACGGCATGCTCGGCGGCATAGCGCAGCAGCAGGCCCACGCCCACCAGCAGCACCAGCACGCCCACGCGCACGATGGTGTTGCCGCCGCGGAACCAGGCCAGCACGCTGGCGCCGAGGCTGCTCACGACGTCGAGGCTGCGCTCGTCGGGTTCCAGCGCAGGGGCCGGATCTGCCGGGCGTGCCGGCGGCATCGAGAGGCGCTCGATGGGCGCCGGGGCCTGGTAGACCGGGGCCATCGGGACGGGAGGCGGCGCGGTCGTTGCGGCAGTCGTCGTAGCAGTCGTGGCAGCGGGCGACGCGGGTGGCGTGGGCGCCACCGGCGGCATGACCGGTGCGGTCGCCACGGGGCGCGCCACCACCGCGGTCGCCGGCAGGGCGGTCGGGGCAGCGTCGGCCGGCGCTTCCATCGGGGCGCGGCCCAGCGTCGAGAGCTGGTGCTGCATGGCGCTCACCTGCGCCTGCAGGTCCGTCACGCGGCGGTGGAGGTGGAAGGCGATGCCGCCCATCACGGCGCCCAGGGCCACGAAGCCGCCCTCCCGCCAACCGAACCAGTCCCCCAGGATCCAGGCCACGAACAGGCCCAGCACAGGTCCCAGCACACGCATGCCACCCTCCTTGCTCGCTAGAGCGCTTGCGCCGCCGTTCAAGCGCGGCGACTCGGGGGCATTGTGTCAGGGCGCCGGGCGGGCGTTCAGGGGGCGGACGCGGGGGGCAGGCGTGAGCGCGGCCTGCTCGACGGTCGCGGGGCGCCAGGGGCAGGGGAGCAGGCCATCGCCATAGGTGCGCAGCACCTGCGCCACCTGCACCTGGTAGCCCTTGAGCCAGCGCGCCTGCTGCCGCTTGGCCTCCAGGTGATCCGGGTGCTGCATCAGCGCCTGCAGGGCCTCGAGGCTCTCCCAGTAGTAGACGTTGCAGATCTGGCCCCGCGCGGCGTCTTCCCAGCTTTCCTCGCCCAGGTAGCCCGGCATCGCCCGCGCGGC
Organism: Roseateles subflavus; assembly: GCF_030285365.1. Taxonomy (GTDB): domain Bacteria; phylum Pseudomonadota; class Gammaproteobacteria; order Burkholderiales; family Burkholderiaceae_C; genus Roseateles_B; species Roseateles_B subflavus. The sequence continues at coordinate 192,151 of NZ_JASVDS010000001.1, read as the reverse complement.
GGCGGAGATGGTGGCGTCCAGGGCGTGGAACTCGGCGTCCCAGTCGCCCTTGGCGAAGGTGAAGGTGGCGGTGTACATGGCGGGAACTCTGCGGGTCAGCGAGGGAAGGACCGTGCGGGGGATGACCGTCAGCACGGGCGGTGAGGTCGGGGCCGTGAGTATGCTGGCCTTTTCGCCTCACCGGAGCCCCCCATGCCTCCCAAGCCGCTGTCTTGTGCGCTCCCCGCGCTGCTGCTGGCCGCCAGCCTTCTCGGGGCCTGCGCCAGCGTGCCGGGGCCGCCGGCCACCCAGGTGCCGGAACTGCAGGCTCTGGCCCGGCGCTACGTGGAGGCGCAGTTCGCCTTCGATCCGGCCATGCTGGCCCGCGTGACGGCGCCGCAGTTCGTGGAGGTGTCGCCCAAGGGCGAGGTGGACGAGCGCGAGGCGGTCCTCGGCTTCTATGCGCCCGACCGGAAGACCGCCGCGCCGCCCCACCAGGTACTGGAGCAGACGGTGCGCCTCACCGGCACCCTGGCCGTCATCACGCAGACGCTGGAGATGGGCAGCGGCCCCCGCCGGATGCGCATGACCCAGGCGTTGACAGCGGCCTGGGTGGACGGGCGATGGCAGCTGACCTCCTCGCAGACGACGCCGGTGCCGCCGCCGCGGGCACCCTGAGGCGCGCGCGGCACGGGCATCGCGCCCTCACAGCCGGCCGGCGCCCAGCCACAGCAGCCCCGCGATGGCCAGGAAGGCCAGCCAGGACAGGTGCCTGCCCCGCGTGAAGACCAGCGGGAACAGGGCCGACACCGCGGCGATGCCGCCCAGCACCTGCAGCACCGTGCGGCCGTCCAGCGGCCCCTGCCGCGCGAGCATCACCAGCGCGGCCAGGCCCTACCACACCACGGTCAGCAGGTGCCAGACGAAGCGCAGCGTGCCCGTGGTGAAGGCCGTGCTGCCGAGCACCGCGGGCAGGTCGTCGCGTTTGAAGAGTCGGCGCAGCAGGTAGCGCTCGCCCAGCCAGGAATGGGCGAGGCCGGTCAGAAGGATCAGCAGGGTGGCCAGGGTCAGCAGCATGGACGCAAGACTACGCCAGCGGCGGCTCCGAGGGGCCTGGCCGGCCGGAGTCGTGTGCGATGGCCGGGCGGACCCTCGGTGCAGGGCGGGTGAAGGGCGAGCGTCGGTCGCGTGAAGACCGTGGCGGGCTCAGTGCCGGAACCCGATGCTCCGCTGCTGCCGCACCTCGGGCTTGACCCGGTGCTCGGCTTCCAGCTGCTCGAGGAATTCCTCGGTGCCGGGGGACTCGCCCAGGATCTCGCCCTGCTGGCGCACGGCGGCGAAGTCCCCGGCGGTGAGGCAGTCCAGGCGGGCCAGCCGCTCGCGCTGCTCCGCGGTGGGGGCGGCGCCGGCCTCGCGCTCGAACATCAGCCAGCGCTGCTCGGCCCGCAGCGGCTTGAAGCGGATCTTGAACGCGAAGCGCCGCAGCGCGGCCTCGTCCAGGTCCTCGAAGAGGTTGGTCGTGCAGATGAAGATGCCCGGGAAGCGCTCCATGCCGGCGAGCATCTCGTTCACCTCGCTGACCTCGTACTGGCGCTCGGCCATGCGGCGGCTGCGCAGGAAGCTGTCGGCCTCGTCGAGCAGCAGCACGGCGCCCTCCTGTGCGGCGGACTCGAACATGCGAGCCATGTTCTGCTCGGTCTCGCCGACGAACTTGCTGGCGAGGTCGCTGGCCTGGCGCACCATCAGCGGACGGCCGAGCTGCTCGGCGATGTGCTCCGCCAGGGCGGTCTTGCCGGTGCCGGGCGGGCCGTAGAAGCACAGATTGCCATGCCCCCGCTTGCGCAGGGCCTGGACGATGCGCGCGACGTCATAGCGGGACTCGCAGTTCAGCAGGTCCAGCTCGTACTGCGTCACGCGGCGGCGCTCCTCGCGGTCCTGGGCCTGGTGGCCCAGGGCGCGGTCGGCGTTGAGCAGCTGGCGGTCGATCAGGCGCTCGTAGTTCGCCGCGTCCGGCTGCTCGCAGGTCAGCTGCGCGAAACGCACGGCGGTGCGGATCTGGGCCGGCGTGAGCCCGCGCCGGGCGGCCAGCCGCTCGCGGAACTCGGCGCTGACCGGCACATCCGCCAGGGCACGTTGCACGAGGCTCAGCCGAGCCCCCGGCGGTGGGGACTTCAGCTCCAGGTGGTACTGGAAGCGGCGGCGGAAGGCGGGATCGATCTGCTCGATGCGGTTGGTGACCCAGATCACCGGCACCGGGTTGCTCTCCAGGATCTGGTTGACCCAGGCCTTGCCGCTGACCGAATTGCCGCTGGGCAGGTCCAGCGCCGAATCCAGGCGGGCCATGAGCTGCACGGCATCCCCCGACAGCGGCGGGAAGACGTCCTCGACCTCGTCGAAGAGCAGGGCCACATTGCTGCTGGCCTTGAGGAAGACCTGGCTGATCTGGAGCGAGCGGTAGCGGTCCCGGCCGGAGAGCGAGTTGCCGTCGCGGTCCGCGTACTCGACCTCATAGAGATCGAGCCCCGCGGCCTGCGCGGCCACCTTGGCCAGCTCCGTCTTGCCGGTGCCCGGCGGGCCGTAGAGCAGCACGTTGACGCCTGCCTGGTGGCGCGCCACGGCATGGCGCAGCAGCTGGCCGAGGAGGTCGAGGTCCTCGGCGACGAACTGGAAGTCCTGCGGGGCGAGCTCGCTGCGCGTGGCGGGCCGCGTGAAGACGGCCATGAGGTCGTTCGGGTCGCGGTACTCGCGCATCAGCACCGGCGGGAGCTGGTCGCTGACCTTCATGAGGTCGGCCAGGTCGGTGATGTTGTGCTCGGAGATGAGGTTCTCCACCATGCCGATGCGTTCCAGGCGCGAGCCCGCGCGCAGCGCCTCGGCCACCTCGCGCTCGTCCACGCCGGCCACGGCCGCGATGGCGGCGAAGGCCTCCTGGGCGTTGTTGACCTTGAACTCCACCAGCGCGCCGCGCAGCTCGCGCTGGTAGCGGGCGAGGGTGCCGTAGAGCAGGATGGCGCGCTCCGCCGGATTGAGCTGCAGCAGGTGGCCCAGCGCGTCGATGTTCTTCTCGACGAGGGCGGACTCGCGCTTGAGCTGGCGATCGAGGTGCTCGCAGGTGCTGGCGAGCAGGGCCATCATGTCCTTGGGCGAGTCCTTGATGTACTCGTCCAGGTAGAAGAAGAGCGTGGCCTCGGCGAACGGGCCGTTCCAGACGCCGTGACGCTCGAGGAAGCGGGTGTCGTCGAGCGCGGTGTGACCGGCCCAGAGTTCGTTGTGGGCGCAGCGCTGGGCGAGATAGGCCCGCAGGCGGGTGAGCACGCGCTGGGGCCAGACGAGATGGCGGCCGGTGAAGGAGAGCAGGCCGTTGAAGTCCCGGCGCAGGTTGAAGCGGTTGGCGTGCTTGACCGTCAGCGTGAGCACGAAGTGCGAGCACATGCGGTCCATGACGGGCGCGTCCTTGAGGCCGGGGGAGGCCAGGACGCGCGCTTCAACCAGACGTTTCACCATGGGCCGCTCCTTGCAGAGGGTGAATGCAACGCCGGGCTGTCAGGCCCGGCGTGCGACCCATCTTGGCGCAGGGAGGGCGTCAGGACAAGTCCCGTCCGGGGGCTGGTTTCGTGAACTCTCACGCGAAATGCCGGCGGGGTGTGCCCGCGAGGACGGGCGGGCGGCGGCTCGACGGGCCCGGTGCGGGACTTGGCGCGGGCCAGGAGAGAGGAGAAGGCGTGGGCGCAGAACGGACGGGTCATGCGCGCCTGGGGGCATGGAGCGCGGGGCGTGCCGACGGCGGGGCCGCGGCGATCGCGGGCGGGCAGGGCGCCCGCCCGGCAGGGTTCAGTGCATGACGACGGGCTGCTGGCCCATGTTGGCGTAGCGCTCGATGAAGTCGTCCAGCTCTTCCTCGCTGGGCTCCTGCTCGATGAGCGCCTCGACGCCTTCCTGGAACTGCTGGGCCAGCGCGCCTTCGATGAAGATCTCCTTGCGGGAGAACTTGTCGACGATCTCGAAGCCGCCGCGCTGCAGGGCGGGGAGATCACGGCCGTCACGGCGCAGCTGCTCGACGGGGACGTCGAACTGGACCACGATGAAACTGGGGGAGTTGTAGAGCATGTGCATGAGGGACTCCTGTGACCAGCAACTGCGGTCGGCAGGACCGGTTTCAAGAGGAACCGGCCCGCTAACGGCCTCGACCGCGATCAAATAGTGGCAGAAAGCCTGGCTGATCGGCGCCTGGGGGGTCTTTTATTTGTGGCAGGCGCGTCACAAGTCACGCAGCCGCGGCAGGTTCCGGGCCGGAGAGCTCGTCCTGCAGCTCCATCTCCCAGCCGTCCTCGTCGCCGATCTGCTGGTGCAGGCGCACCGGCAGGAACTGGCGAGCCGGGTCCAGCCAGACGTCGAGCCGGGCATCGAAAGGCCCGAGCGCACCGCGCTGCAGGTGCCACAGCCCCGCCTCCTGCCCCAGCACGCTGAACTGCCAGCGGTGCAGACCGCCGCGGATCAGCGCGACGGGGATCTCGAAGCGCTGCCCGGCCAGCGGCGTGCCGCGCTGGGCCTGCCAGGCCTGCAGCAGCGCCGGCAGCTGCAGCCACCAGGAGAGGCGGTCCTGGGTCGCGGGCGCCAGCGGTTGCAGCTCGGTGCTCGCGGAATAGCTGATCAGGCCCTGGTCGCGCCGGAAGTTGAGCGCCTGCACCTCGCGCGGGCCGCGCAGCACGGCGAAGCGCTGGGGCGCCAGGCCGAGGGCGTCGCGCCCGCCCTCGCTGCGCCAGCCCGGCAGCGGGTGGCTGGGCAGGCGGCGCCGCAGCGTCAGCTCGTAGCCCTGCGGGCGCGACTGCCAGCGCAGCACGGCCACCCCCTCCTCGCCGGCCTGACGCAGGCGGTAGCGCCAGACGCCCTCGCCCAGCGGGGGGACGGCAGCGAGGTCCGGGGCGCCGACGGCCGGGGGGGCTTCGGCATCCCCGGCGACGTCAGGATCCGGGCGCGCTGGGGGAGCGGCCTCCGCGGGGGCGGGCAGGGGCGGCGCGGGCGTGACGGCCTCGGGGGCTGCCTCGCCCGGCCGTGCGATCGGGGCGGGGCGCGGTCGGGCGTCACGGGGCCGGGTCGCCACGGGGGGCGCCCGATCCGCCGCTGGTGCCTCCCGCACGCTCAGCAGCAGCGGTGCGCTGTGCAGCGGGCGCGGCTCGCGCTCGGGCCAGCCGAGCAGCAGCCAGGCATGGGCCAGCAGCGCGGCGCCCGCGGCCGCCAGCAGGCCCCGGTCCGGACGCGGGACGGGGCCGGACGGGGGCGTCGGGGCGGCGGTGATCGGCGAAGGCGCTCGGCTCATTGGACAATGCAGGGCATGCAGGAGTGTCACCCACGATGAAACTAGCCACCTACCGTGACGGATCCCGCGATGGCCAGCTGGTGGTCGTCTCGCGGGATCTGAGTCAGGCGCACTACGCCAATGGCATCGCCACGCGGCTGCAGCAGGTGCTGGACGACTGGAATTTTCTCGCGCCGCAGCTGGAGGACCTCTTCCTCACGCTGAACCACGGCAAGGCGCGCCATGCCTTCGCCTTCGAGCCCGCCCGCTGCATGGCCCCGCTGCCCCGCCCCCGGGCGCTGCTGCAGGGCAATGCCTACGCGGCGCTGCAGGCGCTGATCGAGGGGCAGCCGGAGGCCGAGCCTGGCAGCGAGCCCGTGCTGCTGCGCGGGCCGGCGGAGTCGCTGCAGGGGCCGATGGAGCCTGTGCGCCTGCCCAACGAGGCGCTGGGCCTGGACTTCCAGCCCGGCCTTGTCGCCGTGTGTGCGGACCTCGCCCAGGCGGCGCCGCCGGAGGGGGCGCTGGAGTCCGTGCGACTGATCGGCCTGAGCTGTGACTGGCGCCTGCAGCAGCTCGCGCTGCGGGAGCGCGAAGCCCGTCAGGCCCCGCACCTGAGCCAGCTGGCCTGCAGCTTCGCCCCGGTGCTGGTGACGCCGGACGAGCTGGGCGATGCCTGGCGCGGCGGGCGGCTCAAGGGCTGCCTGCTGTCCTTGCTCAATGGCCGCAAGTTCGGGCCCGTGGACCTGGGCGCCGAGATGCACTTCAGCTTCGGCGAGCTCATCGCGCAGGCCGTGCGCCTCAAGCCGCTGCGCAGCGGCGTGCTCGTGGCCAGCGGCCCCGTCGGGCCCGCCCGGCCGCGCCAGGGCTGCGCGAGCCTGGTCCACCGCCGGGCGCTGGAGGCCGACGAGAAGGCCGGGGTGCAGACCGGCTTCATGAAGTGGGGCGACAGCCTGCGGGTCGATCTCAAGGGCGCCGACGGGCAGAGCGTCTTCGGGGCCATCGACCTCGACGTGCTGAACCTCACGGACCCGGATCCCCAGGAGGCCACGGCGCTGCCGGTCGAGACCGCGGTGCCGGACGGATCGGTCGACGACGCCCTGCCGCTGGTGGATGCGGACGTGGAGGCCGGGGCATGAGCGCGTCGCTTGCTGGCCGCGCCCGCCAGGCCATCGTCATCGACACCGACCCGGGCCAGGACGACGCCATCGCCCTCCTGCTGGCCCTGGCCAGCCCGGAGCTCGAGGTGCTGGGCATCAGCACCGTGGCCGGCAATGTGCCGCTGGCGCTCACCAGCCGCAATGCGCGCATGGTCTGCGAGCTGGCCGGCCGGCCGGACCTGCCCGTGCATGCCGGCGCCGACCGCCCCCTGCAACGCCCGCTGGTCACGGCCGAGCATGTGCATGGCAAGACGGGGCTGGACGGCTTCGAGCTGCCCGCGCCCACCATGCCGCTGCAGGCCGGGCACGCCGTGGACTTCCTCATCCGCAGCGTCATGGAACGCCCGGCCGGCAGCGTGACGCTGTGCCCGCTCGGCCCGCTCACCAACATCGCCCTGGCCCTGCAGAAGGAACCGGCGCTGGCCGCCCGCATCGGCCGCATCGTGCTGATGGGCGGCGGCTGCTTCGAGGGCGGCAACATCACGCCCGCGGCCGAGTTCAACTGCTACGTGGATCCGCACGCCGCGGCGGCGGTGTTCGCCAGTGGCGTGCCCATCACCCTGGTGCCGCTGGACTGCACGCACCAGGCGCTGACGAGCCCGGCGCGCATCGCGGCCATCCGGGCGCTGGGCGGCCGCATCGGGCCGGCGGTGGCGGGCTGGCTGGCCTTTGCCGAGCGCTTCGACGAGCAGAAGTACGGCCAGCAGGGCGGCCCGCTGCACGACCCCTGCGTGATTGCCTGGCTGCTCAAGCCCGAGCTGTTCCGCGGCCGCACCTGCAATGTCGAGATCGAGACCCAGAGCCCGCTCACGCTGGGCATGAGCGTGATCGACTGGTGGGGCGTCACCGACCGCCCGCGCAACGCGCTCGTGCTGGGCGAGGTGGATGCCCAGGGCCTTTTCGACCTCATCACTGAACGCCTCGGGCATCTGGTCCGACGCCTGGAGACCCCATGAGCACTGCCGCCACGCCCCTTCCCGACTGGCTCGACACCTCGCACGACGTGCGGGATGCCGCCGGACTGCGCGCTCGCTACGACCGCGTGCCCACGCCGGCCTCGCTGTTCAAGGAGTGCCGCGAGATCCACCCGCTCTACCGCCGCTACATCGAGGCCTCGCCCTTCGCGGTGCTGGCCACGCGCGGCCCGAACGGCCTGGACACCTCCCCCCGCGGCGATGCCCCGGGCTTCGTGCAGGTGGCCGACGCCAAGACGCTGCTGATGCCCGACCGCCGAGGCAATGACCGCATCGACAGCCTGCGCAACGTGCTGCACGACCCGCAGGTGGCGCTGCAGTTCCTCATTCCCGGCGTGCCCGAGGTGTTGCGCGTCAATGGCACGGCCCGCATCAGCGCCTCGCCCGCCCTGTGCGAGCGCTTTGCGGTCGATGGCAAGCTGCCGGCCACGGTGCTGGTGATTGCCGTGAACCTCGTCTTCTTCCAGTGCGCCCGAGCCATCAAGCGCTCGCGGCTGTGGGACCCGGCCGTGCAGCGCGACCGCGCCGAGCTGCCTTCGCCTGGTGAGATCCTGCAGGCCCTGGAGGCGAGCTTCGACGGCGAGGCGTATGACGCGGCGCTGCAGGCCCGGCAGAACGCCACCTTGTACTGAGCCGGAGCCCGCCTGGGCGAATGGCGAAGGCCCTGCACTGGGCGGATGCCGGGCGGCCTTCCTACAATCGGGGGCATGAACGCCCCTACCGCCCCCCGCTACACCCGTGGCAGCGCCTTGCCCGCGCTGATGAAGCAACGCATCGTCATCCTCGACGGGGCGATGGGCACGATGATCCAGCGCTACAAGCTCACCGAGGCCGATTTCCGCGCCACGCGCTTCGCGGACCACCCCAAGGACCTCAAGGGCAACAACGACCTGCTGGTGCTCACCCGCCCGGACGTCATCAGCCAGATCCACGAGCAGTACCTCGCCGCCGGCGCCGACATCATCGAGACCAATACCTTCGGCACCACCTCGGTCGCGCAGGAGGACTACGGCCTGCAGGACTTCGCCTACGAGATGAACGTGGCCGCCGCCCGTCTGGCGCGCGCCGCGTGCGAGAAGTACAGCACCCCCGAGAAGCCGCGCTTCGCCGCCGGCGCCCTGGGCCCGACGCCCCGCACGGCCTCGATCAGCCCGGACGTGAACGACCCCGGCGCCCGCAACGTGGACTTCGACACCTTGCGCGCCGCCTACTACGAGCAGGCCAAGGGGCTGCTGGAGGGCGGGGTGGACCTGTTCCTCGTCGAGACCATCTTCGACACCCTCAACGCCAAGGCCGCGCTCTTTGCGCTGGACGAGCTGATGGACGCCACGGGCGAGCGCCTGCCCGTGATCATCTCCGGCACCGTGACCGACGCCTCGGGCCGCATCCTGTCGGGCCAGACCGTCACCGCTTTCTGGCATTCCGTGCGGCACGCCAAGCCCCTGGCGATCGGCCTGAACTGCGCCCTCGGCGCCACGCTGATGCGCCCCTACATCGAGGAGCTGGCCAAGGCCGCGCCCGAGACGGCGGTGAGCTGCTACCCGAACGCCGGCCTGCCCAACCCGATGAGCGACACCGGCTTCGACGAGACCCCGGACGTCACCGGCCGCCTGATGGCGGAGTTCGCGCAGGCGGGCTTCCTGAACATCGCCGGCGGCTGCTGCGGCACGACGCCGGACCACATCGCGGCCATCGCGGCCAAGGTGTCGGCCTACCAGCCTCGCGCCTGCGGGCACAAGCTGTTCAGCGATCTGGTGGAGGCCTGAGCCGGGCGGGGCTCGACCCGCCCGCTATCCCGCCCGTCCCCCCGACCGTCACCCCGCCGTCTTCAGCAGCTTCTCCATGTTGATGACCAGCTTGAGCTCGTGAGGCGCCAGGCTGGCGGCGACGGCCTGCGCCTGCAGACGGGTGTCGCGCGGCACGGGGCCGCTCAGGGGTGAGCCGCTCTTGCCGATCAGCGCCGCCACCAGCGGGTCGGTGGCGCTGTGACCGCGGCGCACCACGATGCCCTGCTCGCCATTGGCCAGGCGCACGAGGCTGCCCGGCGGGTACAGGCCGACGGCCTTGATCACCGCGGCACCGGCCTCGTCCGGCTGCTGGCGCTCGTCCAGGTAGATGGCCCGCACCGCGGCCGCACCGGACAGCGCCTTGCGGTTGCGCCGCGGGCTCAGCCGGGCGCCGAAGATGTCGATCCGGCGCAGCACGCGGGCGAGCTGGTCGATGTCGGCACGCCCCGCGAGCGGCCCCGGGCCGGCTTCGTGATGCAGGCGCACGGCGCCCAGCCAGAGCTCGTCCGTGACCCCCAGCGCGCGCAGCTGCTCGGCGCTGCGGTCGCCGTGGTCGCGCATCTCCAGGGACTGCCGCGGGCTCGGCTTGTCCTCCTGCGCCGCCAGGCGGTCCTGCTGCGGCGTGATGCTGAGGTTCATCGTCAGGGCGGCGTTGAGCAGGGCCCGGGTGCGGTCCTCGGCCCAGCCCAGCTGCTTCGCCACGAGGTCCGCCACCAGCAGACACAGCACGGCGTGGCGGGCGCTGTAGCGCTGGAAATCCTGCGAGGCGTCGTGCACCAGCAGGGTCAGGACGGCGTCCGGGCGCTGGTGGAAGCGCCTCAGGGCGTCCTCGCGCAGCGTTTCCAATCGGCCAAGGAAGTCTTCGCGGGGATCCTTGAGCAGGCTGTGCGCGTGCAGGTGCAGGTCGTTCCAGAAGGCCGGTTCGCTGAGCTCGGCGACGGCCCGCTGCGTGCGCTCGGCGCGGAAGTCCGCCTCCACCTTCACGATGTTCGCCAGCGAGGCGCCTTGCATCATGAGCGTGTCCATCTTGTGGACCAGCGCCTTCTGGTATTCCTTGGTTTCATGGGCCTGCACCCAGGCGCCGCGCTGGATCAGGGCCTGGACCTGCGGGGTGTTCTGCAAGGTCTGGCCGGCGGCGAACAGGAGGTGGCCTTCCGCGTCACGCACGGAGAAGGTCAGCACCTGGCCGATGCGCAGGCTGTTGGGGGGCAGGGGGACGAGTTCCACGGTCAGAATGTATTTCGGCGCGGCGCAGTATGGGCTTGAGGGCGCGCAGCCCAGGCGCGCGTAAACCCTGCGAGTGCGTAAAATCCGCACGTTCGAGGAGCGTTGCGACGCCTCGGCCGGCTCGCCGCCGGCCAGCGCCAGGCTCGAACCCGGTGGCCCCCTTGCGACTCCCCCTGCAAGCGCTGCCCTGCCAACGACGCTCACCGAGTCCCCATTTCCCTGGCGGCCGAGGTGAGTCCTGCCCCGGCCCCAGCAGCAACGGCTGCAGCATCGTCTGCGCCACCAGCATCGCCGAGGTCCGCATGTCCACAACGTCGTCCGCACAGCCCCGCACGCCCGTCCAGCCCATGAAGCTCTCGGGCCTGGAGCCCGTCGTGATCGGCCAGGGCACGCTCTTCGTCAACGTGGGCGAGCGCACCAACGTGACGGGTTCCAAGGCCTTCGCCCGCATGATCCTCGAGGGGCGCTACGAAGACGCGCTCTCCGTGGCCCGCCAGCAGGTCGAGAACGGCGCGCAGATCATCGACATCAACATGGACGAGGCCATGCTGGACAGCAAGGCCGCGATGGTGCGCTTCCTCAACCTCATCGCCTCCGAGCCCGAGATCGCGCGCGTGCCCATCATGATTGACTCCTCCAAGTGGGAGGTGATCGAGGCCGGCCTGAAGTGCATCCAGGGCAAGGGCATCGTCAACTCCATCTCGCTGAAGGAAGGCGAGGCCGAGTTCAAGCGCCAGGCCACCCTGGTGCGCCGCTACGGCGCGGCGGCCGTGGTGATGGCCTTCGACGAGAAGGGCCAGGCCGACACCTTCCAGCGCAAGACCGAGATCTGCGAGCGCGCCTACCGCGTGCTGGTGGACGAGGTCGGCTTCGCGCCCGAGGACATCATCTTCGACCCCAACATCTTCGCCATCGCCACCGGCATCGAGGAGCACGACAACTACGCCGTGGACTTCATCGAGGCCACGCGATGGATCAAGCAGAACCTGCCCGGCGCCAAGGTCTCGGGCGGCGTGTCCAATGTCTCCTTCAGCTTCCGCGGCAACGACCCGGTGCGCGAGGCCATCCACACCGTGTTCCTGTACCACGCCATCCAGGCAGGCATGGACATGGGCATCGTGAACGCCGGCATGGTCGGCGTCTATGACGACCTGGAGCCCGTGCTGCGCGAGCGCGTGGAGGACGTGGTGCTGAACCGCCGCCCGGATGCGGGCGAGCGCCTGATCGAGGTCGCCGAGAGTGCCAAGGGCGCCGCCAAGGACGACAGCGCCCGTCTGGCCTGGCGCGCCGGCAACGTCAACGAGCGCCTGTCGCATGCCCTGGTGCACGGCATCACCGACTTCATCACCGAGGACACCGAGGAATGCTGGCAGGCGATCAGCGCCAGCGGTGGCCGCCCCCTGCATGTGATCGAGGGCCCGCTGATGGCCGGCATGAACATCGTGGGCGACCTCTTCGGCCAGGGCAAGATGTTCCTGCCGCAGGTGGTCAAGAGCGCCCGCGTGATGAAGCAGGCCGTGGCCCACCTCGTGCCCTACATCGAGGAGGAGAAGCGCCAGCTGGCCGCCGCGGGGGGCGATGTGAAGCCCAAGGGCAAGATCGTCATCGCCACCGTGAAGGGCGATGTGCACGACATCGGCAAGAACATCGTCACGGTGGTCCTGCAGTGCAACAACTTCGAGGTGGTGAACATGGGCGTGATGGTCCCCTGCCAGGACATCCTCGCCCGCGCCAAGGTGGAAGGGGCGGACATCATCGGCCTGTCCGGCCTGATCACGCCGAGCCTCGAGGAGATGCAGCATGTCGCCGCCGAGATGCAGCGCGACGACTACTTCCGCATGAAGAAGATCCCGCTGCTGATCGGCGGGGCCACCTGCAGCCGCGTGCACACGGCCGTGAAGATCTCGCCGCACTACGAAGGGCCGGTGGTCTACGTGCCGGACGCCTCGCGCTCGGTGGGCGTGTGTGCGGACCTGCTCTCCGACGAGCGCGCCACCCGCTTCATTGACGAGCTCAAGGCCGACTACGACAAGGTCCGCGACCTGCACGCCAACAAGAAGCAGACGCCGCTGGTGAGCCTGGCCCAGGCCCGTGCCAACAAGCAGCAGGTGGACTTCAGCGCCTACACGCCGCCGGTGCCCAAGTTCCTGGGCCGCCGCGAGCTGCGCAACGTGGACCTGGCCGAGCTGGCCGCCTGCATCGACTGGGGTCCCTTCTTCCAGACCTGGGACCTGGCCGGCCCCTTCCCGGCCATCCTCAAGGACGAGGTGGTGGGCACGGAGGCCCAGCGCGTGTTCAGCGACGGCAAGCGCATGCTGCAGCGCCTGATCGACGGTCGCTGGCTCACCGCCAATGCCGTCTTCGGCCTCTACCCGGCCGCGCAGGTGAACGACGACGACATCGAGATCTACCGCGACGAGTCCCGCACCGAGGTGCTGATGACCTGGCGCGGCCTGCGCATGCAGTCGGAGCGCCCGGTGGTCGATGGCGAGCGGCGTCCCAACCGCTGTCTGGCCGACTTCGTGGCGCCCAAGGGCACGGTGCCGGACTACGTGGGGATGTTCGCCGTCACGGCCGGCATCGGCTGCGACAAGAAGGAGGCGCAGTTCCTGGCCGATCACGACGACTACTCCGCCATCATGCTCAAGGCCCTGGCCGACCGCCTGGCCGAGGCGCTGGCCGAACGCCTGCACCAGCGCGTGCGCAAGGAGTTCTGGGGCTACGCGACCGACGAGCAGCTGGACAACGAGGCGCTCATCGCCGAGCAGTACCGCGGCATCCGCCCGGCGCCCGGCTATCCCGCCTGCCCGGACCACCTCGTGAAGCGGGACGTGTTCCGCGTGCTGGACCCGGCCGCCATCGGCATGGGCCTGACGGAGTCCATGGCGATGACGCCGGCCGCGAGCGTGAGCGGCTTCTACTTCGCCCATCCCGACGCCACCTATTTCAACGTGGGCCGCATCGGCGACGACCAGCTGAAAGACTGGGCGGCCCGCTGCGCCCTCGACGAGGCCAGCGCCCAGCGCGCACTGGCCCCGCTGCTGGGCTGAGGCCCGGGCGCCGGGCAGCCAACGCTCGCTTACATCTGTGACCTGTTCGGCTGTCGGCCGGACGGGCCCTTCTGGCATTCTGGAAGTACCGCCCGCTCCTGCCGTTCCCGGCGTGTCGCGGTGCCTGAGGAGATCCCCATGAAACTGCCGTTCACTTCCAGTCAACTCATTGCCGGCGTGCTGGGCGCCGGCGTCCTGCTGGCGGGCGCCTTTGCCGTCGGCCGCGCCTCATCGCCGTCCGTGCCGTCCGTCCCGGCCAGCCCGGTGGCCGCGCCCGCCGCCGAAACCACTGGCGGCTCGCCCGCCCCGACCCCGCCGGCACCCCAGAAACAGTCGATGGCGGATGCTCGCGAGGCGCAGGGGAACGCCGGCACGTCGGGCTCGGAACCCGGCAAGGCCGCGTCGAGCCATGCCCCGGCCCTGTGCGGCGAATGCGCCCGCGTGTCCGAGGTGCACGAGGAAACCCGTCAAGGCAAGGCCAGCGGCATCGGTGCCGTGGGTGGCGCGGTGCTGGGCGGCCTGCTGGGCAACCAGGTGGGCGGCGGCACCGGCAAGAAGATCGCCACCATCGGCGGCGCCGTGGCGGGTGGCTATGCCGGCAACGAGATCGAGAAGCGCCAGAAGTCGCACCGCGTCTGGGTCGTTCGCCTGAGCCACGCCGACGGCAGCTCGCAGCGCCTGGAGCAGGCCCAGGACCCGGGCCTGCGCGTGGGAGACGTGGTCGTCGTGCGCGACGGCCGCATCGAGCGCCGGGAGCGCTGAGACCCGGCCGGCGGATGCCCCGTCCTGAACGGCAAAGGCGGCCCGCGGGCCGCCTTTGTCATGGGGAGCCGGGCGCCCTGTGTCGCGCCGCCCGGGCTCAGCGTGCGTTGGCGTTCACGATGCCCTTGAAGTCGTAGGGCACCACGATGGTGTTGACCTTGCCCGCGGCGATGCCCTCGGCGATCTTCAGCTGCGCCTGGGCGTTCATGTACTCAATGGCCTTGCTGTTGGCATTGAGCGCGGCGATGCGCTCGGCCTCCTTCTTGGCCGTCTCCACCTCGATCTCCTTGGCGCGCAGGGCGTTCTGCGCCGTCACCACGGCGTTGGCCGAGGCGATGATGTCGTCGGCCGGCATCACGTTGCGCACCTGGACCAGGGTGACGCTCAGCGCCTGGTCCAGCTTCTCCGCGGCCAGCGTCTCGGTGACGATGCGCTTGATCTCCTGCTCGATCTTCTGGCGGTTGTCCGCCACGGAGAGCGCCTTGTACTCGCGCACGGCCTTGTAGGCGGCGTTGTTGGCGACGGTCGTCATGAAGCTGTGCATGAGGATCCAGTCGCGTTCGTCCTTGTTGTAGGCGTGGAAGCTGCGGCTCTTGGTGCTCCAGAGGTCCGAGACGCTGCTGGGATTGATGGAGTAGACCAGGGTGAGGTCGAAATCCTTCAGCGTGCTGTTGTCGGCCGTGAGCGGGTTCTTGTTGTCCAGCGTGACGGCGATGTCGCGCACCGGGAAGGTCAGCACGTCGCCAAAGAGCGTCTGGTTGAAGCTGCCGGGCATGAGCTCGGCGCCGCTGATCTGCTTGTCGATGCCCACCCGCAGCCCGACCTCGCCGGTCTCGATGCGCGTGCAGGCGCTCAGTGCGGCGGCGGCCATCAGCAGGGCCAGGGTGACGGGGCGAATCCCGGTCGTGCGGTTCGTGTGTGCGTTCATGGGTCCCTCTCAGAAGAAATGAATCATCGCGGCGGCCAGGACGCCCGCCAGCACGGCACCGATGCCCGCCCAGCGCAGCCACTGCAGCCAGGCGATGGCCTGACGCCGGCTGAGCGACCGCAGCCAGATCAGCAGGCCCAGGCAGGCCAGCCACAGCGTCAGCAGTACCAGCCATGCACGCAGCAGGCTCATGTCGGTGTCCCTCGTGGTTTTTCTGCGCGCATCATTCCACAAGCCCGTGTCACCGACGGCCCTCCTGTGGGGGAGAAGGCGGCGGCCGGCGACGCCTGTCGGGCCGCCACCACAGCGCCGCGCTCAGCGCAGGGGCGGGCCCGCCTCGAAGGGGTAGCGCACGCCCAGCCGTGCGCGGATGCGGTCCATCCACCCGAGGATGTCCAGCGTCTCGGCATGGCCCATGCGCGGGCTCTCGATCCTGCCGGCGCGGATGCAGGCCTGCGCCTCCTCGATCTCGCCCTCGAAGCCGTTGATGCGCCAGGGGGCCTCGATGCGTTGCTCCGCCTGACCGTGCGGGCGCAGGACCAGGGTCTGGCTTTCCCAGAAGTGATGCGGCAGGCTGATCGAGCCATGCTCGCCGAGGAGGGTCAGCGCATTGGGCGCGCTGGCGTCCAGGCCGCAGAGGAACTGCGCCGTGATGCCGCCCGCGAAGCCCAGCAGCCCCTGCACCCGCAGGTCCACGCCGCTGGGCGCCAGCAGGCCCTGGACGTCCAGCTGGCGAAGCGCCGGGACGTGGCCGAGGGACTGCTGCAGCGCCAGGCGCGTGGCGGTGAGGTTGTAGATCCCGACGTCCAGCAGGGCTCCCCCGCCCGCCGCGGGATCAAAGAGGCGGCTGTTCGGGTCATAGGGCGCCGGGAAGCAGAACGTCGACTCGATGGCGCGCAAGGGGCCGATGGCCTGGTCCCGCAGCAGGGTGCCGAGCACCTCGTAGGCCGGGAGGAAGCGCGTCCAGACGGCCTCCATCAGGAAGACGCCCCGCTCGCGGGACAGGGCCACCAGCGCCTCACCCTCGGCCCGGTTCGGCACCAGGGGCTTCTCGCACAGCACCGGCTTGCCGGCCGCGAGCGCCGCGCGCACCGGTGCGCCATGTTGGGCGTGCGGGGTGGCAATGTAGACCGCGTCGACGGCCGGATCCGCCAGCAGGGCGGCGAGGTCCGTGCTGACGCGCGGGGCGCCGGCAGGGTCCGGCCATTGCGCCTGGCATTGCTCCGCAAAGGCGGCCGCCCGCTCGGCGTCGCGGCCGTGGACGGCGACGAGGCGGCTGCCCGGCATCGCGCTGAGGGCCTGTGCGAAGCGCCGGGCGATCTTGCCCGGGCCGATGAGGGCCCAGCCGAAAGGTTTCATGGGGAAGGATGGAGGGGGGCGATCGTTGGCGGGCATTGTGGCCCCAGCCGTGCGGAGGCTGGTTTCGGAACGGTTTCAGGCGGGATGCCGGGGGCGGCGCGGCAAGGCGGGGGCAGGGGACCTGCGCCGCGGCGCCCCATGGCTCAGCCTTTCACGAGGGCGCGACGCAGCTGCACAGCCTCGGCCACATGGGCCTTGCGGATCGCCGCCTCGCCGGCCAGGTCGGCAATGCTGCGCGCCACCCGCAGCAGGCGATGCTGGGCGCGTGCGGACCACCCCAGCGATGCGATGCTGCGCTCCAGCAGCGCCTGGGCGGGCGGCTCGGCGCGGGCGTGCACATCCAGCTGCGGCGGGCCCAGCTGGGCATTGGTGCAGCCCTGCCGCTCCCCCTGCCGCTCCCGCGCGAGCCGCACCCGCGCCGCCACGGTGGCGGTGTCGTCACCGTCCGGTGCGGCCGCCAGCAGCTCGGGCGGCAGGCTGGGCACCTCCACCATCATGTCGATGCGGTCCAGCAGCGGGCCGCTGAGCCGCCCCTGGTAGCGGGCGACCTGGTCGGGGCTGCAGCGGCAGGGGCGCACGCCCGTCTGGCCATGAAAGCCGCAGGCGCAGGGGTTCATGGCAGCGATCAGGTGGAAGCGGGCCGGGAACTCGGCCTGCCGGGCGGCACGCGCGATCAGGATGCGGCCGGTCTCCAGGGGCTCGCGCAGGGCTTCGAGGGCGTTGCGCTGGAACTCGGGGAGCTCGTCCAGGAAGAGCACGCCATGGTGCGCGAGCGAGATCTCACCCGGCCGCGGGGGCGAGCCGCCCCCGACCAGCGCCACCGCCGACGCGCTGTGATGCGGGGCCCGGAGCGTGCGCTGCCCCCAGGCGTCCGGGCGGAACTGGCCAGCGAGGCTCAGCGTGGCCGCGCTTTCCAGCGCCGCCTCTTCGTCCAACGGCGGCAGCAGGCCCGGCAGGCGCTGCGCGAGCATGGACTTGCCCGAGCCCGGCGGCCCCACCAGCAGCAGGCTGTGCCCGCCCGCCGCGGCGATCTCCAGCGCGCGCTTGGGGGCGGCCTGCCCCTTGATGTCCCGCAGGTCGAGGCCGCTGCCGGGCGAGGGGGCGACGGCGGCGGGTTCGCGCCGGGGCCGGGGCAGCGGCTCGGGGCGCGGTGCCCGGGCGGACGCCGGGGACGGGGCCAGCGCCTGGACCACATCCAGCAGGTGCTGGGCCTGGCGCACGTCCACGCCGCCCACCAGGGCCGCCTCGGCCGCACTGCCGGGCGGCAGCAGCAGCTGGCGCGGCGAGGGCTGCCGGCGCAGCGCCAGCGCCATGGCAAGCGCCCCGCGCACCGGCCGCAGCTCGCCGGCCAGCGAGAGCTCGCCCGCGCATTCCAGGCCGTCCAGCGCGGTGGCGTCGATCTGCCCGCTCGCAGCCAGCAGCCCGAGCGCAATGGGGAGGTCGAAGCGCGCGCCTTCCTTGGGCAGGTCGGCCGGCGCCAGATTGACCGTGATGCGCTTGTTGGCCGGGAACTCGAGGCCGCTGCTGAGCAGCGCGGCCCGCACACGCTCACGGGCCTCCTTCACTTCGGTGTCCGCCAGGCCGACCAGCGTGAAGCTGGGCAGGCCGTTGGCGAGGTGGACCTCGACGGTCACGGCTTCGGCGCGCAGGCCGTCGAGTGCGCGGCTGTGGATCAGGGCCAGGGTCATGGGCGCCTCCTGGCGGTGGATTCTGGGTCGGCACCGGCCTGGGCCGGGCGCGGACAGGCCCGAAGACTCCTCAAGCTGCAGGATGGTGCGCGTCCCCAAACTGGTGCGTTTGGAGAGGCCTCTCGAATATTTCGGTGCATGGCCATGGCACCGCGGTGACATTCGGGCCCGAAAACGGGAGCGATGCGCCCCAGCAGCGGGCGCATCGCCCGGGCAGGCCGGCTGGCACGGGCCTGGCACGGAAGCTGCAACAGGGACTGTCGAAAGTCATTTCACCATCCACTTTGCAGGAGTCCCCGCGATGAAGTCCTTGTTTGCGCTGCTGGCCCTCTCCGTCACGGCTACCGCGATGCCCGCCTGGGCCGACGAGCCAGCCAGCCCGCTGAGCTTCAATGCCAGCCTGACCACCGACTACCGCTACCGCGGCATCTCGCAGACCCGCCTGAAGCCGGCCCTGCAGGGCGGCGCCGACTACGACTTCGGCAACGGCTTCTACGCCGGCACCTGGGCCTCCACCATCAAGTGGATCAAGGACGGCGGTGGTGACGCCAGCGTCGAGATCGACGTCTACGGCGGCTACAAGACCGAGATCGCCAAGGGCCTGACCCTGGACGTGGGCCTGCTGCAGTACGTCTACCCGAGCAACAAGCTCAGCCCCAGCGCCAACACGCTGGAGCTCTACGGCGCGCTGACCTACGGCGTCTTCACCGCCAAGTATTCGCACAGCACCAGCAACCTCTTCGGCTTTGCCGACTCCAAGGGCTCCGGCTACCTGGACCTGAGCGCCGCGCTGGACCTGGGCGACGGTTTCACCCTGACTCCGCACGTGGGCCACCAGCGCGTGAAGAACCTGGGCAGCGCCTCGTACACCGACTACTCGCTGACCCTGGCCAAGGATTACGCCGGCTTCACCTGGAGCGGTGCCCTGGTCCGCGCCAGCACCGATGCCTACGTGGGCCCTGGCGACAAGAACCTGGCCAAGAGCGCCCTGGTGCTGGCGGTCAAGAAGGTCTTCTGAATCCGACCGCAAGGAAGCACACCATGAAACTGATCACCGCCGTCATCAAGCCCTTCAAGCTGGACGAGGTCCGCGAAGCCCTCAGCGCCATCGGCGTGCAGGGCCTCACCGTCACCGAGGTCAAGGGCTTCGGTCGCCAGAAGGGCCACACCGAGCTCTACCGCGGCGCCGAGTACGTCGTCGACTTCCTGCCCAAGGTCAAGGTCGAGGCGGCCGTGGATGACGCGGTCGTGGACCAGGTCATCGAGGCCATCGAGGGCTCGGCCCGCACCGGCAAGATCGGTGACGGGAAGATCTTCGTCTCGCCGCTGGACCAGGTGGTCCGCATCCGCACCGGCGAGACCGGCAAGGACGCGCTCTGATCCATCCACTCCCCACCGGCTACGCCGGCCCCCTCGGGGGGGGCGCGCCCGCAGGTCCGGCAGAGCCGGATCCTCGGGCCCCGCTGGGCTTGATTGGCTGACTGCGACGAACGACTCGTGCAGTGGCACCGCAATAAGGACGTTGGAGATTTCACGATGAAGAAACTGCTTGCTTCCCTGGCCCTCGCCGCGGCGGTCTTCGCCCCGGGCGCCTGGGCCCAGGACGCCGCCTCGGCGCCGGCTGCTGCCGCCTCCGTCGCTGCCGTGGCTGCGGCACCTGACGCGGCCTCGGCGCCCGCCGCTGCGGCGGCCTCCGCCCCGGCCGAAGCGGCGTCCGCCGCCGCACCCGCTCCCGTGCCCAACAAGGGCGACACCACCTGGATGATGCTGTCCACGCTGCTGGTCATCATGATGACGGTGCCAGGTCTTGCCCTGTTCTACGGCGGCCTGGTCCGCAGCAAGAACATGCTGTCGGTGCTGATGCAGGTGATGGTCACCTTCTCGCTGATCGTGGTGCTGTGGGTGCTCTACGGCTACAGCTTCGCCTTCACCGAGGGCAACGCCTTCATCGGCGGCACGGACCGGCTCTTCATGAAGGGCATCTGGGACAACGTCGCCGGCACCTTCTCGAACGCCGCCACCTTCAGCAAGGGCGTGGTGATCCCCGAGATCGTGTTCGCCGCCTTCCAGGCCACCTTCGCCGGCATCACGGCCTGCCTGATCGTCGGTGCCTTCGCCGAGCGCATCAAGTTCTCCGCCGTGCTCGCCTTCATGACGATCTGGTTCACCTTCAGCTACCTGCCCATCGCGCACATGGTGTGGTTCTGGATGGGGCCTGATGCCTACACCGCCGCGGGTGTCGTCGACGAGATGAACGGCAAGGCCGGCCTGATCTGGCAGTGGGGCGCGCTGGACTTCGCCGGCGGTACCGTGGTGCACATCAACGCCGCCGTGGCCGGCCTGGTGGGGGCCTACATGGTCGGCAAGCGCGTCGGCTACGGCCGCGAGGCTTTCACGCCGCACAGCCTGACGCTGACGATGGTCGGTGCCTCGCTGCTGTGGGTGGGCTGGTTCGGCTTCAACGCCGGCTCCGCCCTGGAAGCCAACGGCTTCGCCGCGCTGGCCTTCATCAACACCTTCGTCGCCACGGCCGCCGCCGTGCTGGCCTGGAGCGTCGGTGAAGCGCTGCACAAGGGCAAGGCCTCGATGCTGGGTGCCGCCTCCGGTGCCGTCGCCGGCCTGGTGGCCATCACCCCGGCCGCGGGCAATGTGGGCGTCGGTGGCGCCCTGGTGATCGGCGTGGTCGCCGGCTTCGCCTGCCTGTGGGGCGTGTCCGGCCTGAAGAAGCTGCTGGGCGCCGACGATTCCCTGGACGTGTTCGGCGTCCACGGCGTGGGCGGCATCATCGGCGCGCTGCTGACCGGCGTGTTCAACTCGCCCGCCCTGGGCGGCCCGTCCGCCGTCGGCGACTGGGTCACCGCCTCCATGATTGCGCCCGATGCCTACAGCATCGCCAGCCAGGTCTGGACGCAGGCCAAGGCCGTGGGCGTGACCATCGTCTGGTCGGCCGTGGTGTCCGTGATCGCCTACAAGGTGGTGGACATGACCATCGGCCTGCGTGTCTCCGAAGAGGAAGAGCGCGAGGGCCTGGACATCAGCTCGCACGGCGAGACGGCGTACCACAAGTGAGCGCCCGCTGCCGGCCCGCCCGCTCGCCCGGGCGATCGGCAGGCCCCAAGAGAAAAGCCGCCCTCGGGCGGCTTTTTTTTCAGGGCGACGGCCTCAGAGCGGCTTGCGCTCCAGCGTCCAGTCCTTGGCGCCGGGCGCGCGGCCGTAGATCAGGCCCTCGGGATTCATGAAGAGCAGCGTGTCGTCCACCTCGCTGGCGAACAGCGCGGAGGCCGGCGTGGGCGTCTCGTCGCTGAGCGTCGTCCAGGAGGCCGCGTCGCCGCTGCGCTGCATGAGGGCGGTGGAGAACACGAAGGCGCCCTGGCCGCAGACGTTGTAGGCCTGCCCCTTGGCGCCGTAGGCCGCGGTGATGAGCTTCATGCAGCCCATCTCGTCCCGCGTCCACGTGGCGCCCTGGTCGCGGCTCACCCAGACCTTGTTCTTGCTGTAGGCGAACAGGCTGCCGTTGCGCAGGGCCGTGGCGCCGCGGGGCTCCTCGAAGGGCGTCTTGGTCCGCGTCCAGCTCTCGTCCTTCAGGTTCAGGCTGTTCACGAAACCGTTGGAGGTGACCATCACGTAGCGGTCGCCGAGCACCCAGCCGCTGGCGGTCAGCGAGGGCGTGCGGAAGAAGGTGGCGAGGGGCAGCTTGACTTCCTCGCGGGCGTTGACCTCGCGGCGCAGCTCCGTCCAGGGGCCCTGCTGCAGGTCGGACGTGCCGTAGAGCACCGCGTCGAAGCCTTCGATGGCCAGCAGGAAGAAGCGCTTGTCCTGGCGGGCGAGGTTCACGATCAGCCCATGCGTGGGCGCGCTGATGGCCTGCCACGATTTGCCGCCGTCCGTGGTCTGCATCAGCAGGCCGTCCTCGCCGCCGACCAGGATCTGCTGGCGGTTGTCTGCCAGCAGCGTCGTGATCTCGCGGGTGTCACCGGTGTCCAGCCGCTGCCAGCGGCCCTGGGGCTCGCGCACCAGCACCTGGCCCAGGTTGCTGCCGGCCAGCACCTCGCCGCTGTCCAGCATCCGGGCCGCGTTGAAGGCGTAGGTGCTGCTGCGCGCCATGGACAGCCGCTTCTGCGGATCGGTCTCCGCCTTCCAGGCCTGGATGGCCTCGGTGGCCGAGGCCTTCTCGATCAGGGCCTGGATGACGCCCAGCGTGGCCGTGCCGACGACCGAGGTCATGCGGGAGCTGCTGAGCACGTAGGTGCGCCCCTGCAGGGCCTGGCTGGCCCGGGCGGCCACCTCGTTGCCCACGCAGGGCCGCACCGGGGCGTGCTCGGCCTGGGCCTGGTAGAGCGCCGGGTAGCCCAGGCGCACGCGCTCGATCTGCGGCGCATCGAAGCCATCGCACAGGATGGTGTAGCCCTGGTTGCCGGTCGGCTGGTAGATGAGGGTGCCCAGGCTGGTCACGGTCTGCGGCCGGACCTCGAACTCGGCGATCACGTTCTGCAGGTCGGCGCCCACGCGGGCGGGCGTGCGCGGCGAGACCATGTGCAGCAGGCGGTACTTGCCGGCGGGCAGCACCGCCTCGAAGACCTGGCTGCTGTTGCTGCCGCCGGCCTTGTCGGCCTTGATCTCGACCTCGCGCTTGCTGGCGTCCTGCAGCGTGAGCGTCTCCCACTGGTTGAAGTAGAGGAAGCTGCCACGGCTGGTGCTGGAGGCATTGGTCAGGACGCGGGCGGTGAACAGGCCGGCATCGGCGGGGACGTCGGGGGCGGCATGGCCGGCGAGTGGCGTCAGCAGCAGGGCGAGGCGCCCCAGTTCACGGACCAGGGGGCGGAGTGCGGGAAGGCGCATGGGGGGGGCTCGGGCAGGGTCGCATCGGCGACGGTGGCGCGATTCTAGGAACCGGGGCCGGTCCTGCCGCGGGTCACCCACCGGAGTGAGCGCCGGGTAGGCCCTAGGGGCCGGCCTTGTGCTTGAGCAGCGCGCCCAGCAGCTCCGACAGCTTGGCCGGGCTGAAGGGCTTGGGCAGGAAGTAGTCCGCGCCGGCCGTGCGCGCGGCCTCGTGGTCGGCCGAGCCGGCCTTGGCCGTGAGCATCACGATGACCGTCTTGGCGGTGCCGGGGGCCGCGCGGACCTGCCGGCAGACCTCCAGGCCGTCCATGCCGCCCGGCATCATGGTGTCCAGCAGCACCATGTCGGGCTGCCAGCTGAGGATCTTCTCCAGCCCGGCGGTGCCGTTGGCGGCTTCCTGGATTTCGTACTCGTCATCCTCCAGGGCCCAGCGGATCAGGCGGCGGATGTCGGCCTGGTCTTCAACGATGAGCAATTTGGCGGGCATCTTCGGCAGTGCGGCGCAGGTGTCGATCCGGCAAGCATAGCGCCGCCTCGCGAGCAAGGCGGCGCACAAAGCCCTTGCATTCGGGCAATACGCCCTCAGTTGCGCCCTCCTAGAATGCCCCAAGCCCCCCCTCAGTCCAGGACTCTCCACCATGGTTCCACATCTCGTCACCGCCCTGAACGGCCCCATCAAGGAACTGGAGCAGCGCATCCTGGAGTCCCTGCCGGCCATCGAGCGCTGGTTCCGGCTGGAGTGGATGGAGCACACGCCGCCCTTCTACAGCTCGGTGGATGTGCGCAACGCCGGCTTCAAGCTGGTGCCGGTGGACACCAACCTCTTCCCGGGCGGCTTCAACAACCTCAACCCGGACCTGCTCCCACTGTCGGTGCAGGCGGCCATGGCGGCCATCGAGAAGATCTGCCCCGAGGCCAAGAACCTGCTGCTGATCCCCGAGAAGCACACGCGCAACAGCTTCTACCTCCAGCACCTGCAGACGCTGGTGCGCATCTTCACGCAGGCGGGCCTGAACGTGCGCCTGGGCAGCCTGGATGAAGCCGTCACGGAGCCGACGGCGCTGGCCCTGCCCGATGGCGGCAGCCTCTCCGTGGAGCCGCTGGTGCGCAAGCGCGGCCGGCTCGGCCTGAAGGACTTCGACCCCTGCACCATCCTGCTGAACAACGACCTCTCGGCCGGCATCCCGTCGGTGCTGGAGGGGCTGCACGAGCAGTACCTGCTGCCGCCGCTGCATGCCGGCTGGACGGTACGCCGCAAGTCGCGCCATTTCCAGGCGTATGAGGAAGTGGCGAAGAAGTTCGCCAAGCTGCTGGGCATGGACCCGTGGCTGATCAACCCGCTCACGGTGGGCGTCCAGGGCCTGGACTTCACCGAGGGGCAGGGCCTGGAGGCGCTGAAGGACCACGTCGACCAGGTCCTGACCAAGACACGGCGCAAGTACAAGGAGTACGGCATCCAGGAGAAGCCCTTCGCCATCGTCAAGCCGGACGCCGGCACCTACGGCATGGGCATCATGACCGTGCGCGACGCCAAGGAGATGGAGGAGCTCAACCGCCGCTGCAAGAACAAGATGGCGGTCATCAAGGACGGCCAGCCCGTGCACGAGGTCATCGTGCAGGAGGGCGTGGTGACGCACGAGCGTGTCAACGAGGCCGTGGCCGAGCCGGTGGTCTGCATGATGGACCGCTACGTCGTGGGCGGCTTCTACCGCGTGCATGCCGACCGCGCCGCGGACGAGAACCTCAACGCACCGGGCGCGAGCTACGTGCCGCTCGCCTTCGCGCAGTCCACCCAGCTGCCGCGCCCCGGCGAGGCCCCGGGGGCCAGTGCGCCGAACCGCTTCTACATGTATGGCGTCATCGCCCGCCTGGGCATGCTGGCCGCCAGCTACGAGCTCGAGGCGACGGACCCGGACGCCGAGGTCTACGCCTGAAGCCCGGGCCCGGCCGGGTCCGCCGAGGCCTGCAGCAGGGTCTTGAAATGCTGCAGGTGCTCGCTCGGCGGCTCGGGCAGGTGCCACACCGTCAGGTCGGCCAGCCCCAGGTCCGCCTCCAGCGGCAGGATCAGGCCGATGCCATGCTGGGTGGCCAGCCGGGCCGCATGCAGCGGCATGATGGTCAGGCAGGGCATGCGCCGCATCAGGCTCAGGGACAGCATCAGGTCGCCGGTCTCGATGACGTTGCGCGGCAGCGGCACCGCCCGCTGGGCCCACAGCCGCTCCTGCAGGGCCCGTGACCGGGTGCCGGGCAGGGGCCAGATCCACGTCTGCTCGCTGAGCGTCTCCCAGCCCACCCGGCGCGCCCGGGCGAGCGGGTGGTGGGCGCTGATGACCAGGACCTCGCGCTGCTGCACGAGGCAGTGGGATTCCAGGTCCACCGGGGGGTCGTTCTGCGGCACGCGGGCGACCACGAGATCCAGCCGCCCCTGGCGCAGCTCCTGGAACAGATCCCGCAGCGCGTGCGTGCGCACGCTCAGCGTGATGTGCGGGTAGGCCAGCTTCATCTGGGCCATGGCCTCGGGCAGGACGTGCGCCAGCGCGGCGTTCGTGGCCCCGATCAGCAGCTCGCCCGCGGCGCCGCGCACCATGGCGGCGACATCCTCGCCGCCGCGCTGCAGGTCCGCCTCGAGCTTGCGGGCCAGCACCCCCATGCGTTCGCCCAGGGCTGTCGCGCGCAGGCCGCGGCCCTGGCGCAGGAACAGGGTTTGTCCCAGGCCCTGCTCGATCTCGGCCAGCGTCTTGCTGACGGCCGGCTGCGTGACATGCAGCAGCTCGGCCGCGGCACTCAGGCTGGCCGCCTGCTCCAGGGCGATCAGGGTGCGGAGATGGCGCAGGCTCAGGCGTCGCCGCACGAACTGCTCGGCCGCCTCGGGCCCCCCCTCGGGACGTGGATTCATAACCATTCACAAAACTTTACCAAACCAGAACTCATGGGCCGTCCGCGCCCGATCTTTAGCTTTGCGGCCTTCGGTGCACCTCGCGCCGCCGGATTCCAACGCCCATTGAGGAGATGCCCATGAAGTTCCCGATGACCCTGGTGGGGCTCGCCGCCCTGGCCTGCTGCAGCGCCCAGGCCCAGAGCCCGACGCCGCCCCAGCCCGCCCAGCAGAAGCTCGAGCGTGTCGAGGTGACCGGCTCGAAGATCAAGCGCACCGACCGCGAGACGCCGTCGGTGGTGCAGGTCATCACGGCCGAGCAGATCCGCAAGTCGGGCTTCGCCACGGTGGAGGAGCTGCTGCGCTCGTCCAGCGCGGTGGACGTGAGCGGCTCGGTGGGCGACGGCGTCGGCAGCGGCTTCGTCTCGGGGGTCAATGCGGTGTCCATGCGCGGCATGGGCGCCCAGGGCACGCTGGTGCTGATCAACGGCCGCCGCCTGGCGCCCGTGGGGGCGGTGGACATCAACTTCGGCCGCGGCAATCTCGTCAGCACCAACACCATTCCCAAGGACGCGATCGAGCGCATCGAGATCCTCAAGGACGGTGCCTCGGCCATCTACGGCTCGGACGCCATGGCCGGCGTGATCAATTACGTGCTGAAGAAGGAGTACACCGGCGGCGAGCTGGCGGCCTCCGCCGGCGCCAACAGCCAGGGCGATGGTCGCAAGCGCAGCGCCTCGGGCAGCTTCGGCTTCGGCAACCTGGCCACCCAGCGCTTCAACGTCTTCGGCGGCCTGGAGATCTCGCAGCGCGACCCCGTCACCTACCGCGAGGCCAGCCGCATCGGCCGCCAGTCGGACCGCGACGCCTGGCTGATCGCCAACTCCACGGCCGGCACGCCGCGCCTGCCGGACTTCTCGTACGGCAGCATCGGCAGCTTCTGGGGCAACTACTACAGCCTGCCGGCGACCACGCCCAGCAGCACGACGGGCCCCAACGATCCCAAGCTCTACCTCGGCACCCTGGCCGGCTGCCCCGACGAGCGCACCGTGGGCAAGGGCGTGCCGCAGAAGCAGCCCGGCCAGCAGGACAGCTCGCCCCTGGGCCAGTGCCGCTACAACCTGGACGACAACACCGAGTTCATGGCCAAGCAGGACCGCTTCAGCGGCTCGGTGCGCGGCAACTTCGCCGTCAATGAGGACACCACGGCCTTCGTCGACCTGATGTACTCGCGGACGAAGACCGTGAACGTGCTCGCGCCGCAGTCCCTCGCCACGCTCGTCGGGGCCAACAACACGCGGGTGAGCACCTGGGCGCTGCCCAACGGCAAGGTCCTGGGCCAGAACGCCATCATCCTCGCGCCCGACCACCCGGACAACCCGATGCGCGGCACGGCCAAGCCGCAGACCGTGCAGCTGGCCTACCGCTTCGAGGACCTCGACCAGCGCGAGATCTCCGACCTGAGCGCCACCCGCCTGAGCGCGGGCGTGGAAGGTGTCTACGCAGGCTGGGACTACGACGCCGCGGTGGTCTACAGCAAGATGGGCAACAAGGGCATCCGCACCCAGCGCCTGCTCTCCAGCCGCCTCAACGAGCTGATCGCCAAGGGCGGGCCGTACCGCTTCGGCAAGGCCAACGATGCCGCCGCCATCGACTGGCTCACGGACGATGCCACCAACACCGGTGACTCGACCGTCACCGCCGCCGACGTGCGGGCCAGCCGCGAGTGGTTCGAGATGGCCGGCGGCCGCGCGGCGGTGGCCGTGGGCCTGGAAGCGCGCCATGAGAGCCTGTCCGCCGTGCCGGATGACGCCTTCCGTTCGGGCGACTACGTCGGCCTGGTCGCCAACGGCACCTCGGGCTCGCGCAACGTCATGGGCGGCTTCGGCGAGCTGCGCCTGCCAGTGCTCAAGAGCCTGGAGGTGCAGGCCGCCCTGCGCGCGGAGCACTACAGCGACTTCGGCAACTCCACCACCGGCAAGCTGGGCTACAAGTGGACGGTGCTGCCGGGCCAGCTGATGATGCGCGGCACCGCCGCCACGGGCTACCGCGCGCCCTCCATCTCGCAGATCTCCCGCGACGGCTTCTTCGTGAGCTTCCACAGCTACGGCACCGAGCGCATCTACGACCCGATGCGCTGCAACTGGAACGCCAGCGACAACAGCAAGTCCACCAGCAAATCCACGCAGCCCAACCAGTGGCGCGACTGCAATCTGCTGAACTACACCTCGGGCGTGCCATCGGCCCAGCAGCCCGGCTCGCTGGCCACCGCTGTGACGCCCAACCCGGCCGTCAAGCCCGAGAAGTCGCGCTCGGCCACGCTGGGGCTGGTGCTGTCGCCGACGGACTACCTGGACGTCTCGCTGGACGCCTGGTACTTCAGGCGCAACAACGAGATCCGGGTCCAGCGCGGCTTCGACATCATGACCTCGTACATCGCCAACCCGGCGGCCAACGAGCAGTTCCTGATCCGCGACAGCAACCCGGGCACCTGGCTGACGGACGCCCAGGGCGCCCCCATCCCCAACAGCGGCCCGATCCTGGCCCTGCTGCGCCAGTACGGCAATTTCAACTACACCGTCACCTCGGGCGTGGACTACGAGGCCAACCTGCGCCTGCCGGCCCATCCGCTGGGAAAGTTCAAGTTCAAGCTGGAGGGCAGCTACACGGCCCGCTACGACCAGCAGATCCTCAGCGGCGGCGCCGTGGAGCGGATCGACGGCACCACCACCTCGGGGGTGCCCAAGACCAAGGCCTCCGTGCGTATTGACTGGAGCCGCAACGACACCAGCGCCTGGTTGCGTCTGAACCACACCGATCCGCTGTGGAGCAACACCAGCTCGGCGCAGTGCCGCTACAACCCGACGGCGCTGCAGGCCTATCCGAGCGCCCAGGGCTGGTGCACCGCCACCCGCCAGACGACGCTGGACCTGGGGCTGTCCTACACCGGCTTCAAGAATGTCGTGCTGGCGGGATCGCTGCTGAATGTCACCAACGAGTACATCAGTGGCGGCGCCGCCACGGTGCCGGCGCAGTTCGGGCACTGGGACAGCGGCAACCGCAGCGACGCGGACCTCGGCCGCCGCTTCAACGTGAGCCTGAGCTACCGCTGGGACTGACGCCCGCCCGGCGCCCCGGGGGCGGCCATCCGGTCAGGTGGCTGTCCCCGGAGGCGCTGTGCAGCGCACAATAGGGACTTTTGACTCCTCGGCTTGACCTGTCTCAGGCCGTCGCGCCTGTGAGCTCGAGCCACGAACAACAACACCGAAGCCCCGGCGTCCTCGCCGCCATGACCCTCGGCGCCCTGGGGGTCGTCTACGGCGACATCGGCACCAGCCCGCTCTACGCACTCAAGGAAGTCTTCCATGGCGGCCACGTGCCGCTGACGCCGCAGAACATCCTCGGCGTGCTGTCCCTGCTGTTCTGGACGATGACCATCGTGGTCTCGTTCAAGTACGTCCTGCTGATCCTGCGGGCGGACAACAACGGCGAAGGCGGCCTGATCGCCATGCTGGCCCTGGCCACGCAGGCGGTGCGCGCGAAGCCGACCCTGCGGCGCGTGCTCATGGGCGTGGGCCTCTTCGGCACCGCCATCTTCTTCGGCGACGCGGTCATCACGCCGGCCATGACGGTGCTGGGCGCCGTCGAGGGCATCGACGTCTATGCGCCGCAGTACCACCAGTTCATCGTGCCGATCACGCTGCTCGTGCTGGCCGGCCTCTTCGCCGTGCAGCGTTTCGGCACGGGCGGTGTGGGCAAGGCCTTCGGGCCGGTCATGCTCGTCTGGTTCGCTGCGCTGACGCTCCTGGGCTTGCCGCAGATCCTCGAGAACCCCAAGGTGCTGGCCGCGGTGAACCCGATGTACGCTATCGAGTTCTGCCTGCATTACGGCTGGGTCGCCTTCGTGGCCCTGGGCGCGGTGGTGCTCGTGGTGACCGGCGGCGAGGCGCTCTACGCCGACCTCGGGCACTTCGGCAAGAAGCCCATCCGGATCGCCTGGTACGCCGTGGTGATGCCGGCCCTCGTGATCAACTACTTCGGGCAGGGTGCCCTGCTGCTGGAAGACCCGGCGGCCATCAAGAATCCCTTCTTCCTGATCGCGCCCTCGTGGGCCGAGATGCCGCTGTTCGGCCTCGCCACGCTGGCCGCCATCGTGGCCTCGCAGGCCCTGATCACCGCCGCCTTCTCCGTCACCAAGCAGGCCGTGCAGCTGGGCATCCTGCCCCGCATGCGCATCGTGCACACCTCGGTGCGGGACATCGGCCAGATCTACGTGCCCTTCATCAACTGGATGCTGTTCGGCTTCGTGGTCGTCGCCGTCGTGATGTTCGGCTCGTCCAGCAAGCTGGCCGGCGCCTATGGCGTGGCCGTCACGATCGACATGACCATCACCACGGTCATGACCTTCTTCGTGATCCGCTACGGCTGGAAGTACCCGCTGGCGCTGTGCGTGGCGGCCACCGGCTTCTTCTTCCTGATCGACGTCACCTTCCTCGCCTCCAACCTGCTGAAGGTCGCGGCGGGCGGCTGGTTCCCGCTGACGATCGGCGTCTGGATGTTCACGCTGATGCTGACCTGGAAGCAGGGCCGCCAGCTGCTGTCGAGCAAGCTGCGCGAGGACGCCATCGAGCTCAAGGGCTTCCTCGAGGCCGTGTTCCTGAGCCCGCCCGTGCGCGTGCCGGGCTCCGCGGTGTTCCTCTCGGCCGAGCTCGGGATCACGCCCAACGCGCTGCTGCACAACCTCAAGCACAACAAGGTGCTGCACGAGCAGAACCTCTTCGTGACGGTGCGCCACCACGAGAAGCCCTGGATCGGCTTCGACAAGCGGGTCGAGGTGGAGAACCTCGGCAACGACTGCTGGCAGGTGACGGTGCACTTCGGCTTCAAGAACGAGCCCGACGTGCCCGAGGCGCTGAAGCTGCTCGAGGCCCGCGGCGTGCACCTGGACGACATGGAGACGAGCTACTTCCTCTCCCGCGACATCGTCATCCCGACCATCGGTTCGGGCATGGCCCTGTGGCGCGAGAAGCTCTTCGCCAGCATGCACCGCAACGCGGCGGCGGCGGCCGACTTCCTGCACCTGCCCACCAACCGCATCGTCGAGCTGGGGTCCAAGGTCGAGATCTGAGTCCGGTCCGGCGCCCTCGGCCCGGTCCCCGACGCCTGAGCGCTGGCTGACGGGCGCCTGGCGCGCCTGCCCGTCTTGCCCCCGTCCCGGCACGGTCACGGCGGGCCGGCTATGCTGGCCCCCATGCGTCGTTTCCTGCAAGACCTGTCCCTGCCTTCCACCGTGGCCGGCTTCGTGGCCGTGCTGGTGGGCTTCACCAGCTCGGTGGCCATCGTCTTCAAGGGCGCGACGGCGCTGGGTGCCACCCCGACGCAGCTGACGTCCTGGATGTGGGCCCTGGGCCTGGGCATGGGGCTCACCAGCCTCGGCCTCTCGCTCTGGACGCGCAAGCCGGTGCTCACGGCCTGGTCCACGCCCGGCGCCGCGCTGCTGTCGACCACGGTCGGCGTGTCGATGCCGGAGGCCGTCGGCGCCTTCATCGTCTGCGCGCTGCTCATCGCCATCGCCGGCTTCAGCGGGCTGTTCGAGCGCCTGATGGACCGCATCCCCATTGCCATCGCCTCGGCGCTGCTGGCTGGCGTGCTGGCCCGGTTCGGGCTCGACGCGATGCTGGCCACGCAGAGTGCGCCCGTGCTGGTGCTCGCCATGGCGGCGGCCTTCCTGCTCGGCCGTCGCTTCTGGCCGCGCTATGCGGTGCCCGTGGTGCTGCTGGCGGGCATCGCGGTGGCCGCCTTCCAGGGGCGCCTGCACATGGACGCCGTGCAGTGGGCCTGGGCGCAGCCCGAGTGGGTGAGCCCGCGCTTCAGCGTGGCGGCGCTCGTCGGCGTCGCACTGCCGCTCTTCCTGGTGACCATGGCGTCGCAGAATCTGCCCGGCGTCGCCGCGCAGCGGGCCTCGGGCTACCAGACGCCGGTGTCGGCCAGCATCGGGGTGACAGGTCTTGCCTCGCTCGTCCTGGCCCCCTTCGGCGGCTACGCGCTCAACCTGGCCGCCATCACCGCCGCCATCTGCATGGGCCGCGAAGCGCATGAGGACCCGGCCCGGCGCTACACAGCGGCCGTGATGGCCGGCGTGTTCTACATCGCCCTTGGGCTGGCCGGCGGCGCCGTCGTCGGGCTGCTGGCGGCCTTCCCGCGCGAGCTCGTGGCCGCGATCGCCGGGCTGGCGCTGCTGGGCACCATTGCCGGCGGCCTGAGTGCCGCCCTCAAGGAGGAGGCGCACCGCGACGCCGCGATCCTCACCTTCCTCGTGACCCTCTCGGGCCTCCAGCTCGCGGGCATCGGCTCCGCCTTCTGGGGCGTGGTGGCCGGCTCGCTGGCGCTGCTGGTGCAGCACCTGCGCCGCCCCTGACCTTGCCCGCCCCACGGATCCTCGATTCCACCTTTCCGGACCTTCGCCATGAAACTGCTCTTCGTTGCCGACCCGCTGTCCAGCTTCAAGACCTACAAGGACTCGACCTTCGCCATGATGCGCGAGGCCGCCCGGCGCGGCCACGAGCTGTGGGCCTGCGAGCCCGCGGACCTGGTGTGGCAGCGCGGCGGCCTCGTCACCGCCCGCGGCGCCCAGCAGCTGCAGCTCACGCCCGCCGCGCTGGCCAGCGGCTACGGCACGGACACGCCCGACTGGCACGCCGTCACGGCCACGCAAGACCTGGCCCTCGCCGGCGTCGATGCCGTGCTGATGCGCAAGGATCCGCCCTTCGACAGCGAGTTCTTCTACACGACCCAGCTGCTCAGCCAGGCCGAGCGCGAGGGTGCCCGCGTCTTCAACAAGCCCTCGTCACTGCGAGAGCACCCCGAGAAGCTCGCCATCCTCGAGTTCCCGCAACACATCACGCCCACGCTCGTGACGCGCTCGGCCGCGGCCATCCGGGCCTTCCATGCCGAGCACCGGGACATCATCCTCAAGCCGCTCGACGGCATGGGCGGCATGGGCATCTTCCGCGTCGGGCCGGACGGCATGAATCTCGGCGCCATCATCGAGACGCTCAACAAGGACGGCGCCCAGACGGTCATGGTGCAGCGCTACCTGCCCGAGATCGCCCAGGGCGACAAGCGCGTGCTGCTGATCGGCGGCGAAGTCGTGCCCTTCGCGCTGGCCCGCATTCCCCAGGGCGGCGAGGTGCGCGGCAATCTGGCGGCCGGCGGCAAGGGCGTGGCCATGCCGCTGACCGATCGCGAGCGGGAGATCGCCGAGCACCTGGCGCCCCTCCTCGCGGCGCGCGGGCTGCTGCTGGTGGGCCTGGATGTCATCGGGCCCTGCCTCACCGAGATCAACGTCACCAGCCCGACCTGCTTCCAGGAGATCGGCGCCCAGACGGGCTTCGACGTGGCCGCGCTCTTCGTCAATGCGCTGGAGCGGGCGGTGGGCGCGGGCCAGGGTTGATCCGCATGCCGCACGGGCGGATCGGGTAGTCAAATACCAGAGCAAGACCAAAAACATACCAATGCTGCCGGGTCAGGCCTTGACCCGGCGGGGCATCCGTCGGGGCTTGCGCGGCTTGCCCGGGCGGGCCGGGGAAAGGCGGATGCCGCTCAGGAGGGGTCGTCATCGAACGGCCCGGCGCGGCGCCCATGACGGCCGCCGGATTCGGGCTGCTGTTCCGCCCTGCACCGATCCCCTGGAGGTTTGCATGTCCCCATCCACCCGTCCCCATCTGCTGAGCCTGGCCCTGCTGGCCGCCGGCTTCACGCTCACCTCGTCGGCCCTGGCCGCCCCCTGCTCGGCCGCCTGGGCCGAGGGCAAGACCTACACCGCCAACACCCTGGCCAGCGAGCAGGGCAAGGACTACAGCGCGCTGGTCACCCACACCGCCTACGTCGGCACCCACTGGAACCCGTCCACCACGCCGTCGCTGTGGCGCTTCGTGGCGGACTGCACGGCCAGCCCGACGCCCACGCCGACCCCGACTCCGACTCCGACCCCGACCCCGACTCCGACTCCGACTCCGACTCCGACGCCAACCCCAACGCCTACGCCTACGCCTACGCCTACGCCCGGCCTGCCCAAGCACGCCCTGATCGGCTACTGGCACAACTTCGCCAACGGGGCCGGCGCACCGATCCGGGTGAAGGACGTGTCCGATGACTGGGACGTGATCATGATTTCCTTCGCCAGTGATGCCGGCGACGGCGGCGTGGCCTTCCAGCTCGACCCGGGCGCGGGTTCCGAGGCGGACTTCATCGCCGACGTCGCCGCCAAGCGCGCGAAGGGCAAGAAGGTGGTGCTGTCGCTCGGCGGGCAGGACGGCCGCATGACGCTCAACACCAGCGCGCAGGTCACGAACTTCGTCAACACGCTGGCAGGGCTGATCGCGAAGTACGGCTTCGACGGCATCGACCTGGACCTGGAGAGCGGTGCCGGCGTCTCGCTGGGCGCGCCCATCATCAACAACCTGATCAGCGGCGTGAAGCAGCTCAAGGCGAAGGTGGGGCCGGGCTTCTACCTCTCGATGGCGCCGGAGCACCCGTATGTGCAGGGCGGCTACGTGGCCTTCGGCAGCATCTGGGGCGCCTATCTGCCCATCATCGACGGCCTGCGCGACGAGCTGACTATGATCCACGTGCAGTACTACAACAACGGCGGCTTCACCTACGCCGACGGGCGCCAGCTCAGCGAAGGCACGGTGGACGGCCTGGTGGGCGGCAGCCTGATGCTGATCGAGGGCTTCAAGGTCAGCCAGGGCACGGGCTGGGAGTTCAAGGGCCTGCGCCCCGACCAGGTCGCCTTCGGCGTGCCCTCGGGCCCGCGCGCGGCCGGGCGGGGCTATGCGCCGCCCAGCGTCATCAATCAGGCGCTCACCTGCCTGACGCTGCTGCAGAACTGCGGCGCCGTGAGGCCCAAGGCGGCCTACCCGAGCTTCCGGGGCGCCATGACCTGGTCCATCAACTGGGACCGGGCCGATGGCTTCAGCTTCTCGGGGCCGGTGAAGGCGCAGCTCCGGACGCTGCCCTGAGGCGGGCCCGAGGGCTCGGGCAAGACCTGACCCCGGCGGCTTCGTCGGGGTCAGCGTCGCTCATCAGCGCCGGCGCAGGCCCAGGTGCAGCGCGGCGTCGGGCCGCAGCGTGATGTCCAGCCGCGGGGCCGGCGCCGCCTGGCCCGGCAGCACGTGCAGCGCGTGGCGCTGCAGGATCTGCGCGGCGACGACGCTCATCTCCGTCAGCGCGAAATGGCTGCCCAGGCACACGCGCGGGCCGGCGCCGAAGGGCAGCCAGGCCCCGCGCGGGATCTCGGGATGGCCGCTGGCGGTGTCGAAGCGCTCGGGGCGGAAGGCCTCGGGGTCCTCGAACCAGCGCGGGTCGCGGTGGGTGAGGGCGGGCGTGAGGCGGATCATGCTGCCGGGCGGCAGCTCATAGCCGGCGACGCGCACCGGTGCCGTCGTGCGGCGCGAGAACAGCGCCGCCGCGGGCGGGTAGAGGCGCAAGCTCTCCTTGAAGCTGCGCGCCAGGCGTGGCATCAGCGCGAGGTCGGCCGCCGTGGGCGCGCGGTCGCCCAGCACCGAGCCCACCTCGTCGGCGATCCGGGCCTGCTCCTCGGGGTGCGAGGCCATGCACCAGCCCCACCAGGTCAGGGCCGCGGCGGTGGTCTCGTGGCCGGCGAGGAAGGTGGTCATGCATTCGTCCCGCAGGCCGCGGGGGTCGAGCCCATGGCCGCTGGCATCCTGCGCCTCCACCATCAGGCCCAGCAGGTCGTCCTGCGCCCCGCCGCTGCTCGCCAGACGCGCCTGGATCTCGCCTTCGATGAAGCGGTCCAGCAGCTGCAGGGCCCGACGCTTGCGGGCCTTCCAGGGCGCCCACAGCGGTGCGCTGACGGGCCAGTAGAACTCCTTCATCGCCTCGATGCCGAGGTCATGCACCGCCGCGGCGATGTCGCGCCCCTGCTGCACGTCGGCCCGCGAGAAGAGGGCGCGCATGATGACGGCCATGGTCGTCTGCGTCATGGCGCCCTCGAAGTCGATCACCGGCGCGTCACCCCAGGCGGCGATGCCGTCGCGGGCCGCCTCCACCATGCGCGGCACGAAGCCCTCCACCCGCTTGGGCGAGAAGGCCGGCTGCAGCATCTGGCGCTGGCGCTTCCAGGCCGCGCCTTCCGCGACGAGCACGCTGTGCCCGTGCGCGCTGGCAAAGACCTCGGTGCCGCGTTCCCAGCGGATCAGCTGCTCGTGCGAGGCCACCAGGATCTCGCGGATGTGCTCGGGATGCAGAAAGCTGTAGTCCACCAGGTGGACAAAGCGCTGGCGGACGACGTCGCCGTACTGGGCATGCCAGGCGCGGACGTTGCCGAGGTAGTCCAGGCGCAGGGCGCGCAGGCGGTCGAAACCCAGGCCGGCGGGGCCGGGCGGCAGGGCGGCATTCACGGAGGGCAGGGTGTGCGTGTTCATGAGGCGGATCGTGACGGGCCGGCGCCGGGGCGTCTTGAACGAAATCGACATGCGCGAGGACTTGGCCGGGCAGCGGCCGCCTCGCGCGTCGCTTCACTACACTGCGCCCATGGACTGCGACCGCCATCCCGATGCCGTCGCCCGGCTGATTGCCCCCAGCCTGGCGCTCAGCGGCTGCCTCTACGCCTCCCTGTGGCGCGACACGACGGGCGCCGCCTCGCTGACGGCCGCCCAGCGCAGCAGCCATTTCCCGGCCACGCCCTACTGCGGCATGACCTGGGCGCTCGAGGGCGACGGCTGCCAGGTGCTGGACGACGGCAGCGAGCAGCGGCTGCCGAGCCTCTCGCTGGTGGGCGGGCCCAAGAGCCGGCCGGCGCAGTACCGCTCCGACGCGGGCACGCGCTGCTTCATGGTGGCCTTCCTGCCGGATGCGCTGCATGCACTGACCGGGCTGGACCTGGCCTCGCTGCTGGACCGGCACGTGCCGATCGAGTCGGTGCTCGGCCCGGACTGGCAGGCCCTGAGCCGCGAGCTGCTGGCCGCGCCCGACGAGCACGCCTGCCAGGCGCTGCTCGAAGCCTTCCTGCTGCCGCGCTGGCGCGCCTGCGTCCAGGGCGCCAGCGCGCCGCCGCGCCGCTACCGCGACTGGATGGAGAACCTGGCGCTGAAGGCCGTGGCCGGCGGCCATGGCGAGAGCCTGCGCCAGGTGGAGCGCCGCATCAAGCGCTGGAGCGGCCAGAGCCTGCGGGCCCTGCGCAGCATCAGCCGTGCCGAGTCCACCTTCCACCAGGTGCGCCTCGAGATGGAGGCCGGCGAGGTGCTGTGGAGTGCGCTGGCACAGGACGCCGGCTATGCGGACCAGGCCCACCTGTGCCGCGAGACCCGCCGCGTCACGGGCTTCTCGCCCGAGGAGCTGCGCCGCCGGATCGACACGGACGAGGCCTTCTGGGCCTACCGCGTCTGGGCCTGAGCGGCGCGCCGCCCGGCGGAGTTGGCGGCCCGGGGCGCGGCTCTGGGACAATCCGCCCCCATGGCTGTCCTCTCCCTGACCAATGCCCATCTCGCCTACGGCCACGTGCCGCTGCTGGATGGTGCCAACTTCTCGCTCGAAACCGGTGAACGCGTGGGCCTCATCGGCCGCAACGGCACGGGCAAGTCCTCCCTGCTGAAGATCCTCGCGGGCATCGACAAGCTCGACGACGGCCTGCTGCAGCTGCAGCTCGGGCTGCGCAGCGTCTATGTGCCGCAGGAGCCCGTGCTGCGGGCCGAGGCGAGCATCTTCGACGTCGTCAGCGAGGGCGTGGCCGAGGCGCGCGAGCTGCGCGAGCGCTTCGAGGCGCATGCGCCCGGCGAGGACCTCGATGCCCTGCAGACCCGCCTGGAGCAGCTCGGCGGCTGGACCTGGGAGCAGCGCGTCGAGGAGACGCTGCAGCGCCTGGGCCTCGATGGCAGCCGGCAGGTCGGCGCGCTGTCGGGCGGCCTGAAGAAGCGCGTGGCCCTGGCCCGCGCCCTGGTGGCCGAGCCCGACGTGCTGCTGCTGGACGAGCCCACCAACCACCTGGACCTCGACGCCATCGCCTGGCTCGAGGGCCTGCTCAACGCCTTCAAGGGCAGCCTGCTGCTGATCACCCACGACCGCGCCTTCCTGGACAACGTCTGCAACCGCATCGTCGAGCTGGACCGCGGGCAGCTGCGCGGCTATCCCGGCAACTTCGCGGCCTTCCAGGCGGCCAAGCAGTACGAGCTGGAGAACGAGGCCCTGGCCAACGCCCGCTTCGACAAGCTGCTGGCGCAGGAAGAGGTGTGGATCCGCAAGGGCGTCGAGGCCCGCCGCACCCGCAGCGTGGCGCGCGTGGCGCGTCTCGTGCAGATGCGCGAGGATCACGCCGCCCGCCGCGACGTGCAGGGCAAGGTGCGCCTGGACATCGCCACCGGGGACAGCAGCGGCAAGATCGTCGCGGAGCTGGAGAAGGTCAGCAAGCGCTTCGGCGAGCGCACGGTGGTGCGCGAGTTCAGCACGACGATCCTGCGGGGCGACAAGATCGGCCTGATCGGCCCCAACGGTGCGGGCAAGACGACGCTGCTCAAGATGATCCTCGGCGAGCTGCCGCCCGACAGCGGCACCGTGCGCCAGGGCTCGCGCCTCACCGTGGCCTATTTCGACCAGATGCGCGACGGCCTCAACCTCGAGGCCACGCTGGCCGACACGATCAGCCCGGGCAGCGAGTGGATCGAGATCGGCAACCAGCGCAAGCACGTGATGAGCTACCTGAGCGACTTCCTCTTCGCGCCGCAGCGTGCCAACTCGCCGGTCAAGAGCCTCTCGGGCGGCGAACGCAACCGCCTGCTGCTGGCACGGCTCTTCGCCCGCCCGGCCAATGTCCTGGTGCTGGACGAGCCGACCAACGACCTCGACATCGAGACCCTGGAGCTGCTGGAAGAGCTGCTGCAGGACTACGACGGCACCGTCTTCCTCGTGAGCCACGACCGCCGCTTCCTGGACAACGTGGTCAGCTCGACGCTGGTGGCCGAGGGCGACGGCGTCTGGCGCGAGTACGAGGGCGGGGTGCAGGACTGGCTGACACAGTCCCAGCGGGCCAAGGCCCTGGCTGCCAAGGCCGCGGCAGCCCCGGCGTCCGCACCGGCTAGCGCGCCGACCGCGGGCCCGGCACCGGCCAAGCGCAAGCTCAGCTACAAGGAGCAGCGGGAGCTCGACGAGCTGCCGGGCCGCATCGAGGCGCTGGAGGCCGAGCAGGCCCAGCTCAGCGCCCTGATCGGCGGCACGGAGCTCTACACGCAGGGCGCCGGCCGCATCCAGGAGGTCACGAACCGCGCGTCGGCCATCGAGGAAGAGCTGATGGTCCTGCTGGAGCGCTGGGAAGTGCTGGGCGCCCGCTGATCCCGCTGCGCGCCGGCGTCAGGCGCGCTGCAGCTTGTCGGCCGGGACCAGCCCGGCCTTGTTCTTCAGCTGCACGACCAGCTCACCCTGGCGGATGACCACGGTGTCGACGACCTCGGTGGCATTGCCGACGCGGACCTTGTCCCCCGGCTTGAGGGGCGGGGTGGCTGGCATGACGGGCATCGGCGGCAGGGCCACCCGATGCGCCGCCTGGGGCGTGCCCATGACCTGCTGCAGCCGCTGGTGCAGGTCCGGCCGTTCCAGTGCCAGCTTCTCCAGGGCCTGACGCAGCGTCGTCTTCAGCTCCGGGCCCGTGAAGGGCTTCTTGAGCAGGAAGCGCGCACCGGCCGCCTGAGCCTGCGCCTGCTGCTCCGGGCCGACCTCGAAGCTCAGCAGCGACAGGCGGCAGTCCGGCACCTGCCGGCAGATCTGCTGGTGCAGGGCGATCCCGTTCACGGCCTCCTTGGGGAACCAGTCGGTGATGAGGAACTGCGGGCGGAACTCCGCCAGCAGGGCCAGCGCGTCCTCCGGCTTGCTGCAGCAGCGGATGTTGGCGGCGGCAAAGCCGTAGCTTTCGAGCAGCTGGCGGGCAAAGGACTGCACCCCGGCCAGCGGGTCGACGACAAGGAAATTCAGCGGAGGGGGGGCGTTCATGGCGGCGCCGGGAGGAGAAGCTGGCGGGATTGCAATCGATCTTAGCGAGCCCGCTTGCCGTCTTGCTGACGGCGGGTGACAGCGACAGCGCTCAAACCGCCCCAGCGTGAAAAAAGTGCGTGAAGGTCTCCCCACGCCCAGCGCAGTGGGGCCTCCCGACCTTGGGGTTTGGCCCTAGCATGGGCCGTCCCGGTTCCCGGATCGCAGCAGGAAGTCGTTTGCATGGGTCTTCGCCGCCAGATGATCGGCTACGTGATCGCCGTTTCGGCTGGCTGCGTCCTGCTCGGGGTCTGGGCCCTGCAGCGCGGACTGGAGCAGGCCTACCACTCGGCGGAGCTGGAGGAAGCACGGGACGATTTCCGCCATCTCCTGGCGGTGCTCGACGGCGAGATCCAGCATCGCGAGGCCATGCTGCGCGAATGGCGGCTGTGGCCGGACCTGCGGCGGCACCTGCGGCAGCCGGATCCGGCCTTCGTTGCGCGCAGCTTCGATCCCGTCTACCTGAGCCAGATCGGGCTGGAGGGCCTGATGCTGCTGGATGCGCAGGGGCGTGTCGCCCTGCAGGCCTGGGCGCGCGCGGACGGCGGGCGCTGGGCCGACTCGCTGCCGGCCGGCACGCGAGCCTGGATCGCCTCACCCGCCGTCGATGCACCGGCCTGCGGCCTCATCGGCAGCCCCGACTACCTCGTGCTGCTGTGCCGCCGTGCCCTGGCCGAGCCTGGCTTGAAGGACGGCGCGCAGGGCGTGCTGGTGATGGCCGAACGCCTGGACAGCCACTTCCTGCGCGCGCTCGAGCGTCGCGTCGGGCTGCCGGTGCGCCTGGTCCCCGCGGCGCAGGCCCAGCCGCTGGCCGGCGACATCGTCGAGCCGATGGCGAGCGCCGAGCTGCCCGGCGCCGGCCCCTGGAGCCTGCGTTACCTCGACGAGCACCTGCTCATGCACTGGCCCCTGCCCATGGCGGGCGAGCCCGCGCAGCAGGTCGCGCTGGAGGTCCAGCATGGGCGCGAGGTGGCGCGGCGGGGCGCGCAGGAGCTGCACGACCGGCGCCTGGTCATGGTGCTGCTGGGCGTGCTGCTCAGCGTGGGTCTGGGCGTGCTGCTGGATCGGCTCGTGATCAGCCGGGTCGTGCGCATGCGGCGCGAGCTGGCGGGCATCCGCGAGCAGCGGCAGTGGCATGCCGCCGTCACGCTGCAGGGCGCCGACGAGATCAATGAGCTGGGCGCAGGCATCAACCACCTGCTCTCCGTCATCGACCGGCAGGTGTACGAACTCGAGAAGCTCTCGATGACGGACGCGCTGACCGGCCTGCCCAACCGTCGCAGCTTCAGCCAGCGCCTGGGCCTGGCCCTGCGCCAGCAGCACCGCAGCGGGGCGTCGCTGTGCCTGATCCTGATCGATGTCGATCATTTCAAGCGCTACAACGACCACTACGGCCACGCGGCCGGCGATCAGGCGCTGCAGACGCTGGCCCGCTGCCTGCAGCACGTGGCGCGCCGGCCGACCGACCTGCCGGCGCGGCTCGGGGGCGAGGAATTCGCGCTGCTGCTGCAGGACACCGATGCCGAAGGAGCGCTGCACCAGGCCGAGAAGCTGCGGGAGCTGCTGGCCCGGGAGGCCGTGGTGCATGAAGCGCAGCCGGACCCGGGCGGGGCCGGCACAGGGCGGCTGACCGTCAGCATCGGCCTGGCGATGTTCGCCATGCCGGACAGTGCCGACACGCTCTACCAGCGGGCCGATGCGGCCCTCTATGCGGCCAAGGCCGCCGGGCGCGACCGCATCGAGTGCGCCTGAGCGGCGGCGACGGCGTTCAGCGCTGGCGTTCCTCGCGCATGGCCTCCAGGCGGCGCCAGAAGCGGGCGTCCTGCGAGGTGGCGAAGTTGATGCGCATGAGGCTGCCGGCCTGGCGCGTGGCGCTGAACAGCACGCCTGGCGCGATCAGCCAGCCCTCGTCCAGCATGCGCTGCGCGAGGCGCTCGGTGTCCATGCCCACCTCCAGCCAGCCGAAGAGCCCGGCCGGCGGCGTGACGAAACGGCAGCCGGCGCCCTCGGCGAGCGGCACCACGCGCTGGCGGGCGGCGTCCAGCCGCGCAATCACGCGCTCGGCATGGCGCCGCAGCGTGCCCTGCTCCAGGCACACGGCCACGGCGCGGTCCATCAGCGGGCTGGTGGTGAGGGTGGTCAGCAGCTTCTGCTCGGTGAGCTGGGCCACGATCTCCGGCGCCGCCGCCACGAAACCCACGCGCCACGCCGGGGTCAGGATCTTGGAGAAGCCCGAGACATAGAGCGTGCGTCGCAGGCCGTCCAGCGCGGAGAGCCGGGGCGCGTGGTTGGGGGCCATCGAGGCGTAGGTGTCGTCCTCGACGATCTGGAAGTCGTGCGCCTCCGCCAGCTTCAGGATCTGGTGCGCCCGCGACAGCGACAGCGTGCCGCCCGTCGGGTTGTGCAGCACCGACACCGTGACGTACATGCGCGGCCGGTGTTCCTGCGCCAGCTGGGTCATGACGGCCATGTCCGGCCCGTCGGCGCCGCGGGGCACCGGCAGCAGGCGCATGCCGGCCTGCGAGAGCCGCGCGTACTCGATGGACCAGCCCGGGTCGTCCACCAGCACGGCATCTCCGGGCTGCAGCAGGCGGCGCGTGATGAGGTCCAGCGCATGGGTGGCGCCGACGGTGCTGATGATCTGCTCGGCGGGGGCGCTGATGCCGAGGTCGTCCAGCCGGCGCGCCAGGGCCTGGCGCAGGCGCAGGTCACCGCCGGGCTCGCCGTACTGCAGCGCGAGCGGATCGTCGCCATCGGTCTGGGCCAGCACGCGCCGCATGGCGCTCTGCAGCAGGGGCAGGTCCAGCCAGTCGCCCGGCAGTGTGCCCAGGCCCGGCGCATGGCGGGCGTCGGCCTGGAACATGCCGCGGATCAGCGCCGTGGCGTCCAGCGGCACGCCCTGCGGAATGCCCACGGGCGGGCGCTGCGGCGCGGTCCGGCCATCGGCAGCAGCCTGCGGGCGCAGGTCCCGCACGAAGAAGCCGCGCTGCTTGCGCGCCTCGACCAGACCGGCGGCCAGCAGCTGGTCATAGGCCGCGACCACGGTGTAGGGGCTCACGCGGTGATGGCGCGCGCACTCCCGCACCGAGGGCAGCCGGCTGCCCGGCAGCAGCAGGCGCTGCTGGATGCGCTGCGAGAAGCGCTGGGCGAGCTGCTGGGCCAGAGGCTGGCCGGCATCGCGTTGCAGGGCGGCGGTGGCGGCTGTGTCGGTGTGCATGCCGGTACAGTTTCTAGTGCTGTTCGGACAAGTGTATTGGTTCTGTACTGGCTGCGGGTCGTAGACTGGCCCGAAGCCATTCACAATGGATGCTGAGTCCGTTGAGATTCCGTCATTGATTGCCCGCGGCGCCCGCCGTCGATTTGCTGGAGACAAGAACGTGAGCACCTCCCCCTGGAACCTGGCCCAACGCGCCGCGCGGATGAACCCGTCCATCATTCGCGAGATCCTGAAGGTCACTGAGAAGCCGGGCATCCTGTCCATGGCCGGCGGCCTGCCGTCGGCGGATACCTTCCCTGTCGAGGCCCTGAAGACCGCCTGCGATCGCGTGCTGTCGCTCAACGCCAAGGAATCGCTGCAGTACGCCGCGAGCGAAGGCTTCGCCCCGCTGCGCGAGTGGGTGGCCGCCCGCATGGCCCGCCTGGGCCTCGAGGTCTCGCCGGACCAGGTGCTGATCACCAGCGGCTCGCAGCAGGGCCTGGACCTCGTCGGCAAGATCATGTGCGACGTCGGCGCGCCGGTGGCCGTCGAGACGCCCACCTACCTCGGCGCCCTGCAGGCCTTCACGCCCTACGAGCCCATCTTCACCAGCCTCGCCAGCGACCACGAAGGCCCGCTGCCGGAAGCCTTCGCCCGCCTGGCCCATGACGCGCCCGGCACCCGCTTCGCCTACCTGCTGCCCAACTACCAGAACCCCACCGGCCGCGTGATGAGCCTCGAGCGCCGTCAGGCCGTGATGGCCGCCGCCAAGGCCGCCAACGTGCCCGTGGTGGAAGACAACCCCTACGGCGACCTGTGGTTCGACGAGGAGCC
The DNA here is from genome assembly GCF_030285365.1 of Roseateles subflavus. Classification (GTDB taxonomy): domain Bacteria; phylum Pseudomonadota; class Gammaproteobacteria; order Burkholderiales; family Burkholderiaceae_C; genus Roseateles_B; species Roseateles_B subflavus. The sequence goes on along the minus strand of NZ_JASVDS010000001.1, from coordinate 148,160 downwards.
GCCGGCCTCGCTGTCGTCGATGTGGCCCGAGGGCTCCATCTACCTCGGTTCCTTCTCCAAGGTGCTGACGCCGGGCTTCCGCCTGGGCTACATCGTGGCGCCCAAGGCGCTGTACCCCAAGCTGCTGCAGGCCAAGCAGGCGGCCGATCTCCACACGCCGGGCTTCAACCAGCGCGTGGTCTACGAAGTCATCAAGGACGGCTTCCTGGACCAGCACATCCCCAGCATCCGCGCCCGCTACAAGGCCAACCGCGATGCGATGGCCGCGGCGCTGAAGCAGTACCTGCCGGCCGGCTGTGAATGGCAGAGCCCGAAGGGCGGCATGTTCTTCTGGATCCGCCTGCCCGAAGGCCTGGACGCCATGGCCCTGCTGCCCAAGGCCGTGGACGCCAACATCGCCTACGTGCCCGGCGCGGCCTTCTATGCGTCCAACCCGGATCCGCGCGCCCTGCGCCTGTCCTTCGTGACGCTGACGCCCGACCTCATCACCGAGGGCGTGGCCATCCTCGGCCGTGTGCTGGGCGAGGCGCTGGAAGCCGGCGCCCAACCCACGCCCTGAGGCGTCCCGATGGCCGCAGAGGATCCGCAAGGCCTGCAGCGCCAGCTCGGAGCGAACCGCTACCGGCTCAGCTGTGAGCCGGCGGACATCGACGCCGTCGCTGCCCATGCCTACCTGAGCCGGGCGTACTGGTCCGAGGGCATCCCTCTCGCGCTGGTGCAGCGGGCGATCGAGCATTCGCTGTGCATCGCCCTGCGCTGCGCGGCGGCGGGCGGGCCGGAGGCGCAGGTCGGCTTTGCCCGCATGGTCACGGACCGCGCGACCTATGCCTATCTCTGCGACGTCTACGTCCTCGAGGCGCACCGCCGACAGGGCCTGGCCGACTGGATGATGCAGACGCTGCTGCAGCACCCCGATCTCCAGGGGCTGCGCCGCCTGCAGCTGATCACGCGGGACATGCAGGTCCTCTACGCACGCCACGGCTTCCAGCCGCTGGGCCATCCGGAACGCGGCATGGAGATTGCCCGACCCGGCCTGTACCTGCGCGCCGCTGCCGACCCGCCGGGCTGAGTCCCGGCTCCCCCGTTTCACTGCCACAGCCGGAGGTGCCCTGATGAGCCCGCGTTCCCGTCCCTTTGCCCAGGTCGATGTCTTCACCGCCGAGCCGCTCAAGGGCAATCCGCTGGCGGTGGTCGTGGATGGCACCGGCCTCGACGAGACGCAGATGCAGGCCTTCGCCCGCTGGACCCATCTCAGCGAGACGACCTTCCTGCTGCCGCCCACGCTGCCCGGCGCGGACTACCGCGTCCGCATCTTCACCCCGGGGGGCGAGCTGCCCTTTGCGGGTCATCCGACGCTGGGCTCGGCCCATGTGTGGCTGCAGCACGGCGGCGTGCCTCGCACGCCCGGCCGTGTGGTGCAGGAATGCGCCATCGGCCCCGTGACGCTGCGCCTGGACGGCGAGCGGCTGGCCTTTGCGGCGCCGCCCCTCGTCCGCAGTGGCCCGGTTCCCGCGGACATGCGTGCGCAGGTGGCGCGCTCGCTGCGGGTGGCGGACGCGGAGCTGCTCGACGTGGTCTGGGTGGACAACGGGCCGCAGTGGGTCGCCGCGCAGCTGAGGAGCGCCCAGGACGTGCTCGACCTGCAGCCGGACTTCGCGGCGATGCAGGGCCTGAAGCTGGGCGTCGTCGGCGCCTATCCGGCCGGGCACGCGCTGCAGTTCGAGGTGCGTGCCTTCGTGCCGGACATCGGCGTGCCGGAGGATCCCGTCACCGGCAGCCTCAACGCCGGCCTGGCGCTGTGGCTGATCGACAGCGGGCAGGCGCCCTCGCACTACATCGCGTCGCAGGGCGCGGCGCTGCAGCGCGCCGGTCGCGTGCACGTGAGCCGCGAGCAGGGGCACACCTGGATCGGTGGTGACGTGGTCACCCTCGTCCAGGGGCAGGTCTGGCTTTGATCACGAACCGGGAGCCGATCGCATGAGCACGCAGGACTTGTTCCGCGAGGACGCGCAGTTGCGCGAGTGCAGCGCCACGGTGCTGCGTGTGGAGGCGGATGCCGTCATCCTGGACCGCACGGTGTTCTATCCGCTGGGCGGCGGGCAGGCCGGCGATGCGGGCGAGCTGCTGCTGGCCGACGGGCGTGTCCTGCGCGTGCTGGACACCCGCAAGGGCGAGGGCGGCGAGATCCGCCACCTGATCGACCCGGCGCAGGCTGATGGGCTGGCGGAGCTGCCGCCGGGGCAGCCGCTGCAGGCCCGCATCGACTGGGCGCGCCGCTTCGCCCACATGCGTTTCCACACGGCCACGCACCTGCTGTGCGCGCTGGTGCCGCATCCCGTCGATGGCTGCTCCATCACCGCGGGCTACGCGCGGCTGGACTTCCACACCGCCGAGCCGCTGGACAAGGACGCGCTGACCGCCGGCCTCGCCCGCCTGGTGGCGGCGGCGCATCCGGTGAGCCACCGCTGGATCAGCGAAGACGAGCTGGACGCCAATCCCGGCCTGGTGCGCAGCATGAGCGTCCAGCCGCCGCGCGGGCTCGGACGGGTGCGCGTCATTGACGTCGCGGGCGTGGACCTCCAGCCCTGCGGCGGGACCCATGTGGCCAACACGGCGGACATCGGGCCGCTGCTCGTCACCAAGATCGAGAAGAAGTCGGCCATGACCCGCCGGGTCGTGCTGGGCTTCGCCCCGTCCGCGGCGGGCTGAAGCGGCCTTCCGTGCCGGTGGACGGCGCGGCCGCCGGCGGGCGTCAGTGCCCCTTTTGCTTGAAGCTGTCGTGGCAGGCCTTGCAGCTCTGACCCACGGCGCCGGCCGCCACCTTCACCTCTTCCGGCTTGCCGCCCTTGACGGCGGCCTGCAGCTTGCCGACCTCCGCCTGGAACTTGTCGGCCGCTTCCTGGAACTTGGCGGGCTGGCTCCAGACCTCCGGCAGCGCTTCCGTGCCCTTGACCTTGTCGCTGCCCGGCACGAAGGCGGTGAAGGGCAGCTTGGAGAGGGCGGCGATCACGGCCATGTTGTCCTCGACGGCCTTGGCGTCGTAGGCCACCTTGCCCTGGGCCATGGCGTTGAGGCGGCGGAAGTGCGTGCCCATCAGCTCGAAGCCCGCCTGGCGGTACTCGACGGCATCGCCCGGGCGCTGGAAGGTGTTCTGTGCCTGGGCGCTCAGGGCGCTGCACAGGCACAGCAGGGGCAGGAGGCAATGGCGGGTCGTCGAAGTCAGGGTCGAACGCATGGGATCTCCGTTGGGGATTGGCAAGCGGCCCGCACGGCGCGGGCGGTGAGGCAGTGTAGGGCCCGGCCGACTGTCTGCGGCGCGCCGGCTTGGGGACGGGCCCGGCCTCGGGTATCGTTGCCGGATGAAGGATGCCCGCCCCGATCTTCACCGACGCCCCTTGCGCGTCTGGGACCTGCCCACCCGGCTGTTCCACTGGGCCCTCGTGCTCAGCGTGGGCGGCGCGGTGCTCAGCGCCAAGATCGGCGGCAATGCCATGGCCTGGCACCTGCGCTGTGGCTATGCCGTGCTGGCGCTGCTGGCGTTCCGTCTGGTGTGGGGCATGGTGGGTGGGCACTGGTCGCGCTGGCGGCACATGCTGCATGGGCCGGCCGCCACCTGGCGCTACCTGCGGGGTCAGGCCTTGCCGGATGATCACTTCGACGTGGGGCACAACCCGCTTGGGGCGCTGTCGGTGCTGGTCATGCTGACGTGGCTGGCGGTGCAGGTCGGCTCCGGCCTGATCGCCGACGACGAGATCGCCACCACCGGCCCGCTGGCGGCGTGGGTCAGCAGCGAGACCAGCCTCGCCTGGACCGACTACCACGAGCACCTCGGCCAATGGGGCCTGTACGCGATGCTGGGGCTGCACATCGGTGCGGTGCTGTTCCACCAGTGGTACCGCCGGCACCAGCTCATCGGCGCCATGCTGCGGGGTGACAAGCTGGCCCCCGCGCACCTGCCGGGCAGTCGCGACTCCGCGGCGACCCGCCTCTTCGCGCTGACGCTGCTGGCGGCCTGCGCGGCGGCGGTCTACCTGCTCGTCACGCTCACGCCGATGCCATGAGCCGGACTGGACGAGGTGTCGCCCCCCGGATTCGCCGACTGGCCGCGCAGCGGGCGGCAGCCTGAGTACACTGGCCGGCCTATGGACGTTTCGAACCGGATCGAACTGATCAGCCCCGATAGCCCCTCGTTGTGGGAGGAAGCCCGCCAGATCCTGCGTGAATACGCGCAGAGTCTGACCGTGGATCTGCACTTCCAGGGCTTCGAGGACGAGCTGCTGCAGCTGCCTGGCGAGTACGTGGCGCCCGCCGGCGGCTTCCTGCTGGCCCTGGTGGACGGGCAGGTGGCCGGCTCCGGCGCCTTCCGCAATCTGCCGGATGTGGACTACGCCAACGCCTGCGAGATGAAGCGCCTGTACGTGCGCCCCGCCTTCCGCCGCTTCGGCCTCGGTCGCATCGTGGCGCAGGCGCTCATCGACCAGGCCACGCAGGCCGGCTACTCCGCCATGCTGCTGGACACGCTGGACGACATGGAGGCCGCGCGCGGCCTGTACGGCAGCCTCGGCTTTGAGACGGTGCCGCCGTACTACTTCAACCCCATCCCTGGCGCGCATTACCTCAAGGTCGACCTCGCCTGATTTCGGGGCCTGGCGCCGGGTGCGCGCCCGGTTACGGTGGATTACGCCGCTAGCATGGGGCACTGCCTGCTTCCTTCGCGACGCCATGACCGCCTTGCCCGTGCTCTCTCCCGTTCACCCGCACGCCGCCGGCCTGGGCGAGTCGCCCCTGTGGCATCCGCAGGAGCAGGCGCTGTACTGGGTGGACATCCCCGGCCAGGCCCTGCTGCGCCTGCGGGCGGATGGCGCGACCCTCGACCGCTGGGCGCTGCCCTCGGAGCCCGGCTGCATTGCCCGGCGGGCCAGCGGCGGCCTGCTCATGGCGCGGCGGGACGGTGTGCATGCCTTCGACCCCGCGACGGGGGAGTCGCAGCGGCTGATCGCGCCGCCCTACGACCCGGCCCGCCAGCGCTTCAATGACGGCAAGGCCGATCCACAGGGGCGCTGGTGGATCGGCGGCATCGACGACGCGCGGGCGCCGGAGGCCTTCTTCTACCGCCTCGATCGCCAGGGCTGTGCGGCCGTCCTGCCGGGCGTGAGCACGGGCAACGGCCTGGCCTTCAGCCCGGACGGCCGGCGCCTGTACCACTCGGACACCAAGGCGCACACCGTCTTCGTGCGGGACTACGAGCCGGCCACCGGCGTGCCCGGCGAGGCCCGCGTGCTGGCGCGCTTTGCTCCGCGCGAGGCTGGCCAGCCGCTGTCAGCCTACGGCGGCCGGCCGGATGGCGCCGCGGTGGATGCGCAAGGCGCCTACTGGGTCGCCATGTTCGAGGGGCAGCGCCTGCTGCGCCTGTCGCCGGCGGGGGACGTGCTGGCCGAGATCCCGCTGCCGGTACGCTGCCCGACGATGCCGGCCTTCGGCGGCGCCGACCTCCGCACGCTGTACCTCACCACGGCACGCCAGGGGCGTCCGGCGGACGAGCTCGCGGCCCAGCCGCTGGCCGGCTGCGTGTTGCAAATGCGCGTCGAGGTGCCGGGTCTGCCGGTGCCGGCCGTGGACCTGTAGTCCCGCCGGCCCGGTACGGGCGTCTGCGCGCTGTGCGCCGTTCTGGTGCAGCTCGATGACAAAAGGCACTTGCTGACATCTGTCAAGGGCAAGTCCTGATGCATTGTTGGGCGTCTGTTAAGCCCTTGTAAGGGGAAACCACATATAATCTTTGGGTTTTGCCGATCGACCCCCAAGGATTCGTGAGCTCTGAACCGCATGATGCCGCCCCGGCCGACAATGCTGAGGTGACCCATGCAGCGGCCCCTGCTGTACCGCAGGCCGCGCCGCAGGCTCCCGTCGCGCCCACCGGCGCGCGCCCTGATCCATGGGATGAGGCCGGCGAAGATGATTTCAAGGCCCGCGAGCCCCTGACGCCTGAAGAGGCGGCGGCTTGGCGGGCCGGGCATCGAGCGACGTCGCCCTGGCGTGTGGTGTGGTTCCAGGCGGTGGCGGCGGTGCTGATGGTGGCGCTGTGGACCTTTTTCGGGTCGGCACGCCATGGGTACTCGGCGCTTTTCGGCGCCCTGGCCGTGGTCGGGCCCAATGCCTTGATGGCATGGGGGACGACCCGGCGCCCGGCCGCGATGGCGGGAGCTGCACTGCTCTCGCTGATGGTCTGGGAGCTGATCAAGATTCTCTTGGTCGCCGTCATCCTGTTGGCGGTGATCAAAGGGGTGCCTGACCTGCGTTGGCCGGCTCTGCTGCTGACGATGGTCGTGTGCCTCAAGGTTTACTGGCTGGTCCTGCTTCGGTGGGGCCGAAACAAAAATTAGACGGAACCCTGAACATGGCAGCAGAAGGACACGCGCCGACCGCGGGTGAGTACATCACTCACCACTTGCAGCACTGGCAGAAGAACTTTGCTCTGGTCGACCAGAAGCAGCAAGGCATCGTCGATTTCAGCGTCTTCAACCTGGATTCGCTGATCTATTCCGTGGTGCTGGGCTCCATCGCCCTGTTCTTCCTGTGGCGTGCCGCCCGCAAGGCCACGTCCGGCGTGCCGGGCCGCTTCCAGGCTGCCGTCGAGATGCTGGTCGAGCTCGTGGACAACCAGGCCAAGGGCGTGATCCACAACGAGAAGAGCCGCAAGGTCGTGGGCCCCGTCGCCCTGACCGTGTTCGTGTGGATCTTCTTCATGAACGCCATGGACATGCTGCCCGTGGACTGGCTGCCCAAGCTGTGGGGCAACTACGTCGCCGCGACCGGCCATGACCCGCACCACGCCTACATGCGCGTCGTGCCCACCGCCGACCTGTCGACCACGCTGAGCATGTCCACCTTCGTGCTGCTGCTCTGCCTGTTCTACAACGTGAAGATCAAGGGCCTGGGCGGCTGGGGTCACGAGCTGATCTCCGCTCCCTTCGGCGCCCACCCCGTGCTGTGGCCGTTCAACTTCGCCATGCAGATGATCGAATTCCTCGCCAAGACCGTGTCCCACGGCATGCGACTGTTCGGCAACATGTTCGCTGGCGAGCTCGTGTTCATGCTGATCGCCCTGATGGGTGGCGGCTGGGCGCTGACGGGCACGGGCATCGGTCTGGCCATCGGCCACATCGTCGCCGGCACCGTCTGGACCCTGTTCCACATCCTCGTGATCGTGCTGCAGGCCTTCATCTTCATGATGCTGACGCTGATCTACATCGGCCAGGCCCATGACGCGCACTGATTGAAGACCTTCAGTCGGGCACCTCTTTCTTTTCTCGTTTCCTTTCTTTCTTTTCTAACCTCTTCAGGAGCACAAAATGGAAAACATCCTCGGCCTCGTGGCACTGGCTTGCGGCATCATCGTTGGTCTGGGCGCTATCGGCGCTTCCATCGGCATCGCGCTGATGGGTGGCAAGTTCCTGGAGTCCTCCGCTCGCCAGCCCGAGCTGATGAACGAACTGCAAACCAAGATGTTCATTCTGGCCGGCCTGATCGACGCTGCCTTCCTGATCGGCGTCGCTATCGCTCTGCTGTTCGCCTTCGCCAACCCCTTCACCGCTGGCCTGGCTCACTAAGCGCCACGTCCCCTTTCACGACTGAAAGGATCGTGCCGTGAATATCAACGCAAGCCTTTTCATTCAGTGGATCCCGTTCGCAGTGCTCGTGTTCGTCACGATGCGCTTCATCTGGCCGCCGATCACCAAGGCCTTGGACGAGCGTGCAGGCAAGATCCGCGAGGGTCTGGCTGCCGCCGACAAGGCTAAGGCTGAGCTGGCCACCGCCAACAAGGCGGCAGATGAGCAACGGGCCATTGCGCGCAACGAGACCACCAAGCTGCTGGCTGACGCTGAAAAGCGTGCCGCCGCCATCGTGGACGAGGCCAAGAAGCGTGCTGAAGATGAAGGCGCCAAGATCGTGGCCGCTGCCAAGGCTGAGGCCGAGCAGCAAGCCACCCGTGCCCGCGAGGCCCTGCGTGAGCAGGTCGCCGTGCTGGCCGTGAAGGGCGCCGAGCAAATTCTGCAGCGCGAGGTCAATGCCAGCGTGCACGCCGAGTTGCTGGGCCGTCTGAAGACGGAGCTGTAATCATGGCTGAGCTCGCCACCATTGCACGCCCCTACGCTGAGGCGCTCTATCAGGTCGCGAAGAAGCACGATGTGAAGGCCTGGGGCCAGACGCTTGATGCGCTGGCCCTGGTCGCACAGGATGCTGACCTGCGCTCGTTTGCCGACAATCCCAAGGTCACCGCCGAGCAGGTGTATGCCGTCATGACGGCCGCTGCGAAGCAGACCCTGGCACCGGAGCTGCAGAACTTCCTGCGCACGGTGATCGACAACGGCCGCCTCTCGGCCCTGCAGGCTGTCGTGGACCAGTTCCACGTGCTGGCCAACGCAGCCGCCGGCGTCGCCGATGCGCAGATCTTCAGTGCCTACCCGATCGAGCCGGCCCAGTTGGCGGACGTGGTCGCGACGCTGGAAAAGCGCTTCGGTCGCAAGCTCGAAGCCCATGTTCAGCTGGAGCCCGCTCTCATCGGCGGTATCCGGGTGGTGGTTGGCGATGAGGTGCTCGACACCTCCGTCAAGGCCCGCCTGGACCGCATGAAAGTGGCGCTCACCGCTTAAGCACCAGCGCGAAGACACCTTATCCGATTCATCCCTGTGTCACCCGCGCTCTGGCAACAGACGCCCGACCAGATGGGAGCAAGCAATGCAACTGAATCCTGCTGAAATTTCCGAACTGATCAAGAGCCGCATCGAGGGCCTGGGCAGCACGACGGACGTCCGTAACCAGGGCACCGTGGTGTCCGTGTCCGACGGCATCGTGCGCATCCACGGCCTGTCCGATGTGATGCAAGGCGAAATGCTGGAGTTCCCGGCTGACGCCAGCGGCCAGCCGTCCTTCGGCCTGGCCCTGAACCTCGAGCGCGACTCCGTCGGCGCCGTGATCCTGGGTGGCTACGAGCACATCTCCGAAGGCGACACCGTGAAGTGCACGGGCCGCATCCTGGAAGTGCCCGTCGGCCCCGAGCTGATCGGCCGCGTGGTGAACGCCCTGGGCCAGCCCATCGACGGCAAGGGCCCGATCAACGCCAAGATGACGGACGTGATCGAGAAGGTCGCTCCCGGCGTGATCGCCCGCAAGTCCGTGGACCAGCCGGTGCAGACCGGCCTGAAGTCCATCGACTCGATGGTGCCCGTCGGCCGTGGCCAGCGCGAGCTGATCATCGGCGACCGCCAGACCGGCAAGACCGCCGTGGCCATCGACGCCATCATCAACCAGAAGGGTCAGAACATGACCTGCGTCTACGTCGCGATCGGCCAGAAGGCTTCGTCGATCAAGAACGTGGTGCGTGCTCTGGAACAAGCCGGCGCGATGGAATACACCATCGTGGTGGCTGCCTCGGCGTCTGAATCCGCTGCCATGCAGTACGTGTCGGCCTACTCCGGCTGCACGATGGGCGAGTACTTCCGTGACCGTGGCCAGGACGCCCTGATCGTTTATGACGATCTGTCCAAGCAGGCCGTGGCCTACCGTCAAGTGTCGCTGCTGCTGCGCCGCCCCCCGGGCCGCGAAGCCTTCCCCGGCGACGTGTTCTATCTCCACAGCCGTCTGCTGGAACGCGCCGCTCGCGTGAACGCCGACTACGTGGAAGCGTTCACCAAGGGTGAAGTGAAGGGCAAGACCGGTTCGCTGACCGCGCTGCCCATCATCGAAACCCAGGCCGGTGACGTGTCCGCCTTCGTTCCGACCAACGTGATCTCGATCACCGACGGTCAGATCTTCCTGGAAACCAACCTGTTCAACGCAGGTATCCGCCCCGCCATCAACGCCGGCATCTCGGTGTCGCGCGTGGGTGGTGCTGCCCAGACCAAGCTGATCAAGTCGCTGTCCGGCGGTATCCGTACCGACCTGGCCCAGTACCGTGAGCTGGCTGCCTTCGCGCAGTTCGCCTCCGACCTGGACGAAGCGACCCGCAAGCAGCTGGACCGTGGCGCCCGCGTGACGGAACTGCTGAAGCAGGCCCAGTACTCGCCGCTGAGCATCAGCCTGATGGCTGCCACGCTGTACGCGGTGAACAAGGGCTTCATGGACAGCCTGGAAGTGAAGAAGGTTCTGGCCTTCGAACACGGTCTGCACCAGTTCCTGAAGACCAGCCACGCCGCTCTGCTGGCCAAGCTGGAAGCCGACAAGGCCATGGACAAGGACGCAGAAGCCGAGCTGAACGCCGCCATCACGACGTTCAAGAAGTCCTTCGCCTAAGCAACCATGACCGGGTGCAAACCTCGGTGAGCACCCGGCCCTAACAGGAGAAATCATGGCAGCAGGCAAGGAAATTCGCGGCAAGATCAAGTCGGTCGAGAACACCAAGAAGATCACCAAGGCCATGGAGATGGTCGCGGCATCCAAGATGCGCAAGGCGCAGGACCGGATGCGTGCGGCTCGTCCCTACAGCGACAAGATCGGCAACATCGCTGCCAATCTGTCCAAGGCCAATCCCGAGTACCAACATCCTTTCATGGTCAGCAATGGCCAGGCGAAGGCGGTCGGTTTCGTGGTGGTCACGACGGACAAGGGTCTGTGCGGTGGCTTGAACACCAATCTGCTGCGCGCGGTCACCACCAAGCTGAAGGACCTGGAGTCCGCCGGTCAGAAGCCTGAGGTCGTTGCCATCGGCAACAAGGGCCTGGGTTTCATGAACCGCGTCGGCGCCAAGGTCGTGGCTCACGCCACGCAGCTGGGCGACCAGCCGCACATCGAGAAGCTGATCGGCCCCGTCAAGGTGCTGCTGGACAAGTACGCCGCTGGCGAGCTGTCCGCCGTCTATCTGTGCTTCACCCGCTTCATCAACACGATGAAGCAGGAGCCGGTGGTGCAGCAGCTGCTGCCCCTGTCGGCTGAGGACATGCAGACGGACAAGGCCTCGCACAGCTGGGACTACCTCTACGAGCCCGACGCCGCGACCGTCATCGACGATCTGCTGGTGCGCTACACCGAGGCCCTGGTCTACCAGGCCGTCGCCGAGAACATGGCGTCCGAGCAATCGGCGCGCATGGTGGCCATGAAGGCCGCCACTGACAACGCAGGCACCCTGATCGGTGAGCTGAAGCTGGTCTACAACAAGACCCGCCAGGCCGCGATCACGAAGGAGCTGAGCGAAATCGTCAGCGGCGCCGCCGCCGTGGGCTGATCTCAGCAGACGCAGCAGCAAAAGTTTTGGAATTGAAGGAACGAAAAAATGGCTAACACTCAATCAGTGGGCAAGATCGTTCAGTGCATCGGCGCCGTGGTGGACGTGGAATTCCCGCGTGACCAGATGCCCAAGGTGTACGACGCCTTGAAGATGGAAGGTTCCGCCCTGACGCTGGAAGTTCAGCAGCAGCTGGGCGACGGCGTGGTGCGTACCATCGCCCTGGGTTCGTCCGACGGCCTGCGCCGCGGCACGGAAGTCTTCAACACCGGCGACACCATCAAGGTGCCGGTGGGCAAGGCCACCCTGGGTCGGATCATGGACGTGCTGGGCAACCCCATCGACGAGCGTGGCGAAGTGTCCTCGGAGCTGACCGCTTCGATCCACCGTGCCGCTCCCTCGTACGACGAGCTGAGCCCCTCGCAGGACCTGCTGGAAACCGGCATCAAGGTGATCGACCTGATCTGCCCGTTCGCCAAGGGCGGCAAGGTGGGTCTGTTCGGTGGCGCCGGCGTGGGCAAGACCGTGAACATGATGGAACTCATCAACAACATCGCCAAGGCTCACTCGGGTCTGTCGGTGTTCGCTGGTGTGGGCGAGCGTACCCGTGAGGGCAACGACTTCTATCACGAGATGGCCGATTCCGGCGTCGTGAACCTGGAGAAGCTCGAAGAGTCCAAGGTGTCCATGGTCTACGGCCAGATGAACGAGCCCCCGGGCAACCGTCTGCGCGTGGCCCTGACCGGCCTGACCATCGCCGAGTCCTTCCGTGACGAAGGCCGTGACGTGCTGTTCTTCGTGGACAACATCTACCGCTACACCCTGGCCGGTACCGAAGTGTCCGCGCTGCTGGGCCGTATGCCTTCCGCCGTGGGCTACCAGCCGACGCTGGCCGAGGAAATGGGCCGTCTGCAAGAGCGGATCACGTCGACCAAGGTCGGTTCGATCACCTCCATCCAGGCCGTGTACGTGCCTGCCGATGACTTGACCGACCCGTCCCCCGCCACGACGTTCGCTCACTTGGACGCCACCGTCGTGCTGTCGCGTGACATCGCCGCCCTGGGTATCTACCCCGCCGTGGATCCGCTGGACTCGACCTCGCGTCAAGTGGACCCGAACGTCGTGGGCGAAGAGCACTACACGACCACCCGCGCCGTCCAGCAAGTGCTGCAGCGCTACAAGGAACTGCGCGACATCATCGCGATTCTGGGTATGGACGAGCTGTCTCCCGAAGACAAGCTGGCCGTGGCCCGCGCTCGCAAGATCCAGCGTTTCCTGTCGCAGCCCTTCCACGTGGCCGAAGTGTTCACCGGCTCGCCCGGCAAGTACGTGCCCCTGAAGGAAACCATCCGCGGCTTCAAGATGATTGTGGCTGGCGAGTGCGATCACCTGCCGGAGCAGGCGTTCTACATGGTTGGCACCATCGACGAAGCCTTCGAAAAGGCGAAGAAGCTGCAGTAAGTGGCGCATTCGGGCCTCAGGCGTCGTTGCCGTGCTCGCCGGACAGGAAGTCCGGCTGTGCGCGGCGCCTAGCCTGAGACCCGACTGCTTGCTTCCTGCACCTTCTTCCTCGTGTAGGACGAGGGTGAAGAAGCAGACGACTTACTTCAACTTCAACGCTAGAAAGATTGAACATGGCAACCATTCATGTTGACGTGGTGTCCGCCGAGGAGAGCATCTTCTCGGGCGAGGCCAAGTTCGTCGCGTTGCCGGGTGAAGGTGGTGAGCTGGGCATCCTGCCGCAGCACACGCCGCTGATCACCCGCATCAAGCCGGGCGCGGTGCGCATCGAGCGCGCCGACAACGGCCAGGAAGAGTTCGTGTTCGTGGCCGGCGGCCTTCTGGAAGTGCAGCCGAACTGCGTGACCGTGCTGGCCGACACCGCCATCCGCGGCAAGGACCTGGACGAAGCCAAGGCCTCCGAAGCCAAGAAGCTGGCCGAGGAAGCGATGAAGAACGCCAAGAGCGACATCGACTTCGCCAAGGCGCAAAGCGAATTCGCCGCCATGGCTGCCCAGATCGCAGCCCTGCGCAAGTTCCGCAAGAAGTGAAGGCCCAGGCCCTCAGCAGCCTCGCGGCCCGCTGAGCTGTGGCCTTCCTCAGGCGCCCGCCGACGCAAGTCCGGCGGGCGTTGTCTTTTCCCTCCGCCGATTTCAGCTGATTTCAGCGGCCGCCGTTCAGTGGCAGGACGCCCTCGATGCCGGGCCGACGCCACGGTCCACCACAGATTCCCGCCATGCCCACGCCCATTGCCCTGACCCGCCACCACGGCCTCGAAGCCCTGGAACTCGTCGCGCCCGACGGCGCGCGCGCGGTGCTGCTGCTTCACGGCGCGCATCTCACGTCGTGGATCCCCGCCGGCGGCGAGGAGCAGCTGTACCTCTCGCCGAAGAGCAGCTTCGCAACGGGGCAGGCGATCCGCGGCGGTGTGCCGTTGATCTTCCCGCAGTTCAGTGCGCGCGGCCCGCTGATGCGCCACGGCTTCGCCCGCACCAAGCCCTGGCAGCTGGTGCAGGCCGAGCAGGGGGTGGACGACGCCCTGGCCGTTCTGCAGCTCACCGACGATGCCGCCACGCGCATGGTCTGGCCCCATGCCTTCTCGGCCGAGCTGTCGGTGCGGGTCAGCGGCCAGACGCTGGACATCGAGCTGGCCGTCGAGAACACCGGCGACACGCCCTTCGACTTCACGGCCGCGCTGCACACCTACCTGCGCACCGGCGCGCTCGACGCCACCAGCCTGCGCGGCCTGGCCGGCCTGCACTACTGGGACCAGGTGAAGAACGCCGAGCAAGTCCAGCGCAGCGACCTCGTCCTGCCCGGCAGCCCGGGTTGCGAGGACCTGGACCGCATCTACTACCAGGTCAGCCAGCTCAAGGAGCCGCTGCAGCTGATCGACGAGTCCGGCACGCAGCGCCGCGCACTGGACCTCCTGCAGCAGGGCTTCGACGACGCCGTGGTCTGGAACCCCGGCGCCGGGAAGTGCGCGCAGCTGGCGGACATGCCCGCGGACGGCTACCAGCAGTTCCTGTGCGTGGAAGCCGCGGCCATCGAACGCCCGGTGCTGCTGCAGCCGGGCGAGGTCTGGAGCGGGCTGCAAAGCCTGCGGCGTCAAGGCGCCTGACCCCGGGGGGGCTAACGTCCGGTGATGCCGGCGGCCCCTGCGCTTGTCTTTGCTCAGGACTGTCCCGAATCCCGATCGGAGACAAGGCATTCCGGTGTTAACCTCCGCGCCCGCGTAACAAAAAGTTCAGGCATTTCTTGCCGAAGACGCGCATCACGGAGGTTATCCCATGTTCACCAAGACTCCCCAGCTGCTGCTGTTGTGCGGCGCGCTGGCACTTTCCGCCTGCTCGACCACGGAGCAGTCTCGCGTCGTCCAGACGACCCAGGTCAGCAGTGCCGCCGCACCTGCGCCCGCACCCCAGCGCGCACGCACGCCCGTGGCGATCGGCCGCTTTGACAACCGCTCGGAATATCTCCGGGGGATGTTCACCGATGGCCCGGACCGGCTCGGCGCGCAGGCCAAGGCGATCCTGCAGACGCATCTGCAGCAGTCGCAGCGTTTCAATGTGCTGGACCGCGACAACCTGGCCGAGGCGCGCCAGGAAGCCAGCTACAAGTCCGCGCAGGTGAACATCAAGGGCGCCGATCTGCTGGTGAGCGGCTCGGTCACGGAGTTCGGTCGCAAGGATGTCGGCGACAAGCAGCTGTTCGGGCTGCTCGGCCGTGGCAAGAGCCAGATCGCCTATGCCAAGGTGACGCTGAACATCGTCAACAGCCAGACGGCGGAGGTGGTCTATTCCGTGCAGGGCGCGGGCGAGTACAGCCTCTCCGAGCGCGAGGTGCTGGGCTTTGGCAGCACGGCGTCCTATGACGTGACGCTCAACGGCAAGGTGCTGGATCTGGCCGTGCGCGAGGCGGTCGAGAAGCTCGTCCAGGGTCTGGACGCCGGCAGCTGGAAGGCCCAGCAGCCATGAGCAAGGGATCGCACATGAAGACGGCGGCTGCCCTGGCACTGACCCTGCTGCTCGGCGCCTGCGCCACGGCACCAAAGCCGCTCTACCACTGGGGCAGCTACCAGCCCGCCCTGTATGCCCACTTCAAGGGCGACGACGCCAAGGCGCAGGAGCTGCTCGACAAGCTGCAGGTGCAGCTGGCCGAGACGCAGCAGTCGAACCTGCTGCCGCCCCCGGGCCTGCACGGCCACATGGCCTTGCTGAACGCGAGGCTGGGCCGCAGCGAGGAGTCCCGCCGCCACCTGGAACGTGAGCGTCAGCTCTTCCCGGAATCGGCCCAATACATCGACATGCTGCTGCGCAATGCGCAGAAGAGCTCGTCCGCGAGCTGAGAGAGAGCTGCCACAGATGATGAAGACTGTACTTTCGCTCCTGGTCAGCGCCGCGCTGCTCACGGCCTGCGCCACGGCCCCCACGCCCAAGGACATGAGCGCCTTCAAGGCCGCGAAGCCCACTTCGTTGCTGGTCCTGCCGCCGCTGAACGAGACCCCGGACCCGGATGCCACCAACGGCGTGCTGGCGCAGATCACCCTGCCGCTGGCGGAGTCGGGCTACTACGTGATGCCGGTGAGCCTGGTGTCCGAGACGCTGCGGCAGAACGGCATGCAGACCCCGCACGACATGCATCAGATCGCCGTGCCGAAGCTGCGTGACGTGTTCGGTGCCGATGCCGTGGTCTACATCACCGTGAAGCAGTACGGCACCAAGTACATGGTGCTGGCCAGCGACACGGTGGTGGCTGTCGAGGCGCGCGTGGTGGACCTCCGCTCCGGCCAGGAGCTGTGGTCCGGCAAGGCCTCGGCCGCGTCGTCCGAAGAGGGCGGGAGCAACCAGCAAGGCCTGGTGGGGCTGCTGGTGAAGGCGCTCGTGGAGCAGGTGGTCAACTCGGCGTCGGACCGCAGCTTCCCGGTCGCCGGGCGCGCGGTCAACCGCCTCATCGTCCATCCACAGCTGGGTCTGCCGGCCGGCCCGCGCAAGCCGGTCCCGGCCAGCTGACAGCCGGTCGACGCCCGCCCGGGGCGGACCGCCAGGAGAGCCCAAGGGCTCTCCATTTTTTTTGCCTGAACGCTTTGACATGCCGCAGCCGGTCCGCAGATCGGCCACGCCTGGCGCCGCTCGCACCGATAATGGCGCCCCATGAGCGCACCCCTGCAAAACGACACCTTCCTGCGCGCCTGCCTGCGCCAGCCCACCGACTACACGCCCGTCTGGCTGATGCGCCAGGCCGGCCGCTACCTGCCGGAGTATCGCGACACCCGCGCCAAGGCCGGCAGCTTCATGGGCCTGGCCACCAACACGGACTACGCCACCGAGGTGACGCTGCAGCCGCTGGAGCGCTACCCGCTCGACGCCGCCATCCTGTTCAGCGACATCCTCACCGTGCCCGACGCCATGGGCCTGGGGCTCTCCTTCCAGCAGGGCGAGGGCCCGAAGTTCGCCAAGGTCGTGCGTGATGAGGCCGCCGTGGCCGAGCTGGCCGTGCCGGACATGGACAAGCTGCGCTATGTCTTCGACGCCGTCACCTCCATCCGCAAGGCGCTCAACGGCCGCGTGCCGCTGATCGGCTTCTCGGGCAGCCCCTGGACCCTGGCCTGCTACATGGTCGAGGGCGGCGGCTCGGACGACTACCGCCAGGTCAAGGCGCTGATGTACAGCCGCCCGGATCTGATGCACCGCATCCTGCAGATCAACGCGGACGCCGTGGCGCAGTACCTCAACACCCAGATCGAGGCCGGTGCGCAGGCCGTGATGGTCTTCGACTCGTGGGGCGGGGTGCTGGCCGACGGCATGTTCCAGGAGTTCAGCCTCGCCTATTCGCGCCGCGTGCTGGCGCAGGTGAAGACCGAGCACGACGGCCAGCGCATTCCCCGCATCCTGTTCACCAAGGGCGGCGCCCTGTGGCTGGACGAGATCGCCGAGGCCGGGGCCGACGTCGTCGGCCTGGACTGGACGGCCAACCTCGGCAAGGCCCGCGCGCAGGTGCAGGACCGTGTCGCGCTGCAGGGCAATCTGGACCCGAACGTGCTGTTTGCACCGCCGGAGGCCATCCGCACCCAGGTCCGCAGCGTGCTGGACAGCTTCGGCCGCCCGCAACGCGCCGACGGCGGCTGGGGCGGCCATGTCTTCAACCTCGGCCATGGCATCAGCCAGTTCACGCCGCCGGAGCATGTGCTGCATCTCGTCGACGAGGTGCACCAGCACTCGCGGCGCCTGCGCCAGGCCTGAGTCAGGGCCGGCGCGCTGCACCGCGACCAGGCGGTGCAGCGCCCGCGGGATGACAGGAAAGTCACGGGGAAGCGCCTGTGAACTCTGCACAGTAAGCAGACACTTATCCCCAAAATGGGGGCGGGCGTTTCAGCCTGTGTCAATTGCTGCGGCGCAGCTGGGGGTTTCCACGATGGCAGGCTAAGTGCTTGATTTCTAAGGAGTCATGCAGTTCGCCTGACGAATGCACGGTTACGCACCGCCGTGAGGCCTCTCGGGGGATGTTGTGCACAAGGGTGTCTTTTGCACAAAGTTATCCACAGGCCGGGCGATGTCCGGCAAGGACCCGGGACGAATCAAGCAGTTAGCGGAGATTTCGAGGCAGGACATGCAGAAGCGGCGGCAAGTGAGGCATGAATCGGCGGGGGCCGGGCTGGCCGGCGCACGCCCATCCGCCGGCGCGCGAGCGAGGCTTTCTCATGGCTGATCCTGCGGCAGCGGCCGACCCGGCGCCCACGGCAGCGGCCGCCCACCGGCTGCAGGTGGCCGTGGACGCGCCGCAGCACAGCGGCCTCAGCGGTCCACTGACCTACCGGGCGGGCCAGGCCTGGCCGCCAGGCACGCTGCTGCAGGTGCCGCTGGGCAAGCGCGAGCTGCTGGGGCTGGTCTGGGACGACGCGCCGGCGCAAGACCTGTCCCCGCAGGGCCAGGTCTTGCCGGATGCCGAGCTGCGCGAGGTGGGCGAGGTGCTGGACGCGCTCCCGCCCCTCTCGGCGAGCTGGCGGCGGCTGGTCGAGTTCGCGGCGCAGTACTACCAGCGCGCCATCGGCGAGCTGGCGCTCTCGGTGCTGCCACCCCAGCTGAAGGAGGTCACGGCGAAGCAGCTGCAGGCCAAGCTCAAGAAGCTGGCCAAGCTGCCACCGCCCGCCGCGCCCGAGGCGCCGCCCCCGATGCCCGTGCTCAGCGAGGCGCAGCAGGCCGCGCTGGCGCAGCTCGACGGCCTGCTGCAGGCCCCGCCCGATGCTGCGGCGCCCACGCCCGTGCTGCTGTATGGCGTCACCGGCAGTGGCAAGACGGAGGTCTACCTGCGCGCGGCCGAGCAGGCGCTGGCCCAGGGCCGGCAGGTGCTGGTGCTGGTCCCCGAGATCAACCTCACGCCCCAGCTCGAGGCGCGCTTCGCCGAGCGCTTCGCCGGGCGGCGCATCGTCTCCCTGCACAGCGGCCTCACCCCCGCGCAGCGCCTGCAGAACTGGCTGGCGGCGCATCTCGGGCAGGCCGAGCTGATCCTTGGCACGCGGCTGGCGGTCTTCGCCTCGCTGCCGCGTCTCGGGCTGATCGCCGTCGACGAGGAGCACGACCCCAGCTACAAGCAGCAGGACGGCGCCCGCTACTCGGCGCGCGACCTCGCCGTCTACCGCGCGCGGCTGGAGAAGGTGCCGGTGATCCTCGGCTCCGCCACGCCCTCGCTCGAGAGCTGGCACCACGCGAACAGCGGCCGCTACCGCCGCCTCGTCATGCCTCAGCGCATCGGCGGTGGCGCGATGCCGAGGGTGCGCATCTTCGACATGAACACGCTGGCCCGCACCAAGGGCGTCACCACGGCGCTCACCGCGCCGTTGCTGGAGGCCCTGCGCCAGCGTCTGGCCCGCGGTGAGCAGAGCCTCGTGTTCCTGAACCGCCGGGGCTATGCGCCGGTGCTTCACTGCGGCGAGTGCAACTGGAAGAGCGAATGCCCGCACTGCAGCGCCTGGCGCGTCTTCCACAAGGGCGACCGCAGCCTGCGCTGCCACCACTGCGGCTTCGCCGAGCGCGTGCCGTTCGCCTGCCCCACCTGCGGCAATCTCGACATCGCCCCGCTGGGCCGCGGCACGGAGCGCCTCGAGGAGCAGCTGGCCGAGGCCCTGCCGGGCGCGCGCGTGGCCCGCATCGATGCCGACTCCACGAAGCACAAGGGCCAGCTCGAGGAGCAGCTCGGCGCGGTGCATGCGGGCGAGGTGGACATCCTCGTCGGCACGCAGATGATCACCAAGGGCCACGACTTCCGCCGCATCACGCTGGTGGCGGCGGTGAACCCGGACGGCGCGCTCTTCTCCAGCGACTTCCGTGCGCCCGAACGGCTCTTCGCGCTGCTGATGCAGGCGGCCGGCCGCGCGGGGCGCGATGCCGAGGTGGCGGCGCGCAGCGAGATGTGGGTGCAGACCTGGCACCCCCAGCATGCGCTGTACCTGGCGCTGCAGCGGCACGATTACGAGTTCTTTGCCGCCAGCCAGCTCGCGGAGCGGGAGTCCGCGGCCTTGCCGCCGTTCTCGCACCTGGCGCTGATGCGGGCCGAGGCGCGCACGGCCGAGGGCGCGCAGGCCTTCCTCGATGCCGCCGCGGCGCTGGCCCAGGCGCTGCCCGACGCGCAGCAGGCGCTCATCTACCCGCCGGTGCCCATGAGCGTGGCGCGCGTGGCCAATGTGGAACGCTTCCAGATGCTGATCGAGTGCGGCCAGCGTTCGACGCTGCAGCGCCTGCTGTGGCACTGGCTGCCGCTGCTGCAGGCGCTCAAGCGCGAGCACCGCGGGCTGCTGCGCTGGGCCATCGACGTGGACCCGCTGGCGATCTGACGGCGGCGGTGATCAGCGCCCGTTCTTCGCGGGCTCCTTCGCCTCGCGGGGATCGCCCAGCCAGGTCTTGAGCCACTGGCTCATCTCCCACTGCACATGGCCGGCGGACTCGCGGGCGCCGTAGCCGTGGGCCTCCAGCGGCAGCATCGTCAGCCGCACGGTCCCCCCGAGCCCGGAGAGCGCGTGGAAGAGGCGTTCGCTCTGCAGCGGCGGCGTGCCGGCGTTGCCGTCCTGCTCGCCGTGCAGGAGCAGCAGCGGCTCCTTGATCTGCGGCGCGTAGAGCAGGGGCGAGAGGTGCAGGTAGACGTCCTTCGCATCCCACAGCGAGCGGCGCTCGCTCTGGAAGCCGAAGGGCGTGAGCGTGCGGTTGTAGGCGCCGCTGCGCGCGATGCCGGCCTTGAAGAGGTCGGTGTGGGCGAGCAGGTTGACGGCCATGAAGGCGCCGTAGCTGTGACCGCCGACCGCCATGCGCTTCGGGTCGGAGACGCCGAGGTCCTCGGCCTTGTCGATGATGGCGCGGGCGTTCATGGTGATCTGCTCGATGAAGCCGTCGTTGACGGTCTTGAGGTCGCCCACCACGGGCATGTGCGCGTCGTAGAGCACCACGAAGCCGTCCAGCAGCAGCGCCAGCGGGCTGATGCCGTTGAAGCTGAGGAAGCGGTTGCTGGCACCGCTCACCTGGCTGGCGATGGCCGCGTCGCTGTACTCCATCGGATAGGCCCAGACCAGCGTGGGGCGGCGCTCGCCCTCCCGGTAGTCGGGCGGCAGGTACATCCAGAAGGACATGTCCACGCCGTCGGCCCGCTTGAAGCTGACGAACTCGCGACGGATCTTGCGCAGCTGCGGCGTGTTGTCCTTCAGCCGCGTCAGCGCCTGCAGGCTGTTGCCGGAGGCCAGCTCGCGCAGCGCCAGGTTCGGCGGCTCGGCGGCGCTCTCGCGGCTCAGCAGCACCTGCCGGCCGCCCTCCAGCACGGCCAGCGGCGTCTCGTAGCTGCCCTCGGGCGACTGGAACAGGCGCTGCACGCTGAGGTCCCGCAGCGAGAAGCGATCGAGGAAGGGGCGGTCGCCCTTGGGGCTGGCGCCCGGGCCGGTCAACAGCAGGTCGCCGCCCAGTGTCTGCACCACGAGATGGCCGTTGGGCAGCGTGCGCATCAGCGGGCTGCCGGGATGGCGGAAGCGCTCGCGCTGGCTGAACTCGAACAGCGGCTTGCTCTGCGTGCCCTTGAGCGGCAGCAGGTAGCTGCGCTGCCAGGCGCGCTGGCGGTCGACTTCGGTGAGCAGGGCATGCTGGCCGTCGTCCAGGAACTGCAGGCGCGAGAAGCGGTGCGGCATGCGCTGCACCTCCTGGGGATCGCCGGTGAAGGGCGGATCCAGGCGCATCACGCGGTCGCGGAAGGCCACGCGGTTGGCCGGATTCCCGCCGTCCAGGGCCTCGACCCAGTAGACGGCCGCGTCCTTCGTCGGCGAGGCGTAGAACACGCGGGGCCCCGGCAGCACGCCGTCGATGGCCACGCCGCCCTTGAGCGGCATGCGCGCCAGCTCGCGGATCAGCTTGCCGTCGCGCTGGCGCACCTCGACGATGGTGGGGAAGTCGTCCCAGGGCAGGCGGTAGCTGAAGGGGCGGGCGATGCGCTCGGTCAGCAGGTACTGGCCGTCTCCCACGCTGCTGAGGCTGCTGTAGAGCTGCGCCGGGCCGAGATCCCGGCTGCTGCCGCTGACGAGGTCCACCGCCGTCAGCACCGAGCGGGCGTGGTACTCGAACAAGGCCTCGTCCTGCGGGCCGTGCAGCAGGTCCGGGTGCGTGCGCTCGGGGGAGACGAGGCCGCGGCTCTCCTCGGTGATCGGCTGGGGTGCCAGGCGCGGCGGCGGGCCGCGGTGGTCGGGCACGCTCAGCACGACGAGCTCGCGCGGGTTCAGCCAGGCCTTCTCGCCCTGGGCCAGCACCTCGTTGAGCCGCAGGCCCTGGACGGGCTTGAGCGTGGCCGTCGCGGTGTCGCCCACCCACAGCTCATTGGCACGGTCCATGCGGCGCTCGAGCAGGAAGCGCTGGCCGTCCGGCGCCCAGGCGAAGTCATGCCAGAGCCCGCCGGCAGGCAGCTCGACCACGCGCTCCGGGGCGTCGGGCTGCAGCAGCGCGCGCAGGCGCAGGCGCTGGATGGCGGCGACGCCGGGCGCCACGCTGCTGCCGGCGTCGAAGCGCGTGCCGGCCAGGTGCAGCGTGGGGCGCTGCAGGTCCTCGATGCTCGAGAAGCGGCGGGTCTCGATGAGCGCCAGCTGCTGCCGGTCCGGCGAGGGCAGGAGGCGGGGCAGGGGCGCGGTGTCCAGCAGCTCGCGCACGGCGGCCGAGGGCTGCTGGTAGCCCGCGGCGAGGCCCGCGGCCGGCATCAGGCCGGCCACCAGGGCACAGGCCAGGATGAGCCCTGGCAAGGGCGGCAAGGCGGATCGGAAAGGGCGCATGGGGGCGGGGCACGGAGCCGGGCGCAGCATCAGATGCCGCGCACGATAGCGCATGCCGCTGACGACCGCCCTCATTGGCGCGGGGCCAGCCACATCGCCAGGCCGCTGAAGCTGAAGAAGGCGACGACGGTCGAGGCCATGATGATCCGGGCGATGCGGCCGTTGTCCGCTCCGTAGCGCTCGGCCAGCAGCGAGACGTTGCTCGCGCTCGGCAGCGCCGCCGCCAGCACCAGCACGTGCAGCTGGAAGGGGCTCAGCGCCAGCCCCAGCTTGATGGCCGTGACGCCCAGCAGCAGCACCAGCGTCGGGTGGCCGAAGAGCTTGATCAGGGCGACCGGCAGGTAGCGCTCCACCGGCGTGCGCGTGTGGGCATGGCGGCCGGCGCGCCACAGCACGGCGCCGATGGTGAACAGCGCCACCGGCGAGGCGGCGTCGCCCAGCATCTTCACCACCGTCATCAGCATGGGGGGCAGCGTGACACCGCTGACGGAGCTCAGCGCGCCCAGGGCGATGGCCCAGGGCAGCGGGTTGGACACCGCCCCCTGGAGCGCCTGCCCAAGCGCCACGCGCCAGTGCGCGCCGCCCGCGTCATGCGCGCGGGCCAGGGCGATGCACAGCGAGCTCGTGACGATGAGGTCGGCCAGGATGGTGCAGATCACCGGCGCGGCGGCGGCCTGCCCCATCAGGGCCACGAGCAGCGGCACTCCCATGAAGCCGGTGTTGGGGAAGGCGGCCACGAGGGCGCCGAACGAGGCGTCCTTGAGATGGGTGACGTCGTCCAGCGTGAGGAACAGCGTCACGCCGACGATCAGCAGCGCCGACACCAAGTAGACCGCCAGCACGGCGGGGCTCAGCAGCTCCAGCACGGGTGTGCTTGCCCCGAAACGGAACAGCATGCAGGGCAAGGCGAAGAACAGCACGAAGGTGTTCAGCCCCGGGATGGCGCTTTCGGCCAGCAGTCCCCGGCGCGCGGCGAGGTAGCCGCACAGCACCAGGGCGAAGAAGGGCACGGTGACGGCGATGACGGCTTGCATGACGCGCGAGTATCGCAATACGGGCTTGTATCCAGCTGAAAGCGGGGGGGGCGCGTTTTCCCCCGGGCGCTTACATTTACGCCTGCCATCCGTATGAATGCACCCCTGCCCGAAGGGCCGGCCACCGCGCCGCCCGATCTCGACTCCGCCCTGCACGTGCTGCCGGTCGGCGAGCGCCTGGGCGTCTGGCGCATCGTCGAGGACATCCAGGTTTGCGCCTCGGGCCACTGGTACCGGGGCGAGCACTCCATGGCGCCCGAGCAGCAGGTGGCCGTGCTGGTCTACGAGCAGGCCGCCGATGCGGCCCTCGTGCTGCTGCGCTTCGCCGAGGAGCAGCCCGGGCTGCAGAGCCTGCGCCACCTCGACATCTCCCTCCCCCAGGACAGCGGCCTCACCGCGGACGGCCTGCCCTACGTCGTGCTGCGCTGGATGGACGGCCAGCCGCTGCTGCCCGCGGCGTCCGAGCTGCCGCTGCGCAAGCGCCTGGAGCTGGTCTGCGACCTCTGCGACCTGCTGGAGGTGCTGCACGAGCACGGGCAGGTCCTGCGCGAGCTGGACCCGGGCACGCTGTGGCTCTCTCCCCAGCAGCGCCTGCGCCTGATGGGCCAGGGCCTGGCGCCGATGCTGGCGTCCGAGGGCGTGGGTGACTTCGGCTACAGCTCCGCCGCGATTCCCCTGCTGGCCCCCGAGCAGCTGGACGGCCAGCCCGCCCACCTGGCCAGCGAGGCCTATGCCGTCGGCATGCTGATGTGCCTGCTGGTCAATGGCCGCCTGCCGGGCAGCGACAGCCTCGTCGTCGGCCATCTCGGCGCACCGGTGCATTCACTGGCCGCCTGGGTGAGCCTGAGCCTCGGTGAGCGCCAGGCGCTGGACGCCATGCTGAGCAAGTCCACCGCCGCCTCCATGATGGACCGCTACACCACGGCCCGGGCGCTGGCGGATGACATCCGCGCCTGGCTGGCCGGCGAGGTGCCCTCGCCGCTGCCGCCCACGCCCACGCTCTCGATGCCGCGCATCAAGCCCAGCCGCAAGGCCGCGCCGCCGCCGCGGCCCGCTTGGCGCCAGTGGCTGCTGCCGGGGATCGTGGTTGGGGCGGTGGGGGTGCTGGGGCTCGCGCTGTGGGCCTTCAGCCAGATGCACCGCTGAGCGCCTGCCGCGGCCTGCCGGCCGCTCGCGGCGTCAGCGCAGCACGGCGCTGCGGGCGCCCTCCGGTTCCGGCAATCCCACGCCCCATTTCTGGTTGAGCCGCGGCCATTCCCCGCTGCGCCGCAGTTGCAGGAGCGACTGCTCGATGGCTTCGCACAGGGCGGGGCCGGGCGGCTGGCGCGAGCACGCGAAATGCCCCCGCAGCTGTCCGATGGCGGGCCCGTCCACCGGCCCCAGCTGCTGCTGCAGCCCGAGGCTGGCCAGCACCGGCAGGGTGTTGCGCTCGTTCGTGGCCAGCAGGGCGATGCGGCCCGTGCGCAGCATGCGCAGGCCCGTCTCGACGTCACGGACGGTGGTCAGGCGCAGCAGCGGGCGCGCCTGCTCGAAGGCCTCGCCGTAGGCCCAGCCCGACACCTGGGCGATCTCCACGCCGGCCAGGGCGCGGTAGTCCCCCTGCCAGGCCGGGCGCGGCGCCGGGCCGCCGAAGAACACGAGCCGGTCCTCATAGAAGGCTGAAGGCGCGAAGACGAAGCGCTGCTCGCGCTCGGGCGTCCGGTAGGGGCCGATCAGGATCTGCGCCTGCCCGTGCTCCACCATGGCCTGGGCGCGCGGCCAGGGGTAGTGCTCGAGGCGCAGCTGCCAGCCGCGCTGCTGGGCGATGGCCTGCAGCAGCTCGACCGCCAGCCCCTCCGGCGGCGCGCTGCCAGCGTGCAAGGCGGGGGGCAGGGGACTGACCGAGGGGCTGGTCGCGGGCGCGGGCACCACAGCGGGCGCGGCCGGCATGCCCGGCATGAACAGGCGCGGGAAGGTCGTGCCCACGGCGAGGACCTCCTGCGCCGGCGCGGCGGCGGCCAGGCCGAGCAGCGGGAGGATCAGCAGACCGCGCCACCACCCCTGTGCCTGGCGGCACCCTCGCACCGGCACACCTGGCCGGGCGGCCCGCGCCCGCACCCGCCACCTCTCCCGCTGTCCCCGACTCGGTCCCGCCATGAGGATCCTTCCCTGTTCAGGTGGGCCGATGATAGGGAGCCCGCCGGGCGCTGTCAGCCCTGGCCTGACGATGGCCCCGAAGCCGGGGACGCCTGTGGCAGGGGCTGTCAGGGCCGGCTTGTATGATGCGCGGCCCGGTGCCGAGGGCGCCGGATCTGCCCCTTTGCCGCCATGTCCGCCGATCCCACCGCCACCCTGAATCCCGCCCAGCTCGAAGCCGTGCACCATCTGCACGGGCCCTGCCTGGTCGTGGCCGGTGCAGGCTCGGGCAAGACGCGGGTGATCACCACCAAGATCGCCCGCCTGCTGCAGGCCGGCTACCAGGCGAAGAACATCGCCGCCATCACCTTCACCAACAAGGCGGCCCAGGAAATGCGTGAGCGGGCCAAGGGGCTGGTCGGCGCGCGGGCGGCCAAGGACCTGGCCATCTCGACCTTCCACTCGCTGGGCGTGCGCCTGCTGCGCGAGGAGGGCACGCGGGTCGGGCTGAAGGAGCAGTTCTCCATCCTCGACAGCGACGACGTGCTGGGCGTGCTGCGCGATGCCGGCGGCACCACCGACGCCAACATGGTCAAGCAGTGGCAGTGGACCATCTCGCTGTGGAAGAACATGGGCCTGAATGCCGAGATGGCACTCAAGGCGGCCAAGGACGAGCAGGAGCGCATTGCAGCGGTCGTGATGGGGCGCTACCAGGAGCGCCTGGCGGCCTACCAGGCGGTGGACTTCGACGACCTCATCAGCCTGCCCCTGAAGCTCCTGACCGACGACGCCGAGGCCCGCGGCAAGTGGCAGGACAAGCTGCGCTACGTGCTGGTGGACGAGTACCAGGACACCAACTCCGTGCAGTACGAGCTGCTCAAGGCGCTGGTGGGCGAGCGCGGCATGTTCACCGCCGTGGGCGACGATGACCAGTCCATCTACGGCTGGCGCGGCGCGACCATCGAGAACCTCAAGCGCCTGCCGGTCGACTACCCCAACCTCAAGATCATCCCGCTGGAGCAGAACTACCGCTCCACCGGCGCCATCCTGCGCGCGGCCAACAACGTCATCGAGACGAATCCCAAGCTGTTCCAGAAGAAGCTGTGGAGCGAGTACGGCGACGGCGAGCCCATCGCGCTGATCGAGGCCGACGGCGAGGAGCACGAGGCCGAGCGCGCCGTGGCCCGCATCCAGGCCATCCGCGCGAGCCTCGGGGCCAAGGTCAAGTTCGCCGACTTCGCCATCCTCTACCGTGCCAACCACCAGGCGCGCATCTTCGAGCAGGCGCTGCGCCGCGCGGAGATCCCCTACAAGGTCAGCGGCGGCCAGAGCTTCTTCGACAAGAGCGAGATCAAGGACCTCTGCGCCTGGCTGCGCCTCTTGGTCAACCAGGACGACGACCCCGCGTTCCTGCGCGCCGTGACCACGCCCAAGCGCGGCATCGGCCACACGACGCTGGGCGCGCTGAGCCAGTTCGCGGGCCGGTGGAAGATCAGCATGTACGAGGCGCTGTTCTCGGACTCCCTCTCCACCGTGCTGAACAAGAAGGCCATCGGCTCGCTGCATGAGTTCGGCCGCTATCTCAACGACCTGGAATACCGCGCCCGCCACACCGAGGGCGCGGAGGACGCCAAGACGCTGATGCTGGAGTGGCTCAAGGACATCGGCTACGAGCAGCACCTCTACGACAGCGACGAGAACGAGAAGGCCGCGGCCGCCCGCTGGAGCAATGTCCTGGACTTCGTGGACTGGGTGGCCAAGCGCTGCGGCGGCCAGCTGGCGCAGGACGGCGGCACCACCTTCGAGGAGCCCAAGCAGACGGTGCTGCAGGTCGCCCAGACCATCAGCGTGATCCTCTCGCTCTCCGAGCGCGGCGAGGAGCAGGACCAGGTCATCCTCACCACCCTGCATGCCTCCAAGGGCCTCGAGTGGCCGCATGTCTTCCTGGCCGGCGTCAACGAGGGCCTGCTGCCCTTCAAGGCCGACGACGAGGAGATGACCGCCAGCCGCCTCGAGGAAGAGCGCCGCCTCATGTACGTGGGCATCACCCGCGCCCGCACCACCTTGGCCGTGAGCACCCTGCGTCGCCGCAAGAAGGCCCGCGAGATGGTGATGGGCATCCCCAGCCGCTTCATCGCGGAGATGCGACTGCACGAGTCCGGCATCAAGGAAGACCCGCGCGAGAAGCTCAAGCGCATGCGGGAGGAACTGGCGGCCAAGGCCGCGGCCTCGGCGGCAGCGGCGGCGAAGCAGAACGAGCGCTGAGGGGGCTGTCCGCGAGGCGCGAGCAGGTCCTTGGTCTCAATAGATGAGACCGGCGGCCGCCTGACCGCCGCAGGGCGACGCTGGTGGGCAGAATGCGCGCCCATGTCATCAAGCTTTGTTGCCTATATCGATGAGTCGGGCGACGAGGGGTTCACCTTCCTTGACGATGGAAGGGGGAGCTCTCGCTGGTTTGTCCTCTCCGCAGTCGTCTATCGCCGGCCGGCGGACCTGTCTGCTGTGGCAGCGTTGAAGGCTGCCCGCGCGACACTGGGGTGGGCGCCGAAGAAGGCCTTCCACTTTTGCGACATGCGGCATGAACACCGACGGGTGCTCTTGAACGAAGTTGCCAAGACCCCGTTCCGAACGGTCAGCATCCTGAGCTAAAAGCCAGACATCCCCGACGTGGAGAGGTATCAAGCCAACAAATGGATGCTCTATCGATACCTCACCCGGCTCTTGGTGGAGCGTGTCTCCTGGCTCTG
The DNA here is from genome assembly GCF_030285365.1 of Roseateles subflavus. Classification (GTDB taxonomy): domain Bacteria; phylum Pseudomonadota; class Gammaproteobacteria; order Burkholderiales; family Burkholderiaceae_C; genus Roseateles_B; species Roseateles_B subflavus. The sequence continues at coordinate 119,759 of NZ_JASVDS010000001.1, read as the reverse complement.
CCGAGACGCTTACCGACCTGGGGAAGGCGACGGGACCGTTGACCTGGTGTTCTCGGATAGAGCAGCGATGTCGTATGACGATATCCGCACTTACATCGGCTTGCTCAAACAGCACGCCCAAACCGAGCACGGCATCAACATCCATTGGCCTGCGATCAACCTGGCAAGTCTGCGCGCAGTGGCTCACAGCCAACTGGCCAGCCTGCAGGTGGCTGATGCGGTGGCGACCAGCACGCACTATGCGGTGAAGCTCAGTCGGTTCGGACTTGCCGATCCGAGCTATCTAGCCCTGCTCCGGCGCCATGCCTATCGTCACAAGGGATGCTTCCTTGGCTATGGAATCAAGTTCCTGACGCGCTACGACGCACTGACCGAAAAAATGCCGCATCTGAGTGCGGCATTCGAGAACTGGTGACAGCCCCCAGCTTCGAGGATCCCACCCATGCGGGCTGCCCCTTCGCAGGGGCCTCTACATCTGCTGCGCTTGACCGTCGTGGGGAAGTATAGGCCCTGGTGCAATGGACAGGCAGGCGAATGGCCCGCCAACTCCATTGCCTTGCGGACGGAGGCTCAGGGCAGTGCCGCTCGCCCTCGTCACTAAGATGCATCGCTTGCACCGTACAGCCCCCACGACATGTTGCCTCGTCTTCGCTCCGTAATGCCGGCCCTTGTACTCGTTCTGTCGGCCGCGACTCTCAGCCACGCCCAGACCGAATCCAAGCCCTCCGCCCTGGTCGCCCAGCGCATCGGCCGGCCTCAGCTGGCATTGGCGCCCGACCCCGCACCCTTCCTGAGCGAGCTGCCGGACCGTGCCAGCTTCGACCGCATGGCCCGCGTCTACGACCCGGGCACGCCCGAGGCGCAGCCGCATGTGCTGTTCGTGATCGACCGGCAGGCGGCGCAGGGCAAGGCCTATTTCGTCAACACGCGGCGCCATGCCCTGCATGAGGACTTCCTCAAGGCGCGCCATCTGGTGACCAGCTGGGAGCCGGGCGTGCGCACGCGGCTCTACCAGCAGCCGCAGCGGCGTTTCATCCTGGGCATGGTCAGCTGGCAGCCGCAGCTCAAGGGCTTTGTCTACGAATTCTGGGAGGGCGACCGCCAGACGCCCGAGCTGCTGCGCACGGCGCAGGCGGTACTGGCTCGCGACATGAGCTTCGCGCCCCTGCGCTTCAAGGCCAATGCGGCGCAGCACGAGCAGGTGGCGCAGGAGGCCGGCATCGAGGCGGTGACGCAGGCCCAGCTCATCGCCGGCCGCAGCGCGCTGGCCTACAACCCGGGCCGTGCCTTCGGCCGCCTGCGCCTGGTGGAGGACATCGAGCAGGTCGACGACCTGGCGCCGGAGGACATCGTCGTGCTGCGCGAGGCCCCGCTGGCGCTGCCGCCGGTGGCCGGCGTGATCCTGGCCTCGCCCTCGACGGCGCTCTCGCACGTCAACCTGCTGGCCAAGGGCTGGGGCATTCCCAACCTCTACCTCAGGGACGCCTGGCAGCAGCTGCAGGGCCTGGACGGGCAGACGGTGTGGCTCGATGTGCGGCGCGGCAGCCAGCGGATCGAGGCGCGCGCCGAGGCGCCGGCCGGCTGGCGCCCGGTGGCGCGCCAGGCCAAGGCCCGGCTGCTGAGCGCGCCGGACCTGCGTCGCCAGCAGCCCCTGCCGCTGGCGCAGATGCGCCTGAAGGACATGAGCGCCTGCGGCGGCAAGGCCGCGCGCCTGGGCGAGCTGCAATGGCTGCAGTCGCAGGGCCGGCTGCCGGCCACGGCGCCGGTGCCGGACGGCTTCTGCATCCCCTACGGCGCCTTCGCGGCCTTCATGGCGCAGCCCGTGGTGAAGGCGCGGGTGGCCCAGGCGTTGTCGGAAGGCGGCTTCGAGGGCAGCCCGGGCCAGCGCCGCGCCGTGCTGGCCCGCCTGCGCGAGGACCTGCTCGCCATGCCCCTGCCCGCCGGACTCGAAGCGCAATGGACGCAGCAATGGGAGCGGCAGCTGGGCCGCACGGGCGTCTTCGTCCGCAGCTCGTCGAACTCGGAAGACCTGGCCAACTTCAGCGGTGCCGGGCTCTACAGCACCGTGCCCAATGTGCGCACCGAACTGGCCCGCGCGGTCAAGACCGTCTGGGCCTCGGTCTGGAATGCCGAGGCCTTCGAGGCCCGGCGCCAGGCCGGCCTGCGCCATGAGCAGGTGCAGATGGCCGTCTTCGTGCAGAAGGCCGTGGACTCGCGCATGTCCGGCGTGATGATCACCCGCGATCCCTTCGACGCCACGCGCAGCGGCGTGGTCTATGTCTCGGCCAAGCGGGGCATCGGCATCAAGGTGGTGGAGGGCAAGCGCATCGCCGAGCAGGCGCTGTTCGAGGAACGCAGCGGCGCCATCGAGCGCCTCTCCAGCTCGGCGGAAAGCACCGAGCTGCGCCTGGACGAGTCCGGCGGCCTGAAGGAAGTGGCCGTGGCCTCGGCTGCGGTGCTGCAGGACGCGCAGGTGCTGGCCCTCTCGCGCCTGGCCCTGGCCATCCGCCGCGAGCTGGGCGGCGTGGAGCAGGACATCGAATGGGCCATCGACGGCGAAGGCCGCCTGGTGATGCTGCAGGCGCGGCCCTTCGTGCAGCGCAGCGCCTACTGAGCGCCTACTGAGCGCCTGACGGGGTCAAGCGCCTGACGGGGGGCAGGTCTTGCCTTGCGGCGCCTGCGCACCCGCGACGCCATGAAAAAGGGCTGCCCGAAGGCAGCCCTTGGCATGAGCGGGTCGCGGGGACTCAGCTCACCGTCAGCGTGGCGCTGCCGCTGGGCACGCGCACGGTCTTGACGCTGGCGATGGCGTCGGTGGGCGCGGCGCCGCCGCTCAGGCGCTTGACCTTCTTGAACTGGCACACCAGCTCGGTCTTGGACAGGCTCACCACGGCGTAGCCCTGGGCATCCGTGTCGGCATGCTTGATCCAGGGGTTGTTGAGGGCCGGGGCCGCGCCGGTCGTGGCGTTGGCCAGCGGGTTCAGGCGCTTCACGATCTCGCTCGACGGCACCGCGGCCGGCGGGATGCCCAGTGCCGCGGCCAGCTTCTGCTGGATCAGGCCGTAAAGCGTCATCGCGGCGACCGAACGGCTGGTGGCGGCCAGCATCGCGATGGTGCCGGCGATCACGCCGCCCATGCCGCCCGTCAGCGTCTCGTCGAAGGTGTTGATGACCGCGGTGGAGAGGCCCGGCGTGGGCTGCACGGCGGCCGCCGGCAGCTTGCCCGCCTGGATGGCGCCCATCACGGCGGCCTGGATGGCTGCCTTGTTGCTCAGGTCGGTCACGCCCGCGGCCTGGGCCACGCCGACGGACACCATCTGGATCGCGATGCCCTCGGCCTCGGCCTCGCTCGTGGCCACCAGCGGCTTGAGGTCGCTGAAGCCCGGCTGGCTGGCCGCGCCCAGGAAGTAGCTGAAGAAGCTGTTCGAGGACATGCCGGCGGTCACCAGGTCCACCATGGCCGGCACGGGCGACGCCGCCTGGTAGTCGACCATCACCTGGCCGGCGTAGAAGGCGTGGATATCACCGGTGACGGCCACCACATTGCCGATCTTGTTGTCCACGATGTGCTTCATCAGCGCCTGGCGTTCGGCGTTGTAGCCGTCCCACTGGTCGGCGTTGAGGATGAAGCGCTGCTTGAAGGCCGCGGGGGCGGTGGGCAGGGCGGCGCCGTCCACGCTCATCTTCAGCAGGGAGGTCTCGTTGCCCCAGATCTTCCACTGGGCGGTCGACGCCGTGAGGGTCTGCAGGAACCACTGGCGCTGCGCGGCGCCCAGCACGCTCACCAGGCCCAGCGGGTCCGGCAGCGGCTTGCCGGCGGCCAGCTTGGCGGCCTCGACGGCGTTGAGCGTGGTCTCCGGCACCATGTAGCGGGCACCGATGGAGCCGATGGCCTGGCCGGTCAGGGGGCTCGGAGCCGCCTCGGGGATGAGGTGATCGGCGCGGTAGAGGCGCTGGTCCGTCATCACCAGGTGCATCAGCTTGCCGAACTTCAGCTCGCGGTAGATGCGGATGTTGCTGATGCCGTAGCCCGGGTCCAGCGTGAAGCTGACGTCGGCGGGCATGAACTCGAACCAGGCCTGGCTGGCCGAGCGGCGGCGCGAGGTCTGGGCCGTGTTGTCGCCGACGGAGGTGGCGGCATTGAACGTGCCGTTGTCGTAGGTCTCGCGGTCCTGCCAGCAGTCGTCGGAGAACTCGTGGTCGTCCCAGATGGGCACGAAGGCGAAGCGCTCGTGCACGGCCTGCAGGCGCGGGTCGCTGCGGTAGCGCTTGTAAAGGTAGCGGTAGTCGGCGAGCGTGGTGGCGTACTTGCCCTTGCCGGGCAGGTCCGAGCCGTTGGGCAGCAGCAGGGCGGTGTGGGCCGCCTCGACGCCGCCGGCCTGGTAGTCCGCACCCACGGCCTCGTAGATGTAGTCGCCCAGGTGCACGACGAAGTCCACCGGCTCCTTGGCCAGCTCGACCATGCCGGCCCAGTGGTTCACGCTCCAGTCCTGGCAGGTGGTGAAGGCGAACTTGAGGCTGTCGATGTCGGCGTCGGTCGCGGGGGCGGTCTTGAAGCGGCCCACCTTGGAGCGGCTGTCGCCGGCCTGGAACTGGTAGAAGTAGGTCGTCGCCGGCTTCAGGCCGCTGATGCGGTGGCGCAGGGTGTTGTCGTAGAAGGCGTAGACGGGCACCTCGAGGTCGGCATCGAAGCTGCCGGCCAGGGCGGTGTTGCTGCCCAGCAGGGCGCTGTTGTCGGCGGCGGTGATGCGCAGGCGGACCTTGAAGTTGGCATCGACGCTGGCGGGCGTGATGTCATCGGCGCCGGCCGGCACCACGCGGGCCCACAGCAGGACGCCGTCGCTGCGCGGGTCGCCCGAGGCCACGCTCTGCGGGAACTTGTAGGCGCCGCTGGCGGCGGGCGTGTCGGGCAGCGCGGTGCTGCTGCCGGGGAAGGTGGGCGGGAGCGGCAGCACGGTGCTGCCGTTGTCACCACCGCCCATGCAGCCGGCGAGGCCGCCGAGGGCGGAAGAGGCGGTGATCAGGGCGCCGGTCTGCACGACCGAGCGACGCAGGAAATTGCGACGGTCCATGAGGGACTCCAATCAGGATGAGGGCGGGAGCGCGTCGGCTCCCGCGGGGTCAGGTCTTGCCGGACGAGCCGGGGGCGATCAGAAGCTGTGGTTCAGCTGCAGGCCGAGGCTCGTCGCCTTGGTCTGGTAGTTGCCGCGCACGGTGGCGTTGCTGCAGTTGCAGGGCTTCTCGCCCTCGCCGTCGTCGGTGATGGACATCGGCGCGTCCTTCAGCTTGACGTGGCCCAGGGCCAGGTCGATGCTGGTCTGGGCGTTGAACTTCCAGTTCAGGCCGAAGGCCAGCCAGTCGCGGTCGGAGTCAGGCAGGGCGGCGCCCCGGTACTGGCCCTGGACAGGCGACTTGTCGCGGGCGGCGCCCGCGCGCAGGGTCAGCTGCTCATTGAACTGGTACTGGGCGCCGACGGACGCCCGCCACACGTTCTTCCAGTGCTCCGGCGTGATGGACGGCGGCGTGGTGCTGTCGAACTTGATGCGCAGCTCCTCCAGGGTGGACTGGCGGTGCCAGGTGGCATCGGCCATCACGGCCCAGCGCTTGTTGAGCTGGTGGAAGGCCTGGAAGGAGATCGAGTCGGGCGTCTTCACCTCGAGGCTGGCGCCGGAGTCGTTGTGGTCCAGCTTGCCCTTGCCGTCATAGGGCGCGCCGGTGGCGGCGGCCAGCACGTTGGCGGGCAGGGTGGCGGGCTGCGTCCAGTCGGCGCTGCCCTTGAGCTTGTGGCGGATGCCCGAGCGCCAGGCGACGCCCAGGCGGGTCTGCTCGTCGAGCTCCCACAGCAGGGCCAGGTTCACGCCCAGGCCCCAGTCGGCGCCCTTGACGTGCACGCCGCCGTCGAACATCGGGTTGGCATAGACCTGCGCGGCCTGCTGCTGCAGCTGCAGGGCGACGCCCGAGGCACCGGCCGCGGCGGCCTGCTGGGCCGCGCCGAGCAGGCCGGCGGCGTAGGCATTGCCATAGGGCACGGCGCGCTTGATGTCACCGTGCATGTACTCCAGCGTCACGCCGGCGGACACCGAGAACTGCTTGGCCGGCTTCCAGGCGACGTTGGGGTTGAAGGCCAGGGACTTCAGCTCCACGAAGTTGACGTTGTAGCGGCCGCCCCAGTCCGGGCGGTAGTCCAGCTTGGCGCCGGAGGGCACGAAGACGCCCAGGCCGAAGGCGAGGTCGTCCGAGGCCTGGTAGGCGCCATACAGGTGAGGCACGAAGGTGGCCTTGGTCGGCTCGACCACGTCGCCCGCCACCGAGGTGGCCTTGGGCTGGAAGCCCGAGCCCGGCAGGCTGATGTAGGAGCCGGCGTCGGTGAACTTCACCTTGGGGTCGACGTAGTCCAGCACACCGCTGACATGCCAGCCCTTGCCCAGGCGGGTGAGGCCGGCCGGATTGGAGAAGATCGTGCTGGCGTCGGCAGCCTCGGCGCCGTTGGAGTTGGCGGTGCCTTCGGCGGCGGCGCTCTGCGTGCCGAAGCGGTAGCCGGAGGCCACGGCCTGGCCGGCGCACAGGGCGAGGCCGGCGAGCGCCAGCAGGCGCAGGGCGTGACGGGGGGAACGATGGGCGTGCGCGTGCGCGCCGGCCTGCGGGAAGCGGTGCATGGATGTCTCCTCTTGTCGTCGTGCGGGCGAGCCTCTTGTCTCTTCCCGGGATCACTTGGGAGACCGATTCTGCGAAGGCTTTGTTGCATCACACCGAGGGAAAGTGCCGGGACTGTCGCCCGGGGCCGACGAATCCATGCCGATTAGAGACTTGTCTCCAGAACGACAATTGTGGTGCGGCGGGGTGCGGCGGCGCGCCGGCGGCCGGGGCCCGGGCTAACCCCGGCGGCGCAGCGTCGGGGGCGCCGCCAGAATGCCGGCCATGCGATCCAATTTCCTGCTGCCCCTGCTCATCCTGGTGTCCGCCGCCATCGCCATCGCCTCGCTCGGCGGGCTGGGTCTGAGCCCGGACCTCGGCTTCGCGGCCAAGCCGCTCACCACGGTCCTCATCCTCCTGTGGGCCTGGCCCCGCGGCGCGGACAGCCCCAAGGCGGCACGCTGGCTGCGCTGGGGGCTGGTGTTCTCGCTGGGGGGGGACGTCGCCCTGCTGTGGCCGGAGGCGGGCTTCCTGCCGGGGCTGGTGAGCTTCCTGATCGCCCACCTCTGCTACATCGTCGGCTACTGCCAGCGCTCGCGCTTCGGCCGGCCCTGGTGGCCCTTCCTGCTCTATGCGCTGGTCGCGGCGGCCGTGCTGCACAAGCTGTGGCCGGGCATTCCGGGCGATCTGCGGATCCCGGTGCTGGTCTACGTGGGCTGCCTGGCCAGCATGGCCTCGCAGGCCTGGGCCTGGTGGCGCAGCAGCCTGGGCGGGCCGGACGAGGCCCTGGCGCGGCGAGCGGCCTGGGGTGGCACGCTGTTCCTCTTCTCGGACGCGATGATCGCGATCAACAAGTTCGCCTTCCTGGGGCAGCTGCCCCACGCGACGCTGCTGATCCTCAGCACCTACTGGCTGGCGCAGTGCTGCTTCGTGGCCAGCCTGCGCCCGGCGGCACCCGAGGGCACCGCCACGGCGCCCTGATCACATGCCCTTGAAGAGGTGGGTGTAGCTGCGGCTCACCTCGAGCTTCTCGGTCAGGCCCTTCACGGCCACCAGCTGGCGGCCGCGGAAGTCCCGGCTGATGCCGGCGATGGCCTTCACGTTGACCAGCGTCGAGCGGTGGATCTGCCAGAACAGCTGGGGGTCCAGCTCATCGACCAGCTCCTTGATGGGCTTGCGGATCAGCGCCTCGATCGTGGCCGTCTGCACCCGCGTGTACTTCTCGTCGGAGATGAAGAAGAGCACGTCCTCGACCGGGATCATCTGGATGCTCTGGCCCACGGTGGCCTGGATCCACTGCAGGTACTTGGGCACGCCGCCGGGGCTCACCTGCGCGGAGAGCTTGTGCAGCAGCTGCTGCATGGACGCACCGGCGGGGGCCTCGACCGCATCGGCCGCCTCCTCGACCGTGCCCTCGCGGCGCTGGGCCAGACGCTTCTTCACGCGCGCCACCGTGATGGCCAGGCGCTCGCGTTCGGCGGGCTTGAGCACGTAGTCGGCCACGCCCTGCTCGAAGGCCTCGACGGCGTACTGGTCGTAGGCCGTGATGAAGACGATCTCGGGCACCAGCCAGCTGTCGTCCTCGGGGAGCTGGACGATCTGGCGGGCCGCGTCCACGCCGGTCAGGCCGGGCATGCGGATGTCCAGGAAGACGAGGTCCGGGCGGTGCTCGCGGCACAGCTCGACGGCCTCGAGGCCGTTCTTGGCCTCGGCCACGATCTCCAGCTCGGGCCAGGCTTCCTGGAGGCGGCTGCGCAGCTGCTCGCGCATCAGGCGTTCGTCGTCGGCCAGCACGGCGCGGATGGGGCCGGGGGCGAGGTCGTGGGTGGTGTCGTTCATGGGCGGCATGCTAAGGGCGGCACGGGGGCGGCCGGACTACGGGTTGACCCGAGGTTCGCAGCGCCCCCCGGGCCTCCAGGGCATCACGGGCGCGGCTGAGGGCGCGGGGCCGGGGCCCGCGCCTTCGGGCGGCGCACCAGCAGCCACAGCACCAGGACCATCAGGAAGACCGGGGACACCGCCATCGCGCCGAGGCCGCAGAACAGCAGCACCAGGAAGCCGATCACGCCGCCCACGATCAGCAGCGGCAGGCCCACGGCGAAGAGCAGCACGAGCGGCAGGACGATGAAGAGCACCACGCCCGTCACCCCCAGGCCGATGATGGCGCCGAGGAAGTCGCCGAGGTCCGGATCGGTCCATTCATCGCCGCTGATGGTGATGTTCACGCCCGGATCGCTGAAGATGTGGTGCGCGAGGCTGACGCCGCCGAGGATGCTGAGCAGCACCGCGCCGAGGGCGAGGATCAGGAAGGCCTTGAAGAGGGTTCTCATGCGGAAGCTCCTTGGTCGTCAGTGCGGCTGCGATAGGGCACGGTGATGGTCACCACGGTGCCGGAAGGCTGGTTGGCGGCGATGGTCACGCTGGCGCGGCCGCCGTAGAGCAGGGAGAGTCGTTCGCGGATGTTGGCCAGGCCCACGCCGGTGCCGGCGGTGGCGGCGCGGCCGAAGCCCAGGCCCGTGTCGGCCACCGTGATGGCCAGCTTGCCGTGCAGGACCTCGGCGCGGACCTTGAGGCTGCCGCCCTCGGCCTTGGGTTCCAGGCCATGCTTGATGGCGTTCTCCACCAGGCTCTGGATCATCATGGGCGGGAACTCGGCGGAGAGCAGGCCGTCCGGCACGTCGATCTCGGTCTGCAGCCGGTCCTCCATGCGCACCTTGAGGATCTCGAGGTAGGGGCGGATCACCGCCAGCTCGCGGCCCAGGTCCCGCACGCCCGCGGCATTGGCCTCGCGCATCGTCGGCATGGAGGCCCGCAGCAGGGCGATGAGGTTGCGCTGCATCTGTGAGGCGCGCGGCGGGTCGGTCTCGATCAGGTGGTCGATGGACGCCAGGGTGTTGAAGAGGAAGTGCGGCTCCACCTGGGCCTGCATGGCGGCCATGCGGGCCTCGACGACCTGGCGCTTCAGCGACTCGGCCTCGGCCGTCTCGGTGGCCTGCGCGGCCTTCACCTCGGCCTGGATGCGGCCCTTGTAGGTGGCCTTGATGAGGGCGGAGGCCATCACGAAGAGCACCGAGAAGTCGATCAGGAACTCGCCCCAGTGGATCACCCGCACGCGGGAGTGCCAGCCGGGGGCCGCCTCCTCCTGGATCTTCTCCAGCTCGGCCTGGGTCCGTTCCAGCTCCGCCTGCACCTGGCGGCGGGCGTCCTCGGCCTCGTCGCGGGCGGCGCGGGCCTCCTCGAGCCGGCTTTGCGCTTCCTCGTGCGACTCGCGCAGGGCCTCCTCGACCTTGCTGCGCAGCTCGTCCTCGCTGATCTCCAGCTTGCCGGCCTTCTCGGCCTTGTCCGACTTGTCAGCCTTGTCCGCGGGGACGCGCACCACCAGGTTGGGCAGGTTGATGTGCACGCCGTCCTCCACGGCCTTGCCGGCGTCGGCCGGCGCACTGGCTCCCGCGGCGGGCTTGGGGCGCTGCTCGATGCGGATGCCGTGCTTGTCGATGGCGACGTCCAGGTGCACGCCGTCCTCGCCCTTGCCGAGCTTCTCGGCGACCTTGCGGGCGGCCTCCTCGATCGAGGCCTCGTCCTTCGACGACTTCGACTCGGCCGCCTTGGGGGCGGGCCGCGACTTGGGCAGGCTCTTGAGCGGCGGCGGGCCCTCGTACTGCTCCGTGATGCGCCAGGTGAAGGGCGGCATGTTGCTGAGGACGTTCGCCCCCACGATCAGCAGCACCGACAGCACGATGAAACGCCGCCAGCTGATGCTCACCAGCCAGCTGGCGTACACATGGAAGCTGCGCACGCTGGCGGCGGAAAAGCGCTGCCAGCGTTCGTACCAGGTGGGAATCGGGTGGGCGTTCATGGAGGACCTGTCTTGCTATGGGTCCGGACTGTACGCAAGCCGCACCGGGGGCCCCAGGGGCAGGCGACAGGCTGCACGGGGCAGGGCCTCATCTGCACGGCATCGGGATGGGCGTGGCGCGTCCGTCGGGCCTGGCGGGCGGCCTCGCGCGCGGGCCGCCCGCCCGTTCGTGATGCTTGTCACGGGCGCCCGGGGCCGCCGGCCGCCCGTCATCGACCCATCACACGGTCTGCCTACCGTGCCGCCACGGATCGCCGCGAGCGCGGTCCTTCACGGACGGGATGGATGCGATGAAGTACTGGCAAAGCCTGAGGACGCGCCTGGCGGTGGCGGCTCTGCTGTGTCTGGCGCTGGGGGCGCTGCCCCTGGTGCGGGGGGAGCGCGACGCGGCTGCCGCGCTGGCGCGAGCGGAGCTGCAGGCGCAGGCCCTGCGGCTCGACAAGGGGTGGTGGGCGGTGATGGAGCTGGCACAGCAGCGGCGCGCGGCCGCCCTGCAGCCGGACGCCACGGACGCCACGGCCGGCGCGGCAACGGACGCGGCGCTGCAGGAGGCCCTGCAGCGCCAGCAGGCGGCGCTCGCGGCCGTGCCGGGTCTCGAGGCGCTGGCGCCGGCGGCGGCGGCACTCGAGCGCCAGTGGGGCGCGCAGGGCCCGGCCGCCTCGTCGCCCACGCCGCAGGCCCGGCTGCAGGCCTTCGATCAATGGCTGCAGGCCCTGCAGCAGGAGGTGGACCGCCTCCATCTGGCCTCCGGTCTCTGGCAGGAGGCGGCGCCTGAGGTCCACTTCGGCGCCCAGGCCGCCATGCGCGAGGCGCCCCGCGCCGCCGAGGCGCTGAGCCAGCTGCGTGACTTCGCCCGTGCGGCCCTGGTGGACGATGTGGCGGCCATGGCGGCCGCGCAGACGCGCTATGGCGAGCACGGCCAGGCCATGGAGTCCCTGTTGCAGCGCCTGCCGCAGGGGGCCGATCTGGCCGAAGCCCTGCACGGGCAGCGGCTTGCCCTGCAGTCCACGCTGCAGCAGGCGGCGGCCGATCCGTCCTTCCCGCTGGATCAGCTCGTGAGCCAGCTGGAGGCCGCGCGTGCCCAGCAGCTGGCGCTCAGCCAGCGCCTGCGGGACCAGGTGCAGGCCTCGCTGCAGGCCCAGGAATCGGCCCGGCGCGTGGCGCGCTGGCAGCAGCTCGCGCTCATGCTGGGCCTGCTCGCCGCTGCAGTGGCCCTGATGGCCTGGACCCTGCGCAGCGTGCTGCAGGGCCTGCGCGAGGCGGAGGCGGTGGCGCGGCGCATTGCCGAGGGCGACCTCTCGGTGCAGGTGCCACTCGACCGCCCGCTGGAGCTGGCGCGCCTGCTCGTTGGCATCGAAGCCATGCGCCAGCGCCTGCAGGGCATGGTCCAGGACATGGGCGAGGTGGCGGCCGGCATCCAGGCCGCCGCCAGCGAGATCGCGCAGGGCAATGAGGACCTGGGGGAGCGCACCGAGCAGGCCTCGTCGAGCCTGCAGCAGACGCGTGCGTCCATGGAGACACTGTCCACGGCGGTGCAGGGCACGGCGGGTCTGGCCGAGCAGGCCTCGCAGGTGGCCCGGGCCGCCAGCGCCGTGGCGGCGCAGGGCGACCAGGCCGTCCAGGAGGTGATCCGCAACATGCAGGCCTTGCACCAGGCCTCCGGGCAGATCGGCAGCATCAGCGAGCTGATCGGCGGCATCGCCTTCCAGACCAATCTGCTGGCGCTGAATGCCGCCGTGGAGGCGGCGCGGGCGGGCGAGCAGGGGCGGGGCTTCTCGGTCGTCGCGGCCGAGGTTCGCGGCCTGGCCCAACGCTGCTCGGGCGCGGCGGCGGAAATTCAGCAGCTCACGCGCAACTCGGTCGAACGCATGGGCCAGGGCGCCGAGCTGGCGCACGGTGCGGGCGGCATGATGCAGCAGATGCTGGCCAGCGCCCGCGAGGTCTGCAGCGTGGTCGCGCAGATCGAGGGACGGTCCGCACACCAGCGGCGGGACATCGGCGAGCTGACGCAGGCGGTGCAGGGCGTGGATCTGCTGACCCAGCAGAACGCGATGCTGGTGGAGCAGTCGCGCGCCGCCGCGACCGGGCTGCGCGAGCAATCCGACAGGCTCGCCGGCCAGATCGCTCGTTTTCTCCTGGCGTGAACCGGCTGCCGTCGTCGATCCTGCAGCGTCCGGTCACCCTCTTCCGATCGACGCGCTCGACGCGCTCGATGGCCTGTCCGGCCGCCAAGCGTGCCGTCTCGAACCTGTTCTCCCTTGGCGGGCCGCCAGGCGCGCCGGACAGCAGCCAGGGAATGACGGGGATTCTCGGCATGCGAAGGCCATCGAGCGGAGGGACGCCGTCGGCATGCCGAGTGGCCAGCCCCCGGCCCGCCGATGCGGCCCCAGGGGCTGGCTGTGGGTGCGGTGAGCGCCCTGGGCTTACTGGCGCACGGCCTCGACCTGGATGATCAGCTTGACTTCCTTGGGGAAGCCCCAGGCCAGGCCGTAGTCGATGCCCCACTGGGTGCGGTCGATGGTGGTCTCGAAGTCGCCGCCGCAGACTTCACGCTTGAGCATCGGGCTCTGGTAGCAGTTGAAGTGCTTGGCGCTCAGGGTGACGGGCGCGGTCTTGTCCTTCAGGGTCAGCTGGCCGGCCACCGCGGTGACCTTGTCGCCGTCGAAGGTGAACTTGTCACCCACGAACTTGGCCTGGGGCCACTTGGCGGCGTTGAAGAAGTCCTCGCCCAGGAGGTGCTTGTTCATGCCGTCCACGCCGGTGTTCACCGAGCCGATGTCGAAGGTGATCTGCACCTTGCCGGACTTGGCGGCACGGTCCAGCTCCACGGTGCCTTCCTTCTTGTCGAAGCGACCACGGTTGGTGGAGGTGCCGAAGTGCTGGATCTCGTAGGTCACGAAGGTGTGCGTGGGCTCGATCTGGTACTTGGCGGTCTCGGCGTGGGCCAGCACGCTGGCGGCCAGCAGGGCGGAGGCGATCAGGGTCTTCTTCATGGCATTCCTGTGGTTGGAGGGGTGAGGGGGTTGAGGGAGAGGACGGGGCGCTCGATCAGAGCGGCGCCACGCCGGAGAACACGAGCTTGAGCTTGACGGTGACTTCGTTGGCGACCATGGAGGTGTCGCTCCACTCGCCGTCGCCGATCTTGAAGTCCAGGCGCTTGAGCACGAAGCTGCCGGAGGCGGTGGTCAGGCCCTTGTCCTGCGCCAGGGTGATGGGCACGGTGATGTCACGCTGCAGGCCCTTGAGCGAGAGCTTGCCGGCCACCTCGAAGCGGTTGCCGCCCAGCGGCTTGATGGCGCTGCTGACGAAGCTGGCCTGGCCGAGCTTCTTGCTGTCGAACCAGGCCGGCTTGGCCAGCTCGGCATCGAGCATGGGGTCGCCCAGCGTCACGCTGGCGAGGTCGATGGTGAACTGCACCTTGCCGGCCTCGGCCTTCTTCGGGTCGAAGCCCAGCTGTGCTTCAAAGCGCTTGAACTTGCCGTCCACCGGCACGCCCATCTGCTTGCTGACGAAGCTCAGGTCGCTCTGGGCGGCCACCAGTGCGGGGGCCGCGGCGGCCGCAGCCGCCGGCGCAGCGGGCGCCGCCTTGGGCTTCTGCGCCAGGGCCGGTGCGGAGATCAGGCCGAGGCTCAGCAGCAGCGCGGCGGTCAGGGAGGTCTTCATGGCGTCGTTCTCCAGGAGGTTTCGGGGTCAGCGGCGGGCCGGCATCATGCGCAGCAGCAGGCCGTCCTTGTCGATCAGGTGATGCTTCAGCGCGGCACCGATGTGGGCCAGCACCAGCAGGGCGAGGCCCCAGGCCAGCATCTCGTGCAGCTCCTTCAGCTGGTGGGCGAGGGGCTTGTCCACCGGCACGAAGTCCGGCAGCGGCAGCACGCCGAACCACACGATGGGGAAGCCGGCCGCCGAGCTGTAGGCCCAGCCGCTCAGCGGCACCGCGAAGAAGGCCACATACAGCAGCAGGTGCACGGCGTGCGCGGCGCGGGCCTGCCAGGCGGGCATGGGCAGGTCGGCCGGCGGGCGGTGGCCCAGGCGCCACAGCAGACGCAGGGCCGACAGCGCGAGGATCGTCACGCCTGCCCACTTGTGCCAGTTGTAGAGCTTCAGCCGCGTGGGCGACAGCGGCAGGTCCGACATGTACAGGCCGACGCCGAAGGCGCCGACGATGGCGACGGCCAGCAGCCAGTGCAAGGCGATGGCGGTGGCGGTGTAGCGCGGTGTCTGGGGGCTCATGGCGGCTCCTGTCTGGTGGCCCGGCGGGACCGGGTCTTGGCGGGGAATTCCCGGGGAATGGACGAGAGTGTGGCGGCCGAGGGGGGCCGCCGGTTTCATCTTGCTTGAGGTCAAGGTTCAGTGCATTTGAATGGAGGCCTCCCCGGCCCTGACGAAGGTCATGGGCCTGACACGTGAACCCCCGAGACTGACGGGCGCCGGGCGAGCTTCGCCTGTCGACCCCACAAGGAGAGCCCAGATGGACCTGATCGCCCGCATCGAGGCCCTGTTCCTGCGCCGTGGCCGGGCCGAGTACGAGAGCGACGTGGCCCAGCCGGTGCCGGTGCTCGCGCATGCCCTGCAGTGCGCGCAGCTGGCGGAATGGGCCCATGCCGACCACGAGCTGGTGGCGGCGTCGCTGCTGCATGACCTCGGCCAGCTGATCGACGCCGAGGCCGGCGCGCCGCTGCGCATCGAGTCCCACGAGACCGCGGCCCTGTCCCTCCTCGCGCAGGGGTTCGGCCCCGGCGTGCTGGAGCCCATCCGGCTGCACGTGCAGGCCAAGCGCTATCTGGTGGCCACGGAGGCAGGCTACGAGGCCGGCCTGAGCCCGTCCTCCCGCCTGAGCCTCGAGCGCCAGGGCGGCCGCATGAACGCCGAGGAGCGCCTCCTCTTCCTCGCCCAGCCCTACGCGCGCGAGGCCCTGCAGCTGCGTCGCTGGGACGATCTGGCCCGCCAACCCGGCAAGCGCACGCCGCCGCTGGCCTATTACCTGGACCTGCTTGCCGATCTGATGCGCGACATGCGCACACCTCCGCGCCTGCTGATCGCCTGAGCGCGGAAATTCCCACTTGAGGGGGATAGGTGCGCACAGGGGCGCCCCAGATACTGCATTCCGGATCACGCGCTGCCTGGACCTCAGCGCCGTGATCGAGGGGAGGAGTGCTATGCCGGCTCACCAAAGCCCATCAGGGCGGCGGTGGTCGGCATAGTCATTTGGGGCGATGGCGTGCTGCCTGGCGCGAGGGGCCGCCGCCGCGCTGCCCGGCCGGACCCGGCGGTCATCGCGTGCGCGCCACGATCGGGCAGCACACCCGGCGGTATAGTCGGCGCACTCCGCGCCCAGGTCCGTCCCATGACATCTCGCTCCCCGTTGTTGCGCTTGCCGGCTGCCGTGGCCGGAGGCTTTGCCGCGGCGCTGCGGATCCTCCGGCGCGAAGGCGACGCAGCCCGGTGCGAGGCTCGCCCATGAGCCTCCTGGCCGGGCTGGCCGTGTGGACGGGCTGGCGACCCTCGCCGCAGCCCGAAGCGCGCGATGAGCCGCGGATCCTCATCCAGCAGGAGCTGCTGCGGCTGCTGGCCGAGCAGAGCCGGCGCATGCCCTATCCCGTCGGGCTCAGTGCCTTCTTCATGGCGCTGATGGCCGCGCTGCCGACCCGTTCGCCCTGGCCCGTGCTGTGGATGGTCGCGGTCCTCTCGACCCTGCTGCTGCGCCGCCACGTGCTGGGCCGCCTGCCGCAGCTGGAGCACTATCCCGTCTCGCAGCGCATGCGCTGGGCGGTGATGCTGAGCCTGCTCAATGGCCTGGTGTTCTCGGTGGCGCTGGTGTTCGCGGCGAATCTCTCGGACTACGAGCGCATGGTGCAGACCATCATGCTGCTGGGGCTGTGCGCCGGCGCCGTCGCGAGCACGGCCGGCCATCTGCCCGTGTTCATGGCCTTCTCGGCCCCGGTGACGCTGGCCAATGGCCTGGCCTGGCTGACCGGCGGTGCGGGCGCCCATGCCACCGTCTGGCAGGACGCCGTGATGGGCGTGCTGATCCTGCTGTTCGGCTTCATGCTGCGCAATCTCGCACGCGACAACTACCGCGTGTTCTGCGACTCCGTCCTCATCCGCCAGCAGCAGGTCAAGAGCAACCAGCAGCTGCGTGCGGCGCTGCACCAGGCCGAGCAGGCGATGCAGGCCAAGACGCGCTTCCTCGCGTCGGCCAGCCACGACCTGCGCCAGCCCATGCACACGCTGACGCTGTTCGGCTCGGCGCTGCTGCGCCGCCGCCTGGACGACGACAGCCTGGGCGTCGTGCGCAACATGAATCTCGCCATCGACGCGCTCTCGGGCCAGATGGACGCGCTGCTGGACATCTCCAAGCTCGATGCCGAGGTGGTGCCGGTGCACGCCAAGGTCTTCAACCTCGGCCACTGGCTGGGCCGGCTGCAGCAGGAGTTCCTGCCCAGCGCGCAGCGCAAGCGCCTGGAGCTGACGCTGATCTGCCCGATGAACGCCTACGTGGACTCGGACCCGCTGCTGCTGGAGCGCGTGGTGCGCAACCTGATCGACAACGCGATCAAGTACACGCAGGCGGGCCAGATCAGCATCGTGGCCGAGCGCCGGGGCGAGCTGTGGCAGGTGTCGGTACGCGACACCGGCTGCGGCATCGCCGAGCAGGAGCAGCAGAAGGTCTTCGACGAGTTCTACCAGATCGGCAACAAGGAGCGCGACCGCGCCAAGGGCCTGGGCCTCGGCCTGTCCATCGTCAGCCGCCTCGTCGACCTGCTGGACCTGCACCTGAAGCTCGAGTCGACGCCGGGCGTCGGGTCCTGCTTCACGCTGAGCATCGAGGCCTCCGATGACGGTCCGGACAGCCAGCTCGACGCCCCGACGGACGCCCGCTCGCTGCGCGGGCTCAAGGTGCTGGTCGTCGATGACGAGGAGCTGGTTCGCAAGGCCATGTGCACGCTGCTGATCGAGATGGGCTGCCTGGCCCGCTGCGCCGCGACGACCCGCGAGGCCGTGCTGCTGTGCATGCAGCAGGCGCCGGATCTCCTGCTCATCGACTACCGTCTGCGCGGCAGCGACGACGGCCTCTCCGCCGTGCGCTCGCTGCGCAACCTCGTGCCGGCCCTGCCGGCCCTGCTGATCAGCGGAGACACCGCCCCGCAGCGCCTGCGCGACGCGCAGGCCGCGGGCCTGGACCTCCTGCACAAGCCCGTGCGCGCCGACCAACTCATGACCGCCATTCAGAGGGTCTTGGCCGACGCACCGCACGCCCCCAGCCCGGCCAGGGAGGCTGAAGATGCAAGAGGGACCCTCGCCTGAGTCACGCCGCCTGCACTGGCTGTCCCGCCCGCTGAGCGACTGGCTGCTGGCGCATCCGCGTGGCCGCGATGCCGGGGCGCAGGCCCTCGATGCCGACGTCCTCATCGTCGGCAGCGGCTATGGCGCGGCGGCGGCGGCGGAGCACTTCTCGCGGTGCGCAGGCGAGGACGGCCGGCCGCTGCGTGTGCTGATGCTGGAGCGCGGCCTCGAGTACCTGCCCGGCCGCTTCCCGGCGCGCATGGCCGAGCTGCCGGGGCATGTGCGCGTCGCCGCGGCCACCGAGGCCGGCACGGCGGGCGCCGGCCGGGTGAAGGGCTACCGCGAGGCGCTCTTCGACCTGCGCCTGGGGCCGGACCTGTGCGTCGTGCTGGCCAACGGCCTGGGCGGCGGCTCGCTGATCAATGCGGGCGTGATGCTGCCGGCCGAGTCCACCGTGTTCCGCGGCCCGCGCTGGCCGGCGCGCCTGCGCTGCGACCCCGGCTGCATGGAGGACTGGTACGCCCGTGCGGCTCGACTGCTGGGGGCCGCGCACGGCGATGAGCCCAACACCATCCGGCACCTCGACGGCCATCCGCCCCGCCGGGCCGACTACCTGCGCGGCCTGGCCACGGCGGAGCTGCCGGCGAGCGAGGTGCCCGTGACCATCGCCCTGCGGCCGCAGCCGCAGTCGGCCGCCGGCCTGCCGCTGGCGCGCTGCGTGGCCTGCGGCGACTGCGCCACCGGCTGCAACCAGGGGGCGAAGGAATCGCTCGACACCAACCTGCTGTGGCTCGCGCGCCGCCGCGGCGTGGAGATGCTGACCGGCGCGACCGTGCTGCATCTCGAGCCCGAGGGCCTGGACGCGAACACCGGCGCCGTCGACGCCTGGCAGGTCGCCGTTCTGCCCACGGACGAGCACCAGGCCCGCCAGGAGGCGCAGCCCTTCGTGCTGCGGGCCCGCCACGTGGTGCTGGCGGCCGGCGCGCTGGGCTCGACCGAGATCCTGCTGCGCTCGCGCCGCCGGGGGCTGGCCCTGTCCGGGCGGCTGGGCGAGGGCGTCAGCGGCAACGGCGACGTGCTGGCCGCCGTGCGCGACACGCCGGTGCTCGACGCCCTGGCCGATGAGGCGCAGGACCCGGCCTCGCGACAGGCCGGCCCGACGATCACCGCCATGCTCGATGCCCGCACGCTGCGCGACCCCGATCCCGAGCGCCCGCCGCTCGGTGCCGGGCAGGCGCAAGGGCTGGGCTGCGTGGTGCAGGACCTCGCCATCCCCGGCCCCATGCGCTGGGCCTTCGAGCAGCTCTTCGCGCTGGGCGAGACGCTGGACGGCCTGTCCCGCCCGGACCGCAGCGTGCACGGCGCGGGCTTCGACAGTCCCGACCCCTACGCCATCACACGCGTCGCCAGCGCCCGCACCTTGGCCGTTGCCGTCATCGGCACGGATGCGGCGCAGGGGCGCCTGCTGCTGGGCGAGCACGAGCCCGATCCCGGCAGCCTGCAGGTCCACTGGCCCGGGCTCAAGAGCGACCCGCAGGTGCAGTCCCGCCACCGCTGGCTGCGCGAGCACCTGCGGGCGCGGGGGCAGCGCCTGATCGCCAATCCGCTGTGGGAGATCCTGCCGGAGGCCATGGGCTTCCTGGTCGAGGATCGCAAGGGCCCGATGCTGACGGTGCACCCGCTGGGCGGTTGCGCGATGGCTGACCGCATCGAGGACGGTGTGGTCAACGAATGGGGTCAGGTCTTGCGCCCCGCGTCGGCGCGGGACGGCGAGGCGTCGGCGTTGCCGGCGGACCGCGTCTACCAGGGGCTGGCGGTGCTCGATGGCGCCATCGTCCCTGCGGCGCTGGGCATCAACCCGGCGCTGAGCATCACCGCGCTCGTGCTGCGGGCGCTGCCGGAGCTCGGCCGCCGGTGGCAGGTCCGGCTCGTCGACACGCCGGCATCCGAGGCCCCGTTCTGGCTGACACGCCCGCTGTACCGCGACCGCCGCGGCCCGCCCCCGCCCGAGCGGCCGACGCTCCTCGAAGTGCGCGAGCAGCTCGTGGGCCTCGTGCGCGTGCCGGGGGCACTGGGGGGGGAGGTCAAGCAGCTGGAGCTGAGCTTCGAGTTCGAGCCGACCCCGGTGCGGCGCCTCGTCGAGCCGGGCGAGGACCGCCTGCTGCAGGGCACGCCGGCCTGCCGGCTGCGCCTCTTCGACACCCGGCGCGACCCGCACCTGCCGTCACAGCGCATGGTCGTCAGTGCGCAGGGGCCGGATGCGGGGCACAAGCTGTGGAAGCACGCCGAGCATCCCGATGCGGCGGCGCGCTGGATCGCGCCCCTGGAAGGCGTGAGCCTGCGCGTGTTCCACCGCGCGCCGAGCCGCTATCGCCAGCGCCTGGCCCGCGGCCTGTGGGCCTGGTGGCGCAACCGCGGTTGGCGCGATGCCACGCAGGCGCTGCAGGAGCGCCTGGCGCAGGCCCAGGCGCCGCGCGTGCGGCCGCAGAGCGCCCTGGGCGCGCTGCGCGAGCGCTGGGCCAACGCCAAGGCCCTCGCCAGCCATGGGGGCCAGGAACGGCTGATGCGCTACGAGCTGCGCATCCCGGCCCAGCTGCCCGACGCGCCCGACTGGGCCCGGCCGCTGCTGGGCCAGACCATCGTGCTGCACAAGCGCCTGCGGTACACGCGCCGCGGCAACCCCTGGACGCAGCTCACCCAGGCCCGCCAGGACGCCGGCCCCTTCCGCGCCCCGGACGGGCCGGGCATGCCGGTGCTCTCGCTCGACCTCTACGAGCTCGCCCGCCAGCGCCAGCCGCTGCTGCGCCTTGTCCAGGCCGAGGATCTCAGCAGCGCGCTGCGCGACGTCGGCAGCCTGCTGGGCTACATGAGCCGCCTGGTGCTGGGCGTGCATGCCTGGACCTTCCGAAAGCCCGACACCGCACCGCCGCGGGAGATCCACCGCCTGCCTGGCGCGGTGCCGGGCCTGCCGCTGCCCGAGATCCAGGAGATCGTCGTGGGCCGCTGCGAGGACGCCGGCCGCTCGCGGGGCCCGTCGCGCCAGGCTCATCACGCCCGCGGGCCCGTGATGATCCGCCTCACCCGCTACCGGCGGGACGGCGGCCGGCCGCTGCTGATGATCCATGGCTACAGCGCCAGCGGCACTACCTTCGCGCACCACTCGGTGCAGCCCGGGCCGGCCCAGCTCATGCACGAGGCCGGCTGGGACGTGTGGATTCTCGACATGCGCACCAGCGCGGGCATGCCCAGCGCCCGCCTGCCGTGGACCTTCGAGGAGTGCGCGCTCAACGACATCCCCGTGGCCATCGACACCGTGCGCCGCGTGACCGGCGTCGAGCAGATCGACGTGCTGGCCCACTGCATGGGCTCGGTGATGCTGCACATGGCCCTGCTGCAGCCGCAGCGCCAGCCCGAGGAGCATTTCTTCCCGCTGCGCCAGGCCCTGATGGAGGGCCACTGGATCCGCCGGCTCGTGATCTCGCAGGTGACCCCGCGCATGGTGTTCTCGCCGGCCAACGCGGCCCGCTCGCTGCTGATGCAGCATCTGCGCCCCTACCTGCCGATGCAGGACTTCAGTTTCCGCCCCGAGCATCCCGGCCTGATGGACGAGCTCATCGACCGCCTGCTGGCCAGCCTGCCCTACCCGGACGAGGAGTTCGACCTCGAGAATCCGCCGTTCCCCAGCCTGCGCCGCACGCCCTGGACCCGCACGCGGCATCGCATGGACCTGCTCTACGGCCGGGACTTCGCCCTCGCCAACGTGGCCCCGGCCGTCTTCGACTTCATCGACGACCACTTCGGCCCGCTCAACATGGACACCGTCGCGCAGGCCATCCACTTCTCGCGCAGCCGGGAGCTGACGGACTGGCGCGGCGCGAGCCTCTACCTCGACGACCTGCGCAAGACCTTCCGGCAGCTCGAGAAGTTCCCCGTGCTGTCGGTGCACGGCGAGCTCAACGGCCTGTGCGAGCCCGAGAGCGGCGAGATGCTGCACGACCTCTACGCCCAGGGCGCGCCGGGGCGCCACGAGTTCCGCATCATCGCCGGCCATGGCCACCAGGACTGCCTGATCGGCCATGACATCGAGGACCGGGTCTTCCGCCACATCATCGAATTCCTGCGCCGGGAGATGGCATGAGCCGACGCACCGATCTTCACCCGCCCGTCGAGCCCCGCTGCGCCTGGCCGCCGCTGCACCGCGTGGAGCGGCGCCAGGAGGGCGACGCGCTGGCCCTGCTGACGGCGCTGCGGCCCGAGCTGGGCTGGCCGCGCGAGTGGGCCTGGCTGCCGGTGCGCGAGACGGCATCGGGCTACGAGGCCCTCGATCCGGCGCTGCCGCTGCACCGGCAGGTCCGCCGCCGGGACTTCGAGCTGGCGGGGCAGGCCCATCCGGGTGAGGCCCTGCGCTGCCGCCTGCCGCTGGACGAGCTGCCCGACGCGCCGGGCACCGGCCTGCTGTGCCTGCTGCTGTATGCGGACGTGCGGGGGCAGTGGGTCGAGTCCGCCCGCCACGCCGCGACGGCGGAGGACGAGCTGGAGGCGGCGCTGCAGGCCGCGCTGGCGATGGGCGCGACGTCGCTGCGCCACGCCTTCGTGACGCGTCCCGAGCCGGACGAGGCGGCGGCGCGCGAGGAGGGGCTGAGCTTCATCCTGGCCGCCTGCCAGTACCCGCCGGGCCTGCTGGATGCACGCCAGGGCGCCGAGCAGGACCCGCGGCGCGCCGGTCCCGTCGATGCCGCGCTGGCCCGCATGGTGGACTTCACACGGCACACCGCGGAGGGCCGCGCCTGCTCGCTGCTGCTGATCGCCGGCGACGAGATCTATGCCGATGCCAGCGGCGGCCTGGCGGACGCGCACAACTCCGTCGAGCGCTACACGCGGGCCTACCAGCAGTTCAAGGCGGGCCTCGTGCGGCACCTGCCGCCCACGCTGGAGCGCATCGTCCATGCGCCGGACGACCACGAGATCGAGGACAACTGGGGGCCGGTGCAGCGCCGTGACGGCCGCGAGGACGGCGGTCCCTGGATTGACGCGGCCCGCGCCGCGGCCTGGGCCGCGCGCTGGGAGCCCGGCGAGCGCGAGGGCCTGCACCGGCACTTCTGGCATCGCTTCGACTGGCGCGGCGTGCGCTTCTTCGTCGCCGATGCGCGCCTGGAGCGCGAGCCCCGGCCGCAGTCGCGCCTGATGTCCGCCCGCATCATGGGGGAGGCGCAGTGGCGCGCGCTGCAGGACTGGCTGGCGCAGCCGGACGAGCGCCCGCGCGTGGTGCTCAGCGGCTCGCTGCTGCTGCCGCGCCGCCGCAGCGTGGCGGAATACCCCGGCGCGGCCGCGGCCAGCGACGCCTTCGACGGCTTCCCCGCCAGCCAGCACGACCTGCTGCGCGCGCTGTGGACGCAGGGGACGAACGACGTCGTGTTCCTGTCCGGCGACGAGCACCGCAGCGGCTACGCCACCGCCTGGGTCGGCGTGGACGATGGCCACGGCGGCCTGCGCACCGACCAGCCCCGCGTGCGCCTGCTGAGCCTGCACAGCTCGGCCCTGCATGCGCCCTGGCCCTTCTCGGTGACGGAGCAGGAGGCCTTCCAGGTGCCCGACTCCTTCGCCCTGATGCCCGAGCGCGGCGATGAGCCCGCGCCGGCGGGACCGCCGCTGCGCTGCCTCGTCACGGACTGGGCGGACCACCCGGGCGACGGCTTCGCGGTGATCCGGATGCGGGCGGGGCGCATCGAGGTGGCCTTCGACCGCACGGACGCGCCCCCTCGCTTCGCGGCGTGGGAGACCGCTTCCCGCTGAGCGCGCCCTGGGCGGACCGCCTGTCTGCCGGACTGCACGGGGCTCGCGGCAGCACCGTTGGATCGCCGCCTCATCTGCACGGGCATGTCCGCGGTCATGGCGCTGGAAAGTCGCTACGCTCGGGCCTCCGCACTTCTAGGACCCGCATGTTCCAACGTTCGATCGCTCTCCTGGCCCTGGCCCTGCCGCTTCACGTCGGTGCCGCTCCCGCGCCCGCTGCAGCGGCCCTGCCCGCCGCCACGCCGGCCTGCGCCACCCCCGCGCAGAAGGTCGATGAGCAGGGCTTCGTGACGATCGGCGGCATCGAGCAGTGGGTCACGGTGAAGGGCGATCGCTGCGGCAATCCCATCGTGCTCTTCGTCCATGGCGGCCCGGGCAATCCCCTGAGCCCCTACGGCGACGCCATGTTCGGCGCCTGGGCGCGGGACTTCACCCTCGTGCACTGGGACCAGCGCGGCGCCGGCAGGACCTTCGGCCGCAATCCGACGGGTGACGACGTGCCGCTGACCGTGTCCCAGCTCGTCAGCGACGGCATTGAAGTGACGGCCTACGTGGCGCAGCGCTTCGGCCAGCAGAAGGTCATCCTGTGGGGCAGCTCCTGGGGCTCGGCGCTGGCCGTCCACATGGTGCAGGCGCGTCCGGCGCTGTTTCACGCCTATCTGGGCACCTCGCAGATCGTCGACGAGGGCGAGAACGGGGTGCAGAGCTATGCCCAGCTGCTTCAGCGGGTGCAGGCGGCGCAGGACAAGGAGGCGCTGACCGTGCTGCAGGCCGTGGGGTCGCCGCCCTGGACGGACCCGCGCAGCTTCGGCAAGGTGCGCCGCGTGATCCGGCGCTATGAAGCCCAGCGCACGGTTCCCGCGCCCAAGGCCTGGTGGCAGCCGCCCGCGCTCTACACCACGCCCCAGGCGCAGGCGGACTACGAAGCGGGCGAGGACTACTCCTTCCTGCAGTTCGTGGGGCTCAAGGGCGATGGCATGGCCTCGACGATCAACCTGCGCAAGCTGGGCACCGAGTTCCAGGTGCCGCTGTTCTTCGTGCAGGGCGCGGAGGACCTGCTCACCACGCCCGACGTGACCCAGCGCTATGTGGACAGCCTGAAGGCGCCGGTGAAGGCGCTGGTCCTGCTGCCGCAGGTCGGGCACGACCCCAACCCGCCCATGCTGGACGCCCAGTACCGGCTGCTGCGCGAGCGCATCGCGCCGCTGATCCGGTAGGGCCTGCGCGGTTCAGCGCAGCTCCAGCCCCTGCGCCCCGAGGCGCATCCGCTCCACGCCCACGCCCAGCGCCGTTTCGAGGTTGGCCTTGGCCGTGTGCCGGAAGTTGACCTCCTCGGCCGGGTTCGGCCGGGTCTTGAGCTGCTCGCGGTAGATGACCATGAAGGTGCCCACCATCGCCAGCTGCTCGTACATCGAGCGGCGCTGGGCCGCGCTGGCCTGCTGGATGCCGGGGTTCTGGCCGAGCAGGCCCTGCATCTGCCGGACCAGCGTCTTGAACTGCTCGTCCGGCACCTCCTGCTGCATGAAGACGGCGTAGTTGCCGGCAATGAAGGCGGCCAGCCCGGCGGCGAGGTCGTCGGGGGCGAGGCCCAGTTGCCCCTCCAGCTTCCGCCAGAAGGCGAAGGACTCCTCGAAGGCCCGCGTCATGGCGCTGCGTTGCGCCGCCGGAAAACGCTGGGCCAGCTCGGTGGCGGACTGACGCAGCTGCGGCGGGCCCTCGGCGACGACGGGTCCCGCGGCGGATGGCAGCGCCGCAGCGGCACGGGCGGGGGCCGCGGTCGCCGGCAGGGCCACCGCGGAGGTCGGTGCGGAGGGCGTGGCCGTGGCGCTTGTGGCCGTGGTGTTCGCGAGGACGGGGCGGCCCAGCATGGCGCGCATCTGCTCGGCCAGGCTGGGGACGGCCTGTGCCTGGGCGTTGCCGGCCGCCGTCAGGGCGAGGGCCGTGGCCAGGAGGGCGGCGAGGACCGCGGCAGGCACCCGGCCGAGTGATGCCGACAGCCGCGAGACCCTCGAGGGCAGGGCGTGGCGCGCGGGGTGCGAGGTCGGGGTGGGGGTCTCGATGCGGGGTCGGGTCATGGGTGTCTCCGGAGGGCGGCGAAGGCCGGGGTGTCGGGGGGCATCACTTGTCGAGCGTGTAGCTGGCGTCGCCGAGGAAGACCGAGCCGTCGCGCACCGGGAAGCTCAGCAGGCGCTCCTCGTGGCCGTCGTCGTAGCGCAGGACGGCCACGTAGCCGCTCAAGGTGTAGCTGCCGCGGCGGCTCGCCCCATCGTCCTTGCGGTGGGGCGCGGTGGTGGTGGTCACGCTGCCGAGGCCGGTGCCCACCGTGCCGCCGGCCACGCTCTGGCTGCCCTTGCCATCCCCCGAGGCTGAACCGTAGATGGCCGTGCCCTGGACGGCGGCGAGGCTGCCGGACCCCGACAGCGAATGGAAGCTGCGCTCGAAGCGGCCGTCTTTCTGGAAGCGGATGCTGCGCGTGGACGAGGTGCCGCCGGTGAACAGGCTGCCGTAGAAGGCACTGCGGCTGAAGTAGCCGTCCAGGCGGCTGCCCGCGGCCCAGGGGCGCATCAGGCGGTGCTGGCCGGCCTCCCACGTGCCCTCCGGCGCGCCCTGGTCGTTCTGCGCCTGGAACTCGTAGCGATCGCCCGCGGCCCGCCAGCGCAGCCAGAGCTGGGGCTCCAGCCGGCGCGAGCGGGCGGCATCGAGCTGGTCCGGGGGCATCTCGGTGCGGCTGTAGGCACTGCCGTCGCGCAGCAGATAGCGCACGTCCTCGCGCCATTGCGAGCCGTTGCTGTAATCCGCATAGCCATGCAGCACCACGCCCGCGAAGTCCTTCTCGGGCAGACCCTGGCCGGGTTTCGCGAGCACGCGCTGCAGCGGCACCCCCTTGCGGCGCAGCGCCTGGGCCGGTTGGGAGGAGGCCTGCAGGCCGGTGGGGTCGCTGACCCACACGGCGTCGTCCAGTTCCAGGACGTAGTCGCGCGGGTCCTTCAGCGTGGCCCGCAGGACGACCTCGCGGCCGAGCAGCGGCTCGGCGTCGAAGCGCAGCTTGAGGGGCCGCTGTGCCTGGAAGGCCCCCTCGTCCTGCACGAGCTGGAAGCTCACGCGGTCGTCCAGCCAGCGCCGCACGCGGCCCTTGACCAGCACCGGGATGCCGGCCCGCGGGGCGCCGGCGCGCTGCAGGGGCTCGATCAGGCCCAGCAGCTGGGCGACGCTCAAGACCTGACCCCCACCGGGCAGCGCCCCGACCGTGGGCACCGGCGAGGGGGCGTGGGCGACCTGGGCCTGGATCAGCGCCCGCGCCGTGGGCTCGGCGGCGGGGTACAGGGCGGTGGCGTCCATGGTGGGGGAGGCCCAGTCCCGCATCAGGGCCTCGCAGGGCGCTTCGGGCCGGGCCTCGCCGAGCACCCGATCGCGCATGGCGGTGCTGACGTCCTTCCAGGGCAGGTCCCGGTGCTGCCGCGCGGCCAGGCTCATCACCACGGAGCGGCTCAGGGCCAGGCGATGGCGGGTGCGCCAATCGGCATAGGCGGTCTCCAGGGCGGCACCGTTCGGCGCGCCCATCTCCAGGCAGGCCCTGGTGGAGGCCTCGGCCATGGCATCGAGGCTGGCGGCCTCGACGAGCTGCCCGATGGCGGCGGCGTCGGGGGCCGGCGCGGGCGCCGGTCCGGCGGTGGCAATGGCCGCCAGCACGTCGCCCAGCACGGCGGCCATCGCGATGGCCCATTTCCTGGCGGGCACGCCCTTCCTCGGCCGCCACGCACCCGCTTTCCCGGCGCTGCGACCCGCACCTGCTTCCATGCAATCCCTCCCTGCGCGGCGCATCGCTGGTGCCGCAGCGCCACGATGCCCGATCCGGTGCCGGCGCGGGACTGCAGATGTATCGGTGCGTTAACGCCGGCCGGGGGCATCCCTAAGCCAAGGGATGCAGGGCCGGGGTCGCTCGCCGATCTCGGCCGCCGTTCAGCCGCGCCGGGCGGCCTCGATCGCGGCGATGTCGATCTTCACCATGTTCATCATGGCCAGGAACACCCGCTTCGCCACGGCCGGGTCCGGGTCGCTGATGCCCTCGCTCAGCACGCGCGGCGTGATCTGCCAGTGCAGGCCCCAGCGGTCCTGGCACCACCCGCAGGCGCTGGGCTGGCCGCCGTTCTCGAGGATGGCGTTCCAGTAGCGGTCGGTCTCGGCCTGGTCCTCGGTGGCGACCTGGAAGGAGAAGGCCTGCGTCGGCGGAAAGCCGGGACCGCCGTTGAGTCCGAGGCAGGGAATGCCCAGGACGCGGAACTGCACGGTCAGCACGTCGCCGGCCCGGCCACTGGGGTAGTCGGCGGGGGCGCGGGTGACCGCGGTGACGCGGCTGTCTGGGAAGACGCGGGCGTAGAACTCGGCGGCCTCGAGGGCATTGCCGTCGAACCACAGGCAAACGGTGTTCTTGTCGGACATGGGGGCTCCAGGCGGGATGGGTCAGGCGGCTGCAGCGCCGCCGGCAGGCGCACAGGCTAGCCGATGAGCGGCCGGCCTGCGTGCCGGCCCTGTCCCGGCAAGGGGGGATCGCGGCCGGCGCCGGGCACGGGACCTGCCGGGCGACGCGCCACAATGCGGGCCGGACCCCCACGCCTCGCCCGCCCATGCCCCGCATCGTCCTGCGCAGCCCGACCCCGGCCGACGCCCCCGCCTTCGTCACGGCCGTGAAGGCCAGCCGCCGCCTGCATGGCCGCTGGGTGGCGCCACCGTCCGAGGCCGAGGCCTTCACGGCCTACCTCGAGCGCATGCGCGCGCCCGGGCACCAGGCCTTCCTCATCGTCCGGGCGGACGACGACAGCCTGGTGGGCGTGGTCAACCTGAGCCACATCGTGATGGGCGCGCTGCGCAGCGCCTATCTCGGCTACTACGCCTTCGCTCCGAACGCCGGCCAGGGGCTGATGACGCTGGGGCTGAAGGCGGTGTGCCGCGAGGCGTTCCAGGGGCTGAGGCTGCACCGGCTCGAGGCCAACATCCAGCCGGGCAATGCCGCCTCGCTGGCCCTGGCGCGCCGCTGCGGCTTCCGGCAGGAGGGCTTCTCGCCCCGCTATCTGAAGATCAACGGCCGCTGGCGCGACCACGAGCGCTGGGCGCTGCTGGCGGATTGAGCGGGGGCGCGGGTGTCGTGCCGGGGGCCCCGGCCTCTCGGGCAGGTCCGCTCACGAGGGCGGTCAGCGCGGGCAGCACGACGGCCTGCACCTGCACGCTGTGCTCGGCGACGGGACGGCGGTCGACGACCGGGCGCGGGTGGAAGAACTGGAACATCGAACGCCAGATGGGTGCGGCGCGCCGCCTTTCAAGCCCGTGCCGGCCCCTTGGGCTCGGACGCCCGGCGGACGCGTCGGTCAGTCCCCGGCCCGGGCCAGCGCTGCAGGACGGGGATCCGGACGCTCCGCGCGCTGCCGGTACAGCGCCAGCAGGGCCTGGACGAAGTCCTCGCCCAGCAGCGCCGCCACCGGCACGGCATAGAGGTTCACGCTGGAGCTGACGCGGTAGTGCGCCTCGATCGAGAGCCGCGTGCGGCCGCCGTCCAGGGGTGTCAGCAGAAAGCGCGTCTCGCCCAGGTCGAAGTAGCGGCCGCCGATGACGACGTGATCGTCCATCGTGCCGGCAGGGAAGGAATCCGGCGCGAACTCGTAGCGCCAGGCGATCTCCCGCTGCTCCGTGCGTGCCGTCACACGGCCGAGAAAGTGCACGCCGCGCTCCCAGCGGGACTCGCGCACCTCGCCATCCGCTCGCTGACGATGGAGGCCTTCCACCGGGCGAGGCACGCCGATCAGGTGGATGAAGGTGTGCGGCATTTCCTCGGGCCGGATGCCACGCGCGTCGAGGATCTCCTGCCAGACACGCGCCGGTGGGGCCTCCACCACCACAGTCTGGCGGATCGACTGCCAGGCATCGGCCTGCGCCATCGGGCCCTCGACCAGCAGGGCCAGCAAGGGCAGCACGGCCACGGCGCCGACGAAGCGGCCGCGCAGGTCCCACAGCGTCTGCAGCAGCTTCATCAGCAGGCCGCCGAGACTGGAGAGCCCAAGGAACAGGGGCGCCATCATCACGACGCAGATGGCGCCTTCGAGCAGCGTCACCATGCTGCCGAGCAGCATCATGAAGGTGGCGATCCAGGGACCGAAGCACGCGAAGAGCCAGCTGCAGCCCTCACGGCGACGCGCATGGATGGTGAGCATGCCCATGACCACCGGCGTCAGCACCAGAAAGCCGCCGCTCATCACGCCCGCCACCTCGTGCGTGTAGCCGTGGCTGCGGAGCCAGGGCCCGAACCAGGCGGCCCCCAGGCGGATCAGCAGCCCGTAGATCGCGCCGAGAGCCGGTGCAATCCACAGCAGGCGCGAATCCATGGGGGTGGCGGCCCGCGGCGCGGGGGCGCCGTCGCCCGCCGTGGCGTCCGTGGGGGGCGCTTCGGCGGACGCTGGGGCGGGGGATGGGGTCAGGTCTTGCGCCATGGCGGGGCTCCTCGTGGGCCGCGATTCTGCCAAAGCAGGCACACGGCTTTCCCCGGGGTCCGTCGGCGCTCAGGCCTTCGCCCGCCCCTTGTCGGCGTTGTGCGCCGCCGCCGCCCGGATCAGCGCCTGCAGGGCCGGCCCGTCGATCGTGGCGCCTTCGGGGAAGTCGATGGCGCGCCGCACGCGGCCCTCGAGGCTGCTGTTGAAGAGCCCGGCGGGATCGGGCAGCGACGCGCCGTGAGGGAAGGTGAGCTTCACGTGGCGCTGGTAGGTCTCGCCGGTGCACAGGAGGCCGGCGTGCGTCCAGCAGGGGCCGCTCCATTTCCAGTCCTCCTCGATGCCGGCCTGGGCGCCGAGGATCAGGGCCCGCAACTCGGCCAGCATCGCGCCGCGCCAGTCCCCGAGGGTGGCGATGCGTTCGTCGATCAGGGCGGAGGGGGGCGGGCCGGCGGGGGTGGGCTTGCGGCTGGGCATGCGGTGTCTCCGGGTGGGGTCAGGCGCGGATCTGGATCAGCTTCCAGCCATTGCCGGACGGGTCGCGGAAGCCGGCGTCCACGCTGCCGAAGCGCTCCACCGGGTCCTGGGTGATCTCCACGCCGGCGGCGCGGAAGGCGGCACAGCTGGCGTGGCAGTCCTTCACCCGCATCACCAGCGGCGGCATGGCGCCCTTGGCGACCAGCGCCTGCAGGGCCTCGGCCGTGGCCGCGTCCTGCATGGGCGGGCCGGGCTTGAAGAGGCCCAGCTGAACGTCCGGCTGCTCGGGGTGCTGCACCGTCAACCAGCGGAAGCTGCCGTTGCGCACATCGGTGCTCACCTGGAAGCCCAGCCGCTCCACGTAGAAGGCCAGGGCTTCGTCCTGGTCGTGCACGTAGAGGCCCATCACGTCGATGCCTGCATTCATGTCAGCTCCTTGTCGCTGTGTGTGTCCGAGGTCGCAGTTGTAGCGGCTGCGGCCTGGCGGCGCTTCTCCGAAACTGCGCTGCGCAGATCGGGGCGATGCGCGGCCATCAGATGGCACAGCGGCATGCCGGCCAGGGCCTGGACGGGGGTCTCCCGGCGCAGCTGCTCGCGCACGGCGGCCGGGTGGCTGCCGGTGATGTCGCGGAAGGTGCGGCCGAAGGTGCCCAGGCTGTCCCAGCCCGTCTGCAGGGCGATCTCGGTGACGCTCAGGTCCGTGTCGCGCAGCAGGGCGCAGGCACGCTCGATGCGGCGGCTCAGCAGGTAGCGGTGGGGTGGCAGGCCGAAGGCCGCCTTGAAGGCCCGGGCGAAATAGGCTTCGGTGAGCCCGCACAGATCGGCCAGGCGCTGCACGGGCCAGGCCTCGTCGGAGGCGGCATCCATGCGGTCCTTGGCGCGCAGCAGGCGGCGCAGGAGGGCCGGGCTGGGGGTGGGCCGGGAGGCCGGGCGGGCAGCGGACATGCCTGGGAAGGGGCGCGTCCGCCCGGTGTTGCCGATGGCGCCGATGATAGGGCGGCTGTCCGGCCCCCGGGCAGGGCAGGGGCTCAGGGACCGGGCGGGCGGCCCCAGCGCGCCAGCAGCCGCTCGCGCCGCGAAGGCTGCAGGTTCGCCAGATGCACGTCGCCGCCGTAGTGCGCCACCACGCGCGGGTCCATCACGCGGAACCACAGCGGCGGCAGGTAGGCCAGCAGCAGCATGCCCGCGTAGCCCGACGGCAGCTGCGGGCTTTCGTCGAAATGGCGCAGCACCTGGTAGCGGCGGCCGGGATGGGCGTGGTGGTCGCTGTGCCGCTGCAGCTGGTAGAGAAAGAGGTTGGAGACACGGTGGTCCGAGTTCCATGAGTGCGTGGGATCGCAGGGCGCGAGCCGGCCCTGGGCATCGCGCGGGCGCAGGAGGCCGTAGTGCTCGAGGTAGTTGACGACCTCCAGCAGGCTGATGCCGTAGGCGGCCTGCGCGGCGAGGAACAGCAGCACCGGCCAGCCCAGCCACAGCGCCAGCGCGCCGTAGAGCAGCGCCGTCATGCTCCAGGCCTGCAGGCATTCGTTGCGCCAGTGCCAGGCGGAGCGCCCCTGGCGGGCCAGGCGGCTGGCCTCGAGCGTCCAGGCGGAGCGCAGGCTGCCCCCCACGGTGCGCGGCAGGAAGGCCCAGTAGCTTTCACCCATGCGGCTGCTGGCCGGGTCTTCCGGCGTGGCGACCCGCAGGTGGTGGCCGCGGTTGTGCTCGACGTAGAAGTGCCCGTAGGCGACGGGCGCCAGTGCGATGCGCGAGAGCCAGCGCTCCCAGCGCGGCCGCTTGTGGCCCAGCTCATGGGCGGTGTTGATGCCCACGCCGTTGATGCCGCCCACGCTCAGCACCAGGCCGATCCAGCCCCAGGCGCTCAGCGGCTGCGTGGCCGCGACCCAGGCGCCGGCCACCGTCAGGACGTACTGGAAGGGCACGAAGAGCACCAGCAGCGCGCGGTACCAGGGGTCGGCCTCCAGGGCCTGGCGCTGTGCCTCGGGCGGGTTGCTGCGGTCCTGGCCGAGCAGGGTGTCCAGCAGCGGAATGCCCAGGTAGACGATGAGGGTGCTGGTCCAGAGCCACAGCTCTGCGCCCGTGTGCAGGTAGCGCAGCACATTGAGGCTGACGAGGACGGGGAAGGCGGGCGACATCAGCCACCACCAGCGCTTGGGATCGCGCCAGCGGGTGGCCGGAGGCAGAGGAGAGCTGACGGTGCTCATGGGCCCTTTCCGCCGCGCCATCGGGCCGCGGCGGGGCCATGCTGCCCCCCCGGGGCCGCGGTCGTCAATCCCGCGGTTCCGGCCGGGCGGCGGTGTCAGCTCACCACTTCATCTCGCCCTTGTTGACCTTGGCGCCGATGTCCAGGGCGATGCCCAGGCCGGCCTGCGGGTAGGCGCTCTTCATCGTGCCGATCAGGGCGGCGGCGTCAGCGGCCCGGGGCAGCTCCTGCTCGAAGCGCAGCAGGTAGTCGCGGGTGCCGGCAATGGCACTGGCGTCCTGCGGCGCACCCGCCAGCATGTGGCCTGGCACCACGAAGGCGGGCTTCAGCGCGGCCATGGCGTCGAGCTTGGCAACCCAGGCGGCGCGTTCGGCCGGGGTCGGGGTGTCGGCCGTCCAGACGTGCAACTGGCCGAAGACGTTGACGCCGCCGACGATGGCGCGGATCGACGGGATCCACACATAGCTGCGGTGCGGCAGGGCGTCCTCCAGGCCGCGAACCTCCAGGCTGCGGCCCTCGAGCTGCAGCGTCGTGCCCTCGAGCACGTCCGGCAGCACCGGCTGGCGCGGCGCGTTGCCGCCCAGGCGCGGGCCCCAGACCTGCAGCTTGGTGGGCAGCAGCGCCTGGATCTTCTTGAGCGTCGGGGCGGCGGCCACGATGCGGGCCTGCGGGAACTCCTGGCGCAGGACCTCGAGGCCGAAGTAGTAGTCCGGATCGG
Organism: Roseateles subflavus; assembly: GCF_030285365.1. GTDB lineage: Bacteria > Pseudomonadota > Gammaproteobacteria > Burkholderiales > Burkholderiaceae_C > Roseateles_B > Roseateles_B subflavus. The sequence continues at coordinate 86,319 of NZ_JASVDS010000001.1, read as the reverse complement.
CCGCGCTGACGTAGATGGTGCGGAGCGTGCGGCCGCTGTCGAGCACCGCAGCGGCCACGCGCAGGGCGTCGGCGCGGGTGAAGCCGGCGTCCAGCAGGATCGCGTCCCGGGCGCCCTTCACGAGCACCGAGTTGACGTGGAAGCTGCCGGCGCCGTGGTTGATGACCTGCAGTTCCAGCGGCGCCGGGGGGGCACTCGCGGGGGCCTCGGCGGCGAAGGCGGGGGTGCCGAGGCTCAGGGCCAGCAGCAGCGGCTGCAGCAGGCCTTGCACGGTGCGGGGCAGGGAGGCGGTGTTCATCAGGGGCCTTTCGGGGCGGGGTTGCGATGAACGGAACTTTATTTTTTTCGAATCATTTGATAAACATCGCTCCAATTTACTGTTTGTTGCATGAATCGAGCAAATTGAGGGCCCCCCCATGGATCGACTGACCGCACTGCAGGTCTTCGTGGAAACCGCCGAGCGCGGCAGCCTGACGGCCGCCGCCGCCGCGCTGGACATGTCCCGCGCCATGGCCAGCCGCCATCTGGAGGCCGCCGAGCAGTGGCTGGGCGCCCGGCTCCTGCAGCGCAGCACGCGGCGCCTGAGCCTCACGGAGGCCGGCCAGGAAGCGCTGGCCCGCTGCCGGCAGCTCGTCGATCTGGCCCAGGAGGCGCGGGAGGTCGCCGGCCAGCACACGCTGCAGGTGCGGGGGCGGCTGCGCCTGACGGCGTCCACGTCCTTCGCGCAGCAGCATCTGGCGGCCGCGGTGGCGGACTTCGTGCTCGCCCATCCGCAGGCGCAGATCGAGCTGCTGGCGCAGGAGCACGCGGTGAACCTGGTGGAGGAGCGCGTGGATCTGGCGGTGCGCATCAGCAACGAGCTGGATCCGGCCCTGGTGGCGCGGCGGCTGAGCGTGTGCCGGTCCGTGCTCTGCGCGTCGCCCGCCTACTTGCAGCGGCGGGGCGAGCCCGTGGACGCCGCGGACCTGGCCCGGCATGACGGCCTGGTCCACAGCCGCTTCGGGCGGGATGCCTGGCGGCTGAGCCGGCTGAGCGGGGCCGGTGCGGCCCCTGAGCTGGCCGAGGCCCGCCCCCAGGTGCGTCTGCAGGCCAACGAGACGGTGGTGCTGATGCAGGCGGCGCTGGCCGGTGCCGGCATCGCGCAGCTGCCGACCTACCTCGCCGGGCCGGCCCTGCGCGAGGGGCGGCTGCGGCGTGTGCTGCCCGGCTGGGAGCCGCAGTGCCTGGGCATCCACGCGGTCTACACGAGCCGGCGCTACCAGCCGCTCATCCTGCGCAGCTTTCTCGACTTCCTCGCCGCGCGCTTCGACCCGCAGCAGCCTTACTGGGACGTGGCGGCCGAGGCCGGCAGCGTGTAGACCAGCTCGTAGTGGTGCGTGCCCGCCTCGATGCGCAGCCTCAGTTCGCCTGAGATGCCCTGCAGCGCACCCGTGCCGGAGCCGGGGACGATCACGATGCGCAGGTCCTGCGTGCCGGCGTGCATGATGCCCAGGTGGGCCAGCGCGAAGCCGCCGGCGCGGCCCTGCAGCGTGCCGCTGAAAGACTCGAGCGCCACATAGGCCGCCTCGCCCTGCTGCGGCTGGCCGGCGGCCAGCATGTCGCCCAGCGAGCGGCCCTGCAGATCGCCCTCGAACTGCTTTTCCAGCGCTCGCCGGGCCTGGGCCGGGCCGCCTTCGGGGCTGCTCATCGCTTGTGGCGCCTGGATCTGGACCTTGAAGGTGCCCGCGGCGCGCAGCGGCGTGGCCGGCGCGGGGATCTTGGGGGAGGCAGGCGTCGGGCTGTGTGCCATGGCGAGGGGGCTCCAGAACAGGGCGGCCGCGGCGACAGCGGCCAGGCCGCGGCGGCGCGCGGACATGAAAAAGGGGGCAGTCATGCCCCCGATCTTCGCAGGCCGTCGCGGGCCTGTGGGCCTGGCGGGATCCGGCCCGTGCAAGGGCCGGATCCGCACCGGCGCGCTTACTTGAAGTCGCCCGCGAACACGAGCTGGAAGGCCTCCAGCTTGAAGTGCTTGCGCAGGGCCTCGTTGACCTGCTCCAGGCTCTGCTTCTGGAGGGCGTCGTTCAGCTGCTGCTCGCGCGCGAAGGTGCGGCCCAGGCGCTGCTGGCCGCTGAGCATGCCCGCCACCGCGCCGTCCTGGGCGAGGCTCAGGCGGCGCTGGTTCAGCAGGGCCTGCTTGGCCTCGTCCAGCTCCTTGGCGCTGAAGCCGTCCTTCAGGGCGCGGGCGACTTCCTCGCGCAGGGCGGTCTCGACCTTCTCGCGGTTCTGCGGCGCGAAGATGGCATAGACGAACCAGGCGCCCGACGGATCCTCGGAGCCCAGGTTCACGCCGGTGCCGGTGCCGTAGGAGAGGCCTTCCTTCTCGCGGATGCGCGTCCAGAGGCGGGAATTGCCGCCGCCGCCGAGGATGTGGTTGGCCAGCTGCAGGGCGGCGAAGTCCGGCGTGCTGTCATTCAGCGGCAGGGACTGGATGCCCAGCATCATGGCGTTCTGCTTGTCCGGCGTGCGCAGCAGCTGCACCTGGCCGGGCTTGTCCACATGCAGGCGCGGGATGCGCTGGTAGGCCGTCTTCGCGGACCAGCCGCCGAGATCCGCCGTGATCGCGGCCTTGGCGGCGGCGGCGTCGAAGTCACCGACCAGGGCCAGCTGCGCCTGGCTCGCGCCGTAGAAGGCGGCATGGAAGGCCTTGACCTGCTCCAGCGTCACGGCCTTCACGTCGGCCTCCTCCTCGTCGAAGCTGCGCACATGGCGCACGTCGCCGCGGGGCTCGGTGTTCAGTGCGATGCCGGCGGCCTTCTGGGCGATGCCTTCCGGGTTGTCCTTCTGGGCCTGGATGCCGGTCAGCGCCTGGGCGCGCAGCTCCTCGAGCGCGGGGGCGTCGAGGCGCGGGCTCTTGAGCATCTCGGCGACCAGCGCCAGCGCCTGCGTGGCGAACTCCTTCTTGGTGCTCCAGCTCACCGTCAGGCGGTCGGCCGAGGGATTGCCGATCTGCAGCTCCACCTTGGCGGCGTCCAGCGCGTCGCGCAGCTGCTCGCGGGTCTTGCTGACGGTGCCCATCTTGAGCATGGCGGCGGTGAGGTCCGCAACGCTCTGCTGGCCGAAGAGGCTTTTCGCATCGCCCAGCTGCAGGCTCAGCGTGCCGCGCACGGCCTCGCCGCGCGTGGGCTTGGGCAGCAGGGCCAGCTTCAGGCCGTTGGGCAGCTGGCTGCGCTGCGCGCTGCGGTCCAGGTTGGCGGGGCTTGCGTCGAAGGCCGCCACCACGCCGGCGGCGGCCTGCGGCTTGAAGGTCTTGAGCTCGGCCGCGACGTCCGCGAAGACCGGGGCCGGTGCGCGCACCGGCTTGTCCGTGGGCAGGTACTGCGACAGCGTGCGGTTGGCCGGCAGGAAGCGCTCGGTGGCCACGCGCTGCACGTCCGCCACGGTCAGCGCCTTGATGCGGTCGCGCAGCAGGAAGAACAGGCGCCAGTCACCCTGGGCGATCGTCTCGGACAGCGTGATGCCGACCTGCTCGGGGCTCGTGAAGAGCTTCTCCCAGCGGTTCAGCCAGCGGGTCTGGGCGCGCTTGAGCTCCTCCTCGGTCACGGGGCGCTCGGCGAAGCCCTCCGTCACGGCGATCAGCTCGCGGTTGAGCTCGTCCTGCGAGGCCTTGGGCGCCAGCTCCGCAATCATCATCGTGAAGCCCGGCTCGGCCAGGGCGAGGCCGAAGTTGCCCACGCTGGCGGCCAGCTTGGTCTCCTCGACCAGGCGCTTGTGCAGGCGGCCACCCGGGGCCTCGGTCAGGATGAGGTTGAGCACCTCGATGGCGGCGTAGTCGGGGTGGGCGCCGGGGGTGACGTGGTAGGCCGCGAGGCTCATCGGCGTGCCGCCCTGGCGGCGCACGGTGACGGCGTGCTCGCCGTCCTGCACCGGGTCGATCGTGTAGAGCTTGGTCAGCTGGCGCTTGGGGCGGGGCAGCTTGCCGAAGCTCTGCTCGACCCAGTCCAGCACCTGGTTGGCGTCGAACTTGCCGGCCACGATCAGCGTGGCGTTGTCCGGCTGGTAGTAGTTCCGGTAGAAGGCCTGCAGACGGCCGATGTCCACGTTCTCGACGTCCGCGCGCGCGCCGATGGTGTCCTTGCCGTAGTTGTGCCACTGGTACATCGAGGCCAGGGTGCGCTGCGTGGTGACGCCGCCCGGGTCGTTCTCGCCCATCTCCATCTCGTTGCGCACGACGGTCATCTCGGTGTCGAGGTGGCGGCGGGCGATGTAGCTGTTGACCATCGCGTCGGCCTGCCACTCGAGGTACCACTTCAGGTTGGCGTCATTGGCGGCGAAGGCGGCGAAGTAGTTGGTGCGGTCGAACCACGTCGAGCCGTTGGCGGCGAAGCCCCGCTTGGTGAAGTCGGACCACGGGTCCTGGTGCTTGGGGCTGCCCTTGAAGATCAGGTGCTCCAGCAGGTGGGCCATGCCCGTCTCGCCGTAGTTCTCGTGCTTGGAACCCACGCGGTAGGTCACGTTGACCGTGGTCGTGGGCTTGGAGGCGTCGGGCGCCAGCAGCACCTGCAGGCCGTTGGGCAGGCGGTACTCCGTGATGCCCTCCACGCTGTTGACGGGCTTGAGGGAGTGCGCCTGCGCGCCGAAGGCAAAGGCCAGGCCGACGGCCAGACTCAGGGGATGGAGCTTGCGGATCATGGTGTGGGAGAGGTGATCAATGGCGGCGAGTGTGCATCCGCGCGGGTGGAATGATGAAAGTCAGCCAAGGCCGTGCACGCGGGTGCTCTGCTGCAGCATCTCGTGGACGTCATGGCTCATGAGCGCCAGGAAGGCGGCCAGCACGACGTAGTACGTGCCGTACTCCCACTTCACGGCCGCCGGCACGGCGTAGTAGGTCTGGCCCTCGGGGCTGTCGCTGCGGTACTTCCAGGCCTTCCACAGCTGCGGCCAGGCCAGCACGGCGATCAGCAGCAGCATGGGGCTCGGGCGCCACAGGAACAGGCCGACGAGCAGCGGCACCCCCAGCAGCCAGATGCGCGGCGAGAGCACCGCCGTGATGCGGCCGCCGTCCAGGGGCGAGATGGGGATGAGGTTGAAGAGGTTCAGGAAGAAGCCGCTGTAGGCCACGGCCAGCAGCCAGTCCGCATTCCAGCTGCGGGCGAGCAGGTAGCAGACCGTGGCGCCCACCGTCCCCAGCAGCGGGCCGCCGAGGCCCACGAAGGCCTCGGTCTGGGCGTCGTGGGGCAGGTCCTTGAGCTCGATCCAGGCGCCCACGAAGGGGATGAAGGTGGGCAGCCCCACGTTCAGGCCCTTGTGGCGGGCGGCCAGGTAGTGGCCCATCTCGTGCACGAAGAGCAGGGCGATGAAGCCGGCGGCATAGCGCCAGCCGTACAGCATCGCGTACACGCCGAGCGCCAGCAGCATGCTGCCGGCGGACAGCAGGATCTTCCCCAGCTTGAGGCCGGAGAAGAGCAGCAGCAGGAGCTTGATCATTCGCGCGGGGCGTCGGCGGCCGGGGCGGCGGCCGGGGTCGTGGCCTCGGCCTTGGGCTTGCGCCTGAAGAAGTTCAGCACCGCGCCGCCGAAGGCCAGCACGCCGATGATCGCCAGCTTCGCGAACTTGGCCAGGAAGGCGAAGATCACCGCGAAGAAGCCCAGCTTCTTGGCGCCCACGCCCAGCACCAGCGCGGCGAGGCCGTACTCGGCGACCTTGTCGGTGCTGCTGTTGAAGTCGGCGTAGCGCTTGCCGTCATTGAACTGCAGGGCGCCGAGCAGCGCCTGGGCATCGACCTTGTGGGCCGCCAGGTCCTTCAGGTCCGTGACCAGGTTGAGGCTCAGGTAGCCCTCGCGGCCGAGGGCATAGGTGTTGTAGTTGACGCCCTGCGGCTCGTCGGCCGGCGCCCCCTTGCCTCGCGAGCTCATCGCCCAGACCAGGCGGTGGGTGTCCGCGGCATAGGCGGGCTTCTCGGCCCAGCCCACGATCTCCAGCTCGGGCACGCCGATCTTGGCGCGCTCCTTGTTGCTGGCCTCGGTGCCCTCGCGGTAGGACTTCAGCAGCTCGTCGGCGTTCCACTCCTTGGCGTCGTCGTCCTTGATGTAGCCGGCGCCCTCGAAGCGCAGCACGGCAAACCAGCCCTCGCCGCCCGCGGGGAAGACCAGGCCCAGCAGGTCGCTGTAGTCGCCCGGATTGCCCATGGCGCGCATCACCTTGGCGGCGTGGGGTTGCGGGATGAAGACCTTGCCCTCCGGCAGGTGCAGCACGGCCTGGCCGGCCAGGGTCACGTCGTTCGGGCCGGCGGTGGCGGCCTGGCGCGCCTCGGCGAAGACCTGCGCGGCGGCAGCGGCGGCTGGATCGGCGGCGGCATCGGGGGTGTCGGCCGCGTGCGCGGGCAGGCTGCCCAGGGCCAGCAGGCCGCTCAGGCAGAGGGCCGCCAGGCGGCGCCAGATCGGGGTGTGCATGAAGGTCCTCCCTGCAGCTGAGGGCCGCAGTCTGTTCTTGGTGGTTGGGAAAGAAAGTCTAGCAAGCGCCCCACTGCGCGTCGGGCGGCCTGCGGGCGTCAGGGCGGCACGCGCTCGTAGCGGTAGGGGAGGCTGGTGTAGGCCTGGTCCGGCGTGGCCATGGAATAGCCGCCCTCGACCACCATGGCACCGGATTTGTCGCTGCCCAGGCCCCACCACTGCAGGGTGAAGTCGCTGGCCTCGTTGCCCAGGCGCACGCGCACGCTGCCGTCGGCGTCCAGCGTCCAGCTGCCCTGGTAGCGGTCGTGGTGGGCCAGCAGGCTGGCGCTGCCGTCGGCGCGCAGCTGCAGCGTGCGCACGAGCCGGTCGATGCGCCAGTCCCCGATGAGGTCGCTGCGCTGCCAGCTGAGCGCCGGGTCCTGCATGTAGGCCTCGCCCAGGCTCGCGCCCTGTCCCTGCGGTCCGTCATACAGCACGTGCATCACGAACTGCCGTGCGGCGCTGCGCTGCATCAGCTGCAGGCGCCAGCGCTGGACGCTGCCGTTCTCCACGACGAGCTCGCCGCCGTCCAGCCTCCAGCGCCAGCTGCGGCCGGCGATGCGGCCGTCGGCCTGCAGATCCAGCGGTGTGCGCAGCAGCGGACCCGCGGCCTGGTGGCTGCGCAGCTCCTGCGTCTCGCCGATGGGCAGGAACCAGCGGCCGGGCACTTCCGCGGCCTGCAGCGCCAGTGGCGCGTCCGTGAGGCCAAGGCTCAGCGGCGTGGAGACCGTGGCGCTGCCGTCGTCCGGGCCGCAATCGAACTGGCTGACGCAGCTGCCGAGCTGCAGCACGTCCCCGAAGGCGAAGCGGCTGAGGCGCCGCACGGTCTGGACGTACTCGTGATACGGGAAGTCGAAGATGTCGGTGCCGGAGGCCACCTCCGTGCCGCTGCCGCTCAGGAGCAGGATGCCCTTGCCGCTGAGGTCCCATTCCAGCGCCGCATGCGCCGCCGGGAAGCTCTGGCGGGGCCGCAGCGTGCCCTTGCCGTCGGCCGCGAGCGTCAGCGTGCTGCTGGTCTTGGCGGTGCCGAAGACGGGCGCCTGTTCCAGGGCCGAGACCGGCCCGAGGATGTAGCGCGCCGGCACGGTGTCGGCGGTGAAGGGGCTGCGGATGTGCAGCGCGGCGAGCACGTCCTGCTGCATCTGCGTCAGGGCGTCACCGAGGGCGGCCTGCGCGGCGGCGCGGAACTGCCGCAGGCCGGAGTCGTCCGCCAGCATCTGGGCCACCGTGCCGAAGCCGGCGGGGAGGGCGACCTGCTTCAGGCGGGCGGCTTTCACGAGGGCGGCGCGATCGGCCAGGGCCTCCAGCGCGTAGCCCGACAGCGCGCGGCGCAGGCCGGCCTCGTCAGGGATCGCCGTCTGCTGGGTGAGGCTGCGGTACTGGCCCAGCAGCAGCGCCGACTCGCCGATGGCCGTGTCGTCGATCTGCAGGGCCGAGAGGCGGGTGGCGTCCAGGCGGCGCGCGCTGCCTGCGATCGCCAGGAGCGTGCCGCCGCCCGCGAGGTAGAGCTCGGCGCGGTCATGCGGCCGGGTGCCGTCCTCCTTCAGGCGCAGTCGCAGCAGCTGGTCAACCTGGCGGGCGTCCGTGAACCACAGCTGGACGCGGTAGGCGCCCTGCGCATCGGTCTGGGCGCTGCCGAGGGGCTGCTCGTCGGCCAGCACGTCGACGCTGCGCCGGGCCTGCGCCTGTCCATCCAGCAAGACCTGACCCTCCAGCGTCAGCCCGCGGCGCAGCGTCAGCGAGAGGGTGGCCTGCTGGGTGACGCCCTGGGCGTCGCGCACCTGGTAGGTGAAGCGGTCCTGCCCGAGCGCGCCGGCCCGCGGTGTGTAGCGGATGCGGCCGTTCTCGATGGCTGCGCTGCCGAGGCCGGGCGTCTGCACGCCCGTGAGCACCAGGCCCTCGCCCAGGTCGTTGGCCAGCACGTCCAGGAGCAGCGCCGCGCCGTCGTCCACCGTGGCGCTGTCGTCGCGGGCCTGCAGGGCGGGGCCGAACGAGGCGTCACCCGAGCCGCAGCCGGCGAGCGACAGCAGGCTGGCCAGGGCCAGGGAAACGGGCAGCGTCGGCCATCGGCCGGTCAGCAGATTCATCGAAGCATCTCCTCCGTGGGGCCCTGATACGGGCCGGGCGGGCGCCCTCCCCAGGGGCCCGGTCCTGCGCCGCCTAGCTCCGGGCCGGGCGTCGTCTGGGCGCAGATCGCGCAAGTGCCAGGGAGCGTAGCGCCAGAGATCCCCGGCATTTGTTGCTGCAGATTGCTGATCAGGGGCATCCCCCTTAGCGGAAACCCGTGGCTTTCACGCACGCGCCGGCATCCCGTGGCGTCCGGCGGTGTTCCCGTCGCGCAAAATGGCGGCCGGCGCCAGGGGGGCGGCCGTCTCGTCTGCGTGCGGCCTGGCCGGCGCCAGGCGGTGGACGCCGCGACCCCGGCGGAACGAATCGGGGGCCTGGCGAACGCCCCGCCCACAGCAGGAGGATGGATGAATAGAACAGGATGGACAGGGACCGCGCTGGTCGCGGCGTTGAGCCTCGGCGGCTTGCTGAGCGGCTGCGGCGGCGGTGCTGCCAATTCGGGCACGCCCGTGTTCGGCCAGCTGCCGGCGGACCCCACGCCGGTCCCGCCCGCGGACACCGGCCCGCTGCAGCCCAGCGCGAGCTACGCGCAGCAGTGCGCCCCCGAGAACGCGCTGGCGTCGCCGGGCAGCCGCACCGGCAGCCTCACCACCGAGAAGCGCTGGATGCGCTCCTACTTCGACGAGGCCTACCTGTGGCGCGAGGCCGTGCCGAACGTCAACGCGAACGAGGCGATGTTCAGCAACGTCGGGGACGTTCAGGGCTCGCTGGAGGCCTACTTCGACGCCCTGCGCAGCCCGGTGCGGACGGCCAGCGGCGCGCGCCAGGACCGCTTCAGCTTCATGATCTCGACCGCCAAGTGGCAGCAGATGACGCAGGCCGGCGTGGACGCGGGCTTCGGCATCGAATGGACCTTCGGCTCGCCCACGCCGCCGCGCGGCATCCGCGTCGCCTACGTGATGCCGGGCAGCCCGGCGCAATCGGCGGGCCTGAAGCGCGGGGACACGCTCGTCACGGTCAACGGCGTGTCGGCCGACACCAATGACAGCGCCGGCATCGATGCGCTCAACGACATGCTGAGCCCTGACCGGCTCGGCAAGCGCTACGACTTCGTCTTCAGCCGCGCCGGCGCCCCGAACGTGCAGGTCAGCCTGGCCAGCGCCGAGGTCGAGAACCAGCCGGTCACGCTGGACGAGATCATCACCGCCAGCGACGGCCGCAAGGTCGGCCACATGGTCTTCAACACGCACATCGCCAAGGGGGAGATCCAGCTCATCCAGGCCATGACGCGCTTCCAGCAGGCCCGCGTCTCGGACCTGGTGGTGGACCTGCGCTACAACGGCGGCGGCCTGCTCTTCATGGCCTCGCAGCTGGCCTACATGGTGGCCGGCGCGCAGCAGACGAACGGCAAGGACTTCGAGCGCAGCCGCTACAACAGCCTGCGCCAGGCCACGGAGGGCGACGCCACGCCCTTCTACAACACGTCCTGCATCCTCGACGCCAACTTCCGCTGCACCAACGAGCAGCCGCTGCCGGCGCTGAACCTCAAGCGCGTCTACGTGCTGGCGCAGAGCGGCACCTGCTCCGCGAGCGAGGCCTTCATCAACGGCCTGCGCGGCGTGGATGTCGAGGTGGTGCTGATCGGCGGCAAGACCTGCGGCAAGCCCTATGGTTTCACGGCCAAGGACAACTGCGGCAATTCGTACTTCCCGATCGAGTTCGGTGGCGTCAACCACAAGGGCTTCGGTGACTACGCCGACGGTTTCGTGCCGGCGGGCCAGGGCCCGACGGGCGTGGCCGGCTGCGTGGTGAACGACGACCTCTCCCGCGAGCTCGCCAACCCCGGCGAGGCCATGCTGGCGGCGGCCCTGCAGCACCGCATCACCGGCACCTGCCCGGCACAGCCCGTTGGCATGCGCCCGGCGAGCGTGAAGCCCCGTCCGGGCGACAAGGCGCTGGAGTTCAAGCGCTCGCCGCTGCGCAGCAACGCCTTCCGACTGCCGCGCTGAGTCCTCGGCGCACGGGCCGGCCGCCCGCACGGCGCCGGTCCCGCCAAAGACAAAGCCCGCAGGCCTTTCGGCTTGCGGGCTTTTTTCATGGTGCCGGATCAGGGACGGGTCAGGCCGCCTGCCACTGCTTCATCAGGCCGTCCCACTTGGCGCGGGCCGCGTGGACGTGGCGCTCCTTCACGTGGCCATAGCCGCGGATCTCCTCGGGGATGCGCGCGATGTCGGTCGCCAGGGCCAGGCGCTCGGCGGTCAGGCCCTTGGCCAGCAGCTGCTCGATGCTGGCGCGGTAGTCCTGGATCAGCTGGCGTTCCATCTTGCGCTCGGCGGTGTAGCCGAAGAGGTCCAGCGCCGTGCCGCGCAGGCCCTTGAGCTTGGCGAGGATGCCGAAGGCCGGACGGATCCAGCCGCCCATCTGCTGCTTCACCAGCTCGCCCTTCTCGTTCTTCTTGGCGAACAGCGGCGGGGCCAGGTGATGGACGATCTTGTAGTCGCCCTCGAACTGCGACGCGATCTTCTCGGCGAACTTCTTGTCGCTGTGCAGGCGGGCGACTTCGTACTCGTCCTTGTAGGCCATCACCTTGAACAGGTAGCGGGCCACGGCCTCGGCGAGGCGCGTGCTGTTCAGCGGCTGCTCGGCGGCCCGGACCTTCTCGACAAAGGCCTGGTACTGCGCGGCATAGGCGGCGTTCTGGTAGTCCGTCAGGAAGGCGACGCGCTTGGTGATCATCTCGTCCAGGCTGTCGCGCTTGACGATGTTGATGACCTGCTGCGCGGCGAACAGCGATTGCACGCCGGCCAGGTCGTTGGCGCAGCGGCGGCCCCATTCGAAGGCGGCCTTGTTGTTGTCGATCTGCACGCCGTTGAGCTCGATGGCGCGCATCAGCGCGGCGTAGCTCAGGGGCACGCGACCCTGCTGCCAGGCGTAGCCCAGCATCAGCGGGTTGGTGTAGAGCGAGTCGCCCAGCAGCTTGACGGCCACGTCTTCCGCGTCGAAGGCGCGGAAGTGATCGGCGCCCACGGCCTTGGCCACGGCCGCCTCGCAGGAGGCGCCGGGGAAGGACCAGTCGGCGTTGTTCACCAGCGTCGCGGTGGGCGAGCCGTGCGTGTTCAGCGCGACGAAGGTGCGGCCCTCGCGCATGACGGCCAGCGTGGTCTTGTTGGCGGCCACGATGGAATCGCAGGCGATCACCAGCTGCGCCTCGGCCGTGCCGACCTTGGTGCAGTGGATGTCTTCCGCCTTGTTGGCGATCTGGATGTGGCTCCAGGTCGCGCCGCCCTTCTGGGCCAGGCCCGCGGCGTCCTGCGTGATGACGCCCTTGCCTTCCAGGTGGGCGGCCATGCCCAGCAGCTGGCCGATGGTGATCACGCCCGTGCCGCCGACGCCGGCCACGACGATGCCCCAGGCCTCGGTGGCGTTGGGGATGACGGGGTCGGGCAGGGCGCCGAGCTTGGCGTCAAACGGCGAGATGCGCTTGTCCTTCTTCGGCTTCTTCAGCTCGCCGCCTTCGATGGTGACGAAGCTCGGGCAGAAGCCCTTCACGCAGCTGAAGTCCTTGTTGCAGGTGTTCTGGTTGATCTGGCGCTTGCGGCCGAAGTCGGTTTCCAGCGGTTCGATGGAGAGGCAGTTGGACTGGATCGAGCAGTCGCCGCAGCCCTCGCAGACCAGCTCGTTGATGACGGTGCGCTTGGCCGGGTCGACCAGCTTGCCCCGCTTGCGGCGGCGGCGCTTCTCGGTGGCGCAGGTCTGGTCGTAGATGATGGCCGTGGTGCCGGCGATCTCGCGGAACTGACGCTGGAGGGCGTCCAGCTCGTCGCGGTGGTGCACGGTGACGCCAGCGATCAGCGCCACGCCGTTGTACTTCTCCGGCTCGTCCGTGACGATCACCAGCTTCTTCACGCCTTCGGAGATCAGGCTCTGCATGATCTGCAGCACCGTGTGGCCTTCGGCGCGCTCGCCGACCTGCTGGCCGCCCGTCATGGCGACGGCGTCGTTGTAGAGGATCTTGTAGGTGATGTTCACGCCCGAGGCGATGCTCTGGCGGATGGCCAGGATGCCCGAGTGGAAGTAGGTGCCGTCACCGAGGTTCGAGAAGATGTGCTTCTCGTTCGTGAACCACTGCTGGCCGGTCCAGGGCACGCCCTCGCCGCCCATCTGCGTGAAGGTCGCGGTGTTGCGGCCCGGCATCCAGGTGACCATGTAGTGGCAGCCGATGCCGCCCACGGCGCGCGAGCCTTCGGGCACGCGGGTGGAGGTGTTGTGCGGGCAGCCGGAGCAGAACCAGGGCGTGCGGTCGGCGCCGCCGGCGGCCTTCTCCTCGGCCTTCAGCGCGCTCTCCTTGGCGTCGATCACGGCCACGCGCGCATCCAGGCGGGCGGCGATGTCGGCATCCACGCCCAGCTTCTTCAGACGCTTGGCGATGGCGCGGGCGATGATGGCCGGGGTCAGGTCGGCCTGCGGGCGCAGCAGCCAGTTGCCGCTCGGGTTGGGCAGGCCCCACTCGCCACCGGACTGGCCGTCGTCGTCGAACTTGCCCAGCACGTGCGGGCGCACGTCCGAGCGCCAGTTGTAGAGCTGCTCCTTGATCTGGTATTCGATGACCTGGCGCTTCTCCTCGATCACGAGGATCTCCTGCAGGCCGGTCGCGAAGTCGCGGGTGATGTTGGCCTCCAGCGGCCACACCACATTGACCTTGTGCAGGCGGATGCCCAGACGGCGGCAGGTGTCGTCATCGAGGCCCAGGTCGTGCAGCGCCTGGCGGGTGTCGTTCCAGGCCTTGCCCGAGGCGATCAGGCCCAGGCGGTCGTTCGGCGTGGCGATGACGTTGTAGTTGAGCTTGTTGGCGCGCACATAGGCCAGGGCGGCGTACCACTTGTGGTCCATCATCCGCGCTTCCTGGTCCAGGGGCGGATCCGGCCAGCGGATGTGCAGGCCGCCGGCCGGCATGGGGAAGTCGTCCGGCGTGATGATGTTGACGCGGTCCGGGTCCACGCTGACGCTGGCGCCCGACTCCACGATCTCCTGGATGGTCTTCATGCCGGACCACAGGCCCGAGAAGCGGCTCATGGCGATCGCATGCAGGCCCATGTCCAGGATGTCCTGCACGCTGGACGGGAAGAACACCGGGAAGCCCGCGGCCTTGAAGACGTGGTCGCTCTGGTGGGCGGCGGTGGAGCTCTTGGAAATGTGGTCGTCACCCGCGATGGCGATCACGCCGCCGTGCTTGGACGTGCCGGCCATGTTGGCGTGCTTGAAGACGTCGATGCAGCGGTCCACGCCCGGGCCCTTGCCGTACCAGAGGCCGAAGACGCCGTCGAACTTCGCCTTCTCCTTGAACAGGTCCAGCTGCTGCGTGCCCCACACGGCGGTGGCGCCCAGCTCCTCGTTGACGCCCGGCTGGAACACGATGTTCTGCTTGGCCAGGTGCTTCTTGGCGGCCATCAGGGCCTGGTCGTAGCCGCCCAGCGGCGAACCGCGGTAGCCCGAGACGAAGCCGGCGGTGTTCAGGCCGTTCATCGCGTCGCGCGTGCGCTGCAGCATGGGCAGGCGCACCAGGGCCTGGACCCCGCTCATGAAGGCGCGACCGCGGTCGAGCGCGTACTTGTCGTCGAGGGTGACCTTTTCCAGCGCGCGCAGGATGTGTTCGGGCAGCGGTGCGTTCATGCGAGGGGGACTCCGAGAGGGGGTGCCGAAGAGGGGACGGACCAGATCCGGCAGCACCTCGCATCAGGAGGCGCTTGCGCGTGCGGCTTGTGGCCGCCGGACCTTCCGGGGGATGGCTGCAGTATGGGCCGGGGAGGGAGTGTAGGGAAAGAGGGGGTGTCTGTCTTTTCTAACTTTGCGCTGATGGCGTTATGCACGGAACGTTCATTTCCAAAATTGCCACTTTCGCGAATTGTTGTGATCGGCAACTTGCGTTGATGGGGAAATCCCGTGTCTCGTGGCCGGCAGACACCCGCGGCCAGGCGGCCCCCCGGGGAGCGGTGCGCGGTGTCTTGGGCTAGCATCCGGCGCCACATCCATGACGTCCTGGATCAGTGGAGGAGCTGGCGATGACGCAAGAGACAACGAGGGTGCAGGCGCTGGAGAGCCAGAACCGCCTGCTCAAGCTGGGGCTGCTGCTGGCGACGGCCCTGCTGGCCCTGGCGGCCGCCCCGGCCAAGGTGCACTTCCAGGAGATCGACGTGGAGCGCATCAACCTGGTGACGGCCGACGGGCAGCGGGAGCTGGTCATCGCCAACAGGCATCGGTTGCCGGGTGTCGTGGCGGAAGGGCAGGAGGCGCCGGACCACCGCCACACGGCGGGGATCATCTTCTACAACAGCGTGGGCGACGAAAGCGGCGGCATGCTCTGGTCGGGGCGCCCGGGCGTCCAGGGGGCGTCGGGCGTCCAGGGTCCGCCCGAGCAGGGCATGCATTTCTCCATGGACCGCTTTGGAGGCGACCAGCAGATGGCGCTGGGCTACTACGAGCGGGAAGGCCATCTCTACACCGGCCTGCGGGTGTTTGACCGCGGTCTCGCCAAGGACTATGAGCCGCACTGGAAGGCCATGCAGGCCACGCCGCCCGGCCCGGCCCGGGACGCCCTCAAGCAGCAGTGGGAGGCCGCTGGCGGTGCCCAGACGGACCGGCTCTTCCTGGGCAAGACGGCGGGCAGGTCGTCGGCGCTCATCCTGTCGGATGGCAAGGGGCGCCCGCGGCTCATGATCTACGTGACGGAAGCCGGCAAGACGGTCTTCGACTTCCTCGACGAGCGCGGCGAGGTCATCAAGAGCCTGGCTCCGGCCGAAGCGACGGCACCCGCCCAATCGCAGGGCAGCCACGGCTAATTCAAGGGCCAAACCTTTGGCAACCTGCAAGATCTGTCAGGTGTCTGTCCCGGGAAGATGGGATAACGTGCCGGGACTCGAACAAGAGGGACCGCCCGACACAGGGAGGCCCTCACGGCTGAAGAGAAAGCAACGAGGATCGCGCGGTGCGTCTGGCACTGCTCGGGGAGAAGTGAAGAAGGCCCGGCCCATGATGGGCCGGGTCTTTTTTTTCGTCGGTGGCATAGTGCGGGCCGTCTGCCCGCGACCTGCGAGGCCGGCGCGATATCCACAAGAACGATCCAGAGGAGGAAAGCCATGATTGGTGCCATCAGACACATGACCGTCGTGCAGGTGCTCGGCCTGCTGGCGGTGCTCGCCGCCGGCAAGTTCGCCTGGGACCGCTTCCAGCCGGGCGGGCCGGCGGTCATCAAGGACCCGGTCTACGCCGAAATGCACGTCGACATGGTGATCCAGGGCCGCACCCTCGAGCAGGTGGTCTTCGTCAAGACGGCCAGCTACGGGGAATGCGAGAAGGACCGGAACCAGCTGCAGCAGCTCTTCGGCAAGGTCTCCGTGCCGATGACCGTCAAGTCCGCCGACTGCACCCGCCAGCTCACGCCCCGTCAGCTGGCGCTGTTCGATGACCTGCCGACGAACGTCACCTACCTCAGCATGAGCCGCGGCGCGCGCGTCGAGCGCGAGATCCGGATGATCGTCTGGGGCGTCTCCGTGGCGGAAAGCAACCTGCTGTGCGACGGCATGGTGCGCTCCTACGAGGGCAAGCACCAGGGCAAGGTGGCCTGCATCCGGGCGCTGGAGAGCTGAGGGCTCATGAGCTTCGCCGCGACCGGCCGCGCAGGGCCCCGGGTATTCCGGATGCCCCACCGCGCCTTTGGGCCAGACAATCTCAGCGCCCGCGCGTGGCCAAGGCCGGCTCCCGGCCCCTGGCACGCGCGGTCCTCCACAGCAAGGCCATCGCACCGTGCGTGACACCCTATTCCGACCCGAAGTGATGCAGGCCCGGTCCGTCCAGTGGCTGGGCGGCATCCGCATCGGACGTCCTCCCAGCTTCGCCTGGATGACCGGCATTGCCCTCGTCCTGCTGGCCGGGCTGGTGGCCTTCGCCCTGCTCGGCCAGGTGAGCCGCAAGGCCCGCGTGTCGGGCGTGCTGCTGCCCACGGGCGGGCTGATCGGCATCACCGCGCCGCAGGCCGGCTCCGTGGCCGAGCTGCTGGTGAAGGAGGGCGAGGAGGTCCGCGCCGGCCAGCCGCTGCTGAAGATCCGCACCGAGCGCCGCCTGGCCCAGGGGGACGTCGCCCTGCTCAATGCCCAGGCCCTGGCGCAGCGCCGCCAGAGCCTCGACACCGAACGCCTCCTGCAGCAGCAGCAGGCCCGCCAGCGCACCGATGCCCTGAACGACCGCCTGCGCAGCCTGCAGGCCGAGGAGCGTCAGGCGCAGGGCGAGCTCGACTCCAGCCACCAGCGCGCCCAGCTCGCGCAGAAGAGTCTCGACCGCTTCAACGAGCTCGCGCGCAGCGGCTATGTCTCCACGGCCCAGGTCCAGCAGAAGCAGGAAGAGCTGCTGGACCTGCAGATGCGCGAGCGCAGCGCCGAGCGCAATCTCCAGGCCCTGCAGCGCGATGCCCAGGCGGTGCGCGCCGACCTCGCCGCGAACGAGACCAGTCTGCGCACGGCGCTGGCGCTGCTTGATCGCAATGTCGCGAGCCTGGCCCAGGAATCCAACGAGAACGAGGCGCGCGGGGCCGTGCTGGTGCAGGCGCCCCAGGATGGGCGCGTGGCCACGCTGTCCCTGCATGCGGGGCAGTCGGTGCTGGAGGGGCAGGCGCTGCTGAGCCTCGTACCCCGGTCCGCCGCCGGCGCGCCGGACGACGCTCTGGAGGCGCAGCTCTTCGCGCCCAGCCGCACCAGCGGCTTCGTGCAACCCGGCCAGCAGGTGTGGCTGCGCTATGCCGCCTACCCCTACCAGAAGTTCGGCATGGCGCGCGGCCGCGTCGTGGCCGTCAGCCAGGCGCCGCTGTCCGCCCAGGAGCTGCCCACCGGGCAGAGCCAGTCCCTGCAGGCCGCGGCGCAGGCCAGCGAGCCGCTGTATCGGATCCGCGTCGCGCTGGACCGCCAGGACATGCAGGCCTACGGGGCCAGCCTGCCGCTCAAGCCCGGCATGAGCCTGGACGCTGACGTCCTCCAGCAGCGCCAGAAGGTCTGGGAGTGGGTGATGGAGCCCATCCTGGCCGTGTCCGGCCTCGCTCCCCTTGTGAACACGCCGGATGACGGCAGCTCCCCGCCTGCGAAAGCCGGGGCCGCGCGATGAAACTCTTCCTGCAATCCGAAGCGGCCGAATGCGGCCTCGCCTGCCTGGCCATGGTGGCCAGCCATCACGGCCAGGGCCAGGACCTCGGGGACCTGCGCCGCCGCTTCCCCGTCTCGCTCAAGGGCGCCAAGCTGGCTAGCATGATCAGCCACGCCGGCTCGATGGGCTTCTCCGCCCGGCCGCTGAAGCTGGAGCTGGACCACCTCGGGCAGCTCACCCTCCCGGCCATCCTGCATTGGGACCTCAACCATTTCGTGGTGCTCAAGAAGGTCGGCGCCCGGCATTTCACCGTGCTGGACCCGGCCATCGGCGAGCGCCGCCTGAGCCTGGCCGAGATGTCGGCGCACTTCACCGGCGTGGCCCTGGAGCTGACGCCCAACGCCGACTTCAAGCCCGAGCAGCAGGCGCCGCGGCTGTCGCTCGGCTCCCTGACGGGCAAGGTCACCGGCCTCAAGCGCTCGCTGCTGCAGATCCTGGCCGTGGCCGTCGTGCTGGAGGTGTTCGCCGTCATCGCGCCACTGTTCAACCAGCTCGTGGTGGACGAGGTGCTCAGCAGCGGCGACGCCGAGCTGCTGGGCGTGCTGGTGCTCGGCTTCGGGCTGCTGCTGCTGATCCAGTCCGCCCTGTCCCTCGGCCGCTCCTGGATGGTGGTGCTGCTGAGCCAGACGCTGGCGCTGCAGTGGCAGTCCAACGTCTTCGCGCACCTGGTCCGCCTGCCGACCAGCTTCTTCGAGAAGCGGCACCTGGGGGACATCACCTCCCGCTTCAGCGCGGTCAACGCCATCCAGCGCAGCCTCACCACCGCCGCGATTGAGGCGGTGCTCGACGGCCTCATGGCGCTCATCGCGCTGGTCATGATGCTGCTCTATTCCGTGCCGCTGGCGGCGGTGGTGGTGGTCGCCGTGCTGGCCTATGGTGCCCTGCGCTGGGTGTCCTACCGCCCATTTCGGGACGCGGCGGCCGAGCGCCTCGTGATCGCGGCCAAGGAGAGCACGCACTTCCTCGAGACGCTGCGCGCCATCACGCCGCTGAAGCTCTATGCCCGTGAGGACGAGCGCCGCTCCCGCTGGCAGAACCTGATCGTGGACGTGCAGAACCGCGACGTGCGCACCGCCAAGATGAGCATGGCCTTCCAGACGGCCAACACGCTGATCTTCGGCCTGGAGAACCTGGCCGTGCTGTGGCTGGGGGCCCGCACCATCCTGCAGGGCCAGCAGAGCCACGCCGTCTCGCTGACCGTGGGCATGCTGTTCGCCTTCGTCAGCTACAAGACGCAGTTCACGGGCCGGGTGGCCAAGCTGATCGACTATGCCGTCGAGCTGAAGATGCTCTCGCTGCACGGCGAGCGCCTGGCCGACATCGTCCTCGAACCTCCCGAGCAGGACGACGTGCCGCACAGCGAGCTGGACCACCTGCCGCCGTCGCTGGAGTTGCGCAACGTCTCCTTCCGCTATGCCGAGGGCGAGCCCTGGATCCTCCGGGGCGCCAGCTTCCGGATCGAGGCGGGCGAGAACGTGGCCGTCACCGGGCCGAGCGGCGCGGGCAAGACCACCCTGCTCAAGATCATGCTGGGCCTGCTGCCCCCGACGGAGGGTGAGGTGCTCTACGGCGGCGTGCCGGTGCGCCACCTGGGCGTGCGGAACTACCGCCGCCAGATCGGCACGGTGATGCAGGAGGACGCCCTGCTGACCGGCAGCCTGGCCGACAACATCAGCTTCTTCGACAGCCATCCGGACATGGAGCGCATCCAGCAGTGCGCGGCCCTGGCCCAGCTGCACGACGACATCTGCCGCATGCCCATGGGCTACCAGACCCTGGTGGGGGACCTCGGTTCGGGTCTGTCCGGCGGGCAGAAGCAGCGCCTGCTGCTGGCCCGCGCGATCTACAAGCAGCCCCGCGTGCTGGCCCTGGACGAGGCCACGAGCCACCTGGACCTGGCCAACGAGCGAGCCGTCACGGCGGCGCTGAGCCAGATGAAGCTCACCCGCCTGGTCATTGCCCACCGCCCCGAGACCATCGCCGGCGCCCAGCGGGTGGTCCAGGTGCGCGACGGCCAGGTGCTGGAGCTCGCCCGCCAGGTGCCCAGCGGCATCCCGGACGGCACCGCCGCGCTCTGAGGGAGGCGCCGGCTCCAGTAGGATGGGGCATCCGTCGTCAGCCCCTGTCCGCGCCATGACCAAGACCAACGCCTCCCTCGCCGCCCGTGGCCGCCTGCCTGCGCAGGAGCTCGAGGATCCGCAGGGCGACCGCCTGGACCGCTGGCATGTGGCCATCCTGGCGGAGCTGCAGCGGGACGCCCGCCTGTCCAATGCCGAGTTGGCCAGCCGGATCGGGCTGTCCACCGCGCCCACCTGGCGCCGGGTGAAGTGGCTGGAGGAACAGGGCTACATCACCGGCTATCGCGCCGAGCTCGACCGCCGCCGCCTGGGCCTGGGCGTGCTGGCCTTCGTGCGCCTGGACGCCGACCGCAACAACGCCTCCGCGACCAAGGTGCTGGAGGAGGCCATCCGGCAACTGCCCGAGGTCACCTCGTGCCACTACATCTCGGGCGCGGGCACCTTCGAGCTGCAGGTCCTCGCGACGGACCTCGACGCCTTCAGCCGCTTCACCATCGACACCCTGCTCAACCTGCCCAACGTCAAGGATGTGCACACCAGCTTCTCGCTGGGCGAGGTGAAGGCCGGCGGCGGGGTGCCGCTGGGGCATCTGAAGCCCTGAGACAGGGATCCCGCCCTGTGCCGCGCGGCGGCACACCATGACCTTCCGCATGCGGTGAAACGCCAACTGGCGCTCGGGAAGGCGATGTGCAGAATGGTCGTCGCACCAGCTACCCGGTTAGGTGTGTAGTTCGACGGGCAGTCGATTTCTGCCAACTTCTGGAGAACTCAATGACCATCAAGAACGAGATGAAGCAAGAGGAGTCCACCCGCATCCTGGCCTATGTGGCCTCGCGTGTGCTGACCGAGACGGAGATGGAGCAAGTGGCGGGCGGCCTGCGCAAGGCCCCGGGCGTGACCTACCCGGGCGTCTACGGCCAGGGTGGTGGTGACGGCACCGACTACGACGATTGATCCGGTGGCCTGATCCGCAGACAGGGCCCGGCCAGGCGCCGGGCCCTGCCGCTTCTGAACTTCGCATCCGAACTGCTCCTGTCAGGACACACCATGTCATTGCTGATTCTGGGTTCCCGTGGCGATGTGCACGTCCAGGCCGTCCAGTGGGCCCTGCAGGGCCAGGGCGCCACGGTGCAGGTGTTCGATCCGGCCGGCTTCCCCTCGCGGCGCGCCTTGACGCTGGCGCTGGGCGGGGCCGGGGAGTCCCTGCTGGACGAACTCCTGCCGGGCGAAGGCCTGGACCTGCGCTCGGTGCGCGCCGTCTGGGCGCGCCGGCCCTTCCCGGCGGCGGATCTCTCCGCCGTCCACCCCGAGGACGCGAGCATCGTGCGGCATGAGGCCGACGAGGTGCTCACCGGCCTCTACAACCTGCTGGACGTCGCGCTGCCGGAGTCGGCCGTCTGGATGAATCCGCTCCCGAGCCGCCTGCGCGCCCGCTCCAAGCCGGCCCAGCTCCTCCTGGCGCAGCGCTGCGGCCTGACCGTGCCAGGCACGCTCATCAGCAACGACCCCGAGCGCATCCGCCGCTTTGCACAGGCGCAGGCCGGCGGGCTCATCTTCAAGGCCTTCCGACCGCTGGACTGGGCGGTGGACGCCGGCCGCCGCAGCCTGCCGACCACGGTGCTGACGCCCGAGCTGCTGGCCCAGACGCAGGCCATGTCGCTGTGCCCGGCGATCTACCAGCCGGCGTTGCGCAAGCAGTTCGAGCTGCGCGTGCTCGTCGCGGGCGATCACGTGCGCTGCGTGCGGATCGACTCCCAGGCGGACCGGCTGACCGCCACGGACTGGCGCCTGTACGCACTCGGCGCCTCGGTGCCGGCCCAGGCCCATGCGCTCGCCCCCGAGGACCTGGCCCGCATCCGCCGCTTCATGCAGGCGCTCGGGCTGCGCTTCGGCTGCCTGGACTTCATCGTCGATGCGCAGGGACAGCTGGTCTTCCTCGAGGTCAACCAGCAGGGCCAGTTCCTGTTCATGGACTATCTGTGCCCGGGCATCGGCGCACTGGAGGCGGTCTGCCAGGCCTTCGCGCAGCTGCTGGGCGTGACGCCGCCGCCGCACTGGCCCGGCATCCAGGACTACCTCGACGCGGTCGGGGATCGCTCGGCCGTGGCCGCCGCCGAACCGGCCTGAGGTCGCGGTCTCAGGCGCCCCTCAGGGCTGCGCGGCACCGGCGGCCGACTGCGGCGTGCGCTGGAAGGCGCTGCGGTCGAAACCGAGCGCCGCGGCGCGGTCCAGCAGGGCGTTGAGCCGGGCCTCCGGCAACTGGGGCTCGCGCGCCAGGACCCAGGCGTAGCGCCGGTTGGGGGCGCCCACCAGCACCTCGGTGTAGCCCTCATCGAGCGCGAGGATCCAGTAGTCGCCGTAGAAGGGCCAGAAGAACGTGACGCGCAGCCGGGCGTTGCCCGAGTCCGGGACCACCTTGGCATGGCCGCGGATGTCGTCCATGCGCCCATCTGCCATGCGGCAGCGATTGATGACCTCGATGCGCTCGCCCGTTAGGCGGTAGTTCGCCTGCGTGTCCGCCACGCACTGGCGCTGGAAGCGGTTGGGCAGCAGCGCGATCTCGTACCAGCGCCCGGTGTAGCGCGTCAGGTCCACCTGCGCCACGGTGGGCAGCGGCGCATCCTCGGCGTGGGCGACGGACGTCGGCCCCAGGCCCAGGACCGGCAGGAACAACAGAGCGGCGATCAGCGAACGCATGAGGACCTCCATCAGCACAGGGTGCGGATGCTAGGGCAGGTCGGATGCCCGTGCCGGCACTCGGGCATCCGCCGCTCAGGAATGGGTCTCCCACGACCCCGCGAGCCCCTGGAGATGGTGCAGGAAGGCCTGGGCCAGGGGGCTCAGCCGCTGGCCCGGCAGCCACATCACGGACCAGGCCGAACGGACCGGGAAGTGGTCGGCTCGCAGCACGGCCAGGCCCTCGCTGGCCGGGTCCGCCGCGAGGGCATGGCGCGAGACCAGGCCCAACCCCATGCCCGCCGCCACAGACTGCTTCACGGCCTCGTTGCTGCCGAGCTCCAGCCGCACGCGCGGGTTCAGGCCCAGCTGCTCGAAGTGCGCGTCCCCGGCGAGCCGCGTGCCCGAACCCGCCTCGCGCAGGATGAAGGGCTCGTCCTGCAGCCGCGGGGGCCGGATGCGCGCGCGGCCGGCCAGCGGGTGCTGCAGCGGGGCGATCAACACCAGCGGGTTGTCCAGCAGGTGGGCCCGCTCATGGGGCACGCCCCGGGGCGGGATGGACAGGACGTACAGATCGTCCTGGTGCGCGCGCATGCGCTGCAGCACGCCGTCGCGGTTGAGCACCTGCAGGGCGATGTCCACCTGCGGGTGCTGTGCGCAGAAGGTGCCGAGCATGCGCGGCACGAAATACTTGGCGGTGCTTGCCAGCGCGATGCGCAGTCGCCCGTGCTGCAGGCCGCGCAGTCCGGCCAGGCGCTGCTCCAGGGCCTCCCACTCGGCCTGCAGCGCGCGGGCGGTGACGAGCACCGCCTCGCCCGCCTCCGTCAGCTGGAGGCGCTTGCCGAACTGCTCGTAGAGCGGCATCCCGGCGGCGTCGGCCAGTTCCTTGAGCTGCATGGAGACCGTGGGCTGCGTCACGTGGCAGGCGCGCGCCGCACCGGTGATGGAGCCGGTCTCGGCCAGGGCCAGCAGCAGCTTCAGCTGGCGAAAGGTGGCATGCATCGACATACCTCGATGGAAATCATCAGGACAATTGATTTTCCATGATTGACCGGAATCTCTAGCATTCCGGACTCATGAATGCCCTGCTTGATCCCGCCCTGCTGTTCTTCGTCCTCGGCCTGCTCGCCGGGGTGCTGCGATCCAACCTGGAGGTGCCGGCGCCGCTGTCGCGCTTCCTCTCGCTCTACCTGCTGATGGCCCTCGGGCTCAAGGGAGGCTTCGCCCTGCACCAGACGGGCCTGAGCACCACCGTGGTGGCCGGTCTCGGCTGCGCCATGCTGCTGGCGGTGCTGGTGCCGCTGCTGGACCTGCCTCTGCTGCGGCGCTGGCTGCCGCCCTTCGATGCCCTGGCCGTGGCCGCCACCTACGGCAGCGTCAGCGCCGTCACCTTCGTCACGGCCAACCACCTGCTCGAGGTGCAGGGCACGCCCGCCGGCGGGCACATGGCGGCGGCCATGGCGCTGATGGAATCGCCGGCCATCATCCTGGCGCTGATGCTGAGCCAGCGGGCCCGCGGCGCCACCGCGGGCGGGGCGGTGAGCGTCGGTGGCGGCACGCTGGCCCTGGGCGGCCAGGCGCCGTCGGCCCCGGGCGGCGGGCACTGGCGCGAGGCACTGACCGAGGGCGGCACGCTGCTGCTGCTCGGCGCCCTGGCCATCGGCTGGATCACGGGGCCCGCCGGCGCTGCCGCCATGAAGCCCTTCACCGGCGAGATCTTCAAGGGCCTGCTCGCCTTCTTCCTGCTGGACATGGGCCTGCTGACGGCCCGGCAGCTGCCCGCCCTGCGTGGCCTGCCGGCCTCGCTGTTCGCCTATGCCCTGGGCATGCCGCTGCTGCACGCGGCCCTGGCGCTGCTGCTGGCGAGCCTCACCGAGCTGCCCGTCGCCGACGCCACGCTGCTGGCCGTGCTGGCGGCGAGCGCGTCCTACATCGCCGTGCCGGCCGTGCTGCGCCATGCGGTGCCGGAAGCGCGTCCGGCCGTCTACATCGGCCTCTCGCTGGGCGTGACATTCCCGTTCAATCTGCTGCTGGGCATTCCGCTGTACCAGGCGGCCGCGAAGGCCTGGCTGGGCTGAGGCGGCGGGCGGCCGGCGGCCGGGCCGCGGGTCATGGCCGCGTCACGGGGCGCTGCTAGCCTGCCCGCATGCCCGATCCTGCCGCCGCCCATCCATCCCCCATGCCGTCGCCGCCGGAACCGGGGCCGGGCGCTCCCTACGGCGCCAATGCCCATGGTGTGATCTGCGCCTACCGCTTCGATGCGACGGGCGTGGCGCAGGCCCTGGGGGACGAGCGCCTGCCACCGGTGCCGGGCGAGGGGGCCGGCTTCGTCTGGCTGCACATCAACCTGAGCCATGCCGGTTCGCTCGAGACGCTGCGCCGGGCCGGCGCCCTCGACGAGGACCTGCTCGGCGCTATGCAGCAGGGCTCGCGCGCCACCCGCATCGAGCGACTGGGCGAGTCCCTGTTCGCGGTGGTCAACGACGTCACCTTCGACTTCAGCTTCGACCCCGACGACATCGCCACCTTGTGGGTCCATGTGCGCCCGGGCTGCGTGCTGACGGCCCGCCGGCAGCCGCTGCGTTCCATCGACCGCCTGCGCATGGCCGTGAAGCGCGGGGAGCGCCTCGGCTCGCCCGTGGCGCTGCTGGACCACCTGCTGCAGGACCAGGCCGACGAGCTGCAGGTCATCGTGCGTCGCACGGCCGACCGCATCGACGACATCGAGGACGAGCTGCTCAAGGGCCGCCATGCGCGCCATGCGGCCGAGGTCGCGCACCTGCGCCGGGTGCTGGTGCGCCTGCAGCGCCTGCTCGCGCCCGAGCCCGGCGCGCTGGCTCGCATGCTGAGCCACCCGCCGGGCTGGGTGACCGACGACGACCGCGCCCAGCTGCAGCGCGCCAGCGAGGAGTTCTCCCTCGTGCTGCGCGACGCCGCCGCGCTGCAGGAGCGCATCAAGCTCATGCAGGACGAGACCGCTGCGCGCCAGGCGGAGGAGAACAACCGCAGCCTCTTCACGCTGACGGTCGTCACGGTGCTGGCCCTGCCCATCAACCTCGTCTCGGGTCTGCTGGGCATGAACGTGGGCGGCATCCCGCTGGCGGACCATGGCCACGGCTTCTGGATCATGCTGGCGCTGATCACCGTGCTGACCCTGCTGGCGGCGATGCTGGTGCTGCGGCAGGTGCGCGGGCCTCGGGACTGAACGGCGCACGCCCCCCTGTGACGCCCGCGTGACGGGCGCCATGCCCCGGGCGGCGCTGCCAGCTCTTGCAGGTCCCGGCCGGTGGTCAAGGCATCGTCACATGCAATGGCGAGCATGCGGGCTTTCCACTTCCGCCTCCCCATGCCCATGAAAGCCACCCTGATCCTCGTCGGTGCCCTGACCCTGGCCAGCGGCGCCCAGGCCTTCAACCAGGAGACGCACAAGCGCATCGCCATCGATGCGGTGCGCTACATGCAGCGCCATGCCGGCACCACCAACTTTGCGAAGCTGCAGGCCGGGCTGGCCCGCGCAGGCTACACGCTGGAGCAGTTCGCCGAGCAGCTGGGCCAGGGCGCCTATGACGTCGACGACTTCGCCGACACCTACCTCTGCGGCGCCATCACCGGCGACTGCCAGCTGGCGCCCGTGTGGGGCCTGGGCAAGGGCCTCGTCAACTACACGTCGTACTGGCACTTCCAGAACCACACGCAGGGTCCGGACGTGCACGGCAACCCCTATGGCGGCTACAACTACAGCAAGCTCACTGTGTCCGGCGACATCGACAAGCTCGCCGCGGCCTGGCTCGTCGGCGACCACCTGGACGACGGCAAGGGCGGCATGAAGGGCCTGTTCAGCGACGGCAGCAAGTACGACAGCTACGGCCTCACCGAGCGCAACTACCGCCAGGGCGGCAGCTCCAGCCCCTCGCAGTACGCCGACTTCGAGAAGATCCCCTTCCAGCCCATCGACAACCTCGGCCAGTACTGGTGGAGCCAGTTCCTGGCGCGTCCGAGCGTGCAGACGCTGGGCTTCGTGATGCACACGACGGACCTGCTGCAGCCGCATCACACCTGGACCACCTCGGCGCTCAACCACACCGGCTGGGAGACCTGGGTGAAGGACTACTACGACCGCGAGGCGCTCAACGACGACGCGCTCGTGGGCGCCGCGCTGGCCAGCTTCACGCCGCTCGCGCCGACCGCCACCGACATCCGCCCCCTGCTGCGCCAGGGCGGCGCGCTTTCGTATGCCCGCGGCGGCGTGGTGCTGTCCAGCACGGACCACAACGACCGGCGCACGGTCGGCCGCATCGTGGTGCCGCATGCCATCGCGATGGTCGTGCACCTGCTCAACCGGGCGGCGGAGCGGCTGTGATCGAGAAGTGCGTCGAGAAGTGCCTCGTGAAGTCCTGGCGGGCACTCCTGCTGGCCGGCGCGGCGCTGCTGGCGTCGCTGTCCGGCGGGGCGCTCGCCTCGACAGCGACCACCGCGGCCTTGCGGGTCGATGGCCAGCCCATTCCCCGCCGACTGGCCGAGGACCTGCTGCTGCTCGCCCGCCGTGAACGGCCGGACGTGGCGCTGCCGGACCTGCTGCAGCGCCTGGCGCTGGAGTGGCTGCTGGGCGAGGACGCGCGCCGGCGCGTGGGCGACGAGCGACTCTTCGCGTCCCGCCGCGTCGCCTTCGACCCCGCGGCGATGGTGGAGCGCCAGTGGCAGTCGATGGCCTGGCAGCGCTGGCCGGAGGCCTTGGCGCAGGACTGGGCGCGCTGGCAGCAGCAGGCCCGCGTGACGGCGCCCGCGTCGGCCACCGCCTGGCAGCGCGTCCTGCCGCGGGCGGCGGGCGCCCGGCTGCTGCCGGCTCCGCAGGCCTTGGCGGGGCCGCCGGGCGCCGCACAGGTCGTGCTCCTGCGCTGGTGCGACACCGCGGCGTGCCGCACGCCGGCCGAGGTGACGCTGGCCCAGGTCTGGCCGTCCCTCAATGTCCAGGGGCGCACGCAGATCCTCGGGGGCGATCGCGACTTCGCCCGGCTGCAGGCGCGTCGCTGGCTGCAGGACCGCTTCACACGGGCCTGGGCGGCCCAGCCCGGCCGCTGGGAGGCGGACGGCGTCCAGGCGCTGCAGGAGCTCCTGTGGGCCCGCGTGCGCTGGCAGGCACTGCTGCGGTGGGAGGGGCTGGACGGGGACGCCCACGGGGCGGCGGCAGGCGCGGAGGCCGATGCGGCCAGCCGCCTGAGCATCCCGGCCCTCACCGAGGCGGACCTGGAGCGCTACTGGCGCGAGCACCCTGAGGAGTTCCGGCGCCTCAGCCACCTCCAGGGCTGGCGGGCGCGTTGTGCCGACGCCGCCTGCCGGGACGCCGTCGAGCCGCTGCTGCGGCAGCGGGCCGAGCTCGCGCCCCTGCAGGCCTTGCGCGTGCCCGGGCTGAGCGTGCGCGCGGTGCAGTGGTCCGACGAGGAAGCGCCGGTGGCCACGCCTGAATCAGGCGATCGGGCACTCGACGACTGGTCCCTGGCGCTGATGGCCGCGACGCCGGTCGGCGCGCCGAGCCCGGCCCTGCGTCATCCGGGCGTGCAGGCCCAGGGCTGGGAGTGGGTGCAGGTGCAGCGCCGCGAGGAGCGCCTGCAGCCGCTCGCCAGCGAGACGGTGCGCTACGGCGCGACGCAGGCCCTGATGCAGCAGCGCCGACAGGCCGCCTGGCGCGAGCGTCAGGAGCGGCTGCTGGCCGGCGCGCAGCTGCAGTGGGCGCCGGATCTGGCGGCGCCTTCGCTGAGCCCGCTGCTGGGGCTGGAGGCCGCCGGGGGAGGGCACACCCATGACTGAGACCGTCACCGCCCGCCGGCTCTGGGTCTGGCCGCTGCTGTCCCTTCTGGCGGTGCTGTTGCTGGGCCTGGGCGCGGCCTGGCTGGCCGGCTGGCCCTCGCCGGACCCGGCGGTCGCGCGTCCGCTGGCCCAGGAAACGCCCGCGCGGGCTGCGCCGAGCCCGTCCGCGTCGGCCCGCGAGCCGCAAGCCCTGGCCGCGGCACCTGCCGCGGACCTCGGGCCTGCCGTCGGAGCCGCCTCGGCGCCGGTCCCGGAGCCGGCGCACTGGCATCTGGCGGACACCCGCGTGATGGGCGACGAGCGGGCGCCGCCTCTCGTGCGCGCGCCCCAGGCACCGATCGTCCCGCGCTGGCAGCTGGATGACCCCACGGCCTACCTGGCGCGGGAGGCGCAGGAGCACCGGGCCGTGCAACAGGCCTTCGTCGAGGCCGCCGACCGCGAGCTGCCCGCGCTGCGCCGCCTGCTGGACCAGGCGCGCGAGCAAGGGCTGTCACCCGACGGCATCGCCAAGGGCGAGGAGAAGCTGCGTCGCATCGCCGAGCAGCGCGACGCCATGCGGGCCGCGCTCGCCGCCGACCCGCCGCCCTGAGGCCATGGGGCCATGGGGCCGGGAGGCCTTGAGCCCCGCCCGGGACCTCAGCCGCCCGGCACCAGCATCCCGCGCTCCTCGATGAAGCGCACGATGTCCGCCACGCCCGCCAGCGTCTTGAGGTTGCTCATCACGAAGGGGCGGGTGGGGCGCATGCGGCGGGTGTCCGCTTCCATCACGGCGAGGTCGGCGCCCACGTGCGGCGCGAGGTCGGTCTTGTTGATCACGAAGAGGTCGCTCTTGGTGATGCCCGGGCCGCCCTTGCGCGGGATCTTCTCGCCGGCCGCCACGTCGATCACGTAGATGGTGAGGTCCGAGAGCTCGGGGCTGAAGGTGGCGGCCAGGTTGTCGCCGCCGGACTCGATGAACACGACGTCCGCCTCCGGGAACTGCGCGAGCATGCGGTCGATGGCCTCGAGGTTGATCGACGCGTCCTCGCGGATCGCCGTGTGCGGGCAGCCGCCGGTCTCGACGCCGAGGATGCGCTCGGGCGGCAGCGCGCCGCTGAGCGTCAGCAGGCGCTGGTCTTCCTTGGTGTAGATGTCGTTGGTGATGGCGATGAGGTCCCAGCGCTCGCGCATGGCCTTGCACAGCATTTCCAGCAGGGTCGTCTTGCCGGAACCGACAGGGCCGCCGATGCCCACGCGCAGCGGGGGCAGGGACTTGCGACGACCGGGGATGTGGTGGAGGGCTCGGCTCATGATCGGAAGAGGCGGGAGTATTGGTGTTCGTGGCGGGCCGACAGCACGGCCAGCATCGGGGTGAAGACGGTCGGTGGCGTCGGGGCGTCGGCGCGGGCGAGCAGTTCGTCGATGGTGTCCGCGAGGGCGTCGCACAGGGCCTGAAGCAGTCGCTGGCCGGCCCGCTGGCCGAGCGGCACGGCCTTCATCGCGGCCTGCACCTGGTTCTCGGTCCAGGCCATCGCGACGGCGAGGATGCCCGCGCGCTCGTCGGCCCCGCTGTCATGCAGCGCGAGCCCCCAGACGAGCGGGAGCTGCGGCACGGCATCGCCGAGCAGGGCCGGCAGGGCGGGGTCCCGCAGCGGCGCATCGCGCAGCCACAGCAGCAGCGAATGGGCCATCTGCTCGCCCTGGAGCCGGAACTCGGCGCTCTCGCGGGTCAGGCTCGCGTGGGTGTTCAGGGCTTGCAGAGCGCCGGCGTCCTGCCGTGCCCAGGCGCGCCAGGCCTGCAGCGTGAGCGGCAGTTCCGCACGGCAGGGGCCCAGGCGGCACTGCGCCAGCAGCCAGTCGCGTGCGCTTGCCTCGTCGCGCACCTCGCCTGCCTCCACCGCAGCCTCCAGGCCCTCGGAGTAGGAGAAGCCGCCCACCGGCAGGGCCGGCGAGGCGAGGCACAGCAGGCGCAGCAGGGCACGGTCGCCGGCGCCGGTCCCGCTCATGCCGCGGCTCCGGGGGAATGGCCGTGAGGCCCGTGCGCCGGGTCGTGGTGATCGTGGCCATGGCCGTGCGAATGGCCGTGTGAATGTCCGTGCGAGTGCCCGTGCGAGTGCCCGTGCCCACCGCCATGGCCGCTGCCGTAGGCGCCGCCCTCGGGCTCGAAGCCGGCCTCCACGGCGGTGACGTGCAGGCCCATCGCCACCAGCATCTCGGCCAGCACATGGTCCGGCTCGATCTGCAGCAGGGTCTCCTGCAGCTCCATCGGCACATGGCGGTTGCCCAGGTGGTAGGCCGCCCGCAGCAGGTCGAAGGGGCGGCCGCCGTCCGGGCGCACGGTGATGCGCAGCAGCGACTCCGGGGCCGCCTCCACGACGATCAGGCTGCCGTCCTGCGCCACCAGCACATCACCGCCGCGCACGACCTGACCCCGGGGCAGGAAGACGGCGAGCGCGCGCCCAAGGTGGTCGCGGGCCTGGAAGCGGCTGCGCTGGCGGGTGTCCCAGTCGAGGGAGACCCGCGCGGCGCGGCGCAGCAGCGGGGCGGCCAGGCCCTCGCCGCGCGTCAGGACGCGGTCCACGGTGATCGGGGCGGTCGGAAGGACGGCTGGGGCGCTCATCGGTTCAGAACAGGAAGTAGCGCTGCGCCAGCGGCAGCGAGGTGGCGGGCTCGCAGCTCAGCAGCTCGCCGTTGGCCCGCACGATGTAGGTCTGCGGATCGACCTCCATGTGCGGCGCGAAGTCGTTGTGGACCATGTCCGCCTTGCCGCGCCCCCGGATGGCGCGCACGGCCACGGGCGTCTTGGCCAGGCCGTAGCGCCGGCCCACGTCGCTCGCCAGCGCGGCCTGCGAGACGAAGCTCAGCGAGGCCCGCGAGAGCGCGCCGCCGAAGCTGCCGAACATCGGCCGGGCGTGCACCGGCTGCGGCGTGGGGATCGAGGCATTGGCGTCGCCCATCTGCGCCAGGGCGATGAGGCCGCCCTTGAGCACGGCGCTGGGTTTCACGCCGAAGAAGGCGGGCTTCCACAGCACGAGGTCCGCCCACTTGCCCACCTCGACCGATCCCACCTCGTGGCTGATGCCGTGCGCGATGGCCGGGTTGATCGCCAGCTTGGCGACGTAGCGCTTCACGCGGGCGTTGTCGTGGCGCTCGCTGTCACCGCTCAGCGGGCCGCGCTGCAGCTTCATCTTGTGCGCGGTCTGCCAGCAGCGCAGGATCACCTCGCCCACGCGGCCCATGGCCTGCGAGTCCGAGCTGAACATGCTGATCGCGCCGAGGTCGTGCAGGATGTCCTCCGCCGCGATGGTCTCGCGCCGGATGCGGCTCTCCGCGAAGGCCAGGTCCTCGGCGATGGACGGGTCCAGGTGGTGGCACACCATCAGCATGTCCACGTGCTCGTCCAGCGTGTTGATCGTGTAGGGGCGCGTCGGGTTGGTCGAGGAGGGCAGCACATAGGACTCGCCCACCACGCGCAGGATGTCCGGCGCATGCCCGCCGCCGGCGCCCTCGGTATGGAAGGTGTGGATCGTGCGGCCCTTGAAGGCGGCGATGGTGTCCTCGACGAAGCCGCTCTCGTTGAGCGTGTCCGTGTGGATGGCCACCTGCGTGTCCGTGGCCTCGGCGACATTCAGGCAGTTGTCGATGGCGGCGGGCGTCGTGCCCCAGTCCTCGTGCAGCTTCAGGCCGATGGCGCCGGCTTCGATCTGCTCCATCAGCGCGCCGGGCTGGCTGGCATTGCCCTTGCCGAGGAAGCCCAGGTTCATGGGGAAGGCGTCGGCGGCCTGCAGCATGCGCTCGAGGTGCCAGGGGCCCGGCGTGCAGGTGGTCGCGAAGGTGCCCGTGGCCGGGCCGGTGCCGCCGCCGAGCATCGTCGTGATGCCACTGGCGAGCGCCTCCTCGATCTGCTGCGGGCAGATGAAGTGGATGTGCGAGTCCACGCCGCCGGCGGTGACGATCATGCCCTCGCAGGCGATGACCTCCGTGCCGGGGCCGATGATGATGTCCACGCCGGGCTGCGTGTCGGGGTTGCCGGCCTTGCCGATGGCGGCGATGCGGTGGCCCACGAGGCCGATGTCGGCCTTCACGATGCCCCAGTGGTCGAGGATCAGCGCATTGGTGAGCACCGTGTCCACGGCGCCCTCGGCGCGCGAGCGCTGCGACTGCGCCATGCCGTCGCGGATGGTCTTTCCGCCGCCGAACTTGACCTCCTCGCCATAGCCGCCGGCACGCAGGGTCAGGTCTTGCTCCACCTCGATGACCAGGGCCGTGTCGGCCAGGCGCAGGCGGTCGCCCACGGTGGGGCCGTACATCTCGGCATAGGCCTGACGGCTGATGCGGGCGCTCACAGCGCGCCTCCCACGAGGCCGCGGAAGCCGTGCACCACGCGGGCGCCGGCGTAGTCCACCAGCTCCACCGTGCGCTGCTGGCCGGGCTCGAAGCGGATGGCCAGGCCCGAGGCGATGTTCAGGCGCATGCCGCGTGCGGCCGCGCGGTCGAAGTCCAGCGCGGCGTTGGTCTCGGCGAAGTGGTAGTGCGAGCCGACCTGGATGGGCCGGTCGCCGCGGTTGTGCACGACGAGCGCCAGCGTGCGACGGCCGGGGTTCAGCGCATGCTCGCCGGGCTCGGCCAGCAGCTCGCCGGGGATGAGGGCGCCCGCGCTCATGCGAGCGTCCCGACGGTCAGCGCGAGGCCGGTCAGGGCGATGCTGCCGCCCAGCACGCGCGGGGCCCAGCGGTGACGCGCCCGCAGCCAGGCGCCCAGGATGAGACCGGCGCCGTGCAGCAGGGCGGTCCCGGCGGCCATGCCCAGCAGGGCCAACGGGGCGCCGCCCAGCTCCTGGCCGTGCGCGAGGCCGTGGCTCCAGGCAAAGAGGCCGACCAGGGCCGCCACCGCTGCGGGCGGCCACGACCAGCGCAGCGCCACCAGCAGGCCCAGCGCCAGCACGCTCGCGGCGATCAGGGGCTCCTGGAGGCCGAGGAGCAGGGAGGACGACGAGGCGGTCAGCGCGCCCAGCACCAGCAGTGCCACGAACACGAGCGGGGCCAGCCAGCGCCGGGCGAGGCACAGGCCGCTCCACAGGCCCACGCTGAACATGGCCAGCAGGTGGTCGGCGCCGGTGAAGGGGTGGACGATCCCGGCGACGAGGCTCTGCATCCCGCCATGGGCATGCGCGGCATCCGTGCCGTGCGCCTGCACGAGCAAGGGCAGGGCGGCGGTCAGGGCGACGGCGGATCTGATCAGGAAGGGGCGCAGGCGGTGGGTCATGGGAGTCCTCGGCGAAGGGTCGGACGGGGCCATCAGGCAATGGGCTGGTGGACGGTCACGAGCTTGGTGCCGTCCGGGAAGGTGGCTTCGACCTGGATGTCGGGAATCATCTCGGGCACGCCCTCCATGACGTCCTCGCGGCGCAGCCAGGTCTGGCCCTCGGCCATCAGCTCGGCGACGGTGCGGCCGTCGCGGGCGCCCTCCATCACGGCGGCGCTGAGGAAGGCCACGGCCTCGGGGTAGTTGAGCTTGAGGCCACGCGCACGGCGCCGCTCGGCCAGGAGTGCGGCGGTGAAGATCAGGAGCTTGTCCTTGTCGCGGGGCGAGAGTTCCATGGCAGCGGGCAGGTGGCGCGTCGATGAGGGGACCATCGCAAGGGCCGTGCCATGTCGCCGGGTACGGAACCTGCATTCCCTCGGGCCATGAGCGCCCCGCCGGAGTCCCTGCCCGCCGCCGCCTCGCCGCCGCCGGCGAGCGCGCGGCTGCGGGTCATCAAGATCCGCCGGGACTACAACGCCTGGGTCGCCAGCGAGACGCTGGAGGACTACGCCCTGCGCTACACCCCCCTGCGCGCACGGCGCTGGAGCCTGGGCCGCGTGGCGCAGACGGCCTTCGGCGCGGCCTCCTTCCTGATCCTGGAGGCGGTGGGCGCGACGCTGCTGCTGCAGTACGGCTGGACGAATGCCTGGACCGCGATCCTCGCCGCCGGGCTCATCATCTTCCTGGCCGGCCTGCCCATCAGCTACCACGCGGCGCGCCATGGCGTGGACATGGACCTGCTCACGCGCGGGGCCGGCTTCGGCTACCTGGGCTCGACGCTGACCTCGCTCATCTACGCCTGCTTCACCTTCATCTTCTTCGCGCTCGAGGCCGCGGTGATGGCCTACGCGCTGGACCTCGCCTTCGACCTCCCGCCGCGCTGGGGCTATCTGATCTGCGCGCTGGTGGTGCTGCCGCTCGTCACCCACGGCTTTGCTGCGATCAGCCGGCTGCAGGTCTGGACGCAGGCGCTGTGGCTGCTGCTCCTGCTCGGGCCCTTCCTGTGGGTGCTGGGGCACCAGCACGGACTCTTTGCGGGCGTCGTGCACCACGCCGGCGCGCGCACGCACAGCGCCGGGTGGGACCCGCTCGGCTTTGGTGCGGCACTGACGGTGGGGGTGGCCCTCATCACGCAGATGGGCGAGCAGGCCGACTACCTGCGCTTCATGCCCGCGGCCGATCGCAGTGGCGGGCGCGGCTGGCGCTGGTGGGGCGCGCTGCTGCTCGGCGGCCCGGGCTGGGTGCTGCTGGGCATGGCCAAGATGCTGGCCGGCGCGCTGCTCGCCTGGCTGGCCGTCTCGCGCATGGTGCCGCCCGATCGCGCGGTGGACCCGAACCAGATGTACCTCGGCCTGTGGGAGACCTTCAGCCCGAGCTATGGCTGGGCGGTGGCGGCCACGGCGCTGTTCGTGGTGCTCAGCCAGGTCAAGATCAACGTCACCAATGCCTATGCGGGCTCGCTCGCCTGGAGCAACTTCTTCTCGCGCCTCACGCACAGCCATCCCGGTCGCGTGGTGTGGGTGGTGTTCAACACGGGCATCGCCTTCCTGCTGATGGAGATGAACCTGTTCGAGGCGCTGGGCGCGGTGCTGGGTCTCTATGCCAACGTGGCCATCGCCTGGATGATGGCGGTGGTGGCGGACCTCGTCATCAACAAGCCCCTGGGCCTGTCGCCGCCGGGGATCGAGTTCAAGCGCGCCTACCTCTGGGACATCAACCCGGTCGGCGTGGGCGCGATGGGCCTGGCCTCGCTGCTGTCGGTGGCGGCGCACCTGGGCCTGTTCGGGCCGCTCGCGCAGGCGTGGTCGGCCGTGATCGCCATGCTGACCGCGCTGGTGAGCGCGCCGCTGATCGCGTGGTGGACGGGCGGGCGCTTCCAGCTGGCCCGGACGCCGGTGGCGGGCGAGGGTGACTACGCGCGCCTGCGGCCGGGCGTGTGCGTCATCTGCGCGCAGCGCTATGAGGCGCCGGACCTGGCGCAGTGCCCCGCCTACCAGGGGCAGATCTGCAGCCTGTGCTGCACCCTGGACGCGCGCTGCGGGGACCTGTGCAAGCCGCAGGCCCGGCTCAGTGCGCAGTGGCACGCCTTCTGGCAGGCGCTGCTGCCCCGCGCCGCCTGGCCCTGGCTGCAGCACGGCGCCGCGCAGGCGCTGCTGGCCATGAGCCTGCTGCTGCCGCTGGCGATCGGCCTGCTGCTGATGGTCTACCAGCACGAGTGGGCCGCCTGGGTCGCCACGGCGGACGCGGACCGTGCCGGGACGCTGGAGGCCCTGCTGCGCTCGACGCTGAGCAAGGCGGGGCTGCTGCTGGTCCTGGTGCTGGGCATCGCGGTGTGGTGGGGCGTGCTGGCCCTGCAGAGCCGCACGGTGGCGCGCGAGGAGTCGCAGCGCCAGACCGAGGCCCTGATGCAGGAGATCGCCTCGCACCAGCGCACCGACGCCGCGCTGCAGCAGGCGCGCCAGGAGGCCGAGGAGGCGCGCGCCGCGGCGGAGGCCGCCAACCAGGCCAAGAGCCGCTACGTGAGCAGCCTGAGCCACGAGCTGCGCACCCCGCTCAACAGCCTGCTGGGCTATGCGCAGCTGATGGGTGAGGATGCGGAGCTGCCGCCACGCCGACGGCAGGCCGTGCAGGTCATCCGGCGCAGCGGCGAGCACCTGCTCACGCTGATCGACGCCAGCCTGGACCTCGCCCGCATCGAGGCCGGGCGCCTCGTGCTGGCCCGCGAGCCCTTCCGCCTGGACCTGCTGCTGGACGAGGTGGCCGACATGGTGCGGCTGCAGGCGGCTTCGCGCGGGCTGGCCTTCCACTACCGCCCGCCGGTCCTGCCCGAGTGGGTGCGCGGGGATGCGCGCCGCTTGCGGCAGGTGCTGCTGAACCTGCTCGGCAATGCCGTGAAGTTCACGGCGCAGGGCGAGGTCACCCTGCAGGTGCAGCACAGCCGCGACCTGGCCACCCTGTGCGTGCTGGACAGCGGCCCGGGGCTGCCGGCCGATGCGCTGGAACACGTCTTCGAGCCCTTCGATCGTGGCGCCGGCAGCGAGGCGCCGGGCGCGGGCCTGGGGCTCACGATCTCGCGCATGCTGGCGCAGCTGATGGGCGGTGATCTGCGGGCCTCCAACCGGCCCGAGGGCGGCGCGGCCTTCACGCTGCGCCTGCATCTGCCGGCGCTGAGCCCGCAGGCCGGGGCGGCCCTGGACGGGGCCACGGATCCGGGCGCCTGGACCCTGCCGCCCGCGGTCTCGGGGGCCGGGCAGCTCGTGCTGCTCGTGGACAACGAGGCGGCCGACCGCCAGCTGCTGCGCGACCTGCTGGAACCCATGGGCTTCGACGTGCGCGAGGCGGCCAACGGCCACGACGCGCTGGATCTGCTCGCCACCGGCCTGCGCCCCGCGGTGCTGCTGGTGGACCTGGCCATGCCGGGCATCGACGGCTGGGAGACCCTGCGCCGCGCCCAGGCGCTGTGGGGCGAGGCGCCGCTGCCGCCCCACGCCATCGTGTCGGCCAACGCCTTCGAGAAGGACCAGCCGCGTCCGCCTGGCGTGCCTGCCGGGGCCTTCTTCACCAAGCCCGTGCGCCACCCTGAGCTGCTCGCCTGGCTCGGCGGGCAGCTGCAGGCCCGCCCGCTGACCGGCGACGGGCCGCGGCCCGCCGACGACGCCCCCGCCGCCGCGGCGCCCGATGCGATCCGCCATGCCGAGGCGCTGGCCTCGCTGCAGCAGGCCCTGGACCTGGGCTATGTGCGCGGCGTGCAGGAGGCCCTGGCCGCGCTGCGGCAGGCGTCCTGCTGGCCGGCCGACGCACTGGTCCGGCTGCAGTCGCTGGCGAGCGGCCTGCAGCTGACCGCGCTGCGTGCGCAGCTCCAGACGCTGCAGGAGGCGCCCATGCCGCAAGACCTGACCCCCACCGGCCACGCCGCGACATGAGCAGCCACTCACCCCCCGCGCTCCCGGCGCCGCTGGCCGTCGTCGAGTCGGCGCGTCGCCGCGGTGAGCTGGTCCTCATCGTGGACGACGTGCCCGACAACCTCGCCCTGCTGCACGAGGCGCTGGAGGAGTGGGGCTACACGGTGCTGGTCGCGCTCGACGGCGCGCAGGCCCTGCGCAGCGCCGAGGCCGGGCAGCCGGACATCATCCTGCTGGACGCCGTGATGCCCGGCATGGACGGCTTCGAGGTGGCGCGTCGGCTGAAGGCGCAGGTGACCACGCAGGACATCCCGCTCATCTTCATGACGGGCCTCACCGAGACGGAGCATCTGGAGGCCGCGCTGGCGTGCGGCGCCTGCGACTACGTCACCAAGCCCCTCAAGCCCCGCGAAGTGCTCGCGCGCATGCAGGCGCAGCTGCGGGGCGCACAGGCCAGCCGCGGTGCGGGCCATGCCCGCCGCGCGCTCGATGCCTTCGGCTATGCCAGCGCCACCGTGCGTCTGCCCGACGGCCGCCTGCTGTGGGCCACGCCGCTGGCGCGGGCGCTGATGGCCCGCTACGACGCCCTCGGCGCGGACCACGTGGCGCCGGGCCTGCGCCAGTGGCTGCTGCTGCAGGCCCAGGCCGCCGTCCAGGGCCAGGACGTGCACCCCCTGCACCTCGACACGGACGGGCAACGCCTGACCCTGCGTGTCCACCAGTGCGTCAGCGACGAACCGGCGGCCGGCGCGGAGGGCACCAGCGAATGGCTGCTCGTGATGCAGGAACGCTCCGACGCCGCGCTGATCCAGACGCTCGTCAGCAGCTTCCGCCTGACGCAGCGCGAGGCCGAGGTGCTCTTCTGGGTCGCCCAGGGCAAGATCAACCGCGACATTGCGGACATCCTCGGTGCGAGCCCGGCCACGGTGAAGAAGCACCTGGAGCGTATCCACGCCAAGCTGGGCGTCGAGACGCGCACCGCGGCCGCCGCGCTGGCACTCGGCCGCTTGCGCCAGCAGCATCCGCAGGCCGCGCTCTGAGCGGCGCCCGGGGCCCGATGTACGCCATCCGCCGTATGGGCGGAACGGGGGGCGCTCCCTAGCATGGGCTTCAGCCGGTGCCACTGAGGCGCCGGACCTCCATCCACCCAAGGAGCCCCGCATGTCCCTCGACCGCCCCCTGCCCATCGTGTCCTCGCGCCGCCACGCGCTGCGCACCCTCGCCGCGGCCAGCGCCCTGGCCTTCGGCGTCAGCGTGCCCGCCTGGGCGGCCGACACCATCAAGGTCGGCGTGCTGCACAGCCTCTCGGGCACCATGGCCATCTCCGAGACGGTGCTCAAGGACACCGTGCTGATGGCCATCGACGAGATCAACGCCAAGGGCGGCGTGCTGGGCAAGAAGCTCGAGCCCGTCGTCGTGGACCCGGCCTCCAACTGGCCGCTCTTCGCCGAGAAGACCAAGCAGCTGCTCACGCAGGACAAGGTCGCCGTGATCTTTGGCTGCTGGACCTCGGTGTCGCGCAAGTCCGTGCTGCCGGTGGTCGAGGAACTCAACGGCCTGCTCTTCTACCCCGTGCAGTACGAGGGCGAGGAGCTGTCCAAGAATGTGTTCTACACGGGCGCCGCGCCCAACCAGCAGGCCATCCCGGCGGTCGACTACCTAATGAGCAAGGACGGCGGCGGGGCCAAGCG
Organism: Roseateles subflavus; assembly: GCF_030285365.1. Taxonomy (GTDB): domain Bacteria; phylum Pseudomonadota; class Gammaproteobacteria; order Burkholderiales; family Burkholderiaceae_C; genus Roseateles_B; species Roseateles_B subflavus. The sequence continues at coordinate 47,164 of NZ_JASVDS010000001.1, read as the reverse complement.
CTGGGTGCTGCTGGGCACCGACTACGTCTACCCGCGCACCACCAACAAGATCCTGCGCGCCTACCTCAAGAGCAAGGGCGTGAAGGACAGCGACATCGACGAGAAGTACACCCCCTTCGGCCACAGCGACTACCAGACCCTCGTCGCGGACATCAAGAAGTTCTCGGCCGGCGGCAAGACGGCGGTGGTGTCCACCATCAACGGCGATTCCAACGTGCCCTTCTACAAGGAGCTGGGCAATGCCGGCCTGAAGGCCAAGGACGTGCCGGTGGTGGCCTTCTCGGTCGGCGAGGAGGAGCTGCGCGGCGTGGACACCAAGCCGCTGGTCGGCCACCTGGCGGCCTGGAACTACTTCATGTCCATCAAGAACCCGGCCAACACCGAGTTCATCAAGAAGTGGAGCGACTACGCCAAGGCCAAGGGCCTGGCCGGCCACAAGGACAAGCCGCTGACCAATGACCCGATGGAGGCCACCTACATCGGCATCCACCTGTGGAAGCAGGCGGTCGAGAAGGCCAAGACGACCGACGTGGACAAGGTCATCGCCGCGATGGCGGGCCAGACCTTCACGGCGCCCTCGGGCATCGTCTCCAAGATGGACGAGAAGAACCACCACCTGCACAAGTCGGTGTTCATCGGCGAGATCAAGGCCGACGGCCAATTCAGCGTGGTCTGGAAGACGCCCGCCCCGGTCAAGGCCAAGCCCTGGAGCCCCTACATCGAGGGCAACGACAAGAAGCCCGACGAGCCCGCCAAGAAGTGAGCCTGAGCCTGTGAAGCGCTGAACGGACGCCACCATGCCCCTGCCGATCCTGTCGATGCTCCGGACGCTGCGCTGGCACCGCCTGCCTCTGCTGGTGCTGGCCCTGCTGCTCAGCCTGCCCGCGGCGGCCCAGCCGGACGCGGGCGCCGACGCCCAGACCCTGCTGGACGAGGACCCGGAGCCGCGCCTCGCGCTCATCGAGCGCCTGGCCCGCGACCCGGGGCCGGCCAGCCTGGCGCTGCTGGAGGCCTGGGGCGCCGAGCAGCTGCGCGTGGGCGCGGACGGTCGGCTGTGGCAGGCGCGGTCCCCCACGCAATGCCAGCCGCTGCCCGGTCCGGCGGCCGCCGGTGCCTGTCCGGCGGATCTGCAGGAGCCGCCGCTCAACAACCGCCTGCGGGCCCGGCTGGAGCGCGCGCTGGCGCTGCGGCGGCTGCCGTCGTCCGACCCGGCCCAGCGCCTGCAGGCCGCGCGCGTGCTCAGCGAGGCGCCGGATCTGGCCTGGGTCGCCCCGATGGAGGCGGCCTGGGCGCAGGAGCCGGTGCCGGCCGTGCGTGCACTGCTGCAGCGCACGCTGGCCGCCGCCCGCCTGGCGAGCCCCGAGGCCGCCGAGCGCCTGCGGGCGGCCCGCGCGCTCGGGCAGGCCGATGACCCCGCCCTGGAGCCCGTGCTGCGCGAGCAGCTCGCGACCGAGACCGACCCCGCGGTGCGCGGCGCGCTGCAGGGGTCGCTCAAGGCCCTGCAGGACCGCCTGGCCTGGGGCGAGCGCGCGGCCCAGCTCTTCACCGGCCTCAGCCTCGGCTCGGTGCTGCTGCTGGTGGCCCTGGGTCTGGCCATCACCTACGGGCTGATGGGCGTGATCAACATGGCGCACGGCGAGCTGATGATGATCGGCGCCTACGCCACCTGGGGCGTGCAGGGGGCCTTCCGTCAGTGGCTGCCCGTGGGCGCCTTCGACTACTACCTGCTGGCCGCGCTGCCCGTGGCCTTCCTGGCCGCCGCGGCCGTCGGCGCGCTGATGGAGCGCCTCGTGCTGCGCTGGCTCTACGGCCGGCCGCTCGAGACGCTGCTGGCGACCTGGGGCCTGAGCCTCGTGCTGATGCAGACGGTGCGCAGCCTCTTTGGCGCGCAGAACGTGAGCGTCGAGAACCCGGCCTGGATGAGCGGGGGATGGCAGCTGATGCCCTCGCTGAGCCTGCCCTTCAATCGCCTGCTGATCGTCGGCTTCGCGGCCGTCGTGCTGCTGGGCATGGCCTTCCTGCTGCAGCGCACGCGCCTCGGGCTCTTCGTGCGCGCCGTCACGCAGAACCGCCGCATGGCGAGCTGCGTGGGCGTGGCCACCGCGCGGGTCGACACCTACGCCTTCGCGCTGGGGTCGGGCCTCGCCGGCCTCGCCGGCTGCGCGCTGAGCCAGATCGGCAATGTGGGGCCCGACCTCGGCCAGTCCTACATCGTCGATGCCTTCATGGTCGTCGTGCTCGGCGGGGTGGGGCAGCTGGCCGGCACCGTGTATGCGGCCCTGGGGCTGGGCCTGGCGGCCAAGGCGCTGGAAGCCGGCCTCGGCGCCGTGCTCGCCAAGATCGCCCTGCTCGTGATCCTCATCGCCGTGATCCAGAAGCGGCCGCAGGGCCTGTTCGCCATGAAAGGACGTGCTGAATGAAGGCCGCCACGCCTGCTGATTCCCTGTCGCCCCTGCCGGCCCCGCCGGCGCTGCTGTCCCGGCCGGCCTGGGCGCTGTGGGCTGCGCTGTTCCTGCTGGCGGTCATCGGCGTGCCCGTGCTGCACGGCCTGGTGCCGCCGACGCACGCGCTGCATCTCGGCGCGTATGGCGTCTCGCTCGTCGGCAAGTTCTGCTGCTACGCCCTGTGCGCCCTGGCCATGGACCTGATCTGGGGCTTCGCGGGCATCCTCTCGCTCGGCCACGGTCTGTTCTTCGCGCTGGGCGGCTACGTGATGGGCATGCACCTGATGCGGCAGATCGGCCGTGACGGGCAGTACCAGAGCGAGCTGCCCGACTTCATGGTCTTCCTGGACTGGAAGACGCTGCCCTGGCACTGGCAGCTCAGCGACAGCTTCCTCGCCACGCTGCTGCTGGTGCCGCTGGTGCCCGGCGTGCTGGCGCTGGTCTTCGGCTTCTTCGCCTTCCGCTCGCGCATCCAGGGCGTGTACTTCTCGATCATCACGCAGGCGCTGACCTACGCGGCCATGCTGCTCTTCTTCCGCAATGAGACCGGCTTCGGCGGCAACAACGGCTTCACGGACTTCAAGCGTCTGCTGGGCCTGCCGCTGGCCACCCCGGGCATGCGTGCCGTGCTCTGCGGGCTGAGCGCCGGGGCGCTGCTGCTGGCCTTTCTTGGCGCACGCTGGCTGACGCGGGGCCGCTTCGGCCGGGTGCTGCTCGCGCTGCGCGATGCCGAGCCGCGTCTGCGCTTCATGGGCTACCAGCCCCTGTCCTACAAGCTCTTCCTGTGGACGCTCTCGGCCATGCTGTGCGGCGTGGCCGGCGCGCTGTACGTGCCGCAGGTGGGCATCATCAACCCGAGCGAGATGAGCGTGGCCAACAGCATCGAGATCGCCGTGTGGGCCGCCGTGGGCGGGCGCGGCAGCCTGTGGGGGCCGATGCTCGGCGCCTTCGCGGTGAATGGCACGAAGAGCTGGCTGACGGTGCTCGCGCCTGACATGTGGCTGTACCTGCTGGGGGCGCTCTTCGTGGCGGTGACGCTGTTCCTGCCCCAGGGGCTGGCCGGCCTGCTGGGCCGCGCGATGGCCGGGCGGCGGCGCCCGGCCCGCACGCCTCCCGGTCCCGGCGACGAAGGGGGCACGCCATGAATCCCGAGCTGCTGGAAGCGGGCGCCGCGCGCCTGGCCGGTGCGCGGGCGGCCCGGCCGGGCGCCGTGCTGTCGCCCGGCGCGGTGGACCTGCGGCACGGCCGCATCCTGTACCTCGACGAGGTCAGCGTGAGCTTCGACGGCTTCCAGGCGCTGGACCGGCTCAGCCTGGACATCGCGCCTGGCGAGCTGCGCTGCATCATCGGCCCCAATGGCGCGGGCAAGACGACGATGATGGACGTCATCACCGGCAAGACCCGCCCGGACAGCGGCCAGGTCTGGTTCGGCGCGACGCTGGACCTGCTGCAGTACCAGGAGTCCGAGATCGCGAGCCTGGGCCTGGGGCGCAAGTTCCAGAAGCCCAGTGTGTTCGAGGCGCTCAGCGTCTGGGACAACCTCAGCCTCGCGGTGCGGGGCTCGCGGCGGGTGGGCGCGGCGCTGTGGCGGCCCCTGAGCGGCGAGCAGCGCGACCGCATCGACGAGCTGCTGCAGCTCGTGCGCCTGCGCGACTGCCCGGAGCGCCTCGCCGGGCTGCTGAGCCACGGGCAGAAGCAGTGGCTGGAGATCGGCATGCTGCTCGCGCAGGACCCGCAGCTGCTGCTGCTCGATGAACCCGTGGCCGGCATGACGGACCAGGAGACCGAGCGCACCGCGGAGCTCTTCCTGAGCCTGCGGGGCCGGCACTCGCTGGTCGTCGTCGAGCATGACATGAGCTTCATCGCCCGCATCGCCGAGAAGGTGACGGTGCTCTGCGAAGGGCGCGTGCTGGCCGAAGGCACGCTCCCGCAGGTGCAGGCCGACGAGCGGGTGATCGAGGTCTATCTGGGCCGCTGAGCCCGCCACCGAGGCTGCGAAGGACGCACGCATGACCCCCCTGCTCGAGGCCTCCGGCCTGCACCAGTTCTACGGCGGCTCGCACATCCTGCGCGAGGTCTCCCTGCGCTGCGAGGTCGGCCGCATCACCACGCTGCTCGGCCGCAACGGCGTCGGCAAGACGACGCTGCTCAAGGTGCTGATGGGCCTGCTGCCGGTGCGTGCCGGCACGCTGCGCTACGCCGGCGAGGACATCACCAAGCTGCCCACCCACCAGCGGGTGCGGCGCGGCATCGGCTACGTGCCGCAGGGGCGGGAGATCTTCTCGCGGCTGACGGTGGAGGAGAACCTGCGCATGGGCCTCGCGAGCCGTCCCGGCCGCACGCCCGTGCCCGAGGCGCTGTACGAGCTCTTCCCGGTGCTGGCGCAGATGCGCGGGCGTCGCGGCGGCGATCTCTCGGGCGGGCAGCAGCAGCAGCTCGCCATCGCCCGGGCGCTGGCGCCGGGGCCCCGGCTGCTGGTGCTGGACGAGCCCACCGAGGGCATCCAGCCCAACATCATCCAGGACATCGGCCGCGTGCTGAGGCGCCTGGCCGGCGAGGGCCTGGACGGCCAGCCCATGGCCGTGCTGCTGTGCGAGCAGTACTACGACTTCGCGGCCGCCCTGGCCGACGACTACCTGCTGCTGGAGCGGGGTCAGGTCTTGTCCTGCGGACCCGCCCATCTGCTCGCCGAGCGCGGCGTGCGCGAGATGATGGCGCTGTAGCCGCCAGAGCCGGCCGGGGCGGGGCTCAGAAGGACCAGGTCCGCGGCGGCAAAGGCGTGAGGCCCCAGGCCCGCGCGCGCCACAGGGCCCACGTGGCCCGCAGCAGCGCCTGGACGGGCTCGGCCTGCTGCGCCAGCACGCGCAGGAGCAGCACCTGCGGGCCGGGCGCGGTGACACCCGCGCGCAGGCCCAGGGCGGGCGACACGCGGGCCTCATGCGTCTCGATCAGCGCATGGCTGGCCTCGCACCAGTCCGTGAGGTCCGTGCGCTGCCAGGGCTCGGCCCGCACCATCAGCAGCGTGCCCAGGCAGCGTCGGCCGGCCAGGCCCGGGCCGCTGTCCAGCAGCAGCGCGTCGGTGCCGTCCAGCAGGGCGCGCTCGCGCCACTGCCCCACGATGTCGAGGGACTGCTCGAAGCAGCCGTGGTCGAAGGCCAGCCGGCTGGCCGGCAGGCCCAGGCACAGCACCTCCGACCAGAACAGCTCGGCGCCCGGCGCCATCTCGACCCGGACCTCGTTGCGGGCGCGGCAGCCGGGGTGGGCGATGGTCTCCAGCGGCAGCCATTCCAGGCGCGCGCCCTCGCCGAGCCGGGCCTCGACGCGCTGCGCGGCCCAGGGGCCGTTGCTGCGGTAGAAGCGGGTGCTGCCGGGCGTGCTCATCAGCACATGGCTGCCGGCGTCGAGGTCCAGCCCGATCTCGAGCCGGTCGCCGCCCACCAGGCCGCTGGGCGGGTGGACCAGCACCTCGTGGGCGATGCGCGGGCCTTCGGGATAGAGGTGGCGGAGCACGCGCAGCGGGCCGTGATGGCGGCTGCGGGTGACGGTGCGTTCGCCCTCGCGTTGCGCCTGCAGCTGCAGTCGGGCCAGCCAGCCGGCGCCGGGGGCCGGGCCGCCGGGCGCCACGGAAACGTCGGGATCAGGGCAGGCAGAGGAGGGCATGCGCGGCAGGTTTGCAAGAAGCCTGCCAGCGGCCGGCGCCCTCCGCCGGGCCGGGATCAGCGGCTGGCCAGCACCTGCGGGCAGGCGGCCGGCTGCTTGCCGGGCGGCACGACGGTGAAGGGCATGCCGGCCCAGGGCGTGCCCTTGCCGCAGTCCGGGCCGGACTTGCAGTCGCAGCTCTTGGCCTTGACGAGCTGGTCCATGACCTGGGCATCGCGGCTGCCGGGCTTGACGGTGCGGTTCGCGAAGCTCAGCTGCAGCGCGTCTTCCGGCACGATGCTGTCCTTGGCCAGGGGCTGGCCGAGCACGGTGCGGGCGTTCAGCGCCTCACCGGCGGCAGCGGCGCGCGAGGCCGTGCGCTGCTTCTTGAGGTAGGCCAGCGCCACCTCCATGGCGGCGTGACCGCGCGCGGCGGAGACGCTGAAGGGCTTGCGGAAGGCCGCCTCGTAGGCGGCGGCCACCTCGCTCCAGCGGGACTTGTCCACCGGCAGCGTGGGGCACAGGCCGGCGTCGTACTTGTCGGAGACGGGGGTCTCGAAGTCGATCCAGCAGGCGCTGGAGGCGGTGACGCGCAGGCCGGTCTGGGAGCGCAGCTTGGCCGCAATCTCCTCGGCGGCGCCGGCACCGACGCGGCCCAGCTGGATCAGGCCGTCATGGCTCTTGAGGCGCTCGGCGTTGGCCGAGACCATGGGGATGTTGGCCGCCTTGAGCGTGGCGGGCACCTCGCCCAGCACGCAGAAGCCGCCGATGACGAGGTCCACCTTGGCGGCCACATAGCCCTGCGCCGCGGCTTGCGCCTTCTTGGCGTCGCAGCCGCTGTCCTTGATGACGAGCTTCGGTGCGGGCTGCAGGGAGCTGGTCTTGAGGGCCAGGGTCATGCCGTCGCGCATGTCCTCGGCCTGCGCGGCGCTGGGCCAGGATTCCGGGAGGATGGCGCCCACGCTGAGGCCCTGCGCCTGTGCGAGGCCGGATGCGGCCAGGGCCAGACCCAGCAGTGCGGCGACGAGCGGGCGTGCCGGATGAGCGGGTGTGTGGTTCAGCATGGATTCCCTTCGACGTTCTGTGAATCGCGGGCTTTGACGTTCTCGGTGTTACGGAACGACACGGCCTCTGGCGTTCCCGCATGCTATGCAAGCCGGCGCCCGGCGCGTCTCGGGGAAAGCGCGCAGAAGTGATGGGCTGCGCGCCCTAATTTCGCGCAAGGCGACGTATTCCACAGAGTTTCACGCGCGTTTCATGAAGCGAGGTGGTGCGGCGCCGCACCAGCAGGTGGCGTCATGCACGGGCTTCAGGGTTTTCACGCACCCGACTCGTGCACCGGACGGCCTGGCGCCAGTCAAGGTCTGGGCATGCACCTTGCAAGGTCTGTGAGCAGAGGCTTCTGGAGTCCCCATGCATGCGCTGACCCTGCCCCCGCCGGGCCACTACGACGAGATGCTGCTCGAGAGCGGCGCCATCCGGCCGCACTACCAGGCCTTCGCCCACTGGCTGCAGGCCCGCACGCCGCAGGACCTGGCCCACAAGCGGGCCGAGGCGGACCTGCTGTTCCACAAGGTGGGCATCACCTTCGCGGTCTACGGCGACGAGGCGGGGGCCGAGCGGCTCATCCCCTTCGACACCGTGCCCCGCATCGTGCCGGCCGCGGACTGGCAGCTGCTGGAGCGCGGCCTGCGCCAGCGCGTGACGGCGCTGAACCGCTTTCTCTGGGACATCTACCACGACCATGAGATCGTCAAGGCCGGGCTGATCCCGGCCGAGCAGGTCTTCGCGAATGCGCAGTACCAGAGCGCCATGCAGGGCCTGGACCTGCCGCACGGGATCTACGCCCACATCACCGGCGTCGATCTCATCCGCCATGCGGACGGCGGCTACTACGTGCTGGAGGACAACCTGCGCGTGCCCAGCGGCGTGAGCTACATGCTGGAGAACCGCAAGATGATGATGCGGCTCTTCCCGGAGCTCTTCGCGCGCTACCCCATCGCGCCGGTCGCCCACTACCCGACGCTGCTGCTCAACACGCTGCGCCACGCGAGCCTCGCGGAGAACCCGACGGTGGTGGTGCTCACGCCGGGGCCCTTCAACAGCGCCTATTTCGAGCATGCCTTCCTCGCGCAGCAGATGGGGGTGGAGCTGGTCGAGGGGCAGGACCTCTTCGTGAAGGACGAGTTCCTCTACATGCGCACGACCGTCGGGCCCAAGCGCGTGGACGTGATCTACCGCCGGATCGACGACGCCTTCCTCGACCCGCTGGCCTTCCGCGCCGATTCCATGCTCGGCGTGCCCGGGCTGCTGTCCGTCTACAAGCAGGGGCATGTGATCCTCGCCAATGCCATCGGCACCGGCGTGGCGGACGACAAGTCCATCTACCCCTACGTGCCGGACATGATCCGCTTCTACCTCGGCGAGGAGCCCATCCTGCACAACGTGCCGACCTGGCAGTGCCGCAAGCCGCAGGACCTGGATCACGTGCTGAGCCACATGCAGGACCTGGTGGTGAAGGAGGTCCACGGCGCGGGCGGCTACGGCATGCTGGTGGGGCCGGCCTCCACCGCGGCGGAGGTGGACGACTTCCGCGCGCGGGTGAAGGCCAACCCGGCGAACTACATCGCGCAGCCCACGCTGTGCCTCTCGAGCTGCCCCACCTTCGTCGAGGCCGGCATCGCGCCGCGCCACATCGACCTGCGGCCCTTCGTGCTGAGCGGCCGCGAGATCAGCCTCGTGGCGGGCGGGCTCACGCGCGTGGCGCTCAAGCAGGGCTCGCTGGTGGTGAACAGCAGCCAGGGTGGTGGCACCAAGGACACCTGGATTCTCGAAAACTGACCGGAGCCCCCCATGCTGTCTCGCACCGCCTCGCAGCTCTACTGGATGAGTCGCTACCTGGAACGCGCGGAGAACCTCGTGCGCATGCTGGACGTGACGCACTCGCTGTCGCTGCTGCCGCAGTCGCGCGGCGGCATGACCGAGCTGGCCGCACCGCTGGCCGTGACCGGCACGCTGGAGCTCTACGGCCAGCGCTATGGCGAGCTGCAGGCCGACCGGCTCTTCCGCTTCATGGCCCTGGACCTCGAGAACCCGGCCTCGGTGCTGTCCTGCCTGCGCGAGGCGCGCGAGAACGCGCATGCCGTGCGCGGGCAGATCACCGCGGAGATGTGGGAGGCCATCAACAGCACCTGGCTGGAGGCCCGCAAGCTGCCCCCGACGGGGCTGCCCAGCGTCTCGGCCTTCTTCGACTGGGTGAAGGAGCGCTCGCACCTGTTCCGCGGGGCGACCTACGGCACGCTGCAGCGCAACGACGCCTACTGCTTCATCCGCCTGGGCACCTTCATCGAGCGGGCGGACAACACGGCGCGGCTGCTGGACGTCAAGAGCCAGCTGATCGAGCCCGCCGTGGCCAGCCTCTCGCCCGTCGATGCGCCGAGTGACAGCGCGCCGGACTTCTACGCCTGGAGCGCGCTGCTGCGCTCGCTCTCCGCGTTCGAGGCCTACCATGCGGCCTACCGCGATGCGCTCGACGCGCGCCGCGTGACGGAGCTGCTGATCCTGCGCCCGGACGTGCCGCGTTCGCTGCGGGCCTGCTGCGACGAGGTCTGTGCGCTGCTGCCCCTGATCGAATCGCTGGACGGCGCCGGCGACGCCGGTCGCGAGGTCAAGCAGTGGGCCGGGCAGCTGGCGCTGCAGCTGCAGTACGGCGCCGTCGACGAGATCCTCTCCGAGGGGCTGCACCGCTGGCTGACGGGTTTCCTGGCGGAGTCGGCCCGCCTGGGGGATGCCATCCGGCGCGCCTACTTCGAGGCCCACTGACCGGGCCGGAGCCAGCCATGCACCTGCACATCGCCCATGAGACGGTCTACCAGTACGAGCGGCCGCTTGCCCGCTCCACGCAGTACCTGCGCCTGACGCCCCGTCCCGGCATGGGCCTGCAGGTGCGGCGCTGGCAGCTGCGCCTGCCGGCCCCGGCGAGCGTCACGCGCGACGCCTACGGCAACGTGCTGCATGTGCTGACGCTGGACGGCCCGCGGCATGAGATCCATCTCGTGGCCGAGGGCGAGGTCGAGACGCTGGACGAGGCGCCCCGGCCGGACCTCAGCGACGATGCGCTGCCGCCGCCCGTCTTCCTGCGCGAGAGCGCGCTGACCCGCGCGGACGAGGCCATGCGGGATTTCGCCGCCGCGCATGCCGCCGCCGTGCAGGCCGATGCCGTGGAGGGCCTGGCGCAGCTCATGGGGGCCTTGGCGGGCCGCATGCCCTACACGCCGGGCGCCACCGATGTCGCCACCGCCGCGACGGAGGCCTTCGCCAGCGGCCATGGCGTGTGCCAGGACCATGCGCAGGTCTTCGTCTCGCTCGCCCGTCTGCTCGGGCTGCCGGCGCGCTACGTCAGTGGCTACCTCGCCACCGACGCCGCCCACGTGGCCAGCCATGCCTGGGCCGAGGTGCGCCTGCAGCGCGGGGCGGAGGTCGGCTGGCTGGGTTTCGATGTGTCCAACCAGTGTCTGGCCAATGGCCGCCATGTCCGGCTGGCCGTGGGCCTGGACTACCTCGATGCCTGCCCCGTGCGCGGGATGCGTCTGGGCGGCGGCGCGGAGGCGCTGCGCACCCAGGTGGCGGTGCAGCAGGCGGCGGCCCAGCAATGAGCGGGCCCCGATCCCTGTTCCCCGTGGCCCGGCCGCCAGGGGGCGCTGCACTTCGCGCTAAGCTGCTGCCATGACCTACTGTGTTGCCATGCGCCTGCGGGCCGGCCTGCTCTTCGCATCGGACTCCCGCACCAATGCCGGGGTGGACCACATCGCCACCTTCCGCAAGATGAGCATCTTCGAGACGCCGGGCGAACGGCTCATCACCCTGCTCAATGCCGGCAACCTGGCCACCACGCAGAGCGTGCTGAGCCTGCTGCGCCAGCGCCTGCACCAGGACGGGCCGCACCTGCTGAACGTGCCCTCGATGTACCAGGCGGCCGAGCTGCTGGGGCGCACGCTGCGCGAGGTGGTCGAGCGCGACGCCGGCAGCGGCACGCTCAGCCAGGGCGTGGACTTCGGGGCGAACTTTCTCGTGGGCGGGCAGATCCGCGGCGAGCCGCCGCGCCTCTTCCACGTCTATCCGCAAGGCAACTTCATCGAGGCGACCGAGGACACACCGTATTTCCAGATCGGCGAGTCCAAGTACGGCAAGCCCATCATCGACCGCGTGATCGACTTCGACTCCAGCCTCACCGAGGCCACGAAGTGCACGCTGATCTCCTTCGACTCGACGATCCGCTCCAACCTCTCGGTGGGCCTGCCGCTGGACCTGCTGCTGTATCGCACGGACAGTCTGGCGCCGGCCCAACCGCACCGCGTGGACGGGGACGACCCCTACTTCAACCGGCTGCGTCGCGGCTGGGGGGAGGGGCTGCGGCGGGTGTTCGCCCGCCTGCCCGACGAGGACTGGTTCCGCTGAGCACCACCGGGGCAGGCCTCCGCCGCAGCGTCCGGGCGCTCAGCCCGGCACCTGGAACATCAGCCGCTCGGCCAGCTCGCGCTGGGGGGTGCGCAAGGCACCGCTCTGGCGCAGCAACTGCAGGACCTGGTCGCAGCGCGGGGCGGCCGCGGCGCCGGGCTGCGGGCCCCACCAGTGCGCCAGCATGCCGGGCGCCAGGCCGCCCAGGCTGCGTCGCACGACCTCCAGCTCGACGGCCGTGGGCTGATTGCTGGCACGGCGCTCCTTGGGCGCGTTGACGGCCTCCTGCAGCCAGCTGCTGCTGCCCACCTGCAGCTCCAGCGGCAGGAGCCGGCGCAGGATCAGCTGGCCGGCGAGCAGGCCCTGGCAGGCCTCGGGGCTCTGGGCCTTGGCGGCCTTCAGCTCGGCCTCGACCTGCTGCACCAGCTTGTGCCGCTGCACGGGCCGCAGCTCGTGGATCATCGTCGCCATCTGCTCGGCGACCACCATGTAGCCGGCCGTCTGGACGGCGTCGTCGGGCAGGCCGGCCTGGCGGGCCGCCTGCATGCGCTGGGCCGCCTGCTCGATGCTGCCGGTCGTGCGGCCCTCGAGGGCATACCAGGCCGGGTTCGCGTTCAGGGCCTCGACATAGGCCCGCACCGGGCTGTCGGTGCCCATGGGCAGGAAGATGTCGAGGGTCTTGGGCGGCTCGGGGATCAGCGCGTGGCTGATCAGCTCGTCCATCGTCGGGTACCACATGCTGCGGGACGGCGTCTTCAGCGTGCGGGTGATGAAGTGCTCCGGCAGGTTCAGGTTGCGGTAGGTCTTCTCGAGCTCCTTGTTGGCCAGCTCCTCGAAGACGGGGTTGTAGGTGCCGGTGGAGGCGCGGTGGAAGCCGAGCCGGGCATCGGGCATCAGCTGGCGCTTGGGCGCCGCCAGGAAGAGGATCGTGCAGGCGCTCTCGCAATGCTCGACCACCGTGGTGCTGGCGCCGGAGCGGCCGGCGATCATCTCCGCCATGCGCTCGGCCTCGTAGACCCGCCCGCCGGGCGACTGCAGCTCGAAGCGCTGCAGCTGCGGCTGCGCCTTCAGGATGGCGTCCAGGCGCGTGGCGTCGCCCATGCCGATGGGCCCTTCCAGGCGCACGGTGCTGCCGTCCTCGGCCACGTGGAACTCGGTGCGGCCGATCGGGTCGATGCCGCGGGCCATCTGCCAGTACTCGCCCAGCTGCGGCAGGAAGCCCACGAGCAGCGACGCCGCGATCTGCAGCATGCCCAGGCCCATCAGCAGGCGGGCGCCGTAGCCCCACAGCGCGGAGCCGTTGCGGTCCAGGTAGCGGCCCGCGGAGCGCCAGGCGCCCACCACGCACCAGGTGTGCAGGGCCAGCATCAGGGGCCAGCCGAGCATCACGGCGATGGCGCCGGCCTGCAGGTGCTCGCCCTTGGCGCCGATCCAGCTCATCAGCCCGGTGATGAGCATGGCCATGGGCGTGGACAGCAGCAGGTTGTTGATCCAGAAGCTCTGCACCAGGCTCTGCTCGCCCAGCCAGTGGCGCTGGAGGTAGCCCATCTCCTCGGGTTCACCTTCGACCCGCGCGCGGCGCCACACGACCTGGGTGCCGGCCAGGCGGTCATGCCAGCTCTGGCCGCGCGCATCCGCCGCGGCCCACCACAGGCCGAGCCCCAGCGGCAGCAGGGACACCACGGCCCCGATCCAGCGCAGCGCGGTCTGCTTCAGCGTCGGCTTCTCGCCGGTGTAGAAGTCCACCACCCGGATGCCGCTGAACAGCATGCCGAAGCTGGCGCCCTGCCAGGTCCAGAAACCGATGAAGTACAGCGCCGGCAGCAGCCAGTTGACGAAGAGGCTGACCGGGCTGAAGTCGTCCAGCCGGCTGACCAGCCGATGCTGGCTCACCCACAGCAGGGGGGCGCCGAGCATGACCAGCAGGGCGGCGTCGATGCAGAAGGCCTGCACCCGCACCGGCAGCGTGGCGGGCCAGAGCTTGGGCCTGGGTTTGAAGCGTGGATCCATGTCACTCCCTCAGCGCCGGAGCCTCATGCCCCGGCCGCGCAGCCCCGGGAGTGTACGCAGGCGGGGCGGGTGTCAGCCCTGTCTGTCGGCCGGACCTTCGACGCGCATGGAGTAGTCCACGGCCTTCACGTCCTTCGTGAGCCGGCCGATGGAGATGCGGTCCACGCCGGTGGCCGCGATCCAGCGCAGCTGGTCCAGGGCCACGCCGCCGGACACTTCGAGCAGCGCCCGCCCGGCGTTCAGCGCCACGGCCTCGCGCATCATGGCTTCGGTGAAGTTGTCCAGGAGCACGCTTTGCGCGCCGGCCTCCAGGGCCTCGCGCAGCTCGGCGATGGATTCGACCTCGATCTGGATGTCCACGCCCGCGTCCAGGGCCTGTGCGGCCCGGAGCGCCGCGCCCACCCCGCCGGCCGCGGCGATGTGGTTCTCCTTGATCAGGATGCCGTGGTAGAGCGCCAGGCGCTGGTTGGCGCCGCCGCCCACGCGCACGGCGTACTTCTGCGCCAGACGCAGGCCGGGCACCGTCTTGCGGGTGTCCAGTACGGCGCAGCCGCGCGGGTTCGGGCTGGCGCCGGCGATGGCATCGACGTGCTGGCGCGTGAGCGTGGCCGTGGCCGACAGCAGCTGCAGGAAGTTCAGGGCCGGCCGCTCGGCGCTCAGCAGCGCGCGGCCGTCCGCCACGAGGTGGCACACGAGCGTGTCCGCCTGCATGCGGGCGCCTTCCTCATAGCACCAGTCGATGCGGCTCGACGGGTCCAGCGCCCGGAAGACGCCCTCGAACCAGTCCCGGCCGCACAGCACGGCGTCCTCGCGGACGCGCACATGCGCCTTCACGGCACGCCCGGCGGGCACCAGCTGCGCCGTCCAGTCGCAGCGGCCGATGTCCTCGAACAGGGCATCGCGGATGTTGCGCTCGCGCGCCTCTTGCAGGGATTCGTCGTGGTCGAACATGGCAGGATCAGGAACAGCGGTGCAGGGCGCCGCCACGGCGCCCGGAAGTCATTCGGCAGGCCCGATTGTCAGGGCGATGGCGCCCAGGCCGGCGATCTCGCCCTCGAGGCGGTCGCCCGGCAGCACCGGGCCCACGCCATCGGGCGTGCCGGTGTAGATCAGGTCGCCCGGCTTGAGGTGATAGAACTGGGAGAGGTTGGCGACGATCTCCGCCACGTTCCAGATCATGTCCGCCAGGTCGCCGCGCTGCTTCTGGACGCCGTTGACGGCCAGGGTGATGGCGCCGGCGTCCATGGGGCCGCACTCGGCCACGCGCACCAGCTCGCCCAGCACGGCGGACTGCTCGAACCCCTTGGCGACGTCCCAGGGCCGGCCGGCCTTCTTGGCCTCGGCCTGCAGGTCGCGGCGGGTCATGTCCAGGCCGGGCGCGAAGCCCCAGATGGCGGCGCGCGCGACCTCGGGGCTCACCTTGAACACCGGCGCGCCCAGGGCGATCACCAGCTCCATCTCGTAGTGGTAGTCCCGCGTGCCGGGCGGGTAGGGCACGGTGGCGCCGCTGTGCACGAGGGCGGAGGGCGGCTTGGTGAAGTAGAAGGGCGGCTCGCGGCTGGGGTCTCCGCCCATTTCGCGGGCGTGGGCGGCGTAGTTGCGGCCGACGCAGAAGATGCGGGAGACGGCGTAGCGGCGCTCGGTGCCGCGCACGGCGGCGCTGGGCTGCTCGGGGGGCGTGAAGATGTAGTCGCTGTTCATGGCGCAGGGCGGCTTCGGCGAAGCCCGCAGCATACAAGCCCACCGTCCCCGGCGCGAAGCCCTTGGCGTGACCGCCGGCATGGTTTAGGGTTGCGCCCATGTCACGACCGCCCCTTTTCCGGACGGCCGCCCGGGTCTGCCTGGCCGCTGGGCCCGCGTCCCTGCCTGCCTCGTTCTCGCTGCCGTTCCCTCCGCCGTCCGGGCAGGGCCGGCGGCACCCGCTTACGCCGCTCGCCAGCGCCGGGCTGCTCGTGCTGGCCCTGCTGGGCGGCTGCGCGAGCCGCGCGCCGCTGCCCTCGCCTGGGCCGGGCGTCCCGCGCGCGCCAGCGCCGGGCGCGGACCGCGACGGTCCGCAGGCGCAGGTGCCGCCCAACCTCGGCCAGGTCCCGGATGCCGAACCGCGCCTGGAGCCGATCCGCAAGGGCGGCCCCAACAAGCCCTACGAGGTGGCCGGCCAGCGCTACGAGCCCCTGACGGACGACAGCCCGCTGACCGAGCGCGGCCTCGCGTCCTGGTACGGCCGCAAGTTCCACGGCCGGCCGACCTCCAGCGGCGAGCTCTACAACATGTACGCCATGACGGCAGCCCACGCCACCATGCCCATCCCCAGCTACGCGCGGGTGCGCAACCCGGCCAACGGGCGGGAGGTCATCGTGCGCATCAACGACCGGGGGCCCTTCCACCCCGGCCGCATCGTCGATCTCAGCTACACCGCCGCGCTCAAGCTGGACGTGCTGCGCGGCGTGACGCCGGTGGAGGTCGAGCGCATCACCTACGACGACATCCGCACCGGTGCCTGGCAGCGTCGGGACGACGCCACGCGGCTGGCGCAGGCGCGCGACGGCCGCGCGGCCGCGCCCGCTGCGCCCGTCGCGCCTGTCGCGCCGGCCCCCGCGGCGGCGGCGCTCCCGCCGGTCGTCCAGGGCGGCGCGGGCCTGCCGCAAGACCTGACCCCGCCTCCGGCCCCCCGCGCCGCCATCGATCCGCCCTTGGCCCAGACCGGCGCCGCGCCCGGCATCCCCGACGGCGGTGCCGCCCCGAAGGCGGCCAGCAAGGGCTTCTGGGTGCAGCTGGGGGCCTTCTCCCGCATGGACGGCGCCGAGGCCTTCCGCCAGAAGCTCAGCCAGGAGCTGGACTGGATGGCGCCGCTGCTGGCGATCTTCAAGGAGGCCCAGATCCACCGCCTCCAGGCCGGGCCCTACGCCAGCCGGGAGGACGCCCGCAGCGCCGCCGAACGCATGCGCCAGGCGCTGGCGCTCACGCCTGTGATCGTGGAACGACGCTGAAGCACATGGCGTGACGCAAACCCTGTTCCCCGTAGGGTCGCAGCGCTACAGTTGGCTCACAAGGCATCGCCCCGGGAGCTTTCCTATGCGGTTCGGAAGCATCAAGAGTCGTCTGGTCCTGTTCTCGGGCCTGCTGATCGTCCTCCTGGGCATCAGTGGTGGCTGGAGCCTTCATGCCCTTGGGCGCGTGAACGCGGCCATGGAGACGGTCTACAACGACCGCGTGGTGCCGCTCAAGCAGCTGAAGCAGATCTCCGACGCCTACGCCGTCAACATCGTGGACACCACCCACAAGGTCCGCGCCGGCACGCTGGACACGGCCGCGGGCCTGCGCCTGCTGGATGAGGCCGAGCGCAGCATCGCCACGTACTGGAAGGCCTACAACGAGACCCTGATCGAGGGGCACGAGGCCGAGCTGCTGGCGAAGGCCAAGCCGCTGAAGGGGGCGGCCGAGGCCGCGGCGAGACGGCTGCGGGACATCCTGACCCGCCAGGACCGCGAGGCGCTCGACGCCTTCGCCGCCAAGGAGCTCTACCCCGCGATCGACCCGTTCACCGGCGCCGTCTCGGAGCTCGTGGACGAGCAGCTCGCCGTGGCCGAGACGGAGTACGCGACGAGTCAGGCCACCTACCGGCGCTCGGTGCAGATCGTGCTGCTGGTCTTCGCCGTCGCCGTGCTGGCGGCGGTGACACTGGCCTGGCGCACGGTCATGGCCATCATGCGTCCGCTGCGGGAAGCGCTGCGCCTGGCCAACGCCATTCGCGAGCGCGACCTCAGCCAGCGCTCGGCGCTGCAGGAGCACAACGAGATCGGGCAGCTGCTGGAGGCCATGCGCGAGATGCAGGAGGGCCTGGCGCAGACGGTGCGCGAGATCCACCGCAGCGCGGGCACGGTCTCGGACGCCTCCGGCGAGATCTCGCAGGCCAGCCACGACCTCAGCGCCCGCACCGAGATCCAGGCCTCGGCCCTGGAGCAGACGGCCGCGTCGATGGACGAGATGGCTGCCGCCGTGAAGAACAACGCCGCATCCGCCGAGCAGGCCAATGTGCTGGCGCATGAGGCCTCGGGAACGGCCGAGCGCAGCGGCGAGGCCGTCGGCCGGGTGGTCAGCACCATGGACCAGATCAACAGCAGCTCCAAGAAGATCGCGGACATCATCGGCGTGATCGACGGCATTGCCTTCCAGACCAACATCCTCGCCCTCAATGCTGCGGTCGAGGCCGCGCGGGCTGGTGAACAGGGCCGCGGTTTCGCGGTGGTGGCCGGCGAGGTGCGGGTGCTGGCCCAGCGCAGCGCGCAGGCCGCCCGCGAGATCAAGACCCTCATCGGGGACAGCGTCGCGCATGTCGAGAGCGGGGCGGTCGTGGCCGCCGAGGCCGGCCGCACCATGGCCGAGCTGGTCACGCAGGTGCAGCAGGTGACGGCGATGCTGGGCAACATCTCCACCGCGACGCGCGAGCAGAGTGCCGGCATCGCGCAGGTCAACACGGCCATCACGCAGCTGGACACCAACACCCAGCAGAACGCGGCCATGGTGGAGGAGTCCTCCGCCGCCGCGACGAGCCTGGCTCAGCAGGCCCAGGCGCTGGCCGGCATCGTGAACTCCTTCCGCCTGGGGTGATGCCGTCTCAGCGGCCGCCGGTGACGTCCAGCAGGGCGCCCGTGGTGTAGCTGGCGGCGTCGGAGAGCAGCCAGACGATGGCCTCGGCCACCTCCTCGGCGCGACCCAGGCGCTGCATGGGAATGCCGGCCGCGGCGGCGGCGAGCTCGTCGCCCATGCCGCTGTCGGCGTGGATGTCGGTCTCGATGATGCCCGGGCGCACGCCGTTCACCCGGACGCCCTCGGTCGCGATCTCGCGTGCCAGGCCGACGGTGAAGGTCTCGACCGCCGCCTTGCTCGCGGCGTAGTCCACATAGAGCCCCGGCGAGCCCAGCAGCGCGGCGCGCGAGGACAGGTTGACGATGGCGCCCCCCGAGCCGCCGTGCGCGCGGCTCATGCGGCGCACGGCCTCACGGGCGCACAGCATCGTGCCCATCACGTTGACCGCGAAGACGCGTTGCCAGCGCTCCGGGCTCATCTCCTCGACGCGGGCCCGCGGCGCGACGATGCCGGCGTTGTTGACCAGCCCCGTGAGGCGGGCCTGCGGGCCGAGCTGGGCGTCCAGCCGTTCGAACAGGCCGAGCACCTGTGCGGTATCGGCCACATCGGCCTGCAGCAGCGTCGCCTGGGCGCCCAGCGCCCGCACCTGTGCCGCCACCTGCGCCGCCGCGGCGGCATCCCGGTGGTAGTTGAGCGCCACGTCGTAGCCCTCGCGGGCGCAGCGCACGGCAGTGGCGGCGCCGATGCCGCGGCTGGCGCCGGTGATCAGGACGATCTTCTTCATGGCACTCATTGTGGGGTCAAAGTCGATGCCAACGGACTGGGTCCGTGGGGCGAATCTCTGGGAAGATGGGCACGCATCAAGCCAATGCCAGCCCGGCCTTTCACTTGCCGCCCATGATCGAACTGGACTCCAGCACCCTGCTCCTGGTCAACGCCCTGTTTGGCGTGTTGGCCGTGGGGGTCTGGTTGGTGCTGGCCTTCCCCTTCCGCATTGCCCGGCGGGCCTGCCTCCTGCTGGCGATGGCGCAGACGGTGATGCTGCCCACGCTGGTGGCTGGCCCGGGGCCGTTCCGCGAGCTGTCCGGGATCTGTCTGCTGGTGGCGCTGGGGCTGCTCAGCCTGAGCCTGCGGCAGCTGCTGCGCCTGCGCCAGCAGCGGCTGGACCTCCTGGGTCTGCTGGCGCTCGGCCTGCTGGCCGACCTGGCCCGGCTGTCCGGCCTGCCGGCCCCGATCTCGATGGCGCTGACCGCCCTGTGCATGGCCGCGCTGGCCCTGCTGGCCGGGCGGGACCTCCTGCTGGGCAGCCTCGGCCTCGACGGCTGGCTGCGGGGGGGCCTCGTCGCCCCGTATGCGGCCATGACGACCTACCTGATGCTGCGCGCCATCGCGCTGATGGAGCCTGAGCAGGCGCCGCAGTGGCTGTTGCAGGATCCACGCCAGCATGCGGGCCTGGCGGCGGCCTGGCTGGTGCTGGCGATGGCGATCTCCGGCGGGCTGGTCGCGCTCGTGCTGAGCCGGCTCATCCAGCGCATCGAGGCCCTCACCAGGCACGACCCGCTGACGGGGCTCTTCAACCGGCGCGAGCTGCGCGAGCAGCTCGCCCGCCAGCAGGCGCGGGCGCAGCGGGGGCATGTCCATGCGCTGCTGATGCTGGACCTCGACCACTTCAAGCGGATCAACGACGAGCTGGGCCATGCCGCGGGCGATGCCGCGCTGTGCCATGTGGCGCGTCTGCTGCGCGCCGCCGTGCGCGAGCAGGACTGCCCGGCGCGCTATGGCGGCGAGGAGTTTGCGCTGCTGCTGCCCGACACCACGCTGGCGGGGGCGATGGTTCTCGCGGAGCGCCTGCGCGAGGCGCTGGCCACCAGCGTGTGGAGCTGGCACGGCCGCCACTGGTCGCTGACGGCGAGCTTCGGGCTGGCGCTCTCCAGTGCGGCGCCGCCGTCCCGGGGGCGGGTGCCGCCCGCCAGCGCCAGTGAGCTGCTCGTGGGCGAGGCCCTGGTCGATGCCGCCGATCGCGCGATGTACATGGCCAAGAGCAAGGGGCGCAACCAGGTGTGTCTGGCCCCGCTGCCGGGGAGTGCGCCATGCTGACCGTCAGCGCCCAGACCCTGCTGGCCGCCACGGTCCTGATCCTGCTGATCGCCAGTCTGCTGTGGGGCGTCTTCGCCTATGGCCTGAAGCTGCAGCCGCAGGCTTCGCGGGCGATGGCGGGAGCCAATGTCTTCCTCGCGATCGCCCTGCTGCTCAGCGGCCTGCGGAGCGAGCTCCAGCAGCCCTGGCTGACCGTCTATGCGGCCGACCTCGCCGGCACGGCTTCCTTTGCCCTGCTCTGCCTGGTCCCGGCCTGGATGGATGCGGGCCGTCCGCCGTGGCGCACCCCGGCCGCCCTGATGGCCCTGGCCATCGTCCTGCTGCCCGGCTTTCCCCTGGGCTGGCCGCTCCGCCTGCACACCACGGTGCTCTATGGCGTGCAGGCGCCGCTGCTGGGGCTCGCGACCTGGCATGCCTACCGGCTGGTGCGCCGCCACACGCGCCGGGCCTTCGCGCTGGCGCTGAGCCTGCCGCTGGGGGCGCTGACGCTGCTGCTGGTGGTGCGCGCCGTCGAGCCGCTGCTGTGGCCCGGCAACACGCCGGACCTGCGCGCCGGCAGCGGCTTCAACGTCGCCTGGCTGTGGGCCGGCCTGCTGCTGGGCATGGTGGTCAACGCGGTCGTGGCCTTCCTGGTCCTGGCGAAGCTGATCCTGCACATCCGCAGCCTCACGCTGTGCGACCCGCTGACCGAGGCCCTGAATCGCCGCGCCATGGGTCAGGCGATGGAGCAGGCCCACGCCCGCTGGCGGCGGGGGGAGTCCTACGCCCTGGTGCTGCTGGACCTGGACCACTTCAAGGCGCTCAACGATGTGATGGGCCACGGCGCGGGCGACCAGGCGCTCAAGGACCTGGTCTCCGCCCTGCGGCCCTGCGTGCGGGATGTCGATGCCCTGGGGCGCTGGGGCGGCGAGGAGTTCGTGATCCTGCTCTGCGACACGGACCTCGCGGGCGCCGCACTGGTGGCGGAGCGCATGCGGGCAAACCTGGAGGCCCTGCCCTTGCGCTGGGGGCCGGACCAGCGCCCGCTCACGGCCAGCTTCGGCGTCGCGGCCGTGGAAGGGCAGGATGCGAGCCCGGAGACCGTGCTGCTGCGCGCCGACGAGGGCCTCTACCGGGCCAAGCAGCAGGGGCGCAACCTCGTCCAGGCGCCACGCTGAGCCGGGCCGCCGTGCGGCTCAGGCCTGACCGTGACGCCTGCTCGGCCGCGTCGCCGTGGCGCTCGATCAGGCCAGGGCGACGCGATTGCGGCCGAGGTGCTTGGCGCGGTACATGGCCGCATCGGCACGGCTGATGAGCAGGTCGGTGGAGTAGGGCGGGGCGCTGGCCAGGCCGATGCTCAGCGTCACCACGAGGCCGGGGGCCAGGTCTTGCCAGGGGTGGGTCTCCACGCTCTGGCGCAGGCGCTCGCAGACCTCGAAGGCGCGATCGGCGACGGTGTCGGGCAGCACCGCCAGGAACTCCTCGCCACCGTAGCGCAGCAGCAGGTCGCTGCCCCGCGTGTTCTCGCGCAGGAGCTGGGCCAGCTGCTGCAGCACGGCATCGCCGATGGCGTGGCCGTGCTGGTCGTTGATCTGCTTGAAGTGGTCGGCGTCGATCAGCGCCAGCGTGAGCGCCCGCTGCTGCTGCTCGCAGTCGACGATCAGCGCCGGCATGCGGGCCTCGAGGAATCGGCGGTTGCCCAGGCCGGTCAGCGGGTCGCGCTGGACATGGGCCTCGAGCTCCTGGGTGCGGGCGGTGAGCACGCTGACCTTCTGGTGGGCCTGGTCCGCGGCGGCACGGGCCTGCTCGGCCTCCAGGCGGCTGACGAAGAAGCGCGACTGCGCCATCAGCTGCGCCACGCTGCGGCGGCGCTCCAGGCGCTGGAAGGCCTCGAGGTGGTGGAGGGCCTCGTCGAGGTTGCCCTCGGCCTTGGCGCAGCGGTAGGCCACGCGGTGCAGGCGCAGGGCCTGGTAGCTGTTGAACAGCACGGTGGTTTCGTCCTGCACGGCCAGCACATGGGTCCAGGCCCGCGCAAGGTCGTCCTGGGCCAGCGCCAGTTCGGCGAGGTTGCAATGCACACGCCCGGCCAGGGCATCGAACTGGCGCGCCTGGGCCTGGGCCAGCGCCGCACGCAGATAAGGCTCGGCCTCGCCCAGCTCGCCCATCAGCAGGAGCACCTCGCCGAGGTTGCTGTCCGTCAGGGCCAGGGCATAGAGCTCGCCCAGCTGGCGCGCATGCGGGCGGACCTCGCGCCCATAGTGCAGCGCCCGTTGCAGGGCCTCCTGGCAGGCGCTTTCGTGGCCGCTGTCGCGCATGAGGTGGTACTCGCCCAGCGCCGTCGTGCAGAGGTTGTTCAGGGTGATGACGCGTTCGTAGGCCGTGGCCTCGTCCCGGGCCAGGGCGGCGGCCTCGTTCATCAGTCGCTCGGCCTGCCAGGGGTCGCCCATGCGCTCGAAGCAGGCACCCAGCGCATTGAGGGCGGCGGCGAGCACGCGCTTGTCCCCCAGGGCCCGGGCCAGCTCGTGGCCTTCGTTGGCGCAGTTGAGCCCGGTCTCGAAATCCCCCAGCTCGGAGGCCGCCAGGCTGGTCCAGCGCAGCAGTTCACACAGCTGGGCGCTGGGCCCCAGGGGCCGCATGAGCGCCTGGACCTCCTGCGAGAGCTCCAGCATCTCCTGCAGCTCGCCGCGCCGGTAATGGAAGTAGACACGCAGCCGCCCCGCCTCGATCTGCTCGGCCAGGAATCCCAGCTGCCGGGCGTGGGACCAGGCTTCCGACGCCCGGGCAAGACCCAGCTCCAGCGTGGCCTCATGCTGGGCATCGCGCGCCTCGGCCAGGCACTGGGTCAGCTGTTCGGTGAGACGTTCGGTGAGTACGGTGGGCATCGGCGGCGTCGGCTTCAACTGCAATGAAGCGAAGCCGGCAAGGGTAGCCGAAAGTTCGGGACCGACCGCGTGCTGAGATCACGTTTGCGGGCCCGTCTGCCCGTCCCGCGCACCGCGGGGCGCCACCACCGCCATTCCGTCACTGCAGGCGGCGGCGGGACCGCAAGCGCCCCCGGCGGCGCGAGTGTCACGCAGAAGACAAAGCTCGCTGCGCGGAACCGGACCCGGACCCGGACCCTGCGCCTGAAGCCGCTTCCCGGCCGCACGAAACCCGCAGGCGACCCCGACACGTGACCCGGGCGTGTGACCCCGACACGCGACCCGGACACGTGACCCGGCCATGCCGGATCTCGATCACCCACGCGGCGCCGCTCGAGGCCCGCCAACGCCCCGGTCGCGTGGCGGACGGCGTGCTCAGCGGTGCGTGGGCATCATGAACTCCGCGCCCTTGGCCATGCTGGCCGGCCAGCGCTGCATGACGCTCTTCTGCTTGGTGTAGAAGCGCACGCCCTCCTCGCCGTAGGCGTGCATGTCGCCGAACAGGCTCTTCTTCCAGCCCCCGAAGCCGTGCCAGGCCATGGGCACGGGGATCGGCACGTTGATGCCCACCATGCCCACCTGGATGCGGCGTGCGAATTCGCGGGCCACGTTGCCGTCGCTGGTGAAGCAGGCCACGCCGTTGCCGAACTCGTGGGCGTTGACGAGGTCCACGGCCGTGGCGAAGTCGGGGACGCGCACGCAGGCGAGCACGGGGCCGAAAATCTCTTCGCGGTAGATGCGCATGCCCGGGGTGACGCGGTCGAACAGCGTGCCGCCCGTGAAGAAGCCGCCCTCATGTCCGGCGACCTGATGGCCACGGCCATCGACCACCAGCTCGGCGCCCTCGGCCACGCCCAAGGCGATGTAGTTCTCGATGCGCTCGCGGGCCTCGCGGGTCACGACGGGGCCCATCTCGGCGGCCGGGTCCATGCCATTGCGGATCACCAGGCTGCGGGCGCGCTCGGCCAGCTTGGGCATCAGGCGGTCCGCCGCCTCGCCGACCAGCACGGCGACCGAGATGGCCATGCAACGCTCGCCGGCCGAGCCGTAGGCGGCGCCGATGAGGGCGTCCACGGCCTGATCGATGTCGGCGTCGGGCATCACCACCATGTGGTTCTTGGCGCCGCCCAGGGCCTGGACGCGCTTGCCCTGCGACGCGCCGGTCTGGTAGATGTACTGCGCGATGGGCGTGGAGCCGACGAAGCTGAGCGCCTTGACGTCCGGGTGGTGAAGCAGGGCGTCGACCACGGTCTTGTCGCCCTGCACCACGTTGAAGACGCCGTCCGGGAGGCCGGCCTCCTTCAGCAGCTCGGCGACGAGCAGGCTCGGCGAGGGGTCGCGTTCGCTCGGCTTGAGGATGAAGGTGTTGCCGCAGGCGAGGGCCACCGGCGCCATCCACATCGGGACCATGAAGGGGAAGTTGAAGGGCGTGATGCCCGCGACCACGCCGAGGGGCTGGCGCAGGGTCCAGTTGTCGATGCCGTTCGAGACCTGCTCGGTGTAGTCGCCCTTGAGCAGCTGCGGAATCCCGCAGGCGAACTCGACCACGTCGATGCCCCGCGCGACCTCGCCCTGGGCGTCGCTGAAGACCTTGCCGTGCTCGGCGGTGATCATGGCGGCCAGGGTGTCGCGGTGCGCATGCAGCAGCTCGAGGAACTTGAACATCACACGGGCGCGGCGCAGGGGCGGGGTGTCCGCCCAGGCGGGGAAGGCGGCCTGGGCCGCGGCGACGGCCGCCTGGACATCCTCCACGGTGCCCAGCTGCAGCTGACGCGCCACGGCGCCGGTCGCCGGGTTGAAGACGGGCTGGCGGCGCTCGCCGCTGGCGGCCACGCGCTGGCCGGCGATGTAGTGGCCCAGGTCGCGGGCATCGGTATAGGCAAGGGTGCTCATGGGAACTCGATTCGGGAAGGCTGGGGAATGAGGGCAGTCTAGGGAGCGCCGCCCGCCCTGCCTAGCCCGGGAGGCTGACATCATTGTTCAGATTGATGAACAATCGAGAGGCCTGACTCCCGCCGATCGGACCCGCCATGACCGCTTCTGCCCCTGCGCCTGCCGCGCCGCCAGCGCCCCGTCCCGCCGTCCGCGAGGAACAGCTCTGGGTGCAGCTCCAGGCCCTCGTGGCCGTGGCGCGCCTGGGCAGCTTCACGCAGGCGGCGCAGCGGCTCGGGCTCTCCAAGGCCGCCATCAGCCAGCGGATTGCCGAGCTGGAGCGGCACCTCGGGCAGCAGCTGGTCCAGCGCAGCACCCGCTCGGTGCGGCTCAGCGACGCCGGCCGGCGTCTCGTCGAGCAGGCGGAGCCGGGGCTTCAGCTGCTCAGCCGCAGCCTGAGCGAGGCGCTGGAGGCGGCCGGCACGCCGCGCGGCCTGCTGCGCGTCACCGCGCCGGTGGCGCTCGGGCGCCAGCACATCGCCCCGGCGCTGCCGGCCTTCTTCGAGCGCTACCCGGAGATCCGCATCGAGCTGGACCTGTCCGATCGCCTCGTCGCGCTGGCGCAGGAGGGCTTCGACCTGGCCATCCGCCACACCAGCCGGCCGCCGGACACCCATGTGGCCTTCAAGCTCTGCGCGTCCCAGGCCCTGCTGGTGGGGAGCCCGGCCTACCTCGCACGCGCGGGGCGGCCGCAGCATCCGGCCGAGCTGGCCGGGCATGCCTGCCTGCCGTACCTGCGCTCGGGGCCGGCGCAGTGGTTCTTCGCCCGCGGGCGGGGCGAGGCCGTCGAGCGCGTGCGGGTGCCGGTGCAGGGCCCGCTGCGGGCCGGGAACAGCGAGGTGCTGCGCGAGGCGGCGCTGGCGGGCCTCGGCCTGGCGCTGCTGCCCGACTTCAGCGCGAGGGAGGCCCTTCGCCAAGGGCTGCTGGAGCCGGTGCTGCCGGCATGGCGGCCCGTCGACTTCTTTGGCGAGGCCATCTACGCCATCCACCCCTGGAGCGGCCACACGCCGCAGCCCGTGCGTCTGCTGGTGGATCACCTGCGGCAGGGCCTGCGCGCCGGCTTCGACTGAGCGCGCGGGTCGCCCGACGCCGCGCGGACGGACCTTCCGCACCCGCCAAAAAAAACGCCCAAGCACTTGCGTGCTCGGGCGGATAAGTCCTTGGGTAAGGACGTCGTTGGGATCCGTGCTGGCCTCTCGGCCGGCATGGGTGCAACTCTAGGGTTGGCCCGGGGGGCTCGCTATCCCTACTTGGTGGGATGACCCGCGTCTTTGGCAAGCAGATGTTTCAAACCCCCTCAAACCAGCGGGTGGCCTCGGTCAGGGCCGTCTCGTCCGCGCGGATCGCCTCGGGCGCGCCGCCCTTGCCCCACAGGGCGCCCTGCCACTGCATGCCCAGGAATTCGGCGCACAGGCGCGTGCTGTCGATCATGGGCTGAGCCTTGGCGCGGTCGCCGCTGGTCGTGACCAGCCACAGCCGCCGGCCGGCCATGCGGGCCTTGAAGTCCAGGCCGGGCACGCGCATCCAGGCGCTGAAGTGGTCCAGGTAGAGCTTCACGGAGGCCGGCAGGCTGTACCAGTAGACGGGGGCGACCAGCACGAGATCCGTGGCCGCGAGCGTGGCGTCGAGCAGCAGCCGCCCAGCGCCTTCCGGCAGGGGATAGGTGCCGATGTCGTGCCGGTGATCGACGAAGGGCGGCAGCGGATGGTCGGCCAGGCGCAGCCATTGCTGCTCGATGCCTGACGGCAGCGCGGCGGCCGCGGTCCGGGCCAGGGCCTCGGTATTGCCCATCACGCCGGGCACGCGGGTGCTGGCGTTGAGGAACAGGAATCGGCGGGCGGTCGTCGGGGTGTCGCTCATGGCAGGGGGGAGGCAGAAGGCGGGGCGGTGCCGATTGTGCGGTGCCTTCGCCGGCGGGAGGGGCCGCCCCGTCAAAAGCCCTGCGCGAGGAGCTGGGGCCGGATAATGCGGGCATGAGTACCTCCAAGCCGCGCAAGCCCTCGTCGTCCCACCCGTCCGCGTCCGGAGGAGGCCAGCGGAGCCGTCGGCCCACCGAAGGCGGCCCCCAGTCGCCGGCCGCTCCGCGCGGCGGCGCCCGCCAGCCCGGACCGGCCGCCCGACCCGCGCCAGCCGCGGCCCGGCGCCCGGCACCGGCCGCGGCCCCTGTCTCGCAGGCACGGTCCGACGAGCCGTTGTCTGAGCAGGACATGGAGCGCCTGCAGTCGCTGCTCGATGCCGTCCCCGGCCCGCTGGAGCCCCTGGACATCAGCATGCTGGACGGCTACCTCGTGGGCGTGCTGCTGCAGCCCCGGCCCGTGCCCTTCGCGGACTGGGCGCCCTTCGTGCTCGACCCCGACGGCCGCCAGCCGCCGCGCGGCTACGACGGCGAGGCGCTCTTCGCCCTGGTGCGCCGCCGCTACCGCGAGCTGAACACCGCCATCGCCGAGCGCCAGTGGTTCGACCCCTGGGTCTTCGAGCTCGACGAGGACGCCGAGCCCGCGGAGGTCGTGTATGCCTGGGTGGCGGGCTTCGCGCTCGCCTCCGAGCATTTCCCGGACCTGATGGCGGAAGAGGCCTCCGAGCTGCTGGAGCCGCTCGCGCAGCTGTACATGCACCTGGACCCGGACGACCTCGAGGACGCCGACGAGCTGCTCGAGGAGATCGAGTCCCTGGAGCCGCCGACGGACGTGGCCGAGGCTGTCGAGTGCCTCGTGCGTGCCAGCCTGCTGCTGGCCGACGTGACGCGGCCGCTCAAGAGCACGCAGCCTGCCGGTCGGCCCGGTGGCCCGCGTCGACCCGGGCCGGGCGGGCGAGGCGGCCCGCCGCGGCGGCACTGAGCCGGCGCGTCGGCACCGCTGCCGGCATCGCCATCTCGTGGCACGGGGCGCCCAGAGCGCCCCGTGATCGTTTCAGGCCACCGCTCAGTTCAGCGGCTTGCCCTCACCGACCTGGCGCTGCATCCACTGGCGCATCTCCCACAGCGTGTGGCCGATGGATTCACGCGCCGTGTAGCCGTGACCCTCGTAGGGCAGGGAGACATAGCGCACGTGGCCGCCCGTGCCGGACAGCGCCTGGTAGAAGCGCTGGCTCTGGATGGGGAAGGTGCCCGGGTTGTCGTCGCTGTCGCCGTGGATCAGCAGCAGCGGCTCCTTGAGCTTGTCGGCGTAGTTGAAGGGCGAGAGGCGCTGGTAGACGTCCTGCGCCTCCCAGTAGGTACGCTGCTCGCTCTGGAAGCCGAAGGGCGTCAGCGAGCGGTTGTAGGCGCCGCTGCGGGCGATGCCGGCCTTGAACAGATCGGTGTGCGCGAGCAGGTTGGCCGTCATGAAGGCGCCGTAGCTGTGACCGCCCACCACCATGGTCTCGCGTGAGCTGACGCTCAGCTCCACGGCCTTGTCGATGATGGCCTGCGCGTTGCTCGTGATCTGCGCGATGAAGCTGTCGTTGACCGTCTTGGGGTCGCCCACCACGGGCATCGTGGCGTCCATCAGCACGACGTAGCCGTCCAGCAGCAGCATCAGCGGGCTCGTGCCGCCGAAGCTGGTGAAGCGGTTGCCGGAGCCGCTGACCTGGCCGGCGACCGAGGCGTCGGTGAACTCCAGCGGGTAGGCCCACACAAAGGTCGGGCGACGCTCGCCGGCCTGGTAGCCGGGCGGCTTGTACAGCCAGAACGACAGCTCCACGCCATCCGCCCGCTTGAACTTGACCAGCTCGCGCTGCACGTCGCGCAGCTGCGGGGCGGGGTCGGTGTAGCGGGTCAGGGCCTGGACCTGCGAGAGCTCCGCACCGCTGCGCAGCACGAGCTGCGGCACCTCGCTCGCGCTCTCGCGGCTCAGGAGGACCTGGCTGCCCTGGGCGTCCAGCACGGCCAGCGGGCGCTCGTAGTGGCTGCTGCCGGCGCGGAACAGGCGGCGGATGCTGCCATCCGAGAGCTGCAGGCGGTCGAGGAAAGGACGCTCGCCCTCGGGGCTGGCGCCGGCACCGACGAGCCACAGGGCGCCGTCATCCACCCGCATGGCCTGGCGGCCGTTCGGCTGCATGCGGCGCAGGGGCTGGCCGATGTCCTTGTAGCGGTCGCGCGTCGAGCGCTCGCTGATCACGCGGGCCGGGGCCGGGCGGGCGCCGAGGTCCAGCAGGCTCAGGCGCATCCACTGGCGTTCGCGGTCCACATCGGCCTGCACGGCCTGCTGGCCGCCCTCCAGGAACTCGGTCATGGTCGCGCGGCCGATGCTGCGGTGCACTTCCTGCGGCTCGCCGGTGTAGGGCGCGGCCAGGCGCATGAGGCGGTCGCGGTGCTCGACCTTGCGGCGCGGATCGCCGCCGTCGAGGGCCTCGAGCCAGTACACGGCCGCGTCCGCGCCCGGCGAGCTGGTGTAGTGGCGGGGGCCGGTGATGACACCATCCACCGGCACATCCTTCTTCAGCGCGACGGGGGCGAGGGCGCGCAGCACACGGCCCTGGGCGTCGCGCAGGTCGACGTCGCGGGCGAAGTCCTGCCAGGTGACCTGGTAGCTGAAGGGCGGGCGCAGGCGTTCGGTCAAGACCTGACCCTGCGTGCCCGCGGCCTGGAGGCTCGAGAAGAGGCCGGGCTCGCCCAGGGCCTGCAGCGCGCCGGTGCGCAGGTTCACGCGGGTGAGCTGCGAGCGCACGTAATGCGCGAACACGGCCTCGTCCTGCGCGTTCTTCAGCAGGTCCTGCAGGGTGCGTTCCGGGGACTGGCGGCCCAGGGACTCCTGCACCGTCGGGCCGTCCGGGGCCTCGAAACGCGGTGCCGGCCCGGTCTTGGCGGGCACCGCCAGCACCACCATCACGTCGGGGCCTTGCCAGACCGCGTCCGCTTCCAGGAGGGTGTTGAGCTTCAGGCCCTGGACCTTCTTGAGCGCCCCGGTGCCGGGGTCGCCGACCCACAGCTCCACGCCCGTGGGCGTGCGGCGGTTGAGCAGGACATGGCGGCTGTCGGGCGACCAGCGCAGGTGATGGAAGCCGCCACCGGCGGGCAGCGCCACGGTGCGCTCGGCGCCGCCGGCCACCGGGCGCAGCACGAGGCTCTCCAGCGACGGTGTGCTCAGCAGGGGCGCGTGGGCGGCGGGGTCGATGCGCATGCCGGCCAGCTTCAGGGCCGGCCGCGCCAGGTCCGCCACCTGCCGGTAGCGCTGGCTGCGCATCACGGCCAGGGTCTTCTGGTCGGGCGAAAGGCTGTGCGTGGGCAGGGCCGGCGCGTCCAGCACGGCCCGCATGGCCTCGCTGGGCTGCTGGTAGCGGGTCACCGCAGAGGCCGCGTCCGCGGGGGCCTGGGCCGTGGCGGCCAGCGGTGCCAGCGCGCCGAAGGCCAGGCTGAGGGCGATGCAGAGCGCGCGCGGGGTGCGGGCGGGGGACAGGCGGCTGGGCATGGGGACAAGCTCCGGAAGGTCCGCGGTCCGGTCGATCGTGCCGACGATCCGGGCCGCGCGGGAATGGCGTCAGGGGGCTGCCTCGGGAGGCGAAGCCCCGGAATCTAGCAGGGCCGGCCCCCCGTGCCTTTCGTCAGGCCTGGGCGCGGAACAGGCGGGCGGCGTGCAGGCCGAGGCCGGTTGCCACCGACGCGAAGGCGTCGCCCTGGACCCGGCGCGCCGTCGGGTAGTCCGCTGCGATGCGCTCGGCCAGCGGGACGAGGCCGGTGGAGCCGCCGGTGAAGTAGAGGGCGTCGATGCGATCTGGAGTCAGGCCGGCCAGCGCCACGGTCTCGCGCCCGGCCTGGGCAATGCGCTCGATGTCGCGGCCCAGGGCCTGGTGGGCGCCGTCGGCGTCGAAGCGGACCGACAGTCCGGACTCGATCAGGCCCAGGTCCACCTCCACCTGGCCGCCCGCCGCCACGGCGATCTTGGCGTCCTCCGCGCGGCTGGCCAGCTCGTGCCCGAGGCGGTCCTCCACCACCGTCATCAGGCGGTCGTGGTGGCGCGTGTCGCCGTAGAAGCTGCGCATGCTGCGCAGCTCGGCCATGCGCTGCGGGCTGTAGACGGTGTTGATCAGGTGCCAGGTCGCGAGGTCGAAGTAGACGCCGCTGGGCACCTCGCGCGGCACCTGGCCGGGCTTGGCCGGACCGAGGCTGCGGTAGCCGAATTCCGGCAGGATGGCGGCCAGCTCGACGTGGCGGTCGAAGTCCGTGCCGGCGATGTGCACGCCGTGGTTGGCGAGGATGTCCTCGCGGCGGTCCAGCCGCGCCATGCGCTCGGGGCCGACGCGCACGATGGAGAAGTCGGACGTGCCGCCGCCGATGTCGGCGACCAGCACGAGCTGCTCGGCCGGGGCCTGGCGCTCGTAGTCGAAGGCCGCGGCGATGGGTTCGAACTGGAAATGGATGTCGGTGAAGCCCACGGCGTGGGCGGCGGACGCCAGCGAGGCCTGCGCGGCGGCGTCGCGCACCGGGTCCTCGTCGACGAAGAAGACGGGGCGGCCCAGCACCACGCGGTCGATCGCATGGCCCGCGGCGGCCTCGGCCTGGCCCTTCAGACGCTTGAGGTAGCCGGCCAGCATGTCGAAGTACTTCACGCCCCGGCCGCCGCCGGCGTCGGTGGTCTGGTCGATGAGGCTGGAGCCGAGGATGCTCTTCATCGAGCGCATCAGGCGGCCATCGGTGCCTTCCACATAGGCGGCCAGCGCGGCACGGCCGAAGGCGCGGGGCGGGCCGTCGGCGTCATGGCGGCCTTCCGTGAAGTAGAAGACCGCCGTGGGCATGGTGACCCGGCTGCCCTCGAGCGCCACCAGGCGCATGCCGCCCGCGGGGTCGGGAATGGCGACGGCCGAGTTGGACGTGCCGAAGTCGATGGCACAGAAATTGGCGGCGCTGGGGGAATTGGCGCTGGAAAGGGAAGACATGGCGGCGCCCTGAAATGCGGGGAAGGGCGCGGATTGTAGTCATCCCGGCCGACAGGCGCCGGTGGAGCCCGGCCCCGGGCGGCGCCTGGCAGCGGGGCGATCAGGCCGCGGCCAGGCGGCGTGCCGGCGTGGCGGGCAGGGCGTCGCCGTAGAAGCCGAAGCCTTCCAGCGCGGGGCGCTTGCCGCTCAGCAGCTCGGCCACCGCACGGCCCGAGCCGGCGCCATGCGTCCAGCCCAGCGTGCCATGGCCGGCATTGAGCCAGAGGTTGGACGCCTTCTTCGAGCGGCCGATGTAGGGGATGTTCGTCGGCGTGCTGGGACGCAGGCCGGTCCAGTAGTTGCGCTCGCCGAGGTCGGCCACGCCGGGGAAGAGCTCCTCGTAGCGCTTGACCAGGGCGTCGCAGCGCACGCGCGAGGTGGGCGTGTCGAGGCTCGTGTCCATGCCCACCAGCTCGGCCGTGCCGGCGATGCGCACGTAGTCGCCCAGGCGGGAGATGGCGATCTTGCGGGTGTCGTCCAGCAGGCTCACGACGCTGGCCTGCTCGGGCTTCTTCAGGCGCAGGGTGGCCGAGTAGCCCTTGGCGGGGTAGATGTTGAGGAACTCGCCCAGCGGCTTGAGCAGCTGCGGCGTGTAGGAGGCCATGGCGGCGACGAAGGCATCGCCCTTGAGCACGGCCTTCTGGCCGGTGCGCACGTTGGCGATCTGCGCGCCGCTGATGGCCTGGCCCTCGCGCTGCAGCGCCAGGATGTCATGGCCGTACAGGAAGGTCGCGCCGCGTGCGATGCAGGCCTGTGCCAGCTTCTGCGTGAAGACGCGGGCGTCGCCCGATTCGTCGCTGGGCGTGAAGGTGCCGCCGAAGATGTTGTTGCCGAAGGCGCGCAGCGCCGGCTCGACCTTGAGCACCTCGTCGCGGTTCAGGACGCGGCGGTCCACGCCGTGGGCGCGCATGACCTCGGCCCCGGCGGCGCCGGCGTCGAAGTCGGCCTGGCTGGAGAAGAAGTGCAGGATGCCGCGCTCGAGGCGCTCGTACTCGATGCCCGTCTGCGTCACCAGCGACTTCAGCGATTCATGGCTGTAGCGGCCCAGGCGCACCAGCTGCTCCACGTTGCGCTCGAAGGCGGCGTTGGTGCACTGGGTGAGGAAGCTCAGGCCCCAGCGCCACTGCGCCACTTCCAGGCGCGGGCGGAACAGCAGAGGGGAGTCGTCGCGCAGCAGCCACTTGGCGACCTTGAACGGCGCGCCGGCATTGGCCCAGGGCTCGCAGAAGCTGACGGAGATCTGCGCGCCGTTGGCGAAGCTGGTCTCCATGGCGGCGTCTTCCTGGCGGTCGACCACCACCACGTCATGGCCCTCCTCCAGCAGATACCAGGCGGTGGCGACGCCGATGATGCCTGCACCCAGAACGACGACTTTCATCTGTACTGCTCCTGCGAAGGAAGCCCGTGGGCGGGATTCCGGAATGATCGGCGCTTGCTTGGCCGGATTGAAGGGGGAAGAGGGCGGGAAATCGCCGCAGGCGTGAGACGCGACACGGCTGGCGCATTGTCCGGAGCCTGATGCAAATCAAGAAGCGCCATTCATATTTCTCGCGATACATTAATTGTTCTTATGAAAGACCTCGACTCCGCCGGCCTCGACTGCCTGGCCGCCCTGGCCGATGAGCGCAGCTTCGAGCGCGCCGCCCAGCGCCTGAGCGTCACACAGAGCGCCGTCTCGCAGCGCCTGCGCAGTCTGGAGGCTCAGGTCGGTCAACTGCTGGTCGTGCGTTCCCGCCCCTTGCGGCTGACGGAACCCGGCAAGGTCCTGCTGCGCTTTGCGCGCCAGCTGCAGGCGCTGCGCACCGACGTCGCGCGGGAGCTGGGCAGCCAGGTGACGCCCCACGAGCGCCTGCCCATCGCCGTCAACGCCGACAGCCTCGCCACCTGGGTCTTGCCAGCCCTGGACGGCCTGGTGCAGCAGGGCCTGCGCGAGGGCTTCGGGCTCGAGTTGATCGTCGATGACCAGGACTTCACCCACGACTGGCTCCGACAGGGCGAGGTGCTGGGCTGCGTCAGCACGGTGAAGCAGGCGCTGCGAGGCTGCGTGGTGCAGCCGCTCGGGGTGATGTCCTATGTGGCCGTCGCCAGCCCGGATTTCGTGGCCCGACACCTGCCGGGCGGGCTCAACGAGGCCAACTTCCCGCAGCTACCTTTCCTGGTCTTCAACCGCAAGGACGACAACCAGGTGCAGTGGATCAGCCAGGCCTTCGGCGTGCGGCATCCGCGGCTGAAGGAGCGCTATGTGCCGTCCAGCGACGCCATCGTGCGGGCGGCCTGCATGGGCTGGGGCATCGCGGTGGTGCCGGAGCTGCAGGTGCGCGAGCTGGTGCGCAAGCGCCAGCTGCTGCCCGTGCGTGCGGACGTCAGCGTGGATCTGACGCTGTACTGGCACCAGTGGAAGCTGGTGAGCGAGGCCGCGCCGGCGCCGGGCCGGGTGGCCCTGCTGGATCAGGTGGGGCAGGCGCTCAGCACAGGCGCCCGGGGCGCGCTCAAGGCCTTGCCCGGGCGACGCAAGGCGGCGGGCCCCGCAACGGCGGCGAAGGGCTGAGTGCCGCCGGGCCGGCGCGCCTGGAAGCTCAGAGGCCCTGCGTGGCCAGGGCCACGCGTCGCGCGGGTGCGGAGGCGGGGGCCATGGGCTGAGGCGCACGACCGGACAGCGTGGGCAGCGCGCCTGTGACGAGTGCAGGGCGCTGGGCCAGCGGGCCGGGATGGCGCCGGGTGTCCCCCGACAGGGCGGCATGCCAGCAGACGGCCAGCACTGCCAGCGCAATGGTGCACAGCATGCCGCGGCTCAGCACGAGGAAGGTGCGAACAGTCATGCCGGAACCATAGCATTTCGCACAGGGATTGCACCGATGGCATCGGCAACAAAGACTTGGCTTTGCATCACTTTGCAAGCGCGTGAGTTTTTGCCAACTGCCTGTCGTTTTCCACCCAATTTAGGGATATCTGCGGGCGCTCAGACGAGCACACTGGAACCCTGCGTGATCCAGCGCAATACGCGAGGGATACGCGATGGAATCGGCCCTTCGGGCCGTTTCATGTCCAGCTGCCAGATGAGGTCCACCATGCGATTTGCCCCTGCCGCCGCACTGCGATTCTTCCGCCGTCAGCCCAGCAATCGCCCGGTGCAGGACCCGGCGGACATGGGCACGGCCTTCGGCCTCGAGGTCACGCTCGAGGACGAGGCTGATTCATTTCGACGCACCAGCGACTACCAGCGCCTCGAGTCCACCGAAAGCCCGCCACCCAGCGCGGGCGAGTCGCCGCTCGCCTGGCTGCACCGCCGGGTCTAGCGAGGGCGCCGGCGCCGGCTTCGGGCGCCTCGGCTGAGGCGCCGTCCGGCGTTCAACGCACCAGCAGGACGGGCACGTCGGTCTGGCTCATGACCTTGGTCGCCACCGAGCCCAGCACCAGGTTGCCCAGCGTGCCATGGCCGTGCGAGCCCATCAGCAGCAGGTCGAACTTGCCCTTGTTGGCCGCCGCCGCGACGACGTCGGCCGCCGGGCCGACCTTGCTCACGAACTCGGCGCGGACCTTCTGCTTCTCGAAGAACGTGCGGACGGTCTTGAGCACCTTCTCGGCCTCATCGTCGTAGTAGGACTTCAGCACGGCCTTGTCCAGCACGGCGGCAGCGCGCGGCGGCACGGCCGGCACGGCGTGCAGGATGGTGTACTGGTGCGCATTGCCCAGCCATTCGTCGTGTGCGACCAGGTAGGCCAGCATGCGCTTGGTATAGGAGCTGCCATCGACGGCGACCAGAATCTTCATGCCATTTCTCCCCGCCATCAGGTGGCGTCATGTCCGTTGGGTGCGCATGAAGTCTGGCACAAGCCGCGCCTGCCGGATTGACGAATCTCAAGCGGCGCCGGCCCGACCGGCATTGCCGGCGCGAGCCGGGCGATCCTCGATCAGACCTCGACGACCCGCTGCGCCTGGTAACCCAGCGCCTCGCCCTTGCGGCCATGGCCGCGGGCGTTGCACAGGACGCGGGTGCTGCCGCCGGCCGCATGGCTGATGCGGTAGTCGTGGCGGCAGTGCAGATGGCCGTGGATCCAGAGGTCCACGCCGGGCATCAGTGCTTCGTCGTCGTTGCAGAAGCTGGCCGTGCCCGGCTGCTTGCCGTAGCGCGGGTCGGCGCTCTTCAGGCTGGGCGCGAAGTGGGTGATGACGACGGTGGCATCCACCGGCTCGGCCGGCGCCTGGGCCAGGGCCTGCGCGAGCCAGGCCCGGTTCTCGAGGCCAAGGCGGCGGACGGCGTCGGCATCGAAGGGCTGGCCCTCAAGACGGGCATTCATGACGCGCTGGAAGTAGCCGGCCGCCCGCATCGCCCGCTCACGCTGATCCGCGCCGAAGACGTCGAAGTCGCTCCAGCGCGTGGAGCCCAGGAAGCGGATGCGGCGGCCGTCGACGCCCGTGCGCAGGCGCTCCTCGTCGTCCAGCATGTCCAGACCCAGCCGCTCGCACTCGCGGCGCAGGTGGGCGCCGGTCTCGCGGATCTCGCGGTGGTCGTACTCGTGATTGCCCGGCACGAAGAGCACGGGCACGGGCCAGCCTACGAACGCGGCGAGGCCGCGCCAGGTGCTGTCGACGTCGCCCGCGAGCACCAGCAGCTCGGCCTCGGGCGCGGGCTGGGGCTCGAAGGCCTCCGTCTCCATGTGGAGGTCCGAGAGGATCTGCAGCTTCATGGGCGCGAGGCAGCCCCGTGCCGGGGCCGCCGGGGGACGCTCAGTTGGCGCCGTGGCACTGCTTGTACTTGCGACCCGAACCGCAGGGGCAGGGGTCGTTGCGGCCGACCTTGGGCGTCTCGCGGCGCACGGCCTCGACCTTGTAGCGCAGGTCGGTGGTGAGGTCGTAGAGGTCCGCCACGTTGACGACCAGGTCCTCGATGGCGTCGTCGATGTCCTTGAGCGGGTGCTCGCGGTCCAGCGTGGCGACGACTTCCTTCTCCTCCGTCGTCTCGGCGGGCAGGTGGCGGTACAGGCGCGCCATGGCGTTCATCACGCCCTCGTCATCCAGCTCGCCCAGCTCGGGGAAGCACAGGGCGGCATGCTGGAAACCGGCCACCCACGGCAGCAGGGTGCGGGCGATGGGCGAGAGCTGCTCGTCGTCGGCCGCATCGGCCTCGGGCGTCTCGCCGGCTTCGGCGGCGGCGGCGGCTTCGGCGTCCAGGTCCAGCACGACCGGGTCGAACCAGCCGTGCTCCGCCAGGCTGCGGTTCAGGGCGCCATGACGGCGCAGCACCAGCTCCTGGATGCGTGCAAGCCAGGCGGGGTCGGCATCGGCCGGCAGCTCACCGCCGTCGTAGTCGAAGATGGGCGGCAGCCATTCCTCGATCTCGATCAGGCGGGGTTGGACCAGCACGCCGCAGAGGTAGCCGTCCAGCATGGAGGCGTCCAGGGCTTGCAGGGGAGCGGGCGTTTGGGCCAGCAGTTCGTCGAGTTCGGCGAACTCGGCGTCATTCAGGTCGGCGATCTTGCTCATGGGGCGATTGTCGCCGATCGCCATCCGCCCAGGTCAGGCGGCCGCCAACGCAGCGGCCAGGAGCAGCCGCTCGCGCATCCAGCGCAGCGAGGGCCGGTCCTCGTCGCGCATGTGCCAGAGCATGTCAACGTGAACGGGCGCCAGTGCCAGGGGCAGCGGTCGCTCGACGAGGCCGCTGCGGTAGCCCGTGGCGCTCACGAAGCGGGCTGGGAGCACCGTCAGCAGGTCCGATTGCGCGACCACCCGCCCCGCCGTGAAGAACTGGTTCACCGTGAGCACGATGCGGCGGCTGCGGCCCAGCGCCGCCAGGGACTCGTCGACGAAGCCGTGCGGCCGGCCCGAGAAACTGACCAGCAGGTGGTGGGCGGCGCAGTAGGTGTCGAGGTCCAGCGGCGCCTGCGCGAGCGGGTGGTCGCGGCGCATCACACAGACGTACTGGCTTTCGTACAGGCGGTGATGGCGGATGGCGGCCAGCTGGCCCTGCCCCTGGAGCGCCGCGACAGCCTGCGGGAAGTAGCCCAGCGCGAAGTCGGCCTCGCCCTGTTCGAGCAGGCTGCGCGGGTCGCGCGTGGTGAGGGGCAGCACGTGCACACGGGCGCGGGCCTGCAGCGATTCGAGGTCGGCCACGAGCGGCGGCAGCACCAGCGCAGCGGTGGCGTCGGCCATGGCAATCTGGAAGGTGGCGTCCTCCGTCGCGGGCTGGTAGTCGCCCGGGTCCAGCACGGCGCGCAGCCGGTCGAGCGCCTGGCGGATCTCCGGCCACAGCCCCTCGGCCCGGGACGTGGGCTTCATGCCGAAGGCCTGGCGGACGAACAGTTCCTCGCCCAGCGCCTCGCGCAGACGCTTCAAGGCATGGCTGACCGCGGGCTGCGTCATGGCCAGGCGCTCGGCGGCCCGGGTGAGGTTGCGCTCCGCCATGACGGCATCGAAGACGCGCAGCAGGTTGAGGTCCAGGTTGCGGAAGCTCATATGAACGCTGTTTATAGAGCAAATGCAAACAATTCATTTGGAGAATGTCTAGGGTTTACCCGAGAATTCATCCCATCGCACCACACCCTGGTGCCCGCAACACCCACAAGGAAGTCACATCATGAGCGTCGCCACCCAAACCTTCGGTCTGCCCCTGCACCGCACCGTTCGTCATGGGGGTTCCTTCGCTGCCATCGGCGCCCGCCTGTGGCTGAGCCTGATCGCCAAGGTCCAGGCTCACCTGGCCGCCGCGAAGAAGGCCCGCGAAGAGCGCGAACTGCTGGCCCTGGCCGCCCAGTACGAAGACAGCATGCCCAGCTTTGCTGCCGAACTGCGCGCCGCCCACGCCCGCAAGGACTGAGTCTCCTGCAACGGCCTTCGGGCCGTCTTGCTCTGTTGAGCCTGCCCGCTGATGAAGCCGGCAGGTTTTTTTTCGTCTGCAGCGCCCTGGCGCCGACCTCGCCGGAGTGCCGTCATCGGCCTTGAGCGGGGCGCGGGGCCATGAAAAAAGCCCGCGCGAGGCGGGCTTGGCTGCGGATGCAGTCGGGGATCACTCGGCGGCCAGGCGCTGCTCGATCTTGGCCTTGGTGGCCGGCAGCTCGGCCGGCAGGTGATAGGCCAGCTGTGCGAAGAGCTCGTCGTGCAGCTTCAGCTCGGCGGCCCAGTCGGCCTTGTCGATGCGGGTGGCCACCTCGAACTGCTCCTTGGTGAAGTTCAGGCCGTCCCAGTTCAGGTCTTCGTAGCGCGGGGTCACGCCGAACACGTGCTCCTCGCCCGCCTGGCTGCCCGTCACGCGGTCCAGCATCCACTTCAGCACGCGCATGTTCTCGCCGTAGCCAGGCCACACGAACTTGCCGTCGGCGCCCTTGCGGAACCAGTTCACGCAGAAGATCTTGGGCAGCGTGGCGCCGCTGT
Source organism: Roseateles subflavus (assembly GCF_030285365.1). Classification (GTDB taxonomy): domain Bacteria; phylum Pseudomonadota; class Gammaproteobacteria; order Burkholderiales; family Burkholderiaceae_C; genus Roseateles_B; species Roseateles_B subflavus. The sequence goes on along the minus strand of NZ_JASVDS010000001.1, from coordinate 7,839 downwards.
CGGCCAGCTTCTTGCCGAGGTCCAGCCAGTGCTGGAAGTAGTCGGCCATGTTGTAGCCCATGAAGGGCAGCATGGCGAAGGGGTCGCGGCGCACCACGCCCTGCTGGCCGGCGGCCGCAGCGGTGGTCTCGGAGCCCATGGTCGCGGCCATGTAGACGCCTTCCACCCAGTCGCGGGCCTCGGTCACCAGGGGCACGGTCGTCGAGCGGCGGCCGCCGAAGATGAAGCCGTCGATGGGCACGCCAGCCGGGTTGTTCCAGTCGGGGTCCAGGGCCGGGTTGTTGGTCGCGGCCACGGTGAAGCGGGCATTCGGATGGGCGGCCTTGGCGCCGGTCTCCTTGGCGATGGCGGGCGTCCAGTCCTTGCCCTGCCAGTCGATCAGGTGGGCCGGCGGGGTGTCCGTCATGGACTCCCACCAGACGTCGCCATCGTCGGTCAGCGCGACGTTGGTGAAGATGACGTCCCGGTTCAGGCTGGCCATGCAGTTGAAGTTGGTCAGCGTGTTCGTGCCGGGAGCGACGCCGAAGTAGCCGGCTTCCGGGTTGATCGCGTACAGGCGGCCGTCGGCACCGGGCTTGATCCAGGCGATGTCGTCACCCACCGTGGTCACCTTCCAGCCGTCGAAGGCCTTGGGCGGGATCAGCATGGAGAAGTTGGTCTTGCCGCAGGCGCTGGGGAAGGCGGCGGCGAAGTGGTACTTCTTGCCCTCGGGCGAGGTCAGGCCGAGGATGAGCATGTGCTCGGCCAGCCAGCCCTGGTCACGGCCCATGGTCGAGGCGATGCGCAGCGCGAAGCACTTCTTGCCCAGCAGGGCATTGCCGCCGTAGCCCGAGCCGTAGGACCAGATCTCACGGGTCTCGGGGTAGTGGACGATGTACTTGGTCTTGTTGCAGGGCCACTTGACGTCGGCCTGGCCGGCTTCCAGCGGGGCGCCCACGGTGTGCACGCAGGGCACGAAGGCGCCGTTGTCACCCAGCACGTCGAGGACGGCACGGCCCATGCGGGTCATGATGCGCATGTTGACGGCCACGTAGGGGCTGTCGGAGAGCTCGACGCCGATGTGGGCGATGGGCGAGCCGATCGGACCCATGCTGAAGGGCACCACGTACAGGGTGCGGCCCTTCATGGCGCCCTTGAACAGCGCGGTCTCGCCGGTCTGCAGCAGGACGCGCATCTCGGCCGGGGCCATCCAGTTGTTGGTGGGGCCGGCGTCTTCCTTGTTCTGCGAGCAGATGAAGGTGCGGTCTTCCACGCGGGCGACGTCGCTGGGGTCGCTGCAGGCGAGGTAGCTGTTGGCGCGCTTGGCGGGATTGAGTTTCTTGAAGGTACCGGCGTCGACCAGCTGCTGGCAGAGGCGGTCGTACTCTTCCTGGCTGCCGTCGCACCAGTAGACGTCGCGGGCCTGGGTCAGGGCGGCGATCTCGGCCACCCAGGCGATCAGGCGCTGGTGCTTGACGTAGGCGGGCACGTTCAGGCGCAGCCCTTCCATCACGGGTTGGTTCATGGCAAGTCCTTCGATGTTGAAAAGCAGAATTGGGTCAGGCTCGGGCGGCGGCCCCTGGCGGAAGGCGAGGGGAAGCGCGGGCCGGGCCTGGCCCAATGCCGCTCTGGAACACAGCCGGATCGCCGGTCTGCATCGCAATGTCAGGCACTTGCCGAGCCTCATGTTCTGAGCCCGGCGGGGTCGCCACCGCCGGGTCGCGGCAGGTGGGGAAATGATTGTCACCGCAATGTAATCACGCCGTAACTCCCAGTCCGGCACCATCTATGCGTTTCCGGAATAGATACCGCAGCTTCTGGCATTGCCGCGTCCGGGAGCTTCGCCTGGGCGACATTTCTCACGCCCAGCCTGCTGTCGAAGTTCATTGAGTTCTGCAATTTGTTCACTCAGTTTTCAACTTCTCGGGCATAGCGCAGCCCCGAGCTAGGCGAACTGGCGAGAGGGACGACCTAGCCAAGACATGTAACGCCGGCGGTCTTGCGGGTGATGAGGATCTGCACAGGCTTCCGTGATTGGGGCGTGGCAGATTTGTCTGGCATGCATTGGAGGCGCGGCTGAGTGTTCTGCAGCGATTGCTGCAATTCGCTTTGCTCGCCCGAACGGCAGGACTCCGCTATTTGCCGGTGTACGTGATCAGTCCCTATCGGGTAGTCCCGGAGGGCAGGTTAGTCGGGGACGATCTTGCGCGCTGACAATCGCCTTCCAGAAGGATTGCATTGACGATCTGTTGCCAGGGCTGGTTAGTCGTCAACGGGTGCTGTGCGTGAGCAAGGGGGTGAACTGTGGCAGCAGACTTTCCGATCGTGGACCGGAATAGGCGGATCAGCATGGCCTCAAAAGTCCTGCTGGGCGCTTTTAGTCCAGGCAGCTGGGTCATCGACGACATCGGCGGCCAGAACGACTTCGGCTTCGATTTCCAGGTGTATGTGGACGTCGACGGTGGCGTTCAGCACACCTTCTTCATCCAGCTCAAAGGGACCGAGAAGCTCGATCTGGTGAACGACGGCAACGAGATTGCGTTCCGGATGAAACGCCGGACCTTAAATTTGTATGCCAACACACTGGAAGACGTCATGCTGGCCGTCGCTGAGGTCAAGCTCAGCTCATCGGGAAAGGCCGTTCCGGCGGAGAGTGCGATTCATTGGGCATGGATCTCGGATCAGCTTCGGGTGAAGCGCGGAGGCCCCCACGAGCTTGACCTCTCCGACACCGAGACGCAGACAGTACATCTGACCGTCGGCCAGCTCCTCCATGAGGACGTGCGCATCGAGCCTCACTTGCAAGCACGGCTACAACTGGTAAAAACGGCCGCGAGCTTGGAAGAGATCCTGCGGCAGAACAAGCGCATCGGCGGTTCGAGCCGACATCTAGCTCTAGGTCGGTTGCTTAGTGCAGCCCAAGCTCGCCCCGACGAACTCGCCACGTTCGTTCTCGGTGCTGAATTGGGCGGTACTGCGGCCTGGCCGTCAGAAGCACTCGAGATCCGGGTGATGCTGCGCGCAGGTTGCACAGCTCAAGCAGAACAAGCCCTGTCCAAACTTGGTGAGGCAGGATTTGGCTCAACACCGTTTCTTCGAGCGTTGTTCATCAGCCAGCGAGCCAAGACATTGGTGCAACGAGGCCGGCGAGACGAGGCGATCGCTCAGTTCGAAGAGGCCTACGCCGTTGATGAGACCGAGGAAAACCTTCTCCCGCTGGCCGAGTTGAGGATCCTGCATGCCGTGGATAGGAACGACACGGCCGCCGTTCGGGACACCTTGGCGATGCTATCGGGTGCTGATTCTGACGAGGGCTTGTCGCTCCGCGTCCGTGGTTATGTCTCGATCCAGGAGCTCGACGAAGCGGAACGCTGCCTGCAGCGCATCACTGACCGCAAGCAGACGCTGGCCAGGGTGGTTGTGCTGGCTGGGCAGCGCAAGTTCGAAGAGTTGATTGAATTTGCCATGGCCGCCGAACTCGACACCGAATTGTCTCGGGCTGACTTGACCAGCGTGCAACTGGTTGCTGCCCGGGCGGCGTGGAGTGGAGCGACGGAAAACGTCACCCCGCTCAACGAGCTGAGCGAGCTACCCTTGTCTGGCGCGATCGGGACCGATCTAGATCTCGCTGAGAAGGCATGGTCCATGGCGGAAAAGTGCCTGAGTGGGCTCCGTGAAGCCGGATGGCCACCGAATACCGATGTGCTAGCGCCGGTCTTGTGTGGGGTAGCGGGTCTGCTGGGCAAGGAAGCCGAAGCGATACGTCTGCTCGGGGACGCACCAGCGGCTCGGCCTGAGTACGTCGATCTCCAGCGCGACTTTGAGTTGCTGGCCATCGGTGCTAATGAGATGGAGCTCGCGCTTGTCGCAAATCGCAGACAGCCGGAGCAACTGGACGTCCTTATCCGCCGGACGAACCTTCTGTTCGAACTTCGTCGCTTCGATGAGTGCCACGCCGTGGCGCTCAAGGTTGCCCGCTGGGATGGTGAACAGCACAAGAGCAGCCCTCTCGCACTAAGCATTGGCTTCGCCGCTGCACACAAAGCTGGGCGACACGCCGAAGCCCGGGAGATCCATGAAGTACTGGCAGCGCAGCCTGAGTGGGCGTCCTTCGTCCCGTTCGCGGAGTTCGTGCGCAGGGGAACCTTGGGGATCACCGAGCCCTCACCTACGGACGCACTGCGTGAGGGGCTTCAAACCCACCCTGATGCCTGGTTGCTTGTCGCTAACCTGTTTCTGAACCTTAACGTCAATGAACCTGAGCCGGCGCGGGAGGCAGTAGAGCTCGCGAAGAAGCTCAAAGGCCGCGCGCTGCTTTCGTTAGGTGACACGCAGAGACTGGTGGCCGCCCATTCAACGCTCAGCCAATGGCAAGAGGCAGCCGGTGTGGCGGCGGATGGCCTCGCGCGTTTCAAAGGTGACGAGCGACTGCTTGCTACCGCTGCCGTGGCCGAAGAAATGATGGGGCACACGGGAAAGGCCATACAGATGCTCGAAATGGTGGTCGAAGCGGGGACTAGCCGCATCCCGAATGTTCACAATTTCATGGGCCTGGCGTTGCGATTGGGGCGTACGGATTCTGTTCGTAAGGCCATCGACCGCTTACTTGAACTCGAGTCAGGCCCCAAGGAGCGGCTGGAGCTCCTACGGCTCAGCGCGCTGGTCTACTTCAAGCAAAGCGAGCATGCCAAGGCCCACGAAACAGCTAAGGGCCTCGGCGAACTGGTGAATCAAGACAACGAGGAAGAAGAAGGCATCCTCATCAACCTGGTGATGGCAGTCACGCTCACTGGGCCTCAGCCCGATGGCCAGTTCGTCGAATGGGCGAAGGCGCGAATCGACAGATTCTGCTCTCGGTGGCCCGAGTCCCGCTTCTTCAGGCGAGTGTCATTGCCTGAAAACGGCCTCGAAGACATCGACGACCTGCACGATGTCTTCGATTCGATTGGCGGCAATTCGAGAGAGCGGCTGGAGGGCTTTGAAGTCAGGGAGCGGCGGGTCAAGTCGGGCGAGCTACCAGTTCCGTTCATCGTGCGCCCGGGCTTTGTCTTTCACTACATCGGCGACCCGTTCACGCTCTGGGAGGCCGCCAAAGCCTCGCGCTACAGCGACCGTCAATTCCATCTGGTCATCCTGTCGCAGGCTAAAGAGGAAAAGAGCCCGGACGCAACGCGCGACATCCCCTTGCTAGACCTGACCGCGCTGCTGGTCGTCGACTCGCTGGGCTTGTTCAATGAACTGTTCTCGGCTTTCAGAAGAATCGCCATCTCAAAGGCAACCGTCGGCTACATCAGCCAGCATGCAAATGGGGTCCTCGCCAGTGGCGTCGGTGCTGAGACGGCAGCACGCATCCTCAAGGAAGTGAATCGTTGGGTGGCCAAGATTGATCAGCCTGGTACCTCGAGCGCGCCGAAGAGTGGGGAGCTCACGCCCTTACATGTGATGCGCGAGTACGTTGAGCTTGCTAAGGAGAAGAAATACCTGGTGTATTGCGATGACGCAATCCTCAGGGCCATGATCTATTCGGACGATGCAGCTGTATGGTTCTGCACTTCGCTACAGACGATGGAGATCCTAGACAACCGAAGCGAACTGGAGCCTTCCGAGGTAAGCCTCAAGTTGGCGGCCCTTGTCGACTGGAACGTCGGGATCTCCGTCACCGATCGCTACCTGATTGCATCGTTGGAAGGTGCGACGCCCGCTGGATTTTCTGGCGGCGCCGCCCAGCTATACGAGCGCTTCATGGGCCACAGACCCTTCATTACCTTGGTTCGAGCCATTTGGGACAGCGCTAAGTCCACGAACGACCTGATCGCGCACATGGGCAACCTCTTGCGCTCGATGATGCTCGGTGAAGAGACCAAGCCGGATGCAGTAGCCGCCGTCCTGGCGTGCTGGTTCGGTCGGGTCCGGTTTCTCCAGCAGAACGATGGCCTGGGCTGGACGCTGATTTGCTATCCGGTATTGCTCGCGCTTCAGGGGCTGCCGCGGGACGCCGGCAACAGGCTCGTTTCGATCCTCCAGCAGGCGGTGCAGATCTGCGTAGGAGAGCGCGCGATGAGTCAGGACATCGAGAAACAAGTTGTTCGGGAACTCGGAACCCTCGCTGGCCGGATCGCGCACAACATCCCACGAGTTGGCAGCGAATTCCTGGCGACCCTCCAGACAGCCCTTCCAACGCAAACCGTCGCGGGCGACATCTTTGCTGCCGCATACACGGCGGGGTACGTACAGGCATCCGCTTCGGACAAGAAATGACTTAGCTCTGCCATTGAATGTCGGGTAACGGACTCTGCGGTCTCTCGAATCGTTTACCACGAATGCCTCTGACCAGCCTGGTGCCGCCCTCCACATGGACAGGCAGGTTAGCAGCGGTTGCAGACAGTGGCTTGACGTGAGCGAATTCACGCTGGCTGACCTCAAGCAGTCTTCCGTGCCAGGGAGCTAGTAGCTGCCAAGGAACACAACTACGACCTCCCGTGACCGCCTTTGATTTGCAATGTTTGTGGATATTTTTGTGGGCAAGCTCCTGTTTTTACTAAACAGTGTGTGTTGCGGACATCTTTTGCAAAGGTTCTGACTTTGGCTGGTGGGGATTCGGTCCCCCAATGTGGACTGTGGGCAGTCTGAAATCCCTGAAGAGTCCCGCTAGGCGGCAGGCACGTCGCTCAGGCAGGTTATGCAGGACGAGCGTCCTGGCTGCTGCTTCGCGACTGGCCTGCGCGGCTAGTGCATTGCGCTGAAAAATGCCCGTGAGCGCCAGAATGTCCTGATGCATGTCCTGATACGCCTCGGCCAGCAAATGCTTGAGCTTTGGCTTTCGCGGCTTCAAGCCCACACAACCACCGCTGTGGCGCCGCCCGCATGGCCCAATGTCCGGCATTTAACTGCAGAACAGGCTTGCGAGCGGTCGCGCTTCAGCGGCCAAGACAATGTCAGGCAGTCACAGCGGACACTCCAAGGATTGGCATCTGATGCTGCGAGGGCAACTCGCCTGGGCCAGCCTGAACAGCACTCACGGAGAATCCGGCCATTGCGGACACCAACGACTGCACTTGCCGGTTTGTCAGCCCATCGTCGTTTGCGAAGCGGAACTTCTCGACCTGCTGGGCATCGCCCAAGTACCGGCCCACAACGGCGAGACTGTCTGACGTGCTGCTGCTGTTTGCAATCAAGTTGTTGCCGCTGCAAACAATCGTGAGGTCCGACTGAGCGAGGCCTGCATTCAACAAGTTGCGATTCACAGGACCCTGTGTTTCGTCCGGCTCGATGATGAAGTCCATCCCATAGCCCTTGCCAAAAACGTAGGCGTCGCTACCGGCACCCCCAGCCCGCGCATCAGCACCAGCCCCCCCGTCCAGAACGTTGCTGGCAGCGTTGCCGTTCAACGTGTCGTTGCCATTGAGCCCGAGCAGTTGACTGCGTGTTCCAGGAATCGCAGCAAGCGCTTCACCCCTAGGCGCTCCAACGACATGCGAGACCGCACGCTGGACGATATCAGTCTGAGTCCAGGTCGCATCAGTAAACTGGATCTGATTGATCTTGTACTCGGGGAAATTGTCGGCGTAGAAGTACTTTGCCAGCGTCAGGCTGTCACCGGACTTGAACGTCAGCACCAGATCCGATCCGCGTCGCTCAAACGACTCGACGTCGGTGCTGGCCAGGTCCGTGAACTTCACCACGTCCACTCGGCCGCCGCCCCAGTCGTTCTCGTTCAGCACGTCCTGGCCGAAGCCTGATGCGAACACGAAGGTGTCGCTGCCGAAACCGCCGTCCAGCGTGTCGTTGCCGACACCACCGATCAGCGTGTCGTCACCTTCGCCACCCAGCAGCTGATCAGCGCCTTCGCCCCCCTTGAGC